>NZ_CP065233.1:0-4609080 GCF_015767655.1 Alteromonas sp. B31-7
GACGCTGAATTCTAGAGATCTCGGGGGCTGCTGTCAATGGATAATCCACTTTTTCCGTAGAAAATGTGAACAAACCGGGTAGAAATTTTTATCGCTTGTATATTTCGACATCTGGGCATTGTGAATAACGCACCTGAAGTGGGCACTTTATCCACAATTTGTTCATTTCGATGTGTGAGAATTGCGATGATTTGCAGAGATCAAGCCTTTATTACCCCCATGTTAATACTGTTTAATGCTAAATTAATGAGAAAACAGAATATAAATAAAGTTGTTATAAATCATGTATATGTCATTTTGATCTCAAAGATCGATCGAGATCGGGATTTACTTTTTGTTGATAAAATAAGATAATCCACAGCGATTAAAACATATAACTAAACTTCTTGCTGCTACCCGACACAATTTCCACCGTTCTCTTTAAGGTGCGCATTTCGGTGCCTTGTTTTCTATGTTGTGGGTTTCCTAGCGAGTCACGGGAGCTGTATACCTACCATGTCATTATGGAACCAATGTCTTGAGCGACTTCGCCAAGAATTACCCACCCAGCAATTCAGTATGTGGATTAGGCCGTTAGTTTCTCAAGAAGAAGATGGGACTGTTGCCTTATATGCACCTAACCGTTTTGTATTGGATTGGGTGCGGGATAAGTATTTAGATAACATTACAGGCTTACTTCGCGAGTTTGCGGGTAGCGACGCTCCGCAACTGCGCCTTGAAGTGATGAGTCGAGAGTCATTAAGTCGAAGCAGAGCTAGCTCGCCTAACTCAAACGGAACGACAGGCTCTAATACGTTTTCTGGCAGTGGCAATTCGAGCCATGCTAGTCACCATGCTACCGCGCCTAGTGCACCCGTTTCGTATAGCGAGAGTCAAGGTGTTTCGCCTACGCGATCGCAACATAATCCTTATGTGGGATCGCCACAAAATCAACAGTATGATCAAAGGCGGGATCATCAAGCACATGCACCAGTGCAACCACAACGATCGCAGCCTCCTTCACCCAAGGTGATCCCGATCCCTGAAGCAATGAAGCATAAAAGTAATATCAATCCAACCTATCAGTTTGATAACTTCGTAGAAGGTAAATCTAACCAGCTTGCGCGTGCTGCGGCTACGCAAGTGGCTAACAATCCGGGCGGGTCATACAATCCACTGTTTATTTATGGTGGTACGGGTTTAGGTAAAACTCATTTATTGCACGCAGTGGGTAATGGCATAGTCGCAAACAATGCTGACGCTAAAATTGTTTATATGCACTCTGAGCGTTTTGTACAAGATATGGTTAAGGCGTTACAAAATAATGCTATTGAAGACTTTAAGCGTTTTTATCGTTCAGTCGATGCTTTGTTGATTGATGATATTCAATTTTTTGCCAACAAAGAGCGTTCGCAAGAAGAGTTCTTTCATACCTTTAATGCGTTGTTAGAAGGTAATCAACAAATCATACTCACCTCAGATCGTTATCCTAAAGAAATTGATGGGGTAGAGGATAGATTAAAATCTCGTTTTGGTTGGGGCCTAACTATTGCTATAGAGCCACCAGAACTGGAAACCCGTGTTGCCATTTTAATGCGCAAGGCAGCAGAGAACAGAATTCACCTACCTAATGAAGTTGCCTTCTTTATTGCTAAACGTCTACGTTCGAATGTACGTGAATTAGAAGGCGCATTAAACCGGGTCATTGCCAATGCAAACTTTACTGGCCGCCCTATAACTATAGATTTTGTCCGCGAAGCGTTACGAGATTTATTGGCGTTACAAGAAAAGTTAGTCACAGTGGATAATATTCAGAAAACTGTCGCAGATTATTATAAGATTAAAGTTGCTGACATCTTGTCTAAGCGCAGAAGTCGAAGTGTGGCCCGTCCAAGGCAAGTCGCCATGGCGCTAGCGAAGGAGCTCACCAATCATAGCTTACCAGAACTGGGTAATGCTTTTGGTGGCCGAGACCATACAACGGTTCTGCATGCATGTCGTAAAATAGAGCAGCTTAGAGAAGAAAGTCATGATATAAAAGAAGACTATAAGAACCTCATACGGACTTTGTCTTCGTAAAAAATGACCTTGAGAGGCGAGATAGCACTGCGATGAAATTTTCTATAAGCCGCGAACAGTTTTTACAACCCCTGCAATTGGTATCGGGTGCCGTTGAGCGCCGTCATACTTTACCTATTCTTTCAAACATACTCATAAAAGTGAGTGAAGACGCACTTTGGCTAACGGGTACCGATTTAGAGGTTGAGTTAATCTCAAGCGCTAAATTAGAAGGTGATTTTACTGAAGGTGAAATTACCGTTCCTGCCAAAAAGCTCTTCGACATCATTAGAGGAATATCTGAAGGTACAGATAT
This sequence comes from Alteromonas sp. B31-7, assembly GCF_015767655.1. Taxonomy (NCBI): domain Bacteria; kingdom Pseudomonadati; phylum Pseudomonadota; class Gammaproteobacteria; order Alteromonadales; family Alteromonadaceae; genus Alteromonas; species Alteromonas sp. B31-7. The sequence continues at coordinate 2,354 of NZ_CP065233.1, forward strand.
TCATTTCAGTTTAGATGGCAATAAAGCACTCATTCGTGCTGGTCGTGGTCGCTATACGTTATCGACGTTGTCGGCAAATGATTATCCTAACCTTGAAGATTGGGAAGGCGAAGTAGAGTTTGAGCTATCATGCACTGACATGAAACGCCTTATCGATGCCACCAGTTTTTCCATGGCGCAGCAAGACGTTCGCTATTATTTAAACGGTATGTCGTTAGAGACTGAAGAAAACGTTATTCGTACTGTTGCTACTGATGGTCACCGGTTAGCCTTATGTCGTCTTAATTACGAAACCTCATTGCCATCTCGCCAAGTTATTATACCGCGAAAAGGGGTGTTAGAAATATCTCGCTTAATTAGCGAAGATGATAAATCGATAAAAGTACAAATTGGTGCAAATCACCTCCGTATTTTTTCGAACGACTTTATTTTCACCTCTAAGCTTGTAGATGGTCGTTTTCCTGATTATAGACGTGTGCTTCCACAAAATGGTGACAAAGAAATTACTGCCAGCAAAGCGGTATTAAAAGACGCGTTCTCTCGTGCGGCTATTCTCTCAAATGAAAAATTCCGAGGCGTGAGGCTAAATCTAGCGTCAGGTGAGTTAAAGATTACTGCGAATAACCCAGAGCAGGAAGAAGCTGAAGAAATTGTTGATGTGCAGTATCAGGGCGACGATTTAGAGATTGGTTTCAATGTTGCCTACCTTATTGATGTCTTAAACTCACTAGGGTCTGACACCGTTAAAGTCAGTTTGTCTGATTCTAATGCCAGTGCATTAATAGAGGATAATGCTGATGACGCGGCTTTGTATGTGATCATGCCAATGCGTCTTTAATTTTGTATTCTTGTCTCAAGGTGAGCTGTATACATACTGCAGCTCACTTTCGCGTTTTAGTTAGAGTTTCCTCATGAAACTGGACCAAGTCCAGCTTACGAATTTTCGTAATATAAAGTCAGCTTCGTTTTCACCTTCATCTTCATTGAGTGTGTTTCGTGGAGTAAATGGTAGTGGTAAATCATCAATTATAGAGGCTTTATATTATTTAGGGTTTGGGCGGTCGTTTCGTACTGGCAAGCCAAGCTCTGTCATCCAGCATGGGGAAGAAGGGTTTAGTGTCTTTGCATCGTGTAAGGATGAAAATGATGTGCTAATGAAGCTGGGGTTTCAAAGAAGTAGAAGTGATAGCTTTCTTTGCAGCATTAACGGTGAACATTCGTCTAAGCTTTCTAAACTTGTCAGCCTAGTACCCACGCAACTCTTTACGCCACAAAGTACCGATTTGATTATAGGGTCGCCTTCAGAGCGTCGAAAGTTTTGTGATTGGGGATTGTTCCACGTGGAACATGGTTTTCAAAAGCTAGCCAATCAATACACAAAAGTATTGAAACATCGCAATGCGTTGTTGAAGCAAGGCGCGAATTTACAGCGTCCGGAAAATCGGTATTGGGAACACATTTTCATTGAAAATGCTGAAGCACTATCGAAAAAACGCGTAGCGTATGTGGAATCGCTCATTCCAATCTTCGAGCGTTATGCTAATGAATTTCTACCAGACTTCGATGTGGTACTTTCATATCAAAAAGGTTGGGAAAAAGACGCCTCTTTAGCAGAAAGCTTAGTTAAAAAAAGTGAGTATGATGTTAAAATGGGACATACCACTTCTGGGCCTCACAAAGCCGATGTACGGTTAAAAGTGAATGGGGTTAATGCACAGGAGTTACTATCGCGGGGACAACTGAGAATGGCTGTCGCTGCGTTACAAATGGCGCAAACTGCGTTGTTTAATTCGCTTACCAATAGAAAAAGCATATTTTTGCTAGATGATGTTGGTGCGGAACTAGATGCTGAAAAGCGAGAACGATTTATTGACGGGTTGTTATTTATGGATACGCAGGTTTTCGTTACTGCTATTGAATCTTCGCAACTCGAATTTATACAAAAATACAACGAAAAGAAAATGTTTCACGTGGAACATGGAAGCGTGAAAGAGGAGTAAAAGCTAGTATGTCAGAACAGAACAACTACGACTCGTCGAGTATTAAAGTACTTAAAGGATTAGACGCCGTACGTAAACGTCCCGGTATGTATATCGGTGACACAGATGATGGTACGGGACTTCACCACATGGTATTTGAGGTGGTCGATAACTCAATTGACGAAGCACTAGCTGGGCACTGCTCAGATATTGTCGTGCAAATACATTCAGACGGTTCTGTCTCTGTCTCTGATGATGGTCGAGGGATACCCACCGAAATCCATTCGGAAGAAGGCGTTTCTGGAGCGGAAGTTATCATGACCGTACTCCATGCCGGCGGTAAGTTCGATGATAACTCGTATAAAGTATCAGGTGGATTACACGGCGTAGGTGTATCGGTAGTAAATGCGCTTTCAAGCCGATTAAAATTGCGTATTCGCCGAAATGGTAAAACCCATGAGCAAGAATACAAGCATGGTGTGCCTCAAGAGCCATTAGCCGTAGTAGGTGAAACGGAAAAAACTGGGACTACCATTCGTTTTTGGCCTAGTGAAGATACGTTCACGAACACGCTATATCACTACGATATCTTAGCTAAACGTCTTCGCGAGCTTTCATTCCTAAACTCTGGTGTTTCAATTCGTCTTAAAGATGAACGCGACGGTAAAGAAGACCACTTCATGTATGAAGGCGGTATCCAGGCATTTGTGGAATATTTGAATCAAAAGAAAACACCCGTGCATCAAAAGGTGTTCCATTTTGCTTCGGAGCGAGAAGATGGCATTTCAGTAGAAGTGGCCATGCAATGGAACGATAGCTTCCAAGAAAACATCTTTTGCTTCACAAACAATATTCCTCAGCGCGACGGTGGTACTCACTTAGCGGGGTTCCGTGGTGCATTAACGCGAACGTTAAATAACTACATGGAAAAGGAAGGCTTAAATAAAAAGGCTAAAACCAACGCCAGTGGGGATGATGCCCGAGAAGGTTTAACGGCCGTTATTTCGGTGAAAGTTCCTGATCCTAAGTTCTCGTCTCAAACCAAAGATAAGCTAGTATCTTCAGAAGTGAGACCAGCCGTAGAGTCAGCGATGAATGAAAAGCTTGCAGAGTTTCTACTGGAAAACCCAGTAGAAAGTAAAATAATTGCAGGCAAAATTATTGATGCAGCGCGTGCGCGAGAAGCAGCACGTAAAGCCCGTGAAATGACCCGTCGTAAAGGCGCGTTAGACTTAGCAGGCCTTCCTGGAAAGCTCGCAGATTGTCAGGAAAAAGACCCGGCACTCAGCGAACTGTACATAGTGGAGGGTGACTCTGCCGGCGGTTCAGCTAAGCAGGGTCGTAACCGTAAAAACCAAGCAATACTTCCGCTTAAAGGTAAGATTCTAAACGTAGAGAAAGCGCGTTTCGATAAAATGTTGTCTTCACAAGAAGTGGCGACGCTAATTACCGCATTAGGGTGTGGTATCGGTAGGGATGAATATGATCCTGAGAAATTAAGATACCATAGCATCATTATCATGACTGATGCGGACGTGGATGGTTCACACATTCGTACACTGCTGCTAACTTTCTTCTATCGTCAAATGCCTGAAATAATTGAGCGTGGTTATGTATATATTGCTCAGCCGCCACTATATAAAGTGAAGAAGGGTAAACAAGAACAGTATCTGAAAGACGATGATGCGCTGACCAACTATCTCACCTCTATTGCAATAGATGGCTCTTCGCTGCATACAAGCTCGGATGCGCCAGGGATCACAGGGCTTGGTTTAGAAAATCTAGTGAAGCAGTACCAGAATATTGAAAAGATGATTGCGCGTATGAGACGTGTAATGCCTTCTTCAATTCTATATCGCATGCTATACACACCTACGCTAAATCTAGCCGATTTAAAAGATGAGGCAACACTATCTAATGTAGCTGAGCACTTTGTCGCACAGCTTACCGAGCGTGAGAAGGATGGTGCAACCTATCGCTATGAAATAAGAAGAGATGCAGAACTCAGCGAATTCTACATCACGATTATTATGCGTATGCACGGTATCGACTACGAATACATCATTGACCATGAATTTATTGAATCTCCAGAGTATCAACGACTGAAAACGTTGAATCTCGAAATCAATGACATGATGGGCGAAGGCGCATACATTCAACGTGGTGAGCGTAAGCAACCTGTTGAGTCATTTAAAGAAGCACTTGAATGGTTGATGAACGAAGCTAAACGTGGCCAGTACATTCAACGCTATAAAGGGCTAGGTGAGATGAACCCAGAACAGCTTTGGGAGACCACCATGGATCCTGAAAGCCGCCGTATGTTGCAAGTTACCATTGAAGACGCTATTGGATGTGACCAATTATTCACAACTCTGATGGGCGACCAGGTAGAACCTCGCCGTGAGTTCATTGAAGCCAATGCACTTAACGTAGAGAACCTTGACGTGTAGTGAAAGCGTGTTGCCCCTTAGTGCCATTCACTATGGGGCGCTAATTCACACGTTTAAAACGAAAAAACCGACATTTTCATGTCGGTTTTTTTATATCTACAAAAAAGAAAAAGCTGAGTAAGAGCAAAGATGAAGCGTGCTAAAAAAAGGAAGCGCGCTAACTCTGCTCAAGAATACGGAACAATAGAGGGGTAAAGCGAAGCGACTACTCTCGTGTGATCTTAATAGCTATTTCGCCGCTGCCAATGTCAGTAATGGCGAACCGATAGTTGCCTGTATTAGAGGGCGTGAATTGTAGCGTCTCAGAGGCTTGTTCACAGGTTAAATACACCTCAGTGTTTAGCATCACAGGCTGGCCTTTATATTTGCCTCCACAGCTTTGCGAGGGCGTCCATTGGCTATCAGACAGCTTAAAGTCATAAGGTTGTCCATCCGCAATTAATTCCACATTAACGTGCCAATTAACGCCATCTTGCTTAAAGCGATAGGCGGGTGTTGCCTCCCACCAATTAAATACGCCGCGCAAATATAGATCTTCAACTGCAATACGTGGCGATGAAGACGGCAATTCTGGCAACGCTATTTTACCGCTGCTTGTACATGCGCTAAGTAGAAGGGTAGCTGTAACAGCTAAGAGTAACTTTTTCACATAAACTCCATCTATAAAAAAGCCCAACAATTGCTGGGCTAATTTCTACCTATCGTTCTGTGCTGCGTCGCAGGTAATCACTTATGCGACTAAACTCAGTTTACGATTTAGCTAACAAAGAAATATCAGCTGTGGTTAAAAATAACTGCCTCAATAATGATAGTAAAGCTAGCCGGTTAAGTTTAATCGCTTCATCCTCAGCCATCACCATAACATTGTCAAAGAAACTATCGATAGTGTTTCTTAGCGTCGCAAGGGTAGATAAGATCACTGGGTAATCTTGAGCTTCGATGGCGCCAGCAACTTTTTCTTTCGCTTCCATTAAGGCGCTATGCAAAGCAATTTCCGCCTCTTCTTGTAACAAACGGCTATCTACGTCAGCCACCGATTCGTCTACTTTTTGCTTAGCGAGAATGTTGGCAACACGCTTATTGGCAGCCGCTAGTGCTTCTGCTTCATCCAACGTCTTGAATTTAGCGACAGCATTTACACGGGCAAGGTAATCCGCTGGTCGAGTCGGACGGCGCGCAGAAACAGCCTGAATAACATCAATGGCTACGTTTTGATCTTGTAGCAGGGCAACGAAACGGCCCAAAACAAAATCAACAACTTGTGTTTTGTACTCGCTGTTCGTTAACTTATCGCCGTAAACTTCACCTGCTTTTTCTACCAATTCAGACAAATCTAGTGGCAGAGACAACTCAGTGATAATACGTAAAACACCAATAGCGGCTCGGCGTAACGCAAAGGGGTCTTTATCACCCTTTGGCAATTGGCCAATACCAAATATGCCCACCAGGGTGTCTAGCTTGTCAGCAAGGGCTACAGCCGCGCTGACACTATTAGAGGGTAGAGCATCACCGGCAAAGCGCGGTAGATACTGTTCGTATAGCGCCGCTGCAACTAACGTGTCTTCACCATCATTCAAGGCGTAGTATTTACCCATTACACCTTGAACGTCTGGAAATTCCATAACCATATTGGTCATTAAGTCGGTTTTAGCTAACAGACCTGCACGTTGTGCTAGCGTTGCATCAGCATCAATGTGTGTTGCAATGAAAGCAGACAAGCTGGCAATACGTGAAGATTTTTCTTTTAAGGTGCCTAATTGCTTTTGAAAAAGCACACTGTCTAAACTTTCTAGACGACTTTCTAGGCTATGTTTCTTGTCGCTATTAAAGAAAAACTCCGCATCTGCAAGACGCGGTCGTATCACTTTTTCATTACCAGAGACAACTTGAATAGGGTCGCGACTTTCAATGTTACTCACAAAAAGAAACTGATTTGAAAGGTTCCCATCGGCGTCTAAAAGCGGGACGTATTTTTGGTCGTCCTTCATGGTGTAGATAAGCGCTTCTTTAGGGACGTCAAGAAACCCTTTATCGAAACTGGCTTGCATAACCACTGGCCACTCAACAAGTGACGCTATTTCTTCTAATAGTGCTTCATCAAAGTCTGGTGTTAAGGAAAGCGTTGCTGCAGCAGATTCTAATTGCTCTCTAACCTTATCTTTCCGTGCTTGGAAATCGGCAATAACATACTGAGCTTCCAACGCTTTTGCGTAATTATCAGCATGATCAAGCTCAAATCGCGCTTCGCCATGAAAGCGATGACCTTGAAGGGTTCTGCCGCTGGTGAGACCTAGAGAAGTAATATTAACCACTTCACTACCATAAATGACCGCCAACGTATGAACAGGGCGAATAAATTGCGTGGTATTGTTACCCCAACGCATTGGCTTTGGAATAGGAAGTTTAGAGACGGCTTGATTTAGCATGCCCTCTAATAACGCGGCTACCGGTTGGCCTGGTACATGGGCTTTATGTAGCAACCATTCACCCTTGTCGGTAACGAGTCTTTCGGCGTCTTCAACATTAATGCCGTTTCCACGCGCCCAGCCTTGAGCTGCTTTGGTCGGGTTTCCATCTGCATCAAAGGCAGCTGATACCGCAGGCCCACGTTTTTCCACGGTTTTGTCTGATTGACCTTCAGCTAACTGAGACACATAAACCGCAAGACGACGAGGGGCTGCAAACCAGTTAACTGAGGTAAAGGCTAAATCTGCACTGGTGAGTGCAGCTTCAAATTGAGTAGCGAAAGCCTCACCTAAAGACTTGAGTGCCTTTGGTGGTAGTTCTTCTGTGCCTAGTTCAATAAGTAAATTTTCTGTGCGCACGCTTACGCCTCCTTGTTACATAAGGGGAAGCCAAGTGCTTCGCGTTTTTCAAAGTAACTTTCTGCACAGGCTTTGGCTAATGTTCTTACGCGAAGAATATAGCGCTGTCTTTCGGTTACCGAAATGGCATGTCTTGCATCTAGCAAGTTAAACGCATGCGATGCCTTCATTACTTGCTCGTAAGCAGGCAAAGGTAAGTTCTCTTCGATTAACTTCTTACTGGCAAGTTCACATTCATCAAATGTGCGAAAGAGAGAAGGAACATCAGCGTGTTCAAAATTAAAGGTTGATTGCTCAACTTCATTTTGGTGGAAAACGTCACCATAGGTGACCTTACCTAAAGGCCCATCTGTCCATACCAGGTCATAGATGCTGTCTACGCCTTGCACGTACATCGCTAAACGCTCAAGTCCGTAGGTGATTTCGCCGGTTACCGGTTTACACTCTAAACCACCCACTTGTTGGAAATACGTGAACTGGGTGACTTCCATACCGTTAAGCCAAACTTCCCAACCCAGACCCCATGCGCCAAGTGTGGGAGATTCCCAGTTGTCTTCTACAAAGCGGATATCGTGTACCAGCGGATCGAAACCTAATTCTTTTAATGAGCCAAGGTATAATTCTTGAATATTATCGGGAGAAGGTTTCAACATAACCTGGAATTGATAGTAATGTTGAAGGCGGTTAGGGTTTTCACCGTAGCGACCATCAGTAGGGCGACGGCAAGGTTGTACATAAGCACTACTCATAGGCTCAGGCCCCAAAGAACGTAAAAACGTCATTGGGTGGAAGGTACCTGCACCAACTTCCATATCAAGGGGCTGAATTATGACGCAGCCCTGGCGCGCCCAATAATCCTGAAGCGCAAGGATCAACCCTTGAAAGGTTTTAATATCGTATTTCTGCATACATCCGCTGCTTATTGGTTAACTGACTCTGTAAAGGTGGGATAGTATACAATTACTGGGGCCTAGTATGTAGGTGTAAAGCGTTAAAAATCGCCTACAATCGCCTTGAAGCGCATAATCTTGACGAGGAGTTTAGCTGTGTCTAATGTCGTACAACGCTGTAGCTGGGTATCTAATGACCCCTTATACCAAAGTTATCACGATAATGAATGGGGCAGACCTGAGCTAGAGAGCCAGCCGCTATTTGAAAAATTGTGCTTAGATGGTCAACAAGCCGGGTTGTCGTGGATTACCATTTTAAAAAAGCAGCCCGCATACCGTGCAGCGTTTCATCAGTTCGACCCACAACGCGTGGCCGCGATGACGGAGGAAGAATTGTTAGCTTGCATGGAAAATAAAGGCATTGTTCGTAATAAATTGAAAATTCACTCAATCGTTAAAAATGCGAAAGCTTATTTAGACATTGAAAAGACAGCATCATTTAGCGACTTTATTTGGCAGTTCACAAAGGGGAAAACTATCATCAATGAATGGGCATCACCTCAACAGATTCCAACGTCAACAGACGAATCTAAAGCAATGTCAAAGGCACTAAAGAAGAGAGGCTTCACCTTCGTAGGAGAAACCATTTGCTACGCATTTATGCAGGCTGTAGGCATGGTCAATGATCATCAAACAAACTGCCATTGCTATGAAGAGGTATGCAAGCAAGCGCGTCGGTAAATCGAGATTAATGAGAAGTGACAACGCCGCAAACTAAAAAAGCACATGGGGTGAATCCATATGCTTTTTTACATTGGCTATTTTAGGGTAGGAGAGAGCTCGCAACAGTAGGACTTAAGGCTAGATAATTCCCCAAGCACCTTTGACTCATATTCAGATTCTATATGTTCTCTCGCTGCATCTTGTTTGCGCCTTTCCTGTTTACTTAGCTTTTGCCGTGCTTCAAGGATGGCGAACCCACTGACCTCGACGAAGAGCGCATGTATCTGTGGATAGCGAGCGCTATAATCTATCGGCGAGGAGACCGGAAGCGCATTTAGCAAATTAACAATTCTAATGACCCCTTCGGAAAGGTCGCACTGTTGTTGCTCCATGGCTTTTGCAATAGTAAATATGCTTTCCGAGATGGTCGCTATACGTTGTTCTCTTACTTGCTGCTGGCGTTGATTTTGCTGCTTTAATAAAAACAGCAATCTGCCAGCATAAAACCCAAGCGCGATAATAATACATGCTGCAATAGCTATAATTACTGCCCAAATCATCGTCTAACTGCTGCCCGTACTATTTTTTGAAGTCGTTAATGTCTATAGCGTTTAAATCGTCAAAAGGATCCATTTCATCGTCTTCATCGTCGTTATCCACAATACCTAGCAGATCACAAAGAATACGATATCGCGCCATTTTCTCATCAACATAAGCTTGTTGCTCTTTGGTAAGCGGCTTATCTTCGTCAAGCTTATCGAGCAAGGAAGCTAATCGCTGGTCGGCTTCAAGAGCGGCAAGCTCTTCAGCTGGCGTCGCATACTTCTTCTTTTGTAGCGGCGTATTAATAGGGGCCGCATTTTGCTTAACCAACGCTATAGGCTTTTTACTGCCATGACGCGGATCTTTATTTTCCTGGCGTTTATTGCCAGAAGAGGTGGTGCTTTCTACATTGTGGCGAGAACCTGCTGGTCTACCTTTGCGCTTTTTAGGGCGAGGGTTTTCGCTTGTGCGTTGTTTGCTTGGATTAAAATCAGGATCTTTACGAACCCCAATTAGACCAACTTTACGCGATTTCTTTGAACGTCCCATAAATTACAGTATCAAATCTGGTGAATAGAAAAGTCTATTATAGCGCGAATAGGCTAAACCTTCTTCATGAAAACCACATCATTGCTGGGAAATTCCACAATAAAACCGTGTTGTTCTGCAAGATAGGTAAAAGTAACTTCACTAAAAAAACTGACATGGGTAGGATCGTTTTTATAGTGCCATTGAGCAAAACGGGTTTTATCAATAACACGTTTAGTCATTATCGCGAGCATACCGTTTGGTTTAAGCATTTTTAACCAAAGCGCCCATTCTTTGTGGGGCTGATGAAAGTGTTCGATGGCTTCGGTACAGGTAATAATATGATATTGCCTAGTGAGGTTTTCAGGCTGGTTGGCGAAAAAAGGGTCGTAGAGTGCAACCTCAGCACCTTTCTGTTCCATCAGTTGTGCTAAGACAGGTTCAGGACCACAGCCAAAATCAATAACGCTAACCTGCTTAGAAAGATAAGGCAGCAATGGGTGCAGCAGGCGGGATAAAAACCTAACATAGCCTTCATCGTCTGCGCTATTTTCATGCAAGCTGTATTCTAATTTCTCTACGTCTTTTGAAGGTAAGTTGCTTGGGTGAACGTAAACCAAATGGCATCGTGGGCATTGCAAATACTCGCGCTTCCTATCTTGGTGATAGTGTTCGGCTGGAGTATCTGTTAGGCAAAGTGGGCAACGAGGTAATTGAGTCATGATTTTTAGGCAAGAAAAAAGGTGATGGTAAACCATCACCTTACTTTGTATGAGTGTCTGATGACACCTCTCCCGTTATTTACACTTCAATGTGCAGCTGGCTTCCCTAGTTGTGCAACTCCCCTTATTGTTTTTTTTAGCAGAGCGCTTTTTGTTTTTGGCCTTCGTGGGGCTTTATCCAAATCTTCCATGCTGATTTTTATTATTATTATATTGTTATCTCGTCTGTAGTATTACACGAATGCCTACAAACTAAGCCGCTAGATTACACGAATAATTATAAAATACAACTGATCTGGTAACAAATATTTAACAAGATTGTTTTTATCTTGAGCTAATTAATGTAAGCCCGCGATATAATTAGATAAAATTTCGATATCTTCATCGGTAAGTTTCATCGCGATATCACGCATCATGCCGTTCATATCGTTGTGACGCTCACCTGCACGAAATGCCTTTAGCTGGGAGGCAGTATACGTAGCGTGCTGACCACTGATATCTGGGAAACCTGCTAACCCCATGCCGTTCCCTTTCGGTCCGTGACATGCGATACATGCGGTCACGCCACGTGACTCATCACCACCTTGGTAAAGTGCGCGGCCTGCTTCTACATATTGCTCAGGTGTTTCACCTGCTTTTGCATCTTGGCTAGAGAAATAAGCAGCTAGGTCCTTCATGTCTTGCTCTGACAATGGTGCAGCCATGCCATTCATCACTGCATTATTACGGCCTTCTTCACCGCCAGTTTGTGATGCAAGTTTGAATTCCATCAACTGTTTAACTAGGTATTTCTCATGTTGACCCGCAATCTTAGGGTTCATGTCAATCATGCTGTTACCATCTGGCCCATGACAGGCTGCGCATACAGCAGACTTCGCTTTACCTGCTTCAGCATCGCCTTGTGCCATAACAGACGTAGACAAACCTAAAGACATACACACCAACAAACACAGTTTTTTCATAATAAATCTCTTAAATGGATCCAACGGCTCGCGTGATATACGTGATATCATGCGTATTTTACACATTTAACGCGTCAGAAAAACCTATTCCATGATAAAACTATGGTTTTTAGTCTGTTTTAACATTAAAAAGCTGTAAACCAGACGTTGTGACGCATGTGGAGGTAAGTCTAGATGTCGTATTACACCAAAGCAAAATTCTTTACCAGTGCACCGGACATTCGTCACTTAAAAGACGATACCGGTATTGAAGTGGCTTTCGCGGGTCGCTCCAACGCTGGAAAATCCAGTGCATTAAACACCCTGACACGTCAAAAGAACTTGGCGCGTACCAGTAAAACACCGGGCAGAACCCAGCTCATCAATATATTCGAGCTAGAGGAAGATCGCCGATTGGTGGATTTACCAGGGTACGGTTTTGCACAAGTACCTATTGCCATGAAGAAAAAATGGCAGCAATCCCTAGGTGAGTATCTTCAAAAAAGAAAATCACTGAAGGGAATAGTAGTACTTATGGATATTCGCCACCCCTTTAAAGACCTCGACCAAGACCTCATTCACTGGGCGGTGGACTCAGGTATTCCTGTTCTAGCGCTACTCACAAAAGCAGATAAGTTAAAGTCTGGTAAGCGAAAAGCCCAGTTGTTGATGGCCCGTGAAGCGGCACTGGCATTTATGGGTGATGTCACGGTACATACATTCTCTTCATTAAACAGACATGGTTTACCTGAGCTTGAAGGGGTGTTGAATCATTGGCTTCAGCTTGATAGAGACAAAGGTGATGTAGACGATGACACAAGCGTGCTAGACGCATAAAAGAAAACCCCACGAACTCGTGGGGTTAAAGAGAGAAAACACATAAAAACCGTAGATATAGAGCACGCTAAATTAAAATAGTTCAACGTTATCTGAAAAAAAGTGATTTATTCAATTTTTGCGAGAGTAGGTTGAATTAGGCAAGCTGGGTGGGGCACAACAGATTTGCCCTCGAAGATGTAGTGGACAAAATGTAACGGACATAAAAAAACCCCGACAAAGTGTCGGGGTTAAAGCAAAGGTTTGAAAACAGCTTTCTCACCTCTGTACCCTACACTGCACAGGGTACAAGAAAATCCATAAAAGGTAACCCTTTTTGTAATTAAATTACCAAAAATCACGAAATTTAATGGATTAAGTTCTCAATACTGTAATCTAATTACCAGTTATGGCATCTAATGGGCTTCATCCCAATTACTTCCAACACCGGCTTCCACTACCAAAGGCACATTTAAACTTGCTGCCGTTTCCATTAATTTGACGATAGTCGCCACATGTTTATCTACGTGTTCTTCTTTAATTTCAAATACAAGTTCATCATGCACTTGCATCATCATAGTGACCTCGTCTGAGGAGGAAGTCGTAATCCAATCGTCTACCTTTATCATCGCCATCTTTATAATATCTGCTGCGGTGCCTTGCATGGGGGCGTTAATTGCTGCTCGCTCTGCACCTTTTCTACGTGCGCCATTACTGGCTTTAATATCAGGTAAATATAAGCGACGGCCAAATACGGTTTCAACATAGCCTTTATCTTTTGCAACTTCACGGGTGCTGTCCATATAGTCTAAAACACCAGGGTAACGCTCGAAGTACAAATCCATATAACTTTGCGCTTCGTGGCGAGGTACATTTAACTGCTTCGCGAGGCCAAATGCACTCATACCATAAATAAGTCCGAAGTTAATGGCTTTTGCACTTCGTCTTTGTTCGGTTGTCACTTCGTCTAAAGCAACACCGAATACCTCACTTGCGGTGGCTTTATGGATATCTTCGCCTTTTGCAAAGGCACTGAGTAACCCATCATCGGCTGATAGATGAGCCATAATTCGCAATTCAATTTGCGAGTAATCCGCCGCGACAATTTTATAGCCAGGACGCGGGACAAACGCTTGCCTAACTCGCCGTCCTTCTTCATTTCGAATGGGGATATTTTGTAGATTAGGGTCGGTTGAAGAGAGCCTCCCCGTGGCCGTTATGGCTTGGTGGTATGACGTATGTACTCTGCCGGTACGGTGATTAATCATCTTCGGCAGTTTATCCGTGTAAGTATTTTTTAGCTTAGTAAGACCACGGTATTCCATAATCTTTTGAGGAAGCGGGTAGGAAAGCGCCAATTCTTGAAGCACATCTTCCGATGTTGAAGGCGCACCCTTAGGCGTTTTCTTGATAATGGGAAGTGCCATCTTTTCAAACAAGATGTGCTGAAGTTGTTTGGTAGAGCCTAAATTAAAGGCTTCACCTGCTTCTTCGTGAACCTCTTTTTCAAGCTCGGCAATTCTGGTGGCGAGATCTTGGCTTTGTTGATTCAGCTTCTGGCTATCAATAAGCACACCTTGTTGTTCCATTCTAGATAGGACACAGGCCAGTGGTACCTCTACATCAATAAGCAATTGTTTGAGTGGCTCAATATCAGACACCTTTTCCCAAATAGCTTGATGAAGACGCAGAGTAATATCGGCGTCTTCTGCCGCATAAGGGCCTGCTTCATCAAGAGAAATTTGATTAAAGGTAAGCTGCTTGGCACCTTTTCCTGCGATGTCTTCGAAATGAATGGTTTTGTGACCAAGGTAGGCCAGTGCCAACGAATCCATATCGTGACGTTGGGCAGTACTGTTAAGTACGTAGCTTTCTAACATAGTATCAAAGCCAATGCCGTTTAATGTAATATCATAATTTGCCAGTACATTTTTATCGTATTTAATATGTTGACCCACCTTAATGTGGGTAGACGAGGTAAGAATTGGCTTTAACGCTGCCAGCACTTTCTCCCTGGAAAGCTGTTCTGGTGCATCTGGGTAATCGTGAGCCACGGGAACATACGCCGCTTTCCCTGGTTCTATACAAAATGAAACACCCACAATTTCCGCTTCCATGTAATTTAAGCTAGTGGTTTCAGTGTCAAAGGCAAACAGCGCTGCTTGGTTGAGTCTTTCAACCCATTCATCAAACTGTGCTTGATCAAGCACGACTTCGTAGTCTGATTTATCAATGGGGATGCCTGAAGAAGCATGAGAAGAAGAGGCGCTACTTACTGTATCAGACGCCTCATTACTGCCTTGAGGGCCTCCTGCGCTATCACCACTGAGTAAAGCGGTGACTTCTGAATGCCAACGCTTAAACTCGTACTCCGCAAAAAGTGATTGGAGTTGTTGGTGGTCTGGCGCTTGGGGACGAAGTGCCTCAATTTTGTAATCTAAATCTAAGTCGATACTGATAGTGGCAAGCGTATAGGAAAGACGCGCTTGCTCTTCGTATTCTTGCATTTTCGCTGCCATGGATTTGCTACCACGGAAAGACAGATCGGCGATTTTATCGAGATTTTGATAAATAGCATCAATACCACCTATGCCATTGAGCAAGGCTTGGGCACTCTTATCACCAACACCCGGAACACCCGGTATGTTATCAACCTTGTCCCCCTTGAGTGCGAGAAAGTCGATAACCAATTCGGGGGGGATCCCAAATTTAGTATTAACCCCTTCAATGTCCATAATTTGATTGGTCATCGTGTTGATTAACGTAACATTCTCATTCACCAATTGAGCCATATCTTTGTCGCCCGTACTGATGAGTGTATCAATACCATGGGCTGTGGCTCTGCAGGCCAAGGTGCCGATAACGTCATCGGCTTCAACCCCAGACTCGACAATCAATGGAAGACCCATGGCTTCAATAATGGCATGTAGTGGGGCTATTTGACTGCGAAGTTCATCCGGCATAGGGGGGCGGTTCGCTTTATATTCTTTATAAATGTCGTCACGAAATGTTTTGCCTTTAGCATCAAAGATCACCGCCATGTGAGTGGGGTTATATTGCTTTATCAGGCTTTTAAGCATATTAACTACGCCATAAATAGCACCTGTATCCTGGCCTTTCGAGTTAGTAAGGGGAGGCAGTCCGTGGAAGGCTCTAAACAGATAGGAAGATCCATCAACGAGTATAAAAGGGGGCTTTTTAGTTTCAGTCATCGCCATGCAGTTAATTCAGCTTATCATTAGCCGCAAGGATGCCATAGGCAGGGGTGGATCACCATAGAGCAAGGCAAGAATAATACGATCCTTGTCTGTGGATAACTTTGTGATCTACTGTTTAAGCAAATAAGATCGAAGCGATCTTTGTCAAGTTAAAGATCACCTTCTAACGCAATAAAAATAGGGGAATGAAAGCTAAGAGTGAAGACAGCTTACCTGCGACTCGCCATTCCTTATAATGTGGATAACTTGGTGAACTTGTTTTTTTGGTTTAACCAAGTTGGTCAAGTAATGTAGCATAAGAAATTAACAAGCTTACACCGTTTATTAATAATTTTTTTTCTGGCGTTGACTGTTTTATAGCCAAAAATAGTATAAGTCAGTTTGCTCAAGGTCTAGGAGGCATTTATGAAAAAAGTGGCGGTTATTTTAAGTGGCAGCGGCGTATTCGATGGGGCAGAAATCCATGAAGCGGTATTAACCCTATTAGCCATTGAGCAGTGTGGTGGAAGCTATCAATGTTTCGCGCCAGATAAACCTCAACTGCACGTCGTGAATCATTTAACCTCAGAGGTTAGCGAAGGTGAGACTCGAAACGTATTAGTTGAATCTGCCCGTATTGCCAGAGGCGACATTAAACCTGTTACGGAATGTCATGTTGAAGACTTTGATGCGTTAATCTTACCTGGCGGCTTTGGTGCAGCGAAAAATCTGTGCACATTTGCAGTGGCGGGGCAAGATAGTGAACCCGATAAAGATGTATTACGCATTTGCCAGGCGTTTGCCAAAGCGAAAAAACCGGCGGGGTATGCGTGTATTGCACCGGCATTAGCCGCCAGTGTTTACGACACAGGGGTAAAACTCACCATAGGCAGTGATGAAGCTACCGCTAACGGCATCAATGCCATGGGCGCTACCCATGTCAATTGCGCCGTAGACGAGGTGGTGGTTGATAATGAAGCGAAATTAGTGACGACGCCTGCATACATGTTAGCCCAGTCAATCAGTGAGGCGCATGAAGGGATCAGCAAAATGGTAGAAACCGTATTGGCAATGAAATAGCAATAAACCCTTAACAAGGGTTTTCTCTTGTGTGGTAAACGCCCTATAATCAGTTGAGGTTTTAGGGCGTTTTATTGCCCCAGCATCCCCGCCACGACTTCGGGTAACACAATAACAAAAAGGCAAAAAGCAGCATGCACTATCGTGCGATTATACGTATTTTGGGGCTTCTCATTGCCCTTTTCAGTGTCACAATGATACCACCTGCCATTGTTTCACTTATATACCAAGATGGTAGTGGTTTGCCTTTTACGCTGGCGTTTTTCCTATGTGTGCTAGGGGGCATTGCCCTGTGGTATCCCAATCGATTAGAAAAACATGATCTGCGAGCGCGGGAAGGCTTCTTGATCGTTGCGCTTTTTTGGTCCGTGCTTGCCAGTGTTGGGGCCATACCTCTGATCTTATTAGAACAGCCTTCTATGTCGGTTACCGACGCTTTTTTTGAATCCTTTTCGGGACTAACAACCACAGGTGCCACCGTTATTGAAGGCATCGATTTTCTGCCACACTCAGTGCAGTTTTACCGTCAGCAACTACAGTGGTTAGGCGGTATGGGTATCATTGTATTGGCCGTGGCTATCTTGCCAATTCTTGGTGTGGGGGGAATGCAGCTGTATCGTGCGGAAACGCCGGGTCCAGTGAAAGATAACAAAATGACGCCACGTATCGCAGATACAGCCAAGCACCTTTGGTATATCTATCTGAGCCTTACTATTGCTTGTGCTGGCGCGTACTGGTTGGCCGGTATGAATCTTTTTGATGCTATCTGTCATGCATTTTCTACCGTTGCCATTGGCGGTTTTTCAAATCATGACGCCAGTCTAGGGTATTTCAACAGCCCCTTAGTGAACATCGTGTGTACGGTATTTTTGCTAATTGCAGCACTTAATTTTTCTCTGCATTATGCGGCGGTAAGTAGCCGTTCGGTAAAAGGCTATTTTAAGGATCCTGAATTTAAGGCGTTCTTTTTTATTCAGGCTACCCTTATTTTAATCTGCTTTTTGGTATTGGTGTTGTCTGGGTTTTATGAGTCGGCTGAAACCGCCCTTGACCAAGCTATGATTCAAGCGGTCTCCATTAGTACCACCGCAGGTTTTGCGACCACCGACTTTTCCGTATGGCCTACTTTCTTACCTATTCTTCTTATTTTTTCCAGTTTCATTGGCGGGTGCGCTAGCTCAACAGGCGGTGGCTTGAAAGTGGTACGAGTTTGCTTACTGTTTTTACAAGGCAAGAGAGAAGTCGATAGACTTATTCACCCTAAAGCGGTGTATGCCGTTAAGCTAGGGGAGCGGGCAATGCCAGATCGGGTGGTAGAGGCCGTATGGGGGTTCTTCTCAGCCTATGCTGTGGTGTTTGTGATATTGATGGTAGGGCTTATTGCCACTGGCTTAGACAACTTAAGCGCATTTACCGCTACCGCTGCAATGCTAAACAATTTAGGCCCTGGCCTGGGCAGTGTGGCGTCAAATTACGCTGATGTTAGCGACCCTGGTAAATGGATTTTAGTGGTGGGGATGGTGTTTGGGCGATTAGAAGTATTTTCGTTATTGGTACTGTTCTCACCCACATTCTGGCGTAGCTAGGGCGGGAATATCACTTAGCCAAAAAAGAAAGCACTTGGTTGGAAGAGTTTTTCTACATCACTGATGTATTTCTTGTCTACCAAGAACAGAATAACGTGGTCGTTGGCTTCTATTTTGGTATCACTGTGAGCAATGATGACTTGTTCATCTCTAACCACTGCTCCTATGGTGGTACCTGGAGGCAGTTTTATATCACTGATTTGCCGACCAACAACTTTAGAGGTGTTTTCATCACCATGAGCGATGGCTTCTATTGCTTCAGCTGCGCCACGCCGCAATGAATACACATTGACAATATCACCTCGACGAACATGGGTTAACAGCGCAGAAATGGTGGCTTGTTGCGGTGAAAAAGCAATATCGATTTCGCCGCCTTGCACTAAATCTACGTAGGCGCTGCGCTGTATCAACACCATGGCTTTTTGTGCACCCATACGTTTGGCCAGCATGGCAGACATGATATTGGCTTCATCGTCATTGGTTACCGCAATAAAGGCATCCACCTGTTCGACGTTCTCTTCACTTAATAACTCTGGGTCAGACGCATCGCCGCTAAATACAATGGTTTTATCTAAATGGGCAGATAGGTATTTGGCGCGTTCGTGACTATATTCAATCAGCTTTACGTTGTGTTTGTGCTCAAGCTTTTTAGCCAGGCCTGCGCCAATTAGTCCGCCCCCCGCAATCATTATGCGCTTATAGCTGGACTCTAGTTTTTGCAATTCACTCATTACGGCACGAATGTGCTTTGTGGCAGCGATAAAAAACACTTCGTCATCTGCTTCAATCACGGTGGTGCCTAATGGCCGAATGGGACGACCGCGACGATAAATTGCCGCCACACGGGTTTCCACGTTGGGCATATGGTCTTTTAATGCTGAAAGTGCATGGCCGACAAGAAGACCACCATAGTATGCCTTTACTGCGACTAGGCTTGCTTTGCCATCCGCAAATTCAACCACCTGTAATGCTCCAGGGTAATCGATAAGGCGTTTAATGGCTTTAGTCACAAGTTGTTCAGGCGCAATAATATGATCAACCGGAATGTCTTGTTGTTTGTATAATTGCTCTTGATAGATGATGTATTGTTCTGAACGAACACGGGCTATTTTGGTGGGCGTTTTAAATAAACTATAGGCCACTTGGCAAGCCAACATATTGCTTTCATCGCTATTGGTGACCGCGATGATCATGTCAGCGTCTTCAGCGCCAGCTTTCCTCAGTACATCGGGATGAGAGCCTACGCCGTTAACTACCTGTAAATCTAATCTGTCTTGCAGTGCACGCAAGGTAACAGGATCGGAGTCGATAACTGTAATTTCGTTTTTTTCTCCAACCAAGTTTTCAGCAAGTGTTCCGCCTACTTGGCCTGCGCCCAAAATGATGATTTTCATCTAATTTAACGTGCCTTATTGCTTTTATTTGCTAGTCGACTTTACCAGCCTCGCATAATAGAAACCATCCATTTGTTGCTCGCCGGGTAAAATCTGTCGGCCTGGCTTCTCAGGGGTTTCTGTTTTAACGATAGGGCTAAGTTTTGCGTCTTTATTATCCGCTAGAAAACGTTGAATTTGCTCGCAGTTTTCTTGCGGTAAAATAGAGCAGGTTGCATAAAGTAATGTACCCCCTGGTTTCAATGTCGTCCACAAGGTATCAAGAATTCGGCGCTGTAATAAAGCGAGGTTGTCAATGTCACTGGCTTTGCGTAGCCAGCGGATATCAGGATGACGACGAATAACGCCCGTAGCCGAGCAAGGGGCATCGAGAAGAATGCGGTCAAAGTATTGGCCGTCCCACCAAGAAGACAGGTCGGAGGCATCGCCTTGTTTAATCTCTGGGTTATGCCCAAGTCTATGCATGTTTTCATGCACCCGAGCCAACCGGGAAGCATCAGCATCTAATGCAAGACAATAGGCAAGGGAAGGTGTGCGCTCTAAAATGTGCCCTGTTTTGCCGCCTGGGGCTGCGCAACAATCGAGAACACGTTCGTTGGTTTGTGCATCAAGGTACTGGGCAGCCATCTGGGCAGCGCCATCTTGAACGGCAAAGTGCCCTTCGTGAAAGCCGGGTAAACTGGTAATATCTTGTCGCTTAGAAAGTAAAATGCCGTCGCCATGCTGTTCGCTTAACTGAAACTCAATGTCTGCGTCTTCCAAGTTCGCGATAAAATCGGCACGTGAAATTTTACATTGGTTTACTCGCAACCAAATCGGTGCCATCGCATTGGTTGCCTCTCGAACGGCATCTGCTTCATCGAGATAGGCATTATCTATGGCTTTGTACAACCACTTCGGAAGCCCGCTTTCTATAATGGGGTTGTCGATGGCTTTATCTGCCAAGCCATCTCGCTCAAAATTTCGAAGTACAGCATTCACTAAACCTTTAAGTGCGGTGCCGCCTAAATACGGCGCTGCGTTAACAGTTTCGCCCACCGCAGCATGCTGGCTTACTCTCGAAAAAGCAAGTTGATACAAACCAAGTAAGATTAAGTGTTCAATCACCTTCTTATTGCCTTTCAAGGGTCTATCTAATAGCCCTCTAAGCCAATTCTGTAGCAAGGGCAGCTTGCGCATGACACCTAACGACATTTCCTGAATCCACGCATTGTCTCTGGGATTGTGACGTCGTTGAACGCGCTCTAAACAGTCTCTGGATGACTTGCCATTTTCTAAAATTTGGTAAATAACCCACGCGCAATCGGCACGCAGGTTCTTTTGTTTGGGGAGGGGAGTGGGTTTCACTAGTCGTCCAAGGTGTTAAGAGAAGTGCCAGGTTCAAACCATGCCTTACGTGCATTAACCACGTCT
This sequence comes from Alteromonas sp. B31-7, assembly GCF_015767655.1. Taxonomy (NCBI): domain Bacteria; kingdom Pseudomonadati; phylum Pseudomonadota; class Gammaproteobacteria; order Alteromonadales; family Alteromonadaceae; genus Alteromonas; species Alteromonas sp. B31-7. Next base: position 23,441 of record NZ_CP065233.1, read on the forward strand.
ACGGCGGGCAAGGCTTTTTTACCGGGAATTTGCAGCGAATGAATACGCAAACCACCACGGCCCGTGGCAACAACTATCCCGTGTTTATCTGCTTGGGTGATAGTGCCTGGCGCATTCCCTGTCGCTAGGTCATCGATGACATCAGCGGCCCAAATTTTAATATTCTGATCGGCAATGGTGGTCCAGGCCACAGGCCAGGGATTAAACGCCCGGATGTTGCGCTCTATCTGCTGGGCATCATCACGCCAGTCAATAAAGGCTTCTTCTTTTGAGAGCTTTTTAGCGTAGGTGGCGTCTGCATCATCTTGCGGGCTTGGCGTAAGCGACGCTAAGTTATCTAGCGTGTGTAAAAGCGCAGTAGGGCCCAAATCGGCTAATTTCTCATACAAAGATGCGCTGGTATCGGTGTTGGCAATGGGAATGCGAGCAATATGGAGCATGTCGCCAGTATCAAGCCCTTCATCCATTTGCATAATGGTGACACCTGTTTCATCATCACCGGCCCACACGGCTCTTTGAATCGGTGCTGCCCCTCGCCACTTAGGTAAAATTGAACCATGTACGTTTAAACACCCTAACTTAGGCGCTTCTAATACCGCAACAGGAAGGATTAACCCATAGGCCACAACCACCATAATATCCGCATTCAGTGCTTGTAGCTCGGCTTGTGCATCACTGCTTTTTAGCGAAGCTGGCTGATAAACAGGGATTTCGTGGCTAAGTGCCATGGCTTTCACTGGGCTTGGGGTTAGCTTTTTCCCTCGTCCTGCCGGACGGTCTGGCTGCGTATACGCGGCAATAACCTGATGGTCACTTTCAAGTAACGCAGCTAGGTGTTTTGCCGCGAAGTCGGGTGTACCCGCGAATACAATGCGTAGTGGTGTAGTCACATCAACCCTTAGGCACGCGCTGCAAGGCGAGCGTCTTTTTCTAATTTTTTACGAATACGTTGGCGTTTAAGTGGTGAAAGGTAATCAATAAACAACTTACCCTTTAGATGGTCAAGTTCGTGTTGAATACAAATAGCCAAAAGCCCTTCAGCATCAAGCTCAAAGGCTTCACCTTCTTCGTTTAACGCTTTAACAGTAATCGCTTCTGCGCGTTCCACTTTCGCATAATTACCCGGAACCGAAAGGCAGCCTTCTTCGCTAATAGTACTGCCATCTTTACGGGTTATTTCAGGATTAATGAATACGCGGGGCTCGTTTTGATCTTCCGAGACGTCCATGACAACAACTTGAACGTGACGGTTGACTTGCGTTGCCGCTAAACCAATACCATTTTCGTCTTTCATGGTTTCAAACATGTCAGAAACAAGTTGTTTAATTTCGTCGTTCACTTCTTCTACCGGCTTTGCCACGGTACGAAGGCGTTCGTCTGGAAAACTTAATACGTCTAATATAGCCATGTGTCGCTTACTTAACCTTTTCGCTGTATAAATTCATATACGATCTAATAGCCAGCACACTTTACAGTGCCTGTTGAGTTACTATTCTAACGTATATCACGTCATTTGGTGCACTTTTTTAGTCAAACTCACTATTCTGAGTTATTAGTGCATATAACGTTATTGTCTGAAATTTCAACAGCAATGGGCAGCGAAAAAACTACAAATGTTTAATTCAAAAAAGCGATTACAACATGCCGCGTTAGGTATTCTAATTTTTATTATGCTGATAAGTGTGCCTGCCTCTGCCCGCCAAGTTAAGGCCGATGCGCCGCAGACCTATACGGTAAAAAAAGGGGATACCTTGTGGGACATTGCCTCTGTTTTTCTTGATGAGCCATGGGTGTGGCCGGAACTATGGCGAACCAACACCCAAATACAGAATCCACACCTTATTTATCCAGGCGATGTTATCAATTTAGCCTTTTTTAATGGTCAGCCAGTGATGTCTTTAAAAAGGGAAAAGCCGGTTATTGTCCTTAGTCCCGCTTCACGCAAAAGCGTGAAAGCTGTCCCTATCGATATTCTGCCTGCCTCCGCTATGCAGCCCTATATTCATCAACACCACGTGGTGGATGAGGACACCTATCAGACCTTGCCTTACGTATTAGGCAATCATCATGGAAATGTCCGCTTTGTCGACGATAATTTAATTCTTAGTTCTCTAACAAACGGTACTGAGGATCAGTTACAAGTGGTAAGAAAGCAATCTACTATCTATGCACCAGATGGAGAGGTACTTGGGGTACAGCTTACTCATATTGCTAATACAACACGGTTTTCTTCTGCACAAGATGGCGTAGATGTCCTAAGAATGACGCAATCTTTTCAAGAAGCGAAGCGGGGCGACAAACTCATTCCCTATATGCCCGATCGGATGCCAGATTTACATCTTCAAGCGGCTAAGCAACAACAGGGTGTAATTGTAGGCGACTTACACGATCACAATTTATTAGGGAAGTATGATGTGGTCATTGTTAACTTAGGTAACGCTGACGTGGCGCCCGGTATGGTCATGGGTGTTTACACGGCGGGCCCCGACATTATAGATGGAAAACGGCCACAGTATATTGATGAGCCAGGTGGTGCCGACGGTCTCAATCTCTTTTCAAAAAAATTGGCACAGCCAGCGCTAAAAGTTGGCGAAATCATTATTTTTAAAACTTTTAATAAGGCGAGCTACGGCCTTATATCGCGGGCAAGTGAAGGCATAACAAAGGGGTTTATTGTAGCTAAGCCCTAACAACACGCCCAGTGCCGCATAAAACCAGGAGCGGCAATGAACACCAAAAACTTGGCTCAATTAAACCAGCACCAAAAAGCATGGTTAATTCTTGCATCAGCGTTGAAAGTGGGGGCGGGTAAGTGGCTTGATGCCATAGACAAACTGCATCTTGACGCCATTGAAATCGTCAAAATGCACAGTGAAGGGAATCTACAAAATCCTAAATTGGCCGAGCTATGCCAACATATCAACCTTCGACTGGTGTTGCGAGCTGAGCAATGGTTGGCACAAAGTCACTCACACCATGTCGTCACCATAACTTGCGAACATTACCCTCGCTTATTGAAGCAATTAAAAAACCCTCCGCTTATCTTGTTCGTATTAGGTAATGTGACGCTGCTCAATGCACCTCAAATTGCGATTGTAGGCAGTCGTAATTCGAGTTTTCAAGGTAGAGACATTGCACAAGGGTTTGCCGAACAATTAGTTAACCATGGTGTGGTGGTCTCAAGTGGCCTTGCAACGGGTATTGATGCGTCCGCGCATAAAGGCGCGATGATTCAAAACGCGGGGACTATTGCTGTTATGGGAACTGGGCCTGATAAGGTTTACCCTAGAAAGAACTCGGCGCTTCACCAAGACATCATTAGCGCAAATGGTGCCTGTATTACAGAGTTTTTCCCAGGGGTAACCGCGAACCCTTGGCATTTCCCTCGGCGAAATAGAATTATTGCCGCGATGACACTGGGTACGTTGGTGGTTGAGGCGAAAATAAAGAGTGGCACCTTGATAACTGCGAATTTGGCCGCAGATATGGGGCGAGAAGTATTTGCAGTTCCGGGTAGTATATCCCATGCTTATTCTGAAGGTTGTCATTGGCTAATTCAGCAGGGCGCTAAACTGGTGACGCGTGTTGACGATATTTTCGACGAAATTGCAGTTCAACCTTATGCTGATTTAGGTAAGGGCAACAACATTAGCGAAAAAAGTGAAGTGAATAACTTGGCAACCGATAAATTATTAGATAGTGTGGATTACGACATCACCGCTATTGATGTAATAGCGCAGCGTTGCAGTATGCCTGTTCAGCAGGCTATGGCAGAATTATTAGAATATGAGTTGCGTGGTCTTGTAGCTGCTATCCCTGGTGGCTACGTTAAATTGAGGGGGAAATAACATGTTCGACATCCTCATGTATCTGTTTGAAAACTTCATTCACAGCGAAACTGAAATTCGTGTAGATCAGGACGAATTAACAGAAGAACTTGTGCGCGCGGGTTTTCATCACGATGAGATTTACAAAGCATTAGCGTGGTTGGAAAAGTTGGCTGCGTTACAAGAAACAGATATCAATCCTTATTTCTGTAAAGGGATTAGCACCAGCTTAAGTCGAATTTATACTCATGAAGAGCAAATGCGTCTTGATGTAGAGTGTAGAGGTTTCTTATTATTTCTAGAGCAGGTGGCGGTGTTGGATGCGTCAACCCGAGAAATGGTGATAGACAGAGTGATGGAAATAGACTCGACGGAATTTTGTCTAGAAGACCTTAAGTGGGTAGTGCTGATGGTGTTATTTAATGTGCCAGGAAAAGAAAAAGCCTACGCACAAATGGAAGATTTATTATTCGATGAACCCGATGGCGTGTTGCACTAATGTGCAACTCGTCACTGTAGTTACCTATGTCGAAAATCGATCATTCGCTGTTTTCTGCAGATGCTCACGCCCTTGAGCATAATTTTGGCCAGTGTCCGCAGTGCAATAAGCCGTTGGAAATAAAACACAGTAAGTCTGGCCCTTTTATCGGTTGTAGTGGGTATCCGCAATGCGAGTTCAGTAAACCCCTTCACGATAATCAAACCGCACTTTTAAAAACGCTAGAGGGTGTTCAGTGCCCTGAATGTTCGTCTGATTTGGCCATTAAAAAAGGTCGATTCGGTATGTTCATTGGCTGTACTCATTTTCCCTCGTGCCACTATATCTCTGCCATAAAGCAGAAAGAAGACACCCAGGTTACATGCCCTAAATGTGAAAAGGGGCAGTTAACTGCTCGCACAAACAAATATGGCAAACAATTTTTCGCGTGTAATCATTATCCCCAATGTCGATATGTGCTAAATTTCAAACCCATCGATGAAGCTTGCCCAAGCTGTGGTTGGTCTCTACTCATAGAGAAAAAGGGGCAAATATGTTGTCCTCAGCCCAGTTGTGGTTTCAAGAAAGAACACATTAGTTAACTTTAGAGACACGTTAGAATGACGAGTGAAAACCAGTATTCGGTAGCCAGCCAAGATCCTATGGTAGCGGCATTCGAAAACGGTATGTTATTGGTATATCCCACCGAAGCGGTAATGGGCATTGGTTGCGATCCTGACAGCGAATCTGCTGTGTTAGCGCTTCTAGAGATAAAACAGCGACCCATTGAAAAAGGCGTTATTCTCGTTGCAGCCAATTATTCCCAACTTTTACCCTATGTAAATGACAACGCAATTCGCCCTGATATGCGCACAGAGATTTTCTCTAGCTGGCCTGGACCAAATACGTGGTTGTTGCCCAAGTCGACATCAGCGCCAATGTGGTTAACCGGGAAGCACGATAAAATAGCGGTGAGGGTATCTAATCACCCAACAGTGCGCGCCATGTGTGAAACCTTAGGAAAGCCAGTTGTCTCCACAAGCGCTAACCTTACTGGCCAACCCCCAGCACGAACCCTCGATGAAGCAAAAACTATTTTTGCGGACAGCGTGTTGTATGTAGAGGGTAGTGTAGGGAAGAGCAGCAAACCAAGTACCATCAGAGATGGCGAAACTGGGGATATTATAAGAGCATGAGTGAAGCACTGACATTAGATGGCAAAAGCGCGAAAGACATTATTGAGCAAGTAAAGCACTACTTGTTAAGTCTACAAGACAATATTTGTCAGACGTTAGAGTTAGCCGATGGCAAAGGGCAATTTGTAGAAGACAGCTGGATAAGAGAAGAAGGTGGCGGTGGCCGTTCTCGTGTGATCAAAAACGGGGCGGTTATTGAACAAGGCGGTGTCAACTTTTCTCATGTTTTTGGCAGTCAAATGCCTGCGTCAGCAACGGCAAATAGACCTGAGCTGGCGGGGCGAAACTTCCAAGCCATGGGCGTGTCACTTGTCATTCATCCTCATAACCCTTACGTGCCCACTTCGCATGCCAATGTTCGTTTCTTCATTGCCGAAAAAGAAGGTGAAGCCCCCATCTGGTGGTTTGGTGGTGGGTTTGACCTCACGCCATTCTATCCGTTTAAAGAAGATGTTGTGCACTGGCACGATACCGCGAAAAAGCTTTGTGCGCCTTTCGGTGAAGAGGTTTATCAAACCTATAAAGACTGGTGCGATAAGTATTTCTATTTAAAACATAGAGATGAAACCCGAGGCGTAGGTGGTTTGTTTTTTGACGACCTAAACGAATGGGGGTTTGAAAAATCCTTTGCCTATATGCAGGCAGTAGGCAATGGTTATCTTGATGCTTATATCCCTATTGTCGAAAAACGAAAAGAAAACCAGTACTCAGCGCGAGAGCGGGATTTTCAGTTGTATCGCAGGGGGCGTTACGTCGAGTTTAATTTGGTGTTTGACAGAGGCACGTTGTTTGGCTTGCAAACGGGCGGAAGAACCGAATCTATTCTTATGTCAATGCCACCCCTAGCCAGATGGGAGTATTGTTATACCCCAGCACCAGGGAGTGCAGAAGCAAAGCTGACAGATTGGCTGAAACCAACAAACTGGTAGTAATTTGTGCCCTTCAAGAAGGGCGCATTTGATCTATATCAATCATGATGACAACGTAACGTCACTGGATTAGGCTATTTGCGCTGGATCAAAGGTTGATAAAATTAAACCTGTAAAGTGCGTGTATCTTCAACAACACACAAGAGACACACTATGCGCACAAAGACACTTTCAGCACTATGCCTTTCCGTTCTAATGGCTTCACCTGTCGCCCTAGCTCATCAACAAGGTGATTGGATTATTCGAGGCGGCCTTACCTCAGTTGCACCTGACGAAAGCGCATCTAATATCACCGCAGGCGGCAGTGACTTGGGGGTATCGCTCACCATCGATAACAATACCCAGCTAGGTTTAAATATCGCTTATTTCGTAACTGACAATATCAATATTGAATTATTGGCAGCTACACCATTTACTCACGATGTAAACTTCTCCCTACCCGATCCGCTAACAACAGGAAATAAACTTGGGGAAGTCACGCATTTACCCCCCACACTCACTGCTAACTATTACTTCAACAATCCTGATTCAGCATTCCAACCCTATATTGGGGCAGGTATAAACTACACCTTCATCTTTGACGAGGAATTTACTGACGCCAATAGCGATGCGGGTTTAAGTGATTTGTCTCTCGATAATTCATTTGGGTTATCAGCGCAGGTGGGGATGGACTACAACATAGATAAAAAATGGCATATTAATGCGTCGGTGCGGTTTATTGATATTGATACCGAAGCCTCTTTTAACGTGGGTGATGCAAAAGGTAGCGTAGACAGTATTGAAATAGACCCTTGGGTGTACACGGTTTCTGTGGGCTACACTTTTTAGCCTGACGCAAAAAACGGTAAACATACCGCAATAATCCATGCATACCGACAAGCGTGTCGGTATGCATTTTACTTCGTATTAATCATATGCTCGGCTAGCTGATCTAGGGCCTGTAACAGCGTTTGCGCAAGGGCAACATCACTTACTGTTGTCATCATTGCTTTGCGCATGCAGTACATCCATTGTTCTTTTAATGCTGGCGACACAGTAAAAGGTAGGTGGCGCGCGCGTAACCGAGGGTGGCCAAACTCTTGCTGATAAATATCGGGGCCCCCAAGCCACAAGCTTAAGTAAAGAAAGAACACATGGCGGATCCTGTCGAGTGGTTGAGGATGAATGGACAGTAGCTCGCTGGCATAAGTATCATTTTCCATCACGTCGTAAAACCTATTCGCCAATTCCCGAACCTTCTCTTCTCCACCTATGCGGTAATATGGTGTAGTCTCATCAATCTGTTTGTCACTTTTTTGTTTTGATTTAAAGAAATCGCGTATCGCCATGAAAAAATTCGCTGTATTTGGAAACCCTATTGCTCAGAGTTTATCACCAACTATTCATCAAATGTTTGCTCAGCAATGTAATGAAGACATCTCCTATGAAAAAATACTTGCCCCTGAAGAGGGGTTTGTAGAGGCAGCCACCCGTTTTTTAGCGCAGCCAGATGCTGTTGGGTGTAACGTCACCATGCCGTTTAAGCTAGATGCTTATCATTTAGCACAGGTGGATGATCAAGCGGCGAAAGATGCCAAAGCAGTAAATACATTAATGAACCATGAGGATGGAACCATAAAGGGGTTCAACACTGATGGCGTAGGCTTGGTGAATGATTTACTTAATAATGGCGTAGCCTTAAAAAATAAACGAGTATTGCTCATTGGCGCCGGTGGTGCAGCGAGAGGGGTGATTTCACCCTTGCTAGAGGCGGGCGTGGCATCTCTTATTATGACCAATAGAACAATCGCTCGGGCAGAGCAGGTAGCAAATGAAACCAACCACACTCGCTTGTCGGTTGTGTCACTTGATAATATCGCAAGTGTAAAACCCCACGTCATCATTAATTCCACAGCGGCAAGTTTGCACAATGAACTGCCTTGTCGCATGAACGCAAAAGTCTTAGAGGATTGTGAGGTGGTCTATGACATGGTTTACAAAAATTCTCCCACGTTGTTTATGCGGGAAGCAAAAGCGCTAGGCGTGAATCAGTGTTTCGATGGGCTAGGTATGTTAGTAGAGCAAGCTGCTAGCGCTTTTCAGATTTGGACCGGTAAAACACCACAGACAAAAACAGTCGTGTCTGAGCTACGTGCCATAGTGAGTTAAAAAGCGCCTCGAATCGGTGATACAGCGTAGTCACTTGAGGCAGATTACGCTGTATAAAAGAGAGGGGATTACACCAGTGACAAATACTCATTTTTGAGATTAACGTAATTCACGGCAGACTGTTTCAAAAAAGCCCGTTCAGACGCTTTTAGGGGACGCTTCTTCTGCATCGGGTTGCCCACATACAAATAACCGCTTTCTAATCGTTTATTTGGCGGCACCAGCGTACCCGCCCCTATAAACACATCGTCCTCTACCACTACACCATCCATTATTATTGCGCCCATACCCACTAGAATCCTATTCCCTAAGGTACAACCATGCAGCATACACTTGTGACCGACGGTAACATCATCACCAATGATTAATGGAAACCCGTCAGGGTTTTGTGGTGACTTCCGGGTGACGTGAAGTACGCTGCCGTCTTGTATATTTGAGCGTTGGCCAATTCTTATTTTATTTACATCACCGCGAGCTGCCACTAAGGGCCATATACTGGCATCGTCTTCTAATATGACGTCGCCTACTATTATCGATGACTCATCAACATAGCAGCCTGCACCAAGTTGCGGATTAATAGAATGATAAGTACGTAGCGCCACTGTTGCTGTCCTTTAAACCTCTTATTTGTGGATACGATGGTATACCTTTATTTAATCAGTACCAATACCCTCATTATTTCAGGCTACAGCCGCTAGAGAAGGTAGGTACCCATAAAAACTGTGAAAAACAGTACAATATATATGCATGGTGAGGGTATTTTGAGCAAACAAAAGGAATATGACACTTTTTTGAAAATACTTGTTGACGTGAGCGCTCATTTCCCTAAAATGCGCATCCGCTTCGGGGGAAAAGCAAAACAGCAAGCCTCCTGAAGTAAGTCTCTACTACCTTTATAGGCCAGTAAAGACGGGAGTTTAGAAGGAACGCTTCAGAAAATAAATTTTCAAAAAGTGTTGACAACAAAAACTTCCAGCGTATAATGCGCACCTCACTCGAACAGGGTGAGCCACTAAGAAGCAACGGCTTCTAGTGAATTGCGACGAAGTTGCAATGTTCTTTAACAATTTAAACAAGACAATCTGTGTGGGCACTCGTTAAGAGTGTCACAACGACGATTCATATTTCGATATATTTAATTGAAGAGTTTGATCATGGCTCAGATTGAACGCTGGCGGCAGGCCTAACACATGCAAGTCGAACGGTAACATTTCTAGCTTGCTAGAAGATGACGAGTGGCGGACGGGTGAGTAATGCTTGGGAACTTGCCTTTGCGAGGGGGATAACAGTTGGAAACGACTGCTAATACCGCATAATGTTTTCGAACCAAACGGGGCTTAGGCTCCGGCGCAAAGAGAGGCCCAAGTGAGATTAGCTAGTTGGTAGGTAATGGCTCCAAGGCACGATCTCTAGCTGTTCTGAGAGGAAGATCAGCCACACTGGAACTGAGACACGGTCCAGACTCCTACGGGAGGCAGCAGTGGGGAATATTGCACAATGGGGGAAACCCTGATGCAGCCATGCCGCGTGTGTGAAGAAGGCCTTCGGGTTGTAAAGCACTTTCAGTTGTGAGGAAAAGTTAGTAGTTAATACCTGCTAGCCGTGACGTTAACAACAGAAGAAGCACCGGCTAACTCCGTGCCAGCAGCCGCGGTAATACGGAGGGTGCGAGCGTTAATCGGAATTACTGGGCGTAAAGCGCACGCAGGCGGTTTGTTAAGCTAGATGTGAAAGCCCCGGGCTCAACCTGGGATAGTCATTTAGAACTGGCAGACTAGAGTCTTGGAGAGGGGAGTGGAATTCCAGGTGTAGCGGTGAAATGCGTAGATATCTGGAGGAACATCAGTGGCGAAGGCGACTCCCTGGCCAAAGACTGACGCTCATGTGCGAAAGTGTGGGTAGCGAACAGGATTAGATACCCTGGTAGTCCACACCGTAAACGCTGTCTACTAGCTGTTGTGCTTTAAGTCGTGGTAGCGAAGCTAACGCGCTAAGTAGACCGCCTGGGGAGTACGGCCGCAAGGTTAAAACTCAAATGAATTGACGGGGGCCCGCACAAGCGGTGGAGCATGTGGTTTAATTCGATGCAACGCGAAGAACCTTACCTACACTTGACATGCTGAGAACTTTCCAGAGATGGATTGGTGCCTTCGGGAACTCAGACACAGGTGCTGCATGGCTGTCGTCAGCTCGTGTCGTGAGATGTTGGGTTAAGTCCCGCAACGAGCGCAACCCTTGTCCTTAGTTGCCAGCCTTAAGTTGGGCACTCTAAGGAGACTGCCGGTGACAAACCGGAGGAAGGTGGGGACGACGTCAAGTCATCATGGCCCTTACGTGTAGGGCTACACACGTGCTACAATGGCATTTACAGAGGGAAGCGAGACAGTGATGTGGAGCGGACCCCTTAAAGAATGTCGTAGTCCGGATTGGAGTCTGCAACTCGACTCCATGAAGTCGGAATCGCTAGTAATCGCAGGTCAGAATACTGCGGTGAATACGTTCCCGGGCCTTGTACACACCGCCCGTCACACCATGGGAGTGGGATGCAAAAGAAGTAGTTAGTCTAACCTTCGGGAGGACGATTACCACTTTGTGTTTCATGACTGGGGTGAAGTCGTAACAAGGTAACCCTAGGGGAACCTGGGGTTGGATCACCTCCTTACCATTACGTCGAAAGACGCACTTGATGCAGTGCCTACACAGATTGTTTTGTTCGTAAATGAACAAACTTGGATACTTACGATACTCCTGAGAGTACTGTGAGTCCTCCTTGCGCAAAAGTCATGACAAAAAGCGTCATGATTTTGCACGATAGTTCTTTAACAATTTGGAAAGCTGATATTAATAGTAATCAATCAAAATTGAGTAACTGAGAAGTCGAAAGACGTACTTTTTACTCTACTTGACTTGAATTGCTTGTTATCAACATTGATTGATAGCAAGGCAATTCTTCCGATTAGCTTGTCATGCATACAACATTACCCTTGTCCGATTTCAAAAGGCGGACATGAGGCCGATACTCAAGGCTTTTTAGGGTTGTATGGTTAAGTGACGAAGCGTATACGGTGGATGCCTTGGCAGTTAGAGGCGATGAAGGACGTGTAAGTCTGCGAAAAGCTGTGGTGAGCCGACAAAATGCATTTGAGCCACAGATGTCCGAATGGGGAAACCCACCTGTTTACAGGTATCGTTACATGAATACATAGTGTAACGAGGCGAACGAGGGGAACTGAAACATCTAAGTACCCTTAGGAAAAGAAATCAAACGAGATTCCTCTAGTAGCGGCGAGCGAACGGGGAACAGCCCTTAAGCTGTTTAGTGTGTAGTGGAATCCTTTGGGAAGAGGAGCGATACAGGGTGATAGCCCCGTACACAAAGCGTGCTTTACAGTGAAATCGAGTAGGTCGGGACACGTGTTATCTTGACTGAATATGGGGGGACCATCCTCCAAGGCTAAATACTCCTAACTGACCGATAGTGAACCAGTACCGTGAGGGAAAGGCGAAAAGAACCCCTGTGAGGGGAGTGAAATAGAACCTGAAACCGTATACGTACAAGCAGTGGGAGCCCTTCGGGGTGACTGCGTACCTTTTGTATAATGGGTCAGCGACTTATATTTAGTAGCAAGGTTAAGCGAATAGCGGAGCCGTAGCGAAAGCGAGTGTTAACTGCGCGTTGAGTTGCTAGGTATAGACCCGAAACCCGGTGATCTAGCCATGAGCAGGTTGAAGGTTGAGTAACATCAACTGGAGGACCGAACCCACTAACGTTGAAAAGTTAGGGGATGACTTGTGGCTGGGGGTGAAAGGCCAATCAAACCGGGAGATAGCTGGTTCTCCCCGAAATCTATTTAGGTAGAGCCTCGGACGAATTCCATTGGGGGTAGAGCACTGTTAAGGCTAGGGGGTCATCCCGACTTACCAACCCTTTGCAAACTCCGAATACCAATGAGAACTATCCGGGAGACACACGGCGGGTGCTAACGTCCGTCGTGGAGAGGGAAACAACCCAGACCGCCAGCTAAGGTCCCAAAATATTGCTAAGTGGGAAACGATGTGGGAAGGCACAGACAGCTAGGAGGTTGGCTTAGAAGCAGCCACCCTTTAAAGAAAGCGTAATAGCTCACTAGTCGAGTCGGCCTGCGCGGAAGATGTAACGGGGCTAAGCAATATACCGAAGCTGCGGCAGCACAGTTTACTGTGCTGGGTAGGGGAGCGTTGTGTAAGTGGATGAAGGTGAGTTGTAAAGCTTGCTGGACATATCACAAGTGCGAATGCTGACATGAGTAACGATAATGGGAGTGAAAAACTCCCACGCCGGAAGACCAAGGTTTCCTGTCCCATGCTAATCAGGGCAGGGTAAGTCGGCCCCTAAGGCAAGGCAGAAATGCGTAGTCGATGGGAAACGGATTAATATTTCCGTACTTATATAATCAGTGATGGAGGGACGGAGAAGGCTAGGCAAGCTTGGCGTTGGTTGTCCAAGTGAAAGTGCGTAGACCGAGAACTTAGGTAAATCCGGGTTCTTAAAGTCGAGACACGAGACGAGCTCCCAAGGGAGTGAAGTTGTTGATGCCCTGCTTCCAGGAAAAGCTTCTAAACTTATGATTATATGAACCGTACCCCAAACCGACACAGGTGGTCAGGTAGAGAATACTAAGGCGCTTGAGAGAACTCGGGTGAAGGAACTCGGCAAAATTGTACCGTAACTTCGGGAGAAGGTACGCCTCTGTGTGTGAAGACTTCGCGTCGTAAGCACATGGAGGCCGCAGTGACCAGGTGGCTGGGACTGTTTATTAAAAACACAGCACTCTGCAAACTCGTAAGAGGACGTATAGGGTGTGACACCTGCCCGGTGCCGGAAGGTTAATTGATGGGGTTAGTTTTCGGACGAAGCTCTTGATCGAAGCCCCGGTAAACGGCGGCCGTAACTATAACGGTCCTAAGGTAGCGAAATTCCTTGTCGGGTAAGTTCCGACCTGCACGAATGGTGTAACCATGGCCACGCTGTCTCCACCCGAGACTCAGTGAAATTGAAATCGCAGTGAAGATGCTGTGTACCCGCACCTAGACGGAAAGACCCCGTGAACCTTTACTACAGCTTGGCACTGAACATTGAACCTACATGTGTAGGATAGGTGGGAGGCTTTGAAGCATTGTCGCTAGATGATGTGGAGCCGTCCTTGAAATACCACCCTTGTATGTTTGATGTTCTAACATAGTTCCCTTATCGGGAATGTGGACAGTGTCTGGTGGGTAGTTTGACTGGGGCGGTCTCCTCCCAAATAGTAACGGAGGAGCACGAAGGTTAGCTAATCACGGTCGGACATCGTGAGGTTAGTGCAATGGCATAAGCTAGCTTAACTGCGAGACAGACACGTCGAGCAGGTACGAAAGTAGGTCATAGTGATCCGGTGGTTCTGTATGGAAGGGCCATCGCTCAACGGATAAAAGGTACTCCGGGGATAACAGGCTGATACCGCCCAAGAGTTCATATCGACGGCGGTGTTTGGCACCTCGATGTCGGCTCATCACATCCTGGGGCTGAAGTCGGTCCCAAGGGTATGGCTGTTCGCCATTTAAAGTGGTACGCGAGCTGGGTTTAGAACGTCGTGAGACAGTTCGGTCCCTATCTGGTGTGGGCGTTGGATGATTGATGGGAGCTGCTCCTAGTACGAGAGGACCGGAGTGGACGAACCGCTGGTGTTCGGGTTGTCATGCCAATGGCATTGCCCGGTAGCTACGTTCGGAACGGATAACCGCTGAAAGCATCTAAGCGGGAAGCCGGCCCAAAGATGAGTCATCCCTGACCTTTAAGGTCTGGAAGGGTTGTTATAGACGATGACGTTGATAGGCAGGGTGTGGAAGCGTTGTAAGGCGTTAAGCTAACCTGTACTAATTGCCCGAGAGGCTTAACCATACAACGCCTAAAAGGCTTCGTGAGAAGTTGGCGTTGTAAGCAAAGACAAGCTAAAAGCAAGATAGAGTAAAAAGTAAGTTACTCACTGATTGAATTAATATCAAACTTTCCCAAATTGTTACCAAATTTCTTGGCAGCCATAGCGATACGGTACCACCTGATCCCATTCCGAACTCAGAAGTGAAACGTATTAGCGCCGATGGTAGTGTGGGGTTTCCCCATGTGAGAGTAGGACACTGCCAAGTCCCTATTAGAAAAACCCGCCTTACGGCGGGTTTTTTGCTTTCTGGCGTTTACCTTACACGTCTTAACTGTGCTAGCGCATGCGCGTGTACCAGTGCAATCCTTTCGTTCTGTTTATCGTAGCTTGTCAGTAATAGTCGGCCTAAAAAGCCCTTCACATTATGCATGGCTGCTAGTCCTTTCTTACTTTGATAAGCGGCTTCCCAACTACCATTGGGGGGCAAAGACACGTCTTCTAACCATTGAGTAATAAATGCTTCACTTAGCTCTTTTCGTAAGAATAGGTAAATACTGGCTCTTGCTAATCTATCCGGTTCATTTGTGTGATAGAAAACGACTTGGCTTGGGTTGATCACTGTTTTCAATGATTGTGCTAAGGCAATAAGTTGGTGTTGAGAAATACGTTCATTTAACGCTAGCTGCAAGACTAGATCAGCAGTATGAGGAATTTGATGAATATAGCCGTACTTATCATCAAAGCCAGTAAAGTCTGTGGTGGTTTTAAATAGAAATACTGCTGTTTCTACTAACGCCTTGCGCTGACTCTCATTAAGAAACGGCGTAATTCTATCAACGCGAGCAATTTCAGCTAACCCTAAGGTAAGAAAGGCTTTGTGGTACTGTTTAATACGCGGATTGCGCAACTGTTCTTGAATATCCAATATCATACTAACAAGCGCGGCCTCACTGACCTGACCCGTGCGCAGAATATGGCTAAATGTAGTCAATGCGTAGTCATCCCTTATAGCAGGAGAAGGGGAGGCAAAGCAGGGAAGCAAACTTGCTGGCGCTTGCGCCGTTATTTTAGTGTTTTTCTCAATATCGCAGTCAGGGGTTGGGTTAGCATACACAGGTAATGGGTAGCACATACCGCACAATAGTAGGGTGCATTTTAGGTTCATAAGGGCGCTTTATTCTTCTTTGTATACTTTACTCATAGCCTATCTATAGAGTAATAGACAAGGATTAGCGGTAGGTACTAGGGAAATGTAGGTTGAATTGCGTTATACGGTCACCAACCGTTGAGCCCAACGCATCGGTGACCATAAGAAATCGGTGTTTAAAAGTGGTAGGCGTAAGATAAATTAAGGAAGTCTAGCCCAGGGTTATCGTTGTTTAGGCCGCCATTAGAAAAGTGCATGTAGCGTAATGCCACATGCTGATTTTTATCCAACTCTATAAATACACCTAGCCTATCTTCAAATTGATAATTTGAGCCTATATCTTTACCTGCAACCTTTTGATCACCAATATAACTAGCGCCTATACCAGCTTCTAAATAGACGGGGTATTTGTCATAAAGTGTGGTTACTTGTTTCATGAATACCGGAGTAAGAGACACACCATAACTGGTACTGTGTGTATCATCTTCACCATATTCCCATACCACTGCGCTCACTTCCCAATACAACTTAAGATCGCCAAACCAGTCAGTCGCTAGCGTTTGTTCAACGGGGCGATACGCAAACCTCACGCCATCAATATCGTCAAAACCGTGCATGTAATCCACACTGACAGTTTGCTTAGCAAGCGCTAAGGTAGGCGTGAACAATGCGAAAATTAATAAATGTTTGAATACCTTATTCATGATTACTCCTTATCTATGCTCTAGATAAGCAAAATCATGACCACTGAATAAAGGGTATACTTTTCAATTGGTTATATTTATTTTTATGAGCGGGCTAATGGGCGGGTGTTTCTGTATTACTTACCTTAAGTATTTCTTACAGTGGGAAATACTTAAGGCTCGACTACTGATTGTTTGCCGTTTCGTTGATACCAAGAGTAAGCTGTTTTACCAACGCATCAGGTTGTTTTATCTGATAGGATTTTACAATTTGGGACACTTCACTAGCATGTTCAATTAAAAACTGATTCAGCTGCGCGATAACCTCAGGTTGATTGACGGTTGAAAGCTGAAAGGGCACATCTTTATAAGGAAGGGTAATATCCAGTTCAATGCCAGCGAGTTGTGGGTAACGTTTTACAAAATAGTCCACCACATGATACTCAAGATCAATCGCATCTGCCTTACCCTGATTTACAAGTTGTAAGCCCTCGTAAACGTCGTCGACTTCAATCACTTTAACGAGGTTACTATTGATTCGCTGCTTCCATTTAACCGGGGTAAAGCCTTTAGGTACTGCAAGGGTTTTAATGGATGAAATAGTGTGACCCCGTTTCTCTTCTGTGAGGAAACTGCCGGTTAGCGTGTGAACAAGTGGTTCGGAAAATACTTTCTTTTGCGTAGCCTGAATACCGTTATCCCAGCGAGGGTTGTCAGGAAAGACGAAATCTATATTCCCTTTTTGTAGCTCTATTTGTAGGCGTTTCACCGGCAAACTTAAATACACTAATTCATGGCCGGAGTACTTAGAGAAAGCTTCTAATATCGCCCAGGCTACCCCTCTATCTCTGGATGAGGTGAAATCATAGTGAGGGAAGTAGTCAAGGCGCTGTGCACCAATAACGAATTTATCGGCCATACTGTTAGCACTGCATACACTAAAAATAGTGAATGCTATTAGTCTCAGAACCCATGTGTTCACTTTTGATTTCATCGCGTTAACGTCATCCTTCGTTACTCATTATTGCCATACTTGCGCTTCAGAGACACGTTGCTCTTTCATCAATTCTGGCTTAAGTTTGCGAAAACTTATAATACCGTATGTATTTTTTATTTCCCTTATCTTATTTGGGTTATTTTCAATAAATTGATTTAGCTCATCAATAATACCTTTGTGGCGCAATGACGAGAGCATGAAAGGGATTTCATTATGGGGCAGGGTAAGATCTAACGTGAGAGGCGCCAGTCCATTCACATTTTTGCTAATATGCGAAGCCACATGCATTTCTAAGTCAATCGCATCTACTCTGCGCTTTTGTACCAACCACATTCCTGCCTCAATATCGGATACCCATACCAGCTTAGTTTGTTTTTTGTCTACCTGTTGCTGCCAATTCACTGGCGTAAACCCTAATGGCATCGCTATTCGCTTAATGCGAGCCATGGTATTACCTGTGTTATCTTTTGATACAAAGGTGCCCGTAATGGCGTTGGTTAGCGGAGAGGAAAAGTGCTTGTCGGTATTTTTAGTGACTTGGTTGTACCAACCAGGGTTGTCAGGGTACACAAAGTCTACATGGCCTTTCAGTAGCTCAAGTTGTAAGCGACGTATTGGCATGCTTAGATAAATAAATTCATGGCCAGAGTGTGCCGAGAAGGCTTCAAGAATGGCCCAGCCTACGCCTTTGTCCTCTGATGCAGAGAAGTCATAATGCGGGTAGTAGCCAATATTTTGCGCGCCAACGATGTACTTTTCTGCGCTTAGTTGCGTGCTAAATAGCATAAGCAGTAGACAAAGTAATACCTGCTTCATACGTTACTCCAATTCAGCATTAATGTTTTACCACCGAGTCTCAGCTTTAATGAAAATCCCGTGAGGTTAACGACAAAGACGCTAACCAGGGCGTTCGGTCTATCAGCTTACCTGCAATAATATGAATGACTCCCTCTTTAGAGCGCTCAATCACGCCATTGACTTGAAGTAGCTTCGCTTTTAAAAACGTGGGTTGCTGCGCTCTTGCAGTAGATACCCATACCACAACATTCATGTTGCCAGTGTGATCTTCAAGGGTAAGGAAAGTAACCCCTGCTGCGGTTCCCGGTGCTTGGCGTCCTGTCACACACCCAAGTACCTTTACCACCGACTTGTGCGTTTTTCCGTGTAACTTATCTGCCGTTGTAATGTAGTTAAGTGACTTTTCGCGGTGTAGTAATGCCACAGGGTGATCGTGTGTACTCAGCCCAGTAGCCGCATAATCTTCAAGTAAGTTGTCTGCATCATTTGGCGTAATGGCCAAACTATCATTATTAGGGCAGTCATCGAATAATGGCAGGGTTGCTTGATTGTCCATCATTCGCCACCGTGCTTGATAGCGGTTACCCGTTAGCGCATTGAATGCCCCTGCACTGGCAAGTGCTTCAAGTTCGTCCCGCCTGATGTTTAGGCCTTGTATTGTTTCAATGCGTGTAAACCCTTCAAGTGGGCGTTGCCGGCATAACTCATGGGCGGTTGCCTCTCCCAGCCCCTTAATTATAGCTAATCCCAATTGAATTTTCTTATAGCCTTTATGATAAACCACCTGATGTTCGTAGCATGATTGGTTGATACAAGGGGGGATTACCGTAATCTTATGACGTTTTGCGTCTTGCACCAATTGAGAGGGAGAGTAAAAGCCCATAGGCCAGCTATTCAGTAGCGCCACGTAGAATTCAACCGGAAAGTAAAACTTGAGCCAACAGGATACATAAGCTAGCACTGCAAAGGACGCCGAGTGAGATTCCGGAAAGCCATAGCCGGCAAAGCCTTTTATTTGTTCGAACAGGTTATGGGCAAAATTCTCGTCATAGCCTCTTGCTACCATGCCTTTTATTAATTTATCGCGAAATTCGAAAATTCTGCCGTCTTTTTTCCAACTGGCCATAGCACGGCGAAGTTGGTCGGCTTCTCCACCGCTAAACCCCGCAGCAACCATAGCAAGTTGAATCACTTGCTCCTGAAAAATAGGGACGCCCATGGTGCGTGATAGCACGTTTTTTACTTCATTCGAGGGGTAGCTAATGCTCTCGTTTCCATGACGCCTTAATAAGTAGGGGTGCACCATGTCGCCTTGAATGGGCCCAGGCCTGACAATGGCGATTTGCACAACCAAGTCGTAATAACAGCGGGGCTTAAGCCGCGGTAACATAGACATTTGAGCCCGTGATTCAATTTGAAAGACACCCACGGTATCGGCTTTACAAATCATGTCGAAAACCTGAGGGTCGTCTCCCAGTTTGGTAATGAAAGGAATGCTCACAGGAACGGGGTAATGTTTGTTTATTAATGCGAAGGTGCGCCTTATTGCGCTAAGCATGCCTAATGCTAATACGTCCACTTTGAGTAGCCCTAAGGTCTCTATGTCGTCCTTGTCCCATTGAATAATGGTTCGCTCTGGCATAGCGGCGTTTTCTACGGGAACCAGTTCATAAAGGGGGCCTGAACTAATAACAAAGCCCCCAACATGCTGTGATAAATGCCGCGGGGTACCCAGTAATTGCTCGGTGATATTAATCAGCTGCTTTACGCGTTTGTCATCTCCCTTAAGGCCAAGCCCCTCCAGTTGGGATTGCCAAGGAATAACACTGTCTCTACGGTTAATTTGTTTCACAATAAAGCTCAGTTGAGACTCATTGAACCCCAGTGCTTTACCGGCGTCCTTAAAGGCTGATTTAAAGCGATAGCAAATGACGGTGGCAGCGATGGCCGTGCGTTCGCGCCCATATTTTTTATAAATGTATTGAATAATTTCTTCCCGTCTTTGATGCTCAAAATCCACATCAATGTCTGGGGGCTCGTCACGCTCTTTAGAAATGAAACGCTCGAATAGTACATTAATTTGCCGAGGGTCTACCGCCGTAATTTCTAAGCAGTAACACACCACAGAGTTCGCGGCTGAACCTCTGCCTTGATACAAAATTCCCTGCTGTTTGGCAAATTGCACAATGTCGTAAAGCGTCAGGAAAAAGTAGGCATAATCCTGCTCTTCTATCAGCTTCATTTCCTTTTCAATTATGGCCCGTACTTTTTTGCTCAGGCCTTCTGGGAAGCGTATGCGAATGCCTTTTTCAACACACTGGCGTAAGTAGGCTATGGCTGTATAGCCTGTAGGCACCAATTCGGCAGGATACTGATAACGTACTTCATTGAGTGAAAAGTGACAGCTTCCAGCGAGTACAGATGTGTTGTCTATCCACCGTTCGGGATAGAGTTTTTGAATTTTATTGATGGGCCTTAAACTACGCTCTGCATTACTGATTGCATGGCGACCCAGGTTGCTCACGGTGGAATGTTCACGGGTAGCCTGTAATACATGTTGCAGGGCTAAGTCGTCGCTATGGTGCATTAATACCCCCGTGCAGGCTACTACGGGGAAGTCGTAGTGCTGTGCTAGGCGGTTATAGGTCGCAAACCTGTGATGGTCGTTACCGTCGAGTAAACGTTGAGCCCCAATATGGGTGTGAATAGCCGAGTGTTGACTTAGCCATTTGGCCCAATAGTCGTCGTGGGCTTGCTGAGTACTAGGCAGCCAGATGAGTTTGCAGTGCCGAATAGTACGCAAGTCCCATTCCGCTAATTGGTATTCCCCCTTTTTCGAGCGCCTTCTGGCATTGGTAATGATACGGCATAGCTCAGAATAGGCGGCCTTATTTGGACATAACAACACGAAGGCAAAAGTGTCGTCAAAAACAAAATAGCTACCCACAATCAGTTTTATGGGTAAACGTTGCTGGGTAATAGACGCATAAGCGCGTACCACACCTGCCACCGAGCATTCATCCGTTATGGCTAGTGCGTCGTAGCCTAAAAATGACGCCGTGGTGACCAGTTGAGCGGGGGAAGATGCACCGGTTAAAAAACTATAGTGACTTTGGCAAAAAAGCTCGCTGTACATTAGCTATATATTCCCTGCATCCACCATCGCTTGTGATGATCTTTAAACACGAGTAAGCGCCTGCCTTGTAGCGTTTGCGCAATAAAGTAATCCCGTGGTTGCGCTTCTTCTTCCCACCACAGGGTTTGCAATCGTAATGGGCCAAAACAAATTTTACTGCCTTGCGTGAGAGGTTTTGGTTGGCTAAACAAAAAGGTGGGTGCTGCATCAAACTGGTAAGTCTCGGTGGCATGCTGTACATCATAGGTACACATTTTCTCAAAGGCATGACTGTTACCCATCAAAGGTTGTTGTGTGCTTGTGTCGCCCAACTTTGCTTTTAAGCGGCCAATAAGCTGTTTTTGCGCTAATGTGGTGAAGCGGTTCGAGAATAAATCGCCGTTGTCGCCTGCGGTCGGCTCAAATTCGCAACATGTCAGGGTTAACGAAATAGCGGGGGCGGGTAACGCTAAGCGCTCTGTCTTGAGTACGGCTAGCTCCAGCCAATCTTTTAGTGCTGTTGTGGGCAAGGCGGCGTTTACCGCCAGCCGTAGGGGGCTTACCTCTCTGAACGAAATACGAAATTCAATGGCGGACGTTGTAAGGTTACGGGCTCTTAAATAATGGCTCAGGGTTTCAAGCTGAATGTTAAGGTAAGGCTGTAAGTGTTGGGTGTTTTCTACTTCAAACGACAAAGCGGTGGTTTTTTCAAAGGTATCGCTAGGCCTAAATACTTGTCGTGTTGGAAAGGTCTCTCCTCGTAAGGCGGTAAGGTAGCGAATGGTGTCATTGGTGAAACGACGGCCTAATTCGTGAACTGGCATACTGAGTAATTGCCCTACTTGAGTTATGCCCACTTTTGCTAGCGACGTAATGGCTTTACTGTCTAACTCTGTTTGAGAAAGGGCGCAGGTGGAGAGACTTTCCCTAATATCTGCAGTCTGGATACTCACTTTATTATGATGATTTTTGGCTAGCAGTCGCGCAGCTTCTATTCCCCACGCTGTAGCATAATTATAGTGAATGCCTGAGAGAGAGATTTCGTGGGTTAAGGTACTCCACAATACCTCGTAGCTGCCGTAATACTGCACTAAGTTATCTAAACGTATTGCCAAGCTATTTGTGTCTTCAAGGACAATATCCGAAGCTAATGGATATAATCGGTGAGCCAAGCTAATCAAAGTGTCTCTTTCTGCCTCAGCACGGTAAGTTAAAATATTGACATGAGGGCAAAGGGCGGCGGTTTGTGCTAAACCAAACCCCACGTCTAGCCCCGTGTCTTTTGCTGGTGGATTTAATTGTACGACAGCGTTATTTTTTTCGTTATATACCACCGTTGGCACAGGGCAAGGCGATGCACTTTGCTGTGACACATAAGTGTCGAGGGTGAGTTGGTAGCAATGAAAGTAGGCCCAAAGCATGACTAACTCACAGAGTGTAAAGGGCGCGGGTTCCTTTTGTTATTCAACATTGCCCATTGAATGGCGTGATTGCTAGGCGTCCAAGTAAAGGGAATAACAAGGTTATTGATTGGCCAGCCCTGCCGATGTTTCAGAATATCCACCACGATGTTGCTTTCTTTTACGGCTAATTTGATATCAAGTACCACCGGAAGGGATGTCATATTTTTATTCAAGTGTGAAAATAAAAAACATAGAGCATCGTTGTGGCTGGCCGCCACTTGCAACCGACGGGCTTCTTTTGGTGATATTGCGTTACTCCATAACAGTACGCAATGACATGCTGCGCTTTTAAGGCATTGCTCAGCCGCCCATAAGGCGTCGGCGTCGTTAGTGGGAGTGATGATCAGTACTTGCTCTATGGCAATGCCTTGGCTAACAAGCCAAGGGGCTTGTAGTTCAGCCGGTGGGTTAATGAATACACGTAATTTATGCTCCCGAGGCTGACTAATCACTTGTTTAAAGAGCGACAATTCCCCCGAGCCTGTTGCGCAGGACACTCTAATCATGCCTGATGTATGAATACCACCTTGTAATACCTCATCTAGTTTATCCACACCCAAGGCAAAACGTGCGCATGCGCCATGCTGATCACGGGCTCGCCATAGGTTTGGATTGTTATGTAAAAGAGATAATGGGTCTTTCATAAACACTATAATACTGTATTTATGTACAGTATTATAGTGTACGTACTTGGGTTTTCAAGCAAAGCGGCAGCGTTTCACGCTGCCTTTTAGCTAACTCAATGAAAAATAGAAATAAAGGAAGGGTAACTAAGACGCTTGGTTTTCTTTTTGTGCAGCCGACTTTGTGGTGCCACTGATGGTGATTGTAATAAGCTGACAAGCGGCAATAAACCCATCAGCTGAGTTTTTAGACCAAGCCATTCGAACATTACTTGGCATTTCCTTTAGTACTTCTTGCAGGTCTGTCAGGCTTAATTCTTCATTTTTTAACACCTGATTAAGCGCTTCTTCAAGGGAAGCTCCTTTTTCACAGCAGGCCATTACAATGGTGGAAAAGTTACTCATAAGCACCATAAAAGCAGCATGCTGCTGGGCATTAATAAGCCTGCGTTTAAAGGCGTTTTCAGTGCGAGTAGACAGGTTTTTCTCTAATGCTTCTGTCACCAGCACTAGGTTGCGGTACGCATGAGAAACCTTACTATTGCTTTGTTTTGCCGAGGTGCGTGTAAGGGCTAATTCCCTTTGCAAGTTTTGCATGCGAAGCACAAGGTATACGGAAAATAGGAGAAGAACTCCCATCACTGCAAATGCCACCACTATCATTGTGTTATTGCCTTTTGTTGTTTTATAAATGTATTGATGTGTTGCTCTAAGATAAACAAGGGAACCGAACCATTTTCTAATACCGCCCGATGAAACTTACGTACATCAAAATGCTGTCCCAATGCCTTTTCTGCTTTTTTACGTAATGCTTTTATTTTTATCTCACCAATTTTGTAAGATAACGCTTGCGCGGGCCAAGATATATAGCGGTCAATTTCCGTATTCACATTGTGCTCAGAAAGGGCCGTATTTTCCATCATATAATCTACCGCTTGCTGACGGCTCCAGCCCATAGTGTGCATGCCAGTATCAACCACTAAGCGACACGCCCGCCACATTTCATAGCTAAGACGACCAAAGTTATCATAAGGGGTTTCGTAAATACCGGCTTCTATCCCCAGAAACTCTGAATACAGCCCCCAGCCTTCACCAAAGGCGGAAATATAAGTATTGCGGCGCACCATGGGAAGCGCGTCTAACTCTGCCGCCAGCGATATCTGTAAATGGTGGCCAGGCACAGCTTCATGCAAAGTGAGAGCAGGCAAGGCATACAGCGGGCGCTTATCTAGGGCGTAGGTGTTTACCCAATAATAACCAGGTTTATCATCGCCACTAGGATGAATGTAGCGGCCAGTGGTGTACTTAGGTGCAATATTATCGGGTACTGGCGCAACGCCATAAGGGGTGCGGGGTAAGTATTCAAAAAGTGAAGGTAACTTAGCGTCCATTTTTTTTGCAATAAACGACGCTTCTTTTAGCAAGTCTTCCGCTGATTCTGCGTAAAACTGTGGGTCCTCACGGAGAAATTGAATAAAATCGTTGATGTCACCGTGGAATTTGACCTCATCCACAATGCGTTGCATTTCTTCTCGAATGCGCGTTACTTCGCGAAGCCCGAGCTGATGAATTTCTTGCGGCGTCATATCCGTGGTGGTGTAGTGCTTGGCTCGGTTAGCATAGTAGGCGTCGCCTTCGGGCCAATGCTGAGCGGCAATAGACTGGCGAGCGCCAGGTATATACTCATTTACCATGAAGTGATAAAACTTCTGATAGGCCGGTAATACACTTTTCTCAACGGCCTCTCTACCGGCAGCGTTAAGGGCTTTTTTCTGAGTAGCTGAAAAGTAATCAGGAAAAGACGTAAAAGGCGTATAAAAGCCACTGTCTTCAGGCCGGTCAACTAAGTAGGCTTTTATTGCCTCATCAAATCCTTTCAGCACCACCTTCGGTTGCGTATACCCTTCTTTTAAGCCTTGGCGCATATAGCTAATTTGTTGTTCAAAGTAAGGCGGCAAACTATGGAGCCGGTGAATGTAGGCGAGGTAGTCTTCGTCGGTTTTGAAACGAGATAAGTGAGGTAATCCGGCCATGGTAGCGTGGAAGCCATATTCCGAATTAATTGGAATAAGGTGCGCGCGAAAGCGGTATTGATCAATATAATCATCTAACCGGTATTTTTGCATGAGCAAAGCAATAAAACCGTCATTGGAGAGGTTATCAACATTATATTTCTCCAACGCGTTTCGGTATTGAACCCACATACCGTGCTTGCGAGCTAATGCTTCAGGAGAAATATCAGGCAGTTGTGCCGCTAAAGAATGGTCACCGTGACGAGATGCAAGTAGCGGTGACACACTGAGTTCATATTGCCAAATTTCCTCTAGCAAGGTGTAAAATTCGGCATCTTTAGCGGCGGTGGCAAGTGATGAAAAACTTGCCAAGCTAAGCAATAAAGCAAAAAAATAACGAAAAGTCATTAGGCCTCCGGCAACCTTAGTGCCGGAAACAAACCCGGCGGGTTACTCTTTGTTGGGTGTATATATGGGTCGGGGGAATGACGTTACTTTATCAGACTTATTGTCTAATTGAGTAATTTTAGCCGTTCCTTTTTTATTCACAGCATCAATACGTAAGACATTATGCATAGGTATATAAGTTTTTGAAACATCGCCAAATTCTGACTTCAGTTTTTCATGACTAGGGTCTACCACTACACTGGTGTGGGTGTCCCACACAAAGTCACCTATTTCAACGAAGCCAAAAAGCGCGCCTTGGGTTAGGGTTTTTACGTACAGTTCGTAGCGTTCACCGTGACTAATAAATTGTATTCGATATAAAGGTTCGTTGTTACTCATGGTTTGTTCTTAGTTGCTCAAATAAACACTATGCCAAAGAAGCGGAAGTTTACATTGGTCTATTTATACGGGCAATGATGGAAAAATACAGGGTTAAATATTGCCAAAGCACTTCTGTACGATACTATGTTGGCAGATTTAAAGACGGTGAAAACATAATGATAAAAAAACTACTTATAGGTGGTGCAGTGGCGGCAATGACATTGTCGGCATGTGCACAAAAACCTGAAACGACAGACAGTGGCTTTAATCCTGATACACAACGAATAAAGTCACACTTATTTTTTCTTGCAGACGACTTGTTAGAAGGCCGTGACACAGGGTCGAAAGGCCATGAAATGGCGGCGTTATACATAGCCACTGAATTTGCTAAATATGGTTTGAAGCCAGCTGGGACCGACGGTTACGTTCAACGCGTTAACTTTCGTAAGGCTAATCTTATTCAAGAATCGCCAGCGTTTACCCTTACCCGTGGCGGCGAAACCATTAATTTTGAATACCCCAAGCAATACTTAGCAGGCCCAAGCCTACTTTCCACTGACGCAAAAGTAGAAGGTGAGTTAGTGTTTGTCGGCTACGGTATTGTGGCTGACGAACTTGACCATAACGACTACGAAAATATGGATGTAGACGGCAAAATAGTGGTAACACTTGCCGGTAAGCCAGGCGACTTCCCCTCAGAAGAAGGCGCTCACTTTGCTTCAGGGTATCAAAAACAAAAATACGCTGCTGAGCGTGGCGCTATTGGCATGATCACCATCACGACGCCAAAAAATGAAAAAGTTCGTCCGTATCAAAGCCGTTTAAGCTATATACATACTCCCCGTATGGCATGGCTAAACGAAGACGGTGAGCCAGCGAATACCTTTGCACAAATAAAAGGTGGTGCTTACCTTAGTGAAGGGGCAGCAAAAACCTTATTTGACGGCGCAGAGCACTCGCTAGAAGAAGTGTATGCTGAACTAGAAGCAGACAAAGTGCCTAAAGGTTTTGAACTACCAGGTACAGTTTCTCTTAGTAAACAAAGTACTCACGAAGTGGTAAGCAGCCCCAACGTAGTAGGTATGCTAGAAGGTTCAGACCCCACTCTGAAAAACGAGTACGTGGTTTTCTCTGCACACTCAGACCACATTGGTTTTGCGAAAACGGTAAAGAAAGACAACATCAATAACGGTGCCATGGACAATGCCTCTGGTACCTCTGTGATGCTTGAAACGGCGCGTTTGTTTAGCGAAATGAAAGAAAAGCCTAAACGCTCAATTTTATTCGTTTCGGTAACGGGTGAAGAAAAAGGCTTATTAGGTGCAGATTACTTTGCCCGTAACCCGACCGTTCCTGTTACTTCAATGGTGGCTAACGTTAACCTAGACATGCCTATTTTAACTTACGAGTTTGCAGATGTTATCGCCTTTGGTGCAAACCACAGCGATTTACAAGACTCGGTGGAAAAGGCCGCTGCTAACGCAGATATCGAACTAAGCCCAGACCCATGGCCAGAACAAGCCTTATTCACTCGCTCTGATCACTATGCGTTTGTAAAGCAAGGTGTGCCTGCGGTGTTTATGGTACCAGGCCTAAAATCGAAAGATCCTAATGTGGATGGAAGCAAGGTATTCGGTCAGTTTTTATCAACTCACTACCACAAGCCTAGCGACGATATTCACCAGCCGTTTAACTGGAATGCAGCAGAAACCTTTACCAAGGTAAATGCACAAATTGGTTGGACACTGGCAAACCAAGAAGACAAGCCAAGCTGGAATGAAGGCGACTTCTTCGGTACCACCTTCGGTCAATAAGACAGTAAAAAGAAGAGCCAGACATCATCAGTCTGGCTCTTCTTTCTTTATCGCTATTCTCGCGGCTAACGGCTAACGGCTAACGGCTAACGGCTTACAGCTTGCGCTTTAATACGGTAGAGCTAACATTTGGCGTATAGTCAAAATACACCATTTCACAAGTGACGCTTGGGTATTTACCCTTCCAATCCGACCCCACCGAGATAGCATCAATACGATATTCATCCACCACTTTTTGCTTATTCTTATCGACTTGTGGGATAACTTCGTCCACATAGCGGTTTGACTCTAATATAGAAATTCGCTCTTCAAATGGAATGAGGGGCGGGCGACCTTTCGACTGAATAATTAACTCATCGGTAGACACGCCTACAATTAAATAGTCACATAATTGCTTGGTTTTTTTCAGGATATTGAGATGGCCTTGATGGAAAATATCAAAGCACCCTGAGGTATACATACGACCGTACTTCTTACCTGAACTGATTTGCGGAACAGAAAGCAATGCAAAGTCGGCCTTAAGGGTAGATAACAACTCATCACGATAAATGTCATCTAAAGGCAAGACAGATTTTAAGTTAGGTGGGCTAGGCCAGCTGGTGTCTTCAAATTGCTTCTCACAAAATGTGACAGGGCTATCGTAACGTGGAATAACATGAAAATGCACGGCGGGATCGACCATCATCAGCATAAGGTAATTAATTTTGCTGAAGTTGAAGCGCTTTTTCAGTATCCTCTCGATATCAGCAATAACCTGTTTTTGCTCTCTAGCAGCCTCTTCAGAGATATCGGCATATTGATAGACATCTTCTTTGCAAATAAGTACCAAAGAACCAATAGTGACTTGGCCTGGTCTTAAGAGTACATGCCAGTAATCGTAAGTCTTAATAAGGCTTTCTGGGTATCCGAACTTTGATAATGTGGCGTTTAGCATGGCTCTCAACGATTAGTTTATAAATTGACATCTCATTATAATATAAACAAAGAGTTACGCTAGTTAGCAAATTTACAAAGTTACTTTTCTTATTGTAAAAAGAGTCTAATTATCTGTATGAATATCGTTTTTGACACCGTGAATGTCTACTACTTGCCTCAATTTCTTCCTATTTGTGAAGAACTCACTCGACGAGGGCATCAGATAACGTTTGTTTGCTATAAAAATAAGAATAGCGAAGATAAATTTACGCAAGTACTCACCGCGCTTGCCTATAACTATCATTGGGTAGAAGACGACAAGTCTGCCCGAGACTATTACGTAGAACATAAGCCAGACTGGATCTTTTTTGGTAACGCTTTTGCGTACTTAGATGAAATCCATCAAGCCAGCAAAACCGCTCAGTTAGGGCATGGCGTAGGCCCAAAACCCAGCTATTATCATAAGTCGGTAACCCCAATGACCGTGCGTTTTATTGAGGGTGAGTTTAGGCTTAAAAAAATAAGAGAGCTATATCCCAACGACAACTTTGTGCAGGTGGGCTTCTCCAAACTCGATCCGCTTTACAACAACACAGAGGCCGGGCTCGATTATGCCAAGCTAGGTTTAGACAAAAGCAAAAAGACGCTGCTATTTGCCCCTACTTTTAACCCAAGTTCATTAGAGCGCTTTCCTAATGATTGGCCTCGCTACTTTGAAGATTTTAATATTCTTATTAAGCCTCACACCTTCACCTACACCCGTGAAGCTTATAAAAATCAACGCAAGAAGCTAAAAAAGTGGGCGGCATTTGAAAATGCGTATGTGGCTAGCGAATACGAATTGTCTCTTCTGCCGTTTATGAAAGACGCTGACATCTTATTAAGTGAAGCCTCCAGTACGTTATTTGAATTTGTCGCACTGTCTAAGCCGGTGATTGTATGCAATTTCTTCAAGTTGAAATGGTCTTATCGCGGAATTTTCAAATACCGTTTCGAAAAACGATTTGGCAAAGACAATGTTATTTATGAAAACATAGGGCTGCACATCAATAGCTTTAGTGAATTAAGAGAAGCGGTAGAAAAGCAATTGGCCGAGCCCTCTTTGTACGCCAAGGAACGGGCAGAATATACACGAGACCATACTGGCCCTACCGACGGCAAAAGCTCAGCACGTATCGTGGATTACTTAGAAGCATACTAACGAACTACGCCTTCGGGCGTGAATAGTACTAAGGTAAGGCGAGGTGTGCGTGAGTGTTAGCCTGTGCGGCGAAGGCACAGGCTAAACGAGTTAGATAAACAGCTGTTTAAATACTTGCCACTGTTCACTGAATTGTTCGGTGGGTTTACGGGTGAAGCCGCTACGAATATAAAGGTTAATTCGACCGTCCACATAACAAATCATCAAGTTGGCAATAACTTCTTCTTCTGCCGATAAGGTCTTGCCTTCACGCAACTTGCGCTCTCTTAACACTTGCTTCATTTGCGTTTCTAGACGCTCATATAATTTCGCTATACGGGCACGCAAACGGTCTTGCTCTCCCATTAAGGCATCACCGTTTAATATGCGGGTAATCCCTGGGTTTTTCTCAGCAAAGCCTAAAATAAGATGCAAAATAAGTTGGCAGCGAGCCGCAGAGTCTTTTTCTTCGTTCACAATTTTGTTGATGCGTGTGAACAAGGTTTCTTCAATAAACTCTATAAGTCCTTCAAACATACGAGCTTTGCTTGGAAAGTGGCGATAAAGCGCCGCTTCAGACACGCCCACTTTTTCTGCAAGTTTGGCGGTAGTAATACGTTGACCAGCGTTAGTTTCCAACATTCCCGCTAAGGCTTGTAAGATTTGCGCTCTGCGATTTGTTTTTTTGACAGCAGGCATGATGAGAGTAATTCCTCCACAATCGAGCAAGAATCGCTCGTATTCCATGTTAAGTTGGCCAAAGCCAATGGCGTTATAATTTGTCGTTATTATTATCGACGTAATAACCGCTTTATTAAGTCGTGTTGCTAATTTTTATTATATTGCTGCGCTATTAAACTCACCAAGCCTTTCGCTAATTCAGCTTTACTGGTGGCAGGTAAGTGTTTATCGCCGTCGTTCCAAATTACATGCAGCGCATTGTTATCACTGTTAAAGCCTAACCCTTCTGCGGTGATATCGTTGGCGGCAATCATGTCTAAACCTTTATTCACCAACTTGCCGCGGGCGTAGGCCTCTACGTTTTCACTTTCGGCGGCGAAACCCACACAAAATGGCTTGTTCTGACGGGCAGCGATAGTAGCTAGAATATCAGGGTTTTTAATAAAAGTAAGTGTTAACTCATCGCCTACTTTTTTAATTTTATTTTCAGCCACCTGACTGGCTTTGTAATCTGCCACGGCGGCAGTAGCAATAAAAATGTCAGTGCTTTCAGCATAAGTTTCACAGGCCTTAAGCATGTCGTCAGCCGAGAGTACATTGTGGCGCTGACAGCCTTGAGGCGTGGGCAAATTAACCGGTCCTGCAACCAATGTTACCTGCGCGCCTGCTTTTACCGCAGCATCAGCAATCGCGAACCCCATTTTTCCCGAGCTATGATTCGAAATAAATCGTACAGGATCGAGAGGCTCTCTCGTTGGACCTGCGGTAACCATTATTTTTAAGCCTGCTAACTCAGACGTTGGCTCACTAAAGGCGTGATCTACGCTGTCGGCAATATCTACGGGTTCTACCATACGGCCAGCGCCTACGTCACCACAAGCTTGTTCTCCACTTGCAGGCCCAATAAAGCTGATGCCTTGTTGTTTTAACGTAGCGACATTGCTTTGCGTAGCCGGTGCTTTCCACATTTGCTGGTTCATTGCCGGGGCAATCATGATTTTCGCCGTGGTGGCTAAATATAATGTGGTTAACAAGTCGTCTGCCAACCCCACCGTTAATTTTGCCAGCGTGTTGGCGGTAGCGGGGGCTATAAGCAGTATGTCTGCCCACTTAGCTAACTCAATGTGCCCCATGGCCGCTTCTGCGGCAGGGTCGAGTAAATGTTGATGCACAGGGTTGCCCGATACTGCTTGAAGCGACAAAGGGCTAACGAACTCAGCGGCGGAGGCTGTGAGAACCACGCGCACATTGGCACCTAGCGCAGTAAGCTTACGCACTAAGTCTGGTGCTTTATACGCGGCGATTCCACCACTGATACCGAGTAAGACATTTTTGTTGGCTATGGGCATAGCGAAAACCTGCTTTTAATCATCTCATTAGCCTATCATGAAGCATGTTTTTAAGGTAGCTGAACGAAAGTACATACCCATAAATAGGCACGGAAAAAGCGCGTTTCTATTCTTTTGGTCAGTCGTTAATAAGGGGAATGAGCGGTATAAATAGAGGCCTACGTTTACACAAGGATAACTATGTCAATTAAAGTGTGGCCTATACAAGAACGTCCCAGAGAAAAGCTGCTGACGCTAGGTTCGCATCACCTCAGTGATGCAGAACTGATTGCCGTGGTACTGGGGGCGGGAACCATGGGAAAAACAGCTGTTGCATTGGCAAGAGAGCTGCTTGGTGAAATGGGCTCCCTTCGAGAAGTGGTCAACAGTACCCAAGCCACCTTTACTAAAACGCCGGGAATAGGCCCATGTAAGTACGCGCAGTTTCAAGCGGCCTTTGAAATCTTTAGGCGCAATTTAGAAATACCCTTGAAGCGCCAAGATGTCTTTCATAATGTCGACGACACTAAAATTTATTTACAGGCAGCATTACGGGATTGTCAGCAAGAAAAGTTCGGCATGCTCATGTTAGATAGCCAACATCAGCTTATCGCTTTTAGGATTATGTTCACAGGGACAATAAATAGTGCCGCAGTGTATCCTAGAGAATTAGTTAAGCAAGTAATGAAAGACAACGCTGCCGCGATCATTTTGGTCCATAATCATCCTTCTGGCGTAGCAGAACCGAGTCATGCAGATATTCGATTAACCCAAGAGATCCGATCTGCGATGACCATGATCGATGTCGCCGTGCTAGATCATTTTGTGGTTGGAGACACAGAAACTGTTTCATTTGCACAGCGAGGCTTGTTAAACTAAGTATCTAAATTTTTTTCGATTATAATGTAGTCAAGTAGTTGAAAATGATTTAGCATAGGATTCTAATGGGTAAGTTTCAGAAAAGGACTAATATGAAAAAGTCAATTATTGCTTTATTCGCGGCTGCTACTATGGTTGCAGGCGTAAACGCACAAGATGAGGCCGGTGGCACAGGTTTAGGTGTGACTACTGGTGGTTTAGTGGGAACAGGTATAATTGGTGCAGCGATTGTTGGCGGTATTGCTTCTAACAACTCTGCAACCACACCTGACGATGACGATGATGTTGTTGATCCAGTGCTTAGCTGTGAAGGCGACGACGAGATCGTAGACGGTGTATGTCTAGGTACAACAAATACCTTAACTAGCACAGTAACGGTATCTGGTACTCAAACAGTAACCAAAACAATTACTGTTCCTGTTACCTTTACCTACGCACCGACTATTCAGTAAAAATAGATTCGTGTGAAAAAGCCGCTTTTGTTAGCGGCTTTTTTATTGATAAAAATAAAGTTTCGCACTTTCCTTCCGTCTATTGCTGAAGCACTTTTCAATGAAAAATAAACACTTCTTGCTTATTGTAAGCCTTATGTCTCTTTTGATGACGGGATGCTCATCAACCACGCAGTCATATATCAAAACCATTCGTTTAGCGTTAAAAGATCGCTCCGTAAATTATACCCTTGATGAGATCGCCAACAACAAGGGCGATCTTATGCAGATCAAAGCTGGGGAGCGGGATCAAGCATCATTAGGTTTAGCCTTCATCGATGGCGACAAGCATCGCTGGGTATCCGGAGACGGGGTTGTATTTACCCTGCATCACGGCGTAATAGTACAAACCGAAGGGTTAGACAGAGATTTGTACTACACAGGAAACTTATTACGTAATCCTCTGTCTGGTAAAGACAGACTCGCCTATGAGTGGGACCGCAAAGTCGATATTGAAGGCACTGGGTTTGGATTACCGGTTTTCTCCACATGGCGTATTGAGGGTGAAGAAACGAAAGACTATTTAGGTTTTTCCATTCGCGTATTAAAACTCTCTGAACAGGTTAGCTTCCCCGATTCCACCCCGTTTATTGAAACAGGCCTTGAGTGGGAAAACACCTATTATCTTGATGCTACAACCAAAGAGTTGTTAGCGTCTAAGCAAAAGTTCTCGCCTCAGGGAGATGTCTACGACATGGTGTATTTAAGTCGCGTTGTGCGCCTTATGAAGAGCAAAGGAGTTATTGCACAATGAAACGATTAAACGTGCTTTTCCTTGGTGCGCTCATACTCATGGCGCCCCTTAGCGTATTTGCTCAATTAACCATACTGATCAATAAGCAGCCTTATGAATTTCCTCGCCCAGTAAGGTTAAGCAGTGTGTTGTCTGTAGTGGCAGATTCTGGCGACTGGTACTGGCCTGCCGCTGGGGTGTTTAACTTGAACGACGCTACCGCCGAGCGTGAGAAAGAAGCCATATTGTCTGAATTAAGAAAGTTATTGGCTCAGTATGAAGAAGGCTCAAATCGGCATGATGCCTTAAGTGGTTTATATACGCAGGTGGCTTCATGGACAGTGGCGACCCGCGTAGAGATGCCTGTGTCGTACACAAGGGCACGACTTTATCCAGAAGAAAATCCCATGTTTCAACCGGGGAAGTACTTGCTTAGGCTAAGCGGTCGACCTGATGTTATCCACTTTTCTGGCGTGGTAGAAAAGCCCGGTGCTTATCGCCATTCATCAGGTGCTGTTTACACCATAGCGAACTCCGTTAAGCATAGTGCAGGCGCTGACAACAGTACAGTGTATGTCATCGACCCAATGGGGAACGTTCACCTAAAAGGTGCAGCCTATTGGAATGTCGATTACGCGCAAATTATGCCGGGTAGCCAAATTTTTGTGCCCATTGCTGGCAATTTTATCGGCAACACAATGGATACGCTAAACCAGCGTATCGCACATTTAGCAGTACATAGGATCCTTGTGCAATGAGCGCGTATTTTCCATATAAGAGATCGGCACTCGCACTTTTTATAAGCAGTGCCTGCATGTTTCCAGTGGCCGCAGAAACCGAAAGTGAACGAACAGAGCTGGCGGTAGAACCTTCTCAAATGGTGCAAGGGGGGGCAGGGCTTATTCAGACTCCCACGGCACGAATGCGTGACGAAGGTGCGTTCGCTGCAAGTTATACCGATAATGGCGAATATCGTTTTTGGTCGGTAAGCCTTCAGTTATACGATTGGATGGAAGCCACCGCACGCTATACCGACGTACGCACGCGTTTATACAGTGACGTCGATTCGTTTAGTGGCGATCAAACGCTAAAAGATAAAGGCCTAGACGTAAAGTTTCGACTGTGGAAAGAAAGTTACTACTTGCCGGACATCTCTGTGGGCTTTAGAGATTTTGGTGGTACAGGTTTCTTTGAAAGCGAATACGTGAATGCCAGTAAGTCCATTGGCCCCTTTGATATTCACCTTGGCGTGGGTTGGGGTTATTTGGGTACCGCCAGTGATTTTACCAATCCATTTTGTGAATTTAGAGAAAGCTTTTGTGAGCGTCCGACAGGGTTTTCCGGTGAAGGCGGTAAAATTGATTACGACCAGTTCTTTAAAGGCTCAGCGGCCATTTTTGGCGGTATTGAGTACCAAACGCCGTGGGAACCGCTAACGCTAAAGTTAGAGTTTGAGGGTAACGATTATACCCAAGACCGTGCTGGCGTACTTGAACAAGATAGTCGCTGGAATGTGGGGGCGGTGTATCGGTTGGATAATTTTGACTTCAGTTTAAATTACCAACGTGGCAACACCGTGGGCTTTGGGGTGACGTACAGGTTCAATATGAACACAATTACCCAGCTTAAATTTGATAAGCCGCCTAAATCGCTAATGGCTCGTCGGGCCCCCGAAACGATTGACGAGGTAGACAAGTCTCGCTTGTATAATACCTTGTATCGCTCTGGTGGATTTGCCTTAACGGACGCCAACATCACAGAAAAAGAAGCCACATTCTACGGCACTCAGTATGCTTATCGAGATCAAGACGAAGCTATTGAGCGAATAGGGCGCATTGCTGCGGCAGAGTTACCAGATTCTGTAGAAACGTACCACGTTATTGATAATAGCGGTGGCTTGCCCATGGTAGACACGCAGATAGATGCAGAGGCGTTTATTGACGCTGCGCGCTACGAATCCCTTGAGGCTGACATTACGCAAACCTACACCCGTACAGCGCCGTCAGAGGAAATTATTGATGCCTATGATGCGTCAAATATCGAAGGGCTGTTCTACAGTGCTGATTTCTTCTTTACTCAATCATTCGGTAACCCTGAAGACTTCTATCTGTACCAAACCGGGCTTATTTTAAGTGGCGGTTACTCGGTTAACAATAAGTTGTCTTTCATCTCCAGTATGCGCGTAACCTTGCTAGATAACTTCGACCAATTTAACTTTCTAGTTGATAACGAAGAAACCTCGGTGCCGCGCGTGAGAACCCGTGTACGTGAATACGTCACTGAAAACCCCATTGGTTTAGACACCGCGTTTGCGCATTACCAAGACAGCGTTAGCGAAAACCTATTTGGTCAAGTTTACGGCGGCTATTTAGAAACCATGTTTGCCGGTGTGGGTGGAGAGTTGCTGTATCGACCTGTAGATAGCCATTTCGCTTTTGGTATCGATCTTAACTATGTGAAACAGCGCGATCCTTACAGCAAACTGGCCACTATCGATTACGAGGCCATTACCGGCCATGCAAGCGTGTATTATCGCCCGCCGTTTTTAGAAGACACCCAAATTACCGCCAGTGTGGGTCAGTTCCTTGCTAAAGACAAAGGGGTTAATATCGACTTCGCTAAACGCTTCGACAGCGGCATTATCGTGGGTGCCTACGCCGCATTCACCGACGTGTCTTCTGAAGAATACGGCGAAGGTAGCTTTACCAAAGGATTCTATATTTCCATTCCTTCAGATCTGTTCTTATTGCAGCCATCTAAAGGTAGGGGATCCTTCCCTTGGGTGCCAATTGCCCGAGACGGTGGGCAAATGCTACGTCGCCCTGTTCGGTTAATTGATACCACTGAAGTAAGATCCCCTTTCTTCGACTAATCCGTTAGTAGGCGAGGGCTATTTGCTCTCGCCTATAATAATTATTTGCCAAATTTTACGAAAAAAGCGCGTTTAATTGTTTAACTTGTGTTACTTTTCACGCCCCACGTGAAGGTACAGATCCTAAAAATCGGCTTAGCCGATCCGCGAGGTAAAGACGAAAAACCCCGCTTTTTTGTCTAAAGTGGATAAATAAGTGACAAAAATTGAGCTTTTTATAGTTTCTTATTGAAATCCGCAGGGCTTTGCTGTATAAAATGCGCCCTCTAATTTATAGTAATACGTCATTTGACCCAACGTCTGTTTGAGCCGTGGGATTGACTGGCGCGACAGTTATCGTTGTTCTGGAGACAAATACAATGTCAAGAGTATGTCAAGTAACAGGTAAGCGTCCTACGGTTGGTAATAACCGTTCGCACGCAAGAAATGCGACTCGTCGTCGCTTTTTGCCAAACCTTCAAACTCACCGTTTTTGGGTTGAGAGCGAAAACCGTTTCGTTAAACTACGTTTGTCTGCGAAAGGCATGCGTATTATCGATAAAAAAGGTATCGATTCAGTATTAACTGATATCCGTGCCCGTGGTGAGAAAATCTAAGGAAGCCGACAATGCGTGATAAAATTAAACTAGTTTCTTCAGCAGGTACAGGTTTCTTCTACACCACTGATAAAAACAAGCGTAACATGCCTGGCAAAATGGAGATCAAAAAGTTTGATCCCGTTGTGCGTAAGCACGTTATGTTCAAAGAGGCAAAAATCAAGTAAACAAACTTGCTTTTGTCTCCACGAAAACCCGGCTTTGCCGGGTTTTTTGCGTTAGACAAAGTGGAAAGTCTACGCCGTTCCCTTTACTATGTTGTTGAACAAATACAGTAGGGTAAACAGTGGCAAGACTTTCTCAAAGGGCAATGAATAATGTGGTGATCCTCGCGATGTTAGTGATGATTGCTTTATTCAACTTAGACAAGTTTGCCTCAACGCCAGACGCCCCCTCGTCACGCTCGCTTTTACCAAGCGATGCCTATGTTTTAAAAATAGAACAAGATGGCCATAAGCTAGAGCGCAACGGCCAAACTTGGCGACAAGTGTCTGGCAGGGCAGCGTTGCCGGTAACGCCACAAGCGCAATATGCGGCATGGCAACAGGCTGCCCTAGTGCCAACGCCCTTGCCAGATAGTGCCTTATCTCAGGTAGAACCCATTATTACCGTCGTATGGCTTGCGGGCTATTCTCAGGGCATTGTGTTCGCCTTCTACCCCAGCTCTCACCCCACGACAGTAAAACTTGATGGTCAATGGTACGCATTGGAAAACGCCGAATTGCGCACGCTCTTGCCTTGGCTTTCCTTCGCTGACCAATAACGGCAGCCTTGTTGGAGTATTTTCATGCCTGAATTACCAGAAGTAGAAGTGAGCCGGTTAGGTATATCACCGTTTCTTCAAAACCAAACCATTACCAATATCATCGTACGTGAACGGCGGATGCGGTGGCCCATTCCCGAAACAATCGCCGACGTGATAGGCCATTCTATTTCGGCAATAAAACGGCGAGCCAAGTACCTGCTAATTGAAACTTCAGTGGGCACGGTTATTTTGCATTTAGGTATGTCGGGCAAATTACGGGTTATTGATGCGGCAACGCCGCCAGTGAAACACGACCATGTAGATATTGTTTTAGCCTCTGGCCAGTGTTTACGGTTTAACGACCCCAGGCGTTTCGGTGCGGTGTTGTTCCAGCCATCCGGTGAAGCGTTAAGCCTACTTGCGCACCTAGGGCCAGAGCCACTCACAGACGACTTTGATGACCAGCGTCTTTTTCAGTTATCTCGGGGCAAAAAAAGCCCAGTAAAAACTTTTATTATGGACAATGCAGTGGTTGTTGGAGTGGGCAATATCTACGCAAACGAAGCCCTATTTTTGGCTGGCATTCGCCCAACTAGGCAAGCTGGAAATATTAGTTTAGCCCGTTACCAGGTGCTTACCGCTACCATAAAGCAAGTACTAGCCAAAGCTATTGAGCAAGGGGGCACCACGCTGAAAGATTTCGCCCAAGCCGACGGTAACCCGGGTTATTTTGCGCAACACCTCAATGTGTATGGGCGAAAGGGCGAGCCATGTGAGGTGTGTGGTAATGCTATTCAAAGTAAGGTGATAGGACAGCGGAACACGTTTTTTTGTACGCAATGCCAGCGTTAGAATAACACTGGCATGCTGGTTGTGGGGCTTAGACTTTTTTGTCGTCTCTGCTTAAGCGGTCTTTTAACGCTTGTTCTACCACAGGGTGGCAAAAGCCGCCTACTTGGCCGCGGTGTAAGGCGACTTCTTTTACCAAGGTAGAAGAAATAAAAGAGTTTTCTTCAGCGGGGGTAAGAAACACACTTTCTAATTTTGGGTTAAGCCTACGGTTCATGTTCGCCAGTTGAAATTCGTATTCAAAATCGGATACCGCACGTAGGCCGCGGATAAGAATAGTCGCATTTTGTTGGTCAGCAAAATCGGCTAATAAGCCCGTAAAGCCTACCACTTCTACGTTGGCCAAATCTGTGGTGACTTTTTTAATCATTTCCACCCGTTCTTCAAGTGAAAATAAAGGCTTCTTGCTAGGGTTGGATGCAATGCCAACAATAACGTGAGAAAACAGTTGCGACGCCCTTTCTATAAGATCGGCGTGTCCATTTGTAATTGGGTCAAACGTACCCGGGTACAGTGCTCTTGTATGCATATCGTTCACATTTTTATCGTTGAAGCGCAACAGTAGCGATAATTGCTCAAAGATGCAATTCAGTTACTGTGGTAACCGTCTAGGCAATGCTGCCAATCGTCGGTCTGCCAATGAAAGACAGGGTTGAGGGCCTTCTCTTTATTTAACGAACGTAGCAGCCTATCGAGGTTTCCTTTTTTCCAATGATCGCCACCTCGTTTATGACATCGGTCAAAGTCTATTAACCAAATATTGCCCTCATCATCCATCATGATATTTCGGATGTTGGCGTCATGATGATACACCTGACATGCATGCATAGCGGCTAGGGCCGCGCCTACTGCCTGCCATCGCTCTGCGGATAAGGGCTCACGGGTTAAAATATGATGCAAATCTTGGCTGCTAGGAATGGTTTGGGTAATTAAATCACCACGGTAAATTAACCCGCGCCTATGGATGTACGCACCAATGGGGGTAGGCACATTCAGGCCATGTTGCCGCATGATGTGCAAAAGCCTAAATTCCTCGAATGGCCGAGAGTGTTCCACACCAAGAAATACGTATTGGTCGCTAAGTAGCTTACCCACTAGGCCGCCGCGCTTAAAATGGCGCAACACCCACTCCTGACCTTCGTGAGACACAAACACGGTGGTGCCTCTGCCCTTAGCGAACCCCGTAATTTTGTTATGGATCTGCCAAAACTCGCGACTGAACATGTCAGTGGTTGGCTCTTTCATCAGGGTATCATCGTATAGAAAATGATGCCCAGCACCTAAGTCTCGTCGTATTATCGCCATGCCGTCCACAACTTTATGGTAAATTTGCCATTCTAACGATTTATTCTGGTATTTCAGCAACGAGAGAGCATCTGTGGGAAAAAAGATTTGCTTAATGCGCCTATCGGCCATTGGAGATGTGTGTCATGCAGCCGCAATGGTAACAAGAATTCAGCATCATTGGCCCAGCGCGGAAATAACCTGGGTGATTGGCAAAGTTGAATATCAATTGGTTAAGTTAATGCCCAATGTACGCTTTATTATTTTTGATAAATCACAAGGCAAGGCTGCAGTAGAAGCATTAAAAGAGACCGTGCAAGGCGAAGTGTTTGACGCCTTGCTCATGATGCAAGTAGCGTTACGAGCCAATTTAGCCTCTCGCGTGATAAGAGCGAAAACACGAATAGGCTTTGACTGGGCGCGCAGTAAAGAGTTGCACTGGTTGTTTGCCAATAAGCGAGTGGCAGCGCACCAACACGCCCATGTATTAGAAGGCTTTATGGATTTCGCCGATGCCCTTGGCGTCCCCCCGTCTGATCCTCTACAGTGGAATATTCCAGTGTCTGAAGAAGATGCACAATGGGGCGAAGGGCAAGCGCAAGCACTAGGCAAGTATGTGGTCATTGCACCCGCCGCCAGTAAAGCAGAAAGAAATTGGCTGCCAGAAAGATACGCTGATATTGCAAATTATATCAATGACAAAGGGATGAGTGTGGTATTGTGCGGCGGCCCAGGCAAGCTAGATAGGGAAACCGCCGATGCTGTGCTTGGGCATAATGCAAAAATAGCGCAAGACTTCACGGGTAAAACCTCGTTACATCAGTTGCTTATGTTACTAAAACATGCCGAGTTTGTTATTGCTCCTGATACCGGCCCTGCCCACATGGCCACCACAGTAGACACACCAGTGGTTGGGCTTTATGCCCATTCTAACCCTCGTCGAACTGGCCCATATAAAAGTATTCATCGCGTAGTGTCAGTCTACGATGACTGTATTTTGCAGCAAAAAGGTAAACCTTGGACGGCATTACCTTGGGGCGCGCGAGCGAAGGGCAATGATTTGATGGAAAAAATAACGTTGGACGCGGTAATTGAACAAGTTGACGAACTCTTTACTTAAGTTCACTTAAATGCGTTAATTTTAAGCAAAATTTTAAATCATTATCTAAACTTGAGAAAGCGGTGATAAAAAACCTATTAAAGCAGGGAGACGTAACATTGAAGACGACGTTCGCGTTGTTGTGGAAATGGCGTAAATACTTACGTTTTCCCTCCCCTAAGCATATAGCTTTTATTGTTCTAGTGTTAAGCACTTGGTCGTTAAACGCGCAGGCAGATCAAACAGTGGTGGTCATTAACCCCAGTGTGGCCAAGCCTACCTTAACGCAAGTTGAACTTCGCCAAATATTCACAGGGCATCTTCAATACTGGGAAGACGGGAACAAAATCCATGTCTTTGTATTAGAAGATAACGACCCTTTACACAAAGCGTTCTGTCGGGAAACGTTGAAGATGTTTCCCTATCAACTATCACGTTTATGGAATCAGTTGACGTATTCAGGGCAAGGAGTCACGCCTACCCGCGTTTCATCGAAAGAAGAACTCATTGAACGGCTGGAAAAAACCCCCGGTGCTATCGGCTATATGCCCTCGGGAGTAGTGTCAAAGGCGAGAATGGTGAAGGTGGTATCACAATGACGTATTTTTATGGATTAATGACGGCGCTATGGTTGTGTTGTGTTTCTTTTAGTGCCAATGGGCAAGAATCTTCAAATCTGCAATGGCACGGTTACTTTTCACAAGGTATTACACAATCGATAGACAGTGATTTCATTACAAGCGATAACCAAATTAGCGCCGAGCTTACCGAAATTGGCCTAAATGGGCTGTATCAGGTAGCCAGTAATATCTCGATTGCAGGGCAGGTGGTTTACCTCGACGGCGGCAATAGGTTTGAACAGGGCAGTCGACTCGACTATCTATTTATCGATTGGACTGTTGACGATATCGCCGGCTGGCAAGCACAAATTCATTTAGGCCGCTATAAAAACAGCCACTGGTTGTATTCCGTTACCCGTGACGTTCCCCAAACTCGGGATACCGCGGTACTGCCTCAATCGGTTTATTTCGATGGTTTTCGCGACGTAGCCCTAGGCAGTAACGGTATTCAAACCCGCTTTAGCAAATACACCGACAATCATGTGTGGGAAGTTAACTGGAGTTATGGTCGCTCGACTATTAACGAAGAACAGCGGGATTACCTATTAGGCAGCTTAGCGTTGGGGGAAATAAAACAGGATTTTGTGCATCAGTTTAGTGTGTTCTGGCAACCAGCTTCAATGAACTGGAAGCTGGGGGCAAGCTGGTTAGATTCAGATTTCGAATACATCCCCCTTGAACAAGATAATCGTTTTGCAGGGATGTCCAACATACGCCGCTTTATGATTTCAATGCAGTACTTTAGTGAGAACTGGGAGCTCAGTTCGGAACTGCTTAGGGAAATACAAGACTTTAATGGCGTATTTACCCCAGACTATTACGACAAGCGCACCGGTGAAGGCGGCTTTGTGCAACTACGCTATCTGTTTTCTCCACGGTTTAGCGGTTTGGTGAGTTACGACAGTTACACCAATAACGTGGACGACCCCAATGGCGTGCAGTTGGAATTGGAAAGTAGCGGTACTGTGCCTTCTTACTTTGGTTATATGGATACCACCGCCGTGGGCTTGCGTTGGGATATTGCGCCTCAATGGCGATTACAAGCAGAGCACCATTGGGTAGACGGCGCCACACGCGCTGTTAGCTTGCTTGACCCTGACATTGCCGACCATACTGAAGAAACATGGCGTATGTGGTCTATACAGCTGATGTATTGGTTTTAGGTCTTCTCTATGCAAGTAAAACTGTCGTTTACGACAAAAACGATTTTAATCTTACTGGCCATGGTGCTAACGGTAACCGTTGTTATCTCCACCATGCTTATTCGAGAATCTGAATCAAATATTACCTTTCAGCAGCAAGAAGAGCAGGTGTCGAATCAACGCCGTTTACAGCTTTTCTCTGATGTGCTGCATAGCAGAATGGTCATGTGGGTAGATACCTTCTCCCAAGCTGAATTAAAAAACCACCAAGATTTATCAAAACTGGCGCTTGCACTCAAAAATACGCAAGAGTACCTCATGCTCAACTTTCAGGTTGAGTCATTGTTTTTGTTTGACGAATACGGCGTGGTGGGAGACAGGCAAGCTGAACCCCCAGTGTTTGTTCAACGTCTGGTTAAAAGTACGCAAACCACGCTGGAAAGCAAAACCCTAGTTACCTGCGAACTCATTTGTCGTTTTTACTTGTCGGTTCCCATCATGACCTCAGATGATGTGGTGCCTGTGGTGGTCATGTCCACATCGATGCGCGAGATATTGTCGTTGTTTAGCCGCTCAACCGACGCGTACAAGTTAGCAATGGTGCAATTCACCACCACCGATCACGGCACTAAGGTATTGAGTTTATCCAGCCA
Organism: Alteromonas sp. B31-7; assembly: GCF_015767655.1. NCBI lineage: Bacteria > Pseudomonadati > Pseudomonadota > Gammaproteobacteria > Alteromonadales > Alteromonadaceae > Alteromonas > Alteromonas sp. B31-7. The sequence continues at coordinate 67,406 of NZ_CP065233.1, forward strand.
ATTAGCGCCGTTAAACAGAGAATACCTTAACCGGGTTATTGATGCCTTGCCCAGCGACTGGAACCCAGATGAGCTGGTAATAAGAGGCCAGCGGGTTACCCACAATAACCAAGATTTACTGGTGAGTTTACTGCCTTTTCCATACACCTACGCGAATAATGATCACCCCTATTTGCTGGTGGTAAGAGACATCAGTGTGCTATTAAAGCAAAAAGCCCAATACGAGCTTTTAGTGATAGCCTCTGCCGCGGGGCTTTTCGTGGTGTTTTCTTTACTGTTATCCTTGTTTCTCAATCAATATCGCACCCGCCTTATTGCGGTTAGTGAACGCTTACCCATGCTTGCGCAGCACAACTTTAAAGAGTTTTACGCGCTATCAGCGCGGCGAAGTATCAGCCCAGCCTTTCGATTGACCGACGAACTTGATGTGGTAGAGCAAGCGGCGAATGATTTGGCTAAACAGCTAGAAGACTTCGACGGGCAAATGGCCATAAACACCGCGAAGCTTGAGAAAATGGCCATGTTCGATGTGTTAACCGGGTTGCCCAATCGAAACATGCTCACCTTTCAGATAGAACAGCAACTGGCGCTTGCCGCTCGTGACGATCGTCTAGTGGCACTGATGTTTATGGACTTAGACGACTTTAAAAAGGTAAACGACAGTTATGGTCACGACGTGGGAGACAAACTGTTAAAAGCCGCCGCCATGCGTATCTCTAAACCCATAAGAGAAACCGACATTGCCTCGCGTTTTGGTGGCGATGAATTTGTGGTGTTGTTATCTGACATAGACACAAAAGAGCAAGTGACGCTGGTGGCCAAGAAAATCATTGCCGAGTTTGCCCAACCGATTGAAGTTAATAAGCTGCAATTTTATGTGTCTATTAGTATTGGCGTGGCGATTACACGCCAAGCAAGGGCTACACCAGTAGAACTGCTACGTCATGCTGATATTGCCATGTATGAGGCCAAAGCTAAAAAGGGCACTGGCTATCGGGTATACGACGCCACCATGAACCTTAAAGTTATGAAAAAGGTAGAGCTTGAAGCAGAAGCGCGAGTGGCTTTACGAGAAAATCAGTTTAGCTTGGCACTGCAACCTCAATTAGACCTTAAAACCCACAAGTTGCTTGGATTTGAAGCCTTACTGCGTTGGTATCACCCTGATAAGGGGCATATTTCACCCGCTGAGTTTATTCCGTTATTGGAAAACACCGCGTTTATGCTAGAACTGGACTATTGGGTGATTAACAAAGCCACCCAACTCGTGCGCGAACTCAACGCGAATGGTTACCCAGGCATAAAAGTGGCCATTAACCTATCCGCAGCGCAATTCTTAGACCCCAGCTTGCCGAACTTCTTACAGCAGCAAATTATCAACAATGACATTGCGCCATCTCAAGTGTGTTTAGAGCTTACCGAAACGGTATTGGTTACCGATATTGAACGCGCCACCAGTGTGATGCGTAAAATTCGTGAAATGGGATGTATGCTGGCTATTGACGACTTTGGTACCGGCTACTCTTCATTGAGCTACCTGAAATCGCTACCGGCAGACTACATAAAAATTGATCGTTCCTTTATTTCTAACATTACAGAAAACGCCGATGACAGAAATATTGTGCATTCCACCATTTCTATGGTGCGAAACCTTAATCTGCAAGTGATTGCTGAGGGTATCGAAACCATTGAGCAACACGAAATGCTGTGCCATTTTGAGGCGCATCAAGGGCAGGGCTATTTAATTAGTCGCCCCATTCCTGAAACGGAACTTTGGAATACGTTAGAAGACAAAGTGAGTTCTGGTGTGTGGAAAAGCACGATTTAACTGCAAGTAGTCGTGAAAACTTGCAAGTGTGCGCAAATATTTACACATACGAATTTTGACACCGTAAAATCCGCCCTTTGGTGGTATACCCTCTATTTGGGTTTCTTTAAAATACCCTTTTTAGCATAACGGGAGACAGGCATGTCTGCGGCATTTATCTCGCATCTAAACGCACAAATTTCAGCCACAAAAGATGAGGGCTTGTATAAAAAAGAGCGCGTTATTACCTCTCAACAGCAAGCCGATATCGACGTGGCGAATGGCGACCATGTCATTAACTTTTGTGCCAATAATTATTTGGGGCTCGCTAATCACCCCGACCTTATAGACGCGGCAAAGCAAGGCCTAGATTCCCACGGATTTGGTATGGCGTCGGTGCGCTTTATCTGTGGAACCCAAGATATTCACAAACAGCTAGAGGCTGAAATCAGTGATTTTCTAGGGACTGAAGACACCATTTTGTATCCCTCTTGTTTTGATGCGAACGGCGGTCTTTTTGAAACCCTGCTAGGGCCAGAAGATGCGATTATTTCCGATGCCCTCAATCATGCCAGCATTATTGATGGCGTGCGCTTGTGTAAAGCGAAGCGCTACCGCTATGCCAACAACAATATGGAAGCCCTTGAAGATCAGCTTAAACAAGCTGATGCCGATGGCGCACGCTTTAAAGTGATTGCTACAGATGGGGTATTTTCCATGGACGGCGTGATTGCCGACCTTGCCAGCATCTGCGACCTAGCAGACAAATACGACGCCCTTGTTATGGTAGATGACTGCCACGCTACTGGCTTTTTAGGTGAGTCTGGCCGCGGTAGCCATGAGTATTGCGGGGTAATGGGTCGGGTAGACATTATTACCGGTACCCTAGGCAAAGCCATGGGCGGTGCGTCTGGCGGTTATACTTCGGGTAAAAAAGAAGTGGTTGAGTGGTTACGCCAACGCTCGCGCCCTTATTTATTTTCTAACTCGGTGGCGCCACCTATTGTTGCCGCGTCGCTTAAAGTGTTTGAAATGATGAAACACGGCGACGAGTTACGGGCACAGTTATGGCGAAATGCCGAGCATTTCCGCACTCGCATGGAAGAGGCTGGCTTCACCCTAGCCGGTAAAGACCACGCTATCATTCCCGTTATGCTAGGCGATGCGCGCACGGCCAGCAACATGGCTGATAAACTGCTGAGCAAAGGCATTTACGTTATTGGGTTCTCTTATCCTGTAGTGCCTAAAGGGCAAGCTCGTATTCGTACGCAAATGTCGGCGGGGCACTCAATTGAACATGTCGATAAAGCGGTAGACGCCTTTATTGAAGTGGGCAAAGAAATGGGAGTGATTGCATGAAGTCGTTAGTGAAAGCGAAAGCGGAAAAAGGGATTTGGCTGCAAGACACGCCAGAACCCGAAGTAGGGCATAACGACCTACTCATTAAAATTAGAAAAACCGCTATTTGCGGTACCGACATGCACATATACAACTGGGATGAGTGGTCGCAAAAAACCATTCCTGTTCCCATGGTGGTAGGCCACGAATACGTGGGCGAAGTGGTTGGTATGGGGCAGGAAGTACGCGGTTTTAACCTAGGTGATCGGGTATCAGGTGAAGGCCATATTACCTGTGGTCATTGCCGTAACTGCCGCGCTGGACGCCGTCACTTATGCCGCAATACTGAAGGTGTAGGGGTAAACCGCCCTGGCGCATTCGCTGAATACTTGGTTATTCCAGCGTTTAACGCGTTTAAAATTCCAGATAACATTAGCGACGAGCTAGCGTCTATTTTCGACCCTTTTGGTAACGCTGTTCACACCGCACTAAGTTTTGACCTAGTGGGTGAAGATGTACTTATTACCGGTGCTGGCCCTATTGGTATTATGGCCGCAGCGGTTGCCCGCCATGTTGGCGCACGCCATGTGGTGATTACTGATATCAACCCATATCGCTTAGCGCTAGCAAAGAAAATGGGCGCCACACGGGCGGTAGACGTGAGCAAAGAAGACCTACAAGAAGTGATGAACGAGCTAGGAATGTCGGAAGGTTTCGACGTTGGGCTTGAAATGTCAGGAGTGCCTGTCGCATTGCGAGATATGCTGAATAAAATGAACCATGGCGGAAAAGTGGCCATGTTAGGCATACCGCCACAAGACGTGGCTATCGACTGGAATCAGGTGATATTCAAAGGGCTGATTATTAAAGGCATATACGGGCGAGAGATGTTCGAAACCTGGTATAAAATGGCCAGCTTGCTACAAAGTGGCTTAGATTTATCGCCAATTATCAGTCACCGCTTTTCAGTTGATGACTTCCAGAAGGGATTTGATACCATGGGCTCAGGGCAATCAGGTAAAGTTATTTTGGACTGGCAATAATGACAACGTTTTCTCATATCAGCGTACAAGATGTCGCTAACTTCGACGGCGACGTGGCCATCGTGGATATACGCGACCCGCAATCGTACGCCAATGGTCACATGCCAAATGCATCACCGTTGAATAACGACAACTTTTCAGCTTTTGTTGAAAACACGCCCAAAGACACCCCCGTGGTTGTGGTGTGTTATCACGGCATTAGCAGCCAGCAAGCGGCACAAGTTATTGCACAGCAAGGTTTTGCTGAGGTATATAGCATGGACGGTGGCTTTGAAGCGTGGCGAGCGAATCAATCTGTGGTTACAGAGTAATTGTGAGCCACCCTTTAATTGCGTTTCGCCAGCAAGGTGTTGCACACCTTCTGGCGAATTACCTAAAAAGCGAAAATATTGCCTGTTCAGTTAGCCCTACAGACGCCGGCGACGAATACGTGATATTGCTTAACGACGAATCTCAAGCGTTGAAGGCGCGAGAAATTACCGAGCAATTTTTAAGCGACCCCAATAACCCTAAATATCAACAAGCCGCATGGCAATATGGGGACAAGGTTAACCTGCTTCCTCAAGCGTCTGGCTTTAATATTAAAGCGCTCTTCCTAAATGCCCTGAACACCCCCTTAACCACACTGATCTTCACCATTTGTGTGTTGGTGTATGGTTTTTCATTACTCGGGTTGTTTAGCCCCATCGCGCAACATTTGCTTATGCAGCCTCTATCGGTATTGGCCGACAACAACCAGTGGTGGCGATTGCTCGGGCCCGCATTTATTCACTTTAGCGTACTTCATATTGTCTTTAACCTGCTTTGGTGGAGTACATTAGGCGCAAAAATAGAGCAGGCATTTGGCAGCAGTATGTTGCTATTGGTGTTTGTGGTGTCGGCGGCCACGTCGAACATAGCGCAAGCTTTCTTTACCGAGCCTGTGCAAGCCAACCTGCTGCTATTTGGTGGTTTGTCTGGTGTGGTGTATGCAGTAATGGGCTTTGTATGGTGGCTTGGATGGCTAAAGCCGCAATGGGGCTTACAACTGCCCAACGCGATTGTGGGCTTTATGTTGGTATGGCTGGTGTTAGGTTATGCAGATATTTTGTGGGTAAATATGGCCAATGCAGCGCACACCGCAGGTTTAATCACCGGGTGCGTAATGGCGGCCTTAATATCGTTATTGGCAGATAAACGTAAGGCGTCACGCTAGGTTTATCTCGCCTTAAACTAGCCCTGATTTAGCCTTGGTATAGGTACTTAGTGAAAATAACGTTTTTCACCACTTCACCACCTGTTTCTTGGCGCATATGATCTTGTAATGCTTTTAAAATGGCGCGACGAATATCTTCACGGCCGGTAAGAGACTTCACTTTTTCTTCCGGTTGGCGGCCAAAAATTTCAATGGCAGTGGCGCGCAGAAGCGGCATGTGATGTTCAGCCACTTCTAAGTTATCAACATCGTTGATCATCAGCTCTACCGTTACCCTAACATAGCCTAACTTGCGAGCACTTTGGCCCACATAGTTAGTCACTATGTCTGGCTCTAAACCTAGGTAGGCGTAGGTTGCTTTATCCTGCGCAAACGAAGGCGAGAGTACGCCGCCAAATAAAAGGCAGGTGGCAATGAATCTGAAAACGCGAATCTTCATCATGGAATGAACAAAAACCAAATTAAAAGGTATAGATTGCTAGTGTAGCAAAACATGCAATAAACACACTACTGCAAAAGTAGAAGCATTCAAGCAAAATCAATATCATAAAGGTATAGTTGAGCATAACAGCGCATTAACGTTTAAAGAGAATGGTAAACACACACACACTCATTATTTCAAATAGGCATACCCTGTGAGCTTCGCAGGTGGTTTCCCAGTGGGGCTATCGGTAGATTGGCACGCACCAAATACTATAAGCATTCCAGATGCGTATTTGAAAAACTGGCTATTAGATACCGGCTCGCTCACCGAACGGGTTCAGTCTTTGTGCCATCAGTTTTCGCTCACCCTGTTAGGGCAGCAAACCATTACCCCTCATCAAAACGAATTGTCGTTACTAAACCGTGACGCTGAACAGGCCTTTCAAGTGCGAGAGGTTCTGCTGTGTGGTAACAATACCCCCTGGGTATTTGCACGCTCAGTTATACCGCAACAAATGGTAGAGGCTGAATTGGCGAATTTAGGGCAGCAACCTTTAGGTAAGCGGCTATTTAACGATGCGCGTTTTGTTCGTTCAGCCTTTCAGCTTTGTAAGTTATGTTCAAGCAGCATGGGCTACAGCAAAGCGCAAACCCTGTGGGGAAGGCGTTCACTATTCACTTTAAACAATCAAAAGATGATAGTGGCAGAGGTGTTTCTTCCCGATGCACCGGTTTACGACTCAAGGTATCACTATGAAATTTAGTTTAAGACGCAAAAATTTATCTGCTTACTACCGATTAATGCGGTTAGACAAACCTGTTGGCATTTATCTTCTTCTGTGGCCCACACTATGGGCGCTGATTGTGGCGTCTAAGGGCCTGCCTTCTTTGTGTATTACGCTTATTTTTTTGGCGGGAGTGGTGGTGATGCGTTCTGCCGGATGCGTTATTAATGATTACGCCGACAGAAAAGTAGATGGCAGCGTAAAGCGCACCGAAAACAGGCCACTGGCCAATGGTGAAGTTCAGGCTAACGAAGCCTTAAGCTTATTTTCATTACATATATTGGCCGCATTCTTTCTGGTACTTATGCTGAACTGGCAAACCATGGCGCTGTCGGTTGTGGCGCTACTGTTAGCCGCAAGCTATCCGTTTATGAAGCGTTACACGCACTTGCCTCAGGTTGTGCTAGGCGCAGCATTTGGCTGGGCAATACCGATGGGCTTTATGGCGGTGATGGAAACCGTACCCGCTTATGGTTGGTGGCTATTTGCCGCCAATTTATGTTGGACAGTGGCCTACGACACCATGTATGCCATGGTAGATAGAGACGACGACATTAAAATAGGCGTTAAATCTACGGCGGTGCTGTTTGGCCGATACGATGTAACCATGATAGTGGCGTTACAGGCGTGCATGCTTGCTATTTTATTGGGTGTAGGGCAAATGATTGATGCCAGCTGGCCATATTATGTGGCGTTAGTGATAAGTGCTTTACTGTTTTATCGCCATTACCAATTTATAAAAGGCAAAACGCGAGAAGGTTGCTTTACAGCGTTTATAGAAAACCACCAAGTAGGGTTAGTGATAACCTTAGGGCTGTTACTTCAGTACTGGCTGGCGTAGCTGGCTAATTAACCTAAAGCGTGGCGAAAGAAAGCTTAGGCGAATGCGTATAAAGAAGAGCGCGGTTGGCAACGTATTGCCAACCGATTAAATGTGAATTTAGTCTGCTTGCGTGTTTTCTAACACGGCAATGCGCGCTTCCATCGCGTCGAGTTTTTCACGGGTGCGAATAAGCACTTGGCTTTGAATATCAAACTCTTCACGGGTGACTAAATCGAGTTTAGACAGTTGAGTTTGAAGCACTTGTTTAATTTTACCTTCGGCCTCTTCAGCCATATTGCGCACACCTGGTGGAACGGCATCTGCAATCTGTTTTGCTAAATCTTCGAGTTTTTTCGGATCCAACATGGAATTCCCTTATAATGCGCTGCGTCAAAGTATGTGGTCTATTCTATCGGCATAGCCATATCTTGCAATGAAAACTATGACACCACCATTATCTATTCGGTTTTAGGAAGGCAATGAAACTTAACGAAGCGCAAGAATCTGCTGTCACTTTTGTCTCTGGACCCTGTTTGGTTTTAGCCGGGGCAGGCAGCGGTAAAACTCGGGTTATCACCAATAAAATCGCGCACTTAGTCAGAAATTGCGACATGCCCGCGCGCTATATTGCTGCCGTTACCTTCACCAATAAAGCCGCGCGTGAAATGAAAGAGCGGGTGGCACAAACCTTAGGCAAGCCTGAAGCTCGCGGGCTAAAGGTGTCTACCTTTCACACCTTAGGGTTGACCATAATTAAAGCCCACGTGAAAGACCTGGGGCTAAAGCCTGGGTTTTCTTTATTCGACGACAAAGACTCGTTGTCGCTATTGACCGACCTCACCCGGGAAACCCTTGACGGCGATAAAGATCAGTTATCTTTGCTGCAAAGCTGCATCTCTAATTGGAAGAACGACCTTATTTTGCCAGACGCTTTACTCAAGCAAGCGCAAAGTACGGGCGAACGTGAATTTGCCGAAGCTTACAAGCGTTACCAAGATAACCTAAAAGCGTACAATGCCTTGGATTTCGACGACCTTATTTTACTGCCCACCTTGTTGCTTAAAACCAGCGAAACCGTGCGGGCTAAGTGGCAAAACAAAATCCGCTACTTGTTGGTAGATGAATACCAAGATACCAACACCAGTCAATATGAACTGGTGAAGTTGCTGGTGGGAGAGCGTGCCCGCTTTACTGTGGTAGGCGATGACGACCAATCTATTTATTCTTGGCGGGGAGCAAAACCACAAAACTTGCACCTACTACAGCAAGATTTTCCTCGCTTAAATGTTATTAAGTTGCAGCAAAACTACCGCTCTTCCGGGCGTATACTGCATTGCGCGAATATTCTTATTCAAAACAACCCGCACTTATTCGACAAAACCCTGTTTTCCGAGCTGCAATACGGCGAACCGCTTAAGGTAATAGAAGCCAAAAACGAAGAGCACGAGGCCGAGCGCGTAGTGGCCGAACTGCTGGCCCATAAGTTTATGAATGGCAGCCAGTTTAAAGACTACGCCATTTTGTACCGAGGCAACCATCAAAGCCGCTTATTTGAAAAGCTGCTGATGAGTAACCGCATTCCTTACAAAATAAGTGGCGGTATGTCGTTTTTTGGCCGCGCCGAAGTGAAAGACATCATGGCTTACTTGCGATTGCTAGTGAATCAAGACGACGACAACGCCTTATTACGAATAATCAATACGCCAGGGCGGGGCATAGGCCGCGCCACGCTGGAAAAGCTGGGTAACTTTGCTAACAGCTTAGGTGTGTCTATGTTTGAAGCGGCCACCCATGCCAATTTAAATAGCGTATTGCCCGACAAAGCCTTCCATGCAGTGTCTGGCTTTGCCCGTTGGATTGTAGAGCTAAGCGACAATGCAAACAGGGGCGATACCGCCGATGCGGTTCGCAGCATGATCCGCACCATGGGCTACGAAGAGTGGTTGTACGAACAAAGCGCCAGCCCAAAAGCCGCTGAAATGGCCATGGCCAACGTGAGTACCTTATTCGGTTGGGTAACCGACATGCTAGAAGGTAACGAATTAGAAAGCCCAATGACTCTGACGGAAGTGGTTAATCGCCTAATTCTTCGCGACATGATGGAACGAGGCGAAGACGACGGTGAAGGCGATCAAGTGCAGCTTATGACCTTACATGCCTCTAAAGGGCTAGAGTTCCCCATTGTCTTTTTAGTGGGGATGGAAGAAGGGCTATTGCCCCATCAAAGTAGCATAGACGAAGACAACGTAGAGGAAGAGCGCCGCTTAGCCTACGTGGGCATTACCCGTGCACAGCGCGAACTTATTTTTAGCTTGGCAAAAGAACGCCGACAATTTGGGGAAATTATACACCCTGAACCTAGCCGCTTTTTGTTCGAACTGCCGGCAGACGACGTGCAATGGGAAAACCAAAAGCCTAAGGCCACCAAAGAAGAACGCCAACAAAAGGCTCAAGTGGGGATTGCAAACCTACGGGGAATTTTAAACAAGAGTTAAATGCCGCTAGCTGGCAAGCTGTTTCATGTCTAACACCTTAGGCTGTTTCAGTATTTTGCCTTGGGCGTAGTTACATTCTATTTCAGTTAGCGCAGATAACTGTGCGGTTGAATCTACGCCTTCTGCAATAACCTTAAATTTAAGGTGCTCAGAAATAAGCATAACCGACTGAATAAGCTTAAGGTTACGCTGCGAACGCGGCAGCGACTTCACAAACCTATGGTCTATCTTTATAAAGTCGAAGGGGTAGGCAAATAAATAGCTCAATGACGCAAGCCCGCTACCAAAGTTATCCAACACCAAGGTAATGCCAGCACGTTTCAGTTTTTTAATGGCCGGTAAAATATACTGCGAGCGACGATTTAAATCGTTTTCATCAAACTCAAAAACCAGCTCGTGTGGCGACACCTCATAGTTTTCCACCAAGGCCACCATCTTGTTCACCATAGAGGCTTGCAACAAGTGGTTTATCGACACATTCACCGCAATACGCCCAGGGGCTTCGCCGCTATCCCGCCAATGCTTAAGAAGTTCGCAGGCTTTACGCAGTTGGAATAAGTCTAAATCTAGCGTTAACCCGCTTTGCTCGGCCACTTGCCTAAACTGCTCTCGGGCAATTTTGCCGTAAGCCGGGTGCGACCAACGAACATACAACTCGTGATACAGCGCAGAATCATCACGCAAATCAATCACTGGCTGCAAGAAATAATCAAACTCTTCTTCTCGTAACGCACGCCTAAATTCGTTTTCCAACTCAAGTTCTTCAATAAGACGATCGCGCATGCTTTTATCAAACATCACAAAACGGCCACGGCCCAAAGTTTTTGCTTGGTACATGGCTGCGTCGGCGTCTCTTAGCACTTCATCAGCGCTACGATAATAAGGTTCAAGATGGGCAATACCAATACTGGCGCCCGAATACATTTCTTTGCCTTCCAGTAAGAAGGGCTCAGAAATGGAGTTAATAATACGTGACGCTACTTCTTCAACGTCAGACACTTCATCGAAGTTATCAAGAAGCACCACAAATTCATCGCCACCTAAGCGGGCAAGCAAATCGTGGCCGCGAATACATAGCGCAATACGCCGTGCAACTTCAATGAGAAACTCATCCCCGGCGTGATGGCCTAGGGTGTCGTTGATGACTTTAAAGCGGTCTAAATCAATAAAGAGCACCGCAAATAAGTTATCGCTATAACGCTGCTTACTGGCAATGGCTAATTCTAAGCGGCTAGTAAACATAGCGCGGTTAGGTAGGTCGGTGAGCGAGTCGTGGTGGGCATCGTGAATTAGCTTTAACTCAATCTCTTTACGTTCTTCAATTTGTTGCTTCAAAAACGTATTGGCTTGGTCAAGCTCGGCGGTGCGCTCTTTAACACGCGCTTCCAGTTCGCTGTTGTAACGCTGAATAGCTTCGGTACTACGCTTACGCTCCATGGTTACCGCAATGTGGTGCGATACAAAACGTAAAAGCTCTAAATCTCTGGCGGTATACTTAGCGTGTTTACCGTAGGTTTGCACCGCAATAATGCCTGATATTTCTCCATCAACGATTAACGGCGAGCCCAACCACGAGTTCGCGCTATTCAGCATGGTTTGCGCCACGCTTACGTCAATCTCTCCGGCCTCTGCTAGCTCTAGTACCCGAGGCGGGTTAATCAGTTCAGCTTGCCCAGTACGCAATACAAATTCCGTTAAGCCAAGGCCAATGGGGCGCGACTCTATGCTTTCATTTTCTTTATCACTGAAATACGGGAATTCAAGGTGCTGCTTATCTTCACTTAGTGTAGAAATGTAGCAGTTAGGAGCGCTTATTAAGCGGGCTAAAATATCGTGCAAGCTGGTATAAAACACCGACATGTCGCCATCAAGGTTCGCTGCCAGCTCCGATATTTCAAACAGGGCTTGCTGTAATGCTTCTACCTTTTGGCGCTCGAGTATTTCTTCTTGTAAATCGTCATTTATTTTACGTAACTGGCGGGTACGGTCGCGAATAGTACGTTCGGTAAGCTCGCGGTTTTTAACTCTATCTACCGTAGTGACAATATGCTGCGAGACAAACAGCAGTACTTCTAAATCTTCTTGGCTATAGTGAATGCCTTCATCGTAGGTTTGTACCACCATGGCGCCAATAACCTGGCTGCCTCGCTTTAACGGCACACCCAATAATTCAAACGGCTGCGAGCCCACTAATTTAATGCCGTGCTCATTGGCAAATCGCTCTTCTTCTTCACGCTTATAAAACAGGTGTTGGCCGGTACGCAGAATAAAACCTGTCATGCCGTCCATCATATCTTCAGCGGGCAGTTGCCTAACGGTTTGTTCATCAAACTCGTCAACAAAATAGGCAAAATCAATGAGGTTGTTATCTTGCTCGTAAAAGGCAACAAAGAAGTTATCGGCATTCATAAAATCAGCAATGATTTCGTGAATGGCAGAATAAAGACGATTGAGGTGGCTAACCGAACTGGCTAATTCAGAAATGTCGAAAAGCGCCTTCTGAACACGTTCAGCGCGCTTATATTTATCGGTGAGTTGTTGAAGCTGCGGTATTAATTCCCGCAGCTCTTCTTCCGTCAACTCATATTGCGTTAAATCTGATGACATTTTGAAGCCGGCTAGAATAAGAATAGGTAATTCTAAGTTGCATTAAACTACCCGATCCATCAGAAAAACGCTACTTTTTCCAACAATTTGTTGTGTAAAGTGTAGAGTTAAATGCCTTCGATCATATATTCAATAGCGGCTTTAATTTCATCGTCTGAACAGCTGCTACATGTACCACGAGGAGGCATTGCGTTAATACCGTTAAGGGCATTTTGCCATACGCCGTCTAGGCCACGTTCGTCTAAACGGGGCTGCCAGTCTGCAGCTACGTGCAATTTAGGTGCGCCAAGAACGCCCGCTGCGTGACAGGCAACACAGGCAGAGTTGTAAACGTCTTCGCCTGACTTTGCACCGCCGGCTGCTGCGTTATTACCAGCGGCTTGTGCGCCTGCAACGTGTACCTGACCAATCGGCTTAATACGATCGGCAATTTCGTCGTCACTCATTTCTTGTGCTTGCGCAGCAAACACAGTTAGTGCTGTAGCTGCAACGGTAAACCAGGTTTTCAATTTCACATCTGTCTCCAGGCAATCATGAACTTTAAGTAAAGTATAACGTGCCAGATTATAACGGTAATTCATGCCTGAACAACTGTTTGCTACCAATTACCTATAAAAAGTAAGGATTTTTAATGCAGACAAAACCATCAATTCAGAAATGTTTTGCATAAACCAGTTGATGCAAGGCCGTGGCGTCAGTATTATTACGCCCCGTTTGCGAAGTCAGATTAATCACTACTGGTTTTCAAACATCCCCAACGCACCCGTAGCTCAGCTGGATAGAGCGTTGCCCTCCGGAGGCAAAGGTCATAGGTTCGAATCCTATCGGGTGCGCCATTTTTAGAACACAGCCCTATACAAACCGCATCACCTATTAGGTAGCAAACAACGTAATATTGTCATAAATAGACTTGACGCCACTGAGTATTCCTTTCACGATTGATATAACGTTTATAGAATTAAGTGAAGGCGAGAGCAGGCCGATGAAAATAGATATCGCGCTTTTAGAAGGGCAAAAACTACAAGCTAGCTTTGGCAAACACCAGATAATCAGTGATCAAAGCGTATCTGCAGGCGGCGATGAGTTTTATCCTGAGCCATTCGATTACTTTTTGGCCAGCATGCCGTTATGCGCCGCTTTTTATATTCGCAAATTTTGTGAAGCCAGAGACATCAGCACCGAGGGGATCACCCTTAGCCAAGAGCACAGCACTATTGGTGAAGATAAGTTTCGTAAAGCTTTTTCAATTAAAGTCAGCTTGCCTAAAGACTTTCCCGAAAAATACAAAAAAGCTGTTTTAGCTGCCGCCAACAGTTGTACAGTAAAAAAAGTGGTACAGGCAATGCCAGAGTTTAATATTCAAATTGAAGAAGAATAGACTGGTGAATTTGAACAAGTGATTTTAGTTGAAGCCGCTATTGTATTTGGGTAATAACCGAAATAGACCGATCAGGTTAGGCATAATAATGTAACAACGGCAAAGCACCAGCGAATCTACAGTATATTTTCTTAGCGGCTTAACTGAATTAGTTCGAACAACTGTAGCGTAATGGGTATTTGGCTTTAAACGAAAACACTACTCAAATGCCATCGAATATAGCCTCAGTGAACTCTCCGGCTTTAATACACATACTTACGTATTGTGTCTATTAGTTTATAATGCAGTATTAGCCCTTTAGGTGTAGGTCGAATTAAAACTATTGCAGGCCATACTGATTCGTTTAGTTAACTAGGATCAAAGCTGCTGATGAAGCCCATCTGTAAATAAGTTTTACTGAGAAAATCGATGTGTTACCTTTCGATTTATGAAAAATAAGGCTGCTATTTAAAGCCAATGGAAGAAAGTTTACAGGGAATGTTAGCTTGAAATGAATGTATCCAAAGAAACTGAACAAAAATACGTTTCAGCAATTCCAAATCCTGAATATCTAATCAAATCAATTTCTGAACAGGGTTATTCTCTTGAATCTGCAATTGCCGATCTTGCGGATAACTCTATCACCGCTGGCTGCGATAGTATTGAAATTCTCGTAGAAACGGAAAAGGCTCCCTTTCAACTCTTTATATGTGACAACGGCGAAGGCATGTCTCCAGAAGAGTTAGAACAAAATTGTAAATTCCCGAGTAGTTCACCAGAGCACGCTAGAAATGCTATGGATTTGGGACGATTTGGATTAGGAATGAAAGCCGCGTCTTTTTCACAGTCTAGGAAGTTCACTGTTTTATCGCGAAAAAAAGGGACAGATCGCTACCATGGTTTTACTTGGGATGTTGACTTTATCAAGAAAACTGGAGAATGGCGTTTAATAGTAAACTCAGATGCAGAAGTAAACAGTTTACTGCAAGACTATATTCGTTTGAGAGGTTCTTATGTTGACCCCCTTAAAGGATTTGAAGCGAATACAATTATTATTTGGGCAGGTCTGTATAAATATGAAGACTACTTAAATGAAAAAAACCGCTCGAAAGCATTGAATCGTGAAGTTTCAGTAAATGTTTATGAGCATCTAGGAATCGTATTTCATAGGTTTATTGAAGGTAAGAAAACGTCACTAAAAATTAGAGTAAACAATCATCTGATCGCTCCCTTCAACCCATTCCCCGAGACTCATAAAGGCCTTAGAAGCATTGAATACAGGCAAAAGCAGTTTGGTGATGACAATATCAAACTAGAGGGGTTTGTACTTCCGTCTATCGCGCTTGACGAAGTAAAAAGTGAAAAAAATTGCTGGACTACTTCAAATAAAAGTTTAATTGATATGGAAGGGGTATATGTATATCGGGCTAACCGCTTGATTTTATATGGCGGCTGGAATGGCCTTATAAAGAAATATCCGAGGCTACAACTAGCTAGGTTGAGAGTTGATATTGGCAATAGTGCTGATCACTTATTACATCTAAACGTAGCGAAATCCGCGGTTATCATTCCGCATGACTTAAAAGAGGCATTTGAGGGTTACATTCGCATCCTAACTACGGAAGCTACAAAGGAATACACGAACAGAGGTCTGCGCAAATTCCCTGAACGCAAGAAGAAAGCTGACTTATCGCTATTCAATAAAGTTCATACCAATAAAGGGCCAATGCTTGAAATTAATAGTGACTACCCGTTAGTTGAAATGTTGCGGGAGTCATTAAATGATGAGCAAAAAAGCCATTTTAATTTGTTCCTTCGTGTATTAAATCACTCTACTAACAAAATCCGAAATATTCACGAAACACAACCTCACTACGAAGTTGATTCGCAGCAAGCTGTTGATGCGCTTCAACACTTTGTTGAAAAGGCCAAAGAGCATGAGTTCCCTAACTCTTTTATTATCGAACATATACGACAAAACTTCGGAATCAGCGAGACTAATCTTCCAAGCAATGTTTTAAAGTTACTGGAGCAGTAATGTTAAATTTTCAATTTGAATACCAAAACGCGATAAAACATCAATTTGCTCGTCATCAAAAAGAATTTACGTCAGGCTCATTGTCCAAGTTTTTGGGAGAATCATATGGGAAAACTAAAGACGCTGTGATGGCTATTGCAAACCTCTCTGGCTGGCCTTCAATACCAGACGAAACGTTTGAAGAGTATTTTGATGCAATAAGAAAGGAAGTTTTAGCTACTACCGTAACGACAGTTGATGACCTCAATATCTTGTCTAAAAATAAGAACACATGGCTAAATGGTTCAAGAAATAAAGAAATTAAATGGAATTATACATCAAGATATTTGAAGCACTTATCTAATACGGGTAGAGCGGATACAGTAGTTCGTGAAATAGAAGTTTCTTCGAAAAAAATTCTAGGAAAACTGGGCGACCCTAAAGGTGAAAACAGTTTTTTGATCAAAGGGTTGGTTGAAGGCGATGTGCAGTCAGGTAAAACCGGAAATTTTAACGCAGTAATTAACCGTGCAATTGATGCCGGCTATCGCCTTATAGTGGTGCTTTCTGGTCTCATGGATGATTTGCGAGTACAAACTCAAGAACGGATTCAACTGGATGTAATAGGTGAAGGAAAAAAAGGGAAAGTAGGGGTCGGGCTAATTGAGTCTTTTGGAACTGATGTCGGCTCGGCTGTCCAGCAAGTCAACTCTATAACTTCAGAAGATGCAGACTTCAGCAGCCCACTCGAGAAAGCCAATTTCTCAATGAAGCCTATAAATATTCTAGTATGCAAAAAAAATGTCAGTATTCTTAAAAATCTTCTTATTTGGATTAACGAGAATTTACCTGAAGGGGAAAGCAAGCATGCTACTCCTTTCTTACTTATCGATGACGAAGCTGATAATGCCTCTTTAAATAATGAAGGGCACAAAGGACGTGAGTATGCATCAAAGATAAACGGCCACATCAGAGCGCTTTTGGATCTTTTTCATAAACGTTCATATTTGGGATACACGGCGACGCCATTCGCAAATGTAATTCAAGATAGAAATGAAATACCCGATAATGCATGGGAACTGACTTACAAAACAAAACAACAGGATAAGTCGGTTAAATTCAGTCAGATAAACAACTTGTTCCCAGATGACTTTATAGTGCAATTGAACTCGCCAACTAACTATGTCGGTGCGCAACGAATTTTTGAAACCTTATCTGATGATGGGGTACCTAAATTGCCAGTTGTATTTCCTATTGACGATTATTCTGATGATTTTCCAAGTCGTGTATTAGAAGTGGCTGAGGATGAAGTTATTGGCGTTGAGCGCTTTGACTCTAAACCTGATTGGGAAAGGAAAGTCGGTAAATTTGGTACTTATAAAGATTTCATTAGCTACTCTGATTACCGAAAAGGAACTAGAGCCGCAAAAGCGATTGATAAATTTCCGAAAAATCTTCCTGATTCACTTAAGCATTCTGTCATGTGCTTCATTTTAGGTATAGCAGTAAGGGAGTTGCGTCAACCCAAAATGCTCACGTCTAACCTGTACCAACCTCATAATACAATGCTTGTGCATATATCTAGATTCACGGCATGGCAGTCAACGACAAAAAGACTCCTTAAATCTTATTATTCAGACTTGATTTCGAGACTAGTAATGGATAAGCCAAATGCTCCTGGATCTGTGTATCTAGAGTTTGAGAAGGTCTGGAGAAGGTACTATCACGACATAGTTTTGAATGTCAGGGAATATTTGCCTAAAGGTTATGTAGATGAATTCATGACGCCTACTTCCTTCAATTCAGTCTTACCGGGGTTGATAGATGCTGCTAAAAATATTGATATACTTGCGTTAAATAGCCAAACCAATGATGAATTAGACTATAAAAAAAGTAATCCCAAAAAAGTAATTGCTATTGGAGGTAATCGGCTTTCAAGGGGGTTCACTTTGGAAGGACTGATTACTAGTTATTTTGTACGAACTACTAATTATTCAGATTCACTACTGCAAATGGGGCGGTGGTTTGGTTATCGTCCCGGCTATCTAGATTGTTGCAAGCTTTTTACCTCTCAAGATCTAATAGACAGATATGATTCAACAACTCTTTGTGTAGAAGAACTAAAAGCCGAGTTTAAAAAAATGGATGATCTGGGCCGCACTCCAAGTGACTTCGAATTAAGAGTAAGAACACACGAAGGGGTCCTACAAATTACACGGCCTTCAATTTTAAAGAACACAGAGTTGGTTAAATGGTCATATCAAGACTCTTTGCAAATGAGTACATCAATTAACGTTGAAAAGGACCATATTTCGAATGTTTGGAAAGCATTTAAAACCAAGCTCTCACCGTTGATGGCCGATGCTGAGTTAAAGGGAACTTTACTATGTAAGCAAGTTAATTCTGAATTGATTCTGGAAATCTTAAAGGATCAGAATAACTTCGACCCTACAAAATGCGAACTCATGGCAGCGTACATAAAAAAGTGTAACGAAAAAGGACTTCTTGAAAATTGGACAATAGCTGTAAAAACGACAGGTACGTCTAAAAGTTCAAATGGGTTGGGCAAGCTAAGTACTGCTGAAAGTGGCTTACCAATTGATGTAACTTTAGCCGTTCGACGTGGGCCAAAGCCCGGAGAACGCTTCTTCGATGAGTTGATGAAAGACTCTGTTTTTAAAGCTACGTCAAAATCTGCAAATATAATGTCTAGTGGTAGAGATATGGCAGCTGCAATTACGGAAACCACTGCCAATATGGCTGACATTGAATACTACAATGAACAAGCTTCAGGTCTTATGAAGCTGAATCCTACATTGAGTGAGAATGAAGCACTAAAAAAAGCCAAGCAAAAAAATGTTCCAGAAAGAGTTTACCGTGAAAAGCTATCACCAGAAGAGGGCATTTTGATCGTTTATCTCTTTGACTCTTATTATTCATTTAGACAAGAAAAAGGCCAAGAGATGAGGGAGTATTCTGCGTGGGTTAAGGAAAAAGGGATAGAGTTAAATACTCCGCTGGTCGGCTTTGCTGTTGGCTTTCCGCCAATAAGCCGTAACCAAGATCCCAGCGGTGTATACGTGAAAGGAGACTACAATTTGCAAGAAGAACCTGAACTCGAAGAAGAAGATTGTAACGATTTTGAGCAAGGTGGTTCGGCTTTACCTGATGATGTGAATAGTTAATGAACTTAAATAGTAAGTGGGCTCAGCTTAACAGTGCCTTATTAGAGGGAGACGGGTTAAAGACTCTTAGACTATCGGAGCACTGTATATTAGAACTATTTTTAGCTATTGATAAAGACAAATGCCGGTATCTAATCCTACACTTGCCCGATGACTTTCAACCATCTATCAATATTTTAGAAAATGAGAATATAGTATTAACTTATTCATGCGCCCAACAGTTAATTGCAATAAAATTAATAGATATAGAGTTTAGGGACTTATTTGATGATCTAATAGAGTCGCTGTTTAACGCTATAAGTAAAGAATCATCAATTGAGATAGCTTCAAGACGCCTAGTAGAAAATTTCGTCAAGTGGAATCAATTTTTTCGTAAATTAGAGAGAAAAGTATATAGCGAAAAAACAATTCTAGGGATTTGGGGGGAGCTATTTACTCTGAAAAAACTTATTGAGAAAAAATCGAAGGCAATCGAAGTCGACAAAGTTTTAGAAGCTTGGACAGGCCCTTTAGATTCAGTTCATGACTTTACATTTAGCAATAAAAGTATTGAGGTCAAAACTAAGCTAACTACGCAAAATGCTATAAATATTGCAAGCGAGTTTCAATTAGATTTGGGGGCGGCGGAAAGTTTAGAGCTTTGTATCGTTAATGTTGAAAAAGACATTAATGGTGTAACCATCGGAAACTTATATAGCAAAATAAAAGAAAGTATATTAGAAAAAAGTGCCGACCTGTCGTTGTTTATAGCTCGCCTAATTGCCTTGAAACTAGATGAGCGAAGTTTAAAAAGATACGATAATTATTCATATAAAGCATTGAAAGTTACATATTATAATTGTCTAGATGAAAGATTCCCAAAAATTGTACGAGGCAGACTTGATGAAGAAGTGTTTTCTGTAAAATATAAATTAGATGTTTCAAGCTTGAATGAATTTATCTTGTACACGGAGAAGTATTAGTGTCATTTCAATCCCTTTTCGATATTCGAGATGAGTTACTAGAAGCATCAAAGGATGAGCATGATTTTGTTCAGCAATATGCACTTCTAGAACAAATACCACCTTATTTAGTAGACACAAAATTAATTGACTCTGAGGACATCAATAGCGCTTACTTTTCCTCGGAAGCTGATAACTTAAAACTAAATGGATACACCATAAATTTTACTGGAGAGCGACTACAGATTTTTATTATCAATGATAACTATCTGTCACAAAGCGATAATGAAATCCTAGTTTCTCAGCGTTCAGAATATGATGCCGAGTTCAAAAAAGTAATCCGATTCATCACTTCTGCGGTTAAGGGGAATTTAGATGATTTGCAAGATTCGGAACCAGTAAAGCCTCTGGTTTCTAAACTAAAGTCTATTGAGGGCTTAAAAGGCTTCGATGTAGTTGAAATATTCTTAGTTTCGTTGTCAATAACAGTAATGAGCCGTGGTGGCGAGGCACATTTAAAAAGCATTCATTTCGAAGAAGAAAACAAAACATTTAACGTAAAGCAAAATGGCGAGAGGTTTTCAAAAGATATCCTATTTGTTAGGCGAGTAATCGACTTAAACTACATAGCCAATTGTCTGGTATCCCAAGGGAGAGGCAAGCCTCTTAAAGTTGTGTTTAAGGACGTCGTAAACAAAGACATTGAAGTTATAAAAGCTGCTGAGGAAAGTGAGTTTGAATCTTATCTATGCGTTTTGGATGCCGATATGCTCGCTGACCTTTACAAGCGCTATTCTTCCCAGCTTTTAGAAAAGAATGTTAGATCCTTTTTACAATTTAAAGGTGTTAATCGCGGCATCAAATCTACAATTAAAAATGAGCCAGAAAAGTTTATTGCATACAACAACGGTTTAACAATTACGGCCACTGATGCCAAAGTCTACTACCAGAAGAAATCTTGGTACTTATCCTCTTTGGAAGACTTTCAAATTGTCAATGGTGGTCAGACTACGGCAAGCATTTACTTTTCTCGAAAAGAAGGGCTGGATATTTCCAAGGTTAAAGTCATGGCAAAAATAAATGTTGCCAAAAACAACAAGACCTCTGAACTAGACGATTTAATTTCCAAAATCAGTGAATATTCAAACAGCCAATCAAGGGTTTCAAGAGTAGACCTAAGATCTAGAAGCCCTAAACTTGTTCAGTTAAAAAGGCTAAGTGAAACCGTAATGACGCCATCTGGTGGTTATTGGTTCTTTGAGCGGGCAAAAGGTGAATTCAATACACGAGTAAGAAAAGACAATAATCCAGCTAAACTTAAGAGAGACTTCCCCACAAGTAAGCGTTTCACAAAAGAGCTACTAGCTAAGTACTATTGTGCTTGGGGGGAGATTCCATTCTTAGTAAAGAAAGGTGGTGAAAAAATATTTAGACTTTTCATAGAAGAGCTTGAACCTGAAGATGGTAAAGGTATTGAGGTGAATAGAGATTTCTATGAACAATTGGTAGCGAAAATGATTCTCTTTAGAAAAATGGAAGAGATTTACGGAGCTGGAAAAAATGCTATTGGTCAACTGCGTTCAGCCGCCGTTCCTTACTCTATAGCTGCTATATATACATATACAGATGGAAACCCAGAGTCGGCCAACTTTGCTTTAGATAAGCTATGGAAACAAGAGGTTATAGGAGGTGAGCTTGAAGAAATTTTGTTTAAGTTACTCTCTTTAATGAATGATTTAATCAAACAATATTCGCTTAGCGACGACTGTGGTGAATATGCCAAAAAGTCCGAATTGTGGGATGTTATTAAAAATTCTAAAGAATTAAATCATTTTTACGATTCCAATGAGTTTCAACTTTCAATAAATAAGTACAGGGCTAGCTAAGTCTAGATTTTATTTTCTACTTATTGAGTAAGCTATAGCGAACCATACTTCGCGTAGCCTAATTAAGTAGTTCCATTACAACTTTACCGATCTGTTTTGCCAAAAACGGTGGTACGGCGTTTCCAACCTGAACATACTGATTAGTTCTTTCACCTTCAAAGTAATAGTTATCGGGAAAAGTTTGCAAACGAGCGGCTTCTCTCACAGTAAGGCTCCGGCACTGTTTGGGGTCGTAGTGTACAAAGTGATGACCATCTTTAGCGATATGGCTCGTAATTGTTTTTGAGAACGAATTTGCCGGTTGGACTCTGAAGCGATCTGCGTGATCACCTGATTCCCAATTTTTATGGTTAGGTGCTAGCTCTTTTGGAAAATCTCTCGACTTTGGCGATACACCTTCATTTAATTTTGCATGTACAGCACAAAAGGCATAACGCAACAAATCTGACTCCATATGACCCCGAGTATCATGATTCAATACGTATTTTAGATTTTCATCCAATAACCAATCTTTTAGGGGCGATGTGAGTTTAGTTTCTTTGACATTTTTATGTTGAGATTCAACTCTATTCAGCTTCTTAATAGGCTCAATGTCTAGATCATCAATAGTTTTCTTCGAGTAAATACCAGTCTTCAGGAGTAATCTTTTTAAATATTTTGCGTTCTTTGAGATTACTCTAGTCCAAACCTGCTGCTCGTTCTCGGTTTTCTTAGAAAATCCACTTCTAAGCGGCGGTAAATCGCTTAGAACACTCTCTACACTTATCGTATTGTCTGCTTTTTTTAGTGTTGACGGTATGGCTTTTATATCTTCTCTAACACCTATTAAAATCACCCTATGACGAGCCTGTGGAATACCATATTCTTCTGATTTTATAAGAAAATCTCTCGAGTCTTTATATTGAGGATTGTCGGGATTCTCTGCATTTACAACAAGTGAGTATATTTTGTATTTGGGACCATTCTTTACCTTAGTTACTCTACTTGGATTTCTTAAATCCTTTAATAGTTGCGGAAACATGACTTTGCCATTTAATTTTGCAGACAGAATTCCGCGAACGTTTTCCATTATAAATACGTTTGGCGTGGCAATGGACAGCACTTTCAAATACTGAAGATAAAGGAAGTTACGGGAATCTTTTTCAGCTTTATAGTTTTTGATACCGGCGTTGCGGGACCTACCGGCTAAAGAATAAGCCTGACATGGAGGTCCGCCGATTACCATAGTTGGCCCACTATGTTTTTCCGTTAACTCTCGGATGCGTTCATGAATTTGACTGTTATCAACTCCAAGCTCTTTAGGTCCCTTTAAAGTTTCAATATTAGCTTCTCTTGCTTGTTCAGGGTAGCGCTGAAAAAGTGCTTCTCTGGAAAGGTTGCCCCTAACATATTCATAGTAATCATCTAGACCGCTAGGCAAACCTTTTAGTTTTCTGAAAAATGCTCTTGTTGTTAGAGTTTTATGCGCATGCGGATCTTTCTCAACAGACAACCCGATTTGAAATGGACTACTTCCATTTTCGTGCCGACAAGAAGATATTCCTTCACCTAACCCACCCGGACCGGCAAATAAATCGATTACTAAAACTTCACCTGTTTTCACAATAGCCACTATATTAAAAAAATGCTGAGCAATAATACCAGGCCAAAAGTTTTGAGCAATATTAATATTATTCTGCTTCTAAACGACTTAGTCTCACCAAGTTATCAATTGAAAAATCTACTCACCAAAGAGTTCCTTTTTGAACGCGCCACCTTCAACATTTTTATCGAAGTAACTTTTCCCATCTTCAAACATTTGCTTCCTAATTAACTCTATGTCGCTGCTCTCAAGCTTCTCCCACAAAACAGCATCAAACGCAAGTTTGTCTAAATCCTTGGTATGGTACATAAAGCTTTTGCGCTCGAATTTTTCGAATGGATTCTGCAGAATACTTTTAGTTAGCTGTTTTTTGTCATTTATAAACTCTTTGTTATTCAAAGGGCTGTTTGGTTTTTCTGCTTTACCGTATTTTGTCAGTAAGTTTTTATAAAATGACTGATAATCATCTCTTAGCAATGTAAGTGATACTTCGCCAGTTTTATCTGCGTGCTTAAGCATCAATAGCAAAAAGATGATTTTGAATGAAAACGTATAATCTCGTTGCTCTAAAAACTCGAAAAAATCATCCCTTCTCGTGGCTTCGCTACGAAGCTTCAGGTTTTTTTCTTCGCGTATCTCGTGAACTCTACTTTGTTTGTAATAATTAAGCATTTTATTGCCAAACGGTAATTGCTTGTCTGGAACTATACTTTGATTTTTCACCCAGTTCTTAACCGTCCCCGTGGAAACAAATAGCTCTCTTGCAAGTTGTTCATCATTTACATAATCGCCAAACTCATCCTCGAAATTAAACAGCTTAATAGGCCTAAGGTTCCTTATGGACTCATAAAGATGGTCAAGAACAATTTCTTCACCCACAGGTGCTGCGTTAGGATTGAACACATCAGCAAAAGGCTTGTAATCAGTCAAATTGAATATGCTGTGTAAGCTCCATGGCTGAATTGCTGGTCCATAACTATCAACAACATCAACTACGTAAAGCGCTTCTTTTCCTGGGTGGTTTCTTGTACCTCTTCCTAACTGTTGCATGTAAAGCACTTTGGACATGGTTGGTCTTGCCATTACGACAATTGAAGTGTTGGGGGCGTCCCAGCCCTCATTTAACAAATCACATGCACATAAAAACCGTAGTTTTCCATCCTTATATTTTTTAAGGCCATCGCGGCTGTTTGCTGATACTGCTTCTGCACTAATCATGTTTTTATTTAGCAGCGCTGCAAGTCTATTAGCGTGTTTTACATCTACGCAAAATATTACGCCTTGAAGTGAAGACAGTGACTGCTTGGTAGTAACGTCTTCTTGGTTAAAGTAATTAGAAATAACATCGACAATCAGCTGGTCTCGAGAAGGAATAATGACATTCTTATTGAGGTCACTTTTTACGAATTCTTTCCCATTGAATCGTACTTGTGAAAAATCAATATTACTCTCTAAGCGAAATGCGCGTATAGGTGGTAAGAGGTTTTGTTTTATCGCCTCTTCTAAGGTCATGTTTAATTGGTATCTACCAAATATTTCAGCCAAATCTTTCTGATCTAATCGTTTATCGGTTGCAGTACAGCCAAGTAATGTCTTGGGCTTAAAGTGCTCTAAAACTCTTTTAAGGCCTTGTGCTGGTGCATGGTGTGCCTCGTCCACCACAATATAGTCAAAGTGGTCTGATGAAAGAGAAGAGAAACTTCTTTGTATGGCTTGTGTTGTTTGTACAATTACATCCGCTTTTAAGTCGGTTATATCCGAAGATATGTTTAGGCAAGAATTACGCTCCAGAAATCGTAATTTTGTTTGGGTTCGAAGGTCTTTGAATGGAACTATTACCAATGCTCGTTCAGCTCGTCCCTCTTTCCGCTGCCTGTAGTGGTCTGCAATAAATACTTCTGTCTTGCCTGTGCCAGTAGGAAGTACAAGTAAGAAAGTATCCTTTCCCGCTTCTCTACTATTTTGTATGTCGGATAGCGCGTTTTTTTGGTGTTTGAAAAGTGAAAAGCTGATGTTTCGAAACTGACTTGCTGAAGGTTTTTCGCAGAACGTTTCTGTCCTTCCAAAATACATACGAATTTGATCAGCAAATTTTTTTTCGTCTGCCATTCCCGCATTTGACCAACGATAAACTTTTATACCGTCTTTCATTAACGAGTTCTGTTTAAGCAACTGAGAAAGGTATCGCTTCCTATCAATAACGAGCGGGTGATGAAAAGCTTCGCCGTTTAACTCAATTGCAATATCACCGCTTTGTGTTTTTAGTATGTAGTCTACATAGCGACTTTTACCAAGTAGGTCGACGTACTGGTATTCACGTATAAGAGCATAGAGATACTTAGAACCATAAACCTGTTCAAACAGGCTTTCGAAGTTATACTCAGGCTTCGTCGGGGCTATTTCGTTTGTATGCCTGTCAGTTCCATACTGTTGGAAATCGTATTCTTCTTTTGTTTCACCTAAAACGGCATCAACGAGCCATTTATTGTCCGGTTCTTGATCATCAATGAATCTATAAAGCTTAGTAAATTTATGCATAAGCATGTTTTGCCAACCCGTATATTCATGATATCGATATTGAGGTTTGTCACTGCCATAAAACTGCGTATCTAGAATAACGCCAGTCAGTTGCTCGGCGTCACTATATAGGTATGAAGTATATTGTGAGTCGATGAGTTGAAATCCTTTTCGCTCTAGCAACTTTGATAAACTCATTCATTTACATCCGTTGTTACGACATATTTCCCTGACATTACCGCACCGCTTCATCACTTCAACCGTAACCCACTTCACATCATCACGCTGCAACCCGTCCTTACCAGGAACAGGGTTTAAGTTGCGTGCCTTTAGGCCGTTACTTTCCGCTAAGGTCGCTAACTCTTCATAACTAACGGGGTGCATGGGCCGTGCTTCATCGTTTGGGCCAAACCGAAGGCTTATGTATAGTGTTCCGTTTTTCGAAAGCAATTCAGCTAAACGCTTTAACGCGGGTGGCCTTTCAGCTTCAGGCAGGTGCATCCATACCGCTGAAAGCAGAATTAGGTCGTAGGTTGTGGGTTCGTGAGGTAGGGCGGTAAGCGCGGGTAAACTGGCGTTACACCATGTAACACTGTTATGGGCGTTGGATTGCGCTAAGGTTCGTAAGTTATCAGCAGGCTCTACAGCGACTACTTTCCAACCTTGTTCGGCTAACCAGTTGGCATCGCGGCCACTTCCTGCGCCCACGTCTAGGGCTATACCTGGTTGGGTAGTGTGTAAAAAAGCCTTCCAATCGCTATGCACCTTTTCGGCGTCTACCGAATGGTATAAATCGTAGTAGTGTTGCGCTTTTTCACTGTAATGCTTAATGGTGTTTTTCACTGCGTAAAGAATCCTTCCTCTGTTTAATATTACGTTACCGCATAAAACCCAAGGCTGCTAGTTAACACCAACTGTTCAAAACATTGATTTACCGCAAAACTAAAATTCCCCACCTTTGTATAGTAAAGCGGTATACCTAGCTGTTATCGCCACCTACCTTTATCTCATACACAGGGAGCGCCGCTGTGAAAAAAACGCCGTTTATATTATCTATTTTGTTTGTCGTGTTTTTAATTGTGGTGGGCAGCCTTATGTTTAGCGCCCCTGACGTTACTAATGTGGTGTCGGGGAATGGGCGTATTGAAGCCACTGAAATTGGCATTTCTGCCAAAGTTGCTGGGCGGGTAGAAGACATTTACGTTAACGAAGGTGACAGGGTAGAAGCGGGGGATGTGGTGGCCAAGCTAGATACCGCCACCATTAACAGTCAGCTTGAACAAGCGAAAGCGCAAGCGGAACAGGCAAAAAGTGCGGTAGAAGCCGCTAATATGGCGATAGCCCAACGGGAAAGTGAAAAGGCGGCGCTAGAGGCTGCGCTTATAAAAGCTAAGGCAGAATTAAAAGCGGCAGAAGCGCATGCCGCGCGTACCAGTGAATTAGCCAAAACTGGGGCGGTGTCTAAGCAGCTGGCCGAAGATAATTTAACCACGGTTGAAAGTGCAAAAGCCGCGGTTAACGCTGCTAAGGCGCGCTTAACTGCCGCCGACGCCACCATTGAAGCAACCCGTTCTCAATACTATTCGGCCCTTGCTGCGGTGAATGCTGCCAATGCCACCATTGCGCAAATTGAATCAGAAATGAACGACATGGTTTTAAAAGCCCCCCGTAGCGGCCGTATTCAGTATCGGGTAGTGCAGCCTGGTGAAGTGGTGGGGGCCGGCGGCCGTGTACTTAGTTTGGTCGATTTAACCAACGTGTACATGACCTTTTTCTTGCCGGCTTCACAGGTAGGTAAGCTCACCATGGGCGGTGAAGCGCGTATTGTGCTAGATGCTGCCCCTAACATGGCTATTCCTGCCACCATTTCTTACGTGGCTGACGTGGCGCAATTTACCCCTCGTTCAGTGGAAACCCAAAGCGAACGTGAAAAGCTTATGTTTAGGGTTAAAGCGCAAGTGCCAGTACCGCTATTAAAGCAGCATATCGATAAAGTAAAAACCGGGCTACCCGGTGTGGTGTGGGTAAAATTAAGTGATGATGCCCAGTGGCCTAGCGACCTGCCCGAACTGGTACACGAATGAGTCATATCATTGAATGCTCACAGCTAACGGTGCGCTATAAAAGCACGACAGCTATCGATAACATTAAGCTGAGTATTCCCGCTGGGGTAACGGTAGGCATTATTGGGCCCGACGGTGTGGGTAAGTCTACCTTACTGAGTTTAATTGCGGGCGAGCGTATGATGCAGCAGGGCAGCTTGCAGGTGCTTGGCGGCGACATGCGGGATAAAAAGCACCGCGAGGCGATTTGTTCCGACATTGCCTATATGCCTCAAGGGCTGGGTAAAAACCTGTACCCCACGTTATCGGTGGAAGAAAACCTGCAGTTTTTTGCCAAGCTGTTTGGTCATAGCCGCAAACAGCGCCGGGCACGTATAGACAACCTCACTAAGCGCACTGGGCTTTACCCATTTTTATCACGCCCAGCGGGAAAGTTGTCAGGGGGTATGAAACAAAAACTGGGGCTGTGCTGCGCATTAATTCACGACCCTCGTTTGCTTATTCTTGATGAACCCACCACAGGGGTAGACCCCCTCGCGCGAAGCCAGTTTTGGTCGCTTATTCGCGATATTCACACCGCGCAACCGAATATTACGGTGCTGGTGGCTACCGCCTACATGGATGAAGCCCAGCAATTTAACCACTTAATTGCGTTAAACGCGGGAAAGGTATTAGCTACAGGTTCGCCGCAAGACCTGCTGGCTCGCACCCAAACCAGTAACTTAGAGTCGGCGTTTATTGCGCTGTTACCTAGCGAGATAAAACACCACCACCATAGCGTGGAGGTTCAGCCGTACAACGCGGCTATTCATAGTGAAACCGCCATTGAAGCGAAAAACCTTACCATGAAATTTGGCGATTTTGTGGCAGTAGACAAGGTGAGTTTTACCATTGGTAAAGGTGAGATATTCGGCTTTTTAGGTTCTAATGGATGCGGTAAATCGACCACCATGAAAATGCTAACCGGGTTGTTACCGCAAACCTCAGGCGAGGCCTGGCTGCTGGGCAGCCCGCTTGCCGCTAACGACATTAACACCCGCTATCGCGTGGGGTATATGTCGCAAAGTTTTTCTCTTTATACCGAGCTTACCGTTAGGCAAAACTTGGTGTTACACGCCAAGCTGTTTAAAGTGCCTGCCACTAAGGTTGAAGGGCGGGTAGATGAAATGCTCAACCGCTTTGCCTTATCCCAGCATCAACACAATTTACCCCATGCTTTGCCTTTAGGTATACGCCAGCGTTTGTCGCTGGCCGTGGCCATGGTACATAAACCGGAAGTGCTTATTCTTGATGAGCCCACCTCGGGGGTAGACCCAATAGCGCGAGATAATTTTTGGCAGTTGCTTATTACCTTAGCGCGCCAAGATGGCGTGACTATTTTTATTTCTACCCACTTTATGAACGAAGCGGCTCGCTGCGATAGAATTTCGCTTATGCACGCAGGCAAAGTGCTAATAACCGATACCCCTGAAGCCATAAAGGCGCAAAAATCTGCCGATACCTTAGAAGCTGCGTTTATCGAATATTTGGTGGAAGCGCAAACGCCTTCAACCCACGCCAATGCCAGCGAACAGGGTTTAGCGCTAGCTGCGTCTACAGCAACACAACAAACGCCAAGCAAACGGGCGAAAGGGTTACGGCGCTTATTAAGTTATGCGTCGCGAGAAACCTTAGAGCTTATGCGCGACCCTATTCGCTTAACCATGTCATTTTTAGGTAGCATGGTGTTAATGGTTGTCATTGGCTACGGCATTACTATGGACGTAGAAGACTTATCCTATGCCGTGTTCGACCGCGACCAGTCATCCATTAGCCTAGACTACCGCAATGCGCTGTCTGGCTCCCGCTACTTTGATGAAAAGCCCGCGATTACCAGCTATGCGGATATGGACAAGCGAATGAAAAGCGGCGAAATTTCCCTTGCCGTTGAGATACCCCCTGAGTTTGGCCAGTATGTTCACAAGGGCGAGCAGGTGGAGATCGGCGCATGGATAGACGGCGCCATGCCCTCGCGGGCTGAAACCATAGAAGGCTACGTAACAGGTATTCACGTAAAGTGGCTATTGCAGCAAGCTTCGCAAATGAGTCAAGCGCAATCGAGTAGTAGCATTAATGTGGTGTCTCGCTATTTGTACAACCCAGATATTCGTAGCTTAGTGGCCATCGTGCCTGCGGTAATTCCCATGTTGCTGCTTATGATCCCGGCTTTACTTACCTCGTTAGCAGTGGTGCGGGAAAAAGAGCTAGGCTCAATTATCAATTTATATGTCACCCCGGTGAGCAAACTTGAGTTTTTGCTAGGTAAGCAACTTCCTTATATTGCTACCTCGTTTATCAGCTTCTTGTTGTTAGTGGCCATGGCAGTATGGCTGTTTAACGTACCCCTTAAAGGGGATGTACTGGCCTTATTTGTTATCGCGTTGCTGTTTGTTACCTTTTCAACCAGTTTTGGTTTGCTTGCGTCGGTGTTCACTAACAGTCAAATTGCCGCTATTTTGCTTACCACCATTGGCACCATGGTGCCCGCGGTGCAGTTTGCCGGAATGATAACGCCGGTTTCGGCGTTAGAGGGGGCAGGGCGGTTAATAGGGGAAGTGCACCCGGTTAGTTACTTTTTACTGGCCAGCAGGGGAATATTCAGCAAAGGCTTAGGCTTTGGCACCTTAGATTTTGCGGTATTTGCCATCGCCATTGCTATTCCTATTACGCTGTGGCTTGCCACTGTTTTGTTAAACAAACAGGAGCGCTAAACAGTGAATATTAAAAATGTTACCCAGTTAAGCATAAAAGAGCTTTGGAGCCTATGGCGCGACCCCGCCATGCTTATTCTTATTGTGTATGTGTTTACGGTTAATATTTACACCGCGGCCACGGCGGTGCCTGAGTCGTTGCACAATGCGCCCATCGCCTTTGTTGATCACGACAAATCGCAATTATCGAATAGAATTATCGATGCTTTCGTGCCGCCTTATTTTCTTCCTCCACAGCTAATTGAATACAGCGAGGTGAATGAGTACCTCGACACCGGCAAATTCACCTTTGTGGTGACCATTCCACCAAACTTTGAAAAACTCACCCTACAAGGGCAGCAGCCTGATGTTCAGGTGAATGTAGATGCCACCCGTATAAGTCAGGCCTTTACGGGCAATGGTTACATTACTGAAATCATCACAGAGGAAGTCAGCGCCTATTTGCAGGGCTATAAAACTGACACCACCTACCCGGTACAGCTAGTGATGCGGGCGCGGTTTAACCCTGCGTTAGAAAGCTTTTGGTTTGGTTCGGTGATGGAGTTAATTAACGCGGTGACCATGATTGCCATTATTTTATCTGGCGCGGCGCTAATTCGGGAAAAAGAGCGAGGAACCATTGAACACCTGCTTGCTATGCCAGTATCAGACAGCGAAATTATGCTATCGAAAATTGCCGCCACCGGCCTTGTGGTGTGGGCGGTTACCTTGATGTCGGTGTATGGGGTAATACAAGGGGCGTTAGGGGTGCCCATTAACGGCAATGTGTGGCTGTTTATGGTGGCAGTGGCGCTTCAACTTTTTGCCATTTCCAGTATGGGTATTTTTATGGCCACCATTGCCCGTTCAATGCCCCAGTTTGGCCTGTTGCTTATATTGGTGCTCTTACCCTTACAGCTGTTGTCGGGGGGCACCACAGCCCGAGAAAGCATGCCAGCATTCATCCAAAATATTATGTTGCTTACACCGAACACTCACTTTGTTATGGCTTCTCAAGGTGTGCTGTATCGAGGTGCAGGTATCAGCGTTATTTACCCTCAACTGCTTGCGCTTTTGGCGATTGGCTGCGTGTTTTACTTTGTTGCCTTAAAGCGCTTTAAAAGCACAATTGGCAGTATGGCGTAACGGCAGAGAGGCTTGTGCTTTCGCTTTAAAATAAAATCCTTACCGCCAAGATGTTAATAGTAATAATTATCATTTGAATTTTGTTTTCTTTGATTTATACTGCGTGCGAAAAATAAATCATCACGCTACACAACAACTAAAATCTGAGAAAACCATGAAACTAACTCGTTTATTTGCGTTATCGCCACTTGCGCTGGCGCTATCAGTACAAGCACAAACACCGCAAAACGATACACCAGAAGTTGACGAAGCCGACATCGAAACTGTACGTATTGTTGGTGTACGCCAAAACCGCGTTAGCCGAGGTGCCACTGGCTTAACGATGGAAATTAGTGAAACGCCTCAGTCTATTAGTGTTGTTTCAGAAGATCTTATGCAATCTTTTGGCGCATTTAACATCAACGATGCGCTAAAACTTGCCCCGGGTATCAACGTAGAAGAATGGGAAACTAACCGTACTAACTACACGGCCCGTGGTTTTGAAATTAAGAACACCCAAATTGACGGTGTTGGCTTGCCTAATAACTGGGGTATTGTCACTGGCGCGGTTGAAGCGTACGGCTATGAACAAATTGAGGTCATTCGTGGTGCCAACGGCCTATTAACCGGGGTGGGCAATTCATCGGGTACTATTAACTATGTTCGTAAACGCCCTAAAAATGAAGAGGGTGGCGATATTGGCGTAAGCATAGGTTCATACAACTTTATGCGTGCGCAAGGTGATTACTCTGTGCTGCTAACCGAAGACGGCCGTTGGGCTGCGCGTGTAGTGGGCAGTATTGAAGACAAAGAATCACACATTGATGGCCTAGAAAACGACCGTTCATTCTTTTACGGCGTAGTAGACGGCCAACTTACCGACAACGCAACCGTAACCTTTGGTTTGTCTTATCAAGATGCCAACACCGACGGCAACACGTGGGGCGGCCTTGTCTTTAATTACAGTGATGGCACCCAAGCAGAGTGGGACATTAACAACACCACGTCGCAAGAATGGGCCATGTGGGATACGGAAACCACTAACGCGTTTGTTGAATTAGACTATGTATTCAATAACGATTGGCAGTTACTGGTAAGCTATAACTACCGTGACTTTGAAGATCAAAGCAAGTTGTTTTACGCTTCTGGCACCATCGACAAAGAAACCAATTTAGGCCTTAGTGGCTGGCCAGGCAGATACGATACTGAGCGTGATGCGCACCTGGTGGAAAGCCGTTTGTTTGGTAACTTCAACCTGTTTGGCCGCGAGCATGAATTTAACTTAGGTGTTAGCCATGCCACCAGTGATGATGACTCTATTGTTCATCCTTTTGACTACGCCACTACTGTGGCTTATGGCCCAACGCCAGCGTTCCCGTACGCGCTTGATGCCATTGAAGAGCCTGATTGGCAAGACCCTGTGGTTTACTCTCAAATTTCGCAAGATCTTACCCGTTACTTTGGTTCTGCAAAGCTGTCAGTAACCGACGACTTGTTTATTATTGCTGGCTTCAACGCCATTGATTTCAAGCGAAGTGGTGTGAACAATACCGTGGATATTGATAATAGCGAAAGCGAATTTAGCCCTTACTTAGGGGCCACCTATTCGGTAAGCGACACTGTGAACGCATACGTAAGCTACTCAGATGTTTATCAGCCCCAAGAACAGTACGACATTACGGGCCAGTATTTGGCACCTACCAAGGGTAAAAACTTTGAAACTGGGTTAAAAGCTCAGTGGTTTGATGACGCCCTATTAACTACCGTGGCTTACTTTACGGCCGAGCAAGATAACTTGGCATCGTATGCGGGTACTAACCCTGAAACCGCTCAGTTTTATTATGAAGGTGTATCGGTTGAGTCGAGTGGTTTCGAGTTTGAAATGGTGGGTCAAGTTACAGACGCGCTTCGTGTACAAGCGGCTTACACCATGATTGATGTGGAAGACGAAGATGGCGCAGACGCTAATGAATGGGCTGCTCGCGACGTTGTTACCTTCCAAGTAGGCTATACCGTACCTGCTGCCCCTGAATTTGAAGTAGGTGTTGGCGGTAAATGGCAATCTGAAGTGAGCAATACCACCTACAATGTTACACAAGGTGCGTATTTCTTAGGTAATCTATATGCCTCGCAAGCGGTAACTGAAGACTTCACCTTGCGTTTGAACATTAATAATATTTTCGATAAGAAATATATCAACAGCCTTCACACAGTGGGTTACTACGGTGCGGGTATTAATGCTCAACTTAGCGCATCATATACGTTCTAATTCGCTAAATTTACGCCTGTAAAATCAATAAGGGAGCCCAACAGCGGCTCCCTTTTTTGTGTTCTTTCCTGTTCATCTCAGTGCCTCTCATAATAAACCATATTATTCTAAAGTAGGATTTAATGTTTGCTTTAATGGTGATAAAAATTTCTCTTACTCGATTTATGAGAAATATTATTCCAATAAACGCAGATGAGTAGATTATTTATCTTGTTTTGAAGGTAAATCTACTCACCCCACACCCATTACAAATCTACAACAATAAAAACCACTTGAAGCCAGGTTCTTGAAGGAGAAACACATTGAAAACTACACATGCCTCTAAGGGCAGAAAACTTAATCGAATAACCTCTGCAATTATGGCGAGTTCGCTGCCATTTTTAGCGGCAATGTCGGCACCTACATTCGCGCAAGAAGCGGAAGAAAGGGCGGAGAACGTTGAAAATATTATTGTTACCGGTACGCGTATGAGCAACCGCTCTGCGGCCGATTCACCGGTACCTGTTGATGTTATTACTGGTGAAGAGTTCCGTTCGAACTCGTCGTCAGACGTACAAGACATGTTACGTACCAACGTGCCGTCTTTCGATGTAAACACCCAGCCAATCAGTGATGCCGCTACCATTGTACGCCCTGCTAACATGCGTGGGTTATCACCAGATAACGTACTGGTTTTGGTTAACGGAAAACGTCGTCACCGTGGCTCTATCATTTCATTCTTGGGCGGCGGTATTTCAGACGGTGCGCAAGGTGTAGATATTTCAGCTATTCCTTCATTGGCGCTTAAGCAAGTAGAAGTATTGCGTGACGGTGCATCGTCACAGTACGGTTCAGATGCCATTGCCGGCGTACTAAACTTTTTACTACGTGATAACGACGAAGGTTTTGAGTTCCGTGCGAATTACGGGTCTACCTATGAAGGCGATGGCGACAACTATACCATTTCTGCCAATGCAGGTTTCTCGTTAGGCGACAAAGGCTTTGTCAACGTCACCGGTGAAATTCGTGATGTTGAAGGTACTGTGCGCTCGGTGGTTCGCGATGATGTGGCGGGCATGGTGGACGCGGGTTATATCACGCAGTCTGATTTTTCTACCATTAATACCTATACCAATGAAGTACCACAATACTGGGGCCAGCCAGACGTTGAAGATGATTACAAAGTTTTCATTAACTCAGGTTACGAGCTAAGTGATAAAGCCGAGCTGTATTTATTCGGTAACTACGGCAAGCGCACAGTAACGGGCGGTTTCTTTTACCGTAACCCAGTTACCGAAGGCAGCCAGCGTGGCAATGTTTATAGGGGCCCAACGGTGGACCCACTTACTGGCTTAGAAGATGAAGATGGCGTGCACTCAATATTGGTGGGTGACCTAGATGGCGTTGGCGTAGGTGGCAGTTGTATTGATGGTATCCCTATCGGTGGTGAAGGCAACGTTACCCCAGACCCAACATTGCTCGCACAAGTGGCCGCCGACGATAACTGTTTCTCGTTTATTGAAACCATTCCTGAAGGTTTTGTACCACGTTTTGGTGGTGATAACGAAGACATGGCGTTTACCGTAGGTGTTCGTGGCGATTTAGATATTGGTACTGGCCTTGGCTACGACGTAAGTGCACAGCGTGGCTCAAACCGCACCGATTTCTTTATTAAGAACACTATTAATGCGTCTTTAGGCCCTGATACACCGCGCGACTTTGTGCCCGGCGGCCAAGAGCAAACCGAAACGCTAGTTAACCTTAACTTTGTGTACGGTGTAGATGTAGGCTTAGTGTCAGATCTTAACGTGGCATTTGGTGCTGAATATCGTAAAGAAGAGTTCGACCTGTTCGCCGGTGATGAAGCGTCTTATGCACTAGGCCCGCTGGCTAGCCAAGGTTTCTCGTCAAGCTCCAACGGCTTTGGTGGTTTCCCTAGTTCAACCAGTGCGTCTCAAGATAGCACGGCGTTCTATGTAGATTTAGAAGCCGATGTAACAGACGAACTTACGCTACAAGCCGCGGTGCGCCGTGAAGATTTTAGTGAGTTTGGCGACACCACAGATTTTAAAATTGCGGGTATCTATCATGTCAGCGACGACTTCCGTCTTCGTGGTGCCTATTCAACGGGGTTCCACGCACCAACGGCAGGGCAAGCTAACATTACCAACGTTACCACACAAAACGTAAACGGCGTGTTGATTGACCAAGGTACACTGCCTTTGTCATCAGCGGCGGGTCAACTTGCAGCTGACTTCATTGAAAGCCAAGGCAATGGCCGCCCAGACTTGGGGCCAGAAGAAGCGGTTAACTTCTCGTTTGGTTTCTCTGTAGATGTTGCTGACATGAGCTGGACAGTAGACTTCTATAATATTGAGCTAGAAAACCGTGTGGCATTAGGTGCAAACGTAGACTTCCTTGATGCGCTTAACTTCGCTGGAGGCGGTACAGATTACGCTACTGTGTCTGAAGCGTTAACAGAGCTAGACGCCTCTGGCATTATCGACCGTTCAAACTATATTGGTTTAGACGACTTGTCTCAATTTAGATTCTTCTCGAACAGCTTTGATACCACTACCCGTGGTGTTGATATAGTGGGTAACTACAGCTTCGACTTATGGGAAGGTAACTCTCGTTTAACCTTGGCAGCTAACTACAACGAAACAGAAGTTGATGATGTTGGTACGCTGAACCCTATTGACGACGATCGTGTGTCTGCCATTGAAGATTTACTGCCAAACTTGCGAGGTAATATCTCATGGACCCACACTCAAGGTCAGCTGCGTACTCTGGTACGAGCCAACTACTATGGCGGTTGGGACGACACAGGTAATGGTGTTGCAGACATCGACCCCGCTATTCTTATCGACGTTGAAGCCGTGTATTCCTACACTGAAAACCTCGATCTTGTGGTGGGTGTCAACAACCTGTTCGACGAATACCCTGAAGAAAACCCTGATGCAGGTAGCTTAGGCCAGCTTTACTCTGAGTCTAGTCCGTTTGGTTTTAACGGGGGTATGTGGTACGTGCAGGCACGTTACACTTACTAAGCTATAATCAGCGGCCTTGATAACAAGGCCGTTGTGTACAATGCAAATGCAATCAATAACAAGGCCGCTAATTAGCGTAATGCCGATCAGTTAAGAAATAATTTAACGATCGGTTGACCGATCTTTTTAACGGTTCAAAATCCGATATCAGGTTCTGATATCGGATTTTTTATGCGTTTTGAAAGCGAATTAGCGAATGTTTTTAAGTCTTCAGACAATTTTCACACCTTTGAAAAATATGCGGAGCTTCTTTCTCCAGAGCTTATTAAGCAAGGCTTCGAACAAGCAGGTGTCGCTACTATTCGTAAACGAAGGCTGCCTTTAGAAACAGTACTCTGGTCAATTGTTGGCATGGCACTGTATCGGCAAGAATCTGTCTGGAATATCGCGACGCAGATGGACATCATGCTGCCAGATAAAAAGGCTTTAGTTGCACCAAGCGCAATGGTTCAAGCTAGGCAACGATTAGGAGAAGATGCAGTGCGAGAAGTGTTTCGTTTGATGGCAAAAAATAGCTATGAGTCTACGCGGTTTGAGCGTTGGGCGGGACTCAATTTACTTGCTGTGGATGGTGTCGTTTGGCGAACCGCCGATACACCAGAAAATCATAAGGTGTTTGAAACGCAAAGTAATCAGCATAGTGAAAATATTTACCCCCAAATCCGTATGGTCTGTCATATGGAGATTACTAGCCATCAGCTTATAAATAGCGCTTTTGCAGGCTATCGTACCAATGAAATGAAGTTGGCAGAGGAGCTAGTAGAAACAACCCCTGACCATTCTTTAACACTATTCGATAAAGGGTACTACTCGCTTGGCTTACTAAACCGTTGGCACCAAGCTGGTGAGCAAAGGCATTGGATGATACCTGCTAGAAAAGACCTTCGATACGAAGTGATAAGCAGCTTTAGTAAGCAAGACAAGCATATACGCCTAGCGTGCACGCCTCAGGCAAGAAAGAAGTTCGAAGATTTACCTGAATTTATAGAAGCTAGATTAGTAACCAAAACTATTAAAGGAAAAACGTATAGGATGTTGTCATCAATGGTGGACCCATTGCGTTTTCCTAGCGACGAGATGGTAGAGTTGTATCGATATCGCTGGGAGATTGAACTGGGTTATCGCGAGATGAAGCAGTCACTACTGAACAATGAGTATACGCTGAGAAGTAAACGCCCAGACATGATAAGGCAAGAGTTATGGGGCGTTCTATTATGTTACAACTTAATCAGACAAGGTATGACTGCGGCGGCGAATAAACTAGGCGGTGTATTACCGAATCAACTCAGCTTTACAAGTTGCGCTATGGCCATTACGCACTTCTTCGTTACTGTATCTCTGAGTAGCCCGGGGAACATACCAAAAATATACAATGCTTTACTTACTCAGATGGGATACTGCTTACTTCCGCCGAGGCGCGAGGACAGGTGTTATCCAAGATGGGTTAAGCCAAAACCCAAGAAATATCCTCTCAAAAAGAAAAAATGCCAGTCAGCTTAACTGACTGGCATTACGCTAATTAGCGGCCTTGTTGTTTCTACGTTAAGTCAGGTTTACTGGTACTTTTTAAGCTCTAATCGCGACACCATGCCCTTGTGCACTTCGTCAGGGCCATCGGCCAACCTCAGTGCTCTTGCGCCGGCGGCAAAACGCGCCAGTGGGAAGTCGCTGCACATACCCGCGCCACCGTGAATTTGTAACGCCATGTCTACCACGTTTTGCAGCATATTCGGCACCACTACTTTAATGGCAGATATTTCTGTCATGGCATGTTTAACGCCTAGGTTATCTATCTTCCATGCGGCATGAAGGGTTAATAACCGCGCTTGTTCAATCGCCATGCGCGCGTCGGCAACCCGTTCTAAATTTCCGCCTAGTCGAATAATGGGCTTACCAAAGGCTACCCGTTCGTGGCCTCGCCGTAGGGCAAGTTCAAGGGCTTTCTCTGCCATGCCAATTGCACGCATACAGTGGTGAATGCGGCCGGGGCCAAGTCGGCCTTGTGCAATGGCAAAGCCTTTGCCTAACCCCATCACTAGGTTGTCTTTGCTTACGCGCACATTGTCAAAGTGCATTTCGCCGTGCCCATACGGTGCGTCGTAATCACCATAGGCGTCTAGCATTCGCTTAATGGTTATTCCTGGTGTGTCTAGCGGCACAATCACCATGCTATGGCGGCTGTGTTTGTCGTTCTCTGGGTTAGATAAACCCATGAAAATAGTGATGTCAGCATTGGGATGGCCTAACCCGGTAGACCACCATTTCTTACCGTTAATCACAACATCGTCGCCATCTTCAATAATAGTGGCTGCCATGTTAGTGGCGTCAGATGACGCAACATCAGGCTCAGTCATACCAAACACCGAGCGAATTTCTCCGGCCAGCAACGGCTTAAGCCATTTTTCCTTTTGCGCCTCACTGCCAAAATGGTAAAGCACTTCCATATTGCCGGTATCAGGTGCGTTACAATTAAATATTTCAGGCGCAAATAGGTACTTGCCCATACGTTCTGCCATGGGAGCGTATTCTAAGGTGGTAAGGCCCTGACCTAGCGTGGCGTCGGGCAAGAACAGGTTAGCCAAACCGGCGTCACGGGCCTTCGCTTTTAAGGCTTCTGTGCCAGGGTGAAGCTTCCAACGCGTCCAATCACCGTGATTATTTTCTTTGTGGTGAAAATCGTAAACTTCATCTTCAATCGGCGCTATATGCTCAGCAATAAAGTTATCTAGCTTTTCTAGTAAGGCTTTTGTTTTGTCGTTATGCGAAAAGTCCATAGCTACTCCCCATGTTGTCGCTAAGGTTGATATTCACGAGCATAGAGAAAACAAGGTAGTGAATGAAATGAAATATAGTCCCACGAAATTGTGAATTTCATTCATAGTATGATTTACTGGTTATGGTTGACTCGGTAACGTCTACTGAGAGTACCGCTGATGAAGGCATAGCTATGAGTGAGAGCAGGCAGTTTGAAAAACTAGACTTAAACCTACTGAAAGTGTTTGAGGCACTTTGGTTGCAGCGCAATATGACCCGCGCGGCAGAAGTGCTGTTTATTACGCCCTCGGCGGTGAGTCACGCCATGCGCCGCTTTCGTGAACTGTTGGGCGACCCGCTATTTGTACGGGAAAAACAAAGCATGTTGCCTACCGCAGCTTGCGAACGCTTAGCCCCAGATATTTTACATGCTTTAGGCCAAATACGTGGTGCGTTGGGGCAGTTTTCACATTTTGACCCCAAACAAAGTCATCAGCGTTTTGTGATTGCTATGCAAGAGTCGTTAGAGCTCAGCGTACTGCCGCTTTTACTAGAAACGCTGGAGCGAGAAGCACCTTTTGTTGAGGTTGTAAGTACTCGCTTACAACGAGACTCTCTATTTGCTGACCTCGCCAACCGCCACCTTCATTTAGCCATTGATATTGGTCGCGCGGTGTCTTCGCCTATTGCTCATTGCCTATTACGACAAGACAACTACCGGGTGCTAATGAATAAAGCGAATCCATTGGTGCGCACGCTTACGGCGCAACAATATTTAGCGGCGCGCCATATTACGGTGTCGAACCGTGCAAAAGGGGCATCGGTGGAGGAGGTGGCATTGCAACAACTCGGGGTGAATAGGCCGTCTATATGGCGATGCCAAAACTACCGCGCGGCGGCGGAGGTGGTGGCCAACACCCATGCCATACTTACCTTACCTGGCACCATTGCCAGTGCGGTTTCAGGCAACCAACTTACCTCTGTGGCATTGCCCTTTTCGTTACCCGCCCTTGAAACTCACCTATATTGGCATAGCCAACAGGAAGGAGAGCCAGGCTTAATGTGGTTGAAGTCGCTCATGTTGCAGTTGTTCGCGGAATCTGGTCTAACCAGCTGAACTTTGGTAGTATAACATTCTGCTAACATTTGGGTGCATTATGAGATTACATACGCTATCGGGCTATATTCAACACATTTACTTGGCAGAGCACGACGATGGGTTACTGCTTTTAGATGGATGCAGCCGCGCCGATGTGAATGCCGTATGTGATTACATTACTCACACGCTACAGCGCCCACTTACGCAACTTAAGCTTATTGTGGTGACGCATATGCACCCTGATCATGCGGGTGGGGCTATGCTATTACGCAAGAAAACCGGCGCAAAGGTGGCTGCCCATCCAAAGGCGGCTAACTGGTACAAAGGTGTGGCTGGGCGAACGGCGCACGGTATCGACTTGCTATTAACGTGGTGGGTGGCCGGTCGCATTGGTAAGCGTAAAATGCCTATTTGGTATAATCCAGTTTTAGCACCGGATATCATCTTAAATGACAAAGACACGCTGCCGTATTTTAACCAGTGGCAGGTGCTATATACCCCAGGTCATACCGATCATGATTTATCGGTGGTGCATGTACCGACTAAGCAAGCGTATATTGCCGACGTGCTAGTGAAGGTTAAGGGAGAATTGGTACCGCCGTATCCGTTATGCCACCCCAACCAGTACCGAGAAAGTTTGAAAAAGCTGGCGCAGTCATATATTGAAACATTTTTTTGTGCTCACGTGCCGCCAACCCCGCGCCGGGATATTAACTTTGAGCATGTTATTTTGAATGCACCTCGCAAGCCAAAGAATCATTGGCATTCCAGCAAAAACCGAATAAAGAAAAAGCTATTCGGGCTTACCCAAGAACATTAATCCCTACGTTGTCTTTCGTTATCCCTTCATGGCACTGCCCTTGCTTTTAGCGTACAAGTAACCACATTTATTAATACCTATACTGGTAAACCGGTTAGCGGCTTGTATAAGCCCTTTTAATGGTTTTGCATCTTGCTTCACTGTAGAAAACGGTGGCGCTGCAGGCGTTGTGCGAGATCGCCACCTAGGCTAATCGAAGAATAACAAAGGATATCTCTTACCATTATGCAGAAGAATATCGCTGCCCTGTTAGACAAAACCTTAGCTGCTGCGTCGCTAACTGGCGACAAATTGGCAGACGTTTTTAGCAAGGAAACCCACCGTTTTACGATTACGGGGTTAAGCCGTAGCGGTAAGTCTATGCTGTTCACCAGTTTAATCACTATGCTAAAAAGCCGTAGTGAAGAGGGCTATGCCTGCTTGCCTTTGCTACGTTATTTACCGCCTTCTCAAGTGCTGGATATGCGGGTGGAGCCATTAGACGGGTATAAAGCGTTCCCTCATCAGGAAAATGTGGCTGCGTTAGCGCAAGGGCAGTGGCCTTCAGCCACTGAAGAAGCATATGGTTTTAAGCTGGTGGTGAGGCTAAAGCAAACGGCCACGTTTAAAAAACACCTGCTGCCTCATACCGATGTGGTGTTTGAGTTTATTGACTATCCAGGGGAGTGGATTACCGACATTCCTATGTTAAGCAAAACCTATGCGCAATGGTCAGACTCTACGTGGGCGCAATTAAGTAGTGGCCCACAACAGTACTATGCAGAAACGTGGAGGCAGGTGATTAATCAATTCGATTTTGAACAGCCGCCTACTGCCGCCAATATTCACGCTTTGGTTCACGCCTACAGAAACTATTTAATTTACGCCAAGCGCGAGGGGATATCGCTATTGCAGCCGGGCAGTTTTTTACTCGACTCAAGCGACTTTAACTGGCAGGAGTTTGGTTTTACGCCCTTGCCGTCTAGTATTACCAGCGATGTGTCGCACCCTTGGTATCAGGCGTTTAACAAGCACTTTTGTGCTTTTCAAAACAACTGGCTAACGCCCTTGAAGCAATCCATTTTTAAAGAAACAGATAAACAAATTATTTTGGTGGATTTGTTTGAAGGCCTAAATCACAGTCGACAGCATTTATATCAGCTAAAAGAAACCTTAAGCCATTTGGCCGATACCTTTGTGTACGGACAAAGCAATTGGTTCTCGCGCAAGGTGTTGAAGAGCGAACAAATTGGCAAAGTGGCCTTTGTGGCCACGAAAGCCGACCTTATTCCTGTCAGTCAGCGTGAAAATTTACTTAATTTGCTACATCAGGTTAGTGAAGGTGCGCGAGCCAAGTTTAAGGATAAACCCATTGAGTTTGAACACTTTTTGGTGTCAGCCATGCAAATAACCGATGAGGGAAGTTCCGCGCAAGCAATACGCTACACAGACAGCAATGGTCGCTACGTGGAGTCAAGCTTTGAGCCTATTCCTGCTACCTTAAAAGACATGGAGGAAGGGGCTCATTTCCCTGTTCCTTCTGCACAAGTACCAAACGATTACAAAGCCAGAATACTGGCAGGCAAAGGTGTCGATCGTTTGCTTCAATTTTTACTGGGCAAAGGAGAATAATGATGGATAAGTCAGCGTCATCTGCCGATGATGAAAAGGCGCCCACAACCACCTCTACACGCTACCGTTCTAAGGTGACAACGCAAACCCTCGACATTCAGCCACCTGAAACAAAACTGCCCGTGCAAGTAGAGCAAGATGCATGGCAGGTTGACGTGGAAAAAGAAGGTATTTCTTTTGGCGTAACAACATTGGTGTTCGGCGTACTTTCAGTATTGGGTTTCTTTGTTTTTGATG
This sequence comes from Alteromonas sp. B31-7, assembly GCF_015767655.1. NCBI lineage: Bacteria > Pseudomonadati > Pseudomonadota > Gammaproteobacteria > Alteromonadales > Alteromonadaceae > Alteromonas > Alteromonas sp. B31-7. The sequence goes on from NZ_CP065233.1 coordinate 111,143, forward strand.
CCTACACCACGTTATCTGCCAATATGGCGGAACACCCCATTGGCACGGGGGTTTTAGGTGTGTTACTGGCGGGCTTTGTGGTGAGTTTTAGTTATTTAAGCTTAAGAGAGTGGCGGGGGTATAAACAAGTGAATACCGCCATGAATGATGCTCAGAATATACGTACCTTGTTGCAAGAAAAGCGCGACCCACTAAAACGCAGCGAGATGCGCGTGAAACAGGTAAATGGTGTGTTGAATGAACATGGAAAGCGCTTTTCCAGAGGGTCTTATGCCGCCCAGTGTTTTATGCGCTATCAGCAAACGGTGCAAGACGACATGAGCGCAGCGGAATTGCTTGGGCTATACGAAGATACTGTGCTTGCGCCGGTACAAGAAAAGGCCCATAAGGTACTCAACAAAGAGTCGATTACGGCGGGTAGCCTTGCATTTATTAGCCCAAACAACCTTATTCAAACCTTTGCTGTGGTGTGGATAAGCTTTCGTACTATAAGACGCATGGCACGCGTTTATGGGTTACGCCCGAGTACGGCAGGCAACTGGAAGCTGCTAAAAGTACTGGCGCAAAACATTGCAGCTCAGGGGGTATTCGATTTAGCTACCGATGAAGTGGCCAATCAAATTGGCGGCAGTTTGTCGGCTAAGTTTATGGAAAACTCTGCCGAAGCCATCGCTGCGGGCGCCTTAAACGCACGGCTAGGGCGAGCGTTAATTAAGCTGCTTAAATAAGCGAGGCTCGGTGAGCAGCATCAGAGCAAAAGGCGCGAATTACAGCGCCTTTTTTGTGGGCATAATAACGTTGGCAAAAATGAGCCCAGCCACTAGCGACATAAAAATCAGAAACACTTCCTGCCCTAGGTGATCGGCCTGTACAAAGTCTTGCCCGGTCATAAAAGAATTTAAACCAATGTAGGTTTTCGACCCCGGTACTAACACAATAAGCCCGTGCATGGCCACAATAGTGGCCGGCTGATTCGCAATGCGCGTAAATGCATTAGCAAATAAGCCAAGAGCGAATGCGCCCACGAAAGCCCCTAAACCTTGGCTCATATAATCTGCACTCCAGGCCGTGGCGCTGTAGGCAATAAATGCTGCCGCTAACGCCCAAGGAATATGCTTTACCCGAGTTCTAAATATGGCAACAAGTGCAATACACAGCAGCAGTACCGATAGCCACGTAGCCCAGTAAGGTAAAGATTCCGCAGGGGTATATATGTTTTCGCCAAACACACTAAACCCTGCAGTTACCCCTAGAAACGCACCAAAGTAAAGTTTAAACAGCTGCATGACTGCGTCCATCGTGCGAGCGGTACCCGATACCATGTTGCGAGAAGACAACTCCGCTAACCCCATCGTTAGGGCAAGGCCGGGTACAAACACAATCACTGAAGACAGTACCACCAAGGGGATATTAATTCCCGGGTCTACATAGCTTCCAATTGCACAGGCCAGTAGCCCGGCAATAAACGCGGTCATAGGCTCAAGCATTAAATTAATACGCTTTGAGCGCTGAGACCATAACGTCCAAACATAGGCCAGTAGGCCAAATGCGCTAGACCAGCCAATTTCCGACCAACTCGCCCCCATCAACATGGCAAATGCCCCTGTTGCCATACCGTAGGCAATACCGGTAGGCAGCTTGCCATATAAGCTGCCCATGGCGTCAATTTCATCTAATTTATCATTAGCTTCGCTAAGGGAGAGTTCGCCTTTAAGTACCAAGCTGGCCAACTCGTCGGTAAGAGACAAAGCATTCATGTCTAGTTCACCAGGCATCAAGCGCGCAGCATGGTTGTATTCATCTTCGTGCTTGTCGCTCCAGATAACAATCGTTAACGAGGTTGGCGTAGATATGAAGGAGGCATGTACCCCAAGATAAGTGGCAATTTCAGTGAGGTAGGCCTCTAGCCGAAACGCAGGCGTACCGTATTTGTGCAGCATTTTGCCAAGCTTAACAATGAATTTTCGAATTTGGATAAATTCAATGGTATCCAACGCAGTTCCTTAACCGATATTGTAGAAGTGAATATCATAAGATAAACGCCAGCAAAGTCGGCGTTATTTCATCGTCTCTGCTGGCTAAATTTTGCGCGGATTGTACGGCTGCTTAAGGTTTAAAGCAAAATAAATTTTCTCTAATTTAGTATTAGAAAATGTAATGCGATATTAGCCCGTTAATCAGGTTGCCCTGGGTGTCAATAACGGGCACTTTTGGCGGTCCAGGGACAGGAATATACGGGGCTGTTTTTAACCGGCAGTGAAGGGCATCCAGTCTTTCCATACGGGCTCTAGGCCTTGTTGTTGAATAGCTGACACCACCATACTTACGGGCCTGCTATCGTCAATGTCGAACTGATTGAGTGCGGTTGAAGGTTGGGTATAGCCTCCGGGTTGGGTTTGCGAGGCAGCCGACATGGAGGTAACACCTAGCGTCATGGCTCCATCTCTAAATGCTGCCGACTCACGGGTAGATAGAGACAACTCTACGTGTGGGTTAAATAGTCGGTGAGCGCAAATAAGCTGCAATAACTGCTTTTCATTGGGTAAGGTGGATTGACTGGCTTGAGTATTATGGCTATTGCCTTCGCATTGGCGAAGCCGAGGAAACGAAATAGACACGCGACTACGCCAGTAATGCTGTTGCAAGAGTTGGCCATGCAGCGCTGTCATTACACTGTCTACGCGCCAGTCGCCCAACCCCAATAATGCACCTATTCCAATTTTATCAATGCCGGCTCGACCTATACGATCAGTGGCTTCTAAGCGCCATAAAAAGTCCTGTTTCTTGCCGCGAGTATGGTAGCGTGCATAGTGCTGCGGTGAGTAGGTTTCTTGATAAACCAAGACAGCATCTAGCCCTAAGCATTTCAGACGCTGATAATCAGACTGCTTTAATGGTTGCACTTCCATCATTAAATAGCTTATTTCAGCGCGTATGGCCTGCAGCGTTTGTTCAAAATAGGGCATGCCCACTTTCGTTTCGTGTTCGCCGGTGACCAATAGCAGTTGGCTAAACCCCATGCCTTTTATGGCTTGAATCTCTTGTTGTGTTTCAGCAAGGCTTAACGTTGTGCGCTTAATTTTGTTGCTCATGGTAAAACCACAATAGCTACATTCGTTGGCACACAAATTCGACAAATACAGGGGCACAAAAAGCTGCATGGTATTCCCAAAGCGATGCCGCGTTAACTGTTGAGACTGGGCCGCCATTTCCTCTAAATAAGGGGCGGCCGCAGGCGAAACCAGCGCCATGAAGTCATCGAGGGTTCGTGAGTGGCTTGCCATTGCGCGCTCTACATCGTGAGCGGTTTTGCTGTGCAATTGAAGCGCAATATGAGACAAGTCCTCTTTTAATAATGCTTGTGCTACGCCCATTAAGATGGCTCCAAAAAAGCGGTTAGGGGGCTTGAAGCTTGGGCGTTAGAGTAGGTTTTTCCCAATCCGGCTTCGTAGGCATTGCGCCCTGTTTCAACTGCGCTGGCAAACGCACGAGCCATAGCCGGGGGGTTATGTGCGGTGGCAATGGCGGTATTCACCAGAACGGCGTCAACGCCCATCTCCATGGCTGCCATGGCCTCACTTGGCTTACCTATGCCGGCGTCTACAATAACGGGGACATTGGCTTGCTCTACAATAATGCGTAAAAATGGCGCTGTTTGAAGCCCTTGGTTACTGCCAATGGGCGCGCCCAACGGCATAACTGCAGCACAGCCAACTTCCTCTAGTCGTTTACACAGCACGGGGTCAGCGCCGCAATAGGGCAGAACGTGGAAGCCTTTTTTCACCAATCGCTCGGCGGCAAGTAAGGTTTCAATGGGATCAGGCAGTAAGTAGCGCTGATCCGGGTGAATTTCTAGTTTTACCCACGGGCTGCCTAATGATTCGTAGGCTAGCTCTGCGGCAAATACTGCTTCGTCTGCATTTTTTGCCCCTGAGGTATTGGGCAATAAGGTGACATTGAGCGTTTGTAATTGAGAAAGTGTCTCGTCATGTTCAGTGCTTTCTGTCAGCCGCTTCATGGCCAGTGTAACCATAGCGCTGCCGCTTTGCGCAATGCTTTCTTTCATCACTTCTGGGCGGCTGAATTTGCCCGAACCGGTTAACAGGCGTGACGAAAATACCTGATTTGCTAACGTTAGCATCTTAACCTCCTGCTACAAGGGTGAAAATATCCAGCGTGTCACCATGGTTTAAATAGGTGGCCGACCACTGAGATTTACTCACAATATTGTTGTTACGAGCGACTGCCGTGCCCTTCTTTTCCAGCTGCTTGAGGGCCAAAAGTTCAGCAATAGAAATGGGCGACACACAATGTTGAGGTTGCTGGTTAACGTTGACGGTAATTTGTGTCATTGGCATATCTCGCATTGGGGTGATGGAGGAAGGTGAAAACTCTGCATGGTGGCCTGAACGGCGTCACTGACGAGGTATTTTCCCCATTGAATGTTGGGGTTTTGGGCGTTGGCTAAATACATCAGCACTTGGGTGGCTTGATGGCACGCGGCCATGCCAACCACAGGGCCTAAAATACCTTTAGTCATGCAGGTTTCTGGTATCGACATTTGCTCAACTAAGCAGGCGTAGCAACCGCTGTTTTGGGGCTTGCCAGCAATATTAATGGCTTGCCACGAGCAGCCGCTGGCTGCCGCAATAAACAGGGGCACATGGTTTTTTACGCATGCGGCATTAATCTGCTTTCGGGTCATGATGTTGTCGGTGCAATCTAGCACACAGGTGGCCTGCGCCATCATAGCCGCTAGGTTTTTACTGTCGGCAAACAGGCATTTTACGTTTAGGTTCACGGCAGCATTAACTTTGCTTAGTTCGCCCTGTAGAGCGTTGGCCTTTAACTCGCCCAAATGCATTTCGTTGTAGGCAATCTGGCGCTGCAAATTGCTTATTTCTACTGTGTCTCCGTCCACTAAGGTAATGCTGCCCGCTTGTGAGCCGACTCCAGCCCCGACGAGATAGTGCGCCGCTAAGCAGCCTAAGCCGCCAAGGCCAATTATCACTACGTGGGCATCAGCCAAATTTTGCTGGCCTTCTTCGTTTATTTCAGACAAAAGCAATTGCCTGCTATAGCGAGCAATGTCTTCTCTACTTAACAAAGCCCGCCTCCTCAGCCAGTGCATGAAAACTGGCAATAGGGTTGTCAGCCTGCGTAATGGCTGTGACCACAGCAATGCTGTTAACGCCGGTATTCGCCACGGCGTTTACCCGAGATAAATTAATCCCGCCAATGGCCACGGTAGGAATGTCATCATATAAGTCCAAGTATTGTTGTAGCCGTGTTATGCCTTGGGGTTGAGAGGGCATATCTTTGGTGGCGGTGGGGAAAATATGACCCAAAGCAATGTACGACGGCTTTAGCATTTTTACCCGCTGCAGTTCGGCAAAGCCGTGAGTCGACACCCCTAACCGCAACCCGGCCGTTTTAATGGCCTGCAAATCGGCGGTGGCTAAATCTTCTTGCCCTAAGTGCACGCCGTACGCTCCATGCTTTATAGCCAGTTGCCAAAAATCGTTGATGAATAGCTGGCACTTTGTGCCTTTGGTAAGGGCGACGGCAGCCTTAATTTGCTGCGAAATATTCGCCATATGCTGATCGAGGTTTTTTTTCTCGGGGCTAAGTTTTATACGCAATTGAATAATACGCACGCCCGTGGGTAACAGCTTGGCTATCCAGTCAACGTGGTCTACTACCGGGTAAATACCCAAGTTTGTTTCGCTAAGTGGCGCAAACCCAGTGTTGTCTTGCCATTTTACGGGGTCGTTAGGGGCAAAAAACACCTGAGGAAAGGCAGATTGTTGGGCAGGAAACCCCACGGGCTTGGCGAAATAAGCGTCTGACCTTGCTGAGTCTAGCGTGGCTTCATTACTAAGGCCATGGTCACGTAAGGCTGTGCGCACTTGCATAACATAAGCATTAGCGAGAGTTAGGGCATCGTCAATGGCGTAGCCTTTCACAATAAAGGCCGCAAGAGCAGACGCTTGCATGCAACCGGTTCCACGCAGCCGACTCACCTCGGAAGGGGCGGATTGGTGCGCCCGTGGCTGGCTAAATTCATATTCTATGGTGTTGGTTTTGAAGGTGTCTATGGCGTCGCTCTGCCATGTGGCGTGGCCGCCTTTAGCGAGCACAGCGTTTGCACCTAACGCTAATAGAGCCGCTATAGCGTCTCGCTTGCTTTGGTTGTCACTTATGGGCATACCAGTTAATGCTGATAATTCGTCGATATTGGGGGTGACAACATCAACCACCTTTAAAAGCAGTTGTACCACGGGGGTAGAAAGCTGGGTAAGCTTTCCGCCTGATGTTGAGCACAGAACGGGGTCCCATACAATGAATGGTTTAGGCTTATTTAAGCTGTCTATGCGCGCGCACAGCACTAGCGCTTGCTCGTCATTGGCAATGGCGCTTATTTTGATGGCGCGGGGAGGCAGCTCATTTTCAAGTAAAAGCCATTGTTCGTTGATGACAGAAGGGCTAACAATGTGACTGTCCAACATGCGGGTATTCGATTGCACGGTAATTTGCGTGGTGATTACGCAGGCATGCAGGTGTAAGTCTGCCAGTGTGAGGGCGTCGCGGGTGACACCCGCGCCCCCACTAGAATCAATACCGCCAATGCACCAAATTACGGGCTGGGTCATGGCATCTCCACTTTACTGTCAGCACTGTGGTATAGCTGTGCGCCAGTTTGATTAAAGGCATCAGCCATCTCTTTCATGCCTTGTGCTTTGTCTTGTTCTGCTTGTTTGGCAACATCGCGTACTTCTTGAGAAATTTTCATGCTGCAAAATTTAGGGCCACACATAGAGCAAAAGTGAGCCACTTTCCCAGAAGCCTGTGGTAGGGTTTCGTCGTGATAGGCGCGGGCAGTATGTGGGTCAAGGGCAAGGTTAAACTGGTCTTCCCATCTAAATTCAAACCGCGCTTTCGACATGGCGTTGTCTCGAATTTGCGCGCCTGGGTGGCCTTTGGCTAAATCAGCAGCATGGGCGGCAATTTTATAGGTAATCAACCCCTGCTTAACGTCTTCTTTGTTAGGAAGCCCCAAATGCTCTTTTGGCGTTACGTAGCACAACATGGCGCAGCCATACCAACCAATCATGGCGGCACCTATGCCAGAAGTGAAGTGATCGTAGCCTGGTGCAATGTCTGTAGTTAATGGGCCTAGGGTATAAAAGGGCGCTTCATGACAATGTGCAAGCTGCTCTTCCATATTGGCTTTTATCATGTGCATAGGCACATGACCTGGGCCTTCAATCATGACTTGAACATCGTATTCCCAAGCAATTTTGGTTAACGCCCCAAGGGTACGTAGTTCTGAAAATTGCGCCTCGTCGTTTGCATCAGCCACACTGCCTGGGCGTAGGCCATCGCCTAGAGACAGGGCAACATCGTATTGTGCACAAATTTGGCAGATGTCCCTGAAGTGTTCGTACAAGAAGCTTTGTTTATGGTGACTTAAGCACCACTTGGCCATAATAGACCCCCCTCGAGAAACAATGCCTGTCACCCGCTTTGCGGTAAGAGGGACGTATTCTAATAACACGCCTGCGTGAATGGTAAAGTAGTCTACGCCTTGCTCGGCTTGCTCAATAAGGGTGTCTTTAAACATTTCCCACGTGAGATCTTCCGCCACGCCGTTCACTTTTTCTAGCGCCTGATAAATGGGCACTGTCCCCAAGGGCACTGGGCTATTTCTTAACAACCATTCCCGAGTTTCATGAATATTTCTGCCGGTGGATAAATCCATAATGGTATCGGCGCCCCAGCGAGTAGACCAAACCAGCTTTTCCACTTCTTCTTCAATGGATGAAGTCACCGCCGAATTACCGATATTGGCATTAATTTTCACCAAGAAATTGCGTCCAATTATCATGGGTTCTAGTTCAGAGTGATTGATATTACAGGGGATAATCGCTCGCCCTGCTGCCACTTCTTGTCGAACGAATTCTGGCGTTATAGTGGTTGGAATGTTGGCGCCAAAGCTCTCGCCCCCATGTTGCTGAGTTAACGCTTCATCTTGAACGGCCTGCCTGCCCATGTTTTCGCGAATAGCAATGTATTCCATTTCTGGGGTGATTATGCCCTGACGAGCGTAGTGTAGCTGAGTGACGTTTTTACCCGGTTTGGCTTTTTTGGGCTTGGCCGCGCGAACAAAGCGAAAATCTTCGGTGAAAATATCTTGTTCCCGCGCTTTAGCGAATGCAGAGGTCACGCCGCTAAGCTCGACAGTGTCGTCTCGGCTGTCGATCCAATTTTTACGCAGAGGCGCTAAACCCTTGTGAACATCAATGGCGCTTTGCGGGTCGCCATAAGGGCCTGACGTATCGTAAACCGGAATGGGCGGGTTGGGTTCAAATAAGGGGTTTTCTTCTGTTCCGCCTACCAAACTGTCGTGCTGATGAATCAGTCGCATGGCTACTTTGATGTCATCTGAAGAGCCCACTTGGTAGTGGCGGGTAGAATTTGGGTACGCCTCTCCGGCGAGTTCATTAATAAATTGTTGCGCTTGCTGGCGCTGTTCGCGTCGTGTCGACATAGCATTTTGGCCTTAATGTTTTAGGTTTAAAAATGCTTGTCAGGAGTGAAGGAGAATAGGGCATATCACGTTAAGGTGTTGAAGAAACCTATGTGATAAACCGCCATTTTACGGTAGCGCTAGTGCAAAAATGGACACAAGCATACGTAAATGGCAGAGCCTATTTTCTTGTTCCCTTCGCAGGTATTAGCCTGATCAGGTTCAACGGATCCCGCTTTCGCGGTCTCAGCTTACTGGGGTTCCAGTGAAGCACTCCGACAAGTAACTGTTTTTTACTATATATCCATAATCAACCCATTGGCAATGGTTTAAATTATGAATTCTGCTTTAGATGAATATCACACCTTAAAAATTACGTCTAACTGTAATGCCGTAAGTACGTGGTTTGGCGTAAGACATTTGGGTTGTACCGTAGAAACCTGATACATCGAAACCAATAATTTCATGATCAGAATCTGTAAGGTTATTCACATAAGCCGCCACGCTCCATAATCCTTGCGTATCTTCCCACGTAACCCGCGCATCTGCTTTGAAGTGGCTTTCAATCGTATGGGCGGTAAAGTTTCGCGCATTATGGAATGATTCTGACTGGTAAGAGCCACTGGCTTGTGCTGCAATTGAGCCGCTATCTAGTGACCAAGTGTAGCGAATGAGTGCCGAACCTTGCCATTCTGGCGTGTAAGGCGGTGTAGTATCTACGAAGATACCAGATGCCACTTCTAAGTCTTCCACCACCGCATCGGTATAAGAAGCGCCTAACATAATATCTAATGCATCAACGGGGTTGAGTAGTATTTCTACTTCCGCTCCTGTGAAGTGCGCCTGTTCGTTAAATACAACGCCAGCATTGTTCACCCAAGAAAACGATTGGTAATCTTCGTAATCATAGTAAAACACGCTACTGTTAACCTGTGCTTTACCGTCCATCAAGGTCAACTTGGCACCTGCTTCGTAGGCCAGCAGAACTTCGGGGTCGTAAGTACTAAACGCACCGCCTAATGGCGCATTAAAGTTGCCAGCTTTTACGCCTCGGTTCACACCGGCATACAACAAGGTATCTTCATTTGGCTTGTAATCGAGTTGCAGTTTAGCCGACCACATAAATTTGTCGTTTTCTAAGGCAACGTCAACCAAGGGAGTGGCAGTGTCATCCACTTCAATAACCCGGTCGTCCAGGTTGGCATTTTGAACAAGCTGGCCGTCGAGTGACTTGTTTTCTTGCACTAATCGCAGGCCTGCTACTAGCACCAGGTCGTCGTCCAAATCGTAATCTATTTGGCCAAATACCGAGTATGAATCTGTAGCGATATCGGCCAGCGTGTTTTGCTCTTCGCCCGCTAAGTAGCCCCCGGTTGGGCTTGCCGCCAAGCCTTGTAGGTACTCGGTATCAATGTTTAGGTAATAAAACCCCGCTACCCATTTCATGTTCATGGTGCTGCCATTTAAGCGAAGTTCTTCACTAAACTGGGTAATGTCACCGTCGGATTGGAATATCAGTTCAGGAGAAGCGGTTTGGTCCGAATCTAGCCCTATTACGCGGGTAAAGTTTTTCCAATCTGTCACTGAGGTGAAGGTAAATGCATCAAACTCGTAGTCGTAGGTGGCGGCTAACCCTTTTGATTCAATTTTGTTTTGATCGTCAAAAGCAAAGTCTTTATTAACTAATTCACCGCTGCCATCTGGGTCGATATTACCGTTAAAGTCGCCCCCTTGCACTGGACGGTAAGGGTCGCCATTAAAATTACCGTCTACACAAACGCCGGCTTGTATGGCGTCACAACCTAGCGGGTCATCGGCCGCATAAATAACGTCAACCACGTTGCCAGCCGCGTCTTTCACTTCTGTGGTATTAATCACCTGATACGGGCCTTCACTTTTTGTGGAGTCGGCCCAATTGGCACTTAAAAGCAGATTGGCGTTATTTCCTAAATCGAAATTAAGTTGACCACGAACGGCTTTGGTATCGTCATTGTAGCCGTCTTCGCCGCCACCTTCTGTGCCTGCTCGGGTGTCGGGTTCAGCGCCGTCTTCATAAATATTTTCAAGGATATTGCCCATTTTATTGGCCATCACAGAGATACGGCCAGTCACATTTTCGTTGAGCGAGCCAGAAAATGCGCCTTCAAAACGTTTTTGCTCAAAACTGGCGAACGTTACCTCAGCGTAACCTTCCGTTTCTTCTGTTGGTTTTGCAGTTATGGTGTTAACCATGCCGCCTGTTGCGTTACGCCCAAACAGGGTGCCTTGTGGGCCCTTTAGTATTTCAACTCGGCTAATGTCGAACAAACCAAAGGTTTGTGCCTGAGTACTGGCTAGGTAGCCGCCATCCACATACACCGCCACTGGCGCTTCGGCGATATCTGCATAGTCGTTTTGCACCACACCACGTATGTTAAAAATGGCACGCTGACCGCCAATATCACCCGCAAGCGATACCCCTGGGGTAAAGGCGATTAAGTCGGTGCTGCTTTCAAATCCCAACGCGTCCATTTGCTCACCGCTAAATGCGGTAACGGCAATACTGACGTCGTTAATGTATTGTTCGCGCTTTTGTGACGTCACGGTGATTTTTTCAAGCACAACCGAATCGGCTGCCAGTGTGTACGAAGAGTGAAGCGCCAACCCTATTGCCGCCGCACAAAGGGTTTTACTCATTTTATGCTTTGGTTTTTCGTGGTACTTGGTCATTGTGTGTTCCCTTTATTGTTTTTTTCTCACTGACTGCTGAGGAGAGGTTTGTAGTGTTAGTTTGTTTAACTTTTGTTCTATTGAAACTAAAGGTGTTTTACCAATGGGTAAATATTCTTGTGTCGAAGTGATGTTTCATATTTATGAAACTTAATACGGCTTACGTGCGTAAATTAACTTTTTGTTAACATTGGGTTTGCGTGATTACCGCGAGGTAAATGGAATGAAGGCTGCTCCCTTTGTGGGCGAGCGCGTAGGCAGCAAGGCAAATCAGCAAGGGGGGAGAAGAGAAATGTGTGGACGTGTGAATGCCATTAAGGCGCAAAAATGCGCCTTAATTAGCGGTTTTAATATGGCCTATCGAAGGTTAGCGAAACGCAGGAATAACTTCGTTACCGTAGCGAGTAATGATGTTTTCTTCGTCGCCGTTATCTAGGTATATATTAAACTGAGTAGTCCCCGCATTTTTGAGGGCTTGAATTTTCGAGATATGATCCTCCGCTTCGCCTAATACACAGAAGCTTTTAACAATGTCTTCGGTAATAAAGTCGAGGTAAGGGTTGTCGCTTTGCCCATGTTTGGAATAGTCGTACCCACGGCGTTGCTCGATGTAATCGGTGAGACTTTTAGGAACTAAGCCTGAGTCGCTACCATATTTTTCAACGATATCGGCAACATGGTTACCTACCATGGCTGGGAACCATTTGGTTTTTTCAATGCAGGTTTCCATATCCCCAAAATAGGCCGGTGCCGCAGCCTGTACTTTGAAGTTGCTCATATCGCGGTCAACTTTATCCCCGGCGGTTTGGCACTGTTGTTGAAACCACTGTACAAGGTCTGGGTCACCAATTTGTAATATTACGCCATCGCCATGTTCGCCGGCGACAGCAAGCGCTTTAGGGCCATACGCGGCTACCCAAACAGGTAATTCGTAGCCGTCTGCCCAAGGGAATTTAACTGGCTTCTCGCATTCCCCGTACATCACCTCTTCACCGCGCACCATGGCTTTTACTTTATGTGTGAATTCGGTAAGGCGAGCAAGGTTAGCAGGCTTTTTGCCCATGACACGCATTGACGAGTCACCACGGCCCAGGCCAATATCAAAGCGGCCATTACTTTGTTTTGCCAAGCTGCCGTATAAACTTGCCGCCACTGACCAGTCGCGTACATTGGGGTTAGTGACGCAGGGGCCAAAGCGCATCTTGGTGGTGTGTTCCATGCACATTGCCATGGCCACAAACGATTCACGCCATAAAATATGGGAATCGTAAAACCAGCAATAATCAAACCCTGCCTCTTCTGCCATTTTAACCAATTTACGTGCGCGATCTGGGCTAACAAAGCCTTTAAACGTAATGCCAAATTCCATTGTAGTTTCCTTCTAAACCTGTTGAGCTTTTCAATTTTTAGTTGTTTTGACGCTGTTGATTAACAGCGCGAAGTTGCTTTAAGCACTAGTGATTGGGTGCCCAAATACGAATGCCGGCATGAGTAAAAGGCACCGACTTAGAAATATTTAAGCGAATCAAAATAGGGGTAATGGCCTCTATACACCGTGCGCTGTCGGCAAGCCCCGCGTTATAGCTTTGCACGCCAAGGTTTTCGAGTAGGCCAATCACCTTGTTTTTCGCGTCTAACTGATTACCGCAAACCAACACATCGCAATTAATTTTTTCATCCAATTTGTTTAACGTGACGGCCGATACATTGTGAAGTGCGCCCACTACGGCGTAGTCGTCACCCAGTAAAGCTTGTGCCGATTCTGTGGCGGATCCTTCTGGCGGCATTACTACCGCTTTTGGATTGTTTTCAGCCAGGGGCACCACAATGTCGATAAGAATTTTGTCTCTTAACAAGGGGCGAATTGCATCTAGCGTGGCGTGATGAGCAGCCCAAGGCACGGAAAGAATGACAAATTCAGTGGCTTTTGAGGCTGCTGAAATGGTATCTGCCCCTGTAATTTTGCCTTTAGCTTCAGGTACGGCTGCTTGTAGCTCGGCAGCTTTTTGTGCGGCCTTTTCTCCGTCTCTTGAACCAAGAACAACATCTAGCCCGGCTAATGCAAAGCGTTTTGCTAAGCCTGAACCTTGAGGGCCGGTGCCCCCTAAAATTGCAACGGTCATGCGAATAAATCCTCTTTCGTGGGTCTTAATAAATCTGAAGCTTGGCTGTCAGGCTGACACGCCCACTCCAATCCTTTAAATAGAATGACGGGGCATTTGCCCTGTTTGCTCATCAGCAGTCCAGATGCACCGGCGAGCTCGTCGGCCAGGGCGGGAGCGGTCACTTTCAGGGGCCGTCCGTAAGCATCTAATTCCCCCTCTAATAAATTTAGGGCGGGAATATTGGCAAGCCCGATAGCGACGTTGGTTTGCCCTAGTCGCCATGGCCGGCCAAAGGTATCGCTAATGACTATGCCAATTCGACACTGATAATGATGTGACAACGCGCTTGCTATGCGTTTAGCACTGGCGTCAGGATCTTTGGGCAGTAAAATAAGTTCGCCGGGTGTGTCGGTATTGGATTCATCTACCGCGGCATTGGCGCTAATGTGGCCAAGGTTATGCTCGGTAATAATGATGCCTTCATTGGCATTCGGGTGTTTGTGTACCTTAACCAGTCGTTTCGACTCAGATAAAATTACTTCGACTTTACGCGGGTCTTTGTTGACTTTTTTGGCCAGTTGAATGGCTTGGTCGCTGGCGGTAACCTCGTCAATGTGAACGCAGGCGCCCTCCGCCTTCGACACCACCTTTTGTGCAATCACTAAAATGTCACCGTCATCCAGTTTTTGCCCCTGGTGAGTAAGCCCCTCAATGATGATAGCGGCCAAATCATCGCCCTTTCGAATGTAAGGAATACCTGCAATGGTTGTGATGGTCAGTGATGGCATAATTGCGCCCTAGGCTATCAGTGAGTTCATCACATCGTTAATGTGATGAAGGTCGCTAGGTTGGTCGATGTCTTGGCTTAAATGCACAGGCTGCACCGTGATATGCGAGTGCCCAGCGTGTATGGCCGCTTGTTGGTGAGCCAGCGACGATTGCTCACCAAACTGATAGCGAATGGCATTGGGTGGGCTGGTACACAAGGCATTGGTGCCGCCATCGTGTGAACTGGCAATCACTACCGGGGTGCCCGATTGCGATAAGGCAACCAATGCATCTAACTCGCTGCGTTCAAGCTTGGCAATGTCGGCAGGTAATATGAGTTGGCGCTGGAATCCTTTCGCGATAGACCATTGGGTAGCTTGCGTAAGGGCTTGATTTAAATCACTGCCTTTTTCTTCAAATACCACGGCGCACCCTAAACTACTGGCAATATCCGCAATGTACAGCGAAGGCGTTACCACTAATTTTTGCCAATGCGGAAATGTACCGTTGAGTGTTTTAAGTGTGCGCTTAAACAACTTTACTGCTAAGGCTTTCCGTAAAGCACTGGGTAAGAAGGGCGATAAACGCTGCTTACTGAACACGGGGTCTTTCATAGGGATAACAACGCATAAATCAGGCATAACAGACCTCCTCCCGTTTAAGGGAAACCTGAATAACTTCTTCCATTAGCCGCGTTTTGTCGCTGTCTGATTTCATCAACGTTGAAGTAGCATGGGTAGCCAGTCCAAATGATTCTATGGCTTGTTCATCGGCACTGTCACTGCTATCGATAATGAGCAAATCGGCAATGTCTTGATAAAACTCAGCAATGCCCGTATTGCCTGGAGGAAATTGCATTTGCTGTAACAGTTTCTCTGCTGGGCCTTTCACGGCTTTGCCATTAATTAGCGGCGATATGGCCACTTTAACGGCCGTGCTTTGGTCAATCGCGTCCTTTACTTCATTCACCGCTAACATAGGCGCAATGCTTAATAGTGGGTTACTTGGCGCAAACACAATAATGTCAGCGTGAGCAATGGCGGTTAATACTTCTTGGCTGGCGTAAGCTGTTTCTGCCCCTTTATAGGTAATGCCAGTCACATGCGGCTCGCAACGTCGGTGAACAAAGTAGGTTTGAAAATCTACCCAACCGTCGTCGGTGTTTAAGCGGGTTTGCACGGTGTCGTTGGTAATGGGTAGCACAGGTACGGTCACCCCTAAGCGCTGGCGAATTTTCTGAGTAATGGCGGTCATAGACTCGCCTTTGGCCCTTAATTCACTGCGAAAAATATGGGTAGCAATATCTAAGTCACCTAAATGCATCCAAGTGTCGCTGCCAAATTGCGCTAGCCGTGTGAGGATTCTGCAGCTGTCATTGTTAATGCCCCAGCCGGTAACGGGGTTCACGTCGTTCGCTAAGGTATACACTAAAGTATCTAAATCGGGAGACACCCAGAGGTTATGAAAGTTGTCGTCATCTCCCACGTTGCCAATAACCGTCAGGGCCTCTTTGTAGGTAGAGTGGTACAAGCCCTTTGCGGCCTTTGCGCCACCGACGCCGCCAGCAAGAAGTACGATATTTTTTGGGGTGTTCATGCGCTTACCTTTACAGGAATAGATTGAGGCGAGGAATACGCGGCGCTTACCTGCACAGAGCGTTGATAGTCGATAAGTGACAGCTGTGGTTCTGGCTTGCTTGTGCGGCCATAGTGAGCAAGTTGCTGATACAGGGTATTGCGTTGAGCGGCCTGTAACCCTGCGTGCTGAATAAAATTCACCATGTCTCTAGGCACTATCTCCTGACCATGACGAGCACCTGCCGCCCGAGAAATACTTTCATTCATCAAGGTGCCGCCGAGATCGTTAGCCCCAGCCCGTAATACTTGCGAGGCCATATCAGGGCCCATTTTCACCCATGAAGCTTGGATATTGTCGATATACCCCTGCAGCGCAATTCGGGCAATGGCGTGCATTTTAAAATGCTCGTCGCGGGTGGGGCCGGTACGTACTTTATCTGGGTTTTGCGTGTACAAAGGGCTATCTGCGTGAATAAAACCTAAGGGGACAAACTCGGTAAATCCCCCCGTTCGCCCTTGTATATCTCGCAGTAAGGTTAAGTGAGCGGCCCAGTGTTTAGGGCCATCGATATGCCCATACATAATGGTTGACGTGGTGGGAATATTCAGTGAATGGGCAGTTTCAATTATCTCTACCCAGTTTTCGGTACTTAACTTGTTTTTGGTTAGCTGACGTCGAACTTGCGTATCCAGAATTTCCGCTGCGGTGCCTGGCATGCTGGCGAGTCCCCGCGCTTTTAAGTCAGCCAAAAAGTCCCGATAGGCTGTACGCCCTTTTCGTGCGCCGTACCAAATTTCAAAAGGTGAAAAGGCGTGAATATGGATGCCGGGCACCTGCGCCGTTACTGTGTCGAGCAGTTCACCGTAATAAGATGCGGGCATATCTGGATGTAAACCGCCTTGAATGCACACTTCCGTCGCGCCTCGGCCCTGCGCTTCTTGTGCGCGCTCTGCTACTTTTTCCGTGTTTAAAAACTCGGCGTTTTCGGCGTTTTTATTAACCCCAAAATTACAGAATTGGCAGCCCATGTGACACACATTGGTAAAATTAATATTTCGCGTAATCACAAAGGTTGCGGTGTTACCGCATCGTGCCTCGCGCACTAGGTCTGCGGTATGCAGCAAGGCGTCAACCTCGGTGCCTTGTGCATGAAATAAGGCTTCAATTTCATCTTCATTAGGTACATTGCCTTCTAACGCACGCTGTAAAATACCGGCTAAAGGCAAAGGTATTTTCGCCAACTTTTTTTCTATTGATGTTGGGCTGAAAGGCAAAGGCAGTTGACTTGAGGGGGAAGTTTTAAGCATGGGCAACTCCTTGCGTACGCGTGACTGAATTTGGAGATAAACATTGCTCAACGGCAAGGCCGTCAGCGCGAGATGCCGGCATGGCTGCATGAACATTCGTGGCTAAATAGCGTTCTGCCGACCTTAGATATTTGGGGTATACCGTTAGGCGCTCTTGCAATTGATAGCCCGCGTTTTCGCATGCACCGGCAAGGGTCGCTATTTGCGGCCAGGCTCGCTCTGGGTTGATAAAGTCTTTCGTCAATGGAGAAATGCCGCCCCAATCGTTAATGCCAGCACTGATATAGGCCGTGTACTCTTGTTCTAAATTTGGCGGTGCTTGCAGCGAAATATCTGGGTGTAAAATGAGCCGCGCGGCGGCCAAGGTTAAACGCATATCGTCCAGTGTTGGTTCTGGGGCATTGGCCATGGCGGTGCCAGCTTTAGCGCGAAAGTTCTGAACAATCACCTCTTGAATATGGCCGTACTGGGCATGCAAAGCATTAATGGCCAGCAAGCTATCGATACGCTCTTCCCATGTTTCACCAATGCCAATGAGAATGCCCGTGGTAAAAGGTACGTCTAGCTTGCCTGCGTTTTCCAAGGTTTGAATACGTACGCCGGGGGCTTTATCTGGGCAGGCGTGATGGGGCTGACCCTTTTTCATGAGCCGAGCGCTGGTACATTCCAGCATCATGCCCATACTGCCACTTACCGGCTTAAGTTGTTTTACTTCCTCAAAGGTGAGGGTGCCCGCATTGACATGAGGTATCATCAAGCTTTTGTCCAATACCATTTCACACACTTCGGTGAGGTAGTTCACCATACTGGTGTGTCCCAAAGTGGCTAACCAGTCACGGGCGTAGGCGTAACGCTTTTCTGGCTTTTCGCCCAGGCTGAAAAGGGCTTCTTTACAGCCTTGTTGTTGGCCTTTTAGCACATCCGATAAAACCCTATCTCGACTTAAAATGTTGCCTTGCCCAGAGTCAGGGTGTTTCACGAATGTACAGTAGCCGCAGGTATCACGGCACATATTGGTGAGTGGAATAAATACCTTACGGGAATAGGTGAGAGTATTTGGCCAATAGGTATCGCGCACCTTAGCGGCTTCGCTACAAAGGTGTTCAAGTTCTTCTTTATCGCAGTTTGCCAGGGCGATAGCGTCTTTTCGCGATAGCATATGATGGCTCTCCTACTGTTCCTGCACGCACGCTTGATTGCGCTTTATACTGTTCTTTTTTTAATCTTTAGCATGAGTTTTACCAAATGGTAAAGAGATTATTTGATGGTTTTTTTGGTGCGTGGCGTGGCTCGAAATAGAGCAGGCTGGGTGTTTTTTAATCTGCCTGGGCGATTTAATGAATGATATATGTTGCTACATTAATCATACAAAACAACATGTTAAGGTGGTTTTTCGAGGGTGTGGAACGAGAGGAGGGATTCTCTCCCTTAGATCGGAGAAAATCTAAGGAAAATACCGTTAAAAAAATTTTGGATGCACAATAGCAGTGCGCTACGGCTTAATGCCTAACGCACTGAGGACAAACTGACATAAAAATTGGGTGGCATCGTCGAAGTCTTCTTGGGTGAGACTTGGCTTATCCAGCAATAATTGAATTTGGGTAGAAAAGTCGGCATAGGTTTGTGTGGCCGCCCAAATTGTGAAAAATAAATGCTTGGGGTCTATTGGCTTGATGAGCCCCGCCGCTATCCAGCGCTCGATAATGGTAATGTCCCTTTCGAAGGCGGGGCGTAAGTTTTCGATAAGGTAGGTTTTTAGTACTGGCGCGCCATTGATGATTTCATGGGCAAACACTTTTGAGCCGTTAGGGTAATCTCGCGACAATTCAATTTTCTGACGAATGTAGTCGCTGATGATGTCGGCAGGCGATGCGCTGGGGTCATCGTTAAACTGCATTTTCTCAAGCCAGAGATCAATCATGTTTTCCAAAACCGCTTGGTACAGTTTCTCTTTGCCAGGAAAATAGTAAATGATGAGCTGCTTAGATAAGCCTGCTTGCTTTGCCACAGCGTCCATGGCGGTGCCTGCAAACCCTTTTTGCGCAAACACGGCTTCTGCTGCGCGCAAAATATTCGCCTCAGTTTTAGCGCGGTTGGCCTGGGTTTTCGTTGCTTTTGTCATGTTGTTTTTGTGTCCTGTCGCCCCTGCTAATCGTCAGCAATGATGGCTTCTTTTCCATGTTCTCGCGCTAACGCGTCTAAGAATAATTTGACCAAACGTGTAGGCTTAGGCGACTTTCGATAAATAGCCGCAAAGTCGCAGTGATAAGCAAAATTTGCTGGTTCTATTGCCCGCATTTGCCCTTTGCCCACAAAGGACTCAGCATAGTGCTCGGGTAAAAAGCCCAGGTAACTTCCCGAACAAATTAACGTTGCTATCCCTTCTTGGTCATTAGCCACAGCCATTCGGTTTAAACCAAGGGCCATGCTTTTGTCCATATTTGGGCTATGAAAGCTTAAACCCGCGTATTTGGCATCACGAATAGCGGTATCTGGAATATTCCCCAGCGCACTAAAAAGTGGATGTTTTGCCCCGCAATACAAGTACATCTGCTCTCCAAACAAGGGCAGATAGTGCAAGCTTGATGAGGTACGGTGGGTAGGAATAATGCCAATATGGTAGCGGCCGTCAAGTATACCTTGTTCTATGGTATTCACAGGAACAACATGTATTTCCACATTCACATTGGGCGCTTGCTGCTGATAAGCATAAATGGCGTCGCTTACTTTGCAGGCTTCGTTAGACACGGTTTTATCAAACATGGCCACGACCACATTTCCCTGCAGGTGGCGGTGCATGTCATTCACTTCATTACGAAAGTCTTGAAGGGATAGTAATAAGCGCTGGGTAGATTCGTAAATACGCTTACCTTCTTCGGTGAGCGCAAAGCCGCCTCTGCCTCGATGGCAAAGCACCATGCCCAATCGCGTCTCCAAATCTTTTAAATGGCGGCTAATGGTGGAGCGTCCAATATTCAGTTCTAGTTCTGCCGCCGACAAGCCTCCGGCTTGAGCAACCACAATGAAAACCCGCAATAAACGAATATCGGTATCGGATAAATTACCTAAGATGGCACGCATAGTTTCATATTTATGAAAGTAAGATTTGAATATTTATAATTTATCGAACATAAGCGGCTGGGTAAAGTGCGCTAAGTAAACTAATTTCGAAGGAAGACAATCATGACCCAGCGGGCTTCTCAGCTATCTCCTCAGCCAATGGATGCGTTGTGGATGCCGTATACGGCTAATCGCCAGTTTAAATCAGCGCCACGCATGATTACTGGGGCACAAGGTAATTACCTGATTGATGACAGTGGCCGTAAGATTTTTGATGGTTTATCGGGTTTATGGACCTGCGGAGCGGGTCATAATCGCCCCGAAATTACCGAGGCGGTAGCCAAGCAACTTGCAACATTAGATTATGCACCGGCATTTCAGTATGGTCATAACTTGGCCTTCGAGTTGGCCGAAAGGTTAGCCGCCATGGCGCCAAGTGACATAAATAAAGTGTTTTTCACCAACTCAGGTTCAGAAGCGGCTGACACGGCCACTAAGATGGCTCGAGCCTACTGGCGTCAGCAAGGTCAGCCTACCAAAACCCGTATTATCGGCAGAGCAAAAGGCTATCACGGGGCAAGCTGGGGCGGTATCAGCTTTGGTGGTATTGGCGCTAACCGCAAAATGTGGGGGCCAGCGATGGAGTCTGACCATTTGTCTCACACGCTACTTCCACAGAACGCCTTTAGCGAAGGTATTCCTGCGCAAGGCGCCAATCTGGCCGACGAGCTTATCGAAATGGTTGCTTTGCATGATGCATCAAACATTGCGGCGGTGATTGTTGAACCCATGTCAGGGTCAGCGGGAGTCATTGTACCGCCCGCAGGGTATTTAAAGCGGTTGCGCCAGCTTTGTGATGAACACGATATTCTTTTGATCTTTGACGAAGTGATTACCGGCTTTGGACGTACTGGGGATCTGTTTGGTGCAAACACATTTGATGTGGTGCCAGATATGATCAACGTGGCAAAGCAGCTTACCAATGGTGCTATACCTATGGGCGCAGTGCTAACACGGCAGTTTATTTACGACACCGTAGTGGATGCAGGCGGCGCACCTTACAACATTGAATTGCCCCACGGATACACCTATTCCGGCCATCCGGTAGCGTGCGCCGCTGCCATGGCATCTCTGGATATACTTGAACAAGAGAAGCTAGTGGCAAGGGTAGCGGAACTTAGTCCTTATTTCGAACAAGGTGTGCACAGTTTAAAAGGCATGCCTTTTATCAACGACATTCGCAACTTAGGCTTCGCCGCCGGTTTTACCATTGAAAGTTATCCCGGTGAACCTGCACGTCGCCCCTTTGAGCTGGCAATGAAGCTGCTAGAAAAAGGGTTTTATGTACGCTACGGCGGCGACACATTACAACTTGGTATTCCATTTACTACCGAAAAATCAGAAATAGACGCGTTAATTAACGCCATGCAAGACACCCTTATGGATGCCCATGGCATGAAGAAAACGGGTTAATCCCTTCACAGAATTTATAGAGATGCAGTTATGACCACCCAAGTAGGACACTTTATTAACGGGCAGCAGGTAGCCCCACAAGATGGCAACCTTATAGATATTCACAACCCTTCTACAGGCGCGGTATGCGGACAAGTAGAAATGGCGTCGAGTGCGCGGGTTCAACATGCCATAGACACAGCACAAGCAGCCTTTCCTGCATGGCGTGCGACACCACCGGCAAAGCGAGCACAAGTGATGTTTCGTTTAAAACAGTTACTTGAGCAACACAGCGATAAAATTTGCGCACTCATCAGTGAAGAGCACGGCAAAGTTTTACACGACGCCAAAGGCGAGCTTCAACGGGGTATCGAAAACGTAGAGTTTGCTTGTGGTATGCCTCAATTGCTAAAAGGTGAACACAGCAAAGATGTTGGCCCTGGCATAGATGCATGGTGCGAGTTTCAACCACTGGGTGTGGTAGCAGGCATAACCCCTTTTAACTTTCCAGCTATGGTGCCTTTGTGGATGTGGCCCAGCGCCATTATGTGTGGCAACACCTTTGTGTTAAAGCCGTCAGAAAAAGACCCTTCAAGTGCGTTATTTATTGCCGAACTCGCGGCAGAAGCGGGGCTTCCCCCTGGTGTTCTTAATGTTGTGAATGGGGATAAAGCGGCGGTAGATCATTTGCTTGAAGACAGCACAATTCAAGCGGTGAGTTTTGTTGGTTCAACGCCAGTGGCTGAAGCGATTTATAAAAAAGCCAGTGAAAACGGAAAGCGTTGCCAAGCACTAGGGGGCGCAAAAAACCACGCTATTGTGATGCCAGATGCCGACCTAGACAATGTCGTTAATGCCCTAATGGGTGCCGCATACGGTTCGTGCGGCGAGCGTTGCATGGCAATTTCTGTGGTCCTTGCCGTAGGCGACGAAGTGGGAGATGCCCTGCGGGTTAGGCTTACACAACAAGTTGAAACCCTCAAAGTGGGCGCGGGTTGTGACAACAGCAATGATATGGGGCCACTTATCAGTGAAGCTCACTATCAAACCGTTGCAAATTTTATTGAATCTGGGGTAAGTCAAGAAGCTGACTTAGTGTGTGATGGCCGAGGGCTTAGCGTTGAAGGGTACGAAAACGGCTACTTTCTTGGTGCTACATTATTTGACCACGTAAAACCACATATGGACATTTACCAAAAAGAAATTTTTGGCCCTGTGCTTGTGATGTTGCGAGTCCCCGATATGCAAAGCGCGGTAAACCTAATTAATGAACACGAATACGGTAATGGCACCTGTTTGTTTACCCGTGATGGTGAAGCAGCGCGCTATTTTATCGACCAAGTACAGGTGGGCATGGTGGGTGTGAACGTCCCTTTACCTGTACCTGTGTCTTACCACAGTTTCGGCGGTTGGAAGCGTTCACTGTTTGGTGATTTACACGCGTATGGGCCAGATTCAGTACGTTTTTATACGCGCAGAAAAGCGGTTACTCAACGTTGGCCTTCAGCCAATTTGCGAGAAGGGAGCCAATTCTCGTTCCCAAGTCACTCATAGAGCGAGCAACGTAAAAGAACGTCAAGTTGGTTCAAAACTTGAATTCAATGAGGGGAAGTGCCTGTGTCATCACAGGTGAAAAGGGTGTGAAAACCATGAAGCCACCATGCTTTGCGGCGGCGTTAAACGAACGTCATTCACACCAAAAAGTACCGCTTACGCCTTTTGTATAGGGTGATGAAGACAAACAGCAAATGCGACAGAAAACCGAATTTGTGTGTAAGCCGATGGCCAACAACAATATTACGGTGGAATCCGTCAAAAGGTTTGACCGTTTGGTAAATAAAAGTGCATGACTGCACACAAATTGGTCATTCGAGGTTCCTGAATGACTTTTCGGTGGCTTGGCGTTACCCGCCTTGGTGTTAAAAAAGGTGTTCAACAAAACGGGCTAAAACGCGGGTTACTTACCCCAAGTGCAACGCAAAAACAAAGATAAGCATCAGCGAGGAAGTGAAATGGAAAAGCTAAGAGTAAATGGTCAGCGATTATGGGACAGCCTAATGGAAATGGGCGAAATTGGCGGCACTGAAAAAGGTGGCTGTAATCGACTGGCTGCGACGGATCTCGACAAGCAAGCCCGTGACCTATTCTGCGACTGGTGCAAGGCCACAGGTTGTGACATCGCCATTGATAAGTTTGGTAATATTTTTGCCAAACGTCCGGGGCTAAATAATGACTTGCCCGCCGTTGCCACGGGAAGCCACCTAGATACTCAACCTACTGGCGGTAAGTTTGACGGCGTATTTGGCGTGCTTTCTGGGGTAGAAGTTCTGCGTACACTGCATGAAAACAATATCACCACCCCCACACCTATCGAAGTCAGTGTCTGGACGAACGAAGAGGGGTCTCGCTTTCAACCGGCCATGCAAGGTTCCGGCGTGTACGTTGGGCGCTTTGACTTGCAAAAAGAATTGGATAAAACCGACGTTAACGGATTACGCCTAGGTGATGAATTGGCGCGTATTGGGTATTTAGGCGAGGAAGAGCTGGGTAGCCGAAACATAGGTGCATTTTTCGAAGCCCACATTGAGCAAGGGCCAATTTTAGAAGACGAAGAAAAAGCCATAGGTGTGGTGCGTTTAGGCCAAGGGATCCGCTGGTATAACGTGGAAGTTCAGGGGCGTGAATCCCATTCTGGTACAACACCCATGCACTTACGCAAAGACGCCATGGTGGCGGCCGGTAAAATTGTGACAGAAATTGAAGCATTGGCCAATCGCTATGAGAATGGCTTAGGGACAGTGGGTTTTATGCAGGTTTACCCCAATTCTCGAAATACCATTCCCGGCAATATTAAGTTTAGCGCCGACCTGAGAAACCCGAACCCAGAGGTGCTAGCCACTATGCACGAAGAGTTTGTGGCATTTTGCGAGGGCGTAGCGAAAGACAGAGACTTAGATATTTCGGTAGACAACTTCTGGTATTTTGCCCCGGTTGAATTTAATGCGTCTGATGATGTAAAGGCCGCCACCGAAAAGCTGGGCTATTCGCATATGGATATTTACGCCGGGGCCGGCCACGACGCCTGTTATATGGCTGATCTTGTGCCTTCCGGGATGATTTTTACCCCCTGTGAAAATGGCATTAGCCACAATGAAATTGAGTACTCTAGCCCAGAGCAGTGTGAAGCCGGTGCCAATGTACTGCTGCATACCATGCTAACGGCCAGTCACCGAATTGCCGAAGCTGCGGGGGCACCCACAGAAGAAAGTGAGGAGGAAATAGCATGAGCGACGATATACGCGAAGTAGAACTTTCCCCAGCGGTTAAAGCCAGCGATTATTTTAACGAAGACCTGGCCCCTACTCAGGTTTCAGAAAGAACATGGGGCACAGGTAATATCGCTGCCCTGTGGGTGGGCATGGCGATTTGTGTGCCTACGTACACCCTAGGGGGGGTGTTAACATCCTATTTTGGGCTTTCAGTAATGGAAGCCCTTTTTACCATTTTGCTAGCCAACGTGGTGGTGCTGATACCACTGACATTAAATGCGTTTCCTGGCACTAAATTTGGTATTCCGTTCCCTGTGGTTCTGCGCTCTTCTTTTGGCATTGTTGGCTCGAACATTCCCTGTTTAATTCGAGGTTTTGTGGCCTGTGGTTGGTTTGGCATTCAAACCATGTTTGGCGGCTTAGCTATTCACCTTTTCTTGTCTTCCATCTCCGATGGCTGGGCTGCACTCGGGGGGATAGGGGAAGTCATTGGTTTCTTCGCGTTTGGTGCGCTTAACGTCTATATTGTGATCAAAGGCTCTGAGTCTATAAAGTGGCTAGAAACCTTAGCAGCCCCTTTATTGCTGATTGTGGGCATTGGACTTATTTGGTGGGCAAGCGATAAAGTCTCGGTGACCGAGGTGTTAGCGACCCCCGCAAATCGCCCAGAAGACGCGGGCTTTTTCAGCTACTTCTTTGCTGGCCTAACGGCAATGGTAGGGTTTTGGGCTACGCTGTCGTTAAATATTCCTGATTTTAGTCGCTACGCTAAAAGTCAAAAAGCCCAAGTGAAAGGGCAGATAATTGGCTTGCCGCTTACCATGTTTTTGTTTGCCGCATTAGGTGTACTGCTGACATCAGCATCTACTACGCTAGTGGGGGAAACCGTGTCAGATCCCGTCACCCTTATTGGCCATATTGATAGCCCATTTTTTGTCGCTATCGCTATGCTGCTTATTATCGTGGCCACCCTTTCAACCAATACCGCTGCCAATGTGGTATCACCCACCAACGATTTTCAAAATATTGCGCCTAAATACATTAACCATACTCGCGGCGTGTTGCTTACCGGGTTAGTGGGTGTGTTGCTTATGAGCTGGGAGCTGCTGAAGAAGCTAGGTTTAATTGAGTCTGACGTTAGCGTTGAAAGCATGTACTCAAATTGGTTGCTGGGATATTCAAGTTTGCTTGGGCCTATTGCTGGCATCATGATTGTGGATTATTTCTTTATTCGCAAACAAGAACTGGACGTGGCCGCACTTTATACGTCGAGTACGCTTTATCCGAAAGTGAATTGGGCCGGCTTTATCGCTTTCTTGGTGCCGGTCGCCGTTACCTTGCTCGCGGTTACCGCCGATGTTTTCACCTGGTACTACAACTATGGCTGGTTTACCGGCTCTATCTCAGGTGCCGTGATTTATTACGTGGCTGCCAATAAGTTGCTATTAGGGGCGCAAAGCCACGTAGGCGACTTAGCGAAAGCATCATAGATGGTCAGTCAAGGCTAGGTTACAAGAGAAAAAGGACAAAACATGGCGCTATTATTAAAAGGTGGCAAGGTTGTCACCCATGAAATGACGTATACAGCCGATGTACTTTGCGAAGACGGTAAAATTACCCGCATTGCACAAGATTTATCAGCGCCAGAGGGGGCTGAGGTTATTGATGTTACAGGCAAACTTATTATGCCTGGAGGCATAGATCCGCATACGCATATGCAGCTTCCTTTTATGGGAACCGTGGCGGCCGACGATTTTGCCTCTGGCACCGCGGCGGCACTGGCAGGTGGCACCACCACTATCATCGATTTCGTAATACCCAGCCCAGGCCAGCCGCTAATGGAAGCCTACCATCAGTGGCGAGATTGGTCTGAAAAGTCTATGTCAAATTACACGTTTCACGTGGCCATTACGTGGTGGGATGACAGCGTTCACCAAGACATGGAAACATTAGCCACTGAGTATGGCATTAATAGCTTTAAACATTTTATGGCCTATAAGAATGCCATCATGGCTACCGATGACATTTTGGTCTCGAGTTTTACCCGCTGTATGGAGCTAGGAGCCATTGCAACCGTGCACGCCGAAAACGGTGAACTTGTGTATCACCTTCAACAGCAATTGATGGAAAAGGGAATAACAGGCCCAGAAGCCCACCCTTTGTCTCGTCCCCCTATGGTAGAAGGTGAAGCGGCATACCGTGCCATTAGTATTTCAGAAACCATTGGCGCCCCTTTATATTTAGTGCATTGCTCGGTACAAGAAAGTATTGATGCTATTCGTTATGCCCAAAGCCGAGGACATCATGTGTATGGTGAGGTGTTGGCAGGGCATTTAACGGTTGATGACAGTGTTTACCAAGACGCCAATTGGGAGCGCGCTGCTGCTCATGTCATGAGCCCTCCGTTTCGCGAAAAGAAACACCAAGATGCATTATGGAAAGCCTTGCAAGCCGGTACACTGCAAACTACGGCAACCGACCATTGTGCGTTTTGTAATGAGCAAAAAGCCATGGGCAAAGACAATTTTACCCAAATTCCTAACGGCACCGCGGGGGTTGAAGAACGCCTGGCAGTATTGTGGGAGAAGGGCGTAAATAGTGGCAAGTTAACCGCCAACGAGTTTGTGGCAGTGACCTCAACCAATGCCGCAAAAATTTTTAATATGTACCCGGCCAAGGGGGCGATTGCACCAGGCTCAGACGCCGATATTGTGGTATGGGATCCTAATGGTAAAAAGACCATTTCCGCGTCAACGCACATGTCTAAGATTGAAAACAATATCTTTGAAGGCATGGAGGTCACAGGCGTGCCTACACTCACTATTTGTAATGGTGTGGTGGCCTGGAAAGAGGGCGAATTACTGGCCAAAGAGGGAGATGGTCAATATGTTATGCGCCCTACTTATGCGCCTTTTTATGAGTCATTGCAGCGCCGAAAAGCACTTGCCGAGCCTAAGCCGGTAAATAGAAAAAGCTAACGTTTTCCACCTACCCTTTGGGTTGATGGTTAAACTAACGCAAAACGCCAATCACAAAGAGAAGTGATTGGCGTTTTTGTATTCACCTCAAAAAAGGCTAACTTGCCACCGTTTGACCTTCTTTGAAATATTGCAGTGCCGCCACCGCATCTTGTTTACGTTCACTAATACTCGCTAACAGCAGCAAGTCTTCTTTATTGGCCGCTAAGGTGGTGGCTTTCAGCAGGGCTTTTTCTGCTAATACATCATCGCCAGAATGATGCGCCACATGCCCTAAGGTAGAGTAAAGTGAGGCATCTTCCGGCGCTTGCTTTATCCAAGCTTCAATTAAGCGAAGCGAGGGAGCAGCATTGGGTAAGTTAAGCTGCTTAAACAAGGGGAATAGGCTGGCTTTTCTACCCCGTTTTTGCCATTCCACCAAGCAAGTTTGGGCGTCGTCGTGCATTCCTTGCGCTAGCAATTGCTGAACATAAGCCGCTTGATAGGCGTCGTCATGACGCATTTTACGAGGCAAGTTTTGCCAGTAGGTTTTCAGCTCGGAAGCCCCTTGCTTACTGGCTATTTCAGCAAACTTTCCTTTTGCGATACGTTGCGACCACAGGGTATAGTTTTCTTTAGACAGGGCTTTTCGCCATTGGCTTAAGTTTTCCTCAAGGGTATTCCACTGTCCGAGTTCAGCCAATAACTCTGCTTTCAAACGCACAACCGGCTTATTGGTTTGCGTATCTTCAGGGAGTGCATTGAGTTTTTCAAGCGCGTCATTCACGTTATCATTAGCCGCATCCAGCCTTGCCATCATAAGGGTGGCGGCCACTTTTGCATTAGGATAATCGCATGCCTGAAGTAAAAAATAGTGAGCCTTTTCGTGCTCACCTTTATTCATCGCAATTTGCGCTGACGCTAGGTAATTTACGCCCTCAAAGTCGCCATTGGTGGTTTGACTCAACGCTTTTTGGGCTTCGGTAAAATCGCCCGCCGCCATTGCCTGAAGGCCGCTATAAAAGGCGCGCTTGCGCTTGCGTTCGCCTAACGCGCCAAACCATTTGTGTGAACCTGTAAGTAGGCTAATTGCCCAAAGTGTCACGCGCCACAAAATGTACCAGCCTAATAGCGAACACAGGGTAATAATGGCAAAGCTAATGACGGTCATTTCTATGGCTTTGTTCCCCAACGAAATCAGTACATACCCCGTGTCACCCAGAATCATAGGGCCCACAATTAACGCAATAATAAAGGCGGCCAGCACCGCTAAGGCAATGACTAACCATTTCATAATGCACTTGCTCCTTCACCAAATACCTTTTTCACGCGGGTATCAAGTAGGCGCTCTAGGGGTTGCTGAGAGGCAAGCTGACTTGGGATAGGGCGAGATATATCTGTTTCACGTAAATTGGTTAACGCCCGACTAAAGCCAGATATCGACGAGCTACTTAGATCGAAGTTTTGATCGATCAAGGTTTGTGCGTATTGCAGTGATTGCTCAAACAACCCTTTTTCGCCTTGCAAAGCCGCTGACTGCGCATGCATAAGCTGCAAACGAAGCTGCTCTTTCGCTAAAAACTGCGCCTCTAAAGACATGACAGGTTCAATGGGGCCGCTCAGGGTTTTAACGGTAAAAAAGCCGTCAACCATAGAACGCCACACCTTGCTTAAGTTTTCTTTCCAGTCGTCTGTCGATTCCGATAGCTCAGGATTTTGTGCATCTGCGTCTACCGGTTTTTCAAACGTGTCTAATGGCAAGTTATCAATTTGTGCCATCATGCCTGTTAACGCTAACGCCACTTGGGTTTGAGATACAGGGTTCAGTTGCTGCAGGGTTTGAATATCTTCTGCTAAGTGAGCGCGAACCGGCAGCACCGATGGGTCAGCCAGCGACGACAGGCGCTTGTCTGCATTCACTAACAACAAAATAGCCGTACGGACATCATTCTCTAGCCACAGTTTGCGCCCGGCCATTCGGACTAAATAATCGGCTTCGGCAATGAGCCAATCGGCTGGACGGCGACCTTCCATTGTATTGAGTTGAGCAAGGGTAGCTTCGCTTTGTTGCGTAAGTGCTGTGTTCTGCTGTTTTAAGCGCTCTACATCCTTAGATAGCTGCAGATTGGCATTCGCCATTTCTTCGAATTGCGCCGTCAAGGTGGTACGCTCTTCGGTTAGCGATTGCAACTGGCGTTGGGTGTCGCTTTGCTGAGAGGCGGTTTGCGCTTCTTTGGTTTGTTGCTGGGTGTAATACCAGTAGCCCGCCGCGGCTATTCCTATGACGAGTAGGAATAAGATGATTACCACAATCCACAGTAGCCCTTTCCCTGAAGATGACTTTTTCTTATTCGCCTTGGGCGAGGCTGAGTCTTCGACCTGGGGGGCAGGTTCTGCGCTAGTATTAATTACTTCACCTTCCACAAGGTTTTTATCATCGTTGTCGGCCATTCAATACTCCCAGTTGTCCTTAATCCACGCAATCAGTGCTTGGTCTGTGGCTTGTTCGCAAACTGCCACATTTTCTATACCCCGTTTACGCAGGGTGCTCGCTATACGTTCACTTACTGTTACCCAAGGTAACGTCAAAATGTGATCTGAATGAGAGGCAATAAGCTGCATTGCCATGTTTTCACTTGTAGCGATAATGCCGCTAACATCGTCTATTTGCCAGTTATTTGTATAAAAAGGTTGCGCTAGCGCAACGCGTTTGTAAACACAGAATGGGTAAACCTGCTTGCCTTGCAACCTTAACGTATTTTGCAAGGTATCGCGCCCACCTTCTCCTTTAATAATAACGATGTCTTCACAGTTTGCCTCATTAAGTTGGTGCATAGCCAGTATACCTTCGGAGGTATGCTGTGCAGGCGTGAAAACAGTGGCTTGAGGTAGATGTGATTTTATTTTAGTGGCTGTGGCATCACCCACCGCCAATATTGGCCAATATGATGGGGCGTCTGGCCACGCTTGGGCGAGTGCCGGTACAGCAAATACGCTGGTGGCTATAAGGGTGGCGTGGCTATGCTGCAAAAGATATTGATGCAGCTTAGCGATAGCGATGTCGTTGTATTCAATATCAGAGGTGGCTACCCCTGTTACCGAAACCCCCGCCTGCCTAAAGGCGGCGACGCTGGCATCTAATTTAGGCAGGGGGCGGGTGAGTAACAACATTACTCGTATAAGGCTTTTAGAATGTCACCGGCACCTTGTTCAAGCAAGGCTTCAGCGACTTCTACACCAATACTTTGCGCATTTTCAGTAGGTCCGGTGGCAGAGGCAAACAAGAGGGTAGAACCATCGGGTTTGCCCACCATGCCGGTGAGAGTGAGTGCACCACCATCTAAAGTGGCAAAACTGCCAATAGGCACTTGGCAGCCACCTTCTAAACGCTCGTTCATGGCTCTTTCAGCAGTGACGCGGGTGTTGGTTTCACTGTGGTTAAGTGCAGAAAGAAGTTCAATAAGTTCAGCGTCATCGTTACGACATTCAATGCCTACCGCCCCTTGCCCTACCGCTGGCAAGGATACAGATTCAGGTAAAGGCATACGAATACGCGATTCCATGCCCAAGCGTATCAGGCCCGCCGATGCTAGAATAATAGCGTCGTACTCATTGGCATCTAATTTAGCTAACCGTGTATTCACGTTTCCGCGTAGGTCTTTAATCACAAGATCGGGGCGGTGCTTTCTAATTTGACATTGGCGGCGCAGACTTGATGTGCCTACTATCGCGCCTTGAGGTAAGGTGTCTAAACTCTCATAAGTATTTGAAACAAAGGCATCAAATGGATTTTCCCTTTCGCAAATTGCATGCAGACCGAACCCTTCAGGAAATGCTACCGGTACATCTTTCATTGAGTGAACGGCAATATCGGCGCGGCCTTCAAGCATGGCGATTTCAAGCTCTTTAATAAATAAGCCCTTGCCGCCAATTTTGGCTAATGGTGTATCTAAAATTTTATCGCCTTGGGTGCTCATGGGCACAAGCTCTACCTGCAACCTTGGGTGGTGTTCCAACAGTTTGGCTTTTACATATTCGGCTTGCCATAGTGCTAATGCACTTTTACGGGTGGCAATTCGAAGAGTTCTTGATGTGTTTGCTTGTGTCATAGCGGTCCCGACAATTAACAAGGATGTGCGATAGATACACTAACCTTTGGCTTTCTGATTAAAACAATGATGCGTTATTGTACTTAAATCTATGACAATAAGCATAGTTTTCAGATTGGTTAAAAGGCAAACCGGCGACTATTATCATTAACAAGCCGATTTAAAGGAGCTTTTTTCGCAGTGGATCATTCTTCCATACGCCAATTGCTGAAATACACACACCAAAATAAGGCGGAGGTTAAGCGTAGGCGTCTAACGCTTTTTTTCATTTCTTATGTGGGTAGCTCCATCATGGCGATTCTTGCCATTGAAAATTTGATGGTAGGCAATAACTTGCTGGCGTTTTTACTAGGGCTTTGGTCTTGCGCTATTTTTTTTAATGCTATTTTTTCCCATTTGTATAGTGGCAGCGACGTTCATTATTACATTGCTGGTGTGCTCGTAATTTTCATGTCCCTCAGCATTGTGTACACCGGTGGTTATAAAAATACGGGGCTGTATTTTATTTTTCCGCTTCTGTTTATTCAAATTATCATTGTGGGATACAAAGCAGCGATTGCTTATGTGACAGTCACTATGGGGCTCATTGTGTATGGTTTGTATAATCAATGGTTGTTGCAGGCGAATTATGACGATGAAGATGTCACGCGCTTTTTAATTTCAGCATTTTGTTTTATTTGTGTAGCTTTTATTGGCGAGTTTTTTTGGAATCAAAGCCGCAAAGAAATGTATCGAGATACCCTTGAAAATATGCGTCAGGCCAACACAGACCCGCTGACCAAACTGCCAAATCGACGTTTTTTAGAAGCGGTTTATTTTGCTCGCGCCACTGAAGACCCCGCCGACTATTTTCCGTTAAGTGTGGTGATATTAGACATTGATCATTTTAAGGTGATTAATGACACCTATGGTCACGACGTAGGGGATGATGTGTTGGTGTATATCACTAAGCTGATGAAAGCGTCTGTAAGGGCGACAGACATTGTGGCACGTACAGGAGGAGGAGAGGAATTTCTCATTATATTTCCGAGTGTTAACTTAAGTGACGCCGTTAAACTCGCTGAAAAAATGCGTGTGCATATTGAGAATAATCCGTACAAAAGCGCCGAAATTGAACACAGGATAACGGCCAGCCTTGGGGTGCAAACTGCACTAACCGATGCCCAAATAGAAGAGGCGATTAAGCAAGCTGACATCAACCTTTATGAGGCTAAACGCACAGGCAGGAATAAAGTGGTGTGATGGGCAGAGCAGGGGATACGCCATGAATGGGTAAACCCTATTTCTCCGCCCTTAGCCTCGTGGCGCTATTAAGGCGCTAGGGCTATGCCAGTACCTTTTGCAGCCATGTGGAAATATCATTGAGTTCTTGCATACACACATTGTGTTGCATGGTGTAGCTTTTCCAGCTCGCATTAAAGCCGTTATCTTTTAAGGTTTTATAGGCCGCATTGCCCATAAACATAGGTACCACTTCATCTTGATTTCCGTGGGCAAAAAAGAAAGGAATGTGGCGATTGGTCTCCTTTGCTTGTTCACTGAGCAAACCAGGCTCACATAAGTACGTAGACAAAGCCATCACACCTGCCAGCTGTTTGTCTAAACGTGGGGCAAGGTGAAGGGCAACAACCCCACCTTGAGAAAAGCCGGCTAACACAATACGGTTGGCAGGAATGCCACTGGCAATTTGTGCATCAATAAGCGCGCTTACTTGCTCTGCTGATTCTTGTACGCCGCTAAGGTCGGCACGACTATTAAAATCCAGCGACTTTATGTCGTACCATGCTCGCATGCGCATGCCGCCGTTTATGGTTACCGGCCGTTCTGGCGCATGGGGGAAAATGAATTTAACCGCCATGGATTCGGGTAATTTTAGCTCAGGCACAATAGGAGCAAACCCATGGCCAGAATCACCTAAACCATGTAGCCAAATAACGCAGGCAGTTGGCGCAACGGAAGGTTTGTGCTCTACGCAAGGCAGTAGCTGTGTCATAAGTGTCTCCCTAAATGATGTGTCGTTTTTTGCTTGTGGTGCGAATGGCTGTCGTTTCGCTATTATTATTTTTTATTGTACGCCAAGGGCAAAACGGCTGAGGAAACACAATTTGCGATGTGCCCCACCTATTGCTACTACGGCTTATTTGTTCAATATGCTACCATTGCGTTCTGAAATCACCACCTATTGAAAATAATTTAATACCTTCATGTCTTCATTACTTGGCAATTTATTTATTCTGGCTGCACCTTCAGGTGCGGGAAAATCTAGCCTTATCAAAGCGCTAATGGAAAAATACAAAGGAAGTGACAGTTATCCTATGCAGGTGTCTGTGTCTCATACCACGCGGCAACCCCGGCCTGGCGAAGTGGATGGCGAGCACTATCATTTTGTGAGTCGTGCGCAATTTGAGGCATTAATCGAGCAGGGGGTGTTTTTCGAATGGGCGGAAGTGTTCGGTAATTAT
Source organism: Alteromonas sp. B31-7 (assembly GCF_015767655.1). Lineage (NCBI taxonomy): Bacteria > Pseudomonadati > Pseudomonadota > Gammaproteobacteria > Alteromonadales > Alteromonadaceae > Alteromonas > Alteromonas sp. B31-7. Next base: position 145,449 of record NZ_CP065233.1, read on the forward strand.
TACGGCACGTCGAGAGTCACCATAGAACAAACCTTGCATAGAGGTATCGACGTTTTTCTGGATATTGATTGGCAAGGCGCGCGTCAGGTGAAAACCTTAATGCCCGATACCTGCGGCGTCTTTATTTTGCCCCCATCCATTGATGTACTCGAGCAACGACTTAACAGCCGTGGCCAAGACAGCGAAGAGGTTATTGCTGGGCGAATGAAAAAAGCCGTGGATGAAATGTCTCACTTTAGTGAATTCGACCACGTGATTATAAACGACGATTTTGCTACCGCGTTGCACGACCTCGAAGCGATAGTGATCGCGCAGCGACTGCGCACGCAAAAACAGCAAATGCGTTATCAGACATTATTGGACGAATTGCTTGGCACAGCTTAATATGTAAAAACAGGGGGTTCCTTGGGCTTTTTGTGGATCGGTAGGGTTTTGCTGGTTCAATTTCACACAAAGCGCTAGGATCGCGGCTTGCAAATGTGTATACTACGCGGCCGTTTTTTGAATTACTTGCTCAACCTAATTTTCGGAGAAATACATGGCTCGCGTAACCGTAGAAGATGCCGTAGATAAAATTGGTAACCGCTTTGACTTGGTATTGGTAGCAGCGCGTCGCGCACGCCAAATTGCCACTGAAGGTAAAGATCCTATGGTTGACGTGCAAAACGACAAGCCAACCGTTACTGCACTTCGTGAAATCGAAGAAGGTTTGGTCACAGCTAGCACGTTAGAGCAGGATCAAATTCGTGATCAAGAACAAGCAGAGCACGCAGAGTTTGCGTCTGTTGCTAACATTCTTTCTGATCAGTAATCTTCCCTTTTTGGGGTAGTAAATTAGAATTGGGCGCCAGTGCTTTGAAAAAAGCACTGGCGCTTTGCTTTTCGTGTATTGGCTTAATGCGCAATTAAACGTATTCTTAGGGTTGTAACGTTATATAAGGGCCGTGCTTCGCTGTGTATTTGTTTGAAGGTTTAAAGCAAAAAGTTGTAGAGTATTTACCTGCCGATAGAGTTCAGTTGGTGCAGGAAGCCTTCGTATTGGCGCAAGAAGCCCACGATGGTCAAATGCGTTCAAGCGGAGACCCTTACATTACGCACCCCGTTGCGGTTGCAGGCATTCTTGCAGACATGCATTTAGACCATGAAACGATTATGGCCGCCTTGCTGCACGATGTGATTGAAGACACGCACTATAGTCAGGAAGACTTAGCAGACGCCTTTGGCGACACCGTCGCCGAATTAGTGGAAGGTGTCAGTAAGCTAGATAAACTCGCCTTCAGCACCAAGCAAGAAGCGCAAGCGGAGAACTTCCGTAAAATGATGATGGCCATGGTACAAGATATCAGGGTTATCTTAATCAAGCTGGCTGATCGCACCCACAATATGCGTACGTTAGGCTCTCTGCGCCCAGACAAGCGCCGTCGTATTGCTCTAGAAACGCTGGAAATTTACGCCCCCATTGCCCACCGTTTGGGTATTCACGATATTAAAAATGAACTGGAAGACCTTGGTTTTCAAGCCATGTATCCTATGCGTCACAGAGCACTTAAATCAGCTGTGCGCCAGGCTAGGGGTAATCGAAAAGAAATCATTGAAAATATACGTGAAGAACTGCACACACGTTTAGATGCATTCAAAATTGAATCAAATGTCTTAGGCCGCGAAAAGCATCTGTATTCCATTTACCGCAAAATGAAAAACAAAGAGTTAATGTTCAACGAAGTTATGGACATCTACGCGTTTCGTATTGTGGTAGACAGTGTTGATAACTGCTATCGCTCGCTAGGGGCGATGCATGGTTTGTATAAGCCAATTGAAAACAGATTTAAAGACTATATTGCTATCCCGCGGACCAATGGTTATCAGTCGTTACATACTTCGCTTATTGGTCCTCACGGTATTCCCGTAGAAATTCAAATACGTACCAAAGAAATGGATCAGATGGCAGATAAAGGCGTTGCCGCTCACTGGCTTTATAAAGAGCCAGGAGATAACGGTACGACTGCCCAGTTACGTGCGCGCAAATGGATGCAAAGCCTACTTGAACTGCAACAATCGGCGAGCTCGTCATTTGAATTTATTGAGTCGGTTAAAACAGATTTATTCCCAGATGAAATTTACGTATTCACGCCAGATGGCCGCATTATAGAGTTGCCCATGGGCGCGACCGCTGTGGACTTTGCCTATGCAGTGCACTCAGATGTGGGGAATACGTGCGTTGGTGTGCGCGTTGAACGCAGAAACTATAGCTTAAGCAAGCCACTTCAAAACGGTCAAACGGTAGAAATTATTACCTCTCCAAAGGCCAAGCCCAACGCTAACTGGTTGAATTTTGTAGTTAGTGCCCGCGCCCGTACCCGCATTCGTCAATATTTACGTAAGCAACATTCGCAAGAAGCGGTCAATATGGGTAACCGTTTACTTCGGCACGCGCTAGGCGCTGTTAAATTAGATGATATTGCTCAGCAAGATATCGATCGGGTAGTGGCGGAAACCAAACATAATGACTTTGAAGCCTTGCTGATAGACATTGGTCTTGGTAACGAATTAAGTGCAATTGTTGCTCGTCGTTTATTGGGCGAAAATACCGATTTACCTGATAAAAAGGGTAACGTGGCTATTCGTGGTACAGAAGGTTTGCTGGTGCACTTTGCACGTTGCTGCCACCCTATTCCTGATGATGAAATCGTGGCTATTTTGAGCCCAGGTAGAGGTATGGCTATTCACCAAACTGGGTGTAACAACATTAGAAAGCTGACCAAAGAAGAGCCGCAACGCGTATTACCTATGCGATGGGATGAAGAACCACAAGGTGAGTTCAAAGCCTCGCTACGTATTGAGCTAATCAATCACCAAGGAACCTTGGCTACGTTAACCAATACGATTTCTGGGTGCGACTCGAATATTATTGGTCTTCAAACCGAAGAAAAAGAGAGTAATATCTACTTTATCGACCTTGAGCTAACCACCCACAATCGTGTGCATCTAGCCAGAGTCATGAAGAAGATTCGTACAATGCCAGAAGTTCAAAAAGTGTCACGTCACAGCCAGTCTCGACACTAAACTATTAAATTTTAGGAAAAATTATGTCTAAGTCTATTATTCAGACCGATCAGGCACCTGCTGCTATTGGTACTTACAGCCAAGCAGTGAAAGCCGGTACCACTGTGTATTTATCAGGCCAGATCCCATTGGCGCCCGCCACAATGGAAATGGTGTCTGAAGATTTCGCAGAACAAGCCGTACAGGTATTTGAAAACCTAAAGGCCGTTTGTGAGGCCGCAGGTGGTACAACGAACGATTTGGTCAAGGTTAACATTTTCCTTATCGATCTTGGCCACTTTGCCACGGTTAATGAAATCATGAGCCGCTATTTCAACAAGCCTTACCCAGCACGGGCAGCGGTACAAGTTTCCGCATTGCCAAAAGGCGCGCAAATAGAAATTGACGGTGTGATGGAATTGCCGGAGTAAGCCATGTCACCAGAGCGTTACCAGCGCATAAGACAAGTGCTGGATAAAAGGCAAACCGATTTAACGGTTTGCCTAGAAAATGTGCATAAACCTCATAATGTGTCAGCCGTGGTTCGCACCTGCGATGCCGTTGGTATTCACCGCGTGCATACGGTATGGGAAGAGAAGTATCAGTTTAGACGTGGTACTGCCATGGGTAGCCAACAATGGGTACGCCAAACTAATCACGAGAACATCGGTGATGCCATGGGCGCGCTGAAAGGCCAAGGCATGCAGGTATTGGTAACACATTTGTCGGACACCGCAGTAGATTTCCGTGATGTAGACTATACCAAACCCACCGCCATTTTGTTTGGCCAAGAAAAATACGGCGCCACTGACGAAGCCATAGCCTTGGCAGATCAGGACATTGTTATTCCTATGATGGGCATGGTGCAGTCGTTGAATGTATCTGTGGCCGCTGCGTTGGTGCTTTACGAAGCGCAACGACAACGTACCATTGCGGGTATGTATAATGAACAACATCTGCCAGAAGCAGAATGTCAGGCTTTGGCTTTTGAAAACGGCTACCCGCGCTTATTCAAGCTTTGCCAACGCAAAGGGCTACCGTTTCCACCTATTAATGCGTTAGGGGAAGTTGACGCTAACGATAGTTGGTGGAAAGAAATGCAAATCACCCCATTAGGAGCGAAAGCCCTTAGCCAGCAAGAAGGGTAGTATCAACCTCGGTTTACGGCGATGAATCCTGTCCGTAAACCGTACTCGCCAAGTCCTTCACAATCCATTACACTTCAGTTTTCAAATAACTACTTCAACAAAATCAGCCGCTTGATTTAAGGAAACTGGGTCTTATGCAACCATTGGCCACGACACCGATTACTGCCCTCAAAGGGGTAGGTGCAAAAGTGGCAGAAAAGCTAAACAAAATTGGTTTGTTTACATTGCAAGATATCTTGTTTCACCTTCCTTTACGCTATGAAGACAGAACCCGAATATACAGCGTGGCGGAATGCAGGCCCTTTACCCACGTGAGTGTTCAAGGTGAAGTGAAAAGTGCAGATATTCAATACGGCAAAAAGCGTATGCTGGTGGTTAAACTGAGTGATGGCACAGGCACCATTACTTTGCGCTTTTTTCACTTTGGCGCTGTACAGCGTACAATGATGTCTCCGGGTAATATAGTGCGCTGTTTTGGCGAAGTGCGTACCGGTAAGTGGGGCATTGAAATGATGCACCCTGAATTCAAGCTGGTCGATGAAGATGCCCCTTTGGCAGAAGAGTCACTCACGCCGGTTTACCCTACCACCGAAGGGGTAAAGCAACTTACGCTACGTAATTTAACCGAACAAGCCTTAGCATTATTAGACAAAGGCGCATTGGCTGACTTACTGCCAGAAGGCATGTACGACAACCAAATTTCCCTGAACGAAGCGCTGCATACGGTACATCGGCCGCCTCCCGATGTCGACGTTCACGAAATGGAAGAGGGCTTGCACCCCGCCCAATATCGACTGATTTTGGAAGAGCTTTTATCTCATCATTTAAGCGTATTGAAAGTGCGTAAGCTGTCTGATGCTCAGCCAGGTATTGCTATTTCGGTGAACCAAGCGCTTATTGATAAACTGCTTGCACAACTTCCATTCTCGCCCACGGGCGCACAACAACGCGTGGTGGCGGATATTCAACAAGATATGCGCCATGCTCGGCCAATGATGCGCTTAGTTCAAGGCGATGTGGGGTCGGGTAAAACACTGGTGGCTGCCCTTGCAGCGTTATCGGCTATTGGCGGCGGCTATCAGGTGGCATTGATGGCACCCACTGAATTATTAGCCGAGCAACACGCGAACAATTTTCGAGAATGGTTAACACCCTTAGGTATTGAAGTGGGGTGGCTTGCTGGCAAGCTAAAAGGGAAAGCGCGGGCCGAAGTATTGGCGCGTTTAGAAGCGGGTGATATCCAAATGCTGGTGGGAACCCACGCCATTTTTCAGGAAAGCGTGAATTATCAACAGCTGGCTTTGGTCATTGTTGATGAGCAACACCGTTTTGGCGTTCATCAACGCCTAGCATTGCGAGATAAAGGGGAGCAGCAAGGGCGTTACCCACATCAGCTTATTATGACGGCAACGCCAATTCCCCGAACGCTCGCCATGACGGCATACGCCGATTTAGACACCTCAATTATAGATGAACTGCCGCCGGGCAGAACGCCAGTGCAAACCGTGGTATTACCGGACACCCGTCGTGCTGATGTTATTGAACGGGTGCGTCAGGCGTGCAAAGACCATGGTCGGCAAGCCTACTGGGTATGTACCCTTATAGACGAGTCGGAAGTGTTGGAATGCCAAGCCGCGGAAGATGCTGCGGTCACCTTGCGTACCGCACTACCAGACTTAAACGTAGGCTTAGTACATGGCCGTTTAAAGCCCGCTGAAAAAGCGCAGGTTATGGCTGATTTTAAAGAAGGGAAGCTCGACTTACTGGTGGCCACTACCGTGATTGAAGTAGGGGTAGATGTTCCCAATGCCAGTATTATGATTATAGAAAACCCTGAGCGACTGGGCCTTGCGCAACTGCACCAGCTTCGAGGCCGGGTAGGGAGAGGTGCGGTAGAAAGCCAATGTGTGCTTATGTACCAAAGCCCGCTATCGAAAACAGCCACACAGCGTTTAGGGGTATTAAGAGAATCGAGTGATGGCTTTTATATTGCCCAGCGCGATTTAGAGATACGTGGGCCTGGTGAGTTTATGGGCACCCGCCAAACCGGCATGGCAGAGCTGAAAATTGCAGATTTAGTACGAGATGCTGCCCTGATACCGAAAGTGCAAGAGATTGCCTATACCCTTTGGGAGCAATACCCCTCTCATGCACAAGCGATTATAAACCGTTGGATAGGGCATAAGGAGCAATATGGTCATGCTTAGCCGTTTGCCACTTTGGGTAGCGAGTTCGCCACAGCAAGATAGCTTCAGTGCCGATGAGAAACGAGCCGCTGCTATTAGTGATGCTTGGGGCTTCCCCATCGTAGATCGCGCGCTTAAGCCAACGGACGGATTCTATTTGCAAGTGTGCAATGATGTTTTAGGTTTGGTTGATGCCAGTGAAAAGAAAACTCTGCCTGTCGACGTCGATTTTGCTTCTCCGGCCAGCCTTTACCGAAAGCAACACGGTGGCGGAAGAAAAGAGCCCATTGTTAAAGCCATTGGGCTAAAAGGGGATGCACCTTGGCATGTCATTGATGCCACACCAGGGTTAGGGCGGGACGCATTCGTATTGGTTAGCGTTGGTTGTACGGTGACTATGATAGAGCGTTCGCCGGTGGTTGCTGCACTTTTAGAAGACGGAATTCGCCGGTTAGCTCAGCGTTATCCAGAACTAGCCCAAAGAATGGTACTGCGGCATGGAAATAGTGCCGAGGTGATGCAATACTTCAGTGGTGAGGATGTTAACGCTATTTATTTAGACCCCATGTTCCCACATAAGAAAAAGTCAGCCTTGGTGAAAAAGGAGATGCGGCTATTTCAGCAATTGCTTGGGCACGACCCAGATGCTGATGCGCTGCTCGCCCCTGCGCGTCAGCTTGCAACGCATAGAGTGGTGGTAAAACGCCCTAACAGTGCTGAAGTATTGGCTGGAGAAAAACCATCAATGGCAATAGAAAGTAAAAAACATAGATTTGATGTGTATTTGTGTCAAAAACCCTAGGAGAGCAGCATGATACAAGTTGGTAGCACCTTGCCCGAGGTGGATTTCGGTCTTTTAGTCAACGGAGAAATGACGAACCCAGGTACGAATGAACTTTTCTCGGACAAACGAGTGGTAATGTTTGCAGTGCCTGGCGCGTTTACGCCAACCTGCTCTCAGGCACATTTGCCGGGTTTTGTGGCGTTAGCCGACAAAATCAAAGCTAAGGGTATCGACAGCATTATTTGTTTGTCGGTAAACGATGCGTTTGTTATGGACGCATGGGGCAAAGCAAATAATGCTGAAGAAATTATCATGCTGGCAGATGGCAACGGCCATTTCACCAAGCAAATTGGCCTAGATATGAACACCAGTAACTTTGGTGGTTTACGTTCACTACGCTATTCCATGCTGGTAGAAGATGGTGAGGTGAAAAAGCTTAATCTTGAAGATCCTGGTCGCTTTGAAGTGAGCGACGCGCAAAGCATGTTAGATAGCTTATAAGCGCGTTACATCAATAAGCGTTACTTGACTAAGCTCGCACGCTAGAGATGTCTAGTTTGCGAGCTTTTTTATGCCACGTTTAGCCTAGTATTTTGTTTTACTCCTTACTGTCGCGTGGGGCACTTGCCAGTATGTGCGAGTAAAGTGCAAATCAATGGCGCGAGATGATCTTGCTTTGGCTTACCCCCGTTATAGAAGAGCACCGTTTAATAAGCGCGTTAGCGCCACAGGGGCTAACGCGCGTGCTGCAATAAAAGGCTCGAAATACAAGTGGTTGTAAACATTGAGGCAAGAAGCGCAGATATTCAGCACATTCACACGGTGAGTTACCTTTACTTGGTTAATGATAATAAGTATCATTTGCGAAAGAAGACAACGATTTAGGAATAATTATGACAACAACACTGAAAAAAATGGGTGCCTTGGTTTTCGCATCAGCGGTTTCATTTTCGTTACTCTCTGGCAACGCAATGGCGAATGGTGCAATTGGCGATCACGTTAATAATTTGCATGCCCACATTGGTGAATATACAGAAGAAGTGCATTGGCTAGAAAGTAAGTTTGGTAGTGTTGTTGATGCTTATGAAGCCAAAGATAAAAACCTAAAAACCGATGTTTTAATGGAATATTGGGAAGAGGTAGATTTCCATTCTGCAATTGAAACCCAATACGTGCCTATTTATGCCACTATTTGGCAAGGCATTTACGGTGTAAAAATGGCCATTGATAATGGCAAGCCTGTTGCCGATGTTCGCGTAGAGCAAGAGAAACTCAATCATGCCTTGTGGCAAGCGCTAGGCGCAGTTAAACTTGCGTCCCAATATCAAAAGAAAGGCTTGATTGATCAGGTAAAAACCACCGAAGTTGAACCTACCACAGGCCCAGAAGTTATTGACGATATTAAAACACGTTTAGATCGCGTAGTGGCTAAGTACGCTGAGCAACTACATGAAGTGGCAACGACCCTGGTACATGACACCTATCTTCAGCGCTTTGAAGGTGTAGAAGGCGACTTAATCGCAAAAGACGCTGCATTAGTGGAAGACTTAGAAAAAGACTTCAACGTAACCTTGCCACAAGCCATTTCTCAAGATAAAGGCGTAGATGCCGTTCGTCACGTGGTTGAAGCTATGCAAGTTAAGTTAGACAAAGCGCGTAAACTGCTAGTAGAAGCAGAAAAAGGTCGTAAAGACGTATTTTAAGGAACCTTTATGCAACGAAGAACATTCTTACAAGGGTTAGCCGCCGCCACAGCGTTAGGGAGTTTACCTCTTGGAGTCGCAAACGCCCTAAGCCCCATGGCCAGTGTGTCAGTGGAGTCACTACCTAAACTAGAGGGTGATTTAACCCTGTATTTAGGTCGAGGCGAGGGTGGTTTATACGAGAATGTTCTTCAAGCCATAGAAAAGCGTAACCCTAAGCTTAATCTTAAAATTCGCCGCGGTGGCTCTGCTGCCTTAGCGAATACCATAGTGGCGGAAAAGAAAGCGGGCGTGAAGCGAGCTGATCTTTTCTGGGCTGTGGATACGGGGTCAATTGGTATGGTAACGGATGCAGGGGCAGCTAAACCTTTGCCATCCGATTTAACCACACAGTTAAAAGAAGGGTTTCAATACCCGAGTTGGTCACCTGTTACTGGGCGTGTTCGTACCTTGCCTTATAACACACAACGTGTGTCACCCGAGCAAATTCCAGACAGCGTGATGGCGTTAGCTGACAGCGACCTCAAACTAGGTTGGGCGCCAGCGTACTCTTCGTTTCAGTCATTTGTTACCGCTATGCGTCTGCTTGAGGGCGAAAAAGCCACCCGAGCTTGGCTAAAAGGCGTAAATCGCAACGCCAAAAAATATGCCGGCGAACTCGGTGTCGTTATGGGCGTTGAACGGGGGGAAGTTGATGTCGGGTTTGCGAATCACTACTACACACTGCGCTTAAAATCCGGTAAACCTGATGCGAATGTTGCCTTGGCTTATACCAAAAATGATGCGGGCTGTTTAGTGAACGCATCAGGCATAGTGGCACTGAGTGACGGTGATTTACCGGTCAACTTTATTCGCTACCTGCTCACTCATGAAGTACAAAGCTATCTTGCTCGGGAAGCTTATGAAATTCCTTTGGTTCAAGATGTAGCGCAGCCAGAAGGTTTAGCGAGTTTAAGTACATTGACACCTCCTGCAATGGACTTACGCAACCTTGCTGATTTACGTCCCACCCTTAACTTGATGAGGGATGTTGGCGTACTGTGACAAACTGGCCAAAGTCGTACCCCCTGGCACTATTGATAGCGCTGATGGCTTTATTGCCCGTCGGCGTTTTGTTTTCTTTAGCCCAAGACAGTGCGCAATTTTTCGATACCCATAATTTGCGGGTTTTAGGTAACACCCTTGCCTTAATGACGTTAACCATAATAGGTTCGGTACTTATTGGTGTTCCCCTAGCGTTATTCACCGCTTATGTACAAATGCCGTTTAAGCGATTCTGGCTGATTGTTTTAGCCGCGCCTCTTGCGCTACCTAGTTACATTGGTGCCTTCGCCATGTATTTTTCGTTTGGTCGCGGGGGAGAAATTGAAAATGTTTTGGGTGTGAGCACGCCTCCTATTAGCGGGTTATGGGGCTCGGCACTGGTGATGAGCCTTTATACCTACCCCTTTGTTATGATGACCACACGCTCAAGCCTACTCAGCTTAGATGCAAGCTTGGTGAATGCCGCGCGAACCTTAGGGTTATCGTTAGGCGCCAGTTTATGGCGGGTGGTATTACCGAGAGTGGTCAATAGTATTGCCGCTGGCGCTTTATTAGCGGCTTTGTATGCGTTATCTGATTTTGGTACGCCGGCCATTATGGGGTTAGACACCTTTACCCGGGTTATCTTTGTGGAATACAACGCCTTTGGCTTAAGCCAAGCGGCCATGTTAAGTCTGCAGCTTATGGTTATTGTTGGGCTAATACTCTTTATTGAAAGCCGTATCAGTGGCGCCACAGAGCGCCCAGGTAGACATTTATCTCTCTTTCCGGCGCCTTGGCAACGTAATCTGATGTTGTTTGCAACCATGCCCATTGTATTCATGAGTATTGTCCTGCCATTGGCAATATTTACGCTTTGGTTGGTACGGGAAGGTACGGGTGGCTTCGAGTTAAGTTATGCTTGGAATTCCGCCCATGCGTCTTTTATTGCCGCTATTGTGGCTGTGCTATTAGCCATTCCAGTTGCTCACGCTGCTATTGCAGGCAAAGCGGGGCGTTTAATGGAAAGGATTACCTATTTCGGCTTTGGCGTGCCCGGTATTGTGATGGGAACAGCTTTGGTTTACGTGGGTCTGCAACTCCCAGCGTTTTACCAAACCTTAAGCTTGTTGGTGATGGCTTATGTGCTGCGGTTTATTCCCTTAGCGGTAGGCAGTGTAAGAACCACCGCAGAGAATATCGATTCCGGTTTGGTGAAAGCCGCGCGGGTGCTTGGCGCATCGCCACGAGAAGCCTTTATCCGCATAACGCTACCTTTAACCCTTCGTGGTATGATTGCTGGCGCAGCGTTGGTTTTTCTAGAAGCGATGCGTGAATTACCGGCCACATTAATGTTGGGGCCAACGGGGTTTGAAACTCTTGCTACCTATATGTGGCGAGTATACGAAGCTGGCTACTTCGGCCGCGCTGCGGTGCCGGGTTTACTACTTGTCTTGTTATCTGGCGTGGGGTTAATACTCATGCTGTCGGGCGAACGCAAAGCCCAATTTACTGTTACTGAGGATAAAGGGTCGTAATGCTACGTGTAAGTGATTTATCAGTGAATTATGGGGATACCCGTGTTGTCGACAAGTTAAACTTAGCACTTGGGCAAGATGAAATCCTTATGCTGGTAGGCCCAACAGGTTGTGGCAAAACCACCATACTGCAAGCGCTGGCAGGGCTTATTCCTATCTCTGAAGGAGAAATAAGCTTAGGCAATTGGGCAAGTACACCTAAAAAGCCGATTCCCCCTGAAAAGCGTAATGTGGGCATGGTATTTCAAGACTTCGCGCTATTTCCTCATTTAACCGTGCAACAAAATGTATGTTTTCGTTTAAAAGACACACAACTTGCTGATCATTGGCTCAGCCTTTTGGGGCTAGAGAATTTTCGCGATGCCAAACCCGCTCGCTTATCTGGCGGCCAAAAGCAACGCGTCGCTCTGGCGCGTACCTTAGCCCATGAGCCCGCGTTTGTGTTGTTAGACGAGCCACTTTCAAACCTAGACGCAGCCTTAAAAGACAGCTTGCGCTGGGAAATACGCGACGCCCTTAAAAAAGCCGATGTGCCTGCTATTTGGGTGACTCACGACCAAGAAGAAGCCCTTAGCGTAGGCGATAGAGTAGGCATATTAAATAAAGGTGTTTTAGAGCAGCTAGATACACCAGAAGCCTGTTATTCCACGCCGGCAAGCCGCTTTGTGGCCCGCTTTATGGGCGAGGCTAGCTTTTTACAGGCAAGCTACGACAATAACAGTGCATCAAACCCAAATAACACAGTGATAACGGACATAGGTAACGTGCCAGGTACGCCGTTACACCATGCCCATGGTGACGTAGATTTACTGGTTAGACCCGATGATTTAAGCCTAAACGGCGCGCATCCCTCTCCCAATGGGACGGTGGAATGGGTACGTTACGAAGGGGAAAGCCGCTTGTATGCAGTAACGCTAGATAATGGTAGCCACCTTAAAGTAAGGGTTAGCCATGAAAACGCGATTAAGCCGGGAGAGCGTGCCCATGTGCAGCTTGTGACTACCCATCCTTTGGCTGTATTTCCGAAATAGCAGTTTAAGCAATTTATCAGTTTAAAAAAGAAAGGGCGGTGAATAAAATCACCGCCCTTTTTCGCGTTAACCTATGGGTAAGTTTCAGCGAAATTCGTTGCTACGCACTTTCGTTAACCACAATCACTTTGCGATGAGGGAAAGGTATTTCAATATTGGCTTCATCCAGCGCTTTTTTGATTTGCTCAGGGACTGAGAAGCGAATGTCGAAATAGTGCTCACCATGACAAAATGGGCGAACAATAAAATCGACAGAACTGTCGTTCAAGGTAGATACTTCAACAAAGGGCGCAGGATCTTTTAGCACGTGAGGGTGTTCAGCTAATACCTTATCAATAACGGCCCGGGCAGCATCAGTATTTTCGTTATAGGCCACACCAAACGTCATATCGACACCACGAATTTCATGATGGGAATGGTTTACGATTTGCTCGCCCCAAATTTGGCTATTGGGAATAATAATTTGTTGGTTGTCGAAAGTTTGTAGAATGGTGGTGAATAAATCCACTTCGGTAACTTTTCCAAATTTACCTGCCGCGTCAACAAAGTCATTAACTTTATAAGGGCGAAAGATAAGTAGCATAACCCCAGCAGCAAGGTTTGAAAGCGTTCCTTGCAGTGCCAAACCTATGGCTAAACCTGCCGCGCCTAATAGCGCGATAATAGAAGCCGTTTGAACACCAAATCGATTCAGTACGGCAATGCCCACAAAAGCTAATATAGTGTAGCGGGCCACACTACCAAAAAATTTAAATAGGGTGTCATCTAATTGGGGGTGGCGGCTAGCAATGGCTACTATGCCTTTATACACTTTACCTGCTACCCAAAGGCCAACAATTAAAATGGCTAACGCAAGCAAAATATTGGTTGCCCACGCTAACGCGGCAGGCAAATATTGATTGATGTCTAAAGACGCCAAAAAGTCTTCCATGGACTCAATTCCTCTAACATTTAATGTGTGATTATTCGTTTTTATTGAGTCGCTGCTCAATGTAGGGGGTAGTTATAGGTGAATTACTCTACATTTAGTATTGTTAATAAGTATGAATATCCAAATCTAATGCCAATGACAGAAGATTAAATTCAGCGTAAAACACGGGTTGGCGTTGAGCAACGTGGGTTATTACGTATAATCCACGCACACGTAAAGCGCTTACACAAGGTAGAACGCTTCGCGTGGACTCATGTAATAACCTAAGGTGAAGGCAAAGTGATAAAGCGTGATGTAATTGTAATTGGTGCCGGAGCCGCCGGGCTGTTTTGCGCAGCGCAAGCCGGTGCGCGAGGCCGTAGCGTAGAGGTGCTAGATCACGCCAAAAAAGTGGGGCGAAAAATACTGATGTCTGGCGGTGGGCGTTGTAATTTCACCAATATGTATGCTGAACCCGCTAATTTCTTATCGCAAAACCCGCACTTTTGTAAGTCGGCATTAAGCCGCTATACCCAATGGGACTTTATCGCCTTAGTGGCCGAGCACGGCATTGCCTATCATGAGAAAACCTTGGGGCAGCTATTTTGTGATGACAGCGCGAAAGACATTGTCGATTTATTGCTAAAAGAATGCAGCAAGGCCCATGTCACTGTGACTACACGCTGTGAAATCCTCAGTGTGGAAAAGTGCGAAAGTGGGTACTTACTATCTACATCAAACGGCGATTACCAGTGTGAGTCTTTAGTGGTCGCCACAGGCGGATTGAGTATGCCGAAACTAGGCGCCACCCCTTTAGGGTATAAAATTGCCCAGCAGTTTGGCTTAAATGTGCTTCCTACCAGAGCCGCTTTGGTGCCCTTTACCTTACATGAAAAAGACAAAGAGACACTGGCTGAGTTAAGCGGTATCGCGGTGGATGTGTACGCAAGTTGCAACGACACCACGTTTAAAGAAGCCATGCTTTTTACCCACCGAGGCTTGAGTGGCCCGGCCATGTTACAAATTTCCAGTTACTGGGAAGCGGGCGATACACTGAGCATTAACACATTGCCCGACGACGATAGCCATGAATTACTAGAGACAGCCAGAACATCCACACCCGATGCGCTACTGGCTACCTGTTTAAACAAAGTGTTTCCCAAGCGCATGGTGCAAAGCTTCATTGATTATCATCAGTGGCGAAACGTACCCGTGAAGCAACTGACTCATGGCGAATGCGATGCCATCGCGAATACGCTAGAAAACTGGCAAGTGAAGCCCAACGGCACCGAAGGTTACCGAACCGCAGAAGTCACCATTGGCGGCGTAGATACCAACGAACTCTCATCAAAAACCATGATGGCTAAAAACGTGGAAGGCCTCTATTTCATTGGCGAAGTGGTAGACGTCACCGGCTGGCTAGGCGGCTTTAACTTCCAATGGGCCTGGAGCAGCGGCTGGGCTGCGGGGCAGGTGGTGTGAGATGTTTTTGCATAATAAAGTTTGTACACTGAATAAAAAGTTTGTACATAACTCCAATCTGGAATAATAAAGTTTGTACATTAAGCTATACTAGTTAAATAAAGATACAGCGGAACCAACAATTTGCCTCGCTTCAGAGAATTAAAAACGTTTGATGATTTTCAAAGAGCGTTAAAGAACAAGTACGGTATTGGCGAAGGTGAAAACTATAAGCCTTGGTTAAGAGTCCAGGATGTCCCCTCGCAAGGTAGCAGCGCGAAAATTCAAGGTATAAAGATAGATAGAGAGCACCACACCTTGTCGGAAGGCGAAACTTCGTTTTTATATCTGGCTGAATTTAGAGATAGCGTTGTTGATATACGAGAGCAATTTCCGCTACTGCCGATCGACCTCTCAATCAAGATTGCAAACACACTAGATTTGCGTCATCCGACCATTCCTGATTCTAAAGTTTTAAATGTTCTGACTACGGACTGCTTACTAACGTGCTATGACAAGCATAAAGGAGTTTGGTATGAAGCTGTGTCTGTGAAATCTAAGGCAGAGGACTTGGCAGACAAGCGTACAGCGGAAAAGCTAGATATAGAGAGAATTTGGTGGGAGCTGTTGGATGTCCCTTTTCGTGTTTATGTTAATACCCCCGAAAATCAAACTAAGTCGAAAAACATTCAATGGTTTACCGCTCCAGTAAGGCATGGTGAAACGTTCTCTGACTCTTTACTTTTATCGGCTTGTGAATTACTTCATATCGGTCCTATGATTACAGAGCAAACCTGTTCTGAGCTCGCTACAAATTTTAATCTAGATGGTGCTCAGGCACTGAGCTTACTAAAAACGCTTTTTGCCAAAAAAATCGTTGATGTGAAACTAGATAAGCCAATTCCTGAGTCAGGAGTGTTCGAAGTTATGAGAATTGCGCCGTTTAGGACTCAACAATATGCAGGTTGAAGTAAACAGTATTTGGCAAGTTCGTTCACTAGATGGCAATTCCGACGGCCTATATCGGGTTTTAGCAATTTATTCAGAAATTGATCAACTGATATTGTTCCGTATAACAGAAGATAAGAAACTTGAAAGACCTATCAGCGCTCCCTTGAGTTCGTTCACTGACTTAGTGAGTAAAAAATCTATTACTACGTCTGAGTATGAGCTACCTGCATATTTGAACTGCAAAGAAGAAGATATACCCGAAACTCAACTTCTTAAACGGGATAATAACTATCAGTTAATATCTGATTTGGTCTCTCTACCAGATTTCTTGTTAGAAATAACGACCAACAACAGAAGTAAACTTCTAGTCGCCCAAGCTGACAAGCAAAAAACTTACGTTCAGAAGATTTATAGAGCTCTAAATTTGTACTGGAAGTATGGGCAAGAGCCCAATGCATTGCTGCCGGCCTACAAACTTTCTGGTGGTCTGGGAAAAGTACGAACAGCTGGCAAGGTGAAAAGAGGAAGACCAGTACAAATATTCACTCCTACCTTTTCTGTATTTGAAGGCGTCAATACTGAAGAGCATGATAAGGCAATAATTCTAAAGGCAATGAAAAAGTTTGCTCTTAAGGGTAGGAAAGTGCCTTTTACTAAAGTGTATGACCAAATGCTGAAGGAGTTTTATTCTGATGAGCTACTTTCGGCTGAAAGTGAACAGCGGGAACCAAGTATCCCCAATTACAGAAGCTTTCTGTATTGGGCGAGAAAGCTAATACCTCAAAGTGAACTTATCAGGAAACAAACTAATAAAGGAGACTTCGAGCGAAATCGAAGAGGTCTGATTGGAAGCGCAACAGACCATACAGAAGTTCCTGGCAGTTGTTTTGAGCTAGATGCCACCGTCTTAGACGTTCATATTGTATCAGAATTTCAACGAAACCACGTGCTTGGTAGGCCCACCTTATATTGTGTGGTAGATAAAGAAAGTCGAATGATCGTAGGTCTGCATGTGTCGATGGAATACGCGTCGTGGAGAGCAGGCAGACAGGCCTTAGTAAACAGCTTTACATCAAAGAAACAATATTGTGACCGGTTCGGGATTACGATTGAAGAGGCAGAATGGCCTTGTCACCATATACCCCAGCGATTGCTTTGTGACCGTGGCGAATTTATTTGTAAGGATGCCGAACAGCTAGCAGTGCCACTAATCGGTCATTTGAGTATTGCTCCGCCTTATAGAGCTGACTGGAAAGGAATTGTTGAAAGACGATTTAAAATACTAAACGATACCTTAGTCCATCAATTGATGGGGACAACCAGAGGTAGGCATTACATTCGTGGTGACAGAGATCCTCGGTTAGAAGCCGCGTTAACATTAAACGAAATCACTAAGATGCTTATTGATGCCGTTCTTGAGCACAATAGTGCTATTTTTGAATCACTGGCTGCACAAAGCACACTTCTTGTTGAATCAGATCTGAAGCCTACACCTCTCAATTATTGGATGATTCATCTTCACAAGCATAGACATGCTTTAATCAAAGCAAATGAAGCTGACATTCGTGCTCGATTATTACCGTCTGTTACCGTATCGATGACAAGTAAGGGGATTCGACTAAATAAAGATATGTACTACCAGTGTGAACGAGAGGAATTTGACACTTGGAAAACCATTGCTCGTAACACAGGAAGTTGGAAACTAGAGGCAAGAATTGATCAAGATAATTCATCATTTATCTATGTGCGATTGCAAAGTGATGAAAGTTTTACTCGATGCGAACTGATGAAACGATCTTCTATTTTCGAAGAAAGACACGCTGCTGATGTCGTTTTCTTCGAAGATTGGAAAAAACTACAGCTTAAGAATGATAAGCCTGGGAAAGCATCACTGGAACGCTATGACCGTAAAAACGTAACGATTAAAAACGCCAAAGAGTCTTTGAAATCAGAATTACCTTTAGCCAGCAAAGCCGAGAGAACTAGAGACATGAAGGAGCGCAGAAGACAAATGATCCTCGACAGTAGGTTGGCGCCCGACGACTTCGAACATGTGGGGGAACTCTCAAATATAATCACTGAGACCTCGAGTAGCATCGGCAATAAAAAGAATAAAGTCATTTCTTTGTTAAAGCGTAACAAGGATGAAAAGTTGTGAGAATTCGTTTTGCTGAATATCGGGAGGCGATTCTTCCAGAATACAGAGGAAATCCGCTAATCGAAGCTCTCCCTCAAAAGCCAAGAGACGAAGAGCTGTTAGATAAACTTGGTTTTTTCCCACCTCATGACGAAGAGGAAAGGGAATTGGAAGCTTTCGACAGGATAGAATACCTCGTTCGCTTAGAGCATTTAAGGCAACCCCTCCCTGTTTATATTGACGTATATAGGTATATCGAATCTGCACTTAAAAAAGGGTACTCAGCAAAGAGCCCATTTTCACCCACAACAGCCAACTATTTGCACTACCCGTTGGATAAACGCCCCTCGATTGAACCGAGAACAGGTTTCTTTAAACCAAAAGGTAGTGGGATAACTGTGATTGGGGAAAGCGGCGTTGGCAAAACCAGTATGTTGGAGCAAATTCTAAGTTGTTATGACGACGTAATCGAGCATGTCAAATATAAGGGTAAATCGCTTCCACTAAAACAGGTGGTCTGGATAAAAGTAGATTGTCCGGAAGATTCAAGTGTAAGAGCTCTTTGTCATAAAATTTTGGCTGAAATTGATCGTAAGCTAGGACATAAAACAGAAAAACGGGCCACGACTATTCCTGCACTAGTGGAACAAATTGAAGCCAGAATAAAATCTGGGTTCTTGGGCATTTTAGTTATCGATGAAATGCAAAACCTTAACTTAGCAAAGACTGGCGGTGCTGACCGATTAATAGCTTTCCTACATAACCTAGTGAATAACCTCGGGATCCCTTTACTATTCTGCGCAAACCCACCTTTTAACAAGTTGTTGGAACAAACATTAAAGATAGCGAGGAGAGCAGAAAGTAGCGGCTATGTAGATGTTGAACTATTAAAAAATGATGAAGAGTGGGAGCTTTTCGTTGATGAGTTATGGGGACTCCAGTGGACCAATATCAGAACTCCCTTAACAAAGTCATTAAGCGACAAGTTATACGATCTTTCCGTTGGCAATTTAGATTTGGCCATGCGGGTTTACAAAGAGGCTCAACGTCAAGTAATTGGTAGCGGTGATGAGCGAGTTAACGAGAGTGTATTGGAACATGCCGCGAACATCACTATACGTGCGTCGAAAACATCAGTAGACAAAATTAAACGCGACAATAAGCTATCACTTCTGAAGCGGAAAAAAGTTAAAAAATCTGTTCTAAATCATTATAACGCGGTCCCCCAAAAGCAAGAACTTACCCACCATGATAAAAGGCTTGTAGCTATACCTGGCGACTTAAGTAGGCCGCATCACCCGGAGTTTGCCGAACAACTAAATGAATTGAGAATTTTGGACACCTTTATCGAACAAATCTCAGATCCAGACATGATTCAAAGAGCTGCAAAACAGATTGATGCACTTTCATATCTAAAAACCCAGAGGCTTTTATGTGATGAGCCTTTAGAAGACCTGACCTAGATGTAGAGGCTTTGGAGAATGTATCAATTACCCAAAGCTTTACCGGATGAACTACTACTTAGTAGATTAATTAGATTCATCACCATTTCTGGCATTTCTAGTAGTGAATTTCTGCAAACTTGTTTTGGGTCGAAGAGAATTTCACTCCATCCGTTTTTGACATCAGGGCTAAGCTCAATAGCTAAGGTCTGTCACGAGAGCACCAATTTATTGCTTAATGAGCAGACCTTAACACCGCTATTCTGCTTTTTCTTGCCAGTGCATGCTCGCAACCTACAAAAAATGATAGTTACTATTAATGGTGCAAGAGCTTTTAGATCTAGCCAACTGGTATCCTTTGAGAGCGGCCATTCACTTGGCTTGAAATCGTGTCCACTATGCGTAGAGCACGATTTACTAAAGTACGGGATCTCGTATTGGCACGTAAGCCACCAAGTTCCAGGAGTTGATACTTGTGGCTATCATGGCGCGAGGCTATCCTTTCTCAAATTGACTCAACGGCAAAGACTAATCAAGTGGTTACTTCCTCAACCTGAAATTGATATACGATATTCGCCCTTGATAGAATACGAAGTGGCTAAATTTTCGACTAAACTCTTAAGTTTGTTAGCTGCAAGACAGCATATGAATCAGATCACGGAAGTTTACCGCCACTACCTGAAGGAAAATGGCTACTTAACCCCAAATGGAAGAGTTCGAAGAAAGGCTGTGATGCAAGAGTTTTTCAAATATATAGAAAATCACAGCCAAACTAATCCGGCAATGGTACCTAGAACACAGCAGGACTACCGTTATGTATCACAACTACTAGAAGCAGGCGGTAGCCATCATCCCTATAGACATCTGTTATTTGGAACGTGGTTACTTGGTGATGCCTCCCAAGCCTTTTCTAACCTCCCTAAAGCAGATTTTTCGGATAAGAAAAATACCCCCGAACCCGTGAACAATATTAGCAATAAATGCTTAAACCTTCTTAAAGCGGGGAGCTCACTGGCACATACAAGTAGAGTAACGGGAAAGAGCAGATGTTATTTAAAGCGAATAGCGTTACTGAACGGTATATCTTTAAACCTAAAGCCAAAAACTCTCACACAGCAGGTCACCAATGCAATATGCAGTCTTGCCTATTCCGGATTCCATCGGCGTGAAATTGCGAGACGATGCGGCGTGGGGATTGGGTCAGTAGAGCAAACAATATCAAGTCATTCAGGGCTTGTTGAAAGACGAAAACAATGCCACTTTCAATCTGCTAGAAGGAAAAACCGATTTGTTATACTGAAATATTTAGGCAGTCATCCGGTTTCTATAAGAAATGATGTTAAGCAGCAATGTAATTCTGCTTTCTACTGGTTATATCTTAACGATAGAGCTTGGCTGGAAGAAAAGTTACCGATAGCTTGTAAGCCAAAAGGTAGATACTAAGTCAGATTTCACGGACGTATTTTTCAGGACGAAAATGATTAGTGAGGTGAATTATGCAACTCGAAAGGGATTATTATTCCTGATTTCATAGTGAGAGAGTTGAACTTAGCTATCAATCAGAGAATGGCTATTAAGATTGAGGCAGGTTCAATTATTCTTGAACCCTTTTATAAACAACAATACTCGTTAGATGAGTTGCTTAGTCAATGTAGTTCAAAAGTCATAGAGCAGGACGAAGAAGATAAACTGTGGCTGAATGGACCGAATTCTGGAGATAAATTTTATTAGAAGGCTTGAGACGCTATCTGAATAATGTGAATTTATAAATATTCATTGTGTGAAATACTTCATTTTTTTGAGTATTTCGTATTAAAGTTTAGTCATCTAGATAGAAGAAATTAGGGATATTACATGCGATTTGCTTTATTAGAAGGGAGGCGAGTTGAAGCAAAACCAAAGCAACGGGCAACTTGTCCAGGCTGTCAATCGGAAGTGGTCGCAAAGTGCGGTAAAAACAATGCTTGGCATTGGTCCCATAAAGCAAGAGCTCATTGTGACCCATGGTGGGAAACAGAAGGGGAGTGGCATCGTAATTGGAAAAATAGATTTCCTGTAGATTGGCAGGAAATAATTTGTGATGACTCAGCTTCTGGTGAAAGGCATATCGCCGATGTTAAGATTCCTTCGGGCCTCGTAATTGAATTTCAGCACTCTACTATAAGTCCCGACGAAGTGAAATCCAGAGAAGAATATTACAAATCTATTATTTGGGTAATTGATGGATGTAAAAATGATTTTGATAGAGTCAATTTCTCTCTAAGTCACAGTCGCCCAAATGAGGAGGGATTGGCTCATTTTACTTGGTATGGAAGAAGTCAAATCTTCAAGCGTTGGCATACAACTAAACCTGTTTTTATCGACTTCGGATCAAAACATGGATTCTGGCGTGTACTTCACTTCGATACAGTAAATAAAAAAGGAATAGTGGGACTAGTAAATATTGATAAATTTGTAAACGCTGTTTGCTCTGGAACGACAGATTTTAGTTCTGCTGGAGGCCCCGCATCACCAATGGAGTTTGTTTGATAAGGATAAAAAGAAATTAATTCGCTACATATCAACTGAATATCACAACTAAGTTTTCATAATATAATTCATAAATTGGCAAAAGCATGATATTCATCGGGAATGAATCGCTACAAAGTTTTATCTTTAGACATATTCAAATAGCGGGAGGGACAGATTTTTCATGCGTTGTCGAAGATACCGGCGCTTGGGTCAGTAGCCCTAGAATACCAGAGAAATATCAACACAATTTTCACTTGTTTGACGAAGAGTTGCTTTTGGATATCACGAAAAACTCTGGATTAGCGCCTGAACCGGATTCTATATTTAGCAACCCTACGTCTTCCATAGTTGCTTTGTCGAAGATATTCGCCGGAAATAATAGCGAGACGGTGAGTACTAGCAGTATTCAAATAGCATATTGTGAGAGATGTATCGAGTCCTCTTTAGTCGAAAATGGGTTTGCTCATTTTGACTCAAATTGGCTCTTCAGTAGTTATTGTGAGGAACATAATGTCCGACTCTCCATTCTAAAACATAGTAGGAGAGGGGGAGCAATCAGTGCTATTAAAAAAATCTTGACTGGGGACTCAGCAACAGAAATAAACTCTTTGAGGAAGTCATTCGAGAAGGAACGATATAGAGGGCTCTCGTTCAATAAAAAGCAAAAGTTCGAAAATCCAGTTTATTTTATGCCTTGTACTGTTAAGCCGTTACTACGTTGGTTAACTGATAATATTCAAAAGCTCAAGAACAATAGAAGCTTGGAAAAGAGATATTGGATGAGGAGTTTACTTGAGTCAAAGTTCATAATGCCACATGATTTGGAAAAAATTTGTATAGAACTGAACACAGAAGAGCCTAACTTATTTAAAAAATTTGTCGTGGATAACTTTATGGAAAAGAAAATTGGCTATGGTGTCTGGGACGATACGAAATTCTCTTCTCAAATATACAAAGTAAAGGGTAAAAGGTGCACTCAATGCTTTGAGTCAATAGGGCTAGGTATATGTCCTATCAGCCCAGAAATGCAGAATATAGATAGTCGTACGGATGATCCGCTTTCCAATGAAATTCTAGTTGAAAGTAACATCCTTTACACACACAAAGTCGAATTTGGTCGATGTAAGTTAAATATTCATTTGGAAATTTAAAGCCAACCACGACTGTGAAGCTATGAACATTGTACGGTGGGCGTTTACGACAATACAGTTTGTGAAAGTAAACCAGATGGCGCAACATCATCTTGGAGCTGCATATAATTCCCAACACTATTGGCGCCAAAATCGATAGAAAATGGATACACTATCTCATCCACAGGTGTGATTTGTTTATACATCGCACCGCGAGCTCCCACATAAGAGAGATTATCTGTGCTCTTCATTTGTGAGTTGAATAATACGTTTTCTATAGCGCGTGCTGATAACACTGAAAATGATGTAATTTGTTGAACGAACATCTCATTAATGATACTCGCACTCAGCCAATCCCCACTTCCACATGCATCGACGACATTCTCATTGCGCATGGCCGGTATCGATGCGTGTCGGCCATCACTGCAGCGATATGAAAGACCTTCTTTTCCATGCGTTACTATCGTCAAATCAGGTAAGCATTGATTGAGCGCATCTGACAAATTCAAAGCCGTTTCATCAGAAATTTTTAACACACTGACATGAGGCAGTACCTCAAGGAACTGGGTAACCGATGAGATCTTCTGAGGCTCAAAAAAGACAGGTTTGCCTTGTTGACTAAACCGTGATGCTAACTTCAAAGCGTTGTTGTCTAGACGGTCGAAATAATAATAATCAAATTCATCGACACTTTTTAAAATGTTGCATATTTCGGCGTCATGCAAGGCTTCGTATCGAGGAAGCTTTTGCTGTGTTATGTGACATGTTCGAGAAAATGAATGCCCTGACTCGCTACCTGACATGTTTAAGAATTCGAGAATGATGGGGGTATGAGAATTCTTGTCCTGATAGATAAAATCCGTATTTACGCCAAGTGAAATTAAATCGTGAAGTAAAATTGAGGCAGCTAAATCTTCACCAATTCTGCCAGCCGGACGCGCATCCCAGCCAAATGAAGTCAACATAGCCATTACATTGCCGCAAGAGCCGCCAGCGGCGGCCAACGGCTTAGTCGAATCTTTGTATATTAGGTCCAAAGAAAGCAGGCCTGTTCCTAGACATTTAGGTTGATTCTTCATTTTCAATAACTTACTCGAACTTGTTTACTCATCATACGCATCACCCAATAACCACAATAAAGACAATTCTGCATGCTCGAAATTCACTTTATTGTCCTGTACCTTATACTGAGTTGGTTCAACTAAAGGAACACCAAAATAATATTTGTTTTGAGTGTCGTATGCGCTTATCAATGGTGTGAACGGCAAACGTTCATCAGATAACTCACGACTCGCCTCAAACACAGCCAGTATCGCCCCAACAGACATCAATTTTCCCGACAGCGGCGATACGACGAAACGCCCTCCGCCCAACAGCGTAAAGTTCTTCGCGTACTTCATGAAAGACTTCATTAGCCTTCGGTAGAGGTGAAAAGGGTCGTTTTCAGCAGCGTATAAAATATTAGAATAGTTTACTTCAAATTCCTCAAACAATACATGATAAAAATCGCCTATGATCTTATCTGATAGCTTAGGATCTATTGACGGAAAGGGAAGAATTGGTACGACTTCGACGCCATCTTGGCGCAGCACCTTCTGAATGTCTCGTTTTATCGTCTCAAGTTCGTCTTTTCGAGAAGCCCCCATAATTGGAAACCATACGCCGGGCAGGTCGGGTGACAAACTTGGACTGTTAAGACTGTATTGATGCAAAAACGTCGCGTTTGCGTCAGTTACGTGCTCAGTAATACTGCTGTCAAACTGGGCATTCTCAAGCGCAATGACAAACATGTTTTTTTTATTTAACTCCCCTTTATCCCCGATAAACTGTTCAAGTAATTTGGGAACAAGAGTAAGAAAAGTGACGCGAGGCATGGCACCTACGTCGATAACAATCTGATCAAACTCGTCAAAAAAATGTTCTTTATTCAACCTTTTTAGCAATATACACAACGCTAGCGACGTCGTTTGTTTTTCCGAACCAATGGAATGTTCAATTCGGAGTCTTTCAGGAAAAAGCTCCTTGAGTTTTCGAATGTTGCTTTGCTCTTTTTGCGCTGAATTGGCGCCGACGGCATCAGCAGCACTCTTTATCCCTAAGCAATGAAATTGTTCCGGGGGGGCTTTTTTGTCAAACAGGATCTCAATGGATTTAACAGCCCTTGGATCAAAACCAATCCCTGTGACGAAAAGCGTTTTACCCGATAATCGGCCGATACAACTATCCCAAAGCGCCTTCGTCTCGGACGTCTTTTTACAGTAAAGATTTACGTCCCAGTAAAAATCCGCTTCACTCATAGTCAAACTCTCCTTGTGGGGTGGGCTTATCATCCTGCGTTGTCACGTTTACCGTATCACTGTTCATCCACTCAGTAAGTGTGTCGAGTGAAAACTTGTTCCAGCCACCATAGCCGCCTGCCAAATCAAAATGAACACACAACAATCGGTTGAGATAAAAAACACTCACCTCTTTATTTTTGGGTTTTGTAATGGTGACTAAGTTTCGCTTGCGCAGATCTGTCAGAATCGCATTCAGTACTTCGTAATTCTCATCGCACACCAGTTTGTCCATATCCGAATACGATAGCGCAAAACCGGTAATACTTGGCACATATGGCGATGATTCTCGATTTGATTTGATGTAGGCAGTTTTAGCGAAATTTTTGACCAACCGAATAGCACAATCGCTGTAACGAACAATCCCTCCTAGTTTGTCAAACTTTTCTCTCGCTAGTTCTTTCAGAGTTTGTTGTTGTACCTTAATTTTAAGCGATGAATTGGAACTGTTTTGCTTCATTGAAGCTTTATAAATCGCTTCAAAAAAATTCTCCGCGATCTGTAACACTTCGAATATGCTGGAAGTGGAATACTTTGTCAGCACCTCATTTCCTATGTAGTAAGGCACTTGATACTTCGTATACAGGTAATATTCAACGAATGAAGCATCTGCTTTGGGTTTTTTATCCAACGATTCTTCAAACATGAGTTGATTTGGATTTTTGTTGACGTATTTAGCATGAGACGTGAGTAACGACTGCATTTCAACAACCAAAGCATGCGTAACCTCGAGGTTTTCGTAATCATCCCTCTCAAACCATGCAGAAAACCCGCCGTCTGATCGGAGTTTATTTATGCGTGGAAGCAATTCCTGATACGCTTTTTCACAAGCGCTGTCGCGTTCAATACCGTTAATAGTTAGCCAATTGTCAAAGCCACCGACACTCGACATATCTAAACGTGCTTTGATGATCCCTTCTACAAATTGCTTAAAGTAGTTGTTCTTGGTGTTAGCTTCGATGTGATCTAAATTAATCACATTGTAGTCCCGATGCTGGTCTGCACCGTCAATTAGCGTTTCTTTTTCCGTCAAGCTCGTCAATCGCTCACCTATCCATATCGGATAATGCGGTCGGATAACGGTAATGGACGTTAACAAGTCTTCGCGTTGGGAACGTGCCAAATTATGGACGTCGTCAAACATAACAAGCGTTTTCAGAATATGCCGCTTGCCCTTATACAGAAATTTAACTTTACGTAACCACTTCAGCGCACTGTACTCGGTATGCAAAAGATGTTTTTCGTCTGCAAGTTCTAGATTGGAAATACCCTTTATAATTTGCAACTCAGCATTTTCGGCCCAATCACTAAGAGATTGAAGAGAAGACGTTTTTGGTAAGGCGCCCCATGATACGTCGTTATCAACTTCGATAGTGAAGTCGTCAAGACTGTCTTCAAATTGTAAGTTATAAAAATCTTTGAGCGCCGCGACCAGCATTAAAATGAGTTTGGCATTAATAAACGCCCTAAATACGGGTAACGCTTTATCATCAAAAATTTCGTGTATTTCACTAAATCCATCCGCGACGTTGATGTAAATCCCAAGAACTTTGGGGTGACTTTGTCCAAACACGCCTAAGCTATTGAGCTCGGTTATCGTATCACTGTGCACATGAGATTTTGCATTCCGTTGATTTTGAAGCTCTCGCAATGTTGCAGGTGTAAATAATCGAAAATTTGTACTCTTACCAAAACCAGGCGGGCTTCTAAAGATCCATGTCCCCTCTAACAACGGAGAGCTTGCTGCAGAAATGAGTCGCTTTATGCCGTGATGTGAATAGAAGCGCAGAAATGTTGGAACGTCGGCAAATAACTCCGTGTTCTTTTTTGCAAAGGGATTTCGTTCGCTCATTCTAATGCCTGCTCACGCGCGGGAACAAACCGACAAACTCAGCTGTTTCGAATGCCCATAATAATGAAACGCTATTATTCGGTGTGTTGTGACCTAAGACTAACGGAAGGCGACCTTCAGCAAAACCGAACCTGACTTCTCTTGTTTCACCTACCTCAGAGGCTTTATTGTAAAGTTTTGCATGGTCGTAGTATTTATCTTTTTCAATAAGCCGAATGATGGGCTCGTCATGCGAGTTGGCGTTCGAAATCCTGCATGCTGTATTTAATGACTGAACGACAATCAGTTTTGGAATATCGAACCGCTTTGCAAGCTCTGGTTGTTCTTTCCACAACTTTTCAATTTCTGTTTCAAAGTATTCCTCTGCTTGGCAAGAGGCGATGTATAACACAATGTAGACTTTGCATTTTTCACCCAAGATTGGCGTAGCCGCTGATTCACCTTCGGTGACTTCCTGTTTCAAAAAAGCCTTCAGTGTTTTGACAATCTTTCCTTTCCATTTGCCTGTTTTTTTATCTTTGCGAACGAAACTCTTTCCAGACGCGGAAAAGTCATCAATAAGCCACAGATGATTAAACGTTGGGTTGTTGGGATTGCGCTGTTTTAGATAGTCAGCAAAGTCAGTATATTTTTCTTCACTGACTGAATAGGTTAACCATACCTGCTCGTTATCAAGTTGAGGATTAAACCGCCTGAAAGCGTCTGTTCTTGCACCA
The DNA here is from genome assembly GCF_015767655.1 of Alteromonas sp. B31-7. NCBI lineage: Bacteria > Pseudomonadati > Pseudomonadota > Gammaproteobacteria > Alteromonadales > Alteromonadaceae > Alteromonas > Alteromonas sp. B31-7. The sequence continues at coordinate 173,350 of NZ_CP065233.1, forward strand.
TCAGAAAGCCCCAAAAACAAACTTTGTGTCAATGCTTCACTGTATAGTGGGTGATTCGCAAGCTGATTTCGTTTATGGATAGGTATGTGCGTCTGATTTGCGACCGCGTCTAGCAAAAGTGGTCTAATATGCATCGAGAATACAGATTCAACTAATAAACGAATTTGTGCCTCAGAAATATAAATCAAGCGATCTCTGACAAAGTCGAACGCAGCGGGTATATCACCTTTATCAAACTGGTTCAGCCAGCTCGACAAACTTTCTAAAAATCGAAAACCCGGATAGAACTGTTGGTAATCATTACACTTCATTGACATAGATTCCAACCAGGCTCTGTTGAATTCCACATTATCGGTATCCAGAATTTTATTGAGTGCTCTTGTAGCAAAATCCTTTTTATTCATTGTGACCCATCATCTAAAGTAAAGACACCTTGCCCAAATTGCATCATTGAAAACAGTCGTAGTGTTGCGCTTAATTCTATTTCATCTAGCGCGCCAATCTTAAAACCAGTGTCTGCATGCCCTGGGACATGATTAACACTAATACTGAAGGGGTGCGATAGCAGTTCGTGATCATTACCACCAGGTTGTCCACTATCACCCACTGTTAAACACTGTTTGGCGTGATGCAATGCTCCAATAACTCTCAGTTTTGAGGTCGATTTGTTAATAATATCAATCGAGTGACCCGAACGAAGTACTTTTATATCAGGACAGTGTTCAATCAGCTGAGCACATAACACATCAATCTGCGTGTCGGATTGCAGGGCAAAACCAAATTCGATTGTTATTTGCGTTGGCCTCATGTCGACCGATGCGCCACTTAAGCGTTTTGATGAGATAAACTCATGAGCGTGTTTAATCACTGGGTCGATTGGATATTGACTGACATCCAGTGTTTTATCTGCCGTTTCAATGACAGAACCGTTGTAATAGCCAATCACTATCTGTTCCCACCACTTTTCCTCTATGGCTTTTCGAATAGATATTCCGGCAGATTTTCCCCTACCGGTAGCAATCCCGACGCGAACGCTATGCTCAAGCAGGCGCTCTAACATCAACGCCACAATTGGCTTGAGTTCATCAAAACGTTCGTCGCTGTCACACAAGGTACCATCATAATCAAAAACGACAGCATCAAACGACGTATCGTAATAATGGGATGGCAAGGGCACATCACTTGCATCAACTAACGGTTGCGTTAAACAGCTACTTTGGTAAGGCAAGTAGTAAAGCGAACGGCCAAATTTTGGTACAAGGACTTTATTTGGATCACGATTTTGTGGTTCAGCTATCTCCCACAATAAATGCATCGAGAACAGGATGCTCTTAAACATTGCTTCGACGGGCGCACCAGAGAAAAAGATCAGTGAATTGGACAGGGATGTGTTTATTGCTAAACGCGTCAGACGCGCTAAAGCAGCTGTGCCTTCGTCAGCTAAGATGATGATGTGTGTTTCAGATTGATTTAAAAAAGCACCATAATGCCTGCCATGACTGAAATTTCTTATATCTGCAATCTGTACGCTGGCGACCCCGGATTCATGAAAACGGGATTCAATGTCTATTGCGGCTGGTTTAAGTAATGGCGCATAAACTACGATCAGTTGATTCAGTTGATTCAGTTTATTAGGCGTGGTCACTCGAGGTATTGCCGCGTCGGCTACATTACTGAGATTGGTGAGTTCGCTTTGAGGCTGAATGGCTCCGAACGCTTTGTAGCCAGCAATCATCGTGGCGACAATTGTGGATAACGCTAAAAACCCGTCCTTTTCATGAACGGGAAGGCAGACATTTTTTTGGTTCGTACGTTCACACAATTGACCAAGCGGTGTTTCGTTGAGGTTTGTCACACACGTAACGATGGCTTTATGTTTATTGGCGTATTCAAAGGCATGAATAATGTCAGGATTTTTACCTTCCGCGGAAAAGAATAAGCAGCGTTGACCTTCTAAATCTATTGCAGAGCACAGTAATTCTAAAGGCGTATACACCGTACACTGCTTGCGACTTACTTTTTCGATAAGGTGGGCATAAAAATGGGCTGATGTTAGCGAGCCTCCAGAGCCGACTAATATGGCTCCTGTCGCCTTGCTTTCCTCAAGACAATCTATTATTGCGCTTGGTACATCCAACGATGCTCGTCTGATCTGATCAGGTATTTCGTCTAGCAATACCTTATAGGATTTCTTCTTTTTGGTGGCCATGTTGAATCCATTACTTAGGCGCGTTTCTTCTCCGATTGTGCATCTTGCCTCAATTCTTCGCGCACTTCCATCAGTAGTACGCCCAACATGTTTTTACCTTTTCCGTTGACTTCACCCCATGTTCTATTTACTTCATTATCAACGGTCGCAGACTCAACCAGGCGTGCATCTCCCGTTGAATCCAATAGCGCCCTTAATTCTGGGTGTTGGGTGTATTTCGCGATTAAGATGTGTTTCATTCGCGTGAACTTGTTTTTAGACCATCCGGGGACGATATCCCAATAGTACAAACCGTGCGCCGCCATCGCCACCAGAGACGGGCTAGGTGCAGAGAGGATCCAATCGCGCACCGCTGGTTTGCGCGCCTTACCTGCTTGATAAGCATGCTCAGCAGTTGGATATTCAATACCTTCAAAAATCACTGGCCAGCGAGATAAATTTGAAAAGGCGCCATAGGGCTTCTCGTTTGCTCGATAGAATCTGATCTCCTCAATTCCTTCTCCCATCACGGTATCTCCTGGTTGCATAAAAGTATAATATAACTTATTTTGGTTATATTAACCACGTTATTAGAAGAAGTAAAGTTGCCTCAAACAAAAAAAGATGCGCAGTTAAGGCGAAAAATTTGTCAAAGGATCAAAGCGTTTAGCGAAAACTATTTGGGTCTAGGTTCAAGAGAACTTTCCAACGTTTTGGGCTATGGCGATCCCTCGACTTTACGGTCGGTGTGGCGTGCTGAATCGTTGCCCAGCATCGAGAAAATAGTTGCACTCAGTAAAATCGAGACCGATGAAGGGTACATCCTAAATTTAAATTGGTTATTTTCAGGTGAGGGCGAGGTCTGCGTGCAGCCAAGAAAGAGTCAGGTTGACAAAATGACAACGTCCAGTGTCGAGAAAAAGCTCGTCACAACGCTCAGAAAAATGCCTGTTCAAAAGCAACGAAGCCTTTTAAACATCATCACATAGACAAATTTTGACATTTACGGACTCATTTAAAATCGAGAAAGCTGATGTATATGAAAAAGTAGAATTGAAGACCGCTAAAAGACAGTCTTCAATTCAATCCAGAAGCTAAAGCTGACACTCGCTGGTACAAGTTATAGAATGGAGAGGCAAACCCTGTGCAACCCGCATCAAATTACATTGCTTTATATTCAACCAGGTAAACCAACACAAAATGCTTATGTTGAGCGATTTAATCGCACGGTAAGGCATGAATGGCTTGATCAGCATTTGTTTAAAAGTGTCGAACACGTTCAAGAACTGGCGACTCGCTGGTTATGGACATACTACAATGAACGACCTAATGTGGCAATCGGTGGTGTACCACCCAAAAACCTATTGAACGCAGCATAACGGATTTCTACAAATAACTGCTGTTTAAAATGGGGGGATTACACCCGTAGCTTCTGTATTATCGTATAAGTTACCTGTACTTGCCTATTCTCGTTTTAGTCCCACAACCCTCAATTAGTGTACAAACTTTATTATTCCAAAACGGTTTTGTGTACAAACTTTATTATGCGAACACACCCCTTTAATTGGTATAGCGGAAAAGCTGATAAGGCGCGCCGCCGTAATCGTAATCACTCAATATCAAATTAATTACGTCACCTTTTTCAATATCGTATACGGTGGTTTCAAGCAGTAAGTCATCGGTGTCGGCGTCGTATACGTAAATATCGTAATCACCGGCTTCAGTTTCAATGTTTAAACTACCCAGGTAAGAAATGCTGTCTGATGCGTCGTAGGAGTCAGGGTTGCTGCCTTGTTCAATCACTTTGATATTGATGGAGGTACTGCTTTCATTGTCAATGTTGTGGGCAAAGAGGAGTTTGGCGTGGGTGTCTATTACCCGTAAATCTTCGGTATGCGAGTAAGCTGTTACGATGCTGTCTGTATCACCTGAGCTGAGTAGCATCACAACTTGGTCGGCGTACATATCAATGCTGGTACTTTCTAGTACGGCACTGGTGTCGGTATCTTTAAGATAAATGTCGACGCTACTAGCGTCATCGGCATCGTCAATGTCTACGTTTATAAAGGGTGAAACATCACCAAAGTAAAGCGCTTCAATCACGGTGCTACTGCTGCTGTCTTTTGCAACGGCAACGGCGCTTGTACCCACAATGTTATTACTTACCCTTACATAACTGTCTTGTGCTTCGTTAGTGAGTTGCCGGGCGCCGTCATCATTTAACTCTATGATGCTGTAAAAGGGGTCGTCGAAGCCTGCATTTTCATAGCTAACAAATAGATAAGAAAGCGCCTCGCCTTCTTCAATGCTTATGTCGTTTTTCATGGCGAGTATGGTGTCTGTGCCTGACTCGGTGAACACTAATTTATAATCACCAGCGTCCAAGCTAACTTCGCCACTGTAGTCCTCAGCCGCCAGCGTGTAATCCACGGTTTTATTGGTGAGTGACGCGTCAGCATCCAAAATATATACATCTACGCCATCGTTTATATTGGCTAAGTTGGCAAATTGCACCAAGGCATAGCCATCGTCAAAATCATCGTCATAGATATCTGAAATATCGATGCTTATTTCCATGCTGCTTGGCGCATCGGCATCGCCATATAAAATATAGCTGTGCAGGTTCTTCTTACTGACTTTTAAGCTGTCTTCGCTGATAAAGTCATCGTTTTCTGTGTTAGGTAAAATTTGATTGAACGCAATATCAAAAGTGGAATTCGTCACGTAGGTGTAACCCGTGGCTTCGCTAAAAGCCAATGTGGCTTCAGATTCATCTTCCACAACAAATTCGATGTCTGGGGATTGGGGAACTAAGTTAACGTATTGGGCGTAACCGTAGCTATCACCTTCCTCTTCATCCTCTTCAATATACACACAACCAGTTAGGTAAAGGGAAGCAAGAAGGGTACAACCGAGGATGTACTTTGTATTAATAAGCATAATTTAGCCGTTAGAGTGAGCGATACTCTACGAACATATAAACAAAAAAGAGTTGTGCAAAGGAAGGTAAATATTGCTTAAAGAGGTGCATTGCGGTTGGGCAAACCGCAATGCGTGATGTTTTAGAACCGGTACATAACCGTTGCCCGAACCGTGCGAGGCTCTAGCACGTGGTAGTGAATATCGTCGGTTTCGGTGCCTAGGGCATCGCTTGAAAGTCGCGAGGCGTAAAAATAGTCAATGTCGTGGTCATCGCTATCGGTAAGGTTTAACACATCAAGTTGGAATACCCAATTTGCCATTTTATATCCAGCCCGCAAGTTAAGTACTGTGCTGGGATCTGAGGTTATACTGTTGTCCTCAACAAGCGGTCGCTCCCCAAAATGCCGTGCTCTTAGGCTGCCAAATAAGCCGTTGTCGAAGTGCGCCGACAGGCCAGCCTGTACCACGTTTTCAATCGCACCTGGAATGTAATTACCTTCAGGTGCATTATCTGTAAACTCAGCGTCGGTGTAGGCGTACTCAAGGTCAACAGACCAATTGTGGTCAAGCTGATAATAAAGCGCAATTTCCGCCCCCTTACGCTTAGATGCACGGCTAGCTTCGGTATTCCCTGCATCACCAACAAACAGTAACTCGCTGTCTAAAGACAACTGCCACAGCGATAACGAGGCATTGAGCTTTTCATCAATAAACCCTCGTATTCCCGCTTCAAAACCGGTTGAACGTACTAACGGATCTACCCCTTCAACCGCTTCACCAGAACTAGGGTCTACTGCAATGGTGGTGCCCCTGGCATCGTTAGAATGTAAGCCTTGCCCAGCTGAACCATACAGTTCCCATTCAGGGGTCAATGTGTATACCACACTGGCTTTTAACGAGGTGATGCCGTCACTGGCCGTGCCGCTATTGGCCGATAAATCAACGCCATTTGCATTTACACCGGCTAAGTCTTGCACGTCAAAATCAAAATAATCGTAGCGTAGGCCAAGCACGGTACGTAAATTTTGTGTCCAATAAGTTTGGTTATTCACATACACACCCACACTCGACTCGGTGACGTCGTCACTGCGAATAACGCCCAAGCGCTGTCTAGCTTGTGTGTGATATAAACCCACTTCATCTATATCATCTATTCGTACTTGCGTGCCAACCGTGGTGGTGGTGGGTTGACCAAATAGGGTGTGATCTTGCCAATAACTGACATCACCGCCATACACGGTGCGCTCGTCCACTTGTTCAAACTGGTCGCCATTGTCAGGATCATCAAGAAAATACGTAAAGTTAGACCACAAATTCATGCTGTACGACATTACATACGCGTTTGCGACCACGTTGTCGCCGCGCCAGTTCGCACTCAGGCTATAACGGTCGGATTCCCCACCCACAGTGGTATCTAGCGAGCCTAATTCATCTACTAACCCGCTTGATACCGCACGTTCGGGAATTTGGTCAGCACTGTTCCAGCTGTTGTCATAACCCATAAAAGTGAGGGAAAATTCACCGCCATCTTGTTTATTTATCCACTTTGCGAGCACATTGGTTTTATCAAGGTCTTCGTCAATATCGCTCCAAGGGCCATCGTAGGTATTGCGCTCACCGGCTACAACGACGTAATTGGTATCATCAATGCTGACATCGCCTAAGCCAACTAACCGCAGAAAGTCATTTTCGCCTATTGTGGCACTGAGTAATGGTGAGGAGGTACGGTTAACGGTATTGAGTGTGGCACTTCCGGCACCACTAAAATCGCCCACGTCAGCGTAGTACACCCCTTTTTTATAGTTTAAAGACTGCACGGCTTCAGGGATAACAAAATTAAGGTCTGTGTAGCCTTGCCCGTGACCATGGGTGCGCATATTCACCGGCATGCCATCTACAAATGTGGCAAAGTCAGTACCGTGATCTAAATTGAAACCGCGCAAAAAATATTGATTCGCCTTGCCTGTACCACTGTGTTGCGTCACCACCATGCCCGGAATGAACTCCAGTATTTCACCGGTACGTAAAATAGGGCGCAGTTGAATTTCTTCCTGTCCCACAACCCCTTGTGACGCTGAAATAGCCTCTCCCACTAAGCTAACTTGTCGACCAGACACGGTGACTTTCTCAATATCGTGGCTGTCATCTTCGTGAGCATTAGCTTGCAAAGCGGCAAGAACAAGCAGTGCTATGGGTGTTTTTTTCACAATAGTTCCTTAATGGGTATACGTTAATTGGGCACTTTCTGGTAACGTGCATTCTTGTATTATTAATGCCTTTACTAAAACCTATAAGAGGTCGGTGTTCGTGAAAGAGCTTTATCGGGGGTTAAGTCAGTGGCTAGGCGGAAAACCTTCGCAACACAGCCTCCCTGCATTAGGTGGTCGTGAAATAGACGTCCTTAAGGTGTTGTGGCAACACGGAGAGCTGAGTGCTCAAGAGGTGCTTACTTTTTTTGCCCATGAGCAACTCTCGCTCAGTACGATGCAAAGTACATTGGAACGCTTGTTTCGCAAAAATATGCTTACCCGATACAAGCAGGGGCGCTCTTATCGCTATGCGCCAGCATTGTCTCAAAGTACCGTGGTCAGCCGCTTGATGGGAGAAATTGCCAACCAATTGGGTAACGGTGAATCTCAGGTGATCGTCAGTGGTTTTATGTCCTATATTGAAGGGCAAGCCTCAAAAGAAGAGGCAAAAAAGTTATCCCATTTGCTACCTTCTCATGAGGAGAAGGATGACTAATACGAGTTTTCTCGCCCATCTCGCTTCTTGGCTGTTACTGTCTTTACTGTTGTCTTGGTGTGTAGCAGGGTGTTGGCGAGTAGCACGCCCACAACGCGTGTCGTTTTTACCCGATGTACAAGTAAAACTACTTTTCACTTTAGTATGGCTTCCCTTTATCTGTGCGGCATTTAGCCTCATTATTAACGAACTGCCCCCTATAAATCGCTATTTAGTGGGTGAACATTGCCACGAAAGCCATTGTGGGCCCCATGACTTATACATACCCACTTCATCTACTTTAGGGGCTGGGGTGTTAGCCTTTGCCATTGGTTTGTTGTGTGTCACTATCGTAATGATGGCGCGCCAATTGTACCTGAATAAACGCTTTCACCAGTTATTACAGCTCGCTAGTGCCAGTTCTCGTGCCAATGTTTGTAATAGTGCCAGTGGCCCACAGGCTGATATGAATCAAATTTATCAGCGAGTAGACAGTCAGGTTCCTTCTGCTTGGTGCGCGGGGTTGTTGCGCCCACAAATATACGTGTCTCAAGGTTTAGTGGAAAAGTTATCGGAGAATCAGCTTAATTTGGTGTTATTGCATGAGTTTAATCACGTACGCCAATTAGATAATATTAAGTTACTCTGTGTACGTTATTTTATGCTTCTCTGGCCAAAACGTTGGCGCACAGCCTATCGCCATGCCTTCATTAATGGGTTAGAACTGAGAAGCGATTTGTTCGCTTTACATAATATGGGGCACCACACTACTCTTGATGATTTACCCCTATGCGTTTGCCAACAAGCAGGAGAGCAGGGCGCAAGCAGCGAAAGGCGCAAGCAATTGAAACGGTTATTAACCCAACCTCAAAATACGCTGATGCAATATGCGGTAATTTATATCTTTGTGTTTGTATTTGGCATGTTACTTACCTTGATTGCTGTTGCCGTGGGGCACCCGCTCATGGAATTTCTATTGCAGTAATTTTCATGCTGTGTGGATCGGTGCTCGGGGTCGACAACAGTTGACGCCTTTCTTCACAACTAAATCTTAACGCGCCTTTTAAGGTTCGAAATACGCAAAATACCCCATGCTTATCACCGCTATATGTGTTTATACTGAGATATTAATCTTTAGTATAATCGGCACGTTTAAGTTGGTTGGATGGCGTTTATGTACACGGTGTTAGTGGTTGATGATTCACCCGATTCCTTAAGCTTAATTAACGATATCCTTGAAAAGGAAGGGATAAGCACACTTGTGGCATTAGAGGGTAGCCAAGCTATTACCATTGCTGAACAAATCAAACCAGACATCATTTTACTTGATGCCATGATGCCTAAATTAGATGGCTTCGAAACCTGTACGCGGCTAAAGCAAAACAGAGAATTACAGCACATTCCCGTTATCTTTATGACAGGCTTAACCGACTCTGAAAGCACGTTAAAGGGGCTAAATGCGGGTGGTGTGGACTACATTGTTAAGCCGGTCAATCCCGATGAACTGGTGGCGCGTATCAAAATTCATGCGAACAATGCACAAATCACATCGAGTGCACAACAAGCGTTAGATTCTATGGGGCAAAATTTATTTGCTGTTAATCAAGTAGGAGAGCTGCTTTGGGCTACGCCTCAAACCCACGACTTTCTATCCAACATCCCCTTCGCCGATGATTGGTTTAACGACAGTTTAATTCCTGCGGTGAAACATATATTGCAAACACCTGGGCAGCATGATGTTGTGCAACAGGTATCCTATGAAAGTGGCGAATGTGAACTGGCATTGTTGTCTCAACGGGAAAACGGAGACAGTACCTTTCGTGTTAATCATGCCGTAAAGGCCATGTCGGGCGAAGAAAAACTGAAAGCGACACTTAACTTAACCGGTCGAGAATCAGAGGTTCTTTACTGGTTATCTAATGGTAAAACCAATAAAGAAATTGCACAAATTCTCGATATTGGGCCGCGCACCGTGAATAAACATTTAGAGCAAGTATTCGCTAAGTTAGGGGTAGAAAATAGAACCACAGCCGCAGGGATAGCCATCCGTGCGCTGGCAGTGAACTAGCATTGACTATGTCACAGCGTCACTCCATTGGCCCGTTACAGCAAGCGTTTGCTCATTTTGAAAAGGGTGATATTCAACAGGCTCATAAAGGGTGTGTGTCTTTAATTCAAGCGGGCGAAAAGGTCGGCGAAGCGTATCACTTACTGGCGCAAATTAATGTCAGTGTAGGGCAGCTGCATAAAGCGGCAGAGCTCTGTAAACATGCCATTGCGCATAAAAACCTAGTCGAGTTTCGTGTTTTATTGTGCAAGGTTTACGCATTGCTAGGGCAAACCGATGGTGTAATTGCCATTGCCAATACGGTACAAGTGGAGGCTATTCAAACGCCTATTCACGCCGATACCCTCGGCGTAGCGCTATCTACATGTAATGAACACGCTCGTGCACTGGTGTACTTTTCTGCGGCGGTTAACGCCCCAAACCCTACGCCAAATTTTCTTTATAACTATGCGGTTTCAAGTAAGTTTTGTGGTGAACTTGAACAAGCAAAGAAAGCTCTTTGGCGAGTGCTGGACGATGATTCAACCTATTATAAAGCGCATTTTGCGCTGTCTGAATTAACCAAAGGCGATGAAATACACCGTCATTTAGCACAACTAAAGCAAAAGCTAGACAATGAAGCGCAAACCCTTGAGGCGCGACTGCATTTAAGCCACAGCCTAGCGCGGGAATTAGAAAAAAAACGGGATTATACCCAAGCCTTTGACGTATTAACTCAGGCAAAGCAAGAGAAGCAGAAGCACCTTCCTTACGACGCGTCTGCCGACCGGCAGGTCTTTGCTTATTTACAAGCAGCCTTTGCGTCAAATGGGCATATTTCGCCTTCGTCACCTTCTTCACAAAGCACCACTCGACCCATTTTTGTCGTAGGCATGCCGCGTTCTGGCACAACCTTGGTAGAACGCATTTTAAGTAGCCATCAGCAGGTCAGTTCCGGTGGTGAATTACAGGATTTTAGTACCCTTTTAAAGCAGATGTCGGGCAGCCAAAGCCTTAATGTTTTAGACGTCACCACGTTAAAACAGGCGGAAAGTATCGACTACAATAAGCTTGCGCAGGCATACCTTGCGCGAACACAGCACATAGGTAATAGCGCCCACTTCGTCGATAAGCTCCCGTTCAATTTTTTCTATCTTCCGTATATTCGCCGTGCTTTTCCCAACGCAAAAATTATTTGCTTACAGCGAAACCCAATGGACACCTGTGTGGGGAACTTCCGCCAGTTATTTAGTATCCACAACCCACATTATCATTACACCCACAGTCTACTTTCCTGTGCGTCTTTCTACCGCCAATGCATGAATTGGGTAGAGCACTGGCAGGCAATAGAAGGTGAGAATTTTATGTTGCTGAACTACGAAGCCTTGGTGACTCATCCAAGACAGCACATTGCTGACTTGCTCAAGTTTTGTGAATTATCATGGGACGAAAATTGTTTACACATGCAAGGGAACACTGCGCCTGTGTCAACGGCCAGCAAAATGCAGGTGAAAATGCCCATCAACCAGCAGTCGATAGGTCGTTGGCAGCGTTACAAGCCCCACACCAATGCCTTAGAGGCAGTCTTTCAGTAATAAGTTAAATTCGGCGTCATTTAATTAACAAAGTTTTAACTATTTGATTTGGCAGAAAAAGTGCGTTAAATGACGTAGTCGGAATAGGAATAATGCCAGTACTCGTTGCAACCTAGCAAGCCCATAATAATCCTGCAAATAAAATAAGAACCCATCGCAAATTGATCATCCAATGCAGCGTCCAGCAGTTATCTGCATGTCAAACGAGGGTAGAGTTCACAGGCAATTACGAGTACACCACTATGAAAAGCATTGAACGAAATAAAAAGAATCGCATAGCTGCAGCAATCACCGCCGCATTAGTACCAATGGCATCGGCCATCGTTGCGCCAGGGGTAGCGGCACAAGAAGTGAATGACGCTGAAAAAGCTGTTGCTCTAGAAACCATAGAAGTCACGGCAACGCGACGGGCAGGTTCATTGCAAGAAGTCCCTATTAATATTTCTGCCGTTACAAACGACTTAATGGAGCAACAAGATTTAGAAGAACTCGAAGATATTGCACGTTGGGTACCTGGTTTAACGGTAAACGATCAAGGTGGACGTTCAGAATCGCCTATTATTGTTCGCGGCCTTAACACCAATTCATCTGGCCCAGGTTCAAATGGCGGCACAGTCGCAACCTACGTGGGCGAAATTCCGTTGTTCATGAATTTACGCTTACTTGATATCGACAGAGTAGAGGTTTTGATTGGGCCACAAGGTACCTTGTATGGTGCGGGAACACTTGGTGGCGCAATACGTTATATCCCTAAAAAAGTAGATTTAGACTTCGTTTCAGGGTCGGTGAATGGTGACCTGTATCAAACCAATGAAAGCGAGAGCATGGGGGGAGAGGCTGGATTTGTATTTAATGCGCCTATTATGGAAGGTACCCTTGGTTTTCGTGCTGCTTTTAACTATTCAGATGACCCAGGATTCATCGACTACGATTATTTAGTGCGTGAGTCTGGCACCTCATTGCCGGACCCAGATTTTACCGATCAAGCTGAAGTGGATGCGAACCTTTATAGTGTTGAAGATGGAAACACCTTCGAGCAAACAGCGGCAAAAGTACAGTTACGCTGGGTGCCCACAGATTGGCTAGATACAACACTTTCCTATTTCTACCAAAAAGATGATATTGGTGCTCGTTCTACCGTGCACTATCAGTCTTTGGGTGATGAAAACCCCATTGGGGATTTAGTGGGAAAATATGACGCCGCCTATCGTTTTCTTGAACCCATGGAGCGTGAAAACGAGTTGTTAAGTTTAGAAGTTGAAGCCGACTTAGGCTTCGCTACCTTGGTTTCTGCTACCGGTTCATCTAAGACCACCCGTGATTCTAATTCAGACGTTACCGATTTATTGATTCGTTTAAATTTTGGTTATGAAGAGTTCCCCGCATTTTCAGGGTTAACAACCAGCACCAGTGAAGACGAAAATTTAACTCAAGAACTTCGTTTAGTGAGTAATAGCGACGGCCCGTTAAGCTGGATAGTGGGCGCTTATTACAACAAGAACGACTACAACCGTAACTACAGGGAAGAAGTGGAGGGGTTTGATGAGTTCGCCATTGAAACCTGGGGCGCCACAGGGCCACTTCGTCCAGACAGTATTGAGTACATTTCTTATGGTATCGACCAAATAAAAGAACAAGCATTCTTTGGTGAGATTAGCTATGCGTTCAATGACAAACTGGATATTACCCTAGGCTTACGTCAATACAAATACGAAGTAGAAACCGAATCAGATACTGACCTTCCTCTCTACTATACGGTTTTTACAGGCCGAGATCCCGACTCTATCCTTTTTGAGCCGAATACAGCGGAAGGCGATGATGATGGAAATTTATTTAAATTCAACGCCAGCTATGCATTTTCGTCAGACGTGATGGGATATGTCACTGTGAGTGAAGGGTTTAGAATTGGCGGTGTTAACGCCGTAGCAGCCTGTCCGCCTAATGTTGATGATATTACCAATCAGCTTATCTGTGCATTACCTGACGAGGCCATGTACGACGCAGATACCACAACAAACTATGAAGCTGGTATAAAAACATCATGGTTTAAAAGTCGCTTTACTTTCAACGTTGCAGCCTTCAACGTTGACTGGGAAGATCCTCAAGTGTCGGGTATAACCGAAAATGGTGCTGTGGGTATTCTCACCAATGCTAAAGGGGCAAATGCGAAAGGGGTGGAAATCAGTTCTCGCGCTACGTTAAGCGACGACCTTACGATGTATGCTGCCTATTCTTACGCAAAAACCGAGATGACCGACGATGCATTTGGAATATTCGGGAGTACAGGTGACACTGTGTACGAGGGAGATAGACTGCCAGGCTCTCCTGAGCACCAAATTTCAATTGGCCTAAATTACACCACTGAATTGTGGAACCGCCTGCTAGATCTTAGTTATGGCTTTACTGCACAAAGTGACGTGTACTCTACATTAGGTTTGCGTAATTATGGTGAAGAATTACCTGGATATGGGTTGAGTAATATCAGCGCCAAGCTGTCTGATGAAGCGTGGAGCGTTACCTTTTATGTAAACAACCTGTTCGATAAATATGCCTTTACCTCTGCTTCACGGAATTGGGGTGATATTGAATACGGTAACCGAGGTAGTGACTTACAGCGAAGCTATGCACACTATATTTTAACGCCTCGTACAGTAGGTCTTAAATTTAGCTACCAGTTTGGAATGTAGTGATTGTGGAATGAAACAATACGGCTCAGCGTTTAGCTGAGCCCAAATAATAAATGTAAGGAAAGCAAAGTGATTACACGTTCTCGTATTCTTGGCGCAGTGTTAAGCGGTTTACTTATGTGTTCGCTAGGGGCATCTGTGTATGCGGAAGATACCGACACGCCCATGCCCGATAGCTTTAAAGAAAAAACCAAAGGCATATCCGAAGAAAAACTAGAAATCTTGGACTCGCCTCTCCCTACCATGTTGTTAGGTACCATGGAGCGTTTTTATAAGTCGATGGAAGGAAAGTCGGCTGAAGAAATTGAAGCGTACCTCGACGGAATGATTGAGGTGGCGGAAGCGGGAAAATTTAACCCGGAAACAGACATGGCGTCTATTCCGCTTAATACCGAAGCAAAAGGGTTTAACGGGTGGAAAGCGAAGCGCCCTAAAAGCCTCAACCCAGAAAGAGAGCCAGGTCCCATTCATTTAAGCCGTTATATGAGTAGTCGTTCTGGTGGCGTAAAAACCTTCGCCAACGCGCCCCTTGCCATTTATCCCGAAGACTTAATTGCCGGCAATGTGGATATCGCTATAGTGGGTGCCCCACTAGATATGGGTTCTTATTATCGTGGGCAAAAGTTCGGCCCCCAAGCCATGCGTAATGAGTATGGTGCAGGTGGGATTGATATGAGCACTATGGTGAACCCTAGCAAGGTACTGAGTATCGTGGATTATGGTGATATTGCTATTGATAACATGAGCACCGAACTTTCGGTACAGCATGTGCGCGAACGAGTCAGAGAAATTGCTGAAACTGGCACCATGCCTTTTATTGTGGGCGGCGATCACAGCTTAGAGTACCCGGACATTGCTGCGTTAGCGGATGTGCATGGTAAGGGAAGCTTTGGCGTGGTTCACTTCGATTCGCACTATGATGCGGGTAAAAACCAAGCGCACTGGTTAACGCACGGGCAACCGGTTTACCGAGCGGTAAAAGAAGGGCATGTAAAACCAGAAAACTTCATTCAAATTGGTTTGCGTGGGCCTTGGCCTGGTCCAGAAGGCTTCGAATGGATGCGTAATAACGGTATGCGTTATCACACCATGGCAGAAGTAGAGAAAAAAGGTTGGAAGCAGGTGATGGACACGGCGCTTAAAGAAGCCCGTGAAAATGTAGATAAACTCTATATCTCATTTGACGTGGATGTTATCGACCCTGCCTTTATACCGGGTACCGGTACGCCAGTACCTGGCGGCTTAACCATGCGTGAAGCCATTCCTATCGTGCGAGGCTTATGCGCACAAAACGATATTATTGGGTTTGAAATTGTAGAGCTCGACCCCTTGTTAGATCCAACCTATCGTTCAGCGCTTAATTCAAACTTTATTCTTCATGCGTGTTTAACCGGCGTGGCAATGCGAAAAGAAGGCATAGAAGACCCGTATTACCTTTCTGATTTAACCACAGAACATAGGCAACCAGAAGCCGGTGAAAAAGCACGGAAAGAAGGGCTTAGGGAGGAAGTCGACCCTAACTACGCCAAGCCGAAGAACTAGGTATAAAACAGTGAAAAGCCGGTTGCATCAAAGACCGGCTTTTTTGCCAAAAAGAATAAGAAAGCAGGTGCAGTACATATGTTGAAGGTATTAATTCGTGATCCACTGGTGATGTTTTTAGGCTTAGGGGTCATTGTTTTTGGCCTTTATTACGGCCTTGAAAACGATGATAGTGATGCCGTTGAACTGAGTGAATCGAATAGAAACGTATTTGCTGAGCAATTTGAATTACTGACCGGTCGCCAAGCCACGCAAGCCGACTTAGCAAAAATTGAAGACGACTATATTCGCGAAGAAGTACTTTTTCGTGAAGCTATTGATGCAGGTATGCACCTGATTGACCCCGAAGTTCGCGAAAAACTGGTTCAGGAAATGCGTTACCAGATAACCGGCTATTTACCTGACCCAGACGAAGCTAAATTAGTGGCATATTATCTTAAGCATATAGACCGCTACTACGTAGAACCCACCTACAGCTTTCAGCATGTATTTTTTGAACAGCTTCCCGATAACAGTGAGGAAATTTTAGCAAAACTCACCCGTGGCGAGGAAGTGAAAGGGGATGAGTTCTGGCGTGGCAGATTAATGCCTGCCTATGGTGTAAGCATGATAAGAGGCATGTTCGGCAAAGCTTTTTTAGACACCATGGATAACCATGCCTTTAGTGAATGGTATGGCCCTCAGGAATCACTTTTAGGGTGGCATTTTGTCAAGGTTACGCATTCAACGCCTCGATCGCCACTCACCTTTGACGAAGCAAAAATGCAGGTGACGAACGACTACGTGGTAGACCGGCTCGATAGTGCAGTGAAAGACTACATTGATGATTTAGGCGACAAATACCGCATTATTAAGCACGTTAAGGAGTAGCCACATGCTAAGAAATACAGCCATTTTTGTGTGCTTATTGTTTTGCGTGTTTCCGTTAAGTGCGGATGTATTTTCGGCGGCAGAATTAAGATTATCCGATGGCGAGATGGAAAATACCTACCAATTTACCGCGCAGCTTCCTACCTCGCTTGCCAGCAGTAAAACCCTTCAGTTGCCCAGCTACTGCCAGGTAGAAACGGTAAATCAGCAACGGTTAGGCAGCAACACGATACTGAGTTATGAATTTGCCTGTACGGACGAACTCGGTGACGGCGCTGAAATTATTACGCCATGGTATTTAGACGGCGCCAATTTAAGAGTGAACACGCAATCGAGCAACTTTAGCCTTACCCTTAAGCGTTCATTGAATACCATGGTGGTGCCCATGGTACAGCCCGGCGCACTGACGTTATCGAAGGGGCAAACCATTAAACGGTATTTGTGGCAAGGTATGCTGCATATTTGGTTTGGATGGGACCACCTCGCTTTTGTGCTTTGCCTATGTTTATTGGCCCGTGGTTATAAACTATTGTGGCTAGTGAGTACATTTACGCTTGCCCACTCTCTTACCCTTGCTCTGTCTTATTTTGAACTTGTCACCCTTCCTATTGCGCCCGTTGAAGTATTAATTGCCTTGTCAATTTGCTTGATGGCGCGCGAAGCAATTCTATGCAATCGAAACGCAAGAAAGGTAGCAATGACAGCCAGTTTGGGCGTTGTCGCCCTATTCGGTTTAATCCACGGTTTGGGTTTTGCCAGTGCGTTAGGCGAGTTAGGGGTGCCGCAAAATGAAATTACATTGGCACTCTTGTTTTTTAATATTGGGGTGGAAGTCGGCCAGGTGGTGTTTATTGGTGTTATCTACGCGGTTGGCGCGTTGTTCACCAAAACCCCGTATGCCGACCAGATGCGTTACAGCGTGTTAATGGGAGTAGGTACCCTGGGCATGTTTTGGGTTATTGAACGCATTAATGGTTTTGGTGGGGGGATTATTTAACCTGTCTTCAAGAGACGGTTAAAGCACCATTAATCAGCCTGATATAGAAAGGGAGAGATGGGGTATTTAACTGGGGGATATGACTTATTGTTTGGTATTTAAGCGACTTTTATAGTGGTACTACGTTCACTTTTAACGTCCTTAATAATGAAATTAAAAACTCTTCTACTCGCTACCAGTTGGGCAGCGTTATCTTCTTTCTCGGTGCAAGCGCTTCAAGAAACTGCCGAGAAAGAGGAGGTGCAATCACCTCCTTCGCTGCCCGGTGAGGTTCATTCAAAAATAGATTCCGCCACGCCAGGCCTTATGCCTGTTAAGCCATTAAAAGACGTACCCGAGGATATTCTTGCGTTACTTGATGCATTGCCCGAAGCCAAGCGAGAGTTTGTGCTTAGTGGAAAAGGCGCGAGCGTACTTAAACCCGACCTTATGTACGAGTTAATGCGAAAAGCCAGTACGCAGGAAGTTGAGCAATACGTTGACACTATGCTCACTGTGTATGACCAAGTGCAATATAAGCAAGGCCGAGACACTGACCAAATCACCCTAAATACCGATTCAGAAAACTACAATACGTGGCGAGTGAAGCGGCCAAAAGAGCTTGATCCCGAGCGGGAAGCCGGGCCTATTTCCCTAGGCCGCTATTTAGGTGGTGGCCGCTCTGGCATACCCACTTTTGCGCGCTCTCCAGTGGCCCTTTCTCCTGAGGATTTGGTTGCCGGTGAAGTGGATGTTGCCATTTTAGGTGCGCCTTTAGACATGGGGTCAGGCTGGCGAGATGCCATCCATGGCCCTCGTGCAATGCGTATGTTAGGAAGGGGAACCGGGGGCGCAGACGTGTCCACCATGATTGACCCAGGGAAAGTATTGAACATTGTGGATTATGGCGACGCAGCCATAGATCAACTTAGCACTGAGCGAAGTGTTCAAGA
Source organism: Alteromonas sp. B31-7 (assembly GCF_015767655.1). Taxonomy (NCBI): domain Bacteria; kingdom Pseudomonadati; phylum Pseudomonadota; class Gammaproteobacteria; order Alteromonadales; family Alteromonadaceae; genus Alteromonas; species Alteromonas sp. B31-7. The sequence continues at coordinate 191,854 of NZ_CP065233.1, forward strand.
AGTACGAGATCGGGTGCGCGAAATAGCCGAGACCGGAGCGATACCCTTTATCATCGGCGGTGACCATTCGCTCGAATATCCCAATGTTGCGGCGATTGCCGACGTTTATGGAAAAGGCAAGGTGGGCGTTGTGCACTTTGACGCGCATTTGGACACAGGTCGCGGACGGGTGCATTTATTGGATCATGGCCAGCCTATTTACCGCCTCATGAAAGAAGCGCATGTGCGACCCGAGGATTATATTCAGGTGGGCTTACGGGCGCATTACAGCAAAAGTTACTACGAGTGGGAGCGTGAAATTGGTATGCACTACCACACCATGGCTGAAGTAGAACGGCGTGGATGGGATGCAGTTATGGAGCGAGTTTTACAAGAAGCCACTGAAAATACCGAATTTTTGTATGTGTCCTTCGATGTTGATGTACTCGACCCAGCATTTCAACCGGGCACGGGAACGCCAGTATCTGGCGGGTTAACCATGCGAGAAGCCATCCCCATTGTTCGACGATTGTGCGCCGAAACAAACCTGGTTGGGTTTGATATTGTGGAATTAGCCCCAGCGCTAGATACCACGTACGTGAGTACATTAAACGCCAATAGCCTGATGTTTGCGTGCTTAACCGGTGTCGCTATGCATAAAAAAGGCATTACCCAGAAAGGCTTTATTAGCGAATTATCTTCTGAGCACGGACAAACCGATTACTATGGAGATAAGAAATAATGAAACGCCTTCATATTGAAAGAAAATCAAATATATTGTGTGCGGCAGTAGGTGCAGCACTCATGCTATCCGGTTGTGCTTCTACCACCAAGGCTGAGCGCACACCCATGCCCGAAGTCGCGATATCAGCCAATACACAATTGTTGACTGACCAAGAGTTGGCCTTCATCAACGCCTCAGATGAACTGGTTTTGTATAACTTAACCCCTGAAAAGCTGGCGGTAAAGTTAGCGGAAAAGTCGCCTCAGGAAGCGAAACAGTTAGTACAAGCCTTGATGCAAACCAGTGCACAAAGACGCTATCAAGCAAACCATACTGCCTCCAAAGCTACGCCAGCGGAAGGTATTGAAGAGCCGCTAGCGTATTTGGCAGACAGCGATATTATTCCTCTTAACCCTGAGGCGGGCGGGTATAACAGGCAACGTGTATTGCAACCTGCATTGTTCGACCGTTATAAGCGCGAGCCTGGCCCTTTCAGTTTAAAGCGTTATCTAAATGAAGAAGGTGGCATTCCTACCTTTGCGAATGCGCCTGTGGCAATACGAAAAGCCGATTTAGTTGCCGGCGCTGTGGATGTGGCATTTGTCGGTGTGCCGCTGGCTTTAGGATCAGGATGGCGAGACGATAAACACGCGCCAACCCTCTTACGTGGTATGTACGGGTTAAGTGGGTACAGCGTTGAAGGTGGCATTGACCCAACCTTGGCAATGCAAGTGGCAGATTATGGCAATATTGCCGTGGATAATATGAGTCCAGAGCTGAATATTGAACACATTACTCAGCAACTTACCGACATGCTGGAGGCGGGCACAATCCCCTTTATTGTGGGCGGTGACCATTCCATTATGTTTTCAAGCGTGAGCGCGGTGGCCGGGCATTTTTCAGATACCCCGGTGTCTGTATTGCATCTAGATGCCCATTATCGCGGAGAGCGTGATAAAGACCACTTTTACTCTGATGAGCAAAGTGTTGCCAACTTATTAGAAGCCAGCGTCATCGAGGGTGAAAACCTGATTCAAGTAGGGCTTAGAGGCGCGTCTCAAAATAAAAGCGCCTTGATGTGGCTACGAGAAAACAGTGTGAAGTATCACACCATGGCGCAAGTTGAACGGGATTCATGGCCGGTAGTCATGGAGCAAGCATTGACGGAGCTTAGTGCTAGCGCAGGAAAGACGTTTGTGTCTTTCGACATGAGTGTGGTTGACCCAGCGTTTGTGAGTGGTTCTGGGCAGCCAGTGGCAGGAGGGATTTCAGTCCGTCAAGCCATGACCTTGGTTCGCCGAGCGTGTGCAGAAACTGAGGTGGCGGGTTTTGAAATGCTTGGTGTGGCACCGTTTTTGGATTTGAGCTACAACACGGCACTGAGCGCCAACCAAATCATGCATGCTTGTCTGACGGGCATTGCTATGCGTAAATCTGGTATGGACAACGCCAACTACATCGACCCAATGGCCCTTAGCCATCAGTAGCGATTGCCGCTAATAAAGCAAAAAAAAGACCGGCTTCTTCAGCCGGTCTTTTTTATTTCGGGCGGTTAAAGATGGCGCATTAGGCTGTCGAGCTTCTCAACCACCTTCACAAACTGAATTTGAGATGAAAGCTGCTTGAGCTCCTTTTGGGTCTCAGGGGGAATGTCATAGTGCTCTGAGATATCTTCGAGTTTGGCAGTAAAGCCCGACAGATAACCAATTTCCGCAAGCGACTTAAGGGCTTGATATTGATTACGCCCTACGGGAGGCTTATTCCCTTTGTTTTCGCCCGCTGGCTCAAGGGGGCTATCATCGTTTTGATTTATCCAGCGAATATTCAGCCAGTGGCCTAATTTATCAATGAGATTTGCAATAGCAAAAGGTTTGGTAAGGTAGTCGTTGTGATTTTGTCGGGCATTATCTTCTCGATCTAATTCCCGCACATTGGCAGACACAATGATAATGGGTAGCTTAAACCCTTCTTGCCTAACCAACTCAGCGGCTTTCCAGCCGCTTATTTCAGGCATTTTTAAGTCGAGGAACATGAGGTCGATAGCGTGGCGTTTTAACTTGTCTAAGCCTTCTTTAGCAGAACTGGCGGTAATTACAGTAAATCCAAGAGGGGTGAGAATGTCGCTCAATAACTGCCGCTGGCTGGCTTCATCATCTACGGTTAACAGCGTTTTAGATTCACCTTCGTAGCCCACCACCTGTTTGTCTTCATCTACAGGCGCCCTGTGAATATGAGTCAATCTGGGTAACATTAAACTTAGGCTAAACCTACTGCCTTTGCCGAGTTCGCTCACTAAACTAATATCACCGCCCATTAGCTCCGCCAGCGCGCGAGAGATAGTGAGGCCTAAACCCGTACCAGAAACCGCTGTGTTACTGTCAGATACGCGCTCGAATGGATGGAACACGGTTTCTTGATCCTGGGTGCTGATGCCCGGTCCGGTGTCTTCAACAATAAACTGGCCCACTTCATTACGGTATCGCACGGTAAATGTCACGCTGCCGTGTTCAGTAAATTTAAGGGCGTTAGAAATTAAGTTGATTAAAATTTGCCGTAGACGCTGTTTGTCACCAGACACATATTGGGGCAAGTGCTGGGGAAAGTCAGCGGTAAACATTAACCCTTTGGAGAGGGCTTGTTGCTGAAACATATCAACAAGCTGTTCTAATAAGGGGCGCAATTGAATATCTTCACGGTGAACTGATAATCGGCCCGCCTCAATTTTAGACACCTCTAACACCCCTTCAATTAAATCGCTTAGGTATTCTCCATTGCGTTTCATGGTTTGCAAAGGTTCTTTCGCGTGCTTGGGGATTTTGCTATCACTGGAAAGTAACTGCGCGTAACCCAGAAGCACGTTCAGCGGCGTTCGAAGTTCGTGACTCAAGCCAGCCAAATATCGACTTTTTGCTTTATTGGCCGACTCCGCCTCTTCTTTTGCTAATTGATACGCCCGAGAGGTTTTTTCATGAGCACTGACTTCGGTCGCCAGGGCTTTCGTTTGTTCACGAAGCTCTACTAAGGCTGAACGATTACTTAGCCTTGCAAGGGTGAATAGCCAACTCACTACACCAATAATAATCAGCAAAAAGAAAAATATCTTAAGTAGGGTGGCTGCAAAGACGTCTTTAAGCGCTTCGGTGGCCATAGGAATTTGCCAGTAAATGAGCAGCAATATGGTGGCGGAAATACCCGTGAGTAAAAGGGTTAGCCATAAACATTGTGCAATAGGGGTAGTCAGTACGCGCAACGTTTTTAAACTAAAATAGCGGTTAAACAGTGCAAAGGCTTGTGCTGATAAGGTGGCGTCTTCCCTGCATTGGTCACCACAACGCACGTCTAAGCTACAGCACAAAGAGCAAATAGGCTGGTTATAGGCCGGGCAAAAACTCATGTCTTCGTTATCAAATGTATTTTCACACAAGCAGCATTGGTGTTCAGCGCCACTAAGATCACTGGTGGCATTGGGGACCAGATAGTATTTCCCTTTAGTTGCCCACCCCATTGCAGGTACCATAATAAAGGGCAAGAAAAACGCTAAATAGGAACCAAAGGCGACACCAAGATCGCCAAATGCACCCATATGTGCAGTAAAGCCTACAACCGAAGAGACAAACATCGACACAGTGCCAACCGGATTAATGTCGTATAGTTTAGAACGTTTGAATTCGATGATGGGCGGGCTTAGCTTAAGCGGCTTATTAATGAGTAGGTCAGCCGATACAGAACTTAACCATGACAGTACCAGCACTGAATAAATCTGAAGCATGCTTTCGATGGTCTGATAAATACCCAATTCCATCAATAAAATAGCAATAAGGATATTGAAGATCATCCACACTACTCTGCCTGGGTGGTTGTGGGTAATACGGCTAAAAAAGTTAGACCACGCCAGCGACCCTGCATAAGCATTCGCTACATTAATTTTTAGCTGTGAAATAATCACAAATACAGTGGCAATGACAATGGTCAGTGTGGTGTTGTTAAAGAGAAACCCAAAAGCCACTTGGTACATATGTGCAGGGTCGCTCGCTAGCTCGCGAGACACTCCTTGTTTCAGGGCTAAGTACGCTAGAAACGACCCTAAAAATAATTTACCCGCTCCAAAAATTATCCATCCTGGCCCGGCCATTATCATGGCAATCCACCATTTTAAGGGGCTTGATGCCGTGGGCTTAGGGGGCAGAAACCTTAGAAAATCAACTTGCTCACCAATTTGCGCCACCAAGGAAAGCAAAACCGCTGACGCTGAACCAAATAAGAGTATGTTAAAACCGCCACCCATTTCACCGGCATCGCCGGTAAACTCTGTCCATTCCCTTAAACTTGAGTCGGGGTGGTTGAACACGTACAACAGGGGCATTAGCTGTAACACAATCCAAACTGGCTGTGTCCACACTTGGAAGCGACTAATATAAGTAATGCCGTGGGTGACCAAGGGCATGACAATAAGTGCACTAATGGCATACCCAATATATAGAGGGATACCTAGCAGTAGCTCAAGGGCCATGCTCATGATGGCCGCTTCAAGGGCAAAGAAAATAAAGGTAAAGGAGGCATAAATAAGTGAGGCGACCGTAGAGCCTATATAACCAAAGCCTGCCCCCCTACTTAAAAGATCAATGTCGACGCCATACCGAGCCGCATAAAAACTGATAGGCGTACCACTGATAAAAATAACCACCACCAACGCAAGAATGGCCCAGGCTGAATTTACAAACCCATAATTTAATGTAATGGCGCCACCGATTGCCTCCAATACCATGAAAGACACGATACCAAGTGCGGTATGTGCAATACGTGAATAAGACCACTTTCGGGCGCGCATGGCGGTAAAGCGAAGGGCGAAATCTTCCATCATTTCATTCGCGACCAGCTTATTATACGAGCGGCGGCTGGAAGAGACTTTTGAGTTGTCTGCCATGAGGTGGTGATGATCCTACTGGGAATGGGGTTAAACGATAAGTACGCTGAAAGCGCAAACGACTTTTTTTCCTATAGTGTCAGCATACCTTTAACTCGCCAATACCTGTATAGGAATAAGACGAGCCTAAACTACGTAATTTAACTCATTTTTTTATTTTGCTTATAGAAATACTATACAAACAATCGTCACAGCATGGTGTCACTGGCATACCGTTGTGTAACCCCATTATGGAAAACGGCCAATTAGCTCGCGTTAACGTGAACCTTTTTAATCAGGTTGATAGGAGCTAATCACCACTCTAGAGGATGTTTGATGAAGTTACGTAAATTAATAGTCGCTAGCTCGATTATCGCAGGGTCGCTGATTTCAAGTTTATCAATAGCCGAGGAAGATACGATTAAGGTTGGGGTATTGCACTCACTTACTGGCACCATGGCCATCAGTGAAACCACCTTAAAAGACACCGTATTAATGATGGTGGAAGAGCAAAACAAGCAAGGTGGTTTGCTTGGAAAGAAACTAGAAGCCGTGGTGGTGGACCCCGCCTCAAACTGGCCGTTATTTGCTGAAAAAGCACGTGAATTAATTGTGCAAGACAAGGTAGACGTTATCTTCGGTGGCTGGACGTCGGTTTCGCGTAAATCTGTGTTACCCGTGGTGGAAGAGCTAAACGGATTGCTGTTTTACCCAGTACAGTACGAAGGTGAAGAGTCGTCTAAAAATGTATTTTACACAGGGGCTGCGCCCAATCAACAAGCCATTCCTGCTGTAGATTACCTCATGAATGACATTGGCGCTGAACGATGGGTATTGCTAGGCACCGATTATGTGTACCCCCGTACGACCAATAAAATTCTCGAAGCTTACTTAAAGGCCAGTGGGGTGAGTGATGAAGACATCATGATTCAATACACACCCTTCGGTCACTCAGATTGGCAAAACATTGTGTCTGATGTGAAGAAGTTTGGTTCCAGTGGCAAGAAAACCGCTGTGGTTTCAACCATCAATGGTGATGCAAATGTACCTTTTTACAAAGAGTTAGGTAACCAAGGTATATCAGCGGAAGACATTCCTGTGGTGGCCTTCTCGGTGGGAGAAGAGGAGCTGTCAGGGTTTGATACTGCGCCACTTGTGGGGCATTTGGCCGCGTGGAATTATTTTCAGAGTATTTATACCGACGCCAACAACGCGTTTATTGATAAGTGGAAGGCCTTTATTGGTGACGAAAACCGGGTAACAAACGACCCAATGGAAGCCACTTATATCGGCTTTACTATGTGGGCTGCCGCCGTGGAACAAACGGGAAGCACTGATGTTAACACAGTGTCAGACGCGTTAATTGGTATGGCGGTACCAAATTTAACTGGCGGAATCGCGGTAATGAATCCTAATCATCACTTGTCGAAGCCGGTGTTTATTGGCGAAATTCAAGATGACGGTCAAGTAGAAGTGGTGTGGGAGACTCCAGGGACAGTGCGAGGTGACGCATGGTCTGATTTCCTGCCAAGTTCTAAAAATTTGATGTCTGACTGGACGGCACCCATGCTATGCGGCAGTTACGATGTTGAAGCTGGTACCTGTACTGGCAGTAAGTAGTGTGTAGTGGGCGGTATTGCCGTCCACCCCAGTGAGTGGCGCTGTTTTCGAATTCGTTGCAGCGCCACGTTTTTTTGCGACGCACTAAGGAATAAACCCATGTTCAAACCTGTGTTGGCATTATTTTTTGTCATCATTCATCTTAGTATTTTTCAGCCCGCTTATGCGCAAGACGTTGTTTTCGATGACATTGTAAAAGCCTTGCCTAAGGCGTCTTTTCGTACCTTACCTGCTACCCTCGATAAAGCTGCTACCCTTGACGATGAACGTGTTGCCACACTATTCGCGCGCTTACTGGAAGGCGATGTGTACTTTCACCCGAAAAATCAGCAAGTGATGTACGTAATTAAAATCCAAGGTGAACGGGTATGGATAGATACACTCACAGAGCAGAATATTGCTCAGCCAAGTGGCGTTAGGCTAAGGAAAGTCCGTGTCAACAACCGTGTGCGAAGCCATATTCGTCAACTCTTGGCCCAACGAAACTTAAGCCATCGTGATGTCACGGTACGGTTACAAGCGTCGCAAAGCCTATTGGCTGATGTTGATTCAATATCAACTAAGGTTATTTCCTCTCGGTTGGAGCAGGAGAAAAACGCCGATATTATTGATGTGTTAACGACCATTACCGCGCTTAAGCAACTTCAAAATGACGACGAGACCGCACAGTTAGGGGCGCTTGAAACCTTGAGGGGAAGCTTATACCCAGAAGTCAGGGTGGCGCTCTTGTCTTTGCAGCGTAACAGCGAGGTCACTGACACAGTTAAGGCGAATGTAGATGCTGCTCTAGCGGGAATAGAGGCGAAGCGCAAATGGTTCGGTTGGGCTGAAACGGCCTTTTTCGGTATTAGCATGGGGTCGGTGCTTTTATTAGCCGCTATTGGCTTATCCATCACTTTTGGGGTGATGGGCGTTATCAATATGGCCCATGGTGAAATGATCATGTTGGGGGCATATACCACCTACGTCATTCAACAAGCCTTCCCTAACCTTATAGAATATTCCTTACTTATGGCCGTGCCCGCTGCCTTCTTAGTCTCTGGTTTAATGGGGGTACTCATTGAGCGCAGTGTTATTCAGTTTTTAAAGGGGCGGCCTCTTGAAACATTACTGGCCACCTTTGGTATTTCTCTGATTTTACAGCAGTTAGTACGTACCGTGTTTTCACCACTAAATCGTCAGGTAGCAAGCCCAGAATGGATGAGTGGTTCATGGCAAATCAATCCAGTGTTTTCTGTTACCTTTAACCGCTTGTATATCATTATATTTTCTTTGGCGGTGTTCTTTTCCTTGCTGCTATTTTTGAAAAAGTCCTCCCTTGGTTTACATGTTCGCGCCGTGGCACAAAATCGCGACATGGCACGGGCGCTCAGTGTAAAGAGCAATTGGGTTGATGCCGCTACCTTTGGGCTAGGTTCTGGAATAGCCGGTGTGGCAGGGGTAGTGTTAAGTCAATTAACCAATGTGGGCCCCAATTTAGGTCAGGCCTATATTATCGATTCTTTCTTAGTGGTGGTATTTGGTGGCGTAGCCAATTTATGGGGCACGCTCGTCTCTGCCATGACCTTAGGGGTTTTAAACAAATTCCTAGAGCCTGTTACAGGCCCAGTATTGGCCACAATTATCGTGTTAGTCGGGTTGGTGTTATTTATTCAAAAGCGCCCAATGGGGCTGTTCCCGCAAAAGGGGAGAGCTGAATAATGATGAACTTCTTCTTTCAACTAAGCAGTGTGCAGCGCGTCGTGTCTGTATTGTTAGTCATGGCCGTGTACGTGGTATTAGCGAACCAGTTATTTTCCCCGGAGTCATTTTTTTACGTCAGCAGCTACTCGGTGAACCTATTGGGTAAATATCTGTGTTACGCCTTGTTGGCGTTAGCACTCGATCTGGTGTGGGGCTATTGCGGCATTTTAAGCCTAGGTCACGGCGCCTTCTTTGCCCTTGGTGGGTATGCCATGGGCATGTACCTGATGCGTCAAATTGGGGATAGAGGCGTATATGGCAACCCAGATTTACCTGATTTCATGGTGTTCTTAAACTGGGAAAGTTTACCTTGGTTTTGGGTGGGGTCAGATAGCTTTTTTTGGGTGATTGCAATGGTGGTACTTGCCCCAGGAATACTGGCGTATGTCTTTGGTGCCATGGCGTTTCGTTCAAGAGTTAGCGGCGTGTACCTTTCGATTATGACGCAAGCGATGACTTACGCACTCATGCTGGCCTTTTTCCGCAATGAGATGGGATTTGGTGGCAACAACGGTATGACTGATTTCAAAGACATTTTAGGGTTTTCATTGCAATCAGATACTACGCGGTTGGTGTTGTTTATTATCACTGTATGCGTATTAGCGGCCGCTTATTATGTGTGTGATCGCATTGTTTCTTCGAAAGCCGGTAAGGTGATCACCGCCATTCGAGATGCAGAAAATAGAGTGCGATTTGTGGGGTACAACAGTGCCAGTTATAAGGTGTTTCTGTTCACCTTTTCTGCCGTGCTTGCCGGCATCGCAGGTGCACTCTACGTACCTCAAGTAGGCATCATTAATCCTGGCGAATTCTCGCCCATAAATTCCATCGAAATCGTTATCTGGGTGGCTATTGGGGGCAGAGGCACCTTATACGGCGCCATTATTGGTGCCATTGTGGTGAGCTTTGCAAAAACAAGGCTGACAGGGATTATGCCTGAGGCCTGGTTATTTGCACTTGGCGGTTTATTTGTCTTAGTCACCTTGTTGTTGCCCAAGGGCTTGGTTGGACTGATTGATCATCGTTTTTCTGTCAAGCGTAAGGTGAATAAGCAGGAGTCAGCCTCATGAAAAGTGCGTTACTGACAGAGAAAAACCCCGCGCCAGATACGCGTCACGGTATGATTTTATACATGGAAAATGTGAGTGTTAGTTTTGATGGTTTCAAAGCACTTAACGATTTGAATTTGTATATCAAAAAAGGTGAGTTGCGTTGTCTTATTGGTGCAAATGGGGCGGGTAAAACTACCCTCATGGATGTCATTACCGGTAAAACCCGCCCCGATACCGGGACGGTAAGTTATGGGCAGCAAATTAATTTGCTACAGCATAACGAAGAGCAAATTGCCCGTTTAGGGATAGGGAGAAAATTCCAAAAACCGACGGTATTTGAGGCCTTAAGCGTCAAAGAAAATTTATACCTCAGCCTAAAAATGGACAAAGGCATTTGGACATCGTTATGGCACGCATTAAGTGCAGAACAACGAGATGATATAGACCAAATTCTGCATACCATCGGCCTTCTTGCTATGCAGCATCGTCAAGCCAGTGAGTTATCCCACGGGCAAAAACAGTGGCTGGAAATTGGTATGTTGCTGGCGGCCAAACCTCAGTTGTTGCTAGTGGATGAACCCGTCGCAGGCATGACAGTGTCGGAAGCAGAGCGCACCGCTGAGCTTTTAACCTCGTTGGCTGGAGAGCACTCAGTGGTGGTCGTAGAACATGACATGGGATTTGTGCGTTCAATTGCGCGCACGGTCACGGTGTTGCATCAAGGTAGCGTATTAGCAGAAGGCACCATGGACGCCATTCAAAGTCATCCGGAAGTGAAAAAGGTATATTTGGGGGAGGAAGGAAATGATTAACGTATCCCAACTGAACCAGCGTTACGGTGGTAGCCAAATATTGTGGGATTTGAACATGGACATAGCGGCCGGTTCCCGCACATGCATTATGGGGCGTAATGGAGTGGGGAAAACCACGCTACTAAAATGCCTCATGGGCATGTTACCCGCAGCCTCTGGCAGTATTACTATCAATCAACAAGACGTCACGCGCGCAAGTATAGAAAGCCGTGCCAATATAGGCGTGGGCTATGTACCACAAGGCCGTCATATTTTTGGTCAGCTTACCGTTGAAGAGAATTTAAAAGTGTCGCTCAATTGTAAGCGCCAAACGTCACGCAGCCTGCCAGAAGACATTTTCGAATACTTCCCTGTGTTAAAAGAAATGCTGCAACGCAGAGGCGGAGATTTATCAGGTGGTCAGCAGCAGCAACTTGCTATTGCCCGTGCCTTAGTGCTTAATCCTAATATGCTTATTTTAGATGAGCCGAATGAAGGCATTCAGCCCAACATTGTTCAGCTGATTCGTGATGTACTATTGCGCTTAAATAAAGAAAAGGGCATGACAATTGTTCTGGTTGAGCAAAAACTGCCCTTTGCTCGCGCGGTTGGCGAACAATTCTACTTAATGGAACGAGGGAAAGTGGTGTCCCATGGTGCGATGCCAGAGCTTAACGATGATTTGGTTAAGCAGTATTTGTCGGTTTAGCAAGGAGTGATAATGACGGCAAGGCCCGCAGCAGCTTACGAACAGTGGCTGGCGCGACTAGAAATGACATTTGCCCACCGGCAACAAAAAACAAAACTGGTGGATACACTGCGGGAAGGCCCGCTCAGTGTACAGCGGGCTTTTTACCCAGAAACCACTGGCGCGGCGCATTTATATTTATTGCATCCGCCAGCCGGTATCGTGTCTGGTGATGAATTGCATGTTGCGGCCACCTTAGAAAAAGATTGCCAAGTACTGCTAACCACCCCGGGAGCCAATCGGTTTTACCGCGCCCGAGAGGCAAAACAAATGGCCAGTAAGCAGTGCCAGTTCAACCGCTTTACTGTTGCAGACAACGCTCACCTTGAATACTTACCCCATGAAACACTGGTTTACACCAACGCCAATGCGTTTAGTCATACCCAGGTGTATTTGGATAAAGGCGCAAGCTACGTAGGTTGGGATATTGCGTGTTTGGGCTTACCTCATATCGACCAACCCTTTTGCAAAGGGCAGTTCACACAAACCTTCAGCCTTTATCACAACCAAGGTATTCGTTTTCATGACCGCCTTGCCATACACGCTAAAGACAGGCTGCATGAATCTCGCATTGGGTTAGCGGGGCACCATGTGGTGGGCACCATGGTGTTATTTAATGGCCATGAAGCGTCATCAAACGAATGGGCAAAAAACGTGTGTAGCTTAATTCGCGGCTGTATTGAAGGACTTAACCTGAGTCATTTCATGTCAGTCACTCAGTTGCAAGGCGTTGTTGTGGTGCGTTATTTAGGTGAGGACAGCGAAGTTTGTCGTGAGGGTTTTGTGCATATTTGGATGCAGACAAGGCCACAGGTGTCTGGTCATTTAGCGGTACCACCACGAATTTGGTACACATAACTGATTAAAAAGAGCGGGAGCAGCTTTTGGAACTATTACCCAGAGAGAAAGACAAGCTATTGTTATTTACCGCCGGACTACTGGCCGAGCGACGTTTAAACAGAGGCTTAAAACTCAATTACCCCGAAGCGATTGCATTTATTTCAATGGCCATTTTAGAAGGCGCACGAGATGGAAAGTCTGTCGCTGAACTGATGGATTATGGGCGTACCGTATTAAGCGCCGAGCAAGTGATGGAAGGTGTACCTGAGATGATTCACGATGTTCAGGTAGAAGCCACATTTGCAGATGGCACCAAATTGGTGACCGTTCACGACCCTATAGTGTAGGAGAATGCGATGATCCCCGGCGAGATATTCACAGACGAAAGTGATATAGCACTCAATCAAGGTCTACCTGAAACCAGCGTGGTTGTGGTTAATCATGGCGATAGGCCAATACAGGTGGGATCCCATTATCATTTCTATGAGGTGAATCCGGCGCTGCATTTCGACCGCCAAGCCACCAAAGGACTGCGATTAAATATTACCGCAGGCACTGCAGTGCGTTTCGAACCTGGTCAGAAACGTACGGTAAGTTTAGTGCCTTTTGGTGGCTCAAAATCCATTTATGGGTTTCGTGGTGATGTGATGGGAAAATTGGAGCAAGAGCATGACTAAAATAGACCGTAACGCCTATGCACACATGTTTGGCCCAACCACCGGCGATAGGGTTCGTTTAGCGGACACCGACATTATTATCGAGGTAGAAAAGGACTACACCTGCTATGGCGATGAAGTGAAGTTTGGTGGCGGTAAGGTTATTCGCGATGGCATGGGGCAGGGGCAGCTCAGCTGCGCAGAAACGCCAGATTTAGTCATTACCAATGCGCTCATTTTAGATTACTGGGGCATTGTGAAAGCCGATGTGGCCATTAACGATGGCCGTATTCAAGCCATTGGCAAAGCCGGTAATCCCGACGTGCAAAACGGCGTGACTATTCCTATTGGCGCGGGCACAGAGATTATAGCGGGAGAAGGGCAAATACTGACGGCAGGCGGCATTGATGCACACGTGCACTTCATTTGCCCTCAGCAGGTAGATGAAGCCTTAATGTCAGGAGTGACCACCATGATAGGTGGCGGCACAGGCCCGGCTACTGGGACGAAAGCCACCACATGCACACCTGGGCCTTGGAATATTGAAAAAATGATGCTTTCAACTCAGGATATGCCAATGAACTTTGGCTTTTTGGGCAAAGGAAACGCGAGTTTACCGAAAGCATTGGAAGAGCAAATTGAAGCGGGTGTTTGTGGTCTTAAATTGCATGAAGATTGGGGAACCACTCCTGCATCAATAGATAACTGCCTAACCGTAGCCGACCGTTACGATGTGCAAATTGCCATTCACACCGATACATTAAATGAAGCCGGGTTTATGGAAGATACTTTAGCGGCATTTAAAGGCAGAACGATTCATACTTATCACACCGAGGGTGCGGGTGGCGGGCATTCCCCAGATATTATTCGTGCTTGTGGTGAAGCCAATGTGTTGCCGTCATCCACAAATCCAACACGGCCTTATACCGTTAATACCGTTGACGAGCATTTAGACATGCTAATGGTTTGTCACCACCTCGACCCTTCTATTCCTGAAGATGTGGCCTTTGCTGACTCACGAATTCGCAAGGAAAGTATCGCGGCCGAAGATATTCTACAAGACCTAGGCGCAATCAGCATGATTGCCTCTGACAGTCAGGCCATGGGACGCATAGGTGAAATGATTTGTCGAACATGGCAAACCGCCCACAAAATGAAAGTGCAGCGGGGGCCGCTACCACAAGACTCTGACAGGAATGACAATTATCGTGCGCGTCGTTACGTGGCCAAATACACCATCAACCCGGCGATAAGCCATGGTATCGACAGCGAAGTGGGTTCTATTGAAGTAGGTAAACTGGCCGACCTTGTACTGTGGAAGCCCGCCTTCTTTGGGATTAAGCCCAGTTTGATCTTGAAGTCAGGTTTTATTGCAGCCGCACCTATGGGCGATCCCAACGCCTCTATTCCTACACCACAACCCGTCTATTATCGACCCATGTTCGGTAGTCTTGGCGGTGCCGCAGCCTCATTGTCTGTGACCTTTGTGTCACAGGCATCAATGGATAACAACATAGCAGAAAAATACGGGATACGCCGGCCACTTGTGGCATGTAAAAACACAAGGAATATTGGTAAAGGAGATATGAAACTCAACGATTGGCAGCCACACATTGAGGTGGATGCGCAAACCTATGAAGTACGCGCAAATGGTGAATTACTTACCTGTGAACCTATGGAAGTATTGCCCTTAGCACAGCGCTATAGTTTGTTTTAAGAGAAGTATATGTTAACGATTTCAGAAAGGTTGGGTCATTATCATGGTGATGCCGACGATACCATAACCCTAGATTTTGATACGCGGCAAAAAGCGCGAATTAAAGTGACAACCGACAAGGGCGTGCCGGTCGGCATTTTTATAGCGCGAGGGAAGCCCTTACGCGTGGGTGAGCACTTGCGCAGCGAATGCGGCAAAGTGATTAAGGTGATAGGTGCCCTTGAAGCTGTTACCACAGCAAGTACAGACGACTGGCACACCTTTTCAAAAGTGTGTTATCACTTGGGTAACCGCCATACTCGCTTACAAGTTGGTGAACGCTGGTTAAGGTTTAAACCCGATCATGTGCTTAGCGAATTAGTGCAGCGTTACCATCTCAGTGTGAGTGACGCACCTGCGGTATTCGACCCTGAAAGTGGCGCCTATCAAAGTGGCGAACATCACCACCATCATGACTGATCTTTCAATGCTTCAGTGCGCAAGGTTGCTGCAATTATGCAGTGCGAATTTGCCGGTGGGAGGGTTCTCCTTTTCACAAGGTTTAGAGCAAGCGGTAGAGCGTGGGTGGGTAACGACATCTGATGCACTAGAGAATTGGGTAGCTGTGCTGCTAGAAGGCAGCGTCGCCAATGCCGATGTCCCTTTGTTGATGCAGCAATTTCGCGCAATAGACGCTCACGACCAAACGCTATTTTTAGACACCGACGATTGGATTGCGGCTACCCGAGAAAGTGAAGAAATTTTACTGGCCGAGCAAGCCATGGGAAAAGCGTTACGTAGGTTGTTGCGCAATTTAGTAAACAAAGAAGACAGTCTGGCCGCGCACTGGGTTAATCAGCTAAATGCCCATTGTTTTATTAGTCAATTTGCCTTGGCCTCACATGTTTTTGGCTTATCACTTGATGCCTGTCTAAGTGGTTATGTGTGGACCCTTATTGATAATCAGGTGGCTGCGGGCACAAAACTCATCCCGTTAGGACAAACCGACGGCCAAAATTTACTGTTTCGCTTAACCACAAAAATTACACCATGTATTGAGAGTGCCAAACACGTGCAGCAAGACCAAATTGGACAGTCTATGCCGTCGTTGGCCATGGCAAGTGCATGGCATGAACAACAATATTCAAGATTATTCCGTTCTTAGAGGAAACCTTATGCAAAAACAGACATTGCGTGTTGGTGTGGGTGGCCCAGTGGGGTCTGGAAAGACAGCGCTACTGCGTTCGTTATGCCTCGCTATGCGTGAAAAGTACAACATGGCCGTAGTGACCAATGATATTTATACTCACGAAGACGCCCAGTTCCTAACCAAACATGACGCACTTGAAGCCGATCGTATTATCGGTGTAGAAACCGGGGGTTGCCCCCACACGGCTATTCGAGAAGACGCCTCAATGAATCTTGCTGCCATTGATGAATTGCAATCTCGCCATGAGAATTTGGATTTTGTCTTGGTAGAAAGTGGCGGTGACAATCTCAGTGCCACCTTTAGCCCAGAACTCTCCGACTTAACGCTTTATGTGATTGATGTTTCAGCCGGGGATAAAATCCCCCGCAAAGGTGGGCCGGGTATTACCAAGTCTGATTTACTTATCATCAATAAGATAGACATTGCTGACATGGTGGGAGCCTCACTAGACGTGATGGATACGGATACAAAGCGCATGCGCGGCGATAAACCTTTTGTATTCACTAATTTAAAAGCAGGTGAAGGATTGGCTGATATCATCAACTTTATAGAAGTTGAAGGCATGTTGGTTAAATCTTAATTAAGGAAAGACAATGAAAAAACAACTTCTATTGATTGCAGCGCTATTCTCTAGTGCAACGTTAGCCCATGATGATCATTACCTAAATACCACCGTTCATGAGTATTACCATATCGCGTTTTACGTTTTGTCTGTGCTGGTTGCCATTAAAGGTGTGCAATGGTTGGGGAATAAGCTAAGAAAACGCCTGCAACACAAGTAGCGGGTGGATGGCGTAAGGTTGCCACGCTATACATTGAATAATAGAGCGTGGCACCTATCGTGACTGGTCATTATGATGACCTTTGGGTCTGTTTCTAGCGGCTAAGCCTTAGTGTAAAACACGTCCCTACGCCACATACATGAAGGTTAGTATTCGTAACGTAAGTATGCCAGTACAGTGTCTTCGTCAGAATATTTGTTGTATTCCGTGCCAATAGCAAACTTATCCCAATTGTATTTTACACCCAGTTTGTAGGCTTTTTGATTGTCGCCATCATCCCAATTTTGCCATTCTAGACCACCATAAAACTCCAGTTGCGTTGTTACCTTATGGCGGAGGTTAGATTCAACAATATAGTAATGGGTTCCTCCCTCCCAATTTTCTGCTTCGTTGCTAACCCCTAAATCTACATCACCGTACCCTAGCTGATAATCGATGGTCGTGCGTGCATTGATATGTTGGATGTAGCCAAGTGTAGCAACAAGACGTTGGGCATCTAAACGTATACCAGTGGCATCATCGTTAACGTCAGAGTAGGTGCCTTCAATGAAAAAGTTATCGCTAAAGGCATAACTACTTTTTAATTCGAAGCCCTTGAGTGTAAAGTCATCTAAATCGGCTATGTCACTTTGTACATAGCCCACTTGGCTGTAGGTATAGGTTGGCGTCATATCGTTAGCGAAGACGGCAAAAGGCGCGGTAAGTAGTGCGGCGGTAGCGGTAAGGTGTTTTAACATGTTTCATTTCCCTGTTGGTTAAATTCAGGGGTAGTGTAGAGTTGGGAAGGTGAATGCAAAGTGAACTAAAGTTGAATGGGAATTAACGTCAATAACCCTTGAAATAGAAGGGGCTATACGTTTTGAACGGGTAGGGCACGTTAGTGTATCAAGAGGAAAATATTGGAAGTGAGACTTCAATAACGGCGATTTTCCACTACACTCAATAGTAGCGAGCTACTTTTGCGTGGTACGTTTTCGCCATAAATTCAACTCATAACACCCTATAACAGGTGACACGAAAACACCTGTTATAGCAGGGTTGTTGTACCAGCTGTAAAGGAATCGCAGATTTATGAACCAAGGCTTGCAACGCTTCCTTGCACGCATATTTGTTTCACTTACGTTAACTGTAATTAGCCTCAATGCTTATGCAAGTTGCAACGCAGTTTCGCCCACAGGTACACCGCTAAATCAGCCTTACACATTGAAAATCGGTCTACAACGTTTAACGCTTGAGTGCGATATTTCAGCCCCGGTTATCCTCAGTTTTACCCGCGACCACATTACGTACAGCCAATTGTATACCCAGGATCTGATAAGTGTGGAAGCCTTAACTGGGTCTCGAAAAGCTTTTTTTATTCCCCAAGGACGACACACCTTTTATTTGGATTTAAGTGCGCAGGTGCCTGCGCCCTTTGCGCCCTCCGTACAGAGTGTGGCGCAATATCAACGCTTCTCAACCGTGCATACCCTCACCCTTAGTGGTTTCGTGGGCTTTTGCTTGGCGCTCACGTTATACGTGGGAATGCTAGGAAACAGCGTGCGCAATATGGGGTTTTACTCTTACAGTTTTTATATTTTAAGTGCAGCCATTTTCTTCACGCTACAAGAAGGGCTATTTAACATCGGTTTCGAAGACCTTTCCGTGCTTAATAGCGTGCACTTACATTTGTTTTTTGTGGGCGTGACGGTGTTTGCTGCAGTGCGCTTCCTCGACCAACTTCTGGATTTAAAAGTGCTGCTGCGACAATGGCAGCGAAATCTACTTTTATACCTCTCTTACATCGCTTTAGGGTTAGCGTTTTTACAACTTCCCTTCGGGTTTAACGCAGCGGTGCTCGTCAATATGGGCTTTAGTGTGGTCACACTGCTCATTATGGCTATTGTGCTCGCTGCAGCCATTTACGCCGTTGTGAGAAAAGTACATTGCTCACGCTTAGTATTGGCGGGGCTAAGTATTGTGGTTTTGGCGATGCTCGCGCGTTTCACATTGGACAACATCAGTCCTTTTTTACAGCGTTACGGGCTTATTATTGGGATCACCATTGAAGCCTTTATTTTTGCCATTGCCACGGCGAAAAAAGTGAAAAAACTAGATGAAGATAGGCTAACTGCTTATCGAAAAGCTTCTATGGATACTCTGTGTTCGGTGATGAATAGAAGCGGTTGGGAAGGGTTTGCCAAAGAACTGGTAGACACCCACAAACGTGAAGGCGGCTACTTAACCGTGTTGTTTGTGGATGTGGACAACTTCAAGCGAATTAACGATAAATATGGACATAACGCCGGCGATACTGTTTTGCAGGTTATTGCGAAAATAGTCACAAATAGGTGCCGAGAACAAGATGCGGTGGGCCGAATAGGCGGCGATGAATTTGTCATCTTAAGCCACTGTTTTAGTGAAGGCCAATCTCAGCGCCTTGCAGAGCGCATTATTAAGGGTTTAGAGGGGAGAGACGTGAAAACGGCTAACTGCCTTGTGCCCGTGTCTGCCAGTGTTGGGGTGTTTATTACCAGTGAGCCTTCTGTGAAACTAGACACCCTAATTCAGCAGGCCGATGCCAACATGTACAAAGCAAAAGAGCGGCGTCGCAGAAAGAAATAAGGGCACCCTTGGTACCCTTTACTTTACTTAGTCTTCATTGCCTAGAGGTCGATATTGTAACGAGAACCCAAGCCAGGACCATACACGATGGCGTTTAACAGTAAACGGTTAGTGCCTCGTGATGAGCCTCTAAAGTTGGGCTGCCCTGAAAACAAAATTACTTGCCCTTTACCTACCCGTTCGCGAGTCAGATAGGCCGTGTTGGCAATACGTTGCTGTGCTTCAGGCCACACTAAACCGCTCATTCTTACATTAAGGGTTTTACCTTCTGGAAGGGTAAACCAGCGGCCGGTACTGTTGTTACCTTTTGCTTCGTCAGTTTTTTTCGCCGCTTTGTCGTTGGCATACACGCCTGCTCTAACCACGGCCTGACTACGAGAGTCCGACATTAGCAAAGGCTGGCTGGAATACATCAAAGGCAAGATGTCATTGGTGCCAACAGTAAGCCAATGAAGTTGATCGGTACGTCCCGCTACTATTGCGCCACTTGGCATAAATAGCTTAAGCCAGTTATCTCGGCGCTTGAGTTCTTCTTCACTTTGGGGTTTGGGTAAATCGGCCCATGGGTAGCGGTAATCTGTGTCTAGCGTGTGAGCCATGACACTTGATGATGATATGGCTTCAGACTCGGCTAGATATTCGCGGTAAAGGGCAATGTCGTAGTCCAGTGCTTTGTCGAATGCCCCTTCAAGGGTGCGAACCGTGCCAATGCCATCTTCTTTTGCAAGCGCCGCCGCAGAGCGGTCGTGAGCGATAAGTGTTCCGCCATTTTGTACCCACGCTTTTAGGGCAGCAAGCTGACCGTTTGAAAAATTAACCCGGCCAGACGGTAAAACAAGCACATTATAACGGCGAAGGTCGGTATAGCTAAGTGCGTTAACGTCAATCTGACTATGGCGAATACCTAAATTCGTGTCAATACTCCACCATGTTGCACCGGCGTCGTAGCTAGAAATACTGCCGTGGCTAATGATTGCTACCTGTGGCTTAGTGAGTAACGGGAGGTGTTCACCACCCCAATCCGGTAGGTCGCCTTTACCGTAACCATTTTGAATGGTGACTAGCTTAAGCCCTAGTTCATTGGCCATTTGGCTAGCGTGCTTCGCGACTTCGGTGTGATTAGGGTTGTCTGTAACCGTCACCACAATTGAACCTCGATTTAAGGTTTGATTGTTGTACTTAGCATCTTTATCAATAAACCTAACGTGAATGCCTTGCTCCATTAAGCGCGCGGCAAAGGCAACCGAACGGTCATCTGCGCCATCTACAGCCCAGGCAATACCAGCACTTGGCGTCGCATTAGAAATAGGCGTTTGGCGGTATTTCTCTAGGTTTTTAGTGAGGTGCTCTGGTACAGTGAGGCTATCAAGGCCATACATCATGGTGAGGTTCCATGCTGTGGTGTCGTACATCACAGATGAGCCGTCTCTGAGCGTTTTTTGTCTTTCTTCTATTAACACCGCGTCATTTACACCGGCATCAAATTCTAAAATGGCAGCAATAAGCGGTGCGTCTGGTTGACGGTTCGGTATAACAAGGCTGCCTTTCGGGATAACCGTATCAGATAACGTATTGCCTAAGTGGGTAGTTGCTTCATCCACTTCCATATCTTTTTGGGTAACGTATACCTCGATGCCTTGGGCAAGCAGCCTGTCAACAAAGGCGTCGGTTCGGCCTTTATTATCGTTGGCTAGCACCACAAAAGTGCGATTGGCAAACTTACCTTTAGAGGCCACATTATTTTTACGTCCTTGCCAGTAATCCTTGTACATCGCCTTACTGTGTTTGGCTAGGGTGTCTAAATTGGCCATGGTAGAGACAAACTGGTGATGCACCGCTTCCCTGTAAGTTTGAATGGTCCCTTCTGGCCGGCGAACGCCATCTTCAGCCATACGAGATTGTTCGTAAAGGATATGCATGGTGCCACGGTACTCGGCATAATTAGAGTAGCCAGGGTACCAATTTTCAAACCACTCACCGGTGTAATAACGCCACCCTTTGGCATCGAAGGCCGAAGTTTGGTCTTCAGCAAAGGTCACCGCCCATTTTTGCAAGTTGGGGTCGATATTTTGATTAAGCGGCTGACGGGGAGGCCCCATTAAATACGTATCTTGTGGTCCCATTTCATGACCATCAATCATCAATTGTGGACGCCACTGGTTAATTAATGCTACCCGGCCCACCGTTTCAGGCTGAGTAAGATAGAAAAAGTCACGGTTAAGATCGAAAAAATAATGATTGGTTCTACCATAGGGCCAGTCGCCTCTGTGCAGCAGTGACTGATCATCTACATTTGGCGCTGTCCCTCGGTACTGCTCTAGGGATTTTGCGAAGCGAGCGCGACCATCTGGGTTCATCATAGGGTCAATGACTACCACCATGTCGTCAAGAAGGTCGCTAACGGTCTGCTCTTCACTGGCAATTAAGTGGTAAATGGCAGTTAACGCGGCATCGGCACCGGACGTTTCGTTGCCGTGAATGGAGTATGCCATCCACGCTATTGCTGGCAGGTCATTAATAATAGCGTTTGCTTTGCTGTCTGATACGTTACGGGCGTCAGATAAGGTATCGATATTGGCTTTAATTTCATCAAGCTGAGCAAGTCGTGTGGGGGTAGAAATGAATACTGCAAGAAGCGGGCGCTGCTCGTGAGTGCGGGCGTATTCAACCACATGCAACCTATCAGACTGTTCAGCCCATGTCATAATAGCACTGTGAATTTGTTTTGGCGTGGCAACCCGAGATCCTACAGGGAAGCCCAAAAGCGAATCCGGGTGGGTGATATCCGTGTTGTAATTGCCACTGAGTAATTCACCCTTGTACTCAAGCGCGGCTTCTTTATTCGGTTTCATGAGCACTGCTGAATACGCGGGCAGCACAAACAAACCCAGCACCAGAGCGAACCATGTGCTGGTGGTTTTTAAAATCTTCATGTTTTTCCTTCGTTTTTCTGCGTTTTTTTCGTTTTTGTCATTGCCATAGTGGGCTGTGCTGGCACATTCGTCAACTGCACTAGGTTAAAATTTAGGCTAGGTGCGATTTGCGGTTAACACAAACCGAATTTTGTTTTTATGTCGGCTATACCACGTCTTTCAATTGTTGTTTTGCAATCAGTTTTACCGCGCGAGTTAGGTCACTTAATGCGCCTGAATCTATGGATGTCCAGTGCCAAAACAATGGCAGCCCTAAGGCCTGTTGTGGAAACAAAGACACAAGCTCTCCTTTTTTTACCTCATCCACAACTTGCAGTGTTGGTAATAACGCCCAGGCAACACCATCTACGGCCATTTTTACAAAACCGTGGGAGGACGGATACCAATGACATGAAGAGAAGCTAGGCGCTAGATTGAAACAGGTTTGTTGATAATCGCTGAGTAAGGTGACGTCGTACTCGTCGTAGAGTAGACCGGGGCTTTGCATTACCTTTTCTGGGCTGGGGGAACCCGAGATATAGCGTGCGATAAACGCCGGTGAAGCATAAAGTTGATAATACATAGTGCCTAGGCGAATAGATTGCCCGCCCGTCACCGGCGTACCGGTTTGGCTTATACATGCCATGACTCCACCTTGCTGCAATTTTTCGCGAGTCTGTGTTTGATCGGCATTATAAACATGAACCGGATTGCGCCGGGTTTCACTGAATTTAGCCAGCACCAACGAAAACCAGGTCGCAAGCACGTCATTGTTCACGGCCACCGTGATGGGTGAAGCGCTTTCTTGCAAACCGCTTTCAATATTTAGCGCTTCTTCTAACACACTGACTTTTTGGAAATGCGCCAATAATTCCCGGCCTAACGGGGTGGGCTTAAGCGGTTTCGTTCTTACAATCACCGGCCCACCCACGTTTTGCTCTAGCCGCTTTATTTTTTGCGATACAGCAGATTGGGTAAGACTCAAAGCTTGCGCGCCGCGGTCGAAGCCGCCGTAGCGTACCACTTCATTTAATGCGTAAAGTGCATCGTAATCTAACATAGCCTAGGCCCTGTAAACGTGTCGTTATTAATATTAAATATATTAATTTAAAACAAATATCATTAATTTAATTTAGTTTGCGTTATTGGTTAATATAGCGCCAGTTTTATTTATTCATTGAGAAAAAGGCACAAGGTATGTTTGCGGCAGCGACAAGCGGTTTAATCATGGGGGGCACGCTCATTATTGCCGTGGGGGCACAAAACAGTTTTTTGATTGAACAATCATTGAAGCGTCAATGGACAGCACTTTTTGTGCTTTTGTTTATTATTAGCGATGCTATTTCAATTAGTTTGGGTGCCATGGGGTTTGGTGTCTTGCTGCAAGAGTACCCAACACTAATTTCGATTACCAAATGGGCCGGTGTGGCGTTTTTACTGTGGATTGCTTATAACAAAATTAAGTCTTCAATGGCGGACGACGCGTTAGTTTTAGCCACAGCACATAAAGTATTGCCATTCAAAAAAGCGCTGTTAATCGCCTTGGCGGTGACTTGGTTAAACCCCCATTTTTATCTAGACACCTTATTATTAATGGGCAACTTAGCCAGTCAATGGCAACAAGATAAATGGTGGTTTGTCGCGGGAGCCATTAGCGCTTCTGTTATTTGGTTCGTCGGTGTCAGTACCCTAACGGCGAAATTTGCTCATCACATGCAGCGCCCTCGCTTTTGGCGTTGGTTCAATCGCGCGAACGCTGCTGTCTTAGGGTTGGTTAGCGTACAATTAGCTAGCCTTTAGGGTCAGGCTAGGGTGATTTACCGATAGCCTAGTTGAACCCGTAACTCTGCGAAGAACTGATTAATACGTTCTGCGTTTTTGCCCAAATCGCTACGGCCTACTCGCGACTTACTGCGCATGTCCACTAAGGTGTCATCACCCTGCGCTGTTAGCCGAATAACCACATCGTCTTTAAAGCCAAACCATGTGGTGGTGTCGGTGGCTTCAAGCGTATCTGGTTGCTCGCCTGCGCTAACTCTTTCCCAGCCTAAGCTCTCTATGGCTTTTTCTGCCGCCATATAGACTTCATTAATGGGCTGGGGGAGGCGCTGGGTTTTTATCTCTGGGTAGGCATCTAATTGTTGTCTGGTGACTTCACCGCCCTCATAGGTGATAGGGTTTGGCGCGTCTTTGCGCAAAGGGGCAATAGCGACAAATTCAGGCGGGTTGGTAACATGGGTAGTAATGTCGTGAATAGGTGGCACTGTGCTAGCTTTACTGGCCATGCTTAAGGGCATAGCAACCGCCACCAGCGCGAGAATGGCAAAGAGTGTGGTACTACCCCAATTTACGCTCTTGCGTTTAAGCAATACCTGCAAAATAATTAAAATTAGTGCTGCGCCGCCAACGTATACGCCAGAGCGAATAAGGGCAAAGGCAGTGCCTAGGTTTACTCCAGCATACTGGTAGAGTGGTCCGGGCAGCGTAACCATTAAAAAACTTACCACGCTGGTAAGAGCAATCAGTGCTTTCACAGTCAATCCTCGTTATTATTTTAGTGATACTTTAACAGTGCTTGGCGAAAATTGGTTCAATTTCGCGGTTAAATTTGTGTCAATGTGTGTAACCATGTGGCCATATCGTTAATCAATGTTGTCTACATCCGATGAATACGTCACTCGTTACCTTACTTGAAGATAGTTTACTTTTACTAAAGCCTACGCTTACGTTAGGTATCAGTGAGTTCGATCTTATTGCGCTGTTAAAGCGCCCGCCTTATTCGTTGTTTGATGAAGATGCGTTACGTGACCCATTAATGTTGTTTCAAACTCACTTTTTGGTTTTCCACGCGCTGTACAAACTGCAAATAAAATGGCGAGAAAGCGGTGAAGGGCGACTCGATATCCATACTACTAAGATTCTCTTACGGGATGATATCCAGCCACAGAATATCCCGCTACAAAATAAAGACGCCACACAAGCGCAAACCCACTTAGCGGGTTTAGATCCGTTGGCGAGTTATTATTTGAATTTAGACAATTTAAAAGGCACTAGCGAGGCAGACGTCGCCGCTTTATTAGATGATTTTTGGCGTCAAATGGCGGGGCAAAAACTAGGGGTGCCGAATACCAAAGACAGAGATAAGGCGTGCGATGTACTTAAGCTAGATAAGCAGGATATACTCACGTTGAATAGCCTTAAAGCGCACTATCGCAAAGCCTTGTTAAAGGTTCACCCAGATCGGGGTGGCAATGTTGAAGAGGCACAGCAAGTCATTCAGGCTTACCGCGTATTACTGAGTTCGTTAAAACGGGTTTAGTGGGCTTTTTCCCAGTTTCTGCAAAGCCACTGTGGGAGTGATCGCCATCACCTAAAGCACGAAACGATCTTAACATCTTTGTGGTTAGTACAAATTCCCTGCAACTGGACGATAAGATCAGCAAGTTTACCTTCCAGGGCTTTTATTCTTTAGTATAACTACGCACAATGTTCATCTTGCAGTGGCACAATTCACTATCGGCTGCCATGGGTGTATGTCGTACTTTGCTAACACCCGTTACAGTCAGACGCATCGGATGCAGCTAGGCTTGAAATACAAACTAACTTGAACACACACGGGTAAACGTTTTCGTTTAGCTGTATAGATTGGTTATTGAGATTGAGAAACTATATGAGTCGCCTATTTTTTGTTATTACTTCCATGGCTACACTGCTAAGTGTGGTGGGTTGTTCTGAAGCGCCGCAACAGGCAGCGCAAGCACAACAAGCTAGGCCTGCGCCTTCGGTGTCTGTGCTTACCCTTGCTAACCAGCCCATTACGCACGAGTTAGTCTTGCCAGGCAGAATTACACCTTCTCGCCAATCGCAAATTCGCCCCCAAGTCGACGGTGTTATTACTGAACGTTTGTTTGAAGAAGGTGCGCAAGTTGAAAAAGGTCAACAGCTCTATCAAATTGATGATGTGCGATACCGTGCCCAGCTAAACAGTGCCATTGCCGATGTTAAAAGTGCACAAGCTAACCTGAAAACCTTGGAAGCCAAAGCACGCCGATATGATGATCTCATTCAGCAAAATGCCATTAGCCAACAAGAATTTGACGATGTCATAGCACAAAAAGAGCAAGCGCAAGCCGCCATCAGCGTGGCAGAAGCATCGGTTGACCTGGCGAAAGTTAATGTAGGGTATACTCAGGTGTATGCCCCCATTAGTGGCCAAATTAGCCGTTCATTTGTGACTGAAGGCACCCTGGTCACGGCGAATCAAACCCAGCAACTGGCCACCATTACTCAGCTGGACCCCGTGTATGTTGATATGCAAGAGTCTGGACAGGCGATATTAACGCTACGCAAACAAATCCAGAAACAAGGTGCGCTGCCGGTTGAAATTACCCTTAATGAAAGTACAAACGAAAAGTACACACATGTTGGTTCAGTCAAATTCTCTGAAGTCACCGTGGATGAAGGTACGGGCTCGGTGGCATTACGCGCTGAACTGCCTAATCCAGAAGGTTTATTGATGCCAGGTTTGTTTGTGAAAGGGCACGTGATTACCAGCAAAGAAAGTGGCTTACTTGTGCCTCAAAGGGCAACCATGCGTCAGTCAGATGGCTCGTTAACGGTATACGTGGTCAATAACGAGAATCAGGTGGAAGCACGACAGCTAACCGTGGGAACAACTTACCAAGATCAGTATGTGGTAATAAGCGGTGTGCAAGAAGGTGAGCGGGTTATCGTTACCGGCTACCAAAAAGTCAAACCAGGTAGCACAGTCAACCCAACTGAGTGGCAATCTTCTTCACGTGGCTCACGTTAAGCAAGCAAGGAATTTATCGTTATGGCTCGCTTTTTTATAGACAGACCCGTCTTTGCGTGGGTACTTGCAATTATTACTATGATGGCTGGTGTTTTAGCTATCACCTCATTACCTATTGAACAGTATCCGAAGGTGGCGCCTCCTACGGTGACTATTAGTGCATCTTACCCGGGAGCATCTGCGGAAACCGTTGAAAACTCGGTCACTCAGGTTATCGAGCAAAGCTTAACGGGTATCGATAATTTGCGCTACTTCTCGGCCAGTAGCTCTAATAGCACCATGTCTATTAGCCTTACGTTTGCCCCTAGCGCCGACCCAGATATTGCGCAAGTGCAAACGCAAAATAAGGTGCAGGGCGCGCTACCACTGTTGCCTAGCGAAGTGCAGCAACAAGGCGTTACTGTGTCTAAGTCCAACAGTTCATTCGCGTTGGCGGTAGGGTTTTATTCAGAAGACGGCAGCATGTCTCAGTACGATCTGAGTGACCTTTTGGTGTCCCAATTTCAAGACCCTATTTCTCGTGTTAACGGGGTGGGTGATGTGCGTGTCTTTGGTGCGCAGCGTTCCATGCGAATTTGGCTAGACCCCGACAAACTCTACAGCTATAACTTAACACCGGTTGACGTTCAAGCCGCTGTACAGGTGCAAAATACCGACGTATCGGCAGGGCAGTTAGGTGGTTTACCTGCTATTGAAAATCAGCAAATTAATGCCACTATTCAGGCACAAAGCCGCCTGCAAACCGTGCAGGACTTTGAAAACATCGTTTTACGGGTAAATACAGATGGTTCTCAAGTAAGAGTCCGTGATGTGGCCCGGGTAGAGTTAGGCGCGCAAAGCTACGACGTCATTGTGCGTTACGACCGTAATCCTGCGTCGGGTATGGCAATCAGTTTGGCATCTGGGGCTAACGCACTTGATACCATTAATGCCATCAAAGCCCGCGTAGAAGAGCTTCGCAGCAACCTTCCAGACAGTGTAAAAGTGGTGTATCCGGTAGACAGCTCACCTTTCATTGAATTGTCGATTGAGTCTGTGGTGCACACCCTTATTGAGGCCGTGGTGCTCGTCTTTTTCGTTATGCTTCTGTTCTTACAGAACTGGCGCGCAACCCTGATTCCTACGATTGCGGTACCCGTGGTATTACTGGGTACTTTTGCTGTGCTACTTGCGTTTGGCTTTACCATTAACGTGCTCACCATGTTTGCGATGGTGTTAGCCATAGGCTTGTTGGTTGACGACGCCATAGTGGTGGTTGAAAACGTCGAGCGTATTATGGAAGAAGAAGGGCTTGAGCCAGCTGAAGCCACCAAAAAATCCATGACGCAGATTACCGGTGCATTGGTGGGTATTGCCGCTGTGTTGTCCACGGTATTTATTCCCATGGCATTTTTTAGTGGTTCTGCCGGCGCAATATATCGTCAGTTCTCAGTTACCATTGTCTCAGCTATGGCCTTCTCTGTGCTTGTGGCCATTGTGTTATCGCCTTCATTATGTGCCACTTTATTGAAAAAGCACCCAGAAGGGCACGATAAAAATAGCGGTTTCTTTGGGTGGTTTAACCGCACCTTCAACAAAGGCCGCGATGGCTATCAACGCACCACCACGCATATGGCTAAGCGTTTTAAGCGCTACTTTATTGTGTATGGCGTGTTAGTTGGGGGCATGGCCTTTATCTTTAGTCAACTTCCAGGAGCGTTCCTGCCTGATGAAGATCAGGGCCGTATGATGGTGTTAGTCAGCACACCACCAGGGGCAACTGCTGGGCGAACGTTAGAATCGATTAAACAAGTAGAAGATTACTTTTTAGATCACGAACAAGAAGCCGTTAACGGCATGTTCGCGGTAGTCGGCTTTAGTTTTGCTGGCCAGGCGCAAAATGCGGGTATGGCCTTTTTAAACTTAAACGATTGGAGTGAGCGAGACGAAGATAGCTCCGCCTTTGCGGTGGTCAATCGCGCATTCGGTGCGTTAAGTCAAATTCAAGACGCATCTGCGTTTCCTATTGTCCCGCCGCCAATCATGGAGCTGGGTAACGCGACTGGCTTTGATATGCAACTGGTAGACCGCGGGGGCAATGGTCATGAAGCCTTAATGAATGCACGAAACCAACTATTAGGGATGGCGGCGCAAAATCCGAAGTTGGCAGGCGTTCGCCCCAACGGCCTAAGCGATGTTCCACAATTCAAAATCAATATTGATAGTGAAAAAGCATCGGCACTCGGGCTGAGCTTGAGCGATATTAACAATACTTTGCAGATAGCTTGGGGCTCAAGTTATGTGAATGACTTTATTGATAAAGGGCGTATAAAGCGCGTTTATATGCAAGGTGATTTGCCAAGCCGCATGACCCCTGAAGATTTAGAAAAGTGGTTTGTTAGAAACAGCGATGGTGAAATGGTGGCATTCAGCACGTTTGCTACCACAGAGTGGGTGTATGGCTCGCCCAAACTAGAGCGTTTTAACGGAATTTCATCGGTGAACATACAAGGTAGCCCCGCAGAAGGTGTGTCGTCTGGTGAGGCAATGGCAGAAATGCAGAAGCTTGTAGATCAACTGCCTTCAGGCTTTGCTATTGAATGGTCAGGTTTATCTTATGAAGAGCAAGCCGCGGGCTCTCAGGCTTCGTTACTGTATGCCATATCTATATTGGTAGTATTTTTGTGCTTAGCCGCATTGTACGAAAGCTGGTCAGTCCCCTTCGCGGTAATGCTGGTGGTACCCTTGGGTATATTAGGCTCAGTCACAGCCGCCCTTATTTTCAACTTGCCTAACGATGTCTATCTTCAGGTTGCATTTTTAACCACCGTGGGACTGGCGGCAAAAAATGCCATTTTGATTGTTGAATTTGCCAAAGAACAGGTTGAGAATGGGGAAGACTTGATGGTGGCCGTGTCTAATGCGGCATCACAACGTTTCCGCCCCATACTTATGACATCCATGGCCTTTATTCTCGGTGTTACCCCGTTAGCGCTTGCCAGTGGTGCGGGCGCAGCCAGTCAGAATGCTATTGGTATTGCGGTTATGGGCGGTATGTTTGCAGCTACATTCTTAGCCATTTTCTTCGTGCCTATGTTCTACGTCATGGTAGAAAGGCTCTTTCATAAACAGACACCATCTAAATAAGCAGGAGCATTGCAAATGACAACGGTCATTTTTTCTCACGGAAAGGAGAGTGGACCTTGGGGCAGTAAAATTACGACTATGTCGAAGGTGGCAGAGCAACTGGGCTTTCGGGTTGAGAGTATCGACTATCAAGATTTAGACTCGCCGGAAGCCAGGGTTGACCGTTTGGTTGAGAATATATCCCAGCAATCAGACACTGTTATTTTAGTCGGCTCCAGTATGGGGGGCTATGTGTCATTGGTGGCGGCAGAACGTACCAATGTGGTGGGGGTATTCTTGCTTGCCCCCGCGCTATCAATGCCTGGCTACGAAGTACAAAACTACAAATATGCTGGGGAAGTGAGTATGGTGCATGGATGGCACGATGACATTGTGCCTGCCGAAAACAGCATTAACTACGCCCGTACCTGTAGTGCAAATTTGCTGCTCGTGCATGATGTGCATCGTTTATCAAACAGCATGCCGCAAATATCACCATTTTTCCGCAACTGGTTGAAGCCTTTCGATATTCACCGGCTTTAGCGCTTTACCTTGCAGGATGAAAAGCACGGCGAGCCTATACAATAGGCCGCCTGTGTTCACCTACGACTAATCGCTTACTTTGCCTCTGTGCATTCACATCATCACACTTGCTAAAATATGGCATTATGTGAGGAATGCAGGATAACTTGTATAGGTTGAAGTGATGGCAATAGCGTTACCCCCCGAGCCTAATTGGCATAAATTAATCAAATCTGGTTCGCGAGTGTTTGTTGGTGGTACCGCCTCTGTACCTTATGCGCTGGTTCAACATCTTATTGAAAATAGCGAAGGCTTTAGTGATATTGAATTGGTTCACATGCTGGCGCTTGGCGATACCCGTTGGGCAAAAGAGGAATATAAACGTTTATTCAAAGCCAACACTTTTTTTATTGGCGGTGAGGCCATTCGTCGTGCTGTTGATGAAGGGCGGGCAGATTATACACCCGTGTTTTTATCTGAAATATCGAGCTTGTTTAGTGATGGTACGTTGGCGT
Organism: Alteromonas sp. B31-7; assembly: GCF_015767655.1. Classification (NCBI taxonomy): domain Bacteria; kingdom Pseudomonadati; phylum Pseudomonadota; class Gammaproteobacteria; order Alteromonadales; family Alteromonadaceae; genus Alteromonas; species Alteromonas sp. B31-7. The sequence continues at coordinate 223,069 of NZ_CP065233.1, forward strand.
TAGATGCTGCCTTAGTGAATGTCAGTCCGCCGGATGAATTTGGTTATTGTTCTTTGGGCGCTGCCGTGGATATTTCCATGTCTGCGGTAAGAAACTGTCAGCAAGTGGTGGCACAAATCAACCCACAGGTTCCTCGCACCGCAGGGCATTCCTATATCCATATCAGTGAAATTACCGCCTGTATTGAAGCCAGCGAACCTTTGGTGGAAGTCAGTCCGCCCCCTATAGATTCCGTTGCTGAACGTATTGGTCAATATGTATCTATGTTGGTGGACGATGGCGCAACGCTGCAATTCGGCATTGGTAAAATTCCCAGTGCAACGCTGAAATATTTGTGCCATCACAAAGACCTGGGTATTCACAGTGAAATGCTCACAGACAGCGTTATCGAGCTTTTGTCTTCAGGCGCGGTGACCAATAAAAAGAAAACCTTTCACCCCGGTAAGGTGGTAACTAGCTTTGCTATCGGCTCCAGAAAGCTTTACGACCTGATTGATAACAACCCGCATATTGAATTTTATCCAAGCAGTTATGTGAACAAGCCCACCAATATTGCGAAAAACGACAATATGATTGCCATTAACAGTGCGTTGGAAGTCGATCTTACGGGTCAGGTGGTGGCAGATTCATTGGGCTATGATTTTTATAGTGGCATTGGTGGGCAAGTGGATTTTGTGACTGGTGCTTCTATTAGCAAAGGAGGCAAACCCATTATCGCTCTGCCTTCTACCGCGAAAGATGAAACCATTTCCCGTATTACTCCAAGAATTTCCGAAGGTGCAGGCGTCGTCACCTCAAGAGGCAATGTACAATACGTTGTGACGGAATACGGCATTGCGTCGCTTAAAGGAAAAAGTATTCGCGAGCGCGCACTTGAACTGATTAGGGTGGCCCACCCTAAGTTTCGTGCTCAGCTTTTAGAAGAAGTCAGAAAGCACTATTGGGTGCCGCATTATCAAGAAAAGTACCCCACCGACATTCCTGAGTTAGGGGCTATTCAATTGAAACGCTTGAATATTCAGGGGGAAACCTTTTACATGCGCCCCTTAAACCCTGCGGATGAACGGCGTTTGCAAGAGTTCTTCTATTCCCATACAAAAGAAACCCTAAGGCTACGCTACAACTACGACCCCAAACAAATGTCACGGGAGAAGTCGTGCAACTTAGTTAGTGTGGATCAGTCAGCAGATGTGGCCCTTTGTATTGTTAAGCAAGATGGCTCACGCATTACTATTCAAGCCGTCGGTCGTTTTTATTTAGAGCCAGTCAGTAATACCTGTGAAGTAGCCTTTGTGACCAGAGAAACCCAGCAGGGGAAAGGCATGGCCAGTCGTTTACTTAACCAACTAATCGACATTGCTAAAGCGCGGGGTATAGAAAAAATGATGGCATATGTCAGGGGAGAAAATAAGCCCATGATCACCATTTTTGAGCAAGCCAATTTCATTCGAAAGTTCACCGGTGATCCAAGTGACATTGAATTGGTTTTAGATGTGGCAAATGCACAATGACCATACGCATCTTTAGAGGAAAAGCCAGTATCAAGCATGATGTCGACAAGACCCATCCGGAGTCGCCGGACCGCTTGTTCGCCATTGACGATCAACTGCTGGCGTCAGGGTTAGAAATGGTATGCGAACACGCTGACGCGACGCCAATTGCTAAAGCTTATTTAACCTTGGCGCATAGCCCAACCTATATTGATGAGGTATTTGCACAAGCCGCTAAAATTGACGAGGCAGCCCCCTCAAATGAGCAAAATGTGGTGTGGCTTGCTGAAGATACTGGGCTGGTAAAAGGAAGTTTAACTGCAGCATTAGAATCCGCAGGAGCGGCGTGTCTTGCTGTTGATTGGGTAATGCAAGGACATGACCGACAAGGCTTTTGTGCAACGCGACCTCCGGGGCACCATGCTACCTACGACAGTGCGATGGGGTTTTGTATCTTCAACAATATTACCATTGCCGCGCGGTACGCCTTACAAACTTACGCATTAAAGCGTGTCGCTATTGTGGACTTCGATGTGCACCACGGCAATGGTACCGAGCATATTGTGGCGGGCGACCAGCGTATCATGATGTGCTCAAGCTTCCAGCATCCCTTTTACCCTCATAGTGGGTCGCCAGTACTGGCCAGCAATATATTGTCAGTACCCATTGATGCGGGTGCTACAGGCGAAGTGTTTCGCCATAAAGTCGCGCATTGGTTTGCTGCACTCACTCACTTTAAGCCCGAGTTAATCTTACTTTCCGCTGGTTTTGATGCCCATGCTGAAGATCCTATGGCCCATTTACGCTTAACCGAAGACGACTATTACTGGTTAAGCGTAGAACTTAAAAAAGTGGCCGACACCTGCTGTGAAGGCCGTATTGTGAGCGCATTAGAAGGTGGCTACGACATGAGTGCATTAGGTCGTAGTGTGGTGGCACATTTAAAAGGGCTAGCGTATCAAGTTGCTAAGCCAGCCCTTTAGCGCGCCTTGTTAACCGAAGGAGTAAAAGCGCAAAAACAGGGGGTTATGAAAACAGCATCCATAAGCCAGCACCTAGCATGCCGAGGTTTTCCGTCAACGAAATAAACCCGAGAGGCACATCGCTATTGCCTCCTACACAGGCGCATTTTAGTTCCCGTTTATCTATGTATACGGCTTTAATAACCGACACAGCACCAATTGCGCCGATAAAAATAGAGAAAGGGGCAAAGAGCATGGCGGGGATACCTGCAATCATGGCTAAACCTGCATAGGCTTCCACAAAGGGGTAAACATACGCATACCTTGGCTTTTTCATGCCTAATAGGTCATAAGTAATGAACTGCCGTGAAAACGCCACCACATCTTGAATTTTTTGCAGTGACAGCAGCACCATAGATACGCCGATAAAGGTCATTATTGTACCTTCAAGGGTAAATATCTCACCGTCCTTAAATACGGTGGCGCGTAGCAGAAAAGCTAAGGTGGCCAGCGCCGCCAGTGCAAAGGTAGCAATCACGGGCGTGTAGCGAGAGCCAAAGTCTTCCTCGGGGGTTTTGTTAAAATGACGCCTTAGCTCATCATACCCTCCGACTCTTTGCCCATCGATAAAGGTTTGTGGCGTGGTGTCTACGCCATGCTTCTGCTTGAAAGCATCGGTTTCCTCTCGGGTACTTAGGTGCCTGTCATCGACTTTGAATCCTTCACGCTTGAGCAAGTCTTTCGACTTGAGTCCAAACGGACAAATGTGACCCGGTGTTACCATTCGATATAAGGTGGCTTCTTTATGCATTGGCTCCTCCATGTACAAATTTCATGCAAAGTTAGGGGGTGCGGTAAGCTTTATAGGGTAAAGCCGCGCAACGGCTATGAACCGTGAATGACATAAAACATTACATATAGCATGCCAAAACGAGAGAAAGGCCTAACTTAGGCGTGGCAGAAGCAGCCTTGGCCGTCGGCGTTGATAATGGCACCAGGGTATGCGGGCGTCTTGGTGTACTGTAAAACCTCTTCCACCACGTTTTTACCAGTAAAGCATCCATACCCTGTGGCGTAGGGGCCGAGGTAGCGAAGCTGGTATTCATCATCAATGACGATGAGTGCTGGTGTGGCAGTCATCACAGACTTAAGCTCTGGGACTTGTTCTAATGACAGTTCAACAGAACGATAGCCATCAGTTTCTAATTCAGCCAGCAGTGCCTGCTGATGGGGCTGAGCGAGCGTGTCGCAATAGCAGGCCTTTGAAGTACTTACATGAATAATAGAGGCGGAAGGAATGCCGTTTTGCTGTAAAGCGCGCGCAATATCAGTGTCAAAACTAGCCTCGGTAGAGGCGTGCAAAAGCACGCCTTGCGGGTCAAACTCCGATAGCTGCTTTTGACTATAAAACAGCAATCCCGCCAATATGCATGCGGCCCAAGCGAACAGCAAAAGCCAGCTTGAGCGCTTCGCCATCTTACTTAGCACTTAAAGCGAGCAATGGCATTTCGCATTTTCTGCGAAATGTCAGTTAAGGTTGTTACCTCCGCTGACAAGGATTCAGCGGTAGCCAGTTCCTGAGAGGTAAACTCGCTCAACCTTGCTGTGCTTTGTGCAATAGACGCCGACGCGGTTTCTTGTTCAACGGCGGAGGTCGCAATTTCTGTCATGCTTTCACTGGCATTTTGAATTTGCTGCATAATAAGGGTCATTGCTTCGGTGGCGGTATTCGATGACAACACGGCTTCATCTACCAGCGTAATACAGGTTTGCATCTGATCAACCGAGTTTGCCGTTTGGTTAACGAGCTGTTCGGTAATGGTGGTAATTTGGTCGGCACTTTCTTTCGAGCGAATTGCCAGCGTACGTACTTCGTCAGCAACCACCGCAAACCCACGACCATGTTCGCCAGCGCGGGCAGACTCAATGGCCGCATTCAAAGCTAGCAAGTTTGTTTGCTCTGCCACTGCGGTTATGGCACGCATTGCTTCTGATATATGACTGCACTGCTCGTTTAATGCTTCATTTGTTTTTGCCGCACTGTTTAACGTATTACGCAGAGAATCTATGGTCTGACTGGTACTAGAAATAGAGTCACGGGTGGTTTGCGAAGAGGCTTGAGCATCATGGGCTTTGTCACTGGCAAGGGTTGTTTGCTCAGTGGATAATTGCATAGTTTGCGCAATTTCTTCGGTAGACGCAGACACCATGGCGAGCTCTTGATCTGTATTTTGGGTGATTTCAAACATATCGCTAGCCGCTTTTTCCATTTTGCCGCAACCACGCACCACATCATCGGTTAACGATGACGCTAGTTCAACTAAGTCTTTAACCTGGCCAATAAGCTCTGCGAAAGGTCGTGTAACAGGGTTTGAAGCATCAACGTTTACACTTAAATCCAGTCGCCCCGCTTCTTTTTGCATATCTTCAATCGCTAAGCGAAGTTGCGCCGCACCAGCACCTTCTTGGTGGGCTTGTTTGGCCATATACATAAGTACGCCGCCTTCCGCGAGGGCAAACGCAGCGTGCATTAATAGGATTGAGAATGTCACATGACCTTCTTCAAATATCACTAACGGCGCGCCCTGGGTTTGCAAAATAAAGAAAGAAATGTGGTGAACCGCAACCACTGCCGTCCCCATTGCAATCACCGTCCAATCTCTGAAGTAGGAAAGAAACGCCAAAATAACAAAAATTTCAAAGTGGACTTCTATTAAGCCGAAACTTTGGTGAATATGTAACGCCGTGAGTAATTGCGTACCAATGGCCATGGCATGGCGGCTGATAGCAGCATAGGGCTGTGAGAAGCTAAGCAGCAGAGGAATAGCAGCAATCGGAATACCAAATAGAAATGCAGGCAGTAGTTCGCCAGTGATAAACCCAATAACCAATGATATCAGCCATTGAATGACAATGACGGCGCGAAAGATCTTATGACCTTCGGCAATCCAAGGGTACTGCATATGACTCTCCAAAGAATGTACGCTTTTTATAAGTGTAGGCAACAAATGCTGTGTGTGCTAATAACGAAAATAGTACGGTGAGTGAGGAGTTTAGACCACAAAACTTTAGTCTAAGACTTAAATATAATTCACTCGCAATTTAGCCGTAAAACCATTATTGCCAATGATTCTAGAGCATAGCGACTAGCCTGTATGTCGCCGAAATAACCTGGGCAATTACCCCATATAAAACCTTACACAGCCCTGGGGGCCAAGCGTCCCCCACATTCATTCCCTAAACATCGGTTAAAAACCACAAAGGCAGCAAGAGTGATGGTGTGTTAAAGCACACCCTAAGTGATACCATAGCCTCATGAAAAAGCAGTCATGCATCGTACGCAGACTATCTACTACAGACCCGTCGCTTTCGTTAAAAGGGCCTAAAGCAGTGGCAAAAATTGTTTTTCTATCTACCGATAATTTAGAAGGTTTTTTCGTTTACGATACCTTACTCATCCCCTTCTTTGAGCAGGCAGGGTGGCAGGTAGCCACGTTGTCTTGGCACAATAAAGACATCAACTGGAGCGATTATGATTATGTCATCGTGCGCAGTACTTGGGACTATCAGCAGTATCCGTCTGAGTTTACCGCCTGTCTGGAGAGTATCGATAAATCGAAAGCAAAATTGCTGAACCCATTAACCTTGATAAAGTGGAATATTGAAAAAAGCTACCTTTTAGATTTAAAAGATAGAGGGGTGAGTACTGTACCGACGTTTTGGCAGTCCCACTTTTCAGTAGACACCTTGGTACAGCAATTTGACGTTTTTGCCACCGACACCCTAATTATCAAGCCCATATTAAGCGCCAATGCCGACGATACTTACAAGGTGAGCCGAGATAATATTACCCAATTTATACCGACTTTATCTCGCTGTTTTGCTGAGCGGAAACACATGATTCAGCCATTTCTTCCCTCCATTGTAGAAGAAGGTGAGTATTCACTGTTTTATTTTGCCGGGGCGTTTAGCCACAGCATACGAAAAGTACCCAAGTCGGGTGATTTTCGTGTACAAGAAGAACATGGTGGGGCACTGCATCTTATTGAACCTGATCAGACGATGTTAGACGCAGCTCTTCGAGCCCTTGACGCCATGCCGGAACAGGCGTTGTATGCACGTGTAGATCTGGTGCGCTGTAAAGGTGAGTGGGCGTTGATGGAGCTTGAGCTGATAGAGCCGTCGCTGTACTTTAATTTATCCCCTTCATCGCCTCAGAAATTTGTGGACGCATTTTTAGCGATGCATCAGCAAGACGCTTTAAATCCGTAGGCGATCACGCAATTCATAAAAAAGCGCCCCACATTCGAGTGAGGCACTTTTTTGGGCGGGGTACGAGGCTTGTTTTAGGCCGCGACTATGAGATTTATCGCTGTACCGACTAACGTTTCGAGATGCTGGTGAGCTATGCTTAGCCTGTCTTTGTGGACTTACAGAATGTCGGTTATTGCTACTATTATGGCTTCTTTTTAGCGATGGCTCATGGCGTGTCGAGGACGACTTATTGCTATTAGTCGCCGGCTTGTGTGACTGACGGCTAAGCTTTTGTTGCACATTTGCATAGCGTTGGTTTCCTCTTACCCCCTTGTCTTGAACACGTTTTTCACGGTACTGGTTATTACCAGATTTGTTCTCGCGTACCGTGTTTTTATGGGATTTATTTCCTCGTGTTGTGTCTATCGTGCCCTGATTGTTGCGTACTGTCCTATTACGATTTCGATTGTCCGATAACTTATTTTTGAGTTCACTGTGACGTACCAGGGTATGTCTATTAGGGGTGCCTGTTTTAATTTGATGCTTGTTGCCGGGTTTATTTACCATGATGGTTTGCTTGTGCTGGTAACGTTTTGGCGCCGTATGTGTCACCCGCTGTGAATAGCGCGCACGGCGGTGGTCAACATTATGGTTCCAACGTTGGTAGCCTTTACTGTAAACCCGCTTTACAGGTGTATGGCGGTAATAGCGTGTCACCGGACCACGATGCACAACAAGATGGCGGTTATGCCAGTGAATGCCACCAAAATAGAATAAGGTAGAAAGGTGTACGCGAGGCGACCAATAAATTCTCGCACTTTGGTGCACACTCACACCAAAGTGCCAGTGATAAGGTGCAATACTGTGATTCCAGTGACCAAAGACATGTGTGGGGTTGTAATAGGGCACATAGATGGTCTCTCGATGCCGCGGAGCGATATAAATGATGCTACTTTCTTGCGCAACATCAAGGTAATCATTGGTGCGTAAATTGCCAGAGTGATAGGCATGTTGTCGCAAAACCTGAATGCGGTCTAATACCCTGTCTTCATTCACTAACATGTTGTCACCAACTTGCTCCATCCAGTCGATATCTTCTGCCATGGTATGCAAAATATCGGTAAAAGGCGCAATGGCTTTTACACTGGGATCCCAGCTGATAGGGGTGATGACCTGCTCAACTTGTTGCGCAGTAAGGTGCGTGTTACTTTGCCGCCAGCGGTCGGCGGCAATCACATCAAGGGGATACGTGGTAGCAATAAGAATATGCGTTAACAGTGCATCAGGGTATAGCGCAATAGGCGCCAATAGGCTATCTAGTTGTGCATCTGAATAGTCGGCAACCTCTACTTGGGTTTGACTTTGGCTGGAGGCAGACGCAAAGGTAGGCACTAGAACTGCACCACTACCCAGTAGCAAGAGTATTGATAAGGTGACGTTTTTCATACATTCTCCTCACTCTAACCAAGCTGCTTGTGATTAAGCATAGTGGTAGAGATATAAAAGTATGTATACGTTATAAACCTTGGGATATTAACCTAAGCTGAACCAAACTGAACAGGGCTCAGTTTGGTTAAACGAATAGGCAGCGAAAGATAGTTAAGCGGGTAATAGCTTACTTAAATGCGTGGGGGTCGAAGGCGTGCCCTAGCTTTTCAGTTTTTGTTTTGATATAGCCTTTGTTGTCTTCGGTGATGCCATGGTCAATGGGCTTACGTGCGACAACATCAATACCTAACCCTTTAAGAGCAGCCAATTTTTTGGGGTTATTGGTCATCAGTTCAACGCGACTTACTTTCAAGGTGTCGAGCATCACTTTACAAATATCGTAGCTGCGTAAGTCAGCATCAAAGCCCAAATGTTCGTTGGCTTCAACGGTATCCATGCCGCTATCTTGTAGATTATAGGCGCGAATTTTATTCAGTAAGCCAATTCCACGACCTTCTTGGCGCAAATATAAAAGCACGCCACAACCATTATCAACAATATTTTGCATGGCTTTCTCAAGCTGAAAACCACAGTCGCAGCGGGTGCTAAAAAGCGAGTCGCCAGTTAGGCATTCAGAATGAATACGAATAGGCACCACGTCGTTGTCTTTCCAGTCGCCGTAAGATAAAGCCACATGCTCCTGCCCACTGGCTTCAACGAAACCATGGATCTTGAAATTGCCCATGCGGGTAGGCAATTTAGCGGAACTGACATATTCGTATTTTGGCTGTTTGCTGCTCATGTTACTTCTACACCCATCTTCATAAGCGTTATTTGGGGGTGCTTTTTTCCTTTACAAGGGCTAAAGACACACACCTCCCATTAAATTTTGGAGAGGCATGTTACATTATATCAATTTGATTGGGTAGCCTAAGGCGCTTTCAATATAGTCTAGTTTATAACGGGGTAAATGTATTGAGAGGTTTAGGGGCAGACACACTGAAGCCCTGGGCGAAATCAATGCCTATTCTTCCAAGCTGCGCCATGGTGGCATCAGACTCTACAAACTCCGCCACCGTCGTCATGCCCATGGCTTTCGCCACTTCTTTAATTGACGCGACCATGGCCACATCGACAGGATCGTTGAGCATATCCTTTATAAAGGCACCGTCAATTTTAACAATATCCACCGGCAGGCTTTTTAAGTAGTTATATGAAGAGAAGCCACTACCAAAGTCATCAAGGGCGAACGAACATCCCAACTCTTTAAAAGACTGCATGAAACGCAAGGTGTCTTCCATTTTGATAATTGCAACAGATTCGATGACTTCAAAGCAAATTTTGTCATAGGGAATGGCATATTTGTCGAAAGCATTTAAAACAAATAACTTAAAGTCTCTGTCGGCAAGTGAGTGACAATTTAAATTAATGCTGCAGCGTTTTAAGTTAGCTAGATGTTCAGGGTTTGCATGCAAGTACTCAAAGGTATTGGAGATAACCCACTTATCAATCTTTACGTTCATTTCAAACCGCTCTGCGGTAGGGAGAAACGCATTGGGTTCAATGACTGTGCCATCGCGATCTTTTAAACGCAGTAATACTTCATAGTAAAAGCCGTCGTTTGCGCTGGTTAATGGACGCATAAGTTGGTAGTACAATAAGAAACGGTCTTCATCATGGGCGTGGTTAATGGTGGTAACCCAATCTAATTCTTTTTGGTAGCGCTGCATGCTTTTATCGTTTTTATGATAAAGATGTATTTGGTTGCGACCTTGTTCCTTTGCAAAATAGCAGGCGGCGTCTGCCATGCTTAAATATTGCTCACCGGTGGTGTCTGAATTATCGCAGACAACCATGCCAATGCTTACCCCAAGATGAAATATGCGCTTGTCCCACATAAATCGGAATTCTTGCGCGACGTTTAATAAACTCTCTGCTATTTCATGGGCTTGTTCAGGTGATGCCTTCTCAATAATAACGCCAAACTCATCTCCCCCTAAGCGAGCAAGCATCGCGCTTTCCGGTAAGGCTTTTTCTAGCAGTTGGGCAATATCTTTAATTAATGTGTCACCTGCTTTGTGACCGCAGGTGTCATTCACCACCTTAAAGCGGTCTAAATCGAGGTAAAGAATGGCTATCTCGTCAGTGCTTTTGGCCGCTAATTTGGCTTTCAGCGTATTTTCAAATTGACGTCGGTTAAATACACCGGTTAATGAGTCGTGAGTAGCCAGATATTGCAAGCTTAAATCAGACTGTTTTTTCTCGGTGACATCAATAATAGAGCCATAGAGAAAATTGCCTTCTTCAGCGGCGCGTATTTGGCAAGAAATGGAAAACCAAAATTCGCTGCCATCGGCCTTAACCCCTTTAATTTCACGCCCCATGACAATACCACTTTCTAGCAATTCGCCTACCAGCACATCTCGGTCTTCAGTATTGGCGTAAAACTGCTTGGTATTTTTTATGGTTTCTAGCATTTGCGTTTCGTCTTCAAAACCAAAGAGGGCGCACATGGCGGGGTTAACGGTTTTGATGTCACCTTCTAACGTTGAGGTATACAAGCCTTCTGCAGAATTGCGAAACAAATCGTAAAAACGATTTAAACTTGTAATGGTGGCTTCTCGCTCTAACAGCTTTTGAACATTAAAGCTGCGCTCTTTTAGCTCTACGCTAAACCCTAAACAGAGCAAGCCGATAGACAATAACGCAAGAATAAAAAAGACCAAGGGAGTGGTATAAATGAGCGTTCCCAGCAGGGTTTTTACAAATATGGCGTACAACACAGTAAAGAACAGCCACGCCATGCAAAAAATATAGCTAAGCGCTTGATTTCGCCTGTCCTTGAAGATCATCGCCAAAAGCACATGATACACCCCAATTATGGGGCACATTGCCATCAATATTAGTGAGGCGTTATAGGGGGTGCTGACCAGCGCCCAAATGGTCATTGCTAGGGGGAGTGAAAACGAGACAATGCGCAAAAAGAACGGGACTCGCACAAATAAGTTGTGGGTTACCTTCGCCAAGTTTAGGAATGTTGCGCCCAGTAAAATAGCGAATAGCGGTTCGCTGGCGTTGGTGAGCGCAGGCCAAGTAGCCAACCCTCCTTGCGCCACAAAAAAGAGCGCGAACAAAATGGCGTTATTCGTGGCTAACCAAAACCGCGCGGGTGTTCGCTGAAACAAATAAGAGAGTAAAAAATACCCCACCATAATGCCTAAAATGCCCAGTAATACACCGAGCATGACCATCATGTTTCTATCGTATTGCTGCAAGCTTTGCTTATGCCAAAGGGAAATAGGAAATTGCCTAAGCCCTTCATCTTTGACACCAATTAATAGCCTAGAGTGTTCTTGCGCGTTAAGTGAAAACGCCAACCTAATCGCAGGCAGGGGCTTATTCAGTGAATAGTCCCCTTTTCCAGCTTGATAACGATAGGACTTAATAATACGCGCATTATCGTCTAGCAAGTATATCTGTAAGTCATCAATATTTAGCCTGTCTATATTCAACACCAGTGGCACAGTGCTAAACCCGGTATTGCGTAATTCAGCAGATAACCACAAGCGGCTATTTTCAAGGGTTAACGGCAGGGTGGTAGAAAGCGCTTGGGTAGAATGAAGCACATCAAGATACGAGGCTGATTGGTGTGCCACAAAGGAGGTGCTGCTATGATTAATAACAGCAATATCGAAGCGCTCGTCGATATGAAGTTCACTGGCATGAACACGCCAAGCAGCCACACTTATTACCAAAAGAGATAATAAGAGAAACACGTTGAAAAATGCCAAAATTCCTTTTTTTATGAATGGCATAACAGCGTTCGAGGCTCCAAATAATATTAATTGCATATCGCTATACTAGCTTAACTTTAGCCCATTGTAGAAAAAACTTCTGTACCACTAGGCGTTTTCTGTTTTTAACCTATCTATGAGGTAACGATGCAGTTGCTGTGGGCTTTGACTTGCTCCTAAAGGCTCAAGCCAAATAGCTTCGCACAGCCACTCGATACACAGCAGGCAGCTGACTACTTCGTTAGACAGTGCTATTTGATACCTGTCGGCGCCCCAATCTGGCTCACCTAGGTTTAGCGCAAAACGCGCACCAAACTGTGCCACCCATTGTTGAGTTTTAAGGGGTGTTTGTGGCAAGGGCAGTGCGAGGGTTACGCCGTGTTCTGTTAATTGAATGGCGTGGGTAAGGTTGGCTGCATGTAGCGGCATGAATGTGAAACCTCGTCGGAGCTAGGGGGTAATGGGTCATTGTGAGTAAATTACATGGCAAATTTGTCGTGAAGTAAACTACCCCAAGCGAATTTGTGTATATAGTAGAAGGCGGAATAATAACACCTACAAAAAACAGCTTAGGGAGAGGTATGCTCACTTTACATCATTTAAATAATTCGCGCTCACAACGTATATTATGGCTACTGGAAGAACTTGGGGTAAGTTACCAGCTTGAACATTATCAACGAGACAGCACAACCAATTTGGCTCCAGACTCGCTTAGAGCGGTGCATCCCCTTGGCCGTTCACCTGTGCTAAGTACGCCCGACGGCGCCATTGCCGAATCGGGTGCCATTGTTGAGTACCTCGTACGTCATTATGCGTCAGAGAGCTTTTGTTCACCGACTGAAGGCGAGGCACTGCAGCAGTATCTGTTCTGGTTGCATTTTGCCGAAGGCTCATTAATGCCGCCACTGGTGGCCAATCTGGTGTTGGAAAAAGCCAGGCAAAAAGGCGCAAAACCGTTTTTCATTAAACCAATTACGAACAAGCTGGTGGATGGAATTTTAAATGCCTATTACGGGCCAAATTTGGCACAAAGCTTACGCTATGTAGAGTCGTATCTTGCCAGTCACACATGGTTTGCTGGGGACGAGCCCACGGGGGCAGATGTGCAAATGATATTCCCGCTTGAATCACTCGTGGCCAGTGGAAAGGCAAAAGATTTCGCCGCCATACAAGGTTATGTGAAGCGAGTTCATGCCCGTCCCGCTTACCAACAAGCCTTAGCAAAAGGCGGTGAATACGCCTACGCCTAGTTTTCGGCGCGCTTGTTGCAATTCTCTCGCACTAGGCTTCGCGATTAACGTAGTCGCCAATAAGCTGCATAAAGGCGTCGCCATAGCGGGTGAGTTTAGTTTGCCCAACACCACTGACATCTAGCATGGTGTCTTTGGTGGTGGGAAGCTTAGAGGCCATGTCCACTAACGTGGCATCACTAAACACCACGTAAGGGGGGACTTCATTTTCTTCCGCCAGTACTTTGCGCAAATGCTTGAGCCTCATAAAGAGGGTGCGATCATAATTACTCGGCGCTTGTTTGGCTTTTTTATCAGGCTTGAATTCTAACCTTGGCGTAGCAAGCTGAATGGCAATTTCGCCCTTCAATACAGGCCGAGCTGCTTCGGTTAACCGTAGTGCCGCGTTGGCGGTAATATCCACCCGGATAAGGCCTTTGTGAATAAGTTGATTAATGATGTTATGCCAATAACTGTCGGACTTGTCTTTGCCTATACCATACGTGGAGAGCTGATGATGTCCCGCCTCTTGCAGACGTTTAAGCTGCTTTCCTCGCAATACATCAATAACATACTGAGTAGCCGCTTGCTGTTGTAAGCGCAGTACACAGGACAACACTTTTTGACTTATCACAGTGCCATCTATCATTTTAGGTGGGTCAAGACAGATATCGCAGTTGCCACAGGCGCTATCACTGAATTGTGAAAAATAGTTCAGCAGTACTTGGCGGCGACAGGTTTGTGCTTCAGAAAAGGCTTCCATGGCAGCAAATTTTTGCAACTCAATTTGGTTTCTGTCTTCCAGTTCACCTTGGCTTATCCACTGCTTGACCCGCGCAGCGTCTTTCTCATCAAATAAGAGTAAGGCTTCCGATTCGAGGCCGTCACGCCCCGCGCGACCGGTTTCTTGATAATAGCTTTCTATACTTCGGGGAACATCATGATGCACGACGTAGCGCACGTTGGATTTGTTGATGCCCATGCCAAAGGCAACAGTTGCCACCACAATATCAATTTTGTCGGTAAGGAATTGACGCTGAACAAACTCTCGTTCATCGGTATCTAGCCCAGCATGATAGGCAGCGCACCGGAAGCCCTGACGAAATAGCTTTGCATGTAAATCGTCAACTTTCGCCCGGCTATTACAGTAGATAATTCCACTGCCATCTTGTTGTTTTACATAAGCAACGACTTGCTCGAACGCCTTATATTTCGACATGACGCGATAGCGGATATTGGGCCTGTCAAAGCTGCCCTTGTACACCAAAGGCGCGTCTAACTGAAGTTGGGTTAGAATATCTTGTTGTGTGGCTGCATCAGCAGTGGCTGTTAAGCCAATAACAGGAATATCTTTAAACCGTGACTTTATCTGCCCAAGCGCGCGATAGTCTTGTCTGAAATCGTGCCCCCAGTGCGACACACAATGTGCTTCATCTATCGCAAACAGAGAAATATCAGCGTGTTTTAAGGTTTGCTGGAAACCAAACTGAAGTAAACGTTCTGGCGATACGTAGAGCAAATCTAATTTGCCGTTAATGAGTTTATCTGCAATGTCCGATTGGGTGTCGGTCGATAGCGTTGAATTTAGGTATGCGGCGCTTACCCCAAGCGCGAGTAGTTGTTCCACCTGATCTTGCATTAATGAAATTAACGGTGACACCACGATGGTAGTGCCCTGCATCACTAACGCTGGAATTTGGTAACACAACGACTTACCACCGCCAGTGGGTAGCAATACTAAGGCATCCCCCCCGTTACAAACGTGGTGGATAACATCACCCTGTCCCTCGCGAAAAGCGTCATAACCAAACACGTCTTTTAGCACGGTTTCAGGCGTAGCGGCGGGAGGTAACGGTGAGTCTTGTGTGGTGTTGGGGATTGCAGTTGTCATAACGGGGGATTTTACGCCTTTTTCATCCAATCTTCACGGGAGAAACGTAAAAACTGGACTAAAATTCAGGATTAAAATATTCAAGTATCAATAGATAAAACAATTGGCTTGTGTGTATTGGGCTAATCTCGCTTGAGAGACGACATTAAGAAGAGGCGATTTATATGTCTGAGACACACACCCAATTAAACCCTTTGCGAGAGAAAATGATTACGCATGTAATCAGTTTGTTCCGTGATACAATGCCATTTAACCAATTGTTGGGTTTAGACTTTATCCCACGAGGTCAGGGCGTAGAGTTACATCTAGCATGGCGTGAAGCATTAACTGGAAACCCCTTGCAAAAAATCCTTCACGGCGGTGTGACAGCAAGTTTATTAGATACCGTAGGCGGCATTACTGCCATTATTGAAACTATTCATCAAACGCAAGATAGCGAGTTACTCAGCTTGCAAAAGCGGCTCGCAACAATGGGTACGGTAGATATGCGCGTGGACTACTTACGACCCGGAAGAGGCACGCATTTTATTGCCACGGCGGCGGTTATTCGAAAAGGGAGTAAATTAGCCGTGTGCAGAATGGAGCTACACAACGAAGCGGGTGATCATATCGCATTTGGTACGGGCACTTATATGTTGGGGTAGTCATCTAAATTTTTTGGAGGTGCAGTGTGGCAGAACCCTTGCCAGATTTGATTGAAGAATTTGTCACCGACAGCATGGGCGACGACCCAGCGGTTATTTTAACTGCACTAAGTAGCCAAGACACGGTTTATATTGCCTCACTTCTAGAGTCATTGCCGGTTGAGCGACGCCTCATTATTTGGGAAGGCGTGCCACGGGATAAAAAGCTTTCCGTGCTGGTGGAGATGCGTAGTGACCCCCGAGAAATTCTGATTGATGCCACGGCGCATCACGAATGGGCCTCTATTTTCTCCGACATTGACGCCGAAGACTTGCTTGAGCTTCTCGACTCATTACCCACAAAGCTGGTGGATTTAGCCTACCAAACGCTAGATAGCCAAGAAAGAAAGTACTTTCGCGAAGCTACTCAGTTCCCTGATTCGCAAGTGGGTCACTGGGTAAACCACGAACTACTGGTATTGCCAGCGAATGCAAAAGTGCGAGAGGGGTTAAGGCTTTTGCGTCGTGAATTGCCGCAACACTGTGACAGCATCTATTTGGTCAATCGCTCGGGCCAGTTTTCTGCGTTGGTCAAAGTGAACAAGCTGTTTGCAGCACAAGAACATACATCACTCGTTCAGTTAGCAGAAGAAAGCGCTGCAATATTAGATGCTACAGAAGAGGTTTCTACCGCGTCTTTGCAAGTACAGCGCTCCGGTTTGTCTGCCCTTCCTGTTGTGGATGAGAACAGCAAGCTTATAGGGCGCTTGGATATTACCTCTGCCAGTGAATTGATTAATGAGTTTTATGAGCGCCAAGTGATGGCCTCGGCAGGTATGGATGAAGA
Source organism: Alteromonas sp. B31-7 (assembly GCF_015767655.1). Classification (NCBI taxonomy): domain Bacteria; kingdom Pseudomonadati; phylum Pseudomonadota; class Gammaproteobacteria; order Alteromonadales; family Alteromonadaceae; genus Alteromonas; species Alteromonas sp. B31-7. Next base: position 239,587 of record NZ_CP065233.1, read on the forward strand.
TGAAGATTTATTCTCGCCGGTGGCAAAAAGTGCTCGTAATCGTGCGCTTTGGTTGGGTATTAATTTGCTAACAGCATTTTTAGCTTCTTGGTTTATCGGCCTTTTCGAAGCCACGCTGCAACAGGTTGTGGCGTTAGCGGTGTTGATGCCAGTGGTGGCCAGCATGGGTGGTATTGCAGGTAGCCAAACCCTTACGCTGATTGTGCGAGGGCTGGCCTTAGGGCAAGTTACCAGTGCCAATATACGCGCGCTTATGGTGAAAGAGTTAAAAGTGGGTGGAGTAAACGGCGTTATTTGGGCCCTTGTTATTGGGGTGGTGGCGTATTTTTGGTTTACCGATGTCTTGCTTGGTGTTGTGATTTGTCTAGCCATTTTATTCAATATAGTGGCGGCGGCACTGGCGGGGGTATTTGTGCCTGTGATTTTGGATAAGCTGAAAATAGACCCCGCCTTGTCAGGTTCAGTTATATTAACCACAGTCACAGACATCGTTGGCTTCGTGGCATTTCTCGGCTTAGGTTCACTCTTTTTACTGTAAGTGTCTTATTGCTGCTTTTATGGTGTCTTCGTTTTATTACTCGCTGGAGTTAGGCTTGTCTCAATCTGTTACTGCTACCTCTGCCGCTAAAGTCGGTGTTTTGTGTGCCATTGCTGCGTATTCTATGTGGGGTGTGGCGCCCTTGTATTTTAAACAGCTAGCGATGATCCCTGCGGCTGAAATATTGATGCACAGGGTAATTTGGTCGGCGTTACTGTTGTTCGTTTTAATTTTTGGATTAAAGCAATGGCCAAAGGTCTTTGCGGCCGTTAAAAATCGCAAAGTCATGCAGGTATTATTTGTAGCAGGCTTATTATTAGGGGCAAATTGGTTGCTGTTTATCTGGGCTATTAATAACGACCATATCCTGGATGCCAGCTTAGGTTACTACATTAATCCCTTATTAAATGTGTTCTTGGGCCGCGTATTTTTAGGAGAACGCCTTAGGCGCTATCAAAAGCTGGCAGTAGGGCTTGCGGTTATTGGCGTTGCAGTACTGGTATTTTCCTATGGGTATTTGCCTTGGATTGCACTTGTGCTGGCGTTCAGTTTTAGTATTTATGGCTTATTACGAAAAAAGGTAGCGGTAGATTCATTACCCGGTTTGTTTATTGAAACGTTAATGCTCTCGCCTTTTGCCCTCATTTATTGGCTTATGTTTGGCTCTGCATACAGTGACTTATTGAGTAATAGCATGTCATTAAATGTATTACTGCTAGCCGCGGGTGTGGTTACCACGGCGCCCCTATTATGCTTTACGGCCGCGGCGCGCCGTATCATGTATTCAACACTGGGCTTTTTTCAATACATAGGACCTACGCTTATGTTTGTTCTAGCGGTAAGCTTGTATGAGGAACCTTTGGAAGAGTCGAGGCTAGTGACATTCGGCTTTGTCTGGTTGGCGTTAGCGGTGTTCAGTGTGGACTCTTTGATGGCTTATTCTCAGCAAAGAAAGGCCAGAAAATCCCTAGAAAGGTCAACCGGCTAACGGTGTGGTGTTATAGCTTATTTGATTTCTGCCGTTATTTTTCGCGCAATACAGTTGTCTGTCGGCGGCACTAAGAAGCTCTTCAATACTTTGTGTGGTATGATCAGCAATACCGATGCTACAGGTAACATTAACCGTAGCGTCGGTAACCAAAATGGCCTGCTTTTCTAATGTAACGCGAAAAGCATCGAGTTGATCTTTGGCGTAACGACCATCATGGTAAGGGAAGTACACACAAAATTCTTCGCCGCCAAAGCGCGCAACGATGTGTTCGCTAAAGGCATCTTCTAATAGCCGCCCCACTGTCTTTAATACACTGTCTCCTGCATCATGACCATAAGTGTCGTTGATACGCTTAAAGTGATCTAAGTCGATAAGCGCAAGGGCGTGACTATTAGACAATGTTTGATGTTTGACGGTGACTGTGTAAAAAAAGTGCCGCCTGTTCGGTAGCCCAGTGAGGTAATCTGTGTTCGCCGCCCGTCGAATGGCTTCTACGCTTTCAATGTATTCCACATTTTGCATCACACGACACAAAAACTCTTCATGACAAAAAGGCAGACGTAAAAAATCGTTCGCGCCACTTTTTATAAAATGCGCCGACATGAGCATTCCCTGTCCTCCGGCAATCCCCATAATTGCCAGTTGCTCTTTTGAAAACGCCTTGCGTAGGCTGGAAACAAAATACGTGCCCGACATATCGGGTAATTGATTATCTGTAATCACAAGACGAATATGTTGATGTTGCGACAACAAGCGCATGGCGTCATGGGCAGTGAGGCAATCATATACTACAAAGTTATGACGAATAAGTAGTGAGATCATGTGCTTACGTTGCACACGATGGGTGCTGACAACGATGACGCCGGTAGATTTGTTTTTTTCTAACCGTGCCAGCAAACGGTTAAGATAGTCGTAGTTTTGCGCATTTTCTTTGGGAATGTAGTCTACAACATCTTTGGACAGCACCTTGTCGCGGGTACAGGCGTCGAGGTTTTCAGTGGTCACGATAGTCGGAATGTAAGCTTCAATGGTGAAATCTATGGCTTCACCTTGCTTGGCATCGGGCAGCACATAAGCCACAACAGCGCACAAAAATTGCTCTGGCACCCTATTGGCAAAGCGTACTTTCGCTTCGGTTAGTGAACTTGCACCCACCGGAATGAGGCCAGCCTTGCGAACAAGTTTTGAAACGATGTCTACGTTGGTGTGATTATTCTCTATCACCAGCACATGTTGCTGCATATCACTCTACTTAATCGTAGGCTGCCTTGCCAAAGGGTTACGCTTGCTCCAACTTAGCGTATGCTAGCACCAACCATTTGGTACCAAATTCATCAAAATTTACTTGTACGCGTGCGTGCTCGCCGCTGCCTTCGTAATTTAATACAATACCTTCGCCAAACTTCCTATGCACAACCCGCTGACCCAGTTGAAACCCGGTATCTTCAAAGGAGGCATGTGACGTTGCTTGGCTAAATCGACTGTGAACGGGCCGCGAAATAGTGGTGCGTAAGCGAACTTCTTCTACACAGTCTGCAGGTATTTCCTTAATAAAGCGAGACGCCGTATGATATTTATCTTGGCCATACAAGCGGCGACTTTCTGCATAGGTAATATATAACTTTTGCATAGCCCGTGTCATGCCCACATAACAGAGGCGACGCTCTTCTTCCATTCTGCCGGGTTCGTCGTTGGTCATTTGGCTGGGAAACATCCCTTCTTCTACACCGGCCATGAAAACAAGAGGAAACTCTAAGCCCTTTGCAGTATGTATCGTCATCATTTGGACTGCGTCTTGATCTTTATCGGCTTGTTGTTCGCCGGCTTCAAGTGACGCGTGGGCGAGAAAGGCGGAAAGGGGCGTCATTTCTTCCGCTTCTTCGGGCACAATAAACTGCTTACACGCCGTGACTAATTCTTCTAAGTTTTCTAATCTGGCTTGCGCTTTCTCGCCTCGCTCCGCTTGGTACATGGCATACAAGCCAGATTGACGTATAGCAACATCAGCTTGCTCTTCGAGAGGCGCTTCAGTGGTGGCCTGTTCTAGCTCGCTTATTAAGAGCGCAAAGCTTTGCATGGCATTTAACGCCCGCCCTTTTAACGCTTTTTCATTGATCAGCAATTGGCTGGCTTGCCACATAGAGCAGTTGTGCGCACGAGCCGTTTCTCGCACTTGAGACAAGGTTTTTTCGCCAATACCACGACTTGGTGTATTCACAACACGCTCAAAGGCCGCGTCATCATGCGGGTGGTTGATCATACGTAAATAACCAAGCGCGTCTTTAATTTCTTGGCGTTCGAAGAATCGTAATCCCCCATAAATACGGTAAGCGATGCCTTCGTGCAAGAGGGCTTCTTCGAGTACCCGCGACTGGGCGTTGTTACGGTATAAAATAGCGGTATCTTTTAATGCATTGCCTTGATGTAGCCAGTCTTTAATTTTAGAGACAATAAAGCGCGCTTCATCTAATTCATTAAAGCCGGCGTATACCGAGATAAGCTCGCCTTGACCGTCTTCAGTCCAAAGCTCTTTGCCCAACCGGCCGGTATTGTTATCAATGACTGTGTTAGCCGCTTTTAAGATATTGCCGGTGGAGCGGTAATTTTGCTCAAGACGAACCGTGGTTGGGTTGTCGAAATCTTTAAGGAAATGCTGAATATTGTCTACGTTAGCACCACGCCAGCCATAGATAGACTGGTCATCATCCCCCACAATCATAATATTGTTGGTGTCGCCGCTGCACAACATGCGAAGCCATGCATATTGAATGTTATTGGTATCTTGAAATTCGTCTACTAAGACTGCACGAAAACGGCGCTGATAGTGGGCTAAAACGTCTGGGTTCTTGGCCCAGAGCTCGTGCGCTCTTAATAATAATTCGGCAAAGTCGACAAGGCCTGAGCGGTCACAAGCATCTTGATATGCGGCGTATATTTCGCGCATCTTCTTTTGAATGTGATCGCCATGGGTTTCAATATGTTGCGGACGTAAACCTTCGTCTTTATTGCCGTTGATGTACCATTGCACTTGGCGAGGCGCCCAGTGTTTTTCGTCTAAATTCATGGCTTTTAAAATACGTTTAATAAGCCGATATTGATCGTCAGAATCAAGAATCTGGAAGTTTTCCGGCAAGCCTGCTTCTGCGTGGTGGGCACGAAGCAGCCGGTGGGCAAGGCCATGGAATGTGCCAATCCACATGTTGTGTAAGCTTCTACCCATTAACGATTCAATACGACCACGCATTTCTCTGGCCGCTTTATTGGTGAAGGTTACGGCTAATATGGAGAAGGGCGTGATGTTTTCGACTTCCATTAACCAGGCTATACGATGCACCAAAACACGGGTTTTACCACTACCGGCGCCTGCCAGTACAAGGGCATTTGATAAGGGCGCAGCTACCGCTTCACGTTGTTTGTCGTTGAGCTCGTCAAGCAGTCTGGATACATCCATAGTGTGATTTACCTAATTCGTTGCAATGAATAACCGCGGTATTATGCCAGCTGACTGTTAATTTATACAGTCCAGTTTTTCAACTCTCCCTTTTTCAATGCATAGTGAAAAGGCGCGGATGGCACTCGTTAGTTGTGTGTGGAATAACCTATAGCAAAGTTATTCGACAAATTGATCGAATAATACGCTTGCTGGGTAACACTTGTGTACAGCTAGCCAGTAAACTCAGGTAAAATAACGATGAATACGGGTTACGTGTTTGCGTACCGCGGTATTAGGTTAGACACTTCTTATAGGAAACGCCAATGAATGCCATGTCTGCGCCCATCGATTTTTGGACGTCGCTGAAACAAGAAGCACATAAAGTTGCAGAGAGTGAGCCGTTACTATCGAGCTATGTGCATGCCAGTGTGTTGGCACATCATAATTTTGAGTCGTCTCTGAGCTTTATTTTATCTAATAAAATGGCCGATGACGTTATGCCTGCTTTGGCCATTCGAGAGGTGTTTGACGAAGCTTATTTGCTTGAACCCGGTATCAGCGAAGCGGCCATTGCTGACATTCAAGCCATTAAGGCGCGAGATGCCGCAGTGGGTGATTACCTAACTCCTCTACTGCATTTCAAGGGTTTTCATGCGGTGCAAGTGCATCGAATGGCACACTATTTATGGCTGCATGGACGACACCAGCTTGCCTTATTTTTGCAAAGCCGTAACTCGTCGAGTTTTGGTGTAGACATTCACCCAGCCGCCCGTATCGGTAAAGGTGTTATGTTTGACCACGCCACCGGTATTGTAGTGGGTGAAACTGCAGTCATAGAAGACAATGTTTCTATTTTACAAAGTGTCACCCTTGGTGGTACCGGCAACGAATCTGGCGACCGCCATCCAAAAATTCGTCAGGGTGTCTTAGTGGGGGCAGGGGCCAAAATTCTTGGTAATATTGAAGTGGGTGAAGGTGCGAAAGTTGGCGCAGGTAGCGTGGTACTTAATCATGTGCCTCCCCATGTTACCGTTGTAGGTGTGCCAGCTAAGGTAGTGGGCAGGCCAGTATGCAAAAATCCTTGCGAGTCTATGCGGCAAAACGTGCTAGAAGACAACGTTTAAGTATTTTACCTGTGCGGCTTGACCAGTAAGTTAGGGCAAGCCTCGCGGCTAAAACGCCAGTAGTTCAGACAAATTGTCCAACACGACATGGGGCAGCACTGACACTTTCTCTAGCTGTAACGCCATGGGGCGATTACAGGCATACCAAGCCGATTGAAAGCCAGCGTTAATTGATGCATACACATCTTTTTGTAAATTATCTCCCACATGCAGAATATGCTGAGGCGCAATGCCTAGTTTGTCTGCCGCTTGTTCAAACATGACTGGTGAAGGTTTCATAGGGCGAGATAGATTGGCGTGATAAATGTCGTCAAAATAAGCGTCTATGCCTATCGCCTTAGCATTGACGTTGCCATTGGTAATAGCAACGAGAGGCATACGTTCACTTAAGGTTTTTAATGTTGTATGTATTTCTTCCGCTAACGTGAACTGGCTACGCGCGTTGTAAAAGCAGTGAAAACAGGCCATAACTGCGTCGTCTAATTTGCCTTCATCCCATGTTTGTTCCTGAGCATCGTCTGTTAACGCTTGTCGTAACACGGTGAGGCGAAGCTGCCCCATATCTGAGGCTAATTCCGGTCGCGTGGCAATAGCGCTGTTCTTAAGATGAAGCCATTGCTGTGCGGTTAGTGCTGCCGCGCGTGGGTGGTGGGTTCGAATATGTTGCTGAAGTGCCCGTTCCGCGCGTTGAATAATGGGCTCATTATTGTAAAGGGTGTCATCGAGATCAAAGGTCATGGCCTTTACGGCGTGAAGAGATCGAAAAAACTGCATAAATTACGCTGCCTTCATTATTTTTTATGTGCTCTAGGGTGCGCGGCATCATACACTTTGGCGAGGTGTTGAAAATCGAGGTGTGTATACACTTGGGTTGTTGATAAATTGGCGTGACCCAACAACTCTTGTACTGCTCGTAAATCGCCGCTAGATTCCAATACGTGTGTGGCGAAGGAATGGCGCAGTTTGTGCGGGCTGACGGTTTGTGAAAGATGTTGTTGTTGGGCGAGATGATTTAGCCGGTTTGCCACCTGTCGATTTGATATGCGGGTTTTACGTTTACTTACGAAGACAGCATTTTCATAGGGTGTTGTGTATGCAGGTCGAACTTTTAGCCACGCGTTTAACGCCCGTTGTGCTTGACGACCCAAAGGAAGAATGCGCTGTTTACTGCCTTTTCCCATTACCCTAATGGTGCCATCTTTTTGATAATCACTTAGGTTTAGACCCGTGAGTTCACTTAACCGCAAGCCACAGCCGTATAGCAACTCGAACATAGCCGCATCGCGACACGCAATGCCTTCATCGCCGCTACTTTGTGCGTCATTGCTTAACAGTTGCTGCATTTCATCAACGCTGAGTTGTTTGGGCAATGGCTTGCCTTGTTTGGGCGCTGAAACTCCTTCCACAGGGTTACTGAACAGTTGTTTTTGCTCTATAAGGTATTGGCAAAAGGTACGCAGTGCAGACAAACGAAGGGCAATACTGCGCGGCTTATGCCCAGCCAACTTGGCATTAGCCATGACACGTTTTACATCTACAGGGGTAATGCTAGACCACTCCTGAAGATGAAGTGTCTTTGCGATGTCTTGGAGTTGGCGCTGATAATTACTGAGTGTGTGAGCTGATAGGCCACGTTCCACTTGTAAGTGTAAAATAAATTTATCAAGCCAGTGTTGGCAGTTGGGACTAAGCAATGTTTCCGTTTCCACGAAAACTAATACCCCATCATCTCAGGTAAGATAATGTTTAGCACTTGCTGAAGTTGTTGCAATAACAAGGTGTCCATGTCTGGAGTAAAATGGCTGGCATCGCTACTGCTTATCCCTAAGATGCCCAAATCTTCTTGGTCACCAAGCAGAATAAGGGCAACAGATTCGGCACTGCTTTCCGCAAATAATAATTGGCGCTCATGTTGCGATAAGCGACCGAAAAAGAACGACGACGATTTAAATCGCTTCTCAGTAAACAGCCGCTTTTGTAATTCAGGAATAGCGTGAGGGCCTTTAAAACTCTTAATAACCGCTGAGGACAATTGCAACCGCTCTTGCAATACATCTTCCAGCGTAAACTGCACCTCGGCAACGCTTTCGCAGCGTAGAAGCTGAACGTTGAGGTCGGTGTAAACGCGATAAATCTTTTCGTTTTGCTTGGCAATGCTAACTAACTGCGACAGCTTAAGGTTGAGTTGGCGTACTTTCTTTCGAAGCTGTTCGCTTTGAATTTCGACTAAAGAAATACTGCCTTTCTGCGCATGGGGAATTTTAATTTTTTCGAGTAACTCAGGATAGCGTATAAAAAAATCAGGGTTTTGTGCTAAGAAGGTGTACACATCTTGCGGCGATAACGTACTGTCACCAGAAAATACCTCCACCAATGCAGAAGCGCTCGTTTGCCCTGAAATTTCACTCATAGGTTTATTTGTCCGTCGTAGACGTGTTCAGCTGGGCCTGTCATTTTTAGCACACTATCTGGGCCAGGCCAGCGGATCCTCAGTGTTCCTCCGGGTAAGTCTACCCGAACATCCTTACTTAATTTACCTTGTATTTGACCAATTGCAACTGCTGCGCACGCACCGCTTCCACATGCGAGTGTTTCACCGGAGCCCCGCTCAAATACACGTAGCCGAATATGCGACTCATTAATGATTTGCATAAAGCCAACATTCACCCTTTCAGGGAAGCGTTCATGGCTTTCAACCAATGGCCCAATATCCAGCACGTCGGCAGTATCTACGTTCTCAACTTCAATGACGCAGTGAGGGTTGCCCATGGACACCGCACCACAAAATAAGGTTTTATCATCAAGACGCAAGATATAGGTGTTTTCTTGTTTATTCGCTTTCAGTGGAATATTAGCGGGTACAAAGTCTGGTTTGCCCATATTAACGGTAACTTGCCCGTCTTTTTCTAGGTACAACACCATTTTTCCCGCTTTCGTACTCACCACAATTTTGTTGCGATTAATTAAGCCTTTTTGTTTAACAAATCGGGCAAAGCAACGTGCGCCGTTACCGCACTGTTCCACCTCAGAGCCATCTGCGTTAAAGATACGATAATGGAAATCTTGTTCAGGATCGTAGGGAGGTTCAACCATGAGAAGTTGATCAAACCCGATACCAAAATTTCGATTTGCTAACTGCTGAATTTTCTCTTTTGAGAAAAAGACGTTCTGGGTGACGTTATCAATCACCATAAAGTCATTACCCAGACCGTGCATTTTTGAAAACTGAACCTGCATTAACCGCGCATCTTTATTTTAAATTTGACCCTAGTTTACGTAAGTTTATGCTCACCTTTCCAGAGATCTTTTTGAATTTCTCGTTCTCGCACAACAATTGACTCGTCACCATCCACCATTATTTCAGCTGGGCGGCAGCGGCTGTTGTAGTTTGATGCCATCACAAAACCATAGGCACCCGCGCTTCTTACGGCTAGTAAGTCACCTGGGGCAATGGCCAGTTCGCGGTCTTTACCAATGAAATCACCGGTTTCGCATACCGGCCCTACCACGTCATAAAGACAAGGCGTAGAGGAGGTTTGTTGATTTACAGGAATAATATTTTGCCATGCTGAGTAAAGGGCTGGGCGCAGTAAATCGTTCATGGCAGCATCAACAATGGCGAAACTTTTCTCTTCCCCTTGCTTGATAAACTCAACTTCGGTAACCAAGATACCAGCGTTGGCGGCAATGGCTCGGCCTGGTTCTAAAATGAGCTTGAGCTGTTCACGGCCCGTCATTTTTTCAGCCATGGCAGCTGCGTATTCTTTTGGATGTGGAGGAGCTTCATCATTGTAGGTAACCCCTAATCCACCCCCTACATCGAGGTGGGAAATGACAATGCCTTTTTCAGCTAATTCATCAATGAGAATAAGCAAACGCTCTAGTGCATCAACAAAGGGGCCAATTTCCGTAAGCTGAGAACCAATGTGGCAGTCCATACCCACTACATTGAGATGAGGGAGTGAAGCGGCTAACTCGTAGGTTTGAATGGCGCGTTCACGGGCAATACCAAACTTATTGGCTTTCAGCCCAGTAGAAATATAAGGGTGGGTTTTGGCATCAACATCTGGATTAATACGCAAAGAAATGGGAGCGGTTTTGCCCAGTTTGCCAGCGACTTCATTAATACGATGTAATTCAGGTTCAGACTCTACGTTAAAGCACATGATGCCTTGATTTAGCGCGTAAGCAATTTCATCGGCCTTCTTACCTACCCCTGAAAATACAACTTTGCTGGCATCTCCGCCTGCTTCAATCACCCGTGCGAGTTCACCGCCAGAGACAATGTCGAAGCCAGAGCCTAGTTTTGCCAAGGCACTTAAAACACCAAGGTTTGAGTTGGCTTTCACTGCGTAGCAAATAAGGTGAGGGTGTTCGCCTATAGCGTCGTTAAACGCATGCCAATGGCGCTCTAATGTTGCACGCGAGTAGACGTATAAAGGGGTGCCATGAGATTTAACGATGTCACTGACGGCAACATCTTCGGCAAAAAGTTGGTTGTTTTTATAAGCAAAAAAATCCATTAATTAGATTCTCCCGAGGTGGAGGTGGGGGAGCGTGGCAAGGTGCTTGAAGGCACTGCATTATTCGACTCATCGTCAGGTGCATTTTGCTCAGGCGCTTGAGGAATATATAGCGCCCCTTTGTAACCACAGCCTGTTAATGCCATGGTGATAAAAACTAGTACAACCCACTTTTTAAGCACGAAATTTCCCGCAAAAGCTACATCAAATGCCGCTATCATCGCATTGCGGGATTAAAATGCAAGAGCCAATAAGCGTTCTTGGGTTTTATCGCCATAATGCACGTTTTGCCAAAGTTCGTTGCATAAAGTTTGTGTGTCTTTCCAATCCCCTTTTTTGAGCCAATCGATAAGAACGTCAGGATTGTCTGGAAAGGCAATGGCTTCGATGTCTGGTGCTTCTAGCCATTCTTCAACAATATCAGTATCTAATTGAAATAAGGTTTGGCAAAGGTCGAGTTTATTCAACGTCAGCACGTTTGATAATTGCTCAAATTGCCCATGTAGTGGCTTGATAAGTAACTTTTTACCTAGTTGCAATGCTTCGCTTGAAAGTTCGAAGCCCCCGTTTGCGATGACACCACTACAATGCTGCAATGCCCGCTGAAAATGCTGCTTAGACGTGGGATTCCATTGGATATGTCCTGCTTCTTTGATTTCACTGATATTGGGGTGAAAACACTGAAAAACTTGATCGCTAATAGGCTCTAACATTTGTTGTATATCAGCCACATCCTCAAAGGGCAAATACACAAGAATATGACCTTTTCCGGGCATAGAAGCGGGTTTGTCTGCCACAAATGGCGGAATAATGGGTTGATTAAAATGATACCAGTGCACACCCAACTGAATGTCGGTAGGGGCGAAGTTTTTCATGAGAACTTTGTCAATAAGGGTATCACCAGATTTTGGTACATCGTAGGCAAACGCCGCTTGGTGACTAATTGATATGGAGGGAATATTTTGACGTTTAGCCGCCCATGCTGTTACCGGCTCAAAGTCGTTAACTAATAAGTCGTAACCTGAGGCATCAAAATGCCTCACATCTTTGATGAACTGGCTGACGTTCGCTTGGCGTAATGTCGCCCAGCGATCCACGCGCCCTCGTTTTGTAACAAAGCTTAGCCCTGTAAGCGTTTGGTACTGTCCAAACACATCCATATCAAAGTATTTATCGGGCGCGCGGCCGGTAAAAACAAAATCAACGTCAATATCTGAACGCTGCGAAAGGGCAGCCGCCATAATTCGTGCTCGTGCAATATGCCCGTTGCCGGTACCTTGCACGCCATACAATAATTTCATGTTACCCCAGAATGGAAATACTCAACGACGCAATAGTGATACCAAGTAAGGTTCCCGCTACGACATCAGAAGGATAGTGAACACCAAGCAGTACTCTTGATAGCCCTATCAGTAAGGCCCAGCAATAGGCCAATACGGCAAAGGGCGGATAATAGTGCGCCACTATACTGGCCATAAGCCATGCGGCTGCCGTGTGTCCTGACGGCAAAGAGAACTTATCTGAGGGAGTGACATGTGCTGTTAAATTCATTAGAAAATCACAGGGGCGTGGTCGCTTGAACATTTTCTTAAGCAGCACATAGATAGGAAGTTCCAACGCATATGCCATCAGCGCGGTATAGAGGAATAGCTCGCCATGCTCGGGTTCAAAGGCCCAAAGTAGCATGCCGATCACAAAATAAAGGTATCCGTCGCCGGTTTTGGATAACCAGATAATGCTGCGACAGTCTCTTTTCACCGTTAGCCGGTAAATGAAATAAAAAAGATCTGTATCGTATTTGGTCAAGGATTTTAAGTTCATCACCTTGCACCCCATTGCGATTAATTAATGCACAGATTAAAAATTAACTGTGACCAATCGGTGACAAAAAAAAGAAACCTTTATTACATACTGCGTGATAAGGGAAGCTGTATTGGACACCCACAGGTTTCATGCGTGGGACACACACATCATCACGGAAATCATGGACAGTCACAACATTCAAACGTCGTAGTGGACAGCCACCAATACAATAATGCTAGCAATTTATGTGCTAATTATCCGATTACGGCACTAAATTAAAGGGAAGGTGAGGTCGATGTGAAAAATACCTTCGAATTTTATCAAGATGCGTAATCTAACGTTTTCAAGCGTTAAATTAATGCTATGCTAAACCCATCAAGTTATTCACTTCACTTAATTAAAGTAAGGCAGAGCAATGGATTACAACACTTCTGAATTATGCGATTTATTTGCCGATAGTGTCGATGTTGTCGACCCCATATTTGTAAGCTATGGCGGCCGCTACTCTTTCGGTGGTGAAGTAACCACGATTAAGTGCTTTGAAGACAGAGGGTTAATTGATAGGGTGCTGGCCCAGCCTGGAGCAGGAAAAGTATTACTGATTGACGGAGGAGGCTCGGTTCGTCGCGCGCTTATTGATGCAACGTCTGCGCAAATTGCCATAGATAACGACTGGGAAGGGATAGTGTGTTACGGCAGTGTGCGTGAAGTTGATACCTTAGCTGATTTAGACATTGGTGTTTTCGCAGTAGCGGCCATTCCGGTTAATGCTGAAAGTGAAAGTATTGGTGATGTTGATGTACCCGTGAACTTTGGCGGGGTAACTTTTTTACCAGAAGATCACCTGTACGCCGATAGTACTGGTGTCATTTTATCGCCAGAACCGCTTGATTTAGAATGAAATAGTATCCTGATATGAAGAAAGGAGGCCAAGGCCTCCTTTTTTATGATGCGTTATTGTGTTCGCTATCAAATATATGATTTAAATACATGGCAATACGAATCCCCGCCATTTGCAAACGTTCGGTGGCAATAGGCAAATGATTGTAAAGATAATCGTAGGATAGTTCGGCCCCCTCTTCAGGGTATATGGTGTCGCGAATTTCAATGCTTTCTTGAATCCATACGAATGGGTCGACAGACGCCCACTGACGAATATTTTGTGGTGTAATTTGACGATTCAGTTGCTCTGTCCACTCTGTATAAGACATTTTGCGCTGATCTAGCATTTCGGAGTCCCAAACGCGGTGCAAGTTGGAATCGTGCCAGAAGAATTGCAATTTTTCATCGTTGCCGCCTCTGTCAGTACCATTCCCCGCATGTAAAGGTTGGTGCAAATCACCAATAATGTGCACGATAAAACGCAATGCCAAACGCTTTTCCTCTGCGGTAGAGGCATCATTCAAAAGCACACTTTTAAAATGTGAGAGCGCTGTAACCGCATCGCCTTCATCTGGGGCACCTACGTTAACGTAGTTTTGACCCTCAGGTACGGTGACATAATGCCATGGAGAAGCCGTTTTGCGCCAAAACGTACTTGGGTCTGAACGCATTTCATCGGCATACGTTGACGCTTGAGCTAAAGAACCACGAGGGAGCAGGTCTTTTAGGGCGGCTTGAGAGAGCGGGCTTAAATATTTTTCCGCAATAGCGCCTGTCACACGGTGACCGGTTTGACCCCAGCCCAGTGCGGGTGAACTTGAAAGTAGAGTGGTAGACACGAAAAGCGTCACAGCGAAAAAAGTTCTTTCGAACGTTGACATAAATGTTCCTATTGATGGTGTTTAGATTGGTAGCCCCAGCGTGCAACGAGGGATTGCTCAATACCGAGGTGGTCGAGAATTCTTGCCACAACAAAGTCGACCAAATCATCTATGGTCTTTGGGTTGTGGTAAAACCCGGGTGCCGCAGGCATTATTGTGGCACCCATTTGTGACAGTTTTAACATATTTTCCAGATGGATAGAGGACAGTGGCATTTCTCTTGGCACCAAAATAAGTTGCCCGCGTTCTTTTAACACTACATCTGCGGCACGCTCAATAAGATTGTCACTGGCACCGATGGCAATGGATGAAAGGGTACCTGTTGAGCATGGACACACAACCATTTTGCGTGGTGCTGCTGAGCCAGAGGCCACTGGCGAAAACCATTCCTCTTTTCCAAAAACCTGAATCTGCCCTTCTTTTGCACCGCATTGCTCACTAAAAAACGCAGCAGCATCGCTGGGGCGCGAGGGGATTTTTACGTTTTCTTCTGTGGCAAACACCACTTTGGCTGCAGACGATATCAGTACAAATACCTCATAGTCGGCTTTTACCAAAGATTGCAACAAGGTGAGTGCATAGGGTGCACCGGAGGCGCCTGTTATCGCAAGTGTCACTTGCTTATCGTGCTTCATTGTTATGCCTTTTGTTCCCGCGCGCTCAAGGCGCTTAAAATTTGACTGTGAATGCCACCAAATCCGCCATTGCTCATGACCAGAATATGGTCACCATCTTGCGCGGTATCCACGAGCGCTTGCACAATATTTTCGATGTTATTGAAGCAATGTGTGGGTGTCTCGCTATGGGCGACCGCTAACGATAAAGACCAATCCATATCGCTAGGTTCAAATAGGAAAACCTCATCAGCTTGGTGCCATGCGCCAGCAAGCGTATCTTTATGGACACCCATCTTCATTGTATTGGAGCGAGGTTCTAATACGGCCAAAATACGTGCGTGTCCCACTTTTTTTCGCAAGCCATCTAATGTGGTCGCAATGGCGGTAGGGTGGTGAGCAAAATCGTCGTATACGGTAATTCCGTCCACATTCCCTTTAATTTCCATTCTGCGTTTTACGTTTTTAAAATGGGACAGCGCGTCAATGGCATCAGGCAAGGTGACCCCCGCATGATGTGCACTTGCAATCGCCATGAGTGCATTATCTACATTATGTTGACCTAATAGCGACCATTTCACTGAACCAACCTGACACCCATTATGTACAACGTAAAACTCACTTCCGTCTTGGTTAATCAGCTCTGCAGCCCACTCTTTACCCAGTGCTTGTCTTGATGACCAGCACCCCTTTTTCAAGGTGTCTTCTATTGATGGGGTATGATTAGGAGTAAGAATTAGGCCGTTTTCTGGCACCATTCTCACTAAGTGATGAAACTGAGTTTGAATAGCAGAAAGGTCGGCAAAAATGTCAGCATGGTCAAATTCTAAATTATTAATTACTAACGTTTTGGGGCGATAGTGCACAAATTTAGAGCGTTTGTCGAAAAACGCACTGTCGTATTCATCTGCCTCAATGACAAAAAATGGACAGTCTCCAACCCGAGCAGATACGCCAAAGTTTTCTGGCACCCCCCCGATTAAATAGCCGGGCTTCAAACCAGCGTGCTCGAGGATCCACGCTACCATGCTGCTGGTGGTGGTTTTGCCATGTGTGCCTGCAATACCGATTACCCATCTGTCTTTTAATAAATTGTCTAATAACCACTGCGGGCCACTTGTGTAGGGTAGATTGCGGTTAAGGACGTACTCTACGGCAGGGTTACCTCGTGACATAGCATTCCCAATAACCACAATATCTGGAGCTGGCGAAAATTGCGCTTCATCGTAGCCCTCGGTAAGCATGATACCCAGCGCTTCCAATTGTGTGCTCATGGGAGGGTAAACATTAGCATCAGACCCTGTTACCTTGTGGCCAAGGGATTTTGCTATAGCAGCAATACCGCCCATAAAGCTGCCACAAATGCCTAAAATATGTACATGCATCGCGCATTCTCATTCATTTTCATGTTATTAGGTGTACTCTATCAGAACCCGAAAGCGAATAGATAATTCAATTTACCGGTTCCCCCTTGGTAAAGTATTAAACTGGTATGCTGTGTAAATGGCGTTGATTTAGCGTGTTCTAATTCAGTAAGAACATGGTTACAATCGGTTTAGCATTGATTTTACTGTACTGTAATTATGAATGTGCCCTTAACAGGCGGGTTTTAGCTTGTTGGTGTTACGAGAGAAAAGCCAGAATGGAAAACTGCGCACCTCGTATCATTACACCCTACACACGAAAAAAAGGCTTACATTTAATGAAACGTTTAAATTCCCAATTGCAAAAAGACGGTGCACCCCTTGAGTTGATTCTGCTCATTCGTACCTTATTAGCTGGTTGTAAAGAGATATCTTTCCGCGTAAGCCAGGGCGCACTGGCTGGCGTGCTTGGCTCTACACTATCTGAAAATGTACAGGGCGAAACACAAAAGAAGCTCGACGTAATCTCAAACCATATTTTAAAAGATACACTTCGAGAATCTGGGTATGTAAAAGCCATTTCATCAGAAGAAGAGGACGATGTAGTACCTTGTAATCCAGAAGGTAAATACCTCGTTAGTTTCGACCCTTTAGATGGCTCATCGAATACCGAAATTAACAGCTTAATCGGTACTATATTTTCAATTACCCATGCACCGCAATGGATGGAGCCTGAAGACCCATCAGCGTTTTTACAGCCGGGAACGCAAATAGTTGCAGCAGGGTATGTGCTTTATGGCCCATCAACAATGTTGGCGCTAACTACAGGCAGAGGCACACATATTTACACCTTGGATAAAACTCACGGTGGCTTTTTATTAACTCACCCTAATATTCAAGTGCCCGAGCAAACGACTGAGTTTTCAATTAATGCCTCTAATCAACGCCATTGGGAACCATCAATGCAAGCGTATATTGCCGACCTGCTAGCGGGCAAAGACGGGCCAAGGGGCAAAAACTTCAATATGCGTTGGGTCGCCGCGATGGTAGGAGATATTCATCGTTTATTGTGTCGCGGCGGTATCTTCATGTACCCCTTCGACAACCGCGACCCATCCAAACCGGGTAAATTACGCTTGCTGTATGAAGCAAACCCAATGGCCTTTCTCATGGAGCAGGCCGGCGGTAAAGCGGAAACGGGAGAGGGCCGTATTCTAGAGGTTATGCCTGAAGAAATTCATCAACGTGTGCCTTGCATTATTGGCTCTAAAGATGAAGTAGAAACGTGCTTGAGCTACGCAACAAAGAGCGAGTAAACCTTAAAAAGCGGTAAAATTAGGGCTGATCAGTAAGACAAGCGTCTTAAATCGTTTTTATTTTGCCGCTGTCACCGTATACTTACGGGCAAAATTTCTAATCTATTATTGTAAGGACAATAGAATGAGCTTAAGTGCTGTTTCTGCTGGCAAGAACTTGCCTGATGAAGTGAATGTAATCATTGAGATCCCAGCTCACGCTGATCCAGTGAAATACGAAGTAGATAAAGACACGGGCGCGATGTTTGTAGACCGCTTTATGGCCACGTGCATGCACTACCCAACTAACTACGGTTATGTGAACAACACATTGTCAGAAGATGGTGATCCGGTTGACGTGCTTGTTATGACGCCATTCCCTCTACTAGCTGGCTCTGTGATTAAGTGCCGCCCTGTAGGCGTACTGAACATGACGGATGAGTCTGGTAAAGACGCAAAAATACTTGCAGTACCGGTGGATAAGCTTTCTACAATTTACCGTGATGTCCATGAAATTGCAGATGTACCTCCACTACTTCTTAAGCAAATCGAGCACTTCTTTGAGCACTATAAAGATTTAGAGCCTGGAAAGTGGGTTAAAATTGATGGCTGGGAAGATGCGGCCGCTGCAAAAGCTGAAATTGTCTCAAGTGTTGAGCGATTCGAAGCAGAATAATTCACGCTGACTGTAAAAAGTGTTAAAAAGGGCTGGTAATAACCAGCCCTTTTTTATTTTAAACGAGAGAGTTATGCGAAACCTTAGGGTAAAATTTATTGTTGTGCTTAGCACCCTATTGCTGGCCTTAGCGTGCAAAGGAGCGGCGGCTGAAACTGTATTAGAAGTATATTGGGAAGACTTGGTCCCCGAAGGCTTCAATGAGTTAGCGCCACCTTCTGTCCAACACAACGGGGAAATGAGCCAACTGCAACCAGATGCGCCAGTGGTCGATGCTTATGATGGTAAGCGAGTGAAAATCCCAGGCTTCGTCGTGCCACTTGAGGGGACTGAGACACTCACTACCGAGTTTTTACTAGTGCCTTACTTTGGTGCCTGCATACATGTACCACCCCCGCCTTCGAATCAAATTGTTTACGTAAAATTTGAAAAGGGTATACCTATCGATAATATTTATGACGCTATTTGGGTGACAGGCACACTATCAACGGATGGTTGGCAAGGTGATATTGCCTCTGTCGGCTATCGTCTATCGGGTGAATCGATACAAATGTTTTAAATATCTTAACGAGATTGTGCATGGGGAGTCCCCCCATGCAAGGCATTAATGTGCTCTAACAGTATTATTTGGTATCTTTGAAATGCACCATTAATGCTTGTTTAATATCGGGAGAGATAGGGGCTGAACGTTGATTTGCATAATCAAAATGCACCATGGTTGTTACGCCCTTAGCGCATAACTTTTCGTCTTGCCATAATTCTTGAAACACATCGAATGAACTCGTACCCAGGCGACTAATAAAGGTCTTTACGGTAACGGGCTTACCGTAAAAAATTTGCCCTAAAAAATCGACTTTATAACTTGCAAGTATTAACGGCCAGTTCTTTAAATCGAGGGAGGGGGTGAATATACGGAAAATAGGTTCTCTTGCGGCTTCAAACCACGCGACTAAAGCGGTATTACTGACATGTTGCAAGGCGTCTGTTTCACAAAAACGAACGTCAAAAGACGTCAGCAATGGTGTTTCATCATTCATAATAGTGTTTTACATTGTGGCTGCATTTTTCCTCACTCTAGCATTAACCAAAGTCGAATTCAGCATACTTGCTTTTAGGCGCTCGCGGAAACCGCCATAAAACAAAACTTATGGACACTCACTAATTATTGACATCCACAGACCTGAATTTGGACAGCCAATTGAAGGCGTGTTGAAAAGTGAGTGTCTTTGTTTCGCATAATTGAAGGCGTGTTGAAAAGTGAGTGTCTTTGTTTCGCATAGTTTCGTTTTTTTACTTATTTCGGGATTCCTGTCCCAAGATACAGTTTTAACCTACTGTTTTTTGCTGCAACATAATTGTCATGCCCTTTTTCTTGGATTTCACGTATGCCAAGGCCTCGTAAGTCGTTAATTTGCTTGGATAGTACGCCGTATTATCACTGCGTATCACGCTGTGTTCGTAGGGCGTATTTGTGTGGCGTGGACGAGTTGACGGGTAAAAATTATAACCATCGACGGCAAGTTATTGAAAATAGGGCTTTAAAACTGGCTAGTATTTTTGCAATCGACATATGTGCCTTTGCAGTAATGAGCAATCATACACATTTAGTCCTGCACGTTGATAAAACCAAGGCATGTGCGATGAGCAGCGATGAAGTGTTAAAACGATGGCATATGCTTCACAAAGGCACAGTGCTCACCCGTAGATACATGGATAAAAAGCAGCGGAATTCACTTTCTGAGCCTGAGTTATTAAGTGTAATCGCGTCTATAAAGGTTTATCGGCAACGCCTTTACGATATCAGCTGGTTTATGCGCTTGTTGAATGAATACATTGCCAGAATGGCAAATAAAGAAGACGCGTGTACAGGGCGCTTTTGGGAGGGCCGCTTTAAATCTCAAGCTTTACTTGATGAGGGAGCATTGCTTGCCTGCATGGCCTATGTAGACTTGAATCCCGTTCGCGCGGGGAAAGCGGACACTCCCGAGCATTCCCCCCACACTAGTGTAAAGCGAAGAGTTAGGGCTGCAAAAAATAACACGCAACCCAAAAAGCTCATGCCCTTTGTCAACAATAGTACTCATGTTCGAAAGGGACTGCCTTTTGACTTGAAAGATTACTTACTCTTGGTTGACGAAACAGGTCGCCAATTACGTGCAGATAAACCTGGCGCTATTCCCTTAGATTGTGAGCCAATTCTCACTCGGGTAGGTTTAGCGCAAGCTAAATGGTCATTAATGGTAACCAATATTGAAACACAGTTTTCGACTTGTATCAGCCTAGCGCACGCCGAACGCAAACTCGTAATTTAAGAAAATATTGCAGCAAAGATGATTTTTCCAACAGCATGAGTGCTGTTGGGAATGTTTTTCTTTGGGTGTGCTAGTTTTTTCATTTACAATCCACAAAAAGCGCTAATTTATGAACGGTTATGACTGCGATTGGGATTGATTACGGCACATCAAATTCTGAAGTTGTGTATTTTGATGGTGCTACCCATCAGCATATAAAACTTGACCCACAAGACAAGAAGGGCAACAAAATACGCTCTTCAGTATTCATCTATTTCGATGATGAACTCCCCCCGCCGCCTGACGCTATGGTTGAAGCAAAAGTGGCTCAGCTCAAACGTGCGCTGAACGAAAAAATTGATAAGGCGAAGCAAGGGTATTATTCGGCGAGCGATCCTAAAGAGCAGTCATTATACAGCGATAGAATAGACTCCCTGCGGGCCGAATTTCACAACAAGCCTTCATTGCAGCGCAAAGCCATTCAACAACTAATGCATGCCATGTCGTTAGACGAAATTCCACTATTGCGGTTAGTAGAATATGGTAAGTTTGCGTTTGGTGAAGAAGGCTTTCGTCGCTTTTTAAAAACGCCCAATAAAGGTCGTCTTATCTATTCACCAAAAAACTTTCTAGGGGCGTCGCTAGACGGCGATCAAAAACACGCTTTTATTGGCATTATTGCGAAGCAACTTGCCTATTTTAAACGTTGTGCAGAAGAGCAGCTTAATCGCCATGTTTCTACAGCAGTGATAGGTAGACCCGTTAAGTTTCATGGTACACGGGGAGAAGAAGGCAACGCTCAGGCCATTCAGATAATGACAGAAGCAGCTAGGTTAGCAGGTTTTTCGGGAGTTAATTTTCTCGATGAGCCAATAGCTGCTGCGTACAAAATAGAGCGTACACTTCCAAAAGACACGACTACGCTTATTGTAGATATTGGCGGCGGTACAACAGATATTTGTTGTATTAAATTATCTCCCAAGCGAACAAATCAGCTAGATCGTAGCCAAGACTTATTGTCTGTTACTGGCCGTAGACTAGGTGGAATGGATTGCGACAAGGGCTTACTGCTAAAAGCGGTAGCCCCTGATATGGGCATGGGGCTTAAAATGATAAACGGCTTACCTGTTCCCCCGACGTATTTTTCTGATATGTGCGCGGTTGATAACATACCGGCGCTTACACGATTCTTCTCAGACGACTATGGGCTGGATATTTCACAGACCATGTCTGTTACAAGAGAGACTGCTCAGCTTGAGCGTCTCTTGACTGTTCAAGAAGAAAAACTATCTGCTCGCGTAGTCAACTCTGTGCGTATGGCGAAGGAATTGCTATCGTCAAAGTCAACGATCACCCTGCCATTACACTACATAGAAGAAGGTTTTGATGTCAATATTAGCCAGGAGATGCTGAAAATAGCGCTAAAACCTTGGTTAGACAAAGTTAAAAAACTTGTGGTTGAGTGTTTAGATAAAAGCCCTGAAAAGCCAGAGATGGTTATGATTACAGGTGGGATGAGCTTGTCACCAATTGTTGTGGATGCGTTATACGAAGCATTATTAACGGGCCTGCCTAGGCTAGAGAATGACGCCTTTAACTCTGTTTGTGAAGGGTTAGCGATACAAGCTGCAAAGCACGAATTTGACAGCCACACTGGCTAATAGTACCTGCAGATAAAAAGACACCCACTGTAAAAGTGTGGGTGTCCATGTTTCGGGGGGCTATGTGTCGTTGTATTAGCTTGGTGCTAGCGCTGTTTCTCAAGCATTGGTTTTAGGAATCGACCGGTATGAGAGACCTCTTGTTCAGCTACGTGCTCAGGCGTGCCCTCTGCGATTATTTGGCCACCACCTGAACCACCTTCAGGGCCCAAGTCTACAATCCAGTCTGCAGTTTTTATTACATCCAGGTTGTGCTCAATAACCACCACAGTATTGCCATGGTCACGTAGTCTATGCAATACCGCAAGTAACTGTTTAATATCGTGAAAGTGTAGGCCAGTGGTGGGCTCATCTAGAATGTATAAAGTTTGCCCAGTATCTCGCTTTGACAGCTCTTTTGCTAATTTAACCCGCTGTGCTTCGCCGCCTGATAGGGTGGTAGCAGCCTGCCCTAAACGTATATAAGACAATCCTACATCAATGAGTGTCTGCAACTTACGTGAAATTGCCGGGATAGCGTCAAAAAAGTTACGCGCATCTTCAACCGTCATTTCTAACACTTCATGGATGTTTTTGTCTTTATATTTAACTTCAAGCGTTTCTCTGTTATAGCGTTTCCCTTTACATACATCGCAAGGTACATAAACATCTGGAAGAAAGTGCATCTCTACCTTTATGACCCCATCGCCCTGACACGCTTCACATCGTCCGCCTTTAACATTAAAGCTGAACCGGCCCGGTTTGTAGCCACGAGAGCGAGCTTCTTGCGTTCCGGCAAACATTTCCCTAATTGGGGTAAATATACCCGCATAGGTGGCAGGGTTTGAACGTGGAGTTCGCCCAATAGGGCTTTGGTCAATATCCACAACCTTATCGAGGTTTTCCAAACCATGCATAGATTTATGAGGGGCAGGCTCGGAGGCTGTCGCTTTGTTCAATTCTCGTTGTGCTATCTTGTAAAACGTGTCGTTAATAAGGGTAGATTTACCCGATCCAGACACGCCTGTGACGCAGGTCATCACCCCAGTAGGAATTTTCAAGTCTACCGACTTAAGGTTATTCCCCGTTGCGCCCTCTAACGTTAACCATTGGTCATTCTTAACCGCGTTTCGCGCTGTAGGTATTTCTATTTTTTCTCTACCAGAAAGGTACTTTCCAGTAAGTGATTGTTCACTTTTTAAAATGTCATCCAACTGACCTTCTGCGATAATTTGGCCACCATGCACACCTGCACCCGGGCCAATATCCACCACGTAGTCTGCTTCTCGAATGGCGTCTTCATCGTGCTCTACTACTAACACGGTGTTACCGAGGTCACGTAAATGCGTTAGGGTTTTAAGCAGGCGTTCGTTGTCTCTTTGATGCAACCCGATAGAAGGTTCATCCAACACATACATAACACCCACTAATCCCGCGCCTATTTGACTGGCAAGGCGAATACGCTGTGCTTCACCCCCTGAAAGGGTGTCGGCACTTCGTGACATCGACAAATAATTAAGACCAACGTTAACCAAAAAACGTAAGCGGTCGAGGATTTCTTTTAATATCTTCTCTGCAATTTGTGCTTTTTGACCGGCTAAATCTAAGTTCTCGAAGAATTCATAAGCACCCGCAATCGACATCTCTGCGATGGCCGGTAGCGTTGTATCCTGAATAAACACATTTCGGGCTTCCACCCTCAAGCGGGTTCCATTGCAGCTACTGCAATGTTGCTGACTTAAATATTTAGCTAATTCCTCACGCACCGAATTCGATTCAGTCTCTCGGTAGCGGCGTTCCATGTTTGGAATAATGCCTTCAAACGGATGCTTACGCTCCATAATGTCACCACGTTCATTGATGTACTTGAACGTAAGTGATTTACCTTTAGAACCGTAAAGCACAATTTCTTTGTGTTTATCATCTAAGGATTCAAACGGTACGGATAAGTCGAAGCTGTAGTGATCAGCTACCGCTTGTAGCATTTGAAAATAATAGTAGCTACGTTTATCCCAGCCGCGTATGGCACCGCCGGCTAGGCTTAATTCTGCGTTCCCGACTACCCGTGCTGGATCGAAGAACTGGCGAGTGCCTAGGCCATCACATGTTGGACACGCACCAGCGGGGTTATTAAAAGAAAACAGGCGGGGTTCGAGTTCGCTTAAGCTGTAACCGCAATGCGGGCAGGCGAAATTGGCAGAAAAAATGATTTCTTCTGCGTCTTTGTCGTCCATATCAGCCACAACGGCGTTTCCGTTAGCCAGACTTAAGGCGGTTTCAAACGACTCTGAAAGCCTTAGGGCCATGTCTTCACGCACCTTAAAGCGGTCTACAACCACTTCAATCGTGTGTTTTTTATGAAGGTCGAGTTCTGGTGGATCTGAAAGGTCGCACACTTCGCCATCAATTCGACAACGAATAAAACCTTGTGCCGACAGGTTTTGTAGCGTTTTAACGTGCTCGCCTTTGCGCTCTTTAACAATAGGCGCGAGAAGCATGAGCTTACTGCCTTCGGGCATCGCCAACACTTTATCAACCATTTGGCTGACGGTTTGTGCGTCCAACGGTACATCGTGGTCGGGGCATCGTGGTGTACCCACTCGTGCAAACATCAACCTTAAGTAATCGTATATCTCTGTGATAGTGCCTACCGTCGAGCGGGGGTTATGTGATGTCGATTTTTGCTCAATGGATATAGCAGGTGAAAGCCCCTCAATGTGGTCGACATCGGGTTTTTCCATCATGGAAAGGAATTGACGCGCATAGGCAGACAACGATTCTACATATCGTCGTTGGCCTTCCGCATAAAGGGTATCGAAAGCAAGGGATGATTTCCCCGAGCCAGAAAGTCCGGTTATCACCACCAGTTTGTCTCTTGGCAGTGTTAAATCGATGTTTTTTAAATTGTGGGTGCGGGCACCGCGAATTTCGATTTTATCCATTGAAGCCTAAGTGAGAGAAAAAAGAATCAGTATGCCATAGGTGTCAAGCAAAGTGATATGGCAACGTACCTTGAAATTATACTCGCTGAGTATTGAAGGGATCACCTTAAGATTAGATTAATCGGTTTTTAGAAACGTGGGAAGGCGCTTATATTATGCTACACTTCGCGCCCATCATGAATTAGAGGACTTTAACGGTTTGAACGCTCTGGAATTGCGCGCCTCACTGGCGCTTGCCTTGGTGTACGTTTTACGTATGTTGGGTTTGTTTATGGTGATGCCTGTATTGGCCGTTGCAGCCATGGACTATCCTGATTATTCCCCGTTAATGGTGGGCCTTGCTGTTGGTGGTTATGGCCTCACGCAAGCCGCGTTACAAATTCCCATGGGTATGATGTCTGATAAATGGGGTAGAAAACCGGTTATTTTGTTGGGCTTAGCAGTGTTTGCTTTGGGCAGCTTTATTGCCTCCCAAGCTGATACTATGGCGTGGATGATAGTGGGTCGCATACTGCAAGGCGCCGGTGCAATTGCCGGAGCCATTATGGCATTGGCCACTGATGTTAGTCGAGAGAGCCAGCGGGCCAAAGTGCTCGCTATTATCGGGATTGCCATCGGATTTTCTTTTTACCTTGCGGTTATCATTGGGCCTCTTATTGCTAAAAGTTGGGGGCTAGCCGGTATTTTTTCGGTGACTGGGGTGCTCGCTGTACTTTGTATGCCTCTCGTTAAATGGGTTGTTCCCAATGGCGTTAAGGTGAGCAGCGGTGATACCCTCCCGCAAAAAGGTCAACTTGCCGAGCTCGTCTTCTCTTCTCAACTATGGCGTTTAAATGTAAGCGTTATGGTGTTGCACATGCTAATAACACTACTTTTCGTACAGCTGCCCGTGACACTTTTGCATTTTGACATGACTTTGGACAGTCACTGGACACTGTATTTACCCGTACTGGGCGTGTCTGTCCTGGGGCTCATCATTATGATGGGGATGGCACGAGGAAGAACGCCTAAATCATATCTTTTTGTGGGTGTCTCACTGATGGGCGCTGCGTTCTTAGGACTCGCACTCAAAGACAATAGTTGGTGGGTTACGTCGGCTGCTGTGGTGTTGTTTTTTACCGGCTTTAACTATTTAGAAGCAAACTTTCCCGCTTTAGTTTCAAGTATTGCCCCTGCCGGACAAAAGGGCACTGCAATGGGGATTTACGCCAGCTTCCAGTTTTTCGGCGCGTTTTTAGGTGGTATGCTTTCAGGTATTGTCACCAATATTTTCTCACCAGAAGCGGCTTATCTAGTGGGGGCCATAAGTACCCTCATTTGGGTCGTGGTGTTGGGTGGGTTAAAAGAAGTGAGCCGAGTAAAGCGTATCACCATGAGTTTGGACAATACTGTGGCACCTAATCACCATTTATCCGCAAAGCTAATGCAGGTGTCAGGAGTATTAGAAGTGACGTTAAACAGTAATAGTAATGCGGCATATTTAAAAGTGAATCGAGACTTCAATGCGGTAGAAGCGCGTAAAGTGTTGGAAAGTGGCTAAGCGCTATACTCCCAAAACAAGATAACGTAAAAAAGAGTATTGGCTGAGCAAGGAGGAGACACCAATGATAGATTTATCACGCTACCAAGGTATCATTTTTGATATGGATGGTACCTTAGTGGATTCTATGGGCGTTCACGTTGAAGCTTGGCAAGTAACTTGTCGTGAGTTTGGTTACCCATTTGATAGAGAATACCATCATAGCCTTGGTGGTGTCCCTACTGCTGAAACGGCTGTTTTATTAAATAAAAGGTACGGCTGTGAGCATGACCCATATGCCGTCGCGGCATTTAAAAAGAAGGTATTCGATGAGCTTGAAGACCTTCCAGCGCTTATTGAAGACACCCTCATTATTTTCCAACGATACATAGGCAGTAAGCCTATTTCAGTAGGGACTGGCTCTGACAGAGCACATGCCACCTGGTTGTTATCTCAGCACAATTTACTTAACCCATTACACGCGTTGGTGACATCTGATGATGTCGCTAAAGGGAAGCCTCACCCGGATACCTTTTTGCTAGCAGCTAAAAAAATGGGTATTGCGCCGGAAAACTGTGTTGTATTTGAAGATACAGAAATGGGTAGGCAGGCCGCAGTGAATGCCGGTATGGCCTGTATTATGGTCATCAACGGCCAAGTGCAAACTGGACTGTAATATATTGCTAAACGCATAAGTGAAGTAAGCCGGTCTTAACTCTTTGACTTGCTTGACTTATCGCTTTCTTTACCGCAAGAGAATAGACGCGATTTTTGCTCTCCTTTTCATCAGATCTCTCAGTTTCAGCCAGTATGAAGCTTTGCCCTCGATACACTTGAGATGATGAGAACTCGGTATCAACATTGGTTTTATGCGCAACGTTTAACACAACGGTGGCTGATATCTTGTCATTGAGGGTTTTTAAAAAGGCGCGTTCAAGTGAGACGTTAACGCTAACCTTGTTATCTGTATCTGATAAAACGTTCATTTCGGTCAAACTTTCGCTCAGCCATTGGAAAACAGGGTCCGATAGACTTTCATTATTTGTTTCATGTAAGACAAGCGTTTTGCTGGTTCGGTTGTCTGTTAATGACGATAGTGTTAAAGCGCAACGCTTTGCATTGGCTAACGTTTTTTGGTGGGCCTTTTTATTAGCTTCAGGAATGAGTGTGGTTTCTAAATCTTGGGTAGATTCACACGCATATAACGTAAAGGTGGCCAGTAAAAGCAGCTGAAATTTTAATGGTACTTTCATTTTCATTGATAATAAATTCCAATCTATGTGTGTGGTTAACGGTGTATCTTAATCGCCAATCATTCTGAGTATATCGCTAGCTAATAGGTTTAAGAATGGAACATGTGTGTCAACTTGTTTCAAACGGCATGACTGAGACACACATGTAAAAAGATGAGTAACATGGACATTCACTTTTAAAGTGGGTGTCCATGTTGCTCAGTGTGTGTCTAAATAAAAGTGGGTGTCCAATAAAGAGGGGATTGATGAGCTGAGCTTGTTTCGCACCCATGAGTTTGCTTTAATGAACGCTTATTCATCAAGGATTGAATGTGAAAATGACGAGAGGATTGATAGTTTTCTTTATTGCTATTGGGTTAAGTGCGTGCGCAATAAATGTAACGCCAAGTGCTTTCTTCTACCAAGACAACCAAAACAAACCATTAAATACCACCAAACTTCATGCAGCCATTCAGCAGGACAAAACATCTGCAGGTATCACCCGAGTTGAAATAACCAATGCGCAGGGCCTTGTGTTAAGAGGCGTCGCGGCGTCATACCCAAAACCGAAAGTAAATATTATTTTCTACCCCGATAACCGAATGCCGCTAAGCGAAAACAACAGCATTTTACATCGCCTAGGTACACTACCAGCTAATATCTTATGGATGGATTACCAAGGTGTTGGTGCCAGTGAAAAGTCGGGTAAACTTAGTATTAATGCGATTAAAGACGATGCATTGACCATTTTTGATTATGCAGAAGGTATTTTTGATGAAGCGTTGCCCACCATAGTACACGGGCGAGGCGTGGGAAGTTATTTTGCAAGCTACGTGGCTGCCAATAAGCCTATCGACGGTTTAGTACTTGATGGTGCATTTAACAATATCTCTGATCTCATTGCCAACATGGTTCCTTCGTTTTCAAATTCAATCACTTCAATGAAGCTGCATCCTGAAGTTCACTTGATGCAGATAGCACCGATTTTACGGCATTACGAAGGGCCATTGTGGATGCTTGTAGGCGCAGACGACAGTGTTACCCCGCCAGCGATTAGTCAGTCACTAATGAATAATGCTGCGAGTACTCAAAAACGTCTTTATATTATTCCCAAGGCTACGCACAATGCCACACTGAAAAGCGACCGTGCTATGGCAGACTATCGCGTTTTTATCGCAAGTTTGTCAGATATTTAGCAGTGTGGGCTAACGATTTGTCCTGTGGATAAAGTGTGGATCAACTTGTTATTAACTCACAAATTGCCGTAGGGTGGGGTCTGATCGAGATCCCACCAATGAAGCTGGTCGGATCACGTTAGCGCAATAATATCAAGGGTTGTGGCGTATTTATTCAAGATCACTGCGTAGATTGATCGTCATCTGAGTAAGGATCACGCAAACTGGTCTCTTGGGGATAAAGATTTTTCTTTACCGATCACTATCAAAGCGTTGTCAATACCACGCATCCATGAAATTTTTTATATGGAAGTGGCGTTAAACGCGGGTCAATGAGTCACGTTTAACAATGGTAGGGGTATATTTAAAGGTTAAGCCTTCCTCTGGCTGAATCCCACTTGCATATTTAAGGGCAAGCTCAGCGGCCTTTGCTGCCATCATTTCAATAGGATAGCGCAGCGTCGTCAATTTAGGTCGGCAGTATTTCGCAAGTAACACATCATCGTACCCAACTACCGAAACGTCGTCTGGTACGCTTATACCGTGATCTTGTAGCATTGTCATTGCGCCTGACGCCATTGCATCGTTATAGGCCAACACAGAGGTAAATTTAGCCCCAGTCGCCAATAAGTTCTGCATAGCAAGTTCGCCGCCTTCTTGGTCTGGAGACGCGTATTCAATCATGCTTTCAGGCAAATCGATGCCAGCGGCTTTCATTGCTTCTCGTATACCCTGTAATCTGTGATTAGGGTCGTCAATCCTGTATTGGCTGCTAATTACGGCCAAGCTTTTGTGGCCTTGGCCGATAGCGTACTCTGCCATCAATCGCCCACCCGTCACGTTATCAAGCCACACGCATCGATTAGCAATTTCGGGGATATAGCGGTTAATCAGTACAAACCCGGGAATTTGTTTGGCAAAGTCAATAAGAGTTTGGTCATCAAGGGCTTTGCTATGAACCACCATCGCTTCTACTCTGTGCTCAAGTAAAATTTCTATGGCGCGGCGTTCGGTGTCTTGTTCAATGGAGCCAGCACTAAGCAGTATTTGAACATTATTCTTACGAGTAACGGTTTCTACGCCGTGGGCTAACATGGCAAAGAAGGGGTCGTGCAATTCGGCTAATACCACACCTAAAGAAGCACTACGTTTGGTTACCAGCGCCCGGGCATTTGCATTGGGACGGTAACCCATTTCTTCCATTATACGTTTTACCCGTTTGCGAGTTTCCTTCCCAACCTTGGGGCCATCGTTAATGACGCGAGATACGGTTGCTAGGGATACACCAGCTGCTTGTGCAATATCTTTTATTGTAGCCATGAGAACAAATATGCAGTCTTTTTAATTAGTTAAATAAGGGCAAATCGACACTAGTGCCTAAAATAAAGGCATAGAATTGCCGATGATAATGGGTGTCTCTGTATTCGTTTTAGGGGTACAGCGTACAGGAATTTTACAAAAAATCATAAACATGTTGTTTTATTAGGTGATGTAAATTTTCAAGAAAACGTATACCCTCCTTAACATCTATTGAGCAGACACTGCTAATGCAGTGCCAATCATCAATTGTGAAAGGTTAATATATTGTTATGAAAGTTCAAAGCACTGAGTTTGGTGTTTACCAAGGAAAGGTGGTTAATGCCTTTACGCTGATTAACGACAATGGCATGAAAGTCACGCTACTTAGTTTAGGTGGGATTATTCATGATATTCAAGTGCCTGACCGAGCAGGGCAGCTACATGCTTGTGTTCAATCACTTCCCGATTTACACGCCTATATTGACGACCCTAGTTACAATGGGGCTATTGTGGGTCGGTTTGCAAACCGCATAGGTAATGCAACTTTTACCCTTGATAACGCAGTGTACAAGTTGGATAAGAATGGCGGCGAACATAATCTGCATGGCGGCATTGCTGGCTTTCATAAAAAGGTATGGCAGTCGAAAGTCTGCAAATCTGACAGTGAGGTCTCTGTCCATTTTTCACTTAGTAGTGAAGACGGTGAAGGGGGATTCCCTGGAAACGTTGAGGTTACAGCGGTGTATACACTTGGCAATGACAACGCCTTAATGCTGGAGCTTCATGCCACCACCGATAAAGCTACCCCGCTAAGCTTAACCCAACATGCCTATTTTACTCTCAGTAAGCAGGCCACAGTGGGCACTACAGAAGTTCAAATACATAGCCAAAAAATAACCGATGTGGATAGCACTCTATTACCCACGGGGCGCTATGTGGATGTCGCCAATACCCCGTTTGATTTTAGTCAGCAAAAGGCCATTGAGACGCAAAGCAATAAGTCTCATCCACTCTATGAGCTGGTGGGTGGCTACGACCACAACTACGTGCTTTTACCCAGTGTAGAGGGGCAGCCTCAGGCGAAAGTGGCGAGCTCAGACACGGGGATTTGTATGTCGCTCTATACTGATTTGCCCGGTTTGCAGTTTTACACGGGAAGCTTGCAATCAACTTCTCAATTAGGCGCACTCTGTTTAGAGCCGCAGTATTTTCCTGACTCGCCGAATCGCCCAGAGTTTCCTGATTGTATTGCGACCCCCGAGGCTCCTTACAAGGCGTACATTCGCTACACATTCGAGCACATTTAACGAGAGACAAATAGGTAAGTGGCAATAAACGTAAACAAAACGTGTAATTTATTTAACAAATAGTTTTCTTTCTCGTTTGAAATTAAACTAGGCTTCGTTTACTATTTAGGGTAAACGTTTAACCCGTAATTCAGACAGGTGGTCAGGCATCGCATTTTGGCATGTCTGGCCTTCTAATATGGTGAGAGTATTTATGGCAACCCCGTTCGACCCCACAAACGATCCCCATCGTCGTTATAACCCGCTACTTGGCGAGTGGGTGTTGGTATCGCCACATCGCGCAAAACGTCCTTGGCAGGGGCAATCTGAAGAGCCTTCAAACGAGCAAAAACCAAGTTACGATCCTAACTGTTATTTATGTGCAGGTAATACCCGTATTAATGGTGAAATTAACCCTGACTATACGGGTACTTTCGTATTTGAGAACGACTTTGCAGCACTGAAAAAAGACACGGAAGACGCCAGTGAATCAGAGGGGCTTTTTCAATTTCAAACAGAGCAGGGATGTAGCCGAGTTATTTGTTTTTCGCCGGATCACAGTAAAACATTGCCTGAACTGACCAACGACCAGCGTATGCAAGTTGTTGATTGCTGGAAGAAGCAAACCGCGGACTTAGGTCAACAATACCAATGGGTCCAGGTGTTTGAAAATAAAGGCGCTATGATGGGGTGTTCAAACCCTCACCCCCATGGGCAGGTATGGGCGCAGCAGCATTTGCCATCCGACCCAGCGAAAAAGTTAACCCAATTGGGCGAGTATTACAGCACGTACTCTCGTCCGTTATTGCTCGACTATGCTCGCCAGGAAGTAGAAAAACAAGAACGTGTGGTTTGTCAAAATAACCATTGGGTTGTGGTTGTACCTTATTGGGCGGCTTGGCCATTCGAAACCTTGTTGTTACCTCTGTTTGATGTGCAGTCGTTAGATAGCATTAGTGACCAACAAACCGAGTCGCTAGCAGAAATTATTGGCGAAATTACTACTCGCTACGACAATTTATTTGAAACTTCCTTCCCGTATTCAATGGGATGGCACAGTGCGCCTTTTGACAATCAGGCACACCCTGAGTGGACGCTTCATGCGCATTTCTTTCCGCCACTTCTTCGCTCCGCAAGTGTTAGAAAGTTCATGGTGGGTTACGAAATGATGGCTGAAGCACAACGGGATTTAACCCCTGAGCAGGCAGCCGACCGTTTAAAGGCATTGCCCGTTCAGCACTATAAGAAACGTGAGAATAACAATGGATAAGCAATTGCTGTCTGCAGAATTTGAACAACATTTTGCCCACGCACCAGCCCTCGTTGCCCATGCTCCTGGGCGCGTAAACCTCATTGGCGAGCATACAGATTATAATCAGGGTTTCGTCTTTCCCGCCGCCATCAATTTCGGCACCTGGGTGGCAGCGTCAGCCCGCGATGACAATAAGATTGTGGTGACAGCGAGGGACTATAGCAATGCAACTAACGCCTTTGCCATCGACAATATTGAATATGATGAAGAGCAGGGATGGGCAAACTATGTACGTGGTGTCGTTAAGGTTCTGCACGAAGACGTTGCCGGGCTTAAAGGGGCAAACCTCTTTGTGACTGGTAACGTGCCACAAGGGGCAGGCCTAAGTTCTTCAGCTTCCTTTGAGGTTGCTATTATTAAAGCCTTGAGTGCGTTGTATGAATTACCCGTAGATGGCGTGAAAGCCGCCCTCCTGGGGCAAAAAGCGGAAAATACCTTCGTTGGCTGTTCGTGCGGTATCATGGATCAGCTGATTTCAGCGATGGGTAAAGAAGGTAATGCGATGTTGTTGGATTGCCAGTCGCTAAACATTGCTCATTCGCCTTTACCCGCATCTCACCAAATTGTCATCATTAATTCCAATGTGAAACGTGGTTTGGTGGACAGTGAATATAATTTGCGACGTGAACAATGCGAACAAGGCGCATCTTTATTAGGTGTATCTTCATTGCGTGAAGCATCTATCGACATGCTTGAAAAAGCGAAGCCTCATATGCCTGACGTGGTGTATCGCAGAGCCAAGCACATCATTACCGAGAATGCGCGTACCCTAAGTGCCAGTACCGCTTTGAAAAATGGCGATATCGTCACTGTTAGTGAGGCAATGGCAGCGTCTCATGCGTCAATGCGAGATGACTTTGAAATTACCGTTCCGCCCATTGACTACCTCGTTAAAATTATTCATTCACTTATCGGCAACACTGGTGGTGTACGAATGACGGGGGGCGGTTTTGGCGGTTGTGTTGTCGCGCTAGTACCCACAGACCGTGTCAACGATGTTAAGCAATGTGTCGCAGATAACTATTTTAATGAAACCGGATATCATGCCGACATTTACGTGTGTACTGCTACGCAAGGAGCCTTTGCGTAATTTAACATTTTCTTTTTTCTTTTCCCTAATAACACCGTTATTTTTATAGCGGAGTGTCCCTTACGCCGCATTGCATACGTATGCGGCGTTTTTTTATCTAAAAATCACCTCCCTCGGTGAAAAAAGTTAAATAAATGTGATATTAATGGCGAACTTTCCTCTTTTATGAGGCAGTCGTGTAGCGGCAACACATAACAACGATAGAGCGTGCGATTTTAATTGGGCGCTATTACTCGTCGCATCTAATTTTACTGTGGGAAGAGATATGAAGTTAGCATCAATAGATATTACGGTTTTCGTGATATATGTGGTTGCACTTGTGGGGATTGCGTGGTGGGTGTCACGTGAAAAACAAGGGCATAACAAAGACACCAATGATTACTTTTTAGCAGGTTCTAGTTTGCCTTGGTGGGCCATTGGAGCATCATTAATTGCCGCCAATATTTCTGCCGAACAAATTATTGGCATGTCGGGTTCTGGGTATCAAATAGGGCTGGCTATCGCTTCTTATGAATGGATGGCAGCCATAACACTTATTATTGTAGGGAAATACTTTCTCCCCATTTTCCTGAAACACAAAATTTACACCATGCCGCAATTTCTAGAGCAGCGATATGATCACCGCGTGCGCAAGGTTATGGCTATTTTTTGGTTAGGTGTGTATGTCTTCGTAAATTTAACGGCTGTGCTTTGGTTAGGTGCATTGGCTATTAATACCATTGCCGGTGTAGATATGATTTACGGCATGATGTTTTTAGGCATATTTTCACTGGCCTATTCACTGTATGGTGGTTTAAAAGCTGTCGCCATGACTGACATCATTCAAGTGGTCTTATTGGTGGCGGGGGGGTTATTTCTGTCCTATACGGCGCTCAACCTTATTAGCGATGGCAAGGGTGCTATACAAGGCTTTATTCATTTAACGGAAGCCTTACCAGAAAAATTCGATATGATCCTTGCCAAAGACAATCCTCATTATATGGATTTACCTGGTTTGTCAGTACTTATCGGCGGCATGTGGATCATGAATTTATCGTACTGGGGCTTTAACCAATACATTATTCAGCGCACATTAGCCGCAAAAAGTGTGCAAGAGGCACAAAAAGGTATTGTGTTTGCAGCATTCTTAAAGCTACTAATGCCGCTTATTGTGGTGCTACCGGGCATTGCCGCTGTCCTTATCGTGCCGGATTTAGGCAAAGCTGATCAAGCCTACCCAAGCCTTATGACGCTAATGCCTGTAGGGTTGAAAGGCGTTATTTTTGCCGCGTTAGTCGCCGCCATTGTTTCGTCATTAGCCTCAATGACAAACAGTGTATCCACCATTTTTACTATGGACTTATATAAAGATAAGCGGCCTGACGAATCACAACAGCATTATGTCACGGTAGGGCGTATCGTGAGCTTCGTTGCACTTGCTATTGCGATGGTTGTGGCTAAGCCATTGCTTGGAAATTTTGATCAAGCTTTTCAATATATACAAGAGTTTACGGGCTTCTTTACACCCGGAATCTGTGCACTATTCGTGTTGGGTATGTTTTGGAAGAAAACCACAGCGAATGGCGGGTTATCAGCAGCATTGGGCTCGTTCATTTTAAGTTTGGTCTTTTGGCAGTTTTGGCCTGCTCTACCCTTTATCGATCGCGTCGGTATCGTCTTTCTTCTTTGTACAGCACTGGTCATTGTGGTGTCTCTAGTGGAGAAAAAAGGCGAGAGTGATAGTGCAGTGCAGCTGCATGATGTTGAATTTAAAACGACCTCAAGTTTTAACGTTGCGTCTGCAGCTGTAATTATCCTAACAGCCGCATTTTATATTGCTTGGTGGTAAGCAAAAACTAGGCTGAAGGTCAGCTGATACTTACGTTAAATGTTGTTAGCTTTATGGGTAAAGTTAAGGTACGCGAAAAACTCTCTTTTTCGCGTACAAAATACGATATACTAATCGGCTATTATCGATGAACTTTAGTGCTTGTTGCTGTCATAGCTTTTAGAAGCTGACGGCTGCAAGCCAACAATTACGTTACAGGAGACATCAATGGCAACGAAAGGCGTTAATAAGGTTATTCTTGTCGGAAACCTTGGCAATGATCCTGAAGTAAGATACATGCCAAACGGAAACGCCGTTGCGAACTTAAGCCTTGCCACCAGTGAAAGCTGGAAGGACCAACAGGGTCAGGTTCAAGAACGCACTGAGTGGCACCGTCTTACCATGTACCGTCGCTTAGCAGAAATTGCCGGAGAGTACCTGAAAAAGGGCTCGCAAATTTACGTTGAAGGTAAACTTCAAACCCGTAAATGGCAAGATCAACAAGGGCAAGATCGCTATACTACAGAAATTATTGTCGACCAAATGCAAATGCTTGGCGGCCGTGGTGGAGAAGCTGGCGGCGGCAGCGGTGGTTATCAGCGTCAGCAGAGCAGTCAAGGTGGTGGTTACAACCAAAACCAAGGCGGTGGATATAATCAGCCTGCTCCACAAGGCGCTCCGCAAGGTGGTCAACAAGGCGGATATAATCAAGCTCCACAAGGTGGCGGTCAGTCGCAGCCTAAAACACCGCCAATGGCAGAGCCAGACTTTGATTTTGACGATGACATTCCGTTCTAGACAAAGACAAAACACCAAATGTTGAAAAATAATCTTAAAAGCCGCTTTTTAGCGGCTTTTTTATTGTCTTTTTATAGCTAAGTCATCGCTAAGTCTGTTATCAAGAAGAGCGATGAATACGTTTTCCCTGTAAATGTTAAATTTAACGCGCTTTCTGTTCGTTTAATTACTTAAGCTTATTTATTAAAATTCATTTAAATAATGGGCTTGTGCTTGTATGTTGTGGGATGCAGGGTAATATAAAAGCATCTAATAATTCACAAAGTATTAGCATTAAAA
Organism: Alteromonas sp. B31-7; assembly: GCF_015767655.1. Classification (NCBI taxonomy): domain Bacteria; kingdom Pseudomonadati; phylum Pseudomonadota; class Gammaproteobacteria; order Alteromonadales; family Alteromonadaceae; genus Alteromonas; species Alteromonas sp. B31-7. Next base: position 276,381 of record NZ_CP065233.1, read on the forward strand.
TGAAAACGTTATCCCTGCTACTTGTTGCCACCACAATAGTCAGTGGCGCCACCTTTGCTGCCCAAACTCTATATAAAGATTATCCCGCAGATGTTATGCCTGAACTGAGTGAATCCGGTGAATTCCCAGTTGGCGTTACCACAATGGAAGTGACCTACCCTGAGGCCGCGATGACCATGGAAGGTAAAATGGAAACCCGGGGACTTACGTTAGAAGTCTGGTATCCCGCGCAGAAAGCTACCGAGAACACGTTGTATTCTGATGAAACACGCAGTGGCCAAGTATTTGAAATTCAGGCTGATGCTTCTCGTGATGTTGCAATAGCGGAGTCTGAGAGTAAGTTCCCTATTGTGGTTGTGTCTCATGGTTACACAGGATACCGCACATTAATGTACTACTTAGGTGAGCACCTTGCTTCCCATGGGTATGTTGTGGCGGCCATCGACCACACTGACTCTACTAATAAAGATGTTAATTTTGCAGAAAACCCTTATTCAGGTTTTCCTAGCACCTTACTCAACCGTTCAAGAGACCAAGTGTTTACCTTAAATGCTGTTACCGATAGTGAATTCTTCAACGCTAGCGTGGATGCGACTAAAGCCGGCGTGATCGGCTATTCAATGGGGGGCTTTGGCGCTGTAAGTACCGTTGGGGGGTGCTATGCTTTTAACGACGAGGCGGCGGCTACTTTTACGGGTACTAAAGATCCTGCGGTTATCGCGTTAGTCAAACAAGCGTTAAATACCTGCGCGGGTGGAAAGGCTAGCAGTGACGATACATTAAGTGCCTGGAAGGCCGCATTAGCCCTTGCACCGTGGGGCGGTCAGCACCAAATATTTGACGTGGATTCCCTTAATAATATAAACGTACCTGTTTTATACGTAGCAGGGGACAACGATGATATTTCAGGCTACGACGGAATTCGTTGGTTGTTCGAAAATACGGGAAGCAAAGACAGCAAGCTACTCACCATTAAAAACGCACGTCATAATGTGGCTCCCCATCCGGCACCTAAGGAAGCATTTGGCAACGAATTTGATATTGGTTCTTACCTCGAGCCCGCTTGGGATACACAAAAGCTAAATGCTATTAACGAGCACTTTGCGTTGGCATTAATGAATTGTCATGTAAAGGATATGGCTGAGTTTTGTGATTACCTCAATGTAAAGGGCAGTAGCGACCAAGTACTTGTTGAAGGGAAAAAGCCTGCTCCTTGGAAAGGCTTCGACGACCGTTGGGCACTTGGGCTCATCGTTGAAGGTAAATAGAACACATGTGCTAATGGCGACATAAAGCAAACCATAGGAAGGGCGTTAAGCGCCCTTTTTCATTTTTATTCATCGACCTTCCTTCCTATTTCCTCATTCCTTTGTCGCGTGTTCCGACGTGTTTGCGCAACGCTAGCATTTTGTTACAGAAAGCATTTTAATTTATAGACGGGCTAACGTAGATTAGAAAAAGCGCGAATGTGCAACCTATGAAGATGTCTCACGCCATGGTGTGAACAGTTGCTCGACTATACTTAATCAAAGGATGTGATATGAACCTAAAGAAGTTAGCGATACCGCTTTTGTGTGTCACTACATTGTCTGCTTCATCTATGACTGTGGTTGCTTCGACCGCCGAGACTAACCAGCAAAGCCAGCAAACGGTAGATTTCGAATGGCTTTTTCAGCAAGGTGCTTTCGAAAAAATTATTGAGGCACTTAGCGAAATAAAAAATAAAACACCCGAACAACACAACATGCTTGTTTCTGCACTTATGAACACGGATTTAGATGATGCAGAAGAGGCATCAGAGCGCTTTATAAGAGCCTACTCTAATGACTATAGGGCGTATCATACCCATGCAAGCGTCATGGGGGCGCAAGCTTCAAGCAGTATTTTTTCTGCTTTAGGTTATGCAAAAAAAGCCAAGCAGAGCCTAGAACAAGCGGTTGAAATAGCCCCCGATGAAATTGCTGTTTATCAAGCACTAATGCAATTACATCTTATGGCGCCTTCTATCGCCGGTGGCGACATTGATGAGGCAAAAAAACTCGCGCAACATATTGCAACACTGGACGACATTGAAGGGCAATTTGCTTTAGCAAAAGTGTACTTAGAAGATGACCAAGAAGGTGAAGCGAAAACACTCTACGCCCCTTTATTGGAAAGGGACGATACGCAAATACGCGCCCGTTTTGAACTTGGGAATTACTACTTAACTGACGAGCAGTTTCAGGCGTCCTATGACATTCTGCTCCCCCTTTCTGCTATGCAGGTGCCTGTCGTTGATAAAGCGGATAACGAGCAGTGGGATAAGTACGAAGAAAGCATGAGCCGGCTGCTGTATGGCAAATACCGACTAGGCCAAGTTGCGGTTAAAAGTGGTCAATATACGCAAGAGGGTATTCAGGCCCTTAAACGTTATCTGCAAGAGTATGACGATACCACCATCGACACCCAAAGCCTTCCCACACCGAGTTGGGCTAAGTTACGTTTAGCTGAATTACTGCTTAACGCCAACGCGCTAAGTGAGGCCGAAGACCTCATAAAGCAAATTGGCGAAGATGACGACAAGAACTTTTCGAAAATTCTTAAACAACTCAAAAAAGAGTTAAAAAAACGAGCGGCGGTGTAATACCGCACAGCTCGCTTACTCGCATTTTCCTTAGGCAGCGCTTAGAAAGCCATAGCGTTTAGAAAACTACAGGGCTTTAACAGTATAAATCAGGGCTGTCTGTGGGAAGAGTACCGGCAGCTGCATACCGTATTGCATCAATACTTCGCCAGAGAATACGTGCCCTTCGGTTTGTTGCAAAATAGACGGTGTGTATTCTTTTAGCTTCTCAGGCCATACACGCTCAATGGTGTATTGCTTATTAGCATCGAGACCTGCGAAGTAGAAACGGTTCGGCGTAGTGCGTACGGTTTCTGTAACACTATTATAAGCAAAAATGCCTTCCTGTTTGTCTTTAGACACATAACCAAATTTCACATTCATGCCGTCATCGTCCATGCGGAATAGGTCGCCGCCGTGGGTAATATGACGATATTTCTTATAAAGCGAAATGGCATCGGTTAACACTTTTTGTTCGTGCTCTGTTAGTTCACGTGGGTCCATTTCTATACCCATATGCCCAAACAACGCTACTGCTGAACGAATTTCAATAGGTAGGTTTCGCCCGGTAATGTGACAGTCACGTGGGCCCACATGCGCGCCCATCACTTCAGATGGGAAGAAATAAGAACAACCCCGCTGAATGTAAAGGCGATCGAGTGCGTCGTTTGAATCAGACGTCCAGAATCGGTCTGTGTGAGGTAATATCCCTAGATCTACGCGACCACCACCAGAGCAGCAACTTTCAATTTCAACACCAGAATGCGCGGCTTTTACACGGTCAATCAGGCCATACAGCGCAGCCATTTGACCATGCATTGCGGGTTTCCCTTGTAGGTTGCCCGGGTGGTTTACGTCGCGGTTCATGTCCCATTTGATGTAGCTGATTTTTGGGTACGCTTTTAGTACGTCGGTAATAACCTTATACAGGTATTCCACGACCTCAGGGTTGGTTAAATCTAAAACGTATTGATTTCGGAAGGGAACATGGGGGTTGTTCTCAGTTTGTAGCGCCCATTCAGGATGCGCGCGATACAAGTCGCTATCAGGGTTAACCATTTCTGGCTCAAACCAAATGCCGAATTCCATGCCAAGGCCAGTAACATGGTCGATTAGCCCATCTAAGCCTTGAGGATAAATGGTTTCGTCAACAAACCAATCACCTAAGCCTGCTTTGTCGTGTCGACGGCCTTTGAACCAACCATCGTCCAACACAAAGCGCTCAATGCCTAGCGGCGCTACTTTATTAGCAAGTGCCTTTAATGTGTCTTCGTCATGGTCAAAGTAGATGCCTTCCCAGGTATTGTAGTGCACAGGACGGGGTTTAGACTCTGCGCTATGGCTCAGTACTTTGCTGCGAATAAAGTTGTGGAATTGCTGAGATAGAGACGAGAAGCCTTGGTCCCCGTAGCCTACATATAATACCGGAGAGGTATAACTGTCTCCCGATTGCAATACCACTTCACCTGGAAACAGGAGTTCACCAAACTGCACGTAGCTTCTTCCATCAGCCATCAACTCTGCGCGCAATTTGTGGTTGGCTGACGCGCCTAGGTGAAAACCAAAACATTCACCTAGAAGTTCACCTGTATGTTGTGGGAATGCAATTAAACCGGGAAAGGTGTCGTGGGAGGTTTTACCTCGACGGTTTTCTCGTACATAGCTTCCGAAGAATAAGTCATGATCTTTGGTTTGGAATTCAGCAGACCAACGACCTTCGAAAGTTTTAATTTTACTAACCGTAGTGGGAAGTGGAAGGCTTGCTGCATTCAGGTAGTTGAGGTTTAGCGCGCTGCTGCCAGTGTTTTCAACACGAGATACATATTTAACCACACTGGTATCTGTATCGAGTTCCGCCGTTGTAATAAGGCGCATACCGCGGTGCGCATCTTCAGCAATGAAGGACACCGATTGACCGTCTTGGTTTATGTTCACCAAACTAAAGCCTGCTGACCATTGATCTGCATCGCCAGATATTTCTAGCCCGGGCTGACCGGTCCACCCTTCACCATGGGTAGGAACCAGCGTGACGGGCGGCTCGATAACGGGGGCGCATTTTGCTTCTTGGCGAGTATTTAAAACGCTAAGCATTTCTGGCGTGGTGGCCTCACTTAGGGTCGCCCCATAATAAATCACCTTTGGCATTCTGCCTGTGCAATCGAAGGTAAGTGAAACCTGTGAATTCTTTAAACTAACAAACTGGGGTAATGAAGACATATGCTCCTCGCGTTAATTGCGCCGCCTATAAGTGTGGCGGTCATGTATAACATAGATAATACGGTTAATTAAGATTTGCGCTAGTTCGCTTACATGCTTTGGGTTAAACGTTTACATTTTTGAGATTAGTCACTGCTTAAATTTAATCTTTCGCCAGTTTTAAACTCACTTTCACTGCGCTGTTCTCGTGGTGTTGGCTCAGTTGTACTAGGCGATTGTATTGCCTTAACGACAGCATCATTGCGTGAATGGCAATCAGCACGCCTTGTTCGTGTAATTCCATGACGGTATCTTTTTCCAATTCGGCTAGACGGGTTTCATCTATGGTAAGCAGGTCATTTGAGACGACTTCTTGCCCATCTTGTAAGGTGAGTGTGGTTGAAAGGGGCGTGAGTAAATTCAGATTTGCGATTATCTCTATAAACGCCTTCGCCTGTTGTTGGCCAGATACTAAGTTTGACAGAATACTTTGATAGTGTTTCAGCAAGCTGGTTGGCTGACCATCGGAAGAAAATAGGCGGGTGGAAGGCGTCGCTTGCTGGCTCACTCTCTCATCGGCGTCATTGATGAGTACCCTTAATGATTGGTTGTCTAGGGCGTAATTAAAAGGATGCGATTGAATACTTAAAGGAATCGCATGGCCTAGCCACTGCGCTTTCCCACAAAATAAATTATCAAAAGGCGCCATGCCCACCACAGCAGCTAAAGTGTACTCTGGCTTTGTGTCATTCACGATGACAATAGGCATGCAGCCGCTTAAACTGGCTATTTCGTTAAAGCCTATAGTAACCAAGTTAAATGCACGGGCATGAGAAAAACCAGGGTCCTGTGTAATGCCCGTATCTTTATGCTGTTGCGTATCTAGAGTGACGTAAGAAGGTCGTGTCATAACTGCTCACTAAGATTGGAAAAAGCTTTCAACTAACCCTCGATGGGAAGGAAGACGCTCTTTTAGTTGGCCAATGAGTGTTTGGTTTAATTGCCCTTGTTTCGTGGCAAAGTTGTGGTGCTTTAGCGAGCGTTCTGTGGTGCTCATATCCCAATTGAAATCGGTTTTAGGCCCCATACCATACAATATGTAGCGGTAACTCTGTGCACTAAACGCTTCGTTTGCTTGAGGAAAATCACTGTCGAGTATAGGCCGATAGCGCCATTCTTCAAGCAAGTCTGCCAATCGTTCGGGAATACTTCCTCGCTGTTTATTGTCTTGCCAAAATGCTTCGGGCCGGTTGCTCAAAACGTAATGGAGTTTTAAAAATTCGATGGTGCGTTCCCACAAATAAGTCAACCGGCTATTAAAACGCTGGCTGACCTTCGACATTATTGTCGTATTGGCCGGTAGCTGCTCGGCCAGTAGCATTGCACTTTGCTCAATTAGCATTAGTGACGAGGCTTCAAGGGGTTCTAAAAATCCGCTAGACAGGCCAATGGCTACACAGTTGTTGTGCCAAAACGTTTCTCGATAGCCTGTTTTGAATTGAATTTCCCTAAATGCATCCGGGGTAGCCATAGAAGGGGCTACTTGAGACAAATAGCGAGAGAGCGTGTCCGCTGCGCGATCTACATCTTGGTGCTCTCGAGAAAATACATAACCTGTGCCCCGCCGGTGTTGTAAGCCAATATCCCAAATCCAGCCTGCTTCTTGCGCCGTTGAAAGAGTATGACACGGGATAGGGGCGGTCTCGTTTTCAAAAGGGGCCTGACACACTAAAGCGCTGTTGGCAAATAGGTGATGGCTGGCGTCTTTTAGTTTAACGCCTAATGCTTTGTTAATGAGCAGCCCAGAAAAACCAGAGCAATCAACAAATAGGTCACCCTCTATCTTTCCCGATTGCTGGGTCTGTAAACTTACAATTCCCGCTTCAGGTGAATCTGCTTGGGTATTAACCTGTGTCACTTTATCAACAAGGTGGGTCACACCCAGTCGATTTACACAATGGCGTCGTAGTAACGAAATAAACTGCCCAGCATCTAGATGATACCCATAGTTGGCAGTAAAACTTTGTTTACCATTTGCCGTTAACTTAGGCGCAAGCCCTGCGTCACACAATGCGGGCTGAAAACATACATCTTGCGCATAGTGGCTGTGTGTTTGTGCCGTGGTTAACCAGTACGGGGTGATATCTAACGTAGCAGAACCTTGCGGTGCGCTAAAAGGGTGATAATAACTGTTGTCTTGATTGCGCCCGTTATCGCTATACCAATTCACAAACTTACTGGCCTGCTTAAACGTGGCGCTGGCTTGGGTAACGAGTTCAGCCTCTGAAATACCTATGGTCGCCAGCGTGCGGCGCATAGTAGGCCAAGTGCCTTCCCCCACCCCAATAGGCGGAACAGCATCAGATTCAATAACGGTAACGGATAAGCGTTGCCCGTTATTGTCCGCACCACTGTGAGTAGCGGCAAGCAGACCGGCAGTTAACCAACCCGCTGTGCCACCACCCACAATGACAATGCGATTAACCTCACTCATTATGTATTAGCCTATGTCAAAACCTGTGAATGCCCGCTTATTGGGCGGCGGAGTCTTCATCAATAAGTCGACCTCGCCATTGCGCACTTTGTTTGAAGACGACCTTGTTCAATATAAGTGCAAGCGCTATACAGCAAACAAGGGTGACTAGCATTAAATGAATATAGTGCAGGCCAAATGGTGCGTGTACAAAGCTAAAGTAAGCGTAAAGGAGCACACCGAAAATCACCGAGGCAATCCCCGCATTTGCATTCACGTTGTTAAACAGCAGCCCAACGATAAAGATAGACAATATAGGCATGCTTAATAAACCGAACAACTGTTGCAGTAGGTTAATGATGCTCTCTGCTTGCGCATAAACTGGCACCATAAGTAACGACACCACAGTAAGAAGAGCGGTAACGATGCCGCTCAATCTGGCAACGTTAGGCTTTTTGTCAACGTATGCTTCATGAATATCACACACATAAAGGGCCGTCGCTGAGTTTAAGTTACTGTTATAGGTTGTTAGTACAGCGGCGGCTAAGGCCGCGGCGAACACGCCAGATAACCAGTCTGGCAGTACATCGCCCACTAGCGTACCGTAAGCCGCATCGTTGATATCACCATACAGTTTAAAAGAGATAATTCCCGGCACCACAATAATGGTAGGGACGATGATAAAACGGATAATGGCTGCGGCGTAAACCCCTTTTTGAGCCTCTTTTAAGTTAGGTGCTGCCATAGCACGCTGTGTAATAACTTGGTTAGTACTCCAGTAAAAGGTTTGGATGAAAATCATACCGGTCAACAGCGTGTGCCATGGAAGGGGGGAGTCGTTATCGCCAATTAACGTAAGACGTTCAGCTGGTATGCCTGAAAAGTCAAAATCAATGGCAAACAGTGCAAGTACCACAACAACAATGGCCATGGTCAGCAATAAAATGCCGGAATAGGTATCTGACACGGCTACCGCACGTAAGCCACCGAATATGGCGTAAAATGCGCCAATAAGGGCAAATGCGGTGGCGACGTACATAAGAGGGATATCAACATTAAACATGTTGATCATGAACAGCGAACCTGAATAGATAACCGCTGGCATAAAAATGAAGCTGCTCCCTAGGAAGAAAAGCAAGCCAATTAAGGCGCGGATGTGCTTATTGTTATAGCGCATCTCTAGTAATTCTGTGGTGGTAGTACACTGATAATGGTAATACACGGGTAAAAACACCCGAGCCAAGATGATAAGACCTGCCACCGCGGCAAATTCCCACCATGCGAGTAATGCCATCTGATTACCATTCATGCCCACGAGTTGGTCGGTACTTAAGTTCGTTAATGTAATGGAGCCAGCAACAAATATCCAAGTAAGCCCACCGCCCGCGAGAAAATATTCTTTGTTTTCGCTCGCTTTACTATGGCCATGGCCACGACATTTCAGGTAGGTAAGCAAGCCGATGAGTGCGGTAATGAAAATAAAAACTAAAAGTTGGGTTAAGCTGCCAGACACGTAAAACTCCTCAGCAGTAAAAGACAAAAAGGGGGCAAGAGAGCCCCCTTTACTTTCTTCGTTTAATTAGAAGCTAGCACGCACACCTACAGCGTAACGTGAGCCATCAGCAACTTGCTGAACAAAATGTTCAGATAGACGGCCGCGACGGGTAAGCTCTTCATCAGTGATGTTAATACCTTCAAAGAACGCGGTGAAGGTTTCATTTACGTCGTAGCTTACACTCATGTCTACTTGGGTGTAAGTTTCCGTGAAGCGAGGTTCTGTGCCACCTAGCGAACTTACCGCTTCTTGCATAAAGGTTTCACGGTTGTTAAGCGCTACACGGGCTTGGAAAGCATCTTTTTCGTAGAACACCGTAATGTTCTGCGAGTTACCTAAGCCAGGTAGGCTAAACTCTGAATCTGAATCCACAATGGTGGCGTTGGCTTGAATACCAAAACCGTTTTCAAGTGTATGTAACCAAGCTAGCTCTAAACCATCAACCTCAAGGGTTTCACCATTACGTGGGCGAAGTACGCTAAATACATATTCACCGCTGTCGAGGAACAATGACTCATCAGCCGTATCCGACGAGATGAAATCTTCTACTTCCTTGTTGAACGCCGCGGCAGAGAAGTAGCTAGTGTCATCGTAGTACCATTCTAATGATACATCCCAGCTCGTTGCTTTATAAGGTTCAAGTTCCGTATTACCGGCTTGAGCTTGCAAGTTGCCTGGACGGGACACCGTCACGTTAAACACAGGTACTAAGTCGTCCATCATTGGGCGAGTCAGTGTTTGTGAGTACGCATAACGCAAGTACACATCGTCAGTCAGTTGTAGTTTAACGTTTACATTAGGCAGTAACGACGAATAGCTATTCGTTTCGTTAACCGGCTCACCTACTAATGTTTCATATACCACGTTCAAATCAGACGGATCGTTTGGAATTGGCTCAAGATCTTTCACCACTTGGCTGGTTCCGTCCACTGAGGTATCGGTTTGGCTGTAACGGAAGCCAAAGTTGATATCTAGCGGCATTTCAGACACTTCGGTAGAGAAATAGAATTGTGCATACGCACTAAGAATTTCTTCACTCACCACATAAGAATCATTGCTCGGCTGAGGATCGGCGATGTTAGTTGCATCTATAGCTTGGCGGACAGTTTCAAATTCTAGCCCTGTTGCATCAGCAATTTGCTGTACCGCTTCATCAGAGGTAGCGTAATCGAAAAAGGCTTCTGGGTCGTAAGTTAACCACTGATTTGGTACGCCACTGAAATAGTTTTCAGCAGTAAATACAGACAGTAACTCATCGGGGAAATCAAAGGTGTAACCACAGTAAATCTCACATCCAGAAGCAAATCGGCGTGTATTTGTTTTCTCGCGATCTTGGTAATAAATACCGAAGTCAGCTTTATAAAAAGCGTTGTCTGAATCAGGCACCCACGTGAAATCTGCGCGGTACTCTGAAATGGTATCTTCAGTGTCAAACCCATTTCTTTCGTTGTAGTGCATGCGACCTAACGATGGGTCTTGAAGGGCTGCGTCGCCGCCAGCAACCGTTAAGGTAGGTGTGGTACCTGAATAATCAACACTGTACTCGTTGTTATAACCGATAACCGTGAAGAAGTTGTCACCACCACTATTGTCTTCTGCTGTCGAGGTTGATACATCAATGGTGGCCGTTAAGTTATCATTAACTAGCCACTCGAAATTGGCACCAAACGCTTGAATTTCAACGTCACGGCCGTAACGACGACGGATAAAGTCAGTGGCGCCACCCACGCCGTCAACCACGGTACTTGTCACGCCAGTTAAGCTACCGTTGTCATTGAAAGTCATATCATCAAGGTTACTATCAGAGAACCAGTGCCCCACACTATGAGCATCCGAATCCACTTCAAACTTTGAATAGAGACCGTCTAGGGTTAGGGTCATGTCGTCATTCGGCGCATATTGAACAACCAAGTTACCCGACGTTCTTTCACGGTCCACAAGGTCAACAATTTGGTCGAAGTTTTGCGGAACATACACGCCGTTGTACTGGGCATTGTCCGCGTAATCTGGGTTATCTAACTGAGAACGATCAGTAATGCTCACTTCAGGACGCCAGTAACGAGTTTCTAGCATGTTCGTTTGTAGCTTACGTTGCTGGAACGACGCAGCGGCTAGCACACCTAACTTGCCGTCTAAGAAGGTATTCGTTACCAACCCTGATAGTTGCGGGGTGGTTTCTTCAGAAATATCTTCGTACATACCTTTAACGCTAGCTACAGCTTTAAAGCCGTCAAAGGCAAATGGGCGAGCGGTAGTCACTTCAACCGTAGAGCCGATACCGCCTTCTTGCATAGAAGCCAATGGGCTTTTATATACTTTCGCGCCGCTAATTAATTCTGCGGGTAATGTGTCGAAGCTAAATGCGCGACCTTGGTTTTCAGTCGCAATTTGGCGACCGTTAACGAGTACCGTGTTAAAATCGGGGCCGAATCCACGGACAGTGATATATTGACCCTCACCACCTGAACGGTCAATGGCAACACCTGTAATACGTTGAAGTGACTCTGCAACGTTTTGATCAGGGAACTTACCTAAGTCTTCAGCAGTAATACCATCATAAACCACATCGGATGCTTTTTTATCTAGCATCGAAGCTTTAAGTGAGCTGGTAAAACCTTTTACTTCGATGACTTCAACTTGGTCATCGGCAGTATTTGCTTCTTGAGCAAATGCCACAGGTGCGTGTAGAGCAGAGGCGATAGCCACTCCTAAAAGTGAGCGTCTCGCGATGGGGCCTAACTGTGATGTGTTAATTTTATGTGTCACTGTGTTTTCTCCGTGAGTAGGCTACGTTTTAACGTACTTTGCGTCAAAATTACGTTCTAAGTATGTGCGGATCAAGCCTTATTAACATTACTTTTACACATTTATTGCAGAATTTTTTAATTTATTATTCGTATCTATATGAAAATTAAGCAATTTACGTTTTAAGGTAAAAGGTGAAACGTTTACCTTAATTTTGATACTAACATAAAATTACATTGTAATGACAATGTTATAAAAAATATTTTCTTATAAAAAAAGCGTAGTCGATAACTACGCTTTATTAACAAATATGCTTAATTTAGCGGTTAACTGCAACGAATCCGCGCTACAGCGGCTTTCCAACCGTCGTAGGCAACATCTCTTTGCGCTTTGGAGAGGCGAGGGGTGAAAACGCTATCACTACGCCAACATCGGGTAAGATCGTCCACCGAATTAAAGATACCGGCTTGCAGGCCAGCTAAGAAGGCGGCACCTAACGCGGTGGTTTCGGTAATCTCCGGGCGTTCGACTTCGGCCCCTAGAATGTCAGATAAAAAGCCCATCACCCAATCGTTACGTGACATACCACCATCTACCCGAATTGTGGTGGGCCTTGCGCCATCGCTTTCCATGGCTTTTTGGAGATCTTTTGTTTGATAACAAACAGACTGAAGGCCAGCGGCAACAATTTCACTGATGCCTGTGTCGCGGGTTAACCCTAAAATGGCACCACGGGCGTCAGGATCCCAATAAGGGGCACCAAGGCCTGTGAACGCAGGCACTAAAAACACCCCATTATCTTGCCTGGCACGTTGAGCCAGTGCTTCTGATTCTGCGGCATCGTCAATCAGTTTGAGTCCATCTCTTAGCCATTGCACTGTGGCACCGGCCATAAAGATGCTGCCCTCTAGAGCGTAGGTGGTTTTCCCATTGAGTCGATAGCCGACGGTGGTAAGCAAGCGATTTTTCGACTGCAGCGGTTTATCACCGGTGTTTAAGATCATAAAGCAACCTGTGCCGTAGGTGCTTTTTGCCATGCCTTTTCCAAAACATGCCTGCCCGACTAAAGCCGATTGCTGATCGCCAGCCACGCCCTGTATTGGTATCGCTTTACCGAGTAAGGTTTCATCTACCGTACCGAAATCGGCGGCACAGTCCATAACGTCCGGCAACATAGCTTTGGGAATATTAAAAGCCGCAAGCAGTTTATCGTCCCAGCATTGCTGGTTTATATTAAACAACATGGTGCGAGAGGCATTAGTGGCATCGGTTTTATGAGCTTGACCATTGGTAAGACGCCATATTAAGAAGGTGTCAACGGTGCCGAATAAAAGCTCGCCGTTGTCGGCTTGTGCTCTCGCGCCTTCTACATTATCCAGTATCCAGGCAATTTTGGTGGCAGAAAAATAAGGGTCAAGTAACAAGCCTGTCGACTCAGTAATATGCTCGACCAAGCTTTCATCTTCGCTAAGTTGTCGGCATTGCTCTGCTGTTCGTCTGTCTTGCCATACAATGGCGGGGTAAATGGGCTTGCCGGTGGACTTATTCCAAACTAACGTGGTTTCTCTTTGATTCGTTATCCCTATAGAAGCAATATCTGCCGGTGACAAGGCACATTTGTCAAATACGGTGTTTAATGTGGTTTTCACGCTTTCCCATATTTCTTCAGGATCATGTTCTACCCATCCATCTTTCGGGTATTTTTGCGAAAACTCTTGTTGCGCAATAGCAACAATAGCGCCCTTAGGCGAAAAAATAATACTGCGTGAGCTGGTTGTGCCTTGGTCAATGGCAAGAATATGTTGTCCCATGAGGTCACTCCAAGAGAAAATTTTCATAGAGTTTGCATCATTTACACCCGTTTAACAATGCTATGTTTTCGAAAACGAACATTTTCATGTTCGATTTTACATGGGAACTTCATAAATAACGCCGTATACTACGCGTAAATTCGAATGAAAAAGTAAAAGGCAAACAGAATGAACCAAACGCAAAGACACGAAAAAATCGTAAATTTAGTGAAGCAGCACGGTTTTATGTCTATTGATGATTTGGTCTCTGCGTGTGATGTCACGCCGCAAACCATTCGAAGAGATTTAAATCAATTGGCTGACAATGGCGTGATAAGTCGGTTTCATGGCGGTGCGGGATTAAACAAAAGCTGGGAAAACACCCCCTATCAGGAACGTAAAACCCAAAATAGCGCGGTAAAAGAACGTATTGCCGAAGCGGTGGCTGCCATGATCCCCGATGGGGCATCTTTGTTCATTAATATTGGTACGACAACAGAACTTATCGCTAAAAAGCTCCTCAATCATAAGAATCTTCATGTTGTGACTAATAATATCCACGTAGCCACCATCCTATCTGCGAAAGAAGACTTCTCAGTCATTATCGCGGCTGGAGAAGTACGCTATAGAGATGGGGGCATTATAGGTGAAGCCACCTGCGACTTTATCAGTCAGTTTAGAATGGACTACGGCATTATAGGTATCAGTGGCATTAGCGCGGATGGCGCACTCCTTGATTTCGACTTTCGTGAGGTGAAAGTTTCACAAGCAATTCTAGAGCACACACAACACGTTATTCTTGCCGCAGACTACAGTAAGTTTGAGCGCCGCGCCATGGTTGAACAAGGTCACATTTCACAAGTTGATTGTCTTGTTTGTGACAAAACTCCCCCGCAAAGTATTAATAAAATCATCAAAGAAAACAATATTACCTTTGTCAAAGCCTAAGCTAATTTTGACACCTTGCTGGTGGCAAATCTTGTTCTTGTGACGATAAAGGCACAGTACATTGTAAAGGGTTAATAAATTTTCATTAATGTTCGCTTGTGTTCGTTTTATGTTGACATATGTTCTTTTTGGCGGTCAAATAGCCAGCATATCCAGTGAGCCACAAGAGCATGAAGATGACACAAGAAAATAACAATCCCCCCCAAGCCGTTGACGTACTCGTTATTGGCGGCGGCGTAAACGGCGTGGGTGTAGCGTTAGACGCAGCTGGGCGAGGGCTAACCGTTGCCTTGTGCGAAAAGGGTGATTTAGGTGGCGCAACCTCATCATCTAGCAGCAAGTTAATTCATGGTGGCTTGCGGTATCTGGAGCATTATGAGTTTCGCCTTGTCAAAGAAGCGTTGGCAGAGCGGGAAGTATTATTGAAAAAAGCCCCTCATATTATGTGGCCGTTACGTTTCAGATTGCCTCATCAAAAACACCTAAGACCCGCTTGGATGATTCGTATTGGCCTGTTCTTGTACGACTCGCTAGCAAAGCGAAATATGCTGCCACGATCGAAGAAGCTTTCTACCACGCCCGATGGCCCCCTAGATGAATCTATCTCAACGTGTTTTGAGTACTCAGACGGCTGGGTCGATGACGCTCGGTTGGTGGTATTAAATGCGTTGGCCGCGCAAGATCAAGGGGCTAAGATTTTCGCCAGAACAGAATGTTTGCATGCGCAAAAGCATGAGAATCATTGGCTAGTCACTTTACGTAACTGTGAAGGGAAAACGTTTACAGTTCAGGCTCGTTCGCTGGTGAATGCAGCGGGGCCGTGGGCGGTTTCATTGTTAGATAGACTTTCTGACATTAAAAATCCTAATGCCATGCGCATGGTAAAAGGCAGTCATTTTATCGTGCCAAGGCTTTATGAGTCAGAAGAAGCTTATATTCTGCAAAATAAAGACGGCAGAATAGTGTTCGTTATTCCCTATGAAGACGATTTTTCATTAGTGGGCACCACGGACGAAAACTACACGGGTGACCCGTCAGCGGCGTCAATTTCTGATGCCGAAACTAAATACCTCATCGACGTGGTGAACACCTATTTTAAAACCAAAATCGGTGAAAAAGACATTGTGCATAGCTACAGCGGTGTCAGGCCTTTGTTAGAAGAAGCAAATGCCTCGGCACAGGAGCTTACCCGAGATTACAAAGTTGAGCTGATTGGCGAAAAGGACGCTCCCATACTACTGAATATTTTCGGTGGCAAAATCACAACCTATCGTAAACTTGCTGAGCACGCGGTAGATAAGCTGTGTACATTGTTTCCCAGAGCAGGGAAAGCATGGACAAAAGAGGTGCCGCTGCCCGGTGGCGCGTTTGAGAACCAGGAAACACTTTGCGCAAACCTTGAAGCACAATACCCGTGGTTACCTGAAGCCGCTAGAGTGCGATATGTTCGTCAGTACGGGCTATTGTGTAGCAAGTTTTTGAAAGGCAAACAAACATTGAGCGATTTGGGTGAAGACTTCGGTGCACATCTTTATCAAGCCGAAGTCGATTACCTAATTCAATACGAATGGGCCTATACCCTCGATGACATTATTTGGCGTAGGACTAAACAAGGGTTAAGGCTAACTGAAGCGCAAAAGCAAAGATTACAGACTTATGTGTCTGAAAAAGTGAGCTCAAACCTAGTGCAAGATACGTTTAAAGTATCAGCATAAATAGTGTGTAAGGAGCAAAACCCTAAACAGGAAAACAAGGATGCACAGTGAAAGAGATAATACTGGTGAGGCATGGAAAGCCCGCCTCGGCCCACAATCAAAAAGTTAATGCTGTTGATTACGCTAAATGGGTTAGAAATTACAATAAATCTGAACTAGACCCGAATAGCCAACCACGTAAAAAAGTGTGCCTGGAAAATAGCTACATAGGCGTGAGTCCGCTGCATCGTGCAAAATGCTCTGCTGCGCATTATGGCGCATCTCACATACATGAAGAGCTTGCTGATTTACGTGAAATGGATATTCCCTATTACCATTTACCTTTCACGCTAAAAGCGTGGCATTGGGTGGTGATTTCACGCGCCTTGTGGTTTCTGGGCAGAAAAGGGCGGTTTGAGCGTTTTACCGACGCCAAACAACGGGTTGAAAGGTTAGCTGTGTACCTAGACACATTGTCGAAGCAAGAACCTCGCATTGTCCTCTTTGGCCACGGTATGGCCCATTATTTTCTACGTAAATCCCTTGTAAAGCAGAAATGGCGTATAACAGAAAAAGACGGGGAATTCTGGGGCGTCACGCGTTTAGAGAAAATGTAACAGCCTAAAAACCCGTCTTGTAAAATCTCTTGAACGGCTTCTTTAAAGCCTTTGAAGGATTTCGCTATAATTTTTTTCATTTAGCAGTAATATGAGGCATGAAAACAAGGATAACAATCATGCGTCGTGCCAAGTCAAAGAAAACGCCCGCCAGTTTCTGGGGCACACTGTTAAAAGTATTGGTTATTGTCATTTTTGCGGCGTCACTTTTGCTGGCAATCAAAACACTGAATACCGCGGATGAAGACACGAGTCATGGGGCCTTTATTCAGTATCAACAGCGCTTTGAAGAGCACGTGACAGCGGCCCACTGGAAATGGCGAGCGGTGCAACCTGCCACAATGATTATGCTGGTGCATTACGATAGTAACGGCCAAGAAACAAACAGAAGCCCAGTAAAAATGAGTGCCAAGGGGTGGCCGGCGGCAGAGCAATCAAGCTTAGGTTGTAAGAAGATTTGGGCTGCATTAGTCGCACTTCCCTTACAGGTTGACGGTTTTAATATTCGTGCCGACTACTTTGCACCTGATGGGAACGATGAGGAAAGGTACTGGTGTCGCTATAGCTTAACGTCTGGCCCATACTTCGACTATTTCCCAGAGCGGGGCGATGTTGTCGCTTCTGAAAAATAAATACAGTAAGTTGAACTTTTAAAAGAGATAATTGTCTTCCTTCGGTTGGGTGATAGAAGACCTTATAAGTGCAACTAAGCACGGATAACTTGCATATGCGAACGGGGAAGCGGCACAAGGTAATTTATTTTGCACTAAGCCGATGCATCACTTGCCCAAATATGCCCCCATTGTTAAAGTGTGCGGATAAATATCGACTTCACGTTAAAGCGTCGTCATCTCACCTTTGCTAACACGCGTTAACACAGTAACAGGAATACACTTTTCATGTTTAAAAAGCTTCGAGGCATGTTCTCTAATGATCTGTCCATCGACCTCGGAACAGCTAACACGCTGATTTACGTCAAAGACCAGGGCATTGTACTAAACGAACCATCTGTTGTGGCTATTCGCCAAGAGCGCGCTGCAGGGCCCAAAAGTGTGGCTGCTGTGGGTGCTGAAGCGAAACGGATGCTGGGTAGAACACCCGGAAATATCCGCGCCATTCGACCAATGAAAGATGGCGTCATCGCTGACTTTTATGTTACAGAGAAAATGCTTCAGCATTTTATTAAACAGGTTCACGATAACAATTTTCTACGTCCAAGCCCTCGCGTGCTTGTGTGCGTGCCATGTGGTTCAACACAGGTAGAACGTCGTGCCATTAAAGAGTCAGCACTGGGTGCTGGCGCGCGCGAAGTGTACTTGATTGACGAACCTATGGCGGCGGCTATTGGTGCTGGGTTGCCTGTTTCAGAAGCTACAGGTTCCATGGTTGTTGATATCGGTGGTGGTACCACTGAAGTGGCTATCATTTCACTTAATGGCGTGGTTTACTCGTCTTCCGTACGTATTGGCGGCGACAAATTTGACGAAGCCATTATTAACTATATTCGTCGTAACTTTGGCTCACTAATTGGTGAAGCTACTGCCGAACGTATCAAGCATGAAATTGGCGCCGCTTATCCCGGTGAAGAAGTGCGTGAAATAGAAGTCCGTGGACGAAACCTTGCGGAAGGTGTACCCCGTGGTTTCACACTCAATTCCAATGAAATTCTTGAGGCGTTGCAAGAGCCGCTAACAGGTATTGTGTCAGCGGTAATGGTGGCACTAGAGCAATCTCCTCCAGAACTTGCGTCTGATATTTCAGAGCGCGGCATGGTGCTCACGGGTGGTGGTGCTTTACTGAAAGATCTCGATAGACTCTTGATGGAAGAAACCGGGATCCCTGTTGTGATTGCCGACGATCCTTTAACTTGTGTAGCACGTGGCGGTGGTAAGGCTTTCGATATGATTGACCTGCACGGTGGCGACCTGTTTAGTTACGAGTAAGCAGGAAAGGCAACCTTCAAGGTTGCCTTATTTGTATCATGGATACTATATTCACACGCGGCCCTTCATTAAATAACCGATTAGCACTGGCACTGGTTTTGTCTGTGCTACTTATTTTCGTGGATCATAAGCTTGATGGCTTTAAATCCAGTCGTGTTTATCTCAATTCCCTCATGAGCCCCATTCAGTACTTAGCCAACTTACCAGGGCTAATGTTGAGCGAGAGTGCTCAGCGCCTTACTTCTCAAGAAGACCTGCTAGAAGAAAACGACCAATTGACCAACCAATTGCTGTTAATGAGTGAAAAGTTACAGCAATACGAGGTGTTGGAGCAAGAAAACAAACAATTGCGTGAGCTTCTATCTGCACCCGTTAGAACCGATGCTCGAAAAATGGTCGCTGAACTCATGGCGGTAGATAAAAACCCCTACAGTCAACAAGTGGTCATCAACAAAGGCGCCATTGATGGGGTGTATTTGTCACAACCGGTGATTGATGACAGAGGCATTATTGGCCAAGTTACGGAAGTGGGTTCTACCAACAGTCGGGTGTTGCTTATCGCTGATGTAACGCACGCTATACCTGTGCGCTCATTAAGAAATAATATTCGCTTTATTGCGACGGGTAGCGGTGTGTTGTCAGAACTGTATTTAGAACACGTCCCGCATAGTGTAGATGTTCAAGAAGGCGATGTGCTGGTGTCGTCAGGGTTAGGCAAAGTTTTTCCTGAAGGCTATCCCGTTGCCCGTGTAACCGCTGTGGTTCGAGACGAAAGCCGACCATTTGCCCGCGTAACCGCTGAGCCTTTAGCCCGCTTGGACCGTCTCAAATACTTACTTTTATTGTGGGCTGATAATCTTACACCTAGCAATGCAGAAGTGAATGAGGAATTCGCCAATGATTCGTAAACGTCATTCTGTCATCGTTAGCAGCTTAATTATCGCCTTAGTGCTGCAAATTGTGCCACTGCCTATACAAGTTGACCTGTACCGCCCAGATTGGGTATTGGTGGTGTTATCTTACTGGTGTATGGCGTTGCCTCACCGAGTGAATGTTGGCATTGCATTTGTGACAGGTATTGCTGTGGACATTCTCGTTGGCACAACCTTGGGTATTCATAGCCTTGGGCTATCTATCTGTGTGTACATTTTAGCGGCCAATTATCAACGGCTTAGAAACTATTCTGTGTGGCAACAAGCCATTGTTATTGGCTTACTGTCGTCTCTTTATCACTTGCTCACGTTTTGGGTGCAACATCTTCTTACTGACATTTACTTTCAAGTCGATTACCTGTGGCCTGTGCTTACATCAATGGTGATATGGCCGTGGGTGTTTTGGTTGTTGCGTAAGACCCGCCGACAATTGTCTATTACCTAGAAGAGGATAACCTGTGAGTGCATCTCTCGTACTTGCTTCTGCGTCGCCAAGACGCACGGCATTGCTCAATCAACTAGGGATAGAACATCAGATTTACCCGGTTGATATTGATGAGTCTGCAAAGCCAGAGGAAACACCTGAAGCTCAGGTCGCGCGCTTGGCTTATGAGAAAGCGAGTACTGCATTAGCCCGACTGGCATCTTCTCAAACGTTAACCCAGTCGACGGTAGTGCTTGCCTCAGATACTTTGATTGCCTTCGCAGGTAAAAGCGTGGGGAAACCCAAGAATTTAGAGGACTCTAGACGCATTTTAAGTATGCTATCTGGCCAACAGCACAGCGTACTGACCGCCATTTGTGTCGCCAATGAATCTCGACAGGTAACACAAACTATCACCACAAAGGTGACATTTGGTGCATTGACGAACGCCCAAATTGACGCATACTGGGAAACAGGAGAACCTGCGGATAAAGCGGGAAGTTATGCCATTCAGGGCATTGGCGGACAATTTGTTATCGCAATAGAAGGCAGCGCAAGTGCTGTAGTGGGCCTGCCTTTGTACGAAACAAAACAGCTACTCAGTGAATTTGGAGTCGTAGAGTGAGTGCAGAGCTACTAATCAATGTTACACCATCAGAATCCCGTGTTGCCCTAATTGAAAACGGCATTTTGCAAGAAATTCACGTTGAGCGGCACACAAAACGAGGCTTGGTAGGCAATATTTACCGCGGTAAAGTAAGTCGTGTTTTGCCTGGTATGCAAGCTGCGTTTGTGGATATAGGCTTGGAAAAAGCCGCCTTTTTGCATGCGTCAGATATTGTTATTCACAACGAAATTGCAGAAGAAGTCTCTGCCAGTCATATCCAAAAGCAGGATATTCGCGAACTCGTGAGAGATGGACAAGACATTGTGGTTCAGGTGGTTAAAGACCCCATTGGCACCAAAGGTGCGCGACTAACCACGGACATTACTATCCCCAGCCGTTATCTCGTCTTTATGCCCAGTGTTACCCATGTAGGCGTATCGCAGCGTATTGAAGAAGAAGCCGAGCGTGAACGGTTAAAAGACTTGGTGCAAGAATTCTGCGATGAAAACGGGGGCTTTATATTACGCACCGCCGCAGAGGGGGTAGGCAAAAACGAATTACAGCAAGACGCCGCCTTTTTACGCCGCCTTTGGGACAAAATTCAGTCACGCATGAAAAAGCGCAAATCGAATGTGCTTTATGAAGATCTTCCTTTGGCCCGAAGGGTGTTAAGAGATTTTGTGGGGACAGAATTAGACCGCATCCGTATAGACTCGAAATTGTCCTTCCAAGAACTGTTTCAGTTTACCAAAGAATATGTGCCAGAAATGAATGGCAAACTGGAGTACTACACCGGCGATCGGCCGATATTCGATTTATACGATGTGGAAAACGAGGCGCAGCGGGCCCTTGAGCGACGGGTCGATTTAAAATCTGGTGGTTATTTGATCATCGATCAAACCGAAGCCATGACCACCATTGATATCAATACAGGTGCGTTCGTTGGCCATCGAAACTTAGAAGAAACAATTTTCAATACCAATACAGAAGCCACGCAAGCCATTGCGCGTCAACTTAGGCTTAGAAACCTAGGCGGTATGATCCTGATAGATTTTATCGATATGATTGAACCCGATCACAAACGCCGTGTCTTACATAGTCTAGAGGTGGCGACGAGCAAGGACAGAGCGAAGATTAATATTCACGGGTTTACGTCGCTAGGGTTGATTGAAATGACCCGTAAGCGAACTCGGGAAAGTATTGAACATATATTGTGCGGTGAGTGCCCGGTTTGTAAAGGGCGGGGCACCGTGAAAACCATTGAAACAATCTGCTTTGAGATTATGCGGGAGATTGTGCGAGTAAACCGTGCCTACGATGCCGACAAATTTGTGGTTTACGCATCCCCTAAAGTGGTTGATGCCCTTATGGGTGAAGAGTCTCACATGTTGGCCGAGTTAGAAGTGTTCGTGTCAAAACAGATAAAAGTTCAAACGGAAACCTTGTACAATCAGGATAAGTACGACGTCGTCATGATGTAACGTTAACGATTTATAAGGCCCAGTGTGACAAAAATTACGTCGATAGCCGCCTATTTAGTTAGAAAGCTTTGGCTGCTACTCGCTATTTTGCTTGTTGTGTTTGCGCTTATTTTAAGCGCCGCACGCTATGCGATTCCGCATGTCGAACATAAGAAGCATTTGATAGAAGATTACATTAACGAACGTTATGGCGTTAGTCTTAGCATAGGCAGCGTACATGCTGTATGGCAAAGTACAGGCCCCAGCATTGTACTTAACTCGGTGTCACTTCAACAAGACGAGGCCTCTCCCGTTGCCTTAGACATTCGACAAATCTACGTCGAACTGGATTTTTGGCAATCGTTAGCGCAGCAACTTATTTCTTCCCCTCGCTTTGAATTACGAGGCCTAAAGCTTCATATTGACGCTGACAGGTTAGGCGGCAAAGGGAAAAATAACTTCCCCGTGGTATCTGCATTAGAAAGCCTTTTTCTTGAACAACTTCAAAGCTTTTCATTAGAGGATGGCATTGTCAGTGTGACGCAAAATCAGGACGTTAACTCCTTTGATGTCGCCCGCTTAACCTGGAATAACCGAGAAAATCGTCACCAAGGCTTAGGAGAAATAAGGGTAGCCGAGTTAGCGTCTAACTCGGCTTCGTTTATTATCGATATTCAGGGTAGTAAAGAAGATTTCGACGGCGTTTTTTATGCCAAAGCGGACGATTTAGACATCTCGCCCTGGGTGAGTGATTTAATCAAAACCAAGCGCCCACTGACGAAAAGCCGTGCAAACTTTGAGATATGGGCAAACCTAGATAGCGACGCGATTCAAAGCATTCAGGTAGAGCTGGATAATAGCTTGTTAGAGTGGGGGGGAGACAATTACTCTCCCTTAGTGACAGGGGTGACTGGCGGCAGCATTCAGGCCCTGCCACATGAAAATGGTTGGAACCTGCGAGTGGATCAGCTTAAGGTGAACTCCAGCGATGAAACCTTAGTGACTGATTTGATTGGGCGTGTGGAACAAGGAGGCGATCTCTTGTTAAACACGGTGAAGCCGGTTCAAATCAACCCTTTCCTTATGCTTGCACCGCTGTTCATGGACGACACCAGTGATGAAGAAATACGCACCCTCGATCCAAAAGGCCAGATAGCGACCTTACAACTTCTCGTGCGTAACCGTGGGCTCGAACTGGCTGCTAAAGTGTTGGATTTGTCATGGTCCCAGTCTAGCCGTGTGCCGGGTTTAAGTGGAATCGACGCGGATATTTATTGGTATAAAAATGCGGGGGCATTCTACTTTGAAAGCAAAGATACCACCCTCTTTACCGATAACCTCATTCAACAGAACCTGGCAATTAACCAATTCAATGCCGATGTTTTTGTCTATAAAGCACAAGTTGACGAGAGTGAACATTGGCTATTAAGTGCCTCTGATATTGTCTTTGATACCGATAAGGTGGTGCTGAACCCTTCATTTAGTGTGGATTTAACTTCAACGATGGTGGAAGCCTACGTCAATGTGTCACCACGAAAACTTGATGGTATAAATGCGCTATTCCCCACCGGCGGGAAAGTGAAAAACACCTTCAAATATCTTGATAGAGCGTTTACCGGAGTTGGCAATGTGACCAACGCACAATTACTTTGGCGTGGGAAGCCGCAGGATTACCCATTCACCGACAATTCGGGCATCTTTCAAGCCTACGTGGATATTACCGCTAGTGAGTTTGCTTTTTCGACAGCGTGGCCATCACTGACAGATTTAGATTTATCGTTGTATTTCGTGAACGATGCATTAGTCATGGAGAGCCCTAAGGGGAAGCTCGGCGGGCTGAATATCAGCGAAATGTCAGCGGCTATTCCCCGTCTACATCCTTCTTCTTCACTGACTATTTACGCCCAAGGGGAAGGCAGTGGTGAGTCGCTAACGTCCATTATGACCCAGTCGAGTCTGTCGGCGTCATTAGGAAAGCTATTAGATAAAGACGTTAAGGTGTCTGGACCTTTAACGGCAAAGCTTAAATTAGATATTCCATTAACTAAGGGTAAGCAGGTGCGTGCCAAAGGCGAAGCCACCTTATCTGACAATGATGTTTATATCACCAGTACAAAGATACGCTTTAAAGAAGCGTCGGGCGCAGTGGCTTTCGATAACGCCAGCATTGATGCCACCAATCTAACTGCCCGTGTGCTTTCGCAGCCGGTTAGTCTTTCGTTTACCGGGCGGCAAAAAGAACACTACGAACTTGATGTTAACATGCAAGGGATGTGGCATGTGCACCCCCTGGTGAAGACGGTAAACGAACGTTTTGTGGATTACCTCGATGGTGAATCGAAGTGGAATCTGGATGTGTCTTTGGCTTTTTCAAAAAGTGACTTTTCCTACCAAGCACAATTAGATGCTGACTTAGCGGCCACCCACAGCTTAATGCCTGCACCTTTTAATACCTCAGAAGGCAGCCCGTTACCTTTATCCATCAATAGTAAAGGCAACTTAAATGCCTCTACTATTGATGCCACCTTGGGCGATCAAATACGCTTTGACGGTGTGCTGCCGCACAAGGAAATGCAGTTTTCTCGTGCGCATCTAGCCCTAGGCAATCCCGAGCCTATCACCGTAGGTACGGGCTTTAGTATTGCCGCGCAGCTACCTGATGCCGATGGCATTAGTTGGTTCAATACGCTGCATACTTTGCTCTCTCCCCAAGACAAAGATAAAGGGCGTACACAAAATTCAAATGCAACGGAAGCCGCGCCCAAACGGGTGTTGTTTCCTTCACCGTCGCGAATTTTTGTGACGGCAGAGACCTTCACGCTGGCTGGGCATAGCTTCGACAATGTGGTGATGACAGCCAAACAACAAAGTAATGATTGGCTAATGAATATTGATGCCAGTGACATGCGCGGCACCCTGCGTATTCATTCCGACGTGATGGAGCAAGGCATCGATATACATGCTGATTATTTGCGGGTCACTAAACCGCCTACTGCTGAAAGCCATGACACTGAAGGCCTTGTCACCACCAATACACCGAAACAGGGGATTGATCCTCTTGATATACCGCCTCTCTATTTTTCATGCCAACGATGTGATGTTTATGGCGTTGACCTAGGCGAAGTGATTCTTGATACCGCTAAAACAGCGCACGGTCTGAGGGTACGTCAATTGGTTACCCGTTCTGATGATGCGCAGCTAAACGCGACAGGAATGTGGGCGCGAGACAGTAACAATACAATTACCACGCAATTGACAGGTAAAATAACGTCTCCAGATGTTGGCGCTATGCTAAAACAATTTGATGTGTCATCTGGTATTAAAGACTCAGGTGCCGACATTGATTTTGATTTGGCGTGGCCTAACTCACCGTTTGACTTTAGTTTGGTTGATGTGAATGGCGATATTGCTTGGTCATTATCCGACGGCTACCTAACGGAGTTGAGCGATAAAGGTTCCCGCATACTGACGTTATTTAGTTTAAATTCCTTAGTTCGAAAGCTAAGCTTAGATTTTAGAGACGTGTTTGCGAAAGGCTTCTTCTATGATGATATGAGTGGCACAGTGCAAATTGCAGACGGGCGCGCCTTTACCCAAGATACAGAAATAGACGGTGGCGCTGGTGAAATTGAAATTAATGGCTACACCGAGCTTGATACAGGAAAGCTAAATTACAATGTGTCTTTTGCGCCTAACGTGACAGGGAATTTACCTTTTTTAGTGTATTTTTTGGCCACGCCGCCTACTGCGCTGGCCGCCCTTGCTCTGGATCAGGTGCTGACATCGGCAAAAGTGATTTCTAATGTCAATTATAAGGTGACAGGCACCATTAGCGAGCCACAATTTGATGAAGTTGAACGCAACAGCAAAGATATCAGTTTGCCGGCAAATAATGTTCCAGCGACTGAACCGTTAGAGGATAGGCCGCTTACAAAAGAGGATGTTCAGCGACTAAAAATGGAGGTTATCGATGGTTAATCTAGTAGCGCTTCAAATGACGTCTACGCCTGACGTAGACGAAAACCTAGATACGGTTGCACAGGCATTAGCACATGCAGATATTGCCAACGACAGTGTGGTTGTTTTGCCGGAATGCTTTGCGTGTTTTGGTACCAAAGATGGTGAGCTACTTAGCGTGGCTGAACCCAAAGATAGCGGTAAAATTCAAAAGCATTTAAGCGCCTTAGCGAAGCAGCATCAGTGCTATATTGTGTCCGGTACCTTTCCCATGCAAACCAATGACGATAGTAAGTTTTCTGCCGCGTGTTTGCTCTTTGGTCCAAACGGTGAAACCCTCGCAGACTATCGCAAAATTCATTTGTTTGATGTGTCGGTGAATGACAATACAGGCAGTTATAAAGAGTCGCGCTTTACACAGCCGGGGGAGCAGGTTGTTGTGGCGCAAACACCTATAGGCAACATTGGCCTTGCGGTATGTTATGATGTGCGCTTTCCAGGCTTGTTTACGGCCATGGGGGATATCGACATTCTCGTGCTGCCAGCGGCATTTACCCAAAAAACCGGTGAAGCGCATTGGCATACCCTGGTTAAAGCTAGGGCAATTGAAAAACAATGCTACGTGGTGGCGGCGAACCAAACCGGCGTTCACCAGAACGGTCGAGAAACCTTTGGTCACAGTTTAATCGTTTCTCCATGGGGAGAAACTTTGGCAGAATTACCCACAGATAAAGGCGTAATTCAGGCCCGCGTGGACACGAGCAGGCGGCAAGCCATTCAACAGAATATGCCGGTTGCCGAACACAATCGATTCAGGAGTCACTTTGTCTAAATCTGTAGAACGCCACTTATTATCTGACGCTGGTCTAGATGTTTCTGCGTTAGAAAAGGCTTTAGCACACATACATCGGCATGACACGGATTATGCCGATTTGTATTTTCAGTCTAGTCAGCACGAAAGCTGGGTACTAGAAGATGGCATTATCAAAGAAGGGAGTTACAACATTGAACGCGGCGTTGGTGTGCGTGCCATCAGTGGTGAGAAAACCGGCTTTGCGTACTCAGACGATATTAGTGAAGATGCCCTCACCAAAGCGTGTGGCGCTGCCAGAAGTATCGCGCCATCCGGTGGGACTCAGCAGGTGTCTTCATTAGGAAAGGGCGAGTTTACCCCAAGATATCAAGCTGATAACCCTATTTTGGCAATGCAAGATGCTGAAAAAATTAGTCTCTTAAAAACCGTAGATGCCTACATTCGCCAGCAAGAGCCGTCTGCTAACCAGGTGGTGGTAAGCTTAAGTGGTGTATACGAGGAAGTGTTAGTGGCGGCTAGCGATGGTACCTTCGCTACCGATATTCGCCCCCTCGTTCGCTTAAATTGTTCTGTATTAATAGAGCAAGGCGAGCGCAGAGAGCGAGGTAGCGCTGGCGCTGGAGGCCGTTATGCTTATTCATTTTTTACCCGTGACGAAGACGGCAAACCGTTTTACGAACAATTAGCCGACGACGCATTGCATATGGCAAGAGTTAATATGCAGTCAGTTGCCTCGCCTGCAGGGGCTATGCCCGTAGTATTAGGTAATGGTTGGCCTGGCGTGCTTTTACATGAAGCTGTAGGCCATGGCCTAGAAGGTGATTTTAATCGCAAAGGTGCCTCTACCTTTAGCGGAAAAATAGGCCAGCGCGTGGCTGCAAAGGGTGTCACTGTGGTTGATGATGGGACGTTAGCTGATCGTCGAGGCTCTTTATCTGTCGATGATGAAGGCACACCTAGTCAGCACAACGTGCTGATTGAGGACGGCATCTTAAAAGGTTATATGCAGGACAAGCACAATGCGCGCTTAATGCGCGTCGCCCCAACAGGGAATGGTCGTCGTGAATCTTACGCGCACCTGCCGATGCCTCGTATGACCAATACCTATATGCTTGAAGGTCAGCATGATCCGAAAGAAATCATCAGCACCATTAAAAAAGGCATTTATGCCCCAAATTTTGCTGGTGGCCAAGTGGACATCACCTCGGGCAAGTTCGTCTTTTCCAGTGCAGAAGCCTATCTGATTGAAGAGGGTAAAATTACTGCACCGGTGAAAGGCGCAACATTAATTGGAAACGGCCCTGAAGTTATGCAGAAGATTTCTATGATTGGAAACGATGTGGCGCTTGATAAAGGCGTAGGGGTCTGCGGAAAAGATGGTCAAAGTGTACCTGTAGGTGTTGGACAACCTACCCTTAAGATTGACGAGCTTACGGTGGGTGGAACCGCGTAGTACGTTAGTGCTAGCGGCAACCCTAAAAAAAGCACCTCGGGTGCTTTTTTTAGGTGGCTATATCAAGACTAGTCTTCGTGA
The DNA here is from genome assembly GCF_015767655.1 of Alteromonas sp. B31-7. Lineage (NCBI taxonomy): Bacteria > Pseudomonadati > Pseudomonadota > Gammaproteobacteria > Alteromonadales > Alteromonadaceae > Alteromonas > Alteromonas sp. B31-7. Next base: position 304,672 of record NZ_CP065233.1, read on the forward strand.
ATAACTTCTTTTAGGTATTGGAAAAGCTCACGAAATGCCCGTGGGGGCGCATTTTTTTCTTGCTCTTTTTTCACTTGGCGGTGAAATTGACGCAGCTTTTGACGATCAAGGCTTGGGTACTCTTCAATAAGTGCCTGAATGGCAGAGTCACCTTGTTCAATTACCGCCTCGCGGGCTTTTTCTAGCTTGTGAAACGCGACGTTGCTAGCTTGATGCTGGTGAGCCAGCTTTGCCATCGCTTCTTCTATTGCGGTGGTATCTCGTTGACGCAACAGCTTTCCGATAAACTGTAATTGCCGACGAAAGCCTTCTTTTTTTCTGCTCACGTTGCGGGCAACGTTAACCGCATCTGCCAATTCTTCATCTAGAGGCACAGTGTCTAGGTGTGCAGGTGTTAGATTGACTATACTCTCTCCAAGCTTTTGATGCTCTTTGGCTTGCCGCTTTAACTCGGTTTTACTAATGAAGTTTTCGTCTTCCAATTCATCATTAAATTGGGGATCTTGCTGTGAATTAGGGTTTCTGTCGCTCATTGCCATCTCATAAGTGTTACACTTTAGCTAAATTGTAACTATCACAGTCGGATTTAGACAGCGAAACTTACTATGCAAATTGATCAGCAGTTAGTAGACATTCAAAATGTCGTTGATGATGTACTGAAATTAGCCCTAAAAAAGGGGGCTACACAAGCTGAAGCCAGTATGTCGAAAGTACAAGGTATTGCGGTTTCTTCGCGTATGCAAGAAGTCGAAAATGTTGAATTTACTAATGATGGCGGCTTAGGTATAAGCGTGTACGTGGGTAAATGCAAAGGCAGTGCATCCACGGCAGACCTCAGTAAAGAGGCGCTAACCCTCGCGGTAGAAAAAGCGGTAGATATTGCGCGCTACACCAGTGAAGACCCGTGCACGGGGCTGGCGGATGCTGAACTTATCGCCACAGAATTTCCAGATTTAGACTTATATCACCCACAGGTGTTGGACACTGAGAAAGCCATTAAAACGGCTATCGAAACGGAAGCGGCGGCTATGTCCTATGATAATAGGATCACCAATTCTGATGGGGCTTCATACAATGCAAACTTAGGCATGCGAGTGTACGGAAACACGCATGGCATTAACGCCGGCTATCCAAGTAGTCGCTACAGCTTAAGTTGTATGGTGATTGGTGCTGAAGGTGATGATATGCAGCGTGATTATGCCTATACGGTTAACCGCAAAGCGAATTTACTGAACACTGCCCAAGCTGTGGGTGAAGAGGCGGCTCGCGCCACGGTAGAGCGCCTAGGCGCGCGAAAAATCAATACGGCCAATGTGCCTATTATTTTGCACAAAGATATAGCATCAAGTTTGTTTGGGCATTATGTAGGGGCAATTAGTGGCGGAAGCTTGTATCGTCGGTCTTCTTTCTTACTCGACAGTTTAGGGCAACAAATCTTCCCTGAGTGGCTAAACATTGAAGAACGTCCGTTTATAAAAAATGGCTTAGCCAGTTCTAGTTTCGACAACGAGGGTGTTGCGACTAGGGATATGACGATTGTGGAGGGGGGCAAACTTTCCACTTATTTGTACACCACCTATTCGGCGAGAAAACTTAATACGAAAAGTAATGGCCACGCAGGCGGCATTCACAATTGGATTGTGGGTGACACAGGGCATAGTGACGCCGAGTTATTGAAGGAAATGGGCACAGGTTTATTCGTGACCGAATTGATGGGGCAGGGCGTTAACATTGTTACCGGAGATTATTCCCGCGGCGCTGCTGGCTTCTGGGTAGAAAACGGCGAAATTCAATATCCTGTTCACGAGGTGACTATTGCGGGCAACCTTAGAGATATGTTTGCTGGGGTCACTGCAATTGGGCGTGACAAAGACGTCCGTGGCAGCGTACAAACAGGTTCTATTCTCATTGATAATATGAAGATTGCGGGAAGCTAACCTTGCTGGGTGTGTTGCTCTCTATAATGACTGGGCGGCACACCTTCCGATTTCTTAAAGCGCTTTGAAAAAGTAAAGACATTGCTGTATCCCACATAATTGGCAATGTAAGCGATGGGCCACTGGGTATTTAACAGCAGATTTTTCGCTCTCGCCATACGCAAATAAATCACTTGTTGCATTGGGCTTCTATTGAAATGGCTTAGGCACAATCTATGAAGGTGTGGGGCCGAATAGTGGGCGCGCTCGCTTAGTAATTTCACGTTCCAATTTAGTTGCAGTTGCTTTTCCACATGCTCAAATAAAGCGATTAATCTAGACGGTAAGGGCTGATCCTTTGGCTTCGCTACCGACGATAGATAGTCTTTAATAAGCGGAATGAGGGCATGGCGGTGCTCACTGCTTTTACTCAAATACAATAATTCCATGGCATGATGTAACCCTTCAAGCGGCAAGCGCTCTAGCAGAGGTGCGTCTATCTCATATAAATAATGCCATTGTGCTGTGTCGGCCAGATTCACCCAAATGATGTCCCAGCGTTCACTTTCTATGCTTACCTCAAAACTTTGCCTTGCTGGCAATATGGCTAATTGCCCCGGTGTTACTGTTAAGCCCCCTTTTGGGGTGCGTATTTTCCCCATGCCATTTAACGAATAAAACAAGGTGTGGTTAGGCGGGTTAACGCGCCCTACTTGATAAGGGGCTGATAAATTCGAACAACCGGCAAGCTCAATGTCTAAAGCTTTAATTTCAGGCGTGTTAGTGCTGTCTATAAAGCGCTCTACACAGTGTTGGCCGATATTAACAATGTCATAGAACTCTGTGGCTGACATGAACTTTGATAGTTTTGGATAAATGAAAGAGAGGTTTAAGCATAAAGGATTACGCCGTAATTCGCTATATTTCATTCTATTCTACGTTATTGATGAAAGGATGTTGTAATGCATACTGTGGCTGAGGTGGTTGCTCAACAAGATTGGCAAAACCCCGTGGTATATCAGCGTAATCGAGTAAATGGTCATGCGCCGCTCAATGGCTATACATGCCTTGACGATGCATTGAACAAAAGCGGCGCTCAGAAACGCAAGCTCAATGGTGATTGGCAGTTTAGGTTGTTCAACTCACCTTTCGACGTGCCAGATAATGCCATTGCTGCACACTTACCCACCGAAGAAGAAGCTCGTTGGCAACCTATCTCCGTGCCATCAAATTGGCAGATGCAAGGGTTCGATAAGCCCATTTATTGCAACGTAAAGTATCCTTTTGAGGTTAACCCACCGCAGGTGCCACAAGACAATCCCACAGGGGTTTACCGCACTGAATTTGAAATGACTAAAGCCATGCTTTTGCAACGCAATCATATTGTGTTTGACGGCGTAAATAGCGCGTTTCACTTGTGGTGTAACCAATCATACGTGGGATATTCGCAAGACAGCCGTTTGCCCGCTGAGTTTGACTTATGCCCCTTCTTAAAAGAGGGAAAAAACCAGATTACAGCCATGGTTATCCGTTGGTCTGATGGTAGCTACCTTGAAGATCAGGACATGTGGTGGTTAAGCGGTATTTTCCGTGATGTTTATTTGGCAAGTAAGCCGCAGCATTACATTCAAGACGTATTTGCCACCCCTTCATTAGATGCTTGTTACCGCGATGGTCGCCTCGATATTAGAACCTCCATTGTCGCCCCTAAGGATTTCAAAGTGGCCGTGCAGCTTTTTGATGGCACGACTGCCGTTACTCAGCCGCAGGTGGCAAACACCAATAATCGCCGTATTGATGAAAAAGGCGGATGGGATGATGTGGTTTTCCAATCACTACACCTAAATAGCCCCAAAAAATGGACAGCAGAAACGCCGAATTTGTACAGGCTGGTGGTAAGCCTATTAGACAGAAGCGACAGCCTTGTGGATATGGAAGCCTATGATGTTGGCTTTAGACACATTGAGATGATTAAAGGCCAGCTTTGCGTTAACGGTGAGCCCGTATTAATTCGTGGCGTTAACCGTCATGAACACCATGAAAGTCGAGGGCATGCAGTCAATGAAGCTGACATGCTAGAAGACATCAAGCTGCTTAAACAGAATAACTTCAACGCAGTGCGCACCGCCCATTACCCTAATCATCCTCGGTGGTATGAACTGTGTGATGAATACGGCTTATATGTGGTTGATGAGGCGAATATAGAGACCCACGGCATGTATCCCATGGGGCGATTGTCGAGGGATCCGCTTTGGGCCGGCGCGTATTTAGCCCGTTATACGCAAATGGTTGAAAGAGATAAAAATCACCCTTGTATTATTATTTGGTCACTCGGCAATGAGTGTGGTCATGGCCCCACCCATGATGCCATGTATGGGTGGTCGAAAGCGTTCGACCCCTCAAGGCCGGTTCAATATGAAGGGGGCGGCTCTGATACTACGGCCACAGATATTATTGCGCCTATGTATGCCAGAGTAGACAGCGACGTTCAAGATGATGCGGTGCCCAAATGGGCCATCAAGAAATGGTTGTCGCTCCCCGGAGAACATAGGCCTGTTATTTTGTGTGAATACGCCCATGCCATGGGCAACAGCCTGGGCAGCTTTTCAGATTATTGGGACGCATTTAAAGACTACCCAAGGTTACAAGGCGGTTTTATTTGGGATTGGGTTGACCAAGGGCTAGCGAAATACACAGACAGTGGCGAAAAGTATTGGGCTTACGGCGGTGATTTTGGTGATACCGACAATGATAGACAGTTTTGTATCAACGGGTTGCTATTCCCGGATAGAAGCGCTCACCCAGCCCTCTATGAAGCAAAACACTGCCAACAGCACCTTCAGTTTTCGTTAACGGAAGATAACGGTACATTCGAACTGACAGTGGCCAGCGATTACCTGTTTAGAACCACGGATAATGAAACGTTAGTGTGGCAACTTTTGGAAGACGGTTGTTGCGTTGCACAGGGGAGCTTCGTTATTGAGGTTAAGCCACAGCAGACAGCGAACTATACCATTACACCCGCCTACACGTATAAAGCGGGCGCACAGTATCACCTCAATGTTGATACGCAAACGACTAAAGCCTGCGCGTGGGCAGCCGCAGGTCACGTTATCGATACGGCTCAGTTTAGGCTTAAAAATACTGCGGGGTTAGGGGCAGCACCCCGGCCACTCTGTACCGCTACTAAAGCGAACGACAAGGGGACGTCTGCTGTCGTACCATTAGCGGCAAAGATTGATGAACAAACGCTCACCGTTAATGCACACACTAGTGTGTTTAGTCTTCATCTTGAATCGGGTCAGTTGATTTCATGGTTAGTTGCAGAGGAAGAGCAACTGAGCGCACCGATTGAAGATAACTTTTTTAGGGCGCCACTGGATAACGACATCGGCGTGAGTGAAGTGGATAACCCCGATCCCAATGCGTGGGAATCAAGATGGCGCAGAGTGGGTATAGGAGAATGGCAACGTGTGTGTACGTCGGTTGATGTCAACGAAAGCGCATTAGCGGTTACCGTTCACACACAATTCGATTATTGCCATCAAGGTGAAGTTTTAGCGAAAAGCGTCTGGCGCTATCAATTCTTGCCGTCAGGCGAGCTTGATGTAGACATTCAAGTATCGTTGGCTGATACATTACCCCCTATGCCGAGGATCGGCGTGCAATTTGCGGTACCAAAGCACGAGACTGGCACTGTTGTATGGAAAGGGTTGGGGCCATTTGAAAACTACCCTGACAGACACGTAGCGGCGCGCTATGGGCAATATAAGCAAGATATTAATGCCATGCATACACCTTATATTTTCCCCACCGATAATGGATTAAGGAGTCACAGTGATACCCTTGAATTAAATCAGTGCCAGGTACAAGGAAGATTCCATTTTGCGGTTAGTCCTTACAGCCAAGTGCAACTTGATAAGGCGAAACATACTTGCGACCTAGCAGCGGGAGATTGTACGTATGTGTATGTAGATCACGCGCACATGGGCGTAGGGGGGGATGACTCTTGGAGCCCTAGTACGCATAAACCCTACTTGCTAGAAGATAAGTACTATCGCTATCATCTGCGTTTTTGCCCTGTAGCCTAGTAGGGCTTTATATCACTGGGGTTCATAGCGAATAAAAAGGCCGCTGTTATCACAACAGCGGCCTTTTTGAATTTACACTGGCTTTCGGTTTGTTTGCTTCTGCCCCCGCGACAAGCGTTGTGCAGAAGGCTAGCTTTAATTAGCCGTCTACCGAGCCACAGAAACGGTAGCCTTCACCGTGAATGGTCACAATCAACTCTTCATCTGAAGGGGCAGACTCAAAGTGCTTACGAATTCGACGAATGGTGACGTCAACAGTACGGTCATTCGGGCGTAATTCACGGCCTGTCATTTCCATAATAAGCTGCTCACGGGTAAGAATTTTACCTGGGTTACTTAGGAAAAGGTGTAAGGCACGGAACTCACTGCGAGGTAAGCGGAACTCTTTACCGGTCGGCGAAATAAGAGAACGACTGTCGCCGTCTAGTGTCCAACCGTTGAAGCTTACGCGGCTTGGTAAATCGTCATCCTCTGCAGAGCTTGTGGTACGAGAAAGCAGGTTTCTTGCTCGTATCGTCAGTTCGCGAGGGTTGAAGGGTTTTGTTAGGTAGTCATCGGCACCAATTTCAAGCCCCAAAATACGATCAACATCGTTATCACGACCGGTAAGGAAAATAAGACCTACGTTTTTACGATCTCTCACCTCTCGAGCTAATATAAGCCCGTTCTTACCTGGAAGGTTAATATCCATGATAACTAAGTTAATGGCGTGATTTTCGAAGAAATCATGCATTTGATCACCATTCTCAGCCTCAAATACATTGTATCCTTCTGCTTCGAACAAACTCTTTAGTGTGGTTCGTGTTACCACTTCATCTTCTACAATTAACACATTTGGCGTCTGCATGGTGCTCTACACTCTTTCTCTAAAATCGGTTTTAGCAATTACTGGTTAAATTTTAATATCCACAAGCGCGTTTGCAAGCAAATACTTAATATTCATAATTTTAAGGTATTGGGGTTAGCCAACAAAATTCAAGAAAAGTTCAAAAGTTATACACGTTTTATACACTTTTCGCACTCGCAATTGGAAAAATAATCACAAACTCCACACCTTGACCCTCTTCACTGGTTAACGTAATAGAACCATTTAAAGCTTGGGTTACAAGATTATAGACCAAATGCATGCCTAGACCCGATCCGCCTTGACCCCGTTTAGTGGTAACAAAAGGGTCGAAAATACGCTTTCGAATGTCGTCGGGAATGCCTTTTCCATTGTCGCGATATACTAACTTGAATTTTTCCGGCGTAGCCAATTCGGCGATGATATCAATTTCGCCTTTTTCTATGTTTTCAAATCCATGAATAACCGAGTTCATAATCAGGTTAATCAGAATTTGATTTATCGGGCCAGCTTTCGTTTCAACGCATAAGGTAGGGTCGCAATTTACGTTGATGTTGTGCTTTAATTTTTTTAAACGAGGCTGTAAAGACAATAGTATCTCATTAACTAGCTGTGCAAAGCAAAAAGTTCGGTTACTTTCGCTTGATTGATCCACAGCCACCTGTTTAAAACTGGAAATTAACTCTGCTGCGCGGTTTAGATTGCGATAAATAATGTTGAGGTTTTCATTACTTTCTTCTAAAAAGCGCTTCATCGCACTGGCTTTCAATGTCTTATTTTCGAAATCTTTTTCAATGACCGCTATTCTATCAAGCATCATGGTGGAGGCAGTTACCCCTAAACCTATTGGGGTATTTACCTCATGCGCTACGCCGGCCACCATATCGCCAAGAGACGCCATTTTTTCGTTTTGTACAATTTGACGCTGAAACTGGTGCAGCTTTTCCAAGGTTTGAATTAACTCTTGGTTAGCACTCTTTAATGCCATGGTTCGCTGATTAACCATTTCTTCTAGTGACGCGTTTAACCTGCGGTGTTGTTCTTCCGCTTGACGTTGCTTTTGCATGTACTCTTGAATGCGTACCAGCATAACGTTTACCGAGTCTGATAAAATATCCAACTCACGAATACTAGAGTTTTCAATACGTGCAGAGTAATCACGCTGACGAGAGGTACGCTGTAAAAAGTCGGCCAGTCGTTCAATAGGCGAAGTCACCATCCGCTGAAACCGCACTGCCAATAAAAAGCTGAGTAACAGCAATACACACATTGCAGAGAGGGTCAGTAAAAACGATTCTCCTACTAACTTATTAAAGCTATCTGCCGACATGCGTATGTATATCCACCCTAACACGCCCCCAGTCTTTTGATCGTAAATGCGTTCGGACACTTCGAGAAAGTCATTTTCAGAGATAAATTGAGGCGATGACGCTAAGTCAGCCAGTTGATTTTCTTTACTGGCAATGAGGTATTCACCGGCTTTGTTGTAAGAGGCAAAACTCACGACTTTAGTGTCTAAGGCTTGATAGCTCTCAAGACTTTTATAAATATGGACATTGAGGATTTGGTCGGCGAAGGCTAAGTTGTTGAGTTGTTCTTCGAGGTATATCGCATTGTTTTCAATCAGAGAGTTTGCTGAGCTTTGACCAATAAGTTTAGCCAGTGTAACAATACTTAATTCTATCTCTTGGCGGTAGCTTTTAACCTGGGTATACATTGACAAGCCGGCTGATATTACCAACGACACTGTCGCAATAGACATTACAGCCCATAAAAATAAGCTTCGAATTGAAAGCTTGACTACCCGATCCGTCATTTTTAAGTTTTCTACATCCTCTTTACATCAATAGTGGCGCATAATTGTATAAAAAGAAAGCGAGACTATTGAAAATCCCCACCCAGGTGGGGCGAAGCCAATGTCTACGCTTGAAACATCGCAAGATATAAACGTAAATAGTCTTTTGCGGCCGCTTCCCAGGTGAATCGGGTTCTCATGCCCCTTTCCTGCATGTCTTTAAATTGTGTTGGCCACTCGTAGTAAAACAGCAGGGCGCGACGAATACAGGCTAACAATGCCCGTGGGGTAGGTTCATCGAACACAAAGCCCGTGGCACCGTGACCGGTATCAAGGTCTACAACCGTATCTTTTAACCCGCCCACAGCGCGCACAATAGGCACAGTTCCATAGGCTAAACTGTACATTTGATTCAACCCACAGGGTTCAAACTGAGAGGGCATCAAAAAGAAATCTGCACCCGCTTCCACTAAATGAGCATGCTCTGAACTAAACCCATTAATAAAAGCAAACTGGGTGGGGTGTTGCTGGGCAAATTCGCCTAAGTCCATGCACACTTTAGGATTGCCAGTGCCCACAATCACTATTTGTAGGTTGTGCTGCACAAGATCATCTAAGATAGGAAGAATATAACCAAAGCCTTTTTGTTCAGTAAGGCGGCAAACCATGCCGATTAGCGGCACACCCGCATTTTCTGGTAAACCCGAACGCGTCTGGAGGGTGGTTTTACATACCCGCTTGGGTTGCAAATTATCAACACTGTAATTTTCAGGGAGGTAGGCGTCTGTTGCTGGGTTCCATTGACTATAGTCACAGCCATTTAATATGCCCGATAAATCGGCCTTTCGTTTAACTAAGCGTTCGTGAAGGCCATGGCTGCCTAAGTCGGTGAGCAACTCATCTGCATAGTTTGGGCTAACGGTTGTCACCTTGCTGGCACACTCAATGCCGGTTTGCAGCATATTGATATAGCCGCCATGCACTTGGGAGAAAATATGGGGGTGGTGACGCAAAAATGGAATCTTCTCAAGGGAATGTACTCCCTGAAACGCCGCATTATGAATAGTGAAGACAGTCTTGGTTTGCTCAAAAAAGCCTGAGCGCTCATGATTCAATAAATAGGGAAGCATGGCCGTGTGCCAATCATGGCAATGGATAACGTCAGGGGTAAACGAAAGTGCCTGCAAGGTTTGAAGCACGGCACCACTGAAAAAGCTGAAACGTTCACCATTGTCTTCATAGGCGTCGTAAGCATTCGAGTATAGGCCGTCACGCATGAAGTATTCGGGGTAGTCGACGAAATAGACGGTAATGCCGTGCCACGCTAACGCCCTGACATCAAAATGATACACCTTTCCTTCGGTGAACAGGGTTTGGGTGTCGCAAATGGTATCTAAATGAAAGGTGTCGGCAATAGATTTGTAATAAGGCATGACAATGGCCACATCTTCACCCTCACTATGCAAGGCAAGGGGTAATGCCTTTCCTACATCGGCTAAGCCGCCGGTTTTAACCAATTCTTCTACTTCAGATATTGCAAAAACAATTTTCACGGCGACCTCTCATTTCTTGTTGCTATGAGCTACCTGCACACACATTTTATAGTGTGTATGAATAGATAACAGAAACGGGTAAGAAGGTTTACCCGTTCTCGGTTTAAACATGATTAAGCTACGTTAGCACTTTTTTAGATAAAAGGGCTATGACAAAGCGGCTTGATAGAGCGAAAACTGCGTAGTTTGTGCTGTTGTTAGCACATGTGAAAAGTGTGCAGACAGCAACCCTGGGTAGGGAAGGAATCGATTTGCAACCATTTGCAACGTACCGCGTTGGGTGAGCAACTTAGTGGCATCTTCGATAAACCGCTTGGTGACGGTGTAGTCTGTTTTTACGCCCGTGTGAAATGGCGGGTTGGTCACAATATGCTGCACCCTTGCCTCAATGCCTTGTAATCCATTTGCAGCAAACAAGGTGGCTGATTGTGCATTTTTAGCAAGGGTGAGCGCGGTACAGTAAATGGCCAACGCACTCACATCTGAAAAATGAAAGTTAACGTGGGGGTAGCGCTTTTTGAGATAGCTTCCTATCACGCCAGCACCACAGGCGAAATCTAATACGGTACCGCTTAAATGAGTGTCGTGTTTGTCTAGCAGAAGCGCAGTGCCCTTATCTAATTCACCGTGACTGAATACACCAGGCATAGACACAACAGGCCATTCAATATCCTGTAAACAATACGTGTCTTCTTGTAGCCATGCTTCGGGCTCAAAAGCTAAATGCGCGTGCTCAACTTGGGTAGTAATAAGGCTACAATGTCTGGCGGAATCGACCTTTTGAGTAGCACCAAATTGCTGCATAAGCTTGGCTGCACTTTTGATACCACCCTTATTTTCTCCTACCACATGTATTTGACCGCCTAGGCCCACTAAGCCGGCAGCCATTCGCAGTAACATAGAAAAATGGGATTTCGCCTTAGGTAAAAAAATCAGTGCGTGATTGTGTGTTTTTTCTCCGCGCAGGAAAGGGGTGAATATATGTTCATGGGACCCTATTTTTTGCGATACCTCAAAGCCTTGCTTGGCAATATCTCGGCTATCAAAAGTCAGCGAAGGTACTACGCGTACACTTTCTGAAAAGATATCAAAATATTGATGCATCACCGTTATGTTCAGGTGCTTTAACTGGTCGAGAAAATACGCATCAGAGGGATTGATTATCACCCACTTCCCTTGCTCAAACATGCCGATATTGCGCTCTAATAGCTGGCTTTGAGGAGTAAGAATCATTACTTAGTACGCTCGTATATTAAGTCCCACACACCGTGACCTAACTTTTGGCCTCGTGTTTCAAACTTAGTGATAGGACGATAATCAGGACGCGGGACATAATCCCCCTGCGCTGCGGTATTAGTGTAGCCGTCAATATTATTCATTACATTTGCCATATGCTCTGCATAGGGTTCCCAATCCGTCGCCATATGAAAGCATCCGCCCACGGCCAGTTTACTGCGAACCAACTCTGCAAATTCTGTTTGCACAATGCGGCGTTTGTGGTGACGTTTTTTATGCCAAGGATCAGGGAAGAACAGTTGCAAACGGCTGAGACTGCCATCGGGGATCATATTCTTTAGCACTTCAACGGCATCGTGCTCCATAAGCCTAAGGTTTGTTAGTGATTGCTCACCTGCTTCGGCCAGACATGCTCCCACGCCGGGGCGATGAACCTCTATGCCAAAATAGTTTTTCTCGGGAGAAGCTGCCGCCATCTCCACTAGCGACTTACCCATACCGAAGCCAATTTCTAGTACTACAGGAGCATCCCGGCCGAAAGTGTCGGTGAGATCAATGGGGGTAGCTTGATAATCTACGCCCATGGTAGGCCAGTATGTTTCTATTGCACGGGTTTGGGCCTTGGTAAGTCGCCCTTCGCGCTTGACGAAACTCTTTACCTTACTGATGTATACTCCAGCGGCTTCTGCTTCCGCCTGACTTTTGAATTGCCTCATTTGCAATGCCTTTCTAACCCAAATTTAATGGTGGCGCATTATCCACTTAGTGGCTATTTATGCAACGGTAACGTGAATAATTCCGGTGTTTTTTTAAGCGCTGATGAATGACGTGACGAGTTCCGCCAACTGGGCGGGTTGTTCCAGCGGTAGCATATGGCCACTATTATTAACCGTGTAGCGGGTTGCCGTTGGAATATTATCGGCCATTTTCATCAATTGATTATACATGGCGATACTGTCATCTTTAGCGGCAATAATGCCCGTAGGCAAGGCCAATTGCGCCAATGTGTTAACCATGTTCTCTCGTGGTGTAGTGGCTTGTGTATGCGCTAACAACGTATTCTTTCCTAGGTCTTCGCCCATCCCCTGAACCACACCCACCACGTCTTCGTTTTGTTGTTGAGTAGGATGAACAAACCGAGAAAGGTATTGCGGATTATCCAAGCGAAACGTCCCGTTTTTCAGCAAGGAGACCATTTGTTTTCTGCGCGCAATTTCGTCGGCAGATAAACCATAGCCATCGTAACCAATCAAGGTTAACGACGCCACGTGTTCGGCGTGTAAACTGGCCCATTTGGCGGCAATAAAGCCGCCCATTGAATACCCAACCACGTGGACTTTTTCATCGCTGAGTACTCTGTCTGAGGTAAGTGCAAGCATGTCTTCTAAACTACTGGCCCATTGCAACGGAACAAACCGGCGTTGGTTTATGTTCATGTGTTTCCACATAGGCATAAAAATTCGCTCATCACATAAGGTGCCAGGCAAAAATAAAACGGGGCGGCCAATACTCACACATTATCCTAAAATATCTACTTTGTACGCCATGATACCATAGCGAGCCAGATAAATTTAAACGGCCATTGAGCCAAATCGTGTAAGGCGCTGGTATACTATAACCCTATGATAAAAATGTGCAGTTAACATGACAACATTGGCAACTCCCTCTACTTTCGCATCACGGGTTTTAGCGTGGTTTGATGAACACGGACGTAAACATTTACCCTGGCAGCAAGACATTACAGCGTACAAAGTGTGGGTGTCTGAAATTATGTTGCAGCAAACCCAAGTGAGTACGGTTATTCCTTACTTCGAACGGTTTATGCAGTCGTTTCCTACCGTTTCGCACTTAGCCCACGCTGAGCAGGATGATGTTCTTCATCATTGGACGGGCCTAGGGTATTACGCAAGAGCGAGAAATTTACACAAAGCGGCCAAGCAAATAGTGGAAAAGCATGGTGGGATTTTTCCTACTCGGTTTGACGATGTGGTGGCGCTACCCGGAATAGGGCGTTCTACCGCAGGGGCGGTGTTATCGTTAGCGTGCCACCAAAAGCACGCGATATTAGACGGCAACGTAAAACGGGTATTAGCACGCTACTACGCTATTGATGGATGGCCCGGTAAAAAAAATGTAGAAAACGCCCTGTGGGAAGTGGCAGAAAAAAATACACCAGAGCGTCGCTGTCACCACTATACCCAGGTGATGATGGACTTGGGCGCGATGGTTTGCACACGGAGCAAACCGAAATGTGATAGTTGCCCCCTTCAGTCAGACTGTATTGCTTATGCCCAGGGTAAACAATCCCAGTACCCAGGTAAAAAACCTAAAAAAGCGATACCTGAACGACAAACCCTATTAGTGGTGCCTGTATTCAACACGCAAGTCTTTTTAGAGCAGCGCCCACAAAGTGGCTTATGGGGCGGGTTATATGGCTTCATTGAGGCGCAAGATATAAATAACGCGGAACAAGCATTATTCAAACGCGGTATGCAGGACGTGACATTGACTGCTCATACGGCCTTTCGTCACACCTTCAGCCACTTTCATTTAGATATAACCCCGGTGGTTGCCGTGCTAAACTCACCTCCACAAAAACAGGTGCAAGAGGCGCAAGAAGGGCACTGGTTTGATTTTTTCCAGCCTATTGAGGTTGGTTTGGCCGCGCCGACTAAAAAGATTATTCAGCAGTTAGAACATATGCTTTAGTGCTGTGATTTTTTATGGCCTTTAGGTAGTTAAGAAAGAAGAGCAGGTTAAGGATTTTAAAATGAGCAGAACAGTATTTTGTCAACGCCTTCAAAAAGAGGCGGACGGATTAGATTTTCAACTTTACCCAGGTGACATTGGTAAGCGCATTTACGACAACATTTCAAAAGAAGCATGGGGTGAATGGCAGAAAAAGCAGACCATGCTGATTAACGAGCATAAGCTAAACATGATGGATCCGAATGCAAGGTCGTTTTTAGAAGAAAAAATGACGGCCTATTTGTTTGATGGCATTGAGCCCACCATTGACGGCTACGTGCCGCCTGAAAAGTAGGCAAAAAAGGCTTTTTTGGGTAAACAATGTGCAAACAGTCACAAAAGCGAAAAAAAACCGACAAAAACGGTTGACTTGTTAGCGCGAAATCCGTTTAATACGCACCCACAGCGAGACAGGCAGTAAACGCCAAATCGCAAACGAGTTTCGCCTCGATAGCTCAGTTGGTAGAGCAGCGGATTGAAAAGTGCGAGCACTTCCAATCAGATTTGCCAAAAAAGCTTTTGAAGCAGTAGTTTTAAAGTTAGTAAGCACTTCGATAAAGCTTGCAAAGTTTTGCAAAGTTTTTTATAAAGCTTACATAGCACAGTTTATGTGCCTCGATAGCTCAGTTGGTAGAGCAGCGGATTGAAAATCCGCGTGTCCCTGGTTCGATCCCGGGTCGAGGCACCATTATTAAGAAGCCCTGATCAGAAATGGTCGGGGCTTTTTTGTTTTTTAAAGAGGCTCTAATTGCGCTGTTATAGATTGAATTACAATAGATAGTTGCTAGACTGACTCAAAGCGATTTCAATATAAGGATATAAGATGGCTTCAATTGAAGTAATTGCCGGTATTAGCGTTCCGTATAAACAAGATGAAGAAACCAAGAAATGGAGTGGTACCGTTGGTCATTCATGGACTGTAGACAACTCTTATGTAATTGAGTTTGCAAAAGAGGCCGACCGTAAAATACGACGTCGCTCCAAGAATCATGGAAAAATTACCTACCCGCCTAAGCCTAGATCATTGGCTGATTCTCTACAAGATCATTTAAATGTTACAAAGAAGATAGACTTTAATAATTTTGTTAATAATGTTCAGAAAACAAATAGCATAATATTGAAAACATCTAGAGTTAGAACTCAGTTGGTACTAATTTTTCTAAAGTATAGAAAAGAGCACGAAAATTCGACCAATGATAGTCCTAGTTTTTTCGAAAATTTGTTGGTTGTTCTGCTAAAAGATAAGTCAGCTTTGAGATTTGGTGATGATGGTGAGCCTCTGGGAACTGACATTATTGATTTTGATGATGTAATGCAGGCGGCAATTATCAATATTGATGAATTCCAGCAATCTATAGAAAAAAATGATGACCTAGATGTTTCCTTTATTAATGGAGTTGGTGGTACTACAGATTATTTTATTGAATTTTTTGATGCGGAAGGAGTTATTAAAAATAAAGAAAGTGTATCGAATGTACTTAAAGCTTTGGAAGATTTTGCAATAGATAAAAAGCTTTCTAGGGCGCAGAGAGAGCTTTGCGCATCTAAAGTTAAAGCAAAAATTGACTTTAATGAAAGAAATAAGCTTGCTACTAAGCTCCAGGATATTAGTTCAGTTGTTTATGATGCTTTGAAGGTTGATCCTAAACTCGAAATGAAAAGGGAGTCTTTTGAAGGTTTTATTCAAGAGTATAACTATAAAGTAAACGAAGAATTTACGGTTAGCAAAAAGGAAAGAGATGCTCTTGAATTTATTTCTTTAGAGACTGAAGTTGGTAATTTGAAATTAAAGAAATCTGTTTTTTCATCGAAAGGTAAACAAGGGAATATCATTTTCAATGATAATACGGAAGAGTTGACAATAAAAACAAAAATAAAGGATAAAGCTATTGTTGAAATGCTGAAGAAACTGCAAAATGATTAGCCATGTTAAGAAACTAATTTCCGAAGGAAATTTATATTTTGAGGATGGATATCTTACTTCTAAGGGAATAGATGACTCTCAATTTTTTAATATCTTTCCAATTGAAAATTATAGCTCATCAGAATTTCAATCTTCGTCAAATACTGGAACCTGTAGAGTTGATGAGTTAGGATTTTATTTTGAGAACTACCATGATTTATTCAAAGAGGTAGAAAACTGCCTTGATGAGTTCCCATTTAAAGAAGTTTATATTGCAGGTGTTGGCTTCAAAAATGTAACGAACTTCGTACGTTTTTATGCAGGTTGGTTGGAGTTACTTTTATTAATATCTGATCATCAATATCCAATCGACCATTTCAGCTCTAGCAAAGCTTATATATTTGTCGAGAAAAACGGAAAAAGAACGTCAACCGTATTTACCGTATCTCCTGATCAAATCCCTCATGAAGAACTTGAGATTTTTTTGGATAAAATAAGTAACCCAAATAGGTTACTAAAATCTTGTTTAGCGGATGATGCTCATCAAGGTGAACGTCTTTCTACTATGAAGTCCTCATTAGCCGAGCTACTAGGAGTAGATAGTTGGACGTTTATTGATTTAATGACCTCTGCTGACTCGTTGTTAAGTTTGTTTCATACTAATTATGAGACTTACTTAAGGAGCTTTTCTTTTGACGAATTCATTAAAAATTTAGAAGACGATGTCGGTGAATTTATAAAGAAAGTTGAAGAACAGATTCAAAGCTTTTATGTGCAGGCTCTAGCTGTACCAGGCGCTGTAATTTTAGCTTCAGCTTTGAGGGGGGCTGAAGGTAGTATCAGTCTTGCGCTTGTTTTTAGCGCCGGGTTAGCATTGATATTGGTCTTTATGTCACTGAAAAGTAAAAAGTCCTTTATTGATAGAGTAAAAGAAAATACTCTTACCAAGCTTTCTATTTATAAAGATAGGACTGCGGACATAGATAATAGTTATGTAAAGGAAACAATAGCGGAAAAAGTAACTTCCGCTATTGGTTCAGTTGAACAAACTAGCAGGGATAGTAAGGATGAAATTGATAAAATTAGGGACGTGATTATAGCCTTAATTTTTATATATTGTATTTGCGCTATTGTTTTTGGAAGACTGTAAATATTTCCTCCGTCGCCAACAACTTTTAATAACTTAATCGTAAGTTATTTGAACCGTAAAAGCGTTCAATTCCTGCCAGTAATGCAGAAAGTTACCTTCCCATATTTGGTAAATATCCAGAGCAATTTCAATCGAAAACAGGCCAAGCAGGTTTTGAAAAACACCTGCATCGAAATCAAAGTCGAGGTCTTTGGCAAGCTCAGCATGTACCGTTTTTAGGGGTAAAGAAACCTGCCCTGAACGCTCATAAATTATACTTCAATGACAATATTGAGTGGGCTTGTTCGTTATTAAAGTAAATTGAATAACGGCTTGTATCTCTGCCACCAGCTCGTGAAGCTCTTTCTTTTTGGCGTTTCTCGCGGATCTTCACTTGGTAGTCTTCAATCTCAGGAATGGGTATTACGAACTGAACATCTAGTAAGATTTTACCTTCACTTTCATATGGGTGCATTCGAACACAACGAATAGATAAACCATAATCATTTAGCCACATTACCGTAGTCGTCAATTCGCGTGAGAACTCGGCAGAAGCAAGTACAATTTTTACTTCTTGAGCAAATTCGTCTTCTTCTTTTTCATCCCAACCTAAGAATTCAAGGATTGATGCTTCGGCATCTAGTTCGAGGTCATTGGCTTTGATGTAGTCGGCATAAATATCAACCAAGCGATCAAACGTAAGCGTTGACACCATTGCAGCATATCGAACCGATTGTAGCTCCATATGCCCACCATCTTCAGTGCGTTTCAGCTCAATAACAACGATGTTGGCTTGCTTATCAATTCCTAATAAATCAATACGTCTGCGACTCTCATCCCATTCACCAAACTCTTCAGCAATAACTAAAGTGTCTGGAGAAATAATCTCGATTTGGTGCTTGAGAAGACGCTGTAAATCTTCACGCTCTTTTAATCCAGACTCCGAAAAGGTTGTTCGAGAGATCGTTTTTATTTCGTTGTCTGTCACTTGATAAATGGCCATCTAAGTCCCTTACGCTGCTTGTGTATCATTTACAGACGTACATTTTTGCTTTATCAACTCAAACATTGGCCTAAATACTTCAAATGAATCTGCCTCTAAGTTTGGTATGAATTTTTCAGCAAATTCTACCTTCTTACCAGTAAACTCAAGCCTTTCACCACCACCTGGAAGTTCTGTCTTCGCAAAATACTTACCAAGCAACTCTTCCTTGTAAAACAGCAACTCAATCGACAAATGCGAATCACGCCCTTTTGCCCACAATTCATTTTTACTGTTGCAAACAAGCTTAATGACATCAGGATGGTTTAGAACAGGCAAAAGCATCACGAAATGTTCTTTACATTCAAGCTGCGTGGTTAAACCCGTCATAAAGTCGGCATTAATTAACGTTGTAGTACTTCCTCTAGTCAGCTCATTGTAATCGTCAAAAGCGTCATCAAAATCAAACAGCCCAAAGAAGTAACGCCCTTTATGATTATCTTTTAAATCTTGTCTTTTAAATAAGTTCTTTAGAAACCGCCTGTCAAAAGCATTATTGATACAGAAAAGCCGCGACTCGCCCGGATATAATTTCTCCCAAGCAACATCCAAAATATATTCGTCGGTGATCCCTTCCGTAAATAGCACGGGATTATTGGAGTCTCGTAAAAAGTTCGTGATGTTCATTACAATATCTTTTTCATTCAACGAAATACGATTGCCAGAAAGTTGTTTTAGAGCTACGTCCTTTGCGATGGGATTAACAACTGTTTTTTTCTTTTCTTTTTCAAATGAATTCAGCTCTGATGATTTCGTTGCTGTCAATGTAGCTGCACTATGGCTAGTCATTAAAACATGATTTGTCGCTGCCGCATCAGAGGAAATATCCGCAATCTGATCTAAAAATTCAAACTGCCATTCAGGATGTAAAAAAGAATCAGGCTCGTCTAATAATGTTATACAGTTTTTGTTTTTAAAAATTTCTGCGACGGAGTAAATATAAACAGATTGGAACTGACCATCACTAAAATGTTCGATACTACATTTGGTCTCATCTTGTAAAGTGACCTTAGCGTCTATACTGCTCAACATATCAACTATATTTAGGTTATCCAACAACCTAAATAAAGTGGAAGCGTCAATAGCTGGTCGAGCGTCTAAAGCTTCCTCAATATCATCGGCCTCAACAGCTTCTCTCTTTCCAAATTCTTTTTTGAAGATATCTATCGATATCTCTAACGTGTATACGTCTTCTTCAGAATCGTAGATATTTTGATGGTTAAATTCGCCATCAACACACTGTTCAATCCGTTTAAAAAAGTCCAGGAGGATACCTTTAGAACCCCAATAATGAGTTCCCGGGTCAAAGTGTTCAACCTTAATACTTCTAGCCGAAAAGAAAGACGGACGCTTTAGCTTTAAAGTTACCTTACCTTCACTTTCTTTGATGCCTAATTTAGAAAATATATATGACTTTGATTTAGTTTCTTCAGGAAGTAGAAGGTAAATAGCCAGAAACAATTCTTTATATGAAGGACCTATGCCAATAAAAGCCGGGTTGTCATCACCTGTCGAGCTTTTTAGATTAGATTTGAAGTTTTTTTTGTATTTTTCAATTAATGAACTGACGGTGTTATTTTGCCCTGAATAGTACATCAAAATATTGTCTGGCAAAGGAATTCCTTTAGTTGTTTTTCGCTTTTTACCATTAATACTGAATTCAAAACTGGCATAACTTATTTCAAATAACTCACCATTTATTTCGTATTTAACATTATAGTCAAACGCGATGTCATCCTGCTTTTGCTGTGATTCTAATAAATGTCTGAATATTTCTATTAATGCTTCAAAAAAATTCGACTTTCCCGAACCGTTTGTACCTACGAACAAGCTTAAATCAGTTGCGTTATCTAGGTTGACCTTGAAGTTCTGTAAATTTTTATATTTCTTTATAAAAACTGATTTCAATCTCATTAGTTACTCCTTTAACCGGCGTTAACTTAGCGCAGACCCGACAATGGAACTTGCCAGTTTTACTTTTATATCTCCAGCGTTGTTTAATCCATGCTTTATTCCTTCGCAAAGAGCAATTAGGTCATTAGTTTTTGATATGATTCTGGTTTGTTCAGCCAAAGGAGCTACTGGAACAAGCAATTCTTCCCATTTTGACCTGTTAATAATTGGGGTTGCAGATCCTGATGCCTTGCTAATAACAGACGAATAAAAGCTATCAGTACTTACTGCTATATGTAAATAATGAGGATCAATACGTAAAGGGGATACCGCGTTTATTTGCTGGTTAAATCCTATAGCCTTATTAGCCAAAGTACTCTTGCCTATTGAGCCACCAATACAAACCATAAGTAGATCATTTGCATTAGCTGTAACACTCTGGGTCAAACCTTCTTCAGTAAGTGTTTTATCCTCCTGCAAAAGCTGTCCAGATGGTGATATTTGACCTGGTCCAATAAATGGAATATCACCACCAAAATATTCTGGAACCTTTGTACTAGGTGTCTTGCCCGTTGAGGTAATCCCAATTTCGCCGAGTCTTGCCCACTTCCAACTTTTTGGTAAATCAAAAGGCATTTCTTCATTTGAAATTACTGGCAATGTTTTTTGCTTTTTGATCACCTTATCTTTAATCAATTGCTCTTTTTCTTGTGCTATTTTTTTGAGCAAATCTGACGCAGGCTCGTCGGTTGGGTCTTGTGGTACAAGTTTGCCCATAACTGCGAGCTGTAGGATGGTTTTTTTTAATTGTTCGATGCTGTGTTCGGTGGTGAATAGCAGGTCAAAGTGCTCAGCTATGCGTGTCCAGTTTTGTTGGAAGTCTTGTGCATTTTGGCTGTTTGTCAGAGTTGTTAGTAGCTCTTCCACCAAGACCTGGTGTGCATCAATACTGGCTTCAGTTTGTTGCTCCAGTTGGTCGCACAGGGACATCAACTCACTCACTTTAGCAACAATCCTCGATTGCTCCTCTTCTGGCGCCAGTGGTAACGAAAATGTAGAAAAAAAATCTTTAGGAACACGCTTCTGGCCAGCAGAACCTGTCATCTTCGATTCTCCAACTCTCAAAAATAACGGGGATTTTAAAAACAACAAAAGATATCTTGGATTGATTTCTTTAATTAAAGGCCTAGCAACATGAAGTTCAGTAGTCCCGCTTCCTACGCCATTTTTTAACCCGCTAAAAACGGCTGCCTTACTATTTTCAAAACATGGGGTTATTTTTGCGAGCCCTATGTCTCCATCGGCAAACTGAGTAAAGCCCTTTCTCACTTCAGCCCACTTCTTAAGCTCATGACCATGCGAACCTGAATAACTAGTTGATATGAGGGGCATGGGGATAAACGATACTTCACACTCATCTGCTAGTTCATTCTTAGGTGCTAATTCACATAACTCACCTATTGACGACCAACACCAGTTTGATGGAATGCTATAAGGCTTCGTTGTAGGTTCGAAGCTAACTTTGCTCTTCTGCTTTTTGAGAAGCTTATTTTTAATGAGTTGTGCTCTTTTAGCATTTACCTTTTCAACCAATTGCTTTGACGGCGTATCGCTTGTTTCTTGATGCGTCAATTTGCCTTGTAATGCCAGTTCTACAATAAGGTTTCTCAGGCTCTCTATTCCGACAAACCGAATCTTTTTGCTAGTACCTCTTCCCGTTGCTCTTTTAGCTTGAACTGCACTTGACCAGACTGCGATATTATTAGTGATAAGTTTATTAATCTCCGTCATGAGGCATTGCTCGCCAATGCATCAGATAGGATCGTCCTTAACTGGTCACGCAGCTTTTGGATGTCTTCTTGTTGTTTGTTGTAGTTTGCTAGCAACTCTTCGGGATCATGGGAAATGACTTCTTCCTGGTGTGGGTTCTTTATATCCAAATTAAAGTTTTGGTCTTTAATATCAGAGAATGGGACTTTCCAAGCCAAATGTTGAAATTGCTTAGTTTCTCTGTCTTTCCACCACTCTTTGCAAGTCTTGAACTCTTCTGGCTTCATAGGCTTGGTTTTGTTATACGCTTTTACGCCCTCAGGCAGCTTCTGCTCGAAGTACCAAACGTTTTCAGTTTGTCTACCTTTTTCAAAAAATAAGATGTTAGTTTTGATGCTGGTGTAAGGTGCAAATACTGAGTTAGGTAAGCGCACAATAGTATGGAGGTTACAGTCAGTTAGAAGCTTTTCTTTAATCTTAGTTTTTACGCCTTCACCAAATAATGTGCCGTCTGGCAATACAATGGCCGCTCTACCATTTTCTTTGAGTAAGTGAATAATTAGCTGCAAGAATAAATCTGCCGTTTCACGGGTACGATATGCGGCTGGAAAGTTAAGCTCTATTCCATCTTCTTCCATGCCGCCAAAAGGTGGATTAGCAACGATGACATCAACACGGTCTTTGTTTGTATAGTCACGCAGTGGGCGCGCCAATGTATTGTCATGGGTAATTTGGCTTGGTACTTCTATGCCATGAAGAAGCATGTTGGTGGTGCATAACAAATGTGGAAGCTGCTTTTTCTCCACACCATAGATTTGGCTTTGAACCTGTTTATTAACCGTTTCATCATTAATTTCATTGTTAGCTTTTAGGTGGTCGATGGAACAGGCCAAAAATCCACCTGTACCGCAAGCTGGATCTAAGATTTTTTCACCCAACTGTGGGTTAATCATCTCAACCATAAATTTGGTTACAGCTCGGGGCGTATAGAACTCGCCAGCATTGCCAGAAGACTGTAAGTCTTTGAGGATTTGTTCATACAAATCACCAAACATATGGCGCTCTGTCGACGAATGAAAGTCGATTTCGTCTACTTTATTGACTACCTGACGCAGTAGTGTGCCGTTCTTCATGTAGTTAAAAGCATCGCTAAATGCTTCCTTGGCTACAAACCCTCTTGGATTATTGCTAGGGCTGGCATGCAAGCCCTTTAGTTGTGGAAACAACTTGTTATTCACAAAATCCAATAATCTATCACCTGTGATCCCTTCCTTGTCACTGGCCCAGTTTCGCCAGAGTAGTTCTTCAGGTATGGGGGACTCGTAGTCATCATCCATAAGTTCAAGTTCTTCTTCTTGCGCATCAAATATCTTCAAAAACAGTAACCATGCCATTTGACCGATACGCTGGGCATCACCATCAACCCCTGCGTCTTTTCGCATGATATCTTGGATAGATTTCACAATACTTGTTATTGACATACTTCCCTCTAAATTCGTTTGTGTGCCGCCTTTTATAAAAAGAGTGGCGGCTTCAATTTTTTACTTAGTTATTTGCAGCATCGCCATACAAAAGCTGCTCCAGCTCTTGCACCGCCTTTTGGTATTTGGGTTTTCCGCCAAACTCTCTAATTAACTCCACTGGTCGGCCAAGTTGGTCAAAAGGTGCATGCTTTAATACCGACACTTCTTCAATGGTGCCGATGTCTTTGTCTGCATACTTATCCAATAGTGCATTTAATACTTTTCGGGCTTGCTCTCCGTATTTGGTAAATACATCGCGTTTACGCACATTGTCGGCGCGTTCTTTACGAGTGAGTGGTGGCTGGCCATAAACCACATGGCATATCAGGTCGAAAGCCCCATATTCATTGCCCACTTCTTGCTCAAGTGCTTCCCAAATAACGCCATGATCTTTTAGCTCTTCTATAACGGCCTGCTTTTGTTCAGCACTGTTCCATTTGCGAATAAAGTCATTCAAAGTGGCATATTCTTGTTTGACCGTTTTGACTGTATAGTCCTTTAACGATTCCGTTATCAGCTTGCCGTCAGGACCTATGTATTGAACTCGCTCTGCAAGCACACTTACTTTAATACCCTTTACAACATATTTGACGCGTGGTTCACCTACCCCTTCGGAACCGCCATCACCGCCTGTGTATGGCTCATCATTACATGACGAGCTTGAGTCTTCTTCATCTTCAAACGAGCTATCTAAACCACCAGATTGCTCATCATCTCCGCCTAAGCCTGTCGAGTTGTCCTCAGGAGGGACAGTCGAATCTCCACCGTTAGGCTTAAAGATTACTTCCGCCTCACCATCAAAATCTGGATCAGCAAATCTATCAGTTGCCTTTTTGAAATCCAGAATTGTGAACCATAGTTTGCCGTACTCTTCGTCGATGCGAGTACCACGGCCAATAACCTGCTTAAACTTAGTCATGGATTGAATGCGTTGGTCTAATACAACTAACTTACAGGTTTTGGCATCAACTCCTGTGCTCATTAACTCAGATGTGGTGGCAATAACCGGGTAAGGTGATTCAGGATCGATAAAGTTATCCAACTCAGCTTTACCTTCTGCATCGTCGCCCGTTATCTTCATGACATATTTGCGGTTTTTGGCAACTTGCTCTGGGTTCTCATTCACTAATGCTTGGCGCATGCGGTTTGCATGGTCGATGTCCTGACAAAACACGATGGTTTTTGCCATGGGATCTGTCGCTTTTAAGTGGTCACTAACGATCCTCGCGACTAGCTGGGTGCGCTCTTCGATCACCAATGTGCGATCAAAGTCTTGCTGGTTGTAGATCCTGTCTTCGATCAACTCGCCATTTTTATCGTATTGATTTTTTGTAGGTCGCCAACCTTGTAGGTCTTTGTCGAGGTCAACTCTGACAACCTTGTAAGGCGCAAGAAAACCATCATCGATCCCTTGCTTAAGAGAATATGTATAGACAGGATCGCCAAAGTAAGTGGAGTTAGAAACTTCTTCCGTTTCCTTCGGTGTTGCAGTTAAGCCAACGTGTGAAGCACCGCCGAAGTAATCCAGTATCTCACGCCATGCAGAGTCTTCCGCAGCACTTCCCCTATGGCACTCGTCTATAACAATGAGGTCGAAGAAGTCTGGCGAAAATTGCTTATAGGCTTTTTGATGTTCCTCTGGTCCTGTTATCGCCTGATACAAAGATAGAAATATTTCATAGGAGGTATCGACCTTTTTGCCTGTGATTTTGGTCATTGCACTGCCAAACGGCTTAAAGTCATTCGTCTTGGTTTGGTCAACAAGGATATTCCGGTCTGCCAAGAATAAAATGCGCTTTTTGATGCCAGCCTTCCACAAACGCCAAATGATCTGAAATGCGGTATAGGTTTTCCCTGTTCCTGTTGCCATCACCAATAATGCTCGGTCTCGGCCTTTAGCAATGGCCTCAACAGTTTTATTAATGGCATGCATTTGATAGTAGCGAGGCGACTTTCCACTGCCGTCTTCGAAGTAGTCTTGGGTAACAACAGCAAGCTCTTCCGTTTTATAGCCCTTCCACTGTTGATACTTCTCCCATAATTCATCGTGAGTCGGAAACTCTTCTAATGTTAAATCTTGCTCTGTTTGTTGATACAAGCCGGTCTTATCGTGAAATACAAATCCATCGCCGTTTGAACTGAACACAAACGGCACTTCTAAAATATCAGAGTAACTTAGGCCTTGTTGCATACCAGCCGCCATAGGCAGCGTGTTCTTTTTGGCCTCAATAATCGCCAGCGGCTGGTTTGGTTTATGATAAAGCACAAAATCAGCTCGTTTACCTTTGGTGCGCGCGCCCATTTGCCCCCGAACCACAATACGGCCAGCCGTGAGCGATACCTCTTCGCGAATTTGCTTATGTATATCCCAACCCGACTTTTTGAGGGCAGGTAAAATGAATTTTGTGCAAATATCACGTTCCGTCAGTTTCTTCTTATCCATGATTAAACTCCCTGATATCCCGGTGCAATCGCCAAATTTTTCACGTTGTTTAGCGTAAACCGGTTTTGCAACCAAAGTTGGTACTCTGCACCTTTTAGTGTGCCTCGCTCGGTACAGTCCACATTCCATCGTCTTAACAGATAACCAGCCATCGCCGCTCTTACGTTGATAAGCAGCTGCTCGTTTTGCATACCATAATCCATTTCTATGGCGGTAGGATGCTCAACGTTCTTTGGATGTGGCACGAGTTGAGTTGGATAAGGCGCTGCCATTCAGTATCGGCTTGGGCGTTTTCATCTTCATTAGGCGTGTCTTTTAGTGTTACTTTGCTAATGCGCGTTAACACAAAGTCTCGGAAGCTTTGACTCTTTCGGTCAAAGGCCCGAACGTGCCAGCGTAGGCCGTTGTCGACGATGGAGTGAGGTACAAGCTCTCTGGCATTCGAACCGCTAGAAAGTGACGTGTAGATGACGCTAACCGCTTTGTTATTGAGAATGGCCTGCACCAGACGCGCAACAATAAAGATGTCGGGTACATTCAGACTGGACGGAGCTTCTACTGGGAAATGGATATCACCTATTGCATCAAACCCATCGGAGATATCGTTTGCGAGCTTGGTTAAGGTACGCCTTGCGTCGTGTTCGAAGACAGGCTTGAACTGGGGAGTCTGGAAGTACCGTTTCTCTCGCGAATCGTAAGACAGGTTATCCGGCGCAAGCTCTTTGTAAATACTGAAATCGCGCGAGCCTGCCGACAATCCCACCTGAAAACGATTAATTAAGTCCTGACGATAAATCGCACCTTTGAACAACAGGCAAAAGTCGATATAAGCAAGGCGTTGTTTTTGAGCAAAGCTGATGGAGTCGAGCATCGTCCCTGTGTACTTTTCTATACTTTAGTCCAGTGTGGTTTATTTTGAGACGGTTGTAAAGAAGGTATATCGTTAACCGCTCATAAATCGGCGCTTAAATTCCTTCTTTCTTGCTTCAGGTTCGCCTTCTATTAATCCTGTGTATTTATGTGCAGCATGCGCATCCCATCCAAAAGGCCAGCGTTTAAATAGATGTTGATTACAGGCAGGGCAAACGCGTTGATGTGCAGTACTGGAAACAGTCTGTTTTGTCTTTGTTATAGGTTTAGACTTTGTCGGTTAATTGGCAGCTGCTCTGCTTAACGGCTTAACCTTTGGTATCCATATAGCATCGCCCTTCTCTGGGTCACCAAAACAGATGCGCTCCTGCTCAGGCAAGCTTGCTACCCATGCGGCACTGTAGGCATCCACTCTATCGTGCATTGGTCCAAGGCACATATTATCTGCTTGCGACCAATCGTCGTCGGTTTTAGGCCAACCAGTGTAATGCGACATGGCAGACAGCTGTAACTCAGCCTGATTCCCTTTGCTTTTATGGATATCAGCGACACCTAACTGTTTCACTGTCGCGTGTGGATAGACCTCTATACATTCGGCAACTTTACTCAGTCGCTCGTTCAAGGCGAAACCTAACAGCATAAAGATTTGGTGGGCATGAGGCAGGTTTTGTATCGGCTTACCCGCCTCAAGATGTGCAATACCTTTTGCTTTAATCATCCTAAAATCATCGGCAGAGAGCGTTGTGTAACAACTAATACCTGCTCTATCGAGGGCCTGTTCTGCAAATCTGCGATTAAGATGGTTATCCCGTGGCCGAAGCGGTGAGTCGATACCTATTCGGATTGGGCTTAAATGGAATGCGTCGCATACCGTTTCTATGTAACTGGCTAACGGAAACGGCAATAATCGCCTATTTTCTAGAGTACAAATCACCAGTGGCAGGTATTTACCTTTCGCACAAGCGACATCAATACCGATAAACACGTCCATGTTTGCCTCTCCTATCTGTCAGGAATGAACCTTTTTCTATTAAACGATACTACACGATTGGAATTAATACCCAATCAAGACATTGCCTGAGTTAATATATTTTCGATATTTAACAAGGATGTTCAATTATGCCAAGAAAAAATACATCTTTTGCGGACCTTCTTTTCCAAGCGCCGTGGTGGGTTTCGGTTATAACAGCGGCAATTACCTATTTTTTAATGGGTCACTTACTGCCTTCTCTCGAAACTGATAACCAGCTTATCGACATGATATTTAAGGCACTCGCTATTCCTGCGCCTTATTTTGCAATTTTCATATTATTCATCGCACCTTTTTCGTTTTTTAATGGGCGTCGGAGAGCCAAACAATTAGATGCGCAAAAGAGTATTGAGACCATTAGACAGCTGCATTGGCGCAATTTTGAGGAGCTAGTCGCAGAAGCCTATCGTAGACAAGGGTATCGAGTTACAGAAGGTGGATTTGGTGCTGACGGTGGAATTGACCTAGAGCTTAGGAAAGGCGATGAACGAGTCATTGTTCAATGCAAACAATGGAAAGCGCAAAAAGTTGGTGTCAGTGTGGTACGCGAGATGTTTGGCGTGCTCACTGCCAGCAACGCAGCCAAGGTTGTTGTAATTTGTTCGGGTAAATTCACCCAGCAAGCTATAGATTTTGCCTCTGATAAGCCCGTTGTACTCATTGACGGAGACGAGCTGCTTTCACTTATCCATGATGTGCAAGCGGAGCCAAAAGTAGAGAAGATAAAAAAGACCGCTTGCCCTAGGTGCGGAAGTGAGCTTTTGGAGCGGCAAGCAAAGCGAGGAGCTCATGCAGGCAATACCTTTCTAGGTTGTTCTGCCTTTCCTAAATGTCGTTACACAGAATAAGTATTTTTAAGGAAAAAATAGATGAAAGACTTGGATGTTCATAAAAAAGTAGCGGTACTAATTGATGCTGATAACGCTCAGCTGTCGAAACTTTCTGCCATTTTGGATGAGATATCAGCACACGGCCATGTACTCATCAAGCGTGCCTACGGAGATTGGTCTATTGATGCGTTGAAGAACTGGAAGACGCCTCTTAATGAATTAGCCATACAGCCGATTCAGCAATTTGCTTATACAACGGGTAAAAACGCAACAGATGCGTCCATGATTATTGATGCGATGGATTTACTCTATTCTGAAAAAATAGACGCATTTGCTTTAGTATCCAGTGATAGCGACTTTACTAAGCTAGCGTCACGTTTGAGAGAGTCAGAGAAATTTGTATTTGGCGTAGGTGAGAAGAAAACGCCAGTGTCATTTCGCAACGCCTGTGATGACTTTATATTCACCGAAAACCTAGAGGCTGGTCAGGTTTCTAAATCAGGTAAACCTAAACAGGAGCAAAGTAGCGCTGGTAATGGTGCAGAAGAGCTAATACCAGCAATGCTTAAAGCTTGGGAGTTATATCAGAATGATGATGGTTGGGTGAATGTTAGTCCAGTTGGTAATTTTCTAAAGCGTGCTAAACCTGATTTTGACCCAAGAACTTATGGTGCAGCAAAAGTGACCGATATTGTTTCCAGTCTGCCTACCGTCTTTGAAATGACGAGACAGAAAGGAAAAGGGACGACACAAATTATCTTGTACCGTCCTATCTTCGCGACCACTTAGCCTAATCTAATTCCCAAGGAGGAAGATCAACGTTTTCCATATTCGACTTTAAAGGTTTCTTTTGCTTGGTTTTGCGTTTTGCCTTGAGCACTATTTTGCTGTCGTCCAGAAAGCGTCTGTAGGCGCGTTTTGCTTCTTCGATAGACGCGAAACCTTGGTAACGGCTTCCTGAAAAGCCATTCACTAGGGCTTCAGTTTCTTTCCACGTTTTGTAAACTCCCGACTTTCGGCCTTTAAATACTACGTAAGCGGCATATCTGCTGGTGAAGTTGTAGTTGGAAAAGCATCTCGACATGATTACCTCCTTTGGTTTGTCAGCTTTCCCAATGTGTTTACACTTTTATGTTTTGTAGCTACTCGGATACCGATATCGAGAAGACATCTAATTCCAGCCAGTAATGCAAGAAGTTACCTTCCCATATTTGGTACATATCAGTTGCCTGCTCAATAGGAAACACACCGAACAGGTTTTGAAAAACACCTGCACCTAAATCAAAGTCGAGGTCTTTTACTAGCTCTGCATAGGGGCCGCTTCCTAGATAGGCGAAGTCGGTGACGTAGCAAAAGTGCCATGCGTTATTGCGTTTCTCCAAACGAATCTCTACAGGGTGAAAACCACCATTTTCAGCTGAATAACTAGGATCTCTGAAGTTAATCGTCACGCTTGTTTGTGACACGCTATGCTGCACCAGTAAATCGACGAGTGCTTGTACAAATCGCTTTGAGACAGGCAGAGCGAGTCCTTCATAATGAATATGCATAATAAAAAATCTTCTAATTGGAATCTATGAATGTGAGTGCTGCCTAGCGCGTCTGTACGACGCTTTCAAGCAGCCAAGTAACGTACCTGACTAACAGTTTGCGGTGTCTGCTACGTCGCTTTCAGTAGCGTTATTCGTTATGCTTCTGAAA
Organism: Alteromonas sp. B31-7; assembly: GCF_015767655.1. Classification (NCBI taxonomy): domain Bacteria; kingdom Pseudomonadati; phylum Pseudomonadota; class Gammaproteobacteria; order Alteromonadales; family Alteromonadaceae; genus Alteromonas; species Alteromonas sp. B31-7. The sequence goes on from NZ_CP065233.1 coordinate 334,989, forward strand.
TGCTAGTGCGACTTACTTTTATAAAATAGACAGCACTCGATTCTTGGTTCGCTATCGTTGTTCGCGCAATCAAGCGCTAAGGACGATAATTGATGAGTAGAGCAGGGGGCTAACTACGATTTTGCCAACTTTGCGTTGGCCGGAGTTTTCCCCTTGGTTTCAGTCTTTGGCGGCGATATTAAGAACTCATCAAGCTCTCCTTTTTCTACCGCGCTTAGCAAAATGTCGATGACCTCGGGAAGCTTTTCTTTATCGCCAACATCTATGGCTGGTTTCCCCTTTTGTAACTCGATTGCTCTTATGCCCACTTTAACCTCTAGGAAATAGTGGTTATCGGTATCGTAGTACCAAGGACGAACGGTGGCCTGCCAACGCTTTTTAATTCGCTCTCCTGTTTCTGGATCTTTGACTGTTTTTTCTTTGTATGCCACGAATGGTGTGCCTTCAAGCATACAAGTGGCGAGCTTTTTTTGCTGTTCAAGTCGGTTGATTAGCTTCATACGCTTGTTCAATACCGGTGGCTTTTGCTTGATTTCAGGACGAGCGATAACCTTGAGCGAACTCAATACAGATGTAGTCATAATGTTTACCTTTGAATGTTAAGGGCGAATAAAGCCCATTGAGGTGTGTTTCTGCTTGCGCAGGTTTTCGTCTGCCAACAGGTTGATGGCAAAGTCACGAATTTGAATTTTGGGTTGAAACTTCTTTCGACGAGCCAATAGAGCGAAATCACCGGGTGTAAGGTTGCGCAGTGAAGATAGCCTTTGTGTTTCAACTTCCTTGAGCGTTCTTACTCTAGTGAGCTTTTTGTACAACTCTATTACTTGAGTCGATGTAAGATATTGGCAGTCTAGTTTGAAATCGAACCGACGTAAAACGGCTTTATCAAGCTTGTCGGAAAAGTTAGTAGCAGCGAATAAAGGTTGTGTAAAACACTCTATTTGCGTTAAGAACTCATTAACCAGCTGATGTTCGTGATGAGCAGTGAGCGCTTCGCGTGAGCTTAGTAAGCTATCCACTTCATCAAGCAAGATGACTTGCTCTTCATCATGAGCGCTTTGAAATAGTTCAGCCACCTTTTGCTCACTTTCACCCACCCATTTACTTAAAATATCAGAGCATTTAACACGCAGCAGTTTCCTACCATGTAGCTCTGTCAAATAGTGCGCGAAAGCAGTTTTGCCTGTTCCTGGAGGGCCTGAGATTAATGTCCTCGCTGGCTGGTTGTGCTTAAGTGCAAACGCTATGTCGTTGAGATACTCCTTCGACTGCTTAATGTTTAAGTAGCTCGTATCGAAAGGTAGCTCACTTTTGTACTCAAGTTTATTTTGCCATTGCTCCGTTGCTCTAAGTGACGCTTCGACAACTTGACCGATTACAGCTTCTGCGCGAGCACGTTTAGCGTTTACAGCGTGAGCGACATGTGTTGCGTTAGCAACAATTGCTGGCGTAATGTTCTCTGTTTGACTAATTATTTTTCGTGCTGACGAAGAAACGCTTAAGCCGTGATAGTAAGGTCGCGTTATCTGTTCGATTTCTTTTGGTCTTAACGTAGGAACGTCTAATACGAGCTTGAATCGCCTGATAAAGCTTGGCTCAAGATATTGGATATGATTTGTAATCCAAATACAGGGAATTTCGTTTTGCTCAATGAATCGTTGTAGATGTTCTTTACTGTATTGGCTGTCAGCACAATCGAATAAACTCTCGCATTCATCTACCAGCAACATAGCGTCTGACTTATGCGTCAGCAATGATTGAAGTAACGCTAAATAACGAAGCCTTTCTTTGTTTGGAAAGCGGCTATTGAACTCATCTTCAGAGAAATTGCTAGCAAGTGCAGTAGAACGAATTTCGTAAAGTGTTCTATCGCAGTATTTGGCAAGTGTCCTCGATAACTCTGTTTTACCTGTTCCTGAAGCTCCATAGAGCAAAATGCTTGCTCCAGACTGTCTAGACTTACTAGCAGCAGTGAGATATTGCGACAAAAGCGCAGTATTCACGTGAGGAAAATCATCTAATGTGAAGCTTGCGTCGGGCGAAGGATGCAGCAACGGTGCTATAAGTGTTTCCCTTGAGGTAATTGTTTCACTTAACAGCGTTCGAACAAGTGCTTTTGGCATTGCACCATACTCGAAGGACAAAAAGTCTGTATCAGGCAGAAAACCATAATGATTGAGCTGCGCAGTTGCGTGAGAAAATAGTTCGTCACTGATGCCTGAAATGTCTTTGAGGATTTCGTTTAACGAAAGGTGGCTTGTTTGCATGTGCACCTCAGAAGAAAGCGCTCTAATCCACTTGTTAACCTGTGAGAGCAAGGCGAACTGAATCAGTAACTCGGTTTGCTTAGGCAAGTCCATCACGGTTCTGATATAGCGACAATTAGCTAAAAAGGTTTTCGTTACTTGAGGTTGGGTATCAGTAATAGTGAGGCAAGCTTTGTAGTTGACGTTTTTGCTTCTACCTATGAAAAACGATTGGGCAGATACCTTGCTACCACGCAAATTACTGGCAAGACTTTTACTGAGTATATCGGTATCGACTGAAGGCAGATAGTTGAGCAATCGCTTGCCCCATTCACATGCAAGGTAATTAAGCTCACTCGACTTATTGAGTACTTTATAAGACATGCTAGCGCCCCATTATTGATAGGAAAGTAGAGATGCAGCTTCTTGCATCACTTTTTCATTTCGCTTGTCGTACATGATGGTTGTACTGATATCCTCATGTCCTGCCATTTGGCGCACAGTGTTTATATCTACATTTTGTTCAAGTAATCGTGTAATAAACGTTCGTCGAAGGTCATGCGGCGAGACTCCTTCTACGCCAATTGATGCTAGCGACTTTTTAGTGAGTGAATAGATAGAGCACGATGACAACGCGGTGTTGTGTTTAATATTTCCACCTTTTGCGACTCGAACAAACAAGTGGCCGTTGCTTTTACTTCGAAGTGCTAGCCATTGATTCAGCGCAAGTTGCGTCCATGCTGGCAGATGAACAGTTCGGCTCTTGTTACCTTTTCCTTTTCTGACGATCAGAGTAGTACCTTCGATAAAGTCTTCTACCAAGAGTGCTACTAGTTCACTTCGTCGTAACCCTGTGCCTAAAAGTGTTGAAATTAATGCGTAGTTTCGAATGCCGAGAATAGATGTATCGCGTTGTAACTTTATCAGCAGCTTATTGACCTGCGCAGTTGAGAGAGGCTTTCCATCATGTTTTCCGTGATTCACTTTGCTGATAGCCCGAAGCTGAATTGACTGCATTTCTGGAACGAGCCCAGAGAGTACAGCTATTTTTACGATACTTCTGATCGCTATCATTGCTCTGTTGATAGATCTAGCTGACCAACCCTGAGTGATAAGCTTCGTTTTGATATAGGTAGCTTGTTGAAAGTCGATATGATGATATTTATCTGTTCGCTCTTCATCAGTCCAACCCATCATGTCTGCGATGCTATTTAGTTGTGAAGCAATAGAGCGCTGACTATTAGGCGCAAGTCGACCTAAATACAGCGCATAGGGGCAAGCTGCATTCATAAAATGCTCCGAAGTTGTAGTTAAAAGTATTGAATTTGAATGGAAGTGCTTAGAAAGCGAAAAAGATAATATCAGGCGATATTAGTGATTTATATGGCTGTTTTGTCCCAGTAAAAAATAGTTATTTTGTTGATTTCCCCCAGCGCTTAGTGAGATCTATTTTGTTGAACCGCTCATTGAGACGGATGTGAACAATTTTGGCATCTTTAGATAACAAAACTTCTTCCTTCGTGTACTTGAAGCCTATCCTATTTACAGCGAGGTTTTCTTCACATAACTCTGTACAAGTTATGTAAAAGAAACTGTGTAGTCTATTGAGCAAACTAATAAGATGTGATGTATCCAAGTCCAGCCGACATTTATTAGCAATGTCTAACAGACTTTGCTTTTCCAAAAAGTCATATCCAAACTCACAGTTGCGAGTGCCGTGAAAGTAGAGCACCCCATTTTCTCCAATTTGTGACATATGGAAGTCAGACATTGGTATGAGAAGAAAGCTTTGGCTTCCTAAGTTGTGCTCAAGTAAGTCAAAGAGTAAAAAGCCGAGTCGAATATCGTCAGCATCAAGCCTCGGATTTCGGACCAAATTTTTTAAATACAGGTCGAAAGCTTGCTGCGGCGGTTTCATGCGACTTAATTCAATATTTACATCGCCACTACGACCTAGCCCTGTCGCTTGTTCTAACGCCTCACGTTTAGCGTTGTCTGGCACCAGTCTGATTCGGCTTTCTTCCGTTCCTAATTTCACAATTACTCAACTCCGAACTATTGGAAAGTTTTTTATTTTAGCTTTCTCAGCCTATCAGTTTTTTTTGTCAATAAGAACAATAGCTTAAATAGATAAATTTTCCCTAGTATAAAGATTGACTAGCACACTTTTAAACGTGTCAGAAGAAAATAGAAAAAAGGCACGGTCTGTTATTTTTAAGTGTTTGATATTATTTAACTTTTTTCTTTTTTTTATTGGCTTCTTAATAGGCTTTTTTCACTGAGGACAACACTGCTACACATCCGGAAAATAGGTTTTGATTTTACACACCGTATGGTCATCGAGTTAATTTTTTGGAGCAAAAATGATGAAGAAAGTAACAAATATTTCTACATTAAAAAGAATGGGGTTTAAGAGCATCAAAGACCTTTACGAGCTAATTGAAATAACTGAAATGGATTCAGCAGAATTAATTTACTGCGTGCCTGATGGAAGTACTAGAAATGTCAGGCAAAAGCTAAGAGTAGCTGAGGGCTTAAAATGGTTAAAAGATGAAAATAATGAAGGGAGAAAAGCCTTTGTTAAAAACAATAAGTGGCTGGAACGAAGAAGAGTAATAGGGATTCAAGGCTCATTCAATCTCGATAACATTGAAGAAATACAATTTTTGAGAAAAGTGTCTTATGCCTCTGTCATCAAAAAAGTTGGGTTAACGAAGTACAGCGTTATTTGGTTCGTCTTTCACGAAGATGAGGAGCTGCATGAAAAGTTAACCAATGCCTTAATAGCAGAAAATGAAGGCTGTAAACATGCGAAGGTTATAACCTATTTTCCGATTCAAATTTCGGGCTCGAAGAACTGGGATAGAGGCGAATTTGCGTATGAGCAATGGTATAAGTATCAGCCACTCACGCTAGTAGAATTCGTTCTTAAGAACAGTTTAAACGTGTGGGTGCCGCCAGCTGAATTAAACCTATATGAGGGTAGTAGCGAGGCATTGCCTATTGATGCATTACCTAAATTAATGCAAGAGACTGTAAAAAACTTTAGCAAAGCCTATTGTTGCCCCCCTGAGTTTGCTTTCGTTCCACTTGTAACGATGATTGGTTCAGTCATCGGTCATAAAATTCACGTTAAACCAAGAAAAAATAGTGACTTGGTGATTGCGCCAAATTTCTGGGCTATATCAATAGGAGACTCAGGAGCTGGTAAATTTCCTGTTCATTTGCGGATGCGGGAATTTTTTGGCCCACTCAATGATAAAGCTTCGATGGACTACGAAGATGCCAATAAGCGGTATGGAGCGCAGCAAAAAATAGAGAAAATACGTGAAAGGATAAGTTCACAGCATATCAAACAGCGCATTATTGCTATCGATAAAATCTTAGACCCTATAGAAAAAAGAAAGATGGAGGAATTACTAGCATCTGAAGTAACTGAAAACTCAAGACAGCCTCAAAAACCGTCGTTAGTACGTTATACAACCAACAAGGCAACATATGCCGACTTGCAACGCACACTAGGTGAAAATCACAATGGGATTTTGATGGACCTAGAGGATCTAAAAGGATTTATTCATCAGCTTCGAGGCTCCAAGGGATTTGAATATCGTTCATTCCTATTGGAGTGTAATTCGGGGTTTGGTCAGCATGATATTGATAGGTTAAACACGGGCACTACGTATGCCAGTAACATGCTCTTGTCGATTTTTGCAACCACCAAACCATCTGTTGTTTATCCACATATTCGAAACACTTTAAAGGGAAGTGAGGAAAATGATGGACTGTGGCAGCGCTTTAACATTCTTGTTCATCCGAAAAATACTGACAAAGTTTCATCTGCTTCCGGAGAAGTGGAAGTATCATTAATTTCGAAAGTACAGAGTCTCTTTTGTTCAATCAATCAATGCGATTTCGGCTTCCAGCCAAATCTTGGCCTGAAAGAACGCAGCGTTTGCTTGTCAGAGCAAGCATTGGGTGTTTATAAACAGTGGTACAGAGAGATTACTTCCTTCAAAAGTAAGAAAGACGTCAATGATGTGTACCAAAACTACCTATTAAAATATAAAACGCTAGTGCCTAAACTTGCACTGCTTTTTGAAGTGGTTGAAAGTTTTGACGATGCCAATCAAGTTATCGGCCCTATAAAAAGCGTTTCCGAAACCTCAGCTAAAAAAGCCGTCAGAATTGCAAAATTTTTGGAATCTCATGCTCGCCACGTTTTTGACGTTAGAACAAATGTTGATACCGCTAATGCGATACTGATTTTAAAACGGATAGATCGACTCCCGCCCAAATTCTCGGCTCGTGACATAGCGCAAAAGAATTGGAGTGGGCTAAACACAAACACCGATGAAGTGAACCGAGCCATTATGGTTTTAGAGTCTGTGTTAGTGGTTCGAAAGGCTACAAATTGTAGACAGAAACCATTGTGGGAAGTGAATCCTTATATCACTGAAGCTGGTTCTCAATGATATAAACCTTAGTAGTTGTTAGAGGTGCATTTTTAGTTCAACAAAATGCACACTCAACACCTTCACTTTTAGTTGTTAATCTCTGTAATACCACTGTAACTATCTATTAATACACACTATTAATATAGGGTATAGGCAGACACTTCTACGTATTAAAAGAGTGTTTTTATGGCAGATCGCAAAAATACACAGTCATGGATTCGTAGCACTTTTGATAAGTCTCGCTATGAACTTATTAACGACAAATACAATTCGCAGCTGTTGGCACTGCTTGATTTGGCTAATACCGAACCAAGTTTTAAGCAAATTAATAACGTTACAGCAAAGCTTCAAGACAAAGCATTATGTCGATACCAGGCCATGTTACTGCAAATATATTGTAATGAACCGCAGCGATATCTGAGATTAGATTGCGACCAAATCACACTGACAGTGAGGTGTTCAATAAAGGATATCGATTCACTACTCAAACCTATTGGTGCTAAAAATAAGTCTCGCATTTATAAAGCAGGGACAGCGGCAAAGCCAGCAGACTTCACAGTTTTTCCTACCTCGACCTACGAACTCAATGGTGGAGGCTCTGGGCTTATTTACGGCAAACCATTTTATTCACACGGATTCGAGTTTCGGTTCAACGGTGATAGTTATAAGTCCCTGTTCTTATATTTAGAAGGGAACGAAAAGGAGTCCGGTAAGTATTCTCTACGATTATCGTTTAATCCAAATAAGCTAACACGGGATGAAATAAAGCAGGCGTTAATTCATGTTCAAAAACGTATTGGCGGTGAATACCGGTATACGCAATTATTCAGTAAGGCAAAGGTGACAAGAATCGACTTCGGCATTCTATTACCTGGTGTTTCATCAGCGTTTGTACAAGCGTTCAGAGACAACGCAAAATCTATAAAGTCACATTGTATACCGTTCAATGGACAACAAGTTGTCGAAACTACTTATCTAGGTAGCAAGTCTAACGCTAGTCACTGCATCGTGTATGAAAAACTACTCAAAGAAAGTAAGTGTTATCCAGAAGTTAAAACAGTAATCGATAGTTTAGCTGTCACTACGCGTATTGAGGTGCGTCACCTTTTATATAAAGAGAGGCACGAACTAGATGTAAAACAAATGCCAGAGTTTCCTTCAAGGTTGAAGCAAGTCAGGATTATATCGCCTAGACATTTTCACTTACTGAATAACGAGATGTTACAAGAATTGCTTACTGACAAGCGACAGGAAAGTGTAAAAATTATGCGGAAAAGTATTCGTAGCGAGCTTATAAAAAGCAGAAAAAGATTGAGAGTGCATAAGATTGATCAGAGGTGGTTGGAAGAAGAACAAACAATAGTAGCGAATTCCTTGATGAGTTTAATAATAAACCCAAATAGCTGAACGCTAATTTTCCAAGACTTACTTACTCTTGATTTAGCTTTTAAATACTAATTTATCAATATCGAGTAATCTCCAATATTTACTAGTGAATTGATATTAAGTAACACTGATAAAAAGCATCGCAAAAAGTTAGCTTTTTGACTTGCCTAAGATAGGTAGCGTAGAGCTTATTAACGCTACCTTTACCTACTATAACCTAAAGAACTAAATGATTAGAAATATAGCTACGATACTGCGAAACTCGCTTTTAGCTAATGCTATTCAACCATAGCGTCTAGCTCTGCGTGTGTTGTATACAAGCCTTTATGAGTACCATCCAAAATATCGTTTAACGAATTACGTAAGGCCGTATATTTCGCATCGGTTTCAAACTTTGCAGATGTGAGGTGAGTAAACAAATTGTAAGGCTTATCTTTTTCCGGTGCTTCATTGAGATAGAACCCTTCAAAATCAGGGTTGTGTACCACTGTTTGCACACGGCCATTTACTTCATCTGCTAGAGTCCTAATGTAAGCGATCAATTTAGACCGTCTTTTCCTCATTGAACTACCCCGTAAAATAGTCCCCGTAGAATTTACTCACGGAGACTTAATCGATGGCAACAAAAAGACGTACACGCGAGCAATGGCAGGAATTGGTTGATAAGCAAGCAGCAAGCGAACTGTCGGTCAGTGAATTTTGTGCACAGCATGCGCTAACAGTATCAAACTTCTATCTGTGGCGTAAAAAACTGAGCGATGATAGTCAATCGCTTGCGCCGCAGGATAACTGGCTTGCTTTTGATATGCCCGCGAGTGGGAACCAGAGTGCAGGCTCTACCTGGGAGATTGAATTAGCCTTGCCCGGTGGTGTGGTGCTGCGGATGAACCGGGCCGCCTGATGTTACCCTTATCCAATGGGCGTATTTGGCTGTATACCGGTAATACGGATATGCGCAAACAGTTTGATGGGCTGGCAGCACTGGTGCAGGGCAAGTTGGGCATGCAGGCGCATTGTGGTGACTGGTTTGTGTTTATCAATAAACGCCGCACGCAGCTCAAGGTGTTGTATTACTACCAGGGCGGTTATTGTTTGTGGAGCAAACGGTTAGAAAGAGGTACCTTCGCCAAAGTCACTGATGGCACAGCAAAAACACCATTAAACAGTGCCCAGTTACAGTGTTTGATTGATGGGATTTACTGGCAAAAAGGCAAACAAAACAGACGATTTAATTAACTGATTTTGTTATAATTTACGCCATGAAAACGCCCTCAGACAATCCCTCAAAAGATGCACAAATTGCGGCTTTATCCGATGAAGTTGCACAATTAAAGCATCAACTCGACTGGCTTAAACGCCAGTTGTTCGGGCGTAAGTCTGAAAAGGTGTTAGTGGATAATCCGGCGCAGAGCAGTTTGTTTGACGAGGGAGAGTCGCACGCCTTACCGGCAGACACCAAACCGGTGAAGGCCCATACCCGCTCATCCCAAAAACAACGCCGCGACTCGGATGTGAATGATGACGGCCTGCGCTTTGATGAGACGGTGCCGCAACAGGTGATTGACCTGCCTGCGCCGGAATTACAAGGAACGAATGCCGACCAGTATGAAGTTGTTGATATCAAAGAAACCCGTCGCTTAGCACAACAGCCCGGCAGTTATGTGGTACTGGTGTATCGTCGTCAGGTCGTGCGTCATAAAACCACGCAAACCCTTAAGGATACCCCGGCTCCTACCAATGTACTGGAAGGCTGTTACTGCGATGTCTCACTACTCGCTGGGCTGATGGTGGATAAAGCGGTATATCACTTACCGCTTCACCGCCAACATCAACGCATGCTTGATAGCGGTATCACCCTTAGCCGGGCTACCTTAATCAACTGGATACAACAAGGCATTGAGCTGCTTCGGCCCATCGCCAAGGCCCAGTGGCAGCACATTCTGCAAAGCAAAATCCTGATGATGGATGAAGTGCCCATTAAAGCCGGGCGTACCAAAGGGGCTGGCCGAAAACCGGGGCAAATGAAACAAACCTACTTCTGGCCGATGTACGGTGACAGTGATGAGGTGGCGTTTACCTGGAGTCACAGCCGGGGCATGTTGCACGCCAAAGCACAGTTACAGGACTTTACCGGTACCTTGCTCACAGATGGCTATGCCGCTTACACCAAAACGGTTGAACAATTAAATCAACACGAACGGCAGATTGTGCACGCTGCCTGTTGGGTACACATGCGCAGAGGCTTTGAAAAAGCCCTCGACAGTGAGCCTCACACCGCACAACAGGCATTGGATATTATCGCCACACTCTACCGGCATGAAAAACACATCCGGGATAAGCAATCAGACCTGGCCGATATCCATACCTACCGCCAACAACACAGCGAACCACTCGTGACTGACTTCTTCCGGTGGGTCTACCAACAACGACAGCGCACTGATTTACTACCCAAATCCCCCTTCGCCAAGGCGCTTCATTACACCGCTGAGCGAGAGAGCCAACTCAAGGTGTTCCTGAGTAACCCCGCGTTACCCATGGACACCAATCATCTTGAGCGGGCACTGCGGGTAATCCCCATGGGCAGAAAAAACTATTTGTTCTGTTGGTCCGAACTCGGGGCTGAACAACTGGGCATATTACAAAGCCTGATGGTGACTTGCCGCCTGCAAGGCGTCAATCCCTACCATTATCTGGTGGATGTATTGCAGCGTGTAGCACTGCACCCGGCCAAAGATGTACTCGACCTGACGCCAAGAGTCTGGAAAGAGAAATTCGCGGACAAAAAATTGACGAGCGATTTAGATAAAATGGGGTGATCCGGGTCTATATTGATCGCTTACGTCCTAATCTTCAGGTTTATTGACCACATTGCGTTTGCCTTTCCAACCTTATTCAATTTCGTGTCGAGGTCATGCACAGCGATTGCGTTTGCGTTGAATTGATCAAATATTTTAATAAAGGTTGGAATATTAGCTTTACCTCTACAATTTATAACGCAGTATTGAGCCTCTAAACCACTTTTCTCAATAATATACTGATATGCAAGGTATTCCGTGTCACCTTCAACAAGTATCGAATTTGGGTAGAAGAAAAATTCATTCACTGTAGGGCAGCAACGGTTTAGCATCTTTAAATTGTCTTTTTCGTCATCACTGAATTTTGCTCGATCTGTCTGGAAGTAAAATACGTTTTCTTGGTTGTTTGAAACCTTGATCAGAGTGGTGTGATCTTGAGTCAAGTCGATAAAGATAGGCGAATGGGTAGTGCAAATAATTTGCCAGCCTTCTATGTCAGCCAATGCGTAGATTGCTTTGCGTGCAGCTTTAATTATCGAAGGGTGTAAATTGATTTCGGGCTCGTCTATCAAAAGAATTTTTGGGTTTTCATCGTGAATTTTCTTTGTCCCTTTCTTTAAGAGGCCTTCACTGCATAGAGCGTTAACTGCTGACCATAAGAAAGCTCTTTTGATGCCTGTTCCTTGATGTTCTAATGATGATTGATGGTTACTTGTCTTTATAAAAAACTTACTTCCATCTTTGATAGCATCTTCGACTTTAAACTTACCTACGCCAGTTTCGAAGATTACAGATGAACCAGAAAATAGCTTATTAATTTCGAGTTCAATTTTCGAGCTAAGTTTACCAATGCTACCTGATAACTCTTTATCTACCTCTTTGGCAAGCTTTTCAATTTCGGCTACTATACCCGCAACTTTTGTTCTATCGTCCTTAACCTTTTTAGCTGCATTTTTGGACGCTAGGTCTTTTACTATCTTTTCTAAGGCTTCAACTCCGTCATTTGGATTTAATCTAATAGGGGTAGGTAATCTACTTTGCAATAAAGCGTCCCAGCCACCAGCACCACCTTTTTTCCAATGGTTGGTTATGGAACTAAAACTATATTTAACACCTTTTTCATCAGGGTTTTCCCACCTGATCTGAAACTTTGCACAAGAACCAAAATCTGGGTCGTTCAGTAGGAGCCACTCTCGACCAAAAGTGTCAATATCTTCTTGAGTTAAATCTGTAAAAACACCTGTGATAGATATTGGCTTTTTAGCATCTCTGCAATGAAAGTAGTCGATACTCAGCGGACTACCCAAGGAAACATAAGACTCGTATGCATCAAGAATTGTAGATTTACAGCTATTGTTTGGACCTACCAAAACAACGATGTTGTCTATTAAAATTGTAATTTCGTTACTAATGCCTTTGAAATTCGAAATAAGGATTGCTGAAAGTTTCATAAACGTCCTTGTTGTCTTAAATATTCTGACTACTGTTTTCGAAGACCGTAATTAAAGATTCATCCAAATAGGGACCGATCTCGCTAAAATCGTAAATGCTATTTATGTTCTTATTGCTAATGATCCTTCTGCATTTTAATTTAGTTAAAAATGAATCACTACTAGCAACGGTGAGAATATCTTGTTCAAGATCTCCAGCTAGTTTTTCAACCAATTTAGATTCTAACCTTCGCGAAATACTCTCAAAAGAAGGCAAATTTTCTTCGTTAGTGTTATCGACCCAATCTTTGGTCCTTGTTAGATGATTCTCTATTACCTCGAAAGTTTTTTCAATTTTTATGTTTTTCTGCAATCGGTAAGCAAGTATTGGGTCATGTTTTGAAAGCTCTAAAATAGCGCTGTCAAACTGAGAGGAGAAATCTACTCGCAGTTCTTCCTTCATATCAATGATTAACGAATTAAATGCTTTCTCAAGGGCAATTCGTAGCTCTGCTTCGAATGCTGATTTATCTTTAGGCGAGAATGCTTGGTCATTCAATTTCTCTAAATACAGCTTCAAGTAACCGTCAATCGCGCGATCTGTATTAATTACTGAATTGATAAATACATTGCGTAACTCAAGGAGTAAATAAATTATTGTTCGATTACTTTCTTTTTTTTCTCTCTGAATTTTCCATATATATGTTGCTAAGGCTACTAAAATAGTTGCACTAGCGGTAATAAAGGATCCTAAAATCTTAAGTTCTATCATGTAACTCTCGTGCGATAAACTCATCAACTAAAGATGCTAACAAATGCAAAATTAGTTTTTGTTTATGAAGTAGATTAATAAGTATCAGCAATTTTGTAATACTGTGAAGATAGCGTTTTGCGCAGACTCTCTAAATTCACGACCAATTCTTGGTGTGTATGAAGGGTGGGGGGCTGATATTACAGTTGTTTTAAAATCGCCTTTTTGCAGGCTACCTACTGAAAACTTGAACGTTACTTTACCTCTAACTTCGTGATGCTGTATGTCTGTTAAGTTTGAAGAGTGTAGTAGCCAATTCTTTGATGATGGGCTATTAGAGCTCTTGGGAACAAGAACAACTTTTGGCTTGAAGTACTCGATTATCTGATTGTTCAGCTCGTGAGAAAACTGAATAGCTCTCTCTAAAAGCGCTTTATCGTATTTAGCCAACTGAGAAGTGAAGCTTTTAAAATCCTTACTTCCCCACAGCACTATGTTAGCCATGAGCGTTTTGTGTTCACCAAACCGCTTGTTGAATATCTCTGAGTAGAATTGCCACTTGTTGTTTGGCTTGTTAATAGGATCCCACAATGGGAAATTCGCACCTTCGCTATTTTTGTACGCTTCGCTGAAATTGTCGTTCATGGCTTGTTGCACAAAACCCTCGTAGTGGGAAGGGGAGGAAGGAGACAAAATAGCGTCGAGAGATTCAGGAACATTAGGATTTGAGCCTAACCAAATTACATCAACTGATTCGGCATTGAGCTTACTTAATACTTTTGCTGTCTCGATTTCCCCGAAGATAGAGCCTCTAAACGGTATCGAATAAGAGCCTGTACCTCTCTTGAGCGCTTTATTTTCTTGGTTTTCTACAAAGTCAGAAATACTATTGTTTATTACTTCAAATATATTCAACGTCATGTCCTTATGATTTGCTTGCGTATTCTTTACAAAGCGACTTTTTAACTTTTTCGTAAGCTTTTTATGAACTAAAGATACGGTAATGCTTGTCTAGCTTCCAAGTGCATTGACTCGGTATTAGATTAAATTTATCACATACCAAGGTTTGAAGCTCAACGCTCTGTACCACTTTTCTGTCTGCATATATTTTAAAGAACTTTGAGTTTCCAGAGTAGATTACTCTACCCCTGCTGACTTCTTGATATTCAACAGCAATGAGCTCAGGAAAACACGGAAGGTATATTCTATGCTCTTCCCACTCTACTAAATGGCTAAAGTCACTGTCATAGAGTGAAAGGCTATCAGGCTCTGTACTATTCAAAGGCATTGCTTTAGCAAGTACAGTCGACTTGTAGACCCAAAAAATACCAATATGAGGCAGCTTAGTTTTCATCTTGTATATCTCCAACATGTTGACGTCACCCAACTGTCTTGACAGAGATTTACAACCCTTTAATTATTTTAAATTTGCTGCTGAAGTGAGCGCTATTCGCTTGCATGATATATCGTAGTCAAAAGAGGAAAGCTAACTTCTTATCTCTACTCGAATAGGTAACGTTAATGTGCATTAACATGAACTATTTAACATGAAAGTAACTCTGCTACGGTTCTAGATCAGAAAGAGAATTATCACAATTATTATAGTGCCCCTTCATAGATTTCAGTCATCTGTGGAGCCTCTTCAGATTTTTAGGAAACCTCCCCTAAAGAAGCTTGCTATGCCAGGAATGAGTGGTTGTTAACAAACAAAGTATACTTCAGAATTCATACTCGAAGCGGTATTACTCTGCTAGAAACCTGATATTATTGGTCGTCAGATTGCTTTAGATATTAGTATTTTTCTTAGTCTACCTAACTGCTGAAAACATCATGCTGCGCAATCTAAAGATAAAACACATAAGAGCAGTGATCCCCGTTGTGACGCGGGGATAGCAGATTAAAACATGAACTTGCCAAGGTCAAAAAATGACCGGTATTTTTACGCGAAGCGACAACGTTTTTAGCCAAAAAGTTACAGTAAGGTATCTAGCGATATCGAGTTTCCGATATGCCTTTCTACTAGTCTATTGTACCGTTTATTCGAAAATGGAGCCTTAGATGATTTGGTGAACTCAAAGAAGCGATGCGAACCAACTTCATGCTCATAAGCATAGCATCACGGTTATGGCATGAGCCAGATAATATTTACTTTGTTGTTCATTGATGCGCTCACTGTAAGGAGATCAGATAGCAATTGGAAAAGCTACCTCTTGGGTCAACGGTGATTTTATCTTTCAGTATTGGACTTGCTTTTACACTTGTTGTAGGGGGTATTACAGGTTTTGGTACGAGCGAGACGCAATAATTGTGACAGGCTTATTGAAATTGCATGTTGTATTCTTCTATTCCTTCGGTGTACTTATTTTACATTGCCGGATTATGTATGAGCAGGCTTTGCAGTAGATTTCTGTTTTTCTGACAAGATTTAGCAACTTAATTGAAATACATGGCTTTTTAATACAGAGTTCCTCTTGTGAATCAGAAAGCTGACCATTTAGGCATTGACTACAATCATATTTTAAGAGAACATGAATTGCCAATAGAGGAATCTTGTGTTGAAAACGAATTACCGCATTAGCAAAAATCTAAAAGTGGTCTTAGCCGCTTTTTTGTTGTGCGCACAATTTTTGTTGATTGTGACTGACGCGTTTTCTATTGAACAAGACCACTTGTTTAGCAATGAATTATGTACTGAAAATACATTAATCGAACTGTCCGATGCTTACGATTTAGATACGGGAAGTGATTGTGACCATTGTTGTTCTTGTCATGGCCATTTTACACACATAGCTTTTTACTTTGATATTGAAAGCTCGTTTCTAAAAAAATCTCCCAATTTAGTCTCAGTTTATAGTGAAGCTACACCTAATCGTTTCATTAACCAAATAGAGCGTCCTCCAAGAATTTAATCCCTGTCGTTTTTCGTTTTTTCAACTGACTAGGATTATATATCATGAAAATTTCACAGTTTCCTGTGCGCAAATTTACGCGCGCCGGAATATTGACTAGTGCATTGATGCTATCTCAAGCCAATGCATTGGCAGAACAAGTAACTTTAGATGATGCAGTTCAACTTACTCTCAACCGTCATCCAAGCTTGTTGAAATTCAGACCTCTTACTAGAGCTCTTGAGGGAGATCGCCAACAAGCTTTGCTTTCTCCAGCTTACACCGTAGGTGCTAATCTAGAAAATGTGATGGGCACAAGTTCTACTTCGGGAGTTCAAGCAGCAGAAGCAACCATCTCTCTATCTTCAGTGTATGAACTTGGTGGAAAGAAGAGTGCAAGAACACTGGTTGTGGATGCCAGAGCTGCCCTTTTAGATTCAGAGCAGTATTCAATGTCTCTCTCACTACTTGGTGGGCTCACTCAGCAGTATATTCGCGTTCTGGCACAACAGGAGCGTCTGCAAATAGCTGAGCGAAGTGTGAGCTTAGCTGAAGATGCTCTTACTGTGATCACTAATAGAATAAAAAGTGGTGCAACGAATGATGCTGAATTGTTCAGAGCTAAATCGGCTTTAAATCAAGCGAAATTAGAACTTGCGACAGCAAAGGTGAATAAAGAGATAGCCCTGCAATCTCTCACACTATTCTGGCAGGGCAATTATGAAGATATCACGCTTACTGGTTCTTTAAATTCACCCGCTAAAAATTATTCCTACGAAACACTTTTTAACCAATTCTTATCATCATCGAATGCGGATTTACTAATTAAGTCACTTGACCTGAAGGACGCTGAAATTCAGTTGGCTAAGTCTGATAATACCGCAGACCTATCTTGGTCTGTTGGTGTTAGAAGGAATCAGGGAGCTCAAGATACATCGTTAGTTTTTGGTGCCTCAATTCCACTATTTGCTGAGAAGAGGAATTCGGGTGCAGTCAAATCTGCAATTGCTAGTAAGGAGGCGGAGTTATTAGAGCGAGACACCAAGTATCTCGATGTAAAAGCGATTCTATTTAAAGCAACGAAAAGCATAAATTTTAGTTCACAGGCAGCATTGCACCTGGAAAAAGAAGTAATGCCAGATTTGAAAAGAGCATTGGAGCTGACCAAGGAGGGCTATCAAAAGGGAATTTACACTTATCAAGAATGGTTTGCTTCACGTGATGCACTTCTCCAATCTCAACGGAGTCTCATCAACTATCGCGAAGCCACCCTGCTCAATGAAGCACTTATCGAACAATGGACAGGGCAATCTCTGAAATCATTCACTTTCAATCTCCAGGATTAATTATGCTAAAGCAAATTTTATTTTTATTTCTTATCGGCACTGTGACATCTATCGCGACCGCAAGTGAAGATGTCACCAATTCAAATGACAACCAAAATATATTCCAGAAAGGTAACATCAAAATAGAAGTAAGTATCGATGAAAGCCCCGAGGGCTCTGTAATTATTGCCTCGACTTTTGAAGATGGGAAGCCATTTATCCCTGATTCCTTTTCTATAGAGCTACAGAAGTTAGGTTCAAGCTCAGAAAAATTTGAGTTTCAAACTTCAGAGGGGGTTTTGCGGTCAATAAAAGCTCTGTCTGAACCTCATTCTTTTAGGGCTACTATTTATCTGACTGACAAAAGACGAAAGTATTCCTGGGAGTGGGAAAACTTCGAGGGAAGAACACAGATCTCAAGAGCATTAACTGAAAAGTTTCAATTAGCAACCTCCGAAGTTCAGAGTGGGACCATTGAAAGACATATCGAATTGTTGGGTACTCTTGTAATTCCACCCAAGAACAAGGCTGAAGTTAATGCGCGGTTCTCGGGAGTTGTAGAAACTCTCGCTTCGGATGTTGGTGACAGCGTGAAGGCTGGCGATGTAATTGCAAAAATTCAATCAAATGACAGCTTACAAACCTACATCGTGAAAGCGCCAATTTCGGGTACGGTAGTAAGTCGAAATGTTAATGTTGGGCAGTTGGTTACCAGTGAAACGCTTTATAAAATAGTCGACGCTGAAACGCTTTGGGCAGAATTGAAAGTATTTCCATCCAAGCGGGATACAATAAAGCAGGGCTCTTATATCCACATAAAAAAAGGTTCCCGACAGCAAGATGCAAAGGTCAAATTTCTCATTCCGTCAGGTTCACTTGAACCTTATCAGATCGCAATTGTTGAAATCACTAATACCGAAGGAGAATTCTCCCCCGGCGATATGGTTACAGGTGTAGTTGATGCTCAGAAAGTCGATGTTTCGCTTCGCGTTGAGAATGAAGCTATCCAATCAATGGATGGTAACTCAGTTGTATTTTTAAACGATGGTAACACGTTTCAAGCTGTCCCTGTCGAGCTGGGTATAAAAGATGACAACTTCACTGAAGTAAAGCGTGGCTTAATCGCTGGTCAAATTTACGTATCAAAAAATAGCTTTCTGATAAAAGCGGATCTTGAAAAATCCGGTGCCTCTCACGCTCACTAATCCTGGAGACGATAAATGATTGATAATATTATTCGTCTTTCAGTAGAAAGACGCTTTTTGTTTCTTGTTCTTGCACTAATCTTAATTGGGATCGGCGTTTGGAGCTACCAGCGATTACCTATTGATGCTGTACCAGATATTACAAATGTACAGGTTCAGATTAACACCAAAGCTCCGGGGTACTCACCATTAGAAGCTGAACAACGAATAACATTTCCTGTCGAAACAGCACTATATGGCTTGCCTAACTTATCCTATACACGTTCTATATCGAGGTATGGTCTTTCACAGATTACAGTTATTTTCGAAGAAGGAACGGATATCTTTTTTGCCCGAAATTTAATCGACGAAAGACTTGCTAACCTTAAAAGTGTTTTACCTGATGGCCTTGAGCCAGAAATGGGGCCAATCGCAACAGGGCTTGGCGAAATTTTCGTATATACACTGGAAGGGAAAGATGGAGCAACGTTACCCGATGGCTCGCCGGTCACACCTATGGCTTTAAGAGAGGTACAAGATTGGATCATTCGACCACAGTTAGCCCAGGTTCCGGGAGTAGTAGAAGTAAACACTATTGGAGGTTATGACAAGCAATATCACGTCAATCCCGACCCTGTAAAAATGCTGGAGATGGGAGTCTCGCTTAAAGACATTTCTGAAGCACTATATTTAAACAATGATAATGCTGGAGCAGGCTATATTGAGAAAAATGGCGAGCAACTTCTTGTTCGCTCTCCAGGTCAATTGACAGGGATAAAGGATATCGAAAATGTCGTAGTAGGAAAAAAAGGATCTGTTCCTGTTCTAATAAAAGATATTGGAACTGTAGGCTTGGGTAAGCAGCTGAGGACCGGTGCCGCTACAAGAAATGGTAAAGAGACAGTGATGGGAACGGTCATGATGTTGCTGGGAGAAAACTCAAGGGAAGTTGCAGCTTTAACTGCCAGTAAATTAACTGAAATTCAAAGATCGTTACCAAGCTGGGTAGTTACTGAACCCGCCTATGATCGAACTACACTGGTCGACAAAGCGATAAACACTGTGCAGAAGAACCTGCTGGAAGGAGCATTACTCGTAATTGTCATATTATTTTTACTACTAGGCAATATTCGAGCGGCTCTTATTACGGCTGCGATCATACCTATTGCTATGATGATGACAATCACTGGAATGGTCCAGAGAGGTGTTTCGGCAAATCTGATGAGTTTGGGGGCTTTAGATTTTGGTCTGATTGTCGATGGCGCTGTCATCATTGTTGAAAACTGTATTAGGCGCTTATCTGAAGCGCAACAGCATCACGGCAGACTTCTTCAACTCAAGGAACGTCTAGAAGAAGTGAAAATAGCAACGATTGAAGTAATCAGGCCCAGCTTATTTGGAGTCGGGATCATAACCGCTGTTTATCTGCCTATTTTTACTTTAACAGGCGTAGAGGGAAAGATGTTTCATCCCATGGCAATAACTGTTGTTATCGCTCTTATTGCGGCAATGATTTTGTCACTGACGGTAGTGCCTGCAGCGATCGCAATTTTCATGGGGGGAAAAATCAGTGAAAAGGAGAGTTTTTTAATACGTTGGGTGAAACTGGCTTACGAACCAGCACTTAGGGCTATTCTTAAATTTAAAGCTGCTGCTCTTGGGGCTGCACTAGCGTTTGTTGTCTTCTGCGGATGGTTGGCAACAACACTTGGGTCTGAATTTATTCCTCAACTGGATGAAGGTGATGTCGCTTTACAGGCTTTACGCATAACGGGTACCGGTCTAAACCAATCAATTCAAATGCAAGAATTACTTGAAGGTGCGCTGTTAGAAATTCCAGAGGTAGCGGTAGTCTTTGCGAAAATAGGTACACCAGAAGTCGCTACAGACCCAATGCCTCCTAATGTAGCCGATAGTTTTGTAATACTTAAACCTCGCTCAGAATGGCCTGATCCAGCTAAATCTAAATCGGATCTAGTGGCTGAAATTGAATCAGTCGCCTCAAAGCTTCCCGGTAATAACTATGAATTTACCCAACCAATTCAAATGAGATTTAATGAATTGATTTCCGGCGTAAGGGCTGATGTTGCAGTCAAGGTTTTCGGTGATGACTTAGAGCAATTGTTGGATTCTGCAAATAAGGTTGCTGAGATCGCTGAGTCGATACAAGGTGCCTCAGACACCCGAGTTGAGCAAGTTGCCGGCCTTCCTATGTTGTCCATATTACCAAAACGAGATGCTCTCGCAAGGTACGGTCTTAACGTAGCAGACATTCAAGCACTCGTTTCAACCAGCATAGGGGGTAAGGAATCAGGCATAATCTATGAAGGCGATCGTCGGTTTAAAATTGTAATCAGATTATCTGAAGAGTTGCGTACAAATATTGACAAATTAGAGAGCTTACCTGTTCGTGTCGGCAATAGTTTTGTACCGCTTGAAGAGGTAGCCACTCTCGAGTTAAAGCCGGCGCCTGCACAGATCAGCCGAGAGAATGGAAAGCGCAGAGTTGTCGTAACGACTAACGTACGAGGAACCGACCTAGGAGGATTTGTCGTTGATTTACAAAAAAGACTTAAATCCGATTTAAAAATGAAGGAAGGATATTGGTTAGAGTTTGGTGGTACCTTTGAACAACTGGAATCCGCCAGCAAACGGCTGACTTTAGTCGTTCCGGTTACGCTTGCGTTGATAGTTGGCATACTCATTATGGCGTTTGGGTCTGTTAAAGACGCATTGATAATTTTCACTGGTGTACCACTAGCCTTGACTGGAGGAGTACTGGCACTCTGGATTAGAGATATGCCTCTTTCAATTTCTGCGGGAGTAGGCTTTATCGCTTTGTCCGGGGTCGCGGTTTTGAATGGACTAGTGATGGTCGCATTCATCAGACAACTCTGGCAGGAAAATGGTGATATTTATACTTCAGTAATTCGAGGGGCCATAATCCGGCTTCGACCTGTTTTGATGACTGCGTTAGTGGCCAGCTTAGGCTTTGTTCCCATGGCACTTAATACAGGAACAGGTGCTGAAGTACAAAGACCGCTCGCCACTGTAGTCATTGGGGGAATTATATCATCAACTTTATTGACATTATTTATTTTACCTGCGCTTTATCAGCTCGCACATAACAAACGCAACTCTTAATCAAATTTTACGCCCGGTATGTTCCGGGCGCACCGGAGCCTCTATGACTCATAATCATTCAAATAGCTCAAACAAAATTGGGTGGGCTTTTCTATTAAATTTCAGCTTCACAATTATTGAATTTATTGGCGGCTGGCTAACGAACAGCACTGCTATAATGGCAGATGCTGTTCATGATCTCGGCGATTCAGTTTCTATTGGAAGCGCCTGGTGTCTCAATAAGTTAGGAGAGAGAGAGGCCGATGAAAATTTCACATATGGGTACAAGCGACTCAGCCTGTTAGGGGCATTTATTAACGGAGCCGTACTTATCCTTGGCTCAATCTGGGTATTATCAGAAGCCATTCCTCGAGTATTAGACCCGGTCGTTCCAAATACAGAAGGCATGATATTACTTGCGATTCTAGGTGTCGCTGTAAACGGCTTTGCTGTGTATAAACTCCAGGGAGGAAATACCCTAAACGAGAGAGTGTTGAACTGGCATTTATTGGAGGACGTTTTAGGCTGGGTTGCTGTATTAATTATTGCCATAGTAATGCAATTTGTCGACTGGCCAATTTTAGACCCCCTACTTTCGATTGGCTTTACGCTTTTTATATTGTTTAATGTAATTCGAAACTTATTAGCAACCTTAAAATTATTTTTGCAAGGTGTTCCAGAGAAAAACTTATACAAACAAGTGTTAGATGAACTCCGGAGTGTTGATAGAGTTGAATATATCCATGACTTAAAAATTTGGTCACTTGACGGAGAACACAATGTTATTACTATACGCGTTGGCAGTGCCTTAAAGACAGTTGAAGAATACAAGTTATTGAAGCTTGATATTTATGATAGCTTGGCCATGTTTGACTTCAGTTACAGCACAGTTGAAATAGAGTTTACTGACGAGCATTCTGCAGTTAATGAGGAGGTGAGATGAAATTCCATCACTCATTAACAATGATAGTCGACAGTAATTCAAGTTTTAATTCTAAGCTAAAATTTTATTTGTGACACATTGTCTACAATCATGACTATAGATTTTCATTGAACTTTTTAGTTTGTTCCCCTCATGATTAAATTTTTTGTTAAACTGTAAGGAGAGTGTGATAGATAATAATGCGTAACTAAAGTGGTAAGAGGCAAGATTGAACACGTACCTTCGACATCAACGTTTCCTTCGTGCTCTTACGAGATGTTGAAAATAAAATATAGAGACATTAATGAAATTTATAAGTAACTATAAGATGAGCTTCTTATTTTTTATTAGTGGTATTTTGTGTTTAATCGCTTATAACATAAAAGGCTCGAGTATAGATGAAAATGGTTTTTTGGTTGAATCGTTTGGCTTCATTCCTATATTTTGGCTGTTTGAGCTGATGGCATCGCTGACTTTTGCTTTCACTTTCATTAAACTTAAAAAAATCAGCGAAAGTAAAAGCACGCGAAGAACTTTTTCTAACTGACAATTTTGCTTTGCGATTTGCTATGCAACTCCTGGCTAGTAATTGAAAACTGAACCTAAAGGTTGTTGGGTATTGCCTTTTAGTTATATCAGACTTTAACTTCTTATATTAAAGCTCGCTAATTATTGGCTTTCTATTCTTTTATACACATTGATGAATTTGCATAGTTGGACCCATGTCAGTGCGGTACCTCATCGGTGAGTCAACAGTCTCAAATCAAAAATATCTACACAATGTGTGTCCGTCCGGTAATCCCCACATTCAATTCATAAGTTAGCTCCGGCATGGTGCTCTCTTTGCAAAGGAGAATGACCATGCAGCAACATCAACGAAGAGACGTGCAAGACTGGCTCAATTTATTTGACCAACAAAAACAAAGCGGACTCACTGCGGTGGCGTTTTGTCGCCAGCAACAGATTAATGTTCAAACATACTACACTAGGCGTCGTGATATCAGGCTACAGCGAACAAATAGTAAGTTCGTTCAGGTTAAGCGTGAAGTCACTAAAGTTGAGTCATACACTGAGGAAATGGGTGGCGACCTCCTCCTGAAATTGGGAAACGCAGAACTTACCGTGCCAACCACTACTAACCCTCATTGGGTTGCCGCCGTGATGAAGGTATTGGCCGAATGAAGATGTTCGTTGAGCCTGCCGACATTTATTTATACATGGAAATCGTCGACTTCCGTAAATCAATTAACGGCTTACTTGTCGTGGTTGAGCAGGATATGAATCTCAACCCGTTCCGTGATGCATTGTTCGTCTTCTGCAATAAAAAGCGCGATAAGCTAAAAATACTCTATTGGGATAAAACGGGGTTCGCACTCTGGTACAAACGACTTGAGAAGCATCGGTTTAAATGGCCTGTCGATGAGAATTTACAGCAGATGCATGTGAGTGAGCAGCAGTTGCAATGGTTATTATCCGGCTTTGATGTGATTGGCCATCAGCCCTTAAATTACACTGCATCCGGCTTATAACCTGTGATCATAAGTAGCGATTAACGATCGCAAAATTGTCTTAATAATGTCGGGTAATCAGTATCTTATTGCATGATAATAAGGTCATGAATATTGATATCGAAAACTTACCCGACGACCCCGCGACACTGAAAAAGATGTTGTCGCAGGTTATGTCTCGCTATCTATATCTCGAAGAACAGTTTCGTATTGCCCAGCACAAGCAGTTCGGTAAAAGTACTGAAGGCCACCCTGGGCAAGGTGAGTTGTTTAATGAAGCGGAAGAACTGGTCGTTGAATCTGAAACCGCCGAAGAAACGATGAGCTACACCCGCAAAAAGGCGACACGTAAACCGCTGCCTAAAGACCTGCCTCGTGAAGTTATCGTTCACGATATTAGCGACGAAGAAAAAATCTGTGGCTGTTGTGCGGGCGAATTACATCGCATTGGTGAAGATAAGTCAGAGAAGCTTCAGTTTATCCCCGCTCAGGTAAAAGTGATTGAGCATGTTCGTCCTAAATATGCGTGCCGTACTTGTGAAAAAGACGGCATCAGCAATAAGGTGAAGCAAGCGCCAGTGCCTCACAGTGTTATCCCCAAAGGATATGCAACGCCAAGCTTGTTAAGTCAAATCATTACCAGCAAATATCAGTATGGGCTACCGCTTTATCGACAAGAAGCAATGTTTAAACAGCATGGTATCGAGCTAAGCCGTAAAACCATGGCTGATTGGATAATCCGCTGCGCTGAGTTATTTAAACCGCTTTATGAGCAGCTTCATCAACACCTGTTAAAGCAACCTGTTATCGCGGCGGATGAAACCACGCTAAAAGTGGTTGAGTCTGAAAAAGCGAACAGCTATATGTGGTTGTACGCCAGTGGCGCTGATTCACCTAGCGGTAATATCCCCGATACAGCGACATCCAATATCGTGTTGTACGATTATCACAATAGTCGCGCTGGGCAATGCGCAGTAGACTTCCTTGATGGCTATAACGGCTACCTGCAAGTAGATGGCTATCAAGGCTATGAGCAAACGCAAGCCACACTCATTGGTTGTTGGGCACATGCACGCCGTAAGTTTATGGAAGCCAAAAAAGGTGCAGGAAAGAAAGGCAGTGGCAAAGCAGATTGGGCGCTCAATCACATCCAAAAGCTCTACCGCATAGAAACCCAGCTAAAAGATAAAGCGGTAGAAGTGCGCTACAGCACAAGACAAGAAAAAAGCCTGCCGTTACTCAATCAGTTTTACACATGGCTAACGAAATCAGTCCAGCAAGTACTACCTAAAACCAAATTAGGTGAAGCGATACAATACTGCTTGAACCAATGGGAAAAGCTCGAGCGTTATACACTAGACGGCCAACTAAGTATCGATAATAATCGCGCTGAGCGCGCGATTAAACCGTTCGTCATAGGCAGAAAAAACTGGCTATTTAGTCAAACCGCCACGGGCGCAAACGCCAGCGCAGTGCTCTACAGCATCATCGAAACCGCTAAAGCTAACGACCTCAATGTGTTCGAGTATGTGATGACTTGCCTTGATGAACTCAGCAAGCCCGACGTCGATATCGAGCAACTTCTACCATGGCAATTTGCTAAGCGTTAGGTGGGATTACCGGACGCGCACCACAATGTAGCTAACCACAACAGTGATGAAATTGCGATCGTCACTAAAACAGCCGCTGAGCCTAAATCTTTAGCTAAGCCTGACAGTGGGTGAATCTCTTTTCCAATACGGTCAATAGTTACTTCAATTGCAGTATTTATAATTTCAGCGAACAAAACGAAGAGTATGGAGGAAAGTAAAATCGCCTTTTCCATATAAGGAATTGACCAAAATGCAAGCACTCCCGCCGCTAAGATAAGTAAGATAAGTTCTTGCCGGAACGCTGACTCGTTTTTAACAAGCCATGATATAGCTCGAACTGAGTTTTTCATTGCTAATACAATACGCAACATGCCCTTTGGTTTGGCTTTAGGGTCGAAATGCATTTTTGATGTGGTTTCGTCTATGACTCGCATTTTCGTAAAATATCCTGAGTGGGTTGGTAGGTGCTGCTTTGCACATTAGTAAGACCAAGTAATGTGTCAAAAAGGTTGTCATGCGAATAAGGATGACTGGACAACGACCTTACGCAATCACTGTATTCAGGTTGGCTAAACTTGGAGGCCCAATAAACCATTGGTACATGAGTTTGCTCAACAGGCGCTAAATTATAAGGGAAACCGTGTAAATAAAGCCCTTTTTCTCCCAATGACTCACCATGATCCGATAGATAAAGCATCGACGAATTAGGAATAGTGGAAAGCTGTTCAATAATCTGGCCTAGCACGTAGTCTGTGTATGCAATAGTATTATCGTACGTATTTGTCAGCTCTGCCTCTTCACAATTTTGAATATCACTTCTGGGACAGTCTGGCACGAACTTAGCAAATTTCTCTGGGTATCTCCGGTAATAGGTAGGCCCGTGTGAGCCAATCATATGTAAGACTATAACTCTATGTTCTTTAGATGGTCTTGAAAGAGTTTCTCTTAAAAGGTCAATAAGTACCTCATCATAACAATAATCTCCATCGCACAACTTGGGAACTCTTGACGGGTTGAAGTCTATAGTCTCTACCCTCTTGCATACTCCTTTACAGCTACTGTTATTGTCAATCCATGTGACGTCAACACCTGCACGATGAATGATGTCTAAAACATTGTCCTGACTGTCTGCGATACGCGAATCATAATTTTCTCGTGAAAGTCTTGAGAACATACATGGCACAGAGACTGCGGTAGCAGTGCCGCAAGATGTCACCTTGCTAAAACTGATTGCACCTGCGTTCTGGATATTAGGCGTAGTACGCCTCGAATAGCCGTTGCTTGAAAACTTGTCAGCTCTGGCCGTTTCGCCAACCACAAACACTGTAGTAGACGGATGTATATCAGCATTCCCTTTTATGTAGGGACGCTTGTCTAATACTTTGTAGGGTAAAGGCGGATAGAAGTAAGTGTCCCGAAGGTACTTGTACCCTGAATCATAAAAGGCGTAGGGAATAATATACTTCGTTAGGTCTTTGTTATTTCTGCCGACAGCTGCATAGCTCTTAAAAAGGAACGTGGCTATAATTGCAATACCCAATAAAGCTAATAAGTTCAGCACTAGAAGGTGCTTGATTCGAGCCTTGAGCTTCCTGTCAACGGTAATCTAATTTTGACCCACTTAGCGGTAAAGTAAAATTGACCCACCTTTAGCGTTTAAACTTCATTGTGTTTATTGTTGACTGGGGCTATTCCAGCTGTTTTCTTGCCTCTAAGCCGGTAACTGTTTCCTGCAATTTGAACGATATGAGCATGATGTAATAGTCTATCTAACAAGGCAGCAGTCAGCGTTTGATCGTCAGCGAAGGCCGTTGACCATTGTGAGAACGGTAAGTTACTCGTGACGATTACACTGCCATGCTCGTAACGTTTAGCAATTACATTAAAGAACAGATTGGCTTCTTCTCTACCGAACGGTAAATAGCCTATCTCGTCTATCACTAGTAGCTTGGGGGCGAGTACGCTACGTTTAATATACCCTTCCAGCCTGTCTTGTTTTTTGGCTGTTCCTAGTTGCAACATTAAATCGGCGGCGGTAATAAAACGCACTTTGATGCTTTTTTGAATGGCCTGATAGGCGTAGCTTAGTGCCAAGTGGCTTTTCCCCACACCACTAGGGCCAAGTAATACGATGTTCTCAGCTCGCTCGATAAATGCGAGGCTGGTAAGTTCTTGAAGCTGTTTTTTAGGTGCACCGGTAGCGAACTTGAAGTCGTAATCTGCGAACGACTTAATCGCCGGTAGACCCGCGAACTTAAGCAGTGTTTCCCTCGTTCGTTGCTGTCTTGCTTCTACTTCAACATTCAGCAGTGATTCTAGGAAGTCAGCCAATGAGCTTTCTTTCCCAGCGGCGTTGTCAGCAATGGCAGACCACTCGGTTGCTAAGGTGCATAACTTTAGGCTGTCACAAGCTTGTTGTATTCGTTCCATTTGCAAGTTCATGGCTGCGCCCTCAACAATTGGTCATAAACACTCAGCGGGTGCTGGAAGCTTTCAACGGGGACGGCCCTTCGTGATGGTATGCGTGGTGACTTACCAGACAGAGATTTTAACGGCAAGGTCGCTAATGCCAGTTGCTCTTTAATTAACAAGGCCGCTGGCGTTTGCTTTGTCGTCCCATGTACTCTTTGATTGGCAACATCTTCGAGCCATGGCCCGATTTGTGCGTTGGCCGTATCAACATCTAGGGTAAGTCCGGCTTGTTTCAATGTTGCAGCAAGCGGCGTAATAAAACTGTGCTTTAGGTAACCATTAAACCGCTCCACTTTACCTTTGGTTTTGGCTCGATAGGGACGGCATGCCCTTAACCTGAACCCATAATCAGACGCTAGTTCAAGAAGATGCTTATTGACGTGGTCAACCAAATTCACACAACTCAGTTAAGCCGCTTTTCCTAAGTTAGCCATGTCAGCTTCATATTGGTTTGGACTTTTGTAATCCAGATATGAGTGCATTCTTTGGCTGTTATAAAACATAGTAATATATTGCAGGATATCCTGCTGAGCAGCATGACGGCTCTGGTAATGACGCCATTGCACTCGCTCTTGTTTTAATGTGCCGAAGAAGCTCTCTACAACGGCATTGTCCCAACAATCACCTTTCCTACTCATGCTACCTGTTACCTTGTACTGCGCCAGTAGCTGTCTAAATTGTCGGCTGGCATATTGCGAACCACGATCCGAATGATGTATCAGGCCAGCCTTGGGCTTACGTTGCCATAAAGCCATTGTTAAGGCATCACACACAAGCTGGGCACTCATCCGAGAAGACATACTCCAACCCACGACTTTGCGTGAGAACAGATCGATGACAACGGCCAGATACAGCCAGCCTTCCTGCGTCCAGATATAGGTAATGTCAGAGACATACGCCTGGTCTGGTTTTTGCGCATCAAAGTCGCGTGATAGCACGTTATCAAATACAGGTTGCTGATGGTCGCTGTTGGTCGTTACTTTGTATTTTCTACGTCGTCTGACGCTCACGTCGGCTTCTTTCATCAAGGCTCTCGTTCGCTGTTTTCCAACCGGATAACCGAGCGAATTCAGCGCGCGTTTCATTCGCCTTACGCCATAGGTAAAGTCACTGGCATCTGCTATCTTCTGTACCCATTCAATTAGCTCATCATGTTGAGGGTCTGGTTCGAGTTGCTCGTTTCGTCGCACTGCACTGTAGTAATTACGGCGACTGACTCCCAGAACCTGACACATCAGACTAATCGGCCAGGTCTTCTTATGTTGGGTAATGAAACCGTATTTCACTTGGTTTCTTTGGCAAAGAAGACCGTCGCCTTTTTTAGGATCTCTTTCTCCATTTTCAGGCGTTTATTCTCTGCTCGCAACTGACGAATTTCTTCCTGTTCCGGTGTCAACTTACCGTTGCCTCGAAATGCGTGAGCGCCTTCTGATTCTTGCTCTTTAAGCCAGCGGCCTAACATATTCGCGCTAATACCAAGACTACGAGCAGCCTCAGCAATCTTATAATTTTGTTCTGTAACCAGACTAACAGCGTCCAGTTTGAATTCTTTTGAATAGCTTTTTCGCGTTTTCATATACACTCCAGTTGAGATAATTATCCCTTAACTGGCTGCGTGAATCTATTGGAGCACGTCATATTCCATCGATGGCGACCATCGCCATAGGCATCTCGCTCAATCATCAAGCATTTGGCGTTATCAAACAGGATTTCCTTCGGGACACCACCGAAGTAATGAAGCGCCTCGCGGATCCCGTTTATCCAATCATCCTGCTTCTCATGTGTGCTGAAACACACGTAAGTACCACGGCTATAGCCCATTGTAGCCACAAACGCTTTAAGCTTAGCGTGACCACGCTTAATAGTAGTGAAGTCTACTTGCATCTGTTGTCCTGGTGCCGTTTCGAAGCGCACGATATCTTCTTCTGCTTTGGGCTTAAATTGCCGAATGTAGATTTTTAAAATCCCTTCTTTGCCGTCGTATCCCTGCGTTTGAATCTCGCGTAACAAGACCGTCGCGGGGATCCAATAGGGCTTAGCAGCCTCAATGCGTTCTCGAACGTAGGGTTTAAAAGGGTCTAACTTTGAAGGTCTTTCTGGCCTTGGCCCATAATTAGGTGTGCGGGCGATGTCTCGCAAATAACAACGAACGGTGTTTCGAGCGATACCGAGTTGACGGCTAATAGCTCGGATACTGTGACCTTGTTGATGTAGCACGTGAATATCCACTAGTGACTCCTGATTTAGCATTGCATCTCAACCACCGTTTTTTTCATAACCGGTGGTCATTGTGCCTCAGGTGGGTCAATTTTAAATTGTCGTTAGTGGGTCAGTTTTACATTGCCGGTGACATCCCATTTAATTCCAGGTTAAAAATCGCAAATACAGGGATTAATCCCAATATAGAGAAGAATAAAACAAGTGTCGAATTTAGATAGGAAAAAGCTTCACCAGAATTTGTTTCCATTACATTCTGTATCATGCTCTTATCGAAAATGACACCATAGGCCAAGGTGCCGTAAAGTAGTAGAGAACTTACAACGAAAGCAATTGCAACGGTGGTGCGCGGCAAAAATAGGGCACCAAAAAGACTTAGAAAAATAACATTAAAAAAGGTTAGCAAGAGCGGTACAGAGAGAAAAAATACCCACTCATTCAATGTTACAGGGGCTACAACTTCATAAACAGCAGACAGAAATGGTGCGTTGAATATTGCTGCGATAAATAGTGAAGAAACTAAAATGAACTGAGCTGATGTAGGATTAAAGTTTAGTGTTATTGGGAATTTCACAATAAGGCTCTCGTGTACTTCTTAGCACACAAGTTACCTGTCAAAACTTAAATGACGCTTAAGGAAAACTGTGGAATGAAAATTTTCGCACTATTTTTTCATTTTATGAAGATATGTATTTCTCACGTAACGGGCCTGTCTGGGATATAACTAAAGATCTCAGTCGTCGTTCTCGTAAGCGGACATTTTTCGGTTAATGCCTCGTGCGATAATAGAACCCAGTGGACGCGATGTGCATATCCTACAGACGTTGCCATTTCTTTTTTAAAACAATCATTACGTACGTGTTTTTCATCTACGAGGATATATCTTCCCTTGTCAGTCTTCTCCATCCACTGGTAGGCGGCAGATAATTGCTCATCAGTAGGGGTATGATAGCCAAAGTGGACGATGGGATAAGGCGAGAAGAGAATAAACTGTTCAGAAAAATCAACAAGTGCAATAGTTGCATCATGTTTGCCAATTTCTTTTTCAATATTTCCAAATACGCTTTTAGGGGTTTTTACATCTTCAAGTAAAGTGTAACCCCATGTAGCGTACATGCCCCAAAGAGTACACAAGAAATAAGGCCAGGCTTTCCAGTGCTTCCCTCTAGAAGTAATCACCGTAACCAGACACGTCAGTCCCCCCGTTACTAAAAAAAACATCCACGGAGAAAGCCCGAACTTTTCTTCTAATTTTAGGGCGAATGATGCTTCTACTATGCCGGAAAAACCAAACCCCAATAAGCCTACTGATAGTAAAAATACAACACCCCACAAAAGCCAGGAGAATACTTTTTTATTAACAACTGAATCAAAGTAAGGCGCAGAGATCAGTGCCAGCATCGGCAATGCGGGTAAGATGTACACCCCCCGTTTGCCAGGACTTACGCTGAAGAAAAGCAGGACAAGTACAATCCAACCCAACGGTAAGAGTATGCGGGCATCACCTTTTTTAATTGCGCTATACCAAAATGGGATGAGCCATGGAAGAGCGATGCTAATTGGCAGCCAAAATAATGGAATAACCTCAACGAGGTAATACCAGAATGGCTTTATGTGATGCCAGGAATCAGCATATCGAGTGACCGTTTGCCTAAAAAGAATGTTATCTCTATATAGAGCAAGTGATGGATCGTGGCTATTTTCGACTAATATCAACATAGGTATAAACCATAGTGATATAGCCAGTAACATCACCACTGCACCCATTATCCACGGTAATACGGAGTTTTTAGTTTGCTTCTTAGCTATGTCCCGCTGAGGCCAAACGCGTCGATGTATCAAGTATGGTATCAGCATTAAGACTGGTAAAAATCCGACCCCTTTTGTGATGACGCCAATTCCCATGAAGAAAAAGGCGAGGTAATACCAACGCCATCGCCTTTCAACTAAGAAAAAGCGCAGAAGACCATAGCATCCTATTGTTATCCAGCAGCAGACCATTGCGTCTATTTGTGCAGACTTGGCCTGAAGCAAAAATTGAAAACTCAATAAAAGAAGTGACGTTGCGATCAGCGCTTCTTTTGTGCTCCACAGTCGTTTTGAGATGTCATACACCAAAAAAAGTGTGAGTAGGCTGCATAAAGCAGATGGGAGCAGAAAGGCAATCTTAATTGACCCGAATAGCGCAAAGAAAAAAGCGATAGACCACATAAACACAGGTGGTTTATCAGGATAAAACTCTTCCGCTCTGGCTGGAAAGAACCACTGACCTGTTTCAACCATTTCTTTTGCAACTTGTGCAAAACGAGGTTCGTCAGCAGGCCAGGGATCTCTTAACCCAATCCCGATAAATATCAACACGCTAGCCAGTACAAAAAGCCAGAAAGTATAATTTGGGTGCTTGTTCTTATGTTTAATGGCTAAGCTCGTCTGATTCATTGCTACATTTGCTGCTTTTTGTGAGTGAACGAAGAGTTTTATCGTCATTATGTTGACGACGATAAACCTTAAAAAGATATGCGCTTAGCAAGCTGGAAATCCCGAATAATAGGGCGCTTATGATTATTTTAAGTTCAGAGTTGACTAATACACCCTTACCCATCAATGCAAAAACCGCCATTTGAGGGATGTAGCCAATAGTAGACCCAAGAATAAAAGAGCGTCGTGGAATCTTTGAAACGCCAGCAAAAATGTTTGTGAGTAGATTATTTCCTACTGGCAACAGTCTAATGATAACGGACTTAAGAAAGGGAGAGCGAACTAGAAAATGGTCTAACTTGCGCACCCGCATTTCAAAGTGTTGAATAATAATCGGTCTAGCGAAAGATCGGGACACTGCCATAACTGTTGCACAGCTGAGGATAGCTGCTAATGTTGAATAGATGATACCTGCAGCAAATCCAAAGGCATACCCCCCCATAAATGCGACTAACTGGCGTGGAAGTCCGATAGAAAGTAAAAATACTGAGACGGCTAAAAATTTGGCTATCCCTGTCACTCCATTATTACGGGTATGCTTGTCTATCCATTCCTGATTAAATGCGTCAAATGAGGGAGAGACCGGAATCAAATGACTAAAAAACAGAATGGTAAGTACCAAAATGAAGAAACGAAGGAGACTGGAATTCAATTAGATACTCTCTTCATTTTCTAAGATGACATCATTAAGTTTATTACGTTTCTGAAGCCAATAAACTCCTGCCATATCAGTTAGTCCGACCCCAAGCCGCCCTAACATATTATATTTTGATTTTCCAAATTGCCTGTCTCTGTGATTCACCTCAACAACTTTAATGATCCCACCTTGTCGCCGGATCAGTGCTGGCAGAAAACGATGCATATGATCAAAATAGGGTAAATCGAGGAATGTTTGTTTTGGAAAGACCTTTAACCCACATCCGGTGTCAGGTGTATCATCATTAAGAAGTTTACTTCTTACAGAATTTGCTAGTTTTGACTGAAATCTTTTCCAAGCTGTATCCTTTCTGTTTTTACGGTGACCAGCAATGCAAAAGTGACTCCCTAACGGAAATTGAGAGGCCATAGTCAGGAGGTTTGGTATATCAGAGGGATCATTCTGCCCATCCGCATCAAGTGTTACTACAAGTTCTCCATCAGCATGGCTCACCCCTGTCCAAATAGCTGTACTTTGTCCCACCGAGTGCTTATGCCGTAGTACGTTAACTTTGTCAAAGCCACTCGCTTTCAGGTAAAGCAAATTCTCAAATGTCTTATCCGTACTTCCATCATCAACATAGATGACTTCGAAGTTTGCTACACCTGTTAACGCTCTATAAATTTCCTCAATTAAGGGTTTTAAATTTTCTTCTTCGTTTTTTGCTGGTATTACAACTGAAATTCGCACGTAGCCCTCTGTCAAAGCCCCAAGATCAAGCAAATTCTATTTTCGACAGGAAAACTCTAACAAACGAAACTTAAGATACGCTTATGAAGAGTCATTTAATTGAGGTAATAATGTTCTAATCGCTCAGGAAGGAAGAAAGAGGCTGGTTAAGGAGGGAACGCTATAGGAGTGTGTTTCGACCAGCTATCGTAGTACTTTCGCCACGGCCTTGGCTTGCACTTACAATCACCTTGTCATGTTATTGCAAATATTTTGTCCTGAGGAACGCTTGCGGCCAAATAAGCCACAAAGTCAGTGCTTGAATCGGCATAAGCAGCGAAAAGTTTCCAGCCAGACTCCTTGTAAGGCTTTAGAATATTTAGTTTAAACGTTTTAAAAGCTTTTTCGCTAAGCCATCGAATTAGCTACCTGAATATCTCTATCTGGGAGATGGTAACGGGATAAAAAAGTGGAATGTTGAACTGGAAGTATACATTTCGCGCAGTCAGATAGATAATTTTGAAGCCTTTATCAGCGTATGCTTGAACACGTTCAGACGCATTTTCTCTTTCAGAAAAAATGCAGGCGTTACAGGGGATCAATGTTCCATCGATGTCAAAAATGACAGCTTTGTCACTTTTACCATTGGGGGGAGAAATTTCTGTAGAGGTTATTGAGCACCCACAAAGTAGCAGCGCTGATATAAAATAAGCCTTCATCGTTAGTCACAAGACTGTTATTAATATGAACAAAATATCGAGATAAACTTAAGAGCTATTGAAGTAAATCAATCGATTTATGCTAAAAGAACCACGTATACGTAGGTTAACTATAAGCACCTTTTCAATAGCTTCTTCAGCAAATCCTAAGGTTGAGAAGGTATACTCAAATAACTTTAAAATTGACATTCAAATTATGAGAATACTTCTGATAGAAGACTCTTTATCATTGAGAAACAGTTTGAGCTTAGGCTTGGAAAAATTGGGCTATTCAGTCGATACTGCTGGCACTGGCTCTGAGGGATTGAGTATGGCGTTGCTTGGTAGCTACGAAATAATCATCCTTGATATGATGCTACCTGAGTTGGACGGTATGACTATTCTTAAAACGTTACGAAAAAGACATTTAGAAACAAAGGTTATCATCTTATCTGCGCGATCTGAGTCTGAAGACAAGGTAGCGGGGCTATTGGCAGGTGCTGACGACTACCTTTCTAAGCCGTTCTCGTTTGACGAATTGACTGCTAGACTACTTAGCTTGATGAGGAGAGGTGCGGTAAATTGTCTCAATGACCAAGTTACTATCAACAGTTTGACACTCAATATCCAGTTTAAAACGCTTTCATACAATAATGGCATTATCAACCTGACCCCGAATGAGTACAAAATTGTTGAATGTATTTTTCTCAATAGACACAAGATAGTTACCTCAGAAATGCTGAGTGAATTTATTTCTGGAAGCTATGACCATATCTCAAAAAATGCTATTGAAGCTCACCTTTCCTCAGCAAGGAAAAAAGTAAGAAAAAGCGGCGCGTCTCTACCCATTACAAGTAAACGTGGTTTTGGTTACAGAGTTATAGAAGCTAATGAAATCAATACGTAAAACATTAACACGAAGACTTTCTATTATTATTTCACTGTTAGTCATTGCCGTTTTACTTGCAGCAGATATTGGCGTTGATTCCTGGGTCGAACAAGAATTCAACCAGGCTATGAAGGCAAAGGTAGGTGTGCTTCAGAGCTTGGTAAATGAAGATGTCGAGGGTGTGGAATTCGAATTTGCAGGTGAGTATTTGCCTGAGTTTGAAGGGACATCTTCCCCCGAGTATTTTCAACTTTGGTACAAAGATTCAACGTTTGAAAAATCAGATACTCTGGCGCTTTATACCATCAATGAATTGCCTTTCAGCAGCATTGGCCTGGATGAATATTCTTTCCAGGATATTACTCTGCCCGATGGCCGTACGGGTCGGGTAATTTACACTCGATATATACCTCAGATTGATTCTGAAGACAGAGCTGGATTTTATCGCGTCATGGGCAAGGGTAACGATACTCGCCCGTCAATGGTTATCGCGTACGCAACATCTACAGAATTGTTAAATTTCACGTTGTGGTTTATCGATGGTGCTTTTCTATTTGCATTAATTATCGTGCCGTTAGTTGTTCGATTTACAGTGCGTAACACTGTGGCTTATGCTCTGGCACCCTTGGATGCCTTAAATGCCAAGATAAAAGGACTACGATTTACCACTAGACAAAAACACGAAGCTTTTCAAAATAATGTCGAGGAATTGGAACCCATTACCCAAAGTTTGAATCACTTTTTTGAAGATAATTATTCGCTTTACCTGCGTGAGAAGAGGTTGACTTCGGATATCGCACACGAGCTAAAAACACCAGTCTCTGAATTAATAAATATGACTGAAGTAGCAATTAAGTTTCCAGGAGAAATAAGATTAGAAAAAGATTTTAAGCCACGTGTTTTGCAAATAGGCACAAGAATGAAAAATATTATTTCTGGCCTTATGTTAATCCAAAAATATAGTTTTAAGACCCTAGAGCTAACTGATGAGATAGATATCCACAAATTAGTATCTCAACTTATTCAGATCAAAGAAGCAAGAAATGTTAAGGTAGAGATTAGCTCCAATTTTCAGTTAAGCGTCAAGAGCAATCGCGTTGGAGTAGAATCGATAATAAGTAATCTGATAGATAACGCTATCGAACACGGAAAAACTGATACAGAAATACTTGTGAACTTAGGTGTAAATAGTTCTAGTAATGTTTACCTCAGAGTGACAAATAAGGTGGGGACAGAGGTTAATGAGGATGATCTAAAGCATATGTTTGAACCGCTTTGGCAAAAAGATGCTTCTAGAACATCTGAAGATAACTTTGGGCTAGGTCTTTCTATAGTAAATGCATTGTGCGACGCTGTATGTGCAGAAGTTTCTGTAACCAAAACCACCGAAGAAGACATATCGTTTTTGTTGACTTTTAAAAATGAAACTATTGGTCCGTAATCTTAGGCAGGCTTAAGTTACTGTAACCTTAGCCTTAATAACACTCCTGAAAAGAGAGACTGCGACTTAGCAAGAGAATAAAAATAGGGTAATGAAACTTAACCTAGCTTTCGAATTTGGTATGTGGTGGAGATCAAAAAAGTTTTCGGCCACCTGTTCCTTGTCACGGATAATTGCTGCTGGAACAAGTCAATGCTTCCATTCAACTCATTGGGCGTACAACGATAAAATGACTTTACGATTTTTTTGCAGAGTTCTACCAAGAAACTGTTGAAAAACACTTGCTGACAATAGGTTATCTTAATATAGATTAACGTTACCTGACGTGGTCAACCAAATTCACACAACTCAGTTAAGCCGCTTTTCCTAAGTTAGCCATGTCAGCTTCATATTGGTTTGGACTTTTGTAATCCAGATATGAGTGCATTCTTTGGCTGTTATAAAACATAGTAATATATTGCAGGATATCCTGCTGAGCAGCATGACGGCTCTGGTAATGACGCCATTGCACTCGCTCTTGTTTTAATGTGCCGAAGAAGCTCTCTACAACGGCATTGTCCCAACAATCACCTTTCCTACTCATGCTACCTGTTACCTTGTACTGCGCCAGTAGCTGTCTAAATTGTCGGCTGGCATATTGCGAACCACGATCCGAATGATGTATCAGGCCAGCCTTGGGCTTACGTTGCCATAAAGCCATTGTTAAGGCATCACACACAAGCTGGGCACTCATCCGAGAAGACATACTCCAACCCACGACTTTGCGTGAGAACAGATCGATGACAACGGCCAGATACAGCCAGCCTTCCTGCGTCCAGATATAGGTAATGTCAGAGACATACGCCTGGTCTGGTTTTTGCGCATCAAAGTCGCGTGATAGCACGTTATCAAATACAGGTTGCTGATGGTCGCTGTTGGTCGTTACTTTGTATTTTCTACGTCGTCTGACGCTCACGTCGGCTTCTTTCATCAAGGCTCTCGTTCGCTGTTTTCCAACCGGATAACCGAGCGAATTCAGCGCGCGTTTCATTCGCCTTACGCCATAGGTAAAGTCACTGGCATCTGCTATCTTCTGTACCCATTCAATTAGCTCATCATGTTGAGGGTCTGGTTCGAGTTGCTCGTTTCGTCGCACTGCACTGTAGTAATTACGGCGACTGACTCCCAGAACCTGACACATCAGACTAATCGGCCAGGTCTTCTTATGTTGGGTAATGAAACCGTATTTCACTTGGTTTCTTTGGCAAAGAAGACCGTCGCCTTTTTTAGGATCTCTTTCTCCATTTTCAGGCGTTTATTCTCTGCTCGCAACTGACGAATTTCTTCCTGTTCCGGTGTCAACTTACCGTTGCCTCGAAATGCGTGAGCGCCTTCTGATTCTTGCTCTTTAAGCCAGCGGCCTAACATATTCGCGCTAATACCAAGACTACGAGCAGCCTCAGCAATCTTATAATTTTGTTCTGTAACCAGACTAACAGCGTCCAGTTTGAATTCTTTTGAATAGCTTTTTCGCGTTTTCATATACACTCCAGTTGAGATAATTATCCCTTAACTGGCTGCGTGAATCTATTGGAGCACGTCAACCTGTCTCAATCAATGTTCCGAGATCGATGAAATAATTAGAACCAGCATAAAAGTGTTATTCAATTGATACTAGGGAAGATGCAAATAAGTTCCTAACGTGAGATCATGACTGCATGTTAAGTTACATTCTCTACTGCTCGTGAGCCAACAGTTAATTATTGCCAGTAGTCAGCTAAAGCAAGCGCTGATAGCCCTATAAAGAGGTTTTCCTATCACGGATAGACAACTTATTACCGTGCTCACAATTGATAGAAGTGATTGAACTTTTGTATCCTAAAGCTGATATTAATCGCCTTATTCATATGCAGAAAAATAAGTGAAGCAGAGAGTATCTATAACCGCGGGGCGAGAGTCACTTATCGACCAGCGCTTGAGTGGCGCTTAAGTTGAAATCGCTGAAGTTAGTTTGTGCCTCAACGATTTAAACAGAATATCTGATTTCTCTTTCAAGTTACCGATGAATTTATATTTATCGGGTGTGTTTATTTATATAGCTCCTCAAGCCTCCTCAATTTTTTGTATTTCTGGTTAGCCCCCGTTATAACGTTAATGGAACTGGACAAAAGGGAAGTATTGTGGCGGCTACTTAAAGCGTTCAAGTTCTACCGCAGTATCTGAATTATGGAGTTAGAGACGCGCCCAAAAATTTGCATGGTTGTAGGCAATCTCCCTCATCATGACTATTTCCTAAATTCTGCCGATGAACGGGCTATTCTAATCACAAATCAGCCTCAACTGTTTACCAATTCGCGAAAATCCATTATTCTCCATATTGGTTATGTTTAATGCTTAAGAAATGTTTAAATTCATATCAAAACTAATATTAGTGTTTACAGTGCTATCTGCCCTCGTCGGGCAAGCGATGGCTGTAGATACTATGAGTTTTGAAATGGATATTGATAACAAACATTACAATAGTAATTCTGAATCGAATTGCTCTACGAACATGAGCCATGGTATGAGAGTAGATTCTATAAGTTCCGAAAACGCTAGTATTAAAGATTGTTGCAACACTTCGGAATGCACATGCCCACCAGGTGGTTGTACTCATGCTCCCGTCCTTATAGCTTCCATGATGATTGTTCAACACCCAGTGGTGCCGGACGCTTCATTTGGCTTGTTCTTCCAACAGCCAGTTTCAGTAACTTCCTCACTTTTTCGCCCACCGATATTTGCCTAACACAGGGTCAGTGCGTCCAAATTTCACGCACAATTTGTTTTAGTTCCTGTTTATTATCTAGGTGCTAGCGTACCTATATGTGCCAGCTTTGTCTGGAGGCAAAAATGTTAAAAAAAATCACCTATCAAGCTGCGGTATTACTGCTAATTCTACCTAGCGTTGCCATGGCAAATATCCACCATGGCGCAAACGACGCCTTTGAATTATTGGTCTATAAATCACCATCGTGTGGATGCTGTAAAAAGTGGATAACTCATCTAGAAAGCCAAGGGTTTCAACTACGTACAAAGGACTTTCATAACTTGAGCGACATCAAGAACGAATACGGAATTTCGCCAAATCTTCGCTCTTGCCATACCGCTGTTACAGAAAGTGGCTTTGTATTTGAAGGCCATGTCCCTTCTAAGTTTATAAAACGATTCTTGTTAGAAGAACATCCAAAGGCTATCGGGTTATCTGTTCCAGCTATGCCAGTAGGTTCACCCGGAATGGAAGTAGCAGAGCAGTTTATGCCTTATACCGTTTTCATTATATATCAAGATGGGAGCTACGAACCTTACGCGAAAGTAGAAAGCTACGAAAGTCAATTCGATTGAAGTCAAAGTTAAACAAATAAATGCGCACTTTTGACAATCAAAGCAATTTTAATTTTTAAAAACCAAAGATAGAGGTAATCATGAAAGCACTTGTTAAATCATTTGCAATATTTAGTGTACTGCTAAGCAGCGTGGCATTAGCACATGAGGCTATAGAAATTAAATCTAGCACACCAAGCAAAAATGCAATGCTGATGGAGGCCCCAATGGAACTATCAGTCAGCTTTACCAAGGGAGTTAGATTAATAAAAGTAGTTTTAAAAGATAGTGAAGGTGCAAAAGTTGATTTTGGCTTTGAACCTCCGAAAGAGGTTGCAACGGATTATTCTTGGACCTTACCTAAATTACGTCCAGGTTCATACAATGTTGAGTTCATCATGCTTGGCTCCGATGGGCACAAGATGAAAGATAGTTTTGGATTTATGGTGCACTAAAAAGGGGATTCAGCTGTGGAAATGTATATCTGGAACACTGTAATTGTAGTGACAAAGCTAATGTTTTATTTAGGTTTCGCGGCCACAGCTGGATATACATTTTTCTGGCGAGATATTAACGACAGTAGGACAAGTTATACAACGCCATCTTATAGCGCTGTATGGGTAAAGGTTTGTGTCTTTGTTGCGTTTATTTCTAATGCAGTGTGGTTTATCGCGAACACTGGAGCGATGGTAGAAGAGGGAATTCAAGGCGCACTTGACCCCTTTATGCTTAAGATAATGTTGAGTTCTCCTATCGGTGAAGTCACCTTGTATCGTGCGGGGGGGTTAGCCGTAGCTTTAATAACTATCTACTTATTGAAATTTAAACCTCTTAAACCTTTCCTAAGGTTAAAGTCTTGCTTACTTGTGCTGTGTCTATTCACTCTCTCGTACACATTTACTTTAACCGGCCACGTTTCTGAATTAGGAAGTATTGCTCGAATACTACTTATGGTTCACGTATTTGTTATGGCTTGGTGGTTTGGTGCATTGATTCCGTTAAAGCTCTCCTGCCATTACCAGAGCTACGAAAAGCTTTATAAATTAATGGATAGGTTTGGTACGCAGGCGGCCGTATTGGTTACCTTATTATTATCTGCAGGCATTTGGCTAGCTATTCAATTGGTAGGTAGTTTTGAAGGGTTATTTAGCTCCATATATGGGCAAACTCTTCTTGTTAAAATGTTCCTTGTAACTAGCATTCTAGCTATTGCTATACGGCACAAACTGAAATTAGTCCCAAAACTTAAAAGTGGCTCGGGAAGCGAAGCACTCTCAAAATCCATTTCATTAGAGTTAACAATAGCAGTTGCTATTTTAATCATTACTTCTGGGCTTACGAGCATTGTAGGTCCCGAGAGATAAAACTTAGAAGAGAAATTCAAATGAAAATTAAATTATTAGTCTTACTATTTATCATGCCCGTAATCATGAGTTTTGCTGCTAGTGCCCATGAAAAAGAACAACATGAGAAAGGTATGTTTAGTGGGTTAGATACGCCTGCAGCTAAAATAGTTATTGCATTCCATCACGCGCTTAATACGGGAGACAATATCACTGCGAAGAGCCTACTGGCGGATGATGTGACTATTTATGAAGGAGGCGGAGTTGAGAGGAGCGCAGATGAATATGCTCAACATCATATGAATTCAGATATGGAATATCTATCGTCAGTGACAAATAAAGCGTTGGAACATCAAGTCAAAGTTCTGGGCAATACAGCAATCTCCGCATCGCGGTTTCTGGTCAATGGGATGTTTAAGGGGGAAGAGAGAGATTACCAAAGTATGGAAACAATTGTCTTAATCAACACCGAAGGAGAGTGGAAAATCAAACATATTCATTGGTCAAATTGATTCGATTAACTACCCGAGAGAGCTCGTATGAAAAAATTTTTAATCATAATCATTTCGTCTCTGTTATCTTTCTTCACTTTCGCTCATGATAACAATGCAACTGATAAAGATCAGATAAAAGACATTATAAAGCAAATTGAATATGGCTGGGAGAATGGAGACGGTGCCCCCTTTAAAAAGCACTTTTTCGACTTTAAAGGCGCAAGATACTTTGAATCTGGCGGACAGAATGTAGGGTTAAGTGACTTGATAGAGCATCATGTTGAACCAGAAAAGGATGCCTTAGTTTTCTTAAGTTTAGATTTTTCTAACATTCAAACTCATGTAGAAGATGATTTTGCTTGGACACTCGTTGATACAACCGTTCAAGGAAAGGTTAGGAAGTCTGGAGAAACTTTCAACAAAACGGGGTTTCAAACCTTTCTTTTTAAAAAAGTTAACGGTGAGTGGCTGATAGTTCACACGCATTCCTCTAGTAGAAATCGTGCAAAAGACTAGCGAAATAAATGTATTGAAAGCTACTTTGGTAATATCAACGGTAGCTTTCCAGTTTGCTCAATATCAGAACCATCTCGGCTATCCTATTGCCAAAATGCCTTACACTTCATATTGGCACGAACTAAGCTTCCCGCCAGCCAATGAACCCTTATTATTCGTTTTTGCACAGATTTTTAATCAACATCGAATCCTTAAACACTTGTCCTCCCAACCTACATTTTGTTCCACATACGCTATTCTCAAAAGGTGCAGAGAAATATGAAAATCGTTTATTTTGGAAACGACTTATTCTCGAATTGTTTGTCACTTCTAATTAAAAATAGATTGAACATTGAACGCGTTTTTATAAACGATGTTCAGGAAAATGCGAGCTTCATCAAACGAATTTGTCGTAAATACAATATTGTTTATTCCACTGAAAAACCAAGTATCGTGACTCTTAAAGGATATTTAAATGACGAACAGACAGTCTTTGTTGTAGCCGATTACGGATACAAAGTACCCACAAACGAAATAAAATATGCGATTAATATCCACCCATCTTTACTACCCAAAAGTAGAGGCCCAACCCCACTCACCTACATTATCGACAACCCTGAGAACGCGGGTGTTAGCATTCATAAACTCACTGAGAAACTTGATGCAGGTAGCATCCTAATCCAAGAGAAATTTGAGGTCGAAAACAATGAAACGATTTCATCATTGATGGTCAAGTCTCAGTTACTCGCAGAAACTCTGTTAGAAGAATTACTTAATAACTTTAATGAGCTTTATAATAACGCCACACCTCAATTGGAAAAGCTAGCGTCATTCCAAAGTCTACCTCCAGTAAAAAGAAGGTTTGTAAATTGGGATCAAAACACCGCTCAATTTAGTCATGCCCTTCGACAGTATGGGCACTTTGGGATTCTTATTTCGTTAGATAACGCGTTATATATCGCAAATGATGTCGAAGTCACAACTTTCAGTCACGATTTCACGTGCGGTAGCATAATCTTTGAGGATGCACTGATTAAAAGCATTGCTATAAATGATGGCTATGTTGTACTTTCTAAGCGTAGTTTAAGGCTATATGAATCAAGAGTACTAAACTAGTTGATTACGGCTTTAATGTTTAAAGGTGCTAAGCACTTTTTTGTGTTGTGTTGATCTACGTCAAAGTAAGAATAACGGAATACCGCTACTATTCCCTTACTCACTGA
The DNA here is from genome assembly GCF_015767655.1 of Alteromonas sp. B31-7. Classification (NCBI taxonomy): domain Bacteria; kingdom Pseudomonadati; phylum Pseudomonadota; class Gammaproteobacteria; order Alteromonadales; family Alteromonadaceae; genus Alteromonas; species Alteromonas sp. B31-7. The sequence goes on from NZ_CP065233.1 coordinate 379,048, forward strand.
TGGAGTTTATTGTGTCAGGCATTTATAAGTGGTTTAAATTAGTACTAATAGCTGCGCTGCTTTCACAGCACGGCTTTGCTATGACGAACCCAATTAAATGTGATGGTCACGACACATCAGAATCTCATATGTCCTCAAATGATTCCTTATCAAGCGTAGAACATACTACTTTAAATAATCACACACTTCATTCAGAAAAGAACCAGGATGTACAGCACTGCGAAGGAAATGATCAATCGATATGCGCGTGCTGTATAGGTGCTTACTGTGCAACTTCTTTAAGTAAGCGATCAATATAGACCCGGATCACCCCATTTTATCTAAATCGCTCGTCAATTTTTTGTCCGCGAATTTCTCTTTCCAGACTCTTGGCGTCAGGTCGAGTACATCTTTGGCCGGGTGCAGTGCTACACGCTGCAATACATCCACCAGATAATGGTAGGGATTGACGCCTTGCAGGCGGCAAGTCACCATCAGGCTTTGTAATATGCCCAGTTGTTCAGCCCCGAGTTCGGACCAACAGAACAAATAGTTTTTTCTGCCCATGGGGATTACCCGCAGTGCCCGCTCAAGATGATTGGTGTCCATGGGTAACGCGGGGTTACTCAGGAACACCTTGAGTTGGCTCTCTCGCTCAGCGGTGTAATGAAGCGCCTTGGCGAAGGGGGATTTGGGTAGTAAATCAGTGCGCTGTCGTTGTTGGTAGACCCACCGGAAGAAGTCAGTCACGAGTGGTTCGCTGTGTTGTTGGCGGTAGGTATGGATATCGGCCAGGTCTGATTGCTTATCCCGGATGTGTTTTTCATGCCGGTAGAGTGTGGCGATAATATCCAATGCCTGTTGTGCGGTGTGAGGCTCACTGTCGAGGGCTTTTTCAAAGCCTCTGCGCATGTGTACCCAACAGGCAGCGTGCACAATCTGCCGTTCGTGTTGATTTAATTGTTCAACCGTTTTGGTGTAAGCGGCATAGCCATCTGTGAGCAAGGTACCGGTAAAGTCCTGTAACTGTGCTTTGGCGTGCAACATGCCCCGGCTGTGACTCCAGGTAAACGCCACCTCATCACTGTCACCGTACATCGGCCAGAAGTAGGTTTGTTTCATTTGCCCCGGTTTTCGGCCAGCCCCTTTGGTACGCCCGGCTTTAATGGGCACTTCATCCATCATCAGGATTTTGCTTTGCAGAATGTGCTGCCACTGGGCCTTGGCGATGGGCCGAAGCAGCTCAATGCCTTGTTGTATCCAGTTGATTAAGGTAGCCCGGCTAAGGGTGATACCGCTATCAAGCATGCGTTGATGTTGGCGGTGAAGCGGTAAGTGATATACCGCTTTATCCACCATCAGCCCAGCGAGTAGTGAGACATCGCAGTAACAGCCTTCCAGTACATTGGTAGGAGCCGGGGTATCCTTAAGGGTTTGCGTGGTTTTATGACGCACGACCTGACGACGATACACCAGTACCACATAACTGCCGGGCTGTTGTGCTAAGCGACGGGTTTCTTTGATATCAACAACTTCATACTGGTCGGCATTCGTTCCTTGTAATTCCGGCGCAGGCAGGTCAATCACCTGTTGCGGCACCGTCTCATCAAAGCGCAGGCCGTCATCATTCACATCCGAGTCGCGGCGTTGTTTTTGGGATGAGCGGGTATGGGCCTTCACCGGTTTGGTGTCTGCCGGTAAGGCGTGCGACTCTCCCTCGTCAAACAAACTGCTCTGCGCCGGATTATCCACTAACACCTTTTCAGACTTACGCCCGAACAACTGGCGTTTAAGCCAGTCGAGTTGATGCTTTAATTGTGCAACTTCATCGGATAAAGCCGCAATTTGTGCATCTTTTGAGGGATTGTCTGAGGGCGTTTTCATGGCGTAAATTATAACAAAATCAGTTAATTAAATCGTCTGTTTTGTTTGCCTTTTTGCCAGTAAATCCCATCAATCAAACACTGTAACTGGGCACTGTTTAATGGTGTTTTTGCTGTGCCATCAGTGACTTTGGCGAAGGTACCTCTTTCTAACCGTTTGCTCCACAAACAATAACCGCCCTGGTAGTAATACAACACCTTGAGCTGCGTGCGGCGTTTATTGATAAACACAAACCAGTCACCACAATGCGCCTGCATGCCCAACTTGCCCTGCACCAGTGCTGCCAGCCCATCAAACTGTTTGCGCATATCCGTATTACCGGTATACAGCCAAATACGCCCATTGGATAAGGGTAACATCAGGCGGCCCGGTTCATCCGCAGCACCACACCACCGGGCAAGGCTAATTCAATCTCCCAGGTAGAGCCTGCACTCTGGTTCCCACTCGCGGGCATATCAAAAGCAAGCCAGTTATCCTGCGGCGCAAGCGATTGACTATCATCGCTCAGTTTTTTACGCCACAGATAGAAGTTTGATACTGTTAGCGCATGCTGTGCACAAAATTCACTGACCGACAGTTCGCTTGCTGCTTGCTTATCAACCAATTCCTGCCATTGCTCGCGTGTACGTCTTTTTGTTGCCATCGATTAAGTCTCCGTGAGTAAAATCTACGGGGACTATTTTACGGGGTAGTTCAATGAGGAAAAGACGGTCTAAATTGATCGCTTACTTCTTTAACCCAATTTTGTATACTTTCAAATATTGAAATTCTGATAAGTGAAAACATTAAGCAAAGCTCATTTTCAGATATAAATATTACCCCTTTAATTGGTATACACTCTCCTCCCTTCCACCCTCCGATTAAGAGCTACACATAAACTCAGTGAGGCTTTTCTCTAAGTTTTCTTTACTAATCAATTGCAATCAAAGAATGTCTTAGACGATCAACTGCTTAATTAATATACATTAAGACACTGTTTGCTATCAGTAAACGAACAGCAAGTATTATCCGCCTCACTTACAAACGCATTACATCTTAGAACCGAAAGTTTCACGAGTTACATGCCTATTGACTCGCGTCCCACAAACAGGTTTAGCCTTTAGGTATAAGTAAAATTTTAGGTTAAAGACATCGGAACAACTATGAAAGTAAGAGAGATCGCAAGCGCCTTGGCTACAACGCCAGATACTGTTCGCTATTACACGCGCTTGCAGTTAATAACGCCGGCAAAATCTGACAATGGTTATAAATTCTATTCAACGAAAGATGCTTCCAGGTTGCGGTTTATATTAAGTGCAAGGCATTTAGGTTTTTCAGTTGAAGATATCAAGCAAATTCTCAGAGAAGCAGATAATGGAAAGACCGCTTGTCCCCTAGTTAGAACCTTAATTGCAAGAAGGCTAGCAGAAACAGAAAGACAATTTAAGGCAATGTTGTTACTCAGGCAAAATATGATGCTGGCAGTAAGGAAATGGGGAGCAATGGGTGACAAAGCCCCATCCTCACACGTGGTCTGTCATTTAATAGAAGAGTTTGAACACACCGTCCTGGAGGAAAACATAAATGACAGAACTTAATGCAGGTGTTTCTTCAGAAAAATTGTTGTCCGTCAAAAAACAAGTCTTCTAAAAATAGGAAAAAAGGAGAGCACTATGAGTGCAGAAGTAACACAGCGACAATTAGTGATAGAAGGCGCCGGATGTGCCAGTTGCGTTGGAAAAATAGAAGCTGCCTTGAAGCAGACGCCGGGAGTGCAGAATGCCGAAATGAACTTTGCAGACAGAACAGTACTTGTATCGGGTACAGCGGATTCTCAATTATTGGTTCAAGCAGTAGAGTCCGTTGGTTACAACGCAAAGCCTTTCGAAGATAAGCCTGACACTGATGTAGTCGATGAAAAAGAAGCAGCGGATAGGACCTATTACAAAAAGCTGATGCGAGATACTTTCATTGCGCTTTCGCTAGGTATCCCTCTAATGACTTATAGCATTGTTGTCGACGAAATGACGGTCGAGACTAATGTCGAGAGGTTGTTGTGGCTAGCAGTTGGCCTACTGACGCTGGGTGTAATGTTCTTTTCCGGCCGGCATTTTTACATCGGTGCGTGGAAGAGCTTTAAAAATCATTCTGCCAATATGGATACACTCATTGCACTTGGTACAGGCACAGCATGGTTCTATTCGATGTTGGTAGTGTTGGTACCTGAAGCAGTGCCGTTAATGGCAAGGCACGTTTATTTTGAAGCTACAGCTATGATCATTGGTCTAATTGATCTGGGGCTTGCCTTAGAACTAAAAGCCCGCGGAAAAACCTCAGAAGCAATCAAACGTTTAATTGGATTACAAGCGAAAACAGCCACGGTTATTCGCGACAATAAAGAGGTCCAGGTCGCTATCGAGCAAGTGCTTTTTAACGATGTCATCAAAGTCAGGCCTGGAGAAAAAGTGCCTGTTGATGGTGTGGTTGTTGAAGGCCATACGTCAATCGACGAGTCCATGCTAACCGGGGAACCGATGCCAGTTGAAAAATCACATGACGATGAAGTCGTTGCTGGAACTCTCAACAAGTCAGGAATGTTTCTATTTAAAGCAACTCGAGTAGGTAAAGACACGGCACTGGCGCAAATCATTGCAATGGTTAAACGCGCACAAAATTCAAAGCCGCCTATTGGGCGCTTGGCCGACGTGATATCCGCTTACTTTGTTCCTGTGGTCATGATTATATCTGTGCTCAGTGCGCTAGCATGGCTGAACTTTGGGCCTGAGCCCGCACTGGCATTTGCCATAGTTTCGGCCACCACTGTATTGATCATTGCTTGTCCATGTGCATTGGGCCTAGCCACGCCGATGTCAGTTATGGTGGGGGTTGGAAAGGCTGCTGAAGCCGGCGTGCTAATTCGCAACGGCGAAGCGCTACAAACGGCATCAAAAATCAGTGTGATGATACTGGATAAAACCGGAACGATTACGGAAGGTACACCCAAGGTCACTGACATAATTTTAGCCAATTTCAGTGATGAAAAGACAGTGCTGCAATTGGCAGCTAGTCTGGAAAATGGTTCAGAGCACCCATTAGCAATGGCGATAGTAGAAAGTGCCCACGACCAGGGCATTGAGCTGCTGAAAACCGAAGAGTTTAATGCGATTACCGGTATGGGGGTTGAAGGCCGTTGTGAAGGAAAGGCCTTATTGTTTGGTAACAGCAAGCTTATGGCTTCAAAAGGGGTGGGCATAGGTAATTATTCAGAGAAAGCACAAACACTGGCCAAAGACGCCAAAACTCCCATGTATTTCGCTGTAGATGGACAACTTGCTGCCATCATAGCGGTTGCCGACCCGATAAAACCTGACTCTGTTTCTGCCATCAAGCGTCTTCAGGCTAATGATATCCGGGTCATCATGTTAACGGGGGACAACAAAGAAACTGCTGCTGCAGTGGCAAAGAAAGCGGCAATAAGCGAGTTTTTTGCTGAAGTATTGCCCGAAGATAAGGCCAACAAAGTACATGAATTACAGCAGCAGAGAGAAGTAGTGGGTATGACTGGTGATGGAATTAACGATGCTCCGGCTCTTGCCTTGGCTGATGTTGGCTTTGCCATTGGTACAGGAACGGACGTTGCCATTGAAAGCGCCGATATCACCCTGATGCGCGGCTCGTTGCATGGTCTGGCCGATGCTATAGCGGTTAGTAAAGCCACCTTGCGCAACATTAAGCAAAACTTGTTTGGAGCCTTTATCTACAACGTAGCAGGTATACCTTTTGCGGCGGGCGTGCTCTATCCATTTTTCGGAGTATTGCTAAGCCCAGTTATCGCCGGAGCCGCCATGGCATTTTCTTCGTTAACAGTGGTATCAAATGCGAACCGGCTTCGCCTATTCAAGGCAAAGGACCACTAAGGAGTTTTCTTATGATGATAATTAATATTGTAGGACTTACGGGTATTGCACTGATTATTTGGTGGTTTTGGTTATACAAGCCTGATCAGACAGTTACTGAAAGTAACGAAATACTCATAGAAGTAAAAAATGGCGTGTACTCACCAGCGTCTATTCAGGTAAACGCAAACCAATCTGTTACGTTGAAGTTTTTGCGCAAAGATGAGTCTCCCTGTTCCGAAGTACTGCTAATTCCTTCATTAGATATCAGTGAGCAGCTAACGCTTAATGAGGTAACACCAATTCACCTCGAAAACGTCCCACAGGGCGAACATACTTTTCACTGCCAGATGCAGATGTATCGTGGTGTTCTTACGGTGGTATAGGAGGAGTCATGAAAAACAGTCACCCCAGATTTTGGTCAACACCTACAGGGTGGGCAGCATTAGCGATGATCGCTGCCGTTACTTATTTTTTAATTTTCGAACATGGTCATCATGTCCTTCAGTTTCTTCCCTATTTGATTTTATTGCTGTGCCCATTCATGCATATATTCATGCACAGTAGCCACGGTAAACACGGACACGCCCACGAACATTCTCGCGACAGTGACAATAAGCAGAAAAGTTTTCAGGAATTGAGTGATAACAACGCGGCTTATCGTGATGGATACATTCAGGGGTTGGAGGAAGGCCGAAAGGAGTCACTTAAAAAGGACAACCAAGATGAATGATACATATGATTATGGCTTATGGTCAATGGTGATACTGAACTCAGCTATTTTTATCTTTTTTGCATTCAGTTTTGTAAAGCCAAAATCTTCCACCGACTGGCGAAGTTTGGGGGTATTTTCTGCGTTTATTGTAGCCCTGTTTACCGAAATGTATGGCTTCCCACTGACTATTTATTTCTTGTCAGGATGGCTTGCTGAAACCTATCCGGAAGTAAACTTTTTTGCGCACGAAAACGGACATCTGTTGCATACTTTCTTTGGTTTTAAAGGCGACGCCCACTGGGACCCATTTCATATCGCCAGTATGGTATTTATTGTTGCAGGATTCTTTATCTTGTCCTCAGCATGGAATGTGCTGCACCACGCTCAGAAGAACCATCACTTAGCTAAGACTGGATGGTATGCGCGGTGTCGCCACCCTCAATATTTAGCCTTCATACTGATCATGTTCGGTTTTTTGTTGCAATGGCCGACCATTCCCACACTGGTCATGTTTCCAGTTTTAGTTGTTGTGTATGTGAAACTGGCAAAGCGTGAAGAAGCTCTGGCTATTGCTGAATTTGGCGATGAGTATGTGAGCTATATCAACACGACACCTGGCTGGATCCCAAACCTCAACTTTAAATTAAAAGGTGAAAACCATGAAAAAATTCACTAAATCAATCATTTTTTCAACCACATTAGTAATGGCTGCAACATCGCAAGCTCAACAAATGGAAGAGCATGAGCATAAGGGCTCAGACAAGCCAGAGATTCAAACGGGAATGCCTATGCGTGGCCAAGATATGCATATGATGAATGCAAAAATAAAGTCGATGAAGGAAGAAGTTAACGCTATCAAAGAAGAAAAGAATCCCAGCAAGCAGCGTGAAATGATGAAAAAACACATGCAATCCATGATGGGAATGATGCATATAATGCACGAAAAAATGGAAGGGCAACCCATGCAAAACCAAGTTGATATGGCAGAAAGGCATCTTAAGATGATGGAAGTAATGATGTCGAAAATGGATGGAAGCCATTCACCCGAATCTCAGAAACATTCAAATTAACACCCGAGGAGAAAGATATGAGTGATTTAGACCACAGAGTCGGTGTCAGAGAAGCAAATTTAGTCGTTCGGAATTTACGGCTCAGCAATGTCTATGAGGCAAATTGCGAGCCCCTAATTGAAGAGATTGACAAGCTCTTTGGCATTGATGAGGTGAGCTACAACATCAAAGAAGGGGCTATTCACCTGGCATATGATGCGACACATATCGATTTAGACGGTATTGAAGCGATCATTCGAAAACACGGCGCAGATCTTCACAATGACTGGTGGACACACACAAAAGAAGGTTATTACCAGTTTGTAGATCAAAATATAAAAGACAATGCGACGCACAAACCGTGGAGTTGCCACCACTTGCCGCAGGGCGCTCACAGGAAGCGTACATAACCTTAATGTGCTCTACGTTCTCACTCAACAACAATGCTGAGCGATGTCGTTACATTATGATGCTGGCTTTAAGGAGGCGTAAGATGAAAATTCGAGAAAATGTATTTGCGTTCGCGTGCGCCGCATCGTTCAGCTTCGAGAGTGTTGTTAGTTGTTAGTTCTTTGTTCATTATTACAATGCCCGACATGATGTCACCCATGGCTGGTAATATAATGTTTTCAGACTGGCAAGGGATGATATGGAACGTGCCTTTATTGGGTGTAGTGATAGGCGGAGCTTTATGGGCTTTGTTCGCAGGTGTACTGGGTTGGCTTATTGCCAGTATTTACAATAGGCAGCTGTAGTAGTGAGGGCTAAATAAATAGTCAGTATTTGTCCTTTTAGCACAGGTACGATATTTGCTGATATCTACTGCCACATAAATTTAAACTAACGGTGAGATATTATGATAACCAATAATTCAGAATTAGCCTTACAGCAAGCCATGCAACTACCCAGTCAAACCAATACAGAGAAGCAGGGTTGTAGCCAGCCACCTGAGTCAAAAGGACAGGAGTTTGCTGAAATAATGGATACACTGAAGCAGCAAAAAAGCGGTTAAAGTGTGCCACGAGTAAAAATAACCGGCACGCTAATGCCGGTTAATTCCTTTCCTATTCATAACAACTGCGCTTACCTTTTAGGCTGCTACTCTGCCTACGCTGAATATTGTCTTACTCCGTCGATGTAGTTCATGAACAGCTTCAATGATTTGCATCAGTTATAATTTTTATCATCATCATCATACGCATGGAGCTTTAGAAACCATTTCTCAGCCGCGAATACGATAAGAAGTCCAGCCACAGAAATCCCAACAATGAAGATATCTGATTTTGCTTTCACCCACATAAAAGATAGAAGAACAATGATATCGAGAATAATTGCACTGACTAGTACCCAAGCTTTAGCTTGCACATCATCTCGTAAATGCTTGAACACTCCCCAGTGGATGAAGATATCCATTACGATATAAAAAACTACACCGATGGAGGCTATGCGGCTCAAATCGAAGAATATGGTAAGAATTATTGCGATGACTAACGTATAAATTAAGGAATGTCTTCTTATATCTCCCGGTAATGAAAAATGACGGTGAGGCACAAGTTGCATTGATGTAAGCATCGATAGCATTCTTGAAACAGCGAAGATGCTGGCAACGACACCGGAAGACGTGGCAATAATCGCGAAAGCTATAGTAAACCAAGCACCATACTGGCCGAATGCGGGTCGAGATGCTTCAGCAAGCGAATAATCTTTTGCCTGTATTATTTCGCCAATTGATAAATTTGCTCCAACTGCAACTGCGACAAAAACATAAAGTACCACACAAATGGATATAGAAATGACTATGGCCCTTCCTACATTTTTTTCTGGTTGTTTGAGCTCGCCTCCGCTGTTTGTGATTGTAGTGAATCCTTTGTATCCCAAAATACCAAGTGCCACGGCTCCGAGAAAACCGGTTGCGCTGGTATCTTGCGGTTGAGCTGAAACGCTCTCAAACGACAAACCGGTTGCCCACAGCCCACCAATTGCCAAAACTGCAAGTCCTGCTATTTTGATAAAAGCCATAATAAATGAGAGGGTCTGTATGAATTGATTACTCAAAATATTAACAATGAATGCCACAATAAGAAGACTCACGCCAAGCGCTGGTATAAGCCACTCAGCGCCCTGAGAGTCAAACAATTGTAGGACATAAGTGCCAAAAGTGCGGGCTACCAAACTTTCATTGATAACCATGGAAAAAAACATTAGCAATGCACAGGCACCAGTCAGCAGACCTCTACCATAGGCTTTTTTCAGAAACATGGCGATACCACCTGCAGAGGGGTATTTCTGTGCCATTTTGATGTAACTGTATGAGCTAAACCCTGCAATTATCGCTGCAACTAAAAACGCAAAAGGAAACCATGTGCCTGCCAGCTCTGCTATTTGCCCGGTTAAAGCAAATATACCAGCACCTATCATTACACCAGTTCCCATCGATACCGCGCCCCAGAGGCTTAACGAATCTTTCCTGTTTGAATGCTCGTGTTCATTCATATTGGTTACTCCTTTATGTCATGTGAGCCTGAGTAACAACAAAAGCAACCTGCAGCAAATATAAGGACACAGGCCCATTACAAAACAAATTCGAAGACGTGTAGAAAGAAATAACTGGCAATGGCATACCAGTTATTTCATTTTTAGCGTAGGGCGTTTAAAACCAAATCCTTGCACCTAACACTACACCAGTTTCACTGGTTGATTTGCCTTCAGCCTTTAATGCATCAGCTGTATTTCCCAAAGCTTTGCTGTAATAAACACCGACATAAGGTGCTACCTCCCTCACTATTTCATGCCGATATCGCAAACCAATACGAATATTACTCAACCCGCTTTGACGGTCATACTTTTCAGAATCGGTGAGGTTGGCAACAACTTCCAGTCGCGGTTGCAGATAGGAAACTTGACTTAGTTGCCAGTCATATTCGGTTTCATTGATGAACTGCATGTCACCGTCTTCGTTAATACGCAGTGAATTTTCCATTTCAAACCAGTAAGGAGCTAGACCTTGATAACTGACCACCGCATAGTTCTCCATATCCGCATCTGATGACAGCTCTCCCTTTGTGCCCACACCAAATTGTATAGACCAAAAAGAAGAAACTAGATAACCGTACAACAGTTCTGCTCGTTCCAGATCAGTAGGCATTCCATCGTTTTGTGTATTTTCGCCTTCGCTTTTAAAAACAAGACGATGGTAATCTCCGCCATACCACGCTTGCATGTCCCAGACCCCTATATTTTGCTGCTCATCAGTGCGAGTATATTCAAGTCGGTCAAATAGAACTTGGCCAAAATATTCATTAGGAATAGGAGATGGCCAGTCATCTCTTGATTGAGCCAAAGCATTGTCAACGCTCAAAGTTAATGTTATTAGGCCTGCTATTAATATCTGTTTCATTTTAATCTCCTATGCGACCTGTACAACACGAAACATACCTGCTTCCATGTGGTATAGCAGGTGACAATGAAACGCCCACTCACCGGGGGCATCTGCGCTGATTTGTAACGAGACCTTCTCTCCAGGCTTGAGGCTGATCGTGTGTTTACGAGGTCTTGGATATTGGCCGTTTTCAAGTTCCATCCACATACCATGTAAATGAATAGGGTGATCCATCATAGTGTCATTAACCAAGATCAGACGTAGTCTCTCGCCATAATTGAAACGTACATATCCGTCTACTTCACTAAACTTTTTGCCATCGAACGACCACATGTACCTTTCCATATTGCCCGTTAAGTGAAGCTCAATTTGACGTTCCGGCTCTCTTTCGTCAGGCCAAGGACTTTCACCGACTAAATCTGTATAAACAAGGACACGATGTGGGCTGTCTTCCAAACCGATCCCAGGTTCATCCAACCTAGAACTTGGATTTTTAGCAATCATCGCTGCACCAGCGCCGTGCCCGTCTTCGCTGTGGACAATGTCTATGCTTTCTACTGGGAGCTTTTTGGAGGGGGTCATTTCTCCTTCCATTTGGGTGCCATGCATTGTATGGGCGCTATGCTGCCCCATTCCTTTCATTTCACCTTTTGGAGCAGCCATGCCCGAGCTGTCGACCTTGGACTTATCCATATTCATGCCTTTCATACCAGACATGTCCATCCCCATCGCCGCCATGCCACGCTCTGTGATAACTCGCTGTGGGGGAACCTCTGCAGTAAGGCCAATTGACGGGGTTAGGGTGCCACGCGCATATCCACTTCTATCAAAACTTTCCGCAAAAAAGGTATAAGCTTTTCGCTCTTTTGGCTGAACGATTACGTCATAAGTTTCCGCTACTGCAATTCGAAATTCATCCACATTTACTGGTTTAACAGGCTGACCATCTGCAGCTACAACCGTCATTTCAAGCCCTGGGATGCGAAAGTCGAAATAAGTCATCGCAGAACCATTTATAATCCTCAACCGGATTTTTTCGCCTACTTTAAACAGGGCCTGCCAGTTGTCCTGTGGTGTCCGGCCATTCATTAAGTATGTATATGTACTGCCTGTAACGTCAGCTATATCGCGAGGGCTCATACGCATTGCACCCCACATAGCACGCTCTTCCCATGTATCGGCAAACCCTTTTTTCTTTACGTCTTCTAACGTGTCGAAAATAGTTCGCTTTTGATAATTGTAATAACCTTCCGCTACCTTCAGTTTTCGCATAACGTCATGGGGGTCTGAAAACGTCCAATCGCTTAAAATAATTGTATGTTCCCTATCAGCCCCAATGTCTCCATTTGCAGGGTCGATCACAAGAGGTCCTAAATGGCCCAACTGTTCTTGGAGGCCTGAATGACTGTGGTACCAGTAGGTGCCGTTTTGCTCGACATCGAATGCATATTTAAATGTTTCGCCAGGTTTTATTCCGGCAAAGGAAACTCCCGGAACGCCATCCATATCTGGTGGTAAAATAATCCCGTGCCAGTGTATTGAAGTATCTTGGTTAAGGTGGTTAGTTACATTGAGGTGCGCTCGCTGTCCTTCTTTCAATCTAATCAACGGGCCCGGCATTTGACCGTTGATCGTTATAGGTGAGCCCATATTTGAGCCTATTGGCAATTGCGCTTTTGACACATTGAGATTTTTAATATCACCTGTCAAAACTTGATCTTTAAAATGGCGACCAACAGGTGCTGCCCATAGAGGACTAACGTTGGTTAACGCAGCCGCAGCGCTCGAGGTTAGGGCACCGAGCACAAATCTTCTGCGACCGTTGTCGATAGAATTTTTCATAGTTTTTAGCCTTTGAATTGATACTAACTGGACGAAGGAAGTTCATCCATTTAAAAAGTATTACTAACTAAGTCAGTGCCTTAGGCTATCGGTGGACGAAAAGGTGGAGTGAAAATTTTGAAGGGAACAGCTAGAGCGATAATGTCATACTGCTCAGCAAACGTTGTTTCAAATTGACGAATGGGAACGTAAAAAAGACTTGTAAAGTGGTAGCAATTGGTAGCTATACACATACATCCATCATTGCAGCAACCTGATTTACCCGAATGCGAGGGGTGTCCATCAGTGTGAGCGCTTTGATGCTTAGAACTAGGTGAACTGCTACGTTTCTCCTCATGAGCGTCTGCGAATTTGTGAGAAACCTTAGTTAATGAGCTATGTTCATCCATTTTCATTTCACACGCATCAACTGGCACGGTAAACAGTACCAATAAATATCCAATGCATAGTGTGAAAATAATAGATCTCATAACTTTGTATTTGCTCTCAACCTTTACGCGACGTTATTCCCTTAGACAAGATAAGTCTTAAGGACACTTTAATCAATGACATTTGCTTGTAACTAAGATAAACAACTTCCTATGTAGTTAAACAAGCAGTCTTTTCAATCTTAAAAGCTGATAGAGTTACTTTTATTAAGTTTAGTCGATAAGCAACTCTTGTAACTAAAAAGATAACATGAGAAATGCGCCTGCTATCATAAAAATGTTTTCTGATAGTGAAACAAAACCTAACGGCACGTTACTGTCCCCACCGACACAAGCACATTTGAGCTCCCGTTTATCCACATATACTGCTTTAAAGACAGAAATTGCCCCAACGGTTCCTATAAATAGTGAAAATGGCGCAACAGCTATGGCAGGCAGTTGAGCTACCATTCCTATCCCCGCGTAGGCTTCAAGAAATGGGTAGATGTAACCATATCGAAGCCACCTCATTGCCAACAAATCGTAGGTTATGAACGAATTTGTAAAACTATACAAATCCTTCAATTTTTGAACTGCAAGTAGTGTCATTGAGAAAGCAATAAAGAGAACCAGTGTTCTTATAGAGATGAAGTCTTCAGAAACAAAGAACTGGAATGCTAACGATAGCAGAGCTGCCACAGAAAAAATCGCAATAACAGGTGCATAAGTAGTTCCGTTCTGCCCCGCTTCTCCTTTCCCGAAGTATTTACGAAGCTCATCATATCCACCAATTCGCTTTTCTTCGATGAAGGTTTGAGGCGTCGTTTCTACACCATGCTTTTGCTTGAAATCATCGGTGTCATTACGTGAAGTAAGATGATTGTCTTCTACTGAATAGCCTTCTCGCTCTAGTAAGTCTTTTGACCTTAAACCGTAAGGGCAAATGTGCTCTTTAGTAACCATTCTATATAGGATAGCTTTCTTACTCATTTTCTTCTCCTTTATTCAATTTACCTTTAAATTGCGGAATAGGCCGCAGTTGTGCCTGCTCCTGAGTTGTTACCTTGCCATTCTTATTTATATCCTCTATCAACCACTCCATCTCTTTTATTTCCTTTCGCTGAGCTTTGATAATGCCGTTAGCTAACTCTCGCACACGAACGTCTTCAAGGTTCGAACGTTCACTAGTCAAAATGGCTATTGAGTGATGGGGAATCATTGCTTTCATGTAGGCAGTATCTGAAATGGTACTTTGTGAACGAACAAGATAGATACACAAGGCGAAAGTAAGTGCCGCTATTATAAAAATGGCTGTATTGAGTTTCTTGTTGCTATACATACCTAACATGAAAGCTAACATTATAATCGCCATGCCTGCCCCCATATAGAGTGCCATATAAGTCCTTGTCTCACTGAACCAGACATGCGAGATAGCGTAGGTATTTAAGTACATCATTAAAAACATCGCTACAGTTGAAGTTATTATCATTGCAGCGAACTTAGAGTATTTCATATGTAATCCTTACTTAAGAAATAGTTAATATTTGTAAATCTTTCTAACAAAAGAAAGCTTGAGAGAGGTTACAAACCAATCAATCTTAACTAGTCAAGTTTTGTACCAACAAGGAAATATTATGTTTTTGTCTATATTAATAGTTTTAGCTGCACTGTTGATCTGCGTAGGGCTGCATCTTTTTAATATTTCAGTAGTCGCGGACAATATCAGCGAGAGATTGAAGGGAGCTTGGATAAAAACACTGTCGGTAGTCGTTATTGCCATTTCGAGCCAACTTTTACTAGCAGTCATTTTTACTCTGGCGTATGAAATTGGACTTTATTTCGAGCTCGGCGATTTTAAGCAACCTGCCACTTCCATGGATATTTTTTACTTTTCACTAACTACGATTACTACATTGGGTCTTGGAAGTATCGAGCCGGATGGACATCTACGAATGATAGCAGGAGTTGAATCGGCTACAGGATTTCTACTAATAAGCTGTTCAGCATCGAAAGTGTTCAAGCATATGTAAAAACTGTAACCTGAGAAGATGTAAACCTCTCCCATTAGGACTAGTTTTTAATGAAACAATGTTTCGAAAATTATTGTCTTTTTAGATACCAGAAAGCGCTCTTTGCTTCTCTCTTAAAGAAGATTGAGGGTATGGCTAAGCAAGCGTTTCAGAACCAAAAGCACGGTTGGGGCTGACTTTATGATTCTGAAAATCTCTTGTTCGAAACTTAAATTCTCATTAACTTCGATTAATGAGAATGGCCATGACCTTTGTCAAATGAGGTTGCCTTTTCAACATTGAGGACTTTTCCTTTTTTGCTAATGCTAAAGAAAAGAGTTTCACCGTTCTCAGAGTTTGTCGCTTTAACTATATATTCTCTCTCTGTCGCTTCAACTAATTCGAAATCTCCCTGTGCGACCTTATTCCATGATGTGTCCAGCTTCCCTACAGACATTCCATTATTTTTAAAAGTAAGTGTTTTAGCCGTTGTCTGGGCAGCTTGGATGACCTCCATAACACTTACCTCGCCATGCGCTCCTCCATGTGCGAAAGCATTAGAAGAAGCTAAAAGCGCAGATGCAATTGTTAATACTTTTATGTGTTTCATTCTGTGATTCCTCATTTTTACTTTAAACCTTCAACGATGTATTCACCGCTGAAAATTAGTTGAACATCAATATCTTTGTCTGTGTTGTTTTTCCAATACCAGCCATGTGACCCGTTAAAAGGAACAACAAAACTCCCTTTCATACTTTCAACAGTAGCGACAGTGTATGACTTAAAATAGCCAGTATTATCACCATCTGGTTCACCATGAAGATCGACATATAGCTCGCCATTACTTGTTTGCCATTCATAAGTGACCTGCTGGCTCTCCATCATGCTGAGCTTATACTCGATACCTTTACCTGCTGGAACAGTAACGACCACTGTATCTTGGTCACCGTCTGTACTTGTCTTAGCAGAAGGAGATTCTCCGTCCTGATTAAATACTGTTAGACCGAGCTTCTTTCCGACACCAGTAGGGTCAATGTCATACTCAGCAGGTAAAATAAATAACACTAGAGACACTACTGCTACTGACAATGCAATTACAGTCGCTTTTATCAGTGCACGATTTGTTTGATTAGATTCCATAAATATATTTCTCATAAAATTTAGCTAACAAAATACCCTGTTAGTTGCATCCCAACTAACATAAAACCACCACTCATCAAGGCTGTGTTCGTTGCCGCAGAAAAACGGTCGAAACTCTCGAATTGACGCCAAAAATTAATTAACAGAAGAATAAAAATAAGAGCCATAAACTGACCAATTTCTACTCCAATGTTAAAGGAGAGTAGATTTAGCGCTAGCCCATCTTCAGGTAAGTGAAACTCTTGGATCTTTGTTGCCAATCCGAAGCCATGAAACAAGCCAAAAATAAGTACAGCTTTCTTAGGGGCGGGTTGTTTACCAAAGAAGTGGGTGAATCCTCCGAGGTTATCAAACCCTTTATAAACCACTGATAAACCGATAATTGCATCAATCAGGTATGCATTAACTTGGATATTAGCTAGGACTCCAGTCATTAGAGTTAAACTGTGACCTATCGTGAACATACTTACGTAGAGCAAGACGTCTTTACTATTTCTCAGAAAAAACAGCACTCCCACTAGAAACAGCAAATGGTCATAACCCGTAACCATATGTTTAGCTCCGATATACAGAAAGGGAATTATCTGGATACCAGTGTTGTTTTCTAAGAAGTTACGTGTACTGTCGTCTACACCGTGTGCAAAGGCTTCAAACGAAGCCATTGCACACAGAGATAGAAGAAGGTACACCAAATGCGTTAGCTTTAATTTACCTAACATTTATTTACCCTTCGCTTTTCATTAATGAATTCCCAGAATTGTGCTCTTCAGACTTGTCGTTCGAATGTAAAATTCGAAATAGTGCGGGTAAGACGAAAAGCGTTAAGATTGTTGAAGAAATTACACCTCCTATTACAACGGTTGCCAATGGTCTTTGAACTTCAGAGCCGATTCCTGTGTTTAATGCCATTGGAATAAAACCTAGCGAAGCTACGAGAGCTGTAGTGATAACAGGTCTTAATCTCGTTACTGCTCCTTCAATAATTGCACTTTCGAGCAATTGGTTCCTCGAAATTAAATCCCGAATAAACGAAACAAGCACTAATCCGTTCAGAATTGCTATACCAGATAACGCTATAAAGCCGACTGCCGCAGATATTGAAAAAGGGATGCCTCGAAGGTACAGAGCAAAGATCCCCCCTGTAAGTGCCAACGGAACCCCTGAAAAAATAATGAGCGAGTCTTTTATCGAACCTAGTGCCAAGAATAAAAGTAAAACAATAAGAACAAGTGTGACTGGCACCACAATGCTTAAACGCTCAGACGCAGACTGTAGCTTTTGATAAGTACCACCATATTCAATCCAGTAACTGGCAGGTAATTTAACTTTAGATTTAATCGCTACCTGTATATCTTGAACAAAGCTACCTAAATCTCGACCACGCACGTTGGCAGTAACAACGACTCTGCGCTTTCCGTTTTCGCGGTTGACTTGATTAGCTCCTAAAATAACTTCCATATCAGCAAGCTCTTTTAGAGGTATATGCTCACCATTTGGTAAGGAGATAGGCAAATTAGACAGCGAATTTACATCTTGGCGCTTTTCCTCAGGAAGACGCGCTACAATATCGAAACGTTTATCGCCTTCGTAAAATTTTCCTGCGACTTGCCCCCCCATAGACACAGCTACTTGTGTTTGAAAGTCTTCAAGGCTAAGCCCGTATAATGCGAGCTTTTCTCTGTGCGGTAGAAAAGTGAGTACTGGAAGACCTTTAGTTTGCTCTACCTGCACATCACGTATACCTTCAACATCCTGAATTGCCGTTTCGATTTCTTTCCCGAGTTCAGCCAAAGTATCAAAATCATCACCAAATACTTTTATTGCAAGCTCTGCTCTAACTCCAGCAAGCAACTCATTAAATCGCATCTGTATTGGTTGGAGAAATTCATACCTATTGCCTGGCACAGGTGTAACTAGTTCTTCTAATTCAGCAACTAGCTGTTCTTTAGTCTTATTAGGGTTAGGCCATTCGCTTCTAGGCTTAATAATTATAAAATTATCAGCAACGCTAGGAGGAACTGCATCTGTAGCTACATTCGCGGTACCTATTTTTGCAAATACGCGCTCTACTTCGGGTAACGCTTTTATTCTCTCTTCAAGTACTTTCTGCATCGCAATAGATTGCGATAGTGAAGTACCAGGAATTCTCAGCGCATGCATCGCGATGTCGCCCTCATCAAGGTTTGGCACAAACTCACTGCCGAGCCGCATCCCCATAAATGAAGCCAGCACAACTAATGAAAATGCAACTGTAATGACCAGCCATCTCGCCTTTAAAATAACCTTCAGAGCAGGCCTATAAAGTGATACTGAGGTATTGATAATGATGTTTTCTTTCTCAGTTACCTTGCCTTTGAAAGTTAGCGCAATAGCAGCAGGGATAAATGTAATTGAAAGTACCATCGCGCTAACAAGAGCTATTACTACCGTTATTGCCATTGGGTGAAACATCTTTCCCTCAACACCTGATAGCGCAAATATAGGTAAGTAGACTGCGGTGATTATGAAAACCCCGAATAAAGCAGGTCGAATGACCTCTCGTGTCGCATCGTAAACTAAGGATAAACGTTGTTTGGCGTTAAGCTCGCCTTTTTGAGTGGCATGAGAAAGTCTCCTCAAACAATTCTCAACGATAATGATAGCCCCGTCGACTAACAATCCAAAATCGAGTGCACCTAAGCTCATCAGATTCGCTGTTGTTCGTGTTTGAATCATTCCCGTTACAGTCATAAGCATGGCGAAAGGAATAACTAAAGCTGTCAAAAATGCGGCTCTTATGTTGCCTAATAGTAAGAACAGAACAACAATGACCAAAATAGCCCCTTCAGTAAGGTTCATTTTGACCGTATCTAATGTTGTATTGACTAGTTTTGTTCGATCGTAGACAGCGTTTACGACTATTCCTTCGGGAAGTGACGCGCTAATTTCTTTTATTCGTTCACCAACACCTCTCGCGACCTTTTGGCTGTTCTCGCCTATCAACATAAAGACTGTACTCAGCACGACCTCTCGACCATTCTGTGTTGCAGCCCCAGATCTTAGCTCCTTACCTTCTTTTACTTCCGCGACGTCTTTTACTCGAACAATCTTGCCAAGGTCTGTAGGCAAAGGAATCTCAGAAATTTGTTTAAGCGTTTCCACTTGTCCAGGCAGTCGAATTAACCATTGAGCACCATTTTTCTCAATAAAACCTGCACCTTTATTTGAATTATGCTTTCCTACTGCATTTATGACATCTTGCTGAGTTAAACCGAATAACAATAATTTATCGGGGTTCAGTGCAATAAGGATCTCGCGCTCAAATCCTCCAATTGGGTTGACTTCAACAACGCCTTCTACTTGCATCAATTGTGGGCGAATTACCCAATCATGAACTGTTCTTAAGTCTGTCGGGGAAATTGGACGACCATCTTCATTGGTTGCCCCTTCCTTAGCGTCAACCGTGAACATGAATATTTCACCAAGTCCCGTAGAAATTGGCCCCAACTCAGGCTCCAGTCCTGAGGGAAGTTCAGATTTTGCAGCGTTAATACGTTCATTGACTAATTGCCTAGCAAAATAGATATCAGTGTCATCATTAAAGATTGCAACTACTTGTGATAATCCATAGCGAGATACAGAACGCGTATAAGACAGGTTTGGAACTCCTGACAATGCGGTTTCAAGAGGAAACGTGATACGTTGCTCTACCTCCAGTGGGGTATACCCAAGTGCCTCTGTATTTATTACAACCTGCACATTGGTAATGTCTGGTACAGCATCAATTGGCAGCTTTTGGAAGTTCCAAAGGCCAAGCATCGCTACCGCGAAAACAAAAACGAGAATTAGCTTACTTCTCTCGATTGAAAATTTTAAAATAGCATCTAACATTCAAGGAGTTCCTTAGTGGTCGTGAGACGCGCCCGACTTCTCAATATCAGCCTTTATTATGTAGCTGTTGAGAGTGACATATTCTGTTCCAGAGGGAATGCCGTTTAGTACTTCAACCCATCCCTCTGCTTTTCGGCCGAGCTCAAGCATCCGAACTTCGTATTGATCACCAAACTTTCCATAGACCACCGTGAAATCTCTGAAAGCCTGAAGGGATTCCTCTTTCACAGCTCTTTCAACGGTGAATGAGTCAAAGAGAATTTGGGCAGTTATAAACTGTCCTGGTGAGTAAAAGCCGTCATTATTATTGACAATGGCGCGATAGACTTTTGCTTGCGAGCCGTTAACGGCATAAAGGCTGTCAAAAATTTTAGTGCTTATCGTCTTATCGTGACCCGGAACTTGTATATCGACGGGAGCATCTAACAATTTCTTGTTTTGGTCTTCTGGATATACGTTCAGCTCTGCTATTAATTGCGAGGTATCAGTAATAGCGACTAGTTTCTTGTCTCTCGATTGTTCGCCTACCCCAATATCCTGAAATGTAATTAGGCCATCAATCGGCGATTTAACTTGATAACTTTGCAAGCTTTCGCTTGATTGGATAGTGAAAAGAGTCTGCCCTTTCTTTACTGCTTGACCTAAAATGACATCAACAGAAGTTACTTCGCCTGGATAACGCGTAGATATATTCCTCACTGCATTGGGAGGTAAAACTAACTGGCCATATACTTTCAACCGCTCATTAAGTTTTTTACTCGATACGAAATCGGTTTTAATGTCCATAGCCTTTGCTAGTGAATCATCTATTTTTGTCCTTCCTTCATAGTTATCGTAAGACCATTCGTATGTTTTGCCTTGGTAATTGGCGGTAAGTGAAACTAAAAAAGAGTGAGGTTCATAGATAACCATGTCACCGCGCAGATAATTGCCCTCAACATAAAAATCTATGTCATCGATGCCATCTCCCAAACGCGTGAGTTTTACGTGCACTTCAATGTCTTCAGCTGATATTCGCTGTCCTGCATAACTAGCGTATACACGAAATTCGGGAGGGGTGCCGGTTTCATAAATCGCCAGCTCGATAGCAAGGTCACCCTGTCTCAATACTCGACCATTATTAGGGCCTTTCTCTACTTCTTCTTGAGCAATTTCTTTAGCTGACTCAGCAACAGCTAGGTTACTGATTGCGGATAAGCTAATGCCAATATGGGCAAATGCTATTAAGGTAAATAATTTGCGAAGTTTCATAGTGCTCTCTCATTCTTGGATACCGAAGTACCCGTTAATCTCTCTAATTCAATGTTAAATAGTTGAATGTTGGTATAGGCATCGATTAGGCTCTTCTGCGCATTTAACAGTTCTTTCTGGACTGCAAAGAGGTCCGTATATGAGTAACTTCCGATGTTGTATGCTCGACTAGCTTGCTCATTTGCTTGCTCTAACATCGGAATGGAACTGTTTGATAATTTTTGGATTACATGGAGGCTGTGCTTTAATTTGTGAGTCAACAATAGAGCATCAGTGGAAATACTTTGAAGTAAGGCATCAGATTCAGCAGCACTTTGGCTCTGCTTTGCTCGCAAAGACGTGATTAATCCTTTATTACGACCTTCGCCTCCAATAGGTATTGATATCCCAGCTACAAATGCAAAGTCGTCAATTACTTCGTTTCGTCTAATGCCTGTCGACACTTCCCAAGCGGGTGACTCCTCTACTACTGCCAAATCAATTTCAGATTCAATTTCTTGTTGCTGTAATATGTAGCGTTGGATTTTCGGGTTTTCCTTCAATCTTTTCAAAACTTCATCTAACTCAGAAATTGAAGGAATATTTGTAAGCGTTCCAGTTACTGAAAAGTTTGTAGTGCCCTTCCACTGCGCCGCTAATGCAGATTTTGTTGCTGCAATCTCATGAACAAGATCTTCTACTTCTAGCTCGTACAAAGATAGCGAAGCGCGAGCGCGGAGTTCATCGATAGCGTTAGCTCTTGCTGCTTTTACACGACCTTCTACATTGTCCAAGAGATCTTTCGCTTGGTCTTCTGCAATCTTCGCTAACTTTAAGTTCTCTTTTTGAGCCAATAAGGTTATATACAATCGTGCTGTATTTGCTGCGATATCAACGGCTCTAACCTCTTGATCAATTGTAGTTGCATCAGCTTTCGATGAAGCCAGATTGACCCTAGACTCGATAATGTCATTTTCAAGTAACCATGAAATGCTCAATGTTGCTTGCAATCCAGATACCCCTGAGTTGTTGCCAGAGCCCAAGAAATCCTCGAGTTGCGCATTAACTACTTTAGGCGTGCCAACCTCAGCTTGAGTAATAAGAGCTTTTGCAGCCTCTGATTTATGTGTGAATACATGTAATTCAGGATGTTGTTGCAGAGATAGACTAATTGCATCATTCAATGTGAGTATTTCTTGTGCATTAACACCAACAGACATCCCACTGATGGACATGCTTATAAGCATACCACTCACAAAAAACCGATTGATGATCGGTTTTTTGCTTAATTTTTTTCCAAAAAACATAAATAAATTCCTTATGAAAGCTTTTTAAAAGCCTTCGACTAGGTTTGAAAATAAAAACCGTTCACCGGTCGGTTTTCAGAATTAATTTTAATGGCTAAACACCGTTTCAATAAGATGATGAACACCGTCTAAAGAAGTCATACATAGAAAAAATAATGCAATGGCAAAAGAGAACGCTACAGTCTTATTGATAGGTGACAACTGCAACCTACCCAAGAGGAAATAGATGCGTTGCTCAAGAACATCTGCGCCGAAATTTACAACTAAAGCGCTTGACTTAAGTATGTGCTCTTGCGCATTCAGCTTTGCAACTTTAACTAAAGTGCTTGCAACAAATATCCGGTCAATTCCTTCTTCTAATACAGCATTGTCTGCATCTTGTTCCATAGCCAACACCATCTGTAGAGTTAGTAATCTTGCTATTGGTGCGAAATAAAACGAGACCAAAATACTAAACAGCCACTTTTTCAGGGGATCATTATTTACAACATGCGCTCTTTCGTGCTTTAAAATGACATCAAGTTCTTCGGGAGTAACCTCATTCAAAAGCCCTGTAGTTATGAAGCATTTCTTGCTCCGTATTCCAGAGGTAAACGCTGCAAATTTAGGTATCTCAACTTCATATACCCCCCGGCTTAAGTTTTTTGAGAGGCAAGTTAGCAAGCTCACCTCCTGTCTATGAAGCCATAGCTGTCTCGTCTTTGAAGTCAATACAAACATCATGTAAGAGAGCAGGAGTATTATTGTAACTGCATGCCAACTAAACCAGTTGAAATCTGATATATGATGCCAATGAGCATATTGTTTAGTTTCAAATATGCTTGAGTAGACATATATATCAAGTAAGTAAAGACAGACTAAAATGCTCATTATCCATGGCATTGAAACACAAAACCAAAGCAGAGCTTTCCTTGGTTTTAACTGAACAGATGTTAACTTTTGTCCTAGTAAAGATACGCCAATAGACACAACCAAATTAGTTATTGCGAATGCAATAGTAAAAATTGCTAGCAGGTTGAAGAATATTGTCATTATTTTACTTAATCCTTGTTCACTGACTTGAGCTTTTTTTGCTCTTCTATAAGTTGCTCTAGTTTAGTTAGTTGGTCGACACTAAATTCACTTGAGATGGAAGAAAAAGCTGCGATAAGGCTGCTATCGTCGCCAGCAATAAAGTCACTAGCAACTGACTTTATAAGCTGTCCGATCAACTCGTATCTCTCGACTTTTGTGTTATAGATATATGCATGCCCCTCTTTTTTTCTGGCTAGAAGTCCCTTTTTGAAAAGGCGATCAAGTGTACTCTGGTAGGTATTTAAGCTTCCTCCCCTCACATTTATGAAATGCGAATAAAGTTGCTTTACATCAACATCTTTGTGCTTCCATAAATAATGTAGAACTAGCTTTTCAAGTTCACCAAGATTCATATTCGCCGCACCCTTTTAAAAAACCGATTAACGATAGGTATTATACATAGAGAGTACCGACCGGCAATCGGTTTTTATCTCAGTTTTTTTTCACTTCATCGTTAGGCGGAACTTATTAATAATATTATCTCACTATATTTTGCACTAAATACACCCACGCTTTCTCAACTCCTCAGCCCATTCTTTAAAGCGTTTTTCGTCGCGCTCTGCGGTCTTTGCACGTCTGTTCAATGTTTTCTTAGACAATGCTTTGGGCTCTTCTTTGTCAAATGTTACTCCAGACAAAGCATCGGCAAACATTTCCGGCTTTACGTGACTATAGTGCTGCTCGATCATTGCTGTACTGGTTCCACATTGGCGCGCAATTACGTCCATGCTGGTTCCGTTGAGAAGCTGCCACGTAATGTAGGTATGTCGAAGAGAGTATAGCGTTCGCGGTCCTCTGGGTGACTCTTTTAATCCCGAACTTTGGAGAGCTTTCTCAAATGCCTTACCTAATTGCTTTGTGGGTTCACCATTTGCTAGCAAAAATAGTTTTTGGTTAGGTGTACGCAGTGGAAAACGTTCTCTGAGTCTAGTTAAAGCACCAATCACATCACGTTTACAAACTACTTTACGAGGGCCTGTATATTTTGTTGTTTTACCTTTGGTGATGTGAATGAAGAATTGAGCTTTAGACCCTTGCGTTTTTATTTCGATGTCCTTCCACGTTAAGGCGTCCATTTCCGTTCCGTGCCTAATACCAGTATTTATTGTTATTTCACAATAATCATAAAGTAACTCACAGATCTGACGAGTTTTTTCACTATGGGCATTAAATTCTCTTTCTAGTATTGCGTCCAATACAGCTTCGTATTCCTCTTCCGAAAATGCAGAGCGGCGTTTGCCTGCTTCACCTTTAGATGAAAGAACAGGTACTTGAGCGGCGATCATCCATTTTTGCTCAATAGCTTCTTTAAAAACGAGCTGAAGAGCAGCATTGTGAGTTAATAATGTAGAGGAGGCTGGAGACTTCTTCATCCGCCCTTTACGCCACTCATCAAATTTAGATATTTCTTCTTGGTCAATTGAAGTAATAAATGTCCGTGAAAAGTAAGGTATGTGGTAGTTTTCTAAAGCTCGAATATAGTCTTTATAGGTGCGTTTACCGCCCCCGTGTTCTAGTTGCTCTTCAAGCTTTTCGATGACGCGGTCAGCTACGTCTTTGAATCGCTTACTTTGGACTAGTGTGTTATTTTCGTGTCTAATTTGGTGGTCTAAGAAGATTCGATGTGCCATGGCGATAGCTTCGTCTTTATCTTTCTTCTTAGTTGATTTACAGAGCCATTTTTTGTGGTTGGTTAGTATAAATCGCGCGTACCAGCGTTCACTGTTATCTTGTTTAAAGATATACAGCTCATCGTTTATGTCGTGTCTTTCAGTCTGTTTTGCCATAGCGCCAGTAAAACAGAAAAGAGTTCTTTTTGCAAAGAATTTGCAAAGAAATTAAAAGTAACTTATTTTCAAAGACTTAAATTAGTGATTTACATTGAAAATCCGCGTGTCCCTGGTTCGATCCCGGGTCGAGGCACCATTCTTAAAAGCCCTTGCAGAAATGCGAGGGCTTTTTTGATCTGGCGTGTTCTTGCGGCTGTACCGCGTTACAACATGTAAGTTTATTTTAAATTTACTTAGTTAAACCACTATTCGCCGCCGTTAACATCCTATCAGTTGCAGAAATTATGGAGCCAGAGATATTAATCTCAGCGTGTTCCCAGGCTTTTTCAAATCGGCGCTGTACTATTTTTGCCTCGTCAGTTTTACCTTGCAACCTTAGCGCTTCAGCCAGTCCGCGTAAGGCCCAGCCATTATCGACCATAATCTCGAGGTCGCGTTGGTAGGTTGCTTCGGCAGCAGCAAATTCACCGGCTGAAATTTGTACGGCGCCTAGCGCATGGCGTACCGGGAAGTACCATTCTGGTGGTTCTGTATAGGGCAGAGAGTCTTCCATTATCACGGCAGCCTTTAATAGTGATATCGCGTTTTGTAACTCGCCTGCATTTGTTGCAATGGAGCTTCTCATTACTGTCTCTGCGATTTCTAGTAAGACCGGGGCACCTTCGCGGTTAAAAAACATGAGAGATTGTACTTCGGGCATGCTGCGTAGTGCGGCCAATTGCGCTAATTCTTGCTGGGCTTTCACTGGCGCATCAAGGCCAATATATGCCTGTCCTCTGGCGTAGTGCCAGATTCCCCGCGCATAAAGAAGATCGTGCGCTGGCTGTGGGGTATTTAGAATGCCTTGCCAATCGGCAAACCTCACTTTTGCGTAAAGTGGCTGGGAATAATAATGTTGTGCAACGGCCATACCTGGCGCTCGAAGCAATTCTTCACTTAATGACGCTGCGGTACCTTCTGCTAACTCGTAGGCTTTGCTTTTCCAGCCACTAATCGCCGCGGTTACCCAACCAAAATGCCAATTGTGAGGAATGTATCCGGCAAGATAAATTGGACTATTCGAGCGACAAGCTTGGATAAATTCACTATCTGCCGCCGCGGCTTGCATATTGATTAGCGTGGCGTCGTGGTAACGGCCCACACGCATATAAATATGCGCTGGCATATGCACCAGATGTCCGGCCGCTGGAGCAAGGTCGGCCAGCGTGTCTGCGTAGTGTTCAGCCCGTTCTGGGTTTGTTGATTGCTCTACCGCATGAATATAAAGGTGTATCGCGCCAATATGCTGTTTATCAAGGGCTAAAGCGGTTTCGATAGTGTCGGTAATTTCTTTTGTCCAAGGGCGCGTAACGCCTTCTGCGTCCCAAAAATCCCAAGGATGGACATCCATCATCGACTCGGCAGTAAGTGCGATAATATCCGCATCTTCAGGAAAGGTGTTCATTACATCGCGCATGCTATCGGCGTAAGCTTCGTTAAGTGAGCTTCTGTCTGCTGGCTCTGTGGCTAAATATCGCTGTTGCAACGCATTGATGAGCATGCGCTCCTTAGTGCTAACGTTCTCGCTCAGATCTTTTGCCAATGTGGCCAAACTAAAGGCGCGATTGGCATTGTCAGGAAACATGGGGGCGTTCACATTAGGGCCTAGTACTAGTGCGCTGCCCCAATAGCACATAGCGCAGTCAGGATCATAAATGGTGGCTTCGTTAAATGCGAAATCTGCTGCCGCATGATTAAACGCATACGACAATGCAAGCCCTTGATTAAAGTACTGCTGTGCAATTTCTGAGTTGGTGGTGATAGGAAAGTTTACCGCCCCTAATCCACTAAATAGCGGTTGCCGCCAGTTGCTTTCAGCGAGGGCTAATTCTGTGGGCTGTTCAGCCATAATACCAGTGCTGCTATCGCTACTGCCGCCACAACCGCCCAGTATTATTAATGTAGCTAACGTCATGGTTATCTTTAGCTTAAGGCGGCTATTTAATCGCCATTGGGTAAGGTTGCTGCTACGACTAAAACGTAAAAAATTCATCACTCTGTATTCCTTTGGTTTATGTTGTTTCATCAATGTCCCCGCCAACATTCGATCGTGATTAACCCAATTAGTGGTTTGGAATACTGTCAATAGCGTCAAATTATTGTTTAACGTCGCAGTGCAATAGCGCCAGGTGAGCTGTTTATGCTGGTCATAGAGATAACCAGTGGTGGCGTTTAAAATACTTTTATACGAGGGATGTATTGGCTACTTAATCACTGTGGGCCAGAAAACCGATTTGGTCAATGTTACAAGTGAGATAACTTAAAATGATGATGGTTTCCTTTCATTTTCATGAGACGGGTTGACGGCCATTCGCTAAAAGGTCAGCTTTGAGATAAGAGTATTGTGCAGAATAAAAACATAGTGCAGACCAAACCTATGGATACCCTGCGCTCGATAAAGGCACCAAGAATAAAAAAGCCCCATACTCAATACGGGGCTTTTCGGTTGCGGCTATATCTGGGTATTTTTAGTCGTGAGTAACCTCTAGTGCATAAAATGTGGCTTGCACATAATCGTCGCCATCACCAGTATTGTTCTGATTGTACACACCGGCTTTGAAGTACATGTACTCGTCGGCAACATCGTAACCGCTGTTACTCATGTCTACGGTTTCGGTTACAGTGGCTTTGCCTTCGCGAAGAATCTTCACGGTGAGCGTATCGCCTTGAACGTCAATTTCGTAGCTAAATACTTCATTTAGCGCAATGCCGTCAGAGGGTTCAGAGGCCGAGCTTGAGCGAGATCCAATCATCTCATACCATTGTTCTGCATTTCCATTACCCGGCTCGTGAGCAAAGTAAATAGAGCCTTTGTCATGACCAGGGAGCAAACGGTAATACAAGCGCACTGGCTCATCGCTAGAAGCATGAATTTGACCAATAATGACGCGGCCAACTTGTCCACTGTCACCCGTAGACGTCACGTGATTTACCGCCACAGTGGCTTTCATATTTCCGTCTACTCCACCCGCTGCATTTTGTGCAGCGCTAGGCGCGGAACTGAATACCCAGTTATTTTCATTCACGCCAGAGGTATCAATTGAGGTA
Source organism: Alteromonas sp. B31-7 (assembly GCF_015767655.1). Lineage (NCBI taxonomy): Bacteria > Pseudomonadati > Pseudomonadota > Gammaproteobacteria > Alteromonadales > Alteromonadaceae > Alteromonas > Alteromonas sp. B31-7. Next base: position 407,685 of record NZ_CP065233.1, read on the forward strand.
TCGCCTGCTCTTAACATTTCACGTAATTCAGAGCGTGTATAACTCGTGTTGGTAGACGTTTTATAACCATCAATTTCACTTTTAAACGTCATGCCACCATCATTTGCCGTATAAAAGAATCGGCTATCTTCAAAGCCAGCATTAAGTTCATCTTCTTTAATTGAGTCAGCTTTACCATCACCATTGTCATCAGTTTGAATACTTAAATACCAGCGAGATAAATCAAAGTTATCAGACGGTGGGGCACTCGGGTCTAACGTGGGGTTAGTGGTAGGTGGTGTAACACTTCCGTCACCGTATACCTCTACTTCAGTAATGTTCGTCCAGGTGGTATTTGCCGTGTTGGAAAAGGTTTTTATTCTTATTTGTTGAGCTGCAATATCATCAATATCAAATACTTCAATGTCTGCTGTCGTGCCTGAGCTCACGTCGTCATACACTTTGGTCCAACTGCCGCTGGTGCCCGGGCGGGCATATATTTCAAAAGTATAGGCGCGGCTATCGCCTCTACCCCATGCCACACCTACACTTGAAATGTCGGTGGTTTCATTAAGTTGAACCGTTAAATTAACGGGGGAGCCACTGCCTGCCCATCGCGAAGCAAAATCTGTGTTGCCATCAATGACGTTCGTGGCAGGGTAGCTCCCATGGCCACTCCCATCATCAAAGGCGGTGTTGATAGAAAGGGCGTTACCTGCATTGTTATTCGATGAATCGCTGTTATCGTCAGTGCGCGTTAAGTCCCACTGTTGATTAACATTGCTATCACTCGATGACCACAGGTAAATAGACTGACGTTGCGCTGCTCCGCCGTTTCCATCAATGGAGTAGCCAGAAGCATTGCGTTTTTGAAAGCGGTAAATTTCAGTGCCGCTAAGCACTTTTATTTTTTCCCAATGCTGATCGTAGTTGCCAGCATCACAGATTTCTAAGGTGACGGGCTGGCCATTTGTACCGCCAGAACCGCCGTCCCAACACAAGTTGGTATCTTGCTTTTTATAGGAGTAATAGCCATCTCCGTGACTAATCTGTACCCATTGTTGGTTTACGTTGCTGGTGTTTGTGTTCCATAAATAAAGCTGTTGACCTTCGATGGCACCGCCATTTCCGTCTATTGAAAATGCAGTATTGTTTTTTTCCATCACAAATGTTGCGGCCTGAGAGGCTGGGGCTGCAATAACAAGCGCAGCGCAAGATAAAGCGTAGGCAATTTTCATGTTGTTTTTCCAAGTGGATTGAAAGACCTCTATTACCAATTTGGTAATAGCTCTCATGCTCATTTGTAAAACAACTAGTTTACAAATGGTTTACATACCGTATCATTTTGGTCTTAAAGTTGAACAGATCTGAATGGTATTGATAATGATTATTGGTTATAGAAAGTCGTCTTGAATTATTTCGAATTAGTGTCTAAAGCGCGGTATCGCCTTTTGCGGTGTGGGTTGTTCATCGCGAGGGTAAAGGGGTTTATGTGAGTGCAGGGGCTTTATTGGTAAGGCCAATTTTAGGGGCGGCAACTGAATGATGCTGCCTAGCCCCTTAAAGCACGTATCTAGGTTGTTAGCGTGTTTCTTACTCTACCATGCAGAAGGCATTCAACTTATTGCCGTCTAAATCTCTGAAATAGCCTGCGTAAAAACCAGAGGTAGCATCTTGGGGGCGAAACCCAGGTTGACCTTCACAAGTGGCGCCAAGTTCAATGGCTTTGTCGTAAAAGGCGTTCACCTGCTCTGGTGTCTCAAAGTACATCGCCACCATTACGCCGTTACCTACCGTGGCAGGTTTTTGATCAAAGGGCTTGGTGACAGATAGCGCGGCTTGGTCTTCATCTTTAGACCACGCAATAAAGTAATCCGGTTCTTCCATAAAGCGGGTAGCGCCAATAGTACCGAGCAGGGCGTCGTAAAATGCTGCTGCTTTTTCTAAATCTGCCGTTCCAAGGGTTATATAGCCAATCATGGGTTTCTCCTTTCTTTCCGTTTGGGAATGTTTGTTGGTGCAAATTCATACTAGTCGTTGACTACTGACAGTTAATGTCAGTAGTGTTTACCCACAATGAAAAAAATGACTGGCTAGCGGACAAACCACCATGCGTAGAGCTGAAAGGTTGAATGATATTGTTCATCATTTACGAAGAATGCACCATGCGATAACGGCACAAACGCTAGCAGACGCATTTGAGGTAAGCCTTCGTACCATCTATCGAGACATTCAAGATCTCATCGATTCTGGCGTGCCCATATTGGGTGAGGCTGGCGTCGGCTACATCATTGATAAAAAATATCACCTGCCGCCTATTATGTTTGATGCTGATGAATTAGAGGCGATTGCGTTAGGGATTGGTATGGTTAGCAATTGGACAGACGATAAGTTCGCGGCAAAAGCGAAAAGTGCCTACCTTAAAATTCAGGCGACCTTGCCAGCGACACTGTTAAACGAATTGCATCAGATCAGTACTTTTTCTGCGCCAAGCCACTACAAAATTCCTTGGCAGGTAGAGTTTACCGAAGTGAGGGAATGTATTCGCCGTAAACAGAGAGTGGGTTTTACCTATCTTGATTTAAATAACAAGAAAACGCAGAGAAGTATTCGCCCCATCGCACTGATTTCTTTTAGCCCTATTTGGTTGTTGGCAGGCTGGTGTGAATTGCGGCAGGAATTCAGAAACTTTCGGTTAGATAGAATATCTAATTTCAACGCCCTACCCAGCCACTTCACTGATGAAAAAGATAAGAGCCTAACTACCTATTTGAAATTAGTGGAACAGGAGCAACTTTGATACAGCTGGTTAATGGCAAATGTTTTGCTTACCGCTGTATATGGCTGTGCAGCGCTAGGTGCAAAGGCTAAAGGCTAAGCGGTGAGTTAGAAAGCATAACAATAGGGAGTGGTAAGAGTGAATGACAGTGAAGCGCGTCGAGATTTTTTAAAACGCATGGGGGTGGGCGGTTTGGCGGCGAGCGTTGCAGGTTGCGCGCTACCTAGTGAGAAAGTAGGGTTTACTCGTCCATTTTCACGCCGGCCGTTACTGGCCCCCAGAATCGACAAAAACAATATCATTACCGAAGTGGTTGGGCATCGCCCGTACCGCGCTAAGGGCTTCGTGGTTCGTCGGGAAGCCATGGGGCAGAAAACCTTGGTGCACAATTATGGGCATGGCGGCGGGGGAATTTCACTATGTTGGGGCTCCTCTACACTTGCAGTTGAAGAAGTTGCTGATGCCAGTACAAAACACGCTGCCATTATTGGCAGTGGGGTAATGGGGTTAACTACCGCGCGTTTGCTTCAAGAAGCTGGGTGGAAGGTGACCCTGTATACTAAAGCTATGCCGCGCCATACTACGTCACATGTCGCCGGCGGTGAGTGGGGACCTTACAGCGTTCACGACCCAGACGTTTCAAGCCCTGAGTTTAAACAACAATTACAAAGGGCGGCAGAAATATCGCATTCCACCTTTGCCAAAATGGTAGGGAAAGATTATGGCATTGAATGGAAAGAGCTCTATTCCCTAAGCAAGACTCCAAGAGACGACAATGCCGAATTTCGTCAGTTTTACCCGTTTACGCAGCAATATGGGCCAAACCAGCACCCTTTTCCTGCCAACTATTGTACGGTGTCTGCCACTATGCTGGTGGAAACAAGCACGTTTTTGCGCCGCCTCACTCAAGATATCCAATTAGCGGGTGGACAGTTCGTCATTCGTAACATAGAAAATAAAAAGGCGTTACTCACCTTAAATGAGCCTGTTATTTTTAATTGCACTGGATTAGGCTCGAATGCCTTATTCGACGACAAAGCCATTATTCCAGCCAAAGGCCAGCTTATATTACTGCCTCCTGATGCGGGTATTGATTATTTAACCGTAGGCGGAGGTAATACATCAGCTCCCTTGTATATGTTCTCGCGTAATGACTATATGATCCTTGGTGGCAGCTTCGTCCCAGGGGATTGGAGTACAACCCCCGACCCCAAAGAAACGTCAAGAATATTAAAAGAAAGCCAGGCTTTGTTTTCCCGTATGACGTAACACGCCCATAAGCGTTGGTGACATTCATCCTTGAGGCGCAGTGGCTAAATGTAACAATTGTAAAATAACTATTCTTTTGTCTAAAACTTAATGAGAATGTTTCGCGTTTAGAGTCACAACACTCAATGGGAGCATTTTTTGAAGAAGTCAGTATTTATTGGCGCGGTTTGCGCGTTATCTAGCACCGCAGTACATGCACAAGCAACAAATGTAGAAGACACACAGGATATTGAACGGGTTTCAATTGTGGGGGCTTCTACCAACTTAAGTGTTACCGCTGAAGATATTGAGCAGTTTCAGGCCAATGATTTGGCTGATATTTTTCGTGAGTCACCGTCGGTAAGTGTGGGTGGCTCGGTAGGCGTTGCGCAGAAAATTTTCGTGCGCGGCTTAGAAGATGCTTATCTAAACATTACGGTTGATGGCGCTCAGCAAACCTCAACCCTATTTCACCATATTGGTCGTGTAACCTTAGATCCTGACTTGTTAAAGCAAATTGATGTGCAAGCTGGAGCCGGTGAAGCAACCAGTGGCCCTGGTGCTATTGGCGGTGCTATTCGTTTTAAAACGAAAGATGCGAGCGATCTTCTGCGCGACGATGAACGTTTTGGCGGCCGTGTAAAAGCCAGTTACTTCAGTAACGACGGCACCCGATACAGTGGCAGTGTTTATGGCAAGCTAAATGAAGATTGGGGCGTGCTAGGTTATTACAGCACCTCAGATAGAGACAACATGGAAGACGGCGACGGCAATGAAATTTATGGTACCGCTGCCGACCAAGACTTGTTATTCGTAAAAGCCAGCGGCAACCTCTCTGAAAACCAATATGCGTCATTAAGCTATGAAAAGCGTGATGAAGAAGGTGAATTTTCGGCAAGGCCCAATTGGGTTGTGCTAGAAGGCGCAGCGCTGTATCCCAGTGAAGCTGAGCGTGACACTTTAGTAGCAAATTACCGTTTAGACTATAGCGCTATGGTGTACTTAGAAGCCACAGCGTACAACACCTCTTCGTCATTTAGAGGAGGTCGCTTTGATTGGTTGGCAAACATCGACACCTATGGTTTTGATATTCGCAACACCAGTGAAACGACAAACCATGTATTTACCTACGGCGTAGATTACCGCAACGACGAAGTGGAAAGCGGCCCGGCTGAGGGGGCTGTAGAAAATGCAGAAGAGGGCAGTGTGCTAGGAGTCTATGCCCAAGCCCATAGCGCGATAAACCCAGAACTCACATTAAGCTATGGTGTGCGCTTCGATGACTATGACTTCCAGCAAGACATATTACTTGATGAATATTACGGCGACCCGGTCACCGATGAGCCTTCAGGGCTAAACGACAGCGAAGTAAGCATGAATGTTGGGCTTACCTATCAACTGTCAAAGGCCTGGAAATTAGCCCTTGGTTATGCTGAAGCAGCCCGAGGAAAGGAAATTGGCGACGGGTTTACCATTGACGAATACTTGTATGACGGTAGCGATGTTCCGGTTGTGGGTAATAATGTGGTGCCGGAAACCGTGGCCAATATTGAAGGGGCAATTGAATATCAAGCTGATGACTTGCACGCGAGATTCACGGTATTTGAAAGCACAATCGATGATGTGATTTTTAGCGGCTTTGAAGGCGACTCGGTTTACAATAATATCGGCGACCTAGAATCAAGTGGTTTTGAATTTGATATTGCCTACGCATTGGGTGATGCAAACATATTCTTTGGTTACTCTAGCGTGGATACCGAGCTATCACCGCGCGCTGATTTGTACAATGTTGAATACGATACCATCGACCTTAACGGCTATGAATTTGTTGGCCTAGGGAATAGTCGCGGCGATACATGGGTGTTGGGTGTTGACTATGATATTAACACCGACCTCAACGTAGGTATCAATATTACACGGGTCAATTCACTTACCATAGAAACCCTGCATCAGGCTTTGCAGAACGGTTGGACCGATTCTTTGTACGACCTAAATAAACCTAGCTACACCACGGTTGATGTGTATGGGCAATGGTTTGTCAGTAATAACTTCAAGGTCAACCTCGCGGTGACGAATCTGTTTGATGAAGCCTATATCGATCATTCAAGTGTCGGTGATTACAGTGAGGTGTTCGGGAGCGTCATTGGGCCAAAAGAAGCGGGTAGAGATATTCGAGTATCAGTAAGCTACGACTTCTAAACACTCTTATGGCAATAGCAAAAACAGTGAAAAGGTGGGTCTTCTGGACTCACCTTATTTTGGGTTTAGTGGCGGGGATTTTTATATTTCTTATGTCACTAACTGGGTTTCTATTAACTTACGAACGTCAGTTTATCGAACTTGACGAAATGCGATACCGTGTGGATGTACCCCAGAACCAGCAAAGGCTCTCCACCGATGATATTGTCGATAAGCTTCAAGCACTACACCCTGAAACCCCCCATATTTACGTACGTTGGGTAAACAGGGAAGGTGCGGCCGTGCCTGCCTGGGCAGGGCGTAACAGCTACTTATTCCACCCCTATACCGGTGAGATTTTAAGAGAAGGGGAGGGCAATGTGGCGCTGGTGTTTCATTGGCTTACCAACCTTCATCGATACTTACTGTTAGAAGGTGAGCTTAAAGGCATAGGGAAAACGGTGAATGGCTACGCTAATTTAGTGTTTATTTTCCTTATTGTCAGTGGTGCGTATCTTTGGTTGCCCAATAAATTGCGCCTTGCATCATTTAAGCAGCATCTTTGGTTTCGTCACCATTACACCAATCGCCATCATCGCCGCCGACAGTGGCATTTGGTGCTGGGCGTGTGGAGCATTCCTGTTCTTTTCATTATTGCCATTACCGCCACTTTGTTTCATTTCTCTTGGGCAAATACCGCGTTATATGGTTTCTTTGGTGAGCAGGTGCCGCCACGTGAACAGCATGAAGAAGTAACCTCGTTGTCCTTAGATGTGGTTGACTACGAAACTCTTTTTCTTGCCGCTCAAAATCATGCAAACAGCAACGATTACGACGATTGGTATTCAATGTGGATGGAAATAGGAGAGCACGAATACGAAGCACGCTTTTTTATTGATAAAAGCATAGGACATAGGCAGTCAATGTCGTACTCGCTTTACTTCGATACCCGCAGCGGCGAGGTCACAAAGGTGTTAAGGAAAGAAGATTGGAGCCGAGGTGGGCAAGCATGGGGCACGGCGCGTTTTCTGCATACCGGAGAACATTTTGGTTTCATTGGTCAAACTATCGCAGGGTTGTTTTCATTGCTGGCGTGTTACCTTGTGTACACCGGCTTTATGTTAGGCGTTAAACGCCTAACATAAAGCCTCTAAGTAGAGGCCATTAAACAGCCCGTTATACTGACGCTAGTGTAGTTGACGTAGCGTTAATAGGAAGGGCAATGGCTATGGTAAGGCCGGCGGTGTCATCGATACGATTATGCGCACTAATTTCCCCGCCAACGGCATGCACCTGACGTTGTGCGAGTGCTAGCCCCATACCATGGCCGTGGTTCTTCTGCGAATGTGCCGCCGCCTCAGCTTCGCCTCGCATTTTGGTGGCTGTTCTAGACTTTTCAACACGGAAGAAAGGTTTGAATATATCGTCGCATAGGGCATCTGGCACGCCTGGCCCGTTATCAGAGATGGTTAACGTATAGGTGTTGTGCAATTTCTTCAGATGCACACTCACTGCTTTTTCCGGTGGTGTATAGCGAAGGGCGTTGCGAATAACGTTTTCTATAGCTTGGCCTAACGCTACTTGGCTACTGTTTTCTATCATGGCCTGCTCGGGCAATTCACAATGCAGCATATTGTGAGGGTATTCAAATTTTGCGTCGTCGCAAATAACATTGATAAGCTCGACTAAATCGAAGGTCTCAGTGTTAAGGCTAGGAAGCTCCGTTGACAGCCACGAAAAAGTTAAGGTGTCCTCCACTAAACTTCGCATAGTACTGGCTTCATAACGCAGCCGTTCTAATGCTTGGGCCTGATTAAGGTTTTGCTCTACGAAGTCTACCGCCATATCAATACGCGCCAAGGGGGTGCGTAATTCGTGGGAAAGGTCGGCTAAAAGTTGACGTTGATTTTGAATCAGGTTGCTGGTGCGATCAGCCATTTTATCAAAGGTAGCGGCGATATCCGTGAGTTCATCATGACGTTTAGGTAAAAGCGGTGTCACCCTAGCATCCAACTTCCCATCGCTGAATTCCTGTGTCGCTTTTTCAAGCCGTTTCAGGGGGCGCATCACATGTTGATACACCACATACGTAAGCAAACAAAGAAGAATAAGTGGCAGGGCTATTTGCAGTAACAGTCGAAACATCATTAAAAAGGCACCAGGGCGCATACGTTGGGGAAGCTGTATCAATAAGTGGGTGGCATCATCCACAAAGGGCACTTCCATAATGGGGTTTTGGGCAAAATAGAGGTGAATTTTCCATTCCACCCCACGGCCTAATTGAAAGTAATCAGTGAACAAGGGCACTAATTCACTGTCAGCAAAAGGGGTTATCTTAGAGGTGACGACGCCAGCCCACGTCTGTTCCTGTAGTTGGATGTGCTTGATATATTCGGCTAAGGCGTCTTCACCTTGGGTAAGGTAAATATGCTCAGCCTGTTTGCCATAATTAAGCAGTGTTTGCTGATGGGTATCGGCAATAAAGCTCATGCTGGTTTCGGTATGATTTGTTAACCAATCTATGGCTAAAAACAGCACTACTGTGCCCAACCCAATGATGGCCCATAACCGCCATAAGAGTTTGTTTTTCATGAAAATCGATAACCTTTTCCGTGTACCGTCGCTAAACAATCGCAGGGCATACCGGCTTCTATCAGTTTTTTCCGCACACGGCTAAGGTGCATATCTAGGCTTCGGTCATATCGACTGAAAGGCCGGTCTAACACACATTGATAGAGAAACGCTTTGCTAAGGATCTCGCCTTGGTTTTCCGCAAGTGTCCATAGTAGCTTAAACTGTATTGGCGTGAGTTCGAGGGTGAGTTGCCCAATGTTCACGCCTTGATTTACTCTATTTAGCCGTAAATCACCAATCTGTAATTTACTGGGCTGTGAATGCGCCGCCACGTCTCGGCTGCTACGGCGCAATAATGCCTCTATGCGAAGCAACATTTCAGTGAAATTGAACGGTTTAGGAAGGTAGTCGTCTGCCCCTGTTCGATAGCCTTCTATCCTCTCTTGCTCGGCCCCTGAAGCAGTGATCATCATAACCGGGGTTTGCTTTGTCTTTCTGAGTTGATTAAGCACCGATAAGCCATCTAATGAGGGAATAAGAATATCGAGCAAAATGAGATCGAAACTTTGCTGCAGCGCGGCAAATAATCCCTTTTGTCCGTCCTGACATTGACGGGTGGTAAAACCGCTATCTTCTAGCAAATGAGCAATCTGGTCACTCAAAGTAACGTCATCTTCTATGATCAGTATTCGTGCGGCTGACATGTGAGGGTCATAAATGAAAGAGATATAACACCAATGTTATTGATAATCATTCCTATTTTCAAGGTTAAATGTGAAATAGCGACTATTGTTTCACCAGACTCTAGTGTCTAACCTCGGCGCTGGCGTTCATACCCGTTGCCCATTGGCAGCTATTCTTGGTGTGTGGTGTCCTCGCATTTACGTGCGCAATCGCGACTAAATTAAGTAGCTTCGGCACAAATTAGCGTTAAAAAGAGTTTTTTTTAAAAAAATCGTTGCGCTTCTTGCCTACTTTTGAAATTGGGTACTACGCTTACTCTCATATATTCACAGATGAACTTATCGCTTTACTACTTCGCTTTGAGTTGTGACTTTGGGCGGAATTGGTTCAACTAATACCTTCAATGTGGTTGCAGACTAACCGTGTTTTACCTTTCGGTTACCTAAAAAAGTAGTAAAGCTTGGGAGCGCGTTTTGCAACGGAGCAATGAGGTATTTTCCACGGGGGCGAGTTCGAAGGCTGGCCTCCTCATCACAGTTGTGGTTCTAGGGTTAGTTGCTGCTTGGGCAGTGTACTTTTTGGCTCAGCCAGTCATTGCCATGGCGGTGTTATCCGTGGCACTCATTGGTGTATGCGCAGTGTCGTTAAAGGCAGCCGTCATACCTGTTGAGGAAGCCTCTGTCGATATTACGGAAAACCTGTCTGCGTCTCGTGAAGATGTTGTTATGACAGGAAATAAAGTGGCTGATTCTCTGTTAGTGTGTGATGAAAACTTATCTTCCATCCGTTCTACGCAAGACGATGCGGTATCTACGCTCAGTGATGCATTTACCCATTTAACTCAGCTGGTTAACCAACAAATAGCATGTATTGGCTCATTGTTAAGCGTAGGCGAAACGGAAAATATCTCCTATCCAGAAAAAATGCGTTCCTTTGCAAAAGACACCGATAATACGCTAACGAGTTTTATCAGTTCCACCGAGCAAATGTCGTCATCAACCCAGCACTTAATGGAACAAGTGCAAACCATACAGCAAGCCATGCCTACTGTTATAGATGCCCTTAGCGGTATTGATGATATTTCTGCGCAAACAAATTTATTAGCATTGAATGCTGCCATAGAAGCGGCGAGAGCCGGAGAGGCAGGCCGAGGCTTTGCGGTGGTGGCAGACGAAGTTAGAGCACTCTCTACTCGCTCAACACAGTTTAGCGACGTGATTAAAAAGCAAGTGGAAAACATACGAACCTTGGTGGATAAATTAACTGAAACCGCTGAATTTGTGGCATCGCAAGATATTTCTCACGTGGTTGAAGCAAAAGCGCATATTAGCGAGCAACTGGCATTTATTATTCATAAAGCAGAGTCGGACGATTCAACCACTAAGCAAATAGAGGAAATTGGACAGTCACTTGATGTTGCCATAAGCACGGCCATTCGCGGAATGCAATTTGGTGATATTAACGGGCAACACCTTGCCTACACCCAAGACATTGTTCGCTTTATTATTGAGCAATTACAGCAGCTTAACGCCGACAATTTAGAACAATTTGTCGCAGACCTAGACGCCTATCAACAAGCACTAGCACAACGAGGTAAAACCGATCACAACCCTGTGTCTGCAACATCTATGAGCGCAGGTGACGTAGAGCTGTTTTAGCATCGTCTAAATGGAAAACGGAATTAAATAGTATCAACACACTATTGAGGAAATGTGAATCATGAGTAAGCAAGTTTTAGTGGTAGACGACTCTGTCTCTATCCGTCAAATGGTTGAAATGACGTTGAAAGGGGCGGGTTATGGCGTGACCACGGCACAAGATGGCCAAGATGCGCTAGATAAATGCAAATCGTCGAGCTTCGATTTTGTGTTAACCGACCAAAATATGCCTCGCATGGACGGGCTAACATTAATTGCCAAATTGCGAGGGCTGGGCAGTTATTCACGAACCCCTATTGTTATGTTAACTACCGAAGCGGGTGGAGACATGAAGGCGAAAGGGAAAGCGGCGGGCGCCACCGGTTGGATGGTTAAACCCTTTGACCCCAATAAGCTGCTTGATGTGACTAAGCGCGTTCTAGGTTAACCTGCCAACCGGTCTGGATGGATTCAGCATGAGCATTGATATAGAGCAGTTCCATGGGGTGTTTTTCGATGAAAGTGATGAACACCTTGATGCGATGGAACAATTACTTATGGCGTTGGATGTGGACGCTCCCGATGCTGAAGAGCTCAACAGTATATTTCGTGCTGCTCATTCTATAAAAGGGGGCAGTGGGATATTTGGGTTTGATGCGCTTATGAATCTTACCCATGTGATGGAAAACCTGCTAGACAAAGCACGTAACCACGAGTTGGTCGTGACTACGCGCATTGTGAATGTTCTGCTTGAAACCCTCGATGTGTTAAAAGCCACCCTTTATGCGTATCGCAATGACACCCCCGTACCCGAACAAGACATTTCCACCCGTATTGCACTGCTTAACGGCGTCATTAACGGTAAGTCAGCTCAACCGCAAGCCCTAAAGAGCCCTACTGACACGCAGATAGATGACGGTTTTGGCTTCTTTGACGATGACATCCTCTCGCCAGGTGAGGCCAATGCTGAGGATACTACCGATGAGGCATTCGGCTTTTTTGATGATGAGCCCAGTGATCTCACTACGGATGATGAGGACCAAGGTTTTGGCTTTTTTGATGATTCGCCAGCCTCCTCAGCGCCTACTGAAGAACATGATGATTTCGGTTTTTTTGAAGATATAGCGGCCCCTAAGCCGACAGCGCCTCTTCATACTGAGACGCTGAGTGCAGAAAGTGATCTTGCCGAAATAGCTAAGCTGTCTGGAGTGGGTCAAAGGCCGAAGGTCGACAGTCAACACAACGCCACCAGTGCAGCACCTAAAAAAGCAGCGAAAAAACAGGCGAAAAAGAGCAACTTGAAAGAGGCTTCTTCTATACGAGTAGATACCACCAAAATTGATTCTATGGTGAATTTAGTTGGGGAGTTGGTGATTACACAGTCGATGCTATCAATGATAGGACAAGAGGTAGAAGGGCAAGTCGGTGAACGCTTGCAATTGGCTATTGATGAACTTCAGCGCAATACCCGTGAAATTCAAGAGTCTGTGATGTCTATGCGCATGCTTCCCCTCACGGCGACCTTTAACCGCTTTCCACGGCTAGTGCGAGATCTCGCTGGCAAGCTGGGTAAAAAAGTAGAGTTAGTTCTGCAAGGTGGCACTACAGAAATAGATAAAAGCCTAATTGAAAAAATCGTCGACCCTTTAACCCATTTAGTTCGAAACAGCATTGACCATGGCATTGAACTCCCCGAGAAACGCGTTGCCGCAGGCAAGCCAGAACAGGGCACGGTGATCCTAAGCGCCGAGCAAAAAGGCGGCAGTATCATTATTAGTATTATTGATGATGGCGGCGGTTTACACCGCGACAAAATAATGGAAAAAGCACGTTCAAATGGGTGGGTGGTTACCGATGACATGCCCGATGCACAAGTCTGGCAGTTAATTTTTCAAGCTGGCTTTTCTACCGCCGAGGCTATTACCGATGTGTCTGGCCGTGGTGTTGGCATGGATGTGGTTCGCCGAAATATTGAATCTATTGGTGGCCGTATTGACATAGAGTCTAGTGCGGGAGAAGGCTCAGGGTTCTTTATCCATTTACCCCTAACGTTAGCCATTGTTGACGGCATGTGTGTGTCGGTAGGCAATCAAATTTTTGTTATCCCCTTACTCAATATTATTGAATCCTTTCAACCGACAAAACAACAGTTAAAAACCTTAGGAAATGACACGGTTCTATATATTCGCGACCAGTATTGGCCCTTAGTTCCACTGTGCAACTTCATGGATGTTGAAAGTGGCACAAGCAACCCAACGGAGGGCGTAGTGGTACTTTTAGAAAGCAGTAAAAAGCGATTCGGCATCTTGGTAGACGCCTTAGTAGGGCAACAACAAGTGGTGATTAAAAGCCTTGAGGAACACTACCGAAAAGTCGCGGGAATTGCCGGGGCAACCATAATGGGCGATGGAAGAGTGGCACTCATTATTGATGCCGATTCTATCGCGACAACTTATACCTCAAGCCAATTAGAGGAATTGCTCTCATGACAGAGACAGCCTTACATCAAACGGTTGCAGGGGGCGATGGCCACGAATACCTCAGCTTTGTCTTAGGTGATGAGCACTACGCATTAGACATCACTATGGTGAAAGAAATTCGTGGTTACGAACCTGTGACCAAGATAGCGAACGCACCTAGCTTTATAAAAGGCGTGATCAATTTGCGCGGCGACATTGTCCCCATTGTTGATTTAAGAATTAAATTTAACGTGGGGGAGGCAACTTACAACGACTTTACCATTGTGATTATGCTGAATATTCAATCGCGCATTGTTGGCATCGTTGTGGATGGCGTATCGGATGTTATTCGTTTATCTGATGACCAAATTTTATCACCGCCAGAGTTTGGCGTTGCTTTTGATAGCCGGTATTTACAGGGGCTCGCTGACGTTGACGACAACATGGTGATTCTTGTCAATATTGAAAGTTTAATGACTAGCGAAGAGCTAGGTTTAGTTGCACCTGAAGGCGTTGGAGATGACGCGTAGTTTTGCGGGCTATTGCTAAATGGAACACTTTACTTAGGATAAAGAGTTATGGGCGTATTTAATTTTTTAAGCGGCGATGAACTCAAAGCTGCAAAACAGGATGCGAGTTTTAAGGACGGCATTCTTAGTGCGTGTACTTCAAATATTGCGGTGGTCGACAGTGGGGGAGAAATCCACTACCACACTCCGGCTTTTCTCAACATGATTCAACAATATGATGATGACTTTCATTGCCATTTGATGGGAAGTTCATTGGTTGGGCAACGCATAGACAGTTTGGTTAAAACCCGTGATGGCAGCGCCTTTTCACTGGTTCCTGCTCAACCTAGCCAAGAAGTGATCACAAAAGGGCATACCTTTAAAGTGTTGTGTTCTCCATGCGCGAATACCACTCATGCTCTCTACGTGACGGAATGGCAGGACTACACGAAAGTGGTGAAACATGAAGGTATGGCCAATGCCATCATGCGTAGTCAGGCCGTTATCTCCTTCACCACTGACGGCGAAATACTCGAGGCAAATGATAACTTTCTATCTGCAATGGGGTATCAAGCCAGCGAAGTAGTAGGGAAGCACCACAGGATATTTGTAGACAGTGAATATGCGTCTAGCGACGAATATGTTCAGTTTTGGCAAAAGCTAAAAAGTGGAGACGTTCACAGCGGTGAATTCAGGCGCATCAGTAAAGAAGGGAAAGAAGTTTGGATACAAGCTAGCTATAACCCAGTATTTGATGCACAAGGAAAGGTGAAGTACATCATTAAGTTTGCATCAGATATTACGGCGCAAAAACAAAAAAATGCAGATTACGAAAGCCAAATTACCGCCATCAACAAGTCTCAAGCTGTTATCGAATTTGATCTTAAAGGCACGATACTCAATGCAAATAAAAACTTTTTAACCACCATGGGATACACCCTTGATGAGGTAAAAGGTCACCATCACAGCATGTTTGTTGAACCCAGCTTTAAATTAAGCCCAGACTATTCAGCATTTTGGCAACAGCTTCGCTCCGGGGAGCATAGTGAAGGCGAGTTTAAGCGTATTGGTAAGGAGGGGAAAGAAGTATGGATACGAGCGTCGTATAACCCCATTATGGACAGTACAGGTAAGCCCTTTAAAGTGGTTAAATATGCAACGGATGTTACGGGGCGAACATTGGCGATTGAACGTATTAAAAACGTGATTGCCAAGCTAACCGAAGGGGATTTATTACATACCATCGACGAACCTTTAGATGGTGATTTTCAGGTGCTAGGCGATTCTATTAATCACTTTATTGAAGAGCTTAAAGATACCATAGTGAAAATTCACACCGCCGTGGAAACGATTGATACGGCATCGAATGAAATTGCCACCGGTAATGCCGACCTTTCCAGTAGAACTGAACAGCAAGCCTCAAGTTTAGAAGAAACGGCGTCGGCCATGGAAGAACTAACCGGCACAGTTAAATTGAATGCAGAAAACGCCGAGCAGGCAAAAGGCTTAGCAAGCCAGGCTTCCGATGTTGCCTCTGAAGGCGGCAAAGTGATTGAGCAGGTGGTGCATACCATGGGTGAAATAAATGATTCAGCCCAGCGTATCTCAGACATTATTGGCGTTATTGATGGTATTGCATTTCAAACAAATATTCTTGCTCTCAACGCGGCGGTTGAAGCAGCGCGAGCCGGTGAACAAGGGCGCGGTTTTGCCGTTGTCGCGTCGGAAGTTAGAACACTCGCTCAGCGTTCTGCAGAGGCTGCCAAAGACATAAAGGCATTAATTTCAGCGTCGGTGGATAAAATAGGCAATGGTAATTTACTTGCCAATAAGTCTGGCGAAACCATGGCCAATATAGTGACGGCAATTAAGCGAGTGAATGACATTATGTCTGAAATTGCCGCGGCGTCCTCTGAGCAGGCGACAGGTATTCAGGAAGTCAGTAATGCGGTAGTGCAAATGGATGAAATGACACAGCAAAATGCCGCCTTGGTAGAAGAAGCCGCCGCTGCATCTGACAGTATGCGTCAGCAGTCAGGTCAGTTAGCGCAACGGGTTTCGGTATTTAAAGTGGGAAATCAACAAGTCGGCAACGGTAGCCGTTCACCCCAATCGTCGACGCCGTTGGTATCCCCAAATGATGGAAAGCTACCAAAAGACAGAGACGTGCCCTCGCAATACACAAAGGCGTTAAGCCCTGCCGCGCCCGACGATTCTGAGTGGGAGGCGTTCTAATTCATGACGGCAGTCTTGCAAGCTTCACCGGTTCAACGCGAGTTTGCCTATAGTCGGCGGGATTTTGAACGTGTTAAAAAGCTTCTGTTTTCCCAGGCGGGAATAAACCTTGCTGATTCCAAAGATGCCATGGTTTACAGCCGTTTGGCGCGTCGCCTAAGGGTATTGAACATTTCAAGCTTCAAGGCGTATTTAACATTCGTGGCACAGAACGAAGAGGAAATGGAGCATTTTATTAATGCGCTCACCACGAATCTAACGGCGTTTTTCCGAGAGCCACATCATTTTGATGCGCTTTCAACCTATTTGCAGGCGAATCCGAGCGTGAAGCGCATTTGGTGCGCGGCAAGCAGTACCGGTGAAGAACCCTATAGTATTGCAATGACAGTCGCATCCGTATTCGGTAGTTTTTCACCAAAGATCTCTATATTAGCCACAGATATCGACAGCAAAGTGCTTCATATTGCAAGGGAGGGGGTGTATTCCCAGTCGAGTATTGCGCAGCTTTCTTTGCAACATCGTCAGCAATTTTTCTACAAAGGAAAGGGCAAGTATAGAGGCAAAGTGAAAATTGCTAACGAGCTTAGGCAAATGGTTCGCTTTGAACCTTTAAACCTTATGTCACCAAGTTGGTGTGTTGAAGGGCCAGTCGATATCATATTTTGCCGCAATGTGATGATTTACTTTGACCGACAGACCCAACAAAAAATTCTCTCACGTATGGTGACATTAATGGCGCCCAACGGCATGTATGTCGCAGGGCACTCAGAAAACTTCACCATGTATCCAAATCTTGTGACGCCTATGGGTAAAACCATTTACCGACCAGTGACCTAATTGGAATTCGCCGTATGAGTCAGGATGACAAGCCCATTAGCTATTTTGATAATCGCTTACAAAAAGAGGCGGTAAAACTATTGCCCGGTCAATATTATGCCACCTCCAATGATAAAGCATTGGTGACGATTCTGGGCTCATGTGTGGCAGCTTGTGTTTATGATGAAGAGATGAAAATAGGTGGTATGAACCACTTTATGTTGCCCGACATTCATTTAACGAGTGAGTCTGAACATTGTTTGGCCACTAAGTACGGCGTACATGCCATGGACACGCTTATTCAAAAGTTAGTAAGTAAAGGGGCAAGACAAAGTAAATTGGTGGCAAAGGCTTTCGGCGGTGGAAAAGTACTTCCAGGATTTGTACAACAAGACATTGGAAGAATTAACGCCGAATTTGTTATTGAATATTTAAACAACGCTAATATCCCGCTTATTAATAGCGACCTCATGTCTACGTATGCGCGCAAAATTTACTTTTTTCCTCATGAAGGAAAGGTCTATATGAAGCGTATTCGCGACTTTAATAATGCGACCCTCTATGAGCGCGAGTCTACGCACCGTGTATTGTTAGCACAACAAGCGAAAGAGGGTGTTACTTCATTTGCGGAACATATTCATGCCTATAAAAGTTCTCGTAGTTGATGATTCAGCTTTAATAAGAAAGGTACTTTCTGAGATTATCCAAAGCGACAGTAGTCTGCTGTTAGTGGGAGCTGCACCGGATGCTTACGTCGCCAAACGCATGGTGCAGGAATTCAGACCAGACGTGATTACGTTAGATATTGAAATGCCAAAAGTCGATGGTTTACGCTTTTTGGAAGTCATGATGAAGGCCGTTCCAACACCGGTAGTGATGATTTCCACGTTAACGGAAAGCGGCGCAAATGCGACCTTGAGAGCTTTGGAACTTGGCGCCGTAGATTTTATGGCGAAGCCGAAATTGGGGGTTGCCCAAGGCATGAACGACTATGCTCATACCATTATTCAGAAAGTCAAAGCCGCCGCCAAATCGAAATTGAGCCACCCTACTGAAACGCGCTGTTCAAAACATGCCGCCATGCGTTATACCGGTACAGAGAAGCTTATTGGTATTGGGGCTTCAACGGGGGGAACCGAAGCCATCAAAGACGTCATTATGCATTTTCCAAAAAATGCGCCTGCTACCGTTATTTCGCAGCATATGCCACCAGGTTTTACGACGACTTACGCTAAACGTCTCGATAGTTTGTGTGAAGTCACCGTTAGAGAAGCGAAAGGGGGAGAGCGGCTACTACCAGGTTATGCCTACTTAGCGCCCGGCCATCGGCATTTAAAAGTTGAACGCAGTGGCGCGGACTATAGGCTAGCCTTAGACGATGGGCCTAAAGTGTCGGGTCATAAGCCTTCGGTCGATGTCATGTTTAATTCGCTAGCAGAGCACGCGGGCGAAAATGCCGTAGGCGTGTTGCTAACAGGAATGGGAAGAGATGGCGCGATGGGTTTAAAAGCGATGAAAGAGAAAGGTGCCATAACCTTTTGCCAAGACGAAGAGAGTTGCCTTATATACGGCATGCCCAAGGCCGCTGTGGAAATAGACGCCGCCAGCTATGTATTATCACTGGCCGATATCTCGGATGCCATTTTAGATACGTTAGAGCGATTGGGGGCGGGAAGCCGCCTATAGCGATGATTTTCAAAAGGGGGTAGTGGTTTGAGCTCATTCTACTTTTGGGTATTTATAGCCCGTTTCCTTGAGCGGCGAATTATTAAGTGTTTTAATACCCGCGGTTAAGAAAGTATGTTGTTGCAGAAAGCTGTTACTGCAACCAATACGAAGGACAGATGCTTTTGAAACCCCCCATTGTTATAAATGGGAATACGCGATAACTATAAAGCATGTTGGTGACACTTTCCGTAGATGAAAGGTTACACAAGCGCCGTAGGCCAATGTAGTCAAATAATTAAGAATGCACCAAAGCATCACTACGTATAATTTTTGCTACCTGATAACAATAATTTAATTGCTATAGTTCTCGTACTGACTGAAGGCTCGCAGAAGCCCTAATCTTTAATCAGAATAAAAACGCTGTGTATGACACAGTCGTTGGGGACCACCATGAAACAGCAATTATTGTTAGCCGTATCGGCCGTCTTTTTTTCAACCTCTGCCTTTGCTAACGGAGGCTTCGAACCTAACCCTAAAGCCTGCGTCAACGTAGGAAAAGAAATTAACCGAGTCAGCACCGAAATGAAGGTGGCAAAATCGGGCATTCAAAAGTCTTGGTTAAAACGCCAACTTGGTGCGTTAGAATCAAAACGTTCTCACTGTTCAACCAAAGGTTTTAGCACTCGCTAGTGAGTGTATTGGCTAATTCGGTTAGCGTACTTAACACGTAGTCGGGTGTCAGCCCTAATGGGTACATGGTTTTACCTGGACGCTCGATAAACGTCGTTTGCAAACCTGCCGCCTTCGCGCCGCTCACATCCCACCCGTGGGCGGCGACCATCATCACCTCGCTTGGCAATGCACTAACGTGTTTACATGCCCAATGATATACGCTGGCATGGGGCTTATAGGTATGAATAGTCTCGGTGCTAAGTATGTGATCAAAACAATCTTTAATGTTGGCAAAACGTAGCTGCTCAGCTAATCCATTAATTGACGAATTGGACAAAGCCACTAGCGTAAAGCCCTTGTCTTTTAGGGCGTTGAGTGCCGGCTTAACGTCGGCATGGGGCGGTAATGCAGTGATATATTTTTTAATGGTTTGTTTTGCCTCTGACTGGCTAATCTCAATGTCTTTACTGTGCGCCACCATGACCAAAGCGGCCGCACCTATATCGATAAAATCATGAAACTGACCCGATGCAATGTCCACGAGAGAATGATGAAGTAAAGTGGCAAACCATAAATCAACCAAGGTTTCATCACCGTTTAACACAGGGGCTAGCCCCTGCTTCATTTCATCCATATCAAGTAATGTTTCGTTAATATCGAAAATAAGTACTTTGGGTAACGTCATATACCGCTCCATGTTTTTATCGGCCAGCTTAAGAGGTTAATACTTCTACCTTATCAATTTAGATGATTTAACATAACCATTTGCACCTAAGTGTAGCCACAGTGCCATGAACCTTTCTTAGGGAGGAAGGCGCCAGCCTAGTGGCCTGCTGGGGCGCCAAAACTGACTAAAACCGCCACACCAATTAATGCCACAATAGACCACAAAATTGTGGCTTTAGTGGCTTTTTCTCCGAGAACCCAGGCCACACCCAATGACATAAGTGCACTAGTGGCAATGAGTGTTTGTACTACGGCTGCCTTGGCATACGCAAAGGCAAACATTTGCAAATAAATGGCGGCGGTGGTGCCTAATAACGTGGCAAGGATGAATGCAGGCCAAATTCTCTGACCTTTGGATATTGCAGGAAGCCAACGAGTTTTACCGCAGGCAATTAAGGGGACAACAAAGAACATGCCGCCGATAAGTCGCAGAAACGCAGCGCTTGCTGCATCGACGTCACCACTACCGAGAATGTCTCGACTAACCACGGCGCCTACTGCTTGGCAAAGCGCCGCCGCAACGCCATATAAGTAGCCACTGGTGGCAAAGACATGCGTGGTACTTCGCTTTCTGGCTTTTATAACCATGTCGACAGAGAGTAACACAATGGCCACGCCCACCCATTGCTGCCAGGTTATCCATTCACCAATAAAGGCCATGGCAAATAAAGCGGTAAATAAAGGTGCGAGTGTCTCTGCCACCAACACGGCTTGGCTATCGCCAATACTTTTTAGCGCTTTAAAAAAACAGGTGTCACCAATGCCGATACCAATAAAGCCACTAATTAGTAGCCAACATATAATGGAAACGTTCAGGCCCATAGGCGGCACAAAAAGTAATACTAGGCCAAGCAAAAGAATGGAAATAAGGCCTTTCCAAAAATTCATCGTGAGGGGTGAAAAGGCATTGCCTGTGCCACTAAATAACCTAGCAGCAATAGCCCAACACAATGCTGTACCTAAGGCAGCAAATACGCCCATGAACTTCTACACTCCAGAAAACACCAAAAAATAAGCGGCTATGCTAATGCAAAAAGAGGGAGGTGTAACTAATAAAGCATGATCGAAAAATAAGAAATGTAGCGTTGGTACATTCCAAGCTTTTTTATAACGGCAACGGGAATATTAGAACTAGCATAAACCCGTTTAACGATAAAGGACAGTTGACGGCTTACGCCGCAAGAGCCGCCACTGTTTCTTTGCCCGCAATGTAGGCTATTTGCCAAAGGTAGTAGACAAGGTTGGGTTTAGATCAGAAAAGCTATAGTGAGGCCCATCGGGTAACGTTGGACTCTCAGGGTTAATCTTATAAATTCGCTTTTCAAATAAAAGTGATGAGCCTGTTCCTGCATATACTTTCGTATAATCTTCAGGCTTTAGTTCTTGCATGTTCGATTTATGTTCGATATTCATGGTATTACTCCTTTAATTAGTTTTTTTAAGTTGTGCTTTCTAGAACGCTTAATAAATAAAACCTTTTGGCGAAAATATGGATATCAAAGGAAGGACAATCAGCGGAAATAGGACAATTTATTCCTCTTTTGTCTCAATTTTTGTGTTTTTGTTATCGATTTATCAGCATCAAGCATATGCCTTGGGCGTCACTCTAGAAGGAAAAAATAGGTTTGATGGTATTCCTTCCGGAGTCATCAGAGATATTGAGGCAGTAGGGAACGCAGTCTATATTGCTTCAGAAAATGGTGTTTTCGAATTAATTGGGGGAAAAGCGGAAAAACTAAATTTCAACGACGACCAACTAAATACTGGAATCATTTCAGACATCGAGTATGACAACGAAGGGAATTTGTGGATTGTTGAATATGGTGTCGGTGTTTTTAAGTTAAATATAGCTACTAGGGCTGTTGAGGAATTTATCAAAAGTGAGGGTTGGAAAAGGTTCGCATGGTCACTGAGTATTGGTGAAACCCACGTTGCCGTGTCTATTATATCCGGTGTTTATTTAGTTGATAAAGATACAGGCAAAACTGAAGACTGGGCGGGCGAGCTAGGGTTAGGGGAAATTGATAAAGCGTATTCAATGACCTATGGCGAATCTCAGTTTTATGTAGCGGTAAATGACGAACTTATAATATTGAAGATGGATAAAAGGCGAATTCAAAGATTACCTCTTCAGGAAAACTTTAAATTATTATCTTCATTGCATCATGTAACCAAAACTAGCGATGCATTGTATTTAGGTGGAAAAGAGGGGATATACGCAGTAACTGATGACAAGCATGCGTTTATCCCATTTGATGTTGAAATCGCGAAAAACATCAATCGCGTATCCGACATTTATGTATCTGCGGGCAATGAAGTTTGGGTGGCGGCAGGTGGCATGTTTCAGGTCTATGGCGATAGACTTCAGAGCCCTAGTTTCATGAATCCTATTCTCAATTCAGATAGTATTCGAAGCATTACAAAAATCTCAGAATCAACAACGGGAGATTTATTGTTTGCCTCTTCTCAGCTCGGTTTGGTGACGTTATCAAATATTCATCGTGGCATTAATCTTCTTCATCATAACGGGCAAGTACTACGAAGTAACGTTTCTGATTCTGGAATCGACTTATCTGGTGAAGCGCTACTGCAAGTAGGATCAAACAATTACGTACTAAATACGGGTAATGGCGCAATAGAAGAAAGAGAAGCTGGAAATGCCTCAGCCTGTTTGGACAATGCTGCGCTGATTTTTGAAAAGGTAATGCGCCGCAGTGAGCCAACGTTTGAGTATTGTAAGAGCCATTCCTTTCACACCTTTTATTCACCGGCAGGTATTTTGTATGCGTACTTATGGAATGGGGACGGCGCAAGTTACTTCTTGCTTGATAACGATAGAGTTGTAGATCAAATAGAAGCGCCTTCTCACCTAGTTTTTGCGACACTTTCAAATGCAGGTGAAATTATTGCGTATGACTCTAAAGGGAATGTTCATATTCAACTTTCAAAAGTGAATTGGAAAATTGTTAATTTTAAAGGTGGGGATTGGTCGCACATCACATGTTTAGTCGAGCTGTCAGATTCATTCCTAGTGTGTACTTCTGGAATGGGTCTTAAGGAAATAAGCAAAACTACAGGTGAGGTGAGCTCTAGCCGCTTTATGTTGGAAGAGCAACTACGATTTATTAGAGGAGGTATTATTAGTAGCAATGGACAGCTATGGATTGCGTCGAATATGGGGTTGTTTGTTCACGATATTGAACATAAATCGACTAACTTTCTTGGGAAACAAAATGGGATTTTAGATACAGATTTTGAATATGGAAGCCTCATTCAGTTTGGTAGCAAAATAGTGGTTTTAGGCGACCGATATTCTTATTTAATTGATGAAAAGAAAGTATTGGCCGCGCTCGAAAACGACCCAGAAAATAAACCTCAAGCTGTTTTTACAAAGCTTTCGTGGGATCGAAGTGATAGTGTAAACGTCTATTACATGCCTCCAAATAGCTCTGGTACCTATGACATATATGACGGATATAGTGATATTTCTATTCACATAGGAACGAACAGCTTTCGTTCTTACGCCGACCAAAATATCGAGTTTCGTATAAAAGGAGTTTTTGATGAGTGGGTTCTTCATCATGACTCATATATGCTGCTTAAAATGTCGGATTTAGGGGCAGGTCAATATGAATTGGAAGCGAGAATACGAGGGAAGTACTCAAAAGGCGAAATATCTCGCTTAAACCTCACTATCCATCCTCCTTTTTATGCGTCGAATATGGCCTTTTCTTTTTATGCCATTGCGCTTGTTTTGTTATTTACGGTAGCCAAATTGGGGTATTTAAAACCAGCTGTTTCTTTCGTTAGAGACACACGAATTTATCAGTTTCTTACGCGCTATGAGTTAACCGACGGCCAGTCAAAATTTGAGAAGATGCTAAGAGCAAAAGAGCAGCATATCGGCGAAATAGCCCATGAATTGAAAACGCCTTTGCAACTCATGTTCAATACTATCGAGAATAAAAAAGGGGTAAATGGGCTAGAAGATGCCACGCTGACCGCTATGCATGAGAATGCTAAACGCATTCAAAACCTAGTGGAGCAAATTAGCTCTACTGCGCCATCTATATCTAGCGGCGTCGCCATTTATAAACTTTATGATGTTGAAAAGGTAAAGTATGTAGTAACCAGCTTAGCGCCTTTGGCGGATGTTAAAAAGCAACAGTTAGACGTAACTGTAAAAGGAAGTTCGGGAATATCACTTATCAACGATAGCCTAGAAAAAATTGTCACCAATTTAGTGGAAAATGCTATCAAATATACCCCTGAACGCGGTCATATAAAGGTGTCGGCGGTGCTTAACCAAGATAGTTTACGCATTGTTGTGAGTGATAATGGCGAGGGTATTGCCGAAAATGATCACGCTAAAGTGTTGAACCGATTTGCCAGAGCGCATAAGGGGAAAGAAAAGGGCGAGGGTGTTGGCTTGGCATTGGTGAACGATTTAGTGAAGCTTAACCAAGGCACGATGGTTTTAGACAGTGCGTTAAGTAAAGGAACAAAGTGGATAATTACGCTTCCCCTCGATGATGTTGATTTCATCAATGAAGAACAATCTAACGGGGCGAAAAGCAAAGCGTGGGGGGAGCGGAAAACTCTACTCTTGATTGATGATAACCGCGTGTTTAGAACCTATCTGTTTAATTATTTTTCAGATACCTACCGTTGCCTAATTGCTAAGAACGGTAAGCAAGCGTTAAGTATTCTGAAAAACTACCCTGTGGATCTTATTATTTCAGACCTGTTGATGGCGCCTACAAATGGTATCGAGTTTGTCCAGAAATTGAGGCACAAGCCAGAATTAGCTAGCGTCCCTGTTATCATTCTTACGGCAAATACCGATGAAGATGCAAAGCGCAAAGCGCTTGAGGCAAAAGTCGACCACTACTTAACTAAGCCGGTCGATAACGACGAACTAAGATTACATGTAGAAAGGCTATTGTCCTTAAGGTCGATACCTCATATGCAGGGTAGAAAGTTACCTCAACTCGGAGAGTCACTGGATATTCCAGAGTTAACGTCAGAAAAGGACATGAACTTTTATTTAAACTTCATCGAAGTTTTAGAAAAAAACTATAAAAATGAATATTTCAGTCGAGATATGGCAGCTAGCATGCTTACCATGAGTTCACGTAGCTTAAATCGGCGTTTATCGGAGCTGTTTGAGTATAACTTCAGTGAATTCCTTACGCGTTTTAGGGTGGATAAGTCTATACCTCTCTTACTTAACGGCACCACAGTAATCGATGCCTGCATGGAAGTAGGTTTTGGTACGCCATCGTACTTTTCAACCAGCTTTAAGCGGGTAAAGGGCTTACCTCCACGTAAATTTGTAGATACGAAAAAGGTAGGGGAAAACGCGCCAAGCGCTTCTTAGCTCTTACATTTTTACGTCAAGATTAGGCGGTCTTAGTTTTCTTGGACAACGGTGAAAGGGCTAAGCCATTACCTATCGCTCCAAACGACTTATCATCCCTGGGTTCATTTCTGAACTTATAAGCACGTTTATTAAACTACAGGGCAAACCACTGCAATAGTTTCTTCCTTGTAAGTAAATCATGCAACAAAATGGCCACTTAACGCTGAGTCTAGCCACAGTAAATAACATAACCCCTTGTATTCATTATTAAACCCACTTTGCTAATACCTCCCGGCATTGCGTTTGCTTTACTTACTACCTTAATTGCTTAAGACGGCGTTTTGGGAGGACACATGGCGGGTGGTTGGGCAAAAGATGGGGCGGTACAGGATCAAATAGACGCAAGTGTTGAAGATGCAGTTGCGCGGGCAAAGAGCAACATGTACCAAGGTGACAGTGCAGAGTTCTGTGTAGAGTGTGACGTGCGTATTCCCGAGCGTAGACGCGTGGCAGTGCCTGGCGTGCAACTATGCATAAACTGCCAAGCCGAGCTGGAAAAAGACGCGAAGGTCGAATCCTCGTTTAACCGCCGAGGTAGTAAAGACAGTCAATTACGGTAATCGCGATGCATTAACTATCGTTTTTAAGCGGTTTAATGAAGTGTGAAAAGCCAGGCAATATTTTGTAGGTTATTGGCCGCCTACCTAAAATAGGTCCGGCCATTCCACATTAAGCATACTCGCGCTAAATATATCGTCGCCTTTCAGCTAAAAAGCCAAGTAACAGAAATGACGCTACAAACCCCACGCCTTGATATTGCCAAGGCAAATAGGCAATCACATGGTTTAAGAAAGGGGCACCGTATAAGGTCAGTGCTCCATAGCCAAAAGCGCACAACACCACGAAAAGACTCACCCGGATAACAAAATGATAAGGGGCTAAAAGCCGTTTAACATGGCCGTTGATAATGTCGCCATACACCACCAATATAGTGGCCATCAGCATAATACTCATTTCTGTATAGTAGGGGCTAAGCGCGCGTGAAACGGCGCTAAATAATTCTGTCATTGTGTTTTTTCTAGTGGGTAAGTCAAAACCTACAACTTAACGGTGCCCTACAGTTTACCGGTTTGTAACCACTTGCAGAAGTGTTTTACTACACTATATCTTCGCTTAGCCTAGGGTGTGATTAAGTGCAGTCACCGCTTTATACCCTTGTTCAATGGTGGCTATTCTGTCATTGGTTTGGTCCCGCTCTACAAATTTATGCTCTATTCCAGCTAGCTTTCCGTGAGCGAAAATGTTTTCAAAATCTATTACCCCTGTGCCTACATCGGTAAAGCTACCATCTTTTGCCATATCTTTAACGTGCCATAACTTAAACCGGCCAGGGTAATTTTTGAAGTAGGCAATAGGGTCTTTATTGGCTTTAACAGCCCAATACAAATCTAATTCAATGGCGAGATTATTTGGGTCGGTGTTTTCGATAAGTACATCTAAAGGAATTTTCCCTTCGCGGTTTTCAAACTCAAAGTCATGGTTGTGATACGCAAGTGTAATCCCTTCTTTTTGGCATGCTTCACCTAGGGTATTTAGTTTTTCTGCAAGCTTTTGGTAGGGAGATATACCCGTGCCACGTTGCGCTTCACTCAGCCAGGGCACGACCAAATATTTATGGCCAACAGTCTGAGCATCATCAAGAATTTTTGTCAGTTGGGTATCAAAATCGGTAAGCTGAATATGAGCAGAAGGCGCGGTTAATCCCTCTTCGTCTAGCATGCGCCTAATGTCTTTAGCGCTGTGCCCAAAGTAGCCCGCAAATTCCATCTCTTTGTAACCAATAGAAGAAACAAGTTTAAGCGTTGCCGGTACGCTCACCTTCATAATGTCACGTAATGTATATAGCTGTAGGCCTATCGGTGCATCTTTCATTGTGTGTGGCTTATGGTTATGCCCCAACACCTGGGACGCAAAGGTTAACCCTGCTGCCGA
Source organism: Alteromonas sp. B31-7 (assembly GCF_015767655.1). Classification (NCBI taxonomy): domain Bacteria; kingdom Pseudomonadati; phylum Pseudomonadota; class Gammaproteobacteria; order Alteromonadales; family Alteromonadaceae; genus Alteromonas; species Alteromonas sp. B31-7. The sequence continues at coordinate 435,203 of NZ_CP065233.1, forward strand.
AGATGCAAGCTTTATAAAATGCCGTCTGCTAAATGCTCTGCTATTGAGCTTTAGATCTCGCTTAAAATGTGATGATGTGGGCAACATAGTTTATCCTTTACATTGTTTTTACGGGGCCTGTGCTTTGTCGAGTAATTAACTCAAAAGGCATAATAACTTTGGGTGCTTTGCGCGTTTTACCATTTAATACATCAACCAAAAGGGTGACTGCCGTTCGGCCAAATTCCTCTGCGGGTTGGGCGATAGTCGTAAGCGGTGGGTCGCAAAAAGCAGAGAAGGCAATATCGTCGAAGCCAGCAACTGAAATATCATCGGGTACACGCATGCCTACTTGTTTGAAGGCTTGTATAGTTCCAATGGCGGTTTCGTCATTTTCACAAAATACTGCGGTAGGGCGCAGCTTTTCATCAATTTTTGCAATGTCCGCACCAGCCTTATAGCCCGCTTGTAGTGTAAAGTCACCGGGGAACAACAAGTTCTCATTAAAAGGCAGGTTAGCTTCGCGTAAGGCATCTTTGTATCCAAGCAACCTGTCTTGCGTTAGCGGGCTAGAATCGGGGCCTTTGATCATGGCAATACGGGTGTGACCAAATTCTATCAAGTGGCGTGTCATTGCTTTTGCGGCTGCGCGATTATCCAGTGTCACAACGGGGTATTTACCGCAATCAATCACTTCACAGGCGTTTACCATTGGCAAAAGCCCGTTGTCATTCATCAAGCTGTCATCGAGCGGTATTTGCGCCCGTAACTGAATAAGACCATCAGCTTGAGAGGTACTTACCATTTTTGCGTATTGGGCTTCAGTGTCTGGATTACCTAGCGTGTTGGCGAGTAAAATGGAATAGCCTAACTCTGCTGCCGCTTCTTGCATGCCGCTAATTACCCGGGCAAAAAACACGTTGGCCACAGTGGGTACAAGCACCACTAAATTGTGAGTTTTTCCAGAGCGAAATTTCACCGCCATTAAATTTGGCTTGTATCCTACCGCGTCTACCGCAGCCATAACTCTATTTCGGGTTTTCAAAGAAACCCGTTCAGGTTGTTGCAATGTGCGTGAAACCGTTGCAACCGACACGCCAGCGCTGTCAGCCACATCTCTTATATTCGCCATATTCCGCTAAATTTCCAGTGTGATACTTATTTGATCTTTATGATTTTCATGGGTTACGAAACAGAAATGTTTAAAAATGTAACCGTTATCATTTTTATAAGAGGATACGATTGTTTTAGAGAAAATCCAATAAATATTGTTGATCAAATGTAAATTATCGCATTAATTACGGTCAGCAATCCTGCCTTTGCTCAATTACCCCCTCTAAAAGCGCGAATTTTTACTAAGGATCAAACTTTAGTTTAATGATAATCGCCAAAACACATTGACATCGTAAAATGTAATCCGTTACATTTTAACGAAAGTTACAATTAAATAACATTGCGTAGCTGTTTGTGTGTGATACTGGCGCCGTTTTTCGGCGCGCCGCAAGCAAATGGGTATTCAACAAACAGCGAATTCAAGTGAAGGCGGGAGTTAAATATGGCGCAGATGCAACCCATTCGTATGGGAATGATTGGTGGTGGGGAAGGTGCGTTCATCGGGGCTGTGCATCGCCATGCGGCGGGATTAGATGGTCACTACACACTCGTGTGTGGTGCGTTTAGCCGCAACGAAGAAAACAACCTTCGCACCGCTGAAACCTTAAATGTTGCCAAAGCCCGTACTTACGATAATTGGCAATTTATGTTGGAAGAAGAGTCTCGTCTTCCTGAAGATGAACGTATGCAAGTGGTGGTTATCGTTACGCCTAATCATTTGCATGTGCCTATATCTATTGCCGCCATTAAGGCCGGTTTTCATGTGTTTTGTGAAAAGCCAGCTGGTGTGAATCTCCATGAAGTTATTACGCTACAAGATACGCTCAATGCGTCTCATTCCTTGTATGGACTGGCGCATACCTATCTAGGCTACCCCATGGTTTGGCAAGCAAAGCATATGGTGGAAAGTGGGCAGCTTGGCACAATCAGAAAAGTATTTGTGGAATACCCTCAAGGGTGGCTTTCAGCGAATGAAGAAAGTCATAACAAGCAAGCTGCATGGCGGACCGACCCAGCGCTTGCAGGGGGCAGCGGCTGTATGGGCGATATAGGCACACATGCTTTCGGCTTAGTTGAATTTGTTTTAAACGATTACGTGAACGCACTGAGTGGCGAATTATATACCCATGTTGAGGGTCGTCGCCTAGATGACGATGGTGCTGCGCTTATTAAAACGCAAAAGGGAGCAACAGGTGTGCTGATTGCTAGCCAGGTCTGTGCGGGAGAGGAAAATGCACTCAAAATTCGCGTTTATGGCGAGAAGGGCGGAATTGAGTGGAAGCAAATGGAGCCCAATTCTCTCGTGTATCGTCCTACTGATGCACCCTATCAAGTGCTACGCGCTGGCCTAGGTCAAGCCGGCTTGTGCGATCAAGCAATCAGCCGGTGCCGTATTCCAGGTGGTCACCCAGAAGGGTATTTAGAGGCCATGGCAAATCTATACACGGGTTTCGCCAACGCCATTAGAGAAGGCCAAACCGGGCAAGCGGATGGGGTGCCTGGTGTGAAGTCTGGTTTGCGAGGCATGGTCTTTATTGATGCCATGTTGGCCAGTGCCCAGAGCGAGCAAAAATGGCAAACCGTCAGCGACGTAGGCACGCAATAAAAAGCCTTTATGGGCTTTAATTCACAATTAATCACCGAATAAAGGTAACTTCCTATGGCGAGCGAAAGCACAACATCTTCTCTTGGCACAATAAAGGGGCCTGCAATCTTCTTAGCCCAATTTATGGGTCAAGAGGCACCTTTCGATACATTAGAAAATATGGCGAAGTGGGCTGCGTCTCAAGGGTATAAGGGTATCCAAGTACCTACCGACCCTAAATTGTTTGATTTAGAAAAAGCGGCAGAGAGCCAACAGTACTGCGACGACATTGCACAGGTGTGTCGTCAGGCCGGGGTAGAGATCACCGAGTTATCAACACATTTGCAAGGGCAGTTGGTGGCCGTTCATCCAGCCTACGACGAGCTATTTGATAACTTTGCGCCACCCCATCTGCATGGAAAACCAAAAGCAAGAACAGAATGGGCCGTCAATCAATTGAAGTGCGCAGCTATCGCCAGCCAGCGTTTAGGGCTTAAGGCACATGCCACTTTTTCTGGCGCGTTAATGTGGCATTTAGTGTATCCATGGCCGCAGCGCCCAGCAGGGCTAGTAGCGCAAGGCTTTGCTGAATTAGCAAAACGGTGGCTACCTATTCTAGATGCGTTTGATGCGGCAGGTGTAGATGTTTGCTACGAAATTCACCCCGGCGAAGATCTGCATGACGGCGCCTCCTTCGAGCAATTTTTAGCTGCGGTTAACGACCACCCCCGTGCGAATATTTTGTTCGACCCAAGCCACTTTGTGCTACAGCAATTGGATTATCTCGATTTCATCGACCGTTACCACGCTCGCATAAAAATGTTTCATGTGAAAGATGCAGAGTTTAACCCCAATGGGCGTAGCGGGGTGTACGGAGGGTATCAAGACTGGCAATCCCGCCCAGGGCGTTTTCGTTCCCTTGGCGATGGTCAAGTCGACTTCAAAGGCATTTTTAGCAAGCTCACGCAATATGGGTTTAACGGCTGGGCAGTACTGGAATGGGAATGCTGTCTGAAGGATTCTGCGCAAGGCGCTGCTGAAGGCGCGCCTTTTATTGCTCAACACATCATTCAGCCTACAGGGTATGCCTTTGATGACTTCGCCGGCGGGGAAGTCAGCACCGAAAAAAATAACCGCATTCTTGGTATTAACGACTAGCTGGCCACTGACAAAGGATAACAATAATCATGATAAACCTACGTCTGAGCATAATGATGTTTTTGCAGTTCTTTATTTGGGGTGGCTGGTTTGTCACTTTAGGGACTTACTTAGCCAATACGCTAGCCGCTAGCGGTGGGCAAATAGGCATGGCATTTTCGACCCAAAGCTGGGGCGCAATTATTGCCCCGTTTGTGGTAGGGCTAATTGCAGATAGGTTCTTTAACGCAGAACGTATTTTGGGTGTGCTTCATATTGTAGGCGCAATACTGATGTACTTTATGTATCAAGCCGACAATTTTGTTGCCTTTTACCCGTATGTGCTGGGCTACATGGTGGTGTATATGCCTACTCTGGCATTGGTGAATGCGGTGGCATTCGGCCAAATGCAAGACCCGTCGAAAGAGTTCGGCAAGGTACGGGTTTGGGGAACCATAGGCTGGATTGTGGCGGGGCTAATGATTAGTTACGTATTTTCCTGGGACTCAGCGGTAGCTATTGCTGATGGGCAACTGCGCTATACCTTCTTATTGTGTGCTGTCGCCTCATTATTACTAGGGGTGTTTAGTTTCAGCCTGCCAAACACGCCGCCCAAAGCCGTAGGGCAAAAAACAGGTATTCGCGAGCTACTCGGGTTAGATGCGCTGGTTTTGCTAAAAGATAAAAACTTCTTAGTGTTTTTTCTGTCCTCGGTTCTTATTTGTATTCCACTGGCCTTTTATTACCAGAACGCTAACCCATTTTTAACGGAAATCGGTGTTGAGAATGCCACTGGGAAAATGACGTTGGGGCAAGTCTCTGAAGTGCTTTTCATGCTTGCCTTGCCTATTTTTCTTAATCGGTTCGGCCTTAAAGTTACCTTACTGATTGGCATGGCGGCATGGGTTCTCAGGTACGTGCTATTTGCCTACGGGAACGCCGATGAAACCTTGTACATGCTGATCGTGGGTATTGCTCTTCACGGTATTTGTTACGATTTCTTTTTTGTGTCAGGGCAAATCTATACAGACGCCAAGGCAGGAGAATCCGCAAAAAGTGCAGCTCAAGGGCTTATCACCTTGGCCACCTATGGCGTAGGCATGCTGGTGGGGTTTGCGGTAGCAGGCATGATCACAGATCGCTACACCACGGAAGCCTCAGTTCACGAATGGCAACAAATTTGGCTATTCCCCGCTGCATTTGCTGCGGTGGTCTTCCTTATTTTTCTTTTCATGTTCAAAAGCGAGAAGGAAAAAATCAATGCTTAATCACAGCAGAAGGCACCTCATTAAAGCCATGACATACACAGGTGCGGGGATACTGGCAGGTTCTTCAGTACTCGCCCATGGGCAACCGCTAAATACCCAAAACGCGGAAGGAACAGGCATGCCAAAGTTAAAGGGAAATATAAATCATTCGGTGAGTCGATGGACGTACGGTAGCCTCACTATTGAAGAGTTATGCCAAACAGTGAAATCCCTCGGCTTTAACGCCATTGATTTAGTCGGGCCAGAAGATTGGCCCGTGCTCAAACAATATGGCATTGATTCGTCAATGTGTAATGGTGCGGAAATTGGGCTAGAAGATGGTTTTATCCACCCTCAGCATCACGATGAATTAGTGGAGCGGTACTTAGCACATATCGACTTAGTCGCGGATGCCGGCTATCGCAACCTCATTTGTTTTAGCGGTAACGCTCGAGGAATGAGTCGGCAGGAAGGGCTCGAAAATGCAGTCAAAGGGCTGCAACGCATATTGCCTCACGCAGAAAAGCGAGGGGTGACTATTTTTATGGAATTGTTTAATAGTAAAGTCGATCACCCCGACTACATGGCCGACAATTCGGCCTGGGGAATTGAGTTATGCCAGGCGCTCAATAGCCGTCATTTTTCTCTGCTGTATGACATTTACCATATGCAAATTAATGAAGGCGACATTATTCATACCATTCAACAGTATCACCACTATTTCGGCCACTATCACACCGCCGGTGTACCAGGGCGTCACGAAATAGATCACACCCAGGAATTAAATTATGCAGCCATAGCTCGGGCCATTAGAGAAACCGGGTTTGATGGCTATTTAGCACAGGAATTTATTCCAACACCGAAGAGTAGAGCAGGCAAGATAGCGTCGCTTCGCCAAGCGATTGAAATCTGCGATATATGATTTTTAATGCACAGCCGCAAGGGTCGGCAACAGTGCAAAAGGGGTAGGAAATGGCAAATAACGACTATGATGCAATTGTGGTTGGCTCAGGTATTAGTGGCGGATGGGCAGCAAAAGAGTTGTCTGAGAAAGGCCTAAAGGTATTAATGCTAGAGCGCGGAAAAAATATAGAGCACATAAAAGACTATAAAAATGCGCATAAAGAGGATTGGGATTTTCCTCATCGGGATTTAGCTACCCAAGCAATGAAAATTGAATATCCGGTACTGAAGCGCGATTACCCACTGAATGAAAAAACCTATGGCATGTGGGCGAATGAAAAAGAAAATCCTTACACAGAAGATAAGCGCTTCGATTGGTATCGCGGTTATCACGTGGGTGGCCGCTCTCTACTTTGGGGAAGACAAAGTTATCGTCTAAATAGAGAAGATTTTGAAGCCAATGGGAAAGAAGGCATTGCTGTTGATTGGCCCATTCGATATGAAGATATCGCCCCATGGTACGACTATGTAGAAAAATTTGCAGGCATCAGTGGAAATCGGGATGGGTTAGATGTACTCCCCGATGGCATCTTTCAGCCAGCCATGGCACTAAATTGCGTAGAAAAAGACGTGGCAGCAAGAGTTAAAAAAGCATTTAAGGGCAGTCGCCATATTATTTCTGGGCGCACCTCTAACATGACAGAGCCTAAGCCGGAACACGGAAGAGTGAATTGTCAGTACCGCAATAAGTGTTGGCTAGGTTGTCCTTTCGGAGGCTATTTCAGTACGCAAAGTTCCACGTTGCCAGCTGCTATGAAAACTGGAAATTTGACGTTACGTCCTTTCTCCATTGTAAAAGAAATTTTATACGATAAAGATAAAAAGCGAGCCACTGGCGTTGAAGTGATCGATGCCGAAACAAACCAAACCTACGTCTTTAAAAGTAAGATAGTGTTTGTAAATGCGTCTGCCTTTAATTCTACCTGGCTACTGATGAACTCTGCCACTGATGTTTGGGATGGCGGACTAGGCAGTAGCAGCGGAGAGCTGGGTCACAACGTTATGGATCATCATTTCAGAGTGGGGGCTTCGGCGCCGGTGGAAGGATTTGAGGACAAATACACCTATGGCCGACGACCCAGTGGCTTTTACGTTCCTAGGTTTAGGAATTGGGGGAACGACAAACGTGATTACCTGCGTGGCTTTGGTTATCAAGGTGGAGCAGGACGTGGTGGTTGGAGTAAAGATGTGGCTGAACTTGGTGTGGGGGCAGGCTTAAAAGAAACGCTGTCAGAGCCAGGTGATTGGACAATTGGAATGACAGGGTTTGGGGAAATGCTTCCTGATCACGAGAACCGCATCTACCTGAATAAAAAGGTCACCGATAAATGGGGGCTTCCGGTACTTGCCATGGATGTAGAAATTAAAGAAAACGAACTCAAAATGCGCAAAGACATGCAGCAAGATGCTATGGAAATGTTTGAAGCGGCGGGGCTTAAAAACGTGCAAGGCTGGGATGCTGAGTATGCCCCGGGGATGGGTATTCATGAAATGGGTACGGCAAGAATGGGTAGAGATCCAAAAACCTCGGTACTCAACGGTCACAACCAAGTATGGGACGCCCCCAATGTGTTTGTCACTGACGGCGCTTGCATGACTTCAGCAAGCTGCGTTAATCCTTCGCTAACTTACATGGCACTTACTGCCAGAGCGGCCAGCTTTGCCGTAGAGGAACTCAAAAGAGGTAACCTTTAATGCAACGACGCGACTTACTAAAACTGATAGCCACTGCTACCGGAACTATGATGGTAGGCGGGCAGGCTTTGGCCTATGACTTAGTGCAACCTGTACCCTTGAGTGATACCGGGTTTAGCAAAGACGAGGTTGCTTTGCTTAACGAAATGGGGGAGGTCATTCTACCTAAAACGGATACGCCAGGGGCAAAAGAGGCCAATGTGGGGGCGACAATGGCGGTGTTGGTTGCCGATTGCTACACGCCTGTCTTACAGAAAACCTTTAAGCAGGGGTTACTCGATATCAACAAGCGCTGTAAAGAAGCGTATGGCAACGATTTTTTATTATTGTCTGCTGAACAACGAACTGCCCTTTTCAATACGCTAGACACAGAAGCGAAAGCTGCCAATCTTGCGAAAGGGTTGTCTGCAAATCTTGAAATGAGCCGCCCAAATCATTGGGAACCGGGTGATGCCGCCCCTGCGCCACATTACTTTACGTTACTAAAGCAATTAACCCTGTATTGCTTTTTTACCTCGAAAGTGGGAGCCACCAAGGTGCTTAGATACGTGGCAATTCCGGGGTACTACGATGGCGACTTCCCTTATAAAAAAGGCGACAAAGCATGGGCAACATAACGTCTGAACCAAATCGCTTTCAGACAAAATAGCCATCGTTCTTAAAGACACTATGAGATAGGAAATACCATGACCTTAAGAAAACAATGCCTAATCGCACTTTTACTGACGTGTGCTATGTCGGGCAGTGCAATAAGCCAAGAAGATAACGGGCTTACCCGGGCTCAGCAGGCCGCGAAAACAGAAGTATGGGAACCGGTTCCGGCAGTCGTCACGGCCAATAAAGGAGAGGTGCCTTCAGACGCTATTGCGCTATTTGGCGAGGGGCTTAATGCATGGACTGCCATGGACGAAACGCCAGCAGACTGGACGGTTAAGGGTAATGTGGTGACGGTGAAACCAGGGGCCGGGGACATTAAAACAAAACAAGCGTTTTGCGACATTCAGTTGCACCTAGAATGGAAAGTGCCAGCACCTGACGCCACCATGAAAGGTCAACAACGTAATAACAGCGGTCTATTCCTACAGCAACGTTATGAAATTCAAGTACTTGATTCATATAACAACCAAACCTACCCGAACGGACAAGCGGGAAGCGTCTACAAGCAGACTATTCCGCTGGTCAATGCCATGAGACCGCCTGAGACATGGCAGGAATACGATATTATCTATTCTGCCCCTGTGTTTGATGGCGAGCAGCTTGTGAAACCCGGATTTGTGACGGTGTTACATAACGGGGTTTTAGTACAAAACCATACTGAAATTCAGGGAACGACCGAGTGGATAGGCGCGCCTAAATACCGAGCTCACGGTTGCGCACCTCTGCAATTACAAGATCATGGCAATAAGGTTAGCTTTCGCAATATGTGGGTAAGAGAGCTGTAAATTGGCCACCTAGGTATCACTGCTCGTAGAGTTCTAGTGGCAAACCGTCTGGGTCTTGAAAAAACGTAAACCGCCTGTGTGTATAAGGGTCAATACGAATAGGCTCGCAGGCTACGCCATGATGGGCTAAATGTGAGATAACCTGTTCTATTTGGTCCACTTTAAAGGCTAAATGGCGTAGCCCTTGCGCTTCAGGACGAGAAGGGCGCGCTGGCGCGCCCGGAAACGAAAACAGTTCTAACTGACTGCCATCGGCCAGTGCAATATCACATTTATAAGAATCCCGTTCCTCACGGTAATTTTCGTCAATCACGGCAAACCCTAATATCTCTGTGTAAAATGCTTTCGACTTTGCATAGTCACTACAGATAACCGCCACATGATGGAAGCCTTTAAGTTGCGCCTTTTTCGTTTCCACTTTGATTTTCTCCTAACGGGTTATTGGCTGAGTTTGCCCTAAGGCATTTCTGTGCCTCGCGCGGTTTCCCATAACTTGTACCAATGTTCACGAGATAAGTGTGTACGATTGGCTTGTTCGCACGCGGTTAACCGCGATAAATTGGTGGTACCTAAAACAGGTTGAATATTGGCGGGGTGGCGCATTAGCCAGGCCAGTACAATGGCTTCAGGACTTGTCGTATATTCTGCGGCCAATTGGTTAACGAGTGCCGCCGTGGCAGCCTCCATCTCATTCTGTGTTGCGGCACCAGTGTATTTGCCTTGTGCCAAACTCCCCCATGCTTGCAATTGCACGTTATTCATCATGCAATACTCTAAGGTGCCAGGGGCATAGCCTGAATGACGATTCGCTGGACTATTGGTGGTCACTCCATCTTCTAACCAGTCTCTAAAGGCTAAACTCATCTCAAGCTGGTTCGCAACAATAGGCGTAGATAAGGCAGATTGTAAATAAGCCATTTGGTGGCTATGCATGTTAGAAACCCCAACATGTTTGATTTTACCTTGCTGCTGAAGCAACGCTAGGGTTTGCGCAACTTCTTCCAGTTCCATCAGTGGATCTGGGCGGTGAAGTAGCAAAATATCAAGTTGTTCAATATGAAGCCGAGACAAAATGCCTTCCACAGAGGAGCTAATCCATTTCGCAGAAAAGTCATATCGTTTGGGACCCATATCGTCCTCAAATCGAATGGCGCACTTCGATTGCAAAACCATCTGCTCTTTGAGCGCTGGTGAATCCCGTAAAACGTTACCAAAGACGGTTTCGGCTTTACCAAAGGTATAGATGTCAGCATGATCGAATACATTAATGTTAAGCTCTAGGGCTTTTTCAATCACACTCTGCGCTTGCTTAACATCATCGTTGGTGGCGGCTATATCGTTCCATCCGCCGCCCAGCCCCATACAGCCGTAAATAAGCCGGCTTGCTTCGGGAAAATAAGTTTGCATTTTGTTACTCCAATATCATTATGCTACCGCTACAGTAGCCTTGCCTGTCTATTATTGTAAGCCCTATATAGATGAAGCAAGTACAATAGTCGACAGGTAAACCTTTGAATACGTATGAAGGTATAAATCAAATATACTGATACAAGCGAACAGAGTTCAAAGGAACAATAATGAAAATAGCACGCAGTGTGAAAGCAGCACTTTTGGTCATCGTGGGTATGGCAATAGCCGGTTGCACAAGTACGCCAGACAATGTCACTCCAGTTAAAGGGTTTGAATTAAACCGGTATCTTGGTACCTGGTATGAAATTGCGCGGTATGATCATAGTTTTGAAGAAGGTTTAAGCCACGTTACTGCCCAATATTCCATGCGTGATGACGGTGGCGTAAAAGTGATTAACCGCGGATACTCAGCGCAGGAAGGAACATGGGACGAAGCCGAAGGGAAAGCCTATTTTGTAGGTGAACCTAGCATCGCTCACTTAAAAGTGTCGTTTTTTGGCCCATTTTACGCCAGCTATGTGGTGATGAAGCTCGATAAAGAAAATTATCAATATGCCTTAGTCACCGGGCCTGATAGAGATTATCTTTGGTTATTAGCCCGTTCTAAAACCATCTCGGATGAGACACGAGACGCACTACTCTCTTTTGCCAACCAAAAAGGTTATGACACAGATAAACTTATATGGGTTGACCACGATCCCGCTAACGCTAACTAGGTTTAACTCATCGAGCATACCGACTATTTAATGCTAAATGTGCTATACTGCGCCGCAAATTAAACTCAGTTAGTTAGCCAGGATAATAGTCGTGCTTCAAGAAGCGGTCATGACGCGGGCGAATAGCGCTTGTGAACTATGTAAAAACACCGAAAACCTAGATGTGTACATGATACCAGAGTCTCCAGATGAGACAGCTGGGTGTGCTATCGCTACCTGTCAAACGTGCCGCGAGCAATTAACGGGCGACGCTGAGTTAACGCCTAACCATTGGCGTTGTCTTAATGACGCTATGTGGTCTACTGAACCTGCCGTTCAAGTGGTGTCATATCGAATGTTAAGCCGCTTAAGCAGCGAAGGCTGGGCGCAAGATTTGCTGGATATGATGTACCTTGAAGACGCCACCAAGCAGTGGGCTGAAGCGGGGTTAATTGAACGTGAGCCAACACTAGATTGCAATGGCACTGTGCTTCAGTCTGGGGATAACGTTCATTTAGTGAAAGACCTGAACGTAAAAGGCGCCGGTTTTACTGCGAAGCGCGGCACCCCGGTGAGAGGCATCAGTTTAAGTGACAACCCTTTGCATATTGAAGGCAGGGTGAATGGTACTCGCATTGTTATCATTGCTTCATACACTAAAAAGTCTTAATTCGTTAGCTATACAGTAGAGATCATACAGGCATGCAAACTTTAACTATTACAACTCCAGACGATTGGCATCTGCATTTTCGTGATAACGAAATGCTGCCTGAAACTGTACCTGCTACGGCACGTTGTTTTCAACGCGCCATTGTTATGCCAAATTTAGTGCCGCCTGTGGTCAATGCTGAGATGGCTGTGGCATATAAGCAACGAATTGAAGCCGCAAGGCCAAAGGGAAGCCACTTTGAACCTTTAATGACCTTGTTCTTAACTAACCAAACCACGCCGCGAGATATTGCAGAGGCAAAGCAAGCAGGGGTTACCGCCTGTAAGCTTTATCCTGCCGGGGCAACTACAAATTCAGATGCGGCAGTTAAGGGCATAGAGGCCCTTTATCCCGTCTTTGAGGCTATGCAAGAACATGGGCTATTGCTCCTTGTTCATGGCGAAGTCACCGAGCACCATATTGATATCTTTGATAGAGAAAAGGCATTTATTGATAAGCACTTGTCGTTAATTGTAAACGCTTTTCCAGCGCTGAAAGTGGTGTTTGAACACATTACCACTGCTGATGCGGCGAGTTTTGTGAAAGACGCCAGTGACTTTGTTGGCGCAACGATTACGCCACAGCACTTACTTTTGAATAGAAACGATCTTCTCGTGGGTGGCGTGCGCCCTCACAACTATTGTTTGCCTGTGCTAAAACGCAATACTCACCAGCAAGCGCTAAGAGAAACCGTGGCCAGTGGCCATAAGCGCTTTTTCCTTGGCACAGATTCTGCGCCACATGCGAAACATAAGAAAGAAAATGCGTGCGGCTGTGCGGGTTGTTATAGCGCATGGTCAGCAATTGAATTGTACGCAGAAGTGTTCGAGCAGCTAGGGGCAATGGATAAATTGGAAGGCTTTGCTAGCCATTTCGGTGCCGATTTCTATGGTCTGCCACGCAATACTACTACAATGACGTTAGTCAAACAGCAATGGCAGGTACCTGAGCAAGTCACCCTTGCCGATGGCACAGACATGGTACCTTTTTACGCAGGCCAAGAATTACAATGGAAATTAGAAAGCGCATTTAACGCAAACTAATTCATTCCTGCTTTATTAATCAAAGGCCAGTGAATCTGGCCTTTGTCATCTTTGGAAAACCGAAATGACAGTAGAAACCATTAAGCACTTAGATATCAACCCAGACATTCAACGTGCTTTGGATGCGCAGGGCATTTATACGCTTTCGCCTATCCAAGCACAATCTTTACCCCATGCCTTGGCAGGTAAAGACGTCATAGGGCAGGCACAAACAGGAAGTGGTAAAACCCTTTGCTTTGTCATACCTGCCTTAGAAAAAATTGACCAGAGCAACTTTTCTGTTCAAGTTGTCATGTTATGTCCAACCCGAGAACTGGCTGATCAAGTGGCGCAGCAGTGCCGCAACGCGGCCAAGCAAATTGGCAATATAAAAGTCCTTACCCTGTGCGGGGGCCAACCTATGGGGCCGCAGATCCAGTCGCTCAAACACGGTGCTCATATTATTGTGGGTACGCCAGGGCGGGTGATGGACCATGTAGAACGTCGCCGATTAGATTTATCCAATGTAACGTTAAGGGTACTAGACGAAGCCGATCGTATGTTGGATATGGGCTTTGAAGAGGCGTTAGACGTCATATTTTCGCCGATGCCAAACACGGTACAAACCTTACTTTTCTCGGCTACCTTTACCGAGCAAATTGAACGCATTGCTGAGCAAAACTTAACTGACCCGGTAACCTGCAAGGTAGAGGCCGCAATCAACAAGCCTGCTATTACGCAACTGGGGTATAAAGTACTTCCTCATACACGAATTCAAACACTAAAAGCCCTGTTGACCCATTACCAGCCTAAGAATGCCATTGTGTTTTGTAACCGAAGGGTGCAAGTCAACGAAGTGGTAGAGGAGCTTACAGAGGAAGGCTTTAGTGCGGCGGGCTTGCAAGGCGACATGGAGCAGATAGCGCGCACTGCCGTGTTAATGCAATTTGCTAGCGATGCATTACAGGTGCTAGTGGCAACCGACGTGGCGGCTAGAGGGCTAGACATTGACGACATAGAATGTGTCATTAATTACACCGTGAGTGAAGAGCCGGAAACCCATATTCATCGAATTGGACGTACTGCCCGTGCGGGCGCGAAAGGCACGGCCATTACCCTTGTAGGTGATGAAGAGGAGCACTTTTTGCGAAAAATCGAAGTGCTTCAGGAAAGCGATATCGAGATGAAAGGCGCACAAGCATTGCGTTTTCACAAAAACCGTATTGTATTACCTGATTTTACCTGTATTTCATTAGGCGCGGGTAAAAAGCAAAAACTACGCCCTGGCGACTTAGTGGGAGCATTAACCAAAGATGCCGGTATTCCAGGCGATGACGTGGGTAAAATTGCGGTGCAAAATAGCATGAGTTTTGTGGCGTTAAAAACACGCAGTGTAAAACGCGCTATGGCCTTGTTTAGAGACGGCAAAATTAAAGGCAAGCGGGTTCGTGCTCGCAAGCTTTAGGTGATGAAACGGTCAATACGTCAAAGGAGTATACATGCTGGGTGAATCCAAGTTGTCAGCATTGCTAAAAAACCTCATGCCTGTGAAAAGGCCAGGGGACTATGTGTTTGTGTGCGTGGCGCCAGACATATTGTCTGTTGATGTGATGTCGCAAGCCCTGGCAACCTTTAAAGAAAAAGAAGGGGTAACGTTGATTTTAGAGGTTGAGGTGGCAAAAACACATGGATTTACTTTTGAAGGTACATTTAGCTGTATTACCTGTGAAGTGCACTCAAGCTTAGATGCGGTAGGTATGACAGCTGCCATGACAACGGCACTCACCGACAAAGGGATTAGTGCAAATGTGGTGGCAGGCTTTTACCACGATCATATTTTTGTGCCTTGCCAGCGTGCTGATGAAGCCGTTATGGTGTTGTCCTCTTTGTCACATTAACCTCAATAACAGAAACAAAAAGGGGCGACACCAAGTGTCGCCCCTTTTTTATTGGTAATAGCGTGTGTTAAACGCTATTACCAAATTTTTACGCGCTCTTCCGGTGGAAGGTACAACGCATCTTCTTCGGTTACATTAAAGGCTTCGTAAAACTCAGGTACGTTGCGAAGCGCACCGTTCGTACGGAATTTCGCTGGGGAGTGCGTGTCGGTCTGAATTTGCGTACGCAAGGCTTCTTCACGATACTTGCTAGCCCACACTTGTCCGTAACCAATAAACACCCGTTGGTCGCCCGAGAAGCCATCTAACACGGGCGCATCTTCACCCTGTAATGAAAGATGGTAGGCTTTAAGCGCAATACTAATGCCACCTAAATCACCAATATTTTCCCCTAACGTGTATTCGCCGTTCACATACAAATCAGGCAGCACTTCAAATTCATTGTACTGATTGACTAAGGTCGAGGTACGCGCTTTAAACTCGCTTAAGTCTGAATCTGTCCACCAGTTACGAAGCACACCGTCGCCGTCGAAGGTCGAGCCAGAATCGTCAAACCCATGTCCAATTTCGTGGCCAATAACGGCCCCAATACCACCGTAGTTTACCGCATCTTCCGCATTCATATCGAAAAATGGCGGCTGCAAAATAGCAGCTGGGAATACAATCTCATTCGCCGTTGGGTTGTAGTACGCGTTCACCGTTTGCGGTGTCATCGACCACTCATGTTTCCACACTGGACCGCCTTGCTTTTTAAGCATAACGTCATACTGCACGTCAGCCGAGCGCTTAAGGTTGCCGAACAAGTCTTCCGCTTTCACCGTCAACTGTGAATAATCTTTCCATTGCTCTGGATAGCCAATTTTTACGGTGAATTTAGACAGTTTGTCTAACGCTTGTTGGCGGGTTTCTTCCGTCATCCAGTCTAATTTCTCAATACTGTCTTTATAGGCAAGCAGTAGGTTGTTCACCATTTCTGTCATGCGATCTTTCGCCGCGGGTGGGAAGTACTTTTTCACATACACCTTACCAATAACTTCGCCCACGTGGGCGTTGGTGAGCCCCACGGCTCTGCGCCATAATGGGCGCTGTTCTTCTACGCCGCTAAGTTTTTTGCTGTAAAAGTCGAAATCAGCCTGGTCAAAGTCTTCACTTAAACGGCTAGCGGAGGCGTTAAGAAGACCCCATTTCAAAAATACCTTCCAATCTTCAAGGGAAGTTTCAGCAATGAAGCTGTCCATATTCTTCATGAAGTCACTTTGAAGAAAAACCACATTATCTAAGTCTTCAAGCTGCATTTCTTTTAGGAATAACGTCCACGGGAAATTTGGCATGTAGGTGCTGAGTTCATCTACCGGTACTTTCGTGTAGTTTGCTGCCCAGTTACGTACTTGTTCTTTCTTCATATGAAGTTTGGCAATGGCCATTTCCATATTGAAAAGCATTTGAGCATTGTCTGCAGGTGCGTCGAATTTAGCTAACGTAAACATACGCTCAATATGCTTAATATAGGCATCGCGAATGTCTTTTGAGGCTTCGTCATCCTTAAAGTAATACTCACGATCAGGTAAGCCTAAGCCAGACTGCCACGTATAAATCATGTAGCTTTCTGGCGATTTGAAGTCTGCATTTTGGCCGATACTGAAGGGTTTGGCATAGCCATAACGGTTAGCGTAAGCAAAATACGCCGCTAGGTCGTCGTAGCTCTCAATGGTGTCAATTTTTTCTAGTTCAGGAACAATAGGGGTCATACCTAATGCGTTACGGGTATCTATATCCATGTACGCACGATAAAAATCACCTACTTTTTGTTCGTCGGAACCCGCTGCAAAATCTCCTTCAGAAGAGCTTTTAATAATGTCCATGACATTTTCTTGAGACTCGTCACTTAAAATCATGCCCGCACCATAGCTAGATTTATCTGCTGGGATCTCAAGGTTATCTACCCATTTACCATTAACATAGCTAAAGAAGTCGTTACCTGGATCTACCGATAAATCCATGTTCTCTTTAATTACGCCAGATTGTAAGGCTTGTTGTTGTTCTGCTTGAGCTTGAGATGGGGTTTCGCTGGTGGTGTTTTGAGGACTACATGCCGTTAGTGCGAGTGCGACACTTAGGCTTACTACAGTTCGTAACATGACTTCTTCCTGGTTTATTTTTGTTAGTACGCCTTTTATAGGCGTTTACGACCGGATATTTCTATCACGCAGTGACGAATAGAAAAAGCGTTTATAGTGAAAATACATAGCTTGTAACAACTTTAGGGAGGGAAGTTGGTTATAGTGAATATCATCTATTCTTTGCGCTTCTGTGCACAGCACTCTTGATAAGGAACCCGTATGTTGCCCTTCGATTCAATATCACCCTGTGAATATGCCGATGCCTTGCCTCGCCATCAATTTATGCATTACAGCATTAAGCCGCTTTGGTCAGGAATGCCACGTATTGCAGGTCCTGCTTTTACAGTAAAATGCGAACCGGGCGATCATTTGATGCTTCATGCGGCCATCTATCGCGCGCGGCCGGGCGACATCCTTGTGGTGGAAGCCGACGACAAGTTTGCCGTGGCTGGTGGTAATGTTTGCGCTATTGCGCAAGCAAGAGGCATCAAAGGGTTTGTGATTGATGGTGTTATTCGTGACATTGCTGAAACCAGAGAAAATCAGTTTCCAGTGTTTGCAAAAGGGGTGATACCCAAACCAGGCGCTAAAAAATGTGTGTCGCCTCTCAATCAACCCGTGCATTGTGGCTCTGTACTAGTGCACCCCGGCGACATCATCGTTGCCGATGAAGAAGGCATTGCTGTGATTCCAAAAGCCGCAGCTGAACAGGCTTATGACGTCGCCCGTGCGCGGGCTCAAAAAGACGCCGCAATGTCGTTAGCACAGTGGGAAGCACAACATGTCGAAAAAGTGGAAGGAATATTAAAAGAGTTAGGCTTTCAATAGGCTAGCGGGCACCTCGGTTAGTACCTTTTGTGCCCGCAAAAGTGAGCCCCAGCAGAGGGCTCATCCTGTGGGTCAATCAAAGTGCCACTATTCTGAAATAACGCCACATGCTACACGAGGACCGCCACCGCCAAGTTTTTTCGGCTCATCTGAATAGTTATCGCCACCTGCGTGAATCATGATGGCTTTGCCGCGAATGTCTTCAAGTTCTAACTCTGGGGCGAAAACAGGTTGCGTGGCATTGCCGCTTTCATCCACGTATAGAGTGGGTAGATCGCCTTCATGACCCGCTTCCGACCAAGGGGCTTTATGCTGGCCGGTTGCTTCGGGGTCGAAATGACCACCCGCAGCGCCTCCAAGTACCGTTTTACCATTTTTCATGGTGGCTGAGCAGTCGCCATTTTCGTGGATGTGAAAGCCATGAATACCGGGGGTTAACCCTTTAAGATTAGGGGTGAAAACCACGCCATCGTCATCATAGTCACTCACTTTAACTGTGCCCATGCTGCTCTCGGTTTTTAAATCTTTCATTACCACACTGATATGATCGTCATCATGGTGAGCCGCGAAACTTGCTGAACTGAGTGCTAACGATACTGCGCCTACCATTGCGGTTATTTTGCGTTTATTCATCATGCTCTCCTTATTTGTGAGTCAAGGGTAATTCAATGACATCAGTGAATACACTCACTGGCTTACTAATAGGAAAAGCAGGAACCACACCAGTTAAATAGTTAGGGTTAAACGCCCACTATGCGTGGGCTGGCAATGGATAGCGGCATTATGCCAGCGGGGTGCTCGTAAAAGGAATGTATCGTATTAACACAGGGCATGAAAATGTTACCGAGTACGGCAACGAATAACGTTAGCGTAGAAAATAACGGCAAAGCTATCGGTAATTCCTGTGACCTAATGGGTTAACTGATGGTCTCGTAGGTTTCAGACCACAAGGTTGCATTGCGGTGCATATCGGGCAAATCATCTTGGGGAATATTAATCAGTTCCGCTTTTTTCGTGATGGCCCACCAACTGCCAGCCTCGTAGGCTTTGACCAATTCTAAGGTATTCAGTAACAAACTCTTTTCCCCCAGTAGCGCCGTTTTAATATCTTCACTGAGCGGTAACTTAGCAAGTAACGACGCCATGGGCGTATCAAGTAAGGCATCTATCATGGAAAACAGGCCCACCATGAAGGCGCTATCAGAAGCGCCCGGGGCAACGTGTTTGGCGATTTGTTCACAAAAGCGAGCACGAATAATCGACATTCTAATAATTTCTACGGGTTTATTTTTGCGTAGGTGGGCGGTGGCAATTAAGCAAATGAATTTCCTTGCTTGCTCTTCTCCCAAATAGACTAGGGCTTGCTTTATAGATTCAATGGGCTCTTTTAATACAAATAGACCTGAATTCGTAAAGCGCAAAAGCTTGTAACTCAGGCTAACATCTTGCTCGAAATAACTCGCAAGTTTTGTGTAGTTTAAAAACGGCTTTAACGCTTCATGATAGATAATCAGCGTCATGGCATGCTGCGCTTCAATATCCTTGTTTTCAATCATTTCAGGTTTACAGAAAAAGTAACCTTGGAAGAAATCAAAGCCCATTTTTTTTGCCAGCATAAACTCTTCTTGTGTTTCTACTTTTTCCGCAAGCAGTTTAAGGCCTTTGCGTTTTTTAAACTTTTCTACAAGCGGTGCGATTTCTTCTAACGGGGTGTTTTGAATATCAAACTTTAATAATCGGGTGAAGTTTAAGAACCGCTCCCAATCCTTGTGATACAAAAAATCGTCCAAGGCCATTCGATAGCCTTTGTGAAAAAGCTCTCGACACGCTTCATACACTTCGTCAGTGGGCTCCACATCTTCAAGCACCTCTATAACGATATCATTAGGCGGCATCAGAGAAGGGATGCGGTCAATCAGGCCTTGCTGAGAAAAGTTAACGAGGGCGCGTTTACCGTTGGTAATAGCGGTAATACCCACGTTTAAATGTTGATTTACAATAAGCCGAGAGGTTGCCACGGTAGGGTCAACACCCTTTGGGAAGACGTTTTCAATACCGTCGCGAAAGAAGACCTCGTAGGCAACAGTATGTTGGCGACGGTTAAAAATAGCTTGGCGCGCGGTAAAAACTTTCATCAATAAATGAAAACGCTAAATGTAGACATAGGGTGGAGTCTAGCTGAAAAACGGCATTCGGTGTACTGAAAGGCTAAAATCACTGTTATTTCTTTATGTTAATACCCATAGAACTGTCAGCATTACATCAATATGTGATGGGCGCGAGATAATTCCAAACTATCGACAAAGGTTAGACCACTTTCAGTCTTTTCTACCTTAGCGTAAGGCGTGAACGTTCAGAGTGAGGAAAATGTGAAAGGTTTTACCGATAGCACCGAATAGATGGTGTAGAATCCTGTAGATAATTTGCAGTTGATGTATAACCACGTGAGTCATACCCATGTTTTCATTTTTCGAGCGCTTAACTAAGCCCTTTCCCGACACGCCACCCGCTCAACCTCCTAAAGGTATTGTCGCTTTTTGCAAATACTACACCCAGGGCATGTGGGGGGTTATCGCTATTGTTTCCTTATTAAGTGCAATCGTCGCTGTGCTGGAAGTCGCGCTGTTTGGGTTTCTTGGCCAAATGGTGGACTGGTTTTCCGAGCAAAACAGAGACACCTTTCTTGATGAGCAAAAATGGACATTGGTGGGGATGGGAACCACGGTATTGGTACTTATTCCCGGTTTTATTTTGCTGCGCTCATTGTTTTCTAGGCAGTCGTTAATGGGGAACTATCCCATGCGAATTCGCTGGCAGGCTCACCGCTATTTACTAGGGCAAAGCCTCACCTTTTTTCATAACGAATTTGCTGGTAGGGTAGCAACAAAGGTGATGCAAACTGCGTTATCAGTGCGTGAAACGGTAACCAAAGTGCTCGATTTAATGGTGTACATTTGTGTGTACTTCATTTCAATGGTGGTGCTAATTTTCAGCACGGATTGGCGATTAGCGGTACCGCTTATTGTTTGGTTTTTTGTCTATATATGTATTCTTCGTGTATTGGTGCCTAAGCTGAAAGTTGTTTCTCAGCGGCAGGCTGACGCCCGTTCACTAATGACTGGGCGTATTGTTGATAGTTACACCAATATCACCACGGTAAAACTGTTTTCCCATAGCCGACGAGAGGCCGATTACGCCAAAGAAAGCATGGACGGCTTTTTAAAAACCGTATACCCGCAAATGCGCCTTGTTACCGTACTCGAATTTTGCGTTGAAATGGCCAATGCCATACTGATTTTTGTTATAGGTGCGTTGTCGATACACCTTTGGTTAGAAAATATTGCCAGTGCTGGCGATATCGCCATTGCGATAAGTTTGTGTTTACGCCTCAACGGTATGTCGCATTGGATCATGTGGGAAGTGTCTGGCTTATTTGAGAATTTAGGCACCGTTCAAGATGGCATGAATACCTTGGCGCAACCCATTGCGGTAAAAGATGCCCCTAAGGCGAATGCTCTGACGGTTAACGGCGGCGCAATAACATTCGACAATATCCACTTCTCTTATACGGGGGCCGGAAACAAGCCTATAGATGTATTCCGACAACTCGACTTAGCCATCAAACCAGGGGAAAAAGTGGGTTTGGTCGGTCGTTCTGGGGCGGGAAAATCTACCCTAGTGAACCTGTTAATGCGTTTTTATGATGCCCAAAGTGGACACATTGCCATTGATGGCCAAGACATTACCCAAGTAGGCCAAGAAACCTTACGCGCGAAAATAAGCATGGTGACTCAAGACACCTCGTTGATGCACCGCTCGGTTCGCGACAATATTTTATATGGCAGAACCGACGCCACAGAAGAGGATATGATTCGTGCAGCCAAACAAGCCGAGGCCCATGAGTTTATCCTTACGCTCACCGATAGTCAGGGGCGCACTGGATACGATGCTCATGTGGGCGAGCGAGGTGTGAAGCTGTCAGGTGGGCAAAGACAACGGGTGGCCATTGCTCGAGTGCTATTGAAAGATGCCCCCGTATTAATTCTTGATGAAGCCACCTCCGCCCTAGATTCAGAAGTGGAAGCGGCGATACAAGCGTGTCTCGATAAAGTTATGGAAGGCAAAACGGTACTGGCCATTGCCCATCGACTTTCAACCATAGCGCAAATGGACAGGCTACTTGTGTTGGATAAAGGCAAAATTGTAGAACAGGGGAGCCACGCACAATTACTTGAACACAATGGCATTTACGCCAAGTTGTGGGCGCATCAAACAGGGGGCTTTATTGGTGTCGAGTGACAGTATGGGTGGAAAAATCCTTGTGCCCATTGCATTCTTGAGTATAATACGCGTCCCTCCCTTGCGATACCGCACTTTCCAACGAAAAGACGCTGAATTCCCAAGGGTAGTGTAAGTAAAATTTGTGAGTTTAACGCCACAGGGGTGTAGTTCGAATTGGTAGAACAGCGGTCTCCAAAACCGATGGTTGGGGGTTCGAGTCCCTCCACCCCTGCCAGATTAAGTGCTTTCGTATTAACGTGAGCTAAACGACGCTGTAGTGCTAGGATCGTGACATGAGCGAAAAAACGGAAAATCAGTCCAATGGCTTGGACATGTTTAAATGGGTAATCGTGTTTGCCCTACTTGCTGGTTTAGTTACGGCTAACACCATGTATGGCGAAATTTCGGTACTTTACCGTGCGGTTGCGGCCGTAGTCGTAGTGGCAATTGCGGGCTTTCTTGCTGCATCTACCACCAAAGGCGGTAATTTCTTAAGTTTTGCAAAAGAATCTCGTACTGAGGTACGCAAGGTGGTATGGCCTACTCGCCAAGAGGCTAATCAAACCACTATCATCGTACTCGCTGCTACCTTGGTAATGTCACTCATTTTGTGGGGCCTAGACGGCATTATTGTTCGTCTTGTGGGCTTTATTACTGGAATAGGAGCATAACGTATGTCTGAAGAAGCAATTAAGAAAAGATGGTACGTAGTACAAGCATATTCGCAGTATGAAGCACGTGTAAAAAAGACTCTGCTTGAGTACATCAAAATGCACAACATGGAAGAGCACTTCGGTCAGGTACTTGTACCGACAGAAGAAGTGGTTGAAATGCGTGCAGGCCAAAAACGTAAATCAGAGCGTAAGTTTTACCCTGGTTATGTATTGGTTGAAATGGCGATGAACGAAGATTCATGGCACTTAGTGAAAAGTGTGCCTCGTGTACTAGGGTTTATCGGTGGTACATCAGATCGCCCAATGCCTATTACGCAAAAAGAAGCAGACGCTATCTTAAACCGTCTTGAAGAGTCGGTTGATAAGCCAAAGCCAAAAACTTTGTTCGAGCCGGGCGAAGTGGTTCGTGTTACCGATGGTCCTTTTGCAGACTTCAACGGTGTGGTAGAAGAAGTCGACTACGAAAAGAGTCGCGTGAAAGTATCGGTGCTTATCTTCGGTCGCTCTACACCAGTAGACCTAGAATTTGGTCAAGTAGAAAAAGGTTAATCGCCCTTTAGCTTTATCGAATAAAAAACCTGCTTCTGGCAGGTTTTTTGTTTTTAATTACGTTTTTGTCGGTATAGCGTTATTCAAGAAACGTTTCCAAAAGGAATAAGCAAGTAAGCAGGGACTAATAGGGCAAGAATGAATATGCCTTGCAGTAGGTGTGCTTGCCAAGACGAAAGTTGTGGTGCGTCGCTTATAGCGCCCCAAAAGCCGACTTTCAATACGCCCTTAAATACGACATTGAGGGCAGCTACCCATGCTAACCACAATAGCGTACCCATCAGGTATTCCATTTCATTTCCTCTTGATAGTCATTGCCAGTGAGTTGGCTTTATAATTATCTGCCGAAGAATTCCATTAAAAAACTGTCCGTGAGATCGTTTTTTAATCACATTAATGCTTGCATAGCAATTAATCACCTTATATAATGCGCGCCCTTTTAAACGGAAACGGGAAGCCGATTGAGCAAATATTCTCTGTATTTGCGAGGCGTTAGACCCAAACAAGAGAGCATGTAAAATGGCTAAAAAAGTAAGCGGTATTATCAAGCTTCAGGTTGCAGCTGGTTCTGCTAACCCAAGTCCACCAGTTGGTCCTGCACTAGGTCAACATGGTGTGAACATCATGGAATTCTGTAAGGCTTTCAATGCGAAAACTGATAGCCTTGAAAAAGGCGCTCCGGTACCAGTAGAAATTACGGTATACGAAGATCGCTCTTTCACATTCGAAACTAAGACTCCTCCTGCGTCTTACCTGCTTAAGAAAGCAGCTGGCATCAAGAGTGGTTCTGGCCGTCCTAATACTGAGAAAGTGGGTAAAGTTACTCGCGCTCAGCTAGAAGAGATTGCTAAAACTAAAGAGCCAGATCTAACTGCAGCTGACTTAGATGCAGCGGTACGCACTATCGCGGGTTCTGCTCGCTCAATGGGCTTGAACGTAGAGGACTAATCGAATGGCTAAATTAACGAAACGCGCTCGTCTTATTCGCGACAAAGTTGAAGCGACTAAAGAGTACGAAATCAATGAAGCGGTAGCGCTTCTTAAAGAACTAGCAACAGCTAAGTTCGCAGAAAGCGTTGACGTAGCAGTTAACCTTGGTATCGATGCGAAAAAATCTGACCAAAACGTTCGTGGCGCAACAGTGCTTCCAAACGGTACTGGTAAAGACGTTCGTGTTGCTGTATTCACTCAAGGTGCAAATGCTGAAGCAGCGAAAGAAGCCGGTGCTGACATTGTTGGTATGGACGACCTAGCTGAGCAAGTTAAAAAAGGCGAAATGAACTTTGACGTTGTAGTGGCTAGCCCAGACGCAATGCGTGTTGTTGGTCAACTAGGTCAAATCTTAGGTCCACGTGGCCTTATGCCTAACCCTAAAACGGGTACAGTAACGCCAGACGTTGCTACTGCTGTTAAGAACGCGAAAGCGGGCCAGGTACGCTACCGTAACGATAAGAACGGTATCATCCACGCTAGCATCGGTAAAATTGCGTTCGAAGCAAACCAAATTCAAGAAAACCTTGAAGCACTACTTGAAGCATTGAAGAAAGCTAAGCCTTCTTCTGCTAAAGGTACTTATATCAAGAAGATCAGCCTAAGCACCACTATGGGCGCTGGCGTATCTCTTGACAAGGCTTCTGTAGGTCTTTAATTCCAAAGGGATTATCTCCCATTGGATCTCTGAAAGGTTATGGGTTGGAGCTGTGTACATAGCAGTGCTAGTAAGCAGCTCCCGTCCAAGACCGCAGGTGCGATGTGGTGAAAGAGGTAAGAGAACTTTCACAGTCAACACATTGCTTAATACAACAACCTGCGCAGACGGTGGTTTGACTCAGACTCTCTGGGGTAACAAACACCGTAGAGCGGTATCAACTGTGTTGGTTGATATCAATCTGTGAACCCTGACGGCGTAAGTAGGAAACTACAAGCAAAGTCAGATACAAAGAGGTGAACTCAGTGGCACTAGGTTTAGCAGCAAAAAAAGAGATCGTAGCAGAAGTTTCTGAAGTTGCGTCTCGCGCTCTATCCGTTGCCGTCGCTGAATACCGTGGGATGGAAGTTGCAGAACTGACTGACCTGCGCGTTAAAGCTCGTGAGCAAGGCGTATACCTAAAGGTTGTACGTAATACTCTAGCTAAGCGTGCATTGGCAGACAGCAAATTTGCAGACATCGATAGCGCTCTTACTGGTCCGCTTATCTATGGTTTCTCAATCGACGCACCAGGCGGTGCGGCACGTCTTTTCAAAGACTTTGCGAAAGGGAACGATAAGCTAAAAGTAACAGCACTATCAATTGGTAGTGGTCTTCTTGGTCCAGAGAAATTGGACGCAGTGGCTTCACTTCCAACTCGCGACGAAGCGCTTGCAAAAC
Organism: Alteromonas sp. B31-7; assembly: GCF_015767655.1. Lineage (NCBI taxonomy): Bacteria > Pseudomonadati > Pseudomonadota > Gammaproteobacteria > Alteromonadales > Alteromonadaceae > Alteromonas > Alteromonas sp. B31-7. Next base: position 460,918 of record NZ_CP065233.1, read on the forward strand.
TTCTTGCAACCTTCAAAGCACCGGTGGGCAAATTCGTTCAAACAATCAACGAAGTTCCTACCAAGTTTGTGCGCGTATTGGCGGCGATCAAAGACGAGAAGTAATTCCCGTTTTTGGCATATTGATTTTTTTAACATTCAAAACCCAGGAGTTTAGAGAACATGGCTCTAACTAAAGAAGATATCTTAAACGCGATTGCTGAAATGCCAGTTATGGAATTGGTAGAGCTAATCGAAGCAGCTGAAGAAAAGTTCGGTGTTGAAGCAACTGCAGCAGTAGCTGTAGCTGGTCCAGCAGCTGGCGGTGAAGCAGCAGCAGAAGAGAAAACTGAATTTGACGTTGTAATGACTTCATTCGGTGGCAACAAAGTTGCAGTAATCAAAGCAGTTCGCGGCGCGACTGGCCTAGGTCTTAAAGAAGCTAAAGAAGTAGTTGAATCTGCTCCTAAAGCTATCAAAGAAGGCGTAAGCAAAGAAGAAGCTGAAGAACTTAAAGCACAGCTAGTTGAAGCTGGCGCTGAAGTTGAAATCAAGTAATCTATTTGTTTAGATTATTTGCCTGAGACGGCAAGGCTGGTGGTTTTTTGAACCACCAGCCTTTTTGCGCTGTATAGCGTGTAGATTCTAACCCTTGACTACACGGCTAAATGCGTAATTCGGAAATACCCATAAAAAGCATAAAAATCCAACAAGTTAACTAATAATAAGTTGAATTTTGTTGTATGCTGGTGTATCTACCCGAAAAAGGGTTGTGGAAGTTTGTTGCTTAGTGCGCCATTTAAAACGCAGCTTTTAGCCCATAGCACGCGTTTTAAAGCATTTTGCAGCAGGTTGGGTCATAAATCAGCAGGCTGAGGAACCCATGGTTTACTCTTATAGCGAAAAGAAACGTATCCGTAAGGATTTTGGCAAACGCCCACAGGTATTGGAAATTCCATACCTTCTTTCAATTCAGCTTGATTCTTTCAAAAAGTTTATTGAGATCGACGCAGATGCTCAATACGGTTTGGAAGCAGCATTTCGTTCCGTTTTTCCAATTAAAAGTTACTCAGGTAATTCAGAGCTTCAATATGTAAGCTACCGCCTGGGAGAGCCAGTATTTGACGTTAAAGAATGTCAAATTCGCGGTGTAACTTTCTCTGCTCCGTTAAGAGTAAAACTACGGTTAGTGTTGTTCGATAAAGACGCTGCCCCAGGTACCGTAAAAGATATTAAAGAACAAGAAGTGTACATGGGCGAGATCCCATTGATGACCGAGAACGGTACGTTCGTTATCAATGGTACTGAGCGTGTTATCGTGTCACAGCTACACCGTTCACCAGGTGTCTTCTTTGATCACGACAAAGGTAAAACCCACTCGTCAGGTAAAGTGCTTTATAACGCACGTGCCATTCCTTACCGTGGTTCGTGGTTAGACTTTGAGTTTGACCCGAAAGATAACCTATTTGTTCGTATTGACCGTCGTCGTAAGTTGCCTGCAACTATCATCTTACGCGCGCTAGAAATGACGTCAGAAGAGATCCTAGATACCTTCTTTGACAAAGTTAGCGTACGTATTGATAAAGACAAGTTAATGATGGAAGTGGTGCCTGATCGCCTACGTGGTGAAACAGCCGCCTTTGATATCATTGATGGCGAAGGCAACGTGGTTGTTGAAACCGGGCGTCGTGTTTCTGCTCGTCACACTCGTGCCTTGGAAAAAGCCGGTCTTACTGAACTAGAAGTACCTGCAGATTACCTGATTGGTCGTGTATTTGCTGCTACTTACGTCAATGAAGACACTGGCGAAGTCATTGTTAGCGCGAACGACGAACTCACTCTTGAAAATCTTGCTGCGTTAAGCCAAGCGGGCATCAAAGAGTTCGAAACGCTTTATATCAACGAATTAGACCACGGTTCATACATCTCTGACACATTACGTATCGATTCATCAACTAACCGCCTAGAGGCGCTTGTTGAAATCTACCGTATGATGCGTCCTGGTGAGCCACCAACGAAAGATGCAGCGGAAACCTTGTTTGATAACTTGTTCTTCTCTGAAGAACGTTATGACTTGTCATCTGTTGGTCGCATGAAGTTTAACCGTCGTCTTGGTCGTGAAGAACTCATTGGTTCTGGCACACTAGATAAAGAAGACATTATTTCTGTTATGAAACAGCTAATAATGATTCGTGATGGTAAAGACGAAGTTGATGATATCGATCACCTAGGTAACCGTCGTATCCGTTCTGTAGGTGAAATGGCAGAAAACCAATTCCGTGTTGGTTTAGTGCGTGTTGAGCGTGCTGTTAAAGAGCGTCTTAGCTTAGGCGATCTTGACAATGTTATGCCTCAAGACCTCATTAATGCTAAGCCTATCTCAGCTGCCGTTAAAGAGTTCTTTGGTTCATCACAGCTTTCTCAGTTCATGGACCAAAACAACCCGCTTTCAGAAGTCACGCATAAGCGTCGTATTTCTGCTTTAGGTCCGGGTGGTCTTACCCGTGAACGTGCAGGCTTCGAAGTTCGAGACGTACACCCGACCCACTATGGTCGTCTATGTCCAATCGAAACCCCTGAAGGCCCGAACATCGGTCTAATTAACTCATTGGCGAGCTTCGCGCGCACCAATGATTTCGGTTTCTTAGAAACGCCGTTCCGTCGTATCGTAGACGGTGTGGTTACTGACGAAATCGATTATTTATCTGCGATTGAAGAAGGCCAATACGCCATTGCACAGGCAAACATTGCGCTAACTGAAAATGGTGAGCTAGTTGACGACCTTATTCCATGTCGTCACCGCGGTGAAACTACTTTGATGCCTACAGAAGACATCAAATACATGGACGTTTCACCACAGCAAATCGTTTCAATTGCGGCAAGTATTATTCCGTTCCTTGAACACGATGATGCTAACCGCGCACTGATGGGTGCCAACATGCAACGTCAGGCTGTACCAACACTACGCGCCGATAAGCCGCTAGTAGGTACAGGTATGGAACGCACTATCGCGGTAGACTCAGGTGTAACTGTTGTCGCTAAACGCGGTGGTGTTGTCGATTATGTTGACGCAAGTCGTATCGTTATTAAAGTCGATGAAGAAGAAATGCTTCCTGGCGAAGCGGGTATCGATATCTATAACCTGACTAAGTACACCCGTTCTAACCAGAACACCTGTATCAATCAGAAGCCGACGTGTAGCGTGGGTGACCCGATTGTGACAGGCGATGTACTTGCTGATGGTCCTTCTACAGACTTAGGTGACCTTGCTCTAGGCCAGAACATGCGTATCGCGTTCATGCCTTGGAATGGTTACAACTTTGAGGATTCAATCCTTATTTCTGAGCGTGTAGCACAAGAAGACCGGTTCACTACAATCCACATTCAGGAGCTAAGCTGTATTGCTCGTGATACTAAGCTTGGGCCAGAAGAAATTTCTTCTGATATCCCGAACGTAGGTGAATCTGCATTAAGCAAGCTTGATGAATCTGGTGTTGTTTACATTGGTGCAGAAGTGAAAGGCGGTGACATTCTAGTAGGTAAAGTGACACCTAAAGGTGAAACCCAACTTACGCCAGAAGAGAAGCTATTAAGAGCTATCTTCGGTGAGAAAGCGTCTGATGTTAAAGACACGTCTCTACGTGTACCTAACTCAGTTCACGGTACCGTTATCGACGTTCAAGTATTTACCCGTGATGGTGTAGAGAAAGACAAACGCGCGCTTGAAATCGAAGACATGCAACTTCGTCAGGTTAAGAAAGATCTTACTGATGAATTTGAAATCTTAGCGGATGGTATCTTTGCACGTGCTCGTAACGCATTTAACCGCGCTGGTGTTGATCAAGCTAAGCTTGACAGCATGCCTCGCGAGAAGTGGTTCGAAATTGCACTTAACGATGAAGACGCGCAGCTAGAGATTGACCAAATTGCAGATCAACACGCCGAAATTAAAGAAGACTTCGATAAGAAGTTTGAAACTAAGCGTCGTAAGATCACGCAAGGCGATGACCTAGCACCAGGTGTTCTTAAAATTGTTAAGGTTTACCTAGCGGTTAAACGTCACATCCAACCGGGTGATAAAATGGCCGGTCGTCACGGTAACAAAGGTGTTATCTCGACTATCCAGCCAGTAGAAGACATGCCATACGATGCTAACGGTACGCCGGTAGATATCGTGCTTAACCCTCTAGGTGTACCGTCTCGTATGAACATCGGTCAAATCTTAGAAACTCACTTAGGCATGGCAGCCCATGGTCTCGGTGTGAAGATTGATCGCATGATTAAAGAGCAGCGTGAGTTGGCAGAATTACGTGAATTCTTGAAGAAGGTGTACGAACTTGGTGAAAATCACCAAGAGGTGGACATTGATAACTTCACTGATCACGAAGTTCGTCGCTTAGCCGAAAACCTACGTAAAGGTGTTCCAGTAGCAACACCTGTATTTGACGGTGCACGCGAATCTGAAATCAAAGAAATGTTAAAGCTAGCTGATATTCCAGAAAGCGGTCAGATTTCTTTGTTCGACGGTCGTACTGGTCGCGAGTTTGAGCGTCCTGTAACCGTGGGTTACATGTACATGCTGAAACTGAACCACTTAGTAGACGACAAGATGCACGCGCGTTCTACTGGTTCGTACAGCCTTGTTACGCAACAGCCGCTGGGTGGTAAAGCTCAGTTTGGTGGTCAGCGCTTCGGTGAGATGGAAGTGTGGGCCCTTGAAGCTTACGGTGCAGCATATACCCTTCAGGAAATGCTTACTGTTAAGTCGGATGATGTTAACGGCCGTACTAAGATGTACAAGAACATCGTCGATGGCGACCACAGAATGGAGCCTGGCATGCCAGAATCATTCAACGTATTACTTAAAGAAATTCGCTCGTTGGGTATCAACATCGAGCTTGAAGAAAAGTAACACGGCAATCGCTGCGTAATGATATGAGATGGCCCGGCGCTTGCGCCGGGTTCTAGAGACTGACTCCGCTGGGAGAGTAATGTGAAAGACTTATTAAAGTTTCTAAAGCAACAAAACAAGACCGAAGAATTCGATAATATTCGCATTGGTCTTGCTTCACCTGACATGATTCGTTCATGGTCATTTGGTGAAGTTAAAAAGCCTGAAACCATTAACTACCGTACGTTCAAGCCTGAGCGTGACGGGCTGTTCTGTGCGCGTATCTTTGGTCCGGTAAAAGACTACGAATGTCTTTGCGGCAAGTATAAGCGTCTTAAGCACCGTGGTGTTATCTGCGAGAAGTGTGGCGTTGAAGTGACGCTGACTAAAGTTCGTCGTGAGCGTATGGGCCACATCGAGCTAGCTAGCCCAGTGGCACACATCTGGTTCCTTAAATCACTCCCGTCTCGTATCGGCTTAATGCTTGATATGACACTGCGTGATATCGAACGCGTGCTTTATTTTGAATCATACGTGGTAACCGAGCCAGGTATGACGACCCTAGAACGTGGACAACTTCTTAACGAAGAAGAGTACCTTGACTCTCTAGAAGAGCACGGTGACGAGTTCGACGCTAAAATGGGTGCCGAAGCGGTTTTCGATTTGCTAACTGTCCTTGACGTTGATGCCGATGTAGCAGCCATGCGTGAAGAGTTACCTTCAATTAACTCTGAGACTAAGCGTAAGAAAATCACTAAGCGTCTTAAGTTACTAGAATCATTCCAACAGTCTGGTAATAAGCCAGAGTGGATGATCTTGACAGTACTTCCGGTTCTTCCACCGGATTTACGTCCGCTAGTACCACTAGATGGCGGCCGTTTTGCAACGTCTGACCTTAACGATTTATACCGTCGTGTTATCAACCGTAACAACCGTCTTAAGCGTCTTCTAGACCTTGCGGCTCCTGATATTATCGTACGTAACGAAAAACGTATGCTTCAGGAAGCGGTAGATGCCCTTCTAGATAACGGTCGTCGTGGTCGTGCGATCACGGGTTCTAACAAGCGTCCACTTAAGTCGCTTGCAGACATGATCAAAGGTAAGCAAGGTCGTTTCCGTCAAAACCTTCTTGGTAAGCGTGTTGACTACTCAGGCCGTTCTGTAATTACCGTTGGTCCTACACTACGTCTTCACCAGTGTGGTCTTCCTAAGAAGATGGCACTTGAGCTATTCAAACCGTTTATCTACGGTAAGCTTGAAGGCCGTGGTTTAGCCACAACAATTAAAGCAGCTAAGAAGCTTGTAGAGCGCGAAGCACCAGAGGTTTGGGACGTACTAGACGACGTTATCCGCGAACACCCGGTACTACTTAACCGTGCACCTACACTTCACCGTTTGGGTATCCAAGCATTCGAACCAACACTTATCGAAGGTAAAGCGATTCAGCTTCACCCGCTAGTGTGTGCGGCGTATAACGCCGACTTCGATGGAGACCAAATGGCGGTACACGTTCCGTTGACAATCGAAGCACAGCTAGAAGCACGTGCGTTAATGATGTCTACGAACAACATTCTGTCACCGGCGAATGGTGAACCAATCATCGTACCTTCACAGGACGTTGTATTAGGTCTTTACTACTTAACCCGTGACAAAGTAAACGGCTTAGGCGAAGGCATGGTATTTACCAGCCCGAACGAAGCAGAAAAAGCATACCGTACAGGTAATGCTGAGCTTCATTCTCGCGTTAAAGTACGTATTTCAGAATTCGACATCGATGAAGATGGCAACAAAACTGAGAAAGTTACGCTCACTGACACTACGGTTGGTCGTGCGATTTTCTCACTGATCCTACCTAAGGGTCTGCCGTTTGAAATCATCAACCAAGCCATGGGTAAAAAGCAAATTTCAAAACTATTGAATGCTTGTTACCGTACGCTAGGTCTGAAAGACACAGTCATTGCTGCTGACCAAATCATGTATACCGGTTTCCACTACGCGATGATCGCGGGTGCATCTGTTGGTATCGACGATATGGTTATCCCTGCTGCTAAGAAAGAAATTATCGACGCGGCTGAAGCAGAAGTTATCGAAATTCAGGAACAGTTCCAAAACGGTCTTGTTACCGCGGGTGAGCGTTACAACAAAGTTATCGATATCTGGTCTAATGCCAACGAGAAAGTTGCAAAGGCCATGATGGATAACCTTAAGACTGACATCGTAATTAACCGCGATGGCGAAGAAGAAGAGCAATCATCATTTAACTCTGTTTACATGATGGCTGACTCCGGTGCTCGTGGTAGTGCCGCACAGATTCGTCAGTTAGCGGGTATGCGTGGTCTGATGGCTAAGCCAGATGGCTCAATCATCGAAACACCAATTACGGCGAACTTCCGTGAAGGTCTGAACGTACTACAGTACTTCATCTCTACTCACGGTGCGCGTAAAGGTCTAGCGGATACTGCACTTAAGACTGCTAACTCGGGTTACCTAACCCGTCGTCTAGTAGACGTTGCACAAGATTTGGTTATCACTAACGACGACTGTGGCACATTCGAAGGTGTTCAAATGACACCACTTATCGAAGGTGGAGACGTTGTTGAGCCACTACGTGAACGTGTACTCGGTCGTGTTATCGCTGAAGACGTTATCAAGCCAGGTTCTGATGAAGTGCTTGTTGAACGTAACGTATTGCTTGATGAAGCGCTAGTAGACATGTTGGAAGCGAACTCAGTGGATCAAGTTATGGTTCGCTCAGTAATCACTTGTGACAACGACTTCGGCGTATGTGCTAAGTGTTACGGTCGTGACCTAGCACGTGGTCACATGGTAGGTAGTGGTGAATCGGTTGGTGTTATTGCAGCACAGTCAATCGGTGAACCAGGTACACAGCTTACCATGCGTACCTTCCACATCGGTGGTGCGGCATCAAGAGCATCAGCAGAAAACAGCGTACAGGTTAAAACAGCGGGTAGCCTTAAGCTACACAATGCGAAGTTCGTACGTAACTCTGATAGCAAATTGGTTATCGTTTCTCGTTCAACCGAGCTTACTGTTATTGATGAGCAAGGTCGTGAGAAAGAGCGCTATAAAGTGCCATACGGTGCTGTACTTAGCGTGGATGACGGTGCAACGATTGCAGCTGGCGACATTGTTGCTAACTGGGATCCGCATAGTCACCCAATCGTTACTGAACGTGCAGCTAAGATTAGCTTCGCTGACATTGACGACTCTAACACCGAGATGCAGCAGGATGAGCTGACCGGTCTTACACGTATCGTAGTGAAAGATCTTTCTAAGGTTAACTCTAAAGAGCCTAAGCTAATTCTAGAGAGCGACGAGTTCGGTCTTCAAGAAATTCGTCTTCCGAGCTTCACCACTATTGAAGCGAAAGAAGGCAAAGTGGCTAATGAAGGTGATGTGCTAGCACGTATACCTCAAGAAAGCTCGAAGACCCGTGATATTACCGGTGGTCTACCTCGCGTAGCCGACCTGTTTGAAGCGCGTAAACCGAAAGAGCCAGCTATTCTTGCAGAAGTGTCAGGTACTATCGGCTTTGGTAAAGAAACCAAAGGTAAGAAACGTCTTGTTATCACGCCGCCAGACGGCGACGCATACGAAGAGATGATTCCCAAGTGGCGTCAACTTAACGTGTTTGAAGGTGAGAAAGTGGAAAAAGGTGAAGTTATCGCCGATGGTCCAGAATCTCCACATGATATCTTGCGTCTACGTGGTATCTCAGCGGTAGCGAACTACATCGTGAACGAAGTTCAGGAAGTATACCGTCTACAGGGTGTAAAAATTAACGATAAGCACATTGAAGTCGTTATCCGTCAGATGCTACGTAAATGTATTATCACGCACCCAGGCGATACCCAGTTCCTTGAAGGCGAGCAGGTTGAAGTCTCGAACGTTAAAGTGGCTAACCGTGAAATTGAAAAACACGGTAAGATCCCAGCGCAGTATGAAACACAACTGCTTGGTATCACCAAAGCGTCACTGTCTACTGAGTCATTTATCTCAGCGGCCTCGTTCCAAGAAACAACCCGTGTTCTTACCGAAGCTGCGGTTCAAGGTAAAGAAGATGACCTACGTGGTCTGAAAGAAAACGTAATCGTTGGTCGACTCATTCCAGCGGGTACCGGTTTCGCTTACCACGAACGTCGTGCACAAAAACGCAAAGAGCAAATCGAAGAAATGTCAGTATCTGCTGCAGAAGCAGAACAGGCATTAACCGAAGCGCTAAATGCGGGTGCAGACGAAGATACTGCCGAATAAGGTATGATTATGGGAGCACGTTAACGTGCTCCTAACAAATTGGCACGTCAAGCTGACATATTTTAGGAATATTAACTGCCTATCCTTTGTACAGCTTGACAGTCAGGGCGATGATCATTAATATTCCGCGACCCGATTTTTGATAGCCTTTAAAAGGTAACAGAAAAGGGGCGCGGTTTTTTGTATCAGAGCTCTGCTAAACCTGACGAGCACAGGGTTAGCAATAAGAGAGCGACGAAGATGAAGTCGCATTAGTATGGACCCAATCATAGTGATTGGGTTTTCGTAGTTTTTAATCAGGAGCTAGTTAATGGCAACAGTTAACCAGTTAGTGCGCAAGCCTCGCAAAAAGCCCGTTGAAAAAAGCAACGTAGCTGCTTTGCAAGCTTGTCCACAAAGACGTGGTGTATGTACTCGTGTATATACTACTACGCCAAAGAAACCAAACTCTGCACTACGTAAAGTATGTCGTGTACGTCTAACTAACGGTTTTGAAGTTTCTTCATACATCGGTGGTGAAGGTCACAACCTACAAGAGCACAGTGTAGTACTTATCCGTGGTGGTCGTGTTAAAGACTTACCAGGTGTTCGTTATCACACAGTTCGCGGTACCCTTGACTGTGCAGGCGTTAACGATCGTAAGCAAGCCCGTTCTAAGTACGGTGCGAAGAAGCCTAAATCTTAACGGTTCTCCGTTAGTAAGGCCAAACTGAAGTTTAAGAGTTTTGGGTTATCCCTGAATTCATACGGAGAAGAGAAAATGCCAAGAAGAAGAGTCGTAGGTCAACGTAAAATCCTACCTGAGCCGAAGTTCGGTTCACAACTACTTGCAAAATTCATGAATGTCGTAATGCTCGACGGCAAAAAGTCAGTCGCTGAAAAAATCGTTTACGGTGCGCTTGATATTGTTGCTGAAAAAACCGGCAAGGCACACCTAGATGTATTCGAGGAAGCACTTGATAACATCCGTCCTACTGTAGAGGTTAAATCTCGTCGTGTAGGTGGTTCAACTTATCAGGTTCCAGTTGAAGTACGTCCAGTTCGTCGTAATGCACTAGGTATGCGTTGGATGGTAGAAGCTGCACGTAAACGTGGCGAAAAGTCTATGGCACAACGCCTAGCGGCTGAAATGCTTGATGCTGCAGAAAACAAAGGTTCAGCGGTTAAGAAACGTGAAGACGTTCACCGTATGGCCGAAGCAAACAAAGCGTTTGCTCATTACCGTTGGTAATCAACGTTATATAACTGAGAGAGATTTATGCCTCGTAAGACCTCGATTGAGCGTTATCGCAATATTGGTATTGTGGCTCACGTGGACGCGGGTAAAACCACGACCACAGAGCGTGTTCTGTTTTATACAGGACTGTCTCATAAAATCGGTGAAGTGCATGATGGTGCTGCAACCATGGACTGGATGGAACAAGAGCAGGAGCGTGGTATTACTATCACGTCTGCTGCCACTACCTGTTTCTGGTCTGGTATGGAGCAACAGTACGATCAACACAGGATCAACATCATAGACACCCCTGGACACGTAGACTTTACTATTGAAGTAGAGCGTTCGTTACGTGTTCTCGATGGCGCTGTAGTTGTTTTTTGTGGGTCTTCCGGGGTTGAACCTCAATCAGAAACAGTCTGGCGACAGGCTGATAAATATGAAGTGCCACGCCTTGTGTTCGTCAATAAGATGGACCGGGCTGGCGCTGATTTTGAACGCGTTGTGGGTCAAATCCGCAAACGTTTAGGCGCAAACTGTGTTCCAATTCAATTGAACATGGGCGCTGAAGATGAATTCCATGGCGTCATCGATTTAATTAAGATGAAGTCAATCAACTGGAATGAGGCTGACATGGGTATGACCTTTACCTATGAAGACATTCCGGCTGAATATCTCGATAAAGCAGAGCAGTACCGTGTCGAAATGATTGAAGCGGCTGCAGAAGCATCAGAAGCGTTAATGGATAAGTACTTGGAAGGCGAAGAGCTCACCGAGGAAGAGATTCGTTTAGGCCTTCGTACGCGTACCTTGAACAACGAAATTGTTCTTGCCACTTGTGGCAGTGCCTTCAAAAACAAAGGTGTTCAAGCTGTACTCGATGCTGTTATCGACTTTTTACCTGCTCCGACAGAAGTTAAAGCCATCACAGGTGTGCTTGACGACAAAGACGAAACAGAAGCTGAGCGTCATGCAGACGACAACGAGCCGTTTTCTGCGCTTGCATTCAAAATTGCAACCGACCCATTCGTGGGTACGCTTACCTTCTTCCGTTGTTACTCAGGCGTGGTAAACACGGGTGACACGGTTTATAACCCAGTGAAGGGTAAGCGTGAGCGCTTTGGACGTATTGTTCAAATGCATGCAAAAGATCGCGAAGAGTTAAAAGAAGTGCGCGCTGGCGATATCGCCGCTGCCATTGGATTAAAAGACGTAACCACAGGCGACACCTTGTGTGATCCTAATAATGTGATTACCCTTGAGCGCATGGATTTTCCAGAGCCGGTTATCTCTATTGCAGTTGAACCTAAGTCGCAGGCAGACCAAGAAAAAATGGGTCTTGCACTTAGCAAATTAGCGGCTGAAGATCCGTCATTTAAAGTAAGAACAGATGACGAGACAGGCCAGACAATCATTTCCGGTATGGGTGAACTGCACCTGGATATTATTGTCGATCGCATGAAACGCGAATTTAAGGTTGAATGTAACGTAGGTAACCCTCAGGTAGCCTATCGTGAAACCCTTCGTAAATCTGTTGAAGTGGAAGGGAAGTTCGTTCGTCAGTCGGGCGGCCGTGGTCAATTTGGCCATGTTTGGTTGCGTATTGAGCCTCAGGAAGAAGGCGCAGGCTACGAATTTGTGAACGAAATCGTCGGTGGTGTTGTACCCAAAGAGTACATCCCCGCAGTCGATAAAGGAATTCAGGAGCAGTTGCAAAGTGGTGTCGTAGCAGGGTATCCGGTACTTGACGTTAAGGTTACATTGTTCGATGGTTCATACCATGATGTTGACTCTTCTGAAATGGCGTTTAAGATCGCCGGCTCTATGGGTTTCAAAAATGGCGCCGCAGAAGCAAATCCGGTGTTGCTTGAACCCACTATGAAAGTTGAAGTAACGACTCCAGAAGACTGGATGGGTGATGTTGTTGGTGACTTAAATCGTCGTCGCGGCATGATCGAAGGTATGGAAGATGGCGTAGCAGGTGTTAAAATAATACGTGCAAAAGTGCCGCTTTCAGAAATGTTTGGGTATGCTACTGCGCTGCGTTCACAAACGCAGGGTCGTGCATCATACTCAATGGAGTTCTTCAATTATTCTGAGGCGCCGAACAATGTGGCGCAGGCTATTATTGAATCTAGAATTTAATCTAAATGAAGGTTCGGTCCGGTCTATTTGTGGGTCGGACTTTTAACTTAGGAAACGAGAAAAATGGCAAAAGAAAAGTTTGAACGTACGAAACCCCACGTAAACGTGGGTACTATCGGCCACGTTGACCACGGTAAAACTACGCTAACTGCAGCTATCACTACAGTTCTTTCTAAAACTTACGGCGGTTCTGCTCAGGCTTTCGATCAAATCGATAACGCGCCTGAAGAGAAAGCACGTGGTATCACCATTTCTACTTCACACGTAGAGTATGACACTCCTACTCGTCATTACGCTCACGTAGACTGCCCAGGACACGCTGATTACGTTAAAAACATGATCACCGGTGCTGCTCAGATGGACGGTGGTATCCTAGTAGTTGCTGCGACTGATGGCCCTATGCCTCAGACTCGTGAGCACATCCTACTTGGTCGTCAGGTTGGTATTCCTTACATCATCGTATTCATGAACAAATGTGACATGGTTGATGATGAAGAGCTTCTAGAGCTAGTAGAAATGGAAGTTCGTGAACTTCTTAACGAATACGAATTCCCTGGTGATGACCTTCCAGTTATCCAAGGTTCTGCGCTTAAAGCCCTTGAAGGCGACGCAGAATGGGAAAAGAAAATCATCGAGCTTGGTGAAGCGCTTGATTCATACATCCCAGAGCCAGAGCGTGCAATCGACAAGCCGTTCATTCTTCCAATTGAAGATGTTTTCTCAATCTCAGGCCGTGGTACTGTTGTAACAGGTCGTGTTGAGCAAGGTATCGTTAAAGTAGGTGAAGAAGTAGAAATCGTTGGTATCAAAGATACAACTAAGACGACTTGTACTGGTGTTGAGATGTTCCGTAAGCTTCTTGACGAAGGCCGTGCTGGTGAGAACGTTGGTGTTCTTCTACGTGGTACTAAGCGTGACGAAGTTGAACGTGGTCAAGTACTAGCTAAGCCTGGTTCAATCACGCCACACGTTAACTTCGAAGCAGAAGTATACGTACTGTCTAAAGATGAAGGTGGTCGTCATACTCCATTCTTCAAAGGCTACCGTCCACAGTTCTACTTCCGTACAACTGACGTAACTGGTGCTGTAGAGCTTCCAGAAGGCGTAGAAATGGTAATGCCTGGTGACAACCTTAAATTTAAAGTTGAGCTAATTGCTCCGATTGCGATGGAAGAAGGTCTTCGTTTCGCAATCCGTGAAGGTGGTCGTACAGTAGGTGCTGGTGTTGTATCTAAGATCCTAGACTAATCTAGACTTAGCAACACAAGCCAAAAAGCGCACTTAGGTGCGCTTTTTTTATGCCTGCACACCAGAGGGCGCTTGTTCAACTCTAGAACACGCCGTGAACCCATCCATGGGGGCTCCGACACCGCATCCCTGCGGTGTAGGGTTTCAGAGGGCACAACACTCACTTCCTTTGCACGGCATAGTAGAAAGTCTGGGGGAGGGGATGCAGAGTGACCCTATTAGTACGTGATTGCCTTTATAACAGCGTGTTTTTCGTGGAGGTTTGCTATGGTAGTCGCTGGTTTACTTCGATGGTGTTTATACTATGCATCGCTATGGTCTTCTTGTTTTTTGTAGTTTGGTGATTTTAATGGTTCAAGGTGTTGATAAAGTGGTGGCGGGGGAACAGGCTAAAGAGGTGCCCATACCTCAGTCTATTAGTGCTGAATTAAAAGCGGCGCTTGCGCAATATCCTTCGCCTTCAGTGGAGGAAGCCAGGTCATTTGTTCCTACGACAGCCGCGCAGTGGCGTGACTATGTACAGGCCACAAACAAAATGCAAAAAACCAAAATTAAAAACATGCGTAAGCATTATGGGGTGACGGTTGAGATGCTCGATATAACGGGTGTAACGGTTCGTAAGATAACGCCGAAGTCTCTGTCTCCCGAATTCAAAGACCATGTGTATATTGATATTCACGGCGGGGCTTATGTGTTATTCGCCGGCTTGCCTTCTATTGAAGAGGGTATTTTGGTTGCCCACAGGTTGGGGATCGTGGTGTACAGTGTCGACTATAGAATGCCACCTGCCTCCCCGTTTCCTGCAGCGCTTGATGATGTTAAACATGTTTATCGTGTTCTATCTCAGCAATACGATGCTAATCATATTTTTATGGGGGGCACTTCAGCAGGCGGGGGCTTACTGCTCGCGTTTGTTCAAGGGCTAATTGAAAATGGTTTGGCAACGCCAAGGGCCATTTATGCAGGTACGCCTTGGGCTGATTTAACGAAAACGGGTGACTCTCTGTATACCAATGAAGGCATCGATAGGATTCTGATTACCTACGATGGAACACTCGGCGCATCGGCGCGCTTATATGCGGGTAATACCCCTCTCACCCATCCGAAATTGTCGCCCATCTATGGTGACTTTACCGACTTTCCGCCTACCTTTTTAGTTACAGGGACGCGGGATATGTTTTTAAGCGATACGGTAAGGGTAAACCGTAAAATGCGTGATGCGGGTGTCACTACCGTACTAGACGTTTATGAAGGTCTGTCCCATGCCGACTATTTGGTGTCGCATCAAACCCCTGAATCTCAGTCTGTATATCGACAGCTGAAACGTTTTTTGGTGGGCTTTACGAATTAGACGGTTGACGGTAGTTGGGCGTGCTGCAGTGAAGTATTCCTTTTGTGCAGCATGCCCCTGTGGGTGCTTTAGGTGTTGCGAGCTTAAGAGCCGAATACGACAACGAGTACAGTAACCACCGCACCTATTCCCGCTATTTTCAATCCATTTTTATACATGGGCAGTTTGGGAATAAACATCAAAAATGCAGAAATAACGAAAAATAGTAAGCTAATACCAAAGAAAATATTCAGCCAAAATAGCGGGCTATTGTTGGTGGCTTTGTGTAGCTTAACCATTTTATTAAGCACCAACGGGTAGTTCTTGCGGGTAATAGTCGCTTCACCCGATGCTTTACTATACTCACCCACGTTTAAGGTGATGTGGGTATCGGTTTCATCCACAACGCGACTTCCCTTTATTTTAAGCACATTAGGAAGTTGTTTGGCAGTAAGCCCGCTGTCTAATTGTCTTATCTCAGTTTGCTCAAACTTTAAGAAGTCGGTGGGACGGAAAATCAATAAAATCCCACTAATGGCATACACAGCCATTATCCCAGCAAGGAAAAATCCCAGCCAGCGGTGATATTTACGAAATGCCATGTGTAATTTTGGTGAAGCCATAGATGTTTTCAAGTTTGTATGATGATTAGGGGCTATAGTTATAAACGAGAATAAGTATTATTTGAAGTGGCACGGGGATAAATGGCGGAATTTTAAGAAATTTGCCGGAAAAACATGAAAATTGTCGTAAAAATGGTACGACGAGTAGCAAAAAACTTCTCGTTAATGAGACTTTAGTCTAACATCCCGTTTGTTAACGCCACATTAATGTTCTAATTACGTATTGGGTAATGCTTTTACCCACTTTTAGTTACCGTAGCGCCCTTACGGCGTGTACTAATGCGACAGTAGGATAATAACATGCAGTCTATTGCCATCGTTATACTGGGCATCATCGGAATGATGTTTGGTTGGTTTGTGTATTCAAAATTTATCGCAAGCCGCATATTTAAATTGGATGATAGTTTCGTTACCCCCGCACACACCGAACAAGACGGTGTGGACTTTGTTCCTACTAACAAAGTGGTATTGTGGGGGCACCATTTCACCTCGGTAGCCGGTGCTGCCCCCATTGTTGGACCCGCTATTGCGGTGTATTGGGGCTGGGTTCCCGCGGTGTTATGGGTTGTGTTTGGTACAATATTGTTTGCCGGGGTGCACGATATGGGCGCCTTGTGGGCCAGTTCACGCCATAAAGGCAAATCAATGGGGGCGTTATCTGAAAGTGTGATAGGTAAGCGCTCACGCTCGTTGTTTATGATTGTCATCTTCCTGGTATTGCTTATGGTGAATGCGGTATTTGGTGTGGTGATCGCCAATTCCTTCGTTTCACAGCCCAATGCTGTATTTCCTGCATGGATGGCCATAGCCGTTGCCTTAGTTATTGGGCAATTGTTAAAACGTAATTTTGCATTGGTGCCGCTTTGCTTAGTCGGTATTGCTGTACTGTATGCATCTGTTTATTTTGGCAGTTATATTCCGATTAGTTTGCCGGAAACCATGTTCGGTTTAGCAGACAAAGCAAACTGGATCATTATCTTGTTTGTTTACGCAGCCATTGCGTCCTTACTTCCGGTATGGATGTTATTGCAACCCCGTGACTTCATTAATGGTATGCAGTTATTAGTGGGGCTGTTCTTACTGTATGGCGCGGTTTTCTTTTCACTACCAGACATTACCGCACCAGCGTTTAATACCCAAACCGCCATTGATTCGCCTAGCCTGATTCCTTTGCTGTTCGTGACGATTGCGTGTGGCGCTGTATCCGGTTTCCACGGTATTGTGGCTTCAGGTACAAGCTCTAAACAGCTAGATAAAGAAACCGATGCGCGTTTTGTAGGCTACTTAGGCGCTATTGGGGAAGGCTCTCTGGCACTCATTACCATTGTGGCCGTCAGTGGTGTAGCGTTTGCAGCATCGCCGGAAGAGTGGCATGAAGTCTATAGTCATCTTGGAGCGGGCAGCGTAGGGGCCTTTATTACCGGCGGCGCAAATCTCATTCAACAAGGGTGGGGGCTACCTGTAGATTTCTCATCCACTATTCTGGCTGTCATGGTGGTGTTGTTTGCCGGTACCACCATGGACTCTGGTGTACGCCTTCAGCGTTACATTATTCAAGAATGGGGGGATATTTACGCCATTAACCTATTGAAAAACGGTGTGGTTGCTACCTTGCTTGCCGTGGGATGTTGCCTACTATTAGCCTTTGGCGCAGGCGGCGCGTCTGGAAGTGGCGGTATGATCATTTGGCCACTGTTTGGTTCAACCAACCAGATACTTGCCAGCCTCACCTTGTTGGTTATCTCTGTGATGTTGATAAAGCTAGGACGCCCCGCCAAATACACCCTCATCCCTATGGTGTTTGTACTCGTAATGGCGTTTTTCGCCGGGCTAATTAAGCTAAAAGAATACTATCTGGCTGAAAACTACCTATTGGTGTTCCTTGATGCAGTCGTGTTGGTGGTCTCTGTGCTGGTTATGCTTGAAGCGTTCTCCGTGGTGTCCAAACTGAAAAAGGATGAAAAGCGCGAAAGCCTAGAGTCTGAAGGTTAAAAGGCACCTTGTAGTATCGTTATTGTCGATAACGCGTCAATCATGAAATAAGGCCAGCCTAACATGCTGGCCTTATTTTGTTTGCGCTAAACAAATTAAACTAATCGTTTTTCGCCATTTTCTGTGGTGAGAGACTTCTGTTACTATGAAATAGAATTCTTTGGGTGCTTAGTCACGCGGGTTATCAAGGGCATTGGTGCACAATGAGGCTAAATGGCTCTGGAGATACCTAAGTGTCAACACGGATCAGCTAACCCCTAACACGGCAGAGAGGGTACATGTCCGATATTTTAATGCTGGGTCAAAACTTCGTTGCACTGTTCTTAGAGTCTGCGCCTTGGCTACTATTGGGCTTATTGGTTGCGGGCATCATGCATGAATTAGTACCCGTGACATTTTTAGAGCGCCACATGGGGAATAACTCTGTGGGTGCTATTACGAAAGCAGCCGTTATAGGCGCGCCTTTGCCTTTGTGTTCCTGTGGCGTCATTCCTGCTGCACTCGGTTTACGCCGAAGTGGCGCTTCTACGCCTTCGACTATTTCCTTTTTAGTTTCTACTCCCGAAACTGGGGTAGACAGTGTTTCTGTTTCATATGCATTGTTAGGCCCGTTGTATGCCATTGTCAGGCCCATTGCCGCTATTGTGAGTGCTATCTATGCGGGTCTCATGGTGCGCTTATTTAATCACGCGCCTGTAGCTAAGGTGTCTACTCATGATGACGGTCACGGGCATCGTTCTTCTACCTCGCAAAGTACATGCTGCAGTTCAAAAGCAGAGGTTATTAAAGTCGAGACTAATCAACATAGCTGCTGTGACAGTACAACTGTGAACGCCTCGCCGGTTAAAGAAGACACCTGTTGTTCTGGTGAAGCCAAAGCAGACGCCCCTGCTCACGCCGGTGTTTTTTCTACTGGTGTGGCAAAATTAGGCCAAGTGGTGAGTTATGCCAGTGGAAAATTATTAGATGATATCGTTAAGTGGCTGCTCATTGGTTTAGCCTTAGCTGCCGCCATCAAAACCTGGGTGCCCACCGATTTTCTCACCCAATGGGGCGACGGTGTTATCGCGATGTTGGTTATGGCAGTGATTGGTATTCCTATGTATATTTGCGCAACGGCTTCTACCCCACTCGCGGTGGGATTTTTAGCCGCCGGATTATCTCCCGGTGCTGTGTTGGTATTTTTAATGGCGGGGCCAGCCACAAACGTTTCTACTATGGGTATGATAAAGCAAGAAATGGGCAGCAAAACCCTAGTGACGTACCTTTTTAGTGTGGTGTCTGCCAGTATCGCATTTGGCTATTTAGTTAACTGGGCGGTGTCCGCATTTTCACTACAAGGCCTCATTAAAACTGAAGGGGCATTGCATCAGCATGGTGCCGATGTTCAAGCCATTTACGCACTTTGCGCAGTGGTTTTAGCTGGGTTGATAGTGCGCCTATACATTAAAAAGATGTCAGCGTTGAATAGAGTAAAGCACGAAAGTAGCCATTGTTGTGGGTAAGACGGCGCCAAAGGCGGGTGCGTAAATCCACATCAACGGAAGCAGCAAAAGAAAAATTAGGAACTGCTCTTGTAAGTGGCGTCTATGACAGCATAATAGGGGTTTGAGTTTAGGATCCATTTTCACGGAAAGGACACATGCTGTTATTAATTTTTTATGTCGTTATTGCACTGGGCTTTTCTTTTTTATGTTCCATTGCTGAAGCTGTCATACTTAGTGTGTCCTCTGCTTACATCTCTGTATTAGAGAAAGAAGGGCGTCCTAGCGGGGCGCTACTACGAAAGCAAACAGACAATATCAATACCCCTCTATCGGCCATACTGACCTTAAATACTATCGCTCATACAATGGGAGCAGCAGGCGCAGGCGCGCAAGCCGCTGCGGTATTTGGTGAGGCCTACTTAGGCGTTATATCGGCCGTACTGACTTTGCTTATCTTAGTATTTTCAGAAATTATTCCTAAAACATTAGGCGCCACCTATTGGCGCGGCCTTGCCCCCGCCACTGCGTATTTTTTGAAGTATTTATCGCTCATCTTATTGCCGTTTGTGAAAATGTCTGCGCTACTAACCCGAGGCTTTAAAGAAGACAGTCCGCTAAGAGGGTTAAGCCGAAGTGAATTACATGCCATGGCGGAGTTATCGGGTGAAGAAGGCCAGTTGGCCAATCACGAAGCCACAGTATTAAAGAGCCTGCTCAGCCTACATGAACTCAAAGTCAAAGATGCGATTACTCACAGAACCGTGTTGTTTTCGGTGTCTGAGCAAACCACAGTAGAGGCGTTTTTCCACAAATACGCCAATATTGAATATTCCAGAATTCCAGTCTACGAAGAAAAGGACTCGGAAAATATAACCGGTTTTGTTATGCGTTCCGATTTATTGGTGGCGCAAGCAAGGGGAAATACTGATAAGCCTTTGTCTGAGTACGCTAAAGATATGGTTACCGTGCTCAATACTATGCCGTTGTCGGTAACCTTCGAACACTTCATTAATAAGCACGTTCATATGTTGCTGGTGGTGGATGAATACGGCGGCTTAGAAGGTGTGCTTACCTTGGAAGATTTGTTAGAGCGATTACTCGGTGTAGATATTGTCGATGAAAAAGACACCACGGTAAGCATGCGCCGCTTGGCTAAAATGATGATAAAGCGTAAAGAGCGAATGTTAGTGAAAAACGTACCTGATGCAGCGTTAGACAAAAATGGTAAAGATCAGTAGCCGCTTCGGTGTTAATAACGAAGGGTTATCGCTAGCTTGGCACTATGTTCACTGAAAGATTCACTGTACTGGGCTTCAACGCGGTTTGCCTGCTGACCCTTATTCAGTTGCCATTCCGCTGACAGGGTTAACAACTCGGAAAGGGGGCGGGAGTAATTTAACGTCATGGCTTGGCCGATGCTTCGGTTGGGATCCCGCCATGTAGAGTCATCATCAATCACATGATACCAGTCTAAGCGAGTAGACAGCACCGCGTTGTCAAGTTGATAGCTAGCAGCAAGATACACACTATAGAAGTGGTTTCTGACAATATCTTCCCCCATTAATGTGCTTCCCGCTAGCGCTTGGCTGAATAAAGTTAGCTTAGAGGATAGGCGGTGTCGAACAGACAAAGAGTGAAATTTAGTTCGCCATGCATAAAGCCTATCTGGGTCTACTTTTATCGGATTTGCTCTATTGTCGTAGTAATAATAACGTAGCTCCGATTGCCGCTGGTAAGCGAGGTGACCGCCTAAGTAAAACCCTATTCGGTTATCTATTTCTCTAAAGGGCTCTGTCCAAGCAGGGGCATTTAACTCATCATCATTCACTATCCAAGGCAGGGGGTAGAAATTAACCCTATCGTCAAACAATGATTGGCGATCGTGTAACGCGAAGCCACGCCAAGATAATAAGGTGCCTGTGGTGTCATTGCCTTTAAACAGGCCAGCTAAGGCTTTCCACGACCATGAACGTCTTACTTGACGGCCGTTTTGCCGTAAACTGGCTTCTACCCCTCCAATGCGAAGCTCCTCGCCAATCCAACTATTAATGGCTGAGTTCGAGAGAAAGTGAGGAGATAGCCAAGCCATATCCGTATTTTCGACAGAAAGCGCGGGGTAAAAAGCACCGACTTTGACTTCGGGTTTAATGGTGTGGCGTACCAACGGACGATACTGGGCGAATAACTGCGAGACCCCCACTGTTTTCTCGCCATCACTGTAAGCGTTGAAGACACCATGAAGTTTCCAATCACTGTTTAGCTGTAAGCGGGTACTTAAAATGGCTTGCGACAGCTGTAATTCATTATCGTCGAAGCGTTGATGACTAATGCCTTGCTGTTGAAAACTGGTGTCTGCATCTTGGCTAACCAATTCACCACGCAATAGTAAGGTGGTGTCTGCATAAAGTTGACCACTGACTAAAAGCGTCAGTAGGAAAACAGCTGCGCTAGTTAAAGGCGTACGGCTAGTATTCGCCAAACCCATCATCAAACCCCAGGTCGTTTTCAATCACTGTATCGAGTTGCAAAGACAGCGTCTTTGAGGTGTCAAATACCATGGTGTTCTGGCTAAATGGTGTCGCATCCTTAGCGCGGGGGTGCCAGAATGATAACGCGTACTCACCCGCTGGTAGGTCAATCTGTGCTTTGCCATGAGTGTCTGTCTTAATAAAATAGGGCGACTCTGTAACCACAATATAGCCTAACATCCAATCGTGAATGTTACAGCCTATGTCCACTATTCCCGGCTCGTCGAAGCGCAAAGGTTCAGCAGTAAATTCCTTATACAGCTTTAATTCAAATTGCTTTGCGGGCGAGAAAGAATAGACGTGATGAAAGAGGTTGTCGGCATTTGGAAAGGCAATAAACCTGCCGGCTTGAACCACTAAAACATGAGGTGCAAATTGTTTATCAATTTGATTCATGATTGCCGGTGTTTGGTTCTGCTCTGAGACTGCGGGGGCAGAAAAGGTTGGCGTAAAAATAATAACGGCATTTTCCACGGCATGGCTTTCGGCATCATTTAGGTTAACCTGCACCGATACCGATTCTTGCGCATTAACAAATAAACACGAGAAGGTGAAAAGTAGCAAATAAATGAACTGGACAGGTGTTGTTCTCATGCAGGTTTCTCAAATGGTGAGTGATATATAGCCTATACCCGATATAGAGACCCGACAAGTCAGGTTTTACTTTCATTGCCAGTTAGTAGGTTTTTACAATTGGGTAAATTTGCGAATCAGATTGTGATAAACATGATGCAATTGGTCAAGTTCTTCTCGCGTGGCCGACTCATTAGCAATAAGTGACTGAATGCTTTGATCCAATTGATAAAGCGTCTCGCGAATGTGCTGATCACTGACCATGCTTTGCATCCACGTGATGGCCGCCATTCGTTCACCTTTGGTAACGGGGGTCACTTTATGTAAACTTGAAGATGGGTATAAAATAGCACTGCCAGCGGCACACTTGATACTCTGCTCGCCAAAGCCTGTTTGAATAACGAGTTCTCCTCCTTCATAGCTATCAGGGTCAGATAAGAACACCGTCATCGACATATCACTTCTTAATACGTCCGCCGTATTGGGGATGCGCATAATGGCCGCATCAACATGATAACCATAGGTTTGTGATTCGCTGTAGCGATTAAAGCAAGGCGGGAAGATACGTTGAGGAAGCGCAGCAGAAACCACCTTAGGGTGGCTTCCCAATGTCGATAGCAAATGATTAGCCAGTTGCTGAACTTGCTTATTTTGTGCGTCTGCCTGACCGTTATTTTTAACCCCAGCGGCCATGCCCATGGCGGTTTCTTTACCATCATTAAAGGGCACAAGCGCTAGTGCTTCAACAAATTGTTCAACTTCGTTAGCACTTAGCAGGTTATCAATAACGATCATGGTTCAACGTATCTCTTTGTCGTGGCTAATTAGAACTCGTAGTTCACGGTGCCGGTAATATTACGGCCATCACCTATGTACATGAAGGCGCCAGAACGGTATGCCGCTGTCCAGTACTCTTCATCAAGGGCATTGCCGATATTAACACGGAATGTCAATGATTCTGAGTGATAGTAGTTAGCAAAGAGGTTGATAACTTGATAGTCAGGTACGCGAATACTGTATTCACCCGCATCAGCATCGTAACCCGCCGCCGTATCGGGTTGGCCACCATACATTTCAGATTGATAGCTGTAATCACCACCGAACGCGAACTTCTCGTTGGGTTGATAACGCATTTGTAGGTAGAAGCTCTTATCAGCAAAGTTACTCAGTGCAAGGCCAATGTTATCGTCAGAATAAGAGTCTAGTACTTCAGAGTCCATAACGGCCGCAGACGCTTGAATGCTAAACTTCTCAGTCACGTCACCACTCACACCAAATTCTACACCTTCAACGCGGTTCTCACCGGTGTTTAGTGTGCCTAGCGTAGAATATGCATCGCCTACGCTTTCGTGTACATCGCTTTTGGTGATGCGGAAAATAGCGGCATTAGCGCTGAGTTTCTCATCAAACAATAGCCATTTAGTACCAAGTTCAATATTTTCTACTTGTTCAGGATCGGCTTGCGCCGCTTGCTCAGGTGTACCGCAAAGGCCGCCATAGCCACAGTTAGCACCTAGGTCAGACTCGCCGCCATTAATGTTAGTGGCTGTACTGTAAGAGGCATAAATATTACCGTGCTCTGATACTTCATAAACAAGGCCGGCGTGGCCGTTATAAAGTTCATCAGAGAATTCATAGAGTTCAGAAGATGTTTGGTTGCTATAGTCGTAGCTATCTATACGTAAGCCGAAAAATACATCAAGGGCTTCAGTTAGCTCGAAGGTATCCATTGCGTACAATGAGTAGGTTTCAATATCGTAAAGCGCGTCAGCATCACCACGGGTGATTTGTTTACCCATTAGGCTGTTGATGTTGTCTACCATGTTGCCATCACCATCGAGCAGGCAGTAGCTTTCAGATACACCACGACGACCACCGGTTAAGCAGTTTGACTCATTTCCGTATTCTACACTGAATACACCGTTGTCCACTGACTCGTCGGTGTACTCAAAACCGAACACAAATTTATGCTCGAATCCGGCAAATTGCGTGTCCCAGAATAGGTTAAACTGAGTAGTGACATAGTCAACATCTTGCCAGCCTTGGTGATTGCTTAGCGAGAGCGTGTAGGCACCAGGGGCATCAGGGTCGGTTGCGTCTCGGTTTGTTCCTCGCATACCGGTAGTGACATATTCATTTTCTGTTTTGCCGACGCGGGTCGCGTTATAAAAACGCACGTTGTCACTAATTTCATACTCGGTACGCAGTGTAAAGGTCGTCACTTCTGAGTTCATGAAGTCTTCATCTTGTGCGTATACTGGAATATCTTCAAGAGGATAGCCGGCATCGCGGTCGAAGTAGCTGCCAAGGTCAGGCTTATCTTCCGCATCAAGATAGTAAATATCACCAGTAAACGACAAGCGATCGGTAGGTTGGTTTACATAAGAAAGCTGAAGGCCATTACGATCCCGTTCAATACCTTCGCGACCTGGCTTGTCTTCTGACGACGTCAGGGCGTTTAAACGAACGGCGCTGTTTTCGGTAAGTGTCTTATTTAAATCGAGAGTAAAACGAGTATGTTCATCGGTACCGATGGCTGCATCTACACGGCCAAAGTTGTAGCTGGTTGACGCCTTTTTAGTAATAGAGTTAACCGCACCGCCTGATGAACCACGACCGGCAAATGTAGAGCTTGGGCCTTTCGTAATTTCAACACGTTCGGTAGCAAAGCTTTCACGCGTGGTCATGCCTGGGTCACGCAGTCCATCAACAAAAACATCGCTGCGGGCTTCGTGGCCTCGAATAATATAGCGATCACCAAAAGCATTACCATTCTCACCAGTACCCAGCGTTACACCGGCCTGCGCTGAAAGAATATCTTTAAGGTCGGTTTTTCCGCTCTCTTGAATTTGGTCTTGAGTAAGAACGCTAATGGTTTGTGGTGTATCAACTAAATCCGCAACACGGCGAGGATCGCCAGACTTGCTATAACGGTATATCGACTGCTGAACGCCATGAATTCGAATGAGCTCAATGGCCTCGTCGCTTTGTTTTGCGCACTCTGCAGCCGTTAAGTCTTTACAATCAACATCGGTATCTTGCGCAAATGCGGCACTGTGTCCAAATGCTAAGGCCGCAGCAATGGTAGATGCACCCATCGATAAGCTTTTATTTTTCATTGTGTTTCCTAGTGTCTTCTTTGAAGTATCTGTATGTGTGTGATCAGAAGTGTAAAGAAAGTCAAAATATTTGTAAATACAAATGATAATAATTATCATGTTGATGTTATTTTAACAAAGTTTTAAGTGTTACTTTAAGGTGGGGAAGGTAAAAATCACTTCTACGCCACTAAAATCAGGGGCGTTGCTAATATTAAGGGTGCCGCGGTGAAAGTTAGCAATAAGGTCGGCAATAAACAAACCTAGGCCTAAGTGGGGGGTATCACTCTTTTCATGGCGTGTGGCATCGGCACGCACGGAGACCATAGAATTGACGAGTTGCGACTTCATACCATCGGGAAGTAATGGACCAGGGTTGTAGATAATAAGCTGAATTTGTTTATCTTTTTGCGAAATGGAGAGGCTTATTTCATCATTGTTTTGGCTGAAGTCAACGGCATTTGCTACCACTTTATCCAACATTTGTGCGATTAAGTCTGGTGAGCCATGCAATTTACTGTTGTCGGTATGACAAGCAAAGCTGAATTTACGTTGCGTGTAGGCATGCACGTACCCGCCAACACATCCTTCAACTACGTTAGCGAGTTGAAAGGTTACGCGTTCTTCATCCACAAGGGCTTGCTCTAATCTTGTGGCTTCGCTCATGCTATTTAAAATGGTACTGAGTCGATGAATTCCACTTTGCGCTCGCTGTATAAAAATATCTTTTTGAGACTCATCATCGATTTGCGAAAAGGTGTCTAGCGAAGATTTAACGATGGCAATGGGCGTTCGCAGCTCATGAGACAATCGCGCCGCCATATTTTCCAGGTACGAGTTATATTGCTGCAAACGTTGAAGTACATCTGAAAACGCACGAGATAAATCACCAATTTCATCCTGATTTTTACTCACAGGTAAGGTGCCCACAATTTTTCCGTTGTTGTCGATGATACGCTCGGTGCTGTCCCGTAAATGGCGAATGCGGCCAGAGATACGGTTTGCAAATAATAGTAAACCTACTGTACCAAGTAGCATGACTGCCAGTATTACGTGGAAAAGTTGCTCTAAGGCGCGGTTACGCAAAGAACGAATACCATTTGTGGTTTGCTCTACCACTACCGCGCCCATCACGTTACCTTCAATAAAAATAGGGTAAGAGGCGGATAAAATCACCGCTTTATTGTCTGGACTAAGACGCCATAAAGAATCGGGTTGACCAGCAAGGGCCTTGCCGAGATCTTGACCGGCAAGGGCATAGGCGTCTTCTAGTTCGTCTACGAAATCTGCCGGTGGTTTTGTGAGAATATGGTAATAAAGGGGCAGTAGCCAACGGGATTCTATCCATCCCCAAACACCTTGCGATTCGCGCCTGGCATCTTTTATTGCAATACCTGGGGCGGTTTGAATATCGCCGGCCCGAGCAAGCACACGTTTGTGTTTATCTATCACCCAAACCCGTGAGTCTGCGTATTTCAATCCCGCCAATATTCGTTCAATTTCCGGTGACGGCGTAACTACGGTGCCTAGCTCCTCAATATGATTAGGGTTAGCAGTGCCAATGGCGTGTCGTTTCTCTCTAGTCCTATCATCATCAACATCTACAATGGCGAAGCCCAAAGCATCTGTTGTCATCGATAAAGGAAAACGAAGCTCTATATTGTAGCCGGTGGCGGTTTGCTGCCAGCGTCCTTGTATCTGTAGGGCATTCTTAACCGCACGATAGGAGTTGGGGTTATCTGACAACTTATACGCGTTTACCCATCCGCTCTCAAAAGGGGCGATAACATAGCGTGCGAGGTCGCCTTGTGGCGTTTTTAACCCAATCAGTAAATGGTCTGCTCTTTCTACACTTAAACTATTGGGTTGACGCCAAAGCAATACATCATCAGTGACTTCAAACATAGCATACAAAAACTGGCCGTAACGACCCACCATGTGTTTGAAGCGTAAAGTGGGGTTGGGGTTAGCCAGTGACTTTGTGTAGGTTTCGACGACTTCATCGCTGCCATAACTTGCCACCAAGTGATCAATTCGCTGCCAATCATTAAGTTCGCCATCAAGCTGAATAGGGTATTGTATAGGCGGTGCGTAAAGATCTGTGCCTGGGCGTACATTCTTTAGATACGCAGATTGACTGTCAAACAGCGCAGGGCGTTCGTGTAGGGCAGTGGCCACGGCTCTTGCCGTACCAATCATGGTTTGTTCTTGGCCAATGCGCAAATACTGTTCTAATTCCCATACGTATTTGTATCCTAAATACGGAATAGCAAATAAAAACAGTGACAGCACCAGAAGCTGTAGACGTATGGAAAAACGAAACCGCATTAGGTGAATGCCCTATAGCTGCCAGCGATAACCCATACCGTATACGGTATCGATATGATCAAATTGAGCATCAAGCTGAATAAACTTTTTACGCATCCGCTTTATGTGTGAGGTAATGGTGGTATCGTCAACCACCATACGAGACTCATCCATTAATTGCTGGCGACTTTTAACGTGTCCGGGATGTTTAATTAAAGCATGTAGCATCCAAAATTCGGTCACAGTTAGCGCCACGGGTTCATTCTTCCAGCTCACTGTCATTCTCGATGCATCAACACGTAATTCTCCAATCACAGTTTCATCATTTTGTGCCTTTGGCGCTCGCATCAAGTCTATACGGCGAAACAAAGCCGCAATCCTGGCCAACAAATGCGCCATACTAATGTCTTTGGTGAGGTAGTCGTCTGCGCCCATTCTAAGCCCGCTGATAGTATCCACATCGTTGTCACGGGCAGTGAAAAAGATTATCGGTAAGGTTGGCGACAAGTTGCGTAGTTGCTGGCACAGTAAAAAACCGCCTTCCATCTCTTCTTTTAAGCCGATATCAATGATGGCAAGGTCAGGTAGGTTTGCATTAAATGCGCGTGACGCGCTGGGTCTATCTTCATAGGCATCTACGTGGTAACCCTGAGCGCGTAAAACCGCCAAATAGTTTTCTCTAATCGCGGCATCATCTTCAACCAAAGCAATGGTTTTAGGCATAAAAATCACTCTTCATTTACAGAGGAACATGGATATTGTGTGTACTATACCGTGCAAGTTTCACAATTGCCTGAGTTCGGCAAAAAAAGCATAACTTGGCCACAATGCTGACATAATTGCCCGTAATCGTCGGAACTTTTCCCCTTTCGCTCCCCAACAATGCCTCATCGTGATGTTTTACTTATCAGGTGCTTGAAATCATGTATGCCTTCATGCACACCCCAACTTGGGTCACCTACCCTTTGCGCTGTGTTTTGTCCCCAACCGAAGCACAGCGCTTTTTTATTGTCGTTATCAGCTTTCTATTTTATGTCATTCATGTTGCCCAATCAGTGGCGCTTAGGGTTGAAATATGGAATTTCACTATTATTAATCAACAACGGCACAAGGTAGGCGTTTGCCTTATTATTCACATGTGTTGGGTCAAGGAATTGCTGAGTGAGATCAACTTAATCAATGGATTAGGGTACACTAGGGCGAGAAGCAATATAATACCCTACATGTTTTTTTGGCAGGCACCTCTCACCAACGTGAATAAACAGTAGCATTCAACACACGGGCATTTCATGAAAGCGTTAGATATTCAAGGGTTAACAAAGACCTATAAAGGCGGCGTGCAAGCGTTAAATGGCGTAGATCTCACGGTTGAGCAAGGCGATTTCTTCGCACTACTGGGGCCAAATGGGGCGGGAAAGTCCACCACCATTGGCATCATTAGCTCGTTGGTTAATCAAACCAATGGCAAGGTGTCTGTATTTGGTTTCGATTTGAATAGCCAAATGGAACAAGCAAAAGCCTGTATTGGCTTAGTGCCACAGGAATTCAACTTTAATCAGTTTGAAACTGTCATGCAGATTGTGCTGAATCAAGCCGGATACTATGGTGTGCCTCGTTCCGTGGCCAAAGAACGAGCACAAAAATACTTAGCCCAGCTGGATTTGTGGGAAAAGCGAGATGCCCGTGCCCGTGAGCTCTCTGGCGGTATGAAACGCAGATTAATGATAGCGCGTGCCCTGATGCATGAGCCAAAACTACTGATTCTTGACGAACCTACGGCGGGGGTTGATATTGAAATTCGCCGCTCTATGTGGGGCTTTTTAGAAGAGATTAACCGCCAAGGCATCACTATTATTTTAACCACTCACTACCTTGAAGAGGCTGAAATGTTGTGCCGCAATATCGCCATTATTAACAAGGGGATTATTGTAGAAAATACCAGTATGAAATCATTACTCTCCAAACTGAGTATTGAAACTTTTGTGTTGGATATTAAAACCACGGTGCAAGCGCCCAGCTTAACAGGGTTTGAGTACCGCTTAATCGATGATCACACGTTAGAAGTTGATGTTGAGAAAACCGAGGGATTAAACCCGGTGTTTACTCAGTTAAGTGAACAGGGTGTTCAAGTGATGAGTATGCGTAATAAATCAAACAGGCTAGAAGAGCTGTTTGTTCGCCTAGTGGAAACGGCGAAGCAGGCAGGGTAAAAGAATGAAGCAAGAAAGTAGCTTAATGAATCAAGACAAAAAAGTAAGTTGGTTTAAACAAAACTACGTGGCACTGACCACTATTTGGATAAAAGAGTGCACACGTTTTTTACGAATTTGGGTACAAACCCTCGTGCCACCCGCCATTACCATGAGCCTATATTTCGTCATATTTGGCAACTTAATCGGTAACCGCATTGGTGAAATGGGTGGCTTTACTTACATGGAGTTTATTGTTCCAGGCCTCATTATGATGTCGGTAATAACCAACTCCTATGCGAACGTATCTTCCTCTTTCTTTAGCGCGAAATTTCAGCGCAACATTGAAGAGTTACTGGTTTCCCCCGTGCCCACCTCGGTGATTATTTTAGGGTATGTAGGCGGCGGTGTGGCCCGGGCCATTTTGATTGGTATTATTGTTACTTTGGTGTCGTTATTTTTTGTTGATGTGCAAATTCATCACTTGGGCATCATCGCCCTTACCCTAGTATTAACGGCAACGCTTTTTGCCACCGCAGGGTTAATCAATGCGGTGTTTGCGAAAACCTTCGATGACATCAGCGTGGTACCAACGTTTGTATTAACCCCATTAACGTACTTAGGGGGCGTCTTTTACTCGCTAACCTTATTGCCTGAATTTTGGCAATGGGTGAGTAAAGCCAACCCTGTTGTTTATATGGTAAACGGCTTTAGATATGGCTTTTTGGGTGTTTCTGATGTTCCAGTCACCTTTTCCCTGAGTTTATTAGTGATATTTAATGTCGTGCTTTTTGGCATTGCCTATTATTTACTTAAAACTGGAAAAGGGATCCGTAGTTAATGACCACTGGCAACTCCCGTGCTATCTCCACTAATCAACAAGGCGTGCATGAGAAGCTTGATGATGTGGTGAAAAAGTACAAAACGTCAGAAAATTTGCGCCCTATCGGGGAGCATACACAAGCGGCTTTTAACCACGTGTGTGAATGGCTAAATGGAGACTTTTCCAACATCATTTTAGATTCGTGTTGTGGGGTCGGAGAAAGTACTGCGAATATCGCGAACGCGTACCCGACACATAGGGTCATAGGCCTAGATAAATCCGCACAGCGTGTGGATAAGCACGGGCACTATGCAGCTGGGCAAGATAACTACCGCGTTATGCGTGCGGATGTTAACGATTTTTGGCGTTTAGTGCGCCGCCATCAGTGGCAAGTCCATAAGCACTTTTTGCTATACCCGAACCCCTATCCTAAAAAAACACAAGTGCAAAAACGCTGGCATGCAAGTGCTGCGATGGTGGACTTGATGGCCATTACCCCGCATATTGAGGTTCGCAGTAATTGGTTAGTGTATTTGCTGGAATTTGCGCAAGCGGCGCAGCAATATGGTATTCAGTCAGATATTATTGAAATTACTGGAGATAAGAGCATGACGCCGTTTGAACGCAAATATCGCGCTAGCGGCCAAGTATGCTGGCAGCTTCTTTGTGGGCAGGAAGAGTCACGATAGCACCCTTGTCAGCTATCGTGTAGGGCAAACAAATGCCTTATGTTACCTCTTGGCGAGTTCGTCAATCTAGGGTAAAGTTCGTCACCCTGAAAGTGTTGTGATAAGTTTTCATAGGGAATAACCAATCAGTCCAAGGTGATGAGCATTGACCAACAAGTATTGTCGATGTACATAAGTTTTATCGTTTAGCGAGGTGTGTTTAGTGGGTGAAGCTCAAGTTAGTCTGGAGCACTTGTTTAGGGTCTTTACCAAGCCTGAACACAAAGACTCAAAGCTGGCGCAAATAGAACAGCATTTGTCCGACAATATTTTAGATTTTTTGTCGCAGCACGTGGTCACTAAAAAAACCTCCCTTGAAGAGGTTGAAAAAGACTTTGCCAACGCGAAAGTGCCTGAATCGCCAGAGTTTGTCTCTACCCATGCGGAAACCTTGTTAGATAAACTGGTAGCGCACTCGGTGAACACATACTCGCCTACCTTTATTGGGCATATGACCTCTGCGTTACCCTATTTTCATTTACCCCTCTCAAAGCTCATGGTTGGTTTAAACCAAAACCTGGTGAAAATAGAAACCTCGAAAGCTTTCACGCCGCTAGAGCGTCAAGTCTTGGGGATGTTGCACAATCTAGTATACGACCGTTCAGAGGCCTTCTACGAGCAACACTTACACAGCGCGCAACATGCACTTGGCGCATTCTGTTCAGGCGGTACTATTGCAAATATCACTGCCCTTTGGGTAGCGCGAAACAAACTGCTAGGGCCACAGCCAGGGTTTGCTGGCGTGGCTAAAGCGGGTCTGGCCGCCGCCTACCGTTTTCACAACATCAAT
Organism: Alteromonas sp. B31-7; assembly: GCF_015767655.1. NCBI lineage: Bacteria > Pseudomonadati > Pseudomonadota > Gammaproteobacteria > Alteromonadales > Alteromonadaceae > Alteromonas > Alteromonas sp. B31-7. The sequence continues at coordinate 493,139 of NZ_CP065233.1, forward strand.
CATTTAGGGGTGATGTGCAGTAAACGAGGGCATTATTCTCTGTCTAAAGCTGTCGACGCTTTAGGATTAGGCCGCGAGCAGTTAATTGCCTTACCAGCGCCTCAACAAACGCTAGATCCTGAAAAAGCCTTACGCGCAGGTAAACGTTATCAAGAGGAAGGAAACAAGTTACTGGCTATTGTGGGCGTAGGTGGAACCACTGAAACCGGTCACGTAGACCCGCTAGACGAGTTGGCGGATGTTGCTGAGCAATTAGGTTGCTGGTTTCACGTCGACGCTGCGTGGGGGGGAGCTACGCTTTTCTCTTCACAATACCGAGATAGACTGAAAGGGATTGAACGTGCTGATTCAGTGACCATAGATGCGCATAAGCAAATGTATGTGCCTATGGGGGCAGGTATGGCGCTCTTTAAAGACCCCGAAAACGCCAATGCCGTACGTCATCATGCACAATACATTCTGCGCGCAGGCTCGAAGGACTTAGGAGCCACTACCCTTGAAGGTTCAAGAAACGGTATGGCCATGATGGTCTACTCAGCGCTACATATTTTTGGGCGCAGAGGCTATGAATTGCTTATTGATAGAAGTATTCAAAAAGCCAAAGCTTTTGCTGACATGATAGATAAACACCCTGATTTTGAACTAACCACGTCACCTACCTTGTCGTTGCTTACCTATCGCATTTGCCCACAAGCCTTGCAACACACCTTAAAGCAGGTAGACGACAGTACCCGTGATGAAATTAATGAAAAAATTGATACGCTGGTGGTGAGTGTGCAGAAGCAACAACGTGAGGCGGGCAAATCTTTCGTGTCACGTACCCGTTTAGAAGCGCCAGACTACCCAGCAAAGTGCATAACGGTTTTCAGGGTGGTTTTGGCTAACCCATTAACCAGTCACAATGATTTAGCCGCCATTTTGGCAGAGCAACACCTCCTTGCCACCAGTACGCCATTATGGCAATCACTCAGTCAGTTGGCTGCGCAAGACCCAGCATAACGGCTAAGCATCCTTAAGTTTAGTGGCCGGATTTACCGGACACGCACAATAAAAAATGCCCCTGCATGAAGTGCGGGGGCATTTTCGTTTGTCGTTATGTGGCGTTTAAACGTTACAGGTTAATTTGTAAGTTATCGATAAGACGAGTAGTGCCTAAAAACGCAGCCACAAGAATCACTAAATGGGTATCTTCTTGGGTGGCTGGCTTAAGCGTATGGGCATTAACTACATGCACATAGTCTTTTTTAAAGCCGACATTTTCTAACGCATCTGCGAGGTCGTTTGCCACAGTGATAAAGTCTCGCTCGCCATCAAGGATTCGGGCTTTGGCAATATGCATTTGTTTGTAAATAGATGCCGCTGTATGCTTTTGTTCTGCCGATAAATAACCGTTACGCGAGCTAAGCGCTAAGCCGGTTGCGTCTCGTTCAGTCTCCACACCGTGTATAACAATGCCGGTAGACAAATCTTGCGCCATTAACCGTATGACTTGAAGCTGTTGAAAGTCTTTTTCACCGAAAAAAGCGTCGTCAGGATGAACCATATTGAACAGCTTGGACACCACAGTGGCTACGCCTCTGAAGTGGCCAGGACGGCTTGCACCACACAAGATGTTCGAGATGTCAGGCACTTCTACAAAGGTTTGGTGATCTAGCCCTCGTGGGTACATGTCCCTTACAGAGGGCATGAAAACTGCGTCTACACCCGCCTCGATTAACTTCTGCTTATCTTCTTCAATGGTACGAGGATAGGCATCTAAGTCTTCGTTTTGCCCAAATTGTAATGGGTTTACAAAGATACTTACCACCACCTTGCTATTATGTGCTTTCGCACGTTTCACGAGTTTAAGGTGCCCTTGGTGTAAGTTTCCCATGGTGGGAACAAAACCTACTGTGTTGCCATCGCGCTTCCATTCGCGAGTAAGCGCACGTAACGCCGCGATATTATCGACAACTTGCATAAAAACCTCTTTACTCAAAACTGTGTTCCGCTGACGGGAATTCACCGTTTTGCACTTCTAAAATGTATTGTTGAACTGCTTTGCGCAAATCTCCGGTTTCACTCAAGTAGTTCTTTGAAAATTTAGGCATATAATTGGCGCTTATTCCGAACATATCGTGCATAACTAGTATTTGACCGTCGGTATCTTTGCCCGCACCTATCCCGATAACCGGTATAGTGAGCGCTTCACTCACCGCTTTACCAAGTGACGAAGGTACGCATTCAAGCACCAATAATTGAATACCTGCTGCTTCTAGGGCTTTGGCTTCTTCAATAAGTTGTTGCGCTTTATCTGCATCTCTTCCTTGAACTTTGAAGCCGCCAAACACGTGAACAGACTGAGGCGTTAGCCCTAGGTGACCACACACAGGGACACCACGCAAATTTAACCCCTGAATGGTTTCGCATAACCAGCGTCCACCTTCCATTTTCACCATGCTTGCGCCTGCAGCCATTAGTTTTGCTGCGTTTGCATAGGTTTGCTCTGGTGTGGCGTATGACATAAATGGCATGTCAGCTAACACAAACGCCCGTTGCGTTCCCGCTCTAACGCTACGTGTATGATAGGCAATATCATCGATAGTTACAGGTAAGGTATCGTCTTCGCCTTGAAGTACCATGCCTAAGGAGTCACCAATCAACAACGCGTCAATACCTTGTTCGTCAAACATCTTAGCGAAGCTGGCGTCGTAAGCGGTCAAGGAGGTGATTTTTTCTCCGGCTTGCTTCTTCTTAAGCAAACCAGAAACGGTAACTTTTTTCATGGTAACCATCCGGATGTTGATATCGTGTGGCGAACTATACGGATTTTGCGGCTAATTGGAAGAGCGTAGGCGTTTTAGCCCATCAAGAGCGCAGTTAGCCACCCAATGAGAAATGGGTTTTCCATCTGGCATTATCATACTTGGTGCAATTTCAAACAAGGGAACCATCACAAACTCGCGTTCCGCCATGCCTATGTGTGGAATAGTGAGGTCGGCGGTTTTTATTTGTTGGCTACCGTAAAGTAATATGTCCAGATCAAGGGTTCTCGCTCCCCACCTTTCGCCTTTACGTTCTCGGCCAAAGTCGAGCTCCACCTGTTGGAGTTGTTTTAGCAGGCTATGGGGCTTAAGTGCCGTTTCGATTAAGCAAACAGCATTAATGTAATCCGGTTGATCTTGCGGCCCCATAGGCTTGCTACTATAAAGCGACGAGGTTTTTAATACCCGTGTATCTTCAATGGTGTGCAAGGCAGAGAAAGCGTCTGTGACGCGTTTAATAGGGTTTTCCAGGTTACTGCCGACGCCAAGGTATACATGCTCTTTATGCATCAGGAGGCCTCTTTGCTGGTCGACGTTTGCGTTTGCGTGGTCTAGGCCCGTTTTCGCTTTTACGTAGTGCGTTTAGCATGCCCTTTTGCTTCGTTGCATCAGCGTGTTGAAATTGAGTCCACCATTGGGCCAACTCCAACAATTCACCCCCTTCAATTTGACCACGCACTAATAAGAAGTCGTAGCCCGCTCGAAATTTAGGATGGGTAAGTAACTGAAAAGCTCGACGGCCAAATCGTTTAGGTAAGCGTTGCTGCAAAATCCAGATATCGCGCATCACCGTTGAGAAACGCTTCGGGATCATGATGCGCTGAGTTTGCTTGGCAATGACTTCACCTGACGCAATATTAAAAGCATCGTGAGCATTTAACCCAGACTCAGCTTGTAAAATTTGGCTCTTTTCTTCTAGTGGATACCACAGTAGCGCCGCATACAAGAAGGCAGGTGTCACTCGTTGATCATTGTTGATTCTATCGTCGGTGTTACGTAATACCTTAAGGATAAACTGCATTTCGCGACAGCTTTCGTCGGCTAAAAAGGGTTCAATTTGCGGAAACAATGGCGCAATCAGGCCGTATTCGCGCAGCATCAAGAAGGTCGCTTCCCCTTTTCCCGAAAGAAAGAGCTTAAGGGTCTCTTCAAACAAACGGGCCGGTGGAATATTCGTCAGTAAGCTTGCGAGTTTCTTTATAGGTGTCGCGGTATCCGGGTGAATGGACATAGACAGCTTAGCGGCGAACCTTACGGCACGAAGCATTCTCACCGGATCTTCACGGTATCTCACTTCGGGGTCGCCAATCAGCCTAACTTCGCGTTTTTCTATGGCCTCTAAGCCTCCGGCAAAGTCTTTTACTGTAAAGTCCGCCACACTGTAGTACATGGCATTGAAGGTAAAGTCGCGACGTTCAGCATCTTCTTCAATGGTGCCAAATACGTTGTCGCGAACCAGTTGTCCGTGGGCGTCTTGTTTGGCCGTAACCTTGGCTTTTGCCGCTTTACCATCGCCAGCAGCCTCATCGTTACTATCAGGCTCACTGTGATGGCCTCGGAAGGTGGCGACTTCAATGATTTCGCGGCCAAAAACAATGTGAGCTAGACGAAAACGTCGACCGATTAAACGACAATTTCTAAATAAGCCTTTAATTTGCTCGGGAGTCGCATTGGTGACCACATCGAAGTCTTTGGGCTCATGCCCCATCAAAATATCGCGTACACAACCGCCAACTAAGTAGGATTCAAAGCCCGCGCCATTTAAGCGGTACATCACTTTTAACGCGTTAGGACTTACATCTTCGCGAGATATACCATGTTCTCCTCGCGTCATGGTGCGAGGGATTAGTGCGGTGTCAGCAGTGTTTTCCTTGGTAAAGGCACGCTTAACAGAATTGAAAACACGATGAATGATGACGGAGTCTCCGAAGGTTATAAAGGTTGGCTATAATAAGTGGATTCGTTGCTATCGACAATAATTTCAGCAGTATTTGGTACTAATTTCCTATCCCAATGGCTAATTGCGGCAGAAATTAAAGATTCTGGGCTGGAATAATGCTGAGAATCTAACGGCATTACGTTGGCCAAACCTAAAAATTGCAGGCAGTGAAGCAAGTTTGTCATCACGTGTTTGTTATTTACTGGCTTTGCATGGTTTTGTTTGCTGAGCTTTCGTCCAGCAGCGACAGCAGCCACTGGCACGTGACAATAGGATACCGGTGGGCAACCTAAGGCGGCATAAAGGGTTTTGTGAAACGGGGTTACATCAAGTAAATCACGGCCACGTACAATATGGGTTACCCCTTGGTAAGCATCATCAAGGGCGACGACTAAGTGATAAGAAAACAAGCCATCACGGCGCTTGATAACACAGTCTTCTGGTTCACCCCCTGCGTCGACGTGCCCAATCATTCCATCGTCAAACGACATCAGTGGATTGTCCAGCTTCATTCGCACGGCGACGTGACCATCGTCCACGATGTTTTGTGTGCGGCATTCGCCATTATACCGCCCGCCCATGGCTTTTATTTGCTTACGGGTACACCGACAATAATACGCAGCACCTTGCTGTAAAAGTTGATTCACTTTCTCTTGGTATCTGGGGTGCTGCTGGCTTTGATAGAGAACATCTCCGTCCCACTGTAAATGATGACGTTCAAGCGTAGTGAGAATGGCAGCATCAGCGCCTTTTACACACCTTGGTTCATCAATATCTTCCATACGTACTAACCAAGTCCCTTTGTGATGTTTTGCATCAAGATAACTGGCTAAGGCTGTGATTAAGGAACCGAAATGGAGTGAACCTGAAGGCGAGGGCGCGAAGCGACCGACATAAGCAGAATGATGACTGTGCGGGGATATAGCTGTGTGGGTCATAGGCACTTAACATTAGCTATTGGCGCAGTTATATAGCGCTAGTGGTAAGCGCAATAGCAACAAACTGCCAAACGAGTATTCGGTTGGCAGTTTGCTCATTACAAGTGAATTATCCTTGTAACTGCTTCTCTTTAATTTCCGCCATTGTCTTACAATCGATACATAAATCGGCTGTAGGGCGGGCTTCTAGACGACGAATACCAATTTCGATACCGCATTGGTCGCAAAAACCAAAATCGTCTTCTTCAATACGCTTAAGTGTTTTTTCAATCTTTTTAATGAGCTTACGTTCACGATCACGGGTACGTAATTCAAGACTGAACTCTTCTTCTTGCGCCGCACGATCGACGGGATCGGGGAAGTTAGCCGCTTCGTCTTTCATGTGGGTTACAGTGCGGTCAACTTCTTCACGAAGTTGGTTACGCCATGCTTTAAGTAGCAAACGGAAATGTTCCATTTGCGGTTCGCCCATATATTCTTCGTCAGCTTTTGCTTCGTAAGGCTGTAAACCTGCAAGGGCTAAAAGTCCCAGGGATTTTGTTTCTTTTCCTGTTGGCATATGCCACATCTCCTACACTACGACATCCATTTTGTCCCGAAAGAATCGCATATCTATAGCAGAATCGCGCATTTCAGGCAATGACTCGTGTCTATGTAATTAGTATGCTAATGGGAATTCGTGAATTCATTAACACAGTTACCAGTCAACGCAAATAGTCGCCCTTCTGGTAAAACAAGGCGCAAATATGAAGGCGAATTAAAAAAAATCAACCTCTTTTTTACAAGTTTAAAGGGAGTGGTTGATTTATATAAATTTTTTGTTCATCAATGAAACACGATAATGCCATGATGCTGACGCCAGCACGGGCGGCAATCTTTACGGCCTCGCCATAAAGGGGATCAATGTCTTGCGCAATTTGCACTGAGGTTACTCCGGTGTGTTGCACGCAAAAAATAAGCGTGGTGTGTATACCCTGTTGCGCAAGTGCAGCAAGAGAGTGGCAGTGCTTCGCTCCTCTCGCGGTAACTGCATCGGGGAAAAATCCCTGTTCGCCACGAGCCAAGGTTAATGACTTCACTTCAATGTATTGGGTTTTATTATTCGCTACGCAGGCAAAATCAAAACGGCTATCAGCGCCAGGCGGTGTGACTTCCGCTTTTACGCTTTCTATGTGAGAAAAAGCGGGTATGGCCTTGTTATTTAGTGCTTCTGCCACCAGTTTATTAGCATTGTGCGTGTTAATGCCAATGAAGTCGCCATGAAAGGTTTGTGCTAGCTCCCAAGTGTATTTAAGTTTACGTTTTGGGTTGTTTGATTCACTTAAATAAACGGTGAAGCCAGGTTCAGCACAACCGGTCATGGCGCCGGTATTCGGGCAGTGTGCAGTGACAACTTCACCATTTTCTAAGGTCACGTCAGCTAAGAAACGCTTATAGCGTTTCACTAATGTGCCGCGAATTAAGGGTGTTGAATATTGCATGCTTTCAGCCTCCTAGCACGGGTGATGGTGCGGTTAAATTGAAGCAGCACCGCAACATAAATTGATAATGATATAAGGATAAACTTGCCATGGCAGATTTTACCGTTAGCTTGAGTGACGAAAAGGCTGGCGCGCCTTGGGGCGAAAATGCACGGCTTTCATTTACTGAAACCGGCGCGGTGATTCACCTAGCACAAGACAGCGACAGTGAGCGTGCGATTGCCCAAGCGGCCCGTAAGTTAGACGGTCTTAATTTACCGGCGGTTACTTTAACGGGTGATTGGCAAAAAGAACAGCAATGGGCGTTTGCGTTAAGCTTTACCCGTGCCCGTCATCCGGGTGCTATTACTTGGGCCGACAACGATGACCAAGCGCAATTGGCGCAAGAATATGCCGCACTTGTGTTTACCCGCCAATTGGTGAACGACACCCCAGAAGATTTAAGCCCCGAAACCTTGGCTCAGCGCGCTGCGCAATGGGTAAAAAGCTTAGGTCAAGACAAAGTTAGCTTCACGATGACCGTAGGCGAAGCATTAAAAGATGCAGGTTGGGTGGGTATTTACAATGTGGGGCGTGGCAGTGAACGGCCACCAGCCATGTTAGAACTAGATTACAACCCCACTGGCAATGCTGACGCGCCCGTTGATGCCGTCCTCGTAGGAAAAGGCATAACCTTTGATAGCGGTGGCTACAGCATCAAATCGAGCGAAGGCATGCTCGACATGAAATGCGATATGGGCGGCGCAGCGACAGTGACAGGCGCATTGGGATTGGCCATTACCCAAGGTATTAATAAGCGTATCAAACTTATTTTATGCTGTGCGGAAAACCTGATTAGCGGCCACGCTTACAAGCTTGGTGATGTGCTCACCTATAAAAATGGGGTGACGGTAGAAGTCGTGAATACTGATGCCGAAGGTCGTTTAGTATTAGCTGATGGCTTAATGGCGGCAACGGAAACGGGCGCGCCACTGATTATCGATGCTGCTACCTTAACGGGGGCTGCAATGGTGGCACTGGGTTCTGACTATCATGCCGTATTTTCAAAAGACGACAGTGCTCGCGAGCAAATGCTGAATGCCGCTAAACTTGAAAATGAACGTTTTTGGCCGTTACCTTTGGAGGCGTTTCACGCCGATCGTTGTCCATCGGCATTTGCCGATACTGCGAATAGCCGTCCCATGAAAGGGGGCGGAGGCGGCGGCGCATCGAATGCGGCTGGATTCTTGTCTCGTTTTGTTAATCCACAAGGCAAGGGGTGGGTGCATTTAGATTTAGCTGCAGCTTATCATGGTGGTGCAACGGCAGAAATGCCTGTTGGGGCAACAGCAAAAGGCATCCGAGCTATTGCTCGTATGCTTCACGATTTCAAAGCCTAACTACACATGTTCCCCCTTTGCGTGTCACATTCCCGTGTGGCACGTATAGGGGGTAAATGCGTGAAGGAGGAAAATTAAATTCCGCCCAATCGCTCGGCTAATTGCTTGTAACGATCCACATCACCGCTGTCGAAAAGGGGGTTACCGTCGGTGTCTTTTTCTTTCGATACTAATAAGCTTTCACGCTCTAGCCTTTCCACACGAACTTCTTTCACACCCAGATAGGCAGCCACTTCTTTTACCGTCATTAAACTCATTCTGCTGATTCCACACGTTGTTGTATTTTATTGGGTTTCTTTCTAATTTTGGTTACACTCTACGCCAATCACCTTAACCGTACTCAGTGAATACATTCGTTTCACAGCGAAACAAGAGAACCGATTCGCTATTACACCAAAAGTAGTACAGATATGGCATTGTTCTTAAGGCGTAATCTTAAGGCGTAATCTTAAGGCGTAATCTTAAGGTGTATTCTTAGGACGTAATCTTTATAGTTAAGCCTAAATCTCATTTTTTTCGAGTGCTTTTTTGCCCATCACGTACAAATAGCACCATTTATTCTGCGTACACGCAGGAATCTATTGGAGAATAAACACCCATGGACACTTGGTCTGCCGCAGTCATGTTATTTTTGATCATGGACCCCCTGGGCAATCTACCGATATTCATGTCGGTACTAAAATCAATAGAACCCCGACGAAGACAAATGATATTGATAAGAGAGCTTGTGTTCGCGCTTGTCATTTTGTTTGTTTTTCTATTTAGCGGTCAGTCAGTGTTAAACTTCCTCAACGTGGGACAGGAAACGGTCAGCATTGCTGGTGGTATTATTCTCTTTCTTATCGCACTAAAAATGATATTTCCCTCCGCCGGTCACCAAAGTGGGCTGGCAGTAGGAGAAGAACCCTTCCTGGTTCCATTGGCCATTCCAATGATTGCGGGTCCCTCCACGTTGGCCGCGCTAATTTTGTTAGCAAATCAGAATCCAGACCGCATGACAGACTGGTCAATAGCCTTGGCCGCAGCTTGGTCGGTGAGCGCTATTATTTTGATGTTTTCAGGGGTGTTTCATAAACTACTAGGCGAAAAAGGCTTGGTGGCAATGGAACGATTAATGGGCATGATTTTGGTTATGATCGCAATCCAGATGTTACTTGATGGTGCCACCCAATACTTTATGCATGCCACCGGAGCAAATTAAATGGCAAAGCAAAAACTTAATACATTCGCACGGGTTCGCGCGTTAGAAGGCTGGAAAGCCGTTGCATTTAGCGCTTCTCTTTTAGAGCGTATGATCCCTAACTACGCACTTTTTTGCGAAGTGTCAGAGTACGAAGAGCCAGCCAACCTACGAAGCTGTCTCGATTTAGTATGGGAGGCCATAACTTCCCCTAAGAGTAAATTTAATATTGGGGTGCAACTGGAGAAAGTGGAAGTAGGCACGCCAGACACGCAAGACTTTGATACCTACGGCGTATACCCAGCAATCGATGCCGCGATTGGTGTGGCTGCGGTACTTAATTTATTAGCCGGTGATGATCCACAAGGTGCCGTGGTTGTGAGCAAGCTGTCACAGGGCAGTGTAGAAGCCTATTTACTTGCCAGTGATGAAGCCGATGATGACACCGTGAAGTCTCATCCTTTAATGGAATTTGAAATTGCGGTGCAAGATGCGTTGCTGGCATGCGTAGAGCAATCAAGCACGCCAAAGGAAGCCGCTCAGCAATTAAAAGCTATTGCGTTAGAAGAGGGTATATCCAATATAGGGCTGGCGCTCTAACTGACTGCTATTAAAAAATAGCGCAGTGCACTGGTGTGTTTTTCCTTAATGACCTGCCAATGGTCAGGTAACGAAAGAGGCGGTAAGGCGGCTTCGTGTTCCACGTAAATGTGGCTGCCTTGATGCACTAAGGCCAATGCGTCGAGGGCAATTAACGTTGGCTCGACCAATCCCTTATTGAATGGCGGGTCCACAAACACAATATCGTAGGGAAGTGTGTTTAGTTGAGGTAAAACGGCAAGAGCGTCACCTGGGTGAACCGACGCACTGCTCTCTTTTGAAACCGCAAGTGTACGAAGGTTATCGACTAATTGCTCTCTTGCTTGTTTATCAAGTTCAATAAAGTCACAGCTTGCCGCGTAGCGTGAAAGCGCTTCTAAACCTAAACTGCCTGCGCCAGCAAACACATCTAAACAACGGGCATTTTGCGTATATTGCATTAGCCAGTTAAACAAGGTTTCTTTATTTCGGTCGGTGGTAGGGCGTAAACCTTCTGCGTCGATAACGGGGAGTTTTCTACCTCGCCACTGACCGCCGATAATCCGAATATGACCTGATTTTCCGGCTTTATGCGTAGTATTTCTACGATTTGTGTTTGATGATGCCCTAGCAGGGCGAGAAACTCGCTTCATGGTAGCTGACAGTGGTATCATTGGTTCATACAATATCCGGCCAGTGTAGCCGAATTTGCGCAGAATTTATAAGGATTTGTCCTCACTATGTCGAAACTTTTTGGCTGGTTCAGCAAGAACAAAAAAGCAGATAAACAAAAAACGACTCAAAACGAAACAGAGCATTCCACGCTTTCTGAGTCGAATACAGACAATAGCAACGAAATCAGTACGCAGCCGCAAGGTTCATCTGACATACCTGACGTCACCGTCAGTGACGATACGCAGGAAGTACCGCAAGCGCTTGCTGAAGAAAATGTCACACCATTAGAAGTTCCAGGCAGTGACGCCGAAGATGATGTGCTAACGACGCAATCACCTATTACACCTTCAGAAACTGAAAACTTGATGTCCGATCAAGCGCCAGAGGCGACAAGAGACGAAGGTGTGCCCGTAGAGGCTGATGCCATTGTAGATACGCCTACCGCAAAAGACGATGTCAGTGTCGATACCGCCAGTGTCAGTGAGGCTGTGCCTGCCACGGAAAGGGTCGTTGATACAGCGCAAACCGAGGAAGCTGTTGCGCGCTTAAAACAAGAAAGCGCCACGCCAACAGCGCAAGAGAAAAAAGAAAAGAAATCACTTTTCTCACGTTTAAAAGATAGCTTATCGAGAACAAAGGCTAATTTAGGCAGCGGGTTTGTTAGCTTATTTAAGGGAAAAACCATAGATGATGAGCTATACGAAGATTTAGAAACGCAATTGCTTGTCGCCGATGTGGGGATGGATACCACACAAAAAATTATTACCCATTTAACAGACAGTGCATCTCGAAAAGATTTGAAAGATGCCGAAGCCTTGCTCGATATTTTAAAACAGCAAATGTCAGATATGCTCGCCAAGGTAAATCAACCCTTACCAGACGTTATGCAAAGCCACGACGCGCAAGATGGGCCTTTTGTTATTTTGATGGTAGGCGTTAATGGCGTAGGTAAAACCACCACCATAGGCAAGTTAGCTAAGCAATTTGAGCAGCAAGGTAAAAAGGTCATGTTAGCGGCGGGTGATACTTTCCGTGCGGCGGCCGTTGAGCAACTACAAGTGTGGGGCGAACGCAACAATATACCGGTTATCGCACAACACACAGGTGCAGACAGTGCATCTGTATTGTATGACGCTTTAGAAGCGGCTAAGTCCCGTAAATGCGATGTACTTATTGCGGATACAGCGGGTCGCTTACAGAACAAAAATAATCTTATGGAAGAGCTGAAAAAAGTGGTTAGGGTGATGAAAAAACTTAACCCAAATGCCCCCCACGAGGTCATGCTGACGCTAGATGCCGGCACAGGCCAAAATGCAGTAAGCCAGGCGAAGCTCTTTAATGAAGCCGTAGGGCTAACAGGTATTACCTTAACGAAGTTGGATGGCACGGCTAAGGGTGGGGTCATCTTCTCTATTGCTGATCAATTTGGTATACCTATTCGATATATCGGAGTGGGCGAGGGCATAGACGATCTCCGCCAATTTGATGGCCAAGAGTTCATCGATGCGCTGTTTAGTGAAATAGAGAGTGGCGACGTCGCAAAATAAATTTCACTGGCATTTTGTAGGGAACATTCATGATTAAGTTTGAGCAGGTAAGCAAAACCTACCCAGGCGGCCAACGTGCACTGAGTAAGGTTAACTTTCATATTGCCCCAGGGGAAATGGCGTTTTTAACCGGCCATTCTGGCGCGGGAAAAAGTACGTTGCTTAAACTCATCAGTATTATGGAGCGCCCTACCGTAGGGCGCGTTTTAATTAACGGCCACGATCTTAACGCCATCAAACGGCGAGATGTTGCCTATATAAGACGTGATATAGGCATGATATTCCAGAGTCATCAGCTGCTTATGGATAAGTCGGTGTTTGACAACGTGGCATTACCCTTAGTGATTGAAGGTTACACCCACAAAGAAATCAGTAAGCGCGTAGACGCCGCGTTAGAAATGGTTGGGTTAAGGGATAAGAGCCGAAGCCTGCCTATTATGCTATCTGGTGGTGAACAACAGCGTGTGGGCATTGCCCGTGCAGTGGTGAACAAACCGCCTTTGCTTCTTGCCGACGAGCCTACCGGTAATTTAGATCCAAAACTGTCTATGGAAATTATCCGCTTATTTGAAGATTTCAATCAAGCGGGGGTTTCTGTCTTCATTGCCACCCATGATTTGGGGCTAATAGCACGTATGAAATACCGTACATTGACATTGAAAAATGGGCAAATGATCACTGACGGCCTCAACGACAGTTTGGATGAAGGTTGGCAATCATGAGTATTCTTTTTTCAAATCGAAAAGCGGGGGCGTCGCGTGTCAAAATTGGGGTTATTCAATCTTTGGTGATGTTTTTTGTTAGCCATGTTAGGCAAGCATTGTCTAGTCTTGGTGAGCTATGGCGTCAACCGGTAGCCTCGTTAATGACTATTGGTGTGCTGGGGTTAAGCATAACCTTGCCTAGTACACTTTATATCATGGTAAAAAATACAGAAAAGATTACCGCGGGGTGGGAGCAAGCTTCTGAAATATCGCTCTTTTTGAAATCGTCTACATCGTCAACCAGTGCTCAGCAGTTGGTTGCACGATTAAACACCTGGTCAGAAATTGACACAGTCGTTTACATACCCGCGGATGATGCACTAAAAGAATTCCAGCATTTGTCTGGCTTAGGTGATGCCATTGCGTATTTAGAATCTAACCCCTTACCCGATGTGGTGTTAGTGACCCCAACTGATAAGCACGCTGGGCCTACAGCCGCAAAAGCGCTACTGAATAAGTTAACGCAACAGCGAGAAGTGGATATCGGAAAGCTAGATATTGAGTGGTTAGAGCGCCTGTACGCGCTAGTGGACATTGCCAGTGATTTAGTCACCCTTATCGGTCTGCTTCTGTTTGTGGCTGTGGTGCTGATTATTGGCAATACTATTCGCCTCAATATACTTAATAAACATGATGAAATTGTGGTAATGAAACTGGTGGGCGCCACAGACGCATTTATTCATCGTCCGTTTCTGTATACCGGGTTTTGGTATGGTTTGCTAGGTGGCTTAATGGCGTGGTTCGCTGTGATTATTATTCTGTGGTGGATGGACAGTAGCATTCAAACATTTGCCGCTATGTATCAAAAAGAATTTAATATTACAGGGCTTACAGGCACGGCACTACTGACCATGCTAGGCTTGTCAGTGGCGCTTGGCCTATTGGGTTCACGTATATCAGTGCAGCGCCACGTTAGTCAGATCGAACCAAGGTAGGCAGATTGAACTAAGGTAGGCAGATTGAGCCAAGCTAGCAGCTAAACAAGACAGCACCGGGGCAACTTACTTTGCCTACTTCTTTTGGCTTAGTTTGCTCGTACTTGGGCTTGTGGATAATGGGCCGTAATCACACTTCTTACGCCATTGCCCCAAACAATAGCTTGGTTATAGAGGGTGTGTAGCTGCTTCTGATCAATATCTAGGTTCTTGGCAACCTTAATAACGTTCATCCATAACGCACTTTCAAACGCCTTAACTAACGTCATGTATTGAACAAACTCGGCATTTTTGCCTAACAGCGCATTGTTAAGAGCGTCGGAAAGTGGCAGCTGCTTCACAATGTCAGACATTGACTGGTCTAATAGCCCTTCTAGCAACGAAAATAACCCGACTAGGAAGCCAATAGGTGGGTTGGCCTTTAACCCTCTTTGTTGTGAGAGTAAGTCAAAGAACTTTGCCCTCACCAAAGACATGTGAATAATTTCTAATGGCTTTTCATCACCCAGGTTAGTCAGGCTTAGTAGCGCAATAAATTTCTTAATTTCGACTTCGCCCATGTAATTAAGGGCGTGCTTTAAGGAAGTGATTTTATAGCGTTTATTAATGGCTGGATTATTAATGAACTTCAGAAGCAAATAGCTTAACGCCGCATCCCGCTCAATCACATGACTTATGCGGTTAATATCAAAGCTATCGCCAGAAACTTCTCCCATCAAATCGACAATGTTCATTTTAGAGGCGGGCAGTTGTCGCACAATTCGGGCTTCAGGCTGGGCAAAGAAGTAGCCTTGAAAGAGGTCGAAGCCTAAATCTGAACACGTGGCGAAATGATCCGGTGTATTCACTTGTTCAGCGACCAATTTGACATTGGCATCTAAATAACGAGGAATATGTTTTTCAATGGTTTCAAAACGAGTACGGGACACGTCTACTTTCACAATGTCGATAAGAGGCAGAATATCGTGCCTAGCGCTCAACATCATAGGATCATCAATTGCCAGCCGATAACCTAATTGCTTGATATGTTGACAGGCTTCAAGTAGCCCCGTTTCTGTAAACGGGTTATCAGCCAATTCAACCACCACCGATGCCGGATCCAGAGTGGTGGGGAAGCGTGAAATAAGGGTTTCCGATGAAAAGTTGATGAACGAACTTTTTTCGCCGCTAATATCGTCTAAACCTAAGGGGTGAAACTGCGCTTCGATGTATTGTGCTTTTTCAGGAGAGTGTTCTGGGTACGCACCGCCTTTTCCATCTCTAAAGATAAGTTCATAGGCAAAAACGCTTTTGCTTTTGTCTAAAATGGGTTCTCGAGCGATAAACGCAAACATAAAATTTCCTGAAAATTCAACCTTCTTACATGACGGCAATGTAGCGGCGTGAATCTATATCATCGACCTAAAGATGTGTCACGTCAACTAATTACAGGGTTTTTACATTAAATGCAGAATTTCGTTATTATTGTATAAAAAATGACGAGCCTCTTTACGTTTTCGTGGTTGATGCTTGAACGTGATGTGCCCACTTTATGGCTTCATTGAAGTAATCATGCAGTTTGGTTTGCTTTAAGGCATGTTTAGACGCTAACTTTTTAACCCCTCCCCAATTTGCCCGTTCAAAACATTGGGCGAGTAAAAGAGTGTCTCTTAGATGACCCCGTTCGGCACATAGCGCCGATTTTACATCGTCGCTAATAGGTATTTTACGAATAAGATCTTCTATGGGTTGCTCCATCATGGCGTCTAGCAACGACAGTAAGCCTGTGAGAAACCCCTTCATGGGGTCGTTGTGTGTGTTCATATCGGCAAAGGCGAGTTCACAAAATTTTGCTCTAACTAAGGCCATAGACATAAGTTCAGTAGGTTTACTCTCGCTGAGATTAGCGAGCGCAAGTAACGCGATAAACTTTTTAACTTCCACTTCGCCCATGAAGTTTAAGGCATGCTTCAATGACGTGATCTTGTGCCTTTTATTAATAAGCGGATTATTGATGAAGCGAAGCAAAAGGTAGGTTAAGGAAGGATCTCGCTCTATGATGGTATTGACTTGCGTCAAATCGAGTTGAGGGCGGCTACTTAGGGTAAGTAACTCCATCATGGTTAAACTACTTGGCCCAAGTTTCCTATGCCTGACGACTTCAGGTTTCGCTAAAAAGTAACCTTGAAAGTAGTCGAACCCCATATGTTTAAACGTTTGAAATTCTTCGTGGGTTTCAATTCTTTCAGCCACCAGTTTTATGTTATGCGCTTTAAACCGTTCAACCAGTGCCGGGATCTCGTCATGGGGAATGTCGGTAATGTCTATTTTAATAACACTGGTAAAGGGGATAAAGGCTTCCCACTTTCCTTTCATGTCATAGTCATCTAGGGCAATAGGGTACCCCATTTCCTTAATATGTTTGCAGGCACAGACAAGCGCGTCGTCGACGTCCACCGTTTCAACAACCTCGATCACCACTTTGCTGGGATCTAGCGAGGTAGGGAAATGATTCATCAAGGTGTCGCGATGAAAATTGATAAACGCCTTTTTATCTCCTGTAATTTCTTCAATACCTAAGCTTAGATGGGTAGAAGTCAATATTTTGGAAGTGGCTTCGTCAGGGGAAATATCGGGAAAGCAATTGTCTTCTCCCATTCTAAACAACAACTCGTAGGCATATACCTGCTGCTGTGCATCAAAAATGGGTTGTCTGGCCACGTACGCGAACATTAAGGACCTCTTATCTCTCAGCGTTCATTATTTATCATTATTTTTATCTACGCGATGGGGGGCGTACTTCAGGTAGATAGTCTTCTATCGAAAAAAGCGACGCTATTAATCTAATTGTTGATGTCGCAAATGTCGAGTAAAAGCACTATAGTCATATTCGTGGCCTAGAACAGCCAGAAGAAGTCGGTGTCCAACCGCCTGAAAAGCGGCTGATGTCAGTATGATAGGATGAACGGATTGGGTTTTTTCTGTCATTAAATTATAATGGAACAGTGATATTTTTTAGTTCGTAGATAAAAATATGAAGGTAGCGGTAGAGTTATTACCATGCTGCTAAACACAGGCGTCGTTCCTTTCTAGCTATCTGTCTATCCACGTTTTAGTAAAATGAACTTTTTTTTTGTGATTTGGTCTTGATCTCTAGCAGATGAGTACTATATCCATATATCGGTTAGATTTCTGATCACAATTAGGTCTCGCGCGGCTTATATTAGTTTGCTAATATGAAGCGGCAACGAATGAGGTGAATAATGAGCAACAACTTACAATCAATGGCACTGTCAGTGCCTCACAATGGTAGCATCGAAGGCTACATTCAAGCTGTGAGCAGCATTGATATGTTAAGTGCGGAAGAAGAGCGTGAGCTCGCTGTCCGTCTTCGCGAAGATGAAGATCTCCAAGCTGCACGTAAGCTGGTGATGTCGCATCTGCGTTTTGTTGTGCATATTGCAAAGTCTTATTCTGGCTATGGCTTGCCACAAGCCGACTTGATTCAAGAAGGTAATATTGGCTTGATGAAAGCCGTGAAGCGTTTCGACCCTACTGTGGGTGTACGCCTAGTGTCTTTTGCGGTGCACTGGATTAAAGCCGAAATTCATGAGTTTGTGCTTAAAAACTGGCGTATTGTGAAAGTCGCCACCACAAAAGCACAAAGAAAGCTTTTCTTTAACCTACGTAAAGCGAAAAAGCGTTTGGGTTGGTTTACTCATGAAGAAGTACAAACTGTGGCTAACGAGCTCGGTGTAAGTACAAAAGAAGTGCTTCAAATGGAAGCGCGAATGAGCAGCCAAGATCAAGCTTTCGATTTGTCGGCTGATGAAGATGAAACCGGCAATTTTGCACCTGTACAGTTTTTAGAAGATAAATCGTCAGATGTTGAAACTGATGTTATCAACAGTGACTGGGATGCCAACGCAAGTAAGCGTCTTTACTCTGCAATCAAAACCCTCGACGAGCGTAGTCAGGACATTATTGAAACCCGTTGGTTGGCAGACAGTAAAATTACTTTGCAAGATTTGGCCGATAAATATGAAGTATCTGCCGAGCGTGTTCGTCAAATAGAAAAGAACGCGATGAAAAAACTTCAAGCGGCTATGGTGGCGTAATAGACATCACATAGCTAAACCTAGTCAGGTCTCGTTACCCAGCAGGGTAATCACATTCCGAAAAAGCGCCTTATAATGGCGCTTTTTTATTGTCTTAAAAAAATGAGAGCTTAGTTTACGTTGCCACTAGGTTGACGCAGCCATGTAGTCATACGTCGTGATAGGTTAGCGGTGACACGGGGACTAGTGGTCGTCGTTTTCGTTCTCCGTGGCAGGTAAAACCCAAAATACCCCTTCAAACTCTGCTACCGCGGTATCGCCATCGAGTATATTCACACTCAACTCAAATCGCGCTTTTTGTTGTTTTTCCAACGGAGAGTACTTGCCGGACAAAGATTCTATGTTGCAGATGGCCCGAGGTTTCATGGTAATGGGTTTATGATAATGAATGTCTCCATCACCTAAGACAATATCCCCTTCCAGTCCGCGCTCTTTTAGTTGTAAGTAAATTAGCCCCCACCCTGTGAGGGTGGCCAAAGAAAAAATACTGCCCGCGAACATAGTGCCATGAATATTGATATTTTTGTTTAACGATGCACGGGTTTCAAGCGTGCGCCCCGTGTACTGATATAACTTAATCCCCATATGCTCAGTAATGGGTATGGTGTCCGACCATGTTTGTTGTAATGACTTACACCATTTAGGGTGCATCACTAACGAGTTATTTTCGGTGAGCTTTTTCACCATTTGCTGGCGTTTAAGCATGCCTAATTCGTTTGGGGCTTCTCTTTCCACATAAAAACCACACGAGGTAAAAAAGTCGATAGATATTTCTCGGCTGTTGGTAACCGCACGCTCTGCGCCAAGCTCTTTGGCGACATTTTCAAGTGCACTCATCATCATTTGGCCTAAGCCTTTACGCTGGTGATGAGTGTCTACTGCTATGTGACGTATTTGCGCTTCTTCGGCTGTGTTAAGGTGAACGCGACCACATGCCACGATGTTGCCTTTACCATCAACAATCATGCGATGCTCTGCGACTTGCTCATACTCGTCTTTTTCCGATCCCGGAGGGAAATTCCACGGCTGGCGTAAGTGAGCCCAGCGAAACTGAAAGTACGCGTCAAAGTCTGTATTGCTTGTTGGTGTGACAACCTTATACACGGTAATACGCCTTATATGAAGTAAGAGAAAATCAAAATTGTTTTTCCCAAAATATGTGGGTACACACGAATTTAGGCGAGTATTATACCTTAAAATGAAAGGTAACGGGGCCATCGTTAACTAAAGCAACTTGCATATCAGCACCGAACTCTCCGGTTTCCACGGCCAGCCCTTTCGCCTGAAGGGCTTCAACAAACTTTAAGTAAACCGCTTTGCCGTGTTCTGGGGTTGCGCCCTGAGAAAAGCCGGGTCGGTTACCTTTTTGCGTATCCGCGACGAGTGTAAATTGGGATACCACGAGAATTTTTCCGCCAACTTGCTCTACATTTAGGTTCATTTTACCGTCGCTGTCGGCAAACATGCGGTATCGACTCACCTTATTGGCAAGCTTTTCAATTTCATCGTCACCGTCATCTTTTTCAACACCAAGTAGTAACAGAATACCTTGGTCTATTTCACCAATAACCTTGCTCTCAACCGTCACGCTAGCCCGTGACACGCGTTGAATCAATCCAATCATTTTTTACTTTCCTGAATAAATCGAGACATATCTCGGGTCGCTCTACATAACGCATAGGCAATACTGGGTTCTGAAGTGCTATGCCCAGCGTCAGGAATTATCTGTAACTGACTCGATGGCCATGCCCGATGTAAGCTCTCCGCTGCCTCGGTTTTACATATCATATCGTATCGGCCGTGAACGATGGTTCCGGGGATATCTTTAATTTTACTTATGTTATCAAGAATATAGTTTTCTTCCATAAAGCATTTGTTAAGCAAAAAGTGACATTCTAGCGTGGCTAGGCTGGTAACCAGCGAGAGCGGATATTGGCCTATAGATTCTCCCGTTCCTGGGGGTAAAGCTAGGCGTGATAGTCGCTCTTCCCATTGATACCATCGTTTAAGTGCACTGTGCCGGCGAACTTCATTGTGCTCGCTAAGCACTTGATTGTAATGCGAACAGATTGACTCGCTAGTCAGGGGAAATTCTATGTCTTTGGTAAACTTTCGGTAATGCTCAGGAAATAGTTGTGCTGCGCAACCCTGGGGAGAAAGGAACCAGTCTCTGTCGGTTTGCCGCGCGAGAAACACGCCTCTAAGTATCAAGCCATAGGCGTGACTTGGGTGTTTAAGTGCCGAGAGTAACGCTAACGTGGACCCCCATGAACCACCAAAAAGGAGCCATTTATCTATAGCAAGATGTTGGCGGAGGGTATTGATGTCATCTACGTTTAGCCAAGTGTCATTATGGTGAGTGGCGTGGTGGAATTGAGAGCGGCCACACCCCCGTTGTTCGTATCCGATAATGCGATAACGCTGGTTGTCAAAAAAGCATTTATAGTTTGGCGGCAGGCCAGCGCCGGGTCCGCCATGGACAAAAAGTACGGGGATACCGTCAGGGTTGCCGCTTTGCTCGTAGTAGAGCGAGTGCCCATTTCCTACATCCACAAATCCACTTTGATAGCAGGTTACATCTGGGTAAAGTCGTTTCATTTTATTTCAACGCGTTGTGCGGGTGCCTGTTTTAGTTTAGTTTATGCTTACATAAATCTACATAATCATATTCTAAGAGCAATTGCGAGGAAGTTTGTATGTCAGGTCAAGGATCAGGGGGCAATGTCATTGCCGCCATTTGTAACTTTTTTATTCCAGGGTTAGGCCATTTAGTACAAGGGCGTATTTTAGGCGCACTGTTTTACTTTATTGCTGTGGGTGTGAGTTATGCGCTTGCTGCAACCGTGGTATTGGCTATTATTTTCTGGCCCCTAGGTGTTATTTTACACATTATTTCTATCATTAGTGCAGCGCGCTATAGCGGAAGATCAGCATTATGATGCGCGCAATACTAGCCGTGTTTACTATTATTGCCCTCACCGGCTGTCAATCAGCTTATTACGCCGCCTGGGAAAAGGTAGGGGTAGAGAAGCGTGATATCCTGGTAGATAGGGTGGAAAATGCAAAAGAGTCGCAAGAAGATGCACAGGAGCAATTTAGCTCTGCACTAGAAGCTTTCAGCGCGGCGGTGGCTTTTGACGGTGGCGAACTAGAAGACGTCTATAACGACCTCAATGGCCAATACGAAGACAGTGTTGCTGCAGCTGAAGATGTATCGGCGCGTATCGATAAAGTTGAAAGTGTGGCCGAGGCCTTGTTTGACGAGTGGGAAACTGAGCTGGAAGAGTACCAAAGCGGTGCGCTGAAACGAGACAGTGCCGCTAAGCTTCGTGACACTAAGCGTAGATACAGCAGTTTAATGGCTGCAATGCGTAAGGCGGAAAGCAAAATGCCGCCAGTGTTAGAGGCATTGCAAGATAACGTGTTGTACTTAAAGCATAACTTAAATGCCAACGCGATTGGCGCATTGCAGGGTGAACTCTCTAGCATTGAAACCAATGTTAGTCAGCTTATTCGTCAAATGAATGCCGCCATTGCAGAATCAGATGCGTTTATTTCAGCCATGAACAACTAGCATCTACTGTAAACGAAAAAAGCGTGACTAACGTCGCGCTTTTTTTATGTCTGCCAGGCTTACACGCAGCTTAATTGAACCGAATCAAGCGCTATTCTTTAGGGACTTTACGAGGTTCATTTTCCGCTTTTCTATGGTCAAGCGCTTCACCCAAGCTACACGTAAATTCAGCGCCAAATAAGACAATGACCCATGACATGTATACCCATAAAAAGAGAATGGGTATAACGGCTAAGGCGCCGTAAATGAGTTCATAAGAAGGAAAGTTAGTGACATAAAGTGCAAACCCCTTCTTCGTTATTTCAAACGCCACTGTAGCCACAAAGGCGCCACCGAATGCATGGCGTGCATAGACCCTACGGTTAGGGACCACCATGTACAAGATACCGAAAGCGAGAAGGGCGGCAAAACTCGGCACCAGGCTGAGTAAGAAGGTACCTAAGCCTGGGGTATATTCTTCTGTGAAGGTTGCAAGGCCAGTTAAATAAGAACTGACCACAACGCTTGAGCCAATTAACATAGGGCCCAAAGTGATGACCATCCAATAAATGGCAAAGGTATAGACGATAGGTCTGTCGCTTTGCGTACGCCAAATACGGTTAAGGGTTTTATCGACATTAGAAATCAGCATGAGTGCTACCACCAATAACGACAAAATGCCGATGGCGCTCATTTGTGATGCGTTACCCACAAAGTCGGTCATGTATTTGTGTACCACGTCACTGGCGGTAGGGACAAAATTACTAAACACAAAATGTTCTAGCTTACTGCGCACGGAGGCAAAGGCAGGAAATGCCGACATAATGGTGAATGTCACCATGATAAAGGGCACTAAGGATAAGAGGGTTACGTAAGCAAGGTGGCCGGCAGAGATAGTAATATTGTCTTCTCTACAGCGCTTAATGAAAATACGAAAGAGATCCCGCATTTGCGGAGAAATCTTTTGATAAACGCTTGAAACCCTTTCCCAGTCCACTAGAGCACTCCTAAGTACCTTGCATCATAAATATGTGTTTCGTCATAAAACAAGGTAAATGGTATAACGCGTGCCCCATGACTAGCAAAGGGTTTCATGTATAAAACGTTTAAATCTATTTTGTCCCGTTGCCGCGTACACCCAACATATGACAAATGGCGTAGCTTAATTCACTTCTGTTAAGGGTGTAAAAATGGAAGTGTTTCACGCCTTCTTTGGCTAATACCTTAACCTGATCCATGGCGATGTTTGCGCCAATTAGGTTACGTGTGGCTTGGTCATCATCATCAAGACCATCGAACATTTTGTGTAAAAAGCCTGGCACGTGAACATTGGTAAAGCCCGCAAATTTCACCAAAGTTTGATAGTTGGTTACGGGTAGGATGCCCGGCACGAGGTCTAAATCTATTCCGGCTGCAGCGGCGCGATCTCTGAAGCGTAAAAATACACTGGTATCGAAGAAAAACTGCGTAATGGCTTCGCTGGCACCGGCTTCTGCTTTGCGCTTGAGGTTGAGTAAGTCAAACTGGGCGTTAGGGGCTTCAGGGTGTTTTTCAGGATAAGCAGCCACGGAAATATCAAAGTCGGCCACGTCTTTAAGCAAGGCCACTAAATCAGAAGCGTACATTTCAGTTTTTTGAACACCAGGAGGAAGATCGCCACGTAACGCCACAATTCGGCGAATACCGGAATCCCAATAGTCTTTTGCAATTTGCTTAAGTTCATCGCGACTGGCATCCACACACGTGAGATGAGGTACGGCGGCAACGCCAGTTTGTTGTTGAATGCGCTTTACTACGTCGTGGGTACGATCACGTTCACCGCTGTTCGCACCGTAAGTTACCGACATATAACTTGGTTTTAGTGGCGCCAAGCGTTCTACTGACTTCCACAAGGTTTGCTCCATCTTTTCAGATTTTGGCGGAAAAAACTCGAATGACACATCAATATCGCGCAGTTCCGAAAGGGACTGATTTAGTGCATCCACACCTTGTGCGTAAGAAACCATGACTTATTACTCTCTGATAGACGTTTAGACGTCTAAACTAATGAATATATGTCTAGACGTCAAGAGGTTTACACTGCTCAATTGACCTTTTCGTGAACTTGTTTAGAATTTCGGTTCATAACATAAAATAAAAGTGGACTGAGTTAGTATAATGGCAGAGTGGAACGGTAACTATATTCACCCCTACGCAGAGCATGGCAAAAAAAGTGAACAAGTAAAGAAAGTCACTGTGTCTATTCCAATTAATGTGCTTAAAGCGCTAACGGATGAACGCACACGTCGCCAAATTAATAACCTTCGACATGCGACTAATTCAGAATTGTTGTGTGAAGCTTTTCTACACGCATTTACAGGTCAGCCATTGCCCAATGATGACGACTTGAAAAAAGACAACCCGAATCGTATTCCGGCAGAGGCGCGCCGTATTATGGAAGAAATGGGGATAGACCCCAGTGTAGAAAATGAAAAAGAATCTTAGCCGTTAATAAGCCTAGTAGAGGGCCCCATCTAACCGTATGGGTTAGATGGGTTGGGATTAGTGATTAACTCGACAGCATGTTAGTCCGTAGAGGTACCCGGTATTCTGGCCACACCAGAATCAATCGCCGCTTGGGCGACAGCGCCGGCGATACGTTCACATAAGCGTGGATCCATAGGTTTAGGAATAATGTACTCTTTTCCGAACGCCAAACTTTCACTATTGCTGGCTTTAAGCACTTCTTCAGGAACCGGCTCTTTTGTAATACTGCGCAACGCTTCTACCGCAGCAACTTTCATTTCGTCGTTTATCGCGCTCGCACGTACATCTAATGCACCGCGAAAAATAAAGGGAAAACACAACACGTTATTCACTTGATTAGGGTAATCAGAGCGTCCCGTTGCCATAATAAGATCTTGCCTAACTTCATGGGCGAGTTCTGGCTTAATTTCAGGGTCAGGGTTAGAGCACGCAAACACCACGGGGTTTTCCGCCATCAGTGCCAATGCTTCTGGTGGAAGTACGTCAGGGCCGGATACCCCAACAAAGATATCTGCGCCTGCCATTACGTCTTCTAACGTGCGTTTATCCGTATTGTTGGCAAACAGCTTTTTGTGTTCGGTTAAATCTTCCCGGCGAGTATGAATAACACCTTTGCGATCGAGCATATAAATGCGCTCACGCTGCGCCCCACATTTAATCAGTAATTCCATACAAGCAACGGCTGCAGCCCCTGCACCCATACAGACTATTTTGGCACTTTCGATATTTTTGCCCTGAATTTCCAGCGCATTTAACATTCCCGCAGCCGTTACAATAGCCGTGCCGTGCTGGTCGTCGTGAAACACCGGAATTTTACAGCGCTTTATCAATTCTTGCTCAATCTCAAAGCACTCAGGTGCTTTAATGTCTTCTAAATTAATGCCACCAAAGGTATCTGCAATATTGGCCACCGTGTTGATGAACTCTTCAGTGGTGCGGTGTTTTACTTCAATGTCGATAGCATCTAAGCCTGCAAAGCGTTTGAACAGGAGCGCCTTACCTTCCATCACGGGTTTTGACGCCAGAGGGCCTAAGTTGCCCAATCCTAAAATGGCAGTACCGTTACTGATGACCGCCACCATATTGCCTTTAGCTGTGTATTTATAAGCGTTGTCGGGGTCTTCGGCAATTTCTCTCACCGGCTCGGCTACGCCAGGGCTGTAGGCAAGAGCTAAGTCATCTACGCCATCCGCCGGCTTCGAAAGCTCGACACGAATTTTTCCTGGTGTAGGCTTTGCGTGATAATCGAGTGCGCGTTGTCTAAAATCTGACATGAGTAAACGTATCCTTAGATGTAGGGTTATTGCAACGTGTTTACCAGATAGCGATAAAGGGGGTTATTTTTATCTTTGTCATTGCCCAGTTTTTGCTATGGTTTATATTTGTTAGAAACAAAAAAAATTGCCTAAATGAGAACCAGATAGCATGCAAATTTGCTGACGTATTCTCACGCGGCAACTGTATCACACGCCATTAAGTGGTACATATCTGATCAGCTTTTTACATAACTCAATGTAGGGGAGGACGACGCCTAAGACCAGTCACCTTGTCGAATAGTAGTTATTCACATTATTTATGATGTTTTTGTAAGTTATACGTTTTTTCTATTTTTCTGTAAAACAGTATTTATGTGCTGGCGGTGTTAAGGAGAAAGTGATGTCTGAAGAACGATTGGTAGAACAGTTAACCGATGTGTGTGAATGGGCAAAGCAAAAGCAGGAAGGGTTTGTGTGGTTAACCCATATAGGGCATTGGCGTCGACCTGAGATTGTTGCGGTGTTTGAAACCGAGGCACATAAAGCAAGGGCACTTTCCAATGGTTGGTACAGCGCATTTGTAGAAGCTGCGGAATTCGCCTGCGAAGCCGTAAAAGGGGAAGCCAAAAGTTTTCGATTTGAAAGTGAACAAGCGTGCAATGAACGAAGTGGCGGCAATTGGGCAAAGCATTTACAAAAAGGGAGTATGCATTAATCGCACGTCTTTTTTAAATAGTATATTTAATGTATAAAAAAAGCGCCATAAAGGCGCTTTTTTGCGAAAAGGGTATCAGGCTTACTTTTTGCCCAATGCACCAAAACGCTTCTTAAAGCGATCAACACGACCACCTGTGTCAACGTTACGCTGCTTACCAGTGTAGAAAGGGTGGCAAGAAGAACAAACGTCTAGGTTGATGTCTTTACCAAGTGTAGAACGGATGTTCATCACGTTACCACAAGAGCAAGACGCTTTAATTTCAGTGTATTCTGGGTGGATACCTTGTTTCATGGGATTACCTCACGTAAAAGGCCGTATCGCTATACAACCCGAAGTTGCACACCATACGTAACTTAATATTCAAATGACCGACCGCATAAGTGCAGGCAGCCGTAAAAAGAGCGGCGCATATTAAAGGAAGAGGGCTGCGCAATCAAGCTATTTTTGTTTATTCAGTAGGCAATTAGCCTATGGATAGCAACAGAAGCTAACATGCGACATGACAAGCTAGTACGTTTGACATTCTCCAGAAATACCAGATCATACACAGGGTTACTTCTCTGTATTCACATTAGTAAGGCTTAATCTTCATGGTATTTATTCAGGTCGCGGTACCTGTGCCCATTCGCCAATTGTTCACCTATCAACACGCGGTTGCATTGCCTAGTGGTGTTCGAGTGGCTGTTCCCTTTGGGCCGCGGTCGTTAATTGGCGTAGTGGTAGCACAGCAAAACGAGGCCGACGTAGAGAATATTAACAAAATTAAGCCCATCGAGAAGGTCATAGACGACACGCCGGTGATTGATGGTGTACTGATGAAAATGGCGCAGTGGCTTTGGCAATATTATCATCATGCCCCGGGCGAAGTGCTGCATGCCATGCTGCCCGTGTTGCTGCGCAAAGGCGAATCGGCGCAGCCATCCAAACAGGCTTACCTCTTTGCAACAGAAGACGGGTACATGTGTGAACAGGCGAAGTTGCAGCGGGCACCAAAACAACTTGCCTGTTTAGACGCGCTGAAAAAATCACCCATGATAGCCACAGAAGCGAGAAAAGCGTTTTCGCCCACTGGGGTAAAAGCCCTAATCGAAAAAGGGTTGGTGGAAATGAAAGAGGTAATGCCTTCGTTTACACCCTTTGATTATGTGTCTCATTTAAAGGTAAGTGCGACACCGGTACCTGACAAGGAACAAGCGGTAGCTATTGCTGCACTAAACCAACAACACCATCGTTTTGTGATCAGCTTACTGGAAGGTGTCACAGGCAGTGGCAAAACCGAAGTGTATTTACAGGCTATTGCGCCCTTATTGGCCGCAAAGCAGCAAGTGCTTATTTTGGTGCCCGAAATTGGGCTGACACCACAAACGGTGGCGCGTTTTGAAAAACGTTTTTCCATTGCCGTGGGGGTACTTCATTCTCAACTCACAGATTCGGCAAGGTTGTTAGTTTGGCAGCGGGCGAAAGCCGGTGAGCTAGGTATTATTATTGGCACCCGCTCAGCTATTTTTACACCGTTTAAAGCCTTGGGCATGATTATTGTCGACGAAGAGCATGATGAGTCTTTTAAACAGCAAGATGGATTACGGTATCACGCTCGAGATTTAGCCGCCGTCAGGGCGAAAGAAGAAAACATTCCCTTACTGCTGGGAAGTGCCACACCTGCACTGGAAACCCTCAATAATGCCCTTTCTGGCCGTTATACTCACCTGCAACTCACCCAACGCGCGGGTGGCGCTCAACGTACGCAACAACATTTACTCGATGCCCGAGACCAACCTGTGCATTATGGCATTACCGAAGGCATGCTGACACTGATGCGCCAACACGTTAATGCAGGAAACCAAATTCTGGTTTTTGTTAATCGTCGAGGTTATGCGCCTGCCATGTTATGCCATCACTGCGGGGAAACCGTTACCTGTAAGCGTTGTGATAAACCCTATACGGTGCATAAATCGCAAAATCGATTGCAATGTCACCACTGTGCAGCAACCAGAGCCATTCCACGTCATTGTGAAGCGTGTCACAGTACTGAATTAGTCACAGCAGGCACCGGCACAGAGCAAGTAGAAAAGGGCCTTGAAACGCTTTTCCCCGACGCCAAACAAGTGCGAATAGACAGCGATACCATAAGGGGGAAAGACAAATTACACACCACCCTGGATGCTATTAATAATCGTGAATACCAGTTACTCGTTGGCACTCAAATTTTATCGAAAGGCCACCATTTTCCTCACGTGACACTGGTGGTGGTTCTCGATTGTGACGGGGCCTTGTTCAGTGCTGATTTTAGAGCCGCAGAAAAGTTAGCGCAATTGGTTACCCAGTTAGCGGGGCGAGCGGGAAGAGCCAGTAAACCCGGAGAAATGTGGTTACAAACCCACAACCCTCATCATCCGTTGTTGCAAGATTTGGTCAACAATGGCTATGCCCACTTTGCTCGCCATGCATTAATGGAAAGAAAGGCAGCAGGTTTGCCGCCTTATATTAGTCAAATTGTCATTCGTGCGGAAGCCACAGACAGCGCGTTAGTCTTTCGTTTTTTACAGCAATGTAAGCACATTCTCATGCCGTCAGGGTCTACCAGCCCCAGTGTGGCGGGCCCATTTCCTTGTTTAATGGAAAAGCGACAAGGGCGTTACCGGTTTATGTTAGTGTGTAGTAATGAAAAGCGCGGCCCGCTTCATCATGGCTTACGGGTGGCACTGCCTTATATGCAGGCACTACCTGATGCGGCTAAAGTGCGTTGGTCGGTGGATATTGATCCTACCGATTTCAGTTAGCACCCAAGTGGTGTTTGCGATAAACTTCGTGTGCAAAGGTACACACGTAACCCTTAGCCTGGCCGTGTTGCGTGCATCACCCTTTTACGATAACGATAAAACCATAAGAAGTAGGAAATCTGCCACCCATGGCTCAACGCGATTATGTCTCTCGTGGCCGACCGCCACAAAAGAAGAAACCCAACAATAAAAATAACCAGCGCAAGCAGGTTAAACAATCTAAACAAGGTGCTGTCGCCTCGTTTCCTATCGTACGCCTCGTTATTGTGGTGGTGCTGCTTATAGGGTTTGGCGTGTTCTTATGGTCAATTAAAGACAACGCTAGCACTGAAGTTGATACAGAAATAGCGCGTCCCGTTGCGCCAACCGAAGAAGCCTTACCTGAACTGCCAGAAGAAGAATGGGAATATATTCGTACTTTGCCAGGGTATGAAGTTGAAGTTGACGTGGAAGCACAAGAAAAATCGGACAGACGCTATTTAATGCAATGCGCGTCATTTAGAACACGAGCACAGGCGGAAGAAATGAAAGCGAAAATTGCGTTTCAAGGGCTTGAAGCACTCATTCGACACAGTAGTGGTAGTAACGGTGATTGGTTCCGCGTTATCTTGGGGCCATACGAGTCAAAACGCGACGCTGAAAAAGCCAAACACAGCTTACGCAAAGTCAATATTGCGACCTGTCAAATCTGGTACTGGAATTTATAACCCTTCTTACTGCCAAGGCTTGTGACCGCATTCGGCCACAAGCCTGGGTTTAATCCTCGTGTCTTTCCCCCTTGAAATTACCCAGCCATCCCCCACTTATGAATTATTGGATTTATATGTGTTAGCCAATTTGAATCTTTTCTAGGCTGGCGCACCCAGAGAAACGGGGAATAAACGTGACAACGATTGTATCTGTACGACGTGGAAATCAAGTAGTGATGGCTGGTGATGGCCAGGTGTCACTGGGTAATACAGTGATGAAAGGTAACGCCCGAAAAGTGCGTCGCTTATACCACGATAAAATATTAGCGGGCTTTGCGGGTGGTACAGCTGACGCCTTTACGCTTTTTGAGCGTTTTGAGGCTAAGCTTGAAGCACACCAAGGGCATTTAACCAAGGCAGCGGTAGAATTAGCGAAAGATTGGCGAACTGACCGAATGCTAAGGAAACTTGAAGCCCTACTTGCCGTGGCAGACGAAACGGCTTCTTTCATCATTACGGGTAATGGTGATGTAGTGCAACCGGAGCAAGACTTGATAGCAATTGGTTCTGGTGGAAACTATGCCCAAGCGGCCGCAACCGCACTATTAGACAATACTGAACTAAGTGCAAAAGACATTGCCGAGAAAAGTTTGACCATTGCGGGCGACATCTGTGTATTCACCAATCACAGCCAAACGATAGATGTACTTGATTACTAAGTGAAAGCGAACCAACGCCTTCACCTATGTTTGTGTAACACAAACACCAAATGAAAAGGGTTTATGCATGTCTGAAATGACACCAAGAGAAATTGTTCATGAACTGGACCGTCATATAATCGGTCAGCAAGATGCCAAACGTGCGGTCTCTATCGCGCTGCGAAACCGCTGGCGTCGTATGCAACTTGAGCCAGAGCTTCGTCAAGAAGTGACGCCTAAAAACATATTGATGATTGGCCCCACTGGTGTGGGTAAAACCGAGATAGCTCGTCGATTAGCAAAACTCGCGAATGCGCCTTTCATTAAGGTTGAAGCCACGAAGTTCACCGAAGTAGGCTATGTAGGGAAAGAAGTAGAAACCATCATTCGTGATCTTGCTGATATTGCCGTTAAGATGACCAAAGAAAACGAAATGAAAAAAGTGAAGTTTCGCGCCGAAGAAGCCGCGGAAGATCGCATTCTTGATGTGTTGATCCCCCCGCCTGAAGATGCATGGGGCAAAAAAGAGGAAGTGGAAGATCGCGGCACACGCCAAGCGTTTCGCAAGAAGCTACGTCAGGGCGAACTCGACGACAAAGAAATTGAAATTGATGTTGCTTTGCCTCAAGTGGGCGTAGAAATTATGGCGCCGCCGGGCATGGAAGAAATGACCAACCAGCTTCAAGGCATGTTCCAAAACCTGTCTGGCTCACAAAGCAAAAAGAAAAAGCTGAAGATTAAGGATGCGTTCAAGCTTTTGATTGAAGAAGAAGCTGCTCGCCTTGTGAATCAAGAAGACTTGAAAGAAAAAGCCATTGAATCAGTAGAGCAACACGGCATTGTGTTTGTGGATGAAATCGACAAAATCTGTAAGCGAGAAGGCAATACCTCGGGTGATGTTTCTCGCGAAGGTGTGCAGCGTGACTTACTGCCTTTAGTCGAAGGCTCTACGGTTTCAACGAAGCATGGAATGGTTAAAACAGACCACATTTTGTTTATTGCTTCTGGTGCATTCCAAATGAGCAAGCCATCAGATCTTATTCCTGAACTGCAGGGGCGCTTGCCCATTCGCGTGGAGTTATCTGCGTTGAAGGTTGGAGATTTCACCCGTATTCTTACCGAACCTAATGCGTCGCTAACGGCCCAGTACAAGGCGCTGATGAAGACAGAAGGGGTAGATGTAGAATTCGCTGAATCAGGTATTCAGCGCATTGCTGAAGCGGCATGGCAGGTGAACGAGCGCACCGAAAACATTGGTGCACGTCGTTTACACACTGTATTAGAGCGCCTCATGGAAGACATTTCTTTTGATGCCTCAGAAAAAAGCGGAGAGTCATTCGTTATCGACGCTGACTATGTAAATAGTCATTTAGAAAGCCTGGTTGATAACGAAGATTTATCCCGCTTTATCTTGTAGTAACAAGATAAACCGCAACAAACGGCCTCTAGCAGGGGGGCTTATTGAGTCAGTACCTTAATAAGTCGCCCTGTCATATCCATGCCGGTTTGATTCTCAATCGTGAGAAAGTCAGGGCAGGGATCAGCATCTAAAAAGAAGTAGTCTCCTTTGGCTGTTTTACGCCAGTTGATAGTGCACCAATGCATATCTAAGCCTTTACAAATAGCCACGCATAGCCGTTGAATATCTGCCGGCGTGATGACGATAAGGGGCTTATGGTGCTGGCTTTCAGCAGTTTGCGTATCATGACTTTCTATTTGCACACTTAACACTTCATCGCCAAAGACATAACTGCGTATATTTATTCCCGGTACATACGCTTGCAACATAACAGGGCGAGAGAGTAAAAGTTGCGACAACTGATGTCTAAGTTGTGTCCCTTTGTGTAAAAAGTGTGTGGTTTCCCCCCCTCTAATGGGTTTGTAAATGACCTCTCCCATGTTGTTGCAAAATTGAAAGGCGGCAATTTCAGAGTTGCCCACAAAGGTATAGGGCAAATGGGCACCTAAGTGCGCAGCCACCTGCATTTGAGACGGTTTGCATTGGTGTGCACGAATGGCTGAGATGCCGTTTACCCACTTAATGTCGCTAAAGTTAAACCAGCATAGCAAAGCGCTGGTAACTTCCTGATCAATCCATTGTGCTTGTTTAGGATCTTCATGGGGCATTGCCGGCGGGAGGTATTGATGCCAGTAAACTGCATGCACTTCTGATAAGGTCATGCGGTTATTATCAAGGGGATAACTGTCTAAAAAATGCAGTAGACCGTCATGGAAATCGGGGTCGTAGGTAAGCTGCCAATGTTTTCCAAAATATTGAGTATTAACGATGATAGGCTCATGTCCTTCTGATTTTAATGCACTAGCCACATGGATTACCTGTGGCTCGTTTTCACTTCCAAGTAATGCAATTTGCATAGAGATTCCTAGGTAAAATATAACATGGAGGACAACTTAACCTCCTTGAGCTCACAGGTTTTTGTCAAAAAAGTAGCCACTGCCATGGCGGGAATCCCTGTCATAAATGTGGGTTACCGGGTAGGTAACCACAAAAAGGGGAGGGTTGACGTTAGCTACGCCTACCGCGCGGGTATATCCTCCGCTCACTTGTTGAATGCTGGCTTCGTTAAGCACTTGCATGCCCGTTGTGTTTGAATGGTTCATGATTGTTTCCTTATTAGTGAGTGTTAAAAGTAAATAGGCTAGGGTTTATGCCTCGCCAAGTTGATAAAACGTTTTAAAGCAAGCTGCGATAAGCGCAGTACGGCTATTGATGTTGAGCTTTTTGTATATATTGGCGCAGTGAAATTTAACCGTTCGCTCGCTAATAAATAATTCAACGGCAATTTTTTTGTTAGGTAAGCCTTCTAAAAGCTTGGTGGCCACTTCAATCTCGCGGCGAGATAAAGAGCTGATTGCGTGTGTTAGCGCAGGGTTTGTGTGAGCCATCGTGTAAATAGGCATAGCGTTAATAATGGCTTTTCTGGGTTCTCTTACTTCCTTCATCGTGTTTCTCCGGTGCTGTTTTGTAGTGCATTGTTGGCGACTGTATTTGTGGTGGGGGTTGGTTCTAATCGGTGTAAATTTCCTTGGGATAATTGGTAAACGGTATCGGCTTGCGCAATCGTTTGGGGACGATGGGCAACCATTATCCGAGTGATATTTAACGCTTTGAGGTGCCGGTTTATGCGGCGCTCGTTCTCTACGTCAAGGTGGCTACTCGCTTCATCTAAAAAAAGAATGTCTGGCTGCTGGTAAAGGGCTCTGGCAAGTAACAAACGTTGCTTTTGACCGCCGCTTAAACTACTACCCATATCACCAACAAGGGTGTGGTATTGCATAGGCATCGCAGAAATTTCATTGTGGATGCAAGCGAGCTGCGCCACGTCAAACAGTCGCTTATGATCCACGTTTTCATCAAAGCAACTTATGTTGTCTGCAATGGTGCCACTTAAACACATGTCTTCTTGTAAAACGGATGCCACCCTTGGGCGACGGGGAGAACCAATATGCTCTACTGCGCCCGATGACGGTGCATAAAGCCCCATTAAACATTTCAAAAAGGTACTTTTGCCGCTCCCACTCGCGCCCACAATGGCAATAAACTCTCCCCTTTTTACGGTTAGGTTTATGTTTTCAAACACTGTGGGGCAATGATCCCCATATCGATACGCAAGATTTTCTGTTATCACGTGTTTATTAGAGGTGGCGCTGTGAGTGGTGTCTGAATGGGGGGCAGTTGGCTTATCGTTAACCAAAGGGCGCTTGTCTGGTGCGGTAAAGACAATGTCACTCAATCGAGAAAGGTGAACGCCAAGCATATTGAGCTCAATAAAGGTATTGACTAAGTTGTCCAGGGCACTGCTAAAGCGAGTTTTGTAAGCGATAAAGGCGAGCATCATGCCAATGGTCATGGCATTGTCCATGACCATGGACGCGGCAATATACACCACCACAATATTTTCTATTCCAAATAAGAGTTGATTTGCCGCCGCGTTACCCACTCCCACTTTTCCTAAGTTCACATCTTTGTTCAAGGTGGCTACCAGCTTATTCTGCCATTGGCCATGGCGTTTAACTTCTTGTTGGTAAACACGAATAGGTAAGATGCCACGCATGCTTTCCATAAAGTGACTTTGCTCGGTGGCCGCCAATGAGATTCGTTCCGTCGTTAAGCGCTGCATTAAAGGCAACAAGGCAATGCGTAAGGTTAAATAAATGGTCATGACGCCCAGTACTACCCAGGTCAGCGTAGTTGAATACACAGCCATAACTGCTAGGGTGATAACGGCCATTAATCCATCTAAAAGGGCAGTGACTAAGCTGATGGTAAGAAACTCGCGAATGTTGGCAAGCGATCCAAATCGAGACACTAGGTCACCTACGTGACGTTTGGCGAAATAATCAAGGGGCAGAGACAGCAAATGCTTAAACACTGAGGCAGTGAGTTGCAATTGCAAGCGGGTTGAAAGGGTCAGTATGAGAAAACGACGGACAATATTGGTGATTACGTCCATTAACAAAAGCAGGCCAAACCCTACTGCAAGTGCAACCAACAAGGCGGTATTGTTGCGCAACAAAACGTCATCAATAACGGTTTGCATGTAATAGGGAGAGGCAAGAGAAAACACCTGTATGACAATGGACAGGGCCAATAAAGTGAGCAAGTTTCGCTTAAATCCCAGGGTGCGCGAGAAAAAATCCCTTAGCGATAATGTCGGTGCGGACGTTACGGGTTTAAAGGTGTCGCTGGGGGTCACTTCTAATGCAACCCCTGTTACGTGATCGCTGGCTTCTTTTATGGGAAGCGTGCGTTTGCCGTAAGCGGGGTCGTGAATGGTAATGGTAGTATTGGTGCAGCGTGTGAGCACCACAAAATGCTGCATATCCCAATGTAAAATGGCGGGGCAGCGTAACTGAGTCAGCTCGTTCAACTCAATTTTTAGTGCCCGACTTTGCAAGCCTAAATCATCGGCAATGTGCATTACGTCCATGAGAGTCACCCCCCGCAGCGACACAGAGGTATGTTGCCGAAGCTGGGTCATATCTCGGCTGTCACCGTAGTGCTGCGCTATCATTGCAATGCAGGCCAGTCCACATTCCGCGGCTTCTGATTGCAGAACCAAGGGCGTAGATTTGCGGGTGGAGAAACGCAGGGTATTTAAATGCACGGCTACAGTCTCCCTGTTATGCTGTAAACAGGTTCCAGTAACCACTCGAGTAAGCTACGTTGGCTTAGGGACACATCCGCCGAAAATGTCATGCCTGTGCGTAAAGGTACAGACCTGCCATACGCTTCTATGGTAGAGCGGGCAATCGCTGCTTTTACTAAATAGGCAGGCTCTTTCATTGGCACCGGAGCATGGCTCCATTCGCCAGGCAATACTAAGGCTTGGGACACGCTTAATATGCTGCCTTCTTGAATACCAAATTTTTGATGGGGAAAGGCGTCGTAACGAATGGCTAATGCTTGGCCTTCTTCAATAAAGCCCGCCGCGCTCACCGGCACCAGCAAGGTGGCTTCAATCTGAGCATGGAGAGGCGTAATACTAAGTAGTGGATACCCTTGTTGTATATTCAAACCAGGGTAGGCCTGAAGTGCAGACACCACGCCATCTCGACTGGCGTATAGGGTGTGAGAAGCAGCCTTTGTTAAGGTTAATCGCTGACTATTAAGGTCGCTTATTTGGTTTTCAATTACCACAATGTCCCTGCTATAGGCTTGTGGCAGTTCCGCTAATTGATACTCTAAGCGATGAATGTCGGCTTGTTTAAGTTTGACCTCGCGAATGGCCTGTTGCCACTGCTGTTTGGCCTGAATAACCGCAAGCTTGGCTTGTTGGTATTCGGCACGGCTTATGCTGGCACTAGCAATCAGCGCGGTTTGGGCTTCTAATTGATGGGAGGCAAGTTGATAGCCTTGATACGCTAAGTCACTTAAGCTGCTTAATGCTCGCTTATCAGTGTTCGCATGTTCTAATGCTTGAACTAACTGCGCATTTTCACGGCTGAATTGTTGGGTGCGCAAGCGTAAACTTTCCGATAATCGAGACAGCTTTTTATCTAGTTCTTCTTGCTGTTTCCCTTCTATGCTTTTCCCCTGTGTGTGTTGCACGCCATAATCGACGCTTAATAGTGCATTGCCTTGTTGCACCTGTTGACCTTCTTCAACAAATACCGCCGACACTCGCCCTTTTCTTGGCTCGGCATAAATTTTTTCAACACCCTCTGAAGGAGACAGCCAACCTGACACTGTGGTTTTTCTCGCGTAACTGCTGGTACTCAAGAAAACGCCAATCGCGAGCAACCAAAAAATCAGGAAAAAGGTAAACCAAACATAGGCAGGCTTTGGTGTCATCAATAAGGTACCTTCAATCGGCGACCTTTGATAACGTAAAGCTTGCTGGCGGAATAAACCTTTTCTCATGCGTTGCTCCTAAAAAAGTGATATTCAGCTGCCACTTCCTTAGTGGCCAATGAACCATAGCGAGCCGGTGGGCGTTGCTTACTTGTTGTTGAACTGAATATCCAAAGTGGTCAGGTTTTTCGTTGACGTTGAAAAGCATAATGGATGTGAAAATAGCGGGTGACCTAACTTAAGTCAGCGTCTTTGGAGGGGAGGTATAGCCTGGCGTTGGCGCATTTTTTAATGCTTCGTCCCAAATTTAAATGTTGAGGAAGTGCAATGAAATTGAAAAAGTGCAACGGTACTGTACGAAGTTTGTGCTATAAAAAATTAAGCACACTGATAAAAATATTACCCACCGACTTTTGAAATAGGAATTCACATGTTTGTACCGAGTATTTTATTAAAACAGTTGTATACCCATGGCAGTCTTACTAAAACAGAAAAGGGAATTTCGTTTGCTCTAAAAAATCGGTTGAAAGATGCCACGTTAAAAGAATTAAAATGGATATCGTTGGATGGTGAAAAAGTAGCAACCCATAAAATAACCTTACAAACGTCGAAAGACAGCCACATTTCGGTGGAGGAATTGCACAAGAATAAAGGCATGCCTTTTTCGTTGCGGCAAACCATCACGGTGCATGTGGCTCTCGACCAAGCAGTTAGCCCTGAAAAAAGGAAATTAGGTATTTGTTTTTCAGCGTCACCGTTTGGCAAGCTTAAATTTGAAGTTGAAGATAACATTACTGAAGCCACCAAGCGCGGTGGCCACATTCCACGAGATGACTTAGATGATTATGGCAGCGCCATGATTCAGGCTCGTCAAGCCTATTTTGAGAGCGCTACCGGTAATAAACTCAATCATGTGGCTAAATACTCCATCGATCCTAATGAATTAAAGGGGAATATCGAGCACTTCATTGGCGTGGCTCAAGTGCCTATCGGGATTGCTGGGCCGTTAACTATTCACGGCGAACATGCCAAAGGAGACTTCGTTGTTCCTTTGGCTACAACGGAAGGTACGCTGGTGGCGTCGTATAACCGCGGAATGAAGTTGCTTAATATGAGTGGTGGCGTAACCGCAACCGTGGTGGATGATGCCATGCAACGAGCCCCGGTTTTTATTTTTGAAAATGCCCGAGGCGCGAGAGATTTTGTCGCTTGGGTTAAACAGAACATGGATAAAATAAGAGAGGAAGCTGAAGCAACATCCAGCATTGCCAAACTCACTTATGTTGACCACTTCCTATCTAATAAATTTGCCTTTTTACGGTTTAACTATAAAACCGGTGATGCCGCAGGGCAAAACATGGTAGGCCGAGCAACTTTTGCTGCCTGTGGATGGATTTTAGATAATTACGAAGGGATTAAAAATTTTTACTTAGAATCTAATTTCGCCACTGATAAAAAAGCGTCACAAATTAACATCATGCGAACACGAGGCAAACGAGTCACGGCAGAAGCCACGATTAAACGTGAGCATTTGTTGCAAGTTATGCGGGTAGACCCTAAACAAATTGATTATCACGGACGGGTTGCTGGCGTGGGATCGTTCCTTTCTGGTGTCAACAATACTGGTTTACACTCCCCGAATGGCATTACAGCGATGTTTATTGCCACGGGTCAGGACGTGGCGAATGTCAGTGAGTCATCAGCGGCCATGATGTATTCCGAGCTTACTGATGAAGGCGACCTCTATGTGTCTATTACCATTCCCTCATTAATTGTTGCCACCTACGGAGGCGGCACAGGTATAGGGACACAAAGAGAATGCCTCGAGCTTATCGATTGCTATGGCAAAGGAAAGGTGCATAAGCTTGCAGAAATAGTGGCCTCTGTTGTGCTAGCAGGTGAAATCTCTCTCGCCTCCGCCATTAGTTCTTCCGATTGGGTATCGTCACACGAACAGTATGGCCGCAACAGATAAGCCAATAAAAAAAGCCAGCGTTCAAAAGAGCGTTTTCCTTTGCGCGCTGGCTTTTCGGCTATTAGGGGTTAACCTCTAATTTATAAACTGCTTTCACTGGGGTTTGGGGGTTAGTGTTCCCAGTGATAATGATGGGCTTTTGCTTCAACTTCATCGGCAGTTTGTTGTGGCATAAAAGTGGCGTTGTCTTGTTCAAAGAAAAATGGCTTACGTTTTTTCTTACTGCCTACCTCGTTCATGGTTGCAGACTCATAAACTCGGCCATTAAGCACCGTATATTCAACAAATTCACTTTTTCTAATGTCGCTAAGTACGTCGCCATCAATAACCACCAAGTCAGCGAGCTTGCCCGTTTCAATGCTACCAATGTCTTTGCTCATCCCAAGGTGTTTTGCACCATCAATGGTGCCGCCGCGTAGGGCCTCCCAAGGAGTGAAGCCACCTTGTTGCATTATCCACAACTCCCAGTGTGCGGCTAAGCCTTCACGCTGTCCATGAGCACCAATGTGCACACTTACACCATTATCTCGTAAGGTTTTTGCGTAACGGGCCACGTTTTGGTGGTTGTATTGACTTTCCGGTGCAGTGGGCCGGCGAATAGCACGCTTATCTAACACCGTGCTGGGGGTATAACGGAGAAGGCGAGGGTTTTTCCACACTTCTGTTTTATCATACCAATATTCTTCTCCCATCATGCCGCCGTACGACACCACGAAGGTAGGTGTGTAACCAAACTTCGTGGCTTTCCACAATTGGGTTACGTCACTGTACCCCTTTTCAATAGGAAGGCTGTGTTCTAAACCTGTGTGACCATCTACCAACATGGTTAAGTTTTGCTGTAACTTCCCGCCCCCTTCAGGTACCACCATCATTTCTTGATTCTTCGCTGCCCACAGAACCTGTTGGCGCTGGTCGCGACGAGGTTGGTTGTAACTTTTTACAGAAATGGCACCGGCCTCTTTAAGACGTTCTACGTGGAAGTAAGCATCTTCATAATTATTAATAATGGCTTTGTAACCTAAACCTTCAGCGCCATACAGAATGGTGCCGGTAGAATAGATGCGTGGCGCTACAATATGGCCAGTACGTTGTAGTTCGGCGGCCGCCATTATTTCTGTGGTGTCGTTGGAAGGGTCGTGAATGGTGGTCACCCCAAACGACACATTGGAGTACTGTTTCCAGTTTTGTTGAGGAATAATCTCGTTGCGCCCTTGTGAGCCATGGGCGTGAGCATCAATTAAACCAGGAATGATGGTTTTCCCCTGAGTGTCAATTTGCAACGTGTTATCGGGGATGTCTACTTCGCCTCGTTTGCCCACAGCCGCAATGCGATTGTCTTTTATCAGGACCACACCATCTTCAATAACTTCTTGCGTGCTATCCGCATCACGCATGGTCACTATCTTGCCCCCCATCAAGGCGGTGTAACCTGTAGGTTTATCGGCCTTGGTGGTAAAGGATAAATCAATTCCTTCAGCTACGGGGTCAGGCAGCGTTTCAGGCGCGCCATCAACGAAGGCGAATGCCTCATCAAGAGAGCGCATAAATAAGGTTGGGCCGTTAAACCAGCTTACTGTGCTGTTGTCAGCAGACCAGGTTAAATACTCACCCGCACGACTCGACAACTGCGTCACGGGTAACGAAGTCATGTTTGGCCCTACCGTGATTTTCTTACCGTTTTCCACAAAGGGCGTGACGTAAGTTTTAAATTGATACACAAACGCTACCCACTTTTTATCATGTGAAAGTTTGTACTCACTTACTTTATCTGCGCCATATAAGTGAGTGCGTTTGTCATTGCCTTTTAAATTTACGCTTGAAAGTTGCGTTTCATAATAGGCTTTTCCGCCGGCCGATTCGGTAAAAAATATGCGTTCATTATCACCGGCAAAGTGCGCGTTGTACCCGCTGTCAGCCACTTTTTCTACTGTGTCATTTTTCAGGTTTGCCACATAAATTCCTGGGTCCACTGAATACTTAGGATCAAGTAAGCTGCCGCCAGTAAACTTACGAAAAACCACCTTTTTACCATCAGTTGAAAAAGACGGTTCAATGTAGTGTCCAGGTTGCACGCTAATGACTTTGCCTTTGCCGCCACGGGCAGACACCACGCGAACGGTACCTAAATCTTGGTCGTTCCACGTAGTATAAACGATAGACTTTCCATCATTTGAATAGCGAGGGTAATATTCATCGTGGTCGTTCTGTTTGGTCAGACGCTTTACTTTACCTGACTTCACATCTCGTACGTACAACTTACCTAGCGCTTGAAATAGAATGCTTTTTCCATTGGGTGACATCTGCGACCAGCGGGTCATTTTGACCTCAACGTTATCCGGTGCTACATCGACTGGGAAACGCAGTGCATCTGCAAATTTTACTGTGGTATCAATATGCACATTAAGGGTTTCGGTTTCTTTCGAATCGACGTCAATGATGTGAAATTTACCACGGCTCCAATAAACAATGGCCGATGCGTCTGGCGTCCAATCAAAATAAGTGAAGTAACCTTCTGAACCAAATCCTTCCTGCATGTCACGCTCTAAGGCGAAAGTCAGTGGTGTTTCAGTGCCGGTTTTAATGTCTTTTAGAAAAAGCGCTGTTTTATCTTTCACTCTGCGAACAAACGCGACGTATTTGCCATCTGGCGAGGGTGTAGGAACTACGGCGCCGCCGGTACCGCTAATATATCGGCGTTCGTCGCCACTTTCGCGGTCGTATCGGGTGATAGCAAAAATGCCCTCAAGAGGGTCACGGTTGTATTCGAATCGGCTGCCCGGAACGGTGTTTTCAGTGAAGTAAATGTAGCGACCATCATGAGAAAAGGCAGGATCGGCAATATTTTGCTGATCCCGTTTCCCACTGTTTCTTGCTTTTATTTGAAGGCCATCTCCACCCGACTTGTGATACATCCAAATCTCGCCCGCTGGAATGCTTCGGCTAGACATTATGCCTTTAGTCACTACCAAATATTCGCCATCTGGGCTCCATTTAGGCGCATGAATAATATTTTTCTTTTCACGGGTAATTTGTTTTAGATGAGTACCGTCAATATCCATAACCCAGACATTGCTTAGCCCATCACGGTCTGAAACAAAGGCAACTTGCTTGCCGTCAGGAGAAATTGCGGGGTGAATATTCCACGCGAAATCCTGAATGAGTGGGGTGGCGTTGCCACCTTTTATATCCACTTTGTATAAGTCACCCAACATATCGAAAATCATGAACTTGCCATTGGGGGACACGTCAAGGCTCGACCAAGTGGTTTCATTGGTCGAAATGGCAACCTCGTTGAGTTTGAATGGCGGCTGGGTGACTTGCCAATTTTCTACATCATACTTAGATGTTTCTGCGAGGGTATCCACAGTGGTGTTGTCGTCAGATGGGGTGGCTGCTGTTTGGGCACTCAACCCAGCGATAAGTGCAGTACTTAGCAGCGCTATCGTTGTTTTTATCATTGTCGTTATTCCGCTTTTTATCATTATTGCCCAGACAGGAAACTAAAAAGGCAGCCGAAGGGCTGCCATTTTTGTCACTGGCCGCTGTGGCGTTTATGTCATCGTAACAAACTCTTCCGCACTTGTAGGGTGAATGGCTACACACGCGTCAAAGTCGGCTTTGGTTGCGCCCATTTTTATGGCCACGGCGAAACCTTGTAATATTTCATCCATACCATGGCCAATACCGTGCAAGCCCACCACTTTTTCTTCTTTACCTGCACATACTAACTTCATTTTAGTCAGCTGGCGATGACGGGTTACCGCGGTATACATTGATGCAAAGCTAGAGGTGTAAACTTTCACTTCACTTTCGCCATAGGCCTCAATGGCTTCGGGTTCTGTTAATCCAATGGTGCCAATTGGCGGATGACTAAACACCACCGTAGGTATGGTGGAGTAATCCATATGTGCGTCTTTTTGGCCGTTAAATAGGCGCTCGCTCAGCAGGCGGCCCGCTTTGACTGCAACAGGTGTTAACTCTGCCTTACCGGTAATATCGCCAACCGCATAGATATTTTCCGCTGTGGTGTTTTGGTACTTATCGACCTTTACCATACCTTTGTCAGTTAGCTCAACATCGGTGTTTTCGATGGCAATAACGTCCGTGGCAGGCTGGCGGCCAATGGCCCAAATGAGACAATCTGCTTCAAGAACTTCATCGTTGGTCAAATGTATCGATAAAGTGCCATCATCATTACGCTCTACCTTTTCCACGCTAGCATGGTTATGCAACGTACAGCCTTCAGCATGAATCATATCGACCAGGGTTTCATGGATCAAAGGGTCAAAATGACGCAAAGGCGCATGCTTTCGCACCACTAAGTGAGTGTCTGTACCTAAGCTATGCATGACACCAGCAAGTTCAACGCCTATGTAACCGGCGCCAACCACGACTGCCCGTTTAGGTTGCTCTCTTAGCGCGAAAAAGCCGTCTGAGTCAATGCCGTGCTGCGCCCCTGGAATGTCAGGAATAATGGGGCGGCCGCCCGTCGCAATAGTAATATGGTCGGCGGTATAACGCTCGCCATCAACTTCAATGGTTTTATTGTCAATGAAGGTGGCGAAGCCTCGGATTAGGGTAACATTATTGGCCGTCAGTGCTCGGTCGTAAGAGGCATGGATACGCTCAATATAGGCTTGGCGACTGGCAATGAGGCTGTCCCAACTGAACGTGTTCAACGTAACATCGAAACCATATTCTGGTGCGTATTTGTGAATTGCTTCAGCAACTTGGGCACCATACCACATGGCCTTTTTAGGTACGCAGCCCACATTGACACAAGTACCACCAATATCTTTGGCTTCAATAATGGCAACGTTTTTACCATGTTTAGCTGCACGGTTGGCAGACGCGATACCGCCGCTTCCACCGCCAATACATATATAATCAAAATGAGTCATTCGAGATGCCTTTTTATCCATAGGGCGATAAATAATAAGTTTATTGTTACACGAAATGTGCGAAAGGCACACTCTGTTCACCATCAACAGACCGCAATAGTCGACAAACGCTTACAGGATGCAGATGCTAAAAATAATAAATCCAGTGCGTATCACTACGAACTGGATTTTAATTTGATCAAGGGTTGATCCACCATGTTCAGCTTTCTGTCACGGCCGACTCTTGTTTTTCAGGCTCAATTAAGATACTGAATGGCTTACCCTTTTCTTTTTCAAACATGCGCAATTTATGGATAGTTGCCTCACTAAACACATGGCCTTCAGGCAAAATGAGTATATGGCTATCATTGTATAAATTCTGTGATAGCACCATACCGGCTTGCAGTTGAGTGGCTTGCAGTGTGGCTTGAATGTGCTGAGGTTTGCCAATGTCTTCTGCCTCAAGCAAAAGCGAGAGTATTTCACCGTCGTAGCGTGTGTTGGTGTGCTTTTTCATCTCTAATTTCGCATCACGAGCCAGCATTTCTACCCCGCTTAATCGCCCTGTCACTAAGCGCCAGTAATCGCGGGCAATGGCCAAAACGCGAGAGCCGATAGGAATTTCCTTGGCAACTTTGTTGT
Source organism: Alteromonas sp. B31-7 (assembly GCF_015767655.1). Taxonomy (NCBI): domain Bacteria; kingdom Pseudomonadati; phylum Pseudomonadota; class Gammaproteobacteria; order Alteromonadales; family Alteromonadaceae; genus Alteromonas; species Alteromonas sp. B31-7. Next base: position 537,490 of record NZ_CP065233.1, read on the forward strand.
ACAACCCCGAACCATTAAAGTGCTCAAACTGGTACTCAATAATTTCTGACACCGGCAGTAAGTCATGTGCAGGGGCTAAAATAAGCGCCGCCTGTTTAGTTTGAGACAAATAATTCTGTTGCTGTTGATAGTTAAGTTTGCCAAAGGGCGCAAGGAAGTCATCGGTGTGTAAACCGAGTAACCCAAGTTCGCCAATGAGGCCTGCATAACCAATACGCTTTACCTCATCTTTGTCGAGTTTTGCCATTTTGGCGAGTTTAGTCGCCAGTTCGCTTACTTCAATGGCAAATTTGCCGTCAATATTGGGGTTGATACTGATGACATTGAACAGCACCTGCTCCATCGCAAGGTTATGCTTCTCAATTTTGTTTAACGCGGCTTTTATTTGTCGAGTGCGTTTTTGTACCATGGTTTCAAGGGAGGTGTTTATCTCTTTGAGTTTCTTATTTTGCAACCGTGTCAGGTGCTGTAAGCGTAAATTCTCCGCTTTCAATTTAACCCGTTCTAACCCTTCCTCTATAACGCGAATAAGCTCTTGGTTGTCCCATGGTTTTTGAAGGTAACGGTGAATTTTCCCTTGGTTAACGGCTTTTATCGTTGATTCAATATCGGCATAGCCGGTCAGCACAACCCTGAAGGTGTCAGGGTAGCGAAGCGCGACTTGTTCAAGGAGTTCAGCCCCCGACATCTGTGGCATCTTCATGTCTGAAATAACCACATGCACGTCTTGACTGGACAGCAATTCAAGGGCCTTTGCGCCGCTTTCCGCTAGCAGTAAGTTAATGTCTAATGTGAAAAGTGCGCGTTTAATGGCGCGTAAAATATTAGGTTCATCATCCACAAACAATACGGTAAAGATGACTTTTTCTTGTGCCTCATTTCCACTCATTACGCACCACCTCATTATGTTTGTGTGTATTTGCGCCAGCGTCCACAAGCAGCATTAACATGCTTAAAGAAGTAAACATAGCAGTAGGTTTACGCATTAGAAAGTGCCTCTTCGTTATTCTCTGGGTCTATAGGTAAGCGAAGAATAAAACAGCTGCCTTTACCCTCTACGCTGCTTGCATCAAGTGAACCGCCATGCTCTTTTGCAATACCAAATGAAATTGACAGGCCTAAGCCTGTACCTTGGCCTTCGGGTTTCGTGGTGAAAAAGGGGTTAAACAGCTTGTCTAAATGTGACGCTGGAATACCACATCCCGTGTCTTCTATTTTAAGTTCAACCATATTGTTGTTCACCGAGGAGGTGACCGTAATGGTTCCGTTTTCGTCACTGCTTTCTATCGCTTGCCCCGCGTTAATTAAGAGGTTTGTTACCACTTGAGAAATCTTCCCGACATTTAACGGTATCATGGGCACATTGCCTAAATGCGTTTCTACCGTACAAATGTACTTGAGCTGGTTGTTTACCATGGTTAACGTAGTACGCACGCAATCGTTTATGTTGTAGAGTTGCTTTTCTTCACTGTCGATACGTGAAAAGAGTTTCAATCCTTTCACAATTTCTGCTACCCGTAACATGCCTTCTTTCGAGTCAGACATTAGCTCGTTTATGTCACCGTTAATAAAATCCATGTCTTGCTTGGCTAGTAATTTGTCTAGTTCTTCTAGCGCGGCTTTACGTTTTTCCTCATTCTCCTGATTCAGCACAGAAGCTATCTGCGCAAATATCATTTGATAGGTTGAAATATAACTGCTTAATGTTGCTAAGTTACTGCTAACAAAGCCTATTGGGTTGTTAATTTCGTGGGCTACACCCGCAGCCAGTTGACCCACCGACGCCATTTTTTCAGCCTGCAACAACTGTACTTGTGCGTCTTTTAAATCTTTATTCGCGTTTTCCAGTTGAAGGTTTTTTTGATTCAATAACTGGGTTCTGTCTTTTACTTTTTGCTCTAAAGAGCTATTGAAGTTTTTAAGCTCATCTTCCACTTGTTGGCGTTGGGTATGCTCGTCTTTCAGTAAATTGACGAGCTGATTAAATGCCTCTGCCAATTCGCTAAGCTCATCTTTGCCTCTTACCTGCACGGTAATGTTTTGATAGTTCTTATCTTTTACTGCAACGGCTAAATGCCGGGCGCCGGCCCTTAACTGCCTAAGCTGCGCCATTAGGTACGAACCTAAAAAGAACGAAAATAGGGCGACCAAGGTAAGTTCGAAGGCGGCCAAGGCATACGTCCAGCTTCGAACCCGTGTTATCGCATTATTGATTTCATTAACATTCATGCCCAACTCAACGTGACCATAAAGGGTGTCGTTAACCTGAATAGGGGCTGAAATTTCGTAAACGCCGTCTTCCGCTGAACGTACGTTTTTGTCTGCATTAAATGGCCTTTGCAGGGCATCAAGGTCGCCTTTTTCAACGTATACCTTACCAGCGCTGTTTTTTATTCGAACATAAGCAATGCTAGGGTTGGTGAGAACCTCGAAGGTATCGGCTTCTAACGATGCCAAATCCAAGCTTAAAAACGCATTTTTGGTGGTGGAGACAAATAAATTTGCGGTTGTGTTTGCCGATTTTTCTACGCTTTCGTCAACCAATTGATTCAATAAACTAAACACGGTGGCTAACAAAAAGGTCAATAAAATAGTGGCGATGATAGCCATGCCAGCAATTGTTTTTGTTCGAAGAGACAGGCGCATAATTATGTTCTCGTTACAAATGCGGTCGAGCTAACGATGTGATGCCTAATGCCCTCACATCATCCCAATCGCTATTGTGCGCGCCTTCAAACTGAGTAAATCCCATTTTGTGAAGTAACGCTTGTTTACTCTCATCGGCCGATAGTGCTAAAAACGCTTTTTCCAACGCCATGCGAACGTCCTCGGAAACATCAGGGTGTGTGGCAATGGCATGGGGGGTAAAGCCCGGGCTTTTCCACAATACACGCAAATTCTGTTGAGTGGCTTCATCGATAGTGCCTAACGTCCTCATTATTCCTCCGCCCGCAGGAAAAAACTCTCGCACTACGTTTAGGTAAACCGAGTCGTGTGAATACACGTAGTGCGGATTTATCGAAATATTTTGCTGGCGTAAATGTGCGCTAGGTATAATTGTAGCAGCAAATGCGGCAGGTGCTGGAAACGCCAACTGCATGCCGTTTAACTCATCGAGCGTTTGAATAGGACTATCCGCTCTCACTACAATAATGCCGGTGATTTTTTTATCTTTCTGTTTTACCAGCGCTTGATATCCTGGTGAGTCGCTAAAAACGACATAGTGGTAGGGGTTCATATACGCAATGTCGTAGTCACCATTTGCCAAGCGTGCCTCAAAGGTGGGTATGTCTTTTGCCGTTTGAAATTCAATAGAGAGGGAGGTGCTTTCTTCCAGGCAATCAATCAGGGGTTGCCAGGTTTCCGCTAATTTTTTAGCTGATTGCTGGGGCACAATGCCAAAGGTTAGGGTTTCGCACATGGCCACACTCACCACGCAAAGCAGTGACAGGCAAATTGATAACCTAAATATGTGTCGTACAACCATAGCCAACCTCGTTAAATCAACGTCTCACGCTTTATTGCGTCATAAACTGCTCAATAATCTGAGTTAGGTCATGATTTGAAAACGGTTTCTGTAGTGTGGCGTCAGCACCCAATTCAATGGCTTTTTCAAGGCTTGCGTCATCTAGCGCTGAAATAACCAAAATCTTTAGGTGTTTGTGTTTAGCCTGTTGACGGGTGAATTCAATGACACTGTACCCGTCCATGCCCGGCATACTTAAATCTAGTGTCATCATTTTGGGGTTTTGCTGGCTAAGCATAACGCCAGCTTGAAAACCGCCTGTGGCAATTTGGGTTTCAAAGCCCGCACGACGCGCCACCCGTTGGATAGACTTTGCCACAGGCATTTCATCATCCACAATCAGTATTGAGGGAGCAGCATCGCTCATCAACGCCTCTGGGATGGGCATGCCGTGGTCGTTGAGAAACTCAATAAAGTCATCTACGAGAACACGGTTGTTGCCTCTGCCAGGCAGTTTAAAGCCCTTGAGCTTGCCGCTTTCAATCCATCGTATAACTGTACGTAAATTGACATCGCAATAGGATGCAATTTCACCGGACGATAATGTTTTCATTGCACCATCTCTTTGAGTGACTCAGTAATGTATAGCATTGAAAATCTAAGTGACAAACTAGACATAAGGATAGGGTGCGACATTTGCGACAGCACAAGTCCATGAAAATACAAACTAAACTGTCTGATAACCGCTAACGTAACAGTTTTAATTACCCGTTAATTGTTTGTCGTGAGACTTGCTTTTACGGCTACCGACCCAACATGTTATTGATATGAGCAAATAAGAGTGAATGACGTATGACAACACCCGCGATTGAAAAGGTAGACGGCCTTCCATTGTTTTCTGCAATTGAGCCGAAAGACATAAAGCCTGCGATTGAAAAGGCAATTGCCACCTGTAAGCAGGAAATAGACGAGGTGGTGGCATCAAAAGACTATAGCTACGCAAATTTGGTGTTGCGCTTAGAGGAAGTCGACGACAAACTCAGTAAAATGTGGTCGCCGGTTTCCCATATGAATTCGGTGGTCAGCAGCGACGAATTGCGCGAAGCCCATGATGCGTGCCTACCGTTATTGTCAGAATACGGTACTTGGGTAGGGCAGCATCACGGTTTGTATCAGGCATATGAAGCACTTAAAGCCTCTGAAGAATACGCAACGTTAGATGCGCAACGTAAAAAAGTTATCGATAACGCTATTCGAGATTTCACCCTTTCTGGCGTGGCATTACCCGAAGACAAAAAGCAGCGGTTTGCGCAAATACAAGCCAAGCTAAGTGAGCTGTCGTCAACCTTCTCCAATAATGTGATGGACGCGACCATGGGGTGGACAAAGCACATTACCGATGAAGATGAGCTAGCCGGTATGCCTGAATCAGCAAAAGAAGCCGCCGCCCAAGCTGCCCACCAAAAAGATCTACAAGGTTGGTTGTTTACCTTAGATATTCCCTCTTATTTACCTGTGATGCTATACGCAGACAACCGTTTGTTACGTGAAGAAATGTACCGCGCGTATGCCACCAAAGCCTCAGATCAAGGGCCAAATGCGGGTAAGTGGGACAACACGGCTATTATTAAAGAAATTTTGGCGCTGCGTACCGAGCTTGCCCAATTACTCGGGTTTAATAGCTATGCCGAGCGTTCTTTGGCCACCAAGATGGCAGAATCTACCGAGCAAGTTGAAACTTTCTTGCGTGACCTTGCGGCTAAATCTAAACCGCAAGCTGAGCATGAATTGCAAGAAGTGCGGGCATACGCAGAACAAACCCACCAAGTCACCGATTTGCAGGCATGGGATCTACCTTACTACAGCGAAAAGCTTAAACAGGAAAAGTACACCATTTCTGATGAAATGCTGCGTCCTTACTTCCCTGAAGACAAAGTGTTGTCGGGGCTATTTGAAGTGGTACACCGTCTTTATGGCTTAAAGATTATTGAGCAACCTGGTATCGATACTTGGCACGACGATGTGCGTTATTTCACTATTACCGACAGCGCGGATGCGTTGCGCGGAAGCTTTTATCTCGACCTCTACGCGCGTGCTAAAAAACGGGGTGGGGCATGGATGGACGAATGCCGAGTACGCCGTGAAACAGCCAGTGGAGAAATACAGCTTCCCGTGGCTTACCTAACGTGTAATTTCAATGCTCCTATTGGCGACAAACCTGCGTTATTTACCCATGATGAAGTTGTTACGCTGTTCCACGAATTTGGTCATGGTATCCACCACATGCTGACTAAAATGTCGGTGGCGGGGGTTTCTGGAATAAACGGCGTGCCTTGGGACGCCGTCGAACTTCCCAGTCAATTTTTGGAAAACTGGTGTTGGGAAGAGGAGGCGTTGAACTTTATTTCTGGTCATTATGAAACGGGTGACCCCCTTCCAACCGACTTGCTAGATAGAATGTTGGCTGCCCGGGATTATCAATCTGCTATGCAAATGGTACGTCAACTTGAGTTCAGTCTCTTTGACTTTCTATTACATAGCCAAGACGGCGCATCGGTTGATGTACAACAAGTACTGAATGCCGTTAGAGATGAAGTCGCTGTGGTAGTGCCGCCTTCATTCAATCGTTTTCAACATAGTTTCGGTCACATATTTGCCGGGGGCTATGCAGCAGGCTATTACAGCTATAAGTGGGCAGAAGTGCTGTCGGCTGATGCTTACAGTAAGTTTGAAGAAGACGGAATTTTTAATCGCGAAACGGGTAAATCCTTCCTTGAAAATATCTTGGAAATGGGGGGAAGCAAAGCACCTATGGATTTATTCGTGGCCTTCAGGGGGCGTGAACCACAAGTGGATGCCCTACTCAGACACAGCGGGATTAAAGGTTAATGGCGGAAAAGTTCGCGCAAATTTACACGCGCGCTTGTGAACGAAAAGGTAGCGAGGCGGCGGTGGAAGCATTGCTTAGTACGCCCCTTTCCCGTGCCGACGTGGCCAAATTGAGTGATCATCGATTTCTCTCTGCCATGACAAAAAAGGTTTTTCAATCCGGATTTGTATGGCGTGTTATAGAACAAAAATGGCCCAACTTCGAAGCGGCATTTTTTGACTTTAACATAGACAAAGTCTTGTTGATGCCAGATGAAATGCTCGAACAAAAAGCGTCTGACCCCAGTATTGTTCGTAACTACAAAAAAGTGATGACGGTTCGCGAAAATGCCCTAATGATTAAGGATGTGGCGCGAGAACACGGAAGCTTTGGACAGTTTGTTTCGTCATTTTCTGCTGAAAACATCACAGATTTGTGGCTGTTCCTAAAGCAGCGCGGGGCGCGGCTAGGAGGCAATACAGGCCCGTATATGCTGCGAGCAATGGGGGTCGACACCTTTTTATTTTCCAGCGATGTTGAAGATTATTTACGTAAACAAGACATCATTGATGGTGGGCTAACTAGTAAGAAAACCCTGACGGCTGCCAATGCTGCCTTTGCTCAGTGGCAACAAGAAAGTGGTCGGTCGCTACAAGAGCTGAGCCTACTGGTGGCTTTCAGTTGGGGATCAAACCAGCGCAGGGTTTAATCCTGCGCTTTTTTGCAAGTAAAGCGCTGTTTCTCACCGTAACAATCCTATACACTTTAGCCTTTAGCTAGTAGCACGAACAGGAATGCCATGAGCGATAATGATACCAATACCACCTCGGCGCAAACGCCAACCACGCACTTCGGTTTTAAGCAGGTAGAAAAAAACCAAAAAGCCTCTATGGTTGCTAATGTGTTCGACTCGGTAGCGGCTAAGTACGATGTTATGAACGATTTAATGTCCATGGGCGTTCACCGCTTGTGGAAACGCTACACCATAGATTGTTCTGGCGTACGTAGTGGGCAAAAGGTACTCGATATTGCCGGTGGCACAGGCGACTTAACAGCCAAATTCTCGCGTCTTGTAGGCCCTACGGGGCGTGTTACGTTGGCTGATATTAATTTGTCTATGTTAAAAGTAGGGCGCGATAAGCTTCGTGACCGCGGGTTAGTGAGTAATATAGATTACGTACAAGCAGATGCAGAAGCATTACCCTTCCCTGATAACCACTTCGATGTGGTAACCATGGCGTTTGGTTTACGCAACGTCACTGAAAAACAAAATGCGCTTAATTCGATTTACCGTGTACTTAAGCCGGGGGGTCGACTGTTGGTGTTGGAATTTTCTAAACCCACCTCCGAACAATTAAGCAAAATTTACGATATGTACTCGTTTCATATTTTGCCTAAAATGGGGCAGCTTGTGGCCAACGATGCAGAAAGTTATCAGTATCTCGCGGAAAGTATCCGAATGCACCCAGATCAAGAAACCCTCAAAGGTATGTTTGAAACCGCGGGCTTTGAACACTGCGACTATCAAAATCTTACTGGCGGCATCGTGGCTCTACACCGTGGGTATAAATTTTAATGCCCACCTCAGCATTAATTAGCGCCACCATTGAAACAGCAATCAACGCGGTGTTGAAACTCGACCCCGATAGCCAAGGGCGTCTTGCGCCCCTGCATGGAGCAAGGCTCATTGCTTATATTGACCCGCTACCCCATGCCATTATGCTGGCGTTTTCCCAGCAAGTGGATGTGCTTACGGTGTCACTGCCGTTTGAAGAAATGGTCGGGCAATTAAACTCCAAAGATTGCTGTATTAAAACCTCGTTGCAAACGCTGCCTGAGCTTAAAAACACCAATATGCTGACCCGCCTTATTCAACAAAATAAGTTGCAGGTGGAAGGGGAATTAGCCGTGGCCCAACAGGCGAGTGCGCTTTTCCAGCAGTTAGATATAGACGCTGAAGAGATTGTCGCGGGTAAAACCAATGATGTATTAGCTCATCAGAGTTTTCGTATTCTAGGCAGGGTTAAGGCCCAATTGCAAAAGGCACTGGCAGGTACAAGTAGCATTGCGGCAAACGCAATTGTGGAAGAAAAAAAGCTGGCAGCGCATAAGTTGGCGGTTATGCATTTTAGTGATGAAGTCAACAGTGTGAGAGATGAAGCGGCTAAATTAGACGCGCGACTAACTGTATTAGAACAACAGAAAAAATAATAAGTGTAAGAGACGTTCATGCGTATTTTAAGGCTGTATCGAATAAATAAAGTATTACTTGAGCATGGGCTTGATGAGCTTATTCCTGCCAAGTGGCTGCCGTGGTATGCGCGGTTTTTACGCCATTGTATTTTTTGGATACGCAACCTACATAAACATGCCTCTCCTGGAGAGCGCATTACCTTAGCACTACAAAACTTAGGCCCTGTCTTTATTAAGTTTGGGCAAATGCTTTCTACTCGCCGGGATCTGCTTCCTCCAGCTATCGCTAATGAATTAGCTCGCCTCCAAGATAAAGTACCACCGTTTTCTTCAGAAGCGGCGCAAGAGATTATAAAAGCTTCATTAGGGCTGTCCCATTTATCAGAGCTATTTAGTGAGTTTCAAGAGACGCCCTTGGCGTCAGCATCCATAGCCCAAGTGCACGCGGCCAAACTTAATACAAGCAATGAAGATGTTGTGGTTAAGGTGTTGCGCCCCGATATTCGTGAAACGATAGTGGCCGATATGGAGTTGCTATTCAGTTTAGCGGGTGTGCTTCAACGATGGTTGCCTGACGGCAAGCGCTTGCGCCCCGTAGAAGTTGTTATAGAGTATAGAAAGACCATTGTCGATGAACTGGATTTGTTACGTGAGTCTGCCAACGGTATTCAACTAGGCCGAAATTTTGAGGGTTCCGACTCCCTCTATGTCCCCAAAATCTACAGCGACTATTGCCGCCATAATGTATTGGTTATGGAGCGTATTTATGGCTTACCTATTTCCAATATTGACGCACTGCTTGCGCAAAACACCAATATGAAAAAACTGGCTGAACGTGGTGTGGAAGTGTTTTTTACCCAAGTATTCCGCGACAGCTTTTTCCACGCAGATATGCATCCGGGCAACATATTTGTCAGTACCGAACACCCGGAAGACCCTAAGTATATTGCCATTGATTTTGGCATTGTGGGAACGTTAAATCGTGAAGATAAACGTTATTTAGCCGAAAATTTTATTGCGTTTTTTAATCGGGATTACCGAAAGGTTGCGCAATTGCACGCCGATTCGGGCTGGGTACCTGGCGATACCAATATTGATGAATTTGAAATGGCCATTCGTACCGTATGCGAGCCAATATTTCAAAAGCCCTTGGCAGAAATTTCTTTTGGTAATGTATTATTGCAACTATTCAATACAGCACGCCGTTTTAATATGGTGGTGCAACCACAATTGGTACTGTTGCAAAAAACCTTACTCTATATAGAAGGGCTTGGAAGGCAACTGTATCCTCAGCTAGATTTATGGAAAACCGCCAAACCCTTTTTAGAAAACTGGATGCGTGAACAAGTCGGATTTTCGGCGATGTTAAGTAAGGTTAAGGCAAACTTACCTTTCTGGTCTGAGAAACTGCCGGAAATGCCTGATTTACTCTACGACAGCTTGCAACAAGTGAAACGTATGCCATTGCAGCAGCAAAGATCGCACTTAGCGCTTATGGTAGAGCAGAAGAAATCTAGGCGCGCTATGCACTTCGGTATTGTAGGCGCTACCTTTGTTTTACTGGCGGCACTTCTGCCACTTTATGGCCTGTCTTGGTACGCACCTTGCGCAAGTGCTCTTACTGGTCTGACTTGTTGGTGCGTTGCTTGGCGCTATACCCACTAAACCGTGTTACGGTAGGGTGAAATTTTTATGAAATGCTGTATTTCTTAATTAATTTGTATATTAATCAGTCCGAAGAGTGTTATAGTGACTTTGGCTTTGAGCCAAATGTCTTTAAATAGACGTGATTATTTTATTATTTGCTATATGTAGAACCACTCAAGTTACCTTGTGATTTGTTGTAAGTTGTTATCCATTCGTAAGTAAGACCCAATAACTCCGCCTAATTAAAGACAAACGCTACACGCGCGTATTCGCGCATTTTAAAATGATATTTGAGGTCTATACGACATGTCTAAAGTTACAGGCACCGTTAAGTGGTTTAACGCTGATAAAGGTTATGGTTTTCTAACTCAAGATAACGGCGGTAAGGACGTATTCGTTCATTTCCGTGCAATTATCTCTGACGGTTACAAGACTCTTCCAGAAGGTCAGCGCGTAGAATTTGAAGTTGAAGAAGGTCAAAAAGGTCTTCAAGCTGCTAACGTGCAAGCCATCTAAGAAATTCAAAAACGGCGGTCATTAGACCGCCGTTTTTCTTTCTTCCTTACTTCATCCACTGTTTGCACCTGGCAAGCACACTCTCTTATTATCTATTTTAAGCGTAATGCCTCGCTTTTCTCTTTGACGTTTAATCCTATTGCAGTAACACTATGTACTAACATTATTCTTGTTGAGTAGTAGATTGTCATGTTTATTCATTCGCCACTGAATAGAGTAGAAACACGGGAAACCACAAAGAAAAGGGATGTATGCGTATGTGGCTATTAGTAAGTAAGCTGAAAACGGTGAGTGCATGGGTTGTTGCTATTTACCTTTGTTCAATAATTAACGCTTTCGCAGATGAAGCGCCCATTGCTACCTTGCTAGGCTCCCCTATTTATAGCAATGATTTAACGATTGAAAATAAAGTTAAAGCAGAAACGAAAAAGAATTACCCCAAGCAATATGCAGACATCATTGAAGAGATGAAGAAGCAAGTGCTCGCCAAACAAGTCATTGAGGGTGTATTAGGGGACTTCTTTCCTCAAGATGTCATCACGCTAGATTCCACCTTGGTAGCCAAATTCAAAGCGCGTTTTAAAAACGACTTCACTGAACAAGCTTTGTCCGACACCGACACGAATGAAATAGCCAAAGAACAAGTGTTGCAATGGCAACGAGAGAAAGCCTTGTATGAGAAATTTGGCGGGCGGGTAATATTCCAACAATCAAACCCATTAACGCCGATTGAAGCCTACGCTACCTTGTTAAAACAATACCAGCAGCAGGGTAAATTCGTTATCCACGATAAAGATTATGCAGACGTTTTTTGGGCACCTTTTACGCCACCATTCACCCATGTGATACCGAGTGAAAACGTCAATTTCACTGCACCTTGGTGGTTGTAACAGTAAACCGCTAAAGCGGGTTTAAGTTGCGCCGAAAGAAAATCTCCGCAACACGGGTCTATCTATACTGAAACGTTTTTTATTTTCATTGTGTAGACGTGTGTTTACCCTGCCGGAGTGCTCTCAATATGCTCAATACCGTCAATGCTCGCGTGCTAACAGGCTATGCGAGTGTGCTTTTTGTCACGCTGCTAGCGGCGGCTGTGCTAACACTCAACAATAGGGAGGTGGCTCGGCACGTTAATATGTTTGTTTCTGAAACACTACCCGCCTTAAAACACATAGATAATATTAAAGCAAACACTAAGTCGATGGTACTAATAGGGTACTCACTGTATGGTTACACTTTAGAAGCTAGCGAGTTTGATGAGCAGTTTGATCGTATCAAGGAATCGACGCTAGCGGCCTTTTATTCCCTAGGGTATACAGATAATGATGACTTGCTTCAAGACTATGAGGCACTGTCTTTTTCATTAAATGCGCTGTTTGAAACAATGACCGCAGACAGCGTAAATTGGGATGTGGCCCGCTCCGATTTACAGCGTATTACACAACTGGCTAGCCAATTCCAACAAGGGCTTGATGAAGTCCGGGTATCAGTGGCAAAGGCGGCAAATAGCCGCACTGCAGAAATAGAAGCGCAGTTATTTTCCAGTCAAATTGTGGTTTATTCACTCATTGTTATTTTGAGTACAGTTGTGCTAATTGCGTTTTGGTTAACGAAAAGAAGTATCGCTCAACCCATCGCTTGCATGGCCGACGAACTCGATGAGCTAGCAAAGACTCGAAACTTAGTGACAGTTTTACCTGCCCATTCAACGCAAGAACTCAATAGAATGACAGACAGTCTTCAAGGGCTTGTTAACGTCTTTGACGCGGGGCTGAAAGATGTGAGGGAAGCTGCTACCGGTATAGATAATGCAACGCTAGTGCTGACGCAATCTAGTTCGGCATCGACCACTTCGGTAGCAAATCTGCGTCTAGAAATCGATGCTCTTGTCGTCATTATGGATGCGTTACACGAAGGTATGTCGCAAAGTTTGACGCGCTCGGAGGTCGCAGCTCAAGTAGCGCAGCAGAGTGCTGGCGATGTGCGCTTAGGGCGCGAAAATGTCCAGCAAACAGCCACTGCCATTTCTGATTTAACGGCCGATATCGAACAAACTGCCGATATTTTAGTGACGTTGCAAAACGAAGGTGAGAACGTATCTAGCGTGGTGAAAACCATTGCTGACATTGCTGCTCAAACGAACTTGTTGGCGCTAAATGCAGCTATTGAAGCGGCGAGGGCAGGAGAGTCTGGACGGGGGTTTGCAGTGGTTGCCGATGAAGTTAGAACTTTAGCTGCGCGTACACATCAGTCCACGTTAGAAATTAACGACATCCTGGAAAAAATTGTCACCGCTATCCAGCGCGCAGGGGCTACCATGAGTTCGAATCAAGATAAGGCGCGCTTTTCTGTTTCGTTGGCTAACGAGTTGGTGGATAGCCTGACCGAAGGAGAAGCCACTATTTCATCTTTGGTTGCGGTTAGCCAAGAAGCGGCAACTCTGGCATCACAATCTCAGCAGCAAGTTGAAAACGTTAAAGCCGTGGTTGATAAATTCAACGGGTTAGGGAGCGATATTTCCGGTAATAACGAACAAGTAGAAAAGGCATCTGGTACCTTGATTCAATTAGCCAGCAACCTCAATATACTCACTAACAAGTTTAAGCTTAGCTAAAAAAAAATGGGTCTCAACTGAGACCCATATCAATTAATGATGTTCGTTTTCACTTTGCTGTTCCGCGAAAATCTTGGATTTCTTTTTGATTTTACATCCTAAGATACGCTGTGCATTCTTACGGCCAATATAATGAGCGACTGTATAGGGGTGTGCACGCTTGAAGAACCGAGAAAACGGATGGAGAACGTTGACCATTTTATGCTCCTTCTGTATAAATAGTGCCCCAAATGAAAGATAGTATTATTACAGTTTGATGTCAATAGTTATTATGGATAGAGTGAAAAATGAGATGCATGTAACAACTTGCTTACATTTAAGGCAAGTTTCCACTTTATCCTTAAAATTTTGTAATGGCTGGGACGAGAAAAAGATCAAAAATTGATGAAAGATCGCATCTTCACACACACAAAAGCGCGTAACAAAAATGATAAATGGTGAAAAGAGTAAGCACCACTTCATTTTAGTGATGCTTACTATATAGGCAAAGTATATAAGAGGAAACGCGCCTTTAGGCTATTTATTAATAGTACGAGAGCTTTTCCGACTTGCCTGAAAATATCTTATATACCATAGCGGTGTAGGCTAAGATGCAAGGTACCACAATCACCACGCCTACAAGCAAAAAGCGTAAGGAGTTTGCGTCACTCAATGCGTCTGTGATGGTCAGTTTACCCGGAATAACAAAGGGGTAGTAACTTATTCCAAACGCACTAAAGCAAAGAACAAAGACTAAGAGGGCGATGAAAAACGGCAGCCATTCTCCTTTGCCTTTCGCCTCTGGAAGTTTTTTCAGTAGCATGCCGCACAAAGACAACAGTGCAAAACAAGCGACAGGAATGGCCATTAACACATAACCCCACGGCGCTGATAGCCATAGCTCCCTGACTTCGTCGTGCAGTGTTAGGTTTGCGATACTCACCGCGACAATGCCTATAGATAAAACACCTAATCCGCGTTTTGCCCAATAATAGGCTTTTTCTTGCAATTGATTTTCCGCTTTTAAAATTAACCAACAACTGCCAATAAACGCGTAAGCAGCAGTGACACCCAATGCCGCTAACAGAGCAAACATCTGCGCCCATAAATCGCTGCGTAGCCCAGTTACATATATCCCCAACATATAACCTTGCGCTAAGGTGGTTAGCAAAGAGCCGTACTTAAATGCTAAATCCCACTTGCGTTTATTAACCTGAACCACTTTTGCGCGAAAGTCGAAAGAGACACCGCGTAATATTAGGCCCAGTAGCATAAAGGTGGCCGGTAGATACAAGCTCTGCAGTACCTCACTGTGTGCTTCAGGAAACGCAAAAAGCAGTAACCCAACCGCCAATACTAACCAGGTTTCATTTGCGTCCCAGTAAGGTCCAATGGAGGCAATCATGTCATCTCTAAATTTTTCATTTCGAGGGGGAAGCAATACGCCCACCCCTAAATCGTAGCCATCTAAAATGGCGTAAAGCAGCACCGCTAAACCCAGTAATCCAATATAAATATTACCTAAGGCGTCGGCAGAAACATTTTCAAATACCATGTGGCCTCCTTATGTATTTGCTGGGGACATTTTTCCGGCTTTCGCCATTTCTCTTTCTTCAGTAGATATTTCTTCAATTTCTACTGCTCGACGGCACATCAACATTAACGTTCCCATATAGGCAAAGAGTAAAACCGTATAAATAATGGCGTATAAGGAGAACGAGAGCACAACGTTTGCCGGGGGTAACTGAGTTACCGCATCTTGAGTACGAAGCACGCCGCTTACTAAATAGGGCTGGCGACCAATTTCAGTAACATACCAACCGGCTAAGGTGGCTATCCAGCCACTAAAGGCCATACCGGCAAAAGTGCGCTTCAACCAAGTGGGCAAGGTTTTATTACGTAGATGATAAAGGCTACCTAACCAAGACACGGCGAGCATTAATAGGCCCATGCCCACCATGACTCTAAAGCCAAAGAACACTGGCGCCACGGGGGGATGTTCTCCTTCAAACTCATTTAGCCCTTTGATTTCACCCTGTAATTCGTGAGTAAGAATAAGACTAGCGCCGTAAGGAACGGGTATTTCAAAATGATTTTCCCTGCTTTCTTCATCTGGAATAGCAAATAGGAGCAGAGGCGCACCCTCGGTGGTTTCCCACAACCCTTCCATGGCGGCCACTTTCTGAGGCTGGTGCTCAAGCGTATTTAGCCCGTGCATGTCACCGGCAAAGATTTGTAGTGGAATAAGCACTGCCGCAGTATAAGTGGCCGTTTTAAGAGCTAACTTAGGTGCAAGTTTATCGTCGCCCTTTAACATTCTATAGGCAGACAAACCGGCGATTAAAAAGCTTGCGGTTAATCCAGACGCCAACATCATGTGAACAAATCGATAGGGAAAGGAAGGGTTAAAAATAATCTCTTTCCAGTTAGTGGCATACACGACGCCATCAACCATTTCAAAGCCTTGCGGGGTTTGCATCCAGCTGTTCAGCGCCAGAATCCAAAAGGCGGAAGTCGTGGTACCTAACGCCACAATCAGTGTGGAGGCGGTATGGAGCCAGTTCGGCACACGGCGTATGCCGAATAGCATAATACCTAAAAACGTGGCTTCTAAGAAAAAGGCGGTGAGGACTTCATAACCCAATAAAGGGCCTGCCACATTGCCGACTTTTTCCATAAATCCTGGCCAGTTAGTGCCAAATTGAAACGACATCGTCACGCCGCTCACCACACCAAGCGCAAAGCTTAATGCAAACACCCTTACCCAAAATCGGTACATACGCATCCATACGGGATGCCCTGAGGTATTTGAACGTAATTTAAAATAGAAAAGAAACCAGCCCATTGCCATGGTGATGGTAGGAAACAGAATATGAAAACTGATATTTAACGCAAATTGTAATCGAGACAGCAAGAATGCATCCACAGATAGCCCCCTTAGTTAACGCTGTTTTTGCCCGGTAATAACTTGTCCTTTAGCTCAAGCATACGACCCACGCCAGATCCCAGCTTCATCAGCGTGTTTAACTTCTCAGGCCCCAGGTGCTGAAGTTCTTCAGACCATGCCGTAATTGATTCGAGTAAATCGTGAATTTCGTTCAACTTTTGTTGCGCGTTCGCCTCTTTTTCATTCGCGGCTTCATCAAGCAGCAAGTCCCTCAACAAACTCATCGTGGGGTCAATTTCTCGCTTGCGACGTTCTTCAAACACACGATTCGCCAGTGTCCAAATATCGCCAGCGGGAATGAAAAAATCTTTTCGCTCGCCAGGCACCAAATGTTGCTTCACCAATCGCCACGACTGTAACTCTTTTAGTCCCATGCTGGTGTTACCTCGCGAGATGTTGAGGGCATCCGCAATTTCTTGGGCAGAAATGGGCTCTTCATTTAGCACAATAAGCGCTAAAATTTGCCCCACGGTACGGTTAAATCCCCAGCGACTTCCCATTTCACCGAAGTGCATCACCGCAGACGTAATGAGTGGTGTCATTTTCATAAGAACTGTCCTGTATGAAGTTTCAGAAATTACTGAAAGTTTATGCCGCTTATTGATCCAGATCAAGTTAATTTTATTTTCAGTTGCGGTTTATGCTGGGATGTTCGCTGTAGCAAAAGCGGGTTGAAGTGTATTTGGGGTGCGCATAGCGGGGCAGGTGACCATATGCGTGGTTAAATGGAAATCCTTGATATAACAAAGCCATTCATTATTGAATGGCTTTGTGCTTAGCTTTGTACTTAATTTGCACCCCTGCTGACATTAGCGTAGGGCAGACGCAGATTACTGACCCGCACCTGTGTTCTGATTGTTCTTATGAAGTTTAGACCATGTATTTGGCATCAGTTCGGTGCTATCGGTTTGTATCGCAAAGAGCTTGCCCGTGGCGTCTGAAGCAGATAAATCAGAAGAAGACAGCCCACCAATATACAAAATGCCGTTACTGTCTATGGCGGGGGATGACCAAGTCACATTTACCTCTAAATCAACCTGCCACTCTAATTCGCCAGCGGGATTATAGCTGTATAGGTAATCGGTTTCCGAGGCAAAGTAGACGTTGCCATTGTCGCCAATGGCGGGTGAAACGTAGATATCCCCTGGAATAGCCACTTGCCATTTAACGCTTTTATCGTTCATGTCTAAGGCGTAAAACTCACTGTTTTCATTACTTTTGGTACCAAAATAAAGGGTAGAACGGGATTCATCTATGGCCACTGATGAGCGAATATGTGGGGCCTCAATCACATCAGGCGTGCCTAATTCGAAGCGCCATCTCAACGCTAAGTTATCGTCAAAGCTGTACAAGATGCCAGCTTCTGAGCCAAAGTAAATATTGTTATTTGAATCGATGGCTGGTGTGGAAAGGACCAGATCATATTCGAATGTTTCTGCGTCTTTGAATTCACCTAATAAGGTATAGTCAGTTAAGTTCAGCTTGAGCACTTTGCCTTCATCAAAAAACACTAATTCCCCGTTATGGTTTACCGCGCCGTTCATAAATCTGTCTTGTCGCTCGCTACAATGACATAAGCGCTCATAAAGCACGTCGCCAGTAGCGGCATCAAATGCGTAAATATCTAACCCGGTATAAATAATCTGATTGTTATAGGCGACAACTTTGGATAGTCCAGAACCGGTTTGATTTGGGTAGGTAGAGACCCGTTTACGCCAAATCTGTGCGCCGATAGAATTTAATGCAATGAGATCGCGATAGGCTTTAGTGAACTCACCGGTACGTTTCTCTACGAGCACATAAATAGTATCGTTATGCACCACGGGGCTTGAGCGAACTTCCTCTCCGTTTGGCAGCGAGTGTTGCCATAGTATACTGCCATCTACGTTATAGGCTGCGACAACATCGTTACCCGCAGAAGGGTTTCGTACGTTTTTAGCTGTGCCCACGTATAAGGTTTGTTCGTCGGTACTTAGCGCCACCGATGAATAATACGCGAAGCTAGCCACAGGGAGTTGAGTGTCCCATACCAATCTAGAAGGCTCGGCGGGGACGTTGGTGTCATTACCATCGTTGTTGCCTGAATAGCCCGAATCACGACTCCCGCTGTCTCCACCGCCACCACATGCTGCAATCAGGGTGCTCAATATCGCTACCTTGATAATGTGACCAATCGATTTCATTTATTCGTTCCTTCTTATCTTAGAATGTGCCGTTTGTAGAGGTTGATTTTTCTGCGGTATATCTGTGAAGCTCACTCAGCGTGAAGGTTTTTACCGTCAGCGTATTAGGCGTACCGCAGAGAAAATTTGACGACACAGTTAATCAAATCCTAAGTGATGATTCCTTCCTTAAATCGCGCAATCTTGAAATGCATTTCTTTGGTAAAGTGTAAAAAATCCCCGCGCGAAGAATCTTCTTCATCTTGCACGTAGGATGAGTAAACCTATAGCGTCGCATCAGTATCGCAACCTGCGGCGTAAATGTTTGAATATACGTTCTCTTACTTGCCGTAAAAGGCGTTGAAGTTACCTTCCACAGTCAGTCTTTCAATATCTTTTACGTTGATGACGTGATTTTAAAAAGCCTTTATAAATTCGCTGTTCCTGTGCAGTTTCTGCACATTTCATCTGTACTCTTGTTTGTCACACGTCGTTAATAGGTGAGATAATCATGGTGAAGAAAGGTTTGCAGGCAAGTGCTCTGGTGGTCGCGAATGTACTTTTGTTAAGTGCTTGTGGTGGAGGAGGTAGTAGTACAGACACGGTGGACTCTGTCTCTATAGTCGACGACTCAAGTGGCACAGATGACAACAGTGGAACCTGTGATAACCCTGTTACTTCATTGCCCACCATATTTTTAGAGTTCAATACCTCACCTAACGTCACTGCAGTGCTTTCATCGGATGGTTGCTACGTGACAGTTGAAGCCAATGGTAAACCTAATCATACGTCTTCATACTGGGATTCAGGCAACGAAAGCGGGCTTTATGTCGAGCCGGAAGATCCTGAGTTGTTTGACCAACGCCGTTCACCAGGTGACATTGAAGACTATATTAATGTATTTACATTAACTGTACCCATAGAGCCAGCGTTGGCGAGTTCCTCATCGGCCACGCCGTTAGGCGCTATTGGTATTGCCACTAGCGGCGCACCTATATTTAATGACTCGGAAGGAAACGGTGATGTGTCTCTTGGTGTTATTCAAGGTTTCGATAGAAACGGTGCGCATACCGGCCCGCAAACTTATCACTATCATTTAGAGCCAGAGGCGATTTCATACGATGATGATAGTCTGGTGGGCATTATGTCTGATGGCTTTTTCATTTATGGTCGACGCTGTTATTCAAGTGTCGATTACCCCACCGATTTGGATGAATCTAACGGTCATACCGCCATAACTCAATTCACCGGCTCAGACGCTGAAGATGCCGAATACCACTATCACATATCTGGTGAGCAATACCTTAACGGCGATTACTACCTTATTTTTCCAGGTAATTTCCAAGGTACGCCTAACGGTGTCAATTAGGTGGTGACGCAATGCTTAACGTGCTAAGTGTCGTATTTTTGTTGTTGATTGGTGGCTTTACAGTATTTAGCGATGTTTTGTTTAGCCCCAATTCGCCTGTACTAAACACCGAACTTGCGACTAACCATCAAGGGCTTCGTATGCTCAATGATGTTCCTTTTAGTGGCGAAATGATCACTCGTTACCCTAGTGGCAAGATGGCGGCACTCGAGGAATTTAAAGACGGCCGACGTCATGGCGTGGTGCAAAAGTGGTTTGAAAGCGACCAACTGGCCTTTCTGTCTCATTACAAAGCGGGCGTGCGTCATGGGGTTACTGAAAGCTGGTGGTTTAATGGTCATCAACGCTCAGCAGCCTTTTTCGTTAACGGAAAAGCAGAAGGTGAAGCCTGGCAATGGTACCGCAATGGAAACAAATTTAAGCGTTTTAACTATCTTGCCGGTCAACCCAGTGGATTGCAGCAAGCTTGGCGCAAAAATGGCAAGTTGTTTAGCAATTTTGAATACAAAAACGGGCGCATTTTTGGCCTAAGAAAATCAAATAACTGTGTAGGGTTAGAAGATGAAAAAATATCTGTGGATTATTATCGTAATCAAGCTGGCGACGCTTAGTGCTGGTGCCTTAAGTGAAGAATTACCTTATTACCAAGATGGGGCATTTACACCTTATTGGCTGTCGAAGGGAGAGGTTGATTTAACGTCTTTCCACAAGATACCTGCATTTAGCTTCACCGACCAAAGCGGCAATACCATCACTCAAAGTGATTTAGACGGAAAAGTATATGTGGCAGGTTTTTTCTTTAGTACCTGCCCGGGCATTTGCCCCACAATTCGTTCTAAGCTTATCAAGGTACAAGACACTTTTGCCAACGATGAAAACGTAAAAATTGTTCAGCACTCTATACGCCCGACTACCGACACAACGGAAATCTTGCAGGCTTATGCGAATAAGAATGGCATTAACAACCAGCAATGGTACTTGCTAACGGGTGATAAAGCGGAAATCTACAGCCTTGCTAAAACCTTTTATTTTGCCAGCGAAGATTTAGGCAATGTACAGAAGAATAAGGATTTTCTACACACTGAAAGCTTGCTTCTTATAGATGAAAACAAGCATATCCGTGGAATTTATAATGGGCTAAATGCGGCCTCGGTGGATTACTTAATTCAAGATATTAAAACGCTACGTCATCAAAAATAATCATGCTCTCGTTTACCATCGCTTTAACATGAGGTCGTATAGCTCTGGGTCAAGCAAGCTTTCACGAGGCGTTACAGGGGCGGTTAATGATAGTTTGGCTTGGTCGAAATCAGCATACTGCACGCCATCCACAATAAACAGGCTAGTATCAGAAGGCAATGAATTGTCTAACGCATAGGCCGTAGATAAAGGCGATGCCGCTGTAGTAATGCGGCTGTTGGCGATAAAGTCAGCCACACCGTCATTGTTCACATCTTTTAGAAGCCAATGAATACCCAACAAGCGGTTATAACTTCCATCTTGCTGCATGGCATCTATGACGGCATTAAAGGTAGAGAGAAAGCCTTGGGCATTGGGTACATCGCTATGCAGCGCTAAACGAAACCCCGATGTCAGCAATGGCTTTGCTGAAAAGCGCAACAACTCTTCATCTACCGAGGCAAGGAGTAAATTAAACTCATCAATCAGCAATTTACTGGTGATTAAAAAGGGCGCTCTGTCATCGGCCAGTTGGCGAAAGGCATCGTAAGTGGAGGGATTGCGAGACCACTTGATGTTTTTTAGTAACCGAAAGGTGGGCGTGTTAGCAAACCTATTTTCGATGGCTACACGGTGACCTTTTAAATGAGGAAACAATTTCACGTTCTCTACTTCCGGGCCTTTCCCAGTAGCATAAAGGGTAAGTGGTAAATAGGGGCGCGAAAGCACGATACCTTGCTGCTTTTCACCCAAGTCGATATAAGCAAACTCACCGTCAACGCGTTTTGCGCGTACAGCACTTCCTAAAAAAGCCTCGCGCATAATTTGAAGATCCACTTGGGTATCGTCCATTTTGGCGAAAGCTTCGTGAAGTAAGGAATTAATTCGGCTGGGTTCGCCGTCATCGGCCACGTAGGTTTCAAAGGGGGCGGCGGCAAGAGAAAGTGCCTCTGCCCCTACGTTGGCGCTAAGTAAAAATAACCCTAACAATATACTGCGCTTTACGTTCTTGGTTGTACTTTTACCCAAAGCCATTTTTAACTACCGCCTTTATTGTTTGCTATTTTTAGTACCGCTGGCATTAACTGTAGTTAAAAACCACTATAACCCAAAGCTGCCCGCTGGACCTGGGTATACCACAGGGCTTTCTAAACCCTCTTTATTCACACTGGCGACACCGAAAAAGTAATTATCAATCACCACATTGTCGAGGGTAGCTTGTGTGACATTGCCAACAAATTTAGAAAATTCCCATTGAGGAGCATCCGTATGACGCCAGTAAATTTTATAGCCGGCTAGTTGCGGGTTCTGTTGTGTATCTAATGCTTCCCATTTTAGTGTCGTCGAGGGCTGAACGGCGCCTGCTATTTCCACATTTGCTGGTGGGTTAGGTGCCCAAGCCATTGCCGCCAAAGAAACGGCATTTAACCCTGTTAATTTAGCAGCATAGTCAAAGTTAACACCATCAAGGGTATCGCCATAAGCAATACCGTCTTCGGTACGTAAGTCTTGGTGTTGACGGGTGTAATTTTCGTTAGTCTCCATAATACGAATACCCGGAAAACCGAGATCATTGAACGGACGATGGTGGCCGCCACGGCCAAACCTGTCTAGCCGGTATATCACCATGGTGTCTAAATTTTCAATATACTGATAGGCAATCTTGTCGATATAGCGGGCCAAATTGCGGCTTGGAGAATCTACCTCTCCGCCGGTAAAGCGGCGTCTACGTGCCTCGGCCTCGGTTTCTGTCACTCGCGTACCTTCCGCAAAGATACGTGCGGTTGTATTATTTATAACCCCATTAACCCCTTCAATATTGCCAATCATATCGTTGTTGAGCACAGCCTTAATTCGCCAGCCGTTTTTCTTAGCGTGTTCAGCCATGATTCGCCCGCCAAATAAGCCTTGCTCTTCACCGGCTAGTGCGGCATACACTATACTGCCGTTAAAGGTGTACTGAGTCAGTATTCGCGCAGCTTCTAACGTACCTGCTACACCAGAGGCATTGTCATTTGCACCGGGAGAATCAGAGGTGAAATCCATCACATCAGATACCCGTGAATCAATGTCGCCAGACATAATCATGTAACGGCTGGGATCTGTGCTGCCTCGTTGAATGGCTATCACACTGACGACGTCCGTTGCCTCGGGTATACGCTTTTCGTTGCTAATTACCTCAGATTGAAAATAAACCTCTAAGCAGCCTCCGCACTCAGCGGAAATCTTTTCGAACTCGGCTTTTATCCATCGGCGGGCAGCACCTATACCTCGGGTATCTGACTCTGTCTCTGATAGCGTGTGGCGGGTACCAAAATTGACCAAGGTGGTAATGTCTTGCTCTATACGTTGCGGGGAGATAGCCTCGGCAATATCGTACAAGGCGCGTTGCTGCGTATTTTCTTCCCCGTGAACCCTTTGTGATGGCATCAGCATAATCGCTAATGAGGAAAAGCAAATAGTGAACAGCCGAGGGCGAGTTAGGCGAGAGGATATATTTTTTATCATTGTTTTCTCCTTTGTGTACTTTAACCATACTGAATACGACGAAAAGGAACAATGTGTACAGTCGCATTTAATAAAAATAGTCAGGCAACTCGCGTAAAGACATTGCATAGCGGAAAGCGCATATGTAACAGGCAATAAACACAAGCGCATAAAAAATGGCGTGAAAGTAAACTCTCACGCCATTTCTTCACGCCATTTGGCGGGTTATTAAATTACAGTGTTGAACTAAAAATCAAAATAGACAATACCGTAGGCAGTCATTTCATCACTCCCTAAGGATTCAAGATAATCATCTGTGCTTATCACATCCTTAGTGTGAATAAACATGTAACTTCCGCTTAGCTCTTCGTCCATGTCGAAGTCAAAATCAAGAGCGAAATCTACATTGTCTGCGTCTAAGGTATCAATAATATCTAGCGACCCTTTGTTCGGCGTAACCAAGGTGAAGAAAAAGGCCACATTATCCTCTGCATTTCGCGCTGAAAAACCTATTTCCACGGAGTCAGCACCTGATGCTGAAAAATCGTAGTTTTCGGTGGTAAAGAAAGACATCGCCTGCTCAGCAAACAGGTTGTAGCTCATCATTGGCAAATCTACCGTGGCGGTATGTGTTGAAGGCAGTCTTACCTCAGCGCCTGTGTAGAAAGTAATATTGACTTCTTCACCATAATCATAGAACTCTTGATATTCGGTATTGAAAACATCAATGCCCGTGGTGGCCTCTCCAGGCTCTTCAAACATGGGGACGCTGGTAGGAAGTTCAGAGGGATCGTAGCCACTTATGTTGTCGGCATAGTAGATGATATTGTCTACCCGCCCCCGAATTGCTAGTCGCAGATTACCGTTAGTGTCTTCATTGTGGTTAGACACATTGATAGGAACTTTTCTGCTAAGTACTGCATTGTCCACCACTAGGGTTTCATCAAAGGTATAGTTGGTGATGAGGGCAGTGTAGTAGTCTTCAGGTACATCGTCCTCTGAATTGGTGAGGGTTAGCGCAATGGCAGGCCATTCCTCGTTGTTTTGGCGACATACCTCAACGTCAACGAAATCGTCTAAATCACGGTCTTCGTAAATAGTTCTCGCGGTAGTGGTTGAGTAAACTACATTAGCAGCAGGCGAGGCCACAGGCACACTGCTGATGTCTAAGGTGACAGTGTCACAATCGCAAGTACCGTCATCAACATAGTCTTGTGAAATAATTCTACGGTCGACAAGTTTATCCGCGGTAACATCAACGTAGGTGTGTATGCGTGGGTAAGGCTGCCCATTCCAGTAGCCAACATTTAGCATGGTGTACGTGGCTACATCTTCATAATCAATAGCAATGTCACCGTTTGCGTCGGCTTCATACACAGCCACAGCAGAGCCATCGCTGCCATGGCGAATCACCATTGCATCGGTTTGTGGCGTTATGTATCCACAGCTAGACATGTAGGTAGCATTGACAACATATTCGTAAGAAGGATTGGTTGGATTGTCACCAGAATTTCCCGGAGGTGGCACATTCGTCTCGCCGTCGCTACCACCGCCGCAGCCTGCCAGTGCGGCAAGTATGCCAGCGGCTAAAAACGTATTTTTATACTTCATTCTCATTCCCTAGAAAGCATACGAAGTGCCCTTTCATGACAGGTCTTTGTGCGTGCGTCCTGCTACTAATAAAGCGACTCTAAAAATGCCTAAGATAACTGTTTTGGTTCGTTAATTATTCATAAGAGAAAAGATACTAGCAGGGTTTAATGCGCAAAAGTAGAAAATATTTACGTAATCTTTACAGTTGGCTGGGGGGAAGAAGTGAACAAGTAAAAACGCCAACAGAAGCGAGTAATACGCTGCGGTTGGCGTCGTTTATTAGGGGGTAACTCATTTCTAACGGGTATGCTTTACTTAAATAAAAGCAAATGCATCACCGAAAAGATTTTCTAACTTAAGGCCGCGGGCGGTTAAGTCGTCGCGAATGGTTTTCGCCATCTCAAAGCGGCCTGCCACATACACTTGAATATTGGCGAAGTCGGCATGGTCAGCCATGACGGCGTGATGCACCCAGCCTGTGCGGCCTTTCCAGTTATCTTCGGCAAACTCTACCACGGGCACAAACGTAAAGTGTGAATGTGTGCTGGCTAATGCTTCTAATGCATCACTCAGGTAAAGATCGCTAGCATGCTTTCCTCCCCAGTACAGGGTAATCGGCGTGGTATCGTTACTGTGTAAGTGCTGCTGCAAAATAGAGTAGGTATAAGAGAACCCCGTGCCACCGGCAATTAATACCATAGGCAACCCATTTGACTGTAAAAAGGCGTCGCCATTATTCACGCTAATGGTAATTTCACCTTCAGCTTCCATACGTGCGAGCACTTCGCCTGCATAAGCATTACCTGCTTCAGCACCAATGTGTAATTCGATACGCGCATTGTCGTAGGCTGCATTAGCAATGGAAAACGGGCGCATATCTTTTTCACCCATCACCACCATAGCATATTGGCCAGCTTGAAAATCTAAAGGAGCGGGTGGTGTAAGCACCACTTTTTTTACGACGTCGGTTAAAGGCGTAATGCTTGCAACCTGACATTTAATGTGTGACATGTATTCTCTTCTTACCTTTGCTGTTAACGTTTAACCGAGGAAGCGTTCATAATACCAAGTTCGTCCCAGATATCATCTACACGTTTTTTCACCGCTTCGTCCATAACGATGGGTTCACCCCACTCACGGTCCGTTTCGCCGGGCATTTTATTGGTTGCGTCCATGCCCATTTTCGAGCCTAGCCCAGATACAGGAGACGCAAAGTCGAGGTAATCAATAGGTGTATTTTCTATCATTACCGTATCACGAGCGGGGTCCATTCGTGTAGTGATGGCCCAGATAACGTCGTTCCAATCCCGCGCGTTGACATCGTCGTCGCACACAATAACAAATTTGGTGTACATAAACTGCCGTAAAAACGACCACACGCCCATCATTACCCGCTTAGCATGACCAGGGTATTGCTTTTTCATCGTCACCACTGCCATGCGATACGAGCAACCCTCTGGGGGTAAATAGAAGTCGACAATTTCAGGAAACTGCTTTTGTAAAATTGGAACAAACACTTCATTAAGCGCCACGCCAAGAATGGCTGGCTCATCGGGCGGACGGCCTGTGTAGGTAGAATGATAAATTGGATCTTTACGGTGGGTGATATGCGTTACCGTAAAAACAGGGAAATCATCCACTTCATTATAGTAACCGGTATGGTCACCGTAAGGTCCCTCTGGAGCGGTTTCATCTTGTGCAATATAGCCTTCAAGAACAATTTCGGCGCTAGCCGGCACTTGCAAATCGTTACTGATAGACTTAACAACTTCTGTTTTGTCACCTCGAAGTAATCCTGCAAATGCATATTCCGAGAGGGTATCTGGCACTGGCGTTACAGCACCTAATATCGTGGCAGGGTCGGCGCCAAGGGCAACTGACACCGGATAGGGTTCGCCAGGGTGAGTCTGACACCATTCACGAAAATCCAGCGCGCCGCCTCGATGCGATAGCCAGCGCATAATCAGTTTGTTTTTCCCAATAACTTGTTGGCGATAAATACCCAAGTTCTGGCGCTTTTTGTGGGGCCCTCGTGTGACGGTGAGACCCCAAGTAACCAAAGGCGCTACATCGCCCGGCCAACAGCGTTGAACGGGTATTTGGGTTAAATCAACTTCTTCGCCACTTATCACTACCTCTTGGCAAGGGGCTTTTTTTACCGTTTTTGCTGGCATGTTTAATACTTGTTTAAACACCGGTAATTTTTGCCAAAGGTCTTTCAATCCTTTTGGCGGCTCTGGTTCTTTTAAGTACGCCAAAAGCTTACCCACTTCCCGCAGCGCCTCCACCGAGTTCTGACCCATGCCCATGGCCACCCGCTCAGGTGTGCCAAATAAATTGGCGAGCACTGGCATGGTATGGTTTTTAGGGTTTTCAAACAATAACGCCGGGCCGCCAGCACGAAGGGTTCTATCGGCGATTTCCGTCATTTCCAAGTCGGTATCAATCTCTTTGGAAATGCGAACAAGTTCACCTTTGGCTTCCAACTGGTGAATAAAGTCACGTAAATCTTTGTACTTCATTTGAACAGGGGGTATCCGCAGACTAAAGTTAGAGGCAAGAATATACTATTTCGCCGTAAAGTCCGACCTGTAAGCACAATAAACGCTGACGGTTAATGCTTTTTAATGTAAGGCACGACGTAAAGGTACACAAAATGATCTGGACAGTCTGGGCAATTGATAGTCATATAGCCCTTCATGGACACAAGGATGTAGGCAATATTTTTGCTCTCATCCCGCAAATGCGAAAAATAAAATAATAACCTTTTTGCCTGAGGTAGAACTATGAACACGTTTAATCAAGATATGGTGGATGAACTAAACCTCATTCTTAAATTTCCCACTAACAGTTTATTGCAAGGGTTGAAAATACACCACGATGCAAGCCAATCCATGGTAAACGCAGCAAGTCGCTTATACGCTAAGGGTATGATTACTCAGCCAGACGGGGGATATTTAACCGACTTAGGTATCGATGTGGCCGATCATGCCCGGCACATTCAAGGTGCTTTATGTACCTCAAAGGGCGGTCACTAGTATAAATGCAGCGTTAAGAATTATCTTACGCTGCCGATAACTCGATTGTATGTTCAACCAACAGTTACAAACTTATGAAGCCATTTACACTATCAACATTGTTTGGGTTATTTTGCCTGGTGGTACACGCGCCCGCGCTGGCCAGAGAAGGTGAAACCTTAGAAGAAGTGCTTGCCGTGCAGCTGTATAGCCAAGATGCATTAATCAAAATGATTAATGAGAACACGCACCTAGATAAAGTAGTGGCAGACCGCTGTCAGCTCGTTCAAGACATAGAAGCCAGAGCCGATGTGTTAAAAGTGCCTGCGTATCAGTTTCTTTGGGGCGATATGTTGGCCTGGGGTGTGTGTGTCGATGCCGCGCCAGCCAGGGGCATTAGTTACATGGAAGATGCTGCCAATCAGGGCTTACCTGCTGCACTAGAACAATTAGGCCGCTACTACGCGAAAGGCACGTTGGTACAGCAAGATAAAAGCAGAGCCGTGGTGTATTTAAGAGAAGCCGCAGCGCTGAAAAATTTATCCGCGCAAATGCGATTAGTGGAATTGTTTTTAGAGGGCTACGGCAGCCCATACGATTATCAAGATGCTTATCATTGGCTACACCACTCGGTAACCGATGATAAAACGCAACATCAAAAAATAGCCACCTATTTAGCCCGTCTTGAAAAGCTTATGCACCCCAAAGCGGTGCGTGAAGCCAAACGGCCAGCAGACAGTTAAACCTAACCTTATTCATCACCCCTGGTTTTCTCTTCGGTACCGCATCACTCAATGAGTGGGTGATGCCCGTGCGTCACAAAACTGCCTTAAAATTGTCACCCACAGGTCATTAATTGGTCGCAATTCGCCTCTAGATTCATTGCCTTCGCAAAAATAAATTCGCATTCGCAAAAAACTAAAAACAACACACACAAATAAGGGACGACACATGTACCGCAAAACGCTATTGGCTAGCGCTGTTTTAAGCGCGCTCGCCATGCCTTCCTATGCGCAAGAAGTGCAAGATGAACAAGAATACATTGAAGAAATTACGGTAACTGCACAGATGCGAGAGCAATCTGTAATGGATGTGCCTGTCACCATGGACGTTATTTCTGGTGAGTTTCTAGAGCGTACAAACATCATGGAACTTGATGAGTTGTCGCGGGTGTTGCCTAATGTGCAAATACAAGAACAGGCGGTGAGTTTACCTTCGTTTAACATACGTGGCGTTACCGACGACACCTCATCCGTATCCAGTACACCTCGCATTTCTGTCTATCAAGATGGCTTTGATATCAGCAAAAAAACAGTATCGAGTGTGTCGCTTTACGACATTGCACGAGTAGAAGTATTAAAAGGGCCGCAACCTACATTGTTTGGTGTAGCGGCAGCAAATGGTGCCATTAGTATCCACTCACAACTTCCTACCGATGAAAAGGAAATGAAAGTACAGCTTGGCTACGATACGCAATCGGGTAAAGAAGCTGAGTTTATGTTCAACAGCCCAATTAACGATAATCACAGTTTCCGTATTGCGGGTTTGTATCGTGAAATGGATGGTATTGTTGAAAATAACGCATGTAGTGACGACAGTTACTATGGCAACGCGAACATGACTGACCATCTTGGCAACAGTGTTTCTTGTAACAGTGAAGATTTGCAAGGTGTGTCGGTTCAAGCGGTTCGAGGTACGTGGAAAGCCACTTACGAGCAACTTGAAGTGATTGCTCGTGCTTCTATGGAATACAACGACCAGCCGGGCATTGCATTTAAGTCTGGTTCTATCGCGCCAAATGGCGGTGATACCAGCCCCTATACTGCGGCTGAATTTAGCATGGGTAGTGAACTGGGTATCGAGCGTACACTTCAAGCATACGATCTCACAATTAACTACGACATCAATAACATGCTTACGCTACACGCCGACGCCTATTACAAAGACGTTGAAGTTAGCGAAGGGTTCGATGCGGATGGTTCAGCGTTACGCATTCAGGATGCATATTTTGATAACGATGCCACGTTGAACGGCGGCTCGGTGCGTTTGGTTTATGACTCTGGGGACAAGCTTGTTGGATTCATTGGTGCATCTACGTCTCATGATGATTCTATATTGCCTTACTATGTTATGGTCGACCCTTTTGTTCGCGGCACGTTTGACGCGGTTAAAGCGCAGCTTGAAGCCACTTTTGATATTCCGCTTGACCAAAATATTGCCACTGATGCTTCACTCGAAGAAATTGAAGCGCTGAGTGCTATCTTAGTGGGTTCATTGTTTAATGCTGACGGTACGCCCATCTCTAACGATGCTTTTCCCGATACCATTATTCAGGGGCCGTATATCTTTGAGGCCGAGTTAGACATTAACTCTTACGTGGCTGAAGTTTCTTACTTTGTTACCGATAACATCAACGTAACAGCAGGTATTCGGTACATTGATGAAACACGTTACACCAAAAACACCTACACCTTAGATGCGGGTACCTTTGTGTTTGAAGGCGAAGGTGATTTTGACGACACTCTTCCGCGCTTAGCCGTCAGTTATGATATGAACAATAACTGGAATTTTTACGCAAACTACGCAAAAGGCCGTCGTTCACCCGTGGTGAATGCCGATGCTTCTGGCGTAACCGTCACAAAAGCGGAAATTGTAGACAGCTACGACGTAGGCGTGAAATACCAAAGTGCTAACTTTACCTTTACCGGTGCCGTGTTTACCTATCAGTATAGCGATTACCAACAGTCGTACACTGATGCAGAAACCCTACAATCTATTACCGTTACTGTAGGTGATTCAACCATGTCCGGTATTGAAGGTATGGCCACTTACCAATATAGCGACACGCTTTCTTTTACCACAAGCCTGGGCTTTTTGGATGCAGAGTTTGCTGATGAAACCGCTGAGGGCACGCCATTCGAATATGGCGGTAACAAGTTTCGCCTAGCACCAGAAGTTAGCGGCGCGATAAACATCAATAAATTGGTCGAAATGGACAACTGGTTATTGGACTTTAACTGGCTAACTAGCTTTCAGTCGAAAGTGTATTTTGAAAGCAGCAACTACCCTGGCCTTTGGCAAGATACCTATTCGTTGACCGATGTCTCGATGAAAGTGTCTAAAGATAACAGCCCGTTCGCCTTTGAACTCTACGTAGACAATTTACTCGACAAAGAGTACCTCATTGATGCGGGTAATACCGGTGGTGGATTAGGTATTCCTACCTTTGTAAGAGGCATGCCTCGAATTGCCGGGGTTCGCTTGTATTACGATTTTTAAGCCACGAGCTTAAGTGATTAAAAAATCCCGCTTTATGCGGGATTTTTTATGTGCAGCATATGCCTGAATAGGCGAGCTCAAGTTTTTCACTGTTGGCTAGGCTGATATTTTTGTGGAGTAGGTAGAAGCAACTTGACCGGCTTTATCACGCACCGTATCTACAAAGTGCCAGGTAGCAACGGCGTGATCGTGAGCAAAGTTCACCGTCATAAATCCGCGCTGGTGGAGGTTGCAGTAGTTCAAGTCGGTGATTAATACAGGTAGGTCGTTGGCGAGGGTTTTCGCGGTATCGTCGTCAAATTTCAAGTAATCTTCCATACCCGGCGAGCTTACGCTAGATGTGCCAAGCTCTGTGGCGACGGCCGTGCCGTCATTAAGCGTTAACGTGTTGTGCCACGCATTGTGGGTATCACCGGCCAATGAAATCACTGGCTTATCGAGTTGACGAATAAAGCCAAGTAATCGCTCACGCTCAACGGGGTAGCCATCCCATGCATCCAAGTTGTAAGGCATCAGCATACTCAGCATGTGAGTTTCCTCTGCAGAAATATCCTCACCGGCTTGTTGACGACGTTTAGCATTGGCTAAGGTGTGAACATGAGCAGGTACCTGTTCACGGGGAACACCATTAAAAATAGACGCAGGAAAATGCATGCGGCCTATTAATAACTGTTGCCCTAACACTTGCCACTTGGCTTCGCTTTTGGTCATATTATTGGTAAGCCATTCACGCTGTGCAGTGCCCAACAGCCCTCTTGAAGGGTTGCTCATGGCGGCGACAAAACCTTGTTGATCGAAGGCGTTCGTTTGTGGGTCGCGAAAATCGCTGTAAACCAGTTGTTTGTCCCGCGCAAGCACACGGGTATCTAGCATATACAAATCCACTAACTTACCAAACGTAAATTGGCGATAAATCTCTAAACGGCTATCGCCAAAGGGGGGGCGAATAGGCAGCCATTCATAATAAGCTTGAACTGCCGCTGCCCGGCGCGCATAAAAGTCACCTTCATCACGCTGATGATTTTGTGCGCCATCTTTATAGGTGTCGTTGGAAATTTCGTGGTCATCCCATACCACAATGAACGGCTTGCGTTGGTGAAGGGAACGCAAGCCTTCGTCGGTGCGATATAGCGCGTAGCGTTTGCGATAATCAGTTAATGTAAAGAGCTCTGTGTCATTGTCTGCAACAAAGGTACGCCCCATTTCTTCAGCGTGCTGGGTTCCGTAACCCTTGCCATCGTATTCATAGATGTAATCGCCCAAATGCAACACATAATCAATGCTGTCTTGCTTGGCGGCTTCGGCATAAGGAGTAAAAAAGCCAGCAGGGTAGTTAGAACAGGAGAACACCCCAAAGGTAACCTCGTTAACTGCGTCACCGGGCAGTGTTTTAGTTTCACCTACGGCACTGACAGAAGACGCACTGCGGAAACGGTAAAAATAGCGGGTACCTGGCTTTAGCCCAGTAACGTCAACCTTAACCGTAAAGTCTCGCGTCGCGTTTGATGACACTTCACCGCTGGCAACTAAGGTATTAAAGCTTTCTGACTCAGCCACTTCCCATATAATTTGCGCTTGATTAGTGTCATCTGAGGGCACGGCTCTCGTCCACAATATAACCGCTGTTTGCAATGGATCGCCGCTGGCAACGCCATGAGTAAATTTTGCAGCAACCTGCGGCTTAGCGATAGATACACAACCCGCCAAGCCGGTAGATACCGTCAGCCCTACGCCCGCGAGAGACGATAATTTTATAAACGATCTTCTGTCCATAATGCCTGCTTATTTATTGATTTTTCGTTAATGGTTATTGTCAGTGGCGAAACACCGCGACATAAAATAAGAACGCTAATGTTATACAGGGTGTGTGACACTGGCGTGGCATTTCAAGGTTTAATCCCCTTGTAATTACAACGCAATGTTTTGCTGTAAATACTGTTATACTGTGTATCAATTGACCACATGAACCAAATTACGTGAATGTGTCTAAGAAAATCAAGCAAATGAAATACACGCATTCGCGAAACGAAACAACAAAAGGTAATTTATAAATACATGAGTGATGATCCGCATTATCAGCGCGAGAAAGAGAAGTACGAAAACCCGGTAGCAAGCCGAGAATATCTAATGAGCGTATTAAAAGAACACGACAAGCCATTGTCGTTTCTGGATATCTGCGCTTTGGTAAACGCCTACGAAGAAGAAGCCAGAATTGGCATCCAGCGCCGTTTGCGCGCAATGGAACGTGAAGGCCAGATTCAATTTACCAAACAGAAAAAGTACATACTCCAAAACCGTGATGAAATATTTAAAGGCCGCATTATTGGCCACAGAGACGGTTTTGGATTCTTGCGCCCTGAAGATAAAAGTGGAGACCTGTTCATTAGCGCAGGTCAAATGAACCTATTCTTACATGATGACATCGTGGAGGCGCGGGTAAGCGGCACCGACAGACGCGGGCGAAAAGAAGCCTTTGTTACCCAAGTTATCGAGCCTCGTAGCGAACCCATTGTTGGGCGTTACTTTGTAGAGCAAGGCTTTGGCATGGTAGTGCCTGACGATAGCCGTTTACAACACGAAATTGTCATTCCACCAGAGCACACCAACGGTGCCCGAATGGGGCAAGTGGTGGTTGTAGAATTGACCCAGCGTCCACGTCGGAAAATGAGCCCCGTTGGTAAAATAGTGGAAGTGCTTGGTGAACATATGGCGCCAGGTATGGAAATTGAAATGGCGCTGCGTACGTTCGACATTCCACACCAATGGCCGAAAGGGGTCACTAAGCAAGTAAGTAACCTGACAGAGTCGGTGCCTGATGAAGCCAAAGAAGGCCGTATCGATTTACGTCAACTCCCCCTTGTTACCATTGACGGTGAAGATGCCAGAGACTTTGATGATGCAGTATATTGCGAACCGTTAGACAACGGCGGGTGGCAATTGTGGGTGGCCATTGCCGATGTTAGCCACTATGTACGCACAGGCACGGCGTTAGATGATGAAGCGCAGCAGCGTGGTAACTCGGTGTACTTCCCTGATCAAGTTATTCCCATGCTGCCGGAAGTATTATCCAACGGCTTATGCTCGCTAAATCCAGAGGTAGACCGTCTGTGTATGGTGTGTGAAATGACCATTTCTGCTCAAGGGCAGCTGGAGGAATATCAATTTTACGAAGCGGTTATGAATTCCCATGCTCGTCTTACCTACAATAAAGTATGGAATATTCTGCAAGGCGATAAAGATCTTCATCAGCGCTACGAAGCCCATGTGCCGCATTTACGCCATTTACACGATTTGTATCGGGCGCTTAAGAAGTCACGTCAACAGCGCGGTGCCATCGAATTTGAAACACAAGAAGTGAAATTTGTGTTTAACGCACAGCGCAAAATAGAAAATATTGTGCCCCTCGTGCGTAACGATGCACATAAGCTCATTGAAGAGTGCATGATTATGGCAAATGTCAGTGCGGCGTTAATGCTAGAAAAGCATGAAGCGCCCGCGCTGTACCGTGTACATGATAAACCCGATGCAGACCGGTTAACCTCATTCACCAGTTACTTGGGTGAAATAGGGATACCCCATCGCATTACTGACGATGCCGAGCCTTCAGCCTTTACCGATGTGGTGCTGAAAACTCGCGGGCGGGTGGATGAAGAGCTGATTCAAACTATGCTTTTACGTTCAATGAAGCAAGCTATCTACGATGGCGATAATTTGGGTCACTTTGGTTTAGCTTTAGATGCGTATGCTCATTTTACTTCTCCTATTAGGCGTTACCCCGATTTAGTGGTTCACCGTGCGTTAAAAGGCATTATTGCTAAACAGCAGGGCAAAAAAGCGGTATCAGGCTTTAAAAATTACACTGGCGAAGAAATAGAGCAACTTGGTGAGCAATGCTCTATGACTGAGCGCAGGGCTGATGATGCCACCCGTGACGTAGCAGACTGGCTTAAATGCGAGTTTATGTTAGACCACGTGGGAGACACTTTTGAAGGTGTGGTGAGCTCGGTTACGAATTTTGGCTTGTTTGTTCGCCTTACCGAATACCATATTGATGGTTTGGTCCACATTACCTCGTTAGATGATGATTTTTATCATTACGATGAAGTTAAGCAGGTTCTTTTGGGTGAATCTGGCCATCGCCAATTTAGGCTTGGCGATACGCTTGAGGTGAAAGTGGCTGCGGTTAACCTCGATGAAAGAAAGATTGATTTATTACTGGATAAGTCTATGCTGCGCGGCCCTGGTGGTAAGAAGGTAAAAGTGAAAACGGCCAAAAAACCAAGCAGGAACGCCAAACGAGGG
Organism: Alteromonas sp. B31-7; assembly: GCF_015767655.1. Classification (NCBI taxonomy): domain Bacteria; kingdom Pseudomonadati; phylum Pseudomonadota; class Gammaproteobacteria; order Alteromonadales; family Alteromonadaceae; genus Alteromonas; species Alteromonas sp. B31-7. The sequence continues at coordinate 573,109 of NZ_CP065233.1, forward strand.
CCGAAAGGGCCAGCACCGAAAGGTAAAGGTGCAACACCACGAGCGAAGAAAAGGGGGTAACGGGTAGTGGCGCAGCAAGAATGGTTATATGGGCTTCATGCAATGCAGTCTGTGCTAGAGCAAGAGCCAGAGCGAGTGATGGAAGTCATGGTATTAAAAGGGCGTAATGATGAACGCCTTACCAATATTGTGAATCAAGCACGACGTTTCGGTATTTCGGTGCAGTTTTGTCAACGTAAAGCGTTAGACGATAAAGTAAACGGCGAACAACACCAAGGTGTGGTTGCACGTGCAAAACCGGCAAAAGTGTTGGATGAAGCCGACTTAGACCGTATTTTAGAAAGCCAAGACCAACCTTTATTGTTAGTGTTAGATGGCATCACCGACCCTCATAATTTGGGTGCATGTTTACGTACTGCCGATGGTGCAGGTGTGAATGCGGTTGTGGTGCCTAAAGATAAATCAGCCAGCCTCAATGGTACCGTACGAAAAGTGGCATGTGGCGCAGCTGAAGTTATTCCACTTATCCAAGTGACTAATTTATCGCGTACGCTTAAGCATCTGCAAGACAAAGGCTTGTGGATTGTAGGTACTGCCGGTGAAACCGACAAAACCTTATATGATATCGACCTGAAAGGCCCCACGGCGCTTGTTATGGGCGCTGAAGGTAAGGGGATGCGCAGGTTGACGAAAGAAACCTGCGACGAATTGGTTAAGTTACCCATGGCAGGTAGCGTAAGTAGTTTAAACGTATCAGTGGCAACGGGGATTTGTTTGTACGAAATAGTGAGACAACGCACGCTGTAATAGTCGCCTTTACATTATTCCTGATACGTCTTGAAAGCCCGCATAATGCGGGCTTTCTGCTTGTTGTTGGCATAAAAGACACAGTTTTAAGTCAGCTTTGTAAAGAAGGTGTAAAGGCTGGAACTAACCCTCTCTGTTTACTGCCATAGCGCAGTATAGTTCACCCCGTTAGGTAACTACTCAGGCATAGTGCCTAACTTTAAGCGCGGCAGCACCTGCCTATTGCTTTACCCAACAATGATTCAGTAAGGACATTTAGTTTATGCAATTTCACTCAAAGGCTTGGTTACGAAATGTAGCTATTGGGCTTATCGCACTTCTTGGCTTAAGTGCCTGTGGTGGCTCAAGTGGTAGTAGCACCGATTATTCGTATGCTTATATTCAGTTTTATAATGCATCTCCTAATGGAGCCAACGTAGAAATGCGTGAGGTGGATGGCGATAGCTTCGGTTCTGCACAGTTTGGCGATACCACATCCATGTACTCTATGGAAAAGGATGAATATGAACTAGAGTTCATCCGCACAGACTCAGACGATCAAGAAGTGCTTATCGATACCTACACAGTTGATTTAAAAACAGGGTACAAAACACTGATTGTGATGAGTGGTGACTTCTCAGACCCTATTATTACTGAATATCAGTATGAACGTGAAACACTAGAAGACCACTTCAGACTGTTTGCCCTTTCGGTAACCATAGATGAAGATTCTTACGATTTTTATCTCAGTGATGCAGGCGACCCTTTTGAAGCCGCAAACTTCCTCGGCACGGTAACTGCGAGCGAAATGATTGAATTGGACTACTGGGATCCAGATGACGACAGCGATTACTTTGATGAAGGTGAATATACTATTTACCTAACAGAACCAGGTAGCACAGACGTTGTATTCGAATCGCAAACTATCGACTTTGCCTATGAGACAGAATACTTAATGACAATGCGCGATGTTAGTGGTGCTATTCAAGACGGCCTAATTGTAGACACAATTTTGAATTCATCTACAGTAACTGCGCTAACCGACGTTGAAGCAGATGCACAATACCGCATCTATAATTCAACAAACCTAAGCACCGCATTGGATGTCACTTTTGGCGGTACAACCGACGAAGAAGATGTAGCCTTCACGCTAGACGCGGGTGAATTAAGTGAATTTACTGCTATCACATACGGTGACTACCGCGTTACTGTATCAGACAGCACAGGTGAATATGCACAGCTGAGTAATAAACTGATTACCCTTAACCAAGGTGAGAGTAAAGCCATTCTTATCTACGAAAGAAATGGTGCCCTTGGCGCAGCAACCTTTGTGGAAAGTGGTTTACCTCAGGCCTACGATAAAACGGTTAATTTCATCAACCTAGTTGAAGACTTCGATGATGTAGACTTTTACCTTGTACGTAACGATGAAACTATCGATACCGCAGAGTACGATTTACAAAACCTAGAGTTTGGTGAAAGCGACAGCGAAGTATTGCCTTCAGATTATTACGAAGTTATCGCCGTATATGAAGACGACAACGAAGAGCAAATCCTTTTAGATAGAACAGCATTGTTCGGGTTTAATGAAGAAGAAAACTATATTGTAACGGTTGAACCTGCTGACACTGCAACAGGTTATGAAATCAACATTCTTTACTAGTTGATTTGCCTGAAAATTAGACTAATTGATAAGGTGTGAAGCCTTCCAATAAGTAAAAATTAGGTTAAGTTGTTAAGTGGCCATTACTTTGAAGTGATGGCCTTTTTTGCCTCATGGCGCCTGCATTAAAAGGAGGAACCGAATGAGCGTAATAAAAGACTTGCACCAAATTTCTACGGATAACGACCTGCCGTTTGTCGATAAAGTAGCGCATCTTTTGAAAATAGGTGTGGCAACCCTCGGCCTCGATAACGCCATCGTTAGCAAAGTCACAAATGATAATTACGTGATTATGCATGCGTTAACCCCCGATAACAGTATTGTCGCTGGCACTGCGTTCAGTCTTGTTGATACCTACTGTGCAGATACAATAAATGCGGGCGAAATCGTTGCCTACGCCAATATTGATGCCTATCCAGGTGCTTCACACCCTTGTTACGATAAGTTCAAACTCCGTCGTTATATTGCCTCTCCCATCTATGTGAATAACAAATGCTACGGCACCCTTAATTTTTCTTCCGAACAAGCCAGCGATAACCCATTCTCCAATTTAGATTATGACTATGTGCTTCTGTTTGCCGATTGGATTGGCAGTGAAATCGAAAAACAGCAGGCATTCGGCAGTATGTCAAAGCAGCAAGAGGTCTTGGCTGAACAAAATACCTTGCTAACCCAAATTACCACATTAGTAGGCGTAGGCACCTGGGAGTATAACGTCGCAACACAGCAGCTATATTGGTGCGATGCCCTAAAACGCATGCTTCATATTCACCCAGACCGAGGCATCACCACTCAGGAAGTGTTAGCTCTCATTAAGCATAATGAAACCAAAGCACAGTACCAAAGCAAGTTTGAAGAAATTATACAAACCGGTGAAGGTTGGAATTACGAGCTAGAAGTTCTTACCGATGCGGGCGAGACCAAATGGCTAGAAAGCCGTGCCCAACCTATTTTTGAAAACGGAAAGTGCACTAAGGTAGTGGGCGCCACCCGAGATATTTCCGATCGCATCTATACCTTACAGACGCTTCAAGATAAAACTGAAATTGCAGAAAAAGCCTTAGCGGCCCGCAGTGACTTTCTCGCCAATATGAGCCATGAAATTCGCACGCCAATCCACGGTGTTCAAGGTATGTTGGAAACGTTGGAAGCATCGACATTGTCGTCCAAGCAAAAAGAGTATGTGAATGTGGCGATGAAAAGTGCCGAAGCCCTACTTGGCATTGTAAATGATGTACTCGATTTTTCTAAAATAGACTCAGGCCAAATGACGTTTGAAGCGTCTCCCGTGAATATTGAAGAGGTAATACAGCATCAATTACCCATGTTTGAACGTTTAGCGAATAAAAAAGGGCTACAATTTACAGCGGATACGAAAGCCTTATCGGGCCATTTATTCATGGCAGACAGTTTAAGGTTAAATCAAGTACTCATAAACCTCATCAATAATGCCATTAAGTTTACCCTTGAGGGTAACGTGAAAGTGACCACCCGTTGCACCAAATATGGCCCTGACCGCTACAGAATAAAACTCATAGTAACCGATACTGGTATAGGCATAAGTGAAGCACAGCAAGCGGTAATATTCACGCCGTTCTTGCAGGCTGAAGAGTCAACGCAACGCCGCTTTGGTGGCACGGGGTTGGGGCTTGCTATTGTGCATAAAATCATAACCCACTACGGGGGAAGTATAGATGTGTCTAGTGAGCTAGGGGCAGGGACACGCTTCATTGTAACCCTTACACTAGACAGTGCCAATGGCATAGCGCCAAAAGTAAACCAGCATAAAGCTCAGGCGAGATACACGGCGGCAGAACTTAAAAACACCTTTAAAAATGCCAAGGTATTAGTAGTAGAAGATAACGAGATAAACCAAATTGTCATTAAAGAGCAATTAAAAGAGATTGGTTTAAAAGTAGAGGTGGCGGAAAACGGCGAAGTGGGCGTGGCCAAAGTGATGCATGCTATTAACGTTAAAGCTCCTTACACCCTAATACTGATGGATTGCCATATGCCAGTGATGGATGGCATTACCGCGACCAAACACATTAGGCGCTTAGACGGTGCAGGCAGTGACGTGCCAATTATTGCGTTAACCGCCAACGCGATGCCCAGCGAAAAAGACAAATGCTTACACGCCGGCATGAATGATTTTATTTCAAAGCCAGTGGGAATAAGCCGCTTACGGGATCGTTTGCTTTATCATCTATCCCCACCAACGGAAATGCTCGACAGCACCGCTTAAGCAGGTATAATAAACGCTCTTCCGGCTTCCACTATCTCGCGAGGCCGATTATTTTTCCATCGCCTAAAAATAATTCAATTTAACGCTATCACTACCCCAAGATTTCTGTTATCATTTCGCGCCCTTTTTATGGGGGTATGTATATAATTTCAGCGCTTCCATGTTGAGATTAGCAGCTTAAACGACTCGGGAGAGTCTTAATTTTTAGAGCGGAGCACTAACATGATCCAAATGCAAACTAACCTGGACGTTGCAGACAACAGCGGCGCTCGCAGGGTTCAGTGTATTAAGGTTCTTGGTGGCTCGCATCGCCGTTATGCAGGTATCGGTGACATCATCAAAGTTACTGTGAAGGAAGCAATTCCTCGCGGTAAAGTTAAAAAAGGTGACGTACTGAATGCAGTGGTGGTGCGTACTAGAAAAGGCGTTCGTCGTGCTGATGGTTCATCCATTCGTTTTGACGGTAACGCGGCTGTTTTGCTTAATGCAAACAAGCAACCAATTGGTACGCGTATCTTTGGACCGGTAACCCGTGAGTTGAGAAGTGAAAACTTCATGAAAATCATCTCATTGGCCCCAGAGGTACTATAAGGAGTCACGATAATGGCTAATAAAATTCGTCGTGATGATGAAGTAGTCGTATTAGCGGGTAAAGACAAAGGCAAACAAGGCAAAGTCCTTAAAGTGCTTATTGCTGATAACCGTTTAATTGTAGAAGGCGTTAATCTCGTCAAGAAACACACTAAGCCTAACCCACAACTGGGTATTGCTGGTGGTATTGTTGAGAAAGAAGCTTCTATTCACGTTTCTAATGTTGCGATTGTTAACCCAGCAACGGGTAAAGCAGATCGCGTTGGTTTCCGTTTCGAAGACGAGAAGAAAGTTCGTTTCTTCAAGTCAAACGGTGAACTTGTTTAATTATATTGGAGAGTACGATGGCGAAACTGCATGATTTCTATAAAGAAACAGTAGTAGCTGAACTTGCTAAGCAGTTCGGATACAAAAGCGTCATGCAAGTCCCTCGGATTGAAAAAATCACTCTAAACATGGGTTTAGGTGAAGCAGTTGCTGACAAAAAGGTACTTGAGAATGCTCAAGCTGACATGACGGCTATCGCCGGTCAGAAACCTGTAGTCACAGTTGCAAGAAAATCAGTAGCGGGTTTTAAAATCCGTGAAGGTTATCCGATTGGCTGTAAAGTAACCTTACGCGGCGAGCGTATGTGGGAATTCCTAGAGCGTTTGATTTCAATCGCTATTCCACGTGTTCGCGACTTCCGTGGTTTGAACCCAAAATCATTCGACGGTCGTGGTAACTACAGCATGGGCGTGCGTGAGCAAATCATTTTCCCTGAAATCGATTTCGATAAAGTGGATAAAGTTCGCGGTATGGATATTACTATCACTACCAGTGCGAATACTAATGACGAAGCACGTGCTCTGCTGGACGCGTTCAACTTCCCATTCAAAAAGTAGGGGTGTAGGGTTATGGCAAAAGAATCAATGAAGGCACGTGAAGCTAAGCGTACTAAGCTAGTCGCTAAGTATGCTGAAAAGCGCGCCGCACTTAAAGCGATTATCAGCGATGTTAACGCTTCTGAAGATGAGCGTTGGGACGCTGTTCTAAAGCTACAACAACTGCCACGTGACTCTAGTGCTTCACGTCAGCGCAACCGCTGTCGTGTTACTGGTCGTCCACATGGTTACCTACGCAAATTCGGTCTTAGCCGTATTAAGCTTCGCGAAGCAGCGATGCGCGGTGAAGTCCCTGGCCTTAAAAAAGCCAGCTGGTAAGGAGTAGCTGATAATGAGCATGCAAGATCCTATCGCGGATATGTTTACCCGCATCCGTAACGGCCAGATGGCACAGAAAGTTTCTGTAACTATGCCGTCTTCTAAACTTCGCGCAGCTATTTGTGAAGTATTGAAGGCAGAAGGTTACATTGCTGACTATGCAACCTCTGGTGACGTTAAGCCTGTTTTAGAAGTGACGCTTAAGTACTTCGAAGGCAAGCAAGTAATTGACACTATCGAACGTGTAAGCCGTCCTGGTCTGCGCATCTATAAGAAAAAAGATGAGCTTCCAAAAGTAATGGGTGGTTTAGGTGTTGCTATCGTGTCGACTTCTAAAGGTGTGATGACTGACCGTGCAGCGCGTAACGCAGGCATGGGCGGTGAGATCATCGGTTATGTAGCATAACGGAGGAGTTGAAATGTCACGTATAGCAAAAGCCCCAGTAAATGTTGTATCAGGTGTAGAAATTTCTATCTCTGGTCAAGAAGTTACTGTTAAAGGTAGTAAAGGCACTTTGACCCGCGTATTTAATGACGCAGTAGAAGTTGTACAGGAAGAGAACCAACTTAAAGCACTTCCACGTGAAGGTTTCGCTGATAGCTGGGCACAAGCAGGTACTGCTCGCTCTATCCTAAATGCAATGGTTCAAGGTGTTTCACAAGGTTTTGAGAAAAAACTTCAGCTAAATGGTGTTGGTTACCGTGCGCAAGCACAAGGTGCCAAGCTTAACCTAACGCTAGGTTTCTCACACCCAGTAGTATACGAGATGCCTGAAGGCATTACCGTTGAAACTCCTAGCCAAACTGAAATCGTCGTGAAAGGCGCCGATAAGCAGATGGTAGGTCAGGTTGCGGCGAACATTCGCGCTTACCGTCCACCAGAGCCTTACAAAGGCAAAGGTGTACGTTATGCTGACGAAAACGTACGTCGTAAAGAAGCTAAGAAAAAGTAGGTGGGTGATACGATGGATAAGAAAACAGCTCGCATTCGTCGCGCAACTCGCGCACGTGCAAAAATTCGTGAACTGGCCGCGCATCGCTTGGTAATTAACCGTACACCTCGCCACATTTATGCTCAGTTAATCGCTCCTAGCGGTTCTGAAGTGTTGGCAGCGGCTTCAACTGTTGAAACAGATCTTGCAAAAGATCTTAAATCTACAGGTAATACTGAAGCAGCGACGGTAGTCGGTAAAGCAATCGCAGAACGCGCACTTGAGAAAGGCATTAAGACAGTGGCTTTCGATCGTAGTGGCTTTAAATACCACGGTCGCGTTAAGGCATTAGCTGATGCAGCTCGCGAAGCTGGTCTTCAGTTCTAGGAGTTTATAATGGCTAAACAAGATGTTCAAAATGGTGAATTTCTAGAGAAATTGATCGCTGTAAACCGCGTTTCTAAAGTGGTTAAAGGTGGTCGTATCTTTAGTTTCACTGCATTGACAGTAGTGGGTGACGGTAATGGTCGCGTTGGTTTTGGTTACGGTAAGGCACGTGAAGTACCTGCTGCAATCCAAAAAGCAATGGAAAAGGCTCGTCGCAACATGGTTGACGTAGACCTTAATGGCCACACGTTACAGCACCCAATTAAAGGTCGTCACTCTGGCTCTAAAGTTTACATGCAGCCTGCATCAGAAGGTACCGGTATCATCGCCGGCGGTGCAATGCGTGCAGTACTTGAAGTAGCTGGTGTACAGAACGTACTTTCAAAATGTTACGGCTCTACAAACCCAATCAACGTTGTTCGTGCAACAATCAACGCGCTGACAGAGATGAATTCTCCAGCGAAAGTTGCTGCGAAACGTGGATTGTCTGTAGAAGAAATTTTGGGGTAATCAAACATGGCAACGATTAAAGTAAAGCAAACTAAAAGTGCGATTGGCCGCTTGCCAAAGCACAAAGCTACGCTTAAAGGCCTAGGCCTTCGTAAAATCAACCATGTTCGTGAACTGGAAGATACCCCAGCCGTACGTGGCATGATCAACCGTGTAAATTACATGGTTGAGATAGTGGAGGAGTAAGACATGCGTTTAAATACAATTTCTCCAGCCGAAGGTTCAAAACCAACTGGTAAGCGTACTGGTCGTGGTATCGGCTCAGGTCTTGGTAAAACGAGTGGCGTAGGTCACAAAGGTCAAAAAAGCCGTTCAGGTGGCCGCGTTAAGCCAGGATTCGAAGGTGGTCAGATGCCTATTCAGCGTCGTCTTCCTAAATTCGGTTTCACTTCACGCAAGAGCTTTGTTACTGACGAAGTGACACTTGCAGAAATCGCTAAGGTAGAGGGTGATACAGCATCTCTTGAAACTTTAAAAGCAGCGGGTCTTATCAAAAAAGAGATTCAGTTTGTTAAAGTTATCAAGAGCGGTGAAGTATCACGCGCTGTTACAGTAAGCGGGTTGAAGGTTACTAAAGGCGCTAAAGAAGCGATTGAAGCTGCTGGCGGTAAAGTAGAGGAATAAGCTAGATGGCTAAACCAGGATTGGATTCAGGCGCTAAAAGCGGCTTGAGTGAGCTTAAGGCAAGATTGTTGTTCGTACTTGGTGCGATTGTTGTATTCAGACTAGGTTCTTATGTTCCTATCCCTGGCATCGATCCAGCGGTACTTGCTGACTTGTTCGAGCAACAAAAAGGCACCATTGTAGAAATGTTTAACATGTTCTCTGGTGGTGCGCTTGAGCGTGCATCCGTTCTGGCTTTGGGCATTATGCCATACATTACTGCGTCCATTATTATGCAGTTGCTCTCGGTGGTTCATCCACCGATGATGGAGCTTAAAAAAGAAGGCGAGGCAGGTCGTCGTAAGATCAGCCAGTACACACGTTACTTGACGTTGGTATTGGCTATCTTCCAGTCAATTGGTATTTCGACTGGTCTGCCCAACCTGATTAATGGATTGGTGATAAACCCTGGCTTCGGATTCTACTTTACGGCAGTAGTGAGCTTAGTCACAGGAACGATGTTCCTTATGTGGTTAGGTGAGCAAATTACTGAACGAGGTATTGGTAACGGTATCTCTATATTGATTTTTGCTGGTATTGTTGCCGGTCTACCAACAGCGATAGGTCAGACAGCGGAACAAGCAAGACAAGGCGACATTAATCTGTTGTTCTTGTTGTTGATTGCTGTGATTGTTATCGCGCTTACATACCTTGTGGTATTTGTAGAGCGCGGACAACGCAGAATTGTGGTAAACTACGCGAAGCGTCAGCAAGGCCGTCAGGTTTTCGCCGCGCAAAGCACGCATTTACCGCTGAAGGTCAACATGGCTGGTGTTATACCGCCTATCTTTGCTTCCAGCATCATTTTGTTCCCAGGGACTATCGCAGGATGGTTTGGGCAAAATGAATCGACAGCGTGGTTACAAGACGTAGCATTAATGCTATCGCCTGGTCAACCGCTGTACGTGATGTTATATGCAGCAGCTATCATCTTCTTCTGCTTCTTCTACACGGCGTTGGTTTTCAACCCGCGTGATACTGCAGATAACTTGAAAAAGTCTGGTGCGTTTATTCCGGGTATTCGTCCGGGTGAGCAAACATCACGTTATATCGATAAGGTAATGACTCGCTTAACGCTGGCGGGCGCACTGTACATAACCTTTATTTGTTTAGTGCCTGAATTCATGCTAATTGCTTGGAATGTGCCGTTCTACTTCGGTGGTACGTCGCTTCTCATTATCGTAGTGGTTATCATGGACTTTATGGCACAAGTACAGACACATTTGATGTCGAGTCAATATGAGTCTGTGCTGAAGAAAGCTAACCTTAAAGGCTACGGCCGATAAGTTAGCCCCTTAATTTTGAAAGAAAGGGGAACGATGTAATGAAAGTTCGTGCATCAGTAAAAAAGATTTGCCGTAACTGTAAAGTTATCAAGCGCAACGGTGTTGTGCGTGTAATTTGCAGTTCTGACCCTAAGCACAAGCAGCGTCAGGGCTAATCTAAGCGGTACAGAATATTTGCAAAGCTAAGTAAGCAGAACCTGAATCATACTTATCAGGTTCTGCTAGTTTTGTTTATAAGTATTTTGCACCAAAATTTGCAATTTAGTCGACGGGTAAGTATCCTATCGGGCTTTTTAGGTCGTCGACAAATAAACAAGAGGAGTGCTGTTAATGGCCCGTATCGCTGGCATTAACATTCCTGAGCACAAGCATGCTGTAATCGCTATCCAAGCGATCTACGGCGTTGGTCCCACACGTGCGAAAAGCATTTGTGCGGGTGCTGGTGTTGCAGAAAATACAAAAATCAAAGAGCTAGACGAAGCGACTATTGATAAGCTTCGTGACGAAGTGGCTAAGTTCACCGTTGAAGGTGACTTACGTCGTGAAGTCTCTATGAGCATCAAACGTTTGATGGACCTGGGTTGCTTCCGTGGTATTCGCCACCGTCGTAGCTTGCCTCTACGTGGTCAGCGCACTAAAACTAATGCGCGTACCCGTAAAGGTCCTCGTAAGCCAATTAAGAAGTAAGCGGGGAGTAAGTTATGGCAAAAGCACCAGCTCGTAGCACGCGTAAGCGCGCAAAACGTCAGGTTGCAGACGGTATGGCTCATATCCATGCGTCTTTCAACAACACAATTGTGACTATCACAGACCGTCAAGGCAATGCATTAGCATGGGCGACATCTGGTGGTTCAGGTTTCCGTGGTTCACGTAAATCTACCCCATTTGCTGCACAGGTTGCTGCTGAGCGTGCAGGTGTAGCTGCACAAGAATACGGTCTTAAGAACCTTGAAGTGTTCGTTAAAGGTCCAGGTCCAGGCCGTGAGTCTGCGATCCGTGCTCTTAACGCTACAGGTTATAAGATCACAAACATTACCGATGTGACCCCTATTCCTCACAACGGTTGTCGTCCACCGAAAAAACGTCGCGTTTAATCGACGGACAGTTGGAGAAAGATCATGGCAAGATATTTGGGTCCAAAACTCAAACTTAGCCGTCGCGAAGGAACTGATTTGTTCCTTAAAAGCGGCGTTCGCGCAATCGATTCTAAATGTAAAATCGATACTGCGCCTGGTCAACATGGTGCCCGTCGTGGCCGTTTGTCTGACTACGGTGTTCAGTTGCGTGAAAAACAAAAAGTTCGTCGTATGTATGGCGTACTTGAAAAGCAATTCCGTAACTACTACAAAGAAGCTGCACGTCTAAAAGGCAACACAGGTGAAAACTTGTTACAACTTTTAGAACAGCGTCTTGATAACGTAGTTTATCGTATGGGATTCGCTAGCACTCGTGCTGAAGCACGTCAGCTAGTTAGCCACAAGGCGATCATGGTAAATGGTCAAGTTGTGAACATTCCATCGTTTAACGTTTCTGCCGAAGACGTGGTTTCTGTTCGTGAAAAAGCTAAAAAGCAAGCGCGTATCGTTGCTGCTTTGGAACTGGCTGACCAACGTGAGAAGCCAACCTGGATTGAAGTAGACAGCAGCAAAATGGAAGGCACTTTCAAGCGCGTTCCAGAAAGAACTGACCTGTCTGCTGAAATTAACGAACAGTTGATCGTCGAACTTTACTCTAAGTAAAGCTAACTAAAGAGGAAGCATTGTGGGTTCTGTGACTGAATTCCTAAAACCGAGATTAGTTGAGATCGAAAACGTTTCTCCTACTCGTGCCAAAGTAACTTTGGAACCACTAGAGCGCGGCTTTGGCCATACTCTAGGTAACGCCCTACGTCGTATTTTATTGTCATCCATGCCAGGATGCGCAGTAACCGAGGTAGAAATTGATGGCGTTCTTCACGAGTACAGCACCAAAGAAGGTGTGCAAGAAGATGTGATTGAAATCTTGCTTAATCTGAAAGGTTTAGCGGTTCGCCTTGAAGGTAAAACTGAGGCAACCCTAACTCTAGTGAAATCTGGCGCTGGCCCTGTTGTTGCTGGTGATATTCAGCATGATGGCGACGTAGAAATTGTTAACCCTGACCACGTTATTTGTACTTTAACTGGCGAAGCTGAAATCAGCATGCGCGTTAAAGTAGAAATGGGTCGCGGTTATGTACCAGCTTCTACCCGTCGCTCCTCTGAAGAAGATGATCGTCCAATTGGTCGTTTGTTAGTAGACGCTTCATACAGCCCAGTTGAACGTATTGCATACAGTGTTGAGTCTGCTCGTGTTGAACAACGCACAGACCTTGACAAATTGATCATCGACATGGAGACGAACGGTACTTTAGATCCTGAAGAAGCGATCCGCCGTTCTGCTACTATCCTAGCTGAACAGCTAGATGCATTCGTAGATTTACGAGATGTGTCAGAGCCAGAAGCGAAAGAAGAGAAGCCAGAATTCGATCCGATTCTGCTTCGTCCAGTAGATGACCTTGAACTGACAGTACGTTCTGCAAACTGTTTGAAAGCAGAAGCTATCCAGTACATTGGTGACCTGGTACAGCGCACTGAGGTTGAGCTACTTAAAACGCCTAACCTTGGTAAGAAATCGCTAACTGAAATCAAAGATGTTCTAGCATCTCGTGGTTTGTCTCTAGGTATGCGCCTAGAAAACTGGCCGCCTGAGAGCATCGCTGAAAAAGATTAATCAGGTTTTTATCAAACTGATTTGTAGAGAAGGATAAAACTATGCGCCATCGTAAGAGTGGTCGTCAGTTGAATCGCAACAGCAGCCATCGTCAAGCTATGTTCAAAAACATGGCTGGCTCTTTGGTCAAGCACGAAGTGATCAAAACTACGTTACCAAAAGCGAAAGAATTACGTCGCGTAATTGAGCCTCTAATCACTATGGCTAAAGAAGACAGCGTTGCAAATCGCCGTCTAGCTTTCGCCCGCACTGGTGATAAAGAGGTTGTAGGTAAACTATTCAACGAGCTTGGTCCTCGTTACGAAGCTCGCCCAGGCGGTTACACTCGCATTTTAAAATGCGGTTTCCGTTCTGGCGACAATGCCCCAATGGCATATGTTGAGCTAGTTGACCGTCCAGTTGTAGAAGCTGAAGAAGAAGCAGTAGAAGCAACTGAAGAGTAATTAATACTCACATTGAAAAAGGGGCAGAGTGAAAACTCTGTCCCTTTTTTGTTTCTGACGTTTCCCACCCTTTGTTCAGTTTGTGCACGGTACTTGCTAGATACATGTAGAATTAGGACGAGCATGTAAATTAAACAGGTATGTTTTCACTCTCAAACTTAAATACAGCAGCTATCGCTAACACATTTAAAAACAGCCAGCTTAACGCGTCACTAGAGAAGCTTAGCTCTGGAAGCCGCATTAATCGTGCTGCCGACGACAGTGCAGGGCTACAAATAGCGACGCGCTTAGCTTCATCACGTTCAGCCCATAGCCAAATTAACCGCAACCTTAACGATGGTATCAGTTACGCCCAAACCGCAGACACAGGGCTGCAAGAATCTGCCGCATTACTGCAACGCATGCGTGTACTTGCCGTGCAAGCGCAAAATGGTATTAACAGCGATTCTGACAGGGCAGCACTGAATAAAGAATTTAACCAACTTAAGAACGCTGTAAACGCCATTGCGTTTAACACCGAAGTTTTCAATCGACTACCCCTTGTCGACGATAATGACTTGCTCTCAAGCTATGTATCCTCTTTGGATGATGTGTTTACCGCCGGGCAAACTACCTCGATGGAAAGCGGGTTACGTTCCATTGCTTATATTCCTGCAGGGTCGAAAGGTATAAGTATCAATTTAGATTCCTTTGGCGCAGACGATGACATACAAGTATTTAAAACCAACGGTGAACACATAATAGGCACCCCCCTAAGCGATGGTGCTTGGGGAGTGAATGACATTAACAATGCCAATGACATTGAAGATTCATTTTTCCTTGAAACTAATGGTTATCAGCCGAGCGCAACGTACGATGACAGTAATCTATCTACCTCTGGCGTGAGTACCCATAACGGCGCTACGTTTACCTTTTCAGGCGATGGACACCCTGGTACTTACCTTGAGTCGCTAACCATAGATGAAACTAGCGAACCACTAATCATTTCCGTTGTGGGCAATGGATACTTCAATATTACGGTAGGCTGGGATTCCATAGGTACGCAGGGCAGTAACCCCTTTAGCCTGGGTGGCGTGAACATTACCGACAGTAATCAACTCGGTGTAGGTACCGAGTATATTAGCCTAGATAAAACGCCTGCAACCATGACGACATTAGGTATCGAAACAACGTCGCTAGAAACGCAAACGTCGGCAGAAGAAGCGTTAGAAAGAATCGATTCCGCGCTTAAGGATATCGGGGAATCTCGGGCCTACTATGGCGCTAAAATTAATCAGATGTATTCAGCCTACAAACAAAACGCCATAATGAACGAAAATGTATCCGCTGCGAGTAGCAGAATAACGGATACTGATTATGCGCAAGAAACAGCAAGGTTAACCCAGAGCCAAATTGTGGAACAAGCAAGCGTATCGTTACTCGCGCAGTCTAAACAAAATGACGGGCAGGTGTTGGAACTGTTGAACGCGTCGGCGCAATAGTTAGCGTAATGCACCTAAAACAAAGGCATTCAATAGAATGCCTTTTTTACGTTAGCTGAAGAACTCAATGTTAAAGCTGATACGTTAAAGGTTGCTCAATATTTCCTTTCTTTTTTGCTCGTATTCTTCTTGCGTAATTAATCCGCGTTCGTACAAATCTTTAAGCTTCGATAGTTTGTCAGTGATATCGCCATCTAATGCATCGTTTTCAGCCCCCACGATAGAGCTTCTACTACCAGTGAGTGTTTCATCTATAGTCGCGACAAATATACTTTTATACCGGCCATTTTCTTGATAGGTACAATCTATTTCCCCATCGTAACTCCATACACTATTGCTCCACTCTCTTATCATGGGGCTCATGTATTCACATTTACGAATTTGGCCGAGTAAAATGAGGTTACGGCCCTCAATTTGGTATTTATTAATTGCACTCCAAGACCAATGTGAAAAGTTGGGGTGATGACGAATGTTTTCAGGTGCCTCTAGAAAGAACTCCTCATGATGCCCGTAGGTAACATACAAATAACTACCATCGTAAACGGCCAACATTTTAGAACGAGTCCAATTGCAATCGGTGCAGGTATACCAGCCATAAATCACATTGTTTTCGTCCATGCGTTCAAATTGAAAGTAAAATCCATTTCGAACGTACTGGCGATATATTTTTTCCTTCGGCGCAACAGGCTTAATGCTAATTAGCTTTTCAAAGGTTTCGGTTTCTAACATGGGGGAGGGATAATTTAAGGTGGCACAGCCACCTAATGACATTAAAACGCCAGTTAATACCAGCAAGGCAAGCTTTTTATATATAAACATCGTGTAAGGTACCTAATTAATAATCCTTCAACTTCAACGTTATACTAAATTTTTGATTTGCTCAAATAGTGTTCAGTGCATGTAAATAGACAAAAAAGCCTGTAAACCATGATAAAACCCCAATTAAGCGGTTTCATTCAGCTAAGGTTCTTAATATACTTGACCAAAGGGTATGTA
The DNA here is from genome assembly GCF_015767655.1 of Alteromonas sp. B31-7. NCBI lineage: Bacteria > Pseudomonadati > Pseudomonadota > Gammaproteobacteria > Alteromonadales > Alteromonadaceae > Alteromonas > Alteromonas sp. B31-7. The sequence goes on from NZ_CP065233.1 coordinate 589,042, forward strand.
AATATCTTCCACAAAGAGAAGACGAAAAATTAAGGAATATTATGAAACCAGTAGTACTTGCTGGCGGCACTGGAAGCCGCCTTTGGCCAAAATCACGGGCCGCACTTCCCAAGCAATTTTTATCGCTCACATCTGACAGCACCATGCTGCAAGATACCATTACACGGTTAAAAGGTACCGAGGCTGCTAGCCCCATCTTTATTTGCAACGACGCCCACCGCTTTTTAGTGGCAGAGCAACTAAGACAAAAAGACATACACCACGGCGGAATACTGTTAGAGCCAGTAGGTCGTAACACAGCACCAGCCATTGCGTTAGCTGCCTTGCACGCCACCATCAACGGTGAAGACCCTATTCTTTTAGTATTAGCGGCCGATCACCTTATTAAAGATGAACCTGCCTTTCATGCTGCTATACAAAAAGCAGAAGTATTGGCGAAACAAGGTAAGTTAGTAACCTTCGGTATAGTGCCAGACCAACCCCACACGGGTTATGGTTATATTAAAGCGGGTAGAAGTTTAGAAAGTGGGTTTGAAGTTGCTGAGTTTGTTGAAAAACCGGCGCTACAAACCGCGAAAGACTATGTTGAATCGGGCAGCTATTACTGGAATAGCGGCATGTTTATGTTTAAAGCTAGCCGTTACCTAGAAGAACTAGAAAAATACAACCCAGAAATGCTAGATGTGTGTAAGCGCGCCATCGATACAGAAACCCCTGATTTAGATTTTATTCGCGTCGATCATGATATATTCGCTACCTGCCCAGACGATTCTATTGATTACGCTGTTATGGAGAAAACAGACAGCGCCGCCATGGTGCCCCTTGACGCACAATGGAGCGATGTAGGTAGTTGGACATCGTTATGGGAAACATCACCAAAAGATGAAAACGGCAACGTTTGTGTAGGCGATACCATCCTAGAAAATACCAAGAACAGTTATGTAAACGCAGAACAGCGCTTAGTGTCTGTTATTGGTTTAGAAGACGTTATCGTGGTTGAAACCAAAGACGCCGTAATGGTAGCGCACAAAGACGACGCACAAAGCATTAAGAAAGTGGTAAATAAACTTAAAGCTGAACATCGCCCTGAGTTTGAATTTCACCGTGAAGTATTCCGACCTTGGGGAAGTTACGACTCCATCGACAGCGGCGCTCGCTTCCAAGTGAAACGCATTACCGTTAAACCAGGTGAAAAGCTTTCGGTTCAAATGCATCACCACCGCGCAGAGCATTGGATTGTGGTATCGGGCAGTGCCAACGTAACAATCGATGAAGAAACACAGTTAGTTACCGAAAACGAATCGGTATACATTCCCATTGGTGCGGTTCACGCGCTAGAAAACCCTGGCAAGATTCCACTAGAACTTATTGAAGTGCAATCGGGTGCCTATCTAGGTGAAGACGATATTGTTCGTTTTTCTGATAGATACGGTAGAGTTAGATAACTCACTCACCATAAATTAAGAGGCTGAGATTAATCCAGCCTCTGGTTTCAGGAATTATTAGATTATGAAACAGTTATTAGTCTCAGGAGAATCATTCTCAAAGATAGACAAAAAGCTAGGCTCTTCTAATTATAGTTATGCATTTGCTCGACAGAAAATGCTTAGGTCTATAGCAATAAATTTTAAAATTACCTTTATTCAAGATCCATGTTTCTTTAATAGTAATCAATCATTTTCGATTGTGCCAGATAATACCGAAATACACGTAGCATTTAGTTCATCATCCGAATTCCGTCTAGTAAAGGGTATGAAAAACGTAATAGCTTTCGCGTGGGAGTTCGATGTCATTTCAGATGAAGATCTTTACGCTTTAAACCCATTTGATAATATGAAAAGAATGCTAACTTTAGCTGACCAAATTTGGGCAACGTCGAATTACACCAAAACTATTCTTGAAAAATGTGGACTTGATAATGTTGTGTTGATTCCCGCTCCAATTGAAGCTCCAAAATTAAATCGTGAAAGCGAAAAAAATATAACGCAACTATCTAAAATTGTTGTGAGTGAACTAAAATTGAATACTTGGTTTGATTATAGAACTTATAAGCTGCCAATTTCATTGAATTCTACTTTCTTTGCAGAGAATGATAAGATACTCAATGCTATAGAAAAAAATTCCCTTTATTTAACAATACTCAATCCACATGACAAAAGAAAAAATTTAATAAATTTAATTGCTGGCTTCGAAGCTTTTTCAAAGGAGAACTCAAACGCAGTTCTTATGATAAAGTTTGTAATTTCCTCGTCTAGTTTTAATCACGAAGATTTCGTTATAGATAATATACTTCCAGTGTATCCTGATTATTTTTCGGTCAAGAGTAAATCTATATTATTCTTTTTCGACTATTTAGATGAAACTCAGATGTCAGCACTCTACAACGTAAGCACTTTTTATTTATGTGCGTCTATTAGTGAGGGACAGAATCTTCCATTACTTGAATCGATGATACATGGATGTATCCCAGTAACGACCGCAGGTACAGCAATGAAAGATTATATTAATGGAGATAACTCAGTATTGATTAACGTTAGGAGGCGGAAGTCTTTGATACGTGGCCTAGCAGGCAATATGACCTCGCACGAACATTTTATTGAACAAGCTCGAGCATCAGATATTTTTTTTGCGCTTCAACATTCCATTAAGTTGTCTACAGAACAGCGTTCTAAAAAATCATCGTCTGCTGTTGAAACTGTTCACGAAAGATATGACGTCGATAAAATCGCAATTGATATTGATTCAAGCCTTTCGAGCTTATAAAGGAATTAAATTATGTTTGTTTGCAGTAAGACCGACTTGCACTTGAAAGTCGAGTATGAATCTGATGATAATTACAATTACGCGTTTGGATTGGTTTTTGGACTAAAAACAAAATTCGTCAAATTAGCTGAAAAGATTGACGATAAAACCTATGAAGTTTCATTCTCCCGTGATCTTTTAGAAGACAGTAACGCTGTTATTTGCTTAGAAACAGGTTGGTCATTTATTTTTGAAGATAGCTCTTTTGACTCAAGTTTACTTACAACGATGGAAACTAAAGAACTGGAGTCAAACTATCTTCGTCATGCTGAATACATTCCGTTAGATCGAATGATTGACTTACTTTATCGAGATATTTTAAATAGATCTTCGGATGAACCTGGATTGAACTCTTATCTTGAAAGTTCAAAGGGCTTTCATTCTACAGAAGAATTCCTAAATGTTGTAAGAAGCTCTCTTTTAAGTTCAAAAGAATTTGAATCAAGGGGGATAACTATATTCGACCGACTTCACACTTTTTTTGATACTAATGAAAACCTTATAGAGCGCGAGTTCGATCTTAATAGGCATTATGATAGAAAGGGAAAATATAGTTACTCTGAGTTAAAGAATTTAGATTTTCACAATTTCATATGGTTCTTATATAGGAATCTACTTTTTAAAGAACCAGATTTCGAAGGATTTACATATTATCACTGGCTCCTTAGTAGTGGATTATCCAGTCGAATTGGGCTAATAAATAAGATTATATCAGAGTTTAATGTCGATATTTACATTCAAGAAATGCCTGAAGACGAAACGGTGTCTTTGTTGTTGAGTGATAGCAATGTAGATATAAACAAAATATCTATGGTTTTGTTGGGACGCAAACTTTCTGAGACAGAAACTGAAGAGTTAGCTACCTTGGAGATTGGTGAGGTAATTACTTATCTTATTTCGAAGCGCGAATATTTTTACAAACCGATAAAAGTAGAGTTATTATAATGTTTTTAGGTGAAAATAAACGAGGAAAATCACAGTTTTTAGTTTGTTTCGGAACTCAGAGATGTGGCAGCAACTTTTTTCTATCTAACCTTAAGAGGTTTCGTGATATTGATGTTTATGGTGAAATGTTTCATAAACAAAACCTATTTCCGATGTGTGAAGATTCAGACAAAGATCAACTTTTTAGACGTGTTTCATTCGAATATTTAGCACATTATTTTCCTTTGATATTTAATGATATCTTTTCGTCAGAGGGGTATAGCATTGTCGATTCGAATGAAAGAATAAATAAGTATATGGTTACTTTCTTTCAAAATTTTCCAGGCAACGGAATTCGACTTCTTGAAAAAATGTCGTCAAAACCTGTATTTACTTGTAAAGTTTTCCCTGAACATTTATCAATGGATAGCATCAACAAATTATTGGGTAGTGATTTTGAGATTAAATCTATTGTCATGATACGAAATACAATCGATACATATCTATCATTTAAAAAGTTACAATTGACTTCAATTCCACAGAACATTGATACCTCTTCACTCAAAGTAAACTTCGATGTAGATGAATATAACTTGTATAGAGATAACTTAATTTCATATTACTCTGGTGTGGTTAATAGCTTAGTAAAAAGTAAAGTATCCTATGAGATATTGTCTTACGAAGACTTTCATATCGATCCGAGAGATACAGGTAGTAAAATCAAGGATATTTGTGATTCTCTTGATCTTTCAATCGGAGAATACGATTCTACTAAATTTGAATCATTAGTTTATACAAAGCAAGACAATAGTTCATTGGAAAGTAAAGTCAGTAATCCTGCAGAGCTTCCAGATTATGACTCAGGTTTTATAAGGCTATAATATGAGACTATGTTTAGAGATTAGTCCCTTACAGGAGGGTAGCTTCACCGGGATTCCTGAAGTTACAGCTAGAATAGCAGAAAAAATGCTAACGGATGACACGATTGTTTCAGAGTTTTTTTATGAATCCTCCAGGATACCAAAGAATATCGTTAAAGGTATTCTGAAATCTCGAACTGGCATTAATCTAAGGTATCTAGTTGAAAATAGGTTCCTCGAACCCATTGAACCTGCGAATTCATCTGGGCCTACGGTTGGTCTTTTTACAAACAGAAAAGCGTATAGAGATTACTTCGAGCATGAAGTACTTATAGTTCATGATCTTAGCCCGCTCACGCATCCTAAGTATCATTCGGATGATACTAAAGAGTATTACCACAGGAACTTTTTGTCAGAGGTTGAGTCCTCTGACCTCTTAGTATGTGTCTCAGAGTCTACTGAGAAAGAGCTCATTCAGTACTTCAAACCCGAAGTGAACGGCCGAACAATTGCAATTCCTTTGGGTGTTGATCAAATGACGGCGATTGCACACGCTAATAGTGCAACTCGATTACAGGAAAAACCTTTCGTGATGATTCTGGGAACATTGGAGCCACGGAAGAACGTTTCAGTAGTCTTAGAGTATTTAAGTCAAAACAATCAATTTTTCGATGATTATGATGTAGTCTTTACAGGCAGAATTGGCTGGTTATTAGAGTTTGACTTGGAATTAGAACGACTGGGACTATTAAAATATAAAAAATCTGGAAATATAAAATCTACGGGTTTTATCGATGAGAGGAGTAAGTTTGCCCTGTTGTCTCAGGCTGCATTAGTTATTTACCCCTCTATCTTTGAGGGATTCGGTTTGCCTGTGATAGAAGCAATGGCGGTGGGAACTAACGTTCTAACAACTGCTTCATCTAGTATTCCTGAGGTAGGAGCGGACTTTGTAACTTATTTTGACCCTTACTCTTTAGAAAGTTTCGGGGAAAAATTAAATGAATCACTTTCTAAGTTTCCTGAGGCTTTGCTCAAAGAGCACGCTGCTTATTATTCTTGGGAAATTTTTTATGAAAAGCTAAAAGCAGCAATTGAGAGCTTGGTAAATGATTGAAGATTCAGAAATCAATATGTTGTATCGCTCGATTTTGGGGCGATCTCCTGAATCTGATGAAGTATATACAGAGATTAAGGAACATATTGATTCAATTGAAAATTTACGGAAAAGACTCCTTTCATCTAACGAGTTTAAATTGAAGTTCGTTGAAATTTCATCTCAAATTGAAAATTCTATTCCAAACGTAAATAATCCAATTGTATTTTTGCATATACCAAAATGTGCTGGCACCTCTATTGACAAGTATTTAGAGTCTGCATTTTTAGGGAGTAAGATAAATTTCGAGAAGTTTAATTTGTTAGAACAACAATCTCTTAATCAAATAAGGAAATATAAAATACATAGCGGACATTTTGATTTCAATTCTCTGAAGGCATTAGGTTTAGCCTCACCGCCTACTACAATTTTAAGTTGTTTTAGAGAGCCGATGAGTCGTTTGGAGTCTATCTACAATTATTTTAGAGCGCATAGTGAAAGTTATTGTGTGCGTAAATCACTTGATCTCCCCCTTATTGCAAAACGCACTACTCCTGAAGAGTTTTTTTTCAATGAAAAAGTTTTTAATAACGGTTATTTTAATAATTGTTATGTAAGGTCATTTCTTAGTAGTACAGGCTTACCTAAACAAAGGTGGGAAAAAAGCACTAAGGGAGAGTTAGCTAATATACAATTAAAAGAGTTAACAGAAGCGCTATTTAACCTGAAAAATGTCAATGTTTTTATTCTAAATGAGAATTTAGAATCAGAGTTAAATGAATTTATCTCCTCAATCAACGGTAACCCAAGTGATTTACCGCATTTGCAAGACACTCTTAATAAGTCTAAAACGGACAGTAATATGGAGCTAATAGAAAAGGTATGCTTTAATGCAGATACGAAAGAAAAGTTGCGTCCTTTAGTAGAATATGATCTTGTTTTATTTAAGATATTAAACCTCTTTAAAAATAATAGAGCTAGCTGATTACGAATTAGTGTGTTTCACAAATTTTGCACTCTGAACAATATTTCACTTGCGTAGCGTACATTATTTTTTGTGATTAAAATTGGGGGATCGTACTGAGTTACCGTTATAATATTTGAGTTTGGAAAGCCTAACTCTATGAATATTAGATAAAATAACTATGATAGGAGGTTGTTCTTTTTCGGAGTGAGTTAGCCAAACCGAGTAAATTTTAATTTAAATAAAACGCTTAACTATTTAATATTAGTGAAAGTTAAAAAATAAATATATTCAAGCAGTAAAGGCGTTGCAAGTGATAAAAGACGTAATTAGGTCTAAGGATATTTTATTCCACACTCGCAGGTGGAAATTAGTTTTAGTCGACTGGGAAAAATATGACCTCCATCGAGAAAAAGACTTCAACGGTAGAAAAGTGCCGTGTGGCCTTGGACCTTTCCTCGAAAACATGAGTCAGTTAAAGGGTAGTAACAACGTTAGCATCACGATGGTGATAAATGCTGCAGTGGGGTGTGACCCCAAGCTACGTACTAAGTATCATGACTTAGTCAAACGTACAGGCCTTAATGTTGAGATTTTCTTTAGAGAAAACGTGGCTCGGGATATTGGAGCATATGATTTTGGTTATAGAAAAGCGCTAGAGAGTAATTATGAAGGTGATATTGCTTTCATGAATAGCTCGGTGAGTGGCCCGTTTACCGACTACTGGCTAAATGCTTTTCGTAAATTGCATCACAGTAAAGAAAATATTGGACTAACTGGAACAACATTAAATATGTTTCCGCTCATTGAAAATGGAAAAGAGATCGGATGCCATAAAGAACATGTTCAAAGTTGGTTTTTGTATAGTAATATGAGTGTACTAAAAAAAGCGTTCGGCAACTCACTACTCTTTGAAGGAGCAGACTACAAGGAGAAGCAAGCCCTGATTGAAAATGGGGAAATAGGTATTAGCCAACGTGTTCTTGATAAAGGGTTCGGTATTAATTGTATGTCGTTTCCAGAGCTTTCCTATTTTAAGGGGCAAATTTGGCCTTATCCGTTTAGGCTAGGTTGGCGAATAAATAACGTTGAATTACAGAAGTTCATTAATACCACTATCGTTTAGAAAAACTATTTTACCTGTAATGCATACTTCAACATTTTGAGGTAGCATTGTTGGTTTGATAAAAAACTGATCATTGGATGATAATGAAAACAAAATTTAAGCGATTGATCAAAAGAATACTGGGGCGTGGTCGTATAAGTTATCACTTAGATACTGTCTCCGTTAGCCAGATTTCGGGTTGGGCCCTCAATGATGTGGCACCTTCTACTCCTTGCCATGTAGAAGTACGCGAGGGTGAAAAGGTATTAGCTTCTACTAAAGCCGCGACCTTGAGAGAAGATCTGCTAGAAGCTGGAATTGGAAATGGTTGTCACGGTTTTATGCTAAACCTTGAAATGCTTCCTTTCTCAGCGCAAGCAAGAGAAGTTCACTTGTATATAAATGGCAAGCGCATTACTTCCGCCCCTCTTAGTTTACAAAGCGCATTTACCGAGGTTCTGGGTGACTTTGCCTCGGAAGTGGAAAAACGTATGGATGCGCTTCTTGCCATTCAAAATGAACGTTTCCAACGCGAGTTTAACTACTTAAAATCACAGCTAGATAAATAGCCTATGTCGTCCCCATTACAGAAGTTAGTTATATTTTGTCCGTTACCCCCAAAACCTAATGGAATAGCAGATTACCTCGCTGAGCAGCTACCGTATCTCGTCCGAAATTTTGATGTGATGGTGGTTATAGAAAACAACTCTCCTCAACCTGTAGATATACCTAACAATGTTTCAGTTTTGTATATCGAGCAGTATATGTGGCGTAGATCTGAGTATGCAAAATATCCGCATCTTTATCACGTAGGGAATAATCGCGATACACAGTATATGCTTGAAATACTGTTGTCGACACCAGGTATTGTTATGTTTCATGATTTGAATCTTCATTACCTTATTGACTTAACAAATCTCTCTATTGGTGACAAAGCTTCATATACAAGGGCACTGTTCAATCAGTACGGCTCTGCGGGAAAAGTTTTAGGTGAGCAACTTTCTAAGTATGGATGGAAAGGCGGCTTTATGCCGCACGAGCTTATGATGAATTCGAGCATCATTGATGCTGCACGTCATATTATAGTTCACTCAAAATACTCAGCAGACAAAATAAAGGCGATAGGGCACCAGAAGGTTTCGATTATTCCTCACCACCTGTCACCCAAAACTCGAAAGTATAGCTTAAAGCATAAGATGACCTATCGTGGGCAGTTAGGCCTTCCGGGGAATAAGGTTGTAATCACTTCTATGGGCTTTATCGCAAGGGCGAAACAAATAAAGGCGGTGCTCATGAGTTTAAAAGAACTCAAAGAGCAGGGGCTAATGTTTGTTTACGTCCTAGCTGGGCAGTGTAAACCTCACGAATATGATGTTTATCAGGATATCGCTGACTGTGGGTTGCAAGACGACGTTATTGTTACCGGATTTTTAGAGGAAGATAACTTTTTTAAGTATTTGTGTGCTTCGGATTTCATCGTAAATTTACGTTACCCAAGCGGTGGGGAGACATCAGGTACATTAAGTAGAGCGATGGGGTTAGGCTTAGCGTGTGTTGTTGTTGATATCGGTCCATTTGGAGAGATACCTAATGAGAGTGCGCTGAAATTAACTTATGATGAAGGCTTTCAAACCAGTCTCACAAAAGCGCTAAGCATGCTGATAGTAGACAAACAGCAGCGAGCTAATATCGGAATTTCCGCAAAAAGATGGGTTCAGCAAACACAAGAGATAAATGTAACTACCAAAGCTTATGGCGAAGTGGTTAAAGAGTGTGAACGCCAGAAAAATACACATACGCAGAATAGTGAAAGCGAGTGTCTTAGAAGTAAGATATATAGTTATTATTCTAACACTGCGTTTCATACAGAAGTAGACGCTTTGATGGATAGCTCTGAATTTTCTATACTCATTGCGCAAATAAGTGGTGTTACATGGTGGTCTGAAAACGTCATTCCAATTGGTATAAAGGGTAACGTTTTGTGTATTAGTGAGTCTTGTAACGATGTTATTCTTTTATCACGGCTGTTCAAATATGACGAGCGCAGTATTTTACACATTGATCCTTTCGAAATTATGAAGCCAGCAACAGCTCAAGCTAGTCTTATTGTTAATATTTCACCGCTACGAGCGTTGGAAAACGACCCTATTGCCTATCTGTCTGCGGTAAACGTACGGTGTTCTATGGGAGCTGTGGTGATCTTGTCTTTCATAATTGATGGGCTCACTTCATCTACCGTCGATTTACGGCGCAGTGATCTCGAGCAATACATTGAAGCCGCAGGCTTCATTGTGGAAGACAAATATGCAGGGCAAAGAACATTGGATATCCACAATCGATTCCCTTTGTTGGATACGGAAGAATGGACCTTTGTTACAACAAAATGCTCTCGAATGGTAAATAAGGCGCCGCAAGGGTACGGTGCATCTAGCAGTACCCTTGCGCTACTGCCAGAAATTAAACAGCAGGAAGTCTAAATGCAGAACCATTCCTCCACAGTTTTAGAGTTGATGTCAAAACGGCATGGCATTTACCGAGATATTATAGTTACTGCAGCTATATTGGAATCAATGCCGGCGAAGTTACATGCTTTAATAGAAGCTCAGCCTCAAAGTATTTTGGTGAACATGTTCGAAGCTTCAGGGTTAAGTTGTACGTTAGTTCCTTCTTTTGAATTATTGAAAGCACACGGCGTTGAATTAGCGAAGCTGTACAATGAACTCGATATTGACCTTACTTTTATAGGTCAAGAGAGTCGAGACCATCGTATAGTGCCTCAAGTTCAGGCTGGTTACACAGGGCTTGCAGAGAGCAAACGAATTATTCGTGAACGTACATTTTCGGAAGTTTGTTGCAGATATACACACTTGAGTTGGGTGTCATTGACTTATGTTGATGAAGGGCTATTTCTACAGAATACGAGCATTATAAATCAGAAAAGACCACTTATTTCAGGAAGGTGTAAATCTGTTACGCAGGATATGATAGCGTGGGGAGATAGGAACAACTATGTCTTTTTAAGTGACCTACTCTGCGAAATATCCGAGCATGAAGAAGGTCAAATTATTTACGCATTTCCATCATCAGACTGGGCTGAGCAGGTTAAAACTTATGCTGGTGCAAAGTCAGTGATATCGAACCAAGTAGTTTCCACAAATAGAGTTGTCCAAAAACATTACTCGCCTCTTGTATCCATTGATTCTGCCGTTGGGCGCCTAACACTAGACTATTTGAAAAATAATAGACGTTGGTACCATATAAATAAGCTTATGGCGTTCAACTTTTATCCACTAGAAACAGACGGTGAGCAATACTGGCGTTGGCTAGGCCCAAGCTCATCAAGCCGGCTATTTATTCCTTTGATGGCAAGAGGCCACTATAAGATAAACCTACAGATAGGCTTTTTTCCTAATGATATTAGTAGCAAAAAAATAAAGTGCTTTTTCGATGGTAATTTGACCGTCTTTGAAACAATCAGCGAGGGTCAAACTGTTTCATTCGAATATTATGTTCCTTCAAATGGTAGAACTTTCGAGTTAGTAATAACACCTGATGAAATGACTCCTATTGAAGACAAGTTGCTGGGCTTTTCGTTAAACGGTTTGTTTATTGAGTGGGTCGAAGGGTGAGAGCATGAATAAAGATATATTGATCGTTTCTCCAATTCCATCACACCCGCAGTTTCAAGGTAATAGCGCTCGAATTTATCGCCTGAACCAAATGTTTAAATTGTTAGGATATAGGATTCATTTCGTTTACTTTGGTATGGAGGGATTGAACGAGACTCAGCGAATGGAAATGGAAAGAGATTGGGACACTTTCCACTTTGTAAAACCTGAGGGACCTGCTGCAGAACCGTCTTTTGAAGAGTACTTTGATATCGATGACTGGTATGATGAAAAAGTTTCTGAATTAGTTGAAGGTTTGTGCCGCCGTTATAAATTTGATATCTGCCTTGTCAACTATGTCTGGTTCTCAAAGGTTTTAGACGTCGTTCCAGAGTCCACATATAAAATAATTGATACCCATGATGTATTTGGAGACCGCCATATTGTTGCTGCTGAAGCTGGGTTAGAGCCTGTTTGGTTTTATACTACAAAGGCATTAGAAGCGCTAGGACTGGAACGAGCCGATCTTGTATTGGCTATACAGAGTGAAGAAGCTAAGCATTTTGAAAGTCTAATTGAAAAGCCAGTTTCGACTGTTGGTTACCTTGTTCCTCCTGTGGTTCTCGTAGAAGAATCACATAAAACGTCAATGAAAATAGACATCGGTTACATAGGCTCTGGCAATCCGTTTAATGTTACGTCGATTCTGGCGTTACATGATTTTGTTTCACAATCGCCCACCTTATTAGAGAAGTTCGAATTTAATATTGCGGGAACAATTTGCGGTGCTTTAAAGTCAAAAGTTCCTAACTTTAAATTAATGGGCTTAGTTGATGAGTTAGATGACTTTTACCGAACTATAGACGTTGTAATAAATCCGATGATTGGCGGAACAGGTTTAAAAATCAAGTCACTAGAGGCACTTTCCTATGGTAAGCCTCTGATAGCCACAAAAGATGCGATGGTAGGAATTAGTACTACTAGCGACTTCCAAAAATTTGAATCTGTTGAATTATTGGTTAGCGCTTTACGCACTTTCGACAACACCGCGAAAGAGCAACTGGCCGTAGATTCAGTAAATGTTTTTCAAACGTATAATGTTCAACAGATAGCTACTTTTAAAAAACTATTTGGTAATGTTGAATGATAGTCAGTCACAAATATAAGTTTATTTTTGTACATATTAATAAGTGTGGTGGAACCAGTGTTACTCGAGCACTCTTGCCATTCTTAGGTGAAGATGACTTGGTGCTAGGCGGCTCACCTGAAACAGAAAAGCTATCTGAAGACTATTTAGCGAAGCACGGAATTTATAAACACTCAACGGCATCAGAAATTAGACGTTTTGTTGGCGATGACGTCTGGGATTCTTATTACAAATTTGCCACTATTCGCAATCCATGGGACAAAATTGTTTCAACTTACTTTTGGTTTCATAAAACTGGATGGGGCAAAGGTGGAAAAGGGGATAAAGTAAGGAGTTTGGATTTTGAAGCTTATGCAAAGTCACAGTGGATGGATGAGTTAGGCTGCAGTGACTTCTTATATGACGGCGATGACTTATTAGTTGATGATGTCTTCAAAGTGGAAAACTTGAACGAGATGCTCGCATATATTAGTGGCAAATATCATTTACCCTACAAGTCAGCGCCTCGCTCAAACTCAACAAAGCATCATCACTACAGCTTTTATTACAGAACGGAAGAGAGCAAACAAAGAGTAGCTAACCGCTTTTCTAGCGACATTAAAAATTTTAGTTTTGAATTTGAGTCGAGCTCAGAGTCAGACTATTCGCTTGCGCAACATGAAATTGATTTTTTGAGAGATTTAGCAATCCAAAGCGAAAATAGCGATATTTCGCTGGCGCAGAAGCTAATGTCTATTGCTTACAATGCGCGACCTGAAGGCTCATTGATAAAGAAAAAGCTTAATGATTATGAAACGCTTCTTTCAAAAAAAGAAGATTAAAATGCCGATTGTAACAACATGCTCAAATGCCTATGTCATTCCTCAAACATTGGGAACTGACTTTGGTTGTGGAGAGCAGAAGTTCATTCATGGCGTTCATACTAATTCGACAGAAAGGCCTAGTCATTTTTTTCATAACAGGCAGTCAGGCCCTTTAATTAATTTTCCATTAAGAGAAGAGTATTTAAAGCAAAATTTGGAGAAAGACGTCACTAAAAAGAAAGGGACATGGCTGTATGCAGGTGGCCTCTTTGAACATTTTGGTCACTTCTTGTCGGAAAGCATACATCGTTTGTGGAAGTATGATAGTTCCGAATTTAATGGTGTTGTATTTTCATGTAAACCAAATGTTGAAAATGTTGAACACCTTCCAAGTTATATCTTGGAAGTGTTATCACTTTTCAATATTTCGCAAGACAGTGTTTTCTTAGCAAAGGAGTTGGTTTGCTTTGAGGAGCTTGTCGTGCCTGAACAAGGAACTGTGCTAAACGGAGTTCCTCATGACTGGTATGTAGAGCATTTAGAAAAGATTCAGAAAAAGGTGCCAAAAAGCGACTCGCTTGCCTATGAAAAAGTGTGGATTTCTAGGGAGAACTTCTTGGCGGCCGGACGTGTTCTCGGTGCGGATTACTTTATTGATCTTCTTGAAGAAGATGGTTATAACGTGTTTAGGCCAGAAGAATATTCTCTTAAAGAGCAGTTATCTATTATTTTATCTGCCAAGAAAATTATATGGGAAGAAGGTAGTAGCATGCATCTTCTCGATTTGATAGGTAACCTAAATAGCTGCAACTTAATTTTGGCGCGACGCCCTCATCACAAAGCATTTGAAAAATTATTAAAAGCGAAGTGCCGCAGCAGTTACGCTTTTTTTGACGTGCAATGCTTGCCTGACTTTAGGCGAGATGACGACCTGCTTTTTAGTGCAGTATCTTTATTTTCAAACGGTGCCGATTTCTTCAATCTATTAAAAGAGACTAACTTTTATTCGCAGCTTCAAGAAAAATTCAACGAAGATAGATTTTCAAGCTTCGAGAAAAGTGATGTACTCCAATTTTTACATCTGGCGTCAAATGAAATACGTAATAGTGATAAGTTTTCTAGCTTTTTGGAAACTTACTTAACCACTCGACACGTATAATATATGCAAATCATTATTCATGTAGGCCCATCAAAAACGGGTACGTCCGCAATCCAAAATTGGTTGTCTTTTCATCAAGACGTGCTGATAAAGTTAGGAATATATTATCCTAACCACAAAGTGGATCCGAATGGCATTAGTTCAGGTAACCTATTACAAATTTTCGATAGAGAAGGCGAACGCCTTGTTATTAATAGAAAAAAAATCCAAGGTGTATTAGTCGAAGCTAAACTCCGGCACTGCGATCGTTTACTCTTATCTTCTGAGTTTTTTTCTGAACATATAGAAGCATTGATAACTGAGTTGCCCTCTATCGAAGTGATCGCGTACTTACGATATCCCCTCGAATTTACGCAGTCGTCTTACAATCAAGGTATAAAGCGGCACAGACAAACCCATCGATTTGCCATAAGGATGAAGCCTCAAGCTTTTAATTTAGAGCGTCTCGAAAAAGTTTGCGATGCGCTTGGTAGCAATGATTACCAGATTAGGCCTTACCATGCAGAATGTTTTGAAGGAGGGAGCTTAATCTCTGATTTTTGTTACGCCCTGGGAATTCATGAGTCAGTTTCCTCGCTGATAACTGATGAAAGAAAAACGAATCAAATTAACCCCTCTTATAGTATTGAGAATTTGGAGTTTAAGAGGTGGTTTAACCAACTAAATCTAGCGGATTACAACAAAAAATTGGACACATTTTTGCAGTCTGAGAGCGCGCGTGGCGAAAAGTACTCGTTAGTGAAGCCCGAATTGTTCGAAATAGTAAAGTCACACTTTAATAAGCTCATCGAAGAGTTTTCTGTGCACTATAAGGTACATAATGCTGAAAAGTTTATAAGAGTTTGCTGTGATTTGTCGCCTTATCCCTACAAAGAGCAATTTTTATCTGAGAAAGATTTTACGGCGATAGCAGACAAGTTCTTGGCCGCTCCCGATGTTGACGAACTTACATTGTTTACTTTGTATATGAATGAATGGAGGAATTTGGATAACATTGAGCGCCCAGAATTGTTAGATGTGCTAGGTTCAAGATTTTCTTTATTAGTTCGATTTCGTTTTTACGCCAAAGCTGCGAATAGGCGAGTTAGAAGGTTACTTCATTTGATAACGACGAAGGTAAAAAATTGAGTTTGAAAGAATTTAATGCCTATCTTCCTTGGACTATTAGCAGGGTTAATAGAATTCCGAAGACTCTGTGGGAACTGCTGTTTGCAGATTTTAAAGTCCAAGCAGTCATTAATACGAAAGTTACCAATTTAATGGTGTTTCTATATACGAAACATTTTGGAAACTGTGATCCATGTTGCCCTAAAACGCAAAGACAAATATTTTCTTGGTTTAGTATCACGGGCCGTTCAATCTATAATTTGGATCAATTAGAGTCTATTCTAAATAAAAAGCCTCAAGCAGTAAAAATTGAAAAAGCTCATGGCTTTAATCTAGTTGGTTATAGTCGTGGACGATTAGGGCTAGGTGAAGACCTAAGAGGTTTTATCAGTGTGTTCGAGTTATTAAACATCCCATTTAGCGTTTATAACATTGGTCACTCTTCTGATGCTCCTAATGATTATATGCATTCCAATGAAGACTACTCCCTGCCTTACGATCACTCGATTTTTTGCATGAATGTAATTGAGTTGAGCAAGTTGATTCAATGCTATGATGGTGACTTATCACAATTTGCTTATTGTATTGCGGCTAGCCCCTGGGAATTACCAAAAGTACCAGAAAAGTGGGGTGAAACTTTGTCTCATTTTCAAGAGATTTGGGCCATATCGCGTTTTGTTGAAAAAAGCTATAAAGACGCTTTTAAAAATAAAATTAACACCAAATATGTTGCGCCTGTTGCACATATACCTAATAAGGTATGTGTCCAAGATCTAAAGCGACAGAGTCGTCCTTTTACGTTTTTGTTTATGTTTGATGCAAAGTCATACCTGAAGCGAAAAAATCCAGAAGCAATTGCTAAAGCCTTTCTAAAAGCATTTCAGGTTAATGAACAAGTTAGATTGGTTATTAAGTCTACCTCTAAGGGGAGTGGTAGCGATTGGCAAAGCCTTATTAAATTAGTGCAGAGTGATAGTAGAATCTTGCTTAAGGTTGGAAGCATGAGTGAGAGTGAAATGACGCAATTTTGGAAAAATTGCGATTGTTATGTTTCTCTTCATCGAAGCGAAGGTTTTGGAAGAACTCTTGTCGAGGCGGTAGCTAGAAAAATACCAGTAGTTGCAACTGGATGGTCTGGTAGCACAGATATTATTGCTGAGACTAACCCTTTAGCGGTAGAGTATAGAGTGAAACAGCTCGACAGCACTGATTATCCTGAAGGGGGCGGCCAATATTGGGCTGAGCCACTTGAAAGTTCAGCTGCCCAAAAACTCAGGTGGGTTTATGAAAATCGCGGCTCAAATGAGATAGCTAATATCGTTAGTGAAAATTATATTAATTTTCAAAACAATTTTTCTGTGACAGCTGAAAAACGAAACCAAATACTGCAAAGTTACTTAAAAATATAGGTTGAAAAATGCGAAAAGGAATAATACTAGCTGGCGGATCCGGCACACGTCTGCACCCGCTGACGAAAGTAGTTAGTAAACAATTAATGCCGGTTTATGATAAGCCGATGATTTTTTATCCGCTTACCACTTTAATGATGTCGGGTATCCGTGACGTACTGATTATAACCACCCCAGATGAACAGCAACGTTTTATCGACCTTATTGGCGACGGCTCAGCATTAGGAATGAACATTCAGTACGCGGTTCAACCGTCACCCGATGGTTTGGCGCAAGCGTTCCTTATTGGTGAACAGTTCATTGGAAATGACAGTTGCTCTCTTGTTCTAGGTGATAATATTTATTACGGGCACGATTTAAAGCTTTCACTCCAAAACGCATATAAACAAGAACATGGCGCCACGGTATTCGGTTACCACGTGAACGACCCAGAACGCTATGGAGTAGTAGAATTTGATGACGAATGGAAGGCACTTTCTATTGAAGAAAAGCCAGTCGTGCCGAAATCAAATTACGCGGTAACTGGTTTGTACTATTACGATAATCGCGTGGTAGACTTTGCAAAAGAAGTAAGGCCGTCTCATCGTGGTGAGCTTGAAATAACCGATCTCAACAACCTATATCTGAAAGATGGTAGTTTGAAGGTAGAGTTAATGGGGCGTGGTTCTGCTTGGTTAGATACGGGTACACTCGACTCCTTGTTAGACGCAGCCAATTTCGTCGCGGCCATTGAGAAGCGACAAGGCTTGAAAGTGTGCTGCCCTGAAGAAGTGGCCTATCGGATGGGCTATATTGATGCCCAACAACTTGAAAAGCTTGCAGCGCCCCTTAAGAAAAGTGGGTATGGCGATTATTTGTTAAAAGTAATCAGCGATAGAGTGAAAAATTAAATAGAAAGTGATAAGTAAGAAGGTGGCAGAAGCCACCTTCTTACTTATGTGAATATATGGAACGTACATGCAAGTCATTAAAACAGACATCCCAGACGTAAAAATTATAGAACCGAAAGTGTTCGGCGACGAGCGAGGTTTTTTTCTAGAAACCTTTCGCACCGACTGGTTCAAGAAAGAATGCGCAGAGGTAGACTTTGTTCAAGACAATCATTCGAAATCTAGCCAGGGTATTCTCCGCGGCCTTCATTATCAGATGGAGCAAACCCAAGGTAAGTTAGTGCGTGTTGTTAGCGGTGAAGTGTACGATGTCGCTGTAGATATGCGTAAAGATTCATCTACCTATGGAGCATGGGTCGGGGTTACCTTGTCTGCTGAAAACAAGCGCCAACTTTGGGTACCAGCGGGGTTTGCTCATGGTTTCTACGTTACCAGCGAATCGGCTGAGTTTGTGTACAAGTGTACCGACTATTATCATCCTGAGTCTGAGATATCTGTAAAGTATGATGACCCTACTTTGAATATCGACTGGCCATTAGTGAAGGGTGAAAAGCCTTCTTTATCTGGCAAAGACGAAGCGGGTTTGGCCTTTGTTGACGCGCCAACGTTTTAATAAGTAGGGATTAAAGGAATAACAATGAACATTGTCGTTATTGGAAATGCGGGCCAGCTATCTTATGAGTTGGTGCGTATTCTGGGTGAAGGTACGATTTGTTTAGGGCCGGAAGATACAGATATCACTAATTTTGATGTGTTATCAGAAACCCTGTCTCAATTAGCGCCTGATGTCATCATCAATGCAGCTGCCTATACTGCCGTAGATAAAGCAGAAGAAGACCAAGTGCTGTGCCACGCTATTAATGCCACCGCGGTAGAAAACTTAGCCAAGTACTGCAAACAAGCCGGCGCGTTTTTAGTGCATGTGTCTACCGACTATGTATTTAATGGTCATAAGGGCTCACCGTACTTACCTAACGACCCCATAGAGCCGCAAGGTGTTTACGGCAAAACCAAAGCCGATGGGGAAAAGGCGTTACTTGATATATTGCCTGAAGCAAGTTGTTTGATTCGTACAGCATGGGTGTATTCCGCTCATGGCAATAATTTCGTGAAAACCATGCTTAAGCTAATGGCAGATAAGCCTCAGCTTACTGTGATTGACGACCAAATTGGTACGCCTACCTGGGCGAAAGGGTTGGCGGATGCGTGTGTTAGTGCTGCCCAAAACAAAACAGTCGGTGTGTATCACTGGACTGACGAAGGTGTGGCCAGTTGGTACGACTTTGCGCTCGCTATTCAAGAACTAGGCATAGAAAAAGGCTTTTTAGACAGTGCAATTCCTGTATTGCCTATTCCAAGTAGCCAGTACCCAACGCCTGCTAAACGCCCTCACTACAGTGTGCTAGATAAAACGTCAGCACGTGAAGCGTTTGCAACATGCAACCCAACCCATTGGCGCAAGCAGTTGTCGGCCATGATGGACGAGCTTAAAGCGGCACAATAAGCAGCCATACACAAATTCGAGTTTGGTAAATAAAACATGAGTAAAACAATTTTAGTCACAGGTGGTGCGGGTTTCATTGGCTCTGCAGTAGTTCGTCATCTAATTAACGATACCAACCACACCGTCGTCAACCTAGATAAGCTAACCTACGCGGGTAATTTAGAGTCACTCACGTCGGTTGCAAGCAGCGAACGTTACAGCTTTGAGCAAGTGGATATTTGTGACGCTGACGAAGTCAAGCGCGTGTTTAATACCCATCAGCCCGATATCATTATGCATTTGGCTGCGGAATCTCATGTAGACCGTTCAATTGACGGCCCAGGTGAGTTCATTCAAACAAACGTAGTGGGTACTTACACTTTGCTTGAACAAGCAAGAGCCTATTGGTCTGCCCTTGAAGGCGAAAAGAAAGCCGCCTTTAAATTTCATCATATTTCTACCGATGAAGTGTATGGTGATTTACCGCACCCTGATGAAGTAGCGCCGGGTACAGAGCTCCCGCTTTTCACGGAAACCACACCTTATGCGCCAAGTTCGCCTTATTCAGCCAGTAAAGCCAGTTCAGATCAGCTAGTGCGTTCGTGGCTTCGCACCTATAAGCTCCCCACGCTAGTCACTAACTGCTCGAATAACTACGGCCCGTATCACTTCCCAGAAAAGTTAATTCCTCTGGTTATTCTAAACGCATTGGCAGGCAAGCCACTCCCGGTATATGGTAAAGGTAATCAAATTCGTGATTGGCTTTATGTAGAAGATCATGCGCGAGCACTTGTTGTAGTTGCACTAAATGGTGAAATTGGTGAAACCTACAACATTGGTGGCCATAACGAAAAACAAAATATTGAGGTGGTGCAAACTATTTGCGCTATTTTAGATGACGTTAAGCCTAAAGAAGGCAAGTATGCTGAGCAAATTACTTACGTACAAGATCGCCCTGGCCACGACATGCGCTATGCTATTGATGCAAGCAAGATAGAGCGGGAACTGGGCTGGAAGCCCCAAGAAACCTTCGAAAGTGGTATTCGCAAAACCGTTGAATGGTATTTGAACAACGAAGGCTGGTGGAAAGCCGTTCTTGATGGAAGTTACCAAGGCGAGCGGCTGGGTACTGGGAGCTAATACAGAACGCTTTAAATCGTGATACAATAAAATTGCCGCAAGATTGCGGCTTTTTTATTGAAGTTAGGACAATGTTAACTGTATGAAAAAGTTGGCCATGATGACCGTAAAAGGAATTATAGGGTTAGTTCCAAAACCGGTAAGAAATAAACTTAAGAGCAATCATAAACTAACGGAGTTTTATAGTCGCTCGTTGCAACGCTCAGGTCTGTTCTATGGATTTCCTTCACAGAAGAAGCTTATGGCACTTTACAGTTTCTTTCTTAAACATCAGGAAGCGGAAATTGAAAGAAAAGTCGCTGGCATACCTAACGTGGATGAGATGTTTTTAGTCATAGTTGGCAGCAAGAATATTTCGAGAACGTTAGAAAATTTGAAGCTACTGGGTGTCTCTAAGCGCAATATCAAAGTTGTAGCGAAAGAAAGAGATATACAAGGCCTAACAGGTGTAACCTCTATAAGTGAAGCATGCGCTTCAATTCCTGAACACAACCAAATTGTATTTATCAATAGCGGTGATGTTCTACATCCTAAAGCGCTGACGTTATTTTCATTGCATGGTTCGTCAGCTAGTATTGCCTATAGTGATACTGACAAAGCGAACAAGAAAAAACAAAACGACTCACCCCACTTTTTGCCCAGTTGGAATCCGGATTTACAATTTTCTTCAGCTTACGTGTCTACTGGTGTTGTATGCTCTTCCAGTGTCCTCAATAAATCCGCAATTAAATCTTCTACAATAGCGGGCATGATAAGCGAGTTGTGGTTATTGGATAGCTCAATCTCAATAAAGCATATCCCATACACGTTAATCCATAGATGTGATGATGTAATTGTCACGCGTAAATCGCTAGAAGATGTTGGTAGCGTATTGAGAGCACTCACAAATGCTGCTTCAAACTACGATGAGTCATTGCAAATAAACAGTATTCAATGGCCTGTCGTCGAACAACCTCTGATCTCGCTCATCATTCCGACAAAAAATGGAAAGGAGCTGGTGAGGGCGTGTATAGACTCTATATTGGAGAAAACCCTTTATCAAAATTACGAGATACTGCTTATTGATAATGGTTCTGATGAAAGCGAAAGTTTAGATTACTTTTCGCAATTAGAAAGGCACCCTAAAATACGTGTGCTTCAATATCCTGGTGAGTTTAATTATTCGGCCATTAATAATTTTGGTGTGCAATATGCTAAGGGTTCATTAATCGGATTAATTAATAACGACATTGAAGTCATAAATCCGTCTTGGTTGACAATGATGATAGGGCACGCACTGAGAGAAGACGTTGGTTGTGTAGGGGCTAAGTTATTATATTCTGACGGAAGAATACAGCACGCTGGCGTGGTGTTGGGGTACGGTGGTGGTGCAGGACATGCACATAAATATTTCCCAAGGTACCACCCAGGCTATATTAAGCGCCTAATTGCAACTCAAAATTACTCTGCGGTAACAGCAGCCTGTCTTGTTGTGAAGAAGTCTTTATTCCATAAGGTTGGTGGGCTAAACGAAAAAGATTTGGCCGTTGCTTTTAACGATGTAGACTTTTGTTTAAGAGTAAAAGAAACTGGCGTTAGAAATATATATTGTGCTGAAGCTGAGTTGTATCATCATGAATCAGTTAGTCGGGGGTTAGATCATGCGCCTGAGAAAGCGGCAAGGTTCAACAGGGAATTGACGTATTTAAGGTCAAATTGGGCTAGCTACATAGAAAGTGACCCCGCATATAGCCCAAATCTCACACTTAAGCGCGAAAACTTTTCGGTGAAAGAAAAAGAAGAGTTTTTGTTTCGGTGAAGTCATATAATTTATATTTTACATTGGAAGGTCTTGGAAAATGGAGTCGACAGTGAGTAAATACAAAATAGCCGTAGCAGGCACAGGTTATGTGGGGCTTTCAAATGCTGTGCTACTAGCACAACACAATGAAGTGAAAGCAGTAGACTTGGTAGCAGAGAAAGTAGCGCTTTTAAATGATAGAAAGTCGCCCATTGAAGATAAAGAAATATCAGAATACCTGGCCACTAGAGAACTAGATTTAGAAGCAACACTTGATGCTGAAGTTGCCTACAAAGACGCTGACTATGTAGTGATTGCTACTCCAACTGATTACGACCCACAAACTAACTACTTTAATACTGGCAGTGTCGACGCGGTAATTAAAACCGTCATGAACATTAATCCCAATGCGGTAATGATCATCAAATCAACCGTACCCGTAGGTTTTACAAAAGAAGCTAAAGAACGCCACGGTTCGGAAAATATCATCTTCTCCCCTGAGTTCTTACGCGAAGGCAAAGCCCTGTACGATAACCTTTATCCAAGCCGCATTGTGATTGGGGAAAGAAGTGAGCGTGCAGAAGTGTTTGCTAAATTGCTTCAGCAAGGTGCGATAAAAGAAGACATTAATGTGTTGTTTACCGACAGTACTGAAGCCGAAGCCATTAAGTTATTCGCCAACACGTATTTGGCAATGCGAGTGGCCTATTTTAACGAACTAGACAGCTACGCAGAACGCAATGGGCTAGATACAAAACAAATTATTGAAGGCGTGGGGTTAGACCCACGAATTGGCAATCACTACAACAACCCTAGTTTTGGCTACGGGGGGTATTGCCTGCCCAAAGATACCAAACAACTTTTAGCTAATTACAGTGAAGTGCCTAACAATATGATTCAGGCTATTGTAGATGCTAACCGTACCCGTAAAGATTTTATTGCTGATTCCATCGTTAGCCGTAATCCAAAGATTGTGGGTGTTTATCGCCTAATCATGAAGTCGGGGTCGGATAATTTCCGCGCTAGTGCTATTCAAGGTATCATGAAGCGTATAAAAGCGAAGGGTATTGAAGTGGTGGTGTATGAGCCGGTACTCGAAGAAGACGAGTTTTTCCGCTCACGTGTGGTCAATGATTTAGAAGAGTTTAAGAAAATCTCTGACGTGATTGTGGCTAACCGTATACTCCCTGATATTGAAGATGTGATTGACAAGGTATACAGCCGCGATTTATTTGGGGCTGACTAAGTTTTATTAAGGAAGTACTAAGCTGTATGAAAGTATATACAGAATCAGCGGAAGTTTTCGACTTATTAGAAGCCAATAGGCAAAAAATAAGCGAGTTCGTTTCCGATTTAGGTGTAAACGAAGATGTAAGTATTCTATGTAACGCAGATTGTAATGAATCTAATTTACTGCTATCGAGTGCATTACATAACCTAACAGATCTCCAAGAGACTGCATTAGCGCAAGAAACTGAGCTTTTAGCGGTAAGAAAAGAGTTGGCGGAAACAACCGCTAAGGTTGAAGAGTTAGAGGGAAAAACTAGCTGGCTGAGGAAAAAGGCAAATCAGAGCCAGGGTGTTAAATTTGTTTTGGGCGGTAGTAAAGGAAAGCCATTAAGCGAGGTTAACAAATTACAACTCACCAATAAGGCGCTTACCCAAGTCATTAATAAGCTTAGTGAAGGGCTCGATAGTATTCATCGTAGCCCTGGCTTTTTATTTGGTAAAAAGCGTGAACGCCTCAAAGATTTGAAGTTGATTGCAAATAGCCAACTCTATAGCCAAGATTTCGTAGATAACGAACTACAGTCAATGGGGCTTGAAGTTAAAAAGACATTGGACTTTTTTGCTCTATTTTCCGCTCAACTGGAACTATCACCCTCAAGAGACTTTAATACGACGGATTATTTGAATGCTAATCCAGATGTAAGAGAGTCTATGATGAACCCTCTACTACATTATCTTAAATTCGGGAAAGCAGAGGGCCGAAGGCTTCGATGAGGAATGCCTGAAATCTCTTTTTACCCTCCCTATAATTTTTTCGTCAAAACTTTCTTAAAGCAATGGAGTTCACCAAGTGTTAGAAAGCGAATTGCGTCTAGCGAATGACGCCTTTTCAGAGCAGCGGTTTAATTTGGCGCTAGCGCATTATGAAAATTTCTTTCCATCAAGGGTTAGTGAGCTCGCAGCTTTGCTGTCAGAGAGTCAAGTACTGACACATATTTTTAGGAACTATCTTTTCTGCCTTAAAGTGTTGGGTAGAAATGATAAACTAATTCGTATCCTATACGAATATCTAGCTTACAACCCATTAGACACTGTATTACGGCAAACATACGATTTTAAAGAAAACACGCGACGTGATAATAGTGGTGATGCCCTTCTAAGCATAATCGTGCCAGTTTACAATTCTGGTCAGTATCTTGACCACTGCATCCAATCGATTAGGTCGCAGTCTTATAAGAACTTTGAATTAATACTTGTCAATGATGGCTCTACAGATGATTCGGCAGCTATCATTTCTCGGCATGCAGCTGAAGACCCGAGAATAGTGGTAATTACTAACATGGTTGCTTCTGGAAACCCCGGCACTCCAAGAAACCAAGCCTTGGCTATTGCTACTGGCGACTATGTTGGATTTGTTGATAGCGATGATTGGATTAACAGCGATTTTTACGACAAGCTTATGACGTTAGCAGTGAATAACTCTGCTGATATCGCCTTTTCTGGCGGATTTTACAATCATATGTCAGATGGCAGAGTCAATCAGCGAACCTATACGACAGTAGGGTTTGACGATCCCAATAGTCCACGTTTTAAGACCCATGATAGCTTTATGATTTGGGATAAAGTATTTAAGCGTTCTCTATTGGAAATATTTAACATTCGCTTAGGAGAAACGAAGGCTGCTGTCGATGTGCCATTTATTTTCTCTGCTTATTATTATGCTTCGAATATTGTTTTCGATGATGATTTGGTGGGCTATAACTATCGCAGAGAATCCGAGTCGTCAGTGACCGTTGCTCACCGTAAAAGCTCAAATTGTGAATTCGAATTCCAAGCGTTTGAAGCCGTAAAAAACTGGGCGATTCAACAAGATATCGGTCAATACTATTACTCTATCATTGATATAAAGCTCGTTAGTTCACTGATGTATACACTTAAGATGGTAAACGAGATTTATTTTGACAGTGTCTTCGAGCGAGTAAAGTCACTCTTTGAAATTGTTAATAGCGATGATTTAAAACAATATTGTAAAGCAAATCGAAAGTGGTGGCAGTTTAGAGAGTTCCAAGTTGTGTTGGAGAAAAGTGCCATTGAGGTGAAGCAGTTCTTGGAAGAGAAAAAAAGAGCCGCGGAAGAAAAAGCGTTCGCAAAACTTATTGAACCGCGATTCAAAATGTCTGGAGAAAATCCAGGTGTGCTTTTCTTCCCATGCTGGATGATAAATAACCCTTATCAGAAAATGTTTTATGAATCTCTTTACGACGAATATGGCTTGTCTATAGAAGGGTACGCGCCTAAAGCGCTGGGTACTGCGCTCATAGATAAGAAAAAAGGAGAGTTCAAATACATTCATCTGCATTGGCTCCATAATTTTTTCGACTTTGAGGATGACACAGTTATTGAGGACACAATAACGTCACTTTCTTATGCAAAAGAAAATGGTTTCGAGATTATTTATACTGCGCACAATATTTCTTCTCATGACTCTAAAGATCCAGTGAAAGAAAAACTAAATAGGTCGAGAATTTTAGAGTTGGTCGATCACTCTATCGTCCATGGAAACTTTGCTAAGTCATTATTGGTTGAAGAGTTTTCGGTGGACCCACAGAGTACTCACATTGTGCCACATGGTACCTATGGCAATTTTTACGGTACCATGCCCGCAAAGGAAATGGCCAGGGAGCAATTTAACATTCCTGATTCTGCCACGGTATTTCTCTTTTTCGGTAATATAAAGGGTTACAAGGGAATTTTTAATCTTTTATCTGCATTTAATAAGCTTAGAGCCGAGCGGGACGATGTTTACCTGATTATAGCAGGGCGGGTTTTGGATGAAGATATTATGCCTAAGCTTGTGTCTGAATGTGATGATCGAAATATCGTGTTTCGCCCCGGTTTTATTCAAAATGAAGAGGTTGCTACTTATTTCGCTTGTGCTGATTTATGTGTACTACCTTATGAGGCTGTTTTAACATCCGGCGCCGCCATGCTGAGTTTATCTTTAAGGTGCCCCGTTCTAGCGCCATCAATCGGCGTTCTCCCAGAAATTGTAACCGACAATATAGGGATGCTGTTTAAAGATTTTGAAGATATGGAATTGAAGCTAAGCCTTTTTGCTGACGGGAAATCACCAATTTTCGACGCTTCAAACTTTGATGAATTCCTTCACTCCTACAGTTGGCCAAACGTGGTGAAAAATCTACCTTTCTTACGTGTACCTGCGCCATTGAACTACGTGAAGAAATCAATCTAAGGAAAATAAAAGATATGGAAAAAGTTGATATAGCAGTTGTTTTCTATGAAAAAGAGGCAGCATTACTTGGCCTTCTAGTTCGTTCAATCGAGCTGTATTGCCCTAGCGATTTGATTGATAAGTTATATTTTATCAATAACTCCATAGATTCCGATTTAGGTAGGAAGTGTTTCGAGCGTGATGTGCTACCGAATTTCGACAAGTTTTCTTCTCGCGTAAAGCTTATAAGTGCCAGTGATCTAGGGGTTGATGTAGAAAGTAATTTTGACCCTTATATAGCTCAGCAAGCATTGAAATTAGAGTTTCATAAGGTTACAGACAAATCTCATTACCTTGTATTAGACGCGAAAAATCATTTCATACGCGCTCTGACCCAAAGCGATCTATTTTCAAATGAAGGCAAACCTGTTTCTCACCACCAAGTACACAGAGGCTATCCAGGAACCTTACTGGCAAACAGTTGTAATTATTTTGACGTAGAAGTTGCCCAAGCGCAGCCGGTACTTCCTATGGTTACCCCTTATCTTATGATTACGCAAATTGCAGGCAAGGTTTGTAAGCATATTGAAGAGAAGGAAGGTATTGATGTATACGCGTTTATTGAGAAGAAAGGCAAAGTATCTGAGTTCATGCTCTATTGTGCGTTCATATTAGCAAATGGTGGCATTGAAAATACTTATTCGATTAAACCTAAACCTTACGCCACTTTATTTACAAAATGGCCTGAGTCAGAAAGTGATATTAAACAGGTACTACAAAGCACCGGGAAAGAGCATATTGTTACCTTTGCCATCCATATTAATCGCTTTCAACAACTGACCCATGATCACATAAACTTCATAACGCAAATGTGGGTCGAGCGTAATTTGTTCGATTCAATAGAGGCAGGAAAAGCCTTTATAAATGATCAAGTATTAGGTGTAAAAGGCAACGCGCCTCAGAGCATGGCGAAAGGAGACGGGAAGGTCGTGGTGGGCGACGGAGGCAGGTTATTTATTGCGAACGACTCCAATAACGTTATAGGGCAACATCAAGGGAAAAGACTGTTAACGGACAAACAAGTTAAAACCTGGCGTTACTTACTGGAGGTGCGTAAAGCACTTTGCGGTTCTAAAGGAATTTCGTATCACTTTTTAGTTGTTCCAGATGCACATGCAGTGTATCGAGAACAATTACCAATGTTAAAAAACACCGAGAGCACTCGACCGGTTAAACAATTACTGGATGCCGTTGTTGATTACTCATATTTAACCTATCCACTAGATGAACTTATTAATTCGAAAGATAGCGGTGAACCCTACCATCCAGCTGACTCTCACTACACCTCTTTTGGCGCCTATATCTGTTATAGAGAAGTCATAAACCGTATACAAAAGAAACTTTTTTGCCTAAGTTCTGATGAGGTTCAACTTGTACCTAAAAATGGTACGGGAGACCTAGGTGAAAAGTTTGAACCCGTTCGGACCGCTGATTTTACAGAGTGCGTGGTGAAGCAGCCTAAAGCAAAAAAAGTTTGGACGAATAATGTTGTTAATAAAGGCCAAATGTCAGTTTGGATTAACGAAGATAAGACTAAGCCTACATGCCTCCTTTTTACTGACTCTTACGGGTGGAAGATTCAACCCTTTTTAGCTGAAACCTTTAGCATCTTGTATATAGTACACAGCCCATTAGTTGAGATAGAGGCAATAGATACTTTTAATCCTGACTTCGTTCTAACGGTCATGGCAGAGAGGTTTTTAATCTACCCGCCGGATGACTTGTTTCATAAAACAGCTCAAGAGTTTGCGGCAGAAAAAGTGGGGAAAGTTAAGAGTTACACTGAAATCAAAGCGCTTGCTATGGATAAACATCGTTCACTTTAATTTTATCCAATAAGCGTTGCAGCGCTAGAGGTCAAAATGCAAATTATTCAAATGGACTAATTAGTATTTGACCTCTAGACAAAAGTTCTCATCGTTAGTGTATTAGGAAGAGTGCTTCTTCCAATGAATCTAATGTCGTTATTTAAAAGTGAGAATATCGGATGCCAAGGCCTTATATTCATGCCATATTTTTATACTTGGCAAGTTGGCAATAGATTTCGAAGTATCAAGCCACGGCTTCACTCCACCAGCGTAGTGTAGAACCGATAGCTGCTTCAAGATATCTTTATAGACGTCGTCGCTCGCTAACCGTAAGTAACTATCTTGGAAATTATACGCCGAGGGCGCCATTCCAAACAGGGTTTTATTATCTCTAAAAAATTCACTTAAAAGGCCCTGTTCGTGAATTGAAATACGCTCAGAAGCAAAGGTTGTTAACTCTCTGAAAAATTTAGCGTTCAAAATCTCAGAGTTTATAAGCATGACTCCCGAGTTTATTCTCGCTTTGTGTTTATTATCAAAGTTTCCTATCAATAAGTTTTGTAATGAGGCGTCTGTATTTTCAGTTTTAATCGATTGCTGGAATTGCGGACAAGTGACTAATGCTTTTTCAGGGTGCGCATTTACTAATCCTTCTAGCGAATCTAAGATGAGCATGTCAACGTCTAAGAATAATAGCTTTTCTGTTGCCTGTTCTTCAAAAACGCACCACTTTAAGAAGGTACCTCTGTTCCAATCTGCTCTCTCGGGGCGTTTAACATTTTCTTTAGCTAAACGATAAAGGAGGTCTCTTTTTTCTCCTGAGAGGAGGCTTATACGATCTGCAACGAGTTTAATGATAGGATCTTCTTCGAGTGTTAGGTCATCTGTATAAATAACTATGGGGTTTTTACACAATACGCCATTTGCAGCCATGCTCGCGATCATGACTTTAAAGCAATGTGAATAGCCACTATCGAATGCGAAAGCTAAAGTGATATTCGATGTGGTTGTTGTAGCATCGGTGACTTTAACGTCTATAAGACCTTTCTCATGAAGAGAGTAAATTGACATGGTTTCCTACTTTTTGTTTTCCTTGAGAATAGAATGCTTAGAGGTGTTTACTGGTCGCTATTTTCAATGGCGTATACCTCAATAAACTCAGCGGCAATTTATCACCATATGTTATTCGATTCTAGAGGGGGGTTAGTGCATGTGAGCTCGAAGTCTCTGAATGTTTCATATGGTAGCGCGAAACGATAACGTAAGTCATGTAACTATAGAGATATAATAAGAAAACCAGAATATATATTGCATCGTTTTATTGTTAGGTTTATGAATTTTCCTCCGCAGTAAAAGCGAATAAGAATAATTGTAAGTTGTATAAGTAGTAGAAGGTGTAGAGACAGAATGTGTATCTTGGTAGAATTAGTAAAAAGTTAAACGAAACATATAAATGGCAATTCGAACATTCGTAGGTACGTTAAAAAATCGGTATTCTCAATACAAGCAACTAAACAACATGGTCGCGGTTATAGAGAACAGTGGTAAGTTCGATGAACGATACTATCTTACGAATCACTCCATCCAAGATAAATGGGCGGTTAAAAGCCCGATAAAACACTTTTTAACTAAAGGTGCAACTTTAGGCTACAACCCTTCTGAGTGGTTCAACACGAGTTGGTATGTGGAGCACTACGAGGATGTAAAAGAGCAGGGCGTAAATCCATTTTTTCATTACATTCTATACGGTAGACGTGAAGGGCGTAAACCTAGTCCAAATCGATTTGCAACAGCTCTTGATAAGAAACGTGATTGGATTAAAAATGGCGTTGTAGAAAATTTATGGGGCGGATATTCTGAGCCCGCTTTACAAGATTTGCAAACGGTATATCAATCTCACGAAGAAGATACCGACTTACGTTACTTTGCTGCTTGGCATGCAGCTCGATGGTTTTATTTTGAAGGTGATTTCAAGAAGGCACTTTCTTTGTCTGAATTGGTTAGAGAGCTTAGCAAAGATTATCATATTGATAAGACAGCAGTTCTTATGCATGCTTTCTGCTTAATAAAACTAGGCGATTTAGATGAAGCTAAAGTGCATCTACTTGAGTACTTGGAGACCTCGCCGAGCGATGCTGATGTACTTTTGTCTTTATCTAACCTACATGAAAATCCACAAAACCGTCTATTTTGGATAAATAGTGCTTTCGAAAGGCATGGTTTTGCACCAATAGCTTTGAACGAATTTAAAGGCCAAATTGGGTTCGAAAATCTGGTTGCTACAGCGCCACCTATCCAAGATGACCGACTAGTTAGTGTCATCATACCCACATTTAATGCAGGTGAGCGAATAGAGATTGCGATTCGCTCGCTATTGAATCAAAGTTGGCGAAATTTGGAGGTGATTGTTGTAGATGATTGCAGTATTGATGACACAACAGAACGTGTTCGCCGGATTATGCTTGAAGATGAAAGAATAAAACTAGTACAGCAACCACACAATGGCGGCGCGTATAAGGCTAGAAATGCTGGATTAAAAGTGGCTGAAGGTGACTTTATCACGACTCATGATGGCGACGATTGGTCACATCCTCAAAAAATTGAAACGCAAGTATCATACCTTGATAAGCATTCTACAGTGATGGGCGTATCAACTTTTTGGATCCGCGCCACATCAGATTTGCATTTCCAGCACAACTGGCGGCTTAATCCAAGGTTAATTCATTGGTCTCATTCATCTTTTTTGTTTAGACGCCAGGTTCTTGATGAATTAGGCCCTTGGGACAATGTGATTGCAGGTGGGGATACCGAGTTTATTTGGCGTGTTCAAGCTCACTATGGTAAATGGGCGTTCAAGAGAATCCATAAGGAAGTACCAATGGCATTTGCATTGGATGACGACGGCTCTCTAACCAGAAATAAAGCCACCCATATCAAAACAATGCACAACGGTTTACGTCACGTTTATAGAAGTGCATGTAGTTGGTGGCACAGGCAGCAAGCCAGTAATTTAAACATCACAGAACTTCGCTCGCGACCATTTCCGGCTCCACGCTCAATGCTAGTTCGAGGTGATAACAATGCGGCTGCCGAACTCATCTTTATTTCAGATTTCAGTACTGGACGTTTTAATGATGACGATTTTTCATTAATAGCATCTTTGCTAGAAAAAGGTAAGCAAGTGATGCTCTACCACATACCCGTTTATGGAAAAGTTAGCAGCCCACTTTGCGATAAATTTTTTACCTTACTTCAGAAAGAAAATTCAGAAGTGTGTGTGTACGGAATGCAAGTGAGTGTTGCAAAAGTTGTATTCTTAAATTCACATTTACTGCGCTTTGTTCCAGAACAACTTGCCGAGGTTCGAGGGGACTTCACATTTGTTCAACAAATTGATGAATATATTGCCTCGTCTGAGAATATAGAACGATTTGTGTCTATGAGCAGTAAGAAAGATGTAATCCATTTAAATAGAGACTCATTAAAAGATGAACTCCTTGCGTAGTGCAGTATTCGAATTGATATTTCTAGTGATAGTTTGTGAAGAACATTAATTTTTTTGATGCCGATTGGTATGTAAAGACTTATCCTGATGTTGCGAATGCAGGAGTCGATCCCTTAAAACATTTTATACAGCACGGAAGGCGGGAAGGGCGTATACCATGTAATTTGCCAGCTCTGGCACTAGAACGTCAGCTTTGGTCTAACGCATTTTCGCCTGAGGAAAGTCTTAAGCAGCTAGACGTTCAAGCGTCAGTAAGCAATGTGAATGGAATTTATGCTAGTAGGGTTCTGAGTAGTTTTTATCTATTCACAGAAAGTGCGAAGATGGCTATAAAGTACATTGAACGCATCTGGGATGATTTTGAAAGCGCGCAATTATTGTTCAGTGTGGAAGAGCTATTTCTATTGAGGTTTGAGAGTTATTTTAAGGATGGCAATTTGAAGGTGGCTCGGGAGGTCGCTTTTTCAGAAGAATGGCCTAAATGCACCTCGAAGCTGCTGGCAAGAGAAATGGTGGCAACTAATGAAAGGCGGTTTTCAGCGCTTAACGAAATTTATGTGCGTCAAAACTTAATACCTCTGACTCATACCTCGGCGGGGGGGGCATTCGATTCGTTGGTATCTCGTCGCCCAAATAAATCACTTCTTGGTCAGCTATTAGGCGTTTTGCATAGAAAAACCGTATCTGTGGTCGTGCCCGCGTATAATGCAGCTAGTACTATATCGACTTGCCTAGCATCGCTTTGTTCTCAGACGTGGAAAAATATCGAAATAATAGTCGTTAATGACGCATCGACGGACTCCACCAAAGCAGTGGTAGAGACATTTTGTGAAAAATACCCATTTATTAAAGTTATCAACAACTCTGTGAATAAAGGCGCATACGCTTCACGGAATATCGGTATGCAGTGCGCTGTTGGCGACTTTCTGACTGTCATGGATGCAGATGATTGGGCTCATCCGCAAAAAATTGAAAAGCAAACCCTGCCTTTTCTTTTTAAGCGAAAATTAAAAGGGACGCTATCACATTGGGTCAGAAGCTCAAACGATCTTCATTTTTCTACCACTAAATCGAGTAAATCATGGGTTCATAGAAATGTTTCCTCACTTCTAATCAAAAGAGACGTTTATCAAGCACTCGGTGGTTGGGATGAAATTGCAGCTAATGCTGATACTGAATTTTATGAACGGATGAAATGTGTCTTCGGGAAGCCTTCTGTTCTCGAAGTTATGCCTGACATACCACTTTCATTCGGAAGATCACACTCTTCTTCATTAACGCAAAGTAAGGATACGCATTTAGTTACGCAATATGGTGGTGTGCGTAAGCAATATATGGATTTTGCGCGCATATGGCATCGGCATTCTACTGAGTTGTACAACCCCAGTGTTTGCAATAGTAGGCCATTTCCAGTTCCCCCTACGTTATTGAAGCAAGCTAATAAAGAGAATGATGAACAGTTTAAACGTTGGAGTGACGCTCTAGATGAGCAATGGTATTCCACTGTTTACGAAGATGTAAACATTCTTGGATTGGGACTTCATGAGCATTTCTGGCGTACAGGGGAAGCCAATGGTAGGTACCCATCTCTTTTATTCTGTCCTGAAGCCTACAGGTATAAGTTCAATGTTGATGAAAAAGAGTCTCCCACTTGGCACGCATTGAATTCGCAATGGGACTTTAATTCTCCTGTCGAAATCGGTGGGAAACAGAAACACACTGATGCTTTAGGTCAAAAGGTCGCACTTTTTGGTCATTCGGTATCAGAAAACATTTTTGGCGCTGAGCGAAGCTTTATTGATATTGCAAGAGCACTTCACAAAGCCAATTTGGATGTAACAATCTTCTTACCTTCTTGTGCGAATACAAGTTACGTCGAAGAGCTTAAGTGTTATTCATCCTCTATCATCTTTCTACCTCTGCCCTGGGTAAAGGGGACAAGAGAGGTTTTCAATTCTTTGGTTGAATATTTGGTTAAGTGTTTTATTTCACATGGTTTTAAAAGCGTTTATGTAAACACAATCATGTTATTGGAGCCTCTCCTCGCTGCAAAGAAAGCCACTATACCAAGCGTTGTTCACATTCGTGAACTTGTTGAATTCGACCCTGATTTGGCAAAAAGTATCGGTGAGACCCCTGAGCAAACCCATTC
Organism: Alteromonas sp. B31-7; assembly: GCF_015767655.1. Taxonomy (NCBI): domain Bacteria; kingdom Pseudomonadati; phylum Pseudomonadota; class Gammaproteobacteria; order Alteromonadales; family Alteromonadaceae; genus Alteromonas; species Alteromonas sp. B31-7. The sequence goes on from NZ_CP065233.1 coordinate 623,306, forward strand.
TAGGATAGAGAATACGGCGGACTTTTATATTGCTAATTCTCAGGAAACTGCAAATTGGATAAATAAGCCTAGTTGTACGGAAGTCATATATAACTGTATCGATAGTTTTGAGGAGTCTAGCACTCGCAACGATAAAAACAGAACCGTATTAAAGGTGTGTATGCTGAGCAGTAATGTCAAGAAAAAAGGCGTTGATGACTTTTTCGAAATAGCAGCAATGTGTAGAGGCAATAAAAAGATAGAGTTCAATCTATATGGGCCTATCACGGCGGATGTTCAGAGTGCAAAGCGTCGTTATGGTAGTTCAAATATTCACTTGGCTGGTTATATAGAAAATCCTAAGGTCGTGCTAGTAGATAATGATGTTGTGCTAGGGTTATCTAATTTTAAAGAGTCTTTTGGTCGTACTATTGCAGAGGCAATGGCTATAGGGCGCATTGTTATTGCTTATGATTGGGGAGCGGTTGGTGAGCTGCTGGATGCCGACTCCGGTTTTTTAGTGGAGTATAAAGATAAGGCAAAAATTGTATCGATCTTGAATGCGCTAGTCTCAGATAAAAAGGGGCGAGAACAGATTGAAACGGCGGCGGTAAAGAGGGCTAACTCTCTATTTTCTCCAACGAGCTTTGATAGCAAACTCGGGCATTATATGTTGAGTTTGCTTGAAAACGCGGCTAGCTCAAAACTTTGAACTAGCACAGCGGAGCGCTATTAAAATGCAGTTTATCTTCCATATAGGGCCACCTAAAACAGGTACATCGGCTATACAATATTGGTGTGAAACACACCGAGACTGGCTTTTACAACATAAGATCTTTTACCCTTCACATGCTATGGATGCCAATGATATCAGCTCTGGAAACTTGCTAAGTTTATACAGTGTTGATTGTGTTACCGGTAATTTAGAATTAAATGTCAGTAAACTAGAACAGCTACGCGCTGAAGCAGTCTCCTTAGATGCGGAGATTGTGCTACTTTCTTCTGAGTTTTTTTTCAAACGAGTCAATGAATTAGCTGAACATTTTCCAACGGCTAAGTTCTTAGCGTATATACGTTTTGAATTAGAACTCTTGGAATCAAACTATAATCAAGCGATCAAGCGTCATGGTCGAATAACCACGTTCAAACCCCCTCGTTCTCCTCAGGCAGATTCGGTAAAATTCCTTACTAGATACATTGATAATTTCGGTAAGGAACGTTTCATACTGAGACCGTACAGTGAAACTTTGTTTAAACACAGCAATATAGTTTCCGATTTTTTGGTTCAAATATTAGGTTTCACTCCTGATCAAGCTATTGTGAAATCTCGTCGTATTAACCGACGTTATTCGGCAGAGGGCGTGGAACTGAAACGGTGGTTTAATCAATTCTCCATCAGTAAATTGCAAGAAAAACTAGATCTATTTTTGCAAGTTATTGGCAATGAGTCTTCATCATATTCAATTATCGACAAAGGCACATTTGAATGGTTAAAAAAAGGGTATATCGACGAATTAGAAAAATTTCTTGAGAAAACGAAAGTAGAAAATAAGGACGTTTTTTTAGCTGAATGTAAGGATACTAAGCAGAATAGCATCCATATCCAATATATCGACATTTTCTGTTTTTCCGAGTTAATTCGGCGCTTTATTGACAACGAGAAGACGAATGAAGCTTTATTGTTAGAGTTTTACTGCACTAACGTTTCTGCTGCAGTCTCTTTTGTTGATAAGGTAAGAATGGAGGCTATCTATAAAAACCTTTCCTTAAAAGCCAGGCTAAAAATAAAGCGAGGACAAAATAACTCAACATTTAAGTTTTTACGTAGCACAGTGTTAAAAAAGTCCAATGCATATAAAGATGAATACCTTGCCTTTGTTGGACGGGGTTTAGACAAACTATGGAATAATCAAAATCAGCAACGAGTTTGTCCCCAAGTCAATTTGGTATCGCACCATATCCCTCATACCACCCCGAAAGAATTCTCACTAGCACTAGAGTACGCATACGGTAGGACACATGTGCATCATGTCCGGTCAGCACCAAAAATTGCAGCTCTTAAGTTGGGAGAATCTATCTGGATACCGGCAAAAACGCACGTACTACATGGGCATTTTCCTTACCATAATCAACAACGAATTTTTTTCCCTAATGCTTTACATGTGTGTTGGGTGAGAGACCCTCTAGAGCGTTTATGGTCATACTTTAATGAGGTGTTAATTTTCAAGCGCCCTCAATTGCTTTACAAAAATATTGTTTCGCTCTCAGAAAAGCAGGGTATTTCGACGATAGAAAATCTATTTGATGCATTCATGCTGTCGGGCGAATTCGATTTTATCAAAAGTGCACAGTCGAACTATATAACGGAAGGTGGAGAGGGTCGTTTTGCGTTTATTGGTTCTGTCCACAACTATGCAGAAGATCTCCCTAAGCTGGAGGAAGTTATTGGGCGAAAAATAGAATTATCAAAAGGAAACATGCCTCCAAAGGTGGTAGGGAATAAACATTCTTATGAGAAGAACCGTTTAATTTTGAGAGAAGAATATAGGTTCATTGAGAATTACATGTGATAGGGAATTTCAAAAAAAGTTTGAAAATTAAACCTTTACTGATTATCTTTACCCTCACAATAAAATAAAACGGCATGCAGCTAAAAAAGCCTGTTTAACAAAGGCGGCGAGTTAGCATGTGAAGTACGTATTACCTTGGAATGTTAAAATGGACTTTATGCATAAAGCGCGCACGCGTTTGGCTTTGGTTGTGTCTGTACTGTCCCTTGCAGCTTGCGGTGTTAGCCCCACAGAACCTGAAACCTACTACAAACCTGCTAACACTTATAGTTCACTCCCTGCTCACGCAGATACTAAGCATGTTAGCGAATCTATGTTAAGTGCGCTTAGAGAGCGAAATCTCACAGCGACCACAGGGTTCCATGTGTTGCCATACCGCAGTGGGCGCTGTAAAGCATCTTTACTGTACAGTGTTACGCCGGCCAATATGTCAGGGCTATTTTTAAACGGTAAAGATCTCTTTTCCGGCGCTTATTTAGTGCTTTCCTATAACGATGGCGACTGGGAGTTAACGAATTCTCGCAGCCGTACCAGTACTATTAAATCAATCAGCGCAGAAGATGCCATTGAAGATAACCTTGACGCGCTGCGTCAGTACGAATTGTACGTGCGCCTAAGCGGCAACTTAGATGAAGATGCGCTAGAAGATTTAACCGAAATATTTGTTGAGTATGGCATGACTATGCCATCGGTTATCGTAGCGAACAGCCGTTATCATAAGCTCATTAAGCAAAGCGCACTGTCTTCGAGTCGTTTGTATTTTGATGCGCCAGCGGCCATTGAAGGCGCGTCTTTTATTGCATCAACACCTCAGCAAAATGATGTCGACCTTATTTACAGCTATTCAGGAAACGGCGCTTCCAACAATGCTCTTCAGTTAAAAAACATCATTTTAGAAAGCAACTTCAATAAGGCATGTAATGCTAAAGGCACTTTCGTCTCAATGCCCAAGCTTAACTTGTTAGCCAAAAAGCGCTTTAGTGATGAAGAGTTGGTGTTGGGATTGCCAGCTGATGCCGACTTTAATCAACTGCCGGTTCAGCACAAGCTTATTGCACAAGGGAAATACCTAAATTGGTTGGGGGAGAACAAGGCATATACCCTTTCGGAAAAAACCAAAGACAAGTGCCTAGAAAAGAATGCCGCCCAGGATGTTCGTGCCCGCTGCGCAGCAAGAAAACGTGATGCCGATTCAGTTATGCAGGATGAAAAGGTGGTGTTTGGATGGTAGTGCGCAACGCTAAAGCCATACTGTTACTGGCTTTTTTCTTTATTTATTTTGGTTTAGAGCTGAGTTTCAATTTACTGCTGGTGGATGTGTATTCGCTACCGCTAGAAGATTTGTTTGGCGATAAGCATCACCATGCTGCGCGTTTAGAGTTGTTTGGCCGTATGCTTTCTGGCTTTGGTCTTTCACTGGCCATTGTCTCTTTTGTGCCTGTTCAAAAATTGCTTTTTTGGAAAAAAGAGCAGGCTTCATCGTTGCCGGGTAAGCAAATCTTGGTGGTGAAAGGCCTTGCCTTTTTACTGCTTTGGGTGGCATTGGTGCCCTCATTAAGACTGTTTGTGGATGGCTGGGCGCACGCAACTTCTAGTGACGCAAAGTTAAGTGCTGTACGGGCAATTGCTTATCGAGAAGCTTATCTAAACGATTTGGTAGAAATTGACAGGTTCGACGAGTTTAATGCTATTGCCAGCGATGAAGCCCGTCGTGATTTAGTGATAGCGTTGCTGCCTTCATTGGCTTTCTCCTCAACAGGGTTTAATGCCTTAATTGAACGTAATGTCGAGGCCATGGCCGACACCTTATTAAGTAACAGGCAAAAATCCCAATTCGCCAAAGAAGGGTTGCCCAGGCTTCGTGAGTTTGATGCGCTATACCAAAGCGAACTTCGTTTATACATGAATGCGCAAAAAAAGCGCCAACAAGCCCTTAGTGCATTAAACGATATTGATACCCTTGAGGCGGAAACCGCCGCTCATGTGGATGCCATATACCTTTATTTAGAAAATAGCTGGAAACGCTATGTTACAGGCATTGATGAGACCTACGACGACATCAAGCAATATGCCAGTAACGACAGTATTCAAGACGCGCACCGCCAGTTTAAAGATCAGTATCGAGACGAGTGCAAATCTCAGGTGTGCAAAGACAACGTGAAAGTTCGCCATGCCAATTGGCTAAATGAACTCGATATTCCCATGATGTATGTCACGCCCGACGATATATTGTTTACCCTTTACGGCACTGAGGAACGGGTTCGTTCTATTCTACGTAAAGGGCGAAAAAATGCCCTTAGGTATGTATATCATGTGGACGAAGATATTGAAGAGTACGAGCAATGGTTGTTGTCTCCTGGTGGGAGTGAGCATGCGCGCTTATATTTGGCTGAGCGTGGCGTGGCTTTGGCTGAGCATTGGCAATTGCAGAACACCAGTGCCATCTTCAGGGCGGTTACTCAAAAATATCAAAGCCAGGTAGACAAAGTTTGGCCCGAATACCTGCAAGGGTCTCAGTTTAAAGTTCAAAATTCGACTATGGGCCAATACGATTTCTCATTGCTTCCCATCGTTGAAAAGAAAGCAAGAAGCATAATGGGGCGCTTCTATTTAACCAACTTCACGCCGGGTGAATCGGAAAGTGCCTATTTGCAACGTTGGTTGAAGTCGCAAGACAATATTTCGTTTATCCGCATGTTATCCAGTACAGCCGCTGAGGCAGCTTTCTCTAAAGGCGGTGGCTTGTATCAAATCGGTGTTGATGCGGTTAAATTATCCATTGTGCCGCAAACCAGTATTTTGTTGAGTTTCATTGCCGTCTTCGCCCTTGCCATTAAATTTATAGTGCAACTGTTTAAGGGCTATCCTAAGTTTTACGCTGTATTTCTTATTGGTGTGATGACGATAGTACTTGTGGTGCCCACGGTAAAAAGCGTTACTGATAGCCATTCATACTCTGCCATGATGGCCAATTTTTCAGAAGAGTTTCATAAAGATGACCCTGTCAGTCGTGTAAAGATGAAGCTATTTGGCGTGACGCTAGATTTAGAAAATGGCGTATTTACCGCTTACCGACATAATCCAGCCAAGCAGTTGGTTGCCGCGCCTTTGTTTCATTTTCAAAAGAATGAAAAGGGAGAGGTGGTGGAATCTACAGCGGTAACCAGCCTTCGGTATTATGACGATGCATTCAACACCGTATTTAGCTTTCTACCGAGTCATGTTTTTGGGTTTAGTGAGCGTGATGGTTTTAACGCCAACGTGTCTTTAATTAAGCCTGATAACAGCATTGCGGCTTACATGGGCATTGAAATAGCAGGCAATGAGGTAAAGTCGGTGGCTATCCCCAATTTTCTTGCCTCTACAGATTTAGGCTTTTTAGCCGAGCAAGCCTTTATCCTAAATCATGATCCCCTCGCACTCACGCTGGATTATATTTCTAACTACGATTCTCCAGAGTATTGGGTTGAAATTGCTAACGGCCGAGCATTTCGCTCTACGCTGATTGAAAAATTAGAAGCGGTGTTGCCCGGCGTGATAGAAGGTAATACCCGCCTTAGAAAACTACTAGAAAGCCAAGTGAAAAAAGGTAAAGCAAACATTTTACTGTATCAAGCGACAGCGGGAGCGAAGTACCAATGTTTCGTTATGCCTACGCTGACGTCAACAGACTTAGCCAATGCCCTGCTAAGTAATCAAGTCGATTACGAAAAAATAGAAGATTGTTGGATTGAAATATGATGAGTAAATTGAAAACTTGGGCGTTTCGTCAGTTAAGCGAAAAAATGCTGCCCATTATTTTACTGGTATTGGTGGCAAGTGCATCGGCGTATTTTAGCCAACAACAAGAACAGCAATTGGCTGAAAGCTTAAAAACATTAGAAAGAATTAAAATAAAGTTGTCGTTAATGGGGGACGAGTAAATGTCTGAAGATAACAAAAAATCATGGTTTTCATTTGAGGTAAATATCCCGGTATTGCTGGGGTTCGTGGTAGCACTTTATTTTATGTATTCAGGCCACGTAGCCACTATGGAAAATGCAGAAAAAACGTCGGCACTGCTATCCAAATATGAAATCTTGCTAGACAACGCCATTGCCAACGACCCCAATGTGCTGAAAACCTACAAAGCAAATATGAAAAAAGTAGAGCAGTCTATGTCACCTGAAGAAAAACGACTACTGTCGTTACTGCTTAATGTTCAACAGGCTAATGGGTCACAATAAGCGTAGTTGCTTCTTTATACATTTAAAATTTGCCGTGCTTTTTCCACAATGGCTTTACTTATGGTGTAATCGGCGCGGCTTTTTCCGGTAATAGCGTAATAACGTTCGTTTAACGACGGGGCGTTACCAATACAATGCACATCATATTGCGCCTCAACATGTTCTGCTATGGCAGAAGGCGCGCAAAACACACCAAAATCTTCACTTCCAAAAAGCTTTAACAACGCCGTATCATCAAATTCAGCCACTATTTTAGGATAGAGTTGTTCGGTCTCAAGCCAGCTACTCAGCGCATGCCGAATACCTGACGTATGGCCTTGCATGAGAAGAGGCATCTCGTTTAAACATTGGGGAAAGTGCTGGTGTGGGTGAAGTGGGTGTTTTGCAAAAAAGCTCATCGCGCTTTCGCCTAAAAAGAAACTGCTGGCATTAATTTGGGTTCCGGGTGCAATCCCTCGGTCGGCCACAATGAAATCAATGGCATTTATTGCTAACTCTTTAAGTAAACCGTCGAAGCTATCTTCCTTAATAATGTATTTAACATTGGCGTGTTCTCGCATAGTGTGATGCACAAAGTCGTAGAAGAGCACTTTGGGAATGCCGTTAGTGATGCCTATCACAAACTCTTTTGAACTCACGTCCTCATGGCTGTTTAATATTTCCGCCAGTTGATTGCCTTTATTGAATATCTCACTGGCATGCTGAAACACCACTTTGCCTTTCGTGTTTAGGTGTAACCGCTTATTTACGCGATCAAATAAACAGTAGCCAAGTTGATTTTCAAACGTAGACAGTTGCCCACTCACCGTTTGTGGCGTAACGTGAAGTAGTGAAGCCGCTTTGGCTATACTTCCTTCTCGTGCAACAAGAAAAAAGTAATAAAGGTGATGGTAATTTAAGTGATGCATAGTGTTTAAATTAGGATTTAAGAACTTCGGTATTTTCGATGTTATTCTAAGAATATAACAGATTTAATCTTGGTAGATCATGCATTACAGTATTACAGCTTAGTACAATTACGTACTGTAATAGCATAAAAACGGAAATTAGAAGGGTATATGGGAAAAGCGATCGATTTACGTGCCACACGCAAAACGTTATTCAAGCTGTTAAAACCTGAGTCAGACTTCTTCTGGGTTGCTATTGCCTATGGTGTTGCCATTAGTTTAATGACACTGGCGGTACCTATCGCCGTGCAAACGCTCATCAACAGTATTGCGAACATTGGTTCAACCCGCGCGGTTATTATCCTTGCCACGGTGCTCTTTTTAACTTTGTTTATTTCTGGTGTATTCAGCGCATTGCGTATGCGAATTATGGAATTCTACGAACGCAAAGTGTATGCAAGGCTCACGGCGGCACTGAGTCTGCGTACTATTATGGCCCCTCATAGCTATTTTGAAGGGCGTCAAAACACCAATGTGACTCAGCGGTATTTTGATATTATGACCCTCCAGAAAAATATTCCTTCATTGATGGTCGACGGCTTTGCACTTGTTCTTCAAATGCTGGTGGGCTTTACCCTCGTCTCGTTTTATCACCCTGCGCTATTCGTGTTTAATCTTGTCCTTATTTTGGTGATGTACGCTATATGGAAAATTTGGGGCGCAGGGGCGAAGCGCACGGCTATTGAGCTTTCTCACGCTAAATACGAGTCAGCGAAATGGCTCAACGATATTGCTGCAGCCCATGAGTTTTTTAAGTCTGCAGATCATGTGGAGTATGCGGGGCGAAATACAAACGGCTATATCAACAATTACATTCACAACCATAAAAACCATTTTCACTACACCTTCTCCCAAGTGGTGATGTTTTTACTGCTGTACGCGTTAGCCAGTGCTTCTTTGTTGGGCATTGGTGGTGTACTGGTGGTTCAAGGTCAGTTATCTATCGGCCAGTTAGTGGCTGCAGAACTGATCATGTCGGCAGTGTTTTTTGGCCTTTCCCGCTTTACTCAATATCTTAAGTTATATTACGAGTTGTACGGGGCTGCAGACAAAATTGGCTCAGCACTCATTATTCCTCAAGAAGATGTTAATGAAGATGCCAATCGTGTGCCCCGTTCTTCTCAGTTGGTGTTTAACAACTTAGTGTTGGAACATGGCACCGACAGCTGTTTTATCGATACCACGCTTAAAGCAGGGGGTAAGTATTTCATCACCACGGATAAAAGCTGGGTGCAAAAGCAACTTACTGCATTAATGAAGCGGTACGATAAACCCAGCAAAGGGGAAATCTTGCTCGGCGATCTCAGTCTGTTCGATTACGATACTTATGAACTTCGCCAAGCCATTACAATTCTAGACCGCTCGCTAATAGTGGAATGTACTATAGAAGAGTATTTACGCTTAGCTAGCCCCAGTGTGAGCATCTCTGAAATGCGCCAGGTGTTGGCTGCCGTCGAATTATTACCTGTTGTGGATGCATTACCACATGGGTTATCTGAGCATATTTCCGTATTAGGCGCGCCTTTACAGCCATTAGAGTTTCTCTTGTTGAAACTGGCGGGGGTACTGATTGCACAACCTAAAGTCCTTATTATTAACCAGCACTTTGATGCGATTCCTAAAGCGCTTCGCCTGCGCTTGTTAGCGCATCTCGACAATTTAAAATGCACTGTGTTGTATTTTACCAATACCCCCCGAAAGTGGCATGTTCACCGGCGCCATTCACTTGCACGATGATGTCACCGAGCTTGTAAATAGCAGTGAAGAGGGAGGGGCACACAATGAATAGTGCAGAAAAACGCTTTTTATACAATGTGACGTCTTTATCTACCTTGGTCATTCCTAAGTTACACCGTGTGGTTTGCGGGCTTATTGTGTTTATGGTGTTAGCCGCTGGCTTAATATTGTATTTTACCCCGTGGATCCAAACTGCCTATGGCACCGGCGCGGTAGATTCGCTCGACCCAAAAGATCGTATTCAAGCAATTAGTGCGCTGGTGGGAGGGCAAATAAAAACGTGGCATGTACGAGAAGGCATGCAAGTGAAAGCTGGCGATCCCATTGTTACGCTTATTGATGTTGACGCTGAACGACTAGACAAGCTTCAGTCTCAGCTTAATGCAGCGAACCAGCGTCACCAAGCCAATGAAATTGCAGTGGCGAATGCACAAAATAACTTGGCGAGGCAAATGTCGCTTCAGGCGCAGGGGCTAGTGTCACGAAAAGACGTAGAGCAGGCGCAAATAAAACTTCAGGAATTAAAAGCGAAAGCGGCGTCTTCACTTTCGGATATTAATGAAGTCAGTATGAGCTTATCGCGGCAAGCCACGCAAACAAAGGTTGCGCCAGTAGACGGCACCATAGTGCGACTGTTTTCTGGTGGAGTGTCTACTTATGTGTCCGCAGGTCAGGTATTAGGGCAGTTTATCCCTTCTAATGCGCAACGGAGTGTGCGCATAACCATTTCAGGTTTAGATGCTCCTTTGGTAAAGCCTGGCGCGAAAGCAAGATTACAGTTTGAAGGTTGGCCAGTCTTTCAGTTTAGTGGGTGGCCCGGCAGTGCAATAGGTACCTTTGGCGGTGAAGTGGTTTATGTTGAGCCCATGGCCAATGCAAGCGGAACATTTCAAGTATGGATTAAGGAAGACGAAAATGACGTACCGTGGCCACAAGAAAGCTCTGCTCGCTTAGGTAGCAGGGTAAAAGCGTGGATATTACTAGAAGAAGTGAAGTTAGGTTATGAGCTATGGCGACAACTGAATAACTTCCCACCGCAACAAACCTCAGAGACTTCTTCTGATAAGGCGTCAACCACGTGGTAAGGCTTTTGGTTAGAACAACGCTTATGCTCTTGGGCATTGCTGTGGTAGGCGCAGCACCTTTGTACGCGGGTGGAGATACCCATGATACTTCTCCCCAAAGGAAAGTCGCAGTAAATGCGCCCACGGTAAAAGCTTTAATTTCTTCGATGCAGCATCACCATCCTTATACTCGGGCAATAAAAGAGGGGAGTGTGCAAGCGGGCGCAAATCTCGATATTGCACAAAGTGCGTTTGACCCTTTTGTAGAGCAAAACAGTTTTTCGAGGGTTACAGGGTATTATCACGGCACATCGCTACAGCAGCGAGTGGTTAAGCCCATCGAGGATTACAACGCTTCAGTCTTCACTGAATATCGTATTACCAATGGCGATTTCCCCGTTTACGAACAAGAGTATGAAACGTTATCCGCAGGCGAAGCCAGTATAGGCATAGCGTTTTCTTTACTAAAAGGAAGAGACACCGATAAACGTAGAATGGGGGTTGAGAATGCGAGATTAGATTTTCAAGCCTGGCAAGCTGAAGCGAACGAATTACTTAATTCGTTTATTTATAAAGGGTTAAGTGACTACCTTATATGGTATGAAAGTGCGCTCCAGGTACAAGCGTTAGAGTCATTACTCGCCACAGTTTCTGAGCGTGAAAATGCCATTGCGACGCGGGTAAAACAGGGCGACTTAGCACAAATAGCGCTAACAGAATTTAGGGCAAATGTACTGCAACAAACCTTATTGGTAGAAAAGCTAAAACAAAAGAGAGATGGTTATGCGCACGCGTTGTCCTACTATCTGCGAGATAGTAACGGCAACATTATTGATTTACGCCACGCCACCCTAGCCCCTAACGATATTGAATGGCCATTTTGGGTGGGAGAAGCACAGGTAAACACTTTACGTAGTCAGCTATTAGCGCACCCTACGTTGAAAAGCATGCGTTTGGCACAGTCACAAAATCAGAATAAAGTGCGATTAGCTAACAATGCTTTGTTGCCCAAGTTAGATGTTAAAGCCTCTATCGCCCAAGACTTCGGAGGGGGATCTACCACCCTTGATGATACCGAAAGTAAAGTTGGCTTGTCGTTCTCTTACCCTTTAGGCAACCGCCAGGCTAAGGCGGAGGTGACTAAAGCACAGAGCAAGAATAGGGAATTGGCGTTTAAGATAGATGCATTGCAACAAAGATTAGTTCAGTCATTCGAGCAAGCCTATACATATTGGCAACAAGCCAAACGTGTTGTGAAGCTGCAGGAAGAAAATGCAGAGTTAGCGCGGGAGTTATCGAGTATGGAACGCCAGCGATTCAATGAAGGTGATAGTGATATGTTCGTGCTAAATGCAAGAACTTCAGCAGAAATAAAAGCCCAAATGAAAGAAATTGAAGCGAGAGTCGATTTACTCAAGGCAGAGTTAACACTCTATAACGTTGCCGCGGCATTGCCTTTATATGCAAGTACCGCCGAATAACTGCGTTGTCTTATTGACTACGCGGAATGGCTATCTAATCGTAATCGCGCTATTAAAATCGTCTTCACTTAGACCAGCGGCAAGTGCGTAACCTTTTAACTTCGCGTTATCAACACCAGCATGTTGAGCAGTACTGAGGATTTTCATGACCTGTTCACGCTGTTCAACCGACTCTCGTACTGCAGTTTCTACTACCGTTTGTGCGCGGTTAGGGAAGACCGCTAATAATGCATCTACGACATACTCACCTACAAAAGGAACAGTATTGATGGCAGTTGTCATTATTTCAACTAGCTTGTTGGGATGTTCTTGAGACAAAGTTTGCACAATGCTATCTGCCGCATCAGGCTGGGTGAGTACGGCTACCCGTACTATTTCGTCTAACTCGTCAGGTGTAGCCACTGCCGCTGCTTGTACAACAAAGTCGACGTACGTAGGCTCGGCCTTAATAGCTAGCTGAACAATGTTAGGGCAAGAGCTTACTTCTTTTTCTATCGCGAGCTTAACAATCTCTTCAGTAGACGAAGGTTGGGCAGAAATTGCAGCGAAAATAATCTCGCGGTATTTGTCGGGATAATAATCTAATGCTAAATCCACAACAGAAACTACTTCCTGTGGGTAATGACCAGCAATAGAGCTAATTGCTCTGCCTACCGACATATTCTGATCCACTTGTCGTCTTAAAAACGATAGTTGGATGTCATTATTTCGTTTAGCTTGAGATGACGTTTCTAATTCTGAATCCTTTGGCGAAGCAGTTTCTGCATTCGCGGTTTGTGCAAATACGTTTGCGCTTAGGGTAAGCGCTAGCGCACAAAGCGAAAGCTGTTTATTAATACGAAACATAAAACCACCTTATAATTATTGCGTAGCCACAATATAAATACTTTTATACGACTACTACTTTATAGGAATTAACCACCCATCCTATTAGTAATTAGTCCATATTGTCTACTAATTATCACATCTGACTAGAAAGTAACCGTGTAGTTCACTTTTATCAACTTTTTCACGTATTAGGGTTGACCTTTAGTTATAGATCTCTACAATGCGCATCCGCTTCGGGGGAAAAGCAAAACAGCCAACCTTCTGAAGTTAGTCTCTACTTGCTTTATCGGCCAGTAAAGACGGGAGTTTAGAAGAAACGCTTCAGAAAATAAATTTTCAAAAAGTGTTGACAACAAAAACTTCCAGCGTATAATGCGCACCTCACTCGAACAGGGTGAGCCACTAAGAAGCAAAGCGCTTCGCGGTGAGCAAGGAAAACGAATCAACTGAGAGTAATGTTGGTCCTCCTTGCGCAGAAGTCACGACAAAAAGCGTCATGATTCTGCACGATGTTCTTTAACAATTTAGACAAGACAATCTGTGTGGGCACTCGTTAAGAGTGTCACAACGACGATTCATATTTCGATATATTTAATTGAAGAGTTTGATCATGGCTCAGATTGAACGCTGGCGGCAGGCCTAACACATGCAAGTCGAACGGTAACAGGAAGTGCTTGCACTTCGCTGACGAGTGGCGGACGGGTGAGTAATGCTTGGGAACTTGCCTTTGCGAGGGGGATAACAGTTGGAAACGACTGCTAATACCGCATAATGTCTACGGACCAAACGGGGCTTAGGCTCCGGCGCAAAGAGAGGCCCAAGTGAGATTAGCTAGTTGGTAAGGTAATGGCTTACCAAGGCAACGATCTCTAGCTGTTCTGAGAGGAAGATCAGCCACACTGGAACTGAGACACGGTCCAGACTCCTACGGGAGGCAGCAGTGGGGAATATTGCACAATGGGGGAAACCCTGATGCAGCCATGCCGCGTGTGTGAAGAAGGCCTTCGGGTTGTAAAGCACTTTCAGTTGTGAGGAAAAGTTAGTAGTTAATACCTGCTAGCCGTGACGTTAACAACAGAAGAAGCACCGGCTAACTCCGTGCCAGCAGCCGCGGTAATACGGAGGGTGCGAGCGTTAATCGGAATTACTGGGCGTAAAGCGCACGCAGGCGGTTTGTTAAGCTAGATGTGAAAGCCCCGGGCTCAACCTGGGATAGTCATTTAGAACTGGCAGACTAGAGTCTTGGAGAGGGGAGTGGAATTCCAGGTGTAGCGGTGAAATGCGTAGATATCTGGAGGAACATCAGTGGCGAAGGCGACTCCCTGGCCAAAGACTGACGCTCATGTGCGAAAGTGTGGGTAGCGAACAGGATTAGATACCCTGGTAGTCCACACCGTAAACGCTGTCTACTAGCTGTGTGTGCCTTTAAGGCTGTGCGTAGCGAAGCTAACGCGATAAGTAGACCGCCTGGGGAGTACGGCCGCAAGGTTAAAACTCAAATGAATTGACGGGGGCCCGCACAAGCGGTGGAGCATGTGGTTTAATTCGATGCAACGCGAAGAACCTTACCTACACTTGACATGCTGAGAACTTTCCAGAGATGGATTGGTGCCTTCGGGAACTCAGACACAGGTGCTGCATGGCTGTCGTCAGCTCGTGTCGTGAGATGTTGGGTTAAGTCCCGCAACGAGCGCAACCCTTGTCCTTAGTTGCCAGCCTTAAGTTGGGCACTCTAAGGAGACTGCCGGTGACAAACCGGAGGAAGGTGGGGACGACGTCAAGTCATCATGGCCCTTACGTGTAGGGCTACACACGTGCTACAATGGCATTTACAGAGGGAAGCGAGACAGTGATGTGGAGCGGACCCCTTAAAGAATGTCGTAGTCCGGATTGGAGTCTGCAACTCGACTCCATGAAGTCGGAATCGCTAGTAATCGCAGGTCAGAATACTGCGGTGAATACGTTCCCGGGCCTTGTACACACCGCCCGTCACACCATGGGAGTGGGATGCAAAAGAAGTAGTTAGTCTAACCTTCGGGAGGACGATTACCACTTTGTGTTTCATGACTGGGGTGAAGTCGTAACAAGGTAACCCTAGGGGAACCTGGGGTTGGATCACCTCCTTACCATTACGTCGAAAGACGCACTTGATGCAGTGCCTACACAGATTGTTTTGTTCGTAAATGAACAAACTTGGATACTTACGATACTCCTGAGAGTACTGTGAGTCCTCCTTGCGCAAAAGTCATGACAAAAAGCGTCATGATTTTGCACGATAGTTCTTTAACAATTTGGAAAGCTGATATTAATAGTAATCAATCAAAATTGAGTAACTGAGAAGTCGAAAGACGTACTTTTTACTCTACTTGACTTGAATTGCTTGTTATCAACATTGATTGATAGCAAGGCAATTCTTCCGATTAGCTTGTCATGCATACAACATTACCCTTGTCCGATTTCAAAAGGCGGACATGAGGCCGATACTCAAGGCTTTTTAGGGTTGTATGGTTAAGTGACGAAGCGTATACGGTGGATGCCTTGGCAGTTAGAGGCGATGAAGGACGTGTAAGTCTGCGAAAAGCTGTGGTGAGCCGACAAAATGCATTTGAGCCACAGATGTCCGAATGGGGAAACCCACCTGTTTACAGGTATCGTTACATGAATACATAGTGTAACGAGGCGAACGAGGGGAACTGAAACATCTAAGTACCCTTAGGAAAAGAAATCAAACGAGATTCCCCTAGTAGCGGCGAGCGAACGGGGAACAGCCCTTAAGCTGTTTAGTGTGTAGTGGAATCCTTTGGGAAGAGGAGCGATACAGGGTGATAGCCCCGTACACAAAGCGTGCTTTACAGTGAAATCGAGTAGGTCGGGACACGTGTTATCTTGACTGAATATGGGGGGACCATCCTCCAAGGCTAAATACTCCTAACTGACCGATAGTGAACCAGTACCGTGAGGGAAAGGCGAAAAGAACCCCTGTGAGGGGAGTGAAATAGAACCTGAAACCGTATACGTACAAGCAGTGGGAGCCCTTCGGGGTGACTGCGTACCTTTTGTATAATGGGTCAGCGACTTATATTTAGTAGCAAGGTTAAGCGAATAGCGGAGCCGTAGCGAAAGCGAGTGTTAACTGCGCGTTGAGTTGCTAGGTATAGACCCGAAACCCGGTGATCTAGCCATGAGCAGGTTGAAGGTTGAGTAACATCAACTGGAGGACCGAACCCACTAACGTTGAAAAGTTAGGGGATGACTTGTGGCTGGGGGTGAAAGGCCAATCAAACCGGGAGATAGCTGGTTCTCCCCGAAATCTATTTAGGTAGAGCCTCGGACGAATTCCATTGGGGGTAGAGCACTGTTTAAGGCTAGGGGTCATCCCGACTTACCAACCCTTTGCAAACTCCGAATACCAATGAGAACTATCCGGGAGACACACGGCGGGTGCTAACGTCCGTCGTGGAGAGGGAAACAACCCAGACCGCCAGCTAAGGTCCCAAAATATTGCTAAGTGGGAAACGATGTGGGAAGGCACAGACAGCTAGGAGGTTGGCTTAGAAGCAGCCACCCTTTAAAGAAAGCGTAATAGCTCACTAGTCGAGTCGGCCTGCGCGGAAGATGTAACGGGGCTAAGCAATATACCGAAGCTGCGGCAGCACAGTTTACTGTGCTGGGTAGGGGAGCGTTGTGTAAGTGGATGAAGGTGAGTTGTAAAGCTTGCTGGACATATCACAAGTGCGAATGCTGACATGAGTAACGATAATGGGAGTGAAAAACTCCCACGCCGGAAGACCAAGGTTTCCTGTCCCATGCTAATCAGGGCAGGGTAAGTCGGCCCCTAAGGCGAGGCAGAAATGCGTAGTCGATGGGAAACGGATTAATATTTCCGTACTTATATAATCAGTGATGGAGGGACGGAGAAGGCTAGGCAAGCTTGGCGTTGGTTGTCCAAGTGAAAGTGCGTAGACCGAGAACTTAGGTAAATCCGGGTTCTTAAAGTCGAGACACGAGACGAGCCACCAAGGTGGTGAAGTTGTTGATGCCCTGCTTCCAGGAAAAGCTTCTAAACTTATGATTATATGAACCGTACCCCAAACCGACACAGGTGGTCAGGTAGAGAATACTAAGGCGCTTGAGAGAACTCGGGTGAAGGAACTCGGCAAAATTGTACCGTAACTTCGGGAGAAGGTACGCCTCTGTGTGTGAAGACTTCGCGTCGTAAGCACATGGAGGCCGCAGTGACCAGGTGGCTGGGACTGTTTATTAAAAACACAGCACTCTGCAAACTCGTAAGAGGACGTATAGGGTGTGACACCTGCCCGGTGCCGGAAGGTTAATTGATGGGGTTAGTTTTCGGACGAAGCTCTTGATCGAAGCCCCGGTAAACGGCGGCCGTAACTATAACGGTCCTAAGGTAGCGAAATTCCTTGTCGGGTAAGTTCCGACCTGCACGAATGGTGTAACCATGGCCACGCTGTCTCCACCCGAGACTCAGTGAAATTGAAATCGCAGTGAAGATGCTGTGTACCCGCACCTAGACGGAAAGACCCCGTGAACCTTTACTACAGCTTGGCACTGAACATTGAACCTACATGTGTAGGATAGGTGGGAGGCTTTGAAGCATTGTCGCTAGATGATGTGGAGCCGTCCTTGAAATACCACCCTTGTATGTTTGATGTTCTAACATAGTTCCCTTATCGGGAATGTGGACAGTGTCTGGTGGGTAGTTTGACTGGGGCGGTCTCCTCCCAAATAGTAACGGAGGAGCACGAAGGTTAGCTAATCACGGTCGGACATCGTGAGGTTAGTGCAATGGCATAAGCTAGCTTAACTGCGAGACAGACACGTCGAGCAGGTACGAAAGTAGGTCATAGTGATCCGGTGGTTCTGTATGGAAGGGCCATCGCTCAACGGATAAAAGGTACTCCGGGGATAACAGGCTGATACCGCCCAAGAGTTCATATCGACGGCGGTGTTTGGCACCTCGATGTCGGCTCATCACATCCTGGGGCTGAAGTCGGTCCCAAGGGTATGGCTGTTCGCCATTTAAAGTGGTACGCGAGCTGGGTTTAGAACGTCGTGAGACAGTTCGGTCCCTATCTGGTGTGGGCGTTGGATGATTGATGGGAGCTGCTCCTAGTACGAGAGGACCGGAGTGGACGAACCGCTGGTGTTCGGGTTGTCATGCCAATGGCATTGCCCGGTAGCTACGTTCGGAACGGATAACCGCTGAAAGCATCTAAGCGGGAAGCCGGCCCAAAGATGAGTCATCCCTGACCTTTAAGGTCTGGAAGGGTTGTTATAGACGATGACGTTGATAGGCAGGGTGTGGAAGCGTTGTAAGGCGTTAAGCTAACCTGTACTAATTGCCCGAGAGGCTTAACCATACAACGCCTAAAAGGCTTCGTGAGAAGTTGGCGTTGTAAGCAAAGACAAGCTAAAAGCAAGATAGAGTAAAAAGTAAGTTACTCACTGATTGAATTAATATTATCTTTCCCGAATTGTTAAACAGTTATTTCTTGGCAGCCATAGCGATACGGTACCACCTGATCCCATTCCGAACTCAGAAGTGAAACGTATTAGCGCCGATGGTAGTGTGGGGTTTCCCCATGTGAGAGTAGGACACTGCCAAGTCCCTATTAGAAAAACCCGCCTTACGGCGGGTTTTTTGCTTTCTGGCGTTTAGAAATAAACCTCACCGAACATTCAAAGTCAGATGAAAGCGGTTTATTATCTGGCTACCTTTGCGGTATTATTAGCGACTACACCTTAAAAGGAATTCAACGGTCGGTGGCCGCTTATATAAGAGAGTAAGGCTTGATTGCTAAAAATTTTGTACGCATGTTGAAAGACGTTAATGCGAAAAAGAAAGCTGCTACTCAGTATTTTAATAGACTGCTGAAGAGTAATAAAAACGAAAATATAAAGCTTATTGCCGTAGCGAAGAATGAATCACCCTATTTATTAGAATGGATCTTTCATCACCTCTATTTTGGCTTTAAAGAGATTGATATCTACTATAATGGTTGTACTGACAATACTACCGATCTCATCCCCTTATTAGCAGACTTCCCCGTCAATTTTATAAACTGTGATGATACTTTCAATGGTGAAGTGCAAGCTCCACAAGTGTATGTGTATAGACAAGCATTTCATCTAACACCGAATAAAGTATTCGATGCACTCTTATTTTTGGATATTGACGAGTTTTGGGTGCCTTCCGATTTCACGCAAACAATATCTGATGTCTGTAATAATGTTGGGGCTTTCGACACGCTTTCGTTTCAATGGCGAAACAAGCTTGAGAAGCAAAGCAAATTCAAGCCAGCAATTGAGGGTGAATTTTCCTATGAGCCTCTCAGGCAGGTAAAAACACTTTATCGAACGTATGTGTCTCCTGCACAGTTAAACCCACACAACACACTGGATGAAGGTTTACGTCAGTTGTTTGAGGACGGCAGTCCTTTGGCGCCTTTAAACGATCAAAAGTCACAGGTTGAGGTAGCGGATAACGTTAAAAATGCCTATATACTTCACAGAAAAGAGCGCTCTGAATACGAGTATATAGCGATGTTGCTACGCGGCCGGCCTGTTACCCAACACGCCGAAGGGCTTCCATTAAAAGCAAATAGAGAAGGGTTCAAACCCAACTATAAGTGCGAAACCATAACCTATAGCGGTGAGGATTTTGATGCTTACCGTGCGTACATGAATCAGCATATGAATGAAAAGCGATTTACAACTTTTCAGAAAGAAGCGCAAGAACACGTGAATAACCGTTACCAATTGGTGCGTGATCTTATTGAGAACGCTGAAGTGCGTGATAAGCAACTTATTGACAGATTATTGCGAGGCGTAGAGCTTCCAGATATCTTGCTTGCTTACAATAAATTCCAAGAAGAAATGAATATAGCCAAATAGTGTATTTGCACTGCTCGGTAAAAGGTGTGACGCTATCCAAACTGAATCTGTTAAATATCTCGCTATTCGTGCAATTGAATGCGCCAGTTCAAAGAGGTTCGTATCGCTCATCTCTGAACATTTAATCAAAGAAAATTACTGCCCTTTGTTAGTATCGGCAAAGGGGCAGGAACAGCAAATTGCGGGTGCAAAACAACTCATATTTTTTGATAGCCCAGCCAATATACTTCTTGAAGAGTTTAGCGCTGCCCGTGAATCAGAAAACTACACGGGGTCTTTTTCGTCGTATTATCGTGAAACTAACACGGTCAACGCTTTCTTTAAGCACATTTCTACGTTGCTGGTGAATCACAACCAGCTATTAGTCTCTCCTGACAATTTATTCAAATCTCTTTTATTACTAGAAGACACGTTTGAACTAAGCTTTGATAAGGTGCCGTATGGGAAAGTGTTTAACGAAAATAGTACGCGGGAACTCGATGACCATACTCAACAGGAAATAGAACGGCTTTACGCTAAAGAGTATGAGGTATATCAAGCGCTAGCACGGCACTTTTCTCACCGCTGGGATGAGTTTAGACAAAGGACAAAGGCTAATTATGCCAGGTTTAGCAATGCGGTGATTCACGTTGGACCGCCAAAAACAGGTACATCGGCGATTCAATCTTGGTTAAACCAGAATCGAAAAGCATTAGGTGACAAGGAAATTGATTACCCTGCCCATGGGAGTGATTCAAATGGAATAAGTGCGGGAAACTTTGCGCAGTTAATTTCTTACACTAAATCAAAAACACCCTATTTTGATAAACAGCGCTTAGACACCTTGTTGAACAAGATGGGTAGAAAGCCTACGAGTACGGTATTGTTATCATCTGAACATTTTTACTATTTTTTGCCGTGGCTGTTCACTTATCTACCCAGCGCTCAATATATATTCTTTATTCGCCATCCTATTCCGCTATTTGAGTCAGGTTATCATCAACAAATAAAACGGCATCGACGTACTAATGAGTACCGTGCGCCTAACCAAATGTTTTTTAATAACTTGAATGTGATTAGCCATCTATCAAGAGAGTTCGGAGTCACCGTTACGTATAAGTTTTACGATCAAATAGTGCCGGGTTCCCAAGGAATTTATGAAGCCATCGCGTCTTGCTTCAAGACGTTTATTGACCCGCCTGCGGTTGACACCAAAATTAACAGTAAGTTTACCCCTGGCGCACTTACACTCATGCGCGAAGCAAATAAGTTTGCTAGCAAGAATATGCGATTTGAGCTAGACCGCTGGTTGCAATGCTATAGTGAGGGAAAACCCGACTTTTCTTTAACTTCAAAAGACGCGTTAAATAAAATAAGTCAGCACTTAATGGAGCAGGTAGAAAAGCTTACCGCTAGCGACCCTTCATTGGAACGTGAGCAATTGCTGGCATTAATTAAAAACTACCAGACATCATCGGTGGCCGAGTTAGCATCGTCCATTGATAATGTTCAATCGGTACTTCAGACGCTAAAACGAGACTATCCAGCATTAGCTTATACGCTGATAGCAGGTGCGGTGCAGAGTAAAAAGTCAGATATATTGGGTCAACACAGCGTCGTAGAGAGTCTCTATGGGAGTAGTGGCAAGCTCAAGCTGCCTTTGGCTTACTTCTTAGCGGAGAAGTGGGTAACGCTACAGGCACTAAGAAGAAAAATTCTCAAAAAAATGAAAGACTGATTGTGCTGCATTGCGGTTGAAAAGGTGCAAACACCTTTCCTTTAACTCAGCCATACCCTACCATTAGCGAATTGTTCGCGGTTCGTAAAGTTTTATGCCTTCACTACAAAATTACAGCACGTTTGGATTAGATTCTTCATGTGCGTCACTTCAGACGTTTACAGATATTCCTTCATTTTTGTCTCTTTATCGCAAAGATAAGCCGACTTATATTTTAGGCGGTGGCAGTAACTCCATTTTTACGGAGGATTTTGAAGGCACCGTATTGGTGAACAAAATTAAAGGTATTAGCCATTATGATACCGACAGCCATCACTTTTTAAGAGTGGGAGCAGGAGAGAACTGGCACAACTTTGTTACCTTGTGTATGCAAGAGAAATGGTATGGTTTTGAAAACCTCGCACTTATCCCAGGTTCCGTGGGGGCGTGCCCCATTCAAAATATTGGGGCCTATGGCCGCGAGGTCAATACGCTAATCGATACAGTGGAAGTCGTGCTCTTAGACACGGGTGAGCAACTATTGATAAACAATCATGAATGCGAATTTGGCTACCGAGATAGCATTTTTAAACATGGGTTAGCCAATAAGGTACTTATTACCCATGTAAACTTTAAATTGCCCAAAGTTTATCAACTCGATACCAGCTACGGCGAACTTGCCCAATTAAATGCCCCTACCGCAGATGATGTTTATCAAACCGTCATTTCCATCAGAAAGAGCAAATTACCCGATCCCGCCGATTTAGGGAACGCGGGGAGCTTTTTTAAAAACCCAGTGGTGAGCAAGGACGTTTTTGAAGACATTGCGATGCAATTTGATGTAGTCCCACACTTTATCGTAAATGCTGATGCTTCAGAAAGGCCTGAAAAAATAAAAATTCCAGCCGCCTGGCTTATCGATAAAGCGGGTTTTAAAGGCAAAACGTTAAATAATGTACGTTGTCACCCTACACAGCCATTGGTGTTGACGAACTTAGGTGGTGCCACCGGAGAAGATGTAATGACGATGGCTAACGATATCATAGCAAGCGTACGTGATAAGTTTGGTATTCAGCTAGAGCCAGAAGTGCGTTTAATAGGAAGCAAAGGACTTATTTCGCTATGAGACAGGCATCAAAAGCAATAAGAAAGCATATTCTCGCGTTACTGTCCGACGGACAATTTCATTCAGGCGAGACGATAGCGCAGCAAGTTGGCTTGTCACGTACTGCTGTAGCGGGTCATATTTCTCAGTTATCCGACTGGGGGTTAGATGTATTTAAAGTTAAAGGCAAAGGCTACAGACTGGAAAGAGGTTTTCCCTTGTTAAGTGCAGATCAAATTAAAAAGCATCTAGGTACAACAAAGCGTGCTGTGATTGATGTTGAGTCAGTATTGCCTTCTACCAATACTGAAATGAAAAAGCGCATCGCAAATGCACGCCATGATTTAGCCGATGGCGATGTGGTGTTTGCAGAAGTGCAAACCGCAGGGCGGGGCAGGCATGGGCGTACATGGCTAGCACCAGTAGGGGGAAGCTTAACCTTTTCTATGTACTGGTCGTTTCCCGATGGCTATCAAAGTATGGCGGGCTTATCGTTACTGGTAGGGCTCGCTGTGTGCGATGCACTCAAAGAGTTTGGCGTTAATGACGCAGAATTGAAATGGCCCAATGATATTTATTTGCAAGGTAAAAAGCTTGCGGGTGTCTTAATTGAAGTAGAAGGGCAAATTGGTGCGACCGCACATTGCGTTATTGGTGTGGGCCTAAATGTATGCATGCCAGATAATCAATATGATATTGGCCAGCCCCATAGTGACTTAGCCACCTTTTTAGGGCATACGCCCGATAGAAATGTATTGGCTGCACAAATTATTAAGTCACTTTGGACATTGTTGCCCAAATTTACCCAACAAGGGTTCACGCCGTTTGTTCCCCATTGGGAAGCGTTAGACTTGTATGCGGATAAACGTATTGTGTTACAGATGGGTGATAAGCGTTTTTCTGGTATAGACAGAGGGGTAGATGCTAGCGGTGCATTGTTAGTGGAAACACAGGATGGCATTACCCGCTTCCATGGTGGTGAGGTCAGTTTGCGTGGTAACTAGCTCAAGCTTTATTAGCGAAAATAACGTATTGCTCGTTGATATTGGCAATACGCGTATAAAATATTCTCTGCTTTGCGACACGCAACGCGAGCCTAATGGGTGTGACTCAGCCCTTTCTTTGTTTCGCTTTGTAGATTCTCAGGAAAAAATAACCCATTTATATGTGGCGTCAGTTAGAAATAAAGACTGGGTTGATGAAATATTCGCCATGTGTGAGGCCCGTGGCATTATTTTTGTAGAAAAGCACACAGAAAAAGAAGCCTTCGGCATAAAAAATAGTTACGCCAATGAGCAAAAAATGGGCGTTGATCGATGGCTTGCCATGATTTGTGCTGCAGAAAAAACAAAAAAAGCATTTTTTGTGATGGATGTGGGTACGGCTATTACGGTTGATTTTGTGGTGGGTGGTCAACATTTAGGCGGTTGGATAGTGCCAGGCTTCCAAGTCATGCGAAATGCGTTGGTGGCTTCTACCCAAAAAGTGTTCGCAAATGATGAAATTCCAACCACCTTTGGGGTTGGGACAGATACTGAAGATTGTGTGGCAACAGGGTGTCATGCTGCTCTGTATGGTGTTTATTTGAGCGCCGTTGATTATATATCAAGCAAACAAACAGATTTTGACGTTATTTTAGGGGGTGGAGACAAAAAAGTGTTTGCATTCTTAGAATCCGCTGCTAATATTCGCCCCGCTCATTTGGTGGTGCAAGGTCTTGCCCGCTACGCCAGAAAAGAACTTAGTGACTTTCTAGCGTAACCTTCTGATTGGTTGAGAAATCGGTTAGAAAAGAAAATTGAAAAATTTTCAAAAAGACACTTGCACTGAGTAAATCATTACTCTAGAATGCGCACCCACTTGATGTAGTGCCGACTTAGCTCAGTTGGTAGAGCAACTGACTTGTAATCAGTAGGTCGCCAGTTCGATTCCGGCAGTCGGCACCATCATCAATCTGGAGGGGTACCCAAGCGGTCAACGGGAGCAGACTGTAAATCTGCCGGCTCAGCCTTCGCAGGTTCGAATCCTGCCCCCTCCACCACTTTCTTATGAGGTGGCCAGAGAATTAGGATTTGCGGGCATCGTATAATGGCTATTACCTCAGCCTTCCAAGCTGATGATGCGGGTTCGATTCCCGCTGCCCGCTCCAAATCAGTGCTGATATAGCTCAGTTGGTAGAGCGCACCCTTGGTAAGGGTGAGGTCGGCAGTTCAAATCTGCCTATCAGCACCAGTTTTTCTCCCCAGCTCATGTTTGTTTAGATTTTCAAAATTTTTAATATAACTTTGCTGGGATAAGAGAAATGGCAAAAGAAAAGTTTGAACGTACGAAACCCCACGTAAACGTGGGTACTATCGGCCACGTTGACCACGGTAAAACTACGCTAACTGCAGCTATCACTACAGTTCTTTCTAAAACTTACGGCGGTTCTGCTCAGGCTTTCGATCAAATCGATAACGCGCCTGAAGAGAAAGCACGTGGTATCACCATTTCTACTTCACACGTAGAGTATGACACTCCTACTCGTCACTACGCTCACGTAGACTGCCCAGGACACGCTGATTACGTTAAAAACATGATCACCGGTGCTGCTCAGATGGACGGTGGTATCCTAGTAGTTGCTGCGACTGATGGCCCTATGCCTCAGACTCGTGAGCACATCCTACTTGGTCGTCAGGTTGGTATTCCTTACATCATCGTATTCATGAACAAATGTGACATGGTTGATGATGAAGAGCTTCTAGAGCTAGTAGAAATGGAAGTTCGTGAACTTCTTAACGAATACGAATTCCCTGGTGATGACCTTCCAGTTATCCAAGGTTCTGCGCTTAAAGCCCTTGAAGGCGACGCAGAATGGGAAAAGAAAATCATCGAGCTTGGTGAAGCGCTTGATTCATACATCCCAGAGCCAGAGCGTGCAATCGACAAGCCGTTCATTCTTCCAATTGAAGATGTTTTCTCAATCTCAGGCCGTGGTACTGTTGTAACAGGTCGTGTTGAGCAAGGTATCGTTAAAGTAGGTGAAGAAGTAGAAATCGTTGGTATCAAAGATACAACTAAGACGACTTGTACTGGTGTTGAGATGTTCCGTAAGCTTCTTGACGAAGGCCGTGCTGGTGAGAACGTTGGTGTTCTTCTACGTGGTACTAAGCGTGACGAAGTTGAACGTGGTCAAGTACTAGCTAAGCCTGGTTCAATCACGCCACACGTTAACTTCGAAGCAGAAGTATACGTACTGTCTAAAGATGAAGGTGGTCGTCATACTCCATTCTTCAAAGGTTACCGTCCACAGTTCTACTTCCGTACAACTGACGTAACTGGTGCTGTAGAGCTTCCAGAAGGCGTAGAAATGGTAATGCCTGGTGACAACCTTAAATTTAAAGTTGAGCTAATTGCTCCGATTGCGATGGAAGAAGGTCTTCGTTTCGCAATCCGTGAAGGTGGTCGTACAGTAGGTGCTGGTGTTGTATCTAAGATCCTAGACTAATCTAGACTTAGCAACACAAGCCAAAAAGCGCACTTAGGTGCGCTTTTTTTATGCCTGCGATTTAGTTCGTGAGTGTATGCCCTCCGAAACACGCCGTAAACCCATCCATGGGGGCTCCGACACCGCTTCCCTGCGGTGTAGGGTTTCAGAGGGCACAGCACTCACTCCCTTTACTCTGCGTAAAACGAAATATTATGGAAGAGGGGAGCACGCCGTAAAGCCATCATGGCGACTTCGCAGCTGCTTCCATGCAGCTGAGAGTTCTAGATTGAACACGCGCCCCCTTTTACATCTATTGAACCTGTGCGGTGAGTAAGAAACACGCCGTGGGCCCATCGCTTCTATTATATGGCAGCTCCGACACCGCGTCCCTGCGGTGTCGGGTTTCAGAGGGCACAGCACTCACTCCCTTTACTCTGCGTAAAACGAAACATTATGGAAGAGGGGAGCACGCAGTAAAGCCTTCCATGGCGGCATCAATCAGCATCCCTGCTGCGATGAGTTTTTGTTGGGGCTTCACCCCCTCCTTAAACTGCATAGTAAAAAGTTTGAGGGGGAGTAACACGCCGTGAACTCGTCCCTCTTTAGCATTAATTTACCTTATCTACTGTTTAGGCTTCTTGTAGATCGCTGCTGGCTGTGTTGTTATATTGTAACAATTGAAGGGTAGGCTCTTCCTTTTTTATTTCGTCTTCGATATGCGAGTTAAGTATGATTACGCGGCGTCAATTTATAGTGGGTTCTATGGCATTTGGTGGCTTGGCGACCAGTGCCTTCGGGAAGAAGTTAAATATGGCGTCTATGCCAATTAGCGAGGGGTACGACGCTTTGGTGTCCGACTCGGCTAAACTTCTCGACTTGCCGAAAGGTTTTAGCTATACCGTTATTTCATCATTAGGGGATGAAATGGCTGATGGTATGCATGTGCCTGATAGGGCCGATGGTATGGGCTGTCTGCCGGTGTCTAACGACATTGTTGCCCTTATTCGTAATCATGAGTTACATCCAAAGCACATTAGCGCTCAGCCTGAATCGATACAGCAGCATAAAAGTGACTTAGCCTACGATAGCTACGCAAGTGGCGTGGCTTTACCGGGTGGCACGACGACCCTTTTGTACAACACGAAAACGCAATTGGTTGAACGTGAATTTATTAGCTTGTCGGGGACTGTACGGAACTGCTCGGGTGGTATTACGCCATGGGGCACTTGGTTAACCTGTGAAGAGTCGGTAGACCGGCCTAATGGGGTTGTACAGAAAGATCATGGTTATATTTTTGAGGTGCCTGCCAGTGCAACCAGTATGGTAGAAGCAAAACCTCTTAAAGCCATGGGGCGTTTTAATCATGAAGCGGCCTGTGTAGACCCTGCTACGGGTATTGTCTATTTAACTGAGGATACGGGCGATAGTTTGCTATATCGCTTTGTTCCGAATGAATACGGGAACCTGGCGAATGGCGGTCAATTGGAAGCCTTGGTGGTAAAAGGGAAGCCTAAATTTGATACCCGTAACTGGAATGCTACAACCATGCCTCTGTCACAGTGGTTTGATGTGGAGTGGGTGGCGCTGGATAACCCCGAAAGCCCCAATAATGATTTACGAATACAAGGTTATAAGAAAGGCGCGGCCGTATTTGCCCGCGGCGAAGGGATACATTGGGGGGAAGATGAGCTTTACTTTTGCTGCACTAATGGCGGCGCCAAACAGCTAGGCCAAGTAATGCGTTTGGTGCCCTCAGAAGATGGCACACAAGACAAACTGCAATTGTTCTTAGAAAGCCAAGACAAAAACCTTTATAACTTTGGTGATAATTTAACGGTATGTCCAAATGGCCATTTATTGGTCTGTGAAGATCAATATACCGATATTGTGGATAATCACCTTCGTGGCGTTACGCCTACCGGGGAAGTCTACAATTTTGCCCGCCTACATGCGCAAACTGAACTTGCCGGCGCGTGTTTTTCTCCTGACGGAGAAACGCTATTTGTAAATACTTACTCACCTTCAAGAACGCTAGCAATAAAAGGTCCTTGGTTTAAAGCTTAATCGGCTTTGCTTCGCTTGCTATTCGCACCCCTCCCATCAAATTACAGTGAGTACTCATAAAAGGTACTCACTTATCTTGTCGTTTAACCAACGTAAATACACAACTCTTTGCTGAAATCTAGCATCTTTACTATCGATAAATTCAATCAACTTAATCATATTAAGTCGTTTTAATAGTTTTTCTGAATTATGAATAATGCTCGCATCTTATCAAGGAGAGCGAAATGAGCACAATTTTAAAAAAACTAACAATGACGAATACGCCCCGTTCATCGTTTATTCCGAATCAAACTCAATGCAACTACGCGAACAATTACTATGGCGACCAAGTATGCGTTGAAGTGAAAAGAACTATTAGTAGTGAAGTCAATAGTCTAGCTAGTCAGTCAGGAGCTGCATAATGAAAACCACCTTGTCTAAAGTCATTTTAGGCTGTGTTACAGCCGGTATGTTATCAATGGGAGTGGGCGCCGACACGCTTACTCGCCAAAACGGTGCGCCAGTAGGCGATAACCAAAACTCTCAAACAGCGGGTCCTTGGGGTCCTGTATTGCTACAAGATTCTCATTTAATTGAGAAGCTTGCAGCGTTCGACCGTGAGCGTATTCCAGAGCGTGTGGTTCACGCACGTGGTGTTGGTATTCACGGTTACTATGAAAACTATGTTGATCTATCTGACGACACCGTTGCTGCGCCTTTCCAAGGTGAAGGTAAGAAAACGGAAGTATTTGTACGCTTTTCGTCTGTCGTACACGGCCACCTTTCCCCTGAAACCTTGCGCGACCCTCGTGGTTTCGCCGTTAAGTTTTACACTGAGCAAGGTAACTGGGACTTGGTAGGTAACAACTTCCCTGTGTTCTTTATTCGCGATGCGATTAAATTTCCAGATATGGTTCACGCTTTTAAACCTTCTCCGGTAACGAACAAGCAAGATGCTAAGCGTATCTTCGACTTTTTCTCACACGTACCAGAGTCTACGCATACGTTAACGATGCTTTTCTCTGATTACGGCACGCCAGCAAGCTATCTCAATATGGATGGTTCAGGTGTGCACGCGTTTAAATTTGTCGATGACGAAGGGAATTACAAGTACGTGAAATTCACGTGGAAAGCGAACCAGTCAATTAAAAACTTCACCGCTGAAGAAGCAATGAAGATGCAAGGTATGGACTTCCAGCCACACACCACTGACGTGTATACCCGTATAGGTGAGAAAGGTGAAACAGCTTCTTGGGATTTATACTTACAAGAGCTAGAGCCGGAGCAGTTAGATGACTTCGACTTTAACCCACTTGATACCACTAAAATTTGGCCTGAGTCGCTTGTACCTGCAAAGAAAATTGGTCGCTTAGTGCTTAACCGTGTACCAGATAACTTCTTTGAAGAAACTGAACAAGCCGCCTTTGCACCAAGCAACTTAATTCCGGGTATTGAGCCGTCAGAAGACAGAATGCTGCAAGGTCGTCTGTTCTCGTATGCTGATACACAGCGCTATCGTTTAGGTGTGAATGCGTATCGCATTCCTGTAAATGCGCCTAAGAATGTTGAAATCAACAACCACGAGCAACATGGCCAGCTTCGTACAACATCAACGAACCGTGATGTTAACTACCAGCCTAGCCGTCGCTTAGACTTGAATGAAGACCCAGCATACCGTTACTCAAGCAAGCCGCTTGCAGGTATGACACAACAAATTCCTTTCTATAAGGAGCAAAACTTCAAACAAGCAGGTGAGTTTTATCGCAACCTTGATAAGCAAGGTCGTAAGAACCTAATCAACAACCTTGGCGGTGCGTTGGCATCAGTACCAGAAGAAGAAATTCGCGTCATCATCAGTGCATTTATGTACAACGCTGATAAAGACTATGGTAAGGGCGTTGCTAAGCTAGCGAAAGCACCTATGTCTAAAGTACGTCAGGCTGCGAAAGACCTGATGGAAGAGCAAGCTGCTCGTGCAGCGAAAGCGAAGAAAGTTGCTGAAAGCCTAACCGCACTCATGCAGTAATACGCTTATCTTCCTATAATAATGGGCGTGCTCTTTTGAGTGCGCCCCTTTCTTAACCCAAGCTACACATTTCACCCATGCGTTAGCGAGTTAAAAAGGTAATTAAAGATGATGTCATTATTTAAAAAGTCGTTGATTGTTTTTTCGTTTTTAATTGTCACATTTGCTAGCCAAGCAAATACCGACTTGGCGTCTTTAAAAGCGCGCTATTTTGATGCGGCTCGAGAAGGCAACCAGGCTATGCTTGAGGCATTTTACGATGCCGGGTTAGATGCTAACGTTGCAGATGAAAAAGGCTACACGGCCCTTATTTTAGCCGCATATCACGGGCATACTGATACCGTTGATTATTTAATAAATACTGCTAAGGCGAATCCTTGCCAAGAGGACAATCGCGGCAATACGGCCCTGATGGGCGCAATATTCAAAGGTCATGTTTCGGTTGCTAATCAACTGGTATTTGCAGACTGCAACATTGACGAAGAAAACGAGCAAGGCCAAACGGCACTTATGTTTGCTAGCTTGTTCGATAGGCAAGAAATCATCAATACCTTGATTGACAAAGGTGCAGATACCCACCATAAAGACAAAGCCGGTAACACGGTTGCCGATATCGCGCTATCTCAAGGTAACTACGCTTTAGCGAAAGCGCTAAAAGACGGTGAGTAACTCATCCATTAGTCGCTATTTCTCGCACTGACATACGAAAGTCATAACAACACACTAAAATTGAAATAAGCCTTTTTGATTACAGATTAAAAAGGCTTATTTTTTAGGTATCTCGTGGAGTGTGTTTCAGTATGAAATTTGATTCTATAAAGTCTAGGTTAGTTCTGATGACGCTTATTTGCGTTATTGGAATGGGCATGTTGGTGGCAAGCCAACATTATTTTACCCAGCGCCTCATTAACCTAAATCAACAGCGGGATTTACTGTTGAGGATGGGACAAGATTTACTGCAAATGCGTCGCCATGAGAAAGATTTTCTATTAAGGCACCAAGAAAGCTACTTTCATCAGTTTAATGGCCGTGCAGAAACGTTCAGCGAAAAGTTAAATACCCTTAGCCCTTTATTTGCCCAGTACCAGGTGTCGAACGACTTAGGCGGCGACCTGGCTGAAGCACTAAATGAATATCAACAGCTGTTTCGACGTGTTGTCAATCTGCAAACAGAAATAGGGTTAACCTATAACAGCGGATTATTAGGCCATCTTCACGAGCTAGAAGAAAGCCTGCTCAACGACCCTTACTTTGGGCTTGGCTCCGAGGCGTTAGTGCAACTTGATGCGGCTCGTTTAGCGCTGCGTGATTTTCAACTAACGAAAGACCAATTCCACGCTACTCACGCATTACAACTGGTAGACTATCTTAAAAGCAGAATAGATAATGGTAATGAACCGCTACGTCAGCGTATTGTGGCGTATCAACTCGCGGTGACCACATTGGTGTCTCATTATCAAGATTTAGGACTTTCCCACAATGAGGGATTACAGGGTACGTTTCGCGCTGAAGCTCACAATGTGGAGTCGCGATTGGGCAACATTGATAAAGCACTACAGCCCCTAATTACAGAACAAGAAAACAGAGTAAAGGTGTACAGCATAAGCATTGCTGTCATGACTTCTATCGTATTAATACTGGTGCTTATCAAGAGTTTTGCGACATTTCATCGCGCTTTTGCTAACTTCGTTATGTTCTTTTATCGCTGTAAGCGACAATATCAAAAAATTGATACCAGAAAGTTAGGGTTTGCTGAATTCAAATCCTTGGCAGAATTAGCCAATGAGATGGTGGAATCGCGTAAAAGTATTGAAGACCGGCTAGCAAGTGTGGAAGCCGAGCTTGCCCAGCAAACCAAAGCCAGTGCAAAGAAATAATAGGAAGTAGAATGCAATACCATGTATTAGGCAGTAGCGGCCTGAAAGTGTCTGATGTGTGTTTAGGTACCATGACCTGGGGCATACAAAATACGCAAAGTGATGCGGATGCTCAGCTCGCTATGGCGTTAGAACGGGGCGTGAATGTTATCGACACGGCGGAAATGTACCCCGTGCCACCTAACAGCGATACCTATGGCGACACAGAGCGTATTTTAGGGAACTGGCTTTCTCGTCATAGTGACAAGCGCAGTGAACTTGTTGTGATGACCAAAATAGTCGGCAGTGGGTTTACCTATATCCGTAATGGCGGTCCAATTACACGCACAGGCATTGCAACCGCGCTAGACGCCTCTTTGGCTCGGCTGAAAACAGACTACATCGATGTGTATCAATTGCATTGGCCAAACAGAAGCACACCACATTTTGGTAAGCATTGGCCCAATCGACTTACGCCAAGTCGCATTAACCGAGAGCAAGAAGTTGAAGGCATGCGCGATATTTTGCGTGGAATCAAAGCGGCTTTGGACGCAGGTAAAATTATACATTGGGGGTTATCAGACGATACCCCTTGGGGGATTCATACTTTTCTTATGCTGTGCCATGAGATGTCTGTGCCGAAACCCGTGTCTATTCAAAACGAATTTAGTTTGTTGCATCAAAAAGACTGGCCCTATCTTATTGAAATGTGCGCTATCGAAGACATTGCGTATTTACCTTGGTCGCCTTTAGCAACAGGAATGTTAAGTGGTAAGTATCAAAATGAAGCGCGCCCAGCTGGATCGCGATGGACATTGCCGCAGCGCCAAGGGCTGTTTAGAAATAAACCCCAGGCGCAAGAGGCCACCGCGCGGTATGTAAAATTAGCACAAGATGTCGGTATCACGCCGGCACAACTCGCACTGGCCTGGTGTAAGCAAGTTGATGGTGTTACTTCTACCATTATTGGTGCTACGTCAGAGGCGCAGTTGAGTGAAAATATCGATGCCTTTTCACTTCATTTAGAAGCGCCGGTATTAGATGAAATCTCTAACATCATACGCCAATATCCAGCGGGTTTTTAATTGCTTTTGGGCGTTCATTTATCTGTCATAACTTCGTCATAGTATGAGTTCTAATCTACTCGATACACTATAAAAATTATGTCAGTAACTGAAACGCCCTTTACACTTGAATCAGAGTCCCCTCAACGCAACTGGATGCGATGGTTACTTCTTGCTGCGTTAGTTTATGTGATGTTGCTTGCGGTAAGCATGATTGGCAGCGGCTTCAAAGTGGCTACCGGCGATCACGCCAAAGAGTTATTTTCATTTGCCTCCAACCCTATTATGGGGCTAATCATCGGTATGGTTGCCACGGCACTGATCCAGTCATCAAGCACAGTAACATCAATTATTGTCGGTATGGTCGCGGGTGGTTTGCCCATTACCATAGCCATCCCAATGATGATGGGGGCCAATATTGGTACCAGTATTACCAATACTCTGGTGAGCTTAGGCCATGTAGCACGTAAGGATGAATTTCAGCGCGCCTTCAATGCCGCCACTATTCACGACTTTTTCAATGTTATGTCGGTGCTTATCTTTCTGCCATTAGAAATGGCTTTTGGCGTTCTCGAATACCTGTCAGGTGCCATTGTGGCGCTACTCGATACGGGAAGTACATCGGGAATGGACGGATTCAACCCCATAAAAGCCATCACCCAACCGGCTCTTGACGTGGTATCTGGAATGTTGAGTGCCTTACCTTCCGTGTATCCCGGCGTGTTTAAGATCCTTATTGGTATTGGCCTTATTGTGCTCTCTATTACTTACATGGGTCGAATCATGAAATCGCTGATGGTGGGTAAAGCGAAAGAGATTCTGCATAGAAGTATTGGTAAAGGGCCGCTTTCAGGCATAACTTCCGGGGCGCTAATGACAGTGCTAGTTCAATCTTCCTCAACAACAACTTCGTTGGTGGTTCCTCTGGTTGGCAGTGGCATTTTAAAAGCGAAAGATATTTATCCGTTTACCCTAGGTGCTAATGTGGGTACTTGTATAACAGCGCTTATTGCTGCACTAGGTGTGGTGGGCGTTAATGCGGGGTTTGCACTGCAAATTGCCATCGTGCATTTGCTCTACAATGTGATAGGGGTCACCCTCATTTATGGTCTGCCAATGCTAAGAAACATCCCATTAGATCTTTCATATAAACTCTCCGTTATGGTGGCAGACACTAAGCTTTATGGCGTGGCCTATATCGGTGGGTTATTTTTCTGTATGCCGTTAGGTATTATTTTTGCGTCAGTGTAAATAAAGCCAAGGCGCGCCATTCACTGACGCGCCTTGTTACGTGTTTTACGACCCTGTGGTATAGCGCTTAAAACGCATATTTTGCAGAGACTTGAATGCGGTTCATATCGCCTTCTAGCCCAGATTCTACTTCTCTATGAGCATACGCATATTCAGCCCCAAAGGTGAGTACTTTCGTTGGCGAATACAATAGGTTAACCCGTGTGCTATAGGTGCTGTCTGTAACGCTGTCACCCGTTAACTCAATGTCGTTATCTGCTTCATACGCAGAAAACATAATGCTGCTGCGGGTTTTTTCGTTCCATACGTGACGGTAAGCAATGGCATATCCTGTCGAGTCGATAGCTTCTAAGTCACCGTCAGGCGTAATAACAGCGCCATTTGATGCATTTAATGCAGAATAGCGGCCCAACCCAGAGCCAGTATTAAACATAAAGCGAATATCATCGCCATTGTTTAGCATGTATTTTCCTGACACCGCCACACCCATGCTGGTCTCGTCAGCATCAATATCTGCGCCATCATCATAGGATAACTGTCGCACAAGCCCGGCAAGCTTTACGTAGCCCCAGTCTTGTTTAACGGTATAGGCCGCAATGAGATCCGGTACGGCATTATCGTCAGCCACAATTCGGCTTCCCCCACCGTTGGGAGTCACTGTGGTTTCAGGGTTCTCTAACGCAATTTGAAGCCCGCCACTGGTGTACCTCACCATGACTTGACGACCAAATGTAATACCGTCAGTCGTCCCAATGAAATCAAGAGATTCTGGTAGCGAACCCACGTCCATGAACGTGGTCCAAGTTTGACCAATAAGCCAGTTTTGATATTTGATGAAGGCATGGCGGATTCGGGGGACATAGGAGTTACTTATTCTTTCATCACCGCCGCTAGTGACGATGAAGTCGAGTTCTAGCACCCCAGTAATACTGTTCTCATCATCAACGGGAGTATTTGTGGTAAAACGAAAGCGGGATTGCTTAATGTGCGCATCAAGTTGCGTGCCTTCGTCACCACCGGAAACCGGGGTGAGTGACGGTATGTAGAAGTCTCGGCCAATACTGCCTGAGGCCAAGGAGCCCTCAGAGTAGTTGCTTATCATGGCGTCGGCTTTGACATAACCGGTAAATTTAACTTGAGTGTCTCCTACTGTGGCAGCGCTTGCGACTCCCGCACTAAGGCAAAGACTGACTGCTATCGCCGAATTTTTTATTGTAGCTTTCATCATATTATTTCCAGAAGTGTGGTTAAATGTATGTAAATGCAACGTTAACAAGGTTGATTTTGACAACCTATTCGCAGATGTGAATAGGCCAATAGTCGCATAAGACTATAGTATGATCTCCTTTGTATGGTATTGCTAAGACCAAAGTCTCATTTTTCTTTGTTGTCGAATGACTAGAGTGTGTAGCCATTATATTCGTGAATTTACCTTATTGATAATTGGAGGCAATTGAATGACTGCCAGCAAGACGTATCCTGTTCCAGAAGCCATTAAGGCATCCACACACCTTACTGCTGAAGCCTATGCTGAGATGTACACGCGCTCTGTCGAAGAGCCTGAAGCGTTTTGGGCAGAGAGTGCCAGCATGTTGGAGTGGTACAAAACGCCAGAAACCATTAAAAATACGCATTTTGGTAAAGACGACGTTTCTATTAAGTGGTTTGAAGATGGGCAGTTGAACGCGAGTTATAATTGCATCGACAGACACTTAGCCGACAACGCAAAAAAGGTGGCCTTTCACTGGGAAGGCGACGAACCAAGCGACAGCTTAGATGTGACCTACCAAGAAGTGCATTATGAAGTGTGTAAGCTTGCCAATGCCCTAAAAGACATGGGTGTTACCAAGGGCGATAGAGTGGCCATTTACATGCCTATGGTGCCAGAGGCCGCTTATGCAATGTTAGCCTGTGCCCGTATTGGCGCGGTACACTCTGTTATCTTTGGCGGCTTTTCTCCAAATGCTATTGCCGATCGTATTAACGACAGTTCGGCAAAAGTCGTGATCACCGCAGATGAAGGCCGTCGAGCAGGGCGTAGCATTCCATTAAAAGCGAACGTTGATAAAGCCTTAGCTGATGGCGCGTGCCCGTCAATTAGCCATGTGGTAGTGCATAAGCTTACGGGTGGTGATGTTAGCTGGAACCCAGATTATGACGTGTGGTGGCAAGATGCCGTTGAAGGTTGCTCAGCCCAGTGCGAACCCGAAGTGATGAACGCAGAAGATCCCCTCTTTATTCTTTACACTTCGGGCTCTACTGGCACGCCGAAAGGGGTGGTGCATACCACGGGCGGTTATTTACTTTACAGTGCCATGACGTTTAAATATGCCTTTGATTACAAAGAGAATGATATTTACTGGTGTACCGCTGACGTTGGTTGGGTAACCGGCCATAGCTACATGGTTTATGGCCCAATGGTTAATTGTGCCAGCCAAGTTTTCTTTGAAGGTGTACCTACCTATCCCGATGTTAAGCGCATAGCGCAAGTTGTGGAAAAGTATAAAGTCAACAGCCTTTACACCGCACCCACGGCAATTCGTGCGTTAATGGCACATGGCGACCTACCTGCCGAAGGCTGTGATTTATCGTCACTTAAACTGTTAGGCACCGTGGGCGAACCTATTAACCCAGAAGCGTGGGAATGGTATCACCGGGTCATTGGTGAGGGTCGTTGCCCTATTATCGATACCTGGTGGCAAACAGAAACCGGTGGTCACATGATTCTTCCGCTTCCGGGGGCGACTCCCCTTAAACCAGGTTCAGCCACGCGCCCTTTCTTTGGTATTCAGCCGGCCTTGTTTGACGCTGATGGCCGAGAACTAGACGGCGTAGCTGAGGGCAACTTGGTGATTAAAGACAGTTGGCCGGGCCAAGCGCGCACCGTATATGGAGACCATCAACGCTTTATTAATACCTACTTTAGCGCGTATGAGGGTGTTTACTTCACCGGAGATGGAGCACGCAGGGATGAGGATGATTTCTTTTGGATCACCGGCCGCGTTGATGACGTGTTAAATGTGTCTGGGCACCGTCTTGGAACTGCTGAAATTGAAAGTGCGCTGGTGGCACATCCTAAGGTGGCCGAAGCCGCGGTTGTGGGCTTCCCCCATGACATTAAAGGGCAGGGCATCTACGTTTATGTAACACCAAACGAAGGTGTAGAGGCCGATGACGCATTAACCAAAGAATTGAAAGCGTGGGTAAGGCAGGAACTTAGCCCTATTGCCACACCTGATATGATTCAGTGGTCTCGTGGGCTGCCGAAAACGCGTTCAGGAAAAATTATGCGTCGTATCTTGCGTAAGATTGCAGCTAATGAGCACGAGCAATTAGGTGATACATCGACATTGGCCGATCCCTCGGTTGTTGATACACTTATTGAAGAGAGGCTGAATAAATAGAAAACAAAGGAAATGCAATGATAACGTTGTTAATCGCCGATGATCATCCGCTGTATCGGGATGCCCTGAAAGGGTCGTTATCATTGTCCTTGCCCGCACTGACTCTTAAAGAGGCGGGAGACTTAACCACCACGGTCGATATTCTTAAGCAGGAGGATATCGACTTACTCCTTCTCGACCTGCATATGCCCGGCAGCAACGATTTGTTTGGCTTATTGCATATTCGTAAGCTTTTCCCTCATGTGCCCGTGGCCGTAGTGTCAGGTACAGAGGATAGCACTATCATATCTAAAATCATCAGTGCTGGGGCGCTGGGCTTTATCCCTAAAACCACCAGCTCTGGCAATATAGCACAGGCAGTGCAAGCTATTTTAGATGGCGATGTTTGGTTGCCTGAAGGGTTAAGTGACAGTGTTGAAGAAGTTGATGAAGCCTTTTCTCAGCTTGCCGATAATGTTGCCTCACTCACACCGTCGCAGTATAAGGTTTTATGCTATATGCGTGATGGCTTGTTAAACAAACAAATTGGATACAATTTAGATATCGCAGAAGCCACAGTGAAAGCACATGTGACGGCAATCTTTAAGAAGCTGGGTATTAACAACCGAACTCAAGCCGTGTTGATTGCCTCTCAGTTAGAATTGGAACCACCTAAGTAAAACCGTTGCAGGGTATCACATTGCCCTGACGCAGAAGCGCGCTTCACCTTCTCTTAATGAATGCTGACAGAGGCACTATGGCTTAGGTGTGCCGGTAAAATAAGGAAGGTAGGTGGCGAGTGCTTGACGGCTTTGTTCGCTTAATAACGGGTTTTCAAGTTCAATACGTTGCCTATTTTCCAATAATGCCAAGCTTTGCTTGTATACCTCTAAGGCATAGAGGCTTTGCTGTAATTCGCCTGTTTCTAAAAGTATGAGTAACCCCTTGGCTATGCGAGTGGCTAAATCTTCTCTATCTGAACTGACAAAAAAGAACATAGGGCTATCATAATGAATGACAAGGTGAGGCTCGATGGCCAAATTATCGCCAGGAGAAAGGTTATCCCATTCATTTTGTATTTCCAGCACGCTACGTGGAAACATATCAGCAAAGCCTTCAGCAACAATTCTAAACGAGGCGCGATAGGTGGTTTCCAGTACGGGTATATTGTTGTGGCGAAAAATGCGAGTATCTGGCCAATCGTAGCCTTGAACTGCCCGCATCGTTTTTAACGCTGCCAGGCTTAAGGGGTCATTAAAGCGCGTATCGTTTGCGCGGATAAATAAGGTACGCATACCGAATAAGCCGCCCATCAGTGGAATTCTAATCGCTTTATGTTGTTTTTCTCTTTCAATAGACGTGACGCTCCAGGTCACATCCAACATACTGTGTTCTAAGCTTCGTAATTGCCGCTCTTGTGCGACTTCCTGTTCGCTCACAATAAGCTCGAAGGTCCCGTATTCATCTGCTGTTGCATCGAGTGCCATAGTAAGCACCTGCTTCGCATAGGCGTATATCGGGTCTCTACCTGGGTGAACATTGGGTAAACGTAAAACGCTATGGGGTAAGTTTGAGGCTGCCTCTACCGCGGGTTCTTTTATTGTAGTGGCAAACGCTAAGTTCCCAACCACGGCACTGGTGGCAGTGATTAGCGTTGCGCTTAATACAGAAACGAGCAGGCTACGTATAAACATTACCTTTGCCTTTAGTCTTTGCTGGTGAGTAAAAAATCATGTTCAGGGTCAACGATGAAGCGACCACTCATGGCCTCTCTGCCTAACAACATCATATAGGTCATTTCTGACCTGTCAGTGAGTGTGAGCTGAATTTCCCATTCCACACCATCCATAATAATAGGGGTGACTATAACGTAACGCTTTTCACGGGTAGCCGTCGAGCTTTTTACCCGTTTTTGGCCTTCTACTTTGGCTTTACTTCTCACCACTTTATCGACGTTGTAAATATCAGGGTGAATATCAAAACTAATCCAAAGCTCTTCATCCACCTCTATCTCTTCGATATTATCAACATGCAGAGAGGAAGTGGCCGCACCAGTATCCACTCTTACGTTCAGGTCAGTAATGAACAGTGCGGGTAAATCGCACCATTCTACTGCACCTACAATTTTCTTTTGCGTCATTAAGGTATTCTCATTCAACCATGTTTTGTTCGGATGGAAGTAAGTTATCCTGAAGCCGTTCCACATGTTCAGCCACGCTATCAGGTTGCGAGAAATACGCAATGTGATAAACGGCTTCACCTTCTTGCGTTAACGGAATGTTTTGTTTTCCAATGACCACGCCTTCCGCTGGACTTTCAATACTGCTTAAAAAGGTACCAAAAGGGTCGGCAATATTAGCCAGTTTGTCGCCTTTATTCACATGATCGCCCAATTGCGCCAGATGGGTAACAAAGCCACTTTCCACCGCACGCACCCAACCGCTTTGACGCGCAATAAAGCGCTTAATATTGTGCCCTTTACTACGGCTTTTATTTAGCATGCCTAAATGCCGCATGGTATTGATAATGCCTTTAAATCCCGCACGAATGGAAAACTCGTCATACCTAAGGGCTTGCCCAGCCTCGTAAAGTAAAATTTTAACGCCGGCTTCGCTCGCCGCTTCTCTAAGGGATCCATCTCGTAACTCTGCATTCAGCAACACGGGTACGCCAAACGCCTTAGCCATCTCTAGTACGTCTGGGTCGTCTAAGTCGGCGCGAATCTGAGGTAAATTACTACGGTGAATTGCCCCTGTGTGCAGGTCTATGCCTACGTCGCATTTACTGACTACCTCTTTAAAGAACAGGTTCGCTAAACGACCGGCTAAGGAGCCTTTTTTACTGCCTGGAAAACTACGGTTTAAGTCTCGTCTGTCGGGTAAATAGCGTGACTGATTAAGTACACCGTATACATTAACCATGGGCACGGCAATTAAAGTACCGCGTAACCGAGTAATCGCGCTAGAACGAATAAGCCTGCCCACAATTTCAATGCCGTTTAATTCGTCACCGTGTATTGCGGCACTGACAAACATCACTGGGCCAGGGCGTTTTCCACGTTTAACGTATACAGGAATGCTCATGTTGGTGGCGGTATATAGCGGTGGCATTTCCAAATCAATTTTAACGGTTTCGCCAGGAGCAATAGATTGCCCCCCAATCACTAATGTATCCGTGGTCACTTAGCCTTTACCTCTTGTTTTTGTTTTAAATGGCTCAGCACTTTTTTCAATAAAATCGATAATCATGCCAGCCACATCTTTGTTGGTGGCTTTTTCAATGCCCTCAAGGCCAGGCGATGAGTTGACTTCCATGACAACAGGGCCATTGTTTGAACGCAGAATATCTACACCACAGCAGTTTAGCCCCATCGTTTTAGCCGCGTCTACCGCTGTTTTTCGTTCTGCTGGGCTTAGTCGAACTAAGCTGGCTTGGCCGCCTCGATGCAAGTTTGAACGAAACTCTCCAGGTGCGGCCTGTCGCTTCATTGCGGCCACTACTTTTCCTCCCACAACGAAACAACGAATATCACACCCGCCCGCTTCTTTAATAAATTCTTGCACCAATATGCTGGCGTTAAGCCCCATAAAAGCCTCAATAATAGATTCTGCGGCTTTGTGGGTATCTGCAAGTACAACGCCGATGCCTTGGGTGCCTTCTAATAGCTTAATCACTACCGGAGCGCCGCCTACGGTTTTAATGACATCGTCTATTTTGTCGGGGTGATGAGCAAAGCCTGTACGAGGCATGCCAATACCTTTGCGAGATAGCAATTGTAACGAACGCAGTTTATCTCGAGAGCGGCTAATGGCCACTGACTCATTTAGGCTGTACGTTCCCATCATTTCAAATTGGCGTACAACGGAGGTGCCATAGAATGTCACTGAAGCCCCAATACGTGGGATTACGGCATCATAGTGGGGCAGTTTCTTCCCCTTATAACGAACAGATGGTCTTGCACTGGTGATGTCCATGTAGCAGTGCATGGTGTCAATCACATCCACTTCGTGGCCTTTTGCAATACCCGCTTCAACAAGACGCGATGTAGAATAAAGGCGAGGGTTACGAGACAAAATCGCAATGCGCATGGTGTTATTACCTTAAAAGTTTGTTTATATCGAGATAAAGGGTAGCGCTAGTTCTAGCTAGCTTAGGTGTTAGGATGAAATTTAGCCACCTAATTTGCGCGCATAGTAATGGAGCGGAGCGGGTCTGTCCTATGAAAAATTATTGTGGTTTCGATTTTAATAATTGAATGAAGGTCAGCAAGCTTAAGCGTAGTATGCGCCGCTTTGGTTTTACTGTTTAAACCAAGGCTAGGGTAGTTTATCTTAGTACAACGAACGACAAGTACCTGGAGTAGGGAAAAGCAAATGGCATGGTGGCAAGGCGGGGTCAATTGGGTTATTGAGTATCAAAGCAATCTTATCTGGAGCCTAGTGGTACTGGTTTTTTACCTCAGTGTTTCGCGTAAACTTTTACCTAAACTTGAAACCAACATCGAGAAAACAAAATTAAAGTCGACCAGTGCTATCAAGGGGGTTTTTGCTGCAAGAGTGCTGGTGGCAACTTTATCCCTATCTTTACTGCTACTGGCATGGGGCATTGATTTTTCTGGCTTGCTGGTGCTATCAACCTCTATATTGACCGTAACGGGCGTCGCACTGTTTGCCAGTTGGTCATTGTTAAGCAACATTACCGCCTACTTTATTTTGCTTACCAATGTGGCGTATAGAAGAGGTAATTTTGTCCGTATTCTTGACGGTGACAATTATATTGAAGGCTACATCGCTGATGTGGGGCCTTTTAGTACTCGCTTGCTGACTACTGAGCGGGAAACCTTAATGTACCCGAATAATTTAATTTTGACGCGCCCTGTATTGATTAACCCCAAACAAGCATGGGGAACCATGGGCAAAGTTGGGCTAAAAAGCAGAGAAGCCGACACCGACTCAGCGCTCCCCACAGCAAAGGGACGGAAAAAGCCCACTAAGGTGTAAATTGCGCTAGCTGGCATCGCGAATAAAGCGCGTCATACTTTGAAGAAGGGCGCGCAATTTTGCAGGTTTCAATGGCTTAGCTAGGTAGTTAACGCCTTGTTCCTTACAGCGAGTCACCAAGTCTTCATCGTGGGTCGCGGTAATTAGCGCCGCAGGCAGTACGACATTTTGTGCTGTGCGTATGGCTTCAATTAATGCTAAGCCATTCTCTTCTTTTTTATGACTTAATTGATAATCCATGAGCAAAATGTGCGGCGACACAGACGCACTGATAGACATGGCATCTTGCCACGTGTTGGCCAATGACACCGAAATGCCCCACTTCTCAAGCAGCGTTTGCATTGCGTCTAAGTTTTCTTTTTGGTCGTCCACACATAGGATACGTAAGCCACTAAAGGTGGTATTTTTGGCCTTAACGAAAGCGGCTTGAATTTGCTTTTCGCCGGCATAGGGGAGGGCGAATTTGAAGACACTGCCTTTTCCTAGCGATGACGTTACCCGAATCTGGCTATTCATTTGTTCGCCTAAGCGACGCACTATGCCTAAGCCCAACCCCAACCCATGTTCACTACTTTGGTTAGTGCGGAAAAAATCATTGAAAATAGTGTCTATTTTGTCGTTTGAAATACCTATACCAGTATCGTAAACCCCTATTGTCACCTTACCTTTTTGTTTTCTTGCAATAAAAAGGACTTTGCCTTGTTGAGTGTACTTCACTGCATTGGAGAGTAGGTTTTGAGTGATTCTATATAGGAAAGTTTTATCTGCCTTTACCCTTACCGCTTGTATCCGTACGCACAGTTTCAAGCCTTTTTCTAACGCACGCATGCGCATTTCATCAATGAGCGGGGTAAGAAGTGCACGTAAATCTACATCTTCAATGTCGGGTTTCATTTCCCCTTGGTCTAACCGTGCAATATCTAACAAGGTACCAATAAGCGCCTCGCTGGACGTCACACTATGATTGAGTTTGTCTATGATACTACTCACTTGCGTCGGCAGTTCTTGCTCCTGCAGGGCCGTGATATAAAGCTTTGCTGCATTTAATGGTTGCAATACGTCGTGGCTGGCTAGGGCTAAAAACCGGGTTTTACTGGCATTGGCGTCTTCAGCCGCTTTACGTGCGCGAATAAGCTCTTTTTCAGCTTCAGAGCGACGCTCTATTTCTAATCTAAGTTCGGCGTTAATTGAGTGAACTTCTTCAGTACGTTTTTTAATACGCGCTTCCAAATCAATATTAGATTCTTCTAGCGCTTGTTGAATTTCAATGTGCCCGGTAATGTCGTTAAAGCTGGTTACAAAACCGCCACCGGGTAAGGGGTTACCCACCATTTCAATCACGCGGCCGTCTTTACGTTGACGGGTAAAGCGGTGGGAAGTGCCCGAACGTAAATGCTCTAAACGTTTCTCAACTTCTTTGTCTACATCCAGTGTGCCAAATTCACCTTGAGCCGCGTTAAAGCGAATGAGCTTTTCAATGGGCGCTCCCACCACTAACAAATCTTCCGGGTAGGTGAATAACGCCGCATAACGCTTGTTCCAAGCCACCAGATTTAGGTGTTTGTCCACCACGCTAATGCCTTGATCCATATTCTCAAGGGACGTCAAAAGCGCGGTCATATTAAACTGCATCGCTTGCGTGGTGTCGTCAAAGAAATTGATGACTTCAGTAAAGTCCATTTTTTTACCGCGCAATACGCTATCAAGTAACACCTTGGCGCTAGAGGCGCCAATCACACCTCCCAGCGCCCGTTCACAAAAGGCAAGAAAATCTTGCGTTGGGGGTTC
This sequence comes from Alteromonas sp. B31-7, assembly GCF_015767655.1. Lineage (NCBI taxonomy): Bacteria > Pseudomonadati > Pseudomonadota > Gammaproteobacteria > Alteromonadales > Alteromonadaceae > Alteromonas > Alteromonas sp. B31-7. Next base: position 667,737 of record NZ_CP065233.1, read on the forward strand.
TTCTTTGGGCAATTCGCAATGATTTAGCTGTTGATACTGGTCAAGCAATTGCGCGCATCGTCCTTCCCCCATAAACGTAGAGAGGAGGGTGATGAGGTCTGATACCGTTATATTTGTAGAGTGTTTGCTCGTGAGATTGCTTTTAACGATAGCAGGAGAGACAAACGCTTCCGCCTGAATTCTGTCTACCAATCGCTGGGGTGCTAACCATGAAAATAATATGTACATCACGGTATTCGCCGCAAGGCTTAACATGGCCCCTTGGCTAATAAGATGGTTTTGCTCTAGGCGCGACACTTGGTCGCTAACAATAGGTAACACTAGCCACAGTACCCAGATGACTAAGCCCACCATGAGGCCAGCATATACGCCATGTGCGTGGGCGCGCTTCCAGTACAAACCGCCAACAATAGCAGGCATAAGCTGGATCACTAAGGAAAAGGCGATAAGACCAATAGAGTGAAGTGAGCGGCTGGACGTCATTTGTTGATGGTACAGGTAGGCCAAAAGCAAAATAAGGCCAATCACCACACGCCGAATAAGGCGAATTTGCTTCGAATAATCCCGCTTTTCGTCTTGTGACTCTCGAAAAGCCAGGTATCTAGGCAATATGACATCATTGGTTAGCATGGTACTCAGTGTCAGTGTGGCGACGATAATCATCGCGGTAGCGGCCGATAAGCCACCAATAAATACAATCACTTGAAGCAACGCCGATTCTGAAAACATGGCTAATGATAAAACGTAAGAATCGGGCTCTACCTGACTGCCTGCAAATACCGTTTTTCCGGCAATGGCAATAATGGGAATAATCGCCGAAATAATCGTGAGATACAGAGGGAACAACCAACGGGCGGTTTTTAAGTGGCTCAGGCTCAAGTTGTCAATAATGGCTACGTGGAACTGCCGGGGTAAGCAAACTATGGCCGCGGCTGCCATGATGGTTTGCGCGATAAAGGTAAATGAACTGAACTTTGAAAGTGCGGCTTCGTTAATGAAACTTTCAAAAAGCGGGCCGGTGGCAGATTGCTTCCACGCACTGTAGCCCACCAACGCCACCAAAATAAGCGCCAGCAACTTGATCGTAGATTCAAAGGCAATAGCCAGCATTAAGCCGCGTCTATATTCGGTTACATCAGTTTGCTTAGTACCAAAATAGATGGCGAAAACAGCAATAAAAGTGGTAGCCGCAATAATAATGACATGTGAGTTGGGTTGCTGGGTAAGCAGTTGAAATGTAGAGCCAATAGCTTTTAACTGCAACGCAATATACGGAATGGTTGCCAATAGGGCGATAAGCGTGACTAACAAGGCAACCGTTTGGCGCTTACCGTAGCGGGAAGCGATAAAGTCAGAGATGGTGGTGATATGCTGTTTCTTACTGACCAAGGTTAACTTGTAGATAAATCGATAACCCAGTACATACACCAATATGGGGCCCAGCATAATAGGAAGATATATCCAGGTATCACGACTTGCCTGCCCCACCATGCCGAAAAATGTCCACGCCGTGCAATAGATGCCTAAGGCAAGAGAATAAATGGCCGGATGCGAGGTGAGTGCGCGGGCTGTAGGAGAGTTCTTGTCTCCCCAACTGGCGAGGGAAAACAGCAGAAACAAATATAAAACAGCAAGTGTTACCCAACCAAATGTCATACCTATCCTATTAACTTAAATTTCACAAGTGTTCGTTATTTATGCGCCAATTATACCTGTATCGACCATGGTCTACCTACGACCATGGTCTCATTTGGAATTCTTTCCGTCAGGTCTAGAGTATATTGCAAGCTCCTAAATGCTTGACTTTTACTGTTTTGGAAAGGGATTGCTCTACAACTTTTCAAAGCAGTAATAACGTTAACAAAGCCGAGCGTTAGTGAAATGTAAAAATACAAACAATTAATTAACCTGACATGAGGACGGAACAATGGCATTTAGAAACGATGGCGATCAAAAAGCCTATTGGAAGGAGAACCTAGGTCTCCTTGCCAAGCTTTTGGTTGTATGGTTTGTCGTGTCATTTGGTGCTGGCATTTTATTTGTCGACGCATTAAATAACATCCAATTTTTTGGCTTTAAACTGGGCTTTTGGTTCGCACAGCAAGGCTCAATTTACGTATTTGTCGCGCTTATCTTTGTTTATATGGCAAAGATGAATGCTATGGACAAGCGTTACGGCGTAGACGAGGAGTAATACGATGGACGTTCAAACTCTCACCTTTATCATAGTGGGCGCGTCTTTCGCGCTTTATATCGCCATTGCCATTTGGGCTCGCGCGGGTTCAACAAACGACTTTTACGTAGCGGGTGGCGGTGTTCCCCCAGTGATGAACGGTATGGCCACGGCGGCAGACTGGATGTCAGCTGCGTCATTTATTTCAATGGCCGGCCTCATTTCCTTTATGGGTTATGACGGCGCCGTTTACCTTATGGGGTGGACAGGCGGATATGTATTGCTTGCCCTATGTTTAGCCCCCTACCTACGTAAGTTTGGTAAATTTACTGTACCTGATTTCATAGGTGACCGCTACTACTCACAAACAGCCAGAACCGTGGCAGTATTCTGCGCGATATTTGTGTGCTTCACTTATGTGGCAGGCCAAATGCGTGGCGTAGGCGTGGTTTTCAGTCGCTTCTTAGAAGTGGACATTGTTGCCGGCGTTGTTATTGGTATGGTTATCGTGTTTTTCTACACCGTATTAGGCGGCATGAAAGGCATTACCTATACTCAGGTAGCGCAATATTGCGTAATGATATTTGCCTATATTGTTCCTGCGGTATTCATTTCTATTATGGTGACAGGACACATTCTTCCTCAAACCGGCTTTGGTGCCACCTTGGCCGATGGTTCGGGGATGCACTTGCTGCAGAAACTCGATAACTTGTCTACCGAGTTAGGGTTTCATGAATACACCTCGGGCACCAAAAGTACGATTGATGTCTTCTTTATTACCTTCGCGCTTATGGTAGGCACTGCAGGGCTTCCTCACGTCATTGTGCGCTTTTTTACTGTGCCTAGAGTTCGTGACGCCCGTAAATCTGCAGGCTATGCACTGGCGTTTATTGCCATACTTTATACCACAGCACCTTCTTTGGCAGCCTTCGCCAGAGTGAATATGATTGAAACCATTAACGGGCCAGAACTCACCGGTACCAGTTATGCCGAAGCCCCCAGCTGGATTAAAAACTGGGAACAAACGGGGCTTATCGAGTTTAACGATAAAAACGGTGATGGTGTTATGTTCTACTCGGGTGATGAGCGTAATGAAATGAAGGTCGATCGGGACATCATGGTGCTGGCGAACCCAGAAATTGCTAATCTGCCTGCTTGGGTTATCGCCTTAGTGGCTGCCGGTGGGGTTGCCGCCGCGTTGTCTACATCAGCGGGGTTACTGTTGGTTATTTCCACGTCGGTGTCTCATGACTTATTGAAACGAAACTTTGCGCCGAATATTACCGATAAAGCTGAGCTATTTTATGCAAGACTGGCAGCGGGGGTCGCCATTGTTATTGCGGGTTACTTCGGGATTAATCCCCCAGGGTTTGTGGCGCAGGTGGTCGCCTTCGCCTTCGGCTTAGCAGCGTCCAGCTTCTTCCCAGCAATTATTATGGGCATATTCAGTAAGCGAATGAATGACAAGGGCGCGATTGCAGGTATGGTGTCAGGTATTGCCTTCACTGCGGCTTACATCATTTACTTTAAGTTTATCAACCCTGCTGCGAATACCCCTGAAAACTGGTGGTTTGGTATTTCGCCAGAAGGTATTGGTACTTTGGGTATGATGGTGAATTTCTTGGTGGCCTTTGCGGTATTTAAAGCCACAGATGATGCGCCACAAGAAATTCAGGAGTTAGTGGAAAGCATTCGCTTCCCTAAAGGCTCTGGTGAAGCATCGGCTCATTAACCTAGTAGGAGAAAAAAGGGATGTCGACTATTGCACAGCAAGTTTCAGATTTTCTTGCAACATCGGCTCCCTTTGACAGCTTAGATGAGGCGGCGCGAGATAGTTTGCTTATTGGCGCCGAACTCATTTACCTCACTCAAGAAAAAGCGGCAGACGTTAAAGCGACGTCTGCCGCTTTATACCTTATTCAAAGCGGTCAATATACGGTGAAAGACAGCTTTGAGCCGAAGCGGCATGTTAGCGACGGAGACTACTTTGGTATTCACGGTTTATTAGACCGCCAAACCTACTCAATAGACATCGTGGTAGAAAGTCCGGGTTTAGTTTTTAAGTTCGCCGCTTTGCGGGTAGCGGCGCTCTTCGACAACCCCCATGTTCTTGGTTTTTTTCAAGGGTTACAGCGGAACGATTTGCAGAACCAAGCTGCGTTGTCATCAAGTTCTATGTGGTTATACAAACCACTTGGTGATGTTTTAGAAAAATTGCCCATTAGCACTGATGAAACCACGTCTATTCAGGACGCCGCCGTGTTAATGCTTAAGCACAGCGTGTCTTCATTGCTTATTACACAGCAAGAAACTCTGGTTGGAATTGTCACCGATCGTGATTTGCGCAATAGAGTAGTGGCAAAAGGACATGATAGTCGTCTCAGTGTGAGTGAGATTATGACCAAAGCGCCGGTACAAATTACTCACCAAAAAACCGTGTTCGATGCATTAGCATTAATGACGGAGAAGAACATTCATCATTTACCTATTATTAATAAGCAGACAAACGCCCCTATAGGCATGATTACCGCTACCGATATCGTGCGTCAGCAAAAAGGCAATGTATTGTTTATTATGGGCGCGCTTTCCAAAGCCGATAGCTTGTATGCGTTGACGCGACTGTCTTGGCAACTCCCTCATTATTTGTCTTCACACGCCAAACGGATGGGAGATTTTGATATTGCGGGAAAGGTACTTTCGCAGGCCACCGACATTATGACGCGAAAGCTAATTACGTTTTTCCAACAGGCCCACGGGAAAGCGCCGATGATGTTTGCGTGGTTAGTGTATGGATCGCAAGCGCGGGAAGATCAAACCCTAGGATCGGATCAGGATAATGGCCTTTTACTCGCTAAATCCCCCAATCAAACACAGGCTGAATACTTTCGGAATATGGCGAGTTACGTATGCCAAGGCCTGGCAAAATGCGGCATAAAGCTATGCAATGGTAATATCATGGCGAGTAATGACGCGCTTCGTTTACCGTTAGATAAGGCCATTGACGAAGCCAAGCAATGGATAGCTTCACCCACTAAAAGCGCCATTATGCACTTTAATATCTTTTTAGATGTGCGTTGTGCAGCAGGAGATATTGATTTGTTTCGCCAGTTGCAACAGGCGCGACAACCCTTATTGAAACAATCTGCATTCCTAGCTGCTCTTGCCAGGCATACTAACGATATCGCTGTACCTTTGTCGGTATTTCAAAAATTCGTTTACGAAAAAGATAAGCAGCGTAAAGACACCATTGATATTAAAGTGAAGGCCATCGCGCTGGTGAATAATATTGCGCGGGTATATGCCCTAGCGGGTGGTGTGCAGGTACCTTCTACCTTAGCGCGCTTAGCTGCTTTACCTCAACAGGCTGGACTTGCTAAAAAAGATGCCGACAATTTACGTGATATTTGGCTATTTTTAAATCGCTTACGGTGGCGACATCAATTAGACAATAAAGCGACTGACAGCTGTGTGTCTATAGGTTCATTGTCTTCTATCGAAAAACATCAATTAAAAGCGTCGTTAAAAGCCATTGAAAGAGCTAAACAAGCCATGGTCATGAAATTCTCTGGTGGTATGGGGTAGTGTGGTCGTTAAATTTATTGTGGCGAAAGCTATGTGGCAACGATTTGCACTTACTCAACATAGCCAGTGCGAATTTAGATTTACTGGCTGTAGATTTAGAACTCACCTCGCTGCAAGTGGAAGACGCTGAGATAACGTCAATAGGCTGGGTAGCGGGTAAAGCAAACTCGGTGATACTAGACTCCAGTTACTATCGCCTAATCAAAAGTGACGCACAGCTAGGGCAAAGCCCAATTATACACGGCCTTACGCCTGATCTACTGAATAAGGGCGAAGGTCTTAACGACGTGGTTGAAGCCCTTCGTTCTGCCATGCTGAATCATGTGCTTGTTTTTCACAATGCCATGTTAGATTTAGCGGTGTTAAACAAAATATTTGTTCGCTACCGTTTACCAAAAATAGAAGTGGTCTATTTTGATACGTTAAAGTTGGCACTGTACCTTCTAGAGAAACGACATACCCTTGTTCCACAGCGCGGTGTATCTCTTAGCCGCTGTCGCGCCCGCGCAGGTTTACCAAAAGCGCCCGCTCACAACGCACTCGATGATGCCCTTGCCACCCTTGAGCTTTGTTTTGCACAACAGCACGAGATGGGGCTCACTAAAGAGCACGCGTTTAATCGGCTCATTCACACCCACGCAATAGGCTGGTTTACCTTAGGCAAATAAACATGCCTCACTAGGTATGTTAAAACAGCAATTCACTTAAAATGAGCCCGAATAACACTATATTTACCAGTACCCCTAGCATAAAAAAGTAGCTTCGGGGACTGGGGTTTTTCTCGGTGGCAATCCCGTAATAAAGCCACATATGAACTAGCCTACTAACTGCATACACCCAACAAAGAATAGCTAAGAATAGAGGCGATACGCCGATAAACATTGACAAAATAGCTGGCAAGGTAAATTGGTGGATATTTTCTAATGAATTGTGAAAGGTGCGGTGACTACGAAAAACGAAGCTATCGTGACTAAGGTCTTCACTTACCTTTCCCGGCACATACTGACTCTGCTTCCTATGCGCTATCGCGGCCACAAGATTTTGAATAAATACAGTTAGGCAAATAAGCACAATGGCAGCAATAGAATAAATATAAGGGGAAAACAAAGTGACACTCCGATCGAATAGTAATAAAGCTAATACGGAATAACGCAAATAGGGGTTTAAAATCCGGCTAAATTTCGCTTTTCAACTCATAGGTGTTAATAAATTGTTAACTTTAGGATCTTGCCCTATACTTAAGTTCTGTTATCAGGAAGTAAGGGCATCAAATGAACCGTCTGTGTTTAGTGTTTCTGTTGTCATGCGCTTTGGTCGGGTGTGCGTCAACGTCTCCGCCTGTTGTATTAAGTCCCTATCCTGCATTGCACGATGAGTTATTTACAAGTTATGAAGCGTTTCCGGTAGAAACCGAAGAGGAGGTGTTTTATTTAAGCCCAGAAGCAAAGGCCTTTGTGGATCGCGCCACTATTATTTCCGGTGGAAGTGCCCATCATAAAAGCGTAAAGAAATTAGTATCAGCGATTTTCGATCATTCAGAAATGGGGTTGCTATATCGTAACAATGCTAATTCTACTGCTGATACCACATTTAATAATCGCGCAGCGAATTGTTTGTCTCTCTCTATTATGACCTACGCCATGGCTCAGCATGCCGGTTTTGAAGCAAAATTTTATGAAGTTGATATTCCTGAGTACTGGACCCGTAGAGAGGGTTTTAGTTTTCTGAACGGGCATATCAACCTTCGTGTTGGCATATCGAAAGATCCCACCGTTATGAATATAGGGCCGTCTTTTGCTGACGTAGATTTTGACCCACAAATGCTACGAAATCACTTTCCCCGCATTAACGTGACGAAAAAGCGTATCCTCGCCATGTTTTACAACAACAAAGGCGCTGATGCATTGATAGCAAATAGCTACACTCGGGCATACAGTTACTTTAGAGCGGCAGCGGTCCTCGCGCCCGAGTTAGAGCAAAGTTGGGTAAATTTGGGCGTCTTGTATCGTATGGTTGGTGAATTTGATTATGCCCAACAAAGCTATGATTACGCGCTCAACTTAAATGAGAATAACTTAACCGCATGGGAAAACTTAGCCATATTGCATCGACACAAAGGTGAAATGGATAAAGCGGATGAGATTAAGGTCATGGTGGATTTTCGCCGTAAAAGTAACCCTTTCTATCATTTCATTCTAGGGGAGCAAGCGCTTGAAGAAGGTCGATATGAGGAAGCACTTACCTTTTACCAACGGGCACTAAGGTTAGACAATACGAGGCACGAAGTAGTGTTTGGGATGTCTAAAGTGTATTACGCCCTTGGCGATATCTCAAGTGCCGAACGCTTTCTAAAGCGCGCTGTTCTACTGGCACCTAATGAACAAGACGAGCACAGGTATACAAGTAAACTGTCTTCTTTAGCGAATAACGAAACGTAAAAAGCCATGGAAGTTCCATGGCTTTCGCTGTGAGTTAGCATTAAAGCTAGCTTTATAGGGGGTTAGATTACCCCTAGCTCTCTTAAACGCTCTTGCAGGTAGCTGCCTGCGGTATGACGCTCAGACAGAACGACATCTGGGCGTGGGTGTAGAAACAGTGGTAGCGAAATGCGAGACTTCGTCATGTCTGCGCCATCGGGATTTACCACTCGGTGGGTGGTAGACGGGAAATAGTGGCCAGAGGCTTCTTGCAGCATATCGCCAATATTGACGATGAGATTGCCAAAGTCGCACGGTACGTCTAACCAGCTTCCATCTTTCGCCTGCACCTGAAGCCCAGGTTCATTCGATGCCGGTAAAATAGTAATTAAATTAATATCTTCATGGGCTGCAGCACGAATCGCATCAACTTCTTCATCACCACTGAGTGGTGGGTAGTGAAGTACACGAAGCAAGGTTTGATCAGAATCTTTGATCATGTCGCCTAGTGGCTGACTGTAGTGCTTGCTGACGTCTTCTGGCGAGTGTGATTCAATCCAGCTCAGTAATTCTGACGCTAAGGTGTTAGCTTCTTCATAGTACTGAGAAAGCTGAGGGCGCAAAGACTCAGGACATTGACCCCAAGGGTAATAATGGAAATACTCTTTGATGTCTTTCTTAGTAAAGCCTTTTGCTACTTCTGACACACTTTGAGGAAAAAATCCGTCCTGCTTACCTTTGTTATAGAGGTAGTCATTCTTTTCTTCACTGTCGAAGAACCCTTGCCAGTTGTCATAGATACCCTGAACAAGAGATTGTTGAATGGGGTGATTTTTTAGTACACCAAAGCCGGTTTCGCGAAGAGACTGTACAAATTCTTCCTGAGCATTTGGCGCTTTGTAATCTACAGCTACTAATTGCATAACTTTTATCCCGTAAATTTTGATTGCGGCATTATAAAGGTAGACGGGCCGCCAAAAAAGCTAGGGTGATTGATTTAAATCAATCGCCCTAATCTAAAGTTAAATAATGTAGTAAAAGTTGACTGATTAGTCTATTTTTCTCTCTATTTAACCGAGCGATAGGTAGAAGCCAGCGAGTGCTGCACTCATCAAGTTTGAGAGTGTCGCTGCAATAACTGCCTTCATGCCTAAGCGCGCAATTTCTTTTCGGCGAGTAGGTGCCATAGCGCCTATTCCACCCATCAAAATAGCGATAGAAGAGAAGTTTGCAAAACCACAAAGTGCAAAGGTGATAATGGCCTGAGATGCTTCAGATAGCTGTGATTGGTTTTCTAAAAAATTGAGGTATGCAACGAATTCGTTAACCACCATTTTTTGTCCAATAAAGCTGCCCGCAAGTTGTGCTTCTTCCCATGGTACGCCGATTGCCCATGCAAGTGGTTGAAGTACATAACCCAGGATCCCTTCAAAGGTGACATTTTCATAGCCAAATAATGCCGCAGACCAACCAATAAGGCCGTTGAACATGGCAATAAGTGCTATGAAAGCGAGAAGCATGGCACCTACATTCAGGGCAAGTGTCATACCTGATGCCGCTCCGCTAGCAGCGGCATCAAAAACATTGGCGTAGCCGGTATCTTCGGCATCTATTTCTTTTAGTTCTTCGTTAGGTTTGCTGGTTTCTGGCAAGATGATTTTCGCCATGAGCAAGCCGCCTGGCGCGGCCATAAAGCTGGCTGCAAGTAGATATTTTAGTTCTACGCCCATGCCCGCATAACCTGCCATCACTGAACCGGCAATGGAAGCCAAACCACCCACCATGACCGCAAACAACTCAGAGGTTGTCATGTGAGGTATGAAGGGGCGAACCACTAAGGGAGCTTCGGTTTGCCCCACAAAAATGTTGGCAGCCGACGACATTGACTCTGGCTGGCTTGTTTTCAACAATTTTTGTAGTGCTCCTCCAATGACCTTAATAATTAAACCCATTACTTTTAAATGGTATAGCACAGCAATCAGTGATGAGAAAAAGACAATAACCGGAAGCACGTTGAAGGCAAAGATAAAGGCGATAGATTTATCACCGATAGGGCCAAACAAGAAGTTGATACCTTCTTGACTGTAGGCAATAATATTGGCTACAAAGCGTGTCATTGAAAGCAACACTTGTTTGCCTGGCTCAGAATAAAGGACGAAAGCCCCTACAGACGCTTGAATCGCAAACGCGCCACCAACCGTACGCCAATTAATACTGCGTTTTGCTGACGACATAGCAAATGCAATGCCTAAAAGGACGGCTACGCCCAATAAACCTACCATACTTTCAATCCTTTAGAGAAGCGCCTGCTGGATGTGTGACTTGATAACATCTAGCGCTATTTGATTTTTTCCGCCTTGTGTTACTACTACATCAGCAGTAAAACGACTGGGCTCGATGAATTGGTGATACATGGGTTTAACCGTTTCCTCATATTGCTTAGCAACGGAGTCTATGGTTCTTCCTCTTTCTTTTATATCACGCATCATTCTGCGCATGAGGCAGATATCAAGAGGCGTATCTACAAAGATTTTTACGTCATACAACGGAAGTAAGTCTGAACGCGCAAGCAGCATGATCCCTTCTAAAATAATCACGGGTGCGGGGTTTAAACGTTCCGTTTCAGGTAATCGCGTATGCGTTTTAAAGCAATAATGCGGATAGTCTATAGGTTGACCTTCTCGCAACGCCTGAAGATGGGCTTTTAATAGCTCATGCTCAAACGCGTTAGGATGGTCGTAGTTATTTTTTTCCCTAGCTTCCATGGGCAAGTGATCTTGTGCGCGATAATAGTGATCTTCGCGCAACACTTGAACAGGACGGCCTTGAGCTTCAAAACCGTTAAATAAATTTTGCGTAAATAACGACTTTCCAGAACCCGAAGCTCCAGAAATGGCAATAATTAAAGGCGATTGCATAATACTATAAAGCTGATTTTATTGGTGCAAAGATACGCGTTTAGCCCTCATGAATCAATGCCATATTCACGATTATCGAGATTTTGGATCGGTCTTTGCTAGCTCAAAGCCCGAACTTCCATGTATTTTCAAGGTATTGCGAGAGACTAGCCTTTGGTTTCAAATATTTTACAAATGGTCAAAAAATAGTTAGTTTCCAATAATTTCCACATCTTCTAATGATAATTGGGTTAATGCGTAGGAATGTTGTTTGGAGCGCGACCCTTCACCCTGCGCGCGGGGCGGATAATAGCGTTCTTTTTCTACGCTATAGCCGTTAAATACCTCGTCTAATGCCGCACGAATTTCACTAAGGGTCTTATCTAAGTTGGCATTGAAGTCGGGGCGCTTGCGTTTGGTATGACCCAACTCAATTAATCTGCCGAAGGTTTTATTGGCCAATATAATTAAATCGCCAGGCACATCTTTGTGGGGGGGTAAAGCTTGTTCGGGATTCATAGCGCAGTATTTAATTAAGGCGGTATAGAAACACAAAGGTTTGTTTTGCAGTACTACCGTGGTGCCGTTCACGCTGTTACCCAAGGTTTTATCTCTTAAATTAATCACTAATTTGGGTTGCGGCGGAAGCGTGATGGTTTCACTTTCCACTGGAACCTTCACTTTTGACTGTTTTACTGCATACAAAGGCGCAACCAATAAAGCTAAGAAGAAGCTCCAAACACTGAATGACAATTGGCTATACAAAGGCATTGAGGCAAAAGTAACAGATATTTCTTGTTCAGCGTTGGTCAACAGTACTTCTTCTTCTACGCTAAATGCTTGAGAAAAAGAATCTTGTGATACGGCTTGAATAGACTTTACTCGCGCAGGGTAGTTTGTTTTTGCGAGATAACCATTTATTTCTTTCAGGTATTTTTTTACGGCGTAACTGTTAACGGGCGTTAATAGGGTTGCATTTCCAATGTCGAGAAAAGCGCTATCTAGAACTACACGGCGCTCTAGGTTATCTAATGCATGGTGTCGGCTGCCATGAGCCCCCATGAGTTGAAAAACAGCACTAATGGATTGTAGGGTGGCGAAAATGATCAGTGCGGAAATGGCCACTCTGGCGTTAAATTTATATTTTTCATCATTCATGGGTTGCGCATCCCTCTTCCAAAATTAATGTCTTGTAATAAGGACGGGGGTGAGAGTCAGAGATATCTTTCACAACCTGTTGCATGGCGCAAAAGAGGTCTGTGTTTTTGGTTTGCATTTTTAGAAACCACTGCATACCACTCACTGTTTCTTGAAGGGGCATGGCGTAATTCTTTGATAATGACTCATTGTCTTCTACGGCCCAGTAAGATGAAATGATATCAACTTCACCGGCTAATAATGCGCGTCTTAATTCTTTGTGCGAACTGTAGTAATTGATATCAACATTATTGGCACTTAATCCAAGTTCCTGCATCACCGTTTTAGGCACGATGTGGCCAGACCGGCTGCTTGGGTAATCCAATAGACCAAAGCGTTTGCCCAATAAGTACTCTTTATCGAGTACGGGCTTTTCCCGTAGCGATATAAAATAAGCACTATAATTTGGATGCGCAGCAATGCGTGTTAAGCCATATATCTCATCGGCACCAAAGGCTTCAACCACATTTTTCTTAATTAACGCTAAATCCACCACACCGTGGTTAATGTATCGAAAGGTATCGTAGTCGCTTTGCCCTATAACAATGCGAACCTCGCCATACTGCCTTTTAATGATTTTATTACTACACAAGCGATCGAGGGCCATTTGTGCAATACCATGGTCGGTAACATAAACCGAGAAAACGTCTTTATTTCCCTGCAGTTCAGTGGCGCAGGACAAAGTTTGGCCAGTAAGCGGGGGAACTTCTGGAAAATTATTTACATTAGAAAAATAGCCCGCACTGCTGCAAATAAATGCAGCAATAACGAATAATATCCACCTTCCGGTAGCAACAATTCTGACTTTTGCCAAAAAAAAGACCAAATGAATTAATGATTTGTATAGTGATTTCATCAGCTAAGGTTATTTAATGCAATAGGTAAATTTATTTTAATCATCTATGTATATGATTATCAATGGAATTATATAAGTTAACCTGAATTTGGTTAAACGCTGTTTATTAGTGCTCAATGTGCCAAGAATAGAATCCAGAAAAATAATAAATGCTTGATAATTATAATAAGTAAAACAACTTGACCACTTGGTCAAGTTAGGCTGAGGAAGGCAAGGGGACACAAGCGCTAGCCAAATAATTAAAATTGTAAGTTTTGTAATAAATTTGACATGAAGGTCAATGACAATTCATGCGATTTACGAGTTAGCAATCTCAAACGTTTTTTCATATATCAGAGGTGGTAGTAGAAAGTATTTTCTCTCTACCCCAATAAAAGAAATTTAAACAAAAAAGGGAAACACACATGAAAACATCAGCTAAGTTGAGCCGCATCGCGGCGGCTGTTGCTTTGTCGGTTGGTCTATCTACAACCGCCATGGCGCAGGTTACCTCTTCTGAACTTAACGGTCAGATACTTGCACCAAACGGCAGCCCAGCAGTAGGCACGGTAATCAAAGTTACTCACTTACCTACAGGTGCAGTAAAAACAGTTACCGTTAATAATGGTGGTACTTTCAGCCTTCGTGGTCTTCGCGTTGGTGGTCCATACACTATCGAAATCGATTCTGATGAATACGCCGATCAAACAATCAGCGACGTATACCTAGAACTAGGTGAGTCAGCGTCTATCGAGCGTTCTTTAGAAAACGCCGCTGACTACGAAAACATCGTTGTTACTGCATCTCAAGTTAGCAGCCTTTCATTCGGTCAAGTAGGCCCATCTGCCAGCTTCGACCTTTCAACCCTTGAACAGGCACCGGCAATCAACCGTGACATCACCGACATCGTACGTATCGACCCACGTATCTATGTTGACGAAGGTGGCTCAGGCGGTATTCAATGTGTTGGTAAAAGCCCACGTTTCAACAGCTTGACTGTTGACGGCGTACGCATGAACGACCTTTTTGGTCTTAACTCAAATGGCTACCCTACTGAAAGAATGCCTTTCTCTTACGACGCCATTGAAGGTGTTTCTGTTGAAATCGCACCTTTTGACGTTATTTACGGTGGCTTCTCAGCGTGTAACATCAGTGCAGTAAGTAAAACGGGTACTAACGAAGTACACGGTACTGCGTTCTATGATTACGGTAGCGACAGCCTACGCGGTGATTCACTTGAAGGTGATGATGTTAACCTAGGTTCTTATACTGAAAAGCGTTATGGCTTTAGTGTGGGTGCTCCACTAATTGAAGACACGTTATTCATCTTCGCTGCTTATGAGAAACTTGAAGGCGCAAACACCTTTGACCGTGGTGCAATTGGCACAGGTGCTATCAATGAAGTTGCCATTTCGCAAGAGCAATTAGCGCAAATTCAGTCAGTTTCTCAGTCTCTTTATAACTTTGATGCTGGCACCACGCCGCTTAGCATGCCAAACGAAGATGAAAAACTGCTTGTTAAGTTAGACTGGAACATCAATGACAGCCACCGTTTTGCTCTAACATACAATTATAACGATGGTAACAACTTCGCGGAATCTGATGGTGATTCTGATGAATTTGAGTTGTCTAGCCACTTGTACGAGCGCGGCGCAGAACTAGAATCATTTGTTGGTGTACTTTACTCTGACTGGACTGATAAGTTCTCGACTGAAATTCGTATTTCACGTACTAAACTAGATAACCTTCAACGTTCTATGTACGGTGACGGCACTCCAGGCGGAAATGATTTTGGTGAAATCAAAATTGAGCTTGGTAACGACACAGAAAGCGATGATGATGACTTAACGGTTTATTTAGGTTCTGACGATAGCCGTCAAGCAAACGACCTAGATTGGGATGCAACCAGCATCATGCTTCGTGGTAACTATTACTTCGATAATGGTCACACGTTAACCTTTGGTTACGAAAGCGATAAGCTAGAAATTTATAACCTTTTCGTTCAGCATGCTGAAACCAGTATCTTGTTTGAAAGCCTAGAAGACTTTGTTGCAGGTACAAATGCAGAAATCGAATACGGCTATGCATACTCTGGTGACCTGAATGACCGTGCAGCTGAGTGGGGTTACACTTCACACTCAACTTACGCGCAAGATGAGTTCTACCTAACAGACGATTTGAAAGTGGTTGCTGGTTTACGTTACGACTGGATCACAACGTCTGACAAGCCTGTAGAAAATGCTGAGTTCTTAGCACAAAACAACTACAGCAACACCGCTAACCTTGATGGCATTAGCTTACTTCAGCCACGTATTGGTCTTAACTATACCCTTAGCGATGATACAGAGCTTCGTGGTGGTATCGGCTTGTTCTCAGGTGGTAACCCTAACGTTTGGATGACAAACAACTACCAGAACACCAACGTGACTGGCGGTGAAGTAGACAATACTTATGCAGACTTGTTTGACGGCAGCATCACTTGGGTTAACACCGAAGACGGCGTAACAGCAGGTCCTGGTTACTCGGTTCCAGGTGACTTAGACGAAGCTATGTCGGCTGCTACAGGTAGTAACTTTGAAAGTAACAACCTAGACCCAGATTTCGAAATGCCTAGTGAGTGGAAAATCTCTGCGGGTATGACGCATATCAACGAAGAAGACTACGTATTCAATCTTGATTTATTAGTAAGTGTTACTCAAGATCAAGCCATGATTAAGTACTTAGGCATTGAAGAAGTAGGTTTCACTGACGATGGTTACATTGATTACGACAGAAACGGTTACGGTTCACTTGAACTAACTAACTCTGACGAAACATCAACGTCTTACTCATTGACTGCGACCATGAATAAATCATGGGACAACGGTATCTCTGTTGTGACTGGTTATAACTACAGCCACGCTGAAGATGTACAGCCAATGACAAGCTCAGTAGCGTTTTCAAACTACCAATACAGAGCGTTCACTAATCCAAATGAAGAAGTGTCTTCACTTTCTGATTGGAATATTGAACACCGCTTCACATTGGATTTACGTTACACCACGTCGTTCTTTGATGGCTTAGATACTACTTTCTCTGCCTTTGCTGTTGCGCAATCTGGACGTCCTTACAGTCTTGTTTACTCAAAAGACGATGGCAACGGTATCTTTGGTTTCACTCCGTACTTGGATAGCGGAAGTGTACTTCCTATGGGTACAGAGCGTAACGAAGAATCTAGCCCTTGGTGGGCGAAGGTAGATATTGCTGTTCGTCAAGATATTCCAGCGTTCCACGCAGACCATACTGCACAAGTATCATTTGTGATTGATAACTTCACAAACATGCTGAACGATGATTGGGGTATTCTTGAAGAAGCATCATTCAACACAGTTACTATTGGTTCTACCAATGCTACGCCACGCCAGGGTGATGCGTCACTTTGGGAAATGCGTGTAGGTGTTAACTACCGCTTCTAATCAAATGATTTAAACCATTTGTAGTGTTAGGCGCCACTTTCCTTTATGGGGGTGGCGCTTTTTTTCGTCTGCTGTTTACCTTAGTTCGTTAGTTTCTCGTCGCATCCTCGTACTTATACTGATCCTATTTCTATCCCTTCACGAAACAACTCATACTGAAATTGTTCATACAGAGCTAAGGAGTTCATATGTCTAAGTCGATGTTGATGGTCATGACATCTCATGAGTTGATGGGTGATACTGGAAAAAAAACGGGAATGTGGCTTGAAGAGTTCGCTTCACCTTATTATGCCTTTAAGGACGCAGGTTACTCGATTACCTTGGCGTCTCCTATGGGTGGGCAGGTACCAATAGACCCTAATAGTTTAGAAGATGACGCCATGACCGACGATGCTATTCGATACACGAAAGATGAACTAGCGCGTAGTGCAATGGCGGCAACGATTCCATTGGAAGATGTGAGAGCCGAAGAATTTGATGCGGTATTTTATCCGGGCGGTCACGGCCCCTTATGGGATCTTTCTGACAATGCGCACTCAATTAAACTGATTGAAGACACTATTGCGTCGGGCAAGCCGGTTGGTGCCGTATGCCACGCACCTATTGTACTAAAAGACGTAAAAGCCGCGGATGGTGAGTTGCTAGTGAAGGGTAAATCAGTCACTGGCTTCACGAACAGCGAAGAAGATGCCATGGGGTTAACCGATGTTGTGCCTTATTTGGTGGAAGATGAACTGGTGAAAAGCGGTGGTAAGTTCGAAAAAGCGGATAATTTCGCAGTGAAAGTGTGTACCGATGGCTTGCTTGTTACCGGACAAAACCCGCCATCTTCACGCCCCGCGGCGGATGCATTAATCGCGCTATTAAACTAGCTAAATTGAGTTAAGTTAGTTCGGGCAAAGAAAAGGCCGCCCATACTGGCGGCCTCAGATTGATGATAAACCCCTCTTTTTTCGGAGGGGTTTATTTTTTCTAGCAGCCGAAGGCTGCGATCGCGATATTTTTTAATAAGGCGTTTTTGTTTTAGTGTTGAGCTCTTAGAGGGCAATAAGTGAGTCATTTACTCGATTAGCGGGTTTGCGAGCGAGATTTGAGGGTATTTAGGCTTATACAGCCTTGGCTAAGGCCATTTTCTTCATGTTTTGACATGCAGCGGCTAGCAGACACTGCATCGAGACCTTACTGAGTCCGCGATAGCGACAGTATCGATGTCCGTGGTGTTGTTTTGCATCTGCGAAGCTTCGTTCTACCGTTTCAGCTCGCCTTCGATATTGCTTCTTCCCCCATTCACTTAATCTGACTTCGTTTGCGTTCTCGACACTCTTCTGCCAGACATGGCGCGTTATAACTTTTGTGTGATTCTTACTGTTTGTACATTGCTTACGAACGGGACAGCTTATGCATTGCTTCGCATCAGAGTGATACTGGCGGTAGCCTTCGCGGTTAGTGGTGTTGTAAGCAATAACCTGGCCTTGGGGGCATGTGTATGTATCAGATTCTGTGTCGTATACATACTCGCGTTTAGCGAAGTAGCCTTTCTTTTTCGTAGGGCGACGATACCCCATTACACCAATCAGTTGTCGCGCTTCGAGGTGATGACACACCGCGGCGGTGAAGTAGCCCGCGTCGAGACCAACGGCAATATGGTTGAGTTTGAAGGTGTCTCTAGCTCTATCAATACGCGCAATGATAGGTTGGCTATCGTGAACATTTCCTGGTGTCGCGTGTGTATCAACGATAATACCGTGACGCCCATCTACGATGCGATGGTCTAGGTAGAAAAGCCCTTGGGCTTCTCATCGCGCACCATAAAACCACTATCAGGGTCAGTGCGGCTGACTTTCGTAGGCTTCGTGCAAGGCTTGTCTTCCTTACACTTCAGGGGCTTTTTCCCTCTAACTCCCTGTCTTTGGTTACTGCTTCGTTTAGCTGTTCCACATAAGCTGACGGTGTCACCTTCAAGTCTTTTATGTCGAAGCGTTTCTTGTTGGCGTTCGCTTTTAAGTGCGTGCTATCGGCAAACAAACTCTTACCACCAATGAGTCCTTGCTTCATGGCCTGACGCACAATGTTGTCGAAGATAACCTGATAGATATCGCTGTCTTTAAAACGCTTGATGCGGTTTTGACTCAGCGTGGAATGGTGAATCACATCTTCCGTCAATCCCATACCTAAGAACCAGCGATACGCCACATTTACTTGTATCTCTTTAATGAGGCGTCGCTCACTACTGATACCAAATAAATAACCGAGAAACAGAATTTTAAAAAAGCGTACGGGGTCAACCGAAGGGCGACCGTTATTCTGACAATATAGATGAGCCACCTCATCGCGGATAAACTCAAAATCTATCGCCATATCAATTAAACGAACCAAGTGGTCTTCTGGTACCAGTTCATTGATATATACGGTTTCAAACTCGTATTGTTGTGGGGACTTTGGGGTTAGCATGGTGAACACTCCGAATTTCACTATGCCTATTAGATCAAAGCCCCAGACTTTCGTCTAGGGCTTTTTCAACAGTCTGAGGCCGCCCATACTGGCGGCCTTGTTTTTTTACCATAGATTCCGAGGCTTTAGAAACTCGCTTGTACTTTGAAATTCAAGGTACGACCTAGCGGATCATACAAGCCATCGTCGTAGCCACGCCATTCACCTGGATCGAATTCAACAAGCTCGTCCGTTAAGTTGTTCACACCTGCAGTTACTTTCACGTTGTCATTCACTTGATAGGATACTGTGACATTGTGTTTAAAGTAGTTATCTGCGAATTCATAGTAGGTGTAGTATTCATCACCGTGAGAACCAATGAATAGCGTACGCCATGACGCTGTCCATTTGTCACCGTCGTTCCAGTCTAGCGTAATATTACCGCGGTTATCTGGGAAGAAAAGCTCTCCTGCATAGTCAATTCCTTCTTCCTCATAACTAAATACGTGAGAATATTCTAGGTTAACACCGAAATCCCCGATAGAAGTAGGCAGGTTATAGTTGGCTGTAAAATCTAACCCGCTTGTGGTGACTTGTGCATAGTTGATGTAGCCCGACGTGATAGACACAATTTGGCCTGAACTATTGCGCTCAATGTTAGACGATGTCCCGTCGGTATCTACGGCAATTAAGTCGTCAACATCGATAGACTCGATTTTGTTCTCGTAGTCGTACTGATAGTATGACAGCTCAAGTGACAAGTTATCCGTAGCATCATAAACCACACCAAAGGTTAATGATTCAGAGTTTTCAGGTTCAAGGTCTGGGTTGCCACCGTAGTAAGTCAGATGTTGCTGTGTGGTTGAACAGTAACTTGTATCTGATTCAGCATAACCTAAGGTATCACAGTAGTAAGTGTCGTAGGCAGACGGGAAACCATAGGAAATAGTGGCAAACATTTCGCTCATGGTAGGGGTTCTAAATGCTTCACCCCAGCTTGCACGAAGCAATAAGTCTTCTGTTGGACGCCATGAAACGCCGAGTTTTGGCACTGTGTCAGAGAACTCTGCGGTTGAGATGTCTTCGCCAGTATCACCTTCTAACTCGTAGCCGTCGTAACGCAGTGCAGCTGACAGCTCCACTTCATAGGGTAGGGTAACGGCTAACTCAGTGTAATACGATTGGCGTTCACGGCTTGCGTAAACGTCGTCGCCACCAGAGCCACCAGAAATGATACCTAATCCAGACTCAGGGTCTGAAATTTGCTCAAAGTCTAAGTAAGAGTACTCAGCCCCGAAGACAGCACTAATGCTAATATGCTCATTAGAGTATATTTCGCCTGAAATACTGGCATCAATAATGTCACGTTGCTGTGTAGACTGATAAGTACCTGTGTGATCTGCCGTAGCAAGGAGCTCTGCATTATAAGTTTCCCAATCTTCTACGCTAAGCCCTTGAACATTGAATAGATCTAATTCTTCAGAATCAATAAGGTCTTGTACGACGGTATCGTTAACCAGGTTATAGTTAAACACTTCTTCTTTAGCGTTGGTACGCTGATAATAAACCTGCCAATCCCATTCACTACTGCCAAGCTCTACATAACCCTCTAAACCCGCAACTGCTTCAAAGGTGGTTTTTTCTGTGGTGGTATCGCGGGTACCTAGGCTTGTTGTACGGAAATAAATGCTACCATCTTCATCATAGGGATTCATGGCATTGTCTGCATCAATGGTTAATGTTGAAGTAGACACTGGGGTGGCAGCGTAGCGTGTGTCGGTAGAGGTTTGAAGTGCTGAAAAGCGGCTCACAAAATGTAAGTTATCAGAAATATCGTATTCAATTTTGGTCAAAAGAGAGTTTTTCTCTGATGCGCCATACAGCCATGTAGAGTTACCGTAATAGTAACCGCAACGGTCGCCCACGTTTACCGTATCATCTACTTCACCGCACAGCTCTTCGTTAAACTGTAGAGTAGAACTGCCTGACGCTAAAAAGTTGGCTACGGGGCTAAACGTTGAATAGCTAGTACCAGCGTACTCACCATTTACTGCCACATCGGTCACTTCTTGGGTATTCGCGTGTTCTGCAATAAATACGATGCTGCCTTTATCGTTAGTGACACCTGCAGCCATGTTAAATTGGTTACTGTTACCGCCATCTACACCCGGATCTTCGAAGGTATAGCCAAGTTCAACACCATCAAATTCACTTTTGGTAATGATGTTGATTACACCTGCAACCGCGTCAGACCCGTAAATTGCTGATGCACCGTCCCGTAGAATTTCAATGCGCTCTACGATGCTCATAGGAATCATCGACATGTCCGATGAGGAACCACCGTCGTATCCTAGGCCCGGTAAACGTCGCCCATCCATCAATACTAAGGTGGCGCCAGCCCCTAGACCACGTAAGTTTACTTCGCTGGATGCTGATGCACCGCTGCCATAACCCGACTGACCTCTAAAAGAGCCAAAGGTGTTTATGGAGCTATTTCTTAAAACGTCTGCAACCGTAGTATCACCTGATAGCTCGATAGACTCGGCGGTGATAACAGTTACCGGTGAAACCGCTTCTAAATCTACTCGCTTAATACGTGAACCCGTTACCTGAATTCTTTCTGTTGGCTCGGTTTCTTCGTTGTCTTCAATTGTCTGCGCGCTAACCTGCGGCATAGTAAGCAGACTTGCAGAACCCGCAATTAATAGACCTTTTCTGACGCCTAAACTAAGCTTTTTAATATCGAACATTTTAATTCCCCTTTTGAACAACTTGCTGCCAATTAAATTAGCGTTGCTCTTATTAGTTTTATTTTTCGACAGATGTGATTTGTCGAGAGAATTAAGCACTTGGTCGAGGTGTTTGGCAATTGGTCACTAATGTTTATTACACATTACTTTCCATATTTTCTAAATTCTTACAAAGTTTACGGGAACAGTAGTATATTTTGTGCTCGTCAAACTCTTTGACTTAGTTGATCTGAAAGGTAAGTGCATGCTTACTATTTCGAGGAGTATGAAGTGTTTTCTTGATGGGAAAATCTCTTTGCGTGAACTTTACGCGCGTTTGCAGAAAACTTGTAGATGGCTATGTTACATTTTAGTCGTGTGTTAGAAAATTTGTATCTCCCTGGTACAAGTTCCTTTGCCGCTAATATTTATTAGCGGCTTTTTTTGATTTAAATTTAATTTATACATTCCGTTCAAATTAAATTTAAACGCATTATACATTTTCAAATAAATCTTCAACACGTTGTCTTAGTTCTTCTATTTGAGTGACATCTGCGGGTGCAATAAAAATAGTGTCGTCACCGGCTATGGTGCCTAGTACCCCATCTTTTTTACTGAGTGAATCTAGTAAACGAGCAATAAGTTGTGCAGCTCCTGGACTGGTTCGAATAATGACCATCACATTATTGTGCACAATATCTAATACCAACTGTTTAAGCGGGCTTTTTGCCGTTGGCATGCCTAACTCTGGGGGCAAACAATACACCATGTCGCCGCGCGCATTTCGGGTACGAACAGCGCCAAACTTACTGAGCATACGAGATATTTTAGATTGGCTTATATTATCGAAGCCTTGTGCTTTTAGTGCTTCAACAATGTCGCCTTGCGAACCGTAACTTTCCGCTTTTAAAATCTCTTTGAAGGCTTTTATTAATTGTTCTTGCTTTACGTTAGCCATAATGTCCTTTTTGCGTCGTTAGGATAATTTTAAATCTAATTTTTATTAGCATATATTGTGCCCCACAGGTACACTTTACGCAATTTGTTTGCATAACCATGCATGATAATGAATATCGGTGTGAAATCGTCTTAAAACTCAGTAATAAGACGATCCGATGATTGAGTTTTCCCCCGCGTTGCATTAGTGTGACGTTCCGTTTAAATACGTGAAGTAATCCCATAGGAGAAATGGTATGAAAGTAGCCGTGTTAGGTGCTGCCGGTGGTATTGGTCAGGCGCTGTCTTTGTTGTTAAAAACGCAATTGCCAGCAGGTTCAGATTTAGCGCTTTACGACGTAGCGCCAGTTGTTCCTGGTGTAGCCGTTGATTTGAGCCACATCCCCACTGCGGTAAAAGTAACCGGTCACGGTAAAGATGACCTAGCTGGTGCACTAACTGGAGCAGACGTTGTTCTTATTCCAGCAGGTATGCCTCGTAAGCCAGGTATGGATCGTTCAGATCTGTTCAACATCAACGCCGGCATTGTTAAAAACCTTATTGAAGGTGTCGCTGATAACTGCCCTGATGCGTGTGTTGGCATCATCACTAACCCTGTTAACACAACTGTTGCTATTGCTGCTGAAACGCTAAAAGCAAAAGGCGTTTACAACAAAAACAAACTTTTTGGTGTAACAACGCTTGATGTTATCCGCGCTGAAACCTTTGTTGCTGAGCTTAAAGGTGTAGACGTATCTTCTGTGCACGTACCGGTAATCGGTGGTCACTCTGGGACTACAATCCTTCCGCTTCTTTCACAAGTTGAAGGCGTTGAGTTCACAGACGAAGAAGTGTCTAGCCTAACAACGCGTATCCAAAACGCGGGTACTGAAGTGGTTGAAGCGAAAGCGGGCGGCGGCTCTGCAACCCTATCTATGGGTCAAGCAGCGGCACGTTTCTGTTTGTCTCTTGTATCTGCAATGCAGGGCGAGAATGTAGTTGAGTACACTTATGTACAAACTGACGACAGCGACGACGCAGCATTCTTTGCACACCCAGTTCGCTTAGGCGCAAACGGTGTTGAAGAAATCTTGCCTTACGGCGAGCTAAGCGCGTTTGAAGAAAAAGCGAAAAGCGACATGCTTGAAGGCCTACGTGGCGACATCAAGCTAGGCGTTGACTTCGTAAACGGCTAATAGTGCCCTTGGCGGGTTAGCCTGAAAAGGCAATCAAAACGTAGGCCCGCCGTGAATACGTCCCTGTAGGCTTCGCCACCGCATCCATGCGGTGGAGAGCCTACATTTTAATTACCTTCCCAGTCTTTACACCAACATGCGATCTTATCGGACCTCATTACTCTAGAGAGTAGAAAGACTGTTACGACCTTACGTATCCAGCCTTTTTTGTTACATCCATGTCGGCTTCGCCACCGCATCCCTGCGCGGGCTCTTGGAAAAGTTAAAGCCTACTTATCAAAGTCGTTCCAATTCAAAACACCTCAATAAATCAGTCACTGAAGTTATTTTAGAAAAAAGACAGTCTGTTACGACCTTACGTATCCAGCTATCAGCTTTCCTGTATTGTCCTTTATTAGTGTTTGGTCTTTTTTTTGGGGGGGAAGGAGGTACTCTTACTTAACTGATTGGAATGACATAAGTTTAAAAAGGACGTGCTATGACTGACATGTTAAGAAGTGGGGAATTGCCAATGTATATGTTGGTGTTACCCATTGTTCATTTTATTGTTTTAATAGGGATTATGGCCTTAGCTAAGGAGAAAAGCCGCTCTAAGCTTACGGCGTTCATATTGGGTATGATCCCTTTCTTCAATACCTTTGTTCTGCTCGTTTATGTGGGTCTTCCCGTTAAACAACATCGTGGCGCTTAACAAGCGCCAGTTATCCTTTTATTTAAACCATAATCATCTTCCCCTCATTAACACATTTTTGAGCAAATGCTTTTTGTTTGAGTTTATGCTCTTTTGCTGGTAAATGCCGTACTATAGTCTACGCTTTTGAAACGCATTTATATCAAGCTGTAGGGTTAAAGGAATGCGTATCTTTTCGTTGTAGTGAATATTCTTATTAATAAAAACAGGCATTAAGTAAGAGGAAGTAATATGAGCAATGCAAAGTTAGGTGATGTCAATGATTCGGTAAAAAAATGCCCGGTCATGCATGGTGGTATGACTGCCACAGGCACAACAGTCATGGACTGGTGGCCAGAAGCCTTAAACTTAGACATTCTGCATCAGCACGATACCAAGACTAACCCTATGGGTGAAGACTTCAACTATCGTGAAGAAGTCAAAAAATTAGATTTTCAGGCACTGAAAAAAGACGTTACAGACCTAATGACCGACTCGCAGCCTTGGTGGCCGGCGGATTGGGGCCATTACGGCGGTTTGATGATTCGTATGTCGTGGCACGCGGCTGGTTCTTATCGCATTGCCGATGGTAGAGGTGGTGCATCTACCGGCAACCAGCGTTTTGCGCCGCTTAATTCGTGGCCAGACAACGTTAACTTAGATAAAGCCCGTCGCTTACTTTGGCCTATTAAAAAGAAATATGGCAACAAACTGAGCTGGGCGGATTTATTTGTTCTTGCGGGTACAATCGCCTATGAAAGTATGGGCCTTAAAACCTATGGGTTTGCGTTTGGGCGTGAAGACATCTGGCACCCCGAAAAGGACGTATACTGGGGGGCAGAAAAAGAATGGTTAGCACCCAGTGATGAACGTTATGAAGACGTGGAAAGCGCAGAGACAATGGAAAACCCATTGGCCGCTGTGCAGATGGGCCTTATTTACGTAAACCCTGAAGGCGTTAACGGTAAGCCGGACCCACTTAAAACCGCTGCCCATGTACGCGAAACCTTTGCACGTATGGCAATGAACGACGAAGAAACCGTTGCGTTAGCAGCCGGTGGTCACACGGTAGGTAAGTGTCACGGTAACGGCAGTGCGGAAGCATTAGGGCCCGATCCAGAAGGTGCGGGTATTGAAGAAGCGGGTCTTGGCTGGATGAACCATGAAAGCCGCAGCATTGGCCGCGATACGGTATCAAGTGGTATTGAAGGGGCATGGACGACCCATCCTACTCAATGGGATAACGGTTATTTTCATTTGTTGCTTAATTACGATTGGGAATTGAAAAAGTCGCCAGCCGGTGCTGAGCAGTGGGAGCCAATCAACATTAAGGAAGAAGATAAGCCTGTTGATGTAGAAGACCCATCAAAGCGCTATAACCCTATCATGACTGATGCTGATATGGCGATGAAGATGGATCCGGAATATCGCAAAATTTCTGAGAAGTTTTACAACGATCATGAGTACTTCAGTGAAGTATTTGCCCGTGCGTGGTTTAAGTTAACTCACCGTGACCTTGGCCCTAAAGTACGTTACATAGGCCCAGATGTACCGGAAGAAACACTGATTTGGCAAGATCCTGTGCCAGCTGGCAGTACGTCTTATGACGTGGATGCGTTAAAAGCAAAAATTGCGGACTCTGGTTTGAGCATAGGTGAAATGGTTGCCACTGCCTGGGACAGTGCTCGCACGTTCCGTGGTTCAGACCTACGGGGTGGTGCTAATGGTGCGCGTATTCGTTTAGCGCCGCAAAAAGACTGGGAAGGCAATGAGCCTGCGCGTTTAAACAAGGTATTGGAAGTGTTGGCGCCCCTTGCTGAACAAGCAGGCGCTAGCTTGGCGGATACTATTGTACTTGCAGGTAATGTGGGTATTGAAAAAGCGATTAAAGCAGCGGGCTTTAGTGAAAGTGTGCCGTTTGCGGCAGGCCGCGGAGACGCCACCGATGAAATGACGGACGCCGAGTCTTTTGCGCCTCTAGAACCATTAGCAGACGGTTTCAGAAATTATCTGCAAAAGGACTATGTGGTTAAACCTGAAGAGATGATGCTAGATAAAGCACAACTATTGGGCTTAACGGCAAAAGAAATGACGGTGCTGGTGGGCGGTATGCGTATGCTAGGTACTAACTTTGACGGTACCAAACATGGTGAGTTTTCCGATAGCGTTGGCGCACTCACCACGGATTTCTTCGTTAATCTTACTGATATGAAGTACACTTGGAAGCCGACGGGTAAAAATAGCTATGCTATTGTTGATAGAGCATCTGGTGATGAAGTTTATACTGCAACGCGCTTCGACCTAGTGTTTGGTTCAAACTCTGTGCTGCGCGCTTACGCTGAGCTATACGCGCAAGATGATAGCAAAGAGAAGTTTGTGAAAGACTTTGTGGCGGCATGGACAAAAGTCATGAACGCCGACCGTTTTGATTTAACCTGTTAATAGCTATTAAAACCCGCTATATACAGCGCTTTAAATAAAAAGCCCGCTTCAATTGAAGCGGGCTTTTTCATTCTCCAAGGCACTTAAGACAATGCCTTATTGGTAAGTATCACGTACTAGCCTGTGTTTCGCATACCAATGGCGATACCGGCAATGGTAACCATCATGGCGCGTTCTAGACTGGTGTTTTGTGCGTCATCACCGGCTTTACGGATACGATCTAGAAGTTCGATTTGCAGGTAATGAAGTGGTTGAAGGTACGCTGCACGTATCTCCATCGACTCTTTCCCCTGCGGGTCGTTTTTCATTATGTCGTCTTCGCCAGTGATTGCCAGCAGCGATGAAATACTTTCTTTAAGCTCGCTACGCAGCGCTTCACCGAAGTGCTTAAGTTCTTTTGGCACTAAACGCTCATCATAGGCTTCACTGATGCGCGGATCGGCTTTATGGAACACCATGTCTAGCATAGAAAGGCGCGAACGATAGAACGGCCATTCGCTGAACATCTCGTTGACCACTTTCTCGTTTTCTGGTGTTTTAACGCTATCAATAGCGCGCATCACCCCTAACCAACTAGGAAGTACTAGGCGGGTTTGTGCCCAAGCGAAAATCCAAGGAATAGCACGTAGGCTTTCAATACCGCCTTGCGGCTTACGCTTCGCAGGACGACTACCCAATGGCAGTTTACCTAACTCTTGCTCTGGCGTTGCGACGCGGAAGTAAGGCACAAATTCTTCATCGTGACGTACGGTAGCGCGGTAATTGTCTCGACCTTGTGCTGCCATAGTAGTGATAAGCTCACGCCATTCTTCTTTTGGCGCCGGAGGCGGAAATAACATGGCTTCAATAATGGCACTAGCATAGATGCCTAGGCTTCGCTTCGCCAGTTTTGGCATACCGAACTTATAGCGAATGGTTTCGCCCTGTTCTGTTACGCGGAAACCGCCTTCTAGTGAGCCCGGAGGCTGTGAGTAAATTGCCGCGTGTGCAGGCAAGCCACCACGACCAATAGTACCACCACGCCCATGGAACAAAGTCAGAGACACATCATATTCTTCGGCAATAGCAACAAGGGCTTCTTGCGACTGATATTGGGCCCAACCAGCGGCTAGCGCACCGGCATCTTTCGCTGAGTCAGAGTAACCAATCATGACGAACTGGCGACCCTTCACGTAACCGCGATACCAGTCAATAGACAGTAGCTTACGCATGACGTCAGGCGAGTTGTTTAAATCGTCCAGGGTTTCAAACAATGGTGCTACTGGCATTGGCCAATCTACACCGCTTTCTTGAAGAAGAAGTTGAACCGCCATGACATCAGATGGCTCACTGGCCATTGAGATAATGTAAATACCAAAACCGTGTTTACTGTGCTTGGCAATGACTTTACAGGTATCAAGCACTTCTTTGACATCGTCAGACGCTTCCCATTGTGCAGGGAATAGCGGACGTTTTGAGCCTAGTTCGCGAAGTAAGAAGGCTTGCTTGTCAGCCTCGCTCCACTGGGCGTAGTCGCCAAGTCCGAGGTAACGGGTTAGTTCACTGAAAACGTCGGCGTGACGCTCTGAGTCTTGGCGTACGTCAAGACGTAGAAGGTGAATACCAAATACGCGTGCGCGACGGATAGTGTCTAACAATAGGCCATTGGCGACCACTTGCATACCGCAATCAAGTAATGACTGGTAGCAAAGCATCAAAGGTTCGATTAGCTCATCGTCGCTCTCAACCCAGTTCGAAGTATCTGGGTTTTTACCTGCAAGGTAATCGCTAATACCATCACGGGTAGTCACAAACTTGCTGACCAACGGTCGTAACAGGGCGCGGTAGGGTTCGTTTGCATCGCCTACTTTGGCGCGTAGTTCATCGTTGCAATCGTACATTGAAAGTTCAACTTGCAAACGATCAAGGTCAATCGCGAATAGTTTAGCCGCGCGCTTTCTTGCTAGCAGCAATACTTGCTCGGTCACTTTTGAGGTAACAAATGGATTACCGTCGCGGTCACCACCCATCCAAGAACTGAACTGCACGGGTGAAGAATCTAGCGGCAGTGAAATCTGGTAGTCTTCATTTAAGCGGCTATCTAACTCGCGCATGAAGTCAGGAACCGCTTCCCATAACGAGTTTTCTATAACAGAGAAACCCCAGCGGGCTTCGTCTACCGGGGTAGGGCGAACCGAACGGATTTCTTCTGTATGCCAAGCCTGCGCGATTAAATCGGCAATTCGGGTTTCAACTTTTTTACGCTCAACATCGCTAAGCGATTCTTGATGAACCGCTTGTAAGCAGTTAGCCAATTCCTTGTGCTTATGAATGAGTGTGCGGCGAGTCACTTCGGTGGGGTGAGCCGTCAACACTAAGTCGATGTTCAGTTTCCCGACAGCTTCTTGTACTTTATCCTTAGTAAGTTCCGCTTTATCTAAGTGCTCGAAAAGCGTGTCGATAGAGGCATCAACATTCATTGCTGCATTATATTCCTGCTCAGCAATGTTGCCCAAGTTTAAGAACTGCGCGAAAGCGCGACCCACAGTTAATAAGTCGCTGTCGGTCATGGTTTTGAAAGTTTCTTTCAGTTCTTCGCTGCACGCAGCGTCACCTTGATAGGATGCGCGGCCATCTTTTCGAATCTTTTCAATTCGATTTAACCACTCATCTCCCAATTGGTTTTTGATGGTTTCACCAAGGGTTTTTCCAAGGTAGCGAACGGTATCTTTTAGTTCAGCATCGTAGTGTGTTTGCATGCTTTCCTCCCAATTATATGGCGATAACCATACTGTTTCCTTTACAACTTGTCTAACCTCTTTAAGTTATAATTTACAACATTTTGATAGTTTTGCCCCCTCTTTAACATTGCGCAAAGCAAGATAAATTAGGGTGTGATACACTCTTGCACCGGAAAATGCAGAAACAAAACCGTGATGCGCGGGTTGTTTAAAATTTGCACTGCATTTGTAATTTACTTTCAGGAGTTCTTGTGACTGATACATTCAATACAGTAGAAACCCAAGCAAGTTACGGCATTGGTTTTCAAATGGGTCAACAATTGCAATCAAATCCTTTCGAAGGCCTTGCTATAGACGCAGTGGTAGCAGGATTAAAAGACGCATTTGGTGGGCAAGCACCACAAGTTGACAACGATACCCTTCGTGACGCGTTTGGTGAAATTCATAAGCGTATGCAAGCTGAAAAAGAAGAAGCGAGCAAAGCGGTGATTGAAGAAGGGGCTAAATTCCTGGAAGAAAACGCTAAGCGTGACGGCATTACTGTGACAGAATCTGGTCTTCAGTATGAAGTCGTTGCTAAAGGTGACGGTGAGAAGCCAGTTCCAGCGAGTACTGTGCGTGTTCATTATCATGGTACCCTAATCGATGGTACTACCTTTGACAGCTCTTACGAGCGTGGTCAACCTGCAGAATTCCCTGTAGGCGGTGTGATTAAAGGTTGGACTGAAGCGCTTCAACTTATGGAAGTCGGTGCTAAGTACCGTTTATACGTTCCCCATGAACTTGCCTATGGCGAGCAAGGTGCTGGTGCAGCTATCGCGCCTTACAGCACACTAATTTTTGATGTTGAGCTTCTCGACATCTTAGGCTAGTTCAGAACTGAAAAGCACAGGCATAGCGCTGTGCTTTTCTCTTCTTTCCCTTTTGTATTACGCACTTTTCACTTCCTTCCTTTTTTCTTTTTTAGTTACCGATAAAGCATATTCATTGGGTGTGCGTTTGCGTTATGCTAATGCAATTCATCTCAACCCATCTGCTCCGAGTTGTTATCACCGGCATGGGCATTACAATAGTGCCACGCTAAATAAGGAAAATTATTATGGTAATCAAGCCTAAAGTGAGAGGCTTCATATGTACTAACGCTCATCCAGTGGGGTGTGCAAAATCGGTTGAAGAACAAATTGCTTACGTTAAATCAAAGGGTGACTTAGGCGCAGGTCCTAAAAATGTCTTGGTTGTCGGTAGTTCTACTGGCTATGGTTTGGCGTCGCGTATTACCTCGGCGTTTGGTTACGGTGCTAACACCTTAGGTGTGTGTTTTGAAAAAGCGCCAACAGAACGCAAAACCGGCACAGCGGGTTGGTATAATACAGCGGCTTTTCACGACCAAGCCAAAGCCGAAGGCGTCTATGCTCAGACCATTAACGGTGATGCGTTTTCAGATGAAATTAAACATCAAGCAATCGAGAAAATAAAAGCCGACATGGGCAAGGTTGACTTGGTCATTTATAGCTTAGCATCGCCACGCAGAACCGACCCTGAAACGGGTGTTACTTACAAGTCGACACTTAAACCAGTAGGCCAAGCGTACACAACAAAAACCTATGACACTGACAAAGATAAAGTGCATGAAGTGTCACTTGAACCTGCCAACGACGACGAAATTCTCAACACCATTAAAGTGATGGGTGGAGAAGACTGGGAACGTTGGATGGATTTCCTAAGGGATGCTGGTGTTTTAGCAGAAGGCTGCAAAACAACGGCCTATACCTACATTGGTAAGGAACTTACATGGCCTATTTATGGCCAAGCTACCATAGGCAAAGCGAAAGAAGATCTCGATCGTGCTGCTGCCGCTATTATTGGTAAAAATAGCGATTTATTGGTTCAAGCGAATGTGAGTTCATTAAAGGCACTAGTGACCCAAGCCAGTTCAGCCATTCCGGTTATGCCACTTTACATCTCGCTTATTTATAAAGTGATGAAAGAAGAGGGTACCCACGAGGGGTGTATCGAGCAGATATATGGGCTGTTTAGCCAATGTCTGTTTGGCGACTCAGCCACCCTTGACGAGGCCAATCGTTATCGCATGGATGGAAAAGAAACCAACGATGCCACGCAAGCTAAAATTAAAGTGTTGTGGGATCAGGTTACGCAAGAAAATTTCCATGAGCTAAGTGATTACGAAGGCTATCATCATGAGTTTTTGAAGTTATTTGGCTTTGATATAGACGGTGTTGACTACGAGCAAGATCTAGACCCTATGGTGAGTTGGTAGTTAAAACTGACAAAAAAATAATGAGATTATGTCAAGCCGTCTTTGTGACGGCTTTTTTATGACTTTTGCGACAATTAAATCCTCTCAGATTTACATTAAATTGTAGAAAAATTTGGCTTTATCTGTGATTTGCGTGGCACAAAGCCTAATGTTAATGCTAAAATCCCGAAATTAAGTAGGGGGCTGTTCGTCTTCTACTCAACAATAGTGATTAATGCGCTGAAAAAACAATAATTATTACGTGCAATTTTTTAACTGTTGATCATAAAAAGAACAGCGAAGTGCGTCGCTAACTTAGGTGCTAACTTTTACAGTTTCATAACAGGCTGGCTGTAATAACGAATTTTGGCACCATCAATCTTATAAATATAAAAAGGTGTAGTACATCTGTTAAAAGTACGCTTTTGCATGCTAGCAGGCGAGGATTCTTGCGGTCATGCAAAAGGGTATTTCTATTAGAGTAGTGCGATTACATATGATAAAAATCAAGAAAGGTCTCGACCTCCCAATTGAGGGAGCGCCCAAGCAGGAGATTGCTGATGCATCTTCTGCAACGCGCGTTGCCGTTCTGGGAGAAGAATATGTGGGTATGCGCCCTACCATGCACGTCCAAGTTGGCGATGTAGTGAAGAAAGGTCAGGTGCTTTTTGAAGACAAAAAGAACCCTGGCGTTAAATTCACTGCCCCGACTGCGGGTGAAGTGGTAGAGGTTAACCGTGGTGCAAAACGTGTTCTTCAGTCTGTAGTAGTCAAAACCAGTGGCAGTGATGCTGTTGCGTTTGACAAAATTGCAGCTGACCAGATTGCGAGTGCAACACGCGAGCAACTTCAGTCAATCCTTGTAGAGTCTGGCATGTGGACTGCGTTCCGTACGCGTCCATTTAGCAAATCTCCAGCGCTAGATTCTGTTCCAAGTTCAATTTTTGTGACAGCAATGGATACCAATCCATTAGCGGCAGATCCTGCTGTTATCATTGCTGAGCGCCAAGACGATTTTGTAAATGGTCTTAAAGCGTTAACGCAATTGAGTGGTGGCAAAACTTACGTATGTAAGGCAGCGGGGTCATCGGTAGCAACCGGCGACGCGGCAGTTGATGTAGAAGAATTTGGCGGTCCACACCCTGCGGGCCTACCAGGTACGCACATTCACTTCCTAGATGCAGCTGGCATGAACAAAACGGTTTGGCATGTTAATTACCAAGACGTTATGGCGATTGGTGCTTTGCTCACGACCGGTGAGTTAGATAACCGTCGTGTTATTTCGCTAGCGGGTCCAGCGGCAACTAACCCACGCTTAGTGCGCACGGTTTTAGGTGCAGACCTAACCGAGCTTACTGCCAACGAGTGTGTAGAAGGTGACGTACGTGTTGTATCTGGTTCTGTACTTAACGGTACAACAGCCCAGGGCGTTCATGGCTTCCTAGGTCGTTTCCACACCCAAGTTTCATTATTAAAAGAAGGTCGCGAGAAAAAATTGTTCGGTTGGATCATGCCTGGTTCGAACCAACACTCAGTGACTCGTGCTTACTTAGGTCATCTAAGTGGTAGCAAGAAATTCGATATGACAACAACAACCAATGGTTCCGAACGCTCTATGGTTCCAATTGGTAATTACGAACGCGTTATGCCCCTAGATATCATTCCTACGCTTCTGCTTAGGGACCTGATTTCTGGTGATACTGACGGTGCTCAGACGTTGGGTTGTTTAGAGTTGGACGAAGAAGATTTGGCACTGTGTACCTACGTATGCCCTGGCAAATACAACTATGGTCCTATTTTACGCGACTGTTTGACCACGATAGAGAAAGAGGGTTAAGTCATGGGTTTAAAAGCGTATTTAGAAAAAATTGAGCCGGATTTTGAGCCGGGTGGTAAGCATGAAAAGTGGTACGCGCTTTACGAAGCGGCGGCGACCATTTTTTATACGCCAGGTAAGGTAAACAAAGCGAACACGCACGTGCGTGACAGCATTGACCTTAAACGCATCATGATCATGGTATGGATGGCAACATTCCCAGCGATGTTCTTTGGTATGTACAACATTGGTCTTCAAGCGCAAGACGCGATTACCATGGGCGCAGGTACACTACCTGACACATGGCAAGCCGGTCTTTTCACTGCATTAGGCGGTGACTTAACCAATGCGGGCATGCTAGGCCTATTCTTTTACGGTGCTTGTTTCTGGTTACCTATCTACGCAGTCACGTTTGCGGTGGGTGGTTTCTGGGAAGTCCTATTCGCTTCTGTGCGTAAGCATGAAGTAAACGAAGGTTTCTTCGTAACATCGGTACTTTTTGCACTCACCCTTCCCGCCACTATTCCTTTATGGCAAGTAGCACTAGGTATTACCTTCGGTGTGGTTATTGCGAAAGAAGTCTTCGGTGGAACAGGTCGTAACTTCCTTAACCCAGCACTGTCTGGTCGTGCGTTCTTATACTTTGCTTACCCTGCACAAATTTCGGGTGACCAAGTATGGGTAGCGGCAGATGGTTACTCAGGTGCAACGTCTCTTAGCCAAGCTGCTTGGGGCAACCTAGACTACGCTGATATGACGCAGTGGATGGACAGCTTTATCGGTACCATCGCGGGCTCAGCAGGTGAGGTATCTACCCTTGCTATTATCCTTGGTGGCTTGTTCATCATGTACATGCGTATAGCAAGTTGGCGCATTGTTGCAGGCGTGGCCATCGGTGTCGCGTTCTTCGCAACACTGCTAAACCTCATTGGTAGTGACACTAACCCCATGTTTGCAATGCCTGCGCATTGGCACTTTGTTGTGGGTGGTCTTGCTTTTGGTATGTTCTTTATGGCGACAGACCCAGTGTCAGCGTCATTCACTAACCAAGGTAAGTGGGCTTACGGTATCTTCATTGGTTTCATGACGGTACTAATCCGCGTCCTAAACCCTGCCTTCCCGGAAGGTGTGATGCTAGCAATACTATTTGCTAACTTGTGGGCGCCACTGTTCGACTATTTTGTCGCACAAAGCAATATCAAGCGGAGGGTAGCACGTGTCGGCTAAGAAAGAATCTTTAGGCAAAACTATCGGCGTAGTTGTTGCCGTATGTTTAGTTTGTTCAATTGTTGTTTCTGGCGCGGCTGTTGGCCTTCGCTCATTGCAGCAAACAAACGCAGCTCTTGATAAAAAGAGCAATATTCTTAATGCAGCAGGCCTATACGAAGTAGGCATGAGCAATAGCGTCATCGAAAGCACGTACAGCGAGCGAGTAGAACAGCGCTACGTTAATCTTGATGAAGGTACGTTTGTCGACGCACCTAAGCCAGATTACGATATGTATAAAGCGGCCAAAGAAACAGAGTACAGCACTAAGGTAACTAGCAGTAATGTAGGCTTCCAACGTCGTCCAAATGTGGCGAGTGTTTACTTAGTACGTGACGATGCAGGAGATGTTTCTCGTATCATCCTTCCTGTACACGGTAGCGGTCTTTGGGACCTTATGTACGGTTTCTTAGCGGTAGACGCAGACGGCCAAACGGTTCGCGAGCTTATTTACTATCAGCAAAAAGAAACGCCAGGATTAGGTGGTGAAGTGCAAAACCCTGCTTGGCAGGACAAATGGGACGGCAAAGAGCTTTACGAGAATGGCGAAGTGGCTATTCGCGTAGTGAAAAATGCTAACCCAAGCAATCCTCACACTATCGATGCGCTTTCAGGTGCTACCCTAACCAGTAACGGTGTTGAAAACACCATTCGTTATTGGGTAGGTGAGCAAGGCTTCGGCCAGTTCCTGAAGAACCAAGCATGGCGTTCATAAGGGAAGTCTCATGGCAGATACTAAAGAAATGAAAAAGGCCCTCTTTGGGCCAATCCTGGACAACAACCCTATCGCCCTTCAGGTATTGGGTATTTGTTCAGCACTGGCAATTACCACTAAGCTGGAAACAGCCTTGGTAATGTCGCTTGCGCTGACTAGCGTTGTAGCGTTCTCAAACTTGTTTATTTCACTTATTCGTAACCAGATTCCTTCTAGTGTGCGAATTATTATCCAGATGACCATTATTGCGTCTTTGGTAATTGTTGTTGACCAAATTCTAAAAGCGTATTCGTATGAAATATCGAAGCAGCTTTCGGTGTTCGTTGGCCTGATTATTACCAACTGTATTGTAATGGGTCGTGCAGAAGCCTACGCCATGAAGAGCCCACCTTTGATGAGCTTCCTTGATGGTATTGGTAACGGCTTGGGTTACTCTTTCATTCTAATTGTTATTGGCACAATTAAAGAGCTATTTGGTTTCGGTACTATTTTAGGTTTCGAAATCCTACCATTAGTTCAAAACGGTGGTTGGTATCAAGGTAACGGTTTGCTAATCCTACCTTTCAGCTCATTCTTCTTAATTGGCGGTATGGTGTGGTTCATCCGTACAATCCGTCCAGAACAAGTAGAGCCTAAGGAGTAAGTCGTGGAACATTATTTATCATTATTTGTTCGCTCAATTTTTGTTGAGAACATGGCGTTGTCACTTTTCTTGGGTATGTGTACCTTCCTAGCGGTATCTAAGAAAGTAAAGACTGCTATGGGTCTTGGTGTTGCCGTTATCGTGGTATTGGGTATTTCTGTACCGGTTAACCAAGTTATTTATGTCAACATTCTTGCTCCAGGCGCATTAGCATGGGCAGGTTTCCCTGAAGCTAACCTTAGCTTCCTTAACTTCCTAACGTTTATCGGTGTTATCGCGGCATTGGTACAGATCCTAGAGATGAGCTTAGATAAGTTCTTCCCTGCGTTATATAACGCACTAGGTATCTTCCTTCCGCTTATCACCGTTAACTGTGCGATTTTTGGTGGTGTAGCATTCGCGGTTCAGCGTGAATACAACTTTACCGAAAGCATTGTTTACGGCATAGGTAGTGGTATGGGCTGGGCACTAGCCATTGTGTTGCTAGCGGCAGTACGTGAAAAGCTGAAGTATGCTGATATGCCTGATGGCGTTCGTGGTCTGGGTTCTGTATTCATGATCGCTGGCCTTATGGCGCTCGGCTTCCAGTCATTCACTGGTATTCAGCTGTAATAGAGCTCGGGAGCATATAAATGAATAACGTAGAAATATTTCTTGGCGTCGGCATGTTCATTGCCATTGTATTGGCGCTAGTATTTATCATCATGTTTGCCAAGTCTAAGTTGGTACCAAGTGGTGATGTAACCATCACTATTAACGGTGACCCAGACAAGGCAATTAAAACTGCACCGGGCGGTAAGCTTCTTGGTGCACTGGCTGACGCAGGTTACTTCGTATCATCTGCATGTGGTGGCGGTGGCTCATGTGGCCAGTGTCGTGTCGACGTACACTCAGGTGGTGGTGAAATTCTACCTACTGAACTCGACCACATCACGAAAGGTGAAGCGCGCGAAGGTTGCCGTCTTTCATGTCAGGTTGCGATTAAGCAAGACATGGAAATCGAACTTGAAGAGTCGGTATTTGGTGTTAAGAAATGGGATTGTGAAGTTATCTCTAACGATAACAAAGCGACTTTCATCAAAGAGCTTAAGCTTAAAATTCCTAACGGTGAAAGCGTACCTTTCCGTGCCGGTGGTTACATTCAAATTGAAGCGCCAGCGCACCACGTTAAGTACAAAGACTTCGAAATTCCAGAAGAGTATCGTGGCGATTGGGAGCG
Source organism: Alteromonas sp. B31-7 (assembly GCF_015767655.1). Classification (NCBI taxonomy): domain Bacteria; kingdom Pseudomonadati; phylum Pseudomonadota; class Gammaproteobacteria; order Alteromonadales; family Alteromonadaceae; genus Alteromonas; species Alteromonas sp. B31-7. The sequence goes on from NZ_CP065233.1 coordinate 705,332, forward strand.
TTTCGGCTTCTTCGACATCGAGTCTAAAGTAGACGAAGAAACCATTCGTGCTTACTCAATGGCAAACTACCCAGAAGAAGAAGGCATTATTATGTTGAACGTGCGTATTGCTACGCCGCCACCTAATAACCTAAGCCTACCTGCTGGTAAAATGTCATCGTACATTTGGAGCCTGAAAGAAGGTGACAAAGCGACGATCTCTGGTCCATTCGGTGAATTCTTCGCGAAAGAAACTGAAAATGAAATGGTCTTCGTAGGTGGTGGTGCAGGTATGGCCCCAATGCGTTCACACATTTTCGATCAGCTTCGTCGCTTGAAGTCTAACCGTAAGATGAGCTTCTGGTACGGTGCACGTTCACTTCGTGAAATGTTCTATACAGAAGATTTCGACGAGTTAGCAGCAGAAAACGATAACTTTGAGTGGCATGTAGCCCTGTCAGATCCTCAACCGGAGGACAACTGGGAAGGTTACACAGGGTTCATTCACCAAGTACTTCTAGAGAACTACTTGAAAGATCACCCTGCACCAGAAGACTGTGAGTTCTACATGTGTGGACCACCTATGATGAACGCGGCCGTTATCAACATGCTGAAAGATTTGGGTGTTGAAGACGAAAACATCATGCTAGATGACTTCGGTGGTTAATCTACCAAGCTAAAACAGTTATTAAGCATATTAAAAGGGGCGCAAGCCCCTTTTTTGTTGAAGTAAAATGTCCAGCTTAGATAATAGACATATAACTTTGTGCAAAGAGAAGTAAGGATAATAACGTGATCCGTTTTGCAATTAGAATTTTTCTCGCCTTTTTTGCAATAGGTATTTTATTCCTAGCAAGTTGCAGTGAAAAAGGTCAGCCTGTGGTGCACCTACAAGGGCAAACCATGGGAACCACCTACAATGTCAAATATCTTGTAGATGAAGCGCCTGTAGAGGGGTTACAGGCTGAAATTGATGCCCGTCTTGTTGAAGTAAATAAGATGATGTCTACTTACGACCCGACGTCGGAATTATCGCGTTTTAATCAGTATCGTTATACCGATAATTTTGAGGTATCACCGGACACCCTATTTGTTATTAATGAAGCGCTGCGCTTGGCGAATTTAAGTGGCGGTGTACTTGATGTTACTGTAGGGCCATTGGTGAACTTGTGGGGTTTTGGCCCAACCAAACGACCAGAGAAAGTACCAAGCCAAGGGGAAATCGACGAAATTAGAGATTACGTGGGTTATCAGAAACTTTCTACCACACCAACGGGTCTTAAGAAGAGCCACCCCATGTTATATGTGGATTTGTCTACCATTGCTAAAGGTTTTGGCGTTGACGAAGTGGCAGAGATACTGGAAAAACGTGGCATTGAAAATTACTTGGTAGAAATAGGTGGTGAAATGCGCGTGAAAGGAGAACGTGGCGACGGCAGCGAGTGGCTTATTGCTATTGAAAAGCCGGTCACTACTGAACGCGCGGTGCAAAAAGTGGTGTCTATTGGTGAAAATGCGGTGGCTACATCAGGAGACTATCGTAACTACTACGAAGAAGATGGCGTACGTTATTCACATTTAATTGACCCTACTACGGGAAAACCCATCTCTCACAACTTGGTGTCGGTAACCGTTGTTCATCCTTCTTCAATGACGTCAGATGGTTTGGCTACCGCATTTAATGTGATGGGGTGGGAAGAGGCGATTGCGGTTGCCGAGCAAGAACAACTTGCGGTATTCCTAATTCGTCGTACCGAAGACGGATTTGAAGAGTATGCATCACCAGAATTTGATAAACTGGTTACAGTTCATAATTAGGGGGTAGCGATGTCTACATTTATTCTTGCCTTTGGTTTCTTTTTAGTGATGGTATTAGCCATGGCTGTGGGCTACCTAGTTCAAAGAAAATCTATTTCTGGTAGTTGTGGTGGCCTAGGTGCGCTAGGGATTGAAAAAGCCTGCGACTGTCCAGAACCGTGTGACCGCAAAAAGTCGCGTATGGAAAAAGAAGAAGCCCGCCAGAAAAAGCTAAACGAGTGGAAGCAAAACCAAATTTTGTAATGCTTCGCCTTTCGTTGGCTTAAGATCTAAAAGCGCTGTTTGATACTCATCGACAGCGCTTTTTGTTGATGAGTATATCTATAAGTTCTTTAATGTTGAGGCTTATTGAAGCTGCCGAATAATGTCCATTGATTGATGAAGGACCCTACTAATTCTAATACCATGTTTGAACTTTCTAAAAACGATAACGTGCTTATTTACTTGGTTGAAATGTGATTGTTCGAGCCATTTGATAAATCCTGTAAGTAAGTTGCTTACAATATAGCTCAATCGTTTTACACTCTCAATTATGCCTTAATTTAATTGAGCGCTAATTAGCGTTTAATTTGCATTATTTGTACTTTTCATAAAGACGTTAATTATGTGTGTGAGCCTTTAATTCTATCTAGAGTCCACAAGGAGATAGTGTAATTCAACGTTATTAGTAATATACTGTCTTTTTGTACAGTTTTACGTTTAAAGCTAAAGAATGAAGGCGGACAATGCGAAAAATTATCCACGTCGACATGGATTGTTTTTACGCCGCAGTTGAAATGCGCGACAACCCTGCCTTGCGCGATATTCCCATTGCCATTGGTGGCAGTGCCGACCGTCGTGGGGTTATCTCTACCTGTAATTATCCCGCCCGCAAATTTGGTGTACGTTCGGCCATGGCTACCGCGTATGCGTTAAAGTTGTGCCCCAATCTTACTTTAGTGAAAGGGCGCATGGAGGTGTATGCCGCTGAGTCGCAAAAAATACGTAAGATTTTTGCTGACTATACTGACCTTATTGAGCCCTTATCATTAGACGAAGCTTACCTAGATGTTACCAACAGTGAGTTTTGTGGGGGCAGTGCTACGTTAATTGCCGAAGAGATACGCGCGCGTATTCAAAACGAATTAGGTCTTACTGCTTCTGCCGGCGTGGCCCCCTGCAAGTTTGTGGCAAAAGTGGCCAGTGACGAAAACAAACCCGACGGCATCTGCGTGATCACGCCAGATAAGCTAGACACATTCGTACGAGAAATGCCCCTCAAAAAAATTCCGGGCGTGGGCAAAGTCACCATGCAAAAGCTGCAGCGCATGGGGTTGAATACTTGCAATGACGTTAGGCAATACCCTTTCGAGCGCATTCAAAAAGAGCTTGGAAAATTCGGTAGCGTGTTGTGGGAACGTGCTCACGGCATAGACGAGCGTGAACTGTCGGTATCACGTGAGCGCAAGTCTATCGGCGTGGAGCGCACGTTAAATGAAGACATACATACCTTCGAGCAGTGCATCGACTTCTTGCCCCACTTGTTTGAAAAGCTTCAAGAGCGAATGGATAATCACAAAAAGCGAACGGGCAAACCGGTACGCATTCGCACGCAGGGCGTGAAGCTTAAGTTCAATGACTTCCAGCTAACCACGGTTGAACATCGTTATGGGGCGTTGGATGAAAATTATTTCCATACCCTAATGGAAGAGGCCTTTGAGCGCGCAAAAGGCCGAGGCATTCGTTTGGTAGGCTTGCACATAGGGCTAGCAGTCAACCAAAGCACCCAGCAGCTTATTTTGCCTTTCGAAGACGTTTAATTAGGCTGTGTTACACGTATACTTGTTATTTTTAAAGCGCTTCCTTTCAAGGGATAATATGAATACCAAACAACTTAAAACCCCCGGTCGTTACAAGCACTACAAAGGCAGCTTGTATGACGTGTATGAAGTGGCTACCCATTCAGAAAATGAAACTAAGCTGGTTGTGTATCGACCTTGCTATGGGGAAAAGGCGTTATGGGTTCGCCCTCTAGAAATGTTCTTTGATACAGTAGAACGAGACGGTATTGCCCAACTTCGCTTTGAATATGTGGGCGCAATACCTGATGATGAAAAAATGATCTAATAGTGAAATTAACCCATAGTGAAATTGGTCTTAATTCAAACAAGCCCTACACAAGGAAATAATAATGAAAACTGTCCCAGGTTCTAAAAACATGCTCATGGCTGCGTTGTTCGCCATTGCCCCATTTGCATTCTCAGCCGTTAACACAGCAGTAGCGCAAGACCAATTTGCTGATGTAGAAGTGAAAGCCACAGCGATTAAAGGCTCGGTGCACATGTTAACGGGAATGGGCGGCAACATTGGAGTATCGGCAGGCGACGATGGTATATTGATTATTGATGATCAGTTTGCGCCACTGGCAGAAAAAATTGCCGCGCAACTAGGCCAGTTGGGAAATAATGCGCCTAAGTATGTGATCAATACCCATTATCATGGCGATCATACTGGCTCCAATGCGTTTTTTCACAGCCACAAAGGCGCCACTATTTTAGCGCACGAGAATGTGCGAATTCGTTTGGCTAATGATGAAAAAGTGAAGCCCGAAGCTTTGCCTGCTATCACCTATGAAGACGGCATTAAAATACACTTTAATGGCGAAACCCTTCACGTTATGCACTTAGAAGTTGGGCATACCGACGGTGATAGCGTAGTGTGGTTTGAACAGCCTAATGTAATGCATACCGGTGATTTGTTTTTCAACGGCATGTTTCCTTACATCGACCAAGGTGCCGGCGGTAATGTAGAAGGCTACATGGAATCGGTAACGCAATTACTTAAAAAAATTGACGATGACACCGTTATTATCCCTGGCCACGGTAAACTTAGCTATAAAGCGGAATATAAGCGTTTTCTCGCAATGATAGACGAGACTTTCAACTATGTTAAAGCGCTAAAACAGGAAGGTAAAACCCTCGATGAAGTCAAAGCCCTAGGCCTTGAGGAAAAATGGGCAGATTGGAGCTGGAATTTTATTACCGAAGAGAAGTGGATAACTACACTCTATACCGATGCTTAAAAACCACGCTGCTTTTAATATTGAATAAATGGGCAGGGGAGTCTTCTTTACTGCCCTGCCATTTACTTAAAATGGCACTATCACCGGGTCTTTGGGCACCAGATTAAAGTGCACCAATTCTAAGTGCCGAATCTGCCAGATGTCTGCTAAGCGGTTTCCCGTATTTTAAGCTCAAAGGGTAAAACTTGGCTCGCTTGTTCAACGTCTTCGCCTTCAATTAGCGCTATCAATGATTCGGTTGCCATTTCCGCCATTTCACGGCGTGGGACTGAAACTGTTGTTAGGGCAGGGTAAATTGAACGTGAAAAACTCAGGTTGTTGAAACCGCAGATATCGATATCCTTGCCGGGCTTGATACCTCGCCTATTGCATTCCATTACCGCGCCGGCAGCAAGCTCATCACTCACAAAAAATAGCGCATCAGTATCGGGCCATTTATGTAACGTTTCTGCGAGCAGCTCTGCGCCAGCTTGAAATGAGGCATCAGCTATAGAGGAGAGATATCGCTCGGCAGATAGCCCTGCACTGTTAAGCGCGGATTCCCAACCCTGTTTTCGCAATATTGCTCGCCAATCTAAAAACAATGAGCAAAAAGCAATATTGCGGCGTCCTTTGTCGATGAGATGTTGGGTCATGGACTGTGCTGCTAATGCGTTATTTACCCCATAGTTAATATCAAAAGGCTCGCTAGAAATATCCATTATTTCGGCGACAGGTGTCCCTGTGGCTAACAGCATTTTTCGCGTTTCTGCAGTGTGACGCGTCGATGTAAGAATAAAGCCACTCACGTTCTGCTGAATGTAAGACTCGACAGTGCGCTCTTCCCCAAGCTCGGTATAGGTCGAATCACCAATCATAAGTGCATAATTTGCTTTATCGGCAACGGCCTTCACGCCTAACATCACATCGTTAAACACATTGTTGCCAAAAGACGGAAGCAATAACGCAATGGTTCTATTATTGTCGGAGCAGAGCGATTGAGCGGCGCGGTTCGGAATATAGTTTAGCTCTCGAGCAGCCTTTTTGATCTTATTGGCGAGTGATTTTGAGACGCCACTGGCGTTATTAAGCGCACGGGAAACAGTAGTTTTGTGGACCCCAAGGTGATTGGCTACGTCTGATATCTTCGTGCGTGACTTTTTTACCTTATTCATTCTTTAATCTTTTAACGTTCTGCTAGTTTCGATAACCCGCGCGGGCAGGAGTGTTAATGTCGCGGGTCTTACATCGATACCAAAGGGCGAATAAAGTCTTCCGCTTGTTTAGATACACACTCGAGCGACTGCGTCACATCAATAATGAATGCGTTTTCTTTAGAAGGAAGCTCTAATGCTGCAAACTGACTCTCGAGCATAGCATCACCGTTAAAAAAATGCTCCCGTTGTTTTAATCGCTCACTTAGCACGGACTGTGAAGCATGAAGATAAATAAAGTGGCAGTGAGAAGCGATGTCTTTAGTCAGCACGTCACGATAGGCTGAGCGAAGCGCTGAACAGCTTATAACCACGTTCCGGTCGGCGAGAATGTGTTGCTTGGCAATCATGTTCAACGTAACTAACCATTCCCATCTGTCGGCATCTTGCAGTGGTATACCGGAAGACATTTTTTCTACGTTGGCCTCGCTGTGGTAACGATCTCCTTCCTCGAAAGGCATGTCAAAACGTTCGGCTAAATGCTGGCTCAGTGTCGATTTTCCCGTCCCTGAAACTCCCGAAACGAAAAATACATGGCGGTGGGTCATAAATTTATTTCTCACATTACAGTTCAGGAGTAGATCAGGAGTGAGTCATTTTGTCTCCATTTTATTGATGAATATTAGTTTGGAAACCGGTTGCGTTCAAGGGGTGATTATAATAATGTTACTAAAAGGTTTTTTTGAGTTAATAACTATTTAACATCGACGGGGCTTATCAACTTAGCTCTTAAAGATAGTGAGCAATTCCCACATTATGGCAGGGTCAACATGATGACATTGTCACTAACAGGTACCAGAGAGCACATATGACCGATACCTTCTCCCTTCTTTTTGTCGCTATTTGCAGCATTGTACTTCTCACCTATTTAGTTGTAGTGAGAAAAATGCATGCTTTTATCGCGATCCTCGTGGCAGCGGCATTTGTCGGCCTTGGTACGGGAATGCGAGGGGCCGACGTGCTGGCTTCAATGCAATCAGGTATGGGCAATACGCTGGGATTTGTAGCGACCATTGTTGGTCTTGGCGCTATGTTCGGGCAGTTCTTAGAAGAATCCGGCGGCATTGATAGGCTTTCGCAAACTATCAACAATAAATTTGGTGATAAGAATAGCCAGTGGGCGGTTGTGCTAACGGGGTTTCTTGTTGCTATACCCGTTTTCTTTGAAGTGGGGCTTATCATATTAATGCCTCTTATTTACTCGTTAGCAAAGAAATCAGGAAAGTCGCTTATTTATTATGGCATCCCACTCACCGCTGGACTCGCTGTTACTCACGCCTTTATTCCTCCAACACCTGGGCCTGTCGCGGTGGCGTCAATTTTAGGGGCGGATATTGGCTTAGTCATTTTGTTCGGCTTTGTCGTTGGTGTTCCTTGTGCCTGTTTAGCCGGCCCAATTTACGCGACATTTTTAGCAAAACGCCTGCACGTACCGGTTCCAAGCCATATCATTGAAGCTTCACATAAAAAGCCACAAGCGCTCCCCAGCTTTCGTTCAGTTGCGGCGCTACTGACATTTCCGCTCGTGGCTATTCTGGTGGGTACGTTGGCAAAGTTCACGCTTTCCGAAGGTGTCTTGAAAGAGGCGTTGCTATTTATTGGTCATCCCTTCATTGCGCTTACTATTGCAACCATTGCCTGCTTTAAAGTGCTAGGGAAGAAACAAGGCCTATCAAGGGAACAAATTAGAAACATTGCTTCTAGAGGATTAGAGCCGGTTGCCTTAGTCATTCTGGTAACAGGCGCGGGTGGCATGTTTAAACAAGTGCTCATCGACTCTGGAGCGGGACAGGCCTTTGCCGATGTTGTCGCATTGTCGCCGCTTCCACCCTTGGCTGCGGGGTTTCTCATCGCAATTTCGGTAAGAATTATTCAAGGCTCGGCTACGGTGGCCATGTTAACGGCGGCAGGTTTAATGGGTCCTGTCGTGCAGGAGTTGGCGTTTTCACCCTCAGTACTCGCCCTAATGACCATTGCGATTGCGGCGGGGGCTACGGCCATGTCTCACGTGAACGATACGGGGTTTTGGATCGTAAACCGTTATTTTGATATTTCCGTGAAAGACACGTTTGTGTCTTGGACGTGTATGGCAACCCTAATAGGGTTTATTGGGCTTTTTCTCGTACTCGTAATTGGTTTATTTGTCTAACGTCAAAAGTGGCGCAAACAAGCTTTGTTTTTCTGTGGCCACTGGTTTCATTATTTATATTTAAATGGTTGTAACTAGGAGTCAACATTAGAAGCATTATTACTGAACGTCTGTATATAAAGCTGCTCTACTTTGTCTCTTGCCCATTGGGTTTTGCGAAGAAACTTCAGCGATGATTTGATAGAAGGGTCGTTATTAAAACAGTTTATTTTTATTCTATAGTACAAGCCTTCCCACCCGTAATAGTCGTGTAATTGAGTCACTATTTTTTCTAAGGTAAGCCCGTGTAATGGGTTGTTTGGTTGCTGTTCTGACATAGACATTGTCCACAGTAAATTGTTACCGCAACTTTAGCATATTATTCGTTACCTTCCTCCATAAGGCCATTAAATTCACTGTCTGAAACCATAATAGTTGAACCCTTTTTCGATTCGAACACAACTTGTACAAAATTTATCTGTTTGTCGATAAGAGTGTCATGAATTTTCTTAATACGTTGTTCGTGTTGCCGACAAGGCGCGCATGCATCGTAATTACCAAAGCGAACCAAAACAATGGTGTATTCAGCACTTGTGTATTGATACCCCTCTGGCATAAAGGGGGTAAGCATTTCTTTTTCTTCTTTTGAGTCTTCTATCGGCGGTCGCTTTTCAAGGTACTTCACAATATTTTTTGCCAGTCCCTTTTCTTTAAATATTAATTCGCCTGCGTCATTAAACACATAGTGAACAGGTGAAAAGTTACCTAGCCCAGAGGCGTTCATTTTTTCACCAGGAAAACGGGTGACAAACTCCTCAGCGTAGGAAAACGTGGAATGAATACCGGTGACTATAAGTATAAAGTAAAAATAAAATTTCATGTTGATAGTCCTAAGTTAATGATAGCCAAGCGTTACGCTTAATTGAGTGAGTGCCTTTTAATAGCAGGGCTAATACAGCAAAGAGAGAAACACTGATAAAGCACAAACATACGAAAACCGCCTGCGCCATATTGGCGTATAAGTCTGGCCAGCGTAGCAGAGTGATAGCGATCATTATCGCTACAATGGGGGTACTGACAGCCATATAAGTGAGAGTGTTTGATGAAGCCACGTGGTGGGGCAATGCGCCAAGGTTTAGCCGTAACGCAATCTCTCGACGTGATTTTTTCAATATCAATTGAATGCTATTAATAGAGAAAACGGTCGTCGTCACCAACAACACGACGGTGACTAACAAAGATAGACTAATGAGGGCTAACTGTGGGGCTTCTTGTTTATCGATTAAGTCTGAAATACGCAGGAGTTTGGGGTTGGAAAGTGATGTGTCTATCTGCTGTAGGCCGTTTTCAACAGCATTTAAAATGTTACTTGCACTTGCATCACTTCTTATCAGCAAGCTCTCAAACCCCGTTAGCGTGGGCGTGATTCTATAGACCAAGGGCGGGACCTTGTTATCTTTGCTTTGAAAGTGGACGTTGGCGACCACACCAACCACATTTAATGTAAACTTCTCTCCCTCGGTGGTAAACCCTACCAAATGAAGGCCTGCTAGGTCCTTGCCGTTAAAAATACTTTGGTAGAGCTGTTCGTTTATTACAACATCCTTGAAGCTTCCCCAGTGTAGTTGGCTACCTTTGATTAATTGAATATCAGCAAGGTTGAAAAAATCAGGTGATACTGATGCAGAAAGTACTTGAGGGTTGTTGCCGCCTCCTAATGGCTGCATTGAAGGTGTATACAAATTTGTGTAAGACGTATTGCCTAACATAAATGGCATATTGGTTAGCGCAGAGCCTGAAATTTCTGGTTGTTGGTCAAGGCCATTTAAAAAGAGCTGTGGCAGATTGTTAGTGTAAAAAGTGTCGCCAAATCTTGGGCGATCAAAGTGCACAATATACAAGCCTTCAGGGTTGTAACCGCGCTCAATATGGAAGTACGCATATTGCTTTTGCAGTACCTCAACGGCTTTGGCCAGGCTAAGCGCACTGAGGCCTACCATAATACTAAGGATAACAAAGGTTTGAAATTTTTGCGCCACGGTGGCTGTTGCCCCTCTCCCTAGTGTGTTGCCAAGGAACGTAGCTTGAACGGCAAAAAGTAATATTGATAGCGCGGTTAACAAAACAAATACAGCTGCGCATATTTTTAATACAAGGCTCCAACTAAGGTGATTAAATGCAACTGTCTCGGAGATGACAAAGGTAACCAGCTTTCCAGTTGCAGGCAACAAAAGAAGAACGAACAAAAGCAAGAGTGCAAAGGAAAGGCTGGTTTCCAATGCAAATTGCCATTTTATGTGGGCGTTTCTGGCACCTAAATGCTGGCGTAAAGTAACTTCGTTTTGCCTAGCTTCATTGTTATTTAGAACATAGCTTAAAAAAGCGATGAAGCTAAATACAAATAAAATTGAGAACAGTTGGATGAGCCGAAATAAGCGAGCTTGAATTTTTTTGTAGGCGGAAAAACTGACTCCGAATGCGTCAGAAAGTTTGAGCTTTTCCCCATCGAACATGAGCAAGCTTTCGCTAAAATATTGGCTAAACTGTGTCATGTCATCATCAGAAAAGCTGGTGTTACTGACTAAATAAGACATGACGTCGGGGCTAAGGCTGCTTAAGTTTGAACTGGTTAACTTGGGTAAAAACGCAAAAGGTACAATAATGTCTGCCCTATCTTGCTGCCTAAAGCCTAAGAAGTTTTCAGGCATGATGGCATCGATGGTCGCTGTGTGTTCATTAATGGTAAGTGTGCGGCCAATGACAGGCTTTTGCTGCATTTGGTCACGCCAAAAACGATAGCTTATGGCGACATGTAAGTTACTGTCGGGTGAAGGGTACTCAAGATTAGTCAGGTGGCCTTTTAACGGCCTTATGCCCAACTCAAGATAGCTTCCCGATACAAAACTCGCTTGTACGTCTGTGGGGGCAGGTAAATTAACTTTTAACCACTGACTTTTCTCGTACATAACGTTGTAGCGATATCCGGGTACCTTTTCTTCAGCAAGATAGTAAGGGAGCGGCGTGTCGGTTTGCTCATACAAATAACGCACTTGTTGCACGCCGTTTAGCTCATCTACACCTAAATAAGTAGGGGTTTGGTAAGCTTGTTTAATGATAGATGCTTGGATGAAAAACGTGAGAGGAAGCGCAAGGAGTATTAACGACAACCAAAAAGAGACGCTGCGCTTATTTTGCAGCCACCAATTCAGCGTTAAATCTAAATTTAACTTAACTGCACTGAAGAACATGCGAAGCGTCCTGCCTTTGTGTCACTAACATGCCATCTCGTATAACAAGTTGGCGTTTTGCTTTTAAGGCAAAATTTTCATCATGGGTTATCAAACAGATAGTTCGCCCTTCTACATTTAGTTTTTCAAGAATAGAAAACACCACTTGTGCATTATGACTGTCTAAATTTCCCGTCGGCTCGTCGGCGAGTAGCAAAGAGGGTTCATTAACAATAGCTCTGGCAATGGCAATGCGTTGCTGTTGTCCGCCAGATAGCTGGTTAGGATAACGGTCGATGTAATCTTCCATATCTACCTGACGTAGGGCGTTAAGTGCCTTTTCTCTGTACAATTTTCGTGGTGTGTTTGCATCGTAGGTTAGTGGCAAGCACACATTATGGAAAACACTTAAATGTCCCAATAAATTAAAGTTTTGGAAAATGAGGCCAATTTCTTGGTTTTTGAGTTTCGCTTTTGACCGCTCAGTAATCTGCGCCACGTTGGTATCAAACAGATAGTAGTGCCCACTTGAAGGCGAGTTAATCAGGCCGATAATCGACATCAGTGTACTTTTCCCAGAACCTGAAGTGCCTACAATTGCCGTATAGTCGCCCTCCATCAAAGAGAAAGACACGTTATTCAATGCTAATTGCGTGGTGTTCTGGTAGCAGTAATTCACTTCCTCAAAGCGTATTATTTCGCTCATTATCCCCTCGTTTAATCAAAGAAAGTCGACGATGTCGTATTGGGCACAAGTACTATCTGTTCCCCGTGGTTTAAACCTGGCGTGAGAAAGAGGTTGTCTTGGTCTGCACTTATAATAGTAATGTCTGTGCTGACTCTTTCGCCATTAACCAGTCGATACACTCTCCATTGTTCCGAATGGGAGTATTCTTTTGGTTTGTTGACAAAAGCAATATGCGTGATAGATGAGCTCGTGATAGCGGCTTCAATAGATTGCCCCATGCTCATCCACGAGGGTAGATTTTGTGGCAACTTTACCCTGACCATGACAGCGCCATCCCTAACGATAGGGTCAATAAAGTCTACCGTGCCTTCCACTTCACCGTTAGGTGACTTTATGGTTGCCACGGCATTAAGATCTATTTTAAACCCCAAGTATTGTGGAATAGCAATGTCAGCAGCAAGTGCTTTGTCATTAACGATTTCAAGTACTCTGTTTCCCACCGAAATGGCTTCACCTTGTGCCAATTCAAGTTCTTTTACGACACCATCAATGGGAGACGTAATGGTGAGCGCATCAATACGGGATTTAAAATAAGCAACTTTTTCTTCGGCTGCTTTTCGTTTAGCTTGCAATGCTGCGTTTTGGCTTGCGTACCCCTTCTTGTAGGCATTGTAGCGCTGCAATAAATTTGAAACGTCCATTTCTGCTCGTTCTACTTTTAACTTCAGTTGCTCGAACTTGACCGCGGATATAATGCCGTATTCTCTTAGCTTTTGGTTCGCATCTACCTCTAGGCGTTGACCTTTTAACTCAGAGCGCGCTTTGGCCAAGTCGGAAGCTATCGCGTCTAACTCTAGTGCTAGCTGACTTTGCTCATAAGCGACTGACGCAAAAATGTCATCGGCTTCAAACTGCACTTCTTTAAACTCTCTAAAGAGTTCAGGGTTGGCAATTTTTATTAAAGGTTCACCAACTTGCACTCTGTAACCTTGGCTAACATATACCTGCTCGATAAACCCACTTTCTGTGGATGAAAGTACATAGCGTTCTGGCGCAAATACTTTTCCATTACCTCTTGCTTGAGCTGGTTGCTCAGCTACCGACACCGTTAACTGGGCGTCAGGAACCATGTTATTGTTAATGAAGGTGAAACCTATTACGGTGAGGGTGAGCAAGGAAAGTAGAAGCGTTATCCAAAATATTCTACTTCTTTTGGTTCGGAAATAATCAGACTTGGTTTCTATGATATTTTGCATCTGTACGCACCTCTCATAAAACGCTTTCAATCACTGCTTAATATTGAAAGAGATTAACACTTTCGTGAGTTTTAATAATCAAATGGCGGGGCTGAGGGTCAGAAATACAAATGATGACTTTTACACAACGCCCTTGCGAGTCGCTTTGGTTGGTCTCATAACATGCAGCAAAAGTAAAAAATGATGCGGAGGCCATTAAGCTTCCTATAATAAGCTTCTTAGCTAATTTTGAATTGAGGGGGGGGATACATTCATAAAATTTTCCTTGTTAAATGTTGTCGCGTCCAGATGCAATTTAAATATATACATCTCAATATCTCATAGTCAAGTAAATTCATACACTGTTAAGTAAACCTGTAAAATCCAAATAATTTTGTTGGTTAGCTATCTATCTCAGCCTGCTCTAGCCACTTTAAGTGGGCTAAGGGATAACCTAAGAAGAACTTCTCTCGGGCAAGGATAATTCGGGTTTCAATACGCTTTATCCCTAGCGCACCTTGCTCACTCAGTGAGTCGCACGCTTTGTTTAGCGCAGCTATATCAGCAAAGCAACTGAATGATACGTAGTCTACGTTACCGGTAACTTGCATGCAGTCCATAAATTGTGGAATCGCATTAATGGCTGCTAAAAATTGCCGCTTGCTGGCCGCGCTGTTGTCGTGCAGGGTAAAATCTACATAGGCAAATATGTGTTCGCACATGGCCTCTAAGTTTACGTCGGCATGAAACGTGCGAAAGTATCCTGCCTCTTTCAATGCTTTTACTCGCTGAAAACAAGCACTAGGAGACAAATTTACGCGCCCCGCGAGTTCCACGTTCGTTAAGTCGGCTTGCAAATGCAAAATGGCCAATATCTTCTTATTGTAGCTATCAAGGCGAATAATCTTCTTCATGGTGATGTCGTTAAGAAATTATATTTTTCATAGCATACCAAAGATAATGGCGCGTGCGCCCCATTTCGATTGACCTGCCATGGCAGTGATGGAATGAATTGAGGTGGAAAGCAATGAAAATGCAGTAATTTGATTCGCTTAATAAGCAAAAGAACAAAATATTATTTTGCATGAATGCTGCACACTAAGATGAAGCTAACAGCAATGCGGTATTCATTGGGCAAAAGGAAGCAAAAGGGTGACAAAAGAATCTATGCAGCATAAAAACGATTACGCATTGGAGCCCGTGCCCGACAGCGAACAAACCCATGGTTGGGCGGTAGGGATGGTGAACGGGTCACTGGCCTTCGCCGTTCCGGGGTTAATAACCGGCATTGAGATAGGCCAAGCGCTAGGTTTTTACAAGAGCGTCGCTGCCTTTTTAGTGGGCGGGCTCATATTAGCCCTACTAGGCAGCTGTACTGCCATCGTTGGGCGTAGCAATCGATTTACCTCGTACCTAACGCTGAAATTCGTCTTCGGTACATGGGGCGCAAAAATAGTGTCCTTTTGTTTCGTGTTGTCGCTACTGGGTTGGTATGGCGTCAATCTCGACCTCTTCGCTTACGCCACCAATGCGCTTTTAACGGATTACATGAATGTAACGCTCAACAATACCGCTATTGAATGGGGCGGAAGCGTTGTCATCGTTATGACGACCCTATATGGCTTCCACCGTATAGAACGCCTAGCGGCATATCTGGTTCCCGTAATGGCAATAGTGACAGCGCTCTTACTCGCTAAAAGCGTTATTGCCATGGAGCATTTAACCGCGCCGGTGCCTTCAATGAGCTTCGGTACCGCGGTTTCGGCGGTGGTGGGTAGTTTCATTGTGTCTATTGTTCTCATGCCTGACTTAACGCGTTTTTGTCGTAAAAAGCATGATGCGGTTATTGCATCTTTCCTTCCGTTTTTTGTGTTAAGTAGCTTTGTGTACATCGCTGCATCCTTGGCTGCTAATGTGTTCTTAACCGCAGATATATTAACTCTTATGGTAAAGGTGGGTCTGGGGTTAGCCGCGTTGCTTTTATTGCTTTGCTCCAGCTGGCTAACCAATGTGCTTAACCTATACAGTGCGGCTTTAGGCACCGCCGCGGTGGGAAATTCCACCAAGCAGCATGTGCTAATAATAGGGTTGGGGATATTAGGTGTTGTGGCATCATCCCTGAACCTGCTGGATAACTTCTCCGACTTTTTGTTCTCCCTATCTATTCTTTTTACCCCTGTAGCGGCCATATATTGTGCTGACTTTTTTATACTTAGGCAGTCTGCCTTGTATTGCCAAGAAGAACGCATTCCTTCTTTCAATGTTGTTGCCTTGCTTGCCTGGGGACTGGGCGTAGCATTTAGCATATACAGTGGCTATATCACATTTACCATTACCCCCATTCATGCCATCGATGCCTTAGTGGTGTCTTTTTTAAGTTATCTCGTGTTAGCGAAAGTTCACACCCGCTTGTTTGTTCCTAAGGAGTCAATATGAAACAGCTGTCATTGGCCGATATGCAGGATTTATTGCTTGGTTGTACCATTTTAGGCACAGGCGGGGGCGGAGAAATGAGCGAAGGTCTCGCGTTGTTAGAAGACGTTTATCATAAAGGCTTGCCGGTTACACTAGTCAGTTTGCAGGAGGCCCCTGACGACGCCATGGTATGTACCCCGTATTTACTGGGTGCGTTAGATTTAAGCGAAAAGCGACAACCAAAGTACCAACGATTGCCGCAAAGTGAAGCGCCTGCTATTTGTGCGGCTTATTCTCGTTTAGAACAGCATTTAAACACCACATTTTATGGCACCCTTTGCTGTGAAATGGGCGGTTCGAATACGGCTGTCGCTTTTTATACTGCCGCGCTAAATGGCGGCGTGGTGATTGATGCTGATCCCGCGGGGCGTGCAGTGCCTGAAATCACCCATTCTACATACTATCTCAACAACCTACCTGCAGCGCCTATTGTGGCTGCAAACACCTTCGATGAAGTCTTCATTGTTGAACATGTAAAAGATGACTTACGTGCCGAGCAACTTATGCGAGCCTTATGTCAGGAAAGTGCGAACGATATTGCTTGTATCGACCATGCCATGAAGGTAAAAGATATCAAGCACGCCGTCATTGAGGGCACCTTGAGCAAAGCATGGAAACTAGGTGTTACCGCAAGACAAGCGCAACAAAAGGGACGGGATGTAGCCTCAAGCATAGCGCTAATGGGGAACGGTTTTGTGAGTTTCCGTGGCGATATCGAGCATTTTTCTTTTGATACGCAAGCTGGCTTTACGGTGGGGGACGTGAAAATATCAGGCACAGGCAAGTTTGCCCACCACTGTTATACCCTTGCGGTCAAAAATGAAAACCTTGTGGCTTATTTCGACGGTGAACTAGACGTTACCATTCCGGACTTAATTTGTGTTATCGATACTGAAACTGGGCTACCTGTTACTAACCCTCATTATCATAAGGGGCAATCGGTGGCGGTGATTATTTTACCAGCGCCTACAGAATTCACTACGCCACGTGGTTTGTCGGTATTCGGGCCAGCCTATGCCGGTGTTGATGCGCCATACCGGCCGGCAAGCCCTCGCAACGTGGCCTAGGCTTTACCGGTAGAGAAAGTTACTGCCATACACCATCATAGGGAATGTGTGGCTGTTTTTTCACTAACCGGCGTGCACAAATTGCAAACAACACTGCTAAACACGTGGCAACGATGCTTACCCCTACGTCTATGGTATGGGAAAGGCTGGTTTGCCAATACACGCAGCTTATGGCAATGCAGCCAAGTGCAAGTAAAACCAAGAGGTATAAGCTATGGATGGCGGCACGAATAGGCGTGACGCAAAAACTGTAAACCACCGCAAAGATAAACCCTACGTAGTAGGCTAGATGCTGATAAAACTGAATGTCATTTTGGGAGTAGGAGGCTTGTTTTGCGGCTATAACCGACAGGCCAATGCCGATAAATGTGCCCGCGCACACGCCTACGGTCAATCGCGATAAAACACGCACAGAGACAGGCTGTTTGACTGCCTGACTCGTGGACATTTTCTTACGGCGAGACTCTATCCAAATAATGTTTCCACTTAAAAACAATAAGCATCCGCTTAGTCCCATCGCAAAATAAATCCAATGAATAAAGCTTCCACCAAAACCGCCAAAATGCAGCGTAAAGAAACTGTTTACCACTTTGCCAGGTATGCCTGAAACTGAAGGAAGCATAGCAGTGTATCCCGCTGAGGCAGTGTAGGGGTCGGTCACCCAGTAGGCATAATAGGGCCCCCGTATAATTTCTCCTACAAGCTCTCCACCCATAATCAACCGTGCGCGTGGGGTGCCTAACCCGGAAAAGTTAAGTTCGGTTAACTTAAAATCAGGCTCTGTGGCGGTGATCTTATCTTCTAGCACAGATATTGAGAGCAAATTCTCAATGCCTCTGTCTGCCTCGATAGGCGCCGGTCGGTTAAACATGGGCTTGTCTTGATACACCGCAGTTTGCAGGCCCCCATACAATATATCGTGATAAGCGAAAACAAAGGTGGTAACGGCAATGATAATATGAAAGGGCAAGGCAGAAATGCCCAATATATTGTGGAAGTCTACCCAGAAGCGTTTGCCTTTTTTATTCTTACGTAATGCAAACAAATCTTTAACCCAGGTAGGGAGAAAAATGACCAAGCCTGACACAATGGCGACAAAATACAATACGCAAACAATACCCATGACATAGATTCCTACAGCGTCATGCTCATCGCCGCCCGGAATACCTGCGGTTCGGTGTAAGTGGTCAAGAAAGTCGCCTATTTCGCTTAGCGAGGTACTACGACTGATGAGTGCCCCGTCGTTATCTAACGATGCTTGCCAATAGGTATGCTGGTGGGTGTCTTCATCTTCAATAACCCATTGCACCGGTGCGTGCTTTGGCATGGCATTGGGCAAGTAAACCGACAATTGCGCTGAGGCTTCCGGATGCGCTTGCAGTACCTTTTTTATTAGGGTGTCGTATTGCGTTTCAGCAATCGGGGGAAGCGTGTGCTCTTGATGAAGTGCCCACGTATTCAACGGCGCTTTGAACATGGTAAAGGCACCAGCAACAAAGCAAATATAAAGCAGTAAGCCAGATAAAATCCCAGTCCAAATATGGATGTTTTGGTAATTTTTGTAGTTTTCTAATTTCATAAGTTAGCGGATAACCTGCAGTAAGCCATATTCAATAACCACCACAATGGAAAGTACGAATAAGGTACGTCGTGGCCGGTGGGTAAAATAAATAAGGGCGATGAGTAACAGCCAAATTGGCGTTATCCACCACATCATAAATTGTGACTTTACGTCTAAGGGCGTGTTACCAAGGAAAGCAAAGCTCACCAGTCCACTGGTGAATAGGCCTAGAGGTAAACCGACCACGACAGCGCCAATGCTTTTTAGCCACCAATGTGGCATGTGCACCAGGTAACTGTCACTTCGTTTTAGTGAGGAACCCGCGCCTTTGAGCGCCGTTTGGGGCTTTTCGAAACGATGTATTAAGGGTAATAAGCTTAATGAGAGCATGTACAAGGTGATGACAGTGTAAATGGCAGCGGGAACAGAAAAAACAAAGGTAAATACCCATGTGGATGCAAGCGCGAAAAGCCCGCTAAGTAAGGCACCCGTCTTCGCTTTGTAAAAACGTGAGGGAAGCCATTGCTGATTAGGGCAACCAAGATAAAAGATGGCACTGGCAACAACGCACATCATTAAGCCTATTCCCAAGGCTATCATGGGCGTACTCCTTATTGGGTTGATTAAAACGCCTTATGAAAAAACCGAATTAGAATAGGCTCACAATGCATTAATGTAAATAAAAATGATTGTTATTTGTATGTGAATAATATTCTTAAGTGTTTTTAGTATTGCTTAACCGATCGTTTCCCATCAATTGCGCATTGAAACGCAGAAGTTGCTTGTTTATGCTTGCGATAGGTTCAATGATGAAAGAGTTTATTGTGTGTGAATTACTTGGCATGAGCGCCAATACACCAACTGATTTATGTTTTAGCTTTACTGGCTTAACCCGTCGTGGTGGCGAAACAGGCCCGCATAAAGACGGCTGGGGAATGGCTTTTTACGAAGGTAAAGGGGTTCGTTTATTCCACGATCCTGAACCCTGTGCAACCTCTAAAATTGCAGAGTTTGTTTCTCACCTACCCATTAAAAGTAGAACGGCGATATGTCATATTCGCCAAGCCAATGTGGGCAATATTAACCTTGCTAATACGCACCCATTTACCCGTGAAATGTGGGGCAAGTATTGGGTGTTTGCCCACAATGGGCAGCTGCCTAATTTTGTTCCACAAGAAGGCATGTACGAGGCCGTTGGTGATACCGACAGCGAAGCCATGTTCTGCGACTTAATGAATCAGGTGCGTCAGCGTTTACCCCGGGATGCCATGCCGCAACAATTGGCCGATGCGTTAGTGGCCATTGCTAAAAGTTACGCAGAGCAGGGTGTATTCAATTGCTTATTAAGCAATGGCGACTGGTTGTTTTCATTTTGTAGCACCAAAATGGCGAGCATTACCCGCCGAGCCCCATTTGGCCCAGCCTGCCTGAGCGACGTGGAAGTAGAAATAGATTTTGCCGCTGAGACCACACCCAACGATGTGGTGAGTATCATTGCCACTGCGCCACTTACCCATGACGAACAATGGGATATTTACGAGCGTGGTGAATGGAAGCTATGGCAGCAAGGCGAGGTAATTGCCAGCGGTAAAGTGGATGTTCCCGAACATAAACAAGAGGAAGCTATGAGTGCTCCCGACCCTTCACTTCACGAAGGTAATGCAGAATCTAACACTAACTAGTCCCCCCCTGTCTGGTTTTAAGCTTCCCTAAGTGTGCGCGATTCAGGGAAGGATTCAGATGGCCTCTCATGTTATTTTCAAACACATAGGGGCGCTGCCAAACATGGTATTAACATGTATCAGATTTAATTTATGTAGCAGTGCTGGGCGTAATGCTGTCAGGGATGAACTTAGATGATGTTTATTTTGTGTCCGCCATTCCATGATAGGAGCCTCAGCAATGACGTTGACCCGTTTGTTAGTGTTAGCCCTTATGAGTATTTCGTTGGTAGGTTGTTCTGGAGGCGAAGACGATAGTCAGTCTCCTGAGCCTATAGCGTCCATACCTGAAACGCCAGAACCCGAAACGCCAGAACCCGAAACGCCAGAGCCTGAAATCCCAGAACCCGAAACCCCAGAGCCCGAAACCCCAGAGCCTGAAACCCCAGAGCCTGAAACCCCAGAGCCTGAAACCCCAGAGCCTGAAACCCCAGAGCCTGAAACCCCAGAGCCTGAAACCCCAGAACCTGAAACCCCAGAGCCTGAAACCCCAGAGCCTGAAACCCCAGAGCCTCCTCCTCCAACAATACTTACTGGGGTCTTTGAAAATGTTACTGGAATAGGCTATCGAACCTCAAGTGGGTTAACCGGTGTCACGACTGAAGTGGGCGAGTTCAGCTATGAAGAAGGTGACACCATCACTTTTTATCATGAATCAGTGACATTAGGGCAACTTAGCGCTAGACCCACCATTTCTTCTTTTGAGTTTTCTAATCCGCTGCTTGTGAATCATTTTCTCGCGACGCTCGATAGCGATGGTAATCCCACTAATGGTATTACTGTGTCATCACAAGACTTGCAGAGCTCTCAATATTTCCAAACTGTCTATCAAAGCAGTGATACTACCGAAGTTAATCTCGATACTTTGAATGAAGACTCCAGTACCTATTGGAAACTCGTCGCTGCGCGCTTTAGCGCAGGAAGCGGTATCAACGAACTAGATGTCCTTTATCAGCAAGCACATATTACCAGCCTAACGAGCATAGGGTTATTTTCTCGTTATATGCAATATCTCAACGGCGACTATAGCATTAACACAAGCCGTTTTTCAGACGTCATTGGTATTGCTCAAACGCACAAGAGCAATATTAATCATCGGATAGAGCGCTATGTTTACTCCAGTATGTTTATGCAACTGCGCGCGGGATTATCGGTGAAGTTTTCTGAAGACATAGAAGGTTTTGATATCGCACAAAGCGGTTGGAAGGCGCATGTCGAGGATCAGCTGAAATATGCGGAAGGGCTAAAGTTAGCGCTAAAAGGCTTGATCGACAAAGAGAGTATTATGGGTATGGCACTAAAAGAGTTAGTTTCCATTACCATTGAATCGGGTGCCGATAAAGTACAATCAGGCCTTCCAGATGGAGGAAAAACAGCTGTCGATTACCTAGCGGATAACCTTATAGATTGTATTAATAAAACCGCCTTTCCGAGCAAAGATAGCCTCGATGAAAAACTGAGAGCATGTGCGTTAGATATGCTGGGAAATAGTGCAGAGCATCTGTCGGATCAACTTGCACTTATTATCCTTGAGTCAGATCCTGTAGTGAGCGCGATTGTCGATGACATGGGTCAGCTCGCGAGCGACCTTACTACCATTTATAACGACTGTAAGATCACCAAAGGTAAGGTTATCGACTGTGCGTTTTCTGTAAGTAGTGTGGCATATAAAAACGTGGCTTCTCTTGTGGGCAGTGGCTACTACATGACGCAGTTAAGTCGAGCGAGTAAGGAGTATGTGGTACTCGATACCGCTTATACTCTATTAGAGTTGCAAAGCCATCTGCCCTTGAGAGGAATACTCGCTTACCTTGATATTGAGGCGGCGTACTATGCTATGCCTGCAGAGCAACGATTGTCTTTTCTACTTCAGGAGGCACATTTAGCCTACCATGAAGATACCCATTACGCTGATTCACTCTCAAACAAACAATTAACGGCAGCGGTAACGGCTTACACCACATTAAGGCAACAGTTTGATACAGAAATTAGCAAGCTAAAATCGGCCAGTCAGTTGCAACGGTTTTACGTATACGACAATGATAATAATGTCACTGGTGTGAGTCTTGAGGCTATTGATCTTTATGCGTCTAGGCTACTGACTGCGGAAATAGAATCCGTTGCATTTACGCCAAATTCAGAAGGCAGTGAAGGTGTGCTTTCGGTATGTTTAAACCTTCAAAATAGTGGGCTACACCCTATATCCGTGCAACTCACTACTATTGATGTGATTGGTCTAGATAACACTGCCTTTGTCACTAACATTGACTCCCATACTAATTTGTTAGCCAAAAACAGTGTGAACAATAAACAGGCATGTTATAGCGCAGAAGTTAAGGCTGATAAGCTTACGATTGTTGAAAAGCCGTTTCTGGTTAAGGCCAATGTGAACTACCAAGTACAAGGGTTTGGGCAGTCAAAGCATCTAGTCGTATATGACGGTTTTGACGGACAGAGGGTGAGAGACTCTCTGGGTAAGCAGGATCTGATCATTGCGGAAACCCGTTTTCATGAAGGAGATATATACGTAAAAGCGCATTTCGGCATAGGGGGAGATACAGTTGATGATTACGATGACTATCAGGTGACGTGGGAAGCAGAAAATGCCACGGTAGCAGTACTCGATAATCGTTCAGCCAAAATCACGCCTGAGGGCGTCTATACTTCGGTTACAGCCACCGCGTTGCACATGGATAGCAACACGTTATTTGCACAACGCACACAAACTCTTATCGCCCGCGAGCCGGCAAATGCGACCCTAAATGTTGTGGTTGAACGTTACAGTATGCCGTCAAACTCAGTGCTATTTATTGAGCCAATTGTTACCGGTGGTATAAGCCCTTACTTTTATACATGGGGAAGTGCAGATAATGTTGATATAGAAGATAAGTTTGATGGGATAGTAAAGGTAATCAGTCATGAAGTGGACGCACTTACCCAACTTACATTACCGTTAACTGTAACCGATAGCAGCAATAATTCCGTTACTATTGATGTAGAAATAGACGTGCTTGCGGCAAGGCGTAACTTAGTTTCGTTTGATTATCGCGCTGATAAGCCAGTTAACGGTTCGGCTATTGCCTTCACCGAAAGCTACGACAAGCAGTGGCGTTTGGTCAATCTTTCGGGAAGAAGCTTAGAGAACATTGAATTCGTTCTCGACCCGCTTTCTACACACAGCGCCCTTTCTGATACCCATGCCATCCAACCAGTGTCAACGTGGCCAGCGAATGAAACATTAGACATTCACTTGCCACTTTACAACGGCGAAGGGAATGATGGGACGATGCACACCGCTAAGTGGTTTATTCAGGCTAATGGTGCCCCAGTTTATTATTCTAATGGCGTAAAAGCATGGATTGACTACAAGTTGTATAGCGATGAAAACGAGGGTGTTGACATCGATTTGCCAGAAAAAGTTGCGCCTGGCGAAAGCTTTTCGTTGACGGTAGAGACGGCTTATCCGGCTACCGCTGTATTAGTAGAACACTCGGAGTTTAATGTCATTCCACTGCGCTCATCGCATGGTAACACCGTATGGCAAACCGACGTGGCGATTACTTCAAGGGGAGAGCATGCGCTTACTGTTACCCTGTTAAGTCACTCAGATACCTACGAGGTGCAGCATGCCGTTTCTATCGAAGTGGGTGATAAACGCCCCAGTATATTGAAGGCACTTTCTCTAAATCACGAAAGCGATGGCATTCGAGTGACATGGAAAGAAGCGTCAGGCGAGGTAAGCACCTATGAAATTTATCGCTCCACCGAGGAAGGCAGCAAAGGGAGCAAAATTGCCGATAGTAATAGTGTGACGTTTCTAGATAAATCGGTAGTAAACGGCAGTACTTATTATTACATAGTATCTGCATGCAATGAGCACGGTTGCAGTGATACAGAACAGTCATCGATGGCGCGTGCTACTGCGCCTGTGCTCGATGGCGGGGTAAACTTAGGCACCACTGACACAAGTATTACAGCAAGCTGGCGCGAGGCCACGGGCGAAGTGAGCTATTACGCACTGTACCGTTCTACTGCCAGTGGCACCAAAGGTTCACAGGTGTACAGTGGTGACGATCGCAGCTATGAAGATACCGATGTGGCGGTGGGTACCACTTACTACTACACCGCATCGGCATGTAATGACTATGGTTGTGCCGACTCAGACCAACACTATATTGAAATTAAGGGCCAAGCGCCTGTGCTCGATGGCGGGGTAAACTTAGGCACCACTGACACAAGTATTACAGCAAGCTGGCGCGAGGCCACAGGCGAAGTGAGCTATTACGCGCTGTACCGTTCTACTGCCAGTGGCACCAAAGGTTCACAGGTATACAGTGGAGCATCGCGCAGCTATGAAGATACCGATGTGGCGGTGGGTACCACTTACTACTACACCGCATCGGCATGTAATGACTATGGTTGCGCCGACTCAGACCAACACTATATTGAGATTAAGGGGCAAGCGCCTGTGCTCGATGGCGGGGTAAACTTAGGCACCACTGACACAGGTATTACAGCAAGCTGGCGCGAGGCCACGGGCGAAGTGAGCTATTACGCACTGTACCGTTCTACTGCCAGTGGCACCAAAGGTTCACAAGTATACAGTGGAGCATCGCGCAGCTATGAAGATACCGATGTGGCGGTGGGTACCACTTACTACTACACCGCATCGGCATGTAATGACTACGGTTGTGCCGACTCTGACCAACACTATATTGAAATTAAGGGCCAAGCGCCTGTGCTCGATGGCGGGGTAAACTTAGGCACCACTGACACAAGTATTACAGCAAGCTGGCGCGAGGCAACGGGCGAAGTGAGTTATTACGCACTGTACCGTTCTACTGCCAGTGGCACCAAAGGTTCACAGGTGTACAGTGGTGACGATCGCAGCTATGAAGATACCGATGTGGCGGTGGGTACCACTTACTACTACACCGCATCGGCATGTAATGACTATGGTTGCGACAACTCAGACCAACACTATATTGAAATTAAGGGCCAAGCGCCTGTGCTCGATGGCGGGGTAAACTTAGGCACCACTGACACAAGTATTACAGCGAGCTGGCGCGAGGCAACGGGAACGGTTAGTTATTACGCACTGTACCGTTCTACTGCCAGTGGCACCAAAGGTTCACAGGTGTACAGTGGTGACGATCGCAGCTATGAAGATACCGATGTGGCGGTGGGTACCGCTTACTACTACACCGCATCGGCATGTAATGACTATGGTTGCGAAGACTCCGATCAACACTTTATTCAAAGAATGTGAAGTATCAGTCGAAAGTCATAACTGTCACGTAATTGTCACCGTACTGTAATTGACTTCTATCCTTACATATCTGAATATCCATATATTACAAATTTCATATGTGACTTGCCGGGGCATACGTTAATGCTCCGCAGTTCTATGATGTTTCAATTATAAATGGACGGGTATGAAAAAGTGGTTAGGGTTTAAGTACGGCGCATTTTTTGTTGTGCTTTTCGGTATTAGCTCATTATGCGCGATCGCTCCACTTACCAGCCATGCCCAAGGGTTTACTGTTGAAGGTGAAATTAGAGGCAGATACGAAAACCTAGACGGCCAATTTAGGGCCGGCGAGGAAGGGAGCGACGAGGTGCTACTTTTTCGCACTCTACTCCATGGGAAGTACCGTTATGAAAACATCACGATAGGCGTAGAAATTCAAGACAGTCGCAGTTATTGGGGAGATGACAGTACCCCCTTGTCTAGCAGCTTCGTGAATACCGCTGATGTACTGCAGGCTTATGTTGCTTTTTCGGGGCTGCCTAGTCTGCTTAGCTATGTGCAACCTCAAACCCACTCCCGGCATACGCTCACTGTAGGAAGGCAAACGGTGTCTATTGGATCGAAGCGGCAAATAGAGCGGGTAAGCTACGCCAATGTCATTAAAAGCTACACAGGTATTTATTCCCAGACGACCACCGACAGTAGTAATGAACTTCATGCCTTTTATGTGGTGCCGATTGAACGATTGGTCGATGACAAAGATGAGGTACTATCTAATCATTGGCAAGCAGATAAAGAGCAATGGGGGCGACGCATATGGGGTATTCATTATCGTCACGCAGATACACTACCTTCACTCGTTTCAAATTTATGGACGGAAGCATTTGTATACGGCTTCGATGAACAAGACCGGCACCATACCCCAACCCCGAATCGTCACTATCTCACCTCGGGTTTTCGGATTTTTCGTAAACACAAACCTCAGCAATGGAACCTCGATATCGAAGCTGCCCATCGACAAGGTAGCCGGCATAGCAGCAGTGACGTGATAGACAACGAAGATTTGGCCGTGAGCGCGAACATGTTATTGTTTCGTGTGGGTTACACCTTTAATCACTGGCTAAACCCTAACTTAGCCTTTCAGCACTATTACACCAGTGGCGATGATAACCCTAATGATAACCGCTATGGTCAGTTTGAACGGTTATTTGGCGGCAGGCGCACCGACTTAAACAATACTTCTATTCATGGGCCGTTAACACCTGCAAACCTAACGGCGACAGGGTTTCGCGTTGAGTTTCGCCCAAATGCAAACTGGGATGGAAGGGTTCATTATTCTGCCGCTACCTTGTCGTCAAACACAGATAGCTTTGTTATCGGTAAATACCAAGATTCGTCTGGCCAAAGCGGTGATGATATTGGCCACACAGTGGATTCCCGTATCCGTTTTTGGACAGACGATAAAACATGGATGTTCGATGCAGGTTTCTCGCTATTGTTCGCGGGCAATTACCTTGAGTCGTTACGAGCGCAAGAGGGTCTGCCTACCTCCACCACCCGCTTCGGTTACGTGCAATTGAGCTATCAATTTTAGTCAATGCAACGTTGCTTCGATTGTTCAAACGTAGAGCGACTATACGTTAAGGGTCTCTACAATCAACGACTGAATTTTTTGATAGCGTAGTGGCAACGAACGGTGGGGTGTTTTCACAAAGTAAAGAGGTTCGGCAACATCGTTTGTGGCGGGGTATATTGTTAAACTTTCAGTGGCGTTGGCAAAGCTATCAAGTACTTTAATGGGCAGTACGGTAAAGCCCAGCCCTTTGCTTACGGGCAATAAAATTTGAGACAGTTGATTAATGTAACCACGCTTTAGCAACCGATTAGGATCTAATTGCATTAGGGCTTGCTCGCCCGAGTGGCTAAAGTAAAGTTTTAGATAGTGCATGGCGTCGGGGTGGTTAATCAACCCAAGCGATAGCAAGATATCGGCAATGTCTTTCTCTTCGCTACTTGCAGTATTATTATCAGCACTATTATCAGAACTATTCGTACTTAAATTACCAAGAGCACCTTTGGGCAATACAAGCCCCAACGATTCGCTACCGATCTTTTCAGACGAAAACAATTCTTCATCCGGTTGTTGCGTGACGATGCCTAATTCTAGAGTAGATGCGTGGATGCTATTGAGTATGGTTCGGTTTGGCGCAACTTCTAGATGTATACTCAAACTCGGATGGGCAACCTGTAGCTCAATAAGTACAGGGTACAAACGCTGAGCCAACGCACCCGAGCAACCAATTACACACTGTCCTTCGTAGGGCGCATCAAACTTTAAGCTTTCTATGAGTGCCTGTTCATGCTTACTCAAGCTTTGCGCATAGTCGTAAACCCGTTGCCCTTGTTCAGTTAGCTCTATACCTTTACCTAGGCGAATGACTAACTCGCAGCCACAGGCTTCTTCCAATTTTTTTATGTGTTGGCTCACACCGGGCTGCGTCATAAATCGTTGTTCTGCGGTACGGGTAAAATTCCCCGTTTCTACTAGCACTTTGAACGTATCAAGCCACTGTGGATTTAGCATGGTATAAATTTAAATTATGGATTTGAGAATTAATCATAATTTCTAGCATTTGCTTTGTCTAGTTACTATACGTGCATACTTTACATCGAGGAGATAAAGATGACTGAAGCAGTTAACACCCCTTATCCACGTACGTTTTCGCACATTGGTATTTCGGTTCCAGACCTTGATGCCGCAGTTAAATTTTACACTGAAGTACTAGGCTGGTACTTAATTATGAAGCCCACTGAGATTGTTGAAGATGATTCCGCCATTGGCGAGATGTGCACCGACGTATTTGGTGCAGGTTGGGATAAGTTCCGTATTGCTCACCTTTCAACGGGCGACCGTGTAGGTGTAGAAATCTTCGAGTTTAAAAATCAGGAAAACCCTGAAAATAACTTCGAATACTGGAAAACTGGCGTGTTCCATTTCTGTGTTCAAGACCCAGATGTTGAAGGCTTGGCAGAAAAGATTGTAGAAGCGGGTGGTAAGAAACGCATGAAAGCACCGCGTTATTACTACCCTGGCGAGAAGCCTTACCGCATGATTTACATGGAAGACCCGTTTGGCAACATTCTAGAAATTTATAGTCACAGCTATGAACTTCATTACGCCAGCGGTGCCTACCAATAGGTAATGGGAATAGAAAGAGGCGAGTAGAACACTCGCCTTTTTTAATGGGCAGGAAAGCTATTCTATTGGCACTTCTATTAGCACTTAACCCCATTGCCCCGCAACATAAGGATTGCTGGCTTTTTCTTTTTCTACCGTGGTAGTAGGGCCATGACCAGGATAAATCACCATATCGTCAGGCAGCGTTAAAATATTCGCGTTTATTGAATCGATTAGCTGTTGATGATTTCCCTGAGGGAAATCAGTGCGCCCAATCGAGCCTGCAAAAATCACATCACCCACTATAACCTTGTTACTCGTTCGCTCCACCAGAACCACATGGCCAGGGGTATGTCCCGGACAGTGCAGCACCTCAAGCGTTAGCTCGCCAACTGAAATGGTATCTTTGTCATTCAACCATTGGTTAGGCACAAAGGGCGTGGCAGGGGGAAAGCCAAACATTTGGCTTTGCTGCATAAGGGCATCTAGCCAAAACTTGTCCCCCAGATGTGGCCCTATTATCGGCACATCGTAATGTTTAGCCAGTTCGACGGTGCCACCTACATGGTCTAAGTGACCGTGGGTAAGAATGATTTTTTCAATAGTGACCTGATGATCCGACGCCGCAGAGATGAGTTTCTGTATATCTCCGCCGGGGTCAACAAATGCCCCCCGTTTACTACCTGCGTCCCAAATAAGCGAGCAGTTTTGAGCAAATGGCGTAACCGGTATAACTACAATTTCCAAAGCGTTTCCTCCCAACAACGGCTATTTCGAATAGACGTTTTTGCCAGCTATGTAAGTCGCCTGCACTTGGGTTTTCCAAATGTCTTTTTCATCAATGTTAAAGATGTCCTGATCAACCAGTATAAAGTCAGCCCATTTGCCCGGCGTAAGTGTGCCAAGCGTATCTTCCATATGTCCCGCGTAGGCGGCATCTAACGTAAAACCCCTAAATGCTTGGTCTAAAGTGAGCGCTTCATGGGCATACCAACCTTTTACTGGCTGGTTGTTGCGATCTTGTCGAGTAACTGCGGCATGCAAGCCATAAAATGGGTTTGCCAGTTCGACAGGAAAATCTGAGCCTAATGGCAAAGGAATGCCTGATTCAAGTAAAGTTTGCCACGCATACGCGCCTTTCATCCTGTCTTTACCAATGCGATCTTCCGCCATATTTTTATCACTGGTGGCGTGGGTAGGTTGCATCGATGGCAACACGTCTAACTCGGCAAAACGAGCAAGATCTTCAGGGGCGATAACTTGCGCATGTTCTATACGGTGGCGTAACGCATTGCCGCCAATTTTCTCAAATGTTGCCTCATATTCGTTTAATGCAACATGATTGGCCTTATCGCCAATGGCGTGGTAATTCAACTGAAAACCAGCACCAATCACTGTGGTAAATAAGGGGGCCATGTCTTGTGGTTGGGTGAGCAACAGGCCATGCTGATGAGGCGCATCAGAATAGGGCGAAAGCAATGCTGCTCCGCGACTGCCTAGCGCGCCATCGCCATAGGCCTTCACTGAGCGAATAGACAGAAAGTCCTCTTTGTCTCGTATTGGCCCGTTTGCCAGTAGCGTTTTAAGATCAGGGTCCGTCGCACTGATCATGGCGTATATGCGTACCGGTAAATCTCCCTCAACCGCCTCTTTTAAATAGAAGTCATAAACTTCTCTGTTTACGCCAGCATCGTGCATTGCGGTAACTCCATTTGCAAGTAAGTGCTCACCTGCAGCATGAAGTTGCTGTTCGTATATTTCACTGCTCGCTGACGGTAAATAAGCTTCAATCAATGCTGCTGCATTATCAATAAACACACCAGTGGGATTGCCGTCTGAGTCTTTAAGAATTTCACCACCCACAGGGGACGGCGTGTCTTTGGTAATGCCAGCAAGTGCCATTGCTTTGCTGTTTACCCATGCAGCGTGGCCATCAACTCGCGTAAGAAATACGGGGCGATCTGACACGACGTTGTCTAAGTCTTGGGCGCGAGGAAAGGCTCTATCCGACCATAATTCCTGATTCCAACCTCGCCCAGTTATCCAATCCTGTGTGGTATTGGCAAAGGCATAATCTGCCACCATGCTGGCTGCATGCTTTGCACTTTTGCTGTCGCGCAAATTCACTTCCAAAAGGTTTGCGCCTAACCCTAGCAAATGGCCATGGGCATCAATGAGGCCTGGCAACATCACTTTCCCTTCACCGTCAATAACCTCGTCGATATGATGATTATCGGGCTGAACATCCAGCGCCAGCACCTTGCCTTCTTCTATAACCATATTGGTAAAGCTTATGCGCTTGCCAGCTTCATCAAGGGTGTAGCCCTTAACGTTATTGACCAGGGTGGCAGCGTGGCCGTCGGCTAAGCAAAATAGCGACGCCGCAATGGTTAAGCGCGCAACTAAGGGGGTAAAAAATGTCGTTTTCATCATTCTTCTTCTTCGTTATCGTCCAGGGTTAATATAGGTGGCTGAAGTAAAAAGTCACGTTCCCAAATTTTACTCATGGTGGCTTGACTGATGTTTCCACCCGACAACATCACCAATGCAGTTTTACCCGGCTCTGTATTAGCAGCCCAAGAGGCCACTGCGGCCATAGACATCGCGCAGGTGGGTTCCACATGGAGTTTTAACAAGTGTTGCAGCCATTGTGTCCAATAAGCAATTTGTAACTCATCTACTTCATAAAAGTCAGTTAATTGCTGTAGAAAACCGAAAGTAATATCGCCTACGCTCGGTGTGGCAGCACCATCAGCTAGGGTTTGCGGAGGATGTTCTAACGCCACAATTTCCCCTCGCTGTAAAGACATAGATGCATCGTTTGCCGCGGCAGGTTCGGCGCCATAAACCCCCGCGTTGGGGTGCAGAGCTTGGGTGGCAATTAAAGTGCCAGATAGCAAGCCTCCGCCACCACAGGGGGCAAATACCGCATCAAGGTGATCTATTTCGTTGAGCGCTTCAAGGGCTGCGGTGCCTTGCCCTGCAATAATATCGGGGTGATTAAAAGGAGGGATCCACAAGGTGTCGGGATCTTCTGCTGCGTGGGCCACGGCAGCGTCGGCTTCTAATCGTGTGGGGTAAAGCTTCAGCTCTGCCCCATAACTTTGGGTAGCTGCCGCTTTCACGGGGGAAATGGTTTCACTGGCGAAAATAGTGGCTTTAATGCCAAATAGGGTAGCGGCATAGGCCACCGCTTGAGCGTGATTACCAGAACTGTTCGCCACTACCACTTGGGGGAGTTGGCCTTGCTCTTTTAATTTTGCCAGAACATTAATGGCTCCGCGAAGCTTAAATGCGCCTACGGTCTGTAAGCATTCTGCTTTAAACAAAATACGATGCCCCATCCAACTATTGAGTAAGTGAGACTCAAGAAGGGGAGTGTGCTTAACATGCGCCTGAATGCGGGCGGCAGCCGCCTCGACGTCAGCAAATTCTACTGAAGGTGTGTTTTCTGTCATTGTGTATAGGTAGTTAGACGTTTTTGTGTTTATACCCTAGCACCGATCGATGGCGACGAAAATTCATAATTTATTCATATTTATACTTTAGTCTTGCCTCTCATTGACTGGGAGAAGTCGTCATGCACAAAAGAATCAGCCACCGCGTATATGCCTTACCGGTAATCCTATTTGTACTATTAGCTATTTTTTTTGCATTAGCTGGCGTGTATCTAGAGAGGGATGAAAGTAGCGCACGGATTTCTAAAGCGCAGTCGGTGGCTGAGCAAGTAAAAATAAGCTTAGAGGTCTTTTCGAACGAACGTATTCAGGCCATGGTTAATCTCATGCGAACTTGGCCTACCTTTGAACCAAACCAAGTGGATTGGTTTAATGCGCAAGCGGTTTCGCTGATGGGCATGCAACGGGGGTTTAGCTCGTTGACCTTCGCTAACGACGAAGGGGTGATTGAATGGGTCGCGACACCAGAAGCTGGTTCTAAAACGCGGCTTTCAACGGCGTTAATCGGCCAGCCTTTGGCGGCAACAGGTTTGACCATCCCAGTACTCTCAGAGCAATTTTCCAGTACGCTTATTTATTCGCCAAGTACGCATCATCATCACATTTTAGTGGGCAGAGCGATTAGCCCGCAAGAGCCTGAGCATGGCTACATTGTGGCTGGATTCGATGTTCAAACCATCCTTGGTGTCATGCTAGGTGAGCTGGTTGGCCCTCAGTTTAACTTCGATTTAATCAGTGACGGAGATGTGTTGTTTTCCAGCGGTCAGCTAATAGAAGACGGCACCATAGTGAGTACCGAGGCATTCCCCTTTATTGATCGCCAGTTTTCGCTATCGATGCAATCGCAGGTTAATGCCTATAAACCAGGAAAACTGGTAACGATTATTGGTATATTCATGGCTGCACTCGCCAGCTGGATATTTCACAAACAACTCAAAGGTGCGGTGCACCTTTCTCTTAGCCAGCAGCGCTACCTTACCGCAAGTGAAGCGGCATTGGATGCAATGTTAATTTACCAGCCGGAAGGAAATAACTACCGCTTGGTAGAAGCTAACCGCTACAGTCGATTTTTGTTTCGAGGCGCCTTTGAAAAACTCAGTAAAATGAGCCTTAAGGCGCAGCTTGTCTATCTGGGTTTAGAAGACAGTTGCCAAAAGGTAGATGAGGTGGCTGAGACCGGTACACCCTATGAGAGTTACGCTGCAATCACCACCGATAAAGTTGCGCCAGACTGGATTAAAATCCAAGTAGTGAAAGCAGGGAATAACATAGCCTTAACGGTTCGGGATGTAACCGAGAGGTTTAAAGCGCAACAAGAACTAAAGCAAAGTGAAGAACGTTACAAGCGTCTAGTCGATGGGATGCACCGACATTTCGTGTATACCAAAACCCGCGATCATAAGTTTATTTATGTCAGTGCTGGAATAGAAACGATATTAGGTTTTAGTCCTAGTCATTTTTGTACCAACGAAGTTCGCCTCGTAAAGCAAGTGCCTGATGAAACCTTGAGTATCCGTAAAACCATCATGCGTGGCGAAAAACCTGAACCTTATCTTGTTAACTATGCCGGTGCGCAAGGCGAAGAGCATGTGCTCGAATTTTCCGATACCCCCATTTTAGATGACGATGGTCAGCTTATTGCCGTTGAGGGGATAGCAAGAGATGTAACCAAAGAACAGGCGCTTCAAGCTGAAGTGATATTTCAGGCAAATCACGATCAGCTAACGGGGTTAATGAACCGCTATGCCTTTGATAATCAACTTCGGGTGCTTATCGAGGAAATTGGCGACGAGAAAGCGTTGTTACCTGAAGACAGTAAAGTGACGCCACTTTATGCGCAGGCAGATAGCGTCACAAATACCAGTGTTATGTGTTTTATTGATATGGACCGCTTTAAGCTGGTTAACGATAGTTGTGGCCACCCCGCTGGAGATAAACTACTAAAAGAAGTATCAGGTATTTTTAAACAACACGTTGATGAAAGCGACTTGCTGGCCCGCATTGGTGGCGATGAATTTTGTATTATTTATCGCGGCCAAACCATCGACAGTGTGAAGGCGAAATTAGACAAGCTGTTGCTGGCGGTGTCTAGTTACCGGTTTGTGTATGATGACAAATTGTTTTTTGTCGGCGCTAGTATCGGCGTGATTGAAATAGGGGCGAAATCCACCAGTGCCGCAGAGCTTATTAAGGCGGCAGATAATGCCTGTTATCGAGCCAAGCATTTAGGGCGAAACCGATACTTTATTTTTCATGCTAGCGATGAACAAGCATGTTTAAACAAGCACGAAAACGATGTGCTTCATACTCTGCACAAGGCGCTTCAATATGATGGATTTGAGTTGTATAGCCAAGCCATTATGCCGTTATCAGACACCTTCACGAAAATAACTGGGCAGCTTGAGCATTATGAAATCCTCCTACGTTTAACGGGTAGCGATGGCAGCTTAATCAGTCCTGGACTATTTATTCCGTTAGCCGAGCGCCACGGGCTAATGAACAAGGTGGACATGTGGGTCGTGGATAATACGCTTAAGGTGTTGGAGTCAAACCCTGCCCATGTGGACAAATTAGGTAAAGTCGCCATTAACCTATCGGGCATTACCCTGGGCGATGAAATGACATTGCTTAAAATAACCCAGCGTATGCAGAGTACCTGTATTCCGGCAGAAAAAATCTGTTTTGAAATCACTGAAACCACAGCCGTGACTAATTTAAACGCTGCCAAGCATTTCATTTCGACACTAAGAGAGTTGGGATGCAGCTTTGCGTTGGACGACTTTGGGGCCGGTATGTCGTCGTTTACTTACCTGAAAAACCTTGATGTAGACTACGTTAAAATTGACGGTTCCTTTGTGAGAAATATTGCTCACGATCCTATTGATCATGCTACAGTAACCGCGATTAATAATATTGCGCATAGCATGGGCAAGCAAACTGTTGCTGAATTTGTGGTAGACAGTGCAACCTCCGATGTACTCAAAGAGCTTCGAGTAGACTTCGGCCAAGGGTTTGCGCTAGACAAGCCAAAGCCTTTGGCGCACCGTGTTCAATGGCGCGTTAAATTAGCGTCTGTATAGGAGTGAGTAATGGGACTTTTTGATACGTTATTGGGTAACGCCAGTGAAACCAGCGCAGAAGCGGTGAATGAAGAGCTTATGCCGATTTTAGCGGCCAATGAATCTGTCACGGCAGCCTTTAAGCTGGTACGGGATTTAAGCGTGTTTACGAACAAGCGTTTAATCTTAATCGACAAGCAGGGCTTAACTGGACGTAAGGTTAATTACCATTCCATACCCTACAAGTCGATTACGCAATTTGTGGTAGAAACCGCCGGCCATTTCGATACCGATGCAGAGCTGAAAATTTGGCTTTCAGGCAAAGCGGATGCGATTGAAATTGAACTTAGCGCTTCATCGGCACAAGAGGTTCAGCGTAATCTGGCTACCCAATTATTTGCGTAAGTGTGAACAGAAAAGTGAATGAAAAAAGGGCGATGTAAACATACATCGCCCTTTTTGATGAAACGCCGAGTTACCTAGCAGGTCACCCTATAGCTATTTCGACGGTTGCAGGTTGCGATCGAAGAAGTTGGTAATCGTCTTGTAAAGATGTATACCGGTTTGTTTGCCTCGAATGCTGTGTTTCTTACCTACATAATCCATGGTTTCAAAAGGTATAGCCATGTCTTGTAAGTGCTTGTAAAGCATTGTGGAGTGGGTAAACAATACATTGTCATCAGCCATTCCATGATAAATCAGCAAGTCGCCTTTCAGGTCTTTTGCATAGGGGAATACAGACGATGCCGTGTATGCCTCATCATCCGTTTTTGGGTTGCCCATATAGCGTTCAGTGTAATGGGTATCATATAAACGCCAATCGGTCACTGGCGCCCCCGATACACCTGCCGCAAAGTAATCACCCGCTTTGAACATGCTCATTAATGTCATGTAGCCGCCATAGCTATGGCCATGAACACCCACACGTTCAGCGTCAACAAAGGGAAGGGTACGTAAAAACTTCACGCCTGCCACTTGGTCTTCTACTTCGATAAATCCCATTTTCTTATAAATAGGATCTTCAAAACCTTTACCACGATAATTTGAACCACGGTTATCTAAGGTAAAGACAACATAGCCTTTATCTACCCAATGCTGCATCAGCAGCCCACGGTTACCGGCCCAACTGTTGGTGACCACTTGCGCGTGAGGGCCGCCATACAGATACACAATAACAGGATGCTTTTTCTGAGGGTGTTGAATGGCACTTTCAGGTTTGAACAAACGATATTGCAGCGTAGCACCGTCTTCTGTGGTGATTTCACCAAATTCAGGGGCTGTCCAGCTCTCTTTATAGGCATAAAGCGGGTGGCCTTTTTCAACGCGATTCTCTTCAAGCCAGGTAATGCGCTTACCCGTTGCGTCATTTAAGCTCACCTGAGGGGGAGAGTTAATGGTAGAAAAGCGATCGATAAAAATAGAAGCGTCTTTACTGAACGTGGCACTGTGATAGGCACCAAGTTCTGTGACGCGATCAATGTCGCCACCGGTAAGGGGGACGCTATAAACATGGCTCTCAAGCGGTGTATCTTTGCGCCCAGAGAAAAACAGGCGCTGCGACTTGGTGTCAATGGCTTTTACGCTATCAACAACCCAATCCCCTTTCGTCAATTGCTTAACCAGATTACCTTTGTTGTCATACAGGTATAAGTGCTTAAAGCCGTCTTTCTCTGAGGCCCAAATAAACTGTGACGTGTCTTTTAGGAAATAAAGGTCATCATGTAAGTTAACCCAGGTGTCACTGGTTTCAGTGAGTAATACACGTTGGGATTTGTCGGTAACATCAAAGGCTCGCAGTTCAAGGGTTTGTTGATCACGGGCTTGCCATTGGTAGGTAAAGGTTGTGCTATTTGGCATCCATTTTCCACGTGCTAAATAGATATCCTTGTCTTCACCTAAATCAACCCAGGTACGTTCATTACTCTGCAGGTTTTGAATCGCCAGTTCGATGAGCACGTTTGGGGTACCCGCCTTAGGGTACTTTTGTTGAATAAGCTTGATGTCGTCTGCGTAAATTTCAGAACGAGTAATCACATCTACCGGGGTTTCATCTACTTTAGTAAATGCAATGTAGGTTTCGTCTGGTGACCACCAATAACCGGTCATTCTGCCCATTTCTTCTTGAGCAACAAATTCGGCCATACCGAATTTAATGTTGCCACCACCTTCTGTGGTAATGGCTTTTTCTTCGCCAGATTTAATGTTTTTTACATAAAGGTTTTGATCGCGAATGAACGAGATATAATTGCCTTTAGGCGATAACTTAATGTCGGTTTCAAAGGCATCTGTATCAAGCAGTTGCTCTGCGCCCTTTTCGCCGAGTTTGTGGTAATAAACATCACCACCTAGCGGAAACAGTAGCGCAGTACCATCGTCAGACCATTGATAACTGACGATACCGCTTCCGGATAAACGCATACGTTCGCGGCGGGCTTTTTCCTCATCAGAGAGGATCTCTTCGCCACTTTGTAAATCGTTAGAATTAAACAGCATGCGAGTTTCGCCACTATCGATATGGTATTCCCATAAGTCGAGGCGCTCGTAGTCTGATGCTTTACCTTTTAAAAAGGTCACACGCTCGCCATCAGGCGATACTTTTAGTGCACGAGGGGCGTTACCGTCTAGCGATGGAGAAGAGAAAATGCGCTCAATAGTGAGCGTTTCTGCATGTAAAACAGTAGAGAGCATAGCGGCTCCAATAAAAAGGGCTTTTTTCATTTTTATCTGCATATTTTATCTGTCGAAGGTTTGATTGTAGAGAAACTATTACATGATACAAGGTAGGAAGCATGAAATCTGCAATGGTGCTGGGGGCGACAGGTTTGGTCGGTCAAAGATTAGTCAATTTATTGTTGCACGATAATCGCTACAGCGAAGTCACCTGTTTAGTGAGAAGGCCTTTAAGCGCGTCGGCTTTTCACGACCCGCACAATAAATTGCGGCCAGTGGTTATCGACTTTGAGATGCTGCAAGACTACCAGGGTTATTTTAGCGTCAATCATGTGTATTGCTGTTTAGGCACCACACTCAAAGCGGCAGGCTCCAAGTCGGCTTTTAGAAAAGTAGATTTTGAATATGTTCATATTGCCGCGCAACTGACACGCGCTCAACGGGCGAATAGCTTTGTGTGGATTTCTTCTGTGGGCGCCGATGCTAAAAGTCGTCATTTTTATTTACGGGTAAAGGGCGAGCTAGAAAATGCCATTATGGGGATGTCGCAACTGCCCAATGCCTCGGCAGTTAGGCCATCGCTACTGCTAGGCGCACGAGAAGACAGTCGCTTTCTTGAAGATATTGCCCAAAAAACCGCGCCTATTTGGCAACATGTTTTGCAGGGGACGCTAAAAAAATATCGCCCAGTAAAACCCGAGGATGTCGCCCACAATATGGTGGCGTTACAGGCGTGGCAATGAGACCGTCCTGTCGGTGAAAGGGTCATTGAACAGCAAACAATGAAATATGAATAACAAAGGGGTGGGTTCGATGCTCGCAAGCAAACTATTTGAGTGTAGTGACAGTGTTTAGATGTAAGCAGTTTGCGGTGCAACAAGATAAGTGCGCCATGAAAGTCAGTACTGACAGTATGATATTGGGGAGTTGGGTCGAGGTAGGCCAGGCACAAACCATGTTGGATATTGGCACAGGCACGGGCATTTTGGCGTTAATGCTGGCGCAAAAAAGTGCTGACCGTGCTCATATCATGGCTATTGATATTGACGAAGATGCCGCTATGCAAGCACAAGAAAACGTCAAGAACGGTCCATGGCCAAACAAGATTGATGTGATTTGCGGAGACATTAATGCCGCCATAGCGTCTCGTTTCGACCTGATTGTGAGTAACCCCCCGTATTTTGAAACGCCCGCAGCGCCAACACAGGCGTATCAAACTCAAGCCGTTAATAGGCAGGTGGCACGTCAATTTAGCCACCTTTCGCCAGCATCATTATTTTCAAGGGTCGCTGAATTGCTAAGCCCTGAAGGGCGATTTTATTGCCTTTATCCCTCTGAAAGTGAAACTGACATTGTTGAAACTGGCGCAAGGCACCACCTTTTTGCCCAGCGTATTATGCAGGTTCAGCATAGTGAAACCTCTTCGCCCTATGTAAATGGGTATATGTTTAGTAAAAATGATAGCCAGGTAGATATTCGCAGAGAAACGTTAGTTATTCGTCAGGCTAACAATCAGTATACCCCCCAGTTCAAATCCTTGTGCCAAGGGTTCTACTTGTCTTTCTAGGTATCACGTAAAATGAGAACAGCTTAATGATGATTATTGCCGAAGCGTTTGGTGCTATTGCACTGGTACTTAATTTTATTGGATACCGTCAAAACCATGTTGATAGGTACCTACTTATTTCTGCTATTGCTTTAGCCGCGCTCAGTGTTCATTTCTATTTACTCGGTGCAATGGCTGCAAGTGTTGGAACAGGCTTGGCGAGTATTAGAAACCTCATAGCGCTAAAAAATAGAAGTACGTATATCTTGGTGTTTTTCGTTTTCGCGAATATCGCCTTCCTGTTATATGAATGGTTTTACTTGAATCATGGGGCAATAATCTTAGTTGCCTATGCTTCGTCGCTGATTTTTACGGTAGGGTCAATTGTCATTCGAGACACAGTCACCATCAGAAAGTACTTTTTACTGGCGGAATTCCTTGGCCTCATTTACGCCATTTCAGTGGGAAGTATATTCGGCACGCTTTTCAACATCAGTAATTTAATCAGTATTGTGACGAAATTGCGTAGCAACACCACTACTTAAGGCGGTGTTGAATGCCGGCCAATGAAGTATCGTGTACGAAGCAACAAGGTCGCGGGTGGGATTTGTCTTGCGGTGGGGCACTTAAGGTGGCGACAACCACCAGTGCGGCGTATAGGGTATTTCTCATTTTTGGCTCCAGTGAACATCTGAGCCTGGAACCGTTTTCAACATGGATTTCCAGACACACCGAATAGTACGATCTGACCAAAAATCAAACTAGTAAACAAGAGATACTTTGGTATAAACCCCCATACGAAAAAAGCCGCCCTAAGGCAGCTTTTTATGAGAGATATGAGTAAGTGGCTAGCTCTTTTTCACTAGCACAGATACTTTTTCGATACCTGCTATTTTAACTTGGTTCATAACTTCAACCACGGTACCGTGCTCGGTATCTTCGTCTGCTTGAATAGCCGCAGAATCGGTGTTGTTTTCAGCAAGATACGTTTGCGTATTTGCTACAACACGACGAACATCTACCTCACGTCCGCCCATCATAATTGTGCCATCGGCAGTAATACGAATAGACAACGCTTTTGAAGGCTTGTCGTTTTTAGCTTGGTTATCTTCTGGACGATTTACATCTAACCCTTTTTCTTTCACGAACGAGGTCGTTACGATGAAGAAAATCAACATGATGAACACGATGTCCAACATGGGGGTCATATCAATCTGAGCCTCGTCTTCAGTCGAGGTATGCTTTTTTCTTTTCATCTCGTCTTCTTTCTTCTGTTACGTTCGAGCGCTTTAGTATACTGGTTGTTACAAAAATAAACAGGGTTTTGTAAAAATCAGCAGGCTCATTAACACTTGTTGCTGGAAAATTGCTCAG
Organism: Alteromonas sp. B31-7; assembly: GCF_015767655.1. Taxonomy (NCBI): domain Bacteria; kingdom Pseudomonadati; phylum Pseudomonadota; class Gammaproteobacteria; order Alteromonadales; family Alteromonadaceae; genus Alteromonas; species Alteromonas sp. B31-7. Next base: position 746,021 of record NZ_CP065233.1, read on the forward strand.
TTTCACGGTAATAAAACAACAAACTAGGTTTGTTTGCGTGAAATGGCCACACCTAATTGGTAAAAATACAACATTAGTGCTTCGTTCAACACTATACGCAAATTACCATGAGGATAAATGCCAAGTCTAGCTTCCGTTGATTTTTTTGTTCCTTGCACAAGAAACGCGTTTTTAATCTCGTGATCTTGCACGCAGGCCTCAAAAGCGCGAGCAGCCATCTCTTGAGGCATAGCATAATAATACATTTTTAACGCGCGATCAGCCTCTACTGATCGAACAAAATAGTCATTTGGCTTATTTTGATCTAAAAATAACTTGGAGAAACAATTGCTTAACCGTCTATTTAGGGGGTGATCAATAAGATCTGCGTTATCAAGCCAGGCGTGTGATGCAAAGTCGCCGGATCCTATACCGGTAAACATCCGCGGGGCAATATAGTGATCAAAGGCATGAAACCACTCGTGAGCTAAAGCGCCTGCTCCCGCATTTTTTGCCAGTGCCAATTGACGTTTAGCGCTATTATAGTGTGCGCTACTGTTTTTTTGCCCGCCACTGCCAAAGGCAAGCGACAAAGATCCGTTCAGTGAAATGACTTGTTCATTTACATTCAGTATTGCGGCTAAGTCGTATAAAGCGTCAAAGAACAGATTGGCTGCTATTTGTTGCTCTTCACGGGTCACCCAGCGGCCCACGGTAATCGTGGAAAAGTTAAATAACTTACGAATGTCTTGAAAGCTAACGTCTGCGCCGTCTCGGTGACTAGGGCCGTTACGATAAAACCCTTGGTGTAATCTGCCTTGGTTCAATATTAATCCGCAAGTTCTAGAAGTAACTGTTCACACCAATCGGCAATGCGCTGCTCAGATTGAGCATATTGGTTTTCGTCATCAAGCGATAAGCCAACAAATTGGCTTTTGTCTTCTGTCAGGGCTTTAGACTCTGCGAATTCGTAGCCTTGATTAGGCCAGTATCCAATAATGCGACAATCCATAGGAGCAATGGCATCGTGCAGCATACCTAGTGCGTCTTGGAACCAATCACCATAGCCTAGCTGGTCACCCAAGCCAAACAGGGCGATGATTTTTCCAGATAAATCGAGGCGATAAACGTCGTCCCAATGTGACTCCCAATCTTCTTGAAGTTCACCAAAATCCCAGGTCGAGATACCAAATAATACCACATCGAATTCGTGTGTTTTTGATAGGTTAACGTCTTTGATGTTATGCATTTCAACCAGATCATCGTCGAATAAAGCATTTAACTGGGCTTGGATCTTTTCTGCTGCCATTTCGGTGTAGCATGTGGTTGAGCCGTAAAAAATACCAATGGACAATGCTTTATCACTCATGACGTACCTCGTTGTCGCTAACTAATCGTCTTTAATGGGGGGGAATTCTACCTCTTTCCCACTGCTCAACAAAGCCTTGCAGATGACTTCTTGATGTTTATCTGACAATTTAAGTATGCCAATGGCACAACCATTGTAGAGTTCTCCGCTGCCTTGTGAGGGGGCTCGTGCTTTTACCGACATATTGCGACGGCGAGTAAATAAGTTAAGTAACGAGGAAGAGCCGTAAAACATGCGATTTAAACGGTCTAGCCAGCGGATAAGCCCCTCGGGGAAGGCGTTTTTCAATCCACTGCAGGTGAACTGAGTAATGTGAGGGCTATTGCGCCTAAAGCGTAGCCGTACATCATAAACAAAGGAGTAGTGTACGTCGCCGGACAAAATAATGAATTCAGGCGGGGTTTTATAATGACGAAAAATGTTAAGTATAACGTTGGCAGTGCCTTTATGTGCCATCCAGTTTTCTGCATCAACGGTAAGCGCTTTACCAAAAAAGGTGAACACTTTTTGAATTGCCTCAATGAATTTCACACCGTAAATGGGGGCGGCTGACACTACAATGACGGCTTCTTTTCCAATAATACCGTGTTGAAATTCACACAGGGCTTCCCAATCCATTAATCCGGAGGGTTTATTCATACTTGATTCCGAGCGCCAACGTTGAGTGCGGGTATCCATGACGGCAACCGGTGGCGTGGTGTCTACGGTGTAATCCCAATGCTCAAAGTCAAGAAGTGCATCGATAAGCGCGTTTTGGGAAGTAATACTTTGGGTTGCAAAATGCTGTTTAGCTTGCTTAATCAGGTGCGTATAGGCGCCGGGCAAATTGCCCCAACCCTGACATAACAAGTAACCAATGAGGGCATTACCCACCATGCGTTTAGAAAAAGGGTTGTTATACACTTCTTGTTCCCAACCCCGGGTTAAGTTCCAGTCGTCAGTGACATCGTGATCGTCAAAAATCATGTAAACCGGGGTGTGAGCCATTGCTCGTCTTACCTGGGGTAAGGTGGTGACAAAGCCCTCTAAAATTTGCTGTTCTTTTTTAAATACAGCTAAATGCGCGGGGCTAATTCCGACGTCACTTATTTTGATACGCGCCCATAAAAGGGGTGACCAAACTAATAGATACATCGCCATAACTTCCGCACAACTAATGAGGTGGTTTTGTGCATTCACTGAGGTGAAAATGGGTTTTTTCTTGGCGCCGAAAAAAAGCGAAGATAGCGCCGTGTTAGTGGCAATTTGTGGCAGAAGCTGTTCTCGTTCGTAGAAACAATGGGGATGCGAGGCTAATTCGCTGGAATGAGAAATCTGCGCGCCTTCAAGTTCTTCCTCTGTAATACCTAGCAATGCTATAACTTGATGAATGGCTTGCAACATGGGGCCGGCTACGTCATCAGCATAGATTTGATCGCCAGTCATAAGCAGCAAATCAGGCCGCTCTTTCTCGTTGTCAAAGCTGTTGGCGATAAGGGTGTCCACTTGCGCCAGCGCATCACTTCCATCGTAATGGGGTTTACGACAAGAGCCATGAAGTATGGTGGTAGGTGTTTTTGTATAAACGAAATTCAAATGCTGTTGTCTAGGGTACAGCAATGCCTGGCATTCTTTCTGCCACTTAGCTTGTAAGGCTTCATCGTGAAAATGTAGCGCGTAATGCACGGGGCAACCCGAGATAAAGGCTTCTTCACTGGAAAACGAGAGTAAGGTGATAAAGGCGTGCGTGCCAACTTGCACATATTCACACTGAGTTTGCCCTTTTATCGTGTTTTGTTGTTGCGATAACGACAGGGTGATGCTTGGTGCGTCTTGGGTCACCAACCATATGTGACACGCATTTTCTGAAACACGTCTTACAATTGGCCCAGCAATGACCGCAGGTAAAGAATGAATAGAAATAACTAACTCCTGTCACATTGATGTTAACGCATTGCTTTACCTTACTCTTTTTTGGAATTAAACGGTATGCCAGATATACTCGGTTACAAATTTTTCACGGGACTCCCATTTATGTATAAACGATTAGTTGTTTCTCTTTTTATTAGCCTGTCTTTGTTTGCTTGTAGTGAAAGTAAGCCACCCATCATCGTACAGCAGGAAAGTGAAAGCATCGTTTCTCACGGTAAGTGGATTTTGGATGAGAATGGTCAGGTTATGGCTGACCCACAAACGTCTGGCTTAATTGCGTTTCAAGGTCAATTAGTGTCAATTTCCGATGGCAGTGCATTAGAAGCGCAACAGCGCAAATTACATTTTATCGCGCCAGATTCAGCAACGTTAACCGGGTCTAGCAATAGCTTTAGTTTGTCTTCACGGGTAAAACGCAGTTGCTTTAATGCCTACCTGACGAATGCGCCAGATTTAGAAGCGCTAGCAGTAGACCCAAGAAACCCAAATGTGTTGTACACAGTGACGGAAGACGCCACACGTACAGGGACTTTTTCCAGTCGATGTGAGAAAAAGTATGAAGACACAGGGTCCACCGATTACCCTACCTTGTTAGTTAGACTTGAGCGAGACGATAGCGGTAAAGTAGAAATGACCCATGTACGCCCATTGCAATATGCCTTATCAATGGAAGTGGGTAATTTCCCCAACGATGGTATTGAAGGCATGGCAATGGATGATAGCGGTACCTTGTATCTGGCGTTAGAAAAAGACAAGGCAGGTCAACCACGCATTTTTAGCCTTGTTATTGATGATGAGTTTTGGACGCACACTGGCTTTGCCGCACTAGAAGAGCCCAGCCTGACCTTACCTAGTTTTGCATCAGGCGCTCATCCGATTAATGGCTTAACTCTTTATACTCCGCCTCAAAGCACTGACACATTTTTGTTAGCGGCAGCGAGAAATGATGATGAACTGTGGATTATCGATACCGACAATAATATTGACACTAAACGGGTGCCGCTTTCATTTGTGGTAGACACCACAAATGCCTGTGAACCCTACACCATGGACAACGCATCTATTGAAGGCCTTGCGGTAATAGATAATACCCTATGGCTTGTTAACGACCCGTGGAAAAAGAACTACTTGAAGAATATTACTTGTGATGGAGAAAGTGCGGCTTATCAGGCTTATGCGCCTTTATTATTTTCTTTGCCTTTAAAAGACGCGTGGTTTCATTAATGAGTTGTCAGGCTGCTTACCTAAAGGGTAATGCAGCCTGCAGCACAGCGCGCTAGGTATGGGACAGTTAGTCTTTACGTAGACGGCTTGCAAACGTCTTTTTAAACTTGGCGAGCTTAGGTGCAACCACCATTGAGCAGTATTGGTTTTGCGGATTATTTTTAAAATAATCTTGATGGTAAGTTTCAGCTTCGTAGTAGTTATTAATTTCCGTTACCTTAGTAACCACGGGGTTTGGCCAAATCTCTTCGTTAACGATTTCATCAATAATGGCCAAGGCTTCTGCTTTTTGCGCCTCGTCATGATAAAACACTTCGCTACGGTATTGGGTGCCAATATCGTTACCTTGGCGGTTTAACTGCGTAGGGTCATGCAGTGCAAAAAATATTTCTAATATTTCTCTGTAACTGATGATGTCAGCATCAAAAGTCACCTGTACCACTTCCGCGTGCCCAGTATTTCCTGAACAAACCTCTTCGTAAGTAGGATCATTTTTTTCGCCACCGGCATAACCCGATAAAGCCTTTACTACACCTTCAACGGTATTAAATGCAGATTCTATACACCAGAAACAACCGCCCGCAAGGGTAGCGACTTGTAAATTTGCCATTAGGGAAACCTCATATTATTTATAGCCTTCAGTGTGGGTGTGGAAAGTGAGGATCTCAAGTCATCCAAGCAAGTTTTTTTCACGTATAACCCTTTTAAACACCTAAAAGCCGTTACCCACGCTGCTTTATTAAGAACAACACATCTCACCAGAGGTTGACGCAGTTGATAATTTTTTACGATGGATATTGCCCATTATGTCACGCTGAAATGCGTCATTTACGTAAACGTGATAAGCACAACAAACTGACCTTAGTCGACATTCAATCTCCGTCTTTTGCGCAGACTTACCCACACTTAGACTGGCACGCACTGAATGCAAGGATTCATGGGCAACTTCCTGATGGACGAATCATTACCGGTCTTGATGTTACACATCAGGCTTGGAAGGCTGTTGGCATGGGGTGGGTGTATGCACCGCTGCGTTGGCCTGGTGTCAAAGTGATTGCGGATTGGTGTTATATCAAGTTCGCGAAACATCGCTATACCATTTCTTATCTTCTAACCGGCAAAAAGCGACAGTGTGCTAGATGTATTCCCGGAGAGCCAAATGAAAAATAGTCTATTGGTTGTTGGTGCATCCGGCGGCATTGGCGGTGCGTTAGTGTCTGCGCTGTCACAGGCCGGAGAACATGTGATTGCCGTCTCTCGGCAAACCATTGACTCACCCCCATGGGGGAGCTCAGTGGAGGTGCATACCCTTGCGGAATATTCTGAAGCGCAGATATCTTCTTTTGTAAACACTTTGAACGCTCGTGGTGTGACCATCAAAATGGCTATTGTTGCTACTGGCGTTTTACATGATGAATCGAACAACCTACATCCTGAAAAGCGATTAGAAGATGTCTCTCATGAGGCGTTAGGTCAGTATTTTACGGTGAACAGTATTATTCCTGCCTTGTGGTTAAAATACCTTGTGAATGTGCTGGCTAAAGAACAACCTAGCGTTGTCGCGCTTAGCGCTCGAGTAGGCAGCATTGCCGATAATCAGCTCGGAGGCTGGTATGGTTACCGGGCATCTAAAGCGGCCCTTAATATGTTGCTTAAAACCGCATCGGTAGAATATGCTCGGCGGCTAAAACAACCTCTACTTGTGAGTTATCATCCAGGCACAGTCGACACGGCACTGTCACAGCCTTTCCAACGAAACGTTAAAGCGAATAAACTTTTTACTGCAGAATTCACAGCGCGCCAGTTGCTGCTGCACCTATCGCGTTTAGACAGAACCCAACCTTGTCACTTTATCGCTTGGGACGGCACGCCTGTACCTTGGTAGTGACGGGTTTAGTGCCTTCAATTCCTCTCAGACTCAAGACTTTTTGTGACACTGCTGTTACCATGCGCTAATGGGAATGGTGTTGAGCTTTCAAGTGACTGCAAAACGTTAAGCCGTCATTAAGCCGTGTAGTCAACGCCACAAACGTAGACATGTTTAAATCGCCATCCCGGTAATATAACAATAACTCAACAAGAGGAAGGGATATGAGCGGGGCCAGAGAACAGTTCGGATCGCGCATAGGTTTTATTTTAGCCGCAGCAGGCTCTGCTGTGGGTATTGGTAATTTAGTGGGTTTCCCAGTAGGTGCAGCAAAAAATGGGGGGGGCGCATTTTTACTTATGTATGCCATCTTTGTTTTTGCTATTTGCTTACCCGTTATGCTTGCCGAAATGTCGGTCGGGCGGCACGCGAAAAAAGACCCTTTAGGTGCATACAGTGCCATTAGTCAACAATCATCAAAATGGAAAGTCGCTGGGTGGTTAGCCATTGCCACGCCTTTCATGATAGCTGTGTTCTATATGGTTATTACGGTGTGGATTTTCGGTTATTTGTTTGAAACAGTGACCGGTAATTTAGCAACACTTGCCAACCCCGATACCTTTGGACTATTCATTAATTCTGAAGCTATATTTGCCTATATGGCAGTGGTCGTTGGGGTGGTGTATCTCATTTTGCAAGGCGGCGTGAAAGAAGGCATTGAAAAAGCGGCTAAGCTATTGATGCCCGCGTTATTCGTTATGCTGCTAGGGTTGGTGGTTTTTGTGCTTACCCGTGAGAATGCCATGGCGGGGGTCGAGTTTTATATTGTACCTGACTTTTCTAAGCTTACTGCGTCTGTGGTGAATGGTGCTTTGTCACAAGCCTTCTTCTCACTATCGCTGGGCATGGGTATCTTAATTACCTATGGAAGCTATATTGATAAACGAGCGGATGTACCTACTTCGGCTAAATTGGTTGCGCTTACCGATACGGCCGTGGCGTTTACCGCAGGGTTAATGATTCTTCCTGCTATTTTCTCGTTTAACCCAGAAACTAACCCAGAAGAATTAAGTGAGTCTTCTGTAGGTATGATTTTCACTTATCTACCTAATATCTTTTTGGCGTTACAAGAATCTGTCGGCTACGTAGGCGCATCTATTGTTGCTAGCTTGTTCTTTTTACTTGTATTTTTCGCGGCTATAACGTCGTTGGTTTCCATTTTTGAAGTGCCTGTTGCTGCCTTAATGGACGAAAAAGGCGTCAGTAGAAAATGGGCATTGGCGTCTTTAGGTAGCATTATGATTGCTTTAGCTGTGCTAGCTTCCTTGTCGTTTGGCAAGGTAGACGCGTTAACCGCTTTTACCCATTATGCTGGCGCAGATAAGTCGTTTTTTGATGTCATCATTGATGTATTCTACGAAACCATACTGCCGTTAAATGGCTTACTGATTTGTATTTTTGTTATCTATCGTTGGAAAAGTGCAAACTTCAATGCCTCTCTGGCAGAGGGCAGCAATGGCTATAAAGGGGGCTGGTTTGAGAAGTACGTGGATATTTCCTTAAAAACCTTTATCCCCGCTATTCTGTTGGTTATTTTCATCAATACGGTAGCAGTAAAATATTTTGACGTGAGTCTATTTGGATAACGCTTAACCTTATCCAGTAGTGAAACAACGCCCTCAGGTGTCTCACCTGAGGGCGTTTTTGTTTAAATCATTTGATTTGGATGGGCGTATTCAGGTGTTATGCCCAGGGCTTGCCAGCTTTGACTTGCATCAATTTGTTTGCCGTGCAACGGAAGCTCAGTGTCAGAAAACTCGGGTGCCTCCACATTACGCTGGTGAGCCGCGTGAGTATAATATTCCCCACGTTTTGGATGAGAGAGGCTACATAAATGAAACACCTTTTGCGTGGGGACTTGCGCAATCATGGAGGTAAGGGCGGCAACCACATCATGAACATGCACTAAGTTTACGGGCTTATTCCCTGCCTGTAAGGTTTTGCCACGTAAACTATTTATAGGATGACGATCTGGGCCAGTAAGGCCAGCCAACCTAACAATATTTACCTTACAGTGATTGTGGGTGGCGTGAAAGAGAAGATGTTGTTCAATGGCCACATGTGCTACAGCGGACGCTGTCTCTGGCTGGGGTGTGGAAGTTTCATCAATGACGCCATTATTGGCATCGCCGTACACTGACGTAGTACTGATAAAGACAATATGAGTAATTTGCGCTTTAACAGCCTTATCAATAAGGGCTTTCATCTGCTGCGTGAATTCTGATAGCTCTGGCTTTTTTCGCCCAGGCGGAATGTTGAGTACTAAGGTGGCGCGGTGAAAATGTGAGGCGAGGGCTGCACTGTCATCACCCAAGGTATACAACACTGGGGTTATCCCGTTGTCCTGTATGGTACGCGCTTTAGTTTTATCTCGCGTTGTTGCTATTAGCGACCTAGTTTCCAACGCATTAGCCAGATAGCCTCCAAGCCAACCATAACCACAAATTATCACCTTATTCGACATACTGTCCCCCTTTTCTACAAGGACAGTAACATAGCATTGATGTCGAATAAGGGATATGCGTTAGGACACTTTTCACATTTTCATAGAATGACTATCCATATCCAACAGGTTTAATTCGCTAAGCCCAGGTATAGATTTTTGCATTTTTGTCTCTGCATAGTCGGCTTCTTCAAGAACGTCACAAAGGGCATCTGCTTTTTCTTCAAGTGCATCCGCTTGTGCTTCCATACGATGCTCTAATGACTCGCCAAAGCGTTCCATTTTAGCTTCAAATTCACTCATATCGCCGCCGTCCCACAACATTTGCGTACCAATGGCGATGAGTAGGCGTCCCATCGATTCAGAGACCAACGATTCGATTTGCGATTCAAATTCTGCTTCCCAACTCTCATCAAACCAACCTGGCTCATCGAATTTAGTAGAGTCGATATAAATGGTGCCGTTCTCGTCGTAAAACGAGTGCGCTAGCTTTTCCTCTAGAGAGGTAAATAGCTCGCCAAAATCTTGCGTTAATCCATTATCTTCACCAAGTAATTCTCCAAACACTTCAGTAACGGCAACGTTAGCAAGGTCGAGACCTTCTGAAGCAATAGACAAGGTCATAGGGATGGCCATATCAATATTGTCGTAGTATTGGCCAACCCACTTTTGCTGTTCGCCATTCAAGGAGATTGGCTCATGGTTAATCGTGAGCGTATGTGCGGCATCAATGGTTAGGGTTCCGCCGTCTTCCATTTCCACGGTAAGAAAACCGGGTTGATATTGAATATGGCCACTTAATTCAATATCGCACTCGTTATTGTGGGCAAGCGCAGGGGACATAACCATCACGCTTAATAGAGAAAGAGAGGCTAGTGCAGAGGTTTTCATTTGAATTGTCCTTGTGTCATTTAAGCTGGTGGCGCCGTTAAAGCGCTTTACGGTTAGATAGCAACCTCAATGCCATTATTTAAAGTCATTAATTATCAGTAGCTTAGTTTTTGTTTTCAATTTCTCATTAAGGTGAAAATACAAACAGTTAGTGACAATGCGGAGTTTTTAGTTAATTTGACCACGATCAAAGTAAGCCCAAAACCTTTGTCTGATAGATAAAATATTCCTTGATGAAGCATGTTCAAGTTATTGGAATTCGTGCATAATAACGCCAGAAGAATTAAGGGGTAAAGTAATGACCGATTGGATTAACGCAGTGTTATTTGGTATTGCCGTTATGGCCTTCGCTCTGGGGCTTAGCAGTATCATCATGAGTTTTATGACAACTGAAACTGGCGCAAACGCGATGAAAGAAAAAATCGAATACGGTTTTTTCGGTGTTTCAGGTTTAATTGTGTGTTTAGTGATGGGTTACGCACTCGCGTAATGCCAGCCTAAAACGAAAAAAACCGGCATGATGCCGGTTTTTTTGTGCCGCTTATTCAGCGTCACTGGAGTTTGGTGCAGCGTTAGGGTTTGAGGAAGCAAGCGCGAGATGCGCAAGGTGTCCATCCCTTTGGTACGCTTTAAGATCGAAAATATCCAACATCGCCATCACGTGATCAAATATGTCGGCCTGAATTTTTTCATACTCCACCCACTCTTTGCGATTGCTAAAACAATACAATTCTAGGGGCAAACCTAATTCATTAGGGGGAAGCTGCCTTACCATAAGGGTGAGCTCTTGATTCACTCTTGGGTGCTTACGCAAGTAGGCTTCTAAATAGGCGCGAAACGTACCAATGTTTGTCAACCGGCGGCTGTTCAGTAAGTCAGACTCATCAATAGAGTAGTCTCGGTGGTAGGCGCGTAATTCATTGGTTTTGGTCTCAATATACTCACTGATATAGCGTACTTTAGAGAACCTATCTAGCATGTCGCTATCACACAATTTGATTGAGTGAATATCGATATACACTGCCCGCTTTATACGACGGCCGCCAGATTCCTGCATACCTCGCCAGTTTTTTACCGCTTCGGTGGTTAAACTGTAAGTAGGAAGCGTAGAGATTGTCTTATCCCAGTTTTGCACCTTGACGTTAGTTAGCCCTATTTCCTGAATTTCCCCATCGACTTCGTACTTTTGCATGGTGATCCAATCGCCGGTATTAAACATGCGGTTGGCGGCAATCTGAATGCCCGCTACAAAGCCCAAAATGGTGTCGCGAAAAATCAAGAGTAAAACAGCGGCAATGGCGGTTAATCCCGACACGAGCAATAGGGGGCTTCTGTCTACAATGAGTGAAATACTCAGCAAAATGGTGAGGATGGCAAACCCTAGTTTTGTAACTTGGATGAAACCAGTAATAGGGGCGCGTTTCGATAGGGCTGATGCGTTATATACATCTTCTACCGTGCTTAGCAGGGCAAATACTCCCAGCAAACCACTGTATAGCATGTAAAGCTGTGCACTTTTAATCATTAGCCCATGCAATACCGATTCGGAGTCTATCAGTACGGGCGTAATGAGGAATATAAAGAGTGCTGGAACCAAGTGCATAAGGCGGCGAAAGAAGCCGTGCTCTTGAAGCGCATTGTCCCAAAGGTTGTTGGTACGATACACCCAGTTAGCAATTTGCGGCCTCACGACTAATCGAGCCACAATATAAAGTAGAAGCGCAACCGTGAGTATCGCCCCTAGCGCAAGGGCATTATACAGCGGGTCTTGTGTCGTCAATGAGGGAAAGATATCTTTCACCAAATGGACGAATGCGTCGCGCAATGACGAACTAACTTCCATAACTATCGCTCCAGTAATGTGTTAATACGCGTGTCTTTTTCTTGCCAAAGGGTATTGAGCCAATGTTGAAAATAGCTTCTAAATTCAGCTTCACTGCGCGATGAGCTCTGTTGAAGTTCTGGAACAGGGGTCACTTTTACATCAATAATGATTTTAGTCATTTGACCGCTTAGCATGGCCATCATGGGGTGACGCCTGTTTTCTGGGTACAATAGTGATATGTCGAGCACATTGGTAAAAAGTTCACCCATTGCAGCAAGCGTAAAAGAAACACCGCCGGCCTTTGGGGGAAGCAAATGCTGATAAGGACTTTGCTTAAGCTTGTGCTTATCAGGGGTAAAGCGCGTACCCTCAACGAAATTGATCACGGTGGTTGGCATGGTACGAAACTTTTCACAGTACGCTTTGGTGGTGGCTAAGTCTTTACCCTTTCGTTCGGGATACTTAGCCAGATAAGCTTTGGTGTACCTATGCATAAATGGCATGTCCAACGCCCAAGCACCCAAGCCAACGAAAGGTAGCCAAATCAATTCTTTTTTAAGAAAAAACTTCGGGGCTGGAATGCGATAAGTGGCAAATTCAATCAATAAAATGATGTCGAGGTAGCTTAAGTGGTTCGCAATAATGAGATACCAGCTATTTTTGGCTAACTCACCATGTATTTGGTTTACAATCCGTACATTATTAAATAAACGAATCATCAACACGCTAATTCTGCCGAACGCAAACATACACGCATGCATGATCTTATTCCAAAACGTTTTTATCTTTCCGTTTGGCATGACAAGCTTAACCAAGCCCAAAATAATGATGAGCATTCCCCAAAAAGCGAGGTTGGTTATCTGTAGAAAGGTGTGAAAAACAAAAATAAAAGGAGCGAGAACTACACGTATCATAAGGGCTTCTGCGTTGCATTAAGAGATTCAAGTAAAGCATCTTTCTCTGACCACTTACCGTTTAACCAACCTTGGAATCGGCTTCTTACCTGAGGGTCATCGAAATAATCGGCATTAAAATAGCCACCTTCTAAAATATCTTTTATCGGTGTCACTTTAATATTCACTCGAATGTCGTTAACTTTTCCTGAAACAAAATCCCAAAATGAAGGCACGCCACCTGTGTAATCAATCGTCACATCAATCAGTTTGTGTAATTGATCGCCCATGGCAGATAACACAAAGGCGGCCCCGCCGGCTTTGGGCTTCAAAAGATGTTTAAATGGAGAGGCTTGTCTATCGTGCTTGGCTTGAGTAAAACGGGTGCCTTCGACGAAATTCATGATACTTACAGGCTTAGTACGAAACTTTTCACAGGCTTTTCGAGTGGTTTCCATGTCTTTTCCCTTCAGGTGAGGATTTTTAGCCAAGAATGATTTGGAGTATCGGCGCATGAATGGGAAATCCAATGCCCACCACGCTAGACCTAAAATAGGCACGTAAATGAGCTCTTTTTTAAGGAAAAACTTTAAAAACGGAATTCTACGGTTGAAAACACGCTGAAGAACCAAGATATCCACCCATGATTGATGATTGGCAATCACCAGGTACCAATCGTTCTTCGTGAGCTTTTCTAGCCCATCCACGCGCCATGTAGTGCGACTGCTGATCCGTTGATTAACGTTATTTACGCCTATCCAAGCCGTGGCGCAGGCGTCTAATAGGTATGAAATAAAGCGCCGCCAAAAACGAATAGGAATGAGCTTAAATACTGACAGTATTAATATTGGTGTGGCCCATAAAACAGTATTTAAAAAGTAAAAAATAACGGAAATTGTGCCAATTGTGTGATGCATCAGGCTTTTTAACATCGTACTTACCTCAATTATTAGGCGCTTAGTGTAAACGAACTTGATTTAAAATCCGATAGACCCTTTACTGTTTGAGCGGCTTTCGGTGAATTTTTCCCTATTTAATAGATTAAAGGAGCAAAAATGGAGCTAATTAGTGAAAATCGTGCATTTGGTGGACGTCATTTGCGCTACGAACATGAAGCAAGTACGACGCAATGCAAGATGACTTTTGCGGTATATCTCCCTCCGTTTGCATCAGCAGATAAGCCGGTGCCTGTATTGTATTGGCTATCTGGATTAACCTGTACCGATCAAAACTTCATGCAGAAAGCGGGAGCAATGAAATTGGCCTCAGAATTAGGTATGGCCATTGTCGCTCCTGATACCAGTCCACGGGGAGATAATATCCCTGACGACGACAATGGGGCGTATGACTTTGGCCTTGGCGCAGGCTTCTATGTTGATGCGACACAAGCCCCTTGGAATACTCACTACCAAATGTACAGTTATGTCACAGAAGAGCTACCACAGCTTGTGGAGGCCAATTTGCCGGTGACTAAAGAGCGAGCCATTAGTGGCCATTCAATGGGGGGGCATGGTGCGTTAGTGATTGGCCTACGAAACCCAAATCGCTATGTTTCTGTTTCTGCTTTTAGTCCTATTTCTAACCCAAGTGATTGTCCATGGGGACAAAAAGCGTTGGGGAATTATTTAGGCAGTGATGAATCTGAGTGGGAAAAGTACGACACTGCGAAATTATTAGCAGGGGCCACTCATTCGATACCATTGCTTGTAGAGCAGGGCAGTAAAGATGAGTTTCTCGCTGAGCAGCTAAAGCCGCAATCTCTTGTGCATGCCGCCCAGAAAACGAATACACAGCTAACGCTAAATATGCACGAAGGTTACGATCACAGCTATTTCTTTATCGCGTCATTCATTGATGAGCACCTAGCATTTCACGCTGGGCATTTAGGGCTTATTTAAGCGCTCAACGCCTCATAAGTATCAGCATAAGGTGTCACTAACCGATACCTTATGTTTTCGCGGCGTTTCATCGTGAGGTTATTTATTAATTTTATCGATGAAACTCTCAACTGATTGAGGGCGTTCAAAGAGGTAACCTTGTCCGAAGGCACAATTATGCGCCAGTAGGAAATTCTGCTGGGCCGCGTTTTCGATGCCTTCGGCAATAATATTAATATTTAGATTGTCAGCAAGGCCGAGTATTGCCTGAATAATGGCTTGGTCATCAGTATTGTTTTCAAGTTCACTCACAAAAGACCGATCGATTTTTAGCTCATCAATAGGAAGCTTTTTAAGGTATACCAAAGAGCAGAAACCCGTTCCGAAATCGTCAATGGAAATGGTAATTCCCATTGAGCGCAATTCATTCAGTAAAATAGAGACAGTATCCAAACTATCAATAAAAACGCTTTCGGTAAGTTCAATAGAAAGATTGTTAGGATCGATATATCTGTTTTTAAGGGCTGTTTGAATTTGCTTAAGTAACGCCAAATCGGCCACTTGCCTACCAGATATATTGATGGCTAAGCGAATATCGAGGCTAGCCGCTTTGAGTTTTTCAATGGCGCTACAAGCTTCGGCAATAAGCCATTCACCAAAGGGAAAGATTAAATCGGTTCTTTCTGCAAGAGGTATAAAGACTTCAGGGGACACAAAGCTTCCATCCGCTTTCTTCCATCTAGCCAGCGCTTCACATTTAACAATATCACCGGTTTTTAAATCAACAATAGGCTGTACATGCAGAGATAAATGGTTCTTTTCGATGGCTTCCCGAAATTGCTGCTCCATTTCGGACATGTCTTGATGCTGTTTGTGCAGTTCAGCGCTGTATACCAGCACCACATTTTTACCCTGATATTTCGCTATTTGCAGCGCAACATCTGCATGCTGCATGAGGGTTTCAGCGTTATCGCCATGGTCAGGGAAGTTCGCGATACCAATATTGACGCCCAAATTAGACTCTGCACCCTGCAGGGCAGTGTAGGTTTTCACTAGGATAGACTTTATGTGTTTGGCGTAATCCCTGGGGTTTATCCCTTTAAAGGTGTCATCCCTTTTCACCACGGCAAATTCATTACTGCCAATCCGTGCAATGAAGCCACTATTACCCACGGCGCTTTGCAGACGGCCAGCGAAGGCTCTGAGTATTTCATCGCCAGAGTGATAACCTAACTTTTCATTAATCTTTTTAAATTCACGAATGTCGAATAAAAACTGCGTGAAGCTCACATCTTCGCGCACGAGCTTTCGCACATAGCTATTAAAATAATTTCTGTTTGCAATTTTGGTGAGAGAATCCATCCCCGAGGCACTAAGAACACTTTCTTCTTTACTGTGTATATGGCTAATGTCAGTGAGCAAATACACCCAATGCGTCAGCGTTTGGTTATGAATAACAGGGTGAATGGTCACTTGAAGCCAAACTTGATAATCGTCTGAATACTTCCAATACAATTCGCCCTGCCACGCACTTCGCTTTTCCACCAAGGTTGGCAGGAAGCTATCTGGCACTTTTACGTCATCCATTAAGTGCGTCAGCCTTAGCGCGGTATTGTGTTGCGTATTGCATTGAAGAAGTTGACGCGCTGAACGGTTGTCTAACACAGTTTCACCGTGTTGATTAAGGATCACTACGCCGGTATCGAGATGATGTATCGTTTGTTTAATAGGTGGCACGAGCGCTTCGTATTCAGCGTTTTTGTGCAATTCACTGTCGAGACGCTGGCGAATGTATTCATGCCGCCCCACAATTTCATGGTGGCTTAATAAGAGTTCGCGAGCGGCTTGCAGCGTTTTTTGCTTCTCATCAAACTGCTCTGCTACATTCTTGACCACAAGATAATGTTTGCCAGCTCCGTTATTGATGGCCAGCGCTTCTAAACGTAAGGTTTCTCCGTCAATGTCTTCAGTCCAAAAGCCTGAAGACAATGTAAACACACTTTCGCCTTGCCAAATAGTGTCGGCATCTACAAGAAAATCATCGAGAAAAATAGAGTGACTAGAGGAAATATCAAATGCATTTTCTTCGGTAAGAGTGACGATATGGCGCATCCAGCTGACGTCAGGTGTAAGACATGTTAACTGGGATGACTGGCAGCGTTTAAAAATAGCGCAGTCTGTAATACCAAGTGCATTTAGTAAGTGGATATCCATGTGTTACTCCGACCAAAAGGCGATGGTGCTAAACAAATCTTCCACATTCTCACCGGTTTTTGCGCTGGTTTTTGTCATCGACTTAAACTTTGACGCATACGTTGCTACTTCTTCTTCGCTCCAATGCCAGCTTGAAGGTAAGTCTGCTTTATTGACGACAAAGAAGGCGGGAATATCAGGGTAATGTTCCTGCGCCATGGCAAGAATCTCCATACCCTCTAGCAATGATTGCGAGCGCGTTTGGTCAACCACCACAATGTAAGCCGTTGCGCCTCTTAAGTAGCGAGGATTAAATCCGCAGTATCTATCAATGCCCTCTAAATCCCAGATAAGAAGTTGTACGCCAAGCCCATCTTTATTGACTTGCTTTTTATCAATTTTAACGCCAATGGTGGTTTTGTACTTATCAGAAAAAATGCCTTCTACAAACTGCTTAACTAAGCTAGTTTTACCGACACCAGTAGGGCCTAAAATACATACTTTTTTCTGGATCACGGCGTCTCACCTTCATTAGATGAACGTTGGGATACCAATACGTTGATAAAAACAGTCCTTCCCATCGACGCCTCTTGTAAAGAAACTTGCCCTAAACCAATGGGGAAAAGGACATCTTCATTTATACCCATATTTATTAATGCTTCCGATACATTTTTAGCTCTCGCACGACTGAGCTCAAGGTTTCGCGTTGGCGTGCCAGAATTGTCGCTCGCGCCCATGACAAACACGGCAAAAGTTAGATTAAGTTGTTGTGCTACATCCTGCAACTGCTTTAACAAAAGGGTTAAGTCCTCTAATGTTTGCGTTTGTGAAGGAGCAAGTGCTTGTTGATTCGTTGCAAAATCAATCTTCACTGCAGATACTTGCGCCGCTAGCTCTGCCATTAGCGCTTCTTTAAGCGCTTTATTACTCATAGCTTGCCCAGCCGTAATACTTATTCCGCTCAAGTCAGGCTTTAGCTGCAATATGCCAGGGATAGCATTAAGTTCACGGGTAAATTGGGTTAGCGCGCCCAGCGGCAAATTGCCACTAAACTTAAGGTTGTTTTTCTCATCAGTACGAGATGTAACGGCAGGGTAGACTGAAAGAAGCCGGTTTAGCTTCTCTTCAACTACCGATGCTTGCAACGATACAAACGGCTCCTCATACAAGACAACGTCATTTAACGCGATACCCTCATTTTCTAACCACCGTGGCGCGGTTAAAATACTGGGGTCACGCAGCATGCGAACCTGCACTTTTCCGTTTTCAATCGCAGTGTCTGTAATAACAATGCCCGCAGGGGGAGTAAGTGAACGTATTGTATTTTGTAAAATAGAAAGTTCAATTCGCAAAAAGGCTAAGAACATCAATATTATCAGTACAGCACCCAGTACCAATGCGCCGACTAGGTGCTTTTTCTTGCCCCCTTCGCTCTCTTTCTTTTGACTGATTAAACAGTCATTTAGTAAGGTTTCACACCCTTCGAATGCGGAATTGTCGCCTTCATATTCCAGTAACGGCTTTTGATAGAATTGGTGAAATTCTTCTAAAGTTTGTTGTAACTTGCTGCGAATTTCAGGCGGCACACTTCCTACAACCGCGGCGACCAAAATGGCCTGAGGACCAATTTTTATCAGCAGTGTAAAATCACCGGTTTTAATTTCGCCCAATTCATTTTCGGCTTCATTCCCGGTAGGTTGAAAAGCATCGGCAACAAAGTCGTTAATCGCCACAAGCATAGAAGAAATAAGGTCTGCATCTTTGCTTCTGTCTGGGTCTGTAGACATTGTATGAAGCAATGTGCCGGTTTCCCGGTGGATAACAAACAGCTGTTGAACTTGGTATTGATAAACCTGAGACGCCACAAAGTCAGCATACTTAACGCCTGACTGCCATGCTTTAAACCGCCAGGACACACTTTTAGGGCTGAAGCTATTCTCGATAAGCGCATTTGTGCGCTCGACAAAGTCGACCAAGAATGATGAGACTGCTTTTCTGACCAGCGTTCCCACTAATGGGTAGAGGGTGCCGACAATTTTTTCACTGTTTGCTTCAATGGAACGGTGTAGGGACTTCTCGACTAGGGGCACGAGTACTTTGTTTACAGAGCCATCAGCGTTTTCCCGTTCATGCAGCGCTTCGGATACCACATCAGTCACAATGACCTTAGCGTCTCGACTCACTACGTCTTTCACGTATTTATCGTCGCGGCCAACAATTAACTGCCTGATTTTATCCAGAGAGTTGTCTTGAGCGTCTGGGTTTTGTTGCTGATTGCTCATTTAAAACTAATGATCACTGGTTAAATTTGTGGCCATTGTTGATAGCAAGTTAGCCAGCGTTTTTCTATCCGTCTTCGTTTCCGATAGCTCACTGGTTACCTGTTGCAAACGTTCTAGTAATTCTTTGTGACGCTGGCTGAACAAGGTATCTAATGCGTCTAGTTCTTTGACAACATGTGCTTCTAGTGCATCGTTGTCATTCTTAGCCGCGGTTTCCGCAATTTCTAATTCTGACTTCAGTTTGTCGGTCGTAGATTGCAATTGGCTTTGTACATTCGCGTGACCATCGTTTGCGCTATCTAGGCGGCTAGACAGTTCAGCGATCTGCGAATCAATAAGCTTCTTCATGTCATTGAATTGCTTGTCGAGTTGATTATTGAGCTTGCTAAAGTTGTCACTTACCTTGGCTTCTAAGTTGGCCAAGTCGGCACGAATTTCTCGGTTAGTCTGTCCAAAAATGATTTCTCGTAACTGGGAAAGTTCGTCCGTTGGGGAAGTGGTTTCTTGGGTATCCTTTGCGCCCTTAGCGGGAGTGTTTGCCATACAATTTCTCCATTTCGTGTACTTATGGCTTCGAAACTCAAAAGTGAGTAATGAGAAAGCGCTTTCTAGTTATTATTTATCGATGCACATTTCAGTATAACTATAACAATAGCCCTATTCGCGCGGTATGGGAATAAGCTATAAGGATAATTCTACGTACTTTTTTCATAACGTGGGCTTTTGGGCGAACTCGACTCATGGCCAGAAGGGCTTAAATGTTCTTGGTGCATGGCTGATCCTCTAGCGGTGTTACGCATTAGAAATGATAGCCCCTTAGGTTAGAGAACCCTCAATGGAATTGAATAGAACGCAACACTTGGCACTTATCGGTGCAGGACCTAGCACGTTATACCTACTGAATAGTTTTACTCAGATGGCGCGGTGCCCGGCACGTATCAGTATTTTTGAGGTAAAAAGTACCGTCGGCGTAGGTAACCCCTACGACACCTCCATGTGTGAACCTAATTTGTTGTCGAACATAGGTTATGACGAAATACCGCCGCTTATATTGGGCTTCGAGCAATGGTATGAAAGCAAATTTTATATGCCTTATCAGGTTCAAGGGCAGGTACTCACTCGCAAAATCATTGGAGAGTACTTTGCTGATGCGTTTGACTACATTCTTGGCGTTTTACGACAGCACGGCGTATTAGTGTACATGTATCGCAATACAGCGGTTACCGGCATTATCGAAGACACCCGTGATGATGACGTAAGAATGACTTTGGTCGGGAAAGGTAAACCTTATCAGGGATTTACACACATTGTTGTGAATGTGGGTTCAAGTTTTTGTGAGCGAAGGCCCTCAAACGGCTATGTAAAGCCGTATCCCATCAAGGCTTACGTAAAGCCGGAATATCAACGATTCGTGATAATGGGCATGTCTTTATCGGCTATTGATACTGCGGTGGGTATAGCACAGTACCGCGGGCATTTTGCGCGTTGCGCTAAAGGGTTAACTTACTCTTGTGAAGCGCCCGTTCAAATGACCATGATGTCAAGAACAGGTCATTTCCCATGGGTGTGGTACCCCTCAAAAAATACAACCTTGTTCTACAACTGGCTAACCTCTCATTCTATCAAAGGATTGCGGGACCTAGATGAATTCAACACGTTTTTGTTTTTACCCTTATTGGCGCGCTACTTCCCTGATATCTTCCATCAGGTGAACGCATTTAACTTTGAAGAGGTGCTGACATTTCTCGCTGGAAGAAGGGGGCAATGTGATGCTTTTGCAAAACTCACGCTAGAGTTATTAGCCAATACTCACAATAACGTGGACTCGCACTGGCCTGCGGCAGTGGTGGCAGCCATCCACGTTATTCAATCTACGCCTGCGCTAGCGCAAGATTATGCAAAGAAAAAGGGAACTTTACATGCACTTTTGGCCGCGTGCACCGCAGCCGTACCGAGAGAGAGTATTGAACGCATATTGGCACTGCATGAAGCCGGTGTGCTGACTGTGACCACCGAGTGTGAGAAACAGGCATCCAGCGCACAAAAAAGTGATCACCATTGTCTTATTGATGCAAGAGGGGCTGAACCGGCAGAAAAGGGAGTGGTACGCTTGGCTCAGTTACTCAAACGCACTTACAACGGCCTTGTGGTAGACACATCCGCTGAATCTCTCAGCGTATCCCCGCATCACAAGCTGTATATTAATGAAAAAGAGACCAACATTTATATCGGTTCTGCCTTTCTCACCCCTTGGTTTTTAAATATTCCGGGGCTAGACACTTGTGCTAAGTTTTCCCGCAATATCGCCAAGAAAATATCTCAAACGGTAGAACAGGAAAACGAGCCGAATGTTGCTGTATAGATGCATTGCCGGAATGCTATGGCGGATGCCGAGACGAAAAATGGTCAATTCTGTGTCGCCCGCAATCAGGTTTATCTCATCGGCTGATATCTGCGTTATCAGTCCACGTGCCCAGTTCAGTACCAATGAACGTGAAGTGAATGTTTTATCCTCCATTTAGCCTATCTTTTATAATCTCTATGAGACTGTCGGCTTCTTCATAACCTGCGACAGTATGCTTTGTTATATCAACCTTCAGGGGCTCTAAGACACCATCGTTGTTTAGCAAAGCCTGCTTTATGTAGGTTATTGTTTTCTGCTTAGCAATGGCCGCGACTTCGTCCGCCAACAACATTGCAGTGGCATTCATAATGTCGTAATCCTGCGCATCCATATAATCTTGTTCGTAAAGCGCATCTACAACCGCAGGAATTTTGCTGTAGTGTTTTATGACATAATAGATATCAATAGCGTCTTTTCCCTGATACTCGCGCCCTCGTTCAGTCCAGGCGATAAGTTTTAGCAATAAGATGCCTGCCGGAGATGCTACTTTTACACTAAGTTCAGGATTTTTTGTCAGGGTAACGTCCCAAGCGTTTTGATAAACTTCATCGAACCCTAGCACGCTCATGACAAAATCTTGTTTTGGCGGCCAAGCGATCTGGTCGTTATCGTCACTGACCCCACCAAACGGAATCAAGTCGATTTCCCAAGGCAAGCCGTCACTGTCAGTCGTGTCTAGTTGATGTGCCTTCTTAGAGTGCGGTGTAAACCCTGCTTCTATCAGTGCAGACCGTAACGCTTCATAGTGCTCCCAGCTCTGCACTTCAATACCAAAGTCCACATCTTTCGTACCGCGCTCGATAGCAGCGTTATAGCCGTGAACTAAGATAATATCCCGTGCAGTAGCCCCTACAATTAGCAACGGAACACTTAGCTCTGCGGCAATACCGTGGATTTGACTATATACCTCGACAAGCCCTTTGGGCAGTTTTTCGGATACATCAAGCGAGGTGGTCATGGTAGATCCTTTTGGCAGTTTCAAGGTTGCGAGGGTCATCGCTGTTGAGTAGTTCAGCATAGACTAGCAATGGCGCGATATAGCCAGGTAACTCACCCCTAATTTTATCGATTCCCACAGGCGGCTCTACAATTTTCAGTACATTAACGTCTGTCTCTTCAGCACGTAGTCGGCGTAGCCTGAAAGTTTTTAATAGGGCTTTATGTGCTTCAGTATCAGCATATATCTGGTATGTTTTGGGGGTAAGGTAATGAGTATAGGCATCAGCGGCGACCTCTCCGCCCCAGAGTGCTCCGTACTTATCTAGCGGTACGTTACGAAGCTGCTCAATATCCTGAGGAACATATAGCCTTTGCTCCAGTTTTGCTTCTATGTTGCGTGGATATGCGTCCAGCCATCGCGTTAGAAGCAGATCTTTTTCGTTGAGGACGAACCCCTTTTTCCCTTTGTCGAGAATAAATGTGAGTTGCTTAAGGTCATCTAAAACTTGTTTTACCGTGCCTAAAGCAATTTCAGCTTGCTCAGCAAGTACCCGCATTGGCTGATTAACAAGCTCAGGCTTCAATAACAGCATCATGACCAGTTTCATGCCTTTAGGTTGAAACGCCTTTCCTGTTAGCTTTCGCGCGTGTTGTACTTGATGCTCTTGAGGTGGCTTCTTGCCTCTAATATCAATATAAAAGGGAGGTATGTTAAGGTGCGCATTACCTGCCATATCGAGATAATCGATTTGCAACTCCCGACAAAGCTCGGCAATGTTTTCATTGATATAGGTGGTGACAATAAGTGTTTTTTTGTCGTTAAAAACTCTTTTTTCTAGTTGAAGCTTGTGTAGTCTGTGGCGAGTAATTCTCTCCTTTTCTTCCACACACCAAATATGTTTTTGGTTTCCATGAATGATCGTCAGTTGTCCGTCCGTTACCTGAGCATTTTGGCCATTGCGATGCGTATAAGTGACATTTAGCTTGGTATTCGCGGCTAACAGTTTCGCAGCTTCCTCTAGTAAGTTATTCATTTGTTCAATTATCTTCTATGTTCACTATTATTGAACGTTACTAAAAAATGAACAGATCTGCAAACATTGTTCATTATTTTTAAGTGTTCACTTTTTGTGAACGTGGCTTTTAATGAACAAGAAGGCATGCATGTCCAACATTGTTAAGGGAGAAAGGGGCCGCCAGAAAGTTTATTGAGGGTTTTCGCTCTTTTTAATCAAACATGTAGACAGCTTCAATGTAATTGAATGCGGCAATATCTTTCTCATCTTGCGTCCATACCGCTTTAAAAAGCGGAAAAGAAGATGTTCATTTTGGTTCATGTAAACCCTTGCAATCATCAATGAGCGTGAGTTCGCTGAGCGAACCATTGAAATTCTCATACTCGACAATCAGCGCACCAAAAGATACTTCTTTATAACTCGCGACTAAACTTGTCTCATCGGCTGATATCTGCGTTATCAGTCCGCGTGCCCAGTTCAGTGCCAATGAACGTGAAGTGAATGTTTCAGACGTGGAGAAACTATCTTGCCTTTGTTTTTCTGCTTTACAGAAGTAGAATATGCGGTTCGTTCTCCGCGAAGCCGCTTGTTGATTGAGTAAAACGCCATATTTTTTGTATTCCCATTGCGTTCCTGAAAAGGAAAAATCGCTGGAATACCACGGAAATGTCACTAATTTTGAAATCGGTAAAAATGCGATGAGATTTACTTTTTTACATATTAATCAAGGTTTTAATGTCTATGTCTGACATCTCTTTCAATAGAAAACTCTCTGTGGCACCTATGCTGGATTGGACAGATCGCCATTGTCGTTACTTCTTACGCTTGTTGTCCAAGCATACGCTTTTGTATACCGAAATGGTGACCACAGGGGCGATTATCTATGGGAAGGGTGATTATTTAGGCTTTAATACAGAAGAGCACCCCGTCGCAGTGCAGCTTGGGGGAAGCGATCCTTCTGATATGGCCAAGTGCGCAGAATTATCTCAAGAGCGCGGTTATGATGAAGTAAACATTAATGTGGGTTGCCCAAGCGACAGAGTTAAGAATGGCAGCTTTGGCGCCTGTTTAATGGCGCAGCCAGACGTGGTAGCAAGCTGCGTTAAAGCCATGCAGTCTGCTGTTGATATTCCTGTAACCGTAAAATGTCGAATTGGTATCGATGACATGGATGAAGATGAAGACTTTGCTCGCTTCATTGATATTGTTGCTGATGCAGGCTGTGATACGTTTATTGTGCATGCAAGAAAAGCGTGGCTTCAAGGGTTAAGCCCCAAGGAAAATCGTGAGGTACCGCCACTAAATTACCCCCGTGTTTATAATTTGAAAAAAACACGCCCCGACTTATCTATTAGCATTAATGGGGGAATTAAAACCCTAGATGATGTGAATACGCATTTATTGAACGTTGATGGTGTCATGATGGGACGTGAAGTTTATGCAAACCCCTATATTCTGGCAAATGTCGATAGCACAATAATGGGGGATGAAAGTGCACATGGCATTTCACGCCGAGAGGTTGTCATGCAGATGCAGCAATACATTGAAAGACAAGAAGATCCTTATTTTAAACCTTGGCATGCAGCGCGTCATATGCTTGGCTTATTCCAAGGCCAAGCGGGCGGGCGTATTTGGCGTCGATACTTAAGTCAGAACGGCACAGGTAAAAACCCAGATCCCAACTTGCTGATGAATGGGTTAGCAGAAGTTGAAAATGCCCAACGGGAGATTGATTTATACAACAAAGCAAAAGCCAATGCCTAGAGGTTGGTGAAAAACGCCAATTGGATGGTGAAATTGACTAAACTTTAATCTAGGCGATTATTTGAACACTTCGGTTTTTCAAATGATCTTTTATTATTTGTCTATTTTTCAATACCTTGCGATTTATTTTTGAAGTGGCACAGCTCTCGCAATAGTTAAATCAAAGCAATAGCAAAGTGCTGTTGCAGTGATTTAAATCGAGGGAAATTATGAAAACTTCACTAGTTACAGCTACTCTATTCGCCGCTACTTTGTTTACTTCAACAGCAAGTGCACAAGAGTCAGTCTTAGAATCGCTACTTACCAATTTGGTGGGACAAGCATTAAGTGCGTCAACCGTAGAAATTCAAAATGGCGTTAGTCAGTCCATTGCCAATGTGACCTATCATTTTGATTTGGATGATGAAGCAAGCACGGGTGGCGATGTTGAAATTATGGACATTGCCTCGGTGAGCCCTCAAGAAAGTAGCGCTCAAGAAAGTAGCGAAAAAGAAATAAACTAAACATACCCCATTGTTCAAGAAACGGCACCCTAAAAGGTGCCGTTTTTTTATGTCTGGTCTTATGGAACCTAGTTTTGCTGACGCTGCTAGCGCACCTTCAAGATTGGTCAAATTAACTAACGCTTTTGTCAAATTCGCCAAATCTGAGTTTTTTCCTAATTGTGCAAGGAGGATTAGACGACCACTTTTTATAAAGTTATTAAAATTCAAAGAGTTGAGGTTTTGGCATGTCTATTGATTGTACTTTATAAACAAGCGCACGTTTCAGTGCTCAAGATGAAAATGACAATCTCTACCATGGTCTTGCAGTGTTATTAGGGCCTAAGTGGACATCACTAACGTAACGGAGAATCACAATGGGTATGTTTTCACGCATAAACGACATCGTTCAAGCAAACTTAAATGCAATGCTAGATAAAGCGGAAGATCCTGAAAAAATTATTCGCATGATTATTCAGGAAATGGAAGAAACACTCGTGGAAGTGAGAAGTGATGCAGCGCGATTCATTGCTGAACAAAAAACCTTAAATCGTCAACTGCTTGCAGTGAACAAAGAGGTGAATAATTGGCAGCGTAAAGCACAACTTGCCATGGACAACGATAAAGAGTCGTTAGCGAAAGCCGCGCTTGTTGAAAAGCATAAATATGTCGATAAAGCGGCAGCGATAAACGAGCAGTTAACGCAGCTGTCAGAGAGTATTGAAAAGCTTCAAATAGATACGGCACGACTTAATGAAAAAATGCGTGAAGCGAAGCAGAAACAAAAAGCACTCATTACGCGCAAGCAAACCGTCTCTGCACGCTTAAAAGTAAAGACGTCGCAAAACAGCACGAAAATCGATGATGCAATGATGAGATTTGAGCACTATGAGCAGCGTATCGATTATTTAGAGGCGCAAGTTGAAGCCTATGACCTACCTGAAAAGACAGTGTCCTTGAACGAAGAGTTTGCCGATTTAGAGCGTGATGAAACAATTGAAAATGAGTTGGCTGAGTTGAAAAAAAGCAAAGTTGCCTAGTTATTAGCAAAAGGCAAAAGCATAACGGCTGCGTGGCAGCAGCCTATATAACCTAGGTAAAAATAGTGGAGAATATAATGAAAATGCCTACTGAAAAACGAATTTACAGAGATTTAGACGCTGCGGTGATATCCGGTGTTTGTGCTGGTGTCGCTCGCTATTTAGATGTAGATACATTATGGGTGCGAGTAGCGGCGGCTGCGGCGTTAATCTTCGTGCCTTTCATTGCGTTAGTTGCATACTTCGCTGCCGTGGTGCTTTTACCTAGGATAGCCTAATGAAAAACTTCTTAATTGCATTGGTTATAGCCATTGTCATTGTTAACTGCTTAGGAAGTGTGATGCATGATTTTCTTGGCATTCACTTAAATATGGCCAACGAGTCATTAGACATGTGGGAAGCAATGGCGTTACTGACAACCGTTGGTGTAGTCATTGTGGTAGTGGGGTTTGTAGTCGCTGTTAGTGTCATCGGCACCTTGTTTTTAACCATAGGCGCTGCGTTCTTAGCGTTACTTGCATTGGGCGTGGGCGCATTCTGGCCTATTATTGTTCTGGCGCTACTCATTTACGCCTTTAAAGACAAAAAACGGCCAAACTCAAGAATTAATCAACCTTTATAGTCACCATAAACTGTTTTAAGTTGTATTCATGAGTGAAAAAATGGTGTTATAGCACCCAGCGTCATAAAGATTTAGTATTTCTGTAGTAACGTAAATTTTAGCATAACGCCGGTTTTCACCGGCTTTATGCATTTTGAAAAGGAAGGTTGGCATAAGCATGAGACAATCAATAAACTCAAAATGGATTGCCCTAATTGTTGTGGCTGTGTTTTTGTTGTTCTGGTTAATTGGATGGTACTGGAGCTTTGCCCCTGCTACTTATGATGTTAATAAACGTGTAGCGCAACAAACATCGGTGGCCAACCCCGCAAATATTGCTGGATATACCCTTACATCAACAATGATTGAAGTGTCTGAAACACTGTTAGATAAACCCGGCGGTTACCTGTCTAACGATGTTATACCTCCCGGTGTGTTCTTAGACAATATGCCTTCGTTTGAGTTTGGTGTATTAGAAATGATCCGCGACCTTGCCCTTTCCATGCGAAAAGATTTCAGCCGCTCCCAATCTCAATCAATTGAAAACCCTTATTTAACGAAAGCCCACCCTAAATTCAATATGGATCACAGAAGTTGGATGTTTCCTTCTTCTGAATCCAGTTATCGCGATGGAATTACGCTTTTAAAACAATACCGCGATGCCTTAGCCGACCCACAAAACGGGGACAGCCAGTTCTATACTCGGGCCGATAACTTACGAGAATGGTTAAAACAAGTGGAAAAACGGTTAGGTAGCTATTCACAGCGCTTAAGTGCAAGCGTAGGTTCTGCTAGACTGAACACCGATTTGGCGGGTGAAGCGAAAGCTAAACAGTCTACCTACAATGGGCAGCAACGTGTGGTGAAAACAAGCTGGTGGAAATTAGACAATAATTTCTATGAAGCGCGCGGTGCCACGTGGGCTTTGCTACACTTTTTAAAAGCAGCTGAAATTGAGTTTGCTGACGTTCTTGAAGATAAGAATGCATTAGTCAGCCTTCAACAAATTATTCGCGAATTGGAAGTCACACAGCAAACCGTGTATAGCCCTATGATTCTAAATGGCAGTGGTTTTGGTATGTTAGCTAATCACTCGTTAGTAATGGCAAACTATATTTCTCGTGCAAATGCCGCTTTAATCGAACTTTCAGAACTATTAAATCAAGGATAATCCATGAAAAAGGGTCTTTTCGCAGCCGCTCTAGGCTGTGCGCTGTTCTCGGTCAATTCGCAAGCTGACACTATCGCGGGTGTTTACGCTGGTGCGCAGGCGTGGCAAACAGATACATCAGGTGGCTTTGCCGACAGTTCATCAACGGCCGACTTTAACTTTAGCGATGAAACAAATACGTCTTTGTATATTGCATTTGAACATCCTCTTCCCCTAGTCCCTAACATTAAAGTGGGCCACACGACTTTAGACAACAACGGTACTACAACATTAGATGCTAACTTCACCTTTGATGGTGAGCTGTATACGGCAAACAGTGAAGTAGATACAGTGATAGAGCTTGATGCCACGGATCTTATTCTTTACTACGAACTTTTCGACAATGACCTCATTAGCTTTGATGTAGGACTAAATGCGAAATACATTGATGGCGCTTTCTTTGTTGAAGATACCGATAGTGATACTCAAAGTTCGGGTGACTTTACGGGCGTAGTGCCTATGGTGTACTCGAAGGTTCAAGTAGGCTTGCCGTTTACTGGGCTAGCGGCGTACGCAGAAGGCAGCTATTTGTCGTTTGATGATCACGAGCTTAGCGATTATCAGGTAGCCGTCACCTATTCTTTTATTGAAAGTATTGCCATTGATATGACAGTGCAAGTGGGTTACCGAAACGTCACTGTGGATATTGAAGATTTAGATGATATCTATGCTGATATGGAGTTTGACGGCGTATTTGCTGGCCTAGAGCTGCATTTTTAGGGCGTCACCTTTCTAAATTTAAGCCTTTTTCTAAAGCACCTTTTGTTATTAAAAGGTGCTTTTTTATTTCTTAATCACTTTAGGTAATAAAAAAGTTTCATTTATTCTTTTCTCTTCTTGAATAAAGTCGTTAGCCTTATGCCATCAAATTAAGGCTAGTGAATTATGTCTCAGAAACCGAATCAACAATCTGTCCCTGGTGCCATCTTAAATGAGCAGCAGTGGAATGCGATAACCCAAGCAATAAGTGGTTTAAATCGCGATCAATTAACCTGGGTGAGTGGATATGCAGCTGGTATGGCTGCGGCGCAAGGTTCAGCCGTTGCGCCTGCGATCACTGCACCAGAAAGCGCTGCGCCAGCGGCGACGTTAACGATTTTGTATGGCTCTCAAACCGGAAATGCTAAAGGGTTAGCGCAGCAGTTTCAGGCGAAAGCTGAAGAAGCTGGCTATAACAGCAAGCTGGTTAGCATGGCAGACTACAAACCCCGCCAGTTGAAATCAGAAACTCACGTGGCGCTTTTTGTGAGCACGCATGGTGAAGGTGATGCGCCAGATGACGCCATCGAACTGCATGAGTTTGTCAGCGGCAAAAAAGCCCCCAAACTGTCTAACACCAAATATGCGGTTCTAGGCTTAGGTGATAGCAGCTACGAATTTTTCTGCCAAACAGGCAAAGATTTTGACGAACGCTTAGGCAAACTTGGTGCAAAGGCGCTGGTTGAACGAGCAGATCTTGACGTTGATTATGAAGCACAAGCCGAAGCTTGGATTTCTAAACTCATTGAAGCGTTAAAAGAGGATTTTACTGCCGCTCCTCCAGCGGCTGTTGCCGCCCAGACTGGCGCTGCCGTTCAAGGAGCTCCAGCACAAACATACTCGAAAAAAGCGCCTTACACAGCTACGCTTCTTGATTCGCAGAAAATAACAGGGCGAGACTCTGTTAAAGATATTCGACATATCGAAATTAGCCTTGAAGGTTCAGGCATTCAATATCAAGCCGGTGATGCACTGGGTGTATGGTTTAAGAATGCACCAAAACTGGTAGACGAATTCATTAGTGTGCTGTCTCTTGATAGTGACGCAGAGGTGACGGTGGGCGATGAAAAAATGCGCTTGCGAGAAGCGTTAACCCACAAGTTGGAATTAACACTGAGTTATCCTACTTTTGTAAAAGCGTACCAAGCGGCCACAGGATCAACGTCGTTAGCCACGTTAATGGAAGATAAAGCGCAGTTACGTACGTATATGGCGCAGCGCCAAATTATCGATATTGTGCGAGAGCACCCTGGAAAAATATCAGAACAAAGCTTAGTAGAGGCCTTACGCCCACTTACGCCAAGATTGTATTCTATTGCTTCTAGTCAAAGCGAAGTTGAAGAAGAGGTTCATCTTACCGTTGCCCATGTGGATTACGAAGCGTTTGGCCATCGCCATCAAGGCGGAGCGTCAGGCTTCTTGTGTGAATATTTAGAAGAAAACGGCGAAGTGGATGTGTTTATTGAACCCAACAATAACTTCCGCCTGCCTGAAGATCCTAATACACCTGTCATTATGGTGGGTCCAGGAACCGGTATTGCCCCTTTCCGTTCATTTATGCAAGAGCGTGATGCTCAAGGCGCGGAAGGTAAAAATTGGTTATTTTTTGGTAACCCCAACTTTACTCAAGACTTCCTGTATCAAGTAGAGTGGCAAGGTTACGTTAAAGACGGTTTGCTTGACAAAATCACCCTCGCATTTTCACGTGATCAAGAAGAAAAGATCTACGTACAGCACCGATTACTTGAGCAGGGTAAAGCGGTATATGAATGGCTTGAACAAGGCGCTCATTTTTATGTGTGTGGTGATGCAACGCATATGGCTAAAGATGTTGAAAATGCGCTTATTAGCATTGTACAAGAGCACGGCAATAAGTCAGAAGCTGACGCGAAAGCCTATATCGTCGAGTTACGCAAAGCAAAACGTTATCAGAAGGACGTCTATTAATGAGCAATGAAAAATCTCCCTTTATCGTTGAGGGCAAACTTGCTGACAACGAACGCTTAAAGCGCGAAAGTAACAATTTACGAGGCACTATTGAGGCAGATCTTAAAGACGATCTCACTGGTGGTTTTACGGCTGATAATTTCCAGCTAATTCGATTCCACGGTATGTATCAACAAGACGACCGCGATATTCGTGCAGAGCGTAGCAAGCAAAAATTAGAGCCACTGCACAATGTGATGCTTCGTGCTCGTTTGCCTGGCGGTATTATTTTGCCCGAGCAATGGCTTGCTATTGATAAATTTGCTGAAGAGCAAACCATTTATGGCAGTATTCGCTTAACTACCCGACAAACTTTTCAGTTTCACGGTGTGCTTAAGCCGAAAATTAAATTAATGCACCAAACACTCAACAAGGTGGGCATTGACTCGATAGCAACCGCCGGCGACGTTAACCGAAATGTGTTGTGTACGTCGAATCCCGTTGAGTCTGAACTGCATGTGGAAGCCTATGAATGGGCGAAAAAAATCAGTGAACATTTACTCCCTAAAACCCGTGCCTACGCAGAGATCTGGCTTGACGGTGAAAAAGTAGAGACCACTGAGAAGCCTGTAGAGCCGATATTGGGTGATAACTATCTACCTCGTAAGTTTAAAACGACGGTGGTTATTCCGCCACAAAACGACGTAGATGTGCATGCAAACGATCTGAACTTTGTGGCCATTGCAGAAGCGGGCAAGTTAATTGGTTTTAATGTATTAGTGGGTGGTGGCTTAGCGATGACCCACGGCGACCAATCTACCTTTCCTCGCAAAGCGTCAGATTTTGGGTTTATTTCACTAAAAGATACCCTTGCGGTAGCTGAAGCCGTAGTGACTACCCAACGAGATTGGGGTAACCGCGTAAACCGTAAGAATGCGAAGACCAAATATACGCTAGAACGTGTGGGCGTAGATAACTTTAAGGCTGAAGTTGAAAAGCGTGCAGGCGTGACGTTTGCTGAGAGCCGCCCTTACGAGTTTACCGAACGTGGAGATCGCTTTGGATGGGTTGAAGGTATTGACGGTAAATTCCATTTAACCGTCTTTATTGAAAATGGGCGTATTCTCGATTATCCAGGCAAGACCTTAAAAACAGGCTGTGCCGAGATTGCTAAAATACACAAAGGTGATTTTCGTTTAACGGCGAATCAAAACCTTATCATTGCTGGTGTCGCGCCAGAAAATAAAGCGCAAATTGAAGCCTTAGCGAAAGAGCACGGTTTAATTGCGCCGGAAATTTCGAATCAACGCCTAGATTCAATGGCTTGTGTTGCATTACCCACATGCCCATTGGCAATGGCCGAAGCTGAGCGCTATTTACCCGATGCGGTGACCGAGCTGGAAGGCATTCTGAATAAGCATGGTTTGGCGCAGGACAGTATCATCTTCAGGGTTACAGGGTGTCCTAACGGCTGTGGTCGCGCCATGTTGGCTGAAGTAGGGCTTGTCGGTAAAGGGCCGGGTAAATACAACTTCCATATTGGTGGAAACCGAGAAGGTACCCGTATTCCAAAAATGTACCGTGAGAATATCAGCGAGCAAGAAATCATGAATGAGCTTGACTCGTTAATTGGACAGTGGGCAAAAGAGCGCAATGAAAACGAGGCATTTGGTGATTTTGTTATTCGCAAAGACATCATCGCGCCTGTTGTAGATTCCGCACGAGACTTTTATGACTAATTCAACACTTAGCGACATTACGCCGTTGACCCTCGATATTAGTAAAGAAGCGCTTGCTGATATTAACGAAGCATTAGAAGCAATGGATGCCCAAGCTCGTGTAGCTTGGGCGCTGGAAAACCTACCGGCTAATCATATTGTTTCTTCCAGCTTTGGTGCACAGTCTGCTGTTATGTTGCATATGTTGACGCAAGCTCAACCCAATATACCTGTGGTGTTAACCGATACGGGCTATTTGTTTCCTGAAACCTATGGCTTTATTGATGAGCTTACCGAGAAATTAGACTTAAATTTACATGTGTACCGTGCCAAGCTATCTGCAGCTTGGCAGGAAGCTCGATTTGGTCGATTGTGGGAAAAAGGTATAGAGGGCATAGAGAAGTACAACCAGATGAACAAGGTTGAACCTATGCAGCGTGCGCTAGGCGAATTGAAAGCTGGAACCTGGTTCGCGGGGTTACGTCGAAGCCAATCCGACACACGAGGCAAGCTTCCGGTACTTCAAAAAGTGGGTAATCAGTTTAAGCTTTATCCCATCATTGATTGGAGTAATAAGGATTTACATTATTACTTAAAAGAGCACAACTTACCGTATCATCCACTTTGGGAACAAGGCTACGTGTCTATTGGCGATTGGCACACAACGCAGTCTTTACAAGAAGGCATGAATGAGCAAGATACCCGCTTTTTTGGATTAAAAAGAGAGTGTGGCTTACATGAATTTGGTGATGGAATTTAGCGGTTTCTTCGCCTTAGTAAGCATACGAGAGCGACGGTTTATTCGGTAACAATAAAGACGTTGCTCAGTCGCTCTTTAAGTGCCGGTAAGTAGGCAGAGTTTTCCTTTCTAGATACAAGCTTCGCAAGTTCACTGCCTACCGCAGTGAACTTATAATACACCAACGCTACCCCAGAACGATTGGCTTCTAAGGTAAAGCTTTCATTGCCACATCGCCAAAATATTTGCTGGCCTTGTTCATATTCCCCGCTTTCTATTTCGCTAGCATACAACAATTTCATATCTTGAAGCGCCAATAGGTCAGGGTAGGAAAGTCCCATTTTTGCGAGATTAATTTGTTGAGGGGCTGAGGGACCAAGAAACGACAATACGCCTCTACGTTTATGATAGCCAACTAAAATACGTGGAACATTGTCGTGCTGACGTCGGCAAGCCATACTCACGGCCTTACTGAATATTTGCGCGTCGCGATGGGTCAGCGATTTCAACAGTTGCAAACTGCGTAACGAAAAGCTTCCGGGCTTACTCACTTCCACGGCAAAAATTCTACCCCATAATTCTTGCATGGGCTGGCTATATATCTCTTCTGCCATAGAACTAAAAGCAAAAAACCAATCAGGGTCAAGACTATCGCTTTGAGATTCGGTAATCGCCACATTTAGTGCTATATTTAAAACGGCCTGTAAATTTGCTGCCTTTTGTATTTCTAATATTTGTTTTCTTCGTTCTAGCGCCTGTTTTTCACGCTTTGGATCGAGCGTAGACATAGATGGTGAAATACCTACGCGAGAGAACCAGGACAAAATTTTACGACGTACAGGGCTGACGTTGGCAGAGTGATGAGTCGGCTTAGCCGTTTTTTCTTTTTCACCCGTTGGCTCAGACGTTTTGCTATTTTCGGGTTTTGTAACCTGTGAGGCATAAGGATCTGGGGTAATTTTCATATTTTACAGTGATAAAGCCTAATAGCGAAAACTAAGGTAGACACTATTGCACCCTAGATATGATTAATCAATGGGTGTGATACAGCGCAGATTCCGCAAAATCGCAGCGGTATTTAATGGTAGTGAGGGTTAGAGCAGTTATGTCGGCAACGGATTACGATAACGACGAATTAATCTTTTTAGATGACGATGACGCCAGTGGCCTAGAGCCTCAGGTTTATAAACAATGGAATATATTGATAGTCGATGATGACGAAGAGATACATACCGTCACGCGGCTCGCATTATCAGATCTCATCGTCAATGATAGAAAGCTAAACTTTCTTCATGCTTATTCTGGTAACGAAGCCAAGCAGTTACTGCAAGACTATGGCAAAAGTATTGCTATTATCCTTCTTGACGTTGTCATGGAAACTGACGACGCCGGCTTTCATGTAGTGAAATACATAAGAGAGGAAATGGAGCTCTTTGAGCCGCGTATTATCTTACGTACCGGCCAGCCCGGGTATGCGCCCGAAGAAGAAGTCATTAAGCTTTACGACATTAACGATTATAAAACAAAAACCGAACTCACTCGCGGCAAGCTTCTCACTACCGTTATCTCATCGTTACGTTCTTACCAACAGATAATGACCATTAATCAAAATCGATTGGGGTTAGAGAAAATTATCTCTTCATCGTCTAACTTGTTTGAAGAGCATTCGGTGAAAGGATTCTGCGAAGGGGTAGTGACGCAAATTAGTTCGCTTATCGGTTTAGAAGCCGATGGCTTACTGTGTGCACGAGCCGGCGCCGTGCTTGATAAAGACGACAATGGCGTTTATGTGTTAGGGGCGGCCGGCGAATATGCGCCATTAATTAATGAACATATCGATAACGTAAAGAATAAAAATATTGTTGAGCAAATCAATCGCTGTTTGCGACTGAAACAGCATATTTTCGAAGCAGACTCATCGGTGCTCTACATCAACCGTGCCGGGTTTGAAGCCGCTGTTTATGTTCACATGGCGCGTCAAATTCATGAGTTAGATAAGAATCTATTAGAAGTGTTTCTATCGAGCATTTCTGTAGGGTATGAAAACGTAAACTTATTTCACGAACTTAGAAATGCGGCTTTTAGAGACTGGTTGACCCGCCTGCCTAACCGAAATGAATTTATTAACATGCTGGATAAACCGCATTTTTATGCCGGAACAGACTACGCCGTGGCGCTTGTTGATGTGAATCATTTTTCTGATATTAATGATGGCTTAGGGCAAGAAGCAGGGAATGATTTGCTAAGGGCCATTAGCGAGCGTTTTCAGGATAACTTTAGCGAAAAGGTGAGACGAGGGCGAATTGGGGCCGATGTGTTTGGGCTGATTGGGCCAGCTAAAGAGGTTAACCCAGACACAATCAAAACCTTGTTTCAATCTTCCTTCAAGGTGAGTGATCATACTTTACCCGTCAGCGTGACCATTGGTTTTTGTCAATTAGATGATAAACCGAATGTGGGCATCGAAATATTAAAACGCACCAATATTGCCCTTAACCGCGCTAAAAAGAACCTTTCTGACAACTACGAATACTACGCTAAAGATATTGAAGACCAAACCACTTGGCGATTAGACATGATTCGTCGCTTGCGTAGTGATTTTATGGAAAGAAAACTTGAGCTATGGTTCCAGCCTCAAGTTGACTTGCTCAGTGAAAAAGTCGTCGGTATGGAAGGTTTGTTGCGTTGGCCTGATGGCAATAATGGCTATATTTCACCTGCCGTCTTTATTCCCTTAGCAGAATATTCGGGTCTCATTGTCGATATTGGCCAGTGGGTACTGGAAGAGTCATGTCGACGATTGAAAAGTTTAAACGAGTCAGGGTTTGACAATTTGCGGGTAGCCGTAAATATCTCTATTCCGCAGTTTCGAGATAGATATTTTGTCGACAAAGTCAAAGATGCGCTAAAGGCATCAAATTGCGATCCTAGTTTCCTTGAACTAGAAATTACAGAAAGTGTCGTGATGGACGAACCGCAAATTGTTATTGATGCGCTTAGTACGCTGAAGGCGCACGGTGTAGCGATTGCCATCGATGATTTCGGTACGGGCTTTTCTTCTATGAGCTACCTGCAAAAGTTACCTTTAGACCGGCTTAAAGTAGATCGTTCGTTTGTGAAGGATATCCAGCCAGGACAAAGTGCTGTTTTGGCGGAGACGATTGTTACCTTAGGAAACAAGCTTGGGCTATTAACCATTGCTGAAGGCGTAGAAACCCGAGAACAGGCCAGCTATATGATTAAGCTGGGCTGTGATGAAGCACAAGGCTATCTGTACGCTAAACCTATGCCTTTTGGCGAGCTACTTGATTTCCTGCAACACGCCAAAAATTAATGCTTGAGCGCGTTGAGGTGCTTGACCACCTTGGGTAGATATTGGCTTTCAAACCACGCATTCTTTGCTAGCCAACGGTTGTTTCGCCCAGATGGGTGGGGGAGGGGAATAATCCCTTCTTCAAAATTAGCGTTATTTAATGCGTCTGTAAGGGTTTTAAATTGAGGGAGATAGTATTGCTGAGCATACCTTCCCACCAACAAAATTGTGCTAGGTTGAATCTCTTCTAATAGGGTTTTGTGCCAGGTAGGAGCACACTCTGGACGAGGAGGGGCATCGGCTCCATTCTTGTATCCTGGAAAGCAAAACCCCATGGGCATAATGGATATCACACTGGGGTTGTAAAATTCTTCTTCTGACATGTTTAACCAGCCTCTTAAACGCTTGCCGCTATTATCGTTAAAGGCTTGGTGAGTATTGTGTGCCATTAGGCCAGGCGCTTGACCAATCAACACAAGCTTGGAGTGTCCTAACGAAAAGATGGGACGTGGCGGGTGAGGCAAATAGGGCTTGCATAAAGTACAGTTTGCTGCTTGCTGAACAAGAGAATCTAAATTTTTTTGAGTCACGTTGAAAAATTACTCCGCTGTCATACTTTTGTCATATTACTATGATCCACATTGACTAATTTATGTATATACATTATAGTAACAATTAACAGTGATGAACTGTAACACAGGAGAAAAACCATGCGTAAAGTAGTACTAGGATTAGCCTTATTATCCACTTTTGGTATTGCGCATGCGGGATCTGATGACAATCAGCTTTTCGATTGTATGGACGCTAAATCGTTCGAAATGAATAACCAATGTATGGCTGACAAAATTAGCAGCAACATTCGTTTCCGTGATGCACAACAAAAAATGGTAAATGTAGCAAGCGAAAGTCTTGGAGACTATGCTATTGCCACTATGACATTTGACCAAGAGAAGATGCACATCGATATCGTAGCTCATAGAGAAGCGCTTTCAGCGCAAAATACATTAGCAGCGAACCGAAACTAATCTCAATAAAAAACCGACACCTAGTGTCGGTTTTTTTCCTCTAAAATTTCTCTTTTTAGAATATCCGATTTAATCCGTTAATCGCAGCCACTCGATATGCTTCAGCCATTGTAGGGTAGTTGAAAGTGGTATTCACAAAGTAATCAATGGTATTTCCTTCCCCGGTTTGTTGCATAATCGCCTGTCCGATATGAACAATTTCGGAAGCACGCTCTCCGAAGCAGTGGATACCCAGCACTTCCTTCGTCTCTCTATGGAAGAGAATTTTTAAACTGCCTACTTGCGTTGAGGCAATTTGCGCTCTTGCCAAGTGCTTAAATTGAGCGCGGCCTACTTCATATGGAATTTTAGCGGCAGTGAGCTCTTGTTCCGTTTTTCCCACAGAACTGATTTCGGGGATGGTATAAATACCGGTAGGGATGTCAGCCACAAGCTCGGCGTGAGTTTTGCCTTCTAACATGGCTTCTGCTGCAAAGCGACCTTGATTATAGGCGGCGGAAGCCAAGCTTGGATAGCCAATGACATCACCAACTGCATACACATTGTCTACTTCAGTTTGGTAGTTTTCATTAACTCTGAGCTGACCACGCCCATCGGCTTTTAAACCTATATTTTGTAATCCCAACGTGTCGGTGTTACCGGTTCTTCCGTTTGCAAACAATAAGCAATCGGCTCGCATACGTTTACCGGATTCTAAATTTAATATTACTGAATCGTCAGTAGCTTCAACCGACTTGTACGTTTCATTGTGACGGATAAGCACACCGTTGTTCCACAAGTGGTAGCTTAGGGCATCAGATATCTCTGTATCAAGGAAAGAAAGTAAGCGATCACGCATGTTCACCAAATCAACCTTCACACCCAGACCTCTAAAAATACTGGCATACTCAGAACCAATGACCCCTGCACCATAAATGATGATGGACTTAGGATCGTGATCTAAGGATAAGATGGTGTCTGAGTTGTATATTCTAGGGTGTGTAAAGTCAATATCGCTAGGCGTATAAGGGCGAGAGCCTGTGGCAATGGCGATCTGCGCCGCTGTAACGGTATCTTTTGAGCCATCTTGACGCGTTATTTCAAGGGTATGAGCATCAACGAAACTTGCTTCACCATGAAATAAGGTTACCCTGTTTCTATCGTAAAACGAGGCGCGCAGTCGAGTCTGACTTTTTACTACACCGCTGGCGTGATGCATGATTTCTGAAAAGGTAAGACTACGGCTAAGGTGGTTGTCAGCAAATAAAGGAGAGCTATTGTATTCGATGAGCCGGCTGACGGAATGACGTAACGCTTTAGAAGGAATAGTACCCCAATGTGTGCACCCGCCGCCAACGGCTTCGTATCGTTCAACCACGGCAACCTTTTTGCCGGCTTTTGCTAGCTGCATTGCTACGCCTTCACCGCCAGGACCTGTTCCTATTACAATGGCATCGTAATGAAATGAAGAGGGGGTTGTCGCCTTTTTCTGCTTTGCCGCCATAGCTGCTTCCTATTCTTAAAATCGTCTAACTAACTGTAAATAAACACTACCTAGTGTGGACTACGTTACCCGCTTTGTAATTTCAACTCTAGTCGCAAATGCCAAATAAACAAAAAAGCCCATATAAAGTGATTTACATGGGCTCCTTAAAAGACGAAGTAATAGAATGATGGGGAAAATAGCTACACGGGTTGCAACGAAAGGCTTTGCAGGTGCAGCCATTTCTGTTTCTGCAACGCGAACGCATGCTTAAGCTCTTTATATTTATAGGTAAGTTCGAGCCCCTCAATACTGCGTTTAATGGTTTTCTGCTTAAGCCGCATTAAACGTTTTTTAGTTGCATAATAGTCTGACATTTTTTGCATCAACAAATCATATTCAGCTTGAATTGTATGCATTACCTCTTCAGCATTTGGTAATAGAGAGGCTTTTTCACTGGCTCGTTGCAATTGCATTGCAGCCCGTGCTTTTTCTATTCTTTCTTCAGGCACCTTACGTAAATTATGGGTAAGCCCTAAGTAAGAAAGTCCTCTAATTAACCACTTTGTAGGATCGAATTGATACCAACGAATACCGTTTCGGTAATCGTACTCAAAAATGTGATGATAGTTGTGATAACCCTCACCAAAGGTGAAGAACGCTAAAACGCCGTTATCACGGGCTGAATTTTTATCCGTATACGGCTGACTTCCCCAGAAATGCGCAAGGGAGTTGATAAAGAAAGTCACGTGATGCACTAATACTAATCGAAGTACACCTGCAATAAGTACCATGCCCAATACATCACCGTTTAACCAACCTAATAAGGCGGTTATGCCGAAGTTTGCGGCTAATACAATAGGCAAATAATAATTGTGCTGCCACATCACGACTTTGTCTTTTTGCAAGTCTTTACAGTTACCATAATCGTCGTAACGTTTGGCTTGATATTCGCGAAGCATCCAACCTATATGTGCAAACCATAGGCCTTTTTTCGCTGAATAAGGGTCATTATCATTGTCATCCACATGACGATGATGCACGCGGTGATCGGAAGACCAATGCAAGATACTATTTTCAAGCGCCATAGCGCCCCCGATTGCTAATATTATTCTAACAACAATATTTGCATCATAGGTTTTGTGAGACCAAAGGCGGTGATATCCCGCGGTAATCGACATTCCTGTGAAATAGAACAAGAAAATAGCAGTACCAATTTCTGCCCAATCAATTCCGTGGTGTGCAATCCATACAGGTACACCAATGCACGCAATTGCACCGGTAATGAGAAATACCAATACATTGGTTAAGATAAGGGGTGGTTTATTCATGATTAACAACTCAGCTTACAACTGTGCGCCAATTTATCGTTTTATTCAATGTCAGGCAAGTAAAACCCTAATAAGTTCTGCTGACATCTGTAAACTCTAAGTGTAGTTTACGCGAAGCGTTAATGGGGCTTAATTTGAGCAAATGCTCATCAGTAGCCTGTTAGATAAGGAAATTTCGCCAATTTAATCGCCTAATTTCGGCTCTACTTAGGCGTTAAGTTGCGTTAAACTATGTCTCTCTAATTAATTGGGGCTTCCGTGAGTCGTCAAGAACAAAAGTTAAAAACTCGCCAAAACATTATTCACGCCGCATTTTCGCTGTTGGATGAAAATCGCAGTTTATCCGCCATTAGTTTGCGTGAAGTGGCGAGAGAAGCAGGTATTGCACCTACCTCATTTTATCGTCATTTTAAGGATATGGATGAGCTGGGTTTAACGCTGGTTGACGAAGCGGGTTTAGCTTTGCGTCAGCTTATGCGTCAGGCTAGGCGACGCATTGCGTCGGGTGGAGGCGTCATTAACACGTCAGTTGAAACCTTTATGGAATTCATTGCCGCTAACAAAAATGTTTTTCGTTTGTTGTTGAGGGAGCATACCGGTACGTCAAGCGCTTATCGGCTGGCGGTGTTTAGAGAGATTCAACATTTCGTGGAAGAGCTCACCGATTATATTATTGAGCGGCAGGGTGTCGAATACCGTATTGCACAATTACAAGCTGACGCCATGGTTAGGCTGGTATTTAGTGCAGGTGCCGAAGCGCTAGAGGCCGACACAAAACTACGATTAGAAATTGGTGAAAGAGTTAAGGCCCAGTTGCGTTTTGTACAAATGGGCGCAACAACTCAGTCGTTTAAATAAAGCGTATTGCTAGTCTATTAGCACCATCAGCGCTATTCACCCCTTCCTGGTTAATAACACGCCAGCCTCAATATGATGCGTAAAAGGAAACTGGTCGAATAACGCTGATTCCGCGATATCGTGTGTTTCGCAAAGGTGGGTTAAATTTTCGGCCAAGGTTTCAGGGTTGCAGGAGATGTAGATAATATTTTCGTAATCTTGGATCATTTTAAGAGAATCTAGATCTAAGCCTGCTCTTGGAGGGTCGACCAACACGGTGGTGAAGTTGTAGGCAGATAGGTCAATCCCTTCAAGGCGGCTAAACGTACGCTCACCTTTCATCGCTTCAGTAAATTCTTCCGCAGCAAGCCTGACTATTTTAACGTTGTCCAAGTTGTTTTTTTCAATGTTGTACTGTGCAGCTTGTACCGAAGGCTTGGCAATTTCTGTTCCAATGACATTATCAAAGTGAAGCGCGAGAGGGATTGAGAAGTTTCCCGCACCACAATACATTTCCAATAAGTCACCTTTCAGAGGAGCCACACAGTTTAATGCCCATTCAATCATTTTACAGTTCACATCTGCATTTGGTTGCGTGAAGCTGTTCTCTATATGCTTAAAGACAAAGGTATGACTATTCACAGGTAAACGTTCTATTACGAAATCGCCGCCTATTACCCTTTTCTGTTTACGGGCACGGCCAATAATATTGACTGCGGGAAATTGTAACTGCAACGCTTCCCGTAGCTTAGTGGCTTCGGCTTCCCACGCATCGTCTAGCTGTCGGTGATACAAAAGACTGATGACTAATTCACCAGAAAGAGCGGAAAGGTAATCTATTTGAAAAAGCTTTTTGCGCAAAACGTCAGACGGCTTTACTTTTTCGAGTAGCGCTATCATGGCGTCGTTGATTGTTTTAGATGCGGGAGCAAATTGGTCAACGCGGTATTTTTCTTTGGTCTCTTGATTAAACATGATGTGATAGAGATCGTCACCTTCATGCCATACGCGAAACTCTGCTCGCATTCTATAATGAACAGGAGCTGATGCGAACACGCTAGGAGCGGGAGCACTAAAAGGAGAAAGCAACTGCGTTAGTCTTGATACCTTTTCATCCAGTTGTGTTTGATATTCTTGATGGCCAGGTACTGTCATTGGGCTCTCCATTTAGTGATTAGCAGATAAAACAAAGTGGGCGAATTGTAGTGACTTCTATTATATGTGCAACGAGTAAAGCACGTGTGAGGAAAGTTTTTTAGTACTAAAATTAAACAAAGTGCATTTGCTGCCGATAACCACTAATGAGGATAGTGAGGATCTAATTATGAACGTCAGTCAAGTTAAGGCTTTTATGGGCGACCAAAAAGCCGATGAAAAGGCAGCTGTTCACCCCAATGATGCTATTAAGCAGCAGCTTCAGAAAGAGGGGTTACAAC
This sequence comes from Alteromonas sp. B31-7, assembly GCF_015767655.1. Taxonomy (NCBI): domain Bacteria; kingdom Pseudomonadati; phylum Pseudomonadota; class Gammaproteobacteria; order Alteromonadales; family Alteromonadaceae; genus Alteromonas; species Alteromonas sp. B31-7. The sequence continues at coordinate 788,837 of NZ_CP065233.1, forward strand.
AAGCCGCTGAATTTGCAAAGCAACAGGCAGCCACAGTGACGGTGAATAGCTCTCAGACCACCATTGGTTTAAAGGTCGTTAGCGGCGCTTTGAACCAAAATGTGAGCATTGATGGAAAGCGCCCACAGGACAGTCAATCGTCAGAAGAGAGTGGGAAAACGAGCCTATTCGATTTTGAAAAAGTGGCAAAGAATGTACTTAATTTTGTTGGTGGTGTTATTCGTGGTGCAGCTGAGGGTGGCGCGAATGATGAAAAGCTTAACAACCTATTTTCGCAAGCGCGAGAAGGGGTGAGTAAAGGCTTTGCGATGGCAGAAAAAGATCTTGCCGGTTTTATGAACGATGAAATTGAAGAAGGCATTACACGCAGCAGAGATCTGATCGATACCGGTATAAATGAGTTAGAGACAGATATCTTTAATCCCGGTGTGAATGCGAGCGAGCTAAATGCATTAAATATGGCCGACGCCAAATCGGGAAGTTTGTTAATTCGCACAAAAGATGGTGACGAAGTTCAACTACGTTTTGAATCCGTAAAGCAATTTAGTGCGTCGTCATTATACAGTGCGAGTGAGAATAACCAGGATGCCGACACCAGCAACGAAGATAACCAAGGTTCATCTTCGCAGCAGGTAGAGCGTTATCAGTACTTCGAAAGTAATGGAATTAGCTTTTCTTTAAAAGGGGAGCTAGACGAAGAAGAGCTTACCGCCATTGCTGACTTGGTGGAGCAAACACAGGATCTCGCTGATACTTTTTACAATGGTGATGTAGACAAAGCATTTGAACAAGCCCTAACCTTGGGGTTCGATGATAAGGAACTCGTCGGTTACGCATTGCAACTTAACCGAACCACACAGGCTGAAGTGGTTAAGGCCTACGAGAATATTCAGCACTACAGTGAAAACGGTGAAGTAGAAAATCAGTACGGAAGCATTGTTAGCCCCATTTCTCAATATCTTGAGAAAATGATGAGTGCATTTGAAAACGCCACAAATACGTTAGAATCAGGCGAAGACTATAATTCATTGATCGCTGGGATCATTAACTAAATGGAAGATGTGCAAGTACCTGATTTAGTGACAGCGATTAACCGGTTCCACTCGTTTAATCAGCAGTTACTTAACGCAGTACCGCAACAAACAGAAGAATAAAAAAACCTGGGCTAGCCCAGGTTTTTTATTTTACGCATGTTCAACTTTATCTTTCGCCGGTCGTACCTTAAGAGTACGTTCCTGAAAAATAGAATCATTGGTTTTATTGATTACTGTCTCAATGTCATCAGTCAGAACCTCAATGAACCCATACCCTTTTCTTTTCCCTGTTTTGCGATCCTTCATTAAACGCACAGATTGAACATCGGTAAAACTTCCGAAGTATTCTTTTACTGCAGATTCATTGGCACGATAGGGTAAGTTACCCACATATAACGTTTCAGTGATTGCACTATTAGAAGATTCCGATGAAGAAGAGGGCGTAGAGTTAAGAAGCGACGCCAGCCAAGGAGTAAGTATTCCACTGAGTAACAGAGAGCCTGACACCGTAAGTGGAATGTGAGTATTAAAACTAGCAGAAGAAAATAACAAATAACCTGCTATTGCAAAAATTGCACTAATTACAGTGCATTGAATAAAGCCTACTTTCATATACCTACCTTTCTAGTGTTTATTATCATATTGGAGGCTGGTCATAGTTTACTCATTTGTAACAATTTGAACAACAGAATGTGAAAAAAGTAGTCTAAAGGCGTATGGAAAGGTAAGGAATGCTGTAAAAATAGACGTTTGAGTGCGTAAATGATCTAAAAAGCAAAAAAATCTCATTTAAGTATTGATCTTTATGTCTAGCTATCTATAATGCGCTCCACGTTCTGAGGGGGCTTCAAGCAAAACGAAGCAATCGAAGAATCAAGTGCGAAACCAAGTTTTCAAGCAATTAAAAAGTTTAAAAACAAGGTTGACATCGAAAATAAGCGATGTAAAATGCGCACCTCACTCGAACAGGGTGAGCCACTAAGAAGCAATAGCTTCTAGTGAATTGCGACGAAGTCGCAACGTTCTTTAACAATTTAGACAAGACAATCTGTGTGGGCACTCGTTAAGAGTGTCACAACGACGATTCATATTTCGATATATTTAATTGAAGAGTTTGATCATGGCTCAGATTGAACGCTGGCGGCAGGCCTAACACATGCAAGTCGAACGGTAACATTTCTAGCTTGCTAGAAGATGACGAGTGGCGGACGGGTGAGTAATGCTTGGGAACTTGCCTTTGCGAGGGGGATAACAGTTGGAAACGACTGCTAATACCGCATAATGTCTACGGACCAAACGGGGCTTTTAGCTCCGGCGCAAAGAGAGGCCCAAGTGAGATTAGCTAGTTGGTAAGGTAATGGCTTACCAAGGCAACGATCTCTAGCTGTTCTGAGAGGAAGATCAGCCACACTGGAACTGAGACACGGTCCAGACTCCTACGGGAGGCAGCAGTGGGGAATATTGCACAATGGGGGAAACCCTGATGCAGCCATGCCGCGTGTGTGAAGAAGGCCTTCGGGTTGTAAAGCACTTTCAGTTGTGAGGAAAAGTTAGTAGTTAATACCTGCTAGCCGTGACGTTAACAACAGAAGAAGCACCGGCTAACTCCGTGCCAGCAGCCGCGGTAATACGGAGGGTGCGAGCGTTAATCGGAATTACTGGGCGTAAAGCGCACGCAGGCGGTTTGTTAAGCTAGATGTGAAAGCCCCGGGCTCAACCTGGGATAGTCATTTAGAACTGGCAGACTAGAGTCTTGGAGAGGGGAGTGGAATTCCAGGTGTAGCGGTGAAATGCGTAGATATCTGGAGGAACATCAGTGGCGAAGGCGACTCCCTGGCCAAAGACTGACGCTCATGTGCGAAAGTGTGGGTAGCGAACAGGATTAGATACCCTGGTAGTCCACACCGTAAACGCTGTCTACTAGCTGTTTGTGACTTTAAGTCGTGAGTAGCGAAGCTAACGCGCTAAGTAGACCGCCTGGGGAGTACGGCCGCAAGGTTAAAACTCAAATGAATTGACGGGGGCCCGCACAAGCGGTGGAGCATGTGGTTTAATTCGATGCAACGCGAAGAACCTTACCTACACTTGACATGCTGAGAACTTTCTAGAGATAGATTGGTGCCTTTGGGAACTCAGACACAGGTGCTGCATGGCTGTCGTCAGCTCGTGTCGTGAGATGTTGGGTTAAGTCCCGCAACGAGCGCAACCCTTGTCCTTAGTTGCCAGCCTTAAGTTGGGCACTCTAAGGAGACTGCCGGTGACAAACCGGAGGAAGGTGGGGACGACGTCAAGTCATCATGGCCCTTACGTGTAGGGCTACACACGTGCTACAATGGCATTTACAGAGGGAAGCGAGACAGTGATGTGGAGCGGACCCCTTAAAGAATGTCGTAGTCCGGATTGGAGTCTGCAACTCGACTCCATGAAGTCGGAATCGCTAGTAATCGCAGGTCAGAATACTGCGGTGAATACGTTCCCGGGCCTTGTACACACCGCCCGTCACACCATGGGAGTGGGATGCAAAAGAAGTAGTTAGTCTAACCTTCGGGAGGACGATTACCACTTTGTGTTTCATGACTGGGGTGAAGTCGTAACAAGGTAACCCTAGGGGAACCTGGGGTTGGATCACCTCCTTACCATTACGTCGAAAGACACACTTGATGCAGTGCCTACACAGATAGTCTTGTTTAAAAAAATAAAGAACGACATAAGCTTATGGGGCTATAGCTCAGCTGGGAGAGCGCCTGCCTTGCACGCAGGAGGTCAGCAGTTCGATCCTGCTTAGCTCCACCATCTGCTTGTTTTGCCCTAGGCTTGTAGCTTGGATGGTTGCAGCCCTGCCCTCGAATAAGAGCGGTGAGGTCACAACGCCGACTGGCTAAGAAAATAGGCTTGTAGCTCAGCTGGTTAGAGCGCACCCCTGATAAGGGTGAGGTCGGCAGTTCAAGTCTGCCCAAGCCTACCAATTCTACTTGCTTGCGTTATTTTGAACGCTGCGATGCTCAGGTGCTAAAGCACATTGCGCTTCTCGCATTCAAACTAACTTTACCAAGCGAATTGGTTGTAGTTTTACGTCACTTGCTTTGCAAGTGGTCGTGAAAAAGCCGCTTAACCGGAAGCAGAGCTTCCTGACGGTTTTTCTACTCGCTAAAGTTGGCGGTAGTGAAAGGCTAAGGTAGAAAGCTGATATTTGTGTCACGTTGGACCCGAAATCCTAATGAATATTTACTGTTTCAGTAAGCATTGATTAGGGTTTTTTACCCTGAGGGAGCATTTACGATACTTTAAAGAGTAATGTAGGTCCTCCTTGCGCAAAAGTCATGACAAAAAGCGTCATGATTTTGCACGATAGTTCTTTAACAATTTGGAAAGCTGATATTAATAGTAATCAATCAAAATTGAGTAACTGAGAAGTCGAAAGACGTACTTTTTACTCTACTTGACTTGAATTGCTTGTTATCAATTTATTGATAGCAAGGCAATTCTTCCGATTAGCTTGTCATGCATACAACATTACCCTTGTCCGAATTCAAAAGGCGGACATGAGGCCGATACTCAAGGCTTTTTAGGGTTGTATGGTTAAGTGACGAAGCGTATACGGTGGATGCCTTGGCAGTTAGAGGCGATGAAGGACGTGTAAGTCTGCGAAAAGCTGTGGTGAGCCGACAAAATGCATTTGAGCCACAGATGTCCGAATGGGGAAACCCACCTGTTTACAGGTATCGTTACATGAATACATAGTGTAACGAGGCGAACGAGGGGAACTGAAACATCTAAGTACCCTTAGGAAAAGAAATCAAACGAGATTCCCCTAGTAGCGGCGAGCGAACGGGGAACAGCCCTTAAGCTGTTTAGTGTGTAGTGGAATCCTTTGGGAAGAGGAGCGATACAGGGTGATAGCCCCGTACACAAAGCGTGCTTTACAGTGAAATCGAGTAGGTCGGGACACGTGTTATCTTGACTGAATATGGGGGGACCATCCTCCAAGGCTAAATACTCCTAACTGACCGATAGTGAACCAGTACCGTGAGGGAAAGGCGAAAAGAACCCCTGTGAGGGGAGTGAAATAGAACCTGAAACCGTATACGTACAAGCAGTGGGAGCCCTTCGGGGTGACTGCGTACCTTTTGTATAATGGGTCAGCGACTTATATTTAGTAGCAAGGTTAAGCGAATAGCGGAGCCGTAGCGAAAGCGAGTGTTAACTGCGCGTTGAGTTGCTAGGTATAGACCCGAAACCCGGTGATCTAGCCATGAGCAGGTTGAAGGTTGAGTAACATCAACTGGAGGACCGAACCCACTAACGTTGAAAAGTTAGGGGATGACTTGTGGCTGGGGGTGAAAGGCCAATCAAACCGGGAGATAGCTGGTTCTCCCCGAAATCTATTTAGGTAGAGCCTCGGACGAATTCCATTGGGGGTAGAGCACTGTTAAGGCTAGGGGGTCATCCCGACTTACCAACCCTTTGCAAACTCCGAATACCAATGAGAACTATCCGGGAGACACACGGCGGGTGCTAACGTCCGTCGTGGAGAGGGAAACAACCCAGACCGCCAGCTAAGGTCCCAAAATATTGCTAAGTGGGAAACGATGTGGGAAGGCACAGACAGCTAGGAGGTTGGCTTAGAAGCAGCCACCCTTTAAAGAAAGCGTAATAGCTCACTAGTCGAGTCGGCCTGCGCGGAAGATGTAACGGGGCTAAGCAATATACCGAAGCTGCGGCAGCACAGTTTACTGTGCTGGGTAGGGGAGCGTTGTGTAAGTGGATGAAGGTGAGTTGTAAAGCTTGCTGGACATATCACAAGTGCGAATGCTGACATGAGTAACGATAATGGGAGTGAAAAACTCCCACGCCGGAAGACCAAGGTTTCCTGTCCCATGCTAATCAGGGCAGGGTAAGTCGGCCCCTAAGGCGAGGCAGAAATGCGTAGTCGATGGGAAACGGATTAATATTTCCGTACTTATATAATCAGTGATGGAGGGACGGAGAAGGCTAGGCAAGCTTGGCGTTGGTTGTCCAAGTGAAAGTGCGTAGACCGAGAACTTAGGTAAATCCGGGTTCTTAAAGTCGAGACACGAGACGAGCCACCAAGGTGGTGAAGTTGTTGATGCCCTGCTTCCAGGAAAAGCTTCTAAACTTATGATTATATGAACCGTACCCCAAACCGACACAGGTGGTCAGGTAGAGAATACTAAGGCGCTTGAGAGAACTCGGGTGAAGGAACTCGGCAAAATTGTACCGTAACTTCGGGAGAAGGTACGCCTCTGTGTGTGAAGACTTCGCGTCGTAAGCACATGGAGGCCGCAGTGACCAGGTGGCTGGGACTGTTTATTAAAAACACAGCACTCTGCAAACTCGTAAGAGGACGTATAGGGTGTGACACCTGCCCGGTGCCGGAAGGTTAATTGATGGGGTTAGTTTTCGGACGAAGCTCTTGATCGAAGCCCCGGTAAACGGCGGCCGTAACTATAACGGTCCTAAGGTAGCGAAATTCCTTGTCGGGTAAGTTCCGACCTGCACGAATGGTGTAACCATGGCCACGCTGTCTCCACCCGAGACTCAGTGAAATTGAAATCGCAGTGAAGATGCTGTGTACCCGCACCTAGACGGAAAGACCCCGTGAACCTTTACTACAGCTTGGCACTGAACATTGAACCTACATGTGTAGGATAGGTGGGAGGCTTTGAAGCATTGTCGCTAGATGATGTGGAGCCGTCCTTGAAATACCACCCTTGTATGTTTGATGTTCTAACATAGTTCCCTTATCGGGAATGTGGACAGTGTCTGGTGGGTAGTTTGACTGGGGCGGTCTCCTCCCAAATAGTAACGGAGGAGCACGAAGGTTAGCTAATCACGGTCGGACATCGTGAGGTTAGTGCAATGGCATAAGCTAGCTTAACTGCGAGACAGACACGTCGAGCAGGTACGAAAGTAGGTCATAGTGATCCGGTGGTTCTGTATGGAAGGGCCATCGCTCAACGGATAAAAGGTACTCCGGGGATAACAGGCTGATACCGCCCAAGAGTTCATATCGACGGCGGTGTTTGGCACCTCGATGTCGGCTCATCACATCCTGGGGCTGAAGTCGGTCCCAAGGGTATGGCTGTTCGCCATTTAAAGTGGTACGCGAGCTGGGTTTAGAACGTCGTGAGACAGTTCGGTCCCTATCTGGTGTGGGCGTTGGATGATTGATGGGAGCTGCTCCTAGTACGAGAGGACCGGAGTGGACGAACCGCTGGTGTTCGGGTTGTCATGCCAATGGCATTGCCCGGTAGCTACGTTCGGAACGGATAACCGCTGAAAGCATCTAAGCGGGAAGCCGGCCCAAAGATGAGTCATCCCTGACCTTTAAGGTCTGGAAGGGTTGTTATAGACGATGACGTTGATAGGCAGGGTGTGGAAGCGTTGTAAGGCGTTAAGCTAACCTGTACTAATTGCCCGAGAGGCTTAACCATACAACGCCTAAAAGGCTTCGATGAGAAGTTGGCGTTGTAAGCAAAGACAAGCTAAAAGCAAGATAGAGTAAAAAGTAGTTACTCACTGATTGAATTAATATCAAACTTTCCCAAATTGTTACCAAATTTCTTGGCAGCCATAGCGATACGGTACCACCTGATCCCATTCCGAACTCAGAAGTGAAACGTATTAGCGCCGATGGTAGTGTGGGGTTTCCCCATGTGAGAGTAGGACACTGCCAAGTCCCTATTAGAAAAACCCGCCTTACGGCGGGTTTTTTGCTTTCTGGCGTTTATAAAAAGAAAAAATAATGGGGTCAGAGTACTTTTACGATATTCGAAATTTACTCTGACCCCATTATCTTAGACAGTTCAGGGGTAAAAAGGTATGGTATAAAAAATACTCAACAATCAGGAGGTGGGTATGTCATCTTTGCCATTCAATAATAACCCAGCGTACTTTCGTGGGAACTTTCAACTGGAACCCATTACGGCTGTATTTAAACAGCATTTAGAGCTTATATGCTTTTTGCTAGTTGCATTCATTTTCTTGGGTAACGCGCTAATAGAAAATAATGAGAAGCAAAGAGTTTTGGCAGATCCACAGAAAAATGACTTCTTCTATGTAGATTATAGGGCTATTGACCCTTCTTCTGATGCTCGTTTTCGCTATGTTCCAATGAAGGTGCTCAACATTACTGATGACATTTTTACATTTAAAGTAGGGAACATCGCTCATACCACACCAGTCTCGCCAAATCAGCACGCGAAATTCGATAAGGCGCTATTACTACGTAACTATTATCGTGTAGACAATCTTGTCCTTAATAAAAGTCAGGTAGATGAGTTGGTTTCAACAGGCGCCATTTACGATGCTAGACGACCTCGCAATATTTATATCAACGGCTGGATGGTACTTCATATCAAAGAATTGGCTACTGAGTAGCTAGATCGTTTCCAATAAAACTGCATTCTTTATATATCACTGAAGCCCGCGCTGGAGCACCCTATGAGGCGGTGTAGGGATAAGTAGAGTATCTAATGCCCTTAGAAGAATTAAAGGTTAGTCACGGGGCCTTTTGATGTGTGCTCTGGTCAGGGAAATTCCCATGAAAAAGGCCAGAAATACGAAGCCCGTTGGGGCTGAGACAATACCTAAAATACGGCCATCCGAAAGCTGAACAACATAGCCGATGTCGGCAAATGAGGCTAAGCTGATGTCGCTGACATAAGGATTGGGGTCTAAATAGCCAGTGAGTAATTCACTAGGATCATTGATAAAGCCTTCGTCCCAGTGCGAATTTGCGGTACCAGAGCCGCCGTCTAACTCTATAGGCACAAAGGTGGCACTTGAGTCATATATCTCTTGATACAAAGCTAAGGCGTACTCACCCGTATATTCACCGGAACCATTTTCATAAACATCTTGAAAGCCAGATATGCGAAAACGGTCTGAGTTCCACAAGGTACCAAAACCAATGACGTGCGCCATCTCATGCAGAATTATGTTGTAAATGGAGGTTTGATTCATCCCCCTAATATCAGTAATGTCGAACCGCATGGAGCCCAATGTAGCGTAAAGATATAGGCCATTATCAATTAGGTACGAGGCGCTACTATTAGAGGCTGAGCCAAGCACATTGCCAATACCGTCAATAGTGGGCGTGGAGGCATCAATGACTAAATTGATATCAATGTCTTCTTGTGTGCCAAGCAGTGAAGACTCCCAGAAGTCTACGGCTGATAAAAAAAGGCTCTCAGTGGTAGCGTCTATGGTTGCACTAGCGTTGATGGTAATAGAAAACGAACCGGCGTAAATATTGCCCTGTACGCTAACACAAGCGAGTAATAGAGAAACGACCATCCACGGGTTTTTAGGCATGCTAACAACTTTATTTTACAACAAGCAAAATACACAGTAGTACATATCTTAGTCATTTTCAAAGGTTTTACATTAATACGTGTTTAACCTATAAATTAGACTCAACCCACAGCCCTATCTATCGGCTTGGTTTTAAGCGTTAATAAAAGCAATAAAAAAGGCCTCAGTGAAGAGTAATGCCAGTCAGTTAAGCTGACTGGCATTTTTTCTTTTTGAGAGGATATTTCTTGGGTTTTGGCTTAACCCATCTTGGATAACACCTGTCCTCGCGCCTCGGCGGAAGTAAGCAGTATCCCATCTGAGTAAGTAAAGCATTGTATATTTTTGGTATGTTCCCCGGGCTACTCAGAGATACAGTAACGAAGAAGTGCGTAATGGCCATAGCGCAACTTGTAAAGCTGAGTTGATTCGGTAATACACCGCCTAGTTTATTCGCCGCCGCAGTCATACCTTGTCTGATTAAGTTGTAACATAATAGAACGCCCCATAACTCTTGCCTTATCATGTCTGGGCGTTTACTTCTCAGCGTATACTCATTGTTCAGTAGTGACTGCTTCATCTCGCGATAACCCAGTTCAATCTCCCAGCGATATCGATACAACTCTACCATCTCGTCGCTAGGAAAACGCAATGGGTCCACCATTGATGACAACATCCTATACGTTTTTCCTTTAATAGTTTTGGTTACTAATCTAGCTTCTATAAATTCAGGTAAATCTTCGAACTTCTTTCTTGCCTGAGGCGTGCACGCTAGGCGTATATGCTTGTCTTGCTTACTAAAGCTGCTTATCACTTCGTATCGAAGGTCTTTTCTAGCAGGTATCATCCAATGCCTTTGCTCACCAGCTTGGTGCCAACGGTTTAGTAAGCCAAGCGAGTAGTACCCTTTATCGAATAGTGTTAAAGAATGGTCAGGGGTTGTTTCTACTAGCTCCTCTGCCAACTTCATTTCATTGGTACGATAGCCTGCAAAAGCGCTATTTATAAGCTGATGGCTAGTAATCTCCATATGACAGACCATACGGATTTGGGGGTAAATATTTTCACTATGCTGATTACTTTGCGTTTCAAACACCTTATGATTTTCTGGTGTATCGGCGGTTCGCCAAACGACACCATCCACAGCAAGTAAATTGAGTCCCGCCCAACGCTCAAACCGCGTAGACTCATAGCTATTTTTTGCCATCAAACGAAACACTTCTCGCACTGCATCTTCTCCTAATCGTTGCCTAGCTTGAACCATTGCGCTTGGTGCAACTAAAGCCTTTTTATCTGGCAGCATGATGTCCATCTGCGTCGCGATATTCCAGACAGATTCTTGCCGATACAGTGCCATGCCAACAATTGACCAGAGTACTGTTTCTAAAGGCAGCCTTCGTTTACGAATAGTAGCGACACCTGCTTGTTCGAAGCCTTGCTTAATAAGCTCTGGAGAAAGAAGCTCCGCATATTTTTCAAAGGTGTGAAAATTGTCTGAAGACTTAAAAACATTCGCTAATTCGCTTTCAAAACGCATAAAAAATCCGATATCAGAACCTGATATCGGATTTTGAACCGTTAAAAAGATCGGTCAACCGATCGTTAAATTATTTCTTAACTGATCGGCATTACTCAGTGAAGAGGCCTTAGGTACTTGGTTTGTTGCAGGTAATATTATTGATCAATCGAATCAAAATATTTGCGGTACTCCATACGCGTAATGAGGTTATTTTCGTCCATGTCCATTTTGTCGAAATTACCCTTAACGTCGGATTTCGTTAACTCATTGAGGGTAAGTTCACCATCATTGTTTTTATCCACTTTATCGAACTTCACATCCGCAGTAGCATGCATTTCGGTACGTAACTCGCGATTCTTCTCACTGATCACTTCACCGTCAGTTCGGCTGACTACTTTTTTGCTTACTGATTTCGTCAGCATCGCATCTGTGGTTCCTTTTGTTTTTACCGAAGCCACAATGTCATCGCTAAACTTTCGAGGGTGCTCATCTACAAACCCGTCAAATTCTCCACGGGTAATAGTGTGATCGCCATCGCTGTCGACTTTAGATAGCATGTCCTTTAATTGACTATCTTTCAGTTCTTCTTTATCTAGTACGCCGTTGCCATCAGAATCTAATGCGCTAAATTGCGTAGAAATTTTATGGTCATGATCTCCCGCCATTGCCGGTAGAGACATAGCACTCGCGATCAGTACAGATAATGTAAGCTTTTTCATAATAAACTCCTTCTTTATTGAATGATTTCGCTAAATCAATGAGCGAAACTTTTCGTCACCATGACTGATACATGCTTTATGCCAAGATATTAAAATATTAATAAACAGTATGTTACGATTTTAGTTGAAAAAGTTTTTGTTCAAGGAGGGTTAGATTTTTGTTAAATCGATACGAAGCAATGAAATATCTTCATACCATGGGGCAGGGATCGTCACGCACAGGTATGTTACGTGAGGTTATGAAAATAGCGGTAATTGGTCGGCAGTGATGTTATCGAAGCTAAGGTTGATTAAAGGTAAAATGCTGTCTGCGATAGGCCTAATCTGCTTATCGATATAGTGTTGGTAATCGTATTGCGCACTCACATGCTCCAAGGTTTGTGGCCCTGCGAGGGTAATAACATAGGATACACTGGTATTGTTTTGATACCGTAGGGGCAATCCTTGTTGCTTATTAAGATTGTCGGCATGTTTTGCCGCTTTAACATGAGGCGGCATAGCTTTCACGTACTCACTTAATGGCTTTCGAAGGCGTTTCGAGTAAACTAAATGTTCATCCATTTTCCCTTCACGAACTTGCTGTATCAGCGTTTTTATATAACCAATAACCGGTTCATCGTTGAAAACGCGGCTATATAACTCATACTGAAATTGCTTAGCAAGTTCTGTCCAATCAGAACGGACGTTTTCAAGGCCCTTAAATACAATTTCCTTCGATGAGCTGTTTACTTTTATCCCCGCGTAGCGTTTTTTACTGCCCAGTACGGAACCGCGAATAGTGGGCATAAAAAATTTTGAAAAATGCGTTTCAAACTCAATTTCCAGAAAGCACGTGATATTCATTTCTTTCTTCAGCTTCTCACGCCACCGCTGGTTTATTTCCTTGGCTAGTGCTTCGCCGGTTTGCTGAGGAGTACCTAAATCAGTATTACCCTCTATGTGTACAAAGGTGGAGTCAGTATCGCCGTATATCACCACATAGCCTAGCTCTTCTATCCACTTCGCCGTGGTTTGCATTATCTCATGGCCTCTTAGCGTGATAGAACTGGCTAGTCGTGGATCGTAGAAGGGACAGCCCCCACTGCCTAATACGCCATAAAACGAGTTCATTAATATTTTGATGGCTTGGGAGCGAGGCGCGTCCTTCGCTTTTTTAGCTTCGTCTCTTTGCTTCCACAAATTATCAATAATAGCAGGGAGAAAGTGTGATTCTTTGCTGAACATGGCGCCTTTAAAACCGGGAATAGCGGTTTCTGGATGCTTTAACCCTTCAGCTAACCCTAAGGGATCGATTTTAAAGGTTCTGATAATAGAGGGGTATAGGCTCTTGTAGTCTAGCACCAGCACATCATCATAAAGACCAGGCTGAGACGTCATAACATAGCCGCCAGGACTCGCGAGCCCTCCGTTTTCTGGACGAACGCCGCTAACGTAGCCCTTACGATGGAGTTTGGGTAGGTAGACGTTTAGGAATGCTGCAACAGAGCCGCCTGGCCTCCCAATATCTAAACCAGTTAACGTTCCCCTAAGAATTAAAAAATCAATGTATTTTGTTTGAGAGGCAATGTTGTTGACCAACACGCAGTCTTCATGATTGTATTTGGCTAACGCGATAGGATCTTCTTTGTATAGCCTTTTTATTTCAGCTAGCTTATCTTCGGATTGTATAAGCTTTTGTTTGCCAAGAAGTTGCCGTGATACATTATCCAAAGAAAAAGAATCGAAGTGATAAGTCATTGTTTTTAAAGCTTCAATCCCATCTATAACGGCTCTGCCCGGTAAATCAACCCATGTCTGCCCTTCCCACTGGCGAATAGATAAGGCGCTATTATTACGTCCAATAGTGAACGTTAGCTTAGCTTTTTGCGCACGTCGAAACAGAACTGCCATATCAAACTGCTTGATATTCCAGCCCATAATAATATCGGGGTCGATAGCATTAATTGTCGCCATGGTTTTCGTCAGCAAGGCTGATTCTGAATGAACCTCCTCTATCTGAAAGGGCAAGTTGTCAGTGATGTAGCGTGCTGGATGCGCAGGATCTCTCACAACAATGACTTGGTTACACTGTGAAGATGCGATAGCAATACTGTATAAGTTTTCATGCTCATCACATTCAATATCTAAACTGATTGAGGTGAGTGACGGCGTGTAATGACCCGCACGCACTTTGGCCTGTTTAATTGTGTTTGGTATACCCTTATGGCTATGTTCTATGTTGCTAGGACAGAAAAATTCAAGTGCGCCATAAATAAACCTTTCCATTAAAAAACGATCGGCAAGTCGAATATCTGCTTCAAACAAGGTTATTCCGTGATCCTTAGCTAATCCCCTAAGTTGATGCATGGTGGACTCATTGGCAGTTTTCACGGTAATGACGGGGGTTTGTTCTAAGGTTCGAAAGTCATCATCGCTATAGCGAATATCTAGGTTATTTGGGCTAGCCAATGTGGTCAGCTTGGCTTTTTCAGAAGCAGCAATAAAACAACTTGGATACTGAGGGTCGCTATGTAAGCAAACTGCGCCTTCTTCGGTGGCCACCCACAGTTCAACGTAGCTTTGATTGCCAATGCTTATAGTAGAGCGACTTAGTATGTAACCTTGTTTTATCACGATGCCATCAATAGCGGTAGTTGGTTAACTGGCGTGAATTATATTCATTTATGCCTAATATTGAAGATGGAGAATAGCGCCCCTGAAGAAACACAAGCGCCCGCGAAAGGGGAAAACTGTCCTCAGCGCCTTAAACTTCCTGCAAAGCACAATATTATACCTTAGGCAGAATAATCCCTATAGAAAGTTGCATTTCAAGCAAAGGAATAGCGTCGAGAGGTTTTATGTTAACGGTTAAGTCTCATCAATAAGGTCAGGCTGAGATTTAGGCAAGCAAATGTCAATGACAGTCCCTTTGTCTTGTTTACTGCTTACCGTGATTTTTCCTTTATGTTTTTCAATGGCAGTGTACGCGACTGACAGCCCTAACCCTTGGCCTTGGCCTTCAGGCTTAGTGGTAAAGAAGGGCTCAAAAATACGTTTGTGTAATTGGGGAGGAATGCCTTTTCCACTATCAAGCACTTTTACTGTTACGGTATCTTCCTGCTCTAAGAGGCTTATTTTAACGAAGCCCTTTTCTTCGATGGCTTGCGCCGCGTTTAGCACAATATTCATTAATGCCTGTTTTATCATACTGGGATCCCCAGTAACCTGGAGACGTTCTGCATCACACTGCAATTTGTATTGAGGTTTACCGTATTGCGTTGATATGAGTTTAATGAGCTGTTCTAGCAGCCCCTTTAATTCGATGACCTGCATTCCTTCTTTGTTGTCTAAAGAAAATTGTTTAAGGTTCTCTACAATATCTCTTACTCGCGTTAAGCCGTCTTGAGATTCAACGAGTAATTCATGAATGTCGTCTTTAAGCAAGGCATAGCGATTACTGTTATACAGTGCTTTGATTTGCTCTTTTAGTTCGCCTTCCATCTCGAAAAGGTGGGTTTCAACGCCGTCACATATAGCCACAAGGTGAGACGCATATTGGCTAAGCGTATCCAAATTGGCATTAACGAAGCCAATAGGGTTATTAATTTCATGGGCAATGCCTGCGGCCAGTTGCCCTGTAGACGCCATTTTTTCAGCCTGGATAAGATGGCTTTGTGCTGAGTCGAGTTTTTTAATTAATTTTCGTTGTGCCTCGTGCTCTTGCTTTAACGCATGAGAGAGTTTTTGTTGGGCTCGAAAGTAACTGGCTTGTGCAGTGACGTCTTGTAGAAAGATACACGCATAGGTATGGCCAGACTCCTTGTCTTTGATAGGCAGAATTTCCATATTCTGGTACATCTGTGTTTCTTCCCCCGTTATAGGGCGGCTACTTTTAAAAGGAAAAATATGGGGGCGCTGCTCCCAATAACTGAAGCTAGGATGGCGCAGCACAAATACCGATTTGAGCCGGCGTTTTAAAAACTTCCCCTGTTCAGTAAAAATGTCGGTAACGGGCGTTTTTTTATAGGTGTTTCGCCATTCGTGGGGCAACCTATCGAGAAAAAAATCGTTAAGGTAAATCACCTGGAATTGCGCATCGACCACGGCGATCCCAACAGGTAATTTACCCACGAGTTGTTCAAACATTAGGCAAGCAGTTCGTCGAGAGTCGCTTTCATTCGAGTGAGTGACTCATCGTCTAAGCAAAAGACAACGCGCATGGAGAAAGAGGAAATGGCAATAGCGAACTGTACCTCCATAACAAGGCTGTGCTGCCATTGTAGCTCATCGAAATTTGCCTTTTGCGGCGAGAATAGGGTTGGCATATTCAAGTTTGTGGACAGCTCTAATTGCTCGGAAAGGCCCGCTAGACATGCCCCGGCTAAGATATTTGAGAGCTCCAGAATAATTTCCTGGATATCCTCTTTGCTCAATGGTGCATCATACTCCATTAAACTAGCCACCTCATTTAACCCCGATTGCGATAGTACTGACATTACTTCGCCATGAACGTCGCCTAAAAACGATTGCCGAGTGTAAAAAGCATTTTGCGTTTCAAAAAGTAAAGTGTAAAGCTGTGTTGGCGTGACCGATGTGATTTTGGGGATAGAAATGTCTATTTTCGTTTCAATTAATTGCGCCAGTGAATTCGCCGCTTGACCCATAGAGATATTCAGTAGCTCTTGCAAGGCATCGCGCTGTTCTTCGTCAAGTGGTAATACAATGCTCATAAGTACCCCAATTCAAACATAGTCATGGCAAGCTCTTCTTTATCGAGGGGTTTGCGGATAAAACGCTTTGCGCCGAGTGACAGAACTATGCGTTGTTTTTCGGGTTGAAAATCTGCACTAATAACAATGACATTAGTTTTAATTTCCTGCGCTGAAAGGTACTCCAAAACGCCGACGCCATCGACTTCAGGCATGGTTAAATCGAGCAGGATGAGGTCAAAGGTTTGTTGCGCTAGTAACGCGATCGCCTCTTTACCATTCGTCGCTTCTGATATGTCGTACTCTAATTCTGGAGGAAGCGAGCGTATAACACTGCGCCTAGACAACTTTGAGTCATCTGCTACTAATACAGGTATCGCCATATAAAGCCTCCTCAATGGGCGTTACGGATAGCACTTTTAATAGAGTATGTGCAATAAATCCATTCACGCAAGCTAAGTGCTTTCAAACTCGCTAAAAGACTCACCTACGGTTAGATTGTATTTCAATGACTAGAGTATATGACAAAGGTGACTTTTATACGTATTAGACTTTTTGGGAAAGAGGGTGAAATAAAAGAAGTAGCGCCAGAGTGGAAGTATGGCGCTACCTATGTGTTAACTGTTTTGTTTTTTGTACATAGCCTCTAAGCTAGAAGGAATGGCATCGATATAACGCTTAACATCTGGAATTTTACCCATGCTTACCCGTGACCAATTGGTATACGAGCGATAGGTGCCGCGAATCAATACCGCTTTTTCCGCCATCGCAGCTTGGAAAAGATCAGCGTCGCCTTTTCCTAAATCGACAAAAATGAAGTTGGTGCTTGAGGGAAGTGCAGAGAGGCCATTGGCTTTAAGCGCATCCATCACTAAGCCTTTTGCTTCAACAATTTTTTCCTTTGAAAAGGTAATAAAAGCATCGTCGTTGTAACTGGCGATGGCCGCCGCTAGGCCTGTTTGGTTTAACGTGTAGCCAGCCATGCCATAGCTATTGATCCACGCCGTATTCTCTTCAGAGGCGATCAAGTATCCCACACGAAGCCCGGCTAACCCGTATATTTTAGAAAACGTACGAGCAACAATGACGTTATGGCCAGCCTTAACCAGAGGGATCATAGAATGCTTAGGGGGATCGTCAATAATTTCGTTATAGGCTTCATCCACTAACACTAGGGTTTTCTTAGAGGCTTTTATACAAAACGCTCTAAGCTTGTCAGGATCTAAAATTTTTCCTGTAGGGTTATTAGGGTTACAAATATGAACCATGGATATGGAGTCATCAATGGCGGCATACATCGCATCAAGGTCAATGCTCAAGTCGGCTGTATTGGGAATGCGAACAATCTCTGGGGCTCCCTGTTTTTCAGGCGCTTTTGATGTGGTATCCCAGAACAGATCTGGCCCTAAAATTCGTCCCTTTTTGCTTGCGGCTATTGCAGCGTAAGACAATATGGGACTCGATCCTGCGCTCATGGAAATGTTCTTTCGGGTAATTCCATGACGCTCGGCAATCATGTCCAGCAAGGTCATCGCTGCGGGGTAGGCATAGTAAGCTCCACCTTGTGCGGCGGCTTCTGAAATGGCCTTTAAGGCAGCAGGACTCGGGCCAAAGGGGTTTTCATTAGCATTTAGCTTTGCCACTCCAGCTTTGGGGCCAAAGTTTACCTTTGGCATGGTAGACGCCGCACTCACGCCACTGGATGTAATAATACCGCTTGCGCCTACAGCAGTAGCAGCAGCGGTACCACCTAAAAATAAACGTCTCGAACGACTATAAGACATGTCGATTCTTCCTTATTGTTTGTGTTTAAAACACTACATTGCTTTATAAAACATGGCGCTAGATACAATGACCAAATAAATGCCAAACAGGCGTTTTAGTTTCTTTTCACTAAAATTATGAGCCATTTTTGCACCAATTGGGGCGGTAAAAATTGAACCGATACTGATTGCTATAAGCGCAGGAATGTTAATGTAACCAATAGTGCCCACAGGTAGGGTGGCTGTTTCTGAGTGGCTCATGAATAAAAAGCCAATCGCACCTGGTAAACCTATTAGAAAGCCAACGCCGGCCGCAGTTGCGACGGCCTGTTGAATAGTGCGCTGGCACATCACCATAGTGATCACAGTGGGTGTTCCTCCACCAATACCCAATAGGGCAGAAAAACCACCGAGCACAAATGCCAAAATTGCTTTTCCTATACCTTTGGGCATAGAGAACACTAAACCTGGTCTAACAACAAGCTCTGGAAATAGAAAGTAAACCGAGTAAAGAAGTACGCCTGCAGCAAACACGACGGTTAAGCCATTTGCACTGGTATTGTTGGCAATAATGACGCCGCCAATTACACCTAACACAAGCCATACACTCCAAGAGCGGAGAATGTCAAAATCTACTGCGCCTTTCGCGCGGTGTGCCATAACAGATCGTGCGCTTGACACTACAATTGAAGCGAGGGAAGTCCCTATAGCGACTTTAACTAACTCTTCTGAAGGAGGGGTGAAAAACGGAAATACCGCTAACAATGCTGGAACGACGACGAACCCTCCACCGTTACCAAACAGACCTGCCGTGATGCCAGCAATAGCCCCTGTTAAGCAAAGGGTAACCACGAACCACAATAGTTCTATTTCCATTAAAAGTTTGCTCCAATGAATACTGCTAAAAACATAAATAAACCTTTAAGTTTTACTAATTTTAGGGCTGATAAACAAACACCGGCTTTCACCGGTGTTTGTTTTGAACGCTTAGAAGCGTGCGGCTAAACGGGTGTAGTAATAGCCACCTTGCCAGTCAACAACAGAAGCGGAGTCGTAGATTTGTCCACAACATGCATCTCCGTTAACGGTTGGGTCAGGATAGTTATCAAACAGGTTTCTCACTCCCACTGATAAAGTGAGGTTCTCATTAATCATATAAGAGCCTTCTATATCAAACATAAATTCTGAACCGTAAGTTTGAATAGTGTCTTCATTAATGACGTCACCATCATCACTACCTACATTTTCATATTCACCGTAGTAGCTTAACCTTGCTACCGCAGACCATACATCGTAGCTGTGGGTAACAGAGAAAACGCCGCGCATTTCAGGTGTGCCATTCTTAAAGTCAAAAATGTCCTCTGGATCTAAATACTCACTAGGATCTGAGTCAAAGTCGGTATCATTGTAGTTAACCGACCCAGTAATCATAGTTGTACCATAGGTGCTGTCCATTTTATAAGTCGCAACTACATCCAAACCTTCGGTAACTGTGTCAAACGCGTTTTGGAAGAAGAACACGCCACCAATAGATTCAGCACCAGATACACCCGCTGAAGATAATGCAAGGTAGTTTTGATAGGCATCATAGCCATCAGCATCAGGGTCAGTAACCACAGTGGTGGAAACATCACGGGTTGACACAGAGTAGAGTCTATCTTCCAACTTAATGTTGTAGTAATCCACCGTTAAGGTTAAGTCGCCATAGTTGGCAGTTAAACCAAGGGTAAAGTTGGTGGATTTTTCAGGTAACAGTTCTTCAGCACCAAGCGCTTGCGCCACTTCACCACCAGCTGGGAAGAGCCCCGTGGCTACAGGTTGCCCATTAGGCAAACGAGTGGACACGTTTGTGGTCCCTTGCTGACCTGGTGTTGGAGCTCTAAAGCCAGTTCCATATGAAGAACGAATACCTACATCATCGTTAATTTGATAGAAGGCGGCTACTTTATAAACCAGCTCTGAACCAAAATCTGAGTAATCTTCATAACGCAACGCTGCCTGTGCGAATAATGAATCAGTAATATCGCCAGAAATGTCGGTATACACAGCGTAAGAATCACGCTCATACGAGCCAGAGTAATCAGGAGAGTAACCAGGGAAGCCGTTAGATCCTACACCAACAATGGTGTAAACCGCATCAACACCCTCAAATCCGTCATCTTCAATACCATCTTCATCGGAATCGTTGCTTGTGTAGTTTGCACAATTGAGTGTTGAACCGTTGGCGATGACCGCCGCACCCGCTTCCGTGGTGGTATAATCGTCATTACAGAAGCCCCAAGGATCAGCCTGGGCATAATCACCTGCGAAATATGACGCTTCTTCACCTTCGGAAATTTCATAAGATTCATCTAAATAACTTAGACCAAACGCAAACACATACTCATCTAAATCATAGGTAAAGTCTGCTTGAAATTGGGTTTCTTCGTTCGTTAGGTCGCCAGGCTTAAAGGAAGTCGGTGATTCGTTACCCATTGACGGGTTAATGGTATTTGACAGCGTGTAAGAAATATCGTTGTAACCGTAGCGGCCACTGATGTCGTAACCCAATGCGCCAGACATGCCTTTAATACCACCTACTAAGGAATAGTCAGTCACATCACCGAAGAAGCGCGGCGTAAAACCGCCTGGGTATATTTCTAAAGGGCTCCAGATAGAACCATCTTCTAAGCGAAGATCTTCGATGGTGCCGTTGCCTGGATAACGGTAGTAGAATGAACCATCACCTTCACTTTCTGAGTAGTTACCAAACGCATAAAGCTCAGCATCGTCTGAAAGCGCGTAGCCTGCGTTAACAAAAATACGCGTACCACTGGTATTCGGTTGTCCCCATGGTTGAACCACATCTGAGCCATGCACTGAATTGGCCATTGCAGTGGCGTCTGCAATGTATTGATCTGATTGCTCATCAACGCAGAACCAAGATTCACAGTATTGCTCGCCACGATAGGTGGCTTCGCTGTCTGAGTATTCAGCAGATATACTTAAAAAACCGTCTTCGCCAAGAGAAAAACCTTTATTACCTGTAATGGTAATTTGGTCGCCGTCACCTTCGAAATAGCTACCGTAATCAGCGGTGAAAGAACCGCCTTCTGTGTTCTCTTTTAACTGAAAGTTGATAACACCGGCAATGGCATCTGAACCATACTGTGCAGCTGCGCCGTCACGTAACACTTCAACATTCGCAATAGCGGCTGTAGGGATAGTCGCAATATCAGGGCCTTGCGTACCCGAACCACCAATGGAAACCAAAGCAGCTCTGTGTCTGCGCTTCGAGTTTACTAGCACCAAGGTTTTATCCGTGGGCATGCCTCGAAGTGTGGCTGGACGAATAAACGTACCGCCGTCTGAAATGGGCTGACGACTTACAGCGTAAGAGGGCACGAGTGTCATCAAAACGTTGTTCATATCTGTAAACGCTACAGCTTCAATGTCTTCCGCGCTAAGCACATCTACAGGTACTGGTGAACTGGTGACTGAACGAGGAGCACCACGTGCACCCACCACCGCGATTTTTTCCAGATTTTCAGGTTCCGCTGCTTCCGTCTCAGCTTCTTGCGCAAGAGCGAGAGGAGCAGTAAGTGCTAGCGCCGCTAGCGACATACCGGAAAGTGCAGTTGTAATAGCGTGCTGAATTTTTGTTTTTCTCATGTGTATTCCCAGAATATGCAGTGTTTAATTTGTTGTCTGCTGCAGAAATAACGTTTGCTTCTGCTCACATATGGCACGCACAGGCACCGCCTCGATGCATTAAGCACACTATTATTGTTGTTAGCGATCGCCTGTGTTCGATATACAAGCTAAAAACTCTTAGCCTTTGGCGGAAGAAAAAAGAATATATAGGGGTATAAGGAAAATATTGAAGGTGTTTGTAATTATTTGTATTTAAAGAGAAATTATATTCATTTTTAATCGTTAAAATTTAAATCAATTAAGCTAATTAATTATTAACTAACATGTGTAAAGTTAAAATGCCTCGTTTCCTGGTACAGAAGTTGCTGTAACTTGCTGAAACAAAGTAGTTATTTTTGATAGCTGCGAAAGCGTTAAAAAACGAACTGTGTGTTAATTTATTGTAACTTGTTGATGGGGCGACACTTTTGAATTTTAAACAGCTTCACTATTTTCTCACTACGGTAAAAAAAGGAAGTATAGCTGCAGCAGCAAGGGAATTGGACATTGCACAACCGGCGATTAGCCAACAACTCGCCAGTTTAGAGCGAGAGATGGGAGGGCAACTTCTTACTCGCAGTTTTTCAGGAGTGGTATTAACCCCCGCGGGGCAAGTCTTTTTGAACCACGCTATAAAGTTGGTTGATGATTTTAATCTAGCGAAAAATGAGCTCAATGGCATCTTTAATCGCATTGATTGTGTGGTAAAAGTTGCCATGTTGCCTTCAATTGGGAACGTACTTTCCATGCCTTTAATCGCAGAAGTGAAAGCCCGACACCCCAAACTTACTTTGGATATTAGTACTGGCCCTTCTTATTCCGTCAAGAGTTGGCTGGAGGAAGGCAATGTAGATATTGCGCTAACTTACGAGCAGGAAGTTAACCCGCAATTTATGACGGTAGAGCCTCTCATTCGCGAAGAACTTCATCTCGTTGTTTCGAACGCGGCCACCAACAATGAATATCAGCATTTGCTTTCAAGAGACACTATCTCGTTTTGGGAAATTAGTCAGTTCCCGCTTTTATCACCCAGTACAAAAGATGCCTTAGGTAGGCTCATTGCGCACTATGAGCGCCTCACTGGAGTCAGTTTACAGCACGATCGCGCCTATTCAGGCCAGTTGATGACGGGATTGCGACAAGTTATGCAAGGTGAGGGGGTGATGATCTTGCCTACGTCGGCGGTGTTTCATTTGCAGGAATCAGGGTTAGTTAAGTTATTAAAAATTGTGGATCCGGAAATGCCAAGGTTGGTGCTCGCTGCTACCAATAAAACCGCGCCACTTAACGATGCTACCGCAAGAATGCTGTCTATCATTAAGCAGGTGGTGGCGAGTGAGCAAAAGCAACATCACTGGTGTGGTCTGCTTGCTTTCGCTCAGCAGGCTCAATCTCGGGGTGCCAGTTTATCGGGCAGCCTTATATCCAACTGAACGGGCAGGTGGTCGGAGAATACGCGGGTTCTTTTGCTCCTTAACTTGCGACAGTTAATCACCGTAATATCGTCGCTGGTCCATACCCTATCAAGAGAAAATAAAGGGAACTGGCTAGGGAAGGTTGCGCCTACTTTTTGCTGGTTTAGTAAGTTATCTAAGCCTCTAAAGGCGCGGGTGAAGAATTGCCATTCGTTAAAGTCGCCCGCCAACACAAGGGGCACAGGGTCGGATTTTAAGCGATTGGCCAAGTGCTCATGAAGCATGGCAAATTGAGAGCGGCGCTCTAGTTTTTTTAACCCTTTGTGGGTGTTCACTACCCTGATAGGCCCTTTTTCTGTTTGCAGTTCTACTATTTGCACGTTTCTAGGTTGCCGCCCTTCCTGACTGACATCGAAGGTCTCTTGTTTACGCACATTGAAGCGAGTGAGTATGGCGTTACCATACCACCCGCTGGCTTCTTGAATCGCAGGTGACGGCACCAGTTTAAAAGCATTGCCAGCGCATATGTCGTGAATGTCGCGCTCTATGGCCCGTTCCGAAGGGCGTGTGTCCATCTCTTGAAGTAGCACTACGTCAGCGCCTGACTCCGCGAGGAATTGACCAATTCGACGGTAGTCTTGCACCTTGTCTCGCCCAATTCCGCTATGAATATTATAACTAATTATGCGGCACATTCTTTCTCATCCGTGGCGGTTTTCTGTTTTCGCTCTTGGTAATAGCGAGCAAATTTCTGCGAGCCCCAGATCATTAACCCCCATAAAACGATACCCGCGACAAGATAGCCGATAGAGGTCGCAGACGGGTTTCTAAAAATTTGCGTAATAGAGTCGCCCACTAAGCCTTTGGCTATCATGGGGGGGAACATACCTAAGAAGGTTCCAATAAGAAATTGAACAATACCGATAGAAGAAATGCCCGCCACTAAGTTCACTAAGCTAAATGGCGCAATAGGTAGCATTCGAATGGCTGCAACACCCACGATACCGCTCTTTTTCAGTTTCTCGTCGACTGCTTCCACTTTTGGGCCGCCTATTTTTCGTAGGCCAGCGTTTCCTGAAAGTTTGCCAATACCGAACAATATGGCCGAACTCAATAGCGCGCCCATAATACCGTAGATAGGGCCCCATATAGGCCCGAAGATGGCCGCCACTGCAAGAGATAATACCGTCACAGGGAAAAACAAAATGCCGCCCACAACGTACACCAACAGTACCGTCGGTAGAGCAAAATAGGTGCCTCTACTTTTTTCTAAAAAGTCATTAATGCTCTCTGAACTTAGCCACGAAATAGACTGACTAGCCCAAAACATTAGGCCGCCTAAAATGGCAATAACGGCGATACCTAGCATGATCATAATACTGCGACGGCGAGGGTTACGAGCCGGCAACGCCGCCCCATCTAGAGTAGGCAGGGAAATAAGCGGTTCTTCTGGGTCAGACAGTGAACGGAATACGTTCTTCACTGAATGATTGGTAAACACTTCGTCACGCACTTCAGTAAGCACATAACCGTGGGCAATCTGACCTTGCATTAACGCGTCTACTGGATAGTCAGTGTCAAATAATGCTGGCATATCTTCCAGCTTTCGCCCGGTATGTTCTGCAAGTAAATCGTTTCGTACGTGTAAAATTTGCTGTCGGTTATGCTCACTATTGCCATGCAAAACAACGTCAATTTCTGTATCTAACGTCATAGAGCGATTACTTAGATTACTCGAGCCTATAACAAGGTATTTATCATCAACCGTCATGACTTTCGAATGTATTCGTTTGTAGGCTTTTCGGCCCTGCATGTCTTCAATAGAAGAGTAGGTGAGGCGAATACGTTTAGGGTCAATACCCTTCTCTAAAATAGCCTTAAACTCGATTCGACTGGCCCAAAAAGCCTCACATTCAAACTTACCTTTGGGTTCATAGGAGCTTACAAGTATGACATGCAAATTAGGGCACGCCTTGAGCCGTTTGTTAAGCGCTTCAGCGATTTCCTGACGTGTAGTAAATTGGTTTTCTATGTATATAAACGACTCCGCCTGATTAATTAAATCAAGCAGCATCGTGCGAACTTCTTGTGCGGGCTCGACTTCATCCATAAACGGGATAGTACGCGCCAATGCACAGCTTACATTTTCAAATTCTGGTGGAAAATCATCCGGCCAGGTGCGAGGTTTAGCCGCGGTTAAACCTGTGTCAGCTTCCTCTCTTAATGCGATAGGCTCGCTGTCAGCAACACGCTCCCAGCGCCATCTCACCAATGTTGCGAAATCTTTTACCACAGGGCCACTGGATACCATTTGTACATCATGCAGTGGTGGATATTCACCATCAGGGCCTTGACGCTCTTCCGACTGCACGGGGTGGTCTCGGGTATCCCAACGATTGGTTGAAATGTCCATACCGCCAGAGAATACAAGTTCGTCATCCACCACAATTATTTTTTGGTGCTGACTACCGCCCATAGGAATGGTGTCATCCAGTTGGGTTTCTACATTATCGGGTGTCTTTTCTTCCCATACTTCTTTGGCCCACATTTCACGTTGCGCAAAAAATGCTAAGGAAGAATCCCAGCGCAATAGATATATTTTAATATCGGGATTTTGTTCTGCTTTCCAGGCCAGTAAATCACTGACTACGCTTGGTGCTTCTGCGTTTTCTTCATCTTTACCTCTTAGCAATCTTATGCGGCTATCAATATCCCAGCCGACAATAAAAATGCTGTGTTGGGCTTTGGAAATCGCATTATGAAGCGCCTTGTAATAATTCGCGCAATCAATAAGCGGCGTCACATAGCGTGCTTCGCTACTGACCCAACAGTTTTCACCAGGGGTGAATATATTATTTTTAGTCACAATCTTTCTCCCGACATCGAATCCATGTCATTTTGTATAACAGGGAGAAGTGCAGGAATCATTCCTAATAGAGTGACGCTTTAAACTGCTCTATCTTATTGATATATATCTGAATAGATGAATGGGCTTTGATATGTAGTTAGCCCGTCAGTGTAACTTTTTCACGGAGTTCGGAAGTTAACGCCATATAGGCAAGGGGTTAATATGCCAGCTGCAGGGCGCAATTACCTTTCCCTTCTGGTCTATCAGTGGAGGATTCTGATGTGGCAGTTAGCGCAGCCGAAATAGAGTCAAACACACAAATGTGAGTGGTAAAAACCGGCGTGTTCGAATGTGTTTGTAGGTTGTGTGCAGTGAGGTCGTTAGCGAACCGGTCAGCAATCGCTAAAGAGGCCTCTTCCGGCACACCCTTTAGCACAGCGGCAAAAGTATCGTCTGACAATCGCGCTATCGTATCTTGCTCACGGGTGTATTGCTTAAGGCTGGAAACCACCTTTTTAATACTGTTTTTGTAAAAGCTTTCGCCCAGATCCTGTTTAATATCAGCGAGAGCATTGATTCTTACAAGAATAACAGAATGAGTAGAATAGGCAGGATAAGATTCAAAAAGTTGTATCATTTGCTCTCGAGAGTAGTAACCATCACAGCTAGGTGTCAGTGTGTTTAAAGGCACGCTAATTTCACTGGCAAGTGGGTTATTGAAAAGGGTAAACGCCAATACAATTGTGGCGACATCGACCAATATTAAACTCACTTGGTGGAGAAGATGGATGTCGCTGAATTCTCCTGCTAGCGTTAATGCAGCGGACACTACCCCATGGAAAAATAGCACAAACGCGCTTGCGAATAACAACTTCTTCATAGCGTATCCATGCGATCGAATGACCAGCCTTTCATTGTAAAGGGTGCCTTCACAAAGAAGTAATATGCATGCAGCGATACTCATATTAAGCGCTTCGGTAAGACTGGGTGAAATATAGAAGCAGAGGCAGGTTGCGATGCTGCCACCTACAAACGTCCACCACGCATAGGTATTCAATGAATCCTTCTTTTGTCGAAGCGCAGATAAACTCAAGAAGAGTTGGTAGCAACCTAATAGCCCAAAAACAAAGCCAGTGAGAATGAGCACAGTGGGCAATGGTAACTCGGTGGTAGTCCAACGTAGGATTAACGTTATCGCAATCAGTGCACAAGCCAAAGAAGCATGTGTATCAGCTTTCGATTTACCACGTTTCGCCTTCGTCGCTAAAGCGCTGCCAGTGGCAGTACATGCAGCGATAGCAATGAAAAATGAAAGGGAAACGAGACTTTGCACTTTGCCTACTCGAATAGTTAAGTCCCCATTATTATACCTAAGTATGAATCAGCAAAAAGTTAACTCCTTTACGGTGACGTATGCGATGCAATATTTAGGTATGGCTTTTCATGCTTAAAACCTGTAGAAATAAAATGCCCTCTATCAGGCCGCTTATTCACTTTTACTGTTATTTTTTACCTCAGCTTTCTCGAACTTGTCGTTATTGTTACAGGTATTAAATCTATCTCCCGCTTGAGAGTCTTGCGCCAACACTTGCGTGAGGTCCTGCATTCTTTGTTTAATTGCCACTCCGTAAGACTTATCATCGCCCCATACATCGGCAAGCATTTTCATTGATTCAATGTCGTGCTCCCTAAACATCCTGCCCGCTCTTTCGGCATCCGTATCTTCATTGCCGAGCAATTTGAGAGATTCAACGGCAAGTACAATAGCAGAGTCAAACAATTCACGGTTGAATGTAGTGACGTTCAATCTTATGAGTTGATAAGCGTGGCGTCGATCTCGTGCTCTTACCGCTAACTTGAGATTGGGATAGTGCTTTCTCGCTAAATCCACAATTGCCATAGACTTGTCTACATCATCGATGGCAATAACAAGAAGCTGTGCATGTTGAGCGCCTGCTGCATCCAATAACTCTTTTCTCGCGGCGTCCCCGTAATACACTTTATTACCAAACTTACGGAGCAGGTCGATTTGCGTGGGACTATGGTCTAACACACTCACTTCATACCCTTGTGCCTTGAGTAAGCGGCCAATAATCTGTCCAAAGCGCCCATATCCAGCAATAATGACATGTTTCGACTCCCCAATTTCACTCGGCGCATCAAAAGCAGGAGTGTCTGTTTTACGGTGTTTTTGCGCATAATCATAGAGCATGAGTAGCAACGGCGTGATGACCATAGATAGCGCTACCACCAAGGTGACTAGGTTAGCTTCGTTGTCACTGACTATACTCAACTGGCGAGAAAGGGATAAAAGAACAAAGGCAAACTCTCCACCTTGGGCTAAGGCAATGGCAAACAATAGACGTTGTCGTTTGTTGATTGAAAATAAGGTGCCTAGCGCGAAGAGAATTAATGCTTTAATGGCAATTAACGCCACCACTAACATGACAATGAGTAAGCTGTTATCTAGCAATAACGTAAAATTAATAGACGCACCCACCGTGACAAAGAACAAGCCGAGCAACAATCCTTTAAAAGGCTCAATATCTGCTTCTAACTCGTGGCGAAACTCGCTTTCAGCTAATACGACACCGGCGAGGAAAGTGCCTAGTGCAGGCGACAATCCGATAGATTGCATCAGCAAAGCAATGGCTATTACAAGAAACAATGCAAACGCGGTGAAAATTTCACGCATATGAGTTTGTGCAATATATCGAAATATCGGTGCAGATACATATTTTCCCGCCACGATAATTCCCGCAATAGCCGCAGCGGATACGGCAACTTTCTCCCACGCAGACCAGCTCGAAATAAGTGAGTGCTCACTTTCTATGGCACTTTCAGGCATAAAAGAAAGTAACGGTAATAAAGCAAGAATAGGGATGACAGCAATATCTTGGAATAAAAGCACGGAGAAGCTGTTTTGCCCAGCATCCAATCTAAGCCAGCCTTTTTCTTCTAGCGACTGAACCACAATTGCCGTGGAAGAAAGAGCGAGCATAAGCCCCACGGTGAGAGAGGTTTGCCAAGCCAATTGCAGCGCGAAGTAAGCTACACTGAAAATAGCGGCGGTTGAGAGCAGAACTTGAAGCCCTCCCAACCCAACGATGGAGTGGCGAAGTGTCCATAATCGTGATGGCTGCAGCTCAAGGCCTATCAAAAACAGCATCATGACGACACCAAACTCAGCAAAATGCATAATTTCAGTTTGGTCACCCACTAATGAGGGCCCAATCAGGATACCTGCTATTAAATAACCTAGAACAGAACCTAACCCTAACCTTTTGGCCAGAGGCACAGCCACGAGCGCCGCCGTGAGATATATTAAAGCAAGTAAAAGCATAGTGTTGTCGCCGAAGGTGTAATGATTGGTATGCTAGCCTAATTCGTTTAGCGGCGTAACAAGTGAAAGCGTATAAAATGACTATCAATAGGCGAATTTACATTCAACGTTAAAAACGGCACCGTGAGAGGTGCCGCCTTCAAAGAAATAACGTTTATTTCTGCGAATAATGATTAGAAACGGTATTCAATCCCTAAACTGGCTTGTTTTAAATCTGTTTCAAAGTCAGTATCGTCAATGTCGTCAACAGCTTCATCTGCATCTAGCGTCGTGTCGTACACCGTGTACTCTGCATTAACGAGGAAATTACGTGTGATTTCATAACTGATACCAGCCCCAACAAACAAGCTCTCGTCGTCGTAGTCGCCAGTAGCAGTACCGAAGTTGTACTCTGTTTCAGACCAAAGTTGCCCCACTTTTGCGTAGAGAGAAAAACGGTCTGAAATAGGAAGGATCCCTTTTACCGCAGCAGTGTAGCCGTCGGTTTCAGCGCCAGCAAGGTCACTGCCATAATCGCCGAAATCTATGTAACTACCTTCTAGTGCTACCCATTCGTTAAACTTATAACCAAGTAGTCCTTGCCATACGTCCTTATCGTCGTCGAAGTCATCTTCACCTTCGGCTTTTAGGTAACCATAGTTACCACCGACGTAAAACCCACTGTCATCCATAGGGTAGTCGCTAGACTGGGCGTATGTGCCAAATGAAGTTAATGCGGCAATACTTGCAATAGCTGTAAGTGTGTTTTTCATAATGATTCCTCTTGTCTTTAACGTTGTCCTTCACCAAGTGCCGATTAACCGGCAATTTGGCGACTCAAGTTTCACGATATGATGAGAGAAGAATTTCCCCCGCTTTCGCTGTTGAGTTTTCATAGGGAGGTGTTCAAGAGGTGTGCCAGCGTAAATATGACCAAAACCGGGGGAGAAATTGGGTAATATTTTCAAAGCGAGAAGGGATTTGATGAGTATACAAACAGTTTTGTAAAGTTGCCGGTATTTTGAGCAACACAACTTTACTCACCAAGTGTAAAGACTTCACGCTCACACACGTGTTTTATAGTTAACCCTGCAGTGTCATTAAGGGTCTCATAAAATAGCTTTAATTATTGATGTTTAACGATTTTTAAAGGCTAATTCAAATTTCCTATTAAGCCCATTTGTTTTATCAACTGTAAATTTCTCGTCTTGCTATCTATCTTTTAAGAGCTTGGTGTAAACAAATTGTTAACGCGTTGTCGGCGTAAAGAATGTGGACACGACAAAGAAGCTCCCTACGTCATTGACGAGGGCTAACACACGAGAAAAAACGGGAACAAGACCATGACGATAAAAAGGTTTAAGAAAACCACGCTGTCAGGCCTAATCGCCTTGTCGCTTGCAGCGACTGGGGCAATTGCCAACGATCAAATCAGTAAGCCTGCTGGCGCAAAAGGTAGCGGTACTAGCGTGCCATTTCAGCCTAAAAATAATAAATTTTGGTGGCCTGAGCAGTTGGATTTATCGCAACTTCGAGACCATGACACACGTTCAAACCCACTAGGTGAAGACTTTGATTATGCAGAAACATTCTCGAAGTTAGATTTAGCCGCGGTTAAAGCTGATGTAAATGAACTCCTTACTACATCGCAAGATTGGTGGCCGGCAGATTTTGGAAACTACGGTCCTTTTTTCATTCGTCTTGCTTGGCATAGTGCTGGTACCTACCGAACGTTAGATGGTCGTGGTGGCGGTGATGGTGGTCAAATGCGATTCGACCCACTAAATAGCTGGCCTGACAATGCAAGCTTAGATAAAGCCCGCCGCTTACTTTGGCCAATAAAGCAAAAGTATGGTGAGTCTATTTCATGGGGCGACTTAATGATCCTTGCCGGTACAGTGGGCATGGAAAACATGGGCTTTGACACCTACGGCTACGCAGGTGGTAGAACTGATGATTGGGAACCTGATATGGTGTATTGGGGCCCAGAAGTAGAGATGTTAGCCAGTGACCGTGAAGAGCGTGATGGCAAATTGCAACGTCCGCTAGGCGCAACCCACATGGGCTTAATCTACGTTAACCCTGAAGGTCCAAAAGGGGTGCCTGATCCTATGGGGTCAGCTAAGAACATCCGCATTGCCTTTTCACGTATGGCGATGAACGATGAAGAAACTGTAGCGCTTATTGCTGGTGGTCACACCTTCGGTAAAATGCACGGCGCACATAAACCTTCAGATTGTTTGGGTGCAGAGCCTGGTGGTGCAGGTCTTGAAGAGCAAGGTTTAGGTTGGAAAAACAAATGCGGGAAAGGGCATTCAGAAGACACGGTCACTAGTGGACTAGAAGGCGCTTGGACGCAACTTCCCACAAAGTGGACGAGTTTGTATTTACAAAACCTACTTGGCTTTGAGTGGAAACAAACGCGCAGTCCAGCAGGCGCAATTCAATGGGTACCCACCGACGAATCTTTGCATAAGTCAGTTCCGGATGCGCACGTGGAAGGTAAACGCAATCCACCTGTGATGACCACGGCAGATCTTGCCTTAAAGTACGATCCTAAATACCGTGCTATCGCTGAACGATTCCTTGCTGATCCCAAAGAGTACTCTACAGCGTTTGCGAAGGCCTGGTTTAAGCTTACTCATAGAGACATGGGGCCAAAAGAGAGATACTTAGGCACAGATATCCCAGAAGAAAACTTTATTTGGCAAGATCCTGTTCCTGAAGTGGATTACCCACTGATTGACAAAGACGATGCCAAGGCATTGAAAGCGGCCATTCTGGACACTGGTTTAACGGTACAACAATTGGTGAAAACCGCATGGGCTTCTGCGTCTAGCTTTAGAGCGTCAGATCTTAGAGGCGGCGCAAACGGTGCACGTATCGCCCTTGAGCCTCAGATTAGTTGGGATGTAAATGAGCCTGATACCATTAAAATGGTGGTGGCTAAACTGAAAGAAGTTCAGAGCGACTTCAACGAAGGCATGTTTAATAAAAAGCAGGTATCGTTGGCCGATCTCATTGTTCTTGGTGGCGCAGCGGCCATCGAAAAGGCGGCAGCAGATGCAGGCGTTGAAGTGACGGTTCCGTTTGTTCCGGGTCGCGGCGATGCAACGCAAGCACAAACTGACGTGAACTCGTTCTCATTGCTTGAGCCTAGCGCTGATGCGTTTAGAAATTACTACAATGCAGAAAAGAGCTATCGCACACCGACGGAAATGTTGATAGATAAAGCTGATCAACTTTATCTTACCGTGCCTGAGATGACGGTACTTCTTGGTGGCCTACGGGTACTCGATGTGAATGCAGAGGGTGCGTCACATGGGGTATTCACTGAAAACCCAGGTACCTTATCGAATGACTTTTTCGTGACCTTGCTAGATATGGGTGTGAAATGGCAGAAAACCGATGATGCAGGCGTTTACCAAGCCATGGATCGTAATACAGGTAAAGTACTATACACAGGTACACCTGTTGATCTTATCTTTGGCTCAAACAGCGAACTAAGAGCCGTGGCCGAAGTATATGCTTACAGCAACGCGAAAGAGAAGTTTGTCAACGATTTCGTAAAAGCGTGGACAAAGGTGATGACTCTCGATCGTTTCGATTTGCGTCATGATCTTGGCAAGCCATTAAATATGTAGGTAATGATACGCACGCGTTGAAATCTACTGATAAATTCAAAGGGCGATAATCAATCGCCCTTTTTTATTTTTTCAAAAAACGTGGATTCCATTCTGAAAGCAGTTCAAAATTTGGGTACACTAAGTGGCTATGTTTACGGCAATTTTCTGCACCAAATAGCGAACACTAGTTTTAGCCATGGCCCAAATTCAGCGACACCTTGTTAGCCTTGAAATGCTGGTTGATGATTTAACTTTGCTTTCTTCCAACGAATGCGGTACCAACGTGCATTTAAAGCTGATACGGGAATATCGGCAGGTGTTAGCCTTGCTGTTAGAAAGTGTTCAGCAAGAAACGGAATCTAGTTTTAAAAAGTGGCTAACCCCTACCTTATTTGCTCAGGTATTTGAAAATAAGCGAATGGTGAGCATCCATTTGCGCCTAGTGGATTACGTATTAACCTACTGGCAGACGATGCAGAAAGTGAATGACATACGTGATACAAACTTTGAAAGCAATGCGGATAAACGACTAGATTTACTGCATGTCAAAGCCGTTAAAGCAAAGTCACAACTAAAAACAGTGGCCAGTGCCATGGGACAAGACAATTACTCGCGATTTCTTGCCCTTATCAACCTGTCTGACGTTGAGTGGCAATGGGATGTCATCCGCGCCCGCTATTAACGTGAAGCACCTCGTGCTTTGATGCTTTCCCTAATTAGGCCTGCACTTAATTAAAGGCTGGCTTACTGGCCTCTTTATAAGTGTCGGGTTGAAGCATCTCGGGGAGCGGCCTAGACTGAGTCCATTGTTTTGGCGAAAGGCCATATAACCGCTTGAATTCACGGCTAAACTGAGATGAACTAACGTAGCCTACAGACATTGCTGCTTCACTTACATTCTTACCTGATGCTATCTGCATTGCTGCGTTATTCAATCGCATAGACTTCATAAATTGAATGGGAGACATCAAGGTTGCTTGTTTGAATTTACGATGGAAAACCGCACGACTCATACCTACCTGCGAAGCAAGTTCATCAATGGTGACATTGTCGTTCAAATGAGTAGCCAAATAATCGATAGACCGCGCAATTTCGTTGCCTATGCCGAAGGCACGTTTAACGGCTAATCCGCTTTTACCTTTTAATACCGCATAGTAAAGTTCTCGCAGCCTAGCCTCGCCTAATATGGCGGTATCTAATTTGTTGCCCCCTAACTGTAACAGCCGAAAAAGTGCCTCGGAAAAATTATCGTCCCAATCAGCTAACGATAAACTGCTGAGTTGTTCACTAGGTTTTGGGGACTTAATTAGGCCGGAAGCGGTTTCAATTTCTAGCGCCAACTCGGTCATGACTTTAGTATCTAGAGAAATTGAAACACCTAATAGCGGGTTTTCTACTGACGCATTTGGTGTGCCTGCTTCAACGGGCATCGACACGGAACAGCACAGGTATTGGCGACTGTCGTAAGTCAATTTATTGCCTTCCAGTATGGCTTCTTTTTGACCACTCACAATGGCGATGATAGTGGGCTCATAAACTGCTGGAGAACAAGGGATAGAGGACGTTATCTTGAAAGTACGCACCCCTTTAATGCCTGTTTCCGAAACACCCTCTTGGTGAGCAAGGCTTTCTACTAATTGCTTAATACGCTGCTTTGTCATGCCTAAAATCTCATGCTGATACAAATAGGCATATAATAAGCGAAAAATCTGGCTTATTTAACTCTATTTAGGTGTTTTTGATTGCGTATGGCAAAATTTATAATGTGCACTCAGCACGGGGAGACGCCAAGATAAAGGCCGCAAGCAAGACCTTTCCCTTACGGCGTGGTTTCTTTAATACTAGGACCTTCGTTGAGTACACGTACTTCTCGCTGCGGAAAGGGAATCTCAATACCATGTTCTTTTAGTGTTTCAAACACAGTCAGTAGCAAATCGCCCCCGACGCGATTTTTCCCATCGTCTACCCCTTCAATCCAAAACTCGACGAACATATTCACGCCTGAGTCGCCGAAACTGTCTATTTCACAGTCTGGGCGTTCTTCAAAAGGCACAGCATCACCGCTGATCACCTGCGGGTGTTGAGACACCGCGTCTTTTATGATGTCGACCATGGCACGAATATCGGTTTTATAGGCCACAGAAAAATCAATACGATAACGTTGTTTTGGGTCTTTATGCGTCCAGTTTATGAGGAGTGAACTAATAAATTTTTCGTTGGGTACGAGAATATCTTTGCCATCGAAGGTTTCAAGTACGGCGTAACGCATTTTGAATTCACGCACGATACCCTTTTGGCCATCTTCGAGTTCCACATAATCGCCTACAGTAAGAGATCTATCTAATAAAATGATAATACCGGAGATAAAATTTGACGCGATAGACTGCAACCCCAACCCGAGTCCTACACCTAATGCACCACCAAATACCGCTAGGGCGGTAAGGTTTATCCCCATTACGTTTAGTAGTAGAAGAAACACAATGCAAAAAAGCGCCACCTCAAAAAGCTTCGCAAAAACCTCTTTAGTTGAGCCGTCTAACGTATTGTGATTACGGATGATGTTTTGACCCACAGTGTTGGACGCTCTGCCTAGCCAAAATAGCAACCCGCCAAAAATGAACACTCTGGTAACGCCGTAGGCTGAAATATTCACGTTACCGATAGAAATAGAGATACTTTGTAGCGCATCGGTAATGACAGGTAACACACCCACAAGATGTAGAAACAAGACAGGCATGGCAACGTAACGCATGAAGCCTGCAAAAAGTGCGTTTTCTACAAAGATCCTAATCAATGAATTAACAAAAAGCATAACGGCCACAACAATGGCCACGTTAAGTAGCCATGCGTCAAACTGATATTGCTCAGAAAGCACTGAGGTAAGCTTTAAAGCGCTAATAGTGATGATTGGAAATAGGGTGTCACTGGCTTTATGGGCTAATCCGTAAAGCGTATGTGTTCCTTTAAGCTGCGGCCGGCGTTCAATCTTAAGTGCGTACTTAAGCTGACGTGAAACAAGGAAAGACACCAAGTAGATAGCGGCTAAAACAAGTAATTGTATAGCAAAACTTTCCGTGTAGATCGCAGCTTTAATGTTGGCTAGTGCTTCATCAAGATGTATCACAAGGTTATCTACATTCATATTAGCAGTCAGCTCCAGAGATACCGGCGTTGGGCACTCAACGTTGGATAATTAATACTAGGCCGCTTTTTAACCTTTAAATTATACAAGGTAAAGAAATATTCACATTTTATCTGTAAGAGGTGAGGGGGGGACCCATAGGAAAAAACGTACACATCTCAAAATTGGAATGACCAGTTTTTGTATTGGTAATGTATTATTGTCATCATTGGTAAAATAAATGGTTGACCGGTGGCAGGATTTTGGTTACATTTATTTTACGCAGACGGAAAGAATAGACGGTCTCTGGCATACAAGCACTAAGGTGTAACCTTCAGAGGAAGTCAGGTCTAGCTTAAGTTTATCCTGCGGCGGCGTAGGTGTGTGCGGGCCGTCGTGGGGCCTTTATTGGTCAAGCCGATTGAAGACTTTGTGGCAAGTATAGAGTAGAGCCTTCAAGGTTACTTTTTATCTTCGGTCGGGGAAAGCAGTACGAACTCAAGTCAATAAAAACAACATAACTCACTGAGTACCCTAGTAAGTAACAGGCTTCGTAAGAAGCCTGTTTTATTTTGTGCGCCATAAAATCATCAACGATGATGTTGTCGCTTAGATTTACTGACTTAAATGAGAGATTGAGTAAAGATCGCGGGTTTCATCGGTTTTGCGTTTAATTTCTTCAAGTGCTTTTGCTTCGCTTGCATCAAAGAGTGCATTAATCAGGCGATTGAAATGATAATGCATAGCGCGCCGGGCACCTGCTGGGTCTTTATTCGCAATGGCATCATATATTGCGGTGTGTTCTTTCAAGCGCTGCTCATTCCCTTGCGAGCACACTTCACTGTAGGCACTAACAACTTGCGGAACAGTGCGTCGTAATTGCCACAAATTTTCTACTGAAATAAGAATGGCATTGTTACGGGTAGCTTGAGAGATAACTTGGTGGAAACGTTGATCGGCAGCATCTGCTTTCTCGGGCGTCTTCATTTCTACCAACGTTTGATGCAGTTCAGCCAGTTCTTCTTGAGAGATTGTTGAGGCAGCAAGCGCAGCAGCCTCGCCTTCCACTAATGCTCTCGCTTGTGTGAGTTCAAACGCACTAATAGGTTTAGAATTGTTCTGGCTGTTTTTCTGTTGCAGCACATAAACGCCGGAGCCGGTCTTTACTTCCACGCGCTCGCGTACTTCCAACGCAATTATCGCTTCTCGGATGGTAGGCCTGCTTACTTGATACGTTTCCGCAAGTTCTCTTTCCGCAGGCAATCGACTGCCAACGGGGTATATACCCTGATCGATAAGCGATTCAAGCTTCTCGACAATACTCCAAAAAAGCCGACGGGTTTTCATTAATTCTACCTTTTTCTACATATGCCAAACACACTGTTAAGATGACGATTGTATCCTGAAAACAGCGCTAAGCGCAAAAGCAGGTAGATACAACCATTCACAATAGTAGCAATTTTTTAACATTTATCAATTGGTAATATAGGTTAATTTGATTTGGTAAAATAAATTGGTTGTTTTTAGCGGCTTTATTGGTTAGATTTAACCTCTAGAGTTAGTAACAATTTGATAACGGCAATAAAACATATTTGTTTTTCAATCATCCTGTACGGGGTGAAGTACGCAGCAAACGGACGAGTTTGTTCTGCGCTTTGCATATGTTTTTGCTTTTTGTCAGGGAGTAGAACGAATGTCAGTATTTAAACGATTCACGCTTTTGATTGGCTCAACCGTTGTATTAAGTGCGCAGCCGGCACTTGCAGAGGATTTCTTGGTTGATTCTTTAAGCGCTTATCAAAAAGCCGTGAGTGATTTAGCCCCAGGCGATCGCGTTATCTTAAAAAACGGTGTCTATGAAGACTTCGAAATGGTATTCGATGCAGAAGGCACAGCCGACGAGCCTATCGAATTGACTGTTGAGGAAAAAGGTAAGGTTATCTTATCGGGTCAATCAAGCCTAGCTATAGGCGGAAAGCACCTTGTGGTTTCTGGTCTTGTATTTAAAGACGGTTATTCTCCTTCCGGCGCCGTGGTCAATTACCAGGTTAATAAGAACCGTTTAGCTAATCATGTTCGAGTGACAGAGTTAGTTATAGAAGACTACTCTAAGCCCGACCGCTTTGAGAATGACTACTGGGTAGCGCTTTACGGCAAACATAATCGCCTAGACCACAGCTATCTTGCTGGTAAGCGAAACCGAGGCGTTACCGTCGCTGTGCGCCTCAATAGCGAAGAGAGTATTGAAAATCACCACCGCATTGACAATAACTACTTTGGGTTTCGCCCTGAGCTAGGTTCTAATGGAGGGGAAACGCTACGGATTGGTACTAGCCACTATTCACTAGAAGACTCATTTACCCTTGTCGAAAACAACGTGTTTGATAAGTGTAATGGCGAAGTTGAAATTATCAGTGTTAAGTCAGGAAGCAATACACTCAAGGGCAATACCTTTATTGAATCTAGAGGGA
The DNA here is from genome assembly GCF_015767655.1 of Alteromonas sp. B31-7. Lineage (NCBI taxonomy): Bacteria > Pseudomonadati > Pseudomonadota > Gammaproteobacteria > Alteromonadales > Alteromonadaceae > Alteromonas > Alteromonas sp. B31-7. The sequence goes on from NZ_CP065233.1 coordinate 827,351, forward strand.
CGTTAACGTTGCGCCACGGCAATGGGAATAAGATTCTTGAAAATGTTTTTCTAGGAAACGGGGTGGCGAATACCGGCGGTGTGCGCATCATCAACCAAGACCAAGAAGTGGCTAACAATGTATTTAAGTCGCTAACGGGTTATCGTTTTGGCAGCGGGTTTACCATTATGAATGGTGTTCCCAATTCGCCCATAAACCGCTATCACCAAGTTAAAAATGCGTATGTTCATCACAATACCTTCATTGATGTCAGTCACATTCAACTGGCTGCAGGGGCTGATGAAGAGCGCTCCGCTGCGCCTATAGACAGTCGCTTTGAACAAAACCTTGTCATCAGCGATAAGGCAGACACTACCTTTAGCTTTTTCGATGATATAAGCGGTATCACGTTTAACGATAATATAGCTAATTACCCGGTAGATAAGAAAATTAGTGAAGGGTTTAATGTAGACGACAGCATAACGGCTGACACGGGTTACAACGTGACTGTTGATGGCGTTACCGTCGGCGCATCTAATTCGGTTAAAGCGCTAACAAAAAACGACGTTGGCCCAAGCTGGTACACCAAAAAAGCGTACGATACCGCTTTTGGTTCTGGCAAGGTTCATGAAGTGTCCGCTGGCACTAACGCGTTATTTGATGCAGTTGCCAATGCCTCTGACGGTGACGTGCTACTCCTCAATGATGGCGTCTATAATGAGCAAAAAATTGTTTATATTGATAAAGCGTTAGTGATTAAGGCAAAACATCCTCATAAAGCCAAACTGCTTCCCCAACGTTCAGCATTGTTTGAAATTAAGGATAATGGCGCGCTTTCTCTTTCAGGGTTAGTACTGTCAGGTGAAGACGCCCCCGACGCTACAGGGAATACCCTTATTCGCACGCAAAAGTGGGGGCTTAGAACTAACTACCGTTTTGAAATGGACAACACTAAGGTTGTGGATTTAACCGTTAACCATAGTTACCACTTTTTTGCTGCAGGGGCACGAAGCTTTGCAAAATCGTTCTCCATTACCCATAGCCAATTTTCCAATATTTCCGGTCACGTATTAAAGTTTAATAAAGAAAAAGATGATTTAGGGATATACAACGTGGAAATGTTACACGTGAGTGACAACAGCTTCACTAATATAGAAGGCGCTTTGGCATTGGTTTATCGTGGTGGCAGAGATGAGAGTACCTTCGGCCCACAAGTGACAGTGACCGACAACGTCATCAATAATGTAGGCAAAGGTAAACGTAATTCACGTCACGCCAGCCTATTTTTCCATGGTGTTCAAATTGCCAACGTTACAAATAACCTGTTTGAGGACTCGGCACCTATTTCCATTGAATTGACCGTGGGTGAGCCTCAAAACCATTTAAGTGGTAACAAATTCGATAACACAGCCGAGCCCCGTATCGTCGATTTTCTGGCTCAAAAGTAAACGCATTAATAGGTATTAACATCCCTAAGCCAGTAAATGGGCATAGGTGAAGACATTTCGGAGTCCGCATACATGAGAGTGGGATTTATTGGTGAATGCATGGCCGAGCTAAAAGAGCTTGATGGCCAGCTATCAGAAGGGTTTGCAGGCGATACGTATAATTCTGCAGTGTATTTAAAGCGCACGTTTAACCAACATGAAACGTTTTATATTAGTGCCGTAGGAAGCGATCCTTTAAGTGACCAAATGGTCGCGGGGGTGGAAGAAGAAAATATCAGTACACGTTTCTTAAAACGCGATACTGAAAAGCATATTGGTTTATACAGAATATACACTGATGACGAGGGTGAGCGTTCGTTTATCTACTGGCGTTCAGATTCTGCCGCAAAACGAATGATGTCTATGTTTGATGCGACTGATATCGCGTCTATGACCGCATTGAATATGGTGTTGTTCTCTGGCATTGCACTCGCTATTTTGAATGAAGATGATTTAGCACAATATTGGATGCTGCTAAGTAAGCTTAAAGCATCGGGCACAAAATTAGTCTTTGACATGAACCACCGACCGTCTCTGTGGCGTGATAATGAGGCAGCAAAAGCGCTTTATGCGAAGGCTTTTGAACTGGCGGATGTCGTCTTGCCAGGACTCGAAGATTTTAATTTTTTATATGGTTTTGAAACCATTGATGAAGTCATTAGTTACTTAGAGCAGTTTACGTTTGATGAAATTATCATAAAAAATGGTAGTGATCCCGTCACGGTTATTGCCGAGGGTAACCGGATGACTATCCCTCTCACGCCAGCTACGAAAGTGGTGGATACCACGTCTGCTGGCGATGCGTTTAATGGTGTTTACTTAGGGGCACGTTTAGCCGGCGTAGAGATAGAAGACGCTGTACAGAAAGCGTCTAAATGCGCTGCATTTGTTATTCAACATCGTGGTGCCATTGTAGAAGCGGGCACTTATCAAGATTTCGTACAAAATTTGGCTTAATAGTCAGATAACACATTGAGAGAAAAGTGATATGGATTCAGTATCGTCATTAATGGATGGGCAGGTTCTGCTGCCAATTATTCAGGTAGACAACGAACATGATGGGGTGGCTATTGCAAAGGCCATGCATGCTGCTGGACTAAAAACCGTTGAAGTTGTTTTACGTTCAGAACAATCAGCAAAAGCACTGTCTGCGATAAAGGCTGAGTTGCCTGAAATGATTGTAAGCGCGGGGACCATTGTTGACGAAGCATCGTTAAATGTGGCGCTAGAAGCTGGTGCCGATTTCATCGTGACACCAGCGGTCACCGAGAAATTACTGAGTAAACTGACCCAATGCGGTAAGCCAGTGATACCAGGCGTGTCTACCGTGGCTGATATTGTATTAGCCAGAGAGCATGGTTTTAGAGAACTTAAGCTATTTCCTGCAGCCTTATCGGGCGGTGCAGGCTTCCTCAAAGCAGTAGGCGGTCTATTCAAAGATACCAAATTTTGTCCAACTGGCGGTATATCTCAAGACAACTACCAAGACTATTTAAGCTTAAATAATGTTTTCGCTATTGGCGGCACTTGGGTCGCTAAAACTGATTGGGTGGTGAATCAGGAATGGCAAAAAATTACTGATGCCTGCGCAAAAGTAAAAGCGTAAAACAAAAATAGTACATAGAAGGGGTGTTCGCCTAGGTTATCGGTGAACACCCTTTTTTGTTTCTCATGTTGGCAGAGTTACTTTCTCAATGACCAAGCAACATTATCTGAAACGTAGCTGTGCGCCACAACGACAGTCGATGCACTCTGGCTTGGAGAGTGACTATAAATAGAGTTATCGATACGCACAGACGCGCTAGCCTGGGTTGTCAAAGGTGTAGTGCCGTTCATTGCTGCCCCGCAGGTACGTTGAATATCATTTTGGAGTAGTGGTTGCATGTTATTTCCTCTTAGGTTTTGCATTAGGGTGTTGATTAGCGCTACTCATGATACGCAGTTGAATACAGTAGATAACTGACTTAGAGGATAGGTTTAGTCTAGGTTTGATTAAAAATTAATCTGGCTTGAAGGGCGCAACAGTGGTAGTATGCGCGCCTAATAAGTTGGTACTATTTAAATTTGATAAACGCTTCAGCCGTTAGTTCTCTGTCAGTCCCTCACGCGATTCACATAGTGACCTTTACCGTTTTAAGCCTGCTACAAACTGATAGCTCTCCAGCGCCCCTAGGCTATATCTCATAGCGCATTTTATTTTTTAGGAGTCATCATATGTCATTTACTGAGTTGGGACTGTCAACCCCGCTTTTACAAGCTATTGAAAAACAGGGTTACACGTCGCCGTCTCCCATTCAGGAACAAGCAATCCCGCTAGTACTTGAAGGTAAAGACGTGTTAGCCGCTGCGCAAACTGGCACTGGCAAAACGGCAGGGTTTTCCTTGCCTATGTTACATAAACTATCATCAGGTAAGCCTGCCTCATCCAATCGAGTAAGAGCGCTAATCTTAACGCCAACCCGAGAATTAGCAGCGCAGGTGGAAGATAACGTTCGTGGATTTAATGCGTTTCTTTCGCTAAAAACGGCCGTGGTATTTGGTGGGGTAGGCATTAACCCACAAATGAAAGCACTGCGCTCTGGTGTAGATGTACTGATTGCCACACCGGGTCGTTTACTGGATTTGTTTCAGCAAAATGCGGTGAAGTTTGACCAACTTGAAATGTTAGTGCTTGATGAAGCAGACCGTATGCTGGATATGGGTTTTATCCACGATATTAAACGTATCTTAAAATTGTTACCTGCAAAACGTCAGACCTTATTGTTCTCCGCTACGTTTTCTCCAGAGATCACTACACTTGCTCACACGATTACGGTAGACGCTGTGAAGGTTTCTACCGCGCCGGCAAACACCACGGTAGACAAAATTGAGCAACGCTTAGTTACCCTTGATAAAGCAAAGAAAGCCACCGCGCTTATTTGCTTAATAAAACAAAACAACTGGAAACAAGTACTAGTGTTTAGCCGAACTAAGCATGGCGCTAACCGTATTGCCGAGAAGCTCTCAAAAGCTCGTATTCCTAGCGCGGCCATACACGGAAATAAAAGCCAAGGCGCGAGAACGAAAGCGTTATCAGGGTTTAAAAACGGTGAAATTGACGTACTTGTAGCCACGGATATTGCAGCACGTGGAATTGATATCAGTGAGCTACCTGTGGTGGTGAACTTCGATTTACCCAACACGGCAGCTGATTATGTTCACCGTATAGGCCGTACAGGGCGAGCGGGAGCAAGTGGTCAAGCGTGGTCTTTCGTGAGTGCAGATGAACTGCAGCAGTTAAAAGACATTGAAACCTTACTACAGCGTCTATTGCCTCGTGAAGTCATGGATGGGTTTGAACCTCAGGTTAACGTGCCAGACACGACATTGTCTGCACCTAAAAAGCCGAAGAAAGCCAAAAAGCCTAAACAAGGGGCTGCGTCAGCAGGAAATAATCAAGGGAATGGTCAGCCGCGTTCGTCTCGTCGTCGTCCTCATCAAAAAGCGGCAGGTAATGCTTCTTCAGGCAGAAGGCATGAAGGAAATAGGCAAGGCACATCGCGCCCGTCGGCATCATAACTTAAAGTCATGTCTTTAACTGTTATTGGCAGTGGTCACTTGTACCACATGCCAATAACTACACACCCTTCATATTAATCAGAAGTTTTGTCGCTTAAAATGCCACTAACTTCATATTGATCTTACCCGCCTCACCAAAGTCTACTGTGGACGTTGAGCCTACTAAGGTTTCGTGAACACCGGTAATCGCTCCCGAGCACACCATTGTGCCCTTCGGTAACGTGATATTACGTTTACTTGCTTGGTCTATAAGATAGGCAAATGCCGCCATTGGCCCATTTAATACATTGTTGGCAGGGGCGGAGTTAATCAGTTCATCATTGATGAAACACTTAGTTTCAATGGTCGCGATTTTTGATTGCCAATCCTCGATTGGCGCACCTACCACCATGCCGTGGTTATTGCCAAAGTCTGCAATTATCGCAGTAGGGCCGTAGTCATTTAAGTCCTTCACTGGGCTACTGGCTATTTCGACCCCGGTATAAACATGACGAATCAAATGAGATAGATCCGCAGAAGTATCTATACTGCCAGGCGTGATCTCGCGGTTAATCTCAATCATGAGTTCAGCTTCAACCGCAATAAAGCCATCGGTATAGACAGGCAGTTCTATGTACTCATTATCACCGTGAGAATGCCCAATAAAGTGTGCCACATTCTTAAAGACTGGCCCCATTATGCGCTCAGATTTCATTTGCTCACGAAGCTCTGGAATAACCATGCCGACTTTCCAGCCCACAACGTTATCGCCAGAAGCTGCAATAGAAAGATCTTGTACCGCATAGGCTTGCTCTAGTGTGGCGGGGAGTTTGCCCGGAAACTCAGGTAGCGCTTTGCCTGTTGTGCGAGCGTTAAATAGCGTGTCTGAAAGCTGACGAACTTCTTCGTCGGTTAATGTATGAAATTGCAACATGTCATGCCTCTGGGTGTCGCTAAATGTCTATGTTCAACACCTTCTCGTGGTTGAAAAGGTTATGATGGTAAGGAGGGCAAATGCGAAAGAGCAACGCCCATGGCCTTGCTCTTTCGTTAATACAAACAGGAATTAAATCCCTAGAGCTTGGCCGCCACCAATTTGAACAGTTTCTGCAGTAATAAATGACGCATCTTCACTCACTAAGAAAGAAACAACAGAGGCTACCTCTTCCGGCTGACCTAATCGACCCAACAGAATGCTGTCTTTCCATGACGCAAATACTTCTGGCTTAGTGGCTTTAATTTGCGCGTGGAATGGCGTATCGATAGTGCCTGGAGATACAGCATTCACGCGAATACCTGCAGGAGCAAGTTCTTTAGCAAGTGCACGGGTTAACGTATTAACCGCTGCTTTTGATACGCCGTAGATACCTGCACCTGGGCCACCTGCATTCCAAGCTGCATTCGATGTGTAGTTAACGATGGAGCCGCCAGTGGTTTTCTTAAGATAAGGAATGGCCGCACGAGAAACGAAGAAAGCGCTGTCTAAGTTGAGTGCCATGACCGAGCGGTAAAACTCAGTGGTCATCTCTTCCATTGGGCTTCTTCCACCTAAACCGCCCGCATTGTTAATAACCGCATCGATTTGACCGTATTTTTCGCCGATGGCTTTAACGTTTTCTGTCACCGCTTCGTCGTTAGTAACATCGAAGCCATAATATTCTGCTTCAATCCCCAGTGCTGCTAGCTCTTCTACGCGTTCCGCGCCTTTGTCATCTTCGATACCGTTTAATACAACAGTATAGCCGTCTTCACCTAGACGCTTTGCTACTTGAAATCCAATTCCGCCAGTAGCCCCTGTAACCAATGCAATTTTCTTAGACATAACTCGTTTCTCTTTGTATGTGTATGACAATGAATGTTTACCAATATTAGAGCATTAAAATATATTGGTCTACCAGATAAGGCAATAAAGTGTAAATTTTGTTCTATTATTTTTTGGTTTTTTTGTTAATTTAATCGACAGGCCAGTGTTGATACGGGTTGGTTCTAAACAAAAAGTGACGAAAAAGTACAAAAAAATGCACATGGAAGGCGCTTAAAAGCGATTTATTCGAAAAAAGCCTTTGTTAGCGTGAATGGATTAGCCCTATTGCCCTTGCACATTAAGTGAACGCGTAAAAATGTCACGGAAGCTAGCGAATGACACTGAGTTTATCGAATATGGCACCCTGAAAAAGCGTCGCGAAGATGACACCCTGTTAAAACCTCTTTATTGGTAATACCAGTTGGTGGGGGATACGAGGTGAATGACAAGAAAGAGGGTTAAAAAAGGAGTAATCTTGACCAAGGTAAGGCGATCGCGATAGCCCAAATGAAGAAAAGTACAACGCGAGTATTGCGCCAGCAAGATTGATAAAACCTAGCAGAAAGACTCATTAAAAATAGGCGATGGGATTCTACATAGTTAAAACAATACGCGCTGCATGTATATAGCAGGGTAAAAGTAAACATACCGATAAATGTAAAAATGCCAAGGTTGAATAAAAATGACTGCTGCGAGTCCATAAGGTATATCTGCACGCTAAGGGCGAATAAAAACAGTATCCACCTTAAATAAAGCCGCAAAAGAGGCGTTAGCAAAAAGCGTAGTTGGAATGAGTAAGCGAAGGACGTCGCTGGTGTTGATGATGTTAAACGCCAAACGCTGTCTAAGGTAATAAAACCGGCTAAAATAAGGCTTATCGTGATACCGCTTATTATACTAGAGGGAGTCAATGGGGCTTCAGCATATCCAATCGCGAGCAAAATGAAGACCGGGGTGCATGCAATAAGCCGATTGACACAGTACAGCGTGTAAAACTTATGCTTGCCATAACAGTCTATCCCCCAGTTGATATACTTTACTTTCACCACGGCGGAATGAAAAGACAACATGCTTTTGCTGATAGCAAGCAGTAGACTCAGCCCTAACCAGAATCGAATGTCGGTAACGGGCATGGCTAATATCCAATATCCCAATAAAGGAAAAAACAGCAATATTACTGGTGAAATTAGCATAACTGCTATGGAAATAGCGGAATATAACCCTCTGTTTTCAATGTTGTGCGCTTTAAACAAACGAGCAACTATGGCGTTATAGTGCATGATCCTGCGTCATCTATTTTAATTTTCCCTTTCACATGTGGGGCACAACGCTTTTCATGGTCAACAATGATCATGGGCCTTTGTTCCTGTGCTATTTCATCTAATGCAACGAGTACGCTTTCGTTGTCTAAGCCATTTAACGGTTCGTCGAGTAGCACCAACGGGTGACTGCTTGCTAAAGCTAAACATAAGCGTAGCTTCTGAAGCGAACCGGTTGATAGTTCTCCCACTAAGGTTGATAAATATGGCGTTAGATTGAAATGCTTAATGCGCTGTTCAAAGGCATTTTTATCAAGTTTACCTTCTTTGACATATAAGTCGGCAAGCTCACGAATCGCTAATATTTCTGGGTAAACGATACAATCAGAGGCAATAGCAGCACTTGATGCCCACGGCGGCCTTTCAATTGTGCCTTCTGAGGGCTCTTCCAAGCCGGCTAGTATCTTTAATAACGTGGTTTTTCCTACGCCATTTCTACCGCTTAATAGGAACTTCCCGTGAGGGATAGCAACTGAGAGCGGCTTTAAAGCACACTTTTTCTTATAGCTTTTTGCGAGCTGACGTAGTGTTATGGTGTCGTTCAAAAATCTGCACTCATTCGCTAACAGTAAGGTGGTAAGGCAGCGGCATGCCTCTTTGGGTTAAAAAGCACCAACAAGGTGTTATCCAAAAGAGACATGCCTATAGCGTTACTTCTTCTTGGTATTACTATTTTCTTTTATCCAAGCTTTATAGTCTTCATATCGCTGTTCGTATCTCAATACTTTGCTATTAGGATCTGCAATCACTGTGTCGAATTGGCTCACTGGCAGGCTAAACGCTGTTTGCATATCAAGCTCGGTGATTTTACCGTTTATACTCACTTCAAGTGGCATAGGAAAGGGGAGGTTGTTGTCAGTTTTCCAAGCAAATGTGACACTGTCTTTATGGCGAGTCATTGTTAATTCAGGCAGAGCCGCACTGAAAAGATACACGTCGAAAAACCAGTCTAAGTTCGATTCGCTATGTTTATTTACAATATCGATGAAATCTTGTGTATTAGCAAAAATAGGTTTGAAGTTACCAGGTTTAGGGTCGGTTCTGCCGTAGACTAGCTCGGTGACGGAACGAAAGAAGGCGTCATCGCCCATAACGCCTCGCAAGGTATGAATGACCCAAGCGCCTTTTGCATAAATATCACCCGCAGGCCCTTTTTCATAGACATCTTCTTCAGACATCAAGGTATTACTGACGATGGGGTGGGCGTTAGCTAACCCTTTGCGCTGGGCATTGAGTTTAACAAAGTAGGCCTCATTACCGTGAAGGTACTGTGCGTATAGTGGTTGCATATAGGTTCCGAAACCCTCATGCAGCCACATATGATCCCAGTTGTCATTAGTGAGTTGATTGCCAAACCACTCATGGGCAAATTCGTGTTGCATCAGCCAATCGTAACCCCCATCATCTTTTCGATATTGATTACCGTAGGCATTAATCGTTTGGTGCTCCATACCTAAATGTGGGGTTTGTACAATGCCCACTTTTTCATCCGCAAAAGGGTAAGGGCCAATCATACGTTCAAAGAAGGTTATCATTTCCGGTAGTTCGTCAAATAGCGCTTTTGCTTTATCTTCCTTCTCCGGTAAGTAGTAATAGGTAAGCGGATAAGTGTTTCCGTAAATGCTGGTAAATTGCGTAGTCATTTGCTTGTATGGTGCAATATTTAACGCAATGCCATAGGTATTGTGAACAGACTTTGTTTGCCAGTGATAGGTGCGGTTTTCACCTTCATCATGGGTGTTAATAAGTACACCGTTGGTGGCGGCAACCAAAGGTTTCGGCACCGTAATGTAAAGCTCTGTCTCATTGGGTTCGCCAAAGGGTTGGTCTATACATGGCCAAAACAGATCACAGCCTTCGCCTTGCACCGCCGTGGCTAACCAAGGTTGCCCTTCAGCGGTTTTCTCCCACATAACCCCCCCATCCCAGGGCGCGCGTATAGGTGTTCTCGGATGACCTGAATACACAACGCGTAACGTGGCCGGAAATGCGACTAATGAAGATGAAGAGACAATGAGTTCCCCGTATTTGTTGCTATAACGATCGTTGGGTAATCGCTCGCCATTTAGCCATACATCTTGCAGGGTAAATCGGGTATCTAAATCAACAGAAAACGTCGATTGTGGCTTTGATGCATTCAGTGTGAGCGTGGTATCGCCAAACAGGATTTCTTTGTCGAAATCGAATGAAAAGCGTAGCAATGCTTTGTCTACGGTGAGATGTTTTTGGTGCTCTGATATCTCGCCGCCAGTTTTTAGCGTGTAAGGCGTAGACAACTCATTCGGCTTAACCGTTTGCGCTAGGGGCGTTGTACTATCAGGTTGCGTTATCGACTTAGGTGCTGCGCAGCTAAAAAGAAATACGCTGACACAGCTTAGGGCTATTGCGCTCTTTTTCATGTGTATTTTCCGTTGTTGGTACTTGTTGTTATGTATTATTGTGTTTTGCAATACACCTTTATACAGGCATAAAGGTGTGGGTCAGAAGCGCTAAAACTAGCGCTTCTGGTGGCGCATTGTGATCAGTTGTCTAATGTTTTAAAGCGTATGGCACTTGGGTAGTCCTTGTTGTGGTAAATGGTGTGCATCGCTTTAACATAGTCAGACTCTTTCGCTTCAAAAATATTGTCTACATAGTGTTGTGGGTTAATGTCGATAAAGGGAAACATACTACTTTGAATTTGTATTTGTAGCTTGTGTCCACGTTTAAATGTATGAAGTATGTCGTACAGGTCGAAGGTGACTTTTGTGGGTTGATTGGCAACGAAAGGTTTGGGTTCGCTCATGCTTTCGCGAAATCTACCTCGAATGACACTCCAGCGAACTAACTCGTGTCGATTACCGGTTTCCTTATCCACTTTATTGGTATTGTCATCTTTACCGGGGAAAACATCGACCACTTTTACGACAATGTCAGCGGCCGTTTGTGTGGTAGAAAACCAAAGATCTAAATCAATGGCACCTGCAATGGTCATATCGTTTTCTAACACGTCGGTTTCAAAAACAAGCACATCAGGGCGTCTTGCGGCAAAGCGTTGGTCTTCAACCATATAAGGTTTATCCCAACCGCGACTGACTTTTGCTGAATGAGGAACGGGTTTGTTGGGGTCGCTGATGTATTCACTTGCCCCTTTGCTTGTGTTTTCATCGAGAAGTTGTTCATTGTTGCCAAGGTATAGCGTTTGTACATTACCCGCTTTAGGTGGCCAGGTATCGAACTTCTTCCAACGATTACTGCCGGTTTCGAACATAGTCGCAGTGGCAAGGTTAGCCTCACCTTCGCCTTTTAAATGCTGTTTGAAAAAGGGTAATAACACCTCTTTTTGGAACCAAGCACTGGTGTCAAAGCCAAAGTTTGCTTCACCCAGACTTGCGCCACCTTTTGTACTGTTCCATTGGCCATGTGACCAAGGGCCCATCACCAATTTGATGTGTGATTGACTATTTTTCTGCGACATGGTTTGGTAAGTATACAAGGGTCCATAAAGGTCTTCTGTATCGTACCATCCGCCCACGACCAAGGTGGCTGGTTTCGTCTTCGAAAGGTGTTGCAATAGATCGCGTGATTGCCAGTAGTCATCGTAGTTAGGGTGCGCAATAATTTCGTTCCAAAATGGTCGCTCGCCGTTAAAGTAATCTTCATTAACGTTCGTTAGCGGGCCTAAATCTTTGAAGAACTGATAGCCATCAGGAGTGACTTGATCCATCCCTTTCGGCCAATAAGCAAATTGCCCATCTCGCTGTTTATCGAAGGTATCGAAGAAGATAAATGCCATGGGCGTGACAAACGCGCCATTCCTATGGAAATCGTCAAAAAACCAGTCGGCAATGGGGGCTTGAGGAGAAATGGCTTTTAACGCAGGATGGCTGTTTATTGCACCTACTGACGTGTAATAGCCTGGGTATGAGGTCCCCCACATCCCTACATTACCATTATTGTTGTCTACATTTTTCACTAGCCATTCAATGCTGTCATAGGTGTCCGTCGCATCGTCTGTGGCGGAATTACCACGTTTGTATGCATCTTGAGGACGCATATTGACAAATTCGCCCTCAGACATGAACTTACCGCGAACATCTTGAAAAACAAAGATAAAACCTTCCTTCTCAAAGGCATCACTTGGCCCCAAGCGCGTTTTGTATTTATCTGCACCGTAAGGGGCAACGCGATAAGGTGTACGCTGAAACATCATGGGGTAGGTTTTGCTATCGTCGTTGGGGACATACACAGAGGTAAATAACTTCACATCGTCCCGCATAGGAATTTGGTACTCGTATTTCGTGTAGTTTGCTCTTATGTAATCAGCGCGGGGGTCGCTTTTTTTGTCGGCTGCCAGTGCACTAAAGCTGGTCACTAATACGAATATTAGCAACAGCCTATTGGTGATTGTTTTCATTATTTCCTCTCGTTTGTGTTTTTATTTTTTATTGATGACCTGGGTCAAATGAGTTGTTATTTTGTCGATAGTGCGCGTATAAAATTGGGCTTAAAACGGGAAAAGTCTTCTATCTGTGGCAGGTGGCCAAGTCCTTCCAGTTCGATAACTTGAATGCTTGGGTTTCGCGCTGTTATTTCTGCCCCTAGTTTGTCATAACGGCCTAGCTCCCGCGTAACATCGTCTCTTTTGTTGGCACGGCCTGGTGCTGTTCTATCTCGTGTACCTAGTATCAACGTGGTGGGGACGTTAAGGTGGGTAAATTCTTCAACCACAGGCTGGGTAAAAATCATATCGTAAGTTAAGGCATTAACACGTGCTAACGTGTCCCAATCCGGGCCTTCTATCCAACCTTGTAAAAATGCCGCATGCTTGGCGTATTGTTCGTTCCAATTGCCATCGTAGTAATTTTTTTGTTGATAACGTTTAATCATTTCGGGGGTTTTCTTTAGCTCACTTTGATACACATTTTCTATGTCCGTATAAGTTTCATAAAGCAGATAATTTTCGAGTCCAATAGGGTTAATCAGCACTAAGTTTTCTGTGAGTTTAGGATATAGAAGTGCAAAACGAGTGGCTAGCATACCGCCCATGGAGTGACCCACTATGATGCTGCGGTTTATCTTTAACGTGTCGAGTAAAGCGCGGGTATTATGGGCTAAGGTGGCAAAGCTGTATTGATAGTGAGTGGGTTTTGATGATTTTCCAAAACCAATTTGGTCAGGAATCAGTACCCCAAAACCTTGCTCGTGCAACATAGCAGCAGTTTGTTCCCAATACGCGCCATTAAAGTTCTTGCCATGCATGAGAGTAACGACGGGCTTACTGGCCTTGGGTGGCAAGTACATGTATGCCATTTCTAATTCTTCACCCTGAGATGAGAATGAGAAAGTATTTACGGCAAAAGGGTAGGGATATTCCGATAGGCGCTTATCCAAACCCTTCGAAGGGGCAGCCTGTACTAAAAATGGCACTATTAGCGGGAGCAAAAGGCAGATAAAGCGTAAACCAACGCTATGTTTTGAAGTACCCATCATAATCATTACCACCTAAGTTCTGCTTTGTATCATGGTTATTTTGTATAACAAATGCAGCGTAAAAGGGGGGAAAACAAGACAGGGTGAAGGAATAGAAAGACGGTTGGCACATATCGTTAAGGTACAAAGGGTTCTTTTGTACCTTAACGTTGCCCTATGGCCGAGGTTGCTAGAGTATTTTTGCCGTTGAATTAAAACGCAATATACCAAATAGGGGCGGGTTGTCAGTGGACTCACAATATTGTACGAAGTCCACAGCGAGCTTGGTAAGCTGCCCATCACTAAACGCAATTTCACTGATAGTGAAGCTGCCATATAGGTTATTACAACCTCTGTGGTTTCCAGAAAAATCAAGACCTGGCACTAATGCAGCTTGGAAAGGCCAGCGAGTAGCATCGTTATAGGTGCCCACCTCAAGCTCACTTCCTTCAGGTGCTTCTAAATTTAGCGACCAATAATCACTGAAAAAAGAAGAATCTACTCTGGCTTCTATCTCTTGCGTTGAGTAGGTTTGCACAGAGAAAACGCTGTCTGTGTCATCCATAATAACGGATTGTCCAGCGCCAATGTAGTCACCTTCTTCGCTCTTAAATGCAAGATAGCTGCCTGTGTCAGGTACGATTAGCAATGTTTTGGTGGCGAAAGCAATCAATCCATTATCGCTGATTGCTTCTGCCATGACCGTTACCTCATTCACATCGGAAGGTATTGCAGAAATATCTACATAAATTTCGCTTCCACCATCATCGGAAAAGGTCACCCCATAATCCGTGATTTCACTCCATTGAACTGACACAGTCTCCCCGCCGTTGGCGAAGTTACTAAATACCGACAAGCTGGGTTGGCTATCTCTACTGTAAAAGTTATCTGAGGTTTCTATTTCGGCTATGGCTGCAGTAGATGCAGTTAAGGTCACCGAATCGGTAGAAATAGACTGTCCAAGTGCATCGAACACTTCAAAACCGTAAAGTGTGTATTCTACTCCTGGCGTGAGTGGGCTAGTAGGTGTCAATATCACCTTGGCACCCACGACGTCAGCGGTTACCTCTACATCGGGGTTGTTTGACCACACCGAATATAACTTGGTTGTTTGCGTACCGATTGACGCGATGGGGCGAGAGAACTGAAATTCTAGGCTCTCTAAAATCGGGTAGTTGTTAATTGTATGGGGCCCAGTGTTAATGCCTAAGTAATGAAAGTTATCCGCGCGATGATGTGTAGCGTAGCCGAAATAACCTACTTCGGTGCTGGCACTCCACATCGCTCCATCTACTGAAAAACTCCAATCCATTGCGCCAGTGTCACCAGCAAACTCAAAGTTGTACATATCTGAATCTGTCACAAAGTTTGTCGTGATTACAAGATCGCTGGACACATCTGAAGAAAGCGTAACTTTGCCCTCATGAGGGTATTCCGAAAAATACCCTACTATTGGTTCATCTACCGAAAAGGCAAAGGCATCAAAAACATTTGATTCGAGAAATTGTCCATGTCCATCAAGGCTGTACTTAGCCGTCAACCAGTCTCTTGTATGTGTGAGTTGAAAATCATCAAGGAGAATTTCAAAACCATCAGGTTGGGATATGCTAAAAGGATCGGATATAGACAGCGTGAAGCTGTCCAGTGGGAGTGTGCTTATACTTTGCACGGTGAAATCTCCCGATATAAAAAGACGGCCATCGTTAACAATCGTTTCTAATTGATTAAAGCTGGCATCGTACGTCATCGCCCCCTGGTTGATATCAACACTGGTGATTTCAGCGGTAATATCTCCAGACAGGTCTCCCCCAATCTCTTTGTGAAAACAGTCATTGAATGAAAAAGTAACGACATCGCCCGAGGTGAATGTAGTACTGCCTGAACTATAAGTCGCAGTGGAAATACCGCCATTTTCACAAATGTTACTTATTTCAGTTGCATTGCCTCTGGGCTGTTTAAGCATATTGTTGGTGATATTACCCAGTTGGATCATGCTGTCCATGGTGTCTAGACCCGCTACGGTGTAGTCCACGGGACTTAAAGAAAAGTCGGCACCAGTTGGTTCTGGAGTGCTAGGCGTCGTTGGAGTGGAAGAGCCACCTCCTGAAGAGGATGAACTACCACCGCCTCCACAAGCACTGAGGGTTAAGGCGAAAGCAAGGCAGATATAAGGGGATTTTTTTAACATGTTGAAATCCGTTTCTGTGATTATTTTTATTTGAATGGCCATTATGCCTCTACAAAAATGGAACGCATAATTAAACTTTCGTTTAAATGTAACAAAAGGTACGGGTACTTCAGTGGCTATTATCGTCGTACCTTCCCCAGTTGAAAGCCTTATTGTGCCTTGCCTTAAGAGAGATTGTCGTGCTCGCCATTGAGACGAGTATTGCGTACCCGCGCAACGCAATTTACACCCGATTTTTTTTGGTTTAGTTTGAGCATGTGCCTTTTGTTGGGGTGTATGCTCTCTAATTTCCGTGTTCATAAAATGTAAATTTTTATCAATTTGAAAATGATTTTTTTCGGTTTCCCTTCTCATATTTCATCTTTACACAAAATTTTAATACAATTTTTACTGCAAGTAACTATCTGAATTTTAATATTAATTATCTTGTGTGGGTGAAAATGATAATTAATTGTTAAAAAAATTGTTGACGATAAAATAATAAAATGGTCATATGCCCTAATGTTGAGCAGGTGTAAATGAGTGAAAGCCTGTTTGTTGAATGTGACACTCTAAGAGTGTCATGTTCCATTTCATATTCAGTTTTGCGGAATAAAAATTAAAAATTAGTCTTGAGAGGGTTCACAATGCTAGACATCAACCAGCGTCATCTTTCTACAACTTGTTCTACCAAAACGGCCAGCAAATTAAGCGCGCTCGCTGCTGCAATTATTGCAGTGACGACGCCAGCGCTTTCAATGGCGCAAGAGTTAAGTGAAGAGAAGCCTATGTATGTGCCGCCTAGTGAACCCAATGAGTTCCTTGATGGCCGAGTACAGGTAAACTTTTTGGCCATGCAAAATTACCAGGCTATTCAGGCCAAAGACGGCGCGTTCCGCCCAGAAGATGAAATGCAATCCGACGGTTTCGGTCGTTTACGCGTTAACTTGATGTTTAAATTCAAAATTACTGAAAACATTACGGCAGACATCGATATCGCAGAAGAACCTAATGATTTTGGTAACAATGGTGATCGAGATTTCTCCTTTCACCAAGATTTCGCCGGTATTGAATTCGATATGTTTGGGCTCACGGGGTATGAGAAAGAAAATGCCAGTTTAATTTTACGTGCAGGGAATATTGGCGCGTCACCGTTTCAATTTAAAGGTTTCCAAGATGGTGCAGACAACCAAGGAAATGCGTTAATTGGTAATGGTATCACTGACTATGCAACGGCAGAAAACGGCATTCAATTAAGTTATACAGAAACCTTTGACGGCGGCATACTTCGCGCCTACAACGTCGCCGGTCACATGACAACGTCTAGCTTTGGCGAAGCGTTCCAAGAAGATAGAGGCTACAACTACCGTATTCAGGGCACGTTGGAGTTTCAAGGTGGTTTCAAAGCGGGCTTAAACATCTTCCAAGCCAACCAAGGCGACCAACTGGTGTTTGAAAACGGCCTCGCAAGCTTAGATGGCGTCACCACCACGAACTATCGCTTTGGTGATGGTGAAAACTATAACTTCTCGGCTTCAGCTTCCAGTGAACGGGATACACACGTAGGTGCATTGCCTGGGTTGAATCAATCTATTATGCAATTAAACCTTGCATACCAGCCTTCAGACCAAACCAGCGTTATCCTCATGCTAGGTAAAGCCAGTGACGATTATACCTTTGCAGATACCGAAGGTAATGCCGTCGCCGGTATTACCTATTTTGGGACCGACGGCGTGCTAGATCCTACTGGCACCACATTTGATTCTAATCAAGTGATTGAAGCCGATTCCTCTGTTGATTATTGGGTTATTGAAGCACAGCAGTATGTTATTCCTGAAAAACTCTATGTCGCAGCGCGCTATGCTGAAGCTGAAAATACCTCTGATCTTATCGAGCAAAGCGACAACGAAGTAACCCGGCTTCAAGTTTCGGCAGGGTATTGGATCAACGACAGAACACTTTGGAAAGTAGAATATGTTGATCAGGAAGAAGGGACAAACTCTGGCGGCCAAATAGGCGCCGGCTTTGACGGCATCACGTCAGAAATATCAGTGAAATTCTAACACGGTAGCGTGTGTAGCATTGCCCGTATGAGCGCGACAGTTCAGCCTACTCATGCGGGTAAACCAACCAAAACCTAATAGTCATAAACGACGCAAACCTCTATCCCTGTTATCGGTGGTGAATGAACAATATCATGTAGGGGGGAAATATTGCTCTTCTCACGTCAATGTCTAATGCATTTGGCACCATAGGGTTTGATGAAAACTGGATACCACAGTTCAATTCACACGCGTTTAGACACCACCCTGATTTATGTCACTCACGATAGGGTGGAAGCGATGACCATGGCCGATAGAATTGCGGTATTCAATGGTGGTATCATTGAATAAGTATGCACCCCTCTTGAGTTATACCAAAAGCCAGTAAACCGATTTGCAGCAGGGTCTATTGGTTCTCCCAAAATGAACTTCATTGATGTTCGGCCTAATTGAAGGCATTCAGGTGTAAGTGCATCGGTGAGTTTGCTGTAGGCAGTGTTCAAGTTGTTTGTGACCGGCTTGGGCGTTGCCCAATGGCTAGATATTGATAGATAGAGTAGCGAGAAATAAACATGGAAAGCACCATACATAAACCAGATTTTAATCATATTGAACTGGTTATTTTTGATTGCGACGGGGTGCTTATCGACAGTGAAATATTGTGCAAAAAAGTGCTTGTCTCAATGCTAGCTGACTTAGGTGTGGTGATAACTGGTGAATATTTCGATAAGCACTTTTTGGGAAAAAGCTTCCCGTCTGCCAGGCAGCAAATTGTCACTGATTTTAATGTCTACTTAGCGGATGATTTTCGAGATGAGTATCTTGCTGCATTACTGGTGGTATTCGCCGAGGAATTAAAGCCAACGGATGGGCTTGAGCAAGTGTTAAATTCACTGAATGTAAAACGATGTATTGCAACCAGCAGTAGTCCATCTCGAGTCAGCTTCTCTCTGGAAACTACAGGTTTGTCAGCACTCTTCGAGGGAATGATCACCACCAGTGAAGAAGTGGAAAACGGCAAACCTGCGCCAGACATATTTTTACTCGCAGCCGAAAAAATGGGGGTATTGCCTGAGAAATGTTTGGTCATTGAGGATTCTATGGCTGGCATAGAGGGCGCATTAGCTGCGAACATGCAGGTCATCAGGTATACGGGGGCCAGTCACTTAGCTGAAACAGTATATGATGAAGGTGGTGGTTTTCGTGTTATCTCACACTGGAAAGATTTGTCTTTGTTGGCACCTCAGCTATTTGAAAAATAGCATCAAAAGCAATCCTGCAATACATCGATTATGTATTTTTCTGTTCATATTTATACAGTAGAGTAGAGGTGAAAAATGCGACCCTACACACAAATAAAATGGACAGAAATCTTATGCAAATTAATCCACTAAGAGGTTCGAAGTTCGCCCTGACAAAACGGAACTTAGGGTGGCGTAGTGCTATTCTATTATTAGCCACCTTAACTTATTCAACCTTGAGTGTTGCCGAAAACCGCATCGATACCCAGCGACCTGACGCGCCAGAGCTTGCCGCTTATGGTACATATGATATTGGGGTAAAAACGCTGCATCTTGTTAACCCAAAGCAAATAGATATGCTGCAATTAGATGCATCTAAACCCAAACCATCATCACTGCCCACTTACGATAGACCGTTAACCATAGAAGTGTGGTACCCCGCCAGCGAAAATGCCAAAGGTGAAACGGAATTGAAGGCGTTTATTCGCGATGGCAAAACACAAGTGGCGCTTCATGGAAAGGCGATGCGAGACGCTTCACCTATAGAGGCTGATACGCCGTTTCCTTTAGTACTGGTATCTCATGGTTATCCAGGCAACCGATTCTTATTATCACATTTAGCAGAAAACATTGCCTCTAAGGGCTACGTAGTTGTGTCTATTGATCACACTGATTCTACCTATAGGACCCAAGCCGCTTTTGCGTCTACCTTAGTAAACCGGCCGGTAGATCAGCAATTTGTGTTAGACAAAGTTGCTGCACTGTCAAATGACGCTGATTCGTTTTTGTACAAATTGGTTAATGCAGATAATACAGCGCTAATTGGTTATTCCATGGGGGGGTATGGCGCGTTAATTACCGCTGGAGCGAGTGTGACTGAAATGGCGGTTAACAGCCCTCAGAGCGCACCTTTTGCTACGTTGAAGCGTCATCAAGCTGGCTATCATGCACCAGTAGATAGCCGCCTTAAAACGGTGATCGCCTTTGCGCCGTGGGGAATGAACTATTATATGTTTAGCCCCGAAACCCTCTCTACTGTATCTGTCCCCATGATGCTGGTGGCGGGTTCTCAGGACGATGTGTCTGGTTATGAAAATGGCGTACGCGCTATATGGCAAGGAATGCAGAATACCGAGCGAGCTTTACTGACTTACGAGAATGCAAATCACAATGCGGGGGCAGTAATGCCGGCACCAGAGGAATCATTCTATTTTAATGACGCGCTTGGGTTTAACGTAAGTGGTCATTACATAGATGCTGTATGGGATAACGTGAGAATGAATAATATCGCTCAGCACTTTGTGACCGCATGGTTAGGTAAATACCTGAAAGAAGACACAAGCATGCAAGACTATTTAAACCTAGTTCCTCACGCGAATGAAGGGGTATGGGCTATGGATGAAAAGGGCATGGCTAAAGACAGCCACACTTACTGGAAAGGGTTTCAAAAGCGCACGGCGAAAGGGCTGAGTTTTGAGTACTTAGCCCCATATTTCCTTTCACACGCTATTACACCGTGAGAGATAGGTTTATATCCTCGTGAACCTTCTACTGATAAAAGTAAGGCCCTGTCCAGCGGTAGGTCTCTCCGTCTATTGTAACTGCATGCTCAGCGGTGTCACTGTTGTCGCTATTGGCAATAACAAATAGCTGGGTTTTACCTTTTACATCGACAATAGACACGCCCGTATACTTAGCACTATTGAGTACTAATTCCAGCTTAGCAATACTGCTTTTAGAGTTTTTTGACGATTCGCTGACTGGGCTGTAAGACCCATGAGGCTCTACCACTGAAACAAACACGGTATCTTTTGTGTTTTCTCTACGCAGCATAATGCCAGCTTCACGACGAAGGTTAAATTCAGGGTCGTTCGCGCCAATGCGTGTTAAATAAATATCGTCTTGTGCATCGGTAAGCATGGTCAAGGTATAATACTTACCTGCGCCTAACCATGAAAATTTAGTATTGCCTTCTACTGCGCTACCTTTGCCTTCAACATAGAGATGTTGATAACCGTTTTCTTCGCCTAGCGGATGTAAACTGGTCGGTGATTGGTAGTCGAAATTGTTATCAATCACTTGTCCCAAATAGTAAAATGGAAGGTCGTACTGATTTTCGCTGTCTGATGTCACTCGCATAATGTCTAAAAGGTACGGCTTCTCAAAGCTCTCCTCTTTGATAACCGCCATGGTGCGGTGCATAAAAGTACCAGGGTAGGCATTCTCTTCTGTTGCACTCACCACTTTCACATTACCTTTGTTCGCGTCGAAGGTGAATAATTCTGAGTGATGTTGACTTGCTACATCATAAACGCCACCAAAATGCTTTTGCTGATTGATAGATAATGTATTGTGAGCAATTGTGGTTTTTGCCCAGGTGGTATTTTCTTTTAAGTAGTTACCGCCGCCTTTTTGCTCGATATTGACAAACCGGGCAAGACCATAATCTTGCAGAACTTCCTCACCTTTTTCATACAGTGAGAAGGACAGTTTATCGTAATGCCCGTGGCTTAACCCCTGCGCGGCGTATTTAAACACTAAGGTTAAATCTTCATTTCCATGACGTAAAACGCCAATGCCGCCTTGTTTACCGTTAATACCGTCGCTTAAATTCACAGAACCCTTTAGGTATGGTTTGGCTTTTCCATCACGAACACCTATCGCTGCGGCTAATCCCGACTCTTGAAGCAGTACTTGCCCTTGCTTTTCCACAATACTCAGAAGTTGAGGGTCTTTGTTGCCATAGAAATAAGCTAAGTCTACCGCTGTGACTAACGATGCACTGTAGTAAGACATGCCTTTTTGTCCATCGTTTAATGGAAAGAATTCGCCGTCAGCATCAGATAGATTCAATAACGCATCTACACCTTTAAGCAATACATTGTCTTTGTGTTGAAGAACCTTTAAGTCGGGGCGGTTGTTTTCCATAGCCAGTGCAAAAATAAGAAAAGGGTACATGGCATAGCGCTGATAATAAGGGCCTTCGGTATAGTAGCCATCAGGCGAGAAAGGTTCTTCTAAGTTGGCGAAAAAGCCTTTGCGCTGACCTTCTACTTTGATGGTGCCACCGTCATTATCTTTGCCGCCCACCTCTAAACCGTCATCATCAATACCGTATAATGCGCGCTGAATGAGTTCTTCATCGTTCATCACTAGGCCAATCATACCAACGGCAGCAATACCCCAAGTACTATGGTTGTGTACACGGTTAAAAAATTGTGGGTTCTCGATTGAGATAAAGTCGGCAAAGGGGCGAAATAGATTGGTCTCTAATGTCTGGCGCTCATCTTTCGAAAGGTAGTTGTATATGGCGTCATAAGCTTGGCTCATGTATACCAGCCAATTACTGTCGTTTAAGCATTGCCAGAAAAGCTTTCCCCGAGCGTAAGATCGCTCTTGCGGGTGGAGAGGAAGGTCTTTGTACATGGCCTCATATTGAAACAACATATCGCGAATATATTTGGCGTACTTTTCGTCGCCTAAAATCTGATACAGCCCCCCGGCTTTTTGTGCGATAAAGAAATTCTGTTTATGGCGCTGATGGGTATAGCCCCCTGAAAAATCTTTAGGAATGGGCGTATCGATACCCATGGCTATTTCTGCGTCCACTTGTTGTTTTACTGACGCAAGGCTTTTATCGAACAAGGGAACCTGCCCCACATTTTCTCGCATTCTCTCAACGCCAGATTCAGTAAGAATAAGGTTTGGGTGCTCGCTCGCTTGAAGGGTTAGGGGAGATAAACTCATCCCAATGGTGAGTAGGCTAAACGTTAATTTCTTTAAATTCATTTTTGTAAGTTCCTTATTAACCAGCCGCACTTCAAGACATTATTAACAAGGGTAGGGACTTGTTAATAAAAGTGCATCGATTTGTAACGACTACAATAACAGATTGTTTTGACCAATGTGGATGAAAATTTTGCCCAAAAGCCTAAAATTTTAGTTAATTGGTTAGTCCAATTTATTCTTATTGGTAAGTTTTTGGTCTTGTGAGGTAAGCACTCAAGACACAGAAAAAATTAAGGGCTTACCTTCGCGTGTGAAGAAGGTAAGCTGCAAGGTAAAATAAGCTTTAGACTAATTGCCAGGCCGCAAGCAGTCCAAATCCTAGGGCAGTAATAGGCAGTGACGCCAGGGTGCTGACAGCGATGATACTGGCTGCAAGGCGATGGTCGCCTCCTAAATTGCGTACCATGATATAGCTAGCTGCCGCCGTAGGAGAAATAGAGAGTAAAAGAATGATGCCTAAGCTCATTCCTCGAAAACCAAATAAATAGGCACTACCCACCAAAAACGCGGGATAGACAACACATTTACTGACTGTCGCTAGCACAATATTGTACCAGTCGCTGGAAAACGAACGAAATTGCAAGGATGCACCTGTGCAAATAAGGGCAAGGGGCAGGGTGAGCTGAGCAAAGTACTCGCCGGTTCTTAATACGACTTCGGGCAACCCCCATTGGTAATACGAAAACGGTAACGCAGCCACAATGGAAATAATTAATGGGTTTCGAGTTATCCCCTTAATTTGCGCCATTGGTGCACTAAAGCCTACTTGGTAGAAGTTAAGCACGAATACCGATACCACGTTGTATAAAATAGTCACGCAGCCCATGTAAACAGAGGCTGCTGCTAATCCTTCTGAGCCGTAGGTGTTGGCACAATAAGCTAACCCGATAATTCCCATGTTTGCTCGAAAACCGCCTTGAACCACTACGCCACGAGCGTTTTGAGGGTTGACAGTAAAGTGCGCGAGCAACATGAGCAGAACGCACATTACGAGGGTGCCGACTATGCCAATGGCAATGAGAGAGAAATTCGCAGCATGGGAAAAGTCAGACTGACTTATCGACAAAAACAATAAGGCCGGCAGGGCGACATTAAAAACCAACTTCGAGCCGGACTCAATAAAGGCTTCGTTTAGCCAGCGAATACGGAAAAAAAACCAACCAAAAAAAAGCAAAATAAGTACAGGAAGTAATGTACTTGTGATAAACGAGAGCATGGGTTAAACAGTCAAAATAAGGATAACATTCACTGTATCAAAATTTATTCTAGAATATTGATATTCCTACAACCTTCTTATTAATTCCCACTTATTAAGGCTTTGGTGGGCAACACGATTCCCGTAATACAAGCTCGCAGGGTACCAACATACGCGTATTAAACGATTTGCCACTGCTAAGCTTGTCCATAAGCATACGTGCGGCTTCACTCCCAATTTCATAGGGCTGCTGTTTCACTACTGTGATAGGCACCCGAAAAAATTCAGCCATCGGTATTTCTTCAAACCCTAGTAGTGACACCGCTTCAGGTATCGCAATATTGGCTTTTTCTAGCGCCTTTAATACGTCCACGGTGATGGCGATTTGCTGCGTGAAAAATGCGGTAGGGGCAAGGTCTGAACGTAATATATCGACAGGCGAGGTGTCTAAGCCATGGGTTCTATCCCAATGTAGGATTAGATTGTCGTTTACCGGAAGATCATATTTATGGTGGGCGTCCACAAAGCCCTGATATTTTTCTTGGCGAGACTTAACACTTTCAAATTTTTGGGTTACAAAACAGATATTTTTGTGTCCTTGCTTGATTAAATATTCGGTGGCTTGAAAAGAGGCGCGCTTGTAATCGGCAACCACAATGCCTGTATCGCAATCATCATGTTCTAGCTGAAACTGAACCACAGGAACAGTGTTGTTAGAAATGTCTTCAATAAGCTTTGCATTGTTACCGCATGAAGCAATAATGACACCGTCTACGTTGAGTTGACATAGGGTGGTTAGGGCATTTTTTTCTGTTTGAGGTTCAAAATCAGAATTATAGATGAAGAGATCATAGCCATGACTTTTACAGTAGTCGTCCATGCCACGAATAGCTTGGCTAGTGTAATAGCTAGATATATCCCTAACGATAACCCCTAGGGTGCGAGTCTTGTTTGTTTTTAAGCTGCGTGCAATATTGTTAGGGACATAATTTAATTCCTCTACCGTTTTTTGTAACCGCAAGCGGGTATCTAGCGACATAAAATCAAATCGGCCATTTAAGAACTGCGAAGCAGTGCTTTTTGACACGCCGGCTTTTGTAGCCACATCAATCAGTCTAACTTTATTTTTGTTCATTGGTTCATCTCTTACATCCGGGGCTTTATTGGTAAATTAACTACCCTGACCCTCTTATTCCACCACATGGGCATGACCTAACTGCAAATGTGAAAATGTCACGCTGGTGTAGTTACCATCGGCTTTGTCAGTTTCCCAATCACCGGTACCTGGGCACGCAGGATAACGAAATGTGGGGGCATCTTTTGTACTGCATTGGTTATACGCACCAGCCTTAAAAAACAGCCAATCGTTTTTATAGCCAACCGGATCATCGTGCCCATCAACGCGCCCATTTGCATCAATGTTATCGGCTAAATTAATTTGATGGTTAACGGTGGGGTGGTTGTGGGCGCTGAAGGTTAAATACATCGTATCGCCATACACATTAACAATGTAGCTAAATTCTTCTCCTAAGGCTATACCGTTAACGCCTGGATCGGCGTCGTTTTCCCATCCATTGCCCCATACGCCATAGGCAATATCAATGCGGTTAGGCGCGGCTTCAGGCAGGTTGCGCTCATAGTTCCAAAACACTGACCCAGTTTGATGGTCCGGATACTTCTTGTAGTAAATTTTTAGTGGCTCATTGCCCCATCCAAAGCCTGATATCTCTGTTTTCATGTCATCTAACTTTGCCGCATGAATTTGGCCTACCACTACAGAGTACGCGGGGGGCTTATCGCCGTACTTTGCATTCGTTGAAACATGGTTAACTTTCAATGTTGCGGTTAAGCGTCCGCCTAACGCGGCGAAATCTTCTGAATTTGGATGAGAGGCCAGAGCAAAATAATTGCGAGGGTCGTCAAGACTGGGCACCTCGCCACTTTCGCCTACATAGACTTGCCGTAATTCGCTACGTGTATTGGTGGATGTTGGCGAGGTAAAGGCTTTGTTGGCTGCCGCAAATACCATGTTATTTTCATCGTCTAAATAAAAAAACTCATCCAACTGATAGTGCGACAAGGCTTCATTGTCTACTCTATCTGCCTTACCGTCTTTATCTAAATCTACCGGTAAGAGAATATTCCAAGACGATAAATCAAACACTTCACCCGGTGCGGTTTTGGATGATGCATCGCGCTTAGGGCTTGAGGAAGGCGCGCTGTTTTCGCTACATCCTGTTGTCAAGGCAGCTGCCATGGCGGCAATTAGCCACAGTGAATCTCTGCTACGCATAAGAAGCTCCAGTTAAAAATAATTAAGAAGTAGAAGGGATATGAAAACTAAGGTTAAAACGCCGCAGCATGCTGCGGCGATAAAGCGAGACACGTGCGAAAGTTTACCAGCGCGCTCTTACACCAAAAGTAAAGCGTCTGTCAGATTCACTATACTGCCAAATGCTATCTAGCTCCGTCACCTGGGTAATGGGTTCACCGGTAAGATTAACGGCATTCGCAACCAAGGTAATATTGTCATTAACATCGTAGCTGGCTGAAAAATCAAACTGGCCCCGTGCATCACGGTAGTTATTTCCTAATGTTGGGTCGAAATAGGCCTCATCTGGATTCGTTCGGTTATAGATACCTGTGGCCAGTGCGCCCACGGGACGAACACGTTTTTCATCCTGCGTGTCTAGGTATTTATCGCGCCAGTTGTAGGCTAAACGAATCTGGAAGCCGGCATTCTCCCAATATATTTGGCCGTTAAAGGTGTGATTAGATATATCTAATAGCGGGTTGCCATCTGGTTGCTCGCTGTCCGCGTAGGTATAGTTTGTGCTGACTCCAAGGCCAGACCACATACCCGGTAAAAAGCTAAACTGTTGTTGATAGGCAAGCTCAATACCAGCAACTTCACCACTGCCACCGTTAATGTCAGTATCAATAACAATACCGGTTAGTCCAGCATCACGTTGCGCCTCTACATAAGCTAAGTCTTGATCGCCCGTCACATAATTCACATCCGACTGACTTACACCTGCAGTATCCAGTAAACACACGTTCACATATTCGGTCACATTTTGACCTTCAACGGTGTTGGGGTCTGCGACACATGAGCTGCTCGCGACAGTAAATGACTCAACATCTTTGTAGAATAAGGCGGCAGATACCATGCCACCGTCACCGAAATAATGTTCGGCGGAAATGTCATATTGCGTAATACGATAGGGGTCTAGCTGATAGGAACCTTGTGTACCGGTAACCAACGAGTTATCAACACTTAAAGCTGGGCTTAACTCACCAAATTCAGGTCGACGCATTACCTTCGCGGCGGCAAAGCGCAATATTGTGTCGTTGGTTACGGTATAGGTGGCGTTTATGCTAGGTAAAAAGTCAGAATAGTCGTAGTTGCCGCTTTGATCGTAAGTATCTGAGGTGAGATCTGTTTTGACGTAGCGGGCGCCTACAACGGCAGTCAATTGGTCAAAATCGAGATGAAACTGTGCATATAGTGCTTGGGTTTCCTCGTTAATCTTGGCGTACGAACCTGTATTACGAACCATGTTATCGTCTAACGAACCGGTAAGCTCATGGCTACTGCCCGCAAGCATTTGTTTTACGCGATCATAGGTTCCATCAATGTTGTAGGCCAACTCGGCACCGTCGTAGACATAATAATGCGTAAGGGCATTGCTACCAGAGATACCCGACTGTTCAAATGAATTATCGTGATTAATTTCTTTAAATCCGCCATAGGCTTCAGCAAACTCATCCACCCATGTTGGGCGAATAACCCCGTCGTATGAGACACTGGTTTGAAGGTTTTTAAGTTCGCTGCCGTTATTACGCAAATCATAACGGTCAAGTTCGTAATCTCTGTCCGTCGTGCGCACACCGGCTTTCATTTTTGAAAGGAAGTCCCAGCCTGCGATGGGTTCTATGTATTCAATATCAAAACGAATTGCTGTTTCTTCGTTATCTTCATAATACCTTTGATGGGTAAACTGACGAATTGCAAGGTTGTTGGGATCTAACAGGGCATCAGGATCGGAAAACGTAATGCCGGGTACCTGATCGCCATCTTGGTTCATCGTTATCGTGAATAGGTGTTCAGTGATAGTGCCGTCTTCTTCGTACTGCTCACGGGAAATGGGGCGTAAGTTAAACTCAGAATTTGTACGCAAGCTTTCGGCTTTGGTGTAAGCCACTTCACCAGACAATTTGATTTTGTCGGTGATAAACCATTCACCACCCAACGCGTTCGACATAGATTCATTGGTGGTGAAGTCGGCCCAGGTTTTAGGTTGAACAAATACGCTACCAGAGCCAAAGTTATGCAGTTGTCCTTGTGCATCACCGTAGGCATTATCTAGCACAAGGTCGCTATAATCTTTGCTGTCATTTAATACAGAGTAGGCTTCTTGACCACCGTCAAGATCAGTGGCATTAATATCCAGATATACGAAGGCGTCGGTGTCTTTTGGTGCCCATTGTAGCGATAACCCGAAAGCGGTACGCTCTCGCTGCTCTGTTTTTTGTTCCACGGTATTTTGACTGCGTACTAAGTAGTTACCGCTTGGCGTATTTGCCGCATCGCTATTGCCATCACCGTCCAAATCTAATTCCGTCGGTGTAACTAAGTTGAAAAACTCGTCACGGCGAAGGGTGCGATCTTGATAGGACATAACCACAGATGCACCAAAGGTACCTGCGTCACCTAAATCCCAATTAGTGCCCGCTGCACCGGTAAACATGGGGGCCCAGTTTTCGGCTTTGTCAGCGTACTCGCCGTCAAGAGTAATGGCCACTAGAGGCTCAGACAGTTCTAAAGGCCTAACCGTGGTCATATTGATAGTGCCGCCCAGTGCGCCTTCAATCATTTCTGGTGTTGGAGATTTTACCACTTCAACGGTTTTTAAGAAGCTGGAAGGGAAATCGTCTAAACTAATCCCGCCACGGCCACTACCAGAGGTAGAACGACCATTCAGCTCTACGCGGTTTTGTGAGATACCGCGAATGGTTACCGATTCACCCACGCCAAAATCTCTACTGATCGACACCCCTGTAATTCTTTGCAATGCTTCAGCGATGTTGTTATCCGGAAGCTTACCTATATCTTCTGCCACAATGGCATCGACAATACGTGAGTCGAAGCGCTTGAGTCTCGCAGACTCAGCAATACTGCTGGCGATGCCCCTCACTTCAATGACTTCAACTGCATCAGATGCCTCCGATTCTGGTGTCTCCTGAGCCAAAGAGGGAAAGGCTGCTCCCATCGTACTGGCAGATAAAATGGCTAGGGTAAGTTTGGATAATCTATTATTCATTTCGCTTCTCCAAAAGCTGGTCAGCTAAATACCTCACAAACGCCGAATTAAAAATTTCATGTGAAGCTTATGCTTGTAATTATTCCGGGGGTAAACCGGTTTAGTATCGTTTTCAAAAAAATCCTGCGGCACAGGAAATTAACAATAAACTTACATTTAATGGGTTTGACGTCAACCAAAAAGTAGACAAAAGTTGCATTAAATTTACCCTATTTAACACGGAGTTTGATTAAGCTATTGAATTAATTTGCTTTTTATTTTCGGGAAGGTTTACTGATACGGGAGTAGGTTGGAATAGTGGTTGGCTATCTAGAGAATATCAATGAAGAATAAAAATCGTTTTTATTATTTATGGTATAAGTTATTGATAATTTTAATGTATTTTATATTTATCTTGATTTGCTATTATTAACCTAATGTAAACTAAAGTTGTAAATTTGGTTATTTTACCGTTGACATGGTGCATTGCTATGTTAATTTAAAACGCAAGCTAAAACGGTTTAGCTATGGTTTGGCGGTAACGCTTTTTTCAGCTTTTATAGCCATAAAGGTAATTTTAGCTGCCGCTAATATGGAAACGAATTTACGCTATTGTTAATGAATGTGGGGGGCGGTGTGAATACATTATCTGGGAAAAGGGTACTAGTGACGGGCGGCGCCAGCGGTATTGGCGGCGCAATCTCGTCGGAGCTTGCAGCTCAAGGCGCAACAGTGATTGTGCATTACTTTCGCTCGAAAGACGCGGTGAAAGAACTGCAAGATGAGGTGCGCGCTTCAGGCGTGGGCGAAATTATTCCGCTTCAGGCTGATTTAACCCAAGAAAGCACAGTTGCGAAGTTTGCTGAAGATGTGGAAAGCCTAACCTCTACGTTAGATATTCTTATTAACAATACCGGCGACCTCGTAGAGCGCCATACCCTTGATGATATCGATAATGCCTTTTGGGAACGTGTGATGGCAGTGAATGTGACCTCTATGATGATGGTCACTCGCGCTATGTTGCCCCTGCTGAAGCAGGGTGATGAAGGGGCATCCATTGTGAACTTGTCCTCGCTAGCGGGGCGAAAAGGCGGGCATGGTGGTTCTTTAGCTTATTCAACCAGTAAAGGCGCGGTACTCACGTTCACTCGCTCACTGGCCGCGGAATTAGCGTCCATGGGGATTCGCGTCAATGCCGTTACTCCAGGTTTAATATTAGGGACGCGATTTCATGCGACGCATACCACCGATGAATCGGCTAACAAAACCATTGGTGAGATCCCGCTTAAACGGGCGGGTAATCCAATGGATGTGGCTCGTGCTGTGGCATTTCTCGCTTCTGAATATAACGGCTTTATCACTGGTGCTACCTTGGATATCAACGGTGGCGTATACATGGCGTAGTGGTGGTAAGGGCACTTGGCCCTTTATTCACAATGCCTACACCGTGAACACTTACAGCTAAAAAAACAATTACGGTAAGTTGTCAGAGGTAGCAATATGTTAGCAATGTTTAAAAAACTCATGGCATTTGGCCCTGCCTTCTTTGCCATTGGGTACACCATAGGCACAGGTAGTGTCACATCAATGATTGTGGCGGGCAGTACTTACGGAATGTCACTGCTCTGGGTACTCTTTTTGAGCTGCTTATTTTCAGGGGCACTCATTTATGCGTACGGTAATTACGCTATTGTGACTGGGGAAACCGCCCTTTACGCGTTCAGAAAGCATCTGAAATTCGGAAAACCAATCGCCATTCTTATCATAGTTGGAGTGACCTTTGGGCAGTGGAATTCACTGATGGGGATACTGGGTATTTCATCCAATATCATTTTTGAAATGCTAGCTTTGTATTCCCCTTCACTCAATCAATACAAATATGAGTTGGTTTTAGCCATTGCTGTCAGTGTTATTAGCATTATGTACGCCATAATGCTAATAGGTAAGTACTCGCTATTTGAAAAAATTCTTGTGATGTTTGTATCCTGTATGGGAATTTCATTCGTATTTTCGCTGCTTGTCGTCCATCCCATGCCAGCAGAAGTTGCCGCAGGCTTTGTTCCCTCAATACCTAATATAGAGGGCGGAAAAATGATGGTTGCTGCCTTTGTGGGCACCACCATGGCAGCCGCTACTTTCCTGTCTCGGCCTTTATTTATTCAAGGTAAAGGCTGGGGCATGGAAAACCAAAAACAGCAGAAAAAAGATGCCATTGTGGCAGCGTGTTTGGTGTTCGTAATTAGTGCTTCTGTGATGGCAGTAGCCCATGGTGCGCTGTTTCATGAAGGGAAAAAAATTACCCACGTGTTAGACATGGTCAATGCACTTGAGCCTATTGCAGGTAAAACGGCATTAACGGTTTTCTTTTTCGGTACCTTGGCTGCCGGCTTGTCTTCTGTTTTTCCCTGTTTGTTAATAGCACCACTGCTTATTGCCGATTATCGCTCCGGTAAGTTAGATACAAAATCTAGTCAGTTTAAAGCGATTACGGGCGTTGCTTGTATTGTGGCGCTTATCATTCCAGTGTTTGGCTTTAACCCCATTAAAGGGCAAATTTTATCCCAGGTATTCAACGTGTTTGTTTTACCTTTGGTGATTATTGGCATATTGGTGGTGATGAATAACCCAGCACGAATGAAGTCCCATACGCCGGGGAAACTGTTAAATCTACTTCTTGGTTTATCTTTAATCTTCGCATTAGTGATTTCTGCCAACGGCGTTATCGCTATTATTGAACAACTCTAAGGAGGGCAACATGATTGTTGTTGTCGCCGGCGTGTCAGGCACAGGAAAATCAACGATAGGTGAAGCTTTAAGCACGGCGCTTGCGATCCCTTTTTTTGATGCTGACGATTATCATCCGCAAAAAAATATCGACAAAATGCAGCGGGGTGACGCTCTCAACGACGACGATCGTTGGCCATGGTTAGCACGTTTAGCCGAGTTGCTGTCAAACCAAGAAAAGCAGGATGGGGCAGTATTGGCATGCTCCGCGTTAAAAGAACGTTACCGTGAACGCCTTAGTGGCACACTGTCCACCCCCGTCACATGGATTGTACTGACGGGCAGTGCCGCGCTTCTTTCGTCACGGCTATCCAACAGAAAAGGGCATTTTTTTGATGCTCGTTTACTTGAAAATCAATTGGCTACCTTAGAGATGCCTGCATATGGCCTGCACATTGATGTGGACGCGCCGATCGACGCCGTGGTTTCTCAAGCCGTTTCCTATATTCAACAGGTGAATCACTAGCGTGTGAGTGTCTCAACTTTAGTGTGCGTAAAAGAAGGAAGTAACCTATGACGTTAATAAGAACAGTACTAATAAAGGGCATAAGTACGCTGGTACTTTTGCTCATCCATGCCACGGTTTTCGCGCAGCAGGTGGCCAATATTGACGAGTTCAATCGTGCGGTAGCCCACGCTAAACCAGGTGATACGATTGTGTTAGCCAACGGCGAATGGAAAGATGTTGAACTTATTTTTAAAGGTAAGGGTACAGAAGACAAGCCTATTACGTTAACGGCGCAAACCCCGGGAGAAGTCGTCATTACTGGACGTTCTAATTTAAGTTTGTCGGGGGAATATTTAGTGGTAGATGGCTTAGTGTTTACCCGTGGTTACACGCCTACTGGGGAGGTTATTGCTTTTCGTACATCGCCAACAGCGTTAGCCAGTTATTCTCGGTTAACTAACGTGGTCATTGATAACTTTAGCCATCCTGAGCGTCAGCTTTCAGATTTGTGGTTGGCAATTTATGGCAAACACAATCGCATTGATCACAACACGTTCGTCAATAAGCGTAATCGGGGGGTAACCGTGGCGGTGCGAATGAATAGCGAAGGCAGTAGGAAAAACAACCATGTGATTGAATATAACTACTTCGGCCCTAGGCAAGTTTTAGGGGCAAATGGCGGCGAAACCCTTCGCATAGGCACCAGCCACTTCTCTCGTGAATACGCCAATACTCTGGTGCAGTACAATTATTTTGATAGAACCAATGGCGAGCATGAAATTATTTCTAACAAGTCTAGTGGCAATACGTTTATAGGGAATGTGTTTTTTGAAGCTCAAGGCACACTGACTATGCGCCACGGCCACTACACAAGAGTAGAAAACAACTACTTCTTGGGCAACCGCAAGCCAAATACTGGCGGCATTCGCATCATTAACGAACACCAAACTGTAAGCAATAACTACCTTTATGGCCTAACAGGTCGTCGCTTTAGAGGCGCCTTGGTCATTATGAATGGTGTGCCGAACTCGCCACCTAACCGTTACGACCCGGTTATCGAATCACAGATGGATAACAATGTGGTGATTGACAGTGAATATATTCAACTTGGTGCTGGGGCCGATGAAGAACGCTCTGCGCCTCCCTCTCGTTCGCAAATGCACAACAACATTATTCTAGGAAAGCAAAACTTGAACCCTATTACGGTGTTTGACGATGTGTCTGGTATTAGTTTTAAGGGGAATGTTTTAAATGAAAAAGCGAGTAACCCTATTGAATCAGGTTTTACCACCGTGCCTTATGAAGTGACTCAAAATGAACAAGGCTTGTGGGTGCCAGCACAATCGTTGCTTGATGAAATTGGCTTTGGAGAGGTTAAACTACCGGTAGAAAAGCAAGACACAGGCGCGCCCTATTATGAAAAGAGAGAAAGTCAGGTCGCATTTGACAGTGGCAGAGAAATTCACGTAGCACCGGGTATTGATACTCTTGTTAAGGCGCTAGACAAAAGTGCAGCTGGCGATGTATTGGTTTTAGATAACGGTGGCGAATACCTATTAACGCGTTTTGCTCATATTACTCACCCAATTACCCTGAAAGCGAAGTCAGGAGAAAAGCCATTAGTGCGTTCAGAAAAACCTAGCTTTATAGTGATTGAAAACGGCGGTGCATTAAAAATACAAAACCTATGGTTTGATGGTGCGGCGTCGCCGGACTACAAAGGTAACAGTATTATTCGTACTAGCCGCTATTCGATGAATATTAACTATTCATTATCAGTTGAAGACGTAAAAGTGACTGATTTAGACATTAATGGTTATTTTTACTTCTTTAAAGCTCACCCAGGTACATTCGCAGATTCCATCAGCATTTTGAATTCGCAAATGGACAATATTACCGGTGCAATATTGTCTTTGAATAAAGAAACCGACGACCTTGGGGTTTACAGCGTAGAGAATCTGACGCTAAAAGGAAATGAGTTTTCCAACATCAAAGAAGAAGTGGTCACAGTGTATCGTGGTGGGTTTGACGAAAGTACCTTTGGCCCTATGGTCACCGTAGAGGACAATTATCTATTCAATGTTGGTAAAGGGAAAACCCACAGAACAGGAGCATCTATGTATTTTCATGGTGTTCAGAATTTGCATATTAGTGAAACCGTTATTGAGGATAGTGCACCTATTTCTTTATATCTCACGAATGGAGAACCGCTCACCCTCATTGAAAATGTCACGATGAGAAATACGCCAGAGATTCAATCTAATCATGCTGGCTACACCACGAAACACGTAGTGTATCAATAAAGAATCCATGCCCGGGCGAATCGCTCTAGCCCGGGCATGCTGCATAACGTAAATGATGACCAACCAATTCCTCGCCGATGAATGAAACTCATGGGGCTATTGTGGTTTGTAAGACAGGTAACGTATTATGCAGACTCTTCTTTTTTCGAGTAGCACAGTTTATGTATCAAGATTTTCAAGCCGAGCTTGCCTGGGCAAGCTTGCATATGCCACGTACCCGCACTGCGGTGTCTTCTCTACCTGATCTGAAAGGCGTAAAACTCGCCTGTAACATGCATTTAGATTTAAAAATGGCTCCCTTAGTTGAAGGCTTGCTGTCACGGGGCTGTGAGGTTTTTCTGACGACATGTAACCCCACCACGGTGCAAGATGACGTGGTTGCTCACCTTGTTGATAAAGGCGCGGTGGCACATGCATGGCGCAATATGACCAACGCACAGTGGTCGGAGTCTTTTGACAAAGCGTTAGCGTGGCAACCCACACACATGTGTGAAATGGGCGCAGATTTAACCACCCGCCTACATGAAAACGTGAGTGAAGGTAAGCCAGTTCCCGCTATTGTTGCTGGCTTAGAAGCTACCGGCTCTGGAATTAACCGCTTAAATGGAATGGCGCCCAATTACCCTATTTTCAATTGGGATGATTTACCGGTTAAAGAGGGTCTACACAACAGACATATGGTGGGACTAAGTGCATGGCAAACGTTCTTCCAAACCACTCACCTAACGTTACATGAAAAAGTGGTAGTGGTTATTGGGTATGGGCTAGTGGGGCAAGGCGTAGCAGCATCTGCCAAGGCATTTGGTGCTCAGGTTCAAGTGGCTGAACTCGATCCCGCTTGTGGGCTACAAGCAAAATATGACGGCTGGCCTGTCGTCGACTTAGCGGAAGCCGTGAAAAACGCAGATGTTATCGCCACTGCAACAGGCGCATACGGTGTAGTAAATGCTCGTCATTTAGATACCATGAAAGACGGTGCTTTTATTTTAAATGTGGGTCACGTAGCACAAGAAATCGACGTGCCTTATTTAAAAGACAATGCCAGTCATAGCCTACCTATGCCTTATGTGAATGCCTATAACTTGAATGGTAAAACGCTTTTCTTATTGGCTGATGGCTCCATGTTTAATTTAACCGCCGGATACGGTGACAGTTTAAACGCCTTTGACGTTACCCTTGCGGTAATGGCTGCAGGGATCGGTCATATTGTCGGGGAAGGGGCTAACAGCGAGAATGGCCTGTACTTACTTCCCGAATCAGCGTGGAAAGCCGCATTATAGTTGTATTTAAACAAACGTAGCCTTACACATCTTGTGTCTGCTATATTCGTGCCCATAGAGTGCAGAAGGTTTATTGCGAACACATCGCTATTGGGAATTTGGTGAAAGTCCAAAACTGTACCCGCAACTGTAAGATAGCCCGGTGCTATTCAAGTCAGATACCAGCCTTCTACACCATATTGTTAACGCGTGCGGGAATACACGATAGCAAGCCTGCTTACCCCTTGAATGTTAGCCAAGTCTAAATTCAGCGCATGGTGCTGATACATAGGATTTGAGTCTCACGATTTAACGTTAGTTGCTTGCCCATTCTCGCCACCCAAACAGGTGGAATATTGTCTATCAACAGCGCCCTTTGTATTCATCAAGTATCACTGTCTATCGGTGATAAAGCTATTTTAAAAAACATCAATTTCGGCGTTGAGCGCGGAGAGGTTTTAGGTGTGCTTGGGCCCAATGGTGCCGGCAAAACCAGCCTGCTTAAGGTGATAGCTGGGCAAAAACGCCATCAAGGTGTTGTGAATTGGTGTGGGCACGGGGTTGCTGATTACAGTATTCAAGCACTTGCACGTCAAATTGCAGTGGTAAACCAACTCAACGATGTGGTGTTTTCTGTCACCCTTAAGCAAGTGGTTAGAATGGGATTACTCCCCCATAAAACGTTATTGTCACGTGAAACCGCAACAGATACGCAACGTGTAGAAGACGCCATTCAAGCAGTTGGCCTTGAAGGAAAGCAACACCAGGAATACAGCAGTCTTTCGGGTGGCGAACAACAACGGGGGCTGATTGCTCGCGCGTTGGTGCAAGGCTCGCCTCTGCTTATTTTAGATGAGCCAGTTAACCACCTGGATGTCTACTATCAACATCAAGTTTTGCAACTGCTTCACGACTTAGCCAGACAACTTGGGGTGACCGTTGTCATGAGCTTACATGAGATGAATTTGGCCTCACAGTATTGTGATAAAATAGCACTTTTAAATTCGGGAGATTTGATCGCCTATGGCGAGCCAGAGCCCGTATTAAACGCTGATTTGTTAACCCGCGTATTTAGCATTCCATGTGAAGTAAAAACGCAAAATGGCAAACCCCATGTTTCATTTACGCCCAGTCGCAAAACTGTACTAGATTTAAGCAGGTGGGGAAAATGATGGGGCGAGCGCCACTAAGTATCACCCTAAAGTGGTGGTTATTGTCTATCGCCGCTATCGGTGCCTGTGGCATATCCCTGTTTTTTGGTGCGGCTGAACTGTCGCCAAATCAGATTACGCAATGTCTTTTAGGGCAGTGTGATAACCCGACAGAATCCCTCATTTTTTGGCAAATTCGTGTGCCTCGCATTGCCGTTGGTTTTTTGGTGGGGATAGGCTTAGCGGTGGCCGGTGCAACCTTGCAAAATGTGACGCGCAATAGCCTTACCGACCCTTATTTGTTTGGTGTGGTTGCAGGCGCAGGGCTAGGAGTCAGTATTGCCACGCTTTTGTTTAGCGAAAGTGTGGCGGCTCAGCTTGGCTTAAATGGTGTAGACGCTGACACGGCCTTCTCAATTACGCTGCCTGGTGCCGCGTTCTTGGGGGCATTGTTTGCCGTGGCGTTAGTACAAGTATTGGTATCCAGTGCTCTTGGCAGGCGAACCGAACACTTGTTACTCGCAGGCGTAGCTGTTTCTTTTATGTTGGGTGCGTTCTCCCATTTTATTTTATTTATTGCTGAACCCTTCGCGGCCAACAAAGTGGTGTTTTGGTTAATGGGAAGCTTAGCGCGTGCCGAGGTATGGTATGCGTGGATAATGTTACCCATTGTTGCGTTAAGTGTTGCAATATTACTGCTTTTCGGTCGTCATTTAGATGCGTTATTACTGGGTGATGAAAGCGCCAAGTCGTTGGGGGTTAATGTCACCGTTATCCGCATGTTGTGCCTTGCTATCTGTGCGGCGCTCACGGCATGTATCGTGTCTTATTGCGGGGGCATAGGCTTTGTTGGCCTTATGATCCCACACATCATTCGACATTGGCTTGGGGTGACCAGTCGCACATTGATCATGGGATGTGTCTTGTTAGGTGGCACCTTTATGGTAAGTGTAGATATTCTCGCCAGAACCTTATTGTCTGGGCAAGAAATACCCATAGGCATTATCACCTCGGCCATCGGCAGTATTTTCTTTTTCTTGGCAATACGTCAGCGTGCATAACAATAAAAGGGCAACATTGGTGAAGTTATTTTATCTATCGTTTATTTTCGTCATGGCTAGCGTTGGGGTTAGCGCCGATGAGGGTGAAAAAGCCCCCTTGCGCATTGTGGCACTCGCCCCCCACGTGGTTGAATCTTTATTTGCCATTGGTGCTGGCAATAGCATTATTGCAACGTCGGAGCATTCAGATTATCCAGAGGCGGCCAAGCAGATACCGCGCGTGGGCAACTATGCCCGGCTGCAAATCGAACGCATTGTACAGCTATCGCCAGACATCATTATTGCGTGGCGTACAGGCAATCCGCAAGATGATTTGGCGCGCCTTAAGAAATACGGTTTAACGGTGGTGTATTCAAACCCCACCACACTGGAAAGCGTTGCAGATGAACTCATTATGTTGGGTAAGCTAGTCAACAAACAGGAAACCGCGCAACGCTTGGCGAATCAATATCTTCAGCGGTTAAATACATTGAAACTCGAATATGCCTCAGCGCCGCCGGTTACTGGCTTTTACGAACTATGGGCTCGCCCCCTTAGAACGGTTGCTAATAAAGCATGGCTTCAACAACAACTCGAAGTATGTGGCGTAAACAACCCATTTTCTCACTTGCATGAAGATTATCCTTTAGTCAGTTTAGAGCAAGTTTTGGCGATTAACCCTCAAATTGTCATTCAACCTACTCCCCATAGCGCAAAAAACGCAGACGCATTAGATTGGTCTGTTTACCCCCATATATTGGCTTCAAAAAATGATTTGATTTTTCACCCCAACGCCGACAAAACCCATCGTATGACAGTAAGAATGCTAGAGGAAGTTGAGCGACTATGCGCGTTTGTAGACCAGGCTCGGCAAAGGTATAACACAAAGTAATTGATTGACAATAACCGGCGGCGTGGATATCTTTCACGCCACTGTCACAGGTGCCTAACGACACATCATGCAAAAGTGTCTGGTTAGGTTAAACGGGAAATGTGGTTCCCATCAAACAATCTTCATGAATATTAGTGTGCTTGTACGTCATGATGGCTTACGTTTGTTGTTATTCCACTGCTGCCCCCGCAACGGTAATACGCCAAGCGCGTTAGCCCGACACCGGCCTGAAATATTATTCACAGATGACAGCTATTACGAATGAAGCGGAGGGCTTCATTGGAATGTCGACTTAGAGCATCGGATTGCACGGCGTTGCACGTGTAGTGAGTTAACTAACTTCATTCTCTTTCCCCTCCTTCAATCGTCTGTTTTTTTAAGATTGAGGAAATACACAAGTGAAAAGACTTACATTAGCGCTCGCGGTAGCGGCGGTTACATCATCGATGGTTAGCGCTGACGATGGCGTAGAAACAATCACAGTTACCGCGTCACGTGGGGCCAACGTTCAACTACCTACCTTGGCCACCCATGTTGTCATCGAGCGTTCAGACATTGAACTTGCTCAAGTGGAATCGGTACCCGCGCTACTTTCTCGTTATGCAGGCATTGATGTCGCCACAAATGGTGGCCGCAGACAAGTGGCGTCGGTATTTACCCGAGGTGCAAGTTCAGATCAAACACTGGTATTAGTGAATGGCTTACGGGTGAATACGGCAAGCAGTGGTGGAGCAACATGGAATACCATGTCACCTGAACTTATCGAGCGAATTGAAATTGTTAAAGGCCCCCGCGCCGCGGTGTGGGGATCAGATGCCATTGGTGGTGTTATTAATATCATTACGCGAGAACAAGCGCCGGGTAGCGTAACCTTAAATGCCAAATATGGGACCAATAACACACAGTCATATTATCTTGGCACCGGTGTTTCTCACGGCAATGGCGCGACCACCTTCGCAATAAACAAAGAGCGCAGCGACGGACTTGATGTACTTAAAACTTCAGAGCCTGATGATGATGGCTACGAGAATATAAGCTTTACCGTTAATGGTAATCAAACTGTCACCAACGCGTTGTCAGTGAACTGGTTGTTTAAGTCATCAAAACAAGATGTAGACTTCGATTCCACATACCTTAATACCAGTGAAAACGAAAATCGTGAATGGCAATTAGCTGGCAATTACCAGTGGACAGCGTCTGATATTCAAAACACCGCCACGCTGTCTGTGGGGGCAATCAAAGATAAAAACCTCAGTTTTGGTAACGATCGTGCAAAACAAGACGGCGATCTATTCGAAACGCAAAGCGATCAGCTCTCTGCCACCAATACCTCAATTTTCAATGAATCATTCACCCTTGTACTTGGCACCGACCAGTACAAAGAGGAAATGGTGTCGTCTACTGCATTTACGCAATCAGAGCGTCGTGTTGAAGGGTATTTTGGTCATGGTTTATTTTCTCAAAACGGACTTACTGCCGAAGTAGCATTACGTTATGACGACGTAGAAAATATTGATAGTGAAACCACCTATAATCTAGGTGTGGGTTACCAAATCACAGATGAAATTCAGCTGTCAGTGGCTAAAGGTACTGGCTTTAAAGCACCTACGTTTAATGACTTGTACTATCCCTATGGCGGTAATCCAGATTTATTGTCTGAAACCTCGGACACTGAAGAAGTGAACGTCACTTATGTGAAAGACGCCTTTGACTTAACGGTGAGCTACTACAATACAGATATAGAAAACCTGATTGAGTGGGCACCCGATGCCGACAACGTATGGCAACCCAGAAACTTGTCGCAAGCGGATATCAGTGGTATTGATATTACAGCGAACTATTCTGGTTTGGGTGGAAACCACACGTTTAATTATGGCTACTTAGATGCCGTAGATGGCGCCACGGGTTCGCGTTTAGTGAGACGCGCTAAGAACCAGTTTAGCTATCAATTTACCGCAAGCTTTGATACTACCGACCTAATGCTGAATTATGAATACAAAGGGGATCGAATGGACTCGGGTGTGGAATTAGACAGCTACCAACTAGTTGATGTGAGCGTCAATCACCGCTTCACTGATGCTATTTCCGGTAAATTGAAGTTACATAATGTGTTTGACGAAGAATACGAAACGGTTCTTAACTATCAAACACTAGGCCGAGCCGTATACTTGAGCATAAACTATCAAATGTAGGCGGCACAGCCACTAAAAAAGGGTAAGCGATTTTAACGCTTACCCTTTTTTGTTTGTGCACCGCTAAAAACTTAATGAGACAGGCATAATAGTGGGATATTAGATATGCCTGTCTTGGTTAGTGGTAGAGAAAATAACTAATGAGACAGGCATAATAGTGGGATTGTAACTATGCCTGACTCAGTTTAGGAGAAGTAAACTCTAATAATTAAAAGTTTCTAAAAAGTGAAGCAATATCTAGTTCGCGTGTACCAGATTGTAGCGCTTCGTTTATATCTTTACTTGGTAATATGTAGGCTTCAATAAGTGGATACGTTGGATGAATACCTAATTCTGATATCCCGTCACCGTCAAGATCATCCAGTATCGAGAAAGATGATGTTTGCTCGTCTAGCGATGTATTTTTTAATTCCAAAATTAATCCATCCGGAATCTGATCTAGCATGACGACCTCACCAGCGTCAATCTCGTCAAGTGCTTTTGCCAATACGATACTTATCGTTGCGTTAGGATGAACTGGGTCATCTAGATAATACGAAAACACCAAATCATCACGTCCGTCGTTATCTAAATCATCAATAAATGAGGCGGAGTGGAAGACATAACTATCAGTGATGTTAAATATTACCACGCCATCATTTCCTGCTTCAGCGACAATGGGAACACCCACTGTGCCAGCTTGAAGTTTGCTCCCCTTTATAAGCCGCACACGGTTTAATTCAGGGAAAAATGAAGGGGTAGTTATGAGAGGATCGTTAATCCCGTCGTTATCAATGTCTCCAGTTTTGTTCTTTATATCAATTTCGTAGGCCGCAGACTCAATAATAACAAGATAATCATCTTGAATATCATTAGTAAGAGTGAGTGAGTCAGGGTTTTCTTGCATAAACAACTGACTTTTTACGATAATCGAATGGCTAACTCTGAATTGTTTTTCGCCCGCTCCAATCAGTAACTCTTCACCATTGTCACCATCGATGTCACCCAATACTTGCAACTTATTTATTGGATTAGGACCGGCCAATAAAAACTCTACGTTACTGTCCACAACTAACGATGATAAATGGAAAACATCATTGGGGTCGCTTTTATCTTCAAGAACGTTAATCTGCCCTTTTGCCTTACTATTTTTAATATGATCGCCAAACACGATAAATAACTGCGATTTGTAAACGCTACTTTGGCTGTCTTCCAAGGTACTTT
The DNA here is from genome assembly GCF_015767655.1 of Alteromonas sp. B31-7. NCBI lineage: Bacteria > Pseudomonadati > Pseudomonadota > Gammaproteobacteria > Alteromonadales > Alteromonadaceae > Alteromonas > Alteromonas sp. B31-7. Next base: position 869,937 of record NZ_CP065233.1, read on the forward strand.
GTGGCGAGGATATCGCAATATCTGTAAGCCCATCCCCATCAAAGTCCCCACTTACAGACATATTCGCCGCTCTGTTCGTGCCTCCCAGCCCCCCGAGGGTAAGCCCTTGCGATGGGACTAGCGAATTTAGATCAGTTTCAGTATTGCTATCGCGCAGTGTTTCACCCCATATGACAAAAGCCAAGGGCCTTTCTACGTACGCATTATGTGAAGCGTGTACACTTGCTCTGAGCGTTACTAGTAAGTCAAGTGTACCATCGCCGTCTAGGTCGCCTAGGGGCTCAGGTATCAGCTCGTAACCAGTAAAATCTTCGATATTATTAATCATACCTAACGAAGCATACCAGCCGTACATGTGGTGTAAGACGTAATCATCAATGGAGCGGGCGATAAGTTCTTTACCACTGGGTAATTCCATATCAGACTGAATCATGCGACCATCTATTATATAGCCATGGAATTCGGGGGTTTCTGATTGGAGCGATCCATTAAATCTTCCTAAATACGTAAAATTAAACTTCATCGAATTCAAGAATAAATCGTTTACACCATCCCCGTTTATATAGTAAAGGCTTAACAAGACAGGCACTAAATAAACATGCCTGTCTCGTTTAGAAAACGGTATTGCATAAACATGCCTGTCTCAAAAGCGGGTTGCTGCACTTACCGCATTTTACGGGGTGTTGAAGATAAACCAGTTCAAATCTGTGCCGCTTTGCATTAAGGTGCAGCGCTAAAATTTTATAGCAGAAGTACGTTGTATGTCTTTACCTAAAAAACCAAGCTTGTTGCGCATGTATATGAACGGCAATATTGTTTTACAAATTGTCGTGGGCATAGTGCTGGGTGCGGTTTTAGCCTTTATTTCTCCTGAACTCGCCTCCAAAGCAAGTGTCCTTGGTACGCTGTTTGTTAAAGCTTTGAAAGCCATAGCACCTCTTTTAGTGTTTGTGTTGGTGATGGCTTCTATTGCCAATCACAAAAAGTCGCAGCAAACCTATATTAAACCTGTACTTTTTCTGTATATGGCTGGAACACTTATAGCCTCGGTGACGGCCGTGGTTTTCAGTTTTATGTTTCCCAGCACGCTAAATCTACTGACTTCAAATGTTAAACAAGTGGCACCCGAAGGCATAAGTGAGGTGCTCACCACTTTGGTTTTTAACATGGTGGACAACCCAGTGAATGCGTTAGTACAAGGCAACTATATTGGTATTTTAACCTGGGCTGCAGCCATAGGGTTTGGTCTCGGCAAGGGATCTGAAACCACCAAGAATGTGTTGCAAAACTTAGCAGATAGCGTGACGTCAGTGGTCAATATAATCATTCGTTTAGCGCCGTTTGGAATATTCGGGTTAGTGGCAAATACCCTCGCGAGCACTGGTGTTGAGGCGCTTGTAGACTATTCTCATTTACTACTGGTTCTCATCAGCGCCATGCTGTTTATTGCATTAGTTACCAACCCCTTACTCGTATTTATTGCTACACGTAGTAATCCTTATCCCCTCGTTTTCACCTGTTTAAAAGAAAGTGGGATCACTGCATTTTTTACCCGTAGTTCTGCGGCCAATATTCCTGTCAATATGGCGTTGTGTGAACGGCTAAAATTGAATGAAGACACTTATTCAGTTTCTATTCCGTTGGGTGCAACGATAAATATGGGCGGGGCGGCGATTACCATAACCGTACTGACGCTAGCCGCAGTTAATACCCTAAACATTCCGGTCGACTTTGTTACAGCGGTGGTGCTTAGTCTAGTGGCTGCGGTATCGGCATGTGGAAGCTCTGGTGTGGCGGGCGGGTCGCTACTTCTGATTCCTCTTGCTTGTAGTTTGTTTAATATTCCTAACGACATCGCCATGCAAGTGGTGGCAACAGGGTTTATTCTTGGGGTTATTCAAGACTCGGCAGAAACAGCATTAAACAGCTCAACGGATGTCCTATTTACCGCCGCAGCGTGCAAAAGCCCAAGCATAGATTAAATTTTGGGGTAATTTTTGTGGATTTCTTGCGAGGTGAGAATTTTAAACCTAACGTAGTATTGTGCGTTGCCGATAAGCTTAATTACAGTAGTGTGTCTCGCACCTAACAATGTTTAACTCACTTCGTCAAGGAAGGCCATATGTTCAATAAACACCTTGTAAAAGAAAACGCTGAGCTACGTGAAGAAGTTCATATGCTTAAACAAATCCGTGAGGGTTTGCGTGAAGAAATGATATTTGCCCACCTCGATGCTCATGCAAATATACAAGATGTAAACCACTTGTTTGAACAAGAATTGGGCTATTCACTGGCGCAAATTAAAGGGCGGAATTTTTTCGAGTTTGTTCCTGAAATTGCGAAAGAGACACCTCACTATAGAAAGCTAAAACAGTGTATTGATGAAAAAGCGCATTATTTTGGTGCCATTGAGTTTTTACGCAATAACGGTGAAGAGGCTTGGCTACGTGGTGTGGTGCAGCCTGTATTTGACGTTAACGGCAAAATCGTCAAGTATTCCGTCAACCTCAATGATCTTACTCGTACCATCTCTAAATCGAAAGAACATGAAGATTTAGTGGCGGCGCTTCATAAATCAAATGCGGTCATAGAATTTGACCTTCACGGCCATATTCAAAATGCCAATGATGCCTTTTTGCAAACCGTTAAATACAGCTTGGAACAAATTAAGGGCCAGCACCACCGTATTTTTTGTGAGCAAGAGTATGCTAATTCTGCTGAATATAAGCGATTTTGGGATCGTTTGGCCCGTGGCGAGTTTGTGGCAGGGCGTTTTGAACGCTTAGACGCACACGGGAATAAAGTTTGGCTGGGAGCCACTTATAACCCCATATGCGATTCGCACGGCAGAATGTATAAAGTGGTTAAGTTGGCAACGAATATCACCGAACAGGTAGAGCAAGAAAGGGCGGTTTCAAACGCCGCAGAAATTGCTTACCGTTCTTCAAACAGTACCGATCAAATTGCGTCCCGTGGTAAAGAAGTGATTGAAGAGCTTCTTGGAGAGATGTCTTCGTTGTCGGAACAAATGGACAAAGCCAAAGAGGGTATTCATGCCCTTGACGATCAATCTCAGCAAATCGCAACCATTATTGGCAGCATTAGCGCAATTGCCGAGCAAACAAATTTGCTAGCACTGAATGCCGCTATAGAAGCCGCTAGAGCCGGCGACCAAGGCCGTGGCTTCGCCGTGGTGGCCGATGAAGTACGCCAGCTGGCCTCGCGCACCACAGACGCTACGGAAGAAATTATCAACGTAGTTAAACATAACCAGTCTCTGGCGTCAGATGCAGTAGAGCTGGTTAATGTAGGCGATGAAAAAGCCCAAGGTGGCTTAAAGTATGCTGAAGAAGCAGGGCAAGTGATTGCACAAATTCAAGACGGTGCAAAAGAAGTGGTTAACGCCGTAGAGCAATTCACGCATCGTTTAAGTTCTAGCGAAGATGCGTAGTCAGCCTTATTGAAAACAGCGCCACCCTCCTGTGGCGCTGCTTATTTTTATTCAGTGTTGTAGTTTTACTTTCCTCAAGCCTCGCTATTCCGCGTTTTCTTCCTTTGAATTAAAACCCAGCATTTTCATACCCTCCATACGCTAACAAAGTCACCCGTTTACCCGCAATTGTACAAGGGTAATCTTGGTTGTTTGAAAAATATCCAATTGCTTCAAGGCATTCGATACGCTAACGTTAAGTGTCGATTAAAAAACAATCAAAATAAGGTCGAAAATGTTTTCAAAAGCGCAAGGGGAAACACTGGTTTCACCCGATGTATTGCTTGAGCGAATTCGCAATGGAGACAAGCAAGCTGAAGAAGCCTTAGTGAGCCAATATTGGCGGGGGTTACACTATATCGTTAACCGCCAAACCAGTGATGCAGAATTGGCTGCTGATATTGCGCAAGATGCGTTTGTGGTTGTCATCACTAAAGCCAGAAAGGGGGAAATTGAAAATGCTGCCGCCATTGCCAGTTTCATTCGAAATGTGGCAGGAAACTTACTTATTGCGAACTATCGTAAAGAAGCTCGCAGAAAAACCGACAGTAACGATCAGGTAGATCACCTGTTCGAACACCTTCAACCTGAACATGCTGAAAAGCTTTGCCAAGAGAAGCTTGTCGCAGTTGTGGCCCAAGTATTAGATGAACTGCCTACCAAGCGCGATCGCGATTTGCTTTATCGTTTCTTTGTATATGGGCAAGCTAAAACAGTGATATGCGAAGAGTTGCAACTCACTGACGCCCATTTTGACCGTGTACTTTATCGGGCAAGAAATCGATTGAAGCAAATATTACAAATGCGGTTTGGGATAGACAGCAGTAAATTCAGCCTTGGGCTTTTTCTTTCAATTGTGCTGTCTTTTACTGTCTTCGATGTCACTTCTCCAACCGTTTTTTTTCACCAACAGGTGAGAGATATACGTTCTACGCAACACATAGTGGGTATGTCAGAGATACAAAGGCCTAAGACTAAATGGGCAAACACACAGTGTAAACAATCCACTTCTTCTTCCAGTGTTGATGGTTAGCTTCGCTATGAATATGAAAGATATTGAAGAAAATGCTATCGCGCAAAAATACGCGTCTGGGCAGTTAACGCCACAAGAAACAGAAGCGTTTGAGCTGTTTTTGTTAGAAAACCCTCAATTTGTTGAGCAACTTGAACTCGACGCTGTATTAGCAAAAGGCGTGAAACTGATTGCTAAAGCGCCGGCAGCTGTGCCTCGAAAGCGCGCATTTTGGTGGTTTATTACAGGGCTGCTTAGTGGCGGTGCTGGGGTATTTGCGCTTTCTTTGTTAGTCATGCCTTTATTCACCGCGGTGAACGAGGTTGGTGATACCTCACAAATAGCTTACTTAGAAACAGTCAGGGGCGAGACATCAAACAATATGGTGGTGATAGAAAATGAGCATAAAACGCTTATTTTAGTTTTGGATACGGGGAAAACTTCTCAAACCGCATTTTCTGCCAGCCTGGCCAGTGACGGCAATCATATTATTAAGTCGTGGCAACGCAGCCAGTCAGATAGCGATGGACAAGCCGTATTACTTGTTGATACCGAATTGCTGCAAGAGGGGCATTATGAGGTGGCGGTAGAAGCCCTTGGCGAACAAGTGACACGGCTAACTTATGAACTCAATGTAGCGAGATCACCCTAGGATAAAAAGCAATGGAATGCATTAATATTAACCGGTTGTTCCCACTGTGCAGTGAAGAGCCATTGCTCTCAAACGCCCAAATAGCCACATTGTCGCGGCTGCTCACTCATCAAGGAACGAGGCTGCGAGGTATGGCATCCGCTACCTCCTCCATTCCAGCAGGATACACTTACCTCGGGCAATTTATATCTCACGATATCGTGCCCAAAACCAACCCTCGTGCTCGAGGGCGAACTGTGTCACCGGCCCTTAATTTAGACAGTGTGTATGGCAATTTAAGTAGCGACGAGCTTGCACGCTATTTTGATGATGAAGGGTATTTTAAACATAATGGACAGCCGTTTGACGTGATCAGGACACACAAAAAAGCATTAATTCCTGAAGCGCGAAATGACGAGAATAGCATTATAGTGCAGCTTCATCGGCAACTTCAGTTGCTGCATAATCGCATCGTTAAGCGCCTAACGAATGTGACAGATTCCGTGGCCAAAATTGTTTTGGCGAAAGACATTGTTACCACGCTTTTTCATATTGTGGTGGTGAATGACTTTTTACGCCGCCTTTTAGATGAGCGGGTATACAACGCGTATTTTAAAAAAACACGGCAGTATATTCTAGCGCTGAATGCGCCCTTATCATCGGTTCCCATAGAGTTTTCACTTGCTGCATTTAGGTTTGGTCATAGCCTAGTAAGAAATAACTATACCTTTTCAAAGGAGCCAACTGTTAATTTCACCATGGATCGTATTCTTAGGAGGTCCACCTCCGCGGGGCTGCAAGAAAACGAGCAAATTGATTGGTCATTATTTTTCATTGAAACGTCTCAAAAGGCCAATTCCATAGATATGTCCATTGATGTGGGGCTAGGTGATATTCCTGATGAGGGAAACATCGTGTTGATTAATTTAAACGCGGCAAACACCCTGAAACTCGCATCCGGGGACGCCACGCTTTCCTATATAAAACAATATTTTCCTCAGTTAGCGCTAGATGTTGACTTATTTAGACAGGCACCATTAGAGATAGGTGAAGAAGCGGAATTATACCGTGCATACCAAGTGTTATTAGCAAACTTCTCCCAGAGAAGGCTACCTTTATGGCTTCATGTTTTACATGAATCTCGCCATTCTTCTAATCCGTTCAACGCACTTGGAAAGCTAGGAAGTATTATCAATGCAGAAGTAGTAAGAAGCTCAATTTTGCATTGTTATGCGAATAGATCGTTAAAAGAAAACCAGTCGATGATGGCGTTTCTACAAGACGCGCCACCCCTTCAACGTTTTCTTGAGCAAACCCGTGAATCTATTCCCCACACCATGTTAGAGCTAATACACTTTCTTAAATAAGGATTATGACTATGTCTGATTACAACTGGCCGGAAGAGGTCGCTTACGTGAATGCAGTAGATTTCTCTGCTAATCAACGACTCGCCGACTACCACCCACGTGCGGTAACCGCGAACGGTAAATCTGCATACCGACAAAAAATACAACTACTCGGTAACGATAAGCTTAAAATTTTTGTTGATTCAAATGAACTCGGCGGGAAAAGTTGGGCCGATATGGCCATTGAAGTTTTTGATATCGCAGAGTTTTCGCCTACCTCTACCTTCCCCGACACCATGGAATGCGAAGAAATTTCCCTCAGTGATTTAAGGCATGCCACTCCAGCGGGTTTTAGCGCCGTAAAAATGTATGTCACCCTAGTTTCAAGGGACGCGCCAGACCCCTTAGATTTTAGTCAAACCTACAACCTCTTTTTAACTACGTTACTGTGGAAAATTGACCCAGTACCAGAAAATGCGGGGGATAATAAAGGTTTGAGTGCACCTTCTTTCGCCAAAACTTCCTATACCTGGAGAGGCTAGTAAGGGTGAGTCGAGTGTACATACCCTTAAAGGCAATAGCGGCGATAACCATCCTGTTTATCGCCGTATTTTCTTGCCCTAGGCTTGTGGCTGAAGAGTATGATATTACGCTGCCGGAGAGTGCGGCTTTCGGGGGGAAATTTGTTCGCATTTCCTATACGGGTGAGGCTATTGAGTTTATTGTTCATCATTCAACGGAACCAAGCATTCGCTTATCAGCCCCCTTTCTACTTTCACAAATTGAATACCTATACTTGCCCGCTTCTTCAACGCCCTATTCGCTAGTAGCAAAGTCTCAATATCCATTACTGTTTCGAGCAAGCGATGTGGGGGTTGAAGTCGTGGATGAAACACGGCTTTTAAAGGCCGATATCAACCAAGTTACCCAATGGAAAGAAGAAAACTGGGTAGAAGATGCGGCTAAATTTCATCAGCAGCCAAGCTGTGTGGTAAAAAAGAAAATGCTGAATGACCTTCTTGAACAAAATAGGCTTGAGGAAATTCTTGCACCTAGTGAACAACCGCAAGTCAGTGCTTTCTCAGACCAATGTGGTATTTACCCTGTGTTTGCAGCAGAAGCTTACTTCCGGCTGATGAACTTTGAAGAGGCGAGCCGTGGGTTTAAACACACACAATCGCAAAGCTGGATGTCATCAGCCCCGCCTTATGACGTGGCGTATGTCAATTTAATGCGAGGGTTCAGTGACATTCTCCGAGGTGACGAACGTGCAGACATGCACACCATTTATGAAGGATGGGAATTTCTTCAATATGCCAAATCCCTGATTGAAGCGCATCAGTTAAACGAATTATTGCCAGAATTACATAATGCCCGCGCAACCTATTTTCGGGTTACTGGCGATTTGGTGGCCGCCGCTGACGAATTAGACACCGCCATTGCAGTTAGTCGCGCCTTTGAAAAGTACAATCACGTTGCTAGCTATTTAAACAACCTGGCTGTTTTACATCGCGCATTGGGTAATTTGGCTGCTGCCCAGCGCACCTACAGCCAGTCGATACAACTGGCTCGCATGAGTAACGACGCCTTAGCGTTAACCATTCAGCACGACAACTTGGCGAGTACTTATATAGAGCTTGGCGACTTACCCGCTGCTGCGCGTTATTTTTCCTACTCGGTAGATATTAACATACAAATGGGAAGAGATGCCTACACCGCAGAGGCCTTACTAGGCTTGGCAGATGTTGCCTTAGCGCAAGGTAATGCTGGGTTAGCTGACACTTACTTAAACCAAGCCCAGCCTATTATCACACCTACGTCGTTTCGTGAGAGCAGCCAATATCATACTTTACGCTCAGCCTTTTACGCTGAAACAAAGCAACCGGATAAAGCAAAACAAGCGGCCGCGCTAGCATTTGAACAATTGGCTGCACTCAGTGATACACGGCATAAAATGAATGTGCTATTTACGTTGGCCAGAAGCGCCATTGCGATACAAGAAGTGGAAATGGCAGAGGTGTATTTGCAAAGTGCATTGGTGTATATCAAACCTAAACATCCGCATCTTATTGAATATTACGAACTGAAAAACGCCCTTTTCTTACAGCATGCTAAGCCGCTAACTGAGTCACAAAAAGCCACAGTAGAAAACAATTTTACCGCTGCACTTAGCCTGGTAAATGAGGTTGAAAATACCTTAAGTATTTATCGTTTAGGGCCCACCTTTAAAAATAAAGTACGCTTATTGATTGATAGTTATGTTGAATACCTCTTGGCAGATAACGGCAATACCAGCGCGCAAAAAGTATTGGAAGTCATGGACAATTATCAAAGTAGCATGCTTCGTAAAAGTAGACAGTTTTATTCTCAATACGGTCAAGACATTGCACTAGAAGAAAACAATACAACCGCCGAAATGGAAGTTAATCTTTTAAGTGTTGGTGAGTCGAATTTGGCGGCCCAGGCACAAATTGATATCAGCCTAGAAAAACGGGATGCGTTGAGAGCTCATGGTCGTCAAGTGAGCCTCGATGTTGACCGCACCCACGTTTATCAATTTGAGCGGCTAATAGATAAACTACAGCAGCATGAGGCCTTGGTAAGGTTAATAGATTTACCTAAACACACCCATCTTATTGTTGGTACAAAACAAGGGTGGCGGCGGTTTTCTATTGGCAAGACTATGAGAGATAAATTACACCAGCAAGAAGGAGTAGTGACGGGGATAAAGGCAGATGAATTACTTCCTTTAGAGTATTTTAAGTCGCAGTCTATTTCCAAGCTGATAGTGGTTAGCGATCATCTCACGCATACCATCGCGTTTTCCGCGCTGCCGATGCCAGATAATGCCACGCATGTTATCGACCATTTTGAAGTGGTACGCGCTTTTTCTGTTTTAGATTATTTCAATCCTGTTCCCTCTAGCGCAACGCAAGGGTCACATATCGCGGTGTTTGCTAATCCAAGATTTAATTCGCCTGCTAGCGGAATTTCAAATAAAGCTACCCTTACTTGGCGAAAGGCCATGCCACCTTTGGTCTTCTCGGAACGGGAGGCAAGCAGTATTCAACAACACTTTTCTCATGCTTCGGTCGTCACAGCTTTGGGCGCACAAGCAAACAGCGATGTCTTGATGTCTGATGAATTTGGCCATGCCAAGTTACTGCATATCGCCACTCATGGTTTTTATGACCCTGAGTATCCCGGTATCGTTGGCCTAGTAACATCTGATGCGGCAACACGCCGATATTTACCCGGTTTTGTTTCTTTAACCCAGTTACTGAGTCGGCCATTTTCTGCAGATTTAGTGGTATTAAGTGGATGTGACACGTTGCGGGGGGAAATATGGCTTAGCGAAGGACAAAATAGTTTATCGAGAGGTATGCTAGCGCAAGGCGCGGGGTCGGTATTGGGCACCTTGTGGAAGGTGCCAGACAGAGCCACCGCCACCTTTATGGAACATTTTTATGCTAGCTTGGCTACCACTCACAACGCGTCACGGGCGTTACAAATTGCAAAGCAAAAAATGAAGCGAAACCCGCGTTTTCGTTCGCCACGGTATTGGGGCGCCTTCGTGCTAACTGTGGCTCACCAAAAGGCAGAAGCAATTAAGTTTTAATAGGCTTCTTTTTACGCTGAGTGTTCGTACCTTTCAGCACGACACACTGCAAAGCACAACAAAAGCGCAGGTTAATGTACCAATGAATCTTGGTTGATGTTCGGTGCAGGCGCGGCCTTATTTTGACTGTCGCCTAACTCACTGGCCTCTTCAACTAATGCAGTCATTGCGTTGATAATATCAAGAAAGTTGGACAGTTGGTCTTGAGATAAGTCGTTAGACAGGGTTTCTATTTTGCTGATAAGTTGCTTAGTGGGTAAGCGCATAGTGTCAAATTCTCGTTGTTCAGTGCATATAAAAAGCACAATCATTTAGTTCTTATAGATGAACTTTCAAATAGCTTGCCAACTTTTTTTGACGGTGAGTAGTGTGAACATGGCAGCAGTAAAACCTTACCTGTCGCTTTGGGTAAAGCGTATAAAATAAAAAAGGCCAGCGGATATTGCGCTGGCCAGGTATTACCAATCAGTGGTGGTTAATACTTAGAAAGTGTACTTCACGCCCACTTTGATTCTCCAAGTAGATTGCTCTTCATCAAAGGTGTCGTAGTTACTGGTATCCGTACCGCCATAGGCTTCTGAATATACGTATTGCCCAAATTCGTTAATGTCGTAATCGAACAAGATTTGCTGAGGGTAGTTCATTTCGTATACCTTGCCCCAATCGTCATTGAGTAAATTAGCGAAGTTATCAATGTTGAGATAAATGCGCCCTTTATGACCTTCAACAAAGCCTGGTATTTCTTGTGAAATGGCTAAATCTACGGTGGTAATCCAAGGTTGAGTCGTTGAGTATTTGTCTACATACCCGCCTGCAGAACCTGCCACGCCAGCGGCTTCAGCAATGGCCATAATTTCGTCGTAACTCAGGCCATTTTCAAAATCAACAGCTGAGTCGTTTGCACCTGACGGAATATAAGGAAGGTAAATATCGGAATCGTCAAACGCAGACTGGTCGCCTAAGTCATTATCTTGATAAGAGCCAAGAACCCAAGAGAATGGCTGTCCTGAACGGCGTTCAAAGAACAAATTGAAGTTCGTGTTATAGCCCTCAAAGAATTGGTGAGTATAACCAAGGTTCACAACTAGTCGGTGTTTAATTTCGTAGTACGCCGTGCCAACTAATGGGTCGTTACGGTTAACGGTAACTTCATACTGATAGTTTGACTCTGCTGTAGAGCTAGTGCCTGGGTTAACCTCAGTGATGTCTTGGTGGGTATATGACGCGTTTAGGCTTAGTCCGTTATCCCACTGTTTCGCCAATGCACTAGTAAATAAAATGCTACGCCCACCGTCGTCTGAGTTAGTTAGCTGGATATCATAGTTATCTTCATACTCAGTGCCATCGTATACGTTATCCCAAATGATACGACCATCAACCGTGCTGTTGCCATTATCGATTCGAGATAAGTCTTCCCAGTAGGCGGCATTTTGTCTGTCAACATAGGTTAGCTCATTGGTCCACGCAAAGTTATCGCCCAAGGTAGGAATGTCAAAGGTGTAGTCGGCCGCAATTTGATAGCGCCAATCAGATGGAAGCTCGAAATCAGGGTCGATAGAGCTTGTGCTACCCGCGCCTTGAACCAGTGCACTTTGCGCTTCAGTTGGCACAGTGGTGAAATCTACCGAATCGGCGTCTAAACTGGAGAAGGTTACTGAGTCGTTGGTAACCCCGTCATTGGTGTAGGCATTAGATATCCACACTAGGGGCATGCCGCCATAGAAGCGCCCAACACCACCTCGTAAGGTTAAGTCATCGTTAACTTCCCAATTGAAGCTAACCCTAGGAAGTAAAATATCAAAACCGTCCAGGTTCTCTGTGTTGGTGAATCCATAGGTATTGTTAAAGTTGTCGTTAAGTTGCGGTGAGTCTTCTACAGTAAGGTACTCGTAACGCAAACCTGCGGTAACCATAAAATCGGGGAATAACTCGTACGTGGCATCGCCGTAAAAGGAGTAAACCGTGCTTTCTACATCGTAGGCAAGATCTTCAACATCGTTGGTATAGGCATTTGCATATTCAAAATAAGAAATTTCTTGGTTAGCGAAGTCTTCGGTATCGTCAAAATACCACGTACCCAAAGAATCACGCCCGTAAAGGTTGTAGTTCCATGTGTTTTCAATTTCGGTACCAAATTTATACTCGATGTCGCCCGCAAGGTAGGTTGCATGAACGGCAAAGTTCCATACCTCGTTTTCTAAAACGTTGGCGTGACGATTTTCATCTACGCCTGCCACCACAGTATAACCGCTGTCAGTGCCCGTTGCCGTGTCGACATTAATTTCACCCCAATCTGAGGCAGTAAGCGAAGCCTGTTCAAACTCTTTATAAGACAGGCTGACTTCTGTCTGCAAATTATCTGACCAGTCTGAATAAACGTGGGTGGTGTAGTAGGTATTTTTCTGCGCAAGCGTCCATGTATTCGAGGTTAAGCGAATGGTGTCAGAATCGTCATTATAATTTTGCGCAGAAGTATTTTCCTGATAGCTATAGGTAAAATCAGCGCGGTGGTTGTTGTTGATGTTCCAATCTAGCTTGATAAGGTACTTTTCATCTTCGTCGGCCTCAGGTGCGCCAGCGATAGAATCTTCTAGGCCGTAGGTGTCACTCAGCGCCGAGATCACGTCTTGCGCTGCGGCAACTAAATCTGCTGAGTAAGAATCTTCATTAAAGCCAGTATCAATTTCTTCTTCCCATTTTTCGTATGAACCAAAGAAGAAAAGCTTATCTTGAATGAGCGGGCCGCCTAATGTAAAGCCATAAGAAGACTCTTCGTTGTCTACGTCATACTCTGTGTCGTAAAGCTTGGTGTCTTTTGCCGTACCAGAAAAGGGTACTTCTTCATAAAAAACAGTGCCATGGAAGTCGTTAGTGCCCGATTTAGTCACCACGTTAACGTTACCGCCACCAAACTTACCGGCACGGGCGCTAAACGGCGTAAATTCTACGGAAACTTGGCTTATTGCATCTAACGAAACAGGAGGGCGGGAAGTAGGGTAACCATTGCTTTGTAGCCCAAACGTATCATTCACGCCTACGCCATCAACGGTAAAGGTATTGTACTTGGGGTTAGAGCCAGCAATGCTTAACTCTTCGCCATCGGCACTCACCACGGCCAAAGGGTTAGAACGGACAATATCTTTAATATCACGGTTGAAGGTTGGCATGTTCTCGATAGCCGATTCTCCAAACACGGAGTTTGAACCATTATTGGAGAAAAAGTCACGGCTACCTGTCACCGTTACGCGCTCGATATCTGACGCAGATTCAAGCGCTGCATCTAGTTCGAAGGTGTCATTTAGCTCAAGGTATACATCCTCAATAATACGACTTTGGAACTTTTCTGACTCAACCACAATCATATAAGGGCCACCTACACGCAACCCACGTGCTGAGAATACACCATTTTCGTTAACGGTGGCCTCTTTCACCGTACCTGAAGGCTGATGAATAATAGTGATAGAGCTGCCTGCAGCAGGGTTACCTTGAGGGCCTACTACGGTACCGCGCATGGCTGATGATTGACCGGTGGCTGCAACCGCTGTGGTTGCCACGCCAATAGACAAAGCTACAGCCATCGCAATGCGACTGAACTGAGTTTTCTTGTTCATGTGTTTCTCTTTATAAATAAAGGTTGATTTTTGTACTTAGCCGGGTGCGAATACCTGCTAAATACGCCGTATTATTGTTGCCTGAGGTAGCGCAATTGTTGGCTATTTTTATTTCATATATATTTCATTTGTGTAAATTGGTATTTACGTAACACAATGAAAAATAAGTGTTATTTGAAGCTTTGTTCGACTGTATAGTCAAGAGGGTTTACGTGTATTTACACGGCTTTACGAGTATTTACGCAAGGGGACGAAGGGCAAGCGGTGATGAGTGTTGAGGCAGTGCCTTTATTTTAAATGGGTTGCTACCTACGCGGGCAAACTGAGCGCAACAGCGCCCAGTTTTTTCCAGTGAGTTATTGACGGGGTACAGGTACTCTAACAGGGTCTTTTGGCTGCGCCTTAATAGGGGAGGTATAACCTTTAAGTTCTTCCAAACCAACCTCTATGGCTTTATCAAGCTGAGGATCCAATCCTTTACTGGTGAACTTAGTCCATTGCTCCACGCTAACATCAGGCATAACCCCTTCGTTTTCTACTTGCCATTGTCCATTGGTGCCATAAAAACCAGAGCGTGGTGCTGTCATGTAACCGCCATCGATGAAACCGGGTACGCCCCAAATGCCAACCAGTCCCCCCCAGGTGCGTTTGCCCACTAATTTACCCAGTCCGTAATAATTAAACATGTAGGGGAGCATATCGCCACCGGAACCCGACATTTCATTTATTAGCATGACTTTGCTGCCCCAAACGCCGCTCGCTGGGCTTGTTAAAGGCTTGCTGGGTGCTAGGGGATTGTTAAAGAAACCATTTAATTCACGGCGTAAAATGTTGATGACATAATCGGCGATATAGCCGCCTCCATTGAAGCGTTCATCAATGATGACGCCTGGTTTTTTAGCTTGAGGGAAGAAATAGCGGTTGAAGGAATGGTACCCATCATCTGCGGTGTCTGGCATCCACACGTAGGCTAATTTTCCGTTAGACTGTGCCTCAACATATTGTCTGTTTTTTTCAATCCAGTGATTTTTGCGAAGGCCATTTTCGTTGTTAATGGGTTTAACGAGGTATACCTGTCGCTTGTCTGAATTATCAATATCACCAATAGTGATCCGCGTCACGTGTCCTAAGGTGCCTTCAAATTGCGAATAGAGGTTCTTTTGGGGGGCGATAGGGGTATCGTTAACCGCTATCAGGTAAGCATTTTCGTCAATTTGATGCGCATATTTGCCCAACGGCGACTGTAAGTTCGCGCCGGCGAAAAATGACTCTCCTGTATAAATATGGCGTAATTTAACGCCCTTCTTAGTTACTTCAAAATCGATACCTAACAAGCCGACATTGGGCTTACCAATATCTGGTTTAGCCCCACTGGCAGTAAACGAATGCCCAATGGAGACTTCGCCTCCTAAGGTGTCGAGTAAATACGTTAAATCAAGCGGGTGGCGAATGGATGCCACGAGCGGTTGGTATTGCTCGTATACTGCATCCCAATCTGCTCCGTGGAAGTTCTCTACATACAAATAATCTCGTTGATAGCGCCAAGCTTCGCGAAATATCTGTTGCCATTCTTCAAAGAAATTCACCCGTTTAGATAGGGCGAGTGCAATGACTTTATCGTCATCTCCCGAGCCAGTAATGGCACTGATCAATCGATAGCTTTCTTTACTTTTGAGTAAGATTGCGTTGTTATCAGCACTAAGGCGATATTCACTTACCTTATCGGCAATTTTTGCTATGGTTCGCTCTTCGGCATCGAACTTCATTAAGTGGGTTTGGCTAGCTCCAGTATCATCTTTGAATTGACTTAAAAAATACAAATTCCCGCCTTTACCTCCTGCCAAATGACTGAAATGCCCTTTTTCACTGGTGACTGGCGTGATGCGGTCACCAAAGCCCTCGGCGACGAAGACAGAAGGTTGGGTCGGTTCGTCTTCATTGTCGGTGTTGCTATCGTTTTTCTGAGTAGGCTCTTCTTCGTCTGAACGCATTGGAAATAGCGGGGCATGGGTGGGCGAAAGGTTGGCGTAATAAAGTTGATAGGTGGCCTTAAAACTTAAGCTCGACATATCCAGCCATGGGCTTTGTGGGCCATAGTCAACACTACCTAAAAAATATAAGGTGTTACTGTTATCACTCCATGTTGGCCATGTGACTTCTGCTAAACCATGAGTGAGTTGATGGCGAGTACGTTCTTGCACAGAATATAAATAAAGCTCACGAAACATGGTTTCGTTTTGTTTTGTATAGGCAATATAACGGCTATCTGGAGACCAAGTGGCCATCATCTCCCATTCTGGATGAACCTGACGATTGGTATCTATAATTTTGGTAGAACCATTGCTTCGGTTAGCTATCCATAGTTGTTGCGCTGAGTCAGTAAATGATAGCCGTTTGCCATCTGGCGACCAAACTAACTTTTGATAAAAGCCTTCACCTGCTAAAGGAATCGTTTTGCTTTTTGTTCCATATTGATCGGCAACCACCAGTTCATATTCACCTGAGGCATCTGAAAACCAGGCAATATATTGGCCATCGTCAGACCATACAGCAGAATGCTCTCGTACGCCTGAAGAGTCGGTTAATGCACGGGCAGAGCCATGTTCAACAGGCACGGAAAAGATATCTCCACGCGCAGAGAATAAAGCCCTTTTACCCGAGGGAGATACATTAAATTCCGTGATATTTTTATGTGCGTCAACATGGGCATCACGAGCCCAATAGAAGTCTCCTATTACTTCAATGGAGAGTTTTATCGCCGCTTGTTGCTCCTGCTTCAAATATAAATCACCAAGGTATTCATACACCACATTGCTACCGTCAACCGCAAAGCCCATGACATCGTACTCGCTGTAGTCTGTAACCGGTGTTATCGCGTTAGCTGAAGGGGCATAACGAAATACATTGGTCACTTTGGAACGGTTTGAGAGAAAGTAAATATCACCGTTATTCGACCATTCAGGATCCACATCAAAGTCGTTATTAAAAGGAAGATCGTGCTCTTCCAAACTGCTTAA
The DNA here is from genome assembly GCF_015767655.1 of Alteromonas sp. B31-7. Taxonomy (NCBI): domain Bacteria; kingdom Pseudomonadati; phylum Pseudomonadota; class Gammaproteobacteria; order Alteromonadales; family Alteromonadaceae; genus Alteromonas; species Alteromonas sp. B31-7. The sequence continues at coordinate 886,663 of NZ_CP065233.1, forward strand.
GTTAATCATTCGTAGCGCTTGGTTTTGCCCGCCACGATAATTGCGCCACCCGCGATCCCAAACCCCCGCTCGGCGAAACACCATGTTTTCACCCTTGGGGTCAAACGCACCGTCTGAGGCTCGTCGCATGGGTAACTGCTGAGGGTTTCCGCCTTCCACCGACACAGTATATAACTGCTGTGAATTGCGAGGGGCAGAGTACCTTGGAGAGCTGAACAACACACTTTGGCTATCAGGAGCCCAGCCAACAACAGCGTCTGAGGCTGGGTGGAATGTGAGCTGTTTAGCATGTCCGCCATCAATACTTACAATGTAGACATCTTTATTGCCTTCATACTCACCGGTAAAGGCAAGCATTTTGCCGTCAGGAGAGATCACGGGTTGTGATTCAGAGCCTTGAAAACTGGTTAAACGTGTGGCTTTACCGCCCTTAATCGTGGTCTTCCACAGATCGTTTGCATAAGTGAACACCAACGTGTCTTTGTGAAGTGTAGGTTCGCGCAGTAATTGCGTTGCATGAGTGGCAAAGGATATTGCCATGATAAATGCCCCTAAGAGCGGTTTTAGAAGAGGAGCATTCCTTATCATTGCCTTATCCTTACGCCTTAATGGCGTTTTTTATAGATTTGAATAGTACAGAGCAAACCGAAAAGGTTTGCTCTGTTAACACTGAATATGCCTTACATTAGTCTAATTATTAACCACTGTCTGTATTTATCTATTGAATAATGTGGCGGCTAATTCTTCTTCCTTGATATTGGAAGTTTGGGTTTGCGTGTCTTACACCACTTAATCAAAGCGTATCTCTTGACTAAAGGGCTTATTCACGTAAACAAGAACAAAAAATCGAAATTCAAAAGGGGATTATTGTAAAAGACGGGGTGTGCCTAATTCGATTAGTTTGTCATTCGGTAATGACTGGTATTTTCCCAGCCGCAATCAGTATTAAATGACATATAGGAGTCTTACATGACTTCCAGCGCAGTAACGAGCCTCTCGCGGATACAATTTGCTTTTTGTTTCATTTGTATGTGGAGCTTTATTCCGTTAGCTGTAGCGGAAGTCGAAGAAAGGTGGCAGCCTTTAAATCCAAAACCAAGACTATTGGTACTGACGGATATTGAAGCGGATCCTGATGATGCACAAACCCTTATTCGGCTCTTATTGTACGCAAACCAAATCGATATAAAGGGGTTGATTGCTACGACGTCGGTACATCAGAAAACTCGTATCGCACCCGACACCATACACACGCTTATCGACGCATACGGTGAGGTTCAGCCTAACCTAAATAGCCATCAACCTGGCTACCCTGATGCTAAGACACTGCATAGCATTGTAAAGTCAGGGGTGTCGGTTTACGGCATGCAAGGCGTTGGTGAAAATCATGACTCTGAGGGCTCTGACTGGCTTATTCGCGAAATAGAAAAAGCTGATTCTAGGCCGCTGTGGATTTCTGTATGGGGAGGTACTAATACATTAGCGCAGGCTCTCTACAAATTGAAAAAAACAAAGTCAGAAAACGTGTTAAAACAACTTATTAACCGCTTGCGCGTATATACCATTTCCGACCAAGATGATTCTGCGGCGTGGATAAGACAGACGTTTCCTAATCTCTTCTACATTGTCAGTCCTGGAGGCTATGGAGCAGCAACGTGGACAGGTATTAATCATGTTGTTCAAGGAATCGATAACACCAGGATTAGCAATGCCTGGATAGCCGAACATATTCAACAAGGTCATGGTCCATTAGGGGCGAAATATCCGGATGTTGCTTACGGCATGGAAGGCGATACGCCATCATGGCTAAATCTCATTAACAATGGGCTTCATGCGCCAGAACACCCGAATTGGGGTGGATGGGGAGGCCGATATGAACGCTATATCCCCAAACTGTCTGAAACTGATCCAACTGGTTTTACTGGCGGCGTGCCCGTTGTGCCAGAAACGCGGCCAATTTGGACAAATGCGGTAGATAGGTATGTGCCAGTATCTTCCAATCAGTATGGACGAACCGTCAGTCCGGGCTCCTTTGAGTTTAATGGGTATCGAGAAACGTTATGGCGTTGGAGAGATGAATTTCAAAATGACTTTGCCGCTCGCATGGACTGGTGTATGAAGCGCTACGATGAGGCCAACCATGCGCCAGAAGTTAAGTTGCTGCATGACCATTCAATAACAGTAAAGTCGGGGGAGAGTTTTCATCTTGATGCCAGGGGATCCAAAGATCCTGATGGAGATGCACTACAGTTTTATTGGTTTAATTATGCTGAAGCGGGGACGATGAAAGATCAGACCGTTAAGATCCATAGTGCAGAAAATATGGCTAGAGTACATGTTGTGGCACCTGATGTGGAGAAACCTCAAAGCATACATTTTATTCTCAAGTTAACAGATCGTGGTGAGCCTGCCCTGACATCCTATGCAAGAGTCGTGGTAAGGGTTGAACCGCACTAACACGTAAAAAAAACAACGTCGGTTGAGACTTTTCATAACAAAAAATATCAGCGAGTTACCTTATTATTTACATTAATGTTAAATAATCTTAACGCGTTGGTAATTATGAAATTGTTATTTCCCGGTGTTTTTTTTGCTATCGTCGCATCGATTTCAGGATGTATAGCTGAAAATCCAGCTTCTCTAAATCCTTCACAGTCTGATAGCACGTCAGCTATATCGAAAGGTGTGAAGTTTTTAAACTTTTCGTACACCACCCCGCAGGGTATTTTGAGTGAAGCAGCGGATGAATATAGCAATCCTATTTTACCCGGTTTTTACCCAGACCCTTCTATCACTAAAAGGGGAGACGACTACTACCTGACTACGTCATCATTTGGTTATACTCCCGGCTTACCTATATTCCATAGCAAGAACCTTACTGACTGGTCTCTCATTGGTTATGCACTTAACCGAGAGGCGCAGATGGATTTTGCAGGAGCAAATATGTCTCGGGGGATATTTGCGCCCACGCTACGTTATCACGACGGCCTTTTCTACATTATTACAACTTCGGTAGGAAATGGAGGCAACTTTATAATCACAGCCAGCAACCCCGCTGGACCTTGGTCTGAGCCCATTTGGTTACCTGAAGTTGGAGGCATCGATCCCGATCTGTTTTTTGACGAAGACGGACGAGTCTATATTGCTCACAACGATGCTCCTCCTGAAAAACCTCTCTATGACGGGCACCGTGCTATTTGGCTTTGGGAATACGATCCGATTAAGAAAAAAGTGCTGCCTAAGAGCCAGAAGTTGTTGGTGAATGGTGGGGTGGATATCTCTCAGAAACCTATCTGGATTGAAGGCCCTCATATTTACAAGGTAAATGGTTGGTACTACTTATCCTGTGCTGAAGGGGGAACAGGGCCTCAACATTCCCAAGTTATCTTTCGTTCTCGTTCACTAGATGACCCCTTTGTGCCGTACTCTGAAAATCCAATACTTACCCAGCGTGACTTGGCCTATCCACGGCCACACGCAATAGAAAATGCAGGTCATGCTGATTTCATCGAAACAGAGAATGGAGAGTGGTGGGCAGTATTCTTGGGGACGCGACCTTATGAAAGGGATCTACATAACACAGGGAGGGATACTTTCTTGCTGCCAGTAGAATGGAAGAACGGATGGCCACATATTTTACCGAAGAACACCCCCATACCTGTGCAGGTGCCGCGACCCGCTAATACTGTGAAAGAAAATGGGATGCAGTTTTACGATTGGACGGATGATTTTGATGGCACGGCCTTAGATTTGCGCTGGCAAACGCTTCGCACCTTTGACAGGCATTGGCTGTCGCTCAATGAAGGGGCACTGATAATGACACCGCTGTCAGCGCCTTTATATAGCAAAGATACCGTTAGTTATTTGGGGGTTCATCAAGCTGCGATGTCTTTTTCTGCTTCTACAACGCTGTTTTTACCTAGTGATGCTGGTGTTAGCGCAGGCTTAGCTGCATTTCAAAATTCAGATTTCCATTACTTTTTAGGACTGCGACGTGACGCAGACGGATATGTTGGTTTTGTGGAACAAGTGAATAGTGGTGAAGTTATCACCGTCTTTGAAGCAGTACTGCCCATATCTGCAAATAAGCCCGTTGAGCTCAAAATTAAAGGAAATGGTGCATCAATAGAGTTTAGCTACAAGCAAGGCGAAAAATGGAAAGTCATGGGTGAGCCTCAAGACGCAACATTACTAAGCAGTCAACGAGCTGGTGGCTTTGTCGGTACGACTATAGGGCCTCATGCAAGAAAGTAAGCTACGCGGCTGAATTATTTTCACATGACGGTTTGTTTGGTGCTTTTGCTGCAACTTAATTCTAAGGTAAATTTGTGTCTAATAGGGTTTCTATGAAATATCTCGTTTGTCTGTCCTTGTACATGCTGTCGCTAACGTGCGTGGCATCTTCGTTAATAGAAGGAGAAGATGGCTATCGATTGTGGCTTAAATACGATCGTATAAACAATGCCGCTGTGGCTACTGGGTATGACGAACAATTAAGTGATTATCACGTATTTGGTGAATCGGAGACCATTGAGGTACTAAGAAACGAAGTGGAATATGCGTTTGGCCAAATGGGTTTAAAACCACACGTGACAGAGCCCCAACGGGCACGATTGCTAATTGCTGCTGGCGTGAAGGCTGAACGATTGGCCACTGAATTTGAGATAGATATTAAGCAAGCTGCTCAGGAAGGCTATGTCATAAGACAGCGCCATAATGACGATGGAAAGTCGTTGGTATTAGTGCTAGCGAATACGGACGAAGGTGCGTTGTATGGCACCTTCAGGTTGCTTAAAGAAATGCAGTTACGCCATTCGATGAGCGCGATAAATATAGTCTCTGCACCTAAAATTAAACTTAGGGTGCTTAATCACTGGGATAATTTAGATAGACATGTAGAGCGAGGGTATGCGGGTCAATCTATTTGGGATTGGCATAAGCTACCCGAGTATCGCTACCAGCGATACATAGATTATGCGAGGGCAAATGCATCAATTGGAATTAATGGCACTGTGCTTAACAACGTCAATGCGGATCCTCTTATTCTCACGCCTCATTACTTAACAAAAGTAAAAGCTCTGGCGGATATCTTTCGCCCCTATGGCCTCAAAGTTTACTTATCTGTGAAATTTAGTTCCCCCCAACTGATTGGCAACCTATCTACGTCCGACCCGCTTAACCATCAGGTTCAGCAGTGGTGGAAAGATAAAGTAGCCCAGATTTACGCTGAAATTCCTGATTTCGGTGGCTTCTTAGTAAAAGCCAATTCTGAAGGGCAGCCGGGACCAGGCGATTTTGGACGAACCCATGCGCAAGGTGCAAATATGTTGGCAAAGGCGCTTGCCCCCTACAACGGTCACGTTATGTGGCGGGCGTTTGTTTATGCCAATGAAAAAGGCGAAGAACGCTCTAAGCAGGCTTATTCAGAGTTTACGCCGCTTGATGGTCAGTTTGATGCAAACGTATTGGTGCAGGTGAAAAATGGGCCAATAGACTTTCAGCCACGAGAGCCTTTTAGTCCCCTTTTTGGGGCAATGCCGAATACACCACTGATGATGGAATTCCAGATTACGATGGAATACCTGGGTTTCAGTACACATTTCGTTTATCTCGGGCCCATGTACGAAGAAGTACTGCAATCTGATACATACGCTAGGGGCAAGGGGGCGACGGTAGCGAAGGTTATAAATGGACAGTTATTTAATCATCAGGTTACCGGTATGGCAGGTGTATCGAATATCGGTACAGATAGAAACTGGACCGGTCATATTATCCTCCAATCTAATTGGTATGTATTCGGGCGTATGGCTTGGGATCCAGAAATAGCTTCAGTAGAAGTGGCGGACGACTGGGTGCGTCTCACCTTAAGCCAAGATGACGATGTCGTTGCTATTGTGACAGAAATGATGATGACAAGTCATCAAACTGCCGTGGATGTAATGACACCGTTAGGGTTGCACCACATTATGGGGGCGGGACATCATTACGGGCCTGCTCCTTGGGTTGATTTCCTTGGGCGCGACGACTGGAACTCTACGTATTACCACCGTGCGGATGAATATGGCATTGGATTTGACCGCTCACCAAGTGGTGAAAATGCAGTCGCTCAGTATTTTTCACCGCTGAGCGCTCAGTTTGCAGATCCGAAAACCACGCCTGAAAAGTTTCTGCTTTGGTTCCATCATTTACCCTGGAGTTATGTTGTAGCGTCTAGTCGCCGCACTTTATGGGAGGAGTTGGTTCATCGTTACTACGAAGGGGCGCAGCAAGTGCAGGCTATGGCGGACAACTGGGACAAACTGGAAGGGAGGCTTGACCCTCATCAATTTCGTCAAGTGCAAATGGCCATGGATATTCATGTAAAAGAAGCACTGTGGTGGCGAGATGCGTGCGTGCTTTATTTTCAACAATTTTCCAATCAACCCATTCCACAAGGGCTTGTTCATCCCACTAAGACATTGGATGAAATGAAACAAATGTCGTTTCCTCATGCCCCTGGGCAGGGGTAGTAAGGCGGGCAATATGCTCTTTTCGTATTTTGGATTCTTACTTTTCTAAGGAGATAGTCGATGAAAATTACCGGCGCTAAGGTTATCGTGTGCTCGCCAGGTCGAAATTTTGTTACGTTAAAAATCACTACTGATGAAGGGGTATATGGGATTGGCGATGCAACCCTCAATGGGAGGGAACTATCTGTAGTCAGCTATCTAGAAGATCACGTGATCCCTACCTTAATTGGGAAAGATGCCCATCGTATCGAAGATATTTGGCAGTTCTTGTACCGTGGGGCGTACTGGCGTCGGGGCCCAGTTGGTATGACAGCGATTGCAGCTGTTGATGTGGCACTGTGGGATATCAAAGCAAAGGTAGCCAAACTTCCTTTATACCAACTTCTTGGAGGACGAAGCCGCGATAAAATTATGACGTATACTCATGCTAATGGCGTGTGTATAGACTCAACACTCGATGCGGTCGGTCAGGCAATAGATGACGGTTATCAAGCCGTGCGTGTTCAATCTGGTATACCGGGATTGGACAGCACCTATGGCGTTGCCAAAGAAGGGAAAAAATATGAGCCTGCCGATGCAGCCCTTCCCGGTGAAAATGTTTGGAGTACGCAAAAATATCTTAACTTTGCCCCTAAACTGTTTGACGCGGTGCGTTCTCAATTTGGCAACGATATTCATTTGTTACATGACGTTCATCATCGTCTGACTCCAATAGAAGCTGCAAGGCTTGGCAAAGAACTTGAACCATTTCATCTGTTCTGGCTGGAAGATGCTGTGGTGGCAGAGAATCAGGATAGCTTTCGCTTAGTGAGAGAACACACGACAACACCCCTTGCGGTGGGCGAGGTGTTTAACTCAATTCATGATTGCCGGTCTCTCATCCAAAATCAGTACATTGATTATATCCGTGCCACAATTGTACATGCGGGTGGGATTTCTCAAATGCGTAGAATCGCAGATTTTGCGAGTCTTTATCATGTGAAAACTGGCTTTCACGGCGCTACAGATTTGTCGCCAGTGTGCATGGGCGCTGCGCTTCATTTTGACTATTGGGTTCCGAACTTCGGTATTCAAGAACACATGCCATTCAGCGAAGAAATGGAATCGGTATTTACATTTGACTATAAGTTTAGCCGTGGTTTCTTTACGCCAGGTGAAGCTCCTGGCCATGGTGTAGATATAGACGAATCTCTAGCTAAAAAATTTCCCTATAAAAGAGCAATGTTACCTGTAAATCGACTGGAAGACGGTACATTGTGGAATTGGTAGACAGGGCCAGCACAGTGTTACCCCAGCCCCGGAACTCGCTATCGCTGACCGGGGTATTGCGGTCGCTTTAGGTCTCTGGCACTACTTTTAGCGTATGATAGCGCAATACTGCTTCAGAAATGACTCATGCTCTGGTAGCTGTTTTACTCTTTGTTTTATCTCTTGCTGCCCCTTTAGCAGCGCCCGAGACAATTGGTCATCGCTCATCATTTTCGCTGCCGGATGCCACGATTTGGGTAGTATTCCTTGTCCCAACATAACTTGTGACCAAGAGTCCACGCGAAATAGCTCATCGCTTTTTTGGAATGCGTGTCCATGTTCTTCAAACAGTGCAATACGCTCAGCGAGTGAGTCAGGGATTGTCATTTCTCTGCACGCATTCCAAAATTCGGTGTCTGTTCGCTTAGTGACGTGATAGTGAAGAATGATAAAGTCGCGGATCCTTTCTAGTTCGCTTTTCGTTTGTGAGTTGTACTCTTCTCTTAACATTGCCGTATCGTCTTGTGACGGGAATAACTGCATTAGTCGGGTAATGCCCATAACGATTAAATGTATGCTGGTGGACTCCATAGGCTCTACAAAACCACTGGATAAACCAATTGCTACACAGTTTTTATGCCATGCACGGATGCGCCTACCTGTATGAAACTGCAAGCAACGAAGCTCTTGTAGCGGTGCAGTACGTAGCGATGTTCGAAACTGTTGCTGTGCGTACTCATCACTCACAAAACGACTGCTGTAAACAAAGCCGTTCCCCATACGGTGTTGTAGAGGGATTTCCCACCGCCAGCCGGCATCGTGTGCAGTGGCAACTGTATAAGGCTTTAAGGGGGGCGAAAGTTCTGTTTGCACAGCCAATGCCCGGTCACAAAAAAGCCACTTAGACCAGTCTTCGACACCAACATCCAGCGCCTCGCCAATCAGTCGTGCGCGAAATCCCGTGCAGTCGATAAAAAGATCACCTTCTATGGGAGCATGTTGTGCGACATTGAGCGCGTGGATATCGCCAGAAGTATCAAACGAGACAGACTCAATATGATCAACAAGGTGAGTGACGCCTGATTTGAGTGATAGCTTTTTCAAATAGTCTGCATAAGCCCCTGCATCCAGATGATATGCATAGTTTAAAGGTGTACTTTGTGCCGAAGTGTAAAACTTGTTTGCTTTCGCAGCCTCTAGCTCTAAACAATAGCTACCATACTCTCCTGCGAACCCTCTTTCATGGCCTTCCCTCCAAAAGTGTAGAAATTCAGCTAGCCAACTAGATTGACCTGTTTGGCCGAATGAATGCAGATAAGTTTCGTTTTTGTTACCGAAATCTGAAAACTCAATGCCCAGTTTAAATGTGGCGGATGTCTCACGCATAAATTCAGCCTCGTCAATACCTAGAAGCTGATGAAATACGCGTAAAGGTGGAATGGTCGCTTCCCCTACGCCAATCGTGGGAATGTTTGACGATTCCACCAGTGTAATGTGAAGCAACGCTCCCATTTTCCTTGATAGTGCAGCTGCCGTTAACCAGCCGGCGGTGCCACCACCAGCAATGACAACACGGGGCTTATCTAAACATTTGGTGGAAAACATAGTGGTAACCTATTTTGTTGCGCGGCGATTCAATGATGTTCTAGGGAGAGGCACGTTTTCTTCATCGAATTTTACTCGTCGCCTTTTTGTAGATGCAAAAAAGCCACAGCCGGAAACGTGCTCCGACTGTGGTTTACTATATTATGGTTCGTTTAGAAGTTATACCGTGCACCAACTTGGTAGCGGGCTCCTAAATCTTCCAAGTACCACAATTGGTTTTCAGTACGGCCATGCTCACGACGATCTTCACCTGTCAGGTTAATCCCTTCTACAAATACGGTGAGTTGTTCGTTAATCGCGTAACTCACGTTAGCATCGATTTGGGCATAATTTTCAACATATGTTGGGTTGTTAGACCCTCGATAGTTAATGCGATTGAGATACTTGTCCCGCCAGTTATACGCCACCCTCGCAGTTAGGCCGTCTTTATCGTAAATAAACACCAGATTGGCGGTGTCGCTCAGTCCGGTAAGGGCGAATTGAGAGTCGTCTGGACTACCGTTATTGTCAAATCCAATGTCTCCGCGTACCAAGGTATAGTTTGCTTGAACGCCAAAACCTGTTTCACCAAAGAAGTGTTGTACCGCTAGCTCAGCACCATACAGTTTAGCTTCTCTATTGTTTTGAGGAAGGCTCGTTCTAAATACCATTTCAGGATCGCCTTCTTCCGGTACAATATCCCACCCCGGCGTTTCACCTAGTTGTAACAGTTGTTCAGCAGAGCCTGTATAGTCATCCGCGCCATTAGGAAACGCTTCTGGGTGTTCTAACAGCACCATCATTGCAAAGAGTGACGTATCGTCAACCGCAAAGCCTCGTTCATTTAAGGCGTCAGCAGCAGCCAAAGCACGTGGGCCGTTAGTTTGATCGAGAATACCAAAGAACGTTCGGTCTTCTTGGCCTGTACCAATGAAATTTGCCACTCGTTTCTCAAAAAAGCCTACTGAAGCATAGCTGTTTTCATCGAAATACCACTCGGTAGAAACATCAAAATTATCTGATTCCAATGGCAACAACGTCGGATTAGATGAGCTAGCCGTGGGACGGGCACCATTTAACGTAGAGCCTGAAGTACCAAACCCGCTAGGGGATACACGTAAGTCTCCATACCCAGCTCGGGCGATGGTTTTGCTATAGGAAAAGCGAGCTTTAATTTCGTCGGTAAGCATAATGTCGAAATCGAAACTGGGTAAGAGGTGGTCATAATCCGCTTCTACAGAAAGGGGAATAGTGTCTGTATTGGGATCAGTAAACAGGCTGAAGTCATTGTTATTCTCCCAGATGAGGTAGCTGGGCGGCGTAACTAAAGACGTGGAAGTTACATCTGTTTGCTCATAACGAACACCCGCGAGGAAGTTGGCTCTCATTCCCCCAATCTCTCCACTCATCGCTACTTGGAAGTATGCGGCCATTGTGTCTTCTTCCACGACGTCATTGGAGGAAAAGATGTTACTTACCCCAAAGAAATTTGCATCAGAAGGGTAAAGAGCGATACCTTCACGAGCCAGTGCAATTGGGTCTGCGATAAATCCAATACCTTGACTTTTTCCTGTATCAAAATCGTCAAACAACCCTCCAATATCAATGGGTTGTAGTAGGCCATCAGAAAACTCTCCAGGGTTTGCGATCCCCCAATTTCCCAGCGTCATATTGTCGCCTGCGGTTTGACGAGCGGTCATTTCCATGGCTCTAGTTTCAACACCAAAATCTAACTCACCGTTATCGAACATCCATTTGCCATCGAGTTTCAATTGGGAAATTTCGGTTTCCTGAGATGCATGACGGAAGCGCAAAATTGAAGAACCAACATCATCGGCGTCGAGTATTCCGTTATCATTACCTCGGGTACTATCATCATATACATTAAGGTATGTGGGTAGCTCAGAGTCGTACCACCATTCTCTAGATGTTACTGTGGGAGCGCCTATACCCACGGCTATCTCGCCGGTGGCTGCATTATCACTAGGGCCACTAGGCAGGCTTTCCATTTTCGAATTATGGGCATCCAATGAAAGTAACAGATTATCAGAAGCAAAGTATTCTAGATTGAAACCTACTGAGTTTAGCGTGTTGGTTTGTTCTCGCCATTGCTGTTCATAACCTTCGTCTACTGTGCCAGGATACGATTCAGCAATATAAATAGGGGTAGCAATAGCGCCGTCGTCGAAAATCACAGAGGTGACGTTGGAGCCGTTTTGAACCCAGTTTGTAATCTCTCCACGGTGTTCCTGAATATCATTTTCTGCAAATAAGTAATCCACAGTAGCGACCAAATTATCCGATGCTGCATATTGCATTGTTAATTGCGCATTGGTTCGTGTTCTCTCTGTGTCAGAGAACGCATATCGTATATCATTAGGTCGAGCGTAGAGTTGGCCTATTTCAGGTGCATTCTCGTATATATCACCACTATTATTAAACAGTGTATCTGGATCATTTGGATCGCCCCATGTCCCGATGTTCCAGTCGTTGACGGTAGCCCCCACATACCCTGAGTGGCGCTCTTGCACACTCCCTGTCAATGAAACCCCAAATTTTGCATCATCATCGGTCCAGCTCATTAAGCCGGATAGCTCTGGAGTAACGTCGCTACCTGCGCGATTGGTAGTATCATGAACGGCTTTAACACCAACGGTAGATCTAAATCCCGGCATAGAAAGGGGGCGTGCGGTTTTAATATTGACGGTTGCGCCAATTCCACCTGTAGCAATACTGGCTTTACTTGTTTTATATACTTCGACGCCGCGAATACCTTCAGACGCCAAGTTAGCAAAGTCGAATGCGCGAGTGCTGCCTCCACGGGTCGTTCCATCGGCACCACTTCCACCACCATAGGTTTGAGCTGCGGGCATCATGCGGCCGTTTAGCGTAATCATGTTATTTCCGCCACCAAACCCCCTAACCGTTATTTCGTTGCCTTCACCGTTGGTTCTGCTTATAGACACCCCCGTAATTCGTTGCAGTGATTCTGCAAGGTTTGTATCAGGGAACTTACCAATATCTTCTGCTGAAATGGCGTCGACAACCCCGATGGATTCACGTTTTATTGAGGCCGCTTCTGCCAAACTCGATCGAAGTCCAGAAACTTCGATCACTTCAATAGGTTCATCGCTTTGTGCTATTGCCGGAAGGGCAACGACGGTACCGAGTATGACGGATACTGCTTTGTTCACCATAGATTGTCTAAACGGGTGGTTCTTATTCATTGTGTGCTTCCTGTTAAGGTTTACTCGTGTTGTGTGAGCTTGCTTGTTCCAGTGAGTTTTTTCGTTAACAGAATTGCTCTGGGTGCAATCGACAATACAGGTTAATTTGAAGATTTTAATGCGCACCAGATATGTTAACGATATGTGAATTTTTCCACGTGAACCGCTTTTTTACCTATTATTTTTTTTTACATATGGGGTGTTTTTTTGCGCGGTAGAGCCGCGCAAAATTGTTGATGAAGAAGGCTAGGGAGAAACGGTAAGCTCGAAAGGTGCTGCGGGAAGGCCTTCGCGATTGTACAGTGAAGCCGCGGGGTTATTTCCCCACGCGTAGCGTAATTTTACGGCTTTGTTTATAGACGGATGTTGAAGGTAGACCTGATTGCCATTCACCGTTGCTTTCACCCAGAAGAATGCATCATCCATTCCTGCAGCGGCGAAATTATGATCTAGGCCATCTTCTATTCTGTCTTTGTCTAATTCAGTGTCAAATGTGACGACTATCTTGTTATCTTTGTGCTCTACAGAGAGAACCTTAGGCCCTTGATATGAAACGTCACGCTGATAGACCATGTTCTTTGCTGCAAGTGCTAGTCGACGACCTACCTCGCGCTTGTTGACAGGATGAATGTCATTCCACTCGCCAATATCTATCGTAACAATTAATGCGGTGTTGGGGTGCTTTGACGCTTTTGCTTGCTGTTCTCGCAATTCAGCCCAGCTACTTTCAACAGGCTCGGATTGCCGTTGCATAAAGTTAGTTAACTGCACAATGAAAAAAGGTAAATTAGGTCGTTGCCACCGACTTCGCCAGTGGTCCATCATCGCGGTCAATTTATCACTGTAATCAGCAGGTCGTGATGCATTCGATTCACCTTGATACCAAAGCACACCTGACAGCGGGAAACCCGCGGCTGGGGCAATCATGGCATTGAACAGACCCATGGGTTTCCAGCGAATAAACGTGGTTGAGGGGGTATTGGACGTTTGATGAGAAACTTTGTATTGCCAAGTGCCCTCGAGTGAAACTGAATGTTCCTCATCGGTGCCTAAAAAGTAAGGTTTATCAGTTATAAACCCACTGTTACCGCCATTTGAGATAACACGAACAGCAATGATGTTATCTCCTTTTTTCAATGCGTATTTTGGCACTGTATATCGTCTAGGAGGGTATTGATACGTGGTATTGCCCACTTTTACGCCGTTGACATAGGCCTCATCGGCATCGACGATACGCCCTAAACGCAGAATGACAGGTTCATCGGGTATGTCGTTAAGGTGAACATGTTTTCTTAACCACCACACGCCAGCAAAACCCGAGTTAAACCCCGGTAAATTACCGGGCATGTCAATATTCTGCCAGTTGCCATCATTCAATTCTGGTGAAAACCAGGACGTACCTTGCAGTCCTTTGTCGTTTGCGTTCACATTTTTATACCAGTCGTCTTGCGCTTTGCGCTCACTCTCCTTGGTTGTTTTGATATTGTCAGGGTTTGCATAATATTCGCCAGCAGCAATATCCTGTGGGTATGGTTTCAAAGATGACTTGGCCATCCAAGCCTCGATGGGAGAACCGCCCAGCGCGGCATTGATTATGCCGATAGGGACGTTTTCAGACAGATGTAAGTGTCTGGCGAAATAGTACGCTACGGCAGAAAGCTGCCTGATATTTTCAGGGGTAGCCTGAAGCCATTGGCCTTCAGCGTAGTCGCTGTTTTCTGCGTCAAAACGATAAGTATCTGCCACTGTGAACTCGCGGACGAGAGGTAAATTGGCGTCATTGACATCATCTGGGTAGGCTTCTTCAATTCGCGCCATGGTCAGTTCCATATTTGATTGCCCTGACGCAAGATAGACATCCCCAAAGTAGACATCATTTATTACCCGTTCCTCATCGGCTTTTATTGTTAAAGTGAAGGGACCTCCTGCCGGCTGCGGGGGGAGAGTGACAATCCACTGATTGTCCGATGTGCTAATCGTTTCAATCTTTTTATCGTTAAGCCACAAGGAAACGTATTGGCTGTTTGTTGTACCTTTAACGGGAATCGGTTGGTTTCGTTGTAATACGACACCATCAGAAATAAGTTGGTGAACAGTTAATGCCTGACTCGGAAAGCAAAGCAGCAAAAGCAAATACAAATAGAAACGAGTCATAGACCCTCCTGTGATATAAACTGAATCTGCAAAAGGGCAGCTGAATAAGCCGCCATTTGCACACGTTAATTCTTAGTTTGCACGCAGTGTCAGGACTGCAGGCTCTAAAGCTTGGCTGCTCGCGGTAAGCTTTAATTCTCCAGGCTTGTTGTGCTCACTTTGAATGATAACAAGTAGCTTTCCACTAAACGCCTTCCTTTCGTGAGAAGGAAATGGAGTGAAGTTTGTCGAATCTCCATTATCTGTTGCGACTATCCGGCCAGGCCCAGTGAGAGAAAAGTGAACGCGGTGAGTCGCAGTGGGTACTGGATTACCCTTTTTATCTATGATATCAACGGTAACAAATGATAGATCCTTTCCGTCGGCATTGATGATATTGCGATCTGCGGATAAACGTAAACCCGAGGGGGCGCCAGAAGTTGTTACGCTGTCGGTTGCCCATCGCTTGCCGTTCTTATAGGCAACTACTTCTACTGTTCCTGGCGTGTAGCGAACATCATCAAAGCGAAGTCGATATTCAAAGGGGCCTTTCTTTTTCTTCCCTTGGGATTGCCCATTAATAAATAGCTCTGCTTCATCTCCGGAGGTAAACACATGAATAGGGGTGATTTCTCCCTCTCTACCGGGCCAATTCCAATGGGGAAGAATGTGAGCCATAGGCAGATCCGGTCGCCATTCGCTCTGATAGAGGTAGAAGCGATCCTTTTTGAAACCAGCCAGGTCGATCATCCCGGAATAAGAGCTTCGCGCGGCATAGTAGGGCGTGGGTTCACCTAGGTAATCAAAACCATTCCATACGAACTGGCCAGCAACAAAAGGGTAGGTATCTAGATAGCGAAAAACTTTATCGGCTGATGCCCCAAAATCTACGGCATGTAGCTCGTAGCTACTGACTTGATGAATTTTTGAATTTCCACCAAGACCATCGCGAACCGGAGCACTGGTTTTCGGTGTAACAGGAAAGAAGTAAAGCCCTCTAGAGCTGTAAGCGGAGGCTGTTTCACTAGATAAAATTACTTTATCGGGGTGTGCTTCGCGAAAAGCGGGATAAGAGGGGGGAGTGCGAATACGGTCGGTATTTTTAAACTCAGGCTCTTGGCGGATGCCTTCCCCTTGATAGTTTAGGCTTATTACGTCCATAGCTGCGCTAAACGGGAAATCAGCCTTAGCCCAATTCATAGATGCAGTAACAGGGCGGGTGGGGTCCTCACTCTTAACAATACTTTTTAGTTTTAAGGCGATTTCAGCCCCTTCTTCTCCGGTATATTGTTCTCCAACTTCATTACCGATATACCACATGATCACCGAAGGATGGTTCTTGTCGCGTCGAACTAGCGCGCGAAGATCTTGTTCATGCCAATCGGCAAAAATAAGGTGAAAATCAAGTGGTGTCTTTTTCTTGTACCAACTGTCGAACGACTCGTTTAATACTAGAATTCCCATTTTATCCGTTAACGTCAGAAGTTCGGGCGCGGGAGGATTATGTGCCATGCGAATAGCGTTTACCCCCATTTCCTGAAGAATGTTTAATTGTCTCTGGGCGGCCCGCAAATTAAATGCAGCGCCCAGGGCGCCCAAATCATGGTGCTGGTTAACACCTTGTAGCGGAATGTGCTCACCATTGACGACCACGCCGGTATCAGGGTTGAACGCCAACTTGCGAACACCGAAGGGCGTGGTGTATTGGTCAAGTGTTTTTCCATTCTGTATGACTGACGTAACCACTGCATAGCGATGGGGTGTTTGATGGGGTATAGGCCCCCATAACTTGGGGTTCTTTAACACAGAAGTCGCTTGGCTTTTTTGTTCTTCTCCAGAAGCTAACGTTAAAGCTTGGGAAGGAAGCTTTAATACCGGCTTTTCGCTAAGGGTATCTTGCGTTGAAAGCTCATAAATATGATGTTGAAGACTCACGTTCTGATTATTTTTCGTATGATTTCTGATTGATGTGGTAATCGATATCATGGCCTTGTCCTTAGACACGGTAGGTGTGATCACCTGCGTTCCCCACTGACTGACATGAATCTGTGCGGTTTTTTCTAACCATACATTTCGATAGATACCGCCGCCGGGATACCAGCGAGAAGATTTCGGCGGGTTATCAAGTCGAATAGCAAGTTGATTGGTTTGTCCAACAGTGACATAGGGCGTAAGATCAAGTTGATAAGAGCTATAGCCATAAGGCCAGCCCCCGACAAGATGGCCATTTAACCATACCATTGAGTAAGACATTGCGCCGTCTATATGCAGATAAATGCGTTTATTTTTATCGTCATTAGCAAGCGTAAACTGCTTTCTATACCACGCCACCCCATGGGAGGGTAGACGACCCATACCGCCACCCACTTTAGGGTTGTTGCCACTATAGAATGGTCCAGCGATGGCCCAGTCATGAGGTAAATTCACCACTTTCCAATGGCTGTCATCGAACGCTTTCTGAACAAATGGAAAATCTTTGCCTGGTTCCCCTTCGGGTCTTATATGACGCTTATTGGGGTTAGCAATAAACGCATTTCCCGTGGGGAGAATCCAGGGTTTTAATACGCCATCTTGGCTATTAACTGTTATCGCATCGGAAGGGCGAGTATCCGCCGCTTGACTGTCGTTAAACTGGTGAACGTTGGGGCGAGTGTCGTAAATCAAACTATCAGGCGTTTGATTATCGGCATAGCGGTAAAATCGCCATTCTCCAGTAAGATCAATTTTTTCTCGTTGGCTGGCTGTAACATTCGTGGCTAACAGTAGCATGGTAAGGGCAAGCAGCCCCTTATAATTGCGAATAAATAGCATACCTAGAATTCCTGTTAATAAAATGTGACCTATCGTCGTATCAAGCAAATATACAGCGAAGCAATTCATTTAAAAGACAATAACTAATTAAGTAAATGGCATACGAAATTTCTCAAATACCCCTGTATTAACAGAGGAAAAACCAAAATACGAAACTAAAAAAACATAATGCATACTTGTATACTAGTTGTTGTTATGGCGCAAATACTGTGTTTACATTTTATAAACAACCCCGTTATTTGAGTGAATAATCCATATGAAAGCGATCATAAAGTCGGTACCCATACTTTGCGCACTATTTTCACCGGTAATTTTTGCCTGCGAAAAACCAGCATCTGTTTGTTTCCAAGATAATGAAGGACTGCCATTAATTAGTGACGGTCAACCATTACCTATCATTATTTCTCCTAGCGCTGATTCCGCTGTTAAGCGAGTCGCTAAGGCATTTTCACAGGATATTCAGCGGGTGGGGGGCACACCAGCAGGTATATCGCAAAGCCAGTCAATTTCTCAGCCAGCTGTGATAATTGGTGTGCTAGGTGAAGATATATTGATTGATGAACTAGTACAAAAAGGCAAGTTAGATGTATCGCAGATTAAAGGGCAATGGGAGGCTTACCAAATAGCCGTAGTCGAAGAGCCATCACCCGGCGTTGAGCACGCATTAGTGGTTGTAGGGGCTGACCGTCGAGGTGCTATTTTTGGTACCTTTGACATATCAGAGCAAATGGGGGTCTCGCCCTGGTATTGGTTTGCCGACGTTCCCACAGAGCTGAAGAGCAATGTTTTTATTACTGCAGGGAGTACGCAGGATAAACCCAAGGTTCGCTATAGAGGGATCTTCATCAATGACGAAGACCCTGCTTTAAAAGGATGGGCTCAGAAAAAGTTTGGCGGCGTTAATGCGGGTATGTATGAACATGTGTTCGATTTAATTCTGCGATTAAAGGGGAATTACATTTGGCCAGCAATGTGGGGTAAAGCGTTTCATCTGGACGACCCTCAAAATACAGCGTTAGCGGATAATATGGGAATGGTTATGGGGACGTCACACCATGAACCTATGACTCGTGCACATGCTGAATGGCACCGCAAGTCAGAAAATCCAGCCGGTGGTGGCGCCTGGAATTACGAAACAAACCGGGAAAGTATTAAAGAATTCTGGCGCGGTGGTATCGAGCGTATGATGTCAAAGGGGAACGGAAAGCCCTATGAGTCACTCGTGACTGTTGGAATGAGAGGGGATGGCGATGAGCCCATGTCTGAAGGAACCGCAATAGAACTACTAGAAAAAGTTGTGGATGACCAACGCGCAATTATTGCTGATGTGACAGGAAAACCCGCTGAGCAAACTCCGCAGGTTTGGGCGTTATACAAGGAAGTTCAAGATTACTATGACAAGGGAATGACAGTGCCGGACGATGTTACGCTGCTTTTTGCCGACGACAACTGGGGACTTGTACGACGCCTGCCAACAAAGAATGTTGATAGAGAAGGTGGTTTTGGTGTGTATTACCATTTTGATTACGTCGGGGTTCCTCGCAACTATAAATGGACCAATACCGTGCAAATTGGCAAGGTATGGCAACAAATGAATTTGTCTTATGAACGCGGTGCAAAGGACTTGTGGGTCGTGAATGTAGGGGATCTCAAGCCCATAGAGTTTCCCATTGATTTCTTCTTAACGATGGCATGGGATCCTCAAAAAATGGACACACAGGCACTGCAAGACTACGCAAGTGACTTTGCTAAGCAATCGTTTGGCGTGGATTTAGCGAATGATATTGGCGACTTATTAGCGCGCTATGGCACCTATGCCGCAATGAGAAAGCCCGAGTTGCTTAATCAAGATACATTTGCGGTAGGAGAGGTATCGGCGCCTGCATTAAAAGCGGGGGAGTTTTATCAGCACTATAGTAAATGGCAAATACTTGAGGCTGATATGGAAAAAGTAAAAGCTAAAATAAGCGATACACATTACTCAGCATTTTTTCAACTCGTAGAATGGCCCATTGCATCAATGAGCAATCTTTATGAAATGTATTTTGCCGCTGCTTGGAATCAAAAATTGGTGGATGCAGGTGATGCTCGCGCTAATTATTTCAAAAATATCGTTGAAACGAATTTTGCGAGAGATAAAGCATTGACGGACAAATACCATTCAATTAACGATGGAAAGTGGGATGGTATGATTAACCAAGTACATATGAATTATGTGACTTGGAACGACCCTGAACAGCAGACCATGCCTGTCGTATCCACTATTTATGGTGGAAAAAATGATATTGATGTTGAATTTGAAGAGGTGCCGTTACCCGAGAGCAAGCAGGTCATTCATGCTGCTGACTATGTAAAAGCGAATAACAATAAAAAGTTGGGGTGGGCGAAGGTGGAGCATCTCGGCCAAGCCAAAGCTGGTGTTATCGTATTGCCTCAAGGCGAGGGGCCTACCCGCATTGAGGATAACGTGTCACTCACCTATGAAATCGATCAGCCTTTTTATGGTGATGCGATTATTACAATAGAATTGAGTCCCACACTAGATACCTATGCCCGCGGTGGTATTAGAATGGGAATTGCAATTGACGATAGACCAGCAGAAATCCTCAGTTTTGATTTGCATGCTACAGGGGGCGCACAACGAACGGCAGAGGAAAAGGCATGGGCAAAGGCGGTAATCAATAATAAGCAAACATTACAATGGGAGGTGAATGATCTGGATAAAGGTATTCATAACCTTACTGTGTATCGTATTGATGATAACCTAGTGCTTGAAAAGCTGAAAATTGCGTTCACGCGAAAATCAAAGCCAGAGACTCAGTCTGCTATCAGTCGTTTTTTTAGTGAGCTATTTGGTACGGAGTAGGTAATATAGTTAGTGCGTGGATTATGTGATGTAGTCTATGTGACATTTCCACGCCTTTCGACCTGTGCTTTCGCATAAGCTTTAGAAAGATGCGTTGAAAGACCGTGAACTACCTTTAAACACTTAGTAAACTACAGCGATAGTCGACTCGCTATGTAGGAGGTTATCGCTGTGAGTAGTAAGTCAGTTCAGTTCTTAGAACACGTTACAGAATATGCAAAGCAAATAGATTATAGCCGTCCTGCAGGTAGCCAGGTATACGGGTTCATTCGTGATGCAATCGTCAGTATGCAACTCGAACCCGGACAGCTTATATCGGAAACCGCGTTAGCAACACATTTTGGTGTTAGTCGAACACCGGTGAGAGAAGCATTAATTAAGCTTGCTAATCTGGGCTTTGTTGACGTGCGTCCACAGCGTGGAACTTACGTTTCTCGCTTAAGCAAAGAAGCCATTTTAGAAGCAAGGTTTATTCGTGAGGCGCTCGAAATTTCAGTCGTCAGCTACTTGGCAGAGCATGCAAAACCTCAACTTTTTTCACAAGCCGAAGCAATAATCCAAAAGCAGGAAGCGGCAGCGGCTATTGATGATGCGCTCTTGTTTCAATCGCTTGATGATGATTTTCACCAGCTCCTCGCGAACCATACAGGGTATGCACGGGTCAGTAACATGATTGAGCAAGAAAAAGCGCATATGGATCGTGTGCGAAACCTGAGTCTTCATATGGCAGGCCAATATAGAAGAGTAATCGAACAACATCGCGTCATTGTTGATGCTATGCGGTCAGGTAATCGACAGGCAGTCATTGCAGCCATGGCTGTTCACCTACGTGAAGTCTACAAAGTACTGGATCGCCTGCCCATCGACCATCCAGAGTTTTTTATCTAATCGTTTGACCGTTCAAAAGTATACTTATCAGCCACACCGCCGTTGCTAAGTTAAGCCCTCATTTAATACTCTTTTCTCTGAGGAATTTGCTGCAAACACCCTGATGGATAAATTCATCATTTTTATCGATTAAAAATCTGCTTTTACCCCGTTTTTACACCATTTCTTCAAACAAAAGTAACCTTGTTGTTAATAAAAGTAACTTTTTTGTTAATTTAATGAGGGATAATGCAATGGTCCAATACGAGTTGTATACAAGTATGTTTGTTGGGCGTCCAGGGTTACATATGAAGCACAATGTCAGGTTGGGGCCTGATATCAACCAATGTGGAGGGCTGCTGCAATGCCTAGTTTTAGAACAATAAAATCTCACCCCCTTGATACAAAAATAGACACAACGAAAAAGACATATCCAAATTTTAAACTTTCGCTATTGTCTTTAGCGATCATGTCAATGACTACGCCTGCATTTGGGCAAAGTACGAATGAAGAAGACGTAGAAAAGGATAAAAAGACGGTACAAGCCTCTAAAGAGGAAAACGGTAAAATAGAACCGACATCAGACACTGAAACAGAGGACGTTGAACTGATCACCGTGACGGGGCAACGGCAATCATTAGAAGATGCTATCGACTTGAAACGTGCCGCAGATACTATTGGTGATTCTATTGTTCTTGATGAAGCAGGTAAGGTACCGAGCACATCTTTGTTAGAAATTCTTGAGCGTTCACCTGGTGTGACAATGAACAGAATTAGAGCCGGAGCAGAAGGCTCACCCGATGGTTATGCCTTCGAAGGCTCAGGTGTACAAGTGCGGGGGCTAAGTAAAACGAAAACACTGATTAATGGGCGCGAAGTGTTTTCTGCCAATGGAGGATCGGGCCTAAGTTGGGCAGATGTGGGTCCAGAATTACTTAAAGCCGTTACTGTTTATAAGGCAAGCCGAGCCGATCTTATTGAAGGGGGGGTATCCGGTACCGTTGATTTGCAAACACGCATGCCTTTTGATTTCGAAGGCTTCAAAGCTGATGCGTCAGTCACTGCAGATTACGGTGATTTTTCTGAAGAGGTGACACCTGCTTTATCGGGGATGGTTTCAAACCGCATTGATACCGATATGGGAGAATTCGGTATACTGGTTAACCTTGCCTATTCAAAAATAGCGTCTCACGATAGCAACGTTATTCTTCCACCGTATCAAGCAACAAGCTATAACGGAGACCGCGTGTATGTACCCGCAGGGATTCGTTATACTCAAGATCAGTTCGAAAGGGTGCGAAATGGTTATTATGTTGCCTTGCAGTGGAAGCCCTCAGAGGGACTAGAACTGTATCATACCAGTTTTGTTTCTGAGCGTGACAGCGACCGCCACAGTCAGATTTTGTCCATTGAACCTGGCACCTCTGTGGGGGTACTAGATGGCGCTGAATTCGATAGCGATGGTGTATTCCAAAGTGGTGTGATCTCCAGTACGAATTTGACTTCTGGATTGAACGCTTCGCCTAACTCAAGTTTTAGTCCCTCTTCAAGTAAAACTGCAGATCATACTTTCGGATTTGATTATATTGCAGATTACTGGGATTTGAGCGGTAGCTATCAATACGTTAACGCGAAATCCAGTTCTGGAAAATACAGCTTGGGCACCACCGTTTTGCCTGTTGTTGCCGAAACCTACCTCGATATATCGGGTCGCATCCCCAGAGCAACATTTGGTGAGGCATTATCGACCAATCCTGCCGATGCAGGCCTTTCAAGAATAAACTGGCTGGATCGTTCAAATGACGGTGAAGCACATGCCTTCCAGCTTGATGGCAGCATGTTTCTAGAGCATGACTTTTTTAGAAAAGTGGCGGTGGGCGCACGTGCTGCGGACAGAAGTGAAAGTGACAATTTTGTCGGTACGTGGTGGTCGGCCACGGGGCGTGGTTGGAATGGTGTGCCTAGACCTTTTGTTGACACAACGCCAGAAGGTGATTTTTATCTAGAGGAATTTTCGGACTTCTTCAAGGGAGACACCGCTGTACCAGGTGCCGTTTGGGTAGGTAGCCCACAGTTAAATGATTCAAGTCAATTTGAACGCGTATATAACACGTATACAGCATGTGGTCCGGATCTTTATTATCAGTGCTCAGATCCTGAGCAATCTAACTACGTGTATGGTGAAACCCCAAATCCGAACTTTGATCAAATGCCGGCATTTTATGAGACTAAGCATAAAACGCAGTCATTATATGCCATGGTTGGCTTTGAAAATTACGGAGACAGCTGGTGGTCCAATTTCAGTGGTAACTTCGGCCTTCGTTGGGTTAATTATGATATTGAAAGTAAGGGGAACTTCGTGTTCAGGGGGGGCTCACGTTACTATGCAAGCTTAGAAGATGCTCAAGCATCAATTGACGCCATGGGTGGTTTGGAAAATGTAGCCACGTGGCAGGAGGAAAATGAAGGGTCTCAGCCACCGTTGACTCGCGAAAGCGTGGGGTATGAAATTGATCGAATCGGGGAGTTTTCCAATAGTTACTGGTTACCTTCATTAAACGTCAAATTCGAACTTACCGAAGAGCTTATCGCGCGTTATGCTTTGACGAAAACACTCACACCTCCACGTTACCCAGATATTCGTGCTCAAGGTACTGCGAGTGTTCAAACCACAGACAATCCAATAAACGAAGATCTTAATGCACAATACCCAGATCAAGACGTGTCTATTCCTGATATTTTCTCAGGGTACAGTAATACCACGGGTAACCCATTCCTAGAACCAGAGATATCCTACAATCACGATATTTCTTTAGAGTGGTATCCTCAGAAAGGTTCTTCGATGCACTTGTCGCTATTCCACAAAACCATCGAAAACTACATAACGTTCAATAACTTTTCTGCACCCGCCAGTGGGTTCTTTTCAGAAGAAGATTACCCCCAGTCTGCCTTGGTGAGTAGTGATGAAAGCGTCTTTCTTGATGGGCCGGTATCGAGTCGAACGAATTTCAACGCCGATGAAGATACAAAAATTGCAGGCTTCGAATTGGGGGGACGCACCTATTTTGACAACCTACCGGGTTGGCTAAGCGGTTTTGGCGTAGATAGCAACGTAACCTTTATCGATAACGATGCCCCCAATGCGTTTGCCTTGGATATTAACGGTGATTCGCTGAATGTTCCCGTAATCGGTTTGTCTGAGTGGTCATATTCAGCAACATTGTTATATGACAAAGATAATATAAGCGCTAGGTTAGCTTATAACTGGCGTGATCGTTACCTAACAACAACTAACGATTCTGGTACAACGAGGGTGTACACCGATCCTACCTCCGGAGAAGATATACAAATCGGCCTACCCGTTTACGCGTCAGCTATAGGTCGATTTGATGCAAGTATTTCTTACCGATTTAGTGATAGGTTTAATATAAAACTCAATGTACAAAACCTTACCGATGAGGAACAACGCACAGAGATGGAAATTTTGGACGGCGTATTTGTAGACCGTGCTGTTTTCATTGCTGACCGTCGAATAAGTTTGCACGTAGGGTTTGATTTTTAATTACTCAATAGGTGTGTGAACACAAGAATAATTGAAATCAGAGGTATTGATATGAAAAAGCGTGTATTGATCGTTGGCGGTGGAACAGCGGGTTGGGTGACTGCAGCCTACATGGCGCGTATGTTAGCGACGGATACCTCCGGTGGCGTATCAATCACGCTTATTGAGTCAGATGAGATTGGTATTCTCGGAGTGGGGGAAGGGACTTTTCCTATTATTCGAAAAACCATGAAGCGTATTGGTATTGATGAGAGTGATCTGATTAAGCATGCGGACGCCACGTTTAAACAAGGGATCCGGTTTAACAATTGGAAATACAATCCTGCGGATAAACCCGATGATAGTTACCTTCATCCATTTCAGGTCGCGTCACAGCATACCGATATGGACTTGCTTCCCTATTGGTTGTTAGGGGTAGCAGGTGACGTACCATGGGCTCAAGCATGTACTGTTCAAGATACGGTCATTAAGAAGAGATTAGCGCCAAAGTTAATCACTCATCCAAACTATGATGCGCCATTAAATTATGCTTACCATTTTGATGCTACAAAACTGGCAGAGCTACTGAAAAATAAAGCAATGGAAGGTGGGGTAAGGCGGCTTGTTGATACTATCGAAAAGGTTAATTTAGATAGTGAAGGGGCTATCGCTTCTGTTGTTGCTCGTCAAAACGGTGAACTAACCGCAGATTTATACATCGATTGCACGGGCTTCAGAGCCCGCTTAATTGGTGACGCCATGGGTATACCTTTTACCTCCTATAAAAAAGAGTTGTTTTGCGATCGCGCTGTAGCGTTGCAAGTACCTTACGATAACCCTCAGGCAGATATTCCGTCATGTACGTATACCACGGCACAGGAAGCGGGTTGGATATGGGACATAGGTTTGCATCAAAGGCGAGGCGTTGGTTACGTCTATTCGTCTGAGCATTGTGATGAAGCAACTGCAGTAAAAGCACTTAAAAAATACATAGGACCAAGTGCCGAAGGACTTCAGCATCGCTTGTTGAAGTTTGAACCCGGCTATCGGAAGACTCAATGGCATAAAAACTGTATTAGCGTAGGTTTGTCTGCGGGATTTATTGAGCCATTGGAAGCCACAGGTATTAGTTTTGCTGAAGTGGCTGCACTAATGATATGTAATCTATTTCCTTGGTCTGGAGATTACGAGCAATCCGCTGAACAGTATAATAAAGCCATGTGTACTCGTTTCGAGCACGTGAAAGACTTTATTAAGCTCCATTATTACCTGAGTGAACGCGATGACACCCCATTCTGGCGTGAAAACCGTCTTCCAGAAACCGCTTCAGATTACCTAAAAGGAAAACTATCACAATGGAGGCATAGGCCGCCCTCATTTCTAGATATCGACGCCAGTCACGATATTTTTGATGAAAACAGCTGGCAGTACATTCTTTATGGTATGGGGTTTAAAACGGATATCAGCGCGAGGGCAGGTGCACTACGTTTTTACGATGATGCGCGTCATGAATTTGAGAGCATTCGTCAGCAAAGCCTCCATGCTATGTCGGCGGTACCAAGCCATAGGGCGTTGATCAGTGATGTTGTGGAAGGTGGTTTCCGGCCTAGCCAAGGAGGTCGCCGATGACAAAGGTTGTTATTGTAGGCGGCGGTACGTCGGGATGGATGTGCGCGGCAGCTTTAGCTCGAATTTCCCCCCCAGATACCGATGTAACACTTATTGAATCGGACGAAATTGGTATCATTGGCGTAGGTGAAGCAACAATTCCTCTACTGGCTGAGTTTAATCAATTTCTTGGCATTGACGAGCATCACATGCTTAGTGAATGCTCAGGTACCTTTAAACTAGGTATTGAATTTATAGATTGGTATCAAAAAGAAAAAAGCTATTTTCACCCTTTTGGCTTTTTCGGCAAAGATATGCCCCAAATTCCTTTTCATCAACTTTGGCTAAAGCTCAATAAACTAGCTAGGGAAGGTGTGATTTCAGAGGGCATAGGCAGTGATATTTGTGACTTCAATCTATGCACAGTCGCCGCCAAGTTAGGCCGCTTTTCACAACCGAGTGGTAGCGCCAACACCATTATTTCAACCATGCGTCATGCTTATCACTTTGATTCCGCAGCCTACGGAAAACTGTTACGTCGCTACGCAGAAAAAAGGCAAGTTACTCGTATTGAAGGAAAGGTCGTAGATATACACCAAAATGTGGCCAGCGGGGATATTCAATCTGTAGTGCTAGAAAATGGACGAGTGGTTAAAGGGGATCTGTTTATTGATTGTAGCGGCTTTCGTGCTTTGCTAATAGGAAAGTGTTTAAACAGTGAATTTATTGATTGGTCAAGTTACCTCCCTTGTGACCGCGCTATAGCAGTACAAACGAAAAGCGATACAAACCCTCAGCCATTTACGCAAGCTTATGCACAAGACGCGGGGTGGCGGTGGAAAATTCCTCTGCAGAATAGAACCGGAAATGGTTATGTCTATTGCAGTAAGTACTTGAGTCAGGATGAAGCACTAGCGTCGTTAATGGACAATCTTCAAGATGAACCATTACATGAACCAAGGCACCTGAAATTCCAAACAGGCCACCGGCGAAATTTTTGGCAAAATAACTGTGTTGCCATTGGCCTGGCGGGAGGATTTATTGAACCACTTGAATCAACCAGTATTCACTTGGTGCAGGTGGGTATTCAGCATTTGATAGAATTATGGCCACTACGTGGTGGGAATGGCGCTGAAAAAACACGTTATAACCAGGTGATGGCTTCTGAATACCAAGATATTCGAGACTTTATTGTACTTCACTATAACGCTACATCACGCAACGATTCTGCGTTTTGGCGCTATGTTCGTGATATGCAAATCCCTCAATCTCTGAAAGACACAATGACACTATTTCAATCTAGCGGAGAGGTCGATATTAAACCAGATGCATTGTTTACTCCCCATAGCTGGGTTGCCGTTATGCTTGGCCAAGGCATTTATCCTACTCAATATAATGGGGTGGTGGATAGCATTCCGCAACAAGCGCTGATTCATAATATGGAAGGGTTGCGAAAAAGCGTGCGTAGAACAGCAGAAGCGATGCCGACACACAAGCACTATCTCAATACATATTGTGTATCTTCTAAGCAGGTGATGATATGAACAATTGGCGAATTGGCGTGTTAGTTACGGTTTTTATTAGCTTACAAGTGATTGTTTGTATGAGGCCCAGCTATGCAAACACTTATGTTACTGAAGAGCAAAATATTCAGGGAGCATTCCCTCTTGTCCATAAAGGGCGTGCAGCACCACTTTGGATTAGCACAAAGGATTTTTCTGGCGTCCAAAAGGTGATTGGTCATTTGCAAAAAGATATCGAACGAGTGACTGGGGTGACCCCAACAATTGTTAACGGTGATATTCAAGCGAAAACTGCTGTTATCATTGGCACCATTGGCCACAGCCCGCTAATAGATAAACTGATTTCAGAGGGAAAAATTAACGCCCGCGAGATTAGCGGAAAGTGGGATAGTTATGCATTGCAAACGGTAGATAATCCCACGTCAGACATAGACAGCGCTTTGGTGATATTTGGCAGTAATAAACGAGGCACTGTTTATGGTATGTATGACCTTAGTGCAAAGATTGGCGTATCTCCTTGGTATTGGTGGGCTGATACGCCGATTCAACGTAAGAAAAATGTGTATGTCAAACCGGGCTATTACTCTCCGGGAGAACCGAAGGTTAAATACCGTGGAATTTTTATTAATGACGAGAACCCATCACTCACTCGTTGGGTCGTCGAAAACTATGGTAGCTACAATCACCAGTTTTACGACAAAGTCTACGAACTTATTTTGCGCAATAAGGGAAACTTTCTGTGGCCTGCAATGTGGCCTGGCCCAAGAGAGGTTTCCGCCCATGCCTTCTTTGCCGACGACCCCTTGAATCATCAGCTAGCTGATGAATACGGCATTGTTATTTCTACCACTCACCATGAGCCTATGATGCGCGCCGCAGATGAGTGGTATCGTGGAGACTACGGTCCATGGGACTATAAAACAAATAAAGCCTTTTTCCAGGAATACTGGCGTGGTGGTATTGAGCGAATGAAGGACTATGAGAGTCTTGTTACGGTGGGGATGCGAGGCGATGGTGATACCGCATTGCCAGGCGGTACGCAGGTAGAATTGATGCAACGCATCGTTGAGGATCAACGTGAGATTATCCAGAGTGTTACCGGTAAGCCAGCAAATGAAACGCCACAAGTATGGGCAATTTATAAAGAGATGCAGGATTACTGGGACAAAGGAACCCGCGTCGCCGAAGATATCACTATTTTGTTTTGCGATGATAACTGGGGGAATATCAAGAGCCTTCCTAAAAAATCAGATCTAGAACGAAGCGGCGGGTTTGGTATCTACTATCATTTTGATTACGTAGGGGGACCAAAATCTTATAAGTGGGCGAATGTCACGCAAATAGAGAAGGTATGGGAGCAGATGAATCTTGCGTACCAACATGGTGCCGATAGAATATGGGTGGTAAATGTAGGTGATATTAAGCCTCATGAGTTACCTACCAGCTTCTTTCTAGATTTCGCATGGAACCCAGAAGCTATCAGTCACCAAGATCTACCGAATTATTATGTAAAGTGGGCAACACAACAGTTCGGAGAAAAACACGCACAACAGATTGCTGATATTCTGGCGATGTATACTAAATACAATGCGCGCCGAACCCCTGAAATGCTAACCTCAAAGACTTATAGCGTAGAGCACTACCGCGAAGCTGACCGTGTTGTAGATGATTACTATGCGTTAGTTGATAAGGCACAGGTAATCTACAATCAATTGCCTCAATCACATCAAGCAGGCTTTTATCAATTGGTGCTATTCCCGGTTCAAACCGCAGCGAACATTAATGCCATGTATGTGGCGGCGGCTAAGAATAAGTTTTATGTTGAGCGGGGGGCGTCACGGTCTGCGAATTACTACGCTGATATGACTAAGCAACTGTTTTACAAAGATGAAGTATTGCACAGGGAGTATCACGAAGAACTACTCGATGGAAAGTGGAACCATATGATGGCGCAAACGCATATTGGTCATCCAAACTGGTACTCGCCTTCTATTAACAGCATGCCCGCAGTTCAGTATACCCACAATACCGGCGACAAAGCGGATCTTGGTTTTCATGTCGAGTACGGCACCATTTATCACTTTGGGGGGGTGAGGTTTGATGGACTGAAGTGGCACTATCACAACCGCTTGCCTCAGTTCGACCCGGCAAATGATCAAGCATATTACATTGAGGTATTCAATAAAGGGGCGGCGGCTCTGGCGTATCAGGTAAAAGCTAAGCAAGACTGGATAAAGTTAAGTCAGACTGCAGGTGTGGTTGCGACTGAGGAGCGCATTTTTGTCTCCATTGATTGGAAAAAAGCGCCAGTGGGGTATAGCGAAGGCGAAATCATACTTTCCGGTGGTGATGCCACGTATTCTATTTCAGCACCGATAAGAAACGAATTCCCTAACGGCAAAGGATTTGTTGAAAATAATGGTGTGGTTGCCTTCAATGCAGAAGACTATGATCATGCTATAGGTAAGAGTGGATTGTCATGGATAACAATTCCAAACTATGGGCGTACACGTTCAGCCGTAACGGTATCTCCTGGAAATTTAGCTGCGCAGTCGCTTACTCAGAACTCCCCACATTTGAGCTATACGTTTACGCTATTCGACGATACCGATATTACCCTTGAGAGCTACCTTGCACCTACCTATAACTTTAAACGAGGAGAGGGGCTAAAGTTCGCTGTTTCCATTGATGACGAACCGCCCCAAATCTTGAATTTACATGATGTAAAGGGCATTTGGGGGGAGCGAGTGAGCAATCATATCGCAATCGAAAAATCGGAGCACAAAGGGTTACTTGCCGGTGAACATACCTTGAAAGTATGGTTGATAGACAGTGGAATAGTATTTCAAAAATTTGTTATTGATACAGGAGGGTTGAAAACGCCAGCAATAAAATCTGAAGGCGCTTTTCATAGCCCCGTTACCAATTTGGGGGGCGTAAAACCGAGTTATCTGGGCCCGCCTGAAAGTAAACGCCTCAACTAGTGAGGCGTTCAACAATTATTAGTTTTCGACATCTATTTCGGCTGTCACGACCGAGGTAGTTTTCTGATAGTTTTTTAGTCTAATCAGAACTTCCCTCTAAAGCCTACGTTGTAGCACGGGCCATATGTTTCATAGTCGATAAGCTGATTGCTAAACCGGCCGTGACGGCGGGTACTTTCGTCAGTGATATTAATACCATCTAGAAACACAGAAACGTATTCGTTTATGTCATAACTGGCGGAAATGTCGAGTTGGCTGTAGGCCTCTGTAAAGGTGGGTTCTAAACCGCCAGAAAGTAAGAACTCATCGCGCCAGTTATACGCCGCGCGAACTTGATAATTGTCTTGTTCATAGAACACCACCCAGTTGGCAGAGTCACTTAGCCCCGTTAGCGCAAAATCATTTTCTAATGAATAGACATCATATTCATCTGCGCTATTTACCATGGTGTAATTCACGATAGTGCCGAAGCCGGTCTCGCCAAACAGATGCTGTACGTTAAATTCCCAACCATATACGCGAGTGGCATCGAGGTTTTGCGGCGTAGAAATTTCCCATAGGATAATAGGGTCACCTGGCTGAGAAACACAATCAGCGATAGGATCTGAGGCAGTACCTGTAGGGCAGTCACCCCGCGGGTTAATGCTTGGGTCGGTTAACGGTCCGTTAGGCCCTTCTAATTCGCTTTCTATCTGCCCGGTGGCAATGAAGTTGTCTACTTGTTTACGGAAGTGACCCAAAGAAACATAGCTCCCCTCTTGATAGTAATACTCCAACGATAAATCGATATTTTCTGATTCAAAAGGAAGTAGATTCGGATTACCTCTTGATGCTCTAAAGGGGCCGCCCGCGCGATGTAAATCTAAGCTGGTGGCCGGGAACATGGCACCAATGCTGCTTCTGGCGATGGTTTTGCTGTACGAAAACCGCGTTATCAGATCATCAGTAATGTTCATACTAATGTCTAGATTGGGCAGGAAGTGCTCGTATGCACCTTCTAGGATTTCGGTGACTTCTTCGTCTGCTAATACTTTTGAAAGTTGAATTGGCGTGATCCAATTAAAGCCAGCGACCGGGCGCTGTACTGAGTATGACTCAACATCTGTTTCTTCGTATCGAACCCCAAAACTGGCATTAATCTGCGTATTAGGCATTTCCCGATCACTAATTCCGGCCTCTCGATCACCCCAATTCTGATACACCCGATCACTGGTATTATGGCTTGCCCGATCAGTAGTTGTGGCAGACCGCAGTCTGCCACAGGTATTTACCTCATGGTTTGTTGCTTTCTCATTGACTCCCCAGTGAGGGTTATCCGGTGAGCATTGTGGATGAGGCGATCTAGTAGCGCATCGGCAACCGTGCCGTTACTTATCATTGAATGCCATTGCTCTACAGGTAGCTGACTACAGATGATGGTGCTACTTACGCCGTGCCTGTCTTCTACCACCTCCAGTAAGTCTGTTGCCTGTTTGACGGTGAGTTTTTCCAGTCCCCAGTCATCCAGGATCAGTAGCTGTTGTTTCGCTATCGTTGCTAGCTGCTTGGTGTAACTGCCATCAGCGTGACCGATGTGTAAGTGCTCGTTTAATCGTGGTAATCGCCAGTAACCAACACGTATTCCCTGGCGACACGCTTGTTCACCAAGCGCACAAGCTACATAGGTTTTACCGCCACCTGTGGCTCCGGTAACAATGATATTCTGATGATGACTAAGATATCCGCCATTTAATAAATCGGCCATTCTTGGCTTTTGTAATCCGCGGCCATTGTCGTATGACAGTTCTTCCGGTGTTGCATTTAACCTGAGTCGTGCCTGTTTACGAAGTCGGTTGATGCGGTTTGTCCGTCTTTGGTTCATTTCATGGTCAACCAGCAGGGACAACCGTTCCTCGAAGGCTAATTCACAGTAGGTGTTGGGTTGAGCGCGTTGCTGTTTTAACATATCCGCAATCCCTGTCATGCGCAGTTGCTGTAATTGTTGGATGAGTAGATCGTTCATTTGAGTTCCTTATTTGTAATATTTAGGGCCGCGGATGTTGTGATGAGTGAGATTGGGCGTTTCAACGTCATCCACTTTCGGGGCATTATCAAGGTGGGTGTGCAACAGCGATTTCACGCTGGCTCGACAGGGATTACCTATATCAATAGCCCGGCGACAGGCTTGTTCCAGGCGACTTTCGCCGTATTTCTTTGCAAGGTTAAGTAGCCCAAGGCAGGCCCGATAACCTTGCTCTGGATGTGGTTTGCTTTGCAGAATGGCGTCGGTGACTTCAAGTGTGGAAGGGCCGATCTGCTTTGCCCAGTTCTTGAGTCTTCCGGGTGACCATTTCTGATGCTGATGATTGGCAGGCATATGCTCATCAACACAGGTAAAGCCACCTTTTCGGTCACTACGCATGTGTTGTGCAATGCACTCGCGTTGGTAGTAAATCCGAATAAGCCGCTTAGAAGCCTGTATTTCAACTGACTTGCCGACAAAGAGGTGAGGAACTGAGTAGAAATGGTCTTTGTACAAGACATGGTAATCAATACCGACTCTGGCAATATGGATTTCAGTGTATTCCCATGGTGTTGTGGGTAACGGGGCCAGCTCTGGTTTATCCAGCGATTCAAACAAGGTTTGTCGGTTTCCCGGTAATCGCTGGAATGGTTTCTGATTCAGTTCATGCAGTAACGCCCGAATAGCAACATTAAGGCCTGATAAGGTATGGAAGACCTGATGCCGCAATTTTGCCATTATCCATCGTTCCACAATGAGTACGGCATTTTCTGCTTTCGCTTTATCTTTTGGCTTCAGAGGTCTTGCAGGCATCACGGCGCAGCCATAATGATTCGCTAATGACTGGTAAGCTGTATTCAACTGAGGTTCAAATCGACAGGCTCTGGTGACCGCTGACTTGAGATTGTCCGGTACCAGCAATTGCGGCACGCCGCCGAAGAAGGCAAACATAGCCACATGCGCCTCCAGCCAGCTTTCGAGCTTCTGGTTTTCTGTGGCAATCGCAAAGGTGTAGTTTGACGCGCCCAGTACCGCAACAAAGACCTGGGCATTACGCACTTCTCCGGTGCCGGGATTTACAATCGGTAATGTCGGCCCACAGAAGTCGATAAATAGCTTCTCGCCTGCTTTATGCGTAAATCGCATCGAGCGCTTTTGCTGGGATTTCCATTCACGATAATTGTCGCAAAACTGGCTGTAGCTATAGCAAGCATCAGGGTAATTAGCCTGATATTCCTCCCAGAGCAGCAGTTTAGTTACACCTTTACGCCGCAGTTCAATATCCATCAGGCCATAATCAGGTTTAATACGGCCCGCTTTCCTGTCAGGATAAAGTGACTGATGTAGCCATTGATCGGAGGCATGCTCAGGTAACGGCCAGCCACAATCCAGGGTTCTGAATTTACCGAGAATATCAGATATAGTGGCAGCCCCCACATTCAGTCTCCTGGCGATGTCCCGGTTACTGAGGTTTTCATCAAGCTTAAGATAGAGAACCGCTTTAACGCGTTCTATGTCAGTAGGTTTTGACATACTTGTTTCCTCTTTAAAATTAAAAGAAGTTAACAAGCATAAAAGACTGATCGGGTGGTGAAGAAAAAGTCTGTGATCGAATGACCGGAATAGAGTTGATCGGGCTAGCCAGAATCAGCGATCGAGAACATCAGAATACGCAATTAATCGGCATATTGTTGAAATCGGTAACAAAGTCAAAAGAAAGGTAGGCAGCAGTGGTTTCTTCTGTGATACCGTCTTTTTTTACCTCAGGTTCACTAGCTAATCAAGACAGGCACGACACCAGCTACCCACTTATTGAATTAGCCTTCAGAGTAAACAAGAGCAAAATTGAAACTCAAATTTAAAAGTGTTTGTGTCGTTCAGCGTTCGTGAAGATAGTGCGAATGCGAGATAAGATAGAGAATGGCCTTTACTTTTAGTTTTCCACTCTCATTCGATGAATTGGGCTGTTGCAAATCTTAGTTACGAAGAGCAGCTATAGTGCGCAACCCCACCAGCGCTGAAAAACTCAATGGGGCGACGTTGGTAATACGTGGCCTCTACCTCTTTTGATTGCTCGTTATACGGGGCAGTGAGTATCTTTTGTAAACGGTGTATTAAGGTAAAGTCCCCTTTTTCAGCCGCTTTGTATGCTGGCACAATAAGCCATTCTCGCCAGATGAACTTAGGGTTGGCCTGGCGCATGGCTTCCGATATTTTGGCTAAACTCCCCTCAATCTTAACGCTTTTTGCTATACTTTGACGCCACGCTTGAAGCCAGTTTTGCCATTCTTTCATTACCTCGTCTTTGGGGGGGTGATAAAAGCTTCTGGTCAAACTGGTCACATCATCGGGTAACGCCGACAGCTCACGGAAAAACAGAGAATAGTCTACGCCAGTACGTACCATTAATTGCAGTAACTTTATCAGTAAATCGTGGTCATAATCAGCTAAACCTAGCTTGCTTGCCCACATGTTTGCCATGGCTCGCTCCATGACCTCAGAGAATCCCTCGTTAATGCTATTAAGCGCAGTGAGATGCTTACTATCGTCTGCAAATAAAGGCATTAACGATCGACAGAACATATCAAAGTTCTTTTGTGCCGCTAGTGGCTGATTTAAAAACGAGAAGTGACGGCCGCCGCCAGTCCATGGCTGATAATCGGTTTCAAAAAATTCACAAAACCCAAAGGGCCCATAATCTAAGGTAAATCCGCCAGCTGCACAGTTGTCGCTGTTAAAGTTGCCCTGACAATACCCTACGCGTATCCATTGCGACACCAAGAAGGTTAATCGGTCACGAAATAGCGTGGCGAGCTTAACAACTTGTACATCAAACGGCTCTGTTGTATCTATTTCTTCTGCATACTCTCGCTCTATTAAATGTATGACAATGGCTTTTAACTCGTCGTGTGCGTTGTCATGTTCATGACAGCGCGCACGTCGGGCAAAGAGTTCCAACTGACCCACGCGCAAAAATGACGGTGCCACACGGGTGGAGATAGCGATGGGATTTTGTACCATTACCTCTGGCTCGTATGCGTGTGAGCCTTCGCGATACCAAGGCCTATCTACCGTGTCTGACGTTGACATAAATAGGCTTAATGAGCGGGAAGTGGGAATACCCAGCGCGTGCATATGTTCTTGCACTAAAAATTCGCGCACACTAGAGCGGAGCACGGCTCGCCCGTCAGCCCCGCGACAATATGGTGTACGGCCAGCCCCTTTCAGCTGCATTTCCCAACGCTTGCCGTTTAATACCGCTTCAACGACAGAAATAGCGCGACCATCTCCATAGCCGTTACCTGTCCTAAATGGACATTGCTGGGTATATTCCGTGCCGTAAATTGATAGCGCGTAACCTGTCGCCCAGCCATAAGGCACCATAGGCGAGGGAACCGCAGACATATCACCTGAAAATAATGCAGCGAAATCCGTGGTGGTGGCCAAGCTGTCGTCTAAACCTAATTCTGCAAACAAGGTTTCGCTATGCGCAATGTAGACAGGTGACATTAAAGGCGTAGGTGTAACAGGCACGTAGTGACCTGAGAACACTTGGCGAGGGTTGTGATCGTTACCGTCGCCCGGTGACTCTGGGTCAGGCGTGAGTGTATTTAGCAAAGAGTAATTTACGTGCTTTGCGAATGCGTCTAATGTTTTAATTCGTTCAGTCACTATACCTTCCTATTGCGTCACTCTGTGATGAAAACTGTCTTCGAAATTGTATTTCATAGTTGCAAGTTGAATGGGGAACTCTGCTTGTAAAAGCTTACTGCTTGGGTCGCAATGCGAGTTGGCCTTGCTCAACAGTCAGTTGCAATGGCACTGTTGACAGTAGGCTAATGGCTTTGTTCGTTGCGTCTAAACGATATACAGGATTAGTCGCCAAAAAGCCGTTAATCAGTTGCATCAGCTCGCCACTTACCGGCGCTAAATTGCCTTTAAATCCACCAGCATCAATGGTGCTATCAAGTAGCGACAGGGAGCGTACAAAAATGGCTTTTTCTTCGCTGTCGTAATATGGCGTGCCTTCTAAAGCAAGGCTTACCTTCGCAGGGTAGTTCAAACCAAACGCGCTAACACGGGCAGTGGCAATAGCGCCTAGATGAACCACATCTCTGCCATCTGGGCCAATGGACACCGTCATATCTTCAACATCTAATGTCAGTGGAATACCAGCAAGTGAAGTCTGCTTTTGCAGCTGGCTAATTTGGCCGTCGAGTACCTGCTCTAGCTCGGTGCTAGATACAGTGTACACCGATAATTGCGAAAGCGTTGCACAACCCACAAGGGCAAAAGCAAGGGCAAGCGAAAGTAAATAGTTCATAAAAGGTGCCTCTTTAGAAAAGCAGTGTCGATTTGCACAACATTAAGCCGCAACAAGGTCGTAACCATTGTAGAACCTACAACCGGTGTACACAATGCGCACACCTCGTGATGCCATCATCTTACGATGTAGGTGGGCTATTGTGCTATTTCAGCAGCGACTACAGATATTTCTACCAGCAACGCGTCGCGAGCCATATCTGCGGTCACACAAGCCCGAGCTGGCGCGAAACCTTCAGGAACCCAGTTATCCCATACCTCATTCATCTTAGCGAAGTCATCCATAGTTTTAAGATAGATAGTGGCAGAGAGCATATGCTTTCTGTCGCTGCCTGCTTTCATTAGCAGGCTATCAACTTTGTCTAACATGGTTTGTGTTTGGTGTGTGATGTCTTTTGTTGCATCAGCACACACCTGTCCACACAAATAGATAACGCCGTTGTGTTTAACTATACGACTCATACGCTGTTTGGTTTCTAATCTTTCGATATTCATTCAGTTGAGGCCTTTGAAGAGGAGGGATCAATAATAGGCAGCGACTTTAATAGGTTTGTGAGGCTACTTCAATGGAAAGAGAATGCAACGACATCAAACCTATACTGCTGTATTTCGCCAGGCTTTAAACATGACTGTCTTGTTTAGAGGCCTCTGTTAAAAATGGCTGGAAACTTGGGCAAGACAAACACAGCTGTTGTAAAGCACTCATCGCGTCAATAAAGGCAGTAAGCTGTTCATGTGGACTATGTACCTCATTAAAAAATGCATCCATACGCATTAACACGGCAAAAGGGTGGTACCAATTGATATCACCCTTGTATTCGCTACACATATTATCGACAACCTTCCACGACTTATTGTGAGCTATGTCTGCAACGATTGATGCATTTAGCGCATCAATTTTATCCGAGAGCTCGTGTCGAAATTCTTCAAAATAAGGCATTGATGGTAGTGAGTTATGAACTGATTCATTAAAATCGAAAATTAATGCAACATGCATGTGCTTTCCAGTGATGTGTTCATATTTATGATCGGAACTATCGGCTAAAAAACCACAAAATATACCGGGTTTCCAGTCAAATTTTTGGTTGCTGCTAAGCTGGCAAAATTCGATGCCAATCCTACTTTCGACAGCATTAAGCCGATCTTTTACTGTGGGCTTCAGTATATTGCCTAACGGCCAAGCAACATGGTCAAGGGATGCTAAACGAAGAAGGGAGCGCATTTGTTCTTCCAACGCTTTAGCTTCAAGGTAGTGGGTAATGGCTAACTGGTTGATAGGGGTTATTTTCCCTAACCCTTCTGCCTGCAGTAGCTTCTTGAATGACTGCATATACCAATCAGTTGTTGTATTGTTTAAAGGCTTTATATCGTCTAATAGGCCATAAATATCATGCCAGCATATAGCGCAGTCGGGGTCTTGTTTGTGCTGATATTCCCGCGCTGTGATAAGCACCACGTAATGGTGGTTAAAATGTTGCTCGGCAAAAGCTCTATAGTTTGCTAGCTGAGAATCACTAAGTTCCGAATAGACCTTGTGCTCGAAGACTATTGCCACATCGTCCCACTTAACAAGCATATCGGGAAACTTGCCATTGAAGTTTTCTTGAGTCGAAACGTCATATCGACTGGGATTAAAAGCCTTTGGAAGTTTGGATTTTTCGTTAAGTTTTGCCAGAACTGCTGACATCACTTCATCACTGCTTTTCAACAAGTGAGCAAAAGCTTCAGTTAAAAAATTCTCTAAAGGATCGGATTTGTCTCTGGGCCGGTATTTCCTTAAATTGACGAGTAAATTATTTTCCATGTTATAGGCTGTTCCACGTTATCTGATGTTATTTCTTTGACTGGTAAGTCATTTGTAGAGCTATAAGTTTGATGCTTAGTTTTCAAACCGCATAAACATCGTTATAGCATTTTATAAAATGACCTTAGATTACATATCGCTTAAGCGCACTTTTGCTGGGATAAAGCTTTATTCTATTCCCTTAACTGAAAACAACATAGTGAGGATCTGTTCTCCAGATGCATTTCAGCGCCTGTAGAGAAAATGTGTTAATGACCATTTGTCTATGGAGCTTACTTCTTACAATTTTTCTATCGGCGAACATGCTAAAAGTGCTATTTTTCTTATCAAATAGTATTCGCCCGCGAGGTAACGCCTGATATTCAGAGTCAAAAAGCTTTGGATATTCAGGAAGGTATACTTTTTCTAATTCCCAAACATCAATGTGGCTGAATCTGCAGTCGGCAATTCCTACACTGCTATATGAGGCTTGGGATAATAGTATAGATTTTGATATGAGTTTTTGTTGGTAAACCCAAAAGATACCAATACGAGGATAGGAAGGGCGCATTTATATTTCCTTTTGGCAGTTTTAGACCCACTGACGTTTTTCGTTTTTAGAACCCTTCTATTAATTTCGTATTATTCAGTGAATTGAGTTGAAAGCGACGACCCACCATAGGAGGAATTAACCAGCCCTCTTTGCTTGCACACGTTTTTTCAATTAAACGGGCAAAATGAGGTCACGCATGCTCGTGGCTTTAGTGAATCAGAGTACGTTAGAAGGAATTGTCCAAAGCCTTGTAGCAAGAAGCTCAAAAACTCGCTCATAATTTAAGATACGGACAGGGAAGTTCAAATGAGGGTATCTCGGGTGTACCGATACGATCTTTTCCAGATACAAAAAAACCGACTCAAGGTCGGCTTGCTCTCTATTTAAAGAGAATGGTACCAGAGGCCGGACTTGAACCGGCACGCTATTTCTAGCAACGGATTTTGAAAGTTTAGCGTCTAAGAAAAATAAATAAAAAACAAAGGTTTAAAATTGATTTATAGGCGCTTTGCATGCACTTTGCACGGAAGGGCTTTATTTCTTTGTTTTTAACGCATCCGCTCTATAGCTGGAATATCAAAATAATCGTCAGGTGAGGAGGCTTTCAATTTACTCATGTTCTCTTTCCGTTCCTTCCTTCGCTGAATAGTTTCGCCAAACACAAGAATGTGTTCTTCCTCATAAATATCGCGAACTTCTTCTGAAGTTAAAATCCCAAGTAGCCGACATGCCTGAAAGAGTCCTTCAGTACGGCTTTTCTTCACGTCATCACCGTTGCCTTTCTTTGTATTCTCAAAACAAGCTCTTAGCTCATTACGACAATGTTGAATAAATTCTTGTGGCTCCACTAGTTCTCCTTTCGTTTGTTAGTCCTTAAATACAGCCTCGTCTCTTGTAGTTCGCTGCCCATTCTTTGGCTCTGCGGGAGTAGCTTTCTATTGCTTTTTCATTGGAAAGTGCGAATCGGTTTTTAATCTGCTGAACCTCGTCAAGTTCAAGGCCAGATAGCTGGTTACTATACATTTTAGGAACAACATGACTGTAGTGTTGTTCAATCATAGATATGGATGTACCGCACTGTTTGGCAAGAACTTCTATGGGAACTCTTTGAGCTCTCATTTCCCAAGTTATATAGCTATGGCGTAATGAATATAAGGTTCGCTCGCCTGATGAGTTATCTTGCTCACCTTTCTCTGTTTTAGGTTTCTTTAACCCAAGGTTTTCGAGAGCAAGCGCAAATGTTCTACCAAGCTCCTTAGTTTGCTTCCCGCTTTTCAATCTAAATATCAAATCGTTAGGCTTTCGTTCCGGAAAGTCTCTGGTGAGAAGCCAAATAGCATCATAAATGTTTGCGTTACAGACTACCTCTCTTGTTCCAGTGAACTTGGTTGTTTTACCTTTCCTAACATTCAAATAGAAGCGCGCTTGATGGCCTTGCGTTTGGATAT
This sequence comes from Alteromonas sp. B31-7, assembly GCF_015767655.1. NCBI lineage: Bacteria > Pseudomonadati > Pseudomonadota > Gammaproteobacteria > Alteromonadales > Alteromonadaceae > Alteromonas > Alteromonas sp. B31-7. Next base: position 927,673 of record NZ_CP065233.1, read on the forward strand.
GTAGGTCGCCCCACTTTAGATTATCGAGTTCAGTACCTGGCCTTAACCCCGTATTTATCGCGAATTCCATATAATAGTAAAGTAGTCGTCGGATTTCGGCAGTAACCTTTTTCCTAGAGTTTTGCTCAAGTCTGAGTACTTCTTCGCAGATTTGGTCGTATTCTTCAGGCGTGAAAGATAGACGTCTGTGCCCAGACTCTCCATCATTTGTTAACTTGGGGACCTGAATTGGGAGCATCCATTCATTGTCTAAAGCAAACTCAAACACTCGCTGTAATGCTGCATTGTGGTTGAGGATTGTGGATTTAGATAAAGCTTTACCGGCTTTTTTAAACCGCCAATTATCAAATTCCTTAAGCTGCGCTCTTTTAATGGACGTAATCGACGTTTTAGCAAAAAATTCGATGTGGTATTTCCTCAGCACGCCGATGTAGTCTTTGAATACTACTTTACCGGTTCCAGCATCCATTTTGCGCTTCATATCAGCTATTGCGAGTTCGGCAACCTCTTTGAAACTCTTATTTTTTACTAAGGTTCCTTCATTAAGTTTAGACTGAAACTCTCTTCTAATAAATTTAGCTTCAACTCTTGCGTCTTCGAGGTCTTCTTGACCCGTGGTTTTGCAGTACCATTTTTTACTGGGGTCGTTATCTAACTTAAAGCGAGCGAGCCACTTGTTACTGTTATCTTGGAGAAAAACATAGAAGTGTTCAAAACCCTCAATATCTACTCGTTCAAGTTGTGCCATTCGCGTAACTGCCCATGCAAAGAAAAATAACGTGCCTAGTGCTTATAGTACTTGAATTACTTGAAGTCGCAATCGAAAGTGGATAGCTGCTGTTAACTGGTGATTTAAGCTTCAGTTCTGCGGGCAAACTTCATGTCTAATTTTATTAATATTATTAAAGGATTAGTAAAATCCGACGATATGTACATTAGATAAAGTTACGCAAAGAATAATTAAACAAGGGACTGATATAAGGTTTTTTAAGAACCTTTACACGCACAATGAGTTTATTTGTCAATACCAACATATCTTCATTAACTGCTCAGCGAAATCTTTTCTCTTCTAGTATGCAGTTAGATAAGTCATTCGAACGCTTGTCATCTGGCTTCAGAATAAATAGTGCCTCAGATGATGCTGCTGGTTTACAAATAAGCGATCGGCTTTCAAGCCAAATAAATGGCCTAAATCAAGCTGTTAGAAATGCAAATGATGCTATTTCAGTGACTCAGACTGCTGACGGTGCGCTCAGCGAGACAGTAGGGAATCTTCAGCGTTTACGTCAACTTGCTATTCAATCTCAAAATGGTATTAATTCTCTCGCTGATAAAACGGCACTTCAAAAAGAGGCGCAAGAGCTCGTCGAGGAGATAAACCGCATTTCTACGGATACTCAATTTGCTGGTCAAAATTTGCTAGATGGAACATATAGCGCCGCGTTTTTGGTTGGCGCGAATGCGGGACAAACAATTACCGTCAGTTTAACCCAGTTCTCCGCAGCAGGGTTTGGACCGCAAGGGGCTTTAATCCCTAATCCAAACCTTATCAGTGGAACTTCAGGATATGTAAAACCGGAAAATGTCTCGGGTGCTGCTGATCTGCAAACCACAGGAGGATTAGGCTTTATTATCGATGATGATCGGCTTGCCTTTGCTGATAACAGAGTCTATAACCTAGCCGTTTCATACGATGGGGGCAATTCTTATTCTGAAATATCACTTAACTTAACTGATCCTGGCTTTGGTCTAGAAGAATTTGCCTCCGCTTTAAATGAGGCCGGAGGGGGAAACCTATGGTCTGCAAGTTCTACTGATGTCTCTCCTACAGGGAGTATCAATGATTTCAGGATAGCTGCACCCGACCAAAAAACGATAGATGAACTATTTCCCAACCCAATATTTTTTAGAAATGAAGTAGGAATCTATAAGTCTCAAGATATTTTACAGGCTATTGACGGTGCAATATCTAGGTTTGGAAGTGTAAGGTCTGAGCTTGGCGCATTACAAAATAGATTCCAGTCCACAATTAGGAACCTCAGTATCACCTCTGAAAACTTAAGTGCATCTAGAAGCCGAATAAATGATACCGATTACGCTAAAGAAACTGCTAATTTGGCCCGAAATCAAATCATTCAGCAAGCAAGCAACACCATACTAGCTCAGGCAAATCAAAGGCCTCAATTAGCGTTGTCACTTCTTTCGTAGTTGCCTTTAATCCGTATTAACGTGGGGCTAATTTGTGTTGTTATCTTGGCGGGCATTTTTATTTCCAGCGGTTGTTAATAACAACATTTTAAAATTTATTAGAATGCTAGCTAAGTGAGTTGGTGCTAGTAATCGCTTACTCACATATTCCGTCAATCACAGAAGCAGACCGTCAGAATTCTTTATAGCTAATTCTGTTTCCGTCAAACAGCAGTTGCTCGAGGGCCTTATAATCGACAAAAAACTATTGGCTAATAATTAAAGACGAAGAAGCAGAAGCTAACTGTTTTATGTCCTGGAGAATGAGCTGTTGGCGCTATACGTTAGCTATCCAGTATTCTACGCATTTCAGCCTCAAGCCATACATATTTATCTTTTACACGCTTAGGCGGGTCAGCCGAAATTATTTTTTGAATTTTTGATAATGTTTCAGATTGAGCAATTTCTACAGCTTGAAGCTGCTTTGTTTTTGAATAAGCCAATGTACTACAGGTTGTTATATATCTAAAACAGGCAGGTAGTGAGATGTAGCTATATTTTTCATCGCTCTCAATTAGAGACTCAAAGATACTGAAAGATTTAATTTTTCTAAACGCATTAATACAGTGTTCGTCAAAAATAATTCTTGGAGCCTCAGCCTTTTTTGACTCCAAAAAATAAGCTCGATTCATTGCAGGACCAAATAATGGGCCGTTATCTTTATGTACCAATTTACCTAAAGTGATGCCTCCACGAACTAGCAGTGAATATTCATCCCATAATTTAATACTAAGTTTAGCCAAAAGCTCGAGGATAGATTGCGAAGCAATTACATTGTCAATATCAGCTGATAGAACTAAGCTATCTGAAAAGTATGATATGGCCACAGGATGCATTTTACTCATATTTTCATTCATTTTAGCGATGGTAGCTTTGACTTCCTCCAACTGATCTTTTGGTATTTTTTCCTCATTTATTGAGCCATACATTGATTCCTGAAGTAAGTTGGGATTCATTGAAAGTAACGCTTCTGAAATGCTTTCTGCGAGTTCAGGAACTTCGCCACTTTTTTCTACCAAGGCTCCAAAGCCAAGAATATCTATGAAGGCTATAAATTTATTTTTATACATGTAGATTATTGACCTGTATCTCTACCGCTCCGCACATACTTTGGCTGTCCCAGTGACCAACTGCTTGCGGCTTATTTTGCAAATATATTATTGGCCTTGTGCACTGACATCCAATCAATATATTCTTTAAGAGCTTCGAACTCTCGCAAATCTATATGTCGATTCTTTAACTCTTTTTGACAACGAGATAAATACTCTTCGATTGCAGCCAGCACGCCTTTATTTGTTTTTTCCCGTATTTCACTTTCAACAGCTAACTTATGTGCTTTGAATTCAAACTCCTTCTTCCGAGTCTTCTTTTTTCGTCTCGGCTTAGTGCTCCAGTATTCGCCTCGAACCTGGCTGCCCATAAAAAAGAGCTTTATGTGTCCAATGACTTCATTGAATTCCCAGTCACCGCCATAAGAAGAACGATGATGATTCTTCCAATTATCAACTAAGTCAGGATTTTCTTGTCGAAAGCTACTATCCCAAGACTTGGACACTAAACGCTCAAACTCTTCATCCATCTGAGAATAATACCTTTCCTCTGACAATCGATAGACTGGGATAACCATGAAATAGTTGTCAAAGATCACGATCCTTCCTTGTGTGCGTAATGGCTTAATACTGAAACTTGATAGTAACACTCGTTTTCCATGAAAACACAGGGTATGTTTTCGTAGGAAAGAATATAACTGCGCCAATTACACTTTTGTGGTTACTTTATTGCCAATGCCCCAACGACTACATTATTGTGTTGGTAGAACACATCCAAAACTCTTAGCTTCACCAATTGGCGCATAGTTACCTTTAACATGCACTAACAGTATCTAGATTGAACAAGTACATTTGCTGATATAATCAAAATATGACCTGACGAGCACTATACGTTTATCAAAGTACTAGCGAGACTGGTTAATAACTTGCGAAATTGTGACTCGACTTTTTCCTTATCGACGATACATGTATGTCTCAATACCGCTTTTTTCTTCTCCGGCTCGAGCGTTTTAAAAACAGCTTGAAGACTATTACGAAGCACCTCTAGCTTTTCACTATCGTTGAGTTCTACGAAGAAAGTAGGCTTCATCACTCTGATACCTCGAAATGCTTCTGAGATAGTACCTATACTTTGCAAAGAAAGGGTCTTTCTTTTTTCATTACTTTGGCTGTGCCCGTTGAATACTCTTTCAAGGCGAACAGTGCCATGGATATCTTTTAACTGGTTGTAGCTATAATCTTGACTCTTAATCCTACAAACCCTAGCTGGAATGTCGTAGCTTTTAAATGGGTTAGAATTGCGTGAACCATACCTTTCAAATTCGCACCAAATACCGTTGCCGTCATCACGTCTACGGAACGTAACGCTGGCTCTAGAATCGCATAAAACGTGTACAAATAGCTTTGGCACTCGGTACAAGTCGATTGCCCGCTCTATCACATTTAAGAATGCGCTAGATACGACTTCCTGATATCTACTTTTTCCAAGTGCTGTCTTTAATAACATAAAGAATTGGATTAACTGTTCTTCCGACAACTTAGTGGGGTTAAACGATACTTTTATTCGCCTTGCTATCATGATGGGCTCATAGAGCAAAACGACTTTAACGCCAGATCTAAAAATGACAGATAACCTTTTGGCATACTTGGAAAGGTATCTTTGTTGTCTTGTGGCTGTCCTATTCCGAAGTTTATACGAGTCAGTAACACTTGCGCTAAACCTCTTCAATGTCGTGAATATGGATGCCTGCTCCGCCTCAGTAACATCGATTGTCAGCTCAATTTTGTCTAGCAGACAGTTTGTAGCTTGTTTGCCTGATAACTGTTTATGGAGCTTATATCCATATTTACGTAGTAGTTTCCTATTGTTGAGAATATCCAGTAATGCTTGTTCGCTAACAGCCTTTGACTGCCCACTGTCACTATATAAATTATTAAGAATAGTTACTTGTTGAGATACTACATTAAGTAATTGAAAAGACATAAATTTGATCCTCGTTTTAAAAGATCAAATTATTATTCTCATCAGTATTCGTCAGAAAATTTGTCGCGAATCGCGACAAATTGTTTAATCAATAAGAGTGAGTTTTACACCTCTTTTGTCACCGTGTTTGCTCTTGTTGTACGGCGTTTCTATTTCATAGGTGTATAAGCCAGCCTCAGATATGCTCTTAAGAGCTAAACTCATCGCACCTTTTGTTGGAACCTTAGTTCTTCCTGAGTATTTCGCCACCTTTTCTGCCAGTGTTTGAAGGTCTTTATAAAAGAGTGAACTCAACATTTTTCTCCCTCCGCGACTGGCTAAAAATATGCAGATATCGACGGAAAGCTTTGTGAACCGCCTAGAAGAATCATTGCTGGCTATAATTGCCTTTCTTAACAATCTGCCTCTTGTCCCATCTTCAAACTTTCTACCTTTATTTGCGACATCCGATCCTTCTCTCTCCATTCTTTTCTCTCATTTCACTTGTGACTTAATATTATTATGTCATTTAGTTTTCAATTTGAAAACCAAATAATTGCAATTATGTTTTCAAATTGAAAACCTAAAGTCTTATAAACCCTTTGTTTTATTGGTGTTGCAAAATTTGTATTGTGTGTTTATTATTGCGTTTGTTGGCGGTTTTTTGTTGAGAGGGTAATATGGCAGACTGGGTGGCTATGTCGAAAATTGCAGCAAATGGATATTATCCGGATTGCTGTAAAGCAATGGTTGAGATCATTGAAAATAAAGGATGGGAAAAGCTTAAGTTTGAGTCATTTGAGGACTGGCGGCGGAAGTATTTTCCTAAGCGAAAAGATGAGGCGTACCTCATAGCAGATGCTGGAATGGTTCAATTCGCTACGGTTGGGAAGTCGCGGATAGGTGAAGCCTCCTATGAAGTGGCGTGTGCGTTAGCAGAAGCTCATAAAGAAGAGTTTTTGAACGAAGTGCTAGCAAAGCTGGGTGGATGGGATAAGGCAATAAAATGTTTACCCAGCAGAATACGGGACGTTATTCATGGGTACTATCCAGGGCTTCGTGCAAGAAGGGAGTTGCACCAATGGGAGAAGTCCGAAACTGAGAGAATCAAACGACTTAGTGCGATAAAAAATAGATTTAAAGAACTATCGCTAATGGAACAGTACGAATTTTTTTCAGAGCATTTTGACAAGTTCATTGAAGGAGAAATTAGGAAAGAACTGAAGGGGTATTTACGTCTTATGGAAATAATGACTCAACACCTTAACCACTTTATTAATATAGTTGAGCAGGGCGTTAACGAAGCGAATGACCCAACGCTGTATATGTTCAGAAGTCCTTTAGATGAGGATGATTTTAGTGAGGTTGAGTTATGAGTGGCGTTATTAAACCTGCCAATGAGGGAGCATGCATTGGATTTCAGCTTCTAAATGAGCATGACGAAACAAAGCTTCGAAATGAAAGCAAAAGGGAGATAAATGAACGGATAAATAAAATTGAATTAGGTGTAGCCAATCGACGAATCACAGCTTACTGCGTTTTAGTGTTCAACTGGCACGACACTCTGGGCTTTTCAAGCAAGACTGACTTTATTGATCATCACTTTCCCATGTCGCGACAGGAAGTGTACAAAGAAAAAAGCCGAGCAGAGTATGAGTTAATATTATTCAACGGAGATGTAGATAAAGTCGGTATTATAAGAGCAGCGCATTTGGACTACCTAAGACATCGTGCGCGCAAATCATTTAAGTCGTTCGAAGATATCAAAGCTTTTCTTCTAGGAGTTTGGGCGCGCGTTGAAGAAACGCTCAATCTTGAAAGCAGACTTCATGAGGATAGCGAACGTTACAGCCTACTGTCAGTCAATCAACTGCGTCACATGGTCGAAAGCTACCTGATTGATGACAGTAATATGCGCACAAAGGCTGATACTTGTAACAACAGCGATTGTAAATCATCGAAAGATGAAAGTGAGGCAACGGATCTTTCGGTCGAAAGCGAAGAAAATGAAACGGATTCAAATGTTGATAACACTCCTGCTGAGAAGCAAGCCTATTTACCGAACGAGCAACCCTGTAGCGACGAGCCTGAAAATAACAAAAGTACTGAGTCGCCGCAGAATAAAGGTGAATTTGACGTCTGGAAGCTTTTTGAAGCCAGTAGCAGTGCAGAACTCAATCGAGACGAGCGCAATCAGTTATATAAATGGCTGGATACTTGGTTTATCAATGAGCATAAACGAAAAATAGTCGAGGTTTTTATGGAAGGACTGTTGCGGACTGACGAATTCGACATTCATTCTGTCTTAATGCAACACAGTCGAGTTATGGGCCTAGAAAAACATGTCAACGCGTTACAGTTAAATATCAAGTACAGCCTGGGCATAGAAAAGAAGGCAAAAGCTGCATGAGGAAACTGAATCTCAACTACTTGGGTCAAAAATAGCGGCAGGAATCCCCTTAAATGGGCGCTACATTGTGGGTATGGCTGTGGTCAAGCAGCCCCCAAATCCCACACAAAACGCTTATTCAGGAGGTTTCTATGGATGCTCAGTGTCCGTATGCGCTGTATTTGGCTAGGTTGTCACAAAATAGCAGGCGGTCAATTCAGGCTCAGTTAGAAGGTATTGCTGATGTCATGGGTTGGCCACTTGTTGATTTACCCGCCAAGCTTGCTTGTGTCGACTATGCGCAGGCGCTTTCTATTCAAAACACACTGTTAAACGAGGGCCACGCACCACGCACTATTAATAGAGCCATGATGGCTGTTCGTGGTGTGGTGAAAGCTGCTGTTATTACTAACCAAGTCGACCAACAACATTATCTCAATCTTCAATCTGTGCCCAAAGTAAAGCACGGGCAGCATGCCGGTACGCCGCTCACAGTGCATCAGGTGCGAAAGCTATTTCGGCTGCTCGCTCAGAACCGCACACCGTTAGGTCTGCGCAACTATGCCATCTTTGCTGTGATGCTAGGAAGTGGTCTGCGCAGAAGCGAAGTCGCAGACTTGAATATTGGGCATTACGATAAGGAAAAACGCACACTGTTTGTGGCACAAGGTAAAGGCAACAAGTCGCGTACCGTCTACTTGCCTGATTGGGTGCAAGTCACCATCGAAGACTGGATAGAAGCGCGTACCGACGAACCTGGCTACCTATTTTGTACGGTAAAACGGGGTGGTCATGCGCACACTGGTAACCCGATTAATGGAGAATTGGTTTACTCGCTCGTTAAACGGTATTTCAAAGACCTGGGGCTGCCTACCGTCACACCACATGACTTACGCCGAACCTATATCACCCGTTTACTTGATCAAGGTGCTGATTTAAACACAGTCCGGCAAATGGCAGGGCATTCAGATATCTCAACTACCGTCATTTACGATAAGCGTGATGACAAAACCATGCGCAAAGCAGCGGATGAACTCAATTATGGTGATTCAGGACTGCTGATATGACATCCCGCAACATGGTATCCAGCGCATTGCCTGCACTTGGCTCGAAGCTGGCTTTACGACTATTGGACGTGACACCATCACACGTTGACTTTGACTGGCCTGCCACATTGCCTAAAGTGATAGACAAACATGTCCGGCTTGCCAAGACGCTAAAGAAACAAGACGTAAAAAAGGTACTGTTATCAAGTCTTACTCTGTCTCCAGTAGAGCTGCGGTTATCCAGAAACGTCGATAAGGTGTGTGAGCTGTTTGGCCTAGCGCATCCATGCGGCGAGATAATGCTGTTCACGATGCTTTTATCCATCAATGAAGGCTTCGCGAAGCTTTACTCTGACATGGAGTTTACCGTCCAGCGTCTGACTAACCAGCGCATCTTATGCCATATGTTCGAGTCGCGTATCGAAGCATTGCATGATGCTCAGGCAAAGCTTTTTGAACTCGGTTTTGTCGATAGCATGGACATCGACAATTTATCGACCTTGGGCTTACCGTACTTTCTGCGTAATGCGTTGCTGACGACAACGATAAGCACAAAAGAGCAGTTGCTAGCACCGTTGATGACGAGCAGCCCAAATGCACAGTTCGGGCTCAAAGACTTTTCGCATATTAATCATGAATTGGTGAGTGATTACCTACATGCTGCAATTGATAAACAGGTATCGGGTGTTTCGCTTCTGCTTTACGGCGAAAGCGGTAACGGTAAAACCGAGTTTGCCCGAACGCTTGCAAAAATCACACATCGTCAGCTTATCGAGGTACGTGCAAAAGACACCAAACAGACAGCTACGCAGAATGAATTCGGCTATCCATTTGCCAGCGATGAAAGGTTGCAGAGCCTCAAGCTGCTACAAACTCTATTGGGCAGTAACAGTAATGCCATGTTGTTAATTGATGAATGTGAGAGCCTGTTCGACCAAGCCGATACCCGATATACCAAAGAACGGCTTCAGCGGTTTATTGAGCAGACCCGAGTGCCGTGCATCTGGATAACGAATTATATCAACTGGCTAGAGCCGAGCTACATTCGCAGGTTTAAACTGGTGATGGAAGTTACCGCACCGCCTGCATCACAGCTTGAGTCGATTATCCAGAAATCGAGCAAAGGCTTGCGTCTGTCCAAGACGTTCAAACACCAATGGGCAAAGACAGATAACTTAACGCCAGCGGTCATCGATAATGCCTGTCATGTTGCTCATCTGGTAAATCACTCCGGAAGCGATGCCGAAAAGACGGTAACCGAAATGGCTGAAAACACCTTAATCGCATCTGGCCTGTTGGAGTCTGTGCCGCAATACCAAGGTGACATACCGTTTGATATGAGCCTGCTCAATATCAAAGGCCCCAAGTCGCGAATTCGCGACATCGAGAATGCGATTAAATGCGATGCGCCTATTCGTGTATTGCTCACCGGACCACCCGGTACAGGTAAAACGGCACTGGCCCATCATCTTGCCGAGGTTCACGACAAGGTAATTATCCGTGTGTCTGCATCCGATGTGCTCAGCAAATACGTTGGCGAAAGCGAGCAACAGGTATCCGAGCTGTTTTATCGCGCCCATCGCGAACAGGCCGTGTTGCTTCTCGATGAAGTCGATAGTCTGTTAGCAAGTAGGCAGCATCTGACTGCCCAACACGACGTACAGCTGGTCAATGAGCTGCTGACGCAACTAGAGTGCAATACACAGCCCGTGTTTGCTGCAACCAACTATGCAGCCAAGTTAGACCATGCAGTGCTGAGACGCTTTGATATCAAGCTTGAATGCACGCACTTGTCACTTAAGCAACTGCATAAGCTGTACAAGCAAACGCTTGGCATACGCGCTCTCACGCAGTATGAGGCCTCTACGCTCAGTCAGCTTAAGCATATTACGCCAGGTGATTTGGCAATCGTTGCCAGACACATGCGTTTTAACCCCAAGACGGACTACCGCAAACATGCACTCTCACTGCTTGTTGAGGAAAACCGTCGCAAACAACCTAAAACCCCAATCGGCTTTATAGCCAACTAAACCAACCTAGAAGGTAAACAACATGACTACATCAGTATTGAGTTCGCTCAAGGTTATCGCTCGCCCTAAAATCGAGCCAAAGCCACCAGTTCTTGGCAAACGTCTCAAGCTTATCGAGAAGCTGGAACAGCAAAAAGAGATGGCTGTCTGCATGATTGAGAACCGGCGTTTCGAAGCCTTCCGAGATAAGAAAGTCAAAAATCCCGAAACAGGCGAAGTCACCGTTCAACGTCGACCTACCAGTGTTAGGCCGTGGTATTACGACAGTGACGACCACTACTATCTGGAAGTCAAAGTGAACAATAAGCCTATTGAACTGCAAAAAGGTAAACCCGCTATTGATGTCGGTGATAAGGCCAAACTGCCTGAGGTGATTGAAACCATCATCAAAGCCACAGAGTCCGGTGAGCTTGATGAATTCTTGCTCAAACCTGCTGTGCCGAAGAGGGCTAAGCAATAGCGAGCAGAAAGCGGATAACAAAACGAGCCTTATCCGCTTATATCCTTCAAGCCATAAGATACTGCCGTAAAGACAGGTGCTTGGCTTATCTGCATACTAATAAATTAGTTTCTTTCATCAAATCCAGTGCCAAAAAGCGCACAACACATTCAATCTAAGTATTCGAGGTATTTTATGCGTATTCATTACGATGGACTGGCGTTGCCCGTCTCTACGAAATTTGTTCATGAACTTGATAATCTGTTAAGAAATAACCAACAGCACAGCGAGGCGGTTACTCTTAATTTTCGAGATCCCAACTATTGTGCCAAAAGAGGGGGCTTTCATCCGGTCGAGATAAGGCTCGAACAACGCGACAACATGTGGCATTTCTGCTACATCACCGATTTTGCTTACATCGGTAGTGGACCTTATGCGGAACTAACGAAAGAACTCGACTTTGATTTTCAGTCTGGTGTTTTTCAGAATCTGTTCGGCGTCTTTCCTATCGAACAAGCAAAAGACATGTATCAAATATGGGAAGGCAACTTTTTATATTACTTGCTTGAATTAGAGGCTTTCACTGTGAGTATTTCCGAATAAACCCAGCGGCATTTCTGAAAACTGTAAACAGTTAGGGAATGATTAAACACAGTAAGGACAGGATTATGCCAAGAGGTTTTGACGATATAAAACTTTCCCGTAGACATGCTGCTTATGTGGTTTTCGAAGGTTATGAACCTGGCGTTTACAGCACATGGCAAGAGACGGAAGCGCAAGTAAAAGGTTATCGAAACAATAAATACAAAGGCTTTCCGAGCATCGAAAAGGCAAGGCGTGCTTACGATCGTTATCTAAAGGAAAAGAAAGCGATATCTAAACCGAAATCCAAACCCAAGAAGCAGAAACCCATCAAACGGTCAGCCGTTATTGATGATGACCTTCCGCCTTGGGATATCGATTAGCCTAAGATGTTGCGAAGATGGGGCGGTACAGAATGATTTGTGTCGTCCCTTTTCCTTTTTGTCTCGTCATTTCAAAAACGGTCGACAGACTTGAAATAATATCGGTAACTTTTGCAGCACCATAAGTTCTTGGGTCAAAGTCAGGCTTCGCACGTTTTAGGAAGCTACCAGCTGGGCCCGCATTCACCCATCCATCGTCATTTTGATAAAGCTCCCATGCTTTAAGAAGTGCCGGTATTAACTCCTCTGCACCATTGGAAGCATTAGTCTCTGTTTGCTTGGACTTTCCTGTTTTAGGTACTTTTCCGGCTTCAAGGTTTTCCGTAAAGATAAAGTCATCACAGGCATTCCTGAACGACACAGGCGTTTTCTTTTCACCCACACCAAAGACAAACTTCTCTGACTCTCTCAAACGTGACGCAAGCTTGGTAAAATCGCTATCACTGGACACCAATGCAAATGCATCAATTTTTTCAGAATAGAGTAAATCCATCGCATCTATGATCATGGACGCGTCGGTGGAGTTTTTTCCGGTGGTATAGGCAAATTGTTGAATAGGCTGGATGGCTAATTCATTGAGTGACGTTTTCCAGTTCTTAAGGGCTTCAACAGACCAGTCACCATAGGCACGCTTGATAAGCACATGACCGTGCGCGGATATCTCATCCAAAATGGCAGATAACTTCGATAGTTGGGCGTTATCTGCATCAATAAGTACCGCTACTTTTTTATGAACATCCAAGTCTTTCATCTATTTTCCTTAAAATAATTCTTCGGTGTAACGGCATTTGGGGAAGGCAGAACAACCCAAGAAGACGTTTCCAGCATGAGCGCCACGTTTTGCTTGTCGTTCTACAAGCTCACTACCACACCTAGGGCAGACGTTTTGTTTAACCGTTTCTACTTTTGGTTCTGTTTGCACTTCATGAATAAGAGATAGCAGTTCATTTCCGTCAATGAGAGTCACTGGTTTATCAGATGCGAAGTCTATTGCCTGTTGGGTGAATCTGCCTGAACAGATGACAATAACCTTGTCTGCATTACTGGCGGTTAATACACCAAACATCTCGCGAACCACACTGACGCCAACTTTTTGTGCCTTCCATTGTTTGCACTGAACGAGAATAAGCCCTTCGCCTTTCCTCAGTTCTAGGTCAATACCACCGTCAGCACCAAAACCACCTTCGATTACTCGATAACCTTGTCTTCGATAGGCTTCTGCCACTAGCTCCTCAAAATTGCGCCAATGCAGTTGTCTAATGGTCTCAATACTCTTTTGAGTATCTAATTGCTTGGCTTTACGACGCCCATTAAAAAACGAAAAAGGTGCGATGAATAATATGAAAATTGCAAAATAAGGCGCAGGAATAGCGAGCGCCTTAAATACCATGTTGATAAGCTGGTTATCAGTTTCAACAGAAGGCAGTAGGTGACCCATTACTACATAGGTAATTGCTGCCGTTATCACCGAAACCCACCACGGCGTTTGGAAAAGAAGGTCAGCAAAAGACGTGTTTTTTCTTGGCATAATTGAACATCCTTGTTAAATATCGAAAATATATTAACTCAGGCAATGTCTGGATTGGGTATTAATTCCAATCGTGTAGTATCTTTTAACAGTGAAATATTCATTCCTGACAGATAGGAGAGACAAACATGGACGTGTTTATCGGTATCGATGTCGCTTGTGCGAAAGGTAAATACCTGCCACTGGTGATTTGTACTCTAGAAAATGGGCGATTATTGCCGTTTCCGTTAGCCAGTTACCCAATAAAACCACCTAGAGGTTTAGGCAACGCCCGGACCTTGGACGACAAGGTTAATCAAGCATTTGCAGAAGATGTCGCCAGTTACATAGAAACGGTATGCGACGCTTTCCATTTAAGCCCAATCCGAATAGGTATCGACTCACCGCTTCGGCCACGGGATAACCATCTTAATCGCAGATTTGCAGAGCAGGCGCTCGATAAGGCGGGTATTAGCTGTTACACCACACCTTCTGCCGATGATTTTAGGATGATTAAAGCAAAAGGTATTGCACATCTTGAGGCGGGTAAGCCGATACAAAACCTGCCTCATGCCCACCAAATCTTTATGCTGTTAGGTTTCGCCTTGAACGAGCGACTGAGTAAAGTTGCCGAATGTATAGAGGTCTATCCACACGCGACAGTGAAACAGTTAGGTGTCGCTGATATCCATAAAAGCAAAGGGAATCAGGCTGAGTTACAGCTGTCTGCCATGTCGCATTACACTGGTTGGCCTAAAACCGACGACGATTGGTCGCAAGCAGATAATATTTGCCTTGGACCAATGCACGATAGAGTGGATGCCTACAGTGCCGCATGGGTAGCAAGCTTGCCCGAACAGGAACGCATCTCATTTGGTGAGCCAGAAAAGGGTGATGCTATCTGGATACCAGACGTTAAGCCTATAAGCAGCACAGCTGCCAATCTACCGACAAAGCCCAACCCCATAAGGAAGACAAAACAGGCTGTTTCCAATATTGCACGTCAACAAGCTTGTCCAGCCTGTAATCAACACCTATTTAAACGCTGGCCGCTTGGGTGGGACGCGCATGCAGCACACAAGTGCACGGGATTAATAGAAGGCGAACCTGAAGCAAGAAAGAAGGAGTTTAAGCGCCGATTTATGAGCAGTTAACGATGTACCTTCTTTACAACCGTCTCAAAATAAACCACACTGGACTAAAGTATAGAAAAGTACACAGGGACGATGCTCGACTCCATCAGCTTTGCTCAAAAACAACGCCTTGCTTATATCGACTTTTGCCTGTTGTTCAAAGGTGCGATTTACCGTCAGGATTTAATTAATCGTTTTCAGGTCGGATTGTCGGCAGGCTCGCGCGATTTCAGTATTTACAAAGATCTTGCACCGGATAACTTGTCTTACGATTCGCGAGAAAAGCGTTACTTCCAGACACCTCAGTTCAAACCTGTCTTCGAACATGATGCAAGACGCACCTTAACCAAACTCGCCAACGATATTTCCGATGGGTTTGATGCAATAGGTGATATCCATTTCCCAGTAGAAGCACCGTCCAGTCTGAATGTACCAGACATCTTTATCGTTGCTCGCCTTGTTCAGGCGATTCTCAATAACAAAGCTGTTAGCGTTATCTATACGTCACTTTCTAGCGGTTCTAATGCCAGAGAACTTGTACCGCACTCCATCGTAGACAATGGCCTACGCTGGCACGTCCGCGCCTTTGACCGAAAGAGTCAAAGCTTCCGAGACTTCGTATTAACGCGCATTAGCAAAGTAACGATTAAAGATGCGCCTAACGAGGAAGAAAGTGCCCAAGCAGATACCGAATGGCAGCGACTGATTCCGCTTCAACTCGTGCCGCATCCAAAGAACGTTGAACATCCTACCGCCATAGAAATGGATTATGGTATGCAAAACGAGCAATTGCTTATCAACGTAAGAGCGGCGATGGCGGGTTATCTGTTAAGACGATGGAATGTGGACTGCACTGAGCGCGGCACGCTAAAAGGTGCGGAATACCAACTTTGGCTACAAAACCGGTTTACGCTGAACAATGTGCAAAACTTGGCGATTGCACCGGGGTATGAAGTTAAAGATTACGGAAGCGGAGGTGGTAATTGATCCTCCATTGCACCAAGAAGCTTTACGCCAAGCTGCCAGAGAAGATGAAAGCCACAGAGCAACCTGCGACTGCTATAGGCATTCAGACGAAGTGGCTCAACTGGCATGCGAACCTCATAACTATTCAGCGCAGGCAGTGTGTCATTGCAGTGCATGATGCGACACGTTTTACGTTATTCATTCCATGCCTAACCAAGAAAGACTTCGCAAACCTCGATTGGCAGCTTAACGATGTGTTTATTAACACCTTGCTGAAAAGTGATATGCCGCCAGAGCTGGTTTATGCCGCTGCGACGAACTACCAACCACTTACGTTCGATACAAACTGTAATCGTTCGGTACAAGGTACGATGAATCAGGTGGCTCAGGAAATTGATTATGGGTTGTATTACAAGAACACCTCGGTTGCGGATATAAGCCCGTACCGATACAGCGCAGATCTGAGCCACAGGCCGTGCGGCGTAAAAGGTCAGAAAGAATATATATGGCCAGATAGAGAAATGGCCCAGCTCTTAAACAAATTAACGCAATAGACACCGAATAAAGCATTAACGCCCAACTAATAAAGTTGCAGGAAAGATGTAGCAAGGAATAAGAGACAATGGTTGAACAACATAAAAAAGCATTAGAAAAACAACTGTGGAATATTGCCAACGCGCTTCGAGGCAATATGAGCGCCGATGAGTTTCGCGACTACATACTTGGTTTTATTTTCTATAAGTACCTCTCTGAACGAATGGACATTTATGCCGACGAGCTTCTCAAAGAGGACGGTATTAAATTTGATGGAATCGACGAGAATTCACAACAGGGTAAAGAGTATTTAGATGCTATTCACGAAGAAGCTATTGATCACTTGGGGTATTTCCTAAAGCCGAGTGAGCTTTTCCACGTGCTGGCTGAAAAAGGTAAAAACGGTGAGTTCATTCTTGAGCAGCTTTCGGAAGTGCTTAACCATATTGAGCAAAGCACTATGGGTACTGCGGCTGAGGATGATTTCAATGGTCTGTTTGACGACCTCGATTTAACATCAAACAAGCTCGGTAAAACAGAAAAGGCCAAAAATGAGCTGATCTCTAAGATATTGGTCCATCTCGATGATATCGACTTTCTGCATCATGAAACGGAAATTGATGTACTGGGCGATGCTTATGAATATCTGATTGGTCAGTTTGCATCAGGTGCAGGTAAAAAGGCGGGCGAGTTTTATACACCGCCTATGGTGTCGAAGCTTCTGGCGAAACTGGTTACTCAAGGAAAAGATAAACTTCGCAGTGTATACGATCCTACATGCGGCTCTGGCTCTTTACTATTGCGAGTTGCAAAAGAAGTGAAAGACGTTGGCCACTTTTACGGACAGGAGCAAAACCCCAGCACCTACAACCTGGCTAGAATGAATATGATTTTGCACGGTGTGCACTATCGTCGATTTGATATTCAGCAGGACGACACACTAGAACAACCACATCACTTAGAACACAAGTTCGAAGCCGTAGTCGCTAACCCACCATTTTCAGCTAAATGGAATGCTTCGCAAGGTTTTCTTACCGATGAGCGTTTTCAGGACTATGGCAAGCTTGCACCTGCTTCAAAGGCCGACTTTGCTTTTGTTCTACATATGATCCATCAGCTCGATGAGAACGGAACGATGGCAGTGGTTTTGCCTCACGGCGTGCTATTCCGAGGAGCGGCAGAAGGGCATATTCGTAAGCATTTGATTAAAGAGAAGAACTATCTTGACGCGGTTATTGGGCTGCCTGCAAATATCTTCTATGGAACGTCTATACCAACTTGTATTTTGGTTTTGAAGAAAAACCGTGAGCATAAAGACAATATCTTATTTATCGATGCAAGCCAAAATTTCGGTAAGGCAACAAATCAAAACTATCTTAGAGATGAAGATGTGAATGCGATACTGGATGCTGTAGAAAGTAGGGAGTTTAAAAATAGATACTCTTATGTAGCACCTATAAAGTCGACAGCAGATAGCGAATCAGTAGAAGAACACGGATATAACCTAAATATACCTAGGTATGTTGATACCTTTGTTGAAGAGCCTACAGTAAATATATCTGTGGTGTCTTCAGAGTTGAAGAATTTCGAATCTCTGCTTGTCGATACTGATGAAAAAATTCAGGAATTTTGTAGAGAACTCGATATTTCTTGCCCATAAGGATTTTATCTATGACTAGACTCACACCTTCAGCAAAACCTCAATTAAGATTTAATGGGTTTCAAGGCTCTTGGACTATATGTGAACTAGGTGACTACCTAACTTTCAAAAATGGCATTAACGCTGATAAAGACTCCTATGGTTCAGGATACAAATTTATTAGTGTTCTGGATATTATCAATAATGATTTCATTACTAATGAATTGATTACCGGAACGGTTAATGTTGATAAGAAGACCTTTGAAAAAAATGAGGTTTTATACGGCGATCTTCTGTTTCAGCGTAGTTCCGAAAATCGAGAAGAAGCTGGACAGTCTAATGTTTACTTAGATCACAACAATTCGTCATGCTTTGGTGGCTTCGTTATAAGAGGAAGGGCTAAAAGAAAATATAACCCTGTATTTCTTAACTATTTGTTGAAGACGGACTTGGCAAGAAAGGAAATAGTCTCCAAAAGCGGAGGTAGTACTAGATACAACGTTGGTCAAGATACTTTATCAGAAGTGAAAATCTATATTTCTGGTGATGAAACTGAACAGCAAAAAATAGCAGATTTTCTATCGGCTGTAGACAAAAAAATCAGCTTGCTAAAAGAAAAGCATGCATTGCTTGCGCAATACAAAAAAGGCGTAATGCAAAAGCTTTTCAAGCAAGAGATTCGTTTTAAAGATGATAGTGGTAGTGATTTTCCCGATTGGCAATGGAAACAAGGTAATGAGTTTTTCGACGCTATTTCAAATAAAAGTCACAATTCAGACTTGCCGATACTAGCTATCACACAAGAACATGGCGCTATTCCTCGAGATTTAATCAACTATCAAGTTCAAGTTACTGACGGCAGTGTGGCAAGTTACAAAGTTGTTGAAGAAGGCGATTACATAATTAGTCTTAGAAGCTTCCAAGGTGGCATTGAGTATTCAAGATATAAGGGGATATGCAGTCCCGCTTACATCATATTGAGGCCATCTATCTCGATTGATGATGACTTTTATCGGTACTACCTAAAGACTGGCAAATTTATCCAAGAGATGAAGAGACGCTTGGAGGGTATTCGAGATGGTAAAATTCTAAGCTATAAATACTTTTCAGAAATTAAGCTGCCATACCCATGTATCGAGGAACAAAGAAAAATTTCTCAATTTATTAATACTCTTGATAAAAAGATAAGTTTGGTAAAAGAACAAATCGAGCTCAATCAAACCTTTAAAAAAGGGTTATTACAGCAGATGTTTGTTTAGGATAACGGTGTACAAGGAGTAAATGTGGCCTATCAGTCGGAACAAGAATTAGAAAATAAGCTCGTTGCACAACTTGCTAAGCAAGGTTTTGAACCCGTGCAAATAACCGATACCAAATCGTTGCGGGCAAACCTGAAATCTCAGCTTTCAAAGCTCAATGGTTTTGAAATAAGCGATACTGAACTAAAGCAAATTCGCAACGCCTTAGCGAAAGGTAATGTGTTCGATAAGGCTAAAATTCTTCGTGACCGACTGCAAATTAACAAGGATGATGGCACCACTGGCTACATTCGTTTTCTGGATGAAGATGTTAAGCAAAATCACTTTCAGGTTACTCAGCAAGTTATCGTAGAAGGGCGATATAAGAACCGTTATGACGTCACTATTCTGGTAAACGGCCTACCTTTGGTGCAAATCGAACTTAAGCGCCGCGGGCTTGAGCTAAAAGAAGCTTTCAATCAAATAAACCGTTATCAGCGTCACTCTTATTGGGCAGAAGATGGCCTGTTTCAGTACGTGCAGGTATTCGTTATATCGAACGGAGCGAATACCAAGTATTACGCCAACAACCGTAAACAAAGCTTCAAGCAAACGTTCTTCTGGGCAGATGAGTTAAATACCAAACGTTACAGTGACCTTACTGAATTCGCGCAGGTTTTTTTAACGCCCAATCATCTCACCGCCATGATCACGAAGTACGTGGTGCTAAATGAGACTGACCGCATTCTTATGGTAATGCGTCCGTACCAGATATATGCAACTGAAGCGATTATCGAACGTGTTGCCGAACGCCAGGCTTTAGTCGTAAGTGCTCAATCTATCGATAAGATGAATGGGTATATCTGGCATACTACGGGCTCAGGCAAAACTTTAACCTCATTCAAAACAGCCCAGTTGCTTACAGGCGACAGTAAAGTTCACAAAGTGGTGTTTGTCGTTGATCGCAAGGATCTCGACTACCAAACAAGCAAAGAGTTTAACGGCTTTTCGAAAGGGTGCGTAGATAGCACAGATAATACAAAGCTACTTGTAGATCAGTTTACCGATGCGCCGGTTGCCGCGGATAAGATCAATGAGCAACGCAATACAAAGCTGATTGTCACAACCATTCAAAAGCTTAACAACGCGATAAGCCACAAGCGTTACTCTAAAAGAATGGAGCCGGTGAAAGATAAAAATATTGTGTTTATCTTTGACGAGTGTCACCGAAGCCAGTTTGGTGATACCCACCAAAAAATCAGCCAGTTCTTCACTAATCATCAAATGTTCGGTTTCACTGGTACGCCGATTTTTGTTGAAAACGCTGTTTCGAAATCATCTCGCAAATACACAACGACGGACTTGTTTCATAAGCCATTGCACAAATACACCATTGTCGATGCGATTAAAGATGAGAACGTACTCAAGTTTAACGTTGAGTATGTCGGCAGGTACAAAAAGAAAGACAGTGCAAATGAGATAGACATTGAAGTTGAAGGCATAGACACCAAGGAGCTGATGGAATCAGAGATTCGGCTAGAAAAAATAGTCGACTACATCATTGCCCAGCATAACCGCAAAACTCATAGCCGAGAATTTACGGCGATGTTTTGCGTATCAAGCGTTCCTGCGTTGATAAAGTACTACGAACTTTTTGCCAAAAAGAAAGCGGAAGGAAAGCATAACTTACGAGTTGCAACTATCTTTTCTTATGCAGCCAACGAAGAAGATCCCGATGCTGATGGACTAGACGATAACGACTTAGATAAGGTGGCGGAACCTCAGGCTGTGTATAGCCACAGCCGCGACAAGTTGGAGCGGTTTATCTGCGATTACAACGAAATGTTTAGTTGTAGTTACACCACCAAAGACAGCGAGTCTTTTTATAACTACTACAACGATATTTCAAAGAAGGTTCGCCAGCGGAAGGTAGACATACTGTTAGTGGTTAACATGTTCCTTACAGGTTTCGACAGCAAAACCTTGAATACGCTATTTGTCGATAAAAATCTTAAATATCATGGCTTAATACAGGCATATTCTCGCACTAACCGCATTCTTAACGAACAGAAATCACAAGGTAATATTGTGTGCTTCCGCAACCTCAAAAAGTGCACTGATGAAGCACTAGCTCTGTTTTCAAACAAAGACGCTAAAGACACTGTCATCATGCCGCCGTATGATGAGTTTGTGAAACTCTTCAACAAAGCCTTCGGCAACCTTTTAGCAATCGCACCCGATCCTGAAAGCGTAGATAGTCTGGAAGATGAGAATCAGGAACTGGAATACATAAAAGCGTTTCGCGAGTTAATGCGCTTGAGAAACATTCTGGAAAGCTTTGCAGATTTTAGCTTTGACGACGTGCGAATAGATGAACAAGAGTTCGAAGACTTCAAGAGTAAGTACCTCGACTTACACGACAAAGTGAAGACGAATAATGCCAAAGAAAAGGTGTCTGTTCTGGAAGAGGTCGACTTTGAACTCGAACTATTGGCGATGGATGAAATAAACGTTGCCTACATACTGAAACTCCTGAGTAAGTTAAAAGAAACAGAGTCGGAAGAAGAATACCAGTATCAGTACAAGGCTCTTATGCAAGCGGTGAATGGCGATCCTAACCTAAGAAGTAAGCAAGAACTCATCGATAAATTTATTAAAGAAAACCTACCTAATGTGAAGTCTGCTGAAGAAGTAGACGACGCATTTGCAGTGTATTGGGAAGTCGAAAAAGAAAAGGCAACCAAGCAGATTGCAGAAGAAGAGCAACTCGTTCCAGAGCGCATGCAAGATGTTGTCGAACGAATGATTTACAACAACCAAGAACCGTTACGTGAAGAAGTAGCAGGACTCATGGAGAAACCACCCAGCATACTTCAGCGCAAGAAAGTCATACCGCGCCTTACCGAGAAGCTGAAAGACTTTGTGAATACGTTTTATGGTGGTGTGTAAAATGGCACAAGGAAGACTCAATATGAATGAAACGTAGGATTTATTTGACCAACAATATGAAGAGAATTTTCTGCTTCGAGATCTAGATACCGTTGTTCGCCAAGCACGGCTATCCACTAGTTGATCGCGTTGAGGTGTATAAAGAAATCTTCGAGCATGCGGAGAATTTTTAAGAAGGATAGAAATAAAACATAATGACCCCAAAATGCTCGGGAAATATAATTATGAATTGCCGTTAAAACAGGAACACGATGCCTTTATTACTGCCAACAGAGCTTCAATTTGCAACAGAATATGCTTTTTCCATACCTGATGATGCTTTCAGAGAATTTCAGGCGCTGATCCGTAAAATAAATCACAGTGAACGTTGTACAGAAAAACATATACTTGAAACCTTCAAGAAGCATATGGCAAAGCCAGCTGCTGTAGAATTCGGTACAAGCTCTAATACTGACTGGGCGAGAGGAGACTTGGAATGGTACATGGAAAAAGCCAGTCAGGACGGTCCGGGATTCATTGCTGCACTCCATAATGCATGTGAACAGCTTTCTCTTTTAGAGACTAATGTCCCTTCAGATTTATATATAAACCAAATACTGTCGAAACATGGGCTTCCTTGCCATATTAATAACAGCGAACTGATATTGGCAGGTAACGTAAGAATACCCGATTCTAATGCGTCTGTATCACAGACAGTTGTACGTGCATTACAAGATGCAAAGACATTGTCACCAGCAAGCGCGATTGATCGTGTGCATACGGCACTTCATGCATATCTGGTTGAATTGTGTCACCAAGCTTCTATCCAGTTGGAATCAGGTGCTACGGCTCAAAAGGCTTTCAAAGAACTGAAAAACAATCACGCAGCTCTTAAACCAATCGGAAATAGGCCAGCAGAGGTAGCTAACGTTCTAAACAGCATGGCCGCAACAATAAATGCTTTGGGTACAATTCGAAACCACGCCAGCCTTGCCCATAACAATGAACTGCTTCTAGAACCAGAAGCTCAAGCGATGATCAATGCAGCAATGACTGTTTTTCGTTACATCGAAGAATGTATTGCGCGCCAGAAGAAGACCTAATACCAGAATTAGTGTAAAAGCGGTGTTTCCGTTATAGCGATTCACTCACGTATGAAACGTTGGCTTAAGTAAAGCAGTTACGATTCACAAAGTACTAATGCTGATTAGTTTTCTTCTGCGGATATTTCTACGGTAACTTTATTCACCTTTCGGTGGCTCATCTGTCCTATGCGAGCCTTCGCCTTTTCGAATAAGGCAAGGTTATAGCCTGAGCTGACCGAGCTAGAATAGAGAACTCCGTCATAACGACTTTTCTTGATAAACTCACACAAATATTGGCTGGGAGTATAGTCAAATGCAGCAGCCATTTGCCTTACCGGACGAGTCAACTCATGTCCTAGTCGTTCCAAGAAAACAAGGTCAGAACGCATTTTCCCAATATCCTTTTCGTCCTCTAATATGAAAGGGGAGACAGAGCGCCTTGGAGCTCTGAGATCTACTAGAGTTAGGTTATTTGGAATACTAAAGGTTGCAACACAGACTTGGTCACCAGTATGAGGCCTAATTTCAGATATTGCGGTTTCGACTTCTGACCCCAAATATAAGTATGGAATTCCGGCTGGATTAGCTCGACCATGCGATGCTAAATGAGATGGAGGTGCTGACATTTCCTCTTGTAGAAATAGTTCGTCACGAACTTTTGTGCGAGCACGATACCACTCAGTTTGAAGATCAATTGAGCCAACAGAAATGTGTGAAAGCAGTTCTTCAAGACGCTCTAAATCTACCTCGGTCTCTGGGAAAAACCTATTTTTATGCATTAACTCCTTTCTAAGCTCTTCCCATTTACCTAATCTATTCGATAAGTACTGCTCAGAAGCCATAAAATTTTGGCGAACTAGTTGTCCGTCATCTAAAACGTCTCCAAGTAACATTTGTCCCTGTGCGATTGTCATTTGCGGATGAGAAAATAGACACCAATCCTTTTTTAGTAGCTCTATTATTGACGTTCCATTTTCATTCTGCTCATAGGTATTTAGAAGTGATGCGAATTTATCTTCTAGCATCGATGGATTGACAAGATGTACGTCAGTCGAAGCACAGTAATCGCAAACACCAACTTCATGAGATAAAAATTTTATATGGGACTCTAGTCCACTATCGCCAAAACAGCTTGAGCAACAATTCATGATAGCTATTTACCGTTGAAGAAATCAGCTAACACTTCAATATGATGCTGCATAGACAGCTTTTTAACATAACCTAGGCCCGGAAAATGCTTTCGTTCATGGAGATCGCGAAACTCCGCTAGTGCCTTTGTGGCCAAGATCTTTGTTGTTGGCTCATCCGCTTTAATAATAAGTTTGTTTAATGCTTCGAGAAACTTACCTGCTGGATCCTGAGGGGTGTCTTGTCTATCTGAGATAAAGTGATAAATGAACATAGCTTCATCTTGCTCTTCATCAATGAAAGTAAGATGTATTGCGACGGCGTATGCTGGGCCGCCACTCTCCGAATACTCATCTCCAACTATTAAAAAGTCACCAAAACCTTGCATGTTTTCCATCTGAAAGGTTGCGTGGAGATCTGAAAAGAACTCCTCACTTGGGTGTTCTCTATTTTTACGCTTCTTGAATCCATCTCTAATTAATATTTTGGACTTAGCGGCCATAAAGTGCTTTTGATACAGCTTCCCAGCATCTTCTTCAAAAAAGCAATGTGTTATATCTTTTACTTTATCTCCAAGAGCGTTACTTAATTCCCTTGCATACGCGAAACCTGCATGGATAAGAGTTAAGCTATGTTGTTCATGCGCTTTACAACTCGAAATCGCTGCTTCAAGCGAAATCTCATTAGTAAGTAATATTCCGGCGGAAATGCCGTCTTCACCATCAAAATGCTCAGCTAGAAGGTTCGTCAGAGAGTCGCCATTTTTCGAATAGTCACCGTGAAACGGATTAACGATTACAATAGCTCGGCCTTTTGAATTAACAACGGAGTCCAATGCACGTTTGAGACCATTTAAAGTTTCTTTAACCGGTTCAATTATTGGAACGAAGCCTGCCTGAGCCATTAAGGAAGCGTTATTCCGAATTGTAATAAGCTCGTTTTGCTTACCTCGAAAGTAGGGGAAGTACATTGATATTCTTACGTCCATTGTAATGCTTCATCGATAGATGTATTTACTGCTTTAATTAACCTATATCGATCTGATTTTCGAATTGAAGTTGTGAGGACTGCCGATTTTAATGATATAGGCATGTCATCAATCACTTCTTGTAAAGGTAACAGATTACGGGTCTTTTTGAGAACCTCTACCATTCCCCTGTGCGCTTCGACTGGTGTTAGCTTGCTGAATGCGCTTTTATACACAGAATATCGCTCAGTATTTGGAACTTCAGGACATTCGAAACCGGCACGGTTAAGTATGTTCTTAGCTTCATTTATTCTAATTGAATTGAAAATCTCTGTCGGGTCTGTTCTTTCTGGAGCGTCTATAGCATTCCTGATTTCAGAGATATTTTGCGCACTGGATAAGACTTTAATTCCAACATCTTTTGGTACGGAATCAATAACCGATTCAATGTGATTCTCTCCCGCAATAACATACACTTTGGCAAAAACTTTCCTATATGCAGATATTTGCTTTTCAAGCCGACTTAAAGAATCTCTCTCCGACTTTATTTCGTAGACAGTTCCTGTTCCATTGAGTATTACCACATCTGCTTTGCAATTATTAACTCTGAACTCTGAGAGCATCGCGGCAGTTCTTAAGGAGTGTCTGCCTAGAAGGACGTTTTGAGCTAAAGCAGACTTGTAGACATACTCATGCCTATTATTCTTTAACTTTAATATTGAAAACGCCTTATCAAAAATGTCTCCAACCACGAGTCTTGAGTTTGTAGGCACACAAAGCCCCGCTTCATTCAAAAGACGAGCAAATAAGGGAGATTGGCCCTTTCGCGCAAGCTCTTTGACTACGCTAGAAGTGAAAAGCCTTGAAATGGCGGATATGTTGTAATTTTGATTTATTTTCACGTCCCAAAAATACTTATGTTTGTTGTTATGCTTGTTCAATGTCTCCAGTCTATTACATAGGACACTAAAAGCAATAAATACGTAAGCGATCAATATAGACCCGGATCACCCCATTTTATCTAAATCGCTCGTCAATTTTTTGTCCGCGAATTTCTCTTTCCAGACTCTTGGCGTCAGGTCGAGTACATCTTTGGCCGGGTGCAGTGCTACACGCTGCAATACATCCACCAGATAATGGTAGGGATTGACGCCTTGCAGGCGGCAAGTCACCATCAGGCTTTGTAATATGCCCAGTTGTTCAGCCCCGAGTTCGGACCAACAGAACAAATAGTTTTTTCTGCCCATGGGGATTACCCGCAGTGCCCGCTCAAGATGATTGGTGTCCATGGGTAACGCGGGGTTACTCAGGAACACCTTGAGTTGGCTCTCTCGCTCAGCGGTGTAATGAAGCGCCTTGGCGAAGGGGGATTTGGGTAGTAAATCAGTGCGCTGTCGTTGTTGGTAGACCCACCGGAAGAAGTCAGTCACGAGTGGTTCGCTGTGTTGTTGGCGGTAGGTATGGATATCGGCCAGGTCTGATTGCTTATCCCGGATGTGTTTTTCATGCCGGTAGAGTGTGGCGATAATATCCAATGCCTGTTGTGCGGTGTGAGGCTCACTGTCGAGGGCTTTTTCAAAGCCTCTGCGCATGTGTACCCAACAGGCAGCGTGCACAATCTGCCGTTCGTGTTGATTTAATTGTTCAACCGTTTTGGTGTAAGCGGCATAGCCATCTGTGAGCAAGGTACCGGTAAAGTCCTGTAACTGTGCTTTGGCGTGCAACATGCCCCGGCTGTGACTCCAGGTAAACGCCACCTCATCACTGTCACCGTACATCGGCCAGAAGTAGGTTTGTTTCATTTGCCCCGGTTTTCGGCCAGCCCCTTTGGTACGCCCGGCTTTAATGGGCACTTCATCCATCATCAGGATTTTGCTTTGCAGAATGTGCTGCCACTGGGCCTTGGCGATGGGCCGAAGCAGCTCAATGCCTTGTTGTATCCAGTTGATTAAGGTAGCCCGGCTAAGGGTGATACCGCTATCAAGCATGCGTTGATGTTGGCGGTGAAGCGGTAAGTGATATACCGCTTTATCCACCATCAGCCCAGCGAGTAGTG
Organism: Alteromonas sp. B31-7; assembly: GCF_015767655.1. Lineage (NCBI taxonomy): Bacteria > Pseudomonadati > Pseudomonadota > Gammaproteobacteria > Alteromonadales > Alteromonadaceae > Alteromonas > Alteromonas sp. B31-7. The sequence goes on from NZ_CP065233.1 coordinate 954,982, forward strand.
AGACATCGCAGTAACAGCCTTCCAGTACATTGGTAGGAGCCGGGGTATCCTTAAGGGTTTGCGTGGTTTTATGACGCACGACCTGACGACGATACACCAGTACCACATAACTGCCGGGCTGTTGTGCTAAGCGACGGGTTTCTTTGATATCAACAACTTCATACTGGTCGGCATTCGTTCCTTGTAATTCCGGCGCAGGCAGGTCAATCACCTGTTGCGGCACCGTCTCATCAAAGCGCAGGCCGTCATCATTCACATCCGAGTCGCGGCGTTGTTTTTGGGATGAGCGGGTATGGGCCTTCACCGGTTTGGTGTCTGCCGGTAAGGCGTGCGACTCTCCCTCGTCAAACAAACTGCTCTGCGCCGGATTATCCACTAACACCTTTTCAGACTTACGCCCGAACAACTGGCGTTTAAGCCAGTCGAGTTGATGCTTTAATTGTGCAACTTCATCGGATAAAGCCGCAATTTGTGCATCTTTTGAGGGATTGTCTGAGGGCGTTTTCATGGCGTAAATTATAACAAAATCAGTTAATTAAATCGTCTGTTTTGTTTGCCTTTTTGCCAGTAAATCCCATCAATCAAACACTGTAACTGGGCACTGTTTAATGGTGTTTTTGCTGTGCCATCAGTGACTTTGGCGAAGGTACCTCTTTCTAACCGTTTGCTCCACAAACAATAACCGCCCTGGTAGTAATACAACACCTTGAGCTGCGTGCGGCGTTTATTGATAAACACAAACCAGTCACCACAATGCGCCTGCATGCCCAACTTGCCCTGCACCAGTGCTGCCAGCCCATCAAACTGTTTGCGCATATCCGTATTACCGGTATACAGCCAAATACGCCCATTGGATAAGGGTAACATCAGGCGGCCCGGTTCATCCGCAGCACCACACCACCGGGCAAGGCTAATTCAATCTCCCAGGTAGAGCCTGCACTCTGGTTCCCACTCGCGGGCATATCAAAAGCAAGCCAGTTATCCTGCGGCGCAAGCGATTGACTATCATCGCTCAGTTTTTTACGCCACAGATAGAAGTTTGATACTGTTAGCGCATGCTGTGCACAAAATTCACTGACCGACAGTTCGCTTGCTGCTTGCTTATCAACCAATTCCTGCCATTGCTCGCGTGTACGTCTTTTTGTTGCCATCGATTAAGTCTCCGTGAGTAAAATCTACGGGGACTATTTTACGGGGTAGTTCAATGAGGAAAAGACGGTCTAAATTGATCGCTTACATAAATACGAACCAGAACAAGAAGTAGTTAACCGGCACTCAATATCTTCAGAATACCTAGTTTCACGACTACAGTATGAAGTTTTTTGGAGTTTTGTGGAGCTTTGCTTTTGCCGTATACGTCTCGAGAACATGGCATCGATTAACAGGTCAAAATAGTACATAACTGAGAAATCGCGTAAGAAAATTTCAGAGTTCATTTATGCTCGTATTGGGCAGTTAAAAACACAAACTGAAGATAGCTACTACTAAAATGCCTGCCAAGACAACAGCCGGAAATAGCTCCATGTTAATGCAGCCTAAAGGCAGCAAAATTCCGATAGGCGTTAACTGAAATTAGTTGCTGTTAATATGAATTAACAGTTGCTAACCAGATAAATTGTGCAAAGCACGCTACTGATCAGTACTCAACTGAACTACTACAATTCATACCTGCAATGAGTTCGATTCTGTTGTATGAACCAAGACCGGTTGTATTTAGAGTTCAAAATTCCTTATTTCTGTCTCTTTGATTCCTAATTTTTGCTTTTGCTGTATTAGCATATAAGTCAGTCAGGGCTCCATACGTGTGTTTGAGTGTTAGACCAAGAAGCCCTAGCTGGATCACTGTGATTGCACCCAATAAAACATATAGAGCTCCTCTGAAATAACTTTTAGCGGTCAATGACCATTGAAATAATCCCAGAATTTCTTTTATGAATGGAATACACAAGGATAGGGCTATGATTATTATGGAAACAATCATAGTACTTATGAACCCTGTAAGGGTTTTGGAGTCTTCAACAGCTTTTTTTAGTGCAGTTTCACGTTCTGATGAGTCCGAATTCTTAGCAGCTATTGCGGAGCTTAATGCTCTTGGGTAAGTTATTGCTAACCATGCTCCAGTCACGCCAAAAATTATAGATGCGACAGTTCTTATGTTCTCAAAATACTTTTCTTGAACTGAATAGTCGATACTCTTTCCAGCTAAAAATAAGAGAACTGTGAATGCAATCGAAATTAGTACACCGGCAATAACCCCAATTTTCTTAGTCTTTGCATTCACTTTTAAGCGACCTGTGATGAAGAGGTTACTTCTCTCAAAACTGGTAATAGAGAAATCAGCTCACTTCTTCTAGAGTTTATTGAAGCTTTAAGGTTCTCCATATCCAAAAGCTGACCCGGAACTACCCATTCAACGTCGATATTTATTTTGCTTTTCGCATATGACTTACTTAGCCATTCCTTTTCATCAGCACCGAAAGTATTGTTCTGCGGAAATTTAAATCCGACATCTTGCCAGCTACCGTTATCAACACCATTTTCGTAATCCGAAATTATTCGCGTGAGTTCAGACTCTGAGGGTCTGTAGTTTAATTCATATGATAAAGGAATCTCATGTGGCATGGAGTTATCTTTACTAGTAATTCCCACCAGACTTAGTAGCTTATCGATGGTGCCATCGTGGCTAGCTTGCGATCTATCTAGACTTATTCGTCTTATGATGCCTCTTATTTGATCCCTATTTTGTATGATTAAGTCTCGCTTTGCTGGGTTTTTATGAAGAGTTCTAGTAAAGCGGGGAACAAGATCGGGGTTTGGACTATTTGTACCTTGTGCATAACCCAGAAACATATCACTTTGGTCAAACCTCACGTAGCGACTTTCGGTTTTAAGGAATGACTCGAGCCAGTATGAGAAGGGTTTCATCCCTGTGCGTGGAGTTCCAAAAGTAATTGTGGCTAATGAATTTTGACTAGGAATAAACCAAAAATACGTTGCATATCCTGGTATTGATTGTGCTGGTAAGTTCCCTTTGTGTAGAGCTCTTGCACTTAGATTGTCGACGGCAGTGGATGGGTCTAGTGCATAGACTGAATCGCCTGATTCATGAGTTTTATTCCACATCGCTCCAAAATAATCACCAGTTACGTTGTCATGCTTGATGCTTACTAAGTATGTTTCTAAGAACTCCATATCAAAATCGGGACTTACTTCATACGTGCATGTATTCTGAATAAGTCGCTGATCTGAGTTGGACCAATTGAAAATATTGTTTATTACTTCTGTAAAGGACCCCATTTCGGGAGTTCTTGCTCGCTCTCTATATATTCCACAATGTTTTACTTTGTGAAATCTAATACTTGCTTTTTCAACCACGATGAAACTCCCTTTCAATTTCTTACTTGATTGTTTCAGATTTACCGATTTTTTAATAGTGCCAGCGATTTGACCTACCTGTTTACATTAACGATGAAGAGATACTTAATCAACGGCAGCTACCTATACAATATCGACCAATTATCCTCGAATTTTGATAAGTCACTAATTGTTAAAATCGATTGCATTGACTTACCCCTCTTTGGACGCCTATATCCATGTGACTTGATCCAATTCACAAATCTATTAATGTGAGCTTCTTGGATATCACGTTCATTACAAAGAAAAAATCTTGCTTGTGATAAGTTTTCGTTTGGTAAATTTATCGCTACCCAAATCATATCTGGATTATTAAGCGGTATTTCGCTACCAAAACGATATAGTCCGGTATCGTCTACCTGTGTCTCTATCCATTTGTTGATCTCACTTTGAATTAGAGTATCCGTAGTGCTCGCTTTTACTTGCAACACAAAAGACTCAAGGGTAGTAGCGTTTACTGCGGTAACATCAAATGCAGGTACGTTGCCTGCGTATGGACTTGCGTAAAATCCCATCATGCCAAGCTTAGCTGAAAGCAGGTGTTCACCAACTTGACCTACCAATTTAGTATTTATCTTTTTCTTCAATGTATAGCTCTCACACTGTTTGATTTTTGTGTTATTGAATCATTGTTCACACAACTTATTTCTTTGTTTCAATGATTAGAGAAGTCACAAATTGCTGTTTATCCGAGCCTTACCAGTCCATGTTTGCAGCAACATCAAACCTGTGCTGAAGATACTCAACCAATTCTTCCATTTCTTGTAGAGACTCGATCGCACTTGGGTATTGTCCATCTTGCGCCATAGTTAAAATCGATGGTAAAGAGCTTTGTATATAAACTTTAAATGGCATTCTCGGACCTGCCCATAAATGCACAATAAACTTTTCAATCAAGTTGAGCACTTCATCTTCATCAAAACTAAGGTCCGAATAGAATGTGAAGCGAGCAGCGCCTTGTTTCTGAGGAAGTAACAAAGGAACGGCACCTACATTAGAGTGGAAGCTCATTGCTTCTCCATTTTTACCGAAAGCGCCATGAGTGATATAGTTGCGTAGCTGTCTTTTTATTGTCGTGAGTTGTTCATAAAAAGTATGTGTTTCTTTGTCACTCACATCTAGTGCTGCTTTGAATTTATTTGCCCAATTACCCGAAGCAAGCTTATCAACATCTTTCCCTGTTATTGTTTTGCCTCTCAATATCGCCATATGAATGAAAACGTGCTCAGTCCAACTAAAAAACGCATCGATAGCAGACATTGAAACCCATTCAGCATTTTGTTTAATTTCTGTCGAGGGGTATGAAATGTGGGTCCAACCACCTATCTCCTCTTCGATCTTCTCACCTTTTCTATGTTCAGCATCCTCGATAAGTGAGCTGTAGAGAGCAGAGAAGTAACGATATCTGTCAAAAAGAAAATTACTATGATTAACTACGTTGAGCTTAGATTGTTCCGCAGCTTGCTCAGCTTTCCACTCAAAAAATGGCTTAGCCATTTCTAAAGCTGCGTTTAGTTTATGAACAACTTCTTCAGCCGTCTGTTCTTTTTCTTTAGGTTTTTCAGTGACAAGTCCTAACCCTAATTTCCGATGTTCAAGAAAGAAAAGTTGTCCTTTGTATTCAATTGGAATGGAGAATGAAACTTTTTCGAACTGCCCCAAATCTTCATATTCGAGAAATTCTACGAGCAGAAAATAGTATAAGTAATATTGCCTGAGAGCCCGTCCTGCAAAAGTTCTGTCTGTATTGAAGTGCGATGATAAGTTAGCAAGTTTGTTTTTGCTAACGGGCTTTAGATCCTGCAATTCTTTAGAAAGTCGAGCTTTTAAAAAGCTTAATTCTTCAGGTAATACTAATTGAGTGTTCATTTCCTTCCTTTTTTATTAAATCAATCCATGCCTTAGCCTATTTTGTGCTAAGTCGGCTCATACGCTTCTGCATTCTATATACAACCTCTATCTTTATACTCTTTTGCCCATTCTTTAAACCGTTTCTCGTCACGTTCCATACTTCTTTCTTGTCGAGCTAACGTTTTTTTCGACTTGGATTTTGGCTTCTCTTCATCGAATGTCACACCAGATAAAGCATCTGCAAACATCTCAGGTTTAACATGGCTGTAATGCTGCTCAATCATGGCTGCACTTGTACCGCACTGCCGCGCGATAACGTCCATGCTGGTTCCTGTTAGCAGTTGCCAAGTAATTTATGTTTCTTAGCGAATAAAACATTTGTGAGCATCAGAGTCTTTTAGCACAGAAACCTTCGGTGGTTTTGGAGAGGCGGGTTTATATTGAAACGGGTTCGGATCTTCCTTAGGCATTCTGTCTCGCTACAGTCGTGAGAGAAGCGCCATGAGTTGATTATTGGATTAACTTCTGAAAGAGGGTTAAGTAAGGACACAAAAAAACCGACTCAAAAGTCGGTTTAAGTATCTGCTTCATAAAGAAGAGATGGTACCAGTGGGCGGACTTGAACCGCCACGCTATCGCTAGCAACGGATTTTGAATCCGTCATGTCTACCAATTCCATCACACTGGCATTAATATTTGCAGTCTACAAAACTCTAAACACTTTGCATGACTTTGCAAGCATTTTTTAACTTGTTTGAGTCAAAAGGTGCTTACCTTTCAATGACTTGCCTAGTTTAAGTTGTTAGACGCGACCAATTTTGAATCCGTCATGTCTACCAATTTCATCACTCTGGCATTTATCTGTGCATCAACATAGCGCTGATGTGGGGCATTATAGCGATAGTGAGCCGTCATACAACACTTTTTTTATCTATCTGTAGTCGGTTGACTAAAGATTGCCCAAATAAAAAAAGGGGCGATTGCTTTAACACGCCCCTTTGTCTGTTTTATGTGGCCTTTATGGTTAAAGGTAACTTAATTAGAACCAGTTATAAGCAAACTGTAAATTAATCATACGTTGTTGGTTTAGCGTTTCTGCGGTAATGCCTTGATCGCCGGTTGGCGCGCCAAGTATGGCGCCAATGGGGGCGGCTGGTGGGCTGCTGAAATCCGCTGAACGGGCGTTAGTGATATTCTGAATTGACAGTCGTAAGTTCCACACTCCATCGTAGGGTTCAATGCCAATAGAGAAATCTAGCGTAGTGAGGCTATCCGAAGGGTAGGTTTCATTTATTTGGCTTACCATATCGTCACGATAGCGAAGGGTGCCTGAACTTAGCAATAGCAAATCCTTAACGCCTAGTTCTGTAATGTAAGAATAGCCTACGTTGCCTGTCCATTTTGGCGCTTGTGCTAAGTCTGAGCCGTCGTCTTTGTGAACACTATCTGCGTATGTTACGGCGGCAGATATACGCCAATCATCGTTAATTTGATAAAGGGAATCTAGTTCAAAACCTGTGGATTCAACATCCACATTTTGGGTTAAAAAGCCAGCGCTTGAGTCGGTGACAAGAAACGAGGTTTCCTGAAAATCGAAAATTTCAGTATAAAATATAGCGGCATTTAGGTTCACACTTTGATCCAGCAACACCAATTTTGCACCTGCTTCATACGTATGAGCTTCTTCCGATTTCACCCGTGCCCCTCCTTCAGATACATCTAATGAGGGGTCGCCACTAGTGACTTCAGCAGATTCAGCAAAGCCGCCGGTTTTGCTTCCAACGCCATAAGATGCATATAGCGTAGTATCGCGATCGTAGTTATAGCTTAACGAAGCATTGCCGTTTAAAAAGCTGTCTTCAAAGTCTAACTCCGACTCGAAAGGTGGGTTAATAACGGTGTTCCATAGGGTTTGTAAGTCACCTTGAATGCGATCAAACTCTACATCTTTGCTTTCATCGGTATAGCGTAAACCTACCGCAAGAGTAAGATCGTCAGAAAGGTATATATCCGATTGAGCAAACACAGAAAGCGTTTCTGTTTGTTGCTTAAAGTCGTTGCCGAATGAACCATTGAATATTTCACCGCTTATATCTCCAGGGGGGAAATTGGGGGTGTTAAAGAACTGTTCTTCTAGAGAGTCCCAATCACTGTTGAAGTAGAAAAGACCTGTCATAAAGTCGAAATCGTCGCGGCCTTCTGAGGCCAATCTCAATTCTTGTGAAAATTGCTCATAGGTTTCAACACGTTTGAAGTATGTGCTGTAGTATTCAACGTCTCCGGTTGTCACATAGGTAACTTCGTCAAACGCACTGCCGAAATCAAAATCATCATAAAAAAGAATGTCGTAGTTCGCCGTAGAAGTCACCGAGGTAAGCATTAACTCACCCACTTCTTTTTCTATGGTAAGGGTGAAAGCGTCTACGGTGGTGTCGTGATAGCTTTCATTGTATTTGCACTCGTCGCACCAAGCGTTTTTTGTATCGTCTAATTGCGCCTCACCAATAATGTCGATAACGTCTTCGGTAAAATAATTACCGTTATCCACATACTGATAGGCGTTACCAATACGCTCACCGGTAGAATGTTGGTACGCACCTGTAATAGTGAGTGTATCCGATGGGGTATAAAGGCCAGTAATACGTAACCCCCGGTCGCTGTCTTCCGGTACATCTCGACCAGTAGCAATATTTTCTACCCAGCCGTCTTGATCTGCTGCATGTCCCGCTATTCTTAAACTGAAATCATCACTAACGGGTAGGTTGATAGCACCGTCTAAATTCCAGCCTCCATTGGCGACCTCAATGCCCCCTTTAATACTGGCTTCAAATTCATCTGTAGGCTTGCGACTAACAATACTGATGGCACCTAAGCTGGTATTTTTTCCCAGTAGGGTGCTTTGGGTTCCTTTTATCACTTCAATGCGCTCAACATCAAAAAAAGCGGCGGAATACATGCGCCCTTTTCCTACAAACATGCCATCTTGAAACAGTGCAACAGACTGGTCAAAGCTTTGCGTTCTGGCTGGGGTGCCTAAGCCTCTTAGGGTTAGGGCTAAGCCGTCGTCAGGTGCGCGAGAAAACACCATGCCAGGGACTAAGTCGGCAATTTCAAAGAGATCATCTACGCCATATTTCTCTATTTCATCTGAGGGCAGAGCGGTAATAGTGGCAGGCACTTCTTGTAACGTTTGGGTGCGTTTTTGAGAGGTAACTTCTATAACCTCCAACTTAGCATTACTTTTTTGCTGTTCATCTACTTGCTCTTGAGATACCGCAGAGTGGGATATCGCTGCTGAGCAACTGAGTATTATTGCCTGTGTGAGTGTGCTGCACTTGAATTTCGTCATACCAGGTTTCCCCAAGTTTGTTATAGACATTACTTTGCCCTTTGTTGTTACCACAATGTGATACACCTGTATTGTTCAATAATTACGCTACAACTCATTCGCCCATCCTGTCAATAGAATATGTTAAAAATGTAAATAAAAAGTTATCTGTTTTTCAGGTGTTAAGTTTTTTTTTGATTGTTTAAATATTAAATTCATGAATTTATTGCGTTAATTATCATTTTTCATATTTTCTCATGTAAAAAATATGTTGTTGACACGTTCATTTTATGTTGATAGTTTCATATTGCGGTTAACATGTATCACAATATGGGTAACAAGATGAAGATTAATGACATAAAGCGAGTTCATAAAATTGCGAAGCAAGACATGGACAGCATGATTCAAGAAGAGAATGTGAATAACGACACGGGTCTGGAGTTTTATGACCTTAGTCATGAATGGGGATTAGGGCAGCCTTGCTGGCCATATTTTGAAGACGTAAAGATTGAACGCCTGCATGGTATGTCTAAATCTGGTGTGCTTACTCAGCGTATTACAACGGTTATGCACTCGGGTACACATATAGATGCGCCAGCTCATGTAGTTGAAGGCACACCTTTTATGGATCAAATGCCGCTCCCCCGTTTCTTCGGGAAAGGTATTGTGGTGTCTATTCCGAAGAAAAAATGGGAAGTGATTACGGCCGAAGACTTGGAGAATGCAACCCCCGCTATTCAAGAAGGCGATATCGTTATCATTAATACTGGGTGGCATCACACCTACGCAGACTCTTCTGAATATTATCATTATGGCCCCGGCCTTTATAAAGAAGCCGGCGAGTGGCTAGCTAAGAAAAAAGTAAAAATGGTAGGTATCGACGTGCAAGCGCTTGACCACCCTTTAGGTACGGCAATTGGGCCTCATGGTCCTGGTCCACTGATTCCTCATTTAGAGCAAGAATACAAAGAACATTCTGGTGGGCGTGCAATTATCGATGACTTCCCTGATTGGGAGCCTTGCCACCGTGCGCTTTTAAGTAATGGTATATGCGGCATTGAAAATGTCGGTGGCGAGTTGGATAAAGTGACAGGCAAGCGCTGTACTATCGCGGCTTTTCCGTGGCGTTGGAAAGGCGGTGATGGTTGTATTGTCCGACTTGTAGCAATGATAGACCGTTCAGGTTCTTTCCGAATAGAAAGTGGCGAAAGCGAGTAAAACATTGAAGGAGGTTCGGCAAGTTAGCGCCTCCCACTAACTTTATTTAGGATGTCACCATGTTCGAGTCAACCAATGTTGCTGTTTTAGGGGCGGGTTTGATGGGCTGCGGTATAGCTCAGGTATTTGCCAGCCACAAGGTGTCGGTGCTTTTATTTGACCCCTTTGAACAGGCGAGAGATACAGCGCTATCTAAGATAACCAACGGCATTAAAAGTATGGGTGGCGACATCTCTGCTACCCAATATATCAGTGTGGTCAGTGATATCGAAGCCGCAGTGGCGAATGCCGACGTCATTATAGAAGCGGTACCTGAGAAGCTTTCCTTAAAACAAGAGGTATTCCAGCAAATACAGCCCCTTATTAAGTCTACAGCCATCGTTGCCAGTAACACGTCGGTGATCCCTATTAAGGATATTTTCGATGGATTGGATTTTCAAAACCAAGTGGTTGGTACGCACTGGTGGAATCCGCCTTATTTAGTGCCGTTAGTCGAAGTTGTGGAAAGTGAAAAAAGCAGCACTGATGTCATTAAAAAGATGATGGCGCTGCTCACGTTCGTTGGTAAGAAGCCGGTCCACGTGAAAAAAGATGTGCCAGGATTTGTAGGTAATCGAATGCAGCACGCATTGTGGCGCGAAGCCATTGCGCTCATCAACGATGGCGTTTGCACAGCAGAGGATGTGGACGTAGTGGTTAAGAACAGTTTTGGGCTGCGCCTGCCTCAACTTGGCCCTATCGAAAATGCCGACCTCATTGGGCTAGATCTCACCCTCGATATACACAACGTCATTCTACAAAGCCTAAATACCGATAAAACCCCTTCGCCGGTTTTACAGCAACGAGTGGCTAAAAATACCCTCGGAGTGAAAACGGGGCAGGGGTTTTTATCTTGGGATGACAACAGTATCCAGAAGGTGAGAGAAAATCTTAATACTTACCTATTGAACGTGACCAAACAGCGAGGATAGAGCAATGAAAAAGAACAAAAAAGTTATTATAACGTGCGCTGTCACCGGGGCTATGCATACGCCCACTATGTCTGATGCGCTGCCTATTACCCCCAAGCAAATTGCTAACGAGTCAGTAAAGGCTGCCGATGCCGGTGCGTCCATTATCCACCTGCATGCGCGTGACCCATATACGGGTCAACCTACGGGCGACCCAGACGTATTTATGCAGTTTTTACCCGAAATAAAACAACACACTGATGCGGTGATTAATCTTACTACTGGCGGTAGTCCAACCATGTCTGTGGAAGAGCGTTTGGCGTGTGCAATGAAGGTAAAACCAGAAATGTGCTCGCTTAACATGGGCAGCATCAACTTTGCAATGTTTCCCTTGGCCTCGCGTTATAAAACGTGGAAGCACAGTTGGGAAGAGGATTATGTGCGAAATAGTGACGATTTCATCTTTAGAAACACCTTTCGTGACATTGAAAAAATCATGACGATTATGTCTGAGCACGGCACTAAGTTTGAGCACGAATGCTACGACGTAGGACATCTTTACAACCTGGCCCACTTTGTAGACCGAGGTTTGGTGAAGCCCCCGTTCTTTATTCAAACTATCTTTGGCATTTTAGGTGGAATAGGGGCGGATGAAGAAAACCTGATGTACATGAAAAGTACTGCCGACCGTTTATTTGGGGATGACTATCAATGGTCAGTATTAGCGGCGGGGAAAAACCAAATGCCGTTTTCTACACAAACCGCCTTAATGGGGGGCAATGTTCGTGTAGGTCTTGAAGACAGTTTGTTCATTGGGAAGGGGCAAATGGCACAGAGCAACGCACAACAAGTTGAAAAAATTAAGCGGGTTCTGTCCGAGTTCTCGTTAGAGATAGCCACACCAGAAGAGACCCGCTCTATGCTGGGGCTAAAAGGCAAAGATAACGTCGATTTTTAAGGACAGGGTAATGAAAATTGTTTCACTTTCAGACATAAAACCATACAACCCACCGGCCCATTTCGACATGGTTGCCCTCAAAATACAGGGCGAAGAAGAAACAGGGTTAACCAAATTTTGGCAAGGGCTGAGTTATTTCCTACCAAATGGTGGCGCCAACATGCAATACCAAACAGGCACCTTTGGCGCAGAGTTCGAAAAATCGTACTACGTCATTGACGGCGAGCTAACGGTGATTGATGAAAAGAATCACGCTACGGTATTACACGCAGGCGACTCTGTGGCGATATACCCTAATGAAGGGCGCAAGCTGAAAAACAATACCAATCGCGTTGCCACTGTGTTGGTGACATTTTCAACGTCTTAATTTGGTGAAGATGTTACCAACTAACCTGTGAAAATGAGTAGAGGACAGCCCATGGCTATGACAGATTCTTGGAGTGATGATTTCGCTCTCAATTTATTCAATGTGAAAGACAAAGTAGTGGTGATTACTGGTGGTAATGGCACGTTAGGTGCCGCTTATGCTCGCACTTTTGCATTACACGGTGCTCATGTCATCGTGACCGCCCGCAACTCATCCACGTTAGATGAGGTGGTGGCGTCAACGCAAGACACTGAGGGAAGTTGTGTGGCTTACAGTAGTGATGTAACAGACCGAACATCTATTAGTCGCTTGGTGGGTGAAATTGATCGCAAGTATGGGCACATCGACGTGTTGATTAATAACGCCGGAATGGCGTTTAGGGCACCTGCAGAAGCAATGCCTGAGGATAAATTTGAACATGTTATGTCGGTCAATGTGACAGGGACACTGATACCTTGCCAAGAGTTCGGTAAGTATTTTATGAAGCAGGGACACGGCAAAATTGTGAATACTTCATCAGTACGTGGTTTTTGTGGTCACCCTGATGGCTATACCGCTTATGCGGCGTCTAAAGCTGCCATAGATAATTTAACGAAGCAGTTAGCAACAGAATGGTCGATAAAAGGTGTAAAAGAAGGCTTTGCTATTAATATCAACGCCATAGCGCCAACATTAATCAAGTCGCCGTTAACACAAGAAATCTGTGAAGACCCAGATAGAATTGCGCCCTTTTTAGCTCGGCTTCCTATGGGAAGGGTGGCTGAAACGAAAGATATGGTAGGGTTAGTGATGATGTTGTCAGCTTCCGCATCGAACTTTATCAACGGCCAAGTTATTTATGTTGATGGTGGATGCACTGCCGGGTAATGGGTGCGCTAACGTCATAGCCTTGAGTTGATAAGAAGAGAAATAAGAGGTCACCATGAATACCATTTTAGTACTGGTGCTTGCGTACAATATTATCGTCATCGGTGGGATTGGCAAATATCTCAGCTGGCGGACGTCACAACAACAGCAAGTAACGGATATGGCGCTAGGTGGGCGTAATGCGGGCGTGGCCATGTTCTCAGTCACGATTGCCATTACCTATTTAGGGTCTGCACATGTTTACGGCCTAATGGAAATGTCTTTTTCTCTGGGGGCTGTGGCGCTTTGGTTTTGCTTCGCACATACCATACTATTATGCGTGATCTGCTTAGGTACAGGACGCTGGATTCGTCGAACAGGCACGGCCACTATCCCTGAACTTATCGGTAAGTTGTACAACAAAAAATTACGAATTTATACCGCCTGCGTTGCTGCTATGGTGGTGTTTGGTTTGGTCACGCTTGAAGCCCAAACACTGGGTATTGGCATCTCCGCCATGTCTGGCTGGCCACTAGGCTGGAGCGCAGTGATTGGGGCAGCCATTGGTACCGCCTATGTTTGCATGGGCGGAATAAAGCAAACCATGTGGGTGAATTTGGTCAATGCGGTGGTGATGTATGTGGCGGTCATTACGGCGGGTATTTACCTCGCATATGTACTTCCTGAAGGTTGGGAAGGGGTGGTGCAACATTATGAAAACCGTGATGAAGCCTTTAAGTTGTCTATTCTCAGTAAACCCGATTTGCTCGTGAGTTTTGCCCTCGCTGCCATATTTTCAGTGGTATTTTCTCAATCCGTGAATCAACAAGGCATGCAGGCTGCGATGTCTGCCAAAGATGAAAAAACCATACAGCGTTCATTGTGGATAGCCGCACCTATTAATGGTCTATTCGGTGTATTCCCAGTGCTGGTGGGTATTGCGGCAGCCACCATTCCCGAGTTTGCTCAACTAGGTCCAAAGTTGGCTGGCGCGGCATTAATCATTAATTTACTGCCTACCTGGTTAGTGGTGCTGTTACAAGCAGGGTTCTTAGGTGCTTTGTTATCTACCTTTGCAATGTCAGCCCTTGCGCCCGCTACCATCTTCGCCAAAGACATCGTTGGCTTACATTTAAAAGCGGCGCTAACTCCAGAGTCAGAGAAAAAACTCATTCGCTATACCATTATCACTATTGGCTTTGTAGCTGCGTTGATGACGTTATTTTTCCACCCTAACGTTATTTTGGCGATTACTTGGCTGTTTGCTTGGTTAGTGCCTTTCTTCTTTATCATTGTGGCGGGGTTATTTTGGAAAAGAAGTGTAGGGGTAGCCAAGTTGGTGTTGTTCTCTAGTTGGCTTGTTAACTTGCTATGGTCTTTTACACCACTTAAAGCTTATTTAGGCCTAACGATGCTCGAAAACGCACACGTTGTGGCCATCGTCGCCTTTGGGTTTACCCTACTAGGGAACATTGGGGCTAAAAATTGCCACCCAGCGTTATTTGCTAAGAAGCCTAAATCCATGGCAGTCGCGGGTTAGGAGGTACCATGAACTTAGCTGCAGAGTTGTTTTTAACATCACTGGTAACCATTGCTTCCATCACTTTGTTTTTCATCGTGATACACGCAATGATAAACAAACGAGGAGAGAAAAAATGAGTGTTGATATGGTCACAAAGCTTTGGATGGGCGGTATTATTCTGTTTGGCTTAGTATTGTATTGCGCTGCCTATTGGGTAGCGCAGCAAAATAATCGATAATCTAGACTATTTGTAGAACTGAGATGATAGGGGTTAACCCCTTTTTAAGCCAAGGGTTGGGGTAAATTAAAGGGCACACGTGGTGCCCTTTTGTATAATCCCGTGTCGGTGAACCATTGTGCTTCAAATTATTGCAAGCTGGCGCCCAATGCTTTTTCAATAATGGCTTTGTATTCAATGAGCTTATCTGAAATTTCCCGTTTATTTCTGTTAAATCTTACCGACGGAATGGGAATAGAGATAGCAATGTTGCGGCCATAAGGATCTTCAATGGCAATGCCTATTGCGCACACTCCCTCGCAATGTTCTTCTCTATCAAAGGCCACGCCTTTTTTGCGTATTTTCTCAATTTCAAGTTGTAAAGAAGACGCTTCAGACAAGGTGTATGGGGTTAGTTTTGTGAAGCTGGCATTAGCCAGTATGGCGGCAACTTCGTTGTCAGATTTACTGGCTAGAATGGCTTTGCCATTTGCGCAAGAATGAATAGGGAATGCATCACCCACACCAGACACGGCGCGAAGTTTTTGTGAGTCGGCAATAACTTGATCAATAAATATCATGGCATTGCCATCTTGTACCGACAAATCCACGGTTTCCTCTATTTCTTTCGAGAGGCGTTTCATGTAGGGCAGGATCACTCTGTCTATATCGACTTTTGCCGCAGAGCCTAACGACACCAAACTTGGCCCTAAGCGCACTCGTGAAGTCGGACTGGCTGAAATTAAAAAACCCTCAGTTGCGAGTGCACCTACAATACGCTGAACTGTCGAACGAGGTAAATCAACTTCATTAGCAATAGCACTTAAACTTAAGCCGTCTGGCTTACCTTCTAAAGCGCGAAGCACTTTTACCGCCCGTGAGATGACCTGTATACCTTGCTTTGAACTTCCTGCCTCTGACATAGTTTTTCCTAACTTTACTTACCAGGGATTTTGTACCGCATAACAATACAATTATATTGAAAAATGCTACTAATGACAGTTTTATTCCCAGTAATTAGTGTTTTATGTCTCTCTTTTAATGCGAGTAAATGTTTATACTCCCTAGCTGTTGTGTCAAACTTAACAAGGAGATTATTCAATCGGAAATAGTGTGAAAAACAGCAAGTCGTCATCTAAAACATCAAATAGGCACACTTCTGCAGGCCGCAGAAAAACAGCGATAAACAACAACATCGAGGGCGAAAACGCCCCACCTGTGGGGATGAGAGCCGGCTTTTTTCGCAGGCTGCTTGCCATGATTTACGACACACTAGTGGCTACTGCGGTAGGCATGTGCGCAGCGATGGTGATGATAGTCACGTTAGTGGTTATGCTGAAAAACGGCGCGCTAGACCTACAAGGCTATGCTGAACCTGCCGACCTGATTCAGGCTTCGTCGACTTATAGACTGCTTATTCAAACTTGGGTAGGGATGTGGATAGCTGGGTTTTTCTTATGGTTTTGGCGAAGAGGTGGGCAAACCTTGGGTATGCGAGCATGGCGTTTGCGGATATACAGCACCGTAGAAGAGCCAATGACTTGGCCGCGTTTGCTTATTCGCCTTGTGGCATCGTTGGGCGGTTTGGGCACATTGTTAGTACTGTTCGATTTTAAGCACAAACAATCGCTGCAAGACCGCTTAGCGAAAACCGAAGTGTTGAAACTGACCAAAGAAGCGAACGACCATAAAAGCTGGTAACCGCTAGCGATTGAAGCTAGCGTTGTCGCCTCAATCTACTAGCTATTTTCGCAGCATCAGTGCTGCAATTGCGGCAAAGAGCATGCTTGGTAGTATTGCGCCCAAATAAGGTGGCAGTTGATACACCAAACTCAAAGGGCCAAATACTTCGTTTAAGATGAAAAAGCCAAAGCCGGTTAATACGCCCATAATCACCCTAGCGCCCATGGTGACGCTACGCAGCGGGCCGAAAATAAACGACAAGGCCATCAGCAGCATAACTCCCACTGAAACGGGCTGAAGTATCTTGCGCCATAACGCTAGCTCGTAGCGAGAAGGGTCTTGGTCATTGTTATCAAGGTAGGCGATATAGTCAATTAGCCCTGTAATAGACAACGCTTCTGGTTTTACCGCTACAATGCCTAGCTTATCGGGGGTAAGGGTTGAGTTCCAACGGATACGAGCTTGATTATCTAATGTGACTTGGTTGTCGCCGAAGCGCGTTACGTCAACACCCTCAAGCCACCAACCATCACCGTCAAAGCTTCCTTCGGCGGCGTAGGTAATGCTTTCCAAAGCCAAGGTGTCGTCGAAGTCGAAAATGGTAATATCTTGTAATGAGTCTCGGCTGAGAACCTGCCCAATACTGACAAAGTGTTCGCCATCTTTCGCCCAAACCAATTGATCAGAAGAAAACAAGCTTCCCCCTGAAATGGCTTCGGTTCGTATTTCTTTGGCTTTCGACTCACTAAAGGGCGTTACCCATTCTCCTACCGCCATCACCAGCAAAATCATTAAGGTGGCTGACTTCATGGCCGAATTAATAATATTCCAACGGCTCATGCCCGCCGCTTGCATCACCACAAGCTCACTATTACTAGCCAGTACCCCCATACCAATAAGGCCGCCTAATAACGTTGCCATGGGGAAAAACTGTTCTAAATCTCGGGGTAAACTTAGCAATACGTACAGGAAGGCCACCATCATATCGTAGTCGCCTTCGCCTACTTTTCTAAGTTGTTCTACAAACTTAATGAGTGCACTTAAACCAATGAGTACCGAGAGGGTGACGGCCACTGTGCCTAACAGCGTGCGGGCAATGTATAAATCGAGGATCTTAAACATCTATTTTTTTCCTAATACCCAGGCTCGCAACTGTGTACCTGTTTTCCTGTCTCTAACGATCAATGCTATTCCAATAATCAGCATGATGGTATGTACCCACCAAAGGCCAAGTTGCGGCGGCATTTTGCCGTCTTCAAGCACCCGTCTACTTGCTAACAACAATAGGAAATACCCCAAATAGAGCAGGATAGCTGGAAACATCTTTCCGAAACGCCCTTGTCGAGGGTCTACTGAGCTTAATGGCACAGCAATGAGTACCAGAAAGGGGATAGATAACGGAATTGCTATGCGCCACTGTAGCTCAGCCCTAGCTTCAATACTGTCGTCTTGCCATAGCTCTGCGGTGGGGAGCACGCTGACTTTTCTTCGCGCCTCTTCTGCGGGCTTATCGGCAATTTGGATTTGATATTCGTCAAACTCTACTTTTCGGTACGCTTTTGCCGACTGTTCCCCCTCGTATTGCACACCCTCTTTTAATACAAGGTTTCGGGTTCCGTCTGGATTATTAGCCACTTGTCCCGTCTGGGCGTAAACCACGCGCACTTGTTTGTCATTGTTATCTGCTTGGTTTTGCGATAAAAACACCCGTCTAAGGCCATCGTCGGTATCGATGTCATGAACAAATATGACCGCTTTTTCGTTGCCCGTTTGCTGGAATCGCCCCGGTATTAGCGCTGATAGTCCGGCTTCGTTACGGGCCTTTTCCCTTAATTGGTATTCGTTTTCTGCAGCTAAAGGTGCAAAATACAGGGTAATGGCACCGGTAACTATCATGATAAGCACAGACAAAAACAACATCACCCGTGTGATGTACCATTCGCTTATGCCACATGCGCGCATTACGGTCATTTCGCTATCCACATAAAGCCTACCGTGGGCCAGCATAATGCCTAAGTAGGCGCTTATCGGTAGAACGAGGGAGGCGAGTATGGGCGCATATAAACCCAGGAAACCGAGTACCAAGCCGGCAGGTATATCTCCGTCTGAGGCGTCACCTAGTACGCGCACAAATCTTAACGTGACAAAAATTGCCATTAAAATGAAGAAAATCGCTAACTGAGATTTTAGCGTTTCCTTAAGTAAATAGCGGAATATCAGCATCTCAGCCCTTCCGGAAAATGATGAATTTTAGTGAAAGAAAGCACAATTTTGTTTAAACTTCCGTTTTTACACGTTTTGCCTGCAATCAGAAACCGTTTGCATGGTGTGTTGACGCAAATACAACCTATATTTGATAGGTGGCTAAGCGTGAATTGCAGCGAGCTAAAAGGTTATGCTGCGTATTAAAACATAAAGCAGCGCGAAACGTTACGTGATTTTAGTCATCGTGCAAACCATAAACGACGAAAAACGAGGTGATATCGTGGAGTTTAGTGTAAAAAGTGGCAGTCCTGAAAAACAACGCAGTGCCTGTATTGTTGTGGGTGTCTTCGAGCCGCGTCGCCTAACGGCGGTGGCTGAACAACTAGACGAAATCAGTGAAGGGTACATTAGCAATTTATTGCGTCGTGGCGACCTAGAAGGTAAGGCCGGGCAGATGTTGCTGTTACATAATGTTCCCAATGTACTGAGTGAGCGTGTGCTTCTTGTCGGTTGTGGTAAAGAACGTGAACTCGATGAACGTCAATACAAGAATATCATCGCCAAAACGATTAAAACCTTAAATGAAACCGGCTCTATGGAAGCCGTTTGCTTCTTAACTGAACTTCACGTTAAAGGGCGCGATACATACTGGAAGGTGCGCCAAGCCGTTGAAGCCACCGAAGATTCTCTATACACCTTTTTGCAATTAAAAACCAAAAAGGGTGAGCCTCGTCGTCCCTTACGTAAAATCGTATTTAACGTACCTACTCGTCGCGAACTCACGGTAGGCGAGCGTGCAGTGGAACATGGTCTGGCGGTTGCTCGCGGTGCTAAAGTGACCAAAGACGTGGCGAACATGCCGCCGAACATTTGTAATCCAGCGTACTTGTGGCAACAAGCACAAGCGTTGGCGAGTCAATATGACAGCGTAACCGCAGAAGTGGTGGATGAAACCCAAATGGCAGAATTGGGCATGCAGGCCTATTTGGCTGTGGGTCGGGGTTCGGAAAACGAAAGCATGATGAGCATTATGCATCATCGTGGTGGGCCAGCCGATCAAGCGCCAATTGTGCTTGTAGGTAAAGGCTTAACCTTCGATTCAGGCGGCATTTCAATTAAGCCAGGCGAAGCCATGGACGAAATGAAATATGACATGGGCGGCGCTGCAGGCGTATTAGGTACCATGCATACTATCGCGGCGCTTAACCTGCCTATTAACGTTATTGGCGTGCTAGCAGGCTGTGAAAACATGCCAGACGGCAAAGCGTATCGCCCAGGTGACATCCTAACTACCATGTCGGGTCAAACCGTTGAAGTACTTAATACGGATGCAGAAGGCCGTTTGGTATTGTGCGATGCGCTAACTTACGTGGAACGCTTCGACCCAGAATTGGTCGTAGACGTTGCTACCCTGACGGGGGCGGCCATTATTGCTTTAGGTCACCACGCCACGGCGGTAATGAGCACGCACAACCCACTTGCCCATGAGTTATTAAATGCATCTGAACAAAGCTCTGACCGCGCATGGCGCTTGCCATTATGGGATGACTATCAAGAACAGCTAGAAAGCCCGTTTGCTGATATGACGAACCTTGGTGGACGTCCCGCCGGTTCAATAACAGCAGGTTGTTTCTTGTCACGTTTCACTAAAAAGTACAACTGGGCGCACCTTGATATTGCCGGTACAGCTTGGCGCAGTGGCAAGAGCAAAGGAGCTACAGGTCGTCCTGTACCTATGCTCTCACAGTTCATTATGAACCGTGCTGGCATTAAGCTAGAGGACTAATACACGATGCCTCAAGTCGTGTTTTATCAGCTTGTCGATAGCGACAATGGTGTAACGGCAAAAGCCAGCAGGCTTATTGCCGATGCCTACGCCAATAAGCAAAAAATAAGCGTGCTTTGCGATACAAAAGCACAAGCTGAGCAGGTTGATGAGTTGCTTTGGCAACTGCCTGCAGATCGTTTCGTGCCACACAATTTGTATGGGGAGGGGCCACCATCTGGTACGCCTGTAGAAATATGTTGGCAACCGCAGCAGGTAGCGAGGCGTCAAATGGTGGTTAATGTAGGGTCAGGCATGATCCCGTCACCGAATAATCACCGAAAAATTATCGATTTTGTACCCGTGGATGAAAAGGCAAAACAAGCCGCGCGGGTGCGCTATAAAAATTATCAGCAGGCCGGATGTAGTATGCAGTTCCAATCTGCATCATCGTAGTGTACTTCCAGTTTATGCGTAAAATTTGAGAGTAAGTAATGGATAAAACCTTTGAACCGCAATCCATCGAGCAGCAATGCTATAAGTCATGGGAAGAAGCGGGTTTGTTTAAAGCTTCAGGTAGCGGCGACCCATATTGTATTTTGCTTCCGCCACCAAACGTAACCGGTAGTCTTCACATGGGCCATGGTTTCCAGCAAACCATTATGGATGCCTTAACCCGTTATCACCGTATGAAGGGCGATAATACACTATGGCAAGTGGGCACTGACCACGCCGGTATTGCTACCCAAATGGTGGTAGAGCGCCAACTTAACGCCGAAGGCAAGACCCGCCACGATTTAGGTCGTGAAGACTTCATCAATAAAGTGTGGGAATGGAAAGAGCACAGTGGCGGTACTATTACCGGTCAAATGCGCCGTTTAGGTACGTCGCCTGATTGGTCTCGCGAAGTGTTCACCATGGATGAAGATCTGTCTAAAGCCGTGACTGAAGTGTTCGTGAAACTGCACGAAGAAGGTCTTATTTATCGCGGTAAGCGTTTGGTTAACTGGGACCCTGTGCTTCACACGGCGGTATCAGACTTAGAAGTATTAAACGAAGAAGAAGACGGTCACATGTGGCACATGCGCTATCCGTTAGCTGACGGTAGCGGTGAGCTAGTGGTAGCGACAACACGTCCTGAAACCATGCTAGGTGATACAGCGGTTGCTGTACACCCAGATGACGAGCGTTATCAGGGCTTTATTGGTAAAGAAATCAAACTGCCGATTACTGGCCGTTTAATTCCTGTGATTGCTGATGACTATGTCGATCAAGAATTCGGTACAGGCTGCGTGAAAATTACGCCTGCTCACGATTTCAACGACTACGACATGGGTAAGCGTCACAACCTACCTATGATCAACATTCTTACCGACGATGCGAAAATTAACGATGATGCGCCTGAAGCGTACCGTGGTTTAGATCGTTTCGACGCCCGTAAACAAATAGTGGCTGATTTAGACGCCCAAGGCTCGTTGGTTAAAATTGAGCCGCACAAGCTTAAAGTGCCACGCGGCGACAGAACGGGTGCGGTTATCGAACCATACTTAACTGACCAGTGGTATGTGGCGGTTGAGTCTCTTGCTAAGCCGGCTATTGAAGCGGTAGAAAGTGGCGAAATTCGTTTTGTACCAGAAAACTGGAACAAAACCTATTACCAGTGGATGCACAACATTCAAGACTGGTGTATTTCACGTCAGCTGTGGTGGGGACACCGCATTCCAGCATGGTACGACGAAAACGGTAAGGTTTTTGTTGGTCGCACGGAAGAAGAAGTGCGTGAAAAGCACGGCCTTGGCAGTGATGTCACCCTTTCACAAGACGACGATGTACTTGATACCTGGTTCTCAAGCGCGCTATGGCCGTTCGCGACCATGGGCTGGCCAGAAGAAACGCCAGATCTTGAAACCTTTGTGCCGTCGTCAGTGCTAGTAACTGGCTTTGACATTATTTTCTTCTGGGTTGCCAGAATGATCATGATGACCAAGAAGTTCACCGGCAAAATTCCATTTAAAGATATCTATATTACCGGTCTTATCCGCGATGAGAACGGCGATAAAATGTCAAAGTCGAAGGGTAACGTGCTTGACCCCATCGATTTGATTGACGGTATTGATATTGAGTCTTTAGTGACCAAACGTACCGCTGGCATGATGCAGCCACAGCTTGCTGAAAAGATTGCCAAGCGTACTCGCAAGCAATTCCCAGATGGCATTCAGGCCTACGGTACAGACGCACTTCGCTTTACCTTTGCCGCTATGGCGTCAACCAGCCGCGATATCAACTTTGATATGGCCCGCGTTGAAGGCTACCGCAACTTCTGTAACAAAATTTGGAATGCATCGCGTTTCGTATTGATGAACACAGAAGAGCACGACACTGGTCGTGACGGCGGCGAGATGGTGCTTAGCATGGCCGATCGCTGGATTTGGGCGAAGTTTCAACAAACGTTGGTAGAGTTTGAAAAAGCCCTTGAAGACTATCGCTTCGATATTGCTGCGCAAACGGTTTACGAGTTTACCTGGAACCAATTCTGCGACTGGTATCTAGAGTTGACCAAGCCTGTGCTTAGCAACGATGCCAGCACCGACGCTGAAAAGCGCGGTACACGTCATACGCTGATTAACGTACTTGAAAGCCTGCTTCGCATGTTGCACCCGCTAATGCCATTTATCACCGACACTATCTGGCAGCGTGTTGTGCCACTAAGTGCGCTTAAGGTAGACGCGGGCGCCAGCATCATGGTTCAGGCATTCCCTGAAGTTGAAGCGGCGAAACAAGACGACAATGTACTTGCTGATATCGAGTGGGTGAAGAAGTTTATCGTGGGTATTCGTAATATCCGCGGTGAAATGGATATCTCGCCAAACAAACCACTGAATGCGCTACTTAAAAACGTAAGCGATGAAGACGCCCGTCGTCTTGATGCGGCTAAAGCATTCCTCGATAAGCTTTCTAAGCTTGAAACCGTCACTATTTTAAAAGACGGTGAAGAAGCGCCAGCGAGTGCCACTGCGCTTGTAGGCGAGATGGAAATTCTTATCCCTATGGCAGGGCTTATCGATAAAGACGCAGAGCTTGCGCGTATTACCAAAGCCATGGAGAAAATCGAGAAAGATGTTTCTCGTACTCGTGGCAAATTGGGTAATGAGAAATTCGTAAGCAATGCGCCAGAAGCGGTTATTGAAAAAGAACGGGGTAAGCTAGAAGAGGGCGAGAAAGCCCTCGCCAAGCTTAAAGAGCAGTTCGAGACTATCAAAGCGTTGTAAGTCACTGCATTGTTGAAGAAAGCTGCCCTCTGGCAGCTTTTTTTATAGGTAACGTTTTAACATATCAACCAATGCTTTTCGCTTGATGGGTTTGGTAAGGTAATCGTCCATGCCAATATCAATCGCACTTTTCCTGTCTTCCTTCATAGCATTCGCACTCAGCCCTATGATGGGCAAAGTAGTGAAACCTTTTTCCCGCAATGCTTTTGTGGCTTCGAAACCGTCCATAACGGGCATTTGAACGTCCATGAGTACCACGTCGTAATGTGGCGCGTTGCCTACCTTTTGCACAGCCTGTTTACCATCTTCGGCAATATCAAAGGTGACGCCCAGCCCCGTTAATATCTCGCCGGTCACAATTTGATTAATATTGTTGTCTTCTACCAGAAGTAAATGGCCTTCTAGTTTGGTATCGATGTTGTCGTCTTGGGCGCGTTTGTGTTCATGGGTATTATCGTCACTGAGAACGAAGTGAATGAATTGTTCAAACTGCTGAGGGGTAAAGGGGTGGGTTAGCAGCGGGCCTTTCCATAAATGGCTGTATTTGTTGTGTAGCGCAGTGCCAATGGTATCGGAAATAAGGCCAATTCGTTTCCCATTTTCCTGTAACTCCTTTAGCCATCCTATGTTTTCTCTAAATACAGCAAAGTTAGGAATGTCCACCAACATATAGGGGCTTAATGCTTCACCTTGTTTTGCCTTTTCTATAGACAGCCTTTGTGTTGGGCTTAGGCTCAAAGTTTGAAGGTAGGTGTCAGCAAGTAATGGTGCATCGGTTAGGTAAAGGCTGTTTTTAGGGAGTTGTGGGGTAGCCGCTAAAATCCCCCCCTGATTAGGGTAAACGCGAAGGGGAATAGACACCATAAATTGACTGCCTTTGCCTTCTTGGGAAGCGGCAGACAGTTTGCCCCCCATTAAATCGGTGAGTTGTTTCACAATGGCTAGCCCCAAGCCTGTGCCACCGAATTTTCTGTTCGTTGACCCATCGGCTTGAGTAAACGGGTTAAAAATTCGCCCTAGTTGTGCGTTTGTCATGCCGATACCAGAGTCTTGAATTTCCATAATTAAATTAAGTTTCTCGTTAGCGCTATCGACCTTACCGTCAAATTTAATGGTAATACTTCCTTGCTCGGTGAACTTCACCGCGTTATTTCCGATATTCATAATAATTTGCGCAATACGCAGCGGGTCACCAATGACATGAGGGGGCAAATCTGGTGCAACGTCTAGCCGCACAGAAAGGTTTTTTTCCTTGGCACGAAGGGCAATAACCGCAATGAGGTTGTCGAATAGCGAGTGGAGAGAAAAGTTCACCTCTTCAATTTTTAGCTTACCGGCTTCAATTTTTGAAAAGTCGAGAATATCGTTGATCACACTCATTAGTATTTGGCTGGAGTAGGCCGCTTTATCTAAGTATCCGCGCACTTTTTCAGATATCTGGTGCTGTTGTGCCAATTCAATCAACCCTATTATGCCATTCATTGGCGTGCGAATCTCATGACTCATATTGGCCAAAAACATGCTTTTTGATGCCGTCGCTTGTTCTGCTTTTTGCTTGGATTCAATCAGTGCTTTGTTTAACGTTTCCAAACGGGTATTGAGTTCTTGCGCCTCTTCAAGTAAGCGTTTAGTTTGCTTGTTTTTACCACTAAATACGCTGGCAGCCTTCGCGAGATTACCAATTTCATCTTTACGGGTGATGCCAGGAATGCTGGAAACCTTATCGCCCTCAGAAAGCCTATTAAACACTTGGGTGATAGAACGAATAGGGCCAAGTATCCTGTGTACAGTAAATACTGCCCCTGCTAGGGCAAGTAGAACGGCAATAAGCGAAAATAACTCCCCATTTCGTTGCGTGGTTTCAGCCACCGAAAACGTCTCTTGCGCAATCGACTTAGTATGGGATGTTACCTGGTTGGCTAACTCACCGCTAAGATATAAAAATTCGTTGGCAGAGCCCGCCATCACGACGTTAACTAAAAACAAATTTCCTTGGGTAATTTGCGTTAGCGTAAAAAAGTCTTCTTCGGCTTTTTCTAGTCGATAGATAAGTTTGCTTTCAGTGTCACCCTGGGGGATAGCCATCGCTCTCACCGCTGCAATCGCACTGTTAAACTGAGTCATTAACAGCATATCGGGCTTTATCATATATTGCAGGGCAGCGTTTTCTGCTACGCCAATCTGACGTTTAATGGCTTCAATAAGTTGAGTAGGAAAAGCCGCCGACGACTCGGCTTCTTCCAGGACCCTTTCTATCACCACAATATCAGCGAGGGTGCCATCCACCAGTAAATCGTCACGTTGACGACGTGCGTCAACCACTTGCTTAAAGTTTTCTTGATACGCACTAAGGTGTTCACGCATACGTGTGAGTACAAAGTTATTGTTTTCTGCATTCAGTGACACTTGAGATTGAGATAGTGTGTCTAATTTTTCATTAATGGTGGTCATGAGCCGTTCAAAACGGGTCACCGCAGACTGGCTGGCATTTTCTTTAAAGATGAGCACATTGCGCTGTAAGTCCAGTACGTCTCTTTCCAATTCTTTGACTAAGCTAACATCCACAACGGCGGTACTGGTTGCCGTCATTCCTTTAATTAAGGCAGCTTGATTTTCCCTGGCAATATAGCTCTGCAGCAGCAGTAGGGTGACCAATGCAATTAAAACGAGCACTAACTGTGTTCTTATTGATGCGAGCATATGTAGCTTTACGCCTATTATTATTAATTATCTTCAGATGCAGTCTGTAGCATCTATGAGGTAATGAATTCATACCATTTTTGCAGACTGTACTCATAGGTTGGCATAACCGTATTCCACACTGCAACATGACTAAATCTATCTTCGTAGCTTCCCCCTGTACGTTGGCTCCCTTTTTGTACACTAATTCGGCCATCAGTTCCTGCCAGGGGCTCTCGGGCGGGTAACCCTTTATACCAATAATCCCATTCGGCTTGGCTTAAGTGAGCGGCAGAACGTTGCGGGTTAGAAATATAATAGCCCTGCCGGGCGATAAATGCGCCAGGCCAACCTGATAGCCACCAGTTCATATAGTCGTATGCTGCATCTTTGTTTCGCCCATTCACCGCTGAAGATAAACACATTACTCCGTGCCAGCCTCGATAACCTTCTTTTGGGGCAGCAAAGCGCACGGGAAGGTGTTGGCTATTGAGGGCGGATACCGCAGGGGAAAACATGCTCTCAATATTAACGCGCTTGCTCTGCATAAACTGCACAGATTCAGGCACTGATGTCCAAAAGCCGCTGAAGTGATTTAACTGAGACAGCTCGATAAGCACAGTAAATAAGTCGTCTAATTCGATTTTGGTCATGGCGCCAATATCATTGAAGGTTACGTAGCCTTTTGCTTCAGCTGCAAGGGCTAAATCAAATAACCCTATGGTAGGGTCATTCACAATGGCGACTTTTCCTGAGTTTCGGCTATCTAACAACCAGCCCCAGCTTTCAGGCTGACTTTTGAGGCCCTCTGGTAGAGTGTTAAGGTTGTAACCAAACGAATCCACATTGTGCACATAGGGAAGAAAGCTAATGTGGTCGGTATGGTTCACACCCAGTTTGCCATCCTCTTGGATGTGTAAAATTTTATGCGGCGCGTCACCGGCACCCATTTGGGCGTTGGGGGTTATTTTTCCGGTTTTCGTTAGCGAGTTTATTTCCTCCCAATAGGTTAGCTTCTTTTTCTCAATCGGCTGGATGGCTTTCGAACGCCATAGTACATTAATACTGTTCGACCACTGCTCATATAAATCAAAGGAATGGGGGGCCATTGACGCTTTTTGCAATACGGCGGCACTACCTCCCGGTTGAAACGCGATATTGATGCCTAAATCGGCCATGGCCTGTTGGCGAATCTCTTCTTGTAAGGTAACGTGAGTGCCGAGCACTCTGATGGTAGGGGGTGGCTTACCAATAGCAAATGGCGTCACGCCAGCGGTTACCCCAAATGCAGCCGAGCCCTTTAAAAAACTTCTTCGATTTTGCGTAGGGGAAATGGAATGCGGTGATTTCCCTGTCATAGACATTATCCAGCATTGATACTCTATGACTAATTTTGGCACCCTTTTCTTATCTTACCAACTTATTTTGTTAATGCTTTGTTGTTGGGCGTAATTTTTATCAGCAAGCCTTCGTATTGCTGGGAACTTGGGTAATGACTTCTACTCGGTTTCTGCCTCCACGCTTAGCGGTATACAACGCGTTGTCAGCCATATCCGGTAGCTCACGGGCTGTCATGTTCTGTAACATTTGCGCGCAGTAAGCGCCTACACTGACAGTAAATTGCTTTTCTTTGAGCTCAGCATAACGTAAAGGTAACGCTTCTACTTTTTCTCGTAATCGCTCTACTACGCAGTTTACATCGTGCTCCTTGGGTACCACCATACAGAAACCAAATTCTTCGCCCCCCAGTCGACCGATACCGTCCTCTTGTCTGAAAAAGGTTTTTAGGAGGTTAGCGAATATAACTAACACGTCATCACCAAATCCGTGACCGTAGGTGTCGTTAAGCTGTTTGAAGTGGTCTATGTCGGCAATACCCATCAATAATCCAAATTCGTGTCGATGGGCAAAATGAATGGCTTTGTCTAAGGCGTCGTTAAAGGCTCTTCTATTGAGGATATCAGTAAGGGCATCGAAATAGGCTAGTTTTTCTAGCTTAACGTTAGCATTGCGCAACTCTCGGGTCTGCTCAGTCACGAGTGTTTCTAAGTTTTGCTTTATCAACTTCAATTCTTGGTTGCGGCTATTAAGCTGCTCTGAATGAAATTTAGTTGTGCTAACGTCCCGCTCAACCGACGCAAAATGCGTGACCTCACCGAGTTGGTTTTTCAATGGGAAAATGTTCATTTCCACCATCCAGTATGGCGTGCCGTTTTGTGAATAGTTAATTAAGGTTTCAGTCACCGATTCTTTTGCCAGCAGCGCTTCTCGAATTCGTAACGTTGCTGTTGAATCTGTAAGGGCGCCCTGAAAAATACGTGGCGTTTCACCAATAAGCTCGTCTTGTGTATAGCCACTTACCCGGCATATTGCATCGTTAACATAGATAATCTTTGGCGATAAAGGCCAGAGACATTTTGCGCTTCTGTAACAATGATCATGTCCTGAGCATTTTTCACGATATCTTCAAAAGAAAAATGGGTGAGTTGTTCGGTGACTTCAGTGAAGTAAACCACCACAAATCCAAGCTTTGTATCTGAGTAGGTTTCGGGGTAGGCACTCACTTTTGCCCAACGTACCTGCCCAGTTTGCCTGCAAACGATCCCCACGATTTCTTCGTTGATAGCGGCATTCAAACGAATCACCTTATTTACAGGGAATTCATCTTTGTGTAGCCGTCGATTCTGCCTATCGATGAATTCCCATTGCTCATCTAATCCTGAAGACTTTTTGATGTGCTCTAGGGTCACATTAAGCAAAGAAAGTGCCGCTGGGTTGGCATACCCAACTTGGGTATCCCACGTATGAATAACCACGCCAATTTGGGCGTTATCGAGTAAGTGCAGTAGGTTAACGTTTTTTAAGCTCATCATAAAAGCACACCTATATCATAGCCTGATGACAAGATTACCTAACCGAGGAAATCTTCTTTATTCTTTTACTAGGAGGTGTATATGCATTTAACTTCTCGGCGTTTCTTATAAGGTACGGCTTGTATGGTGATGTTAAACGCGTGCTGTTGCTACTTTAGTATAGTAGAAGAAATGCAAAAAGCTGAACAATGATTGTTCAGCTTTTGGACAGTTTATTTTTACCGGTTCAGTTTAGTGTGTGAGACTTTTTACTTTTCAGGTAAAGCGTGGCAAGCAGTAAGGCCAGAATGCTGAATACACCAGTGCTACCGCCGTGTTCTTCCACAATGACCACAGTATCTTCGTAAATATATTCGTGATTATCACTTTCTAAGCTTAAGTAAGCTAAGTCTGCATCGTCGTAGCTATCGCTATAGGCGAGTAATTCATCACTGTGTGCATCATAAATTTCCACGAGTACATCGTATTCTGAGGGAGGAAAGCCACTTAATAGGGTGCTTTCTATCACAAAGCTGTCTGAAGCATCTTCGCCGTATATATTGAATTCCGAACTCATGTGTATGGCATCATAAAGCCCATCTCTTCCTAAATAGAGCACAGCATACACTCTGGCACTTGAAAAGTAGGTGTCGGCATCAAACTCCACGGTAAAGCCTGAGTAGTAGCCATCGTAATCGATATCGCGGTCGAAGGTCACCCAGCTGTCGTAAATCCAAAACTCACTGGTATACACGTAAGAAGATGGCGAATATGATTGATTGTTGGTGCTGACTAACGCCGTTCGTTGTTTGTGTTTTTCACTTTGTTTCGATGCATCTGCGCTGGTAGAGGCGGCTTGCTCTACATAAGGGGTATCAAACTGAAATTCAGACACAGATACTTTGACGGTCGACGCTGAATTATCTTGCGATGCATGAGCAAAGGGTAGGGAAGCGCCACAAACAATCAGTAGCGCCGCTATCATTTTATAAGTGTGTGTTAGAGCTTTCATCGCTTTTATCCTTTCCTGATGAACAATGACAGGGCCATTGTGTGCAGAAATACATGAATAAAAGCTGAAGCAAGCCTTAACTAACCACAGAATTAATCGTCTAAGAACTCACCCTCACCTTCGTAAGACTCGTCGCCTCGTGGCATAAAGTAAGTGCCCCAGCCGTCGTATTGCACGTCGTGCTTGTCGGCAATCTTCAATAATGCATCAGAATCTGAATCTAGTGTTTCGCGTTCAAGTTCGCGTTCTACAACGGCATCAAAACAGAAAATAGTGCCGCCGTCATCCAGCATAAGCTCTTCAGCATCCGTCACTTCAAAGCCTGCTTTAAAGCAGTCAACGGCTGCTTTCTCAAGCTTATCGAAGTCGTTGCTAGCAAGGTGATGTTCGATGGTATAGGTCGCATCTTTTTGGCTACCATCTTCAAGTAGCGCATCAATGGTTTCTTGATTGAACGCGTACCATTCTTCTTTTTCGTCAAACTGGTTCATATTACTTAGGCCTCGTATTTTTCCGCAAGTTTACTCGCTTTTTTCCAATTCATCGACCCGAGTATTAAGCGCTTCAAACTTTTGTTTCATTTCGCCATTAAAGTAATGCATCCATTCTTTAACGTTTTTTTCGTCGGTCAATGCTTGAGGGGCTGAAATATCGATAAGCACAATACCATTATTCCAACGATTCCATTTAATCTTATTGTGCAGATTACTGGCCGTCACCATCACTACCGGTTCGTTTGTGCTTTTGGCTAAACGAAATGCGCCTTGTTTAAAAGGAAGTATCCCCCGTCCATAACTACGAGTCCCTTCAGGAAAGAGCCATACTGACGTGCGTTTTTTGGCGATCCGATTTGCAGCAATATCTAATGTGTTTCTTGCTCTACCGGAGTTTTTTCTGTCGATCATAATATTGCCTGATAGCCAATAAATCTGACCGAATATAGGTATCCACTTTAAACTCTTTTTGCCAATGGTCACCACACCTGGCATGGCGGCTTTACAAATGGTAATGATGTCATAACTATTTTGGTGGTTAGCGATGTACACGTAGGGCTCTGTTTCGTTCACCTTGTCATTTTTGGTGATGACAATTTTAATCCCCATAATTTTCGCCATTAGGGAGTAAAGTTTGCCGGCGGTATGAACGTTATCTTTGTGAAATGGACGACAAATACATACAACAAGCAGTGCAAGATTAATAAGAAGAAAAGCTAAAAATAACAGGGGAACACGTAATAAAGCGATCAAAACAACTCCTAAATACTGGTGACGCGCGCAGTATAATGTAAGTTTCAGCGTACACTTGTCCGATGAGTGTAGACCCGCTTTCCACTAAAAATATAAAATGTTCACCTTAGTCGGCATTCATTTTTCACGAATTATGATAGATACTCACCTTTAGTATGAGGCAAGTAATCGAATAGCCGCTTACAATAAACAAGATATAGCCAATCTCCATAAACCTGGATTTATTACATGCAGACTTTCGTCCCTGATGAATTAGAAGAAGACATCCTTTCCGACTTAATGGAAGAAATAAACGAGCTCTATGAATCCAGTGAACAAACACTCATTGAATTGGAACTACGTCCCGAAGACAACGAACTGCAACGTGCACTTTTCCGTTCTATACATACGATTAAAGGGGATTTAGGTTTAGTTAATTTCACGCCTATGATCCCGCTTCTGCAACACGTAGAAGACTTACTCGATTACTTACGTAAAGGGCAGGTATCGTACACCAGCACCATGAGTGACTTGGTGTTACTAACCATGGACAGGGTTAAAGCGTTTGTTGAGGCCGTGATGGCAGAAGGTAAAGCTGAGTATGACAATACCTTACACGAGCAATTGGTGTTGGCCATTAGCCGAATTTCGCCGGACAACACTGTTGAGCATGAGAAATTGCTTACCGAAGCGGTATTGCTGCTGAACCCCGCACTTGACGTGGTCACTGATGGTGGTGACCCTGATACGGTTCAGATTAAACCCCCCACGCTGGCGACCACCGGCATTCCCAAAGACATGAGTAGCGAGAAGAAGCTAGATGTGCTGTTCTTTCGCGATTTAATGCAAACCATTGAGAGGCGTTCTAATTACTGGGCAGGAAGAGGCGATAGAATTGCTAAGCTTGCTATGTATATCAACGACATTGCGGGTAACCCCATAGAAGAAGATCAATTGGCGGTAGCAAGCTATGTACACGATTTTGGTATGGCTTTTATGCCATTAAAAATACTGCATAAGGGCGACGCGCTAAGTGAAATTGAATTCAACTTAATGCGGTCACACGTCTACAAGAGTGCGCGATTATTAGAACACCTTGACCAGTGGGACATGGCACGAAAAATAGTTATGCAGCATCATGAGCGCACCGACGGCACAGGCTACCCGCTTGGTTTAAAAGAGGAAGGTATTTGCGAAGGCGCAAAGTTGCTTGCCATTATTGATACCTATGATGCCATGACGCATTCTCGTGCTCACAATGAAGACAATTTGTTGTCGAAGAAAGAAGCTGTTATTGCCATTAACCGTTCGGCAAAAGGTCAATTTAGCATGAAATGGGTCAGGCATTTTAATCAGGGCATGACCAGCTTGTTAACCAAAGGGGCGTAGCCAGAAGGGCTGAGAAGTTGCGGGTGGAACAGGAGCAACGCGAGGCAAAGATGAAAGTGGGCTTACTTCCCACTTTCATTGCGTAAGATAGAGGAAAACTAGCTTATTCCAAGTTCTTTTAGTTTACGTGTCAAGGTGTTTCTGCCCCAGCCAAGTCGTTTGGCTGCATCTTGCTTATGGCCATGAGTATGCTGAAGCGCGCGCTCTAGCATGATTTTTTCAAAGGTTAACATGGCATCATTTAAAATGTTGTAATGCCCGTCTTTAAGTTGTTTGTCAGTCCAACTGGCAAGCAGTTCTGGCCAGTCACCGGCAGCGGAACTGGCTTTCTCAATCGAGCTCTCAGAGTGAATCTCAGGCGGTAAATCGCTAGGCAACACTTCTTGGCCACTGGCCATAACGGTTAGCCAACGGCATACATTCTCAAGCTGGCGTACGTTACCGGGCCAGGGCAATTGCGCCATGAGTTTTTCAGCATCTTTACTCAGCGACTTCGCTTCAACGTCTAGTTCTTTTGCGGCTCTACGCAAAAAATGTCGAGCGAGTAACGGAATATCTTCTCGCCTTTCTGATAATGAGGGTAAGTGCACGCGAATAACATTGAGGCGGTGGAAGAGATCTTCCCTAAACTTGCCTTCGGCGACACGTTGTTCAAGGTTTTGGTGGGTGGCAGCAATAATGCGCACGTCCACTGACACTGACTGATGGCCACCTACGCGGTAAAATTGTCCGTCGGCCAGTACCCGAAGCAATCGCGTTTGCACATCTAAAGGCATATCACCGATTTCATCGAGAAACAGGGTGCCACCATCAGCTTGTTCAAAGCGGCCTTGGCGGGTAGTTTGTGCGCCCGTAAACGCGCCCTTTTCATGACCAAATAACTCAGACTCTACTAAATCAGCAGGAATAGCGGCCATGTTAAGCGCAATAAAAGGGTTGCTTGAACGTGGGCTATGGCGGTGCAATGCGTGAGCGACCAGCTCTTTACCGGTTCCAGACTGGCCGTTAATTAAGACACTAATGGAAGAGCGAGATAATCTACCTATTGCGCGAAACACCTCCTGCATGGCTGGCGCTTCACCAATAATTTCAGTTTGCGATTCATCAGGCACGGCTTGCTGAGTTCTAGATTGTTCTCTAGCATGGGCGAGGGCTCGCTGGGTAAGAGTTACTGCTTCATCAATATCAAAAGGCTTAGGTAAGTACTCAAATGCCCCTTTTTGGTAGGCATTAACCGCGCTGTCTAAATCAGAGTGGGCGGTCATGATAATGACCGGCAACATGGGGTGTGACACGTGCACTTCATTCAACAAGGTCATGCCGTCCATTTGTGGCATACGTATGTCAGATATGATCACTTCCGGCGCTTGACCACTTTGAAGCTGTAGCAAGAGGTCTTGTGGGTTTTCAAAGCTCAAGCACCCAATATTTGCTGCCTGTAAGGCTTTTTGAAGCACCCAACGAATTGAACTGTCATCATCGACAATCCATACAGATTCATTCGTCATTGCCTATCTCCTTACGCTCTATCGGTATATAAATTACAAATTCAGTGTGACCAGGGTGGCTTTCTACATCTATCTTGCCGCCATGGTGATTAATTAGTGTTTGAGAAATGGAAAGCCCAAGCCCGCTGCCATTTTGTTTACTGCTCACCATGGGATAAAACAGGGTGTCTTTAATTTCTGTTGGGATCCCAGGCCCGTTATCTACAATACGCAGTTTCGCAACTAAGGCATGACGTTTTGTTTGAATGGTCATCTGCCTTTCAATTCGGGTTACCAACCTAATTTGTGGGTTGGGTGTTTTGTGCTCTGTGAGTGCCTGAACACTATTGCGTACAATATTCAGCACGGCTTGCTGAATCATATCTGGGTCGATGCGCAGATTGGGAATACTTGGGTCGTAATCTCGAATAATAGTAATCGGTGTGTCGGAGTCTACACGCATGAGTGATCGCACTTTTTCCAACGACTGATGCACATTACACTCTTCGAAACGAGGTAAAGAATTAGGCCCTAACAGCCTATCTACCAAATTTCGTAACCGATCCGACTGTTCTATAATCATGCGAGTAAACTCTTTATGTTCCTCGCTGAGTTCTTTTTCTAATAATTGCGCTGCACCACGAATGCCCCCTAAAGGGTTTTTAATTTCGTGTGCTAAACCCCTGATTAACTCACGTGCTGCATAATGTTGTGCATTTTGTAAGTTTTCTCTGGAAATACGTTTTTGCTGGTCAATTTTTTTAACTTCAAATAACAGATGGGGGCCGTCCTCCATCTGTAGGTTTGTCACCGTCAAGTCAGTCATGACATTGCGGCCGTCACGGAACGTCAAGCGCATTTCATTTTCAGTGAAATCTTCACCTCTACGCATAGCCGCTCTTAGGCGCGTTGTCTCTATAGAGCCTGGCATAAAAAAGTCGCTTAACGGATGACCGATAAGTTGCTTTTTCCCCGTTTCAAACAGGGCTTCACCTGCATGATTGGCGAAGGCAATGTTCAGTTGTTCATCAACCATTACTAATGCCGTATTTAGGCTATTGAGTAAAAGTTGCGTTTCTAACTCGGTAGATTGCATCCGAGTTTGTCTCCTTGCACTTTAATGGTGCATTGTATCACGAGTGGAATATAAGCGTGCAATGTAACACGGTTGTCATATTCGCTATGACCCGCTATGGTGCGGGCGCTGCGCTACAATTGAACCCTAGTTATTGTTTATGAGCACTGATGCTTGATGCAAATACAGCGTTCTTACTTCAGACGATGCAAGAGTCTTGCCCTTATTACCAATGAGAATAACTTGGAACTGATGTGCACCACGGTCGACACCTTTTAGCGCAAATTTGCCCGATGTATTGGTTGCTTTTTCTTTACCATCTAAGAGTAGACGGTAGCGAGGTGCGTAAGGCTTTGAAGGCTGTGTTGCCTCTATAGTGATGTTCCCTGCATTGTTTCGTATGGTTTCTTCATCAGCAGGGGAAAGCAGTTTTACCGAGTACGTTGCTGTTGAGGGAGGCGCTGAAGAAGATAAAGGTTTGGGTGAAGAAGTGAGGTTAGCGGCAGGAACCAGGTTTTGGGTTTGGTTCGCAAATGTTATTTGCTCTGCTTGCGCTTGAGGTTTATCAGTAAACACATAGCTGCCGTCGGCAAGCTTCACTTTGAAGATGCTTTTTTCTTCAGGTACAGTTTGCTGTGCCTGAACTATCTGGCTTGCTTGTGCTGCAAGGCCTAACGAGGCAATGCTTAAAGTGATTGCTAAACATACGCGGTTCACGGGGTTACTCAGTCACGCGATTATAAATACATAATAGAAAAGCTTTGCCAATAAAAAAAGCCCGCAATTGCGGGCTTTTGTATCAGACTTAATACCTAACAGCTTATACGCTGTAGTACATGTCAAACTCAACTGGGTGAGTTGACATATTAAGGGTAGTCACTTCTTCAGACTTAAGATCAATGTATGCATCAATCATGTCGTCTGTCATTACACCGCCTTCCTTAAGGAAGTCACGATCGTTATCTAGTGCTTCAAGCGCCATTTCTAGCGAGCTTGCAACAGTTGGGATTTCTGCTGCTTCTTCTGGAGGAAGGTCATAAAGATCTTTATCCATTGAATCGCCAGGGTGGATCTTGTTCTTAATTCCGTCAAGACCAGCCATAAGCATTGCAGTAAATGCAAGGTACGGGTTAGCTGTTGGGTCAGGGAAACGTACTTCGATACGACGCGCTTTATCGCTAGTTACGTATGGAATACGGATTGACGCAGAACGGTTACGAGCAGAATAAGCAAGCATTACTGGCGCTTCAAACCCTGGTACAAGACGCTTGTACGAGTTAGTTGATGCGTTTGCGAAAGCATTGATAGCACGAGCGTGCTTAATGATACCGCCAATGTAGTAAAGTGCTTCTTCAGAAAGACCTGCGTACTTGTCACCTGCAAAGATGTTTTTACCATCTTTAGCAATAGATTGGTGGCAGTGCATACCAGAGCCATTATCACCTACAAGAGGCTTAGGCATGAAAGTCGCTGTTTGACCGTATGCGTGAGCAACGTTGTGAACAACGTACTTGTAGATTTGAATTTCGTCAGCTTTCTTAACAAGGGTGTTGAATTCGCAAGCGATTTCGTTTTGACCCGCAGTCGCCACTTCGTGGTGATGCGCTTCAATAACTAAGCCCATTTCTTCCATTACCATACACATAGCAGCACGAATGTCGTGGGCAGAATCTACTGGAGGTACTGGGAAGTAACCACCTTTTACGCCTGGACGGTGAGCCATGTTGCCGCCTTCAAACTCTTCACCAGAGTTCCACTTTGCTTCTGCAGAGTCGATTTTGTAGAAAGAACCGGCCATGTCAGTATGGAATTTAACATCATCGAATAAGAAAAATTCTGGCTCAGGACCGAAGAATACAGTATCACCGATACCGGTAGACTTAAGATACTCTTCTGCGCGACGAGCAACTGAACGAGGGTCACGTTCGTAACCTTCCATAGTAGAAGGCTCTACGATGTCACAACGAATATTAACTTGCGTTTCTTCTGCAAAAGGGTCAACTACGCAGCTGTCTGCATCTGGAAGAAGAACCATGTCAGATTCGTTGATGCCTTTCCAACCTGCAATTGAAGAACCGTCGAACATTTTGCCTTCTTCAAAGAATTCATCGTCAACTTGGCTAGCAGGGATTGATACGTGTTGTTCTTTACCTTTAGTATCAGTAAAGCGTAAATCTACAAATTTCGCTTCACTCTCTTTAATAAGTTCTAATGCCTTATCTACTGACATCGTGTCCTCCAGGTTTAATGTAAAAATGCGGAATGATCAGCTTCATTCCAACAGTGCTAAAGTGAAAGCGATTATCATGCCATTTATCGCTATTCCTATTTATACGGCATCGCAGCCGATAAAGTCCTTTCTGTCATTAGATTTTTGCACTTCAATGGTGCATTAAGGCACTGCAAGGGTGCAATGTAAAATTATTGTTGTCAGCTAGCCTAGAGTAAGTCGCCGAGGGTTGCCACTTAAACCTGCATCTTTTTCGCTAACCGTTTTACCATATGCGTTCTTTAACACGTTTTAAAGTACGCCATTCAAAAACATTTACGGTTTGTCGAAAAAAAGAGGCGCAAACGTCGTGGTTTTTCTGTACAATCCGCGCAAATTTCTCTATCTGCATTTTTTGCAACAAATCTAATGCATACTATTTTGGTATGTATCGATTTACACAGGCTCTATTAAGCATGAATACCACTGATATTAGTAAATTGCGTAACATCGCAATCATTGCCCACGTTGACCACGGTAAAACAACATTGGTTGACAAACTGTTACAACAGTCGGGCACCCTTGAATCTCGAGGCGAGCAAGAAGAGCGCGTGATGGACTCGAACGACATCGAGAAAGAACGCGGCATTACCATCTTAGCGAAAAACACTGCAATTAACTGGAATGACTACCGTATCAACATTGTTGATACTCCGGGACACGCCGATTTCGGTGGTGAAGTAGAGCGTGTTATGTCAATGGCTGACTCTGTACTTCTTCTTGTCGACGCACAAGAAGGTCCAATGCCGCAAACCCGTTTTGTTACACAAAAAGCGTTTGCTCAAGGTCTTAAGCCAATTGTTGTTATTAACAAAATCGATAAGCCAGGCGCGCGCCCTGACTGGGTAATGGATCAAGTTTTTGACTTGTTTGATAACCTAGGTGCTACAGATGAACAGCTAGATTTCCAAGTTGTTTACGCTTCAGCGTTAAACGGCTGGGCGTCATTGGATGCCGATGCGCCTACCGATGACATGACACCACTTTTCCAAACTATCGTTGACCAAGTAGCTGCGCCTGACGCAGACGTTAACGGCGGTTTCCAAATGCAGATTTCTCAACTAGATTACAACTCTTATGTAGGCGTAATTGGTGTGGGTCGTGTAAGCCGTGGTTCTGTTAAGCCTAACCAGCAAGTCACGGTGGTCACTGCTGACGGTAAAACACGTAACGGAAAAGTGGGCCTCGTATATGGTTACCTTGGTCTAGAGCGACACGAAGTTGATGCAGCCAATGCGGGTGATATCATTGCTATCACAGGTCTTGGCGAACTGAAAATCTCTGACACGATTTGTGATGTCAATGCGGTTGAAGCACTTCCACCTCTTTCGGTAGATGAGCCAACGGTTACCATGACCTTCCAAGTTAATACTTCACCGTTTGCGGGTAAAGAAGGTAAGTACGTTACGTCTCGTAATATCCTAGAGCGTTTGAACGATGAACTGGTTCACAACGTAGCATTGCGCGTTGAAGAAATGGCCGATCCGGATAAGTTCCGCGTGTCAGGTCGTGGTGAACTTCACTTAGGTATTCTTATTGAGAATATGCGTCGTGAAGGTTACGAGCTTGCGGTATCACGTCCAGAAGTTATCTTGAAAGAAGAAAATGGCGAAACGCAAGAGCCGTATGAAACCTTGACCATCGACTGTGAAGAGCAGCACCAAGGTTCAATTATGGAACAACTTGGTTTACGTAAAGCTGAAATGACTGATATGTCTCCAGATGGCAAAGGTCGTGTACGTATTGACTTCGTTATTCCTAGCCGTGGCCTAATCGGTTTCCAAACTGAATTCATGACAATGACGTCAGGTTCTGGTTTGCTTTATCATACATTCGACCATTACGGCCCGTACAAAGGCGGTATTATTGGTAAGCGTAAGAATGGTGTTCTTATCGCGAATGCGAACGGTAAAGCCCTTACTAACGCATTGTTTAACCTTCAAGAACGTGGTCGTTTATTCATTGGCCATGGTGTAGAAGTATACGAAGGTATGGTGATTGGTATTCATAGCCGTGACAACGACCTAACGGTTAACGCGCTTAAAGGTAAGCAGCTAACTAACGTTCGTGCATCGGGTACTGATGAAGCACAAACACTTGTGCCGCCAATCAAAATGTCTCTCGAGCAAGCGCTTGAATTTATTGATGATGACGAGCTAGTCGAAGTGACGCCTGAGTCTATTCGTATTCGTAAGAAGCTTCTTACTGAAAACGAACGTAAGCGTGCTTCTCGCGCACCTAAGTCGTAAACCATTTTACGCGGTAAAAAGCCAACCTTGAGGTTGGCTTTTTTGATCCTGGCGAAAAATATCGACCAAAGGAGTGTTGGCAAAGGCCATTTCTACTTCTATCATCACCAATATACACACAAGAAGGGCGTTATCCGTGCTATCAATTGCAGTTATAGAAGATGATCTTGTTACGCTCGATCTCATTACCGATGCGCTCGAGAATCGAATAGGGGCGACGGTTTATCCGTTTAGCAGAAGTAAAATTGCCCGTGATTTTTTGCTTCAGCAAACCCCAGACTCCTTGCACTTAATCATTAGCGATCAGGTCATGCCTGAGTACGATGGGTTAAGCTTGCTAAAAACCTGTCACGCGGCTCGTTTACAAATCCCCTTTTTGCTGATTACCGCTGACCCTAACAAAAACGTTGTCATGGAAGCCAGAAAGCTAGGGGTGAATGGTTTTCTGGCTAAACCGCTCAATATGGAAGAATTAACCAGCAAGGCGGTGGAAGTCACGAACGGATAAAAAAGTTCGAATTGATATAAGCAGCGCTAGTTTCCTTACGCCTGAGTTATTACACTAGGGGCTAATTAAATTGGTAATAGGACGCTAGTGTGACTTTTAACTTCGACGACACCCCATCTCGCAAAGAGACATTTTCATTCAAGTGGCAGAAATACAACGGGAAGGATATTATCCCAGCATGGGTCGCCGATACGGAGTTTCGTTGTGCTGAACCCATATTAAATGCCATTTCACGCCATGTAGATCATGGTAACTTAGGCTATATTCTACCTGCCCAACAAACAGACGCGGTGAATGCCGTTGTCCGCTGGCTTGCCGACAAACATGATTGGAAAATTAAGCCTGAATGGCTGGTATGGACCCCAGGTGTGGTACCCGCATTTAATGTTGCATGTAAAGCCTATTGTGAGCCTGGCGATAAGGTGCTAATTCAAACGCCTAACTATCCACCTCTATTAGCTGCGCCTAAAATTAACGATTTGGAGCGAGTGGATATTGGCACGGTGATAGATAATAGCGACTCAGAAAACCCTCGTTATACCATTGATTTTGAAGCATTGGAAAGCCACGCTGCCGATCCTAAATGTAAGTTGTTTATCGTATGTAATCCGATGAACCCTGTGGGCTCTGTATTGACGCAAGACGAGATTGATAGAATTGCAACAATCTGTAATCAACATAATGTTCGCTTGTGCAGTGATGAAATTCATTGCGATCTTATTTTAGAGCCGGGCAAGACACATATCCCCGCAGGCCGAGTAAGCGAACTAGAAAATAACAGCGTTACGCTGATGGCGGCCAGTAAAACCTTTAACGTGGCAGGGCTTGGTACGTCGTTTGCGGTTATTCCAGACGCAGGGTTACGTCGTCAGTTTACGCAAGCTGCAGCGGGTATTATGCCGTGGGTGACCGTGTTAGGTTTAGCTGCCACACAGGCGGCATTTACTGAGTGTGATGACTGGCATCAAGCGCAATTAGCATATTTGAAAGAAAATCGTGACCGCGTATTTGAGGCCGTTAACAGCATTGAGGGGTTATCCATGATAAAGCCTGATGCGACCTTTTTAGCGTGGGTAGACGCTAGTGGCTTGAAGGTGGATAACGTGCTTACTTGGGCTGAGCAAAAAGGGGTGGGGCCATCACCGGGCGCAGATTTCCATCAAGCGGATCACTTTCGCATAAACTACGGCTGCAGTAAGCAAATGCTAGAGGATATTCTTGCGCGCCTTTGCCAATAAATAGTCGGTAATCCTATCAGTGAACGCACCTGCATTTTGCAAGGTGCGTTCATGTTCGTTCATGTAGCCTAGACTCGCCGCCGAAATAGTTAGAAAAACAGCCCCAGCACTTTGTAGCTACCTAGTCCTATCACGGTTGCAACCACGCATCCTCCAGCAATATTACTCAGTGTGGAATTGCGATATTCACCCAAAGCTTCTTTGTTGTTCATTACCATTAATAGAAACAGCGCGATGATAGGAAGCAGTAATCCATTGGTGGCTTGGGCAAACAAAATGGCGGGTAAGGGTTTAAAGCCCATCATGGCAACGCTTACGCCCACCAGGATAATGATTAACCAAACAGCACGAAACGCCTTTCCTTTCATGTTATCAGAGATACTTAAAGCACCACACACAGCATAGGCTGCGGCAAGGGGAGCGGTTATGGCGCTGGTTAAGCCGGCGGCAAATAACCCTAGAGCAAAAAACCATTGGGCTTTATCCCCTAATACGGGCTTAAGTTGCTCAGACATATTAGCGGCGTCCATGGTGATGGCATGGTTAAAAAACGCCATCATCGCGGTTGCCATCACTATAAGGGTAATTAAACCACCCACACTGATTGCCTGTGCCGACTGACGTCTGCAACGCTTAACAGCCTGATCTTTATCTAGGCCTGCGCTAGACTTAGCCACAAGACTTGCATGCAAGAACAAATTATAAGGCACAATCGTCGTGCCAATTAACGCAAGTACGGTGGTAATGACATCGCTATCTAGCCTAGGGGTAAGCAGTTGTGACGCCATGGCGACCACGTCTGGTTTAGCCACAATAAACGTAATAAAAAATACGCCAGCCATGATGAATACTAAAGCGACCAAGACAGATTCTATCCATTGGTAGCGACCGGTCCATAAGAGTAACGCAGCGCAAATTCCTAGGATAAAGGCCCAGGTGCCTGTGCCTAAATTGGCAAAGGCGTTAAGCCCTATAGCCGCCCCGGTTAAATTGCCAGACTCATAAGCTGCATTACCAATACCAATAGCAGAAACAATCAGCGCCACTAAGAGTATTTTTAGGGTGGGGTGAGCAATCTGATCTTTCATCGCATCAGCCAGCCCTTTTTGGGTAGCGACACCTAAGCGCGCTGCCATATCTTGCAGCATTATGGTGGCGAAAACAGAAAAGAGTAATGCCCACACTAAATGAAGACCGAAGTTTGCCCCGGCAAGGCTAGCCGTGGTCACTGTGCCAGGCCCAATAAAGGCAGCTGCGATGATATATCCAGATTTATCTTTTGCCATGTCAACGACTCTTGGTTAAGTTTTGGTATCATGACAATAGGGAGAAGAACACGCAATAGCATTACCTCACCCTATTGTCGTGTGCTTCACTTCGTTAATGATTACCTGTTTGGGTCACCCGTAAAGAAGGGGCGCGAAGGGTACAGGTGGCAACAGGGTATTTGCAACCCTAGGAAGGAAGTTTTGTATGAATACAGCGCCTATAGATGCGTTAGCTCAGGTTTATGAAAATCAAAATTTACACGCTGTTCTGCCAAGTAAGCATGAAGCGGATGGTATGATTTTCGCGGTAGCCGCGGCGCCTGAAATTCCTATGCCAGAGGCGTGGATGCCATGGCTGATCAAGCAATCATCCAGTGTCATGGTGGATCAAGATGTGGATGCGTTGGCTGACGTGTTAATGAATACGCTGCGCGCACATCTCATGGCCATGCGTGATAGTAACCCTAACCTTCCCTCTACTTGCTATTTCAGGCCGGGTACCGATATCCGACAATCCGCAGTGACGCAATGGTTAACTGGGCTGCTCTATGCACATCAGCAGTTAGAAAGCGTATGGCAAGAGGCGTGGGATAGGTACGAAAAACAGCCTCCTAATGAACAAACACCCCACGCTGAAGCGCCTGAAAAGGTCCTCGCGCGGTGCTTAAAGTTATTCTCTACACTTGCCAATGTAGAGCTTGCGCTTGCCCAAAGAAATGACGTGCAGAAAAAGATGTTGCAGGAAAACCTTCCACAATTGTGGCAACAGCTACCGGCGATGC
The DNA here is from genome assembly GCF_015767655.1 of Alteromonas sp. B31-7. NCBI lineage: Bacteria > Pseudomonadati > Pseudomonadota > Gammaproteobacteria > Alteromonadales > Alteromonadaceae > Alteromonas > Alteromonas sp. B31-7. Next base: position 998,609 of record NZ_CP065233.1, read on the forward strand.
TAAATGAATATGTGACGTTATCAGGGGAATTGGCGTCAGCGTTGCCTAACCAATTTGAGACTTTCACTCAAACCAAGACGTAAATCGCTTTCCCGCATTATCGGCCACGATGATGCTTTTGCTGTTCCTGGCGCTGAGAGAGAGTATGTTTAAGTGACACCATATAGGTATCTAGTTCGGCCTTTGCGTCATCGTAGGCTTGGTTCAGCGCTATGGAGTCCGGCTCGCGCATAAGGGCCTTAAATGCGTTATCCGTGTTTTGTAATAAGGTTTTCAAATGTTGATTGCTATCTTCCATGATATGTCCCTATACGTTTGCAATTACCGCATATCCTTAGTGTGAATTAATCGTGATATTTTTGCACTCACGCTCAGCGTTTATAATGGTTTAACTACCGCAAGACAAACAATACCCAGAATGAGTAAAACGGGGGCTTCGTTGAGTATGCGATAAAACTTAGCACTATGCCTGTTTTCATCACGTGCAAACTGTTTCATCAGTTTAAATAGATAGAAGTGATAGCTGTAAATTGCAACTAAAAAAAGCAGTTTAATGTGCAACCACCCAGACATTTTAAACCACGTGGCGCCGTAACTGACAATAAGTGCCACGCCGAAGACGAGTGTCAGAACCGCAAAGGGTGTCACGAAATACCATAGCCGTCTTTCCATGACCTTAAATTCGTCTTTTACCACCTGCGATTTTGCATTGGCGTGGTAAACAAACAGGCGCGGTAAGTAAAACAGCCCAGCCATCCAAGCAAGCATAAAAAAGATGTGAAGTGCTTTAAACCATAAAATATACATAAACTAGTACTGTGCCTTCTGTAAAAAGCTTTGTAAGATATTCCACGTAATAACGCCAATAATATCATTGAACTCTTGGTCGTAAATATAAACAGCGCCAGAACGGGTGTTTTTCAATTGCTCATACACTTCATGAAGCGTACTTTGCGCGTTTAACCCTTCCATTTGGTGATAGCTTAACGCATTTGCATCATGCTCTAAGCTGACATTGTATTGGACCAGTTTATACTGCACATCTATTTCAAATTTTGATTGCTGAATCACAACGTTTGTCGGGTTGTTCGACAAATACTCTTCAAGCGCTTGTTCAGGAGCGTCAACAAACAGCTTATAGTCAGTGCTCATTGCCGCTAGCACCCCAGTTTTTTCCAACGCCTCGCGAATGGATGAAATCGCATAGGGTAAGTTTTGGTAATCAAGCTGACGGATGAAGATAGAGCGATTGCCAAAAAATTGTGTTGAGGTGACGTACGCAGGCACAATAACCAGCATTGCTGGTAATATAATTTGCGGGCTGTACGACAGTTCCATTACCGCGGATAAGGCAGCTAAGGGAGCATGCAGTACCGCGGTGAGCATGCCCGCTATGCCCAAAAGGGCGAAACTGCTGGTGAATTCGGGCACGTTGATAAAGTAAGATAAAGGCAATAGAAGCACTGCGCCAGCGAGCATGCCAATGACCATAACAGGGCCAATAATGCCGCCGGGTACACCAAGGCCAATGGCACATACCGCGAGAATCACTTTACTCACAAGAATCGCGCACAATAATAAGGTGCCTGGGTCGCGGTCGAAAAGCTTTTCGACGTCTACAAAATTGGCGCCCAATGCCTCAGGTAACAAGGTTCCAACGGTACCCGTTATCAAAGCGGCCAGCACTAATCGCCAGACCATAGAGACGGGTCTGAAAAATGTCATTACGCGCATGAGTTGATGGTTAAACAAGGTGGCTAACATGCCTAGCAAAACACCAAGGAGCACTAAGTAAAGGTACATCCATTGGCTAAATGCATTAAACGACAAAAATGACAGTTCGTTGAATTCGCCAAAGACGATACGAGTAAGTACAGAGCCACAGGCAGCGGCAAGCATCACAGGAACAAATATATGGATTTTATATTCCCGAAGAACAACTTCCATCACAAAGATAACGGCGGCGAAAGGTGTATTAAACGACGCTGAAATGCCCGCTGCAATGCCGCAACCGGCTAAAATGCGAATGCTGTTGTAGGGTAAGCGAAGCCATTGCCCGAGAAAGCTACTGCCTGATGCGCCAAGGTGAACAGAGGGCCCCTCTCGGCCGACAACAAAACCGCCAGCCAGCGCCAACATACCACCGAAAAATTGGTTAATTGTGGTTCTAAATGGAATATGGCCGTAGTAATACTTAACCCGGTGGATGACGAAAGGGATGCCCATTCGATAATGCTTAAAGCCAGTAATATAGGCTATTAGCAAGATAAGTCCCACACTGACTAAGGGAAGAAGTAAGTACGCTGGCCAGTCACTATTAAACCAGCCTTGTAAGGTGGTAAGCCCCGTGGATTGCAGCCATTCCACACACAATCGAAATAGAATGATCAGCGAAGCCGCGCACACGCCTCCGACGATACCGAGTAAGCAAAGTTGGACAGACGTTCTTGGGTGAGCGACTTCTTGTCGTAAAGCCTGCAGGCGCATGATATGTTAATGTAATGTCGAGATATAATTAGCTTACCACAAACACTTGCAATTCATAATGTTAACTACAGCATCCACCCGCAAGTTAAGTATTAACAAAAAATAACCATGACAACAGACGAATTAAAACAAAGATTGGGCAACCACAAATGGTCGCTTTTAATGGCGCTGCTTATGCTGCTAATGATTGCGCTAGGGTACAAGATTGCCAGAAAACTCGATGCCGGAGATAGTCAGAAAGTTCTCGCACAAGCAGATACCATTGCCTTGTTGTTAGAGGAAAATAACCAACTCACCACGAAAGTTAATCAGTTAGAAATCGCCTTGGCCTTGGAAGGCGAAGAAAAGCAAAACATTCTTGCTGCGCTAACTAAAGAGCGTAATTCGCAGGTAGCACTGATTGAAAAGATTGCTTTTTATGAAAGGGTAATGTCACCAGAGAATGAACAAGGCGGTTTTTCAGTGGAAGGGGTACAAATTCACCCCACCGACGTGGCGGGTCAATATCAGCTTCGCATGGTGTTATTACAACAGAGTAAAACCAAAAGAGTGCTTCGAGGCGATTTGTCGATTGCAATTGTAGGGGACCGCGAAGGTAAAGAAGTGACGTTGAATTCCTCAAATACAGGCAGTATGCCAAGCAAGGTTGCCTATCGATTTAAGTACTTTCAAGCGGTGAATGAAGTGATTCAACTACCAGAAAACGTGCAACCCCGTGATATTGTGCTAACCACAACCGTGTACCAGTATAAAACCCGAAAGGGGAAGTATACGCTAAGCGTGCCGTGGCAAGAGGCGCAGCAAAATGGCTTAAATAATCAGGAAGAAGAGTAGCTACTCGAACAAAAAGTAATAGCCATAACCCACAATAAACGCGGGCAGTGCAGAGTAAAACGTTGCTAACATGGCAGCCTTAGGTGATAACGCTATGGCAGGAAATAACGCATCACCATCGTTACTGATAGCATTGCCTAATTGGGCTGAAAAGGGAATGGCGCCATTGAGGTATAACGTGGTCACGAGAATTTGTGGCCCGCAACCAGGAAGAAAACCAATCACAATGGCCAATGCCACTAAGCCTAAGCCCATTCCTTGAAACAGTTGGGTAATATCGATAGCAAACCACAATATGGACAGTTCAAAAAGCAAAAAGGCAACCACTACCCAAGCCAACACAAATTGGGTATCAAGGGCTGACTTTTCTTGCCAGCTTACCGGGGGCGAAATAGCCTCCTCTTTTGTGATGGAAGCGTAACCGGTAGATGAGCCGCTAAATGCCCAGAGTGAAATGCCAATAAAACAGAGTGTTGCGCCTATATATCCAAGGGATTTTGCTGATATCCCAAGGTATTGATGAACGGGAAGTTGAAGGGCAATGCCTAAGGCGATGGCTAAAGAAGGTATGGCTACCGCCATCCAAAACTTAATCGATGCTCGCTTAACGTTATCACCAAGGCTGAGGTTCGCCTCACTTTCACTTGATAGAGATGTCTCGGAGACAACCGTATTCTTTAGGGTGTCAGACGGTTTGTAGTTATGAAATTTGTTGACTACTAAACCCGTAAGACTTCCTACCACAACGCCTACTGCCATAACGGTTAAGCCGTCAATGGGGGATTGCGCTAAAAGCAGAAATGCGGCGTCCCCCATGGTGCTTGTTAATACTGCCACCACCGCCCCAAAGCTAGTGACTCCCTTGGTGTATTGAGTGACGACGATAATGGCACCGCCGCAGCCGGGCAGGGCACCAAGGCATGCAGCCAGCCCAACTTCATAAACTGGATGTTGGTTCATAAATCGGCTTATCGCTTCTGCCGATATTCTTAACGTAGCAAGGTAGTAAAGCGCTAACGAAGCATAAACGAATGCGGCAACCTGAAAGTAAGCGTCTGCCAGTACCGCGATTGTGACTTCACGAGTCGCGCTTAACCCCAGTAATACCGACAAGATGACGGGCAGTATCACCCGCTTGTTTATCAAATAAGGGTGCTGATTAATCACTGACAGCAGGGTGCGTGAGGTCGTGGTCATTGATGTCACTGGATTGCCTTTTTGAGGAAAAGAGAAACGGCTAACCGTTTCTCAATAAAAAACACTAACTTTCAAAGGTCACTGTGCCCTTCATAATGCCAATGTGGCCTGGGAAAGAGCAGAAGAAAAGATAGGCGTCAGATTTGTTTAGCCCCTTCACTGAAAAGGTGGTAGAGGTTGATTCACCGCCGCCAATAATATCAGTGGCGGCAATAACACGTTCATCGTCAGGCTTAACATAATTGTTTTCCATTCCTGCGCTAATTCCTGCAGTGGCCACCGGCTGTGCATCAGCCTCTTTGGTCATTACCCAGTTATGGCCCATTGCCTGCTTAGGGAGGTTTCCCGTGTGTTTCAGGGTGACAGTAAAGTCTTCACAGGTGGCAGGAATAACAAGTTCACTTTTGTTGTACTGCATAGCATCATTACTTTCGATAGTGGTTGAACACTCATCAGCCAGACTAAATTGTGAAACGAGTAAGGTGCTAGCGCAAAATAACAAACGTTTTAACATGGTCGAAAATCCTTAAATGGGTGGTTTTACAAACGAAGAAATATCGCATTCAGAACTAGGTTTGTTTAACGTTACGAATCAAGCATACTATGAGATCACTGTTAATGCTAATGATTATCATTAAGCTTGTTTCGTTTGATACTAGATGCTGTCCGCCGGGTTTTGGATATGGGGTGGGCGTGAATAGGGGGAGGCGCCATAGTGGTTTACGTTTGCCGCTGGGGCTTAAGGATTGATCAAGGCGTGATATTCCGTAGTACAAACTCACAAACTAGTGAGTCTTTTAATAGAAAGATAACAACACTTCTTATAGGTTAACGGTTAGGGAAATAAACCATGAAAGCAACGCGAACTGAGCGAGACAGTATGGGCGAACTAGACGTCCCTAAAGATGCACTCTATGGCGCACAAACCCAACGAGCCATTCAAAACTTTCCTATTAGCGGGCAGCGCATGCCGCTGGCATTTCTTCAGGCTTTAATACTACAGAAAAAAGCCGCCGCACAGGCCAATTTAAACTTAGCCACGTTAGATGAAAGTAAGGCGACTGCCATTATTAAGGCGTGTGATACCTTGTTAGCAGACGATATTTTGAAGCATTTTCCTGTGGATGTGTTTCAAACAGGGTCAGGCACCAGTACCAACATGAATGCTAACGAAGTCATTGCCCATATTGCCCGGCGAGATAGTCAGCAAGATATTCACCCCAACGATCACGTTAACTGTGGGCAAAGTTCTAATGATGTTATCCCCACCACAATACATATCAGTGCTGCTTTAGAAGTCAGCCAACGGTTGTTACCTGCTCTTAAAGCGTTGGTGAGTATCATTGAAGAAAAAGCCGACGAAGTTGCTTGTTTTTGTAAAACAGGGCGTACCCATCTGATGGACGCCATGCCAGTGAGGATGGATCAAAGTCTTCGGGCTTGGTCCTCACAAATCAGCCAGCAAATTCAAACACTCAATGCAGTGCTCCCTTCAATTCAACAATTGGCGCAAGGCGGAACAGCGGTGGGCACAGGTGTTAATGCCCATCCAGATTTTGGCCAAGAAGTGGCACGGGAACTGTCTGATATGACCGGGATTGCGTTTAAACAAGCGGAAAATGTGTTTTCCCTCATTAGTGCGCAAGACAACGCTGTTACCTTGTCGGGATGCGTAAAATCAACCGCTGTTTCGTTGATGAAAATTGCCAACGATTTACGCTGGATGAATTCCGGTCCTTTAGCGGGGTTAGGCGAAATAGCATTGCCTGCATTGCAACCGGGATCGTCCATTATGCCAGGTAAGATAAACCCCGTTATTCCGGAGGCGGTAGCGATGGCTAGCGCACAGGTGATGGGTAACGATTCCGCTATTTCAGTTGGTGGGCAGTCGGGTAATTTTGAGTTAAACGTTATGTTACCTATGATTGCGAGCAATTTGTTGTCGAGCATTCATTTAATGACTACAAGCGCCACCCAACTGGGGGAAAAAGCGATTAAAGGCTTTAGTGTGAATCAGGAAAATTTAGATCAGGCGCTTGAGAAAAACCCCATACTCGTCACCGCACTTAATCCTATCATTGGTTATAGCAAAGCGGCAGAAATTGCTAAGGCGGCTTACAAACAAAAGCGTCCTGTGCTAGATGTGGCATTGGAAATGACCGATATACCAAAAGAAGAACTCATTACCCTGTTAGACCCAGTAAAACTAACTGATAATAGCGAGTAAATGTGGTTTGTGTGTCGCAGCAAAACCTGTTGCTGGCGTACGCAGAATTTAGTGTAACTTGCTTAGCTTTCGCTATTTATTACGGGTTTAAAATTTAACTGCCTATTAATTGAGCGCTTAGTGAGGTGATACGCACTTGGCTATTGCCGTTGAAGGGGAATTTGGTAGAGTGCATACTCGCCAAAGCCCTTTAAATGGGTGCGTGCGCAAAAAATTACTCAGGAATAGTTAATGACAGATACGTGCTTTCGAATGAAAGGCACTACGCTTACTAGCATAGTGTTAGAGGTTATCGAATTTGACCCCGACAGGTTTGAATCGCAACTTGCCCAAAAAGTGGCGAGCGCGCCGCAATTTTTTACTCGTTCATCCCTTATTCTTCATCTAAATACGTCCTTGTCTGCCACCGAACTAGAATTGCTGGTGGCGCTATGCCGTAAATTTGAGCTTCAGCCCATGGCAGTGCGTGGCAACACACTGAATTTGAAGTCGGTGATTAACGACCTTGGTTTGGCTGATGTTAGCCAAAGTAAGTTTACGGAAAGCACGCTCAAACCATCAAGCATAAAAACGGCCTCTGATGGCGCTAACCACGAAGCGCCCAAGCCTGCCTCGCCTCCACAAATCGCACCAGTGCCAGTTATTAAGCCCGCGAAAGTGGTTAATCGACCTGTGCGTTCAGGCCAGCAAGTTTACGCGGAAGGCAGTGATCTCGTGATTACCGCGGCGGTTAGCGAAGGCGCAGAAGTCTTAGCCGATGGTAATATTCATGTGTACGGTACGCTAAGAGGGAGAGCCCTAGCTGGGGTGAAAGGGAATACTCAAGCGCGGGTATTCTGCCAGTCGTTAGATGCAGAACTCATATCAATTGCGGGGCAATTTATTATGCACGACAAAGTCAAAACATCGTGCTGGAAGCAACCCGCTCAAATCTACTTAGAAGACGAATCCTTACATATCGAGCCTATTGCTTGAGACAACAAGATGCCGTCGAGGAATAAATAATGGCTAAAATAATTGTAGTGACATCAGGAAAGGGAGGTGTGGGTAAAACCACATCAAGTGCAGCAATCAGTACTGGGCTTGCACTTAGCGGTCATAAAACGGTTGTCATTGATTTTGATGTTGGTCTAAGAAACCTAGATCTTATCATGGGCTGCGAACGTCGCGTAGTGTACGACTTCGTGAATGTGATTAATAAAGAAGCTTCGCTAAAACAAGCATTAATAAAAGATAAGCGAACCGACAACCTCTTTATTTTACCCGCTTCACAAACCCGTGATAAAGACGCGCTTACCATCGATGGTGTTCAAGCGGTGCTTGACGAACTAAAAGAAGACTTCGATTTTATTATTTGTGATTCCCCAGCAGGTATCGAGCAGGGCGCACAAATGGCACTTTATTTTGCTGATGAAGCCATTGTTGTGACTAACCCAGAAGTGTCCTCAGTGAGGGACTCAGATCGTATTTTAGGCATTTTGCAAAGCAAGTCTATGCGCGCTGAACAAGGCAAAGCGGTGAAAGAGCATCTATTATTAACCCGTTATAATCCTACTCGGGTTGAAAGCGCAGAGATGCTAAGTGTGGCTGATGTTGAGGAAATATTGGCGATACCTTTACTTGGGGTTATCCCTGAATCCGAGTCTGTGTTAAAAGCCTCGAACCAAGGGCAACCTGTTATTCTTGATGAAGAAGCCAATGCTGGTCAAGCCTATGCAGATGCAGTTAAACGTCTATTAGGCGAAACGGTAGAACATCGTTTCCTTGAAGCTGAGAAAAAAGGATTCTTCAAGCGTCTATTAGGAGGGAAGTAATGGGTATTTTCGATTTGCTCAAAAAGAAGCAAAAGCCAAGCACTGCAGCAGTGGCCAAAGAGCGACTCCAAATCATTGTCGCTCATGAGCGTAAAAAGCGAACGGAACCAGACTATCTTCCTATGATGCAACAGGAAATCATTCAGGTTATCCGTAAATACGTCACCATTGCTGACGACCAGGTCTCAGTACAGCTTGATAACAATGACGACTGTAGCGTGTTAGAACTTAATGTGACGCTGCCTGACAGTTAATCACTGTTAGCGAATGGCTGTTTCATCAATATCTAATTGAGAGGCGGCCATTTTGATTAAAGACGCATCTAATGGCGGCGGTGCTATGTCTACCCCTTCACTTAGTTTTGAGGTGATGTACTTTAACGTATCTACCCGTGCTTGCCACTTATGCTCCCCATTTATCACTTTCCATGGTGCGAAGCGGGTGTGCGTTTTAGCCAGCATTTGATTAATGGCGGTAATATATTCCTCTCGTTTCGCTCTATTATGCAAATCTTCTTTGGTCAGCTTCCAGCGCTTATAAGGGTTATTTAATCGCTCCTCAAAGCGGCGTCGCTGTTCGTCCTTTGAAATATGCATAAAGACCTTCACTATACGCACCGTATCGTCGCTTAACGTTTTTTCAAACTCGTTGATTTCGTGGTAAGCACGTTGCCATTCATTTTGTGTTGCAAGGTTATCGATACGTTCAACCAATACCCTTCCATAATGGGAGCGATCTAAAATTGCAAATGTGCCAGGTGAGGGGATCTTCATCCAGAAACGATAGAGAAAATGCTTATTCATTTCCTCGGAAGTGGGCTTCGCGATAGGGTAGACTTGTACCCCTCTAGGATCTAACTGCTCCGTTACCCGGCGAATTGCCCCTCCTTTTCCCGCTGCATCCCAGCCTTCAAAAATAATCAGCGCCCTTTTGTTTTGGTGGTAGTAGGCTTGCTGAACGTGAAAAAGGGCTTGTTGCCATTCTTCGAGAGCACGCTTGTAGTCATCTTTTTGCTCAAATTGTGAGGGGGGAAATGTTTCCTCTAACTGAGGTGGTGCAGATAACTTGGCGTGTTCTTCCATAAAATCCTCACGTTGGTTCGCGTAGTCTTCAATTATTAATACGGTGCCTGGTTTTTGTATGTAAGCGCTCGCTAACTCGAATCTTCTTTGAAAATAGGTAGTGTCATAAGATGTCATAAGGGGCGTCATCAAACGTGACACCGCCAAACTATAGCACTGACGGTGGTTTGTCGTCACGGTACTCATCAAAGTCTTGCTTAAATTCCTTGGCACTCGGTTTGGCGGCAAGCGCACAATCTCAATAAGCGTCTGCTGCAATCTGTGAGGTGAAAGGCGTTGGAATGGCCGTGGAGGCGATGAATTAGCCAACGGGAATAAATAAGATGATGAGGTGAAAAAGGAAAAACTATGGCACACTCAACAAATACGACAAGCAACGAAAAAACGAAAATGGCAACATCTGGTATTAGAGAGGGATATTGGTTTTACTTCAACGATGAAGGCGTAGACATTGCCGTCAATGGCTCTATGTGGTCTGGTCGGGAAACGGTATACGTCAATGATAATCCCGTTTCGGATAAGCGAGAAATGCTCAAGGTTAAAAGTAGCCACACTTTTACCCACGCAGAGCAGGCCTACAGGGTGAGCTTTGAAATGGACAATATTCTTACCGGGCGACTTGAATGCAGTCTTTTCAAAAACAACAGGCTAATTGCCAAGCAGGAAAAGGCGGCTTTTGACTCTGCGAAATCGTTTATTAAGATTATTGGAGTGGGCTTTCTCTTTGGCTTGCTGATAGGTGGTGCCGCGCTAGCCTTATTTATGCAGTTTGCCCCAGCCTAGGAGGGGCTTATTGTGGAAGTTAACGCGTCTCGGGTAAAAGCGCTTAGGCAGCAGTACCAATGGACACAACAAGCGTTCGCTGACCTATGTTCAGTGAGTTTAAGAACAGTACAACGGGTTGAAAAGACCGGTAATGCGTCGACCGAAACAGTCATGGCGATGTGCGCCGTGTTTAATATTGATCAAGCTGACTTAAAGGTTATTCCGCCACAAGGCTCTCAGGCTGAAACAGAAGTACGATTTGCCCCCATGTGGACGCTGTTAATTGCTGCGCTCATGCTAGGGAGTATGGTAGGAGCTGGGTTAATGTATTGGCTGATGTCGTAAACTAAGCTTGATTCGTTAAGTTTTGCCCCAATAGTTGCTAGCAGTACGCAAGTATTAGATAATTGCGCTCAAGCAAAAGTGCATAGGCACTCGGTTTATTAAGAGGTGGGTATGACTGTAGAAACAGCGTTGCCAATTGAGTTTTCTGATGCAGCGGCAGCGAAGGTTAAAGCCCTTGTGACAGAAGAAGAGAATCCCGACCTAAAGTTGCGTGTGTACGTGACTGGCGGTGGATGTTCGGGCTTTCAATACGGCTTCACATTTGATGAAAAAGTTAACGACGGCGATATGACTATCGAAAAGGATAGCGTAACACTCGTGGTCGACCCCATGAGTTTACAATACTTAGTTGGCGGCGTGGTGGATTACGTTGACGGGTTAGAAGGGTCACGGTTTTTGGTTGAAAACCCCAATGCCACCACCACATGCGGATGTGGCGCTAGCTTTAGCGTGTAGTCAGCGACAGTGAATGAAAACTAGGCATACATCGTATTATTCCGTATGCCTGTCTTCTTCTTGTTAAAAATCATTTCCCAATCTTCATTTTATCTGGCTACACTGGTTTCTTAAGCTAGTTCAATTTATGGACGTATTTTATGAAACTTTATGGTTCAACCACTTCTCCTTATGTTCGCCGTATTCGTATTGTTTTATTTTCAACAGAGCATGAATTCTTAAATTTGCAGATTTTTTCGGGTGAAGATAGAGCGCTTTTAGCGTCTCGCAACCCCACATTAAAAGTGCCTTGTTTAGAAGATGATGGCGAAATGATTTTCGACTCTCGTGTCATTTACAACTATTTAGCAGAAAAGTTAGACCATGACGGGCTGAGTTGGGAAGAAGAAAACCAGCTGACACTAATCGACGCCGCTAACGATTCTTTTGTACAGCTGATGTTATTGAAGCGCTCTGATATAGATATAACCCAAGACAAATTATACTTCAGCTTACAAAACGAGCGGATTGAAGCAGTACTTTCCACCCTTTCTGAGCAGTTAAGTCAAGGTGGCTTCAGTGGCTGGAGTTACCCTGAAATATGCCTTTATACTATGATTGACTGGGTGTTGTTTAGAGAATTACACGACATGAAAGCCTATCCTCAGTTACTGGAATTTCATGAAAAACACCAAGACCGAATTGAAATTACGGCCACTAACCCACGAGATTAGTGACTCAGAAAGGCTTAATATCCTTTTGCAAAATCACATTGGTACAGCAATGTGTCACCATGAGCAAAGCGTGTGGCATTGTCGAGAAACACGCTCGCCACATCAGCAGGGCGAGACTCTGCTGCTGTGTGCGCGGTAACGGTTACCTTAGGGTGGCGCCAAAAAGGGTGTGAGCTAGGCAAAGGTTCTTGTGTAAATACATCTAGCACAGCATGGGCAAGATGGTGCTTGTCGAGGCTGCTAAGAAGCCCTTCGTCATCTACTGCGTTTCCACGGCCTGCATTAATAAAGATGCTGTGAGGCTTTAAACAGGCAAAAAAGTCTTCGTTTAGTCGCCCATAGGTGCCCGGCGTGTCAGGCATGAGATTAACCACATGATCTGCCTGTTGGGCAAACTGGTGAAGTTCTGCGGTGGCATACATGCGTTCAACCCCCTTAACCGCGTTACCACTTCGCGAGACACCAATCACTGTCATTCCAAAGCTTTGTGCCACCGGCATTAACGCTTTGCCAATATCTCCCACGCCTATTATCCCTAGTGTTTGCCCACGCAAAGGCATGCGTGTAGCCGATTCCCACCGAGGGGGCGTAGCGGCTTGCTGTTCAGCAAATCCGTCGAGGTTTCTTGCATGTTGCAAAAGGTAAGCAAAGACATATTCACGCATGAGCGGCCCAAATACCCCTCTTAGTGCGGTTAAGGTGTAGTCGGTTTTGCCTCCGTTAAGCAAAGGCGCGTTCCCAGCCCAGGTAGACTGGCACCAGGTTAAATTTGTGCAGTCAGGAATAATTTGTGCGGCTAAATCTGGGTCGGCAATCATGACCTCAACGGCGTCACAATTAATCTGTGAAGGGGTGTCTGTGGCTTGTCTTATCAGCACTTCTGGCCCTGCTTTTAAACAGCTGTTTTTCTTCATAGCAGTATGGAGTGCTGTGCGTATGGCGTCAGCGTTTTGGCTTAAAATGGTGATAGGCAAAGCGGGTAAAAAGGGGCGTGTCATTGGTTTAAATACTCCACGGTAAACTCATCTTTCCTCTTGTTATGACGATGATTAACGACACAGTCCTTTAACGCAATGGGATATCTCGTTATATTTTTGACTTCAAGTTGTTGTTTTTAGCGTTGGCGATATAACAAAAAGTCTAACAAATGTGTGGTTAAGTTATTTCCTAACCATGCCGATAAAAACAATGAAGATGTTCTCCTTCACCCGAGCCTATTAGTTTCACAGGCTCGGGATTTTTTCGTTGTATCAGCACTAAGGGTGTTTTCATGCATCAATTTACTATAGATGTCACATTAGACGGAAGCTTACCGTTTATCTACGCAGCTTTTCACGAGCCTGAATATTTATCAGAATGGTTTGCTCCAGGCGATTGCAGCGTAACCCAGGTTATGAGTGATTTTAAAGAAGGTGGCCGTTACCGCATTAAAATGCTAGAACCCCATGGCACAGAAATGTCCTTGACCGGCGAATACGTGACCGTGTTAGCAAACGAGAAGCTTGCATTTTCCTGGGCATGGGAAGATAACTTGGAAGACTCAGTGATGACAGCGGTAGATGTTCATTTTGAAGCGGTGAATGATGGTCAGGTTAGACTGGTGGTCATGCAAAGTGGCTTTGCCAATCAAGATGAAACAGATCAGCATCAATATGCATGGATGTCTTGTTTAGAAAAGCTGGCTGTTTTAGCCAGCGAAACATCGAACTTTAATTAATCAGAACACCAGTTTAACGAATTGAAGGTACGCTAACTGCCAATGAAAAAGCCGTTAGCGCACTTAATCTTCCTAAGCCTGACATCAGGTGAGAGAAGTCATCGCGTCTTTACCCGTTTTCTCGCGATAGGTGGGAAAATCTGTATACCCTTCTTCACTTCCACCGTACCAAGTAGACGGGTCATCAAATGCCGCCAATGGGTAGTCGTGTTTAAATCGGGTGGGTAAATCTGGATTGGTGATCCAAGGGCGGCCAAACGCAATCATGTCTGCATCGCCATCATTAATACGCTGTTCGGCATCTGCCTTAGTGTAACCACAATTGCCTATCAACAAACCATCATAAAGCGCTCTAAACTCTGCCAGTGACATAGGCTCCCCCCGCTCATGAAAGCCAAATGCGAGGCCGTCCATGACATGCAAGTAACCCAGCTTGCGCTTATTTAACTGCTGAGCCACGTAGGTGAAGGTTTCTCTGAAGTCGTCGGCGCCCATATCGTTAAACACGCCATTGGGAGAAAGGCGAACCCCTACGTTTTCCGCAGGCCATACATCGAACACGGCATCGAGAATCTCGTGTAAAAAACGATAGCGATTTTCAAGGCTCCCGCCGTATTTGTCATCACGTTGATTGCTACGACTGTCCAAAAACTGATTGATCAGGTAGCCATTGGCAGCATGCACTTCGATACCGTCGAAGCCTGCGGCTTTCGCATTGACGGCGGCCTTTTTATAATCATTAACCGTGCGCTGAATATCATCGTACGACATCGCTTTTGGCACTTCGTACGCTTTTTTACCTTTTGGGGTATGAATCTCATCCCCTTGAATAGCAATAGCAGAAGCAGAAAGGGGAAGGGCACCGTCATGGAAGTCACTGTGTGATGCTCTGCCTGTGTGCCATAGCTGAAGCACTATTTTGCCATCCACTTCATGGACGCGATCAACCACTGAACGCCAGCCATCAACCATTTTGTCAGTGTAGATCCCCGGTGAATCTACCCAACCTATTCCTTCTTTTGAAATTGCGGTGGCTTCGGTAATAATTAATCCTGCATCAGCTCGCTGTACGTAGTGATCCCCCATTATTTTATTAGGGATGCGATCACTGCCAGCACGGCCTCGGGTCATAGGTGCAAGAACCATTCTATTGTTAAGGCTGTTATCGGCCCATGTCAGTGGGCGAAAAAGAGCAGAGTCTGTCATTTTGTAATCCTTTATATGCGGTTTTATTTAACATGTAGTGATTACTTAAATGGCTTCTTCTTGGATTGATTCAATGGTGAAGGTGAGTGCAAAAATATCTTTCATAGTGTGAAATTGAATATTGAGGGGGCTTGAAAAAACTACCATCAAGGGGGGCCTGGGATCTGTGACTACACAATGTTAAGAAGCTTGTTAGCGTGGGTAGTTG
This sequence comes from Alteromonas sp. B31-7, assembly GCF_015767655.1. Lineage (NCBI taxonomy): Bacteria > Pseudomonadati > Pseudomonadota > Gammaproteobacteria > Alteromonadales > Alteromonadaceae > Alteromonas > Alteromonas sp. B31-7. The sequence continues at coordinate 1,013,660 of NZ_CP065233.1, forward strand.
CAGTTTCAAAGTCGTACAGCCGCAGCGCTTTTGCTATGCACTCAAGCTCACTGATAACTTCGCAGGACAGGCCTTTTGCATTTCTGTTGAGTTCTTCCACCACGTCTACTGCTTCAGTGTCATAATCGTCAAGTAAGTCGAGCAGTTGGTGTAATCTTGCGGTAAATGTTTCAACATCAATGCTGTCGTTTTGCAGGGACTCTGTCGCAGTGAGCTGCGCGTCGACAGCGTCAATGGATGAAACCACACGTTGCAAACTCTCTAGCATGGTGGCTGTGGCTTCATCAGCTTCGATGTGGATATTGGTATTTAACTTACGTTCCAGAATCTCTGCGTCTTGGTATAATGTTTGTGCCCCAATACTGCCCGCTAACCCCTTCAATGTATGGATTTCACGGGTAACATCTTTGTAACGACGTTCTTCTATCGATGTCTTCAGCGTGTGCGCAAAATACCGATATTTTTCGGCAAATTTCAGCAGGTGCTTTTGATAAAGTGCAACATTGTAATTGGCGGATAAAAGCCCTTTTTGAAGATCCACGCCAGAAATAGAATTAACAGGGAATTCAACGTGCTCGGGGTCATTATTTTCAGTAATAGCATGAATCTTTGACGGCACTAAAATACGGCTAAGGGTTTCGTACATCACCCTCACGTTTATGGGTTTTGCAATGTGGGCATTCATGCCACAGGCGCTAACTTTGGCGATATCGTCGGCCATCACATTCGCTGTCATGGCAATAATAGGCAGCGTTTGATATTTTGCTTTTTTGCGAATTTCTCGAGTGGCGGAATAGCCGTCCATAACAGGCATTTGGCAGTCCATTAGCACGCCGTCAACGTTGTGTTTTTCCAGTAGCGTGAGTGCTACCTCACCATTTTCAGCCACCGTTGTTTTTACACCTACGGCATCAAGTAATTCACACGCTAATTCCTGGTTCATCTCGTTATCTTCAACCAGAAGTAGGTGTAGGCCGCCAAGAATGTGTGCAAAGGCGGTATTGTCATTGGCACTTTTTAACCTGGTCTTAGCGACCTTATTTACCCCGACACTGCGTGATATGGCCTCTAATAACGTGGACGCGGTAACAGGCTTGGTTAACGTATTCTCAATATCAAGGTGTCTGGTTTCTTCTTCCATGTCGTTACTGTTAAATGCAGTCACCATGATAATTTTAGGCTGATAGCAAATTGAAGCGTGTTGACGAATCTGAGCCACGGTTTCGAGCCCATCCATGTGTGGCATTTTCCAATCCATAAGAATTAAATCAAAGGGCTGTATGTGTTGTTGTTCTAACAAAGTAATGGCTTCATGACCGCTACTAACCACTTTATGTTGGATGCCAAAGCTTGTGAGTTGGCTATGCAATACCTCTCTGGCGGTTTCACTGTCGTCAACGACCAGGATATTTAAGTGTGGTTTTACGCTATGTTGTATATTGGTTCTTTCTGATTCTCTGTAGCCTAAATTAACGGTAAAGAAGAATTGACTGCCTTTATCTATTTCAGACTCAACCCAAATGTCTCCGCCCATTAGCCCCACAAGATCTTTTGATATTGCGAGTCCAAGCCCAGTGCCGCCATATTTTCGTGTAATAGAGGAATCTGCTTGGCTAAAGGATTGGAATAATTTCCCTTTTTGTTCCGGCGTCATGCCTATGCCGTTGTCCGACACGCAAAATTCAAGGCAACAATGTGAGTGGTTTTCGTTGCGTAGTTTCACCACGACAACTATCTCCCCCTCTTCGTTGGAGAACTTAACCGCATTATTTCCTAAATTTAGTAGAATTTGGCCTAGTCTTAAGGGATCTCCAATAAAGGTTTTGGGTACGTCATTGTCTATGTCGAAGTAAAGTTCTATCCCTTTTTCATCGGCCTTAAAAGCGATGGCGTTTGCCATATTTTCGAGCACGTCGTCTAGCTCAAACGGAATTTCTTCAATTTCTAAACGACCCGCTTCAATTTTAGAAAAGTCGAGGATGTCGTTGATAATTCCCAGCAGTAACTCGGCGCTACGGTGCACTTTCTCAATATAGTTTTGCTGCTTTGCATTCAATTGGGTTTGTAAGGCAAGGTGGCTCATGCCTATGATAGCATTCATGGGCGTGCGAATTTCATGGGACATATTGGAAAGAAAATCTGACTTAGCTTGTGTTGCGCTTTCTGCCTTTTCTTTCGCTTCTTTTAACGCGGTCTCCATGGCTTTGGCTGTATTCACATCAAGGTGAATACCAAACATTTTAAGGGAGTGAGTGTCGCTGTTTTCTCTGACTGCGCGGCCTACGCTCAGCACCCATTTGTATGCACCATCAGCACATTGCATACGATACTCGCAGCGGTAATCATGTGTTTCGTTGCTCAGGTGCCTTTTTAAGCCAAGTTCGCACTTTTCTTTATCATCAGGGTGAATTAAAAACGGAAGAATATTCGTATCTGCACCATAACGAGACGCTAGCTCATCCTTGGTATAGCCAAGCATCGAGGCCCATACCGCGTTGGTAATCAAGGTATCGCTGGCAGGATCCCATTCCCAGGTACCGGCATTCGCGCCCGTCATAGCCAGCTCTAATCGTTGTTCTGCTTCAGCTAACTCTTTAAATGACAGACTGTTTGATATGGCAACAGACGCAAAGCTTGAGGCAATGCGAAAGATATTTACTTGTGATGTGTCAAATGCGTTTGGCGCGTTTGCATAGATGGCGACTACCCCTAGCAAGGTGTTTCCTGCCATTAGCGGCTGGCATACCGCCGATTGGGTGTGTTCACCATTAAAGCATTGCGAAGGCGCTAATCCGGCCTGCTCCCATTGTTCTGTTGTTTGTGCAATAAACTCTCTCTTGCAATTGATTGTCCAAGCGACAGGGTCATTAGATTGATTGGTATCAATGGATGTCGGTTGACTACGTTGGCCGTCAACCATGGTGAAAATAAAACTCACTTGATGGGATTGCGGGTGATATAGGCCCACCATAAAGCTATTCGCTTCAAGGGCTTGGTCGAGTTGCTGAAACAGCAGTTTCGCAATGTTTTCTGTATCTGTAGTGGCAGCGAGGTCGCGCCCTACATCGCCTAGTACAAATATATCTCGCGTTCTTCGCTCTACTTGGGCAGAGAGGTATTTCTCGGTTGCATAATGCTTGTTAAGCCGGTTTTTGTAAAAAGCGTAGATAAGCAGTAATAGGCTAAGTGGGGCTAATATTTTGAACCACAGTGTTTGATACCATAAGGGCGGTACAATCAGTGTTAAGGTTTGCGGTTTAAGGTTCCAGGTACCATGGTTATTACTGCCAATCACTTCAAAAAGGTAGGTGTCAGGTTGCATGCGCGCATAAGACACTGTGTAGCGATCGGTTATGTCACTCCACGTATCATAGTAGTTGACTAGGCGGGTGCGATATTGGTTATCTTCACTCGCATGGTAATCGAGAGCTGCAAACGTTATGGTTAATTGTTTATAGTCGTTAGGAAGTACCAAAGACGTGGGTACGGGAAACACTTCTTCGCCGTCTATTTCAACGCCAGTAATGGCGAGCGGGGGAATTGCGTCGTTGGCACTAACGGCATTAGGGTTAAAGCCGGTAAGCCCATCAATACTGCCAAAATAAATAAAACCATCAGAGGCTAACAAGGCGGAGCGGGGGAGGAAAGTATTGCTGTGTAAACCGTCGTTAGTGGTAAAATACTGAAATTCCTGAGTATTAGGGTTTAGCCGATAGATGCCTTTCGAGGTGGCTAGCCACAGCATTCCTTGACGGTCTTGCACCAAAGACAGTACCGCGAACCCTACACCATCAATATCTAAACTGATGGTTTCAAATGACTTTGTAGACGGCGTATATTTTTCTAAGCCGCGGTTAGTCGCGAACCAAATAGTATCGTCAATTGCCTGCATAGCCGCATTGATATGGTTGCTGCTTAAGGTGTTTGCATCGTCATTAGCGTTGTAGTTGATAACCCCTTGCGTTGATGGGTCAATTCGAAACAAGCCTTCTCCTTGGGTGCCCACCCAAGCGTTATTTTGATTGTCAATAAAAGTGAACTCCGCATCAACTTCATCAAGGTAACGCTGCACTTCGTTCGTTTTAGGGTTCCAGCGCACTACATGGCGATACTTGGCTAAATTCAACCATAGCCAACCCTCAGCGTCGTGCGCCACCCATTCAACCGTGTTGTTTAAACCGCCAGCCCAGTCTAAGGCTATTTCTTCTAAATCACTGGAAGAGGTGGCTAAATAATAAAGACCAAAGTCGGTGCCTAGGTATAGCCCCTCGTTGTTATCGTAGGTCATGCTATCAATACGAAGGCGATTCAAATTGTCTAAATTTTCTTGTGACATCTGTGGGGTAAATTTAGATATACCGTCGAAATTAACCAAGCTTCTTCCTGTACCCAGCCACATTTCTCCATTGGGTTTTTGCGCCATAGAAATTATTTGCGAAAACAACCCCGACAACATTTGGTTGCTTAGAATATTTGTCCAACCCTGGAAGCGAGGTGGGTTTAGAAACACTTTTTTTATCCCTGAGTAGCGGGTGGCCGCCCACAGCAGACCGGAGGATTCAACCATAACTTGCCGGACGTCGCGGTTGTCTAACAATGCCCAATCACCATTCTCAGCCGCGGGCTCGAAAGTGGCTTTGCGGGTATTGAATTTAAAAATACCGGCAAAGGTAGAAAGCAGCAGCGCATCTTCGTAAGGGGTAATTTTAGTGACGCTAGGTATGGCTCCAGCAGGGAACTCAATGGGAGCGTAGCGATTAGATTTAGGATAAAAGCGGCCAAAACTATTGCGTGTCGCTATCCACATATACCCTTTTTTATTAATATAAATCGCTCGTACTTCTGGGTGATCTAGGCCATTAGGCGTATCACCAAAACGTTCAAATTGGGTGGTATAACGGGATTTTCTATACAGCCCATCAGAGGTGCCAACCCAGATATTATTGCTAGGATCCTCGGCAATACTCCAAACGCGGTTGTGACCGAGTGAGGTTTTATCATTAGGGTTATGTTCAAATCTAACAAAGGTATTGTCGACGTCGTTAAACAGGTTTAAGCCCCCACCATTGGTGCCTATCCAAATTTGCCCTGAACGCGATTCGAAAATAGCTTGGATTTTATTCCCACCTAATGACGACGGGTTTTCTTCATCTTGCAAGAAGTGCTTAAAGTTTTGCGTTTTTCGTTGATAGAGGTTTAGTCCCCCTCCCCAGGTGCCTATCCACAACCTATTTTTGCTGTCGATGAGCATGGCGCCAACACTGTTATTTGACAGCGAGGAAGGGGTATTTTTATCGTGTCGAAATGAGGTGAATGTGTAGCCGTCGTAACGCTTTACACCGTCGGCAGTCCCAAACCAAATAAAGCCTTGCTCGTCTTTAGCGACATCGTAAACCTGGGGGTTAAGTAGGCCGTCGTGAAGAGAAAGGCTTTCAATTTTTTGTTGACCATGCACGGGAAGCAAAGCGCAACAAAATAGCAAAATGGCTATCATTGCCCTTACGATATATGCACTGCCAGTGCGATAGGGGAAATGTCGCATCATGGGCTCTTCTTCGCGTGAATGTCGGTGGGCATGACGAACACCTTATTTGTGCGCTGCAAATATCTCGTCGCCGAAACGTGTTTGTATTTCCCTAATTTCTTCTAAACATTCTAAAAACAGGGGAACAAGAGTAGGGTCGAAATGCTTACCAGCTTCAGATTCTATCAGTGCAATTGCGCGTTCTTCGCTCCACGCTTTTTTGTAGGGGCGCTCACTCGTTAGCGCATCAAATACATCGGTAATCGCTACAATTCGTGCAGAAAGCGGAATAGCCTCTCCTTTTATACCCTGAGGGTAACCACTTCCATCCCATTTTTCATGGTGATAAAGCGCGATTTCTCTAGCCATATTTAGCAAGGGCTCGTCACTATCGCCGATAATTTCGCATCCGAGCTGCGCATGTTTTTGCATGATCTCCCACTCTTGCGGATCAAGCCTGCCTGGCTTTAGCAAAATTGAATCAGGAATACCTATTTTTCCCACATCATGCATAGGGGCAGCGTTATGAAGAAGGTCTATCCATTCTTCAGACACATCTAATTTTTCAGCGAGGAATTTGCTGAAGTAACTCATGCGAATAACGTGCATGCCGGTTTCGTTATCTTTGTATTCTGCTGCTTTGCCTAAGCGACGAATAATCTCAAGACGCGTGTGGTGCAAGTCTTCTGTGCGTTGTGCAACAAGTGCTTCAAGGTGACGCGCCTGATCGTAAAGTGCAATCTGAGCTTTAACTCTCGACACGACGATGGGCGGGCTTATTGGTTTGGCGATATAGTCGGCAGCGCCTAAATCGAAGCCCTTTTGCTCGTCTTCAATTTCACTTTTTGCGGTGACAAAAATGACAGGAATTGCGGCGGTAGACACATCCTTTTTTAGGCGGCGGCAAACTTCATAGCCGTCTAGGTCGGGCATCATGACGTCAAGGAGAATAATATCGGGTTTGTTTTTACCCTGCGCAATTTTAATCGCTAAGGCACCGTTCATGGCAGCTTTAACTTTAAAATAAGGGCTAAGTACAGCTGATAGTAGGTCGATATTTTCCGGGGTATCGTCTACAACCAGAACGGTTTTCTTTTCTCCTGACAACGCGAAATCTCCTTTTTCATGCGTTTATTAAACAAGTCAAACAGGTTGTGTTATTTGCACTGCGTTTAATCTGAAGTGACGAAGCTGCTTGGAAGGTGATGATAGATTCGACTTTAGTATAAAGTTTAGCCTAGTGAAGGGGAAGCAGACAATGATTATTTGTGCTAAAGGTATGTTTATCTATACCTGTGTAGTTATTTGTATAACCCGCCCAGTACCGTTGCGGCAGATGCGCCAGTGACAGCGGGAATATTACCGGGAATATCGTGAATATATGCATAGGCTAGCCACGCAAAGGCGGCGCCTTCAACGTGTTGGGGATGTATGCCAAGCGCCTCGCTGGTTACAACCCTATAGGCTGGAAGCCGGTCTTTTAACTGTTGCATAAGGGCGAGATTAAATACGCCTCCACCGCAAATGACGACGTCGCTTTTCTCGTCATTGGCGCCACACTCGTTAAGTTCGCGAGCAACATCATCAGCAATAGTTTGTGCGGTCAGTGAAAGCAAAGTGGCTTGCACATCTTGAGGGGGAATAGAGGAAGGGGACGTATTTGCGTCTCCTTGCTGACGGGGATGCTGTGGTTTGTCTGCTGGTGCATTAAATTGTGACAAGTAATTGGCTAGCCATGCAGGATTAAAATACTCACGCCCCGTACTTTTAGGGGGGGAAAGTGCAAAATACTTATCTTCCAACAGCCGTGCTAACAGCTCAGCATGCACCTGGCCTTGCCGCGCCCAGTTGCCATGCTTATCGTAGGGCAGGTTTTGGTGCCGTTTAATCCAATGATCCATGAGGGTATTACCTGGGCCAGTATCGAAGCCCTTTGGCGGCTTTGTTGACTGGCTGGGAGGTAAAACCGTGATATTGGCGATGCCGCCAATATTCACTAATGCGCGATACTTTTCAGGGTCAGAAAATACCGCAGCATGGTAGGCGGGCACTAGAGGCGCACCCTGCCCGCCAAGGGCAATATCTTTGCGGCGAAAGTCGGCCACCACGTTAATATTCGTCAGTGCAGCAATGGTGCTTGGATCGCCAATTTGGCAAGTGAACCCACGCATGTCCTGCGGCTTAAATACTGCCGATTGAATGTCGCTATTTGGATAATGGCGAAGGGTCTGGCCATGAGAACCAATGGCGCAAATCGTCTTTGCAGAAACCTGATACTTATTCAGAAGTCCTAAAGCCGCCTGAGCAAAGACTTCCGCTACCCATCTATCGGCAATGGCAAGGGTGTTGACTTCGTCCGTTGAGGGCACGCAAAGTGCGTGTAAGGCACGCAGTAGTGACTCAGGGTAGGGAAGAGAATAGGCGCCTAGCGTTGTACATTCATGCTCAGATATTTCGCAAAGGACGGCGTCTACGCCGTCCATGCTGGTACCTGACATAAGGCCAATGAACTTAGCCATTCAATGGTTATTTCATCGCAAGCATAATGCGCTTGTTATTGTTAAGTTGCTGTTGGCGAACGTCGACAATTTCCATAAATCTTGCACGCTCTTCTTTAGCAATAGGCTGCGCTTTGGGCAATTCCACCGTTCGCGGGTTTCTGTGTACACCATCCACTAAGAATTCATAGTGTAAGTGCGCGCCAGTCACCATACCTGTGCTACCCAAATACCCAACCGTTTGCCCTTGCTTAACCGTGTCGCCCACTTTTACCGCACGTTTCTTAAAATGCAGGTACTTGGTGGTGTACTTTTCCCCATGCTGAACAAACACATGGTGACCATTGTATTTATCGTAGCCTGATTTAATGACTTTACCATCACCGGCAGCCATAACCGGCGTGCCGACTGCCGCAACGTAATCGGTGCCACGGTGTGCCTTCCAGCGTTTTTGCACTGGATGGAAACGCGCTTTAGTAAAGTTAGAACTCACATACCTGAAGTTTACCGGTGCGCGTAAGAAACTCTTACGCATACTGCGTCCTTCCGGGGTATAGTAGGTGCCGTCTTCATGCAAAATGGCACTAAAAAGCTCACCCTGGTTGGTAAATTCAGCGGCCACGATGTCGCCGTAACCGACAAACTCACCATCAATGTATTGTTCTTCGAATACCACATTGAAGGTATCACCAGAACGAATTTCCATGGCAAAGTCGATATCCCAACCGAATATACCCGCAAGATTCATAATTTGGTTGCTGGTAAGGCCGGCTGTTACGGCAGCGTTCCAAAAACTTGAGTGAATTTCACCTTGGGCAAAATTGTATCGAATATCTACATCTCGCTTTTCAAGTTCAGCCACCAAAGGCGCATTGTCCTTTGACGAGTCTGGACGTACAAACAAGGTCTCTGTTGAAGACAGCTTATACTTTAACTCGCCAAACCCGCCTTCTTTATTCGTTTTGAAGGAAAGTTCATCGCCAGGCAACAAGGTCACGAGAGTTTTTGTCAATTCGCCAGCTTGAGTCACGTTATACACGTCACGAGAAGTAAAGCCTGCACGTTTGAAAAGCTTAGCTAAGGTGTCGCCACTTCTCACTTTGTACGTTTGCCAGCTAGACTCTTCTTCACCGGTTAATACATCGGTAGAGGGGGTGATATGAAGCTCTACTGGATAGCGAACACCCGCATCAAGAATATAGGCTTCTTGATGACGACTGGCTTCTACCGATTCTGACGGTAAAAGAATCAGCGTGCCTAGAAATAAGCTCGCTACGGCGATGCCTGTTCTATGCTGCTTGGGTAATTTTTTAAATAGATTCAGCGCCTTTGAGGCGTCTAATTTCTTTCTCATACTACTGCCCACCTGAGAATTTTTATGTGTACTACACGGTTTCACATACGTCACTATTAATGTGACTTTTCTCATTATATTGTTAGCGCAAATTGTTACACCCAAAAGCTCTTATCTTCGCGATTGATTCATTCAAATCAGGACAATTCAATGCGCAGCGTTGCCCGTAAAGCTGTTGGGTTTAACAACATGACAGTTTGTAATTCGTTTTTTGACGCGCAAACCTTTCAATGGTTCCGTTGTACGCGTAAAATGCGGCCAAAATTATATTAATGTTATCAAAGAGTGTGAATAACTAATGAAAGATTGGCAAACAGCGCTAGCTGAGATTAAACGGGGTGTAGATGAAATACTCCCCGAAGAGGATTTAATCGAAAAACTAAAATCCGGCAAAACCTTAACTATTAAAGCGGGTTTTGATCCAACTGCGCCTGATCTGCATCTTGGTCACACTGTTCTGATCAACAAGTTGCGTACATTCCAGCAACTTGGTCACAAGGTTGTTTTTCTTATTGGTGACTTTACTGGCCTTATCGGCGATCCTACAGGTAAAAATGTCACACGCAAGCCCCTAAGTAAAGATCAGGTATTAGAAAACGCAAAAACTTATCAAGAGCAGGTGTTCAAAATCCTCGATAAAGAGAAAACTGAGATTCGGTTTAACTCTGAGTGGATGGATGAGTTAGGTGCAGCTGGCATGATTAAGTTGGCCGCTAGCCAAACCGTGGCGAGAATGCTTGAGCGTGATGACTTTAAAAAGCGTTACAACAATGGCCAACCTATTGCTATCCATGAGTTTCTCTACCCGCTAGTGCAAGGGTGGGACTCAGTGGCTCTGAAATCTGATGTTGAACTTGGTGGTACTGATCAACGATTTAACCTGCTAATGGGGCGTGAGCTTCAAAAAGAGCAAGGCATTACCCAACAATCTATTGTGATGGTACCGCTCCTTGAAGGCCTAGATGGCGTTCAGAAAATGTCTAAATCACTGAATAACTACATCGGTATCACAGACGCACCGAATGAGATGTTTGGTAAAGTGATGTCTATTTCCGATGATTTAATGTGGCGTTACTACGATTTGCTAAGCTTCCGTCCGCTTGAAGAAATTGCTGAGCTTAAAACGCGTGTGGAACAAGGTGAAAACCCACGAGACATCAAAATTTTGTTGGCGAAAGAAATTATTGCTCGTTTCCACGATGAAGCTGCTGCTGAAGGCGCGCATCAAGACTTTATCCAGCGCTTCCAGAAAAATGCAATCCCCGATGATATGCCAGAAATAGAGATTGCGTTAGGTGACGAAGGCATCGCTATTGGTAACCTTTTGAAAGAAGCTAAGCTAGTGGGTTCTACGTCAGATGCCATGCGCATGATTAAGCAAGGTGCCGTTAAAATTAACGGCGACAAAGTAGAAGATACCCGTTTAGTTATTGCTGAGAAAGGTGAAAACGTGTATCAGGTGGGTAAACGCAAGTTTGCGCGTATTACCCTAGCGTAAACGTTAAATCGCACTATCTAAAACCGCTGATGTTTTCAGCGGTTTTTTTTGCCTAGCGCTAAAGCGTCAGCAAAGGCTCAAAGCCGCCATAAATTAATCGTTTACCGTCGAATGGCATGGGGTTTTCTCCCTCTTGCATTCTGGGGTCATCCATAATTTTCTGCCAACCAGAGTCCCTCACCTCTTTAGAGGGCCATATTGCAATGGAGAATACAACGGTTTCATCCTCTTTTGCCTTCACTGCAAGGGGGAAGGAGGTTATCTCTCCACTTGGTACATCGTCGCCCCAAGCTTCTATGATTTGAAGTGCGCCGTATTCTTTAAAGATACTGCCTGCCAACTTAGCGTGTTCAAGGTAGGCTTGTTTATTTTCAGTGGGTACCGCTACGACAAAACCGTCTATGTAGGACATGGTTAGGCTCCGTTTTTGTGTGGAATGATTAACCTAACCTATATTTTTGTTTTGAGGCAATAGTATTTATTTTCGAGATTTCATAGTAGGTGCGTTCTTAATACCGTCTAAATGAACGTCCAGTGCTTCTACGGAAATGAGAATTTCTCTTACCGACATCCATAACGAATATAATAAGGACACAAGACTCGCTGCAAATACCCAATTTCCAACTTGCTGGTAGGTGAGGTAAATAGCGAGCATAGAGACTACACACAAGAAAAAGCTTCCTACACCCGCTATCTGCATGCGCTTAATCAGCTGTATTCGTAAACGAAGATTTTTAATTTGCGCTTGAGTGTTGTCATCAGCTTCTTCTTTAGAAAAGTTTCTAATAATGGTGGCGAGTGTGAGAAAGCGATTGGTGTACGCCAACAACAGTAATGATATTGCCGGAAACAACATGGCTGGCGTTGCGATATCTATCTTCATAAAAGAGCGGGCTTAAAATGGAATAAAAAAAGTGTATCACAGAGAGGGCGTTAGCACATATACAAGCATTACATTCTGTCTATTGTGGCCCCCGTACCGTTCCAACCTAGCATATCTCCTTCAAAATGAATGACTTCACTGAAATTCATTTTTTCGAGCATCTTCATAGCGATATGTGCTTCTTTATCCCTTTGGCAATAGATAATGATAGGTTTGTTTTTGTGCTGCTCAAGCTCACTTAAATAGTCGTTTATCTTTTCGTGAGGCATATTAATAGCGCCAGGAATATGGCCATTGGCATAGGCCTGTGGTGAGCGTACGTCGATAAGCATCCAATCGTTGTTTTTTATTCTCTCCATTAAAAATGGCGACTTAACAACAGGGGTATGCTGCGCGCGAGCCTTGGCGGTGCACTGTAAAGAAACGAACAGAGATATCGCTATGATAACGATACAAGCGGTCACAACAATACGCATGGGGATCCTAAAATTCTTAATTCTACTTTAGTATAACTTTAGCTGTGTGTTCTTTATACCTTAAGTTGGTCTGATTAGTTCAATAAGTAGGCGAATTGTTGTTTGTCAGGCAGGCGCGTTTTATCAATATTAAGAGCGCAGATTTATAGTAGGTGGGCTTTAGACTGTAGATTTACGGCGATCAACAACAGTGTCAAGCTCGCTAAGGCAACCATGACACACATGCCACTAAAAATAGTGCGTTTTGCACGTACCATGTCGGAGTGTGTTACTTGTCGCTGACTGCCCACGCGAGGAAACCGATATTTCTTTTCATGATAAATAGCAGGGCCGCCTAACTGAAGGTTGTTTACACCACCAAATAAGGCTAAAAGCAATGATGTCTTATCTTTCGCAGGACTTTGCCTAAATGCTGTCAGTCCCTTAAGGGGGTGAGAAGTTAGCAGCGTCATTAGCGCGCCGCAGGTGGCGGGAGGAATAACTAGTAGTTGCACTAGTTTTCGAATCGGCTTGGCAAAATGTTTCATTGCTGGGTGTCGATAATGCCATTGCCACGAGGTGAGCAAGAGCAATCGATAGGTAAGCGCAGCCACGGGACCGGCAAGAACAAAGTAAAAAATCACGCCGCAGTATAAGTATAAAAACTTTAGCCAGAGACTCTCTATGGCTGCTTTAGCCACGCCAACATCGCTTAAGCGCGCGCAATCCCGTGCCACAATGGTGGATAATATTTCACGGGTTAACACTTTCTTGTTTTTCCCTACCACGGTAAGCACTTTGCCAAATTGTTTTCGTTGGTAACCGAAGTCGAGCACAGTCATCATGATAACCACCTCGAAAAATACCGGGTATTCAGCCATGTATACCAACATGCCTAAGCAGACAATGAGCGGGCCCAACAACACTACCGCCGCAAGAGAACCGGAAATATAGTGCTGCTTTGGGGGGTACTCTTTGCCGGGTAAGACCCTCGCGCCCATTTGTTTAACCAAATAGCGCATAAGCGTAAGCGGATGACTACTTAGCGGCCATCGCCATAATGCATCTACCAATACGGCCAACCAAAGCACCAGTATGCTTTGGTAGGCAGAATCAGTTAACAGGGCATCCATCAGTTAGGCAAGTGCTTTAACCATGGCCATCACCAACTTTGCGGAGTTTTTCGCCGCTGTTTCTAGGTATTCTTTAAAGGATACTGATGAGGTTTTTCCAGCGATATCTGAAAGAGAGCGAATGACTAAAAATGGCACGTCGAGCATGTAACATGTTTGACCTATCGCTGCGCCTTCCATTTCGACGGCTTTCATCGCTGGAAACTTAGTTCTCAGCGCCGCCACGGCTTCGTCGCTGCCGATAAAGGCATCACCGGTACAAATAAGGCCACTAGTCACCTGAATACCTGATATATCATTGGCAGCATGTTGTGCGGCTTCAATGAGTTTAGGATCGCTTTTATAGTCTTCGGGCATGCCGGCACATTGGCCCAATGAGTAGCCAAAGTGAGTGAGATCGACGTCATGGTGAATGAGGTTTTCTCCAATGACCAAGTCGCCAATATTGAGTTGCGTATCGAAACCGCCAGCAGAACCGGTATTAACAATAGCATCCGGCGAGAATTGCTCGATAAGCACGGTAGTGGCAAGTGCTGATGCAACTTTACCTATACCACATTTTACGAGGATAACGTCCACCCCGTGTAACATGCCTTGATAAAAGGTTAGATGCTTCCATTGCACTTCTTTTACTTCTGACAGCGACGCTTTCAATAGCGCCACTTCTTCATCCATTGCACCTAAAATGCCAATTTTGTTCATAACTTTACCAATAACCAAATAATAATGATGCGTATAACTGCACGTGAATGCGCTAATTGTATAAGGAAAGCGACCTTCCTGGTAGGAAAAAGCCTTTGTCGCCGTAACAAGCGAGAGCAACAAAGGCTAGGGGGAAACTAAGGGATACTAAAGTGTGTAAATTACGCAGCGGCAGCGCGACTCGAACGAATTGGACGGGTTGGGCGTTTCGTCGGCTCTGGATTGTGTGTGGGTACTTGCGAAAGCTTTTGTTGCACACGGCGATAAGGAATTAATTTGTTTTCTAGACATTCCCGAATGTCATCCACACTGTACCCAGATTTTACTTTAATTCTTGCGTGGGGCACACCAGCGGCATCAAGTGCGCCAGAGACAAACCAGTCCCGCTGAGTTTTATAACCCTCTTTACCTTGATTATGTACCAAGTCGATGGCCAGTATTGGGCTCATGTCGTGCTTGTCGACTAAAACAAAGTCGAGTTGTCGAGATGATGCGCGGGACAGCGCTTGGCTCGCCGTTTTCTTATTCGCCGATTGGCGTACAGAAACAATGTCGCTGAGTTTAACGCGACACACAATTCTGAATTCTCGTCCCATGGCTTGTTCAATTAAGTTTAAGAATGAGTGCTCAACGGGAGTAAAAAGTTGAGGCTTTCGTCTAAAAGGGAAGGCAACGCCGCCATCAGACAGTTTAATAGCGCCCAATGCCACAACAATAAGTAACATCATTAAAATAATTGCCAGTTCCATCGTAATCCTCGCATATCAACGTGTAATGTGCGTCATAAAAATGACGCTTTTTTTGACACCTTTGGGGTTCGAGAAAGAATTTGCAAAGGCGGTGCCACATTGAACGAGGAGAGAGATGTTGAAGTGTTAACGGCAGCTAGGCTAGGGTTGTTGGATGATGAGCACATCAACTTGAGTGCCCAAACTGTCTGGCGATACCACAATACGAACCGAATCATCTGCAGCGGTAAGCATGGTGCGATGGTTAACAGGGGGGGTTACAACCCATCGCGGGTAGGTATTTTGATAGAAGGTAATTACCTGTTCTGGGGAGCGTTTTGTGAAATAGACTAAGCTAGCGGGTAAGCTATCGTCGAATTGCTGACACTGACGGGCATCGGTCATTAGCGAGACGTCAAAAAAGAAAGTAGGGCAAGACTGAGTAACAGGTACATTGAATGAACCGTTTGTGGTCACAGTATCGGCTAGAGCGTGGCTCGCCACTACTAGCCCGCTAAGTAAAACTAGATTGATGCTTTTACGTAAACCGCTCGTCATTATGCTTGTTAACCAATAATCGATTCTTTGAATCGATAATAGTGGGCTCGCTTCACAAGCGCAAAAGATAAATGGGGGCACTAGGTATGTTCATAACATAATGGGTATGAGGTTAAGCGATTTGTGAACGGGGTTTTCATCCCCCATCACGCCTCTTTGAAATACTGACACTGGGCATTGAATGGCTTATCAAATACCAGTGCAATGTTGACAGCGACTCTTATGGATGATGAGAATGTTCAATTGTTTACACCCACAAAAAAGCTCGCCGGAGCGAGCTTTTATATAGGCTAATTACAACGAGCCATGTGGACCAATAACGCGGTTATACGCCAATGTAATCCAAAATACCTTCAGCGGCTTTACGGCCTTCATCAATTGCCGTCACCACTAAATCACTGCCTCGTACCATATCGCCACCAGCAAAAATTTGCGGGTTAGACGTTTGGTAAGCAAACTTGCCAGCAGACGGCGCGCGAACACGGCCTTTTTCGTCTAGCATAATGCCAAACTCTGCAAACCAAGGGGCAGGGCTCGGTTGGAAACCGAATGCAATGATCACAGCGTCAGCTTCAAGCACATGTTCTGAGCCTTCAACTTCTACAGGGCGTCGACGACCGTTAATATCCGGTGGCCCCATTTCCGTTTTCACTAACTTAACGCCGCACGCTTTTCCGTTTTCATCAACCGCAATATCCAAAGGCTGTAAGTTAAACATAAACTCCACGCCTTCTTCTTTTGCATTCACCACCTCTTTACGTGAGCCGGGCATACTTTCTTCGTCACGACGGTAGGCACAGATAACTTTATCGGCACCTTGACGAATAGATGTACGTACACAGTCCATAGTGGTATCACCACCGCCGAGTACAACAACTCGCTTGCCTTTCATATCGATATAATCAGCTTCGTCTTTCTCTAAGCCCATAACACGATTCGTGTTAGCAATAAGAAAAGGTAGCGCGTCGAATACACCTTCAACATGTTCATTGTCGAAACCACCTTGCATAGATTTATAGGTACCCATGCCAAGGAAAACGGCGTCGTAATCGTCAAGGAGTGATTGGAATTCAACATCTTTACCAATCTCAGTATTGAGAACAAACTCGACACCCATTTCAGTAAAGATTTGACGACGTAGTTTGATAACGTCTTTTTCTAGCTTAAACGACGGAATACCAAAAGTGAGCAACCCACCAATTTCTTCGTATTTGTCGTAAACCACCGGTTTTACACCGTTGCGAACAAGTATGTCTGCACACGCAAGACCTGCTGGTCCTGCGCCTACAATAGCCACTTTCTTGTCGGTCCACACCACATCAGACATATCTGGGCGCCAGCCCATTTTAAAGGCGGTATCGGTAATGTATTTTTCAATACTTCCAATGGTGACCGCACCAAAGTCGTCATTCAATGTGCAAGCACCTTCGCATAGCCTGTCTTGTGGACATACGCGTCCACACACTTCAGGCAAGCTATTGGTCTTATGCGACAATTCCGCCGCTTCTATAATACGTCCTTCATTGGCGAGACTTAGCCATTGAGGAATGTAATTGTGAACGGGGCATTTCCACTCACAATAAGGGTTACCGCAATCTAAACAGCGGTCAGCTTGACCCTCTGTTTGAGGTTGGCTTAGCGGCTGGTAAATTTCAGCGAACTCTTGTTTACGCACCATTATCGGCTTTTTAGGCGGATCGATACGTTCAACATCGACAAACTGGTAAACATTCTTTGCCATAAACTTTATCTCCTCCTATTGCGCCTGAATGCGCAATTCCGCGCTAGAACGACTGATGTGGCCAAGTAGATTTTTCACATCACTGGTTTTTGGCTTAATAAGCTTAAAGCGTTTAAGCGTAGCGGCGAAATCGGTTAGCAACGACAATGAGTGATCGCTACCGGTTTCTTCATAATGCTGGTTGATTAGGCCACGTAGGTGCTCAACCAAAATGGCTTTATCTTCGACTGGCATGACATCAACCAATTCGGCATTCACACGATTATCAAGGTCGTCATTGTCATCCATCAGATAAGCAAATCCACCTGTCATACCCGCACCAAAGTTGACGCCTACAGGGCCTAGTACAGCAACAATACCACCGGTCATGTATTCACAACCGTTATCACCAATACCTTCAACCACGGCAATAGCACCAGAGTTACGAACCCCAAAACGTTCACCTGCACGACCAGCAGCAAATAATTTCCCGCCAGTAGCGCCGTACAAGCAGGTGTTACCCATGCTTGAACTTTCATGTGCGTTGTACTCAACACCTCTAGGCGGATTAATCACAAGCTTACCGCCTGTCATACCTTTACCCACGTAGTCATTGGCATCGCCAATAAGGTGCATATGAAGACCGCCAGCGTTCCAAACGCCGAAGCTTTGCCCCACTGTACCGGTCAATTCAACCTTAATTGGTGTGTCTTCAAAGTCGTGATTACCGTGATGTTTCGCAATTTCACCAGACAGCAATGCACCCACAGAGCGGTCTGTATTGCGAACCGCATACTTAAGGTTTATCGACTTGCTGTTCACCACGGCATCTTGCGCATCTTTTAGCATTTGCGCGTTTAACTCGCCTTTATCAACGGGCGCGTTAGTGGTTTGCGAACAGAACAAGCGTGTATGTTCACCCGCTTTTGGCTGGGCTAACAGGGGAGACAAATCCAGTCGATTCTGTTTAGCCGTAATGCCATCAATAACTTTAAGAAGTTCGGTACGACCAACAAGGTCGTCGAATTTCTTCACGCCCATGGCAGCCATGATTTCACGTACTTCTTGGGCAATAAATTTAAAGTAATTCATGACCATCTCAGGTAGACCAATGAAGTGATCGTCCCGAAGTTTTTGATCTTGCGTTGCTACACCAGTCGCACAGTTATTGAGATGACAAATACGTAGGTACTTACAACCCAGTGCCACCATCGGCCCAGTACCGAAACCGAAGCTCTCAGCACCTAAAATACCGGCTTTTACTACGTCTAAACCTGTTTTCAAGCCACCGTCAGTTTGTACTCGCACCTTATGGCGTAAGCCATTTTCGATGAGCGCTTGTTGCGTTTCTGACAAGCCAAGTTCAAATGGGCTACCGGCATACTTCACAGAAGTAAGTGGGCTTGCACCCGTACCGCCATCATACCCAGATACCGTAATTAAATCGGCATAGGCTTTGGCTACACCGGTGGCAATCGTACCTACACCCGGTTCAGAAACCAGTTTCACAGAGATAAGCGCGGTGGGGTTAACCTGCTTAAGGTCGAAAATCAACTGAGCCAAATCTTCGATAGAGTAAATATCGTGATGTGGCGGTGGTGAAATGAGGGTCACGCCAGGCACAGAAAATCTAAGCTGTGCAATGTACTTGTTAACCTTATCACCAGGCAGCTGACCACCTTCACCCGGTTTTGCACCCTGCGCCACTTTAATTTGAATAACGTTGGCATTAACCAAGTAATGCGGCGTTACACCAAAGCGACCAGACGCCACCTGTTTAATTTTTGAGTTTTTCTCAGTACCGAAACGAGATGGGTGTTCGCCACCTTCACCAGAGTTAGATTGACCGCCCAAGCGGTTCATCGCAATGGCTAAGGCTTCATGTGCTTCAGGGCTTAATGCCCCAATAGACATGGCTGCGGTATCGAAGCGAGGGAATAAATTCTCAGGCGCTTCAACTTCACTAACATCAATCGCATCGCAATCTGGGTTTAACGCAAGCAAATCGCGGATATGCGCAGGAGAGCGTTCATTCACTAACTTCGCATATTGCTGGTAATCGCTATATTCACCAGAAACCACGGCCTTTTGTAGCGTGCTTACCACGTCTGGGTTGTAAGCATGGTACTCACCGCCGTGTACATATTTAAGCAGACCACCGTGACCCACTGATTTACGTTTAAGCCAGGCTACGCGGTTAAGGTTGATAATATCTTGGTGAAAATCGTCGAACCCTGCACCTTGAATACGTGACGTAACACCTTTAAAGCACAGCTCCATCACTTCATTATTTACGCCGACGGCTTCAAATAACTTTGAGCTACGGTAACTGGCAACAGTGCTGATACCCATTTTCGACATGATTTTATACAAGCCTTTATTGATACCTTTGCGGTAATTCAATGTGGCTTGCATTGGTGAGATATCTAATTCACCTTTTTCGCATAGTTGCTCAATGGTTTCATAAGCTAAGAACGGATATACCGCTGTTGCACCTAAACCAATAAGTACAGCAAAATGGTGTGGATCGCGGGCACTGGCGGTTTCAACCACGACGTTGGCGTCACAACGTAGCGATTTCTCTACTAAGCGTCGCTGAACGGCACCTACTGCCATCGCTGCCGGGATCACTAAACGATTTTGTTTAATATTACGGTCTGAAAGAATAACAAACGCCGCGCGCTTGTTCTTAACCAGCATTTCAACTTCATTACAAATACGCTCTATAGCTTTTTTCAACCCTTCTTGCGGCGCGTATTGCAGTTCGATGACTTCAGAGTAGTAATTCTCTGGATTGAATTCTCGAAGCTGTTTAAGGTCGGTATATAACAATATTGGTGACTCAAA
Organism: Alteromonas sp. B31-7; assembly: GCF_015767655.1. Classification (NCBI taxonomy): domain Bacteria; kingdom Pseudomonadati; phylum Pseudomonadota; class Gammaproteobacteria; order Alteromonadales; family Alteromonadaceae; genus Alteromonas; species Alteromonas sp. B31-7. Next base: position 1,033,560 of record NZ_CP065233.1, read on the forward strand.
CAATACGCGGTCAGCGTAGCCTGAGGTTTCACTGAATACGTTTTGTTCTCTGCCAATACAAGTAGCCAACGACATGACGTGATTTTCACGCAGCGGGTCGATAGGCGGGTTAGTCACCTGAGCAAACTGTTGACGGAAATAGTCGTAAACCGTTCGCTGTTTGGAGGACATTACCGCCATAGGCGTGTCATCACCCATAGAGCCGACGGCTTCTTGACCATCTTTCGCCAATACTTTTATCACTTGCTGAATTTCTTCATAGCTGTAGTTATACAGCTTGTGATAAACCGACATGGTGTCGTCATTGAACATACGCTTGCCAATTTGTGACGCGTCTAGCTGTTCAATGGGCGTAAGGTGACGAATATGCTTGTCTAACCACTCTTTATAGGGGTGGCGCGCTTTTAAGTCTTCATCAATTTCCGTTGAGCGCCAAATTTTGCCGGTGTAAGTATCTACCGCTAGCATTTCACCTGGCCCCACGCGACCTTTTTCAATCACATCAGACTGCTCATAATCCCAGATGCCAATTTCAGAGGCGAGGGTAATAAAGCCATTTTTAGTGATAACGTAGCGCGCAGGACGTAAACCGTTTCGGTCGAGGTTACAAGCTACATGGCGGCCGTTAGTTAAAACGATACCGGCAGGGCCATCCCAGGGTTCCATGTGCATAGAGTTAAACTCATAAAATGCACGTAGGTCGTCGTCCATGGTTTTGTTGTTTTGATACGCTGGTGGCACCAATAAGCGCATGGCACGGAATAAGTCCATACCGCCCGCAAGGAACAATTCCAACATGTTATCTAATGAAGACGAGTCAGAGCCTTCTGTATTAACGAAGGGAGCTGCGTCTTTAAGGTCAGGAATAAGCGGCGTTGAAAACTTAGCGGCACGGGCCATTGCCCAATCTCGGTTACCCTTAATGGTGTTTATCTCACCATTGTGAGCAAGAAAACGGAAGGGTTGCGCGAGTGGCCAACGGGGCAGTGTATTCGTTGAGAAACGTTGGTGGAAAACACATATCGCGCTTTTCATACGTTCATCAGCTAAGTCGTGATAAAAGGCGGGTAAGTCTTTCGGCATTACCAAGCCTTTATAAATAGTCACTAACCCTGATAAACAGGCAACGTAAAAGTCGGGGTCAGTTTCTAGGCGTTTCTCAACACGGCGACGCACCATATATAGGCGGCGCTCTAAATCACGCTTGCGCCAACCCGCAGGGGCATTCACAAACACTTGTTCAATTTGAGGAACACCGGTCGCGGCCAATTCACCCAGAACAGAATGATCAACAGGCACTTCGCGCCAGCCGACTACACTCAGGGTTTCTTTTTCTAGTTCTTCATTTAGTACTTCGCGTGATGTTTGCGCGAGTACTGGGTCCTGACTTAAGAAAATCATGCCCACGCCGTACTTTTTGCTGAGTTTCCAGCCATTTTCGTCGGCGATTGCATGGAAGAACGCATCCGGTTTTTGTAGCAACAAGCCACAGCCATCACCGGTTTTTCCATCGGCGGCAATACCGCCTCTGTGCTGCATACGGTCTAAGCCGTGGATAGCAGTGGTAACCAATTCGTGACTGGCTTCTCCATGAGTATGGGCGATTAAGCCGAACCCACAGTTATCCCGGGAATCGTTGGGATTATATAAACTCATCTCTTAACTCCTTCAACCTTTGACTGGGTAAGGTATGCGTTGCGTGTAGATGCGCCTAGGTTTTGCGTATCACAACATTGTTCAGACGTCTTTTAGCAGCCGGCAGTATTACCCGCTTAACGCGCCTTTCTTGTCGTTATTTATTATTAGAGGATTCCAGTCGAATTCCGCATTTTTATGCATTATTGCTGTGCGGGCCGTACAAAATACCCACATTGAAAACTAAAATCAAACGTAAAAATGAATGTCCTTTTAAAGATTTGATATAAATAATTATAAAATTAACTAATACAGTAACTTATAAACATTAAATTCGATTTGTAATAAAAATGTTATCAGTAACAATCGTAGATAAAAATTTGTTATCGTAATGATAATTACTCGCATTTGGCTGGGTGTGATGAATAAAAATTCATTTAATTTCGAGTTTTATGTATCTCAAGGCGGTGGTCATGTATTTTTATTTAGAAACGTAAACTTTGAACTTCACCCTTTGACTGCTATATTGATTGAAAATTATACAGTGGTAAAGCGCTTAATGGAATGAGTAAAAGTTTTATCTGAACATCCATGTTGTCGGTGCAAAAACGTTTAAAGGAAAAAACATGCCGACGCTACAACATAATGCCTCTGCTGATAACCTTGTTATTAGTAAACATCGCCTTTCAGGGAGTGATGTTTCTTTCACGCCTTCATCTAACACGTCTGGCCCTTTCAAAGACAGTTTTCCCGATACCATCGTTATCCATTTTACCGCCGGGAGTAGTTTGTCATCGTCAGTAAATGTGATGACAAACCCAAATAACAAAGTGTCGGCGCATTTAGCGGTAGGGCGGCAAGGTGAAATTGTCCAAATGCTGCCGTTTAATAAAATTGGCTGGCATGCGGGGAAAAGCAGTTGGCAAGGACGCACAAGCCTAAACCAGTACTCTTTAGGCATTGAATTAGATAATGCAGGTGAGCTTACTCCAAATGGCGAAGGCTTTTATACCAGCTGGTTCGGTGGTGTTTATGAAAGCAGTGATGTGTTCAAAGGCACACATCGAAATCAAACTGCCCCTCGATATTGGCACCGATATACCGAGGCGCAAATTATGCGTACGTTTTCTTTGTGCCAATTATTATGTCGCCAATACGGCATCACCTGCATTGTAGGGCATGAAGAGATAGCGCCTGATAGAAAGGTCGATCCTGGCCCCGCTTTTCCATTAGATAAACTGCGTTCTCGCATGTTGGGAGATGCCGAGCCCTCACACGTTGACGTGACAGAATCAAATACTCAGATAAACACCTTCGACGTACCGCAACCGGCAGTGGTTAGGGCCAGTAAGTTAAATGTAAGAAGCGGGCCTGGTACACACTATGAAAAGCAAGGGCTACCTTTACTAGCCGGTGACAAGGTTGAAATTATTGAGGTTAAAAAGGGATGGGCGAAGGTTGAACGCACCACTACCGGTTGGGTAAGTGAGCAATATTTGGCCACGGTTAAAGCGGAATAAATAAGCCTAACGCGGCTATACGTTCCCGAAATAGAGAAACCCTGATAGGATAGGGCGAATATAATCCTAACAATAGACGTTCATGCATTCAGACTCACCCAATGATTCCTGGGCTATTAGGTTTGCTCAGTTTGTACAACGGTTTGGCACGCTTAAACTCAGCATCCTTTTCGTTGTTTTATCTTTAGTCTTTACCCTTGGTGGCTCGTACGTTATTCGTGTCAGTATGGGCAGTGATGTAGAACCCGATGATTTCATTAGCGCGGTTATTCTCACTATGCTTTCTGCACCTTGGGTACTCTATTTCTTCAGTGAGCTTATAAAGCAACTGGAAAACTCCCGCACCAATTTAAAAGAAGTGGTAAGCCAATTAGAGCGTTTACGTGAAGAAGATGTTTTTCTTAACCGTGAGCTGCAAAGCAATATTCGCCAACTCAACCACGAGATAGAGCAACGCAAGCAAGCGCAAGAAGAGCGCGAGTCTGTGTTTAAAGACCTTGAGCGGGAAATTCAGGATAAGTCTGAACAAGAAGCTCAGGCTCGCCGTTTATCTACCTTATTACGTTCTATTATCGATGCGTCACCGGACCTTATCTATTATCGAAATGAAGAGGGGCGATTTGCCGGTTGTAACCGCATAGCGGAATTAATGACAGGCAAAACTGAACAAGAGTTACTTGGACTGACGCCTACAGACGTGTATGAAGAAGAGTTAGCGCGACAAATTGTTGCCAGTGATCATGAGGTACTTGAAACCAATGCCAGTATTACCGAAGAGTTATGGTTAAGGTTTGCTGACGGCCGTCGACGTTACTTTGAAATGAAGCGTGTGCCCTTTTTCGATAAAGAGGGTAACCGTTTAGGTTTATTGTCATTTGGTCGCGATATGACTGAACGCAAACAGGCTGAAAACGCCGCTGCCAAAGCCAGTACTGATAAAACCCGTTTTATTGCAACCATTAGTCACGAACTTCGTACACCGTTAAACGGTATCGTGGGCTTGAGCCGTATGTTGCGTGATACTGAACTTACAGAAGAGCAATTTAACTGGGTGAGTACCATTTATGCCAGTGCAATAACCTTAGGGAACATCTTCAACGATATTATCGACCTGGACAAATTAGACAGGGATAAACTCGAACTGAGTTTAAAAACCATATCGTTAAAAGACTTTACCGATGAATTAAGCAGTATTATTCGCTTATTGGCTGGGGATAAACAACTTGAGTTTAAAACCACCCTCCACGAACCTTTACCGAGATTAGTGGAGATTGATGGGACTCGGTTGCGTCAAATTCTCTGGAATATCCTATTTAACGCGGTGAAGTTTACCCAAAAAGGGTATGTGAGTTTAACGGTTTCATCCACGAAACCGGATAACGACAAAGCCTATGTGACCTTTTTAATTGAAGACACAGGCGTGGGGATCCCTGAAACGGAAATCGATAAAATTTTCGCTATGTATTATCAGGTCGACCATCCAGACCACCAGTCTGCAACAGGTACCGGTATCGGATTGGCCATTTGCAAGCAAATGGTAGATTTGATGAACGGTGAAATTCATGTGTCGAGCACAGTGGGTAAAGGCACACGGTTTGAAATAGTGTTGCCTGTTCAAATTTCCAATCGTCCCATGCAAGTGGCGCAGCTACAAGTCACAGGCCTTAATATTCTGCTGGTTGAAGATATAGAGCTGAATGTCATGGTAGCTAAAGCGTTACTAGAAAAGCTCGGGCAAAAGGTGGATGTTGCCATGACAGGACAAGAGGCCATCGATAAAGCAAGAGAAACCCAGTACGATTTGATCTTACTGGATATTCAATTGCCAGATATGACCGGTTTTGACGTGGCGAGCACACTCATTGAAGAAGATTTGGTCATGCAAACGCCCATTGTTGCATTAACAGCCAACGTGATTAAAAAGCGCGATGAGTATTTGGAAAATGGCATGGACGATGTTATTGCCAAACCCATTAAAAAATCGCGGGTCATTGAAGTGTTTAATGAGCTGTTTCATGCGCCGCCAGCGCCGTTAGAAATAGATGGTGAAGTCGCGCGCCCTGAGCCTAACAAAATATTAAGTAACATTTTAGATATGGACTTATTGCAGATGTTAGTTGATACCATAGGGGATGAAATGGTGCGCGCAAGCGTGAAAGTATTCCAAGAGAAAATGCCGGAATACATGGAAATACTGCAATTAAGTTTAAGTGCCGATGAAAAATCAGAAGTCTGTGCACAAGCCCATAAAATTAAAGGGGCAGCAGGCTCTGTGGGGTTAGCCCGTGTTCAGCGAATAGCAAATCAAATACAGCAAGGCGACCACCCTACGTGGTGGGAGAACGTTCATGACTGGGTAGAAGAGCTGCAAATGGCGGTTCAACATGACATGAAAGCTTTGCATGATTGGTTAAATGAACAAAGGGTGGACGATTAAGTTCCATAAAAGGGGTGAGATTTCACCCCGTTTTTGTTTGCCCATGACATGCTTTTGAATGGGGGTTTACAGGGAATCATGACCAACATGAACAGTGAAGCAAAAATAGAAGACTTTTCCAACAATGTGTTGGTGCCCGAAGATTTACCTACATTAACCGATATTCAGTTTCTTTCTATCTCGCCTCGATACCGGCTTATTAATGTGGGCGTTGCGTTAGGGACCTGCATCATTATTGCAATGATCCTTACTGCCGTTCGGTTTCAGCCCTTTTTTTCTGTGCCAGAGCAATTAACTCACCTTTACCCCTACGCGTTAATGGGCGTTACTGTGCTGGCGATATTGTGGGCCGTGTATCATGTCTTTGCCGATGTCAAAATTAAGTATGGTATGCGGGAGCAGGATTTAAGCTTGCAAAAAGGGTTGGTGTTTCGACAACAAGCCTGCCAACCCATTTTACGGGTTCAACACGTTGAAATTAAGCGAGGACCAATCATACGCTTGGCAAAGTTAGCCTCGTTGCAGGTGTTCTCTGCCGGCGGCGAATATCACACTTTTGAGATACCCGGTTTACCCCTAGAAAGAGCGGAGCAATTGCGCCAGTTCATACTTGATCATAAAGATGTGAGTGCAAAGTAATGGCCTCGTTAGAAGAGCAGCGCATGATGGAAGACGCGCCCGATAGCTCAGTACAGGTAGATACGGGTAGCCATTGGCAAAGGTTAGCAACCATAGCCATTATGTATTTCACGGTGAGTAATATAAAAGGAATGGCCAAAGGGCTCATTTATGTTGTGCCTGCTTTGGCCGTGACGTTTAATCAAGCGGATGGCCCTATGAAAGATTATCTTTACGTGGGCGGGGCGGCACTCGTATTGCTCATGGCAGTCTCCGGCTTGGCCAGCTTTTTAATGTATCGTTTTCGGGTTCACAACCAACATATCGAAATTCAAAGCGGTGTCTTTTCTCGAAAATACACCAACTTGCCATTTTGGCGCATTCAAAACGTTAAAATAGATTTACCTTTTTACTATCGTCCGTTCAAATACGCACTGTTGGTTCTTGATACCGCAGGGAGCGCAGGAGAAGAAGCTCGAATAGTGGCGGTGCCGCTTCATTACGCCCATGCGTTGCGAAGACAAGTTCTCGTACATCACAAAAATGCCGAAATAGCGGCTACCGAACCTCAGTCAAATCACGGCGCGGCCTTGCCATCTCATGATGTTGACGCTGATGAAGTGGTACTTAACCGCCGAAGCATCGGCGATATTGTTATTCATGGTATTACTAACAATAGAGTATGGATTTTACTGGGGGTGGCTGCGCCTTTTTATGATGACGCCATTACAATGGTGTCGTCTTGGCTGGCAGAAAAAGGCTTACAGTTAAATCAATTGGTGGGTGAACAGGCAATTGCATGGTGGCAATTTGGGTTATATGCCTTGGTTATCGTGATGATGATAATGGCTGTACTCGCACTAATAAGTGTAGGCGGGGCCTTATTCACCTTTTATGGTTACACCTTATCGCGATCTGATGACAGATATATACGTAGAAGTGGCCTTCTCAATAAACAAGAAGTCAGTATGCGCGCTTCGCGTATTCAAATGATTAAAGCCAAGCAAGATTGGTTGGACAAAATACTTAAGCGTGTAAATCTCTATTTTGAGCAAAACACAACGGTAGGAAAGCAAGTTCAAGAGCTAATGTCGCCGAATAAGTTAATTGTGCCCTCTGTCACCGAAGATGAGGTGGCTGCGCTTACTGTCGAGGTGATGCCAGGCTGTAAACTCCACCGACATGATTTTACCGCTATCAGCAAACGTTTCATTGTGCATTGGATGTTAATGGTATGGAGCTGGCCCCTAATCGGGCTTTTTGCCGTCGGCTTTATTGCGTCAGAATGGGATATTGTGATGGCATCATTGGTGCTGGGCGGGGTGTTATTAGCAATGCTCTCTTTGCAATGGTGGCGTTGGGGTATGGCCTACGATGGGAAGTATATTTATGTGCGGCAAGGTCGTATTGGCATAGATTACTTGTGCTTTGAACCCTTCAAAGTGCAGCAGGTTATCGTCAAGCAAAGTGTTTTTATGAAGCGCCGAAAACTGGCTTCCATTGTTTTTGTAATGGCTTCTGGTTCGGTAACCGTGCCGTTTTTACCTCAAAAGTATGTGCAATCGATAGCTGATAAGGTGCTATTTGAGGTGGAGTCCACCCGTAAGTCTTGGATGTAATTGGGAGTTACAAATAAAACCATTAGGTACGTCTTTCGTAACTATGTCATTGTAGTGTAAATGCACACCAACGCAGGTACTATATGGATATTCTTGATTATACGGTTATTTTTGTTTATCTCACAGGAATGCTTGTACTGGGCTTCCTACTACGCAAGCAATCGTCTAAACAAGACTACTTTCTCGGTGGGCGAGAGTTGGGGTGGAAACCCCTCACGCTCTCTATCATGGCCACTCAGCTCTCAGCGGTAAGCTTTATATCGGCCCCGGCCTTTGTGGGCTTTCGCGAAGGAGGTGGTCTAATTTGGTTGTCTTATGAACTGGCTGTTCCCCTTGCAATGTTATTGCTCCTTGGTACGGTTTTACCTACCTTGTACAAGTCGGGCGTTGTGAGTATCTATGCGTATCTAGAAAACCGCTTTAGTGTATCTACCCGCTTGTGCATCAGTGCTGTATTTCAATTTAGCCGTGCGTTTTCCACCGGCATTATGATTTATGCACTGTCTATTATTCTTCAAGGCACTATGGGGATCACGCCTTGGCAAGCTGTTCTTCTTATTGGTGTGGTCACCCTATTGTATTCTCTGCAAGGTGGGATGAAAGCGGTGGTGTATGGGGATGCTGTTCAAATGGTCATCATCATATTAGGCACGCTGGTGTGTGCGTATGTGGGAATGACTCAACTTGGCGGTTTTGACCGCTTTTTACAGTTGGTTCCCAGCGACAGACTTACCGCAGTTAATTTTTCTTCTTTGGGGTTCAGCGGAGATAGTTTCGGCTTTTTCCCTATGGTACTAGGCGGGATCATTCTTTATGCTTCTTACTACGGGTGCGATCAATCCGAAGCACAAAGGGCGCTGTCTGCCAAAAGTGACAAAGAACTACGCAAAATGATGTTTGCGAACGGCATTTTTCGTTTTCCTATTACCTTATTGTACTGCGCATCTGGATTGATTGTGGGGACTTTAGCTTTTTCTGACGCCGAATTTTTGGCACAAATTCCTACAGATAACCCTGACTGGTTAATGCCAATCTTTATACTTAATTATCTACCCCATGGCGTAATAGGTTTGTTAGTGGTGGCCATTCTTGCTGCTGCTATGTCTTCTTTAAGCTCTGCTATAAACTCTTTGACCGCGGTTAGTGTAGAGGACTTCAAACGGCTTTATAGCCGATTCAATAAGGATACTTTAGATGAAAACAGTCACCTACGAATAGCAAGAATTATTGGTGTGGCGTGGGGAGTCATAACATTAGTTTTATCACTGAACGCAGGTGCAATAGCGCCCACGGTGATTGAAGCGATAAACAAAGTCGGCTCGGTATTTTTTGGCCCTGTTCTGGCCGTGTTTTTACTGGGGATATTGAGTGTAAGAGTGCAAAGCTTAGATGTCAATATTGGTTTAGTTGCAGGCGTAGGTACTAACATCATGCTAGCGTTTTTTGTGCCCACTGTTTTTTGGTTCTGGTGGAATGCGATTGGTTTTTGCGTGGCAAGTGTAATGGCGCTCTTGCTATCAAGGCGGCACACTAAGGCATTCAGTAAGACAACCGCCACACCTAACAACCGGATAAAACACCATTCAGTTTTAACCCGCAGTATTGCATTCCTATTGATAGGTTACTTTATATTACTCGTGGCAATATGTTGGTTTATACCTGCCTATTTAGGTTAATTTATCCATGTTTGAGTTGCATGTCGCGGGCAAAAATTTGGTTTTTTCCTGCCCGTTTAGCGCAATACAAACGACTATCAGCGATATCTAGCTGTTCATCTAAGTTTGACTGCTGTTCAGCACACACTCCCACACTGCAAGTGATCGTTAATTTATGATGAGTAAACTGAGTAGAGCGAACTGCATCCATAAATTCTGATAAAGACGTAAAAAAGGATTTGCTCGCACCCACTGAAATGACAGTGAATTCTTCGCCACCGTATCTTACTATGAGATCATCAGCAAAAAAGTGAGTGAGTAGGGTTGCAAATTCCTTTAGCAAGGTATCGCCGGTTTTGTGGCCAAAGTTATCATTAACGCTTTTGAAGTTGTCGACATCTATCATCGATACTATGGCTTTGCCGTGTCCTGTTTTAGGGTTAAGAAGCGATTCACCATGCTCATTTAAATAACGACGATTATAAACCTGGGTAAGCGGATCTAAATTCGCTGAATTTCTAATGGTTTGAATCATTTCCTGTGATTCTAAATTTTGCATCACGCGGCAATAAAATTCTTCGTGATAAAACGGCTTAGATAAAAAGTCGTTTGCGCCACTTTTAATGAATTTAGAGGTGAGTACACTATCACCATTGGCTGATAAGCCTATAAATACCAAGTCTTGCCAACGACGGTCGTGTCGAATGGCTTTAATCAGCTCGTAGCCATCCATATTAGGCATACGGTGATCGGCAATGACCATTCTTATGTCTCTATGACGTTCAAGCTCTTGCAGGGCTTCAAGACCATCAGAGGCTTCATGTACCTGAAAATGAAATTTGCGCAGTAAGCTGCAAATATGATTACGACTGGTTTTAGAGTCTTCGACTACAAGTACCTTGGTAGATAGATTTTTACGCAATCTATCAACTAACTTTAATACTTGTAGGTAGGAGTAGCGAGACTCTTTAGTTATGTAATCTAATACGCCTTGGTCGAGCAATTGAGCACGTGTAAATTCGTCAAAATTACCCGTTAGTACCACCGTAGGGACATTATGGGAAAGTGCAAGTTCTACGCTCTCCCCATTCGGCGCATCCGGCAGGTTTAAATCCACAATGGCCACCAGGTAATCATGACTTTTTTCCAGCGCTTGTTGTGCTTCAGATAAGTTTTCGCATAGGTCGCAGGTAAAGTGAGGATTATCCTCAATCAGCTTATTAACAATTTTACGTACGGTTAAACTGTCTTCAACAACAAGAACTTTATACATGACTACTACTCTGTGTATTTGTCAGAGCATCCTACCCAATTAACAATAAAAAAGCCCCCCTTATGGCGACAGTTTATACTTATGTCTAAATATACTTTTCCTTATATAAACAGCGTGCTTACGTGTTATTCCTGCCTTTTATATAGCATTAAATTTGAGGTACACGTACCCAGCCTTCCATTAAAACTCGTGCACTTCTGCTCATGACCGCTTGTTGAATATGCCATTGGTTATTATCAAAAGTCGCTTTCGCGCCAACCCGTAAAGTACCAGAGGGATGCCCAAAGGTAACCGACTCTCTGTTTTCTCCACCTGCCGCTAAATTAACCAGCGTGCCGGGAATAGCGGCTGCTGCAGCCATAGCAACGGCTGCCGTGCCCATCATCGCATGGTGCAGTTTACCCATAGACAGGGCGCGAACGAGTACATCAATATCTGAGCCCAATATGTCTTTGCCGCTAGACGCTTTATAGCCTTTAGGCGGTGCTACAAAAGCCACTTTGGGGGTATGTTGGCGCGTTGCAGCTTCGCCAATATCTTTTATCAAACCCATTTGCACAGCGCCATGTGCACGAATAGCTTCAAATTTCCCAAGTGCTTCGGCATCACTATTTATATCATCTTGAAGTTCGGTTCCTGTGTAACCGATATCTTCAGCGTTGATAAAAATAGTAGGGATACCTGCGTTGATCATGGTGGCCTGCAAGCTACCCACGCCCGGCACTTCCAAGGTGTCGACTAAACGTCCAGTTGGGAATATCGCGCCCTCGCCATCGGCAGGGTCCACAAATGCGACCTCGACTTCTGCAGCAGGAAAGGTCACACCATCAAGCTCAAAATCGCCAGTTTCCTGTACTTCACCATCAGTAATAGGCACGTTAGCAATAATCGCTTTGTTAATATTGGCCTGCCAAATATTTACTGTGGCAACACCGTTTTGTGGAATTTTGCTGGCATCAACCAATCCATTGCTAATGGCAAAAGCGCCCACTGCAGCGGTTAGGTTACCGCAGTTACCGCTCCAATCTACGAAAGGCTTGTCGATGGCAACTTGGCCAAACAAGTAGTCTACATCGTAACCTTCACGCTCGCTTTTACTTAAAATCACGGTTTTACTGGTACTTGATGTCGCTCCGCCCATACCGTCGGTTTGTTTACCGTACGGGTCTGGGCTACCTATCACCCGAAGAAGCAGCGCATCACGGGCTGGCCCCGGTTTTTGTGCTGCCTCTGGTAAGTCGGATAAATTAAAAAACACACCCTTGCTAGTACCGCCACGCATGTAGGTAGCCGGTACTCGAAGTTGTGGCGCATACTTTGTCATGTTTTTTTCCTTTCTTCGGTATGAGAGCGTTTAGGCACCGTTGAAACACGCCGTAAATACATCCCTGTAGGCTCTCGGGGCGCGTCCATGCGCCCCGAAGGTTTCAACGGTGCCTAAACGCCCTCTTAAATTAAAAAACCATTTTATCTAGAGAGAAGTAAGGTAGTTCGTGATTTGAAACTCACGGTGAATACGTCCGTGTGCGCTCCCCAGCCGCATCCATGCGGCTGGAAGGTTTCAAATCGCAACCAACCTCCTGCCCAAAAGTAACAAATCCTGCCAAAAGAAGTTAGCTTGTTTAGGGAAAACTGAGTTGGGGGTGGGACCCTCAATTCGCATGGATGCGAATTGGGAGCCTACATGGATGTATTCACGGCGTGTCCTGCAACCGGCTCAGTTCTTCCCAGCCGAATCAGCTAGCTTCTGCTTCTAAGAAGTCTTTAGCGAAGCGTTGTAATACACCGCCCGCGCTGTAAATTGAGACTTCCTCACCTGTATCTAAACGACAGGTTACGGGCACTTCTAGTTGCTCGCCGTTTTTACGGTTTACTACCAGCGTCAGTGTTGCGCCCGGCGACGGTTCTCCGCTTACGTCGTACGTTTCTGTACCGTCTAGCTCAAGGGTTTTACGGGTTGTGCCAGGTTTAAACTCAAGCGGCAACACGCCCATACCAATAAGGTTAGTGCGGTGAATACGCTCGAAACCTTCTGCCACAATCACTTCAACACCGGCAAGGCGTACGCCTTTGGCCGCCCAGTCACGGGATGAACCTTGACCGTAATCAGCGCCCGCTACAATGATCAGCGGCTGTTTGCGGTTCATATAGGTTTCAATGGCTTCCCACATGCGCACGACTTTGCCTTCTGGCTCTACGCGGGCAAGCGATCCTTGCTTAATTTCGCCGTTTTCCAGCACCATTTCGTTGAACACTTTGGGGTTCGCAAGGGTAGCGCGCTGCGCCGTTAAGTGATCGCCTCGGTGGGTGGCGTAGGAGTTGAAGTCTTCCTCAGGTAACCCCATTTTTGCCAAGTATTCCCCAGCAGCGCTGCTTGCCATAATGGCGTTAGAAGGCGATAGGTGATCGGTGGTGATGTTGTCACCCAAAATGGCCAGCGGACGCATACCTTTCATGGTGCGCTCGGCATCCATTGCGCCTTCCCAGTAAGGCGGGCGGCGAATGTAGGTGCTCATTTCGCGCCAGTCGTAAAGCGGGTTAATGTCTTTACCGTAATCCACACTTAGGTCAAACATTGGCTCGTACACTTTTCTGAAATGCTCAGGCTTGACAGATTGAGTAACAATAGCGTCAATCTCTTCATCGCTTGGCCAGATATCTTTAAGCGTTACTGGGTTGCCATCTTTATCGGTGCCTAACACGTCCTTTTCGATATCAAAGCGAATGGTACCGGCAATAGCATATGCAACGACCAAGGGGGGCGATGCTAAAAACGCTTGCTTCGCATAGGGGTGAATACGCCCATCGAAGTTACGGTTGCCCGACAAAACCGCCGTGGCGTATAAATCGCGGTCGATAATTTCTTGCTGAATTTTAGGGTCTAGCGCGCCACTCATACCGTTACAGGTGGTACATGCAAACGCCACCACCCCAAAACCTAAGTCTTCCAACTCGCTCATTAAGTTGGCTTCTTCAAGGTATAACTTAACAGCTTTAGAGCCTGGCGCCAGTGAGCTTTTCACCCATGGCTTGCGGGTTAAACCGCGCGCGTTTGCATTTCTGGCAAGTAAGCCAGCTGCAATCACGTTTCGCGGGTTAGAGGTATTAGTACAGCTAGTGATAGCCGCGATAATCACCGCGCCATCTGGCATTTTACCGTCTTCCTCTTCCCATTTTGCTGCGATACCGCGACTTTCTAAGTCGCTGGTGGGTAAGCGTGCATGGGGGTTAGACGGCCCGGCCATGTTTCTGCCTACGGCAGACAAATCAAACGTAAGAACTCGTTCGTATTCGGCAGTTTCTAAGTCATCAGCCCATAAACCGGTATGCTTAGCGTACTGTTCCACTAGCGCAATTTGCTTTTCTTCACGACCCGTTAATCGCAAGTAATCAATAGTTTGCTGATCGATGTAGAACATGGCTGCAGTGGCACCATATTCTGGTGTCATGTTCGAGATGGTGGCACGGTCGCCCAACGTTAAGTGTGACGCACCTTCACCATAGAATTCAAGATACGCAGATACCACACGCTCTTTACGTAAGAATTCAGTCAGCGCTAAAACGATATCCGTTGCCGTAATGCCTGGCTGTGGTTTGCCGGTAAGTTCAACACCTACAATGTCTGGCAAACGCAGGTAAGAGGCACGGCCTAGCATCACGCTTTCCGCTTCAAGGCCGCCCACGCCCACGGCAATTACGCCAAGTGCATCAACGTGTGGCGTGTGGCTGTCGGTACCAACCAAGGTATCCGGGAAGGCTACGCCGTCACGGTTTTGAATAACCGGCGACATACGCTCCAAGTTAATCTGGTGCATAATGCCGTTACCGGGCGGAATAACATCTACGTTTTTAAATGCGGTTTTTGTCCAGTTAATGAAGTGAAAACGGTCGTCGTTGCGTCTGTCTTCAATGGCACGGTTTTTCTCAAATGCGTCTTTTTCAAAGCCTGCGTGCTCTACAGCTAATGAGTGATCCACAATTAGCTGCGTTGGCACTACTGGGTTCACCTTCGCCGGATCGCCGCCTTTTGCTGCAATGGCATCGCGAAGGCCTGCTAAATCAACCAGTGCCGTTTGACCCAAGATATCGTGACACACTACGCGAGCAGGAAACCACGGAAAGTCCAAGTCGCGCTTGCGGTAAATAAGCTGTTTAAGTGAATCGTTTAGCATGGCTGGGTCGCATTTGCGCACCAAGTTTTCAGCCAATACACGTGACGTGTAAGGCAGCTTGGCGTATGCACCTGGCTCTATGGCATCAACCGCTTCACGGGTATCGAAGAAATCGATACCCGCGTTAGGAAGCGGTTTACGGTAATCAATATTCATAAACCACCTATTCTCTTAGCGTTCGCTGATTGCAGGAACAGAGCGCAATTCTTCGCCAGTGTATTCTGCTGATGGTCGAATAATACGGTTATCAGCGCGCTGTTCCATTACGTGTGCAGCCCAACCTGTTAGACGAGACATAACGAATATTGGGGTAAACAGCGGCGTAGGGATTCCCATGAAGTTATAGGCAGAGGCGTGGAAAAAGTCTGCATTACAAAATAGCTTCTTCTCGCGCCACATCACTTCTTCACAGCGCACAGATACAGGGTACAGCACCTCATCACCCACATCGGCCGCTAGTTTTTCAGACCATTGTTTAATAATTTCGTTACGGGGGTCGCATTCGGAATAAATTGCATGACCAAAGCCCATGATTTTCTCTTTGCGCTCTAGCATGCCCATCATTTTTTCTTCTGCGTCATCGGCTGACGTGAAGCCTTCTATCATTTCCATTGCGGCTTCGTTTGCACCGCCGTGAAGTGGCCCGCGAAGAGAGCCAATCGCGCCGGTTACACATGAATGCATATCAGAAAGGGTTGAGGCACATACACGCGCTGTGAATGTAGACGCATTGAACTCGTGCTCGGCATAAAGAATGAGAGACACGTGCATCACTTGTTCGTGAAGCTCCCGTGGCTTTTCGCCGTGAAGCATGTGAAGGAAGTGACCGCCAATGGAGTCGTCATCGGTTTCTACATCAATGCGCACACCATCGTGTGAGAAGCGGTACCAGTAACAAATAATACTTGGGAAGCACGCTAACATGCGATCCGTCACATCTTGCTGCTGATCAAAGCTAGTTTCCATTTCAAGGTTACCTAGCATTGAACAGCCAGTGCGAAGCACGTCCATAGGGTGGGCGTTTTTAGGAATGCGTTCAAGCACGTCTTTCAGTGCGTCAGGAAGACCGCGCATACCGCGAAGTTTGGTTTTATAGTCATCAAGCTCAGCTTGATTTGGCAAGTTACCCTTTAAGATAAGATAAGCGACTTCTTCAAACTGACACTTTTCTGCTAAATCTTTCACGTCGTAGCCGCGATAGGTTAAACCTGAACCTGATTTACCTACCGTTGATAAAGCTGTTTTACCTGCAACTTGGCCGCGTAAACCCGCGCCACTTAACTGTTTAGCCATCTTGTTGTCTCCGGTCTTGTATAATATGTAAGGTACTTTTTAGTGTGATATCTTCGACATTTGGCGCTTGAAGTTGGCGGGCACATTGGCTGCAGGAGCAAAGCACAGTTCCCTGCCACGCCGTAAACCCATCCATGGGGGCTCCGCTTCGGCATCCATGCCTCAGAGGGGCAGGGAACTGTACTTCACCCCTGCATCCTCGTGCTCGTCAACTTCAAGCTGCAATCGTTTATTTATTTAGTTTTTGCCGTCGGCAAATAGCGCATCTAGCTTTTGCTCGTATTCGTGGTAGCCAAGGTAATCGTATAGCTCCATGCGTGTTTGCATGGTGTCGACAACCGCTTTTTGATCGCCATTTTCTAGTATAGATTTGTACACCATTTCTGCTGCTTTATTCATGGCGCGGAACGCACTTAGCGGGTAAAGCACCATATCAGCGCCCCATTCACCAAGTTCTTCTTTGTTCCAAAGTTCGGTTTTGCCGAACTCAGTGATATTGGCGAGAATCGGTACATCTAAGGCTTCTGCAAATGCGCGATAGTGTTCTTCGGTCTGCACTGCTTCTGCAAAAATACCGTCCGCGCCCGCTTCAACGTAGGCTTTTGCGCGTTCAATGGCTTTTTCTAAGCCTTCTTGCGCGAATGCGTCGGTGCGCGCCATAATGAAAAAGTCGGGGTCGGTTCTGGCATCAACGGCAGCTTTAATGCGATCTACCATTTCCGCTGTACTCACAATTTCTTTATTAGGGCGGTGACCACAGCGCTTTTGTGCGACTTGGTCTTCCATATGTACAGCGGCTGCGCCTGCTTTTTCCATGTCGCGAATGGTTTTGGCAATGTTAAATGCACCGCCCCAGCCTGTGTCGATATCCACCATAAGCGGTAGGTCACACGCACTGGTGATGCGCTGAACATCAGCAATCACGTCATTGAGTGAGGTCATACCTAAATCTGGCAAGCCATACGAAGCGTTAGCTACGCCGCCACCTGAAAGGTAAATAGCTTGATGACCAATGGCCTTCGCCATCATGGCCGTGTAGGCATTAATAGTGCCTACGATTTGAAGAGGTTTGTTATTCTCTAACGCGGTTCTGAATTTCTTTCCTGCACTCATGATAGTCACTCGCTTAATTGAAAGTAGGGTAGAGGTGTAATAGGTAAGCAGAAGCCTTATGGGTATTAGTCATTGTTGAGCTTCTTCTCGATATTGTTTTTTGAATAAAGAATGTGGCGACGCATGAGCATTTCTGCTAACTCTTCGTCACGATTGGCAATGGCGTTAACAATGTGTCTGTGCTCATCAAACGCCGTGCTTACCCGAGGCCCTGCCATACCAAGCTGTACGCGGTACATACGAACTAAATGGTAGAGCCCATCGATAAGCACGCTGATAAGGTGATCGTTTTTGCTGCCAGTGACAATTCGGTAGTGAAAGTCGACATCACCGGCTTCTTGATAATAGCTGTGGCTGTCTTTCACTTTGTCGAAATGGCTATCAAGCAGCGCTTGCATGTCGGCAATTTCATCATCACTCATATAGCGAGCGGCTAAGCGGGCGGCCATACCCTCTAACGCTTCGCGCACTTGATACAGCTGAATAAGGCCTTCAGGTGACAGTGCAACCACACGGGCACCTACGTTAGCTTTACGTTCCACAAGGTGACAACTGGTTAAACGGTTAATGGCCTCACGAATGACTGCGCGACTGACGGCGTACTTTGTCGACAATTCAGTTTCACTGAGTTTACTACCGGCAGGAATAATCCCTTCTACGATGTCTGTTCTTAACTGTAAAAAGGTTTTATCAGCCGATGTAACAATAGTTTCTTTACTGATCACGAGATGAATTCCAATAGAATACTTGCGCTAATTGTCGACAATGTTATCGTTATTTTGGCTAATAAGAAATAAAAAATGGAAATGAAATATTTATTGTCGACATGTTGTTGGAGGGGGAGTGTAAAAAACCGCCAGAGGTACAGTTTAATTTGTGTGCTGAAAGCGATTTAATAATTTACGACAAGGGCTTTTTATCAATATCACTATTAGGAGAAACACATGGGCAATTTTATCACACGCATTAATATAGATATTGTTTGCTCTTTGATAACCTGCATTATCTTGATTGTGCTTTTTTTCTATCCCGCCTATTTTGTCGACTCTTCTCTCTTGCGGTTACTTTTAGTGTTTGGAGGCGGGGTTGCTCCGCTTAGGTATTTGCGTGATTTGAAAAGGAACGGTAATCTTGATAGAAGTGATTGAAAAGTAATCAGTTAAGAAAAAAGCACTATATTGCCGTTAAGTTTTTTTAAAAATAATTTCTTTATATTTTAACCAATTAGTCTGGTTTTTGTTCAAAATATGACAGTTCTGTAATAAATATCTAGGCAAATTAGTACCTTGTCAGTATTATAGTTTTCCAGTCTTCAGGCTCAATAATGACTTAAGAGTAGACGAAGGCTGGTATTTTTGTTCATAAAGCAGGGATGTGGTGATATTTAGCTTTAAGAACATGGAGTATTTGTCAGCCTCTTAGCCAGTTCGGCAAGCCATTAGTCGTAATGGCGTTCTATTCGTGAGTTTATTGGGTTTTAAGGTTCCATAGAAGAATCTGAAGCAGCCTAAAAATACAATAATTTTACACCTAACACTCACGTAAAGAGGTTATACATGATCACCAATACTGATGTGTCCAAGACACTTGCCAGTAGGCTCTCCCCTGTGGCACTAGCAGTAGCCCTCACTGTTCCCGTTTTCTCAAACCCTGTTATTGCTCAAGACGCTGACGCAGCTGAAGAACAAAAGTTTGAAGCTATTACCGTTACTGCGACTAAACGTCCGCAAGTTATCTATGAAGTTCCCATTGCTATTAGTGCGTTTGATGGCGATAAACTTGCTGAACAAGGCATTAGCGACCTTACCGATGTAGGTAAATTTGTACCTAACTTGAATGTAACAGGCTTTTCTGCCGGTCATACTTCTTCTGTTAACCCGTTTATTCGTGGTATTGGTCTGCAAGACCACCTTATCACCACAGACCCAGGTGTAAGCGTGTACGTTGATGGCGTTTACCTAGGCCGCCAAGTTGGCCAAAACTGGAGTTTAAATAATATAGAGCGTATTGAAGTGCTTCGTGGCCCCCAGGGGACTTTGTACGGACGTAACTCTATTGGTGGTGCTATCAACATTATTACCAAAGAGCCAGATCAAGGTGATTTAACCAAAATCAACACTGAATTTGGTACGCGAGGCCGCGTAAAAGCAGATTTGTTTGTTAATCATGGTTTAACAGACACGCTGTCTTTCAATATGAATATGGCGTTTAATAAACGTGATGGCCTAGGCGAGTTTATTAATGTGCCTGACGCTGAGTATGATGTAGGCGAAACCGAAGATGTGTCGGGTCGTTTATCCGTTAAATGGGAACCATCGAATGACTTTCGTATGGTACTGACTGCCGATGGCAATAATGGTGACGGTGGCCTGCGCCCTTACACTGTGCTAATTGATGAATTGCAATCAGATCGTTATTACGGCGGGGATAACCCGTTAGGTGTTGCGCTGCGTAATACGGATGTGACGCCAGAAGGCTACGACATTTACGACAACGCAACCGGTGAAGAAGCCGTTACCGGCGTGTCTAACGAAGCTCGCGGTTTAGCGCTTACCACAGAATGGGACATGAACGACGACTATACGCTGAAGTTAGTTGCAAGTACCCGTTCTTCAAAATATAAAGCGGGTTTAGATGACGATGGCACTATTTACAGCCTGGATCACTATCCTGAGCGTGGTGAAGCAGATCAAACCTCTATAGAGCTTCAGTTAAATGGTTACATTAATGAATACACCGACTTTGTTGCCGGTTTGTATTATTTTAATGAAGAAGGCAAAAATCGTCAGGGCGAGGATTCTAGCTACAATACATGGTCCAATTTATTGGAACTTGACCAGGAAACAACATCAAAAGCGGTGTATGTGAATGTACGCCGAGACTTGACTGATGAGCTTAGCCTATCGGGTGGCCTGCGTTATACCGAAGATGAGAAAGATGCGTCAGCCAGTGTTTCAGAAGCAATAGGTACGGTTTATTCAAGCGATAACTGGGATGAAGTTACGTGGGAAATTGCCTCTAATTACACCTTTGAAAATGGCATGACAGGTTACGCGACAATTCAGTCAGGCTACCAGTCTGGTCAGTATCCTGCGAGACCTTACTGTTTGTTTGGTGACATTGAATGTTTCGTTGCTTCAGACAATATCACTGCGGTTAACTACGAAGTCGGGATTAAAGGTCGTGTAAATGAATATTTTGACGTCAGCGTAGCAGTATTCAATACAGACTTTGATGACTTACCGTATCAGGTGAGTAAAGTGACAGAAAATGGGTTTGAAACCGATAACCAAATTGTTACGCAAACCTCTCGTGGTATTGAGCTAGACACTACCTTTAACTACGGTAACTTTAGCATGATGGCGAGTGTTGGCTATATGGATGTGGATGTAGATGAGCAAGATGGCTACAAGCCAGTTGCGCCTTTAACGCCAGACCTAACACTTGCTATAGGGCCATCTTACACCTTCGATCTTGAAGGCGGTGACTCTATCCGCGTACGTGCTGACTACTCTTATCGTTCAGACATGTATGGTGAGCCATCATCACTGGCAAGCCGTCAGACTGAGCTAGATAGTCGAGAGCTAGTGAATGTTGATATTGCATATACGCCAGCAGATGACGCTTACACGGTGGCACTCTATGGCCGCAATATTTTTGACGAGCGTTATGATAATGCCCGCTTAAATACCGGAGACTACATTATTCAAGTGCTTAGCAATGACGCGAGTGAGTTTGGTGTAAGGTTCTCAACAGAATTCTAATACCAAGTTGTTTTTTATTGCTCATTAATAAGCCGGTCATATGACCGGCTTATTTTTTTCATTGGCATAAAATTGCATAGGAAAAGACTGTTGCCTTAAGATTGACGGGCTTTTTTCGCTTTACGTTTGTTTAATACAGAGACGCCGTCTTCTTTTGAAAGCATGAGGCTATCGGTAATACTCACCAGTGCCAGCACGCTCATAAATAGCATTGCCATAGTGAACGTTGTGAGGGTGGGGGTATCGGCACTTTGACCTAATAAAAATGAGGCGGCCGCAATGGCCAGTGCCGAGAGGGTAATACCTAGGCCTCGGTTCATTTGCATTAGTATAGCGCCTAAGGTATTGGCGTCGCGCATTTTATGAGTGGGCACATCAGCAAAAGCAATGGTGTTTAACAGCGTTAGGTGCATTGATCGGGTTACGCCATTTGCAAATAAAATAGCGGCAATAGTGAATAAAGAAGTTTGGTGGTTGACGAAAGCAAGCGCAACAAACCCAAGCGCGATGAGCACGCCATTGACCACAAGTACACGCTTAAACCCGAAGGTATTCATGATCCACGTGGTTGCAGGCTTTATCGCCAAGTTGCCAGCAAAAAGCCACAGTAACAGCGAACCAGCCTCCACCGGAGAGTAGCCCAAGCCAAGCTGTAACATAAGAGGGACTAAAAACGGCGCACTGCCTAGCGCAATGCGTACTACCGAGCCGCCATACACAGATAACCTGAATGTTTTGTGCTGCATGGCGTCAAATGAAAACAATGGGGTTGGGGCTTTCTTTACGTGCCGTATTGCGAGTGCCATCAGCACTAAACCAACGAGTACAATACTTAGCGACTGCATCAGTTTATCGCTGGTGCTGGCAAGAAACTCAATGCCTGCCATAAAAAGCGCAAAGCCAATGCCGGTGAGCAAAAAGCCTTTAATATCAAATTTGCCTACGTCACCTTTGGTATTTTTTAGTAAATAAAGCGAGGCGATAATAGCAAGTAAACCCAGTGGAATATTCATGTAGAAAATCCACTGCCAGCTGAAATGCGTGGCTATGTAGCCGCCGAGCACAGGCCCCAATAGCGGCGCACTTAGTGCAGGCCAAGTAATAATCGCTACGGTTTTTACCAGTTTTTCTTTAGGTAAGTCACGCAATACGACCAGTCGCCCTACGGGCACCATCATTGCGCCACCCACGCCCTGCAGAATACGCGATAAGGTAAATTCTACTAGGGTAGTGCTTAACCCGCAAAGCACGGATGCAAGGGTAAATACCCCTATTGCAGCAATAAAAATGGTCCGTGCACCAAACTTGTCGGCAACGTAGCCGCTTAACGGAATAAAGAGGGTGACAGCAACGAGGTAAGCAGAGACACCAATGGAAAGGTGGGCAGCCGGTACACCGAAATCGGCGGCAATAACCGGTAGCGCAGTGGTAATGACGGTCGCATCCAAAATTTCCATGAACAAGGCCCCTGCAACTAAAAGGGCCGTTGCTAATTCTCGATTAAATAATCTCAAATGCACGTACTACACGAGCTACGCCGATAACATTGCGCGCAATATCCACCGCGGTAGTTGCTTCTAAATTGGATAAACGGCCCATAAGAAATACTTCTGAATCTTGGACAATCACTTTAATTTGCAAGGCGGGGACGCGCTCGTCAGCAATAATTTTGGTTCTTACTTTTGAGGCAAGCCAAATGTCATTGGCCTGTGTGCCAGCACCAATAGGCTCACCTAATCGAATTTGGTTGTGAATTTTCTTAATATAACTGACGTCTTGTGCACGTTTTACCGCTTCATCGATGAGTGCTTGAGTGGGAGCTTGCCCAGTAAGTAGGGCAACGCCGTTATATACGTCAACTTGCAGGTTTGCTCTGGCCTTAAGCTCGTCACTTTTAGCCCATTGATAGGCTACTGCACGATTGGCATTTTGATCGTCAAGTTGCGTGCCTACCGTGCGTCTGTCATTGGCAACTTTTGCTGCCATGGCGCCCGCCGCACCAATCGCGGCAACACAACCTTGAAGTTGGGTCATCACGATTAAAGCGGCAATAAGCCCGAAAAGTTTACTGTGCTTTTGTTTCATTATGGCCTTATTCGTCTCCGTGATCGGCTGGGAACAAACTGTCATCAATGCATTCACATAAATTGTGAATAACCAACAGATGGACTTCTTGAATTCGTGCAGTACGGTTAGAAGGGACACGAATTTCCACATCGTGCTCGCTTAAGAACCCTGCCATTTCTCCGCCGTCTTTACCCGTAAGGGCGACAATGGTCATGTCACGAGATAGCGCCGCTTCCATGGCAGCAATGACGTTGCGTGAGTTTCCGCTGGTAGAAATGGCCAGTAGAATGTCACCAGGCTGACCTAGCGCACGAACTTGCTTAGCAAAAATTTCGTCATAGCTATAATCATTCGCAATTGAGGTGATTGTGGACGTGTCAGTACTCAGCGCTATTGCCGGTAAACTTGGGCGATCTCTTTCGTAACGATTAAGCATTTCAGATGAGAAGTGTTGAGCATCTCCTGCAGAACCGCCGTTACCACAACTTAAAATTTTATTTCCACGAATAAGCGCTTCAACCATCATAGAAGCTGCTTTCTCTATGGATTCAGGCAAGATTTCAGAGGCGGCAATTTTGGTTTGAATACTCTCTGTGAAATTCGCTTTAATTTGTTCAATCATACTTCTTCTCTTAATAGGCAAACGGCTGAACCTGCTTTGTCTGTGCGTTACAACACTAGAGTAATGCTATTAGCGCTTAGCAATGAATGTCACGCGCTTTAAAAATTCAACCGATGTTTTTAAGCCATTGAAGGTTATCTCCATCAATAGCGATAACGTCTATTCGCAGGGGGGTAGACGCTGGATTGAGGTTATTATCTAACAAATAGAAGGCAAACGCAGCTTGAATCCGTTGTAATTTTTTAACGGTCACAAAATCTACAGCTTGACCAAACTGGCGAGATTTTCTGTACTTTACTTCAACACAGACAATGGTCTCGCCGTCCTGCATGACAATATCCAGTTCACCTCTACGGGTTCGGTAATTACGACAACACAAAGATAAGCCTTGTTCCTCCAGAAAGGAGACGGCGCGTTCTTCTGCTGCATTCCCTTGCACTGTTGACATAAATGTTACTCCATAAGCATCTGTACACGTTCGTTGTTGATTACGGCTTGAGGTAGTTGGCGCTTCACTTCACCACTGTCGTTTAATTGCAGTTCCCCAGTTAAGCCTTCGTATTTCAAGTAAGGTAACACGGTTAACATGCCTAATTGAGGCAGCAAGTTATAGGCGTCGAACCCAAAGGCGAATAATCGGTTTTGCATGGTGGTTCGGTTGGGCCAAACCGTGTCAGTGGTAGCCGCCAAAGCCTGCCACTGGTGTGTTGGCATCATCCATGGCATATCTATAAAACGCACGTTCTGTAAATCTCGCCATTGATTTTTGCCACTGTCGTAATCCATAGAGCGTGACGTGGCATAGACAGGAACCTGTTTTCCATCATAGGGATTCAAGCTGGCTTCGATTATAGGGTTGAGCAGTTCTGTATCTTGTGGCGATGCAAAGGCAATAATTGCATCAATGTCTCGTCGGCTGCGCGGCATGTTATAGACGTCTTCATTAACCATATACTCAATCTGGTTAATACGTTTATTACTCTGCGCCACATCCAGGGCTTGGGTAATACCTTCACGTAATGAGCTGCTGTCGTTGAAGGTCACCGTTGTCACGTGTGCCCGGGTACCTTTCTGCTTATGTAGGGCAAACCAACGATCTTTAAACGCATCGTGCATGCGCTCGTACAAACTACTCTGTGCAGCAACTACAATGGGCGCTCTTAATCCTTTGTTAAATATAAAATTTGCCAGTTGTTCAGCTTCATCCTCCGGTGCTAAACCAAAATAGCGTACTTCCTGATGCAGGGGGGCATCTTGTGCACTGCTGTTTACTGATACGTCCGATGGGGATAGCTGGGGTTGAGTAGAAGGTGCTAGCGATGGCTCCACTCTATTAAGGGCAAGCATGTTAACGTTTGCAGGCAAAACAGGAATCAGTGATTCAACGGTTTCTTTCAATAACGGGCCCACAATAAACTTGGCTTCTCCTAGCTCAGAAACCAGCGTTTGTGGCGATTTACCCAGGGTGTCGATAAAACGTAATGCTGGTAAATTGCTGTTTTCGCCTTGAATGGTTAATTGCTCGTAATAGGCGGCCATAATACCGTCTTTCACGGCTTCACCGGTTGACGCTAAACGCCCACTTAACGGCAGGAATACGGCGATTTCTTGCAAGTCTGGTTGGCTAAGGGCTTGGGCTTGCATCACATCTTTAGGCAAATGAGCGGCTAACATGTGGCCAGGGTAGGTCCGTTGAAACGCTTTTAGCCCTTCTTGCAAGGAAACTGAGGATTGCGCATATTCATGGGTTAAGTTTCTCAACGAGATAAAGGGGCGCAATGCTGGAAATTGCCTATCTGCTTTTTGGAGCGCCGTTTCGTCGAGTTGTTTAATCCACGTCCACACCTGTTCAACCTTTACCTCGGCAGACGCATTTGTTCTTAAGAGTGCATTGGCAGCATCGGCCCACATTCCTTGCTTGGCAAATAATGTGGTCTGAATTTCCGCTTTTTTCGACGTAGAAGTGCTCAAACCTTCAAGCAGATGATGCAACTTGGCTGGGTCAGCAGAACGATTATTGATATAGGCCTTTGCAAGCAGTAAGGCATATCTATCGTGAAGCGAGGGCGCTATGCCGTCTTGTCTTAATTCAATCAGCACTTGCTGGGCAAGTAAGGTATCTTCTTGCTGTATATAGAGCGCTGCGGCATCTAGCAATAGGCTGTCCCGTGCATCTTTGTCTTTTTGACCCTGCCACACTTTTTTCGCTTCAAGCAGCTTATGTTCAGGAGTAACAGGTTGATTCGCCTGGACGTCGACGGGTTTTTGGGGGGTAACTACAGGTGTTTTCGCTACCGGTTTTGGCGTGCTGCCACAGCCCATCAGCAACGAAAGGCTGGCTGCTGTTGCGAAAATAAAACCTTTATTACGGTGTCCAATGGTGCCCACAGTTTCATTCCTTTTACTACGTTAAGCAGCAAGTTTATCTTAACCACAATGAAAATCTACGTTTGCAATCATAAACTGGCCTAATGGCGTGGTACACTTTCGTTAATATTTAAAAATTCGACCGTTTTTTATGACAGATTTTGCAACTTTATTTATCGTGCCAACGCCCATAGGCAACCTTGACGACATAAGCGCTCGCGCTATTGAGGTTCTAAACAGTGTTGATTGGATTGCGGCGGAAGATACCCGTCATAGTGCCAGATTGTTACAACACTTCAGCATACCCACACGAACCTTGTCCCTTCACGATCATAATGAAGATAAGCGCACGGCGATGCTTTGTCATAGATTAAAAGACGGTGAGTCTGTGGCGTTAATCAGTGATGCGGGTACACCATTAATCAGCGATCCTGGTTTTATCTTGGTGAGGAAATGCCGTGAAGAGGGAATTCCTGTTATCGCGTTGCCGGGCCCATGTGCTGCCATTACAGCGCTAAGCGCTTCTGGCCTGCCCACCGACAGATTTATTTTTGAAGGTTTTTTACCTGTAAAAGCGCAAGCTAAAGATAACCTGTTGTCTCAGCTTAAAGGGCGAACGTGTACAAGTGTGTTTTACGAAGCGCCTAGACGAATCGTGTCAACCGTGAGCGATATCGCCAGGGTGCTGGGAAACAGGCATATTGTTATCGCTAAAGAAATCAGTAAAACGTTTGAAACCTACGTCAGCGGCACTGCCGAGGATGTTATGGCCTACTTACACGCGGATGCCGCGCATCAAAAAGGGGAGTTTGTGGTCATGATTTCCCCCGCGCAGGTGGATTTAACCGCTATTCCTCCAGAAGCCATGGCGTTACTTGAGCGTTTGTGCGAACACATGCCCCTTAAAAAAGCTGCCGCGGTAGTGGCCGAACACTATCAACTAAAGAAAAATGCGCTTTACCAAGCGGGGCTTGGCATTAAAAAAGAGTAGCTAAGCGATAGGTAAGGCGATAGCATTCATTGTTATCTCCATTAATTATAATAACAACGCGGCGTGTCGCTCTTTGCCTATGTACTACTTTGCAAAGCCTTTATCAGCAATTGTATTTGCTGCCTTTTTATTTTTTAGCTTCATAGGCTATGGCAGCGCTGAATCTCAGTGGTCTTGGCACCATGAGACCTTCACTAACTTTGGCCATCAGCAAGGGCTTCCTTTCGGGAAAATCACCGCAATTGAAGAAGATGCTCTTGGTTTTAGTTGGTTTCTCACTCAAAACGGGATGTACCGATACGATGGCAGTTCCTTCACTGCCGTGCCTGTGAAGGTAAACGGAAAAACCGTGTCTGTGCACAGTATTTCGACGTATATCCAGCGCCAATTTTTGTTAGTTACCTCATCTGGCCTGGTGCAATTTAATCCGCTTTCACGTGAAGCTCACTCCCTACATCTTCCTAACGCGCTCACGTCTATTTCTTATGCTATTTATTCGCCTTCATTACACAGTGTGTGGTTTACGCATAGCAACGGCATCAGCCGACTAGACACCGACACGTCTGCGCTGGAAACCTTTTCTTTAGTGAACCCGAATAAAACGGCTGAGCTGCGTATTTTTGATATGGTGGTGGATGAAGAAAATCGAACTTGGGTTGCGTCCAGTGATGGTCTTTACGTTAAAGCGCACGATGCGAATGACTTTAAACCGGTAGATTTATCTCACCATCTGCCTCACTCTCAGCGAATCTCCACCCTCGGGTTGGTGTCAAACGGTGAACTTTGGTTTGGCACGCCACGAGATGGGCTATTTCACATAGCCTCTGATGGTCGTGTTGCCAAAGTGTCGCTTCCTCTGTTTAACGGAGAATGGATTTTTGATATTGCCCAAGTGAGTGAAACACAGATTTGGATAGGCACCTTTGGGCAAGGAATACTTAGTTATTCCCTTAACTCAGGTGAGGTAAAGCGCATAACACACAATCGATTGTACGCAGAAAGTGTGATTAATGACGAAATATGGCAAATCTATGTTTCTCCTAAGGGCTATCTTTGGATTGCGACTAGCAACGGCGCCAGCTTATTTAATCCTCAGCAAGAAAGTATAAAGAGTATTTACGGTGATATAGGCGCTGTTAACGGCATCAGTGATCAGCACGTAAAAGCAATCGCCACTGAAACCAACAAAGTATGGTTGGGGCTAGCCAAA
Source organism: Alteromonas sp. B31-7 (assembly GCF_015767655.1). NCBI lineage: Bacteria > Pseudomonadati > Pseudomonadota > Gammaproteobacteria > Alteromonadales > Alteromonadaceae > Alteromonas > Alteromonas sp. B31-7. The sequence goes on from NZ_CP065233.1 coordinate 1,061,916, forward strand.
AATGGGGTGGATATTGCTCACCCCGATAGGGGAATTAACGAACATATTCCCGTGCAATCCGTAGAAAACCCAAATGCATTGCCGGTAGGGGCGATTGAAGCCATCGCCATTACACCACATCGAGGGGCATTAATAGGCAGTAATTGGGGCATTTACCAGTATCACGAAGGGGAGTTATCTAAGCTTTCTTTGCAAGTGCGTGATAGTAACGCGTATACAGGTACGTTGTTAGTTGTTGATCAAAAAACCTTTTTTGCTGGTGGCACCGATGGACTTTGGAAATTCACAAGGTCGAAAACAGGCGAGTTAAGCAATGAAAATCACATTGCCGATACGTTAACAGATAGACGCATTTCTGCGTTGGCGAGGTTGCGCAATGGTAACTTGGTGGTGGGCACGTGGAATGGGCTGAATTGGATAGACATTCAAGGTGGGTTGATTCGACAACTTACCCACGTTGAAACGAAAAATAAAGAGGTCAGAGTTGGGTTTATTTCAGATCTCTTAGTTGATGGAAATAACCAGCTATGGGTGGCTACCGAAGGCGAAGGGCTGATTGGCATCGATTTAGCCAACCCTAGCGCCCCAGCGGTTCATTTCAATCATTTAAACGGGCTTACCGACAATGTAGTAAGAAGCCTTCAAGCAGATAGCTATGGGCGAATTTGGGTAGGCAGCCGCGATGGGATCAGTGTTATCGAGGCAGGGCAGTCCCATGCAAGAGCCATACAGGGAAAAGATAAACGTTTGTTTGCCCCCTATTATCGCGGCGCGTCTGCGATACGAGACGATGGCATGTTGCTCATGGGTGGCAGTGGTGGCGTTACCCTCATCGACACCCACAAATTTGACGAAACTGACACTATCCACCCTGTGGTGTTCGCCTCTACGCAGGTGGGAGAGCGCGTATTGAGCCATCCGCTGCTAGGCCAAAGTGAAAGTACACCAATACACGTACCCGCCAATGATAATAAGCTTCGCATTCACTTTACAAATTTAGATTACTTTCACACCGCAACGTCACAATATCGCTACATGTTGAAGGGACTAGAGAACGACTGGAATTATTCTGAGCAGCATAATCGAATTGCAAGCTATACCCAGATTCCTCCTGGTGACTATCAATTTATTGTCCAGAACAGACCCACGCTATGGTCTCAATGGTCTCCATCAACGGCGAGTAATGTGGTGGTTTCACCATACTGGTATCAAACGTTGTGGGCAAAACTTGTTTATGTGGTCCTTGCTCTCAGTGCAATCGCTCTGCTTATTGCCTTGCGAACTCGCCGATTAAAGCAGCGAGAAGCGTACTTGCTGGAGCAAGTTAGGCTTAGAACGGAAAGCTTAGAGGCCACCTCTGAAAAATTGAAAGAGAAAAGTGATGCTCTGCTTAAAGCAAGTCATACCGACCCGCTCACCCAAGTGTATAACAGACGCTTCACTGAATCGGCAATGGAAAAAGATGGTAACAAGGCGATAGCGGATTACGAAAAGTCGCACTCAGCCACAGCCATTGAGGGCAGTGACATACTGTTTTTCCTTATTGATATCGATCACTTTAAAAAGGTGAACGATGTGTATGGTCATCACGTGGGCGATCAAATCCTTATAGAGGTAGCAAAACGCTTGAGCGATGTGGCACGTGAAGATGACTATGTGGTGCGTTGGGGTGGCGAGGAATTCCTTTTAGTGGTGCGGCATTCTTCTAGAGAGCGCAGTGCGACGATGGCGGCCAGTATTCAAAACTCCATCTCTTCTGTGCCAGTGCCCATTGAAAATGGCAACCCTATTCATGTTACTTGTACCCTGGGGAGCGTGCCCTTCCCACTGTGCCCAGCGTTTCCGAATCAGTGGTCTTGGCTTGAAACCATTACGCTTGCGGACAAGGCTTTATATACTGGTAAAGCGGTGGGACGCGACGTGTGGGTAGACGTATCCGTGGCTAATACCTACAAACCGCCTATACCAAGCAGTTGCGAATTGCCGCCGTTAAGTGCGCTGTCACTAAGCAGTAACGCGAATGGTACTGTATTACGGCAAGTATGGTTAGTGACCCACAACGATCTAGATTAAGCGGCATTATTATTGACTCATACCTTATGGCGAATGATTTGGCGATCCTGAATGGGTTGGCAAAGGTACTAGAATCGTAATGATCAGTTTCTTTGCCAGCAAAAAGGAGAAGACCAATGAAAGACAGTATATTGAAAATTGAGATAGCCCAAGGCAATTGGTTGGTCGATGTGTTCAGCCAAACTGCAGATACAGGTGTATACGATCTTATTTCTCCGTCTAAAGAAACCACGGTTCGTTTGCGAGAAGAAGAAATATACGGGTTCAAATACAATATAACGGCCCCGAATAAAACGGCCTTTAAACTCTATCTGGATGATACGGTGATTGCCGAAGGCCAAGTGGGCAGTGAGGGAGCAGTTAGCGGCCGTGGCGTTATTTAGCGTTGTTAGCACCATGCTACACATCACAAGATGAGTAGCATGGTGTTTAATGATTTACGATAAACGACCTTTGAAGTCGCTATAATCGAATTCTCTTACCAGCTCAAACTCGCCATTAGCGCGCAATATGCCAATCGCTGGGTGCTCTACGCCATTGAAAAAAGTGGTTTTTACCATGGTGTAGTGCATCATGTCTTCAAATTGAACACGCTGACCGGGTTTTAATGGCGCATCAAAAGAATAACTATCGATGACGTCTCCAGCTAAACACGAGTTACCCCCTAACTTGACGTCGTAGGCTTTTTCGCCAGGAAAACTTCCGTGCAACACGGTAGGCCGATACGGCATTTCCAACACATCAGGCATATGGGCAGTGGCAGAAATATCTAAAATAGCGATATCGCCATCATTGTTCACCACATCTACCACCTCTGAAATAAGCGGGCCAGTTTGCCAGGCCACAGCGGAGCCCGGCTCTAAAATAACATCCAAGTTAGGGTAACGCTGCTTAAAGTCTTTGAGGGTGTTAATGAGGTGGACAACATCGTAGTCTTCACTGGTCATTAGATGCCCGCCACCCAGGTTTAGCCACTTTAGCTCGGGCAACCACTTGCCAAAGCGAGCCTCAATGGCTCGCAATGTTCGTTCGGTGGCGAAAGAATCACACTCACACAAGTTGTGGCAGTGAAAGCCTTCAATTTCCGAAAGGTCTTCACCCTCAAGCTCTATGGCGCGGATACCTAAGCGTGAACCTGGCGCTGCTGGATCGTAAAGAGGGGTGTCAGCTTCCTGATGTTCCGGGTTAATACGTAAACCCAAAGAAACATTCGCAAGCGTCTCTTTATGCTGCTGCCACTGAGACAAACTATTAAACGACAAATGATGAACCAACCCCGCTAACGCTTCGGCATCTGCCTTTTTATAGGCGGGTGAATAAGCATGAACTTCTTTGCCCATTTCTGCGGCCAACTTAGCTTCCCATACCGAGCTTGCGGTAGCGCCTTGCAAATAGTCTTTGATAATGTCGAAGCACGACCACATAGAGAACCCTTTGAGCGCTAAAATAATGCGCGCGCCAGATTCGTCTTGGACGCGTTTCATCAAGGTTAAATTCTTGATAAGTTTGGCTTCTTCTAGAACATAGCAAGGAGAAGGAATATCTGTTCGATTTGTTAAATCTGTCAACTTAGGTTGCTCCACTAAAGCGTGACCCTATTTTTTAAATGGGCTTTCTTCACATTCAATGACGTGCCATGGCAAGCCATGTTCGTTAAGCATTTCCATGAACGGGTCTGGATCGAATTGCTCCATGTTCCAAACGCCTGGCTGCTTCCATGTACCATCGAGCATAAGCGCCGCCCCAATCATGGCGGGCACACCTGTAGTGTAAGATACCGCTTGTGCACCTACTTCATCATTGCACTTCGCATGATCGCAGTTGTTATAAATGAAGATGGTTTTCTCTTTACCGTCTTTAATACCGGTAATGTAAGTGCCTATACATGTCATTCCTGTGTAACCTTCAGCAAGTGAGCCTGGGTTAGGCAACACAGCTTTTAGGAATTCAAGAGGAACGATTTTTTGGCCCTGAAATTCAACCGGCTCAATGCTGGTCATACCTACGCCTTCTAGCACGCGAAGGTGTGTTAGGTAAGCATCACCAAATGTCATCCAAAAACGCGCGCGTTTCAATGTTGGGAAATGTTTCACCAAAGATTCCAGCTCTTCATGGAACATTAAATAAGACGCACGTACGCCGATATTTTGATAGTCCAAATCTTCTCTAACGCTGAGCGGGTCGGTTTCCTTCCATTCACCATTTTCCCAAAAACGACCACGTTGGGTAATTTCACGGATGTTGATTTCTGGGTTGAAGTTAGTGGCAAAGGCCTGACCGTGATCACCACCGTTGCAATCCACAATATCAAGGTAGTGCACTTCGTCAAAATAATGTTTTGCAGCATACGCGGTATAAACGTTCGTCACACCAGGATCGAAGCCACTGCCTAACAGCGCCATAATACCAGCGTCTTTAAACTTATCCTGATACGCCCATTGCCAAGAGTATTCAAATTTAGCTTCGTCTTTGGGTTCGTAATTGGCGGTATCAAGGTAGTCTGTGCCAGTGGCGAGACAGGCATCCATAATGGGAAGGTCTTGATAAGGCAATGCCAAATTGATAACGAGGTCAGGCTTAACATCATTGATGAGCGCTTCCACTTCTTTTGCATTGTCAGCATCAAGCGCAAATACGCCTTTTACGCGATCTTCACCCACTTCTTTCTGTAAAGCTTCACACTTAGATACCGTGCGGCTGGCTAAGTAAATTTCGTCGAAATGCGCAGGTAAGCGGGCGCATTTTTTGACAGTAACAGAGGCGACACCGCCAGCACCAATAATGAGAACGCGAGACATAATAATGTTTCCCTAATTAAGCGTAATGAATTTGCGCTGAATGCTAGCAGACCGAACCAAATTGGCAAGCAAAGACAGCAATGGTAGAGATAAAAATTTTAATCGTGATAACAACAAAAACCAACTCTTGGGTTGCGGAGGTGGTTTATTCGGATTTTGTGCTGATAGGGGGAGATATAACGATCTTTTCGCCTACACGATAATACGGGTAAAGAAGCAAACCTTCTTCATCGTTTGGGCTGGCGGTATTGATGGCGATAGCATCCATCGATTTGTTCTTCCGCGTTTGAACGGTGGCTGCGTAAACCAGTATGCTATAGCTATTGGAATCTGTGGTGGTGTCGATAATTCGCCATTGCAATTGCTCTATCAGTTGGCTTTCATTCGTACGCTCTTCGTTTTCGTCAGTGAATAAGCAGCCTACCTTGCCATTTTCGTAGATGGCGGCAAACGGATAGAAGGCTTGGTTGTTTAACAAGATTAACTCGCACAAGTTTAACGCGCGAGAGACTAATATGGTTAGTGGCGTTGGCAGTGTGACAGGCCCTTCAATCATATTTGTCTCCTTTTTGACAGTAGGACGTTTCAATAAACGTCAAAATAATCATACCCTGTTATGATTCGTTTAAATATTAATCAATAGTCTTGATATTAGGTTAAACGAATGCAGAGGCGGAGAAGATCAGTTGCCTTTGGGTCGGGCGCCTTGCAAGCCTCCTGTGTGCAAAATCACAATGCGCTCCCCCTTCCTAAAGGCCCCTTCCCGTAATAACTGTTGTAGCGCATAAAACACTTTGCCAGAATAAACAGGCTCAATGGCAAAGGGCATACTCGTATTGAATTGCGCACAAAATGTCTTGAGATACTGGGGTTGCTTTGCGTAGCCTCCGCAATGAAAGTCATGGGTAATGCGCCAATTCATTTCATGGTCTAAAAACTGTGACACCAAAGACTCCAAATACCCTTCGCCTTTTAATACACCAATCCCAAGCGCGTGTTGAGTTGGGGCAAGTCCCTTGACGATTCCTGCGAGTGTGGCGCCACTAGCAACAGGGGCGATAATGGTATCGAAGGGATGGTCTATTTCATCAATGAGTTCCGATAGACCAAACAGCGCATCAGATTGACTTCCGCCTTCAGGCACAATAAGACAGTTAGGAAATTGTGCATTCAACTGGGCTAAATACCTTTTTTCATGACGTTTTTGGTAGGTGTCCTTATTCACATAGTGCAGGTTTGCGTGCCAGTGTAGTAAGTCATTTAACATGGGCGACTCATTCCCTTCATAGTTGCCTCTGACGATGGCATGAAAAGGTAGGCCTAACGTATGACAGACAAAGCCGAGAGCATGCAGGTGATTGGAAAAACCTCCGCCGAAACTCACAATGCTTTCAACCGTAGGGGGGAGATTTTCAATCGTGTGTTTTAGTTTTCGCCACTTATTGCCTGAAACCACAGGGTGTATAGCGTCATCGCGTTTAACCATCATAGTGACGTTTGAAGCACCTTCCCAAGGCGGGGTAAAGGGGATAAGGGGGGAGGGCAATTGGGGCTGAAAAGCGGACAAAATGATGATGGTCTCCACGTGCTGAAAATGATCAATGTGCTACAGCGAGAAGTATAACTAGGTTGGGTGTAAGAACAAACTATCAAACCAATACACGTAAAAAAGACAAAATAACAAGAGACTCATGACATGAAAAAACTTCAGGTAACTGTTTGGGTAAGCACAATGTTGGTCTTTAATTGGCTGCATGTACCGAGCGTTAACGCCCGTGAAGACGTGCCCGCCACGGTAACAAATGCCGTGCCCCAAGCTGAAATCGTGGGCTCTCAACGCTTTACTTACTATTTCTGGGATGTTTATACCGCCACTTTATTTGCGCCTGAAGGCAAGTGGACACCCAACAAACCTTTCGCCCTTAAATTGGATTATGTCCGCAATTTAAAGGGCAAAAAAATTGCTCAGCGCTCTATTGATGAAATGCGGCAACAGGGCGTTAGTGATGAGGAAAAACTCAATGAATGGATGTCACAAATGGACGATATTTTTCCAGATGTGGACGAGGGTGACACCTTGACGGGGGTAGCAACAGAAAGTAGACACTCGGCTTTTTATTTTAATGGCCGCCTAGTCGGCACCATTGAAGATGAAGATTTTACCAGGCACTTTTTTAACATCTGGCTAGGAGAAAAAACCTCAGAGCCTGAGTTTAGACACGCCTTATTGAATAACAATAATTGAGGTTAATATGAAAAAAATAATCATAATGTTGGGCGCAGGTATTCTTGTTTGCGCGGGTGTGTTGAGTGGTTGCAGTGTGTCGGTGGACGGAGCTGACTATGAAGACATTCGTCCAGTGTTTAATTTAGAACGCTTTTTCGACGGTAAAGTTACTGCATGGGGCATTGTACAAAATCGTTCTGGCGAAGTGGTGCAGCGCTTTATTGTTGATATTGAGGGTAAGCGCACAAACACAGGCGTCATGTTAGATGAAACCTTCACTTACGGTGTAGGCGAGGGGCCCTCTAGCCGCACGTGGGTCATTGAAAAGCAAAGTGATGGCACCTATGCAGGCCGAGCAGAGGATATTAAAGGGGAAGCGTTAGGGACGTCTTTTGGAAATGCGTTTAACTTCCACTACCAAATGGATTTGCCCGTGGGTGATAGCGAGTACGAAGTCACGTTTGATGATTGGTTCTGGGCCTTCGACGACACCGCAATGATGAATCGCTCGTACATTAGAAAATTTGGCGTGGTGATGGCCGAAGTGACCATTTTTATGCAAAAGCAACCTTAGCGCTTATTCAGCTACCGGAAGAGCGGGGAAAGCTGAATACGACCCCCAGCCCATGACCCTGCATCATAGGGTCGTGGATAAACCACAAATGGCCATCGTGCATGCTTACAATGGCTGAAACAAGAGAAAGACCCAAACCATTTCCTTGTGTGGAACGGCTGTCATCCGCCCTGAAAAATCGCCGTTCTAAGTGTGGGATATCATCCGCTTTCACACCCGGCCCATTATCATTAATTAATAACGCAATACGTGAGGGCGTGCAGGTTAACTGTACCGTGACCGTGCCTCCTGAGGGCGTGTATTTTACGGCGTTATCGAGTACATTCGCAATGGCTTGAAACAGCAGATTAGGGTCGGCAAATAAGGAAACTTCGGTTAACTGATCAATCAACTTGAGGTGGTGTTCCTCCGCAAAAGGGTGATACAAGTCGATCACGTCCACGGTGATATCTTTCAACGAAACCGTACAAAAGCCTTCTTTCTTACGGGCAGACTCCAAACCACTAATACGCAGTAAACTGTTAAACATATTCAGTAAGTTGTCGGCTTCTGCAATGGTGTCATCTCTGAGTGAGGGGTCATCAATTTTTTGCAGTGAATTTCTGAGTCGCGCCAAAGGGGTTCGCAAGTCATGAGCAATACTATCGCTCACAGATTTTATGTTGTTCACTGAGTTTTCTATGGTATCGAGCATTTGGTTAAACACCACGGAGAGCCGACTCAAGTCATCCCAGTTGCTGTCGATTTCGAGCCGTTCTTGTAAGCTGCCTGTGCGGATGATGTTATCCGCCGTTTGTGACATGCGGTTTATTCGTTTAACCACGTATGAAGCCACAGCAAAGCTAATCATTCCAAGCACGCTAAGTAACACCACAATTACCCAGCTGAAGGTTTTACCTAACCATTGTGCGCTATACAAATCATGAATGTTACGGCCAATAAAGAGGCGATTGTCACCAAGTTGAATACGTTTAAATAGCACCTTATGGGTGAAGGGTAAGGGCGATGAATGAGGGGGATTGGCGGCATTAATGATAGGCGTGGCTGTAATAAGTGCTGTTTGCGTATCATCTTGCCCGTCGTTCCCCATGGTTTGAACGCTTTCAATATACGGCCAAGAGGTAACATTGCCACCTAACAGTTCACCAGAAGATGCTTGCAACGCGACAATGGTATCGTCACTGATAGACCACTGCGCAAGCCCTCGTTCACTCATGGCGCGAACGACGCCTTCTACGCCTTGGTATTCATAAACCATGGCGTAAGCGTACGCCTCAGCATTAACCGCGGCTTTTGCTTCACGAAGGAATACATCGCTACTGGCGATGCGCCAGAAGTAAACAATAAATATGATGGCTGCGACGGCTAATGACGTAAGCAGGGCACCCACCCGAAAGCTAGAGCTTCGGGTAAAGTTACCAATTGCAATCACGCAAGCATATCCGAAATTCGGTAGCCCGTGCCGCGAACGGTTTCTATAACCGGTACATTAAACACCTTATCTACCTTCTGTCTTAATCGACTAATATGTACATCAATCACATTCGTTTGCGGGTCGAAATGGTAATTCCATACTTGTTCTAACAACATACTACGGGTAACCACCTTTCCTTTATGCCGCAATAAACATTCAAGCAATTGAAACTCTTTCGACTGCAAATCAATTTCAGTTTCACCGCGCAATACTTTGCGGTTAACCAAGTCGAGAGTGAGATCGCCTACCTTTATGGTTGTTTTATCTTGCGACGCTTGTGCCCGACCACCTAAGCCTTCGGCTCTTGCCAAAAGCTCTTCAAATGCAAAAGGTTTGGTGAGGTAATCATTGGCACCTGTACGCAACCCTTTCACCTTGTCGTCCACTTCACTTTTCGCGCTTAGTAAAAGAACGGGGGTGTTTATTTTTTTGCTTCTAAGCTGCTCTAAAACAGAAAATCCATCTAGCAATGGCAGCATAATATCTAAAATAATCACATCGGCGTTGGTCGATAACGCTAATGCTAAACCTGTACTACCGTCATTGGCAGACACACATTCATGTCCCGCGCTGATTAATCCCTTTTCAATATCTGCGCAAACTCTAGGATCATCTTCTACTAGTAACACTCTCATGATGGCAGCTTCTTGTATATAAGGTTGGAAATATATCTATTACTAATACTGGTCAAACATCCCAATTCGATCACTTTGCCCCCCTAGGCTAATCAACGTGTAAAGCGCACGTTAGCGTTGTAAGGCGTGAAGTGTTGAACGTCGCCCTTAGCACATTTTCTTTGTACCTCACGCCAATATTCGGAAGTCATCAAATCGCCATGCAACGCCTTGAGAATGTCTTTAAGCTTGCGTTTTCCAACAATAAAGTGCTCAAACTGTTCTGGAAATACATCATTGGGTGCCACTGACAGCGTATCAAGGGCGTAGGGGTCATCAGATTTTGGTATGTCTCTAAAATTGCGCTCATGCATTAAACAAATTTCATCATAGTCGTAAAAGATCACCCTGCCATGGCGGGTGATGCCGAAATTTTTATGCAGCATGTCACCGGGGAAGATATTCGCCATGGCAATTTGCTTGATGCATAAGCCTAGCTCATTGAGCGCATTTTTTATTTTGTCTTCATCGGTTTCTTGCTGAAGATATAAATTTAAAGGCGTCATTTTCCGTTCAATGTAGAGATGGTTAATAATCAGTTCGTCTTCAGTGAAGGTTAAACTCGATGCGCAGGTGGCTTTCAATTCTTCAATTAAAGCTGGATCAATACGGTTTAAAGGGAAGCGAAAATTAACGTATTCATGAGTATCGGCCATGCGCCCCACGCGGTCTGACATTTTCACTAGCTTGTAGCATTCTTTCACATGGTCACGGGTGATTTTTTTACTTTCTGCAAATTCATCTTTAATGATTTTAAACACGACGCCATAGGAAGGAAGGTGAAAAACCATCATCACCAAGCCGCGTATTCCTGGCGCGGCTTCGAATTTATCGGTGGTGGACGACATATGCTCTAAGAAGTTTCGATAGAACACGGTCTTACCATGTTTATAATGGCCTAAGGCCATGTAAAGTTCGAAGTGCTTCTTATTGGGTAGCAACTCTTGAAGGAAAGCGGCGACCTCCGCAGGGTGTTGAGTGTCGGCCATAAAATAACTGCGTGCAAAACCAAAGATTACGCTTAAGTCTTTCCTGTCTGTTAACAGGGCATCCACGAACAACATGCGCTTATCACTGCTCTGCAGTGAAATAACGAAAGGCAGGCTTTCCTCTGGCATGCAGATCTTCCCAATTAAATAGGCCGCTTTACCTCGGAAAAAAGTCGGTTTTAGTATTTCTACGGTATGTACCGAAGCCAGCTGCTCAGTAGTTAGCCGTTGCCTAAGCGCCGCCTCTAAATTCGTCATGTCCCTTTGGTAATCTTCAAATGGAATGTTATAGCGGTAAATTTTAAAAATAGAGGTATACATTTCATTCACGGTGGTAGTGGTATCAAAGCTATGCACCACCTTATGCCTGTCTTGACCTGGCAAAAAGCACCGACTTGGCAGCACAAACATCATGGCGTTTTCTATTTTGCGGTGTTTAAACAAACGCCCAATGACTGAATTGTAAAATGTTTCTGCAAGCTCAAATTGTGGGTGGCCTTCAAGATGTATGGCAAAAGCCTTTTTTAGCGCCTGCCAAAATTGCTCATCTTTTTTATGAACGGCGATGAGGTGGTAAATCTCTGCAACCGCATCTGATAAGCTTTGTTCGTATATAGTGATGCGTTCTTTTGAAGCGTGAAGGGTTTCTTGCCATTGCCCTTGTTCAAACCGTTCTTGGGCTCCACGTGTTATGCGTGTAAACCAGCGATAGCTTTTATCGAAGTGAGACAAAATAAGGTAAGCCACTTTTTTAGCGACCAGTGAATCTTGCATATTGAAACCTTAATTTAGGTGTATAAGCGCTGTTATTTTTATTTTAAATGACTGCATTTCTTGCACATTACCAGTAAACGCCAGACAAAAGGGATAGAAAAATTCGCAGAAAGCATTTTTTTATACTTTTGTTTAATATACTCTACAGAATAGCCAAGTGGTGTTTATATTAATTACCGGTATAAAAGAAGAGCACTCCCATGGGGTTTAACATTTTAATTTGTGACGATTCTGCGTTAGCAAGAAAAATTGCCCGTAGGAATTTACCATCAGAGTTAGCGGCAAATATTTTTGAAGCTTCAAATGGTATGGACGCACTCGAGGTGCTAGCCCATCAACGGGTAGATTTAGTTTTACTCGATTTAACCATGCCAGTATTAGACGGTATTGCAGTGCTAGAGCAGATTAAAGCGAGAAAAATTGAAACTTTCGTCATCGTCATTTCAGGCGACATTCAGCCCTTTATGCAAAAACGTGTGATGGAATTAGGCGCGTTAGGTTTTATCGGTAAGCCGCTACAAGTCAAACCGCTAGAAGATTTACTCACCCGATATGGTTTTTTGTTGCCTAGCACCCTCGTGGGTTAGCTAACGGGGATAACGACCAGCATTAAATACAAAAAAAGGGCTAACTTGCGTTAGCCCTTTTTTATTGCCCTTTTTGACTAGGACGAAGGTATTAGTTGAACCAGTGTCGTGTTCTATTTGCAAACCATACTAAAGATAGCATGACAGGCACTTCTACAAGGACACCCACTACGGTGGCTAACGCAGCACCACTGTGCAAACCAAATAATGAAATGGCGACGGCTACCGCTAACTCAAAGAAATTCGAAGTACCAATCATACACGCCGGCGCCGCCACATTATGGGGCAGCTTGAGTTGCTTTGCTGCAAAGTAAGCAATAGCAAATATTCCGTAGGTTTGTATAAGCAGAGGAATCGCAATTAAGACAATATCTTGTGGTTGAGCCAAAATGGTTTCAGCCTGAAATCCAAACAACAGGATAATGGTAACCAGCAAGCCAAGCACGGAATAAGGTTTGAAACGCTCAATCAGTGCCGACACGGCTTGACTTCCCTTTTTCTCAATGCGTTGACGGGTGATAACGCCGGCCACCAAGGGCAAAACCACATACAATACTACCGACAGAAGCAGGGTGTCCCATGGCACCGTAATATCGGTTACGCCCAGCAGCAAGCCGGTAATAGGGGCAAAGGCCACCACCATGATTAAGTCGTTAATCGATACCTGCACAAGGGTGTAATTGGCATCGCCCTTAGTCAGGTGACTCCACACAAACACCATGGCTGTGCAAGGTGCAACGCCCAATAAAATCATCCCCGCAATGTATTCCGTCGCAGTTTGGGGGTCTACCCAATCGGCAAAAATACCCTTGAAGAATAACCAGCCAAGTAACGCCATAGTGAAGGGTTTAATTAGCCAGTTTATGACCAATGTAAGCAGTAGGCCTTTCGGCTTTTTACCGACATCTTTAATAGACGAGAAGTCTATTTGTATCATCATAGGGTAAATCATTAACCAAATGAGTACGGCCACCACGAGATTGACATGCGCATATTCTAGTGCTGCAATGCCGGCGAACACGTTTGGAAAAAAGCTGCCTAAAGCCACACCTGCAATAATGCATAAACCTACCCATACTGATAGGTAACGTTCAAAGAACCCCATTTTCTTATCCTTTTAAACTTGTTAAAGCGATTTCTGATTAACGCGTTTACTGACTTCTTCCGCACTTTCCACCCGCTCAGAGTAGCGGTCTACAAGAAAAGCTTTGTTGTCACGGGTCAGCAGAGTGAATTTAACCAACTCCTCGACCACATCTACGATGCGGTGGTAGTAGGGTGATGGCTTCATTCGCCCATCGTCATCAAATTCTAGAAATGCTTTGGCAACCGACGATTGGTTAGGAATGGTGAGCATACGCATCCATCGGCCTAAAATTCGCATTTGATTAACAGCATTAAATGACTGAGAGCCGCCACACACTTGCATAAGGGCAAGGGTTTTTCCCTGTGTAGGACGCACGCCGCCCAAACTTAGAGGCACCCAATCAATGATACTTTTCATGATTCCCGTGATACTGCCGTGACGTTCTGGAGAGCACCAGATTTGCCCTTCAGACCACATCATTAGTTCTCTTAATTCTTTAACTTTTGGGTGGTTTTCGTCTTCTGTATCCGGTTGCGGAAGGCCACGAGGATCGAAGATTTTCGCTTCAGCGCCAAAGTAATCTAAAAGGCGTGCTGATTCTTCAATCACTAGACGGCTATATGAACGGTCACGAAGCGACCCATACAACAACAAGATTTTGGGTTTGCTCTCAGAAAACTGAGAGGCAAAGTCAGCCATCTCTGGTTTGTGCATCAAGGTCATATCTAAGTTAGTTGAAGGAACCGGTGTTTCACTCATTACTTTGCTCCGAGGTCGGCCAGTGCCGCTTTGAGTTCATCGCCGCTTAACCCTTTCTCTGCAATTTGTGCCAATGCGGCTACACGACCTTCAATAATGTCTATGGTGTTATTGAATGCGGCCGCTTTATCTTCTTCAGAGCCCTCTAGCTTAGATGGGTCTTCCAGTCCCCAATGCACTTTGAGTGACTGTCCAAAGTAAACGGGGCAGGCTTCGCCTGCGGCAGAGTCACACACTGTCACGACAATATCTGCCTGGTAATCTTCAAATTCATCCCATGACTGGCTCTTTAGGCCATCAGTGCTATAACCGCGTTCACGGAGATACTTTAACGATAAAGGGTGTACCTCACCTACAGGAGAACTACCAGCGCTCTTGGCCTCTAGCTTGCTACTGCCCTTGTGACTATCACTGCCGTTGGTAATGGCTTCACAAAGAATGCTACGACAGCGGTTGTGAGTACAGATGTATAAAATTTTCACGAAAAGTACGCTCCTAGAATTAGCGATGGATGATAAGTAAATGCTTAACAGTTTCCGGTTTTCAAATTCGCTCGTGCCTGAGCAACGAACTCAACATTGTGTTTAGCCGTATTGTGGATTACGTCAGACGCCCAGCCAGGAAGGTCTGGGTGTAAACGGTAGTAAACCCACTTGCCTTTCCTTTCGTCGAGGACAAGGCCACATTTTCTGAGATCGGCGAGGTGGCGCGATATTTTTGGCTGGCTTATGTCCAGTGCTGTGGTGAGATCGCACACACACAGTGACGTGTGCTCACTAAGCAAAAGTAGCGTTTTTAACCGTGTGTCCTCTGACAAACATTTAAAAAATGAAAGCGGAGAAAGGGCACTGCAGTTGGTTTCAGTATTCATGGCTACACCTATCGACATGCAAAAGACGATTATGCACCTGTATTTTGACGAACAAGTTACATATCTAGTATTTCATATGTGTTAAATCATATATGAAAATTCGTATGTGTCAACAAGGAACATGGCAAGAGTTTAATCATGGACCATGAAAAAGGAGCGGCTATTGGTTCTGGGCGTCTAAATTGGGTTCTACCGTGGTGACAATGCGTGTTTGATTGGCCGCGTTATGATGCTCGATAACCTTATTCATAAAAGCAAACCATGTTGAATTGGGTTGCCAAATGGCAAGTAGGTCTTGTTTCGCTGTTTTTTCATCTTCCGATAATACAGTGATGCGATACAAATAAGTGAAGACGGCACCTCGCCAATTGAGCTTGCAGTGGGTGAGTACTTTACCTTCCTCAGGGCGATGCAGTGACATATACGCGGAGTAGTTTAAAAAGTCACTCACTTGTGGGTTTGTCCAGGCGACGGGGATATTGTGATACTGCATCCCCAGTTCATTAACGATGCTGATTTCTTCACTTCTGTTTCCAGGAATAAGGTCGATAACACGCACCACGCCTTCCTGCTTTAATAACAGTAAATGAGCAGGTGATGGTAGACCCGAACTTAGCATTGTATTCGAGTTTGTTTGGAAGTTAGTGAGTGAATCTAG
Organism: Alteromonas sp. B31-7; assembly: GCF_015767655.1. Taxonomy (NCBI): domain Bacteria; kingdom Pseudomonadati; phylum Pseudomonadota; class Gammaproteobacteria; order Alteromonadales; family Alteromonadaceae; genus Alteromonas; species Alteromonas sp. B31-7. The sequence goes on from NZ_CP065233.1 coordinate 1,077,461, forward strand.
TGTGGTGGGTGTATTATCCATGGCTGGGCTGCTTGTGTCTTGCGCCGAGTAAGCAGGCAAGTTTACGAAAACATTAACGTACGAAGCAGCGGAACTCGCTTTTGTTAAGGCTAAACTGCATAAAAAAAGGATAAGGAGGGGCGTTAAATTGACAACACGGCTTGTGACGTTCTTCATGATGCAGCTTTCTTCTGTTTGCTCGAAATTTAAGCTTAAATGAAAAGCCATGAAATTGATACTCAGCCATTCCGTTTTCAAAAAGCCTCTGCGTTTCAATTAAAAGTCTGTGGTGAAGGGCGTGTTTTATACGAAAAAGGGAGCGTACCGTTAAAGTATGCTCCCTTTTAGAAAGACCAAGTGAAGGCTATTTATTCATATGTACCACTGAACGAATGCTTTCACCTTTGTGCATTAAATCAAAGGCATCATTGATTTCAGCTAAGCCCATGGTATGTGTGATGAACTCTTGTAATCCGAACTCACCGTCTAGATAACGTTCAACAATGCCAGGTAGTTCAGAGCGTCCTTTTACTCCGCCAAAAGCAGAGCCACGCCATACACGACCGGTGACAAGTTGAAATGGACGGGTAGAAATCTCTTGCCCAGCGCCAGCGACGCCAATGATGACAGATTCGCCCCATCCTTTGTGGCAGCACTCTAGTGCAGAACGCATAACGTTAACGTTGCCAATACACTCAAAAGAGTAGTCAACACCGCCCTCTGTCATTTCAACAATCACTTCTTGAATAGGCTTGTCATAGTTTTTGGGGTTAACTAAATCTGTCGCACCTAATTGAGAGGCCAGTTCAAACTTGCTTTCATTAATATCAATACCAATGATTCGCGACGCGCCCGCCATTCTTGCACCTATGATGGCTGACAAGCCGATGCCGCCAAGGCCGAAAATAGCCACCGTGTCACCTTCTTGCACTTTCGCTGTGTTTAGCACTGCGCCCATACCGGTAGTGACACCACAACCTAGCAAGCATACTTCTTCAAGTGGGGCAGATTTGTTCACTTTTGCCAACGAAATCTCAGGCAATACGGTGTACTCGGAAAACGTAGAGCAGCCCATGTAGTGATAGATGGGTTCACCGTCTTTTGAGAAGCGGCTGGTGCCATCTGGCATGAGGCCTTTGCCTTGCGTTTCACGTACTGCTTGGCATAAATTGGTTTTGCCCGACGTACAAAACTTACATTCCCCACATTCCGCAGTGTATAACGGAATGACGTGGTCGCCGACTTCAACCGAAGTAACCCCTTCGCCAACCATTTCTACAATGCCGCCACCTTCGTGGCCGAGTACAGCAGGAAATACCCCTTCAGGATCTTCGCCAGATAAAGTGAATGCATCGGTATGACACACACCAGTGGCAATGATTCTAACTAATACTTCACCTTTCTTAGGCAGCTCTACATCCAGCTCTTCCATTTTTAATGGTTCGCCTGGACCCCATGCGACTGCGGCTTTCGATTTAATATGTGTTTGACCATCTTTGAGTGCTAGTGACATTACGTACTCCTACATTCGTCTTGTATCGTTGCCTTCCCAATGAGGGAAGGGGGAGATAAATCTTAGGGCTTAAGTATAGAAGTAGAGGTCTATTTGATAAATACAATACAGGTAATTCATTATTACATATTTGAAATAATAGGCTAGTATACGGGTATGACCCTTAACCTTAATATCGTCGCCGCTTAAGTTAGCCTATTCAGCAGTGTCAAAAGCAAAGACGATGAGCATAAAAAAGAGATTCAGCATGGTTTGGGAAGGAATAATAGAATTCACCACGGTGGCTGATTTAAACAGTTTTACTTCTGCGGCGATTAAACTCGACACGTCTGTGGCGCAAGTCAGCAGAAAAGTCGCGAGTTTAGAAAAGCAATTAGGCGTAAAGCTTTTTAATCGTTCTACTCGCAATGTGTCGCTCACTGAAGCGGGGAGAGTGTATTACGCCCAATGTGCTCCTGCACTTGCTGCGCTCCAGGACGCTGAGCTAATGGTGACGGAGTTACAACGCGTGCCCAGTGGTTTGATTAAAATGACGGTGCCAGTGGCGTTCGGAGAAGCATTCGTTGCGCCCCTGCTTAATCGCTTTTTGAAGCAATACACGGATATTTCAATTGAGTGTAAATTTTCTAACGACACCGTGGACATTATTGAGCAAGGGCTGGATTTGGCGATTCGAATTGGCCGCCTCGAAGATTCTTCCTTAGTGGCGAAAAAATTAGCCACACGCCAGCTGTTTGTATGCGCCAGTGAAGACTACCTTCGTAAACACGGTGAACCTAAAGTGTTGGACGATTTAAAAGCCCATGCATGTTTGGTGGGCTCCCACTCCTATTGGCGATTTCATTGGAAAGGGGAGTCTCGTGTGCATAAAATCCAAGGGAGAATTAAATATAATAGTGGTAACGCCCTTCGTCACGCCGCCTTAGAAGGGTTGGGATTGGTGCAACTGCCTGGCTTTTACGTGCGCAACGATCTTGAAAAACGCAAGCTCATCGAAGTGCTGGCAGATCATAGAGACGAAAAAGAGGCCGTATGGGCACTTTTTCCTTCTAATCGTCATATGGCACCTAAAGTTCGCGTGCTGGTGGATTACTTGGGGCAACACCTCGAAGACGGATAAGTCAGCTAATATCGCTTAATTCGAAACGAGTTTCAGGAAATATTTCACTTTGTGCAATACAGTATGGTGAAAACTGCGGTTGACAGATAGACGTCTATACGGCAAATTGTCGTTATGAAAAAGATTCTTCTTATGGGCACCACCAGCATTATGATTACCACCTTAAATAGGGCGGTCGCTGGCTAGTGCAAGTAAGCAAAAGACAACGAAAGCCCGCCCTTACAGAGAGCGGGCTTTTTTTTACTCACGCCAACCTAGTTTAAGAAAGAGAGCTTTGGCGTAAATAATAGGAGCAGCACATGAAAGTCTTAAAGTTTGGGGGTTCTTCACTTGCCGACGCACCGCGCTATTTGCGCGTGACGGACATTAGCACGGCCACCCACCAAACCGACGGTGCTGCGGTTGTACTCTCTGCCCCTAAAGGGGTAACGAATGCACTATCGCTTTTGTGTGAGCAAGCAGCCGCAGGTGAGGATTTCCAACCCCTTTTTGAAAAGCTCACCAGCACCGTTACCGGTATTGCAAGCGCCTTGAACGAAACGCTTACGGGGTTTGAATATGCAAACGTTATCGACTTTATCGACACCCATTTAGGGGTGTTAAAGCAACACCTTGAGGGTATTAAGCTGTTAGGTGTTGCACCCGATAATGTGTCGGCAGGCATATTAAGTATTGGTGAGTACATTTCTGTCACGTTATTTAGTGCAATATTGTCTGCCAAGGATATTAAAAATCGCATTATTGACCCTGTATCTTATATTTTGGCTGAGGGCGATTATCTAGACAGCATCGCCGATGTTTCTCTCAGCAAGGCCAGATTTACTGATGTGCCTAACGATGGTAGTGAGCTGCTCATTATGCCCGGTTTCGTCGCGGCCAATGAAGACGGCGAGAAAGTCACGTTAGGCAGAAACGGCTCAGACTACTCAGCTGCAATATTAGCCGCCTGTATAGACGCCAGCTGTTGTGAGATTTGGACAGATGTTGACGGTGTTTATAACGCCGATCCTAATCAAGTAGAAGGCGCAGTACTGCTTGACAAGCTAACCTATCAAGAAGCCATGGAGCTATCTTATTTTGGTGCGAAAGTGCTGCATCCAAAAACCATTGGCCCCATTGCGCAACATCATATTCCTTGTTTGATCCGCAATACATTGAACCCGGCTGCACCCGGTACGCTTATCAGTAATGAGAAAAGTGAAAAGTGGACATCGGTTAAAGGCATTTCACAACTTGATGATGTCACCATGTTCAATGTAGCAGGCCCAGGTCTTAAAGGTATGGTGGGAATGGCAAGCCGTGTATTTGAAGTGATGTCAAATGCCAATATTTCTATCAGCTTAATTACCCAGTCGTCATCTGAGTATTCCATCAGTTTCTGTATTCAAAGTAAAGACGCGCCAAAAGCGCTCCAGTTACTGGAAGATGCCTTTGCGTTGGAACTTCAGAACCAATTGCTTGATCCCATTGAAATACGACAAGATCTCGCGATTGTTACCCTTGTGGGTGATGGTATGCGTCAAACCAAAGGACTTGCTGCTAAATTTTTTAACTCCCTTGCTCAAGCGCGGGTTAACAACGTGGCTATCGCGCAGGGGTCATCAGAGCGTTCAATTTCAACCGTGATTGAAAGTAAGCGTGCGAAAAAAGCGGTGAAGGTGATTCATCAGAATTTTTTCTCCGACCGCCATACCATTGACGTGTTTCTCGTAGGGTGTGGCAATGTAGGTACCGAGCTATTAAGCCAAATTTCTAAACAGCAACCTGCGTTATTAAAGCGTAATATTCAGTTGCGGGTGTACGGTATTGCCAACAGCCGTAAATTGCTGCTTAACAGCCAAGGCATAGACCTCTCACAAGATTGGCAGCCTGCACTTGCTGCCGCGAGCGAGGGCCTCTCTATTGAACGTCTGCAACAGTTTGCCAATGACAACAGTTTGATTAACCCCGTTATCGTTGATTGTACAAGCCATGAAGCCATCGCCGAGCAGTACGTGGCTATGATGGAAAACGGTTTTCATGTGGTCACGCCGAACAAAAAGGCGAACACCAGCTCTATGGCGTATTACCGTAAGCTGAGAAATACGGCCTTATCGACTAATCGCCAGTACCTTTATGAAACCACTGTAGGGGCTGGACTACCGGTAATCGATAACCTACAAAAGCTGTTTAGTGCAGGTGATGTGTTGCACCGTTTTGAAGGGATCCTTTCTGGTAGCCTTTCTTACGTATTTGGCAAGCTAGACGAAGGCATGACGTTGTCTGAAGCCACGGCTACAGCCAAAGAAAATGGCTTTACAGAGCCTGACCCAAGAGACGATCTGAGCGGCATGGATGTTGCCCGTAAGCTACTTATCATGGCGCGAGAAGCAGACCTATCTCTTGAGCTTTCCGATATTGAAATTGAATCGGTGTTACCGGAGGGGTTCGCTGAAGACTGCTCTATTGATGAGTTTATGCAGCAGCTTCCAGCCTTAGACGACGGTTTCAAAGAACGAGTAGAAAGCGCAAAAGCAGAAGGCAAAGTACTGCGTTACATTGGCAGCATTGAAGGCGATAAATGCAAAGTGACCATTCAAGCTGTGCCTGCGAGTAACCCACTTTCACAAGTCAAAGACGGTGAAAACGCGTTGGCGATAAACAGTGATTACTATAACCCTATTCCTTACGTCATTCGCGGTTATGGAGCGGGTGGCACAGTGACAGCGGCAGGCGTGTTTGCAGATATTTTACGCACCATGCCGTGGAAGCAAATGGCGCATTAGTAAAGAGGCATATGAAATGAAAGCATTACGTGCATATGCACCCGCATCTATCGGCAATGTCAGTTTAGGGTTTGACGTATTAGGCGCAGCACTTGCGCCTGTGGATGGCAGCCAATTAGGCGACGTGGTGGATATTACCGCTGCCGAGTCATTTTCGTTAACCACCGTTGGCACATTTGCTCACAAGCTACCCGCAGGGGCAGACAATAACATTGTGACTAAGTGTTACCACTTCTTTTGCCAAGCGATGGAAAAACACGGTAAAGCGACCACACCGGTGGCGCTAACCTTACATAAAAACTTGCCTATCGGCAGTGGCTTGGGCTCGAGTGCAAGTTCTATAGTGGCCGCTTTTGCCGCACTAAATGGTTATTTTGATTGCCCTTTCGATGAAGACACGCTTCTGCACATGATGGGGGAGCTGGAAGGACAAATTAGCGGCAGTATTCACTACGACAATGTTGCACCTTGTTATCAAGGTGGCATGACCTTAATGACGGGTGCCCAAGAGCCTGTAACGCTGTCTTTGCCCCTTAATCCAACGTGGTATTATGCAATTTGTTATTCTGGTATTAGCGTTTCAACAGCCGCAGCGCGGGATATTTTGCCTAAGCAGATAGAAATGAGCACCGCGTTAACCTTTGGCCGACAGCTAGGGGTATTTGTTCATGCGTTGCATGCAGGAGAGTTTGACCTGGCTGCGTCGGTAATGAAAGACGTTATAGCTGAACCTTATCGTAAATCACTGTTACCGGGATTTGACGATGCAAGAGCATTTAGTGAGCGAGAAGGTGCCCTTGCGTTTGGCATATCTGGGTCTGGGCCCACGGTTTTTGCCGTGTGCAGTAGTGAACAACAAGCGCAGCGCATCGCCCGCTATTTAGATGAAAATTATATTCAAAATGAAGACGGTTTCAGCCGTGTGTGTCAAATTCCTCAAGCAGGAACAGTGGTAAGCCCACTGAACGAAAACGACACCGCACCGGCACTTTGATAAAAAGGTAATAATTCGTGGAATTGGTAAACTTAAAAGATTCACAGGACACAGCATCTTTCGCCGAGGCGGTAAAGCGCGGTTTAGGTAAGCAACAGGGGCTGTATTTTCCAACAAATATCCCTACTCTTGATGACATTGATGGCCTTCTGGAAATGCCATTTGTTGAGAGAAGCATAAAGGTGTTACGTGCACTGATTGGCGATGAACTCAACAACGGCGAGTTAGAAGAAATAGTGACTCAAGCTTTTGCCTTTGGCGCTCCCGTTGCGCAAGTGACCGACAACGTGTATACCCTTGAATTGTTCCATGGTCCTACGCTGGCATTCAAAGATTTTGGTGGCCGCTTTATGGCGCAAACCCTATCGAGAATAAGCGAAGGTAAGCCTATTACCATATTAACCGCAACCTCTGGTGATACCGGTGCGGCTGTGGCTCACGCCTTTCATGGTATCGATAATATTAATGTTGTTATTCTATTCCCGAAAGGCAAAATCAGTGCCCTGCAAGAAAAGTTGTTTACCACCTTAGGTGGCAATATACATACTGTTGCCGTGGAATCTGACTTTGATGCCTGTCAGGCGTTGGTGAAAACGGCATTTGACGATGTTGACGTAAGAGAAGGGCTGCACCTGAATTCTGCCAACTCTATTAATATTAGTCGTTTACTTGCGCAAGTGTGCTATTACTTCGAAGCCATGGCGCAGTTGCCAAAAGACAAACGCGACCAGCTAGTGGTATCAGTACCTAGTGGAAACTTTGGTAACTTAACAGCGGGTATGATTGCTAAGGCTATGGGCCTTCCTATTAAGCGTTTTATTGCTGCAACTAACTTAAATGATACCGTGCCGCGTTACCTTAAAACGGGCGAGTGGGCGCCGAAGCAAACTGTGGCAACCATGTCCAACGCAATGGATGTTAGCCAACCTAACAACTGGCCGCGAATTGAAGCGCTAGTAGAGCAAGGTTACATTGACAAAGCTTGCCTAAAAGGTGAAATGGTCGATGAGGAATATACGCAGTTAGCCATGCGTCAACTATCACAACTGGGTTATACCAGTGAGCCTCACGCAGCCATTGCCTACAGAGCCGTGAGTCATGATTTAGAAGAAGGTGAAATTGGCTTGTTCTTAGGAACGGCGCACCCGGCTAAGTTCCGTGAGACGGTGGAAAATGTACTGGGTACGCCCATAAGCCTTCCTCAAGAGCTTGCCGATGTCGCCGGAGAAGATAGCTTAGCGATAGATTTACCGTCTTCCTACGAGGCATTAAAACAGCATATGATGGATTTGCTTAAAGCATGATGGATTGGGCTGAAGCCTTAAGTGCAGAGAAAGAAAAACCGTATTTTTCTGCACTTATGGACAAGGTGAATGCTGAGCGGAAGGCGGGGAAGCCTATCTATCCGCCTGCGGGACAGGAATTCAATGCGCTCACACTTACCCCTCTAAATCAGGTTAAGGTGGTGATTTTAGGGCAAGACCCTTATCACGGCCCCAAACAAGCTCACGGGCTTTGCTTTTCTGTACCAGAGGGGGTAAAAACGCCGCCTTCACTTAAAAATATCTATAAAGAGCTTGAGAGTGACATTACCCATTTCTCGGTGCCAGAGCATGGAAATTTAACGTCCTGGGCAAAGCAGGGGGTGTTGTTGCTGAATACTGTGCTGACTGTAGAGCAAGGCAAGGCGCACAGCCACGCTAAATGGGGCTGGGAAGTGTTTACTGATGCAATTATTGCAGCCGTAAACGAACAGCAACAAAAGGTTGTATTTTTGCTGTGGGGCAGCCATGCACAAAAAAAGGGTAGACAGATAGACCGCGAAAAACACCACGTTTTGCACGCCCCTCATCCTTCACCACTTTCAGCACATCGTGGCTTTTTCGGCTGTAAACACTTTAGCCAAACGAATCAGTACCTTACTGAACACGGGGCATTACCCATTCAGTGGCAGGTATAAATACGTTGGACAGAAAGTAAAAAGGCCGCCTGTACATACAGGCGGCCTTTTTTTATCTTTCGAGTGTTTCTAGCTCATATTCGAACCCACAATCGAGTTCAGCGAGCTCTTTTTCTAGTGCAAAGCGATCTTGCAGCGCTTCTATTTCTCTCCACTTGCGTTTCTTGCTTTTTGTTTTTGCTGGGCTTGCTTCAATGTCTAACATGGCAAATAGATCTGACTTATCCACTGGGATCTCCTTTTAATACCACTACAACAGTACAGAGTGCTTTTATTTCCCTCTGTATATTTTTGTATCACAGCCACATCTAAAATAAAATAGGTAAATTTACCTTTTATTAACAAAATGTGACAGTATGATGACAGGGTATCCACCGTTCAAGGGCCGAGCGAAAAGCGATACGAGAAAAATGCATTCTCGTGGGAGAAACAAAAATGGCCGGTATAAGCCGGCCATTCAGTCTATTTATTGCACCAAAGGTGAATGGTTAATTCACACTAGTTTCCTTACTTTGGTGCATTCGCTGCTCTGAAACGGGCAATCAATTGTTGGGTTGATGCGTCGAAGCTTTCTTTTTCTGCTTCACCCTGAATGCCTGCAAGTACCTGGTTTCCAAGTACTTTTCCTAACTCTACGCCCCATTGGTCGAATGAGTTAAGGTTCCAGATAACGCCCTGAACGAATACCTTATGTTCATACATTGCAACCAACGCGCCAAGTGTTTTAGGCGTAAGGCTATCGAACAAAAATGTGTTACTTGGCTTGTTACCAGGCATGGTTTTATGCGCCGCTAGACGTCTGCGTTCATCGTCGTCTAGCCCTTTGTCCTCAAGGTCGGCATAACAGGCTTCAAAGTTTTTCCCCTGCATTAATGCCTGTGTTTGTCCAAAACAGTTTGAGGCAAGCATGGCATGATGGGTATCGTCTTGATTCGGTACATTTAGCGGCAACATAAAGTCTGCAGGAATGACTCCAGAACCTTGGTGAATAAGCTGATGGAAGCTGTGCTGGCCATTTGTTCCTTCACTTCCCCAGATGATTGGCCCAGTTGGGTAATCAACCTGCTCGCCGTCTTGGGTCACTTCTTTACCGTTACTTTCCATGTCCAATTGTTGAACATACGCAGGAAGGCCACGTAGGTAATGGTAATAAGGCAGCAAGACATGAGATTGCGCATCAAAGAAGTTACGATACCAAATGCCTAATAGCGCCAGTAAAACAGGCATGTTCTCTTCAAGGGGCGCTTGTGTAAAGTGGGTGTCCATCTCAAATGCACCCTCAAGCAATCCTTTAAAGTTCTCAAACCCTAAGGCAAGAGAAATAGGAAGGCCTATTGCTGACCAAAGTGAATATCGGCCGCCGACCCAATCCCACATGGGGAAGATTTTTTCTTCCGCGATACCGAATTCTGTGGCGGCTTTGACATTTGAAGATACGGCCACAAAATGTTTAGCGATGTCTTGTTGCGTACCGCCCGATTTTAAGAACCATTCTTTCGCAGTAAGCGTATTTTGTAACGTTTCTTGGGTCGAGAATGACTTCGAAGACATCACCACTAAGGTTTCTTCGAAATCTACACGGGATAGAACATCGTGGATGTGGCAGCCATCAACGTTTGCCACAAAATGAACCTTAACCGAATCCACCGTGTGGGGCTTTAAGGCTTCTGTCATGATTTTAGGCCCTAGGAAAGAGCCACCGATACCAATTGCCACTATGTCTTTAACCGGCTTGCCCGTATAACCTGTGTGTTCGCCACGATGAACAGAGGCAGTGAAGGCTTCTATTTTCTCTAAGGTGGCGCGAACTTCAGGCATCACGTCTTTACCATCAACCACGACTTCGCGGTCGGAGAAATTCCTAAGCGCGGTATGCAAAACTGCGCGGCCTTCGGTACTATTAATTTGCTCACCAGAAAACATGGCATCGCGAAGCGTCTCAAGTTTACAGGCGCGAGCAAGGTCGAACAGTGCATTTAATGCATCGTCATTAACACGGTTCTTAGAATAATCTAAAAACAGCCCACAAGCTTCCAGTTGCATTTTATCCGCACGAGACGGATCGTCTGCGAACCAATCACGCATGTGCGCGTTTTTCACAGAGGCAGCAATTTCAGATAGTTTTGTCCATTCTGGCAATGAAGTGAGTGCACTCATGAATGTATGTCTCCCTATGCGCTTAGCTTTTCGCGAAGTAGTACTTCTAGTTTTACTTGGTCTGCGGCGAAGTTGCGTATTCCTTCAGACAGCTTCTCTGTGGCCATGGCATCTTCATTCATTGCCCATCGGAATTCAGACTCGGTGAGTCGGTCGCCAGGGGTTTTACTTGCCCCTTTGTCAACCAGTTTTACTTCAAGTTCGCCTGGTTCGTTCGCCAGTTCTTCAAGAAGGGCAGGGCTAATGGTTAATCGATCACAACCCGCTAATTGCTGAATTTCGCCAATGTTTCTAAAGCTTGCGCCCATTACAACCGTTTTGTAACCGTGTTCTTTATAGTAGTTGTAAATACTGGTAACAGACACCACGCCTGGATCTTCATGGGCAGCGTACTCTGTTTTACCGGTAGATTTCTTATACCAGTCAAGAATACGACCCACAAAAGGAGAAATGAGGAAAACCCCCGCCTCTGCGCAGGCGCGAGCTTGTGCAAAGCTAAATAATAGGGTGAGATTACACTGGATACCTTTCTTCTCAAGTTCTTCAGCGGCTTGAATACCTTCCCACGTAGACGCCATTTTAATAAGGATTCGAGACTTATCTACGCCAGCATCTTCGTATAACTGAACAAGGCGCTCTGCTTTTTCAATGGTTGCGGCTTTGTCGAAAGACAAACGGGCGTCAACTTCAGTCGAAATACGGCCAGGTATCGTCGATGAAATTTCTTTCCCGATAGCCACAGAGAGTTTGTCTGCCGCGTCGGTAAGTTGTTGCTCGCTGTCGTTAGATTGCAATTTGGCCCATGCCACTGCATCGTCGATTAGGCTAGCGTACTGAGGCAAGCTTGCCGCTTTCAATAATAATGACGGGTTGGTTGTTGCATCGACAGGCTGATACTTTTTGATGGCATCGATATCACCGGTATCGGCAACAACGGTAGTGATGTCACGTAACGAAGCTAACTGATTGCTCATAATTCTCTCTAATCAATATTTAAAAATTCGGACAACTCGCCAGAAGAGCAAGTTGAATAAAACGGTCGCGTTTGCGTATGTAGGGTGTTGCCGCTTATAAACTGATGAAGCGTTTATGCGTTTAGGTGTAGTTATACCAAACCCGTGTGACAATTTATAGCTAAGGCGACGCAATTCGCGGCTAATCGGATTTCTCTGTTAAGACGATTACATGCTTTACTATGTCTTTTCGCACTTTTTTCAATGGGCAATGGTATAATAACTGTGTAAATAATTGAGGAGTCGAGATGTTAGTTGTTGTTTCCCCAGCGAAAAATTTAGATTTTGAGTCTGTAGTGCCTACCCGCGAATATACGCAACCGGCGTTACTTGATGAAACGGAACGATTAATGAAGGTTTGTCGCACCTTATCGCCAGCCGATCTCGCTTCGTTAATGAAAATCAGTGATAAGTTAGCCACCTTAAACGCAAACCGTTTTGCTGAATTCTCCACACCATTTACCCCAGAAAATGCCCGTCAGGCAATGTATGCGTTTAACGGTGACGTGTACACCGGGTTAGACGCTTACTCCCTTGATACTGACGCGGTAGCCTATGCACAAAACCATTTACGTATTTTATCAGGCCTTTACGGGTTATTGCTCCCACTAGATTTAATGCAAGCATATCGCCTTGAGATGGGAACTAAGTTGGCTAATCCTGCTGGTAAAGACTTATACGCTTTTTGGAATGACACTATTACGCTTGCACTCAACAAAGCGTTGGAAGCCCAAGGCGACAATGTGCTTATTAACCTTGCGTCTAACGAATACTTCAAAGCAGTGAAAAAGACATCGTTGGATGGCATGATTATCACGCCAACCTTTAAAGATTGTAAAAACGGTCAGTACAAGATTATTAGCTTCTTTGCCAAGAAAGCCCGAGGGTTGATGGCGCGCTATATTTTAGAAAATCGTGTAGAAGACGTTGAGGGCCTAAAAGCCTTCGACCTTGATGGCTACCAGTTCTGCGAAGCGCAAAGCACCTCTACCGAGCTTGTATTTCTAAGAAATCAGGAAAGTTAGTTTTCAGGGCTAACGCATTGTATGATGTTGGTAAAAGGTTTACTCACGTAAACCTTTTACCTCTTACGTTTTTTCAACGCAGCCGATTAAGCCAATAAGCCCATCTGCTCGCCACCCATTCCGTTCTCTTTTCTCAATCTTCCTACGACCAAGGTTCAGCTGAGCTTTTGACGTCTGACTCATACCCTTAAAAAATTCTGTTACTTAGGACAGTGTCGATAATCCTTAATTTCCATTTAAATGGAATTGGGTGACGTGAAGAGTGACCTAGTTAGCAACTGGAATCTGGTAATGGAAGCGTTAAGAATTTGGCAATTTATAGTCACGACAAGCAGTGTTTTTACCTTAACTTTCTCCTTAGTCGTACATCACGAAAAGAGGTATATGCCTATGCGTTGTCCAGAAACGTAATGAAAGGGTACCTAACCGTGTTGTATCTCTGTATGGCTTTTGTCGCTTGGGTTTTCGTTAAAAATATAGCGATGATTTCAAAGGTGGGATTGCATGTAACACCCAGTGAATTGAAAACATTGGGCTTCTTGTTTCTGTATGGCTCGGCGCCCCTCATACTCTTAGGGATATTCAGCCCATTATTGCAAAAAAAGAAAGTGGTATTGGCAACGCTACCACTTTGTATTCATCACTCAGTTATATTTTCACTTACCTTCTTGTTGTCTTTTTCTAATGCGTCGTTAGCGCTTACATATTTCATCGTGCAAAGTGCGAGTAGTAATATGATGGTGTATATAGGTTTGCTATTCGCATTCACGGCAACCATTTTCTCCCTTTGTTCTGCCGTCAAAATAGCTAACGACAAACGCCTGTAAAAAGCATTGGATGAGAGTATTCGCTTGACTTTCACCTGTTCTATATATAGAACGTTCAATAAATGGAACAAATGTGAAGGTAGGCACGGTGAATCAATCGACGTTAAACATCCTAGGCCGGCATTTGCAAAAGTTGCGACAGGATAAAGGCGTGTCTTTGTCTCAGTTGGCAGCCGGCGCAGGCATTGCTAAATCTAACCTTTCTCGTTTAGAGCAGGGAGTAGGTAACCCCACCCTCGATACTATTTGGCGGCTAGCTAAGCAGCTTGATGTTCCTTTTGGTGAACTTGTTCAGCCTTTAAGTGCAAGCGTAGGTGAAAATGGTGTTGAAGTTAGGCTAATAGAGCAAGGCAAAGGAGAGCCTAATGTTGATGCTTACTGGATGTCTATAGCACCACATACGCTGCGTGAAGCTGAATCCCATGCTACGGGTACGCGAGAATGTATTACTGTCATCAGTGGTGCGATCGAGGTCGGAAACCTCGGTAAAACAGCGCGGCTTACACCGGGGCAAACCCTCTCATTTAACGCTGACCAACCCCATATTTATAGTACACAAGCGCAATGGGCTACATGCCTTATTTCTATCGTTTACCACAAAGAGGCAATGTCATGAGTAGTTCCACTCAGCGAAGTGGTTGGAAGCAGGGAGTTTTAGATGGGTTGCCCTTATTGGGGGGCTACATTCCTGTGGCAATATCCTTTGGCGTTATCGCCGTACAAGCTGGGTTTACCACCCTGGAAGCCACGCTTATATCGGTATTCATTTATGCAGGGGCATCACAATTTTTATTGGTGGCAATGGTCGCCGCAGGCTCTCCTTTGTGGTTGGCTGTTTGTATGACTATGTTGGTCAATGTGCGTCACGTTGTTTATGCCCCTAATTTGGTGCCCTATTTAACACAGAGTAAGGCTTGGCCATTGCTTATGCATGGGCTTACCGACCAAATATTTGCTATTGCTCATACACGACTGCCGCAAATGGCTGACGCCGAAAAAGTCGATTGGTTTAAAGGTGTTTCCCTGGTTGCATGGGTAAGCTGGATTGCGGGCACGGCACTGGGAGGTATTGCTGGAGATTCATTGGCACAAAAATGGCCCGTTCTAGACAGTGTCATGCCGTTTGCGCTTCCTGCCTTATTCCTTGTATTACTGGCGCCTAAATTTTCGAATAAAACTTGGAGTTTGACCTTGCTGGTAACGATAACCGCCGCGTTACTTATGGCGCTCACGGTAATAAAAAATGCGGCTATCCCCATGGCTGCACTTTGCGGCGCACTCACCTTTTTTATTCTTACGTCCAACTTTGGCAGGAAACACTTTCATGCAAACTGATATTTGGGTGGCTATTATCCTTGCCGCTATAGGGACATACGCGTTACGAGTTGGACCATTGCTATGGACTCAACGCCACTTTAATAAACACAAAGCGAGCAACACCGAAGCACGTTTACCCACATGGTTGAGTGTGCTTGGACCATTGATGATAGCTGCAATGCTGGGAACGTCGCTTATCCCTAAGGTACCATCAGCGTCTAGCTGGTTTGCCACGGTAGTAGGTACCCTGGTGACGATTTTGGTGTGGCGAAAATTCAAATCATTGGGACTGCCTGTTTTTTGTGGCGTATTGTCGTTTGGCCTAGCGTTAACGGCGACTTTCAATTGGCTTTAGGGGGCTAGGAGGGGATACTTCTTGTCCCCTCGAGTATTTCATCAGCGCAGTGATGTCCGTGAAGTACTGAAATATCGCCGGTTGTTTCCAATACCACGGCTTTCACTTGCTGAATGTCCAACACATTGGCCTCTCGTAACTTGGCCATAAGATCGCTGCGTGCCACCCGAGTTTCAGCCAGTGCACTTTCAATAATCTGACCGTTGCGCATTAATATAACGGGTGTGTTCTGCATTACAGCTTCAATTGTGTCTGACTGTCTGCGCATTCGAGCCGTCACCGACTGCACTAAAAACAATGTCGCCATCGCTATCATCGCTTGTAAAAATGCCTCCCAGTTATTGGTTTGAGAGGTACTTGCTAGTAATGACCCCACCGCAACAGTCATGACAAAATCGAAATTAGTCATTTTGGAGAATGAACGTAACCCGTTTATACGTACCAGCACCACTACCCAAACCATCCCCATCGCCGTTAACAGCAGGCCTTTTAGTATGACATCCAGCATGGGATAGCTTGTAAACATGATTATCTCCTAGGTTTGTGGGGGCAATAGCGCTTGTGCATACCCGCGACAATTTTCACCACACTTAACGCAGCGAAAAGTAAGTCTATTCGCGTTAGTAATAGGTACTGAAAACGCCATGAATTAGATGACAATAACTGAAATTGCGCGGGGCGTGTTACGTTAAGGTGATGCTCTGCATTGCGTCGCATCTGTACAGATGCTTGGTGGGTTATATTTTTGAAACTATTTTGTAATTGGTATGTTATGGTGTTAAATTGGTATTACATTTTTTATGTATTGGTCAATTTGTTTGGTCTGCTTTGATGTCTAGGTTTATTCCCTGATGGGGTGACCAGTGAGGCAGATTAAAAGAAAACGTGCTAACAATAGAGGTTAATATGGGTGTTAATTACCGCCTAAAGGCGAGAAGCAGTGTGCTCGCGTGCATTATGCTTGCATCAACTGGGGTGAGCGCAAAAAACAGTGCTGTACCCGCGGATAAATTTGATTTAAGTGAATGGTATATAACCCTACCCACTGATGAAAACAATGATGGTAAACCTGATAATATCTCGGTGAAAGACATTCAACGCTTTTCTCATCCTGACTTTTTTTATTTAGATGATGAGGGTGGCATGGTGTTCACTTCACCCAACAAAGCCCTTACCACCAAAAACTCTACAAATACGCGCAGTGAATTACGTCACATGTTGCGTGGTTCAAATACAAAAATTAAAACCCAATCGCCCAAAAATAGTTTTACAGTGGCAAGTAACCCCATTGCCAATAGGTTTGCTCGTGTGGGCGGAAAAATGGAGGCGACGTTAAAAGTAAATCACGTGGCGCTTCGTGCTAAATATCCAGAAAAGCCACCGGCGTTTTCTGTGGTGATTGGACAAATCCACGCAACCAAGTGGGAAAAGAAAGTAAAAGGGTTTGGTTGGGGTAACGAGCCACTGAAAATTTACTATAAAAAATGGCCTAATCATGAAACTGGCTCGGTGTTTTGGACCTACGAACGCAACCTCCCTAAATCTGACCCCAATCGAAGAGACATTGCTTATCCTGTTTGGGGTAATTTATGGAAAAACCCTGCTGATCCGGGGGAGCAAGGTATCGCGTTGGGTGAAGAGATAAGCTATGTGGTCAACGTTCACGGTGACGTTATGTACCTGACGTTTAAAGCCCAAGGTCGAGAAGATGTTGAATACAAGATTAATTTGGCGAATGCAGTGGATGCCCACGGGAAATTAGACCCCCATGATCATCCGTATGGGTATACGTTGGATTGGAATTATTTTAAAGCGGGAGCCTATAACCAATGTAGCACCAAAGACGATCCCGCGTTCTGGTATCCAGCATGTTTAGGTACAGGAAACTGGGCGGAAGATAAGGCTAACGGCGATTATGCCAGTGTTACCTTCAAGCGGCTGGTCGTGGGCGAAAGTACGCCGCCAAAAGCCAACCACGGTGAAAAGCCTAAAATAGGTGCCACGCTAAATAATAAAGTCTCGTTAAACTTAGAGGAATTACCGCCAAGTGCATTGCAAGCCATTATGGCCATTGAACCAAATTTTGCCATGCAGGAAGCTGAAAAAGAATCTAAGCACGGAAAAACCTACTTAGATGTAGAAGGCCACTTACCGAATGGCGACGAAATAGAGTTTGATATGCTAGAAACAGATGGCATATGGCAAGTTGTCGAAGTGCAACGTGATTTAACGTGGGAGCAATTGCCGGGAAATGTCGCTTCAGCACTGACAAGTCATGACTCTTCTTTTACCCCCAAGCGTATTATAGAAAGCAAACAGCACGGTACGCCGGTAACGGTTTACGAATTCTATGCGGTGGACAGCGACGGCAAAGAGTCTCGTAAAGAGGTGAAAGTGGAAGGTGGCGAAGCCACTGTGCTTAAAAAGGAATGGCAACACTAGGCCTATTCACTTTTCAGTGATATTTCTTTCCCCTGTTCATCGCCAGATTACAGGGGAGAGAAATGATTTGTTACTTAAATAGTTTTGACTGTTCATCGCTCTTCTTTTCTACTTATCCTTCCTATAGCCATCAGAGTAAATGACAGTGAAGTCTTATTGGCGATATATTCTTTTGTTTGTTTTTGCGCTTGTCGTTATTTATTGTTATGCCCGAGGTTTCTTTACTGGCGCATTAGTCTTTATTTTGGCCGCGATGGTATTAGAGATGCTTTTTTGGACGGGATTGTTTTCTCACCGTTTTCGTGGCAAAAAACGGCAAGGTAACAAAAGCGGTTTATCTTAATTTTTGCGATAAGTGGCCGTGATCTTCGTTGGTGAGTTATTTAAAGTGGTGACTCATCACATCAACGTTCATGGAGAACACTGTGGATTTAGGACTTTTTTCATTAAGTTTAGCGGTTAAAAATATTGAAGTATCGAAGGAATTTTATGAAGCGTTAGGCTTCGAGGCGATGACGTCCTGTGGTTCAATAGAAGAAAAATGGCTAATAATGAAGAACGGGCAAACCATGATAGGCTTGTTCGAAGGTATGTTTGAAGAGAACATTCTCACCTTTAATCCAAGCGATGTTCGTTCAGTGCAAGAGAAATTAGCGGCTCACGGTGTAGACATTGACGTGCCAGTAAAAGGCGATAGTGGGCCGGGGCATTGCATAGTAAAAGACCCTGACGGCAATACCCTTATGTTCGACCAATTTTAGTTGCGCAAGGTGTGCTGCTTTAGCACTACCGCTTTTGCGGCTGCTTATATCGAGGCTGCTAATTCAGCACCCTGACGAATAGCTCGCTTGGCATCTAATTCTGCCGCAACGTCTGCGCCACCAATAATATGAACGCGAAGTCCTGCTTCTTCTAACGGCTGCTGAAGGGGTTTGAAAGGCTCTTGGCCCGCGCAAACAATAATGTTGTCCACTGGCAAGCACTTCTCTTCTTCGTTAACCACTATGTGTAAACCTTCATCATTTACTCGTTTATATTCTACGCCATTCAGCATTTGAACATTATGGTGCTTAAGTGATTGCCTGTGGATCCATCCGGTGGTTTTACCTAAATTTTTACCTACCTTAGATGTTCTTCGTTGTAGTAGGTAGACCTTTCTCTGTGAGGGGGTAATGTCTTTTTCAGCGAGGGCCCCAGGGTTTGAGTAAGTTTTATCAATCCCCCAGTGTTTTAACCAAGCCTCTTTATTGGTGGTTAGGCTTTCATTCTCAACAAGAAACTCTGCCACATCGAAGCCTATTCCCCCTGCGCCTATAACCGCAATCTGCTCGCCTACCTGTTTATGATCGCGAAGCACGTCTAAATACCCCATGACTTTAGGGTGGTCGTGGCCTTCAATGGTCAGTTGTCTTGGTTTTATTCCTGTGGCTAGCACCACATCATCAAAGCCTGCATCTATAAAGGTGTCAGCCTTAGCTTCTACCCCGAGGTGCAAGTTAACGCCGGCTCTATCTAACTGGTTTTTAAAGTAGCGTAAGGTTTCGTAAAATTCCTCTTTACCGGGAATTTGTTTCGCATAGTTAAATTGCCCGCCTATTTCGACGGCCTTATCATACAAATGAACCTCGTGACCTCTATCGGCGGCATACATAGAAAAAGCCAGTCCGGCTGGACCAGCACCCACCACGGCAATTTTCTTTTTTGTATCCACAGGAAGAAACGTAAGTTCGGTTTCATAACAGGCCTGAGGGTTAACCAAGCAACTGGCACGCTTTTGTGCGAAAGCATGGTCGAGGCAAGCTTGGTTACAGGCAATACAGGTATTAATAAGAGCAGATTCGTTTCGCATGGCTTTTGCCACGAAATGAGCATCGGCAAGGAAGGGACGCGCCATAGACACCATATCGGCATGCCCCTCCGATAACACGGCTTCAGCCACTTCAGGGGTGTTTATTCGGTTCGTGGTCACAAGGGGCACGGTCACTTCGCTTTTCATCCGTTGTGTTATCCACGTGAAGGCCGCGCGGGGGACAGACGTCGAGATGGTGGGGACTCTCGCTTCATGCCAGCCAATGCCGGTATTGATTAATGTTGCACCGGCACTTTCTATGGCTTTTGCAAGATAAACAACTTCATCCCATTCGGCGCCGCCCTCTACCAAATCCAACATAGAGAGGCGGTATATAATGATAAAGTTTTCACCCACCTTTTCGCGAATGCCTTTCACAATTTCAATGGCCATACGTGCGCGATTTTCTAAACTACCGCCCCATTCATCATCGCGGTGGTTGGTGCGTTTACAAAAAAATTGATTGATTAAATAGCCTTCAGAACCCATAACCTCTACGCCGTCGTAACCGGCTTGCTGGGCTAAACTTGCACATTTTATGTAATCTTTAATGGTACGTTTTACCGCATTAGACGATAACGCCCGCGGCTTAAAAGGCGTGATAGGAGATTTTACCGCCGATGCGGATACCGCTAGAGGGTGGTATCCATAACGACCCGAATGCAAAATTTGCATACATATTTTGCCCCCTTCAGCGTGGACGGCATCTGTGATCACCTTATGTTTTTTCGCGTGTCGCTTACTGGTCATGCGGCCTGCAAAAGGCGCTACCCAGCCAGATAAGTTTGGGCTAATGCCGCCGGTTACGATGAGTGCTACACCCCCTTTAGCGCGTTCCGCATAAAAGGCTGCAAGCTTTTGAAAGCCGCCCTTTTCTTCCTCCAACCCCAAATGCATAGACCCCATTAAGGTGCGATTTTTTAGGGTGGTGAAGCCAAGGTCTAAAGGGGCTAGAAGGTGGGGGTAGGGCGTATTCATGGCGGTACTCATTCTCGTTATTATGCATTGCGGGCTGTTGTGACACCTTGTGTTAAGAAGTAGCAACTAGCCCGACCAGTTATAACGATTATTTACCACTCTACGCGTAGCGTAAAGATAAAGAGATGTTTTTTATTCGTCTACGTACATTTTTTGCTGAAATTTTAGTGTTTGCGCCGCGTTTCCTTTTTGAACATCGATGGTAAACCGATAGGTTTCTTGATCCCTAAAAGGCAAGACGGCCAAGTAGTAAATCGCATCGCCTTCTTCCACTTTTTTGAATGAGAGTTTTCGGCTATTGCCTATGAGGTTCCTTGCGTCTCCAGTCATAGAAACCCGTTGCGCTTCACCTGTCTTTGCATCCAACACAGAGATATTCACCAGGGCATTAAATTTACTTCTAACGATGCCATAATTAGCCGCCACTTCAGGGGTTAAAAATGGCGTACTTACCACCATATAATGTACATCCCAGTCACCCAGTTTTTGCTTTTGTTCTCCCAACGCATCACTGCTTACCAAGGCTGCAAACAGGGTGGCAAGAAGATAAAGGCGCTTGGTTAACGCTGTCATGGCTATTACCTCTTTTGGGTTATTGTTTAATATCAATTAATAAAGACGAAAAGTGTCTTGTAATAAAAGTTGCAAAAACTGCAAGGCAATAATGGCAATTAATACCGACAGGTCTAAGCCACCCAATGGCGGAATAACCCTGCGTATGGGGGCGAGAAAGGGCTCGGTAAGCTGATGTAGGACATAATCAATAGGAGATTGCCCTTGAGACACCCAACTTAATATGGCGCGTAACAATAGCACCCAAAACATCAAAGACAGAGCCTCTTTCACCACGGTGATAACCGCTAAAATTAGGATGGTTACTGGGTTTAAGCCAGCGCCAGCCATGGCACCTAGTGCAATAAGCTTTAACGCCGCTACCACAATCGCGAGCACGAGTGTTGCCGTATCTAAGCGGCCAATGGAAGGCACAATTCTGCGTAACGGCCCCACTATGGGATGTGTCGCTTTCACAACAAATTGACTCATTGGGTTGTAAAAGTCGGCGCGGGCTAATTGTAGCCACAACCGAAGAATAACCACCATTAAATACAGAGAAAATAGTGTATCAACCAGAAAAACCGTTGCGCTCATTGTGCTTAATTCCTACAAACGTTAAAGCTGTTTTGCCATTTCTTCAGCGCGGGCTACAGCCGCACGCATAGATTTACTAACTATGTCTTTTAGACCTTCATCAATAAAGGTATTCACTGCCTCAGCTGTGGTGCCCCCTTTTGATGTTACCTGAGCCCGAAGCTCGCTTAATTCTAAATCAGGATTATGACAAACCATTTCCGCTGCCCCTAACATGGCTTGTTGTACCATCAGGCGCGATTGTGCTTTGTCGAAGCCCATTGCCATCGCTTCTTCTTGCATGCATTGTAAAAATAAGAAGAAGTAGGCAGGGCTGCTGCCCGCCGCGGCAATAACGCCGTTAATTCCCTCTTCTTGTTCAACCCACACAGTTTCGCCTACGCTATTCATCACATCGTCGACATACGTGCGGTCGTCTTCGCAAACCGTGCTATCAGCGTACATGCCCGACATACCTTTGCCGAGTAAACTTGGGGTGTTAGGCATGATCCTAACAACAGGATAGTCTCCCCCCAGCATTGCTTGTAATCTAGCCACAGGTAACCCTGCTGCAATACTGAGAAATAGTTTACCTGACAAGTCATTATTGTGTTGTAAATCGGCGCACATATCGCCCATGATTTGAGGTTTAACTGCAAGAACAATAGCGTCAGCGAACTGGCAGGCTTCATCATTAGATTGCGTAGTTTGAATACCAAATTCGCTCTTCAATTGGTCCAATTTAGGCGTAGATGGGTTACTCGCGAGAATGCGTGATTTGTCGTAACCTGACTGAATTAACCCACTAATGATGCTGCGGCTCATATTGCCCGCGCCGATAAATGCCAATTTTTTCTGTTGCATGTATATCCTTTTGAGTCGAGATTGTATTAACAGTATTTGCGGTGATGTATTTACGCCTTCAATGTCGCGTAACTACCTGTAAATCTTAGGAGGTAGTGTCGTTCCGTTGACCAAAAATAGCCGTCCCTATTCGCACCATTGTCGAGCCGTGATAAATGGCTTCTTGCATATCATTGCTCATTCCTACGGATAGGGTATCAAAATTGCTCAATGATGTATGGTATTGGTCAAATATTTCCTTTAACGCGCTGAGGGTTGCTTGTTGCTCTTGTGTCGATGGATTAGCTTTGGGGATGGCCATAATCCCACGCAATACAAGGCGGGGTAAACCTTCGATAAGTTGCGCTAAGTAACCAAATTCCTCTTTGTTAATACCTGATTTACTTTGTTCGTCATCAATATTGAGCTGAATACACACGTTTAACGGAGGCAGGTGTGCTGGGCGCTGGTCATTCAATCGACGGGCTATTTTTTCCCGGCTTACCGACTGAACCCAGTGGAAGTGTTCAGCCACTATTTTGGTTTTATTCGACTGAATGGGGCCTATCATGTGCCACTCTATATCGCTAAGGTGGGACAGTTCTTGTACTTTGTCTACGCCTTCTTGAACATAGTTTTCGCCGAATAAACGTTGTCCTGCTTCATACGCTGCAATGATATCGGATACCGGTTTAGTTTTACTCACGGCTAGCAATTTTACCGAATTTGAAGGACGATGAGATTTGGCAGTCGCGCTTGCGATCTCCGCGTGTGCGGTTTCCAGTCGTTCTGCTATTGTTTGCATTGTTCACCTTGGTGTTAAGGAGTGGTTGTGGATATTACCGAACTTTTGGCTTTCAGTGTTAAGAATAACGCCTCAGATTTACACTTGTCAGCAGGTTTACCCCCTATTATTCGGGTAGATGGCGAAATGAGAAAGCTTAATGTTCCCGCCCTCGACCATAAGCAAGTTCATGGGCTTGTGTACGAGATCATGAATGACAGGCAAAGAAAAGAATACGAAGAAAACCTTGAAACAGACTTTTCTTTTGAGGTGCAAGGATTATCACGATTTCGAGTGAATGCGTTTGTACAAAATAGAGGTGCAGCCGCGGTGTTGCGCACTATTCCAAGCAAAGTGTTGACCTTGGAAGAGCTAGGTGCCCCTGATATTTTCAAATCTATTATTAATCAACCTACAGGCATTGTGCTTGTAACTGGCGCCACAGGCTCGGGTAAAAGTACCACGCTGGCTGCCATGATTGATCATATAAATACGCAAAAAAGAGAGCATATCTTAACCATTGAAGACCCCATTGAGTTTGTCCACGAAAACAAGTTAAGCCTGATAAATCAGCGAGAAGTTCACAGAGACACCCACTCATTTAACAATGCATTACGCTCGGCGTTACGTGAAGATCCTGATGTAATATTGGTAGGTGAATTACGTGATTTAGAAACCATACGGTTAGCAATATCGGCGGCTGAAACCGGCCACCTTGTATTTGGAACCTTACATACAAACTCAGCCCCTAAGACCATCGACCGTATCATTGATGTATTTCCTGCAGAAGAAAAGTCTATGGTGCGTTCAATGTTATCGGAGTCCTTGCGTGCGGTGATTTCGCAAACTCTGCTTAAAAAAGTGGGCGGGGGCAGGGTTGCTGCTCATGAAATAATGGTGGGGATCCCCGCGATTAGAAACCTTATTCGGGAAGATAAGGTGCCACAAATGTACTCAGTCATTCAAACAGGTCAAGCCCATGGTATGCAAACCATGGATCAATGTTTACAGCGCTTGGTGGCGATGGGTGTGGTTACTCAACAAGATGCTGCAGCCAAGTTAATGGATAAATCTGCCTTGGCGAATTTTTAGGGGGCAGTCATGTTAGACACATATCTACAAAAAATGGTTAGCGCACAGGCTTCAGACTTATTTATTACGGCTGGGTTTCCAGTTAGCGCAAAAATTAACGGTAAGTTAACCCCATTGAGTGAACAGGTCACTACAGAACATTCCGCGCTTTCTCTGGTTGAAGATGCCATGAATGACAGCCAGAAAGCGGCGTTCCATTCCACTAAAGAATGCAACTTTGCCATTGTACGAGAGGGCATAGGCCGATTTCGTTGTTCTGCGTTCTGGCAGCGGGATCAAGCGGGAATGGTCATTCGTCGCATTGTCACTGACATCCCGCAAGCAGATGATTTGGGGCTGCCGCCAGTGTTAAAAGACATCATAATGGCTAAACGTGGACTGGTTTTATTTGTGGGGGGGACAGGCACAGGTAAATCTACCTCTCTGGCGGCACTGATTGGTCACCGAAATCAGCACTCTCACGGGCACATTCTCACTATTGAAGACCCCATTGAATTTGTTCACGAACACAAAAATTGCGTGGTCACACAACGGGAAGTGGGCATAGATACACAGTCCTTCGACGATGCGCTAAAAAGCTCATTGCGCCAAGCACCCGATGTCATTCTTATTGGTGAGATTCGGTCTATGGAAACCATGGAATACGCAATGTCCTTTGCTGATACCGGCCATTTGTGCGTAGCGACGCTACATGCAAACAATGCCAATCAAGCCATAGAACGCATTATGCACCTTGCGCCTAAAGATCAGCACGATAAACTGAGGTTTGATTTAAGTTTGAATATCCGTGCAATTGTGGCGCAGCAACTTGTCCCTACTACCGACGGGAAAGGACGAGTGGCGGCGATTGAAATTTTACTGAATTCCCCGCTAGTGACAGATCTTATTCAACGAAATGAAATCGGTAGTTTGAAAGAGGCAATGAAAAAAGGGAAAGAGCAGGGAATGCAAAGTTTTGATATGGCGCTCTATTCACTTTACCGTGAAGGCAAAATTGATGTGGAGCAAGCGTTGCATCATGCGGATTCACCCAACGATCTGCGGCTAATGATTAAACTTGATGCCAATACAGGGGCTTCGTTAGGCACCCTATCTAACGTGTCAATCGACATGGATGATTAATGAGAATAGGTGTGTCGCGTTGGACAAGGTATGATGAGGGTACTGTCCACACCAGGGTACTATTTTGATTAAACTCTTTTCCTCTGATGACATGTTTTTAATGCAATCTTTAAAAAGCGAATTAGATGCGCTTGCCATTCCTTACATGATTAAAAATGAGTACGCCAGTGGCGCAATGGGAGAACTGCCTTGGCAAGATACGCAGCCAGAACTGTGGTTGATAGATGATACCTGGCAGGCAAGAGCAAATCAGGTGATGGACGCTTTAATGGCACACAGTGTTTCGTCACCGGGGGATAAAGAGCAAGAGTGGGTTTGTCGCAACTGTAAGGAAAAAAACGGCGCTGCCTTCGATTTTTGCTGGCAATGTGAACATCAAAGACACGAGGTGTAGGGCGTGGTGAGATGAGTACTAATACGCCCTAATACTGACTTTCAATCCAACTGGTAAATATAACGCAGGCAGATACACTGTCTATTTTGTCTTTCGTCAGTTTTTTGTAGCCGCCCAGTTCGAAGAGCATTGATTTGGCATCAGTGGTGGTTAAACGCTCATCACAGGTTTCTACCGCGACTTTGAATCGCCCATGAAGCCGATTGGCAAACTTCTTCGCCCTTTGCGTCATTTCTTGTTCGCTACCGTCCATATTTAGCGGTAAACCCACCACGACTAAATGTGGCTGCCATTCCTCATATAACGCAGCAATCTGCTGCCAATCTGGGATACCATCCCTCGCTTTTAATGCGGCAAGAGGGGACGCTGTGCCCGTGACTTCCTGCCCAACAGCCACACCGATACTTTTCGTGCCAAAATCAAATGCCAATACTGTTCGTTGACCTATATCAGGCATGACCAGCTCCGGGAGCTAACTGCCACACATCGACCCCAAGTTTGTTCACCGCAGCTTGCCACTTTTTGTGTATAGGTGTGTTAAACAGAATCTCTTCATCTGCTTCTATGGTTAGCCATGCGTTTTCTTGCATTTCTTGTTCAAGCTGGCCTGCGGTCCATCCTGCGTAACCCAAGGCGATGAGGGCTTCGTCAGGGCCTTGATTGCTACCAATAGCCGTAAGTATATCCCGGGAGGTGGTAACCATAATGCCAGGCGCAAGGGTTAAACTAGAACCCCAGCCTGGTTGTTCAGTATGAAGGACAAACCCTCTTTCTTGACTCACCGGGCCACCGGCGAGAATAATTTGCTCTGCTTTATCATCGCTTACGGTAAGCGTTTTATCGGTTTGTTCAAGTAATTGTTTGAGGTTCATTGTGGATGGCTGATTGAGAACTAAACCCATTGCTCCTTCATCGTTATGTTCACAAATATAGGTGAGAGAACGAGAAAAGTACGGATCGTCCAGCGTTGGCATGGCGATGAGAAAGTGGTTTTGTAAGCTTTTCAATTCAGTCATTTGTACCTCTTACTGACGGATGACGGCCTAATTACTAGCCAGTCGCTTTTCAATTGCATCAAAAAGCATTGCCATAATATTAATATTATAGTGCCCTTCAATTTCTCTTACGCAGGTCGGGCTGGTAATGTTTATTTCGGTAATTTTATTGCCAATCACATCCAAGCCTACAAACATGATGTTGTTTGCTTTCAATGTGGGAGAAATCGCATTTGCCAGTGCACGATCTGATGCTGAAATTGGTTGAGGGCGTCCCGTACCACCAGCCGCTAGGTTGCCCCGTGTTTCCCCTTTGGTGGGGAGCCTAGCAAGACAGTAAGGAATAACTTCGCCGTCCACAATAAGCACACGCTTGTCACCGTCTTTAATCTCCGGAAGGTATTCTTGTACCATCATGTAGCGCTGACCCAATTGGGTAAGGGTTTCAATGATGACCCCTAAATTATTCCCATCAGGCTTTACGCGAAAGATAGACGCACCACCCATACCATCGAGGGGTTTGCAGATAATATCTTTGTGCGTGGCATGAAACTCACGAACCAGCGTCGGATTATTGGTAACAAGTGTATGTGGAATATGCTCAGGGAAGTAAGAGGTAAATAGCTTTTCGTTGTAATCTCTTAATGCTTGCGGATTATTCACTACCAAGGCGCCGGCATCTTGGGCTAATGATAAGATTTGAGTAGCATAAAGAAACTCACCATCGAAAGGCGGATCTTTACGCATGAGTAAAACGTCCACATCACCTAAGCATAGCGTTTGCTCATCCTCGATAGCGTAGAAGTCCTCGGCGCGATCAATCACGGTGACTCGCTTGCCCCGTCCCATGGGCTTACCGTTATCTAAATACAAATCTTTAAGTTCAAAATACAACACAGTGGCGCCACGGCGCTGCGCTTCCAGCATCATCGCAAAACTCGTGTCTTTGTGTGGCTTTATCGCCGCAATGGGATCCATAATCACGCCAACGGTATAGTGCATGTATTTTCTCACTTACGCATATTCATTAATCATTGAAGGAAAGCAGGGTGAAACCGGGGTTCACCCTACTGAATCTGTTTATGTATGTTGGGGCGTCGCAACATTCTTCAAGCGTTCGCCCCGGCTTTTTCGCATTTATCGCCGCGCGGAAAATGTTTCACATAGTGCGCGCTAAACCTCGCTTTTTTGTGCTTTAACCTACCAATTACAGGTCGCCATGTTGCGCTTGCAGGATGGAGACACTGCTTATGGCGGCGGTTTCCGTGCGAAGAATGCGTGGCCCTAAACTAACAGAAAGAAAACCCTTTTCGTTCGCATGATGTATTTCCGTTTCTGATAAGCCACCTTCTGGGCCGATGAGTAACCGGTAACCTTTGGTGTTGTAAGGTTGACGTGCTAATGAAGAGGTAGCGCCAGGTGCTAATACTAAACGAGTGGAAGACGTGGACTCGGCTAGCCAGTTAGACAGAGTTACCGGAGGGTTGAGCGTAGGCAGCACATTCCTTCCGCTTTGTTCACATGCACCAACCATAATTTTTTGCCACTGCTGTTGCTTTTTTTCCCACCGCCCGGCATCTAATTTCACGGTACAGCGCTCTGTCAGGATAGGGGTAATTTCAGTCACTCCCAACTCCACACTTTTTTGTAAAACCGTATCCATTCTGTCGCCCTTGGAGACCCCTTGGCCAAGATGTATTGGTAAGGGAGACTCCTTAGTCAAAGACAAGCACGCATCCGCTTCAACAATCACGTTTTTACGCTGAACACTGATAATTTGCGCGCTATATTCATTTCCATCTCCATTGAAAAGCACAATGGGACGATTCGCTTTCAATCGAAGGACGGTGGCTATGTGGTGACCCGCGTCATCAGTTAATGGAAACTCTTGTTCCAAAGGAATAGGGTGAGGGTAATAAACTCTTGGTATGCGCATACGTAACAATCAAAAATCAGATAGGGGTATATAATACGTGTGAGAGCAGGGGGCATGCAATGCGTTAAAGGATAAAGAAGGAAGGGAATAACCCGCGACGAAAAAATTGACAGCACTGCACGGGAATATTAAGGGCAATGCGCTGCATGTTAGGCCAGCGTAAACCGAGAAGAAAGGCTTATAGGGCTTTTAGAGTTCGAGATAGATGGGATGCTATTGTCATCAGTGTTAAGGGTTCTAACGTGGCTTTTACGCGCATATTTTGTGTTTTCGCCGGAATCTGAACGTAAGGCGTAAATAAAAATCACTGACACAACGAGATACAAAATCACGAGAAAAAACATAAATGAATCCTTTTTTAATTTAACAGCCCGTTAAATCTATGAAATAGTTGAAATAACCAAGGTTATTATCTAAAAACAAGAATAAATGGTTCACTTTGACTTCAAATTTATAAAAAACATCAGTGATGATGTTGTTAACATTTTATAAACATTTAGTGTTTGATTTCTAAGTAAATATTACCAAGTTGATGGCGTAAACCAACTCAACTTTAGGATAAAGTTTTATCGCTGCAGGCGGCATTCTAATTAGACTTTAGGGGAAAAATGAACCTTTTTAGGGCAAAGCGATTGGCCTAACCTAAAAAGCCTGTTAGTTTAATTCGGCTTGAAATTAGCAACTAACTAAAAGGACAATATGATGGAAGATAATTTATCGCTTTTCTCAGCAAGCGACATCGAACGCTATATAAATGAATACGCAATTCCATGGGGTATTAACATTGCCATGGCGATTGCTATTTATGTCATTGGTAGAATAGTAGTTGGGTTTATCCTTTCTATTTTCCGCCGAGTTATGGCGAAATCTAAATATGATGCGATGTTGGTTGATTTCTTAGAAGCCATAATAAGTGCGATTTTGATGCTTTTCGTCATCGTGGCCTCGTTAGATCAGCTAGGCGTGGATACGACCTCGTTGGTTGCTATATTGGGTGCGGCTGGTTTAGCGATTGGTTTGTCTTTGCAAGACTCGCTGAAAAACTTCGCTGCTGGCGTTATGTTACTTGTCTTTAAACCGTTTAAATCCGGTGATTTCGTAGAAGCCGGCGGTACAGCGGGTACTGTGAATAAAATTGGTATCTTTACCTCTACAATGACTACCCCAGACAACAAAGAAATCATTGTGCCAAATGGGGCTATTTACAGCGGTACAATTACCAACTTCTCAGCAAAAGAAACACGTCGTGTAGATATGGTTGTGGGAATTGGTTATGACGCTGATCTACTGAAAGCGAAGCAAGTATTACAAGAAATGGTGGAAGCCGATCCACGAATTCTTCAAGAGCCTGCACCGACTATTGCCGTTGCGGAACTGGCTGACAGCAGTGTGAACTTCGTGGTTCGTCCATGGGTACAATCGGCTGATTTCTGGGGTGTGAAGTTTGACTTTACAGAAGCGGTAAAACTTCGCTTTGATAAAGAAGGTATTTCTATTCCATTCCCACAAATGGATGTACACCTTCACAAAGACGCAAGCGAATAACACTTCCATTGCATTAAAAAAACACCACCTTTACGGCGGGCTACTGAATGAACTTGGAGGCCATTGTTTTTTAACAGTGGCTTTTTCACAAACTAACCTATATAAATCAGAAGGTTGTAATAATAACGATCCAAACTTCGTCTAGATTAATTTCAATTTAAATTACAATTAGCACTTAAATTTCAAATATATACTATAAAAACCATTCAAATTACCTATAATTTCTCAGTAACGGGGGAAATTATGACGAGATATGTCTTCTTAGATACTGAGACTACGGGCTTAAATCCGCATAAAGGTGGTCATAGAATCATCGACCTAGCCTGCATAGAATATAGAGATGGCAAACAAACAGGGAAAGTGTTTAATACGCAAATTAATCCTGAAGGTAAAAAATCTACAAAAGGCGCTTTTAAAGTTCACAAAATCTCTGGTGAAGAATTAGTAGCAAAACCGACCTTTAAAGAGGTGTCAGAAGACTTCATAAATTTCATAAAGGATGCTCACCTTGTTATTTACAATGCATCATTCGATATCCAGTTCATAAATAGTGAGCTAAATCGAATTAACTACCCGTCTTCAATTAATGACATTTGCTCTGAAATTACTTGTGCGATGGAGTTGACCAAACTCAAATTCAATTCAGAAAAAAATATTAGCCAAGATAATGCATGTAAAAGATACGGTATTGATATAAGCCATCGTAAAACCCACGGTGCCCTCATTGATGCTGCTTTATGTGCAGAGCTATTTTTCAAGCTAACAGATGAAACAATCACCCCTTTAGAACGAACCCCTCAGTCAAAACCTCATCGAGATCCCAAGCTACTAACTATTCCTAGGGCATATAAAAGTAAATTGGATGGAACATTCATCCAACAAAACTTTTGTAAGAACAGTGAGTGTGCAAACTTTGGCGTTGTGGCCTTAAATCCAGAAAAATATCAAAATGGAAAGCCTAAAAAGGGACTCAGAAATGGATATAAGCTAACCACGAATAAAAATGAGTACCTGCTGACCTGTAAGCTATGTGGTCAAAGCTCTGTAATTATAAATAATCAAAGCTTTGGCAAAGAATTAGAGCGACAAGCTGCAATTAATAGACAGGAGGAGCCATCCTGCCCAAATACTGGTGATAGCGGCACTCCTTATGGTCAGCGCCATTACTATATACCAGAGTCATACGAAGTAAGAAAAGGAACGGCAGTATTAAAGCCACGATGTACAAATGTTGGTAAAGGTATTTTCAGTAATCCTGAACTATATACGTTATCAGGAAAAACTAGACCAACAGAAGTTATCAAAAAGCAAGTGAGCAAGTCAGTTGCTAGAGGTCGTAAGCCAACAGTTCAAGAACTTGAAGAGCAGCGCTTGGGATCTCAAAGAATTAAGTGTGAGTCATGTAATACAAGGTTTTCAGTTAAGCTCGACCCTCAGCAGCGTCACTATATGAGAGATAGAAACTTACCTCTCTTCCTCAACCTCATGAACAAAGGAATAATCAACCGTGAGGAAGAAAAGTTAGATATGTCAGCCAAAGTAATATATGGGAAAATTGATTTCTTCTATGAACAAGCTTTGGCTTTCGATGCATATCATTCACAGCTTATTGACCACGCTGTAGCTACTAAAACTTTAAATCTAAGTACAGATCGATTGCACCATACAACAAATTGGGGAGATCATGATATTCCTCGTCCAACGCCTCTTGTTGTAACCTCTACAGTTGATAACCATTCAGGGTATGTGTTTGCTTCAACATTAAACTTCGATTTCACCAGCGACTCTGATTACATTAAAAAAGAATATAAAGAGAAAAAAGATAGTGACAAAGAGAGTTATTATCGTAGGTATGCTCAGTATGTTTTAAATGATGCCGAAGTAGAAGAAATAGCTCGTCAAACAAATGCTGATGTGGCAATGCAAATGCCAACGCAAGGACTCTTGGTAAATCAAACGTATAGTATGTTGACACATTTCGCTGTCATAAAAGAGATGCTTCGTACCGCTTGGCATATTAACTTGTACGCTGATAACGACTCTGGGTTCAAAACTGCTATTTCCGGTGTTTTTCAGGACTGGCTTGCCGATGGAACAATGAGGGCTTTTCAAGTCTTTACGGAGCGTTCAGGCAATAATCAATTGTTAGATAAATCTACTGCTGAACTGATAAAAAAGAGAGACTTAGAATTACAGCAAGACTTTCCTAGTTTGTCTAAAGAAGAACGGCTTAATTTACTTTGGAGCCAGCAGTTAAGTAACCGTGTCACGCTCAAAGGAAGTAAATCAGAATGGATTGTGAGTCCGAATATGTTATCAAGGTTCGCTGGTTTTCTACCGCTAACAAATATTAAAGGTTTTGAGCCGGAAAAAATTGCGTCACTACTAAATTCAGCGTCACTAAATGGAGTCGATAATTGGTTCCAGATTTTAAGGAGACACATTAATTACTATGAACGGCCTGTTACAAGCGGAACCAATTCAAAGCGATGGAATGCATATTCAGGATACAATCCAAAATGGATGGCAAAGCTAATGGAAGTTAAAAGGATATACCACAATTATTGCTCTACCAATGAACGTAGCTTGAGAGAAGAATACAAGGGTAAACGCCAGTTAATGCCAAAACCGACAAGTCCAGCAATGAGGCTAAATTTGACTACTGATTTATTTACTGCGGAAGACATCATTTCTTTCAGTTTCAATAAAGAAATATTTACAAATAAATCAATGATAAATGAACCAAAAGCATAAACTAGAAGGGTGCAAAGTGGGCCTTTCGTGTGTGCTGCATCCATTCTCGAAAAGTCAGCTTTCTAGCAAGGCTATCCAGCTTCATTATTTCAAACATCAACAGTTAACCATCAAGCTTGATCATTAAATCTAAGCTATTAAGCTTTATGACCCTAAGGTCACTTTAACCGGTGTCTTAGGATGTCAGGCTTGTAACGTTACCAAACCTCACACCTATGGCCCGTTTCTGACGCATCTTACTACAGACAAAGCTATAAGCATCGTGTAAACCCAAATAAACTCAACCTATCAATCTTAGTTTATTGATAAACTAATCACGATAGGTATCATCTATTTAGATCTCTAGGCACGGCTCAAATTACAGCCTGCCACTTTGCAATTACGATGTTATTATATCAATATGCTGTACGCAACTCTTTGCGCATCAATAATTTTTGAATATCTTCGGGTTTGCTCTTCCAAGCATAGAACCACTCTTTTTCTGAGCTAAAGTAACTTGTAAGAGCTGAAGCTTTTTGACCGATTTGTTCAGTTTTAAGTGATGTATTCTCTTTTTGATATGCGATTAAATAAGCTTTTGCGATTGCTTTTTTCTCTGCTTTGGAGATATAAGGGGAAGATAATAGGTCACATATCAACAAAAAGGCTTCTGTTGATTTTTCAATCATATCGAAATCGTCAAACTTAGTGCCTATTACAAAGTTTATGATCTGCTTCTTTATCCCTTTAAATTTACGCTTATTCCCACAGTAATCTATACAGCAAACAATTCGAAAGTAATCTAAGCTTTTTATGTCAGCATCTAACCCAAAAGCTTGTTGTAGAAGCTCTTCAGATAGCATAAATGACCGTCCAAGAGACTCTGAGGTAGTAACAAGATTAAAAAGCTCAATGTTGGGTGCTTTATTTTGATGAGAACTAGATTGAATTAAAGAAGTGATTTCATCAAAAATAGCTTTATTTATATTAGAATCATCTGAACCATCTTTAGGCTCTTCTTTTAACAGATTAATTAATCGACAAATCAAATAGCTACTTCGTGATTTTGGACTCATAGCAAAAATAAAGAAGGTCGTTTCTAATACAAAAATTTTTAATTTTTCTAAGTCCTTTATATCCACCGCTGCTTTGTGATTCTTAATAGCGTTAAGAACCTTCTTAAGTAGCTTTATTAAAATTGATATTGAGAAACTAATCACAGCATCAAAACTTATCTCATTTTTCTTTACAATAGCTTTGACATCTCTGATAAAGGAATTAGACAATGAACTCTTATTCCAAATCTTTTTCAAAAGCTCTTCTTCTGAATAGTCATTATCTTGTTTAAAGTTTACTAGTTGAGAAAAGTAGTGATCAATTGTCTTGCCTATTTCAATTTTAGCTATAGTTTCGCCAGTCATGAATGGGCGGTTGACAGAGATTGTTTTTGACTCATTAATGTAGAGCTTAAATTCTGACAAATTCTTCTCTAATATTTGTGCTATCGTTTCAGAAACAGATTTGTTATTAGAAAATATAAAATAGTCATCAATATAACGCCTAATTTCATAATCAACTCCACGAGTAAGTTCATTACTAGATAAAGCATTATCAACTTTAGTATCAATAGACTGTAGGATAATCTCCGAAAAAACTCTTGATATTTCGGGACCAATCAAAATGCCATTTGTTTCATTGTAATTCATTAGTTGCATCAACTTGTCAAACCCACCGTCAAATGTATCTGCATTGACGTAGTTTTTTGAAAAGTTTTTACCCTTAACAGCCCACGACATACTATGGGTATAAATATGGTGAAAACACTTGGATATATCCATTCTCAAAAGGTTTTGAAATTTTCTTTCGAGTCGATGAAACTCATAAGATTCATAAAACTTATACATAAAATTGTATTTTTCATAAGAAAAATATGAACTAGAAGTCAACTTAGATTCAGAGTTATTGTCTACAGCTCCCCATTCAACGTCTTTATCTTCAGTCTTTTTGTTCTTTTCATAATAATACGAACCTATATCGCTAGGGTATCTGAGTGAATATTTGTTGTTTGCCGTTAGGTTTAAAATTACTTGTTCAAAGTTTGAATAGAATTTTGAACACTCAATTTGATGTAGTGGATGAATAACAGATAATGTTCTATATGAATTCTCATCCTTTTTAATTTTGTAATTATAAGGAATGCTATACACCTTTTTCTTAACGCTATTAAGCGGAAAAGGGAAGTTCAACTTATCGTCATTATCCCTTAAAGCCTTATAAAACCCTGAGTTGGAGAACTTAAAAGGGACTTCGTATGGGAGCGTGTCGGTGAGCAAAGCCCGGTAAGCGTCATTTTTATTAATAAACTGTTTTTTAGATTTACGTGACATGCTTCCAAGCCTTTCTTATTAATATGATTTTCTCTGGGGTAAATTTAAAAGTTTTTTTATTTTTAAAGCCCGTTTCAAATTTAAGTCGAATCAACTTTTTCCTTTGAGAGTTTGATAATATACCAGTCAATTTACTTCCTAAACTGCCACTCTTAGAAAGTACACTCCTAGCAAGAAAAATATCTAGTTGTCTTAGGTCTTCCTCTCCTAATTGATGTTTTTCTATCAATGGATAATTATAGAAAATTCCTGATTTCAGCCCCTTTCTGTTGCTATTAATTGTATAGTTTCCAGTTAGGAACTTAATTCGCTCAAAAAGCAAATCATAATCACCGTCTATACAGAATCGCTTCAATGAACAAATAACTCTAGACTTGATTTTTTTCAATTTAGATTCAGCTATTCCAATATTTACTTGCTTATTTTTATCACTCTTGATTACAAACTTATATCCTAAGTATTCTAATGTTTGTTCAACGGCAGTAGCACCTTTCGGGGGCAACTCTTTTTTGATATGGTCTGATTTGTTGTTAAATTTCAATCCACTAGGTAAGGAGCTTTCTGCGAGACGTTCTATGTCTTGTTTGGGTTTTGTAGTAAAGATTATTATATCGTCAACAAATCTAGCGTAGTAATAAATCGAATGATGTGCAGCCATCGTCCTATCAAACTTTTGTAGAAATAATTCAGATAAAGTTGAACTAATAGCTTGCCCCCTATGCAAGCCAGAGCGTGAGTTACTATAAAAAGTGTTTACTATTTTTTTGGTTTGGCTGCTTGGCACAGGGTTGTCATTGATTTTCTTTAGAACTGTCTCTAGTGGTATGTTTTCATAGAACTTTTCGATATCTAACTTTAAAACGGTAAACGGCACAGGTTCTTTAAGAAGAGCCTCTACTTGCTTAACAATTTGCTCTCTGTTTTTAGGTTTTATTTTGAATATTCGTTTTAAGTTATCGTTTGCTTTCCTGAGTGCAAATTCAGATACAGGGTGATGAGTACCTAGTATAACCATTTCACCTTTTTTTGTTTTTCTCGGACGAACTGGAGTTATTGTGAAGTTAGAGCTAATAAGCTCATCTGTCAGTCCTTGATGAAATGCTAGATAATCTTCTTTTTTACCCCCCATTTTATAATTTCGAGGATCTACTTTTTTGGTTAAACGGAGATAGTTTTTAGGTGTAAAAGCTTGATTAAGCATTTTTGACTAATCCTTCAGATACCATATCAGTAAATAATTGAACGGAAATTTAGTAAAATCCGTGATTTTTACGCTACTGTATAAAAACATACACTATCTATATGAATTATAATAGCTAATTGTGGCTTTTTTAAGAAGGTGAGTGGCTCTATGTTATTGACAAATAGGTATTTTACAAAAAGAAATTGGAGTCATCATAGATAATAACTCCAAGTTCATTCAGTAGCCCGCCTTTACGGTGGTGTTTTTGTATCTGAATTTCGACACTCTGTGTTATCGACCCTTTGTGTTATCGACAATTGGGTCGGTAAGGCGCTGACTGATAACTGGCATAAGCAGATGACATGTTCGCCTCTAAATCTTCTATACGTGTTTGCGGTGCTGGGTGAGTCGATAACAGTTCAATTGGCCGCTCTCCGTTACTTGCGGCGTCCATATTTTCCCATAGGTTAACCGACTGGCGAGGGTCAAAACCAGACTGGGCCATTAGCTGTAAACCGATGATGTCTGCTTCAGACTCATGCGTGCGGCTAAAAGGCAATTGAACACCCACTTGCACGCCTAAACCTATTGCCGCCATAATGGGCCCAGATTGGGGCACCTCATTGGCTGCAAGAATTTGCCCCATCGCTTGTGAACCAACATTGATAAGCGTGGATTGAGACATACGCTCATTACCATGCTCGGCAATGACATGGCCAACCTCATGGCCGATAACCGCCGCCAATTGGTGTTGATTTTCTGCTACCGCTAATAGGCCGGTATACACGCCAATTTTACCACCGGGCAGGGCAAACGCATTCACCTGTTCGTCGTCAAATACGACGACTTCCCACTGCCCGCTAAATACCGTATTGGGTACTTGCGCAGTAATCGCATTGGCAACACATTCAACATAGCTATTTTGTACCGCTTTATTAGAAATTTTGAGCTCTTCCTTCATGCCGGTAAAGGCTTGATCGCCCATTTCTGCTAGTTGAGATTCTGAAAATAACAAGACTTGATTACGTCCTGTGGGAGATGTAGCGCATGCCCCTATGGTTAGTGCGAGGGCGGCGAGGGTAACCTTGAATCTCAATTTCATCATGTCTTCCTTTGTGTTTGTTAAAAGGCAACTACGCCCTTACTTTAAGCGTTATTTTAGATTTATTTAAGACTATTAGTAGCAGATAGTGTGTTTTAGGGATATTTAGATCACATGGGTAGGCGTCAAACGTTTGGTTTTGGTTAAGGCTCAGTTCAGTTTACCTGCATTAATTTGCAACTTCACCAAAGATAAATTGAGGAAACACACATGTTGCCATTGAACGACTTTACCCGTGCCCAATATCGCGCGTTCAAATTAACGAGTTTATGCTTAACCAGCCTGTATTTAGCCGGATGCGCTAGCCAGTCTGGGGTGCCTCACCACGCGGCAAACCAGTTTGTCACTACGTTTTACGCCAGTGTCTATGATGTCACCCCAGTACAGTTTGAATCTCACGCACAAGAAGCGGCGCTATGGGGAGCGTTAGATGGTGCGTTATTAGGTTGGTCAGAAGATGAAGCCTTTGTTGGGGCGTTGTTTGGGGCCGCGATATATTCAGTAGCGACTTCAATCGCCGAAGGTGACCTTCAGGGTTATGAAGTCTCTTTAAAGGCTGTTGATGGCGATATGGTCACGGTTATTCTTGATAATTTTGAAGGATATCCAGGGCAATGTGTGTTTGTTAAAGTTGCTGGCGAAGTCACCACAGAAGTGGTGAATACCTCTAATTGCGATGAGGTAGACCTGTCTTATTGAGCGTTAAATTGTCATGGATAATAACGGTTTATATTTGTTGAGTAGGGCTTTTGCTAAATTAATATTACTGTCATACACTGGCTCTAATTTATACAAGACGTATATCATCGCCGAGCAATCTATTTCTAGGGCTGGAGTGACATTTGTTCAATTACAGGAAGTACAAATGTAAGTCTTATTGATTGCAGACGGCGCTATCAAATAATAAATAAGGATTAGAAAATGGCCGCTCAAAATAAATTTAAATACGGTTTGTTAGCGTTACTCGTGTCTGCCGCCCTTACTGGCTGTGGCCTTGATGGTGACGACGGTGAGCAAGGAGAAACAGGGGCTCAGGGCGAGCAAGGTGAACAGGGCGAATCCGGTGCAGATGGAACAGATGCGTCTCTCGGTATTACACTAGATGTGGTTGCTCGTGCTTATCTTGGCAATCAGACTGCCGCAGAAATTGTACAGTATCATGCCGATACCCAAACTATTTACGCCACAAACGGTGACATCAATACCATTGCTGTTATTGCGGCAGGTTCAGATAATATTCCAACTTCTGCCATGGACGATCCTATTGGCACTACAAACCTGACAGTGACCGACATTACCTTGCCAGAAGAAGTTGATGGCGTCACTTTAGGCAGCTTAACAAGTATCGCTATTAGCGGTGACTTAATGGCGGTAGCGGTACCTGCGGACACAAAAACAGACAATGGCTATGTGCTTTTCTATAACGGGCTAGATAGTTCATCACCGGTATTTTTAGACCAAGTAGAGGTAGGTGCACTGCCTGATATGGTTACTTTTACGCCAGATGGCGGCAAGGTGCTTGTTGCTAACGAAGGCGAACCTTCTAGTGATTATACGGTTGACCCAGAGGGGTCTATTTCGGTGATTAACATTCTTGCCAGCGGCGAGCCCGAAGAGTCAGCAAGTACGATTAGTTTTACCGATTTTAACGATGAGCAAGAGACATTGTTATCTCAAGGTATGATGTTTCCAAACCCAAGTGGTCGTACTATTAACGGTGTTGAAATTGCAACCACAGTGGCACAAGACCTTGAACCAGAATACATCACGGCAACCAACGACATAGCTTATGTTAGCTTGCAAGAAAATAACGGCATTGCGGTTGTCGATTTAGAAGACTTGTCTGTTGAGATCGTCGGTTTAGGTGTTAAATCTTGGTCTGGCTTGAACATCGATATTCAAGAAGATGGTTCGGTAAGCTTTGGTCAATACGAGGGGCTATACGGTGTATACCAACCAGATACTATCGCTAATTATACTTGGAAGGACGCCACGTTTGTCGTTACTGCAAATGAAGGTGATGCGAGAGAGTATTTCTTCGACGCCGATGATGAAGATGCGTGCTTAATCGCAGGAGGCCTTGAGTTTGATGAAGATGATGGTTGTCTTGCTTACCTTGATGAAGTGAAGGTTGAAGATCTAACCGCCGAAGCAAATTCAGAGTTAGCCACCTTGCAAGCCAATGGCGAAGCCGATGATTTACGTGTCACTATTGGCATGGGCGATGCGGATGGTGACGGTGAATATGATGCGGCGTATGCCTACGGTGCTCGCTCATTCACTATTTGGGATCAAAACGGTTTGGTGGTGTTCGACTCGGGGGACGACTTTGAGCGCATCACCGCATCAGTTCATGGCGAATTATTCAATAATGGCGATGATGAAAACGAAGGTGATTCACGTTCTGAAAATAAAGGCCCTGAGCCAGAAGCACTAACAGTGGGTGTCGTGGGTGATCGCACTTACGCGTTCATTGGCACCGAGCGTATGGGAGGTATTTTTGTTTACGATGTGACAAACCCTTACGATGTTGAATTTTCAGAATACATTATTAACCGTGACCTGACTGAAGGCCTAGATGCAGACGACGGCATTGGCGACTTAGCACCAGAAAGCCTAGTATTTGTCAGCGCTGATGATAGTGCTACAGGGGTTCCATTGCTATTAGTAGGAAATGAAGTCAGCGGCACTGTTACCGTATGGCAGATTACTGAACTGTAAACTTTTCCGCTCATTGACATAAATGACGCGCCGACTGTATCGGCGCTTTTTTATATGAGTTGGCATTAAAAAAGCCCCATCACTGGAAAGTGATGGGGCTTTTTTTTAAGGACATGATGTGAACTTTAGTACTTCACGGTAATTCCAGCAAATAAACGTGGGCCATAGTCATTAACTTCGCCCAGGTTGCCCTGCACGTAGTAGTCTTGTGACTTAGGTGCGCTAAATAGGTTAATAGCAGACACTTTAAGTCGAGTATGCTCGTTAATCTTATACGATGCACGTGCTTCCCATACACCCACCTCATCGACATAACGTAAACGCGTTCCGTTACTGGTATAAGGTTGGAAGTAATCACTACGATACTTATAGATAACGGCTGTATCTAGGTCGCCAATTTGGTAATAAACTTGCGCACTAAATACATGCTCAGAGAAACCAGGTACAGAGGCTGGTGGAATGATACCGTCGGTTAACTGAGTGGTATTGCCGTCCACGTCAGTAATGAACGTATCACCATACAAGCTATCTTCAAACTCATAATCAGTGTCAGCATAGTTATAACCAACCTTCACACCAATACCAGAATCCCAGCGATAGGCGATAGAGGTTTCAATACCTACCAGGTTACTTGCATCATCAGTGGTGACTGAGTTAGTGATAGGCAGTGAATAACTTTCGCCTTCAATAACAAACGTTTCTAGCTCGGTTTGTTGTTGGAAGCCACCGGTGAAGCGTTTGTAGTAAACGCCAAATGCAAAAATGGAATCTTCGTTAGGGTACCATTCAATCGCTGCATCATAGTTCCATGACATAAGCGGCTGAGTATTTGGGTTACCTGAACCGTTAACACCCACTAGCAAGTCAGACAGAGACGTTGGCGCTAAATCATCATCGGTTTGGAAAGTTCGGCTATAGCCTAGATCACTTGGATCGGCACGAGACATACCGCGATAAATACCTGCACGTAGCAAGATGTCATCGCTGTAATCCATGACAAAGTTAACGCTAGGCAGTACTTCAGTGTAACCACCACCACCTTCGATGCGTTCTAGCGAATCGCCAGTGACTAAGCTCACTACGCCTAAGTCGTCATAAACCACATCAAAAGAACTTCTAAAGCCAATCGCAGTGACTTCTGTATCAACCACGCGCACACCAAAGTTACCGCGAACAAACTTACCCCACATTTCTGTGTCGTAATTCGCCATTAGGTAGGCAGCGTAGGTTTTTTCGGTCACGTCGATGGTGCCCGCGTTCTCATATTCAACTTCAGGGAAAGCGAAGTCACCACCGTTAGACGCTGCCACGGCTTGGGCAAAGCAGTTGTTGTCGTAGGTCGCCCAAGAAGAACCTGTGCCACTGCTGTTTACATTGCCGTCGCTATCTACGTTGGTAATGATGTCTCCGTCTGAAACACTGGATAGAAAGTCTGTTTCCGGGAAGTCTATTTGACAAGATTCAAGTACATCAAGTGCTGCGGTGTTCGACGTATCTAACGTGTACTCAGTACGCGAACCATTACCTTGTGTCCCACCATATTGTAAGAAGCTAAGTTCAGAGGCTCTCAAGCCACCTTCAATACTGGTGAATACATCACTACCTAGCATGTATTGGAAGTCGAATTTAGCGGAAATAACTTCATTTTCACGGCTGTTTTCACGATCTAATCGCGTACGCAGGCTATCAGTGAAGTTGGTAATATCGGTAACATCAAAATCAGTAATGCTGAAATGGGGAATGTTATCCCCCATATCCCACGTGAA
This sequence comes from Alteromonas sp. B31-7, assembly GCF_015767655.1. Lineage (NCBI taxonomy): Bacteria > Pseudomonadati > Pseudomonadota > Gammaproteobacteria > Alteromonadales > Alteromonadaceae > Alteromonas > Alteromonas sp. B31-7. The sequence goes on from NZ_CP065233.1 coordinate 1,119,507, forward strand.
CGGGATAAGGTCTGCGGTGCGAGCCCTGTTTGAAATTTGTAGTTCTTCACGCTCAGTATTTGAGTAGGCTACGTCAAATTTCAGTGTTAACAAATCAGTGGCATAGTGTTCAATGTTGAGACCGATGCCTTTGTAGATTTCTTCCCGAGAGAACTGCTCCCCCGATGATTCAATACGATCTTGGCCTTCCCAGTGCAATATCCCGCCCACTGAGTTTGTCACTAGGGTAGGCCCAGTTAGACCTGGAATAGCGCGCTTTTGAAGGAAGATAAGGTCATGTCTTGCTTCTCTTTGCACACGCTTAGAGTATTGAGTATCAATATTGATGTCCCATGACTCATTAGGTTGGTATTGCATAGCAAGGAAGAACGCGTCACGTTCGTCTGACGTTTCGTTCTGGCGATAGCTACGGCTACTGCCAGTCCAAGCATAAGGAGAGCCTGCGCTTACCGCTTCGCCAGTTTCCGGATCGATAGTCGTGTCGTATCCTTGGTTACTGCTACCGCTCACCTGGTCTTCACAGTCCCCAGCGCTGCTGCGGAAGAAGCCTTCATTGGTGTTAGTGGGGTCGTTTAAACAGGCCCATAGTGATGACCCTGTAGGGCTAGAGCTTCTGTATTCAGCTTCGGGCTGTGTAATATCCTGGCGCTGAAGGCCAACCGAGATACCGAAGGCAGAACCATCATCGAATTCAAATTGGTCCACATAGCTTACCGTGCCACGGTAACCTAGGTCGTTTTCAAATGAGTTTTCAACGTTCGTTTGATCAGGGTTGTAGTTGCCCTTAATTTCACCCTGGATGCGCTGCTTGCCGTAATCAAGGGGTTGAACGGTTTCAAGGGAAATTACCCCGGCAACACCGCCTTCAATCATTGAAGCGTCTTGGGTTTTGTAAATGGCGACTTTTTTCACCAGCTCCGACGGGAATTGTGAGAAGTTTACCGAGCGGTCACCACTACCATTGGTGGCTTCTCGTCCATTAATATGTGTGGCACTTAAGAAGGGGCCTAAACCACGGATTGTAATTTCAGTGGCGCCACCATTTTCACGGTGCGAGGCTGCCCCTGTGATAGATTCTAACGCTTCACCAATTGATAAAGCAGGTAAGTCGCCAATATCTTCAGCAGAGAGGCCATCTACCACTGTGGTTGATTCACGTTTAATTGAAATCTGATCTTGTATCGTACGGCGTGTACCGACAACATCAATGACCTCAACTGCTTCATCAGCTTCTTCAGTAACTTGCGCTTCTTGGGCTTGCAGTGTGAATGCACTAGTGCTTGCTAGTCCTGCGAAAATGGCCGTTTTCACCCACTTCGCAGTGGGGTGAAGGGCAAACTGTTGGGAAACCGACAGTTCCTTTCTTGGCGTGTGTAGTTGTTTATTTTTCAACGACATTCCAATATCTCCGTTGTGTTTTGTGTGGCACAAAGGGCAATCGCTTGCCCTTGTGACTTTTATGTGTAGGGTTATTCTTTATTCTTCGTTGGTGGCTACCCAAGTAGAGCCGACACCAACATCACTTGCTTCTATGTAGTAAAGTCCTTTTGCACCTGCTACTGCTTGAGCACCAGAAGAATCTGTTTCTACAAGCCCGTTAGCTGCAGTGGTGAATTCAGGCACTTCTTTACCATTCGCTGCAGGGTCTTGGTCTAGTGCACCGTCAGAATCAAAGTCACCGTTACCGTTAAGCTGGCGGATATCTACCCAAGACTCATCTTCAACGTCACCGGATGCGTAGCTATCCATGAAACCAAAGTTATTTGAGAATAGAGATGCTTCGTGGTCGATAAGGTCACAGTCGTACTCAAAAGCATGGTCGCTGCTAATGGCTTCTGAATCGAAATACAAACCTTGTTTTGAAGCATCATCGTCGAGGCCATTGGCAATAAGATTGGCGTCAAAACTAATATCAAAGAAGTTTTTGGTAAGTGAATAAAGTAACGGGGCGTTATCTGCGGTGAGTTCGTCACAGTCGTCTACCGGCGCTTTACTGCCAATTTCAGTACTAAATACGATAGGTTGTAGCGAGTTAAGCACAGTGTTGTTGGTGACCGTTAGCGATAAATCACCAGAGCCATCAAGCACAGCCTGGTTGCCAGCATTAGGGACACCACCATCTGCTTGCGAGAATGGGTTCGCCGTAAACACGATACCACCGGCTTCTTTGTTGCCAGAGCGAATACCCGCAATGTAGTTATTCACCACTGTATGACCTAAAGGCGTGACTAATACACCGCTAGGTCTATCATCAGAACTGGCGATATCGGTAGTGCGAATGATGATGTTGTCTTCCACCACGTTGAAACCACCATCTTCCAAGGAAATGCCCCCGTTGGCGTTAACAATGGTGTTGCCTTTAATTGTTGCCCCAGAGGTTTGAACACGCATTAGGCGTCTACCACTGACGAAGCTGTCTATACGGTTATACTGCACGACAAAGTTAGCTTCCTCAGCGGCATCTGCACCTGTAGTGCTACCTAAGTTAAGGAGTAGTAAGCTTGATTCATCAAAGTTAGGGTTGTTTGCATTTTCAAAAAGGTTGTACTGAATGACATGGTCTGAGCCTGATGAGGCAAGTTTAATGACCGAGCCGTTAACGGCGTTGTTTCGGTTGGTAAAGGTGTTGCGCTCAATAAGTGCGCCTGAGCCTTTAACCATTAACCAATGATACGTTTCCTCATTCAGTGTCTCTTGATCACCGTCCATTGTATTCTGTGTAAACTCGAAATTATCGCCTTCCGAGTAAATCACCGCTTCTTCTTCAGCTTCACAGTAGGAATCGGCTTTTGTATCAATATTCTGGAACGTAAGGCCGCGAATGGCCGCGCCATCAACGCTACTCGCGATATTAATACAAGTTTCGCCCGAAATGACCGGTTGATTATCTTCTAAAGCGGTGAGTGTGACCGCGCTGGTTAGCATGATGGCGTCTAAGTCGGTATACACGTTCGTGGCTAATCCAATGACATCGCCATCGGCTAGGCCCCCGTTTATTGCACTCACTAAGCTTGCAGCATCAGAAAGGACCTGTGAATAAATAATGGAATCAAGGGCTGTAGAAACAGTTTCAGGAAACGCATCTTTGTCGGTATAAACGGCACTCACTGAAATAATTGCGCCAGCATCAGTCGTCGGCGTGTAAGTACTACCGGTTGCGCCGTCGATGGCTTCACCATCTGCATACCATGTATAGGTCACATCCGCTTCATCAAACCCGTTATTGTCGGTGATGACGGCAGTGAGGGTGGCATCTGCAAGGTAGGGGGCAGTACCGCTAATTTCGATGCTGCCATCTTCGTTTACCGCTTGTGCTGATACAGGAATAGTGGCTTGTGAGGTAATTTCTTCATCAAAACCATTATCGTCTACGTAAGTTGCTGTTACCGTAATGACAGCGCCAACAAGGGAAGATTCAACAGTATAACTGCTGGATGTTGCGCCGTTAATGGCGGTATCGTCAGCGTACCACTGGTAAGCAATGCTGCCTGATGCACCATCTTCGTCAGCGATGGTCGTGGTGAGTTCGTTGCCCACAGTGGGCGTACCTAGAATAGTGATAGCGCCTTCTGAATTTGTACGTGCAACAGGGTCGGTGGCGGCCGATGTTGGCGATTCGCTGAATCCACGGTCATCTTCGAAGGTAGCCATCACGGTAATGACTTTTCCAAATTGTGCTTCTTCTAGCGTAAGAGTAGAAAGCACTTCACCTTCAATTTCTGCGTCGTCGGCATACCAAGTATAAATGATAGTCGCATTCTCAATGCCGTTATCGTCTTCAACGGTGGCAGTAAGCGTTGAGCCTATGAGTGCATCGCCACTAATTGATACGGTAGCATCAAAAACAATAGCAGAGACTTCATCGGTGGGATCACTAATATGTGATTCGTTAATACCACCATCATCAGTGTAAGACCCCTGAACAGTGATTGATGAACCAATATAATCATCGGTAAGCACAAAGGTAGAATCGTTTTCACCTTCGATGACCGCATCATCTGCGTACCAGTAATAGCTAACAGTACCAGAGATGCCATCAGGATCGCTTACCGAGGCGGAAAGTGTTTGTCCTGATGTTGGTGTACCAGAAAGTGATATAGACCCCAGTGTATTGGGGTTGTTGTTATTATCCACATCCGAACTACATCCAGTAATGGCTGCAGCAATAGCGCACAGGGCAAATGCTTTAATCTTCATGATGGCGTTATTCTCCAGGTTTTTTGTGCTAGGTAAGAGTCTTACCTGTAGGGTGCTTTTGTTATTACCAATGTCGATTATCTTTGTTACCAAAATATCGACTTAGGGCTAATAAGAACACAATTATTTTACATTTGCCACTGGTTTTACATTTTTTTCTTAACATTAAGTACAAAAATAACACTTAACTTACGGTTAAGAGTGTTGTTGTGTTATTACCAAAAGTTAATATTTGGTGTGTCCAATTGTTAAGTGTGGGGGTGATGCTGTGGTCAGTGAATAGCGTAAGAAGGTTACAGGGGAAGTGAGAAATAAAAAAAGCAGCTGTTGTGTGACCACATCAGCTGCTTCTTATTCGTGATTAAATCAGTGGGTGATTACGCTTTTTTCTTCAAGGGTTCAACTTTTGGAATGAAGACCCAAATAGCCACCACGGCGATAATGGCAAGGGACGCACCAATCACAAATGCAGGGGTATAGTTACCGTCGGCAGTAAGATAAGGCACCAATGAGGTTAAACCTACAGCGCCTAGCTTTGCGGCCATACCTGAGAACCCTGAAAGGGTACCTACCGCCTTTTTACCAAATAAGTCACTTGGTAAGGTCTGCACGTTACCAATGGCAGTTTGGAATCCGAAAAGAATGACAGCCATAATGAGCACTGCTACCGTTGGTGCGCCTGGGTTAGACATGGCTATTAATGCCGGTAGCATAATTAAACAGCCAAGTGTAATCACAAGTTTCCGGGTTTTGTCTGTGTTCCAGCCCGCCGCAATTCGGTTTTGCGCTAACAAGCCGCCAAACCATGCGCCTAGCATGGCACCAACGTAAGGCACCCAACCGTAAATACCAATCTCGGTCACGTTCATGCCGTACACTTCGTTCAAATAAATAGGGATCCAGAACACAAATAGCCACCAGATAGGGTCAATGGCTGCAGAAGCAATAATGACACCCCAGCTTTGCTTGTGAGACAGGATTTGACCAGAGGTAGGATTGTATTCTTCTTCTTCCTCATCATCGTCGTTTTCTTTGACGCGACGTTGACCTGTTAGAATGTATTCACGCTCTTCGTCGGTAATCCACGAATGCATGCTAGGTGGTGCTTTAACGATAATGATCCAAGGAAGTAACCACAATAAACCGATTGCACCAACAATAATAAAGACCATTTGCCAGCTAAAATGTAGCGTTAAGAAGGCAATAATTGGAAATGCAATGATACCGCCAATGGCTGCACCAGAGTTAAACAGGCCCTGTGCGAGTGCCCGTTCTTTGGTTGGAAACCACTCTGCATTGCCCTTTGTCGCGCCCGGCCAGTTACCGGCTTCTGCGATACCTAAAATGCCACGGAATATGCTGAAGCTAACGACGCCCTTAGCAAAAGCATGGGCAATGGTAGCAAGAGACCAAACACCAATGGAGAGAACAAAACCTACTCGGGTGCCCACCCAGTCAAAAATCTTTCCGAAGATGGCTTGACCGAATGCATAAGAGAAGACAAATACAATAGAAATATTCGCATATATCTGTTTACGTTCTAAAGCGGATTTGTCGGGAAATAAGTCTTCAACGATGGCGGGCCATAGTACACTCAGCGCCTGCCTGTCGATGTAATTGATAATTGTAGCTAGGGCAATTAATGCAATAACCCACCAACGTAAACCTTTTATCTTCACGGTATCACTTCTCTATGTGGCTGTTTACTATTTTGCTACTAAGGTGCTTTATGGAAAGTCTTAAGTGCAGGCATCAAACCCATCAAAAATTAAATTATCTATTTAGAGAGAGGTTTGAGCGCTTACCATAAAACCCAAAAGTAGAGTAAACATTAAAATAGGGTTTTATTCAGTGGAAAAGAAAACGACGACCTTGTTGCTATCTTTTCCACACCGTAATTACAGTCGTTATTGTTATTTGTTTAACGTAAGAAAGTAATCAAAAATTTCAGGTACATTGCCATTCCCCATACCTGCGTCAAAGGCTGCTTGCAGGTTTGCTGAAGAGCCTTCGGCAATTTTAGACTCTGTGCCTAAATCTTCTACCATCTTAAGGAAGTAGCCCAGGTCTTTATTCGCATTTGCGATTGAGAAGCCTAAGTCACTTACGTTGTCGACAGCGTAGTTCTTACAGAATTGCATGAAAGGAGAGCTTGATGGTCCTGTTGACATGATGTCAAACAATTGCTGGCGGTCTACACCTGCACGGTCTGCGACTGCAAATGCCTGAGACATAGCACACACGGTAGTCATGCCCATAAAGTTATTAATTAATTTAGTCGTGTGACCAGCACCCAGTTCACCTAGGTGGAATACGTTCTCGCCTTGGTCTTCTAGTACTGACTTCACTTTTTCAAAGGTGTCTTTGTCGCCAGATGCCATGATGTTTAATAGGCCATCTTTTGCATGAGCAGGCGTTCTGCCTAGTGGTGCGTCAATCATGCCCACACCCTTTGCAGCAAGGTCAGCCCCAATTTTGCGCGTAGACGCCGGAATAGAGGTGCCAAAATCAACCACTACAGCACCTTCTTTAACGCCCGCCATAATACCGTCTTCAGCGTACATGACCGACTCAACAATAGCTGAAGTCGTTAAACAAAGCATAACGATGTCAGCGTTTTCCGCTAGCTCTTTCGCTGACGATGCTGATTTAGCGCCACGATCTACACAGGCTTTAACTGCATCGGCGTTCAAGTCCATGACGGTAAGTTCGTAACCTTTATTTTGAAGGTTCTCGACCATATTGCCGCCCATAAGACCTAGACCGATGAAACCGATAGTGGGTTTTGACATATTTATATCCTCAAATACTGATACGCATGCGCCAGATCGCCTGCGATTAATTTAACGGTGTAGGGCGCTAAGAGTAAATTTGCGCCTTTGTTATTACCAATTCTTAATTTAAACGGTATTTCTATCTTTCCAATTTGTCAACCAATTGCGGGTCAATAACCGCGTAAATTGTAAAATAATTGTTTCTTTGGTCTATTTTTAACCGTTGACGCTGGGTTTTAATTAACGTTTTATTAAAGTGCCTGAAGATTCCGTTGTGTGTGGGTTGGCCATAAGCAAGGGCAATAGCCGCATGCATTCTTGTGTTGTCAGTCGAGGTTGAGTTTAGGGGGGCGGCTACTACAATGTGTGCATGCCGGCTAACCCTTGCAAGAAAATTAACCAGGATTGGACTGACCTCCCTGAAACAAAATTCGTTAACTGGCAGGGAAATACGTCAGTTTAGAAGGGGCGAATAGTTACAGTGAGCAAGGATTGCGGTAAGCTATTATCCCTATAAGAGATCGTGAAGTACCCATAGCGTGCCCCATGAAGCACCCAGGATACATATCGGTTTGTCTTGGTTGTTAGGACACGAACTGACCAAGAAGATGAGAGAACCGAGATGGATGATTGAGCCGAATGAAACTCGTCATCATTTTGTGGGCAGGGGGAGCACTGACGAGGCGCTAGGCGACAATAGTGCCAGTGTAATAAGATAATAGATTAACGAAGAGAAAATTATGTCTCAGCAGATCGTAATAAGCGGCGTGGGTGTTTGGCACCCTAAAGAGAGTATTACAAACGAAGAATTGGTTAGCAGCTACAATGCCTATGTAGATAGCTTCAATGCCCAGAATGCTGACAAGATAGCGGCGGGTGAATGTCAAGCCATGCCGTACTCAAGCGCAGAATTCATTGAGAAAGCGTCAGGCATAAAAAGTCGCTACATTTATCAAAAAGAAGGGGCGTTAGACATCAACCGAATGAAGCCTCTTATTGCCCCTCGCGAGGATGATGCTTTATCTCATCAAGCTGAAATTGCTGTTGAGGCCGCTAAGCTCGCCTTGGCTTCTGCCAATAAGTCAGCGCAAGACGTTGACGCAGTGATTGTATCTTGTGCCTATACGCAGCGCGCTTACCCCGCCATCGCCATTGAAGTGCAAGAAGCCTTGAATATCGAAGGTTTTGGTTTCGACATGTTGGTGGCATGTTCTGCCGCCACCTTTGGGATGCACCGTGCCTATGAAATGTTAAGTGCAGGCAATGCAAAATGTGTATTGGTAATCAATCCTGAATTGGTCTCTCCGCAAATTAATTACACGGATAGAGACAGTCACTTTATTTTTGGTGATGTTGCCACTGCCACCGTCATGGAAATGGCAGATACGGCAACCAGTGAACACGTATTTGATGTACTCAGTACGCAAGCGGTGACTAAGTTTTCTAACAATATACGCTCTAATTTTGGCTATATGACCCGGGCTGAAGACGTTGACCCTTACGGGCCAGACAAACTATTTCATCAAGCGGGTAGAAAGGTGTTTAAAGAAGTGTGTCCAATGGCGGCAGATCATATTGAGTCACACTTGTCTCGACATAACTTAACGCCAGCCGATGTGCGTCGATGGTGGTTACACCAAGCTAATATCAATATGAACACACTTATTTGTAAGCGCCTACTGGGGCGTGAAGCAAGTAAAGAAGAAGCACCTATTGTCCTTGACGAGTATGCCAACACTGCCTCAGCAGGGTCGGTGATTGCATTTGGACTTTATCATCAAGACTTAGACGCAGGCGATGTTGGTATTTTGTGCTCGTTTGGGGCAGGATATTCCATCGGCTCTTTGGTTGTGCAAAAACGGTAAGGTAAGCCTATCGCAAGCCATGGTCGCTGAATAATAAAAATAAATAGGCGAAGAAACGGATGATTTCAGATATTGGCTACGGCCTGAACAGTTTGGCGCATTTTTTATTGTTGCTGCTTTTGTTTACGGTGCGTAAACCTGGCGTGGCCAAACATTTATTGGTGCTAGCCACAGCCACCACGGTGTTTTGGTCATCCAGCATGATTTCCACCGTGTTTGGGCCCGTCAGTTTATCTTGGCTTCTCACTGCTGACGCGATGAAACAGTTAGCATGGTTGCTGTTTCTAGCGGGCTGTATTCAAGATAACTTTACCAGTATCAGGCAGGTCTTGTTGAGGCCTGTCACCATGTTCATCGTTCTGCCTGGTTTATTTGCATTTATTATTCCCAACCTCATTTGGATAGATGCCTCTTGGCGCTATCTCATGCTGATTGTATTGTCGCTAGAAATACTCATTTTGCTTGAAGTTTTGTATCGTCAAGCCGATAACGATCAATGGGCATACAAACCTTTAGTCCTGTATTTGGGCGCCACGCACCTCTTTGAATTTGTAACGTATGCCAATGCCACTATGGTCAATCAAGTGGAAGTAGGTTATTTGGCGGCGCGGGGATATATTTATTTTTTACTTATTCCATTTCTGGTGGTAGCGATAAGACGAATAAGCCATTGGGGCGTAGACATCTTTATTTCACGGGATGTAGTGCTTCATAGCTCGCTTTTGCTGGTGGCTGGCGCGTACTTATTTATTATGGCGGTCATTGGGTACGCCATTAATTATATCGGTGGCAGTTGGGGGGCAACGATCCAAATCATCTTAGTGGTGATGTCGTTTGCGTTATTGGCATCGGTGTTTTTGTCGAATTCATTTAGAACGAAAATAAAGGTATTCATTACCAAGCATTTCTTTGCAAACCAATATGATTATCGTGTGGAGTGGATTAAATTAACCAAGATATTATCTTCTTCCATGACCTCAAAAAGTGCGGTTTACGACAGTGCGTTACAGGGTATTTTACAGGCCATTAAATACGACACTGGAAAACTCTATAAATGCAAAAACGGTGGTTTTGAATTGCTGGCTGAAGCGCAGCCTTTGCCGTTAGATGGGCAAGAAAAGAAGATCTTGCGCACACTTACTGATTACAGCATGTCTCATTCTTGGTTTATCGATTTAAACGAATTTATTGTTAAACCTTTTAATTATAAAGGGCTGCAGTTAGACAGAGAGTCGGTAAAAGGCTGGGGTTATCAACTCTACCTGCCCTTATTTGATAACGATAAAATTTGGGGGTTTGCCGTACTGGCAGCGGGTGAAAAAGAAAAAGTGCACTTGAACTGGGAAGTGCGTGATTATCTCACGGCGGTCACCGAGCAAATTAGTATGTATATATTTCACCATGAAGCCGCTGAAGCGGTGGCAGAAAATGCGCAATTTGCCGCTTTCAACCGCATGTCAGCTTTCGTGGTACACGACTTAAAAAATGTTTTGGCCCAAGTCGACCTGATTTTAGCGAATGCACAACAACATAAACATAATCCAGAATTTATAGAAGACACCTTCGACACGCTCACTCATACTAAAGCTAGAATGGATCGTATGTTGAAGCAGTTGACCGATAAAAGTGTAGAAGATAATCAACAAGCGAATGCCGCATGCATGTTATCAAAAGTGGTTGATGAGGTTGTGAAGAATCGCTGTGCGGGTAATTTGCCTTTACCTAGTTTGCATAAGCTGCAAGAAGGTGAGGTGTCAGTGGACAAAGAAAAAGTGGCGAATGTGCTTTACCACATTATCAGCAATGCCCAGCAAGCCACAGACGATAGCGGCACCATTGATATCGTATTAACGAGAAACGCACAGCATAATCAACAATTAGTCTTAATTGAAGATACTGGCATTGGCATGGATGCAGATTTTATCGAGAATAGGCTGTTCAAGCCCTTCGATACCACCAAAGGCAATGCAGGGATGGGTATAGGTGCACATGATGCAAAAACCTACATGGAGTCGATTGGTGGTAAACTGACGGTACAAAGCGTTCCAGGGAAAGGCAGTTGTTTTACCCTCGCTTTCCCTCTTGTTTAAGCAAAAACGTGGCGTGTGAAACGCGCCAGTATATGGACGACGTAACATAGGATAATGCGCATGACAGATACCATTTTAGTGGTAGATGACGACTTAGGTATTCAGAAACAATTAAAGTGGAGCCTTACCGATTACAACGTGGTGTTCGCTGATGATTACGATTCTGCAATTAGGCAAGTTCGTCGTTATGAACCTAAAGTGGTCACCTTAGATTTAGGCTTGCCACCGGATCCCGCCAACGCGTCAGAAGGGTTACGCATACTGCAAGATATAGTGTCGCTGGCGCCGCGAACCAAAGTTATCGTAGTGACAGGGAACAATGAAAAAGAAAATGCATTGAAAGCGGTAAATTTTGGCGCTTATGATTTTTATCAAAAGCCCATAGACTCAGACACCATTAAGTTGCTGGTTAATCGCGCACTCAATTTAGCAAAACTTGAGCACGAAAATAGCATATTGTCGAAAATCCGCACCGGCATGAGCCGTATTGTGGGAAATAGCGAAGCCATTCAAACCGTGGTGAAAAAGGCAGAAAAAATTGCGGCCACCGATATAAGTACCTTGTTATTAGGGGAAAGTGGGACAGGTAAAGAAGTATTTGCTCGCAGTATTCATGAACATAGTCCTAGAAAGGATAAACCTTTTGTTGCAATAAACTGTGCGTCCATTCCCGAAAACTTACTTGAGAGTGAGTTGTTCGGGTACGAAAAAGGGGCATTTACAGGGGCCAATAAAACCACCCTTGGAAAGATTGAAACCGCACAAGGGGGCACGCTTTTTCTTGATGAGATTGGCGATATGCCCATTGGTCTGCAGGCCAAAATGCTCCGATTTTTACAAGAGCGTGTCATTGAGCGGGTGGGTGGCCGCGCCGAAATCCCCGTGGATATTCGGGTTATCTGCGCCACCCACAGGGATTTACAAGCTATGGTGGCAGACGAAACCTTCCGTGAAGATTTGTATTATCGGGTGGGGGAAATTCCTATCTTGATCCCACCGCTTCGTGACAGAGATCAAGACATCATACTCCTTGCTCGAACCTTCTTGAAAATGTATCGGGAAGAATTCAATGCGAAGGCGAAGAGCTTTTCAGAACCCGCGATTCAAGCCATGCTGGCCCACAAATGGCCCGGTAATATTCGTGAGATGCAGAACAAGCTGAAATCGGCGGTTATTATGGCGGAAGGGTCGGTCATTCAGCCGGATGATTTAGGCTTGATGCCTGTTAGTGGTAACGCCGAACCTGAAACGTTGAACTTGCGAGAAGTGAGAGAAATTGCTGAAAGTAGAGCTATTCGGCGGGCGTATCAAAAGTCAGATAGTAATATGTCTAAAACCGCCGAGTTACTTGGGATAACGCGCCCAACGCTGTATTCCTTGCTCGACAAATACAACTTAGAAGATCTTAAAACAAATACCTAATGGGCAGAACGGTCGGGTGAGCCTTGTGCGCACTCGATCAGCGAGGCCAAGGCCCACTTAACGCTGGTTTAGGGCAGGTGAAATTGGCCATGGTGTTCTGATAACAAGTCATGCCCGTAAAAGTTTACCTGCAACTGAATTTTACCGTGTGGGTTTTCGCTAAATAGATGGGTTGAGCATAGATTGCAAAAGTACTGCTTCACGCCGGGAGTCGATTGCATAGACCCTAGCACTGACGGTTCGCAATCAATGACAACTTCTTCACGGTGAGCCTCTAAAATGAATGACTTGTCGTCACTACAAGATAAGGTTTCAACATCAAGGTCGTTTAGGCTGCTACCGTCTATTTCTAACTGTACGGCCTGACAACTACAACAGCTGCGATACATATTTAACGCTCCTTTCACTCATCTGGCCAGGTTATGCTGGCAATGTTATTAAATGAAGTGGCAATTTTCGATTGGCTAAAGTTAAACTTCTTATCAATGGGTAATGAAGAAGGGGAGGCTTTCCGCTGTGAACTTGAGTCGGTAACACCCACCCAGCCATTTCTTCCACTTAATTTAGCGGCGTATAAACAGTAATCTACCAAGGCAAATGTTTGTTGCCAATTTTCATCAAATTGGGTGTTATGGTGCGGTGGCAAAACACTAAACCCTATACTGCATGTCACTTGAATGGGGGTGTCTGCGTTCACGTCAAAAGTGGACTCTGCTACAGCTGCTCGGCAACGTTCGGCTAATTCTGGAAGCTCTTGCTTGCTTGATTGTCGGCATACAACCAGAAACTCCTCGCCGCCCCAACGTATGATAAGGTCGGTTTGCCTAAAGACTTCACGCAAAATTTGACTGAACTTCACCAATACTTTGTCTCCCGCGATGTGACCAAAATCATCGTTAATACGTTTGAAGTGGTCGATATCAATAAGCAAGCAAAGTAAGTCTTGGTTCGCTTTAACGCCTTCTTTATTTTGGCGAATGGCAAATTGGCTACGCTTTATTTCTGCGGGTAGTTGAGACTCGAGGTAGTGTCGATTATATAAACCGGTCAGTGTATCCCTTAAACTCACTTGCTCGAGGGTTTTATAAGCGTTCTCCAGCTCACTGTTTTTATTCTCTAATTCAACGGTGGCTTGGCGCACTTCCCGCCGTAATACGATATTTTGCTGGCGCTGTTTAAACCGCCCCCAAATCAAAAATAAGGTGAGTACGGCGGCTAAGCTAATGCTCCATGCTAGTGTGGTGGCAAGGTGTCTATGTTCTGCCTGAGCCAGTTCCATGGCCTTGGTTTTCTTTAGCATTTGTAGGGCTTGGGATTGGCGCTCTAACTCCACTTCTGCCTGTAATCTTCCTATCACGGCTTGGTTTTCACTTTGCAGCATCTTTTCTCTGATGGACTGCAAAACTGACTGGATATCTAAGGCTTTTCGAAAATCGCCCTTGGCTGCATAGGCGTTAACTTGCAGCGTTAAAAAGTCCATTTGGCTGCGTATATCACTTACTTCCCGCGCATGAAGCGTACCATTTTGGGCATACTTTAACGCTTGATCAAAATCTTGAATCGCCAGCATGGCATTTGCAAGGGCAAGGCGGGTTTGCTTAATTAAAGGGTGTCGATTTGTTTGTAATGCATAGCCATAGCTGTTGTTCAACAAGGTCAAGCCGGCTTGAGTATCACCATGTTTTACTAGTGCTTCACCTAACAACATCTTGGTTTCAGACGTTGCGGCAGTATCGCCGTCTTGATGAAGTAGCAATAATGCTTGGTTGAAAAGGTCGATGGCCCGGGACGTTTGTCCTTCGCGTAGTTCTACGGCGCCAAGTTTCGCCGTAATATCTCCTTGAAGGGCGGTAGACTCTAGCGTTTGCGCCATGGCGAAGGCATCTTCGTAATAGCGCCGTGCATCAGAAAAATAAGACAGCGTAAGATAAACATCCCCAATATTCGCTAAACACGCACTAATACGGTGTAACACTTGTTGCTGGCGAAATAGTGCTAAGGCTGATTTTAAGGTGGCCAGTGCCTGCTCAATCTCTCCTTGTTCTTTTTGCATAATACCCAGTTGCATGAGTATTTCGGCTTCGAACGCTCCATCGCCTTGCATGGTTGCGATAGACCTGGCTCTGTGAAAGTAGTTAGATGCACTAGCATACTTCGCTAGGTGATGTTCAGACGTACCAAGAGCTAATAGGGTACGAGATACCATATTGAGTTCGCCCAACTGAGTATATTGCGCTAATGCCAGCCGAAGCGCCTGGTTTGACGATTGGTAGCGGTCGGCATTTTGAAGAATGGTACCTAATTGAAAGAAGGTATAAGGGGAACGTATGTTTCCCTGTTTGGCCTTTTCTATGGACAGCAACGTGAGTTGTTCCGCTTGCTCATAGGCATGTTTGGCGACATATTGCGCGACTTGCTCTACTGAAACTTGCTCAATTTGCTGAGGCGAGGATTGGCGTGAATCAGCCGTTGCGGGGTTGCCCATGGCCGCAGGCACAAAAAGGCATAGCACACTGAGCGTTAAGCGCTTAATTTGCACAACAGGGGCGCGGAATAGCATGAGATTTGCCCACCTTTATCTTGCCAATTTATTAGCAACTTACGGTTTGCGTACCCTAACATCTGGTGGTGGCAACCCGTACTACACATCACCAATATTGACTAATCGAACTAAGAAAGTGAAGGGTAAAAGCGGCCAGAAGGGTATGTGTATTTAGACCAAAGTATAAATTCGCTGGCCCGTGATAGGGGTTAGACAGTGCAAAAGTGGGGTTCGCCCGCCATCCCCAGAAAAACACGCTCCTTTACCTTGATATCGGCTACGAAGCGCTGTTATTTTCCTGCAGAATTCTCTATGCTTGAACGCAAATAGCTAAGAATATAGAGAGCGTTATGTCAGAGAGTCGTTTTGTAAATAAAGAAGGGCAAACGGTGCCTTCCGTGTCGTTTCCGGTGCGAGAGGGTGAAGTATGGGTAAGCAAGCACAGTGACGACATTTTTAAAGACAGAACCGTAGTGGTATTTTCCTTACCCGGTGCTTTTACGCCTACTTGCTCATCTACGCATTTACCTCGTTACAATGCGCTAGCAAAAGTATTTAAGAAGTATGGCGTAGATGAAATTGTTTGCGTCTCAGTTAATGATACGTTTGTGATGAATGCATGGGGTGCGGATCAAGAGGCGGAAAATATCACCCTTCTTCCTGATGGAAATGGCCAATTCACAGACGGTATGGGAATGTTGGTTGATAAAGCTGATTTAGGTTTTGGTAAACGAAGCTGGCGTTATTCCATGTTAGTGAAAAATGGCGTAGTTGATAAAATGTTTATCGAGCCAGATGTGCCTGGCGACCCATTTGAGGTTTCCGATGCTGACACTATGCTTAAGCATATTGCACCGGATGAAGAGACAAAAGCACCCGTGTCACTTTTCACCAAACCTAACTGTCCATTCTGTTCAAAGGCAAAAACGCTTTTGACTGAAAAAGGGTACGACTACGAAGAGATTGTCCTAGGTAAAGGTGTGTCGCTTACCAGCCTTTCAGCAATAACGGGAAGAGAAACTGTGCCTCAAGTCTTTATTGGCGGAAAGCACATCGGTGGTTCAGACGATTTAGAAGCGTACTTTGCTTAGATTTTTACTTTCTCGTTGTTAATCATCCAATAAAGGCCATGGTAACATGGCCTTATTCATTTAAGCTCATTGGTACACTTGTTGGTAAGTGGTAATAGGTGAGTGCAAACAACTATGTTTAGGAGAGCGTTCGTGCGCAAAAGGCTTGCAACGTATAACGTGGTGGTTGCCACCACCCTCATGCTATTTTCGTCCTTGTGTATTGCAGCATCAAGTCAGGTTCTAGATGAGTTCTCTGCAATGTATAAGCAGGAGTGGGGTGTCACTCAGCCGTGTAAAAATACCCGTTTAAACCGTAAAAGTGTGTGTTCTGCAGTACTGAGAAGTGAAGGGAATGCGCCTTTTGTTTTACAGCATGATACGCCAAGCAAGAAGGTGGCGGTTTTGATTCACGGGTTAAGCGACTCTCCGTTTTTCATGCGTGAAATAGCCAACATCCTTTATGATGAAGGTTTTGACGTACTGGTTCCTTTGCTCCCCGGCCATGGTTTGCGCGATGCGAGCGATGATATGTCTGACAGCGATTTGGCCGAGCGTTGGCAAGCCCATATCGACGACGTGCTTAATCTTGCTAACAGTGTCGCTGACACTGTCATTGTTGGTGGCTTTTCTACCGGCGGTGCCTTGGCGGTTGAACACTATTTAGATACTGACACAGGCGTGGATGGCTTGATGCTATTTTCCGGCGCACTGGCGTTGTCTGAAAATGCTGAGAGTATGTCCCGTATTTGGGGCATTAAATGGGTAGCCAAAATTATAGACGGAAATTATGTTACCCATGGGCCGAATCCATACAAATACCCACATGTAGCTGGGTTTGCTGGCCTAGAGCTTATGGATATCATTAACCAAGTGCGAGATCAGTTTGAGCAAGGTAAGCAAATTGAAGTGCCGTTGTTTGCAGCCCATTCTCAAGCAGATGCGACGACGCCTATTCATGGTGTTGAGTCTGTCATGGAAAACAGCAGGGGGCCAAATACGTTCTTCGTCATCGATAAATCCTACGATTTATGCCATGCAGATTTAGTGGTAAATACGCCCTTACTTCATCAAATGAAGTTTAATGCTAATAGGGTAGATGAGAGAGAGCCTTGTGCTATTCCTAAAGCAAACCCGTTGTTTGATAATATGGCGATGATGTTGCGGGTTTACGCCCAACAATTTTAGGGTAAAATAGCCCACCTCGAATACGTATTCATTCATTTTATTGGAGTTGTGTGCACACTTTAACTCAGCGAGTCACCCCAAATAGCCACGGGCTATGGGGGGGTGACTTTCATACTGGTTATACTGATACTGGGGCAGTCTTTGCCGCAGCGCACACATGCGTCTTCCAATATGGCACTCACTGGCACTAAAACGTCCACTGGGTTAAGTGAAAGTGCGAACAGTAATGGGCATTGCGATCCAGTGTCGATGCAGGCCAGTACCATGAAAAAGAGCAAGGTGACGTCTGAGCAGGTGCATGAGCCAATGATGGCAAACCACACCAGTCGTGCATCTTCTCATGCAACTAGCGGGAATATTTCCGCGGATTGCTGTGGTGAAGATTGTCAGTGCCCACCGAGTCTTTGTGGTTCAACCATTGCCTACATTCCCGCCCGAGTGATGCCCGCCGCAAGCTTGAGTAGCGCGACGCATTTTGGCTTTCTTACCGGTACGCCGGTGGCCGCAACTTCCTCTCAATTCAGACCCCCCAAACACGCTAACTTAGTCTAATTCTCGCTGATTTAGTAAGTAAGTGCTTACTAATGTTTTGGTTTTTTCTGATTAAGTTGGTGTATATATGCATCGTTTTTATCTTCGACCCATTTACCGAGGGGGGAATGGGTATATGGCAATGTTAGCCTTTGTGGCCCTTGCCAGTCATGCCGATCCAATGGCACTAAATGAGGTGCCGTCCCTTGAACAAGTGCAGGAACTTGCACTCGCTTCCGACCCTTACCGGCAGGGTAGTCAAGCGAGAGAGCAGAGTTTACGCCAAGAAAGTAACGCTGCAGATACGTGGGATAACCCGGTGTTGACCACGTCTATTCAGAATGTTCCTGTAGACAGTTTTTCAGCCTCCCAAGAGGCAATGACGCAATTCAAAGTTGGCGTACAGCAATCGCTTCCCAGAGGAGAGAGTCAAGTGATAGCAGCGAAACGTTTCGACGTGGCCGCGGATAAAGAGTTTGTTCTTAGAGCGCTGCGAAACGCTCGGGTTATTCGTCAGACTTCTATCGCCTGGTACGACGGCTTTTTTGCCCAGCGGCGACTGTCGCTTTTGACACAGAAAATAGAGAAAATGCAGCAAGTGATTGCTGCCAAAGAAGCCTCTTTCGCCAGCGCCAGTGAAGATGACAGTCAACAAAGCGTATTAGATTTATCGATTCAATTAGTGGCAGTTGAAGAAGAATTAGCACAGGTTGAGCAGCGTCGAGCTTCTGCGTATGCACGTCTTCACGAATGGCTCAATATACCGTTTACTTCTTATCCGAAGTGGCCCGAACAAAACACCAATATGCTTGTCAGTCAGGCGTCAGAGTGGCTTAACCGAACAGAGAATATTGATGTTACTGGCTTAATAGCGAAGCACCCACTCGTTAAAGCGCTTAGCGTTGACGAAACGCTCGCGCAACAAGACTTGGCGTTCGCTACGGAACAAAGCAAACCAAAATGGACAGTTGAGGCGAGTTACGGCTATCGGCATCATGATGATATGGGCCACGACCGTGCCGACTTTTTGTCTATTGGGGTACGGGTAGATCTTCCCTCGCTTACGCCCACACGGCATCGTGCTCAAGCCAAAAGTGCAGCGTATAAGCTATCCGCTGCTGCTATCGATAGGCGACTTGAAATAAAGCGTTTATCCGCTGAATTTGCGAAGGTGCGAAACCAATTGGTGTTTGCGGTAAAAAGGCACCATTTGATACGCCAGCGTATGCTTTCAACCACCGAAGCATTAGCACAAACCGCATTGCGAGGATTTGAACAAGACACCGCAGACATTGCAGACGTATTGCTTGCCGGTATTGCAGCCATTGATGCCAAGCTAAAACTCAATGAAATAAACGCGGAGATGGCGACGTATTTCCAACACGGCCAGTTTTATCTCTTGCCAGACTCGTATAGCGCTGTATCTCAGGTAGCACGCCCAAGTCAATTGTCACGCCAACACTCATCACCCTCAAATGGCCAGTTAGCTCACCGCGCTGATGTTAAGGAATAGCCCAACATGAAATCATTTTTTACTTTCTTTTTCATTCTTGTGATGGGGTTTTGTCTAGGCGCCATCGCTTTTAATTGGTCACAGTTGTCTTCACAGCTGATGTCACATGACGATCATCAAAATCACTCAGTGAGCCGTGACGATGAACCTTTATATTGGGTGGCACCTATGGACAGCAGCTACCGCCGAGATAAACCAGGTAAGTCCCCTATGGGTATGGATCTGGTGCCCGTTTATGCGAAGGACAACGCGACCAAGTCGCAAGATAACAGCGTTTGGATTACGCCGCAGGTGCAGCATAATATGGGGGTGAAAACCCAGCCAGTGCAAGTACGCCGTTTAAACCCCAAGATAGAAACAGTAGGGCGAGTCACCTTTAATGAGAATGCGCTAACACATATGCATCCACGGGTCGAAGGCTGGGTAGAAAACCTGTATATCAAGGCGAAAGGCGAATCGGTAAAAAAGGGCCAGCCTGTATACACCCTTTACTCTCCAAAGCTTGTTAGTGTGCAAGAGGAGTTTTTAGTGGCCTTGGCATCGGGCAATGAATCGTTAATCCAAGCAGGGCGAAACCGATTAGCCAACTATCACCTTGCTCCCAGCTTCATCGAATCTTTGGAAAAGTCAAAAACCGTCTCGCAGAGTGTCACTTTTTATGCCCCCAAGTCGGGCGTGGTTGAGCATCTTAATATTCGCGAGGGCTTTTTTGTGAAGCCAGGTACGGCAGTGATTAGCATTGCGCCTATCGAATCTGTATGGGTGATGATAGATGTGTTTGAAAAAGACATAGCAAAAGTGGCGTTGGGGCAGCCTATTACCGTGACCTTCGACGGTGCCCCTAATCGACAATGGCGAGGTGACATTGATTTCATCTATCCGGAATTAAACCCCACCTCCCGCACACTCTCGTTACGGGCCAATATCGATAATCCTCAGGCTGTTTTGAAACCTGTTATGTATGTAGATGTGTCTATTCAAACGCAAACCGAGGCATTACCTGTGATAGCAGTGCCTATCTCTTCGTTAATTCGTACCCAAAATCAAAACCGCGTGGTATTGCGTCAAGGTGAGGGCAAGTTTAAATCGGTTGAGGTGAAAGTCGGTCAACGAGATAATACCCATGTGGAAATACGTGAAGGTTTGCTGCCAGGTGACCAAGTGGTGGTCTCGGCGCAATTTCTTATCGATTCAGAGTCGTCCAAAAATGCAGACTTTACACGAATGTCTGCGCCTCAAAATCAAGCCAGTGTAACGGGTAAGGTTGTCGCCCTCCATTTTCCTGAGCATCCAGAGGATAGCGCGAAAATAACTATTGCACGAGAAGCGATTGAAAAGTGGCAGCGCCCTGCTGCCACCATGCAGTTTACGGTATCGCCGCATATCGACCTTGGGCAATTTCATCCGGGGGATGATGTGGCATTTACCTTTGTTGCCGCGGATGAATTTCGTATTTTAGCCCTTCGCAAGATAGCCATGCAGCACAGTATGAAAAAAGAGATGCAGCACAGCATGAAAGAGGGAATGCATCATGATTGAAGCTGTAATTCGCTGGTCTGTTCAACATAGAATATTGGTGCTACTCGCAGCGGTCACACTAACACTGAGTGGATTGTATGCGGTGAAGTACACGCCAATTGATGCCATCCCCGATTTGTCGGATGTGCAAGTCATCGTAAAAACCAGTTACCCGGGGCAGTCTCCCCAGGTCGTTGAAGATCAAATTACGTATCCGTTAACCACGGCGCTTATGTCCGTTCCCGGTGCACGTACGGTGCGAGGTTTTTCATTTTTTCAAGATTCTTATGTTTACATCATTTTTGATGAATACACGGATATCTATTGGGCGCGTAGCCGGGTTTTAGAATATTTAAATCAGGTTTCTGACCAGTTGCCACAAGGGGTTAGCCCTGCATTGGGGCCAGATGCCACAGGGGTAGGCTGGGTATATCTTTATGCGTTACTTGATGAAACTAATACCCACAGTTTGGCCGATTTACGAGCAATTCAAGATTGGTTTTTAAAATATGAATTGCAAAGCGTGAGTGGTGTGTCTGAGGTGGCCAGTTTAGGCGGAATGGTAAAGCAGTATCAGCTGCAGATATCGGTGCCTAAACTGCGCGCCTATAATATACCGCTGTCTCATATTAAGCGCGCCGTTGAAAGAGGAAATCAGGAGAGTGGGGCTTCGGTTGTTGAATTGGCAGAAGCAGAGTACATGGTGACAGCCACAGGATACTTGCAAGATATAGCCTCAATAACGCAATTACCCCTTGGGGTGACTCACCAAGGGGTTCCGCTTACGGTGGGCGATGTGGCCACTGTGGTAGAGAGCCCAACCCTGCGTCGCGGTATTGCGGAACTCAACGGCAAAGGTGAAGTGGTGGGGGGCATTATTGTTATGCGCTATGGCGAAAATGCCCAAGCCACTATTACCCGGGTGAAACAGAAACTGGCAGCCTTGGCAGACGGATTGCCAGACGGCGTGCGTATTATACCGGTGTACGATCGTTCTACACTTATTGGTGACGCCGTAAATACACTGTGGAGCAAGCTCATTGAAGAGCTCATTGTGGTGGGTGTGGTGTGCATGGTTTTTTTGTTTCATCTACGCTCCTCACTGGTGGCGATTATCTCGTTGCCGGTGGGCATACTTTGCGCTTTCATCCTTATGAAACTACAGGGGCTGAATGCCAATATTATGTCTCTTGGAGGCATTGCTATTGCGATTGGTGCAATGGTGGATGGTGCTATTGTCATGGTGGAGAACCTGCACAAGCACATTGAGCAGGAAGAATTACGCACCCAGGGCGCGCCTTTAACCAATGAAAAGCGCTGGTCTCTCGTCATCGCATCAGCCAGCGAAGTGGGGCCAGCGTTGTTTTTCTCATTGCTTATTATTACGGTGTCTTTTGTGCCCATATTTGCCCTTGAAGCACAAGAAGGGCGACTTTTCTCGCCCTTGGCCTACACAAAAACTTATGCAATGGCTGCTGCTGCCGCCCTAGCGATTACCTTAGTGCCAGTGCTGTCTGGGTACTTCGTTAGAGGGCATATTCGCAGTGAGTCGCATAATCCTGTTCACCGAGGTTTGCTTAAAGCCTACTTGCCATTGCTAACACAGGTATTAAACCACCCCAAAAAAACGCTTTTTATTGCGCTAGTATTGCTGATTTCCGTGGTGTGGCCCCTTAATAAAATGGGCAGTGAATTTATGCCTACGCTTAACGAAGGAAGCTTAATGTATATGCCGAGTACCGACCCCGGCATTTCCGTCGGCAAGGCGCGCGAATTACTGCAGCAAACCGATAAGCTTATTGCCACTGTCCCTGAAGTTGCCCAGGTATTTGGTAAAGTGGGAAGGGCCGAAACAGCCACAGACCCTGCTCCGCTTACCATGATGGAGTCATTTATTGAGCTTAAGCCAAAGTCACAATGGCGAGATGGCATGACCATGGAAGATATTGTTGAAACGCTAGACGCGCGTATTCAATTACCCGGCGTAACGAATGCTTGGGTGATGCCCATCAAAACGCGTATTGATATGTTAGCTACGGGCATTAAAACCCCTGTGGGCATTAAGATTTCAGGGCCGGAATTACAAGGCATTGAAGAAATAGGAGAGCAAATAGAATCCTTAATGTCGCGCTTCCCTAACACTGAATCTGCCTATTTTGAGCGGGTGGTGGGAGGCCGCTATGTGAATATCGATATTAACCGAGAAAAGGCGGCGCGTTACGGCATTAACGTGGCAGATATCCATGAGGTGCTATCCATTGGCGTGGGAGGTGTAGCAATAGGAGAAACCTATGAAGGGCGAGAGCGCTATGCCATTAGCATGCGGCTGGAAGAGGCTTATCGACACCAGCCAGAAGCCATGGGTAATATTCCTATTATTACGCAATCAGGCTTGCATATTCCGGTTTCCGAGGTGGCGACGATAACTATTGAAAACGGACCCGCGGCGATAAAAAGTGAGAACTCGCGCCTAAATGGATGGGTACTGGTGGATACACAATCGCCAGATTTAGGCGGCTATGTCACGGATGCAAAAGCCTATATTGAACGTGAAATTACTCTGCCTCCAGGCTATGCATTAACCTGGAGCGGGCAGTTTGAATACTTAGAACGCGCTAAACAAAAAATGATGGTGGTGATCCCTATTACCTTCATCATTATTGTTATGTTACTGGGTTTAAGTTTTAAACAAGTTAGTCAGATAGCCATTGTGTTAAGTGTAATACCGCTTTCTCTGGTAGGGGGGATATGGCTACTTTATTTACTGAACTTTCAATTTTCGGTCGCCGTCAGCGTGGGCTTTATCGCGCTGGCCGGCGTCGCGGTAGAAACCGCTGTCATCATGCTGGTGTACCTGTCGCCAACCACAGAGGGTGAAACCATCCCTATAGTGGCAGATAAGCAGCATCTCAAGCAGCGTATTCTAACCGCCGCGTCCAGGCGGGTTAGGCCATTAATGATGACGGCAATGTCAATTATAGTGGGTTTGTTGCCAGTGCTTTATGCAACAGGTACTGGGGCTGAGGTGATGCAACGCATTGCTGCGCCGCTAGTGGGCGGTATGATTAGCGCCTTACTGGTAACACTCTTCATTGTTCCTGTTGTTTATTACCTTGTTGAAGGGGCTCGCCGGTCGTAGGCTTCATGCAAAAAAGGCGCTATAACCCAATAGGGATTAGCGCCTTTTTTAATCAGCATTTATGACTTAAAAAGCTGAAATACCTACCCGTGGGTTGCCGCATATTGCTCAACCTGTTCCCACACTCGTAGTAGGTTTCCACTGAGTATTTTCTCAATATCCTTGCGGCTATAGCCTCTATCAAGCAAGCCTTGCACGAGATTAGGGAAACTGGCCACGTCTTTTAAGCCAATTGGCAAAGAGTCGCCCACACCGTCATAGTCAGACCCAATCCCCACATGTTCAATACCTATGAGTTCTACCACATGATCAATATGATCTAGCACTTCATCCAGTGTTGAATACGGGTAGGGGACTTTTTCTCGGTAACTTTTTTCAAAGTTTTCTAGCTTAGGACTGTCTTCACCTTCCTTTGCGATAAGTGCTTTGCGAGCCGCCGTGAGACCTTTACGCCATTGACCCGCTTCTTTGCTGACGAAGCTAGAGCCAAAGTTAATCATTATCACCCCGCCATTCTCACCTAGGGCTTTAATCATGTCGTCGTTCATGTTGCGTTCAAAGCCGGGCGTAAATTTACGTAGAGAAGAGTGTGACGCAATCACGGGGACCTTGGTAATATCTACCACTTGATAAAACGCATCGTCGGAGACATGGGAAATGTCCAGCATGATCCCGATGTTATTCATTTCTGTTACCAGCTTTTTACCAAAAGGACTCAAGCCTTTCCACTGGCGTCTAAGGTCGTAAGAGGAATCAGAAATGTGGTTAGATTGACTGTGCGCAAGGGTGATGTAGCGAATGCCTCGCTCATAAAAATCACGCAAGTTATCCAAGTCACCCTGTAGCGGTGAGCCGTTTTCCATTCCCATAGGCAATGAAATTAAACCTGCTTCAAAGTGTTTTTTAACGTCATCAGTACTTTTTGCAATTGCAAACTTATCGGGCGCTCGCGCCACAATAGCCTCGACAGAATCGATAAGTAAGTGAGCCAGTTGAGTGGATTCTGGTGAATTATCAAGGCTAGCAGGTACGTAAATAGACATAAAAGGCGCATTCAAGCCGCCTTTTACCGCACGAGGGTAGTCAAAATCGCCATCTTCAGTGGCTTTAGTCACATCTACCCAGGCATTTTTTACCCGATAGGGAACATCTATGTGGCCATCCACAATGATGGTTTCTTGAGCAATCTTATTGGCGAGTTCAGACGCCGAATAGTCAGGTGTATCAGCAGCAAAGCTGGGTGCACTGACAATGGCAGAGACAGCTAAAGCACAAAGGTGTAGAGGTGAAAGCCTCTTCATAGTGGAATTCCTTATAGTCGTTGTTGTGAGTTGTTGGTGTTTTTGTCTTTGTCTTTTTCCATAGGCCTAGAAAGTCACGTCATGGAGGGTGTCATTCTGGCGTTTATTTGCCTTTGTGTTGGGTGAACACAAAAGACCAACAAGCCATAAAAGACTAAGTGAATTGCGCATGCCACACAATGGTTTATAAAGGGTTCTTTTGTTGTTCATCGCTTTTTATCGCAATGATTTACCCGCGAAGCGAAGTGCTCATGCCGTTTTTGTTCGTTTTTTCAGCATTCGGATGGTTTTACTTTAAGTTTACATTGCAATAAAAATTTAAAACTTGTTATGGTGATGACGCGTGACTTCACAGCGCGAATGGGTAATACTCCCAAGCGCCTCGCCGAAGAAGGGGGACAATATGTTCATCCGCGCGGCCAACGTAATTTAAGTGGTAACCCACCAATCCTCAGTTTTTAAATCGGGGCCACAACAGACAAGTATGAGAAAGAAATATGGCTATTAATTTTGTACCGCTAGATAAAGAAAAACACAAAGACTTGAAAGTCGCGGTAAGCAACTCATTTGCATTTGCAAAAAATACGCACCTTGCTGCAGCAACAATTCGCGAATTCGCGCAACTGGCGGCAACCATGCCTCTTGTGTTCATCGAAGACCCTCAATCTAAGCGTCACCACGTAGTAGCAATGCTAGGTATGGAACAAAATCAAAACTTGTTCCTTACCGGTGAAAGCTGGCAGGGGCCTCATGTGCCTATGAACATCCTACGTTACCCTTTCGATGTTCGCCCAGACGGCGACAAGCTAGGCGTTTACATTGATGAAAACAGCGAACTACTTTCTGAAGAAGGGCAACCGTTGTTCACAGAAGCGGGTGAGCCATCAGAATTTTTGGAAAATCGTCAAAAGTTCTTAGCAGACCTTGCTAACAGCGAAATGATGACTCAGCGCTTTGTTAAGCAGGTAGTTGAACTTGATCTGCTTGATCCCATTCAAATTCGTTTGACTTACCAAAGTGGTCAGCAACGTAATGTGACTGGCATGCTAAGCATCAACGAGAAGAAATTACTTGAGCTTCCAGAAGAGAAGGTTGTAGAGCTACATAAAGCCGGTTTGCTTGGCGCTATGTACGCGGTAATGATGTCTGTCGGCCAACTTAACCGTTTGGTTGAATTGTCGAACGGCACCGACAACCCAATTCGCAACATGCAACTTTCTGTTGTTAAAGCTGACGCTGAAGAAGCGGCAGATGCTTAATATCGATGACTTAACGTGTTATTACATCGTTAGGTAAGACAATACCAAAGCCTCACTTCGACGTGGGGCTTTTCTTTTTGCCCTCAGTGATTTTCTCACTCTTTCGTCTATTTAGACTTTAGTTGTACAACGCTATTTCCTATGGCTAATCAGCCACTTTCACAAAAGACTGTATAAGTAAACAGTGTAAAGCCAGTAAATACGTGGCCTCTACCGGTATTTTCCCTTGACAGTGGGGATCATTGGTACCTAAACTGTCAATCAGTGGGTAAAAGTGGCAAATAGTGGATCGAGTAATCATCGTTTTGCAGTTCAGTACTCAAAAAACAAGAAATCTAAGAGCAAAATATAAAAGGCTAGGGGAATGTTCCGCGGCGCTAATGCAATCAATCTGGACACAAAAGGCAGACTCGCGATACCTACACGCTATCGTCAGTCGCTGCTGGATGATTGTAACGGACAACTGGTCTGCACAGTCGATAATCAGCAAAGCTGCTTGCTGCTTTACCCACTTCCCGAATGGGAAGAGATAGAGCTTAAATTAATTAAGCTTTCTAGCATGATTCCAGCCGAGCGCCGCATGCAGCGTTTGCTATTAGGTCATGCTGCCGAAGGGGAAATGGACAAGAGCGGAAGAATTCTTATCCCCACCCCGCTCCGTCATCACGCAAAGTTATCCAAAGAAGTCATGTTAGTTGGTCAGCTAAACAAGTTTGAAATTTGGGATGCCGAAACATGGGCACAACAAATTGAAGACGACATAGACACCGAACGCAAAGGCGAATTTGAACTCACCGAACGTTTACAGGACTTCTCGCTATGAGCCACACCAACGAATTTAAACATATTTCTGTATTGTTAGAAGAATGCATAACGGCGCTAGCGATAAAGCCTGACGGCATCTATATTGACGCTACCTTCGGGCGTGGTGGCCATTCAAATCATATTTTGAATACATTGGGTGACAGAGGACAACTTATTGCCTTTGACAGAGATCCACAAGCCATTGAAGCGGCAAAACGTTTCTCGTCTGACCCCCGTTTTTCTATTATCCATTCGCCGTTTGGTGATATGGCAATGGAAATTGAAAAGTTGGGACTCACCGGAAAAATAGACGGTGTGCTTATGGATTTGGGCGTATCGTCACCTCAACTTGATGATGCCGAACGTGGGTTCAGCTTTTTACGAGATGGGCCTTTAGATATGCGCATGGACACCTCCCGTGGTGAAAGTGCTGCCGATTGGCTAGCGAAGGCTGAAGAGCAAGATATTGCCCAAGTGATTAAAGAGTTTGGCGAAGAAAAGTTTGGCAAACGTATTGCGCATGCCATCGTTAATACCCGTGTAACGACGCCAATAACCCGCACCGCACAGTTAGCCAAAATAATTGATGAAGCTGTGCCGGTAAAAGATAAGTTCAAGCACCCCGCTACACGCGCGTTTCAGGGCATACGTATCTACATTAATGCCGAGTTAGAGCAGTTACGTGTGGGGCTAAAGGCAGCGACAGAGGTGTTGGCGAAAGAAGGGCGTCTGGCGGTGATTTCCTTTCATTCCCTTGAAGATAGATTAGTGAAGCGTTTCATAAAAGAGCAAAGCAGAGGTAAGGTTGTGCCTCATAATTTGCCCATCACGCAAGCGGAAATTGATGAAGACAAAGTATTAAAAGCCCTTGGGAAAGCCATTAAGCCGTCGCAATATGAAATAGAAAACAACGTGCGTTCTCGCAGTTCGGTGCTAAGGGTGGCAGAAAAACTATGACGACCACTAAGCCCGAGCAGGCCAATACTAACTTCAGTTTACTGCTCATTATCGTCTCAGATTTGACCCGCAACAAGTTGCGGGTTTTGTTGTATTTAGCAGTTATCGTGAGTGCTATGGCTGTCATTTTAGGTAGTCACCATAATCGTCAGCAAGTTATTGCCCTTGAAGACCTGATGGAAGAGAAAGATCAACTTGATGTTGAGTGGCGCAATTTGGTACTAGAACAACGCGCGCTTACCGAACACAACCGCATTGAAACCTTGGTAGAGAAGCAATTAGACATGTATCGACCTACCGCCGATGACGAAGTGGTGGTGAAGCTAAAATGAGTACATCGGCTGTAAAACGCAATAGAAAAGCCTCTGGCGCTAAGCAAAATGTAGCGCCTAGCCTAGTGCATTGGCGTTTTGTGGTTGTGTTAGCGGTGGTCATTTCTGTGTTTGTGGCGTTAGCCGCTCGGGCTGCATTTATTCAAGTGATTGAGCCGGACGAGCTTATTCAACAGGGCGACAGCCGGACACTTCGTACCCGAAACATGCCTACCTATCGCGGTATAGTCACCGATCGTAACGGAGTTGAATTGGCGGTAAGCGTGCCGGTTCGTGCCATTTACGCCGACCCTAAAGTGATTCACGAAAACGATGGGTTTAATGAGCCTCGCCGCTGGCAAGCGTTAGCGGATGTACTGGGGCAAAGTGTCGATAAACTGCAAGACAAGGTTGCAAACCCTAAACGTCGTTTTGTATACCTACAACGTCAAGTGTCTCCGGCGATGGCAGACTATGTCGATAAGCTTGATATTCCGGGTATTTATTTACGCCGCGAAAGCCGCAGATACTATCCAACTGGGGAAGTATCTGCACAGCTCATTGGCATCACTGATGTGGATGATACCGGTGTTGAAGGGTTGGAGCGCATGTACGACGAGTGGCTAACAGGTACCCCTGGCTCACGAAAAATTCGTCGCGATGCGAAAGGCCGTCAGGTGGAAATTCTAGAAACCACCTCGGGAGAAGAGGCTGGTAACTTACAACTGACCATCGACCAGCGCATTCAGGCATTGGCTTACAAAGAAATTAAAGAAGCCATGATTTACTATCAGTCTAGCTCAGCATCAGCCATTGTTATTGATGTCAAAAGCGGTGACGTGCTTGCCATGGTTAACGCCCCCTCGTTTAACCCAAACGACCGAAGCGATATTTCACCTCACCGAATGCGTAATCGCGTCATTACCGATGCGTTTGAACCGGGTTCCTCCCTCAAGCCATTGGCGGTTCTAACGGCACTAGAATTTGGAGAAGTCACCCCCGATTCCACAGTAGATACTCATCCGGGGTGGATGCGCTTGGGCGGCAGCTTAGTGAAAGACTCCCGGAATTACGGCGAACTAACCCTAGAAGAAATTATCCAGCACTCAAGTAATATGGGGACCTCAAAGCTTGCCCTGTCAGTGCCAAAACCTTTCTTACTTGATACGTATTACAACATGGGGCTGATGTCTGACACCGGATTGAATATGGCCGGAGAAAGTAGTGGTATTTTTCATGAGCGCAGTCGCTGGTCTGAGTTTGAACTGGCGACCTTGTCGTTTGGTTATGGTATTTCCGTTACCACCGCGCAACTTGGACGCCTATATGCCACATTAGCGAATGGGGGGGTAAAACAACCCCTTAATATTATTCAGTCACCTAAGCAAGCCGGTTGGCAACCACAGTCTGAGCGTGTAATTAGCGAAGAAAATGCCCGCGCCATTGTGAATATGATGGAAAGTGTCACGCAACGGGGAGGCACAGCGAAGAAAGCGGCTATTCCTGGCTATCGCGTGGCCGGTAAAACAGGTACCAGTAGAAAAGCCGTGGCAGGGGGCTATGGCGAAGAATACGTGAATATTTTCGCTGGAATAGCGCCCGTGTCAGATCCTCGACTTGTCACCATCGTTTTAATTAACGAACCTGGCGGTGATTTATATCACGCGGGCGACACAGCAGCGCCTGTGTTTTCGTCAATCATGGGCGGCGCCTTACATATGCTGAATATTCCCCCCGATGACAAACAGGTAACGTCTAGCCCCTGGCTGAAAGGAGGCGAAAGTGGTAGTTAGCGCTTTTATCCAAAGTATTCGTGCCCTGTTGGCCAAGTTTAATGTCGATGCGCCTGATATTCGTATTGCAGGGCTTACTCTGGATAGCCGTGAAGTGAACACCCGATTGGCATTTGTGGCATTAAAAGGGCATCAGCGTGACGGCCGTGACTTTATTCCACAAGCGATAAGCTTGGGCGCCCGAGTCATACTGGCGCAAACTGACGACAGTTGTGGCCATGGTCAGCTAGAAATGCGCGACCATACGGTCATTATTTACCTATACGAATTGCCCAAAATGCTGTCGGCCCTCGCTGCGGCATTTTATGATTATCCCGCCACAAAAATGACCACAGTGGCGGTGACGGGAACTAACGGTAAAACCTCTACAGTTCAAATGCTTACGCAGCTAAAAGATGAACTTGGAACCCGTAGTGCCAGTATAGGAACCTTGGGCAGTAGTATTTATGATGGTACTCACACACAGTGGCAGGCAACGCCAGCGGCCAACACCACGCCAGACCCTATTCGTGTGCAGTATTTGTTGGCAGACTTTGTGCAAAGTCAGGTTCGCCATACGGCATTTGAAGCAAGTTCCCACGCGTTAGTGCAGGGTAGGCTAGCGCAAGTGAATACTGACATCGCTGTTTTTACCAATCTTACACGAGATCATTTGGACTACCACGGCAGCATGGAAGAGTATGCACGGGCTAAGCGCCTGTTAATGACTCAACCTGGTTTGTCTACCTTGGTGTTAAATGCCAACGACCCCGAAAGCCAACGTTGGGCCGCGAATGCGCCGAGTGATATCGACATCGTTTGGGTGGGAGTTGCGCAGCAACATGAACTACAGAAACTAACTCAGGATCGCCATTGTTTCGCCACAAAGGTTAATTACCATGACGCGGGATGTGGTTTTACGTTGCAATCTTCGTGGGGACAAGCGCAAGTAAACATTCCCTTATTTGGCGCATTTAACGTGTTTAACTTGTTAAGCGCCATGGCATGTTTGCTGGCGGAAAACGAGCGCTTTGAAGATGTTATACAGGCGGTTAACCGCATTTCTCCGGTAGCAGGGCGAATGGAAGTTTTTCAATTTAGTCATGCCGCCAATGTGATTGTGGATTATGCCCATACCCCAGATGCATTGGAGAAAGTGTTATCCAGCGCACGCGCACATACCCACGGAAAAGTGTGGTGCGTATTTGGTTGCGGGGGAGACAGAGACAAAGGTAAACGCCCACTAATGGCAAGTGCCGCCGAGTCCGGCGCAGATTTCCTGGTTATTACCACGGATAACAGTCGAAGTGAGGCTGCAGAAGACATTGCAAAAGACATTATGGCGGGGTTGAGCAACCCTGCCATAGCGATATCGGAACCTGATAGAGAACGGGCTATTAGGTATTGCCTCGATAACGCCAGCCCCGAAGACATTGTGATTGCGGCTGGCAAGGGGCATGAAGATTATCAAATTATTGGAACACAACAGACAGACTATAACGAACGTGCAGTAGTCGCGCGACTGCAACAGGAGTACAGCAAATGATAACAACAACGCTGTCGTGGATAGCAAGTCAAATTGACGGAACCTTAGAAGGTGACGACAGTACCGTTACCGCGGTAAGTACGGATACGCGAGCGCTGACTGAAGGGGCAGTGTATTTGGCTTTGAAAGGAGCGAATTTCAATGGTCACGACTTCGCCGAAGCCGCAGCCAATGCGGGCGCTTCTGCGATTATCGCCAGCGAAAAAGTGTCCGTATCAACCCCTGTTATTTATGTGGAAGATACAAAGCTAGCGTTAGGTCAATTAGGGGCGGCGGTTAAGCAACAGGTTGCCCCCAAAACGATTGCCATCACTGGCAGTAGCGGAAAAACCACAGTAAAAGAAATGTGCGCGGCGATTCTTTCTCGTCGCGGTAAGGTGCTAGCCACCCAAGGCAATTTCAACAACGATATTGGTGTGCCACTCACGCTTTTACGCCTAGAAAACGATCACGAGTATGCGGTGATGGAACTAGGTGCAAACCACCTCGGTGAAATTGCGTATACCACGCAACTGGTTAAGCCCAACGTAGCTACCATAGTGAACGCTGCGGCCTCTCACCTTGAAGGCTTTGGCAGTTTGCTAGGTGTAGCCCGAGCGAAAAGTGAAATTTTCAAAGGGTTGGACGAAGACGGCACCGCAATTGTGAACGTAGATAGCCAATTTGCCGACTTCTGGTTAGGCAAGCTTAAGCGGACTGCTGTACTCACTTTTTCTCCACAGCAAAAAAATGAAGCGGATTACAGCGCCGAAGATATTACCTTGGGGCTCGATGGATGTGCAGAGTTTATGTTGTGCTCACCTGAAGGTGATGTGGCGGTGCAGCTTACAATCCCAGGTTTGCATAATGTGGGGAATGCCCTCGTGGCAGCTGCACTCACTATGCAACTTGGTGCTACCTTAGAAAATGTAAGAGATGGTTTGCTCAGTATGCAGCAGGTCAGTGGACGGTTAAATGTAAAAACGCTCACTGATCAAATTCGTCTGCTAGACGATACCTACAACGCCAATGTTGCCTCTGTAAATGCTGCTATTGATACACTAAGCACCTTCTCGGGCATCAATGTTTTGGTGTTGGGGGATATGAAAGAGTTAGGTGAAAAGTCTCGCTATTATCATGAGCAAGTGGGTCAGTATGCGCAGCGCCAGGGTGTGGACTATTTATACACCATGGGGGTGTTAAGCCAGTCAGCAAGCGATGCTTTTGATGGGCCAGGTGGCCACTTCACCAGTGTCGAGCAGCTTATGTCTGCTTTAGAAAATGATTTGTTGCAACAGCAACGTAATATTTCAATTTTAGTAAAAGGTTCGCGCAGTTCTCACATGGAACGCGTGGTAGAGGCGATCGAGGCCTCTCCTTTGGGAAAGCTTGAACGCCGTCGGGAGCGCATCGCATGTTAATTTGGCTAGCCGACTGGCTGACACAATTTGATGCAGGGTTTAATGTATTTTCATACCTCACGTTACGGGCTATTTTAAGCACGCTAACCGCCTTGCTTATCGCTATTTTAATTGGCCCTAAAATGATTCGCTATTTACAGCGTATGCAGATAGGTCAAACCATCCGTGACGACGGGCCGCAGAGCCATTTGTCAAAGTCGGGTACACCGACAATGGGTGGGCTACTGATTCTTGCTGCAATTGTCATCAGTGTTCTGATGTGGGCTGATTTATCCAACCGCTACGTGCTCGTGACACTCACTGTCGTGGTGTCTTATGGAATTATCGGTTTTGTTGATGATTACCGCAAAGTGATCCGAAAAGACTCAAAAGGTCTTATTGCTCGATGGAAGTATTTTTGGCAGTCGGTGGTGGCCATTGGTGTGGCCTTCTATCTTTATAGCAGTGCTTCACTAAGTGCCGAAACATCCTTACTGGTGCCATTTTTCAAAGAGGTGTTCCCGCAATTAGGCGCCTTCTTTATCATCATCACGTACTTTGCCATTGTGGGCACCAGTAACGCGGTAAATCTTACTGATGGTTTAGACGGTTTGGCGATTGTGCCCACTATTTTAGTGGCAGGGGCATTTGCCATTTTTTCCTATGTGACGGGCAACGCAAATTTCGCCGACTACCTTAATATTCCTCACATCCCCCTTACTAGTGAGTTGGTTATTGTGTGTACCGCCATCGTGGGAGCCGGGTTAGGCTTTCTATGGTTTAACACCTATCCTGCCCAAGTGTTCATGGGCGATGTTGGCTCCCTTGCCTTAGGTGGCACCTTGGGCGTTTTGGCGGTGTTAGTTCGACAAGAAATAGTGCTGATTATCATGGGGGGCGTGTTTGTTATGGAAACCGTCTCCGTTATTTTGCAGGTGGGTTCATACAAGCTTCGCGGACAACGTATTTTTCGCATGGCGCCCATCCATCACCACTATGAACTCAAAGGGTGGCCTGAACCGCGAGTCATCGTGCGCTTTTGGATCATTTCCATCATTTTAGTGCTAGTGGGCTTAGCCACACTTAAACTTAGATAGAGAGACGAGTATTTAATGAGCTATAACGTGCGTGCACAAACATATGTTGTCGGTGGCCTAGGTGTCACCGGGCAGGCGTGTGTGCGTTTTTTACAGCAGCAAGGGGCGCAAGTTAAAGCCTTTGATACTCGCGCGAGTGTTTCATTACCTAACGAGATAGACGTAGAAGTGACACTAGGTAGCCTAACCGCCGCCTATTTTGATGGTGTCGACGTCTTGGTTTTAAGCCCTGGGCTGTCTCCTGCAATTGAACAGGTGCAGTTGGCGCAACGTGCTGGGGTTGAAGTCATTGGCGACGTAGAGCTATTTGCTCGGTTAAACGAAACCCCCGTTATTGGCATCACCGGCTCAAACGGTAAAACCACCGTGACCTTGCTAACGACGCATATGCTCAACCATTGTGGGCTAAAGGCCGTGGCAGCGGGCAATGTGGGCTTACCCGTACTCGACACATTAGCAAATGACTATGATGTTATTGTGTTAGAGCTCTCTAGTTTTCAGCTTGAAACAACCTCAAGCTTAGCCCTGCAGGCGGCAACTATTTTAAATATCAGTGATGATCATTTAGATAGACACCAGACCTTCGAAAACTACGTGCAAGCTAAACAACGTATATTTCTTCACTGCAACACAGCTGTAGTGTGGCGTGACACAGAACATTGCGCACCTCAAAACACAGTGAATAAACTTAGCTACTATGGGTTGTCTGATGTATCAGAAGGCATTGGGTTTAGAGATAACGCCATTACCTTGCACGGTGAACCGTTACTTGATGCAAACCAAATTCAGCTTGCAGGGACTCACAATGTACTCAATGTGATGGCTTCCCTAGCACTGTGTGAAGGGCTTAAGGCAACCATGAATGTTAATCTGATTGACGCGGCGCAATCGGTGACCACCTTTAAGTCTGCGCCCCATCGTTGTGTTGAAATTGCCAACATTAATGGGGTTCGTTGGATTGATGACTCTAAAGCCACAAACGTAGGGGCAACGCTTGCGGCGCTTCAAGGTTTGGCACCTTTGACTGAAGGTAACATTATTCTTGTTGCCGGTGGCGATGCCAAAGGAGGCGATATTAACCAGCTTGCTGATGTTGTAAAAAACGAAGTGAGCCATATTGTCGCCATGGGCAAAGACGCCCATCAGTTTGCTGCCATGTTTGAACGAACCCAGATAGTAAAAGATATGGACGAAGCCGTAGATTACGCTTATTCCCATGCTAAGCCTAACGATGTGGTGTTACTGTCACCGGCGTGTGCAAGCCTTGATATGTTCGATAACTACATTCACCGCGCGCAAGTTTTTGCCTCGGCCGTCAAACAAAGGAGCCAAGCATGAGTAATGCTCCTATCTCAACGGCTAATGCGCCAACAAAGTTAAGCGAGTTATTCGCCGCCCGTCACGATGAAAATCGTACGCAGCAGCCCTACGACACCAGTTTAATGTTGATTGCACTGGCACTGATGAGCATTGGTATTATTATCGTGACGTCGGCGTCTATGCCTGTTGCAGACAGGTTGCATGACAATCCATTTTATTTTGCTATTCGTCACGGTATTTATATCGTGGGTGCGCTCATTGCTGCCATGACAGTATTACAAGTGCCCATGCGATTTTGGCGCATGAGCAACCCCTACTTGTTGTTGGCCGCCATTGGATTGTTGGTTGCGGTATTGCTAGTGGGCCGTACGGTAAACGGAAGTACCCGTTGGTTAGCACTAGGGCCTATTACGATTCAGGCGGCCGAGCCAGCCAAGCTATTTTTCTTCGCCTATTTAGCCGGCTATTTGGTTCGCCGGTATGAAGAAGTCACGGAAAACCTAAAAGGCTTCATCAAGCCATTAGCGGTATTTTTCGTGTTAGCTATGTTACTGCTTATTCAGCCCGACTTAGGCACTGTGGTGGTGATGTTTGCGACCACTATCGGTTTATTGTTCTTAGCGGGCGCCCGATTATGGCAGTTCTTTGCCTTGGTGTTTGCTGGGCTAATGGCGGTGGTTGCACTGATTGTATTTGAAGAATATCGCTTAAAACGGGTAACGTCATTCTTAGACCCTTGGGCCGATCCTTTTGGTGCAGGCTACCAGCTTACCCAGTCGTTAATGGCTTATGGCAGGGGGAATTGGTTTGGCCAAGGGCTGGGTAACAGCCTACAAAAGCTAGAGTTCTTGCCCGAAGCCCATACCGATTTCGTGATGGCAATTTTGGCAGAGGAGTTAGGCTTTGTTGGCGTACTAACCGTCCTTTGTCTAATTTTGTGCATGGTGATTAAAGCACTGCAAATTGGCAATAAAGCTCTAGAGAAGTTGCGACCTTTTGAGGGTTATCTAGCCTACAGTATTGGCATTTGGTTTAGCTTTCAAACCGCAGTGAATATTGGTGCAAGTGCAGGTATTTTGCCCACTAAAGGGCTCACGCTACCGTTGGTTAGTTACGGGGGCTCGTCACTTATTATTATGTCAGTGGCTGTGGCCATTTTATTACGAATCGATTTCGAGCTTCGCGTAGAAGGTGTACAAGCGCTCGATCGCAATGAGCGAAAGCGCAATAAAGTGAAAGTAAAACCTGAAACCACCGCATCAGACAAGGTGAACGAAACACAAGAGGTCGCCACGCCAGCCACCAAAATTGAAAAGGTAAAGCCTGCTACCGCGGAAGAAGAAGGTAAAGCAGGTATTAAAGCCATACTCGCGAGAGTGGCGCAGGAGGCCGATAATGAATAGACGTTGTCTCATTATGGCGGGTGGTACCGGTGGTCATGTATTCCCTGGCCTTGCTGTCGCAGAAGCATTAGCCCGTTCCGGTTGGCATGTAGAATGGTTAGGCACAGCAGAACGAATGGAAGCTGACGTGGTGCCCAAACATGGCTTCCCCATTCATTTTATTCCTGTGAAAGGAATAAGAGGGAAAGGTCTGAAAGCCAAGTTAACCGGTGGCGTTGCGCTTATCAAAAGTTTGTTTTCGGCACGGCGCATAATCAAGCGCATTCAACCTGAATTAGTGATTGGTTTTGGTGGGTATGCGAGTGGGCCGGGCGGTGTGGCCGCGAAAAGCCTTGGAATTCCCCTCATTATTCATGAGCAAAATGCAGCTGCGGGTATGACCAATAAACTACTCGCTAAGCTAGCCACTCGGGTACTGCTTGGCTTTGATGATGCTAAAGACCAATTTTCAGTGCCTACCGAAAAGCTGCATACTGTAGGAAATCCGGTGCGTGCAGCCATTAGTGCTGTACCTCCGTTACAGTATCGCGAACCGCGTCCTTTAAACTTACTTGTGGTTGGCGGCAGTTTAGGCGCACAAATTCTAAATGAAACCGTACCAGAAGCGGTGAAAGGGTTATCTCATTTAGCCATCCGCCATCAATGCGGAAAAGGAAACCAAGCTACTGTTAAGGGGCTATATCAACAATGGGACGTAAACGCCGAGGTCAGTGACTTCATTGACGATATGGCCGATGCCTACACATGGGCTGACTTTATTGTATGTCGTGCTGGCGCACTGACTGTTGCGGAAGTTGCTGCGGCAGGTCGCGCAGCGATATTCGTCCCTTTGCCACATGCAGTAGACGATCATCAAACGAAGAATGCCCAATCATTGGTAAAGCATAATGCAGCCGTAATGATTGGACAGTCTGTATTAAAAAAAAATTTAGGGCAGGCAATCAGGCAGTGGACTACCCACCCCCTCGATTGCATAAAAACGGGTGAATTGGCGCGAGAACGCGCGAACACCCATGCTACTGAAGAAGTCGTTAGCCACTGCAAAGCAGTGGTGGGAGAAGGGGACTAATGGTTTTTAAAACCCCATTTGAAAGCCCGCAAATGCGTCGGGTGAGCAACATCTTTTTTATTGGAATTGGCGGCGCCGGAATGGGTGGCATTGCTGAAGTGCTACTAAACGAAGGCTATAAAATTGCGGGTTCAGATATTCAAGAAGGGCCAATGACTCAGCGTCTAGCAGAACTAGGTGCTGAGGTGAAAATTGGTCACAGAGCCGAAAACGTAGAGGGCATGGACGTAATCGTCGTGTCGAGTGCGATTAACGAGCAAAATCCAGAAATTATCGTGGCACGAGAACAGCGCATTCCTATTATTCGTCGTGCTGAAATGTTGGCAGAGCTCATGCGTTTTAGACATGGTATCGCGATAGCGGGAACCCATGGTAAAACCACCACAACAAGCTTAATTTCCACAATTTTTGCTGAAGCAGACTACGACCCCACATTTGTCATTGGCGGCCTGTTAAACAGTGCCGGAACAAATGCTAGGTTAGGTAAAAGCCGTTACCTTATTGCCGAAGCCGACGAAAGCGACGCGTCTTTTCTCCATTTGCAGCCTATGGTGTCTGTGGTAACTAACATTGAAGCAGATCATATGGACACGTATGGCGGAGATTTCTCAAAGGTAAAAGACACCTTTGTGGAGTTTTTGTCTAATTTACCTTTTTATGGTCATGCAATTGTCTGTGGCGATGACGCCAATATTCAGGAAATTATCCCCCGTATTGGGCGTAACATCACCACCTATGGGTTTAATGCACACAATGATGTTCGTGCTGACAATATCAGTTTGTCATTTGGTAAGGCGAACTTTACCGTTCATCGGCCAGATAAAGCGCCTTTGGATATTACCCTTAACCTTACCGGCAACCACAACGTACTTAATGCATTAGCGGCCATCGCCGTGGCTACAGACGAAGGTATTGATGACCATGCTATTGTGAAGGCATTGGCAAGCTTCGGTGGTATAGGGCGACGGTTTGAACAACTAGGCAGCTTTGCGACTTCAAAAGGCGAGGTCTGTTTGGTGGATGACTACGGCCACCACCCAACGGAAGTAAAAGCGACCATTGCTGCCGCGCGGGCTAATTGGCCTGATCGGCGGCTAATGATGGTGTACCAACCACACAGGTTCACTCGAACTCGCGATTTGTATGAAGACTTTGTCGACGTGCTTTCAAGCGTCGATGCCTTGCTGCTGCTTGATGTATACGCCGCCAGCGAACAGCCCATTGAAGGAGCCGACAGCAAGTCTTTATGCCGTTCCATTCGTCAGCGCGGTCAAATTGAGCCTGTGTATGTGGGCGACAAAGGCGCGTTGCCGAGCATCCTTGCCAATATGCTGCAAGACGGGGATATTGTGATGACACAAGGCGCAGGTAACATCGGTCAAATTGCCAAACAGCTCGCGCGCTGTGAAATGGAACCTAGCGAATTGCAAAAGGAAGGTAACCGGTGACTAGCTTTTCATTAAAAAACGCCATCGCTGCTGATGTATTTGGCAAAGTTGCCGTCATGTTTGGAGGCGACTCAGCAGAGCGTGAAGTGTCGCTAAGTTCGGGTACCGCTGTGCTAAATGCCTTGTTGCGCCAAGGTGTAAACGCGGTGGCCTTCGACCCCGCCGCCCAACCATTGACAGATTTACTCACCCAACAAATAGACCGCGTACTCATTATGCTGCACGGTCGGGGGGGAGAAGATGGCTCTATGCAGGGGGCATTACAACTGCTAAATGTGCCCTATACCGGCAGCCGTGTATTAGGCTCAGCACTGGCGATGGATAAAATCCATACTAAGCAAGTTTGGCAAAGCTTGGGGCTGCCCACCGCAAAATATGAAATTGCTGATAAAAGGCACTTTGAAGCTGGATCATGCGGCGCTATAATGGATAAATTGGGGAATGAAGTCATGGTAAAACCGGCCAGAGAAGGGTCGAGTATTGGCATGGCAAGAGTGACAAGCGCTAAACAACTCGATATTGCGATTCAGAACGCATTCAAATATGACAATCAGGTTCTGTTAGAGCAATACATTGACGGCCCAGAGTTTACTGTTTCTGTGATACAGGGGCAGGCGTTGCCGTCTATTCGCATGTCCACCCCTCATACGTTTTACGATTACGCTGCGAAATATCAGGATGACACAACGGAATATTTCTGTCCAAGTGGTTTATCGCAAGATCAAGAAGCCCAGTTAGCCGAATTAGCTACCCGTGCATTT
The DNA here is from genome assembly GCF_015767655.1 of Alteromonas sp. B31-7. Classification (NCBI taxonomy): domain Bacteria; kingdom Pseudomonadati; phylum Pseudomonadota; class Gammaproteobacteria; order Alteromonadales; family Alteromonadaceae; genus Alteromonas; species Alteromonas sp. B31-7. The sequence continues at coordinate 1,159,783 of NZ_CP065233.1, forward strand.
GACGGAATTTCAGGTTCGGGCTGGGGGCGTATCGATGTCATGCAAGACAGCCAAGGGCAGTTTTACTTGCTTGAAGCGAACACGGTACCCGGCATGACAGAAAAAAGTTTGGTTCCCAAAGCCGCGAAAGTGGCGGGATTAACGTTTGATGAGCTGGTTATGGCGATTTTAGCAACCAGCATGGAAGATGAACAAGTAACTGTCATGGCAGGAGCATAACAGGGTGACACAGAACGCAGCCAAAACCCGTTCGAATCACGCGCTTTGGGGTGGCGTTGCCTTTTTATGTATTGTTATTGCGGCATTGGTATTTGGCGGGATTAAAGCCAATCAGTATTTGCAAGATGAGCAGCAAATGCCAGTGCAAGTTATCGATTTTTCTGGTGATTATCAATATATCGATATCACCAAACTAGAGCGCCTTATTCGAGAGGCGCAACCGGGCAGCTTTTTTGCCCTTGATGTAAACGATGTGTTTAGGCTAGTGGAAGCGCAGCCTTGGGTTTATCGAGCGTCTGTTCGTAAGAAATGGCCAAACACCTTAAAGATTTATTTGGTTGAGCAGCAGCCAGTGGCAAAATGGAATGAGGATTTGCTCCTCAACCCTTACGGCGATACGTTTAACGCTGAAGGAAAAGCACTGGTTTTACCCCGTTTATACGGGCCAGGCGGTAGCGAAAAAACCGCACTGGAAGGCTTTAACGCCATGCATGCGTTATTGGCTACCACCAATATGGATATTGCAGAGCTGTCGTTAAGTGAACGATTTGCATGGCAGGTTCAGTTAAAAAACGGCATTGAATTGAATTTAGGGCGTCAAGAATTCATTGACAGGTTACAGCGTTTTATTGATGTATACCCGTTATTGACGCAACAAGAGAAGGCAGTGAAATACGTTGACCTTCGCTATGACACTGGGGTTGCCGTGGGTTGGAAAGCGCCACGTGACAACACCACAAAAGAAGAGAGTTAAATAAACCATGTCAAAACCTGCTGAACGCAATTTGATTGTAGGCTTAGATATCGGCACCAGCCAAGTAAAGGCTGTGGTGGGCGAATTGCTTGATGATGATCAAATCAGCATCGTTGGCGTAGGCACCCATGCCGCAAAAGGCATGGATAAAGGTGGCGTTAACGACTTAAATTTGGTGGTTAAGTCGGTACAACGTGCAGTGAACGAGATGGAGTTAATGGCAGATTGCCGAGTGTCTTCAGTTTTCATGTCTATCTCGGGACGTCACGTAAAATGCCAGAATGAAAATGGTATGGTGCCCATTAACAATCAAGAGGTCACACAAGAAGACGTAGATAATGTAATACATGCCGCTCGAAGTGTGCCCATTGCAGCGGAAAGAAGATTACTTCATGTGTTACCTCAAGAGTTTACCATTGATGTGCAAGAAGGAATTAAAAACCCAATTGGCATGTCAGGCGTACGAATGGAAGCCGATGCGCATATCATCACCTGTGCCGATGATATGGCGAAAAATATGGTGAAATGCGTTGAGCGATGTGAGCTAAACGCTGATCAATTAATTTTCTCAGCGTTGGCATCGAGCTACGCGGTGCTCACCGATGATGAACGTGAGCTTGGCGTGTGCGTTGTGGATATTGGTGGTGGCACCATGGATATGGTGATTTACACAGATGGCGCTATTCGTCACACTGCGGTTATCCCTGTTGCAGGGAATCAAATTACCAGTGACATAGCGAAAATCTTCAGAACGCCAATTAGCAACGCAGAAGAGATTAAGGTTAACTATGCTTGCGCGCTAAAAGACATGGTTAGCATGGAAGACAGTATTGAGGTGCCAAGTGTAGGCGGTCGCCCAGCTCGAGTGATGTCTCGACATACGCTTGCTGAAGTGATTGAGCCAAGATACCAAGAACTGTTTGAACTGGTTCACGATGAAATTCGTGCCAGTGGACTGGAAGAGCAAATTGCCGCCGGCCTTGTGCTAACCGGGGGTACCGCCAAAATGGAAGGCGCAGTAGAGTTTGCAGAGGAACTCTTTCAGATGCCTGTAAGGGTAGGAACACCCATTAACGTAAAAGGCTTGTCCGAATACGTTGAAGATGCAGGTTTTGCCACTGTCGTAGGGCTACTGCAATACGGCAAAGTGCAATCAGATAATAAGAAGTCCAGTAAGCAGAAAACCGGTGAGAGTTTATTTCATCGCGTGCAAAGCTGGTTTAAAGGCGAATTTTAATTTATTTGGGGGCGCTAACGCTAAAACATCACGATATGCAGGATGCAGATAATCGATAGACTATGTTTTAGTGTAGTGTTAAAAGACGTACAACCGGAGAGTAAGTATGTTCGAATTAATGGATAGTCACGGCGAAGAAGCCGTAATAAAAGTCATTGGTGTTGGTGGCGGTGGTGGTAATGCCGTTGAACACATGGTTTCACAAAGTATTGAAGGCGTAGAATTCATCGCGGTAAATACCGATGCGCAGGTACTACGCAGCTCAAGCGCTGACGTTACACTGCAAATTGGTTCTAGCGTAACCAAAGGGTTAGGTGCAGGTGCCGATCCTAATATTGGTCGCGATGCAGCACAAGAAGACAGAGAAACCATTCGTCAAGCCTTAGATGGTGCCGACATGGTTTTCATCACAGCCGGTATGGGCGGTGGTACAGGAACAGGTGCAGCGCCAGAAGTGGCAAAAATTGCACGTGAAATGGGTATCTTAACGGTGGCCGTTGTCACTAAGCCATTCCCATTTGAAGGTAAAAAGCGTACCACGTTCGCAGAGCAGGGGATCGTTGAATTAGCGAATAACGTTGATTCATTAATTACTATCCCTAACGAAAAACTACTTAAAGTGATGGGCCCGGGTACGCCGTTGTTACAAGCTTTTAGTGCCGCAAATGACGTATTACGTGGCGCGGTACAAGGTATTGCTGAGCTCATTACGCGTCCAGGTTTAATTAACGTGGATTTTGCCGACGTACGTACCGTAATGTCGGAAATGGGTAAAGCAATGATGGGAAGTGGCGCCGCGAGCGGTCCAGACCGTGCTGAAGAAGCCGCTGAATCTGCGATTGCTAGCCCACTACTGGAAGACATCGATTTATCAGGCGCGCGTGGAATCTTAGTGAATATCACCGCAGGGCCAGATTTTGCCATCGACGAATTTGAAACGGTCGGTAATGCCGTAAAAGCGTTTGCGTCTGAAAATGCCACCGTGGTGGTAGGTACAGTTATCGATATGGAGATGACTGACGAACTTCGCGTGACCGTGGTTGCTACGGGTATTGGTGCTGAGCGTAAACCAGACATCTCTCTTGTGAGCTCTGAAGGTTCTCGTTTAACTACACCGGCAAAAGAATACGGTAGCAGCACCGCTGCAGAACCACGTTCAGCGGTGGGCGGCACTGAAGGCAATCAAGCGCTTAAAGCAGAAGACAGTGCGCAACCGGATAACGATTTAGAGTATCTCGATATTCCAGCGTTTTTGCGTAAACAAGCTGACTAATTCATTTTCTCTATGAAAAAATGAATTTTTAGTCTGTTTAGTTGTCGTAACTGATAACGAATCAGGCTAACAACTGTAAATTTTTATTAAATTTTAGGCTAAGTTTTTGAATTTATAATATTTGCAGTATATAAAGGCAGAGTGAACCTGTGCATATGGTTGTGGGTTTCACAATCCTGTGCGGGGGCAAAACCTTGTAAACTTTGGAAGCGTTTGTAGCCAAATTGCATCGTTTTTGACAAGTGAGTGGTAACTCACTATAATTCGCGACCGCTTTTTTTGATAGGTAAAAGCTAAAGCAGATGATTAGACAACGTACAATCAAGCACCCGGTTCAAGAAACCGGAATTGGGCTTCATAAAGGGGAAAAGGTCACAATGACTCTCCGGCCTGCGCCTGCGAACACGGGAATCGTGTTTCGGCGTGTAGACCTTGAACCTCATGTTGATATTCCATCGCGTGCAAACGCTGTGGGTAATACCATGCTGTGTACCTGTTTGAATAATGAAGACGGCGTGACAATTCAAACCGTTGAGCATTTGGCGTCGGCTTTAGCAGGTTTAGGTATCGACAATATTATTGTTGAAGTGGATAGCAATGAGTTGCCTATTATGGATGGTAGTGCCAGCCCATTTGTGTTCTTGCTGCAATCAGCAGGAATTGAAGAGCTAAATGCACCTAAACGTTTTATCCGTATCACTAAGCCGGTGCGTGTTGAAGACGGAGATAAATGGGCTGAGCTTGTGCCTTATGATGGCTTCAGAGTGGATTTTGCTATCGACTTTGACCATCCCGTTATTAGCCAGACACGCCAACATATGACCATGGATTTCGATTCATGTTCGTATGTGAACGAAGTCAGTCGCGCTAGAACCTTTGGGTTTATGCGTGACCTAGAATATATGAACGCAAATAATCTGGCGTTAGGCGGCAGTATGGAAAATGCAGTGGCACTTGATGAGTTCCGCGTCCTTAACCCAGAAGGGCTTCGTTACGATGATGAATTCCTTAAGCATAAAATACTCGACGCCATTGGTGACTTATACTTAGGCGGTCACAGTTTAATTGGCGAGCTGCGTGCTTATAAAACCGGGCACGGGCTGAACAACAAACTACTAAATGCTGTGCTTGCGCAGAAAGAATGTTGGGAATACGTCACCTATGACTCCCAAGAAAAAGCACCCATTCGCTACGCGCAACCAGTGCTGGCATAGTAGAAAAACAAGAAAATGCAAGGAAGCCGCCTCTAGGCGGCTTTTTTACAGTTAGCATTTAGTCTAATTAATGGTACAGTAGCTGTATAACAATATTAATAATTCGTTTTGCAGCAAAGATTAAAGCGAAAAGTAACCTAGATTACTTAAAGCAATACTTTTCCTGCAAACGTAAACAAGCTCCTTATTTGTGGTATGAAGCTAACAATAACTCTAACAGGCAAAAATAAGCGATATCGGCACAGTATCAGTGTACGCACTCTTGTCAGTGCCACAGTGCTGTCTTCTATTTTTATGCTTGTCTCTAGCCGTTCCACAGAATCTGTGTCTGAAGACATCGCGCGGGTGCGCCTTGCTCAATCAGAAGTGAAAGCCACTCAGCAAGACGTTGATGCGCTTAAGCAACAGACAGCCAACAAATTAAATGCTTTACTTACTCGGGTTGCAGAACTTTCTGCACAAGCGTCTATGCTTGACGAGAAAGGAAAGCAAATCGCAACAGAATTAGGTATGACTGCGACTGACCTGGACGCATTTGTACCCGTATCGATACCGGACAACCTCCAAGGTGACCCTTTACTTGATGACATTGCTAAGTTACAGCAATCTCTTGATGTAAAGTCTCAGCAGCTTTCTATGCTTGAAAGTTTGGTGCGGGGACACCATATCCACGATCAGAGCCAATTATCTGGTCGTCCGATAGAGTCGGGATGGTTGTCTTCTTATTATGGTATGCGCGCCGACCCTTTTACAGGCGAACCAGCATTGCACAAAGGTTTAGACTTTGCCGGTAAGGCAGGTGATAACGTGATTGCAACGGCCTCGGGTATTGTCACCTGGGCAGGTGAACGCTTTGGGTATGGCCATTTAGTCGAAATTGATCACGGTGATGGGTATGTATCCCGTTACGGACATAACGATACGCTAAAGGTTTCAGTGGGTGATGTGGTGACGAAAGGTCAGCCTATTGCTCAAATGGGAAACACGGGGCGTTCTACAGGTGTTCATGTTCACTACGAAGTAATAAGAAACGGTAAGCAAATCGATCCTCTGCCTTTTGTTTATAAAAAATAAAAGGTAGCAGCCAGGTAAGTAAGCAAATACGCTTACGCTCTAGAAATCGCATGGCAATACGCATACAGTATTGCCATTAACGTATTAATTCAGCTGTGCTATACCGTGCGGCGTCTCGACAAGTAGTGGAATAAACAAGCTAATGTTTTCAAGCATCCTTAGAAAAGTATTCGGTAGCCGAAACGACCGACTATTAAAAAAATTACGCAAAAACGTAGATGCCATCAATGCACTGGAAGCAGAGTATGAAAAGCTTTCTGATGAGGCGCTAAAAGCCAAAACCGAAGAATTTAAGGGTCGTATTGAAAAGGGTGAAACCCTTGACGACATTTTAAACGAAGCCTTCGCTACGGTTAGAGAAGCCAGTAAGCGTGTTTACGGCATGCGTCATTTCGACGTGCAAATGCTAGGTGGGCAAGTTCTTCACGAAGGTAAAATCTCCGAAATGCGTACCGGTGAAGGTAAAACCTTAACCGCCACGCTGCCAACTTATTTGAATGCGCTTTCAGGCAAAGGTGTTCATGTTATTACCGTGAACGATTACCTAGCTACCCGTGACGCCCAATGGAGTAGTCAACTATTTACTTTCCTAGGCATGCGTGTGGGTTGTAACGTACCAGGCATGTCGCCAGAACAGAAGCGCGATGCTTATCAAGCCGATGTAACCTACGGCACTAACAACGAGTTTGGTTTTGACTACCTACGCGACAACATGGCGTTTAGCCCGCAAGACCGCGTACAGCGCCCATTAAACTACGCTGTAGTGGATGAAGTTGACTCCATCCTCATTGATGAAGCACGTACGCCCCTTATTATTTCTGGACAAGCAGAAGACAGTTCGGAGCTATACCGTCGCATTAACACCATTATTCCTCAGCTGGTACAGCAAGAAAAAGAAGATGAAGAAGGGCAAGAAGGCGATGGCGATTACACCATCGACTTAAAGGCTAAGCAAATTCATCTTACTGAGCGCGGCCAATTGCATGTAGAAGAAATCTTACACAAAGAAGGTTTACTACCTGAAGGTGAGTCTTTATTTGCAGCCGGAAATATCTCACTTCTACATCACATCAATGCGGCACTTCGTGCCCATAAATTATATGCAAAAGACGTAGATTACATTGTTAAAGACGAGCAGATCGTCATTGTCGATGAACATACCGGCCGAACAATGGAAGGACGCCGCTGGTCAGAAGGGTTGCACCAAGCCGTTGAAGCTAAAGAAGGGGTTCGTATACAAAACGAAAACCAAACCCTTGCGTCTATTACTTTCCAAAACTACTTCCGTTTGTACAACAAACTGGCAGGTATGACAGGTACAGCCGATACCGAAGCTTTTGAATTCCAGCACATTTATGGCTTAGAAACCGTGGTTATTCCAACCAATAAGCCAATGCAGCGTAAAGATAAAGCGGACTTAATCTACTTAACGGCAGAAGAAAAATACGAAGCCATTGTTGAAGATATTAAGGCATGTGTGGAACGCGGCCAACCCACCTTGGTAGGTACGGTATCGATTGAAAACTCAGAATTGCTTTCGCGCATCCTGAAAAAATCAAAAATTCCACACAAAGTACTGAATGCCAAATTCCACGAACAGGAAGCCGACATTGTGGCGCAAGCGGGTCAACCCGGTGCGGTTACTATTGCCACTAACATGGCAGGTCGTGGTACCGATATTGTACTAGGTGGTAACTGGCAGGCTGAACTGGAAAAAATTGAAAACCCCACCCAAGCACAAATAGAGAAAGTAAAAACTGAGTGGAAGAAACGCCACGATGCAGTGCTAGAATCTGGTGGTTTACATATTATTGGTACAGAGCGACACGAGTCTCGTCGTATTGATAACCAGCTTCGAGGCCGTTCAGGTCGTCAAGGCGACCCTGGTTCAAGCCGTTTCTACCTGTCACTAGACGACGCCTTAATGCGTATCTTCGCCTCTGAAAAAATGGGCAACATGATGAAGCGTTTGGGTATGGAGCGTGGTGAAGCCATTGAGCATCCATGGGTAACTCGTGCTATCGAAAATGCGCAACGCAAAGTGGAAGGGCGTAACTTCGATATTCGTAAACAGCTACTAGAATACGATGACGTTGCGAACGACCAGCGAAAAGTCATTTACGAACAGCGTAACGAACTGTTAGATGAAGGCGATATTAGCGAAACCATTGAAGCCATTCGTGAAGACGTCATTAGCGGTGTGGTAGACGAATATGTTCCTCCTCAATCACTAGAAGAAATGTGGGACGTGGATGGCTTAGAAGAGCGATTAAGAGCAGACTTTGCTGTAGATCTTCCTATCAAAACGTGGTTGGAAAACGACGACAAGCTATACGAAGAGAAGCTAAGAGAGCGTATACACAGTGAAGTGGTACAGGCTTATAAAGCAAAAGAAGATGTGGTAGGCGAACAAGTCCTGCGTCAGTTTGAAAAAGCGGTGATGTTGCAAAACTTAGATAGTCATTGGAAAGAACATTTGGCTGCTATGGATCATCTACGTCAAGGTATTCACTTACGTGGTTACGCACAGAAAAACCCTAAACAAGAATATAAGCGCGAGTCTTTTGCATTATTTTCGCAAATGTTAGAAGCCTTGAAAGTGGAAGTGATCACCATACTTTCACGGGTAAAAGTTCAAGCAGAAGAAGATGTACAAAAAGTAGAAGAGCAGCGCAGACAAGCTGACAATGTGCCCAAGCATTTTGAGCACAAAGAAGCATCTGCCACTCCTGAAGAGAAAAGTGACAAGGTACGCACAGAAATGCGTAATGGCCCTAAAGTTGGCCGTAACGACCCTTGTCCATGCGGTTCAGGCAAAAAGTACAAGCAATGCCACGGTAAGCTTAGCTAATGAAGCAAGTGCATGTTGCCGTCGGCGTTGTAACGCGCGGCAGCGATATCTTTATTACTCGTAGGCCAGACCATGCTCACCAAGGTGGGAAATGGGAATTCCCAGGCGGAAAGGTTGAGAGCGACGAAACCGTCACTCAGGCGCTGGCCAGAGAGCTTGCAGAAGAGATAGGCATTACCGTCGGTGAAAGTCAGCCATTAACCGTTATCGAGCACGATTACGGCGATAAACGGGTAAAACTTGACGTTCATACGGTTGAGTTGTTCGACGGCGAGCCTTATGGCAAAGAAGGACAGGAAGCCAAATGGGTAGCAATAGGTGCGCTAAATGCGTCTGACTTTCCCGCTGCGAACGTTGCCATTATCGACGCGTTAAAGTAGCTAACCTGTGCGGGCTTAAGGCAATTAACCGCGAAAAGTTCGAACCAACAAAAAACGGTCATGAAGACCGTTTTTTTGTGCCTCACGCTCGGGCATGTTAAAGCGTGAATCGCTCTGCGGTAGCAAAAGCCACATCCAGCTTATGATAGGCCGCCTCATTAATGAAATGAGGGTAAGTCTCTTTATCACCTTCCCAATTGATATCCTTGCCATCAAAGGTTCGAAACATAGGCATGCCAGGCAACAAAGGGGCGAAATCTGAATCCTGAAAACTGTGATGAATCATTGCGGTACGTTGGCCTTTTTCAGATAGCGGGAAAGAGATATTTTCACCTAATCGAAACGCTTCGCATGGGGGCAGTGCATCGGTGCTAATATCGCCTTGATTATAGGCCACGCAGAAGTCCAGAATCACTTCTGCCATGGTTTGCGTGAGTAAGTATACGTCTTCACGTAACACACCTTGTGGCTGACCACCCACCTCTATCATCACACCTTTTTTGCCAGTTGTGCACAAGTAACCATGCTCTAAATACGGTTTCTCGTCTTCAACCAGTATATTTGCTTCTGGCATATGTTGTTTAACATAACGCCCCAATTGTGTGTGAAACTCATCGGCTTCAAGCAGAATCAATGTTGCGCCCATCGCACTGGTTGTGTTGTGGATATCAATAACAAAGTCCGTTGCTGAATTGCCCTTTGGGCCAAATTTCTGGTTAAGTGTTTTAGCCAGCACAGCTTCTTTAGACGTATTAGACGACGCTAAACCATCAAAGGTGAACTGGCGATTCAAATCTTCTTCAACAAAGCGAACATTGGCCTCAAGGGCGGCTTCATTGGCAATATTCAAAGAAACGTTTAATGCACTGAATCGCGAAGGTAATCCGAACGCTTGCCAATTTCGGATAAGTTGAATACCGCTGGTTTCGTTGCCATGGGTACCACCAACAAGCGCGATCTTATTAAACATTCATCTTCCTTTTTTACATTGAGTTGAAAATAGAGGTATTAAAAAGCAGCCCTGATATTACACTACCCAGCGATATCCGAGAATACGTTTAACCTCATTATTAAAACGAAATTGCCATAAGGCATGACGACCTTTCAATCACGTTGCTATGTACAACGTTAGTATCTATTAAGCTCCATTTAACCACCTAATCCGTCCATAGTTTAGAGATTATTAAGCGTACTTTTATTTGCAAAATACTCACTTGATAAAGGTTTGGATGGAACAGAATTGTAAATTCTTTTGTTAATTATTTGTTGAATAATAAATTAAGAACGCGTATAACATAAAAAGACAACGTTGTTTATTTGCTGGAATTACACCACTTCAACTATCGGGACGCGATATGAAAGACTACAAATTGAACCCATTAGCTCGTCAGCTACGTGCGGCTTTTACGCCAGCGCCTCTGGCTTTAATGCTAATGGCAACGTCGTTACAGGCACAGGAAACTGAGTCTGACGCAGTACAGGCGGAGACGCCGAAAGAAGTAGAAGTAATAGAAATTTCCTACGGTTACAGTGCTGTGGAGAAAACAGATTTGACGGGGGCTATAGCCACGGTTGATATTGAGGATGTTATCGACTTACCCGCTGGTAACATAATGCAAAACTTGCAGGGTAGGGTACCAGGTCTTCAAATTACCACTACGGGAAACCCGAGCTCCACCGCCACAGTGAGAATACGTGGACAAGGTTTAGGCCCATTGGGCAATAATGACCCGTTATATATTATCGATGGTATACCTACCAAGTCGGGTTTACACGAGATTAACAGTAACGATATTGCTGATGTGCAGGTGTTACGAGACGCTGCTGCCGCCAGCATATACGGGGCTCGCTCGGGAAATGGTGTCATTGTCGTCACGACGAAGAAAGGGCATAAGGGGTTAGACTTTAATTTTCGTTTCAATCAAAGCATTGAAGAGTACGACTATGACCTCCAACCCCTAAACACGCTAGAGCGTGGAGCGGTTGTTTGGCAAGCCGCGGTAAATGATGGCTCGAACCCAAACTCAGCAAGCCCTTTATACACCTTTGACTGGAATCAAGACTTCGAAAACCCAGAGCTATACTCAGTCATATTGCCTACCTATACCGATCCGGAAAACGTGCAAAGACCTGCAGATACACAATGGTTCGATGAAGTGACCAGAACGTCGAAAATCTCTGACATGAATTTCTCTGTAGCTGGCGGTAATGAGGTGTCTCAATTCTATACCTCTTTAGGCTATTTTGACGCTGAAGGCATCGTCGATGGCTCTAAGTTTGAACGATTGGCGTTCAGGTTTAATTCTGAGCATGATGTCATCGAAGACAAGCTAAAAGTTGGCCAGACGTTTCTTATTACTGATCAAAAAGCCAACTTGATCAACGATTTAGCTGGACAAATTCTAGGGTTATCAATTGAACAGCAGTCTATCGTCCCCGTTTACAATGATGTTGGTGGCTGGGGTGGGCCAGTCCCAGGTATCACTGATAGAGACAACCCTGTCCGCATCATCGAGCAAAACCGCGACAACGGCCATACTTACAATAAGGTAATGGCTAACTTTTTTGTTGAATACTCGCCCATTGAAGATTTAACCCTAAGAGGGAACGTGGGTCTCGATTACAGCCAATTCTATTTTCGTAATTTTACGCGTGCATTTACCGCAGGATCGCTAAGTAGCGGAGATCGTTTAACAGTAGAAGATAATTGGAATCAAAGCATTATTACCGGCGCTACGGCGACATATAAGTGGGTAGTTAATGATTTACACAAGTTCAACTTCCTCGCAGGTGTTGAGCAAATTAACTACGAACGAGAGTTGTTCAGAGGGATTGGATCGGGTTTCGCTTCTGATGACCGTTCGTTTGCCTATCTATCTCAAGCGACGTCAGATGTACGTGTTGAGGGTGAGGGAGAAACCTGGTCACTCGATTCTCAATTTGCTCGCGTAGATTATAACTACGATAACCGTTATTTAGCATCATTTACTATTCGTCGTGACGGCTCCTCACGGTTTGGTGATGCTAACGAGTACGGTAATTTCCCGGCGGCTTCTTTTGGATGGGTAGTGAGTAACGAAGACTTTTTCGACGTTGAATTCATTGACACGCTGAAACTTAGGGGGAGCTGGGGAGAAACCGGTAATCAAGAAATACCCACCAATGCCACCGTGACGACGTATGTACCACGTTACGCCACCCAGTCACTTTTCACGAACGAACAAGATGAAGGTACAGCCTACGACATAACCGGCTCGAATAGCGGTACACTGCCGTCTGGTTTTGTACGAGCTCAAACCGGTAATGCTGACCTTAAATGGGAAACCTCAACTCAAATAAACTTGGGTGTCGATTTTGAACTTTTCCGCAACACTGTTTACGGGAGCTTCGATTGGTATGAAAAAGAAACCCGCGACATTCTTACGTTAACCCAGCCTATAGCAACACTGGGTGAAGGCGCGCAAAAGTGGGTTAATGGCGGCACGATAGAGAATGCGGGTGTAGAGCTGGTATTGGGCTATGAGAAGTGGATTGAAACTGGCTTACTGGAAGACGAATTGCTGGTAGATATCAACTTTAATATTTCATCTACGGAAAACACGGTTACAGCGCTACCAGAAGATGTGGTGAACTCTTTTGGAGGGAATGGGCAAGACAAAACAATTTTAGGTCGCTCCATTAACTCGGTGTACGGATATGTCGCTGACGGTATCTTCCAAAGCCAAGAAGAAGTTGAAGAACACGCAGTACAGTCTGGCGCTGCACCAGGGCGTATCCGCTGGCAGGATCTCGACGGAAATGGCGTAATTGATGAGAACGATCAAGACTTCTTCGCAGACACTGACCCCGACTTTATTTATGGCATGAACTTTACGTTTAAATATAAAGCTTGGGACTTCAATATGTTCTGGCAAGGAGTGAAAGGCGGGCAAATTCGTAATAACTGGAGACTGTTTACCGATTTCACATCATTGAACATTGGCTCAAACTATGGCGCGCGCACCCTCGATGCTTGGACGCCAGAAAACGCCAACAGTGATGTACCTGCATTAACCCTTATTGACAACAATGGCGAAGGCCGTCAATCCAGCTTTTTCTGGGAAGAAGGAACGTATCTCAAGCTGCGTAATATCAGTGTAGGTTACACACCAACACTGGATTTTATCGAGCGCATGGGTCTTAACGATGCACGCATCTATTTACAGGCTCAGAATCTTTTGACCATCACCCCAGATGGAACCTTAAGTGAAGATCCCGAAACCCCCAACGAAGTATTTCCTGTCCCGCGCCGAATTACTTTCGGACTGGAATTTTCTTTTTAAGCTAACAGGATAATGGATTTAATATCATGAATCGTATAAGCAAATTTTTAACTAGTAGTCTTGTGGCTCTGTCGGTTGCTTCCTGCGGTGGCAGTGGAGAGTTGGACAGTGAACCTCAAGCTGTTTTGACAGAAGATCAAGTGGCAACCACTGAAAATATTGACGCTTTGGTCATCGCTACCTATTCATACCTTGGAAACGACCACTACACCGCGCCTAATTATCTTTGGCCCACGGGGAACCTGCGTGCAGGAGATGCGCATAAAGGCGGTAACGGTCCGTCAGACATTTTTGCCTATCATGCATTATCCATGTATGAGCCACTCGTGCCTGACATGGAGTCTTTCCCACCGGATTTGATTGACCTGAATAACAAAAAGTGGACACGAAACTACACGGGTATTTCACGGGCTAATTCGGCACTTAACGTTATTCAAGATACACCCGCTGACGAGCTTGCCACTGCTGACGAAAAGTCTGCAGAGTTACGCTTTCTCAGAGCTGTTTTTTATTTCGACCTGAAAATTCATCATAAGCATATTCCTTGGATTGATGAGACGATGACACAGGAAGAGATATTAGCTACCACCAACCGTGACCTTACTGATCAGCAGTTATGGGATAAGATAGCGGCGGATTTTCGCTTCGCTTCTAATAACCTTCCCGCTGTTCAACAAGACGTTGGGCGTGCCTCGTCGCTCTCTGCAAAAGCCTATTTAGCGAAGACTTTGCTATATCAAGCGTACGAGCAAGATGAGTTACATAATGTCGTTAATATCAATCAACAAAAACTGGAAGAAGTAGTGCGTTTGGTTGATGAAATTGAGGCTAGCGGAGAGTATGGGCTGTATGATGATTATGCTGAAAACTTTCTCGCTGAATTTGAGAATGGTCGCGAGTCTGTTTTTGCAATCCAACGTTCATTAAATGATGGCAGTCCAGATGGGCGAGGAGCCTGGTCTAGTGCGTTGAATGCTCCAATGTCAGGAGGATTTGGTTGCTGCGGTTTTCATGTTCCCACTGAAAATTTTGTGAATGCATTTAAGACTGACAACTCGGGACTGCCCCGCTTCTCTAACTTTAACGAGAGTGTGTATAACGTAGCAAATGACTATGTTGACCCTCGCCTTGATCATACAGTCGCCATGGAAGGAAAGCCGTTTAAGTATGACCCTGATCTTATTCACGGTGGCGATAGCTGGGCGCGAGCACCAGGAATATACGGTAACTACACTGGCATGAAAGACTTAGAACACCCTGACTGTGATTGTCGAGGAGAAAATGGGCCCTTCCCTATTTTTTCATTAAACACCGTGCTTGTTCGCTATGCCGATGTATTACTGTGGAAAGCTGAAGCGCTTATAGAACTTGATCGCTGGGAAGAAGCTACCCCTATCATTAATCGTCTAAGAGCACGTGCCGCGGCAAGTACTGGCAGACTTAATGAGGCGAGTATGTACCGTATTGGTACCTACGACACTTTCGCTAATAAAACTGAAGCTCGCCAAGCATTGCGCTGGGAACGACGGGTTGAATTAGGTTTAGAGGGGCATCGCTTCTTCGACTTAGTTCGATGGGGCGTGGCAAAAGAAACCATTGATGAGTACCTCACAACCGAGCGCGGCAGAAAGCCTTATCTAGAAGATGCTGCATTTACCAAAAATAAACACGAATACCTGCCTATTCCTAATCAACAGATTAATTTGAGCGGCGGTATCTATGTACAGAACCCGGGCTACTAAGCCCGGCGTTTCGAGAGTGTCCAAGAGGTAACTTACACATCATGAATAAAATAGTTTATTGGTCTTTCACTGTTGCTATCGCCGGGTTCCTGTTCGGTTTTGATACAGCGGTGATTTCTGGGGCCGACCAGTCCATTCAGGCATTGTGGGAGACGCCACCGCTCTTTCACGGTCTCTTTGTTATGTCTTCAGCGCTGTGGGGAACAGTATTAGGCGCGTTAATGGGGAATTGGCCTTGTGACCGCTTGGGCCGCAAAAAAACGCTAGTGCTTATTGGCGTGCTTTATTTACTCTCTGCGCTAGGCTCAGCGTTGGCTCAAGACCCTTATACGTTTGCCATTTTAAGGTTTATTGGAGGTGTGGGGGTAGGGGTGTCCTCCATCGCTGTACCTGCTTATATTTCAGAGATTGCGCCGGCGAAAATAAGAGGTCGTTTGGTAGCAACTTACCAATTTCAAATTGTATTTGGCATATTGGTCGCGTTCCTTTCCAATTATCTACTATCTGGCGTCATAGTTGAAGACTGGCGCATGATGCTAGGCGTAGAAGCGTTACCTGCTCTGGTTTACTTTTTGATGGTGCTTAAGGCACCGGAAAGCCCGCGTTGGTTGCTTTTACACCGCAACGATGAAACAGAAGCAAGACGGGTGTTTCTCGAGCTGCAAAGTGAAGATATTGAGCAAACGATTAATGCTGTTAAGCGTGATAGCAGCAGCCAAAGTAAAGAGTCATTATTTAAACCAGAATACCGTTTTCCAGTGGTATTGGCATTTTTACTTGCGGCCTTTAATCAACTCTCAGGTATTAATTTTATTATTTACTATGCACCGCGTGTGTTCGACATGGCTGGGCTGGACGGCAGTGCAGCGCTACTTTCTACGGCAGGGGTTGGGCTAGTTAATCTAATCTTTACTATGCTTGGTGTCAGCTTGATTGACCGTATAGGCCGTAAATCACTGATGTATATAGGCTCATTCGGTTATTTGCTCTCACTCGCCACAGTAACTTGGGCCTTTAGTAGCCAAATGGGAGGTACAGTGGTGGTGGGTGCCGTGTTTGTCTTCATCGCGGCACATGCCATTGGTCAAGGGGCTGTTATTTGGGTTTTCATCGCAGAAATTTTCCCTAATTCAGTGCGCTCAAAAGGCCAATCTTTAGGGAGCGGCACCCATTGGGTTTTTGCTGCATTAATTACCTTAATAATGCCACAAGTCTTGGCCAGTTTCTCCGCTCCCCAGGTCTTCGGATTCTTCACCTTTGCTATGTTCTTACAACTACTTTTCGTTCGCTTTTTGATGCCAGAGACGAAAGGGAGAACCCTCGAAGATGTTTCCGCAGCGTTATCAAAATAGAGGCACTTTTTTATGAAGTCAGTGTTAAGTCTTATTATTTCTACAGCTCTTGTTGGATGTTCCATGAATCAAACTAGTCCACTCCCCGTTAGTCCGACCTCTACTGTCGAGGCAGATCGTAACGAAGATTATCGCCCGCAAATTCATTTTTCCCCTAATGAAAAATGGATGAATGATCCCAACGGCATGTTCTACTTGGACGGTGAGTATCATTTATTTTTTCAACATAACCCAGACGCGTCAGTGTGGGGGCCTATGCACTGGGGGCATGCCGTCAGCAAGGACCTAGTGCATTGGGAAGAGCGCCCAATCGCACTTTATCCAGATGAGCAGGGTACAATATTCTCAGGAAGTGCCGTGGTAGATTGGAATAATTCTAGTGGGCTGGGAAGTGATAACAACCCTCCCATAGTCGCGCTGTTTACCTATCACAATGCAGAAATGGAAAAGCAGGGCCGCATCGACTATCAGACCCAAGCATTGGCGTATAGTTTGGACAAAGGTCAAACCTGGCAAAAATACACAGGTAACCCGGTGATTGAAAATCCTGGTATTAAAGACTTTCGCGACCCTAAAGTCATGTGGCACGAACCCACACAAAAGTGGGTGATGGTGCTAGCACAAAAAGATCATATTGGTTTTTATAGTTCCGATAACCTTATTGATTGGTCTTTAGAGAGTACATTTGGCGAAGAGATAGGCAGTCATGGCGGCGTGTGGGAGTGCCCAGAATTATTACTTATGCCAGTTGAAGGGACCAATGAGTCTCGCTATGTACTGCTGGTGAGTATCTCGCCTGGCGGGCCGAATGGTGGCTCGGCAACGCAATATTTTGTTGGAGATTTTGACGGTAAAACCTTTGTATTGGACGCCGACTGGGAAACGGAACTTGCGCCTACGGTAGCAAAATTTCCTACCGGTAAGGTATTTGATGATTTTGAAAATGGTGTGAATCAGTGGCGTGCCGAAGGCAGTGCTTTTTCTTCTGCGCCAACCAATGGCGGTCATACCAACCAGCCTCCACCTACAGGGTATACAGGTGTCAGTTTAATCAATAGCTTTGCTGATGAAGACCGTGCCACCGGTTCACTGACTTCTCAGTTATTTACGATTACAGAGAAGTTTATAAACTTCAGAATTGGCGGCGGCCATCACCCCGACAAAGTGGGCATTCAACTTATTGTCGATGGCGAAGTAGTAAAGTCGGAAACCGGGCTTAATCGTGAAACACTTCATCATGCAAGTTGGGATGTCAGTGAATGGATGGGTGAACCTGCATTGTTGAGAATTATCGATAAAGAGGCAGGAAGCTGGGGGCATACCTATATTGATGATATTGTGTTTGCTAACGAGCCTGCCGAAAATCGATTAGAGCCCGCCATTTGGCTAGATCACGGCACCGATAATTATGCGGGCGTGACGTTCTTCAATACACCTAACAGTAATGAAAGACGGCATATTTTCATGGGATGGATGAGTAATTGGTTATACGCCAACGAGGTACCGACAAATAAATGGCGTAGTGCCATGACGTTACCGAGAGCGTTAAAGTTATTAAACACCCCGAAAGGACTGCGAGTTCAAAGCCAATTAGTCGAAGAACTTGATTCACTTGTTGAAGCCACTGAGCAAGCCACGTCACTGGCGCCAGGTGAAACTATAAGCTTATCCTCGCTGGATAGCTCAGGAAGAATGTCAGCTTTACGTTATTCTTTTAAGGTTGACGCTGAACTGGCATCACCTGTGTTAGTGGGTTTTGAAAATGATCAAGGAGAGTTCGTAGATATTGAAATTGATCACAAAAGGTCGGTGGTTTCCTTAGATCGCAGCCAGTCAGGAAAGGTTGGGTTTAATGAGCAGTTTAGCAGCGTACAAGAGGGCACTTTAACGACGATTAATACGCAATACTCGGTTTCGATTGTGATTGACAGGTCTTCACTCGAGTTATTTATCGATGATGGTACCACCGTTATGACATCGTTAATATTTCCGGCATCAGTGTACGACACGATGAGCGTCAAGACCGATAGCCAACCTCTTAAGCAGGTTTCTGTAGAGCGATTAGGATCTATATGGTCGGCTAAATAGCGTCATTTAGGCTTAGGGTATTATTATGAAGTGTCAGCTAAATTCGGCGTATTGGTCATCAGCGATAACATTTTTTTCGTTCTTTCTGACCTGGTCGTTTTGTTACTCGTTGTTTCCTCTATGGTTAAACCAAACACTGGCGTTAACCGGAAAAGAAACAGGTGTAGTATTCGCCACCAATGCGTTAGCGGCTCTTATAATAATGCCCGTTTACGGTATTTTGCAGGACCGGTTGGGAACGGGCAAACAGCTATTATTTATGCTGGGACTATTAATGGCTGGCGTAGGCCCTTTCTTTATTCTGATTTACCAACCCCTATTAACGTCTTTCTTCATAGTGGGCGCTATCGTCGGCGCACTATATAGTGCGCTCACCTTTGGTGCTGCAGTAGGCACACTTGAGGCTTATATAGAGCGTCTAGGTCGTAAACATGATGTCGAATTTGGCAAGGCGAGGCTATGGGGCTCGCTGGGCTGGGCATGTGCTACTTTTGTGGCTGGTGTAATATTTAACATTAATCCTAAGCTTAACTTTGTTTTAGCGAGTGCCACGGGAGTCGGCTTCATTCTCTGCCTATTCTGGCTGCCAGCGTCTACGAAAACGCCACGCACAAAAAAGAAAAAAGTGGGAGTGAGCGATGTGCTTTCGCTCTTTAGTCAGAGCCGATTTTGGCGTTTAAGCCTCTACGTGATGGGGGTTTCTTGTCTCTATCAAATATATGATCAGCAGTTTCCTATTTATTTTTCTTCGCTTTTTCCAACCCCTGAAGAAGGCAATAGATTTTATGGATACTTAAATTCACTGCAGGTGTTTATCGAAGCTGGAATGATGTTTATCGCTCCGTTTATCGTTAACAAAATAGGGCCAAAGAATGGACTATTGCTAAGCGGCGCAATCATGGCCCTTCGTATGCTGGCTTCGGGCGTTGTTGCCGACCCTGTTTCTATTTCGTTGGTCAAATTACTTCATGCCCTAGAATTGCCTATTTTGCTAGTGGCGATTTTTAAATACACTGCAGTTAACTTTGATACTCGGCTCTCTGCAACGATTTACCTGATTGGGTTTCATGTATTCACCCAAGTTGTTACCACACTGTTATCGTCAGTAATTGGTGAACTTTACGATGATCTTGGATTTGCCGACACTTATTTACTGCTTGGTACAGTAGTGACGGTTAATCTTATCTTTTCGTTTTGGATATTAGAAAACAACAAACCGAAAAATGATGTAGCAGCTAGAACGACTGGCGGCTATTAAGGGTAAACCGTGCAGTTTCTTTCACCGGCTCGGTGCGCTCCTCAAGTAGGCAGTTGAATGCCCATTGGCCCATTTCGTAGTGGGGGAGTGCCATGGTTGTTAACTCTGGTTGCAATAGGGTAGGAATGATATCCCAGTCATCGAAACTGCCGACGCCGATATCTTTACCTACTTTTAATCCTAACGCCTGAACGACAAAATAAACCTCAACAGCCATAGGATCTTGCCCACAGAGTATTGCATCGGGCTTAAAGTTCTTAATAATATTTTCTGCCCTACTGCGGGTGACAGAACGTTCATTATTCTCTTCTCCGAAAATAACGGATTCTACTAGGAGATTATCAAGGTTTATATTGGCGTTGATAAAGGCTTGTTCTACGCCTTCTTTGCGCAGTTTTGCAGCAATGATATTCTCATTCAGGTTTAAGAATGCAATACGCTTATAGCCTTTACCTATAAGACTTGCCGTGATTTCTCTGGCCGCCTCTTTTTCGTCGGGAACAATAGAAGGATACCTTCCATAGCTGTCATAACAGTTTGCTAACACTGTCGGTACTTCTTTAAATTGCAAGGGAAGAGAAACTTCACGATGATACATAGCCGCATAAATTATGCCTTCAACGCGATGCTCAAAAAGATGATTGACTGCGCCTTCTACACTGTATTTATTGACGTTTACGTTCAGCACCATCAATTCTTTATTGTGTTTCCAAGCGAGATCCTGCGCGCCTCGAATAAGGTCAAAAGTATAAGGTACACGCAATAGTTCGTCGGCGATAAATCCAATTACGCCAGACTTTTTGCGACGTGTCATTTGGGCGGCTCGGTTTGGGCGGTAGCCAAGCTCCTCAATGGCTTTAAGTACCTTTTCTCTGTTTTTAGGCTTGACGGTAGGGTCATTGTTCACAACCCTTGATACAGTTTTAAACGCCACACCCGCGTGCGCAGCCACGTCCTTTATTGTAACCATTCCATATGATTCCTAATTTACGTACTTCATTTAATTGCCTAAAGCTACACACTTTTACCAAATTTTGCCATACGCCCGCCCGAGTACGCGATAATTACTTTCATATCAAAAATGTAAAATAAATGTTGTATTTGTGTTTGTATAACTCTAATCTTATTAAAAGACAACGTTGTTTAATTTGGGTTTCCCAGTAAAGCGTGTCGAAAACTGGTCGTGTTTTTTCGGCATACTCAATTAAAAAATTACAACATAGCGCATTTAGATGCTATGGAGGATAACTATGAACACTTCACATCCATCTCCTCTACGGGGACGGCTTTCGGTCATACTTTTACTGGTGAGCGCCTCCCTTATGGCGTGCTCAGACGATGATACACACAAAAATAAAATCGAAGCAGAATTGATTGTTTTGCAAGAGGGGCAAAGTCCTTCTGATGTTATTGGAGAGGGCAGCGAGCCCATCGATGAAGAGCAAGAAGAAGATATTACTCTGACCGAAAATCCTGAAAGTGCAGGCTTTCCTCTGTTTAATAACCCTGAAAATAGTGATCAAACTTTATCTGGGTTCGAGTTTTGTTGTGGCCAATACAACACCTACGCAGAGCACGGTTTTGAAGACGTCTCAGGAGATTTTGCTAAGCTTGATGGTGGATGGTGGGGCGCAGATGTGGGGGGCGTAGTAGGAGAGCGCGTGTTTTCTAGCTTCGGGGATGGCTTTGACAATGAAGACGAAAGCTTAGGTTGGGTAGGGTTTAGCGCTGTTGGTATGATGGACAGCCCTGCTTTTGAAATAACAGAACGTTATATCAACTTTCTCATTGGTGGGGGAAGCAACGGCTTTACAGAGCCAAATACGACAGCATTGGTATTGGTTGTTGATGATGAAGTCGTATTGCAGGCCAGCGGAGATGACACTGCGATGAGTATGCGGTGGGTAACGTGGGACGTCACTAATTATGCTGGAATGACCGCAAAAATTCGCTTCATAGACAACCATCCGGAAGATAACTCAGATACTGCTCTGCCTTACTTACTTGTCGACGAGATACGGCATGCAGGCGAAGCTGCTTCAATGCCTGACGAAACTAGTCACTTGCAGATAACAGCAAGTGCGTCAATTGAACCAGAATCGGATGGCATACCTGCTTTTACTCGTGTTTCTGACCAGGGACAACATATTGCTGGGTTTGAGTTTTGCTGCGGACAATTTAATACCTATGCCAACCACGACTTTAGAGCTACAGGTGATTTAGATAAGCTCGACGGCGGCTGGTGGGCTGCAGATATAAGCAATCACCAAGGTGAGCGAATTTTCACAAGTCGTGGCGACGGTTTTAGTGCAGATGGCACGTCGCTGGGTTGGATTGGCGACGAGGCGACAGGAACGCTAAGTTCTCCCCCTTTTACCCTTAGCCACAACTTTTTAAACTTTTTGGTGGGCGGTGGTACTCAAGATTTTACGTTAGATAATGCTACGGCGGTGGTATTGCGCGTAAATGGCAAAGTTGTTCGTCATGCCGTGGGAAATGGAGAAGAGTCACAGCTAGATTGGCACACATGGGATGTGAGTGCATTAAAGGGAAAAACCGCAGTGTTGGAAGTTATCGACTATCACGAGGGGGGACAAGAGAATGGACTTGGCTTTATTATGCTTGATGAAATTCGCTTAGCAGAGCATCCGGCTGCGACGCCCAATAACGCTGAAGTGGTGAGTGTGCCTGATGGCCATGATATTCCTTTGCCTTTAGTCATGGCAGATCCGAACCCCTATTATCATGATGGCGAGTTTTATCTTTATTACTTAATTGATACGGCGTTCCACGACTGGTATCTCACCAAAACCAGTGACCTGCAAAGGGGGAGCTTCCCACAAAGAATTCTTGAAGCCACCGGTGATACGAATACACAAGACCAATGGACCGGCTCAGGAAGCGTCATAGAAGATGCAGAAGGCCAGACACATATCTTCTTTACCGGTCATAATGCAGACTTTAACCCTGTTGAAGCGGTAATGCATGCGACCGCCACAGACGGCACGCTAACTGAATTTACCAAAATACCTGAAGATACGTTTACTGGAAGCAACGGCTATAGCGACTTTGATTTTCGAGATCCTAAAGTATTTTGGAATAAAGAAACCAATAATTATTGGATGTTGATTACTACCCGTTATAACGGTCAAGCGGCTATAGGGCTTTATGTTTCGGAAAATCTTACCACCTGGTTACCTCAGGAACCCCTCTTTGTTATGGATGCTCCTCTTAATTTAGAAGTGCCGGATTGGGTAGATTTTGGTGAAGCGCAATACATGCTATTTTCCGATCAGAATGACGGAGAACGGGATATTAAGTATCTTCGACAAAACGGCGAGGGTTGGCAACTGGCAAACTTCACTTCCCTTGATGGCAAATTTTATTATGCTGGACGCACAGCCGCTTCAGAAGAGTCAACGTTATTATTTGGATGGGTGCCACATAAGATAGGCAGAACTAATGCTGGCGTAGGGACCTTTGGTGGCGATCTGGCCATTCACCAACTCGATACCACAACATCGGGAGAGTTGGCTGTGCATATTCCGCAGAAGTATAAAACCGAATTCGCTAGCGCTATTGATACTACCTTTCAAAGCCAACAGGGTTCAGTTTCTGGCGAGTCGCCTATTACTATGATGGCATCATCTGCTATTACACTGGAAAAGCGCGGCGACAAAAATCGCCTATCGCTGTCGGTTACCAGTGAAAACGCGACTGGCAGATTTGGTATCTACTTTCCTACCGAGGTTGAAGGAGAACAGGTCGCGAGGCTTGAACTGGATACCAATAGCAATCAAGCCTCTTTTTACTTCGGTGATACCCCACCTACCGGCGGTGCAAGCGTCACGCCCACACCTGCGCTAGCGGGCGAGCCGCTTTTCTCTCGCGAGAATGAACCTGAACAGAATGTATCGGGTTTCGAATTTTGTTGTGCGCAATACAACACCCTTACTGCACATGAGTTCACGAACGTAAGTGGCGATTTTTTGAAGCTAGATGGAGGCTGGTGGGGCGGCGATATTGCGAACAATGTTGGCGAACGCGTGTTCTCCAGTTTTGGAGATGGATTTGATGAAGACGGCACTTCCCTTGGCTGGATTGGTTATAACGCCACGGGATCCGCTGATAGCCCTTCATTTGAAATTAGCAAACCCTATATTAATTTTCTCATTGGAGGTGGGACGAATCCTTTCGACAGTGCTAATGCGACAGCAGTCCTGTTAGTGGTAAATGGTGAAG
The DNA here is from genome assembly GCF_015767655.1 of Alteromonas sp. B31-7. NCBI lineage: Bacteria > Pseudomonadati > Pseudomonadota > Gammaproteobacteria > Alteromonadales > Alteromonadaceae > Alteromonas > Alteromonas sp. B31-7. Next base: position 1,183,789 of record NZ_CP065233.1, read on the forward strand.
TTGTGAGAAGCCAATCTGGTAGAGATGCTGAAAAATCCGCTGACGATAAGTTTGTCATGGATTGGGTTACATGGGATGTCAGTGAGCTTATAGGACAAACTGCGGTGATAAGGTTTATTGATCAGCACCCTGATGACGGTTCGGATTCCGCATTGCCTTACTTGCTTGCTGATCAATTTAGAGCAGCTGACTTACCCGCTGTTAGTGAGGGAGAAGACGTGGACGCGGGTAATTTAGATGCACAAGTGGCGGTACCTATGAATCTAACTGAAGGGGTAAATCTAGATGTTTGGTTAGATCCTGAGGCAGGTATAGGGACTTTGTATATAAACGAATTTAGAGCACTCAGTTTCAGGCTCTATGACCTCAATCAGCGCCCGGTGGGTATTTACGCACGAGACGTGCCACTATCAGTGAGTGAACTTCAGAGGTTTATTCGACAGTAGAACGGGTAATGAAACAGCAGGCCACTTCTATGTGGTCTGCTATTTTTATTTAGAACGCGTTAAGCAATCTTGAAAGAGTGATACATGTACACGTGAATCTTTCCATTAGCCATAGCTCTAATTAATGCTTAAAAAAATCTTCTGACTGCTCGGCAAGCATGGCTTCAATATCTTCCACATCGATATCTTGAGGGGTTTCATTTTCTGCAGGTTTTGCGGGAATAGTACGTTCTTCCGAGGCCCATTCGCCAAGGTCGATAAGCTGGCACTTTTTACTGCAAAAAGGACGATACTCACTTTGTGGGCCCCATGGCACCGATTTAGAACATATTGGACAAGTGACTTCCATCATGGTCTCCAGTTAACGCTAAATAATGGGGGAAGTTTAACAGGCAGCGAGTCTAAACGATATGTCTGTTTCTACTGAAGCGGTTTGCCCTTCATTAGGAGAAAACAGTAAGAAGCGTAAGGCATAGCGGTATTTATTTCCGCTTAAGGTGGGGTAATAGCCTTCGTGTACTTTACAACGAATTCGAATTAACTCGTTTTTGTCTTCTGCTACGCCTTGATAAAAGCCGCCTTGCGCCACCACCGTTTGAAACTGCCCCCGCTCGCGAATAAATGACAAACTGACGGCTAAGGTATCGTCTAACAAGCTTAAGGTTTGCAACCAGCCATTAATTTCTGCTTGGCGTTCAGCAAGCGGTTGTTGCAGCCAAAAATACAAATTGGGTAAATCGAAGCTACAGGCGCCGCCAGGAATAGCAAACCGTTGTCGAATAGCATTGAGAAACTTATCTTCTTTAAGCGCACTACCAAAGCGGCGTTCGGTTTTCAGTTTTTGCTTTAAGGTGACAATGGTTTTTAGAGCCTGCTCTAACGCAGCACTGTCAATTTTAGGATGTTGCGACCAGTAAACCAGGTTTTTTTCATGGGCATCTAAGTCTTTGCTCATGTCCGACCGCAAATCAAGCCGCTCAATCAAATCGAGTAGTTCAAACAGCTGTTCAAAAAACACCGTTTGAAGTTGGGGGCTTTCGGAGGAAGCGCTACTTTTTAGTTGGCTAAGAAGCTGCTCTACCCGTAGGTAGTTTCGCACTTTCTCCTTTAATGGAAATTCGAATACAGCTTCGCTCATGGATATCCTTGGAACACAATTACTTAGCATTAAAGCCTAATGCATGAATAGCGCTAAGCCAAGTACAGTGAGGCATACAATTGAGGATTTTGACACTTTTTGAGCAAAAAAGTTGCCGGTGATGCTTTATTAAGCACTTAAGTTAAAATGTTTAACATACTGCTGATGCAATAAGGCGACTTGTTCGTGCAACTCATCCAATGAGCCGGTGTTATTAATTACATCATCCGCCTTTTCAAGACGCTCACTGCGACTGGCCTGAGACGCCATAATACTTTCAATGGTTTCCCGTGAGCTGCCATCACGCTGCAAAGCTCTGCTAAGTTGTAGCGATTCAGGGCAATCAACCACAATCACTCTATCACACAGGTTTTCCATGTTGTTTTCTATCAACAAGGGCACAGACAAAATACAATAAGCGCTGGGAGCGGCACCGATATCAGCCAGCATTTTTGCGCGAATTAGCGGATGTAAGAGTTGGTTTAGCCAGTGTTTGTCACCTTCATAACTAAACACTCTTTCCCTTAACGCTGGACGGTTTAATTGACCATCTTCAAGCAATATACCTCTGCCGAAACGGGCAACAATATGCCGTAAGCCTTCGCTACCCACCGCGACGACATCGCGGGCTACTTCATCAGCATCAACGATACTAATGCCCAATGATTTAAAGGCCTCTGTAGCCGCTGATTTTCCGCTGCCAATACCGCCAGTTAACCCGATTACATGCTTTGTCATCAACCTAATATCCAATCTAAGTAGGCTTGAGTAATGTGTGATTTAAACAACAAAGTTATCCACCCTGCAACGGCTAAGTAAGGGCCAAATGGAATCGCCACCGACTTACCTTTGTTTTGGAACACCATAATTGCCACACCGGCAATGGCGCCCACTAAAGAAGAAAGTAAAATAATGATAGGTAAGCCTTGCCAGCCTACAAAGGCGCCCAGCGCTGCCAGTAGCTTAAAATCGCCATAGCCCATACCTTCTTTTCCAGTGGCAATTTTAAACATCCAGTACACTAACCACAAACTCACGTAGCCAATGGCTGCGCCCCAAATGGCTGATTGCACATCAACAAAGACAGAGTGTGTACTTAAGAGTAACCCTAACCATAGCAAGGGCAGTGTGAGCTGATCCGGTAGCAGCATTTTATCTAGGTCAATAAATAGCATGGCCACCAAAAAGTAAGTCAATACCATTGCCCAAAGCGCTTGAGGAGAAGGGCCGAAATAAAAAGCCGCGAATGTACAGGTGAGGGCAGTGAATAACTCAACAAAGGGATAGCGCAACGAAATAGGGGTTTTGCACGATGCACATTTTCCTTTCAAGCATAAATAACTGATAACGGGAATGTTCTCCCAAGGGCGAATTTTATGTCCGCAGGCAGGGCAGGTGCTATCAGGCTTAACTAAATTGAAGGGGGCAGAAGCGTTAGTCGCAGGGGGGGCAGAAACGTCGTTTTGGGGGGTGTTTTCATTCGTAAAATAAGCGCTATATTCTTGCTTCCAGCTATTTTCCATCATGATAGGCAGGCGATGAATCACCACATTCAAAAAGCTTCCCACCATCAAACTGACGAGAAAAACAAGGCCATAAAAGAAAGGGGGATAAAGCTGGCTTAGTGATATAAGCGCTTCCATAGAATACAAATCTCTTTATTTTTAATTATGATGGCAAAGAAAGCTAATGCAGCGCAACCGAATTTTCAATTCATCTGACCGGGGTAACAGCCTAATGGTTCACACTACATTACCCATTTCAAATATAGGCAGGTACATGGCCACAATTAAGCCCCCAATAACGACACCCAGCACCGCCATAATAATAGGCTCAAGTAAACTTGTTAGTCCATCAACCATATCGTCGACTTCAGCCTCATAAATAGTGGCTATTTTGCTAAGCATGCTATCTACCGCGCCAGACTCCTCGCCAATCGCCACCATTTGCGTCACCATATCGGGGAATACATTGGTGGCGCGCATGGCAGTATGCATCTGCATGCCGCCCGCTACCTCTTTGCGCATAAATAAAATGGCATCGCGAAATACCGCATTACCTGAAGCGCCTGCGGCAGACTCTAATGCGCCAATCAGTGGAACACCAGCAGAAAAGGTGGTGGCCAACGTTCGGGTAAAACGCGCAATGCTGGCCTTTTTCAGTATTTCGCCCACTACGGGGGCTTTGAGAATGGCCTTATCTACATTGTCTCTTAGGGATTGGCTTTTTTTATGGGCACGCACAAATAGCATGCCTGCGCCTACCGCAGCAATGGCCATCACGAATCCATAATCTTGCACAAAACGGGAAATGGCTAATACGAATTGGGTAAAGGCAGGCAACTCTGCACCAAAGCTACTGAAAATATCTTCAAATTGTGGCACCACAAATATTAAAAGAATGGTGGTTACCACAAATGCAACCACTACCACCGCGATGGGGTAAAGCATGGCTTTTTTTATTTTTGATTTAAGGGCTTCGGCCTTTTCTTTATAAGTGGCTATACGGTCGTAAATGGTTTCAAGGGCACCCGATTGCTCCCCTGTGTAAACCAAATCACAGTATAGATCATCGAAATAATCAGGGTGTTTGCGTAACGCGCCAGACAAAGGGTTTCCCGATTTAACTTCGTTAGATATTTCGTGAAGCAGCTTACGCATAGACGCTTTAGCATGGCCTTGCGCTATCATGTCTAATGATTGAATTAGGGTAACACCGGCCCCTAACATGGTGGCAATTTGCCGAGACATCACAGAAATATCGGCAGCTACTATCTTTTGTGCGCCTCTGCCAAATAGCGGTGTAGCCAGCTTTTTCACTTTATTGGCAGAAATGCCCTGGCGTCGCAAAAGGTTTTTAGCTTCGGCAAGGCTAATAGCAGAAATTTCGCCTTTTCTGCTGTTACCTCGGCGATCTTTGCCTTGCCAAGTATAGGTGGTTGCTGCCTTCGCCATTAAATACCTACTCCGCCAAAAAGAAAATCAATATTGCGCTGTGTGAAAATGCAATGTGGAAAGACAAAAAAGCCCAGACATTGCTGGGCCTTTCTACACACTAAGCACGGCGACTTAACATAGTGTGGCTGGGGTACATGCTGCAGCCCAAGTTACACGACCATTTGCCAAAGTTGGCGTTAGCACGTAAGTTGCTGCGTTACCTGAATCATCTTCGATACCTGAATCACCAGAAGCGGTCGCTGTGATAACGCCGTTAGCGGTAGTTAGGCCAACAAGGCTAGTATCAGACGAGTTATCAATATTAGATGGAACACCGTTTGAGCCGCCGTCACAGTTGGCCAAGGCACCGGTGGTTTGTGCGCAAATCTCTACCGCTGTTTTCGCTGCTGCGGTTGAGTTAGTCACTTCAGTGAAGCTGGCTTTCTCTGTGTAGTTTAAATATGAAGGCAGAGCAATAGCGGCAAGAATACCGATAATAGCAACCACAATCATAAGTTCGATTAGAGTGAAACCTTTTTGATTTAACGCATTCATGTTTTTCATATTTGTTCTCCGGGAGCTGTGTGTCACGCAATAGTAAAGTCGTGTTCAAATTAACATTTATACCCGAGACGTGAATGACGACCCCGGTACTTGATACTCAGTATAGATTTCAATTTCTAACTGACAAGTATCGGAAATTATACCGGTGTGTTGCTTTCGCAGGTTATCGCACAGCTAGCGCCCAGCACCTATGATGCATTTAATCTTTTGTATAATAATCTTGTAGTTACAAAAGTTATGGCGAACAATACGTGTGTGTTAACTGGCGCTGATAAGTAAAGAGCGAGGGAGAGAACTCCCTCAATTAGGATGGAATTATTTATCGCTATCTATATTAATACGAAGCGAAAGATCTATGGCTTGAACATGTTTGGTTAATGCGCCAGAAGAAATGTAATCCACACCCAATTTACTTAACGAAGCAAGACGTTCATCGGTAATGTTTCCAGACACTTCCAGTTTACTGCGCTTATTCGTGAGCGCTACTGACTCTTGGATCTGTTCGTTAGTGAAATTATCTAACATAATAATGTCAGCGCCAGCCTCTAAGGCCAGTTTTAGTTCGTCTATTGACTCCACTTCAACTTCAACTGGCGCGCCTGGCATCATCGCCTTAGCGCGTTGAATGGCAGGGCGAATACCTCCGCAAGAAAAAATGTGATTTTCTTTTATCAAAAACGCGTCAAAAAGCCCTATTCGGTGATTTTGTCCGCCGCCGCAGCGTACAGCGTATTTTTGCGCCATACGTAGTCCAGGCAGGGTTTTTCGCGTGTCGAGGATCTTCGTTTCGCTATCACTGAGTATGTGTGCATAAAACGCGGTGGTGGTCGCAGTGCCTGACAAGGTTTGGAGAAAATTGAGCGCCGTACGCTCTGCCGTTAAAATGGCGCGCGCCGACCCAGATAAGCTAACAAGTACTGTATCGCCATCCACCTTGTCGCCGTCATTCACATGCCAAGTGACAGACACATTAGGGTCGACAAGGGCAAAAGCTTGGTTTACCCACGCGACGCCACACACCACACAGGGTTCTCTGGTAATAATTGTTGCGGTGGCTTGAGTGTCAGCATCAATAAGGTTAGCGGTAATATCCTTCGCGGCGTTTAACTCGCCGCCTAAATCTTCAATAAGCGCTTGCGAAACCTGTTCGCGAATTGCCTGTATATCGGGTGATGTCATCTTCATCGCAGTCATTTTTCAAAGGGTACGCAATATTAACCATTCTCCGCGCTGAGTAAACTCTAATTGCTTTAAAACACTCATGCCTAAAAGAATATGGTCGTCTTGCATACCTGGGTTTAAATTGGCCTTAACGTTATGCACAACAATGTCGCCAATACGCAAGGTGTTAATTCGAGATTCGGCCACCCGTACCACGCCATTGGCCGTGCTTGCCAGTCCTTCTCGGCCCGCCTGCAATTGTAATTTCGACGCAAGGTGCGCAGGCACGGCGACGTCCGTAGCCCCAGTATCTACTAAAAATACAACTTCTTCGCCATTGATGTAGCCGCTAGTAACATAGTGTCCTTGCCTATTTTGCTTTAAGCGAACTTCTGTCTGAGTGCCAATCCGTTGAGAGGCTGGTTCGGTATTTGGGTTAACTTGTTTTTCCAGTAAATCCGAAAAAACAAAGACCAGAAGGCCAAGGCCGCAAATCCATGCAAGGGCTACCATCCACTTACCCGCTGAACGGGTATCCTGGTGTTCGTTGTTCATGTTATTAACTACTCTGTTATTTTGGTTTTGTTCTTGGCTTTCCTTGATTTCGCAAGCAAGGCAATGTCACACTTTAGAGAATGTAGACGATTGCACGAAAAATCAAACATAATGGTGCTATACGACAACGCCACGCAAATTAAAAGCACACACTACGATGCGCGACCCAACGCCGATGATGTGAGCTTATTGGTCATTCATAATATTTCTCTTCCTCCTGGCGAGTTCGCCACTTCTGGTATTCGAGATTTATTCACCGGTCAGTTAAACCCCCATGCTCACCCCTTTTTTAAAGAGATTGCTCACATCCGTGTGTCGGCGCACTGCGTTATCTACCGAACAGGCGTGATTGAGCAATTCGTGCCTTTTGATGCGCGGGCTTGGCATGCGGGCATTTCATCATTTCAGGGGCGGCAGCGCTGTAACGATTATTCTATTGGTATCGAACTTGAGGGAACTGATACCTTGCCTTACACAGACGCACAGTACTTAGCACTAGAGAACCTCTCTAAATTTATCATTCTGCGCTATCCTCGGATCACTATCGGGCGTATTGTGGGTCATAATGATATTGCACCAGGGCGAAAAACCGACCCAGGATACGAATTCGATTGGCCAAGGTTTCGACAAAGCCTTTTTACTGTTGAGCCCTAACACTTTCATTTATTTAAAAAGGAAGCGCGTAATCTCATGATTTTAATGACTTTGCTATTAGTATTGAGCCTAGAGCGTGTGGTGAGTAAAGACGCGAATTGGCATATCGAAAGGTATGCTGCTCAGTATCGAGCTTGGCTAGAGAAAACCCAGTGGCTGTCTGACAATACCGCGCCTATTTCTTTGTATGCCGCTTTGCTTCTACCGCCAGTGGTATTGGGGTTAATTGAATATTGGGTATTAGGTGCCTTCTTTACCTTTATAGAACAAAGTATCGTGCTTTTTGTTTGTATTGGCTGCCCTACGTTACGCGCTATTTATAAGCGCTTTTTAAATGCCGCAGAACGCAACGACTTGCAAGCCTGTAGCATGTATACCGATCAACTTGGCCACTGCGCTAGCACAGCGCAGAGCGATGGCACAGCAAAAGGTGAGGGGAAAAGTTTTGGCCAACATCTTACATGGTTGAATTATCAGCACTATGCTGCGGTTATGCTTTGGTTCATTGGTTTCGGCGCACCTGGCGCGTTATTTTACTGTTTAAGCCGAAGTGCTACTGAAGCCCTGTGTAACGCTGAGCATCCATTAAAAGATGGCGCTGGACGGCTTATGTTTGCGTTAGATTTTATCCCAGTAAGAATTACCGCTTTTGGTATGTTAATGATGGGGCACTTTTCGCGAGCACTACCCGAGTGGATTAAGTTCGCCATTAAATTTGACGTACCCGCTTACGATGTTTTAACTCAGATTTCCGCAAAAGCAGAAACACTTTCGCCGGAAGAATATGCACAGCAGAGCGAAAATGCAGCAATTGAACCCAAGGTGTTAGTAAAATTAGCAAAACGTAATGTTGTTTTCTTGCTGGTGGTGACCGCTTCTTTGACACTCGTGGGTAGCCTCGCATAACCACTATTTTTTACATTTACTGAAAACGTCAGCACTGGTCTGCAAAGAAACCATTTGTAGATCAGTTGCTTTAGCACACTTTCCGCAGTTGCAAACCTCATCAGACCAGTTGTGGTTCGATAACTTTTCTTAACAAATTCAACAATAAAGCTTAACACCAAGCAAACTGCATTAGGTTTGCTATGCTTGAGAGTATTTACCTCGAAATCGATCTGCCTTAAACTGTATAGGTAAAATGGTATTACCAATTTTATGAATGTTTAAATTAACCCCGATTATTTTTTACATTCATCAGAGTAATATTCAGCGCGTACAATAAGAAGGATAGATACAACGCATGCGTCAGCAGCGAAAAAAACTCTCTGATGTGATTACCGAGCAACTCGAGTCTATGATACTTGACGGTACATTATTGGCAGGGCAAAAGTTGCCACCAGAAAGAGAGTTAGCGCTAGAATTTGACGTGTCTCGTCCTTCATTAAGAGAAGCCATTGGCAATTTACAGGCCCGTGGGCTTGTCGAGCGTAAACAAGGTGGCGGTACCTTCGTAAACCGCAACCTGAACGCGGCGATGAAAGACCCATTGATGGACCTTGTGAGCCAACGCCCTGAAACCCAATTCGATTTACTTGAGTTTCGTCATGCCCTTGAAGGTATGGCGGCATACTACGCGGCGCTACGTGGCCAGCCAGAAGATTACGAAGCGCTAAAGCAAGCGCTTAATGAACTGCCAACGCCTAAAGCCAGTGAAAGTAAGCGGGCTCAGGCTGAAGCCTTAGGGCAGTTTTATATCATTATGGCACGAGCATCACACAATATGGTGCTATTACACGTAATGAGCACCATGCAAAGTATGCTGGTAGACAACATTGAACGAAATTTTGACATGCTGAGCGCACCCTGAAAGCGGTGGAAGACATTGCTAAGCAGCGTCGCGAAATTGTAGAAGCAATTGCAGCACGTGACCCTGAATCTGCGCGTCAGGCATGTAATACGCATTTGGCGTTTATTGAAAAAACGCTATTAACCATTAATCAGCGTGATACTCGCGTACAGCGTGCGTTACGTCGATTAGAAATTTAGTTATTCAGCCACCGTTAAATGATAAAGGTTTGGATAGCTATTCATTCGCAGCGGCCGGTCAGGTGAAAACCTGTGCCAATGCAAAAGCAGGTGAGCCAGATTGGGTCACTGTGAGTACAACGTAATTTAGTTTTCCTTCTTTTAGCGCTTTTAAGTTTAGGGGCAATGCTAAGGGAGGATTTTCTATATAAGCAAAAAATAGGATGGCACCATGTCTGATATGATGCACCAAGATGTAGATCCTCAAGAAACTAAAGAGTGGATTGATGCGCTTGAGTCGGTTTTAGAAGAGGAAGGCGTAGAACGCGCCCATTATTTACTCGAAAAACTTATTGATAAAGCACGTCGCAGTGGAGCGCATCTACCGTATGACGCAACCACTGCCTACATCAATACTATCCCTGCAGCGCAAGAGCCAAACATGCCTGGCGACTTGACCATCGAAGCGCGCATCCGTGCGGCAATTCGTTGGAACGCATTAATGATTGTATTGCGTGCATCTAAAAAAGACCTTGAGCTTGGCGGCCACATTGGTAGCTTCGCGTCATCTGCTATGCTTTACGATGTAGGTTTCAACCATTTCTTCAAAGCGCCTAATGAAAACCAAGGCGGCGACTTTATTTTCGCTCAAGGCCATATTTCTCCAGGTATTTACGCCCGTTCATACATGGAAGGCAACTTAACTGAAGAGCAGTTAAATAACTTCCGTCAAGAGTGCGCAGGGGAAGGTTTATCTTCATACCCACACCCTCACTTGATGAAAGATTACTGGCAGTTCCCAACAGTATCTATGGGCTTAGGGCCACTTCAAGCTATCTACACAGCCCGCTTCCTTAAGTACCTAACCAACCGTGGCATTAAAGACTGTTCAGGTCAGCGCGTATACTGCTACATGGGCGACGGTGAGTGTGATGAGCCAGAAAGCTTGGGTGCAATAGGTCTTGCGTCTCGCGAAGGCCTAGACAACCTAACGTTTGTTATCAACTGTAACTTACAGCGCCTTGACGGCCCGGTACGTGGTAACGGCAAAATTATCCAAGAACTTGAAGGTACGTTCCGCGGCGCAGGCTGGGAAGTCGTGAAAGTCATTTGGGGGAGTTACTGGGATGAACTGCTTGCCCGCGATAAATCTGGCAAGCTAATCCAGCTTATGGGTGAAACCGTAGACGGTGAATACCAAAACTGTAAAGCCAAAGGCGGCAAGTACACCCGTGAAAACTTCTTCAACAAGTACCCTGAAACCGCGGCACTTGTAGCCAACATGTCTGACGATGACATCTGGCGCCTAAACCGTGGTGGTCACGACCCAGTTAAAGTATTTGCGGCATACCAAAAAGCCATTGATACGAAAGGTCGCCCAACGGTAATTCTTGCTAAAACCGTTAAAGGTTTTGGCCTTGGTGCATCGGGTGAAGCGCAAAACGTGGCGCACAACGTGAAGAAGATGGACGTTGACTCTATCAAGCAGTTCCGCGACCGTTTCAACATTCCAATCGCCGATGAGAAGATTGAAGAACTACCTTACTTCAAATTCGACGAAGACAGCGAAGAAATGAAATATCTTCGTGCACGTCGTGAAGCACTTGGTGGTTACCTGCCTTCTCGCCGCGAGCAGGCTGAAGAACAGCTTGAAATTCCAGAGCTAAGCGCCTTCGATGCTATCTTGAAAGGTTCAGGCGACCGTCAAGTATCGTCCACCATGACCTTCGTGCGTGTACTTAACGCGCTATTGAAAGACAAGAAAATTGGTAAGCGCATTGTGCCAATTATTCCTGATGAAGCCCGTACTTTCGGTATGGAAGGCTTGTTCCGTCAGGTAGGTATTTATGCTAACGAAGGCCAAAAATACGTGCCTCAAGATGCAGACCAAGTGGCTTACTACCGTGAAGACAAGAAAGGTCAGGTACTGCAAGAAGGTATTAACGAATTAGGTGCAATGGCATCATGGGTGGCGTCGGGTACGTCTTACTCAACCTGTAACGCCACCACTATTCCGTTCTATATTTACTACTCAATGTTTGGTTTCCAACGTGTTGGTGACCTTGCATGGGCAGCAGGCGATAGCCAAGCACGCGGTTTCCTACTAGGTGCAACTGCAGGTAGAACCACACTTAACGGTGAAGGTCTACAGCACCAAGACGGCCACTCACATGTTCAGGCGAACCTTATTCCTAACTGTATTACTTACGATCCAACGTACGGTTACGAAGTCGCGGTTATCGTTCAAGACGGTCTGCGTCGTATGTACGGTAACAACGAGAACGTGTTCTACTACCTAACGCTGATGAACGAGAACTATCAGCACCCGGCAATGCCAGAAGGTGACGATATTGCTGAGCAAATCATTAAAGGTATCTATAAGCTAGAGCGTGTTGAAAACGACAAGTCTACGCTTAACGTTCAGCTAATGGGCTCAGGTACTATCTTGAACGAAGTGCGTAAAGCGGCACAAATTCTGTGTGAAGACTACAACGTATCGTCTGACGTGTACTCGGTAACCTCGTTCAACGAGCTAGCCCGTGAAGGTCAAGACGTAGCACGTTACAACATGCTTAACCCAGAAGCTGAGCAAAAAGTCCCTTACATTGGTCAGGTTATTACGAAAGATGCAGGCCCTGCAATTTCTGCCACTGACTATGTGAAGAACTACTCAGATCAAGTACGTGCGTTTATCGATACTGAATACCGCTGCCTAGGTACAGATGGTTTCGGTCGAAGCGATAGCCGCGAAAACTTGCGTACGCACTTTGAAGTTAATGCGTCATACATTGTGGTTGCATCACTTTACGAATTGGCTCAACGTGGTGACGTTGAGAAGAAAGTGGTAGCAGAAGCGATTAAGCGTTTTGATATTAACGCTGAAAAACTTAACCCACTTTACGCGTAGCCAAAGAAGGTATTTTACATATGTCAGATATTCAAAAGATTATCGTACCCGATGTAGGCGGTGACGAAGTTGAAGTTATCGAGCTATGTGTTGCCGTAGGCGACACCATTGAGGCAGACGAAGGCGTTGTGACTGTAGAAAGTGACAAAGCGTCGATGGACATCCCGGCACCGTTTGAAGGTGAAATCGTAAGCTTGTCTGTCGCTGTCGGCGATAAGATTAAAGAAGGCGATGTTATCGGTGAGATGAAGGCCGCTGGCGGTGAAAGTGCATCAGAAGACACTGCTTCTGATGATGTGCAAGAAGCGCCGAAGCAAGAAGCTCCTGCTCAAGAAGCCCCTGAAGAGGAAAGCAAGTCAGATGCAGCGCCTGCTGCTTCTGGTACCAGTGAAGTGATTGAAGTTGCCGTACCGGATATCGGCTCTGATGACGAAGTAGACGTTATCGACGTGTTGGTTTCAGTGGGCGACACCATCGAAAAAGAAGATGGTCTTATTACCCTTGAAACTGATAAAGCGACGATGGACGTACCTTCAACACACGCGGGTACAGTGAAAGAAGTTCTTATCAGTAATGGTGATAAGGTAAAAGAAGGCACGGTAGTGATTAAGCTTGAAATAGCTGGTGAAGGCGGTTCAAGCGAATCGTCTTCAAGTGCATCGTCTTCAACTGAGAAAGCTGAAAAATCAGAAGCGTCTTCTAACGAAGCGTCGAGCCAACAAGAATCAGCACCTAAAGCAGAAGCAAGCAGCGAGACTATTGAAGTTGCTGTACCTGATATTGGTGAAGACGGTGAAGTTGACGTTATCGATGTACTTGTATCGGCTGGCGATACGGTTGAAAAAGAAGACGGCCTAATTACGCTAGAAACTGATAAAGCCACCATGGATGTACCTTCAACACATGCAGGTACCATCAAGGAAGTCTTTATTAAAGCAGGCGATAAGGTTAAGCAAGGCACTTTGGTTGTTAAGCTTGAAACCAATGGCGGTGAGGCACCGGCACCAGCGTCCGAAAAACCTGCGGAAAAGCCAGCTGAAGCGCCTAAGAAAGAAGCGCCTAAGCAAGAGGCGTCTGCGAGTCGCTCTCCTGTGCCTCCAGCGCCAGAAGCGAAAAGTACAGGTAAAGCACACGCGTCACCATCAGTACGACGTGTTGCCCGTGAGTTTGGTGTAGCCCTAACTCAGGTTAAAGGCTCAGGCCCTAAAAACCGTATTTTGAAAGAAGACGTTCAAGCCTATGTGAAAGCGGAACTGGCTAAGCCTAAAACTGCTGCCGCGTCAGGTAATGCCCCTGCGGGTGATAACGTACTTCAAATTGTGCCAGTTAAACCTGTTGATCACAGCAAGTTTGGTGAAATTGAAGAGCAGAAACTTTCGCGCATTCAGAAAATCTCTGGTCCGTTCTTACACCGTAACTGGGCGACTATTCCCCACGTTACCCAGTTCGACGAAGCCGATATCACAGACGTTGAAGACTTCCGTAAAGAGCAAAATGCTTACCACGCGAAAATTAAGTCTGGTCTTAAGATCACACCACTTGTTTTCGTTATGAAGGCAGTCGCTAAAGCGCTAGAAAAGTACGAAGTGTTTAACTCTTCACTGTCTGATGATGGCGAGAGTTTAATCATTAAGAAGTTCATCAATATTGGTATTGCGGTAGAAACACCGGGAGGCCTTGTTGTTCCTGTTATTCGCGATGTGAATAAGAAAGGTATTGAAGAACTTTCTCGCGAGCTTATCGAAACGTCCAAGAAAGCCCGCGAAGGTAAACTTAAAGCTGCAGACATGCAGGGCGGTACATTTACTATCTCTAGCCTAGGTGGTATTGGCGGTACGGCGTTTACGCCTATTGTAAATGCACCAGAAGTCGCCATATTAGGTGTGTCTAAGTCTGAGATGAAGCCTAAGTGGAATGGTAAAGAGTTCGAGCCGCGCTTAATGGTGCCGCTAAGCCTGTCTTACGACCACCGAGTAATCGATGGTGCGGTAGGTGCAAGATTCTCTACCGAGGTGGCTGCAAACCTAACTGACTTACGCAGAATCATACTTTAAGTAAAAGGTCGAAAAAGTTTACAATATCAGTAACATTTTCGACGATTTTATCAGCCCATTTGGCGGCATTTAGGTTATGCTATTACACAAAAGTAATAGCATGACCCTACAAGAACAGGATTGAGGTTCACAATGAGCGAAATAAAAACGCAATTGGTGGTACTGGGCGGCGGCCCTGGCGGTTATTCAGCAGCTTTCCGTGCAGCTGACTTAGGTATTGAAACAGTTATCGTAGACTCTCGTGACACCCTAGGTGGTGTTTGTCTAAATGTAGGCTGTATTCCTTCAAAAGCCCTTCTTCACGTTGCTAAAGTAATGAAAGAAGCAAAGCACCTTGCAAGCCACGGTGTGACTTTCGGCGAGCCTACCATCGACTTAGACAAAATCCGCGAATACAAAGACAGCGTTGTTAGCCAACTAACTAACGGTCTTGGCGGCATGTCAAAAATGCGTAAAACCAAACACGTTAAAGGTTACGGCAAGTTCACAGGCGCTAATACCCTAGAAGTAAAAGATGGTGACGACGTTACTACTATTACTTTTGAAAAAGCGATTATTGCTGCGGGTTCTGAGCCAGTAAGCCTTCCGTTCATCCCTGAAGATGACCGTGTAATTGATTCAACTGGCGCTTTGGAAATGAAAGACATTCCAGAGAAAATGCTAGTACTAGGCGGTGGTATCATCGGTCTAGAAATGGGCACAGTGTACGAAGCACTAGGCTCAAAAATTGATGTAGTAGAGTTCTTAGACCAGCTAATTCCAGCAGCTGACAAAGACATCATGAAAGTATTCATGAAAGACTACAAAGACAAGTTTAACATCATGCTAGAAACCAAAGTAACTGCGGTTGAAGCAAAAGATGATGGCTTGTATGTGACCTTTGAAGGCAAAAAAGCGCCTGCTGAACCCGTTCGTTACGATAAAGTATTGGTTGCTGTTGGTCGTAAGCCAAATGGCAAGCTAGTTGGTGCTGATACTGCTGGCGTAAACGTTGACGAGCGTGGCTTTATCAATGTTGATAAGCAAATGCGTACTAACGTTGACCACATCTTTGCAATCGGTGACCTTGTAGGTCAGCCAATGCTTGCACACAAAGCGGTGCATGAAGGCCATGTTGCAGCAGAAGTTATTGCTGGGCAGAAGCACTACTTCGACCCACGTGCTATTCCTTCAGTTGCCTATACTGAGCCAGAAGTCGCTTGGGTGGGTTTAACTGAAAAAGAAGCGAAAGAGCAGGGCGTAAGCTATGAAACTGCAACTTTCCCTTGGGCTGCTTCAGGCCGTGCGATTGCCTCTGATGCAACTAACGGTATGACCAAGATGATCTTCGAAAAAGAAACTGGCCGCGTTATTGGTGGTGCAATGGTAGGTACCAACGCGGGCGAAATGCTCGGTGAAATTGGCCTAGCTATTGAGATGGGTGCTGATGCAGAAGATGTTGCATTAACTATTCACGCTCACCCAACACTTAACGAGTCTATTGGCTTAGCGTCTGAAATCTTTGAAGGAAGCATTACAGACCTACCAAACCCAAAAGCAAAGAAGAAAAAGTAACTGAGTCTTTGTGATGAAATTTAAAAACCCGCTCAATGAGCGGGTTTTTTTATACTATATCTAAATCTCGACGAGTATTTTCAAAATGCCCGTGCTGGTAGATGTCAAATACGGCTAAACACGCTATAAAGGCAAAATCAAAATATGGAGAATATCAAATAGAGTTAATGGGCAATATAGCGCGTGTGGAAGGTAGAGGCCTAGTCACCAAACAACGGCTTCAGCAATACCCTCACTAAGCCGGCTTTTTGTGCTCTTCATTTTCCTTGTTAATCTCATCGTTACTTGGCACGTTTAAGTGGGCTGGCGAAAATTCGCTACAGTCCATATTTCGCTGATCCATAAATCGTTTTACGGTATCTGCGCAATAGGCTTTTCGGCAACACTGGGAAAGCAGCATTTCATGGCGTTGGGCGCGTTCCCGAATAAATTTCACCACTAAGCTACGCAACCACTGCAAGCCTGCATCTTGATCTTGACGTTTATGCCACATAACAGAAAGGGGAGAGCTGACGATTTCAATGGGCGTTTCAAACACCGCTAATTCGCCGGAAAATATTTCTCTTTCCAAGACAAGAGAAGGCGCCACGCAAATGAGATCGCTTTCTCTCAGTAGTGGTGTGGCGTTATAGAATTGATTAACCGACATGGCCACGCGGCGCTTTAAACCAAGGTTTGCAAGCACTTGATCGGTAGGGCCAGTTACATCGCCGGTAACCGACACCAATAAGTGATCGGCAGCCACAAAGTCTTCTAAAGTGAGTTGCGATTTTGCCAGCGGGTGATCGGGGCGCATTACCACCACCCAGCTTGGGTCGAGCACGTGTTCTGCGCGAATGACTGAGCCAGGTTCAAGATATTTTGAAAACGTAAGCTCGGCTTCAGCATCTTTGAGAATTTTATGGCTTTCCATATCGTAGTTGGGAATAGCGTGGATGTTGATACCCGGTGCTTCGTTTTCAATCACTTTACGAAGGGGTCCCCACACAATAGAAACGATACTGTCGGTGGCGGCAATACGAAAGGTACGTTTAGCGGTAGCAGGGTTGAAGTCGGTAGGGTTGACGGCCACTTCAAGCTCACCTAAGGGACCTTGAATTTGGCTCCACAGGTTTTTAGCAAAGGAGGTGGGTTGAATACCGCGACCGTCTTTAACAAACAGCTCATCGTTCCACGCTGTACGCATGCGCGAAAGGGCATTAGATACAGCAGGCTGTGTCATCGACAGTCTATCGGCAGCGCGCGTAATCGCACCTTCTGTCATGATGGCATCAAATATCATGAGTAAATTTAAATCATGTGGACGCATCTTCGTCTCCTTTGGTCAAAACGTGGCGTGGACGTAACGCATTGATACCACGAACGGTGAGTTGTTCATAACTTCATCTGCTTCCTAATATATAACATCATGTGATGTGTTGCATATTAAAAGATAATTATTTTTATTGTTTGAGGGTGTGCATAATGCACGGCATCAAACTTTAGTTCAATTTTTAAGAGTATCTTGCAATGAAAACTTTTACCCGTTTATTGGCAATGGTAAGCCTTACTTTGCTGGTCGCTGCATGTGGCGGCGATGAAAAAGGGCCAGCTCAGACCATGCAGGCAAATACTGGTGTGCCTGTTGATGTGGCAAAAGTGGTATCTCAGCGGTTAACCGAATGGGATAACTTTACAGGTCGTTTAGAGTCTCCACATATTGTTGCGTTGCGTCCTCGCGTGTCCGGCTATATCGATTTTGTGGCTTTTGATGAAGGTGAATATGTTGAACAAGGTCAAACCTTGTTCCTTATTGATAACCGTACGTTTAAGGCTGAAGTTTCTCGTTTAACTGCGCAACTTGAAGAAGCGAAAAGCCGCGTTCAACTTGCTGAGCAGAACTATAATCGCGCCTTCAAACTTCGCAAAACCCAAGCGGTGTCTGAAGAAGTGCTAGATGCCCGTTTAGCAGAAAAGAATCAGGCGTTAGCCAGTTTAAATCAAACCCAAGCGGAGCTTGACGTAGCGCGTTTAAACCGTGGTTTTGCCCGTGTTGAAGCGCCAATTTCAGGGCGTATTTCTCGCGCGAATATAACCGAAGGTAACTTCGTCACGGCAGGGCAAACCGAGTTAACGCGTATCGTGTCAACAGATCGTCTTTACGCGTACTTCGACATAGATGAGCAAACGTATCTTAACTACCTATCGTCTACTAATAAGGCGTCAACGGCCGTTAGTGAGCAGCCTGTTGCTATGCGTTTGGCAAATGAGTCTGACTATCATCACTGGGGGCAAATTGATTTTATCGACAATCAAGTGAATAGCAGTACAGGCACGCTTCGCGTGCGCGCCGTATTTAACAATGACGAGGGTCGTTTAATCCCCGGTTTGTTTGCCCACCTTAAACTGGCAGGCGACACCCAGGAGCAAGGCATTCTTATTAAAGAAAAAGCCATAGGTACAGATTTAAACAACAAGTTTGTCCTTGTAGTAAATGAAGAAAATAAAGTGGAATACCGCCCAGTAACATTAGGCGATAAAGTGGGTAGCATGCGTATTATTAAACGTGGCTTAAACGCTAACGACAGCATTGTTGTGGACGGCTTGCAGCGTGTTCGCCCTGGTGCGTTGGTGGCAGCAAACGAAGTGCCTATGGGTGATGAAGACGCTTTGGCTAATTTGTCTAATTGGCAGTCTCGTGTGGATAATGCCACCGAGCTGACACAAAACATGGCGCAGTTTGATGATGTGCTTGCTGGTGGTTCAGTGTCAGCGCCTACGGTTACGGCAGGTCTTAAGTAATGAACATTTCGCAATTCTTCATTAGCCGCCCGATATTTGCGGGTGTGCTGTCGTTGCTTATTTTCATCGGCGGGGCCATTGCGGTGTGGCAATTGCCTATTACAGAATACCCTGAAGTGGTGCCGCCCACCGTTGTCGTGACGGCAAGTTACCCTGGTGCCAACCCAGAAGTTATCGCAGCTACTGTTGCAACGCCGTTAGAGCAAGAAATTAATGGTGTTGAAGATATGCTGTATATGTCGTCGCAGGCAACCAGCGATGGCACCATGACCCTTACTATCACCTTTGCTATCGGCACCGATCCTGATGATGCCACTACGCTCGTTCAAAATCGTGTGAACCGCGCCACGCCCCGCTTGCCCGAAGAGGTACAGCGCTTAGGGGTTGTTACCGAAAAATCATCACCAGATTTAACCATGGTGGTGCATTTAACCTCGCCAGATAACCGTTACGACATGCTGTATTTGTCTAACTATGCTGATCAGTTTGTAAAAGACGAGCTGGCTCGTATTAACGGAGTAGGGCAGGTGCGTATGTTTGGCGCCGGTGAGTTCAGCATGCGTGTGTGGCTAGACCCGAATAAACTTGCCGCGCTACAACTAAATCCTGGCGATGTGGCCGCAGCTATTGCCGATCAAAACCAGCAGGCGGCAGCAGGAAGCTTAGGCTCTCAACCCACGGGTAAAAGCGAATTTCAGTTACTGATTAACGTTCGCGGGCGATTAAAAGATGAAACCGAGTTTGAAAATATTATTGTCAAAACCGGCGAAAATGGGGAAATAACCCGTCTTAAGGACGTGGCCCGTGTGGAGTTAGGGGCAGACAACTATTCATTGCGCTCGCTGTTAAATAATAAACCGGCCGCGGCTTTACCTATATTTCAAGCGCCGGGTTCAAATGCTATTCAAATTTCTGATGACGTGCGCGCCCGTATGGCTGAGCTGTCGACAATGTTTCCCGACGGTTTGGAGTACGACATTGTTTACGACCCCACGGTGTTTGTTCGAGGCTCTATTGAAGCCGTAGTCGACACCTTGCTGGAAGCCGTATTGCTGGTTGTATTAGTGGTAGTGCTGTTCTTACAAACCTGGCGTGCGTCTATCATTCCCCTTGTTGCAGTGCCTATTTCATTAGTGGGAACCTTTGCGTTCATGCAGCTTATGGGCTTTTCACTTAACGCTTTATCATTGTTTGGTTTGGTGTTGGCAATAGGTATTGTGGTAGATGACGCTATTGTGGTGGTGGAAAACGTAGAGCGAAATATTGCAGAGGGTAAGTCTCCTTTTGATGCCACCGTGCAAGCCATGAAAGAGGTGACTGGCCCTATTATTGCCACAACTTTAGTGCTTGCCGCGGTATTTATTCCTACTGCATTTATGAGTGGCTTAACCGGGCAATTCTATAAGCAGTTTGCCCTTACTATCACTATATCCACAGTCATATCTGCGATTAACTCGTTAACCCTTAGCCCGGCACTGTCTGCGCTATTGCTTAAGCCTCATGGTAAAGCCAATGATTGGTTAACCCGTGGCATGGACAAAGTGTTTGGCCGTTTCGTGTTTGCCCCGTTTAACCGCGTATTCGAGCGAGGCTCAAAAAAATACACCGGCGCTGTGGGTGGGTTAATTCGTAAAAGCGGTATTGTATTGGTGTTGTATGCAGGTTTAATTGCGCTTACCTATAACCAATTTGCGTCTACGCCCACCGGTTATGTGCCAGGGCAAGACAAGCAATATTTGGTGGCGTTTGCACAGTTACCCAATGCGGCAAGCTTAGACAGAACCGAAGAGGTCATTCGTGAAATGTCACGGATTGCCATGGCGCACCCAGGTGTGTCTGACGCCGTGGCGTTTCCCGGGCTTAATATCAACGGTTTCACTAACAGTCCAAGCTCAGGTATTTTGTTTACGCCACTTAAACCCTTTAATGAACGCCAGTCACCCGAGTTATCAGCAGGGGCCATTGCAGCAAAGCTAAATCAGCAGTTTGGCGCAATCAAAGGGGCTTACGTGGCTATATTTCCGCCTCCGCCAGTGATGGGGCTAGGGACTATTGGCGGCTTTAGACTGCAAATTGAAGATAGAGGCAATCTTGGCTTTCAAGAACTAGAGCGGGTCACTCAGGAA
The DNA here is from genome assembly GCF_015767655.1 of Alteromonas sp. B31-7. Taxonomy (NCBI): domain Bacteria; kingdom Pseudomonadati; phylum Pseudomonadota; class Gammaproteobacteria; order Alteromonadales; family Alteromonadaceae; genus Alteromonas; species Alteromonas sp. B31-7. The sequence continues at coordinate 1,204,634 of NZ_CP065233.1, forward strand.
GTGATTGGCAAAGCGTGGGCACACCCAGCCTTAACCGGGTCGTTCACCAGCTTTACCGTGGCGGTGCCTCAGCTTGATGTAGACGTAGACCGCGAAAAAGCGGTAAGCCAAGGAGTAAACATAGACACCTTGTTTACTACTATGCAGGCGTACCTAGGTTCGTTGTATGTCAACGACTTCAACTTATTTGGCAGAACATACCAGGTGAACGTGCAGGCCGATGCGCAATATCGACAGGAAATTGGCGATATTACGCAATTTAAAGTGCGTAATTCACAAGGCGAGATGATCCCCTTAGGCTCATTTTTAAATGTTGAGCACAGCGCCGGCCCAGACCGTGTTATGCACTACAACGGGTATGTGACGGCGGAAGTGAATGGCGCGCCAGCAGCGGGCTATTCCTCTGACCAAGCCAAAGCGGCCATTGAAGAAATTTTGGCAGAAACCCTACCACTGGGTATGACCTACGAATGGACCGAACTAACCTACCAGCAAATACTGGCGGGTAATGCCTCAGCCTTTGTTTTCCCGTTGGTGGTGCTGTTGGTGTTCTTGGTGTTAGCGGCGCAGTATGAAAGCCTACGCTTGCCATTGGCTATTATTCTTATTGTACCTATGACCCTGTTAAGTGCCCTTATTGGTGTGCAAATTTATGGCGGCGATAACAATATCTTTACCCAAATAGGGCTGATTGTATTGGTTGGGCTTGCCACCAAAAACGCCATTCTTATTGTGGAATTTGCCAAAGAGCTACAAGACAGTGGTATGGATGCTCTGTCGGCGATTAAAGAAGCCAGTCGCTTGCGTTTACGCCCTATTTTGATGACCTCTATTGCCTTTATTATGGGGGTATTGCCAATGGTTCTCTCAACCGGAGCGGGGGCGGAAATGCGTCAAGCCATGGGGGTTGCCGTATTCTCCGGCATGATAGGTGTGACCTTCTTTGGCTTAATTCTTACACCGGTCTTCTACTACTTGCTAAAACGCAAAGGTTAACTCTCCCGTCTACCCAAGCGTTGCCCTCTTAAGGGGCATTTTTAGGCCACTCAATAGAGTGGCCTTTTTTTGTTTGGCCTATGTTTTTGCCACCTACAATGCGCCAGCGCCTACGTGGGAAATGGTCATGACACACCAATGGTTTATACCCGTGTATAGATACAGAGTTGATATTTACCGGTAAATCCACCATATAGAGTACAGCTGCGGCTAATGTCTACTGGCACAAATACGTGACCTGGGGTTTAATTGTCCCTAAGCACATTCATTACGGCACTAATGAACGATGACGGATCATTCAAATCAAGGGCAACAACTCGAGTTTTTTGCTATCCCTAGCCCGTGCATTGGTGTGTGTGAATCAGGCCCCCGAGGATTTTGTAAAGGCTGTTTTCGTAGTCGTGAAGAACGCTTGTATTGGCTAAAAATTGACGATGGTACCCGTAGGAAAATTATCTCTGCGTGCCATAAACGAAAAGCGGCGGCCTACGCGCGGGCGCGCCGTAAAGACAAAGAGCAGCAAAACGCCAGTGGAGTGGGTGAGCAGCTAGGTATGTTCGACGGATCCGACGATACAGGCTCAACCTAATAGCAGATAAGCCGGGTACTCACGGTAGCCTCTGTAGTTGATTATTAGAAATTAAGTAGGTCTATTCATGACGTTAAATAAGTACGTGGCCTTGGCAGCTAAATCCTTTGCTTTGCCTGAGGTTTGTATTCGTATTAGAGCCGTATTAGACGACCCGCGTTCTAGCGCGGAGGATTTAGGTGCGCTGATCAGTGTAGATCCATCCTTAACTGCCAAAGTGTTAAGGCTTGCCAACAGTGCCTTGTTCCGTTTTCCCTCGCAGGTAGAGTCAATTTCTAAAGCCATAAGCGTGATTGGTGGCGAAGCGTTGTACAATCTGGTGGTTGCAGAAACTGCTAACTCTGCATTCAAGTCTTTCAATACCCCTCATATCGATTTAGATAAGCATTGGTATCAAGCTGTATATTGCGGCATGGTGGCTAAATGCCTTGCACGTCACCTTGGCATTCGCGGCAGCGAACGATTCTTTGTCATGGGGATTTTGCAGAACTTGAGTGAATTAGTTGTAGCTAAACATTCTTCAGATCTTTATAAGATTTACCAAGATGATAAGGTTTGTGAACTGCCCTATGTAAGGCAAATCAGACACTTCGGATTTACCTTTTCAGAATGTAGCGGTACTATATTGGAAAATTGGAAGTTGCCGCTTGTGCTTTACTACCCTGTAATGAACGCAAACGACCCTACCAAACAGGATGCAGACACTGACATCGGCATTTTAGCATTGGCCTCACGCATTACCGCCATGCAGCACAATAAAGAATGTTACGGTGAAATTGAACTTTTCTCTAAAGAAATAGCCAATAGTGTAAGTGCCGATATGGATGCTATTTCAAATGCGATCACTTTTGCGGATATTGAAACCACAAAAGTTGCAATGTTGATACACTAAGCAATAAGGTACAAACTTAGCTAAAAGCTGCGTGCAGCGAATGTAGCGCCTCCCACGGAAGGGCATAATAAGGTGTTTATTGACCCCGCTCAGTAAACAAAACCAATTAAATAGACTAAACCTAATTTAAATTATGCTTAATACGTTTTCCCGTGGCTGGTTGTTTTTCACGCTGATGAGTGTTTCTTTTGGTGCCTTGGCCACCGATAGAGACCTCATTCAAACGCTATATCATGCCGATTTTACGCCAGATACCGATGATGAAATTCCCCGCTTTTCGTTAGATGGAGAGCTTGGGGTATTGGTGAATACGGGAAATACTTCTGCTGCCAGCGTTAAAGCGGGCGTCAATGCCGATCACGAAACGGAAAACTGGAGCAGCTTATATTTTGCCGAAATGCTGTACAAAGAAAGTACCGTTGATTCAGGCGAAAGAGAAGTGACCGCAAAGCGTCTTTATGGCAGTGCTCAGTTCGATTACAAACTCAACATACCCGGCCGTCGCCTTTTCATGTACGGCGACTATGAAGATGATGACTTCAATGGTTACGATCAACGAGCCTCATTGGCGGCGGGTTGGTCGCAACGCTTATGGCGTGACGAAGAAAGTGAGTTCAGGTACAGCATTGGGCCTGGCTACGCATTTGTTGAACCTGAAGAAGAAACCACCGACTCGGTGAACGACGGGGTGATTGTTCGCGCCTCCGCCGAATATAAATATCATTGGAATTCAGGGGCCAAGCTTCGTCAGTTTTTAAGCACAGAAGCGGGCGCTGAAAATACCAAATCTCGCTCTGAAACGTCGTTGTCGGCCAATGTCTTTGGCTCACTTGCGATGAAATTGTCGTTTATTTTAAGTCACGAAAGTGACACGGCAGAAGATATTGACCCGTTAAGCACCGAGACATCGGTGGCGTTGGTATACCAGTTTTTTTAAAACAGCCCGATTTATCTTATCTTTTAGTGTAAATATTGCGTTTTTTGGCGATTTTTTAGGCTAACCTTCATTGACTGAGAATGTGAGGTAGGTACTATTGCCCGCAGTAAATTTGCGCCGTACAGCCCGTGTGTAACAGTTCACTGGCCTGCTACGGTAAAGGATAGTAAACCACTAGGATTGCCAATGAATAAACAGCTTCTTGCAACACTTATCGCCTTATCAGCTTCTTCAGCAGCCTTTGCGCAAGACGAAATAAAGCCTTTCACAATGGACGGTGAGCTCGGCTTTATCTCTACAACAGGTAACACCAAGACTACCTCAATCAGTGCAGGCATTACTGCTCACCAAGAGCTTGAGAAATGGAGCAACGATTACGCAATCGAAGGTTTGTATAAAGAAGAAACGGTAGATAATGACGATGGTACAGAAGAAGAGTACACATCAGCACAAAAGTTCTACGGTTCTGCACAGGGCAATTACAAGCTAGAAAACCCTGATAACCGTTTGTTCGGATTTGCTTCATACGAAGACGACCGTTTAAGTAACTTTGATTACCAAGCAACCCTCGCAGCGGGTTGGAACCAAAAGGTGCTAGAAAACCAGCGCCACACGCTTGAGTACTCAATTGGTCCTGGTTATTCATGGGCTGAAACACAAGACGGTGAAGACCAAAGCAGTGCCATTGTTCGTGCATCAAGTGCTTATACGTGGAAAATTTCAGACACAGCTAAATTTACCCAAACGGTAAGTACAGAAGTAGGGTCTGAAAACACCAAGTCGCGTGCTGAATCAGCACTTACCGCCACCATTAGTGGCAACTTGTCTATGCGTTTGTCGTTCAAACTTGATCACAACACCGACGTAGAAGACGATGTAGAAAAGCTAGATACTGAAACAGCGGTTAGCTTAGTGTATAACTTCTTTTAAACCCTGCGAGATAAAGCTAGGTTCTAACACCTAAGCGCAGGCAAAAAGCAAAAAAAACGCTGCACATTGCAGCGTTTTTTTATGCCTAATTAGTCGGCTTTTTGCTTAGTGCAAAATGCGGGTTTTAATTGTGCCGTCAATTTGCTGCAGCTGGGCTAAGGCGTCGTAAGCTCGGTCTTGTTGAACATCAACCACCACATAACCAATTTCTGCAGTCGTTTGTAGATACTGGGCTTCAATGTTAATGCCTTTTTCCGCAAACGCTTGGTTAATTTGAGTAAGTATACCTGGCTGGTTTCTGTGAATGTGCAGCAAGCGAGAACGTGAGATATGCTCAGGTAATGATACCTCAGGGAAGTTCACCGCAGACAGGGTAGAGCCATTATCGCTGTACTTCGCCAGTTTTCCGGCCACTTCAATACCAATGTTTTCTTGCGCTTCTTGGGTGCTTCCGCCCACATGAGGAGTAAGAATACAGTTATCGAATTTACGTAGAGGAGATTGAAACTCTTCTTTATTCGATTTTGGCTCAACAGGGAATACGTCAATGGCGGCGCCGTTTAATTGGCCGCTTTCAAGCGCGTCTGCCAGCGCGTCTATGTCTACCACTGTTCCGCGAGAAGCATTAATGAATATGCTACCTTTCTTCATTTGTGCAAATTCTTTAGCGCCAAACATATTCTGTGTCTGCGGGGTTTCAGGTACATGCAAAGAAATAACATCAGCGGTGTTTAACAGCTTTTCTAGCGACTTAACTTGCGTAGAGTTACCTAATACTAGCTTGTCTTCAATATCAAAAAACTGCACGCGCATACCAAGGTGCTCTGCCAGAATGCTAAGCTGCGTACCGATATGACCGTAACCAATAATCCCCAGGGTTTTACCACGGGCTTCGTATGAACCATCGGCAGTTTTTTCCCACTCACCACGGTGTGCTTTCGCGTTTTTGCTTGGCACTTGGCGAAGTAGCAGAATGATTTGTCCCAGCACTAATTCGGCGACAGAACGCGTGTTAGAAAAAGGGGCGTTAAAGACAGGGATACCACGACGTTGCGTGGCTTCTAGGTCTACTTGGTTTGTACCAATACAGAAGCAGCCAACGGCAACCAATTTCTTCGCTGCATCCACCACTTTTTCAGTAATTTGTGTACGAGATCGAATTCCAACAAAGTGAGCATCTTTAATTTTCTCAATTAGCTCGTCTTCGGGCAGAGAGGTTTTGAGATACTCAATATTCGTATAACCGTTATTCTCTAGGGTTTCCAGCGCACTTTTGTGAACTCCCTCTAACAACAATATTCGGATCTTATCCTTCTCTAGTGAAACTTTGCTCATGGATTCGCTATCTCTTAAAAAATTAGTATTTACAGAGCGAAAGGTGGGCATTCCATCTACCGATGCACACTCCACCTTTAGCTCTCAAAAGGCCATCTAGACGTCTAAACGGAAGTTAACAGAAAATGGGCTAACTTAAAAGCAGAATTTTACTTAAAGGTATCTACCCCAGTGTTGGTGGCAGAAAGTACAATGTCTGCGCCCCGTAAGGCAAATATACCGTTTGTAACAACGCCTGGAATGTTATTAATGGCTTGTTCTAACTCACGAGGATTCAGTATTTCTAAGTTGTGCACGTCAAGTATGACATTCCCGTTGTCAGTGACTACGCCTTGGCGGTACTCAGGGTCTCCGCCCAGCTTAACTAACTCTCTGGCTACAAATGAGCGTGCCATCGGGATAACTTCCACCGGTAGTGGAAATTTGCCTAACACGGGTACCCGTTTGCTCTCATCGACAATGCAAACAAAGGTAGTTGCTGCGCCGGCGACTATTTTTTCGCGCGTCAGCGCTGCGCCACCGCCTTTAATCATATGTTTGTGCTCGGTCACTTCGTCCGCACCGTCGATGTATACTGAAAGCTGGCTGATTTCATTGAGTTCAAATACCTCAATGCCAAGTGCCTTCAGCCTTTCAGTAGATGCTTCAGAGCTAGACACGGCACCTTCAATTTTATGCTTAATTTTACCAAGCTCGTCGATAAAAAAGTTCACGGTAGAACCTGTACCTACGCCCACAATGCTGTCGTTTTCAACGTATTCAATAGCGGCTTTAGCTACGGCCAGTTTTTTTGCGTTTTGATCCATCGTTACTCTCCAGTGGGTTTTGTTAGAGTCTAACAAAAAGCCACCTTTTCACCTATGGCTCAATTTAGCAATTGCAGGTTTTATTTCTGATTGAAGGTAATGGTTTGCGTAGGAGTAACAATTGCATCAAGGGGAACATCCCAAGATTGTACAGGTAACCTATCAACGTGTTGACAGTCGTGGGCAATACCTACAAGGGCTGGACGGGAGTGTGCTTCGCGCACCGAGGCAAGGGTTCTATCGTAAAAGCCGCCGCCCATGCCCAGTCGGTTACCTTGACTGTCAAAGCCCACCAGCGGCATAAAAATAACGCTATGGTGTCGCATAGGAACAATATTTTGGCACGCCAGTTCAGGCTCGGGAATGGCAAAGGTGTTTTTCACCATGTGAGTTTGCGCATCATAGCCAAGAAACAACAGATGGCCCTTACACACTGGATGAAGCACAGGCAAGGTGGTGTTGCATCGCATAGGGTGAGAGGTGGCTTTGCTCTGCCAACAATGCTTAATAAACGGGGTAAGCGAAACTTCCCCATCGTTGGGTAAATAACAGGCTGCGTAGGTAGCGTGAGATAATAGTGGAAGGTCACACAAGCGCTGAAGCACAGCTTCTGCGGCCTTGTCTTGCTGAGCGCGTGTTAGCTGCTGACGCGCTAGCCTTAGTTGCTTTCGTAATTCAGAGCGCTGCATAAAAGGCCATTCGACAATGGGAATTAAATGAATAAAAAAGGTGGCCTATTGCCACCTTTTTTCATGCACTACAACGCGTAAGTATCAACAAACAATTGTTCCAACTTAGCGTGGTCAACTTTGGTGGCAACCTTAATGGTATTTGCTTCAGTCCACAGCGGACTTGGCGTAGTACCTAAAGGCGCAACCACGGTTTGACCGCGGTCAAGAGGGCCTGTACCTACACGGACGTGACCTTCAGTTAACTCAAAGAGCTCTGGGTGACGTAAGTGAGCGATAGGGAAGGCATCGTGGAAGAAACACACACGATCTTCGCGGTTCTGAGAATAGAAATCCATATAGAACTGCGCGCTTTCCTGAACAAAACCACCTAGTTTAGGGTTTTTCTCAGCAAGAACGTCAACGAATGATGGCTTAAATGGCACATCATTGGTGACGTCTAAACCAAACATGGTTAAGTTCCAATCGGCACCAAACACAATTTCTGCAGCGTGGGCATCATTCCAAATGTTGGCTTCAGCCACCGGCGTGACATTACCGCGAACAAATGCTGCGCCACCCATAATGCTTACACCTTTCACTAATTTAGGTAAGTCAGGCTCTAAGCGAAGTGCTAGCGCTAGATTACCTAAAGGGCCAATAGCCACGATAGTGACTTCGCCTGGGTACTTGCGTGCGGTATCTACAATAAACTGTGCTGCACTACGAGGGTCAAGCTCGCCCTTAGGGGCTTCAGGTTTCATATGACCGAAACCGTAATCACCATGTACGAAGTGCGCATAAGTAGATTCTGGACCTACCCAAGGCATGCCAACGCCTTTTGTTACAGGAATATCTTTACCTGCAAACTCACAAAGGGTTAGCGCGTTTTGGGCTGCCATCGTCACAGGCACGTTACCATAAACCGTAGTTAAACCCAGTACGTCGATATCGGGTGATTGAAACGCGAAAAAGATAGCCATGGCATCATCAATGCCAGGATCCGTGTCTAAAATGATTTTATGTGCCATTAAAAATACTCTGTGCGTTCTGCAATTAGCTGTGTTTTGCTAAAAAACGATCCACTTCTTTTTGAGTGGGAATACTTTGAGCTGCGCCTTCTCTCGTTACGGCAATAGCTGATGCCGCGCAGCCACGAATAAGCGCGCGCTTTGCGTCAGTGTGATTGCTGTAAGCCGACAAGAAATAACCGATAAAGGTGTCGCCCGCTGCCGTGGTATCAACTGCGTCTACTAAAAATGCGTCGACTTTAATGCAGTCGTTATTTTTTAGCATCATGACACCGGCTTTGCCTAGTGTAATGATAACTTCGCACTCTGACCACTGCTCTTTAAACACCGCTACAATATCATCGAGTGAATCTTTTTCAGTAAGGGCGGCCGCTTCCGTTTCGTTCACAATAAGTAAATCGATACATTCAAGTGGAAGCGATTTTACTGATTCGCTCATAGGGGCAGGGTTAAAGGCAACTTTTAACTGCTTTTCTTTGGCCTGACGCAATACTTGGTCAATACTGCTGGTTTCATTTTGTGTTAAAACCCAGTCGGACGGCTTAGTGCCATCAAGCGCCTGCATGACAGTTTTTGCGGTAATGGTTTGATTAGCACCGCCAAACAACACTATCGCGTTTTCGCCACTTGGCGTAACTTGAATAATGGCATGGCCAGATGGGGTTTCAGAACACTTAACGCCACGACAATCAACGCCTTTTTTAATTAGCGCTTGTTTAAATGCCGCGTCATTTTCGTGAATGCTGCCAACATGGCATACATCAGCACCAGCTTGTGCAAGGGCAATAGATTGATTGGCGCCTTTACCACCTAAAAGCTGTTGGTAGTGGGTAGAAGCCAAGGTTTCACCAGGTTGAACAAAATGATCTACCTGATAAACATGATCGATATTAATAGAGCCAAAATTTATAATTGCCATTTCTTCTTCCGTCGAAAGAGGGCGTCTCCCAGAATGCCGCTGTTCATCGTTCGCCCGTGAACCGAAAAGTTCAGGGCGGAAGAATCACAATAGCCGTAGGCTTCTCGATACGCGCCGAGCTTGCACAATAGCCATCGTTTCAACTTCCTAGTTTTAAAGCATCGGCCAGGGACATGAATGAACTGGCGTACATCCCAGGAGACATTGTTGTTGTGTAACGCAACAGGGTATATCAAACGCGGTACTTCGTGAAGTGGATCACTAAGACGCCTTTCAAACCTTTGCGAAGTTATTCATTACTGCTAAGCAAGAAAGGTAAGTTTCTTGACCAGATGGTCAGCAATTATACACGCAATTGAACGAAGCTCAATCATTGTACTGTTACGTGGGGAAATCCTTATCCTGTGTCGGGGATCATAGAGCAATTACATCAGCCTTACCACCCTAAACCCTTTATTTACTGCACGTTCGAATACACATTAACCAATTTGCTAAAAGTAGGTTTTAAAGCATGAATTTGCTAGTATGAAGTATCACCGAAAAAGGAACAGTATTTGTGGAAAAACAGCTCGATTATGACAGCGTAAGCAATAAATTGTCACAACACGGTATTATTGTGGATGGCGCTGAAGTGCACGGCATACTCGTGGGCATGTTGTGTGGCGGTATGTCACTGACCGATCGCAACTGGTTAACGGCGCTAAGTGAAACGATTAACCAAGGCGACAAGTTTAACGACGCAACAGAATATTTGCTGACTAGCTTATTCAATCAGGTATGCCAGCAGCTTCTAGAGCCAGAATTTGCTTTGCAATTAATGGTACCTGACGATCAAACGCCTATTAACGACCGAGGTACTGCGTTAATTAACTGGGTTCAAGGGTTTATGTTAGGGTTTGGTTTGCACCAACAAGACTTAATGCAGTGTTCTGAAGACGTTAAAGAAGCACTTGAAGACTTTGCCGATATTTCGCGTATGGAAGAACCCATGGACGCTGATGAAGAGTCTGAAAAGGCCTTATTCGAAGTCATGGAATACGTAAAAATATCGGCCATTTTGTGCTACAGCGAATTAGGACAGTCGCTTTTAGATGATCAACAAGAAAAGCCATCCGTACATTAAATACCAACCCAAGACCATTAACGTAGCGTGATAAGGCCAATAATATGATTAGTGCGCAAGAGTTTATTGCTCGCCAAGATAGGTTATTAGCTCAGTGCTTACCTAATAGCGTGTGCTTAGTGCCCGCGGCATCAGTGGTAACTCGCAGTCGAGATACCGAATATGTGTTTCGCCAAAATAGCGACTTTTGGTATCTCACTGGATTTCACGAACCAGAGGCATGGCTTCTGCTTTCAAATCACCCACGCTATGGCGAAAGCTACCGTGCGATGGTGGTGCAAGATAAAGATCCCGACGCTGAAGTATGGCAAGGGCGACGGGTAGGTGCAGAGGCAGCGTTATCGGTATTTAGCTTAGATGAAGCGTTTGAGTTGTCTGAATTAAACGAAGCATTACTTGAAACATTGCTAGGTCACGACAACCTTTATTTTGCATTGGGCGAAAATAAACAAGCCGATGCACTTGTGCTTGATGCATTACAAGCATTGCGTGAGGCGCCTAAAGCGTCACTCGCGCCTTATAGCATGCATGACACCCGGCCCATGTTGCATGAAATGCGGGTATTTAAGTCGGCATGCGAAGTGGCAGTGATGAAAACGGCAGGTCGAATATCTGCTGCGGCACATAAACGTGCCATGCAATTTGTAAAGCCTGGCTGCTATGAATATCACCTAGAAGCGGAGCTGCACCATAGTTTTGCCATGCAAGGTGCACGCACCCCAGCTTATAGCACCATAGTGGGAAGTGGGGAAAACGGATGTATCTTGCATTACACCGAAAACAGCGCGCAAATTAAAGACGGCGACCTGGTACTGGTGGATGCGGGGTGTGAATACCAAGGCTATGCAGCAGATATTACGCGCACTTTTCCTGCCAACGGGACATTTAGCAAACCCCAAAGAGACATTTATGAATGGGTGCTAAAAGCACAAGAAGCAGTATTAACCACGCTGGGGCCAGGTAGCACCCTAGGCGAAGCCATGCAACAAAGTGCCGAGGTAATAACTGAAGGCTTGGTGTCGTTAGGATTGCTTGGTGGCACTATTGCAGAAAACCTTCAGCAAGAAACCTGGCGACAGTTTTATATGCATGGTGTGGGTCATTTCTTAGGGTTAGACGTACATGATGTGGGCGACTACAAAATTGATGGCCAAGACAGACCCTTGAAACCCGGCATGGTATTGACCATAGAACCGGGTATTTATATCGGCAGCCACCTAGATGTAGATGAACAATACAAAGGTATTGGGGTAAGAATTGAAGACAACGTGGTGGTAACCGCTACCGGTGTTGATGTACTTACTGCCGATGTACCCAAAACGGTGGACGCCATAGAAGCATTAATGAAGGGCGCATAGCAGGTGAATCAAACTGACATAGTGATAGTGGGTGGCGGTATTGTAGGTACTGTGTTGGCCAAGGGGCTTAGCCAACTTACCGGTTTCTCGGTGGTATTGGTTGATGCCCAAGATAGCGCACAAACCGACGGTATTCATCCTCGTGAAGATAAGCGAGTTATTGCCCTGGCAAAGCGCACCGTCAATGAATTAACCGCGATGGGCGTGCCACTGCACGACTTAGCTCAGCAAAACCCCGGTAAAATAGAGCACATTGAAGTTAGCGATAAAGGGTGGCTGGGCATGACTCAGCTGCACTGTAACGACTTCAATTTAGATGCATTTGGGCAAGTGGTGTCGCTATCGGCATTAGCGTCGTTAGTTGAACAGCACACTACCAGTGAAGGCATTACCCATATTGCACCCGCTAGCGTGTTTGCCATTGAGCGAACTGCCAATGATGCGCAGGTGACATTGGATTCTGGCGAGTGTTGGCAAGCCAAACTGGTGATAATGGCCGACGGGGGGCAATCTTCACTCATTGAACAAGTGGGAATTAGCCGAACGCAAACCCCTTACAACCAAGTGGCCGTGGTGGCCAATGTACATACCCAACTGCCACATAATAACAAAGCTTACGAACGTTTTACCCCCAACGGGCCGTTAGCGTTTTTACCCTTCGACAGCAGTATTAACGGTGAAACGGCCAAGGGGAATGGATTTTCAGTGGTATGGACAGTCAGCCCAGATAAAGCCAAGGCATTGCTTTCGTTATCTGATAAGCAGTTTTTGGCCCAGCTTCAACAAGACTTTGGATTCAGGCAAGGTGTCATTAATGCCATCAGCGATCGCGTGAGTTACCCGCTTTCGTTGCGCGTGACAGACAGCCTTTATTCCCACCGCACCGTGGTGGTGGGGAATGCCGCGCAAACCCTTCACCCTATTGCGGGGCAGGGGTTTAACCTGGCGCTACGAGATATTGTCACCTTAGTTGGGCACCTAACCCAGTGCAAGGATCCAGGCGACTATTCGCTATTGCGTGAATATGGGCAAAACCGCCAGCGGGATCGTGAAAATACCATAGCGCTTACCGATACCCTAGTGCGCACATTTTCAAATACCTATTTCCCATTAGTATTGGCAAGAAATGCCGCGTTGTTAACGTTAAATATTGTACCAAGTTTAAAGCGCCGCTTTGTAAAACAAACCACAGGTTTTGCGCCTTCAGTAAAAACCAAACACGCTAGCTAATGCGAGCAAGCCGTTATTATTGGCAAAAACAAATAACACAATGAGAGAGCTTTTATGCAACATGTTGATATAGCAATAATTGGTGGTGGAATAGTTGGCTTAACATTAGCCGCAGCACTAAAAGATGCCCCATGTAGTATTGCTGTGATAAACAAACACCCTCTCGTTGTGCCGTTGTTAGACGCACCAAGCCCCAGAGTAAGCGCCATTAATCAGGCCAATATTGAGGCTTTGGATTCACTCGGTGTTTGGCAGTTTGTTCAACAAGACAGAGTTAACCCATACAAGGCAATGCATGTGTGGGATAAAGACAGTTTTGGTGATATACATTTTAATTGCGACGACATGGGTAACGACAGCTTAGGCGTGATTGCGGAAAATGCCGCGTTAGTGAACGGTCTGGCAGACAGCGTAATGCAACAAGCGAACGTGACGGTAGTGACTCAAAGTATTGAACGCATGTTAGTAGGGCCGTCGCAAAGCATGCTTATGCTAGATAATAATGACGCCATCAGTTGTAGGTTGTTAGTAGGCGCAGACGGCGCTAACTCCTCTGTGCGAAAGCAGGCCAGCTTTCCCATTACCTTTCGTGATTACGAACACACGGCCATTGTGGCCAATATTCAAACCGAGCATCCACACAATAATGTTGCGCGCCAAGCCTTTACGCCAACAGGGCCGCTAGCACTTTTGCCTATGGCTAACCCGCATGTTTGTTCAATTGTTTGGTCGCAGACACCGGATGCTGCAAGTAAGCTGCAACAATGCAGCGATGACGATTTCTGTCACGCCCTAACTGTGGCGAGCGACGCTGCCTTGGGTAACGTTAGCTTACAGACCTCGCGCCATACTTTTCCGTTAACCATGCGTTACGCGCGAAGCTGGGCGAAAGATGGGGTGGTGTTAGTGGGCGACGCCGCACACACCATTCATCCACTGGCGGGGCAGGGCGCCAATTTAGGCATGCAAGACGCATTGGCCTTAGCCGACACACTCTCTGCATTATTAAACCGTCAAAAAGACATTGCGCAACATCGTTATTTGCGCCCCTACGAGCGAGCGCGCAAAACCGAAGCGGTGAAAATGATAGCGGCTATGGACGGGTTTAAGTTTTTATTCGACGGTAACGACCCTGTGAAGAAACTTATTCGTGGAGTTGGGCTAGCCGCCACCGACAAACTTACTACGGTAAAGCAGGCCTTCGTGGCGCATGCTATGGGGCTTTAACGGCCTTGCGGGAAACGACGTAAGCCCTCATTGCAACCTACAAGTGAAGACATAGAGAAGGAACGCTAAGTGAGTTGGGTGCTATTTACCTTAGGTGCAGTTTTTCTCCAAACCGGACGCAATGCCCTGCAAAGTAAACTTAGCGATAAGGTAGACACCTTAGGTGTAACCTTGTCGCGCTTTTTATTTGCGCCGCCTATTGCATTAGCGTACCTGCTGTTGCTTTCCTGTTTATCTCAACCATCTTTTGACAGCCACGCTAATGTTCAGCCAGCCTGGCTAGAACTGCCTCAGTTTTCCCTTTCTTTCGTGCTGGTAGTGATACTGGCAGCGCTTCTCCAAATTGCCGCCACATCGTTTATGGTCATGCTTTTTAAGCAGCGTAACTTTGCCATAGGTGCAGGCTTGGCAAAAAGTGAAGCCTTAGTGGCGGGCATTTTAGGGACTTTGTTTTTTGGCAGCTATTTGAGTGTTATCGGCTGGTTAGGGATTGTACTGGGGGGCGTGGCGGTATTTGTATTAAGTGCAGGTAAAAGTGTTCAACAGGGTGCAACCCGTAGCTTAAGCACAAAAACCTTGTGTATTGGTTTGGCCAGCGGCGCGTGTTTTGCGCTTACGTCGCTCTTTGTTCGTGAAGCCTCGCACCTATTAGCTTTGCCGCTTAAACAGGCGGCAGCCTGGGTGCTACTTTGGGTGGTAAGCATTCAAGCCGCAGGCCTTAGCCTCTACATTTTCATTCGTAAACCCAACATACTTAAACAAATGCTAGCCAATGTTCATACCGTACTGGTGATTAGTACCGTCAGTTGTTTGGGCTCTGTGTGTTGGTTCACCGCTATGGCGCTACAGCATGTAGCCTATGTAAAAACACTCGGTCAAATAGAGGTATTGCTTACCTTGCTGCTGGCACACTTTTGGTTAAACGATAAAGTGTCGAAACGTGAGATTATTGGCCTTCTGCTTATTGGCGTAGCCGCTACTATGGTGATGTGGGCTTAAGCACTTATAAAAACGATAAATGAAAAACGACAGGGAACAACCATGAATAAACGTGATTTTTTGAAGTTTACCGGCGCAAGTCTGGCGTTGACGCCATTGGCTGGCATGGCCGCTGGCAGTGATTCAGGTAAAAATGTGACTGAATCTTTAAGCAATATAACAGGCTCGGTAAACCCTATTTCTGTTGCAGAGCGAAAGGCGCGTATCGAAAAGGCGCAGCAACTTATGAAGCAGCACAACATGGCTGCCCTGTTAATTGAACCCGGCGCAGCCATGGACTACTTTTCAGGAATACAGTGGTGGCGCAGCGAACGCTTAACTGCGTTAGTGATTCCACAAAAAGGCGACATTGCCGTGGTAACCCCGTTTTTTGAAAAGCCCAGCGTGCTAGAAAGCTTAAAGGTGGGCGACGACGTTCAGGTGTGGAACGAGCACGAGAGCCCTTTTGAGGTAGTAGCAAACATTTTGACGTCACGGGGTATTCGTTCGGGCAACATAGGCTTTGAAAGTAGTGTGCGTTATTTTGTGGTTACCGGCATCAGTAATGCCTTACCGGCTATGAATATCGTTGCCGCAGAGCCTGTGACCTTAGGCTGTAGAATGTATAAAACCGCTGCCGAACTTACCCTGATGCACAAAGCTAATGAAGTGACCCTTCGCGCTTACGAACATGTGTTTAACAACCTGAAGTTGGGCATGAGCCAAGCACAAGTTAAAGGGCTAATGAATGCGGCGCAACGAAAATTAGGGGGCAGTGGCACCTGGTGTTTAGCGTTGTTTAACGACGCCAGTGCGTACCCCCACGGCACCAATGCGAAACAAGTTATTCAAGAAGGCTCTGTTATTTTGCTTGATAGCGGATGCAGTGTGCACGGGTATCAAAGTGATATAAGCCGCACCTTGGTATTTGGCAAAGCGTCGCAAAAAGTGGAAGACGTGTGGAATACCGTACGCGAGGGCCAAAATGTTGCTTTTGCCGCCGCTAAAGTGGGCGCACCTGCCGGTGGTGTTGACGACGCGGTTCGCCAATACTACGCAAGTAAAGGGTATGACAAAAATTATGCCTTACCTGGGTTAAGCCACAGAACCGGCCATGGTATAGGTATGGAAGGGCACGAAAGCGTGAACTTCGTAAGGGGTGAAACCACGCCATTGAACAAAGGCATGTGTTTTTCTAACGAACCCGGGTTATATATTCCGGGTGAGTTCGGCGTGCGGTTGGAAGATTGCCTGTACATGACCGACAAAGGCCCTGCTTACTTTACGACTCCACCAGACAGTTTAGCTAGCCCGTTGGGCACGCTTATGCCATTGCAAGCATAAAACATGGGCTGGCTGAGTTGCCCTAACGGCTATTCAGTGAGCCTAGCTTTAAAAAACTCAGCCAGCGTTTTGCTGATAACCGGGTGTTGAGTGTCTTGGTTAAATAGGCAGATATTCACCCTGCCTAATTTAGGGAGTTTTGGGTGGTTAAGGGGCGATACGTTTTGCGGCAAACTAGAGCGGGCGAGGGCGGTAATGCCTAAGCCTTGCTTAATAGCGGCGACCAGCCCGCCTAAATCGGCGTTAGTGTAAGTAATTTTCCAGGCAAAAGTTTGTTGTTTTAGTTCTTCTATTACCCGGCTTCGGTACATGCATCCATCGGGGGCGAGTACTAACGGAATGCTGTCGCCTACGAGCGGGTGGCTAGCATCACCCACCCACACTACGTCATCTTCAAGTACCACTTCCCCTTCCGTGTCTTCATTGGGGTTTACCAGCGCCAATATTAAATCGAAATGATCACGCTGACTGGGGTGCAGTAAATCACGACTCAAAGCAGACGTGACTTCGAGAGAAACATCGGGATAACGCTTAGAAAACTCACCAATTAAACCCGGTAAAAGGGTAGAGGCAAATTCGTTAGGAATGCCCAACCGTAATCGCCCGCTTAATGGCGCGGGCGTAAGGCTTCTAAAGATATTGTCGTTAAGCTCTAATAATTCTTTAGCTTTAGGATACAACCAATTGCCGTCGGCGCTAGGAACATGTCGCTGGCCCACTTTAGTAAACAGCTTTTTGCCTAATTGGGTTTCAAGCTTTTTAATTTGCAAACTAATCGCAGGTTGAGAACGACCTAAAAAGTCGCCCGCTTTGGCATAGCCACCAAGCTCTATAACGCTAACAAAGGTGCGCAAGTTATCTAACGAAAGCTGTTTCATATAGATTTGAATTCCTGATGTAGTTAAGCGCATACATTATAAATGCAAATGTATTGATAAGAAATTCCAATTTGTTGCATAAGGTGTAGCTCACTATACTCAATGGCGTTTTCTACCTTTCAATTCAAAAAGAGTAAGTGGAATGTCTAACACTACCGCCTTACACGCCAAGCACCTAGAAGCTGGCGCGAAAATGGTCGATTTCTTCGGCTGGGATATGCCCATTAACTATGGTTCACAAATTGAAGAGCATCACGCAGTGCGCAAAGACGCGGGTATGTTCGATGTGTCTCACATGACCATTGTTGATGCAAAGGGCGCGCAAGCGAAAGCCTATCTTCAGTATCTACTTGCAAACGACGTAGCGAAGTTAAAAGACAAAGGCAAAGCGCTGTACAGCGGCATGCTGAATGAAGAAGGCGGTGTAGTAGACGACCTTATTGTTTACCACTTCGACGAAACCAACTACCGCCTAGTGGTTAATTCAGCAACCCGCGAAAAAGACATGAACTGGTTAATGAGCAAAGCCGAAGGCTTTGACGTAACCATCACCGAGCGCCCTGAATTTGCCATGATTGCCGTACAAGGCCCTAACGCAAAAGAAAAAGCAGCCACCTTGTTCAGCGCAGCGCAAAAAGAAGCGGTAGCGGGCATGAAGCCATTCTTTGGCGTACAAGCCGAAGACTTATTCATTGCTACCACAGGTTATACCGGTGAAGCAGGCTACGAAATTATGGTGCCTACTGAGCAAGCCGCAAGCTTCTGGCAAGGCTTATTAGATGCTGGAGTACAGCCTTGCGGGTTAGGTGCACGTGACACGCTGCGTTTAGAAGCGGGTATGAACTTATACGGCCAAGATATGGATGAAACCGTATCGCCACTAGCCGCCAACATGGGCTGGACAATTACATGGGAACCGGCAGAACGTGACTTCGTAGGGCGTAAAGCACTAGAAGCACAGCGCGAAGCAGGTACCGACAAGCTAGTAGGCTTGGTGATGACTGAAAAAGGCGTGCTTCGTCATGGCCTTAAAGTGAAAACAGAAAGCGGCGAAGGCGTTATCACATCTGGTACTTTCTCGCCAACACTAGGTCACTCAATTGCCATGGCACGAGTACCACGTGATGCTGGTGAAACAGTAGAAGTGGAAATGCGCAAAAAGTGGGTTACAGTAAAAGTGGTTAAGCCCTCCTTTGTTCGCAATGGAAAAAGTGTTTTATAAAATAACTTCTTAAGTTTACAAAGATTAACAGGAACGATTATGAGCAACATCCCAACTGATTTACGCTATGCCTCTACCCACGAATGGGTACGCCCAGATGGTGACGGTGTTTTCACTGTAGGTATTTCTGAGCACGCTCAAGGCCTACTTGGCGACATGGTATTTGTAGAGCTGCCAGACGTTGGCGATGCCGTAAGTACTGGCGACGATATTTGTGTTGCTGAATCGGTAAAAGCGGCGTCTGACGTTTATGCACCTATTTCAGGTGAAATTGTTGAAGTTAATGAAGACCTAGAAGACTCACCAGAGCTGGTTAACTCTGACCCCTACGGTGACGGCTGGTTATTCAAAATTAAAGCTGACGATGCGGCAGAAGTAGAAGGCCTACTTGACGCAGAAGGCTACGAAAACAGCATAGACGAAGAGTAATTCGTTACGCCATTTTCATGTAGTACATTTTGAAAAAGGGGCCTATGTATAGCGCCCCTTTTTAAATTTAAGATTTAACGCGCCCTTGCGGCAACCATTACGAGTGCTTAACAACGTTATGTCGAATACTTCCCCAACATTGGCTCAACTAGAGCAAAAAGATACCTTTATCCGCCGTCATATTGGCTCGGGAAAAGGTGAAATTGAAGAAATGCTGTCTGCCATTGGTGCAAGCTCATTAGACGATTTAATTGAGCAAACCGTACCGGCAGGTATTGCGCTACCAGAGCCATTAAAATGTGGTGAAGGGGCGACAGAAGTTGAAGCATTAAATGAACTTAAAGCTGTTGCACAAAAGAACAAAATCAACCGTTCTTTCATTGGTATGGGTTACTACGATACCCACGTACCCAACGTTATTCTTCGCAACGTGCTAGAAAACCCAGGTTGGTATACCGCGTACACGCCCTATCAGCCAGAAATTGCCCAAGGTCGTTTGGAAGCTATCCTTAACTTCCAACAAGTGACCATTGACCTAACTGGCTTAGAGCTAGCATCGGCGTCATTGCTTGATGAAGGTACTGCGGCCGCAGAAGCTATGGGCCTTGCTAAGCGTGTATCTAAGAACAAAAAAGCGAATGCGTTCTTTATTGCCAATGATGTTCACCCACAAACCGTAGACGTGGTAGAAACCCGCGCTGAAATGTTCGGTTTTGAAATCATTAAAGGCGAAGCAGAAGAAGCCGCAGACCACGATATTTTCGGTGCGCTACTTCAATACCCCACTACCACAGGCGAAGTAAAAGACATCAGCGATGTTATTACTGCGGTACAAGCGAAAAAAGGCATAGTAGCAGTAGCGGCAGACCTAATGAGCTTGGTAATGCTTAAATCACCAGGCGAGCTAGGTGCTGATGTGGCACTAGGCAGTGCGCAGCGCTTTGGTGTACCCATGGGGTACGGCGGCCCCCACGCGGCATTCTTTGCTACACGCGACAGCTACAAGCGTTCACTACCAGGGCGTATTATTGGTGTAAGTAAAGACACCCGTGGTCGCCCAGCACTTCGCATGGCGCTACAAACCCGTGAACAACACATTCGCCGTGAAAAAGCCAACTCGAACATTTGTACCGCGCAGGTGCTTCTAGCCAACATGGCAAGCTTCTACGCTGTGTACCACGGCCCACAAGGCTTAAAAACAATTGCCGAGCGTATTCACCGCTTTGCCGACATTTTGGCGACAGGATTAACCCAAAAAGGGCTAGCACTTAAACATAGCACCTACTTCGACACCTTAACCATTATGGTTGACGATAAAGAAGCGGTACTAAACAAGGCTTACGAACAGGGCTTAAATTTACGTGCCGACCTTGAAGGCGCGGTAGGTGTGTCGTTAGATGAAACCACCACCCGTGAAGACATTATTGCACTATTCGATGTGCTTCTAGGTGAAGAGCACGGCCTAACGGTTGAAGACTTAGACGCTAGCGTAACCACACAAGGCGTTAAGTCTATTCCTGACACGCTAGTTCGTACCAGCGACATTTTAACCCATGAAGTGTTCAACAAATATCACTCAGAAACTGAAATGCTTCGCTATATTAAGAGCCTAGAGAACAAAGACTTGGCGCTTAACCACTCGATGATTTCATTGGGTTCGTGCACCATGAAGCTAAACGCAACGGCTGAGATGATCCCAGTAACCTGGGCTGAATTCGGCCAGCTTCACCCGTTTGCACCACTAAACCAAGCCGAAGGTTATCAAGAAATGATTGCCGAGTTGGCTGAGTGGCTCATTAACGTAACAGGCTACGACAACCTTTCAATGCAGCCGAACTCAGGTGCGCAAGGTGAATACGCAGGCTTATTGGCTATTCAGCGTTACCATGAAAGCCGCGGCGAAGGGCACAGAAACGTGTGCCTAATTCCAAGTTCCGCCCACGGTACTAACCCTGCGTCTGCACAAATGGTTAGCCTTAAAGTGGTAGTAGTGGCTTGTGATGCTAACGGTAACGTAGACCTTGACGACCTACGCAAAAAAGCGGAAGAAGTGGGCGAGAACTTATCGTGCGCCATGATCACATACCCGTCTACCCACGGTGTGTACGAAGAAACCGTACGTGAAATGTGTGACATCGTTCATCAGTACGGCGGCCAGGTTTATATGGACGGCGCGAACATGAATGCACAGGTTGGCATTACGTCACCTGGCTTCATTGGTTCTGACGTATCGCACCTTAACTTACACAAAACCTTCTGTATTCCACACGGTGGTGGTGGCCCAGGTATGGGGCCCATTGGTGTTAAATCGCACCTAGCACCGTTCCTACCAAACCATACTGTGGTGAATATTGAAACCGCTGGCAAAAACTGCGGCGCCGTTTCAGCCGCACCATGGGGCAGTGCGTCTATTCTGCCTATTAGCTACATGTACATTAAAATGATGGGCAGCGCTGGTTTACGCAAAGCCACTGAAGTAGCAATTCTAAATGCCAACTATGTAGCTAAGCAGCTAGAAGGGCACTTCCCCGTGCTTTATAAAGGTAACAATGGCCGCGTAGCACACGAATGTATTATTGATCTTCGCCCGCTTAAAGAAGCAAGCGGCGTTACCGAGCTAGATATTGCAAAACGCCTTAACGACTACGGCTTCCACGCCCCAACCATGAGCTTCCCAGTAGCGGGTACGCTTATGATTGAGCCTACAGAGTCGGAAGCGAAGTACGAACTAGACCGTTTCATTAACGCCATGGTTAGCATTCGCCAAGAAATTGCGAAAGTAGAAAGCGGCGAGTGGGATGCCACTGACAACCCGCTACACAACGCGCCACACACATTGGCCGATATTTGTGACAGCGACTGGAACCGTAGCTACGACCGCATGCTAGCGGCATACCCTGCACCAGAAGTACACAGAAACAAATTCTGGCCAACGGTTAACCGTATTGATGACGTTTACGGCGACCGTAACCTGATCTGTTCTTGCCCTAGCATTGAGAGTTATGTTGAGGGGTAGGTTTTTGTTGGTTTAGCAGCGTTGCTGCTAGAGTTTGATTTGAAAGGCGAACCTGTTGGTTCGCCTTTTTTTTGAGCGAGTATTATTTTACAGTTCTTATACTTTAGTTTAATGTTAATGAATTGCAAAGGAAGGTCAAATTGTTATGGAAAACAAAAGCACCTCAAAATACTTTTGGTTTATTGAATTAGTTGCCTACTGGCAGGGGCAGATAAACAGCCGAGAGTTGTGTGATAACTTTGGTATTAGTGTAACGCAAGCTAAAAAGTATATTACTCACTACAGAGACTATTGTCCTACAAACCTCGCCTATTGCAAAAGTACCAAAGCTCACCTCGCACAAGACTCATTTCAACAGCAGTATATTTCTGGCGACGTCAGTGAATATCTCGATTGGCTCAATGGCTTGAACGAAGGTACTGTGTTGACCGCAAATTCAATTACCCACGCAAAACTTCGTTTACCGGCAAGAACAATTTCGCCAAACATCATGAGAGCATTAGTAAGCGCAGTAAAATCAAAGCGTAGAGTAGATGTAGACTACGTTTCGCTTAGCAAAACGACGGAGGAAGGGCGAGTAATTCAGCCACATACCTTCGTGAAAACGGGGCTACGTTGGCATTTACGTGGCTATTGTGAATATCGAGGTGAGTTTAGAGACTTTGTACTCAGTCGTTTTCGGGGCGAGCCGACGTTAATGGGCAAGGCGACACATTTTGAAAGTGATGACTCAGGTTGGAATACAGAAGTCAGTTTGCGCATTCAACCCGACCCTAGATTCTCAAAAGCACAAAGAACTATTATTGAGCAAGACTATAAGATGAGAAATGGCGAATTAGTCATCAAGTCAAAACCCGCGTTAGCGCAATACTTGCTCCAAGAAATGCATGTAAGAACCGAGTTTTTAGCCAAAACACCTCAACAGCAACAGCTCGTACTGGTAAACGAAAGCGACGTAAAAGAATGGCTATTCGGTAATTAGCCGATATATGCGTGCACAATCGGTACACTTAATTTACTGGTTTTATTTACCTCATTGTAGATGAAGTAAAAAAATGGAAATGTACTTAAACAGTATTTTTCGAATATAAAGGAACGGCATGGATAAGGAATTCCCTCCCTATTTTAAATATTGGGGTAAAGCTAAAAAAGACGTTAATCAGGATGGGGCAGACTATCACTTGCTCCCCTACCATTGTTTGGATGTGGCGGCTGTGTGTTATGAGTGGCTTTACGCTGATACTAAACTCTCTGCTGAATTAAGCAATTATTTGGGAATCCCTAGAGCGCAGTTTACATCAATGATGAGCATGTTCATGGCAATGCATGATCTTGGGAAATTTGCATCTGCTTTTCAAGCGTTATTTTCGAACGCTTCATCGTCACTCATTTTTCCCAATAGTCGAAAGTGTTATGACGGTTCACGTTATCGCCATGACAGGTTGGGCACTTGGTTTTGGCGGAAACTGCGCAAGCAAATCTGTGAACGATGTACAGAAGGCAATGGACTAGATAGAAGACAGCAACGGTATTTAACAAAGCCATTGAATATCATCATGGATTGTATGTTGGGACATCATGGTGTGCCGGTAGAACTTGATGAGCCGGGCATTGAAGGATTTACTGAAAGCCAAAACCTAATTGCCGCAGATGCATTTGCTGTAGATCTAATCGCACTATTCCAACCTGAATTTACCGAAGTCATGTATCTAAATGATTCTGAGTGGCTAGCAAAGCTAAGACAAGTCAGTTGGCACATTGCAGGTATAGCTGTGCTTTGTGATTGGATAGGCTCAGATCAAACCGATTTTCCCTATGTTTCAGATGAGATACCGTTAGACGTCTATTGGCAAAATGCTAGAAAACAAGCCCAGAAAGCACTTGAGAGTAAACAACTCATCCGGTCATTTAAAGTTGCGCCTTTCGTTTCTGTTGAGAATAGCTTTGGTTTTAAACCTACACCATTACAGAGCTGGGCTGAAAAAGTAGAGATCGCAGATACCCCCCAGCTATTCATACTTGAAGACGTAACAGGGGCTGGCAAGACAGAAGCTGCGCTTACATTAACCCATAGGCTTATGCAAAAAGGTGTGGCTAGTGGTTTTTATTTTGGTCTACCTACCATGGCTACGTCCAATGCTATGTATAAACGGGTGACCGAACATTACTTAAGTATGTATGAATCAGTGGCAAAAAAGCCCAGTATTGTGTTGGCTCATGGTGCTCGTGAAATGAACTCGCTCTTTCAGCAAACGGTCATCACTTCAGGCAAAGATAACTCTGACTACAACGCAGACGACAAAACTGCCCTCGCAGAGTGTCATCGGTGGCTTGCCGATTCTCGCAAAAAAGCACTGCTTGCACCGGTTGGTGTTGGCACCATTGATCAGGCACTGCTGGCGGTGTTACCTAAAAGGCATCAATCCCTTAGACTCTTAGGGTTACATAATAAAGTCCTGATTTTTGATGAAGTCCATGCGGCAGACGAATATATGTTTGAACTGCTGGAAGGATTACTAAAACTGCATTTGCATCAGGGCGGTAGTGTTATTTTATTAACGGCCACATTACCCCTAAAACAGCGTAAGAAGCTGGTAGAAATATGGCAAACGGCATCACGGGACGAAGTGATTTTGCCAAAGAAAACCTGCTTCTCTGATTTTCCTCTTGCCACTCAAGTTGCGCCCGGAACAGTGAATCCAGTGCAAGAAGCCACAATGCCTAGTCGGGAAGCAGTGAGTAGAGCGGTAAAGGTGACTTTTCTGCATGATGAAGCGAGTTGTATTGAGCGCATTATCAACACCACAGAAAGCGGAGACTGCGTAGTTTGGGTGCGCAATTCTGTTGATGATGCTCTAGCCGCATACTCAGTATTGTCTGTTCAGATGAGTAACCCCGATGATTGTATTTTATTTCATAGCCGGTTCACCCTAAATGATAGAAATTTTATTGAAGCAAAAGTTCTGAATGTATTCGGTAAGCATGCTGAAGTAGGTACTCGAGCCGGTAAAGTCCTTATAGCGACTCAGGTTTTCCAGGAAAGTTTAGATGCAGACTGTGACCTGATGATTTCAGATATTTGCCCAATTGATGATTTGATACAACGGGCTGGACGCTTACATCGTCATTCCCGAGATAAGTTTGGCAAATTTACTCCGAATAAATCAGATCAGCGAGGGCAACCCGAATTAATTGTGCATACACCACATTGGACTGATAACCCCAGTGATGAATGGGTAAGTAAAGATTTCAGAAATATCAGCTATGTCTACCCATCAGCAGGCAGGTTATGGCTGGGCATGAGAGAGTTGCTGAAATTAGGCTCCATGCGTATGCCACAGGATGCCAGACAGTTAATCGAAGCGGTATATAGCGATGAAGGTAGAGAGCAAATCCCTGCTAGTTTAATTGCACAGGAGCAACAGGTTCTCGGCGATGAACGAGCGAGAGAAAATCAAGCATTTGCCAGAAAGCTCAACTGGGAAACGGGATATCAAATAACGAACCGAGGGCGCTGGGAAGAAGATGAGATTGAAATTAATACCCGGCTAAGTGAGCGGGAAGAAGTGCAGGTGGTATTACTAAAGGTAAGTGAGCAGGACCATCTTACTTTTTGGTGCGAGCATAAACAGCATGCAATACAGCTAAGCACATTGAAACTCGCAAAAAATAAGTACGCAGACAATTTAAGCCCAGTGCCGGAAAAATATCAGGCACAACTGGAAGAATTACAAACGAAATACCCAGTACTTAAATCTAAACAATGTTGGATACCAGAGCAGGATGAGCGGTTTGGTTATTCTCCTGTATCTGGTTTTTATCAAAAAAACATCAAGGAAGAGCTATGAACTTACTCAAAGATCCTTGGCTGTTATTTAACGTGCAACAACCAGATGGAAGCATAGCTGAACAAACGTTGCCGATAACCGCCATTGCAAAACCAGAAGTCATCGACTTTGCATTACCCAGAGCCGATTTTCAGGGTGCAGCCTATCAGTTTGCGATTGGGCTATTGCAAACCTGTTTCTCGCCTGATGATGAGTTTGAATGGGAAGATAACTATCTTGAACCACCAACAGAAGATGCCCTTCGGCAAGCTTTTTCAAAAGTAGAACATGCATTCAATGCCACAGGTGATGGCCCGCTGTTTATGCAGGATTTCGACAGCTTGGAAGAGGCAAAGCGAAACTCAATCTCAGGTTTACTCATCGAAGCGCCGGGTGGAAATGGCTTAAAGCTGAATACCGATCACTTTGTTAAAAGAGGGGGTGGTGAAGCCATGTCTTTGCCCATGGCGGTTTTGGCGCTTTTTACTCTCCAAATAAATGCACCAGCGGGTGGGCAGGGTAATCGCACCGGGCTTCGCGGTGGCGGCCCTTTAACAACTCTCGTGATGCCGCAGCAAGAACTCGCTCCGCTTTGGCAGAGGCTTTGGCTCAACATAACTCCAAAAGATGACAATTACTCCGAGCCTGATTTTGACAGCGACACATTATTCCCATGGTTAGGCAAAACTCGAGTAAGTGCAAAGAAGGGAAGCGAAGTTTATCAAAAAGATGTACACCCGTTGCATATGTTCTGGGCGATGCCAAGACGCATAAGACTGATCGTCGAAGATGTTGCTGGCGAATGCAAAATTACAGGTAAGCCTTGTAGCCAATTAGTGAAACTGTATAAGACTCAGAATTACGGTGCAAATTATGCGGGATCGTGGTCACACCCCCTTACACCCTATAAGCGTGACTTAAAAAAGCCGGATCAGGAAGACTTGTCGACCAAAGGCCAGCCTGGAGGAATTACTTATAAGGTTTGGGATGTGCTGACACTAACGGGCTCTCCGGATGGTGGCAAGACTCAGCAGATGTGTGCGAGGGTGGTTCGTTCTTTTAATAGTCTGGTGAGCGAAGACATTATAGATGATGTAACGGTACAAGCCAGATTATGGGTATTTGGCTACGACATGGATAACATGAAAGCTCGTGGATGGTATTCAGAATTTATGCCGCTTTATCAGTTCCCGTCGGCTAAGCAACAACATATCCTTGATCACATCAAAGAGCTTCAGTCAATAGCCACTGATGCCCTATGGCATTGTCGTAGCCAGATAAAAGCGGCGTGGTTTGATAAACCCGGTGATGCAAAAGGGGACTTCAGTTTTATCGATGCTGCCTTTTGGCAACAAACCCAATCCGATTTTTTTACCGCTGTGCAACAGTTGATGAGTAGTGAGTCTCAGTATTTGAGTTCAATGGATGCAAAACATTGGATATCTACGCTCAGGAATGTTGCGTTGTCCTTATTTGATGAATATGCGCTATCTGAACTGGGTTCTGAACGGACGATGGCTAAGCGAGTTACAGCAAGAAAAAGCTTGTTAAAAGGGCTGTACTCAAAATCATTCAAAAATTTTGAAAAGGAACATCAAATTGAGCCGATTAAGGAGACAAACTAATGGATAAAGAGCTAATTCAACGTGGTGTATCAACAGCGCTCCGCTGGTGGAAGTCTATGTATGCCAGTGCGGGTGAGTTGAAAAAAGAGGGTATTCAGGCTGCACCAACCGCTTGGAAAGCTGAACTAAAAAGAGCTGAGTCTATTGACGCGGTGTTGTTAACACAGGGCTTTAGGGCTCTTTGGATTTCGTTAAGTAGTGAAATAACCGAAGGCAACGAAAAGCAAGTGAGTCACAACATGTTTGGTTGGGCTATGGTTGCTGGAGCACTCGTTTCCATAACAGAAAATCATGCTCAAAGCTTTGCTAAATTAGCCGGGAAAAAGGGCGACGGAGAGAAGCCTGTGGTAAGCGAAATGCGTTTCGCTCAATTGCAACAGGCGCAAACGCCAGAAGAGTTTTTACGCCGAATCAGGCGAATTTTGAAACAGTTGAAAGGCAAGGCATCAGTGGCACAGTTAGCCAAAGATACCTGTAACTGGAATCAGGAACTGACATCAAATTACCCCAGGCAAGCTGACAAACGCATAGCGGTACGCTGGGCAATGGATTACTACCAGGCAAACTAATCAAAAGCGCCTGAATAACTATTTTTTGAAAAAGGATTAATCACATGAGCAAATTTATTCAACTTCACTTACTAACTTCCTACGCGCCGTCAAACTTAAACCGTGATGACCTCGGACGCCCTAAAACAGCAAAAATGGGCGGGTTTGATCGTTTACGTGTGAGTTCACAAAGTTTGAAGAGAAACTGGCGTGTGTCTGAGTTATTCGAAGAAGCCATGATTGGCGAAATCGGCGTTCGCACCAAAAAGCTCGGTGAAGAAGTATTTAACACCTTGGTTACCGGTGGCGTGAAAGAGAAGCAAGCGACAACATGGGCTTCATCTATTGCAGGGGTTTTTGGCAAGGTTAAAAAAGACAAGCCATTAGAAATTGAGCAACTTGCCCATATCAGTACGGCTGAAAAACAAGCCGTATTGGCATTAGCTAAGTTGCTTTGCCATGAGCAGCGCGAGCCAAGTGCTGATGAATTGAAATTGTTAAAAGCAGACCGCACTTCGGTTGATATTGCCCTATTCGGCAGAATGCTGGCATCCAGCCCAGAGTTCAATGTAGAAGCCGCTTGTCAGGTAGCCCATTCAATCAGTGTTCACAAGGTATTGGTGGAAGATGACTATTTTACCGCTGTTGATGACTTAAACGATGGTAAAACAGACACTGGCTCAGCCCACATAGGTGAAGCTAACTTTGCGGCGGCGTTGTTCTATAGCTATATCTGCATTAACAAAACTCAGCTAGTCGAAAACCTTGGCGGTAATGCCTCCTTGGCAGATAACGCTATAAAAGCACTGACCGAAGCGGCGGTAAAAGTTTCTCCCAAAGGCAAGCAAAACAGTTTTGCTTCACGCGCCTACGCCAGCTATGTCATGGCTGAACTTGGTGAACAACAGCCACGTTCACTTTCAGTATCGTA
The DNA here is from genome assembly GCF_015767655.1 of Alteromonas sp. B31-7. NCBI lineage: Bacteria > Pseudomonadati > Pseudomonadota > Gammaproteobacteria > Alteromonadales > Alteromonadaceae > Alteromonas > Alteromonas sp. B31-7. The sequence goes on from NZ_CP065233.1 coordinate 1,233,473, forward strand.
TCTTAAGCCGGTTCAGGACGAAGATATGGCTGATGCGGCAATTACCGCAATAGAAAAACAGGCGGCGAATTTTGACGCGGTTTACGGCAAATGTGCAGATGCGCGTTATACAATTAACGCTGTAAAAGGCGAAGGTACGTTAAACGAATTATTAGATTTCGTTGCAAAGTAATTGGAGCGTAACAATGAAAGAATATTTAGTCTTTCGGCTCTATGGAGCAATGGCGAGTTGGGGCGTGCCTGCAGTGGGAGGCGATAGAGCCACTGCGATTGCACCCACGCGTTCAGCACTGTTGGGTTTGCTCGGTGCTGCATTGGGGGTCACCAGAGATAATGCTACGAAACTAGAGGCGCTTCAGCAAAGTGTTTCTTTTGGTGTTAAGCAATGTGTACCCAGTTCAATATTGCGGGATTATCATACGGCACAGGTGCCATCAGAAAAAAGAGGCGTTACTCATTTCACCCGCAAGAGCGAGTTAAGTGAAGCAAAGTTGAATACGGTATTATCCAGCCGGGATTACCGCTGTGATGGTGTTTGGATAGTAGCAGTTTTGTTAAAGGGTAAGCCTCAAGTAACTCTTTCAGCCATAAAAGACGCGTTGGAAAAACCGGTATTTCCCCTCTACTTGGGACGTAAATCTTGCCCTCTTAGTTTACCACTTTCACCAAAGTCTATTGAAACTGAGACACTGCAGCAAGCTTTAGATACCGATTTCCCCCCTGTTGTTTCAGAACAATCAGACAAATATTGGTTTGGTGCTAACGGCTTTGTAACTTATTTTTGGGAAGGTGCTGTGACGGAATTTGACGGTGAACTCACGCAGTCTTACCAACCTTGGGATGAGCCAGTTCATCGCGGGAGATGGCAGTTCAAACAGCGGACTATGCATCAAATAACAATGCAGGAGGCTAAGTGATGTATCTATCAAAAGTCACAATGAAATCGAGTCCGCAAACTGCACAGGAATTAGCAAAGCTTCAACGTAATGGCGTTTATGCATCACACCAGTTAATTTGGCAATTGTTTACAAATGATGCAGAAAGGTCATTTCTTTATCGTGAAGAAATCGGAGCAACGGGCATGCCGGAATTTTACGTTTTGTCTAAAACAGAGCCGCAAGCAAATTTACCTATCTTTTCGAGTGTAACAAAAGTATTTGAGCCTAAATTAGACAAGGGGCAGCGGCTGTCATTCAAGCTAAGAGTTAACCCTACCGTTTGTGTAAAAGGTGAGGGTGGAAAGCAGCGCCGCCATGATGTGATGATGCAGGCGAAGTATAGTGTCAAAAACGAATTATTGGATGCACAAAAGCTCAAGATGCATATGGAGCAAGCTGCAATTGGCTGGTTGAGCAACGAGAAAAGATTGGATGAATGGGGGATTACTCTTGATTGCCAACCAGCCATTGATGGCTATACCCAGCACAAGGTTCAGAAAAAACGTCATCAAATACAGTTTTCAAGCGTTGATTATCAGGGCATGTTAACAGTTAAAGACCCACTAAAATTCATAAACCAATACGCCAAGGGATTTGGCAGAGCCAAAGGAATGGGCTGCGGATTAATGATGATTAAACGAGCGTGAAACTACAAAACAGGGACGTTTATGAAACCAAAACTACAAGTACTTGAACAAACAATCGCGACCATGACCAATGAGGGAGGGGAGTATATTTGCATTACTGATATTGCAAAGTATAAAAACTCTGCTCGTTCCGACGATCTTATTCGAAACTGGTTACGAAATCGCAATACTATCGAGTTTTTGGGTATCTGGGAGCAACTCAATAATTCGAAATTTAATCCCGTCGAATTCGACGGGTTTAAAAAAGAAGCAGGATTGAATAGTTTTACACTTACCCCAAAACAATGGATAGAGAAAACCAACGCCATAGGGCTTATTTCAAAAGCCGGCCGCTATGGCGGTACTTATGCACAAAAAGACATTGCCTTTGAATTTGCCAGTTGGATTTCAGTTGAATTTAAACTCTATTTGATTAAAGAGTTCCAACGATTAAAAGAACAAGAATTTGAAAAACTCGGCTGGGATATTCGACGCAATCTCGCAAAAGTGAATTACCTGATTCACACAGATGCGGTCAAGGAACACCTTATTCCTGAAACGCTCAGTAAGCAACAAATAGCCTGTGTATACGCCAGCGAAGCTGATTTACTTAATGTTGCACTTTTTGGTGTAACGGCTAAGCAATGGCGCAATGAAAACCCCAAGCACAGCGGTAATATGCGTGATCATGCCAATATTCACCAGCTTGTTTGTTTGGCCAACATGGAATCTATGAATGCCCATTTTATTCAACAGGGCATGGTGCAATCTGAACGAATTGTAAAACTGAATGAATTAGCTATTCAGCAAATGCAGGTACTGATAGCAGCCAATACCACCAAGAATCCTTTATTAAAGGGGTAAATATGGCATTCATTCCACTTAAACCTATCCCTATTAAAGATCGCAATTCAATGATTTTTGTTGGTATGGGGCGAATAGATGTGAAAGACGGCGCGTTTGTGGTTATCGATGAGGTACACGGCGAGCGGATGCATATTCCAGTGGGATCGGTTGTGTGTATTATGCTTGAACCAGGTACACGAGTTTCCCATGCGGCAGTAAAGCTGGCAGCTCAGGTTGGCACATTGTTAATTTGGGTTGGGGAAGCTGGGGTTAGGCTGTATGCTGCTGGTCAACCTGGCGGTGCACGCTCAGACAAGTTGTTATACCAAGCTAAACTGGCACTGGATGAAAACTTGCGATTGAAAGTGGTTCGTAAAATGTTCGAACTGAGATTTGGAGAACCAGCACCAGAGCGACGAAGCATAGAGCAATTGCGCGGAATTGAAGGAGCACGCGTACGCAAAACCTATGAACTGCTTGCGAAGCAGTATGGTATTGAATGGCGAGGACGAAAATACGACCCCAAAGATTGGGAAAAAGGCGATGTCGTTAATCAATGTATTAGCGCCGCCACGTCTTGTTTATATGGTGTAACAGAAGCAGCAATTTTAGCGGCTGGATACGCCCCCGCTATTGGTTTTATTCATTCAGGTAAGCCTTTGTCTTTCGTTTATGATATGGCGGATATAGTGAAATTCGAGTCTGTAGTACCGGAAGCATTCAAGATAGCCTCAAAACACCCCCGAAGTCCTGATAGAGAAGTACGGGTTGCGTGTCGTAATATTTTTCGGGAAACCAAGGTATTAAACCGCCTTATTCCGCTAATTGAAGAAATCCTAAGTGCTGGAGAGATTACTCCTCCAGCGGCCCCTAAGGATAGCCAACCTCCCGCGATACCCGAACCTACGAATATCGGAAACGAAGGGCATAGAACAGGGTAAGTATTATGGCAATGTTAACTGTAGTGACTGAAGCTGTGCCTCATAGACTAAGAGGCCGGCTTGCCGTTTGGTTGTTAGAAGTTAGAGCTGGCGTATACGTTGGAAATGTTTCAAGGCGGGTTCGGGAAATGATTTGGTTTCATATAACCGAGTTGGCTGATGAAGGGAATGTAGTAATGGCATGGTCTACCAATAATGAGTCTGGCTTTGAATTTCAAACTTTTGGTGAGAATAGACGAGAACCAATTGACGTTGATGGACTAAGGCTAGTTCGATTTTTACCTCTTGATTCTAACCAAAATTCTTAACTTTGTTCTTTAAAAAGTTGGTGTATTTTTAATTTTCAATATTCCTTTTATAGATCAATTGTCTATCATTAGAGTGTTCCCCGTGCCCACGGGGATGAACCGAGCCAGGCAATCTGGATGGCGCGTTAGATGAAGTGTTCCCCGTGCCCACGGGGATGAACCGATGAAGCGAGAGAGGAAGAGCTACAGAAAGAAGTGTTCCCCGTGCCCACGGGGATGAACCGCCTACAACAGTATGGTTGGTATACCTATTGTAGTGTTCCCCGTGCCCACGGGGATGAACCGTTAGCTATATTGGACTATGAACTTTATTTCCAGTGTTCCCCGTGCCCACGGGGATGAACCGGGATTCAGGTACCCATTGCTGAATATTTTCTGGTGTTCCCCGTGCCCACGGGGATGAACCGCAGCAATAAATGCAGGGCAAGAACCGAGTGTTGTGTTCCCCGTGCCCACGGGGATGAACCGTACATGGGAATGGACAGATAATGCAGCATTAAGTGTTCCCCGTGCCCACGGGGATGAACCGCGTATATGCGCGTAAACCCAGATAACAATGGCGTGTTCCCCGTGCCCACGGGGATGAACCGGTTGAGTTGGACTTTCTCGCTACTGGGTTAGGGTGTTCCCCGTGCCCACGGGGATGAACCGTCGCAGGAAATATCCCTATATACCCCGATTTAGTGTTCCCCGTGCCCACGGGGATGAACCGGCGTTTTTATCGCGAGTGTTTCGCTGGGCATAGTGTTCCCCGTGCCCACGGGGATGAACCGCGTTAAAAGTGATGCTCGCCCCTGGTTATTGCGTGTTCCCCGTGCCCACGGGGATGAACCGTTACGCGGCTGTCTATAAACAACGTTGCCGAAGTGTTCCCCGTGCCCACGGGGATGAACCGGCTAAATCGGAGGTTACAACATAGGCTGACTCGTGTTCCCCGTGCCCACGGGGATGAACCGCCATCTGAGGTTAGCGCTTTAATGGCACCACCGTGTTCCCCGTGCCCACGGGGATGAACCGCAGTAGTGACCGGCCAAGCGGCCAAGAAAGCGGTGTTCCCCGTGCCCACGGGGATGAACCGTCAGGTGGAGCTAAAACCCATCAAGCCGACGAGTGTTCCCCGTGCCCACGGGGATGAACCGTCTTCACAATCGCCGCGAAACGGCTTGTCTATGTGTTCCCCGTGCCCACGGGGATGAACCGCTTAATTCCGCTGCCAAAATCCGAAGGCTGGCGTGTTCCCCGTGCCCACGGGGATGAACCGCATACGCTAACGTTAATACCACTATCTCTAGCGTGTTCCCCGTGCCCACGGGGATGAACCGATGGAACTACGTATTTGGGGGGAGGCCTTACAGTGTTCCCCGTGCCCACGGGGATGAACCGGGTTTTCACTCCGCATTCCCCTGAAACTTGACGTGTTCCCCGTGCCCACGGGGATGAACCGCGAGGGCGGCATAAGTGGCACCAAGGCGCAGGGTGTTCCCCGTGCCCACGGGGATGAACCGAGGGGAGGCGTATATTTAAACCATACCAAGACGTGTTCCCCGTGCCCACGGGGATGAACCGAACGGCGGTGGAGATATCCGTCTTTGTGAAAAGTGTTCCCCGTGCCCACGGGGATGAACCGGTAGAAACTGTGCTTCGCAAAATCAAATGGCCGTGTTCCCCGTGCCCACGGGGATGAACCGTGCCAGCAGAAAAATCCCCGGCGTCAACGTACGTGTTCCCCGTGCCCACGGGGATGAACCGTATCGACCCAGAAATTATATCTCGTATCCAATGTGTTCCCCGTGCCCACGGGGATGAACCGTTTTTACTTCAACGGTCATTGGTTTGTTATTCGTGTTCCCCGTGCCCACGGGGATGAACCGCCCATGTCGCCTTTAAAGAAAAGCAGAATCCCGTGTTCCCCGTGCCCACGGGGATGAACCGTTGAAAATATTGATGAGGAGAGTCGTGTTGTCGTGTTCCCCGTGCCCACGGGGATGAACCGCAGTTACAGGAGCTTACACGGGGCGATCAGAGGTGTTCCCCGTGCCCACGGGGATGAACCGGGGGTGAGTGATGCATCATTTACAAGCAAAAGGTGTTCCCCGTGCCCACGGGGATGAACCGGGCGGCGTTATACTGTCAGAGCCTGAAAACGGGTGTTCCCCGTGCCCACGGGGATGAACCGCTATACAAGTAGCTCCGGGCCTATTCCCCTTGCGTGTTCCCCGTGCCCACGGGGATGAACCGTAATGCAAGCATTAAAGGGGAATTTTGGAAGAGTGTTCCCCGTGCCCACGGGGATGAACCGAAACAACGGCTGAAATTTTTGATGACACGGTGGTGTTCCCCGTGCCCACGGGGATGAACCGCATGTACTCTTTGATGGCATTGAAATAACTGTGTGTTCCCCGTGCCCACGGGGATGAACCGCTTCTACCACTTGCCCAGCATGACCACGCATAGTGTTCCCCGTGCCCACGGGGATGAACCGGTTGTTGGGGCATATCTGGAGGATTACTTAGCGTGTTCCCCGTGCCCACGGGGATGAACCGCTTATCTTCTATTTTTGGTATATGTCGGCCAGGTGTTCCCCGTGCCCACGGGGATGAACCGGGTTTAGCTCGAAACATTACGAGCATGAAATCGTGTTCCCCGTGCCCACGGGGATGAACCGCGATTGAGGCATTGGAGTTGAGAGAGCTATGAGTGTTCCCCGTGCCCACGGGGATGAACCGAGGGTAAGATCACGCACTTGCTACGCTGGGGCGTGTTCCCCGTGCCCACGGGGATGAACCGTTCAAAGCTCAGGAGGTTGGGCATAATGCTGGGTGTTCCCCGTGCCCACGGGGATGAACCGTAAACGAAGGCAAAGACTGCTTTTTCACTGAAGTGTTCCCCGTGCCCACGGGGATGAACCGAGTGGGTGCGAGTTCCCGCTGGGGAATTGAAGGTGTTCCCCGTGCCCACGGGGATGAACCGCCATCTTGACGCAGCGAGAACTCGATAAACTGGTGTTCCCCGTGCCCACGGGGATGAACCGGCACTAATCAAACCTCTGATTATTTCAATCACGTGTTCCCCGTGCCCACGGGGATGAACCGGCGCGGTTTTAGGTGTCCAATTACGCACCGTAGTGTTCCCCGTGCCCACGGGGATGAACCGGTTTGTAGAGTGTGACCCTTCAGCTACTAACGGGTGTTCCCCGTGCCCACGGGGATGAACCGGGCGCTAAGTGCGCCCAGTTTAAAGGTATGTTGTGTTCCCCGTGCCCACGGGGATGAACCGAGGATGTATCTCGCTTGGCGAAACAGGGAGGGGTGTTCCCCGTGCCCACGGGGATGAGCCGCGGAATATGGAGGACTTTAAATACGGTATTTAGGGAGTTAAGGGTCAGAGTACATTATCGCTCAGACTGGCAATGTCCACTTCCCCTAAACTAAGACTGATTAAACTAGTGATGCCAAAAGCTTTGTAAAAGGCACAATATCTTGTTTGGCGCTGGCTACTTCCAACGCTTGCATATATTCATCTCGCCGCGTAACCGGCACAATTGTCCAAGGGTAGCCACCAGATGCCATCATTAGATTCATGATAAATTTCCCCATTCTCCCGTTACCATCAAAGTAAGGGACAACAGCTTGTTGCCCCATTATGCAGCGATGTTTATGCTCACCTGCGATTATCGCTTTCATCTGTTATGAATGATGTGTCCTAAAGATCACATAAAGCCCCAAAATGGTTACTCTAATAGGTTAAAAGGCACTTAACGTAACCAAAAGTGCACTTTATAGTGAAAGGTGTGACAGCTGCAGCATTAGCAGAAGAGATCGGCGACAGATTGAAGCAAGCTCGACTAAATCGAAACTTAACACAAGCAGAAGTTGCGGAGCTTGCTGGCATTGCTCGCAAAACGGTTTTAAATGCAGAAAAGGGAAAAGTTCAGCTCAACATCATGATTGCTATATTAATGGCATTAGACCTCACGCAGCAGATTGATCTATTTCTTCCTAAACAAGAAATTTCTCCCTTACAGCTGGCCAAACTGCAAGGAAAGAAAAGGCAGAGAGCCTCTGGCCAGCGCAGTAACAAAGATGAGGAAACACCAGAATGGTAATGGAAGCCATTACAATAACATACCAAGACGATGTTGTTGGTGCAGTGAGTTTTGACACTGAAAAGGGACTTGGGTCATTTGAATATGATCCAGGCTTCATTAAAAAAGATATCGAGCTGTCCCCGATCAAAATGCCATTATCGAATCGTATTTATAGCTTTCCCGAACTGGATTTCAATACCTTTAAACTCGACCTCATTAAAGAGTTTCAGCGATGAAAAGAACAAAAATTCCTATAACTGCGCGGGAATATTCGCCGCAATCTGGCGAAAGTGAATTACCTTATTTACACCGATGCGGTAAAAGGGCATCTCACTTCGGAAACGCTTAGCTTTACCGCTGACTATTCCCTAACACCCCGAATATTCCCATCCATAACAAGCGTCTTAGCCAGCACGCCTTCAGCATCGTCTTCAAAACGAACACTACTACCATTCTTGGCAAAGAATCGCCCGCTTCCCTCATGAAAATATTCTTCATTTTCAACGTAGGGTAAGGCGTTAAGCACAAAGCCATTGCTTGTTTTTTCTAGCACCACATCAACATTAACAGGGGTAGTCACCACATAGGTTCCAATATATTTAGTTAGTTCCTTTTGGCTTATGGGTACTAACTTCTTAACCTCAGCTTCCGAGTAGCCTACATCTAACGCTTCTTTTAAACGTATTTCTAGCTCGCTTATTAACTGCATGCCATTGTTGCCATTAGTCATGATGGCGTAGCCATTGCCGGTATCTAACTCAAGGTATAGCTGCGACATAAATCCAGCATCTGCGCCGCCGTGACCAAAGCCCAGAGTTTTACCGTCTTCATCCATGTTGATAAAAAAGCCAATACCAACATTAGGTGCTTCATTGGTTGGCGTATTGTTGGTTAACATTTCTCGTGCAGTAGCTTGCGATATCCAATCTGTTTTTTGCCCCAAATACGCGCTACGAACGCCGCTTGCCATTTTCAACATGTCTGATGGCGTGCTCCACATGCCTGCTGCTGCAAGCGTAGCGTAAGTATGCGCGCCACCTTCTACTGGTGCACCGTCACCGTCGTATGGCGTAGCCATATTGTTTGATAGGTTTTTCGATATGGGCTGTTCGAAGCCAGAGCGCGTCATGTCTAAAGGTGTAAACAAAAGCCGTTGTGACATAACTGGCAGGGGCTCGTTAGCTACGTCCTGCAAGGTAAGTTGAGCAAGCGTAGTGCCGCCACCTGAATAACGCATTTGCGTACTGGGCTTAATATCAACAACAACGGCGTCGGTATTGGCTGGAAATGCACCTTCTAACACTTGCTGCAAAGTAGGTACTGGCTCACCAGCTGCGTAACCAGGGAAGCCGTGTACGGTGGTGCCAGCCGTGTGGCTTAATAATCTGCGTAATGAAACAACCTCTTGCCCAGCCCATTCGTGTTCAGGCAACTGCCAGCTGGTAAGCAAGTTATTTACGTCGGTATCTAAATCAATAGGGTTATCTTGGCGGTATTTCATCAATACCGCGGCAAATGCGGGTTTAGAAATACTGCCTGCTTGAAACACTGTGTTTTCATCAACAACCAATTCAGTGGTTAAATCTTTAACGCCGCTTTGCATGGTCCAAGCTAATTGCCCGTTTCTCATAAACGCGACAGACACACCGGGCACATCGTAATGCGCTTGTCTTTGCTCTAAAGATTGGTAATCAACCTCTTGCCCTTCAATTCGAATGCGTTCAGCCAGCCCAGTTTTCAAAAGGTTGGCTTCTTTTGATTCTGTACCTTTCGCAATCTTCTTTCGCAAGTTAGCCAGCCGCGTTTTATAAGCACCATTCTCAACATTTTCTTCATAGCTCATTGCTAGCGCTTTCTCTCTCATTTCAAGCGCCATGGCTAATTCGCCGTTAGCTTCATACCCGTCTGCCAGACTGTCGTAAGCATCAGATTTGTTAGGGAAGCGAGTTACATTTTTCTTAAAAATTTCAATGGCGGATTCAAAGTCTTGTTTGTTTAACGCCGCATAACCCGCGTGGTTTACGGCTTTATATTCTGGCTTTGCTTCAAAAGCGTATTTTGCAGAAAGGTCTTTATAGTATTGCTCTACCGCAGGAATGCCTTCCTGTATTATCGCACCTGTTGGGCGTAACGAATTTAGCTGCTTTTGAAGCGCCAAGCTCATACCTGCAAGCGCAGTGGTGTTGTGGCTTTCAGATGTATCCAGTTCGGTATCAAAGGTAAACCCTTTTCGTTCGCTGCTATTTAGTAGTTCAACGTAACTTTCGTATGCGCTTAGCATGTTCCCGTCTTCGTTACCCATATTGATATAAAGGTATTTGTTAAGGTCGTTATCTGACGCAAAGAACGCTTTTGCCTCTGGAAATATCACTTCTTCGTGCCACCACAAACTTGGGCTAAATGCGAAGTAAGCTTGAAACAGTTCAGGCCGCTCTTGCAGTGCGTATAAGGTAAAAAGGGCGCTTAATGAATGCCCGGAAATAATCCCGTAGTTATTGGTGCGATAGTTTGCCTCTACGTAAGGCTTCAGTTCTTTTTCTAGAAAGTCTAAAAAGTTGTCGGCACCACCAGATATTCCCCACTGGTTGTAGCTTTCATCATAGGTAGGTGTGAAATCTCGCGTGCGCTCTGTGTTGGTAATACCAATAACTATCATTTCTTGCGCCATTCCAGACTGATTGAGCAGATCAAGCGTGCCTACGGTATGGGCAAAATTTCTCTGTCCATCTAGCAAATATAAAACTGGGTAGGTGGTGTTTTTATAGCGGGAATAGTTATTAGGTAAGTGAATAAGTAGTTCTCGCGACTCATTCAAAACTTCTGACGTGATTGTTGTAACTACGGCTTCGCCACGCACTTTGGCGTTTACGTGAAAGCTAAGGCTGAGGGTAATTACAGCGCCGATAAAAACGCAGGCAAGTTTTTGATACATTTGAAATTCCCTTTTTCGCTATCAGGCACGAGATTTTTATAGTTTGTTTATCCTACGCTGTCATAGCCGCTCTTACTTGTCAAAAAATAGCCAAATATTAGCCAGCTAAAAAGAAAAAATATTGTCCTCTTATCATATGCGCGACTGACGTCTCTGGCGACGTTCACGGTCATTTTACTCGTTTTGTATTTTTACATGACCCACAAATAGAATAGTGGGCCAAGTGAAAATTAGCTGTACTGGCTTAAGGAGCCTGTAACACTTCCCGTACCTACCGTAAAACCGAACAGAAATATCCTTGTCAACAGTTTTTTAATTATTTTTGATAATGCTGTTATACCACTTGTACCGCCCCATACCGCTAATTACATGTGCAAAAAACTATCTCCGCGCAGCAAGGGCTCTTATTACACCGCGAATTTCAGCCAAGCCTTTGAGGCGACCTATACCCGAGTAACCAGGGTTCACAGTTTTTCCAATGTCGTCCATCATTTGATGCCCGTGATCGGGGCGTATGAAAATATCTTGTGACATACCTTTTTCAGCACGACGCTGCTCTTCTTTAAGAAGCGCATCAATTACCGCCACCATATCTACGTCACTATCTAAGTGGCTTGCTTCATAAAAGCTACGCTGTTCTTTAGGGTCTCGTGTTACCCCCCTTAAGTGAGAGAAATGTATACGCTCTCCGAATTGCTGAGCCATTTCAGGAAGGTTGTTGTCTGGCCTACTGCTATAGGTTCCAACGCACAAGGTCATTCCGTTTGACGGGCTTGGTTGGGCATCAAATAAAATATTTAAATCATCTGCCGTGCACACAATACGAGGTAGACCTAGCATGTCACGCGGCGGATCGTCAGGATGAATAGCGAGCTTGATACCCGCAGCTTCTGCTCTGGGAAGTACTTTTTCTAAAAAGGAAAATAGGTTCTTGCGCAGTTGGTTGGCATCGATATCTTTATAATTTGCCAGCATGGCGCGGAAATCTTCAATGCCGTAGCTATCTGTCATACGACCTGGCAAACCCGCAATGATGTTATTCGTCAGGGTTGAGCGTTCTGCTTCGGTCATCTCTTCGAACACCCGCTTTGCTTCAACTAACTCTTCTTTGCTGTACTCATTTTCAGCGTTTTCGCGCTGCAGAATGAACAAATCGAATGCAGCAAACTTGGGTTGGTCAAAGCGCAATGCATAAGCCCCACTTGACAGGCGATAATTTAAGTCAGTGCGTGTCCAATCAATTACCGGCATGAAGTTATAGCAAATGGTCTTAATGCCACATTTGGCTAAATTTTCCATGCTCACTATCCAGTTTTCGACATACTTTTCGTGCCCAGGCCTCGCAAGTTTAATGTCTTCATGCACGGGAATACTTTCCACTACCGTCCATTTAAGTGGGCTTTCATGGGGTTCACAGGTTTCGATAAGCGCTTTATACGCTTTTATATCTTCTACTTGCCAAACTTCGCCGGTAGGAACACTGTGCAAAGCACTTACTATATCTGTGGCGCCAGTTTGTCTGATTTCGCTAATTGTTACCGGGTCATTAGGACCGAACCATCTCCAAGATTCACGCATACTTTATTTACTACCATTTAAAGACAAAAATCGGACTGGGGGTTGCTGATTACGCCCGCTTTCACCGCATGCTGATCAAAGCAAACCCACGCTACTGCCTCTTTATTGTGGTGTTGCAATACTAGCTCTACACCTTGTTTTAAAATCTCTCCGCCTCCTTGCATATTGTCGCAACATAACACTGTAAAGGGCTGCCTATTCTGTTCTGCACGATTAACACAGTTAGCAGCAATGAAACCATAAATGGCTTTGGGTGAAGATAAAGACGTTAGATCTGCTGCGATATCGGGATGTGATTTATCTACTTCACCTATTTCGGATAAGGTAAGCTGCTTCATGTTCTGCCTTTCGGTTACAGTCACCCTGAAATACAAGCAACATACCGAGTGTACTTACCAATTCAGAATTAAACAAATTTAAAACTTTGTAGTTACGAAACAGTATTAATAAATAACATTTTAACAACAAGGAAACTAATACATAAGTATAAAATTAGGTGAGATATTGGAATGACCGATTATAAGTTTAGTGTATGTGACAGAATATGTGATAGTGCCTCTTGATGGTGAGGCAGCGTATTGGGGGGATTTATTCGCTGACTGGTTTTGTGCTTTTTTCGTTCACAGGCGGTTTACTCTGGGCTTGTTCTACTAGCTTTGCACGTTCTGCTTTAGGGACATAAGCTGGCTTACTGCTTTTATGAAGTTTAACTTTCTCATCTTTTTCTGTTATGAATAACGCTTCCTTAATATCGTATAAAGCACCAAAATGGTTACTCTAATAGGTAAAAATGCACTTTATGTAACCAAAATAGCACTCTAAATGCCAACTTGACAGAGTTTCTTTAAAGTCCTAAATTAAGAACATTAAGTGCGTATACCTCTAATAATGTAACTAAGTTGGGACTTTATAGTGAAAAGCGTGACAGCTACAGCATTAGCAGAAGAGATCGGTGATAGATTGAAGCAAGCTCGGCTAAATCGAGACCTAACACAGTCTGAAGTTGCGGAGCTTGCTGGCATTGCTCGCAAAACGGTTTTAAATGCAGAAAAGGGAAAAGTTCAGCTCAACATCATGATTGCTATATTAATGGCATTAGACCTCACGGAGCAGATTGATCTATTCCTCCCTAAACAGGAAATTTCTCCCTTACAGCTGGCCAAACTGCAAGGAAAGAAAAGGCAGAGAGCCTCTGGCCAGCGCAGTAACAAAGATAAGGAAACACCAGAATGGTAATGGAAGTTATTACAATAACATACCAAGACGATGTTGTTGGTGCAGTGAGTTTTGACACTGAAAAGGGACTTGGGTCATTTGAATATGATCCAGGCTTCATAAAAAAAGGCATCGAGCTGTCACCTATCAAAATGCCATTATCGAATCGCATTTATAGCTTTCCCGAACTGGATTTCAACACCTTTAAAGGCCTACCGGGTTTAATAGCTGACTCCTTACCTGATGATTTTGGTAACGCAGTTCTCAACGCATGGGTTGCAGGTCAAGGTCGATCACCTAGTGACATTACCCCACTGCAACGCCTTCAATATACGGGAAAGCGAGGCATGGGAGCGCTTGAGTATGCGCCAGCTACAAAGTTACGAAGTTTAAATGCTTCACAGCAAGTAGAAATCCAATCCCTCGTTTCAATTGCACAAGAAATCTTAGATTTACGAGGTAATTTTGAAGTAGAACTCAAACAAAGTGGTCAAGACGATAGGGAGGCAATGATGTCTTTATTATCTGTTGGCATGAGTGCGGGAGGAGCACGACCGAAAGCCGTATTAGCATTTAATGGAGATTTTACTCAAGTTCGCTCCGGCCAAGCCAAAGTGCCAAGTGGTTTTACTCATTATTTGATGAAATTTGACGGCGTTAGTGAACACAACAAAAATCAAGAAACCTTCGGTGACCCATTAGGCTATGGTGCAATGGAGTTTGTCTATCATTTAATGGCTAACAAATGCGGTGTCGATATGATGCCATGCCGCTTACTTCATGAAGGCAATCGACGCCATTTTATTACACAACGGTTTGATCGAAATAAAAACAACAAGGTACACGTACAAACATTAAACGGGCTTGCTCACGTCGATTACAAAAAACCAGGGGCATTTTCTTACGAAGAGTTATTCGGTATTGCCAGACAATTGAAGCTTTCTGCTGTTGAAGCTGAGCAGCTATTTAAGCGTATGACGTTTAATATCATTGCTCGAAATCATGACGACCACTCAAAGAACTTTGCCTTTATGTTAAAAAAAGACAAATGGTCTCTCGCACCCGCTTATGATTTAGCATATAGCTATAAACCAGGCAGTAAATGGGTGAATAGCCACTGGATGAGCTTAAATGGTAAAAGAGATAGATTTACACGAAGTGATTTCTATCGTTTAGAGAAACTTAGCCCTATTTTTAGCAAGAAAAAGATCGACGATATTATTGATGCAACCATTGAGCACATATCAACTTGGCGTCAGCTTGCTGAGGAATGGGATGTACCAAAAACTCTGATAGACGAGATACAGGAAAACTTGCGGCTCGATATTTAGTACGTTCAGAGTTCGATACTCATTTCCGCTATTCGCTCATTTGAGTCCTAAACAGCCACTGCAGAGGCTATTAAGTATGTTTTCAACTCTAGTTACTACTACTCGTGATACTGGCCAATTAGCAATTCTTATCTATAGGTTTTGGTGTTATATCATTTATAGGTTTTAATGCCGCTTTTTAGCCGTTAACCCTTATTTTAATGTCATCGAATTTGATGATTTTTAAAAAGAAGCTGGTTTTAATTAGTTCTGCGTTTACGGTCGAGTTTAAACTCGACCTCATTAAAGGGTTTCAGCGATGAAAAGAATAAGAGATCCAATAACTGGACGGGAACATTAGCCGTCATCTGGCGAAGTGAATTACCTTATTAATACTGTTCTGGTAAAAAAGCATTGGCTGTTTTTTCTAGCTCACCAACACAACCTAGCAACGACTAGATTTTCAGACGTGCTTAGTGAAAACGCCCAGTTATTTTTCTCACACAAACGCTGCACAATGCCTAAACCAAGGCCGTTGTTTGTTGTACTGAATTCATTAGCCAACGTTATCTGCTGACTAACATGCTTATTTGTGTGATTACTAACAATGAGTTCGTTGTGTTTTATTATTACGCTGACTGAGCCCTGGTTATCTAAGGTGTGTTCGAACGCGTTACGTACAAGGTTTGTAACGGCGATAGAAAAAGCCTGTGGATGCCCGAAAATGCTGGGGTTGGCCGCTTCGTCTAGTTCAATATCAACTGACTTTCCTCGCAAAAGGTAGCGCTGCTGATCAATGGCTTTATACACTAAGGGCGCAATGCTAAACTGTTCGCTGTACAAGCCATGGTCGGTCTCGCGGGCTAAACACAAAAACATTTCAATCATGTTTTTCATGTCTAGCGTGGCACGCCGCATTCTATCTAGCGCCTTTTTGTCACCATTATCTAAGTCACTTTGTTCAAGTATTTCAAGCGCACCTGAAATTACCGTCACTGGGGTGCGTAATTCGTGGCTGGCTGCATTGGTGAAATTGCGTTCGCGTTCAACAAAGTCGCTCACTCTTTCGAGGGTCTTTTCAATTGTCATCGCTAACAGGCCTACTTCGTCGTCTACGAATCGGCTCGACCTAATGCGTTTATGATCGTCAGCAGTTAAATGTTAGAATAATGGGGTCAGAGTACTTTTTTCAGCCGCACTTACCTTGTTTTTATTCGTTTGTTTGAAAAATACGTCTCGTTTAAATGCTCTACATAACATTCTTCGTATTTTCATCAGTCATTGCATGTGGTCTCATAAACGCGTGTACTGACCAACTTCTCAAAGTTTAGGGGCCCTTAGATGGCAGATATCGATGCTGAACAAGAATTACGAAAAGACCTAGCTGCCGCTTATAGGCTGATGGATTTAGAAGGCTGGAGCGATATGATTTTTACACATATTTCCGCTCGTATGCCCGATGAAGCAAACCGTTTTTTGCTCAACAGTTACGGTTTATTGCCAGAGGAAGTTTGTGCGTCGAATTTGGTCATGGTGGATGTACAGGGCGAAAACGCCGATAGCAGTCCTGCTTCTGTTAATCCAGCGGGCTTTACTATTCACAGCGCATTGCATATGGCCCGGCACGACGCCCACTGTGTAATGCACACACATACTATGGCGGGTATGGCGGTATCGGGGCTGGCCGAAGGCCTACTGCCGCTTAATCAAACCAGTATGGAGTTCTTTAATCGTGTGGCCTATTACGACTATCAGGGCATTCCTTTGGAATGCGATGAACGCGAAGCAATCGTGGCCGCTATGGGCGACAAAAACAGCATGATTCTACGCAACCATGGGTTATTAACCGTTGGCCGTACTGTTGCCGAGGCCTTCTATCGAATGTATTACCTCAATAAAGCCTGCGAAATTCAGGTGGAAATGATGCAAACAGGCGGGAAACTACTTATCCCCGCTGATCATATTTGTGAGCATGTTGCCCAACAGGCTTCCAACCCGCGCTATATGGCCCAAAGTGTTGATCTTATCTGGCAGGCAATGTTGCGTAAATTAGATAGAATCGACCCTGCTTACCGTTCGTAACCTGTTTGGACCTACCATTAAGCGAGCACTTGCTTATCAAGCAGGGTAGTCCAACTACTATCGAGTTAGGCGCATAGTTTATTTTCGCTTTAAAGCGCCGCTTCTTACAATCTCACTACGCAAAGGTTAAAAAATTTTAATGAAGTGCTAATCTGTTTTGGTCTGTTGCCCGTTTATAACCTCATATTCCTTCGCTCACGTTATGTGATGTAAGCCATGTTTATGAGGAGAGGCTGGTTTCTATGGACGACCCTACACTCATTATCCTGATGTATTTCATCATACCCATCTGGTTTCTGGCGGGCATTGTTGACTGGTATTGTCATAAGCGAAGCAATATTTCCGGCACTAGCGGTGCAAAAGAATCCCTTATCCATTTACTTATGTTCGCCGAAGTGGGCATTCCGCTTTTTATGGTACTGGTTTTTGAAGTCAACAGCTTAATTATCGCTATCAGTATTCTGTTCTTTTTTGTGCATGAGGCTACGGCAATGTGGGATGTATCCTATGCTGTAACCAAGCGCCATGTTGGGCCAATCGAACAGCATGTTCATAGTTTTTTAGAAATGATCCCGCTGCTTGCCTTAGTACTGGTGGTGGGGCGACATTGGGAACATTTCATTGCACTTTTTGGTGTTGGCAATATGTCTCCCGACTTCGCGTTAGAACTGAAAGAGGACCCTTTACCCACATGGTATTTAGTTACCGTATTATTGATAGCACTCGCTTTGGAGTTTGTTCCCTATCTGGAGGAATTAATGCGTGGTTTAAAAGATAAGAATCAAAAAAGTAGGAGCGAGCCCGGTGACATACGCACCAAAAACATCAGCCCTGTTTCACATGAGCAAGCCGAAGCGGCTAGCCCCTATGATACATCCGTGGCAGGGGAAGAAGACCCCGGTGTGGCATTAGAAGAATTGGTAGAGGATAGAAAGGTGGACCCGATTCACCCGAAGCGCTAAATTGCTTTTATCGTAGGATAAACTCTAGCATACCCCGCAAAAATTAATGGGGTCAGAGTACATTTCATTTTTTCAAAATGTACTCTGACCCCATTTTTTCCAATGACTAAGTAAAGAAAAATGCCTATTAATAAGTATCATCAGCGAAACAGGTTATAATGGATGATAAATGTAAATAGGAATGAATATGAAAGTTTGTGGTGTAGATTTAAAAGGTAACGAAGCCGTTGTGAGTTTGTTATCGCTTGTTGACGGTATGTTCCACCTTCCCGACTGCCGTGTACGCCGATTAACACTAGCCGATACCAGTGCCAAAGGGCTAAAAAGCTTTCAAAGTACTTTTGCTAAACTCGTAGCCGACTATAAAATTGATGCGGTAATAATCCGCCAGCGTCAAAGCAAAGGTAAGTTTGCGGGCAGTGCCATTGGTTTCAAACTAGAGGCGGCTATTGAATTAATTGAAGGGTTAAACGTTGTTGTTATGAGCCCAACAGATATTAAAGAGTCGTTACGCAGAAACCCAATCGCTGTACCCTTTTCAGAGACAGGCTTAAAGCAATTTCAAGAGACTGCTTTTACCAGTGCATACGCGTGGCTTATGAAAAATGAGTATGCTTCGCAAGATTCAGGTGAGCTCTAAAAGCTGAATGCTAGTAGCTTAGTTTTAATCGCGGTGTAAATGAAATAAATGGGGTCAGAGTACATTCGCCTATTTCAAAAAGTACTCTGACCCCATTGTTTAAGCGTATATTATTAGCGGCGTTTTCTACGTCCTTTCGATTTGCCTTTGCGCTTTGTTTTATCGTCGGCTTCGAAATTTCCGTATAAGTCATCTTCCTTTTCAACAACGGGCGGCTTTGGCATCGGCTTTGGCGTAAAGCCAGCAATAAACGTCTTCTTAAATTGTCGACCAAGAAAGCGTTCTATAGCCCTCAATTGTTTCGCTTCATCATCGCTAAATAGTGAGATAGCTAACCCCTTAGAAGACGCGCGGCCTGTACGACCTATTCTGTGAATATAGTCTTCGGGTACATAGGGTAGGTCGATATTAATAACACATGGTAATTGTTGAATGTCGATGCCTCTGGCGGCTAAGTCTGTGCCAATCAACACTTTTATACTGCCACTTCTAAAGCCATTCAATGCCAATGTACGCGCATGTTGCGTTCTATTGGCGTGAATAGATTCTGCAGTAATCCCTATTGCTTCAAGATCATTTCTTAATGTATCTGCACCGCGTTTGGTACGTGTGAATACCAATATTTGAGACCAATCATGGTTTTCAAGCAGGTGAATCAGTAGTTCGTGTTTTCGCTCCTTGTCCACCGGGTGCAAAATTTGTGTGATGTTGTCGATGTGATCCTGCGCTGTGGCTAATTCAATTGTCATGGGGTTGCGTAGCATCGCGGTGGTGAGTGCTTTTATTTCTTTTGAAAAAGTAGCCGAAAATAGCAGCGTCTGACGTTTTTCTGGTAACAGACTTTGTATGTGATGAATATGGTCGATGAAACCCAAGTCCAACATGCGATCGGCTTCGTCTAGTACGAGTATTTCGAGATTCTCGAAGTTAATTGCACCTTGCTCATATAAATCGACCAAGCGCCCAGGTGTTGCAATGAGGATGTCGACACCTTTTTCCAACGCAATCTTTTGGGGCTCGATACGTACACCACCAAATACGGCCGTTGAGCGAACATTCAGGTTTTGACTGTATTTATCAACGTTATCGGCAACCTGCGCTGCAAGCTCCCGAGTTGGAACAATAATTAGCGCCCTTATACCGTGAGCTTGCGGTCTTTGCGTGGTAGCCAATAAATGCAAAATAGGTAAGGAAAAGCTGGCCGTTTTTCCGGTGCCTGTTTGCGCAATCGCAATGACATCTCGCTGGCTTAATATGGCTGGAATAGCTTCCTTTTGAATAGGGGTAGCGGTGGTATAGCCTTTTTCAGCAACAGTGTTCAAAAGTTCGGCACATAGGCCTAAAGCGCTAAATGACATAAGAGGAAAGCCCACGACACATTAAAATTGGCGTCATAATACGTGTTGTTGGAAATTTTTGTGTCACTATTTTATCCCTAGCCTAACTATTCACCACAAGCTTTCTAAAAATACATCTCACTTAAGCATTCGGCTGAAGTTCTAAAAAGAAATGGGGTCAGAGTACATTACGATTTTGCAAAAAGTACTCTGACCCCATTTTTACGCTCCAGCATTGGAAATTTAAACTATTTTGAAAAGTTGGTGAGAGAAACTGCTTCATTCTTTCACAACCAATATCGAGACGGGTAAACAAACCAATACTTTCAAGGCTTGAGATTAAAGTGCGATGGTTTTTAGATTAAGTGAAGCTGAAGTTAGTTCATGTGAGCATTATTGCGGCTATATCAATGATGCAATGACCAGCACTGGAGCACTACTCGCACAAGTTAGAATGGATTGGGTTTATGGTTCTGAGGCTATAGGATACTAGCTGTATGGCTTTCTAGAAGTGAAAAGCCTTACTGTAGTCCGAAGCACGTAAATCAAACTAGGGACCGAGTACAATTATGTTAAACGGTGCTGTCCCCCTTTTGTTATTTAATTTATAAGTAAACAACAATATATGGGAAAGGATGATGAAAACTACTTTTAATAATAAATTGTTAGCCACCTTAATGTTCTCTACTGCGATTATTTCATGCAGTGCAACGGGAAAACGACAAGATTTAACCGTTGTAGAAACGAGAACTTATATTAGCAATCAGTGTTTGGTTACTTCCAATAATAGCGCTATGGATAAGGGAATAGGCGCCGTTGTTGCTAGCACACTCATACCAGTAGCGGTTAATTGGTTTATCGATCAAATTACTGAATCTCTAACCAAAGTGAAGAAAGTACAAAAGGTAAGCACTACTGAATTTTACTTATACACCTATGACAAAGAGGATAAATATCCAAAATGGAATAGTGACTTTAAGTGTATTACTAGTATCACAGGCGTTTTTGAAGACGAAGCGTTGGAAAGCGGTTTACTTGATGAATTAGACAATACCTCGTCGCAAGTTACTCTTGCCAATTTAGACACGCGTGACAACGAAGTTCATCAAAGGCTGAAGGATAATGAGATCTTTGTTAGTGAGGTTTACTCTATTTTTGAGAGTAAATTAGAGTTCTCCAAAGATGCGTCTGCATTTAAGTTTGTTAGTCAGTATCTTGATATTAAGAATCTACTTACCAACAAAAACTCAACAGAATTGGTTTACAGTTATGAACTCGTTGGCCCTGGTTCGACTCCAGATTCAGTTGTATTGGCGTCTGCGGCGTTTAATTTTGGTACGGTAAAACCAGGCTTATTCTACGCTCCCTTAAAATTTAAAAAGGGCAAAGAGTCCGGGTGGATTCGGACAGTGGGGATGTCAAAAGAGTCGCTATTATCTTTTATTAGCCAGCATCACTTAAACGCAGAGAATAAAATAACGCACTACTCTCCCATTAAATTGAAAGCTTCCAATATACAAACAAATAAACCTAGTGATGGAGCAAAGTTAGTGGCCGCAATACTGGGTGAAGCCAAAGAGACACTGTCAACAGCGGCGGTGGCGAAGCTTGTTCCGGAAGATAAAGATGAGGTAGCAAAGAAGCTTCTCGATGCTCAGATTGCTTATCAAACAACGAAAGTTGCCATCGTCGATGCGTCTGGCGAATCTGAAGACCACCAGCGCTTAGCTGAGCTCCAAGCTAGGAAGGCCTGCGAAGCATTGAAGGAGTTGGATCCTACTACTTTGTGTAGCCACCAATGAGTAGGTGGAACGCGTTACCGTATCTTTCATTTATTTGCTTATCTTCAATTTGCCTAAGCCAAACTAACGAAGATTTGATAATTGAAAAGCCTTTTCAATTGAGTATTTCAAATTACCAATCGTTGGAAGCGCTGTGGGCGAAAGATGTTGATGATGCAAACAACTATAAATACGTGTTAGATGTGGCTGCAAAGTGGGCGCTGTCTGATGTACCTTTGACCGTTTGCTTTTTGGATGGCGACAAGGGCGATCGAGTTCGAGTTAAAAAGGCAGCAGAGCAATGGTCAAAGGCAATCAAAGAGGACTTGTTTGATTTCGGGCCGCGACGCAAACCACAGGATTGCAAGGGTGAGTATCCTGGTGAAAATATAAGGATCTCCTTTAGGGGGAGTTCTCTTTCAACCTATCGAGGTCAACTAGGTATACGGAAAGTTGCAGCGCACAATCCAACAATGATACTTGGTGGATTTTCAAAGTCGAAGCCTTCCGGCGATGGCGTTTTTACGCATTGGGTGCTACATGAATTTGGACATGCTTTAGGGTTAGTCCATGAGCACCAAGGGGAACATAGTGCTTGTGAGCAAGAATATGATTTAGAGAAAATTTACGAGAAACTTGAATCTCCGCCTTTTCATTGGAGCAGAGATGAAGCAATTGCCAACATTAAAACGATGTATTTAGACGACGTACAAACATCGCCGTTTGATGAAAATTCGATTATGTTGTACCCGTTCCCTACGGAGTATTATAAGCAAGGAAAGAAGAGTCACTGTTACGCAGAAGTGCACGCTACTTTATCTGAAAAGGATAAGCTATTTGCGAATTCGTTTTATTCTTCCATTGCCAGTACCAAACAAAAAAATATGATGTTACGAAGTTTATACCCCGAACAAGTGACCGTTGCTATTAAAGGGCGTATGGGAGAGCAGGCTCTTCTGACACAGGATGTTAAATTGTCGAGAGAGGCAGCAATAGAGGTACTCAAACTTAAAATCCAGTCAGAGAATATCTCTGATGACGAGAAAGAGTCTTTGCTGGTCTTACTTGAGTAAAAACAAAGAAATGGGGTCAGAGTACATTACGGTTTTGCAAAAAGTACTCTGACCCCATTTTTA
The DNA here is from genome assembly GCF_015767655.1 of Alteromonas sp. B31-7. NCBI lineage: Bacteria > Pseudomonadati > Pseudomonadota > Gammaproteobacteria > Alteromonadales > Alteromonadaceae > Alteromonas > Alteromonas sp. B31-7. The sequence continues at coordinate 1,256,192 of NZ_CP065233.1, forward strand.
CGCTCTATTCCATTAAAACAGTTGGTTTCTGCAGTTTCTCTATTTTTCAATGTATTGAAGACTTCGTTAGCGATTTTTGACTTGCTTCCATTTGCAAAGTGTTGAACAAATTTTGCACTTTGTTACAACTTTCATATTAACAATACAAAAAATAGTGGGTAGGTTGGAATTTCAATAATAAAAAACCATGGAATGATCATGCTCAATATAAGCGGCCTTACCAAAACCTATCCAAATGGGGTTAAAGCCCTTAACGGAATAAACTTGTCAATTCCCAAGGGAATGTTTGGGCTACTTGGCCCAAACGGCGCCGGCAAATCGTCATTGATGAGAACTATTGCGACTTTGCAAACGCCCGATACCGGCACTATTCAGTTTGATGACATTGATGTATTGGCAGATCCCAACGGGTTGCGGCAGCGCCTAGGTTATTTGCCACAGGATTTCGGTGTTTATCCGCGCATTAGTGCTGAAAAGTTACTTGATCACCTAGCGGTGCTAAAAGGGATCAATAATAGTTCGGAGCGCAAAGACACAGTAGAAAGCCTATTGGTTCACACAAACTTATGGCAACACAGAGATAAAGCCGTGAGCGGGTATTCTGGAGGTATGCGTCAACGTTTTGGTATTGCTCAGGCGTTATTGGGCGACCCTGATCTTATTATCGTTGATGAACCAACGGCAGGGCTCGACCCTGAAGAGCGAAACCGGTTCCATAATTTGCTGGTTAGCCTGGGTGAAGAGAAAGTCATCATACTTTCTACCCATATTGTTGACGACGTGTCAGAGCTTTGCCCGAAAATGGCGGTGTTAGGGCAGGGTAAAATATTACTGGAAGGTAATCCCATCAGTTTGACCCATGAGCTGACTGGGCGTATCTGGCGCAAACAGGTTAGCCAAGACGAGTATCGAGAGCTTGAGCAGCACCTTAACATTATCTCTGCTCGCCTCATTGCCGGTAAGCACGTTATACACGTGATGGCAGACACTTCGCCTGAAGGCTTTGAGCAGGCGCCCGCTAACCTTGAAGACGTCTATTTCTCTACGCTGTATAACAGCCGCGCTGCGACTGCTGCGTAAGGAGACCAAAGATGTTTCTAAATAGCCTAACTTTTGAATGGCGTTATTACCTTCGCCAACCTTCGTTTTACGTCACTATGCTGGCGTTTTTCTTACTACCCTTTCTGGCCACAACCACCGACAATGTGCGTATTGGTGGTGGTGGTAATGTGCTTTATAACGGCTCGTTTGCTATTACACAAACTACGCTCATCATGGGGATTTTTGCGTTATTCCTCTTGGTGAACTTTGTTTCAGGCACAGCCACACGAAATCACTCAAGCAATATGGGGGAACTGGTCTATACCCGCCCCATAACGCCGCTGTCTTACCATTTGGGCCGTTTCATAGGCGCTTATTTGATAAGCATCAGTGTGTTTGCCATGGTTCCCATCGCTATATTATTGGGCTCTTTAATGCCGTGGGTAGATCAAGAGCGAATAGGACCAACACACTTAAGCTTCTATCTAACAACCTTTTTCTACTTCTCCGTGCCCAGTATGCTGGCACTAGGTATGATTTTTTATGCCATTGCCCAGCGCCTGCGTTCTATGATGGCGGCGTATCTGGTCGCCATGGGTATTTTTATTTTTTACCTTATTAGCGGAGTGGTAACGTCTGAGCCTGAATACCGTACCATTGGCGCATTGCTTGACCCATTTGGTCTGCGCACGTATGCAGAGATAACCCGATATTGGACGGTATTTGATAAGAACACCGCAGTTGTGTCGCTGGAAGGAGTGTTGTTACATAACCGTCTTATCTGGCTAGGTATAGGCGCACTGATATTGGCCACAGTCGGCAGTATTTATCACATGCATTGGCAGCAAAAAGCCCGTAACGAGAAGCCATCCAAAGCCTCTCAAGTTCCCCCGCCTTCAACGCTGAACCTCACCATAAAAGCACACAGTGGCAGCCAATTTGGTAAGTTGCTAGCGCGTATTGGCTTTGAAATGCGCCAGGTGATGTTTAGCCCAGCCCTTCTTGTACTGATGATATTCACCTTGTTTAACCTTACTGCGGTTTTCTTTGTGCCTATAGGCGGTATTTACGGTACACCTGATTGGCCGTTAACGTACAAGATGGTGGAGTTCATTCGTGACAGCTACGGGCTGATGATGCTTATTGTTATCACCTACTACAGCGGTGAAATAGTGTGGCGCGAGCGTGGTTCAGGTATGGGCGATATCGTCGATGCGACCCCAGCATTTAACCTTGTATTTTGGGTGTCTAAGCTACTTGCGATGTGGGCTGTAACCGCTTTATTGTATGCCATTGGCATTATCTTTACGGTGATTTTCCAGGCCACTCAAGGCTATTTTAATTTTGACTTTGGCACTTACCTGATTGGCGTCTATTTTGTGTCCTGGGTTCCTTGGGCCTTACTGGCTGTGCTGGCATTTTTTATTCAGGTATTAAGCCCGAATAAGTTTGTGGGCATGTTACTGTTCGTTGCTTATTTTATTATTAGCTTGGTGTTTGCTGAACTTGGGCTTGAGCACAATATGTGGAGCTTCAGCGACGCCCCCCAGGTATTGTATTCCGACTTAAATGGCTGGGGCTGGTTCCTAGGGCCGTTCGCTTGGTACATGCTGTATTGGAGCGCGCTATCGCTTGCGCTTTTCACTATTGGCTATGCCATGTGGCAGCGTGGCCCAGAGGTTTCGCTAAAACACCGATTCAAGCTATTGAGCTATCAGTTGGGCACCTCTGGAAAGACACTGCTGGCTGCTAGCCTTATCGTATTTGTACTTACGGGCGGCTATATTCATTACAACACCAAGGTAGTGAATACTTTCCTTACACAGGATGAAACCTTCGAGTTGCAACATGAATACGAACGCCAATTCGTACAATTTGAGGATGACGCCATTCCAGTGGTCACTCGCATTAATGCGAGCGTAGACATTTATCCAACCGCGCGTCGTATTGAGGCATCAGCTGACTTTACCATTAGCAACCCATTCGATGCGCCGATTTCACGCACTTTAATTTCCGTACCGCGATTCACCACACAATGGGATATGGAAGTTACGGGGGCGAAAATTACCGAGCGGTTCGACAACCTTCGTGCCGCCTGGTTGTCGTTCGATGAACCATTACAACCAGGTGAAACACGAGATGGCAGGTTAACAGTACTGCGTGAAAATAAAGGGTTTAAAGACGGTAATTTCGACCTTCAGGTTGCCGAAAACGGAACTTTCATTGATAACGCCTCGTTGTTTCCTTCTTTCGGATTTAATGCACAAAACCTGATAACAGACCGACACGAGCGACGTAAACGTGATTTACCACAGCGCCCTCGTGCAAATAAACTGGAAGATACTTCTCGCTACGGCGAAAGTGGCTTTGGTAAGGGTGTCACTTTTATCGACTTTGAAACCACCGTGTCTACCAGTAGCGACCAAATAGCTATCGCCCCAGGCTATTTGCAAAAAGAATGGCAAGACAATGGGCGTCGCTATTTCCATTATAAAATGGATGCACCCATCGTAAATTTCTTTTCTTACCTTTCAGCCCGTCACAAGGTTAAGAAGGACGTTCACAATGGCGTGAATATCGAGGTGTATTACCACCCTGAACACAACTGGAACGTGGATGTGATGGTAAAAAGTGTGAAAGATTCACTTGATTATTTCACTCACGCGTTTGGCCCTTATCAGCACCGACAGATGCGGATTATTGAGTTTCCAGGCTATCGCTCATTTGCACAGAGCTTTGCTAATACTGTGCCGTATTCTGAGGAAATAGGGTTTATTGCGGACCTGCGCGACCCAGAGGATATCGACTACGTGTACTATGTTACTGCGCACGAAGTTGCTCACCAATGGTGGGGGCATCAGGTGGGCGCGGCAAATGTACAGGGCCAATCAATTATCATTGAAAGCCTGTCTCAGTACAGTGCCATTATGGTGCTACGTGAACGCTTTGGTGAAGAGAAAATGCGTCGTTTCCTCAAATACGAACTCGACCGGTATCTGCGTGGTCGCGGCAGTGAACTGATTGAGGAAATGCCGTTTATGCGAAGTGAAAATCAGCAGTACATTCACTATCGCAAAGGCTCTGTTGTCATGATGGCAATCCTCGACCGTTTAGGTGAAGAGCGGGTTAACACCGCGCTTAAAAACTTCTTAAAAGACTACAAGTTCAGTGATGCTCCGTATCCAACTACGTTAGATCTTCAGGCTGCTCTAAACACACAGGCCACAGAAGAAGAGCAGCAGTTTATTGCAGATTTGTTTGAACGCATTACGCTGTACGACCTGAAGATGCTATCCGCCGAAACTGACGAAACCAACGAGGGCAAAATTCAAGTCACCATGACAGTTTCAGCGGCAAAATTTGAAGCAGAAGGCGATGGTCGCGAGACAGAACGCGAAGTAGATGAGTACATTGATATTGCGCTGTTTAGCGGTGATCCTGAGGATGTATCTGGTGACACTAAAGTGCTTTACAACCAAAAGCACAAGCTAACGAATGGGGAAAACACCATTACCGTTACGGTAGAAGAAAGGCCTGCATATGTGGGCGTTGATCCATTCGTGAAAATGATCGACAGAGACAGCGGCGATAACGTTATCCAGCTTTAAACCTCGCCAAGTAAAAAATAATTGGGTCAGAGTACTTTAATTTACTTTAAAAAGTACTCTGACCCCTTTTTTGTAGCCCTACATCCGCTAACCCTTGTTTCTTTGCACAAAATAAATATACATTCACGGCAAGATGTAAGTTAGGTATTATACTTTGGTCTACGTAGTGTGGTCGTTGCGTTAAACCGAAAGGATGCATAGTGTTCAAAAAAGTATCAAAGTCAGATCTTGTTATTGCTGTTTTCTGCGCCATTTTTATCTGTATTTTGGCTGTATTAGCCAACATTTTATGGATTGAAACTAAGCGGTTCAGTAACGACGCAATCGACCAACAATTCGATGTGTTGCGTAAGGATTTCCAAAACCAAATTAACAACGTCGTTTTGGATGCGCGTTCAATTGCTATTCAAGAAAGCCAAAGCACGCTAATAACCGACGCACTAGTTGAAGAGAAAGCGAAAAGCTATCTTACATCTCATTGGTCGGCGCTTTTTAATGTTTACCCTAATTTGCAGCAAATTCGTTATATTACCTTAGATGGGCAAGAACAATTACGCGCAGAAAAATCCTCTGATGCCCTTATTTGGCGAGACACGCAAGACTTGCAAAACAAAGCTGATCGGTATTATTTTATTGAAGCGGTGGAGTCGTCAAAAGACTTTTATATTTCGCCCTTAGATTTAAACAAAGAGCGGGGTGTTGTAGAACTTCCTTACCGCCCCACGATTAGAAGTGTAGCCAAGTATCGTGTGAATGGGGAAGTCGCGGGTTTAATTGTGCTCAACTTTGACCTTCGTCAGGTGTTTATCCGCTTAGACAGCCTTCAAAAGCAAAATGCGCATTGGCTAATTAACCCCGATGGCTTCTTTCTAGCAGCGCCTAACGATACTGCATGGGGTTGGTTGCTAGATAGGCCCGAGAACCAAGTTAGCATGCAGTTTCCTGGCTTTGAAAGTCGCTTTAATGGCAATGAAAACCAAGCCCCAGATGCGCATTTTTCATCTAAGTATACCGATGGAATCATTCCGATTAGTAACAGCAATACAAAAGATACGGATATTGAAGACGCTTATTACTGGCTAGTGATGGAAAAGCCCACTGATGTCGTGGCATACATGCAACGAACGAAACACTTTATTACGCTTGGGTTTGTGTTGGCGGCGTTGTTTTTAATTGGCTTAGCGTATTTGTTAATTAGGCTGCTTAGGCAGTTGAACTTGGAAAAAGAGCTAGCAATAAAGGCAAAGAATAAAGCCACTAATGCTGAGAAGGCCAAGGCCGACTTTCTGGCAAGAATGTCTCATGAAATCCGCACACCGATGAATGGTGTTTACGGCTTACTACAAATTACACAAGGCGAGCGTAATTACAAAAAAATAAACGACAACATTGAACAAGCCATTACGAGTTTTTCTTTGCTAAGTAGAATTATTGATGACGTGCTCGACTTTTCAAAGATAGAAGCCGGAAAGCTAGATATGGTTGAGGCGCCGTTTCGGTTAGACAGTTTGCTAAATCAAGTTGGAAAAATGATGAGCCGTGCTGCATACGGTAAACATATAGAGTTGTGGATTGATGTCGACCCTAAATGCCCTAAACATGCAGTGGGGGACTCCGTCAGGCTGAATCAAATTATCAGCAACTTAATTAGCAATGCAATAAAGTTTACATCGCGAGGGGAAGTAAACTTAAGCGTTGATTTACTCGCGGAAAATGATGAGACGGTTCAGCTGGGCTTTGAGGTTCAAGATACCGGCATTGGTATGACTGAAGAGCAAGCTAGCCAAGTATTTGGTGCATTTACGCAAGCGAGTCGAGATACCAATAGCAAGTTTGGTGGCACTGGGCTGGGGCTCAGTATAGCCAAACAGTTGGTTGAAATGATGGATGGAAAAATTGGTGTGGTTAGCCAAAAAGGCAAAGGCAGCAAATTCCACTTTAACGTTGTACTGAAAAAAGCCTCTAAGGCGCAAGAAGAAGACGCTAACGAGCAGGATGTAGTGTCTTATCAAGCCATTATATTTACCCAAAATGTGAATGTTGAAACAGGTATTAAGCGCCAATGTTCAGTGCTTGGGTGGCCCTCATACGTGGCCACGAGTGTTGAAGAATTAGCGTCGCACAAAACAGCTAAAAGTTTGCCCCGAGTCATTTTAATTGATGAAGCTATTTTAGATGTGATTAACAAAGATGCGATGGCGTCTTGGCAACGAGAGCAAAAAGAAGCAACGCACTTAGTGATTGTTTCTCATAACAGAGAAGGGTTTGATGAACACTCTCTTGGTCTATTTGATGATCTGCTTTATAAGCCCTTTACGCCGTCTACGCTCTACGATACGGTAATTTCTTGTAACTCATCCTCTACTAGCCTTATGGAGAGTGTGTCAGGAGAGGGCGATGAAAAGCTGTTGGCTAAAACCCTTATTCTAGTGGTTGAAGATAATCCAATTAACCAGCAAGTGGCAGGCTCTATGTTGAAGGGGGCGGGTGCCATTGTTAAGTTCGCTGAAAATGGGCAAGAGTGCTTAGAGCTTCTGTCCAGCGGATTTAAGCCTCATTTGATATTGATGGATATGCAGATGCCGATTATGGGGGGCATAGAGGCTACCGAGCATATTCGTGAAAACGCAATGTGGGACGATATTCCTATTTTGGCCATGACTGCCAATGCGATGGAAGCAGATAAAAAACGTTGTATAGATGCTGGCATGCAAGGGCATATCGTTAAACCTGTGGTTAAACAAGAGCTAATCACCGCCGTTAAATCACGGCTATAAAAAGCTAAAAAAATGGGGTCAGAGTACATTTTTCATGACGCACTTTGGCGAAAAGTACTCTGACCCCATTTTTTCTGGCTAAGATTTGCCAGTCGCTCTATCTCCCCAAATTTCTTCTAAGCGTTTATCGCGCCCACAGTTCCAGCGGTATAATTTGTAGCGCACGGGGCTTTTTTTGTAGAAGTCTTGGTGGCCAATTTCATCACCCTTAATCGGGTAGAAAGTGGATGCGTTTAGTATTGGTGTTACCACGGTTTGTTTAGGAAATTGTGCCTGTATGGCATTTTTGGTTTCCTCGGCAATTGCTCGTTCTTGGTCGTTGGCCACAAATATTGCGCTTAAATAGCTTGGGCCTTTATCACAAAATTGACCGCGGGCGTCGAAAGGGTCTATGTTCACCCAATAGTGATCGAGTATTTGTCGGTAAGATACTTTGCTTTCGTCATAAGTGATTTTTACTGCTTCATAGTGCCCTTTGTGATCTCCATTGTAAGTAGGGTTTGGCGTAGTACCGCCAGTGAACCCCGAAATAACACGGGTGACGCCATCTAATTTTTCAAAGTCTGATTCCATACACCAGAAGCACCCACCCGCTAAAACAGCCTCGTTAGCGTTGGCCACAGGCGCAACAAGCAGGGCGCTTAACAACAATGCAGATAAAATAAATTTCATTATTAACCTATAAGAGTAACGTTTAATTAGAAAATACGGCTTACTCATACAGAACGGATTAAGGTGAAATAGCTTTCAATGGTTTTCGGGTGATTGCGCGTAAAATTTTCAATTGACTATGTAGGCTACACGTATGACCTATAGATAGATACTGGTAATGGGGAGGGGGAAATGTCTGTAGCCTTTATAAAATAAGGCCTTTAGCTAAGGTTTAAGGTCGGCAAAGCACTTGCATCGATATGTTTTTAATATACAAACCGTATCTAGGGTTTGGACGAAAAACGCAAGGAGATAATTGATGAGCATAGTTAAATCAGGCAGCGCAACCTATAAGCCTTTAGGTAAAGAGGGAAAAGGTAGTATTTCTACAGAAACCGGCGCATTAGCTAATCAGCCTTACGGATTTAATACGCGATTTAAAGAAGGGAAAGGAACTAACCCTGAAGAGCTCATTGGCGCGGCACATGCGAGCTGCTTTACCATGGCATTGTCCTTCGCATTGTCAGAAGCGGGCTACGACGATGGTGAACTAAACACCACAGCAAGAATAAGCTTAGATAAAAATGACGACGGTTATGAAATTAGTCAGTCGGCACTTACCTTAGACGCCAGCGTTGAGGGCATTAGCGAAGACGAGTTTGCCAATATAGCGCAAGAAGCCAAAGAGAACTGCCCTGTTTCGCAACTGCTTGATACCAAGATTATCCTCGAGTTTACTCTTAACCAGTAACCACAAATAATGGGGGCAGAGTACTTTATAAAGCTATAAACTCTGCCCTCATTTTCCTAGGCTCTGTTAAGCGCTTCGTAAAAATGCAAAGGAGTGAACAAAGTACTCTGACCCCATTTTTTATTCACTCCCCATGTATTACGGATACCTTTTACTACTTACCAGCAAAAATGTTGTCACACTTTTCTCGTGGCGTGTTTCTTAGTTATATGTCCAGCAAATGATTTGCTGTCCATTTTTATAAACGAGAGGAATACGAATATGAAACGGGTCTTACATGTGAGCAAATGGCTATTACGGGGTCTAAAGAGAACTACTTTGGTTCAGTCCACTGGGTTTTGGCAGAAGTTTGCTGTGTTTATGCTGATTTTAGGCGTGGTAATACCAACTGCGTTACAAGCCAAAACTATGATCACTCCCAGTGATGAGCGTATTACAAATCTTGGCACTGCTATTGTTGAGCAGCACGCAAGTAATACGAATAAAAAAGCGATTATCTTTATCCCTGGTTTGATGTCGAACGCGTCGGTTTACGAGGGGATTACAGAACATTTTAATTCGCAGTTTGATGTTCATATTGTTGCGATAAAAGGCTTTGGGGGCACGCCTCAAAACGGGGGATTTAATTTCGACACGTTAATAAAGGAGCTTCGCGATTATATTGCAGTCAACAAGCTAAGCAAGCCTCATGTCGTTGGGCATAGCATGGGAGGGTTAATAGCGTTAACCCTAGCTGCAGAGCATGAAGAGATAATTGGGAAAGTGGTATCAATAGATGGCTTGCCATTTATTGGGCCTGTTTTTACGCGTAGTAACGATACTGAAGTAAGCCAACTTGAGCCGCAAGCCCAAGCATTTAAGGCTATGTTTAGTGCAATGAAGCCTGACCAATTGGCAGAGCAAACAAAACGCGGTATTTTTATTCAAGCCACAGCGCCTGATGATCAAGCTCGCATCATCGAAATGGCAAAAGACTCTCACCCGCCAACGGCTGGAAATGCCATGTATGAAGTCATGACAAGAGATCTCAGGCAGCCTCTTAAACACAGCCAAACCCCTATACTCATGTTGGGCGCATCGGGAGGCTTTAGTGATGATGCTCAATACCAGCACGCACAGTATTTATATGAACAACAATTTGTTGATGTAAAGAATGCTAAAGTGGTTATGAGCACAGAAGCGCGGCATTTCATTATGTACGACCAACCGACATGGTTAGTGAATCAAATTCGCTCATTTTTGGAGAAATAGGGATGTTGAATGCTCAGATAGCACACGCCGAGAATGCCGACATTATCTTGGCTCAACAGGACGATCAGCAAGCCTACGAGCGTATTATTCGTCGTTCACAGAATTTGGTAAGTACCATTGCGCTAGCAATTGTGAAAGATGTGGATGATAGCGAAGAAATAGCTCAGCAAGTGTTCGTAAGTATATGGCAAAATTTGAAGCAATTGAATAAGCCGGAAAGTTTTTTGCCTTGGCTCAGGCAAACCACGCGATATGCGGCGTTGAATTTCCTTAGAGACAACAGAGTTAACGCCCGTGTAGATTCCGATGAAGCCAATTTACTGTTAGCGCAAATGGCGACTGCCAACGACGTGCAATATGAAAAACTTAGTCAAGAACAACACAAGCGTCTAGTTGCACAATTTATCGACCAGCTTTCTGAGGAGAGCAGAGAAATAGTACTGCTTTACCTTCGTGAAGAGCAATCCAGCAAACAGGTGGCACAATTGCTGAACCTCACGGAATCCTCCGTACGAAAAAAGCTCTCTCGTGCGCGGGTTGCTTTGAAAAGTGAGATGCTAAAGCACGTAGGTAGTGCTATTTACAGTACAGCCCCCAGTATTGGTTTTAGCGCTGTGGTGCTGGGGTTAATCACCCCAAGCGGGCCTGTTGCCGCTGCTATGGTATCAGGCAGCCTAACGTCGGTATCGGCGGGAAGCAAAGCGGGAAGCAGTTTCTGGTTGAAAGCGTTAAGTATATTGGGAGGGTCGCTCATCGGTGCATTTATGGCCGTATTGGTAATCATGTGGTCGTCGAAGACGGCGCTGTCTAACTTGCCTAACAAAGACAGCAAACGCACTATGAAGCGCTATCGAAACGAACTTATAGCCTGGGTTTTACTTTGGGGGCTGGTTATTACCGCCGCATATGAACTCACTCTTGATTGGGTGGCGCCGGTGGTGACTTACACTATATTTGCTTTTGGTTTATTCGTGTTGATGATAAGAAACATGGCTTTTCTTCACGAAAATGCAGAATTCAATGAAAGTGGTAAAGCAAAAAGGAAAACCACTGGTTCTATGAAGGTGTTGAATTATGCATGTTTAGTGCTGGGTATTGGCAGTGGCTTTGCGGGGGTTATTTGGGGGCTTATCTCTAACGGAAGGCTAACGCTTTAGGCTTTGCTGCTTGTGTGGGGTGATGAGTTTAGTGCTATCTCTGTTGCTCGAATTTTGCGTTCATTTTAGTGAGCTCGCTATGTAATAGATTTAACTGCACGAAAAAGCCTTCAACCTTGTCTTGTTCGTTTTGTTGGATGGTTAACTCTATTGACCTCGCAAGCTCAGCTAACCCATAAGCCCCGATGTATTTAAGCGCTGTAGTGTAAATATGTGCAATCCTTAATATTGACGAGAAATCTTTTTCGTCAATGGCAGTGCGAAGCGCATGTAATTCGGGGCCGAGTGCTACAAAGTCGTTAGTCAATTCTGTATACAGGGGTTCATCATTTAGCAATGCCTGCATCGCTTGCTTTTTATCAATAAAGCTAAGGGAATTAGGCACAAACGCATCAGAAGAGGCTAAACCTAATGGCGCTTCGTTGCTGGGTATTGAATGTAACTTTTGATCGTTTAGCACTTCAACGAGCACATCGAAAAATCGATTTGGGTCCACAGGCTTATTGATATGCCCATCCATTCCTGCCGCATGGCTCTTATCTATATCTTGCTGCATAGCGTGGGCGGTCATCGCAATAATTGGAAGAGTGAGTTTCAATTCTTCGCGAATGCGTTTTGCTGCGGTTAAACCATCCATGATGGGCATCTGAATATCCATCAATACCACATCGAATGTGCTATCTTCGCGTAGCGCCTTTAACGCCTCTAACCCATTATTGACAACGCTAATGGTAGCATGAGTATCGGTTAACAAACCCAGTGCTACCTTCTGATTCAGTGCGTTATCTTCGGCAAATAGAATTTTTATGCCAGTGAGATCGGGTACCTGAATAGTGTCTGCTGCTTTTACATTACTCTTCACCGTAAGGCAGAGCTCTTGAAGCTTGTTGACTAAGTCGCTGCTACCAAAAGGCTTTTTAATAAAGGTGTGAATGCCTAGTTGGTTCGCTTGTTCACGCATATGTGGCGACTCAAAGGCATAAAGCATAATCACCTTTGGCTGTTTATTTGGAAACTCTTGGTTAATGATGGCAGCCACTTCCAAACCATCTATATCGGGCATATTCCAGTCTAATATAAGAACATCATAGGGGTGGTTACTGGTGACGGCCTCACGCACTCTCGTCACCGCTTCTTTACCGCCGGTGGCTTTGTCGGCGTGAATATTCGCCATGGATAAGGCTTCGGTAATAGCTTCACGAGACATACTGATGTCATCAGCAATCAGCACCTTAAGCGCTGACAGTTGCATAGATGGTGAGACAATCTGCTGCGCAGGGTCATGCTTCACATTAACCGTGAAATGAAAACTTGCGCCTTTTCCTAGTTGGCTTTCTACCCAGATGTCTCCACCCATTAATGTGGTGAGCTGCTTACAAATTGCCAGCCCCAAGCCGGTACCACCGAAGCGACGTGAGATAGACTCGTCACCTTGGTTAAAGGGCTTGAACAGTTTGGCTTTTTGTTTACTACTCAAGCCTATTCCCGTGTCTTTGACTTCAAATTCAAGCTGAATATTTTGTTCTTCTTTTGTACATCTCACGCTCACGGCAACTAGCCCATCTTCCGTAAACTTTAACGCGTTACTTAGCAAATTACTTAATACTTGTTGAATTCGCAGGGGGTCGCCAACTAAGTTATGCGGCACATCTCTGGCAATGTGTTGAATGAGCTCTATGTGCTTTTCATCCGCGCGGGCTAAATGAAGACGAATGGTCTGATTCACCAAGGCATCTAAATTAAATTGGGTCGACTCTATATCTAACTTTCCGGCTTCGATTTTTGAAAAGTCTAGAATATCTTTAATGATGGCGAGGAGCGTTTGCGATGCCCCTTCTATTTGTATAAGGTTGGTTTGCTGCTCTTGATTTTCTGCAGCACGCTGTGAAAGCTTGGTAAGACCGATAATAGCATTTAATGGCGTACGTATTTCATGGCTCATACGAGCAAGAAAGTCAGACTTAGCTTTGGTGGCTTTTTGCAAATCTTGCGTAAGATTATCCAGCGCTTTACGCTGTTGCCTGGTGCGCATTAACAGGCCAATAACTAATACCAACGACAAAATAACGCATCCGATAAAGTACAGTTGGAAGGTGTTTTGCTTTTGTTGAATGAGATTGCGCTGTTCTTTTAGCTGGTTGTCTTTTTCCAGCAATTCTATCGTTTCTTCTTTTTCGGATATCGCTAGACGTACGCGATTCAATGCCAGAAGTCTTGACTGTTGTTCGTTGAAACTTTGTGTATACACTTCTCTATATTGCTTTGCATAGTTGAGTGCCATGCGATAATTATCTGCCGCTTCATAGAGAGTAATCAACTGTTCTAGCAGGTCTAAAAGTACGACTTTGTCGTTTTGAATAGCCGTTTTATTTAGCCCAGCTTCTAGTTCCGCAATAGCGAGTTCGTTCTCACCTCTCTGCCTATATATCTCGGCTAGTTGAAGTAGGTAAGTGCCTTCGTTGTACCGAAAGCCAACTTGACGATCTACTTCGGCTGCTTGATTTAGCTTTTTCAATGCCTCGTTTAAATTGCCCTGAGCAATGTGAAGGTCTGCCATGGCACTATAAACAATGCTCATAAAGGGATACTGAACCTCGCTTAACAGGTTGTCGGCAAGTAATAAGTTAACCTTGGCTTCTTGGTAGTTTCCCAACCTCTTTTGTGTGTATCCCTGGAAAAAATACGCAATGCCTTCATCTTGACGGCTATGAAAACGTTGGGCGGTAGACAGGTATTGCTGTCCGAACGTCAACATTTGTTCATAGTCTTTCAGCGACATGTAGACATTCCCCATACCACTGTACACAAGCAATACCCTCGAACTTTGCACTTTATTATATAGTTCCAAAGAGCGGTTTAATGCTTCTAACGCATTCGCGTGCTCGCCAGAGAAATCTAAAATTAATCCTTCTAATCGATAGGATTCGGCTAGAGCGAGTATGTTATTGCTGGCATTTGCAAACTCACGAGCCTCTAGAAGGAGTTCGTAACCTGCCAGGTAATTCTGTTTTAGAATGTGGTGGTAGGATTTTAGGTTTAAATAGCGCGCCTGTTCAAAGTCGTTGGTGTTGTTGACAAAGAAGTCTTCTAACTTTGAAAGTGTGTCGTCAACCGAGGAGTCGTTTTCGCGAATTCGATCTCTTAGCCCGTCTAGTAAACTGAGGGGATAGGAAGCGGTATCTGCTAGCGCCTGAAAGGCGAGCAGGGGCAATGCCACCAGAAAAAAGATGGCATTTATGTTACGGCAGATACATCGCATCATTGACTGCAGTGTTTCAACTAATAGTTAACAACACGAATGGCTTTACTTGTATCGTCAAAGCGTTTTGCTACTTCGTCCCAATCTTTGTTTTCAATCAGTTTTAGTTCTTCATCCGATAGGCCATAGTCGGCAGCAATTCCTACGGGATCTTTTTTATACGCTTCCATCAATTTACTGTTTGTGTCTAATTCTACTAAGAAGTCTACTATCGATTTTGCCATTTTTATTTCCTGTTAGTTTATGCTTGGGTTTCTATAATTAATCACTTGTTGTTCCGTTAAACCTAACTTGGCTAAACGGTCCTGTCGGTACTCTGGCAAGCCTAGCGACGGAACAACCAGAGTGGAAATCAATGTAAGTTTGGCGAGCGTTAACTCGCTAAGCAGGATCTTTTGAATTTTGGGCTCGCAGATAGGCAAGGTTGCCGCTTCGTAGATAATAAGCTCATGATTGTCGGGGTAATGCTCGCGCAGGATATCTGCCAACATCACAAGTCCTGGCTGATTGTGCGTGGCATCTAGCACGCTTAACGATGCTTCTCCCGCTAAGCCTATTTGCCATATGATTTGCGTCATATAAGGGTCGATGCGGTAATCGCGAAACATAAATTGCGTGGCTTCATAAGACTGACAGCCAAAGCGCGATGGGTCTATGCCTAAGTCAGCAATTAAACAATCTTCCGCTGACACGCCCGGCAGCATTTGAGCGTTAAGACCAAGCTCTCTTACTCTGCGAATAGCCTCGTGAGAAGGAGTGACGAAAACGCCGGGGTGGCCATAGAATGCCACGCATACTTTGTGTCCTTCAGATACAGCCTGCACAATACGGTCGGCCATTTGGTCATAAGTGACAGCACGTGACTTACCCTCTTGGTAGAGGTCGTCCAAGGAAATACTGTTAGGATTGAGGTTTTTGACAGCATGTTCGCCAACTTTATTCATGATACCCATGAAGACGATGTCAGCGTTTTCGATGTGGCTTTTTGCAGCTAATGTCATTTGCCCTGCCACACTAATCCCTGTGCCCACAACAATCAACTGTCCTTTTTTGGCGGTGTCCATTATTTCCTTAACCAATAACCACGCTTAATCTGAGATTCACTATAAAATAGATTTCAACTATTTACTATGCCGGCAAGTTGAGAATAATGGGGTCAGAGTTAATTAAAAAGTACTCTGACCCCATTATTTCAGTGAAGTGACCTTAAACCGGTGTTTAAAACGGAGTAGTTTGAAAAAGTATCGTATTTTGGTCAATCCGGAACTTTGTGTGTATGAAGCTTGTATAGCCTTCAATACTTCATCTGTAACGCTGTTTTTTACAGTATCACTTAGCACTAAATGATTGGAGTTACTCACTTTGTTATACGCGGTTAAGTTGCTTTCGTCTTCACTGTCCCAATGAATAAAGCTGCCTAATTGCAATTTTGGCGTGTGGATATCTCTTTTTCCTGTTGTCATTCTTGGCTTAAATTGAAGAGCCCCCTCATATTGATCAACCACCGTTAACGTTTTAATTGTTTGAAATGTCGCTAAGGGAGCAAATAGGTTGAGAAAACCCTTTTCCATTCGTTTATAGAGTAACGGAACGGTGAGAACTGCACCGTTGTCGGCCGTAAGTTGAATGAACGTATTTGTTTGAAACCCGTTTACAAAAAAGCCAATTAACTTCTTTTGTGTGGATATCGACATAGTGTGGCCTTTTTCACACTCCAGATATTGTGCTTCAGTTAATGAATTTTTATAGTTTCTTATTTCGCCTTCATTAAGATGGGTTGAAACTATCTCAAAGTTCTTACTGTAATCTACACACTCAGCTCCGTTTGTTATGTGATCATAGTGATGACTAATAGCCACACCTAGGTAATAACCTATTTTATTTGATATTTCATCTTTAGGGTGTGCGGGGTGATTCGAATACACGTCGTCATATAAATATTGATAAACCTTAAGCAGCGATGAAAAATCGATAAACTGAGCGCCCATGTTATTGGCAAGGTTTTCTCTGTCAGTATAAATAGCGGATGGCTTTGCAAAGAAATCGCGAATCGCAATTCCTAGAACAATTAGTTTGGTTTGCGAGGAGATGGTTGAAACGACTTCAAGCAGAATACGCTTATTTTGATTGCTATAAGAGTAACCCGGCGTTTGCAATGCATATTGTTCATCATTTGGTACAGAATCCAGCACCACTAAATCATAGCTAGTGAAGTCCATCTTGGCATATTTAGAAAACTGTATGCCTGGTGAAGCACCTGAAGATAAGCTGGTCCATGACGCATTAGGGAGTGCTCTTTTCAAGCCACTAACATAACCATTTTTCAAAATAGAATTGGATGTTCCCAGTATTAATATGTTCATTCCTGACAGCCTTTATCCTTTTAATAACAACCGCTTAATGTCGATAAGACAATAAGATACTATCATTCGGGGCAAGATATTACTTCATTAAAGTGAGAAATGGGGTCAGAGTACTTTAAAAGGCTCTTGAATTGAGTGATCTAAAGAGCAGCATACAAAGTGTTGTATCGCCTTTGATGTTATTTAAAACCCCACTACTATTAGCTAGGTTTACCTTTGTTTTACAGTTACCTTCGAATGTATTGAAAAACAACATTCCTTATAAAGTTGCTTCACTGGTATTAAAATGTCGGGCCATAAATAATGGGGTCAGAGTACTTTAATGAGAGTACATTAATGAGAGTACATTAATGAGGGTTGATTAGTGAGAACATTAATTCCTTAAAAATACGCTGTGCCTTTTTATGGCTTATCTAAATTGCTAGGAGCTAACATGAAACTATGGATTAAAATACTTTTGCTAGTGTTGGGAGCGATACTCATTCTTATTGTATGGGGGCTAACATTAGACAAAAAATTCACTGAAACCAGCACCGCTGCCTACATACAAACTAGCCATGCATTATTTGAAGAAATTGGCATTGACCCTCAATCTCATTTTGTAAATACCCAAGGACCTGTTAAGCGCGTCCACTATTACGAAATGGGGGAGGGCGAACCTCTAATTTTGATCCACGGAGGAGGCGGTTATGCATCTCAGTGGTATACCATTATGGAAGAACTCGCTAAGTCCTATCACATATATGTTTTGGATCGCCCTGGAAGTGGATTAACTGATAATTTTATCTATGGTGATGTAGACCTAACTAAACACGGCGCTGCGTTCATCCGTTCTTTTATGGATGCTCTAAAATTAGATAGTGCACATATAGTAGGGCATTCCATGGGTGGATTATTCAGTGTGAATTTTGCAGGCATCTACCCCCAACGAGTAAAAAAGCTGGTGCTGATTGGGCACCCTGCTGGCGGCACCGAAACCATCCCTCCCCAAGTCGTAATGATGGGCCTACCGGCCGTTAATAAAATACTGTTAAAGCTAATTGGCGAGCCGACAATAAAGGGAAGTAAGGATTTTCATGGCATGATGCTGGTACATAAACCAGAGCAATTATCTGATATCTACTGGCAAAATGATGTGAATGCTCAACTTATTCCCGGAAGTGCTCGCTCATTTAATTCACTGCTTGAAAACTGCGTAGAGTTTGGCGGGTTCAATGAGGCGTTTCTTATTCAAAATACATTGTTTAACCTGCCCCATCACGTGACCTTTATTGTTGGTGATAAAGATGTTTGGGATACGATAGAAAATGCTGAATATTTAGCATCGAAAATGAATAATGCCACGGTTCATGTAATAAAAAATGCCAGTCACTTGCCATGGCTTGATGCACCTGAAGAAAGTGCACAACTCATCTTAAGTGCCTTAGAAGGGAATTGATGGTACGCCAAAAATGAGGGCAAAAAATGGGGTCAGAGTAAATTAAAAAGTACTCTGGCCCCATTATTTCTAGATTAGCTCGCTAACTAGTTGCTTCACATCTGCATAACGGCAGTGTTCACAACTTCCGTAGCCCTTAACTTGCTTCACTTTCAATCGAGTAAAGAGAGGCATGGTCATGGCGGTTAAAAATCGGCAATAGATGGATATCGTGATTGGGTCATTAAATTTTCCCTCTAGGTGTGCTCTTAGTGCTGCCATTGCTGCAGATACTTGTTCTCTCTCTGGTGTTGGTATGGGGCTTGAATAGCTAAGTTTTGCGACTTTGCCTTCGCAAACGCTGCAATGGCCGCATTTACGTGGCGCTTGGTTATCATCGAAATAGGCTGATAAGTTGAAATTTAAACAACTATCTTGTTCAAAAAACTGAATTAGCGCGGCAATTCGCTCAACCTCTTTTTGTTCATTTTCAGCAAAATAGCGCGCCAATTTGTCGGCTAATTCACTTTGTTGAAGTAATGAATAGTCAACACTGTACACATCGGTAATTAAGCGCGACGCCAGCTCAATATGATTATGCTCGTGCAAATACTCTAGTGCAGCCACAACTCTCGAGCGCTCTGCCCCATATTGTGCGTAGATGCTATCGAAATTTACTACTCCCCATACTTTTTTCATATTTGAATGAGTAAAAACTGCTTCTAAGAATTCTCTTCGTTCTTTAGAAAATAAATTAAGGATGTCTACTTGCTCCGTATTGAAACGGAATTTATATTCGGCAAAGTAGGCGTACAGGGGGCGAATAACGTTGGCTAACTCTAACTGTACCAATAAAGTTTTTAAGGGTAACTGCCGAATGTTGCTTATACTCGATAAGCTGTTAATTTGCGTTTCCCACTGGTAAACGCTGCTACTTGTTGGGGTGGGGGGAGATTTGATATTAGCAGCTTGTAAGTGCGCAGGCGCTTGCGCTGAAATATCATCTATCACCCGCCGAATGGCGCTTTTATCGGGTGTGTCGCCATACACAAAATTTTCAATGGTCACCAAACCGTCTAAGTTTGCCAGCACTGTGCAGTTGGCTGTTCCTCCATCTCGCCCGCCTCGACCAATTTCTTGGCTATAGTTCTCAATAGATTTTGGCAAATCGTAATGTATAACAAAGCGAATGTCAGACTTGTCTATGCCCATACCAAACGCGATGGTAGCCACAACAACTTGCAGCCTATTTTCCATAAAATCTTGCTGAATACTTTGCCTAACATCATTGTGTAGACCTGCGTGGTAAGCTTGTGCGGCGTACCCATTTTGTTGTAGGTATTGCGCAACTTCTTGCGCGGTGTTTTGAAGGGTGACATACACAATACCCGCGCCTTGCTGTCGTTGTAATTCTTCTAGCAATACTTTGTTTCTATTGATACCTGCTACAGGTAACACATTTAAATTGAGGTTAGGTCTATAAAACCCTGTTTGGATAATATTTCCATGAGCAATATTAAAACGGCTGGCCATATCTAACTTTACTTTTTGAGTGGCAGTAGCCGTTAGCAATAATACTAAGGGAATGTTCAGTTCTTTTTGATAGGCCGGTAGCTTTAAATAGTCGGGTCGAAAGTTGTGGCCCCATTCAGAAATGCAGTGTGCTTCGTCTACCACTAACATGCTCACTTGGACCGATTCTATAAACTGTCTAAAACGCTCGTTTTTAAAGCGTTCTACCGACACCATTAAAATTTTGCAGCGCCCAGAACGCACGTCATTCATCACTTGCTTATTTTGCTCAGCAGTTAAAGTTGAATCGATGCTGGCCGCTGCAATACCTTTGCTGTGTAAAAACGAAAGCTGGTCTTTCATCAAGGCCAATAAAGGTGAAATGACCAAAGTTAAGTGGGGGAGCTGGGTAGCAACATATTGATAGCACAACGACTTTCCAGAACCAGTGGGAAATATCGCTAGTGTAGAACGCGCGTTGAGTAGGCCTTCAACAACCTCTTGTTGCCCTTGTCGGAAAGCAGTAAAGCCGAATAAATTTTGAAGCAATTGTGAATGGGGTGATGTCATCGTTACACGCTTTCCTTACAATGTTTGAAGAAAAATAATGGGGTCAGAGTACATTATTGAGCACCTGAATATTTAAGTTTTAGCTATTCTATTATTGCTAGCGGGTCGGCCGAGTGTTTCATTTTTTAATGTACTGCCAGTTAGCTGTTCTATGTGGTGTTTGAATTTTTTACTTCCTAAAGCTAACTCTTTTCGTGAGCTGGTTTGAATTTTATCTATGACCGATTGCGGTACGTCGTTTTTGAACAGAGTTCGGTAAGCTTTTAATCGCCGAAAGTCAGTTTTCCCCAATGATAAGTAAACAGGGTGCGGGCTGCATAGCATTGATTTAATGCCTAATGCATTTATCCGATAGCTTGACCATTTATATTCTGCTGGTGATAAAACCATATTGGCTCTCACGGGGTTAAGTTCAATGTACCGGTAAACCGCAAGCAGATATTCTTCACTGCTCACCAAGCTAGAGTTAAATCTCCCTTCCCATAACGTGCCGGTGCGGTTGTACTTATGGTTGAAGTACCTTACATACATTCGCCCTAATGATTGCATCATCGCGCTGACGCCACGATTATCTGAGTTAGGCGTGCAAAGTAAATGCACATGATTAGTCATTAAAACCCATGCGTGAATAGCTACGTCAAATTGCAGCGAAAACTTCTTTAACCAATGGGCGTATGCAATGTAGTCGCTTTCATCGGCAAAGCATATAGAGCGATTATTTCCTCGTTGAATGACATGCTGTGCAAAGCCAGCTGGGCCTAGTCGATGTTTACGAGCCATACCTTTATGAGTTACTTTTTGAGTTTTCTTTTTACTAAGATGGGCAATTTAAAAACTATCTACAACCCTGTACCCGCTAAAACTGGTCTAATAGACAGTGAGAAAAAGCTGGAAGAAAAAGATGCCGTGTACGCTCGTGAGAAAAGTACTCTGACCCCATTAACTCAGCGCCTTAATTATAAATCATTGGAACTCATATATATTCGCAATATAAATATTGCTGATAGTGGTGTCGTGTTAGCTTAAGAATATATTTAGCGTTATCACTAGGGCGGGAAACACCGATATGAATAAATCAAAACAACTTTTTACGCTTATTACCTCAGAAGGCGAGTTGCAAGTATCTCTTAAAGAGGTTGATGTACCAGAGCCTAAGCCCCACGAAGTTATTGTTCGTATGGAGGCCTCACCGATTAATCCTTCTGATATGTGGCCAATGTTTGGCCCCGCTAGTTTAGATAAGGCGTCGTTTAACGCTGATAAGGGTGCGCTTATTGCGCCAGTTCATAAGCCATTGCTAGCTCGTATTAAATCACGTCTTGATCAAACGTTACCTATCGGCAATGAAGGTGCTGGAACCGTAGTTGCCGCTGGCGACAGCTCAGAAGCGCAAGCGTTGATGGGAAAAACCGTATCTATTCTTACGGGAGCAGCTTACACCGAATACGCATGTGTTCCCGTGCAAGTTTGTTTGCCGCATAGGGAAGGTACTACTGCTCAGCAAGCGGCGTCTTCATTTGTTAATCCACTAACAGCACTTGGTATGGTAGAGACCATGCGAATGGAAGGTCACAAAGCATTAGTACATACCGCCGCAGCGTCTAACTTAGGCCAAATGCTGAATAAGATTTGCTTAGATGAGGGTGTGGAGTTAGTGAACATTGTGCGCAGCCAAAAGCAGGTGGATATGCTTAAAGAAATTGGCGCCAAAATTGTGCTTGATTCTAGCAGTGAGAATTTTAAAGCTGAACTTTACCAAGCCATTGATAAAACAGGTGCAACGTTAGCTTTTGACGCCATCGGCGGTGGCGAGCTTGTTAGCGATATTCTCACGATGATGGAAGCATCTGGCAGCAAAGATGCCAAGGGTTTTAACACGTACGGCTCTGATAGCAATAAACAGGTGTATATTTACGGCGGTTTAGACTTTTCTCCCACCATTTTAAATCGTGCGTATGGCATGACCTGGGGTATCGGAGGTTGGCTGCTAATGCGCTTTTTGGGCAAGCTTGATAAAAAGCGGGTGGGTGAGCTTTACCAAAAAGTAGCTGCAGAAATAAACACCACATTTGCCTCTTCTTACACCAAGGAACTTAGTCTTGAAGAAGCGCTGCAGCCTGAAAATGTAGCCCTTTACAATGCCAAAAAGACAGGCGAAAAATACTTAATTGTGCCAAACAAAGGGTAAAGAAATAATGGGGGCAGAGTACATTTCCCATACCCTCAAAAAGGAATGGGAAAGGGGGCGGCTTAACACTTTTGAGGGTCGAGCTTTAACTCCATGAATTGAACCGTAATAGCGCGTTCAAAAAGTACTCTGACCCCATTTTTAGTTTGTTAGAGGAAACTGGCTATTTCGCTGAGTGATTTCTTTTGCTTAGCATGGGTGGGAAGGGTGGCATCTTTAGCAGGATAACCGGCCACAATTAGCATGTAGGCTCTCTCATTACTAGGGCGTTGGCAAACGTCAGTTAAAAAGTTCATCGGTTTCGGAGTATGCGTTAAGGTTGCTAAGCCTGCGTTGTGCAACGAGGTGATAAGCATACCCACTGCAATGCCAACAGATTCATGGACATAGTAGTTTTGAGTTCTTTCTCCTGTATCTGTTTCCCCAAATTTTTGGCTGAATACCGCTATTAGCCATGGGGCAGTTTCGAGATAAGGTTTGCTGGCATCAGTGCCTAAAGGTTTTAGGTCGTTTAACCACTGCTGTCCAGCGCGCCCATCATAAAACCCCCGTTCGTGGGCTTCCGCTTGTTCGCGAATTTGCTTTTTTATACTCGCAGAGTGAATGGCAGAAAAATGCCAAGGCTGGTGGTTGGCGCCGCTAGGTGCGGTGCCTGCGGTTAAAATACAGTTTTCAATAATGGCTTTATCTACCGGTTTATCACTGAAATGACGAATACTATGACGGCGCTGCATGGCTTTTAAAAAGTCAGTGCTTCGAGCAAGCATATGTTCTTCAGGGTATTCGATGAAATCGTTAAGTGGTGAGTGATCGTGAGGTTGCATTTTTAGTCTCGTTTTACGTCACGTAATTGCAGAATAGCGTAAGGGAGAAATCACAGATTTTCAAAACAAATAATGGGGTCAGAGTACTTTTATCGTGAACTGTCATTTGCTCAGCGAAAAATGCGGCAACGTTATATTTCACGGCCAGGAATGTACTCTGACCCCATTTGGGCTTACTGTGCAGTTTTGCAGGGACTTAACCAGCCGCTACCACGCAACGCTTAATCGTCACACTCACTGACGTCGCCGCCCATCTTTTCTTTCATTGCCACACAGGCTTCGTGGGCTTTTTTGGCTGCTGCGTCTTTCCATTCACCGGTTTTTTCCGCGGTTTTGTCATAGGCATCAGAGGCCATTTCTTTGCCATCTTCATAGGCATCAGAGGTCATTTCTTTACCATCTTCATAAGCATCTGATGTGGCATTTTTAGTATCATCCCACGCGTCTGCCGTTTTTTCTTTTGCGCCTTCATAGGTTTCAGCTGTTGCTTCACCAGCCTTTTCCATTTCTTTTTTCATGTCTGTTTTTGCGTCTTCGTTACTCTCAGAACAACCCACTACAGATAATAATAGGGCTAACGCCATTGCTTTAGTTTTCATTGTGAAACTCCTTTTGCCTAATTAGGGGCAAGTGTATAAGCCAGTAAAAGTGTGGTTTTCAATTATTCGCAATCTGCTCATTCAAGTTACCAAGGCCGGATTGCCAACATTCGACGTTTCCAGTCTAGCTTAAATGTTGGTTAAAGTGTAAACAGAAGTTAAGGCGGTGGGGAAGAGGTCGCTTTTTTACTAAGAGGCCGTTCACTCATGCAATAGTGAACAGCCAATGTTGGTAATAAATGATGGCTTAAAAACGTTTGAAAGGAGGGCGCGTCCCCCGTTTTTGCGAAGTATTTTGCGCTTCCAATACTTCAAACTGGGCGACGTCATATACCGGCATCATAGTGACTTTTCTGCGGTACGGCGGTTTGCCACGCATCACGACTTCTTTAACGTCAACGTATTCAATGGCTTCTTGGCCTAGTGTTTCCAGTTGAGCAACATCACTCACGGGAACACTTACCGTTCTACGTTTAAAAGGTGGCTTACCAGAAAAATCGACCAGTTGAACATCAACCATCTCTTGATGAGAAACTTGTTCAGCCTGCGCTGCTAGAGGCAGGGTGGCAGTTATCAGTAGTGTGCCCAAAATATAGCGTAATTTCATGCTGGATCCTCTTTTTGCACCAAATTAGTACCTTTTCATATTGTATTAATGAAAATTTTTAAAACAATGATGATTCGTGATAGTCATAAGCTATCAGTTTTTTGGGATGTTCGGTTTTATCTTATCAAATGATGATGAAAAGAGGGGGTAATTCTATTTTTCGCCTGAATTTGGTGCGTTTTGATTTTTGTTGCGCATTATTGGTGCTTTTGCGTAGTGAGGAAAGGTGGGGACGCTATTGAAATCAAGGGATTAACGCCTTGGTGTCCAATTTGCTTTGTTTTTAGACTCTAATAGCTTGGTGCCTCTGCAGTGAAGATTCTTCGGTTTAGCTTAATCAGCATGATGCTAGTTTTCATTAACGCCGCATTTGCCATTGAACAACAGATCCCCCTCGCGCAAAGTGGTGGGGGAACCTTGTATCTGGAGGCAACCCTCGAATCGAGAGTAAAAGCAAAATTCTTACTCGATACGGGGTCAAGCTTGCTCACCCTAAATCAAGAAACCTTTGATGCGCTTACCCACAGAAAAAAACGTATTGCCATTAGAACCTCTGCAGCCAGATTGGCGAATGGTAAAATACTAAAGGTGGCTCAGTACCAACTCAGTTCAATTCGCATTGGTGATCATTGCGAGGTAGGGCCTGTGGAGGTGGCGGTGATCCCCAAGGGAAGTAATATTCTGGGGATCAACACGTTGCTGCGTGTAGCGCCGCTTACAATAACAGCAAATTCGGTGATATTGGCAGGCTGTGAGTAATCTATTTGCAGTCCACCAAATTAGACTAGTCACTTTGCCGATATTCCCACGCTTACTTAGAGGAAGCACGAAGGTTTTCCACTAACGCTTCAAGGGTTCGCTGATCCTTTGCAAAGTTGCGTATGCCTTCGCTAAGTTTTTCTGTTGCCATGGCGTCTTCGTTGTGTTGCCACAGGAATTCTTCATGAGATAGTGGCTTAATTTCTGCTTTTGATTTTTTATCAATCGCATCGGCATTAAGCTTGACGTCTAGCTTTCCTTCCATAGTACTTAGCTGCGATAGCAGGGCGGGGGATACCGTCAATAGGTCGCAACCGGCTAGCTGTAAAATTTCATCAGTATTCCTAAAGCTTGCTCCCATGACTGTGGTGGCGTAGTGATAGCGTTTGTAGTAGTGATAGATTTGCGTAACCGACTTAACCCCAGGGTCATTTGCGCCTTCATAGTCAAGCCCGGTTTTTGATTTATACCAGTCTAGAATGCGGCCTACGAATGGAGATATGAGGGTTACGCCAGCTTCTGCACACGCAATAGCTTGAGGCATTGAAAAAAGGAGTGTCAGGTTGCAGTTTATGCCTTCTTTTTCCAACTGCTCAGCCGCTTTGATACCTTGCCATGTGGAGGCGAGTTTTATTAGCACCCTTTCTCGCCCTATACCGCTCTTTTCATACAGCGAAATGATTTTTCTCCCTTTTTCAATGGAAGCTTGTGTATCGAAGGATAATCTAGCGTCAACCTCGCTGCTTACGCGGCCAGGTACATATTTTAATATTTCACACCCAAAATTAACGATTAGCTGATCGCATATATCATCAGTCGTTGCTTGCGGCTCAGCGCTGTCTATCGCCGCGAGAAGGAGGTGCTTATATTGAGGTTGCTTTGCCGCTCGAAGAATTAACGAAGGGTTAGTTGTAGCATCGATAGGAGATAGTGATTTTATCAAGTCTACATCGCCACTGTCTGCGACTATTGTTGTGACTTGTTTAAGTTGCTCTAAGATATTCATAAATTTATTCATTCACCTTAATTCAGCTGTTATCTTTTCCATTAGCTTCGATATTTAATCTAATATCATTTAGCCTTTTTAGGAGTTGGCGCGAAACCATGTGGCTTACAATAGAAGACTCTTTTTCACCTTTAAGAATTTTGTCACTCGCGTGACTTATTTCAAATTCAAAGCCGCTACCCTCACGGGCGTCAGCAAAGTGTTCAACAAGCGAATTCCCGTCGTAAAGAAAACATTCTTTTGCACTCCAAAAATCAGGAATTCTAATGGTGCCTTTACTACCAATGAGCCAGGCATCATTATTAAGCCGGCTTCTAAAACTGGTATGAAGCGTTGATGTAACCTGTCCCCTTTGGTAAATCCAAGTTACATCGTCTTCCACCCCATTGGTGGCTAAATGATGACTAACGAACTCCGTTGTTGGCTCGCTAATATTGAAAAGCGCATCTAGGGCGATAGGGTATATACCCATGTCTAAAAGGCATCCACCCCCAAGCTCTTTTGCATACTCCCTAGATTTTGGCTCATAGTGAACAGGGAAGCCAAAGCTGGCTTTTATATGCAATAGTTCACCAATTTCCCCTGATTCTACCCATGCTTTAGATTTTAGAATGGCAGGTAAAAAATAGGTCCACATGGCTTCCATAAAGAAGCGGTCTTGCGCGCGAGCTTCGGCAATCATGTGCTCTAATAAAGACAATGATGTGGTGGCAGGTTTTTCACATAAAACATGTTTGCCGGCCTGCATTGCTTGTATTGCATTTTCGCAATGAAGGGTATGCGGAGTGGCAATGTAGACAGCGTCAATGTTGGGATCTTCTAGCATCGACGTATAACTTCCATACGCATTGGGTATTTGGTGGTTGTGGGCAAAATGTTTAGCATCTTTAATATTTCTAGATGCTACCGCGTATAACTTGGAATTAGTGCAATGCCTTACGTCCTGTGCAAAGGTATTTGCTATACGAGCAGTTGAAATAATTCCCCAATTTACGATGTCTTTTTGCAATTCTCGCGTCCTTTAATATCGGTATTAGTGTCTGCTACGTCAGCTATCGTACACAGGTTATATGATTTTCTGTTACTTAGAATAGGATAGTAAAAATTAGTTAATAGTATGTAAGTAATCGTAATTGTTGGCGTTTTATAAAAGTTTCAACCTAAAGTCCCTTCTAGTTTGTGACATGAGCGTAAACGTATGACTCACATGAAAAATCCAATTTTACGGGGATTTCATCCCGACCCTACCATTGTCAGAGTAGGGGATGATTATTACCTGGCAACATCAACATTTGAGTGGTATCCAGGAGTCTGCATTTATCACTCTGTAGATTTGGTTAACTGGGTACTAGCGGCGCGACCATTAGCGAGCCTTGAATTGTTAGACATGCGTGGTAATCCCGACAGTTGTGGCGTTTGGGCGCCTTGTCTTTCGTATCACAATGAACGATTTTATTTGGCGTTCACCAATACTCGTCGCTTTCAGGGAGACTTTAAAGATACACCAAACTATCTTATTTCGAGTGAAAAGATAACAGGGCCTTGGTCTACTCCTCGGTTCATCAATAGCAGTGGGTTCGACCCCTCATTGTTTCACGATGACACAGGTAAAAGTTATTGGTTAAATATGATTTGGGATCACAGGCCGAGTAAAGTTAGAGGCAATCATGCTGGTCGCTTTTTTGGTGGGATTAGTTGCCAAGAAATTGATCTCAATACGGGTAAGCTACTTGGATCTCCTAGTGTAATATTTAAAGGGTCAGAGCTAGGCTTGGCGGAAGGACCTCATATCTTTAAAAAGGGTAACTACTATTATTTAATCGTAGCAGAAGGAGGCACTGATAAAGACCATGCCGTCACCATCGCGAGATCGGAAACTGTTTTCGGCCCCTATGAGCTACCATTAAATAGGCCATTATTATCCAGTAAATGCTCGCCTAACCT
Organism: Alteromonas sp. B31-7; assembly: GCF_015767655.1. Taxonomy (NCBI): domain Bacteria; kingdom Pseudomonadati; phylum Pseudomonadota; class Gammaproteobacteria; order Alteromonadales; family Alteromonadaceae; genus Alteromonas; species Alteromonas sp. B31-7. The sequence goes on from NZ_CP065233.1 coordinate 1,284,476, forward strand.
GTCTATCAAACGCTCTGGTCATGGTGATATATGCACAACGCCGGAAGGTGAGAGCATCTTAGTGCACTTATGTAGTCGGCCGTTGACATTCCGTGGTCGCTCTGTGATGGGGCGAGAAACAGCACTGCAAAAACTATCTTGGAAAGACGGTTGGCCAGAGTTAGCCAGCGGAGCTAACATCCCTTCATTAATTATCCAAACAGATAAGCATCCACACAATACTTGTTTCATTGAAAAGGTAGATTTTAAGCGGCAGAAATTACCGAATAGTTATCATTCGCTACGTTACCCTTTACCTAAAGAGGTTTTATACTACAGTCCCCACGCGCTAACCCTTCATGGGCAGCAAAGTTTAGGTAGCTTATTTGAGCAAAGCCTTTTGGCGCGACGCCAACAATCGTTTCGTTTCAGTTATACCACTGAGTTTTCTTTTTCACCTAAAAACTTTCAACAGATGGCTGGGTTAGTGTGTTACTACAATAGCAAGCAATATTATTATTTATACGTTACTTTTAGCGAGGAAAAGGGACGGGTTATAGAATTGTCATCCTGTCAGGGGCGAGCAAATTGTGAATACTTATTAGAAGAGCCAATAAAACTACCCGATACGGGGAAAGTGTATTTGAAAGCAAATATTGATCATGACTTACTTCACCTAGCTTACAAAACTGATGAAAGTGCTTGGCATTGGGTAGCAGTAAATCTTGATTACAGTATCTTATCTGATGAATTCGGAGAGGGTGGGGCTGGGGCGAACTTTACTGGCGCGTTTGTGGGGATCTGTTGTCAGGATTTATCTGGTGCGAGACAGCCCGCACATTTTTATTCGTTAAACTATCAAGAGTTTAATGAAGGCGAGGTTGGCTAAATCGGGTGGGTTCAGTGTGGAGAATGAGACGGAGAGTGCGTTAATTTTTTAACATTTCATCACGTCCATTTTGGAAAAAGGGCATGATTAACTCATGCCCTTTTCAATAAAAGCGAATGTATGGTAACTAATTAACCATAAATTATGCGGTTAACTTTATTTTCTAATAACTCTTGTTGACCCGTGTTGTGAGATGGGTTTAGGTTATCGCCGAGGGCTTGCTGAGAGAGCGATTCAAGAGAATAATTACCGCCTAGAATGTCTTTCCCAAGTGATGTATTCCAGCCCTGGTATCGAGATGAAACGGCTTCTGCCAAGAAGTCATTTTCCACTAATTGAGCAGCGCGTTTCAAGGCCATAGCCAGATGATCCATACCGCCTATGTGACCGTGGAATAAGTCTAGCGGGTCGGTACTTTGGCGGCGTAATTTTGTGTCGAAATTGAACCCACCGGTTGAGAAACCACCGGCCTTTAATATTTCGTACATTACCAGTGATAGTTCATCTACATTAATTGGGAATTGATCCGTATCCCAACCATTCTGCGCGTCTCCTCGGTTAGCATCTACACTGCCGAATATTCCCAAAGAAATAGCGGTGGCTACTTCATGATGGAATGAATGACCCGCTAAAGTGGCGTGATTGGTTTCAATGTTAACGGCAAATTCATTTTCTAGGCCAAACTCTTTAAGAAAACCATAAACCGTTGCGGTATCATAGTCATATTGATGTTTAGTGGGTTCTTGAGGCTTTGGTTCTATTAATAATGTCCCCTTAAAACCAATTTTATGCTTGTGCTCCACAACCATTTGCATGAACCGTCCCAACTGCTTTCGTTCTTGACGCAAGTCGGTATTGAGTAGCGTTTCATAGCCTTCACGACCGCCCCATAGTACATAGTTTGCACCACCTAAACGTTTTGTCGCATTCATTGCGTTAAATACTTGAGTGGCACCATAAGAAAATATTTCAGGGTTAGGGCTAGTCGCCGCACCACCTGCGTATCGCGGGTTACTGAAAAGATTCGCGGTTCCCCACAATAAGGATAATCCTGTTTCTTCCTGCTTTCGCTCCAGAACATCTGTCATCGTTAAGAAGTTTTCAGTGTACTCTTTCAGGTTAGCGCCCTCTGGGCTAACGTCTACATCGTGGAAACAATAATAAGGAATACCCAGCTTGCTAAAAAATTCAAATGCGACATCCGCTTTTTGTTTTGCTCTTTCCATGGCATTGCCCGGTTTCAACCAAGGGCGGCCAAATGTACCAGCACCAAAAACGTCGGCCCCATCCCAACAGAAGTTGTGCCAATAGCACGCAGCAAACCGTAAGTGCTCTTTCATAGATTTACCAAGAATTATTTCGTCTTCATTGTAATGTCTAAATGCAAGAGGGTTCTCTGAATTAGGGCCTTCGTATTTTATTTTTTCTACTGACTCGAAAAATTGAGACATGAGTAGTTCTCCGTATCTATGTTTATGTATCGGCGATTATTGAGCGTTTACATCGTTCTAACAATTATGTTTTTTGCTATTAGCATTCCGCTTATTGCTAAGGACTAGGGGTACCTATGTCGCTCAATATTTGTTTGCAAATCTCCTCTTGAGTGAGTTCAAAGTGTTCATAAAGCGCCTCCGCCTTTCCCGATTCGCCAAACGAATCTATGCCAAACACGCGGCCATCCAGCCCTACAAATTCATACCATGGCTGTGAACATCCGGCTTCTATTGCAAAGCGGTGCCTGATATGAGGGGGAAGGACCTTGTCTCTGTAACTGTTTGGTTGCTGTTGAAAGCGAGAAAAACAGGGAATGGAAACCACCCGAATGTTTAAACCTTGTTCCTTCGAGAGTTGGCTGGCCACCGATAACGCCAGCTGGACTTCAGAACCGCTCGACATAAGTATTAACGAGGGCGGCATTTTGCTATCCAAAAGGATGTAACCACCTTTCTCTATATTTTCTATGGATGCCGTCGTTTGTGGTGTGGGGGAAAGGGACTGTCTAGAAAAACATAACGCGCTAGGACGTGATGTTTGTTCTACCGCACTGTACCAGGCAACTGCAGTTTCAATTTCATCACAGGGACGCCAGGTATCAAGGTTAGGGGTCGCCCGTAAGTTCGCAATTTGTTCTATAGGTTGATGAGTAGGGCCGTCTTCACCAAGGCCGATTGAATCGTGAGTAAATACAAAAATATTGGGCAATTTCATTAACGCTGACATGCGAATAGCGTTTCTAGCGTATTCCATAAACATTAGGAATGTCGCTGCAAAAATTTTGTGCATACCGTAAGCTGACACGCCGTTTGCTATCGCTGCCATGCCAAACTCCCTTACACCGAAGTGTAAATACTGGCCTTGGGGAGTTGAATGAGAAAACGGTAACGCCTCTTTCCATTGCGTTAGATTAGAAGGCGCTAAGTCAGCAGAGCCACCGATTAGCTCGGGAATGATACTTTTGAGTTGATTAATCATACTTTCAGAGGCTTTTCTTGAAGCGATATTGGCTCTGTGTGATAAAAGGTTTTGCAAGTGTGCTTTTTTCTTTGAAAGAAACGCCTCTGGCAATGTACCTTTTAATCGTCGTTGAAGTTCAGAGGCGGCCTGCGGATATAGTTTCGCATAGTGGCTTAGCTTTTGATCCCAATCGGTTTGCCATGTCAGTCCTTTATCTTTGGCGTTCCAAGCGTTGTACATTCCATCGGGCAAAGAGAATGGTTCGGCGTCTACTCCAAGTGCTTGTTTGACTAATGATATCTCCTCTAAGCCTAGTGGCGCACCATGACAGGAATGGGAACCCGCTTTGTTGGGAGAGCCATGGCCAATAGTGGTTTTGCAACAAATGAGCGTAGGTTTCGACGCTTTTTTAGCCGCAATTATGGCGTTATCAATAGCCGTGGCGTCATGGCCATCTACATTTTGAATAACATGCCAGTTATAGCTTTCAAACCGTTTTGGGGTGTTGTCTGTGAACCAGCCTTCCACTTCACCGTCTATTGATATTCCGTTATCGTCGTAAAATACAATAAGCTTGCTCAGTTGCCAGGTTCCTGCAAGCGAGGCGACTTCATGGGATATTCCCTCCATTAAGCAACCATCGCCTACAAAGCAATAGGTGTAGTGATCGATGATATTAAAATCAGGTTTGTTGAATTCTGTTGAAAGCATTTTTTCGGCAAGAGCAAAGCCGACAGCATTAGCAATGCCTTGCCCTAACGGGCCCGTGGTTGTCTCTACACCCGGCGTGTATCCTTTTTCTGGGTGACCTGGTGTCTTGGAATGCAGTTGGCGAAAATGTGCAAGGTCGTCAATAGACACATCATAACCTGTGAGATGAAGTAGGCTGTAAAGTAACATCGAACCATGTCCATTTGACAAAACAAAGCGATCTCTATTCATCCAGTGTGGATCGCGAGGGTTATGAACCAAATGCTTACGCCATAGCACTTCTGCAATATCTGCCATCCCCATAGGCATACCTGGGTGCCCTGATTTGGCAGCTTCTACGCCATCCATGCTTAAAATTCGGATAGCATCAGCACATTGTTTGTTTGAAAACATATTCAATTTACTCTTTGATTTGTTGGTTGGTAAACATAGTGAAGGCTTCATACCTGCTCATCAGTAACTTATGGCGTGCTGGATTTGGACTATGCTCTTCTATTGCGTTAGGAACTGGGCAAAGGGTAGAGATATCTTCCGACGGGAATTCATTTATTTTAGCTAACTTGGCAGCGCCTAATGCAGGACCAACTTCGCCGCCTTGGCGGTAGGTAATTGGCATGCCAAGAACATCTGATATTAACTGCCGCCAAAACTGGCTTCTAGCGCCTCCACCAATAATGGAGATTGAATTTAAATGGACGCCTGCTTCCTGCATAACCTTAAGGCCATCTTTAAATGCAAAGGCAACGCCCTCTAGCACTGAATATGTCATGTCCTTACGCGTTGTACTGTGGGTTAGGTTGCAGAAACGCCCGGTCAAATCTGGGTTGTTGTGAGGTGTTCTTTCTCCACTTAAATAGGGAGTGAAATAACAGGAATGGGACGTCGTATCTTCGGGCGACTCGTCCAGTTCATTGAGTAACGTGGCGACATCACCATTGGCCGATATGTTAGCAAACCATTGTAAACAAGAAGCAGCACTCAGGTGCACTGACATAACATGCCACTTATTTGGAATAGCGTGACAAAAGCTATGTAACGCGGAGTTTGGGTTAAAGATAAATTTATCGGTCACGGCAAAAATTACGCCTGACGTGCCCAATGAAATCATCGCCTGACCGGTGTCAACGACGCCGCTACCAATGGCACCTGCCGCGTTGTCTCCAGCGCCACCCACGATGGGTATTTGATCCACCCCCCACTTTTTAGCGAGGTCTGCCTTCAACGATCCTGATGTTTCTGTACCTTCAACCAGTGAGGGCATATGTTTGCGTTTAAGATCGGCGAGTGCCAACAGTTCATCGGACCAATCCCTGTTTTTGGTATCGAGCCAGCAGGTGCCTGCTGCGTCAGACATTTCACTGACAAATTGTCCCGTCAGCAAATATCGAATGTAATCTTTTGGTAGAAGTACTTTGTCTATCTTTGCAAAGTTACTCGGTTCGTGTTCCTTTACCCACCTCACTTTTGGCGATGTGAAACCAGGCATAATTAGATTACCAGTGATGACGGTCGCTTCTGGGCATTCATTCATCATGTCAGTGCACTGCTTTTCGCTACGTCCATCATTCCATAGTATGGCTGGACGGATAACGTTTCCGCTTGTATCAATTAGAACTGCACCGTGCATCTGACCTGCTAATCCAATGGCTTTTACTTTTTTAAGACTTCCTCTTAGACTTAGTGCTGACATGGTATGATCAATGGCGTGCCTCCAGTCAGCAGGGGATTGTTCTGACCACTTTGGGTGAGCAGATGAAACGTTAAGGGAGTGGGATTCGCTATCAACCACCGTGCCCGCTGAGTCGCATACGACTATTTTGATTCCAGATGTACCAATGTCGATACCGATGTAATGCATGATATGTCCTCATTTTTTAACTCATCATTAACGAAGACTAGCGGCCAAACAATTACGAAAAGTACCATGTGAAATTATGATTCTTCTGGGATCAGTATTTATAGCGTGATTGAAGTGAAAACGTGAGGGCCCTATGTGCCGTAACACGACACATAGGGGGACTACTACAAAGTAAGAATTTTTTCTAATGCACCTTTTGGCGAGAAGTCTCGGTTCCACAATAATGGGTAGTTAGTACGATTAGTTACAGGGTAGTCATTTTTCCATGAGGTTGAATCGTCAACCCCCCAAAAGGTTACCCTGTCTATAGCGTCTGACTTACGTTTGAATAGGGAAAAAAGCGCTGTCCAACGAGCATCTAATTGCTTTGCAACCGACGTAGGTAAGTTCTCTTTATAAGGATCGAGAAACGCTTCGAACTCCGGCTCTTGAAACTGTTTATGGAGTAACCCCGAGCCTATGACTTGTCCCTCTTTTGTTATCGGCAGTACGTCAATATCTATCTCGCTTATCATCACCTTTACGCCCTCGGCAGCGTAAGCATCTATAGCCTCTTCGATGAGGCTAATACTCGGGTAATTCAGTCCCCAGTGACCTTGTATGCCAATACCATCTATACGAATGCCTTCTTTCTTTAGCATTCTTATCATTCGTACAATACCTTTCACTTTTCCTGGCTTCCAGGCATTGAAGTCGTTGTAGTAAAGTTCTGTGTTAGGCGCATATTTTTGAGCGGCTCGGAAGGCCATTTTAGCGAGTTTGTCTCCCCCACCTATCTGCTCTACCCAAATAGTGGGTCTGTAACTCCCATCATCGTCAATTATTTCGTTCAACACGTCCCATGCGTGAACCTGGCCAAGGTAACGTTCAGCCATCACTTTAATATGCGCGTTTAACACTCGGGATTGCTCCTCTTCATCAAAAGGTTCCCCCTTCTCATTTGTGAAGAACCAGGAGGGCGTCTGATTATGCCAAATTAAGGTATGTCCAATGACAAAGGCGTTTCGTGCTTTGGCATAATCAATAAATGCATCAGCCCTTGAAAAGTCATATTGCCCCCTTTGTGGGCTAACAACTTCCGCCTTCATGTCATTTTCAACGGTTAACGTGTTGAAATGCTTCGACACTAACTCGTTAGCCAAAGGGGAGTCTCCTTCTACAATACTTCTCCCTACCGCTGCACCTATCAAAAAGTCATCTTTGAAATGCGTTTTTAGAGAATCCGCGTCGACCATGTGGGGTAGAAGCAAGAGGCATAGCCACATTAATTGAACATTGGCGAATAGCGGGTATTTTTTATTGCGTTTAGATTTTTGTTGAACAGGTATCATCATTTGTCCACCGCATTAAAAGCCGCAGAGCGCCAGTTTGCTGCGCTCTTCGCGACGTAAATAAAATGGATAGGGTTACACGTGGTAGGCGTTGTAGGTAATAATTTTGCCTTGTTCATCATGTATCAATTCCGCCATTTTCACACTACGCAAGTGAGATTGGCCTTTTGACAGGGTGCTATCATGGTAGAACAAGTACCATTTATCCTGATAAGAGACGATACTATGATGGTTTGTCCAGCCTAGCACGGGCTCTAAAATAGTTCCCTGATACGTAAAAGGGCCTAGAGGCGAGCTCCCCGTGGCATACACTATTTTATGAGTATCGCCAGTCGAGTAAGAGAAGTAATAGACACCATTGTGTTTGTGCATCCAAGCGGCTTCGAAAAAACGACGGTGATTATCTCCGGCTTTAATTAACTCACCGTTTTCGTCGTAAATGAGAATATTTTTGGGCGGACTCTCTAATGTGAGCATATCGTCGTTTAATTTAGCCACCCGTGGGCAAAAAGCAGGGTCTTGTGGCGCTAGTTCTTTCGCTGAAGATGAATAGGTGTTGTGCTCCCAGTGCTCTAATTGCCCCCCCCATAGTCCACCAAAATACAAATAGAAACTGCCGTCGTCATCTTCATAGACAGCAGGGTCAATACTGTACGTACCTGGTATGAAGCTTTCTTCAGCAGCAAACGGGCCGTAGGGCTTATCGGATGTTGCCACACCAATACGAAATAACCCTTCAGTATCTCTTGCTGGAAAGTAAAAATAATAGGTGTCGCCCCTTTTAGCCGCATCAGGAGCCCATAATTGTGTGCTTGCCCACGGAATGTCGTCAAGGGTTAACGCTACCCCATGGTCTGTGGCGGTACTTAAGTCCTCTGATAAAGACAGAACATGGTAGTCTCGCATAGCATATTGGTCCCCGTCATCGTTAACTGATGGACCTTCTTCGGTCTCTATGTCGTGGGATGGGTAGACATAAATCTTTCCTTCAAACACATGGGCAGAGGGATCTGCCGTGTAAATGTGTTCCACAAGAGGCTTACTTTTTTGCTTCGTAGTAAGCTCCTCTGCGCGCTCTGCATCTTTAATTTGAACTTCTTCTGCATGACTTAATGGCATAATTAACCTGCTATTTATTTTGAAAGCGAATGTTGAATATCTAAAACAGTAGTTTCTGTGAGACGATATCTTGAGATGAATAAGACCGCTGCTAGCATGCATAGAGTGGGAATGCCGGCGAACGCAATGAGGATACCTTGTAGTGCCTCAGCAGATTGCGATTGGTTGGCTATATAACCAAACATTGATAGTAGCCAGCCTGCGAGAGCTCCCCCAATGGCAAAACCAAGTTTTATCGCTAGTAAATGACCAGAAAACGCTATGGCGGTAAGCTTCTTTCCACTCATTTTTTCGCCAAAGTCGATAGTGTCCGCCACCATTGAAAACATAAGCGGAGTAATGATCATGTGGGCGAAGTTAGCGATGAAAAATAGCCCAAAGATTAGGGATAAACTAGACGATGGAACAATGAAAAACAGAAGGTGGGAAACGATGACCACCCACAACGCTATTTTGAATAGACGAATTTTTTGTATCTTCTTTGTCAGTAAGTGGGTAGCAATAGCGCCTAATACTGAACCTGTGGCAGCCACGGTTAAGAATGGAGAAAGTAGATCTGGTGCTTCTAAGTAGTATTTTATGTAATGAGGAGCCACAGAAGAGCGTACGCCAATCAAAATAAGAGTGAACAAGCTAATAAGGGCAACTAGTGTCCATTGGCTATTCTTAATTAACGTATAAAAGTCACTCAATTTAGCTTTCTGGTAGGTACTAGCATCAAACTTTTCTTCACTGGTAAAGAAGTAGCAGAGAACAAAGCAAATGATAGCTAGCACACTCATTACAAGCATCGCTATCGGATATCCCTTTTGTTCGTTACCGCCACCAAAGAATAAAACGAGTTTTGGGATAGCCCAAACGACAAGAAACATCGCAAACATTGCCATTGCAAATCGGTAAGACTGCAAAGAAGCGCGCTCGGTAGGGTCTGTTGTCATCGTGCCACCCTAGAGCGCCGTAAGGTATATTGATTGCGGTGTATATCGTCATTAATAAACCATAGGTAACGTAGGCGTAGATAAGTTTGCCGTTGGAGGACCAATCTGGTGTGTAGAAGGCAAGGACGGCGAACACGCCAAAAGGAACTGCAAGGTATAAAAGATACGGGCGGTAACCACCCAATCTCGCTCTTGTTCTATCCGCAATGGTGCCCATAACAGGGTCGGTTATACCGTCGAATAGACGCACCACTAATAGTAATGTTCCCGCGGCCGCCGCAGTGAGGCCAAACACGTCGGTATAAAAAATTAACATAAAATTGGCGACCATCTGGAAGACGATGTTACTGGCGGTATCCCCTAGGCCATAGCCAAATTTCTGTTTAACACTTAGCGCTGTTTTCACGAAACATCTCACTCTTTCTAATTGTCAAAAACACTATAACTTAATATTTGTTAATATAAAGTATACTTTGTGAATTGCGCGTCCATAGAAAAACGTAAAAATGTAATGGAAATATTAAAAATGGTTGTTTGTCTTGGAGAGTATTGCTATCAGAATTTGTCGCTCATATTGACTATAAGGAGTGTATGGTGAAGTTAAAAAAACATATTGCATCTATATTTAGCGCGATGATTTTTGTGACAGGGTGTAATGGTATGTCCGAACAAAAGTCCGAAGTTGAATCACCATTTAGTTTAAAGCAGGCGTTTGAGGGCAAATTCGTTATTGGCGCAGCAGTGAACGAACATCATATAAGCAGTGAAGCGGACAACCTCTTGCTTACACAGCATTACAATACACTAACGCCAGAAAACATGATGAAGTGGGAAGAGATCCACCCTACGCCAACGCAGTTCTCCTTTGCACGTCCGGATGACTTAGTATCTTTTGCCGAACTTAACAATATGCAGGTGGTTGGTCATACATTGGTTTGGCACAGTCAAACCCCAGACTGGGTTTTTCATCGTGAAGACGGAAGCCGAAAGAGTAGGGAAGAGCTACTCTTGTTGATGAAAAATCATATCGATACTGTGGCAGGTCGATATAAAAATAGGCTATATGGGTGGGACGTGGTGAATGAGGCTTTCAATGAAGATGGAAGTTTAAGGCAATCACTCTGGTACGAAATTATTGGCGAAGACTTCATAGAAAAAGCGTTTGAATATGCTCATGAGGCAGCGCCAAAGGCGAAGCTTTACTACAACGATTACAATCTCTTTAAACCTGCCAAAAGAGAGGGGGTAGTGAGTTTAGTCAAACGGCTCCAGTCAAAGGGGATTAAGATAGATGGCGTCGGTATGCAAGCTCACTATTCGTTGGAACACCCTGATTTGAAAGAGGTTGAGGATAGTATTAAAGCTTTTTCTTTGTTAGGTGTAGATGTCATGCTTACCGAGCTGGATATTTCGGTGTTACCTTTTCCTGACGAAAACAACATGGGCGCAGATGTGGGATTGTCTATTGCGTTACAAGACGAATTTAACCCATACAGTGATTCGTTACCCTCTAATATACAAAAGGAACTTGCCAACCGTTACCAATCTTTATTCGCTATTGTAAACCGACACAGCGACAAGATTAGTAGGGTCACGTTCTGGGGGCTTCATGATGGGCATTCTTGGCGTAACGATTGGCCGATGCCTGGTAGAAAGGATTATCCACTTCTATTCGGTCATGATAAGGGACTGAAAGATTTTGCAAGACAGCTCCCTTTCGCTGAAGATAAATAAAACACGAAGACAATGGGTTTAGTATTAATCTAAGCCCATGTTTTAGTTGTGATTTACTAAGCGCGCCATCATTGTTATGAATGGTATTCGAATAAATGACGTCTTGGGTCAAAGAGATGGGATATGGGTTAAAACTCAAAGTTAAACCCATGTTCGCAGAGTTTTTGGTAAACGATGGGATCGAATCGATAATAGTTAGCAGCGCGATGCGTTACCCCTTTTTGCTTTTCTTGGCAATCAACCAATAAATTCATTTTGAGAATTTTTCGTCTAAAATTAGGTTTGTCGAGCTTTACGCCCCATATCGCTTCATACACTTCCAAGAGCTGTAGCAGTGTAAATTTCTCAGGTAGCAAGTTGAAACCAATGGGTTCAAAACGAATCTTGCGCTTTAACTGTTCAAGTGCCGCATCTACCAGCTTGTTGTGGTCATAAATAAGTGGTGGCAACTGTTTTGCGGGGTACCAGCTAACATCACTTGCGGTAAACCCTGCATGGAATGAGTAATTTTCGGGGCGAACTAAGGCGTAGTAAGCAATGGTTATTACTCTATCAAGGGGATATCTGTTTGGTGCGCCAAACGCCCTAAGTTGCTCCATGTGAAAGTCATTTTCACCGGTGATAGCCCTTACTAGCCTCTTTGCTGCATCATCAATATTTTCATTTATACCGACCCAGCCACCGAGTAACCCTTTTTTCCCTTCAGCGTCCCCCTCCTTGTATTCAGCCACGAGCACATTGAGCTTGCCGTCAATAATACCAAATACAATATTATCCACAGAGAGGTGAGGTAAGAATGACGATTTGTTAGGGCTGTAGGGTTCGGACATCGTTTCTAATTTCCTAATTGAAGAAATAAAATGTTAACAAATATTAAAATAATTTGTTAAATTGTAGTAGTCATTTTTACTTTAAGGTATCTTGTTGTGAGATTGTGCGGCTTTTGGTCAATCATTGAAAGACCATTCTTTAAATAACCGACCATACAAGCCTAATCAATGACATGGCATAATGATATTTGGAGGCGCATCTTGTTTGACGTTAAGCATAGTATTTCTCTCTTGTTCAATGCTAACAAAATCTATGATCGACAAGTGATTGAGGGTGTTGGCAATTATTTACAGGCATCGAAAGTCAATTGGGACGTTTACCTCGAGGAAGACTTTACCGCAAGGCTTAATCTTATTGATGAGTGGTCAGGAGATGGTGTCATAGCCGATTTCGACTCGGCGGAGATAAGAGAGGCACTTTCAAATTCAGATAAGCCTGTTATTGGCGTAGGTAGTTCTTATTTTGATGAGGCAGATTATCCGCCTGTGCCCTACGTGGCTACAGACAATTATCAAGTAGTTAAACAAGCATTTGATCACCTCAAAGGTAAAGGGTTAGAGCGTTTTGCATTTTACGGTGTGCCTGTAGACGCGTCTCACTTATGGGCAACTGAAAGGGAGAAAATCTATCAATACCTCACGCGCTCTCAAGGTTATGAACAGTTCTCTTATCAAGGCATAACCACCAGTCCCGAGACATGGCAATATGCAATCAATCGGCTTGCTGATTGGCTACATAGTTTACCAAAGCCCATTGGTATTATTGCCGTTACTGACAGTCGCGCCCGACATATTTTACAAGCCTGCGAGTTAGCCGATATTGCTGTACCCGATAAAGTCGCCGTTATAGGTATCGACGATGACGACATTGCTCGGCACCTCAGCAGAGTCAGTTTAAGCTCAGTGACCCAAGGCGCTGTTGAAATGGGGTATCGAGCAGCTAAACTATTGCACCGTCGACTAACCCGACCTTCCTCAAAAGCAGTGAGAGTGCTGATTCCACCCGCCGGAGTTTCTGCACGCCAGTCGTCAGATTTTAGTGCTCTGCACGATCCTTACGTGATCCAAGCAATGCAGTTTATCCGTCAAAATGCGACTAAAGGGATAAAGGTGGATCAAGTAACCGACTTTATTGGTATTTCGCGCTCGAACCTTGAACAACGATTTATTTTGGAACGTGGACATACCGTGCACACGGAAATTCATAACGAAAAGCTTAACAAGGCGCGCAATTTACTCGAGGAAACCGAACTCCCTACTAAATCGGTCGCAATGCAAAGCGGTTATCCTTCGCTGCAGTATATGTACGCAATTTTTAAAAAGCATTTTGGGCTTACGCCCACCCAATTTAGAGAAGAGCACTTCGTACGCGCACAGAAATCTAGATAAAACTCAAAGAAGATAAAGTGCAATGAAATTAATGGTGTTAACGATGTGATTAAAATTGTTGAAAATAATGTAAATTCATAACACTGTTAATAAGACTCGTAAATCTTGCATGATATACACTTTGCCGCATCTTCTAGAAATAGGTGGCGGTGACCACCGAGGTTGAACTTGGGATTCGCTTGAGATTATTTATGTTACATTTTACGAAAGCATGCAGCGTGGTTCTGATTGTGATTATTGTAGCTATTTCAAGCCTTGCGTACGCCGCTGAGTTTAATGTATTACTATTTACAAAGACTACCGAATGGCATCACAAATCTCAGCATACAGGGGTAGAAACCATTCAAAACTTGGGGAAAAAACACTTCTTCTCAGTTGAGTGGCACGAAGATTCCCGTGTTTTTAACCGCAAGGATTTGGCGCGTTTTGACGCCGTGGTTTTTCTCTCAACCACTGGCGATGTGCTCAACGAAGAGCAGCAAAAGCATTTCATAGAATTTATTCAAGCAGGTAACGGCTTCGTGGGTATTCATAGTGCTAGTGATACTGAAAAATCCTGGCGTTGGTATCAAAAGCTCGTTGGCCACACCTTCATCATTCACCCCGCCATACAAACGGCAGAAATACGGCTGTTAAATAGCCAGTTTCCAGGCATGCATAAATTTAACGATCAGCAACTATGGACGGATGAGTGGTATGAATTTTCTCCGGCACATGTTTCTGGCTTACAGTATCTGCTTTCCGTTAATGAAAGCTCTTACAATACGAGTGCGGACTGGGGGCATATTGTAGGCAATGGCATGGGCTACTTTCATCCCATTGCGTGGTATCACAATTTTGACGGAGGCCGCTCATTTTATACATCACTCGGGCATATGGCGAGTACCTATGAGTTAGCTGCTTTTCAATGGCACCTATTTGGTGGCATTTATTGGGCGGCAACAGGGAAGGGCATAATTACAGATAGCCCTCCTCCTCTTCACTAAGGCTACAAGGAGAATAATAATGAATAAGCCTGTTTCTTCAATAAATGGTGAATCCGTTAATATTGGATTCGTTATTTTTATTAGTATTGTTGCCACAATTGGAGGCTTCCTTTTTGGTTATGATAGCGGCGTTATAAATGGAACGGTAGATGGACTGCAATCTGCGTTTCAATCCGAAAGTGTGGGAACTGGTTTTAACGTTTCTAGTATGTTGCTGGGTTGTGCGGTAGGTGCTTTCTTTGCTGGGTGGCTCGCCGAGCGGCTAGGTCGCCGTTCGCTACTGCTTGTCGCTGCTGTATTCTTTCTCATTAGTGCGTGGGGGTCAGGCGTTGCCTCAAGTAGTGGAGAATTTGTTTTTTACCGTATTATCGGTGGGTTAGCCGTAGGCGCGGCATCTGTGATGGCACCCGCATACATTGCCGAGGTTTCACCCGCTCGCTATCGGGGCATGCTCACGTCAATTCAACAGATAGCCATCGTAAGTGGGTTATTTGCGTCTTTTGTTAGCAACTACCTATTAGCTGATATTGCCTCTGGCTCTACTCAGCCACTATGGTTTGAATTCGCCGCTTGGCGCTGGATGTTCTGGATGGAACTCATTCCCGCAGCCTTATTTCTTGTCATGTTGTGCTTTATTCCGGAAAGCCCTCGATATTTAGTGGCCTCAGGGAAAACCGAGCAAGCAAGCCATGTACTCAATAAGCTTTTAGCGAGAGGAGTAGCCCAAAAAGTTAAAGACATACAAGCCTCTTTGGTGAATGATCACAAACCAAGATTACGCGACATTATAAATCCAAGCGGCATTGGCATTCGCCCTATCGTGTGGGTAGGTGTTGGCCTAGCTGCATTGCAGCAATTGGTAGGAATAAATGTGGTTTTTTACTACGGGGCAGTGTTATGGCAAGCCGTTGGCTTTTCAGAAGGTGATGCGCTACTCATAAACGTCATAAGTGGTGGGATCAGCATTGGAGCCTGTATCATTACCTTACTTGTAGTGGATAAGATTGGGCGTAAGCCACTTCTCAAGTGGGGATCGATTGGAATGACAATTACCCTAGCGGCTGTGGCGTTCGCTTTTTTTAATGCGCAAATTGGCGATGATGGGAAGCTAATCCTTGGCCACTGGGGGCCTATCGCACTTATTGCGGCAAATCTTTATGTATTCTGCTTTAACTTCTCTTGGGGCCCCGTGATGTGGGTGATGCTTGGGGAAATGTTTCCTAATCAGATACGAGGTTCTGGTTTAGCTGTTTCGGGTCTAGTGCAGTGGATAACAAACTTTGCTATTACGCTGTCTTTCCCGATGTTACTGGCAGGAATAGGCTTAGCTGGCGCTTATGGTCTATACGCTTTCTGCGCACTTGTATCGGTGATATATGTTATTCGTGTCGTCAATGAAACTCGTGGAAAAGAGCTAGAAGACATGCAAGGCTAGTAGAACAGCACTTGTGTTACTCTGAATAAAGGGCGATTGAGGTTATCCCTCTGGCCCTTCAGTAGTAAACACTAAGTGTCTGCGCATGTCTTTCAGCACTACACCTTTTTTAAGCAGCGCTGCACTCAGGCGTTTTTGCCACACTTTCAATTCAGGCTCTGCAGAACGCATGGCATCTTCACTGTCGAACTGAAAACGCAACAGCAACGAACCTGGAAACTGGTGATATTGTACGTCGAACCAACATTGAACTATACCTGGAATCTCTTCTCGGGCTTGCTCTTCTAACCTATTGGCAATGTCAAATACCAGGGTTTGTTGTTTACGTTGAACCGCAGAAAGCTTTTTCATTACATGTGCTTCTGTATGGCGATTTCAACGCTTTCAGTCACTTCAGTACCCTCAATAGTCAACCACATTTGCCCATCTTGAATAGTTACCTGAATTTGCATAGAACGCTGAACCGCATTAGCGAGCGTACCGGCTAATGATTCAGGCAAGGTGAATACCGATAAGTTTTTTCTTGTGTGCAATTTGTTTTGCTCTTTTTTCCACCATGCCTCAAAACTGTTGTCGGCATAAGCATAAATCATCATGTGCTGGCTTTGATTACAGCCCTTTTTAATACGTTGCTCTGAAGGTTGCCCTAATTCTATCCATAACTCTATTTCGTCACTAAAGTTTTTTTGCCAGAGATCGGGTACATCGTCATCAGACAAACCTTTGGTAAACTGAAGGTGCTCGTGGGCGTTAACAATAAAGGCAATGATGCGCAGCATCATGCGTTCATCGTTTTCAGACGGGTGGCGAGCAATAGTCAGGTTATGATCGTTATAGTAATTGCGGTCCATATCGGTTATCGATATGTCTGCTTTGAAAATAGTTGCTTTAAGCGCCATGGTCTTCTCGGTTGCTTTTTTGCGGGCTATTTTAGCAGCTAATACAGCCTTTCGCCCTCAAAATTCCTACGCGAATAAGCGCTTATGGCTATTTTTAAAGAAGGGGATTCGTTAGGTCTACGTGAACGAAAAAAACATTTATTGTCTCGCCAGTATGTATTGGCGTCCATGTGCTATTTATCATTTTAAAATGAAAAGTAAATAATGCATGGCGCCGCCACGTTTTCGTTTTACCCATCGCTAAGCGTATTTTACTGATAAGCAGCGAAACAAGACTGAGCGTATGCATGTGAAAAGTAAAAAGGAAAATGCGAAAATCGTGAGTGGGCGTGGCGCCGCAACTAAACGGGGCGTTTCTGTGGTATCAATGAGTGCAAGGGTTAAGGCTTGTTCAAAATCGGCGTAGCTGTTTGCTTGATAGCATTGGCCATCCGCAGTAATAATATTTTCAAAATAGTAGCCGCCGGGTAAGCAAGCATCAATGAAGTACCCTGGGTCATCCACTGCCAGCCCATTAATGGTGACGCCGTTCGCCTGAGCGGCATCACGTGCGGCACCGTCATTATGGTACGACCCATAGCCATCGCCTACTACCAGTGCCAACAAACTTGGGCTTTCCCAAACGGTACTGTCCAGCAACCAATCACTGGCCAAGATCATGCCATCAGCTGGAGAGGTGCCTTCGCTGAAGGGGCGAGTTAACGCGCCTATCGTTGTACTAAATACGGCGGCATCTGCGGCAGAGGTTAAAAGCATATCGATATCCGCGCTAACCGCACTTGATGAAAAAAAGAATACCTCTACCAAAATACCTTCATTTAAGGCATCAATATTCGCTAAAACTGTGGGGTTATTAAATGCGGTTTCAAAAGCCTGTATTTGAAATTGGTAATCGCTATCACTAACACTGGCTGACACATCAATGACGAGGGCAAGTTTAGAATCGATGAGGTCAGCACGACAAACAGGGGATAAAAAGAAAACAACGAGGCAAGTAGTTAAACAAGATTTAAATGCTTTCATAAACTAATTCCATTTAGTTATTGTAAGGACAATTTTAACGTGAACGAGTCAGTTCACCGGCGTGCACAATCAGTAGAGTATTTATATATCAAAAAGCACGGTGTATATAATGTGCACAATTCGGTTGGTAAATCTACAAATTTATCAGCGCTTTACGATATTTTTACGTTCGTAAATGGAATTGTATCCTGGGACAGTTCGGGGCTAAATAAAGTGTGAAATCGCCATTAACGAACGCTAAATCTGGCGTTTATGAAAAGCGGTATCGCACGTCATCTATTAAAAAAGCGAAAAGGGGTTGACAATGTCAACTAATGCCACGGTTTCCCCAATGAAATTTAACGACGCCTTATTTAACCTGCTTAACACAATACGCAATGCGATTTTATTAGAAATCAAGAATACATCGTTAATGTTGCCGCCTATGCAGCTGAAAACGCTAAAAATTATTGATCAATTAGAAGGGTGTACAGGGCAAAAATTAGCGGCATATTTAGGCAGAGACAAAGCTCAAATAAATCGCTTAATTAAAGAGTTGTCGGAAAACGACTTAGTACGAAAAGTGCAATGTGACACCGATAAGCGTAGTCAAATTATTTCGCTTACCACAAGTGGCGAGCGCGCCCTTGCCGTGTTTATTCAAATAGAAGAGCGCGTGTTTTCCGATATGCTAAAAAATGTAAGTGTAGAGGATCAAGAAATATTCAAAACATTGGTGCTTACCTTTAAAGAAAATTTAGACAACAGGTAAGCGGCATTCGGCTGATGCTTTCCGCCAACATTTTTTTTGGTTTAGGGTATTTACCTCTGATTTCTTCTCCTTGGCGTTAAAATGAAATACCTATCGCCAAGCCCGCCACCACTGCACTTTTGTGATTTCTGTGGTAATCGTAATGCAGTTGGGGTGATACCGTAAAGCCAGCCCACTCGAATTCATACAGCATACCTAGCCTTCCTACTTCCATTTTGTGGCTGCCGTGAAATTCTACGCCGGGGCCTACTTGAATGATAAAGTTGTGGGTTACGTGAAGGTCTGCAACGAGCAAATAGGTGTAGGCGTCGAGGTCATCGGCTGCATATTCGGCCACTACGCCTACGCCTAAAAAGTTGTTTAAACGGTATTCGTAATCAAGGCCAAGGGTGAAGGCGTTGCCGCACTCTTTTGTATAGGTGGTGCCAATTAAAGCTGATAGATGGTGTGGTGAGGTTTGCCAGTGGTGGTGAGCATTTCCTTTTGCAGCAGCATGGTGGGCAAACGTCACAGCTAGCATAAAAACCATGATTGATTTTATTCGCATGTGAAGCTCACTTACATTGAAACGGTGACAACCTAAAGCATGTCTGCTTTAGCACTTCTTTATAGCGTAGGTGCGTTAGCGTATTTTCACCAATGAACTTTAGTTTTAGCTCTATCGAGCATAGCTTGGCGACTTGAAAGTTTTCTTTTTACTTGTCGGTCTAGTAGTAGGTAGCGCAATACGCGCGAAAAAATAAATAGGGAGACATATGTGAGAAATTTTATTGTTGTAGCTGTGGTGGTGCTTAGCGTTATATTGGGTGCAAATCAGGCGTTAGCTTTTGAAAGAGGGGGCATTGCAGAATCTGCGAACGCAGTGACTCCATTGCTAAACGGTCAGTTTGCGCCTAAAACGACGTTAAAAATGGCCGATGGTACGCCGGTTAGCTTACAAGCCTTAACCCTACAAAAGCCGACTATTGTGCTTTTTTATCGCGGGGGATGGTGTCCCTATTGCAGCCGCCAACTGGCGCAGTTAAAAGATATTGAAAAAGAACTCGTTAACCTGGGCTTTCAAATTCTCGCTATTTCGCCCGAAACACCAGAACGGCTTCAAGAACAAAAGCTTGAAACTGAGTTTTTAGTTACGCTTCTTTCCGATGAAAAGCTAGCCACCATTCGTGAATTCGGTGTGGGGTTTTATGTGGATGAATCAACGTCTGAAAAATATCAAACCTACGGCATTAAACTAGCAAAAGATGAAGCAGGCCGTGAAGTTTTGCCTGCCCCAGCTATTTTTATGCTCAATACAAAAGGGCAAGTGCTGTTTAGCTATGTTAATCCAGATTACAAGGTACGCCCTTCTGCTGAATTAGTGCTATCTGTCGCGAAGGTGCTAAAAGCGGAAATGTAGCAGTTACAGTGGTGTGCTGCCTCTCAATGACAAAACACTAAAAGGAGCGTAAGCTCCTTTTAGTATTCTGATGCCTGTGATGTATTCGACGCTACATGGGAGGCAGGGTGTTTTTTGTAGTAATAGGCTCAGGGGCTAGCTTAAAATCAAGCTGAACGAGTAACCCTTTTTGTCTTATTGGCTTACCCCCTTTTGTGGCTGGTTTGAACTCCCACTGCTTAAACGCTTTTAACGCATTTTTATCGAACACGCCTTTAGGTGAGGACTTTACCACCACAATTTTGTCGGCCGCTCCTTTCTCTGAAATGTCGAATTTGAACACGACAAACCCTTCTAGGTTCTCCTTAATGGCTTTTTTAGGGTAAATAGGTTCTACACGTTTGATAGGAGCAGCACTATTTATTTGCGCTTTGTTTGACTCTACCGGTTGTGATGGCATGTTGGCCAATGCCGTATTCGCCGCCATTAGTATTGCCACGGACGTTATCGCCATGGCCAGCATTTTATTTCCCTTGCTAGGGGTTTTAATTGCATTTATACGTTTAATCATTGTCGTTTTTTCTCCAAAAGTAGGATACAGCGTTAAGGGTGTAGCACTATGCTCTGCACATTGAACCAATGCTTTCGCATAATTGAGTTTATCGTTGTCTGATTTTAGTTTTAGCACGTTGAAGTCGCAGGCCAATTCCTGGTTTAAACGAAACGACTTAAGCGCTATCCACACAAGTGGGTTAAACCAAAATACGGTGGCCAATACCAATGCCAATGCATTCCACACGTGATCTAGGTGCCGTAGATGCATATTTTCATGTTCTAAAACGAGGGCTTGCTGTGAGTCTGTGAATGTAGAGTGGAATGAATAAGGCAAAAGTATTTTGGGGGCTATAAAGCCAAATAGCATGGGGGTATTCGCTTTACGGGAAAAATGCGTGTTTGGGAATGCTTTCTCTTGTTTATCTATGGATTGCCATAAAGTGAAATGATGCAAGCCAACGTACAAAACGATACTGCAAACGCCCAATACCCATACAGAAAAATACACAGTAGAAGGTGGGACGGTGACTTCTGTGTTCATCCCCACCACATAACGGCTAATCGTGTTGCTGGCTACAGCCACCACATCCGAAGGTAAGTTGTTCAATATCAGTACAAGCGGCACTAGCGCCCATAATCTATAGGTGAACATTGGGTTAAGCTTCACCGCGGCGAGTCGCTCGTTTACGATGAGAAGGGCAAGGGCAATAGACAGTACGCCTTGCTGCGCTATTATCCAATCAATCATTGTTCTGTTCCCACTGTTCGATAAGTGCTTTAAGTTCATCAACATCTTGCTGAGATAACGCATTTTGGTTAGCAAAGCCTGCCACTAAAGGTGCTACTTTCCCTTTGAACAAGCGACCAATGAAGCTGTTTGCTTCTTTTTTTGTATACTCATCCCGCGCAATAAGAGGGTAATACAAGTACTGACGTTGCTGCTTTTCGAATCGTAATACCCCTTTTTTTACTAGCCGCCCCAGTAAGGTTTTTACGGTTTTTTCGTGCCAATCTTTGTGTTTGTTTAACCTAGCAATCACGTCTGCCGATGTGGCTGGGCTGTCTTCCCAAAGGGCGTCGAGCACGTCAAATTCGGCATTAGAAATATCGGGTTTATCTACTGAATGAGTCATTGTGTTTAATCTGCATCTTAATGAATTACAAGTGTAGTCTTCATTTAAGATTACATGTGTAATCCATTTGTGCAAGCTTTTTGTTTAAATATTGAACGCGGCGGTTTGAGGCGTGTTCGCTGGAGCGGACACGCACTTAACGAAGGAGAAATGGAAAGGCGAAATAATTAAATGATGAAGTGGGTGGTTAACCCTTTAATACTAATGGGAACTGTTCGAACGTGACACCAGCATGCCCTGTTTGCATGAAATTTCTAATGTTTCCGTGGTCGTCCCCTTCTGCGTGGTTGAGCACATCGTCTCGGTAAAAGCTACCAAACAACGCCAGAGTTTGCTCATTTGAAAGGTCAAGATATTGGCCTAATGCCAATAGCTTACATGAACCATTATTTTGGTTTTCCTGGTTCTTTATGACACCGTTTTCAAATGCTGTGGGGGTAAAGAAAAACGTATTATCAATAAGGGAAATCACATCACCAAACGCTATAGTATTGGGTGCTTCAGAAAGGTGTGCGACTAATTCTTCCAAACGCGTGTACGACACAGTTAACTCCATAAGTAAAAAGTAGACAGTAAAAAATAACCCCAATCTTTCTAACGACTATTCTTCTGCATGACAGTGCAATCATACCAAGCCAATATGGGGTGAATAAGGGCAAAATGGCAGTGAACGTTAAATAGCGTCAGGATATCTACAGCAACTGTAAATTACCGCTAAAGCTATCAACTTACGCATTAAATAACAGTCACTAGGGTACGTAAGGTTATTGATGACAGAGTACCTGAAAACAGTGATTATTTCTCATAAGCACAAATTTATCTTTATCAAAACAAAAAAAACGGCGGGCACAAGCATAGAGGTATTCTTATCGCAGTTTTGCGACGAAAACGATGTGCTGACACCTATTTACCCTGCGGTTTCACCTCATACGCCTCGCGGATACAAAGGATATTGGAATCTCTTTCCTGAACTGGCGAGATCTTCATTGTGCGAGAAATCGACGATTATGTGGCATTGGGTAAAAAGAAAAAAGTTTCGTAATCATGCATCCGCATTAACGATAAGTCATCGTGTGCCTAAGCACATTTGGAATAGTTACTATAAGTTTTGTGTCGACAGAAACCCGTGGGATAAAACCCTGTCTCATTATTATATGGTTAAAAGTCGTCGCTATCCTGAAATGACGTTAGATCAGTATTTTAAACGGGGTAATTTGTGTTTGAATTACCCTAAGTACTGCGATCAGAAGGGTAACATCATGGTAGATAGAGTTTTAAACTACGAGAACCTAGATCACCAACTCGCACAGGTCTGTAAAACCCTTTCTCTCCCCTTTAATGACGGGCTGACGGTGCGCGCGAAAGGCGACTATCGCGTTGATCGAAGGCCCTATCAAGAGGTGTTTACTGCTACGCAGAAAGGTTACGTAGCAGAAGTATTTTCACGGGAAATTAGCATGCACAATTATGGCTTTTAAGCTAGCGGTTAGAAAGGGCTAAGGTGGTAAGCACTAAACATATTGTTATTAACGTCAATGATATCAACGCCCCAGCTTTCGTGTTCATTGCCCCACGATAGAGGACGTTTCTCAGTGGTGGCGTTTGCCCTTTTCGCCATTTAAACGTGCGGTGTGCATAAATAATAGTGCCGGTAATAGATAAACTGCTCATGAGTAAGCCAAACATGAAGTAGAGGGTTTTACTCCAGTAACCTCCCCAAGTACCAAAGTGAAGTGGGTCGGCAGCTTCAGATATTCTTACGTGGGCTGAAAGATCCTCGGCATGACGTTGAGAAAGTAGCGCACCTGATACGGGGTCGAATATGAGGTTGTTTGCACGATCTCGCACTAGAATTTGGTTTTCTTGGCCGTCTACCCTAATGGGTTGCCCCGCTTTAATGGGTAAGTAAATCGACTTTATTTGGAATGCGGGGCGTAAACGAGCAACAGTGTCCAGCGCGGTGTCGAGCACCTGTGGTTGAACACTAACGTGGGTCTTCATGGCCAGCTCGCTTTCTGGCTTTCCATTTATCGGGTAATTTGCACCCAAGCCATATTTTTCCACAAAATACCAAACTCCAGTAACACTAATAATGAGCAATAAGCCACTTGTCCATAGGCCGGTTAAGCGATGAATGTCACCCCAAAATACCCGTTTATTGGCGCGCCGGGGAGCGCGCCAAAGCCCTCGCCACCATTGTGGATGCAGTATTAAGCCTGAGACTAGGCTAAACAGTAAGGGAAGCGCTAATGCCGAGACAATGGTTAAGCCGAGATTTAATGGCATCATCAAATGGCGGTGTATTCGCCTTAACGTTGTTTGCCAATTAAACCACGCCCCATTGCCGGTATATTGGTAGCCATTGGGGTCAACGTATACGCGGTAACGCTGATTTTTTGCGTCATAGAGGATGGCCTCGGCGGCGAATCCCTCATGTAGAGGTGCCGATAACTGATAAATTTTATCGCCGTGGGAGACGCTTTGTACTTCGCGATAGTATTCTGACCAATTAAACGGTTCGGCTTGATGAGGCTGGGTGCGAATGGCGGGGTTAGTTAACCAATCGAGTTCGTGAGACATCACCGCGAGGGTGCCAGATAGCATGACGAAGCAACAAAGCACAGCCAGCGGAAACCCCGCCCAGCTGTGCCATTTGTACCAGTGTTGTTTGCTCATGGGGAATTAGAAATCGTAACTTACCTGCACAACAACTTCTCGTGGCTCTCCAGGGAAGTGACCATTGCGCTCACTAAAACCGCTCACTGCGTATTCTTTATCGAACAGATTTTTCACGTTAATGCTTAACAACATGGCATTCCATTGCGTGGTCCAGCTAGCATCAAAAATGGTATAGGGTTTCACTCGCTGCCCATCTAAGCTTATTTGCTCACTCACATAGTCTACGCCCATGGCAAAAGAAGAGTCGATAGATTCAAGGTTATACCGCGCCCAAAATCCAGCCTGATGACGGGGCGCATTGGCGAAGCGGGTTCCATCGTAGGTATTGCTGGTGCTGCCTTCTTTTACAAGGGTGTCGTTGTAAGCATAGTTGGCAGTAATACTAATATTGTCGGACACGTCACCCACAAGAGTGAATTCAGCCCCGCTGCTTTCGACTAAACCGAAATTAATTAATGCAGGCTCAACATCGTCATTTTCCCCTTCAATATAGTCAGGGTTACTGATAACGAGGTTTTCTTTTTCAATTTGATAAACGGCGACAGTGGTCATAATGCTGCCATTTAACCATGACTGTTTCAGGCCTAATTCCACCTGGTTGCCTGTTTCTGGGTCAAGCGGGGTTACCCCAGCGTCTTCGTAATCAGAGGAGTCTACAGAGTTAAAGCTCTCAGAATAATTGAGGTAAACCGTGGTTTCTTGCGTTGGGGTATAAATTAATCCCGCTCGAGGCGTAATATCCTTGTCATTATATTCCGTGTCCGTATCCATACTTTGTTCATCAAAGTAATCGAATCGCGCCCCTACCATTAGGGCCCACTCAGGCGAAAATGCAATTTTATCTTGAACGTAAATACTGGCTCTGTCACGTTTTAAACCGTCACGATCTAAATCGGTAAGATTGTAAGTGCTAGGATCGGTTTCACCATAATTTAAATCAAAGATATTTAAATTACCTACACCGTCAGCTTCGTAGCGGGCGCGCAAGTAATCGTATTGCGTTTCTACATTGTGCCAATCTCCACCAAACAATAGCTGGTGGTCAAGGCCAAGTAGGGTGGTGTCGTACACAAAATCGAGGGTTAAACTGAGTTCTTCATTTGCGCGGTATTGCTTGCGGTATTCTCGCTGAATGGTTTCATCATTAATGTCGGCCACCCCATCACCGTTCACATCAACCCAACTACGGGACTCATGATATGCCTGATCGCGTTCGTTATCTAAATATCTCAATGTGCCGTTGAAGGTAAAATTATCATTAAAGTTGTGTTGTAGATTGGCTTGTAAAACCAGGGCTTCTAAGTCTTGGTAATCGCCTTTTTCATTCGCGTTGTAGCTAGGGTCAACTAAGAAGTTACCATCGTCATCCACGGGTACCCCGCGTAAGCGGTTGCCACCCAAGTTTTGAACAATATAATCATAGGTGGTTGTCAGCTGTGTATTGTCACCAAGGGCAAATAATGCGCCACCTGCAAATTCAATGTTTTCTGAGTCAGCATTGTTGCGGAAACTGTCTTGTGCTTCGTAAAATGCGCCGAAACGATACGCCATGGTGTCTGTTACTGCACCCGTTAATTCAGTAGACGCACCTAATAGCGAAAAGTTTCCGCCCGTAACCGTGATGTTCTTTCCTTCATTGAAAGACGGCTGACGACTCACATAGTTAATCATTCCGCCGGGTTCGCCACCACCGTAAAGGGCAGCCGCAGGGCCTTTCAGTACTTCAACACGCTCTACATTAAATAATTGGGGGACCGAAAATCCTGAGAAAGGGTCGCCGCGTACGCCATCGTAAAACACATTGGCGTCGTCTCTGAAACCTCGAAAGGTAACCCCTGAGTAACTAAACTCACTAACACCTGCAATAGAGCGGTACAAATCTGTGATATCACGAGCGGCTTGGTCTGCAATGAGCTGATGGGTTAGCACCTGAACAGACAGGGGAATTTCCATAATATCCGCATCAGTTTTCGTCCCTACTCGAGTATTACTGTCTAAGTAGAACTGCTGCGCGCGCCCTGTAACCTCAATTTTTTCGACGTTTTCTCCGTCGGTTTGTTTTTCAGCTAACGCTGAGAACGAAGCGCCTAAACCACCGATTACCGCTATGGCAAGTGTTGAATATTTCATGAAGCTCCTGCTAACGTAATATTTTTGTAAATGAAAACTATTTGTATTTGTGTTTGGGGGATTGTACATCAAATTCAAATAAAATCATCTACATTAAAATGTCTTTACATTGTCATATGATGGCACCATGAAAACCTAATGGCATGTAGCTATCTAACTTAACTTGGGCAACAGGGCCGTCCGCAATATGTTGTGCATTGAATACGTAGCAGTAAGTATTGCCTGACACGAAATCTAACCCTGTATTGACTAAGTAGCCTTCACCTGGCTTACTGCTCACAGGCACAAAAAGGGGTTCTTCGGTAATAACATTATTGCCAAAGCTAAAACTGTCAAGATGCCCTGTTTGGGTGTTCACACTCGCGATACTGTTATACTCGCCATGGGTAACATGTTTAGACGCGTGAACGCCAAATTGCAGTTGTGTCGCCTTGCCGGTAAAGCGGTTATCGAATTGCACAAATTCCATAGGCGTAGTGCTATTATCCAAGTACGCGGTCTTTTTACTTAAATTGATGCGTATTTGTGCCGCTGTGCTTCTATCGTGTTTACCTATTGTCCCGTCACTAACCATTTTTACGTCATTAAGCATAATATCGGCGTTGTGATACCAACAGGCATTCACGGTAAGCGTGTTGCCTTCTTGCCAAGCATTGCCAAAATGGAAGACGAACCCAGCGTCAAAAGGCACTCGCAATACCGGGGTAAGGGTGTTTTTGTCTACCACTAATAGTTCGCCTGGCTGGTGACCCTGCCAATTCATGCTGCTAATTAATGTCTCTCCTCTGCCTTTTTGGATGGGCGGGAAGTAGAACACTAAATAATTGTCGGTGACCGCGAAGTCGTGAACATAACTTTTGGGCGCATCTACCATGGCGTATCGCGACAATTTTCCCTGGGGCGTAAGCTGATAAATCATCAGTTTTGCATGGCCAAAAAACGAGAGGTCGCCAAAATTCCAAAGGTTACCTGTGCTATCGGCATGAGGGTGAGCTGAAAAGGGCATGCCATCTAATGCCGATTCAAGCGATACTTGTCCCTCGGTGACTAGGCTATTCGGGTTAAGCTTATAGGGCATCGCCGCCTCCCATAATGCCCATAGTTCATTGTTCACCGGCAACAGTGCAATGTTTGCTGTGTTTACCGCTTCGGCGTTTTTAGACAATTTTGAATTCGGGACGATAGATCCAGCCCCGTTATATAAGAAGCGGTTGGCTTTTGTTTCTTCAACAAACTTTTGCGTGCGAACGAATTTTCCCGAATGGGTAACACCTTTAGCGTCGAAGGCATAGCGGTGAACGAACCCGTCACCATCAAACCAATGTGTGTAGCGCTCGCCACCTAACACCACGCGGGCAGGCCCATTCCTATAAAGGCTTTTTCCTCTAAGTTCCTCGGGGAGTTTACCTTCCCACGAGAAATGGCGAGGGGCAATATCTTGAGTAAGTCCTTCCCAGCCTCGCAATATAGGGTGTTGCTGTAGTTGTTGGTTGAACGCTTCGTTGAATGAAGGCCGCTGCTCAGCAAACGCATGGAGGCTGAAAGAGGGGGCTAGGGTACTGCAACCAGCAACACCAAGTGCTTTAACAAAGTCTCGACGGTTCATCTTGGTTACTCCATATTTATTGTGAGGTGTACGGGGGTGGTGGCGACATCAAATTGAATGTCGGAAAAGGACGGAGGCCCCATCACTCTGGGGTTGGTACTAAACCCGTAGGGTTCCGTTGGAATGCCAATTAAGTTCGAGTTTAAATCGCGGTTGCCATCTAAATCTTGAAACACCATCACACCATAGTGGCCGCTAGGTAAATCAGCCAATACCGCTTTTTGATCAGCTTTGTGGACCGTAATAATTTGACTTTGAATGGCCTTGCGAGATTTCATGTCTTCTTCCGATGCATACACCGCCAGGTAAAGCTGACCAGAGAGGGTATTTACTCCAGCAAAATTTACTGTCACATCGGCTGCTTCTGAAAAAGGCGTCATCATAGTGAATAGGGTGAGTGCGGTAAGGTGAGTTTTCATGTTTTGTCTCCTGTTAAGTTAATAGCAACTTTATACAGCAGACATAAACGTGACATGTGCCAAAAGTCATGGCGATAAAAAACATGACTTTTGGCACCTGAGTAGGCAAAGTGGGCCTTGTATTCTGCCGTTACGTTCAATAAAGAAAAAAACTATGCCTAAGGAAGATAAGCAAATAACGTTACTCATCGCTGGCGTTCTCGCTTGGTTTGCAGTACTCATGATTACGCAAGTAAGAGCTTCATTTTTATTGGCAAATGAGGTTTATTTCGCGGGGTTCGGTTTTTTTCTCGCTGGCTTTTTGGCGATTAATTTTTTAACTAAAGCTAAGCAACGAACCTGGTTGGCCAGCGGGTTTATTTTGCTTCAACTCATCGGGTTTGTTTTTGTCTTCATGACCTCTCGAACCTCTGATGCATTAATTCTATTGGTTGTATTTGCAGGTCAATTGCCTTTTTTTCTGTCACAGAGGCAATCTATCGCTGTATTGGTGCTGATTGATGGGCTGTGCCTCGCGACTTTTCTTTTAATGTGGGAGCGGGGGGTTAACGCATCCCTAATTGCAATAACCTTGAATTTGGCATTCCAGTGTTTTGCACTGTCGGTGGCGCATATTGCAGTACGTGAAAGCAATGCGAGGGTGGCGTTAGAGCAAGCGAATGCGGAACTGGTATCCACGCGATCATTGTTAGAGCAAACCTCACGGCAGGCCGAGCGCCTTAAATTAAGTCGAGATTTACATGATATTTGTGGCCATCAACTCACCGGCCTGCTGCTTAATTTAGAATATTTAAGCAAAACCGTGCCTGAGCCTCAGCAAAGGGGGATAGATGAAACAAAACAAATTGCAAAAGATTTACTTAACGATATTCGTGCCGTGGTCAGGCAAAACAAACAATCGGCACAATTAGATTTAAATGCCGCCATCGATAGTTTGTTTGCCCATTTACCCCATGTCAATGCTACCTTTAATCAGCGGCTAGCTGCGCCTTTATTATCTGTGCACCATGCAGAGGTCTTGTTGCGAATTTGCCAAGAAGCGGTGAGCAATGCATTGCGCTACGGCAGTGAGAAGCGCCTGGCTATTTCACTCACCAAGCTCCCCGATACCATATTACTTGACGTGACTAACCCGTATAAGGCGCGCACTCAACCTCGGCAAGGTTCGGGGTTGCAAAACATGCAGGAGCGCGCCACCGAATTGGGCGGGAAGGTGACAATTGAAAAGGACGAGAACCAATGGAAAGTCAGTGTAAGCTTGCCCTACAAGGAGCAACACTATGATTAATGTCGCCATTGCCGATGATCAAATTTTGGTGCGCCAAGGTATAGCAAGCTTATTAACGTTATGTGCGGATATAAACGTGTGTTGGCAAGCTGATAACGGTGAAGATGCACTGCAAAAAATAGCGGCGCAGCCCATCGATGTAGTGTTGATGGATATTCGAATGCCGTTAAAAAGTGGCATTGAAGCGCTCAGTGAATTGCGAGACGCAGGCAACGACACAAAAGTGATTATTTTAACTACGTTTGATGATCCAGCCCTTTTTACCCAAGCTATGCACGCTGGGGCGAATGGTTTCTTACTAAAAGATGTGGATGCCGAAAAGCTTGAGAGTGCCATTAATATCGTGTTTAACGGCGGCATGCTGGCCGAGCCCGTTCTTTTAAATCAGCTGAGTCACGACCAGCTAAGCACCTTCGCCGACCCCGATATCGAGCCATTAAGTGGGCGCGAATTAGACATTTTAAAGCTAATTGCAGGAGGCTATTCGAACAAAGAAATTGCAGAAACGGTGTTTTTAGCAGAGGGCACAGTGAAAAACCATGTTTCGAATATTTTATCAAAACTAAACACCCGGGACCGAACCCGCGCCGTACTAAAAGCACTAAGCGCAAAACTGATTTAGGTGGCTAAGTATCGCGTAAATCAGCTGGGGTGTTGTCGGCAACAACGGCATTTCTATGCCCCATAGGCTTATCTTCACCCACTGTACTGTCGGCGGTAGTTTGTAATTCAATGGATGAATTGACTTCAGCGCCAATCAGTATGATATAGGCACTTAAATAGAGCCACATTAGCAGCACGATGATACCGCCAACAGAGCCGTAGGTTTTATTGTAGGAAGCAAATTCATTCAGGTAAATTGAAAACCCATAGGAGGCTATTACCCATAATATTGTGGCAAATAGAGAGCCTGGGGTGACCCATCGCCATTGTGCTGAGCGACGGTGAGGGGCATACCGATACAACGCCGATAACCCTAAGTTAAAAAATATCAACATGGTAGGCCACGATACCCATGCGGCTTGTTTAGTACTTACTGTGTTGTTTGATAACCAACTGATTAATTCAGGTAATATGGTAATGGTTGCAAGGGCAATAATAACGGTGGCTATGACGCATAAGGTTCCCGTTAATCGGGCAAGTAGCCCTTTAAAAAAGCCCCGCGCATTGGTTTCGTTATAGGTGATATTGCAGGCTTTAATAAGGGCATTCGCGCCTTTGCTGCTGCTCCACAACGACAATAATAATGTGAGTAAGAAGCTCCAGCCTAGCGCTGAATTTGTTTTTTCCGTCAGGTTGGTTAACTGTTCTTCAATGATGTATCTGCTGTCTCTAGGCACTACATCCACTATCAGTGCCATGTGCTTTTGTAACTCATCAGCCGACACCACTAGTCCGTATAGGGCAATGGTTGCCCCCAATAATGGGAAGATAGCGAGCAAACAATAAAATGCGACGCCTGCTGATATAAGAGGGATATTGTGCTTTTGCACATTTGTCACAATACGTTTGCTGATTGACCACCAACTGCGCAACGACATTTCCATGGCCGATTGTGCCTTACTGATATGCTTTTGCTTCATGGTAATAAGGTTGTTCCTAATATCTAATGTAGATACTAGGTTTAGCGTATGAAAGATTACTACTGATGTGAACAAGTGAGCTAAGGTGTTCGGTATGTCATTTAAGCGTCAAAAAACCTTCATAGTGTTTATTGTCCCCCATTGACGCCTTTTTGCGTCAATAAAGATGAAACCGGTTGCCCCTCTCTATGTTTATTCCGATGATGGGGGGAACCTCTGAGTGAAATGAATTTGTCATATAGCAAAGGTACACTGAAAAGACTCTACGCCAATGCATTCAATAATAAAAATGAAGCCTTCAGATGATTTAAATTGGCACGGCCTATCACGTTCAGAGGCCAATGTGCTTTGGACATCCTTGCGGGCATTTATTCGAAGCTTAACCTTTGACAGTGCTCAGGTTGATGACATTTTTCAAGAAACGGTGTTACGCACCCGTAAAAGTAAATGTTTATCTGAACTGGACTCACCGCTTGCTTACATGATTACGGTGTCGAAGTCGGTGCTGTATGATTTTCAGCGTAAATCAATCCCTCAGGCCGACGATATTCAAACGCTTGAGCTGCAATCTGCGGATGAGTCTCCTGACGTTGCTTATTTGAATCAGCAAAAATTAGACGAAGTAGAGCGCATTTTGTCTGCGATGGCGCCGCTGCGTAGACAGGTATTTTTACTACGGAGAATAGACGGGTTATCGCGGGACGAAATTGCAGAGAAGCTTGATATAAGCCTAGAGGCGGTAAAAAAACACCTTACTCGTGCTATGGTAGAACTCACCGTAAAGCTTGAAGAAGCGGGCTGGTCGAAAGACCACTAACACCCAAGTAGCCGAAGAGACGTACGCCATTAATGAACGCTTATACTAATCAATCCTCCCCCAATGCATCTGTTTTAGAAGAGGCCGCTGATTGGGTTGACCGCTTTGACTCTCTTTGTGAAGCGGAACACCGCGCGTTCACCGAATGGCTGGAAATTGAGCAAAACAAAAGGGCGTTTGAGCGGGTATCTCGCATCATGGGGCAACCTGAAATTGTTGCCAAAGGGCAAGCGCTTCTCGCGGAGCACCGAGCGGCCAGCCGTTTAGCGCAAACGCCCACGTCATTACAATGCAAGGCTAATGTAAGTCGCTTTCCTCACCTATCTAGTTGGCTTTATGCCAGTGCGGCGTCCTTGCTGGTGGCCGCAATCTTTATTACCACAAATGTATGGCAGCCATCTGAATCATCATCACCGGGCGATGGCCTAGTTAATCAGGTACCCGTTAATCAATGGCAACAGGAAGACGTCACCACGCAAATAGGTGAACTACGCTCTACGGTACTCAACGATGGCTCCATTGTTTATTTAGGCGCAGACACTGCATTGGTAGTGTCACACACGGCAGACAAAAGGGCGGTAAGGTTACAACAAGGCCAAGCTTACTTTGATGTTGCCCATGCCCCTCATCGTCCATTTGAAGTCGAGGCCGGGGATGTGGTTATTACAGTAGTTGGCACCGCATTTGACGTAGAGCGCTTAGGCAGTAAAACCGACATTCAGGTTTACGACGGTACTGTTAACGTGGCGGCAGATAAACGATTAACCTTGTACAAAGGGGACGGGGTGGTTCTTGAAAATGGGCGCGTCATACAAGAGACCCACGTCAATAACCGACAACTGCCCACGTGGCGCACTGGATGGCTTGAAGCTGAAGGTAAGCCGATTAAAGATATTGTGGCAACATTAAATCGATACCTGAAAAAGCCCATTTCGTATACCGGTGATGAACACTATGCGGTATCAGGTCGCTTTCCACTGAACAATCCGAAACGTGCACTTAAGCTACTGGCTTCCATAGACGAATTGCAATTACAAGAACGCCAAACTAGCTATACGCTTACTCTCACTGATTAGGTGCATACATGGCACTTAAGCATTTAGGGTGGCGAGCGGGTTTATTTGCCATTTCATTGGCAAGTAGCGAAGCCATTGCCAACGTTAATCACGATAATGTGCCGCAGTACCTTCATATTCAGGAGGTAACCTTAGACAAAGCCTTACAGCATGTTGCCGAACGTTTTGCCTACGCCTATGTCGCCAACCCCAAGTTACTCAGCCATTCTGATACGGTTTCACTTAACGGTAATTACGGGCTGCATGAAGCCTTAGCTTACCTTTTAAAGGCCACCCCGCTTACCTATATTATCAATGATCAGGGCATTGTCATTAAGGCGAAACCTGCTGTTGAAGCAACGGCGATAGAAGAGGTTAGGGTGAAGGGTATTCGGGGGTCCTTAAACCTATCTCGCAAAGGCAAACGAGAAAGCAAGGCAATTTCCGATGTGATTGCCGCACAAGACATTGCTGCTTATCCTGACAGAAATTTAGCAGAGTCTTTGCAGCGTATCTCGGGCATGTCTATTACCCGTGAAGCTGGCGAGGGCCGACAAATTATTCTGCGTGGGCTTAATCCAGACTTTACCCTTGTTACGTTAAACGGCATGCCCGTACTTGCTAATAATGACTCACCCATGGACAGTCGAACCCAACGAGATAGAGATCGTTCTTTCGACTTAAACCTGTTTACCTCTGATTTATTCAATCAAATACAAGTATTAAAAAGCTATTCCCCCACACTTCCAAGTGGTGGAATGGCTGGGGTGACCGCGTTGAGTACGGCGCGACCATTTGCAACGCCCGGAGTTCATGCCACATTCACTCAACAGGTGGGAGCAAATCAGTACGCCAATGGGGTGTCATCGCGCTCTTCTGCGGTGGTGTCTGCCACGAAAGGAAACTGGGGCGGACTATTTTCCATTTCCTACGGCGCTAGAAACTCTCAAGAGCAGGGCGCGAATACCTTTAGGTGGCGACAAATCCCCCCTGATGGTGCGGATATTTCATTGCTAGACGATGATATAGCCGCAGCCTGGGAAGCGCAGACACTTTGGATCCCCCGAGGAAACCGCTATTCAGTTTGGCGCAGTGATATGCGCAGGTTGGGGGCGGGGGCAGCACTGGAATACAAAGATACCCAAAGCCACATTACCCTCGATTGGATATATGGAAAATTAGCCAGCACACGGCAAGAAAATCATCTCTATCCGAGAGGGTTTAATTCTACCCCTATCATTGAAGATAAAACCCTTGTGACAGCGCTAGAGGTAAATGAGCAAAACGAACTCGTGTTTGGCAAATTCGAAAACGCGAGGGTAGGTACCGAAAATCGATATCAGCAGGTTGCTACTCGGTTTGAGCAATGGGTGGTTAATTCCGAAAACGCCTTATCCAATACATGGCGTGGCCTGGGAGTTTTTGGTGTTCAGCAGGCCAGTTATGACATGCCAACCAGCATACGCGCCTACATGCGCGGCGAAAGTGATGTCACATTAGATTACACTCAAGATTACTATTTTGCTGATATTCGCTATGCCGACGACCTCACTCAGGGAGGTTTTTGGCAAATGAATGAACTTGATGCCGAGCAGTATGGGTCAAGCTCTCATTTTGTGTATGGGAAGTATACGCTTGAATATCAACCAAGCAGCCATAGTGTGTGGCAGATGGGAATGGACAGAGTCCACTTTGAAAGTAAAACTAACTACCTAGACATTCAGGATATGCTGAAGGAAGAATGGAAAACGACTGCTGTGGAGGTACCGTTAAACGCAAGCTATGGGTTTTCAGCGCACCCTAAATTGTCTTGGCTCGCATTGCGCCCGCGCGCTGCATTTGAGGCGTTTGATGTTTCTACATCAGCGCAAGCACTCGCTTCCTCTTTTGAAATTGACCGCCAAGAAGACAACACCGTGAAGGAAATACGCACGTCGGCGTTTGTTCAACATCAGTGGCAGTCAAACCGTTGGACTTTTCTAGCCGGCATTCGAAGTGAGCTTGATGAAACTCACGTACAGGTGGTTCAAGATGACATCAAACGTAGCTACACGATGAATAACTTTATTTGGCTGCCTCATGTAGCTGCTAATTTGCGTCTTCATGAAAGTGTGTATAGGTTAAGCGTCAGTCAGTCAGTAGGTTATCCACAGTTAGATACCTTAACGTCGCAGGTGGTTTATAACCCTCTCACGCAAATGCTGTATTCACCTAATGAGAATTTATCGCCCTTTACGGCTTACAACATCGATTTAAGTGTTGAGCGATACCTTGCGGGTGTCAATAGAGTGTCTACCAATGTGTTTGCCAAATTAATCGATGATATTGTGGTGAGTCAGCGCGCAGCGTTAAATATAGATTCGTTATCGGCGTATGAGCAGTTTATTATTGCTGATATTGACCCTGACACGATTAGGGGTAAAGTGACACCGCAAAATGCAGAAGAGGCATTTATTTACGGTATTGAAGGCACCTTGCAATGGGAAATGCCGGTGGCAGAGGTGTTGCCGCTAGCTTCACCTTATCATTTAGGCCTAGTGATTAATGCCAGCTACACCCAAGGAGACGTGCGCTACTACAACGAAAACACGGGTGAAGCATTAGAGCGAAAAGCCCTACCGTATCTATCGCCTTGGCTTGCCAATGTAACGGGCTATATAGAAGGATACGCATTGAGTCTAAGGGTGTCTGCCACCTATCGTGATAGTTATATTGCCCGGGTAGATAGCAATACATTAACTGATGAAGACGAAACGGGCTTTGAACCAAGTTTGTATCTAGACGCGGTTTTCGCTTATCAAATGGACGATCACTGGGAATGGCGTATAGAAGCGACCAACTTAACCAACGAGCGCGAAATTCAATATTCCAATTCAAATCATCGGCCCTACAACACAACGGTAAGTGGCAGAAACTATACGCTTTCATTGTCTTATCGATTATGACCAACTACCTAAGGGTAGTTGGTCACTGATTCACTCATCCCTTAGAACTCGTAAGTTACCCCAAGGTAGAAGGTTCTGCCGCTTACCGTGGTGTTATATAAACGGTCGTCAGAGTCACTGTACTGTTCTTCACGCTCATCACTTAAGTTAATCCCTTCAAAGGAGAGTTTGATTTTCTCACTGACATCATAAAAGGCTGAAAAGTCCCAATACGTTGTGCCATGAAAACCGGCTTCATCTTGATCAGAACTAGAGGTTTCTACCTGAGTAAGGTAATCATCGCGGTGTGCCAAGGATACACGCATACCCCAATGACTTGTTTCATAGTATAGGGTTGCGTTGTACGTGTTTTCTGACAGCCCATAAAACGGGCGATAAACTTCAGTACTTTCGCCATCAACCAGCACATTGTGAAGGGATTCACCTTCAGCGTAGGTGTAGTTTACGATGGCGCCCATATTGTTAAACGGGGCAGGTAAGAAATCGAAATCACGCTGAAATGCTAGCTCCCAGCCAGAAAAGTCGCTGTCATCAAGATTTTGCGGTTGGGAGAACGTATACAGGGTACTGGCGGTTTGTGGATTGCCATCTTCATCTACCATACCTTCGATAAGGTCGAGAGGATAACCGGTATCACCATAAGCAACCGGCACGATGGTGGTGGCAATAAAGTTATCAATGTCTTTTTGGAAATAGGTTACGGACGCGTATCCCACTTCGTCAAAATAATACTCTGCACTGACTTCCATATTGAGGGTTTCAAACGGTTGCAAGCCGGGATTACCCGCATTAATGTTTAAGCCGCTAGAACCAAATAACGGGTCGGTATTCACAGTACCAGACACTGACAGGCTGCCTAATGTAGGGCGCGTAACGTTTTTACCCGCGCTAGCTCGCAGCACCAGTTTTTCTGTTGCATACCAGGCTAGGTTGAAGGTAGGCAGTATGTCGTCGTACTGGCGTTCTACGGTGACATATTCAGTGCCGTTCACTAAGCCGCTAGATTCAATGTCGGTATCAAAATAGCGCAAACCAAAACTGGTTCGTACTTCCGAGTTTTCAAGTAAGAAGTCTTTTTCGTAGGTGATGTACAGGGCTGTAGTTTGTTCTGTGACTTCGTCGGGTTGGTCAGAGTACGAAAGGTTTCTGTCTACATTAAAGGTAGTTAAAACACCGGTGACGTCTGTGCTTAACCAGCTTTGTTTTTCATGCACATTATTAACGTAAACTAAATCAGGGTTAATGACGTCGCTTATTTCGCCACTTTGCCATTCGCTTCGTAACGCATTGCCAATCTGTTCAGAGTTATTACTATGCTCGAAGTCTTTAATAGACACCCCAAACTTTAAGGTGCTGGTGTCAGAAAGTAAGTAGTCGCTATCGAGCTTCGCGATAGCGAAACTGTTATCCACCTTGTCTTCGGCTAAATCAATTTCGTGGAAGCGGTATTCGTCAATATCGGTAGGATCAAAGCCGTTTACGTAGCTGTTAGTGCCGTAAAAACGGTCTTCGCGGTAGTCTATTGTCATGTCAGCAAATGACTCTAA
The DNA here is from genome assembly GCF_015767655.1 of Alteromonas sp. B31-7. Taxonomy (NCBI): domain Bacteria; kingdom Pseudomonadati; phylum Pseudomonadota; class Gammaproteobacteria; order Alteromonadales; family Alteromonadaceae; genus Alteromonas; species Alteromonas sp. B31-7. Next base: position 1,321,937 of record NZ_CP065233.1, read on the forward strand.
ATACACTTTGGCACTATTACTTTCGTACTCACTCTTCATATAACCGAGCAGGCCAGAGACAGAAAGCGCCTCTGTGACTGTCCAATCGGCGTTAAATATCATCTGAGAGATATCGGTAGTGGCGCTTTGATCGCGGCTTTCCGAGTGCAGCGCGGTGTTTTCCCACGCCGAGTAAATCACTTCGTTGTTAGCGTTAAACTCAATGTCGGTTAGGCTAGAGCAGTAATAACGCGCACCCTCGTAATCGGCGCCCGTACACCCTAAAGCTGTAGAGCTTGAGCCTCGGCTTTGGAGGTGAAACTCACCTCGATCACTATCTAACGTGCCGTAAAGGGCGTCTAGGCCAAAAGAAAGATTGGCGCTTGGGCGATATTGCAACGCCACGGTAGCCCCAACACGGGTTTGTTCGCTGTTAAATTGGGAATAGCGGCTGCCGCGAGAGAATCGTAATTCCCCACTGTTAACAGCATCTTGGTCCGCAGCTGAAAGGGCTGATATGTCAGAGCCTTGCGCATCTCTTGGGCGCCAGCGATAGGTGTTATAGCCTTGCTCAGCGGTGTCTCGTTTACTATAAGCTAATGAGAAAAGTGCGCCGAAGTCGCCCCACGTATTTGATACCAATGCGGCTAATCGAGGGCTGGTGTCTTCTGTGAGTGAGTTGTCACCCGCTTGCGCGCTCACCACCGCTTTCATGCCATCGTAGTCGAAGGGTTTTGCGGTATAAAGTTTCACAGTGCCACCAATACCGCCTTCATCCATTTCGGCGGAATAACTCTTTTTAACATCAATTTGATTAAAGAGTTCAGAAGCAAATATATTAAAATCAAAAGAACGAGAGCGGTTAGTGGTGCCACGACTGTCCATGGCTGAAGACGACGTGCCTAAGGCTTCCATTCCGTTAAGTTGTACCTGGGTAAAATCTGCGTTTAGGCCTCGTAGTGAAATTTGTCTACCTTCACCGGCTTCTCGAGTAATGGTGACACCAGGAATACGCTGAATAGATTCGGCTAGGTTGAGACTAGGAAAGTCAGCGATATCTTCTGCAAGAATGGAGTCTTGAGATCCTAACGCATCTTTTTTCAAATCTTTCGCTTTAATCAAAGAGCTTCTAAAGCCACTGACCACAATTTGCTCAATCATGTCGTCATCGGCTTCTTGTGCTAAAGACACCTGTGGCAGCGAGGCGAATGACGAGGTGACCGCAACGGCGATCAGGGCTTTTTTGAATGTGTGTTGCATGTGTGTTCCTTATTGCGTGTTAATTAACGTTATTGTTTAAAAAAGGATGACTTCGTACGAAGGGGGTTGACTCAAAAGAGACCACATGACCCCTTTGCCTTGACAGCAAAGCGCCTGCGTAAAAATCGGTAGAAATAAACTGTGCACCACTGGCGAATGCCGCTTGCTTTTGTAATGCCATGTCGTCAGTGGTGGCACTTAGGTTGGCATCTGCACGGGTGCGCACTAAAAAACCTTGCGCCACCAAAGCCCGAATATCGTCTAGTTGGTTGCGGGGGTTGTTGCGGATAAAAATAGCCGCTTCGTCCCACTCCTCAGGCACCGAGATAAACATGCTGCGTCCTTTCAGTGAGGGGGCGTGTTTCACGTATTGCGCGCGCTGGTGGGTGCTGGCGTCGAAGATAAATAAAAACTTACCGCGCAGGCTGTCTAGTTGTGGCCAACCTTGCGTTAGCACTGCCCGCTTGAGGGAGTTAAATTCACCGCGAATCTCGTCGGGCGTAACCAGTTTGTGTTTAAGTAACTGCGCTATTTCGTCATCTAGGCGCTTATAGGCTTGTGCTGAAAAGGGCGCTGGTGAAGGTCGAGAGATAAAGTCAGGCTGGGTTTCTTTCGCGTTCACTAAAATGGTGATGGGGAAATGATTAGGGTGCGCATTGGACCAAGTCACAAGACGCGTCAAACAGGTGCTAAAGAGAACGCAGTGAGTTTGCATATCCAAATGAGGGATATGCATAACCTTAAAACCGGGTTGTGCCAGGTGTTCTCGCTGTTGATCATTGAACCAGGTGTCGTTTAACAGTAACTCTGTTTCAGGAGCGTGGTATTGCCCGCCTTGGGGGTCGTTTACCACATCGATTTCAAGCTGTCGCAACCCCATATCAAGTTGCTCGGTAAGCGATGGGTGGCTGTAGTTGAGCTTTGTCCACATACCAGGGGCACGTTTATTTAAAAACGCCAAAAGCGAAACAGGTAATGGTTTTTTGTAGCTATTGTGGGATCCAATAACCTGATATTCATTAAGAGAAGCCGCCTTAGCACTTAAGATAAGACAGCACCCGAATACAAAAGACACGAAACGCATAAACTCACTTCTAAGCAGTATTTTTGAAGGTAGAGTGAGTGAGATTTAAAACGGGGACGAGAAAAGTTGCGGTAAAGATAAATTTAATAAAAGTGTCATAAACCTGCTGATTTATTTAGGAAAAAATTTATTTTCTTTGTCCCCGTTTCGCGGTGAACGGTGTCTTCTTTGTGTGATGTTGTAATTTTGTATTAGGCAAGGATTAAACGAGAAAAAATGAAAAATCGCCAGCGGTACACAGTGGTTAGCGCCGTATTTCCCCGTCTTTTATTTATCTATCTGCTTTGGGGAGCCTGCTTATTGCCCCTGGCTAATGCGCAAGCCAAGGCGCTAGAAAAAAAACAGCAAATTGCTTTTATCGCCGATATTCATTTGCATGCGCCAGTGGCTACGGCTAAAGGGATCCCTAGTGCGCTCTTGCCTAAGGATCCCGCGACGAAACAACCCGTATTGTTACGTAGTATGCAAGCACAGCTTCATTCTACTCGGTTATTTAATGAAAATAGTGTGGTGTTGCGTACCGCGTTAGAGGATATTGCTGAACAAGGTATTCAACTTGTCGCCCTGCCAGGTGATTTCTCAGATGATGGTCAACCAGCCAATATCGAGGCCTTAAACGCCATTCTCAATGAATATGCCGAAAAATACGGAATGCGCTTTTTTGCCATTAATGGTAATCACGACCCTGTTCGTCCGTTTACCAGGCCTGGGGGAAAGGCCAACTTTTTAGCGGCTGAAGGGAATGAAATTCGTGTTGTTAGCCCACTTCACAAAGACTGCATCAGTGGCAAGGCTGTTCATTGTAGCGAAGGCGTCAAAGAGTGGGGATACAAAGAAATTGCCAACGCGCTGGCCGCCCATGGGTTTCAACCTCACAGTAGTGACATTTTGTATGAAACGCCTTTTGGTACTGCCGATTTAGCTAAACGGGCATGGCAATGGTGCGATGATAATGTCAACTGCATCGCCATGCCTGATATGAGTTACCTGGTGGAACCCACCGAAGGGCTTTGGCTATTAGCCATAGATGCCAATGTTTATATTCCAGAAAGCGACAGTGGAATGGGAAAATTTAAGGGGTCTAGCAATGCCGGTTATAACGCATTGCGAGAATATAAACCCCAACTTATTGAATGGATAGCGAATCTTGTACAGCGTGCCAAGCGCGAAAACAAACTTTTAGTGAGTTTTAGCCACTTTCCCATGGCCGATTTCTATGATGATCAAGCAAGCGCAATGGCGAGGGTGTTTGGGCAAAACACTATGCAGCTATCCCGTTTACCTACAGCAAAAACCACTGCAATACTTGCCAATACAGGGCTTAAGTTGCATTTCGGGGGGCATATGCATCTGTTTGATATAAGTCGCATACAACCCCAGGGTTTATTAAATGTGCAGGTACCGTCACTCGCCGCTTACCAACCTGGCTATACAGTGCTGAAACTGGCCCCTTCTGGAGAGGCGCTAATAGAAACGAAAGTAGTGAAAAATGTGCCACAGTTTACCCGCTGGTTTCCCATTTACGCAAAAGAGTGGCAGTTCCGTCGAGCTCATAACTTGAACGTTTGGGATAAGAATATTCTTAACGCACCAGATTACTTATCGTTTACCGATGAGCACCTAAAACAGATTATTCACCATCGTTATTTAGTAAAAGAATGGCCTGAAAGTGTGGTTAACACATTAACCCAATCAACGATTGGCGATATTGTTGCTCGTTTGGGGTATACCCTGAGCGGCCCGCAATATGATGAGGTACTATCCCAAGACGCTATCACCTTGGTTTATGATTTCTATCGCGCAAGGAATGCGGGTAGCTTTGCCAATTTAAATGGAAGGCGCGCCTTTTACCGCGCGCTCGACCGAGTCTTTAGAAATCGACGACCTTCACTCTCCATCACTTCACAGGCTGCGAATGCGAAGCCAACAGAGCAACTGGAAGCCGTGATATCAATGATTATCGAAACGGTTGAACGCGCGAGTAAAGACACAGCAATACAAACCCTAAATTTAAGGGGCTAACAATAAAGCACCCTAGGTAGGTTTAATTTCGCCGTTCTTAATTTCCACTTCTGTACCTGTGAATTGATTAAATTTAAATACCAGGTTTTCTTTTGCATTATGGGTGAGTGTTTGTTCCTGTAAAATGCCCATCGCAATTTCCTCACCCATTAACAGTGACTCGCGATAGTCACTGTAGTAATGCACGCCTGCCCAATCGCGTCCAATTGAAATGTTAGCGGCCAGCTTGTTGAGCTCGCCTTCTAAGGTGAGCGAACGACTCACTTCCACAACCCTTAAACGTTTTCCATCAGGGGAGGGCACAAAAGCGTAATCACTTTGGTAACTTTGGCCATCCACGCTAATGCTTTCCCCGTTTTTTGAAACATGGAGATAGTTTGCACCATTGAAAAACGCTTTTAGCATGGTGACACATGCACCCGCTACGGTAGCGTGGCCAGCACCATAAGAAGGGTGCATGGGTGACCCTTCCGCAAAGGCCATAGGTAACAGCAAATTGCCTGAGGCGTGCTGTAATTTTTCTGCAAGCCCAGCGTTGTCTATTTCACTCCGCATAGCCGTAAATTGCGGCTTTACTTCGTCGGGTAATATATCGGCTTTTTCAATACGCGCAGCCAGTGCTTCGGGGCGTAAGCGTCGGTGTACATTAAATTTTTGATATCGAACGGCTTTAAGTGCACGGGTTGCCACCTCTGTCACTAAGGTGAGTATGTGTGGGCCACCGTAAAGGGCAAAGCCCTGCTGTCTGTCTTGTTCGTCACTTTGGGTATAAGGAATTCCTTCACTCAAAGGCGCTTTGATATTCAACAGTAAAATACAGGCATTCAAGTAGGCTTGGTAAAGTGCGTCGTAATGCACGAAGGTGGCTAGGTCTCTTGGGGTAGTGATAAATCGCCTATTGTTTCCTTTGTAATGCTCTAAGCTTCCGGTATCTCCTCCATTTTGAACATGAAGCCATTCGTCCCAGTCGGTAAGATAATTTTCCTCGCTGGCTTGCCGAACACGCTGATCGATTATTTGTGCGCCGTAGCGAATTTTACCGTCGCTAGCATCATGCTCTGGGCTAGTGTCGTTTTTGTGGTTTAAACCGGTATCACCACTTAGCAAAAACTGCGAAAGGTAAGGGCCATCAACATCCCCATGAGTCATCCCCCTAAATGCGGTTGTTAATGTGAAAGGCGCAGCGGCAGCTCGATTTTCAAAGGAAAATTGATTAAGCATAGAAACAATGCTGTCAGCGTTTTGCTGCTCTCTTTTTAACGAACGGTAATGCCGAGAATGCTCGCCAACAAAGGATAAAAAGCTCTCTTTAGGCATAGAGAAGGCCGCAAAATGTACATCTCGCAATAAAGCTTGCGCGTAAACCTCGGCCATTTCGCCCGTTAAAATCGATTTTTTATTAGATAACCCCGGAGGAGGGCACATGGTTACAGCATGGCTGTCTGGGCCTTGTAAGTCGAAAGTTAAACCGGCTGAAGCACTTTCCCAAGCTCGCCATTTGTATTGCCCCGGGTCGCCCACATTGATGGCTTTGAAATCTGCTGGGTCGCCAGAGTCAATAGCCTTCACCAAGGCAGCGTAGTCATCGGTATTAGCCACTAACCCTGTGTTGCCGTGGTGTGATAATCCTTTGGTGAAATTCATTGCTTTGCAAATGAGTAACTCGTCACCATTGGTGTTATGGATAGATTCACCGCCGGAAGCAGCTAACGCTGCGTCGGCTCGGCTTTTCGCGACATCTGCCGCTTTCACTCTGGTACTGAGGCTTTTAAGAGTACGATTGACTTGTGCATTGTAATCATGTGGATTAGCCATGACATCTCCTTATTAATGGTAGATACAGTCTATTTAATGGTTGCTTTCATCGTTGTTCTATTGCTTGCTAAGAGTGAGTGCTAAGAAAAGGAAATTTCTCTCATTAAGGCTAAAAATTAATCGTTGATATGCAAAAGTGCTTGTATGGCTTAGGAGGAGGTATGAAATGGTGGGCAGCAATTAAAAAGTCCGAACCCGAAGTGCATTTGACCCGTCATTATATAAAAAGAAGAGGGCGCTCAATGTTCATAACACTCCTATTGCTTTTGGTTACCTTTCTAATAGAAGTATTTGAGACTGTTGTAAATTAATGACAAATGCAGACATAGAGTTACTGGTGATAGAACTTCAATTTGGCGATAGGGCTGCGCTTGGCAAACTCTATCAGCATTTTCATGTTGCCATGCGAAAATACGCATTAATGCGGGTTAAAGACAGTATGGTGGCAGACGATCTTGTTCAAAATGTATGGGCCAAAATTGCCAAACGCGTAACGCGATTGAACGACGTATCGCTGTTTAAAAGCTGGTTATACAAAGCGCTGCGGTGGGAAATAATCGACTGGTATAGAGCATCACGCAATGAAGTATTACTAGACGAAAATATCCCTGAAAAAACCATAGAGCTGGTCTTCAGCGAGCCCCTTTCACCCTTAAGGCATTTATTTACACTACCGGCGAAAGAACGAGACGTGGCAGAGCTGTTTTACCTTAACGATTTAAATATTAAAGAGATAAGCCTAGTGGCAGGAATACCACTAGGCACGGTTAAGTCGCGATTACACCGCGCACGCACCTTATTAAAAAAACGCATTTCAGATACGGAGTAAAGCCATGACGACTAATTCAGACGATGAGATTAAGCGCTACCTAAAACAGCAGTCGCAGGAGCTAGACAGCATGCTAGGTGAAGGTTTAACCGATTACCTAAAACTGGGGTTTGACAGTCGCTTTTCTGGCTTGATGAAGCTAGGCTATGCTATAGCGATAGCACTGAGCATAGTGCTATTTTACTGTGGCTATCAGTTTTTCAACGCGCCAGGTGCAGACCAAGTATTTTGGGGGGTATTACTCATAGTGAGTTTTAACGCACAGGTAGCCACCAAGCTTTGGATATTCATGCAAACCAACCGCAACATGCTTTCAAAAGAAATGCGCATGATGGAGGTTAGGCTGCGGGCATGGGTTGAGGCCAAAGGGTTGCAGTAAGGTGTTAGGTCACGCTGCACTACCCAACACCTTTTCATGCTAATAAACACTACTTATTCAGCGCGTTTTTGCTTCCCCCTGACGTTTTCATCCACGCATTTCTGCGAGCAAAGAGCGCGGGGGCGGCAAGATTGACTTGCTCAATCAAGGTTTGGATATCGTGTTCTAGCAGCTTTCCGTTTTTAACCAGTACCTTTCCCGCCACCATGGTCATGTTCACGTCTTGCCCTTGTACGGCATGAACCAAATTGTGGTGAATATTCATTAAGGGGCCTGAGGCAATGAGAGGCGTCATTCTTGGGGTGTTCAGGTTAATACTGATCATATCTGCTGATTTACCTACTTCTAGTGAGCCTGTGGTTTGCGCTAGCCCTAAGGCTTTTGCGCCATTAATAGTGGCCATTTTGCACACATCCCAAGCATCCAAGGTGGCGGCATCAAGTTTGACAAACTTCGCCAACAGCGACGCAGTTTTCATCTCTTCAAACATATCTAGGTTATTGTTTTCTTTTTCACCGTCAGTGCCTAACCCTACGGCAATACCGGCTTTTAGCATCTCAACCACGGGGGCAGCGCCAGACGCGAGCTTCATATTACTGATAGGGTTGTGCGCAACGCCTATTTTTCGGTGCGCCATAAGGGATATTTCACTTTCATCCACCCATACGCAATGGGCAAGTAACACCTTGGGAGCTTCTAGCAAACCTTGTCGCTCTAACGCGTGTAAAGGGCGGCACTGATAGCGCGCTAACGTTTGTTCTACGTCAAATTGACTTTCATTGCTGTGAGTGTGAAACCCTACGTTGTAGTCGTTACACATTGCCGCTATTCGGGTTAATGCGTGTGGCTCTGCGTAAAACAAATGTTCTAACCCCACCCAAACTTGAATGCGACCATCACCTTTTTCATGCCATTGATTGATTAACTGTTCATTGGTATCTAACGTTTCAAAATAGTTGTGGTCGGGGTGTTCGGCGACATACGGCACTAAACACGCGCGAATGCCTAGTTGCTCTGCAGCTTCGGCGCTGCCATGCATGTATCGCCACATATCCACTATGCAAGTGGTGCCAGACAATAAAGCTTCTGCATAGCATAACCATGAAGATAACGATGCGTCTTCAGGCAATAGCACACGGTGCATAGGGTCAATATACTGTTGTAACCAATCCCAAACAGGCAAGCCTTCCGCCGTTCCTCGCAGCATGCCAGAGTGGCAATGCGTATTAATTAAACCCGGCATTAGGAGTTGATTCTCAAGGTATACAACCTCTGCATGAGGAAAAGTTACGGTTAACTCTTCTGAGGCATCAATGGACTTAATTATGCCGTCTTCAACTAATATGCCTCCGTTTTCAATTAAGGTATTGTCATCGTCCATGGGGAGAATATAGTCGGCTATATAAATTGTACTTTTTTTCATTTTTTTGCCTGAGGGGAGTGATGTGAATTTGAGTTAAGCAGTGCGTTCAACAACACCGCAGTGATGACGCAAAGAATAATGCCGCTATCGGTTATCATTTTGCTCCAAGCTGGCATGTGCTGGAAAAAGTGAGGCGCAATGGTAGGGGTGAGGCCAATGCCAACACTGGAAGAAACAATAAGAATATTCGAACGGTGATGGGAAAAATTCACGTTAGATAGAATTTGAACGCCCATTAACGCCACGGTGCCGAACATCACCATGGCGGCAGCACCCAACGCATAGAGCGGAAGCGACGCAATAATAAACGCCATTTTAGGGAAGCACCCAAGTAAAATCAGAATGAACGCCCCGGAGGAGGCCACATATCTACTCGTTACGCCGCTAATGGCAACGAGGCCAATGTTTTGAGAAAACGAGGTGTAAGGAAAAGCATTGAATATGCCGCCGAGTAAGGTACCAAGCCCGTCTGATCTTAGACCCCGAACTAATCGCTTTTCGTCAATCTCTTGATCTACCATTTTGCCTAACGCTAAAAACATGCCGGTGGATTCTACCATGGTCACCAGCATGACGAGGCTCATAGACACAATGGCCCAAATATCGAAGGTAGGCAGGCCGAAGCTAAAGGGTTTAATCATGCCAAACCACGCTGCTTCATCAAGCCCTTTTAGTGAAACGTCACCCAGTGCGGTTGCACAAATAAAACCGCAAATCATAGCAATGAGAATTGACGTGTTGGCTATTAATCCTTTTGCATAGCGGTTAATAAGTAGAATAAGGGCAAGCTGAAAAAAGCTAATAGCAAGGTATATGGGCTTACCAAAATCAGGGTTAGGGCTGCCATCTGGCAATCTTGGTTCGCCGCCTGCTGCCCATTCTATGCCCACTTTCATTAAGCTAAGACCAATGACCAAAAGCACTGAACCTGTTACCACGGGCGGGAAAAAGCGAAGTAATTTTCCCATAAGTGGGGCGCAGGCAATTCCAATTAAACCCGAGGCAATAATCGCCCCGAAAATACCAGTAATACCTAAATCGGGATTAACGCCAATGGCTATCATGGGGGCTACGGCGGTAAAAGTAACGCCCATCATAATAGGCAGGCGAATGCCAAAAAAGCGGTTGCCGAAACATTGGACAAGTGTGGCAAGTCCGGCTGCAAACAAATCGGCGTTGATAATAAGTGATAGCTTATCTTTCGGTAAATCCAGTGCGGCGCCAAGAATGAGTGGAACAATAATACAGGCTGAATACATCACTAAAACATGCTGTAGTCCCATAACAAAGGTTGGCCAAAGCGCTAATTTTTCATCTACGGGGTGAACACGACTTTTTATTTTTATTGTGCTGTCCATGGTTTTTGGTTTTCCATTACAGAGAAGTACAGAGGGCTAGCGAATTAACTTCACTGTTTTGCAGCGCAAGTTGAAGAATAATTTACGCCGCTAGTACAATTATGCAAAATGGGACCTATTGAAAAAATTAATAGGTCGGAGAGAAAGTTGAGACTTTCTATAGAACAGTTAAACGCGTTTTACGAAGTAGCCAGTGAGCGATCATTTTCTGCGGCGGCTCGAAAATTGAAAAAATCTCAATCTGCGCTGAGTATTGCGGTTGCAAATTTAGAAACTGACCTGGGGGTAACGTTATTCGACCGAACTGGGCGATACCCTGTGCTAACCCATAACGGTAAAAGCCTATTGCGGGATGCTGAAGCTATCTTGCAGCAATGTGCATCTATGGAAAATCGCGCTTATGGATTGGCTGCTGAATTAGAAAATGAGGTCACATTAGCCATAGATGACACCATCCCTTTTGCGCTATTGGCATCAAATTTAAATGAATTTGCTCACCAGTTTCCTTTTGTTGACTTAAATTTACTACACCCTTCATCATCCTACGTACAAAATCTCGTTGAGCAAAAAAATGCGGGGCTAGGCATTATGTGTGCCGGCGAAAACTATCCTGCACATATTAATTTCAAACGGCTCGGCTATATTGTATTTGCTAATGTGGTGCATAAAGATCATCCGTTAGCTAAATTCGAGGAAGTCACCTTTGAGCAATTGAGCCAGTACAGAAATTTAGTGTATAGCCCGTTACAAAATGTGCTTCCCACCAGTGAGTATTTGAGTGGACCTCGACAATGGCGAATGGAAAGCTACCTTAATTTGATACATATGCTAAGTAGTGGGTTAGGGTGGGCTACAGTACCTAAGCAAGTACTGAGTGATAGCAAAGTTAAAGGAGAGTTAGTGGAACTTCATTTAACGTCTTACCCCTTTACCGAGTGGATGGTAGGGGTGGATTTAATTTGGTCTACTGAACATCGCTTAGGGAAAGCGGCAGAGTGGCTAAAAGGCGCATTAGGGAATACGCCTTTATAGCCAGTATTACCCGCTAGGGGGTTTCTACGTAGGGGATAAAGCGGCCTAAAATAATCACGCTTGACCATAGCGCTAACGAAAGCCAGGCCACCACTTGGGCTTCTGAACTTGGGGTTTGCCCATGGCAATTGAAGTGCAATTTAGGTTTAACTCGCAGTAAAAAATAAAGGGTGTTAAGACCAGCAAGGACAATCATTAGCATTTTTAGCCCAAATGCGAGATTAACCAAGTACCGGTCTGGATCGCCCGCCACAAACAACGCACCTGAAATAAGGTTGATGGCAAAACCAATAAGCGCAAAGCGAAGAAACGCCTCTACTTTTTCTAACGGCAATTGTTTAGCTATACCGACGAGTCTCAAATCCACGATGAGTAGCGCCCCAAAAAGTAAACTTAGCCCGAGAAAGTGCAGCATTTCTAGGGTGGGGAACACCACCGCATTGTCCATCACAAAATGGTTCAGTTGGCTATTATTCAGTGCGTCTATAATCCACGAAAGGCATGTATTCATTGTCTAAAACTCCTTAGGATAAATAGCCGATGAGACGGCCGGCCACAATGGCTAGAACCCAACTCAATAACGTTACAACGGCAAGGGGCTTGTACGACGATGAAACAGAAGGTGTCTGCATTATCGCTTTGTTAACCAACCGCCACGTTAGCGCTATTCCCAGTGCTACCAGGAGAATCTTGCTTCTAAATGCCCAGTTGTAAAATAGCTCAGACGCATTTCCAAAGAAGAGGGCGGTACCCGACAGTAGATTGATAGCAAAACCGATTAATGCCACATGCCAGTATGGGGCGAGTGAAGAAAATGCAATAGAAGACGCAAAACCTAGTGCTCTTATGCATATCATCAAGGCTACACCTACCATGGTGGCCATTCCTATGGCATGCAGCGATAGTACAATGGGGTAACCCCATTGCGTACTCGATATCGCCATGCCCACGCTGGAGTCTTCTAGCCAGTAAAGAAATGCATTTTCATGGTTATTCATGTTGTTTGAGGGTGAGGTCGCTCGCGTGACTCCTATGCCGCCTAGACTGTCTGAACCGCGCTCTGCCGTAAGATCTTCACACTCGTAAGCCGTAAACTTGTCGTGGGTGAACGTAACTTCGTCCGATCCTGTCATAGGCGACTTAAGATAGAGAGGGTCGGTAATAGTATATTCACGTTTCAAAACCGTTCCGTCGGCGTTTAAAGAGAAACGCTCGACAATGGTCATTTCGGTGCTGTTTTTGGCGGGTGAGGGAGGCCCACGTCTGCCTTTAGGGCGTTCACCTTTCATACCTGGAGGGGGGCCGCCAGCATTATCAGGGCGAGGGGGGCGCTCACTTTTTTCTCCCCGCTCGCCTTTACCGCCAGGGGGCATGCCACCTGGGTTTCCCCCCAACGGCGCCATAATCCAACCCTCGTCAAAACCGGTAGTGGTTACCACTAAGGTATCGCCTTCCCACTTTCCGGTAGAAAACCCGGCTCTGTTGCGCTGATAGTCACTAGGCATTCGCGTACCATCGAGGTAAATGGTTCGCTTCAGGCTCATGAAGCCATAGCTTAAGGTCATCTGGCTACTCGACTGCTCAATTTTATTCACCATTAAATCGAACCACCAATCCATAATGATATTAGTGGGTTCACATTGAAAGCGAGGGTTATCCGCAGAGCTAGCGCCGGCAATGGCGGCCTTACCAGCTTGGGTGAGTTCTGCCATTTCGCCCCCTGCGCCTGGAGGTGCGCCCGCTTTTCGAACCATAGCCCAATTGCCGGCAAAGTTAGGTGAACCATCTTCGCGCACTAAGCTACGTTTTTTTTCACTCTCTTCATCTTCATGGGTGGCGTGGAATTCTTCGTGATCGTCGTCATGATGATCCTCGTTTATTGCTTCTTCTTGCATGTCGAGGGTTGTACTGATGTGGCCGTCGTCGTCAAACTCACTGTTGCGCGTGGCAGTCATACCATTTTCAAACGTAATTTCTTTCATATAGCAGGTGGTAGGGTCGGTTCTATCTGGCGACCCTTTGATGGAAATTTCGCTGCCAGTTTTGAATAGGTCGGCTGTCCAGCCTCTGCGTTTAAGCAAAGAACCTGATTGCAGTTCACAACGCATATTGGTGACAGTTCCGTTGGTATCTACGGCGTCAAAATAGACATAGGCATGGGGGTTAACCAGCCTAATACGCGTGATTTTCCCGCTGAGTTCTACGGTGGCGTTGGTATCAAATTGACCGCTACTTCCGTGATGAGCGTTGACGGTACAAGAAAATAGCAATGCTACAAATACGCAAAGGCATCGTAGGTTTCCCATTGTGTTATGTCCTTAGTTTACAAAAATTACTGTAGCCCTCAGTGGCGATGAAGTGCGAAGTGAGTGGCATACAATATGAACCTTGAAAAGAGGTAGGGAATGATAATGAAAGCAAGGAAATGTCGCTACTAAGCAAATGTAAAGACCGTTTAAATTTTTCTCAGAAAAAGCTAAAATTTAGCGTCCCTGCGTTTTCTGTTTTTATCCCTGCTTTCATTTATGCCTTGTCGAGTACGCCAAATTTTTCGGTGTGCAGGGTGTAATTCTTTCATTACAGACTCGTTTCTTCACTCAGTGTATATCACTCTCTAGGTGTATTTCTGGTTTTTTGTATTTTAATCAGTTGGTTGTGATAGTTTTTCTTTAGGAGTGAAAATTGCTTCGTTAATGTTACTGAAACGATGCCAGCCTTTATATCAAGGTACTCGTTGCACTAACCATGAGAGGAGTATTTTTACATGAGTGACAATCAAAACCTTTTTGGAAAGAAAATCGCTATTTTGGCCACCGATGGATTTGAACAAATTGAACTCATCCAGCCTAAAGACATGTTAATGGAAAAAGGGGCGCAAATTGACATAGTCTCAATCGACCAGAAAGACACCATTCAGTCATGGGATGAAGACAACTGGGGAGACAGCGTGAAGGTTGATGCGCAAGTCACCGATGTGAGCCCCAGCGATTACGATGCCTTAATTTTGCCTGGCGGCCAAATTAACCCCGACTTACTTCGTGCCAACGATGAGGCGGTGGCTTTTATTAAGCAGGCCCATGATGAATCTAAAGTGAAAGCTGTGGCGGCAATTTGTCATGGCCCTTGGCTGCTTGCCGAATCGGCTCTCATTGATGGCTGTGAAGTGACGTCTTTTCCCAGTATTAAAACCGATCTGATAAATGCTGGCGCAAAATGGGCTGACAAAGAAGTGGTGACAGATGGAAAATTGGTGACCAGTCGCAACCCTGATGATATCTCAGCCTTTGTGGCTAAAATTACCGAATTGGTTGCGTAACTAAAAGACTAAGCAGGGGCGCGCTCGTGCCCCTGAATGATTATTTTCAGTATTCAAGTACCACTTGCTCACTCGTTAATTAAGCAGTGCTGCTAATCTTGCTGCCCACGTATGGTTTTTCTCAATTTCGTTCACCGTTGACTTTCGGTGCTCGAGAGGCACGTCAGTTTGCACCTTATTACTTGGATAAACCGCAGGTAAACCTTGCAGCATTTGACGTTGGTTAACATTGGCGTCAAACAAAATCGGCGTGCCTTTAGCTAGCGGGTAAACCATTCGCTCGTGTAGCGCGAATTCGAACCCTGGTGAGTTATGAACCACAAAGCTGGCGTTAGCCATTTTTTCAAGCATGTCTTTGTACGGTACTTCGTCATGATAACGGTGGAATGGGTAAGCTTGCTGGTATTGTTTTACATTTCTACCATAAACATCTAAAACGATATTTTTTTCGGTGTAAGATGCGAGAATTCTCTCTCGAGCGAGTGCACGTATGTATAAATCAGCTTCGCAGGTTATTTTGTAAATAGCTTCATTGAGCTGTGCTCTTGCAGGCTGGTTGCCATTGGGTAACACCCCTATCGCCATTAAAAGTTCATTGATGCTTCCCACGGCCGTAACCACTGGCTTCAACTGGTCCCACACGCCCATTTCCTGTAGCTTTTTCTGTGCGTTATCTTTATTGATATGGCTTGCAGGAAATAAAATCTCCCCCGATTTTGCTTCATTTAATGACTCGGCTGAGGCGATATCTGCCCTAGAGACGGCATGAAAGAAGTCGCGTGCGGGAATATTAAGAAGCTGAGCGAACGCGGTATGTTCTTTTGCAACGCATAGAAGCTCGAAACCTCTGTATTGCTGGAGGTGAGGCAAGATAAGAAGAGGGGGGGCGACGGCAAGCGCATAGGCTTTTCCGAACGTTAATGCGGTATCGAGGCAAGACCCATTAATACATAGACTAAACTTAACGTCTTTCTTCGATATTTGGTTCAATAATTTAGCTACGGTTACGCCATCATCAACGGGAAGGACTAAACTTTTTCTCCCATTGTCTCAAGGTCGTGCTTAATACCCTCGCTGAAATGGGAAAGTACGCCATATTGATTGACCACGCCAAAAATTAATATCATAAAACATCTTTGTGGGGTGTTGAGTAATAAAGTTCTGTAGCATTATAGACTTGCATGAGGAAGAGTGTATCGACTGATCGTTTTCTTTCATGAATTTTCTTCAGTGACCAATGAAATTTTAAAGGGTAGCTAAGGAAGAGTTAAAACAAGTTATTTACATTTGAACTGATGATTGCTATTTTACTCCCGCAAACTTAATCGATTAAGTTTGTGTTGGTAAAGGTAAAGATACGGCGTTTCTTAAAAGCCTAAAGGCGCCACGTTTACCGTATTTTGGAGAAATTTTCATGTCTATACGCAACGGCGTTCAATTAATCACCTATGCCGATAGGTTAGGTGATGGCAATATAGAAAGCCTTAACGGCCTTCTTAACGGTAAGCTTAGTGGCCTATTTACGGGTGTTCACATTCTGCCGTTTTACTATCCTTACGACGGCGAAGATGCTGGTTTTGACCCTATTGATCACACCATTGTGGATGAGCGTTTAGGCGATTGGAATCACATTAAGTCGATAGGCGAGTCAAAAAATATTATGGCCGATCTCATCGTCAATCACATGTCGGCACAAAGCGCTCAGTTTAAAGACGTGCTAGCTCATGGGCGTGAGTCAGAGTTTTGGCCGCTTTTCCTGACTAAACAAGATGTTTTTACCAGTGATGATGACGCTGAAACCGCGGCGCAGATCGCGCAAGTTTTTAGACCTCGCCCCACTCCGTTTTTCAGCAACTATGAAGTAGCCGGAAAAGAGATGGTGCCCTTTTGGACAACGTTTACATCTAACCAAATTGATATAGACGTAGAGTCAGATTTAGGCAAAGCGTATCTTTCTTCTATTCTTACTTCGTTTACGCAAAGCAATGTAGATTTAATCCGCTTAGATGCTGCGGGTTATGCCATTAAGCGCGCCGGATCGAATTGCTTTATGTTAGAAGAGACCTTCGAATTTATCGAGTCTCTTAGCACTCGTGCCAGAGGCATGGGAATGCAATGTTTGGTTGAAATACATAGTCACTACCAAACACAAATTGATATTGCCGCACGTTGCGACAGTGTTTATGACTTTGCACTACCACCATTAGTGCTGCATACGTTATTTACTAAAGATGCGAGTGCGCTAGCGCATTGGTTATCCATTTCCCCACGCAATTGTTTCACTGTGCTAGATACTCACGATGGCATAGGTATAGTGGATGTTGGGGCAAGTGGCGATAAGCCGGGGTTGTTAAACAACGACGAAATAAACAATTTAGTTGAGCAAATTCACATTAATTCGCAAGGGGAGTCGAGAAAGGCTACCGGCGCAGCCGCTAACAATGTGGATTTGTATCAAGTTAATTGCACCTACTATGATGCCTTGGGGCAGAACGATCTTGAATATCTAGTAGCCAGAGCTATCCAGTTCTTTAGCCCAGGTATACCTCAGGTGTATTATGGCGGATTGCTCGCTGCGGCAAATGACATGTCATTACTCGCTAGAACCAATGTTGGTCGAGATATTAATCGTCCCTACCTATCCAGTAGCGATGTAGACGAAGCCTTTGAAAAGCCAGTGGTGCAAGGGTTGATGACGTTGATAAAACTAAGAAACGATTCGTCAGCCTTTGACGGTGAATTTCGTGTTTCTTATACGCACAATCTACTTGAGCTTGTTTGGATAAATGGCGAGGCGTCTGCACAATTGACTGTAGACTTTGCCGATTTTGATGCCGTTATTCGTATGGTGAGCGCGGAAGAAACCACCGCCTTTTCGCTATCGTCACTGCTTTAACAGTAAAAATGTTATTCTAAAAAAGAACGCCTCCGTACTGAAGTACGTGGGGCGTTTTTCAGTCGTTTATTCAAATCACTGTTATCCTCTCGTTTTTATTCAGTAAATTTACGAAACTTATACCTACTTTTCCGTATTCTTGACGAATTTTTTCTTCGCGGATGACTCAAAGTCACTATCACATGCAATCGTCTAATTTGTTTTGTTTCGATGTGAGCTTTCAATTTTTGGCAAGGAAATTATGATGAATTTACGATTATTATCGGCCCTGTGTGTCACCTTAATGGCTGGATGTGCCCATTCTCCACGGGGTGGGCATGGACATGTCAGAGTTAGTGGGCATGGTGGCGGCGTGGCTGCAGTTGCTGTGGGTATTGGTATAGGGGCATTGGTGGCAAATGTCATTAGCCGGCCCAAATATGAAGTAGGGCACAAGCCAACCCATGTTCCGCGAGATGCGAGAGATATTCATTTTCACGGTGTCACCTACCGTTATCACAATGGGGTTTATTATCAAAAAATGGAGGGGGCTTTTCATGTTGTTCGCCCGCCACTGGGGATAAGAGTGCATACCCTTCCTCCTAAACCTGACGTAATAGTGATCGATGGTGAAACTTATTACGTGGCCGAAGGGGTTTATTACTATAAATCCGGTGACGATTACATTGTGGTGGATGAACCAAAAGTAAGCGCCCCTCGGCGTCACACAACGTATGTTTCAGGCCAGTTTTACAGTGATTTACCTAGCCAGGCAAAGCCGGTGAAAATAAATGGTATTCAGTATTTTACCTATGAAGGTTTGTTCTTTTTACCCCAACCAGTAAATGGCAGTGTGCGCTATTTGGTTGTAGAACTTAACGATTAAAGTCGTTTAAATAGGCTCGTTAAGGTACGCGCCCTTCAGAAAAAGGGGGCGTTTCATCTTGTTTAATTGATTATCTGCGCGTTTTATAGGTAGTGTTAAATTGCTGGTATAGCCGTTTGTTGGGTTGCCCCTTGTGGCAATCGTTGAGAATGTAACCCTACCCCAAAATAAAACGCAGGTTGATTACGACGAAAGCAAAAAATGAAGCAGCAGAGTCTCGCATTCCCATTCCTCAAGAGGCCTTTGATTGGTACGACGAATACGCCCATGGTGATATCGATAGGCGAACCTTTTTAACGCGTATTGCGTCGCTTTCCATTGCGGGATTGTCTGTTGGGGTCATTGGAAACGCCCTTCTCCCTGATTATGCTAAAGCCGAGCAGGTGTCGTTTAACGACCCTGCTATTAAGGCGACCTATGAAGAATTTGCGTCGCCAGAAGGCCATGGTACAGGGGGAGGGTATTTGGTGATACCCAGCTCCCTTAGTGCAGACCAAAAAGCGCCTGCCGTACTTGTTGTGCATGAAAATAGAGGTTTGAACCCTTACATAAAAGATGTTGCTCGCCGATTAGCTTCTCAAGGTTTTATTGCCTTTGCCCCCGATGCTTTATTTCCACTTGGCGGCTATCCAGGTAATGATGATGATGGCCGAGCAATGCAGCGAAGCTTAGACAAACAAAAAATTGAAAATGACTTTATAGCTGCTGCTCGTTGGCTTCATTCTCATAATCAAACCACAAATAAACTGGGTGTGGTGGGATTTTGTTTTGGTGGATACATCAGTAATTTTCTTGCTGCCACATTGCCAGACGTCATTAGCGCCGCAGTGCCTTTTTACGGCACACCGGCAAAGGGTGAGTTGCAGGCTCGGGTTAAAGGGCCTCTTTTGCTGCACTTCGGTGAAAAGGACAAGCGTGTGAACGCGACGTGGCCAGAATATGAAAAGGTATTGAAGGACAATGGTGCAGAATACTCAGCCCATGTTTATGCACAGGCTCAGCATGGGTTTCACAACGACTCAACTAGCCGCTATAGCCCGAAAGATGCTGAATTAGCATGGCAGCGTACCTTGGCGTTTTTCAACAGCCATTTACGTTAAACGCTGGAGTAACTGAGAGCGCTTCACAGCGCCGGTAGGCGCTGATGGATGCGGGGAGATGATACTTTCAAGCCACTCGAATACGTTTGCGCGAGCGCTGTATTTTCCGTTTTGTGGGTACAGCAGTGTGAGTGGAGTGGTTTAGCCCTTCGCCGGATACGCTGTGAGAAGCGCCTCCACCAGTTGCTCAAGCTTTTGCTGCACGCTGATGCTGTCTTTAGACTCTAATTCAGCACTGCCTGCAGCGCTGTATATAAATTCGTTGTTGTGCACCATATCAATTTGTAAGTTTTGATATTGGGTGACCTGTTCGCCCACGGGTAGGCTAAAAATACTGCCTAAAGATAAGCCACCAGAGCGGCCAAAAATGCCCGTGCCTAGCCCTAAATTTACTCGTGTGCCATTTTCTTTTGATGCGGTAGAAGGGAAAAAGCCAACAATAATGTCTGCGTCCTCTTCTGATGACGGCGTTAACCCTTTCGATTGCAGAGTGCGGGTAATGGCGTTAGCCACCTGATTTTCTATCACTTCGTTGATAGCATTTAATGGGGGCGTTACATAAAACGTATTGAGAGCGGCAAAGTTCTGCGACTCACTTATATTAATTTCAGGTTTGTTGCTGGCACAGCCAGCTAGCGCAACACAAAAAAGAATCGTATAGGCGGCATGTTTGAATACAGTGAATGTTGGATGATTAATTTGCATCGAGCGCTAATGTCGTAATGAATAATGTGTTTAAACGAAGTGACCCAGTGAAAGGGATCGCTTTTTAGGTTGGGCTAATTATTCTTTACGAAATACCTTTAACTTAATGGCGATTTGCGTGCACACAAAACCCACAAGCAATATTACCGAGATGATCATGCTTATTTCAGCCAACTCTCCCATTTCCCAGTTCGCTTTAATAGCGCGAATAAAGGCAATGCTTAGGAAAATGATAGATAGCGCGTAAATGACATAACTTAAAACAGCTTTAATATTAGGCATGAAAAAAATCCTTTGTTTAGGAAAGGAGCGAAAGCTCCTCAACCTATTTCGTTATTTTAATGAGAAAGAGACGGCGTGGAAGAACCTACATTCGTCGTTCTTTCAGACATTTTGTCACCTATTGTGCTCCCTGCGTAACCTAGGCCACCGGAAAGTGCGCCTAAGCCTATAGCAGCCGGGCCGCCTCTAAGGCCGCTAATAGCGCCGGCGAGCAAAGATGCGCCAAGTCCAGCCAAACTAAAATCTCCCCAGCAGTGTTCAGCACATCCGCCTGAGACTCGTTCAATGTCGTTTAACATCAGTTGTTTCATTTTACATTCCTTATGTTTTCCCCCTAATTGGGACACTAAAATTAACCTGAAATGAAAAGGAAAACAGCTGTATCAAAGGCCAGTTATTGGTCATTAGCGGGTGAGCTTTTTGATTACGTCGGCATGCTGTGGAAACGCTAACAACATGGCACTTCTTTTCCCTAACTGCATATCTGTGTATTCAAACCCCGGCGCAACCGCTTCACCGATGAGCCCGTATCCATAGAGCCCTTTTTGTGGAATCACCGATGCTTTCCAAGTTCCCCCTTTTACCACCATTTGCAGTTTGTGACCTTGAGTTGGGTCAGGCCCTAAAATATGGGTTTCTAGGCTACCGTCCTCGTTTATCAAATAATAGGTAATGGGGTCACCCATATGAAAATAATGCATGATGTCTGACTGGTTCATATGAAAATGGCCAATGGGAGATTCGCCTGTAAGCAAATAATAGATAGATGTCATCGTCACCCTGTTACCATGACTGGTGGATAACATGGGGCGATGATCGGCCTTAAATGTTTGCTTAAAATAACCACCTTCTACATGGCCTTCTAGTTCCAATGCGTTTATAAGCTGATTAGCGGTTAGCATTCTGGAGGAATGGCTGCCTTTCACTTTGATTGGTTCGCCAGCGGTTTTGAAATAAGGTGTCGAATTTTGACACCCCGTTAAAACCACACTGAAAGCAAATAGAGGCAGAAAAGTAAGACATTTAGGAGAACATTTGAACACTGTGAGATCCTTAGCGATTCGCGATAAAATTTAGCATACCCAGTTCCCGCATTTTTACCAATCCTTTGCGCTTACAATTTCTTACGTATTAGCGCATGCACGTGGTGATGTTTGCTTGTATGTTAGACGTGAAGTCAATTTAGGTGCTTTAATAAACAACACAAGATGCTGCATATGGACAAAAAAAAGCGGAAAAAATACCTCACACTGATCATGCCTCTAATTGGTATTGCCATTGGGGTGATAATAGCGCCTCTTGATCTTCTGCCGCTATGGCTTTCCCCTCAACCTAACACCATAGAAAAAGTATTAGAAGAAGGTATAAACGCTGATATTGATGGCATCTTGCTGTACGTTGAAACAAGCGATAAGCCACCAAGTATTTATAGCGCGGGCGTTAATAATAAAATGGCTGGCTCATCCTTACAGGCTGACACTTTGTTCAAAATCGCCAGCATTAGCAAAATGTTTATGGCAGTAAGCATTGTTAAATTAGTGGATAATCAAAGCCTCTCTCTCGATGATACATTAGCCACCTTATTGCCTCAGCGAAGTCAGATTATCAACAATGCGGATAGTATTACTCTCGGCATGTTGGTGCAGCACACAAGTGGTATTCCAGATTTTGTTAATCAACAAGGGCATCATTGGTTTGAGCCAGCCTCGCAGGCCAGTGATTATTTTGCCTTGGTTGCCAATAAGCCGCCGTTGTTCTCACCAGGCGAGGATTATCGCTATTCCAATACCAACTACCTGCTGCTGGGTGAAATTATGGATCGTGCGCTTGGGTATCATCATAGCCGTTTTATTCAACAGCATATTCTTGCCCCGCTTTCACTTTCCGATACCTACTATTCTTTATCTGAAGTAGATAATGACGCCGTGGCGAGTGGTTATTGGTATGGCTACCAAGATGATCTCAAGTCATTAAACTTCGTGGCACCCGGTGGGTCTATGATTGCTAGCGCAGGCGATGTCGCTACGTTCATAAGGGCACTAAACAAAGGGGCATTACTATCCCCCAGTGAGCAACAGCTTTATGAACGGCTCTATCCTTTAGAACATGATGGGTGGTTACCTGGCTATCACAGTAAAGCAAGATACTATGCAGATATAGATACCGTAGTGGTGCAATTTACCAATACCACAGGCGGTGAGACATGGGGGCTTGCTAATGTGATTGGCGGGAAAGCAACCGCCATGGCTAACATCGTGTTTGAACGTGCCGTGAATGTGGTTGAGCGAGAATCGCAGCAATAATCTTTATGGGGCTATTTCGTTCCAACTGGTAACAGAATTCCGACCTTTGTGCTTGGAATGAAATAGCGCAGTATCAGCCTGTTCAATAAGTTCCGATGGCGTGTTAGCGGTAAACGCCATTGATGAAACGCCAATACTGCACGTCACCTCTATGTCGCCATGTTTGTATGTGCTTACTTTGTTTTTGATAGTATGAGCAATATCAATTGCACTGTTAATGGTTGATGTGGGTAAAACAATACAAAATTCTTCACCGCCGTAGCGCGTAACAATACCCGTGTCATTGACGGTGTGGGTTAAAATAGCGGCAATCTCTTCCAGTACCTTGTCACCGGCGGTATGGCCATACGTATCGTTAATTGCCTTAAAGTGGTCAATATCCACCATGATTAGGCTGTAATTTTCAGCCAAGGGAGGATTGGCAAAGTCTTCGTTAAGGTAATCGAATAAATAGCGTCTATTATAGCAACGGGTCAACGGATCTTGGGTCGCCAGTTTATCAAGCTCAGCATTGCGCTTCTTTGCAGCGCTAAAGCTGCGATAAATAAAGGCACTAAACAATAAACAGACCGCAAGCATAAGTGCCAGCGCTAAACTGGCGTATTTGTTCTTGGTTAATTCAAGCTCGGCAATAGTATTTCTCTGGTTCGCAATTTCAACTTCATCACTTTTCTTGTCTAATTCTAGCTTTGATAGCTTCGCGTCTTCTCGCAGATCATTGAGTTCCATCTCAAGGGTTCGGGAATACAAAGAGGCGTTAGACAGCGCCATTTGCTTGGCGATTTCTTCATCTTTTAAGATCGTGATCATTTGAATTTCTTTTTCAGCATACGCCAGCGAGCCGGCAATGTTGCCTCGCTTTTTGTCTGCTTTTCTAAGTGCACGATAGCTGTAAAGTAAGTAGGCGGTGTCGTTAATTTCTGCTGCTAATTGTTGGGCTCTTAACAGTAAGGGCACGGCCGAGGCTGCCGATTGGTTTATCAACAATTCACCAAGATGCACAAGTGACTTGGTTTGATTTAACTTATTGCCCGATGCTTCTGCATAGTTAAGTGATTCTTCATAACGGGCTTTAGCGAGTTTCGGCTGCCCACTGTCACGGTATATATCTGCAATAATGCGCGTCGTCAATGACAGCTTTTCTACTTCATTTTCAGCCTTGTAAATATCATAAGCACGTTGGGCAAAATTCAACGCCGTTGAATAATCGGAACTGTGCCATTTTGAAACGCCCATTTCTCGTAAGGCTGTGGCCAGTGTTCTGGCTTCTAATTTATCTTTGGGCAACCCTATGGTGGTGAGATAAAAGCGCTCAGCGTTGTCGAATTGCATCAGTCTGGTGTAAACCAGGCCCATTTCATTGGCTGCTTTCGCAATACGGTTTGGCGCGTTAACACGTTTGAAATACTGATACGCCTTGTACGCATGTTCAAGTGATGCATCATAGCGACCTATGTGCCGGTATATGATGGCTGCGCCCATGAACGCCTTCGCTTCCCCTTCAGGATCATCAATTTCGCTGTGAATACGCAAGCTCAACATAGAGCATTGGAGTGCTTTTTCAAGTTCGTTAATATAACGCTCCGCCTCCGCTAACGTATTGAGGGTGCGAGCCATATATTTCTTGTCGTTTAATGCAGTGAAGATAGCCAGTGCTTTTCGATAGTAGACGACGGTTTCTGTTCTTTCTTTTAGGCGCTTATAAGACTGTGCAACATTGGTATAGGTAGTACCAAGCAAACGTTGTTCGGTTTTTTTACTCGATTGGGCAAGGATAGATGCTGCGTGTAGATAAGCTGAAATGGCAAGGGAGAATTGCTTAGTATCGTAATAGCCGTCTGCAGAGGCTAACCAATTTTCAACTTCCTCTTGCTGAACGTCAGACAAAGACAATGCGCTTTCTGCCGAGGTAGCAGAGAGAGAACCCGAAGGGGCAGGGAACGCACTCACCGCCTTAGCATTGGCAAAGAATGTAACAGAAAGCACGAATAACGAACAACGTAACCGATTTTGCATCAAACCTCAATTGTCTTAAAAGATATCCATTTCACGATGACAGCAATCTGCAATAAAGACCATAAGGTCACCTTTACTACAAAAATAGCGCAATAATGAGCGAAAAACTGTGTACTACTGCAATAAAGTAAACGACATAGCATGGTTTTCGATGAACTCTCCATGGATGCGCGAGTGTTGATTCCCTCTTGGGATAAACACAAAGCAGGCCGCTGGGTTGTTTATATCTTGCATGTCTAACCATAAGGCATCGAGGCTTTCTTCACCATGACACACAAAAGTTTCACCCCAAGATGTACTATAGATCATAGAGATATCTTCAACATTCGCCTTTTGTCTAAGTGTGGGGAAATTGACAATAACCATGCAGCTAATAATGCGCTCTGGTGCCAGTAATTGATTGCGGGTAAGTGCCGATACCTTGACGGGGGGAAAATGCTTACACAAATGCTTCAGCAAATCATTGAGGTCTAATTCGCTGATTTCACCTGAGTTGTAATCTAAAAGCACCTGAGTGCGACTATCAATAATACGGCTAGATACACACCAGGCGATTAAAGAAATGGCGTTGTCAGCTTGAGATATTTTCTGATCTTCATCCACAATACCACTTTTGCTTAACTGATCTCCGGCATAAACTCGCCAAATTTGTTCCCCATTTTTAAGTTGTTTTAGGGAAACCGTCACACGCTCACAATAGGACTCGGCGTCGAATGCGCGTCTGAGGAAATCTATTTTGTTGGCCTTTTTACTGTAAAAAGTACTAAGTCTGCGACCTAATACTGTCATGTCTTTGACGTCCATTACTTGTTGCTCTGGCGTCAGTTGGGCAGAAATGCGGCGATAACACTTTAGTAAAAAACGGTGAATCTGGCGGCTGAACTGTAGCTTTTGATGGAAACTCCAACTATGTTGATTATCCAAATAATGAAGATCTGAACGGGTCCATCCCCAGGCTTTCGCGTAGGCCGTTATTATCTTGCGTTTAAAGTTGGGCTTTTGTCCTTGCGGTAAGGGTTCGCTAAGCTTAGCACCACATTTTAGGTAAAAGCACTGCTGTAAAAGCAAAACGTCTTCTTTCTGCCCCTGACTTTTGTAGTGGCTAATGAGCTGATCGAACATTAACCCATAAGGGTCGATGATGGCCACACTTCCTGGCGCTTCAGCCCCCCTATGAACATGTTTTTTAAGTACGTTACACAAGGGCTGACCGAGTTCAATATTCGCAAGGTAAACTTCTAATTTAGCTATCTTAAGCAAAGACTTAAATGGTGAATCCATGGCTTTACTTAGCTGCCAGATAGTGGCACCAAAAAGCTCACTTGCGTCTAACCGGTCGATGTGGCCTAAATCCATAAACCAGTTAATGTCTGGCGAGCCCCCTTTTTCCAAGGTGCTATACAAGC
This sequence comes from Alteromonas sp. B31-7, assembly GCF_015767655.1. Taxonomy (NCBI): domain Bacteria; kingdom Pseudomonadati; phylum Pseudomonadota; class Gammaproteobacteria; order Alteromonadales; family Alteromonadaceae; genus Alteromonas; species Alteromonas sp. B31-7. The sequence goes on from NZ_CP065233.1 coordinate 1,348,007, forward strand.
CTTGATATTGTTTGTGGGTGGCTTTTTCAGGGGTAAGCCACCAAAAAGGCGCTTTTCCCGCCACCACGATATTGGTGTTATAAAATTCCGCTTTTAAGAATAGTGCTTGCGCTGAACCGGCGCTTTCACCGTCGGCTATGCCAAAGTTGTTTTGCCGTACGTGGTCAATTTGCGACAAGAAAAAATGCACTTCAACCTTGTATTCATGCTCCGCCCATTGTTCAATTAGGGTTAGCTTTTGCTGTAATTTTTCGAGTTGCGCATCAGAAAAATCTTGCCCATTCACACATACCCAGTAATCAAAATCTGAATGCTCTGTTTGTGCAATTGTGCCAATACTTCCCATTAATATAAGCGCTTCAATAGACCTCTGTCGTGGCCAAATTTCTTTAATGTTGGTAAAGAGGTGACGCTGTTCAGGAAAGCAGGTAATGAGTGCAGAGGCTATATCTTCTCGAAAGGTGTAATTGTTGATACCCATGGGAATAGCGTGCCCATCCACGTAGCCAGGTAAGTCAGGATGATTAACATGCAATAAAAAAGGGAGCACATTGAACAGCGGTTGATGTGCTTTGGGCATGAGCGTAATGGCTCGTTCAATTCGAGCTTTGTTATATCTGAGCACCCGCAATAAGCGAATAGTCAGGTTTTGTTGAATTGATAGCGACTGTGGCGCTGTCATTGCTGCCCATATATTTGCTTAGGTAGGGGTCAAGAATAGCGCGAATTGGGTAAGCCTGCCTCTTATTTTTCCTCATAAAGATCTTGGATTTATAGTTGTTGGGTATCTAATCTTTTAACTCAAGCCGTTATTATCAAAAAAATATGTAAACTCATTCAAAGGCTTTGGGGCTTATCAATAACTGACCTTGGCTTTACACTTCTTCGCACATTTCGCAGTTACACTCATCAATAGGAGTTCATTGTGTCTCATCAGATTATTAGTGATTTACATACCCGTTACACAGCAAAAAAGTACGACAGTAACAAACGTATTTCAGCCGAAGATATGGCGATTATTACTGAAGCCTTACGCCTATCAGCGTCATCAATAAACTCTCAACCTTGGAAGTTTGTCATCGTAGAAAGTGATGAAGCAAAACAGCGCCTTCACGATACGTTTGCTAATAAGCATCAGTTTAACCAATTGCACGCGAAAGAAGCGTCACACACCGTGTTGCTTGCTTATGACCCTGCCTTTACCAAAGACAAGTTTGTCAAGCGTGTTGATGCAGAGGTTGCCTCTGGCCATTTGCCAGAGTCAATGCGTGACTCTTTTATGGGGGCCTATGCATTTGCCGAAGCAAACACAGATGAACAAGGTAACAATGGAAGTTGGACAAAAGCACAAGTGTACTTAGCATTAGGTAACTTATTGCATACACTTGCCCGTTTAGGCATTGCTTCCACGCCGATGGAAGGCGTGGACGCGGATCTCATTGGTGAGCTGTTCAGCAAGGAGCTAGACGGTCATATTTGCGAAGTGGCTGTTGCCATGGGCTATCCAGACCAAGAGCAAGACTGGAACTATGGTTTGCCGAAAGCTCGCTTACCTAAAGAAGACGTGGTTGAGGTGGTGTAATCACTACACTAGACACACGAGTTATGTGATGTCACGCCCCATTCCAAAAAGGCGTCGTTAAGACGCCTTCTTATTTTAGCCCTTCAAGCACTTTATCCAACGTTATTGGGAAGTCTCGTACACGCACGCCAGTGGCATCGAAAATAGCATTTGCAATAGCGGCACCTGCTCCTGTAATACCCAGCTCTCCAATGCCCTTAGCGCCTACCGGTGATGCTTCAAAGTCGGGTGAGTCGATAAAGTCTACTGTGACCTCAGCAATGTCTCTATTTACCGCAATGTGGTATTCGCCAAAGTCAGGGTTAACAAAGCTGGCGGAATCGGTATGATGATGAATGGCTTCAGTAAGCGCGTAACCGGCGCCCCATACCATGCCGCCTTTAATTTGGGATTTGGCGGTTTTTTCATTCAGTATTCTTCCTGCCGAGAACATGCCGTACTGTCGCTTTAAGCGCACTTCTGCGGTGAGGGTGTCTACCTCCACTTCAACAAAATGCGCACCGCAAGAATATTGCTCATCATCGCTGGTATCTTCATCACTTACAGCCCCAAGTTCGCTGATAGGAAACTTTGTGCTATCAATAAGGCTAATAAGCGGAGTTTCCTGTATTTTTTCCGAATTCGATTGCCTTACACAAAGGCCCTTATCGGTCACCAAAAACTGGGCATCTCGATAATCTTCTGGCAACAGGGATAAAAGTGAAGACTTGACTGCCTCACAGGCTTTAAGTACGGCGGAACCGGTACTTGCCGCACCGAAAGAGCCGCCAGAACCGCAAGAGGCTGGTGACTGACTATCGCCGAGATTGACGGTGACATTGTCTACTGAGGTGTTAAAAGCGTCTGCGGCTATTTGCGCCAAAATAGTGTAAGTTCCCGTGCCTATGTCGGTCATATCTGTTGTGACGGTAATCATACCGTTTTCATCAATAGCAACATTGGCTGAGCTTTGAACTAGCACATTCATTCTCATGGCACTCGCTACGCCATGACCTATGACTTTCCCTGGTTTGGCGTTGCTCTTCTGTTGCCACCCGAAAATATCAGCTCCGCGTTGTAGGCAGCTTTCAAGTTTGTGACTGGTAAATCGACTGCCATTGACAGGGTGCACTTTTGGCATATTATTTAAGCGAAATGTTAGTGGGTCAATGTTAGCCTTGTGCGCCAATTCGTCGATGGCGGATTCGAACGCTAATGACCCAATGGCATCTCCCGGTGAGCGGGTAGAATCGATAAGCGGAGTATCTGCGCTTTTTACCCTGTGAGTGCTATTAATGTAGTTCGCATGGTAGGTAACTCTTGCGCCCGCCCCAGTGGCTTCTGCGAAGGTATATCCTTTCGCTTTTGGCATTGCACTGTGATGGGCAATGCTAGTGAGGTATCCTTGATTATTGCAGCTTAGCTGCATGCGCTGAAAGCTATGACCACGGTGTGGTGTGTTATAGAATACATGGCGCCGGCTAAGTGCTACTTTCACTGGGCGCTTAAGATAACGCGCACCGATGCAAGCTAGTATCGCATCGTAGTGTAAACCTAATTTAGAACCAAAGCCGCCGCCGATAAAGGGGCTTTTTACATGAATGTTGTCTTCGTCCATTTCTAGGGTGGTTGCCAGCGCTTGTACTGCTGAGGCAACAATTTGTACGCTGGGGTAAACCGTTAATTTATCTCCATCAAAGTGGGCAATGGTGGCGTGAGGTTCCATTGCTGCAGAAATTTGTGATGGCGTGGTGTATTGCATATCGACATTAATATCTGTCGCGCTTTGTGTTGGCGCAACACCACTTTCCACATCGGGCTCAAATCCACCGTCTAGTGATTCAGGCACCTCAGTTGCTTGGTCTGGCGCCAGTAACAACTGAGCAGGTTGTGCATCAATATTGAATGCTACCAGGCTTGCTGCATATCTCGCTTGTTCTAAAGTGTGAGCAAGGACTAGCGCCACAGGCATGCCGTAATGGCGAATATGGGAATCATTAAGCACCGCACGGCTTTGGGTGAATCGGCCTTCATCATCGGGTTGACTGAACGCTTTTAGGGGGCCGGCGTTTGTGTGGGTTAACACAGCTTGTACGCCTTCAGCTTTTTCTGCTTTTGAGGTGTCTAAATGAGTAATTTCACCCACCGCAGATGTGGAAGCTACTAAGAAGCCGACAAGGGGCGTTTGTGGCATAGCGTGAGTGTGTTCAGCGGCGTAACGCGCTTGCCCTGTTACCTTTAATACACCATCAACTCGATTGATAGGATCGCCTATAGAATTAGCGGAATGATTAGTTTTCATATAGAGCTCCTTCGTGCTGAGGGTAGGTGCGTTGATGCTGGGCGAGGGCACGTAATACTTTGTGTAAGGTGTTGCGTAAAAGCGGTGGCTTAAAGTTGTTACTGCCGTAAACTTGCGCAGGCGCGAGTTCAGCGTCCAGTGCTTTTTCAATATTGGCGTCTGTGAGTTCCGTCCCCATCAAAGCATTAATCGTTGTTTCTGGATACCAAGGCACCGTACCAACGCCGCCAAATCCTAATGTGAGGGCGCTAACTTTGTTGTCTTTCATCACCAGGCCTGCGGCTACTGACACTAACGCGAACGCATACGATGAACGATCACGCACCTTATGGTAATACTGAGAACCAACCGCTTGCTTGGGCAGAATAACCGCGGTGATCAGCTCGCCTTCTTTTAAGTTATTTTCAATATGGGGTGTGTTCCCCGGCGTACAGTAGAAGTGGCGTAATGGAAGGGTTCTTTTTTCGCCATTTGGAGCAACAAGTGCGAGCTTAGCGCCCAGCGCTATCATGGCGACGGCCATGTCTGAGGGGTGGGTGGCAATGCACTTATCGCTGGTGCCAAAAATAGCGTGTATTCTATTTTCACTATTCACGGCGGTACAACCTGTGCCTGGTTCACGCTTATTGCACGGTTTTGCCGTATCGTAAAAGTAGTAACAACGGGTGCGTTGCAAAAGGTTTCCAGCTGTGGTCGCACGGTTTCTAAGCTGAACGGTGGCGCCACTCAATAGTGCTTGCGACAGTAAAGATAGGCCAGGGGTGGTGCTGGCAAAGTTGGCCAGCTGAGTATTGGTGACCATTGCGCCTATGCGGAAATGCTCGTCATGTTCAACAATGCGTGTTTCGTCTTGCCAGTCACTTAAGTTCACCAGCGTAGAGGGCGTTTCAACCTGTAATTTCATTAAATCGATAAGGTTAGTGCCCCCAGCGATAAAACGAGAGTTTTTTGCCCCAGAGGTGCTGTCTAGCTCTGATGTGTTGTGTAGATGAGTTAACGTAAATGGCTGCATTATTGTGGCTCCAAAGCGATAACGTCTTCTATCGCATCAACAATATTGGGGTAGGCACCACACCGGCATAAATTACCGCTCATGCGTTCGCTAATGTCTTCTCGCGGGCTATAGTCTTCACTAAAGGTAACGGCGCTCGGCGCGTTGTCGGCCAACTCTTTTTGCAGCGCAACTGATGAGCAAATTTGCCCCGACGTGCAATAGCCACATTGAAATGCGTCACGGTTTACAAACGCCCGTTGTAGCGGGTGAAGTTCATCATTCTTGGCTATACCTTCAATGGTGGTTATCGACTTGCCTGTAAGTTGAAAGGCAAAGACCAAACAAGCGTTAATCCTTTCATCATCAACTAATACGGTACATGCGCCACATTGTCCATGATCGCAGCCTTTTTTGGTGCCGAATAAAGCAAGGTTTTGATGAAGAAAATCAAGCAAGGTAGTGCGAGGGTCGGTAGGTAGCACATAGGGCGTACCATTAATTGTGACGGTTGGTCCCGTATCTATAGACATAATGCAATCCTTTTCCGTGTAGTCAGCCTTCCACTGCGTCATACGCCTTAAATCTATCTTAGCGGGGCTGACGGTAGGCATGTGGGTTCATAGCTGCGTACGGGAGGAAAAGGAGATTGGTTTAGCTACTTTGCGAAGATATTACTGGCGTGATGGCGTGTACGTAGCGAGAAAGCGCAATCTGCGGTAAAATAGACAGATTACCCTTACGGTACGCACCCCCAGTTAATAAAGGCTTTCACCAATGCTCCATAACGATGTGTTACGTCGTCTTCGATACGCACTTGCAATAAATGACACCGCCGCCATCAGTATTTTTAAGTTGGCTGATTATGACATGGACATGGCGTACCTCCATGCCATCATGAAAAAAGAGGAAGAAGAAGGATATTTACCCTGCAGGGATAAAATTATTACCCTATTTCTCGATGGTTTAATTATTAAAAATAGAGGAAAGCAAGAAGGGCAGAAGCCCGGAGAGCTGGCCGCTAATGCAAGGTTGAGTAACAACGATCTGTTACGCAAAATTCGAATTGCAATGCGTTATAAAGATGAAGACATTATTGCCATTTTAAATTTGGCTCAATTTCGAATGAGCAAAAGTGAACTCTCGGCCTTATTTCGAAAGCCAGACCATCGAAACTACAAACCTGCTGGTGACCAAGTTGTTCGTAACTTGCTACAGGGAATGGTGAAAAAGTATCGAAGCGGTGGAAAAGGGGCAAGCACATCGAGCGTTGTAGCATCTCACGCTCCTGCCACGAAATCACAGCGTACAGCACAAGGTAAAAGCGTAGGGACAGCGCGTAAAAAAGAAAATACGGCGCCGAAAAAGACCGATTCGCCATCGAATTCCGTATGGGGGAAAGTGTAATTCAACGGGTTTTCTTTCGAAACTCATTTTCCATAACGTGACTAGCGATAAAATAAGGAGTATGTAATGAGCCGGCATTTTGACCAAGCCGAAGGTTTGTGTGAAGAAAAAGATGAGGCTACAAAAGGGTTTGTGTTTAATCAAACCATGCTGCGTATTGCTGAACCAAAGCGTTCTCTCGATTTTTATACCCGGGTAATGGGCATGACATTACTAAAGCGCCTCGATTTTGAGGAAATGCAATTTAGTTTATACTTTCTAGCGGCAGGTGAAGACTTTTCCGATATTAGTTCAAACATTGAAAAGCGCACCGAGCAAACTTTCGCTCGTCCAGCCATGTTGGAGCTTACTCACAATTGGGGTGATAGTGCAGATACCGTTGATTACCACAGTGGTAATAGCGAACCAAAAGGCTTCGGTCATATTGGTTTTCATGTACCTGACGCAGAAGCGGCATGTGAACGCTTTAGCGAAATGGGTGTGCCGTTTCAAAAAGGGTTGAATGATGGCAGCATGAAAGGCATCGCGTTTATCAAAGATCCTGATGGTTATTGGATTGAAATATTTGATGCCAGTAAAGTCGCAGACACTTGCGCCCCACATTTAAAGAAGGCTTAGCCTCGTAAGGGCGTTGCTAAGCAACGCCCTTGTTTAACTGTTTGTTGAACGTTATCGCTTTATTTTAATTGGCCTCAAGCGTTAATTCCACGCCACTGTATTCGCTTTGCAAATGATGTTGGCTGTTCAGTAAAAACACCCGTGTCGTTTCCAGGCCGCCAGTATTCACCAAGTAACCTTTCACCGCCTTTGCCCGTGACTCCGCAAGGTTCGCAAGTTCAGCCTCGGTAATCGTTACTTTATTTCTTAGTGTGTTATACATGGTGATATTCAACACTCGTTGCACGCTTTCCTCGCTAGGTATATAAGGGAGGGCTGCTTCATTCCCCTCCTCTTGAGCTTTTTCTTGTTGTAATGTAGACAAGATATGTTGACGTTCCTGTTGAATGTCACTATTGAATGTTTCGCTGTATAGCGCAGTGAGTGCATCTGTAATTTCGCCGCTAAGCGGTACCGAGCTGGCGGTTAAATCCGCTGGCAGAGTCGACAGATTCGTACGTGCTAATATAGCTTGTTTAACCATAGATTCTGCTAGCGCCGTGGCGTCGCTAACCGCATCGACAGTACCTTCAATATTCACCCTCAATCGAGGCCGCGATTTTAGCGCTTTAGTAAGCGTATCTAAGGTGTCTTCACCTTGCTTGCTAATGTAAGAACTGCCCGGAGCAAAGGCAATGTGGTCGAGTTCGTCGTCGCTGCCCACCAAATTAGCTAGTAAGCTAAATGGAGCGGTTACCGCTTTAGTGATCAAGTTGCCAAGGGCGTTGAGAATAATTGAGCCAAAGCCAAATGTGGGACTGTCTAAATCTCCCGATACTTCTAGCCCTAAGTCAATCACGCCTTGGCTATCTTCTAGAAGTGCGATGGCCAGTCCTAACGGGAGACTTAGGGCTTGATCTGAATCGGATTTTTGCCCTAGCGTGAGCTGGTCAATCACCACATGGTTATTCCCTTGGAGTTGATTGTGGTTAAGGGTGTATTCTACATCAAGTGATAAGAGCCCTTTATCTATGTAGTGCCCCATATAGGTGCCAGAGTAGGGGTTGACAGAGGTTAGCTCAGCGCCATCTACAGAGAATAGAAGGTCTAGAAAGATATCTTCTTTTAGTGGGTTAATCTGCCCTTTTAGTTGCACCGGTGCATAGCCATCAATTTTACCTTCTATATTGACGTTTGCTGCGCTATCACTGCGTGAATCTAAGTTATCGACGTAACCATTTAACCTGTCTATTTTTGAGGCAAAACGTGGCGTTAAAGAATGGTCAGCAAAGTAAGCACTACCTTCCTTAATGCCTACATGGTTGACCATTATGGCCATTGCGTCCTTGTTTTGAGTCGTGGGCGCTTGCGCTTTAGTTATCGCACTTTCATTTGCAGAATGCGTGGCTTGCGGAACAAGCAACGCACTGATATTCGTGGCTTTATTTTCATCAATAACCATGCGAGCGTAGGGGCTGTCGAAAATAACATCGTTAATGGTTAACCCGTTTTCTTTGGCGCTATAGTGAATGTCAGACAATGACAATGACTGCCATTTCAATAAAGGAGATTGCGTGTTATCGAGTACATTCAGTGACCTTATATCAGCGTTGGCGTGAAGGTCTATCTGGCCGTCAGCGCTGGCCTTAAAAGCGAGCGTGGACGAAAATGCGCCATCTTCAATGGTGATGCGTGCATATCTTTCTGCGTATAGTTGGAATTGGTCTAACTCAAACTGATGGATTTCTGCACATCCTTTCACGGATTGCGTGGTGGCGTCGACACTACCTACACTACTAAAGGTGCCTTTTGTTCTTTCACTACTAGCACCTTCTGCGCTATTACTTGCTGAAATAGCGGTGTAAAAAGAGTAATCGATAGGATTGGCGAGTGTTGAAGAAACGGGCCCCGTTTCTAATGATAATTGGCTAAGGTGCCAAAAGGTATTGTCGTTAAATTGACGCTCTTGAAGTTGAAGACTCCCTTGTATGAAAGAAAAGGTTGATAACTCTACTCGCCAATCAGAGGCGGTATCGTCGGAAGAGTCTGAGGTAGCTGCAGAAGGGCTATTCTGCTGTGCATTATCATCGTTGGTGGTAGCTAAATGAGGTGAAAATAGCCGCTGTAAATTGAGCCCTTTATCGTCATATACGCCCTTTACGGTTAACCCTTCAATGCCAATATGTTCAATGTCTACCTGTTGGATAAGGCTGTTGATACGCATATTTTCAAGCTTTAAAACCGGAAGGTTAACCAGCGCTTCGTCTTGGTAAGAAAAAACAATGTCATTAAGGCTTAATTCACCTTCGTTTAAATGAAACGCAAAGGTGTCTGTGAGGGCTTCAAATTTGGCGATAAAGTCAAGGTTTAGGGTACCTTGATCCAGTTTGGCTGAAATGGCATTGTCGGAAAGCGGCCATAAGGGGGCTAAGGCAATATTCGACAACGATATTTGCGTGGTGGCGACAAGCGGCGCAAGTTGAAAATCACCCCGCATCGACACATGACCCTGTTCCGCAGTAGTGATATCAAAGGCATATCGATTGACTTGTTGCGTTTGAGGTTCAGTGGCTATCGTTGCACGTGTATCGATATCATTAAGCACGAATTCTAGCTGTGGGTAGTCAAGTTTTGCGCCCGTGATTTGGTCAGTAAATAATGCATGTCCCTGCTGCAACTGAAATTTTGCAATCCTTAGATGGGGAATGTCGCCCACACTTTCCTCGTCTGTGACCTCGTTGCTCTGAGCATTTGATGCCGCCAGTGTTGTAAGAATATCGCTGATATTCAACTGCGTGTTGGCTTTGTCGGCGCGGTTGTCTAACCGTGCAAGGTGAACATAAGGGGCATTAATGTCTATCGATTCTAGGGTCGGCGTCAGCGTAATAAGCGAGCGTAAAAAGGCAACATCAAGGGCAAAACTTTCTACCGTGAAAAAGGGCGTTTTTCCATTTTGTTCGAAGATTGTGAATTGGGAAAGCTCGGCGTTGAGTAAAAACGGATTAATGCTAACGTCGTTAAGTTCAACCTGTCTGCCTAACACGTCTGCAGCCATGTTAGGCAGTTTTGCTTTTAGCACAGCAGGTATGACAGCGCCTAGAATAATGGCGTAACACAGATAGGCGGTTGCTAAGTAAGAAGTAATTCGAAACCATTTAGGTTGACGACTAAACGCAAGCTGAGCATTTTTAAAAGACATAAATGTACTATCTGTGAAGGTTGAGTTGTTGCCAAGTGATGGGCGTGAAGAGAGCTGCAGCACTAAGATGTAATGTGTGCAGCCCTTCGCTCTAGATTAAAGCGCTGTTAGTAAATTATCTAGGCCTGACGTAAATAAAGATTGGGTTTCTTCGCTGGCATTCGAATTTAAGTAGCTGGATATTTGGGTTACAAAGCTGCTGATCATGTCGGTAGATAAGCCTAACGCTTCGAATTGTTGTTTAAGATCGTTCACTGATTTTAGCGTGTCGCTATATTCGGAGGCTTTATTGAGTAAGCCGGTCAACGATGAGCTTGAACTTGTTGTAGACGTGCCACTTAAGCTAGGCACATTATTTAACAATGAATCTATGCCTGGTATATTGCTAGCCAGTTGGGTGTAATCCGTGCTTGATAAATTTCCTTGTACGTAATTCATTACCGACGCAATCCCGCCTTCAGATTGGGTTTCTGAGACGTCAAGATTGTCTGAAACAAGACTAACAAGGCGACTTAAATCTACGGTACTGTCGGTAGATGTGGCGGCTTCAGCGGTTGTCTGGTTGCCAAGTAAGCCTTTCAGTTGGTTTAACGTATCATTTGCTGACGCCGGCGCGCTCAAAGGTAGGCTGGCAATGGCAATGAAGGAAAGCACTTTAACGTTCATTTATAATCCTATGGTCATTTAAGGGGCAAATAGCCTAGTTTACCCCAAGCCCTTATTGAATGCGCGGGGTTAAATGTAAAGTGTGTTTACATTGGCACTCCTTAAAAGAATCTCTATTGGCGAGGCGTAACCAAGCCGGTGGCGATGATGTCATCAAAGGGAACATGGGCAGGTAACGTACCAAACGCCATTCCATGCTGATGCGATAGCCTGCTTTCGCAAAAGGCATCCGCTAAAACACCTTCACCATGTTTTAGCAACTGAGCAGCTTGAAGGGCAAGCGCCGTTTTTTCAGTAAGTAAACGACTTCTAACCTCTATGTCTTCATGTTGGTTGAACGCTAGTGTTAGCTCTACAACAAAGTTGTCGTAATGGCGGTTTTTCCCACGAGCATGCGTTAATTCCTGAAAAAGCGCGTGTTTAGATTGAGGGTCTTTCGCAATGGCGCGCAATACGTCTAGGCACTGAACATTGCCGCTGCCCTCCCAAATGGAATTAAGAGGCGCTTGACGATATAAGCGGGGAAGTATGTTTTCTTCAACATAACCTATACCACCTAAACATTCTTGTGCTTCGTTAATGAAGGTGGCTGTGCGTTTACATATCCAGTACTTGCCAATGGCAGTGGCTATGCGGGCGAACGCGGCTTCAGTGTTGTCATTTTCGGCGGCATCTACGGCTTTGGCTACACGCATGGTTAAGGCAACATGGCTAGCACACTCTAAAGTTAAATCGGCAATCACGTTTTTCATAAGGGGCTGCTCAATAAGCCGCTTTCCAAACGCTTCTCGCTCACTCACGTGATGGACAGCTTGTACCAAACCTTGGCGCATTAGCGCAGAGGAGCCAATCATACAATCTAGTCGTGTTAACGATACCATGTCGATAATCACCGGCACACCACGCCCCTCTTCACCTATCAGAAAGCCAGTCGCACCGGTAAATTCAACTTCCGATGAGGCATTACTCCAGTCCCCCAGTTTGTCTTTTAATCGCTGAATACGCACATGATTGCGTTGCCCATTTTCTAAAATTCGTGGTAACAAAAAGCAACTCAAACCGCCTTCCGTTTGAGCCAAAATAAGGTGCGCATCGCACATGGGAGCTGAAAAGAAAAACTTATGGCCAATAATGGAATAGCTTCCATCGTCATTTGGGATAGCTTTTGTCGTGTTGCGTCTCACATCAGACCCCCCTTGTTTTTCTGTCATTCCCATACCTATGGTGACACCCGCTTTATCCATCGCCGGTATGTCACGAGGGTCGTATTGGCCATGTACTAACTTTTCCAACCAGTAAGGTGGTAGATGTTTTGCTTGCTTTAATGCAGGTACAGCGGCATGGGTCATGGTGAGGGGGCAGGTCGTCCCCGCGTCTGCTTGGCAATGCATGAAGAGCAATGCGGCTCGCACGATATGGGCACTTCCCTTATTCTTGTGCTGCCAAGAATAGTTATGTACACCCTTGCTCATGGCACTATCCATAAGGCGGTGGTAACTCGGGTGAAAATGTACTTCATCTCTTCGCCGGCCATACCTATCGAAAAGGTGTAACTCAGGTTTATGTTTATTGGCGTGTTCACCGTCATCCATCAAGCTGTGCCCAGCCAGTTGGCCATAATGATGCAGCACCTCTGGCATTTCCCCTATGCTATTGCATTGTGTCCAATGCAATAGCATAGGGTCTTCTGACCATAGGTTATAAGGTGTGGGTGGGGTGGGCTGGTTTTCAACAATGTGGGTATCGAAGCGGTCAGAATAGCTCATGGGGCGATCTCGAGTGAAATAGGATAAATCAACTATTACTCTTAAATGTAATTATTGTCAAATTGTGTAATATTAGTGATGGGTAGAATTCTGCATTTGTTGAACTCTGCTTTTGGGGTACAGTGTTTAAACATCTTTATTTAATAATTTCCTAGTGAACGCAATGCCATTCCTATCATCACCCTCGCACGCCCCTCAAAGCGCTAAGCCTGTTCCCCGCCATTTGCTGCTTAAGCTATTTAGTTCAAGAGAGGGGGTGAGAATGGATGTACAAAGTGCGGTGAGAACAGGCGCACTTTTTGGTATTTCACAGAACAACATCCGGGTGACGCTGAATAGGTTAGTCGCCTCAAATTTGCTAAATAAAGCCCAGCGCGGGTGCTATACATTGGGCGCAGAAGGTGTTGCATTTGCACAGCAAGTGAATCACTGGCGCGAAGCCGAGTCTTTACTTTGCCGATGGCAGGGCGATTGGGTGTGTGTGAATACCAGTGAACTGAAAAAAAGTGACAGAAAAGCCTTTCGCGCACGCGAACGGGCGCTGAGCTTGGTAGGCATGCAGCAACTTTCAGCTGATTTATACATACGCCCCAATAATATCCGCAATGGTGTCAGTGCGGTGAGGAGCCAACTGCATAGCATAGGGTTAGAAAAAACAGCCTTAGTGTTTGCCTTGTCACAACTCGATGATGAGCATGAGGGGCAGGCGAAAAGACTGTGGAATACCTCGCAACTGGAACAATCTTACAGGGAAAGCGCAGCCGCGTTAGAAACGTCTTTGTCGCAATTGCCGAAGTTGCCTTTAAACGACGCAGCAAAGGCCAGTTATTTAGTGGGCGACAGAGCCTTACGTCAACTTGTTTTTGATCCTCTCCTTCCTGCGCCCCTTATTGATGAGCAGTTGCGTAGAGACTTTACCGAGATAGTGAAAGCCTACGATAAGGTAGGTGAAGATATTTGGTTTAAGTTTTTACGTCTAGACGGTGAATGTAAAACGGGGTAGTTTGGTGACAAGATTTTCATTTTTCAAACGTTATTCTAATTGGAACCAAGCACAAATAAATGAGCCCCAAACGCCGTTCCTTTAGCCGTATTTTGGAAGAAGTAGCATGAACGAACACCGCCCGCTTTTTAAACATATAAGAAACCACGCCGCGTTATTCAGCGATTTATCTCATTACCGTAATGCCGCCGTTGCTGAGCTTGGTTTCCCGCAGTATGAATTTCATAAAACACCAAAGTTTGTGACCGATGACGGACAGAGACTGACCATAGAGCCAGAACGAAGTATTGTTTTACCGAAAGTGAATGTTTTAGAGGGGGTAAAATCAAAGTTGGTAGAGCATGTTCCTGGATTGAGCATGGTGAAGCATTCTGAAATTGGATACCGCTATCCCACGGCGGCGCTTGCCGGCTTAGATGCGCCTTTTATTAAACGCATGCGATCTGAATATTTTCATAAAGTAGATGAAGACAGAAGTATTTGTCGTCCTGTTAATTTGTCTTACGGAATTAAAAGCCGTGGTAAAGCTGACAACAGGCAAGAATACGAAGTTTGGATGCCTGACGAAGCGCCAGATCAAAATCCACTTCCTTTGTTAATAGAAAATTATGGCGAAGATTTGCCTAACGATGTGAGGCATTTTGTTGAACAGCCTTCACGCGTGCACGGATGGATGGGGGTAAAACGCGCGGCTTTCGAGGCCTTGTATAGAAATTCAGTCGCCTGTGGCGACCTTATCATTTGCGTGGCTATGAGTGTGGACGCATATAATATTGGTGCCCAACCTGACTTATCCTATTCACCTCAGGTGGAAAGCTCTGTGGCAGCCAGCAATGCAGAATTAGAATGGGAAGTTGAAGGTTATTATGCGCCACGGGGCTGGACGTTCGATCATGATGCTGTTTGGTCAGCCATATATCATACACTTGAAGCGGTGGGGGCGCCCTTAAATGACCTTTATAGCCATGCCATTTTACCGATAACGCAAAGCAAGACCGAGCGCATACTTTCTACATTGTCGTCGCTAGGTGTAAGCCAAGCTCATATTGATGAACTGAATTTACAACCGTGGGAGTTCTTACAAACGGAAAGCCAGCATAGAGTGAAGTCCCATGATCCCAGTCGGCCAGTGAACCTCTTGGGCAGACTAAACCGACTATTTTATCAACCAGAGCTGCAACTTCCTTCATTAAACTGGATGCATGATTTAATTTTGTAAGGGATGCATGTGCGCAGTGACGCTTTGTTCAATTCTTCTGTTCTGTAATAAAATAACAAAATGCCCGCCTTTGGCGGGCTAGAAATTTCTGCTTATTTCCCTTTTCTACGGTTTTTTCCCCTCTCATTTTCGTTTTTCATCAGAATGCTCCCTCGAATTCAACGCAGCGCTTTGCCAAGAAAGCCCAGAGGATACTAAGGTTTGAGGTAACTGAAATGCCATTTTTGTAACAAGTTTGAGGTAAATTATAACTTTTTGTAAATGACTTTCAGTTTTGACGTAATCTTTACGTATAATTCCTATTTTTCGTAATAAAATTACAGAAAATTGCGTATTAGGCATTTCCCGATCACTAATTCCGGCCTCTCGATCACCCCAATTCTGATACACCCGATCACTGGTATTATGGCTTGCCCGATCAGTAGTTGTGGCAGACCGCAGTCTGCCACAGGTATTTACCTCATGGTTTGTTGCTTTCTCATTGACTCCCCAGTGAGGGTTATCCGGTGAGCATTGTGGATGAGGCGATCTAGTAGCGCATCGGCAACCGTGCCGTTACTTATCATTGAATGCCATTGCTCTACAGGTAGCTGACTACAGATGATGGTGCTACTTACGCCGTGCCTGTCTTCTACCACCTCCAGTAAGTCTGTTGCCTGTTTGACGGTGAGTTTTTCCAGTCCCCAGTCATCCAGGATCAGTAGCTGTTGTTTCGCTATCGTTGCTAGCTGCTTGGTGTAACTGCCATCAGCGTGACCGATGTGTAAGTGCTCGTTTAATCGTGGTAATCGCCAGTAACCAACACGTATTCCCTGGCGACACGCTTGTTCACCAAGCGCACAAGCTACATAGGTTTTACCGCCACCTGTGGCTCCGGTAACAATGATATTCTGATGATGACTAAGATATCCGCCATTTAATAAATCGGCCATTCTTGGCTTTTGTAATCCGCGGCCATTGTCGTATGACAGTTCTTCCGGTGTTGCATTTAACCTGAGTCGTGCCTGTTTACGAAGTCGGTTGATGCGGTTTGTCCGTCTTTGGTTCATTTCATGGTCAACCAGCAGGGACAACCGTTCCTCGAAGGCTAATTCACAGTAGGTGTTGGGTTGAGCGCGTTGCTGTTTTAACATATCCGCAATCCCTGTCATGCGCAGTTGCTGTAATT
Source organism: Alteromonas sp. B31-7 (assembly GCF_015767655.1). Taxonomy (NCBI): domain Bacteria; kingdom Pseudomonadati; phylum Pseudomonadota; class Gammaproteobacteria; order Alteromonadales; family Alteromonadaceae; genus Alteromonas; species Alteromonas sp. B31-7. Next base: position 1,363,886 of record NZ_CP065233.1, read on the forward strand.
GTTGGATGAGTAGATCGTTCATTTGAGTTCCTTATTTGTAATATTTAGGGCCGCGGATGTTGTGATGAGTGAGATTGGGCGTTTCAACGTCATCCACTTTCGGGGCATTATCAAGGTGGGTGTGCAACAGCGATTTCACGCTGGCTCGACAGGGATTACCTATATCAATAGCCCGGCGACAGGCTTGTTCCAGGCGACTTTCGCCGTATTTCTTTGCAAGGTTAAGTAGCCCAAGGCAGGCCCGATAACCTTGCTCTGGATGTGGTTTGCTTTGCAGAATGGCGTCGGTGACTTCAAGTGTGGAAGGGCCGATCTGCTTTGCCCAGTTCTTGAGTCTTCCGGGTGACCATTTCTGATGCTGATGATTGGCAGGCATATGCTCATCAACACAGGTAAAGCCACCTTTTCGGTCACTACGCATGTGTTGTGCAATGCACTCGCGTTGGTAGTAAATCCGAATAAGCCGCTTAGAAGCCTGTATTTCAACTGACTTGCCGACAAAGAGGTGAGGAACTGAGTAGAAATGGTCTTTGTACAAGACATGGTAATCAATACCGACTCTGGCAATATGGATTTCAGTGTATTCCCATGGTGTTGTGGGTAACGGGGCCAGCTCTGGTTTATCCAGCGATTCAAACAAGGTTTGTCGGTTTCCCGGTAATCGCTGGAATGGTTTCTGATTCAGTTCATGCAGTAACGCCCGAATAGCAACATTAAGGCCTGATAAGGTATGGAAGACCTGATGCCGCAATTTTGCCATTATCCATCGTTCCACAATGAGTACGGCATTTTCTGCTTTCGCTTTATCTTTTGGCTTCAGAGGTCTTGCAGGCATCACGGCGCAGCCATAATGATTCGCTAATGACTGGTAAGCTGTATTCAACTGAGGTTCAAATCGACAGGCTCTGGTGACCGCTGACTTGAGATTGTCCGGTACCAGCAATTGCGGCACGCCGCCGAAGAAGGCAAACATAGCCACATGCGCCTCCAGCCAGCTTTCGAGCTTCTGGTTTTCTGTGGCAATCGCAAAGGTGTAGTTTGACGCGCCCAGTACCGCAACAAAGACCTGGGCATTACGCACTTCTCCGGTGCCGGGATTTACAATCGGTAATGTCGGCCCACAGAAGTCGATAAATAGCTTCTCGCCTGCTTTATGCGTAAATCGCATCGAGCGCTTTTGCTGGGATTTCCATTCACGATAATTGTCGCAAAACTGGCTGTAGCTATAGCAAGCATCAGGGTAATTAGCCTGATATTCCTCCCAGAGCAGCAGTTTAGTTACACCTTTACGCCGCAGTTCAATATCCATCAGGCCATAATCAGGTTTAATACGGCCCGCTTTCCTGTCAGGATAAAGTGACTGATGTAGCCATTGATCGGAGGCATGCTCAGGTAACGGCCAGCCACAATCCAGGGTTCTGAATTTACCGAGAATATCAGATATAGTGGCAGCCCCCACATTCAGTCTCCTGGCGATGTCCCGGTTACTGAGGTTTTCATCAAGCTTAAGATAGAGAACCGCTTTAACGCGTTCTATGTCAGTAGGTTTTGACATACTTGTTTCCTCTTTAAAATTAAAAGAAGTTAACAAGCATAAAAGACTGATCGGGTGGTGAAGAAAAAGTCTGTGATCGAATGACCGGAATAGAGTTGATCGGGCTAGCCAGAATCAGCGATCGAGAACATCAGAATACGCAAGAAAATGCTTTATTTTCTGTAATTTTTGGTCATAATGTATCCGTACTTTGATGAAAATCTAATTTAGTTACGAAATAGGAATACAAAATGAAACTGTCTACTCTTGCACTTGCTCTTACCTTCTCTGTTATCAGCGTATCGTCTTTTGCCAAAGATGTGGTACTTAAGCCTGTTAACGCGAATATTGAAACTCAAGCCTGTTTAACTGCGGCGACTGAAGGTTTCGGTCCAGCGCTACGCTTCATCAGAAAAAATGGATTTGATGCAGAAACATTCAGCGCAACAGTGCGTTGTAACGGTGAAAGCCTAAGAACATTTGCACACATGTACAGAAACAACGAAGTTTCTAGCAATGCAAAAACAGTGGCTCTTGTTGCTAAAAATGAAAACGTAGCATCTAAAGCATGCTTAGCAGCAATTAAAGTTGGCGCACGTCAAGCGCTAGCTCAGTACAACCTTGAAGGTGAAAACATCATCTGTAATAACAAGCAAATTGCAGATTTTGCACGTGAATACACTGCACAAGACGTGGTTGTTCGTAACCTGTCTGAATAACCTTAGCCTGGTTGGCTACGTAGTTCATTAGTAACTACTTGTATACAGTTTCATGGCCTGCTCGCCCTGAGCGGGCCTGATACTTAGCCCAATTCTCTAAATACCTTCTTATCCCCACGCTGTTATTTATCACTGTCTGCCTAGATACATTCAACGACATTGCTCTTATACCCTATTTACCATGTTCTAAAGCTGAGTAAGGTTTATCAATATGATATCCTGTTCACCGTGCTTCATCACTTAATAGCTAGATGGAAGTGAGCCACAAGTTATCCCTTTAAAGCACGACATTCGTGTACTTATTCTTTGTATTGAAAAGCGACTATGCATCCGAACAATGCCCATAAAAATGGATATCCGATGGATAAGCTTTGTAAGCGTCACCCCGCGCTTAAAGCATTCATCACCCCAGCCAAAAGTGGCCAGCCTAGTATCGATTTTGCTAATCCTGCAGCCGTTAAGGCGCTAAATACTGCGTTGCTTGCCTACTATTACAATATGACTTACTGGGATATTCCCGCTGGATACCTATGTCCACCGGTGCCAGGTAGAGCTGATTATTTACATGGCATTGCAGATTTACTTCAGGCCGATACCGCCAATAAAGCCCCAAGAGCATCTGGTAGTGAGGTGAAAGGTTTAGATATTGGCGTTGGTGCAAATGCCATTTACCCTATTTTGGGAAGTCAGCTGTTTGGTTGGCAATTTGTTGGCAGTGATATCGATAAAAAATCCATTGAGAACTGCCAAACTATCATTCAACGTAATCCCCCGCTTTCTTCGTTGTTTAGTGTGCGGCATCAGCCGAATAAAGCATGCATCTTTTCAGGTATCATCCATGAAGATGACTATTTTTCGTTTACTATGTGCAATCCACCGTTTCATAAATCTGCGTCTGATGCGAATAAAGGCAGTGTGAAAAAAGTAGCGAACCTGTCACGACATAAAAATAAACGCGCCAATAATAAAGGCCGGCTCCGTCTATCATCTAAGCCACCGCTGAATTTTGAAGGGCAGTCTAATGAATTATGGTGTGATGGGGGAGAGCTCGCCTTCATTCAAACAATGATAAAAGAAAGCGTTGTGGTGAAAAGCCAAGTGGGGTGGTTTACCTGTTTAGTGTCAAAGTCAGCTCATTTAAAGGCCATTAATACCAGCCTGAACTATTATAATGCTGCTGAAATTAAGACACTAAACATGGGGCAGGGGCAAAAACAAAGCCGGTTCGTGGCCTGGCGTTTTTAAACACTTACGCACTGATAGGTGTGGTCTTGCTCTCTATAAATACCTTGTTGACCTTTGTTCCAAAAAACCATGTCGCCATGGCGATACTTTGCCCCAGAGGCGCTTCTCTCTCGGTGGAGTGTCTGGCTTGTTGTTGCTGTGGTGAGTGTGATGGTTTCTGGCCCCACAAACATCATGGATATCATGCCAATATCTTCACACTGGAATAGGTGAGTAACGCCAGCGCTTGCGTCTTGGCGTTTCGGTTGGAGGGAAGATGCATGGGATGTCTTTAGCAGTTTAACCTGAACATTGTTGTTGTTACTGTTTTTCAATAGGATATAAGGCGTATTAATAGACAGTGTATTTACTGTCTCCAAGGAAGATATATATTGTTGCTCTTGGTGCATAAGGGCTTCTGGGCACAGCTTGCGGGTAACGGCAAGTTGCGAAATATGCAGTGCGTCCCCCTGACTTTCTATACTGCCCGTAAAGTGATTACAGCCTGTACTCCCTGAAACCTGATTTCCATTTACTCGTAGTGTTAACTGGCTATAGTCGATAATTCCCCGTTTATTTACGTCTTCCACCGTGTATTGCCCTTGCAACATTGTGCTTGTTTTCAACGTCGTTTGCTGAGAACGGGTAGACGAGCAACCACCTGATAATACGAGAAAGAAGGTAAAGATAGGGGCTATCAAAATGAGGTGCTTTCGCATAAAAAATCCTTATTTACTGACATAGGAGCGTTGAAAAGACTGAGTATAGTTGGCCTGGGTGAACAGAATATGAATTGTCGTTAAGCTGACAGTTCATGTATGCCTGTCACGGTATGCTCACAGATAATTTGTTAATAGCGGGTGAATACAATGAAAACCTTAGAGCAACATTTATCTGAATACGCAAAATACCATAGAGATCAACGAAATATTTATACGCATTACATAGGCATTCCGCTCATTGTATTTTCTGTGTTTTGTTTATTGAGTCGACCTTATACTCAAGGGGTATTTCCGTTTGTTGGTGAGTTTTTGGTTAGCCCGGCGGTCGTGGTGTGGTTCATTGGCAATGCCTTTTACCTCAAACTTGACCTAAGACTGGGGGCGGTAATGGCGCTTATTACGGCTGCCATGGTGTATTTGGCGCAACCGATTGCCATGATGACAACATCACTTTGGCTGAGTATTTCTATTGGCATTTTTGTGGGTGGGTGGATTTTACAATTTATCGGCCACCACTATGAGGGGAAAAAACCCGCTTTTGTGGACGATATTATGGGGCTTGCCATAGGCCCATTGTTCGTTTTGGCAGAGCTAAGTTTTGAGTTAGGGCTGAGAAATAAGCTTAAATCTGATATTGAGGATGTGTCTGGTCCAGTCCACTAGCGCTGGAAAACAGAGGGCGGTTTGTCAAACTGCCCTCTGTTTTCGTTTTCTATAGCAACCTAGCTAACGGGGGAAGGTACAACCTAGACCCCCATTTTTTCTAAGGTTTCTTTTCTTAATTGGCGTTTAGATTCTGCAAATGCACTAGAAGGAAGCATTTTTAACTGAGCCGCATAACTCATGGCAGTGTTTAGCACGTTATCCTGCGGTACTGCCGCATCGAGATACCCCGCTTTCACGGCTTCTTCACCTTGATAAATACGCGAAAATAGTAATGCTTCGGTTAGCGAAGTACTGGCGAGACGCGCTTTCGCTAATTCCATGCCGAAACTAGGCAGCACCATACCTATTGCCGTTTCATTTAAACCGTATTTAGTGTCGCCATCTTTTCCAATGCGTAAGTCTGCAGCCATGAGAAAAATGGCGCCAAGGGCGATGCTATGGCCTTCGGCGGCCATAATAACAGGCTTGGGAAAGGCGTATAGCCGCTTAACGAGAGCCGCCCCAGCGCTGACCAACGCCTGTTGCTGGCCTTTGTCCTCGCCTTTCATGACTGAAAGATCGAAGCCGCCGCAAAATTTCCCCTCGCCGCCATAGATAACCACGGCCTTCGCGTCTGCTTCCGCACTATCGAGTGCCTGATTAAACGCGTCAATAAGGCCGAAACCTACAGCATTGACTTTGCCATCGTCAAAAGTAATAAGTGCAATTTCATTATCAATAGTCATATTGAAAGACATAACGTACTCACATCATTTTTGTTGTTAATGGGTTTACCCTAGTGTGAGAGTTAGTGCGGGTAAGGGCAACTTTTTATTAATAATGCTGTTTAGTTTGAATTTGTGATAGTGGTGCCACTTCGCTGACCACACGCTATACACGGGGGGAATCGCTCAATCTATTTTTAAGTTACTGTTAATATTGTTTAAATCTGCTAAGTTTTGGTCTAATGTAAAGATGTTGTGTAGTGAGCTTGGCTCAATGGTGTCGTAGCAGTATAGATGTAGAAAGGAAAGCAACATGGAAGTAGGTTCGGTCATTCGGGGTCAAGATAACTTCACAGAGGTACTAAACCAATGGGTAGTTAGTAACGATCTTGATAGTGCAAATCAGTTGCGCAGCATGGTGTATTACCATCTTAAACATATTGTTAAAAAACAAATTCGCGGTGTAAAGCGGGTTCAACGTAAGAAGGATATCGCCGATAAACTGCCTAATACCACCTCTATTCTTCACGACATCATCATAGAATTGACCGCGCCAGACGAGATTTTCGACAGTCGGGAACAATTTTATACCCATATCGCTCTTTTTGTTCGGTGGATGATTCAAGATGAATTGAAAAAGCGCCTAGCAAAAAAACGTACAGCAGACTTGCAGTCTGAAGTGCTCTTGCCTGAACTCGCCACTGAATCCTTCTTATTTGTTGAATTTGACAATGCCCTTACCGCATTAGAAAAAGCCAATGAAAGATGCTATCGCATAGCCTTGCTCCACTTTTATCTTGGACAAGAAGTGGAGCAAATACAAACTCAGATGAGCCTGAGTAACTCCACGGTTTACAGCGAACTCTCTGCGGCGAAAGCCTTTCTCAAAGTTCAGTGTGCTCACGCATAAATTGACTTTCTAAACTTGCTCAAAGGCTTTTATGCAGTTTTCAGATGCGCTTTCGTTATTTACCCATTTAATTACGCTTGATGAAGAGCGTATGCGTGAAAATGTGTCTCGTTTTTGCGCAGAAGGTAAGCCCTTGTTTGAAGAGACCCTCGCTTTAATTGATGCGCATTACACCGTACAAGAAAAAGGTGGGTTCACGTCTATCATTAGTGGGCAAGCCGAGTTTTTTTCTGATGATCACATTGAAAAATCTCTGGAAGGGCAGCAATTCGGCCCCTACAGATTAGTAGAAAAGCTGGGGCAGGGAGGGATGTCTTCCGTTTATCTCGGTGAGCGCAATGACGGCACGATTACCCAGCACGTAGCGATTAAGTTTGTTTTTTCGTCTATTGCGAATATTGCGGGCGAGCACTTTATATTACGAGAAGCTCAGTTTCTGGCGAATCTTAACCACCCGAATATTGCAAAAGTGTTCAATATTGACGTTAGAGACGACGGTGTTCCGTACATAGTTATGGAGTACATTCAGGGTAAACCACTCAGTGAATTTGGCCAGGAAAACCTGACTAAGTCGGCGAGGATTTCTTGTCTTATTCAACTGTGTAGCGCACTCACCGAAGCACATCAAAACCGTATAGTTCACGCGGATATTAAGCCTTCAAATATTGTACTGGATGACAGTCATCGCCCCAAGTTGCTTGATTTTGGCATAGCCTCTTCACTCAATGATGCGGATAGTCAGTACCTTAAAGCCGCCAGTTCAGATTTTTCTAGCCCGCAATTGCGAAACGGGCAGAAAGCCAATGTTACCGATGATGTATTTTCGCTGGGTAAGGTGATGGCGTTTTTATTCCCAGACACCCAAGACAAGGAAGTGGCTGCCATTATCGAAAAAGCCACAACCGCGACGCCACAAGCGCGCTTTAAAAGTGCTGAACAGTTTAAAGATGCCCTAGATGCGTACCGTGAAAATAAACCCCTTCGCTGGTTTAACAGTTCCCGACGTTACTTAATGAAAAAGTGGTTTCAACGTTCGCCTACTACCGCCTTTTTAACCCTCGCGTTCCCATTGGTACTGCTTACAGGGATAAGTATTCTGTGGATGCAAAATAATAAGCTGCTGTTTGAAGCAAACAAGAATGAACAAATTCTCAGTTTTTATCACGAGCTGTTTCAGGCAAATACACCCACGTCGGCGAAAGGTAGTGCATTAAGCGCAGCTGACTTTATTAAAGAAGGGGTGAAATTGGTCCACGGGTCGAATGTAGTGGATGAAATGAGTAAAGCATCAATTTTATCTACTTTGTCAAATAGCCTGCTTAATTTGGGGTATTTAAAACAAGCGCAAGAGGTAATTTCTCAGTTGCCAAAACAAACCCCTGAGGGGTTCTACATTCAGGCAAAAGCCGCTTATCAGCGAGGCGAGTATGAAGAAGCTAAACTATGGGGGGAAGCGTATAACCGCGCTACTGACGCGACGAATTTTAATGGTCAGTTTTTAGCGCTGAATATTGCTAAAAAGCTTGATGACACCGTACCCTTATTAGATGAGTTATCTCGTATTGAGCGTGAGTTTTCTGGCCATTTAACCGACGACCAAACTTTCTACTTAAATAAAGTCAGGTGGTCACACTGGTTAGCCACCGATCCTGAATTTCTTCTCACGTCATTAAGCAGTATCGATCGGTCAACCTATTCCTCTTATAAAAAAGCCTGGCTTCTTACCTTAAAAGCGCAAGCGGAAGCGGCGCTAGCGTTAAAAGAAGAAGGAAGAAGTACCCTACAAACGGCCTTATTGCATGCAGAGGCTGCGTTTAATCCTTTAAACCCCGAGCTAGCAGAAATATATGCTGGGTTATCTTCTGTTGCCAGCGACGTTGAAGACGAAGTCATGCTGGAAATGCTACTCATTCGTCAGCAAACCATCTACAGCAGTCTGCAGCCCCTGTTTGATGAGCAGCTACTAACGGTTCTTGAACAACAGTTTAATTATCACATGTATACCAAACAATATGCTCAGAGTGCGTCTTATATCTCTTTGGCGGTAAAACAGTGTGGCGAAAAGCAAAGTGCAAGGTGTGAACGAATTCGCGTGAAGCATCTCGCTGCTAGCTACTTTACCAATAAATTTAACGAAGTTGTTACCTACTACCAGTTATGGTTTAACCGCCCCAATGAGCTGACTTACAGCGCTCAATTTTATGCTGAATTACTACTGCTAGCGAGTAAGACTGGTTTAGCGCAAGAGGTGTCAAGCAGCGACGTTGATCGGTTAACGCAATTTGCTGAGGCAGAAGAAAATGCCGGATTGATTATCCATACAGCATTAAGGGCTGGACTGACTAAGTGGGCCGTAGAGTATGGTGAAAAATTGCGCACCCCTAAAAGAGCGGCAAAGCTGGCGTTATTGGCGGCATATGCAGAAATCCAACATACTGAAAAAGCGGCCGAAGTTTTAAATTCCCTTAACCAAGGCAACGAAGAACAGGACTTCCTTCGCCCGCTTGCAAGTGCATTAAATCCTGAGAGCCTCCTATTTCCTGCGTTTGACAGTATAAGTGTGAAGACTCTTGTAGGAGAAAACATCATTTTCAGTAATCGACGGGTGACAGGTATAACTGCACCGGGGAAAGCTGAAATGCTGAAAATGGGCGAACTTTACGAGATTAAGTGGCTGCCTCAGGTACTGCCAGGCGATCAAATATCATTGTATATCAATCACCGACATCACTACGACGCAGAAGCTTTTTCTCTGTGGGATGATGTGCAAAAAACGCACTGGCACCGATTTGCGGCAAATATTGAAAATGACGGAAGTGAATGGATAGACCCCCTTGTTATGTCTGCAAACGGTATTCAGGGCTTTAAGGTAATGGCGGTATCAGATAAAGGTTATTGGGCATTAAGCGATGGGTTCTTCGGCATAGAATCCGGCCTGACAGAAAACAATGGGCTTAAGCAGCTCATGAACCAAAATTTACTGGTTGATGCCGTGCATCGGCCCCTCGCTTTTGAGGTGTACCAAGTGGGGAAGGCCAACAGCATTGAGTGGAATAGCAACACACTCAAGGGAGATACCGTCGCGATTTATGTCCTGCATGATAGTCCGCATAATATCGGTAGTGGAAATGGTGCTCATTACCCCACGGTGGTTAAGCGTCGCTGGTACATGGTTAGTGATAGAGTGGAAAACAACGGCAACTATACACTCGACCCAGCGCAATTTAACGGCCAAGGTAACGCCTATAAAATTCTTATCATTTCGAACACCGGATATTGGGCGGTGTCAGAAGAGCGCTTTACGGTGGTTAATCCGCACTAGTCTTTATCGGATACCTTCCGACGCGTTAAATATCAAAAGCGCAGTGGCTTTTAATAAATTCGCTAGGCGCAATGCCAACGTGCCTTTTAAATACCGTAGAGAATGTTTTGTGCTCATAGAACCCAAGTTGAGCTGCAATTACCGAGGGCCGTATTCCCTTTGATAATAGTTTTCTTGCTTTCCTGATTCTATAAATATCAATAAGTGCTTTTGGCGACTTTTGGTAATGTTTTTGGCATTGCCTTCTTAAATTAGAAACATCCATGTTGAGTCTCTTTGCTAACTCCTGAACCCGAATGTCCGAAACAATGAATACTTTAGGGTTTTGCCTTCGTGATATCTCCAAATTCAATTGTTGCTCAAATTTTTCTGCAAACGAACGGTAGAAAAGCGTGTTGTTTCCTTGCATGCCATCTTGCCTTTTTACTACGTAAATTCCGGTAAGGCGTCACTATGCAGAAGTGTCCACTCACAACGTAGTAAGAAAATTAAACGGCGTATTCCAAAAAAAAACAAAAAGATTTTTTCGGTAGGAAAAATAGGCGATTGCGCGAATTGAGGAAGGAAATGCAAATTAGGTTGCGATTATTATTTGTGCAGATTTCGATGGGTATTTCGTCAGCGTTGAATTGATTTAACCGGAAAGGAAGTAGAATGTTGGTCTCAAAAAAATATAAAAAAAGTGTCATTGCTGCGTCACTTCTTGTGGCCTTGTGTGGCTGTAACGATGACGACAAAAAAGAGCCTGTAGAAGAAATTGCCAACCAAGCCCCCGTGGTAGATGCGGGCGATGATATCACCATAGATGAACTCACAGAGGTGACACTTGTCAGTTCAGTAACGGATGAAGACGGTGACGTTGTCACTTACCGTTGGGTCCAGGTAGCAGGTGCTAACGTTGAATTAACAGGCGCAGATACATCAACAGTGAGCTTCACAGCGCCGGATGTTAACCCTTCTGAAACACTGACTTTTGAACTCACGGTAACGGACGATGACGCAGACACTAGCGCTGACAGTGTGAATGTGACTGTTACCCATGTGAATGCCTCGCCAAGCGTTTCCGTGGCTGCCAAGGTGGTGGAAGAAAAGCAGGCCGTAACCTTAACGGCTGTAGCTTCAGATGATGGGGACGTGGTTTCGTATAGCTGGCAACAAACTCAAGGTACAGAAGTGACTTTAGTCGATGCAGACACGGCAACGTTGAGCTTTGATGCACCGTCGGTTGATCAAGATGAAACACTCACGTTTTCCGTGAGTGTCACCGACGATGAAGGCGTGACAGTCAGCGAATCGGTTAATGTCGAGGTGACGCAAAAGCAAATAAATTTGGAGATTGCAGGGCGAGTTACCGACTCACCGATTGTCGATGCTACCGTGACTTTTTTCATCGGCGACGAAGAGGTTACCAGCTCTGCAGATGGGCAAGGTGATTACGTAGTTTCATTAAGTCTAGATGACGATGATGGCGCGCAAATGATTTCTGTTGTGGCGCAAGGTAAGGATGACCAGTCACACGCTAGGTTGATGTCGATTTTGGGTACCGCCGATGCGTTAAATCAGGCTTCAAACGACAATGGCTTACTCACCAAAGAGGAACTCTTTGATGTCAATGTTACCAATGTAACGACGGCAAATTCAGCACTTATTTTGCGCGAAAACCTAGGAGAGCCTGTTGTTGATGATGAAATGTTGGCAGCACTTAACCTAAGAGTGTCTCAAGAGGAAATGTTTGCGTTAGCGACGGCCATTAAAGTGGCCATAGATAAAGCGCCAGCGAATAGCAGTTTAGCACTGCCGGAAGGCATTGAAGACACATTGGCTTTAGCGCAAAACACAGACGTCGCGGCAGCGTACCTTGAGGTTGTCGAAAATACTCAAGAATATGAAGACGCCTACGAGGAAATTGTCGCCGACCCTGATCTTATTGAAGTGAGTAGCGATAGTGACCCGAAAAGTTTTTATGTCTCTGATTATCATAACCCCCTCATTACTCACCCAGGTAGTTTTGTACAGATTATCGATGACAATAGTGCGCGTTTCACTGCCTTCGACACGGACGTTGAGGCTACCCTTACCAACGACGACGGCAAACTGATACTGCGCTTTAACGAGGGCGACTATACTGTTTCATCAAACACGAATATCGTCCTCGATGGTATACAGTATTATGTGCCCGTTGAGTATATTTACCATGAATTGCAGTATCGCTTGCTTTCAGACAAAGAAGGCATTCTTTCCCTTGAATTTTTCTCGGTATATACCACCCATTACCCAAATGGTGAGTTAAGCGACGAGCTTCATAATAATGACCCGGTCAAACAGATAACGGCAATATCGGTAGATAATGTATCTGAGGTTGCGCTAAATAATGACAGTGAAACCATTTTATCCCTGCCAGTTCCAGGGATCTTGTTCCCTTCTCCTGATGACGCGGTCACCGCTTACAATAGGGGAGCTGATATATTTAGCTTTTCACCTCAGGGCAGTGGAGAAACTCAGCTAGAACGCGCCGGGTTCACTTGGATTACACAACCTTCCACCGTGGATGATGGGGTGAATGAGCTGGTTATTACGTTTGATGATGGGGCAGAGCTGCGCTATTTACAGTTAACCAATAGTGAAGGGGTGACGTTATATGCAGTATCGGGAACATCTGCTGATGGAGCCGTAAACTCGTTTAAAGTGGATGCTGGTAGCGAAGTTGACAGCAACATTAAATTTGACATTGCAAATGTGCCCGGTGTTTACACATACGCTTTCGACGGTGAAACAATCAATGAGTTTTGGTGGGAATTATGGCCAAATGGAAAGGCTTACAGCATTGAAACGGCCGACGACAATGGTGACGGCGCTATTTCGGTCGATGAGATGCTCGTTATGTATGGGGAATGGAAGGTAACGGATAACGGTGGACTTAGCATTACCCGCAATCGGTTTGAAGATTATAGTTGGCCAGGGTGTTTCGGTTCCGATGCAGGCTGCTACCTTTACAATGAACGCCATTGGAATTTGTTCGCTTTGGAAGGGAACGCATACCACGTAACCAATACCCACAAATTCGATTTTTACACCTCGAGTGGCAGTGATGGATTCGACGGAGTATTCGATTACTTAACCTTCGATAATCGAAGAATATCAAAACAAATCGCGCGACCTGTACCTGTTCCACTGCCTGATAATCAATACCTTCCCACGTCTCCGCCAAAAGCGTATTTGGACTTAATAGACCCTAGAGCGTTTATAGGCTCCGAGCTTTACGGCGTTGCGCAAAATGAGGTAACCGAGTATGACGATGTAAGTTTCACCATTATCCTCAAGGCTGACGGAACCTATGCAACAGCGTCTTCGATTAAAGGGAGTGCTGAGGGTGAATATGCCGTAGGTGCCGATAACAGTGTGTTATTCGATGAAGGCGCGACAGGGAAACCTACCTCGGTTGAAACCCTGCTTTACCGAAACGATAACTTCGTGGTGAACCTGTTTAATGAAGCACCTGCAATTGTGTTTTTTGCCTCATCTGATGCCGATGATTATGAAGCGCTACTTAGAGATAAAACATCTGCCGCCTCTTTTGATAGCATTGCCGGCACGCCACTCGCACTTGTCGATGTGCAAGAAGACGGAACGTGGGGCATGGCCTTCGTTGAGTTTGCTGATGGTGAAGTAAATATCTATACCGACAGCCGTTTTGACGAGGTGGACGCCACCTATGCGTTTAGCAAAAACGACGATGGCAGTATAGGTTTAGGGGGCAGGTTATACTTATCCCTTAGTGAAGGTGGTGTGCATGTTTTCGTTACCGACGAAGAAGATGCAGAGCACAACGACTACAACTTCCTGTTTGAGGATATTGAGAAGGCAAAAGGATTCGTTGAGAATATCAATAATACCTTAAATGGTGAGTATCACTATTCTGACTATCAGTAGGGCAGCGTAACCTGTTCGCAATAGAGAGCATTAATCTTTCTTTTTAGGTCAGCCTTACGTGCTGGCCTTTTTTCCTTTTCATCTCATGTTTCTTCTACGCCAGATTTCAGTAAAATGCGATTACAGTTAACACGCTATAGTGTAAAGTGTCGCGCTTTTAGCACGTGTCAGTTAACACACTAGCGTGTAACTAAAATGCTCCGCCAATTGAATGCGTAAGTGGTAACCATGAAATTAGATGACGTAAAAAAGCTGCACCAAAAAAAGTACCGAAATCAGTTTAAACACTATTTGGTAGAAGGGGAGCACCTTGTTCTTGAATTGGTGAAAGCCAATTTGTCGTCAATGGGTGATATCACCCTTTATGTCACGGCTGAATACCTATCTTGGGCACAGGCGCTAAATCCCTCTTTTGAACTCGTCGAAGTAACCCAAAAGCAAATGTCACAACTGAGTGATACTCAATCTCCGCAAGGTATTATTGCTTGTGTCCCCATGCCGGCCAAGCCACAAGAGATTGAAGTGACAGGGGGGAGGTATGTTTACTTACACGAAGTGCAAGACCCAGGAAATTTAGGAACAATATTGCGATCCCTAGCGTGGTTTGGCAATTTTAACTTGTTGCTTAGTCCAAATAGCGTGGACCCTTTCAATTCAAAAGTTGTTAGGGCAAGTATGGGGGCTATCTTTCATGTCCCCATTGAACTTGATGTGCCTTTGTTGAGTTTATCAGAAAGGTTTTCTCACTTTGCGTACTTAGATATGCAGGGCAAGGCGATATCCGACCCTGATTTTAGTGAATTCCAATGTTACTTGTTTGGCAACGAGGCGCGGGGCGTGCCCAGAGATACCTTAGTGGAAGTTAACGCTAGTGCATTTACCATTGCCGGCAGTGGTAAAATAGATTCATTAAACCTGGCTAGCGCAGTGAATATATGCGCTTATCAATTGTCTCAATAAGCGGCTTAATCCAAATTTTAATGCGGCGAGAAATGTCATGACGTGATCTCGCTGCCGCCAATATAAAGGTGAATAACGTGGCGTTACAATGGTTTCCGGGGCATATGCACAAAGCCCTTAAAGAGATTAAAGAGTCTCTTAGTCAAGTTGATATTTTAATTGAGGTGCTGGATGCCCGCATTCCTTATTCCAGTGAAAACCCGGAAATTGCAAAAATTCGGGGCGATAAGCCGTGCATTAAAATTCTCAATAAATTTGACCTGGCTGATCCAGAGATGACGGCTCAATGGCAAGTGCACCTAGAAGCAGAGCGTGGCGTGAAAACCATCACTACTTCCAGTGATAAACCCGGTAGCAGTAAACAGATTATGGGCATGATTAAAACAATGTTTGCTCACAAAGATGTGCAACACAAATCAATTAAAGCCATGATCACGGGGATTCCCAATGTTGGGAAGTCAACGTTAATTAATATATTGGCCGACCGTATTATTGCTAAAACCGGTAACGAGCCTGCGGTAACAAAAAGCCAGCAACGAATAAATTTAGGGGACGGAATTATTCTGTTTGATACCCCAGGTGTACTCTGGCCAAAACTAGAAAACCCTCATTCTATTTATCGGCTTGCCTCTTCGGGGGCTGTGAAGAACACGGCAATGGAATACGATGATGTTGGTTTTTTTGCTGCTGACTACTTGATCAAAGCCTACCCAGAGGTCATGAAATCCACTTACAAGTTGGACGATTTGCCGGACACTGAACTTGCCTTTTTAGAGGCAGCGGCACGAAAACGTGGCGCTATTATGGCTGGCGGGCGAGTAAACTTACATAAAATCTGTGAAGTTCTGCTTAATGAATTGCAATCTGGAAAGCTCGGCCGTATTACCCTGGAAACCCCCGCTATGGTGGAACAGGAAAAAATAGAAATAGCGGAAGCGGCTGCAAGAAAAGAAGCAGATAAAGCGAAACGAAAACAACGCTTTAAAGAGGGGTCGTTAACGCCTGACAAGCAGGCAAGGAAAGAAAAACGTAACGAAAAACGAGAAGCGCAAAGCAAGAGAATGAAAAAGCGTTAAGCCCAATGTGATATTGAGCCAGTGCTTCATCGCCTGTATGAATTAGTCTTTAGTCGTAATAGATGCGGAATGTTACACCCAGTTACGTAATTTAATGGAAAAGTATTTGTTAATTGCGTAACCTAATTCATACAACCTGCGCCCAAGAGCGTGATTTAACAATAACTATAATCAAGGAAGATATGCTATGAAGCTTTCGCCTGTATTTACCTCTATTGCCCTAGCCTTAACATGCAGCTCTACGTCTGTCCTCGCAAAAGATTTTATCCCTATTGAAACCTTTCCAGAATGGTTTAAAACAGCGATGTCGAGAAGCATTGACGTCACCAAAGAAAGTGACTTTTCCCTTGCGTCCGTTGCAGCCAAAGGCAAAGTGAAAGGTGAGATTTCGTTAGTAGACGAAAGCGAAGGTACATGGTACTACCATATTGATATTGGCACGCCTACGCCTGTAGAGTGCTACGTGTTTAACGAGTACGATGGCCCGGCAAACTCGCTGCATGCTATTGTTGATTTAAGCTTAAATGGCGCCGCAGAATTAAACGGAAAAACCCGTTCGGCACAATTCAACTACGCCATTGATACCGGTGTTATAGGCAATACGCCTTACTTGCAATTAGATACTCTCTACCACTTAGGCGAAGGAGAAGAGAAGGTAGCTGGAATGATTAAGGCCTATTCTGCGCAAACCAACGACACCTTAGAAATTTGTGTGCACAACGAACTGGGTTACCGCGACATCTTTTTCGACGTCTTTTCGTCCTTTGTAAACACCTTTAACAGCGAGCCCGCCGATGCGCCCTTCTTCGAGTCTGTGTATGAAATGCGTATCAATGATATTCCTATGGGCTTCGCTGTAGAAAAGTATACTAAGGATGCCGATGGCGACGTCATGATAGAAAGCGAAACCGCGTTGTTGGTGCCGGTAGATGCCAATACCGTTTCCCGTACTGATTCGGCGGATATTTCATGGAGTCGTCCTGATGGTTCGCTTATTAACGGCAGTACGTACACTATTGATAATGGCGTTTTATCCTCAGAGTTTGAAATTTCAGTGGCTGACGATAAGTGGCATGTGGAAGGGCAGATTCAAGGCAAGGCGGTATCTGCAGACTTAGCCTATGATGGCTGGTTATTATCAGATTTTGGTAGTTATTTAGAAACCGCGGATTTAATAAAAAGTGACGCAGAAAGCGCCCAATTTAAAATGTGGACACCGGATGCTGACCCAGTGTCGGCTATTTCAATTACCTTGAGCAAAGTAACGGGTAACGAAGATGCCAACATGAAGATTGATATGGGCCCAATGGTTTTGGATTTCTATGCAGAAGATAACGGTATCTTTAAGCACGGCGTCATGGCGCAGGGGCCTATCAATATCTTTATGAAATCTATTTATACGCAAGGCGTACCCAGCCTATGATTTCGTGTAGAAAACACGTTTTGCCTTTGGTGTTGCTGTCATGCTTTGCCACTGCCACCTATGGGCAAAGTGACCCCTCCTTTGCGAACGTGGCAATTTCGTTAAGCGAAGATCATGAAGGGGCATTGGGGGAGCGAATTAGTCTCACTTTATCGTCTAACTCTGCGCAAAAAATTGCGCAAACGTTAACGCAGTGGTCGGGCATAGAAGTGCAGCACGTTGCTAAAGATGCCCTTACTCTGACGATGGTATTGCGCCCAGAGTATCAGGGCGAAGTGATTAAACAGTATACTTCAGCCAGTTTCGTGATTGATTTGGATGAAGATAGCACGACTCAGTTTACCGCTGCTTTTGCCACCCAATATACAGGTCCATTTTCCGTCGAAGAGGCGGAAAAGTACGTCAGTGAATATATTGATGATACTACCTACATTCATGGGTTTAATTTTGCCTCTACAGTGGCGCGCGAAAAAAGCGGAGATTGTACAGAATTTGCGGTATTAACCACGGCATTAATGCGAGCACTGGGCAAACCGGGGCGCGTGGTGTTCGGCACCGTGATCATTGAAGATGAAGTAGGGGTCACCGCTTATGGCCATGCTTGGACAGAGGTTTGGCACGATAATAAGTGGCAAGTAATGGATGCGGCGCTATATGGTTTAGATGCAAATAAGCGCTTCTATTTACCGGGGTCGGTCATTGATAACGAAGGGCCGGGATATGGCATGTCTCTCGCTACCGGTACTATTCTAATGCCGGTGAAATTCTACGATGTAAAAAGCGCCTCTTAGGCGCTTTTTTTATGCCTTATTGTTGAAGTCCTAATTAAATATAGCCCTTTGCCTAATTGCAGTAATTTTCACTACCGGTAGGCTATTGGCTTTATTCTTCTGTGCAATCTCCCCCCACAGGGGTTGAGCGGAACGCGCTACTTACAATAATGATTAATGGAGTTTACCAATGAAATATTTATCACCGCTTATCTTAACAGCAGCCTTGGCTGTCACCCCACAAAGTCATGCAGAGGGTTGGTTAGATTCGGTAAAAGACTTTTTCGGTATTTCTGAACAAACCGAGAACGGTCCAAGCATTCAGGCGATGGTGGCGGCAGTAAGTGATAGCGTAGGTATCACAGAAACACAAGCAGAGGGTGGATTAGCATCAATTTTCAATTATGCGCAAAACAATCTGTCTGCAGAGCAACTCACGCAACTCGCACAGTCCTTACCTGGCCTTGATGAACTAGTAGAGCAGGTTCCCGATGTTAGCCAGGTAACCTCTTCTGGCGCGTTAGGCGGATTGCTAGACAAAGCCGCGAATTACAGTGAACAGCTTCAGTCCGTCAATGAGCTTAAAAAACAGTTTGACGCCTTAGGCTTAGACACTCAGCAAATTATGCAGATTGTTGAAGGGGCTAAAGCCTACCTTGATACTGAAGAAGGGCAGCAGGTAAAATCACTTTTATCTGACGGGCTAACGAAGCTTAATTTTTAAAGCCTTAACCCGTGACCTACCTTTATTGAAGGCGTGCATTTTACAGCACGCCTTTTTTTTTGCTGCTAGGGTACTGCATCAGCTTCCACACACCTATTGCTATAAAAGTAGGATGCGTTATATGGTAAAGGTTTAGGAAAACCAAGCACAGGAAGCACAATGGCAGACGTGAAACTGTTCGACAGCGATGTTTTTTCATCCCTTAAAAGAGACGCCGAGTTAAGCCCCCGAAGACGCGCAAATTATAACGTTCATGAGCATTACGATGACGTGGTTCAACGCTTGTTTATAGCAATGATGCCTGACTCCTACGTCCGCCCGCATAGGCATACGCAAGCCCATAAATGGGAGTTTTTCATGGTGCTGGAAGGGAGTATCGATATTCTGTTTTTCGATGATGACGGATGCCTAACAAAGCGTGTTACCTTGCAAGCGGGAGGAGAATGTTGTGGGTTACAAATACCGCCTTTAACATGGCATGCCACTGTATGTGATGCGCCAGTGATATTTATGGAAGTTAAGCAAGGCCCCTATGATGCCAACGAAGACAAAGGCTTTGCTGACTGGGCACCTCAAGAGGGAAGTCGTGAGGTTACCCAATTTTTAGGCAAACTAAAACATGCGAAAATAGGCACTTCCTTTTTTCCCATCAAGGGTTAGGAAAGTCCAACCTGTCTAGTTCGTTTGCAGCATCGTTGCATTCCCCAAGAATATGTACGCGATCTTCAGTCTCGTGGGTGTCAATTTCAATGTACCCATCACGACAATAGCGAGTTTCAGCAAGTTTTTCATCGAGAGCCTTGTAAAGCATATCCATTTGCTGCTCTTGGCGATTGTTTGACCCACCGCGCGATTGCCCTTCTTCGCCATCTGGACGTGGGCCACGACCTTCGCCACGGCCACCACCGCCTCCACCTTTTCTACCGCCAGCCCCTCTTCCTTCAGGTTTTGGTGTACTAATGCTAAATGCGAACAGCTTTGTACCATCAGGGTTTATTTTTGTTTCAAAAAAGGTTTCACCTATTTCAGGCATAGGCGGTTTACTCGCACAGCCTGAGATCAGTGTAGTCACAGCCATTGCTGTAAGCGATAAAGTAGTTAGAGCATTCTTCATGTTTTTTTAATCGTAATTATCGGTGCACTTATGAACGGTAATTTAAGCCAAAGTTGCGGCTAGGTGTGTAAGTTTCACGTAAATTAACCAACAGAATGATGAGATTTGGGCGAAAGATAAAGAAAGCCTAACTGAGACTGGTTGAAAAGTGACAATGGGAAAACAGTTGTCATTACCTAAAATACTGGTATGGTTAAAGACACGAGCAGCAGGACTGAGCCTGCGCTATGTCACAGAGAATTCATCATGCAAAACGTTTTAAACAATTATTTTTATAATTTTACCTACGCATAGCGCCTTGAAGCTAAGTGTTCAGGGGCTAGTATTCGCTTCTGGGCATTGAGAGTAAAAACGTTTTGTAAGAGCCCAGAAGTTAACAAACATCTGGGCTTTTTTTATGCCCAAAATTGGATGGCAATAAAATGAGAGAATTAACATTAGGCGAGATCAGAAAGCAGCACAGAGTCAAGCAAGAGGTCGTGGCGCTGGCGCTTTGCGTTACCGCATCGGGTGTAAGCAAACTTGAGTCTAAACGTATTCAAGACGTACCGCTTCACCGCGCAGCTGCCTATTTAGCGGCGGTAGGGGGAAGTTTAAAGGTTGAGGTAACCTTGCCTGATGGTGGCACGGTGAGTGTTGACGGAAATACGTCAGCTTGATTTTGTCATTATCCTTGAACGGGTTAGAATAAGAGAAATAGTTTAAAGGAAAGCATTATGGCCGTTCATGAAATTACTCACCCGCTTATTGCACACAAATTGGGTTTGATGAGAAACGCGAAAATTAGCAGCAAAGACTTTCGCGAATTAGCCTCGGAAGTGGGTAATTTGCTTACTTACGAAGCCACCCGAACGCTGCCTACGGAGCGTGCTGTGATAAAAAGCTGGTCAGGTGACGAAGTAGAAGTAAAACAAATTAAAGGTAAGAAAATTACCGTCGTCCCTATTTTACGTGCGGGTCTAGGTATGCTTGAAGGCGTATTGGAGTTAATTCCTAATGCGAAGATTAGTGTGGTGGGGCTTTATCGTGATGAAGAGACGCTTCAACCTGTTGCCTATTTTGATAAGGTTGTGAAGAATATTGATGAACGTACCGCGCTTATTGTCGACCCCATGTTGGCCACAGGTGGCACACTTATCGCGACCATTGATTTGTTGAAAAAGAAAGGGTGTACCAAAATACTGGGTTTATTTTTGGTCGCCGCTCCAGAAGGGATAAAAGCGGTCATTGATGCCCATCCTGATATTGAGATATTTACCGCAGCCATTGATGAGCGGTTAAATGAGAAAGGCTATATTTTACCAGGGCTAGGTGACGCTGGGGATAAAATCTTTGGAACCCGTTAGTGATAACGCTTGGTGACAACTCGCGCGCTTTTACATCATAGTGTTAATCGGTTATGTTAGCGTTCGTGTTAATCGTTTAAGAGGGCAGGTGGCAGTATGACTTGCCAATATTCAACATCCAGAATGCACGCGTGTATTGCAGTGTTGTCTCACCTTATTGATGAGACCTTAGCCCTCTTGTTTAAGAAGCAAACTAATGAACAAAAATAAGCTTACCCTTAAAGATGTGGCCTTGCAGTTAGGTGTGTCCACCGCCACGATTTCAAATGCGTTTAATCGTCCTGATCAGCTTTCCGCGGCACGACGAGAAGCTATCCTCGCTGAGTGTGAAAAAATAGGCTATACGGGCCCGAATAAAGCCGCGCAAATTCTACGCAAAGGTCGCTCTAATATTGTTGCCCTTATTCTGGCAGACAGCATTGCCTATACGGTGAGTGACCCTGTGGCCAGTACTTTCATTAAAGGGGTTTCGCGGGTCTTGCAACAGCAAGGCAAGCATTTACTCCTGTATGCGGGAGATTCTGAGTCTATTTTAGATGTGGTTGACTTTGTTGATGGGTTTATCTGTTACGGCGCACCAAGAAACCCCAAATTAGCGGAAGAAGTGGTTAGGCAAACTAAGCCTGCCATAACGGTAGATTTCAATATTGATGGCTTGCCGTCTATCAATATTGATAATGAAAAAGCCGCCTACGAGGTTGCCTCTCAAGCCATTGCCAATGATGATCATGTTGCTATTTTAGGGTTACGCCTTATCGATTCTCCAAGCACGTGTCGAATCTATGACAGCCCGCTTATCGAAGTTGAATCCTCAATATCACACCGTCGTTTAGACGGCTATATTCGCGCCATTGAAGAAAAAGGGCTGATCATTGAAAATGATTGGATATGGCATATCCCAGAGAGTGACAGAAGCTTTGCAAAACAGGCTGCCAAAGAAGTATTACATAGCAGCCCACGGCCTAATACGGTGTTGTGCATGAGTGATATTATTGCGCTTGAGCTATTACAAAGCGCACTTTCCTTGGGCATAAAGGTACCAGAAGAACTAAAAATCACCGGCTTTGATGGTATCGAAGAGGCGGAACGGACACGCCCCAATCTGACTACTGTTTGCCAAGCGAGTGACAAAAAAGGTGAAATGGCCGCCACTGCGTTATTGGAAAGTCGCGATAAAGACGAAATACTGCCGTTTGAAATAAAACGGGGCGAAACCTTCTAATTGAAGAAGGTTTCCTCATGCAAAGCGAGCGTGGGGACCCGTGCATGGCAAGTCGCGTTATTGCCCCACTATTGCCATACTAGGGCTTTAAAGTGGCGCCTACACATAGACTCGTAACGGTCATTACCGCCAATTTGCACTTGGTCGCCAGCCGTCACCGCCTTTCCATTTTCATCTAAGCGCACCACAAAATTCGCTTTTCTACCGCAGTGACACACGGTTTTCAATTCAAAAAGTTTATCAGCCCAAGCCAGTAAATAGTGGCTACCTTCAAAGGTTTCACCTAGGAAATCGGTACGTAGACCGTAGGCCAACACTGGAATTCTAAGCTCGTCTACCACGTCCACTAGCTGGCGAACCTGTTGTTTAGTGAGAAACTGCGCTTCGTCAATGAACACGCAATCTAGCTTTTGTTTGTTATGATCTTCACTGATAGCGGCGTACAAGTCGACGTCTTTGCTGTAAAGCTTAGCATCTGCTTGTAAGCCAATGCGTGATGTAACTTTTCCAATCCCATATCTGTCGTCTAAGGATGCAGTATAGATAAGTGAGTGCATACCCCGTTCGCGGTAATTATATGCTGATTGAAGTAGCGAAGTAGATTTGCCTGCGTTCATCGCAGAGTAATAAAAATAAAGTTGAGCCATGGAGATTAGTAGTTTTCGTTATACCAAGTTATAAGATCGCTCGATTGCATAGGCTTTGCGTAGTAAAAACCTTGGAAATAGTTAACACCTAAGCTTTTTATATGTAGCATTTGGGTGTTGGTTTCTATGCCTTCCGCTATTGTCTTACAGCCAAATTCTTGGGCAATGAGCATAGTAGCGCGCATAATAGTATCACTACCTTCACTGGTATTCTGCACAAATGAACGATCAATTTTTACAAAGTCGCAAGGCATAGACGCGAGACGACTCAATGAAGAATACCCTGTCCCAAAATCATCTATTGAAATCTTTACCCCCAACGCTTTTATGGCAGCCAACTGAGTTGCCACGGCCTTTTCGTTTTTTGCGAATACGCTTTCAGTGATTTCCAGGTGCAAAAGAGAAGGGGATAGCGATGAGGTGTCGAGTGCGCGTTGCAATATAGAAATAAATGTATCATCGATAAGTTGATTGATAGAAACGTTGACCGAAACCGCAATTGAGTTTTCAAAATTCCACTGAGAGGCATCTATACAGGCACGGTTGAGCACCCAGGTTCCTATATCTATAATTAAACCGCTACGTTCGGCTAAGGGAATGAAATCAGTGGGAGAAATTTGCTCGCCTTGGTGTTCCCATCTCAACAGGGCTTCTACAGAGCTAATGCGTTGTTGTTGTGAACACATGATGGGTTGATAGTGAACCGACATTTCACTTCTGGCAATAGCATGGCGTAAGTGTTCGCAAAGATATTGTTCTTGCCTAATTTGCTCGTGTAAAACTTCGCTAAAGACACCAACGGTGCCTCGTTGGCTTCGTTTTTGATCGTACATTGTCAAGTCAGCTTGCTGAATTAACGAAAGCGCGTCTTTGCCGTGTTGGGGGTAAATGGCAATGCCAATGGTGGCGTCTAAAGTGACTTGATTGTCCGATGCAATGATAGGCAGGGTAACGCCACTGCGCATGGCATGCGCCACGGCCACTGCGGTATCAACTGTGGCATAAGGAACCACCACAACAAATTCATCACCTCCCCATCGGGCAAGATGATCTTTTTCGCAATATTTGGTAAGCCGGGTAGCAATTTCAGCCAAGACAATATCCCCAACTTTGTGACCTAAGCTGTCATTCACCTGCTTAAAGCCATCTAAGTCTATAAATAGTATGGCCAGGTTATTTCCTAGCGCTTTTGATGTATCTAAAAGGGCGTTTAGGTGTTTTAAAAAACCGTTTCTATTCAGTAAGTCGGTGAGAGGGTCGCGGTTCGATAGGCGAAATATGTCTTGTGTTCTTTTCTCAACCTGCTGTTCTAAATTTGCATTTGCGTCATCGAGTTGAGCATTCGTTTCTCTCAACATTTCATTAACTTTTGCTGTTTCCTGTCGATCGGAAACGAGCTGTTCCATTAAGTCGTTATTGTGCTCTCTTAGCCGAACGGTATTAACAATAAATCGATGGGTGCCTAATGAATTAGTGAGTATCCCCACCCAAAAAACCACACCTAATATACCTAATACAATAATACTTCGCTCATTGTCGAGAAGTGCACATAGCGACATGGGAAGCAACAAGGCTGTGCAATAGTAAGTCACTATCCACTTATTTGGGGCTAATACTGACGCAGCGCCACCGGCCATGGCAGCTAAAACCACCATAGTGGAGGCTAGCTCAATAGTGGTCATGGTATTAAAAAGCATTAAGGAGTAAGCCGCCCACACCGCCCCCGTGAGGTATAAACCTATAGCAAATAGTGCCTCTACCGACTTAGGGTTGTAATGGCTGCCTTTTAGCTTTATATGCCAATAGATACCATGGGTTAAGCGACATACAGAGAGGCAAACCATCACGCCCCAAAGTAGAACTTTTACATCGTGCCCTTCTTCATTTTGAAAGCCAAATACTAGCCCTGAGAAGGCAATTAAGGTCATGGCTAGGCCAGTAAATATGTTTCCTACCAACATATCCACTAGATCACGGTGCATTTGGACGCTAATGGTGGGAGATGTAACCGGAGGACTATATGAACTAGGGCTTTTCACAATGCTTAATCATTCCAAGAAAAGAAGAGACGTGACGAAAATTTAACTAGCTGATTAATTAAACAATAGCACGCATTTTTTAGCACGCCTATTTTCGCTAAAACCTTCAGCCAAACAAGTATCTATTAGTCTATAAATTAACCCGTGTCTTTTTGTTTTTTATTGTTAAAAAATAGTATGCAAAGCGACCATTGAAATTTTTTTCTTCACAGGGTGTTTACAATTGCTGGCGCATACTATATCTTCTTTATCGTCTTCTTAATCGATTAAGTTGGTTGTTAAAAAAATCTGTGCCATGCTTATTAACACAACGGCTCACACACTGCCGGAGAAAAATATGAAAACACAACACACTAAAAGTTTGATTACTCTTGCCGTATGCGCAGCGTTTTCTAGTTCAGTAATTGCTCAAGATAACGCTGACGTCGAACAAAAGAATAAAGAAAAATTTGAACAAATTGTGGTCACTGCCGCTCCTGGAGGTGCCACAATGCAAGAAGCTAGCGTCTCAGTAAGTGCCTTTGACGAAAGTGACATTATCAAACTTGCACCTCGTTCTACGGCAGAAGTGTTTCGCGCACTGCCGGGAATTCGTGCTGAATCTTCTGGCGGTGGCGGTAACGCCAATATTACTATCCGTGGTATTCCACTCGCCACTGGCGGTTCTAAGTTTTTGCAAATCCACGAAGATGGCTTGCCTGTGTTGGAGTACGGCGATATAAATTTTGGCAACGCGGATAACTTCTTACGTTATGACTGGTCGGTAGCCAATGTGGAAGCCATACGCGGGGGGTCTGCATCTACCTTCGCAAGTAACTCCCCTGGCGGTGTTATTAATATGATCAGTAATACCGGCGAGCTAGGTGGCGGTGCCATTGGGACGTCTTTTGGTGTTGATTACGATGAGTTTCGATTAGATTTTCGCTACGGTGGCGAGATTAGCGATGACTTGTACTATCACATTGCAGGTTTTGCCCGTAATGGGGAAGGCCCTCGGGAAACAGGCTACAATGGCGATCAAGGTGGCCAAGTTAAATTTAACATCACTAAGATGCTAGATAATGGTCATATACGTTTCTACTACAAAAACTTAGACGACAAAGTTTCTACTTATTTGCCTTCGCCTGTATTGGTTAAAGGCGATGGTGAATATGGCGCTGTGCCAGGATATGACGCAAGCTCTCAGTCATTGAATTCAGCGTACAACACCAACATCTCAACCTTTGATGCCTATGGCAATGCTGAAAACCGTGATGTCCGCGATGGTATTGAATCGAAAGTAAGCTCGTTCGGCGTTGAGGTGGATTTAGAGGTTGCTGAAAATCTTTACCTACTGAATAAGTTTAGAATCTCTGATATTTCGGGTGGCTTTATAGCCCCCTTCACCGACACTTTTCCAGAAGGGCCGGGTGATGTCTCAGATTTCGCCGCCTCACTGTGTAGCTCTGCACTTGATGGTGATGGTAATGCGTTGAATTGTGACACAACGACAGTCACCTTGGCTAACGGGCCAGATGCAGGGGAAGTTTATACAGGTGAAGCCTTTACGAACTTGCAATTTGATACCCGCATTAACGACTTAGGTAACATGATCAATGACTTTAGTTTACGCAAAGAATTTGATAATGGCTTTGATGTCACTGTAGGTTACTACTACTCAAATCAAGACATTGCAACAAGCTGGTCAAGCTGGCAAACCTTTATTCAAACCCTTGATGGCAGTAACTCGCAGTTACTCACCATTACCAATGGTGATGGCGTAGAACTGGTTTCAAATGGCTTGTTATCGCCGAGCTTTCTATCATGGGAATGGGATTTAAACTATGTGACCAAAGCACCCTACATGAACGTGGGATTTGAACTGTCTGATAACATTCTTATTGATGCATCTGTACGCTACGATACAACAGAGGCGTCAGGTGAATTAATATCCTCTTGTTGTGGTGGGACCGCTGATTACGATATTAATGGTAATGGCGTGATTGAACAAATTGAAGATGCCTCGGCGACAAACAGTGGCTTCATATACGGCGGTGTTATTAACTTAAATCGCGCTGATGCCAGTTCACAGATTGTAAACTACGATGCCAGTAACACGTCCTACTCTGTAGGAGGCTCATACCTATTGAGCGACACCCAAACCTTCTTTGCGCGCTACTCAAAAGGTGGCCGTGCTATCGCAGATAGATTGCTACAAATTAGTGGCACGCTAAACACAGATGGAAGCTTAACTGACACGACCTCTGGCTACGATACGACTAAGCAACTAGAAGTCGGTTTCAAATACGGCACCAAAGACCTGATGGTTAACGCAACCTTATTTGATACGGTAACAGAAGATACTCAGGCAGAAGTCACCAGTGGACTGACCTTTATGCGTGAATATGAAGCGACGGGTCTTGAGTTTGAAGGGCGTTGGACTGCAACAGATAATATCGTTGTGTCAGGTAACCTCACCTGGACAGATGCTGAAATTAGTAAGGACGTAAATAATGCGACACTGGAGGGCAATACGCCTCGTCGTCAAGCTGATTGGATTTGGACCATTACACCTGAATACGTGACTGACACCTGGTCTGTCGGTGCGTCATTACAAGGTTCGACTGAATATTACGTGCAAGATAATAATGACCTGAAGCAAGACGGTTACAACCTGGTTAATCTATTTGCCACTTATTGGGTTAACGACCAATTTTCAGTGTCATTAAACGTGAACAATGCAACTGATGAGTTCATTATTACTGAGTCTGAAGAAGGCTCGGCTGAAGTGGGAAGCTATATCCGTGCTCGCCCACTCAACGGACGCACCACGGTATTGTCGATGAAGTACATGTTTGATTAACGGTTAGAAAACATCGTACATTAAGTTGTTACGCCCGCATTTAGCGGGCGTTTTTATATCTAAGGCGAACGCGTTAAGGTCTGGCTTCATTGAGTTGTTTAGCAATAGCCTGGGATAGCTTATCAAGTAGATGCTCGTGTTTCTTATGAATCACGTGAACAAGCGCATGCTCAACAAGGGGAACATATTCAATGCCTGCGCGCTTAAATTCTTCATGTTCAGAATTATCGCTAGGTAAGATGGCATAGTTAAATCGTCCATTGAGCAATAAAGAAATGACGTGGTGAAAATCATCAAACTCAAATATGTTGGCGGCAAGTTCTGACGGCTTAGCTTTCATGTTATCGAAAAATCGTGTGGTGGCTGCAATGGCACTGTTTGGATCATCGATAATACTTTTATCGCATTTTACCTTGCGCATACATAGTAAATAGGAAGCGCCGTGAGATAACGCGGGTTCGACAATGAGTATATTATTGTCTTGTTGCGATGCGACATCGTAGCGAATAACATCGGCATCCGTCATACCTTGATTGAGTAACCTTAAACCCCGTTCACCACCGACTTCTTCAAAGATTGGCGTAATGCCAATATCTTCATAGGCACGCTGAATAAGCGGCTTATAGAATGCGTTTACACGAGGGTGATTAATATAGCCAATAATGTATTTTTTATCTTCATGAGCCCCGTAGCTATTGGTACTAAATAACGCGAAAAACAGAGAGAAAACGGAGAACGAAACCGGCAACATGAGATATCGCCTGAATAACATGTTCACTACACAAATCCTTGTTTGAGAAACGCTTTTAAAAGCGGGATAGCTTTAGCGTAGAAAACGACAAGAAAAAAGTCTATTTTTGTAAGGCATATTCAGTGGCTTTGCCGTTATAGAAATGTTGCTATCTTATTCGTAATGTATTGCACGACGAAAAACAGCGCAAAAAAAAGCCCCAAACTCAGTTGGGGCTTTTTAGATATAACGTGGTGTTACGCGGCGTTTTGCCCGCCGTCAACAGCTTTTAACGTTTGCGACGCTGGCAGCAATTCCATGTCGAACGTATATTCGTCAACGCGAACGGCCAGTTTACGTTTTTCGTTGTAATCGTGAAGTTGCGCTGCTTCTTGCGCGTTCACAACACCTTTCTCTTGAAGCTTATTAAGGGCATGTTCAAAAGAGATGAAAGGTACAACAGGCTCTTTGCGCAGCGCTTTTTGCACTTTGCCAAGTAGGTGCGCTACCGCGTGCTTCGCTTTAAACGCTTGTTCGTTAATGTCGTTACCATCACCTGGGCTAACGCGAACTAAGTGAGTAAGTTGCGCTTTCACACTGTTGTCTTGCATAGATGCCATAGACAATTCACGAACTAGGTCATCACTAATACCTGCAACACTGTTTGAGTAGGTGTTGGTCAGTAAGCGCATTAGGCCGCGAGTCGGCGTGTTCGGGAAATTGTTGATGAAGTTAACAATTGCCTGATCCGCTTGTTGTAATGACCACTGCATGGCGTATTCGAAATACGGTAGTGCAAGTTTACGATCTTCAATGCGCTGCTCGTAAAAACGAATCGCTGCCATTGCACCGTAAAGGTAACTCATTACATCACCCAGACGGGCTGAAAGTAATTCTGCCTTCTTAAGGTCACCGCCAAGTACGGCAAGTGATAAGTCAGCAAGTGGTGCTAATTTAGCTGAAATGCTATTTACACGCTTTTCGTACTTACGTACTTCAGGCAATGCGGACTCTGAACCGCGTAGGAAAGGTAGGTAACCTTTACCAAAACTACGGAATGCATTCTTAACACTAAAGCCAACCGTTTTACGTAGTACCTTATTGAATTCTTTATCAGCAGAACTTTCGTTGCTGTGAATAAGGTCAACCATGTCTTTCAAGTAAGGGTGACAACGCATTGCACCTTGACCGAAAATCATGAGGTTACGAGTAAGGATGTTTGCACCTTCAACCGTAATGGCAATAGGAAGTGCTGCATATCCGCCTGCAAGGGTATTTTGCGGGCCACGTTGAATTGCTTTACCTGCTTGAATATCCATCGCCGAGTTCATTACATCACGGCCAAGTTCGGTCATGTGATACTTAGCAATAGCGGTAACAACCGATGGTTTAACGCCTAAGCCTAAGCCTTCTGTTGTTAAAACACGCATAGCTTCAAGTAAGAATGTCTTACCAGCAATGTCTGCCATCTTCTCTTGAATACCTTCGAAGCGACCAATCGGCACACCGAATTGTTCACGAACGAATGAATACTCAACTGTACCTTTAAACGCAGTCTGTGCCGTTGCAACGCCCATCGCTGGAAGTGAAATACCACGACCTGCACCAAGACAGCTTACTAGCATCTGCCAACCAAGACCGATGTTCTTTTGACCGCCAATGATAAAGTCCATTGGGATGAACACGTCTTGACCACGGGTTGTACCGTTGTAAAAACGTACGCCCATGGGGTCGTGACGGTTACCAAGCTCAACACCAGGGTGAGACTTAGGTAATAGGGCACAGGTGATACCCAGCTCTAATTTGTCGCCAAGAAGTTGCTCTGGATCGAATACTTTAAATGCTAAACCAAGTACCGTAGCAATTGGTGCTAGCGTGATATAACGCTTGTCCCAACTTACTCGCAGACCAAGTACTTCTTCACCGTTGTACTCGCCTTTCGTCACGATAGCGGCGTCAGGAATAGCACCAGCGTCTGAACCCGCTTCTGGGCTGGTTAATGCGAAACATGGAATGTCACGACCATCGGCAAGGCGCGGAAGCCAGTAATCTTGCTGTTCATTTGTGCCATAGTGCATTAGAAGCTCACCAGGGCCTAACGAGTTAGGTACCATTACAGTAACCGCAATAGCGCCACTCTTTGCTGCAATCGTGGCAACAATGGTTGAGTTCGCGTACGGGCTAAATTCTAGTCCACCAAATTTCTTTGGAATGATCATAGAGAAGAAACGGTTTTTGCCCAAGAAGTCTAAAACGTCTTGTGGAATGTGATCGCCGTTGTTTAACTCGAAGTCGTCGATCATGCCCAGTAATTCAGTGACTGGGCCATCCATAAAGGCTTGCTCTTCTGCACTCAGTTTTGCCTGAGGGATATCGCGAAGCGCCTGCATGTCAGGCTTACCCTGATAAATAGAAGATTCAATCCAGACATCACCAGCATCTAATGCTTCTTGTTCTGTGACTGAAATTGGGGGTAGTACTTTCTTTAAGCTAGTTCTGATACTCATATTAACTCATCCGCTCATCTGACCAGTTGTTGTAGGTTAATAGTACATTAGATTTCAAAAAGATCAAATTTTGTGAATAATGGCTATTTTTCAATTGCTTAAAATTATTTTTCACGAATATTTTTACGTTTAACTAACAAAAAAGCCCTTTTGTGTACAAAATTTAATCTCTGTGCTGGAGGGGAATTGGCAGAAAGTGACAAAGCGTGAGGCAAATATACGGGTGAAAGTCACTAGAATGAGTAATCCAAATGGGCCGCGTTTAGGTAATAATCATCACAGTCACAGAATAATGGACCAACAATGAAGAACGAACTTGATAGTAAATTTTTATTACAGGTGTTTGATAAAATTCGTCAACATGGTTCGAAGAATGATGAACACTACCAGTTGAATGGAATAACCGCTTATACAGATTTAGACGGTTACACGCTTTTCGTAGAAGATGCCAACGTTAAACTGCAATTTGGTTTTCATAATCAGTACCATTTCGATTATGACTCGAAAGCGCATTTTGAGGTTTTTGAAAAACGGCTCATGCAAATAGACAAGGAGTATTAGTAGGAAGTCGTGTAATTGGTGTATTAAAACTGAATAGCCCTTTTCGGTGAGAGAGAAATTACCTTACTCCTCTCATCAGACCTTTCTACTCTCATTCCCTCTGGTACAATGTCGCGCAAATCAGCAGTAAGGAATAAACACGTTGGCGGCGGCAATAAAAGCACCTTCATTTAAGATCTCCTATTTAGGCCCCAAATACTGGGGTGTATGGATAGGCGTTATGCTTCTTTATATTATTACCTGGCTCCCGTTACCTGTGATTCAATTTATAGGGGCAAGAATAGGCAAGTTAATTGCCCTCATTGTGCCAAAGCGCGCCAAAGTTGCCCGCCGTAACATTGAACTTTGGAACCCATCATTAACCGACCGCGAAATAGACGCATTGGTAAAAGAAAATATCAAACGCACCGGTATGGCGT
Organism: Alteromonas sp. B31-7; assembly: GCF_015767655.1. Taxonomy (NCBI): domain Bacteria; kingdom Pseudomonadati; phylum Pseudomonadota; class Gammaproteobacteria; order Alteromonadales; family Alteromonadaceae; genus Alteromonas; species Alteromonas sp. B31-7. Next base: position 1,395,997 of record NZ_CP065233.1, read on the forward strand.
TATTTGAAACCGCCATGGGATGGTGGTGGCCATCGTGGCGAGTCAGACGCGCTATCGAGATTGAAGGCTATGAACATGTTGAAGCTGCTTTGGAGAGAGGCAAGGGCGTGTTCGGTATGGCACTGCATAATATGAATTTGGAATTCGCTTGTCGTGGGATTGGCTATTTTCACCCGAGTATTGCCTTTTACCGTAAACACAATAACCCTTTAATGGATTACTTACAGTATCACGGCAGAAACCGCTCTAATAAATACATGATTCACAAGCGTAACGCCAAAGCCTTACTTGAAGCACTTGATGAAAAAGAACTGTGTTTATACCTTCCAGATCAAGACTACGGTCGTAAGCAGAGTATTTTTGTACCTTTTGGTGGGGTTAAAGAAACGGCGACCACCACGGCCACGTTAATGTTTATCCGTCGTTCAAATAGTGTGCCTATGATGATCACATCCCAATACACCAAGCGGGGTTATAAAATTAAAATATACCCCCCTCTAGAACACCTAGGCGACATGGATGACATTTCTGCGCTTACTGAATTAAATACCCATGTGGATAGCGCAGTAAAAGAGCAGCCTGAAAGCTATTTGTGGATGCATAAAAGGTTTAAAACGCGTCCTACGCCTGAATCGCCTTCTTTATATGACTGATGCCTAACAACGAGAAAGAGAGAGAAGAGATACTGCGACATTAGGATGAATTATGGTGAGGCCGTATTGAGAACTGACTTATACTGGTATAAGTTTAGTTTATCTTTTCTCTTTTATTTTATTAGGCTTACCTCTTACCAATGGCTCAAAAAAGTTACTCAAGCTCAATGTTTTGGGCGCGTCAGATTGCACTGGCTGTGGTGCTGGTTATCGTTGCTGGCGTAATGATTTATGTGCAACAACGTAAAGAAAATGCACCTTTACCGGAAGGGGAAACGAAAGACAAAACAGTATCCCAGGGTTTAAGTGACTTTTACCGTGAATATCGTATGTCCTCTACCGACCCGCTTAAAGAGGAGCAAGGGGATTTCGTGTTGGATATTGCCGGCGTTGATCCACAGCTCGACACAAAATTAGCACGCATGTCTAGCGAGGCTAAGCCTGTGGATGAAAAATGGACGGGGGAACATAAATTTAGAACCTTTAAAGAAGGGGTTACCTTAAGAGAAGCCATATCCTCTTATGCACAAGCTGAGGGAATGCAGCTTATTTGGAATTTAGAGCAGGACTTTGTCATAAAGTACCAATTTCAACTGGATAACACGGTAGCAGGTTCGCTAGCAAAGATAGCGAGTGCTATCGACAGCAGCTTCTCTGGTACAGTAACCGCCTATATTTGCCCTGAACAACGTTCTTTGGTGGTCTCCGCCAGGGAGACCCCATTTTTAATTGAAAACTGCCAAGTCGTTCAAGGTTAGGTTATTTGCATATTTCGCTAAAAATGCCAGTCCAGTAACCAGTAACCTGCTCCCGTAGCTTAGCGAGTTGATCCGTTTGATCTGCGTATTTGGTATCGGCTAGCGTTAAGTGGTGATATTGCTCGCGTAACGCAAGGTAAGCATCCTGAAGCATTTTCGCCTGCTTGTCGTCAATAACCCCATGTTGGGCGGCTTCATTGAGAATGCGTAGATTGTCAGTGTAGCGTGTTATACTGGGTATTGTACTGGCATTGGCTAATACCCAGTATTGGGTCATAAACTCAATGTCAGTTATGCCTCCCACACATTGTTTTAAATCTACCTTTTGCGCTTTTTCATTTAGAAGATGTTGACGCATTTTTGTACGCATTTTACACACATCGTCTCTTAACGCCGCTTTGTCCCGCGGTTGACCAAGAATTTCTGCTCTTACGTCAGCAAATTGGGTTAATAAGGTTTTATCGCCGCATACACCACGGGCTCTAACTAATGCCTGATGCTCCCAAGTCCATGCTTCTTCTTGTTGATAGCGTTTGAAACCGTCCAGATGGCAACAAAGCAAACCAGCGTTTCCAGAAGGACGAAGGCGCAGGTCGGTTTCATACAATTGTCCGAACAAGGTTTTCGTATTAAGTAGGTGCATGATGCGTTGAGCCAGCTTTATATAAAACTGTTGGGCTTCTATAGATTTAGCACCAGTGGTGGTGGCTTCTCTTGGCGCGTTATGTAGAAACACTAAATCCAAATCTGAACCATAACCTAATTCGTATCCGCCAAGCTTTCCATAGGCTACAACGGCAAAACCAGAATTGTCTGCGGTTAAGTGATTAGGTACGCCAAATCGTTCAGATATTTGATGCCATGCGGCGTGCACCACTTGTTCTAAAACTACTTCAGCCAACACGGTAAGCTTGTCACTTACATTGGCAATAGGCAGTGAGCCACTGATGTCACTTGCTGCAATTCGCAATTGCTGGCAAAGCTTAAACTGTCGCCAGGTATCCATCATGGCTTCTACATCATCAGGTTCTACTCTCAGCAAAGACTGTCTTAGCTCACTGATATAATCGTTTTTGCTTGCCACAATGTCGGTATCTTGCTGCTCAAGATACAAAGGCGTCAATAACTCATCTAATAGCAAAGGAAAGCGTTTTATTTCATTGGCAACCCACTCACTTCGTTCACACAAACGCACTAATTGTTTTAGCACATCTGGGTTTTCTAATAATAAATCCAAGTAGGTGGTACGGCCTGTTATTGCTGAAATTACGCCTAACACGCGTTTGAGTATGTAAGGCACACCTTGTGCGTTATGGGTGATAAGCACGTATAAAATTTCGGGAATCAGTTTGTTTAACGTATCTTCGCCCCGTTGCCCTAGCAAATAGCGGCGCTGATTTTGGTTAAAATCCAAGAGCAAGTGCTGCACCCTTGACGCATCTTCAGGTGGTAAATAAGAGGCAAAGGTTTGACAAAACTCATGCTCTACCATCTGTAATTGCCATGCGTCGCAGCAGGCAGAAAATAAGCTGTCTTGTGGGTCATGGGCATCTTGAGATTCTTCAATAAGCTCGTTAAAGTGCCCGTGAATTCTCGCCATAACTGCGTCAAGATGGGTTAAAAACTGCGCGTAGTTTGGAAAGCCCATCACCTCTATAAGGGCCTGTCTTTGGTCTTCGTCTTCTGGCAGGGTCTGGGTTTGTTGGTCACGGTATTGTTGTAAAGTATGTTCTACCTTGCGAAGAAACAGGTAGTCTTGCTTTAATGCTTCAACCACCTCATTTTCTACGATTTCATTCTCCTCAAGGGCCTTGAGTGTAGTAAGTAATGACTTACTTTGTAGAGAGGGTTCCCTTCCACCATGAATCAACTGAAAACTTTGGGCAAAAAACTCGACTTCGCGAATACCGCCGGCACCCAGTTTAATATTGTTGTTTAGCTTTCTGCGTCTGATTTCTGTGGCGATGAGTTTTTTCATGTTGCGCAGCGCATCAAGGGTGGTGAAATCGAGATAGCGGCGAAAGGTAAAGGGGGTCAAAATGGCCTGTAGTGCCGCTTCATATGAAGAGTCATCACTGTTAATAACCCTGGCCTTTACCATAGCAAAGCGCTCCCAATGGCGACCTTGTTCTTGGTAGTAGTCTTCCATGGCATCAAAATGCAACACTAGGGGCCCAGATTCGCCAAACGGACGTAAACGCATATCTACGCGATATACCTGACCATCAACGGTGACTTTGTTGAGTGCCTGAATCAACTTTTGGGCAAGTCGGGTGAAGAACTGTTGGTGCTCTAACGATTTTTTCCCGCCTTGCGTTTCCCCTTTTTCTGGGTAAGTGAAAATGAGGTCGATATCGGATGAAAAGTTAAGCTCGTGACCGCCTAACTTTCCCATGCCCAATATGTACATAGGCATAGGCCCATGAGAACCAACTGGTGTGCCATGCTTGCTGCATAGCGATGAATACAACCACGTATACCCCTGCTGGATAAGGGCGTTTGCTAACGACGATACTTGCAGCAGAGACGCATCAATACTCTGCCTGTTCAGCACGTCTGAAAACGTAATTGCTGCCATGTGAAATTGTCTGCAACGCCTTAATGCCTTAGCCAACTCATCTTCGGTTTTCGCTTGGCTAACGTACTTACTGACTTTTTGATGATAGTAGCTTTGCGGCATTGATGGCGCGGCAAAATCTAACAATTCCACTAGCCACTCGGGGTGTTTTGCGCACACGTCGGCAACAAATGGCGAGCGAGAAAATACCCGTTTAATGTCGGCTTCATTCGCTAAAATTCGATTTTTGTTCGGGGTGTGGGTGATTAACGTTTCCCAGTATTTTTCCACAAGTTGCGTTTGGTTCATGCTATTTGTGTTGTCTATTGGCATAATATTGGCATCAATAATATTAGTATTAACATAATTAATAATTACAGTTAGTAAGCTGAATTAGTCTGGCATACTTCGCAGCCGGCCTCCAGCCATAACGTGATGTGACCAGAAAAAGGAGATACCGCTTTGGACACGCTAGTAAAGCTCGTACCTTTGAATAGAGATTTGTGGGGATACCTTGCCATTGATGTGGGAATAGCACTTCTCCTTTTATTGGTGATGAAATGGCTGTCAGGCGCTATGCGTGATAATTCTGTGGCCGAAGAGCTTGGGGTAAAAGACAATTTTGCGTTTGGGATCAGTATTGCCGGCGGCTGGCTATCCCTTTGTATAGTGCTAAGTGCAGTGGTAGGGCGGCACATAGGGCAGGGCTATTGGCAGGCGGTTGAAGGTATGTTGCTGTTTGGCGGCGTGGGTATTTTGCTTGTGAAAATTGGCCGATTTGCTCATGACAAGCTGGTGCTAAATAGAGTAGATACCCACGCCATGATTGCGGATAGAAGTGTCAGTATTGCGTTAGTAGATGCAGCAAGCTTGGTGGCAAGTGCCATTGTATTGCACAACATTATGGTTTGGGTAGACGGCACAGATATGAATGCCATCATTGCCATAGTTACAGGGTTCCTTGTAGTCCTTACTATGTTGCTTGTAATGACAAGGATACTTGAGGTGCGCTACGCTAAAGACAACCAAAATGATTCTTTCCAAGGAGCATTAAGAAAAGGGCAATTAGCGCTGGCTATAGAACATTCGGGCAATCTTCTTGGTACCGCGATGATTGTTTCTGCGGCGAAGGACGTGCTTATTTATTACCCTTCTGCGTATGTGAGTAATGTAACCGGTTGGTTGATTGTCAGTGTCTCTTTAGCCATTGCGCTTCATTTGCTGGTGCTGTTTAGCAAAAAAGTTATTTTGTTTGGCATGAACTTTCGACAGGAGGTAGACCAGCAACACAATGTGGGGGTGGCTGCTTTAGGGTTTACCTTAAGTATTGGCACGGCCATGATCATTAATGGTGTATTAGGGGGGTAGCCGAGGTTGCTAGCTAAACCATGCACAACGGCTACCCATGAAATTGCTGCAATACGCAGTGACTATCGTGGAGTACCTTAGTGGTCACTATTTTACGCTTCTGTGCGCCACTCAGCTGTTTAACTTCATATTCTAACTGGGCTGCACGAGTTCTGCAGCCAATCTCAAAAAGCACTTTATACACAATGGGGGCTTTGCCTTTTAAGGCCTTTGCGCCGCCTGCTAATAAACCGTTATGTTGTTTAATTCTGCGCTGTGGGTTGGTGGTGATCCCCGTGTACAGGTGACCTAATCTATTTTCTACAATATAAAGATACCAAGTACCTGGCAGGTTATGGGTATTCCCGTTCTGGGCTGTTATACTCTCAGGCAATTTGAAACACATCGATAAAGTTGTCTGATTAATGATTTTACCAGATTTTAGTCAAGCCAAGGTGCTAATTGTGGGTGACCTAATGCTCGATCGCTATTGGAGTGGCGGTACGGGTCGCATTTCTCCAGAGGCTCCTGTGCCTGTGGTTAATGTTAGTGGGTCGGAAGACCGGCCGGGAGGCGCCGCCAATGTGGCGATTAACGTCGCCACATTAGGGGCGAAAGTTACCCTTTTAGGCATGTGTGGTCACGATGAAAACGCCCGTATCCTTAAAGAGAAACTCAGTTCTTTTGATATAAACTGCGAGTTTTTCGAGGTTCCAGAGCGCGATACCATTACTAAACTTAGGGTGATGAGTAGAAATCAGCAACTGTTACGCTTAGATTTTGAAAAGAGTTTTGCTGATGTTGATAAATCCGCGTTGCTCACTACCTTTAATCAAGCCCTAGACGATGTGGATATCGTTATTCTTTCCGACTATGCGAAAGGGTGTTTAAGTGACCCTCAATCACTGATTCGCGCAGCAAAACAAAAAGGTAAAAAAGTCATTGTCGATCCCAAAGGTAGCGACTTTGAAAAATATGCGAATGCAACCTTAATTACGCCAAACGTGGCCGAATTGTATGCAGTTGTCGGCGAGCAAGATAATGAACAATCGCTAGTGGCAAGTGCCCAATCATTAAAAGCTTCGTTATCTTTAGATGGCCTACTGCTTACCCGTTCTGAAGATGGCATGACGCTATTTGAAACCGGCGAAGATGAATTTCACTTACCGGCTAAAGCGAAGGAAGTGTACGACGTCACTGGCGCGGGTGATACTGTGGTGTCTACCCTAGCGGTAGCGCTAGCGAGCCGCTTACCCATGCAAGCAGCTTGCGTATTGGCAAACTTAGCTGCCAGTGTCGTGGTAGGGAAATTAGGCACATCTACTGTGACCAACACAGAATTGGCACTTGCTGTGGGTGAACAATCTGTTCATTTAGATGGTGGTGTGATGTCTGAAGAGCAGTTAGCGATAGCAATGCGCGCGTCTAAAAGTCGAGGTGAACGCATTGTGATGACCAACGGCTGCTTCGATATTTTGCACTCTGGGCACGTGAGTTATCTCGAAGAAGCCGCTCAACTAGGCGATAGACTCATCGTTGCGGTAAATACTGATCGTTCCGTTACCGAATTAAAAGGCCCCGGACGCCCGGTTAATAATGTGAATAGAAGAATGGCCGTGCTTGCAGGTTTGAGTGCGGTAGACTGGGTTGTACCTTTCGAAGAAGATACGCCGCAGCGCCTTATCGCCAGGCTTTTGCCGGACATCTTAGTTAAGGGCGGCGACTATAAAATTGAAGACATCGCCGGTGGAAAGGAAGTCATTGAAAACGGTGGTGAAGTCAAAGTGCTTACCTTTGAAGACGGCGTTTCAACCACAGGCATTATTGAACGTATCACTAAAAATAAGCTGTCCTAGTAACGAGTGGCTTAGGAAATTCCTAGGCCAACTGACCGTTCAATAGTGGGTTCACCTTCATCGTTTCAACATACGGAAATTTTCATGTACGAAAGCTTTTACGGACTATCAGCCAAGCCTTTTCAGTTAACGCCTGATCCCAGTTTTTTCTTTGCCAGTAAATGGCACCAAAGAGCGCTGGCCTATTTACAGTATGGCTTATCGCAAAAAGAAGGCTTTATTGTGATTACCGGTGATATTGGTACGGGCAAAACGACTATCGCAAATAGCCTGTTAGCGGATATTGAAGATGAAATTCATGCTGTTCAAATCGTCACCCCCAAATTATCTCCAGAAGAGTTAGTGAAAATAGTGGCGGCTAAATTTGGTCTTGCCACTGAAGGGCGTAATAAAGCGGAAGTTTTACAATCGCTTGAGGTGTATTTGCAAAACTTGCACGCTAAAAATAGCCGAGCCTTGTTAATTGTTGATGAAGCACAAAACCTTCCTCTTGAAACGATTGAAGAATTAAGGATGCTGTCTAACTTTCAAGAAAGCGGAAAGCCGTTGCTGCAAAGTTTTTTACTGGGGCAGAAAGAGCTTCAACCTATTTTACGGGCGTCTAACATGGAGCAGTTTAGGCAGCGTATTGTTGCTTCGTGCCACCTGAAACCGCTCACGCTAGAAGAAACCATTTCCTACATTAATTTTCGCCTCAATCAAGCGGGTTGGCGCGGACAAGCGCCCATTGATGAAGCGGCATTTTCACTGATACAAGGGTTTACCTTAGGTATCCCTCGAAAAATAAACACCTTTATGGATAGGGTGTTTTTGTACAGCTTTCTTGAAGAAGTGACTCAGATTTCAGCATCTATCGTTGAGGCCGTGATAGACGAAGTTCGTGAAGAAATGTTTGAGCCAGATGAGGTGAACGAGCAGGGTATGTCTGAAGATGAGCAAGTCCCTCTCGTTACACCTAAAGGGCACCGTGTGAAAGACAGTGAGTATTACAAAGGTATGCTAGTGGAGCTTATTGATGCGCTAGACGATGCGGTTCTGCATAAAGTGAAACTAACCCAGTACATGGATAAGTTATTGAAAAAGAAATACCAAACCTATGTTCGCCTTAAGGATTCGGATAAAGCGCCAGATAAAGGTGAGCAGGGAGAATAGTGACATAAGGGCTGCTACCTCAAAGCAGCTATGAGTATTATTGAGTGACAGAATGCACTTTATTCATACTCATAGGAGACAGAAAACGTAATACGCCTGTCAGTGTAATCATTTCCATATAAGCTAACCTGGCTTAAATTGCCAGAGGTGGTGAGGTAGCTCAAATTCAAGGAAGTGGTGAGGTGCTCGCCAAACGTGCGACTCAGTCCAAGCGTGCTGTTTATATTCTCACTCACTCCTGCCGTGGTGCTTGTGCCTCGTTCTTCAATATTCGCGTAGGTGATGCTTCCCGTTAGGCTGGTATAGCTGCCAATATCATAAGAAAAGTCAGTGCCCGCCGAATAGTTGCGTCTTAGCCTGTCCTCTTCTAGGTATTCACTTTCTGTATAACGCCACGTTAGGCCTAATGTTAGTCGTGAAAATTGATAACCTATCTGTGTATTGGCACTTTTATATATGATGACACTGTCGTCAAATTCTAAATTTTGGGATGTTAGCTCTACAAACTGCTCTCCTGCACCTAAATCGTAAGCTAAGCTACTGGGCTGAAAACAATCAGAAATACTCGTAGCGTCACTTGCACATACGAATACGCCTAAGCTTTCACTGTCGGTCAGTAGTCTGGACGTTGTGGTGACATCTTCATTGTAGGAAAAAGAAGAACGAAAATACTTGGTATTATAGGAAATTTGGGCGGCTGCGGATTCTCCGTAGAAGCGCCTATCGTATGAGCCTGCCACGCTGGTTCGGCTACTAAGCGCCCATGCGATATCAAGCCCTACATAAGTTTCATTCTCATCGGTGTCCGAATCACTTCTGTTGGCGGTGAGGGCAATGTAGCGCTCTGCAGATTGTCGATAGGTTATGCCAGCGCCATAGCTATTAAATTGTCGTGTTGCGCTGTCACTGTTGTCAGTACTATTGATTTGATTCGCTTCATGAAAGGCCGTCACACGAAGTGCCCAGTCACTAAATAACATAGCATCAGCGGTAAACTCGCCTTCGCGGGTAAAGAAGTCACCTGATGACGTGGTGCTTCGGCTGGTGTCCTGATAGCTTCCTGTAAGCGTCCAAAACAAGCGTCTGGCGCGGTCACCGTTAGCAAGCGTCCCCGTCAGGCTAGTACTGTCATTATCCAATCCGGTTGAATTTGTACTTGATTCCTCAGACTCTACAACAGAGTAAGCAGCTGAGCCAAGCGCAGTGATCCAATCGCCGTTGATGAACTGTAGCGTTCCCGACAGCGTGTTCGTGCGGGTTTTCGAAAGTCCTTCAGAATTCGTGACAAAATCAGTCAACAAATAACTGCTTGACGATGTATTTTGATAATTGAGTGCGCCATTAGCTTGCAGGAGTAAATATTCATCAAAAGGTTGCCACTGGGCTGTATAGCGATACTCAGCATAGGTGTCTTCTTCGCCGCTGGTATCACTTTCTCGTTCTAGGTGGGTGACGGTGCTCGACCAGTTCCCAGAAAACGTTCTTGATGAATAAGTGGCTATCAGGCTAGGGACTATACTTACTGTGGTAAGCGAAAGGTTACCGTCTGTTTCCGTTTGCACATCTTGATAAATAACTTCCGCTTCACTCTGCGCTGTTATTTTTAAGTCGGATTGTGCCAAGGTCGTCGTAGAAGATAATAGTCCAGCGAAGGTAATCGCTAGTTGACTGTATTTAATGCGATTACCTTTAACGGTGTTATTCACTTCTCTCGGCATAATAGTAGCCATAATAGCCGCTGTGGTCTGTATCATTGTGAACAGATTTATTTACTACAAAGCCGATGGCCATTTCAGGGTTCAGTCGTTCAACCGCAAGTTTAATGTCGGCTATTTTGGCTTTACCTTCTTCAACAACGACAACCGCTTGACCAGCAAAGTTAGCCAAAATGGCACTTTCGTTAATTCCAATCAAAGGTGGGGTATCAAAAATAACAATACGGTCAGGGTATCTGTTGGCGAATTCATCTACGGTCTCATGCATCTTGTAGCTGGCAAGCATTTCAGTAGACAGGTGATGGGATTTACCCGCAGGAATAAGCTTTAGTTTATCGACATTGGTGTGATATAGCACATCGGAAATATCTTCTACGTCACCCGTCAGGTATTCCATTAACCCTTTTCTAGGTTTGAGTTCTAGCGTACGAAGTACATTTGGCTTTAGTACATCCGCATCAATCAATAGCACGGTTTTGTCTTGCTCAGACGCAATACTTAATGCAAGGTTTGTGGCCGTAAAGGTTTTACCTTCTGAAGGACGACTGCTGGTAACCATAATAATGTTAGGGTTTTTCAGCGTTTTCGAGAGTGGACCAAACGCATTCGCTAACAGCTTTCGTTTAATTTCTCGGTACTCTTCGTTAATTTGTTTCCGCTCGCCGCCTAATGTGACGTGGCCATTTTCCGCAAGGCGCTCAAAGTCGATATGAAACGGCTTGGCAGCACGAGTTGGCGTTTTCTTTGTTGCAGGCGGCTCTTCGGACGGTGCCTGTTTCGCCTTAATGTTTCTCTCTTTGTGATTGTCGTCCATCTGTTGCGGTGCAGTATCAGGTGTTTCTACCTTTTCGCGAGTGTCCAAAGCGGCATTTTCATTGGGATCAGATTTGGATTGCGCTTTTTGTTTTTCAAGCGCTTTTTCAATGCTATTTTTCATTACAATAAACCTCCTAAGAGGTGGATGTTCAGTATTTCGGCTGCTGCTAGAACCGCATACATGGCGACGATGGAGCCTGATGACAATAAGAATATCAGTAAGCGATTTCTGTTTTTACGTTTTATTTCACTTAGGTCTAAATGCGTCACTGTTCCCCAAATAGGGTAGTCGGCTATCTGGAGTAGTTGTTTCGGCCTAATTAAAATCGGGTTTAACTGACTGACTAAGAATGCCACACCGATACCAGAACCAAAGCCAATAATTAATACAGCAGTATAAAGTATTAACCGATTTGGGCCAGAAGGTCGCTTGGGCACTAAAGGCGGCTCTATAATTCTAAACTGTAATTCTTCAGAGGAAACTTCTGCGCGTCGAGAAAGATCCGCTGCTTCTTTGCGCGATAGCAACTCTTCATATTTACCTTTAGTAATTGAATAGTCTCGATTCAGCGCGGTATTTTCAGCCTCAATTTGCGGAATAAGGTCCACCTTGGATTCTAAGCGAGCAATCTTGGCTTTAACGTCAGTTTCTTTCACTTCTAACGCCGCTAAATTACTTTGGTATCGGCTGACTTCTAACTTAATTTCTCTGTTTAAATCGTTCAATGGTTGCGTACCATCTTCATCGCTTTCATTGAGAAATGCATCAATCTCTTTGGTACGTGCTGCTTCTAAACTTTCGAGTAACGCTTTGGTTTCAATGACATCCGGGTGTTTATCCGTAAAGCGCAATTTTAGGGTGTCAAGCTGCTCTTCTAAGCCTCTGATTCTATCGTCATAGCGCGTACGCAGCACAGGTTCATCCGCGTTAGTGACCCCAAAGCTGTCAGAGGATTTCTTTTGCGCCATTTGCGATTTTAAGGAATCGACTTGTTGCTTAGTTTGTTTTATTTGCAGCTGTGTGTCTTCTAACTCTCCCTGCAGCCGTTGGAGTTGTGCGTAGTAGGTTCCCGATAACGGCAAAATATCATTATATTGGCGCTTAAAGTCAGCAACTCTTTGTTCCGCTTCCGATAATCGAGATTCGTATTCAGCGATTTGCTCTTCAAGAAACTTTCCCGCGGTATCGGTATCGCGCCTGTTGTTGCCTAGTGCACCTTCAACAAACAAATCTAAGGTTTCTTTAACCACCTTTTGTGCCACGATGGCATCTTTGTTTTCATACGAAATATTGTAAATGTTATCGCGCCCAGTGGAACTCAATCTAATACTATTCACCAATTCGCTTACAATGCCCTCAAACTGCGCCTCGGTTTGCGCTGCAATGTCTAAGTCACTTTCACGGGCGATAATCTCAACATTACTTCTACTCAGCAGTGTTTTAGCCATCATCTGAATTTCTTGGTCAGGGTTTGTTTGTATGGCTAACCCTCTCAATAAGGGCTGCAATACCGAGCGAGTGTCTACAAATACCTGTGCTCTTGACGCATACTGGTCGGGCAAAGTGGCAACGTAAATAAAACCAATAGGGCAAATGAGCCATGAAAATAACATGACGTAACGCTTCTTTATCCAAATACCTTTAACGTAATCGAGTATTTGTACAAGCGTTTGCTGTAAATCCTGCATTATTTAATTCTTTTCCATAAATACGTTAGATTAGAACCAGGCTTCTGGAATAATCACGATATCGCCAGGCAACATATCCACATTTTCTGCAATGTCGCCGTCGCGTATTAAATCATCTATGTTAACTTCGTATGTCGTTTGTTTACCATCTACCACGCGCACTAATTTAGCATTGTTACCATCAGCGAACTCGGTAAGCCCACCGACTGCAATCATCAAATCGAGTAACGTCATATGTTCAGTATAATTCACTGCGCTCGGGTTGGTAGCTTCACCTATCACTCTGACCTGTTCGCTTAGAGGGCCGGTAAAGTTATTGACACTTACGGTGACACGGGGATTATTGATGTAAGTTGAAAGCTGTTCTTCTATTTGACGGGCAAGATCGGTGGGGGTTTTGCCTGCTACATCAATATCTTCAACTAATGATGTGGTCACCTTACCATCAGGGCGAACAATAAATTGGCCTGAAATTTCAGGGTTTCGCCAAACAAAAATAGTGAGTGAATCACCAGGACCAATCAAGTACTGATACTCATTCACATTGGTTGTCATAGAAGGGCGAGTGGTTGCCTGTGGCAAAGTAGAGGTGTTACTGCATCCTGATAAAAGTATAACGATTATACTAATGTATAGATGAACCGGTTTTTTAAAACGGAACATAAAAATAGAGGCCTATACTCAAGTGGTTAGTTAAAGGTTTCTTGATTTACCCTACGGCAAATAGCACTATAATGCCAACATCAATTCTAGTCTATTAGAATAATTCCGATTATGATGGAATTCATGCTGCAGTTTTTAGGGGGCCAGGGGTGGCATTAAACAAGCGCAATCAAAGTAAACGCTCGAATATATTAGTTTTCACTGAAGCGTTACTCATCGCTTATATGGGTTACATTTCACATTTTATTTTAACGCAAGTTGGGCTTTCGGCTCAGGTTTCAGTAGAAAAGTTAATGATTAATGTGGCTATGCTGACCGTTAGCATTCTTATTTGCTCATTATCTGTAGGGCTATATGAAGCCAAATTACGAGAAACTTTCAGGGGTATCATAAGAAGAATATTTGTTAGTGCTGGTCTTAGCTACTTTTTGGTCGAGATTTTAAGTCGTGCTTTCTTTGACAAACTGGTCATGGATTCATACTTCTTACCTGCTGCTGTAGGGTCGATTATTATCACCCTTGTGATCTTTAGATACTTTACACATCGCTTGGGATTACTGGGTTTAGGCAAAGTAAGAATTGTTGTGCTTGGAGCCGGAGAACGTGCGTCTATTATTGAAAAGCGTATGCGTCGAGATGTGGACAGAATTGGTTTCGAGCTTGTGGGATTCATCCCCATTCCTGGTGATAACCGTGAAGATGGTATACGCAAAGAAAAGATAATCCATGCCAAAGTCGATGAAAGCTTTTTACGGTTTATTCTTGAAAACGACATTGAAGAAATTGTTATTGCTTGCGATCAGCGTCGCGGCACCTTGCCCGTTGAAGTGTTATTTGACTGTCGTCTTAGAGGTATAGAAGTCACTGAATTGCTTGACTTTATGGAACGGGAAACAGGCCAAATAGTCGTAAACTTAATGTATCCAAGCTGGGTTATTTACTCAAATGGTTTTCAAAGTCAGAACTACCTGAGAGATGCATTAGACTATACCTTGAATGTCGTTTTGGCATTTTTGATTTTGTTATTTGTGTGGCCATTCATGCTGTTTACGGCTCTCTTTATATACTTAGATGATGGGTGGCGTACAGGCACCTCGGTGTTTTACAAGCAAGAGCGCGTAGGGTTGAATGGGCAACTGTTTAAAATTATCAAGTTCAGGAGTATGCGTCCCGACGCTGAGAAAGATGGCGCTAAATGGGCGAGCAAGGATGATGATAGAGTCACGCGAATTGGCCATTTCATTCGAAAGTACCGTATCGATGAACTACCTCAGCTATTAAATATATTTAAAGGTGAGATGGCCTTTATTGGACCTCGTCCAGAACGTCCGCAGTTTGTTGAGCAGCTCGTGCGCGAAGTACCGTATTACAACCAAAGACACAATGTTAAACCGGGTTTAGCTGGGTGGGCGCAACTAAATTATCCCTACGGTGCTAGCGTAGAAGACTCTATGGAAAAACTGAAGTTTGACTTATATTACGTCAAGCACCAAAGCTTGTTGTTAGATATTTTAATTTTAATTCGTACTGTTGAAATTGTGCTTTTTGGAAAAGGGCGATAAAAGCTATGAAATTAGACAATCGCCTAAATGCGATGACAGTGGATGTAGAAGATTATTTTCAGGTTTCAGCATTCGAAGGGGTTATTGATAGAAAGGATTGGGACAGCATTAGCCTGAGGGTGGGGGACAATACCCACCGGTTGCTCGATTTATTTGCTGAGAACGATGTGAAAGCCACCTTTTTTACGTTAGGTTGGGTAGCGCAGCGATGCCCTGATGTAATTAAGCGTTTGATTAGCGAAGGTCATGAGTTAGCTAGCCATGGCTTGGCGCATCAGCGTGCGACTACGATGACCCGTGAACAGCTGTTTAGTGACGTTGCAGAAAGTAAAGCCATCTTGGAAGATATTGGCGGCGTGAAAGTCATTGGCTATCGCGCCCCCAGTTTTTCAGTGAATGACACAAACACCTGGGTTTACGACGTACTTAAAGAGCAAGGTTTTATCTACTCATCAAGTACATACCCTATAGAACACGACTTATATGGCGTGCCCGAATGGCCTAGGTTTAAGTACGATAGGCCAGAGGGAATTATTGAAATACCAATTCCAACGCTACGTAAAAATAACGCCAATACCGGTATAGGTGGAGGTGGTTATTTTAGGCTTTACCCTTATCGCCTATCTAAAAAGCGCATTCAGCGTTTTATGAATGAAGAGCCTCACCCTTATAATTTTTATTTCCACCCTTGGGAGATAGATCCTGATCAGCCTCGCATTGAAGGCGCTTCGCTTCTGTCCAAGTTTCGTCATTACATTAATCTGTCTCGAATGGAAACAAAGATAGTCAAGTTACTTAAAGATTATAAGTGGCAGACAATTAGTCGAACTTACGACATTGTCAAAGAACAAAAGTGAGGGAATGCGTGATTAAGCAGTACAAAAAGCAATACGTCTCTGTCGGAATTATATTGTTACTTTGGCTGTTGTTTTGCCATCAAGGATTATTCTCTGCTGCTCAGGTCTGGTGGACGAATGACATTTTTAATCACGGTTTCTTCATAATTCCAGCCTCGCTTTACTTAATATACCTTCGACGCGCACGCTTAATCGCTGTTGAAAAAAACATTTCATTGCTTCCTCTAATCGTGATTTTCCCAAGCTGCTTTTTGTACATTGTGGGCGTGGCGGGTGATATCCAACTATTTATGCACACAGCAACGTTTGTACTTCTTCCTGCATTGATATGGTTAGCCATCGGGCATAAGGCTGCCAGGGTTATCGTGTTTCCATTGTTATTTATGTTGTTTAGCATACCGGTGGGGGAACAGCTTATCCCTTATTTGCAAGAAATTGCAGCAGATGGCGCTGTCGCATTATTACGAGTAACTGGTATACCGCTTTATCGTAACGGGCTGTATTTAGAAATTCCACAAGGTCGTTTTTTGGTCGCTGAAGCGTGTTCAGGTGTAAGCTTTTTTATCGCTAGTATTGTGATTGGGGTCTTGTACACATACTTGAATTTGCAATCTCGCAAGAGACAAATATTTTTTGTTTTGTTGTCGTTTTTGTTCCCTGTTGCCGCTAATATTGTGCGCATTTATGGAATTATCCTGATTGCTTATTACACCAATATGGAGCATGCGGCGGGCGCTGACCATTTGATCTATGGATGGTTTTTCTTTGCGTTTGTTATTGTTTGCCTTCTTGGTATTGGAGAGCTTATTCGAGACAAAGTAGGGACTGATGAGAGTGCTCAAATGACGACTAGTGCGGGTCATTGGTCTATTCATCAATTAAAAGTTTTGTCGATTAGTCTATTGCTTGTGAGTTTTTCGTTGTGGTCCACTTTTATTCAATCTGCTTTGGGCAACCTAAAACCCAATGATTTTGATCAAGAAACGATTGGCCTCGAGCAGTGTTTTCAACACGATATAAACTTGACTCCGAGCTTCAATAATCCTGATAAAACCACTAAGGCTATGTTCGAAGTAGAGGGCGCTTGTACCGCAGTGCTCTACGAAGCCTGGTTTAGTGGCATTGATAACGAGCTTGTTACCGATTTACATAAGCCATATACGCAACAAAGATGGTCATTATTGAATAGTGAAATCAGCTCTTTATCTCTACTAGGAAAACAGTTGCAGGTGCGCACTATTACTTCTCCTACAGGAAGTAATGTCAATTATGCTAGTTGGTACGAGATTAATGACAGACTTTTCACCAGTAAATTAGAAGCTAAGTTATATCAAACATGGCTAGTCTTATTAGGTGTACCATCGTCTGGAAAGCTAGTAATACTTGGGGTTGATAGCAAATCAAACTTTTCTGGTGCCTTGCATACGTTGGAAATGGCCGCGACAAAGAATAGCCTAAAGACAACGTATTCAATTGAATAATTGGAACACTTGGAAATTAGTGAACTTATACAAGTAGCCGTTTGAGTGCCTGCCTGTATGAACAAGCGAGTTATCACGAAAACAATATAATATTAACAGTGAACCAATAAATGTTGATTCGGACATTTGTTCTACGTTGTCACATGTAACGAGGGTAAAATGAAGCCGTATGTAGTGTACTCAGTTATAACTGGTGCTTATGACAAGTTACTTCCTCTTGATATAGCTGAAAGCGATGTCGACTATATATTAATCGTCGACAATGCTTTTAGTGGTGAAGTACCACCAGGTTGGAATTTGATGAAGCTGCCTGAATCCAGCCTAAGTCATAAAGATTTAAACCGATACATAAAAATGCATCCTCATCTTTTGTTTCCGCAGTACGAGTGCAGCGTGTACGTAGATGGAAATATCCAGGTAGTTTCAGCCCTTAAAGACGTAATAGATAACGCTTTAGCATCAAAAGATATTGCACTTTATAAACATTATAAACGTGATGATGTTTATTCTGAGGCTTCCGAGTGTCTCGAACTCGGATTAGACTACTTTTGGCGGGTTATTCCCCAAATGGCGAGATACAAAGCGAATGGGTTCAAAGGCAATGCGTTGTATGAAGCAAGTGTTATTTTTCGCAGACATCATTCTTGCGACCTCAAGAGAGCTATGGAGCTTTGGTGGAAAGAATATTTAGGCAATGCGAGGAGAGATCAACTTTCTTTAACATTCTGCCTCAGCACTGCAAACGTAATAGTGAATAATTTGGGTATCAGCGATCCTAGAATAGAGCAGAAGTACTTCGTTAAGAAAACCCATGCAGTTTATCGGCCTGATAAACTAAGCGTTCGATTAACTGCAAAGTTGAATAAGCTACTTTTAGCTGTTCTACCACAGAAAAAACTAGTTAAATGAAGCTGAACATAGTCATTGTTTTGTACAACAAGGCAATATGCCAGTCAAAGACAGTAAATAGTTTATTAGACAATATAGATTCGTTTTTTGATACTGAAATAACTGTATGTATTTGGAACAATGGTCCTTCATCAATTAGAGATGAGGTCGCTGCTTTCATCGATTCGCAGACATTCAAAAATTTTGTTGTTTGTGAAAATCTTTCAAATAGTCCTCTAAGCTTTGTATACAACTCAATGCTGAATGAAGACTGCGCGAATATATATTTCGATGATGATACCTTTGTCACTCAAGAATATGTCTTATCTGTTAACGATTTTATGAAAGGCGACAGAGAAGTCTTTCTGCCCAGCATTGTTTCATTGAACCAGCGTAGATATCCCAAAGTCAATAAGGTTGCTGGCGACTTTAACGGTGAGTTGAGTGAACTTTCAGTCGTTTCTATATTGAGTGGTTTATTGATTAAAGAGGACACGATAAGGCGATTAAAGTGCAAGTTTGGGGATGTTTTTGACCATAGATTTAATATATATGGTGTTGATACGACACTTTTTTACAGGCTTAAATCGATAAATTTTGATCGTTATTACGTGGGAGGTATATTAGAGCATGATCTTTCAGGTGTATCTGCCGGTGGTGCACAATATATTTCTATGTTTAGGGTACGAGAACGGTTATGGGATTTCACATTACAGACAATTTTTTACCGAAAGTTGGGCGCTTTATTGGGATTAATTCAGTTCTTAAAAACGTATAAATCTAGGTTGACTATCTCTTTTGTATTTGAGGTATTTGTAAAGGCCTTATTTTATATGGGACACCCTAATACAAAGAAAAAATCAACGACACATACCTTATTTCCTTATAACGAGTAAAGTTTTGAAAAGCATATATGTGGGTCCAGAGTCAGATAAGCCAAGCTTTTCTTGGGTTTCCAAGGATATCTTCGATACGCTTAAGGATGAATATAATGTTATTTATTTCAGAGCTTTTAAAGAAATTCCAAAAAGTTTTGATGGTCTTGTTTTTATAATCAAAGAGATGCCACCACTGTCTTTTTTTGTAAATAATTGGAAGAGCAGAAAAATCTACATACCTGTTGATTTTTTTAAGTCAGAGAAACACATTAACGACGCATCCTTGTTACTGAAACTCTTTGACAGGATTGCGGTCCATAATGACTTGCTAAAGCGCTTCATAGACTCAGAGAACGTTTCAAATGTAGATCACTATGTTAAATATCTCGTAGAACGTAAAGAGCCACAAAACAGATACATGTGGCTTGGCGTTGTAGATTATATTCCTGACCTTTTGCGCAATTTGAGTAAATATCCAGTCCTGTCACAAATTCCGCATGTGTTTTTAACTGATCTAGACCATTTGAAAAAGTCGTTGCACTCCGTTGTTGCAGAGGGGGAAGTAGGTCATAACGTGTACGACGTTGACGTGACGGAAGATAAGGTCTTCATCGGTAACTATTGCTTTGAGCAGTGGAGTGAGTCTAGTCAAAGAGCAGCCTTTGAGCGTTCGGCATTCGCAGTAGACTTTAAATCTGATCGTTTTTATCACTCAACAAAACCCCCGACCAAAGTGCAAGTTTACCTCGCTAATGACGTTCCTGTATTTGTTAATGATGAGCATTACGCGGTTGAATACATACGCCAGTTTGGCTTTGATTGTTACACCATGTCCGATTTTGTCTTCCCTCTCACAAATGAAATGCTAACGAGTCAATCCACAAAGGCTAGGCAGATGTGGAGTCTAGAATCTATCGCACAGCAATACGTAAATCTCGCAAACCAAACACTGTCTCAAACGAGAAAAAGCTATTTCGGCTACGGTTCGATCGTATTTAGTTTGATGGTAAAAAAGTTAGTGAAATTAATACAGTCGAGTTGGAACAAGTCGCAATGATTTTCTTCGATATAGCAAAAAGCTCAGGGATTATTACGGCACTCAATTTAATCAAGCGATTTCTCTCTGTGTTCAGTTTGATTGTTCTCGCTAGACTGCTAGACCCTTATGACTTTGGTGTGGCTGCTATCCTGACAATTGTTCTTTTCATATTTGAGAAAATAGCGTCAACAGGTGCTCTCCAATACATACTGCAACTAGACAAAGTTGATGACGTTGATTTGAATTCAAGTTGGAGTTTGGATTTCCTAATTAAGGGGAGCCTTTTTATTGTACTGGTGGCATGTTCAGAATTTTTAGCCCACTTTTACGGTGACCCAAGCATTCGTCTTGCCTTTATTGTCGTTTCATTTAACCTCATTGTTAAATCCCTGAATAACCCAGGGATCCATTTGCAGAAGAAAAGTTTTAATTATAAATCAATATTTTATATTGGAATTATTCAAAAGTTATCGTCTACAGCTGTTTGTATCTCCATTGCGTATTTTTATCAAAGCTATTGGGCACTCATAATCGCAGACTTGCTATCAAATGTGATAATGATGCTAGGCACATATTATTTCTGTAGTTATAGACCAAAATTCGATTTTACTAATGTCGCA
Source organism: Alteromonas sp. B31-7 (assembly GCF_015767655.1). Classification (NCBI taxonomy): domain Bacteria; kingdom Pseudomonadati; phylum Pseudomonadota; class Gammaproteobacteria; order Alteromonadales; family Alteromonadaceae; genus Alteromonas; species Alteromonas sp. B31-7. The sequence goes on from NZ_CP065233.1 coordinate 1,416,528, forward strand.
AAGCAGTGGACGTTTTCAAAATGGATCATGCTCAAGAGTATGGTCTCTGCGGTAAAAGGACAAATTGACGCAATTTGGATCTCTAAACTATTTCCTGTCGAGTCATTGGGCTTTTTTCACGTTGCGAGAAACTTGTCAATGATGGCCAGTCAAGAGGTCATCAACCCAGCTATGGAGCCGCTGATCAGTGCTTTTTCAAAAGTTGGTCACAAAAAAAATGATGAGTTTATTGATAAATTCTGTGTCACGCTTTTTGCACTGGCGTTTATAATCATTCCTCTTTCTTTTGGTATAGCTCTGTTTTCAGTTCCTCTCGTCCAATTAGTGTTAGGTGATGGGTGGGAGGTCACCGGTGAGCTTATGCAAGTGATGTCACTCTTTGTTTTTTCTTTTTCGATGATGATCTTTTTCAGCAACATTATTATTTCTAAAGGTGTTTCTAAACCGATATTTATTATTGATTCAATGAGCTTTTTTCTCACTGTCATCACTTTTCTTATTTTGTCTTTTGAACCAGTACTCAGTGATTTTGTGCTAGCTCGAAGCATAATTAGTCTCTTCACGCTATGTCTAGCGATTGGGTTTTCTTGTCGCGTTGCAAATATTGATTTTAAATGTATTTTCCTTTCGGTCAGCCCTATTTTGGCTTCAGTGTCGTTTGCTACATTAACTATGTTTTTTATTGAAAGTTATTTTTCGTTGCATGTGATATTTAGTGTAGCCATATTCATGGCGTGTTATTTTATGTATCTGGTTGTGATGTATCTTTCATTTTTCAACAGATTTCATTTTTTTAATAAAATATTTAAACGTTTAGAGGTTTACTATTTCGCATGGAAAAATTGAAGCTTGGCATTGTTATACCTCTAAAATCAAAAGCTATCTCTAAGTGTTGGAAAGTAACCGTTAACTCGCTTATTTCAACGCTTAGATCGGTTTATGCTCAAGACAACGATAGTTTCGTGGTAGCCGTTGCTGGTCACGAAATTCCCCAGGAAATTGAGGATTTATTTCCTAAATTGAAGGTCGTCAAAGTTGATTTTTTGCCACCGGACCGAAACGCACCTGACTTCAATCACAATAAGTTGATTCAAGATAAGAATTTAAAAATTGCTTTTGCTATGAGTGCATTGGTAAACAGTGGTGTTACCCACTGGTATGCTTTAGATTCTGACGATTTGTTATCGAGAAATTTTGTTTCAACGGTACTCAATTTAGTTGATGATAAGTCTGGCGCTGTAATCGACGGGGGCTACCTTTTATACCACGACGTACGTAGAGCAATACCATGCCAAGAAATGAGTCAGCTTTGTGGGTCAACTTCTGTATTGTGTGATGAGCTAATGGATATCCCTACAAAGCCTACGCTGGAGTCTATTGGCTTTATTCCATGGGCGCGATATCCGCATATGCAAATACGCAATTTTTTTGAACAAGAGGCAGCAGCACCTTATATTGTGATTGGAGCTCCAATCTTAGGCTATGTATTGGCCTCTGGTGATAACATAAGTGATAGATGGCGAGATAATTGGTGGAAAGTCACAAAAGCAAAGATTAAACCATTCATCAAAGGTATGAAGTATTCTCCATCCTTGTTGCAATCTTTCTCAATGAATAATCTAAAGTAACTAGAGAGTTTTTAAGATGTTATCGCCTTTATTTATCATGGGAACGCAGCGTTCTGGGACAACATTGTTAACCAGAATTCTATCAGCACACCCTGAAGTATTTATTCAAAACGAACTTGATTTGCCCAAGGTCTTTGAGGACTCTTCGTCAACTGAAGCGGTTATCAAGGGAATAGAAAAACAGGTTTACATTGAGAATGGTTCAGAGTTAGCGAATTTGGTGAAAGCCGCCCCAATTTGGGGGCTAAAAGATCCTCAATTAACTGAATATATTGATGTATTGCGCAATTTTCTACCAGCGTCTAAGTTCATTATTATTGTTCGCGATGGGCGCGGTGTAACAAACTCCTATATGGAGAACAAATGGGGGCTAGGTACAAACGCCTATTATGGTGCACAGCGATGGAAGCGCGAAGTCGAGCAACAGCTTGAATTTATGTCTGAAATGCCTGAAAACTTTTTGTTTATACGCTATGAAGATATCGTTACAAACTTTAAACCTACACTTGAACAAGTTTGTCAGTTTTTGGAATGTTCACTTGCCCCGGAAATGCTTGAATACGACAAGCAAGCCAGCTATTACAACGTTCAGCGAGAAAATGTTCATACATTTAAAAAACCGGATAAAACACTGTCCGAGAAGTGGAAGTTTAAATTGTCTCAATTTGAGATTGATGTCGTTGAAAATGTTGCGGGCGACTTGCTAGAAAAACTGGGTTATAAAAGAATTGGCCAGCCTGTAAAATTATCTAAACTTCAGTTGTTTTATTTTAAATGGCATCAGAAAATTATTGGAGAGATTCAAATCCAGTACCGCTGGAGACAAGCGATGTGGCGAGCGAGGAAGCAGCAAAAAGAACGCAAGGAACGATGGTATAGACAATGAAAAATATCCTTATTGGAATATTGATCGCTGGCATTCTCTTCGTCAGTTTCCTGTATTTAGATGCCAAAAAAATGCCGTCTCCACAAAGCTATTTCGTGCAGTCTACGCATGTTTTTTATAAACGTTTAGATCGTCAATACTCTCACAGAACAGTGCTATTTATCGGTGACAGCTTGATTCAAGGCTTAGCAGTATCAGAAATCTCAAAAGATGCCATTAATTTTGGAATCGGCACCGACACTGTGGGTAACGTCCGAGCGCGATTGAGTGATTATAAAAGCACAAGTAACACTGATTGTATCTTTATAGGTGTGGGCATAAATGATCTTATAAGAGGTCAATCCTTAGCCTCTACGTTAAGTGAGTTTTCTCTATTACTCGCCTCACTTTCGGATCACCCTCGCGTTATCGTAGGTGAGTTGTTGCCTGTGAACAGCCTGTCCGCCAAATTGAAACGTATAGCTGGAGATATTTCGGCGTTTAATTTAATGCTAGCAGAGGAAATTGACAAATATGACAACGTTTCACTAGTGAAGCAATATGATATTTTCCTTAATGATGGGAATGAGTTGTCTACCATTTATCATGTTGGTGATGGTTTGCACTTAAATACCTCTGGTAATAAGTTATGGATTGAACATTTGAAGCGACAGCTACCTCAGCATCATTGTGAAGTAGAGACGTAATGTGATGAGCAGTGAAAAACATCATTTTAAACCTCTGACTTGGTTGAGAGGAATAGCTGCATTACTCGTCGTGATTTCGCATAGTCTGAGGGCGACTCAAGATACCTACTTATCAAAAGATGAACCCGTAAATTGGATATGGCTAAAGGTCTTCGATTTAGGCACGTTTGGCGTGCTTTTGTTCTTTACTCTTAGCGGTACCACACTTTATCTAAGCCATACAAGTAGGGCGTCCAAGTTAAATGTTTTTCCTTTTTACATCAAACGCTTCTTCAGAATTTGGCCAGCATTTGCTTTGTCATTGTTGGTTTATTTTGTATTTTCATTTGCATTTAGAGAATTCTATGGAGTAGCTACTGGCAATTGGATAGAGCGGCAATTCTTACAGGTACCAACTCCAACTGATTTCCTTACTTATTTAACATTGAGTTTCAATATTTCTGGTCAGCCGGGTTTGTTCAACAATGCCTATTGGAGTCTACCTGTTGAGTTCCAATACTACCTGTTGTTTCCCATTATGATCTTGTTAATCCCTAAGCTGAAATCACTTTCACCAATTTTAATGGGCGTAGCCTTATACATGGTTTTCAAGCTGGATTTAGGTATATTTAAAGATCAAAGAGTCTTTATGCTGGGCTTCACCTTTTGTGGTGGGGTTTTTCTCGGGTATATTTATAGAAAATATGAATTGCGTTTAAACCAATATATCGGAACCATCACATTTGTTTTTTTGTTTGTGTCTGCTTCAATAGTGAGTAATGGGTTTGTTGAGATTCCAGACCTGCCCGTTATCTCAAACATTTGGGTAATGTTAGGACTCATAGCGCTATCAGTTGTGGCATCTATTCTTTTCGCAGAGGTAAAACTACCGAGAATATTAATCAGTCAGCTATATAAAATGGGTGAATATTCTTACAGCCTCTACCTTTACCACAACTTACTCATCGGGTGCGCCGTTTTGTTACTTATCTACTTTAGTGTGACTGATTCTGCGCAGCGCTATTTCGTGGTCATTACATTTGGTGGATTCGTAAGCTTGTATGTTGCTCATATTTCGTACAAATATATTGAGTTACCTTTTATGAGAATGGGCAGTAGATTGAGTAATTTGGATAGATTGAATAAATAAGACCTTAAATGATTAATATTTTACTGTTTTTAGGAAGCTATGCTGGCGGAATATTTTACGCAATTTTAGCTTCTCCGATGTTCATATTTGCGGTTTATCAGGCAGTCTATTTTTACAATCCTCAAAATAGATGGTGGGGGTCATCTGTACCAAACTTGCCTTATTCATTTATCGTGGTTGTGGTCATGGGACTACTATTTCTAAAGTCTTTTGGGAAATTTAACCAAAACCGTCTATTTCAAATACCACAGTTTAGATGGATGTACGTGCTTCTGCTGCTCTATGGCATAGCGTCTTTTTACGCAGTGCTCCCCATTGGGCATAATCAAGCACTGGTCTTTTACTTTAAGCTAATGGTAATTATTAGCATCGCATTCAAGATGTGCGAGTCTGATAAAGACCTTAATATTATGATGTACGGCTATATATATGGAGCTTGGTACATTAGCTTTATGGCGATGCAAAAAGGAAGAAACGGTGCCGGCCGAGTTGAAGGTATTGGTACGGTTGATTCACCAGATGCTAATGGCTTAGCTGCTGCGATTGCGCCTAGTGTGGTACTGTGTCTATATTATTTTTGGACAGCGAGTAATAACAAAATTCGCCTACTAATAGCCATAGCGGGCGCGTTTATTGCTAATGGGATCGTCTTGATTAACAGTCGGGGAGCTTTCTTGGCAGTTGCTGTGAGCTGCGGTCTCTTTATGTGGCACATGTATTTCTCTAGTTTTCAAAGAAAGTATCAGAAAGCGGCAGCTGTAGTCATTACGTTGGCAGGGCTAACTGGCGCTGCTGTAATTGTTGACAAAGCTTTTATCGAACGTATTTACACAATGACCACCCAATCAACTGAAAATGTTGATCAAGAATCGGGTGCGACACGATTTATTTTTTGGCAGTCCGCGTGGGAAATGACTAAAGACTATCCTTTTGGTAACGGCTTTCAAGGGTTTAACGTGTTTGCCCCTATGTATATACCAGAAGGTGTAGACACTGGAGAAAGCCGGAAAAGATCGGTTCATTCCACGTGGTTTGAAACGTTAACAGAAATTGGCTATGTAGGCCTGTTCGCATTGATCATGATGTTATATGCCTGTTACCGAACCTCTAATATTACCAAGAGAGCATTAAAAGAACGCGTTGACGTAGACAATTACTTTAAGGTGATAGCGCTTCAATGTGCGCTTCTGGCCTTTGTTGTGGCGATGACGTTTATGAATCGGATGAGAGCTGAAATATTGTATTGGTGTGTATTGTTTATCGCCTGTGCTTATAATATCTACGTCGTGAGATACACCGCTAACCAAGAAAAGGCATCGGTAGTAAAAAAATGAAAACTAACCCCTACACATATATCGCTGTGGTATTAATGACCTTAGGTTTAGGGTTATTCAGCGTGAATATTTACGGTCTTTTCAAGGATGTGAGACCTTCCGTATTTTTTGATGATGAATTGCGGTTTGAAAATGATATTACACTAACGCGAGAGGAAACGTTTACTGCTATTGAACGGGTCGAAGGGGAAACAGACAAAGAATATGCTGAGCGAATTACGAAAGTTATCGGTAGTGGCTTAGCGCATATTCATTGGCGCAGATATGATACTAAGAAGTTTAACCAACTTGTCCCAATATGGGAGAATTACTTTCTATATTTTATGGGTAGATTCTCGGGGATTCCGGAATACGAAAGATACCATTTCGCAAATTATGAAAAAAGCCTTAATAGAGGTATTGGGATTTGTGGCGATGCTTCTATGATTATGTCCCAGCTATTAGACAGGCAAGGAATCCCCAATCAACTACTTACATTTCCAGGTCATGTAATTTTAACCGCAACGTTTGAAAACGGTGAAGAGTTAACATTTGATCCGGATTTTGGCGTTTCGCTCAATTTCAGTCCTGTAGCGCTACAATCTACACCGGATATCGCTGGCGAGGCCTACGCAAATGCGGGTTATCCACATAGTGATGTCATAACAATGAGCAAAATATATGACAATTCATTTAAACGTTGGGATGGGGTGTCGCACTTTATTACTAAAAAATACTATTTTGAAATTGTTGCCTATTGGCTTAAATGGCCATTTCCCATAGCGATTATATTGCTGGCTGGTTATTTATTTCATTTATCGGCAAGAAAGAGCAAGGCCTCTTTCCGTTAGGCTGAATTATCTGTCTTAGAACTAGTCAACTGAGTTCACATGTAACGTTTTTGTCCAAGGAAGAGCGAATATCTATGGCTTTTTTTAAATTATTCATTAAAAAGTTTTTGATCGGAATTGCTCAAGGACTAGGTATTGCTGCTGGATTGGGTGCACTAGCTATTATTGGATTTTTTTTTAGATCGGATATTAAAGCCGTTATTTCTGGCGTTACTACCCCCAATTCTAATGTTGTGTCCAATGTTGATATAGCCACATACCAACCTGCAGAAAAGCGTGTTAATCCTCATGAACATCTCATCGTTAATCAACTACAGATTGCGGTTCCCGAAAATTACGACAAAGAGTATGTCAATTCGCCTGAGCAACTGCTTAACGTACTGGAGCGCACCGATGGTAATGTGGCGATATATGTTGCTCCTGGGACGTATGATTTAACCAAAACAATAGTATTTAATAAGCCAAATATCATCTTGCTGTCTGAAGTCGCTGATAAAAATTCGGTGATTTTTAATGGTAAGGGAATGAGAAGGTCTAAAACTGTTGAGAACTTGATAGACATAAAAAGTTCAGGCGTGGTCATTGATGGTATCACGATGCAAAATGCGGGTAACCATATTATTCAAATTCGTTCTGAGCGTAATGCAGACTTTCCAATTATTCGTAATTGCACCATAAGGGATAGCTATGAACAATTACTAAAAGTCAGCTATGACAAACGAAACAAACCCAATATTCAGTCTGATTCGGGAATCGTTGAGAATTGCCTTTTTGAATACAGTGCTGGAATCGGCCCCCACTATTACATTGGTGGTATAGATGCACACGGAATCAGAAACTGGGTGATCCGAGGGAACGTATTTAAGCATATTGCGAGCCCAAGAAATCGTATTTCCGAGCATGCTATACATTTATGGAACAATACCGAGAATAATGTTGTTGAAAACAATATCATCATTGACTCAGATAGAGCGATTGGTTTTGGAATGAGAAAACGCGTCAAAGGGGATGAAAATAAGTACATCAAATTCTCAAATTTTGGTGGCATTATCAGGAATAACTTCATTTATCATTCAGACAATCAAGACCCTTTTGGGGATACTGGAATAGTCTTGGAAGACAGCCCCAATACCTTGGTAGAAAACAACTATATCTTTATGGAACATTCGTACAGAAGAGCTATTGAATACCGGTTTACACCAACACAAGATGTGGTAATTAAGAATAACCATGTTAATAGGCTAATATCATCAAGAAATGGGGGCAGAGCTGACTTGGTTGACAACTCAGAAGAGTTGTCCAAGACTGACTTTTTAGTCGAAATCCATGCGTTTAGCGTAAAGCACAACATTCAATTTACATACTAAAAAGCATTTAGATAGTGCCTGAGTTACAGCGTCTAATGTCGTTACCGGAAGTAAATTTCCTGAAGCACAAGTGAAGTTAACTGACATCGTTATTAGCTTTGTGCTTTTAGCTCACTCAGTTTTTCATACATCGTGCTACAGTAAGAATCAATAAGGTCTATTTCTTTCTGTGTGAGTTCGTCCTTCCAAGAATCTTTATTAAACGAGCTATCTCTATAAACACTATAGTATTGGTCGCCCGCATCTTTTAAATAGTTAGACTTTTGTCCGGAACTCTGTGCGATGTAAGTTTCTACTTCATCACATATCTCAAGATGTAGATTTGAAAAAATGTGCTCTATTTCTTTTCGAGGATTTTCCATGATTTCGTCGTAGAAATAAATCGAAGCAGAAGAAAATTCTGTTTTTAATGCTAATGCTTTTTCGTGATACAGCGCCCAGTTAATCGCGTAATACTCTAAATCTTTTAACTCGGCATCAAGTTTCTTATGACTTAAGTGTGTTTTAAAGTAATCGCTATTTGAAGCTTCTATCCGTAGCCTATTCTTGACCTTATCAGGCAAGGGGCTCATTTTTTTCTTTTTCACTCCCTTAATATGAGAAAGAATGGTAGCTTGAGGCTTTCTCACTAGAAACAATAGTGCGTTCGGATCTAAGCCGAGGATCATGGACCGCATGTCCGTAAGTGATCGTGTTTCTTTTATTAAAACTTTCCAATCGTGATTGTTGCCTAGTCGATAAAGACGGTTGTAGAAGCCAGAAGCGCGGGGAAAGACTTTAGCGAGCGACCAGAAAAAATACTGAATTTTGGGAAACTTTCTCAACCCGTATTTCTTCTTAAAAAATGGGGGTTTGTCCGTTTCTACATGCGCTTTTTTAATCACATTCTCTACGACTTCATAATCAGAGGAACTCAAACCATTTGCATATTTTAGTTTAGAGAAAACCCTGTCTCCCATCATGCCATGGTTTCTTCCTATAAGTTCATGTCTGTATATTACGCTTTCACTAGAATTTATTAAATTTGAAAACCATGTAGTGCCAGACCTTGGGAATCCCATTAATAAGAAAATAGGTATATTTTTATTATCGCCCATTTTTCATCTCACAAACTTTGATAAAAGTGTTCGCTAATTTCACTATGACTCCAAGGTTCTAAGGTAAATTTTAGAATAACTGTCGAACATTTTTGTTGCATGGAAATGTTCATCAAATCTGGGCTTTGCGTTATTTGAGAGTTTGACGTACAAGTCGTTTGATTGACTAATGGAAATCATCGCATCTTTTAATTCTTGTTCATTATCATTAGTCACCACCAATCCCGTCTCTAAATGAGCTACAATTTCTGGGTTTCCTCCTGCATTGGTAACAATACATGGCTTTCCGATAGACATGGCCTCTAGTAATGTAATCGATGTACCTTCACTTAGCGATGGGAGTAAAAATACGTCCATAATTGCCAGATAGTTGGAAGGATCTAACTTGTATCCTGCGAAGAGGACTTTTTCAGCAATACCTAATTGTGCCACTAATGAATTTAGCTCGCCCATTAGCTCACCATCTCCGACTATTAACAAATAGGCGTTTGGTAGTATCGCGCTAACTTCGGCAAATGCAGTAATCAGCATTTTCTGGTTTTTTATAGGATCTAGTCTGGCAACGGTGCCAAAAACTAATGCATCTTGAGGTAGTTCAAGTTGAGTCTTTAGCTGTGGCAGTTCTTCTTGGTTAGGGCGCAAAGGTTCAATGCCATTGTACACAACGTCTACACTATCGAAGGGAATATATTCGTAAGTAACTAGGGCGTCTTTAGTTGCTTTAGATATGGCAGTAATGACAGAAGTTAACTTACATAAAATAGGGTTGACGAATTTTCGCTTCCAACTGCTCGAATCTGGATAAAAGCGCCCGTGTTCAGTGAAAACAACCTTTGTACTGGTAAAGGCTGTGGCAATTGCACCGTACACCCAGGGCGTGTATTGGTGACAATGAACGATGTCGATGTGATTGTCTTTTATATGCTTGCGTATCGCTTTGATAAGTAGAAGATCAAAACCCGGTTGACGTGCTTTCACACTGATGGAGATCCCTGCTTTTTTAAGCTCTTCCCCCCAAGGTCCAAGGGGAGACTCAATACAAAATATCGACATATCAATACTATCATCAGTATTACTCTCAATGAGGTTCTTTATCACCATCTCGGTGCCGCCTATCCTCATGTCATAGGTAATATGAAGCACTTTCATTGCAAACCTCTTTCTTTATCAACGTTTACATAGCGGTTGTACCACATTTGGTACATGAGCATGCTCCAAAGCACTGTCCCGTGTTGGTGGGTCCCGTTTTGATGCTGTTGCCAGGCTTGGTTGACACTATCTCGGTCAAATATGTCGTAAACGCCATAGCTAGCATTAGATAGAATGGATTCAAATAGCTCTTTTAGCTCCCCTCTAAACCACTCATCTAAGGGCGTGCTGAACCCCATTTTCTTTCTATATAACAATGAGTCAGGAATAAAAGGTTTAAAGACTTCCTTAAGTAAGTATTTTTTCTCACCGTCTCGATATTTCTGAGAAGAGGGTAGGGTGGCGGCAAACTCTGCAACTTGGTAGTCGAGAATAGGCGCCCTTACTTCTAACGAGTTAGCCATACTCATTCGATCCACTTTCACAAGGATATCGCCCGTCATGTAGGTTTTGATATCGGTGTAGAGAATTTTGCTCAAATGGTCGGGGCCATCGGCTTTGTTGTACATCTCTAACGTATATTGACTGGGGTGGTAATCACCAAGCTCTTCAGTCACCTCGGTTTTTACCAAGCTTTGCCACATGTCGTCCGTCATCATACTGTTAGTGATATAAAAGCCCATTGCTGGGTCGTGAGACAAGCTTGTAAGTAATGACTTCGCTTTTTTGCCAACTGTGCCTGGTATTTTCCCTGCAAATTTGCCTAGACTTGGAAATATCGATTTTCGGACCGCTTCGGGGAACTTGTTTCTAAGTTTGTTCTCGATGTCGTCAACCGAGTACTTTTCGTATCCTGCGAACATTTCGTCACCACCGTCACCGGCAAGAGCAACAGTGACAGCCTTTCTCGCCAATTCTGAAACAAAGAAAGTCGGCACGAGTGATGGGTCAGCAAACGGCTCATCAAAAAAGCTGACGATATGCTCTAGTCTGTCGGCAACGTTCTGATGAACAGTGTACTCATGGTGTTCTGTTTTGTATTTTTCAGCAATTTCACGGGCGAAGTCAGCTTCGTTAAAGTCTTTATTGTCAAAGCCGATAGTGCAGGTTTTCACAGGCGTTTCGCTTGCTTGTGCCATCATGGCAACCACCCCCGAGCTGTCTACGCCGCCACTTAGGAATGCACCGAGGGGAACATCACTTACCATTCTCTGCTTAGTGACTTTTTCGAGTAAGCCTTTCAGCTGTGCTTTGTGGGTTTCTTCGCTATCCCTTGATGTGTTCTTAAAGCTTATGTCCCAATATTCTGTAAGGGTGAAGCCATCTTTGTTTAACAATAGGTAATGGGCTGGGGGCAATTTATGAATATGCTTAAATATGCTTTTCGGGTCCGGCACATATTGGTAAGCAAAGAAGTCGTAAACGGCATCTAAGCGAATTTCTCTTGGAATGTTTTCTAATGCCAATATAGCTTTAATCTCAGAGCCAAAGGCAAATCGGCCATTGTGCGAAAAGTAGTAGAGAGGTTTTTTGCCCAGCCTATCGCGGGCAATAAAAAGTTCTTGCTTGGTTTTATCCCAAAGGGCAAAGGCGAACATACCGTTAAGCTTGCCTAAACACTGAGTACCTTCTCGCGCATAGAGTGCTAAAATAACTTCAGTATCAGTATGACTTTTAAACTGGACGCCCTCAGCTTCCAATTCTGCACGTAGTTCAAGGAAATTGTAAATCTCTCCATTGAATACAATAACGAGATTGCCGTCAGCAGAAAACATAGGTTGATTGCCGGCTTCGGACAAATCAAGAATGCTTAACCGTCGATGACATAAGCCAATGTGTTCATCTAGGTAGGTACCACTAGCGTCTGGACCTCTGTGATGAATAGCTTCGTGCATTGAGGTTAACGAAGCTTGTCCACCTTCTTGATGGTTAAATAGGCTAAATCCGGCAATGCCACACATCTTTATTAATCCCTATAAACTGATATAAGGCCGAACATACGCGCCCGCTTTTATCGTAAATTCTAAAGGAAGCTTTCTCCAAATACTCTCCATCAAAGGTCGAAATTTACTGGTAGAGGGAGACGTATCTGAGCCGAGTTTTTTATTGTCAGCCCCTAGGGATTGCCAATTCAGCGGTTGAGGCACTGCCCCCCACTGCTTTTTAAATTTGTAAGTCCCTTCTTCGAAGGAAGAGCGCCCAAAATCAAAGGTATCAATACCTGAGTCGGCACAATGGGCGAGTAACGACCAATAAAGTAGCATGTTTGGTGCTAATTTGTTGAATTCACGCAATGTTGATGCCCATGGAATAGAAGCATTATTTCCATTGATTATGACCAAGCCTGCACCTACGGGCATGTCGCCCTTGTAAACGACACTCACTATGCAATTTTCGTCGTACGCGGCAAGGACACTCTCGAACCACCCTAAGGCGTGTACAGGAGAGCCTAGGTCGCGCATGTTAACTGCGTACACGCGATAAAAGTGTTTGAGCAATTCAGGTGTTTTGCCAAGGGTAACCGTAAGGCCATTTTTCTCGGCTTTTCGAATTTGGCTTCTTAACTTTGATTTGAAAGACGCCATTAGGGTGTCACTCGACTCGGGCAGGGATAGTAGCATTCTCACTTTATGGCCTGCTTGAATGTCTTGCCCGGGGGGTGTTGATTCGGCTTGTCGTATCTCTAACTTTCTACATCCCGCATTTGCCATTTTAGTGTGTAGGAAGTGTTGCATGTCTTGTAATACCTCAGCATTATCGGCAAGACCGTATCCCACATCGCAATAAGGCAGCGCACATATTTGTTTACCCCAAAACGGCGTTTTCATGAACACAGCGGGGAAAAGCCCAACGACTTTCTGAGTTTTAGGGTGCCTAGCAATAACGCCAAGGGGTTTGTGGCCATAGGCATGCTCCACGGCTTCTAGCCAAGCATACTTGTGATAGGCAGTCGTTGATTCATGGGTCAAACTATATGCATCCCAATCAGCCTTGTCATTCAGTGAAGCTGTTGAAAGTTGTGCATCAGATTGCATTATGACGATACCTTTTCAATGCTCACAACACCGTTGTGGGAATGTTGATTCGCTAAAATAACACGCGCTTCTGAAATGGTACAAAAACGCACATTTGCTTGGGTATTTAAATGATTAACAACACGTTTCATTCGTTCGCATATGCGTGAACATGCATTGTCTACCTCTAATAGGCCTGTCACGCCATCAATTAAACTGGAGCTGTGTAAATACATATGAATAACGGGTTGTTGCTTTTCCAAGCTTTGGTCAACCAGGGCAATCATATCTTCTGTTTTGGTTAGCTCTGGGCTTAAATAAAGTTTTCTCAATAACTTACTGTGCCACAGCACACCTATCACTTTTAGCCAGTTGAATGGCGGCTTAGACAGTGCGTTGTGAACGCGCTCACCAAGGTTATAATTTTTTACGTTAAAGCCAGCCGTTACTGGCAGCTCTAAAATCTGTCTTTGCTGTCCTGGGGCAAGAGCATTTTCAAAAGAAGGCCAGTAGGGCTTTTCTGGTGCCCCTATACAGCTAAAATAGTCATTTTTGTAAAAAGGGTAAACGCTTGAGTCAATCTTGTAGCCTCTGGACGCCAATAAACGTAAAGTCTTTGCATTGATTCCCCAACGCCCGCTTCTAAACGACTCTGGTTTAATACTGAATTTTTCCCACAGCAGGGTGTTTAGCGCGTCTAGTTTGGCAACCACCTGCTCGTGAGGAAGGTTAATGACATGGGACTCTGCTTCGGTGGTCTTTCCAAAATAGGGCGGGTTACACCAAGGGTGTAAATGGGCGCCGATTTCAGCTTTTTGGTCCTCTACGAATTCTCGAAGAATAGTGCTGCCTATATTGTTGCTTGCCACTGCATAGTCAACAAAGTAGGTGGGGCGTATGCCTAACGTTTCACAAAAGGCCTGAAAAGCGGGAAGCTTTTCCACATTTTCTAAGGAGAAGTCACGATCGGGAAAATCGTCATTGTCCCAATGCCATTCTTCTTCCGTGTCTATTGTTAAAACAAATAAAACATCCTGTTTAGGCATCTACTTTCTCTTTTACCAATTCTTCAAATAACACCATGTATTCATCGGCCATCCTTTTTGCCGAGAAATTTGCTTCAACAAAGGCTTTAGCATTGTGGGCCAATGTTGCAGCATATTCGCTATCGTTTAACAGGGTTTCCCAGTCTTTTTGCAGTTGTTCTTTATCATGTAGCGGCGCTAGCAAGCCAGATTCTTGGTGTGTAATGAGTTGGTCAATACCTGCAATATCATACGCAGACACTGGAATTTCCATCGCACACGCTTCCATTAAACAGCGTGGAATACCTTCTAGCGTTGATGTCATTACAAAAAGGTCAAAGTCACGTAATAGCTGAAGCCTATCGTTTCTGAAACCTAAAAATTGAATACTGTCCTTACTTGCCAGTGTTTTGCTATATTCCTCTAGAGAGGGGCGTTCTTCGCCGTCGCCTAAGAGGACTAGCTCAATGTCTTGGCGTTTTTGGTACAAATCATTAAAGCAGTCCAAGATAGCGGTTATGTTTTTTCGGCTTATCATTTGGCCAACAAAGCCGATGGTTTTTTTCTGGGGCTTAACGCCGGATTTTGTTAATCTCACGGCTTCAACTTCCGACAAGTCTACACCGTTTTGAATGTAGGCCAATCTGTCTTTGCTGACGTTATACTTTTCTACGTCACGCATGAGTTGCTTTGACAGCGGTACCACTTTGTCTGCAAATCGCATAGATTGGCAGCCTATCCATATAAACAAGCGCAGTTTTAAGTCGGCGGCATTTTCAAACCCATGTGGGGTGACCACACAGGGAATACCTGCTTTTTTAGCTGCCATGACACCTAGAATATCCGACTTGTACCCATGGGTGTGAATCACGTCAATGTCTTGCGCTTTTATCAATGCGGCTAACTTATTTACTGCAGAAAGGTCAAATCTGCCTTTCATGGGAATAGCGTGAGTATGGCCAATCGCACCAAACTGTTTAACGAGTTCGAGTTCTTCGGTGCCGGGTTCTAACGTTACCACTAACTCACTGGTAACATGGCGAGGCAAGTGCTTGGCAAGCGCTAATACCCAACGCTCAGCGCCGTAGAAACCTGTTGAACAAATAAACTGTAATACTTTCATAAGTTATTTATGCGAACTGGTGTATACCGAGCCGCTTACTCCTAATACGGTCCCTATGGCTCTAGCCGGGAAGTAAAGTAGATAAAAAAGGGCGCAATGAACAATGGATACTTTTTTTCCGGTCAATTTTTTCAGTCGAGCCGTGTATAGCAGCATAACCAGCAGCATACAGATAAATAAAAAAGTCGCCGCTTCATATTGCGTGAATACTAAGGCTAGGCAGGCTAATAGTAGCCCTCCCGTTACCGCGAATGGCGCAATAAAACTGGGCCATTCCCTCATAGGGATTTTTCTGCCTTTTAGTGAAGCAATATTACTCTGACCACGCCATACTTCTTTTTTCCACATTGGAACAAAGGCTTTATCTTCGCCAAGGTGGATATAGTGTGTATTTGAGGTGTAATACAGCCTTCCGATATTGTTTACTTTATCAGTAAAATAATAATCTTCACAGGTCATAAGGTGCTCTGGAAATTGACCGGCTTTGAAAAAGGTACTTCGGTGCAAAAAGAGATTGCGCCCAGGCAAAAAGCTAACATCAGTATCGAGTTCGGCGTTAGTCAACGCAGTGCGTATTGTTTCCAGTGGCGGTGCATCCCTACTATCTATTTGCATCGCACTGACTAAAGCCGCACTCTTTTCTTGAAGGGTGCAAAGCATAACGTCAAGCCACTCATTGGCTAATTCAACATCTGCATCAAGAAACGCGAAATACTCTCCCTTTGCCGCACTGGCCCCTAAATTTCTTGAGTGTGAAATGGTATTTGCCGTGTCATTGTATATAACCCGCAAAGGCATCGATTTAGTCAATTCGTTTAGTGTTTGCGAACAATCTGAATTTTGACTAACGACAATGACTTCATAGGTGTTGCCTGGGGCCGTTTGATTGGCGATGCTCTCTAGCGTTCGAATCAGCATTTCCTCACGGCCTTTGTGAGGAATAATAAACGAGGTGATGATACTCATGGTTTGCCCAACCACTTTTGTGTTTGCACAAAGCGTTTTACAAATTGTTGTCGCTCACGTTGAAATGAAAAGTGTCGCAAATGTCGAGCAAAGTACTTCACTACGCTATAAGGCTGCCTATGTGTTATGGCAGATTCGTTTGGCTCGTCACGGGTTACCTTACGTGCTTGTTTGGGTTCTATTTTATAGGCCTCGTAGTGTGCATTTTGCATCATTAAACACAAAACGCGAGTGGTGGAGGTTTCGTGGTGGTTTTTCAGTCGCGCTAAAATCGTATCTTTTAATAGATGTATTTTTTCCATGACTCTTTTAGCGTCACTCTCGCGTAACAAGCTTGCTGCAAAATGCAGTACGCAAAGCTTTCTCAAATCCTGACCACTCCACGTTTGATTGGGAAACTCGAGGATCTCGGGTTTGTCTAGGTAGGCGTACTCGTTATCTAGCATCCAACGGGCATAATGTTGCAAAGATTTTACCGCGTAGTCGTAGTCACTATCCAAGGTGTTGAGTTGTGTCTTGATCTGTATAAATCTGCACACTGCTTGAAGAAATACCGTATAGAACCAAGTATTTTCCACATCCTCGAGATGCCTAGAGGTAATGTCATCCTGGGGGGAGACCGTGTGACGTATCACGTGTGCGGCACTATCTATATCGGACTGCGTGCCCAAAAGTTCAAATCGGTCAAATAACGCGTGAAGGTAGTTTCCTGTTCCTCGATCAAGGGGGTAGGTATTGGTCTTTACGCATTTTAGCCCGGCAGAACCGCTGTTTTTCAAGGCGAGAAGGGCGCCAACCATTGTGCCATCACCTTCGTAGTAATGTGTTAGCCAATGTGTAATTGAAAGGGCCGCTTTCTTAGAGGTGGGGCGGCCAGTCAGTAAGTAATGTAGCGCCAAACCACTGGTGTAACCATGTTGGCCGCCAGGTCCTCCCCCGCCGGCGTGGTCTTCATAGACATGGCTGGGTTGTCGTTTGGAATAGGTTCTATGGGTGGCGGTACAGGCTTGTACGTAATGGTCGGTGTGCCAAAATAAGCCACCGTTGTATTCAGGTTTGTCCTTGTCAGTATGATAAACGTCAATATCAGCAACATGTTTCGCCAAGGCATCGGCGAGGGTAAACCATGCGCGCTCTCCGGTTAAAATCCACTGACACAGCATGCCAAAGATAGGATCGTATTGATTGTTGTAATGTGAAACGAAAATGTTGTTGTCTCTGTTTAGCGCGGTTTCGTGATCAGCGTATAACTCGCCATAATGACGCCAACCAAATTCATCAATGACTTCCCGTTTATGGAAAAATGATGTATCGCCTCTAATACCGTATTGAATTAAATCATGAAACTCGTTGGTTGTATCAGGCAAAAAGCTGATTGCTTTGCTGGCGGCAACCCATTCTTTATTTAGCCTAGTTTCAGCATCACTGACGGGAGTGTGACAAAGGCTAATGTCTCGGGTTTTTTGTTCGCCAGGCTGTAATTCAATGGGGTCGGCAAAACGTGAGCCCAGTAAGCTCATGTCTATTGAGGTGGGGATTGCCACAATCGACGAAGGAAAGTTCTGCCAAAAGTCTTTCACCGTTAACATGCTGCGGGTTTGGTGTGGGGATGCTTGCATGTTCACCTTTGGCACGCACTGCCGCCCTTCGTCCACGAGATGGCCATCTTTGTGCACGCGGTAGCCGCAAAACGGTAATGGAACTTTGTTGTCTCTATTTACGTGGTTGGGGCTATTCCACCGTGGCTTTCCACTTGATGCTTGGAAAACCGATAATTGGTCACAGGCATCGAGGGAGTAGGTGTGTTCGTTAATGAGCAAAGACGCTTGGTTGAAGTCTTTTATACACAAACCTAGCTCAAAAATGTCAATGGAATTCGGGTCACCTAAATCCCACTGGCCGTGAGGGTGGCTAGCGGCGGCTGGGTTGGTTATTGAAATGCTCCCTTTTACCGTTCCGTCGTCCAAAAACAGCGTGTACTGGGCATTCACGTCAAGTTCTATGTGAGTGCCTTCATTTAAAGTGGCGCATTGCTGAATACGAACTGCTTGATAACCTAATGGGTTATCAAGCAGTTCGTAGTCGGTGACTACATTGCTAACGTGGGTGTCTAATGTTTCATTGGCCGTTAGGGAATAAAACTGGGTGTGCAGTTTGCTGGAATACGTTAGTGCCATTAATTGCTGGCCATGCACGTTCACCCAATCACCGTTTTTCAACTGAATGTGAAGGTGTTCGCTTTCCTCTTTTACTGGCAAGGCGTGATTGATGGGGGGGCGATGACTTTTGGCAATTGATACTGCAACACAAGGCCTGTTGTCGCTTAGGACCTCCGCGTCGCATAGCCCCTCTACGCTTAGCCATTTAATTGAGCCATCAGGCCATAATTGATTGACGGTGATGACACTGTTCGTCATCACCTGATTATTGCCGAGCGCCTCCAGCCTATCGGTCACTTGCCACTTGCCTTGGGGGCAAGGTGTACCCAATTTAAAATAGGTACGTGAGAAACCTTCGAAAGACGAAGCTTGGATAGAAAAAACATTTTGCGTCATGACTTTATAACAACTATTAGCTCGTCCATGAATCAGAAAGGCGCATGATAAATTAGCGTTGATGAACCTAGTATGCCAAGGAGAAGTCTAATTGAATAGTATAAAAGTGCATGCCGTTGCTTTGACCTTCGAATATCTTCAACGTACTATCCTGCAAGACTCTCAATTTACGTCAACATGGAAAGCGAAATGCTGAAAATGAGTGTGGTGGCGCAGCGCGTTCCCTATCCGCCTAACAAGGGGGAGAAACTAAGGACATACCATCAAATTGCGCGGTTAGTGCAATTAGGCTATGGCGTTACGGTTCATGCACTGCAAGACAATGAACAAGATATCGCCAACGCTAAGGCATTGAGCAAGACTCTGGGCATTGACGTTCATACCTACCCATTGAAAGCTAAGTGGCGACGCTACCTTTGGTCGCTTGCCCGTGGACAGGCACTCAGTGTGGGGGCTTTCTACAGCAAAGGCTTGCAGGCAAAAGTGAATGACCTGCTCAAGGGGCAAGAAGATGTCGTGCTCTTTTCCGCTTCTAGCTTAAGTTACTACGTGTTTTCTGGTGCAGACCGTGAAGGTAGCCCTCATTTGTTGATGGATTTTATGGATGTGGATTCTGATAAATGGGCGCAATACGCTTCCATGGCCTCGTTCCCCATGTCTTGGGTTTACCGTCGAGAAAGCGCGAAAATTAAGGCGCTAGAGATAAAGACAAATCAACAGTTTGTCCAGACCTTCTTAATTGCAAACGAAGAGGTCACGCTCTTCCATAATAAGGTTTGCCACCACAAAGACGTTAAAGTCTTGAGTAACGGTTTAGATTTTAAGCGTTTTTACCCTACGAATACTGAAGAACGAAACAGTGCCGCGAACTTTCTTTTTACTGGGGTTATGGATTACAAACCGAATATTGATGCTGTTTGCTGGTTTGTCGAACATTGTTGGCCCGCGATTAAAACTCACATGCCGCAAGCTACCTTCACTATCGCGGGGATGAACCCATCAGAAAAAATAAAAGCATTGGCGAAAGACAAGAGCATTCAGGTTACAGGGTTTGTAGATGATATTTTACCCTATTTTCACAAAGCCACGGCATTTGTCGCCCCTTTTAGAATTGCGAGAGGCGTGCAAAATAAAGTCCTTCAAGCATCGGCGTGCGCCCTGCCTATTATCACCACCTCGATGGGCGCTGAAGGGATCTCATTCGCCTCTGAGCAGACAATGTACTTGGCCAACACTGATAAAGAGTTTATTGCATCGTGTATTGACGTAGTTAATAACCCTGCGGCTGCGAATCAAAAAGCGCAGCAAGGCTATACTGCCATTCGAGAGGCCTACAGTTGGGAACAGCAACTAAAGCCGTTAGAGGATACATTAGCATCACTATGAAAAAGATAATAAAAACTGCTTTTTTTACGCTATTTGCTTGTCTTATGCTGCCTATTGCGGCGCTCTTTTACTTGCTAGCTTTGGGGGGGAATAAAGATGAATTACTCGCAAGTTTCAGCCAGGGATTGTCCCTGATCCCTGGCAAAATCGGTTGCTATTTAAGGTCGGCATTTTACCGCTTTACGCTTACGCACTGTGCGCCTAATGCACTGGTTGGGTTTAATACTCTGCTGTCTCAAACCGATTGTACCATTGAGCAAGGTGTATACGTGGGGCCGCAAGGCAACATAGGCTCTTGTCGCATTGGTGCTAACACCCTGTTGGGCAGTGGTGTACATGTAATGAGTGGCAAAGGGCAGCATAATTTCGAGCGTAACGATGTGCCTATTAAAGACCAAGGTGGACGCTTAACGAAAGTTGATGTTGGCAGCAACTGTTGGGTGGGGAACGGTGCATTAATCATGGCTGACATAGGTGATGGCAGTGTTATCGCCGCTGGCTCTGTGGTTGTTGATGCTATCCCCGCCAATGCCATTGCTGTGGGTAACCCTGCGAAAGTCATAAAGTTTAGGGGGGAGTAGTCGCTTTTCTAGTGACAGCATGCAGCGCTTTCTTAATGCCGCTCCAACTTTTATCAATCAGTCTACTCAACCAAGATGGATTAACCAGGGTAAGGGTTGCCATGGTATACCCTTCGTTGCTAAGGCTTTTTTTGTACCGAAAGTCACCTGCCATAAAATCGTAAGCCTCATAGCCCTGTGCAGCAAAATGCGCCATGGCAAGAAAATGCAAAACATGCCCTGGTTTTACTTTATTCGTCGCAATTTCTTCGTTTACCCCCGCGCAATAAAAATAGATATTACGTTCATCTTTTAAATAGTAGGCATAGCCTAGTAATGTGCTCCCTGCGGTGACTTTTATAAGCGCAACCCTATCAGGAAATTGTGATATCAGATGAGTATGATGGGCAACAAAATAGGGGTTTTGAAAGCCACTGCCCTCGTCTGTGCCGCCCCATTTCAAAATATGCAAAGGGGATAGTGCCGAAAAGTAGTCACGCTGTTCACTATGTTTTGCTTCAGTGAGCGTGATGTGACCGAAGGTGGAAGTAATTGCGCGCTGAGTTCTTCTCATTTGCTGGCGAGAGTTGGCCGAGAGCGCGTTATATAATTGCGTCTCTATGTCTTGTTTTGCCCCTGGCAGCTTATGTCGATACGCCTGAGTCACTAGCGTTGAGTATGTTATGTTATTTTGCTGGCACACCTGTTCCCAGGGCACTGTTTTATGACACATAGACACGGTTAGCTGTAAATTTCGATACCGTTTGAAAACAAGTGCGATTAGCGCTTTTATACAGCCGTGCTTCATCGTATCCGGGCAGATGATATCGTTGAATTCTACCCATACTTGGTCTGATTTTGTGTGGCCGCTTTGGTTAACAAGTGATACCTGAAAAGGCAAGTAAGGCTTTATTGCTCGTGTACCCAACAAGGTATATCCCACAGGCGCGGGGTCACCATGATGTTTACCCACAGTATAGAAAAGTACTATGTCAGGGAGTGTAGGTAAACTCGCCAGCCAACTCAGTTGCCAATCATCTGTAAGAAAAACGGAAGTGTCATTTTTGTAGGTCAGCGAGGAAATTATCTGCTGAGCCTCTTCTCGGCTTTCAGGGCTTATACGTTTTGCGATGATGGAAATAGAATGCATTTTTGTCATATTAAACAATAGTGCTATTGAGGAATTAAATAGAGCTTCGCCAGTGCGAAGTACTCATAAAACGCGTGCTGGCAACTCGTGAGGGCACTCAAAGAGGGTAAAGTTACACTGGGCGTTAAGTTGCCATTACTGTGAAAATCGACAGGTTGATACCAAATGTTTTCTCCAAGCGGTTCATACAAAATAGATAATCGGGTTAAGTGCGTTGCTGAAGAGACCACCCAAACATCCCCTTGTTGATAAAACCCTATCACTGCTTTTACTTCTTCATAGGTGTTTTTCCCATTAGGAAGCGCAATGAGATCTTCTTGCGGAACGCCAAGAGAGACAAAAAAATCGACGGCTTTGTGCGCGTATTCAACTTCTTTTTCACGCAGAAAGTTGCCCCCTGTCACGATGATTTTTGCTTTTCCTGCCGACGCGGTATAAAGCCTGTAGGCCTCAATATTGCGCTGTAGTGAACATTCAGACCAGCGACTAACTTCGGTCATATTACCCGAGGTGTTGTAGTAGCAAGCCAGAACATGAATGTAGTCTGGGCTAGCTGAGTTTTGTTCGACATCGCCATGGCTATTCTTATCAATAGAGATGTTTTGGCCAGAGGTTCTGAACGTATGCTCCAAGGGGTATAGCATGAGATCGGCAAAAAAAGTCTGAGAGCAAAGTGCCAGCCAAATAAAGGCAGAAAAACGGAAAAAACGAGAAGTTTTACGCGCTCGAGTAAATGCAAGTATCCAACCAATGGTGAGAAACAATAAAGCGAGGGTGAGGGGGGAAGTTAAAGCAACAACAATACTTTTTATGATATCCATGCTCGACTACACATTATTCCCGATTGTTGGCGCTAGTAGTGAGCGCCGCCAGCTTCACTAATACTCTTGTGCTAACTTTGCCACAATATCATCACGCATAACAGCGAAACCGCCAGACAGGCCATATTTTAACGCCTTAAGATCAACATGGTGCGCGGCCCGCTGGCCGTGGTAATCAATAACTGGGCCTATTTGTTTAAATTTAATCCCTACGAGGCGCATATTTTTTGCAAGCCTTGGCTCAACCATTACGTAAACATGTTCAATGCCTTCTTGAATGATCAACGCGGTGGCGGTGAGATATAAACCCACGGCTATGAAGGGGAAGCAGCGCAACTCTGTTTGCGAAAAGGTACTGGGGTTCAGTTTACCCACTTCGGCACCAGAAAAGTGATCCATACTTCTTCTTCTAAAGTGAGCGGGAATGGCTAACCGAGATATTTCACAAATAGACGAGCGTTCAAAATTTGTAGGTAATAAGGCGTCATTGGTAATGGCATGCATACAATATTTTTCAATGGGCAATAATTCTGATTCCAATGTGGGCCTAACCATACGCACTGTACCTGCTATGGTATCTGATGATACGTGGCGTATTAAGCAAGGAATAGAATAGGCGTCAAATTCATCGCTTTCTTGCTTATTGGGGCGGGTGGCTTCAAGCTTTAGCTCTTCACAATACACGCTATGCCTAATGCTATAACTCTGTGCTTTTAGGGCGCGAGACGAAGCAATAACAGGCAACAGATACTCAGAAAAATGCGTGGCAATCTGATTGGCTTCTCTGTACTTACTGTATCCCTTAATCGCTTTGCCTAATTTGTTTTTAGTGCCGACTAAGTGACTCAAACGTTCCAACACGGGTTTATTCGCTTTTCCATCCATAGCGCTATTTAAACTCTAACTGGTTTCATCACAGACTCATTCAGTCTATCAGAGTTTGTTCTAATTTCGACCAATATTAGCAAAGGCTTAATTTAATTAATAATCGGTTATACTGAGCTGAGTATTACTTCCTCACGTAAATAGGTGCCTTAGTGTTTAAATCATTCTCTGCGCGTTTTTTCATGTTACTTAGCCTCTTAGCGCATGTTTCCTTTGCTGAAGCTGAAGAGGCTTCTTTTCCCAAAGTGGTAGAATCAGTCTCATCCACCGTGGTTGCTATTGGTATTTACAGCCCACTTAAGCAAGCTGGTAACCAAATTCGTGGCACAGGGTTCGTCGTTGGCGATGGCAAATGGGTTATTACCAATCATCATGTGGTCGACGAGGTTTTGGATCCTAGCGTGGTGGAATATTACGTGGCCGTGCATGGGAAAGGAAAGCAGGTTAACGCGCTAAAGGCCACTATTGAGGCGGTTGATATTAAACACGATTTAGCGTTATTGCGAATAAATGAAGCCTTACCAGCCGCAACCTTAAGTTCGCAAGCTATCTTGCCTGCAGGGCACGAAATTGCAATAACAGGCTACCCAATAGGCGCAGTGCTTGGCCTCTATGCAGCCACCCATCGAGGCTATATTGCTGCGGTGACTCCTGATGCGTTGCCCAATGCGAATTCCAGTCAGTTAACGGTGGATATGCTGGCGCGACTGGAAAACGCCGACTTAATTTATCAACTCGATGCTACAGCTTACCCGGGTAATTCTGGCAGCCCACTTTATTTGCCTAAAACAGGTGAAGTGATTGGCGTGATTAACAAGGTGTTTATTACCGGCGGTAAGGAGTCGGCCATTAGTACTCCTACAGGCATTAGTTATGCAATCCCTGTTAAGCATGTACATGCGTTACTAAATAGGGTCGGCAACTAGTGTATTTTCTAAGCCGATATGGCTGCCACTAGGCCGCTTACGAAAGAGGATTGTATCGCGTAGGGCTTAGCACAGCATTAGGATCCAGCGCTTTTGCGATTTTTCCTGCGGTTTGCCAGCATACTGCATTTTTGTCTAACTGCCTTTGCTGTTTGATGTTTAACCGGTAAGGTACGAACCCTCGTTTAACCCCTTCTGCAAACAGGGCATCTAAACAGGCGTGTGCGTCAGCTTTGGCTTTCTCGTTAGTCAGGTCGAATATTATGGGTACAGTACTGTCTATATTATGTGCCGACATATGAGTAAAGGTAATTAACGGTTCAATATTGTATTTCACCGTTGTACTACGCACCATGTCAATAAATGAAGTCATGGCGTCTTTGTTTGCAGGTATGAGCGGGGCATACCATAGCAATCCACATTTATCTTTTGCGGGGTGTAAGGTTTTACCTGCCTCAGCGGTATAACTCGGGTTGCGCCAGTACGCTAGCGGAAGCGCAATTTGGTTGGGTTTCCCCAGCATGATTTCAGTGGCGGCAGTTAAACTATCAAGCTGCTTACGAACCGGCGTCAAATAGTGTGAGGGTAGTAGGCTGCAAACGTGCTTTACACTTTTTATCAATAAGGAATTTGAGAAGAAGCATTTATCTGCTAGCCCTTTAACGGTGCGCTTTACTTCTTTTTTAGCAGCCTCCACTATTCCTTTACTGCCGTAGAGCGTTCCTACCACTGTCCATTCGGGTATATCATGGGCGTCGCTAAGGGCGTTTTTCTGGCTCTCTGACATAACGGCATGTTTATCTCTACCTTGGGGATTGTCAGCTACCATGGCACTGACTCTTGATTTATCCATTAAGTTAATACCGCCCACCACACCATGCAAACAACAATAGAGTTGTTGAATACTTTCATAGGCGCGTTCAAAACTGGCGTCGCCATAAAACCGCAAATAAAAGGAATCAAATCCTGCCGGGCGTCGTGCTAGGCTAAGCGAAACCTCAGTGACCACCATATTGCCGGATTGCGTAAAGAGTCCATCAAGATAGGGGCCATGCTTCCACTTGAAGGCTTTATCGACTAATTGGGCGTCGCTTTTATCCATCGCGCTCAGTGAGGAGGTATAATAGTCACCGTTGGGTAAAACGCCTTCAACACGAGTGATGGCGGAAAAATGATCGGCAATAGGGGTTATGCCATAGCCTCGTTCAAGGGCATTGGCCAAAATGCTGCATGATGGGCCGGCGCCTGTGACGGGCACCATAAACGGGTAATTATTTTCTTCAAGGTAGGTAAAAAGTTGCTGTTGAGTGACGCCGGGCTCAATGGAACATAAACCTGTATTAGGGTCGAAATAGGTGATTTCGTTGAGTTCAATGAGCGACAATAACACCACTGGCTTATCGGAAAAGTTAGGCGTGGCACTACCATATCCCCAATTTTGCCCCGTACTTATGGGGTATAGCGTAAAGCGAGTGGCGCGACTAGCCACTTCGTTGGCTAAATGAATTAACGTTTGAATGGCGCGTCTGCTTTTTACCGTTACTGTGCAAACCACAGGCTGCTCAAACCCCTCTGTCCCCTCGATGGGTGAATCTGGCACGGAAATTTCCGCTTCATTTCCTAAGCGAGATGTGAGTAAACTCACAATAGCATCATTCAATATGTCCATTTTTCGCACATGCCTCATTCTAGGTTATTCGCCCACGTTAAACTAAAGTCATCTTTACGGGTAAAGCGCAACTCGATTACTATATCAATGAATTGAAAATAGATTGAGAAGATTGTCTATTTTCTTTACAAATCAAATCTGGGAAAAAACTTAGTTGTTGTTTATCAATGATTTGTTTTTGTGGCCTTGTATTTGCTTAAACGCATAATGGTGGTTTTTCTTCTACGCCTATGAGTGCCGAAGTAAGAAGTTAATTTGAAATAGGTAGAGTACAGCAGTGATGGATGCCAAGAAACAAGAAACAACGCAAAGCAATAGCGTAAAGGAACGTCGTACCTTTGTTAAAAAAGCTATGGCTGGTAGTGTGTTGGTTTCACTTCCGTTAAAAGGAGTGTGGGCAGGTAATCACGGTAACGTTGGCGTAAACACCTCTGCTGCGGCATCGGGAAACGGCTCTGGCGGAAGCAGTGTGCAATCTTGGAATCTAGAAGGTTACGATTACTGGAAATATAGGTTGCCTTCTCATTGTAACTACAGCGATTTCAACGATGTTTTCGGCGTTAAGGCGTACAAAGGATATTCGTACGACTATTATCCTCAGTCAAATCAATACGGTAGTTGGTACACGTTTAACGAGTCTATTTATAAAGTAATGAAGCCTGAAAGAAACAAATATGTCGGCCCAACAAATTATAATAGATTACTGATTGCATTGTATCTCAACGCCAGTGAACACGGAAAAAATGGTATCTATTTTCCTATTGTGGATGGTGTGAACTATTCAAGCGCGACCGAATTTGCCAGGGAGTTAGTTTCTTGGTCGTATTCGAACCCTGGCCATTGGGCACCAAAATTTGCAAGCTTCATTGATGATCCTGCGTCGTTCTTCAGTTAGTCGTGCAACTTAAAGTTTATGAAAATATTGTGCTGCACTGTTTTTCTGACGAAAGTGGTGTACTTTTCTACAATACAGTAACAGAAGAATCTCTATTAGTGGCTTGTGAGCATTGCAAGCTAATCGAGCAAAATAAGCCTAGTGGCGAACGTTGGATAATGACATCTAACGACGACGTTAGGCATAAACTCACCGCCCTTGGCTTCGCTACCTCGTGACGTACCGCTTTATTTTATCCTGTGCCCCCTACACATTCGAGGTTTCTACCGAGTTTACGAATGTGGCAGAATTCTTACGCACATTGTATGGCTCTAGGCTAATAGAGCCTGCTCATTATCACGGTTTTATTGATTACAAAGTTTCATTGAGTAATACCACAGGAATGCGTGCGTTGGTGAAACCTCAAGCCCGTTTTCTGTTTGAGGGAATAGAGCCCTTTAAGCCTTTTTCAGTGCAGCAGGGCCATGCTTTAATAGAGTGGGGACTCAATTGGGTTGTTTCCTCCCAAGAATTTTCTTATGTCATCATTCACGCAACGGTGCTCGCCAAGGGCGATAAAGCCATTGTTTGCCCTGCGCTTTCAGGTTCAGGCAAAAGTACCTTAGCGGCCTATTTGTCTAGAAATGGTTGGCGCTTACTATCAGATGAAATGGCGCTAATCTCGCCTAACTCCTCAACCGTTACCCCTTTCGTCCGGCCTATCTGTTTAAAAAATCACAGTATTGATCTGGCTAAACGTTGGTTTCCAGATGCATTTTTCTCTAAAGTGGCGGTCAATACCCACAAGGGAGATGTTATCCACTTGCGCCCAGACCCACACTCAATAGAGCATTCGACAACACCTGCACAGGTGGTAGGCGTGATTTTCCCTAAGTACAACCAAGACACATTTTTGGATGTTTACAAAATTGATAAAGCGGGATGTTTCCAAGGGTTAACGCAAAATGCGTTTAACTATGGCATTTTAGGTAAAGACGGGGTGTCATCCCTCATAAATATTGCAGAAACAAGTCAGTGTTTTGAAATTCACTACAATGACATGGCAGAGGTCAATAGGTTTTTGTCTGAGGTGGTAGCGAGTGAGTAGCGCAAATTGCAATGACAAAGATGCCAATAACGTAGGCGTCTTAAACAAAGCGTCCATTATCACGTTTTTTAAATCGCCCGATGCATTGCGCAACATGTCTTTGAAGCAGTGGAATGATTTAGTCTTCATTTTGCGTGCAGAGAATATGCTTGCTCGATTTTATGCTCTACTTGTACGGCACCACATGACGTCAATTATTCCCGAACCGGCGCTAAGGCACTTTATTAACGCTTACCGTATGAGTGCAAAACAAAATAACATTACGGCCAAAGAAGCGTTGTCGCTTACCACATCATTATCTGAAAAATCTGCATTTGTGGTGTTTTTGAAAGGGGCGGGATATGCAGTTTCAAATAGTCCGGCTTCCATGGGGCGTAGTTATTCAGATATCGATATTCTTGTTCCTCAAAAACAGTTAGCTAGCGTAGAGTCATTTCTCACTATGTTTGGTTGGGTTAGCGCGGAACTAGAAGATTACGATGAGCAGTATTATCGCAAATGGGCACATGAAATCCCCCCCATGACCCACCACTCTCGAGGCACGGTTTTAGATATTCACCATAATCTTATTCCTCCAGTCACTGGAATACACTTTGATATAAATGGCTTTGTGGATGAGTATCAAGAGAAGGTGAATGGGGTGACTGTGCTTAAAGATGTCGCCAAGTTTTACCACAGTGCTATCCATCTTTTTTTTAACGAAGATATGAGCAGCGCTTTTAGAGACATGACCGACTTATACCTGCTTGCTACATCAGGTGATAGTCAGCCTTTTTTTAATGATGTATTGTCGATTGCCACTAACTATGGCTTTGAAAGAGAGCAAATGTTAGCAATTTATTTTCTTAATAGGCAGTATGGTGTCGCCGTTCCTGACGAGTTAGCAGCACGCTTAACACAGATGGAAAAAGGGTTGAGTGGCCTAGAAATTAAGTTGCTTTCACACTTGGTTTTGCCAAAGCATGCATTGTTGAAGGGGGGGGACGTGGGCATGTTGCAATTGATAGGGGAAGTAAGAGGCCATATGAAAAAAATGCCGCCCCATATTCTCACTTATCACCTTATCATGAAAAGCTATCGTGGCCTTGCGAAGTTGTTGTTTGGTAAACACGTATTTCTAAAAGAAGAACAGAAATAAAAAACCGCTTTAATATAAAGCGGTTTTTTCGTTGCTAGCCAGTTCCAGTTGCGTATTTTTTAATTGGCTAGTTTTGCCTTCATCTCACGTCGACGGGCATGCAGTAGGGGTTCAGTGTAGCCACTTGGCTGTGTTTTACCCTCAAAGATCAAGTCGCTTGCCGCTAAGAAACCAATAGAGCTTTCAAGGTCTGGCGCCATAGGAATATACTCAGAATCATTGGCGTTTTGCTCATCCACCAATACTGCCATTTTGCGTAGTGAGTCTTTTACTTGATCTGCGGTCACTATGCCGTGCTCTAGCCAATTTGCGATATGCTGCGACGAAATGCGTAATGTGGCTCTGTCTTCCATTAAGCCAACGTTGTTGATATCAGGCACTTTTGAGCAGCCCACCCCTTGATGTACCCAACGCACAACGTAGCCTAGAATACCTTGTACATTGTTATCTAACTCCCTTTGAATAACGTCTGATGTTAGGTGCTCAGTACTGTCTAGTAATGGAATTTGTAAGATGTCGCTTACGCCGTCAAATGCTATATCTAATCCTTGCTGAATGCCGAATACATCAACTTCGTGATAGTGTAAAGCATGCAAGGTAGCGGCTGTTGGTGAAGGAACCCACGCTGTATTCGCACCTGATTTAGGGTGGCCAATTTTAGCCTTCATCATGTTGGCCATTTCATCTGGAATGGGCCACATTCCTTTTCCTATTTGCGCCCTTCCTGATAACCCACATCTAAGCCCTACCGCTACGTTTGCAGTTTCATAGGCTTTAATCCATGGCATAGCTTTCAAAGATGCTTTATCAGCAAATGCGCCGGCTAACATGGAAGTGTGGATTTCATCACCTGTTCTATCCAAGAAACCTGTGTTAATAAATACGACGCGAGACTTCGCCGCAGCAATACAAGCTTGAAGGTTAACGCTGGTGCGGCGTTCTTCATCCATAATACCCATTTTCAGTGTGTTTTTAGGCACGTCGATAATAGGTTCAATGGCTTCAAACAATGCGTCAGAAAACGCCACTTCTTCTGGACCATGCATTTTAGGCTTTACAATATAGATGCTGCCTTCACGGCTATTTTTAAATGCACTATTGCCGAGCAAATCGTGTTTGGCGATAAGCGATGTGATTAGCCCATCCATGATCCCTTCAGGCACTTCATCGCCATCAAATAGCATGGCATCATTGGTCATTAAGTGACCGACATTTCGCACAAACATAAGGCTGCGGCCACTGACACAAACTTCTTGGCCTTGTTGGGCGCTGTGGTAAATTCTATCTTCGTGCATGGCACGAGTAAGTGTCTTGCCGCCCTTGTTGATATCAATGCTTAGGGTGCCTTTCATTAAGCCTAGCCAGTTACTGTACACCAGCGTTTTATCTTCAGCATCTACCGCAGCCACAGAGTCCTCACAATCCATAATTGTTGTAAGCGCCGCCTCTATTGCCACATCTTTTACGTTAGCAGGGTCGGTTTTACCGATTGGGTGTGTAGCATCTAGTTGAATCTCAAACCTTAGACCATTGTGTTTAAACAGTAGAGCGCTGGGAGCATTGGCGTCACCTTGGTAGCCCAGCCATTGAGAGGGTGTGGCTAACGCAGATTTCTCGCTATTGCCTAACTGGATAAATAATTCGCCCTGTTTAATGGTATAAGCAGTGACGTCTGCGTGACTCCCCTGAGTTAAAGGAAGCATTTCATCTAGATACGCTTTTGCTTTTGCTACCACTTTAGCGCCGCGAACTGGGTTATATCCCTTTGTGGCTTCAGCACCACCTTCATCGCTAATAACGTCAGTACCGTAGAGGGCATCATAAAGGCTGCCCCAACGAGCATTCACGGCGTTAAGCGCATAACGGGCATTATTGATAGGCACCACAAGCTGTGGGCCGGCCATGGTCGCTATTTCAGCGTCAACGTTTGTTGTGTCAGCGTTGACGTCTGCGGGTTGTTCTACGAGGTAGCCAATGTCTTTTAAAAACTGCGTGTAGGCTTGGCCTGAAACGGGATTTCCCGCTTTGTGATATTCATCAATTTTGTGTTGTAGCTGTTCACGCTTTTCTAGTAGGGCGCGGTTTTGAGGTATGAATGTGGCGAACAGGTTTTCGGCACCTTGCCAAAAAGACGTAGGTGAAACGCCAGTGTCTGGGAGTGCGTGCTGGTTGATGAAGGCATCTAGCTGTTCAGCAACCTGCAAGCGTCCGTAAGTAATATAATTTTGCATAACTACCCCTATACTTATTTTGTGCTACCAGTGTAGAGAGTATAGAGGCAGTTTTTTAATTTATGGTTCCTATTTCTGCCATAAATTTCATGAATGAATTAGTTGCCATTCATTTCAGATGCAACGTCACTAATAAGACGTCGTAACCAAATATGCCCTGCATCATGGTGCAACAACGCGCTCCATGCCATTTTCAGTGCTATAGGAGGGATATCAAACGGAGGTTCCTTTACCACTACATCAGGGTCATCTTTAAACAATTTTGCAGCTTTACTCGGCAAGGTGGCAATAAGCTTTTGGGTTTTGGCAATTTGTAATGCCGCATGATAGTGACGGGTGAACACTCTAATGGCCCGTTGTTTACCGATTTTCGTCAATTCTGCATCTACCCATCCGAGTTTTTGTACTTCGTTAGGGTCAATACCCACGCCTACACCAAATCCAGTTTTGCTCACCCAAATATGCTGTGCGCTCAGGTAGCTTTCCAAATCACACCTTTCCACTAATGGATGATCGGAACTCATGACGCAACTGAACGTGTCATACCAGATAACTTTTTGGTGAAAAGAAAGGGGGAGTTCATCGAATCGGTTGATGGCCATATCCACTTTTCCCTGCTCCACATCGTGGAATGTCACATCACTAGGTGTAATTAAGTCTAGGGTAATGTTGGGGGCTAGGTTGGCTAATCGGCCAACCAATTCAAGTAGCAATGTACTTTCCGCATAATCACTGGTCATGATACGAAACGTACGATCACTGGTAAGAGGGTCGAAATCGGTTTCTGGCTGTATGGAACTTTCTAAACGACTTAGCACATCTCGTATAACAGGTTGCAGTTCTAAAGCGCGCTTAGTGGGCGTCATACCATCACTGGTTCGAACAAGTAGAGGATCTTTAAACAGATCTCTTAGCCGTTTAAGGCCATTACTCATTGCCGGTTGAGTGATACTTAATTGGTTTGCTGCCCGTGTAACGCTTCCTTCACGAAGTAAAACATCTAAGTACACTAATAGGTTGAGGTCGACCTTTGCTATATTCATTGTTGTAATGCTCTCAATAAGCCCAATTAGACAAGGCTATTATACGGGCTTTTTACTTGCTTGTCAGATAACCATTTGGTCTTAGGTTTACCTATGGCTAATTTTTTAAGTATATGTAATGTATGGCTATTTGTTTATTTTTGAATTGGTGCTAATTAACTGAGCTTAAGCATGGAGCTGTGTTACAGCGATAAATGAAGTGAATGAAAAAACGGGCACCTTGGGGTGCCCGTGACAAAGGTTGGGATACCTTTTGTTAAACGTCGAATTGGTTCATGGTGTTATCTTCACCTGACGCTTTCAATGCAGCTTCGCCAGAGAAGTACTCTTTGTGAGTATCACCTAGATCAGAGCCTGCCATTGCTTGGTGCTTAACACAGGCTAGGCCTTGGCGAATTTCTTGACGTTGAACGCCTCGAACATAGGCCAACATACCTTCTTCACCAAAGTAACCTTTCGCAAGATTATCCGTTGATAGTGCTGCGGTGTGGTAAGTTGGAAGGGTGATAAGATGGTGGAAGATACCCGCTTCGCGAGCCGCATCAGCTTGGAAGCTCTTAATTCTTTCATCTGCTTCTACAGCCAACTCGGTGCTATCATAATCGGCTGACATCAACTTATCACGGTCGTAGCTAGATACATCTTTACCTTCTTCTACCCATGCATCAAATACTTGTTGGCGGAAGTTAAGTGTCCAGTTGAAAGAAGGCGAGTTGTTGTAAACGAGTTTAGCATTTGGTACTTGTTCACGAATTGCGTTAACCATTTCAGCAATTTGACCGACATGAGGTTTTTCAGTTTCAATCCAAAGTAAGTCTGCACCGTGCTGAAGTGACGTAACGCAGTCAAGTACAACGCGGTCAAAGCCGGTATTTTCTTTAAAGCGGAATAAACCGTTAGGTAAACGTTCAGGCTTAACTAATTGCCCACCCTGTTTAATCACAAGGTCGCCTTCACTCAAATCCTCTGCACCTGCAACAGGTGTTGTTTGCAAGAATGCGTTGTACTGTGCAGCAAGGTCGCCTTCAGAGGTAGATACTGGGATTTTTTGTGTGAGACCAGCACCGAGTGAATCCGTTCTCGCCACAATGACACCGTCGTCTACACCCAATTCTAAGAAGGCATAACGAACCGCATTAATTTTCGCTAAGAAGTCTTCATGTGGGACAGTCACTTTACCGTCTTGGTGACCACATTGTTTTGCATCGGATACTTGGTTTTCTATTTGAATACAGCACGCGCCAGCTTCAATCATTTGCTTAGCCAGTAAATAGGTGGCTTCTTCGTTACCGAAACCCGCGTCGATATCGGCAATAATAGGTACAACGTGTGTTTCGTAGTTGTCTATTTCGGCTTGTATCGCTGTCACGTCGCCGCCGTTAGCCTTAGCATCGTCGAGCTTATGGAAAAGGTCACCCAATTCTCTCGCATCTGCTTGGCGAAGGAAGGTGTAGAGTTCGTCGATGAGTGCAGATACCGATGTTTTTTCATGCATTGATTGGTCTGGTAAAGGGCCAAATTCTGAGCGGAGTGCCGCAACCATCCAGCCTGAAAGGTAAAGGTAGCTTTTGCTTGTTGTGCCTTGATGTTTTTTAACCGACAGCATTTTTTGCTGCCCAACAAAGCCGTGCCAGCAACCTAGTGATTGCGTATATTGAGAGGAATCTGCATCGTATTCAGCCATATCTTTACGCATGATGCTAGCTGTGTAGCGGGCAATGTCTAAGCCGGTCTTAAAACGATTTTGCACCTTCATTCGTGCAGCATACTCTGGATTAATACCTTCCCACGTGCCTTTTGAAGCAGCTTTTAAGGTAGCGAAGTTATCAATGTCTTGTTGATATTGCGACATGAGCGTTTCTCCCGACTATAATTAAAATTCTTTAGGTTATTAGGGTCACGCAGTAGGGCGTTTCCTTAAGTTCCATTTCATCCTAGAGAACTGATTGAGATAATAGAAATATATAATTTGCATTGCGGTCATTTATTTTGTGAATGTGATTATGCGGCCGGTGCGAGAATTGGCGTCTTGAAACCGCATTTGGGAGTGAAAGAGAGAAAAGGATATTCGTAAAAAATGCGGCTTTGTCTATTCTTTATGCAGTTTATTAGCACAAAGGGTAATAGGCTTACCCGCAAATGCGAGGTACCTTAAAGCATTTGTGCGATAAGTTTAAAATGGTGAAATAAGTGAGCGACAATGAACAATAGTGTGCTTTCTTCAGTTGAT
The DNA here is from genome assembly GCF_015767655.1 of Alteromonas sp. B31-7. Lineage (NCBI taxonomy): Bacteria > Pseudomonadati > Pseudomonadota > Gammaproteobacteria > Alteromonadales > Alteromonadaceae > Alteromonas > Alteromonas sp. B31-7. The sequence continues at coordinate 1,451,278 of NZ_CP065233.1, forward strand.
CAACGGACAAAGTTGGTAGGTGAAAACCGGTTGGAGCTGCTTATGTTTCAGCTAGGCACCCGCCATATCTTTGCGATGAACGTGTTTAAAATTAAAGAAGTCATCGGGATCCCGACGTTCAACAATATGCCTGGTTCACACCAAAATCTAAAGGGTGTGATGAACTACCGAGGTAGTGCCATCCCTATTATCGATTTGCGTCAAGCTATTAAGCTTCGTGGGGGAAGCATTGGAGAAGACGCGCACAATGTCATCATTACCGAGTACAACCGCAGTGTTCAGGGCTTTATCATTGGTAAAGTCATGAGTATCGTTAATACTTCTTGGGAAACCATTCAACCTCCGCCGTCTGGAATGGGAAAAACCAATTACCTTACCGCTATCACGCAGGTATCTGTGTCCGGAAAGGACGAAATTGTTGAAATTATTGATGTAGAAAAGGTCTTAGCAGAAATTATTGACTACGATACGTCTATTTCAGAAGAGGTATTAGACGACCAAATTGTGAATCACTTTAACGATAAAAGAGTGTTGATTGTCGATGATTCCAGTACCGCGAGAAAGCAAATCAGGGATACCTTGGAGCAACTTGGTATATCCATTATAGAGCGCAAAAATGGGGCGCAGGCCTTAGCACTTTTAAAAGAGTGGGCCGATGAAGGTAAACGTCCGAGTGATGAAATTCTGCTTATGTTCACCGATGCGGAAATGCCAGAAATGGACGGCTATCGCCTTACCGCAGAGGTGAGAAGCGACCCGAGAATGTCTGACCTTTTCATTGCGCTAAATACGTCACTTAGTGGAAGCTTCAACGATGCTATGGTGGAGAAAGTTGGATGTAATCGATTTATTTCCAAGTTTCAACCAGACATGCTAGTTGATGTAGCACAGCAACGACTGAGAGAATACCTAACGTCTCATAACACCTAATACCCCTTCATTTCTTCAAGAGGGATTAAATGCGCTCAAAGTTTTGAGCTAATCCCTCTACTGTTTTACACTAACCGCCTCGATAAACTCTGCTCGGTACACAGTTTCGTCTTCTAGCGAAATTACATCATAGTGTCATGAGCAAATATTATAATTTTAAATTTTCACACCGTTCTTCTTTTCTACGGTTACGGTGATATTTTTAATACTTCAGGGAAGTTATACATGATCAAACGAAACCTTCGTTCCGCATTTGTTGCCGGGGCAACCCTTGTCGCCTTGGCTGCATGTAGTTCAACAGATACCGATACGGTTTCGACTACGAAAAATGAATTTAATGGGCCTAAGAATATCATTATGGTGGTGGCTGACGGAATGGGGCCAGCATACACCACGGCGTATCGAAACTACGTTGATGATAGTAAAACAGCAATTGTTGAAACGGTGGTTTTTGATGATTTATTGGTAGGAAATGCGTCTACTTATCCTGCACAGGTATCAGGTTATGTGACTGACTCCGCCGCTGCCGCAACGGCGTTGGCAACAGGCATTAAATCGTATAACGGGGCTATTGGCGTCGATGTGGATAAGCAGCCGGTGCAGTCAGTGATGCATTACGCCAAGCAAAAAGGGATGCGTACTGGGCTGGCGGTAACCTCTCAAATCGTACACGCTACACCTGCCTCTTACATTGCTCACAATGAAAGCCGTAAAAATTATAATGCGATTGCCGATGATTTCTATGACGTAAGAGTAAACGGTGAGTTTGTTGCTGACGTAATGTTAGGTGGCGGTACCCGCTATTTTGAACGAGAAGACAGAGATGTTCTGGCGCAATTCATAGATGCTGGATATGCATATGCAGATAGCTATAACCGTTTGGCGAGCGTACCCACTGGAAGCAATGTCATTGGCTTATTTGCGCCGGTTGCTCTTCCTTGGGTGTTAGACGATAGCCGTAAAAATCGCCTTGAATACCTCACTAAACAAGCCATACGACAATTAGAAAATGATAAAGGCTTTTTCTTATTGGTAGAGGCAAGTCAAGTTGATTGGGCAGGGCACGCCAATGATATCGCGTCTGCCATGGCTGAAATGCACGACCTCGCGTTAACGATTGAATATCTTAAAGCCTATGTAAGCGAAAACCCTGATACGTTGGTGGTTTTAACTGCCGATCACAGCACGGGCGGGTTAACAATAGGCGCGAGAGGAGACTATCGTTGGACACCCAGTTTCTTGCACAAGTTGGATGCTTCCGCTTCCACTATGGCTAAAGACATTGCAGGAGAATCACTGCCGGGTGCTTATATAGAAAAGACACTAGGGTTTGCGTTGACTGACGAAGAGAAAAAGCACTTTGATGACGTTGCTAAGCAAGAGGAAAGTGAGCGATATACCGCCATTAAGTCTTTCCTTAATGATAAAACCAATACAGGCTGGACATCCACCGGTCACACAGGTGTAGATGTAGAGGTGTTTGCTTTTGGCGCGGGTTACAACGCATTTATGGGGCAGATAGATAATACAGATATCGCTAAAAAGATATTTTCTTTCATCGATAAACGTCCAGTGTTGTCTTCTGGAATTCAAACTAACATTGAAATGACCCCTTCAGATGATAAAAGCGACACGTGTAACTTCAAGGAAGATTGGCGTTGTCAGTAAGTGAACAGCCAAATATAGCGCAATTGCTTGAGGCCATATATGACGAAATAAGGCCCTTGCTGGGGCAGGGGAAGGTGGCAGATTATATTCCTGCCCTTGCCTCTGTCAGTCCGCACCAATTTGGTTTGGCTATTTGTGATGTAAACGGCGAGGTCACCTCCATAGGTGATGCAAGCACGCCATTTTCAATTCAAAGCATATCGAAAGTGTTTAACCTTGTTTTAGCTATCAATCACTACGGTGAAACCATGTGGGAGCGTGTGGGGCGCGAGCCTTCCGGTCTACCGTTTAATTCATTGGTTCAACTAGAGTATGAGAATGGCATTCCCCGAAACCCTTTCATCAATGCGGGGGCGCTGGTGATTAGCGACATGAACGAGTCGCGTTTTGCTTCACCGCATATAGGTATGCGGGATTTCGTACGCCGGCTGGCCTGCAACGGTGAAGTGGTAGCCAACAAAACTGTAGCCGATTCCGAGTTCGAGCATAGAGCTAGAAATGCGGCTATGGCTTACTTGATGAAGGCCTACGGCAATTTTGAAAATGACGTTGATGATGTATTGCACAGTTATTTTCATAATTGCGCTATAGAAATGAGTTGTGAAGATTTAGCAAGGGCAACCAATTTCTTAGCTAATAAAGGCTATTCTGTGTGTGCTGACGAACAGGTGTTAACCGCAGATCAAAATCGCCAAGTTAATGCACTTTTGGCGACAAGCGGTATGTACGATGAAGCAGGTAGTTTCGCCTTCGAAGTGGGCTTACCGGGGAAAAGTGGGGTCGGTGGAGGAATAATTGCTGTGGTTCCCCAGCAATTTTCCATTTGCGTCTTTTCGCCAGCATTAAACAAAGTTGGAAACTCTCTGCTAGGTGTCGCTGCGCTTACGTCTTTAAGTAAGCGCATAGGTTGGTCGGTTTACTGATTAATAAAGTTATCTAGCTCTTCACCGGTAATCTTTTTGATTTGTGCAAAAAGGTACCAAAGTGCGGCAATCAGTAAAACCATACTGGGTATAACGATGACAGGGTAGCTCAATGCTGTCATCCTACCTAGCTCTTCTGTATAGGCAGTTGTGCCTGGTTCACTGACTAAAATAACCTTGGCGAGAATATAGTTAAGGGCTGAGGATAGAAAAAATGAACTGGCGACGATATATGAACTTACCGCGACTTTTCGTTTAAATACGGCCTGTTTTCCTTGAGCATCCAGTACTTGATTTAAGTGCGGCCAATTAATGATTTGATCATTTAAAATTAGCATTTTGACTAAAGGTTTGTCGGAATACTGAGTGACCAATACCGCAATGCCTATTAAGCCAGGAATGGCCGCTTCTTTTATAGCAATATATTCAGCAGGTAGCTTTAGCAGGCTAAAGCCGCCGGTGAGAAGCACACTCACTATACCTAATATAGAGAAGCCATTGATTTTCCCCGATTGTTTTAAGTCCCAGAGACCATAGCCAATAGGAAAACTAAGGGCTGCCACAATACTCCAAGCAGGGCCTAAGTAGTCTTCTGAACTGGCGTAGCTCATAAGTACAACGGGAATGATAATGTTGAAAGCGAGGTTGCCAAAAAATCCCTGATTTTTGGGCTGATTTTGTACTGTCGTCATAGGGTCTATTAATTACTCTTCGTTAGCGCCAATTATACGTTATCTCTTCATCGTGCCCAGTACCACGCGGCAATTAATCCGCCAATAAATCCAAATAAGTGATATTCAAAAGAAATAAATTTAGAGGTTGGAAGAATGCCTACCAGCATGCCACCGTAAAGTGCTGCGACCAGAACAGATATCACGAGGTATTTGATTTTTTTGCTTTTAAAACCGGCCAATACCAAGAACCCAAAATAGCCATATACCATGCCACTGGCACCAATATGTATAGCACCCCTGCCAAATAGCCACACACCTAAACCAGCTACCATTAATGCACTTAAGGTGGTTATCACAAAGGTACGAGTACCCCACTGCATGGTTAGCCACATAAAAAGCAAGAGGGGAATAAGGTTTGCCATAAGGTGAGAGGGTGAGCCATGCAGGAAAGGCGCGCTAAAAATATACGGTAAATGGGAAAGTGAGCGAGGAATTACCCCAAATTGATTAAGCGCGTTAGCAGTAAAAACGTTGATAACTTCAATGAGGATAAGCAGGGCGCCTAAGGTGAGCAAAACCCGAAGTTGAACTGATAGTGGCTTCATAACATGTCCTTTTCTACAACGCGGTACACTGCATCAGGCTAGCTTAACGTCAGTTTATATAATGACATGGGGCAGGTAGCGAGAGAGGTCTTGCGTTATTGCAGAGCTGTCTTCTCGTACAGAAATACCCGCAGGCATATCATCAACCAACCAGCTTCCAATTAATGTATGGTTGCCATCAAATACAGGTAACGGCGCTAAAGCCTGAACTACAAATCCTTCTTCTCCATACGGGCCTGGGCTTAAATTAGATTCATGGCCACGTTCAATACTAGAAATATTCGCCCCTTCTCTGGAAAAAATAGGTTTCTTTATCCACTTACCTTGGGTGACTTTGTTACGCGCATCTTGGGCGAAGTAGGCAGGGAGTAAATTTGGGTGGTGAGGAAACATTTCCCAAAGCAAAACGAGTAATGCCTTATTCGATAGAATCGATTTCCAAGGCGGCTCAATCCAATTTACCTGTGCGTCATCCAAATATTCTCCAAAGTCCTCCCGAAGCATAAATTCCCAAGGGTAAAGTTTGAAGCAATCGGTAATGGGGGCGTCCGTTAAGTCGGTGAACACCCCAGTATCGGCGATACCGACATCTTCAATAAAGACAAAGTCGTTTTTTATGCCAGCTTCTGTCGCGCAATCTTGTAGATACTGAACAGTGCCCCTGTCTTCAACAGTATCTTTACAACAAGCGAAGTGCATTTGATTAATACCATAGTGCTGTCCAATCTCGACCAATCTATGGACTAACTTCTCTTGCAAACTATTGAACTGGTCTGCATTTCTCGGCAAAACGCCGGCATTGACCTGCTGCTCTAACCACAACCACTGCCAAAAGCCAGACTCATATAAGCTGGTGGGCGTGTCCGCATTATTTTCCAGAAATTTTGCTGGGCCTTTGCCGTTATACACAAGGTCAAGACGAGAATATAAGCTGGGGTCGCGATTCTCCCAACTCGTTTTAATAAGACTCCAATGGGCTTGGGGAATGCAAAACAGCTTGAGCCATTTTTCATCATTCACCACTTTATCAACGGCGGCCAAGCACATTTGATGAAGTTCTGCGGTGGGGTCTTCTAAGTCATTTTCAATTTGTTCAAGTGTAAACTGATAGTAAGCACTTTCATCCCAGTACGGCTCTCCGTACATGGTATGAAAGTGAAACCCGAACTCGTTGGCCAACTGCTGCCAGTTTTTTCTTGCTTGGCATGGCATACGGAACATGTGCTATCCGCCCCAACTGCCTTTTCGAGCGCTACTGCCCCAAGAAGACTTCGCCCTAACGCTACTGCCAAAGCCACCACGCTTCATGGTGCGATTAACGGTGGGTTTAGGTTTAAACGTTTCTGAACGTACTTTGTAATTGCGTTTACGAATATCGCCATCAAACACATAACCGTCGGCTGATATCCATCGTGAGCGAAAAGGGGAGTTATACGAGTAAGACGTATAAAGAGGTTGAGAGTAATAACGGTTGGGTGATAAAAGTTGACTCACCATAAAACCGGCCATGAATGGCATAAAGAAACTGCCATTATTGGTATTGACTGTACGACATTGGTTAGGGCCAAATTCGTACTCACAGTCATACTCTGTATTAAATCGGGGGCTGGTGCGTTGTGCTTCTTCTACCGCAGTTTGGTAGGCAGCTTCACACTTTTCTATGGCGTTTGGGTAATCTTGCTTACAGTCATCAATGGACGTATAAATAGTGGCATCTTGACGTTCATCCGCGCAAGCACTTAGAAATACTCCGGCCACCCCTACTGCCAACGGCTTTAGGGTGAACGCTTTACGCATTTGCGCTACGTTAATTGTACTGCGTTTACGTGCTTTTAGTGGTGTATCTGTTTTGTTAGAGGAACCCGTTTTCATTGTTGCCTCCTTAGTACGTCATGCAGGCCGCGTTTAAAAGGCCTACCGCTATGGACATACCAGCAAGCATCACGCCTGCAGATACTTCATTTTCATTAATGCGTTGTGCAATTTTGGGCATAAATGTAAATCGCAACAAAGCAAAGGCGAGAGATTGCGCGATAATCGCCACCACAGCCCAAATGATAAAGTCGATTATGGCTACCGAGTTTGAGGCAGCACTTCCCAGCGCTATAGCAAAACCCACTATAGCGCCAGCAAAGCCTATAGCAGCAGCTACATTTTTCTCTTCTTTCACTAATTTCCATTCATCATGGGGGGTAACTAGTGCATAGACCAACTTAAACACGAAGAGAAAAACAATAGACAAGCCGAAGTAAAGCGCAAAATTATCTAGGCCAGCTAATGAGTTCATGATTGTTTCCATGGTGTTTCCTTTATTATTAACCGTTAATCGTAATATCAGCGGGTTGAATATCAAAGCCAGTTGAGATGACAAGGCAGCGATCTAGGTTGTTTCCCACCTGTTTCTCTTCGCCCACGACAAGTAGTGACTCCACTCTATCATTTTCAATCTCACGTTCGTAGAGCATCATAAACTGATCGGTTTTACTGATGTCTCCGTCCTCTTCGTAGGTCGTTTCTGTTACCGCAACGGGCGGGGAGTCGTTACCTACGGCTTCCCAAACACGAGTATAAGTGTAACCTTCAATTTCATAGGTAGGTTGGCTAATTAATGATGCTAAGCAGGTATCCCATTGCGACTGAGAGCCAATGGTTTTAGTCTCGTAAAAGTGCCAGAGTTTGACATCGGTAATATGGTTTTCAGTCATGCCTCCGTCTAATACTACCTGCAAAAAGCCATCATCATCGGTATAAAAACGTAGCAGGGTTCCACCTGTGTCGAGAGGCGCTTCACCCACCGCTTGAATAAGTTGGGAGCGCGCTGATTTTTGAATGACCAGTGACGGTTCTAATAAGGACATTTTTAGGTTGTCCAGCTCAAACGAACCGCCTAAATACAACCCCATAACTTCAGGAGTTTTAGGTTTATCTTCAGTCTTTTTTTTAAACAGTTTACTGAACATTCTGTACTCCTATTATCGATTTACTCGGCATTTAGCGATGACCAGTTTATTGACGAAATACGCCGTTCAGCAATATAGAATAGGGTATCGCTAGGGGACAAATTAGTTTCTAGGGGAGGGTTCACCACCATTTCCTTTACTTGCCCCTTTGGTGCATACCCTATAAATATGGCATCGTGGTGCTTTTTCAAATTGATAAAAAGCTTCGCGACTGAAATATTGGGGCTATCTGGCGGTATTTTTACTGAAAATTGTGCTTGCCCTTCATCCACGCTAAGTAAATCGTGGTGAAGCATACTGGAACCTGGGTCAAAGGCAGCCTTTGCGAGCATTTCTACTGCCACACTGGGCGTGCACTCCACTTTAGGGCAATGCTCTTGTAATAGGCTAACCAAACTGTCGTCATTGAAATAGGCGACTTGATGGGCATCAGGATTACGTTTGGCACAATACAAAGCCGTTGTCATCGTCACGTCATCTTGAGGATTATCTACAAGTATGGTTTGGGCGGTTGCTACGCATGCTCTATCCATGTCTTCATCTTTGTTGAATGAATCGACTTTTACAAATTCAATCACACCGGGCATGGGATTGGTAATGTCCGCTTTAACGCACAACACGATGTCAGGTTTTACACTCATGGCTTCTCGTTCTTGAAGCAATAAATTTAACAACAACATGGTGCGCTGTTCATTCCACCCAATAACAAGAATATGTTGATTCGATTGTAAACTCGTCATACCCATCAATCCTTTTCTCCACTGTTCAGACACCCAGGCAGCAATTCGGCCAATGACCATGGCGAAAATACTCAAACCTAACGGAATTACGTAAAACGCCACAATGAGCTTGCCGGCGCTACTGACAGGCGAGAAATCGCCATAGCCTACCGTTGACGCTGTGACGGCTAACCAATATATAAAGTCAGCACGGGCAATAAGGTCGTTTTCACCGGCTGCATATAGAAGCCAATAGCTGGAAATTCCATAAAAAACAGTGGCACCTAAAATAGTGTACCACCGTGACTCGGCAAAATACTGCAGCATAATTCTGCGTACTTTTATCCATGAGGTCATAGATGACATCACCTTTTTTGTTTTTATTCAGTTTGCCCGAAGGCGGTGTCCGTACGTTAAGAAAAACGGGAGCTAATTGCTCCCGTTCTGCCTTAATTACCCAAGATGCGGGCTAGCTCATCGTCTGCTGAATTTTTTCCGCCTTTAATACCAGCTTCAGATAAACGTTTTTCTAAATCGCTACTCGATTCATCGCTGGCAAGCTCTTCTGCAGCTTGCAATTCTGCATTACGCATTTTTTGCTTTTCCTGAATACGAGACAAAGATTCAGTGGCCGTTTTCATTTTGCTATTGGCCCCCATATGACGGGAGGATACCGCCACTTGTGCCTTTTGAACGCTTTCTGTGGCCTTAACCATATCCACTTGTTGCTCAAGGCGACGTAGGTTGGCTTTAGCCTGTTGAATGTTCTGTGCAAGTTGTCTTTCGGACTGCTTGAACTGATCTAAATACGCTTGCTCTTGCTCACGCTCTTCTTTCAGTTCTGAGACTTTCTGAGCACAGTCTAATGCTAGTTGTCGATCCGAGTCTATGGCCTTTCTGGCGTGAGTTTCGTACTCGGCAATGGATGAGTCAAAGCTGTCCACTTTCTGTTGAGACAATTTGCATTTCGCTAAAATTTGCGTGCGTGCGTGATCGGATTTGCGCAGTTCCTCTTTCGCTTCACGAATTTCTTGTTCCAAAATTCGAATAGCTTGACTATCTACTACTGTCTGCGCTGCCTCAGTTGCACCACCCTTAACAGCCGTTACTAATTTTTTCCACACTGACATTCGCTTCTCCTTAGAAGAAAATTTTATTTAAGGTGAGTTTCATAAGCATCTAAAAACGATGCAACATTTTGAAACAAAGTCTCTACTTCAATCACAATACTTTCTGCTTTCGACTGTGCGCTTAATGCGCCAAAGGCCGTGTAGTATTCTTCAGTCCCTATGGTTGAAATTCCCACCGTGGTTAATGGGAAAACCATATGGCTAGACAAAATTTCGTGATCCAATGCAGGTTTGTCTTTCACTTCATCTGCGGCAAATAACAAACTTTCAACCAAAATCTGCTCACCGCTGATGGCTAGCCATGCATCGATGCCATCTTGATTTGCAATAAGCAAACAGTTTTCTTCACGTGTAACCACAAAGTCATCGTGGTCCTTAAATAGAGCCTCGATACTTTCAAGATCCCAACTCATACAGTTCTCCTTTCAAATTGAAGCGATAATGTCGAACGCTACTGTAACCAGTATTTTCGCATTCGCCAATAATCTTGACTTGCAGTGTAGCCACTATCTGCCATAATCGTCAATAACGAATACGCTTTTAATGTGTAAAAAAGTGTGTTTTTGTAAATTATATATCACAAATGGGGTGTTTCTTGAGTGCAAAAAATGCGTGGCGAGAAGCGGTAGCGCGGCTAGTAAAGTCTGAAATGTCGGTACGTGGCGTCAAATATCAGGGGTTAAGTGCACGTTTAGCCGACATTGGCGTACAACAAAGTGCGGATAACCTAAGGAATAAAGTGAATAAAGGAATTATGGGGGCAGATTTGCTCGTACAAATTTTGTACGTACTAAAAGCTCGGCCTGTGGATGCTAACTTATTAGAAGAAATCTTAACTGATCTTGACGCATCAAAAGAGTAGAATAGGGCGGATAAAAAAGTACCCGACAAATGCCGGGTACGAACGATAAGGAATGTTATGGGAGAACATCATCACTATCTGGAGCAAATGTTAATCGTTTAAGCATATGCTCGCTAGCGTTATTTTTTGATTGTGCGTATTTTAAGCGATAAGTAGGTATTAAAAAAAATACTTAAAGCTTAAGTGGTAGGATTTCTAAGGCTTTGGTAGGGGGATGTTTTCGCGAAAAACTTAGACGTAAGTATAATCTAAACGAAACTTAGCGCAACTTAATCAATCACACTCAGGTGTAAATTGAGACGTAATAACGAAATGATCAACTATGAAATTATCTGAATTTAGCTTTACACTTCCCGAAAAACTCATCGCCAAATACCCCACTGAAAATCGTTCTGCCAGCCGGTTGCTGCAACTGGATGGCAAAACAGGGAAGGTGAGCCACAGTATGTTCACTGACATGTTAGATCTTGTGGACGAAGGTGACCTGCTTGTTTTTAATAACACTCGAGTTATCCCTGCTCGGTTATTGGGCAAGAAGGAAACCGGTGGGCAAGTTGAAGTCTTGGTAGAGCGTATCATCGATGAACATACCGCCCTTGCGCATGTTCGCGCGAGTAAAGCGCCTAAGCCGGGAACTAAGCTGACGCTAGAAGACAAAGTCAATGTGACCGTTAAAGGTCGAGAAGAGGCTTTGTTTGTGCTTACTTTCAACCATGAAGAAACAGTGCTGCAATTATTGGAAGCTCATGGTCACATGCCGCTACCTCCTTATATTGACCGGCCAGATGAAACCTCGGATAAAGAACGTTACCAAACCGTTTACAACGATAAGCCTGGCGCAGTTGCGGCGCCTACTGCAGGCCTTCACTTTGATGACGACATTTTGGCTGCCCTAACGCGTAAGGGGGTAAAGCTCGCATTTGTAACCTTGCATGTTGGAGCTGGCACTTTCCAGCCAGTGAGAGTGGACAACATTTTAGAACACAAAATGCATGCAGAATACGCGGAAGTTCCAGATTCAGTGGTAGATGCTGTGCGTGAAACTAAAGCCGCAGGTCACCGGGTAATTGCGGTTGGCACCACGTCTGTTCGTTCGTTAGAGTCGGCGGCGAAAGCCGCTGGTGACGAGCTGATCGCACCATTTTACGCAGATACGGATATTTTTATTTACCCTGGATTCAACTTCAAAGTGGTTGATGCTATGTTCACAAATTTCCATCTGCCAGAGTCTACGTTGATGATGTTAATCAGTGCATTTGCAGGAAAAGAGCATGTGATGTCGGCTTATCAAGAAGCCATTGAGCAGGAATATCGGTTCTTCAGTTACGGCGATAGTATGTTTATTAAGAAGCGCTAAGTATGGCCAGTATTCGCTGACTTCGCGAGAAACATAGATACGGGGCATGATCTCAGTGGAATTACTGGTATAATCGCCGCCAATTTATTTTTATACCCAGCGCCAAGGGCGCAATTTATACCACGCCAAAAGGCGTATCAGAATGGGAATGCTTTCACATGCAATTTGAGTTGTTAAAAACCGATGGTCGCGCAAGACGCGGTCGTTTGGTATTTGAACGTGGTGTGGTTGAAACCCCCGCGTTTATGCCTGTTGGTACTTACGGTACCGTTAAGGGGATGACCCCAGAAGAATTAGATGATAGTGGTGCTCATATCTGTCTGGGAAATACGTTTCACTTAATGCTTCGCCCAGGCACGGGAATTATTCGCCAACACGGCGATTTACACGACTTCATGAATTGGGATAAGCCTATTCTTACTGATTCTGGCGGCTTCCAAGTATTTAGTTTGGGTGATTTGCGCAAAATCACTGAAGAAGGCGTGACCTTCCGCTCACCTATTAATGGTGAAAAAATTCTACTTACGCCTGAGAAATCAATGGAAGTTCAGCGGGATTTAGGTTCGGACATCGTGATGATTTTTGACGAATGTACGCCTTACCCTGCTACAGAGCAGGAAGCGCGGGTTTCCATGGAAATGTCATTGCGTTGGGCTAAGCGTTCAAAAGAAGCCCACGGCGATAATCCTGCTGCTTTGTTTGGTATCATCCAAGGTGGTATGTATGAAGGGTTACGCGACGTTTCACTTGCTGGCTTAGAAGCGATTGGGTTTGACGGTTATGCCATTGGTGGTTTATCGGTGGGTGAACCCAAAGAAGACATGATCCGCATTATTGATCATACTGCTCCGCAAATTCCAGAAGACAAGCCACGCTATCTTATGGGGGTAGGTAAGCCTGAGGATTTAGTGGAGTCGGTAAGACGCGGTATTGATATGTTCGACTGCGTTATGCCAACGCGTAACGCGCGAAATGGTCATCTGTTCGTAACCGAAGGGATAGTGAAAATACGTAACGCAAAACATCGCAATGATACGTCTCCTTTGGACGAAAAATGCGACTGTTACACTTGTAAAAACTATTCTCGCTCCTATCTACATCATTTGGACAAGTGTAACGAGATATTGGGTGCGCGATTAAATACCATCCATAATCTTCGTTACTATCAGCGTGTAATGCAAGGTCTTCGCGATGCCATTGATGCAGGCACGCTTGAACAGTTTGTACAAGAATTTTATGAACAAAAAGGGTTGCCGGTTCCGGCACTATAACAACGATAATTATTGGGGAAATTTATGAGCCTATTCATTTCAAACGCGTACGCGCAATCAGCAGGTGGTCAACAAGGTGGTGGCATGGAAATGCTAATCATGTTGGCAGTATTCGGTTTAATTTTTTACTTTCTTCTATACCGCCCGCAAGCTAAGCGTGTAAAAGAGCATAAAAGCCTAGTGTCTTCACTGGGTAAGGGCGATGAGGTGCTTACTCAAGGTGGTCTTGTGGGTAAGATTACCAAAGTGTCTGAGGAAAAAGACTTTATCGAAATTGCCCTTAACGACACTAACAACATTGTTGTTCAAAAGTCATCGGTAACGGCGTTGCTACCAAAAGGCACAATGAAGTCGCTGTAATTGAGATACGCCGGGGCCGGGAAGCTTCCCGGTGCTGGCACGAAAGGAATATCCAGTGCTAAACAAAAACTCTCTGTGGAAGGTACTATGTGCCATAGTCGTTATCGGCTTGTGCGCGCTGTATGCGCTTCCTAATATTTACGGTGAAGATCACGCGGTTCAGATTTCTGCTGGCCGCGACGCTACCGTTACCGAATCTATGGTTGAACAGGTAAAATCGACCCTAGCGGAAAAAAACATTTCAGTAAAACGCATTGAATTTGCTGATGAGCAGATTCTCGTTCGCGTACCAGATTCTGATTCACAATTGGTTGCAAGAGAAGCGCTCGAGTCTGCGCTAGGTGATGACTATTTTGTCGCAATGAACCTTGCCCCAGATACGCCTGAATGGTTAGAGGAATTAGGCGGCACTCCAATGAAGCTAGGCCTAGACTTACGTGGTGGTGTTCACTTCCTAATGGAAGTTGATATGTCTGAGGTGATTACAAAATCATTAGAAGATGCGGAAAGTGGATTTAGAACGTCTCTTCGTGAAGAAGGTATTCGTTACCGTGGGGTCACACAAAAAGATAACCACGTTGACATTACCTTCCGTGATGAAGAAGCGTTAGATAAAGCCGAATTCTTTCTTCGAAATCAAAATCGTGACCTAACCTATACGCAAGTTGACGATCTGGTGCTTCGCGCAGTGTTCTCTGAAGCCAAGCTTCAAGAAATTCGTGAAAATTCGGTAAAGCAAAATATTACGATTATTCGCAACCGTGTGAACCAATTAGGTGTAGCAGAACCGCTGGTGCAAAAACAAGGTGCAGAACGAATTGTTGTGCAGTTGCCCGGTATTCAAGACACCGCGCGGGCGAAAGAAATTCTAAATGCCACGGCCACGCTAGAGTTTCGGATGGTGGATCAGAAAAACGATATACGTGATGCGCTAAATGGCCGAGTCCCTCCGGGTTCTCAAATTATTGAAGACCAACAAGGAATTCCCCAGTTGCTTGAAAAGCGCATTATGCTTACAGGTAGCCACATCATTGACGCTAACAGCGGTGTGGATGAATATGGCCTACCCAATGTAAACATATCGCTAGATTCTGAAGGCGGCAATAAAATGTCCCGTTCAACCCGTGGCAATATTGGCAAGCCCATGGCGACAGTTTTTATTGAATACAAATCTACCGATGAACGAAACGACGAAGGTAAATTGGTATTTGAAAAACATGAACAGGTTATTTCTGTGGCCACCATTCGTGCCCAATTGGGCAGTAAGTTTCAAATTACCGGCCTTGATTCACCCAAAGAAGCGCGTGATTTAGCATTACTTTTGCGTGCTGGTGCTCTGATTGCTCCCATCCAAATTGTTGAAGAACGCACGGTGGGTCCAAGCTTAGGTAAGGAAAATATCGAATTGGGTATGCAAGCGATTGTTTACGGCCTTGCAGCTGTGCTTGTCTTTATGCTTATTTACTACAAAGCGTTTGGTGTGGTAGCGAACATCGCACTGATGACAAACCTAGTCATGATTGTGGGCATTATGTCGATGATCCCTGGTGCGACCCTTACCTTGCCGGGTATGGCTGGCATTGTTTTAACAGTAGGTATGGCCGTCGACGCGAATGTACTTATATTCGAGCGAATTCGAGAAGAATTACGTGATGGACGAAGTCCACAACAAGCTATCCATCAAGGGTACGACAGTGCGTTTTCAACTATTCTTGATGCAAATATTACTACCTTTATTGCGGGTTTAATCCTTTTCGCTGTGGGCACCGGCCCTATTAAAGGCTTTTCGATTACGCTTATGATAGGTATCGCTACCTCTATGTTTACCGCCATTTTAGTGACTCGCGTTATTGTTAATGCGGTATGGGGTGGGAAACGTCTTGAGAAGTTGGCAATTTAAGGAGCGTAACATGCAATTATTAAAACTATCCGACAGCGTCAACTTTATGCGCCTTCGCTTTCCTGCGATGGTGCTATCTACTCTTCTTATTATTGGTTCATTCGTCTCTCTAGGCGTGAACAGCCTTAATTGGGGGCTTGATTTCACGGGCGGAACCCTAATTGAAGTGGGCTATGAAGACGCCGCAAACTTAAGTGATATTCGCGGAAAGTTGAACGAGGCCAATTTTGGTGATGCCATTGTGCAGAACTTTGGTAGCAGCCAAGACGTGCTTATTCGCATTTCGCCTAGAGATGGTGTGAAAGCCGTTACCATTGGCGAACAAGTACTTGAAGCCTTACGTGCTGACGGTACAGCAGTGGATATGCGAAGAATTGAGTTTGTAGGGCCGAATGTAGGCGAAGAACTCACTGAGCAAGGTGGTCTTGCGATGTTAGTGGCGCTGCTATGTATCTTAGTTTACGTGGCAATGCGATTCGAATGGCGTTTTGCGTTGGGGTCCGTATCTGCACTAACTCACGATGTTATTCTTACTTTAGGCTTGTTCTCTGTATTGCAAATAGAGTTCGATTTAACTGTGTTGGCGGCGGTACTTGCGGTGATAGGTTATTCACTTAACGATACCATTGTTGTGTGTGACCGTATTCGTGAAAACTTCCGTAAAATCCGAAAAGGTGAGCCGGTAGACATCATCAATACGTCGCTTACTCAAACGTTAAACCGTACCATTATTACGTCATTGACCACAGTACTTGTGCTTGTTGCGCTGTTTTACAAAGGCGGTGCGCTAATACATGGGTTCGCGACGGCACTATTGTTTGGTGTTGTGGTAGGTACTTATTCATCAATCTACATTGCAAGTTCAGTTGCACTTGCTTTAGGTATCAGTAAAGAAGACCTGATGCCTCCGCAGGTGGAAAAAGAAGGTGCAGATTTAGATCCTATGCCGTAAATAGGCAATGGTGTGTCGCGCCGAATAACACTGATGAAGTAGAAAGCCGCACTGAGTTGCGGCTTTTTTTATTTGCGACATGGGGTTATTTATCGAGAGTCAGTTTATATCTTCTCGACATCTTGACCGTGTGGCCGTTTTTTAACCTAATGACGCCGTCCCCGCTATCGGCGACTTTCATGCTTTCAATATCATTCATATTAATGGCAAAAGAACGGTGGACCCGCGCAAAGGGAAGGTAAGCATTTTCATCTAAAAATGAGGTTAGTGTTGTACGCATAGGGTAGACATTGTCACCAATATGCAGGTTGACATAATTCCCCGAAGACGCCATCCAATTGATATCTTGCTTATTAATGAGAAATTCACGTCCGTTCTTTTTAATGAGTAGTACGTCACAATGTACGCCTTCCTCGTCGATGGAATGTGTAGCATTGTCTACTTTCGATGACGCGGGTTTTAGCCCAATTTTTCTAGCATCCCCCAGCCATTGCGCCACCACAAAGCGATAACACCAAATCATGACCATGAAAAACACAAAAGACCACAGGTCTTTGCGCATCTCATAAATGAGTTCAAAGAACCATTGTTCTGTAGACGTCGCGAACTGGTAGTGACTGCCAGCCAATGCGTAAATGACCGCTCTACTAGCAATCATCAACACAATATGGGTGGCAGCAAAACAGAGCCCCATGACGCTGTATAGCACAATGCTAAAAGTGGGGCGATCCCATCGCCAAGGGTATCGGTTTAGGACGTTAGCCAGTGCCATCACCACGCAAAAGCTGCTAAAAGCACTGGTATATTCCCATACAAAAGGCTCCCATTGCGCAAAAGGTAACGGGGGCGTGCGCATGGCCTCCATCAATACCGTGGTGCTATTGATAAACCCATTAACGATGAAGTAAAGGCCAAGTAGGCAAAGAGATATCGCGCCTTGGTGCGCTTGAAACCTGGCTTTATTTATCACGTGAACATTTGTCCTTCTGTCACTTAATTCCACCGCTTGTCACTTTATAACGTACTTTCAATAACTTGCTTGATAGATTCTACACACTTATGTGACCAACAATGGCAAACCCGCTTCATCTTATTAAGGGACCCGATGAATACAAAATACCATACACTTGCACACTCAGAAAATTCTCGAATTGTGGCGCTTGATTATCTTAGGGTATTCGCCGTTATTGTTTTGTTCTTTTTTCATTTGGGCATGATTTGGGTACCTGAGTGGCATTTTCATTTTAAGCAAGAAACCCATTGGTTTTGGCTGCAACACATCATGCTGTTAAGTTCACCATGGAGAATGGGGTTGCTGTGGTTTGTGGCGGGAACCTCGCTGTATGTTATGCAGCAGAAATACGGCGTGTATTTTTTAATAACCCGTAGAAGTAATGCGATATTACTTCCGCTATTAATCGGGGTTTATGGCATTGTCCCAATACAGCTGTTTGTTGAAATGACCCAAAAAGGCGCAATCGATACATCGTTAGGCCAATTTTTCATACAGTTTTATTTTGGTGCAAACGACTATTTTGAGGGCTTTAGTTCAGGTATTTGGCATCACGTAGATGTGAACCACCTGTGGTTTCTGCGTTCTCTTTGGCGATTCACGTTACTGTTGGTTATTTTTAACCGGCCTCTTGCATGGATACGCGGCCGATGGGGCAACTTCAACAGTGCATGGTTGGTACTACTGGTTTCTTTGTCACTTTTTGCTTCTCAAATAGAGGACAGCGATGATAAGCGCGACCTTTATGGTTTAGCGTGTTTAGTCTGGGGTTATCTTTTTGGTAGCCGTGCACAATTTTGGGGGTGGTTAAATGACAAGCGTAGTGCCCTTGTTGTAGTTGCCATTGTACTTACCCTGTTGTACGAAGTGGGGTTTGGGATAGGGCGCTACTATCCTGATAACCTGCTAATAAAAGACACCGCTTTATGGTCGTATTACTTGGCTAAAGTCATTAGCTTATTTGCTATTTTAGCATTGGCAAATATGCTTTTTGTTACGCCACACCCCGCTGTGACAAAGGCAAACGCGTACGTCTTTCCTTTCTATGTTATTCATCAAAGCGTGATAATCGCTGTTGGCTATGGTATCACGAATTGGGCAATGCCCGCGCACAAGGCCATACTGGTATGTGCCATTTTGAGCGCATTAATATGCGTTGCACTATTGTTGTTGTGCAAATACAGTGATGTCGCAGGCGCACTTTTAGGTAAGAAAGCAAAGGCACCCCATTGGTTAACGGGTAAGGTGGCCCAAATCGCCATAGCATTAATAACGTTACCTTTAGCGTTTAAGCTTATCGGCTTGATATAGCGCTCGGATAACGTCGTTTTTATTGGGTTTGGTAAGGGAGGGAGTTCTCATCACAGGGCGCTAAAAAAGGGACGAATGGGTTTAATTCGTCCCTTCATGTGCTTTTCATTTAGCCCGAGTTGTGGTGCTGGGCTGAGGCAAATCATCAAGGGCAAAAGCCAGAGACGACATGACCTAGTCTATATGACTTATTTTAAGTGTTTGACCAAGCCTTGAACTACCTTAGCGCTACCGGCAACAATTTCGCCTTTGTGAAGCGGATCGTTATTCCCTTTAAAGTCGGTAACTAGGCCGCCCGCTTCGCGAACAATAAGCTCGCCTGCTGCGATGTCCCAAGTCTTAATTCCACGCTCCCAATAACCGTCATGGCGGCCTGCTGCCACGTAGGCTAAATCTAACGCTGCACTGCCGGCGCGGCGAATATCACCTACATCGTGGAAGATTTTATTAAGGCTTAATGCGTACTCACCAAAGGCGGCTTTATTTTTAAACGGAAGGCCAGTAGCAATAATCGTTTCAGACAAATCCCGCGGCTTAGAGGCGCGAATACGGTAGCCGTTTAACTGCGCACCTTGACCGCGACTAGCGGTGAATAGTTCGCTGCGAATGGGGTCAAATACCACGGCTTGGTCTAAACGACCTTTATGAAGAAGTGCGATTGAAACCGCAAAGTGAGGAATGCCTTTTACAAAGTTAGTGGTGCCATCTAGTGGATCGATAATCCACTGATATTCTGTTTCTGTGCCAAGTACTTCGCCAAATTCTTCACCTAAAAAACAGTGATTTGGGAAGGACTGCTGAATTTTAGCAATAATTGCTTGCTCTGCTTCTTTATCAACTTGGGTAACAAAATCATTCAAGCCTTTAGACTCTGTTGCTACTTCGTTATATTTCTCAAAACCGCGAACAATAACTGTTCCAGCCGCACGCGCAGCGCGTACTGCAATATTCAGCATAGGATGCATAGATAAACCACCAATTGTAAAAGATCAATGAAATAACCAAGCTGTACAAAAAATAGCTAGTTATTTTCGAAAACGGGCGGAGTCTACCAGAATCTATGCGCGATGCAAATGAATTCCCAGAACTAGAGGGTGAATAGCCATCTATCACGCCGCTATGGTACACTCGCGACCATTCTTAGCAATAAGATTGCATAAAGACGCTAGGGTAGAGCAAGGCTCCATTGGCGAACACAGAACGGTAATTAGGTATCATCCCCCATGTTAGAAAATATTCGCATCATTTTAGTTAATACATCCCACACGGGGAACATTGGTTCAACCGCCCGTGCCATGAAAACCATGGGACTCAGTAGCCTCTATTTGGTCAATCCGGTGAATGAACCTGATGGCCAAGCCAGCGCTCTAGCCGCAGGGGCAGGGGATGTACTCGCGAACGCTCAAATTGTGAATACGTTAGAAGAAGCCGTAAAAGATTGCGGATTGGTGGTTGGCACGTCAGCCCGTTCTCGCACGCATTCATGGCCTATGCTGGGTCCCCGCGACTGCGGAGAAAAGCTCGTCCAAGAAGTAGAAAAATATCCTGTGGCATTGGTATTTGGCCGAGAAAATAGTGGCTTAACTAATGAAGAGTTGCAGCAGTGTCACTTTCACATGTGCATTCCGGCAAACCCTGAATATAGTTCGCTTAATCTAGCCGCAGCGGTTCAAACCCTGTGCTACGAAATCCGCATGGCCTATCTCAATCGCGAAATTTACCCAAGCGTAGAAGAAGAGTACCCATTAAACGAAGATTTAGAGCGTTTCTATACGCATTTAGAAACCACGTTGGAAAGTACGTCTTTTATTCGTAAAAGTCACCCTGGTGTGGTGATGACGAAGCTTCGTCGTTTGTTTAACCGCGCACGTCCAGAATCGCAAGAGTTAAATATATTGCGCGGAATTTTAGCGTCAATTGATAAATCAGTTAAATCAACAGGCCCAGGTCAAAGTGACGGGGTTGATGCGCAGATGAATGAAAACGCGCTAAAAGAATCGCAAGAGTAAGTCACATGTTTGCCCGTATTAAAGATGATATTCAAGGGGTTTTTCATCGCGACCCTGCGGCGCGAAATACGTTTGAAGTGCTAACCAATTATCCAGGCCTCCACGCGGTGTGGCTACACCGTATTAGCCACAAATTGTGGAAAGCCGAGTGGAAATGGTTGGCGCGCACATTATCAACCTTTAGCCGCTGGTTGACGGGCATAGAAATCCACCCAGGTGCAACAATGGGTAGGCGGGTATTTATTGACCATGGCATGGGCGTGGTCATTGGTGAAACCGCCGAAATTGGCGATGATGTTACGCTTTACCATGGCGTGACCCTGGGCGGAACCAGCTGGAAAGCAGGTAAGCGTCACCCAACGCTTAAAAAAGGCGCAGTGGTGGGCGCAGGAGCGAAAGTTTTGGGGCCTATCATTATTGGCGAAAACGCCAAAGTAGGGTCAAACTCTGTGGTCGTGAAAGACATTCCAGACGGTGCGACCGCCGTGGGCATCCCAGGTCGAATTATTATTTCAAAACAGCAAAATGAAAATACAACGGTGAACCCAAACCGAGATAAAATTGCTGAGAAATATGGCTTCGACGCTTACGCGGTTGCCCCTGACAACCCAGATCCAGTGGCAAACGCCATGGGTATAATGCTTGAACACATGCATCAAATGGACACCAAAGTAGAGGAAATGTGTAAAGTTATTCAGTCTCTGGGCGGCGATGTATGTACTGATAACCTTCACAATATTAGTGCTGAAGACTTTGCAGACAGTGGGTTTGACCTGACAGAAAGACAAGAAAGGGAAAGGGCACATTCCTCTTTTGACCCAGCTATTTAGCTTGTTCAGCGAAAGCGATTAACTTAATCAATAATACTTGACTAATTTACTGGGTCTTATACTTGACCATTTTAGTCAGGTATGTGAAAATTCCTGCATCAAAAAACGGCGGGAGAATTCAATGAAACTTACTTCTAAAGGGCGCTATGCAGTTACCGCGATGCTTGATGTGGCTTTGCATTCTAAGCGCGGTCCAGTGCCTCTTGCCGATATATCAGAACGACAAGAAATTTCTTTATCTTACCTTGAGCAGCTTTTTTCACGTTTGCGCAAAGAACAGCTAGTAGACAGTGTTCGCGGCCCAGGTGGTGGCTATTTGCTAGGCCGTCAGGCAAGTGAAATCGCGATAGGTGAGGTAATACGAGCGGTAGATGAATCTATTGATGCAACGCGTTGCCAAGGGCAGGCAGATTGCCAAGGCGGCGATCGTTGTCTTACACACAGTTTGTGGCAAGACTTAAGCGATCGTATTTCTGTATTTTTAAATTCAATCACTCTTGGTGAGCTAATGGCGAAGCGCGACGTACAAGAAGTAGCAGGGCGTCAAGACAATAACGCCTCTTTGCGCAATATCACCAACGACATTGAAGTTAGTATTCAATTATAGATAGGTATTAAGAGACACATGGCTTTATCAACGCCCATTTATCTCGACTATGCAGCGACGACACCTGTCGACCCGTTAGTGGCTGATGCAATGGCAAAGTGCCTAACGTTAGATGGCAACTTTGGTAATCCAGCATCTCGCAGCTACCGCTTTGGCTGGATGGCTGAAGAGGCCGTAGACGTGGCAAGAAACCAGATAAGTGATGCGCTTAACTGTGACCCTCGAGAAATCGTTTTTACGTCTGGTGCCACAGAATCAAATAACCTTGCTATTAAAGGTGTCGCGCAAGGTTATGGTCAAGGGAAAGAAAACAAAGGCAAACATATTATTACGGTAAACACCGAACATAAAGCGGTGTTAGATACCTGTGAATTCCTTGAAGGCCAAGGGTTTGAAGTAACCTACTTAAACGTGCAAAAAGACGGTTTGATAAGTGTCGCAGAGCTTGAAAGTGCACTGCGTGACGACACCATCCTAGTGTCGGTTATGCATGTGAACAACGAACTTGGGGTTATTCAAGATATTCAAGCTATTGGCGCGCTTTGTCGCGAAAAGGGCATCTTGTTTCACGTGGATGGTGCGCAAAGCGTGGGGAAAATCGCCATCGATTTATCAGCGCTGCCTATCGACTTACTGTCTATTTCCGCGCACAAGATATACGGCCCCAAAGGCATGGGAGCGCTTTATGTGCGTCGTCGCCCGAAGATAAATCTGGTGGCACAAATCCATGGTGGTGGCCACGAGCGTGGTATGCGTTCCGGCACCCTTGCAACCCATCAAATTGTGGGAATGGGAGAAGCTATCGCCCTTGCAAACCGGAATATGGCTGCAGAGGGAGAACGTATTAAAGTTCTTCGAGAGTCGTTGTGGAATGGATTAAAGCAGTTAGATGACGTTTTTTTAAACGGTCATGAAACACAACGTGTTCCCGGCATATTAAATGTCAGTTTTGCGGGTGTAGATGGCGAAAGCTTAATGATGGGGTTGAACGATATCGCTGTATCCTCAGGCTCCGCATGTACATCGGCAAGTTTGGAACCGTCTTATGTACTAAAAGCTATCGGCAGAAGCAACGAGTTAGCTCATGCTGGTATTCGCTTTAGTGTGGGGCGTTTTACGACCCAACAGGACATTGACTACGTGGTACAGAAAGTCACAGATGTGACCACGCGATTACGTCAAGCAGTAAGCGCATAAGGTGCTGCTTTTCGCGCGTTTTACATGTAAGTGAAATTTAAACTATTGCGGCTAGAAATAAACGGCTGAATATTTGAGTGAAATAGTCGGGTATTATATACTACCGCACCAAATTTTTAGGCTGCCCTCAATGTAACTGGCAGTTTGCGCTGAATTTAATGGCGATAATCGCAGCGTTTAAATGGTGCAAACCTAGAGAAACGACATAAATCATCAAGACCGTGGGGTGATTTATTTACCAGTTAAGTAACGAATTTAGTGGCAGCAAATGCAGGCAAACAAGTGAGATCCCAACATGAGTGAACAGATCGAACAGGCGTTAGAAAGAAAGTACGATGCAGGTTTCTATTCAGAAATCGAGTCAGAAACGTTTGAAAGCGGCCTGGACGAGTCGGTTATCCGCCGCATATCAGCAATGAAAAACGAGCCTGAATGGATGCTTGAATGGCGCTTGAAGTCGTATCGTGCATGGCTTGAAATGGAAGAGCCAGACTGGGCGCATGTGGATTATCCAAAAATCGACTATCAGTCCATTTCTTACTACTCGGCACCAAAGAGTATGAAAGACAAGCCTCAGTCGCTAGACGAGGTGGACCCAGAGTTACTGCGTACCTACGAAAAGCTTGGTATTCCGCTTCATGAGCAAGAAATGCTGGCGGGTGTAGCGGTAGATGCGGTATTCGACTCGGTTTCCGTTGTGACGACATTCCGCGAAAAGCTGGAAGACGCAGGGGTAATTTTCTGCCCGATTTCTGAAGCGGTTCAGAAGTACCCAGACCTTGTGAAAAAATATATCGGTTCTGTGGTTCCCCGCACGGACAACTACTTTGCGGCACTAAACAGTGCGGTATTTACCGACGGTTCATTTGTTTATATTCCAAAAGGCACCCGCTGCCCTATGGAGCTATCAACCTATTTCCGTATTAACGAAATGAACACCGGTCAGTTCGAACGTACGCTTATTGTTGCCGATGAAGGCAGCTACGTGAGCTACCTAGAAGGCTGTACTGCGCCTCAGCGCGATGAAAATCAGCTGCACGCCGCTGTGGTTGAACTGGTCGCGATGGACGATGCGCAAATCAAATACTCGACGGTACAAAACTGGTACCCGGGCGATGAAAACGGTAAAGGCGGTATCTACAACTTCGTGACCAAGCGCGGCGTTGCACACACGAACGCTAAAATCTCTTGGACGCAGGTTGAAACGGGCTCTGCGGTAACGTGGAAGTACCCAAGCTGTGTACTTAAAGGCGACAATAGCGTAGGTGAGTTTTACTCAGTAGCCCTAACACGTGGCCGTCAGCAGGCAGATACCGGTACTAAGATGATTCACGTGGGTAAAAATACCAAGTCGACCATCATTTCAAAAGGTATATCAGCGGGTAACAGTAACAATGCCTATCGCGGACTGGTTCAAATGGGCCCGCGGGCAGATGGTGCACGTAACTTTACCGAGTGCGACTCGCTGCTGATTGGCGACAGGTGTGGTGCACACACGTTCCCGTATATCGAAAGCCGCAATCCTTCAGCCATTGTTGAGCACGAAGCGACAACATCGAAGGTGAGCGACGAACAATTATTTTTGTGTCAGCAACGTGGCTTAGACACAGAGAAAGCCGTTTCTATGATTGTTAACGGTTTCTGTAAAGAAGTATTCAAAGAGCTACCAATGGAATTTGCCGTAGAAGCCGGCAAACTGCTCGAAATTAGTCTTGAAGGTTCAGTGGGGTAATCAATGCTTAGTATCAAGAATTTACATGCCAGCGTGGAAGAGAAAAACATCATTAAAGGTCTTAACCTTGAAGTTAAACCTGGTGAAGTACACGCGATCATGGGCCCCAACGGTGCCGGTAAAAGTACACTAGGTTACGTACTATCTGGCCGTGATGGCTACGAAGTGAGTGATGGTGAAGCCACGCTTAACGGTAAAGACTTACTTGAGCTTGACGTTGAAGAGCGCGCTCGAGAAGGCCTGTTTTTAGCGTTTCAGTACCCAGTTGAAATTCCTGGCGTAAGCAACATGGAATTTATGAAAGAGTCGGTTAACGCCATGCGTGAAGAGCGCGGCGAAGCGCCACTGACGGCTGCTGAGTTCCTTAAAAAAGCGAAAGACGCGTGTAAGCAAGTTCAACTTCCACTGGATTTCTTAAAGCGTGGCGTTAACGAAGGTTTTTCCGGCGGTGAGAAAAAGCGTAACGAAATCATGCAAATGATTTTGCTTGAGCCAAAGCTTTGTATTCTGGACGAATCAGACTCAGGCCTTGACGTTGATGCACTACAAGTGGTTGCCGATGGCGTAAACAGCCAGCGCGACGGTGAGCGTAGCTTCATTGTTGTTACCCACTACCAGCGTCTTCTCGACTACATCAAGCCTGACTTTGTACACATTCTTGCCGACGGTAAAATTGTGAAAAGTGGTGATGCGTCACTGGCGCTAGAAGTTGAAAAGAGTGGTTACGCTTTCCTAGGTAAGGCGTATGAGGAGGCCGAGGCATGAGTCAATGGCTAGAACAGGTCATTGATACAGCACAGCGCGACGATTATCTATCGCCCGTGCGTCAACAGGCCTTAGCACAACTAAAAGCCGACGGCTGGCCAGCGCGCAGAAACGAAAGCTGGCGCTTTACGCCGCTTACGCCAATTGAAAAGCGTGAAGCAAAGCAAGCCGTTCAAGCTGACAACTTGCCAGTACCGGCTATTGATAATTTAAATGCTATCGATCTTATTTTTGTTGATGGCGTGCTGGTTACACAGGTTAATACCCTTGATGTGCCAGCTGGCATGAGTATTACGTCACTAAATAGTGATGATGCTGCTACGCAACAAGCGATTAGCAGCGTGTATGGCAAAGTTAAGCCTAGCCGTCATATGTTTGGTTTGGTGAACGATGCGCTATGCCAACATGGTATTTTTATCAATGTTGAAGCAGGCGTGAAAATCGACACACCAGTTCGCATTGTGAACATGGCGTCGCAAAATGTAGATGCCCACACGCGCGTGGTAGTAAAAGTAGCAGAAGGCGCAAGCGCCACTGTTATCGAGCAAGGCTTTGGTGATACTGAAAGCTTAACCACGGCGTTTGCTGAATACGATTTGGCGGATGATGCTCATCTAGAGCACTATCGTTTCGCTATGTTTACTGGCAAAGCAAAGCAACTAGGCGGTAGCCACTTCAAGCTACATAACCGCACCACGCTCAATAGCACCATGGTGGGTTATGGTAGCGAGCTGTCGCGCTTAGACGTAGACATTCACCATGCGGGCGAGTTTGCTGACGCGAAAATGAATGCTGTTTATTTGTTGGCAGAGGGCGAGTTGTTCGACCTGCACTCTACCATTGAGCACGCTATGCCTAACGGTACTACCGAGGAAAATGCGCGCGGTATTGTGGGTGATAAAGCGCGCGCTGTGTTTAACGGTCGTATTCATATTCACCGCGACGCACAGAAAACGCTGGCTGAACTGAACAACCGCAACTTGTTATTGTCACGCCGCGGCGTAATTAATACCAAACCTGAGCTTGAAATTTACGCAGATGACGTAAAGTGTGCCCACGGTGCAACCGTAGCTGAAATTGAAGAAGAAGCCTTGTACTACATGCTGACTCGCGGCATTCCGCGTAGTAAAGCACTTGTTATGCTTAACTTCGGTTTCATTCAAGAGCTGATAAACGATGTACCAAATGGGGCAATCCGTGAATGGCTTGCGCCACTGTTAAGTGAACGCTTCGCCCAAATGGAGGTGAAATGAGCCTAGACGTTGCAGCACTTCGTGCCCAGTTTCCTATTTTATCAAAGACGGTAGACGGCAAACCGCTAGTCTATCTAGATAACGCAGCGACCACGCAAAAACCGCAAGCGGTAATAGATGCGTTGGTAGACTTTTATACGGGCACGAACGCGAACGTGCATCGCGGTGCTCATCACTTGTCTGATGAAGCCACCCGTCGATATGAAAATGCACGTAGCAGCGTCGCGAGTTTCATTAATGCCAACGCCCGCGAAGAAGTTATTTGGACGTCGGGTACCACTGAGGCCATTAACATCGTAGCCAATGGTCTAGCTCAGCTTCTCGGTGAAGGTGATGAAGTGATGGTCACCGAGCTTGAGCACCATGCTAACTTGGTTACGTGGCAACAGGCCTGTCGTCGCGCTGGCGCTACGCTCAACATTGTACCTATTTTCGATACTGGTGAGCTTGATGTAGAAGCCTTTGACAGACTGCTTTCAAGCAACACCAAAATGGTCGCCTTCCCCCACGTGTCAAACGCCTTGGGAACGGTAAACCCAATTAAACTGCTAACGCAAAAAGCCAAAGCAGTGGGGGCCTGGGTTTTGGTTGATGGCGCGCAGGGTATAGCCCATGGCGGTGTAGACGTACAAGACATCGGCTGCGACTTTTACGCATTTTCAGGGCATAAACTTTTCGGCCCAACAGGCATTGGCTGCTTGTGGGGTAAAAAAGAGGTCCTAGAAACCTGGCCTGTATGGCAGGTTGGTGGCGAGATGATCAAGGATGTCACCTATCACGAAGCCACGTGGGGCCCTTTACCTAACCGCTTAGAAGCCGGTACCCCAAATATCGCCGGTGCTATCGGAATGGGGGCGGCAGTTGACTGGTTTAGCGCCCTTGATGTAAACGCATTACACGAACATGAGCAAAAGCTGCTGGCCTATGCCACCGAGCAGGCTGAAGCCTTTGAAGGGATGCGTATTATTGGTACAGCACCAAACAAGGTTGGGGTGTTAAGCTTTTTGCTTGAAGGTGCGCATCCAGCCGATGTGGGCTTTATTTTAGATAGACAAGGCGTGGCTATTCGCACAGGTGATAACTGTGCGCAACCACTGATGAAGCGATTCGGCATACCGGGTACCGCTCGTGCGTCGTTTTCAATTTACAATACGCTTGAAGAAGTAGACAGCTTATTTGCTGCGCTTAAAAAAGCAAAAATGATGTTGGCCTAAGGAGGCATTATGAGTGTTGAAACGTTTGTACCTAGTACAAAACTCATTACGCTAACTGACAGTGCCGTTAAGCATTTCGAAAGTAAGCTTAAAGACAAGCCTGGTCAGTTAATTCGTTTATCAACAAAAGTAAGCGGCTGTACGGGCTATGCTTACGTGCTTGATTTCGCTGACAGCGCCCAAGCAGATGATGAAATTATTGAAATTTCTCCCCTTGTTAATGTCGCGGTTGCCGCAGATGCAACCGATTTATTGCGTAACACAGAAATTGACTATGTTATGGAAGGCGTAAACGGCATTATCAAGTACAACAACCCTAATGTTGTTGATGAATGTGGGTGTGGCGAGAGTTTTAACGTAGGTTAATTGCCACGCAAAAGCACTTCAGTTGTAGAATTAAAGAGTACTAAGTCGTTTATGAAACAAAAAATGGTGACCACCGAGCGCGATTGTAAAGCGCGTTTGGTGCCAGCGGGTAACCCAACTGTTATCCCTGAAGGCGAGTTTGTGAATATCACCCAAGAGCTCGGTGGTAACTACACGGTAACCTGGCGCGGCAATATGTACCGCATTGACGGTACTGACGCTGGCGCTATCGGTCGCAAAGCGATGACGTTAACCTTTGATGCGCCAGAAGATGGTAACATTAGCGAACAGCAAGTGTGGGATGCCTTAGAGACCATTTTTGACCCCGAGATTCCAATTAACCTGGTTTCATTGGGGCTTATCTACAAAGTCGATATTGATCAAGCATCCGGTGACGTCAATATTGATATGACGCTTACCGCGCCGGGTTGTGGCATGGGGCCGGTTCTGGTCGGTGACGTGGAGTATCGTGTTGCCATGGTGCCTCATGTGAAAAACGTCAATGTTGAGCTAGTGTTCGACCCAGCATGGTCACGAGATATGATGAGTGAAGAAGCGCAGCTTGAAGCGGGGCTTTTCTTCTAATCACACTAGCCATCGTTTATCGCCTTGTCGTTTAACCTTATTACAGATTTAAAAAGCGGAAATAGAAATGCAATTACCAAGTAGTGAAGAGATTATTGATGATTTAGCGTTCTTCGACGATTGGGAACAGCGATATCAGTACATCATTGACTTAGGCAAATCTATTCCAGGTTTACCCGAAGACGCGAAAAGCCCCGAGCGCCTAGTGAAAGGCTGTCAAAGCAGCGTGTGGCTAATTGAGTCCTATGACGGTAACAAAATTACCTTCGACGTAGATAGTGACGCGGTTATCGTTCAAGGTTTATTAGCACTCGTGCTCGCGGCCTACAACGATAAAACCCCAGCAGATATACTCGCGTTTGATATCGATGGGTATTTTGAAGCGTTAGATCTGGAGCGTCATATTACCCCAACGCGGGGGAATGGCTTGCGCGCTATTGTGGGTAAAATACAGCAACTGGCAAAAGCAAACGCCTAATCTGTCTGCTCATTGGGTTGGCTAAGCGGCTAGTCAGTTTAACGTAGGTGCCGACAAACCTAGGGCTGTCATCAAATTGTCATGCCCTTCGCGCTATGCTTTCATGGCAGTTTTACACCACAATTCAAAGGATTATAGCTCTTTTTACAAAGGCTCTAGTAAAGCCGTAATTAATTGCCTATAATTCGCGGCCAAAATTTAAAGATACATACACTATTTGTTTGGAGAGAGAACATGGCTCTTGAGCGTACTTTTTCGATTATCAAGCCTGATGCGGTAGCTAAAAACGTAATCGGTGCAATTTACAACCGTTTCGAATCTGCAGGTCTTCGCATCGTGGCATCTAAGATGATCCACATGAGCAAAGAGCAAGCAGAAGGCTTCTATGCAGAACACAAAGAGCGTCCTTTCTTCGGCGCACTTGTTGACTTCATGACGTCTGGTCCAGTTATGGTTCAAGTACTAGAAGGCGAAAACGCTGTTCTAGCTAACCGCGAAATCATGGGCGCAACTAACCCAGCTGATGCCGCTGCAGGTACACTTCGTTCAGACTACGCTGCGTCAATCGACGAAAACGCAGTTCACGGTTCTGACGCACCTGAGTCAGCAGCACGCGAAATTGCTTACTTCTTCTCTGAAGAAGAAATCTGCCCACGTACTCGCTAAGAATACGCAGGTAGAAAAAACGAGGCCTTAGCGCCTCGTTTTTTGTTTTTAGCGCCTTAGTATGTTTCATGCTGTGTTGCAGTGCTCGCATTGCCAAACTTAACACCAGTCTGCGCTAAATCGACTTTTTCTGACTAATCAGATGTGTTAAAATTCGCGCAATTTTTAAACAGTGTCTAACGCCTAGGCAAGACGCTGGTTTTAACTCCAATTTCAGCAGTGAGAGGGGCTTCCCTCGAAGGTAAAAGGGTCATCTTATTCATGGCAAAAACGAACTTATTAAATCTAAATCGCGAAGGCTTGCGCAATTTCTTTAAGGAAATGGGCGAGAAACCGTTTCGTGCCGATCAGGTAATGAAATGGATTTACCAGCAGGGTATCAGCGATTTCGAGGAAATGAGTAACCTCAATAAAAACCTTCGCGCCATGCTTATTGAACATTGCGAAATTAAGGCGCCCGAAATAGCCTACTTTCAGGAAGCGAGCGATGGCACTATTAAATTCGCTCTTACGCTAGAAGGTGGACAGGAAGTGGAATCGGTTTGGATCCCCGAAACCGATCGCGCCACCTTGTGTGTATCGTCACAGGTTGGTTGTGCGTTAGAGTGTACTTTCTGCTCTACGGCGCAGCAGGGTTTTAACCGAAATCTCAGCGTCAGCGAAATTATTGGTCAAGTATGGCGGGTGGCCACGTTCTTAGGGTTATCAAAAGATACCAGTAAACGTCCCATCACCAACGTGGTCATGATGGGCATGGGGGAGCCGTTACTTAACCTTAAAAATGTCGTGCCTGCTATGGACATTATGCTAGACGACTTTGGGTTTGGCTTGTCTAAACGCCGGGTAACGTTAAGTACCTCTGGTGTGGTGCCAGCTTTGGATATGCTAGGCGATCAAATTGACGTTGCGCTTGCTATTTCACTGCACGCACCCAATGATGAATTGCGTAACGAAATTGTCCCTATCAACAAGAAGTACAACATTGAAACATTCTTGGCAGGTGTTCGCCGCTATTTAGCCAAATCTAGAGCGAACCAAGGCAAGGTGACGGTAGAGTATGTTATGCTTTCTCATATCAACGACAGTACCGATCAAGCTCACCAATTGGCGCAAGTGCTGAAAGATACGCCGTGTAAAATCAATCTTATTCCGTTTAACCCATATCCAGGGTCGCCGTATACGTGTTCGAGTAATTCACGTATTGATAGATTCTCAAAAGTGCTTATGGATTATGGGCTTACCACTGTAGTGCGTAAAACGCGTGGGGATGATATTGATGCTGCGTGCGGTCAATTAGTGGGTGATGTTGTTGATAGAACGAAAAGAATGTTGAAAAAACAGATGAAGGGCGAAGCAATTTCGGTAAAAATGGCCCAATAATCATTAAGATATTAGGGTAAGACTATGGGCAAAGGTTGGCTAGTCGTTATATCACTTAGCATTGTGTTGTTGTGCGGGTGTGTCAGTAGTACAGATGCAAATAGAGTTGGTGACGACTTCAATCGTGAAGAAGCCGCGAAAACGCGAATGTCCCTTGGTCTTACCTATTTAAAAAATAACAATTACACCCAAGCCAAAAAGAACCTAGATAAAGCGCTGGAATTTTATCCCCATTCTGGTGATGTTCACTACGCTTTAGCCTACTACTATCAGTTGGTGGGCGATAATGAGCGAGCAGAATCCGCCTATAAAACGGCAATTTCATTGTCGCCAAATAGCGGCGATATCATGAATAGCTACGGTGCATTTCAATGCCAAAATGGTCGTTATGCAGAAGCTAAACGTTATTTCCTAAAGGCCATTGATAGCAAACAATACGCTAATGCAGCCGAAACTTACGAAAATCTTGCGCTGTGCGCACAAAGTCAAGGTAATCTTGATGATGCGATTGCTTACTTGGAAGATGCGGTAAAGCATCAACCGGGGCGACCAAAGAGCCTTTTACTGTTGTCTGAACTCTATGTGGCAGACAGACAATGGGATAACGCCAAGCGTACCTTATCTACCTACCAGAGAGTTGCAAGTACAACCCCTAATGTACTCTGGATGTCTTACGAAGTGGCCAAAGCCCAAGGTGACGAAAGCAAGGCATTAGCCTATGGGAATCGTCTGCTTGAGCAGTTTCCGCAAAGTGCGTTAGCTGAACGTGTTCAACAGCAGATAAACACTTCAAAGCCTCAAATTATGCGAAGCCTAAAAGCGAATCCGTCGGAAGGATCACCCCCGGCGGAAGAAAGTAGTGCCAATGAGAAAAGCACAAGTAAAAACAGTGAAGTATCTAAAGAAACACCTCAATTCCATATAGTAAAACAGGGCGAAAACCTATATCGTATTTCGCTCATGCACAATATTAAAGTGGCTACGCTGCAAACCTGGAACAACCTTGAAGATCCTGGCGCAATTTTTGCCGGTATGAAACTTTGGTTAGTCCCCACTCAATTGCAGGAAAAATAGGAAGTCGAATGGTGTCAGAAGAAAAAGCGACAGAAGAAAATAGTTCGCAACCAGAGAATAATACTACGCCAAGCCCTGGACAAATGTTAAGGGAACGTCGTGAAGCGTTAGGACTTTCACAACAACAAGTGGCTGATAAACTATTTTTAAAAGCCCATCAAATTAATGATTTAGAAGAAGATCGTCTTGATGACAATGCGTCTATCACGTTTACCAAAGGCTATGTGCGGAATTATGCAAAGCAATTAGGTTTAGATTCTGCGGCGGTGATCAACGCATTTGAACAACGTCATGTCACAGCCGAGCCTCCGGCTAAATTGCAGAGCTTCTCCAAACGTGTCGCAAAACAGACACACGATGACCGTTGGATGATGGTGACCTACCTTATTCTGCTGCTTATTATTGGTGGAGTAGTGGCTTGGTGGTATCAGCAACCAAGCGATGAAGGTACGGCGGGAAATACGCCGGGAAATACGGTAGAGAGCACGGTAGATAGTACCGCAGAACGCACGGTTGTTGAGCGTATTAAAGAGGACGCTGGCAATACACCAGTTTCAAGTTCAAATGGTCGTCTCGGCGAGCCTAGCTCAGACGAAGCGGTTACTGGGAATGCTCGGCAAGCCGTGGATAGTGTCGATAATTCAATCAATCCAGAAGCCTCTTCACAAGGTGCAATTAACGATAGTCATTCACAACTTATCGAGCAAGCCACCCCTGCTAATGTAAGTCCAGACAACGGTGGCGTGAGCGGTGCAAATATCGATGAGTCGAATAATCTGACGGCATTAGTATCAAACCGAGCAGATGGCACTGTTGCCTTACAGCAGAACACGTCGCCAGTGCCAACGTCGGCCCCCATACAAATGGCGTTTACCTTTGAGGATGATTGCTGGGTAAACATAAAAGATGCAACAGGTGAAGCCATCGCCTACGGGGTAAAGCAAAAAGGGCGAGTTATGGAAATTCAAGGCGTACCTCCTGTTGAAGTTACGCTTGGTGCACCGGATAATGTACGTATATCAATTAACAACGAGCCGGTAGATATTTCATCATATCAAAATGGTACAACCGCTCGTTTTACGCTTCCTTTATAGGTATTTAGATGTTTGCAGAAAGCCCTATTAAACGCAGAAAATCGACGCGTATTAACGTAGGTAATGTTCCTATTGGTGATGGAGCGCCCATTGCCGTCCAGTCAATGACGAATACTCGTACTACAGACGTGGCCGCTACCGTTGAACAAATTAATCGCATTGTTGCGGTGGGGGGCGAGATTGTTCGCGTATCTGTGCCTACTATGGAAGCCGCCGAAGCATTCAAACACATTAAACAACAAGTGAGTGTTCCGCTGGTCGCCGATATTCATTTTGATTATCGAATTGCGTTAAAAGTGGCAGAGTATGGCGTAGATTGTTTACGTATTAACCCAGGCAATATTGGCAACATGGAACGGGTGAAATCGGTTGTCGATTGCGCAAAAGACAAAAATATCCCCATTCGTATTGGTGTAAATGGCGGCTCACTGGAAAAAGACTTGCAAGAAAAATACGGCGAGCCTACACCCGAAGCACTTGTCGAGTCAGCTATGCGACACGTAGACATTCTTGATAAGCTCAATTTCGACCAGTTTAAAGTAAGTGTTAAGGCCTCGGATGTCTTTTTGGCCGTGGGCGCCTATCGCTTGTTAGCTCAGAAAATCGACCAACCTTTACATTTAGGCATTACCGAAGCAGGCGGCCAGCGTGCTGGGGCAGTGAAAAGTTCGGTGGGTCTAGGCATGTTACTCGCTGAAGGTATTGGCGATACCATACGAATTTCACTGGCAGCAGACCCTGTAGAAGAAATTAAAGTCGGCTTCGATATTTTAAAGTCACTGCGTATCCGTTCCCGAGGCATTAATTTTATCGCGTGCCCCAGCTGTTCTCGCCAAGAGTTTGATGTAATTGGTACCGTTAATGCGCTTGAGCAACGTTTAGAAGACATTCTTACGCCTATGGACGTCTCAATCATCGGTTGCGTGGTAAATGGGCCAGGGGAAGCGGAAGTGTCTGATTTGGGTTTAACCGGCGCTCGCAACATGAGCGGCTTGTATGAAGACGGTAAACGGGTGAAAGAACGTTTACCTAACGATGATCTGGTTGATAAGCTTGAAGCGAAAATACGGGCTAAAGCCTTACGCCTTAGCGATGAGCATAAAATTCAGGTATCAGTAAAAGACTAAGCTCGTAGCATTGTTGTTTACTACCAAAGCCCCTATAATGCGGGGCTTTTCACCATTTTGCAGTATGAGAAATTCACGTGGCTAAGACTATTCAGGCAATTCGCGGAATGAATGATTGCCTGCCGGAAGTGTCCGGTACATGGCAGAAAGTAGAATCTGTACTCCGTCAGGTGGTAGCCAACTATGGCTATCAAGAAATTCGTACTCCCATAGTAGAGAGCACGGATTTATTTAAGCGCTCTATTGGCGAGGTGACCGATATTGTCGAAAAGGAAATGTATACCTTTGAGGACAGAAACGGTGATAGCTTAACGCTGCGTCCAGAAGGTACCGCCAGCTGCGTTAGAGCCGGTAATGAGCATGGCTTGCTGTACAATCAGCAACAACGCTTGTGGTATATGGGGCCCATGTTTCGCCACGAACGTCCACAGAAAGGGCGTTATCGTCAGTTTCATCAGTTTGGCGTAGAAACCTACGGCATCGATGGCCCTGATATTGACTTAGAGGTTATCCTCTTAAGCGCTCGACTTTGGAAAGCGTTCGGTATTGAGAAGCACGTGACACTGCAAGTGAATTCACTTGGCTCAAACGAAGCACGACAAGCGTACCGTGATACTTTGATTGAATACTTAAAAGCCCGCGCTGATAAGCTTGATGAAGAGTCTCTTCGACGCTTAGAAACGAATCCTTTACGGGTTCTTGATAGCAAAAATCCTGATGTACAAGCTGCTATTGCCGATGCTCCCTCGTTACTCGATCACCTTGATGAAGCGTCAAAAGCGCATTTTGACGTGCTATGTGAACGCTTGACACAAGCGGGTATCCACTTTGAAGTTAACCCTCGGCTTGTTCGTGGTCTCGACTATTACAATCGTACTGTGTTTGAATGGGTAACGGAAAGTTTGGGTGCTCAAGGTACGGTGTGTGCGGGAGGCCGATACGACGG
This sequence comes from Alteromonas sp. B31-7, assembly GCF_015767655.1. Lineage (NCBI taxonomy): Bacteria > Pseudomonadati > Pseudomonadota > Gammaproteobacteria > Alteromonadales > Alteromonadaceae > Alteromonas > Alteromonas sp. B31-7. The sequence goes on from NZ_CP065233.1 coordinate 1,487,235, forward strand.
CTTGGTTGAACAGTTAGGCGGTAAAGCTACGCCGGCGGTAGGCTTTGCCATGGGTATTGAGCGCTTAGTTTTATTGCTCACTACGCTAAACGAAGATGCACAGGAAACCAGTGCTGCTGATGTTTATGTAACCGCTATGGGCGACGAAGCTCAGGGTTATGCCGTGCAGGTTGCCGAGCATTTACGAGACACCTTACCTCACGTGCGCGTCATGATGCATTGTGGCGGCGGCAACTTCAAAAAACAATTAAAGCGTGCCGATAAAACCGGCGCACAAATAGCCCTATTGCTGGGGTCGCAAGAAATGCAAGCGCGGCAAGTAGGCGTAAAACCTTTACGCGATGGTCAAGAACAACAAACGGTTGCCTTTGATGATTTATCGGCCACCCTTGCTGACCTTCTAGCAAAATAATAAGAGGATAAAATGGAACAATTTGCAACTGAAGAACAACAAGTAGAAGCCATTAAACGATTTTGGAAAGACCACGGCATTGCTATTTTAGTTGGTGCCGGTTTAGGTCTGGGTGGTTTGTGGGGATGGCGTGCGTTTACTGACGCGCAAATCGAATCTCGTGAATCAGCCTCTGTGGCGTATCAAGCAGCCGTAGAAACTTTTGGCACAGAAGGTAGCGACGCTAAGATAGAGACCTTTATTAAAGAAAATGAAGACTCAGGTTATGCCAGTATCGCAAGCTTACTCGCCGCCAAACAAGCCGTTGATGCAGGTGATTTAGATGCCGCTGCTTCTCATTTGAATCGGGTTGTCACTTTTGCAGAAAATGATGAAATTAAAGCATTAGCCGGGTTACGTTTAACACGGGTTCAAATTGAAATGAACCAGCTGGACGCGGCGTTGTCTACGCTAGGCAATGTTACTAATGAGGCATTTTCTGCTGAAGTTTCTGAACTTAAAGGTGATGTATATCAACAGCAAAGTAAATTCGATGATGCACGCTTAGCATATTCAAGTGCACTTGAGAAAAATGCCAATAATCCGCTATTGCAGATGAAGCTAGATAACCTAGCGGTTGCAGCGGGCCAGTAAGCTGGTAAATAAAAATAAAGAGGTACGCAATTTGTTTCACAACACCTGTGGCCGTAAGGGTCGTCTTGTTCGTGTAATGGGGATGGCACTTGCCGCATCTGTTATGCTTTCTGGCTGTTCTACAGTGTCTGATTGGTTTGCGGATGAAGAAGAGCTAGAGATTCGTCGTCTTAAACCTATTCAATCTCAATTTACACCGCAAGTTAAATGGGACAAAGATATTGGTGATGGAGTCGATCACTATTTCTCTCGTCTTCGCCCCGTTTATGCCTATGAAAGTTTGTATGTCGCAGATCGTCACGGCAGTGTTGTGGCGTTGAATCCCGAGACGGGCGACCAACTTTGGGCACGAGACTTCGCTATATTCAATGGTGAAGGCATCTGGGATTCTATTTCCAGACTATGGCGAAGCGGCCAAAGTGCACGTATTGGCGGTATTTCTGTTGCAGATAGAATGGTTTTTCTGGGGACAGAAAATGGGGATGTTATCGCCCTAGATGCCGAAACCGGTGAAACCCGCTGGGAAACCACTATTCCAGGAGAAGTGCTTGCTGCACCTTCAGCTGACGAAGGTATTTTGGTTGTCAACACTGGCGCAGGCGTGATGTTTGGCTTAGATACGCGAACTGGCGAGCAGAAGTGGCGTCATGAAGGCGATACTCCGCCGCTGACATTGCGTGGTATCTCTGGGCCGGTAGCGGCAAATGGCGGGGCTATTGTAGGTACAGCGACGGGTAAAATTCAGGTTAACCTGTTAGAAACAGGTGTATTGGCATGGGAAACCGTGATTGCCACGCCATCGGGCGCGACGGAACTAGAGCGTATTGTTGATATAGATACGACGCCGGTATTATTCGGTGGCACTATCTACACTATCTCTTACAACGGCACCTTAGCGGCGGTGGAACTGCGCTCAGGGCGTGTCATTTGGAAGCGTGAATATGCGTCTTACCGAAACATTACCCTTGATGGAAATAATTTATTCGTTGTTGACAATAATTCAAATATTTACGCGCTAGATAGACGAAATGGCGTAGAATTATGGTCACAAAGCGGCTTAAAGAAACGCTCTGTAACTGCCGCATCTGCCGTTAAAGACTTCGTTGTTGTGGGTGATAACTGGGGCTTTTTGCACTGGTTAGATAAAGAGACTGGCAACCTTGTTGCTCGCTTAGATGTGGGCGGTGATGACGAAGACGATGCTATTTACGCAGCGCCTATTGTTGTAGACGATGTCGTCATTACTGTTACCCGTAATGGAGAAGTGGCAGCCGTTACCACGCCTTAAAATCTACCATGCCTGATTGATGCTGACGCATCGACGCTAAACAGGTATAATATTTCTCATAGAGTGACCGCAAGTAGGCTTAGCTTACTTGCGGTTTGTGCTTTCACGACCTGTAGGATCTGATACATGTTACCCGTAGTTGCTTTGGTGGGCCGCCCTAATGTGGGCAAGTCTACCCTGTTTAACCGATTGACCAATACTCGCGACGCCCTGGTTGCTGATTACCCTGGCTTAACTCGCGATAGAAAATACGGCCAAGCTAAATATGAACAGCGGCAATTTATTGTTGTTGATACCGGCGGTATCACAGGTGACGAGGAAGGTATTGACGCAGAAATGGCGCAACAGTCTTTGTTAGCCATTGAAGAGGCCGATGTTGTTATGTTCTTGGTTGACGCTAGAGCAGGCTTGCTACCAGCCGATAAAGGCATTGCCGATCACCTAAGACGCATTAACAAACAAGTATTTGTGGTTGCCAACAAAGTTGACGGTATTGACGGCGACAGTGAAAGTGCAGAATTTTACGCCTTAGGTTTAGGTAACGTGAAGCAAATCGCTGCGGCCCACGGCCGTGGTGTTAGTCAATTGCTACAAGAGGCGTTATCCCCTTTAGACGCTAGCTTTCCTGATATGCAAGTGGTAGAAGCACCTAAAGAGGAAGACTTAGGCGCAGAAGCACAGCGCGAAAAACTTCAATCATTGCCCATCAAATTAGCCATAGTCGGCAAGCCAAATGTAGGTAAATCTACCCTCACAAACCGTATTTTGGGTGAAGAGCGAGTGGTGGTTTATGACTTACCTGGTACCACCCGTGATAGTGTTTATATTCCTATGGAAAGGGATGAACGTGAATATATCCTTATTGATACGGCGGGGGTGCGAAAGCGTAAGAAAATTAATGAGGCAGTAGAAAAGTTCTCTATCGTAAAGACCTTGCAAGCCATTGAAGAGTCAAATGTGGTGTTGTTAGTCATAGACGCCCGTGAAGGTATTACGGATCAAGATCTTAGCTTGCTTGGATTTGTCCTTAATTCTGGTCGCTCTTTAGTGGTGGCGGTGAATAAATGGGACGGCTTGAGTACCGATGTTAAAGACGACATTAAACGTGAACTCGATCGCCGTTTAGGATTTATCGACTTCGCTCGTCTACATTTTATTTCAGCGCTTCATGGCTCCGGCGTGGGTAATTTGTTTGAATCTGTACAAGAAGCCTACGCAAGTGCCACCAAACGCATTAATACCTCTATCCTTACGCAAATTATGGAGATGGCGCAGGACGATCATCAGCCGCCGCTGGTGCGAGGGCGTAGGGTGAAGATGAAGTATGCTCACGCGGGGGGCTACAACCCACCTGTTATTGTTATTCACGGAAACCAAGTGGATGACCTACCAAGTTCCTACAAACGTTTTTTAATGAACTATTTCCGTAAGTCATTAGAAATTATGGGCACGCCAATTAAGATTGAGTTTAGGGAAGGACACAACCCATTTGAGGGCAAGAAAAACCAACTTACGTTAGCGCAGCAAAGAAAGCGCAAGCGCCTCATGTCGTACCATAATAAAAAGTAAGCCCTAAGGCGACCACTTCAACAGTGAAAAACCAGCAACGTTTACGCGAAACATTGCTGGTTTTTTAATTTAATAGCTGCCTAACTTGTTCCATTAAGGGCGAGGGAGTGGGGACTTCAATGGTTTCCATCAGCGTTCTTGCAATTGGGTCGGAAAGCGCAGTGGGGAAGGTGGTTGATATTTTGATTATCTTATCGTGCTGAGTGAATACATAGGTTGTGGCGTAAATCGTATCACTGGTTTGAGATTCCGCTTTCATTGCTATCCGCCATCCTGTGGCCCGAGGATTTGCAGTAAATGTGGTTAACGGTTTGTCTTTACTCAAGTTTAAGCCGCGTGCGTGAGCCACTTCGCTGGCCTTTTTCCAATCATCATGAAGGGCTTGTTGCAATAAGGTATCTCTGTTGGCGCTTGCTTTCGCTATTAAGGGATACACAGTGACATCAATTAACGCATCTTCAAATGTGGGGTGTATGTAGCGGGTAACCGCGCCTTTAAATGGGTCAGGGTAAAGCTGAGTGTCAAAGCGCGTAAAATCACCAAGCTTTTGCGGTACCTTCAACGACCTTGTGTAATCACTGGCTTCTAGCGCTGAATATAAGAAGTCAGTGGTAAATAGGTGGTTTTCATCGCTTTTAGCATACCAACGTGAAAGTAGGCGCGTAGCTATATCTTCTTTGCTGTCGCTACTTTTTCCATCGTGATCTTGATGGCTCTCTGTGTCGACACTTGTGGAGTTAATTTCCATCCCCCGCCACAATAACGTCATTTCTAAAAAGTGCACCACACGGCCCTTATCACTCAGCGTATTCATGTGCGCAATAAGTAGCTCGTAATCGTAAAGTTCATTGAAAGCCATCACTGCTTTAAACCAACCTTTCTCCTTAATAATATTAATGAAGAGGTCAGGAGAAATGCCGTCTTCTATACAAGCACCAAGCGGGCTGATGTCGTTACACGACGTCGCCAGTTGATCACTCGGGTAAGTAGAAAAAACGGAAACAGAAATATCAGATGAAGGGGTACTGTCGGCGTGGGCGTGTGAAGAAAGACAATACCACAATGAAAATGCCGCCGACAAAATGAAGAAGTGACGTCGGCGGTACCATGAAAATGAAAATGACAAATAAGCGCCTTACTTATGACGTGAGATAGCCACTACTTTACTGGTTATTTCCCCGTCAGTCACTCGCGTATAGATAACATCGTCCTTTTTTACATTCGCGACTTGGGTGATTGCGGAATTATTGTGCAATGTAATGCTGTAGCCCCTTGAAAGTGTCGAAAGAGGGCTAACCGAGTGAAGTAGGCCGGCCTTGGCACCTAGCAACTGCTGTTTGTCTTTTAACTGGTTTCGTATGGCGCTGGTCAGGGCTTTGTCTAACTGGTTTAACTTGTTCTGCCCTCGCTCTATTCGTAGCAGCGGCGACTGCTTAGCTAGCTTCTGCGTTTTGTCATCCAATGTCTTGGCTACATGAGACAACGTGTTGGCCATAGCATGCTTTAACCTCAGTTGCAGTCTATCTAAAGATTGCCATTGATGTTGAATACGGCGTTGTGGATGCACGGAAAGCAATTTTTGCTGGCGTAATGTTAATCCTTGTTGTGCACGCTGAATCTGTGTTTGCATGGCACGAACAAGACGCTGCCTATTTTGCGTGACTGCATGATATAGCGCTCGCGTATCCTGACTTAGTATTTCAGCGGCTGCAGAAGGGGTGGGAGCCCTAACATCGGCAACAAAATCAGCGATAGTAAAGTCGATTTCGTGCCCCACCGCACTGACTACGGGCAAGGTTGATTGGGCAATGTGACGGGCCAAGGTTTCATCATTGAAACACCATAAGTCTTCTAAAGCGCCGCCTCCCCGAGATAGTAATATCACGTCCACTTCATTGCGCTGATTAGCCACGGTTAACGCGTTAATGAGTTGGCTAGGTGCGCTTTCACCTTGCACCATAGAGGGGTAAATAATAACCTCTGTCTGGGGGCTTCGGCGTTTCAATACACTTAATATATCGTGCAAGGCAGCCCCACTGGCGGAGGTGATCACACCAATACGATTGATAGCCTCAGGCAAAGGCTGTTTGCGGTGCGTGGCAAACAAGCCTTCTGTATTAAGGCGCGCTTTAAGTGCTTCAAAGGCTTGTTTTAACGCGCCTTCACCATCACTTTCCATGTGTTCTACCACTAATTGGTAGTCGCCTCGTGCTTCATAAAGCCCAACCGAGGCGCGCACCAGAATTTTATCCCCTTCTTTGGGGCGCATGCGTACATTGCGATTAGCACCTTTAAACATCGCAGCCTTCACCTGCGCTTTATTGTCTTTCAGAGTAAAGTACCAATGGCCTGACGCGGCACAAACAAAATTAGAAATTTCAGCAGATAGCCAAATAAGGCCAATTTCGCCTTCTAGCACGGTTCGGGCTAAGCGATTTAGCTTGGTGACTGTTAAAATTTGTCGAGAGGTAGATGGCGAATTTGTAAACATAAAAAAAATCACAGGGTTTAATACAAATAGAGTTTACCTGAAAACTAAAAAACACTACAATTGCGCCGCAATTAACCCTCAACTGAATAGGTGTTGTTGCATGCTACGTATCATCCAAGAAGCCCTGACCTTTGACGACGTGTTGCTCGTTCCTGGCCACTCGACCGTCCTTCCACATACAGCTAACTTACAAACCCGACTTACCCGTGGTGTAACGTTAAATATTCCAATGGTGTCTGCTGCCATGGACACGGTTTCTGAAGCCCGCTTAGCGATTGCACTTGCCCAAGAGGGTGGTATAGGTTTCATTCACAAAAATATGAAGCCAGAAGAACAAGCCAAACACGTTCATGAAGTTAAAAAGTACGAAAGTGGTGTGGTTTCAGACCCCGTTACCGTTACTAAAGATGCGACGATTGGTGAGGTTCTCGCCCTTTCAAAGCAAAAAGGTTATTCAGGTTTCCCGGTAACCGATGAGGATAATAATCTCATTGGTATCGTCACCGGTCGAGATTTACGTTTCGAAAAGCGTTTAGAACTGCCTATTAGTAACGTGATGACGGGTAAAGAAGACTTGGTCACTGTTAAAGAAGGTGCCAGTTCAGATGTGGTGCTAGATCTCATGCATGAACATCGTATCGAAAAAATTCTTGTGGTTGACGACGCGTTTAAACTAACGGGCCTCATCACGGTTAAAGATTTCCAAAAAGCGGAAAACAAGCCAAATGCATGTAAGGATTCGCTAGGCCGTCTTCGCGTAGGCGCGGCGGTCAGTGTGGGGCCAGGTACCGATGAGCGCATTGCGTTGTTGGTAGAAGCTGGCGTGGATGTACTGCTTATTGATACGTCTCACGGCCATTCCCAAGGGGTGATTGACCGTGTGAAAAAAGTGCGTGCGGACTATCCTGACGTTCAAATTATCGCTGGAAATGTGGCCACCGGCGACGGCGCGAAAGCGCTAGCCGACGCTGGCGTAGATGCGGTTAAAGTGGGCATTGGCCCAGGTTCAATTTGTACCACACGTATTGTGACAGGCTGTGGTGTGCCGCAAATTACAGCAGTATCAGATGCCGTAGAAGCATTAAAAGGCACTGACATTCCTGTCATCGCCGATGGTGGTATTCGTTTCTCAGGTGATATTGCTAAAGCCCTTGCCGCCGGTGCAAGCTGTGTCATGGTGGGTAGCATGTTGGCGGGTACGGAAGAGTCGCCAGGTGAGGTAGAACTTTTCCAAGGCCGTTACTACAAATCGTATCGTGGAATGGGCTCGCTAGGGGCAATGAATCAAAGCCATGGTTCATCAGACCGCTACTTCCAAGAATCTAATAATGCAGAAAAGCTGGTACCAGAAGGTATTGAGGGCCGCGTAGCGTATAAGGGGCCAATTGCGAATATCATTCACCAGCAAATGGGTGGTTTACGTTCAGCTATGGGACTAACAGGTTGCGCCACTATTGAAGAACTCAATACCAAAGCACAATTTGTTCGCGTAACGTCTGCTGGCATGGGTGAAAGCCACGTCCATGATGTAAGTATTACTAAAGAAGCGCCAAATTACCGCTTAGGTTAAGGCGACCGACGACTGCGAGGCTGGTTATTCACCAGCCTTTGTTCTTTTATTTAACGGGTAAAATGAAAAATGACCACAAATATCCACGACCAACGCATACTTATTTTGGATTTTGGCTCGCAATACACGCAGTTAATAGCACGTCGCGTTCGCGAAATTGGCGTTTACTGTGAACTATGGGCTTGGGATGTCACCGAAGCTCAAATTCGTGAATTTAATCCTCAAGGCATTATCTTATCTGGTGGCCCTGAATCAGTGACGGAAGAGGGCTCTCCACGGGCTCCAGAGTATGTGTTTGAAGCTGGCGTGCCGGTATTCGGTATTTGCTATGGCATGCAAACCATGGCGCAACAACTTGGTGGTGCCGTTTTAGGTTCTGACAAGCGTGAATTTGGTTACGCTCAAGTGGAAGTCATTAAACCCAGTCCACTATTGGATCAGATAGAAGATGCCGTTAGTGAAACAGGGGCCGCACTGCTTGACGTTTGGATGAGTCATGGCGATAAAGTGTCAGCTATTCCTGAAGGCTTTGACACCATCGCACAAACCGCCTCGTGTCCACATGCGGCTATGTACAATGAAGAAAAGCAATTTTACGGCGTACAATTTCACCCAGAAGTTACTCATACTCGTCAGGGCATGCGACTACTTACCCATTTTGTTATGGATGTGTGTAAGTGCGAGAAGCTTTGGACTGCCGGGGCGATTATTGAAGACGCGATTGAGCGCATTAAAGAAAAAGTGGGCGACGACGAAGTTATTTTGGGCCTGTCTGGTGGCGTAGATTCATCAGTGACAGCAATGTTGCTTCACCGCGCCATCGGCAAAAAGCTAACCTGTGTGTTTGTTGATAACGGACTATTGCGTTTAAATGAAGCCGACCAGGTTATGGAGATGTTTGGTGACCACTTTGGTTTAAACATTATTCGTATTGACGCTGAACAACGCTTCCTCGACCGCCTTAAAGGCATTGAAGACCCTGAGCTTAAACGTAAGGCAATTGGCAACGAGTTTGTGCGTGTATTCGATGAAGAAGCCGGTAAACTTGAAAATGCGAAGTGGTTAGCACAAGGTACAATTTATCCTGATGTGATTGAATCGGCTGGCTCGGCGACGGGTAAAGCGCATGTGATCAAGTCTCACCACAATGTAGGCGGCCTTCCAGATGATATGGAACTTGGCCTCGTTGAACCGCTTCGTGAGCTTTTTAAAGACGAAGTGCGTAAAATTGGTCTTGAGTTAGGCCTGCCTTATGACATGCTATACCGTCATCCTTTCCCAGGACCAGGTTTAGGCGTGCGCGTTCTTGGTGAAATTAAGAAAGAGTACTGCGATTTGCTTCGCCGTGCCGACGCTATCTTCATCGAAGAGCTTTACGCGGCAGACCTGTACCAGAAAGTCAGCCAAGCATTTACGGTATTTTTACCGGTACGTTCTGTTGGGGTGATGGGCGATGCGCGTAAATACGATTGGGTGGTAAGCTTACGTGCCGTCGAGACCATTGATTTTATGACTGCACATTGGGCGCACTTACCTTACGATTTCTTAGGCAAGGTCTCTAACCGAATCATCAATGAAATCGACGGTATTAGCCGTGTGGTTTACGATATTTCAGGTAAGCCGCCAGCTACCATTGAGTGGGAATAATGCGCCTTTAAGAATGCTCTGGCATTAACAGGCTCTCAATCATACTTAAGTCCGCATAATTGCGGACTTTTTGTTTGTTGCCCGTCAAGTTAGTGAGTCAATGAGGCTTTTGAATTGGTATTTTAGTGATCTTAGTCCCGTGAGCTCGGCCGACGATTTAGCGCTTTCTTACCTTAACTTGGCAATAGTCCATTACACCCCCCTTAAGAGGTAAAACAAGCTCCGATAGCGAGTTAGGGGCGTTTCTGATTTCATTGCTATAATAACCTGTGCATAGCAAGAGTATAAAAGTATATATAAACGTATTTTTAATAATACCTTTAGTGTCACCCTTCTGTCACAAAACGATCATCTAATGGCCGCGTCCTTTTTACTTCTTATACTAAAGGTTAAGTCGTGTTCAATTTCACCAGCATAAGTCGATTGGTAATGACCCCCGTTCTTGCCAGTTTGATGATTTTAGTTTTGTTAAATAGTGCATCTATCATGAAGGCGTTTTCTCTTTTGAACGCCTTTGATGAGTTAGAAAACACGCTGGTGCAATCGGAAAGAGATGTCAATCATATTCACAGTGCATTTAAAACCCAAGTTCAAGAATGGAAAAATGTGCTGTTACGCGGGCACAACCAAGACGACCGTGAAAAATACTGGTCGCGATTTAAGCAAAAAGAACAGGAGATTACACGTGCGTTCGAAAGTATGTTGCTAAACGATATAATTAGTAACGAAGCCAAAGCGGACATCAGAGAATTTCAAAGCGCCCATCAGGTGATGGCGCAGAAGTACCGGGAGGGTTACGAGGCTTACGTACAATCCGGGTTCGATCCTAAAGTTGGTGACAGCTACGTGAGAGGGATCGATAGAGCGCCTGCTAAGTTACTGACCAGTATTTCACAAAATATCGCTTCAGAATCGGCCACGGCTATCTCTGACCTTAAAAGCAACACGCGAAGCATCTTATGGATAATCATGGTGGCCGCGTTGTCACTGTCTATATTGAGCGTGGCTTACGTCATATATTGTCTTCGTAAACATGTTATTAAGCCAATCAAGCAAGTCGCAGGGTGTATTTCAAATTTAGCGGCCAGTCAATATGATTACGACCTCTCTTATTCGAGTTACCACGAACTTGGCGTGCTAGCCGATTCAGCCCGCTCGCTTCAGACAAAGCTGAAAGAGTCGGTTAGACAGTTGCAAGATGCGGAACAAGAAATGGAGCGGGCCTTTGGTACGCTTAGTCAGGTTAGTGCCTCTATTATGGAAGGCGCCAACGGCCAGCGTTCGGCATCGCGGTCTCTAGACAGCAGTACTGATAAACTCAAAGAGATTGTTCAGAATTTGGTGGCAATTACCGATCAAGTGGCAGTGGCGACAAACAATTCAGAAAAAAATGTGGCAAGTTGCTATGCCACATTTGAAAAAGCCAATTTAGGCTTTAAACAATTGGCTGAAACGGTAACGGAATCAAGTGATATAGTCTCTGAATTGCAAAATCGCAGTACCAATATTTTAAAAGTGGTTAATGTGATTAATGAAATTGCTGATCAAACCAACTTATTAGCGTTAAACGCAGCGATTGAAGCAGCACGAGCTGGAGAGCATGGTAGAGGTTTTGCCGTGGTTGCAGATGAAGTACGCGCACTGGCTGCCAAGACGCAGCAATCGACCAAAGAAATTAATGATATTCTGAGTAGTTTTGAGTCGGAAGCAAAAGGCGCTGTGTCTGCGATGTCTACGGGTAAAACCTTGTCTGACAATAATGCGGCAGAAGCGGCTATCGCGCTAGATACCCTCAATGAAGTAGTGAAAGACATTCAAGAAACTGCCAGTGTTGTTGTGGCGCTGAACGAAGCGGCCGATGAGCAGGAAGCCGTATTACAGCAAGTGGAGAGTATTATTAATAATGTGGTGACGTCATCAGAAAAGTATCATCAGTTGGCGCAAGGTGATGATATTTCCCGCTCTATGAAGAGTATGTCATTTAACGTAGAAAAAGTCGTGAATAGTTTGACCCGATAAGACGGCTTTGACACTATCTTAACAAGGCGTATTACAAAATAGTAAGTACGCCTTTTTTCGTCAGTGTTAGACAGTTTTATTAGGCGCCCTGCATGATCCCATTGGTGTTTCACCCCATTTATAGTCAACTCGAATTACCTCATAGACACAGATTCCCAATAGAAAAATACGTGGGGATAAGAGATGAACTGGTGAATCGAGGGGTGAGTGAATCGGGCTTTACGCAGCCACTCCCCCTATCAGAACGTGACTTGTATCAGTATTATTCTCACGATTACGTGAAGGCGCTATCTAGCGGTACATTAGATGTAAAAGCTATGCGTCGAATTGGCTTTCCATGGTCTGAGCAATTGATTAAACGTACCTACACCGCTGTGGCAGGTACCTGTTTAACGGCACAACTTGCCATTGAACAAGGCAAAGCCCTCAACCTGACGGGAGGCTATCATCATGCATTTGCAGATTATGGCTCGGGTTTTTGCCTGTTTAACGACTTGTACCTTGCGGCGAAGACAATGCAAAAGGCGTCACATATTGATAATGTACTTATTCTTGATTTAGATGTACATCAAGGGGACGGTACGGCTAAGTTGGCAGAGAATGATAACGATATCTTTACTTTGTCTATCCACGGTGAAAAAAACTTCCCTCACCGAAAACAGCAATCAAATATCGATATTGGTTTGCTCAAAGGGGCAGGTGACGATGAATATTTAACGACCCTTGATGAGGCGCTCACTTTAGTTCTGCGTCAATTTCACCCTGATGCAATCATTTACGACGCTGGCGTGGACATTCATGTAAATGACGATTTAGGCTTGTTGAATGTCACGACAGGAGGTGTTCTCACCCGTGATAAGCGGGTATTTGATTTTGCCGATGGCTGTGGTGTGCCCATAGCCGCCGTTATTGGTGGCGGCTATCAGCGAGATATCGCAGCGCTGGTGGATGTACACCTGCAGCTTTACAAAGCGGCGGGTGTCATTGCTCGCTAAGGTTGCGCGCCACTATTTATAAGGCGCGTGTTATAAGAACAGTAGTTGGAATCCAACACCAATACGCTCTTGAGAGCGATTATAGTCAATTAACGAGTCGCCGTAGCCGTTAAAGTATTGCAGTAGCAGCTCGTATCTATCAGAGATAGGATAGGTAAAGTCGAGTTGAATGCTGCCTCGATTTTCGTCAAAGTCTAAGTTATTTCTTAGCAATGCCATCATTTTAAATGCGCCAATTTTACGGCCATACCCAAGCTCTATTCTGCCGTAGTAGTCTTGAATATCTGGGTTGTCATCTCCGGTAGGATCATTAATGTCGTCTTTTTCGTCTTCCGGAATACGGTACCACGTCTTGAGGTAATAGATATCATCGTTATCACTAAACACGATTGAGGCAAACAGGCGGTTCCAGCTGCGTGATTGCAAGCCACTTTGTCCGTTTGACATATGATTAAAACCTACTTGGAAGGTATTAAACTTGTAGCCGAAAACAGAGTAATCAGCGGTTTCTTGCCAAAACACTTCTGGTTCGTAGTTGGTTTCGCGAAACGGCTTTGATACTTCACTGTTGTACAATTGCCAAAATGATGTGAGGGTAAAACCAAAGTAAACTCCGTCGAAACCGGCTTCTTCTAGATACAACGGGAACTTAGTGCTGACCTGGAATTTAGCTTCTTTTTTATCAATATTTTCTTCCGTTAATTCACTATTGCCGGCCGAATTGGGGTTAGTGATGTAAGTCATGGGAAGAATATAATTTTGTCTGTGTTGGGTCATGGCGAAGGAGTTATCCAGCGCTTCTTTATCGCCTTCCATGCGATTGTCTAAAGCGCTTTCCGTAGTCACATCGCGCTTAATAATATCGATAACTTCAATATCATTTTCGTCGCTATCTTCACTCTGCTGTTTTTCTTGAGCATGTACGTGCTGACTGCATAAAGTAAACACAGCCATATATAGTAAGGACTTTAAAACTGACACCTTATTTCTCCGTGGTGGTGGACGTAATTTTATCGTTAAAAAATGAGGGTTTGCCCTTCCGCAGAAGCAAAAACAGCTAATGCAGATTCTGTGACGGTAATGTACTGCTCACAGTGTTCGACAATCATATCTATATCTTTATCGGTGCGATCTGGATCATGACTATATAAAGCGAGATGCTTCGCTTGGCATGCAAGCGCCAGTTTTACCGCTTCTTCAGCCACTGAATGCCCCCAACCTGATTTATCTGGCATGTCAGAGGCTAAGTATTGTGCATCATGAATTATCATATCTGCATCTTTCGCAAAATCCACAAAGCCTAAAAAGTTTGTTTCTTTTTGATAGGGAGGGTAGAGCTCATTGTCGGTAATATACGCCAGTTTCACGCCGTCTTCTTCAAGACAATAGGCACTGCCTTTTCCGGGGTGGTTCATCCTTAACCGCTTTATTTTCGCATTGCCAATTTGCCATGACATTTGATTTTCAGGAAATGTTTTAAATTGGATATTCGCGTGTAAATCACAAGGAGACACGGGAAAGAATGAGCCTTCCATTTGCTGCAAAATATGATCATGCTGTGCAAGTGATGTTTGGCCAGGGTAAATAAAGATATCGCGGTTAGCCTGATATATCGGAGAGAAAAATGGAAAACCTTGTATATGGTCCCAATGATTATGACTTAATAATAAGTGAATAGGGGAGGTTTTGTTTTTTAACTTATTGCCTAACAGACGAATGCCCGTGCCTGAGTCTAATATGATATCGGTGCCGTCGTTAAGCTCAACGTGAACGCATGCGGTATTTCCACCGTACTTGATGTACGCCGCGCCAGGGGTCGGAATAGACCCTCTAACGCCGTAAAAAGTGACTCGCATGCATCCTCCTTCTGCCGAGTTTATTGTCGCTTACAAGGTGGCGACAAAGTCTCTCGCAGCCGACAAATCAATCAGTTGTTTTTCACCTGTATGGCGATTTTTATATTCCACCTGTTGATTGTCTAAGTTTCTTTCACCAATCACAATTGTGTGAGGAATACCGATAAGTTCCATGTCGTTGAACATGACGCCTGGGCGCTCTTTTCTATCGTCGAATAGCACTTCTATGCCCATGTCTAACAAGGTTTTATATAAGCCTTCAGCCGCTTCCTTGATGCGATGAGATTTGTGCATATTCATTGGAATAAGCGCCAGCTTAAAGGGAGCGATAGGATCGGGCCACTTAATACCAAACTTATCATGATTTTGCTCGATTGCCGCAGCCACAATACGTGAAACGCCAATACCATAGCAACCCATGGTTAGGGTTTGGTGTTTGCCTGTTTCGCTTAACACACCGCAATTCATGGCTTCTGAGTATTTGCTGCCTAACTGGAAAATATGACCGACTTCGATACCACGTTTAATTTCCAGTGTACCATTTCCGTCAGGTGAGGCGTCGCCGGAAACTACATTTCTCAAATCTGCTGTTTCAAGCTCACCCACCCAGTTCGCGTTTTTACGCATGGTGTTCTCGCTGTTACCACCACACACGAAATCTGCAAGGGCAGCTGCACTCAAATCTACCACAGTAGGAAGCGTCAGTGCGCTCGGGTCGGCAAACGTAGGGTGTACACCAAGTACAGCGGTTGCTTTTTCTTCACTAGCAACCACCAAAGGTACCTGTATACCGGCAACTTTTTCCGCTTTAATGTCGTTCAGCGTATGCTGCGCTGACAGCACTAACGCTACCCAGCGTTCTGCCTCGCCCTCTTCTGATTCGCCTTTGACCACAATCACTTTTACGGCTTGTGCTGCGTCAACATTGAGTGACGCTAATGCGGTTTCTAGGTCTGCGGAGTCTACGCTGACGACTTCTTCAGCTAAACCGGAGGCGTGTTGCTTCTCAGGTGCTATGGCTTCTGCCATTTCCACATTGGCGGCATAGTTACTGTCACTGGCAAAGGCAATGGCATCTTCACCTGAGTCAGCTAAAACATGAAATTCGTGAGAGTGGTTGCCGCCAATAGAGCCTGAATCTGCAATGACCGCTCTAAAATCTAGGCCTAAACGGGTGAAAATATTGCAGTACGCCTCAAACATGATTTGATACGTTTTTTCTAAACAGCTGTCTTCTAAGTGGAAGCTGTACGCATCTTTCATGGTGAACTCACGACCACGCATGATGCCAAAACGAGGGCGAACTTCGTCACGAAATTTCGTTTGAATTTGATATAGGTTTAACGGCAGTTGCTTGTAGCTGCTAATTTCATTGCGCACCAAAGAAGTAATGACTTCTTCATGAGTGGGGCCTAATACAAAGTCTCGCTGATGGCGGTCTTTGACACGTAAAAGTTCAGGGCCATATTCGTCCCAACGTCCAGATTCTTGCCAAAGGTCAGCGGGCTGAACCACGGGCATCAACACTTCAATCGCGCCGGCTTTATTCATTTCTTCACGCACGATATTTGAAATTTTGTTTAATACGCGAAGGCCACTGGGTAACCAAGTATATAGACCAGAGGCTAGCTTTCTTATCATGCCCGCACGCAACATTAGCTGGTGGCTGATAACCTCAGCATCGGCGGGGGTTTCTTTCTGCGTGGCAAGCAAATATTGACTAGTGCGCATTCGGTGCAGTTTTCCTATAAAAAATAATAAATGGGTAAATCTGGCGTATTCTAATTAACAAATAGCAATTGTGCTACAACCGTGTTGATTTAAACCGCTTTCAATTGTGTGACAACCAGTGTTCCCTGCTGAACATAAAAGTAAATATCGTACGCATACAGCATGACACGGTATTCCTTCGGATCGTCATCGAGTTTGTGTTTGTACGCTGGTCGCGGATCTTGCTGTAGCACAGAAACAATCAGTGTCTCTAAATCGCTGTGGGTCATGCTCGCTTGAGTTAGGCTTGCCCTTGCTGGCTCGCTAATCACAACTTGGCGATTGGGAATAGGGGCATAATCATCTAGCTTGTCTGTGGCGCTTTCACATATGTCCGCATAGGGAAGGTAAGGCTTGATATCTAAGATAGGGGTGCCATCCAGTAAGTCTAGCCCTTCTACCTCTAACTGCACGAGGCCGTTGTGTTTGTAGTAGCCTCCGCGTTTTAAAACAGACATCCCAATCCCATTAGGTCTATGTGTACTGCGGCTAGCAAATACCCCTAATGTCTCATTGCCACCTAATCGTGGTGCTTTTACCGTGGGCTTCCAACCTTTATCACTATTCTTGTGAAACTGAAACAGTACCCACACATGGCTAAAGCCTTCTAATCCTTTAAATACACGTATGTCGTTAAATTGTTCAGTGAGGGTGATATGCCCCTTTGCCTTCGCTAAATTAGGTTGTCGTGGGATCGCAAACTTCTGCTTAAAAGGGCTGGTGATAAAACCTACGGGAGTGATAGGTATATTGTTGTTATTCATGGGTAATAAAGTGTTTTCACTGAAACATTTTGTTAATCATTTATTGGCTCAACCCCACATTATGTAATATTTTAATCACATAGTTCAGGTATGATAAAACTTCAAGTTTGCAGTGAAATTTAAACTTGAGCCAAATACGGATGTTTGGGTCGCTGTATTTGGTTTCCCTGGACCCATCTTTTGGCCTGTCTATTTGGACAGGCTTTTTTAATTCGTTTTGAGCGCTTTCAACTTATCTCTGAAATAAGGGCAACCCAGCGTCTGCGCCTTTTCCATATTATGAGTGTAAATCTTTTCCGCATCCTCTTCATTTTGCATATATTTCGAAATGTCTGATTCGCGGATTAAATGAAGCAGCGGATACGGAGAACGGTTGGTAAAGTGAGAGGGTGACGCACTGTCTTCACCTTCAAATTGGTAGTCTGGATGAAAGCTGGCGAGTTGATAAATGCCTGCATATCCCCAATCACTCAACATTTTTTCTGCTATCGCAAGAATATCAAGGTAACGATTAAAGTCTTTTGCATCTTCGTTTGTCAGTATTAGGAGCGTCGTCGCAATATTGGCGTCATTGTCGAGGCGTCTACATTCATCAAACAATGTCGCAAGGACACTCCCTGCATCGGCTGTGGCGTCTGTCACTTCACAATGTATTCCGCCAGGATAGCGGGCATAGCGAGCAAAGGGACAAAAGTTGTGGTGGATGACGATATCATCCACCCATTGCAATGTCGCCGAGATGTAATGTTGATTTTCCATGAAATATTAAGAATGGAACTTTACGTACGCTTCTAGCGTGTTTTCAATGAGACTTGCCACTGTCATTGGGCCTACGCCCCCAGGCACTGGTGTAATCCATCCCGCTCGTTCCTTGGCTTTCTCAAACTCAACGTCACCCACTAACGAGCCATCGCCCATACGGTTGATACCTACATCAATAACAATTGCGCCAGGCTTAATCCACTCTCCAGGAATGAAGTTAGGCTTTCCTACCGCCACCACAAGAAGGTCGGCACGATTGACATGCGCTTTTAAGTCTTGCGTGAATTTATGGCAGGTAGTCACGGTGCAACCCGCCAGTAGTAGCTCTAAACTCATAGGACGGCCCACAATATTTGAGGCACCTATGATAACGGCGTCTAAACCTTTTACCGGTCTCTTCGTCGCCTCTATCATTGTCATGATCCCCTTTGGGGTACAGGGGCGTAGTGCGGGAATTCTTTGCGCGAGTCGGCCAATATTGTAAGGGTGGAATCCGTCTACATCTTTATGCGGGTGAATGCGCTCTAAGACTTTTTCAGCGTTTAAACCCGCTGGTAAGGGCAGTTGTACCAATATACCGTCTATTTCATTGTCAGCATTTAAATCATCAACGATAGAAAGTAACTTTTCTTCTGACGTGTCTGCAGGCAAATCAAAAGAGCGAGAAACAAACCCCACTTCTTCACACGCTTTTCGTTTGTTAGACACATAAACTTGAGAAGCTGCATCACTTCCTACTAAAACAACGGCAAGGCCAGGTTGTCTTTTTTTAGCCTCAATTAAAGAGTCTACATATGAAGAAACATGTTGGCGAACTTGTTTGGCAATTAGCTTGCCATCAATTAGGTGAGCGGTCATAAAAGGGATATACTTTCTATAGTGATCAACAAGTGGTCATTATTGTTTCACATATAGGCTTATTTAGACCAGTAGCAAGCATAAAATAGTTACCTTCCTTCAAAGACTTTTTCGCTTTTTCTTTTTATTTTTCGTTTTGCGCAAATAAACATGCAACAGCGTTCTACCCATACAAGGGCAGGGTAAAGGCCTTAATTCACCTTATAATGTATAAATAGCCATCAAATTGATTAAAAAAACACGATAATGCCTGCTTTGTGAGCGGTTGGGATTTTTATTTAAAAAAGTGTTTGACGAGGTGGGGGCAAGTCAGTAATATTCGCACCCCGTAACGGCACAGAGGCAAAACGCTTCAAACGCCGCTACAATAGTCGGTGAGTGGCGCAGCTTGGTAGCGCACTTGTTTTGGGTACAAGGGGTCGCAGGTTCAAATCCTGTCTCACCGACCACTTTTGCAAGCGAAGATTCGCCGAGCGCCCGTAGCTCAGCTGGATAGAGCAACGGCCTTCTAAGCCGTGGGTCGCAGGTTCGAATCCTGCCGGGCGCGCCATGCGGGTCAGGTAGGTCCTGACAGCGTGGTAGAATTTTCAAAATAGTATGTCTACAATTCACATACTGTTTATTGCAAGCACCTCTATGGTGGGCGTAGCTCAGTTGGTAGAGCCCCGGATTGTGATTCCGGTTGTCGTGGGTTCAAGTCCCATCGTCCACCCCACTTTTTTGCGGAAGTGGTGGAATTGGTAGACACGCTGGATTTAGGTTCCAGTGCTTCACGGCGTGAGAGTTCAAGTCTCTCCTTCCGCACCATATTTTATGCTTTAATTTAAAAGCAGTTCTTTTTAAAAGATCCTCGTCGGTGAGTGGCGCAGCTTGGTAGCGCACTTGTTTTGGGTACAAGGGGTCGCAGGTTCAAATCCTGTCTCACCGACCATTCTTCTTTCGTCAATTTCCTTTTTTTCTCCTTGTTTTCAACGAATTTTGCACCGATCGTCTGTTATTCGGTCAATTGGGTGTTACAAACTTGTGTTTCCCTCTCGACTCTTGTTTAGTGCGGCTGTATACTACCGCGTCTTTTTTTAACCGGTGCGTTTGTCTCAGGTTAGTGAAGTGCAGTGATATACTGCGCTGAATTTTGGGAATACAAACGCCAAAAACGACCTCTACCCCGATGTGATCCGCCACAAAATTGATGGCATAGCGGGAGAGGGGATTGTGAACCAAGCGCCTATAGAGGCGTATAGTTGAGGTAACATAATGCAAGTTTCTGTCGAGACGACCCAGGGTTTAGAACGCCGTCTTACTATCAGCGTTCCAGCTGACGCTGTTGATTCAGCGGTTAAGTCACGCCTACAACAGTTGGCGAAAACACAACGCATCAATGGCTTCCGTCCAGGAAAAGTTCCAGTAAGCGTAATTAAAAAACGTTTCGGCCAAGCGGTTCGCCAAGAAGTTGCTGGCGACGTAATGCAGCAAAACTTCTACCAAGCTATCGTTCAGGAAAAAATTCAACCTGCTGGCATGCCAAAGTTTGAATTAACGAAAGATGAAGACGGACAAGATCTTGAATTTGTCGCCTCATTTGAAGTTTACCCTGAAGTAGAAGTGAAAGGTGTAAGCGATATCGAGATTGAAAAGCCAGTAGTAGACATTACTGACGAAGATCTAGATAACATGATGGAAACCCTGCAAAAGCAGCACGCTAGCTGGAAAGAAGTTAAGCGTAAAGCGAAAAAAGATGACAAAGTTATCATCGATTTCGTAGGCACGGTTGACGGTGAAGAATTCGAAGGTGGTAAAGCTGAAGATTTCGCACTAGAACTGGGTCAAGGCCGCATGATTCCTGGTTTCGAAAAGCCGTTGGTTGGCGCGAAAGCGGGTGAAGAAGTGACTATCGAAGTGACTTTCCCTGAAGATTATCACGCTGAAAACCTAAAAGGTAAAGAAGCGGTATTCCAAGCAACCGTGAAAAAAGTGGAAGGCCAATCTCTACCTAAAGTAGACGAAGAATTTGCCAAGCTTTTCGGTGTTGAAGAAGGCGGTGTTGACGCGCTTAAAGCTGAAGTTCGTAAGAACATGGAACGTGAACTTAACCAAACGCTAAAAGCGCAGGTTAAAGAAGACGTTATCGCTAAACTTGTTGAAGCAAACGAATTTGATATTCCTCAAGCGCTTATCGACCAAGAAGTTAACGCTCTGCGTGAACAAGCGAAGCAGCGTTTCAGCCAACAAGGCGGTGGTCAAAACCTTCCTGAGCTTCCAGCTGAACTATTCACTGACAATGCTAAGCGTCGTGTTTCAATCGGCCTTATCCTTGGTGAAGTGATCAAGCAAAACGAGCTTAAAGCTGATGAAGCGAAAGTTAACGAGATGATCGAAACTGCTGCTTCAGCGTACGAAGACCCACAAGAAGTGGTAGAATACTACAACAACAACCAAGAGCTTATGCAGCAAATGCAAAACGTTGCACTTGAAGAGCAAGCTATTGAGTGGGTTCTTGAGCAAGCAAATGTTACCGAAGTAACAAAAGCTTTTGACGAGGTTATGAACAAACAGGCGTAATTTTTTACTGTCTGATTGACTTAACCCATCAGCAACTGCTTAAATGCTCGGAGCCTTCCGAGCATTTTTGTTTTTAACGCTAGATAATCAAGGTAGCTATGACTAATACCCCGTTCGATCCAATGAATGCACTTGTCCCTATGGTAGTAGAGCAAACTTCCAAAGGGGAACGTTCTTACGATATTTATTCTCGCCTGCTAAAAGAAAACGTTATTTTCTTAGTAGGGCAAGTTGAAGACCACATGGCAAACCTGATTGTGGCTCAAATGTTATTCCTAGAAGCGGAAAATCCAGAGAAAGATATTTTCCTTTATATTAACTCTCCTGGTGGTTCAGTCACCGCGGGAATGGCCATTTATGACACCATGAACTTCATCAAGCCTGATGTGAGTACCGTGTGTATGGGGCAAGCTGCAAGCATGGGAGCATTCCTCCTTTCAGCAGGCGCGAAGGGCAAGCGTTTCTGTCTGCCTAATTCTCGCGTAATGATTCACCAGCCATTAGGTGGGTTCCAAGGCCAGGCATCAGATTTTGAAATTCATGCGAAAGAAATCTTGTCTATTAAAGAGAAGTTAAATCGCTTGATGGCTCAGCATACAGGGCAAGACTACGACACAGTAGCACGTGATACTGATAGGGATAACTTCCTAAGTGCGACCGAGGCTAAAGAGTATGGCCTTATCGATCAGGTTTTAACAAATCGATCTGACGCAGCCGCAACTAAGTAGTATAGTTATAGTAGTCCTGAACACGTGCAAAGCACACTTTGGTTTTAGGTTCAGGCAAGGCAGAGGCAAAAGTAATGAGTGATAAACAAAGCGGTGATGGTGACAACAAGTTACTGTACTGCTCGTTTTGTGGCAAAAGCCAACACGAAGTAAGAAAATTAATTGCAGGCCCGTCGGTATTTATATGCGACGAGTGTGTAGAGTTATGTAACGATATCATTCGCGAAGAAATCAAGGAAATCGCGCCAAAGCAAAAGCAGGATGCTTTACCGAAACCAAGTGAAATTCATTCACACCTTGATGATTACGTTATTGGCCAAGAACATGCCAAAAAGGTATTGTCGGTAGCAGTGTATAACCACTATAAGCGTTTACGTAACGGTGACGTGCACGATGGGGTTGAATTAGGCAAAAGTAATATCTTGCTTATTGGCCCTACAGGCAGTGGTAAAACATTACTGGCAGAAACCCTAGCACGGCTATTAGACGTTCCTTTCACTATGGCAGACGCCACCACGCTAACTGAAGCCGGTTACGTGGGTGAAGACGTAGAAAACATTATCCAAAAGTTACTGCAAAAATGTGACTATGAAGTGGAAAAAGCGCAACGCGGTATTGTATACATTGATGAAATTGACAAAATTTCTCGTAAGTCAGACAACCCATCTATTACCCGTGATGTGTCTGGTGAAGGTGTACAGCAAGCATTGCTTAAGCTTATTGAAGGAACGGTTGCCTCTGTGCCTCCACAAGGTGGACGCAAGCATCCTCAACAGGAATTCCTTCAGGTAGATACCTCTAAAATCTTATTTATTTGCGGTGGTGCATTTGCAGGGCTTGATAAAGTTATCGAGCAACGAGCACAAACTGGCGCAGGCATTGGCTTTGGCGCATCAGTGAAGTCTACAGACAATAAGCAAGAAATTAGTCAGTTGTTTAAACAGGTTGAACCTGAAGACTTGGTTAAATACGGCTTGATTCCCGAGTTTATTGGGCGTTTACCGGTAGTAACCAGTCTTGAAGAGCTGAACGAAGATGCGTTAATTCAGATTCTTCGTGAACCTAAAAATGCGATTACAAAGCAATACGCAGCCCTTTTCGATATGGAAGAGGTAGAGCTAGAGTTTCGCGACGACGCACTACATGCTATTGCGAAAAAAGCCATGCAGCGTAAAACCGGTGCACGAGGCCTTCGCTCTATTGTTGAAGCCGTTCTACTCGACACTATGTACGAGCTGCCTTCAATGGACGATGTCAGTAAGGTGGTTATTGATGAAACCGTAATACGCGGCGAGTCTAAGCCCATTCTTATTTATGACAGTAACGAAAAGAAAGCGGCTTCTGAGTAAGCCATTTTAGAAAAGGCCCGTTAAGGGCCTTTTTGTTGTTAGCCCCTCTTATCTTTCTTTTCCTCACACCCATTCAACATTCAAAAAATATCGAATCTTGGCGAAAGCCAAGGCCACTCATGCTTCCCTTTTCGTCTTTTAAAAAAGTAAGAGGTGGCAAAATTAAATTAACCCTAGCAACCTCATTTGGTGGATATTTAAGCTATCAGTCTTAATTTAGCTATCCTTTCTGCCAGATTTACTAACTAAGTGTTGCCATGCGGTCTAAAATCGATAATGGTTAAGTAAAAGGGTGGGATTACATGCACTTTAATAAGTTTTAATTGAACTTTGACTTTGCATCCCCATATAAATCGACATTGCAAACTAATAGAGAACACGTATGACAGTTGAGCGTGAGAATCGCATTGAAATTCCTGTACTTGCCTTGCGGGACGTGGTCGTTTATCCACATATGGTCATACCCTTATTTGTTGGGCGTGAGAAATCAATCCGCTGTTTAGAAGCGGCAATGGACAATGACAAGCAAATCTTTCTTGCTGCGCAAAAAGACGCGAGTGTAGATGAACCTGAATCAGAAGATATTTACAACGTAGGTACCATAGCGACCATTCTTCAGTTGCTAAAACTACCTGACGGCACGGTAAAGGTACTTGTAGAAGGCAGTGTTCGTGGTCAGGTAGAAAGTTATGAACAGTCCGAACCTTATTTCGTGGCCACCGTGTCTAAAATTGAAGACGAAGCCATCGATGAAAGCGAACAGGAAGTCCTCATTCGCTCAGCCGTATCTCAATTCGAAGGCTATGTGAAACTTAATAAAAAGATACCACCAGAGGTACTTACCTCGCTAAACGGTATCGATGATGCTGCACGCCTTGCCGATACAATGGCGGCCCATATGCCTCTAAAACTGACTGAAAAACAGAAAGTACTAGAGATGAAAGGGGTGAATGAGCGCCTAGAATATCTTATGGCCTTGATGGAAGGCGAGATAGATTTATTGCAAGTCGAGAAGAAAATTCGTACTCGCGTTAAAAAGCAGATGGAAAAAAGTCAGCGCGAATACTATTTGAATGAGCAAATGAAAGCCATTCAAAAAGAATTAGGCGAACTGGATGACGCGCCTGACGAATTTGAAGCCCTCTCGAAGAAAATTGCTGACGCTAAAATGCCGAAAGAGGCCGAAGATAAAGCGAAATCTGAACTGCAAAAGCTTAAAATGATGTCGCCTATGTCGGCGGAAGCCACGGTGCTTCGTAGCTACATAGAGTGGCTTACCAATGTGCCGTGGAATAAGCGTTCGCCAGTGAAGAAAGATTTGTCACGGGCGGAAGTCGTGCTTAATGAAGACCACTACGGACTCGAAAAAGTTAAAGAGCGCATACTTGAATACCTTGCCGTCCAGCAGCGTGTCAAAAAATTAAAGGGTCCTATCCTTTGTTTAGTGGGGCCGCCAGGGGTGGGTAAGACGTCTCTTGGCCAGTCAGTGGCTAAAGCGACCGGGCGTAAATACGTTCGTATGGCGTTAGGTGGCGTACGTGATGAAGCGGAAATCCGTGGACACAGAAGAACATATATTGGTTCTTTGCCTGGCAAGCTCATTCAGAAAATGGCAAAAGTGGGCGTAAAAAATCCACTGTTTTTGTTAGATGAAATCGACAAAATGTCTTCAGATATGCGTGGTGATCCTG
Organism: Alteromonas sp. B31-7; assembly: GCF_015767655.1. Classification (NCBI taxonomy): domain Bacteria; kingdom Pseudomonadati; phylum Pseudomonadota; class Gammaproteobacteria; order Alteromonadales; family Alteromonadaceae; genus Alteromonas; species Alteromonas sp. B31-7. The sequence goes on from NZ_CP065233.1 coordinate 1,512,196, forward strand.
CGTCAGCGCTATTGGAAGTCCTTGACCCTGAGCAAAACAACAGCTTCAGCGATCATTATCTTGAAGTTGACTATGACTTGTCTGATGTCATGTTTGTTGCCACGTCTAACAGCATGAATATCCCTGGGCCATTGCTAGATAGAATGGAAGTGATTCGTTTGTCGGGTTACACAGAGGACGAAAAACTCAATATTGCCAAGAATCATTTAATTGGTAAGCAAATGGAGCGTAATGGCTTAAAAGCAAAAGAGTTGGAAATCACCGATTCTGCTGTAATTGGCATGATACGCTACTACACCCGTGAAGCGGGCGTACGAAGCTTAGAACGTGAAGTGTCTAAGGTTTGTCGTAAAGCAGTGAAGGATATCCTGCTAACGAAAAGTAAAGACAAAGTGGTGGTTAACCAAGACAACTTAAAAGATTACTTAGGCGTACAACGTTTTGATTATGGTAAGGCTGACAAAGATAACCAAATTGGACAAGTTACTGGCCTAGCTTGGACTCAGGTAGGTGGTGACTTACTAACAATAGAAACCACCGCGGTACCCGGTAAAGGCAAGATGACTTCTACGGGGTCACTGGGGGATGTCATGCAAGAGTCTATTCAGGCGGCCATGACAGTCGTGCGAAGCCGTGCTGAAAAACTTCGCATTAACGACGATTTTTACGAGAAACGTGATATTCATGTGCATGTACCAGAAGGGGCAACACCGAAAGATGGCCCTAGTGCAGGTATTGCTATGTGTACCGCCCTCGTTTCAACATTGACCGGTAACCCGGTGAAATGCGAAGTGGCCATGACAGGTGAAATAACGCTGCGTGGAGAGGTTTTAGCCATTGGTGGGTTGAAAGAAAAACTGCTGGCAGCACATCGTGGTGGCATCAAAACGGTGGTGATACCGAAAGACAATGAACGTGATTTGGAAGAAATTCCAGAAAATGTGAAAAAAGACTTAAGTATTCATCCTGTTAAGTGGATAGATGAAGTGTTAGATATCGCACTTCAAGAACCAGTAGACAAATTTAAAGTTGTCACTAAGTCATAAAAAAAACCGGCTGCAACGCTTTATTTTAAAGGGGTGCAGCCATTTTTCTTTAATATTTGTTTAAAAAATGTGCATAACCTTTGTAAATCGCCATTTTTTTTCAAATTAGGGCTTTCAAGTCGCAGAAGTTGTGTTACCTTTAGTTTGTATTCGCTTGAAGCCTTGCCACAAAAGGGATTGCAGCGATTCAACAAAAGTTAACTATTTGTGACAGATTGCTTGAACTTAAAGATCAAGCTTGCTATAACGTTCAATCAAATCGTTTTGGACAAACAGTATAATAACAATCGAAGGGGATCATAATTGTGAACAAGTCTCAACTAATCGACCAAATCGCTGCTGGTGCAGACATTTCTAAAGCAGCCGCTGGCCGCGCTCTTGATGCATTCACTGACTCAGTTACTGCAGCGCTAAAAGAAGGCGATCAGGTAGCACTAGTAGGTTTTGGTACTTTCTCAGTTCGCGAACGTTCAGCTCGCAGTGGCCGTAACCCACAAACTGGTGAGACTATTCAGATTTCAGCAGCGAAAGTTCCTTCTTTCAAAGCTGGTAAAGCACTGAAAGACGCTTGTAACTAAGCAATAATATTATTGAAAAGGCGATGGCTAGTCCATCGCCTTTTTTATTTGTAGTGTCATATCACTGCCTACTACATAGGCAAGCTAAGTGTCCTTTCAACAAGCATGCGTCTTGTTCCCATCTAATTGTTATTAGTTCATGTTAGGCCATTTATCTTCCCACGTATTAGGTTATAATCAGCGCTTATTTTGCCAAGGTAATTGCGTAATTCGTTTAGGGTTGTGTACTTGGTAAGTGTAGTAAGCAACGGAGTTGAAGAACAATCATGCTAGAAAGAATCAGAGAAGGTTCTCAAGGCCCTTGGGCGATGGCCATTATTGCGCTCATCGTATTAAGTTTCGTCTTTGCTGGCGTAGGCAGCTACCTGACTTCATCAGGTTCTACCGCAGTCGCAACGGTGAATGGCGAAGAGATTTCCGCACAAGAATTAGAGCGAGCGTACCAAAATCAACGTGCGCAAATGGAGTCTCAATTTGGTGAAAGTATTGCCCAGTTATTTTCAAGTGAGCAGTACCTAAGTGACTTTAAGCGCAATGTTCTTGACCGTTTAATTGCCGAAAAGCTTATTCAGCAAGAAGCGGTAGCATTAGGGCTTAGAGTCAGTGATGAGCAAATTAAAGAAACCATCACACAAATGCCGGAATTCCAATTTGGTGGTCAATTCGACAATCAACGATTCCAAACCATTTTGCGTCAAAATGGCTTTCAAGTAGCGGATTTCCGTGATTACTTGCGTACGCAAATGACACAAAATCAATTGGCTGCTGCTTTGACTAACTCTGCATTTGCGTTGGAAGGTGAAGTTGAGTTAGCCAATACGCTGCAAGGCCAAACTCGTGACGCTAACTATCTTGTTATTGATTCAGCCTCATTCTCTGAGGGTGTTGAGGTTACCGAAGATGATATTAATGCGTACTACAACGCAAATATTGCCGCTTTCGATACTGAAGAGCAGGTTAAATTAGCGTATGTGATGTTATCTATTGACGATCTGAAATCTCGCGTATCTGTAGATGATGATGAAGTTCGCAGCTATTACGAGAATAATTTAGCGGGTTACCAAACGGAAGAAGAGCGTCGTGTTTCGCACATTCTTATTGAATTTGGCGACGACACTGAAGCGGCCCGGGCAAAAGCTGAAGCATTACTTGCTGAGATTAAAGCGGGGGCTGATTTTGCTACCTTAGCTGAAACCTCTTCTGAGGACAGCTTTTCGGCAGAAGCTGGTGGTGACTTAGACTATATCACGCAAGATGCTATGGATCCGGCGTTTGATGAAGCTGCGTTTGCTATTGAGAACGTCGGTGAGGTATCAGACGTGGTAGAAAGCGAATTTGGTTTTCATATTATAAAGCTAACCGACATAAAGCCTTCAACCACCACAGCATTTGAAGATGTAAAAAGCGATATTCGCGAGTCGTTATTACTTGATAAAGCAACGGAAGCCTATTTTGAAGATCAAAATCTAATGGCTGAAATTGCATTTGAAGTACCAGATACGCTTGAAGATGTGGCCAATGCCGTTGATGCAACAGTGCAAGAAACGGCGCTGTTTAGCCGCAATATGGCGCCTACAGCGTTAGACTATCCAGCAGTACTGGAAGCGGCGTTTTCTTCAGAGCTTATTGAAGAGGGTGTAAATAGTGACATCATCGAAATTGACGATGAAACTGTGGTAGTGGTTAGAGTGGTTGAACATGAACCTCAACGTACTCAATCGCTTGAGGAAGTACGTGAAGGCATCGTGGCTTCTCTTCAAGACCAAAAAGCACAAGAAGCTGCTCAAGCGTGGGCGAGAGAGCGAGTTAATCAGCTACAAAAAGGCGAGTCTATTGATGACGCGTTAGCTGAAAAATCACTGAACTGGGAAGCGGCAGAAGGTATTGCTCGTTCCGGCAGCACAGTAAATCGCGCTATTGTGGATAAAATGTTCACATTGGCATTGGGTGAAGGTAGTCAATACGATTATGTGTCACTGGTAAGTGGCGACGTAGCCATTGTGGAACTTACTCATGTTAATCCTGCACCTGCGTTAGAAGAGAGTGTGGCGAGTACATTGAAGCAACGCCTCTCTGCTATGCATGGTCAGCGTGTTTACCAGCAATTTGTAGAAGGGCTTCGTGCCGACGCGGATGTCACCATCTCCCCGTCGCTATAACAGGCCGTATTAACTGCGTGACGTGCGCATATATTTAAAGTCAGCCTAAATAAAAAGCCCTCAATAGTTGGACTATCCAATAAATTGAGGGCTTTTTATTTAGGCTGGCTTTTTAGTGTGTAAGAAACAACATAAGGGTATAAAACAATGCAATGACCGCAGATAAAACCAAAATATACATAAAGCCCTGTTTACCCTGTGACACAGAATAATGGTTAGCTTTAAGGTAACCCAACCAGAGTAACGAAAGTAAAATGGGTATAAGGACAAATATTTTTAACACAGATTAGCTCCATCATTGCGAGTACGTCTTATAGTACTACGCTTCTTAAAGATAAAAAGGACTTCCTTGATGACACAAAGCTTGTCATTGGCTTGTCTCATTTCTGTTATGTCGCTGTCATCTTCCCTTTGTCTAATATAGCAAAGTCATCTGAATACTGAATGTTATTATGAATCAAGCCGCACCGCATCATGCTAAAGAGGCCAGAAGTATACATTTTGCAGAAGTTCTTATGGCGCGCGAGTCGATAACACCCAAAGACGCGGGTTGCCAAAGTTACCTCATTTATCGCCTTCAAAAGCTTGGTTTTTCATGCACTAAGCATAAGGTTAACGGCGTCACAAACCTTATTGCCCGTTGGGGACACGGCCCTTTGCATTTTGCTTTCTCAGGGCATACTGATGTTGTGCCACCCGGTCCTTTAGCAAAATGGCAGTCACCACCTTTTTCTCCCGTTATCAGTGAGAATAAGCTGTACGGTCGAGGAGCAGCGGATATGAAGACGGGGCTTTCTGCTATGTTGGCGGCCACCGAAAGAGCAATAGCTTATCTCAACCAAGGTGAAATTAGCTATTGGTGGCTTATTACTAGCGACGAAGAAGGCGAGGCTGAGTACGGCTCTAAGTGGATAGCATCCTATCTCAAAGAGCAGCAGGTTACCCTGGATATGTGTTTAGTTGGCGAACCAACGGCCACCCAGCATACGGGTGATACCATTAAAGTAGGACGCAGAGGCTCGTTGTCTGGGGCGATTACCATTCATGGCAAACAAGGCCACGTGGCTTATCCGAAAAGCTGCGTTAACGCTCTTCACATCGCCGCGTCAGTGGTAAATAGCTTAACCCGTTACGCCTTTGATGAAGGCAGTGCGGACTTTCCGGGAACCAGCCTACAAGTGACGCATATCGACAGCGGTAAATTTACTGATAATTTAGTTCCTGGTGTAGCGCGCATTGAGTTTAATGTTCGCTACTCGTGGCAATATAACGAACAAACCTTAAGCGATTTATTAACACAATTGGTAAAAAGTGTAGACGCTAATGCCACGTTAACCTGGTCTCGCCCTTGTGAACCTTATATCACGACGCAGAGCAAAGACGGCGCTTGTTTAATTAACCTCGTTGAGCGAGCGGTTCGTAACGCCACCGGGCGTTACCCTGTGGTAAGCACCTCTGGTGGCACGTCCGACGGGCGCTTCTTTGCCAGCGAGCAAACACAAGTGGTAGAAGTGGGCGTGCCTAATGACACTATTCACCAAATTAATGAACATATTCACTTATCGGACTTAGTCACCTTAGAAGACATCTACACTGATGTGCTATTGAGTTTAACGGGATAAATTCGCCGCCTGCGCTAATTTTCCGAGGCCGCTTGAGGGTAGGCCGGCACCATTAGATAGAATATTGACCTATAAAAAACGCCTATCACATAGATAGGCGCTCTTTTGATGAACAAGCATTACCGTCTCCGTGGTTAGGCCGATTGTTTTAAGTTTACGTCGCCTAAATAGCGTTTACGCTTTTTGGTGGTTAAGGTCTCTAAATCTACCACCACTAAACCATCAATACAGTCATTGAAATCTGGGTCAACGTTAAAGCCTAAGAAAGCCACGCCTCCTTCTTTGCATACTTCACTGTATTGTTTGTATAAGGTAGGAACATTAACCCCCATATTAGCGAGCAAGTGCTTAAGTTGCGTAAACTCAGCTTTGTAGTCATTGCCAGTAAAAGTATGGATGATTTCCTGAGACATTTGGTAAGGGCGTTTGCATTCTGCATGACCGAACTTGGCTGGAAAGTAAGTGGAGTAAAACTGAACAATAAGATCCTTCGCCGGTTGCGGGTAGGCATTACTGAGTGACACTGCTCCGAATAGGTAGCGATATTTAGGGTATTGATTGAGAAATGCGCCAATACCAAACCACAGATAGTCTAAACTGCGTTTACCCCAATAGCGAGGTTGCACAAAGCTTCGTCCTAGCTCTAGCCCTTGCTCAAACAGAGCGTCGTTACCCTCTTTGTAGTCAAAGAGGGTGGCAGAGTATAAGCCTGTTGGGTGATCTTCTTGGGTAAGCAATTGAGCATCGCCAAATCGATAAGCGCCAACAATTTCTAAGTCTACTTCATCCCACAAAACCAAATGATAATAGTGGCTATCGTAGGTGTCGATGTCGCGACGTTTATTGGTACCTTCGCCCACGGCGCGAAAGGCAATTTCACGCAGGCGACCAATCTCTCGCATGATGGGAGAACAATTTTTGTGTTGGTACAAGTAGATAGACTTACCATCGGTTGTTTGACCAAGGTGCTCACACTGTTTTATCGCCCGTGAAAGTTCCTTTCTGTCTTCTGGCGTGGCGACGGGGGCCTGGGTGTCAAATATGCCCTTTTTATTGCTGCCTATACGATACAAGTGGCGTTTAAATAGTTTTACCTGATCTTTAAGCGAAATAGTGGTTTGCTGATATGACTCAAACGGGATGAGTTCACCAATACGCATAGGAAGGTGTTTTTTGCGCTGTTTAAACATTTCTTTTACTAGCAATGCGGTGGCCAGCGGTTTGTACACCATAGATACACCATAAAATAGCGGACTATTTTTGGCATCAATATACACGGGAAGGATAGGGGACTTCGCTTGTCGTGCCATGCGCAGAAAACCAGAGTGCCAGCGTGTATCTCTTACGCCTTGCGGGCGTAAGCGGGAAACTTCCCCAGCAGGGAAAATCAGTACAGCACCTTCTGATTTTAGGTGAGATTGAATGGCAGATAAGTGTTGTTTTGGCGTGCCGCCTTGCATGTTATTAACGGGAAGCAACATATCGTGCAGGGGCTCGATGGCCATAAGCATTTGGTTAGCCACCACTTTTAAATCGTGCCTAACTTCGCTAACCAGTTTAATCAGCGCCAATGCATCCAGCGAGCCTATGGGATGGTTCGCGATAATGACAACCCGTCCTTCGGTAGGAATACGCTCTTTTTCAACGTCGCGGGTAGAATAACTGATATTGAAGTATTCAAGCACTTGCTCTACAAAATCAATATCTTCATAGTGCGGGTAGGTTTCACCAAACTCCGTAATTTCTCGCTCATGGAGTAAATGTCGCAATACAAAAGACAGCGACTTGAATAATAACGGATTATTTGCCACCTGAGGGTAGTGTTTATTTAGTACTTCATCAACAGTAAACATAGTCATTCTCGGTTTTTGGCGAACTTTAACAGGGCAATGTGACGTTTTTCACACAGTTTGATGTCACTTATTTGACATTGGTTTTTCGGCATTGCTTTTTCGCATTGAAGGGAAGGCACACTACATTCGGTGTGCCTCTATTCAGATGAGTTATGCTGCTTTCGAGGTAGAGGCTTTTGCCTTGATAGGGGTGACGTTATTTGTGCTTTCCATTTCTTCTAAATAATAAATAAGTGATAAGTTCCCCTCCATGTCTTCGCCAAGGGCACTACAATTTTCAACCCAGTCACCATCGTTAATATAGTGAATTCCCTTTTCCATACTGCTTTCTGGGTGGTGGATGTGGCCACAAATAACACCATCAAGCTGCATTTCAGCTGCCCGTTGGCAGCAGGCTTCTCGATAGCGAGCAATCGCCTCGTTGGCGCCTTTAATGTGCTTTTTGATGTAGCCTGCTAAAGACCAATACTCTCGCTTTCTCCAGCTTCTGAAACGGTTGTATTCACGGTTGAGAAACAAGAGTAAATCGTAGCCTTTGTCGCCAATCCATGCGTGGAATTTACCCATGGTAACTTCGCCATCAAACTGGTCGCCGTGCAGCACCAGGTAACGTTTGCCCTGTGCGGTAGTGTGTACCAGTTGACGCTCAATTTCGATGTCACCAAATGCCATGCCGGAATATGACTGAATAGGTTCATCGTGATTGCCAGGAAGATACACAACACGAGTGCCTTCTTGACCCATTTGCATAAGTCTGTGCATCACTTGATTGTGTGTTTTCGGCCAGCGAAATTGTTTTGTCATTTGCCACATATCCACAATGTCACCCACCAAATAAAGGGTATCCACGGTAATATTGTTCAAAAATGACAAGAGGTACTCAGCCTTACAGTCACGGTTACCCAAGTGAATGTCTGAAAGCCAAAGTGTGCGATAGTGTGTTTTCTTCATAGCAAGGTCCCAAAGCGATTGCCTTGGAACGCCACTATATGGCCACTAATTGACAGAACCGTGACGCTTGCTTGACCATTGTGTTACAAACCCGGTCTTTACATTTAAAGGCACCCACTATGAATTGGATTTATAGCTTCTTATCATCAGGCATCATTTTTATTTGAGTATAAAGGCAGTAGACTGATTCAATGGTAAATAAAACCTAGATGCAGTGCTTGGTTTACTGCAACAGCCAACTCACGCAAGTTACCGACGTTTGCGTGGTGAAAAACAAGATGACATCAGGAAAAGATAATGACAATAAGACGAAATATTCTGATAACAGGCGCCAGTTCTGGCTTAGGTAAAGGTATGGCGATTGAGTTCGCTAAACAAGGGTGCAATCTTGCGCTTTGTGCCCGCCGTTTTGAGAACTTAGAAAGCTTAAGGAATGAGTTGCTTGAGATAAATGCCAATATTCAGGTTTTTATTCGCTCGCTCGATGTAAACGATCATGATGCTGTGTTTGACGTGTTCAACGATTTTAAGGAAGACATGGGGCAGGTGGACAGAGTTATTGTGAATGCGGGAATGGGAAAAGGCGCTTCCATTGGCACAGGGTATTTTCATGCCAATAAACAAACCGCGATTACAAATTTTGTCTCTGCGCTTGCTCAGTGTGAAGCTGCCATGGCTATTTTTAGAGCACAAAATTCTGGCCATCTTGTGACTATTTCATCTATTAGCGCAGTGCGAGGTTTTCGACGGGCTATGACGGTATATGCGGCAACAAAAGCAGGCTTAACCTCAATGACAGAGGGCATAAGAATGGATGTGATGCATACACCCATCAACGTAAGCTGCATTCATCCGGGCTTTATCCGCAGTGAAATTAACGAAAAAGTGGAAAAAGTGCCTTTTATTGTGGATACCGATGTGGGGTGTCGTGCGTTAGTCAAAGCCATCAATAAAGAAAAAGCGAATGCTTATGTACCTAGCTGGCCTTGGGCTTTGCTTCATTGGGTAATGCGGATTGCACCGGCAAGCAGTATAAGAAAAATGAGTTAGTATGTGACGAGTGTGTACGTAGCAAACGTAAAAGATACAAAAAAAGCGCCAATAGGCGCTTTTTTAACTACTAATCTTTAAGATTAGCCTAGTGCTTTAATTTGTGCAGCTAGACGGCTCTTATGACGAGCAGCTTTGTTCTTGTGAATCAAGCCTTTAGTAGCCATTCTGTCAAGTACAGGAGCAGCAGCAGCGAGTGCAGCTTGTGCACCTTCTTTATCGCCACTAGCGATAGCAGCAACTACTTTTTTGATGCTTGTACGAGTCATTGAACGACGGCTAGCGTTGTGCTGGCGACGCTTTTCGGCTTGGATTGCACGCTTCTTAGCAGACTTAATGTTAGCCAAGGTGTAACTCCCAAAATAAATTCATGTCAAAAACGAGGGTGCGGATTGTGCCTAGCAAACAGGTAAATGTCAAACGATTTTATCCCTACGTGATGAAAACCTTTCACTTACCTTATATATAAGGTGCATTTACGGGTTTTTATCAATCGAACTTAAAGAATATATCGTTTGCGACTTACAGGTTCGTAATGGCTAAGCCTTCACTGCTACCCACAACGGGCGCGGATTATAGCAAATTATCCGCACAAGATGCACCTTATTTTTAATAAGGCATTTCGCCGCACACTGCCTTTCGCTATTATGTCACGCTTCGTACTGAAATGATTTATCAAAAAAAGGCGACATGGGTGTCTCGAAAGTTAATTAAATCAGGGCTTGTTGTTAGCGTGATGACGTTGTTATCGCGTATTCTTGGATTGGCAAGAGATGTTGTGGTTGCCCGTCTAATGGGAGACGGAGCGGCGGCAGATGTATTTTTCTTCGCCAATAAAATTCCCAATTTCCTACGTCGTCTTTTTTCCGAAGGGGCGTTTGCGCAAGCCTTTATTCCGGTATTAACAGAAGTTCACCAACAAGATGATAAAGCCGAACTTCGTGCTTTTGTTGCTAAAATCTCAGGTACTTTAGGTGCTATTGTTTTTGTAGTGTCACTCATAGGCATAGTGGCGTCCCCTCTATTGGCTGCGCTATTCGGTACCGGGTGGTTTTTATCTTGGCTAAACGGCGAACCAGCGGGAGATAAATATTTACTTGCCTCCACGATGCTAAAAATAACCTTCCCCTACCTGGCTTTTATTTCTCTTACTGGGTTAGCTGGGGCAATTTTAAATACCTTAAATAAATTTGCCGTGGCAGCCTTTACCCCAGTACTGCTCAATGTTTGTATTATCTTGTGCGCTATTTATTTGGCGCCTGAATTAGAGCAGCCGGCCTTTGCACTAGCCTGGGGGGTATTTCTAGGCGGAATTGTGCAATTTAGTTTTCAGTTGCCGTTTCTTTTTCGTGCAGGTTTGCTGGTTAAGCCAAAATGGGGCTGGCACGATAAAAATGTAGTGAAAGTAAGAACATTAATGATCCCCGCATTATTCGGCGTGTCTGTGGGGCAAATCAATTTATTGTTCGACACCTTTATTGCGAGTTTTCTCGTTACGGGCTCCATTAGTTGGCTGTATTATTCTGACCGCTTATTAGAATTTCCGCTGGGCTTGTTTGGTATTGCTATTGCCACTGTGATTTTGCCCGCATTATCACGAAATCATGTTAGTAAAGATCCCAAGGCATTTGCAGCCAATATTGACTGGGCATTTAGAATGGTATGCCTATTAGGTATACCCGCGGCGGTGGGGCTGGCTACCATGGCGCGGCCCATATTAACGGTAATATTTCAGCGTGGCGCGTTTACTGCCCACACCGCTACCATGGCCTCTTATTCACTTACTGCCTACGCGTTTGGGCTGCTTAGTTTTATGCTGGTTAAAGTTCTCGCGCCTGGTTTTTACTCCCGTCAGGATACAAAAACCCCGGTTAAATTTGGTATTTGGTGCATGATAGCGAATATGGTGTTCAATTTAATTTTTGCCCTTCCTTTTGGTTATATTGGTTTAGCCATTGCTACCAGCTTATCGGCCACGTTAAATGCCTTTTTGCTTTATTTGACGTTGCATAAACAGGGTGTGTTTGTATTAAGCAGAACATCCGTAGGGTTTATCGCCCGAGTATTATTGGCAAGCGTTGCCATGGGGTTAGTCATATTTTATCGTGATGAAGGCGTGGCGTTTTTTAATCTCGACTTCGTTGCACAAGTGAGTCATGTGGCGTTAACCATTGGGGTATCTGTGGTGACATTTGGGCTTTGTATGCTTGTTTTAGGCGCAAGACCACGACATTTTAGAAGTGGAGGCGGCTGATTATTGGTAATCCTAGCTGGGTCGTTTATAATCGCGAGCTTTCATTATTCAAGCAGTAAACAAAGGCAGTAGCTAATTGTGGAATTTATCCGCGGGCTTAATAACGTAAAACCTTCTCATCGCGGTTGCGTGCTCACTATCGGCAAGTTCGATGGGGTGCATCTTGGGCACCAAGCGGTACTGAGTAATGTGCTTGAAAAAGCACGTGCGCTTGATTTACCCGCGACTGTGATGGTGTTTGAACCTCAACCAGAGGAGGTGTTTACACCTCATCGGGCACCCGCGCGTATTAGCCCGTTAAGAGAAAAATACGAGCTTTTAAAAACGCAAGGGGTAGACAGGTTACTTGCAGTTCGCTTCAATGCCGACTTTGCTCGCCAAAGTGCCGATACATTTGTGCATGACCTGCTGGTGGACAAACTGGGGGTTAAGTTTTTGGTGGTGGGTGATGATTTTCGCTTCGGCAATGGGCGTAAAGGTGATTTTGCTATGCTACAAGCCGCTGGCCGAATGTACGGGTTTGAGGTCGTCAGCACACAAAGCTTCATGATGCATGCGCATCGTATTAGCTCAACGGCAGTGCGCAGTGCCTTGGATGCCAGCGATTTTAGTTTGGCGGAAGACATGCTCGGCAGGCCCTTCGCAATTTATGGCAAGGTAGTACATGGTGAGAAGAAGGGCCGTACCATCGGTTTTCCTACCGCAAATGTATTGTTAAAGCGCTGTCGCACCCCCATTCATGGGGTATTCGCCGTGCGTGTATTAATAAACAATGAAATGCACAAGGGCGTGGCCAATATTGGCACTCGTCCCACACTAGACGGTGAAAGAAATCAATTAGAAGTGCATATCTTCGATTTAGCAAGCGACCTCTATGGGAAGCCAATATGGGTCTATCCCGTGGCTAAAATTCGAAATGAACAAAAATTTGCTTCTTTTGAGGCACTAAAAGACCAAATACAGCAGGACGCAAACCAAGCGCGCCTGTTATTAGAATAGTTAAACGTGATAAAGTCTGCTCGCAGCGAAACCGTTTTGACCAATACACGCCTTAACGATACCAACTCCGGTATCGGGTATTATTAAAGGTAACCGGATACTACAATTTTATGAGTGATTACAAAGCCACATTAAATCTTCCAGAAACCGCCTTTCCAATGCGCGGTAACCTAGCCCAGCGCGAGCCTAAAATGCTTATAGACTGGCAGGAAAAAGGGGTATATTCAAAAATCCGTGAAGCGAAAAAAGGCAAAAAGCCTTTTATTCTTCATGATGGCCCTCCTTATGCAAATGGCGATATCCATATTGGTCACGCGGTTAACAAAATTCTAAAAGACATTATTGTCAAATCGAAGAACCTGTCTGATTTCGATTCTCCTTATGTGCCAGGTTGGGATTGCCATGGTCTACCTATTGAGTTGATGGTAGAAAAGAAAGTAGGCAAACCGGGTAAAAAGGTCACGGCAGCGGAGTTTCGTCAAAAATGTCGCGAATACGCACAAAAGCAAATTGACGGTCAAATGGCCGATTTTAAACGCTTAGGTGTGTTCGGCGAATGGGACAACCCGTATAAAACCATGGACTTCAAATCTGAAGCCGACATTATCCGTGCACTTAGCAAAATCGTTGATTCTGGCCATTTAGAAAAAGGGTTTAAGCCAGTGCATTGGTGTACCGATTGTGGTTCAGCACTGGCTGAAGCAGAAGTCGAGTATAAAGATAAAGTATCGCCAGCCATTGACGTGAAGTTTCCGGTTGCCGATACCGCCGACATTGCACAAGCGTTCGGTGTTTCAACCCATGATTTGACTGACCACAAAGCGGGCGTTGTTATTTGGACCACCACACCGTGGACGCTCCCTGCTAACCGCGCAATCAGCCTACACCCTGAACTGACTTACGCCATTGTAGAAGTACAACCGTCAGGTGAATGGCTAGTGGTTGCGCAAGATTTGCTTGAAAGCTGCATGACCCGCTACGGTGTAGAGGATTTCCGGGAAGTGGCAACATGTACAGGTGCTGCGTTAGACAAGCTTAAAGTCAATCACCCATTTCTTGACCTAGAAGTCCCTCTTATTTTGGGTGAGCACGTTACCACCGATTCAGGTACGGGTTGTGTTCACACAGCACCTGCACATGGTGTGGACGACTTCAATGTAGGTAAACAGTACGATATCGAAGTTTATAACCCCGTGGGCAACAACGGTGTTTATTTGGAAAATACACCGCTATTTGCGGGTAAGTTCGTATTTAAAGCCAACGATGAAATCATTGAAACGGTAAAAGAAAAGGGTAACCTTGTTCTTAATGTTAAATACGAGCACAGCTATCCACATTGCTGGCGTCACAAAACGCCCATTATTTTCCGTGCTACGCCTCAGTGGTTTATCAGCATGGATAAAAAAGGCCTACGAGCTGAATCCCTAGCGCAAATTAAGCAAACTAAATGGATCCCTGATTGGGGCCAAAACCGCATTGAGAAAATGGTAGAGGGCCGTCCTGACTGGTGTATTTCACGTCAGCGTACCTGGGGCGTGCCCATTCCTCTTTACGTGCATAAACTCACCGGTGAAATTCACCCTGAGTCTGCTGCATTAATGGAAAAAGTCGCCCTTGAAATTGAAGCTAAAGGCATTCAAGCCTGGTGGGATCTGGATGACGCTGAGCTACTGGCGGGCGAGCTAGATAATTATGAAAAAGTCACTGACACGTTAGACGTGTGGTTCGACTCAGGCGTCACCCACTACTTTGTTGTAGACCGTCGCGATGATATTCCGGCTTCTGCTGATTTGTACCTAGAGGGTTCAGACCAGCACCGTGGTTGGTTTATGTCGTCATTGATGTCGTCAACCGCCATGCATGGACATGCGCCCTACAAAGAAGTGTTAACCCATGGCTTTACGGTAGATGCACACGGCAGAAAAATGTCGAAGTCGGTAGGTAATGTTGTTGCACCTCAGGAAGTTACTAATAAGCTAGGCGCTGATATTCTTCGCCTTTGGGTCGCGTCTACAGATTACCGCGGAGAAATTGCAGTATCCGATGAAATTCTTAAGCGCGCAGCAGATTCTTATCGTCGTGTTCGCAACACGTCACGCTTCCTACTGGCAAACTTAAATGGCTTTAAAGTAGAAGATGCTGTGGCTGAAGAAGATATGGTGGCACTGGATCGATGGATTGTTGCCCGTGCTAAAGCGCTGCAAGCAGAACTTATCGAAGCGTATGATAAATATGACTTGCTAGTGGTATCGCAAAAGCTCATGCATTTTTGTTCAATCGAATTGGGTTCGTTCTACTTGGACGTAATTAAAGACCGTCAATACACCGCGAAAGCCGATGGTCTTGCGCGTCGCTCATGTCAAACGGCGATGTACCACATTGTGGAAGCGCTGGTACGTTGGATGGCGCCCATTACGAGCTTTACCGCGCAAGAAATCTGGGAAACCTTGCCAGGTGAACGCAGCGAGTTTGTATTTACCGAAACTTGGTATGAAGGTTTTAATGGCTTTACCCAAAGCGATACATTTAACGATGACCTATGGCATCAAGTCTTAAGCGTGAAAGACGCGGCAAACCAAGCAATGGAACAAGCCCGTAAAGATGGCGAGCTAGGTGGGTCTTTAGAAGCAAGCATTGAACTATATGCGTCTGAATCGCTATATAACGTGCTGGTTAAATTAGAAGACGAGCTTCGCTTTGTTCTCATTACGTCAGGCGCAACACTTACCAAAGTAGATAGCGCGCCAGAAGGTGCCAAAGAAACAAGCGTTGACGGTTTATGGTTAACCGTAGGCAAGGCGAGTGGCGAAAAATGTGTACGCTGCTGGCACCATCGTGAAGATGTGGGCTCACATGAGGAGCACGAAGCGTTATGTGGCCGTTGTGTTACAAACATTGAAGGCGAAGGGGAAGCGCGCAAGTATGCATAATTCTGCGCCAGCCTCCAACCCGTCAGCGTCTGGTTTGTCGATATTTCGACAAACCGGGCTGCGCTTTTTATGGATAAGCATACTGTCATTTGCCTTAGATCAATGGAGCAAATATGCGGTAATGGATAGCCTTTCACTGTATCAATCAGTGCAGGTTCTGCCTTTTTTCAATTTAACCTATGTACATAACTACGGCGCTGCTTTTAGTTTTCTAGACAGTGCAGGTGGTTGGCAACGCTGGTTTTTCACGGCCATTGCGATGGCAGTGAGTGGGGTTATTTTGTGGTGGCTTAAGCAGTCGCCTAAAAACCAAACCCTTCTGCCGGTGGCATTTTCTTTTATTCTCGGTGGCGCCTTGGGCAATGTTTATGACAGACTTGTGCATGGTTACGTTATCGACTTTTTAGATTTCTACGTGAACGGTTATCACTGGCCTGCGTTCAATATTGCAGATAGTGCTATTTTTATTGGTGCTGCGTTACTTATTATCGACATGATCAAAAACGGTGATAAGAACAAAAAAACTGACGCACCCAATACCTCACAGAAGTAACCGGAGGCCACATGACAGATACCATGATAATTGGTGCAGACAGTGAAGTTATACTGCACTTTGATTTAAAGCTGGAAGACGGATCGGCTGCCGATAGTACCCGTGTTAACAATAAGCCTGCGAAAATGGTAATGGGTGACGGCAGTTTGACTGCGAATTTTGAAGCCTGCTTATTAGGGTTGAAGAAAGGCGATAAGAAAGCCTTCACTTTAAACGCAAATGATGCGTTTGGAGAGCCTAACCCCAATAATGTGCATTATATGGAAAAAAGCAGGTTTGGTAGTGATTTGAAGATTGAGGAAGGTATGATTTTGGCATTCTCACAACCCGATGGTAGTGAAATTCCAGGTATCATTCGTAGTGTCGCAGGGGACTCTGTTACTGTAGACTTCAATCATCCGCTCGCTGGGCAAACGGTGATTTTTGATGTAGAAATTATTGATGTTAACCCGGGTAATTCTCAACAAGGTGAAAAGTAACTATGCAAATTCATCTCGCAAATCCAAGAGGCTTCTGTGCCGGTGTTGATCGCGCCATTACCATTGTTGAGCGGGCGCTAGAAATGTTTCAGCCGCCTATCTACGTGCGTCATGAGGTTGTGCACAATAAGTTTGTGGTAGATGGGTTACGGGAACGTGGCGCTATTTTTGTTGATGAATTGCATGAAGTTCCAAACGACAGCATTGTGATATTTTCTGCGCACGGTGTCTCGCAAGCCGTCCGAAAAGAAGCAGAAGAACGTGGTTTAAAAGTGTTTGATGCCACCTGCCCGTTAGTGACTAAAGTCCATATGGAAGTGACCCGTGCCAGTAAAACCGGCACAGAATGTATTTTAATTGGTCATGCTGGTCACCCTGAAGTGGAAGGCACCATGGGGCAATACAGTAATGCCGAAGGAGGCATTTATCTGGTGGAGTCTGAAGCCGATGTTGCCACCTTGGTAGTTAAAGACCCTGCCAACTTGTATTACTGTAGTCAAACGACCCTATCGGTGGATGATACCGCGGATGTCATCGATGCACTGCGTGAAAAATTCCCCCATATTCAAGGGCCACGTAAAGACGATATTTGCTATGCTACGCAAAATCGGCAAGACGCCGTTCGCGACTTGTCCACAGACTGCGACGTGCTCTTGGTAGTGGGCGCGCAAAACAGCTCAAATTCTAATCGGCTTCGCGAACTTGCTGAGAAAATCGGCGCAAAAGCCTACCTCATAGCCGATGCCAATTGTATTCAACAAGCATGGCTTGAAGGTGTTGAGCATATTGGTGTTACCGCCGGTGCTTCTGCACCAGAAGTACTCGTACAAGGGGTGGTCAATAAACTTAAGCTATGGGGCGCAGTATCAGCCAGTGAGCGTGCTGGACGGGAAGAAAACGTTGAATTTGCTGTGCCTAAAGAGCTTCGCGTAAAACAAGTGAGTTAGCCACTCTAATAGACATCTACACACAGTAAAAAACACCGCCATCGACGGTGTTTTTTTATAGGTTATTTGTACTGTAAATGTGCTTTCATTTCCCCATCAACTTTTACGCCCAAGTGGTTATCTTTGTTGCACCAAGAAAGACTGAGACAAAAATTACCTAAGTGATTGTTCATAAGCCGATTATACGTTTGAATTGTTAGCGATACCCGTTGCCACGCGTTTTTGCTCTAGACTACTACACTGATAATAATTTTAAGCTGATGTATCTCAGGTGAATATGAAGTGTATGTCCTCTCGTACACCCGCTGGTAAACAAGGCGGTGCGGGGCTTATTGAAATTTTGGTTACCTTGTTTATTTTGGCAGTAGGTTTGCTAGGGGTAGCTGCACTTCAATTTACCGGTTCTTTCGCTAATCGCGATGCCATGAGCCGTACCCAGGCGGAGTTTGTCGCCGCACAAGTGGTTGAGCGCCTTCGAATTGCCGCGCGCCCCGCCACGGTAGGTGACGGCATGGTTGTTAATAATGCCTATTTTGATGAAGGGGCGTTTAATTTTAGTGGCTTAACGTGTACCTCTAGCACCCATCCAAGTACTTGTTATTGCTTGTCGAAGCCGGCCGCCATTCCCAATTGTGAGGGCGCAAGCTGCAGTGAAGTCGACATGGCTCAATACGATGGTTGGGTGTTGTCGTGTGCTGCGGTACAAACCAACCCTAATACCCAAATTGCTTTATCTTGTACTGATAATAATAACAACGACCCTTATATTTGCAGCCCAGGCTCTCGTATTGAAGTGAACGTAAATTGGCCGGTGGCTTCTTCTGGCCACCAGCAATATACCCTCAACGCCCGCTGTAATAATGATGACAGTCAGCGCCTTGCCTGTGTGTATAAGGATATTGTGCTATGAAGTCATCATCAGGCTTTAGTTTGGTTGAGTTAATGATTACATTGGTGCTGGGCTTAGTCATTTCCGGTGCCGTCATTCAAGTGCTTGTGAGTAGCAATATTACGAATACGCTCAACCAAGCCGTTTCTCAGGTACAAGAATCTGGCCGATTTATTACCCATAGGCTCACGCAGGAGTTGCTCGAGGTAGGTAGATATGACGGTATTACAACATCAATAGATGACACCGTAGATCCTGTGGTAGAGGCGGCCTATGTACAAAATCATCCAGTGGCTGTACCCGGTGATTTTGTTTCCGATACCTTGTTAGGCAGTACACAAAGTGGCAGTGGTAGCAGTGATACACTGATGGTGAGCAAATTGGCTTCCCAAGACTGCACTGGAAATCGTCATGGGTATCTTAATAACGATGAATTTCATGTGGTGAACCTCTATTACCTTAGTGGCAACGAGTTTAAATGCACGGGGTATGATGGGCGGGTGCTACGAGGGCTTAAAGTACAAACGGTATCGCCTACCAGTGTTGTATTACTCGATAATGTTCATCGTTTTCACGTGCAATTTGGCGTGAGTGATACCATGGATGTTTCTAATGGGCAAACCATTACCTATATCACTGCCGATGAAGTTGGCGCCTATCGAGACCAAAATCAACAGGTTGTGTCACTTCGCTGGGCGCTGTTATTAGCGAGCTATCAAAATCAAGTACAACAAACCACAGCCAAGAAATTTGCCTTGCTCAACGAAAGTGCCATTTCTGTTTCCACCGATCATTACTACCAAGTCTTTAGCAAAACCATTGCTTTGAGAAACATGAAAAACCTCGTGAGGACGTCGGGATGAAGCAACAAGGGTTAGTTATGGTATTCGCACTCCTAGTGCTGCTTTCGTTAACCATCTTGGGGATAAGTGCAGTCTCTAGTAGTTTAACCCAATCGAAAATGGCGATGTCTACCCAGCAAGCAGGGTTGGCATTTGATGCGGCGGAAGCAGCCATTGCTGGCGTGTTCTTCGAATCTGAAGATGAAGTGCTATTGTCTGATGTTAACCTTACTGACCCGCTGTCCGAGGCCCGGCAAGGGAATGTTTATGACCCTCAGGTCAATACCTTAAGCTGCTTTGATGAAAACACCTGGACCAACCGACAAATGCCCAGCGGAGCGTTAGAAATAGGCAAGCAGAACATAGGTTCGGAAAATTATCAAAGCACCCCAGCGACCCAAAGCTGGTCACGTACGGCATTTATACGTGAACAAGCCTGTAGGGGCTCAAGCAATGTCATTGGCGGCAGTAATGTCAATTGTCATGTATTTATCATTCGTGGTTGTGGGAAGGTAGATGGAAAGCCTTCTACTGTTGCCAATACACTTGCAGCGTCAGTGTTTGGCCCTGCATCTCAATAGTAAGGTAGTGTGCATGTCTCGGCTTATCAGCTTTATCACCTCATGTTTATTGTTTGCCTGCATAGGTGTAAGTGCACTGGCCGACGATTTAGATATTTACCTAGGTTCGTCAGCTAACTCGGTAACCTATAACCCTAACGTGCTTTTTATTATGGATACGTCAGGCAGTATGACCAGCACAGACAATACCGGTCAATCTCGCATGTTACGGGTACAAAATGCACTCAAAGATGCGCTCGGTTCAGCCACAAATATCAATGCGGGGCTAATGCGCTTTTCTGACTACGGCGGGCCCATTTTATATCCCATTCAAGGAATTGATGACGCGGTGCGCCCAGAATTGGTGACATCCACCAGCGCGTCAAATCATGACGGTTATGAAATTAATGGCAATGTAGATATTACCGATGATGAACTGGTGCTAAGTTCAGGTACAGATACGGTGCTCACTGGGTTGAGATTTAGTGATATGAACATCCCTCAGGGGGCTACCATTGTTAGTGCTTACCTTCGTTTTACGTCCGAGAAATTCAATGTTGCCGGCACTCAATTTACCATCAAAGGGGAGGCGAATGCCGACAGTGCTGAACTTTCTACCGCTGCGTCAAATCTATCTACACGCACGCAAACGAGTGCGCAAGTGCGGTGGGACACAGATAATGACTTTCCCGCGGCTGGAGAAATCGTTACCAGTCCAGATATATCGTCCGTTATCGAAGAAATCGTTGGCTTATCTAGCTGGTGTGGTGGACAAGACCTTTCTCTATTCGTTGAAGGCACAAGTTCAGATGCCGCCAGTCACCGTTTAGCGAGAGCATTCGATTCAGGGCAAGGTGGTGCGCCTCAGTTGGTGGTGGTTTACGACGATAGTACCGCCACAGGTTGTATTGGCGGCGAAGCAGTTTATCAGGTATCTAGTTCTCGCGATAATCTTGAAGAGGATTATCGCGGCTATGAAAGTACAGGTTCAGAGCTCACTTTCAGTGACTATTACAACAACTATATTGGTATTCGTTTTCAGAACATTAATATTCCTCAAGGGGCAACAATAACCGAGGCGTATCTAGAATTCACGGCTTATGATACCTACAGGTATAGCGGTGCCAGTATGCAGATTCAAGCCGTAGCCAATGATGATGCCGACGACTTTTACCCTAACTATCGTCATCAACTAAGAGACCTAGATAAAACCTCTGGCGTAACCTGGTCTATGCCAAGTTTCAGGCGTTACTCCGATTACACGTCGCCAGACTTATCATCCATTGTGTCTGACATCGTGAATCGTCCGGGCTGGGAGCCCGGTAACGCGATGGCGTTTGTATTCAGTGATTTTACTAGTTATCGAGGCGTGTATAGTTACAACGATGTGCCCTCTGCAGCCCCTCGACTGGTGGTAAAATTTAATGGGAATGCTACGCCAGGGGCGAGTTCAACAGTGAGGGAACTGCTTATTAGTAAAGTGGACGAACTTAGCGCAAGTGGTTACACACCCATCGTAGATACACTGTATGAAGCTGTAAATTACTATGGTGGTAGAGAGGTTGATTGGGGATTAGCGCGTGGTAATTACAATGTATCTAATACGGTACGAAAGAATACGCGAGTGAGTCACAGAAGTAGCTATTTAGGAAGTGATTCGGTACGCCCTAGCGGGTGCACGGACGATAACTTATCTGATAGTGATTGCATCAATGAATATATCCCCAGTGGTGCAACATACCTCTCTCCTGTCAATGATCTACAGTGTCAAACAAACAATCATATTGTGCTGCTGTCTGATGGCGAGGCGAACAACAATCATAGTGTGTCGAGAATTGAGGCATTGCTTAATCAAAGCTGTACAGGAAGTGGAGGGGAAAAATGTGGCTTAGATTTGGTCAGAGATATTAGCGAGTCAGAGACGTCATCTATCGATAGACGCGTTATTACTCACACTATAGGCTTTGCGGCAAATACCTCCGCCAATAATTTTCTCAATCAGTTAGCACTGCAAAGCGGAGGGGGCTTTTACCAAGCGGACAACAGCACAGAGTTACTGGACGCCTTTAATACTATTTTACGTTCAGTGAAAGACATTAACGCCACCTTTGTTTCACCCGGTGTTGCGGTAAACCAACTCAACCGATTAACGCACCGAGACGAATTGTATTTTGCTTTGTTTAAACCCAGTGAAGGGGCTATTTGGCCCGGCAACCTAAAACGCTATCGTTTAGATGGTGATGAAGTGCTGGATAAAAACGGGCTGGATGCGGTAGACAGCGTGACGGGCTTTTTCGCTGAAAACTCCCACAGTTATTGGTCGGTACTTGCTGATGGCAATGATGTTAGGGAGGGAGGCGCAGCCAGTAAAATGACGGCCAACCGTCACCTTTATGTGTTTAATGCAAACGGGGTAATAACGAGTTCGAGCAATGTGCTTCATGAAGATAATAGCAGTATCACAGTGGAAGATTTAGGTATTGAAGATGAAACTGATGCACAAGACCTGCGCACCACATTGCTTCAATGGGCGCGAGGGGTTGATGTTAAAGACAGTGATGGCGATGGTGACACCACAGATATTCGTCTTCAAATGGGAGACCCTATTCATTCTCAACCGGTTATCGTCAATTATAGTGAGACAGATTCAGCTATTTTCGTTGCTACTAATCATGGCATGTTGCACTCCATTGATGCGGCAACAGGGGAAGAAAATTTTGCCATTATGCCCCGCAGCCTATTGCCGAACTTACATCATTTTTATCAGGACATTTCCACGTTTGAGCACAAATATGGCTTGGACGGTGACATGGTACTTCGCACGGTAGGCAATAGTACCTATCTCTATCTAGGTATGCGTAGAGGCGGTAACAATTACTACGTGTTTGACGTTACCCAAAAGGCTTCACCAACGCTGAAGTTTATGATTGAAGGGGGAACGGTAGGGTTAGAAAAACTGGGTCAAACCTGGTCCCGGCCGACTATCACCAAGGTGCGTTACGGTACAGAAGAGAAAAATGTGATGATCGTGGGCGGCGGCTACGACGTGGCGCAGGATGATAAAACGGTGCGCAGCGTAGATGGCGTGGGCAACGCGGTGTTTATGTTTGATGCAGACACCGGAGATTTACTTTGGTCTGCTAGTAACAGTGATGCCACCGTAAACCTAGAGCATATGAACTACAGCATACCGGCGCGAATTTCTGTTATTGATAGAGACAATGACGGCTTCGCTGATCACATGTACGCCGCGGATATGGGCGGGCAATTGTTTCGTTTCGATATTTACAATGGTGAAACGGGAGACAATTTTGTGAAAGGCGCAAGGCTTGCCGATTTTGGCGGAGATACCGCTGAAACCCATCGGCGATTTTTTTACGGTCCGGACGTCACAGAAATAGCACTAGGGGATGAGCTTTACTATGGCGTGGCAATAGGCAGCGGATGGCGAGCGTCTCCCCTTGATGTCACCATTGAGGATAATTTCTATTTAATAAAAGATGAGGGTGTATTTAATCGTGATAGCGACGGTCATTACACTTTTATGTCTACCATCAGTGAATCGCAGCTTTATAATGCCACGGAACATGGCTTAACCAGCACTGATGAAAGTGAGCAAGCGATTGCGGCGGCTGAATTTGCCAACAAAGCAGGGTGGTACATTGAATTGACCACCGAAGGCGAAAAGGTATTGGCGTCGCCCTTAATCATAGACTACAAGGTATTCTTTACCACTTATGTGCCCGCGGTATCGAGTACGAGTGCGTGTGCTCCACCCACGGGCAATAGCCGCGCATACTTGGTTAATATGTTTAATGGAAACGCCGTAAGCGACCTCAATAATAATGGTGATTTAGACAGTGGAGATAGATACGCCGACTTAAAGCAAACTGGGATTGCGCCGGAAACTAAAATATTGATAGAGGACATAGTAAGCCCTGTGGTGTGTTTAGGCACTGAATGTGTTTCTGCGGTTATCCAGGTGGATGAAGAGGGAAATGAGGAAGCATGTACATCGGCATTCGCTTGTTTGGCTGAGAATATCTACGGAAAGTTTGAACGAATTCAGCGCGGCGCGTGGCATTCAGAAACCGAGAGAAATGAGTAAATATAATGAGACACTCTAGCTTAGAACGAGGCTTTTCCTTAATTGAACTCATGATTGTCGTTGCCATTATTGGCATAATTGCGTCCATTGCCTATCCTTCGTACCAGTCAACCATTGTCAGTAGCTACCAGCGTACTGCGCAGGCCGATCTTATGGCTTTTGCTGCGGCCATGGAGCGTCATCACAGTGGTGGTTTTTCTTATACTGGCGCGGGTGAAAACGGCGGAAATACCGGCACCCCGAGTATATTCTCAAGCTATTCTCCCGCCACCGAACCTGAAGCGAATAAACGCTATAGCCTCACTATTTTATCTGCAGACGCCTTAAGCTATCAGCTAAAAGCTACTCCTGTAGAAGGTACCTCACAAGCCAGCAACGGTGCATTGTTTTATTACAGCGATGGCCGCAAAGGGTGGGATGAGAACAACAATGGGTCGTTAGACGCCGGCGAATTTTGCTGGGCGTGCTAGGGCATTAGTTGCTATTTTGCTCAGCTGGAATAAACGGGGCAAGTCGCTCAACATCTGTTTTTTGCAAAGGTGAAAACATCAATGCTGGGTTAATCTGCGATAACGCATATTCATCATACTCATTTTGTATTGCCACGGCATGTTGCCATTGCGAATAAAGTTGATGGTGAAAGAGCAAGAAACCCAGCATACCAACCACAAACAGACTTGCCGCTAACAGCACATCTAGTAACGCAAATCCAGCACTAGCGTGGGGGGCGACCCGACGTTTAGTCGAAGTCGTTCCAGCTATGTGGAACGGGATAGATATTTTGCAATTCAGCCCGTTGCTGCAAGGCAGAGAGCACATTTTTTTCATACGTAATGTTACCGTAGTTGTTTAACGTTAGCTGACCGTTGGTGACCAAAGCGCCGAAGAGTTTAGCGCCATGTTCAAGCGTCGCATTGCGGCGGTTTGATTCAGCGTCGAGTTGTACCAATAAGCCATAAAAAGATGCCCTGTTCCCTAGGGCAATATTGCCATTTTTTACAATCACTAAGACAGGCGCGTCAAGGGAACCAAGGTGAGTGTCGTCAGGCAGTTCCCAATCACCTTCTACCCAAATCACTGACTCTTTCGACATCGCTTGGCGGCTTGGCGCTTCTTGTGAACCCAGCTTTTGTGCCTCTAGGATGTGCTGAAAATGGGAAGCAGAAAGCGGTTCGAAGTCCCGATTAAACAGCTTTTGGGTGAGGTTTGATTGGTCGCTGGTGACGGCTTGTAGTGGAAACCAGAAGAGGCTGGAGAAACGAAAAAAATCTTGTTTGATATGTAGGCTCGGCGACACTAATGAGAGGGTTACAGTGAATAGAACACTGCGGGTATTATTGCTATTAATAAACGTTTGGTAAGCGATATCTAGCTGTTCGCTCTCCAGGCTTTGCAGGGTATTAATATCGGCAGTTCTTAATTGCATTGCTACTGAGGCATGCCGGGCATGCAGTTGAGCATACGCCTGGTTATAGGCAAGCCCACGTCTCACCATCTGCAGTTCGTTGGTCAACCGTTGGCTCACTACCCATAGCGACAGGCTCACAATACTGAGCAATATGCCCATGGTTGCGAGGGCTACAGCTCCTCTTTCTTGGGTGAGTGGATTAAGACGGGTGTGCATTGGTTGCGCTTATTAAAAAAGTGCGGCTCGATGTTAGCCCTGCTTGTTGGGCAGATTGTAAGGTGAGAGTCACTACCCATGCTGGCTGCCCCGCTTGTTTGGGTTTTATTTCAAACGCTGACACATACGTTTTACGGGTATCGGTAATGTCGTGCCACCCGCTGGCTTCACAGGATTTCCCCGCTACTCTAAACTCTAATGCTTTGTTATTCAGGCGAAACCCAAAATGTTCTGATGGCGAGGCTAAGGAAATAGCGCCATCTTTATTTTTGTCGTAAGCGAAAAGCACACAGGAGTGTTGAGGCGCATTAGGGTGATGCCCCACGTGAATGTTGGCCAAAGTACCGTTGAGGGCTAGCTGATTAACTAACGTAGATGTATCGTGGTACCTCGCCACATAGCCTGCGCGGGAAAGTTGCAGCGTCAACGTTTGGGTTAATAGCCTAAGCTCGCTTTCTAGGGTGAGTTGTTGCTGTATTTGATACATAGAATGTCCCAGCGTAAGCATAAAGGTGATGGCTGAAGTCAGGAATGCTGCCCCTATGGCTACAGAGAGCATAAGCTCCACAAGCGTAAATCCATTGCGTCTTAACACTGGGGCACTCCACGATGCGTTAATTCATTAGAATCTGCGCAAAAACGAGATCGTCCAAAATTACTGAGCACGATTTTGCCCTTGTGGGACGAGTTTGAAACAAATAGCGTCAATGCCAGAGAAAAGCCCAATCCATGAATGCCATCAAAACTGATGGTAGTAGCCTTTTCGCTGTTGAGGGTCAGGGTGGCGCTTAGCTGGGATAAAGAGAGTTGGTAGGTTTGATTATCTAATTGGCATGCATCGCTGGCATGGCAATCGCAGGCACCCTGCGTAGACAGCCCTATACAGCCTGATTGGCTGGGATCGAAAGAGAGATAAACCTTGCGTCTATGACTCAGTGCGTAGCTTCTCGCATGCTGAATAAACAAGTGGCTATGCTGAATTGCGCCAACAAACTCAGTTTGCTTTTTCCAATGAAAAAAGGAAGGGGCAGCCAGGGTAGTCATTAGGCCCATTAAGGCCACGCATATCATACTTTCCATTAAGCTTGCCCCGCGTTGAAAAAAGAAAACCATGCTTTTGTCCGGTTATTACCGTGTTCAGTCATTGATAAATTGAGCATAAATAAAATACGGAAAGAAGGAAGCTGTACTATGGGTGTGAATAAGTATGAATGCGTGACAATACGCTATGGGTATAGCCTGTTAGAGCTGCTGGTGGTAATGGCGTTAGTGGGCATATTGCTGTCTGTCGCCGTACCCAGCTATCAAGCTCAGCGCGAAAGTGCTCTGAGGTATCAAGTTATGACGTATCTGTTAAATATACAAATTCAACAGGCCTACTTTGTTATGAACGAGGGCACGTACCGGTCATTATCGCAATTGCCGGGGTTTGACAATGGGAGCGTCAGTGTTACTGAGGACGAAGCCAGCGCAGGGGACTATTCTATTACTGCCACCCTGTTATTTTTAAGTGAAGAGGAAGCGTGTAGAAAACTTACGGTTACTTCGCTAGCGACCGAACCTTTAGCATGCTGGCGATAATCGTGTACTCTCTAGCGGGAATGTTTATTCGCAGGTTAACTCGTCGCCACTAAGATCTTCTTTTATTCCGTCGTCGTTGCTATCTATGGCGATGGAAATTCTACCGTGTAGGGCAATCAGTAGCGCTGTTGCAAACGTGGTATCTTGGTTGTCTGGACATAAGGTAATGGTAGTACGGATACTGCTGTTACCCTCTTGCGCAAACAATATAGGGTCAGTCACACCACTGATAACATTGCGTTGGTGTATAGGGTCTGACGTGGCAATTAACCTTTCACCCTCATCTCTTTTGCTGTTGCTATTGGTGTCAATAAATATCATCTTTGCGTTGCGCCATTCAGACGAACAATCCATATAATCGGTGGTGGCGCAAAGCGTAACGGTAAGCTGCTCGTTGATGGCGGTAAATCTGGCGTGTTGTGCCAAGGCGCTAAGGCGGTTGACGTCTGAGGTAATACGGTTTTGCGTAAGTATATTCGACACGCTAGGGGTAACCGTGGCCACTAAAATGGCCAAAATAGCAATGGCAATGAGCATCTCAAGTAGTGTGAGGCCCTTATGCTTGCGGGGGCTGGCAAACAAAGCTGGATAAGACACAGTAAATTACATAACCTTAATTAACATTGATTATTGACGCCGCTATCGCTTAAATAGAAGCATACCGTGTAGAGTAAACTAATCCTGTTAGAATAGGGTATAGTAATCGGAAGGTAAGCATCATCCGTAATACTAAGCATGGAACGTGATGATAATATTAGGTTATTGGTAATAGTAAACCCACGAATAACACTAACATCTAGCCTTAGTTTATCGTAAACTCATATCTCAGGACGCCTACAAACAACGTGGATATTATGATGCAAAAACAAGCAGTTATTGAAGAAATGAAAGTGCTGCCTGACATTGATGTAGCCTTTGAGGTTGCTCGTCGAGTCTCGTTTATTAAAAAACAACTTCTGGCATCAGGGTTAAATGCCCTTGTGCTAGGTATTAGCGGTGGCATTGACTCTTGTACATTGGGGCGGTTAGCGCAATTGGCCGTAAACGAGCTAAACGAAGAAAAACACGAAAACTACCAGTTTATTGCTGTTCGCCTTCCGTATGACACGCAAGCCGATGAACAGGATGCCCAAGCATCTATCGACTTTATTCAGCCTAGCCAGTCGGTAACGGTAAATGTACAGCCAGGTGCTGACGCGATTCATGCCTCTACCACTGAAGCGCTAGCAAACACTGGGCTGCTTCCTGACAGTGACGCAAAAGTTGATTTCGTCAAAGGTAACGTTAAAGCCCGTACACGCATGGTTATTCAATACGAAATTGCCGGTTTAGTGGATGGCTTAGTGTTGGGCACAGATCATTCAGCAGAAAATATAACAGGGTTTTATACTAAGTATGGCGATGGTGCCTGTGATCTTGCGCCATTGTTTGGATTAAGTAAGCGTCAAGTGAGGCAAGTTGCAGCGCATTTGGGGGCGCCTCACAATATTATCACCAAAGCACCCACAGCGGACTTAGAGTCGCTATCGCCGCAAAAAGCAGATGAACAAGCGCTGGGAATGACCTACGACCAAATTGACGATTTTCTAGAGGGAAAATCAGTGTCAGCGGATGTCGATGAGAAACTTCTTTATATTTATCAACGTACCCAGCACAAGCGTGTTCCTATTCCCACAATTTATGATGAGTAGTTGCTATGAAAAAAATTGAAGCCATTATTAAACCATTCAAAATGGATGATGTACGTGAAGCCCTCGCTGAAGTAGGTATTTCTGGCATGACAGTGTCAGAAGTGAAAGGCTTTGGTCGCCAAAAAGGCCATACAGAACTTTATCGTGGTGCCGAGTATCAAGTGGATTTTCTTCCAAAAATCAAGATAGAACTGGTACTTGATGATGAGCGTGTAGAGCAAGCCATTGAGGCCATTGAGAGCTCAGCGAAAACTGGAAAAATTGGTGACGGTAAAATCTTTGTTTACAACGTAGAGAGTGCGGTACGTATCCGCACCGGGGAACAAAACGAAGAAGCAATTTAAAGGCGATTAGCCAAGGTTGGCTTTAAGCATTTGCGTAATAACGAAAAAGGGAGCCATCGGCTCCCTTTTTTATCTGCGCTTTAGTGTTCTTCACCGCCGCCACAACTTCCACCTGCGTGAGCATGGCCGTGGGCTAACTCTTCTTCTGTTGCGTCACGTATGTCAACCACTTCAACGTCGAAGGTCAGCGGAATGCCGGCTAGCGGGTGGTTACCATCTACAACCACTTCATCTTCAGTGGTTTCGATGATAATTACCGACTGTTCGCCTTCAGGCGTAGTTGCTCTAAAAGACATACCTACTTCCACGTCCATGCCGTCAAACATAGTGCGAGGTACGCGCTGAACTAGGGCGTCTACACGTTCCCCGTAAGCCTTTTCAGGCTCAACAGATAAATTGAATTTGTCACCTTTCTCTTTACCAATGAGGGCTTCTTCTAAGCCTTCAATAAGAAAACGTCGACCTTGTAGTACCACCAATGGCGCTTTTCCTGCCGACGAATCTAGTTCAGTGCCGTCTTCAGTGGAAACTGTGTAGTGAAGGCTGACAACGCTATCAGAAGTAATGGTCATAGATAATCCTGTTTTTGGGCCTCTTAATGAGGCGATGAATGTGATTAAGTGTGCGCAATCTTTATTTACGCTTTTTTATAATATTGCTCGGGTTTTGCTCAATATTATAAGGTTGTGTGTTAGGGTAGCAGGTTATGTCTGGATTTTCTGCCAAACGATGGCAATCTGTTTCTTTTGTGTCGTTAGACAGAACAGCCATCAACCAGGTTTCTGCTTGCAACTTGGCGGTGGCAATTATGTTACCTGCCCGTCGCCAGTTTTCACCTAGTTGTTTTTCAAGGGTTTCGCCTGGTGCAACCGAGGTTGCGTGGTTCAAGGTAAAGCTATAAGCGGCGCGTTTGTTCTTTCCCAAAAACCGCGTGCGAGCCACGACTTCTTGCCCCATATAACAGCCTTTGTCGAAATCTATTCCCTCAACGGCTTGCACATTAAGCATTTGTGGAATGTATTCGTTTACGCCGCTCTCACTTAAGGTAGGAATGAGGTTGTCAATGAGTATGGCATCGAAAACAGCTTGACCGTATATGGCCTCTACTGCCTCTGCCATCTTTTCTTCCCATGCTTCAGCATGCTCGGCTGTAATCAGCGCGTAAAACCCTGCTTGAGTATAAGGGGTTTTAAATAACAAGCCGTTTGCACTACTGACGGAAGACATCGGCGAGTCTGGCAAGCTGTCAAAGAACGACTTACAAAGCGAGTTGGCAAGCGCGTCGCTAATAAAATAATGATGGTATGCCTCGCTAGCATCAATAATATCCACTTTTGAAAATACGCCATACTTGTTCAGCTGTGCCAGTGAATGTGCGCCTGCATCTTTATTTGAAATCAACACCACGCCATCATTAAACCGCGCTACATAAGGCACCGACCAGGTTTTACCTTTATTATCACAATGCGCGCAAATCCTTACCTGATGCTTATCTAGGTCGTTAATATTCACGGTGAGTTGACCATGCAGGTAACTGTCTGTTTGCTCCCCCGTAGCGCTAATGAGCATTTGATTAGTCAAGCGAACGGCGTAGCTAGACGGTAAAGCAGAAAGCGTTGATAAAGCTGTCATTTAATATTCCACTAATTCAAAACACGAATTTGAGACCCTAATAGGTCTAAGGTGAGGGGAGAATACAAGATATCAAGGATAACGAGCTAAAAAAGTGCGAAATGCCAGAGTAAACTAAGTTTCATTGTCTTCCCATAGCAAAGCCATTCGCTATGCTCACACACATGTACAACAAAAACACGGTGAATCAGACTAAAAGGGCAGTGATCAACAGACGAAGTACATGATAATATCCCCCATGTCCTAATCACTAGAAAGCGAATATGTTTGAACAGAAAAGACTAGCCCGACTCAAATGGGCGTGCCGTCGCGGCATGTTAGAACTTGATGTGTTGTTATTGCCTTTTGTTGAAGAAGCCTTCGGCGATTTAACTTACGAAAAACAAGTCGTTTTCGAGCGCTTGCTTACCAGTGATGACCCCGATTTGTTTGCGTGGATAATGGGGCATCAAAAATGTGATGACCCTGAACTAGCAGACATGGTGGCTACCATTGTAAACCGTGTCAAAGTATAGGCTTACATTACACTATTCATCACTGCGCCAATACAAGGTGGTGCTACCCTTAGCGTCACTAATCATATGTGCCGCGTGTATGCCTTCGCAAGTGGCATCATATGCTTACACACCCTTGTTTTTTCTTGCCGCAATTGTTGTTACGCTTTGTATAAAAGACGTATTCGTTTGTGACAAGTTAGGCGAAATTGAGGTATATACACTAACAGCAAAAGGGCAGCTTATTTTGCATGCTTCGGCGCAAGAGCAAGGGGCAGATCACGTTTACACGCTTCATCCCGAATCGAAGATTATGCCCTGGGGTGTTGCACTGTCTGTCTATCAACCTTCTGATTATTGGTATCAGCGGTCATCTAAACATCTGCGATGGGTACTGAAAGGTGAATGCCCAGCGCGCGATTACAGAAGGCTTTGTCGGGTTTTAGCCCAAACAAACCTTCACCCAGAAACAAGGAAAACGACTGATGTTTCGTGAGTATTCAAAAGCGTTGTTTAAACGGGTTGACACCCGTCAGCTTATGCAATTTCGTCCACCGGTACTTCCACCTCGCATCTATTCCAAACAGATCAACGTGGACAATAAACACTACGCGGCGTACTGCCAGGAAATGCACTGGCCTAAAAGTCACCGTATGCATCCTGTTTATCTGCAAATGCTGTCACTACCATTGCAAATGCAGTGTCTACTAGATAAAAAAAGCCCCTTCCCATTACTTGGGCTGATTCATGGCAAAAATGATATCTCTGTTTTA
Source organism: Alteromonas sp. B31-7 (assembly GCF_015767655.1). Lineage (NCBI taxonomy): Bacteria > Pseudomonadati > Pseudomonadota > Gammaproteobacteria > Alteromonadales > Alteromonadaceae > Alteromonas > Alteromonas sp. B31-7. The sequence continues at coordinate 1,544,155 of NZ_CP065233.1, forward strand.
GGTGATTGTGATCTTAGCGCGCCTTTTGAATGCCGCGTAAGGTTTGGCGACGTTCGCCCCCATAACCGAGGCTGGGAATTTGATATTTTGCTTGAGGCATTTCAGCAAGGTCAGCGTGTTTACCAAGCCATAAGCAGTTATCTTGTAAAAGTAAAAGCGGTGCATGTTGCGCCCAAACCTGTGTCACTGGATAGTCTGAGTACGTGTGACGATGAGACGGAAACACCCATCGATGAATTAACGGTGACGGCGGATACAGGCAGGCGTTATGCGAAACTCTCCGGTGACTATAACCCTATACATCTTTATGGGCTTACTGCGAAGCTGTTTGGCTTCCACCAGCCCATTGCCCATGGCATGTGGACCTTGGCAAGAAGCCTTTCAAGCTTAATGGAAAACGAAGAGCGGGATATTTCTAAACTCACCTGCTCGTTTAAGCGGCCGGTGTATCTCCCCAGCAAGGTTCAAGTCACCAAGTGGTGTGAGGATGAGGTAGGTGTACAGGTTACTGTGTCTGATCATCAGAATAAGCACAAACACATGGCAATGAGTGTCACATTTTAAAAAAGGAGCCAATGGCTCCTTTTTCAATTTTCGGTGACAGGCACAGACGTGGCTGTTAACGAGCCGGGCACGGGCCGCGCATTGCTCTTCTCTGGCACCAAAATGGTGGGTAGAGGTTCGTCTAATTGGTTTGGATGATCCAAGTTAAAATGTAACCCTCGGCTTTCTTTACGCGCCATAGCACAGCGTACAATCAATTCTGCCACTGTGACGAGATTTCTAAGTTCTAATAAATTGTTACTGACGCGAAAATGCGAGTAGTACTCATTAATTTCCTGTTCAAGCAGCTGAATTCGTCGCATTGCACGTTCTAGCCGTTTGTCCGTTCTCACTATGCCAACATAATCCCACATAAACAGTCTGAGTTCGTGCCAATTATGTTGGATGATAACTTCTTCGTCTGAGTCAGATACTTGGCTTTCATCCCACGGCGAAATTGCTTCTTCACAAGACGCGAAGGGCAATTGTGCGAGAATGTGCTCAGCTGCAGAAGACGCAAAGACGACGCATTCTAGTAATGAGTTGGATGCCATACGGTTTGCACCGTGAAGCCCGGTATACGCCACTTCACCAATGGCGTAAACATTGTCTAAATCTGTTTTTGCATTGAAGTCTGTCATGACGCCGCCGCAACTGTAATGGGCAGCAGGCACCACAGGGATGGGTTCTCGGGTGATGTCTATGCCCAATGAGCGGCATTTGCGGTAGATATTAGGAAAATGCTTAACAATGAAATCCGCTGGTTTATGACTGATATCTAAATACATGCAGTCAGCTCCGAGGCGTTTCATTTCATAGTCGATTGCTCGGGCTACCACGTCACGAGGGGCTAAGTCGCCCCGTTCATCAAACTTGTGCATAAACCGAGTGCCATCAGCATGACAAAGGTTCGCCCCTTCGCCGCGAAGGGCTTCGGTAATCAAGAAGTTTCTGGCTTGCGGATGGAACAAACAGGTGGGATGAAACTGGTTAAATTCCATGTTTGCTACCCGGCAGCCCGCGCGCCATGCCATGGCAATACCATCACCACTTGATACGTCTGGGTTTGAGGTGTATTGATACACTTTACTGCCGCCACCTGTGGCAAGGGCAATAAATGGCGCGCGAATAACTTCCACATGCTCTTGCTGTCTATTCCATACATATGCCCCCACGCACCGACCTTTATCCTGCTTTGAGGGAATTAAATCTATCGCGTTATAGCGCTCGAAAACATGAATGTTGGGGTGGGTAGACACAGCGTCATTCAAGGTGATTTGAAGCGCCTCTCCCGTGGCGTCAGCGGCATGTAATATTCGACGGTGGCTATGACCGCCCTCACGGGTTAAGTGGAAACGCTCTTCGCCAGATTCTGTTTTTTCGGTGTCAAAGGGCACGCCATAGCCTATCAGCCAACTCAACGCCGCTTTGGCGCGCTCTGTAGTGAAACGTACCGCAGGCTCTTCACACAACCCGCCACCAGCATTAAGCGTATCTTTAACGTGAGCGTCAATCGAATCTTGCTCATCGAAAACCGCGGCAATACCGCCCTGGGCATACCGCGTAGACCCTTCGTTTCTATCACTTTTGCTGAGCACGATAACCTGACAATGGTCAGCAAGCTTTAAAGCAAGGCTTAACCCTGCGGCTCCGCTACCAATAATCAGTACATCACATCGGTGTTCAATAGCATTTGATGTGGAAGTTAGTGAAGACGACACTGATTTCATGTATTTTTGTATATATTCAAATGAACAAAGGTTCGGCAAGTCTAATGGATGAGGGGCAAAACACAATGCTCCCTTTCACTTTACACTCGCATTTTTTAGTATTTTTAATATAAATTGAGAACTTTTTTCAAAAGCTAGCGTCTACAACAATGCTTGCGAGAGCTATTGGGTAGTTGAAGTAAGGAGTAATGGCTCGAATGAGCGAGCAGATAACCGATCAACAATTGGTTGAGAAAGTACAACGTGGCGATAAGAATGCATTTAACTTACTGGTGACAAGATACCAGCACAAAGTGATGCACCTCGTTTCACGGTACGTAAAAAACACAGGCGATGTTGCAGATGTAACGCAAGATGCTTTTATTAAGGCATATCGTGCGCTTCCTAATTTTAGAGGCGACAGTGCGTTTTACACCTGGCTATATCGTATTGCGGTTAACAGTGCTAAAAATTATTTAGTTGCACAAGGTCGTAAGCCGCCGGCGAGTGATGTGGATGCTGATGAAGCTGACTTTTATGAAGGCAGTGACGCTTTAAAAGAGCAGTCCACACCCGAGCGAAGCTTACTGTCAGACGAAATAGAAGAAACCCTATTTCGCGTGGTGGAGAAACTTCCCGATGATTTGCGTATGGCAATTACTTTACGTGAAATCGAAGGGTTAAGTTACGAAGAAATCGCGAACGTTATGGCCTGTCCTGTAGGTACAGTAAGATCACGTATTTTCAGGGCGAGAGAGGCAATTGATAAAGTTATTCAACCGCTATTAGAAAATTAAATTTGAGGAAAGTGAACTTTCCCAAGATGAAGCTGACTAATAGCTGTGTTAGGGTAGAAAATGATCGCAAATGGTCAGGAAATGAATATATGACGCAACAGCAAGAAAAAATGTCCGCATTCATGGATGGTGAACTCGATGATAGTTCAATTATCGACACCATTAAGCAGGACGCAGAACTACAAGCTAAGTGGCAGCGCTATCATGTAATGAGAGGCGTTATGCGCAAAGAGATGCATGTTGCGCCAAACTTAGATATTGCTTCTTCTGTGGCTGCTGCGCTAGATGCTGAGCCCGCTATTGTCGCACCTAAGACGTCCCGTTGGCGCTCAATGCCGGTGCTTGGTAACGTGGTGCCTTTTGCTAAACAGTCTGGGCAGTTCGCAATGGCAGCTTCTGTTGCTGTCGCGGTTATTCTCGGTGTTCAGAACTTTAATCAACCTGCGCCTACAGAACCATTTATGACGGCACCGACAGCCGGGCCGCAAGGTGGCTTATCGCCAGTTAGCTTAGAGCAAACGCGTGCGCTTCCTCGTAATGACATGAACGAAATGTTAGAGAAGAAGAGAAAGATTAACGCACTTATCGCTGACCATGAGCAACAGCTGCTATTAAAGCAGGCGCAAGAGTCAGAAGAAAATGAAAATGAGGTTAGCCCTAACGAGCGCCCATAACGACGTAGTTTCATGAAAATTAAATGTATTAATAACGTACCAGCGCCTCGTTCGCTGGTACGCGTGTTTTCGGACACAGTAAAACGCAGTGCCCACAAGCTCGTGGCCTTGTTGTCAGTGGCAGGTATGCTGACGGCACCTATTGCCCTCGGGCAAGAAACTCAAATGAACCCTGCTGACGACGAGAAACCAAAAGAAGTGGTTACCCATTCGCCCACGCAAGATTCAGAGGCCGAATTCAAGCAACCAAGCGTAGATCGGATTCAAAACCAACCTGCTGTGTTGGCTGATACTCAGCGTTTAGCATCCCCCAAAAGCACCGCTGATTGGTTAGCCCGTTTAAGTGAGGTCATTGAAACCCGTAATTTTCAGGTTTCTTTTGTGCAAAGTCGCGCTGATGGCGACACTATGCCTTACCTTTGGCGTCATGCTGTTATGCCCAATGGCATTAAAATGGAACAGTTAAACCTGCAAAACGGGCCTGGGCGGGAACTTATTCGCGTGGGTGATGTGGTAAGTGTATTCGAGCCAGATGTTTCGCCATACAGCTTGAAGTCTGAACATATCAATGGCCCAATTCCAAGCACGCTATTACATCATCCCGAGCGTTTAAAGCAGGGGTATGAGTTTGTTTCCGTGGGAAGAGCTAGAGTGGCGGGCAGACCTGCTCAGCAAATACGTATTGTTAGCCGCGACAACAACCGGTTTAGTTATCAGCTATGGTTAGATGAAGACACCGGCATGTTGTTAAAGCTGAATATGCTTGATTTACAAGGTGGCTTGTTAGAACAGATTCAGGTGACGTCATTACAAATGACAGAACAACCTAACCCTTATTTTGAACGAATTAATCAGGCCAGCCTGCCCAAACCGTTGGTACTCTCCAAGCGCCATCGCCGTGAGCATAATTGGGATGTTACCTTTCTTCCCACGGGAATGAAGGAAGTTAAGCAGGAAACTCGCCGGTTAGCGCAAACCGGTCAAATTGTTGAATATAAAATGTTCAGTGATGGTCTAGTGGATGTTTCTGTTTATGTGCAGCCAGCCGCAGATGCACTGGGCAGTGACTTAGTACTGCGTAATGACTTAAGTACATTTCTCACATTGACAGACGGCAAAGCACAAGTCACTGTAGTGGGAGAAATTCCCCTTCAAACCGCTAACGCTATTGCAACGTCTCTGACATCGAAAACGACGGAAACCCCATGATCAAAGAAACTGCCACTGTGGTTGCAGTGGAGGGAGATAAAATAACGGTAGAGGCCGCTATCAAGTCAACATGTAGCAGTTGTCAGGTGCAGAGCGATTGTGGTACTGGCGTGGTCTCCCGAGCGTTAGCGCCGAAAACGCAACAGCTGGTGTTGCATTCTCCTATGCCTGTAAACGTCGGGCAACGGGTCACTGTAGGTGTGCCCGAAGCGGGCGTGCTAAGTGCATCGGCGTGGTTGTATATTCTGCCGTTGCTAACGTTTATCGGCACCACACTCTTTGCCAGCCTGTTATTTGAGTCATTTGGCCTGTTCCACGAGCTGTGGCCAATGGTTCCTGCGATTGCCACTACTTATTTTGCTTATCGTGGTATTGCTCGACATCTCAGCCGGCTTGATAACGGAAAGTACCAAGCTGTTTTACTGCAAACGCTCTCCTAACGACAAATACGACAAAAGCGAAAATTATTATCGCTTTGCGCTTCTTCCTCAATGGTTCCTGCAAATATGCACGGGAATTCGCTTTTCAGCCAAGAAATGGGTAAAATCCGCTCGCGCTAGATAGTATCTCTTGAAGGGAGCTACTGGCATTTTTGTTTAATGAATTTTTTCTGCAGGTAATTTCCAGCATTATGCAACAATCGCACATTCGTAACTTCAGTATTATTGCCCACATTGACCACGGTAAGTCTACCTTGTCAGACCGTTTAATTCAGCATTGTGGAGGGCTTTCCGATCGCGAAATGGCTGAGCAAGTGCTTGATTCAATGGACTTGGAAAAAGAGCGTGGAATTACCATCAAAGCACAAAGTGTAACACTAAATTACACTGCAAAAGATGGTGAAACCTATCAGTTGAACTTCATCGATACCCCAGGACACGTGGACTTTACTTATGAAGTATCCCGTTCTTTAGCGGCCTGTGAAGGGGCGCTTTTGGTGGTTGATGCAGGGCAGGGTGTTGAAGCGCAAACCCTGGCAAACTGTTATACCGCCATTGAAATGGATATGGAAGTGGTACCGGTACTCAACAAAATTGACTTGCCCCAAGCCGATCCAGACCGTGTGGCCGAAGAAATTGAAGACATTGTGGGTATTGATGCGTTAGATGCAGTGCGTTGCTCAGCGAAAACCGGTATCGGTATTGAAGACGTACTTGAAGTTATTGTGAATAAGATCCCGCCCCCTGAAGGTGAACGTGAAGCGCCGTTAAAAGCGCTAATTATTGATTCATGGTTCGATAATTACCAGGGCGTTGTATCTTTGGTGCGCATTGTTGAAGGGCAGTTGACCAAAAAAGACAAAATCCAAATTATGTCAAATGGGCAAGTGCACCAAGTGGACAAAATCGGCGTGTTTACGCCAAAGGCGCTGGATACTGGCGTGTTACGTGCTGGAGAAGTTGGCTTTATCATCGCAGGTATTAAAGACATTCAAGGTGCGCCAGTAGGCGATACCATTACCTTATCTCGCGACCCTGCTACAGATATGCTACCTGGGTTTAAGAAAGTGAAGCCACAGGTTTACGCAGGTATCTTCCCAATTAGTTCTGATGATTACGAAGATTTTCGAGACGCCCTAGCAAAATTAAGCCTTAACGACGCGTCTTTGTTTTATGAGCCAGAAAGTTCAGCCGCATTAGGCTTTGGTTTCCGCATTGGATTCCTTGGCATGCTGCACATGGAAATTATTCAAGAACGCTTAGAGCGTGAATACGACTTGGGCCTAATCACCACGGCACCCACGGTAATTTACGAAGTAGAAACCACAAAAGGTGAAGTGATGACGGTGGACAGCCCGGCTAAACTTCCCGCAGTGAACGACATTGCCGAAATTAGGGAGCCCTTGGTTGAAGCCAATATTCTGGTTCCACAGGAATATCTCGGTAATGTGATTACTCTGTGCGTTGAAAAGCGTGGTATGCAAACGAATATGACTTACCATGGTAAGCAAGTGGCAGTGACCTATGAACTGCCCATGGCAGAAGTTGTACTTGATTTCTTCGATAGATTGAAATCTACCAGCCGAGGGTTTGCATCACTGGATTACAACTTTAAACGTTTCCAGCCATCTGACATGGTGAGAGTAGATATTCTCATTAATGGTGAGCGTGTAGATGCACTTGCTGTTATTACTCACCGCGAAAACTCTCAGGGTAGAGGTCGTGAGTTGGTAGAGAAGCTACGTGAGCTTATTCCTCGTCAGATGTTCGATATTGCCATTCAGGCTGCTATTGGTAACCACGTAGTAGCAAGAAGTACAGTGAAGCAGTTGCGTAAGAACGTTATCGCGAAATGTTACGGCGGTGATGTAAGCCGTAAGAAAAAGCTGCTTCAAAAACAAAAAGAAGGGAAAAAGCGAATGAAGCAAGTAGGTAATGTTGAATTACCGCAGGATGCATTCCTTGCAGTATTGAAGGTAGGTAAATAATGGCGAATTATTTTTCTCACATTCTTGTGGGACTAACGCTAATTACTGGCCTTATTTGGTTAGTCGATAGCCTCGTTTTTGCGCCTAAACGCAAAGCTCGCTTGCAAGCCGCAGCGGATGCAGGCGGCGCGAGTTATGGCGAAGATCCTCAACTGCCATATTTGGTCGATACATCACAGCAAATTTTTCCAGTCATTGCGTTTGTCTTGGTGCTTCGCTCGTTCATTTATGAGCCTTTTCAAATACCGTCAGGTTCTATGATGCCAACACTTTTAGTGGGTGACTTCATTTTGGTTGAGAAGTTTTCCTACGGCATTAAAGACCCGGTGTTTAGAAGTAAATTGGTGGAGACGGGTGAACCAGAGCGCGGCGATGTCGCGGTATTTAAATACCCAGAAGACCCATCTGTTGATTACATCAAGCGTGTGGTTGGCTTGCCTGGTGACACTGTGGTTTATCAAAATAAGCAAGTGTATATCAAGTCAAAATGTGACGGTGCACAGAGCCAATGTGGCAAGTTAACCCCAGTGCCACTCGACTTTGTTGAACGCGGTGAGTTTGTTCAAGACATGGCAAAGTTAATGCGCTACACGGAAACGCTTGGCGACGTGAAGCATGATATTTTGCGCCATCCAATAAGAGAAATTTCGCCGGTTAACTTCTATACTCAACCTGGTACCCGCAGTAACGAGTGGATTGTGCCTGAAGGGCATTACTTTGTATTAGGTGATAACCGAGACAATAGTCGAGATAGCCGTTTTTGGGGCTTTGTTCCTGACGCCAACCTAGTGGGTAAGGCGGTGGCTATTTGGATTTCATTTGAATTTGAGCGCAGACCCGAAGATTTGTTGCCAGGCTGGATCCCGTCAGGCGTGAGGTTTGAGCGTGTAGGTGGCATTGATTAATGCAAGGAATTGATAAATATCATCGCCTCAATAAGGCGATAGGTTACACCTTTAATGATGTAGCCTTATTACAACAAGCGCTCACACATAGAAGCGCGGCTAAAAAGCACAACGAACGACTAGAATTTCTTGGCGATGCTATCTTAGGCATGGTCATTGGTGAAACCCTTTATAAGCGCTTTACCGATGTACCAGAGGGTAAACTCACCCGTATGCGTTCAACCTTGGTGAAAGGCGATACTTTAGCTGAACTGGCTCGCGAAGCCTGTATGGGTGAACTATTGCTGTTAGGTCCAGGCGAACTAAAAAGTGGTGGGCATAGACGAAGCTCCATTCTGGCTGACGCCGTAGAGGCGTTGCTTGGTGCTATCTACCTTGATTCTGGTATGGAACAGGTGAGAGACGTTATAAGCCGCCTATGGGAGAGCCGAATTGAAAAGCTTGACCCCAACGCGCACCCGAAAGACAGCAAAACCCGTTTACAAGAATATCTGCAAGGTAGAAAGCTGCCTTTACCCACTTACGAAGTGATGTCCATATCGGGCAAAGACCACGCGCAAACATTTGAGGTGTGCTGCAAGGTTGAAAACTTAGACACCCCTGTGGTTGCGATGGGAAATAGCCGCCGTAAAGCCGAGCAAGAAGCCGCAAGAATGACGCTGGAGAAATTAGATGACTGAGCCAACACCCAATACCCGTTGTGGCTTAGTCGCTATCGTCGGGCGCCCCAATGTCGGTAAATCCACATTGCTTAATCGCTTGTTAGGGCAGAAAGTCAGTATTACCTCGCGAAAGCCCCAGACCACTCGCCATCGCATTTTAGGCATAGATTCTGAGGGAGATTATCAAGCCATTTACGTTGATACTCCGGGCTTACATCAAGAAGAAAAGCGTGCCATAAATCGCTACATGAACCGTGCAGCATCAAGTTCATTGGCTGAAGTGGGTTTAGTACTCTTTGTTATTGAAGGCACACGCTGGACCACCGATGACGAAATGGTGCTATCCAAAGTGAAAGCCTCGGGATTGCCTTGCTATTTAGTGGTTAACAAAATGGACAAAGTTGAAGATAAAGAAGCCTTTATGGTTCATCTTCAGCAGTTAGCAGAGAAGCACCAGTTTGAGCACATCATTCCGGTGAGTGCTAAGCAAGGCAAAATGGTTGACGACATTCGCACTTTGGTGGCAGGAAGCTTACCGCAGAGTGAATTCTATTTTCCAGAAGATTATATTACCGACCGTTCAAGCCGCTTTATGGCCGCTGAAATTATCCGTGAAAAGCTCATGCGATTTACGGGCGATGAACTTCCTTACTCTACCACCGTAGAAATTGAGCAGTTTAAGTTAGCTGATAACGGTATTTATCGTATTAGCGGTTTAATCCTGGTTGAACGTGAAACGCAGAAACGTATGATCATTGGTAAAGGCGGAAAGCACCTTAAGACCATCGGTGAACATGCCCGCAAAGACATGGAAAACCTGTTTGATAATAAGGTGTTTTTAGAGCTTTGGGTAAAAGTTAAACAAGGCTGGGCTGACGACGAGCGCGCGTTACGTTCACTGGGATATGGCGACGAAAGTTAATTTTCTCGCCACTGGCTGTATAACCATTCGTTGTGGCTTCTAAGCGTTAGGGAATTTTATGTCTATTTCAGATTTACGCCGTCAATATTCGAAAGGCAAACTGTCTTCGTCAGACCTGACTGACAGCCCTTTTGCTTTGTTTGAGCAATGGCTAGCAGAGGCAATAAAGGCCGAGATTCCAGACCCTACAGCAATGACGGTGGCCACTGTAGATGCCGATGGGCAGCCTTCTCAGCGCATCGTCTTGTTAAAAGAAGTGAGTGAGTCTGGGTTTGTTTTTTTTACGAACTTGGGCAGCCGCAAAGCCAAAGAACTCGCTGATAATCCGAAAGTCTCTTGTCACTTCCCCTGGTTTTTTATGGAGCGACAAGTACGGGTTTGCGGTGTTGCAGAACGTTTAACACTTGCCGAAAATGCCCGGTATTTTTTCTCTCGCCCTAAAGAAAGTCAATTAGCGGCTTTCGCTTCTAAGCAAAGCCAGCCTATTAGCAGCCGAGAACTGCTCACGACCCAGTTTAGTCAGATGAAAGCCAAGTTTGCCAACAAGTCCTTGCCGACGCCTGATTTCTGGGGCGGGTTTCGAATTGTTCCGCATCAAGTTGAATTCTGGCAAGGGGGCGAAGACCGCCTTCATGACCGCTTTGAATATAATCGACAACAAGACGACAGTTGGGCAACGCAACGTTTAATGCCGTAACGTGTTGTGAGTATCGCCGGTTAAGAGGCTTGAATTATGATTGATAGCCATTGCCATCTCGACTTAGCTGCATTTTCCAATGATTGGACTGACGAGTTACAGCGGGCCAAAAAAGCAGGGGTAACGCGGTTATTGGTGCCAGGTACCCAAGCAGGCCAATGGCAGCAACAGCAACAGTTGGCGAAAGACGCTTCATCCATCATACCTATTGATATTGCCCTTGGTGCTCACCCGTATTTTTTACACCACGATGAAGATGAGAAAGCCCTTGTCCGCCAGTTAGACGTGGCGTTCGAAGAAGCGGTAATTGCACCTGTTGCGGTGGGCGAAATAGGATTGGACAGTCACATTGATGTGCCCATCGAAACACAAAAACGGTGTTTACAGGTACAACTCAATTTTGCTCAGCAGCGCCAGTTGCCGGTAATACTACACCATCGTAAAAGTCATCACAGGTTGCTAGAGGCATTGACGAAAGTAAACCGCCATTACGGCGGCGTGGTGCACGCCTTTTCCGGCAGTATTGAGGTGGCGAAGGCGTATATCCATAAGGGGTTATATTTAGGGATTGGGGGAACGGTAACCTACCCAAGAGCATCCAAAACCCGTGATACCTTAGCGTACTTGCTTCATCATTTTCCAGGTCATCTTTTGCTGGAAACCGATGCGCCAGATATGCCTATGTTTGGTCGGCAAGGTAAACGAAGTAGTCCCGCCTACCTTTTGGATGTTGTGCAAACGATGGCGGCGTTAAGTGAGCATAGTGAACAAGAGATTATAAGTTTTACAACCGCGAACTATAACCGCTGTTTTAAGGGTGTTGAGTAAGCTTGTCATTGGTGTGTAAAACTCGGGTCAGCCAGGGGCGAAACTTGTAAAAGCCACGGGTTATATAAATGCCCACAATGAGCGCCAATGCGATAATTAATATGGCAATAAACACCTGTTGCTGACGCAGCGTTAAAGGGTTATCTAAGATGTAGCCTGTGTCGATATTCACACTCAAGTAGCCTAATGTTTGGCCTTCGTCGCCCTCTATCACTTCAAGGTAAGTTACCGGGGGGATTGGGTTTTCTCTTGTGAGCGTCACCACACTTTCCCCCCTAGGCAAGGGGGCGATATACTTACCTTTGCTATCAAAAATGCTCACCGACATTACGGCAGGATCTGACACCGCGATTGTTGCGAGGTTTTCTAATTCCGTTATGTCACTACTGGATAACGCCGGAGCAAGGATTTTCGCGTATTGCTGACTCACACTTCTACCGGGCTGCTCAGTTTGCACGCTTACCCATTGTGATTGATACTTTTCGTATACGACGAACAAACAAATGATAAGCGCGACAGCTGCACCCATGATGGCAGTATGAATGAGGCGCTTAAGCGCCGTATAGGCAGAATGCGATACTGATTGTTTTGACCCTGTTCTCTGTCGACTAGCCTGATTTTGCATACAGCGATAAATTCCCATTATATTTAGCGTAACATTAGGCGAATTTCAGCTAATTTGAAAGGGTGTATTTCCACAGCGGTCGAGTTTGGGTAGCATATAGCCAAGATTTCTAAGGTTTGTACAAACAGTGACGACGAATTTTCCTGACTTATTAAGAGATACACAAGCAAGTAATCAGTATAACCATGCCGCTGCGCTAGAGCGTTGTTTAGCCACAGTACCGTCCTCTAGGCTTAAAAGTAATGAAGCGAGGGTAACCTTGATTGGTCAGGCGTTAACGCCTTACCTTATCGATGAGGCGTTAAAGGCGATGTCTTCTTGCTTTCGCCCTTCAGCGTTATTTTTACACCCTTTACACAATGGATTTGGCGACAGCGTAGTGGTGGCTTTTGGTGAAAAGCAGGCAGGGGAAGATGCCTCTATTGCCCAATGTATTGAACAGGTTTCAAACCAATATCACATAGATATCGGGCTGACCGAGGGCACACCGCACTTAAACCAACGCGGCCTGTTAGTGATGGATATGGACAGTACCGTCATTGCCATTGAATGCATTGATGAAATAGCTAAGCTTGCTGGCGTTGGTGAGCAGGTCTCTAAAGTGACTGAAATGGCCATGCGAGGCGAAATTGCATTTAATGAAAGCCTGCATCACCGCGTGGCTTGCCTAAAGGGCGTGCCACTCAATCAGCTTCAGCAAATTCGAGACAGCATTCCGCTAATGCCCGGCGTACAGAGGCTAATTAGCACCCTGAAAGAAAATGGCTGGAAAGTGGCGATTGCATCAGGCGGTTTTACTTACTTTGCAGACTATTTAAAGGAAAGACTAGGCTTAGATGCCGCAGTGTCTAATACCTTGGCGGTAGAAGGTGAATTGCTGACTGGAGAGGTGGTAGGTGAAGTGGTAAATGCCGATGTAAAAGCGGCCACCGTAAAGGCGTTATCTCATCAGTGGGACATTTCGCCACACCAAACCGTCGCCATGGGCGACGGTGCAAACGACCTAGTTATGATGGCCACATCAGCACTAGGGGTGGCCTGCCATGGGAAGCCTGTGGTCAATCAGCAGGCCGATGTCGCACTAAGGTTTAGCGGCCTTCATGGGCTACTGTACTTTTTGAGCTAACCCGCCGCCAATTGAATGTCGTGCACAAGTGTTTAGGCGTTGAGTAGCGCCTGAATACTTGTTTTTACCACCGCTTTTTCTGTACTACTATCACGATTACGTTTTATCGCTTCTTGGTCAAACCCATAACGAATAAGTACTTCATCGGTGACATCAATAAGGTGTGAACAGGCGGCTATACTCCACAGTTTCTGCTCTAACTCTTTCGCTCGGTGGATCGCGTACACACTCACATAGCTTATTTCAGTTTGAAGCATGGATAAGTCGGGTTTACCCGTGGTGGTTAGCATCACGTGAATGGCAATAAATTGGCCGCGTGCCATGGCATCGTCTATGAAAGCCTTGCGTTGACCGTTATTTTCGAAGCGGTGAGAGTAACGAGGGATTATCGCTAAGCGCTGATCTTTTTGCGTAGGATCGAAAGAGACAAACAGCTCTTGCCTCAAAGGCATATTTTCTAGCTTAACCTGCTTAATCCCACTTTGCATAAAGGGGCTGTCTAGCTTACGGTCTCTAAACAAATATTCCAAATTGACCTGTCGGCTTTCTGCGTAATGAGTAGAAAGAAGCGATACTCGTTCATCTTGCCGGCCAATGATGCCAGCTTCAGGGGTATACCTAGGCCCTTCTTTGCTCATTAAGAAGGACAATGAGGTAGGGTTGCGAGCGTTGATAACGCGAAGCGCTTGCCCCATTCCTGGGATCTCCTCTTCGCCGTCATCCTCTTGCAGGCTGTGCTTGTTCTTCTTAATCAATTCTTCGAAAAAGGCGCGGGCACTTTTACCTTGTTCTCCGGGCATGGCTTTTAAGTGCAAGATGTTCTTTTCAACATTGTGGTAAACCACTAAATATCGAAGGTGCATCACATCAAACGATTTGGTGATTTCTTGCAATCGTGGGAAGGCCACTTCCACTTGCCCTTCTAGTTCACCTGAATAACCCTTATTGAGCTCTATTCTTAGCCCCAAGCCGTGTACAGAAATATCTTCGCTGACACCCACATGCACACTGTTGTCCTCAGGTATCGTTAACTCAATTTGTGAGCGTAATCGATAACGTGATTCTAGCCGCTGTTCTTCATACTTGAATCTAGAGAGCGAAATGGGTGCAGGCGGTTTGTTTCTCGCGTGCCCAAACGTACGCAAATGTGACAAATTGTCTTTGTTAAAGGTAAAGCTGTTGTACGCCTGTTGGCCTATCACAGAGGTCACATCTGTGACATGAGCCAAGTACTTTAGGTGCTGTAGCTTCGCCATTAGTCGTGGCGCGGGTGGGGTGTTCTGCCGTTTAATCTTTGTGCCTACAGAATCGGGGATAGATGTGGGGACATGTGCTTGCTCTGGCGACATGTCGGTCAGCGTGACTTTAAATACACGCCAACTCGCTTTTTTCGATCCAAACCCTAAAAATACATCTTTAAGAACATCTTTTTTCTCGAGTTCTTCGTAGGCTGCAGAGTAAAAATAAACCTTTTCGTTTTGTAAGTGCGTAAAACTATATATAAAAATCTCGCGGGTAGCTTCAGGCTTTTTCAGTAATAACTGTAACCTGGGCTTACTGAGTAAAAAGCCAATACGGCATTCGTCTTCTTCGTCCTGCCAATAACTGACGGTTTCTCGGTTAACTTCGTTAACCATGGCAAAGCGCGGAATTAACTGACCTTTTATTTCGTCAATATACACCGGCAGGGTGGGGCTTCTCGGGGAGAAATACTGCTCACAGGTCTTGCTCGTGATGGCCTCAATGGTATTCGCCATATTCACTTTGTAGCGTCGCTTATTACCATGAATAAAGCTTTCTAGGAATTTATCGAAAGCGGTATTTGGATTTGCAGTATCACGCTGTAAGGCAAGATAGATGAGATCGTTTTTTCGGGTTATTTTTACAAGCTTGTAAGCAATGCCATTTTTCTTGTCCATGGCAAATTCTGTTTCTAAACCACGGAAGTAAACCGATACTCGTTCATTCTTTTTAAACAAACTTTCTTTATCTAGCTTTACCTGCAAACCTTCTAACGAAATATCGACACTCAGCCCGCGAATAGACTGGTTACTTTCGTTAAAAAGCTCAACTGCCACGGCAAAATTCATGCGCTCTGTATTACGCTGACGATAGTCGAGCAAGTTCACGATAGGCACTTTGAACTGCTCTAATATACTCGCTTTTTTCTTTTCGGCCGCGGAACCACCAGACAATTCCCGTTTTTCCGCTTTTTCGCGCAGTACACGGAAGTTGTTTTCGGTATTTTGTACGGCTTCGTACACGCCAAAGGTATAGCTGCCGAATACGCGAATTTGTTCCTCAAATTTTTCAATGGCCACGTCGTCCATGTAATGCTTTCGACCATCATGCTCGTACAGTTTGCATTTGCCATCGACTAACCCACGTAAGTCAATTGAGCGCATGCACGGCTTCGCCAAACGCTTAACTTCCATTTTAATTAAGAAGCGTTTTTCCTTTGGAATGTTCGCACCCACTTGCATGAGTACCCGATTAAATTCGGGCTCATTTACCATGGGTTTCAGCTGTTCAATAATGTCAGCGTACTGTTGTAAATCCTGATTCATGTATGCGCAACTTTTGTTATTCTTTTTTGACGAAGACGCCTTTTGTATCGGCAGCGTCTTGCAACACATTAACCTCTGCCAGTTTAAGCATGAAAGCGCGTTATAGATAACTGGCTTAGGAAGATTAAAAGCGGTGCTTTAGACGAGTTACTTAGACGATTATTATAATGATAGAATACCCTTTTTATGTCGTGGATTAAACTGGAATATGGCAAAACGAAAAACTGCATATGTGTGCTCTGATTGTGGTGCAGAGTTTCCACGTTGGCAAGGTCAATGCTCTGAGTGCAAAGAATGGAATACCATCAGTGAATTTGTGGTGAGCAGCGCGAAAGCGTCGTCGAAGCCCACCTTGTCGGGATATGCCGGACAAACAGCGGCCAAAATTGAAACCTTAAACGCTATCGACCTTGAATCGCTTCCACGATTTAGTGCTGGATTCAAAGAGTTAGACCGGGTGTTAGGGGGCGGGATTGTACCTGGCGCGGCCATGTTGATAGGGGGCTCACCAGGGGCAGGTAAAAGTACGCTGTTGCTTCAAGTTATGTGTCAAATGGCAAAAACGGCGCCCGCACTGTATGTCACGGGTGAAGAATCATTACAGCAGGTCGCCATGCGGGCTAGACGCTTACATCTTCCCGATGACAAGCTCATGATGTTGGCAGAAACTAACGTCGAGACCATTTGTGATTTAGCGCTAACGAAAAAGCCTAAGATTATGGTTATCGATTCTATTCAGGTGATGCATGTGTCCGATGTGCAATCTGCCCCTGGCAGTGTGTCACAGGTGCGTGAGAGCGCGGCATACCTTACCCGTTTTGCTAAACAGCAGCATATTTCCATGTTTATTGTAGGCCACGTCACTAAGGACGGTAACCTCGCGGGGCCTAAGGTACTCGAGCACTGCATCGACAGTTCTATGATGCTTGAAGGGGAAAGTGATGGGCGGTATCGCACCTTACGAAGCCATAAAAACCGGTTTGGTGCGGTTAACGAGTTAGGCGTGTTTGCGATGACAGAAAGTGGGCTGAAGGAAGTCAATAATCCGTCAGCTATTTTCCTAAGCCGTGGCGACAAAGAAACGCCAGGGTCCAGCGTCATGGTAATATGGGAGGGGACGCGCCCACTTCTTGTTGAGATTCAGGCACTGGTTGATTATTCGCAAATGTCTAACCCTCGTCGTATCGCGGTGGGGCTAGATCAAAATCGTCTTTCTATGTTACTCGCCGTGCTACATAGGCATGGTAATGTGCAAATGAACGATCAGGATGTTTTTGTTAACGTCGTTGGCGGCGTGAAAGTCACTGAAACCAGCGCAGATTTAGCCTTGCTATTGGCGATGGTGTCAAGCTTTCGAAATCGCCCATTACCGAAAGACTTGATTGTGTTCGGCGAGGTGGGCCTAGCAGGAGAAATTAGGCCAGTGCCCAACGGCAATGAACGGATAATTGAAGCGGCAAAGCACGGTTTTAAGCGCGCTATTGTACCTAAAGCCAACGCGCCTAAGCAGGCCATTGGTGGGATGAAAGTGGTGCCAGTGTCTCAGTTGTCTGATGCACTTGAAGCGTTAGAATAAACGGCATCGATAAGCGCGTTTAAGTCTTTTTCATCTATGTGAGCATCTTCGCTGTTGAGTGTAATTAAACGGCGAAGTGCGCTAACACTATCCACATCCATTTTGGCCACTTTACACCCTAACGACACTGAGTCTTTTCTTCCATCATTTTGGCGATAAAGTTGCTCTATGTGTAAGGTGATAATAGGGCTATCTTCATTGGCTTGGAATTTTGCAGTATAGGGAATATGGCTATCAAAGGGGAGATGGCTTAACGCGCTTTCAGGGGCGAGAATTCGAATACCCGTGAGAGATACATCACTTATTGACACTGCGATCTGGCTGTCTTCATGAGACAGCGTACCAGGTACATTTAATTCTATTCGCGTAAACCGGCGTTTGTCGACCATGACTTAACTCATTAGTACATCGTCCGTTCAGTATTAGTGAAATGCCTTTTTATGGCAACTGTCTTTATGAGTTTTTAATGTTAACTGATGAATTGACAAATAAAAAAGCCCCTGACAGAAAGGGGCTGAATGTTGGCTCTAGGCGATTTACTATGTAGGCGCTTGGCAGGTTACTTCGCCATTTTTTTATATTTCAAACGATGGGGCTCTACCACATCCTGGCCGTACTCGGCTTTCAGCCAGCTCTCATAGTCGGCATAGTTACCTTCGAAGAAGTTAATTTTACCTTCGTCTCTGTAATCCATGATGTGCGTGGCCACACGGTCTAAAAACCAACGGTCATGGGAAATAACCATGGCGCAGCCTGGAAATTCTAATAGCGCGTTTTCAAGCGCTCGTAATGTTTCTACATCAAGGTCGTTAGTGGGCTCATCCAGCAGTAACACGTTGCCGCCTGCTTTAAGTAGCTTTGCCAAGTGCACACGATTACGTTCACCTCCCGACAAATCTTTAATAAACTTCTGCTGACTGTTACCTTTAAAGTTAAAGCGACTGCAGTATGCACGACTGTTAATTTCAAAGTTGCCAATGCGAATAATATCTTGGTCGTCAGAAATCTCTTTCCAAACGGTATTATTTTCATTCATGTGATCGCGGAACTGCTCAACGCTAGCGATTTGCACCGACTCACCAATGTTAATTGCACCAGAATCAGGTTGTTCTGAGCCCGTTAGCATTCTAAAGAGCGTAGATTTACCTGCACCGTTAGGTCCAACAATTCCGACAATAGCTCCCTTGGGCACTTTAAAGGTTAAATCATCAATTAATAAACGTTCGCCATAAGACTTTTTAAGCCCCTCAACCTCTATGACTTTGTCGCCCAAGCGTTCACCCGGTGGAATGAATAGCTCATTGGTTTCATTTCGTTTTTGATAATCACTGGTGGCCATTTCTTCGAAGCGAGCCATACGCGCTTTGCTTTTAGCATGGCGACCTTTTGGATTAGAGCGAACCCATTCAAGTTCTTGCTTCATACTCTTTTGACGAGCACTTTCTGTACGCTCTTCTTGTTCTAAGCGTTTCTCTTTCTGCTCTAACCACGAAGAGTAGTTACCTTCCCAAGGAATACCTTCACCGCGATCCAGTTCTAGGATCCAACCAGCCACATTATCGAGGAAGTATCTATCGTGGGTAATGGCGACCACAGTCCCCTCGTAATCGTGTAAGAAACGCTCTAGCCACGCGACTGATTCTGCATCCAAGTGGTTAGTGGGTTCGTCCAATAGAAGCATTTCAGGCTTTTCTAATAATAAACGACAAAGTGCCACACGACGACGTTCACCCCCAGAAAGTTTGCTCACATCGGCATCCCAAGGCGGAAGGCGGAGGGCGTCGGCAGCGCGCTCTAGCGCGTTTTCAAGGTTGTGACCGTCTTTTGCCTGTATGATGGCTTCAAGCTCACCTTGCTCTTTTGCAAGGGCGTCAAAATCGGCGTCGGCATCAGCGTAAGCGGCATACACTTCATCTAGGCGCACGAGAGCGTGCTTAACGTCTGCCACGGCTTCTTCAATATTGCCACGTACATCTTTACTTTCATCTAATTGAGGTTCCTGCGGAAGGTAACCAATTTTCAATCCAGGCTGCGGTCGTGCTTCACCTTCAATGTCGGTATCTAAGCCGGCCATTATGCGAAGTAATGTAGACTTACCTGCGCCATTCAGACCGAGTACGCCTATTTTTGCGCCCGGGAAAAAGCTAAGAGAGATATCTTTTAAAATCTGACGATTCGGGGGAACAATTTTTCCTACCCGATGCATACTGTAAACGTATTGAGACATGCTGTGTCCTTGCCTAAAAATGATGCGTTATTATACGTGCAACAGGATAGCCTGTACCAGCGTCTAACGCCAACCAGGGGCGCAGATGATGGTATTTTGTGCAGTTGAGGCCAAAAGTCATAATATTCAGTCGGTCGCCTTTTAGAATTAAGGTAAACTTAGTTAGCATACGCAGTATTAAACTTGTAGGTATTGTTAGGATGACCGCAATGAAGAAAATAACCTATAGCCTTTCAGAGCTGGCGAATCACGTAGGTGGAGAAGTGCAGGGGAACGGGGATATTGTCATTTCCTCCGTGGGCACCTTAGCAGGGGCGCAATCACATCAAATCTCATTTCTCACGAATCCCAAATATAAAGCGCAGCTTAAAGAAACCCAAGCTGGCGCGGTTATCCTGCATGAAAAAATGAAGGCAGATTCACCGGTGGCGGCCTTAGTGGTCGCCAATCCTCATGCTGCCTTCGCACGTATAGCGCAACTGTTCGATACCTCTCCGCAGGTGGCAGTAGGCATCGCTGATTCCGCCCTAGTGGCGCCTTCCGCTAACCTTGGTAGTGATGTGTCGCTTGGTCACAATGTCATTATTGAAGAGAACGTGGTCATTGGCGATCGTGTCACCATAGGGGCCAATACCGTAGTACGCAAAGGGGCTCGAATTGGCGAGGGCAGTATCATATACCCTAATGTGACGGTTTATCATGACGTGCATATTGGTAAACGTGTGACTATTCATAGTCAAACGGTTATTGGCGCCTCTGGTTTTGGGTACGCCAATGATAAAGGTGTGTGGCTGCCAATTCCGCAAACAGGGTCGGTCATTATTGGCGACGATTGCCAAATAGGGGCAAGTAGCACTATTGATCGCGGCGCAATGGAAGACACGGTGTTGGGTAACAACGTGATTGTAGATAATCAAGTACAGATTGCTCACAATTGTATTATTGGCGACCATTCATGTATCTGCGGTGCAACGGGTATCGCAGGCAGTTGTCATATTGGTAAGCATGTGATCATTGGCGGTGGCGTGGGAGTGAACGGGCACATTACCATTTGCGATAACGTGCAAATAACCGGTTACACTATGATTGTACAAGATATTACCGAGCCCGGCGTCTACTCATCAGGGCAGCCAGCGCAGACGAATCGAGAATGGCGTAAAAACGCAGTGCGTCTACAAAAAATCGGCAGCCTATTTGACCGTGTAAAGGCCTTAGAAAAACAGGTCTGATGACACTGTAACGCCCGTATTACGTTAAACCTACGTCATTTGCTACATTTTGCACACAAAGCGGTATACAAGCGATTGAAAATGACTAGAATATGGCACCAAATTAGCAAACACTCATGCCTAATTTAGCGTGCCAATTTACTACCGCAGTTAAGGAGCCCCCATGTTTTCTCGCGAAATGAATATCGCCGATTTCGACCCAGAGTTAGCCAATGCAATGGCCAACGAGGTTGAACGTCAAGAACATCACATTGAGCTTATTGCTTCAGAAAATTACTGTAGCCCACGTGTTATGGAAGCACAGGGTTCTCAGCTTACAAACAAATACGCGGAAGGTTACCCGGGTAAGCGTTATTATGGTGGTTGTGAACATGTTGATGTTGTAGAGCAACTGGCAATCGATCGTGCTAAAGCCTTGTTTGGCGCAGATTACGCGAATGTTCAGCCCCATGCTGGTTCACAAGCTAACTCAGCCGTTTTCATGGCGCTACTCGATGCGGGTGACACTGTGCTGGGCATGAGCCTTTCTGAAGGTGGACACCTTACTCATGGTTCACACGTCAATTTTTCTGGTAAAACCTACAACGCGGTACAATACGGTTTAAACAAAGACACTGGCGAAATTGACTACGCACAAGTAGAAGCGCTAGCAAAAGAGCACAAGCCTAAAATGATTATTGGTGGTTTCTCTGCCTATTCAGGTATTGTCGACTGGGCTAAATTCCGTGAAATTGCAGATAGCGTAGGCGCATACCTTCTTGTTGATATGGCACACGTGGCGGGTCTTGTGGCCGCTGGCGTTTATCCAAACCCACTGCCTCACGCGCATGTAGTAACGACAACTACCCATAAAACATTGGCTGGCCCACGAAGCGGTTTAATCCTTTCTTCATGTGGCGACGAAGCAATTTATAAAAAATTAAATAGCTCTGTATTCCCAGGTAATCAAGGTGGCCCACTTTGCCACGTTATTGCAGCGAAAGCGGTCGCGTTCAAAGAAGCGCTACAGCCAGAGTTTAAAGTGTATCAGCAGCAAGTTGTTGCAAACGCTAAAGCCATGGTTGCTGTTATGCAAGAGCGAGGCTACAACATTGTGTCTGGCGGCACTGATAACCACCTGTTTTTACTCGACCTTATCGATAAAGACATTACGGGTAAAGATGCCGATGCGGCACTAGGTTCAGCCAACATTACAGTTAACAAAAACTCTGTACCTAATGACCCACGCTCTCCATTCGTCACCAGTGGTTTGCGTATCGGAAGCCCGGCCATTACTCGTCGTGGTTTCAAAGAAGAGCAAGCGAAGCAAGTTGCGACTTGGATTTGCGATATTCTTGATAATATGGGTGATGACGCGGTGATTGAACGGGTGCAAAGCGAAGTGGTTGCTCTTTGCGAAAAATTCCCTGTTTACGCATAATAAGGGGTAAAGCGCATCGACCTCAATAGGTGGGTGCGCGGTTGTTTTAGGAAGTGTTATGTTTTGTCCTTTTTGCTCAGAGCAAGAAACAAAAGTGATTGATTCTCGCTTAGTTGCTGAGGGGCAGCAAGTGCGCAGACGCCGTGAATGTGTTGTTTGTCACGAACGTTTTACCACGTTTGAAAGTGCTGAATTAGTGATGCCTCGCGTGATTAAGCGTGATGGTTCACGTGAACCTTTCAACGAAGATAAGTTACGTGCGGGGTTACAGCGCGCACTAGAAAAACGCCCGGTTAGCACGGAAAAAGTTGAGCAATGTGTGCTTTCATTAAAATCTCAACTTAGAGCGACCGGAGAGCGAGAAGTGGCCAGTGAGCTACTCGGAAACTTAATAATGAAAGCGTTAAAAGAGCTGGATAAAGTGGCTTACGTGAGATTCGCTTCTGTTTATCGCTCGTTTGAAGATATCCGAGAATTTGGTGAGGAAATTGCCAGACTAGGAGATTAACCACAGGATACGCCGTGGACACTTCTACAATCAATCAAGATTACTATTGGATGGCAAAAGCCATTCGTCTTGCCCAACGTGGTTTATACACTACGTCACCTAACCCTAGAGTGGGATGCGTCATTGTCTCACCAGACAATCACTGTGTGGGTGAAGGTGCCCATCTCAAAGCGGGAACACCTCATGCTGAAGTTCATGCCCTAAAACAAGCAGGTGACCTTGCTAAAGGGGCGACGGCATACGTGACGTTAGAGCCCTGTAGTCATTTCGGTAGAACGCCCCCCTGTGCCGAAGCGCTAATCCATGCTCAGGTAAAGCGTGTGGTGATTGCGATGACTGATCCAAACCCAAATGTGAGTGGCAACGGGATCCGCAAACTTCAAAATGCCGGAATTGAAGTCACTTCTGATGTAATGTCTGCCGAGGCCGGTGCGTTAAACCCAGGGTTTGTAAAGCGAATGCTAACCGGCAAACCTTATGTTCGGGTGAAGCAAGGTATTAGCTTAGACGGTAAAATTGCGTTAAAAAACGGGGTGAGTCAATGGATTACAGGGCCAGAAGCACGCCAAGACGTGCAGAAATACCGCGCACAAAGCTGTGCAGTATTGACAGGCTCAGGCACGGTAGAGGCCGACAACCCCAGTTTATTGGTGCGTCCAAGTGAAGCTAAACTCTCAGCCTATCCCCTTGATACACTTCGCCAGCCCGTGCGTGTTATTGTGGATGGTCAGTCTCGGTTAGCCAGCCATTACCAATGCTTCAACGATGGGTTCCCTACATACGTAGCCTCTACCTTACACCATGCAGATACCAAGCAAGGGCATTACCTTAAAGTTAACGCAAAAAACAATAAGGTTGATCTCAATCACCTAATGTTGCAACTAGGCGCTATGCAGTTCAATGAGGTATGGGTAGAGGCAGGACCAGGGCTGAGTGGTGCATTATTTGAGGCTGGCGAGGTAGATGAGTTTATTTGTTATCAAGCACCTATGCTGCTGGGTGACCAAGCAAGAAGTATGGTATCTTTGCCCCAATTTACCGCCATTGACCAAGCTGTTTCGCTGACTTTACTGGAGTCCCGTCACGTTGGTGAAGATTTAAAATTGCGTTATCGCGTGAACAACAGCGCGTTATAGCGCCGCGAGGAACACTATGTTTACTGGAATTATCGAATCCCTAGGCACCATTACCAAGTTAGATAACCGTGGTAACGACATTCGACTTACCGTGTCTTCCCCGACCTTAGATATGTCTGATGTCTCGCTAGGTGACAGCATAGCCACCAATGGCGTGTGTTTAACGGTGACCGAGATGGGATCCGACTACTATTGTGCCGATGTTTCAGCCGAAACGATAAAGCTGACCGGGTTTGCTCACTATGGCACTGGGTCCAAAGTGAATTTAGAAAAGGCCATGCGTCCTACCGATAGACTAGGTGGGCACATTGTGTCTGGTCACGTGGACGGTGTTGGCGAAATTAGCAAGATAATTAAACACACCGATTACATTGAATTTTGGGTAAAAGCACCAACATCATTAGCAAAATACATTGCACACAAAGGCAGTATCACGGTTGATGGTATAAGCCTGACCGTGAATGAAGTGAGTGGCGCAGAATTCATGCTGTGGATAATCCCACACACATTACAAGAAACCATCATGAGTACCTATAAAGTGGGCACGCGGGTCAATTTAGAAGTTGATGTAATTGCGCGATACCTAGAACGCTTAATGATGGGCGACAGCGCAGCGTCTACCGATACCAAAGGTATTGATATGGCGTTTTTAGCAGAAAATGGATTTTTAAAGAGATAACCCTACAAGAAGCACACACTATGGCATTTAACACCACACAAGAAATAATCGAAGATATTCGTCAGGGCAAAATGGTGATCCTGATGGATGATGAAGATCGTGAGAACGAAGGCGATCTCATCATGGCCGCTGAGCACGTTACGCCAGAGGCCATTAATTTTATGGTTACCCATGCTCGGGGCTTAGTATGCCTCCCTATGACCGAAGATCGTTGTAGACGGTTAAATCTACCGCTAATGGTAGATAAAAATGAAGCGCAGTTTTCAACTAACTTTACCGTCTCTATTGAAGCTGCTACGGGTGTGACCACGGGAATTTCGGCGGCAGATCGCGCAGTTACCATTAAAGCGGCGGTGGCTAAGGAAGCCAAAGCGTCTGATATTGTTCAACCTGGGCATATCTTTCCACTGATTGCGAAAGAAGGCGGGGTTTTAAACCGCGCGGGACATACCGAAGCTGGCGTAGACTTACCCCGTTTAGCAGGGTTAGAGCCTGCTGGTGTCATCGTAGAAATTCTCAATGAAGATGGTTCAATGGCACGTCGCCCTGAGCTTGAAAAGTTTGCGGAAAAACACGATCTTAAGATCGGTACCATCGCGGATTTAATTGAGTACAGAAATTTAAATGAAACCACTATCGAAAAAGTGGCGCAGTGTCACTTACCCACAGAATATGGTGATTTCGAACTGCATACATTTAAAGACAGCATTGACAACCAATTACACTTTGCCCTCAAAAATGGTGAAGTGACGGAAGACAACCCTACATTAGTGCGCGTACATCTTCACAATACGTTTAGTGATCTACTTGGCTCTACCCGTGGTATTCATCGCTCGATGACTTTGGCTGATGGCATGCGTAAGATTGCAGAAGAGGGCGGGGTATTGGTGCTATTAGGTAAAGAAGAGCATATTGAACATCAGGTACGCCGCTTTGCCGCTGAAGACCGAGGGGAACGTCCAGCCGGAGCCGATTGGCAGGGGTCTTCTCGCACTATTGGGGTGGGAAGCCAAATTCTCGTCTCTATGGGCGTTCAAAAGATGCGCTTACTCAGTAAACCTATCAAGTACCATGCATTGTCAGGCTACGGTCTTGAAGTGGTTGAGTACGTACACGACTAGCGCGAGTGCGAAAGTACC
Organism: Alteromonas sp. B31-7; assembly: GCF_015767655.1. NCBI lineage: Bacteria > Pseudomonadati > Pseudomonadota > Gammaproteobacteria > Alteromonadales > Alteromonadaceae > Alteromonas > Alteromonas sp. B31-7. The sequence continues at coordinate 1,569,761 of NZ_CP065233.1, forward strand.
CGTTTACGAATAGTTGAAGTTAAAGAAACAATCGATTTAGTTTGGGCGCGGTTGTGGTATACTTCGCGCCGTTTTTCTCGAGGAATAAAATCATGCAAGTAGTTGAAGGTAACATCAGAGCAACGGGTAAGAAAATTGCCATTGTTGTTGCTCGCTTTAATAGCTTCGTAGTTGAAAGTTTATTAGAAGGCGCGTTAGACACACTAGACCGTCATGGTGAAGTGAATGAAGACGATATCACAGTGGTTCGTGTTCCCGGTGCCTATGAGTTGCCTATTGTTGCTAAGAAACTTGCTGAGAAAAAATCTTTTGATGCCATTATTGCATTAGGTGCAGTAATTCGTGGCGGCACGCCTCATTTTGACTTTGTTGCCGGTGAGTGCAACAAGGGCCTAGCACAAGTATCGCTAGAGTATGGTGTACCGGTTTCATTCGGCGTTATCACTACAGATTCTATTGAACAGGCTATCGAACGTTCTGGAACCAAAGCAGGTAACAAAGGCGCAGAAGCTGCCCTTGGTGCACTTGAAATGGTTAACGTTATTGATGCTGTTGAAAAGCTTTAAGGTAAAAAATACGTGAAAGTTTCAGCTCGTCGTAAAGCCCGTGAACTTGCCCTTCAGGGTGTATATTCATGGCAAATGAGTCATAACGACATTCAGCAAGTAGAGTTAGCTTTAGCCACAAGCAATGATATGCAAAAAGTGGATATGGCCTATTTTCAGGCATTGCTTCGTGGTGTCGCTCACAATGCAAGCCATTTAGACACAACCATTAAGCCGTATTTAGGTCGTTTACCTGAAGAGCTTGATGCCATTGAAAAGGCTATTTTACGCATTGCTACGCTGGAACTGACAGAGCGTATGGATGTACCGTATCGCGTTATTATTAATGAAGCCATTGAACTTGCTAAGGCATTTGGTGCCGAAGAGAGTCATAAGTTTATTAATGGCGCATTAGATAAAGCGGTTCGCACTTTACGTAAAGACGAACGCAATTAATCGTGTGCCAGTGACAGCCACTGTCACCAAAGGGCTTTACCCATTACCGTGAAAGAATTTGACCTAATCGGCCGCTATTTTTCTAATGGCGGCTACAAACGCAAAGATGTGATCATTGGCATTGGTGATGACTGTGCCGTAACCAAGGTGCCAGAAAATCAACAACTCGCCGTGACCACTGACACCCTCGTCGGTGGCGTACATTTCTTATCTGATGCACCTGCTAAATCGGTGGCGTATAAAACCGTCGCCGTTAACTTAAGTGATTTAGCGGCTATGGGGGCAGAGCCCGCATGGATCAGTTTGTCGCTTTCATTACCCGAAGTGAAAGAAGACTGGTTAGCGGAGTTCGTCGATGGGCTGTACGAGCTAACGCAGTATTATTCTGTACAGCTTATTGGTGGCGATACTGTGAAAGGCCCCATGTCGATGACCATTACGGCCCAAGGGTTCATTCCTCCAGGGTCTGAGTTAACCCGCAGTGGCGCGAACCCCGGAGACTGGGTTTACGTGACAGGCACGTTAGGCGACGCAGGCGCAGGGTTGGATATTTTGCAAAACACGTTAGAAGTGAAGGGCGAAGCGCGAGATGTGCTGATTAATCGTCATTACTTCCCAACACCGCGTGTCGCCGTAGGCACTGCTTTGCGCCGTATTGCCACATCGTGTATTGATATTTCAGATGGGTTACTTTCCGATCTCAATCATATTCTGACCGCGTCTGGCTGCGGGGCCAATATTCATGTGGACAGACTTCCTTTGTCACGTGCTATCACCAGTGCTGTAGATAACGATACGGCGATAGAGTATGCCTTAAGTGCAGGTGATGATTACGAACTTATCTTTACCGTCAGTGAAGAACAGAAAGGCAATTTAGAAACCTCTTTGGCCAGCACCAACGTTAAAGCTACCTGCATTGGGCAGCTATCAGGCCATTCGAGTAACTTGTCTTTGTTTAAGGGCGAGAAACCTTACACGCCAAAACGTGACAAAGGCTATGAGCACAATTTCTAATGCAAAAAGAATATCGCGCTAGAGTCAGCATGAGAAATCCAGTGCACTTTTTAGCACTGGGTTTTGGTAGTGGCCTTGTGCCGTTTATGCCAGGTACCTTTGGGTCTCTTGCTGCCGTCCCACTTATTTATTTCAGTGCCAATTTACCTGTTGCGTTATTTATCACCTTTACCTTGGTTGCCAGCGTAGTGGGTATTTATCTCTGTGGTAAAACCGCTGACGACATGCAAGTGCATGACCATGGCTCTATTGTATGGGACGAAGTAGCAGGTATGTTTATTAGCTTTCTTTTTGTGCCCATCACCGCGCCGACTTTACTCATCGGTTTCTTGTTGTTCCGTTTGTTCGATATCTTAAAACCTTGGCCAATTGGCGTGGTAGATAAACGTATGCATGGGGGAACAGGTATCATGTTAGACGATATTATCGCCGGGATAATGACGTGTGTCTGTATGCATTTAGTTATTCATTTATGGCCTGCGGTGTTGCTCATTTTTTAATGTCATAGGCTAACTTAGCGTATGGCGTTAAGCACCTGCCAGACATAGAAAAGGCCGCAACAGGTTCTGTTGCGGCCTTTTTGTTTGCCGATGTATTTAATAGGGTGAGCGTTGAGCTTACCCTTTTAGCGAATCAATCACTGCGGATATGCCAGCGGCATCTAATCCATGCTCTTTGTACATTTCCTCTTGTGTGCCTTGCAGTATAAAACTATCCGGTAGACCAAGCATACGAAGTGGCTTGAGTATGCCTTGTTGCTGCAAGCACTCATTTACAGCGCTGCCTGCGCCACCAGCTATACAGCCGTCTTCTAAGGTAACAAGTACATCGTGCGCGTGTGCTGCTTGTACAACTGCCTCGTCGTCGAGTGGCTTTACAAAGCGCATATCGATCACTGTTGCATTAGCAGCTTTGGCAGCTTCCAACGCGTAAGGAAGCAAAGTACCAAAGTTTAATATGGCGATTTTTTTGCCAGCGTCATTTGTAGCTTGGTGACAAACACGTGACTTCCCTAGCGCCATGGCGGTCATCGATGTTTCTGGCTCAATACCCATACCGGCACCACGAGGGTAGCGAACTGCAGCTGGTTTTTGCAGCTTGTGGCCGGTGTATAACATTTGTCGACATTCGTTTTCGTCAGCCGGCGTCATGATGATCATGTTCGGTATACAGCGAAGAAACGCAATATCAAACGCGCCTTGGTGAGTAGGGCCGTCGGCGCCCACAATTCCGGCTCTGTCAATGGCGAAAAGCACGGGAAGGTCTTGCAGCGCAACATCATGAATAAGCTGGTCGTAAGCCCGTTGTAAAAAGGTAGAGTAAATCGCTACAACAGGATTTAGGCCGTCTCTGGCTAAACCTGCAGCGAAGGTCACTGCGTGTTGCTCAGCAATCGCTACATCAAAGTATTGCTCGGGGTATTGTTGAGAAAACGCCACCATACCTGAGCCTTCCCGCATGGCGGGTGTCACGGCCATGAGTTTAGGGTCTTGTGCGGCCATATCGCAAAGCCATTGCCCAAATATTGTTGAAAACGTCGGTGACGATGGCTTCGACTTAGGTAGCGCATTATCAGCAGGGTTAAATTTAGGGACAGCATGGAATTTGATTGGGTCTTTTTCGGCAGACGGGTAACCTTTCCCTTTTTTGGTCACTACATGAAGAAGCTGCGGCCCTTCGAATTTTCGCATATTGCGAAGGGTATCGACTACGCCGTTAACATCATGTCCGTCAATAGGACCAATATAATTAAACCCTAACTCTTCAAAAATAGTGCCTGGTACCACCATGCCCTTAATGTGTTCTTCCGCTCGGCTAGCAAACTCTTTAATGGGGGGCACATTGCTGAGCAGTTTTTTACCGCCGTCGCGAATAGAGTTAAATAAATTCCCCGTTAGTAACCGTGCTAAGTGGCTGTTTAGCGCCCCTACGTTTTCGGAAATAGACATTTCGTTGTCATTTAAAACCACAACCATGTCTTTTTTGATATCGCCAGCGTGATTAAGTGCTTCAAATGCCATACCAGCGGTCATGGCTCCATCGCCAATAACGGCGACCACCTTTCTGTTTTGCCCTTCTTTTTCCGCCGCTACTGCCATGCCTAGGGCTGCGCTTATTGAGGTAGAAGAATGCCCCACTGCAAAGGTGTCGTAATCGCTTTCTGGCGGCCAAGGAAAGGGATGAAGCCCATCTTTTTGGCGGATAGTCGACATTTGCTCGGCACGGCCGGTGAGTATTTTATGGGGGTAGGCTTGGTGACCCACATCCCAAATTAATCGGTCGAAGGGAGTATGGTAGATGTAATGCAGTGCAACCGTCAGTTCTACCGTGCCTAAACCAGAGGCGAAATGTCCACTGGTCTGACTTACGCTATTAAGTAAGTACTCACGTAATTCGTCGGCCAACAGACGCAATTTTTCTTGCGGTAGTTGGCGTAGTTTTTCCGGCGTCTGCGCAAGTGCAAGCGTGGGGTAATGTTGGAGATCTAAACTCATTATTTATTATCTTTTTTCAACATGGAGGCAGAACTAGTGGTTTCTATTAACCAACAGCTCGCTAAATGCAATTAAACTGTCTGTATTGTAGGGCAAACTGGCTAAGGCTTGAAGTGCATTCTCGTGCAGCTTGCCTAGTTCCGCTTTGGCACCCTCCAACCCGAGCTTTGCCGGAAAGGTATTTTTACCTAAGGCGATATCAGAACCCGCAGGTTTGCCAAGTTGTTCACTGCTGCCTTCGACATCAAGAATATCATCCTGCACCTGAAAAGCGAGGCCAATAAGTCTGGCATAGCTTAGCAAGCTATCTTTGGTGTGGTCGTCAAGATCGCTTGCGACTAGGCAGGTCATTTCAACGCATGCCTGAAGCAATGCGCCCGTTTTCAATTTGTGGAGTTCACGTAGCTGGGTTAAATCTATGCTTTTGCCTGTACTGGCTAAATCGATGGCTTGGCCACCGCACATGCCCATATACCCAGCGGCTTGGGCTAACACTGACAATAGATTCGCACGGCGGCTATGCGCGAAATCGCTCAATGGTGTATCGGCTAAATGGCTGAATGCTAGTGCTTGCAGTGCGTCACCGGCCAAAATAGCGGTGGCCTCATCAAAGGCGATATGGCAAGTCGGCTGCCCCCGACGTAAATCATCGTCGTCCATGGCTGGCAAATCATCGTGAACCAGTGAATACGCGTGTACGCACTCGATGGCCATGCTAATCGCCATTTGGTCTTTCTTGGGCACATCCAGCGCATTTCCCACTAGTTGAACTAACAAGGGGCGCATGCGCTTACCCCCCGCAAGAAGGGAATGGTGCATAGCGGCCTTCAGGCGAGGAGCATGATTGGGTAGCGCATCAATGAGCGTGACTAATGCGGCATCAGTTTGCAGCTTAATTTGCTGATGCAATGCAGTAAAGTTCATAGGGTTCCTGTATTAAGATAAGCGAGTAACGTTAGGGCTGCTCGTTTTCTGGCAGAGTGTGAAGCTGATTTTCGCCTTGCTCATTAACAAGGATCTTCACTTTTTGCTCAGCTTGTTCTAATGATTGCTGGCCCAAACGTGACAGGGCAACGCCTCGCTCAAACTTTTCTAGTGCAACCTCTAGCGGTAAATCACCGTTTTCCATTTCTGATACAATGGCGTCCAGTTCACTTAATGTTTCTTCAAATGAGGGAGAATCTTTCTTTTCTGTCACGATAGTACTCGATATGCGGTGATTATTCGGATTACGCGCACATTAACTGAGGGTTGCCAAAGGGTCAAATGAAAACTCTATCCTAATGACGATATAAAGAAGCTCAGCAATTAGGTGCGAGATGGGTGAAAAGGTTCTACTATCTAAAAAAACAAAATTACGGATTTTAAGATATTCTTATTATAGAATTTTTTGAACATGCCGATAGAATAGCCATAGTCGTTATGCGTCAGCTATAAAAGCAACAAATGAGGAAGAGTGAGTGGATTTAGCAACCGTCATAGGTATGTTGGGCGCCATAGGTTTCGTGGTAATGGCCATGGTAATGGGCGGCAGCATAAGTATGTTCGTCAATGTCCCTTCAATTTTGATTGTTTTTGGCGGCACATTGTTCGTAATTTTATCTCAATACACCATGGGGCAATTTTTCGGCGCAGGTAAAATTGCCGGTAAAGCATTCATGTTTAAGATTGACTCCCCAGAAGAGTTGATTGAAAAAATTGTTGAGATGGCCGACGCCGCAAGAAAAGGGGGCTTTCTGGCGCTTGAGGAAGCCGAGATTGACAACCCTTTTATGCAAAAAGGCGTTGATATGCTGGTGGACGGACACGACATCGAAGTCGTGCGAGATACACTGGCGAAAGACATCAGCATGACCACAGACCGACACGAATTTGGTGCGACCATCTTTAAGGGGATGGGCGATGTTGCCCCGGCAATGGGAATGATAGGTACACTCATTGGTTTGGTCGCCATGCTATCGAACATGGATGACCCAAAATCTATTGGCCCCGCAATGGCAGTTGCTTTGTTAACCACACTTTACGGTGCCTTTATGGCGAACATCATTTGTTTGCCTATGTCAGTAAAGCTTAACAACCGTGCTCAAGAAGAAAAACTTAACCAAATGCTGGTACTGGATGGCATCGTAGGCATTGCTGATGGACAGAATCCTCGAGTTATTGAAGGTATGCTCAAGAACTACCTAGCGGCGAGTAAACGCAATACAGGAACTGAGGACGAGTAATGGCTGAGCAAGAGTGCCCCAAATGCCCGCCGGAAGGGCTGCCCGCCTGGATGGGCACCTTTGCTGACCTTATGTCTCTTCTAATGTGCTTTTTTGTACTTTTGTTGTCGTTCTCAGAGATGGATGTGCTTAAGTTTAAACAAATCGCCGGTTCGATGAAGTTTGCCTTTGGTGTGCAAAATAAAATAGAAGTTAAAGATATTCCCAAGGGCACCAGTGTTATTGCTATGGAATTTAGACCGGGCAAGCCTGATCCATCACCCATAGATACCATTCAGCAGCAAACCATTGATATGACCCAGCAAATGCTAGAATTCCAAGCCGGTGATGAAGACTCTGCTGGCGGGCGGCAAAAGCAACGGGGTGAACAGCGAGGGGGGCAGTCGCAGCAAACGGCAACCGATCAGTCTTCCTCCGCAGAACAAGCGGCGGAACAAAATGAAACCGCTGAGCTGATGAAGAAAATTGCTCAGCAGTTGGAAAAACAAATACTCGATGGCTCAATCGAAATGGAGTCTTTGGGGCAACAAATCACTATTCGTATCCGCGAAAACGGATCATTTTCAGCAGGTTCAGCATTCTTACAGCCACAATTTAAGCCTATTGTGCGAAAAATTGGTGAGTTGCTTGCTGATGTGCCTGGGGAAATAGAAATTTCGGGCCACAGTGATGGCCAGCATATTGCCAACGAGCTATATCGCTCGAATTGGGATTTGTCATCTCAGCGAGCGGTTGCGGTGGCAGAAACAATGAGGGTTGTCTCAGGTTTTGACGAAAGCCGAATGTCTGTTGTGGGTAAGGCGGACACCCAGCCTATTGTTCCTGATGCAACTTCGCCCCTTGATAGAGCACGAAATCGCCGTGTGGAAATTAATATTAATCAGGGCAAACCCATGTTATCTAAACCTATATCGGTGGTGGACGAATAACCGTTTGTCTCTCACCGATAGAGGCTTTGGCATTCACCTATCTGGATTAGCGATGTAACATGTCGCGATGGTGAGGTTTAGCAATCACTAATTGCACTGTACTTATGGTTCGCTCTAAGAACCCCCCTTCGCAGTATTTTAAATAGTAGGTCCACATTCTAACAAACCGTTCATCGTAGCCGTCTTTCAATAGGGCTTCTTTTGCCGAAATAAATGCCTGGTACCAATGATTCAGCGTGTAGGCATAATCTAACCCTATATCGTGCAAGTCGCGAATCATCATGTTTGTGTGACGTTTAAGGTGGGCATTTAATTGATATTGTGAAGGCAAAAAGCCACCTGGGAATATGTATTTCTGTATAAAATCGACACTATTGGCATAGCTGTCGTAACGTCTGTCATCAATAGTAATCGACTGCAATAACATTAAACCGTTATCTTTAAGCAGTGACGAACATTTCTCAAAGAAATTACCCAAGTAGTCTTTGCCTACGGCTTCAATCATTTCAATGGACACTAACTTGTCGAACTTACCTTCGAGTAGGCGGTAGTCTTTTTTCAATAAGGTTATATTCGACGTTAGCTGTTCTTTTTCAATCCACTGCTGAGCCCATGCATGTTGCTCTTCCGATATGGTCGTAGTGGTCACCTTACACCCATAATGTTTGGCGGCAAATACGGCAAGGCCGCCCCAGCCTGTACCTATTTCTAGTAGGTGGTCGTGCTCGGTTAATTTCAACTTATCGCAAATGGTTTTGAGCTTATTGTTTTGCGCTTCATGAAGGCTCGCCGTGGGGTCAGGATAAATTGCCGATGAATACATCATGGTGGGGTCTAAAAAACGGGTATAAAGTTTATTGCCCAAATCATAGTGAGCTTCAATGTTCTTTTTCGCTTGTGACTGCGTGTTGCGATTGGTGAAATGCTGTAACTTTAACAGTGGCATAGAAAGCCACTTGAATTTGTTTTCCCATTTATCAAGGGTGGGTAAATTACGCGCGAAAATTTGAACCACAGCAGTGACATCGTCGCTGTCCCAAAGCCCATCCATAAATGCTTCACCCGCTCCCACGCTGCCGCCTAGTAACAACTGGCGGTAGGCTTTGATAGACAGAATGTTCACGTTTGCCTGTAGCGTGTCATCCGGAAGACCAAATTGGGCCACTTTATGTCCATTTTCTAAAATGGTTAATGCACCGAGGGGTAACTTATCTAAGCAGCGTAAAAATACGCTACGACACATTTTATCTATCACTGACGCTTGTTCAGTATCTATAAGTACAGATTCACCAAAAGACATGTTGTTATTATTCCTAACTCTTTTCCGGATGGTCATACAAGGGCGTGCGCTTTATTAACAGTTTCAAAGCTTGCCAATAAATACCAAGCATGGTTTTTATTGTCATGCTAGGTATACGTTTCATTGCCTGCCTTAGATTCGCATTATCTAATGTTAAACGAGACAAACTGATGCCCGCGCTAAACTCTTTGTCTTCGCGCACGCAATTCATAGTCAGTTTTAATGTGGCATCAGGTTGCGAAATTTGCCACTGATACGTCATATCCATGGGGTTAAAAGGCGAAACATGGAACGCTTTTTTCGTATCGTCTTGGGTGTGTAAGTCTACCAAGTAGTAATGCCGTTGGTTCCACGGCGTATTGCTTACTTCGGCTAACAAATAGGTAAATGCGCCTTGTGGGCTTCGCAAATAGTAAAAATTAACAGGGCTGAAATACAGCCCCCACATCCTTAATTGGCCAAGCATAAAAACATCACCATCTGTGAGCTTTGCGCCTAAGGAGGTCATTTTTTGCCTTACCGCACAAGACAACGGAATGTCGCTGGGGCCTAAATAATCGCTGCGTTTAAATCGCACTCGAGCACGTGACCGAGAAGAAAAGTGTGTCAGTTGCGTGTTTAATTCGTCTATCTCATCTAACTGAAGCCAGAATAAGTAGATGTCATAGTCAAACTTATGCTGAGTGGGCAAAAAGCGCTGGTGGTACACCTTACCTTGATAAAGTGCACTCTCCATTACAAGCGCGCTCCAAACCGTGCGCACACATCAAGGGCGCTTTTTACACCGTCTTCATGAAACCCGCTGTACCAATAAGCGCCGCAAAAATGCAGGCCGTCTTGGCCGCATATTTCCAGCCTACGTTGCTGAGCTTTAACCATTGCTTCGCTGTACTGAGGATGTGCGTAGCTATATTGGCCAATGATATCTGACGCGGTGATGTCGTTTTTATTCAGGGTGACGCAATACTCATTTTTCGCATCGAGTTTTTGCAAAATATTCATGTTGTACGTCACTGACGCCGGCTGTTGCTCTTCATTAGCTTCATCATTGAGCCTGTAATTCCAACTGGCCCACGCGAGTTTACGTTTCGGTAACTGATCTTTATCTTTGTGCAGTATCACATCATTGGCGGCGTAGGGAATGGCGCTCAGAATTTCCTGCTGGGCGGGGGAGGGTGAACCTAACATCCGAAGGGCTTGGTCACTGTGACACGCAAGCACCACTTCATCAAAGCGCTCTGTATTACCTTGTTTATCTTTAACAAACCAATACTCCTCTTTTTTATCCACCGATTGTACACCGCACGATAGCTTGATTTTATCTTTGAAACTGGCGGTCAGTGGCGGGATGTATTGATTGGACCCGCCTTTAATTGTGTACCATTGCGGTCTGTCGTTAATGTTTAGTAAGCCGTGGTTGTTAAAAAACTGAAGGAAGAACGTAAGCGGGAATTGTCGAGTTTGCGCCAACGTGGCCGACCATATAGCAGCGCACATGGGTAAAATGTAATAGCGGGCGAAGTCGTCGCTTAAACCTAGTTCTTCAATAATATCGTTTAGGGTTAAGCCTTCGGTGTCGCGCTTCTTTGCCACCATACGCTTACACGCTTTATTGAAGGTTAGAATGTCGCCAATGATACGCCAAAACCGAGGACGTAAAATATTCCGTCTTTGCGCGAACAAGCTGTTTAACGTATTACCATTATATTCTAAGTTTGCTTTTTCACTGGTAACAGAAAAGCTCATTTCTGTAGGTTGGTAATCAACGCCAAGCTTATTCATCAACGCGATAAAATTGGGGTATGTCCAATCATTAAACACAATAAATCCGGTATCAATATTTAAGGTATTGCCGCTTTCTTGTACTTTTTTGGTGGCAGTATGGCCGCCAATATAGTCATTCTCCTCATACACAATAATGTCGTGCTCTTGATTAAGAAGGTAAGCAGTGGTTAGCCCTGAAATCCCTGTGCCGACAATGGCTATTCTTTTTTTCATTTTTATTATTCTCTTGTAATGAGGTACGACTATTTTTCTCGCATCGACAACGACAATCGTTTCTGAATAGACTGCGGTAGCACATGCATAAACCGCAACATCAACCCGAAGACGCGTGGAAAGAATACGGTTTGTTTATGGCTTTCTATGCCTTTCAACATGGCTTTTGCAGCCTCTTCAGAAGAAATTTTCATTGGCATATCAAAATCGTTTTTATCAGTCAGCGGGGTTTCTACGAATCCTGGTGAAACTGCCTGAACGACAATGCCTTTATCATGTAGGTCAACCTCTAGACTCTTGGTGAAGTAGTGCAACGCCGCTTTACTTGCGCCGTAGGCTTGCGTTCGTGTAAACGGAAGTAAACGTGCCATACTGTCCACAATGACCAGCTTGTTGCCTTTCTGCAATTGTGGAAGTAAGCCGTTAACACAATGAATAACACCAAAAAAATTCGGTTCAAAAACCCGTCTAAACATGGCCGGTTCAAAGCTGTCTATGTCAACGTATTCACAGGTACCAGCGTTGAGCACGGCAATATCACAAGTGATTTGGCCTAGGGCGGCGGCAGTTTCTTCTTCTGAGGCCACGTCAAATTTAAGGGAAGTAATACTTCGATGCTTAGACAACGTATTTAACGCCTCTTCATTTCTGCCACATGCGATAACCTGGTATCCCTTGTCTGCAGCATAGATAGCGAGCGCTTTTCCTATGCCTGATGTGGCGCCTGTGATGAGCATCTTTTTCATTTGGCTAGCCTTGTTTTTATTTTCTTTACAAAATACCCCAATAGAGGAATATGCTCATAAACCATTTCACCTAAGTCATAATAGTCTTTGTGATAGACAATAATATCGTCAACCACTTTGAGTTGAGTGATACCATCAACGTTAATGTACTTGTTACCGGTTTTCAGCGTAAGGTGCATGGTCCAACTTACACAGTGCGTCACACCGGCATCATTATCTGTTGTAGGCAAAATGGCAGATATATCAAATTTGCAGCTTTGCGCCTGGCCAAGTAAATTTTCAAAGTACCGCTTTACGTCATCAATACCCTTATGGGTAGTAATGGGGTCGATAAATACCACATCACGTCCATATATAGTGGCCAAGTCATCTGGGCTAAATTGCGTGATGTCTGAGTAAATATGACAGAAACGGTCGATTACATTCATTTTAGTCCTGTTTTCACAAAGCGTGGGTGACAACCCAGTTACAATGCACGTGAAACTTTCTTTAGGGTGCAAATTTTCTACCCGTCCAAGCAAGGAGCGCTGCTTTTTCGGTAAAATTTCGCGTACTTATTATTTAAATGTTTTTATGGCGAGCTTGGCGTTGGTTTAACGTTTGTGAGACAAGCTGCTGAATTACATACCTTAACGTGATTTTTTACCGTTTTCATTCCTGCAAGGATCATTCGCTTCTTACTAAAGTGTGAAATTCTTTCTCATGCGATCCAATATCTTCACACTGCCGTAGTGGTCTTAGTGTTTAAGAGTTAGGTTGTTATGAGCCAATCACAGGTACCTTTATTTCCGCTTTCCGCGCATCTTCTTCCTGAAGGGAGAATGTATTTGCGTATTTTTGAGCCTCGTTATATTCGAATGGTTAAGCAGGCATGCGCCGAAAACACTGGCTTTGTTATGTGTATGCTCAATGCAAAAGGCGATAAAAGTGCGAACGAACACATTTATCCCATTGGCACATTTGCGCATGTGGTCGATTTCGATTTAATGGATGATGGGTTGCTTGGCATAAAGGTTGCTGGTTCTCATCTTGTAGAGGTGTCGAATATAACCTCAGAGTCAGACGGGCTTCGACTAGGTCAATGTACGTCGCTGTCAGATTGGCCTGAGGATATTGACCCCAAAAAAATTGCGCCTATGGATGAGCGTCTTAAAGAGATTTTTGCGAAGTATGAGGATATCTCTGGCTTATACGACAACCCGCGATTCAATGACCCTTTATGGGTGCTGCGACGCTGGTTAGAGCTTTTGCCAGTAGATGGCGGGCTAAAGCAGCAATTCTTACAACATAATGATTGTTCGAAACTGCTAAATTACCTCAATGCATTGGTCCCATAAGAAGGGTCTCTTTAGTGAAGAAAACGACGTTTAATTTACATTACATAAATGTAATGAGATTTAGCCGAAAATGACGAACAGTTTTCTTAGTTTATCCGTAGAATAAACTAACCAAATCGGAAAAACGGACGAATCATATGTTAGTTGGAATTCCATTGGAACAAAGCAACAGTGCCATTAAGCCTAAAGAATGTGCAGTAGAAATGTCGGATTACCTTGTCGCTGTAGCTGACAAACGATGTAAGCGTTCATTTTCTCGCGTATTCAATTACTTCGCACCTCGCTTACGTTCTTATGCTCTTAAACAAATGGGCAACGAAGCTTTAGCGATGGAGTTAGTGCAAGACACTATGTCGAATGTTTGGCAGAAAGCGCACTTATTTAACGCTGAAAAAGGTTCGCCTTCTACGTGGATTTTCACCATTGCACGTAACATTCGTTTCGACATGTTACGAAAGCTACAGAATCGTAAAGAAGATGTGTGTTCAGACGATTTGTGGCCAGTGCTTTGCGAGCAAACTGCTGACTTGAACGAGGCCCCTCTTGACGAACAAGTGACATTAGAGCAAATTGGTCATTTGTTCGAAGCGTTGCCAAGTAAGCAGCAAGCCGTGATCGAATCAATATACATAGACGGTAAATCACAGCAAGAAGTTGCAGACGAATTAGAGATTCCTTTAGGTACCGTTAAATCGCGAACTCGATTGGCCTTGCAACGCCTTAAAGGTATGTTACACGACAGTGAATAAGAAAGTAGATGATTAGGTTTCACCCAAGCAATCAGCAACTGGTTAATTTTGTTGAAGGCAGTTTATCACCAGCCGTCTCGATTATGGTATCGGCGCATTGTGACATGTGCCCTTTGTGTCAGCGTGTGGTAGAGGTTGAAACTGAACGACTGGCATCTGAACTGTTTGAAGAAAACCTGCTTCCAGCTAGAGAAGAGGCAAGTGGGTTTTCATTCGCTGACGCTTCCCCAAGTTACTCAACAAGTTCCCTAGTGTCGTCTTCCTCCATGTTTGACAACATGTTAGCGAATATTATTCAAATGCCAGATGCGAAGTCAGTGGATGGCAAGAATCAGTCACGGGGCACCCGCAGCCCAGCTAACGTGTCTTCTGGGTCTGAAGCTGATACGCATAAAATTGAATTAGATGGCCGAGTTTTTACTGTTCCCCGAACCTTACGACGATATGTGGGTAAAACCGGTAACTGGTCTAGTTTGGTTGGAAAACTTTGGCAAGCACCGGTAGATTTAGGTAATCAAGGCGTTGCTAACTTTATATTTATGGGTCAAGGTGGAAGTGTGCCAGAACACACACACAGAGGCACAGAATATACATTGGTTATTGATGGTGAATTTAGTGATGGCCTGAATAAATACGACACCGGCGATTTTATCTTCATGGACGGCCAAAATACACATACGCCACGGGCAGATGCCAAAGATGGCTGTCTTGTATTCAGTATTGTCGATCAACCATTACATTTTACGTCGGGCATCGCGCGGTTATTAAATCCCTTTAGTCATCTATTCTTTCGATAACCTTATTTTTCCCAAAAAAAAGCGCACTTCAAAGTGCGCTTTTTTGTATGTTTACTGCTTAGCTAATGTATTCGCTATCAGGATAGTTTAAACGCAACGTCTTTAATGCGTTTTCACGAAGTTCATCTAACCCTAACTGCTCATAGCTAGACACCATGATTTCCAGCGCTTGTTGAACTTGAGTCGTATCAGGGAAGTGCTCAAGAACGTAGCGCCCACGATTTGCCGCGGCTACGTATGCTTGTCTGCGCATGTAAAAACGGGCAATCGCAATTTCGTATCGTGCTAAACGATCTTTAATATGCAACATACGTTTGCGGGCATCGACCGCATATTTACTTTCAGGATATTGTTGAATAAGTCGTCTAAAATCTTCGAACGCTTCACGAGACATAGAAGGGTCACGATCGGTACGATCGATATTCATCAGTTCTTGAAACAAGTTACTGTCGGCCTCCATGTTGGTCAGGCCGCGCATGTAGTATGCATAGTCCACATCAGAATGGTTCGGGTTTAATCGAATAAACCTGTCGATGGTGGCAATGGTTTCTTCATTCTTACCTGATTTGTAATAGCTGTAAATCAGATCTAATTGAACTTGATGTGAAAGGGGACCAAATGGATAGCGAGAATCTAGTGCGCTTAGGGTTTGAGCAGCGGCACTAAAGTTTCCTACTTCCATACTTTGTTTAGCACGCTCGTACAATTGCTGCGCGCCCATATTAGCCAAAACGGCTTTTTCTTCATTGTCGGCAGAGGAGCTACAACCTGCAACTGACACCATAGCACCCAATACTACTGGGGCTAGTAAACGAAATGATTTCATAATAATTCTAGTTTCCTGCTAAACAGTGTGGATGACTTCGCTGTCTAAGCTCGTATTTTTTGTATTCTAACGTACTCGCGGTGAGAAAAACCATACAATTTAATAAACAACGCAGTGTACCGATAGAAAGCTTGTTATAATACCCTTTTTACATTTAATCATTGGTGTTATGACACAGTCGGAAAACACAATACAATTAGACGCAACAACCGGGCCCGAGCACTTTGGCTTACGGTTAGATCAGGTTTTGGCTGATTTGTTCCCTGAATATTCACGTTCTAAGCTAAAAACTTGGATTCAAGATGGGAATGTTGCTGTTGATGGCGAGGTAATTACCGTTCCTCGCCACAAAATGCAGATTGAAGAAAGGGTTACCGTTAACGCGGAAATCGATATTCAAGTTACCAGCAAGCCGCAAGATATCGCTTTAGATATCGTTTATGAAGACGAGCATATTCTTGTTATCAATAAACCCGCTGACTTAGTAGTACATCCTGGGGCCGGTAATCCTAGTGGCACGGTGCTGAATGCCTTGTTAAATCATGTTCCTGACATTGATAAAGTCCCTCGAGCAGGGATAGTTCATCGTCTGGATAAAGATACGACAGGGCTTATGGTTGTGGCGAAAACCTTACCAGCGCAAACCCACTTAGTCGATCAACTTCAACACAGAGTGATGAGCCGGGAATATGAGGCTATTGCATTGGGAACCATGGTTGCGGGTGGCGTGGTAGATGCGCCTATTGGCAGGCATGCCACCAAACGTACTCATATGGCAGTTAGGGAAATGGGTAAACCTGCCACCACCCATTATCGAGTAATTGAAAAATTCCGTGCTTATACCCACTTAAGACTTAAGCTTGAAACAGGTCGAACTCACCAAATCCGTGTGCATATGGCTTACATAAAGCATCCACTGTTAGGTGATCCTGTTTATGGTGGTCGTCCTCGCCTTCCTAAAGGGGCGTCGGATGAATTTATTGATACTCTAAGAGGGTTTCAACGCCAGGCACTTCATGCTGCACAGTTGTCACTGTTTCACCCTGAAACGGAAGAATGGATGACTTGGAAAGCGCCTTTGCCCGCTGATATGCAGCACTTATTAGCGTCGGTAAGGGAAGACTCTCTCGCTAATCCAGATTTTGATTAGATAAAATGAGTTGCGTTATTCTTCCCGATTGGCCCCTCCCTGAAGGGGTAATTGCCTATTGTTCAACCCGAACAATAGGCGATAGCAAGGGCACCTACGGGAATTGCAATGTAGGCGACCATGTGGGGGATGACCCTGTAGTAGTGGCGAATAATCGCAAGCGTTTACCCCATGCCGATAACATTGTTTGGCTGCAGCAAGTTCATGGTAACACCGTTATTCATCTCAACGATGTATCGACGCCTAAAGGTGAGCCACTCGTTGCAGATGCCGCTATTTCCAGTCACCCTGCGCACTTTTGTGCGGTCATGACAGCTGACTGTGTGCCTGTTTTGCTTTGTGATAAACAAGGACGACAAGTCGCGGCAGTTCACGCGGGTTGGAAAGGACTTCATACGAACATTATTCGCCAATGCATTGCTGAATTTAATGCGCCTGCTCACGAATTAACAGCGTGGATTGGGCCGGCCATATGCCAGCAATGCTACGAAGTTGATGAAACCCTGGCCCACAAGTTTCAAGGTGTACCAAAAGCAGTCGTGAGTGGAAAGCGGGCAAATAAATTTCAGTTAGATTTACCTCAGGTTGCGCAGCACCAACTTGCAGCCTTAGGGGTACACTCAGTGTTCAATAGTCAGTTGTGTACCTACTGTAACCCTCAGCAATTTTATTCTCACCGCCGTGCTACCCACACGGGAGATGCGCCTACAGGACGTATTGTAAGCGTGATAGGTTTGCGCTAAATCAAAGGGGAGGGTAACTTTTTCATCTTCCACTTGAATCGTTCCTGATCAGATACCATAAATAGAATATAGGAAATGAAGATCTTTTCGGGGTATAACGATGCGTTTAGACAGATTTACCAGCAAATTCCAACTCGCTATTTCTGATGCCCAATCGTTGGCGCTAGGACGAGACCACCAATATATAGAGCCAGTACACTTGATGTCTGCCATGCTGAATCAGCAAGGTGGCTCTGTACGCCCTGTTTTAGACCAAGCCAAAGTGAATGTGAATGCACTGCGCTCTGCGCTAAGTGAAGCAATAGAACGTTTGCCGCGGGTGGAGGGTATTGGCGGAGATATTCAACTAAGTAAAGAGAGTGGTATTTTACTGAATCTTTGCGACAAAATTACCCAACAACGAAAAGATGATTACATCACCTCTGAGATTTTTGTTCTGGCTGCGCTTCAGGACAACGGTAAGCTTGGACAAATCTTAAAACAGCTCAATATCACACAAAAAGCGATTGAGACCGCAATCGACGAGATGCGCGGCGGGCAAAAGGTCACCGATCCTAACGCTGAAGATGTACGCCAAGCGTTGGAAAAGTATACCACCGACCTTACTGAACGAGCTGAGCAGGGTAAATTAGACCCGGTAATAGGCCGTGATGAAGAAATACGTCGTACGGTACAAGTGTTACAGCGTAGAACGAAAAATAACCCTGTGCTCATCGGTGAACCGGGGGTAGGTAAAACGGCTATCGTAGAAGGGTTGGCTCAAAGAATTATTAATGGTGAAGTGCCTGAAGGACTTAAAAATAAGCGTGTTTTATCTTTAGATATGGGGGCATTAGTCGCCGGTGCAAAATACCGTGGTGAATTTGAAGAGCGGTTAAAAGCGGTGCTTAACGAACTGGCCAAAGAAGAAGGCAGGGTGATTCTGTTTGTTGACGAATTGCACACCATGGTTGGCGCTGGCAAAGGCGATGGCGCGATGGACGCCGGTAATATGCTCAAGCCAGCATTGGCGCGAGGAGAGCTTCACTGCGTAGGTGCAACAACGCTGGACGAATATCGTCAATATATTGAAAAGGATGCGGCACTTGAGCGACGCTTTCAAAAAGTCTTAGTAGAAGAGCCCAGCGTAGAAGACACCATCGCTATTTTGCGTGGTTTGAAAGAACGTTACGAGTTACATCATTCGGTGGATATTACAGACCCAGCGATAGTGGCGGCAGCGAGTTTGTCACACAGATATATTAGCGACCGTCAATTACCGGATAAGGCTATTGATCTTATCGACGAGGCGGCATCAAGCATACGCTTACAAATAGACTCGAAGCCTGAGGATATGGACCGGTTAGAACGTCGTATCATTCAATTGAAGCTGGAAGAGCAGGCACTAGCGAAAGAAACCGACGATGCGAGTCATAAGCGGCTTGAAATGATTGAGCTAGAACGTGAGCAAGCTGAAACTAAATATGGCGAGCTGGAAAAGGTATGGCTGAAAGAAAAAGAAGCGATGCAGGGCACCCAAACCATCAAGTCTGAGCTAGAGCAAGCGAAACTCGATTTGGAAATAGCGCGGCGTGCTTCAGATTTAAATCGCATGTCCGAATTGCAATACGGACGCATTCCTGAGTTAGAAGCTAAGTTGGAAAGGGCGTCAGAAGGCGAAACAGTAGAAACACAGTTGGTGAAAAATAAAGTGACTGATGTGGAAATTGCTGATGTGCTCTCTCGCTGGACGGGTATTCCGGTGTCAAAAATGTTGGAAGGAGAACGTGATAAGCTGCTTAAAATGGAGGATGTGCTTCATAAACGCGTTGTGGGTCAAAGCGAAGCAGTACAGTCGGTTTCAAATGCCATTCGTCGTTCCCGAGCAGGGTTAGCAGATCCAAACCGCCCGATTGGTTCATTCTTGTTTCTTGGCCCAACCGGTGTGGGAAAAACCGAGTTATGTAAAGCGTTAGCCGGTTTCATGTTTGATACCGAAGATGCCATGATCCGTATCGATATGTCGGAGTTTATGGAAAAGCATTCTGTCGCGCGTTTGGTCGGCGCGCCTCCCGGTTATGTTGGCTACGAAGAAGGGGGCTATTTAACGGAAGCGGTAAGAAGAAAGCCTTACTCGGTTATTTTGCTAGATGAAGTAGAAAAGGCACACCCAGATGTGTTTAACATTTTGCTTCAAGTCCTCGACGATGGAAGGCTGACTGACGGTCAAGGCAGAACGGTGGATTTCAAGAATACCGTGGTTATCATGACATCAAACCTTGGCTCTGATGTGATTCAAGATAAGCACAATGAAAGCCAGTATGACGAAATGAAAAATGCCGTAATGGGAGTGGTAGGCCAACACTTTAGGCCCGAATTTATTAACCGAGTAGATGACATTGTTGTATTTCATCCCTTGGGTAAGGATCAAATTAAGTCCATTGCTAAAATTCAATTGGCCTCCCTTCGCGCCCGGTTAGCTGATAAAGGCTACAAACTGACACTGTCGGGAGCCGCTATGGATAAATTAGCCGAAGCGGGTTTCGACCCTGTGTTTGGCGCGCGGCCACTTAAACGGGCTATTCAAGTACATATTGAAAACCCCTTGGCGCAACAGCTGCTAGCGGGGCATTTATTGCCTGAATCCACCATACGCATTGATGTTGATGGAGACGAATTAACGGTCTTAAATCAATAGACCTTACTAGATGAAGCTGTCATATAATGAAAAAGGCCTTCATTTTGAAGGCCTTTTTTGTTTATAAACTATCAAGTAATGCTTGAGCTTGTGGGCGCATAAAAAATGGCCGTTCAATATTCACTGCAAAGTCTAATTCTTCTTTGGCTTCTTCTATTCGGCCCATTTTCGCGAGGGTATAGCCAAGGTGATAGCGAATATTGGGGTTTTTAGCGTTACGTGAAAAGGCATCGCGTAGCAATTTCAAGCTTTCCTCATAGGCACCTTGCTGCGCTTTAACCCAGCCATAGGTATCCAGTACGTCTGGACTTGTGGGTGATAACGCATACGCTTTAGTAATATAGGCCGCAGCGTCTTCTAAAGAGTCTTCCAGTGCCATAATCGCTAACCGATTATACGCTTGCGCTGGATTAAGCAAATTCGGCTCTTCCACTAATGCGGCGTACATGGGCATGGCTTCGTCAAAGTTGCGGGTGAAAAACAGGTACTGGGCTAACAAGTTCCTTGCAAGCAAATTCGACGGGTCTGACTGTGAGATGGCTCTGGCTTCTGATATAAAAATGTCAACGTAAGAGGCTTGCAGCGCGTAGTTGTATAAGGCGATAAAGGGCTGAGCGTAACGAGGATCTAACGCTATGGCTTTTCGGTAAGCGTCTATCGCTTCATCATCTTTGTCGGTAGCAGATAACCACTGCCCCTTTAGGTGCCAATAATTAGGGTTATCCTTTTGCTTTCCAGCCAATGTGTTTAACAAGGCTTCTGCTTCTGACAGCTTATCAAGTTGAAGCAGCAGGCGTACCCTTGAAAGTGCAATAAAGTTACTATTAGGGGCCGATTTCTGGGCCTCGCGAATAGCGTCTAATGCCTGTTCATCGTTACCCAACTGCAAGTTTAAGTTACTGAACTTAACCAAACGCGGTGCGTCACCTGCAATGAAGTTTTGCACAATGTTGAGGGTTTTCTGCGCTTCATTTTGTAGCCGCATGCTAATTTGAATTGAGGCTTTATCGAGTAAGTAGTCAGGGTTATCAAAGTTATCTTTCAGCAATCTGTCTAAATGGTAGAGTGCAGTGGATAGGTCCCCTTCGTTTTGATACATGGTCACTAACCGCTGGCGCGCTGCTACGTTGGCTGGGCTTATCACGAGAATATCGAGATACAGCTGTTTAGCCTCGTTATTTTGCCCTAGCCTTGAGGCATTGAAGGCTTTTAGTAGTAGTGTCTCAATATGCTGTGGAGACAGCGTGAGTAATTCTTCCACTAAGGTATTTGACCTATCGATATCGCCAAGGCGGCTGTAGGTGGCAGCTAAGTTAAATTTTGCGGGAAAATGGGTGGGGTTTAACGATAGGGCTTTTTCTATCGCCTGTTTTGCCTCTTCAAGCTTGCCCTGACGAATCAGTATTCCTGCTTGAAGATTATAAACTTCAGCTTCATCTGGGAACATTTCTGTTAATAGCCGTGCGCCAAGTAGCGATTTTTCGAAATCTTGAGCTTGTAGATGCATGAGTGAATAGGCAAACAAAAATGAAGAATTGCCTTTGTTTTGCTCGAAGCTATTGTCCAAAATGGCTAAGGCTTCTTGTTGCTTTCCTCTTGCAGCCATCAGTTTTATTTTAAATAGCTGAAGCTTGGGGTTGTCTGGGTAACGAAGTTCTAAGCGTTGCAGTAAGCGTTCAGCTTTAAATGCTTTGTTCTGACGGATGAACAAATCGCCTAGTATTAACGCAGACTCAGGGTTTTCTAATAGCGCAGTTTGATGCTTTTCTAGCAAAATAAGGGCTTGTTTATACTGTTGTGTGGCGAGATACACTTGCGACAACATCATGACTGCTTGAATATCATCGCTTTCTTGCTGCAAGTACGAACTGAAATCCTTTGCTGCCTTTTCCATATTGTTGTTAAAAAAGTTTGTTAACCCGCTGATATAAAGCAACATAGGTTGAGATGCTATGAGTTCAGGAGAGAGTTGTGCCATAAACTCATTCAGTTGCTCTAGTTTCTCATTATCAATGATTTCCTCTGCCTGCCTACTTTCTAGCCAGCTATTCAATAGAATGGCTAAAGGGTCGTTTGGTGTATCTTCAATAATCTCAGCCACAAAAAGCCTAGCTCTATCGTAGTCTTTTGCCTGAAGGTACAAATCCACGAGGTTTCGCAGAGCAATGGGATCTTCCCGGTTAAACGTAAGCGCTTGTTGAAGAAATTCGGTGGCAGATTGCGTGTCGCCTTCTAAGTAGGCCAATTGTCCTTTCAGACGCCACGTTATGGCATTTTCGCTATCGATGGCTTCTGCGCGGCTAATATAATTGCGCGCCAAATCCGGGTTATCTTGTTGAAGCGCAATAGAGGCTAATCCATTCATCGCTGGCACATGAGTTGGGTAGTCATTTAGGATTTTTGAGTATTCACTCTTAGCACAAAATAAATCTTCTAACCGCACACAAGCCGTGGCCGTAATTTGCAACCAATCACGTTTGTTCTCGCCACTTAATTTTTCTGTTTGATTAAATTCGGTGATATCTTTGTATTTATTAAGAAATAGCCAAGTATTCCCTAAGGGTTCGGCCAGCAGGTTGATATCAGCACCCATAGAAAGGGCTTCGGTAAATTCTTGTTCTGCGGCAACAAGGTAGCCGTTAATCAGCAGGATCCTGCCCATCAAAATTTTTGCTGCGAGGTTTTCGGGGTCTTTTTGTAAGCTATTTTTTAAGTGAATATAGGCTTCATCGTACTCGCTGACATTGTAGGCGCGAAGCGCTTTCTCGTAATCTTCCGAAGTGGTGGCTAAACTATTGAAGCTGGCCCCCAATAGCAGAGTGCCAATGATCGCACTTTTAACCAATCCCAATTTTTTCAATCCTAGCATAAGTACAACTATCCCACTGAACACCAATAAAAAAGGCGGCCTAAGCCGCCTTTATAAGATACGTGTTTTTACTTAATTTTTAAACTGTTTGACGAATTTGCTTACGTCGCCAAGCCATCAATCCAAAACCTGTAAGTAAAAGGGCAATGGGGGCTGGCTCGCTAACTTCATTGGGCGGGCTAACAACATCTGTACCGCCAGTGGTTATACTAAGAGAAGCAAGCTTGAATCCAGAGCCTTGATAACTTGTGCTGCTGTCATCAAAGTAAATATTGTAAGCGCCTACTAACCAGTATTTCGCAGCGCTTAATTCTGTAAAGTCACTAGTGAAATCGCCATGGGAACCATGTGAAGATATATTTGATGAAATAGTAAAGTGACCATCAGACACCACCGTACCTACACCAGAGGCAACATCTGCCCAACTGAATTCGTTCGATGCGTGATTCTCAAACAACGAAATATCACTAAGTCCAACCACTGACACCTGTTTGTCAGTGTCGTAGCCTTGTAAATACGTAAACGACGCGGCTGATAAGGTGACTTCCTCACTGAATGAGAACAACACCATATCGAAATCGTCACCACCTGAGAAGTTATCTAGGGTGTGAGAATCGTTGTCATTTGAGTTGACCAGGCCGAATCCGTAATCACCATTGTAACTGTACCCATTTAATTGTGAGTACTTAACAACTTCGTTATCGTCGTTATTAACACCGTCGTTAGAGATATTTTGGGTATCCGACCAAGCAGTAACGCCCACAGTAACCGTTGTACCATCAATAACGATGCTTGAAGTAGTTGCATCAAGGGTATAATTAATATTGGTAGAGCCGTCTGAATATAGGTCGTACACATGTTCGTCTAGTGCGCTGTCGCCTGTGGCAGAGCCTGAATCGTTACTACTTCCGCTACCGCCGCCCCCAGCAAGCGCTGGCGTTGTAGCAAGCAAGTAGGACAGGCTTAGTGCAATAATCGACAAACATTTCATAAACAACGAACTCACATCTACTAATACAACAATTAATAAATTGAGTAAGCACTATGTGTGCCACTTTTTACGTGTATGAATTATAAAGGGAATTTGGTGTTTGGTTGGGAGCGGGGTAAAAAAACCTGACATTGGTTTACGCTTTGTTTACCCCTATAGTCTACATTAAGATCATTTATTCTTACGGCGCCACGCGACGATTAGACCGACGGCTAAAAATGCACCAAGTGTATTCGGCTCACTGACCTCAGTGGGATTGGAATTTCCCGGCGTATCAGATGCTTTTTCAAAACCGATACTTGCAAGTTTAAATGCGTCGTCAAACATATTGCTGTCTAATTCACCAAACACTGAATTGTATGCTCCAACGAGCCAATACTGTGCGGTTTCGGTCTCTTCAAACTGCGCAATATCAATCGATTCATAGCTTTCAATATCATACGAGCCTGCAGTGAGTGCGCCTTCAACAATATTTGACCATGTTTGGTCGCCAGAAACTAACCCAGATAGATCATCTAACGCAGCGATAGATAATTGGGTGTTGTCGGTTTTCCCTACCCACGAGAATCCTGCGCCCGTTAACGTAACCGACTCTGAAAAAGAAAGGAGTACAAAGTCGAAATCATAATCAACATTTCGGCTAACAGTATTGTAACTATCAATAGCATGATCGGGGCTAGAACCGTCCATTTCAGCATCTTTATTGTATACGCCGTACCCGTAACTGCCTAAGTCTACAACATAAGCAGAAGTGACCACGTCATCATTATAGGTACCAACCGTATCTGACCAGGCTGAAATGGAAATGTTTACATCATCGATAGAGATATTTGAATACTGGCTACTCGTCGACACGTACACGTCTTCCGACACTAAGTTGTACACCGATTCCCCAAGCGCACTGTCACAGTCGCTTTGACTACCGCTATTACTTAGACAGGCATTGTAATCTGAGTAATTACTTTGGTTTTTGCCGGCATGGGCAGAGCCGACTGCAATCAAAAGCAGCGTTGGTAACACGGCTTTTAATATAAAATTAGGTAAACGAGACATTTTCATACGACTAAACCTTTTGCTATTCGTTAAAAGGTGTAGTTCAAGCGATGGCGGCAAACTTTTATTATTTCCGCTCGCGAACTTCAACATGGTATTAACGATCCTACCTGAAAGGTGTGCGTATGTAGGTATGTGATCATATACCTAGTTATTGAGTGCTTACGTTGAGTAGAAACAAGAAGCGATTAAAGATGAAAGGCACATGCCCTTGTTATCTTGCATCTATGCGTAGCTTATTAACTATGAAATAATTAGCCGCAATTAATTAGTGCCAATGAGGACTTATGTCTGAACAAAAACGAAAAGGGATTTATTTACTCCCCAATTTACTGACCACGGCAGGGCTATTTTCTGGCTTTTTCGCTGTAGTGTCATCAATGAACGGACGCTTTGAAGCAGCAGCAGTTGCCATATTCGTAGCCATGATCTTTGATGGCCTGGATGGAAGAGTGGCCAGAATGACTAACACGCAAAGTGATTTTGGCGCAGAATACGATTCTATGGCCGACATGGTTTCGTTTGGTATGGCGCCTGCGCTAGTGGCTTATAATTGGGGGTTGACCGAATTAGGTAAACTAGGATGGCTAGCGGCCTTTATATATGTCGCAGGCGCAGCATTGCGACTGGCAAGGTTTAATACTCAGGTGGGTATTGCCGATAAACGTTTCTTCCAAGGTTTAGCCAGCCCTGCCGCCGCAGCGGTTGTTGCTGGTCTCGTTTGGGTGGGTGTAGAGTATGATGCTAGTGGCGCCGATTATGGGCTAATTGTAGCCGCGGTAACGGGTTTATCTGGCCTACTTATGGTGAGCAACTTTAAATATAATTCGTTTAAGGAAGTTAACTGGCACGGCAAAGTTCCCTTTGTAGGTTTGTTAATTGTTCTTCTTATATTCGTCATTGTTGCTACTGAACCCGCACTCGTGCTTTTTATCGTCTTTGCTTTGTATGCATTGGCAGGCCCAATAAATACCTTCAGAACGGTAGATAAAGTCACACTAAATGACGTGGTGGGCGATCATGAAGAAGATGCTGACTTTAAAACGACGACAAAAGATGAAGGTGAGAACCAAGAAGATTCTCACAAATCCACGTAATTCTACTTTGAAATAACGTCTATTGTTGCTTGGTAGTACGACAAATAAGCAAATTGATTAAAAGGTGCTCGGTTGGGCGCCTTTTTTGTATTTTATGGGTAGAAACTGTTGACGTATTTATTTAGATGCGTAGAATGCGCGCCTCTTCAACGGGGAACGTCGAATAGGTGGCTCAGGTGAAGAGTGTTAAACAACTGGTTTGAATAAATATTCAAACAAAAGTGTTGACAAAAAAATGATGCGCTGTAACATACGCATCCGCTTTGGAAGAGGCTAATCACTGAGAAGTAAAAACGCTTCTAGTGAATTGCGACGACCAAGGTTGTCCGCTAGCAAGGAAAACGAATCAACTGAGAGTAATGTTGGTCCTCCTTGCGCAGAAGTCACGACAAAAAGCGTCATGATTCTGCACGATGTTCTTTAACAATTTAGACAAGACAATCTGTGTGGGCACTCGTTAAGAGTGTCACAACGACGATTCATATTTCGATATATTTAATTGAAGAGTTTGATCATGGCTCAGATTGAACGCTGGCGGCAGGCCTAACACATGCAAGTCGAACGGTAACATTTCTAGCTTGCTAGAAGATGACGAGTGGCGGACGGGTGAGTAATGCTTGGGAACTTGCCTTTGCGAGGGGGATAACAGTTGGAAACGACTGCTAATACCGCATAATGTCTACGGACCAAACGGGGCTTAGGCTCCGGCGCAAAGAGAGGCCCAAGTGAGATTAGCTAGTTGGTAAGGTAATGGCTTACCAAGGCAACGATCTCTAGCTGTTCTGAGAGGAAGATCAGCCACACTGGAACTGAGACACGGTCCAGACTCCTACGGGAGGCAGCAGTGGGGAATATTGCACAATGGGGGAAACCCTGATGCAGCCATGCCGCGTGTGTGAAGAAGGCCTTCGGGTTGTAAAGCACTTTCAGTTGTGAGGAAAAGTTAGTAGTTAATACCTGCTAGCCGTGACGTTAACAACAGAAGAAGCACCGGCTAACTCCGTGCCAGCAGCCGCGGTAATACGGAGGGTGCGAGCGTTAATCGGAATTACTGGGCGTAAAGCGCACGCAGGCGGTTTGTTAAGCTAGATGTGAAAGCCCCGGGCTCAACCTGGGATAGTCATTTAGAACTGGCAGACTAGAGTCTTGGAGAGGGGAGTGGAATTCCAGGTGTAGCGGTGAAATGCGTAGATATCTGGAGGAACATCAGTGGCGAAGGCGACTCCCTGGCCAAAGACTGACGCTCATGTGCGAAAGTGTGGGTAGCGAACAGGATTAGATACCCTGGTAGTCCACACCGTAAACGCTGTCTACTAGCTGTTTGTGACTTTAAGTCGTGAGTAGCGAAGCTAACGCGCTAAGTAGACCGCCTGGGGAGTACGGCCGCAAGGTTAAAACTCAAATGAATTGACGGGGGCCCGCACAAGCGGTGGAGCATGTGGTTTAATTCGATGCAACGCGAAGAACCTTACCTACACTTGACATGCTGAGAACTTTCTAGAGATAGATTGGTGCCTTCGGGAACTCAGACACAGGTGCTGCATGGCTGTCGTCAGCTCGTGTCGTGAGATGTTGGGTTAAGTCCCGCAACGAGCGCAACCCTTGTCCTTAGTTGCCAGCCTTAAGTTGGGCACTCTAAGGAGACTGCCGGTGACAAACCGGAGGAAGGTGGGGACGACGTCAAGTCATCATGGCCCTTACGTGTAGGGCTACACACGTGCTACAATGGCATTTACAGAGGGAAGCGAGACAGTGATGTGGAGCGGACCCCTTAAAGAATGTCGTAGTCCGGATTGGAGTCTGCAACTCGACTCCATGAAGTCGGAATCGCTAGTAATCGCAGGTCAGAATACTGCGGTGAATACGTTCCCGGGCCTTGTACACACCGCCCGTCACACCATGGGAGTGGGATGCAAAAGAAGTAGTTAGTCTAACCTTCGGGAGGACGATTACCACTTTGTGTTTCATGACTGGGGTGAAGTCGTAACAAGGTAACCCTAGGGGAACCTGGGGTTGGATCACCTCCTTACCATTACGTCGATAGACGCACTTGATGCAGTGCCTACACAGATAGTCTTGTTTAAAAAATAAAGAACGACATAAGCTTATGGGGCTATAGCTCAGCTGGGAGAGCGCCTGCCTTGCACGCAGGAGGTCAGCAGTTCGATCCTGCTTAGCTCCACCATCTGCTTGTTTTACCCTAGGCTTGTAGCTCAGCTGGTTAGAGCGCACCCCTGATAAGGGTGAGGTCGGCAGTTCAAGTCTGCCCAAGCCTACCAATTCTACTTGCTTGCGTTATTTTGAACGCTGCGATGCTCAGGTGCTAAAGCACATTGCGCTTCTCGCATTCAAACTAACTTTACCAAGCGAATTGGTTGTAGTTTTACGTTACTTGCTTTGCAAGTGGTCGTGAAAAAGCCGCTTAACCGGAAGCAGAGCTTCCTGACGGTTTTTCTACTCGCTAAAGTTGGCGGTAGTGAAAGGCTAAGGTAGAAAGCTGATATTTGTGTCACGTTGGACCCGAAATCCTAATGAATATTTACTGTTTTAGTAAGCATTGATTAGGGTTTTTTACTCTAAAGATGAAAGTACTGCTTTAGCAGGAAACATCGAATGTTCTTTAACAATTTGGAAAGCTGATATTAATAGTAATCAATCAAAATTGAGTAACTGAGAAGTCGAAAGACGTACTTTTTACTCTACTTGACTTGAATTGCTTGTTATCAACATTGATTGATAGCAAGGCAATTCTTCCGATTAGCTTGTCATGCATACAACATTACCCTTGTCCGAATTCAAAAGGCGGACATGAGGCCGATACTCAAGGCTTTTTAGGGTTGTATGGTTAAGTGACGAAGCGTATACGGTGGATGCCTTGGCAGTTAGAGGCGATGAAGGACGTGTAAGTCTGCGAAAAGCGTGGTGAGCCGACAAAATGCATTTGAGCCACAGATGTCCGAATGGGGAAACCCACCTGTTTACAGGTATCGTTACATGAATACATAGTGTAACGAGGCGAACGAGGGGAACTGAAACATCTAAGTACCTTAGGAAAAGAAATCAAACGAGATTCCCCTAGTAGCGGCGAGCGAACGGGGAACAGCCCTTAAGCTGTTTAGTGTGTAGTGGGAATCCTTTGGGAAGAGGAGCGATACAGGGTGATAGCCCCGTACACAAAGCGTGCTTTACAGTGAAATCGAGTAGGTCGGGACACGTGTTATCTTGACTGAATATGGGGGGACCATCCTCCAAGGCTAAATACTCCTAACTGACCGATAGATATGAACCAGTACCGTGAGGGAAAGGCGAAAAGAACCCCTGTGAGGGGAGTGAAATAGAACCTGAAACCGTATACGTACAAGCAGTGGGAGCCCTTCGGGGTGACTGCGTACCTTTTGTATAATGGGTCAGCGACTTATATTTAGTAGCAAGGTTAAGCGAATAGCGGAGCCGTAGCGAAAGCGAGTGTTAACTGCGCGTTGAGTTGCTAGGTATAGACCCGAAACCCGGTGATCTAGCCATGAGCAGGTTGAAGGTTGAGTAACATCAACTGGAGGACCGAACCCACTAACGTTGAAAAGTTAGGGGATGACTTGTGGCTGGGGGTGAAAGGCCAATCAAACCGGGAGATAGCTGGTTCTCCCCGAAATCTATTTAGGTAGAGCCTCGGACGAATTCCATTGGGGGTAGAGCACTGTTAAGGCTAGGGGGTCATCCCGACTTACCAACCCTTTGCAAACTCCGAATACCAATGAGAACTATCCGGGAGACACACGGCGGGTGCTAACGTCCGTCGTGGAGAGGGAAACAACCCAGACCGCCAGCTAAGGTCCCAAAATATTGCTAAGTGGGAAACGATGTGGGAAGGCACAGACAGCTAGGAGGTTGGCTTAGAAGCAGCCACCCTTTAAAGAAAGCGTAATAGCTCACTAGTCGAGTCGGCCTGCGCGGAAGATGTAACGGGGCTAAGCAATATACCGAAGCTGCGGCAGCACAGTTTACTGTGCTGGGTAGGGGAGCGTTGTGTAAGTGGATGAAGGTGAGTTGTAAAGCTTGCTGGACATATCACAAGTGCGAATGCTGACATGAGTAACGATAATGGGAGTGAAAAACTCCCACGCCGGAAGACCAAGGTTTCCTGTCCCATGCTAATCAGGGCAGGGTAAGTCGGCCCCTAAGGCGAGGCAGAAATGCGTAGTCGATGGGAAACGGATTAATATTTCCGTACTTATATAATCAGTGATGGAGGGACGGAGAAGGCTAGGCAAGCTTGGCGTTGGTTGTCCAAGTGAAAGTGCGTAGACCGAGAACTTAGGTAAATCCGGGTTCTTAAAGTCGAGACACGAGACGAGCCACCAAGGTGGTGAAGTTGTTGATGCCCTGCTTCCAGGAAAAGCTTCTAAACTTATGATTATATGAACCGTACCCCAAACCGACACAGGTGGTCAGGTAGAGAATACTAAGGCGCTTGAGAGAACTCGGGTGAAGGAACTCGGCAAAATTGTACCGTAACTTCGGGAGAAGGTACGCCTCTGTGTGTGAAGACTTCGCGTCGTAAGCACATGGAGGCCGCAGTGACCAGGTGGCTGGGACTGTTTATTAAAAACACAGCACTCTGCAAACTCGTAAGAGGACGTATAGGGTGTGACACCTGCCCGGTGCCGGAAGGTTAATTGATGGGGTTAGTTTTCGGACGAAGCTCTTGATCGAAGCCCCGGTAAACGGCGGCCGTAACTATAACGGTCCTAAGGTAGCGAAATTCCTTGTCGGGTAAGTTCCGACCTGCACGAATGGTGTAACCATGGCCACGCTGTCTCCACCCGAGACTCAGTGAAATTGAAATCGCAGTGAAGATGCTGTGTACCCGCACCTAGACGGAAAGACCCCGTGAACCTTTACTACAGCTTGGCACTGAACATTGAACCTACATGTGTAGGATAGGTGGGAGGCTTTGAAGCATTGTCGCTAGATGATGTGGAGCCGTCCTTGAAATACCACCCTTGTATGTTTGATGTTCTAACATAGTTCCCTTATCGGGAATGTGGACAGTGTCTGGTGGGTAGTTTGACTGGGGCGGTCTCCTCCCAAATAGTAACGGAGGAGCACGAAGGTTAGCTAATCACGGTCGGACATCGTGAGGTTAGTGCAATGGCATAAGCTAGCTTAACTGCGAGACAGACACGTCGAGCAGGTACGAAAGTAGGTCATAGTGATCCGGTGGTTCTGTATGGAAGGGCCATCGCTCAACGGATAAAAGGTACTCCGGGGATAACAGGCTGATACCGCCCAAGAGTTCATATCGACGGCGGTGTTTGGCACCTCGATGTCGGCTCATCACATCCTGGGGCTGAAGTCGGTCCCAAGGGTATGGCTGTTCGCCATTTAAAGTGGTACGCGAGCTGGGTTTAGAACGTCGTGAGACAGTTCGGTCCCTATCTGGTGTGGGCGTTGGATGATTGATGGGAGCTGCTCCTAGTACGAGAGGACCGGAGTGGACGAACCGCTGGTGTTCGGGTTGTCATGCCAATGGCATTGCCCGGTAGCTACGTTCGGAACGGATAACCGCTGAAAGCATCTAAGCGGGAAGCCGGCCCAAAGATGAGTCATCCCTGACCTTTAAGGTCTGGAAGGGTTGTTATAGACGATGACGTTGATAGGCAGGGTGTGGAAGCGTTGTAAGGCGTTAAGCTAACCTGTACTAATTGCCCGAGAGGCTTAACCATACAACGCCTAAAAGGCTTCGATGAGAAGTTGGCGTTGTAAGCAAAGACAAGCTAAAAGCAAGATAGAGTAAAAAGTAGTTACTCACTGATTGAATTAATATCAAACTTTCCCAAATTGTTACCAAATTTCTTGGCAGCCATAGCGATACGGTACCACCTGATCCCATTCCGAACTCAGAAGTGAAACGTATTAGCGCCGATGGTAGTGTGGGGTTTCCCCATGTGAGAGTAGGACACTGCCAAGTCCCTATTAGAAAAACCCGCCTTACGGCGGGTTTTTTGCTTTCAGGCGTTTGTAAAAAGAAAAAATAATGGGGTCAGAGTACTTTTACGATATTCGCAATAAAGTACTCTGGTCCCATTAACTTTATTTCTATTCAGGTATTCTGCCTCCACTAGCTACGAATAATACTTATCCTGTCGAAGGTCGAAACTTTACCGATAAAGTTCCTACCAATTGAATTTTTCTTTCAGAAATTTCTTGTACTTTTGGCCTTTTATACTTAATTTGACTCGCTTTTTACTCTTCCCTTTCGGTTATTTTATATAAAAATCAGAGTGTTAAAAGCGAAGGTGCTCGGAAGGATACATATATTTAAAAAGCGTAATCTTTGTTTCATCAACTATTCCTATAAAGGTGAATAAAGGATGTTCTCTTCGATGATTAACAAAAACAAAGAAACTAGACCAACGCCAAAGCTGTTTAACTTTTATCAAGATTCATCATTAGCGCGAATGATAAACTTTATTAACGAAGCGGTAATCGTTATTGATTCATCTGGCGTCATTGAAATGCTCAATCCTATGGTTGCCAATTTAATGGGCGCACAACGAGATAGACTACTGGGTCATAATTTACTTGAGTTGGTCGTTGACGCAAAAGGGAAGTCTCAAACACTGCTCATAGACTGTTTAGAAAAGGGGCGCCACTATCCAATATCTTCACCACCTATAGAATTGAACCTAAAAGCAGACCTTAGTCCGACAATCAGTGTGGAGATGTCTATTTCAACGCTACCCGAAGAATTGTCTTCGTCTAATACATTATTTCTTTGTATTTTGCGTGATCTCACTTTGCATAAAGCAGAGTACGGTTTGCTTAAACAAAAAGCCAATACAGACTATTTAACCGGCCTTGCCAATCGCCACCGTTTTGCCGACTACTTAACGAAGCAATGGAATATTTGCGAGCAAGATAATCTTCCTCTTAGTATTATCTTTATTGATATTGATCACTTTAAAGATTTTAACGATAGGTACGGGCACATAGCGGGCGACCGTTGCTTAAAACGCATAGGTGAGACTATTTCGTTAAGCTTACCCCATCGCGATACCTTGGCAGCCCGTTATGGCGGTGAAGAATTTGCGCTGGTATTGCCTAAGTGTTCACCGCAAACAGCACAGTTGTTGGCTATTCGTATTAAGCGCCATATATCACAGCTTAGTACCCGCCAGTTTGCCGTCACAAAAGAGTCGCAGCTTACCGTAAGTATGGGGGTGGCCACTCAATTGGAAGGTAGGTACAACAATACCGAATCGTTATTGAATGCTGCTGATACCTTACTTTATCAAGCTAAGTCTCAAGGCAGGGACCAGATTTGTTATTTGTAAAAACTGCTAGACTAAAACACGCTAGATCACTTCTCTAGCGTGTTGAATGTTAATTGCAATTACCATGAGCGGATCTTACTTACTAAGTAAAGTAACATCACTTGGGTTAGTTGCGGTTACCCAGCGGGATAGATAGCAGGTTTCAATTATTTCGTGAAACTTGAGTTTAGTCTACGGTTTTAATCTGGTTCAGATATTACTTTTTCTGGGGTATATCGACATGTTTTGCGCCTAGGTGCTAGGCGCAAAACAATAATATTTTTATCTCCCGGTAGGTCTGTTTTTTAATTGAGGGTCTGGGCTAACGAATACTTGGTTTTTTGGCACGGTAACGAGTTTTAAACAAATATCTTCTTTGTCTGCATCAGAATCAATGATCGTTAACACTTGGCCGTCCTTTGAGATATTTATACTAAGGTCATGGCTGGGATCTCCTGTTATTTCAGGCGCTATGAACTGTAGATTAGAGCTATCTGGGTTGAGAGTGTATGTAATAATGGTATTTGCTTCCTCTACCGTGACTGCTTCTGTGGTTGGGCTACCTTCCGAATCATATATCGTGTATTCCACTGAAGACGATGACGTATCTACAGATACCGTAAAGCTAATTATAGGTGCTGACATTTTTGGCTCCTTTATATTGGGTTAAAAATCTGAAGTGTTTATGTTCATTAAATTAAGCTGTTTTTCTACAAGCTTGGCTTCGTCCAATATTCCTAGACATGTTTTACTCAGGTGGTTGGCGATTAGGAATGTAGGCTTTAAACTTAAAGTAAGCAGTTTGTCGGTCATAGACTGTAACACTTGGCAGTCTGGTTCATAGGCAAGTCCGGTGTATCGTTTGTAATAAACCCTTGCAGTAAAGTATTCGGTTAACTCATAAGCATTCTCTAGTAGATATTTATCGGTATACTTTTCGATCTCAGTTTCGAAGTGTTCATCTACAGTAGAAAGAATTAATTTGCTTGCCGAGAAGTCTTTATTTACTAAAAAGAACTTAATGAGAACCAATTTAACTTTAATTGATATATATGGCTTTATCACCTCGCTAAGTAGCAAAGTAATCTCTTGCTCGTTAGTATCATGGTCATTCATGTAGAGTGAATTTCTGACAAGCATCGCATTAGTATAAACGAGATCATGTTTCCAGTAGCTATTATCAGGATCTTGATTTAATGCATTTACAAATAACTCTTTAGCCTGCAGTAAATTGTTTCGAGCCAAATCTGGGCGTTGCATAGTTTCGTTAAGTTCTGACAAGTTCAGAAATACAAACGCTAATGTTTCCTTAATCTCAGCGTTATCAGGGTTAATCTCAAGCTGTTCGGTTAGTATATTTTGAGCGTCTATCAATATCTTTTTAGCATCCGCTAGCTGACCTTTATGCTCTAATGTTGAAGCAATCCATGAAAGTGTATCAGCTGTATAGCTATGCAAGTGAATGTTATGTGGCTCGATGTCTAGGTACTGTTTTTTTAAGTTAATCGAACGACGAAAGTGAGTAAGAGCTGCGTCCCACTTAAAAGTTTTATATTCGACTCCGCCTAAAGAGCTATATGCGTAAGACAATTCTAGTAACGCTTCTAGATTGTCTGGGTACGCACTTACCAATTGCTTGCTCAAGTCAACATAACGCTTAAATTCTGCTCTTGATACTTCAAATTGCCGATTGCCCAACGCAATATTGCCCAACGCAATATTCCCCAACCAAAAGGCATTCGCCCCCGCCGCCTTTAGCAGTTCGAAGTTATTGGGCTGTTCTTCTAATAATGCACTTAAACGTTTATCAGCCTCTTCATACAATTGTTTAGCGGTTTCAGTATCGTCTCGGTAAAATCGTACTTCGGCCATCGCTTGCAGTGAAAGCGCATGTTGAAAACGAAGTTCGAAACTGGCTTTTGGCGGGCTAATGGTAAAAAATCCATATTCACTCGCTTGCTGAGCTTGTTCAACATAACTCAGTGCTTGTTCGCTAATGCCTTCCAATAAATCCATGCGTTTTACGCTACGTAGTTTATCGGCAAAGTCACCTATCATATAACCCATTAGATTTTCGGCTTCTAGCCGTTTTCTTTCGGCCAGGTGTTGGGACTGCTGACTTTGTAGCATGGCACCAAATGAAACTACCGTTAAGCACGCTAGCGCGGCCAGCGTCACTCGGCGAATAATTCGTTTCCGTTGGGCGGTTTTTTGTGATGCCTTGATGAGGGCAAGTTCGTCTTGGGAAAGGCTTAAGCTGGTGTCGCCTTTTAACGCCAGCGCATCGGTTAAGGGTTTACCCTCGGTCAGCAAAAACGCCTTACTTTTGTTGTCTTGCAGCCACTGTTGGGTTTGCTGTTCAAGGCGGTTTTTACTGACTAACGAACTTTGGTGTTGTTGCTGCCACGTTTGTACTCGCTGCCAGCGGCGAAGTACCGCTTCGTGGGCGACTTTAAAGCACGCTTTATCTTGGTAGAGATGCGATACAAATAACCGATTTTCTACCATTAAGGTTGCAAACTGCTTTTCATTATCGTTAGTGAGTTCACTCCATAGGGCCGTGCGGCTGGTAAGTGTATTGCCGTCGTTGGCAAGGGTTATTATTAAAGGTAATACGCGGTCTAACGCGGTTTGTACCTTAGCTGGCATATGCTGGAAAAGTTGTTCGGCTTTGTGACCAATCGCCCCTTCAATACCGCCTAATTGCTTATAGGTGCTTACTAGTAGCGTGTTGTCTTTTCGCTGTAAGTAGAGTTCTTGCAGCGTATATTGCAACAAAGGTAAGCAATCGGGTTCAGCGGCGGCATCGGTAAGAATAATGTCGTCTAGGGTGACATCTGTGTTGTCGTCTTCTTCCCAGTTCAAACCCGCGGCAATGGCGGGTAGGCGTATCATTTGGCTAAGTTCGCCTGCGGATGGTGGGGTAAGGTCGAAATGCGCGCCCCGTTCTTTGTTTTTCATTAGGGTGGGGTAGGCAGCTAACTGGTGGTAAAAGTCGTTTCTACATACCAGCAATATCATAAATATACCGCTTTGCGACAAGGTGTCTAACAGAGAAAATACGGCGTTTCGCTGGCTAACGCTAACCGCTGAGGTGGCTAAATAAGCTTCTAGTCGGTCTAGTACAATCACAAAACAAGGGTAGGCCAAGGTGTTGTAGTGGTCGCTCTGGCTTAGCTTTGTTTTTACGTTATGAATAATCTGTTCAGGGTGAGTAGTCAGCTTTATCGCTAAAGAGTCTGCGCTCTCCCCCTCAAACATTGGGGCATCATTAATGTCCCAGTCCAACATGCAGGCGGCTAACTCTTCAATAATGTAAGCGGGGCGAATATCGGAAAAATCAATGCTGATGTAGTCGAAGGCACGTATGCCGTTTGCCCCCTTTTCGTTTAACATTCTGGGTAATAACCCTGCATGCACTAACGAGCTTTTACCTGAACCACTGGGGCCAATAATTAAGGTAAAAGGGCGTTTTCTGTTGCATTGCTCGGCAAGTCGGTGAATTAAATTTTTCACTGCGGCGTTACGGCCATAATACACTTGGCTTTCTTGCTGGGTAAACGCGGTTAAGCCGGGGAAGGGGGACTGACCTTGCCAATTAGTCTCTGCTGCACGGGTTTGTTCGTCTTCTACAAACTGCACATCGGCAATAACCCTATACCCACGTTTTCTTATGGTTTCAATAAATAGTGGGTCACTGGCTTTGTCGTCTAACGCTTTTCGTAGCTGAGTAATGGTTTTATGAATGGGGTTGTCGCCAACGGGCGAGTTGGGCCAACATTGGCGTACAATATCGTCGGCACTCACTACCTCACCAGCTTGCTGGCAAAGTAGGAGTAAAACGTCCATGGCTTTGGGTTCAATGGTCCGCTTAAATTTTCCGAGTCTTAAAGTATTAGAGGATGGTTCGACTTGCCAATCGCCAAGGTAGAACTGTGTAATAGCCATTTATAGATTCAACTAAAGGTTAATAACGCGGTTCTAAGCTAACCTGATTTGATTAAAACGTAAACGGATTTTGCTTGTTTGACATGTAACAGAATATATAAAATTATTATACTTATTAGACATCTATAATATTTATGTATATATTGTGAACCCTTTTTGAAATAAGAATTAAGCTTATAGGGTCTTATTTTATACACGTGCTTAGCGCGTCTTAATCTGATAACGACAAGTAGGGGTATTCCCATGAAACAAATCAACAAAACATCTATGGCTTGTGCGCTAGGTGCCGTGGTTTTAGGTTCGTTGGCATCAACGTCAACATTGGCTGAAGCAAATCCATTTGGGGTTCAATCACTAGAATCCGGCTATAGTCAGTTTGCACCTGAAGGCAAGTGTGGTGAAGGAAAGTGTGGCGAAGATAAAGCCAAAAAAATGAAAGAAGGTAAATGCGGCGAAGGAAAGTGCGGCGAAGATAAAGCCAAAAAAATGAAAGAAGGCAAGTGTGGTGAAGGAAAGTGCGGCGAAGATAAAGCCAAAAAAATGAAAGAAGGCAAATGTGGCGAAGATAAAGCGTCCATGAAAGCCGATGCCAATAAAGCCAAAGAAGGGAAATGTGGCGAAGGAAAATGTGGTGAAGGTACTTGCGGAAGTATGTAAGCGTAGCGCACAATTCGGGTCATCATAAGATGACCCAGTTATTATGAGGCGAAGAATGTTTAATCTTGAAGGGGCTGGACTGGGTTTTAGAAGGGAGTTACTCGCTGATATCTTACCTATACTGCCTTCAGAAGTAGATTTTTGGGAAGTGGCGCCAGAAAATTGGATCCCTCTTGGTGGTGCATACCAGCGCAAATTTCAACAGGCAATATCGCAGGCACCTTTTACAACCCACGGCCTTTCACTGTCTATTGGCAGTACAGATAAACTTGATGTGGGGTTCGTTAAATCCATCAAACAGTTTTTAGATGCGAACAATATCGCTCTGTACAGCGAACATTTAAGCTATTGCTCTGGGCAAGGTCATATGTATGATTTAATGCCCATTCCCTTTACCAGTGAAGCCGTATACCACGTCGTTGAGAGAATAAAACAGGTTCAGGATATT
Organism: Alteromonas sp. B31-7; assembly: GCF_015767655.1. NCBI lineage: Bacteria > Pseudomonadati > Pseudomonadota > Gammaproteobacteria > Alteromonadales > Alteromonadaceae > Alteromonas > Alteromonas sp. B31-7. The sequence continues at coordinate 1,608,124 of NZ_CP065233.1, forward strand.
ATTGAACGGCCATTGGTGTTGGAAAATGTGTCTTATTATATGGCGCCTAATCAAACACTTTTAGAAATTGAATTCTTAAATGCGGTGCTTGCAGAATCCGGCGCTTTCATGCTTTTAGATGTGAACAATGTCTACGTGAATAGCGTGAATCATGGCTACGACGCTTACGACTTTATTGATAAACTTCCCTCAAATAAAATAGTGTATGGGCATATTGCTGGGCATTTCGACGAAGCCCCAGATTTAAAAGTAGACACCCATGGAGCAGATGTTATTGAACCGGTATGGGCGTTACTTGACCATGCATATCGTACCCACGGTGTATTTCCCACCCTCTTAGAGCGCGACTTTAACTTACCGCTTTTGGGCCATCTACTTGATGAAGTACGTCGAATTAAAGCCATTCAATCTTTGGTGAAAAATGAAACATCATTTGCCGGGAAGGCGCAGGCATGAGCGACGGACTAAAAGAGCAACAAAGCGCATTTGTACGAGCGATTAAAGACCCTGCAACCTTTCAGGCAAAAAATGAAGACGAAAAGCGAAGAATGGCAATTTACCAGTCGCTTTTTTTTAACAATGTAAAAGGCTTCGTTTTATCAGGATTCCCTGTTTTAACCTCAATATTGTCAAGTGATGATGTAAACCACTTAGTGAGGCAGTTTTTCAATCAGCACGCTTGTCGTTCTCCCTATTTCGTGGAAATAAGTAAGGAGTTCGTCGCCTATTTGGCCACTGAACCCGCATTACCTTTCTCGTTACCCAACTTTGCAGCGGAGTTAGCGCACTATGAGTGGCTTGAGTTAGACGTCAGTATTCGGCATGCTTCTATCACTGTGTTACCGTCAACGCATTGTAAAGACACCGATAAACTGTTTTTTTCACCCCTTGCAACCTTGGCGTCCTATACTTATCCTGTACATCTTATCGGTGCGAAATTTATTCCGGCGCATCCGTCTGCGGAACGTAACTATTATCTTGTTTATCGTGATGTTCAGGATGAAGTGCAGTTTACCTTGGTTAACTCGGTAACGGCCGGTATGCTAAACACCATAATACAATATGAAGATGGTGTGGCTTTATCCCAACTAGCGCAGCTACTTTGTGAACAATTGCCGCAAATACCGACACAAAATTTACTGAATGGCTTGCATCAAACCGTTTCAGATTTACTACAAAAAACGGTTTTGTTTACCAAAGCTTAATCTTTCTTCAAAAGATCCTAAAAATTTGTACTGAAAGTGAGCGTTTGATTGGATTAACGCTATCAATCGCGCGTGCTTTCGATTAACATTTACCACCATTTTTTGGTTCCATAAATTGTTTAGGTAGTGCAAATGGCTGACAATTCAGATTTCAAAGAAGTCTACAACAAGTGGTACTTTCTCGCTTCATTAGTAACTTTACTTGCGTTCCCGCTGATGCATATCATCTGCGGCTGGTTTACCTTCTGGTTATAACGCAGACAATCAAGGCATTATTGTGACTGCAGAATATATAAAATCAGTAGTAAAAACCGTACCTGACTATCCAAAGCCAGGTATTTTATTTAGAGATGTAACAAGCGTTTTAGAAGATCATAAAGCGTTTAGCAGCTGTATTTCCCTGCTTTTAGAAAAATATCAAGGCATGGGTTTCAATAAAGTTGCAGGTACCGAAGCTCGCGGCTTTTTATTTGGTGCGCCTCTTGCCATAGAAATGGGCATTGGGTTTGTGCCTGTAAGAAAGCCAAATAAACTCCCTCGCGAAGTGGTGAGTGAATGTTATGAATTGGAATACGGTACTGATACTTTAGAGATACACAAAGACGCCATTCAACCTGGCGACAAAGTACTTCTTATTGATGATTTACTCGCAACAGGTGGCACCATTGCCGCTTCAGCAAAGCTAATTCGCCGTTTAGGTGGAGAGGTGGAGCATGCTGGCTTTATTATCAATTTACCCGATTTAGGTGGACGTGAAAAACTTGACCAAATTGGCGTGGAAAGCTTTAGTCTATGCGAGTTTGAAGGCGAATAAGGATTAAATAACAGGCAATGAGTTATCAGGTATTAGCACGGAAATGGCGCCCAGGTAAGTTCAGTGAACTGGTAGGGCAAGAGCATGTCGTTTCTGCTATTTCAAACGCGCTTGATAATGATAGGCTTCACCATGCGTACCTGTTTACAGGTACCCGTGGCGTGGGCAAAACCACCATTGCTCGAATTTTTTCTAAAAGCTTAAATTGCGAAGAAGGGCAAGGTGCGAATCCATGTGGTCAATGTAATACCTGCAAAGAAATTGAGCATGGTAATTATGTTGATTTGCTAGAGATAGATGCGGCATCGCGCACTAAGGTTGAAGATACCCGAGAATTACTCGATAACGTACAATATAAGCCAACCCGCGGCCGTTATAAGGTGTATCTTATCGATGAAGTTCATATGCTATCAAAGCATAGCTTCAACGCCTTGCTGAAAACGCTTGAAGAGCCACCTCCGCACGTTAAATTTCTGTTAGCAACCACCGATCCGCAAAAATTGCCGATTACTATTTTGTCGCGCTGTCTTCAGTTTAATTTGAAGGCGCTTTCGCGGGAGCAAATAGTTGGGCAATTAACGCATATTTTACAGGAAGAGTCGCTGCCGTTTGAACCTTCAGCGTTAGCGCTATTAGCACGTGCAGCACAAGGCAGTATGCGTGACGCACTAAGCCTTACCGACCAAGCTATTGCTCAAGGGGGCAATGCGGTGAACGCGTCGGTGGTTACCGACATGCTAGGGCTAATGGATAAAAATCAATTGGTGAAGTTGTTACACGCAGTGGTAACTAAAACGCCTACTGATGTTATGCAGTTAGTGCAGGATATTGCTGAGCAAGCACCAGATTACAGTCAAGTACTTGGAGAATTAGCCAGCACCTTACATCAAATTGCTCTTACTCAGTGGGTGCCTGATGTATGTAAGCTAGAAACCACCTCAGCCAAGGCTATTTTTCAACTGGCGAAAAGTATAGCGCCAGAGCAAGTGCAACTGTTCTACCAGATTGCGCTGCAGGGGCGTAAAGATTTACCATTAGCGCTAGACGGGCGAAGTGCGTTAGAAATGACGCTAATGCGAATGATGACATTTGCACCGAACGAACCCATCTCCGACACAGAGGAGATTATCAGTACGGGAAAGTCCCAACTTAACTCGCCAGTCTCTGCAATAACTGCTTCAGAGGCAAGCAGCGCTGTGGTTGCTGAAAAGCCAGCCGAGGAATCTTCATCTGTCAGTCAACGCCAAGCTTCTCACAGTGACGAGCAATCCTCTTTAACGCCAGAGTCAGAAACCACTCTTACACAGCCAGTTGAGCCACAGCCAGTTGAGTTAACACCTGAGGAATCTGGTGCCGCCCCAACACAGCCAGAACAAGCACCGCCAATTGATGAGCCTGTTACTAAAGCTCAATCACCCGCGTTGACACCGGAAACATTGCCGCCAAGTGATGAATCACCGTTCAATGATACGCCGCCGTTAGATGCTTATCATGACGATCTTCCTCTACAAGAGACAGGCATGTTTGAGGGAGAGTTTGGCTATCAAGAGCCTGTGCATATCAATGAGGCCACTGAAAAAAATGCAGATGCTGAGCATTTAAGTGACACGTCACACGGAGCCCTTCAGCATGGTGATAACGATGCGCAGCTTACGTCAACGGCGGATATGTTGGCACTGCGACAGAAATTAAAGCAGCAAAAAGTTGAAAGTGCAGCTGAAAGTACCAAGAAAGCCGCCAAAAATGACAAAGACGACGGCTTGTTTAACCGACTTAGCAGAGGCAATGGCGCGCAAGACATCACACAAGCAGCGCAAGAACCTGTGGCGAAGGAAAACGCGCCGCATACACCAGATTTAGGGGATGATTCGCCACCTTGGGCTACAGAGTCTAAGGGAGACGACAACCCATCGTCTCAGTCTATGGCTGAGCCTGCACAGGTAGAGGCACCATCAAGACAAGTGCAGACCGAAGAAGACCTAGTAACGTCACAATCGCATACGCCTTTTGCTCACGAGAGTGAGCCTCATGCGAACATGCCGCGTAATGAAAATAACGTTGATTCGCAAATGTCGAGCGACCCGCTTCAACCTAGTGAAGCAAGTGATACTGGTGTAGCGCCTCAGCAGTATAAGGGGCAGTTAACGGCGTATTTAGAAGACGGTAAAAAACTGGTGCATGCCAGTCAAATAGATAAATGGAGCTACCTGGTTGAGCAAATGCCGCTGGCGGGGTTATTAAAGCAGCTTGTGTTGCATGCCTCTTTCAGTAAAAACAACGGTCAGGTTACGCTTGAAATTGACAACAGTCAGGCGCATTTACTTAATGAGAGTGCCAAAAAACAATTGTTGGATGCGCTACACCATACGTTAGGTGAACAGGTGGAAGTTGAAATAGTATTGGGCAACCCTGCTCAGACACCATATTCACTTCAACAAGAAATAGTAGCAATGCGCGAAGCCTATGCGCATGAAGTTTTAGAAAGTGACGAAAAAATTCAAGCGCTGTTATCAATGTTTGATGCATCTATTGTTACCGACACGGTAAAGGCGAGATAACAGTTTCAATTAACACCAAAACGAAGCGAGATAAAATATGTTTAAAGGTGGAATGGGTAATATCATGAAGCAGGCGCAGCAAATGCAAGAGCGCATGCAAAAAGTACAAGACGACCTAGCGAACCTAGAGGTTACCGGTGAAGCGGGCGCAGGTATGGTTAAAGTGACAATGACCTGTAATCACAACGTGCGTCGTGTTGATATTGACGATTCTTTGATGGACGACGACAAAGATATGGTTGAAGACCTAGTTGCCGCAGCATTTAACGATGCGGTACGTCGCGTGCAAGAAACCAGCAAAGAAAAAATGGGTGATGTGACTGGAGGCATGCCTTTACCTCCGGGCTTCAAAATGCCGTTTTAAGAGGTTTTTAGTCAGACTCAGCGTTCCCGATACGTACCAGAAGCAGTTAAGTAAACACGCCGTTAACTTAACTGCTTTTTTATTGGCAACACGGGTTGAGACAGTCATTCATGGTCGCGAAAATGTCACGTGTAAACAAGGATGTGTATTTGCATGATTAAAAAGCCCGTTGTACTCATTTCTCTACTGTTAGCTTGCATGGCAATGTTGTTCACGGTGGGGGCTGCGTATTCTTTGTATAGCAAAAAGCAGCATGATATTGACCCAAAGGTGCGTGAAATTTCGGGTATTGAGTTTGATAAGAAATTACGTCTTTGGGCCATTAACGATAGCGGGGACGGGCCTAAACTCTATATGTTGAATGATGATGGTTCAGTAGCTAGGGAAGTGACGGTAACCAATGCAAAAAATATCGATTGGGAAGACATGACACAAAACGAGTTTGGTCATTTTTTTCTAGGCGATTTCGGCAACAATGAAAATAACAGGCGATGGTTAACCATATATAAAATTGAAAACCCCATAGATATAAAGACAGACACAACAGAAGCAGAAATTATTAAATTTACCTACCCAGAAATGGATGGTACACCCGTAGAACCTCACCAAAAGAACTTTGATTTAGAAGCCTTTATTGAGTTTGACCACAACCTCTACTTATTTACTAAGAATCGAACTGCGCCATTTGATGGTATTACAAATGTGTATAAAGTAGGAGATCATGCGGCAAATTTTAATGCTGAAAAGATAGATGCTTTTAAAACCTGTACGACATTGGAAAAGTTATGTTGGATAACTTCAGCAGCCATCAGTCCAGACAGAAAAAGGTTAGTATTGTTAGACTCAACGTCAATATGGCTATTCGAGAATTTTCCGTCAGACCGATTTTTCTCAGGTGATATTTACAGAATAGATTTAGGGTTAATTACACAAAAAGAGGCCGTTACCTTTTACGACAACAATACGCTGGTATTTACCGATGAAGAATTCAAAGGGCTCATTGGCGGCAATGCCTACAAGATCGAGCTCGATAAAGTGGCGAAGCAGCCCATACGGACTTCTTCGCCAAGTAATCCTGCGGAATAAACCTTATTAAAACCTGAAAGTGCCTAACAGCCTAATAGAACCTAAATCGCCATCGTCGGTATCATATCCTAGGCCAAATCTAAGCGATGAATAAGGGTTAAACCAATAGTTGGTACCTAATTCGATTAGGTTCTCTGAACTGTAGCCGTCATGATTTTCATACAGTGCAGCGACACCCACACTCCAATTGGGTTTAAGATAGTAATCTGCGTCAATTTCAATTGAAAATTCGTCGTCGAAGTGAGTGCCTTTCATCGCGATATCCCACCCTGGCGTGAAGCTTTTTGCTGTCCCACCAAAGCTGGTATACCTAGCAAAGATACTGAAACTGAGTTCGTTATCATCAGCTTTATATCTTGTTGTTGGGTCATCATAAGCGTAAAACGCTTCTTCAATATCGAAAAGATCGATACCTGCACCGTATTCCCAGTGGTCGTTGGCAAAGGTGGACAAACTGATGCCTACCCGTTGCTGAGTAACATCAGATAAATTCCTTTCGTCGGAAATTCTCCCATAGCGACCACGCACTATGAGAGTATCAGAATAAAACCATTCGCCATCTATATTGATACTGTTTAGGTCGTCGATAGCAAAATAGTTTACCGATGCATTGTTAGCGCGCTGAAGGTAGGGGCTTATCGCCCAAGGCTGAGTAGCCATATTCACAGTATCGAAATAATAGCGGTAACCTACACCCAGAAATTTATCGTCTGCGTCTTTGATATCAGAGATACCTAGGCTAACTTCGTGATGAATTTGCGCGGTTTGAGCTAACGCAAGAGGGGTTGTAAGAGAAGTTGATAGTACAATGGCACACATGAGTGGGCGACGAAACTTCATAAAATATCCTTTTTCGAGAAAATGGTAGCCCTACTAGCTTTAGGGGGTAAAACGATAAGGAACTATAGTTACGTGAAAATGAATGTAAACTGAACGTGGCTAAAATATATTACTTTCACGCGGTTTTACTTACGCGAATCAGTTGAATGGGGCATCGTTAAATGCGACCATTGCGCACACTCAAATCGTGACAAATCCATACAGCCATTATGAAGTTTAGCCCTTTACTTACCGAACTCATTCAAGCCTTAACCTGTCTACCTGGTGTAGGGCAAAAAAGCGCACAGCGGATGGCATTTCATCTGTTGGAGCGCAATCGTACTGGTGCGCTGGACTTAAGCAATGTTTTACATAACGCTATGGAGCATATACACCATTGTGAACGCTGCAGAACGTTTACAGAGGATGCGCTGTGTGAAATTTGCCGTCACCCTGAACGCGAAGCAAGCGGGCTTCTGTGCATTGTTGAAAGCCCACAAGACGTTTTGGCTATTGAGCAAACCTTGAGCTACAAAGGCCAATACTTTGTGTTGATGGGGCATCTATCGCCTATCGATGGTGTAGGGCCGAACGAAATAGGCTTAGATGAGCTTGAGAGGCGTCTGTCTGCTGGGGGCATTAACGAAGTGATTTTAGCAACCAACCCCACCGTGGAAGGGGAGGCCACTGCACACTATATTGCTCAAGTGTGTGCTAGTCACAATATTGATGCGTCACGAATTGCCCATGGGGTCCCCGTTGGTGGGGAGCTAGAATATATTGATGGAAACACCCTTACACATGCGTTTTCAGGGCGCCGAAAGTTATAGCTTTCCCTCAAGTGCCTTCATTTAGCAACCTAATACTCACTTTTCGTCATAATTTTTTACCTTTACTGTTGAAAAACACGCTCACAGACCCTACCTGTCTGAGAGTAATGTGATCCATTCAACGAGGAGATATTGGATTATGGCTGAAGCAGCCCATAAAGAAACCCACGGTTTTCAGACGGAAGTAAAGCAGTTACTTCATCTGATGATTCACTCTTTGTACTCGAATAAAGAAATTTTTCTTCGTGAGTTAGTGTCAAATGCCGCTGACGCAGCAGATAAGCTCCGTTTTCGCGCATTGGAAGACGGCAGTCTTTATGAAAATGACGGCGATCTTGCGGTTAAAATTAGTGTTGATAAAGAAGCTAGCACGGTAACCATTGCGGACAATGGTATCGGGATGACCCGAGATGAGGTTATCGCTAACTTAGGTACCATCGCAAAGTCTGGTACTAAGGACTTCTTTAGCAAGCTTTCTGGCGACAACGCCAAAGACTCTCAACTTATCGGCCAATTTGGTGTTGGTTTTTACTCGGCATTTATTGTAGCGGATAAGGTGACGGTTCGTACTCGTGCTGCTGGCACTGATGCAGCAGAAGCAATTGAATGGGTATCTGAAGGGGAAGGTGAATTCACCATCGCCGAAATTAACAAGCCCACACGCGGTACTGAAATTGTGCTTCACCTACGTGAAGACGAAAAAGAGTTTGCTGATGCTTGGCGTCTGCGTTCCATTATTAGTAAGTATTCTGATCACATCAGCATCCCAGTACAGATGTGGAAAGACGAAGTGCCTGAAAGCGAAGGCCCTGATGGCGAGAAGATTGAAGCTCAGCCAGGTGAATGGGAAGTTGTTAACAAGGCAACGGCCCTGTGGACTCGTGAAAAATCTGATATTTCAGATGAAGAATACAATGAATTCTACAAGCACATTTCACACGATTTTACCGATCCTCTAGCATGGGCGCACAATAAAGTAGAAGGTAAAACGGAATACACTAGCTTATTGTATATTCCTTCAAAAGCGCCGTTTGATATGTGGAACCGTGACCAGAATCATGGCTTAAAGTTGTATGTGCAACGCGTATTCATTATGGATGACGCAGAGCAGTTCATGCCAACATACCTGCGTTTTGTGAAAGGGTTACTTGATAGTAACGATTTACCGCTAAACGTTTCTCGTGAAATTCTTCAAGACAACAAAATTACCCAGACCCTTCGCCAAGGTTGTACTAAGCGTGTGCTTCAGATGCTTGAGAAAATGGCGAAAAATGATGCTGAAAAGTATCAGTCATTCTGGAATGAATTTGGTAATGTGCTAAAAGAAGGCCCAGCGGAAGACTTTAGTAACCGTGAGAAAATTGCAGGCCTACTACGTTTCTCATCAACGCACGCTGATTCTGATGCGCAAACAGTATCTCTTGCTGATTACATCGAGCGTATGAAAGAAGGTCAGGATAAAATTTACTACGTGACCGCAGACAGCTTGCAGGCAGCGAAGTCTAGCCCTCACTTGGAAATCTTCCGCAAGAAAGGCATTGAAGTTTTGTTAATGGGCGAGCGTATCGACGAATGGTTGATGTCTCACCTTACTGAATTCAGTGAAAAACAGTTTGTTTCTATCGCTAAAGCTAACTTAGATTTAGGCGACCTTGAAGACGAAGAATCTAAGAAAGCGAAAGAAGAAGCTGAAAAAGAAGTTGAAGGCTTGCTTGAGCGAGCGAAAACTGCCCTTGGTGATAAGGTAGGCGAGGTTAAATTTACTCACCGTCTCACTGATTCCCCTGCTTGTATTGTAGCAGACGACAATGGCATGACTACGCAGATGATGAAGTTGATGCAAGCTGCCGGGCAGACTGTACCTGATGTGAAGTATCATCTAGAGCTTAACCCTGAGCACGCGCTGGTTAAAATGCTAGCTGATACGCAAGATGAGGCACTTTTCAACGAGTGGGTTGGCGTATTATTCGACCAAGCCGCATTGTCTGAACAGGGAAGCTTAAAAGATCCTTCAACGTTTGTTCAAAACCTGAACAGTCTGTTAATGAAGTTAGCTAAATAAGGCTTGTAATCATTAATTGATTAGTAAAAAGCGAGCAAATAGCTCGCTTTTTCTTTGTGTGGATTATTATTTTATGGAAGTGTTATAAAAATCCATTTAAATTAATTAGTTAAGTAAATTGAAAATGGTGGGTTTATGCTTGGCGTAGAGCGCAATATAACAAAACAACACCCGTTCATACGCAATATAACTTGTACATATATTCGCCATTAGTCTTAAGTTTAAAATTAGCCGTAGCCTTCTACTTGTCACTGTGGTGTTGAATGTGTAAAGTGCCGAAGGTGAAAAAGTTTCAAAATCATAAGCGGAGAACGCACACATGCGAATTATTCTTCTCGGCGCTCCTGGCGCGGGTAAGGGCACACAAGCTCAGTTTTTAATGGGCAAATATGGTATTCCACAAATTTCCACGGGCGATATGCTTCGTGCGGCAATTAAAGCGGGTACAGAATTAGGCCTAAAAGCCAAGCAAGTTATGGATGAAGGTAAGTTAGTTTCTGACGATATCATCATTGGCTTGGTTAAAGAGCGCATTGCACAAGATGACTGCAAAGACGGTTTCTTACTAGACGGTTTCCCTCGTACAATTCCACAAGCCGACGCCATGAAAGAGGCAGGCGTTAAAGTGGATCACTGTATCGAATTTGACGTGCCTGACGACGTTATAGTTGAGCGTATGGGCGGACGTCGTGTTCACCCAGCGTCAGGCCGTGTGTATCATGTAGTGTACAACCCGCCTAAAGAAGAAGGCAAAGATGACGTTAGCGGTGAAGACTTAATCATTCGTGATGATGATAAAGAAGAAACGGTGCGTAAACGTCTTGCTATATACCATGAGCAAACGAAGCCGCTGGTTAATTATTACAGCGCAGAGGCAGAAGCCGGTAACTGTGAATATCATAAGTTAGACGGCACACGCCCAGTAGACGAAGTTAGCGCTGAGTTGGCCAAACGTCTCGGCTAACGGGTAATGAAGTTGAAGAAGGTCGCATTAGCGGCCTTTTTTGTTACTTGTAAGTGGGACTTGAATAACGTTTAATCATAAAAGATAAAAAGACTAATTGGAGTAGCTAAATGGTGTTACCTATTACGGCCTTCTATGTAAGCTTATTGGGAATATGCTACATATACCTGTCGTTTCTTGTCATTGGCGTACGGCGGTCAGCCCAAATCAGCTTGGGAGACGGGGGAAATGAAGATCTAAAACGCTTAACTAGAGCTCATGGCAACTTTAGTGAATACGTACCTATTACCCTTATAATGATTGCTTGCTTTGAAGCGAATACGGGGCAGGGATGGATAGTCCATGGATTAGCAGCCGCATTGTTATTTGGGCGAGTATTGCATGCCTATGGTTTGCGTCAACACGCTGGTGCAAGTTGGCAACGTATCGCGGGCATGATGCTTACATTTGCTTCTATGCTTATGGCTGCCATTGCAAACTTGGTGCTTATTCATTTCGGCCTATAAATAACGCTATCGCACAATGATAATAAAGCCCCACGCTAATTATTTTTCGCGCGGGGCTTTTTTATGCCTTTAACGCTTTATTTAAAAAGAGTAGGTTACTTTGGCATAAGCGTAACGGCCTTGGAAACCGTAAGGCGAAAAGTTAGGGAATGGAATGATGTAATCAAACTGACCTGGATTGGGCTGATCGGTAATCACCGCTGACTCTGGATATTTGTCGAGTAAATTGTTAACGCCCACTTTGCCTTCTAGATTGTCGGTAAACAGATAACCTGCTTCCACATCAACAATAAATGCGGCGTCTACGGTGACATCTCCTTCTTGAGTCGTACCAGGTTGAGTGACTTCACCATAGTAGTTCGTTCTGAACATAAGTGATAACGCGTCGCCGCGCCAATTGGCAGTAAGGTTAGCTTTAACTTCTGGCGCTGCATTTTCTAGCAGTTCTCTTTCCCTTCGTGCAAAGAGTTGATCAGGTTCAAATAAATCGCTAGGCCCTGCCGTGGCAACCACATCACTCACATCGGTGTTGTTATAGTTAGCGCCTAGGCTTAAGCTTAAATCGCCATTTAGCACTGTACCTGCCGTATAGTTAGCCACTACATCAACGCCTTCGGTTACGCTGTTAACACCGTTCATGAAAAAGCGAACAGCGCCTACGCCTTCGATATTATTGTCGGCAAACACCTGTTGCACAATAACCGCTTCGTCGTCACTGTCTCCTAGCGTTTCTGAAAGCACAATGCGATCGTCTATTTCAATGCGATATGCATCGGCCGTTATGTTTAACTTATCTGTGACTGTCCAAGTAAAGCCAATGGAGTAGTTAGTCGACTCTTCCGCATCCAGCTGTTCCCCGCCTAGGGCAACGGCCGCGGCACTAGTTGACGCTATGGTTCCTACTTCATAGGCTACGCCATCCACAAAGTTTGTTGAAATTGAAGTGTAGAATTGCTGCTGTAGAGATGGTGCTCTAAAGCCCGAGCTAATTGAGCCTCGCAATGCGAAATCGTCATTAAAGGTATAACGCGTTGCTATTTTGCCGTTAAGCGTGGTACCAAAATCCGAGTAATCCTCAAAGCGGCCTGCTAACGCAATATTCCATGCCTCTGTGATATCGCTATCTACATCAACATAAAATGCGTACGCGTGCCTGTCTTCGTCCACTTCAGCAGCATCAGAGAAGTAAATAGCGCCCTGTGCAAAAAGACTGTTAGTGGGGTAAACAGGGTTTCCGCTCTCATCAAATATGGGGTTGCCACTTTCGTCTGTCATTTGACGGTTAGTGTACGCCTCCTCATCCCCTGCGGTAATTTGGAAAGCGTCTTGGCGGTACTCAATACCCATAGCAAAGGAGATAGGCGAATAGAGGCTATCAAGGTCGATATAGCGAGAAGCATCAAAACTTAAGGTTGTTTGAGTGCTTGCTAACTCACCGCCATAAAAGCGAGTGGGTGTATCTAACAAGTAAGTCGCATTCGCGGTATTGCTGGTTGTATAGTCAACGGTATTTTTGCCGGTTACCACACTGGCATTATAATCCCAAATATCAGCACTGCCCTTAATGCCTGCGAGTACGGAATAGTCTTTAATTTCTGCTAATATTCGTGGGGTAAATCCATCCGGGTAGATTTCCTGAATTAGCAAGGCTTCATCAGATGCCTCCCGGTAAAACGCGCCAGAAAGGCTATCTTTGTCTTGAAAAGTTACCGTTGAGTAAGCTTCAATTCCGTTGTTGAAAACATAACCAGCGCTACCTAACAGGGTATAGCTCTCTGTTTCGGGGAGGCCATAATAAAATCGGTCGCGATCAGCATCTATTTCTCTTAAATCAAAACTACCATCTTCGTTTTTAGGGTAAGTATCGCCATCGTCGTATCCACCGCGACTTGTTCTGTTTGCGTGCGCGTATTCAGCGCTGATATTCACATAGCCATCGCTGCTTAACTGCAAGCCCCAATTGCCGGAAATCGTGTAATTTTCACCGTCGTTGCGGCTAATATCATCACCATAAACCCCAGCAACACGGCTACTGCCATTTCCTACTACTGCGCCAGTGTCGTCCACTTGGACACCGACAAGTTCTGGTACGCCATCTACTGTGGTGTAATAACTTCCACCAGAAACGCTGATAGCACCACCTTCGCTGTCATCCTTTGTAATGATGTTGATAACACCGGCAATGGCGTCTGAGCCATACTGTGCAGCTGCGCCATCGCGCAAAATTTCTACGCGTTTAATGGCAGCAGAAGGAATGGCATTTAAATCGACAGACACAGAGCCTCTGCCAGCCGTGCCATTTAAATTAAGAATGGCGCTAGAGTGGAATCTGCGCCCATTGAGTAGCACTAGAGTTTGGTCTGGCGCTAGCCCTCTCAAAGAGGCTGGCTTAATGTGTTCAGTACCGTCTACGAGTGATGGCTGGTAGTAGTTAAAGCTGGGGACCACGTTTTGGAGTTGACGGCTTATATCTGTAAAACCGCCAGCTTGCAACGTATCTTCGCCGATAAGGTCAATAGGTACATTGCTTTCTACCACCGAGCGTCCTGGGCGGCGGCTACCTAAAATTACAATTTGTTCTGCGTCTTCAGAAAAGGTATCTGCTATCTCGGAGTTAGCTTCTTGTGCTGACAACGAGTTAGGAAGAGAAAATATAACGGCGCCAGTAAGGGCCGAGATCGGGAATAGTTTCATGTGTGTTCCTGAGTTTATGTCTTTAGCGATCACCCTTTATCGTTATATAGGTAGGCAGGTGTATTTAACTATTTGTTTTTTAGGGTACGACTAAAGTATACATTAGACAGGCAGTTAAGGATTAAACTTAGATGGAATAAGAGATAATGAAGTGTTTGAATTGTTTGCGTTTAAATGAGTTTCAAACGCGCTGGACTGCTGTTTTTCATGACAGCATTGACGCATTGAAGCGCATTAACGAGACCATTAACGAGACAGGCACCATTAACGAGACTGGCACCACTTTTCTCGGGCGGCATTGACGTGACAGGCACTTCTAGCGGCACTTTTTTCGAGACAGGCACAGCATTGACGTGACAGGCACTTCTCGTGTCTCTTATAAAATTTGTTTAAAAGGGCGGCATTGACGTGACAGGCACTTCTAGCGGCACTTTTTTCGAGACAGGCACAGCATTGACGTGACAGGCACTTCTCGTGTCTCTTATAAAATTTGTTTAAAAGTAATATCTATTCTAGCCCTTCGGCCAGTACCAGTTATTTCAACACTGTGCACAATAGTGAGACTATTAAAGAATGTTTTATTGTTATGCCACAGCCACGTAAATCCCTTATTTGTTTAGAAAGCACGCCCTATTATCATTGTGTTTCGCGGTGTGTTCGTCGTGCATATTTGTGTGGGGTAGATGAGTTGACTGGTAAATGCTACGAGCATAGGCGCCAAGTCATTGAAGATAGGGCGCTAAAACTGACCACTTCTTTTGCTATCGACATTTGTGCATTTGCTATTATGAGTAATCATACGCACTTAGTACTGCACGTAAACAAGGCCAAAGCTCTAGCACTGAATAATGATGAAGTACTTGCACGTTGGCATAGGTTTCACAAGGGGACGGTACTCAGTCGTCGCTATGTAGACACCAAGCAACGCCATACCTTGTCGGAAGCAGAGTTGAAGAGCGTAGAAGCTTTAGTGAAGGTTTATCGCCAGCGACTTTATAGCATCAGTTGGTTTATGCGTTTGCTCAACGAGTACATAGCTCGTATGGCGAATAAGGAAGATGAATGTACCGGGCACTTTTGGGAGGGCAGGTTCAAATCTCAGGCTTTACTTGATGAAGCAGCCCTTCTAGCCTGCATGGCCTATGTAGACTTGAATCCTATTCGAGCTGGTGTAGCGAAAACGCTCGAAACATCACCACATACGAGTATAAAGCGTCGCATTAAAGCCGTGAAAAATAATGTTCAACCTAAAAAACTGATGCCTTTTATTGGCTCGCGAGAACGTACTCATACAGGGTTACGCTTTGAATTAAAAGATTATCTTCAACTTGTGGATGATACTGGTAGGAGTATACGGCCAGATAAACTAGGTTCTATTTCGGCTAATAGTGAGCCTATTCTTACACGAGCGGGCTTAACTGAAGCTAGCTGGCAACTGATGGTCAATACCATTGAAACACAATTCTCAACTTCAGTTAGTGTTAGCATACTCGAACATAAAAAATGTGCATAGCCTTTCATAATGAACACTAAACCACGGGCTCTTCTAGAGGCCAATTGAACCAATCTCTTCAGTTCTCTTAATAGGCTCTTTTTACTAAATACATATTCAGCATAAACGCACAAGCTCTCATAGTCTTAATGGTTTAGAGGCTTTTTATCGTACCGCAATTGCGACGGTCCTCGATATTATCGAAGCAATTCAATACAAAACTCAAAACAAGACAGTCACCGTATATTACTAATCTTGCCTGTCACAATGACTGATATGAATACATATGCCTGTCTTGAGTCGAGGTTATTTTGTGTGACTGTCTATTCGTCATCTATTCGTCAAGCAACAGAAATGAATGTGACCGAAATACCAGGTGCAACACGTACCAATTTCTTAGTGATTTAACGTAGGACGTGAGTCTATTGGACTATGCTGGAGGCATTTGATGACTGAAAAATCGCAGCAGTCAAAAGATAGAGAAAAAGATGTGGCATTAAGTCACACCGAAGAACAAGATGTAAGAGACAACCAAAGCTTAAATTCAGTTTCTCTTTATGCCATTGTACATCGCGAGGGGTTAGAAGAGCTTCAGCGTCCCGTGATGTCTTTATGGTGGTCGGGCGTAGCAGCGGGTATCGGCATATCTCTTTCCATTTTAGCTGAAGGGATCTTGCATTACCTATTTGAAGATTCCCAATACCAGTTCGTAATAGAAAATTTAGGCTATACCGTTGGTTTTGTTTTGGTGATTGTTGGTCGGCTTCAGCTATTTACTGAAAATACCTTGTCTGTCATCTTACCGCTTCTTAGCAAACCTTCTGTGAATATGACGCTGTGCATAGCAAGGTTATGGTTAATTGTGTTTGCTGCTAATATGGTGGGTACATTTTTGGCCGCGGTATTCAGCTACACCTTACAAGCAGTTCCTCCCGAG
The DNA here is from genome assembly GCF_015767655.1 of Alteromonas sp. B31-7. NCBI lineage: Bacteria > Pseudomonadati > Pseudomonadota > Gammaproteobacteria > Alteromonadales > Alteromonadaceae > Alteromonas > Alteromonas sp. B31-7. Next base: position 1,624,455 of record NZ_CP065233.1, read on the forward strand.
CTGGTGGAGGGAATGACTGCCATTTCCAAACACTACGCCGAATTTAGTGCTTCAGAAGCGTTTTCTTATGGCATAACCTCAGGCTTTATTATTGCCGCTATTGTGTGGATGAAGCCATCGGTGAAACATTCTCAAGTGTTGATGATTGTCATTTTCACGTACCTTATCGCCATAGGTAACTTTACCCACGTAATAGCAGGTTCAACAGAGCTCTTTTTACTAGTGCTTCAAGGGCACATTAGTGCTGCTGAAACTGTCGCTTTAATTGGCGCAACCTTGATGGGAAATATTGTGGGCGGAACTGGGTTATTCGCCCTATTGGCCTATGGGCAGGTGGTGCGAGAAATAGAGCGTTAAATAGAAGATATGCCCCTAAAGCAAATAGCTATGGGGGCATTTTCTAACGCGGCTTACTAATTTAGTGCATTAACAAGACAGGCACTTATCTCGCAGCTAGTGATAGACCAACTAAAAAAACAGCCATCGTGTGCTACTAATCTTGCCTGTCAAAGTGCCAGATTTGATTAAACGCATATGCCTGTCTTGTGTCGAGCAATGTCTGTCTTAAGTCGAGTGCTACTTATAGAAAGAGCCAGTAAAAACGAGATCCAAGTTATCCTAATGCTTAGAACAGCAGGAAGCTTTCGCTTCCCTTAATGTGTAACGAGGTAATGTAGCTCTTTGCTCGACAGTTTAACCTCATTGGCGGTCATTTGTTTTTTTAGCCAATCGCAAAAATGAGCAATGCGTTGCTGTTTTGGGGAGTTTTTCAAATATACAAAGTGATACTTCCAGCGGACAGGGTGAGGTTTTGCCACCGGTATAACTAATTGCCCAGAATTTAGATATTGTCTTATCATAAAATCACCTGCCAGCATTACCCCTTGACCAGCCAACGCTGCGCTTAGGGCAAGGTCACTGGAAGATACTGTTGTTTTATTTAGCACGGTGTTAGACAAATCTATTTTGTCGTTTTCGAAATAATTTTCCCAGTTTGCTTTTTCTTCACAGGCCAACGAAAGCAACCGCGCGTTTAGTAAATCCTTGACTGTCTTAAGTTGCATTTTAGACTGAAACTCAGGAGAGCAGGCCGGTATTACGCCGTCCTCAGCAAACTTTTCTACAACAAGCGTGTCATCAAGCAATGACGTTGTTGACGTGCTAAAACGAATGGCAACATCAATATTGCCATCGTGAAGGTTTTCAATGCGGTTAGATGCTTGAATGTTGACGTTTATATCGGGGAATAGGTTAAAAAACGCGAATAAATTAGGCATAAGCCACAGCGCGCAAAACGCTTGCGTTGAACTTATGGTTAAGCTGCCTTCTATGGGCTCTTCTTGCACTTGGTTCAGGCCGTTAATGATTTCGCTAAACCCATTTTTACACGACGCTAGAAGTGTACGACCCGGTGCGGTTAATAACATTTTTCGGCCTTGTCTGCGAAATAGGCTAATACCCAAATTAGCTTCTAGTTGACGCATATGCTGACTGACTGCCGCTTGCGATATATGAAGTTCTTCAGCGGCTTTACTATAACTTTCGTTGCGTGCGGCTACTTCAAAACAAAGCAAATTGTTCAGCCACTTTAATCGCTTATCCATGATTGCTCTACTATAAGTTCAGCTTATTTTATACGTTAGTTTTTATCGTTGGTTTAGTAAAGGGAAATTCGCCACACTAAGGTTCTATAACACGATGGGTGGGGCTGGTATGAAGGGAACGATACAAAATACAGTTATAAAAGTGACTTCTAAAAACACGAGGAGTGGCAATGAGGAGGCGCGGGAAGTAAGGCGAAATGAAAACGGCCAGAGCCATTTTATTACCAAGAACACTAATGTACTAAAGGGGAATGATCCTACTTCTAGCAAGCCAAAAGCGCATGCTAAGAGTAGTGTGCTGGCGGTCATTAGTGATAAGCTAAACTTATGCATGTGGAGCGCCTACAAATGAATGAAAGCGATGTGCTATAAACGAGATAGCCGTGCTGGTTTAGTTTGGTTCATCGCTTTTTAACGAATGGCTGGCGAAAATATGCCGTATGTAGGCACAGAAATAAGCGCCAATTCTGATACACTTGCGAAAAAATACCCTTAAAGCATGAAGCGATAAGGGCATTTTATCTTAATAAATTATTCGTATGACGAATTATTTATGACGCTCGCGCAGCACATTCAGCGCGTCGTTTAACGACATATCACTGGCCTGAAGCAGTACGGTTAGGTGATACAACAAATCCGCGGCTTCGTTTTTAAGCTCTTCTTTGTCGTGTACCGTGGCAGCAAGCGCCGTTTCTACGCCTTCTTCACCTACTTTTTGCGCTATACGCTTGATACCTTTGTTATAAAGGCTAGCGGTGTAGCTGCTTTTCGGGTCAGCATCTTTACGAGCCGCCAATACACGTTCTAGGTCTGCTAGGAAGGTAAATGCAGGGGTATTACCTTCAAACCAACAGCTTTCTGCACCTGTGTGGCAGGTAGGGCCATTGGGGTTGGCAAGGACTAATAGTGAATCTTGGTCGCAATCGCAGGCGACACTCACTAAATCCAGTGTATGTCCCGATGTTTCACCCTTGGTCCAAAGGCGCTGCTTCGAGCGGCTGAAAAACGTGACTTTGCCTGTCTCAAGGGTCTTAGATAACGCGTCTTGATCCATGTAGCCTTGCATTAGCACCTTGCCCGATAGTGCATCTTGCACAATAGCAGGTAGCAGGTTGTCCATTTTGTCCCAGGCTAATTTATTGCTGTTCTCATTAGTAATGATCACGGGTTTACTCCTTCCGCTTGCGCCGTTAAACCGTGACGCTTACGCATGGCAATGCCATTGCTAGTTAGTTCTGCTTTTAGCTCATCAATGTTGATGATGCCTTTGTGAAATACGGAAGCCGCCAATGCGCCATCTACATCCGCCTGTTGAAATACGTCGGTAAAGTGGGCAATTTCGCCGGCACCCCCAGAGGCGATAAGCGGTACTTCACATACGTCGCGTACGGCTTTCAACTGTTTTACATCATAGCCTTTGCGCACACCGTCTTGATTCATGCAGTTAAGCACAATTTCACCTGCGCCCCGTGACTGAACTTCTTTTATCCAGTCGATGGTTTGCCACTGGCTTTTCTGCGTGCGGTTTTCATCACCGGTAAATTTGTACACTTCATATTGGTCAGTCGCTTCGTTGTAAAAGCTATCGATTCCAATAACCACGCACTGTTGGCCATACACATCGTGCAGCGCGTTAATAAGCTCTGGGTTATTTAGGGCAGGAGAGTTAATTGAAATTTTATCTGCGCCCATTTCCAAAATACGCCCAGCATCTTCAATGCTTTTAATGCCGCCAGCGACACAAAACGGAATATCGATAACTTGCGCGATACGGCTCACCCAGCTTTTATCAACTACGCGCGCATCTGAGCTTGCGGTAATATCGTAAAATACAAGTTCGTCGGCACCCGCTTTCGCGTATTGCTCGGCAAGGGGCACAATGTCACCGATGATTTCGTGGTTTCTAAATTGTACGCCTTTTACCACTTTGCCGTCGCGTACGTCTAAACAGGGGATTATGCGTTTTGCCAGCATGCGATAGCCTCCTTCACGGTAAACTTACCTTCAAGTAAGGCGCGGCCAAGGATAACGCCACCAACGTTAGTGGGCTTAAGTGCTTCGATGTCGTTAATGCTGCCAATACCACCAGAAGCTTGCCAGCTTACATTAGGAAAACGCGTCGCCATCTCCTGGTATAACTCTGTGTTCGCGCCTTGCAGCGTGCCGTCGCGGCTAATATCAGTGCATAGTACATGCTTGGCACCAACGGTAGCGAAGTCTTCCAGCAAACCTTCAAGCGCCACGCCTGAGTTTTCCTGCCAGCCGTGCGTCGCAATAAGCTTTTCACCGCTTTCGCTAATATTGATATCAAGGGCCAGCACAATGCGCTCAGGGCCGTATTTTTCTACCCAAGACTTAACAAGTTCTGGCTGTTTTACGGCTAGTGAACCTATCACAACACGGCTAACGCCGGTTTCTAGAAGCTGGGCGACTTCCTCTTCGCTACGAATACCGCCGCCGGCTTGAAACTGCATGCGCTTGGTATCCACCATGGCTTTCATCAATTCTAGCTGGCGCTTGCTGGTGTCTTTAGCGCCAGTAAGGTCAACAATGTGTAGCCAGGTTGCGCCTTGGTCGGCATAGTCGTGAACCACATCTACGGGGTCCAGTTCGTATTGGGTTTTTTGCTTGTAGTCACCTTGATATAAGCGCACTACGTGTCCGTCAATAAGATCTATCGCTGGAATAATCATTATAGATTCACAAAGTTAGTCAGAAGTTGGGCTCCGGCTTCGCCAGAGCGTTCTGGGTGGAATTGCACCCCGTAAAAGTTGTTTTTATTTATCGCCGCAGAAAACGTATTTCCATAGGTGCAGCTGGCCAGCGTGTGCTCGTATTCCGGCACTGCAAAGCTATGTACAAAGTAGAAATAGGTGTCTTGAGGAATACCTTTAAATAAACTTTCTTCTTTATGTTCGCTGTTGTGAGAGACAGTGTTCCATCCCATATGAGGTAAACGCACACCCTTTGATTCCATGCGCGCAACATGGCCGGGCATTAGGTTTAAGCACTCAATGTTGCCCGTGCCTTGAAATCCGCCTTCTGCGCTGGTTTTCACCATTAGTTGCATACCTAAGCACACACCTAACACCGGCTGAGTAAGCGTCTGAAGCGCATCAACTAACGCTTTTTGTTTAATGCTAGCCATGGCCGCTGTTGCTGTGCCTACACCGGGTAAAAACACTTTGTCTGCGCTTTTAATCACCTTCACATCGTCAGATACATCGACTTCAACACCTAGACGTTCAAGAGCAAAACGTACCGATGAAATATTCGCGCAACCAGTATTTACGATAACTATTTTTTGTCGTTGGCTAGTGTTTACCACTGACATTATAGTGCTCCTTTACTGCTAGGTAGTGCGTCGCCTTGGCGTGTTATGGCTTGACGTAGTGCTCGGCCAAAGACTTTGTATAAGCTTTCAACTTGGTGGTGCGCATTACCTTCGCTGGTGGAAAGGTGCAGTGATAGCCCCATGCTTTGTGCCAATGAGTAGAAGAAGTGAGGTACCATTTCAGTGGCCATCTCGCCTACCTTATCGCGGCTAAACTCTGCATCAAACTTAAGGTATGGACGGTTTGAAATGTCCATAATACATTCAGCGCGGCATTCATCCATTGGCAGCGCAAAGCCGAAACGACCAATGCCGCGCTTGTCGCCTAAGGCTTTTTTAAGTGCTTCGCCTAATGCAAGTGCGGTATCTTCAACACTGTGGTGATCGTCAATATGCAAGTCGCCATCTACCGTTACATTGAGCTCGAAACCGCCGTGCGTGGCAATTTGATCTAACATGTGATCGAAGAAGCCTAGGCCAGTTTGAATAGTCGACTTAGCCTGCGAATCTAGGTCTACGCGAACTTTAATGTCGGTTTCAGACGTCGTGCGAACCACTTCAGCAATGCGTGACGATGCTAACAGGCTTTTCTGAATATCATTCCAGTTTAAGCTTTCGCGATGGTATTGAAAGCTGCGAATACCCATATTTTCAGCAAGCTGAACGTCGGTAATTCTGTCACCAATAACGAATGAACGTGTGAAGTCTACTTTGCCCTGTTGGAGGTAATCTTTCACCAATCCAAGTTTCGGTTTGCGGCAGGTGCAGTTATCTTCATCAAAGTGCGGGCAAATCAGCACGTCGTCAAAGGTTACGCCTTGGCTTTCAAAAATGGCCATCATGGCATTGTGTGGTTTGTCGAAGTCTTCCTGCGGGAAGCTGTCTGTGCCTAAGCCGTCTTGGTTACTTACCATAACCAATTTGTAGCCTGCGGCTTTTAGCTTAAGCAATACAGGAATAACATTGGGTTCGAAAACAAGCTTCTCTAGGCTGTCTAACTGCTTATCAACTGGCGGCTCTTCAACTAGGGTGCCGTCGCGGTCTATAAATAAAATGGCTTGCTGACTCATGCCGCGTCCTCATTTAAAAATTCATTAATTAATTGCATTAAGCGCTGATTTTGCTCTTCGGTGCCAATCGTAACTCGCAAACAATTCTGTAAATTAAGTTGTTTCGATTGATCGCGAATAAGCATGCCTCGGCTAACTAAAAACTGCATGAGTTCGGCAGACTTTGTGTACCTAAACAAAATGAAGTTAGCTTTTCTATCACCCACCAGGGTAAAGCCTTCAATGGCTGCGAGTGATTCAGCCAGCGCTTCTTTTTCGCGATTAATTGTGTCAACTTGTAGCGCGATTAGCGCCAACGAATCGGTAGACAGTGCATTAGCCGCAATTTGTGCAACAGGCTCAGGTATTGGGTAGGGTGCAATCACTTTCAATAGTGCTTGAATGACGGGCTTTTGAGCAAGGGTGAAACCACAGCGCAACCCTGCCAGTGCAAAGGCTTTTGACAGCGTACGAAGCACAACAAGATTCGTGTAGTTGGCTATTTCTGTTGCCCATGTATTGCTAGCATCAAATTCGATGTAGGCTTCATCTACAACAACCAGTGCAGTATCCGCAAAGTGTTCTAATACGGTTTTGATGTCTTCGCGGGCGACCGACGTTCCCGTTGGGTTATTCGGTGCACAAATAAAAATAATGTTAACGTCTTCTTCAGCGCAAATGGCGTTAACATTTAGACTGAAGTCATCGTTCAAAGCCACTTTCTTAACGCCCACATCACAGGTTTCGGCACTAATAGCGTACATGCCGTATGTGGGGGGGCAAATCAGAATGTTATCTTTACCTGGTGTACAGAAAGTGCGAATAAGCAGTTCGATACCTTCATCGGCCCCTCGGGTAATCAAGACATTGCTTGCGTCTAAACCGCTATAATTTGCATAGCCTTCAACCACACCGGTAGGCTGGCATGATGGATAACGATTAAAATTACTACTATCAACGTGGTATTCATTAGCAAACGGACTTTCATTGGCATTCAACCAATCTTGTCCACCTGAAAACAGCCTTCGAGCGGATTCATATGGCTTTAAAGGTACCAAGTTCTCATTGATGAGTGTGTCAATAAGTTTAGACATTAGGCATTGCCTCCAAAACCTAATTTCTTCATGCGAAGCGCCACCGCTTGTTCGTGTGCATCTAGCCCTTCTGCGTTGGCCAACGCCATAATAGCAGGGCCCAAATTACGCATACCGTCAGCGCTTAACTCTTGAATGGTAAAGCGGCGCATGAAGTCTAGTAAGCCTAGGCTCGAATAGTTTTTAGCATACCCATACGTGGGTAACACGTGATTGGTGCCTGATGCATAATCCCCAGCCGATTCAGGGGACCAGGGGCCTAAGAAAATAGAACCTGCGTATTTGATTTTCGATAAATAGCGCCTGGCATCTTCAATTTGCACAATTAAGTGTTCAGGTGCATAAGCATTGCTTACCTCAATGGCTTCTTCAATCGAGCCGGCGAGAATATAGCGCGCATTTTCCATTGCTGGGCGCGCAATATCTGCGCGTGAAAGTGTGGCTAGCTGACGTTCCACAGCCGCTTTTGCGTTTGCAATAAGGGTTGCATCGTCGCTGACTAAAATCGCTTGTGAGTCTGGGCCATGCTCAGCTTGAGACAATAAATCTGCGGCCACAAATTCCGCATCAGCCAAGGCATCGGCGAGTACTAATACCTCAGAAGGACCTGCAGGCATGTCAATGGCTGCACCGTCAGCGCGCTGGCTAACCTGTTGCTTGGCTTCCGTAACAAAGCTGTTACCAGGGCCGAAGATTTTGTCTACTTGAGGAATCGTTTGTGTCCCTAAGGCCATGGCCGCAATAGCTTGCGCGCCACCACACAAAAATATCTTATCAATGCCACATTTACGGGCGGCGTAAGCAATCTCAGGAGCAATCAATTGCGCTTTGTTTGGCGGCGTACAAAGGAGTTTGTTTTCACAGCCCGCCACCAATGCGGGTACACCTAACATTAATACCGTGGAGGGCAGAGGCGCACTGCCTCCAGGAATATACAACCCCACTGCGTCGAGGGCGGTAAAACGCAACTCGCAGTCTACGCCAGGCGTGGTGGTAAGTGCGATATCAGTAGGCGATTGAGCCTCGTGAAACTGCTTGATGTTGTTAAATGCAGTATCAATTGCAGCGGCTACCTCAGGGGTAACCTGCGCTGCAAGCGCATCAATATTCTCTTGAGATAAAATAAGAGATTGCAAATCAGGGCAGTCGAACGTGCGAGTATAATCAAGTACGGCCTCGTCGCCACTCGTTTCAACTTTCGCGATAATATCGCTAACAGTTTGCTTCAATTGTTGGCTATTGGCCATAGCCGGGCGCGCTAGCGCTTGTTTTTTCTCGTCAGATGAGAGAGATGACCAAGTAATCATAATCGTCTGCCTTTAGCCCATCATTTTTTCGATGGGCATTACAAGAATAGAACTACAACCAAGGGCTTTTAGTTTTTCCATGGTTTCCCAGAATAAAGTTTCTGTTGAAACAACATGAATGGCCACTTGCTCATCGTTCCCAGCAAAGGGGCAGTACAGTGGGATTTTCGGCACCCGGTAGCAAGCTTTTTACTTGCTCTAAATAGGCTTTCGGTGCGTGTAGCATGATGTACTTGCTTTCTTTCGCCAGTAACACGCCGTCTACACGAGGCATTAGGCGGTTGATAAGCGATTGCTTTTCATCACTGATTTCGCCGTCAGCACGTTGAATCAGCACCGCTTTAGAACGGAATATTTCGTCTTTTTCCACTAAGCCATTGGCTTCTAATGTCGCCCCTGTTGATACAAGGTCACAAATAGCGTCGGCAACACCCGCTCGAGGGTGCAACTTCAACGGAGCCCGTTAACATTACCGCTTTCGCGTTAATGCCTTTTTCCTCGAAATAGCGCTCTAGCAAATAGGGGTAGGTAGTGGCAACTTCTTTACCCTCTAGAGACTGAATGCCCTCGTACTCCATTTCGTTTGGTACTGCGATAGACAAACGGCAACCGCCGTAATCTAAACGACGTAATGTTTCATACTCAAATGGCTTGCCAGCGGCTTTGCGTTCAAGGGACTTTTCTTCCAGCTCGTTCTCACCGATAAAGCCTAAATCAACCACGCCATCCATGACGAGACCAGGAATGTCGTCATCACGAACACGAAGCAAATCAATAGGTTCGTTTGTCGAATGCGCAATCAGCAAGCGATCACGAATATTCAGTTTTATGCCGATAGCTTTAAGTAAGGCGATGCTATCATCGCTCAAGCGGCCTGATTTCTGTACGGCAATTCGAAGTCTTTTGCTGTTACTCATTGAAACGTTCCTTACACGTTGTGTGTTAACTTTGTGATTGCGCTAAAAATGAAAAACCCCCGGAAGTTTCCTTCCGAGGGCCGAGAATTTGGTATCTGCGCCACTGGAAGGAAATATAGACCTTCCAGCACGAACCTGAAAGGTTATGCTATGTGGTGATGGTGATGTTTCGCAGCGCAATTGATCATTTAAAAATTTAATCCTATTTTCGAACGGCTGAAACATTAGCGGTTTGACTGACGTTTTGCAAGGCAAAAGTGAACTCTTTTTACCCAATAGGTCTAAATTAATATGTATATAGTAAAACTTTTTGATCTGAGCAAAGGTGATCTTAATTTTCCTGTGTTTCAATGAAGGGATAAAGGCTATTTTTAAACCCTTAATTAGGCCTAAAAAATAGAAAGGCCCACGTGAAAACTACCCGAATGGCGGGAAACCGGAGTAAACCCCATGAGTAATGACTTGTTATTTCCTATATTACCCCGCAATACCAAGGTGCCAGTGGAAGAAGATAAACGGGTTAAAAAGGTAGAGAAGACGAATAAGACTGAACACTTTTCTGAAGAAGGGCAGGATAACTTCGACCGTGTTAAACAAACGGATGCAATAGAACGACGAGGCAATCAATCTGAATCGGGTAAAGACAAAAAAGACCCCTCAACTCACGATGGCCTAAAACACATTGACGTGGATGTTTAGTGCTAAAGCTAATTAAAAAAGGTTAAATCCTTTCTTTACATTTGAATGATAATGATTATCATCTGCTTAATCCTTACATATTAAACGATTAAGTATGACTTTTAGACCCACGTTCCTGACCATTTCGCTATGTTCTTTGTTTTCTCACAGTGTATGGGCACAAACATCTAACACCGACAAAATTGAAAACATTACCGTCACCGCGTCGGGCTTTGAGCAGCTTTTATCACAGGCGCCAGCATCTGTGAGTGTTATTGATAGAAAGCAATTGGCACAAAGAGCGTATAAAGATATTACGGACGCCCTTCGCGATGTGCCGGGCGTTACCGTAACGGGAGGCGGTTATCGTCAGGATATTAGTATTCGTGGGTTGCCCGCACAGTACACCAGCATACTCGTAGATGGCAAAAAGCAAACGGGAAGAGAATCACAACCCAACGGAAGCGGAGGCTACGAACAAGATTGGCTTCCGCCACTAGATAGTATTGAACGTATAGAAATTGTACGCGGCCCTATGTCAACGCTATACGGTTCAGACGCCATGGGCGGTGTTATCAATATCATCACGCGAAAGAACTATCGCAAGTGGAGTGGAAACCTACGTGCGGAAACGAAAATTCAGGAAAATTCAGATAGCGGCGCTGATAGCCAAGTTCAGCTAGCGTTTTCAGGCCCTTTAATTGAAAACTTGCTCAGTGTTTCCGCCAGTGGTTTATATCAAAAGCGCGAAGAAGATGAGATTGAGCGCGGCTATGCGGAAAAATCGTTACGCAATTTAAGAACGGCGTTTCACCTCACACCAAACACCTCAGATACGCTAACATTTGAATATATAGTGCAAGATCAAACGCGAACATCAACGCCGGGTAAGTCGTTGCCCGACACCAGTTCGCTCTCTGAAACGAACAGTGACAGGCATTCCTATGCACTGACTCACGAGGGTAAATACGAAGATACAACGGTCAGAAGTTATATACAGCAAGAGTCTGTGGAAAACGTGGGCCGTGATATTACTATTGATAATTTAGTGGTTAACTCTCAGTGGACCTTCGTGTTAAATAGTCAACATATGCTTACGGCGGGGGCTGAATTTCTAGAAGAATCTTTAGACGATTTTGATACGAATGGCGCTGACGCTACCCATATTGAAAACAGTCAATGGGCGGTTTATGGTGAAGATGAATGGCGTGTGAATGAAAATCTTGCCATTACCTTAGGCATCCGCCTAGACGACAATCAACAGTTTGACTCTCAAGTTAGCCCACGTGCCTACGCCGTTTATAATATAAACGATAACTGGGTAGTAAAAGGCGGTGTTTCCACTGGGTACCGTACACCTGAGCTTCGTGAAATGGCAGAAGGTTGGGTTCAAGAGAGCCGTGGTGGTGATATTTACGGCAACCCAGCACTTGCACCAGAAACAACGTTGAACAAAGAAGTGGCGATTTACTACCTAGGTGACAACGGCCTTGAATATAGTGTTACTGCTTTTCACAATGATTTTGACGATAAAATAGCCGTCGCGTCCTGCGAGCTTGAGAACTGTTTAGATGATACAGACCGCTACAATATTAATATTGACGAAGCGGAGTCTTACGGTGCGGAATTGGCCGCTAAATATAGCGTAGGAAACTGGTCTTTTAACGGTGCGTATAGTTACACGCGTTCAGAGCAAATCACGGGGGATAATGAAGGCCTTCCGTTGGTTCAGCAGCCCAAGCATCTCTTTACCTTAAATTCGACCTACCGCCTTTCAGATACAGGCGAACTCTGGTCAAGATGGACAGTAAGAGGGGAGGAAGCGGCGTTGACTTCGGTTTCTTCCCGTTCGGTATTATCGCCAGGTATTGGATTGTTCGACATCGGTTACAACACCAAGCTTACCCGTAATGTAAAACTACAAACAGGTCTGTACAATGCGTTTGATAAAACCATGCGCTATGCAGAGTATGGATATGTTGAGGATGGCAGAAGGTTATGGTTAGGGGTGAATTGGACATTTTAAAGGCAACAGTACCGTTATTGCTCACGGCAACTGTGCTGTTGAGCAATAGCGCCAAAAGTGATGGGTTAACAGCACAAGACTATGCTGAAAAGGGGCTGGAAAGCGCTACCTTCTTTCCGGGCCTGGCCAGCCTGTGTGATATCAGCCGTGAACCACGCAATATGTTTCAATCCGGCGTAAGTAAAGACACGCGTCCCGAGCGCCGGGCTGCTGACACCCCATCACTGACTGAACAAAGAAATGCGAGTAAGGGAAATACGAATAGACGCGCTCGCCGGCATATTCCGCCACAAAAGGTGTTCGACAACCTTTATTACGTTGGGGCGGGGAATGTAGCAAGTTGGGCCATCGATACCGGTAAAACCATCGTATTGGTCGATGCGCTTAATAGCGACGAACAAGCGGGAAAATACATCTTTGCGGGGCTTAAAACGCTTGGCCTAGAAGATAAACCTGTCTCCCACTTAATTATCTCTCATGGCCATGGCGATCATTACGGCGGTTTTAACGCGGTTGTGAAACGCTATAACCCTCGTATCGTCATGAGTGAATTAGAGTGGGAATTACTGGAGCATGACAGTTTTGCCAGTCGGCGTTGGGGCGCAAAGCCAAAAAAAGATATGGCCGTTAACGATGGTGATACCCTTAACATTGATGGTACAACGCTTACTTTCCATGTCACGCCTGGTCACACGCCGGGTACATTGTCGCTGGTTTTCCCCGTGTATGATGGTGATGAACCTCATCGCGCGGTGTTGTGGGGTGGGACGGGTCTTAATTATGGCTCAGATGTGCAGCGCATTCAGTCGTACACTGAATCGGCGCAAATCATGAAAGGGTACGTTGAGGCGCAGAATATTGATGTCTTTCTATCAAACCACCCCGGGCGAGATGGCAGCAGAGAAAAGCTTCTCGCCTCACGTCTTGATAACGCAGCGGAAAAGCATGCTTTTGTTCAAGGGAAAAACATTGTAAAAGAAGTATTTGAATTATTGGAAAACTGTACGCGAGCGCAGTGGATGAACATTGTGGAGAACAAATCAAAAGGAAGCTAAGAACCTCCTTTTGATTGTCGCTGGCGTACATACACCACTTAGTTAAGCGCTTTATCTACCCAAAACTTAGTGCCTTTAACGGTTGCTTGTAGGGCTAAACCGCTCTCTGTCATCGTGTAAACCGTCACGTTGCCGAGATAGCCTTCTCCTTCGGCAGACGCGCCTTTATTACCGGCTTTGGCGGCTGCGTCAGCGTTACCGCCAACGGTCCACCCATTTTCGATGAAGTAGTTCATGGCTTTTTGTGTGTGGAAAACCATCACGACTCGGTAATCTTTCGCACCAAGTCCAAGGCCAACACCGCCTTCCGCCATATTCATATAGGTTTTCGCGCCGGTCACATTATTGTTCACCACTCCATAACCGGTGCCGGCAGCAAAAAAGATGACATTCACATTTGCATTGGTAAATACGGCATAACCCGCCGCGTCGCGAATTTGAGAGCGTGTGTCAGGTTTTTCTGTGTATAAGCGGGCAAGGGCATTTTGTTGCATATCTAATATAGCTTGTCGCTTTTCAGCGACAGAACCATCACCCATAGACGCACACCCAACGGTAAGAGCAGACAGTGCGCCTACCAATAAAACGTTACGTAACACATTAAAAATCATAGTATTTACTCCAGATTCAAAATAAAAAAACACCATTTATTTGTTTTTTCGAGTTTTAACTATGTGTGTCTACGCAAAATGTATGCAAAAAGATAACTGCCACCGTAATCTTTACACTACTTGACCTTTTCAACCTCGTAACCTTGCTCTCTGAGCTGGTTTAACACGCCCACATTGCCCGGTAAATGCAGTGCACCCACTAATACAAATTCCACTTCAGGGGAAGCGAGGTAATGGTTTAAATCTCGCATCCAGGCGTTGTTTCTTTGCGTGATTAAGGTGTCAAATACCTTGGGGTATTGCTCCGCAAAATCAGCCAAACTCTCGTTATACATTTTATCTAAGTCACCTGAACTCCAACTACTTTTAAGTTCGGGCAGTAGTTCAGGTAACTGCGCTAAATCTTTTAATGTGTATTGCATGAATGCATCGGGATCCCCTTGGCCCATTTGTGCGATAAATGCAATCTGTTGTTCCGGGGTCTCTAGCCATGCAATGGGTTTTCCTTCCAACGAGGCCTTATGATGAAAGTGCTTGTCTACACCTTCGCTGGTCAACCCCATCCTCTGCAACTCCACCATGCTTAAGGTCATACTCATCATGGCGGGTTTAAAATGATTAAACTGTTGTAGCGTCAGGCCTCTTTTTTCAAGATGTGCGGTTAATGACGTTATGGTGGTTTGACTCAGTGCATCTGTAAGGCGTTCACCCTTTTGATAGGTGAGGGCTGATAGCATATGCTGCAAAAACTCCGGGCTATCAAGGGCTGCTAAATCGGTTTCAAATATCACCAAATCTGATTGCTCATAGGCTTGACTATACTGAGTTGGAAGGGGGTAATCAGACTCGCTCAGTAAATGCAGTGTTCCACCCACGTAGAGATAATCTTCTCCTTTAGACACTTTAAACACAGAGGCCGCGAAACAGGTTGTTTGAGCAATGAGGCTAAATAAAAACAGTAATACAGCAAGGCGCATGAAGGATCCTAATGAGTCGTTTGAGCCTCACTGTAGCGGCTATCTTTGAGGCAAGCAACTTTAGCAAGCGCTTGTAAATAGAAACAAAATTAAAAACGTTGAATAAAGCATGCAAGAACGAATACACGGCGGGGGTTAAATCGAGTGTGCTGTTTTAAGGTTAGGCACGTAATTCTTTTTAACCGCCAGTTATTCGCGAGTGAACGACGTGCACTCCCGTGACATTCTTATCGCATAAGGAGGGGAACCCTTTGACATCAAATTACCAACCTCAACACTTGTATAAGGTCGAGCAACCGAAGTGGACTCAATATGGCGTTATTTATCAGATAAATACCCGCCAGTTTTCCCGTTCTGGTGATTTTAATGGCGTTATCGAACACTTAGACCGCTTAGCCGCCTTAGGGGTGACTACGCTTTGGATAATGCCCATTCATCCCATTGGAGAAGTGAATCGAAAAGGGAAGTTGGGAAGCCCTTATGCCGTGAAAGATTACCTCGAAATTAACCCTGAGTTTGGCAATAAAAATGACTTTAAAAAGCTGGTTGATGAAGCCCATTTGCGTCATCTGAAGGTCATTATCGACTGGGTGCCCAATCACAGTGCTTGGGATGGCCATTTAGTCGATCAGCATCCCCAATGGTATGCAAAGGACTATAAAGGCGACTTTAGACCTTCACCATGGTGGGATTGGTCAGACATTGTTGAATTTGACTATGACCAAGTAGGATTAAGAGAGTACATGATTAAGGCCATGTGTTACTGGGTGAACGCCTTCGATATCGATGGGTTTCGGTGCGACGTAGCAGGTTACGTACCCAATGACTTTTGGGTTCAGGCGAGGCAAGCACTTGATGCAATCAAGCCTGTATTCCTGTTAGCCGAATGGGAAAGCCGCGACCTCCACGAACAGGCCTTTAATATGACCTATGGGTGGAGCTGGAATGAGACATTGCACGAGCTAGCCCACGGTCGATGTTCGCTAGACAGGCTTCGCAAGTACTATTCTTGGAACGAACGGGCATGGCCTAAATCAGCCTTGAGAATGACGTTTGTTAGCAATCACGATAAAAACGCCTGGGATGGTACACAGCGAGAACAATTTGGCGACGCCCTTGAAGCTTGTATTGCGTTGTCTGTTCTAGGTGAAGGCGTGCCGCTTATTCACAATGGGCAAGAAGCCGGAGAAAGCAAACGGCTAGCCTTCTTTGAGCGTGACCCTATCCATTGGCAAACGCACAGCATTGGCGATTTGTATCGCAAACTTATTTCGCTTAAAAAATCAAAATCCGTGTTAGGGAATGGCAACTACGGAGCCAGAATGACGCAAATACCGAATACTAAAATGGACAAGGTATTCAGTTTTGTCCGCTACAATAAAGAGGAAAAAGTGTTTGTTATTATTAATTTTTCCAGTGAAGCGGTATCGGTATCGTTTGAACCGCCACTATTTGAGGCTAACTATACCCATTGGAGCAGCAAAGAATCTCGTGTGTTTTCCTCTGATACCACTCGCAAGCTTTCTCCGTGGCAGTTTGAGGTGTGGGTGAGTTAAATCGCTTATTCAAAAAGCGATGAGAAGGAGAGGGCAGTTAAATAGGCATGAAGGCATGCTCTACTGGCAAATTGATCAAAATTTTCCCATAATCAATTCTTTAGCTTACGCAAAGACATAATGGAAAATAGACTCCCCCTGTACAAAAAGCTGTTGGTGATGTATCGCATTGAACCTGGTTGCCTAGGGCCCCAGGGAACGGATTACGTCGAGGAGTTTTGTGTCTTCGCCAAGCAGAAACTAAAAGACCAACATGGTCACTGTTTAAGGTGGGCCATTAAACCACGTTACGATAAATCGTTGCCTGAATTAGAGTTTCAGATGAAAAACGCCATAGTGTCCCGTGACAATGCCGCTAAGTACTTGGCCAGTTTTGACATTGAGCTTGATGTGTTTGAAGAAGAGCTAGAAGAAGCGTTGGCGGATTTAGTCGATGGTTTTTTTGAACGCTAGCCCACGGGAGTAAACTACGCTTTGCAGCAGTTAAAAGCTTTAATGGGCATTCAATATGCTTTTTGGCATAATGCGCGGCCTAACGTAGAAAAGTAATCACAGCGCTTAAACCATGCCCACGATAAATAATGTATTTTCCTCAGACGGACGTCTCGCGAGTGCCATAAAGGGCTTTGTTCCTCGTGAAGCACAAACTGACATGGCGAACGCAGTGAAGAAGGCCATAGATACACAAAGCAGCTTGGTGGTTGAGGCCGGCACGGGGACGGGGAAAACCTTTGCTTATTTGGCGCCTGTTCTAATGTCTGAAGGCAAGGCCATTGTGTCAACGGGCACAAAAAACTTGCAAGAACAGTTGTACCATAGAGATTTACCGCTAGTAAAAAAGGCATTGGGCAGTAAGCGCAAAACCGCGCTTTTAAAAGGCAGAGCAAACTATTTGTGTTTGCATAGAGTGGCGCAGCATAGCGGCAACAGCACCTTGGTGGAAAAAGAGGTGTTAGGTCAACTGTCAGTGGTAAGACGCTGGGCGAGTGAAACGAAATCCGGTGATATGGGCGAGCTTAAGTCATTGCCTGAAGACGCCAAAGTACTACCGCTTGTCACATCCACAGTAGATAACTGTTTGGGTAGAGACTGCCCTGACTACGAAGAATGCTACTTGGTTAAAGCAAGACGCAAAGCCTTGGATGCCGATATTATTGTGGTCAATCACCATCTGTTTTTTGCCGATATGGCGCTGAAAGATACAGGGTTTGGTGAATTAATCCCTGAAGCTGACGCCATTATTTTCGATGAAGCCCACCAAATTCCCGATATTGCCAGTGACTATTTTGGTGAATCTCTGTCTACCCGGCAAATTCAAGACTTAGCGAAAGATATTACGCTCATTTTTCGCACGGTTTTGAAAGATGCAGCGCAATTAGATAAAGCCGCAGACAAGTGTCGAATGATTGCTGCGGATTTACGTTTGCTTTTCCCCGATACACCGCAAAGAGGAAATTGGGCGGAAGCGCTTACGCGTGATGATGTCCGGTTACAGGTGGGGAAGCTGGCAGAAGCGCTTGGAGTATTGCATGAGGTGTGCAAACTTCATATTGGCCGCGACAAAGATCTTGATAACCTTTACGAACGGGTAGTGGCAGCGAGAGAGCAGTTAGATGCCCTGAGTAACGACAAGCAAGAGAATGTGAGTCTGTGGTACGAAACCACAAATCGTCATCTCATTATGCATTTAACACCACTTTCAATCGCGGCCAAGTTTAGACGATTCGTTACTTCGCCCCCCAGAGGTTGGGTGTTTACGTCGGCCACCCTTATGGTTAACGGCGGTTTTGAACATTTTCAGCGCAGAATGGGCTTGGAAGATGCACATACCCTTGGGCTAGATAGCCCGTTCAACTACCCTGAACAGGCCATGTTGTGTGTGCCCAGATATTTACCCGAACCTAATAGCTTCTCTATGCGTGAAACCTTGTTAAATACGGCCAAGCGTTTGATAAAGGCAAGCAAGGGACGATGTTTTCTGCTCTTTACCAGCCACGCCATGTTGCGAGAAATTGCCGGTAAGTTGGAAGATGAGATAGACAATCCATTGCTGGTGCAAGGCACCACCACTAAACAAGCGTTATTGGATGCCTATATTGCAGATGAGAAAGCCGTGTTACTTGGTACGGGCGCATTCTGGGAAGGGGTAGACGTAAGGGGGAACGATCTGGTTTGTGTGATGATAGATAAACTTCCCTTTGCGTCTCCTGATGATCCTTTGCTACAAGCAAGAATGGAAGATGTCAAAAAACGGGGCGCTAATCCGTTTGCCGTTATTCAAATACCCCAAGCGGTGATTGCATTAAAGCAAGGCGCAGGAAGGTTAATTCGCGACCCGTTGGATAAAGGGGTTTTGGTTATTTGTGATAATCGCCTTGTTACCAAACCTTATGCAAAAACTTTCATTGGAAGTTTACCAGACATGAAACGCACAAGAAGCTTAGATGAAGTAGAAGCTTTCTTAGCCAACATTGATGAAGAGTAAGAAGTTCATGAAAATACTAGCAATAGACACAGCCACAGAAGCGTGTTCTGTCGCATTAAACAATGGCACTGAGCAATTTCAAGAGTTTGAGATTTGCCCTCAACAACACAGCCAACGATTGCTGCCTATGGTCGATAGTGTGTTAAAGCAGGCGAAGATGAGCTTAAGCGATTTGGACTTACTGGCCTTTGGCCGGGGGCCAGGCAGCTTTACAGGCGTTCGTATTGCCACAGGTATGATACAAGGATTAGCTTTAGGCACGGGGTTAAAAGTGGCGGGCGTAAGTACCCTAGCAGCAATGGCAGTTGAAGCCGCTAGCATCAGTCAAAATACGCTTATTGCCTGTGCCACAGATGCGCGTATGGGCGAAGTGTACTTTGCAGTTTATCAAGTAAAAGAGGGCAGTTGCCAGCAAGTGATTGAGGAGCAGGTATGCCCACCCGATGTTGCCGCACGTTTATTAACCGACTATGTTAATCAGCATGCCTATACTTTCGTTCCCGCAGGTACAGGCTGGCAAGCCTATGAAGTGCTTGGTGCGCTATTGCCTTCTGATAATGAGATAACAGTGCTTTATCCGAATGCCGCTTTCATGATGGATTTGGCTTCGTCGCTTTATGCTAGCGGCGAGGTGAAGGTGGCAGCGGAGGTGGCGCCTGTTTATTTAAGAGATAAGGTCACTTGGAAAAAGCTTCCAGGCCGCGAGTAAACTTCAGCGAACTGGGTGCCATTGTTTGTCTTTGTGGTTTAACGTTAGAGTAGGTATGTTTTTTGCTGGTTTTTTTCTTTGAAGTAATTATTTAAACCCTATTTACTTTTATCGGAGTCATTTATTGTACTTGCGTGCTAAGTAAAATAAGCGTTATTCATAATGTAAGAAGATGGACGTTAATAACCAGTTTATTATACCTTCACAGCGCAATTCGCAGCAAAATGTACAAGAGCGAGTTGCGCCGGTAAACAAAGATGCCGAACAGGGCAATTCAAGGCAAGGTCAGAAAACTGATCAGGCCATTGTTATTGCGCCTAATAAAGAGGGTACAGATAACGCTAAGGCCTACCAGGACTTCATTCGCGAAGACAATAATAGTTATTCAAAAAACGCGATTGCATCATACACCAGCTTTGAAAAGCAAAGTCAGCGAGAATCAGTAGAAAGTATGTTTGGTGTAGACGTTTACGCCTAAACGGTGAAAGAGGGTGAAGGCCAAACATACATACCCACACTTTACAGTTTCGCGATAACACCTCCCCTTCCACAACGCATCTATGTTGTTGCTTGTATAGTTAAAATATTTCTAACCAAGTAATCCTCTTATGGTTTTTATACCGTATAAGTGCTAGTGTTTTAGTGGTAGATAAATGGATATTTCATCATTAGACTTAAACTTATTGCAGTTTATATTTTGCCGTATTGCAATGCATGCTGGCGGGAGGCTTTATGCAAATTAAACATATACTTATCTGTAGTGTATTACTATTTTCCGGGTGTGCTATTGTGCCAGATAGCCTTGAAGTGCCTGAAGGAACTTCTCTTATTTCCTACACAAAAGCCGTGACGTCAGGGGCGAACGCTCAGGGGCAAACGGCACGATGGGGCGGCCTTATCGTAGGGGTAGAAAATAAGCCAGATAAAACCTTTGTGGAAATTGTTCATTTTCCTCTTAATAATTACGGCAAACCCAATCGGGGCGCTGAAACAACCGGGCGATTCAAAGCACAAATTGATGGTTTCGTCGATCCTATCGTATTCGAAGAAGGTCGCCTTATTACGTTTTTAGGAAAGCTAGTGGCGCCCACCGCTGGCATGGTAGGCGAGCAACCTTATATTTACCCAACGCTGCTAGTGGACGACTACCACATGTGGCGTAAGCAGGAAATTTATGACGTCACCATGTACCATTTTAACTATCGAACAGGGTGGTTCTCGCCATTTTATGGCCGCTATAATCAGTGGGGGCCGGGCTTCGGGCATAGCCGTATACGTGTTATTAAATACGACAATAGCAATTACAAAGGCACGATTAAACCACCTAGTACACCTACCACTAGCCGAGACGTGAATGTGCGTGGTCGTGATGGCAACCCCAAAAAGCCGGGCAGTAAACCGGGTGTAGAATAAACGAAATAGCTGATTAACAAGTAAAAGAAGGGTGGCAGTCAATTGCCGCCTTTTTTGTTTTTCGAGGAACCATAATGCCAACTTGCGGCAACGTGTTGCCGCCATAACATATAGGGAAGTTGTATGATTGAAACCGAATTGAACGCTGGTCACATCGTGTTAACCGCACTCGATAATCAAGGCAGTGGCCCTGTGGTACTAGGTTTACATGGCTTTTTAGACAACGCAGAAAGCTTGCGGTTGTTAGCGCCTTATTTTCATAATTTCCGCTTTTACGCCCTTGATTTAGCGGGGCATGGACGCTCAGAGCACCGGCCTAAGGGCGCTCACTATAATCAAGCTGATTATTTACAAGATTTACATGGGTTAATTGAAACCCAAGGCTGGGAGCAGGTTATACTAGTGGGCCATTCGATGGGGGGAATTTTAGCAAGCTTGTACGCTGGTTTATTCCCGGAGCATGTATCCGCTGTCATCAGTATTGATGCTTGTGGCCCACTTACGCTTGAGGACGATTCGGCTCAGACGCAAATGCGAGAGGCGTTAATTAGCCGCAAGTTAAAGCAGCGCAACAGATTACAATTGGTAGACTTAGACGATGCTGTATCCGCGCGATGTCGTGTTTCTGATATTCCGGAAGAACATGCGCGGGCCATTTTGTCGCGCAATTTAACGCAAGATGCGGGGGGGCATTGTTTCTGGTCCAGCGACCCTCGTGTGCGGACGAAATCTATTTTGCGGCTTACCGAAGGCCAAGCTAAAACACTGATGGCCTCGATAGCGTGCCCCATCTTATTTATCGGAGCATCCAACAGTTTTAAGCATGTCGAGAGTGTTTTTGACGCAAGAAAGAATTGGTTTAAAAATGCGCAATATGTAGGATTTGAAGGTGGACATCATATCCATATGGAAAAAACTGATGAAATTGGTTTATTAATTCAACAATTTGTTGAGTAAATGTAAACTACACCGTTTATTTTTTTTTACAAATCCTATACTATTCGCAAGTTATCAGACCAGTTGCAGTGGTGCGTGAAAAATAGACGCATCTTTTTGGCAATATAATAATAAGTGAAGGAGGTTTTGGTGGAAAAAACCTGGCTCAAACATTACGACCCTCGCGTATCTGCAGAAATCGACGCCGATCGTTATGACTCAGTCGTTGATATTTTCGAACAGTCGGTAAAGAAGTTTAAAGATAAAGAAGCCTTTATTAACATGGGTCAAGCGATGACCTTTGGTGAGCTTGATACTTTATCAGCACAATTTGCGGCGTATTTACAAGCAAGCGGGTTACAGCGTGGCGATGCCGTTGCCATTATGATGCCTAATTTACTGCAGTACCCTGTAGCCATGTTTGGTATTTTACGCGCAGGTATGGTGGTGGTGAATGTGAATCCACTTTATACCGCAAGAGAACTTAAGCATCAGTTAAACGACGCCAATGCGAAAGCTATTGTTATTGTTGAAAACTTTGCGTGCACTTTAGAAAAAGTGATTAAAGAAACGAACCTGCAAGAAGTGTTTCTTACGTCACTTGGCGACATGCTCCCTGCGCCTAAGCGTTGGGTAGTGAATACCGTGGTTAAATACGTGAAAAAGTTGGTGCCTTCTTATCATTTAGAAGAAACCACGTCTTTTATGTCAGCCGTAAAAAAAGGGCAATCACTTACTTATACCCGCCCTGATATTAAAAACGGTGACTTGGCGTTTCTTCAGTACACAGGTGGAACCACAGGTGTGTCTAAAGGTGCAATGCTAACCCATAGAAATATGGTGGCGAACCTAGAACAGGTTTCTGGCATTTTAGAAACGGTGATTGAAGAAGGGAAAGACTTCGTTGTTACGGCCTTGCCGCTTTATCATATCTTTGCCTTGCTTGCGAACTGCTTAATGTTTGTGAAGTATGGGTGTAAAAACCTGCTTATTACCAACCCTCGTGATATGCCAGCTTTCGTCAGCGAATTAGGAAAATACCCATTCACCATTTTGCCGGGTGTAAATACCTTGTTTAATGGCCTATTAAACACGCCTGGGTTCAATGAGCTGGATTTCAGTAATTTTAAATTCGGCTTAGGTGGTGGTATGGCGGTTCAACGCCCTGTGGCTGAAAAGTGGGAAAAAATTACCGGAACCGTATTGTTGGAAGGCTATGGCTTAACAGAATGTTCACCTGTTGTTGCGGTCAATCCACCACAAATTGAAGCCTATAAAGGCGCCATCGGTATGCCAGTACCTTCTACCGACATTAAATTGCTTGACGATGACGGCAATGAGGTGGCGAAAGGCGAAGCGGGCGAACTTTGGGTAAAAGGCCCACAAGTGATGAAGGGCTATTTAAATCGCCCAGAAGCCACAGAAGAAATTCTCAAAGACGGTTGGCTTGCTACCGGTGATATTGCAACGGTAGATGATGAAGGTTATTTCTATATTGTTGACCGTAAAAAGGATATGATCCTTGTTTCTGGATTCAATGTGTTTCCTAACGAAATTGAAGAAGTGGCAGCAATGCACGACAATGTGGTGGAAGCAGCTGCCGTGGGCGTCCCCCATGAAGTGAGCGGCGAAGTTGTGAAGTTGTTTGTTGTTCGCAACGACGACTCGCTAACGCCTGAGGCTGTTATTGCACATTGCCGTAGTCATTTAACCGGCTATAAAGTGCCTAAACAGGTCGTCTTCAAAGAAGATTTACCAAAAACCAATGTAGGGAAAATTCTACGTCGGGAACTTCGTGATTAGTGTTTATTTACGCTGATATATTATGAAGCCGACGTAAGTCGGCTTTTTATTATGCAATATCAACTAATTACTACCTTTGAGCAACTAGAAAACGTTTGTGCAATAGCGCAAACTCAACCTGCTATTGCCCTTGATACCGAGTTTGTTCGTACGCGCACCTTGTCACCGCACTTAGGCCTCATTCAGTTGTTTGATGGCGAACAACTGGTGCTTATCGATCCCATCGAAATTGAAGATCTTTCTCCTTTTGTGGCACTAATGGAAAACGAAAATGTGGTGAAAGTACTGCATTCTTGTTCTGAAGATTTAGAAACCTTCTTATCAGCGTTTGATACCATACCAACCCCTGTTTTTGATACACAGTTCGCTGCTAGTGTACTTGGCTTAGGTGCCACGCTTGGCTATGCCAAACTGGTTGAATTGCTGTGTGAAGTTAGTTTAGACAAAGGTGAGTCGCGCACAGACTGGTTAGCAAGGCCTCTGCGAGAAGCGCAATTGAGTTACGCTGCTAACGATGTTCTTTACCTTTTGCCTTGCTATCAACAACTCGTTGAAAAAATAAATCAGGCAGGTAAGTTACATTGGGTATATCAGGAAGTTGAATTACTGGGGCAGAAAAAGCGTAGCCAAATGCCAGAAGATTTTGCTTATCTCCAAATTAAGAATAACTGGCGTTTAAACAGCGAACAGCTCACTGTCTTGCAATCTCTCGCGGCGTGGCGACTTGCTCGCGCACGAGAAAAAGACATGGCGTTAAATTTTGTGTTTAAAGAACTGCACCTTTTTGAAGCCGCGCAGTTAATGCCAACCAGTAAAGCGGGCCTATCACGCATGCATGGCTTAAGCCCTCAAAGTGTAAGGCGGTATGGTGAAACAATTATCGCCTTGGTTGAGGAAGCCAGAGAGCGTTACAAGGCAACGCCTGATTCTTTAAAGCTTCCTGTGGTTAAGCGCCTAATAGATGTACCTCATTACAAGAAAATGTTAGCGTCGTTAAAAGACATAAGTGAGCGTATCGCTAAGGATAATGAGGTTACCACCGAAGTCATTGCGTCTAAAAAACAGCTAAATCAATTGCTAAAATGGTACTGGTTTTCCACCGATGACACCCGTGTATTGGGCCTTAAACCTGAAGTATTAAGTGGTTGGCGACAACCTTTGTTCCAGCCTCACGTTGAAGCGCTGCTTGGTCAACCTCCCGTTAACCCATAATGTTTTGCGTTGGTTTTCGTTGCCTTTCAAAAAAACAACGCACGATTTGCCTATTGAAAAGAGATAAACAATGCTGTGTGCAATTTATAAAACCCGTAAGAAACAGGGAATGTATTTATACGTTCCCAAAAAAGGCCACTTTGATGATGTACCCGAAGAGCTCATGAATATGTTCGGTTCTGGGGAATTAGTGACCATATTGGCGTTAGATAAACACGACAAACTCGCCAATGTAGATAAGCAAAAGTTAGTTACCGCATTAACTGACGAAGGCTACTATTTGCAAATGCCTCCAAAAGAAGAAGACTTGTTGGTGGCACACCGAAAGTCGCTGGGACTCTCTGAGATTTCGGATAAGAAATGATGAGGGGAGTTGGTATAAAGTTAGCTAGCCTTTTATGGTTAGCCCTTGTTAGCGCGAGTATACAGGCTGAGGAAAAAACGCAAGCTGGGTTTGAATCCTATGTACAGAAACTAAAAAGTGAAGCGCTTAGCCATGGTTTTACGCAGCCGTGGATTAATACTACTTTCGCTAACATCAAATTTCGACCCACGGTGATCAAGTCAGACAAAAACCAGCCAGAAAAAAAGATTACCCTTGATGATTATTTAGCGACCCGTGTGCCTGATTGGAAGGTGAAGCAGGCGGTAGAAGCCTATCAAACCCATAAGGTGTTACTCGAAAAAATTGGTAAACAATATGGAGTGCAACCTAGATTCATTGTTGCGCTTTGGGGTAACGAGTCAAATTTTGGTAAAATTCAGGGCAATTTTGATGTGCTTTCTGCATTAGCTTCCTTGGCTTATGAAGGGCGTAGAGAGAAGTTATTCAAAGATAACCTATTTGCAGCGCTTAAGATTTTGCAGGAGGGCCACGTCAGCCGTGATGCTCTAAAAGGCTCGTGGGCAGGGGCTATGGGGCAAAGCCAATTTATGCCCATGTCTTTCCTAAACTATGCCGTAGACTATGATGGCGATGGGAAAAAAGATATTTGGCACACGCCCGCCGATGTGTTCGCTTCTATTGCCAATTACTTGGCTAAAGAAGGCTGGGATGACGCGGGGACATGGGGGCGGCAAGTGAAACTCACGAAACCCATTAGCCAGTTTGGCTTAAGTAAATCCAAAATGCACACATTGCACGCATGGCAAGACATGGGGGTGAGGCGTTTCGATGGTCGAGCACTTCCCACCGTGGAAATTAATGCGTCTCTTATAATGCCCGACGGTGAAGAAGGGCGCATTTATTTGGTCTACAATAATTTTCATACCCTCATGAAATGGAATCGCTCAAGTTATTTCGGCGTGGCCGTGGGGTATTTATCAGAACGTATAAAAAGGGGCTATTAGGGTGTACCAACATTCAGATTATTTAGGCAATGTATTACCTATGCCTGTAGGGAAAGTGGTGTGCATTGGTAGAAACTATCTCGATCATATTGATGAAATGAATTCAGCAGTCCCTACCTCCCCATTGCTGTTTTTGAAACCGAAAGCGGCCCTATGTAGCATGCATGCACCTTTAGTTGTTCCTACCGATCAAGGTGAATGCCACAACGAACTTGAAATTGCTATTTTGCTTGATAAACCACTCACTAAGGCCAGCGAAAGTGATGCTAGAGCTGCCATTTGGGGCGTGGGATTAGGGCTAGATCTCACATTGAGAGAGGTACAAAAAACACTAAAAAACCAAGGGCAACCTTGGGAGCGAGCGAAGTCTTTCGACAATAGCTGCCCAGTGTCAGGTTTTGTGCCTGCCAGCGAATTTCCAGCGCTACAAGATATTCACTTTTCCCTACATATAAACGGTGAGTTAAGGCAACGTGGCCATAGTGCCCTGATGCTCCATAAAATTATTCCGCTTATTGCACATATGTCAGCGTTTTTTAGTTTAGATGCCGGTGATGTCATATTAACAGGCACGCCTAAAGGCGTTGGCCCTCTTGTGCCCGGCGATAAAGTCAGGGCGTCACTAGAGAAGATCATTGAAATTAACACGCAGGTGGTAGGCTAATGACGGCACCATATTGGGAAACTAAATCATTAGAAGAGATGACGCAGTCTGAGTGGGAATCTCTTTGTGACGGCTGTGCAAAGTGTTGTCTGCATAAGTTTATTGATGATGATGCTAAAGATGAAGCCGAAACCACTGATTACATCAATGCAAACGAGCAAATTCATTACACCAATATTGTATGTTCGTTACTTAATACGAAGTCGTGTGAGTGTACCCAATACACCAAACGAACTCATTTAGTGCCAGAGTGCGTGCAGTTAACCAAAGCAAATTTAAAAGATATCTTTTTTATGCCAACCAGTTGTAGCTATCGGCGCTTGTATGAAGGGCGAGGGTTACCGTCTTGGCACCCTTTGTTAAACAAGGGGAAGAAACACGCCATGCATAAGCAAGGCATGTCAGTGAGAAACAAAACCGTATTCGAAACCGACGTGGATTTAGGCGCGTTTGAAAACTATATTGCCTTGTGGCCGCTAGAGGACCTGGATTAATTTGCCACCTCTGCGTAAATACACGCACACTATTGCAGAGCCTTGCTTTTAGCCTTTAAACAGTAATGCTGTAGAGCAGGGCGTCGCGACCGAATATCCGTTTTCTGCATACCCCTTCTTTTGATGCACCAATGCGCTCTGCCACACGCAAACTGGCCTTATTATTTGGTTCAATAAGGCATTCCAGACGGTACAGATTCATTTGGGTGAACGCTAATTTCTTTAGCGATTCGCAAATAGCAGTGGCCAAGCCTTTTCCGCAGGCTTGTGGGGTTAGCCAATACCCCAAATTAGCCGTGAGATGGGTATGGTGAATGTAATTAATAATACCCATGCCAAGGCATTTTTCGTCGTGCATAAGCAAATAGGTGAGCCCATAGCCAGCTTCTCTCGCCGCTTCCATGTCGTTTACACATTGTTTAGCCAGTGCCGGCGTTACGGGACACAAAGTACTGCCAAGCCAGGGTTTAACATGGTGGATGGCTTGCTGAGATGCTTCGCACAATGGGTGAATATGCTTCGCATGAATGCGTTCAATGGTTACCGGGCCTTGTTCCGTGTGAATAGGGGGTAACCTTGAAGGAAGAATCGATAAGTCTATCAAAAGGGTTTCTTATCCAGTAATCGACAACTAAATACAATGGCAAACACGATGAAATAGGCGGCAAAGAGAATTTGCATCCATTCTGCCATCCCCATGGACATAAACTGCCAACTGTCTTCTAAACAATCGCCCTTAGCTGCAAAGATAGCAGGTATCCATTCATGCAAAGGTAGCCACGATGGGAAGTTGGGTACAATTTCGCAGCTCGCAAAGAAGGGGTTGGATGCATTAAGAATCGTGAGATGTTCTTTTGCAATTAAAAATCCCCATGCCGATGAGACAGCCCAACCGGCAAACCCTAACATCCGTGTAAAGCCATTATTTTTAATTAATACCACTAGGGCAGAAATAACGATGCCGTACATGGCTGTGCGTTGATAGATGCACATTATGCAAGGTTGAAGACCCATTCCATATTGAAAATACAGCGCAGCTATCTGCAACCCCAGTGAGGTGGCGAAAAGCACAAACCACGACGATTTGTGCTCAGCCCATTGACTTAATTTACTCATCATTCCCTATTTATGCCTTTTTAGTGCGCAACAGCGCCACCCACAGCATCAGTTACTGTGTGGTGTTCAATCAGATGCATATCGTATAACCATTGGGTCATGTCAGCCAGTCCAACGTAGGTGGCAACCAAGCCCCACAATGGTAAGCACAATGGTGTAAGGAAGTGCCATCATTACCATGCGGCCATAAGACAGCCTTAGTAAAGGCGCGATGGCAGAGGTCAGCATGAACAGGAAGGCTGCTTGTCCATTAGGCGTTGCAACGCTTGGCAGGTTAGTGCCTGTGTTAATGGCTACAGCAAGCATATCGTACTGGTCACGGGTGATTTGGCCATCTTGTAATGCAGCAGTCACTTCCGTGATATACACAGAGCCCACAAATACGTTATCACTTACCATAGAAAGCACGCCGTTGGCTAAGTAGAACATGACCATTTGGGTTTCACCTTCGTAACTTAGTACCCACTGGATTACCGGTTGGAATAAGCCTTGGTCAATAATAACCGCTACCACGCCAAAAAAGACACAAAGTAAGGCGGTAAAAGGAAGTGCTTCTTCAAATGCTTTACCAAGGGCATGTTCTTCGATGACGCCACTCATAGAGGTAGCCAACACAATAACAGAAAGGCCAATTAATCCTACTGAGGCCATGTGGGTAGCCAGGCCTACGATTAGCCATACGCCAATTAATGCTTGCACAATAAGCTTTGCAGTTTCACGTTTACTGCGGCCTTTATCCATATGTTCGTTGTACTCGCTCAATATCCCTCTCACCGAATTGGGGAGTTGTGCGCCGTAAGTGAACCACCCGGTTTTCTCTAGCACCACAGTCGTGAGCAAACCAAATACAAATACGGGTAAAGTGACCGGTGCCATACGGATGAAGAATTCAACAAAATCCCAGCCCGCTTTGTCGGCAATAATAAGGTTTTGTGGTTCTCCTACCATCGTCATTACACCACCTAACGCAGTACCCACCGCTGAATGCATCATAAGGTTGCGAAGGAAAGCGCGAAAATCTTCTAGGTCGTTTCTGCCTAAGTCGTGAACACCATCGTCACTGGTATGGTCGTGGTCTGAGTGAAATTCTTTTCCTGACGCCACTTTGTGATAAATAGAATAAAAGCCAAGACCAACACTTATTATCACCGCAACAACCGTGAGTGCATCAAGGAACGCAGAAAGAAACGCTGAGGCAAAAATAAATGACAACGAAAGAATGAGCTTATTTTTGACTTTAATCACCAGCTTGGTAAACAAGAACATGAGCAAGTCTTTCATAAAGTAAATGCCCGCAACCATAAACACCAGCAGCAAGAGCACTTCAAGGTTGACTTCTATCTCGTGCATCATGTGGCTAGGCGATGTCATGCCGATAAACATAGCTTCAATGAGTAATAATCCACCGGGCTGTAATGGGTAACATTTTAACGCCATAGCAAGGGTGAAGATGAACTCGATAACGAGTGTCCAACCTGCTATATAAGGGTCAATACTAAATAGCACCGGATTGATAATCAGAAAGGCGATAATGGTTTTTTTATACCAATCTGGGGCGTGCCCCAGAAAGTTCTTATAGATCGCCGAGATCATTGAGGTTTGCATGGGTTCCTGTTCCTTTTACAACAAAGTCGCTAATAGGGCATTTTTGCCACTGTACGAAAAGAGTTATCGGTTATTGCAAACATAAACAGCCATAAAATCGAAGCCAAGTTATCGATATTGGGACAGTTTTGCTGCTGTCATTATAGTCCGAATTCAAGCGTACACGATATTACAACCTTGAGAAAGCAAATCACAGACCCCACCTTACGAAAGTTGCTCAGGTATTCTCACGGTTTGACCGATTATTAACCAGGTTTGCGGGCAGTGGAATGGTGCACAGCAGAAAACCTAACAGTACACTTTACTAGACGTGGTATATTTCATTGTGATAATAAAACGGCATCTGGTACAATCAGTTGTAAAATAACAATAACGTGCAGGCGATTAGTTATGATTTATAAGGCTCAAAGTCCAGCAGGATTTGCCGAAGAATATATTGTTGAATCGATTTGGAGTGGACGGTTTCCTCCAGGCACTATTTTGCCTGCAGAACGAGAACTTTCTGAGCTAATTGGTGTAACGAGAACCACATTACGTGAAGTGCTACAGCGCCTTGCCCGTGATGGCTGGTTAACGATTCAGCATGGTAAGCCAACCAAAGTTAACAATTTTTGGGAGTCGTGCGGATTAAACATCCTTGAAACACTCGCGCGACTTGACCAAGAAGGCATACCTGAACTGGTAGATAACCTTCTTGCTGCAAGAACAAATTTAAGTGCGGTATTCATCCGCGGGGCCATTAGACATAACCCTGAAGAATCTGCCACCATTATTGCCCGCTACAAAGAAGTGGAAGAAGATGGCATGGCCTTCGCACAGTTTGATTATCAAATGACCCACGACCTTGCGCTAGCATCAAACAATAACGTGTTTGTTTTGATGATGAATGGGTTTAGAGGCCTATACTCAAGAATCGGTGGTTTCTACTTTTCTCATCCACAAGCTCGCAATGTGGCTAAGGCCTATTATGCCAATTTGCTTGAAGCCGCTGAAAAAGGCGAGTACGACAGCGTGCCAGTGATTGTGAGAAACTACGGAATAGAAAGTGGCAAAGTTTGGCAAGAAGTTAGAGACAGCATGCCAAACGACTTAGTCGATTAATTTTTTCCCCACGGTGCTCATATTGTCTAAGCCCTCATCATACGATGGGGGCTTTTTCGTTCCTGCCATTTTATGATGGATTTATCCATGCTGAGTGGAAAGTTGGTATCTTGCTATCATCGCTATATACTCGAAATTCAATTTAAGCTGTTAAATTTCGCAGAAGAATAGGGAAATATGAATGAAAGTAATAGTAATCGCCTTGTTAAGTAGCATGATTATCATGGGGTGTAGCGAGCCCAACCAGCAACAATCCGAGTCATTAGCAGAAGATACAATGAAATTGAATTTAGAAACACCCGCCCCACAGGCCAAGAAAGTTCCACACCCACTAACCGCTCACGGAATAACACGTACAGACAACTATTACTGGATGCGCGACGATGAGCGAAAAAACAGCGAAGTTTTGGCGCATCTCGAGAAAGAAAACGCGTATTTAGAAAATGTACTGGCGCCTTTGGCCGATACGCGAGAGTCATTATATGAAGAACTGGTTTCTCGAGTACCTAAAGACGATTCTACCGTGCCGGTTCTGGATAATGGGTATTGGTATTACACGCAATATTCTGGCGACAACGAGTACCCTATTTTTATAAGAAAGCCGACGTTAGACGCAGAAGATGAAACGTTACTGGATGTAAACGAATTGGCAAAAGGCCATGATTACTTCTCAGTGGGTACTGTGGCTGTGAGTCGCAATAATGCTATTTTGGCCTACTCAGAAGATACCGTAAGCCGTCGTTTATACACAATCAAATTGCGTAATATTGACACCGGCGAATATTACTCAGACACCATTAGCGAGACGTCAGGCGGCATTGTCTGGGCAAACGATAACACCCATTTTTTCTATGTAAAAAAAGACCCTCAAACCTTGCTAGGTTATCAAGTCTATCGGCATAAAATTGGCACGACCCAAGCCGACGATGTATTAGTGTATGAAGAAGATGATGACACCTTTTATACCTATTTAGGTAAGAGTAAAGATGATGACGTTATCTATGTGTTTCATAGCAATACCGATATGACAGGGACGACGCTGATCGACGCCAATGCCCCGACGAAACCCACAAGGATATTTTTACCCATAGAGCATGGGGTTGAGTACGATATTGCGAAATCAGGTGACAGCTATTTCGTGCTAACGAATAAAGACGCACAAAACTTTAAGGTAATGCGCGCACCGGCCTCAGCCACTGACGACGTAAGTCAATGGGAAGAAGTGGTGGCTCATAACCCCGACGTCTTTATCCAAGACATGGAGGTAGTGGGCGACTTTTTGGTGCTTAAAGAAAAGGAAAACGGTGAACAACGCTTAGTGGCGCACAATTTAAACACCAATGTAGTAAAAACTATACCGATGGAAGACCCTATTTTTGGGGTTTACTTCACAGGAAATACGCAAACAAACACAGACACCCTCCGCATTTATTACAGCTCATTAACGACGCCGCCGAGTACTTTAGATATTAACTTAGTGACGTTAGACACAAAGGTGATGAAGCAAAATAAGGTGTCTGAAGACTTTGATGCCAGTCAGTATCGTTCCGAGCGAGTAATGATACTTGCGCGTGATGGCAAAAAAGTGCCCGTATCACTGGTTTATAAGAAAAGTACCTTTGCTAAAGATGGCACTAATCCGCTGTATCAATATGCCTATGGTTCCTACGGTTCAACGGTAGAGCCCACATTTTCAACCTCTTGGGTGTCTTTATTAGACAGAGGGTTTGTTGTGGCTATTGCCCATGTTCGTGGCGGGCAAATGCTAGGGAGAGCGTGGTATGAAGATGGCAAAATGCACGCTAAGACAAATACGTTCACCGACTTTATAGATGTTAGCAAAGGGTTGGTGGCAATGAATTATGCGGATGGAGACAATGTCTTCGCGATGGGAGGCAGTGCTGGCGGTCTGCTGATGGGCGCTATCGTGAATATGGCACCCGAGCTATACAAAGGGGTAAGCGCACATGTTCCCTTTGTGGATGTAGTGACTACCATGAGCGATGCATCTATTCCACTGACTACCGGCGAATACACAGAGTGGGGCAACCCTGCTAATAAAGACGAATTTGATTATATGCTGTCTTATTCGCCCTACGATCAAGTGAAAGCTCAGGCTTACCCCAATATGCTTGTTACCACAGGTTTGCACGACTCACAGGTACAATACTTTGAGCCCATGAAATGGGTTGCTAAGTTAAGAGAGCTAAAAACTGACGATAATTTATTGTTGTTTCAAACCGACATGGAGGCCGGTCACGGTGGTGCATCAGGGCGCTTTAAGCGTTACGAGTCGAAAGCGTTAGAGTATGCATTTGTATTGTATTTAGCGGGTAAGCTCGAGAAAAAGATGAACTAACAAAATCTGAACATACGCGCCCGTTCGGGCGTTGTTTCAGGGCGTAAAGGGTAATTAAAAAAGGCACATTGTGTCTTTTTTTGTTTTTAGTATGCGGTTTCTAATTGTAATCAATATAGTGAGTAGGTATTCAAGAAGTAATTGCACACCCATAGGAGCTGACGATGACGACTACAGACACAATAAAAGGCAAAATTAACGAAGCTGAAGACATGGCGAGAAAAATTTGGCTAGCGGGCTTAGGCGCATACGGTAAAAGTGTTGAAGAAGCACAAGGCCGTTACGAAAAGCTCAGCGAAGAAGCGTCAAAAATGTTCGACGAGCTAGTGACAAAAGGTGAAACCCTTGAAGACGATGCACGTAGTAAGTTTAAGTCGACAACTAACGACGTAGAAAACCGCGTGTCAGATGTGCGTAAAAAACTCGGCTTAGATGCAGAGCCCGCCGATCAGCGTATTGACGAGTTATCGGCAAAAATTGATGCGCTCACTGAAGCTGTAGCTAAGTTAGCAGCGAACAAATAGTCGAGCCATTTCATTAAACGAGGTAGGTGAGTGCCGCCTCGTTTTCACTCACCTCTTAGGTTGGAGGTTATATGTCTGACAAATACAAATCATCCCCATTTTTTGGCTGGTTAACGGCTGGCGCAGATTTGATCACAGCACAATTAGAGTCTGCGGCGAACACGGTAAGTCAACGCTTAGATGATACCCACGAAGCATTTGAAAGCATGCAAGTTAAAGGGAAACAAGTTGAAACTGAATTAAAACAAACTTGGCATCCTGCTACTGTGATAGACAGTGCTCAGCAACTGGTGTCAACGTTACCTGTAGTATCAATGCTATTTGGTAATAAGCGTCAGACAAATCGCGAACTGCAACTTGATGCGTTGTCGGCTAAAGTCGACTTACTGGTAGAGCAGGTGGCAATACTGGCGGCTAAACAGGCTGCTGAAAAAGCCAAAGCCGAGACGGCGAAAAGCCCACGGAAAACCAGTGCATCTAAAGCGTCTTCACCTGCTAAAACCACGGCAGGGAGCAAAAGCGCCGCGACAAAGAGCACCACTGCCAAGAGGGGAAGCACGGCAGCATCGAAAACCAGTGCCTCGAAAACCACCGCAGTGAAACGAACCGGTGCCTCAAACGCCACTAAAACCAAGGCGACTGCCAGCACAACAAGCACTCAGCCAGCCGCGAAGAAAGCCACCGCTGCTCAGGCCACCACTACCGCGTCGAGTGCAGCAGGCAAGAATGGGGCGGCGTCTGCGTCATCTGAGTCTGCAAAAGCGACGCCTAAAGCACCTACAGAAACGAACGACTAACAATAATTAGTGCCGTTAAGGCACTAGTTGTTTTTACTCCACAAGTTCTGATGCTTCTTATAGCCAAAGAAGTCGTAGGGCTCCCAGAAACTGGGTATGAGGTCATCAATCGCGTCTGGGGTAAAGTTGCTAGATAGCTGGCTCATAATTTCAGTTAGACGCTCTTTGCCGACACGCATTAATCGTTTTCGATTGGCTGGGAAGTAGAGGTTTTGCGACTTGACGATCACTTCTTGTTGGCCGCCCGTAATGTACTTTTGATTGCGCGTCACTATTTTACAAATGGGTTCAGCAGGTTTTTGCGGGTTTAACCCCACCACAATCGCGCACTCATATTGCTCTTTTTCCTGGCCGTTTTCGTTAAGGGGAATGTAGGTAATGCCGAAGCCCTGAGGAAAGTAGCCCACCAAGTTGATAAAGTCTTCAGCCAATTTTTTATTTAACGCGCCTTTTTTCGCTAGCTGTTCAATAAGAAGGTAGCCTTTTGGCAGCGACTTTCTGCTGTAGTCTGTTTTCGTTGAAAACACGATAGACGTGTAAATCTGTGGAATTTTTACAATTTCACCAAGTCCGGTTTTTGACAAAAATGCATCTTTCATTAGAGCTTGAATGAAACTACTGGCATCTTTATGGGTTTGAATAAATCTATCGCGTTCTTCACGAACGTTACCAATATACGCTGGAATGCCCAGGCCCTCAGAAACGTACTTCATTGTGAAATGGTAATTAAGCTTGAGTAGGTCTTTTCGTTGGCTTTCTTCAAGTAACCTAAATTCATCCAAATCGTTATTCTCACCTTTAAGCAAGGTAAGTGCAGCAGGGCTTTGTAAGCCAATATCTTGAAGTAGCGCAACGGTAATAAGAGGAATGCCTAATTCAACCCGCCATTTTTCACGCCAATACCGATTGCCTCTGAACCGAGAAAGAGAGTCACGGTATTTCGATAAATAGGTATGGGCTATGGTGTCTTGCTCCATTAGCCTGTCTACAAGGCGTAGGGTCAATACCGCTTTGTATAGTGGTTTAAAGCGCTGATGAATGCGCGCGAAATTGCCTTCTGCACCACGCGTTAGCAGCATGAGGGTACCCAAAAACTTTGCACTAAGTTGCTGAGTTTCCTGCCAGTTATCGCCTTCGCAAAGGGAAATAATCTTGTCGCTGACTTTCTCAAGGCGCGCTAGTCGGGCCAATCGCTCTTCTTCTAACTTACGATTGGCAGACTTTAGCTGCTTTTTTAGCTGTTCAGCCAGCGCCTCCTTTTTGGGGATATTGTCTACTTTCGCCAATTGTGCTTTTACGTCGTCAGCATGCTTTTCTAAATCTGGCGTTAAAGTAAAAAAGTGTCTCGCATCTTCAAATACAGAGCCATAGCCTACCTCTTTAGGGTAAACCATGTTTATGAGCTCTTTAACTTGCTGCGTGTACATGCTGTCGGGGCTTTGACTCTGCGCGCTCACCGTTATCCTTTATCATTGTTATAACACCGCATGGAATAGCGCGATGGGAAGCCTATTTTAACTCGCGTGGCCGAGCTCTTTTGCTTCTCTTAGTTTAAGTTGGCTTAAATAATACCTGAGATTTTCACTGATTTTGGTATTTCTTTCAATAACATCGAGTTGAGGCCAAGTCGCTTTCTCACCACTTTCTATCAATGTGGTGATACTTTCCAACGTAGGGTTAGATAATACTTGCGCTAAATTGCGCAATTGGCGCTCTGGTAAGATATTAATGTTACCAACATATTGCTGGTCAATAATAGATCTAACTTTATGTATAGCCAGTTTTGCATTCTTATTTGAGGTTAAACGCTCGATAATATCAATTGCAAAAATACTGTTTGTTTTTGCTAGTTGCCCAATATGACGGGCAGTTATGTCCCAAAGATTGGTCGCGTCTATGCGGCTTGCAGCAATAAAAGGCACGGCGAGGGGGTTGGTTTGGCTAACGATACTGTGATTGACACCATATAACCTTGCCAATCGCTCGAAGGGAAGGTCGGCCATTAACGAGCCATCAGCAAAACGACGGTTCGGTATATAGGGCAAAATGTCACCATTGGCCGCTTTTGCCTTCAACTGAACAGGGCTAAATACCACAGGCACTGCACAGGATGCGCGCACAGCCTGGGTGATAATGGCATTAGGGGAGGTTTTAGCATTTAAGAGGCGAGAATGCTGATGTAAATCGGCGGGTGAAACGGTAATTGTGATGTGGCGATGGGTTTTCTTATAAGCCTCTTCAAATGTCATTAAATCGAACAATTCTATGAGGGCATTCTCTAGCACGGTGCTATCGAATAAGCTCTGTTTGCCTAACCCTTTCCACTGTCGCCAGCTTTTAAATGCATTATAGATACTTTCAGGTCGCAAAGAGTCCAATAGCTCTTCGTGTGTGCGAGTACCTACCAGAGCCGCAATGATAGAGCCGGCACTTGCGCCGGAAATAACCGTGGGCAAAAGCTGGTGTTCGTTTAGCGATTTAACCACACCGCAGTGAAAAAAACCGAGACCAGCGCCACCCGATAACATAAGACAACTGCGGCCAAACGCGTGGGCGGTTTCTTCGAAAAACGACAGCTTTTCGTAAAAATCGACATGTCGCTCATCTGCGTTGTATATGTGCTGTAAAGCGAGGTCTACTTCTTGTATAAATTGTTCGATAAGCACTTTGGTGCCAATTTTACACCCAGTTCGCATCGCGGGATTGGCGATATTACCCAAATTGCCATGGAGCCCTTCATGCAAAATGGACATAAGCCCGTGGCTGTCGTTTTTACCCCGGGCTATTTGCAAGCGTTGTACGCGTTTTCTAATGAGTTTGTAGTCGTAATCGTTCGACGTATCGCTCGCCTTCCACTCGTTAGCCCCTGATAGTTCATCGTGAAGCAGGCTCGCTTCCTTAAACGCGGCGTAACTGGTGGCATGTTGAATGTCTTGTTCCAGCTTTTTTAGTCGTAAATCGAAAGTGATCATCTACAGCACCCTTTTTGACCCTTATCAAAAGCCTACTGGAGTAAATTAGAATTCACTACCTAGATCAAAAAAAGAGGATTTTTAACGTATTTCTCCGCTGCTTTTCGTATTAATTATTGACCAAGTCCCATGCACTCAGTAGCCTGAGTTAGAACAATAAAAACACTGGACACCATGTTGCCCTATGGAATGGAACCTAGAAACATTTAGCTTGCTTTCAATTCCCTTGATTAGTGCGTTAGTAGGCTGGCTCACTAACTACCTTGCGGTAAAAATGATGTTCTACCCCATTGAGTTTGTGGGGATTAAACCGTTTTTTGGTTGGCAAGGGTTAATTCCAGCTAAGCGCCGACAAATGGCCGAAATCGAAGTTGAACTGGTTTTAGGCAAATTACTGAGTGTTGAAGAATTAGCGCAACGACTAGACCCTGATGAATTAACCAAGGCCATAGAGCGGCGCTTGAAACAAGTCATTCGTAAAGTGGTTAACGATGTGATGGCACAGTCTGCTCCCCAGCTTTGGGCGGCGTTGCCTGTACAAGGTAAAAATCTCGTTTACCAGCGCATTGAAAACGATATTCCTCATGTGGTGCATAAACTCGTTGATGATTTCCAACACAATGTAGGCGAGATATTAGATATTAAAGAGTTGGTGGTTGAACAACTGGTGAATTCTCCTTCGCTTATTAATGAAATTTTTCTCACCGCGGGAAGCAAAGAATTCCCTTTCATTGTGCGTTCTGGTTTTTATTTCGGTTTTCTATTTGGTTTGCCCACTATGTTTCTTTGGTATGTTTTTCAAGCGTGGTGGATTTTACCGTTAGGCGGTTTACTGGTAGGGTACGCTACCAATTGGATTGCGATAAAAATCATTTTTGAGCCAAAGAGACCTCGTAAAATAGGGCCTTTCACGTTTCAGGGTATGTTTTTAAAGCGTCAGAAAGAAGTGTCTGAAGTGTATGCATCCATTATCGAGCAAAAACTCATTACCCCACAAAATATCACTCACGTCATTTTACATGGTTCAGGTTCAGCACAACTGCTTGAGCTTATTGAACTGCATGTAAACGATGCGATAGAGCGCTATGTAGCCATCGCTCAACCCTACTTTGCCATTGGCGTAGGTTCAGAAAACTACCATCAAATGAAAGCATTGGCTGTTAAGCAAATATTTGAAAACTCAGATAAGTACCTCTTATATGCATACGACTATGCCAACGGGGCGCTGAATGTGGGTGAAGATTTATGTTCGCGAATGCAGTCACTTTCTGCGACTGAATTTGAAGGTGTATTGCGACCGGCCTACCAACAGGATGAATGGAAACTCATCCTCACCGGCGCGGTGCTGGGCATGCTAGCGGGGTTTGCCCAGCTTTATTTGGTGTTCATGTAAAATGAAAACACGGGAACGTATTCTGTTAACCGCACTAACCCTGTTTAATAAACACGGTGAAAACGCGGTCACCAGCGTAGATATTGCCCTTGAGCTAGATATAAGCCCAGGAAATCTATACTACCATTTTAAAGGGAAAGAGAGCATGGTAGTGGCACTAATGCGTATGCACGAAAAACATATCCAGCGAGTGCTAGTGGCAGATAAACTCGACGCATTGAATGCTGAAGATGTGATGTACTATTTTTATTTATTAATAGACAGCTTACACGTCTTTCGGTTTTTCTATCGCAGCCCGGCTGATTTAGCAGAAAAGTATCCGTCTATTGCGAGACAACGCACCGCTATTTTACGTAGCATTCAAAGGCAACTAACGTTGCTTTTCACGCAATTAGAAAAGCGAGCGTTATTTAGTGCCTCGGCCACTGATCGTGCACTGCTGGTTGAATTGCTCAGTTTAGTTATTTTTCAATCTTGTCAATTTGATGAACTCAACAGCCACATGGATGAAACATCTCAGCGATATCATGCACTGTCGCTTATCATGGTGAGCCTATTGCCTAGGCTTGCGATATCTGATCAACAAAGGGACATTATCCGTCAAGCCCTCGACTCACATGCATATACCAACATGTCGCAGGTAAAAACAAACGAACTTTTCGAGTAAAGGGATTACACATGGGGAAAACATTAAGCTTTCTGGATAAATCTTTTTGGATTACGGAGTCTGATGCAAACCCAAAGCATGTTGCTTGCTTACAATTGTTAGCCATGCCTGAACATGCCGACAAGGACCACTATGTACCGGCCTTATTCGATGAAATAAAAGGGTTTGCGCGGGGCACATCGCCGTTTAACTGCTACGTTAAAACGGTGCTTGGCTATCCCATTGCCTTAGTGCCGGTAAAAAAGCTCGACATGAATTATCACGTTCAGCTGCATCGCATTGATGACGTTAACGACCGAGAAGCGCTGGATGGGTTTATTGCTAAACTTCATGGTTCACGGCTGGACCCAGATAAGCCGCTTTGGCAATATCATTTTATTTACGATGGCAAATCTGCAACCTTTGCTATTTATGCCCGAGTCCACCATATGTACGGAGATGGCGCAACGTTAGTGCGCTGGTTCCAATCGGGCTATGTTTCTCGCCCCAATGGCAGCACATTTACGCCAGTATGGGCGCTTAAACGGCTAAGGCATAAGCGGCGTGAAACGCAAAGTGGATACAAACGCTTGATTGCCGTCGGCCACGCACTTAAAACCAGTTTGGATTTAGCCGTTATCTTTTTACGCATTTTTATGAAAGTGCTGCGGGTTAATCCCCATTACATGCCAATCCCCTTCACGGGCACGAAAACCATTCTTACCGGTCAAGTCGAACCCGGCAGGGCAGTGGCCACCATGGATTTGGACTTTAAGCGAATTAAACAGCTTGCACGGCGAACACGGTCTACGGCAAATGAAGTCTTACTGTGTGCGTTTGATATTGGCGTGCATCGCTTATTGCAAGATCACGGGCAAACCTTTCCCAAAGCCTTGTTTTCCAACATGCCGATTAATTTGCGCAAACCTGGAGAAAAAACCACGGGCAATAAAATTGCTATTGTGCCTGTCCAGTTAGCGCACGGCGAGCAAGACCCTTACCTTCGTTTACGGCAAATCATCATCAATCACCGAATTGTAAAACATGCGGCGCAACATGCGCGCCCCGCTGCTTTTAGTGGGTACACCATTGCCATTCAGTCATTAGCCTTGGTATTTGAATGGTTGCGGATATCTAATTGGGTGAAGCCCATTGCGAATATATTGGTCTCGAATGTGCCTGGGCCAAAAGACAGGCGCTATCTAAAAGACAGTGAGCTATTGGCCTGTTACCCCATATCAACCATGACACCTGGTGGCGGCGTGAATATTACCCTGATGACGTATTCAGGCACCGCGAATATTGGCATGGTGTGCTGCAATAAGAACGTAAAGTCTTTACAGGTTTTATCACGTTATGTCACGGAAGCGTTTGACATGCTAGAGGCCAGTGTCGACAACCCAAGGCTGAAAATTGAGGACGTGGGCGAACATATCCATACCATGCCGGTGTCCATTGTAAGTGAGCACTAGCGTTGATTTAGCGTGCAAGTGGTGATTAAAAGTAAAAGCGTAAGCGGTTGTCTTCAATACCTACTCGTTCACCGTAGCGGGAAAATAGCGCTTCTCGCCAAACGTCTTGCCTTAATTGAAAATGGGTAGGTTGCTTGGCAATTTCTTTTAGCACCGCCGCCCGTATTTGAGGGGTGTGATAATCCAATATAGTTTGTTTGGAACCGGCCAAAAAGAGGGTTAAGTAATTTTGTACTTTTGCTGAGGTGCCTGCTGTCACAAGGCTAAGTGCGCTTTGAACGGTTTTGCCTAAAAGAGTATTGAGGTTGCCAGGAAGAAAAGCAGACAGCAGTGATTGGGTGTCGCCAATAAGCGCGTAATCATCATTTATCAAGGTAATATGGTCGAAGGTAATTGCCTGAAGGCACACCGACTTTGTACCTTTGTCATAAAATGGTGTGGCGCCTAATACCACAATAAAATGAGCGCGGTAAAGCGTAGTGCCGGCCGATTCAATCACAATGCTGGCAAGAAACTGGGCATTGATGGTTTGGTGTGATTCATCTAAATTCACCGCGCCTTCTAGCAAGGATACCTTGGCAATGCCTACGGGAATATCAAAGTTAAACCCGTGGGGAAGTGACGTATTCAGGCTTGATTCTAGCTCTTCTTTGGTGAAGTCATCGTGTTTCAATTTACCAAGCTTAATCAGTAAGCGGGCAAATAGGTATTTGCAACGAGCCTTAAAAGTTAGCGACATAGGCGTAGTAGAGAAAGTCATGAGCAGCGTAGAGTGAATTTATACTCGCATAAATTCATCAATATTTCACAGTCAGCATTCAATTAATGCCGTTAGGCTGGGCTATATTTACCTAGTGATTCGTCAATAGTTGGAAATCATCACAACGATGTGGTCTTACCAGGGTAATTTGTATACATTATTAGCGCTACTGTGATGCGATGAATGTACACGATTGAATTCAATGTCGTCACGGGACGAATTATTGGAGAGAGCCATGAGCGATAGCAATACACAATTTGATTATATTATTGTCGGCGCCGGGTCGGCTGGTGGCGTGATGGCCGCGCGTCTCTCGGAAGATCCCGCTTTGCGTGTATTGCTTATTGAAGCAGGAAGTAAAGATAGCAACCCTTTTATTCATATTCCCTTCGGTTTGTCTATTCTTAGCCGGTTTGAGGGGATAGGTTGGGGTTATCACACGACAGTGCAGGGTGAACTGCACGATCGCGAATTGTTTTGGCCTAGAGGGAAAACACTGGGTGGCAGTAGTTCGGTCAATGCCATGTGTTACATTCGGGGTCAAAAAGAGGACTACGACCGCTGGGCGCAAGAAGGGGCAGAAGGTTGGGGCTTTGATGAGGTCTTACCCTACTTCAAACGTTCGGAAAACTATTATCAAGGTGAAGATGACTATCACGGTGTAGGGGGGCCTTTACATGTTTCCCCCCTTACAGA
Organism: Alteromonas sp. B31-7; assembly: GCF_015767655.1. Taxonomy (NCBI): domain Bacteria; kingdom Pseudomonadati; phylum Pseudomonadota; class Gammaproteobacteria; order Alteromonadales; family Alteromonadaceae; genus Alteromonas; species Alteromonas sp. B31-7. Next base: position 1,667,170 of record NZ_CP065233.1, read on the forward strand.
TACCAGTCGCTTATCCGATGCATTTTTAGCGGCAGCACCGGCGGCCGACTTAGCCGTGCTAGATGATTTTAATCGGGATGTGCGAGAGGGTCTGGGGTACTACCATGTCACCCAAGTTAATGGTCAACGCTGTTCTACCGCCAAAGGCTATCTATCTCAGGCTAAACACAGAGGCAACTTAGTCATACTGACGAAAGTTGCGGTAGAAAAAGTACTTATAAAAAATAAGTGCGCCATAGGCGTGCAGGCCAGAGAAAAAGGAAACGTTAAGCGGTATGCTGCTCGCCAAGAAGTGATTTTGTGCGGTGGTGCAATAAACTCGCCACACCTGCTTATGCTGTCTGGCGTGGGGCCACGCAGACAGCTTGAAAATATGGGTATTTACGTTCATCAAGACTTACCCGGCGTGGGTGAAAATCTTCAAGACCATCTGGATGCTATTGTTCAAAATACCTGTAAAGCCAAAGAAGGCTATGCAGTGGCTGCAGGTATGTTCCCGAAATACGCCAAAGCAAGTGTGGAATACTTGTTTAAACGAAAGGGGATTTTTTCGTCCAATATTGCCGAAGCAGGCGGTTTCGTGCGTTCGTCCATTGCCGATGACTATCCGGATATTCAATTTCACTTTTTACCAGCCATCTTAGAAGATCACGGTCGGCAACTGGCTTTCGGGTATGGCTATGGCGTTCATGTATGCTGTTTGTACCCAAAAAGTCGCGGTACAATCCGTTTACAGAGTAATCATCCCGCCGATCATCCACTTATCGACCCCAAATACCTGACTCATCCAGATGATATTAAAGTGATGATTGACGGCATTAAGCTCGCGCGAACCCTATTAGCCGCGCCCAGCTTTGCTCCCTTTGAAGGGAAAGAGCGTCACCCAGGTGAAGACGCGCAGACCGATGAAGATTTAACCGCTTTTTTACGGGAGCGAGCCGAAACCATTTATCATCCCATCGGCACCTGTAAAATGGGAAAAGAAAGCGACCCTATGGCGGTGGTAAACAACAAACTGAAAGTACTTGGTATTGAAAACCTGCGAGTGGTGGATGCGTCGGTTATGCCAAGCTTAGTGGGTGGCAACACTAATGCGCCCACGATTATGATTGCCGAGCGCGCAGTAGATTTTATTAAAGCCGAGTTGCATCAGGCGGCGTTATGATTGCCAACATCATGAAGACACCTGCATAAATAAATCCGCTGCACAATCGCACATTTCTTCAATATGACTGCTGTCAGCGTATATACCGTCAATGAGCAATCGTGCAATCCCATGTAACGTACCCCAAGTAACCTGCGCTAGTCTCAGCGCATCCTGGTTGTTCGGAAGCAGCCCTTTGTCTTGCCAATAGCGCGTCATGGTTACCTGAAACTGAAAACACGGAAACGCCACTTCTTTAAGGTCGCTTGTCGCAGCTTGGTTCTGCCAAATGGTGCGACCGAACATGAGTTCATACATTTCGGGGTTGTCGGCGGCGTAGCCGATGTATTCGTGAACAAACTCACGAAAACGCGCTTGCGGTGTTTTGTCTTCTTGCTCAAATATACGCTTGGCCGTTGAATGCCAGTCGCTAAACCCTTTTGCCGCGATGGCGCTTAGCAAGGCGCTTTTATCTTTAAAATGATGATAGGGCGCAGTTCGCGAGACTCCGGCGTCTTCTGCCAGTTTTCTAAGAGATAAACTATCAACGCCGTGCTCAGACAAACGCGCGCTAGCTGCTTCAATCAGCGCGCTGCGTAAGTCACCGTGATGATAGCTTTGTACTGCATTAGCCATATATCAAATGTGTCCGTTTTCAAATTAAGCCGAATAGATAGCGTTTTATCTTGACACTGTCAACATAGCCTTTTATCTTGACGCTGTCTAGTTTGCAAATTTGTTAACAGGAACAGCCCAAGGAGACAGCGCAAACCATGAAGTACTCTACATTAGAAGTAAAACAAGAGGGTCATATTGCCCACGTAGTACTTAACCGCCCTGATGCAATGAACAGTATGATCCCAGAATTTTGGACAGAACTGCCGGCGGCCATTCGTGAAATAGATGACGAAGCTAAAGCTCGCGTCATTGTTATTTCATCTACAGGTAAGCATTTCTCTGCCGGTATGGATTTATCTGTGTTCTTGAACATGAAAGAAGACTTTAAGGGCGACCCGTCGCGCAGGGCTGAACGCATGCGCCGCATGGTGATGCTGCTGCAAGACAGCTTTACTGCCATTGAGCAAGCACGGGTGCCGGTTATAGGTGCCGTTCAAGGTGGAGCCATCGGTGGCGCGGTAGACCTACTAAGTGCATGCGACATGCGCTACTGCACCCAAGATGCTTTCTTTACTATAAAAGAAACCCAATTAGGCATGACGGCCGATGTGGGTACCCTTCAACGATTGCCTAAGCTTATTCCTATTGGTGTTGTGAAAGAGCTGGCTTACACCGGGCGCAACTTTGGTGCCGCAGAAGCGCAGCAGCTCGGCTTTGTGAATCAAGTATTTGACGACCAAGCTTCAATGCTAGAAGCGGTAATGAAAATAGCCCAGCAGATTGCAATGAATTCGCCGCTAGCGGTATCAGGCACCAAGACGATGATTAACTACGCGGTAGAACACACGGTAGCAGAAAGCTTAACCTATATGGCTACGTGGCAAGCGGGTATGTTCCAAATGGAAGACGTGTTCAAAGCCATGGAAGCACAGAAAACAAAAACACTGCCGGAGTATCCGCCGCTGCACCCAGCGATTAAAAAAATGAATTCGTAAGTTTATGTATGAGCGCGTTTTTAAACAAAGCGCGCATTATAAAAAAATAGTTAACAGGCATTTTAACGGCTTTTATCAAGCCGAAACGACTTTCAGGAATGTATCATGAATCAGACCGTTACCGATCATCCCGTTTACCCCCATCTATTTCGCCCGCTAGACTTAGGCTTTACTACGCTTAAAAACCGTGTGCTTATGGGCTCTATGCACACGGGCTTAGAAGAGTTGCCTGACGGCCATAAACGTATGGCGGCTTTCTATGGCGAACGCGCCAGAGGCGGCGTTGGGCTTATTGTAACAGGGGGCATTGGCCCCAACGAAGAAGGGGCAACGCATCCTTCCACTTTTCGTTTAGACACCGATGAAGCGGTGAACAATCACAAAGAAGTGACAGACGCCGTTCATATCGCGGGTGGCAAAATTTGTATGCAAATTTTGCATACAGGGCGCTATGCGTATAGCCCTAAACTTGTTGCACCTTCTGCGGTACAAGCGCCGATTAACCCGTTTAAGCCAAAAGCACTTGAAGCTGAAGAGATTGAAAAGCAAATACAAGATTTCATTACTGCAGCGACCCAAGCTCAGCGCGCCGGGTACGATGGCGTTGAAATCATGGGGTCTGAAGGCTATTTCTTAAACCAATTTATTGCAAAACGCACTAACCATCGTGACGACGAGTGGGGTGGCGAGTACGAAAACCGCATCCGCTTGCCTATTGAAGTAGTCCGCCGCGTGCGCGAGGCCGTAGGTAAGCACTTCATCATTATTTACCGCCTGTCGATGCTTGACCTTGTTGAAGGTGGTTCAACGTACGATGAAGTGGTGCAGCTGGGCAAAGAGATTGAGAAAGCCGGTGCAACTATCATTAATACCGGTATCGGCTGGCACGAAGCGCGTATTCCAACCATTGCCACCAAGGTTCCGCGCGCAGCGTTCACTTGGGTAACCGCGAAATTTCGCGAAGCGCTTTCAATTCCTGTTATTACGTCTAACCGTATCAACACGCCTGACGTAGCGGAAGAAGTGCTATCTCGCGGTGATGCAGATATGGTGTCGATGGCGCGTCCATTCTTGGCCGACCCCGACTTTGTGCGTAAAGCGCAGCAAAATAAAGCCGATGAAATTAATACGTGTATAGGCTGTAACCAAGCCTGTCTTGATCACGTATTTAACGGCAAAATGACCAGCTGTTTGGTCAACCCTCGTGCCTGTCACGAGTTGGAAATTAACGTAAAACCTGCTGAGACTAAAAAGCGTGTTGCAGTGGTTGGCGCAGGCCCAGCGGGATTAGCTGCAGCCGTGACGTCTGCCCAGCGCGGTCACGACGTTGTAATTTACGATGCGTCTAGCGAAATTGGTGGCCAATTTAATATTGCTAAACAAATCCCTGGCAAAGAAGAGTTTTACGAAACGTTGCGTTATTTCAAACGCCAGATTGAGCTTCATAAAAATATTACGGTTAAACTGAATACTTATGTTGATGCCGCTCAATTAAATGACGAAGGCTTTGATGAAGTTATGGTAGCCACAGGTATTAAGCCTAGAACCCCTGCCATTGAAGGTATTGAGCACGAGAAAGTACTGACCTACATCGACGTGTTGAAAGAGAAAAAGCCTGTTGGTAATAAAGTGGCCATTATCGGTGCTGGCGGTATTGGATTTGATACCGCGGAATACCTGTCTCATGGCAAGGAAACACCAAGCCAAGACATACCTGCATTCATGAAAGAGTGGGGTATTGATATGACCTTCTCGGCCCGCGCGGGTATTGAAGGCGTTAAGCCGCAGCCTGAACCATCGCCAAGAGAGATTTTCTTACTGCAACGCAAGACCACAAAAGTGGGCGCAGGTTTAGGAAAAACCACAGGGTGGGCGCACCGGGTAGGCTTGCTGGCCAAAGGGGTGACTATGATCCCAGGTGTTAGCTACGATAAAATTGACGATGAAGGTCTACATATTACGGTAGACGGCAATAGCCAAGTATTGCCGGTAGACAATATCATTATTTGTGCAGGCCAAGAGCCAATGCGTGACATCGTCGAAGGTTTGAACATGCCATATCACCTTATTGGTGGTGCCGATGAAGCATTGGAGCTAGATGCGAAACGCGCCATTGACCAAGGTACACGGGTGTGTGCGGCAGTGTAGCGCACTTTCATCGTTATTCGATGTTTCGATACTGCTTCAAAAGCCCCTTAATCTGCATTAAGGGGCTTTTTTCTTTCCTGCAACAGTAGCTGATTTTCCTGCGGCAGAATAGAAAAGTCGAATTTGCCCAATATATTCATGCCAAGTAGCCCATCAGACTCAGGTAAAGCGTCTTCGGGTAAAACGATGGCTGATATGTTGCTGATTTCATAACCGGCGAATTTAAAAAGAGGGATTTTTACGAGTGCCGCTTCTATGCTGCCAGACGCAGTATATACTTGAAAATTTCCCACAAATGGTAAGGTACTGTAGCCTCCCATTCGCCTAAATAATGAATAGGAGATAGCTGAAATAGTGGCACCTGTATCCAATATCATGTCGGCATCTTCATCAAGTGTAATAGCATCTACGCGATATTGATCGCCATACCTTCGTAACGGCACGTACACTTCTCTAACGTACCCCTCAGCGGTTATGGCACTCTCGCTATTTTCTCTAAGGCTAGAGGGATTAGCGGGGTTGTCGACGATGGAAGACGCTTCTTCTTGGTATGCAACCCCCCGAATGGCTTGTGCTTTACTATGGTTAAAGGGCAGCGCCGCCAATACATCTTCCATTAACGTCAATTTTTGCTGATGGGCGTAAGCTTCAGCAAGGTTAAGAATATAGGCGTGCTCGTCGGGTACACGCTGGTATAACGCTTCGTTAAGTTGCGCCACCAACTCCCATTGCTGTGCTTGGCGTAGCTGACGCTGCGCTTGTTGATAAAGGGTGGATATTTCAGCGTTAACATTATTTCGCGCTGAAGTTGAAAGGGATGAATCGGCTAAGTCGTAATAATGAATAAGTGCAGTAGAAAGTGGTTGAGTTAACTTAATCAATTCGGCTTCAATGAGCAGTAAAGCTTCATTGTTAGGCGCATCTTTAAGGTAACTATTGAGTTGTTCCGCTAATTTGTCATAGTGGCCCGCCTCCAGCATTTTGCGCAGATCTCGTACTGCATTCGCTATATTTTGGTCTGAATAGGGGACATCGCCGTTATAACGTGCGCCTTGAGTGGCAGAATGACCGCCATTCGGCTGTAACACTCCCGAGCTATCTCCGGTTAACCTTTGTTGATAAGCGCTTTCATGGTTGATGGCATTTTGATTCACTTTTTCAAGGCGAAGCCATAAGTAGCCATTAATACCGATGGAAGCCACTAACAAGCCAAGAAGAAAATACACTAACACACGGTTCATCAGATCACCTCGTGGTGGCTTGCGGAAAAACACACGCACTACCGTAAATCTCGGTAAAGCGCGAAGGCATTCGTTTAGGAGCGCCGGTATCAAGGCTAACGCACACAAAGGTGGTAATAGCATCAAAAACAGGTTTATTGCGCTTGGGGCATATGAACTGAAACTGGCGTTTTAGTGTGAGCTTGAAGTCGCAAAATACAATCCATGTAGCGCACGCAAGCGTGTCACCTAAATGGGTGGGAAGATGATAGTTGAGCTCATGGCGCTTAATCACCATGCCCCGGTTTAGTGACTGATAATCGGCAAATTGTAAGCCAAGCGCGTTCGAATGCGCCCAGGCCAGGCTTTCTAATTGCGACAAATACGCCACATTATTTACGTGCTGGTAGTGGTCAATATGGGTTTCATCAATTTGCCACTGCTGAACAAATGGCTGTGGGTACATCCACGATATCACAGGCTCGCTCAATGTTTTTCCTCAACTTATTTCATTGCTTAGAATCGATTTCACACTACTGGCAGCGGGTTTTGCTCGGGTAACTTTACGGTATCGTCGAGCAAGGTCTGCATAAGCGCCTTCTCTCGCATAAGAACCGGCTGGATGAAGCTTTGAACATCGCCAATGGCTTTAAAGGCATTAAATCCACGTTCTAAAAATTCGTGCAGCGCGAGTAGGCCAGCCAGTTTGGCAGGGCGACGAGACAATGAAATTAACATACCTATACCGCGAATTTTGATGACATCCGCCAGTTGGTCACCTAAATGAGAAATAATCGCTATTTGATGTGCTCTGTCTTCTGCTCTACCAATATGTCGGTAGGCTTGCGCGTAGCTATCACGATGAATGGGTTCGCCGGGGTAGTTCGCATCCATGTATTGCGCCATAGCCATGTCTAAATCGAATGAGAGGGCGTTAAGAGAAAGGGCATCGTCCATCGCATTCATGGCTTTATCGGGGAGAACTTTGGCGAGTTTTGGTATTACGCGTACCAAATCAGCGTCCCTTTGGCTGAAATCTTTCGGCCCATAAAGTTCTTCAACAAAAAATGCCATGGCCTTTTGATAGCGTTTTTGCTGCGCTAAATCGTCATGAGAAACAAGTAGGCGCTGGCACTGCCAGTCTTGTAGTTGATGAATTAGCGGCATGATATTAAGTTGGTTCGCCATGTCGCGAAGCGCATTGACGCGATGAATATGTTTAACAATCTCTTGTGCCAATAGAAAGACTCCATCACTGTGGTTTCTGGATTGCAGAGTCGATAGAGTGACCCAACCCTGCTTAGCTTTCAAGTGAGAAGTGGCTGTTTTACTGATATAATACCGGCTTTATTACCGCGCCTGCCCGCGTGTTTAATTGTTTGTTGACCTATAAGTGATGTATGAATTTAGAAGGTAATCAAAACCAGCCTCAGCAACGGGATGAAGACGTACCTATTCTTATAACGTTGTTTAACCGCACCTTTGCTGATTACAACACCCGTTTGGTGCTAGGCGAGGATGAACCCGTATACCTACCCGCTAATGACCAATGCCCTTATCATCAAATCGTGTTTGCCCACGGTTTTTTTTCAAGTGCCTTGCATGAAATCGCCCATTGGTGCATTGCGGGCGAAGCTCGACGTTTGCAAGAAGACTACGGTTACTGGTATTGCCCCGATGGACGTGATGCCCAACAGCAGGCCAATTTTGAAAAGGTAGAAATAAAGCCCCAAGCCATTGAATGGGCATTCACAGAAGCGGCAGGAAGAAAGTTTCAGGTGAGCACCGATAACTTAAACGGGGCAGAACCCGATAGGGAAACCTTCACAAAAAATGTGGCGGCTCAATTGGCGTGTTATCAAGAAAAGGGGTTTCCACCGAGGGCTCAGCGCTTTATTGATGCATTGATGGCAACATTTTCAACCCTGGCAAAGGGGAGCGCAGCATGAGTAATCCTCAATTTCGACTGGGCGTTATTGTTAACCCTTTTGCCGGGATTGGCGGCGCATTGGCGCTAAAAGGCAGTGACGGTGCGCAGGTGCGTGAAAAAGCGTTAGCCATGGGCGCGGAAAAAAAAGCCAACGAAAAAATGGCGAAAGCATTAAGTATTTTAGAGGCGCTATCGGGCAAATTTACCGTGGTGACCGCCCAAGGAGAGATGGGCGAAAGTGTATGTGTATCATTGGGGTTACCCTATGAGGTTATCTACTCACCAAGTTGCACGCAAACCGAGGGTGAAGATTCAGAAAAAGCCGCCCAGGCTATGCTTGAGGCCAATGTAGATTTGCTTTTATTTGCCGGAGGGGATGGTACCGCTCGAAATATTTGCAACGTGGTGGGCGCGGCGATACCCGTGTTAGGCGTGCCTGCTGGGTGCAAAATTCATTCTGGCGTTTACTGTGTTTCGCCCGCGGCGGCAGGGCAGGTGGTGAGTCAAATGATTGCCGGCGAGTTAGTTAGCGAAATGGAGGCAGAAGTCAGGGATATTGACGAAAATGCATTTCGACAAGGCAAAGTCATTGCCAAGCATTACGGAGAAATGCGAGTGCCCGCCGAGCTAACGTATATTCAGGCGGTAAAAATGGGCGGGAAAGAAGATGAAGCCCTTGTGCTTGATGATATTGCTGCCTACGTAAGTGAAATGATGGAAGATGAACCCGATACCTATTTTGTGATGGGATCAGGCTCTACTGTGGGTGCGATAATGGAGTACCTGGGGCTTGAAAACACCTTATTAGGGGTTGACGTGGTTCGCCAGGGAAAACGAGAGGCCAGTGATGTGACAGCATCGCAGCTTATTGCGCTTACCCAAGGTAAGCCGTGCAAGGTGGTGTTAACGGTTATTGGTGGTCAAGGCCACCTCTTAGGGCGAGGAAATCAACAACTTAGCCCAGAGTTTATTCGCCACGTAGGCAAACAAAACATGATAGTGGTGGCCACTAAGCAAAAAATCCGTGGGTTACACGGAAAGCCATTACGTCTGGATTCCGGCGATGAACGTTTGGACGCCCAGCTAAGTGGTGCGTTCACTATTATTACCGGATACAAAGATAAAGTATTGTATAACGCCGTTTAATATTAGCCCTTAAAAAAGAGGCGCGCGCGTTGAGTTAACAAAGGAGAAAGTCTTGTTACCACCTGCTGCAGCACCACAATCTGTGGTCGAAAAAATAGCAAAAATTGAATCCGCCCTAGACGATGTCGTGAACCATGGCAGTGACGATGAGTTGTTTATTGCCAGCTACTTGCAAGGGCACTTTGCTGTAGAAGCACGACAGTTAGAAATGCAAGAAAATGCCACGATTACGCTGCTTGATGAAAAGATGCAAGAAAGTCTTCAGCAAGCTTTCGCTAACAATGAATTAGAAGGTGACGACGCCGCTCGGGTTTCTGCTTTGTGGGCAAAGCTTATGTCTGAGAGCCGTTAATCGCGCAGACTTCATGCTTCTTTTGTCGAATGGATATACCCAGGTAAATGCTCTACATTAGGAGGTAATTCAATCATTACCCTTCCTTACCTATACGTATTTCATATTCAATGACGGCAAATTGCGCATATCATCGTAACCCTTTGAACATAGCCACGCGCTTGATAGCGGTGGTGTTTATGTTTTTTTGTTGTGCGTGTTCTTCGTTCGCTGTTGATAGCGATACCTTGATGAATGAATATGCCATTGAAAAACTTACGTTAGAAGAAGGCTTCGTTTCCTCAGAGATTTATTCCATTATTCAGGATCGTAAGGGGTTTTTATGGTTTGGCACCGCTGAAAACGGGGTCATGCGGTACGATGGTAGAAACGTCACCCTGTTTGAATACGATAGATCAACAGCCAGTGGGCTATCACATAATGATGCTGGCAATCTCATGCTCGATAAAAACGGCAATATTTGGGTGGGGACCTGGGGCGGCGGCGCAAACAAGTACAATCCGGCGACCGGCGAGTTTACGCGGTTTGCCCATGATGCCACACGAGATGACGCGTTATCGTCAAATCGTATTCAGTCGCTATTTCATGACGCGAGTGGTGATATTTGGTTAGGGTCTTATGCGGAAGGGTTAAATAAGTACCTAGGGGGCAATTCGTTCGCCCGTATCCAAGCCATTGAGGGTAAAGCCGATAGCCTTTCGCATAACCGAATATGGGATATTGAAGACAACGATGAGCATAGCTTATGGGTAGCCACCAGTTTTGGCCTCAACCTATTAGATAAACGCACGTTATCCGCCACACATTTCTTTCCTGAACCTGACAATAAAACAGGAACGGGCGCCAACGAAATTCGGAGCATTCTCATTGCCTCTAATGGGCGCTTTTACGTGGCTACCCAAGAAGGGCCTTTCATCTTCAACCCCGATACCGGCGAATTCACCCGGCAGCTAACGGTGAACGGCACCACGTTAGGCCAAGTGAATTCGATGATAGAAGATCACGAAGGTTATATTTGGTTTGTGACGACCAACGGCATTTATCGACAAGCTATGGATGAGCATGCCGTCGAAAAACTGGATTTTGATTACAATAATGGCCTTCGTATTATCTTTGAAGATCATACTCATACCAAATGGGTTACCAGCGAAGTTCATGGCATTTTCAAGCTAACGCCTCGCAAAAAAGTTAAGTTGATTAACAGTGATGAGTTAACACCACCCAATGGCATTGCGTTAGATGATGAAGGTGATGTCATCATCGTGAATGCCAGCGGCGATGTTTATCGATGGCAAGTCGACAATCAAAACCTCACTAAAATTGCAGACTCTGTGTTTAATGCTTTCGAGGGGTACGTGGACGATGGCGTTATAGAGCGTCCTATTGTGCTGCCAGACAGTGAGGCCTATTTGTGGATAGCGCAGGATGATTTTCTGGTTAAATTTAATCTAGAAACCGGCGTTTCTACCCCGGTGACTTACCCTCATTCTGACGAACGCTTTAGGCAATTTAGAGAATTTAGGGCGCTGGCGCTAGATGACGACAATCGACTTTGGATTGGCACCTATAAAAATGGTGTTTATGTGTATGACGAAACTGATCATGCCTTTACGCATCTCAATCACGCCCAGGGATTGTCGCACCCTGAAGTGCTCGATGTTACCAAAGACGATAAGGGTAACATGTGGGTGGGTACGGGCAGAGGGGTCAATATCTGGCCTAAAGGAGAGGATCGCTTTATCAACTTTGTTTACGATGAAAAGGACTCGGGCAGCCTTTTAGGCAACATTGTTGATGACATTCATCAAAGCGCAGATGGAAAAATTTGGGTAGCGACCCAAATGGGATTAAATCTCTACGTACCTGACAGCGCTTCATTTCAGCGCTTTAGTGAAGATGACGGCTTGCCCGCATCACTAATACGCGCCGTGAGTGATGGCAAAGACAGCACGCTTTGGTTAACCACCAATAAGGGAATCTTCTCTTACGACCCCCTAAATAAAAGCACACTGAATTATAAATTGAATACGAATTTAAGTGGCAAAAACTACTACCCTAACAGCCTATTTCGAGCAACCAATAATACTTTTTTTGCTAGCAGTCAGCGAGGGGTTGAATACTTTAGCTATGTGCAAAGCGACACGGAAATGGCGCAATCGAATATTGTATTAACAGGGTTTACAAAGATGGGGCAAGAAACCCCGCTAGACAAGCCGCTTCCCTATGTTTCTGAAATCGAGTTAAGTTATCTCGATTACTTCTTTACTCTTGAATTTGCTGTACTTGATTATACGGCGCCCAGTAAGGCGCGGTACGCCTACAAGTTAGAAGGCTACGATAATAACTGGATTGACATAGGCAATCGGAATAGCGTTTCTTTCTCTAATTTAAACGGTGGGCATTATCGCTTACTCGTAAAAGCAATGAACCATGAAGGTGAATGGGGGAGTAGCATCCTCAATTTACGCTTGCATGTTTCTTCTCCGCCGTGGAAAACCTGGTGGGCATACACCTTATATACCCTCTTTTTGGCAGCCTTAGTTTACTTGGTTATTTATCTGCGAACTCGGCTACATCAAACAGAGATCACAAAGCAAAAACAATTTGTTGTTGCCTTGGAGCAGCAGGTGTCTGAAAAAACTGCCTCGTTAGAAGCGCAAGCCTGTGACTTAAAAGAAGCGGTAAGCAAAGCCGAAGAAGCGACTAAGCTTAAATCTGAGTTTCTTGCCAATATGAGCCACGAAATAAGAACCCCAATGAATGGCGTCATTGGCATGTTAACGCTACTTAAAGATACAGGCTTAACAAACGAGCAAGCCCAGCGGGTGAATATTGCAAGTACCAGCGCCAACGCTCTGTTAAACCTCATCAACGATATTTTAGACTTTTCAAAAATTGAAGCCGATAAACTTGAACTCGAAAGCGTAGACGTTGACATCCGAAGTCTTGTGGAAGACCTCGTGCAATCGGTTGCGCATATTGCTCAGGAAAAAGGCATAGAGATAATCGTCGATGTCTCTGCCATCCGTGTTTCTACGATAAAAACAGACCCAAACCGACTTCGTCAAATAATAACCAATCTGCTAAGCAACGCCATTAAGTTTACCGAGCGCGGTGAGATTAAGATTACCGCCAGTCTTCAGCCTTCTGAACCCAAAGGAACCCAAATATTCCAGTGTACGGTTAAAGACACCGGTATTGGCATACCTGAACATAAGCTAGCGCACTTGTTTGATGCTTTTACCCAAGTGGATGCGTCTACCACCCGGCGCTACGGTGGCACAGGGTTAGGCTTGAGTATAACGAAAAAGCTCTGCAACTTACTTCAAGGTGATATTAAAGTTGTTAGCCAGTTAGGTGAGGGCAGTTGCTTTAAAGTGCATTGCCAAGTGAAGCACGCTAGCACGGCCACGCCACTCGACGCTGTGCTTGAGGGCGAAGGTAAACGTTGTTTAGTGATAGATGATAACAGCGCTAACCTATGTGCATTACAGAAGCAGCTTAGTGCAATGGGCGCTCACGTTCTAACCGCAAAAGACGGAGCGTCGGCACTAACGCTACTTCAGCAACAGCCTAGCAGTGATAAATGCGATATTGTGATAATTGATAGGCACATGCCAGGGATGAGTGGCACCGATATCATAAAGGCGATACGGGAAGATAAAGTGAACAACGCTGTTAAGCTGGTACTGTTAACCCAGTTGGGAGATGTGGGTGAAGCTCATTATTTTCAGCAGTTAGGGGTGTCAGCGGTTTATCCTAAACCGTTTAGAACCGACGATATGCGGGCCATGCTAAGCGGAGAAGAAAATCTTCAGCCATTTATAGCCAAACAGGTGAATTCGCCTAGGCAGGCTAATTATCACCTTGATGAGAAATGCGGGGCAACAAATCAAGGCGAAATGAATGACGCGCACGCCCCAAACGGTGCACAGGTACTGTTGGTAGAAGACAATGCCATCAATCAAATGGTGGCCGTGAATGTTATTGAAAGTATAGGCCTAGCTGTTACGGTGGCGAGCAATGGTAAAGAAGCGCTCGATGTATTGCGTAAGTCCAACGAAGGCGGCTGGGCATTTACCTTAGTTATTATGGATTGCCAGATGCCTGAAATGGACGGTTACGAAGCGACCAAGCAGATTCGACAAGGAAAAGCGGGTAACGAGAATATTAACATTCCCATCATCGCAATGACGGCTAATGCCATGCAAGGTGACAAAGAAAAGTGTTTACAAGCGGGTATGAGTGACTTTTTAACCAAGCCGGTCGATCGTGAGAAGCTGGTTGATAAACTCGCCCATTGGGTTAAGTAAGCCTAAAATCACATGGCGGAGCAGCGTATTTTTGATGATAAACGCAATAAGATTGAATTTGTACTTGAATAAGGCACTTACCGTTGTTTATGCTCTCACTCACACCCCCTCCAGCGTAATTAAACAATAAATGATAGAAGAATTACAACAAGCACAGGCGCTTTACGACATCCTGATAGAATTTGCTGTGGCCTACAGTTTTCAAATTGTCGGCGGCTTGTTCATTTTATTTGTGGGGTGGTGGCTCGCCGGTAAAATTGGCAATGTGGTCGAAAACTTAATGATTGGCCGCAATATCGATATAACGCTGAGTCGTTTTACCGGGGGTGCCTGTAAAATCCTTATTCTTGCCCTTGTCATTATTATTGCTCTTGGCAATATAGGCATTAGCGTGACGCCATTGATTGCAGCAATTGGCGCAGTGGGGTTGGGGGCAGGCCTGGCTATTCAGGGAATGCTGGCGAATTATGCCGCTGGTTTTACCATTATTATTACCCGTCCATTTGTTTTGGGTGACACTATTCAAGTTCGCGGTGTGTCTGGCGTAGTGGATAAAGTCATGCTGCCTTACACCATATTAATTGACGAAGACAACGTACAGATCCAAATTCCAAATAAGTTAATTGTTGGCGAAATTTTGCATAATTCTGCTGAACAAATGCTTATTGAACTTGAGGTTGGTGTGGCCTATCACAGTGATGTTAATCAGGTCACCGCGCTCATAGAAAACGCCATTGCAAAGGTAGACGGTGTGGATAGCACCAAAAAGCCTGCAGTTGGCGTGGATAACTTTGGTGATAGCAGTATTAATTTCGGTGTACGGGTATGGGCGCTTACTACCCGTCATTATGAAGTTCGTTATGCGCTAAATAACGCCATATTTGCAGCACTTAAAAACGACAGTATCGAAATACCTTTCCCACAACGGGAAGTGAAAATGCGTTAAGCCTGCTTTATGTTAGTGGGCTAAATTTACCGTGCTATGAATGTCGCCTTCTAGGCTTTCAAGATCGCTAACTAAAACCTGCCCCTGATGTACGTCATAGCTAGAAAAGGCGTTAAGGGGCAACACGTCAGCACTGCCTTTCTCAGCTATCGGGACGCTGTTTATGTATTCCCTTTCTCCCACGGTGGTCACGTAATACACAACGCCATTATCGATTTTTACGTGATAAAACCCCTCAGGTAACCTGATTCGCATATCTTCGAGGAATGGCGCGTAGTCGAGTTGTTTCTTTTCCAGGTGAAGACCATCAAGGCGGTAAAGCTTATGGCTATGTTGCTCTATAAGGTAAACATAGCGAGGGTTTTCAACATCGCGCAGCCCAAATCCCCATCGGCGAGACAAGCCGCGCGTATCCGAACCGTTGATTGATACCATCCGCAGGCGTGGTACGCCATCTTGAACTTCGGTGATACCAATGTGAGTGCCAGTTAGCCAGTCTAGCGCAATAATAGGGTTGCCCGCGCCGTAAATACGTTGCTCTGGGGGAAGGGCAGTTAGGGGGGCCTCAAAGGCCAATGCACTCGTTGGCACAAGGTAAACGTCATTTTCCACATTCAGCAGTAGGTTTTTGTCATCGCCAGATAGGGATAAATAGGACAGTGAGTGTGCTTGGGGGAAGTTAGTCACGATGTGTGCGTAGGGTTGGGTTGCATCAGCCAGATAAACTTGGCTTTTCCCACTGCGTTTCGACAAAAATAAGTACTTATTTTTTGTGTGAAAAAGTGCAGGGTAGGTGTCCATAACCGCTGAATTGTCTACAGAGGCGAGATGGTCGCTCTTGCCCTTTTGGAAGCCATCAGATGAGGCCAACCAACGAAGGCTCATATTTTCTTGGTAGGTGCTAAAAAGGATGTTTTTTCCCTCGGGAAAGCGGGATAGATGTGCCGACAATGGTTGCGAAGAATTCACCACGGTGACGGCATGACTGCCGTCGAAATTACTGGTAATGATTTGATTTGACGGGGGCGCAGAAAAATAGAAAACCTGCTGTGAATTATGGTGCCATATTGCTTCATACACAGGGTGAGAGAATGTTATGCCTTGTGTCATCTTGTTGTTGTTAAGTTGTAGCGCGAGTAATTGCGTCTTGTGATCGCTAGCTGTACTCATGATAAGCAGCTTTTTTCCATCAGGAGAAATATCAAGGCTGTGGTGCCCCCAACCTGTTGGTTCGGGTTGCGCGACCAGTTGGTGAGTTTGATGCTTTATGTCGAAACGATAGATGTGATTGGGCCAATAGTTTTGCGGCTGAGCGGTATAATAAAACGCCTTTTCCTCTTGGTGATACGCTATATCTTTTAACTTTTTATTACTGCAATCGAAGTGCTTCTCGCTATGCTCAATGCGCAACGGGCGAATAGAAAGAGAGGTTAATGTTCCTTCGTATACCGCACAGGTTGCGGATGTTTTGTTGATATAAAAAAGCTGGGTGGCTGATGTGTTGGTGTTTTGGGTGACATCAATAATGTGAGTAATGCCTGTACGCAATGCAATCTGTTGGGTAACGGACGACTTTAGATGTTTAAGCCAAAGTGTATAGTGCTTGCCTGTCTGATGTTGTCGCAAAAACAAAAGATGCTCACCGTTTGGGTGTGCGGACGGCGAAATCTCAACACCGGACGCACGGGTTAAAGCAACAGATGTACCTGTATCAGGTGCGTTATTGCCCGCACCCCAGCTAAACAGCGCCACCAGCGCGATTATCAGTAGCAGGGCTCCACCACCGGCGGCGTAGAGGTTTGTTGATGGTAGTTTTGAGGCACTTACAGACGAACCTATGGAGGGGACAACTGCTTCTTTTTCTACCGCAGACAGGGAACAAACAAACCTATAGCCCTGCTTAGGGATAGTTTGAATAAAGCGGGGGCTTTTAGCGTCGTCGCCTAATATTTTGCGAAGGTTTCCTATTAGCTTGTTCACCGCATTATCGGTAACCAAGGTGCCAGGCCATAAATGGGCTAGCAGATCGTCTCTTGTGAGTATGCGATTAGGTTGTTCGGTAAATAGCAGTAACAGATCGAATATTTTGGGCTCAAGGTGAACAATGCTTTCGCCCTGATTAAGCAGAAGCTGTCGCTTCTCAATGTCGAATATGTGACTGCCAATATAAATCATAGCCTACTGCATTGACGCAAAGTACAAGTAGCATTCAACTATACAGTAAGGGAATATTTACATAAAGAACAAATAGTTGCCTGTGCAATCTTTGCTGCTTTTGTGAAATATCACCTTTTCATCATCTTTGTTACGGTTTAGCAGCACAAGGCAAGCGGCAATAGTAAACGGCAAAGGGCTTCCGCATTTTGGGATGAATTCGCGTATATTGCCTGTAATCTATCCAGCGTGTATTTGTCTAATGCACAGATTTTATTGGGGTTTGTTAAAAATACACTTGAAGTTTAGTTAGGTGGTGCGAAGATTGCAGACCTGCGGTAGACGTTGCATAAATTGTGCAAATCTCTTGTTTCGCTAGATTTAGGTTATTTTATGATTGCTATCAAAAAGCCATTGCTGGCATGGGTTGTTATTGCATTAATGCAAGTGGGCTGCAGTTCATCCGAACAGCAACAATCAATGTCTCAAGCAGAAACCCCTAATGTGCCGGCGTTGGGTAATGTTGAATACCACACTTATATTCTAGCCAATGAGCTTTTTGCAGGCGTGCGTCCTTCACGGCAAACCCGTTATGCCGTGGTAGGTTTTGTGCCCGCCGACACCATGAAATATAACCCTGACAATCAGCATCCACTTATGCTTTTAGGCCATCAATTAGAGCAAGGTATGATTACCGAAGCGTCAAAAAGAGGTTTTACTACTCAAGAATTTAAGTTATCGAACGATATAATGTTAAACGACAACAGTGACAGAATACTAACAAGAGATATTGAACAGTTGTCAGACATTGAACGCGTAGACTTTTATATAACGGGCACCCTTGTATATCAACAGGCGGGCGCTATGGTTAACGCGCGCATTATTAATGCAAGAAACAAAGACGTGGTGGCCGCTGCGACGCGCTTTTTCCCTTCAGAATTATTTTGGGAAACCGAGCAGGTAACCAGCCGCAATGGGCGTTTGTACAGAACTGAGAGTACGAGGTAACGGGATGAGTGCATTTAACAAGCGAATAGCCTTAATGGTAGCAGGGATAGTAGTTTCCCTAAGTGGCTGTTCTATGATGAAAGGTGATGACGAAACGGCGCAAGCCGAGCCTGTTAGTCAACCTATGAATGTCATCGATATTACGGCCATCGACCGTGCTCCGGTGGAGCCAGACGATGATGATGAAAGCGCAAGTCAAGGTATGGATGCCTATGGTGCCATTGGCCAACCGCCACTCTATTCAAGCGTGCAAGGCGCTTACAAGGGCCGACCACTCACTAAGCATATTGGCGATTATGTGAAAAACATGACCCAAGACCTTATTGCTAATATGGAGTATGTGAACGAAAAAACGCCCATTGGTGTAACGCACTTCGCATTAATTGATACCGACCTACAAACTACGGATTTACTCGGTAGGCAAATGGCCGAATCTTTTGTACATGAATTGCATAAATTTCGTGTTCCTGTTATCGATTTTAAAGCCACAGATTACATTCGAATTACCACTGATGGCGACTTCGTATTAAGTCGAGACTACCTAGAGTTAAGCAGTAGTTTACCCATTGAGTATGTGCTAACAGGCACCATGGCGAAACACCAAGGTGGTGTACTCGTGAACGCGCGAATTTTAGGTATAGAATCTCGCGCAGTGGTGGCCAGCGCACAAATGCTGGTGCCGTTTTACGTGGTAGATGCACTTATTCCTAGTAATGGTAGCCAGCAAAATGGCATGCGCGATGGCGTAAGATTAAGCCGAGGTTAACATGGAAAATAAGCGTCTTTGGGCGGTGATGTTTGTCTTACTGGCTTTCACACTCGCCGGCTGCACTAGCACCGAATCCATGGGGTCGTTTTGGCTAGGTGACGATGGTGAAATTTCCCACGACGAAAAACCCGTACCTGTGCCTCGTGGTTCGGGGCTGGTCTACACACCTGATTCTAGAGATCGCGAATATCAGCAGTATGTGACGGTTGAGCCAGGCTACCGAGACCCTTTGCATCACGGCTTTTTCCCTTCACAAACCCATAAACGCCTGAACGATTACGCCTCTCAGTTGGCCATGAACCTTATGGAAAATGCCACGCGATTAACCTTAGAAGACAGGGTGGGTATCACCAGTTTTGTTAGGCTTAATCAATCGTTAGAAGATGGAACCGTGCTGGGTAATCAGCTTTCTGAGTACCTTATAGCTGAATTACAAGATTTTGGCTTGGCCATTGTGGATTTTAAATTAGCCGGTGGGGTGACAGTTACGCCCTACGGCGATTTTGTACTCTCGCGCAAAGCGAATGCGTTGGCAAAGCAGGTAGCTATTGACCATGTGGTAACCGGCACCATCATTGAAGATGACCGTGGCGTGCGTGTTAACGCCCGTATTGTGTCAATGCAAAATAAAAACGTGGTGGCCAGTGCGAATGTTTATATTCCTGCATTTATTGTAATGGATTTAAATAAAATCGTTTCTACCACGGCGCTGGCAAATTAATCTTCTAATATTCCTCTTATGCACTCTCTTACCATAAATCGCGCTGGGTGCAGTGCGTGACACAAATCTTTAGTTAAAGGAAGCGGGCTGTGAGTAAGCTCGCTTGCGAGCAATTCAGCGGCTAAAGGCGCCGTGGTTAACCCGCGAGATCCCAAACAGCATAGTGTACTCACCGGAATGTCCTCAATGGGTGATGCCTGACTGATAGGTTTGCCCAGTGATAAATCGACGTAATGGGGCTTCAAATTGGTAAAGTGCGTGAGTACACCACACACAGGCTGGTGATCCGGTGAGCCTAAACGCGTTGCAGCACGGGCAGTACCATCGTGGTGCAGTTGTTCCACCAGTTGCGCACCTAACATGGCCTTTTTATGGGTTTGTAAGTTTTGTTCAGTGTCTTGTGTATTTACATCTGTGTTTAAATCGTCTTTACCGTACGTTGAGCCAAGTGCATGACGGCCCAGATGCGCGGGTGTCATATAACCCTTATGGCAAAGTACAGTGGCAAGTGGCTTTAGCGGCGATTGGCTAGGTATGGCTTCCACTTGGCCTCTTACGGGGCGAAGTGGAAGTGAAGCAAACGCGGGCAAGTTAACTGCCCCCGCACCTAACGCGAGTATCAGGTGCTTCGCTGTTAATGTTTCACCTGTGTCAAAATTCACGCGAACCGTTTTCATTCCTTGTGATGATTGCATAACCTCATGGTCGCCGTATCGGTGGTGAGGTTTTAGGGTAACCTGGCCGTAATTTTGGGCTAAGGTTAGCAGAGCTGTCACTAAGTCAGGCGGCGAAATCCAGCCTCCAAGAGGAATAAACAGCCCATCAAATGGCAAGGGGATTTTCGCGCGCTCACTAATAAACTCGGGTGTGGCAGCATGGACAAGTGCCGAAGGCCATACATCATTTTCAATTAATTTGCGCTGGCGCTCGGCAACTTTTTCGTTAAAGTTTAGCTGTGCAACGCCACAGAAATCATGCGCAATACGTTGCCCTTCTTGGCTTGCAATCACCTGGTTGTAATATGCGCGGGCAAACAAAAAACTATGGGCTTGTAAGCGGCTGGCAATGCTTTCTTGAGCATGAAGCTGCGGGTAAAATCCACCTTGGGGGTTACCAGACGCGCCTGAGGCTAAATTCTTACCATCAAAGCACACAGTCACCTTCAAGCCTTGCTTCGCCAAGGCTAACGTGGCGGTAGCCGCGGCAAGTCCAGACCCCACCACAATAACCTCGTCACCCGGCGATAACTTGCGTCTATTATAGCGATAATAAGGGCCTTCAAAGTCGCGGCCTTGTGCTTTTTCCTCACTGTAAGTACCGGTAAGCATATCGCGCTTACGCCCGAAGCCATTCCGTTTTTGAATAGTAAAGCCCACATTCGCTAAACCGCGTTTGACGATGCCCGCTGCTGTAAAGGTGCCAAACGTGGCGCCTTGTTTGGACAGCCTTGCCATTTGGCGAAACAAATCGTCGGTCCACATTTCGGGGTTTTTACTCGGCGCAAACCCATCTAAGAACCAAGCGTCTACCAAGCCAGAAATAGGGGACGACCATTGCGGTAAGCGTTCATGAACATCACCGATCCACAAATCTAAGGTGGTTGAAAAGGCCTCAAAGTGCCTGCGATGACAGCCTTCTAAACCTAGAGGATAGGCTGTTTTAAGTGCATTAGCTTGGGCCTGAAGTGTAGGGAAGGCGTCAAGGGCTTTTTGCATATCCGGTAGCGGTAGCGGGTATTTTTCGGTACTGAGAAAATACAGATGCTTCAGTGGGTGCGATGGGTTATTTTGACGAAACTCGCTAAATACCTTCATGGCCACTAAGAAATTAAGGCCAGTACCAAATCCGGTCTCAGCAATCACAAAATAGGGGGCTTGCCAGTTTTCCCATCGGGTGAGTAAGTCATTTCCAGCCACAAAAACGTGCAGGGTTTCATCAACACCACTATCTTTTGAAAAGTAAACATCATCAAAGTGTGACGCAATAGGGGTGCCTTTGTCGTTAAAATGAACTTCTGCCTGCTTAGATTTCACGTTT
Source organism: Alteromonas sp. B31-7 (assembly GCF_015767655.1). Lineage (NCBI taxonomy): Bacteria > Pseudomonadati > Pseudomonadota > Gammaproteobacteria > Alteromonadales > Alteromonadaceae > Alteromonas > Alteromonas sp. B31-7. The sequence goes on from NZ_CP065233.1 coordinate 1,688,671, forward strand.
TTACACTACTCTGTACATTCAAATGGATACGCTGAGCGCATTTTACTAAAAACCCACCAAGAGTGCTTGAGTGAAAAACAGAATTTTTGCTACAGGTTACCTGTGAAGATTTTATGAAGTTCGCACATTCTGGTGCCAATACACTATTTGTTTCGTGATACATTGGCTAAAGTATTCTACAAAATGCGCAAATATAACTATCAATAATAGCGAAGCGGTATGTTTGGGGTGTGTGGTGGCGCAAAGCAGACCACTTCATGATGTAAAATCGTTACCATAGGCCGCATCAACGCAAAGGGTAAACTATGAAAAGAGCAGTAATCACCGGGCTTGGCATTGTTTCAAGTATCGGCGTCAATAAACAAGAAGTGCTTGCTTCTTTGCAAGCAGGAAAATCTGGCATTACGTTTTCAGAACAATTTGCCGAAATGGGCCTTAGAAGCCAAGTTTGGGGCAATATTGATATTGACCTTAAAGCACATATCGACCGCAAAGCAATGCGCTTTATGGGCGATGCAGCGGCCTACGCGTATGTTGCAATGCAGCAAGCGATTGAAGACTCGGGTCTTGAAGAAAAAGACATTTCAAATGATCGCACAGGTATTATTGCCGGTTCTGGCGGTGCATCTTCTGAAAACCAGGTATTGTCTGCAGATATTCTTCGTGAAAAAGGTGTAAAACGCGTAGGGCCTTATATGGTTCCTCGTTGTATGGCATCAACGGTATCAGCATGTTTGGCTACGCCATTTAAAATTCGTGGTGTTAGTTACTCGATTGCTTCTGCGTGTGCCACCAGTGCTCACTGTATTGGTAATGCATTAGAGCTTATTCAACTTGGCAAGCAAGATGTTGTATTCGCCGGTGGTGGCGAAGAGCTACATTGGTCGCTATCCAGTCAATTTGACGCCATGGGTGCACTCAGCTCTAAATACAACGACAATCCAGCTGTAGCGTCTCGTACCTATGATGCCGCACGAGATGGTTTTGTTAGCTCTGGTGGCGGTGGCATGGTGGTGGTTGAAGAACTGGAGCATGCCTTAGCCCGTGGTGCAAAAATTTATGGTGAAGTGGTTGGCTATGGCGCGACCTCTGATGGATTTGACATGGTCGCACCATCAGGTGAAGGCGCCATTCGATGCATGAAGATGGCCATGCAAAACGTTGACGCCCCTATTGACTACCTTAACACGCATGGCACTTCAACACCGGTAGGTGACGTGAAAGAGCTGGCAGCGATTCAGGAAGTCTTTGGTCAATCAGGCGTGCCTATTAGCGCCACAAAGTCATTGACCGGGCATGCCCTAGGTGCAGCGGGTGTCAATGAAGCGATTTATAGTTTGTTAATGCTAGAAAACGACTTTATTGCGCCGTCTATTAACATAGATACACTGGATGAGGCTGCAGCAGGGCTTGATATCGTTACTGAAACCCGCCAAGCCACGCTAAATACCGTCATGTCTAACAGCTTCGGTTTCGGCGGCACCAATGCGACCTTGGTAATGCAGCGCTACGAGAAATAATGCAGCGCTACGAGAAATAGCGCAGCGCTACGAAAAAAAACACAGCGCTAAGCCATAGGCGCTGTGCTTACTCGTTAAGTAGGGCAAACATACCATTCATGTCCATTACGGTAATTTGTCCGTAGTGGACACGAACCACTCCTTCAGCTTGTAAACCTTGAAGCAATTGATTCACCGTTTGGCGACTACTATTAATCATTTGCGCCAGCGATTCCTGAGACAACCGCAATACAACACTGTTTTGGGTAGGTTGATATTGCCCAAAACTGGTAGACAGCATAAGTAACCGTTTCACCAATTGTTGCTTCAAACTTAACCCTGCACTGGAATCAATAAACTGAAATGCACTGCGCACGCGGGAGCACAGTAAGCGGGTAAAGTGCGGGTAAAGTTGAGGGTGGCTTTCCAACATACGCTTAAACGCGGTTTTAGGAATAATGCCTACCCAAGTGTCTACATCACAATAACTGTCATGGGTGCGGGGTAAATCATCAAACAAAGATATTTCACCAAACCAGGTACCCGGGCCCAATAGGGCAAGAAGAAGGGCTTTACCGTCGTTGCCGGTATTCATTACCCGAATCCTTCCTTCACAAACGCCGTAAAACCCCACACCTTCATCGCCTTTTCCGTGCAATAAATGGCCAGCGTCAAAATGTCTGCAACGCATATTTTCAAACACCACAGTTTGCAATTCAACCGGGATGGACGCGAACCAGGTTGCCCGTGATAATCGACGTTTATATTCTTCTTTTAACATATTGCTTACAAGGCGATTTTTATGGCAGTGTAGCGACAAATATCTTATTGGGGTAGAGAAATATTTCCCGCTAAGAAATTGCTTTGCCAAGGTTACTATTCATTGCGTTTGCGTTAAACTTACGCCCATGAAAATACTTCTTGAAGACACGATCCCATTTGGATGTGAATACCTTGCCCCATTAGGAGAGGTAACAACTTACGCTTGGCAAACGCTCAGTAAAGACGCGATAAAGCAGGCCGACATTATGGCCATTCGTTCTACCACGCAAATTAACCAGCAAACTATTGCCCCTTGCCCTCAACTTAACTTTGTGACCACAGCCACGGCTGGCACCAATCATATGGATACTGATTGGTTAGACTCACAGGGGATAACGTGGGACTCGGCTGGAGGCTGCAACGCCGTGGCTGTGGCTGAATATGTGGTGAGCACCGTGTTGCAAGCGCACAAAGCCAATATCATCAATATTGAACAGTGTACCGTAGGTATTGTAGGTGCAGGCCATGTGGGTACGGCGTTAAGCAAATTACTAGATGCACTTAACATACACTATAAATTGTGCGATCCGCCTCTGGAAGCTCAAGGTGATAGTCGCGAGTTTTATAAGCTTCAAGATATTCTAACCTGTGACGTGATTTCGCTACATGTACCATTTGTGAAGTCAGGGCCTTTTGCAACGGGGCATCTCATTGACGCCGACGCGTTAGCTCAAATGTCGTCATCGCAATTGTTTATCAACGCATGTCGAGGGGAAGTGGTAGACGAAGCTGCCCTTATCGCTCGCTTAAGCCAAGAAAACCCACCTATCGTAGCGCTTGACGTATTTGCTAATGAGCCAAATATAAATAGGGGGCTATTAGCACTGTGCTGGCAGGTAACGCCGCACATTGCGGGGCACTCGGTTGAAGGGAAGGTGCGCGGTACCCAAATTATTTACGAACAAATTTGCGCTATAGCGGGCAAGCCCGTACAGAAAAAACTGAGCGATGTGTTGGAGGTTCTTGCGCCTACAAGGGTGGCATTGACAAACAAAGATGCAGATTCGCTTACCACGGAAGACTTGACGGCGTTATTTTTATCGGTATACGACGTGAAAATAGACGACGCCGCCATGCGTGACGCACTTAGCCCGCTTTCTACATTGTCAAATGACACTCGCGGAGCTACCGATGACCCAGCACCTGCACTAGCAAGCCAATTTTCAACACTGAGAAAGCAGTATCGCGTGCGCCGAGAATGCAGCGCTTATACCCTCATTTTGCCGGAAGGCACAAGCAATGGCATTAAGCAGCAGCTAATGGCATTGGGTTTCGCGATACATCAATAAATTAAAGACGTAAACCAGTTAGGAGTTATACCACTATGTCACAAGCCTTTGATGTTGCCGTATTAGGAACGACAGGTCTCGTTGGGCAGACCATGATAGAGCTTTTAGCCGAACGAGGCTTTCCAATAGGCCGCTTGTACCCATTGGCAAGTGAACGTTCTGCAGGCACCACAGTGACGTTTAAAGGCGAAGATATTGAAGTGTTAAACGCAGATACCTTCGATTGGAGCCTGGTACAATTGGGTTTCTTTTCAGCGGGTGGTGATATCTCTGCTCAGTTTGCCCCCTTAGCTGCCGAGTCGGGCTGTATTGTTATCGACAATACCTCTCACTACCGTTACGACTATGATATTCCGTTAGTTGTACCTGAAGTGAATGCACACGCATTGGCCGATTTTAGAAACCGCAATATTATTGCGAACCCAAATTGTTCAACCATTCAAATGATGGTGGCGTTAAAACCTATTCAAGATTCAGTGGGTATTGAACGTATCAACGTATGTACTTACCAGTCTGTTTCTGGTGCTGGAAAATCAGCGATGGAAGAACTTGCCAAGCAAACCGCCAGTTTGCTTAACGCCCGCGAAGTCAAAACTGAAGCCTTCAGCCGACAAATTGCGTTTAATGCTATTCCGCAAATTGATGCGTTTCAAGATAACGATTACACCAAAGAAGAAATGAAAATGGTGTGGGAAACGCAAAAAATCATGGGCGATGATAGTATTTTAGTAAACGCTACAGCGGTACGAGTGCCTGTTTTTTATGGTCATGCTGAAGCCATTCATTTAGAAACTCGTGCACCTATAGACGCCGAGCAAGTTAAGCAGTTGTTGGCCGATGCGCCTGGGGTTACGCTGTACGAAGGCGCTGAACAATTTCCCACCCAAGTGAGCAGCGCCAGCGGAAACGACAGCGTGCATGTTGGGCGAGTAAGAAACGATATTACTCACCCTTGCGGGCTAAACCTTTGGGTTGTGTCTGACAACATTAGAAAAGGGGCCGCGACCAATAGTATCCAAATTGCTGAAACACTCATTCAAGATTATCTGTAATATAAGGTGAGGTGCCCGAAGGTAGGTACAGACAGGGCACCTCAATTTTTAACCTCGGTGGGTAAACATTTTGCCGGCCTTGCCGATAACAAATATATCGATATTCAACAAATAGATAGCGAAAAGATGAGGGCTAACTAGATTGGTCTGGATAACTGGTTTATAGTTTTGTAAACACATAATACATTTATGTTGCTACTTCTAAGGGGTATCACCCCCATTTTGTGGAACGCAAAAACGGGTGAAGTAGGGGCGTAACAAGGTTGATAGCCTCAAATATTCATGCGCGAGTGCTATTAAACAATAAGAATAAAAGTCGTTAATTGTTAACTGCGCTGATAAACAACCCAGTAACAATGAAGACAAAAGCACGGCTTCGTATTCAGCACGTGTTGACGCTTGAGGGCATATAGGATTGCTATGAAACTGCATTTAACGGGCTTACTTTTATTTACACTGTTTTTCACAGCCCCACATATCAATGTTTATGCACAGGAACGCGCCACGCAATTAAAAGGGCCGAAAGATGCGACGGATCAATATTCAGGTTTAGAATATGGGCCCATAGACGCACAAGACACCTTGTGGAGAATTGCCGAACGTTATCGCCAAAATAATAACCTCACGGTTTATCAAGTGATGGCAGCGATTTACGAATTAAATCCCAACGCATTTGAACAGCAAAATCTGAATTTACTGGTAGAAGGCGCCACATTAAAACTGCCCTCTGAACGCTATATTGCCAGAATCAGCCCCCAGCAAGCACGCATTCGTGCTGAACGAGACGATAGAGAATTTGCCGAACTACTGAACCAGCCTGGTAGCAGCGTGCGAAATATTAAGCCGCCATCGCCGTTGGTGAATCAAAACGACTTAACCCAAACCCAGTCAGATATAGAACGTAAAATTACTCGCTTAGATGCAGAGCAAACTCGTCAGTTTGATGAGTTGCGTATGCAGTTCGCCGCCTCACTCGAAAATGTAGAGGCGCTGCTGAATGAAAATCGTAAGTTGTACGATAGGGTTGATCAGGTTAACGGTGAACTTGAGTCGTTACGCGGCCAGGTGGAAGGTGACGTCAAGCAGCAGCTTGACACACAAGTGGCATTGCAAGAAGAACTTCTGGCAATGATGCGAGCCGAACAGGCACAGCGAGAAGCAGAGAAGAATGCTTCGTTCCTTAACGCGTTAATGAGCCCCATCACGTTAATTATTGCCACAGGCTTAATTACCCTTTTATTAGTCGTGGGTCTCATTGTATGGCTACTTAAACGTAAACCTAGCGATGCTCAATCGGCTCCGGTAACAGACGCAAGTGTAAGTGACTCTGTACCAGTTCCTGATAACGAATTAGACGATCTTGCCACCGCAATTGCCCCTGATTTAGATGATAAAGCCGAACTTAGCGACGACGAGCTATTTAATGACGACGACCTTCTAGACGACGTTCTAACATCAGAGCTAGAAGATAGCTTAGACAGTGAATTAGAAACCTTTGCTGACTTAGAAGATGACATGTTAGTGCCTGACGATGATTCAGACGAGCTGTTTGAGGCAGGCGCTGACGAACTGGATCAAAATGAACTAGACAGTTTGTTTGACGACGATGATTTGTCTGACAAAGTGCTAAGTGAGGATGATGCAGGTAGTGATATTGATGGTTTCGATTTATCTGGCGACGATGATGACGTAGAAGGAATAGACCTTGACGCTGACCTTGACGACGACCTTAATGACGGCTTCACTGATGACTCAGATGCCGACATGGATGATGTTAGTGGCGACCTAGATGGGGATGGTAGTTCTGATGGCGATTTAGACGACTTTGATATTGACGATATTCTTAATGATGCCCAGAACCCGCCAGAAGAAACCCCAGCAAGCGATAATGACGTTGATAGTAATTTCGATATTGATGACATTGACGATATTCTTGCGGCAGAGTCTGCATTACCCGATGTAGATGATGAAGACGACAAGCCTGAAATCAGCATTGATGATCTTTTAGACGAGCATGCACCAGAGCCCAGCTTAACTGACGAATTAGACAGCAAAGACGACCTCATTAATGAGGAAATGATTGATAAGCTGGATGATGAAATTAACCAGCAGAATAATGAACTGGATAAAATCACTGACGATTTGCTTAATGAGATTGAGCAAATTGAGATGATGGGCGGCTTAGACGACGAAGATGAAGAAGCGTCTGAAGATGACGAAATTGAAATAGAGCAAACACCGCCTTCACCGCAATCTATTCAAAGCTTAGATGCGATTACTGATGACTTAGATGATGTTGATGTCGATGAAATCGATGTTGAGAACATGGAAAATGCAGATGAGTTTACCGACCCGCTTTCAGACGATCTCATTGCAGAGCTACAAGCGGAAAGTGACGATGCTGATTTCGATGAACCCAGTGATGACACGCCAGAAAATGACGCAGGCACGACGGCAGATGCTTCAGAGGGCGAGAGCGCCCAAGGTGAAAGCGAAGACCTAGATGATGCGTTAACCGATGAGTTGTTAGCCGAATTAGAGTCTGAAATTGAAGCAGAACCTGACATTTCACCCGAGCAAGAACAAGAGGCTGATGATAGCGACACACCGTTAGGGGAAGAAGAAGATTTAAGTGACCCCCTTACTGATGAATTACTCGCTGAATTAGAAGCCCAAGAAAACGACAGTGAAGCAAAAATAGACGAATTGTCGGATGAACTGCTTAATGAATTAGAGACCGAAGAACAGGGTGATACTGAGCTGGAAGAGCTTGGGGATGCGCCGGAGACATTGGCGGAAGATGCTGATTTTAATGAAGAATTACTTGGCAGCGACAGCCAGTTAGAAGAGCCTCCTGCAGAAGCAGAAGCAGAAGCAGAAGCAGAAGCAGAAGCAGAAGCAGAAGCAGAAGCAGAAGCAGAAGCAGAAGCAGAAGCAGAAGCAGAAGCAGAAGCAGAAGCAGAAGCAGAAGCAGAAGCAGAAGCAGAAGCAGAAGCAGAAGCAGAAGCAGAAGCAGAAGCAGAAGCAGAAGCAGAAGCAGAAGCAGAAGCAGATTCCCCCTCTCCCGATCCGTTGGAAGACGCGTTGGCTGAATTCGATCAGCAAATGATGGATGATATACCTACATTTGGTGAAGCAGACGATACACTTGCAGAGCCAGAGCCAGAGCCAGAGCCAGAGCCAGAGCCAGAGCCAGAGTCTGACTTTGATGACAGCATCTTAGACAGTGCATTTGATGACATTGATGAGTTCGAGCTAGAGCAGGAACAAGACGGTGTGTTATCAGAGGCTGATATTCCTGAGCCAGAGTCTCTCGACACCACAAATGATGCACAAGACAGCGAGTTGGCAGATGTGCCTGGGTTGGATGATTGGCTATCCAACGAAGACAGTGATGACACAGATAACACTGGCGACGAAGCACTGCGCCCAGAAAACATTTATGACGAACTAGACAGTGAAGACTTTGATGAGTTACTGGAAAGTTTAGAAGCAGACACACCTAGTGTAGAACCTGAATTAGATGCTGAGCAAGGCGGCAATTTAGACAATAAGACAGTGTCTGAAGAAGAGAATAATCAAGCGCCTGTTGCACAAAGTGAAACGGACAAAAGCCCCGAAGAAGAGGCATCACTGCAACTTGATAACCCCGATTTAGACCTAGCCGCGTTACTCAACGACGTGGAACCAGTAGGCGACGAGGCAGCACCACGAACGCCCCCTGAAGAATTTCTCGACGTAGATGCGTTAATGGACGAAGGCGGAGACGACGGCGATATCGACCCTGATACCGCTGAATTAGATTTAGATGTGAGTTTGTCTGACTTTACCGGTGTAAACGACAATGATGCGGTTATCGATATTGACAAAGACGCCGGCCAAAATGCAAACCTCGATTTAGCCCGTGTTTACATTGAAATGGACGACGTCCCCGCCGCGAAAGAATTGCTAGACGAAGTGGTGTCGCAGGGCAGTGAAGAACAAAAACAAGAAGCTGAATCTATATTGAAGTCCATCAGCTAATTGCATGTTGCAAGCGGTATGACTAAACTTAGCGGCTTTTCAATTTAGAGGTTTCAAAACAATGGGGCGAATTGCCTTAGGCATTGAATACGATGGGGCTGCCGTATATGGTTGGCAACGTCAACGAGAAGTGCCAAGTGTACAAGAGCATTTGGAGCGCGCCTTATCTACCGTGGCGGATACCACAATAGAAGTGCAGTGCGCTGGTCGCACCGATGCCGGTGTTCATGCCACGGCTCAAGTCGTGCATTTTGAAACAGAAGTTCAGCGCCCCTTAAAGGCATGGACTTTGGGTGTTAACGCTAATTTACCAAACGCTATCGCGGTTACCTGGGCGAAAGAAGTGAGCGACGATTTTCATGCTCGCTTTTCTGCAACGCATCGACGTTATCGCTATGTCATCTTCAATGCAAAGTTACGCCCGGCTATATTGCATCATGGTGTGACGCATGTGCACCGTGAGCTTGATGAACAAAAGATGCACCGAGCAGCGCAGGCACTGCTTGGCGAACAGGATTTTACCTCTTTTCGTGCAGCACTTTGCCAAAGTAAAACGCCATTTCGCAATGTCACCAATGTCAGTGTTTACCGCCAAGGCCGATATGTTGTCATTGATATTCGTGCTAATGCATTTTTGCATCATATGGTAAGAAATATCACAGGTTCGTTAGTTGAAATTGGTGCTGGTGATAAACCCGAAAACTGGATAGCAGAGCTTTTAGCCGGTAAAGATCGCAGCCTCGCGGCAGCGACAGCAAAACCCAATGGCCTCTATTTGGTTGATGTGACTTATCCAGACATTCATAACATACCTAAACATCCTCTAGGCCCGCTGTTTCTTGCAGAAAACTAGGGGCCACGATTATGCGGTTATAGGGCGGCTGAGTTCACCACCTCGCTCGCCTTAGCAGCTTAGATTTAGCCGTAAACCCTACCTCGTTTAAGAGGGGCTCAACTTCTTAGACCAGTTTTGTTTTTTCCATTTTCCTGTATTGTGGTCTAATAGCGCGTTATATTAGGTGGTTGTACTAACGTGGCGCGTATATTGATATCGCAAAGCGTCGAGTAGCCGAAATATTCATGCAGCACGGGTAGCCCCGAAAAGTAAAACGCGAATGCTACCTGTGCACTACAAAATACAAAGGATTCATTTTCGATGAGCTGGATTCAAAAAATTCTTCCGCGTACGCAAACATCCACAAAAGGTAATGTACCTGAGGGGATTTGGACTAAATGCGGCTCTTGTCAGGCTGTATTGTACAAAACCGAATTAGAGAAGCTTCAAGAAGTTTGCCCTAAATGCGATCATCATATGCGCATTACTGCTCGTCGCCGTATCGACGCCTTTTTAGATGAGGGTGATAGGGTAGAGCTAGGCTCTGAACACGAGCCACAAGACATACTTAAGTTCAAAGACTCGAAACGCTATAAAGATCGCATTGTGGCGGCGCAAAAAGCCACCAACGAAAAAGACGCCCTGGTGGTGGTAAAAGGTAAACTGAAAGGTATGCCTGTGGTGGTTGCGTGTTTTGAGTTTGCCTTTATGGGCGGCTCTATGGCCTCGGTTGTTGGCGCACGTTTCGTGGCCGCCGTTAATGCATGTATTGAGAACAACACCCCCCTTATTTGTTTTTCGACCAGTGGCGGCGCGCGAATGCAAGAAGCGCTTATGTCGCTAATGCAAATGGCGAAAACATCAGCAGCTTTGGCCAAGTTAAGTAAAAAAGGTTTGCCTTACATTTCTGTGCTAACCGACCCTACTATGGGCGGTGTGTCTGCAAGTTTAGCCATGCTTGGCGACGTTAACGTTGCAGAGCCTAAAGCACTGATTGGTTTTGCTGGCCCACGGGTAATTGAACAAACCGTTCGCGAAAAGCTGCCTGAGGGTTTTCAGCGCAGTGAATTCCTTGTTGAGAAGGGCGCAATCGATATGATTGTTGACCGCAGAGAAATGCGTGATAAATTACACGGCTTGTTACTTAAGCTGCATCATCAACATTAGTGAATACACCAAAAAAATTGCCCACTGCTACTGACGATTCTGCGTTAGAGCAGTGGCTTTCTTATTTAGAATCTATCCATCCTTCAGCCATTGATATGGGCCTCACCCGTGTTGAACAGGTAGCTGAAAGGCTCAAACTTCAATTTGATAATACGTTACTTATTACCGTGGCGGGCACAAACGGTAAAGGCACCACCTGTCGATTCTTAGAGCAAGCCTTGCTTGCGCAAGGGAAGCGCGTGGCTGTTTATGGGTCGCCGCATTTAGTGAGCTACCGTGAACGTGTTCGCTTTAATGGAGAATGGGCTGACAGCCATGCTTTTTGCCAAGCTTTTCAAGCGATAGAAGCGGCAAGGGAAGAGATTACCCTCACGTACTTTGAGTTTGGTACCCTTGCGGCCATAAAAATGATGCAAGACTGGCAGGCCGATGTGGTTATATTGGAAGTTGGGCTAGGGGGAAGATTGGATGCAACCAATATTCTTGACGCAAATTTAGCCGTTATCACTACCATCGATTTAGATCACCAAGACTATTTGGGTGATACAAGAGAGAAAATAGCCACAGAAAAAGCCGGCATTATGCGTGAAAACGGTAAAGCAGTAATAGGTGAGCTACGCCCACCTGACACACTATTTGCGTCAGTCAATGAACGGAATGTTGATGCTGTGTGGGCTCAAAAAGATTTTTATTCCAATGGCAGCGCACCGCTCAATCAACAGGGGCAATGGGACTGGCAAGGAAAGCACTCAATACTGAACAGTTTACCTGCCCCACATATTCCTTTTCAGAATGTATGCACGGCGTTAGCCGCATTAGAAGCGATTGAAATGTTGCCGTCTAACGCTATTATTCAAAACGTTATTGCCAATACCCGATTGCCCGGCAGGCAGCAGCTTTTGCGAAATACACCCAAGGTTGTGGTTGATGTAGCGCACAACCCACAAGCCACGAAAGCGATGCTGTCATGGCTACAAGGTTTTCAAGCAAATAAGATACACGCCGTTGTGGGTATGCTTAAAGATAAGTCTATTGCAGAAACACTTGCGCCACTATCACAACTAAATGCACAATGGTATGTAGCGAGTACCGAGGGGGCAAGAGGCTGCGAGGCAGATGTGTTAACATCGGCGCTTGAAAGTGCAGCGGTGCCGGCGTCAGCCATAAGCCGTTTTAATGGGGTTGCCCCAGCTTACGAATCCGCACTCAAACATTGCGAAAACAACGAACTTGTACTCGTTTTTGGTTCGTTTATTACTGTTGCGGCAGTGATGACACACGAACACCAGCACTCATAGAAAATAAATAAGAAATTATCGGGAGAACACAGTGTCGTCGGCTTTAAAGAATAGACTGGTAGGTACCATCATCATAGTGGCACTTGCTGTAATTTTTTTACCAGACTTTCTAGACGGCAAAAAGCAAACGAACCGTGAGCCTTTTGTTTCTATTCCTGCAAACCCACCTAAAAAGCCCATTGTTGAGCCCGAAGCCTTTCCCACCAACAGAGTGGCTAATGCCGCTCAGCGACCCGTTGAATTAAAAGACGACGTGCCCGTGGACGACATGCTTACGGCAGAAAAAAGCGCTGATGAGATGGGCGAGGGCAAAAACGTAACGGATGAAAGCACTTCGCTACCTCAGCCTGTCGAAGCGACAATCGAAGCAAAAAATGACCTTGCCAGTCAAACCGTTATCGACAAACCGCAAGTCACAGAAGATGCTGGTTGGGTTATTCAGCTAGGTAGCTTCCGTCATGAAAAAAATGTAAAGGGGCTGCTCAATAAACTTGAAAAAGCAGGGTATCGTGCGTTTAGTCGCCGTATTCAGACCAGTTCAGGTCCACTTACCAAAGTATTTGTAGGGCCAGATTTAGAAAAACAAAAATTAGAAGCAGCGTTGCCCCACCTCAAGGAATTAACCGACCTGAAGGGCAAGGTAACCACATTTAAAGTAAACTAAAGCCGAACAAGCTTGGCCGGTAACGAATATTACACATTGGTAATCTTATCGGCTTCTGTTAGAATGCGCGCCATCTCGCCAACGGCACGTTGCTTATCAATCAAAAGTGACAATAACGCAATTTAGAGACGATGAACTGGGTAGACTTTTCCATTTTGGGTATCGTTGCGGTATCTACCTTAATAAGCCTTATTCGAGGCTTTGTTAAAGAAGCCATTTCTTTAGTGGTATGGTTTACTGCACTCTTTATTGCCAGTAATTTTTATGCCGATCTTGCTGTTTACTTCACGGCGTTCGAAGACCCTTATGCACGAAATGGTGCTGCAATTGCGGCGCTATTTGTGGCTACACTTGTGCTCGGTAGCCTACTTAACTTTACCCTTGCTCAGCTTATACAAGTGAGTGGCTTGTCGGGAACAGACAGACTATTAGGTATTGTATTTGGTGCGCTACGCGGCGTACTTGTTGTAAGCGCACTGCTTTTTTTCTTAGACACCTTTACCGCCTCTGCACAATCGCAGTGGTGGCAAACCTCTGTGCTTATTCCAGAGTTCAGTGTCATTATTGAGTGGTTTTTCACTTATATGAAAGGCTCCTCCAGTTTTTTAAATCCCGCTTGATATAGGTAACGCACATGTGTGGTATTGTCGGAATAGTTGGTAAAACGCCAGTGGCGCAGTCACTGTATGATGGATTAACGGTAATACAACACCGTGGCCAAGATGCGGCAGGGATCATGACTATCGACCAAAATATGTTTAATTTGCGTAAGGCAAATGGCTTGGTTCGAGACGTGTTTCATACGCGCCATATGAAAAGGCTATCGGGCAATATGGGCATAGGGCATGTTCGCTATCCCACAGCAGGTACATCAAGCTCTGCAGAAGCCCAGCCTTTCTATGTTAACTCTCCCTTCGGTATCGCTTTTGCGCACAATGGAAACCTAACCAATGCGCATGACCTTCAAGAAGAAGTGTTCCGCATTGCTCGCAGACACATAAATACCACGTCAGACTCAGAATTGTTGCTTAATATTCTTGCTCACGAGCTTCAACAAGTGGCGGGGTTGAGCGTATCTGCTTCTCATATTTTTGAAGTTGTCACCAAAGTACACAAGAAAATTCGAGGTGCGTATGCAGTGGTAGCAGCCATTATTGGCCAAGGTATTGTGGCATTTAGAGACCCCCATGGTATTCGTCCCCTGGCACTTGGTAAGCGTATGAGTGAGTTAGGCGAAGAGTGGATGGTAGCCTCAGAAAGTGTTGCGCTTGATGCTGTTGGCTTTCAATTTATTCGCGACGTCGCGCCAGGTGAAGCTGTATTTATTACCGAAGCTGGCGAATTACATACGCAGCAGTGTGCTGAAAATCCAGTAACCTCGCCGTGTATTTTTGAGTTTGTTTATTTTGCGCGCCCAGACAGCTTTATCGATGGTATTTCGGTTTATGCATCACGGGTGAACATGGGGCGTAAGCTGGGCGAAAAAATCAAAAGGGAGTGGAGCGACCTCGATATCGATGTGGTTATACCTATCCCAGAAACATCTATGGATGTTGCACTACAAATAGCGAATACTTTAGAGCTTCCTTACCGTCAGGGCTTTGTGAAAAACCGCTATATTGGCCGTACCTTTATTATGCCGGGTCAAACCATGCGTAAAAAATCAGTACGTCGCAAACTGAACGCGATTTCCTCTGAGTTCAAAGGAAAGAGCGTATTGCTGGTAGATGATTCCATTGTACGTGGAACGACGTCGGGTCAAATCATTGAAATGGCGAGAGAGTCTGGTGCGAAAAAAGTCTATTTTGCCTCGGCGGCGCCAGAAATTCGCTTCCCGAATGTGTATGGCATCGACATGCCCTCTGCCAATGAGCTTATTGCCTATGGCCGTGAAATAGACCAAATTGCAGAGCTTATTCAAGCCGATGGCCTAATATTCCAGGATATCTCAGACTTAGTGGCTGCGGTTCGAGAAGAAAATGAGGCTATTGGCCGCTTCGAAACATCCGTGTTCGATGGCAACTATATTACTGCTGATATCGATCAAGAGTATTTAGAGCGTATTGATATGTCTCGTGGTGAAAAATCACGAGAAGCGCCAGTGGTACAGGCCGAGTTAAGTAATTTAGATGTGCATAACATTGATGCTGGCGACTAAGTAGGCTTGCACCAAAACCACGTTATAAACGAAACGCCCGCCATTGCGGGCGTTTTAGTATAAGTTAATGGACAAAAACAGGGCCACCAGATAAACCCCAAATGAGCACTGAACCAGTCATTAAAATAACCAACAGCACAAGACCGCACGTCACCACTGAACTGGAATAGATAAACCCTTTATCCTCTGGCATATGCATTAAAATAGGTACGCCGGAGTAAAGCAGGTATACCGAATAACTAATACCAACCAAAAGTGCCGCCATAACTACCCAAAGTTCAGGATAAAGGCCAGCAAAACCCACCATAAATAACGGCGTAGCTGTGTAAGCGGCAAGTTCTAACGATTGCGTGTATGTAGGGGTGGCTTCAAAGGCTTTTGCAAGTTCGTGAATTAATATGGCTAATGCCAATACGCCCATGACTAAACCGGCATACATACCGATTGCCATCATTAACGCACTTTGCTGATCTAATTTAATTAAGTCGCCAGCGCCTATACTCCAACCCGTATGCGCCGATGAATAATAGGCGACAATACTGGGGATAAGCGCAATTATGGCGATATGGGTGAGCGCATACATAGACGTTTCGTGGCGGGTGTCTATGCTTTGCCACTCTTCTTTTGGATGTGTATAAATACCAATTAAGTGATTGAGTATCATAATATTTAACCCTGTTCATCTACATTGTTGTTATTATTTACAGGCTGACGCCCGTGCTCATTTGTTGAATTTAACAAATGATTTACAACTCAGTGTGCTACAAGGTTAATATTTAATCAATCTAATTGTGTGAAAACTGTACCTTTAGCCCTGTGCTTCTAAGGCAGTCGCGGTAGAAAAAGCAGGAACGCCACTATGAAATTTGAAATCGCTATCATCAGACAAAATTAGTTGGGCTTCTACTTCACCAAAAAATGCGACTCGCTCACTAATATCTGCGCCGGCAATATCTTCAGCTAAGGTTAAATAATCCATAAAATGCCGCGCTTCAGAACGAAGTAAAGAAACATAGAAGTCACTTAATCTCTTATCTACATGTGGTGCTAGCTTGGCGAAGCGTTCACAGGAACGTGCTTCAATGTATGCACCGCAAATGAGTTTATCAATTAAGGCTTGCGGCTCGTAAGTACGAACCTCACGGAGCATACCGCGAGCATAACGGCTTGAACCGACAGATTCATACTCAATATTGTAGTCGGCCATAATCTCTAAAACCTGATAGAAGTGATGTAACTCTTCTTTTATCAGCAGCACCATTTTATCGATTAAATCCTGGCCATATGGCGTACCTGACTTAGGGAACATCGATTTATTCAGTTTCTGATGATTTGCAAGCGCCTGCCAGCTACCTACTTTTCGGTAAGTGAAATCTTCAAAGGGCTTTAACCAGGCGAGCAGTGCATCACCGCTTTCTTTATCAACCGCATATTTACGAATAAGGTACATCGCAGATTGAGCGGCTTTTAATTCACACACAAGGTGATCGAGCAGCACAATCGATAGATTTTCTTTTTTAGTGGCTTCTGCTACCCAAGCATCAGGGGTTTCACAGTGTAAAAAAGCGTTGATGGGGGCAAGTAATTCTTTCACAGCAGGCTCTCTATAAAAAAGACAAATCTATATAAGGTTAACGCGCCCGAATTTTACCACAGCTAGCTAATACAGAGACACCCACTAAAAATAAATTCATGGACACCCACCAAATTCATGGACACCCACCAAATTCATGGACACCCACTAAATTCATGGACACCCACCAAATTCATGGACACCCACCAAATTCATAGACACCCATAATAAATACTGCAAAACCAGTTGAAGTGGGTGTCTTTATAGGGGAGGTCTGTGGGTGTCTTGTTAGAGGAAAAGTGTGGGTGTCTTTATAGAGGGTATGGGGTAGCGTGGGGATTGCTTTCTAGCTTGTTTTGCTCATACTAAGGGGATGAATTATTTAGCGCATTTATATTTATCTCAGCCGACAGTAGATTCTCATTACGGTAATTTGCTTGGTGATTTCAGAAAGGGTGTTAATGTGGCTGCGTTACCGTTTAGTGTGCAGCAAGGGCTTCAAAACCATTATTTGGTAGACAGATTTACCGATAGCCACCCTGAGGTAATGGCCGCGAAGCAAGTGTTTCCGAAAAGTCAGCGACGGTTTGCTCCCGTGGCATTAGACATGATTTTCGATCATTTTTTAATAAAAAACTGGTCATCCTATAGCAGCATCACGTTTGATGATTTTTGCTACCGAAGCTTTAATCTTTTGCGTGAAGGTATGCCGGCTATGCCTGTCCCCATGCAGCGAACAGTTAGCCATATGATAGAGCATCACTGGTTTAATAGTTATGCCAGTTTTGATGGCATTACTTATGCTATCACACGGGTAGCAAACAGCATTCGTTTTGCCAATCAGTTTGCCCGTAGTGTGGATACGCTAGGTGCGCAATACTCCTTGTTAGAAGCGCAATTTCGTCACTTTTTTCCCGCGTTAATTGACCATGTCAATGCACATGCGATTGAGGAAGGCATTTAAATCCGCGCTTTTTCTATAATGTTGGCCTGAACCAGTGCGTGTAATTTTGCCTGGCATTTCTCCCTTAAGGTGTCTCTTAACAATCTCACCGCTGGCGTAATGCTTTGTCTGCTGGGGCAAATCAACCATAGTTGAGTGGGCTTTGGGATATAATCTGGGAGTAAGGACACTAATCTCTTCTCCAGTAAATCGTCGCAAACATCCAAGCTTGATTTCACGGCAACACCTTTGCCCGCCACGCACCAGCGCCGAACCATATCGCCGTCATTAGAGGCTCGATTGCCTGACATTTTTATTTTCACTGGCTGATTGTCGTGCTCAAATGCCCAATCGTTATAGACAATATCGTGTAACTGATAAAACAATCCGTTATGCCCTCGCAAATCATTCAACGTGGTAGGCTTGGGATGTTGTTGTAAATACGTGGGGGAGGCAATTAGCGTGCGCGGAACTTCACACACTTTAAAGCCATATAAATTTGTGTCGTTTGGTGAGCCATAGCGCAATGCTATGTCTACGGGATCCCGGTAAAAATCGACATTACTATCAGAAAGGTGAAGTTTTACCTTTACATTGGAGTGCTGTTGAATAAATTCATCCAGCCAGGGTGCAATAACATTACGTCCTAAATCTGAAGATAGCCCAAGGCGCAGCTCACCTTCAATATTGTCTGCGTCTTCCTGCAAATTCATTTTAGCCCCTTCGAGCATGTCTACGGCTTGCTCACAAACAGGAAGGTATCGCTCTCCCGCAGTCGATAATCGAAGTGAGCGGGTGGTACGTATAAATAGGTCGAAACCTAATTGGCTTTCCACCCGCTTAATTGCAGCACTTGCCGTTGCTGTGCGCATATCTAAGCTAGCCGCAGCTGCAGTAATACTGCGAAAATCAGCCACTTTTATCACAACCTGTAAATCTTCTAATAGCATTTATTATCTAAAAGTTTTTGAAAATGTTTCTTTCATTGTGCGGTTTAAGAATAAAGTGTCAATGTTATTATTAACCTAGATTTCTCTACTTACTTTAAAGGATGCTCATTATGAAAGCGGTTGGATATACATCGTCACTTCCTATTAGCCATAGCGATGCGCTAAAAGATATTGAACTCGATAAGCCAGCGCCTTCGGGTCGAGATGTGCTTGTTAAAATAAGTGCAATCGCCGTAAACCCTGTGGATTACAAAATTCGTCAACGGGTGTCGCCCGAGAAAGGGGCTAGTAAAGTACTAGGCTGGGACGCGGTTGGCGAAATTGTGGCAGTGGGTAGCGAGGTTCAACAGTTTAATGTAGGCGATCGGGTATTCTATGCGGGTGATTTAACCCGTCAGGGCTCGAACGCTGAATATCAGCTTGTGGATGAACGCATTGTAGGTAATGCGCCAAGTAGCTTGTCAGATAGTGACGCAGCAGCATTACCGCTAACCACAATCACCGCATGGGAATTGGTCTTTGAGCACTTGGAAATTAAAAAGCAGCCGGTGGGTAAGGTTGAAAAAACCGACGATCTCGTATTGGTTGTTGGAGCAGCCGGTGGTGTAGGTTCAGTTATGTTGCAATTGCTAAAGCAACTTACGGGGGCTACCGTTATTGCTACGGCTTCTCGCGATAGCTCTAAAGCGTGGGTAGAACGCTTAGGTGCAGATTACGTGGTGGATCACAGCCAACCACTTAGCGCCCAAATTAAAGGGCTAGGGCTTGGTGAAGTCACCCATGTGGCAAGCTTAAACAACACCGACAGTTACATAGACACTTACGTAGATGTAATGAAGCCTATGGGCAAAATTGCTCTTATTGACGACCCTGAATCGTTAGATGTTAAAAAGCTAAAACAAAAGAGTATATCGCTGCATTGGGAGTTTATGTTCACCCGTGCCATGTTTGCTACTGCTGATATGCAAGAACAAGGGCGTCTATTAACAGAAATGGCATCGCTTATTGATAAGGGATGCATTAACACCACAGTGGGTAAGCACCTAGGAAAAATTAACGCGGAAAACTTAATGGCCGCCCATCGGGAATTAGAGTCTGGTACGGCGATTGGGAAAATAGTGTTAGAAGGTTTTTAAGCTGAATAGCGTGGCGGCTTGCGCTAATAAATGCGCAAACCGCCTAGTTCAATGGCCCGTGTAAATACATAAGCCGTTTAACTGGGCTTTGCTGCGCCATTGGATTTTGACTCGCCAGTGGAGGAGTTAGCCCCTGTAACCTTAGGCATTACCGAGCTATTACCGGTGATAAGGTCATCGAGTGTTCCTTTTTCACTGTCCACGAGCCCCACTTCACGTAGCATGGCATCTACAACGGGGGCATTAGCACGATAACTTAGCGCAGCCTGAGTGACTTGTTCAGCTAACCCGCCTTGGCTGCCACTTGCCACTGTTTGCCCATTGGTTGTACTTGCGTTTTGCCCATAGCCTTGCAGTATTTTAATCCCTTCAATATTCTGAAGTGGTTTAACTGCATGTTCCACGAGTTCTGGTAACACTTTCAACATGGCTAGTGCTTTTTGTAATTCTATTTGTTCGTCTTTAAGGGTGTTTTCAGCTTCGTAAAGAGCTTGTTTACCGGCTGCTTCCACCGCAAGAACTTTCTCATCGGCTTCAGCCTGCAGCATCTTGGCATCGGCAGCGGCTTTGGCTTCTGTCAGTATGGCTTCAGCACTGTTTTCTGCGGCTTCTTTTTTCGCCTCAGCTTCAACAGTAATGCCTACCGCCTCACGCTCAGCTTCCTTGCGGGCGTCTATTACTTCAATTTGCTTTTTACGCTCAGCTTCGGCCACCATTTTAGCTGTGGTTACCGCTTCTACTTTCTCAACTTTACCTTTTTCAGCTTCCGCCGCTTTTGCCCGCGCAGCTGATTCTTCTTCAGACTTATTGGCAACCGCTATTTGTTTAACTTGTTCGGCAACTTCCACTTCTTGCTGCTGACGAATACGCGCTTGCTCTAAAGCTTGGCGTTTAGCAATCTCTTGAGTTTCAATTTCCCGTGATTTTTCTATTTCTGCCGCTTCAATAGCGCGGTCTTTCGCAATTTCTGCTTCGCGCTCTTCACGTTCTTTGTTTTCCCGCTGTTTTGCAATTTCCGCTTTTTGCTCTTGGCGCTTAAATGCCAGTATTTGTTCTTGGGTTAAACGCGCTTCTTCTTCATCCCGTTTTACTTCTAGGGATTGTTTTTCTGCTGCTAAATTTCGCTGTTCAATTAAAATACGATTTTCTTGCTGAATGTCATTGGTTTCTTTGCGCTTTTCTTCAATGATCTTCGCTAAGCGTGCGCGACCTTCTGCGTCGAATGCGTTATTTTCATTAAAGAAATCTAAGTCGGTTTGGTCAAAGCCCGTTAAGCTTACAGACTCTAGTTCTAATCCATTCTTTTCCAGGTCATTTGCCACACTTTGCTGTACTTTTTGCACAAAATCGGCACGCTGTTCGTGCATTTCAGTCATGGTCATCTCTGCTGCCACGGCGCGAAGCACGTCAACAAACTTAGATTCCATCAACTTTTTCACTTCTTCAGCTCGGGTGGTGCGTGTTCCTAATGTTTGCGCCGCCATTGAAATACCCGCGGCGTTTGGCGCTACCCTTAAATAAAAGTCAGCTTTAACATCTACACGCATGCGATCCTTTGTAATTAGGGCGTCTTTTTGTATTTTTTCTACTTCAATACGCAGGGTATTCATGTTTACAGGAATAATTTCATGCACAACAGGAAGCACAAGTGCACCGCCATCTTTAATCACTTTTTCTCCGCCTAGCCCCGTACGTACAAAGGCTGTTTCTTTGGTGGCGCGAGTGTAGAGCTTGGCGAAAATTAAGCCAATGGTGATCAGGGTAACGACAACAATGCCGGCAATAAATAGTATCGATGATAAGTTTGATGTTTGAATAGTATCCATACGTTTTCTCTTTTAATTATTGATATCGAGTGGCTAGCCAGCTGTGTGGCGTCTTTTTCACTAAAATGACCCGTTCGCCGCGGTCAAATAGCTCTTTTTCTTCAAAGGGTTCGACAAGCACATAGTGAGGCTGTGCGTAATTATCGGTGAATTTCGCCTCGGCTGGGTTTCCCCGCGATGCGCATCCTATCGTGATATGTGCTACAGCGCCCACAAAGTCATCATTGTTGAGTGCAGAAGACTGCATTTTTGGCAGCAACTTCGCCACACCTATGCTCAATTTTGACGTAGCGAAAAGACTACAAACAGTGGCAAATATGATAGAAATCCACGAGGGGAGGGTAAATTGCAAAAGTGAATGGGTAGCCGCGTTAAGTAAGAACCCGAGTAAACCGAAAAGAGATAGAAAGCAGACTAGCCACACCAGTAATGGCACTTTATCGATATTTAGCCAGTTGCCTATAGCAAGTAGGGAGGAGCCATCTATTTCTACATTAGCAACAGGGGAGTCATCTAGTAAGCCTAAAGCACTTATACCAAATAATAGAAAGGTAAGCTCAAGCGTAAACAGAATCACCACAATAAATAAAGCGACGCTAAACCAATAATTAGCATCGCTTAGCAAAATTTCCAACATACGCTACACCGTCCCTGATGATCATTTAAAATGTCTAAATAATGTATAACATATATTAGACAATTGCGTATAAAAAACGCTAGGCAAAAGGACAGTTTTATTCGTTATTTATACTTTCGTCTAGTGTTTGTGTTGCCCTTCAATCGCATGTCCATCTTGATGGTAAAAGCCTGACGCGCCTGCCTCAATGAAACCTTGGTTAACCATTTTCGTGAGAAAGGGGTCGGTATGATCGTCACCAATATCAGCATAATCAGTGGACTGATATGCCTCGCGCTCTGCGAAAAAGGCGTGGGTGTCTAGTTTTTCTTTGTCTGGGTGTGCTAGTGAGGTGAGGCGCCATTCTCGCTTCATACCCTTAGCTTCAACCTGAAAGTCTTTAATCAACCGAAAAGCCGGTAGCCAAGTTAGCGTAATATGCTGAGCTTGGTCGTTAAGCGTCATTTTTACTTCCGTGTTGCAGCCTTCACCCACGGTTTCTTGTTCAACCATCTTAGCCAGCACCCCGTCACTGATTAATTGGTAGCGATAAGAGAAATCTTTCTCTACCTTACCGTGGATGCGCTCGTTTGGTTGGTACTCAATGGCGCGATTGTGGCCATCAAAATAGCGCACGGCTTTAATGTGGGTGTCTCTTATAAGCTGCCAAGTTTCAGTAATGTTAGTTTGTGGGTACTGATGTGCCACTTTGTTCCCATCGCGCCAAAGCATTAGGGTGGTGGCTGGTGATTCGCTGTTGCCTCTGGTGGTTGTCACCTGGTAAGTGGCTTTTAACGATTGTGAACTTAGTGTGCAGCCAGTATCGGCCTTGGCGGTTTTCATTGCTGTCACGCTAAATATAGCAATAAGTAATAGAGAAAAACGTTGCATTGTAAACTCCAAAAATAGTGGGAGCCGTAGGCCCCCACTGTCGTTCTTCTTTCGATGAACTCGTGTTACATTTATTGTTGTTGGTACAGTGAGTGTTATTCAACTACGCTATCGGCATCGCTCACGAAGTCTGCTGCAAAATCCATAACATGGAAAATGACGCTTTGTTCGTTAGTACCGTTAACCAAAAATGCACCAGGTCCTTTTGCATATATGCCCACATCTTCACCAGAGTGAGTTTCTGAACCTAGCGGAATAAGCGCTTCTTGGTGATACCCTGGCGTTGTAGTATCAACATCGGTAATGTCTTTTCGGCCCGTATCAGCGGCTTCAAGATAAGACGCATCAGAGTTGGTTTCGTCGCCGAGGTTTCTGTAGCCCAAACCATTGGTGTAACCTAACGTAGTGTAAGGTGTACCGTCTGATGCCGTTGCAGCATCTTCTTCACCTACATTAACCACTTTACCTAAGATGGGGTTACCACGTTTAGGGTAGCCGGCTATGGTAAACACGTGACCGTGGTCAGCCGTAACGATAATCAAGGTGTCTGAATCGTCAGTAAGTTCGTCGGCTTTGGCAACAGCTTCAGCAAACGCCATGGTATCGTGCAATGCGCCATAGGCGTTACCCGCATGGTGAGCGTGGTCTATGCGGCCAGACTCAACCATAAGGAAGAACCCTTCGTCGTTGTTATCCAGAATGTTGATGGCGGTTTCGGTCATTTCTGCAATAGAAGGTTCCCCCGCGATGTCGTTACCGCGATCAGCTTCATATTGCATGTGCGACTCGTTGAATAAACCAAACAAGCGTTCAGTGGTTTCAGTATCTACCCCGTCAAAGCCGCTTTGGTCATAAACGTATACACCATTGGTGTACATGCTTTGCCATTCAGTGACAAGGTTACGACCATCGGTTCTATCACCTTCGGTAGAACTTGCAGCATCTGGGCTGTTTGCTGACGCATCATTCGGTAAGAAATGGCGACGTCCGCCACCCATGACAACTTCAATGCCGTCTATATCTAAACCGGTATAACTCGCTTCAAGATTAGATTCAAAATTAACCAGTTGATCAGCAATGTCTTCACAGCCGGCGGTTACCGCATCTTCTGGCATATCAGAAATGTCTTCCCAGTTTCTGTCAGCCGATTTTGCATAGGTTGCTGCTGGTGTTGCGTGGGTAATGCGGGCGGTTGAAACAATGCCCGTAGACTTACCTGCAATTTCCGCTAACTCTAACGCAGTGACTAACTCGTTACCGCTTACAGTAGAACATTCGCCGCGCTCAATATCTTCATCTACACCAATAACGCCCACGTCGGTTTTAATACCGCTCATCATTGCTGTCATGGTGCCTGCAGAGTCCGGCGTTTGCGCATCTACGTTGTAGGTTTTAGATAAACCAGAGAAGGGGAATTTGTCGAAGCTTAATTGATACTCTTCACCGTCTAGGCCGTTCATCTGACCTTCTAAAATACGCGCTGCGGTAACGGTAGAAATACCCATGCCGTCACCCACAAAGAGAATGACGTTCTTCGCGGTACCACGAAGGCTTTCTGCAAGCGCTTGAGCGTCGTCAGTGGCCACGGCCTGTACGCTCACATTGTTCACGCTGGTGGTACTCACCGTACTGGTACCGGTGGCTTGCATCCATACCTGCTTGTTATTTTCTACTTCTGCCTGCGCACTAACAAACCAATCGTTGTTTAGGCTCGTCAGTAACTCGCCGGTGGCAACTTGTGACACGCCCGGCGCGCACACGTAGTTAGTATCGGTAATTTCATCATCACCTAAAACTCCATCGCCATTGGTGTCTAAGCCTGAGTCAAAACGTACACCGCTATTGGGGCAGTTTTCGTTGCCCACCTCTAAACTGGTTTGCACCGTTAAACTGTTAGCACCGTTTGAGCCGTCTTGCCCATCACTGCCATCTGCACCGTCGTTGCCATCAGAGCCGTCTGCGCCATCTGAGCCGTCTGCGCCATCAACACCGTTTACACCATCGACACCGTCAGAGCCATCGTCGCCTTCTAAAAAACATCCTGATAGGCCAGCTACAGCAATTGCAATAATACTTAATTTAAAAAGGTTCATTGTTCTTCTCCACTTATTCGTTGATCAGGCCAAGGGCTTGGTTAATGAGGTGGAAAACAACGTTTTGTTCTACCACGCCTTGTGCTAGTTGGCTGCCTGGCCCAGTTGCGTGAAGTGCGATATCTTCACCAGAATGGGTTTCAGAAGACAAAGGAATAAGCGCTTCTTGGTGATACCCTGCTGTGGTGGTATCAACATCGGTTAAATCAACACGACCTGCGGCAATATCCAAGCCGTAAGCCACATCTGAATCTGTTTCGTCTCCCAGGTTTTGGAAGCCTCTACCGTTGGTGTAGCCTAGTGTTGTGTACGGTGTGCCATCAGACGCTGTTGCTGGCTCTTCTTCACCTACATTAACCACTTTTCCTAGTATTGGGTTACCGCGTTTAGGGTAGCCAGCAATCGTAAATACATGGCCATGGTCGGCAGTAACTAAGATAAGGGTTTCTGATGGGTCGGTATTTTCTACCGCCGCGGTTACCGCAGCTTCAAACGCAAGCGTGTCTGTGAGCGCGCCGGCCGCATTGCCAGCGTGGTGAGCATGGTCAATTCGCCCGGATTCAACCATTAGGAAAAAGCCGCTGTCGTTGTTATCTAGAATATTGATAGCGGTTTCGGTCATTTCTGCAATAGAAGGCTCGCCAGCAATGTCATTTTCTCTGTCGGCTTCGTACTGCATGTGCGACTCGTTAAACAAGCCAAACAAGCGCTCGGTATTTTCGGTGTCAATAGCATCGAAACCTGTTTCATCGTACACGTATACGCCGTTGCTATAGGTGTCTTGCCATTCAGTCACAAGGTTTCTACCGTCGGTACGATCGCCCTCTACATCGCTTGAAGCATCTGGGCTGTTGGCTGAAGCGTCATTGGGTAAAAAGTGGCGTCTGCCTCCACCCATGGCTACGTCGATGCCATCAATATCAACGCCGGTGTAACGTGCTTCAACAAAACGCTCGAAGTTAACAAGTTGGTCGGCAATATCCACACAACCTTCAGACACTGCGTCTTCAGGCATATCTGAAATGTCTTCCCAGTTTCTGTCAGCCGATTTTGCATACGTCGCAGCGGGCGTCGCGTGGGTAATACGTGCCGTTGATACGATACCTGTAGAAAGGCCACGAATTTCCGCTAATTCTAATGCGGTGATAACTTCGTTCCCCTCTACAGTTGCGCATTCTCCGCGCTCAATGTCTTCATCTACACCGATAACACCCACATCGGTTTTAAGGCCCGACATCATAGCGGTCATGGTACCCGCTGAATCAGGGGTTTGCGCGTCAACGTTATATGTTTTAACAAGCGCGGTATGAGGAAAGGTTTCAAAAGAGAGATAGCCTTCCTCGCCCATGTTTCCTTCAAGTTGCCCTTTGTGTATGCGTGCAGAGGTAAGGGTAGACACACCCATTCCATCGCCAACAAAAAGAATCACATTCTTCGCTTTAAACTGGTTGTTAGTAGCAAGCTTTTCTAATAGTTGTGCTTGTGCGTCTGTATACCATGCGCTGTCTGTTTGATTCGCAGGTAGCACGTCGGCGTGCAAACCAGACGATACCGCAAGTGCTATTGCACCCAGTGTCGCTTTCCAAGTACGAGTCATCGTTTTTTCCTACTTGTTATTAAGTTGGTAGAAGGTTTCTGTTACTTTTTTAAGACATAACAAGCCATTGATAATGATAACTATTATCAAAAAATTGGCTCTTTCTTTACAATAGGGAGGGAAAGTGACGATTATTTGACAGTTATATTAACTCAAATTTATGTTTTGAAATTGCGGAGTGAATTAACTGAAATTAGAAAAATTTGTAGTTAAACATCATTGAGTTGGGGAACTGACAAGGGAAATAAAATACATTTGTTAATTTTTCGTGACAGTGAATGATGGACTAAGTATCAGATATTATTGGTTAAATTTGTTATGTTGTAACATAACTTCTTTTGGGGATACCTTCAGAATACTACCTTGGTCATACCAATCACCCAATACGATTCTAGTGGCAGGTTTTCCATTCACCGTGAGTGAATGAATGTTCGGGCGATGGGTATGCCCGTGAATGAGTCTTTGCACACCATGACGCTGCATGGCCTTTTCAACCTCTAGGGGGGTGACGTCCATAATTTCAGGCTTAAGACCTTTTTGTTTCTCCTTGCTTTCTTTTCGGCCATTTTCAGCGACTCTACGTCGGTACCAAAGCGGTAGCGCCAGCATCAGCCTTGGCCACCACCAACCGCGGGATTTCTTTCTAAATTTTTGATAGGCCACGTCGCGTGTGCACAACTCATCTCCATGGGTCAAAAGCGTAGGGGTGCCGTAGAGATCGACCACCGTCTGCTCTTTAAGTAGCGACATGCCGGCTTTCTTCAACCAAGCCTCGCGAATAGCAAAGTCGCGGTTTCCGTGCATGAAATAAACAGGGCAGTGCTGGCTTACCTCATGAAAGGCGGCAGCAATGGCGGTATTAAAAGGTGTAATGTCATCATCGCCTATCCATACTTCAAATAGATCACCAAGAACATAAAGGGCGTCTGCTTGTTTGGCGTCACGGGACAGAAAGTTAAGTAAACACTCTGTGATGTCGGGGCGGTCGGCACTAAGGTGTAAATCGGCAATAAAGTAAGTAAATGACATATAACACTGCTAGCGTAGAAATTGGCTGCTTTGAAGAAAAGCAGCCAAGAAAGAAAATTAAGCGATGATGGCTTTTTCGATGATAACGGGTTCAACAGGTACGTCTTGGTGATAGCCGCTTGAACCGGTTTTTACGCTTTTAATTTTCTCTACTACGTCCATGCCTTCGGTAACTTTACCGAATGCGCAGTATCCCCAGCCGTTAACGCTTTCACTGGTGTGATTGAGAAAATCATTGTTATTAACGTTAATGAAAAACTGCGCGGTAGCTGAATGAGGGTCGTTAGTACGCGCCATGGCAATGGTGCCTTTTTCATTTGCTACGCCGTTGTTCGCTTCATTTTCGATAGTGTCTTTAGTGTCTTTTTGATCCATATCTACAGTGAAACCACCGCCTTGAATCATGAAACCCTCAATAACACGGTGGAAAATGGTGTTGTCGTAAAAGCCGTCTTTTACGTACGATAAAAAGTTTTCTACTGTTTTAGGGGCTTTATCTTCAAAAAGTTCTAAGGTGATGTCACCAAAGTTTGTTTTAAAAGTAACCATGTTTGTTTGTCCTGATTAACGAAAAAGTCTTCATTAACACATGGTAACGCAAAACACGTAATTCGGGAAAGCGTGATGTTAAAAAGCCATGCAAAGTCTTACCATTTCAATGCGTACAGTGATAAACTTTGCGGCCAAATTTTACTAAGGAAACGATAATTATGCTGCATTTATACAATACCCGAACCCGAGAAAAAGCGAAGTTTGTTCCGCTTGAAGAAGGGAAAGTGGGCTTGTATGTGTGTGGAATTACCGTTTATGACCTTTCTCATATGGGGCACGCGCGCACGTATTTAAGCTTCGACGTGTTGGTTCGTTATCTGCGCCATTTAGGTTACGACGTAAAATACGTGCGTAACATTACTGATATCGACGACAAAATCATTGCCCGAGCGAATGACAACGGCGAGTCGTTTGAAGCACTCACTGCTCGCACTATTGCGATGATGCATGAAGACTTTGCCGCCATAAACTTAACAGAACCGGACGTAGAGCCTACCGTTAGCGGCCACATGGACGAAATTATTGCCATCATTGAGCGTTTGGTTGAGAAAGGTTTTGCCTATCAAGCCAGCAGCGGCGACGTGCTGTTCGACGTGAGCAAATTCCCTGAGTACGGCAAACTAAGTAAACAAGACTTAGATCAATTAAACTCAGGGGCGAGAGTTGAAGTTGCTTCAGGCAAAGATGACCCATTAGATTTCGTTTTATGGAAAACCGCTAAACCGGGTGAACCTGCATGGGCGTCACCGTGGGGCGAAGGGCGTCCTGGCTGGCACATTGAGTGTTCTGCCATGAATCACAAGCACCTAGGTGCGCATTTTGATATTCACGGTGGCGGCTCAGATTTGATATTTCCACACCATGAGAACGAAGTGGCACAGTCATGCTGCGCGTACGACACACCTTACGTGAACGTGTGGATGCACGCAGGTATGGTGCAGGTGAACGACGAAAAAATGTCGAAGTCGTTAGGTAACTTTTTTACCCTAAGAGATGTGCTAAAAGAGCATGATGCAGAAACGTTACGCTTCTTTTTAATGTCGGCACATTACCGCAGCCAGCTAAGTTATTCTCAAGATAACATTGTTCAGGCTAAAGCGGCACTAGAGCGCTTATACACGGCATTACGTGGGGTTGTGATAGATGAGACTACCGAACTAAGTTACGGCGGTTACCTGCAAAGGTTTGAAGGGGCAATGAACGATGACCTAAATGTGCCAGAGGCCTTTTCCGTGTTGTTTGATGTGGCCCGTGAAATTAATCGCCAAAAAGACAACGCCGCGGAAGCCAGCAAGCTAGCCTCTGTGCTTAAAGGGCTTGGCGGTATTTTAGGCATGTTGCAAAGTGACCCTGATACTTACTTAAAAGGTGGGCAAGGTGACGATGATGAAAGCGCAGAAATTGAAGCCTTAATTAAACAGCGCAACGATGCCCGTGCTGCAAAAGATTGGGCGGCGGCGGATGCCGCTCGCGATGCACTCACTGCGAAAGGGATTGTTCTTGAAGATGGTGCAGGTGGCACAACATGGCGTAAAGCGTAGCCACCGCCTATTCCCCGCACAATCAACCAGCCGCCAGCTATTTAGCTGGCGGTGTTGGTTTTGGCGCTCGGGGTGGCGTAGACGAGGGGACTGCCGATTCTTTTTCCATGAGTTGCGACTTCCAACGCTGCTGTGCAACGTGAGATTTCACTAGCTCTAAACATTCATTAATAACATCCAGCACTTCTTTATCTAATGCGTCGGCGGTGGGGGTGTAATCGTGCATACCCACCGACATAAAGTGATCAATACGCTGAGCATCTAAATCGCTGAGTAAATTCACCAGCGACATCGTCACAATGTCTGTTACCGATTCTTCTAACGTGTTTTCTATGGTTTTACCTATCACCGGTAAATAGTTAAGTGTGGACACTTGCGCATTGCTACGTACAGCCTTACCCACGCTTTTTCGAACATGTTCTCGAATCACCTGCCCATGTTCCTGACTACTAATAGACTGTCCTAAGTGATTCACCACCCCCGCCAACCATTGTGTAATAACAGGGCGGCGTGGTGCTAATACATTGTGGGTAATGTCGTCAACTAAGGGTGAACCCGCCGCAATATCTTTTTGAGCATCACTGAGCACCTTAACAACAATACGATCGCTAAGTTCTTCTACAAAAACGTCGTAGTAAAACGCAAAAAATCGAAATATTGCAGTTTGGTTTAAGTCGATAATTTGGAATTTGTGCAACCGATGCAAAATTGAAAATATGCGTAAAAAACGAAATAGCCGCGTTGCGCCAAGGGGAATAAGGCCCACTAAGTCGTACCAATGTAAGAAAGGAAAAAAGTACCAGCGAAGGTGCTCTTTACGCGCAATAGCCACAGCCCATCGAAAGCAAAACTCGGTAAGAAAAATGCCTATAAAGACTAAATCTACCAGCAAAAAGTTATGGTGAATGGGATCGTATGCGTTAACCAGCGCAGGGAAGTAGGTATTAATTTGGGCGTAAATGAAGTCAGTAGCGTAAAGGGCATCGAAAATTAGCCATGCTAGGTTCACAAACAAAACCCCTAGCATGACTAAATCTAAAATTAACCAGGGAGTTTCATGGCTATTGCGTAAATTTTCCCGGTTAATTTTAAGCATACTTGTTACCCTGTACTGTCTAGCCTAGTGACGTCTACAAATAACTTGAGCTTTTGCCCCGGTTGTAAGTAGCGTTTGCTATTGATGTTATTCCATTTACTAATGTCATTTATACGAACATTGAACTTTGATGCAATGCGCGATAACGAATCACCGTTTCTTACGGTATAGGTTAGCTGCTTAATAATGGCATCACTGTTCTTACTTGCTGGCGCGTCTTGCCAAACCACCAAGGTTTTGCCAAGTTTCAGCATGTCGTTTGGCGCCATGCCATTCCAGCTCGCGAGCTTCTTTGTGGATACTTTATACTTACGCGCAATGTCCCACAAGGTATCACCAGATTTTACGGTATGGGTAATTTTATGTGCGCTGCGCTTCGTATTTTGGGTAGCTGCTAGCCGTTCACCTTGGCTTAGTGAATATGCATCAAGCGCTTTAAGCGCCACGGGCACCATAATAGCTTGCCCTACACGTATGGTATTAGATTTAAGTTCGTTTACCTGCTTAACCACGTTAACGGTAGTATGATACTTACTGGCAATTTCGCTTAAGCTGTCGCCCGATTTTACGGTATAGCGCACCCAGTTTAGGCGGTCGTTACGGTCAATCTTGGCCAATGCATCAGCAAAAGTACTGGCTTTATCTAATGGGAGTACAAGCCTGTGAGGCCCCTCAGGCGACGTTGCCCAGCGATTAAAACCTGGGTTCAAGGCGTGAAGCTCTTTTAGCGACATGCCTGCAAGGTCGGCGGCAAATGCCAAATCAACCTGAGAGCCTATGTCGACAATATCAATAACGGCCACATTTTCTACTTCTGGCCATGCATAAGCGTAGGTATCGCGATTTTTGAGAATATCGGCTAGCGCCAGTAACTTTGGCACATAGGCACGGGTTTCTCTGGGTAAGCGCAGGTTCCAAAAGTCGGTAGGTTTACCCGCTTTTTTGTTTGCGCGAATGGCTTTAGAAACACGGCCTTCACCACTATTATACGCCGCTAGGGCATGTAACCAGTTACCATCAAACATGTTGGCAAGGTAGGTAAGGTAATCTAGCGCACCTTGGGTTGAGGCAACCACATCTCGACGGCCGTCGTACCACCAGGTTTGTTCCATTCCAAAACGTTTGCCTGTACCGGGAATAAATTGCCACATACCGGCCGCTCGGCCATGTGAATAGGCAAAGGGGTCGAATGCGCTTTCTACTATGGGCAGAAGTACCAGCTCCATAGGCATATCCCGCTTTTCTATTTCATCTACAATGTAATAAAGAAACGGCTGCGCACGCGTTACCACACGCTTCATGTATTCTGGGTGCTTTAAGTACCAGTTTCTTTGTGATTCTACACGCTTATCGTCAGGAATATGAAAACGTAAGCCATCACTTACCCGTTGCCAAACGTCGGTGATCACCGCTTGGGTTTCAATATTTTGTGTGTCTACGATTTCTTGGGCTTCATCGAGCAAGGCATCGTTTGGGTGCACAACTTCAATCACACCATCGCGGGCTATTTCGCAATCGCTTATCGCTTCTTCTGTGGTATGTAATTCATTGCACGACGCCAAGGCCTGGTCGTTCGTGCTGGATTCTAGGGTTTGTTCATCCGTGATCTGACACCCGCTTAGCCCCACGGCTAAAACCAGGGGAGACAAAACAAACTTCAACTGCATTATGAAGAAACCTCTCAGCGTTTGAGCAAACCGCGTATTCTACTTATAAACGAAGCAATTTGCATTAAAACTCATCTTTCCAACGTCTTACCGCAGTAAACACGGCAACATCGTCCTGTAATGTTTTTTCGCAATAGGCTTCGGCAGCGGTTTTTACTGAAAGTTCATGTGCGCGTAAAAAAGGGTTAATATTTTTCTGTTCTTTTAATGTTGAGGGAAGAGTGGGTAAGTTAGCCTCTCTTTGTTGCTTTGCCCAATGTTGGTAATCGTTGAGTGCTTGATTCTCTTTTTCTACCGCTTGTGCAAAGCTAATGTTAGCTAACGTATATTCATGGGCGCAGCACACCAAGGTATCGTCGGGTAAGCGTTTTAGCTTATTTAGTGAATGGAGCATTTGTTCTGGAGAGCCCTCAAACAAACGCCCGCAACCTGCCGAAAATAAGGTGTCACCACAAAACACAATGCCATGGCCAAAAAAGGCGATGTGGTCTAATGTATGCCCCGGCACTTCCATTACTTGAAAGTTAAGCGAGAGTACAGGCAGTTGCACAGTATCGCCCTGAGATACCGATTTAGTGATGCCACGAATGTGGTTACCCCTTGGGCCTATCACGGGCATACCTGGGTTGGCTGATACAAGTTTAGCAATGCCGCCTGTGTGGTCGTGATGATGGTGGGTGATCAAAATCGCTTTTAACGCCAGTTGGTGCTTTTTCAAAAACGCCAAAACGGGCTCGGCATCGCCGGGGTCTATCACAATGGCATCGTGAGTATTGTGAAGACACCAAATGTAGTTATCGGTGAAGGCTTCAATAGGAACGAGTGAAATACCGCTGGGAAGAACGTCAGTTGTCATGGCGCACCTGCTTGTGTAGGTATAATTATGCGATACTATAATAACTTGTAGTACGTAGAGCAACCTTAGGGCACGCTAAGTTTAATATGAAATCTGCATTTCGTCACGAGGCACCACGGTATCCAAGCAGTTGGACAGACTTTCCTGCTGGCCCGCAAATACAGCAAGCCGTCACCCAAGTGTGTGACGACTACACTCAGCGCATTTTTGGCTATCACTTCGTTAAGTTAGGCGCGCTGAGTGCGCAAATTCCTTTAAACCAAAGCCCTATTCGGCATGTGGTCAATCAAGTGCCCAGCGAAACCCATGTTACAAGCAGCCTCGCGTTTAACCAACGTGCCAGCGAACAAGATGAAGACACCACCAGCACCGCCTATGAAAATGGACAGTCACCTTTTTCTTCATCGTACGTGATTGGACAGTCACACATATTACCGTTCGCCGAAAACAGCATAGACGGGTTTCTTCTGGCCAATGAATTAGACTTCGCACAAGACCCCCATGAAATTTTACGTGAAGTGGATAGAACCATTACCCAAAGTGGCTATGTGATTATTAGTGGCTTTAACCCGTTAAGCTTGGCCGGTATGGCGAAAATATTGCCAGTGAAACGTGATAATTTGCTGCACGATGCACGTTTTTTTACCTCGTTTAGAATTCGAGATTGGTTACAATTGCTGGGGTTTGAAATTGTAGAGCAACGGCAAATTATGTTTTCAACGCTATTCTTCCAGCCTCGTTGGCAGTATTCTGAACGCATTCAGCAGTATTTGTCTCGCTATCTGCCTTGGTGCAGTGCCGCTTACGTTATTTTGGCACGCAAACGGGTATTTCCTATGACGGCTATTCGCCCTAAATTAAAATTAAAGCCCCGCTTCTCTGCGGTAGGTGCTGCAAGCGCCAGAACACCGTCTTACCGCTCAGCCAAATTGAGCAAATAACACATTAGGAAATAAAAAAGCCACTAACAGGTAGCTGTCAGTGGCTTTGTATTCGAACAAGTAGGGGGCTACTTAACGCGCATCCCCGGTTTTGCACCTTCGTGTGGCTCTAGAATGTAGAGTTCGTCACCACCAGGGCCTGCGGCTAGCACCATGCCCTCGGATAAGCCGAAACGCATTTTACGAGGCGCAAGGTTGGCTACCATCACAGTATGCTTACCAATCAGTGCTTCTGGTGAATACGCCGATTTAATTCCAGCGAAAACCTGTTTAGTCTCACCACCTAAATCTAGCTCTAATCGCAGTAGCTTATCGGCTTTTTCTACGTGTTCAGCTTTGGCGATGCGGGCTATACGTAAATCGACTTTGGCAAAATCCTCAAAGCTGATGGTATCACTAATAGGGTCTTTGCCTAGTGGGCTATTAGGGTCGATTGCTGGTGCTTGGGGTTCAAGGCTTTCTTTGGAATCTTCAACCATGGTGTCTATTTTCTCCATTTCTACACGTTGCATCATTGGCTTAAATTTATTGATGCTGTGACCGGTAAGGACGGTTTGCAACGACGCCCAATTAAATTCGTCGTTAAGGAAGCCTTCCGCTTTTTCAGCAAGTACCGGTAATACTGGCTTCAAGTAAATAACCAACATGCGGAACATGTTAATACCCAATGAACATACATCGTGGGTGAACTGCTGTTTGGATTCATCTTTAATAGTAACCCAAGGTGCATTGTTGTCGATAAATTGGTTGGCTTTATCGGCTAGAGCCATAATTTCACGAACCGCTTGGTGATATTTTCGCTTTTCATATAAGGCGGCTATATTGTCTGCGGCCTGTTGAAACTCAGCCATTAGTTCAGGCTCAACAATGTTGTCTGAAAGCTTACCGTCAAAACGCTTGGTTATAAAACTGGCACAACGGCTAGCAATATTAACGACCTTACCCACAAGGTCTGAATTTACCTTTTGTGCAAAATCGGTAAAGTTTAAATCGATGTCAGTAACACTGTCACTTAGCTTAGAGGCAAAGTAATAGCGTAGGTATTCCGGGTTCAGGTGATCTAAGTAAGTGCGGCCTTTAATGAAGGTGCCACGGGACTTAGACATTTTCTTACCATTAACGGTAACGAAACCGTGTATATTCACGCCAGTAGGCTTGCGGTATCCCGCGCCTTCTAGCATGGCAGGCCAAAATAGGCAGTGAAAATAGGTGATGTCTTTACCAATAAAGTGGTAAAGCTCGGTATCGGCACCTGCTTTCCAGAAATCATCAAATTCTAAGTTGTTTTGATCACAGAAATGCTTAAAGCTGGCCATGTAACCTACAGGTGCATCTACCCACACGTAGAAGAACTTGTTGGGTGCACCAGGAATTTCAAAGCCAAAATAAGGTGCGTCTCGGCTAATGTCCCATTGCTGAAGACCTTCTTCAAACCATTCCTGCAACTTATTGGCCATTTCTTCTTGTAGCGCACCAGAACGGATCCAGCCTTTTAGCATGTCTTCAAACTTCGGTAAGTCGAAGAAGAAGTGTTCCGATTCTTTAAGTACTGGCGTGGCGCCTGATACCACACTGCGAGGCTCTTTCACTTCGGTGGGGCTGTAGGTAGCGCCACACACATCGCAGCTGTCGCCGTTTTGATCTTCCGCACCGCAGCTAGGGCAGGTACCCTTTACAAAACGGTCGGGTAAGAACATTTCTTTTTCGGGATCGAACAGTTGGTTGATGGTGCGCTTGCTAATATAACCAGCATTATCTAAACGTGTGTAAATATCTTCACACAACGCTTTGTTTTCTGGCGAATGCGTCACATAGTAGTTGTCGTACTCAACATGGAAGTCGAGTAAGTCTTGGTGATGCTCGGCGCGGGTTCTTGCCACCATTTCTTCTGGTGTAATGCCCAGCTCCTGCGCTTTAAGCATAACAGGAGTACCGTGTGCATCGTCGGCACAAACACTGTAACATTCGTTTCCACGAAGACGCTGAAAACGTGTCCAGATGTCGGTTTGAATATGTTCAAGCAAATGACCTAAATGAATAGAGCCATTGGCATATGGCAACGCACTGGTCACCAGAATGCGGCGTTTTTCTGACATAATGACGTATTGATTCTTTGCGTTTCAAAATGGCTGCAAATACTAGCGGAAATCCGCATTTTTTGCATTACGTAATTCACTTTAATACACACAAGATAGGAAGTTGTATGTTCTTTTCCAAAAAAGGGGCAGGATTAGCGGGTAAAGTTGCTGAAGTTTTAGCCGCCTATTTCAGTTTAACCGCTAAAGATACCCAACCTTGGTGTAGCGAAGAAAAAAACGATAAGGGTGTACAAATAACTATTACCTTGCCGTTTTGTGCAAAAAGCCAGTTTTCGAATATTGAACAACACCTCATTGCCGCCCTAAAAGGTAAGCTTAAGCAAGGGCAATTACATATTCGCCAACATATAGACAGCCATGTTACCCACGTAGAGCCCGTGACCAATATTAAGAATGTGATTGCCGTGGCAAGTGGGAAAGGAGGAGTAGGGAAGTCGACCACCAGTGTTAACCTAGCCTTTGCCCTTATGCAAGAAGGCGCAAGAGTGGGCATTCTAGATGCTGACATTTATGGCCCTTCTATTCCTATTATGTTGGGTAACGACGGTGAGCACCCAGAAAGTAGCGACAACAAACACATGCAGCCTTTGCGCGCTCATGGCATGGTGGCTAATTCCATTGGCTATTTAGTGCCGCAAGAAGATGCAGCTGTATGGCGTGGGCCTATGGCAAGCCGCGCTTTAAAGCAGCTGCTTGATGAAACCCTGTGGCCCGTTTTGGATTATCTTATTGTGGATATGCCGCCGGGCACCGGCGATATTCAGTTAACCATGGCGCAGCAAGTGCCCTTAAGCGCCGCGGTTGTGGTAACCACGCCGCAAGACTTAGCGCTCGCTGACGCGCAAAAAGGCATTAGTATGTTCGAAAAGGTGAACGTGCCTGTGCTGGGGCTTATCGAAAATATGAGTTATTACCAGTGCCGAGCTTGTGGCACCAAAGATTATATTTTTGCCAAAGATGGCGGCGAAGCATTGGCACAGCGTCATGGATTGCCACTGTTAGGGCAACTGCCCCTCGATGTAGGCATTCGCGAACATGCAGATGCAGGCACGCCGCTATTACTTAGCGAACCTGAAAGCCCGCTTTCGGTTAGCTATAGAGAGGCGGCTCGGGCAATGTCGATGCAACTGGCGCTTAGCGTTGAAGTACGTTCCGACGGTAAAAAGCACTTGCGTGGTGACCCTATTGGTATTGTGGGCAAATCCTAAGATTATCAAAATACTAAAAAGCAATAGCGAATCAGTTGATTGGCTAGCGCTACATACGCATAATAGCGGCCTATTGACATAAGGAAGACCACCATGCGTTTGTGCGATCGCGATATTTACCAACATCTTCAAGATGGTAAAATTACCATTGACCCCATGCCAGATTACGACCAAATCAGTGGCGTAACTGTAGATATTCGTCTTGGTAACAAGTTTCGCGTATTTGAAGATCACCAAGCGCCCTATATCGATTTAAGTGGCCCTAAAGCGCAAGTACAAGAAGCGCTTGATCATGTAATGAGCGATGAAATAGCGCTTCCTGAAGGCAAAGCATTCTTCTTACACCCTGGAGAGCTTGCCCTAGCGATAACCCATGAGTCGGTGACCTTGCCAGACAATATAGTTGGCTGGTTAGATGGGCGCTCTTCATTGGCAAGGCTAGGGCTAATGGTGCACGTAACTGCACATAGAATTGACCCCGGTTGGGCGGGGAATATTGTTTTAGAGTTTTATAACAGCGGTAAATTACCCTTGGCGCTAAAACCTAAAATGAAAATAGGGGCGTTGAGTTTTGAGGTGTTGTCGAACCCGGCTGAAAAGCCCTATAACGCGCGTGTAGATGCCAAATACAAAGGGCAAGACGGCGCAGTGGCTAGCCGCATTTCTTCCGACGACCAAGAAAAATAAAATGTAAATTCAACATCATGGCGTGCGTTTCTCGCCATTTGCTGGTAGAAAATATAAAACAATAACAATTATATTTTCGTTCAGCATAAGGGAAGCGCAATGCAAAAGCCCGCGACCAAGAAAAATACTATAATATTCTTCGCGTTTTTGTCATCGTTGGTACTCGGTGGCGTGCTTTACGTGATGAATCAACCCAAAGATATTATCTTTACCGCAGCAATTACCTTGTTCGTTGCGGTGCTTTGGGTTACCGAAGCGTTACCCATCCCCGCCACCTCGGTTATTCCGTTCGCCGCTTTTCCGTTGTTTGGTGTAATTAGCCACACTGAAGCGGCCTCGTCGCTTGGCAGCCACGTTATCATGTTGCTAATGGCAGCGTTCATGTTGTCGAAAGCACTAGAAAAAGCTAATTTACACAAACGCTTTGCCATCTACATGTTACGGGTAACAGGGTCGGGAAGCCCCCTTAAAGTGATTTTAGGCTTCATGATGACCACCGCCGTGCTGAGTATGTGGATCAGCAACACCGCCACAATTCTCATGATGTTACCTATGGCTATCGCCATTATTAATGCCTTGGATAACCCCAGGTTTGGTGTAGCGCTTATATTAGGCATAGCCTACGCTGCCAGTTTGGGCGGCGTAGGTACGCCCATTGGCACGCCGCCCAATATCATCTTTATGAGCGTTTACGAGGAAACCCAAGGGGTGGAATACAGTTTCATTGAGTGGATGAAAACCGGCATTCCTATTGTGATTGTGGCTATTCCTGTTATGGCACTGTGGTTGGCTCGCGGCATTAAAACCGTTGGCAATATAGATTTGCCCGAGCCAGGGCACTGGACAAAAGCCGAAAAGCGGGTACTCGCCATATTCGGCACGGTGGCCCTGGCGTGGATTTTTCGACCCTTTTGGACGGCATGGCTAGGTATTACCACCATTAGCGACAGCACTATTGCTGTAGCAGGTGTTGTTGCCATGTTTTTGGTAAACAGTGGCAACGATAATGGAGAAGTAGACGCCAAAGGCAACAATGAAAAACTACTCGATTGGAAAACCGCCAACGACATACCTTGGGGAATGCTACTGTTGTTTGCGGGCGGCATTTGTATTGCGAAAGCGTTCATGGCATCGGGTTTAAGTGTAGTCATGGGCACTTGGCTTACTGGCCTTTCCACATTACCGGTACTGCTATTAATGTTGTGTATTTGCTTGTTTGTGACCTTTTTAACCGAAATTACGTCGAACACGGCCACATCAACCTTACTTATGCCTATTTTGGCCGCTGCCGGCCTTGCCGTAGGCGTAGACCCTAAATTGCTGATGATTCCTGCCGCCATTAGCGCCAGTTGTGCATTTATGCTACCCGTGGCCACTGCGCCCAATGCCATTGCCTATTCCACCGAAAAGTTTGATATAAAAACCATGGCCAGAGAAGGGATTGTGCTTAATGTGTTAGTGGCAGTGGTGGTAACGATCGTGTGCTACGTAACGTTAGGTTTATCTGCTTAAAACAAAGAGTTGGTTAGCAATTGAGCGCTTAGCCGTGCTTTTTAGCAAATATCGTTGCAATGTGGAAAAAATTGAGTAGACTTGTCGGCTCTTTCGGTCGGTGTGTAGCGCAGCCTGGTAGCGCACTGTCATGGGGTGTCAGGGGTCGGAGGTTCAAATCCTCTCACACCGACCAACTTCTCTGGCTCTACCCCATAAACGGGGGATAAGCATTCACCTTACCCTATTGATAACACCATCCCATCCACAATGGGTCATCACTCTTATTCGGGCTCTACCCCATAAACGGGGGATAAGCATTCACCTTACCCTATTGATAACACCATCCCATCCACAATGGGTCATCACTCTTATTCGATAATTTTCAAAGTTTCTAAAACCATACGCTCTTCTCGATATCATTTCCATTTTGTTGTGGAAGCCTTCAGTGATCCCGTTGTTTCGTGTAAAGCGCCACATGGCGATGATAGGTTGCAACCACGAAGTTAAGGTATTGGCCAGTGCACGAAGTGGACTGTGATGTAACTGTTCAAGCAAGTCTAAGAACCTCGGTAATGTCTTCTCCATTCGTTTTTCATTCATAGTCTTTAACAGCATATACCTGATGAGCTTCTGTTTGACCTCATACAGTGTTTTCAACACCGGATAGTCAGCTAAGTAGCGTTGTAGGTTGCTGTTTTTCTCTTCGCTTAAATGCCATTGATGTCGTCGCATCAAACTAAGTAAACCCCGATTTTTACGTCCTTCAGGGTGTTGTTGCTGCCACGCTTTTAAGAAGTGATGGTTGATCAAGCGCACCACATGAAAACGGTCAGCGACGATTGTCGCGTTAGGAAAGTACTTTTTAGCAATGCTGCGATACGTTTCGGACAAATCCATCGCGATGAGCTTCAC
The DNA here is from genome assembly GCF_015767655.1 of Alteromonas sp. B31-7. NCBI lineage: Bacteria > Pseudomonadati > Pseudomonadota > Gammaproteobacteria > Alteromonadales > Alteromonadaceae > Alteromonas > Alteromonas sp. B31-7. The sequence goes on from NZ_CP065233.1 coordinate 1,729,185, forward strand.
GTTCTCTTTATTGGGAAGGTGGCGCAAATACGAGCGTAAACTTAATTCAGAACGTCCCAGTTTTACATCAAACACACTACGATGTCGTAAATCTACAAACGTCGTCGCATAACCCTTCTTACGGGTAAAAAAGTGTTCATCTAGCCCCAACATCTCGGGGCAGGGGCGACTGATAATCTCTTTATTTTTGGCTGATATGAGATTGGTACCACCGCTCTACCGTAGTTGGACTAATGCGATGTGTGCGTGAGATGCCACGCTGCGTAACACCGCCGTGGTGCGCCTCAAAGACTTCCAAGCGAAAGCACTCTGATGCCCGATAGCGAGGCCGAATCCCAACAAAAGGATGCCTGAAATAACGACCACAGCATCGACAATGATACTTAGGCACCTTTAAATGTAGCGTTAGCACCTGATTACCTTGACGCGTGTGCTTTACAGTGCGCTTATGTGTGGCTTTTATGCGTAAATGTCGACTCTCACAATGCTTGCATAGAGGCTTTTTAGTAGGCTTCGCCCACACTTCAATAAAATCATGTCGATGAACACGTTCTATTTCTAACTCACTTATGCCTAAAATAGTACCTGCGTGGGACATCTGTACTCTCCATTAAATGATTCTTCGCAAAATCAGTTTAATGAATGCGGATGTCCCCCGTTAATGATGAAGAGCCCGTCGCATTAAACTCAGTAAGCCACGATTCTTTCGCCCCTCGGGGTGCTGTATTTGCCATGCTTTCAAAAAATGATGGTTTATCAATCGCACGACATGAAAGCGGTCAGCGACGATTGTCGCGTTAGGAAAGTACTTTTTAGCAATGCTGCGATACGTTTCGGACAAATCCATAGCGATGAGTCGCACGTTTTCTTTGCCGGGTAAATGGCGTAGATAGCTGCGTAAGCTCAGCTCAGAACGCCCCAACTTCACATCAAAAACGTTGCGGTTACGTAAATCCACTAACGTAGTGGCGTAGCCCTTTTTGCGCGTGAAGAAGTGTTCGTCTATGCCCAACATCTCGGGGCAGGGGCGACTGATAATCTCTTTATATTTTTGGCTGATATGAGATTGGTACCACCGCTCTACCGTAGTTGGACTAATGCGATGTGTGCGTGAGATGCCACGCTGCGTAACACCGCCGTGGTGCGCCTCAAAGACTTCCAAGCGAAAGCACTCTGATGCCCGATAGCGAGGCCGAATCCCAACAAAAGGATGCCTGAAATAACGACCACAGCATCGACAATGATACTTAGGCACCTTTAAATGTAGCGTTAGCACCTGATTACCTTGACGCGTGTGCTTTACAGTGCGCTTATGTGTGGCTTTTATGCGTAAATGTCGACTCTCACAATGCTTGCATAGAGGCTTTTTAGTAGGCTTCGCCCACACTTCAATAAAATCATGTCGATGAACACGTTCTATTTCTAACTCACTTATGCCTAAAATAGTACCTGCGTGGGACATCTGTACTCTCCATTAAATGATTCTTCGCAAAATCAGTTTAATGAATGCGGATGTCCCCCGTTAATGATGAAGAGCCCTGTAACGTTTCCTGACAATTTAACGACCCTAGATGTTTTATTTTTGTGGTATAACCGTGAAAGAACGCCGTTGTATTAACTGTTTAGGAGTACATAAATGGAATTAGAAACTGTTTTAGATTACGTGTTTTCGTATCAAGTTATTTTACTTGTGTTAATTGTTATTGGCCTTAAATCGTCAATTAAATTCGTGCCTCAAAACCGCGCGTTTATTATTGAGCGTTTCGGCAAGTACAACACCACGTTGGAAGCCGGTTTAAACTTTATCGTGCCCTTTATTGATACGGTTGCGGCTAATCGCTCTTTGAAAGAGCAAGCGGGTGACGTGCCTGAGCAATCAGCTATTACGAAAGATAACATTACCTTAAGCGTAGATGGTGTGTTGTATTTTAAAGTGGTCGACCCTTACAAAGCCACCTATGGTGTAGAAGACTATGTGTTTGCGGTAACGCAATTAGCGCAAACCACTATGCGTTCCGAACTGGGTAAAATGGAGTTAGATAAAACCTTTGAAGAGCGGGACCTATTAAATACGAATATTGTGTCGGCATTGAACGAAGCCGCTGCGCCCTGGGGGGTTCAGGTATTACGTTACGAGCTAAAAGACATTAACCCGCCAAATTCAGTATTAGATGCAATGGAACAGCAAATGAAGGCCGAGCGCTTGAAGCGAGCGCAAATTTTAGAGTCGGAAGGGGATAGGCAAGCCGCCATTAACCGTGCTGAAGGTGATAAACAAGCCATAGTACTTGCCGCAGAAGCCGATAGAGAAGAGCAAATATTAAAAGCAGACGGTGAAGCACAAGCTATTATTCGCGTGGCACAAGCAGATGCTGAAGCGATTGAAACTGTAGGTAAAGCGGCCGCCACTGAAGAAGGGCAAAAAGCGGTGCAGCTTGACCTAGCAAAAGGCGCTATTCAGGCAAAAGAGAAAATTGCGAAAGAGTCTTCTATCGTGTTACTGCCTGACAGCGGCACTGAAATAGGCAATGTAGTTGCACAAGCCATGACAATTGCAAACGCAATAGGCAAGAAGGGGTAACTATGGATAATATGTTTACCAATTTACCCCACTTTTTACTTGGTTTTGGGTTATTGCTGCTGATTATTGAGGTGGTGATGGGCTTCACCACCATATTGTTACTCACGCTAGGTATTTCACTGCTATTAACATCTGGCCTTATGTACGTGGGTGTAATCGACGAGGCCATGTTAGATGCACTTATTGCTATAGCTGTTCTTGATGCGGTACTTACCTTTGCGCTTTGGCGGCCGTTGAAATTGCTTCAACGAGACCGTGCGCCCAAAGAGGTTAAATCTGATTGGATTGGTACTCAGTTCGACTTAGACAGCGATGTCGCGCCCGGTCAACCCGGAACCGCGCGCTTTTCAGGCGTTGCCTGGACCATCAAATCTTCATCATCACTGCCAAAAGGCGCCACAGTGGAAGTGGTGAAAGTGGAAGTGGGCGTATTGCACGTTCAGCCAAGTCACTAACTGCCTACTAAAACTCACAATAATGGGGTCAGAGTACATATTGACGTAATATGCTCTCCCCCTGCTTATCATTCTTTCTCAATCAAATTCTTCTCTACGCGCATTGCCTGCCTTTTATTTTGTGCATAAGCCTATTTATGCACAAATTAATAAACATTGATTTCTCGTTTGATTGCGCTATATTTTATGCATTAATAGTCTTATGTTTAATATATCATGCAAAAAACCGACATCCTTCTTAGTGCCATTGGTAAGCTGGTTGTTTCTCTACGCTCTGTTACCATGGATCAAACGGAACTGGGTCAACGGGTGGGGGTTGGGCGTAACACCATCTCATCTATAGAAAATGGCAAAGCGGTTAATGCAGAAACACTGTTTAATGTGCTTGAGCATTTAGGGGTAATAGAAGACTTTCAAGAGGTAATAGAGCAACGGTTAGCACAGCAAACTACTGCGCTTTCTCGAAAGTCGAGAAAAGACGTGCAGGAATTAAACAATGACTTCTAAAGCTTATGTATTCATTGATGGATTAGAGGACAAACCAATTCCTTGTGGGGTCACACTCGTAGACGAAGACACTAAAATAGGGCGCTTTCGGTACGGAAAGCGCTATTTAAACAGGCCCGACGCGTTTCCTTTAGACCCTATTCACTTACCGCTTAGCGATAGAGAATACAGCACGCCATTCAACAAGGGGGTGTTTGGTACGTTATCTGATGCGGGGGCTGACTCTTGGGGAGAAAAGGTAATTTTGTCTCTTCACAGCACTACGCCTAAAAACCGATTGGAGTTTTTACTGGCAGGCTCAGGTATGGGGGTGGGGGCATTAGTATTTAGTTTGTCTAGCGCATCGTCAAAGCCTAAATACAGTAAAAATACATTAGGTGATATTCCCATGCTATTATGGGCGATATCGCGAGGCTGAAACACGTCATTCCGCTGTTTTAGTGTGCATGAAGCGCTTCATGTCACAAGGAAAAAGGGCGGTGAGCACCGCCCTCAATAAGCTTAAGATATACGTTTTATTTTTTCTTGCAGTTGCGGTAACTCGATTTCAAACTGCTTTAAGGTATCACTTAAGCGTGACAAGATAGATTCTCTCGCTTTTCTGTTTTGCGCGCTAACCGCCAGCGTTCGAACAAACCAGTAAACGTTGAGTAGCGCAAACACAATCAGTGGTATGTTTTCCACTATCGGCATGTAATAGCTCAGTTCTTCTGCAAAAGCGTACTCTTGAAATTGTATAAGAATATCTAATGCGTTGGCCGACCATAGCCAGTTGCCGCCTGTAAATAGCACCAATAATACTATCCACTTGGCTATGGCGCTTGGCCCACTGTAGCTTTTAAAGGTGCTGGTGGTGAAGTGGTGGTTTTGCGACAAATTATACGCATATTCACGGTTGTGCGATGACACGGGAAATTGTGCATCGGCTCTGGCATAGATAAACCAGTCACCTTCATCTAAGCCGCCAATAATGTCTTCAGCAAAGCCTTGCTCACGTATTTCATCGTTTGCTAATTTAATAACGAGCTTCCCTGTCATTTTCGACTGTCGAAGACGGTTACTGCTTACACTCGTTTCGGTTTCTGTACGTTGATACCGGTTGCCGTGATAAACATCGTAACTGCGGGTGGTGGTTTTGGTGGTAGTGACATCACTGACATTCGAGCTAGTATCCCTAGACACCACCTTTGCAAGCATACAAGATACGTTTACCTCACAGTCCTGATCCTTTCCCAACACCCGTTTATGGGTGTAGGCTTCACTATAATCTACATGAAACTGGCCTAGTAAGTCGCTCTCAATAGCGGCAACATTGGTTGTTTGAACGCGGCTTGAATCGGTATTTTGCTGTGAACCGCAAGAGGCGCAGAACACGCTATCACTTGCAATGCGCTCTTCACACCGGTGGCAAAATATATCACTTGGCATGTGCTCGCGCGCCGCTAAATGAAACCCAAGTTGTTTTTTAGTTACGTTTAAGAACGCGTCCATGGCACCGGTCAAGGTGGCGTGTTTTTCCAGCTGCTTTTCATGTTTATTTCCATTAGCTACGTACTCTAGCAAAAACGTAACGAATGCAACGAGAAGAGCGCCCCCCAACATCTCTGGGCCAGCGCCAAGCACCGAACCAAAACCAAACATCGCCAAAATAAAGGTTAATACAAACCAGTACGACTTAGGGCGGTCTGAGGGGGTAAACCAGCTATCAATGTTATATTGCTGATTCTCGTCTCTGTGCACTACCGCAGCTGGCACTTTGGTGTCGTCGGTAACACGCGCTTTGGCTTCTCGACCCATGATTTGGTGTGTGAGCGTTAGGCTGGTAGGAAAGACAACAGAAAGCACATCCCCTTTCTTAATATTCTCAAAAACACGACTCTCAGCATCCAAACTGAATTGGTGAAGTTGATCGTTTTTATCGCAAAGCGCTATCCACCAAAAACTGTGGGTAAGATTGGCGTTGCTGGAAGAGTAGTTTCGTTTATACAAATAGCTGGAGGTGACTCTACCTGTTACTGTCCATGCGTTTTCATAGGCGGTTTTTAGTGTTGCGAAGGCATCAGGTGCAATGTCATCTAAGTGTTTAAGCTGAGGGGCATCCTCTAGTGCGTTGCCGCTATAGGAACAATATTTGTCCCCAACAAAAACGGCACGATCTCGCTGTTGCATATGTTCTCCTTGTGTTTTTCATTCTTCCTCGCCTTATTAACTGTAAATAGGGCAAGCGTAATGTAGCTTAAATTTATCGCTACTCACACTTTTTTTATAATAATGAGTATGTTGCGTTATACCGGAAGGACTCACTTGTTAATATGACTGCTGTTGGGAGCGAGGTGTAGTTTTCGGATAGCGTGTGGGCTATTAGCGGTAGCGTACGTTTACTTTTATTATGACAAACTTCGCTAATAAGGCGTCAAATTCACCATATTATGGCGTTAACGTAACCGTTAAAATTCATGGTATTTGTAAGTTTATGATTTATATAAAATTAATAATTGGCTAGGCAATTGCTTGTTAAGCGTTAAACAAAAAACCAATCTCTTTTGGAACTTACTATGACTGTAAAATTGGAAGATCGCCCCATAGAGCAAGTACGTGAAGAAGTCATCGATAAACTCATTTATCACTATAGTCACGGCGTGATATCCGCAGAAGCTTTTGAGCGTCGCCTTGACGCCGCTATGGCCAGTCAATCACATCAAGAAATTGTTGATTTGGCGTCAGATTTAACCATGAATGTAGACGACCAATTTAACAACCGAAAGCAGCAGCAATTTAGTATTAATTACGCCAGCAGCGATATTCCTGAAACCGAAACCATGATAAACGTGTTGGGAGGATCTAACCGCACAGGCATGTGGGAAGTTCCAAAAGAAATCAAAGTATTGTGCTTAATGGGCGGCGCGGATATAGATTTTTCAGATGCTATTTTTACGTCATCTAACGTTACGATAAAAGCGTTGTGCGTAATGGGGGGCATTGATATTAAGGTGCCTGAAAACGTCAATGTGGTTACAAAGGCATTTTGCTTCATGGGTGGGCTAGATAATAAGGCGCCGTCCATTGCTAACAGGCAAGCCCCAACCATCACCATTGAAGGCTTTGTAATGATGGGAGGTGTAGACGTGGGTTTGAAACGCACGATTAAGGAAAAATTTGTGGCTTTTGCTAACCAAATGAAGTCTGCTTTTAGTTCTAACCAGCGTTAAACGTGCACATTAAGAAATAACACTTAAACGTGCAAAGTACATTGGCTATCCAAGAGCCATGTGTACTTTGCACCTTGTCTATCTGTTAGCTTTATAAGCTGCTCATGCTTTGCACTGATACAGGCCCTACACCGGCTGCTTCTACTTCTTCCTTAATTTTTTCAGCATCGCCAATAATTAACCAGGTTAACTTGCCGGGCATCACGACTTGCGCGGCGGCTTTTTCAAGGTCGTCTAAGGTAAGCGCATTGTATTGTTCTACCAAGGTTTCTGGGTAGTTATAGGGGCGATTAAAACGGCTACTCGATAGTAAGCTTCCCAACACGGCAGTTGACGTTTCATATTGGCCAGGCAGTGAACGCACTTGGTCTAAACGTGCACGTTCAAGCTCGTCGGGCATAGGTGGTTTATCACCTAAGTAGCTATTGAGCTCTTTTTTGAGTTCAAGCAAGGACGCGCCAGTTTTGTCGGTTTGCACAGGGGCGTACACCATAAATGGTCGTTGGCCGCGAGCATCTTGCAAAAAGGTATAGGCGCCATAAGCCCAGCCTTTGTCTTCACGCAAATTCATATTCACCCTAGCGGTAAATGCGCCACCCAGTGTTTGGTTCATGGTTTCTATGGCAATGTTGTTGTCTATACCTGTGGGAGGGGCTAAATGTGCAGCAAGAATAAGCGATTGCTGAGAGCCAGGGCGGTCGATGATTATGGTTCTACCTTGTTCAGGGAGGCTAGCTTGCGCAATTTGCTTTATCCCTTTACTTCCCTTAGCTTGCCACTTCCCAAACTCGTCTTCTAACACCGTTTTTACTTCATCAAGAGAAGTATCACCCACCACAAAGAGGGTGGCGTTATCGGGGCGAAGCCACGTGTCCTTAAAGTTGATTAAATCTTGGCGGGTGATGGCGCTTACGTCCGCTTCTGTGCCTGTCCCGGTAAATGGAATGCCATAAGCGTGGCCGTCACCGTAAATAAGCGGTGGAAGTAGGGTTAAGGCTATACTCACCGGGCGAGATTTCTGTTGCGCAATGCTGTTTAAAATGAGGGTGCGCTGGCGTTCAATTTCTTCTTTTGCGAACGTTGGAGCAGTGATAATGTCACCCATTAATGCCACAGCATCACTCATGTTTTCTTTTAAAACCGACATGCGCACCGTGGTGGTGTCTAGGTTAGAACCGCTGCGTAACTCCACCCCTAATTGCTCTAGTTCAGCGGCGAGCTCAAGGGCATCATATTTACCTGCGCCTTCATCTAGCATGCGGGTAGTAAACTCCGCTAACCAAGTTTACCGCCTGCGTCTGCTGCGTATCCTGCATCAAATTGCATGGCAATATTAACCAAGGGCACTGTACTACGATTAGCAAATACCAGTTTTATGCCGTTCGATAGGGTGGTTACTTCAACGTTGGGGAAAGACAGCTGTGTTTCCGAGGTGATAGCAGGCAAACCTGTGCTTCTATCTACACCGTCACTGGTGGCGGCATGTTCAGCAAAAGGGATATAGGTAATTTGATGCCAGCCGTCGCTCAGCCATTGTTGTGCGGCAGCTTTTACTTTTTTCGGCGTTGTATTGGCCAGTTCCTTTAGCTCGGTTTTAAAATAGTTAGGGTCGTTGGCTACAAATTCGCCGCTTGCTAAGGTATCTGCTTTACCGCCAAATCCACCTACTTCTTCTAACCCTCGAATCATTGCAGCTTTGCGCTTTGTCGACACCAGTTTTACTTCATCTTTCGTCGGGCCTTTTTTCAAAAATTGGTTGATGATTTTGTCCATTTCTCGTTCAACAACAGCTGGGTCTTCGCCTTGTTTTACATCTACACTAATGCCAAAAATAGAGGCCAGTTTCTGCTCATAGTTAAACACCGACGCATTGGTAGCAATTTGCTGGTTGTACACTAGCTCTTTATACATCCGTGAGTTTTTACCATCACCCATCACGCTGGCAGCAATGTACAAATCGGTGGCAGTAGGGCTAGTATTTTCTGGCGAGACCCACAGCCGGTAAATACGGGTTTGTGGTACTTTGTCTTGCACAACTTGGCGGGTATTAGCATTGCGCTCAGGCACCCAAGACTGCCATTTTGCCAAGGCCGGCCCAGGTTCAATATCACCAAAGTATTTTTCTACCATAGGTTTGGCCTGCGCAGCGTTGATATCGCCACTTAATACCAATATGGCATTATTGGGCCCGTAATACTCGTTAAACCATGCTTTCACATCGTCCAGTGATGCTGAGTTTAAATCTTCCATTGAGCCTATAACGGTGTGCGAATAGGGGTGTTCGTCAGGGAACAATGCTTTTACCGCATGGGTAAGTAGCGATCCGTAAGGCTGGTCTTCGCTTTGGCGCTTCTCGTTTTGTACTACCCCTCGTTGTTCATCTAATTTTTCTTGGGTGATTGCACCTAAAAGATGCCCCATTCTGTCTGATTCCATCCACAAAATACGTTCTAATGCAGGGGTAGGAACCGTTTGAAAGTAATTGGTGCGGTCGAAGCTGGTGGTGCCATTTAACCCGGTAGCACCTACCTCTTGAAGGGGTTTAAACCATTCGTCGTCGTAGTTTTCAGTGCCGTTAAACATAAGGTGTTCAAACAGGTGAGCAAAGCCAGATTTCCCTAGCGGCTCATCTTTCGACCCCACCTTGTACCACACTGCCGCGGCAACCACCGGGGCTTTACGATCTTCATGCACAATAACGGTAAGGCCATTATCTAAGGTGAATTTTTCGTAGTGTATGTTTATGTCGTTAGCGGCTTTCGCAGGGAGTACGCAGGCTAGCGATATAAGCACGCTGCAAAGCCAATGGTTAAATACGCTGTGTCGTCTTTTCATGATAAGTCTTCCTTACTGTATACATGTAGATTATTGATTTTGTTCAGTAATATTGGGTATCTCTGTAAATGGCAAGATGCCAAATTCTGGATAAACTTCAGTGGGATAGAAAAACTTCCCTTGGGTGACTACCATCGCAATAGTTTTTATTGCTTTTAATTCTTGAGTTGGGTCTCCGGGTGTTAAGAAAAAGTCTGCGGTTTTGCCTACTTCAATAGCGCCTCTATCTTGATGCCCAAGGTATTGCGCCATATCGAAAGAGCCTCGTTTAAGCACTTCGGCAGGGCTCATGCCTATTTGTTCAAACAATTCTAGTTCTCTGTGTAAATAGAACGCGCCACCCATGTCTGTGCCTGGTACTAGAAAAATACCTTTTTCATGCATGAGTGATAGGGTAGCCATAATCTTATCGAAAGCCGCGCGATAGGCTTTATCCTCAGCCTCGTCAGCCACGTTTAGCATGGCTGACTTAGCACTTCTTTGCTCGCTAACTGGCATGTGGTCAATGTAATCTACAACGGCATTGTTAGTGATGCCATTACGGCCTTTCATGGCGTATTCATGAATAACAGCCGTGGGGTCGTGGGCAATGTTGTTTTCAACCATTAGGTTAAGGGTGTGTCGTACTTTTTCGCTATTTAAATCTAAATCAGCAAAGCGTTTCATACCGGTTATTCTAAACAGCGTGCGCGTATCTTCTTCAGGGTTAAGCACCCATCCCAGCATTATCTGGTTAATGTGGGTTAACTCGTCATAGCCTGCCTCAATCATTTGATCAGCGCGATAAAATGCAGGTACGTGGCCAGCTACACGAAGCCCTAAATCATGGGCTTCTTTCACCATGTCTGGTACCCATTCGCCATTCATGGAGTTGTAAATTTTAATTTGCCAGTAGCCTTTATCTGCATAATCTCTTATCAAAGCAAGGGCGTCATCTTTCGTTGAGGCGAGTTCACCTGTGGCCGCACTGTAATCACTCACCCCTTCAATAAACCCGCTTTTTGTGATGGTAGGTCCAATCAGCGTGCCACTGTCTATTTTGTCAATTAGGGCATGTAGTACGTCATCTTCATTCCCCATATCTCGCACGCCGGTAACACCCGCCATTACATTGAGCAAAGCTTGGTTATCACCCATGTGACCATGCATATCATACAAACCCGCCACCACGGTGCCGCCGTTCCCCTCAATGGTGACTTCTCCTGGCAGAGGTTGCTTTACCGCAGGCTCTATGGCGGTAATGGTATTATCCGTGACAACCACAGAGCTTAGTGGTGATAGAGAAAGCGTATGGGGGTTAAAAATATGCACATTGTTCACGCGCACGGGGAGTTCATATTGGTGTGTCACATTGCTTGCAATGTTTTCGTATCGTTCACTGTTTAAGTTAGCGGCCAGTTCGCGTAATGCCTTATCCTGTTGAGACAAATCATTAGGTAAAACAGCAAAACGTGGCGATACCACGCCTAAAAAGGCATGTTGGCCGTCAAGTAGTACATAGGTGGGATTGAGATCAATTCCGCCTACCGCATACAAGGTTGCCTTAATGATTTTTTCGTCATCCGTGTTTAAATCAAGTTGGCGCAGCGCCGTTACTGTCACCTTGCCTGAGGGCAGGGCGGGGTAGGGTTCGCCGCCTGCGTCTAACACGGTTTTTGCGTATACATAATACGCGTATGGGCTGGGATCTTGCGCGATATACAAGGGTTTTCGTTCATTGTTTTGCATCTCGCCATCTTCAGCATTACTACTTCCTGCCGCCGACGACCAACTTGCTCTGCCGTCAACCATCTCGAAGTTCTCGTTAACCTGATTGCCAAAGGTGGTTTTGCCGGTGATTGTCCAACTGATGGGGATGCCAGTTTCCGAACGTAGGATAGTTTCCTGGCTACTGGCGCCCCGCCCATTGTTACTGAACCCAAAGTCGATCGACACTTTGGTGCCGTTTTCGGTGACGGTCAGCGCACCTACATTTGTTCCGCCAAACAGCACGTCATAGGTGGCGAATGTGGCTGGGCCTTCACGGGTGAGTTTTTCTGCTTGTGACTTAGCTTCAGGCCCGGGCACTTCGCCGCTACAAGCCGAAATGCACGCCACTATTATGGTGGATAAAAGTAATCTCATTATTATTCTATTCCCTGTTCTTTTTTCTGTTCTGTCGTTTCACATCAGCAAAGCGGATGTGATGATTAACCATAGCGCAAAATTCAAGGGCACATGAAATTAATCGTATTTTTGTGACGTTAATCGCGTTAACTGACCGGGATCATCACATCCACTTTCGTGCCCTTATTCGGGGCAGACGTGAGTGTAATTTCGCCGTTAAGCTTTTGATTGACTAGATTGAACAGAATGGGTAACCCTAAGCCCGTGCCTCCCTGATTTCGGGCGGTGGTGTAGAAAGGTTCGAATACTTTTTTATGTAGGTGGTCGGGAATGCCTTTTCCGTTGTCACTTACGCAAATCGAAATATGGTTTCCTCTTCGTTTGCAGTCAAGGTGAATACTGCGGTTGTGTGAAGGGGGGAGTTGCGCGTCTTCTTGCTGCGCGCTAAAAGCATGGCGTTGGGCATTGGATATTAAATTCGTGAGCAGTTGCGCAATTATTCCTGGGCAGGTGGTAAGCCTAAGGTGAGGCTCAATATCCATAGACAGGGATATACGTTCTTTTTTAAGCATAGGCCCCAGAGGATTACACACAGCAGGTATGTACTCGTCGAGTGCTATTTCTTGAATTTCTAGTGATGTTTGGTCTGCCGATGTGCGTTTGAAATCTTGAATTAGCTTTGCAGCACGCATTAGGCTCACTTCAGCAAGGTTTAATCCTTCTGCGCTATTGGCATTAAAGTCGCGGAAGCCTTGTTCTGTAAGTTTGTCGCCCTCAAAGTCGCGATATACGCGCTTTAATTCTTCTTTGCAATTACTCACTGCCGTTAGCGCAATACCCAGTGGTGTATTTACCTCGTGCGCAATGCCTGCCACCAAGTTGCCCAATGCGGCCATTTTTTCCGACTCAACAAGTTTTTCTTGTGCTTGTTCTAGTGTTAGCAAGGTCGCTTCTAATTCTGCGGTGCGGGCTTTAACTTTGTTTTCAAGGGTTTGGTTTGCTTCTAGCAATTGGGCTTGGTAGTCGGCTCGCTCATTTGCACTTACCGCGCGCCCATACAGGTCGGCCAATGAACCGGCAAATACAATTTCATCGGCGTGCCATTGCCTAGGCTTACCCTGATGTTCGCAGCATATAATGCCAATCATTTTACCTCTATGGCGAATGGGCACATCTAACATAGACGCAATGTTTAATGGTGACAGGTAAACGTCGGCAAACTCTGCAGTGGCAGGGTCTGTCTTAGCATCATTGGCGGCAATACTTCGTTCTTTGTTTAGTGCCTTAAAGTAATTTGGGAAATCATCGCGGCTAAGGGCCAAACTTTCACTGTCTAAATCGTTGCCCTTGTCTATCAGTAGCTTGCAGTTAATTTTTGATTGCGTATTGTCATATAGCCAAATGCCCGCACGGCTAATTTTTAACCCTTCGCATACAGAATCAATGATAAGGCGTGAGGCTAACGCTAACTCTCCTTGGTCAATATCTGTACTTTGGCTTACCCGCAGCAAAATTAACTCAAGGACTTCTCTCATTCTTCTTCATCCGGTTGTTGTGCGCGAATTTCAAGGATTTTGTCGAAATTTTCAAGCAAGATTTTGGTGATGAGAGGGTCAAACTGTGCGCCTGCGTTTTCTTCAAGGTATGCCTTTACCTGACTTCCGCTCCATGCGGGTTTATAACACCGTTTCGACAAGAGCGCATCCACCACATCAACAATGGCCATAATGCGACCTTCTATGGGAATGTCATCTCCGGCTAAACCTTCGGGGTAGCCTTTACCGTCCCATCTTTCATGGTGTGTTTTAGCGATGATTGCGCCCATTTTTGCCACTATTCGATCGGAATCTGCTAAGAGTTCATAGCCTTTTTGAGCATGGGTTTTCATCACTTCCCACTCTTGGGGATCAAGCTTGCCAGGTTTGTGCAGTATGCTTTCAGGAATACTGATTTTTCCCACGTCATGAAGGGCTGATGCGTAGCGGATGGTGTCAATGAATTCTTGGGGCATAAAGAGCTTTTCAGCCAAAAACTCGGTCATGAGTATAACCCGCCGTACGTGGCCACCGGTTTCTTTACTGCGCATTTCTATGGCGTCGCTTAACACCATTATCAGTTCTTTCTGGGTTTGCTGAATGTCTTCTTTTTGCGTGAGATTTTGAAATATAACCGCCACGTTAGAAGCAAACATTTCCAACGTTTTTCTTTGTACCTCATTAAGTGGGCCGTCCAGTTTTACATACAAAATGTTGTGGCTGTCTTGCCCTGAAGGGTAATACCCTATGAAAAGCGTATCCGACTGATAATGGCTTTTACTTTTCAACACAAGGGCCACTTTCTCTTCAATATCTGGAGGAATATGAGTAGATATGCCAGGCTCACACAGGGTTAAGAGATCGCCACTGGCACCCAGCACGGTCATCTTGGTGTCACCGTACAAATCGGTGTGTTGTGTGGTTAGGTACAACACTGAATTATTGAGATTAAGCAAGGTAAGAATTTGTTTTAAAACCGCAGAGCCAAACTGAGAGAGAGATTGGCTGGCCAACACTGAAGATGACGACTGTAGCACTTCCTCCATACCCCGTTTGCCGCGCTCGATGGTTCTAATATCACGAAAAGAACGAATAGCGGTATACACGCAGGATTTTAGTTTTATTGACGACAACTCGGTTTTCGCTTTGTAATCGTTAATGTCGTAGGAACGAATAACGTCTTCTTCGGGGGCTTGACCGGGCTGCCCTGTGCGTAGAATTAATCGAGTAGTGTGATTATTGAGTTCATTGCGAATTGCATCAACAAGCTTTAATCCCGCATCGTCTGTTTCCATAACGACGTCGACAAAGGCTAACGCAATATCTGGTGTTTCTCTAAAGAGGGTAAGGCCTTCTTCGCCGCTATAAGCTGACAAAAATTCAACCGGGCGATCCTCGAAATTAAATGTCTTTAGCGTCAGTTTTGTGACGTCGTGCACACCTTCTTCGTCATCAATGATGGCAATTTTCCAAGGCGTTCGGTTGGTGACGTTGGAGCTAGCTAATGACTTCTTAAATAACGGCATTGATTCGTGTTTTCCCATTACCCTACAGTAAAACGTAAGACACAAATAGGCGTTGCGCAAATGTGCGGTATACGGAAGCGGCCAGATTCATTCGAAAGTATGAATAATACGCTCGGTGAATATCAGTGGGTATAATTAACTATAAAAACAATCAATCCATAAACTGCCGCTTTTGCATTGCGTCGAGCAATCACGATGTTTACTCTATTTTAACAATTTCCTATGCCAATACAGCGCTAGCGGCAAAGTATCGAGTAAAACGCTGGCGCGCTGAATGAAAAGGGGTAACTATGAATTTTGCGGAGTTTGCTGCATCACGAAAAAGTGTGCGAGGGTTCACTAAACAACCGGTGACAAGAGAAACGGTAGACGCCATTATAAACGCCGCTAAATGGGCGCCTTCGTCGTACAATACGCAAACATGGAAAATTCATGCAGTATCTGGCGAGGTGTTGGATAATATTCGTAAGGGCAACACTGAAAATACATTGGCGGGAAAACCTCACGTTCGCGATTTTCCTTATAAAGAGGATTATGAGGGAGTGCATCGTCAGCGACAAATAGACGTGGCTGTACAGCTTTTTGACGTGATGGGAATAGCACGGGAAGATAAAGAAAAGCGAATGGAATGGATGATGCGAGGCTTTCGTCAGTTTGACGCGCCAGTGTCTCTCGTACTCACTTACGATAAAAGCCTTGAGCCCGCAGGCATCACCCAATTTGGTTTAGGTTCGTTAGCGTACGGTATCGTTTTAGCGGCATGGGACTTAGGTTTGGGGTGCGTCATTAATGGCCAAGGTATTATGCAGTCTGAAGTGGTTCACAAGTATGCGAATATTCCAGATAATGAAGCGATTATGATTTGTATCGCATTGGGTTATCCTGACCCAGATTTTCCAGCTAACACAGTACGTTCAACCCGCGCGGATAACGAAGAGTTTGTAACCTACCACGGGTTTTAATCCCGTGGTGCAACATTTTTAGGTAGGGTAACTTCTACGCTAAGCCCCCCGTCGCTGGGACTCGTCATATGAAGTTGCCCTCCATGTTTATGAATGGCTTTTAACGCAATGCTTAAGCCTAGGCCAAACCCTTGTGTATGCATTTGGTTTCCTGCGCGGTAAAAAGGTTGCAGCAATTTTTCAATTTCATCTTTGTTTACCCCTGGGCCATGATCTCGCACGCGAATCACCACATTGTCGTGAAGAGGTTCTATCGTGACGTCTACCGATTCCCCCTTATTAGAATACTTACATGCATTGCCAATGATGTTGTCTAACGCTTGATGAACAGCTTCTGGAAAACACATAATTAGACTTTGCTGTGCGCCGCCTTTAGGTGGCGTTAATGTAGTGGGTATACCAGGGTAGTTAACCGCCATATCGTCAAGAATGCGTTCACAAAGCGCCAGAAGATCGCATTGTTTCGGCTCGGGCATTGTGTTTTCTAAGGTAGAAAAATTCAAAATTTGCTGTATGAGTTGATCGATACGATGACAATCGTTATGAATTTGTTTTACGTGGCGATTATCTGGCTGTTTTTGCTCAATAATAGCGGCTGACGCTTGTAAACGCGCTAACGGTGCACGTAACTCATGGGATACATCATGAAGTAACCGTTGCTGGGCGCTAGCCGCTTCATGGGTTTTGCTTACCATAAAGTTAATGTCTGTGGCCAAATCACCCAGTTCATCTCCCCGATTAAGCATGGGCGAAGGCAGGGATGAAATGGTTTGTTCGTTAGCGTACTTTCGACTAAATGCCCCTAAATATTTAATAGGCTTAACAATAGTCCAGCTAAGCAAGGCGCTCACTAGGGCTGAGGCAATGAATATGAAAACAAACTGTAGTGACTGAAATCGATACAGTACCTGCTTTAAGATACGAGGGGCTTGAGGACGGTGCACAAACACCGAGTATTGCGCGTTTGAAGGGCCATATACCTGTTGTTCGCTACGCTGTTCCGGTGGCACCTTATTCATTCTGTAATGAAATACGGTTTTGCCGTTAGCATCGAGAATAAGCATAGGCAAAAGTTCACCTCTGCGGTTTTCTCTTTGTCGTATCCAGTCTTTTATTTTACGCTTGGCAGTGCCACTGACTAAGGTTTCGTGCTCGTAGCGCCAGACAATGCGTTCCGCTTGTGAGGTAACCAGATTCAAGAATCGTTGATTGTTCTCATTAGAGGCATATTCGTTAACGAGCACGTAGCCTGTAGCCGCCATAACCGCTAAGCTAGCTACCCAAAAGGTAAGAAAAATACGCCAAAACAGGCGCTTAAACCCTAAACTTTGTCTTATATTTTGCCAAGCCGCGTTAACCCGCATCGTACGCTACCTCATTGTTCTTGCGGTTGTGGTGTGGTTAACATCTGATAACCTACGCCTCGAACGGATTTAATCACATCATTGACCCCAACCGCTGAAAGTTTTTGTCTAATGCGGCTAACATGCACATCCATGGCGCGATCGTAAGCTTCTAGTGGACGATTAAGTACTTCTTGGGTCATGTCTTGCTTCGTAATGGTTTGTCCTGCGCGTTCCATCAGTAAACTGAGAGCATTAAATTCTGCACCGGTTAACGTTAAAACTTCTTGGTTTACCGTGGCCGTTCGCGCGCCGGTATCCAGTACAATGCCGTGTAATTCCGTGTGCACCACGGCAGCGCTCTTTAATTGCTGAGTTCTACGAATAATTGCGCGAATGCGTGCACCCAATTCTCTTGGGTTGCAAGGTTTAGGTAAATAATCATCCGCGCCCATCTCTAAACCGACAATACGGTCAATGTCATCACCACGACCGGTTAACATCAAAATGGGTGTCTGCTTTTTAGCGCGTACGGTTCGTAGTACATCCAGCCCTGACATGCCAGGCATCATAATATCTAGTACTACCGTGTCGTACTTGTTGGTGTTTAACAAGGTGTCTACTGCTTTATCGCCACTATGAAGCGTGTCGACGGTAAAACCGTCACCCTCCAGAAATTCACCTAACAAGGCGCATAGGTCTACGTCGTCATCAACCAGTAATATGTTGTACTTTTCATTTTCCATAAAACGAAGCTTAACCTTTTTAATTGTGGGTAATTTTCAACTTTACCGAACTTTACACTAGCTTAACCCTACTTATCGATTGATTCACTCATACTTAGTTCCGTTGATGAAACAACATTCTTTTTCACGTCATGCATCATCATGACAAAACAAGTAGGAAGATTAAGATGAAAAAATTAATTACCGGTGTTTTATTAAGTGCATGTATCGCAACTACCGCTTTTGCAGGTGGTAAGCATTCAGATGAGCGCAGAGGCGAAGGTTTTTTCCCCATTCATAAAATGGTTAAAGTGCTTGAGTTAACTGATGAACAAAAAGCACAGTTTAAAGCGTTAAAAGAAGAGCTAAAGGCTGAGCGAGAAGTTAAAAAATCTCAAATGCGCGGTGATGATTCAGGCAGGATCAAGCTAGCTGGCTTAAATCCAGATGATGCCGATTATCAAGAAAAGCTAAACGCATTGGCAGAGCAAAAAGCAGAGCGTGCTAAAGCGCGTTTCTTAAAAATGGCTGAAGTTCGCGAAAAAATCAGCGACATCTTAACTGATGAGCAGCTAGAAAAGTTTGATGAAATGGCTCAAAAGCAGGGTAAACGCGGAAAAAAGCATCATAGACATAGCTAAAGTTTCCCTATCGTCATCTTGTCGGTAATCGCAAAAGCGCCTTTTTAAAGGCGCTTTTTTCATTTTATGGCGGCCATTAACATTTATAGGTGGGCAAGTCAGTTTAGTAAAGATTGTTTAAAGGGTGTTGTTCAGCAGGCTTTATGCCGCACACTTTGTGAGCGTTGGCACACAGGTTTTTAGCGAGTGGTACGTGATCGCGCCGAAATGTCATGCGTGTTTTTCTCTATTTTGTTGTGCAATAAAGGTTTGCAAATGTTTAATAACACCTCTTTCTTTTTACGATTGTTCTCCCTGGCGGCATTGAGCTCTATGGCATTGATGGGATGTAATTCTGATTCTTCCTCCTCAACAACCACCGATGTTACAACGTCAGACACGTCCAGCGAGGACGATACTACGACATCAGATACTACTGTTAGCGAATATGAAACCGATAATTCTATTGGTCTGATACTAAACTCTTCTAATGCGCAAAATGGCTATGCCTTATTTGGTGGCTTGCGCTTTAATCAAACCTATTTAATCGACAATTGTGGTGAGGTGGTTCAAAGCTGGGATTCAGATTACAGCACCATGTCTGCCTATTTGCTTGAAAATGGCTCTGATTATACTTGCGAGCTTTTCGAGTAAAACGGCACTTTTCTGCAACTGATGGCGTAATAGCAACCACTAAATACCCATGGGTATTCTGGTGGTTGTTTTATTCTCAATACGCTTTGTATACTTTCCTTCGCCTCTACAAGCCTACTTGCCCTCATTGTTTTGCTTACAATGAACGACGTCACGCGCACTTCGCCGAAATATCATGGAATGAAGATAGATAATTTACTTTAGTTCGAATATTTTAGGTGTCTGCTCGGTCAATGATATTAGCCGTTGAGCACACAAAGTTAACGTGCTGACATTGATCCAATAGGGATGATGATGGCGTTTAAGCCATGCCCAAATAGTTAAATTGTTGTTTGCCCATCCACACTAAGGAATTGTTATGTTAGGTAGAATAAAAAACCATGGCTGGTTAGCATATACCGCCATGTTAGCGTGTATGTTAGCGGGAGCCGCACACGCGGAGCGCAACCAACAAAGGCCTGAGGTTGCAAGTGAAGCAGGCGGACATGCCTTGGTTGATGTGGTTTTTTATCCGGTCGAAGGGGCGCAGCACAAAGTGCCGCAGTTTCGTGTAGAAACCAGTTGGCCTTCACTCCCTTCCACTTGGTTAATTGGCCAGGTGCCGGGCCTTGCGGTAGATAGCCAGGATAATGTGTGGATACTGCATCGTCCAAATTCATTAAGCCGTTTAGATTTGGGTTTAGAGAACGGTATGGGGCTATGTTGCGAGGCGGCGCCTCACGTGTTGCAGATTTCACCCCAAGGAAAGGTATTAGCCAGCTGGGGTGGTCCTGAAATCACACCTAGTATAGACGGCGAAAATCAATGGCCCAGCATCGTACACGGTTTGTTTGTGGATGATGAAGATACGATTTGGCTAGGCGGAAATGGTGACGGTGATCACGTAGTTTTAAATTTCAGCCCCAAGGGTGAGTTTATACGCCAATTTGGTGTGCGAGGAAAAACCGCCGGAAACTTGAGTGAAGAGGCACTAGGCAACCCAGCCGATATTTACCATAACACGCAAACGAAAAAAGTCTTCATTGCAGATGGCTATATCAACAAACGGATAACGGCCTATGATTCTACAGATAATGGGTTTGAGCAGTTGTGGGGGGCCTACGGCAAACCTCCGGGCGGCGGGACTCGCGAGGGCAGCTTCGATCAGTCTCAGGCAACGGCAAACGCTGCAAATACCAGCACAAAAGCAGAGAACTTTGGTGACATAGTTCATTGTGTCACACAAGCTGATGATGGCCGCATTTACGTGTGCGACAGACGCAATAATCGTATTCAAATATTTAAAGCAAACACCGATGGGCAGGTGGTGTTTTTGCAAGACCTCATTATTGAGGGAGATACAGGCGGACTAGGAACGGCCTCAGATATCGCGTTTTCGCCAGACAATAAATACATGTACGTGGCTGACATGATGAATGGGCGCGTGTGGATACTATGGCATGATACGTATGAAGTACTCGGTAGTTTTGGTCGCCCGGGGCGTTACCCAGGCCAGTTTACCTGGCTTCACAGTGTAGTGGTTGATAGCCAAGGAAATCTTTACACCTCGGAAGTGAATACCGGCCGACGGGTGCAGAAGTTTGTGTTATCGGGTTTTCAATAATGTGATTTAAGTTGTTGCGATAAGGTATCTGGGGGAAGGGGCTTCGACCAAAGGAAACCCTGACCACGGGTGCATCCTAGGTTTATTAATTTTGCAGCTGTAGATTCGTGTTCTATGCCCTCCGCCACTGTATTTAAATGTAGGCTTTTGGCCATGCTGATAATGGCGGTCACAAGCGGCAAGTTTTCGTTTGTCGGGCCTAGTTGTGTGACTAGGCTTCTGTCTATTTTAAGGGTTTGAGCATTAAATTTATGCAAATAGCTCAAGTTTGAGTAGCCTGTACCAAAGTCGTCGATAGCAATATTCACCCCTAAGCTAGCCAGCGCATCGAGTTGGTGTTGAATATTGGCCACGTCATCCATCAGTACAGACTCGGTAATTTCTAACTCCAATGCGTTGGCAGGCAAGTCGCTTTGGGCCAGTGCAAACTCCACAATAGAAGGCAGCTTTCCATCTTGAAACTGTAACGTTGAAAGGTTGACCGCCACACGCAAATGTTCAAACCCTTCTGCGCGCATTTTAGCGCAGAAT
Organism: Alteromonas sp. B31-7; assembly: GCF_015767655.1. Classification (NCBI taxonomy): domain Bacteria; kingdom Pseudomonadati; phylum Pseudomonadota; class Gammaproteobacteria; order Alteromonadales; family Alteromonadaceae; genus Alteromonas; species Alteromonas sp. B31-7. The sequence goes on from NZ_CP065233.1 coordinate 1,750,377, forward strand.
AAGCAAGCTTCGTTCATCACCCACAGCCCAATATCGTTAATAATGCCGGCGGTCTCTGCTAAGGGAATAAAATACTCTGGAGAAATGAGCGAACCGTCTTGCTGAGGCCATCGAAGAAGCGCTTCAACAACTTCTAACTTGCTAGTTTCTAAATGAATAACAGGCTGGTAATAAACCTCAAATTCATCTTCGGCAATGGCGGTCTTAAGCCGTTGCATTATGGTGAATTTAGCTTCACTTTCGGCGTCGAGGGCTAAGTCATAATGCCTAAAGGTGTTTTTTCCGCCAGTTTTAGCGTGGTACATCGCAATGTCAGCTTTGCGACACAAGGATTTAAAGTTAATGCCGTGCTCTGGCGCTTGAACAATCCCTATTGAGGCCGACACTCTTACCCGTGTTTTACGGATTAAGAAGGTCGACGCACAGTGTAAAATAAGTGATTTGGCGAGGGTTTCCAGCTCTTCTTTGTACCCAAATTGGGTGAGCACCAAAAATTCATCGCCACCAAAGCGAATAAGATATTGTTCTTTTGATAAATTGCTGGTTATACGGTGGGTAAGTTGTTGCAATAATAAGTCGCCCGATTCATGACCTAAAGCATCATTAACGGGTTTGAAATTGTCTAAGTCGATAAAGAGAATGGCCAGGTTTTTATTGGTGTTCGCACAATTAGCCAGTAGCTGTGCGAAACGTTTTTCACCACAGCGTCTATTGGGAAGATTAGTTAACGCGTCATGATGAGCCAGATGCTGAATACGAGTACGGCTTTGTTGTACCTTTTTATGTTCATGCTTAAGAGACGACAACAAGCGTTTAATATCCTGCACCAGAATATACACACTCAAGCCTATAACCATTAAAATAATATTCAAAAAGACCACATGAGGCCATGTCAGTCTAGGAGTACTGGGCACAATGTGTCCGCTAAGCGTAAGCCACGCCATCAACAAACAAAGTGCAATTATCCATGCTAATACGGCAAGAAAAACGGCGACTCCGCCTAAAATAGCCGCGAATATAATGATGCCGGAAAAACCTAATACCGCGAGGTCATAAATGCCTGCCCCAGTTATCGCTAGGGCGAAAAGCATGCTAGACATTGCACCTAACAAGACCAAGCTTGCAGCCAGCAGCTTATGCTTGTAGCTAAGCGTAAAAGAGACGACGAGGCTGGCTAACCCTGTAACAATAATAGTAAAGGTTGAACTTTTGGCCACGGTGAGTGCAGCGAGTAAACCCAAAGCAGTCACACAGCCTATTTGCATCAAGCGCTGGCGTCTTATTTCGTGAAAAGTGTCAGGCTTACTGCTTATTCGATCTTTATAGATTCCGCTTAGCGCTTTCCAAATCATAGTTAAATAACGCAAGAATAGTACTGTTATTATAGCGTTTAGTTTCTGAAATATCTGTAGTAATTTACCTATTATTTTACGGGGTGGGGGACGATAATGCTGTCACTTTTTGTTTTATGGTGTGGTAATCGTGACTGCGAATAAAGCCCAAGGAAAACCGAGAGGGTGTCGTGAGATATTTGTTTTTATGTTGGCGGCCAAAACCGAGAACCGTCATAAAAGGGCGGCCCTCGTAACTATCAGGGGCTGTATCATCGGTATGATGTAATAAGTACAGCATTGACGAGGCTTGCGTATCGCCAAAGGCATACCATTCTGGGGAAGGGAGGTCGCCATGGAAGCTTTCTTGAATATTGCGGCGAGTAGGCGCCGCACTATTATAGTAGAAATCGCTGTCGTTTAGGGTGCCGCCCGGTACGCCTTCATATTGCACCCAGTATGTGTATCCCTGGCTTACTTTCGCCATCGTAAAATCTAGCCTGTCTGGATAAAAGTCCCACACTGCTTGCCATTGTTTATTACCAGAGTCCACGGTTATTTGTACGTGTTTTGCACTGTGATGGGTAATGTGACTGCTAGATAAATCCGTGCTCGCATTCACAGGGTGGAAGTAATTGCCATCTTGTTTGTGAACCGCGTTGGGAAACCCTCTATACTCCCCCTGCCAGCCAGAGCCTGGCGTGGGAGCAAAGCCAATCCAATCGTTACCGTCTGCATCAATCAGGGAGGACAACCCGCCGCCCTTTTTATCGAGATAATAGGTTGCGGTGGGTGTCTCAATAATGAAAACGGCCAAACCACCTGCCGTGGTGTCTACGCCGTGTCGCAAAGTGACGGCTTGTGGCTCGGCGACTGATGATGTATATAAGGTACACCCTTGCATTAATGGCAGAGTTAACATCACAAACATAAAAAATAAAACAGGCTTCATTACTTTTCACTCGCTAATGGTGAATGCACAGGTGGGTATGGTTTTTTCTTTGCGCTTTGTTTGAGCAATACGCCAATACATACCATGACTATGCTGCACACAAGAAACATGCCGCGCCCCCACAAAGGGTTGGGTATCAGCGTCATCGCTAGCATGCCGACACTCATAATTATCACCATAATGCCAAGTTTCTCTCGCTGCTGGCGGTCTACCTCGCTTTGCTCGTAATCGGCAATAACGGGGGTGGCTAAGTCTTCAAAAAATAAGTCGGTTTGGGCCTTGTGAGGGTCTTTATCACTGCGATAGAACCACGAGGTGGCACAGAAGAAGCCAGCCGTAATCACTAGGTGGGCTAAGATCATCAGCATCAGGCCTGCGTCAACGCTTTCTCGACGAGTGAGTACAATATTCAATTCCAGCCATGAGACCAGTTTATCTGGTGTAATTAGGTCAGACATTATCCACGACACCGCTAAGCCAATAATCACCGTTACCCATGGTGCCCATTGAGGCGTACGTTTAATTAATAGCCCAAATATCAATGGAATGAGTAAGGGGACTTGAATCATGGTGGACACGTTCATCATGAGTTCAAACAAGCTGAGTTCTTTTAATGATTTAAAGAATAGGGCCACCACAATCACTAAAATACCGCTGATAAAACTAACCAAACGGCTGACATTCAACAGATGTTGGTCTGATACCTCTTTGGCTTTTTTAAGCAAAAAAGGTTGGTACACGCTGCGCACATATATTCCGGCATTTTTGTTCAACGCTGAGTCCATGGATGACATAGAGGCAGCGAATAAACCGGCAAGCAACAAGCCTACGGTTCCTATTGGCATGGCGTTGCGCGTAAACACCAGATAAACCGCATCGCCGGCCTTATTGCCTAATTGGGGGTAAGCGCTGGCGGCGTCAGGATACAATATGGCAGCCGCCCAGGGCGGAATAAACCAGATAATACTGCCTACACCCATTAATACCATGGCTAAGAGCGCGGCTTTTCTGGCGTTAATGGAATCTTTGGCGTTTAAAAAACGAAATGAATCGTTCAGGTTCATGATAGTAATAAGTTGTTTGGCTAAGAAGAAAACAAAAGTACCAAACAACAATATGCCGTAATTCATATCAGGGCCCATCACAAAATCCACGGGGAAGTCGTTAACCAAGGCTACCGGGCCACCCACTTTTACTAACGCAACAATGGCACAAGCGGTGGAAATAATAGCGACAATGAGTGTTTGTACAAAGTCGGAGGCAACCACCCCCCAAGCCCCTGATAGTACGGAGACAAAGAGGACAGTCAAACCGGTGGCGATAATGGTTAGGCTAATATCGGCATTGAAGACGGCGCTTGAAAATACACCTAGTGCATTTAGCCATACCCCAGCATTAATCATGCTAAATACAATAAGCGCCCATGAAAAGAACAGCTCGTTTTGACTTCCAAAGCGACGCTTAATACCTTGAGTGGGCGTGTCTACCCGCATTTGACGAAAGCGGGCAGAAAAGTAGGCCCATCCACAAAAGTAGGCAAAGGTGTTGGCGAAAAACACTAAGCTAATGGCAAAACCATCACTAAAGGCTTTTCCCGCGGCCCCGGTAAATGTCCAAGCGGAAAATTGCGCCATAAAGGCGGTTGAGCCTACCATCCACCAAAGCATTCGGCCGCCACCGCGAAAATAATCGCTGGTTGAGTTTTTCGCCATTGATTTAAAGGCAAACCCAATGCCAATAATCAACAAGAAGTAGCCCGCAATAACCAGGTATTCATACATCATAAGAAGGCCTTTACAGTTGGCTAACGTCAACCCAGTTGTCGTTTTGACGAATTAAATCGATGAGTTTTTGGTATTGAGCGCCTTCTTTGAAGGTTTGATAGGGTTGCACGCCATTCCCTTGCACGTCTTCTATCAGTAGGCGAATAAGATAGCGCCAGTTTCGCTCGGTATCGCTTTCGCCTTCGGGAATACGTTCGATAATATCTTGTGGTAAAGGCTGCGCTTCCCAGTTTCCATTTCTGTATAAATATAAGGGGCCGCTGGCGTAGTGCCCCTTAATGTAAATAGCGCCTTTACTGCCGTACACCACAATGTGATCGTCGTTAAAACGAGGGTGAAGCCCCCCATGTTTAAACAATACCGACACAGGTTTCTTTGCTAGTTCGCTTTGAATCTGAGCCAAGACGGTATAAGACCACTCCACATTTGACTCTCCCCATGTCAAATCAGGATCGTTGATATCTTGTGGAATAAAGTCGCGGCGTTTTTTGAAATTGTGTACCCCTTCTACAATAGGGGCTTTGCCCAAGTCATCCCGCACTTCTCCCATCATGGATAAAAGGTGCTCTCCAATCATTGAGGTGACAATGGACAATTTATGGGTGAAATTGTTGTTGAGCCGACCGCCTCCATCTTCTTTTCTGTGAGACCAGCCATAGGGGATATGCTTTTCAAGATTAAAGTGAGAGATACATTCCACTTCTTGCGGTTCGCCTATTTCACCGGCTTCAATAAGTCGTTTTGCATGAATAACATCGGGCATGTAGCGAAAACTTGCGGCAAAGGCGGTTTTAACCTGCTTTTGTTCGGCAAGTTCGTACAGCCGTTGGGCAGACTCTCCGGTGGTAGATAAGGGCTTGTCACTAAAAACATGACACCCATGTTGTATGGCTTGGATAATGGGTATCTCATGTGCACCCCCTGGCGTTGCAATGGACACGATGTCGGGCTTTAATGTTTGCAACGCCTCTTCCCAGTGGGTTCCCGCGTACGGAATAGCCAACTGCGCTGCCACTTCCTTAACTACACTTTCTGTTCTTCCTACTATGCCAACCACTTCCGCGCCTGCATAACGGAAGGCTTCTGCGTGGCCTTGACCAGCAAAGCCAGTGCCTTGAATGAGTACTTTTATAGGTTTACGCATTGTTTAGTCCTGTCTGAATGTAGAGTGATTGCGGGTAAGCATTTACCAATGCCACATGGTGCCGTCTTCTAGGCGGCTGACGGGTAAATAAGACCGTTTATAGGGGTATTTTTTAGCCGCATCTTCGTTAAAACTTATTCCCAGACCTGGGAGGTCGCTAGGGAGTGCCATGCCATTTTCAACCCGGATGTCGTGGGTAAATACCTCGTTAAGTTGAGGGTTATCTAAACCAACAAATTCCTGAATACCAAAATTGGGTGCCCATATGTTGATGTGAAGATGGGTAGCAAAACACACTGGCGATAAATCTGGCGCACCATGGGGGGCAATGCGAACATCAAATACATTGGCAAATTCGGTGATTTTTCTCAAACCGGTTAGGCCACCTGCATGGGTTGCAGCGGTTCGAATAAAGTCTATCCATTGATGTTGAATAAGATCTTTGCATTCCCAGAGGGTGTTGTATGTTTCGCCTATGGCTAATGGCACAGTAGTATGGTGACGAATTAACTGATAGCTGTTTTGATTTTCCGCGATAGCCGCGTCTTCTAAAAAATAGAGATGGTAGGGTTCTAACAATTTCCCTAGTCGCGCCGCTTCAATGGGAGTTAATCGGCTGTGTACGTCGTGAAGAAGGTGTACTTCTTCGCCTAGCCGTTTGCGTGCTTGTCTAAATAATTCAACCACAACGGAGAAGTACTTTTGTGTACACCAAGGCTCTTCCGGAGGGAGTGGACGATTACCCTGTAACTCAAAATAGTCTTTTTTATCACCAAGTACCCCGTAGGTAGCCGTTAGGCCTGGTATGGCGGTTTGTAAACGAACGGCGCGGAAGCCTTGGTTAATCAAATGTTCGGCTTTTGAGAGGGTACTGTCAATGCATTCACCACTGGCATGGGCATAAAGAGTAACCCCCGTACGGCTTTTTCCCCCAAGCAACTGGTGAACGGGTAGGCCTGCGACTTTCCCTTTAATATCCCACAGTGCCATGTCGATACCTGCAATCGCCGCCATGTTAACCGGTCCTTTGCGCCAGTAAACGCCCTTATAAAGGTATTGCCAAATATCTTCGATATTTTGGGCGTCTTTGCCAATCAAACAAGGAGCAATATGCTGTTCCAGACAACTCACTACGGCCATTTCACGACCGTTTAACGTGGCATCCCCTATGCCTGTTGTGCCATCTTCTGTGGTGACTTTCACAGTGACAAAGTTCCTACCTGGGCTACACACGAATACTTGTATTTGACTAATCTTCACGGCCATCTACCTTCTAAAAATCAATATAAAACGTTTTAGTAAAACGTTTTAGTTGTAGAAGTTAGCACAAGTTGGCATAATGTCAACAAAAGGTTAATGACGTTAATAGGTGTGTAGCCAGGCGATGAAAAAAGCAAAACTAACGGATGTGGCGAAACGCGCTAAGGTATCGAACAGTACGGTATCCCAGTACATAAATGGGCGCTTTGATTATATGTCGAAAGAGACCCAATTACGCATTCGTGCAGCGGTAAAAGAGCTAGATTACACCCCCAATCATGTTGCGAGGAGCCTAAAAAGTACTAAAACTCAAACCATTGGTGTGATAGTGAGGGATATTACGGGCTTTGATACTAGCCAAACTATCAGAGGTGTAGATGATTTTTGCAAGGCTAACCAGTACAACGCGTTTATTTACAACACCGATTTTAACCCCGAAACCGAGGCGCAATCTCTTGCGGCTTTATATCAAATGGGGGTGGATGGCATTATTATCGCCGGGTCAGGTAAAAATACGGCGTTAATCAACGAATACATCGAAAAGGGGATGCCAATTGTTCATTTTCAGATTGAGTATGATGGGCTGGAAAAGAATTTAGTGCTGTCAGACTATCGTAAAGCGGCATTCGAGGCGACGTCCTATCTGATTTCACTCGGGCACTCACGAATTTGCTTTTTTACACAATCCTTCACCAATGTAAAATCCCGCTATGAGCGGTTCTTAGGCTATAAAGATGCGCTAACGGCTCATGCTATTGCCTTTGATGATGCTCTGGTGCAGTACTGGCATCGAGAGACAGGTTTTGAAGTGTCACCTAAAGCATTACTAGCGGAAGAAAACCCGCCAACGGCAATGTTTAGTCAACATTTAGCGATTACCACAGAGCTATTGGCTTACTTAAACCAAGAAAATATTGCCATCCCCACTGATGTGTCGCTAATTGGTTTTGACGACATTCCCATGGCTGAATTTTTCAAGGTGCCTATTACCGTAGTTAAGCAAGAGCCTTACATTATTGGAAAAGAGGCAGCGAAAGTACTTTTTGAAGTCATGAAGAATAAAGGGGAGCATGCGCAGAAATTACTCATTTCTTGCTCATTGACAAAACGAGCTTCTTGCGCGCCGGTGAAAGCGCTTAGCTAATGTAGTGGGGTTTCTGTTGCCCCACCTTAAATGACGTGGGGCAAAGCCGAAAGCTGGATTAGCCCTTCAATTAAAACGTACCTATTGCCGTCACACTGCCGTCAACCATGCTTTCATCTATAAAGCCGATGGTATTGGGGTTCTCAGACACTAATTTAAGCATTTCTTCGGCCGTGGTGACTTCTTCAGGGGGCGTGCCCTTGCCAGTAAACACCAGTTTAGACCAAAAGGCAGAGTATTGGCTTTCTGATTTTCCTAATACTTCGCTATTGAAAGTCGCTCTTAAATCATTGCCTTTTTCGAAGGTAAGGGGAAGCGCTTTACTGCCATCGGGGAAATTTTTGGCGCGCCCTAAGTAAATGCGTTTGACGGTATCGGCATCCACACCTGTTGCATTGTTTGCATTAATAATAATGACATTGGCTGCGCTGACTGGCAGGGCGAACATACAACAGAGTAAAAGTGCGATTTTCATGAATAATACCTCTAGTGATCCCGGAAAGTTAACGTAACGCGCAGCTAACAACCGCAGCGACGGGTGCCTAACCAAGTTGATTTATATCTAACTACTGCACTGACACTGAAAGTATAGTAGTAGAATTTAACTTTTCCTTTAAAAAGAGTATCTGTCTACCGGCAAGACATTAGCATCTGCATGGTTTTTTTGAATTTGTTACACTCTTTTCGCTAAATAGCCTCGTGTGAAGCGTGCTTATTATCTTCATTAATCTCGACGTTTTTATATAGTCCAATAGTTGTAATTAGACTAAATAGAAAGTGGCTTTTAGTGGCTAAACGAGTGGCTTAGAAAGTAAGTGAATGCCTACAGGAAAGGAGACGTCATGGCAAAGCCGAACAAAAAAGGGCCGGTACAAACCGTAGATATTGTCTGTGGTAAGTGTAAAGCTATGCTGTTTAAGTACAGAAAAGGCGGGAAGGGGGCCTTGGTAAAATGCTTCATAGAACGCATTGTAAATGACTTTACTCTAACCCCATGTTGTTGCCCAAACTGCCACCAGGTTTTTGCTAGAGAAACCTTAATTAGAGGCACGCCCGCCTATAAAATTATTGGTGGCAAAGCGCGTATGAAATAGCAGGTGAAGGTTAACCCTCGGCATCGTAGACAATACCGAGCTTGCCCCAGTTTGCCAAAATTAGGCGGGATGATAATCTTCCATGGTCAAATGATGTTGAATGCCCGCAATGGTTTCACGTTGGCTGTGGGTAACATAAAGTACAGTGCTCTGTCCTTGGGCGACTATTTTCTCAATCAGTTTCAGGGTTTTCACTCGATTAAATTCATCTAGTCCGTTGCAGGGCTCATCAAGTATGAGCAACGCAGGATGTTTCACCATGGCGCGGGCAATAAGGGCAAGGCGCTGATCACCAAAAGAAAGAGATTGAAACGGTGAATCTGCATACTTGCTTAACCCTAAAACCGCCAGCCATTGCGCTGCTTTTTCGCGCTCAGTATTGGAGGGTTTGGAGTACAATCCAATACTGTCGTAAAAACCAGATAAAATCACATTTTCTAAACTGGTGTTCACCTTATATTGTAAATGTAACGCGTTGGACATAATGCCAATATGTTTTTTTATGTCCCAAATACTTTCGCCGGAGCCACGTTGAATGCCAAACATGGTTAAATCGTTGGTGTAGCAGTGGGGGTTGTCGCCGGTAAACATCTGCAGCAAACAGGTTTTTCCAGAGCCATTTTGTCCACTTATTTGCCAATGTTCTTGCTTATCCAGCTGAAAATCCACGCCTTCAAAAATGACTCTGTCCCCATAGCTCACCCGACCCGCATTAAGCGTAATTAAGGTTTCCGGCACCGAATGTTGATGCTCACTTAAAGGGGCAGGCAGCATAATATCTTCATTTTCTAAAGCGAACCAAGTCCCCAATTGATACCGAATTTCCTCTGTGGTTAATGTTTGGTCCGACTGCCAAGCCACGCTTAAGTCCTTCATTACCAGTAGGTTGGCATTGAAATCATCGGGTATGTCATCTAATTTATTGGCCGTGATAATTAATGATGCTTGCTGTTGAGAGGAAAGAAACTTACTAAAGTCTTGCTTTGCTTTTGCATCTAATCCTTCAAAGGGCTCATCAAGAAGGATTAACGAGGCACCGCTGAGCCATGCCAACACGATTAATACTTTGCGAGTTTCTCCCGTTGATAACGATAAAAACTCGGCATCAATGAGGTGTGCTATGCGTAATACGTTTATCAGTTCTTCATACACAGGATGTTTGGTGTAATGGGTGTCTTTTGAAGGACGCTCGACATTGATGGCGCTTTGCTCCAGTAACTCTGATACTTTGGTGGGGGTGGCAATGACATCAAGTATATCTGCACTGTCTTTTTGTTTTTCCTCAGCAATAAGCTGCTGTTGCATTTCAATGCTTACCTGCGCTATTGATACCTTGCACTCTCTAACGCCAGCCATGGGCGTGCCGTTATTTGCAAGCGCTGCCAACAATAGCGATTTACCTGAACCATTTCTGCCTGCCAATAGGTAATTCCCTGGCAATGCGAGAGTCAACGAGAATGCGGGAGAAATAAAGTGGTGTTGGGTTTTAATTTGAAATTGGGAAAGGGACAGCATGGGGTGTGGAAAAAGCCTAATCATTGAGGTGCAAGGGTGTTGGCATTGTGTCGCGGGGCGGTATGGGTGTCAAATATCAATCTACCGCATTATCTACCATACTGCCATTCGTACTTTCTTCTGTATTGTTTGTGGTGTTCGCTAGGTTAGTTTCATTATGGCTGCCGCGCGACGCAAAATATGAAAAAAACCAAAGTGAACAATATTCTGTATAGACAATATTAATCTTGCATCAAGGAGCGATAATGAAACTCAGTATGGCTGGCGTTTTCTCAATAATATTAATCATGTCAGGGTGCGCTGACCCTAAGCCTCAAGCTGAATTGTTACGTACAGTGATGGTTAGCCAGGTACAAGCCTACGATGGTCAGCAGTCTCATGTTTTATCTGGTGTAGTGCAAGCAGCGGAAACAAGCCAGCTGAGTTTTGAAGTGGCCGGGGTGGTAGAAAACGTTAACGTGAATTTAGGTGATACCATTGCCCGGGGAGATAAGCTTGCTCGAATAGAGAGCAAAGTGTTTGAGCTTGCCGTGAAACAACGCCAAGGGCAGTTATCTGAAATTCAGGCGCGGATAAAAGATGCACAAAAAGACGTAAACAGAAAAAAGCAGTTAGTTGAAACCGGAGCGGTTTCGCAAGCAGAGTACGATGTTGCCGTCACTCAATTAAATGCACTGAGCGATCAAGCAGAGGTCGCTGAAGCGCAACTAAGTATTGCCGAAGAAGACTTGGCTGACACCACATTAGTTGCCCCTTACGCTGGCACCATTGCTCAACGTCATATAGAGCCTTCCCAACGAGTGACTCCCGCACAACCTGCTTTTACGGTAGAGGGGACAGCGGGTTTGGAAGTGGCGCTTTCCGTGCCTGAAAGCATGATAAATTACCTGAACGTTCAAGATGTGGTTAAGGTAACGGTTTATGCACTGGGCGAAACCAATCTGAAAGGGCGAATTTTTGAAGTCAGCAGCCGTGCAGGCAGCGCCAATGCATTTCCTGTAACGGTGCAATTAGACGATGCGCCAAAGGGGCTGCAGCCAGGAATGAGTGCTGAGGTTACCTTAAGCTATACCGGCAAGACCAATAACAATAGGGAAAGTCGCGGGGGCTTTATTGTGCCCTTGTCCGCACTGGGTAATGGCAGTGACGACAGTTATTTTGTTTATACCGCAACGCCGATTGAGCAAGAATCGGGTGACAAATCGCCTGTTTACCGTGTGACTAAAGTTCCCGTAACCCTACTCAATATGAATAAGGACACCGCGCTGATTGAAGGAGAATTTGATGGGTTACCTTCAGTGGTGCGTGCAGGGGTGGCGCATTTAAGTGCCGATCAGCGGGTTCACGTGGCAAACGGCGATACGCACTTTTTCAACGAGTAACGAGCAAGGATAAGCCGTGAAATCTATCTCTGAACTAAGCCTTATTCATAACCGCTTAATGCTGGCCATTGTCAGTATTCTAATGGTCTTTGGCCTATACAGCTATTTTACGCTACCCGCCCAAGAAGATCCCGATATTACGATACGCGAAGCCTTAGTGACTGCGTCTTACCCTGGCTTGCCCGCCGATAAAGTGGAGTTGTTGATAACAAAAACCTTAGAAGAAGCGGCGCGGAAGCTACCAGAAATCGATGAAATTCGTTCGGTGTCTATGACAGGGCAAGCGACGTTACACGTGAAAATTAAAGACAGGTATTTTGAGCTTGAGCAAATTTGGGATGATTTGCGAGATGAGCTAGAGCAAGTGACACCAAGTTTGCCCGAGGGTACCAGTACGCCACTGGTGAATGACAGCTTTGGCGACGTGGCGGTACTAACCATTGCGCTTGAGGCGGATGAAAGCTATGGATTTGACGAACGTAGAGACATTGCCCAGCACGTTCGTGACACTCTGTTTCGCGTGGATGGCGTAAAAAGTATCGATATTTTAGGTGCCCGTTCAGAGCAAATTACCATCGCCATCAATAATGGCAAGCTGGCCAATTTTGGCATGTCTCCCGAACAAGTGATTGGACTGCTGCAGGCCCAAAATATTATTCAACCTGGCGGAACGATAGATGCAGGGGGCACCAATTATACGCTGCAACCGTCTGGCTACTTTCAATCTCTAGAAGACGTAAAAAAGGCGCTTATTTCCATACCTGAACGCCAAGAATCGGTATTGCTTGAAGATATCGCCGAGGTGCGCCGGGAAGCTGAAGACCCACCTTCTCGCACCGCCTATCTCAATGGCAAGCCTGTCATTGTGTTTGCGATTGCAAAAAATGACCATGTAGATGTATTAACCTTTAGCCCGCAGATTGAAGCGCAGCTAGCTAGCTTGAATCGTATATTGCCTGTGGGCATGCAGCTTACCACGATTACCCGGCAAGCCGATGTGGTGCAAAACGCCATCAATGGCGTGAGTATTAACGTGTTAGAAACTCTCGCGATTGTTAGCGCCGTAGTGTTGCTGTTTTTAGGCGTGAAAGCTGGGCTCATTGTGGGAGGGATTGTGCCTAGTGTGATACTCATCACCATCTCGATAATGGCGTTTTCCGGTATGGTGCTTGAGCGCATGTCGTTGGCGACATTAATTATTTCATTAGGCGTGCTGGTTGATAACGGCATCGTTGTGGCTGAAGACTTTAAAAGAAGGTTAGAAGATGGAGAGGACCGAGAGCAAGCGCTGGCAAATTCTAGTCGGTCTCTTGCATTCCCCTTACTTACCTCGTCACTCACGACTATCTTGGTATTTCTACCGCTTATGCTTGCGGACAGTGTGGCGGGAGAGTACACACGGTCAATTTCATTGGTGATATTAATTGCGTTACTGGTGTCTTGGTTGTTGTCTCAAACTATTACCCCTTATCTTTGTTACCACTTTGTACCTAGCCCCGACGGTAACAAAAAACAAGGCAAAACCAACATCAGTGAGTATTTCAATAAACTGAACCCTTACTATGAATCGCTGCTGCGTCGGGTGCTGAACATGCGCCTCCTGTTTATGGCTATCATGGTGGGGCTTTTCTTTGCGGGTGGTTTTGCGCTCTCGAAAGTGCCGGCTAAGTTCTTCCCCGACTCCGACCGCACACAGGTGCTGGTGTATTTGGATATGCCAGCGGGTAGCTCTATACGCAAAACTAATCATACATTAGCGCGGGTATTTAAGGATTTAGAAGACAAACAGCAGTTCCCTTATGTGCAAAATGCCGTGGGCTACGGAGGGTTTGGTGGGCCAAGGTTCGTGCTGTCACTGACACCCATAGACCCAGACGAAGCAAAAGGGTTTATGATGTTGGATATCGACAAAGGAGAGCATGTTCAACCCACAATAGACGCATTACGAGCGCAATTTGCTGCTCATTATCCTGATGTGTTTGCGCGGGTAACGAAAATGTTTCTTGGCCCTTCCGATTCCAGCAAAATAGCGTTGCAAATTAAGGGGCCAGATAAAGATGTGTTGTTTTCATTATCTAAAAAGCTAGAGGCCATGGTGGCCTCTTTACCTAATACCTATGACATCCGCAATGATTGGGAAAATCGTGTGTCCCGTTTGCGCATAGATGTTAACCAGCAAAAAGCCCGGCGAGCTGGTGTAAGTTCTGCTGATATAGCGCAGACGCTAAACACCTATTACAGTGGGCGCATTATTTCTGAATTTATTGAAGGTGACGACATCCTGCCCATTATTGTGCAAAGTAGAGATAAGGAACGCTTCGATCTTTCACGGGTTGAAAGTATTAATGTGTTCTCTAACGCGCGAGGGGTGAGTGTACCTTTATTGCAGGTGGCAGATATTAACTACGAAACCGGGTTTTCGCGTATCGCCCGAGAAAACTTGTTTCGCACTATTAGTATTGAAGCCAAGAATCATGTTCTCAATGCTGAAGAAATGGTGCCTTTACTGACGCCAAAGTTAGCGCAGTTAAAGCAGCAATTGCCGGTGGGCTACAGCATAGAATACGATGGGGTTATTGAAGAGTCAGCAAAGGCTAAATCGTCGCTGAATACCTATTTACCCTTGTGTATAGGTATCATTATGTTGTTATTAATTGCCCAGTTTAGGTCTTATCGGCGCACGCTTATCATTACCTTAACCATTCCGCTTATCATCATAGGTGCCGCATTGGGCCTGCTGTTAATGCAAGGCGACTTTGGGTTTATGGTGATATTGGGGCTGTATGCGTTGGCCGGTATCATCGTCAACAACGGCATTGTTCTTATTGAGCGTATAGATGCTGACCGGCAAGACGTTGATGCTGATGATAAAGATGCGCAGAGCGAAGCGGTAGTTACGGCGTGTGTGCGGCGGCTAAGGCCCATTTTGATGTCGTCAATGACCACCATATTAGGGTTGGTTCCGTTAATATTAAGTGGAGATGTACTGTTTTACGCTATGGCCTGTGCCATTGCATTTGGCTTAGCCTTAGGCACAGTGTTGAGCTTAGGCGTTGTGCCTGTGTTGTATTCACTTTTCTTCGGGTTGTCACCACAAAAATCGACGGGTAAATAACGTCGCGTAAGGCCAGTTGCAAGGGCAAGGTGATGGGGGGGCAGTGTTGCGGTGAAATCTCGGAATTTTGCGCTAGACATGTCTCGTAACAATTTCAGGCAGGGTTAACCCCTATGTGGAGTTGCGAGCGACGCCCTGTGGAACTAGTATCTTGCCGGTAAAATGAGGTGTGGTGACAACAGCGCCACACCAACAATAAAAAAGGAATAAAAATATGCGACGCATCATAGCTTTAATGAGTTGTGTGGTAATGTCGGTAACGCTATCTATCTCTTCTGCGTTTGCCAAAGACGTTGAATACCGTTTATCGTCTTCAGTCACGCCCACATTTCAAAAAATCCACCTAAATATTGACCCAGACGCTGCGGATTATTCTGGCGTTACAGTGATTGATATTTCGGTGAATACGCCCACTAAAAAAGTCGGCTTTTATCAAGAAGATCTAACCGTAACTCAGGCTTTCCTTACGCAAGGAGACACTACCATTGCGCTAACGGTGAGTGAAGGCGATTACAACATGAACTGGGGTGAAGCCGAGTCTGATATTGCGAAAGGCGACTACCAGCTTAATATTCAATTTAAAGGCAAAGTAAATACCTCATCAGATGGCATGTATTTGTCACGCTTTGAAGAGAACAATTATATCTTCACCCAATTTGAAGACATGCATGCACGTAAAGCGTTTCCAAGCTTTGATGAGCCTGCGTTCAAAATTGCTTATCAAATGACCATTACCTCGCCAGAAAAGCAAGTTGTGGTGTCTAACACGCCGGTGGCGAAGCGCACAGTGGAGAACGGCGCACAAACCGTGGTTTTTGAAAAAACCAAGCCCATGCCCACTTACCTTATCGCCTACGCTGTAGGCCCGTTTGACAGTGCTGAACTTACCGGTTTATCGGTGCCAGGCAAGGTATATGTACCAAAAGGCTATGCAGATAAAACGAAATTTGTGGTGAAGCATACGCCAGAAATTCTTGCCTCTTTAGAAGCTTTCTTTGACACTAAATATCCGTATAAAAAGCTAGACTTTGTGGCTGTGCCAAACTTCACACACGGTGCAATGGAAAATGTGGGTTTGATCACTTACCGCGATAGTTTGTTGTTGCTAGAAGATAACCCCTCTTTAACTGAGCGCTCAGGGCCGTTAAACATCATTGCTCATGAACTGGCTCACCAGTGGTTTGGAAACCTAGTTACCATGGAGTGGTGGGACGACTTATGGCTTAACGAAGCATTTGCTTCTTGGGCAGCCAGCTATACCATGATGGAATTATACCCAGAACTGAACTTTGCCGATCGTATTGTTCAAGAAGGTGCCTTTGGTGCTGACGCTAGTCCTACGGTTAAGCCAGTGAAAAAGATAGTGCGCACTCAACCTGATGTGATGGATGGGCTAGGGCTTAACTATTCAAAAGGTGAGTCAATCTTGCAAATGATTGAGTCACTTATTGGTACGGAAAAATTCCGTGACGGCGTGCGCAACTACATGAATAAGCATGCTTGGGGAAATACGGTTGCTGACGATTTATGGGCAGCATTAGACAACGTTTCTGATTTTAACTTAAGTGCCATGATGAAGGCCTATTTAGAACAGCCAGGTTATCCACTTATTAGTATTGATAAGAACGGCACAGTAACACAGTCACGCTTTCACTATGCTGGTGCTGAAGTGGCCCCGCAAACCTGGGCTGTGCCGCTGAAACTTACCTATAAAGTGAAGGGTAATATAAAGCAAGAGGTGGTATTTATTGATGAGAAGACCACCACACTACCTCAGCTAGCCGAGGCCGAGTGGGTATTTCCAAACGACAACGCCACAGGTTATTTCCGTTGGGCTATTTCAAAAACCCAAATGACGGCGTTACTTAATGATTTGGGTGCATTAAATAACAGAGAAAAGAAAAATGTACTGTATAACGCTCAGGCCATACTTAATGCTGGCGTTATTAACATTGGTGATGTTATGCCCGTCGTCAATGCGTTGGCAAAAGATGACGAAGCCGTGGTGAAGCGCGCAGCAGTTGCAGTGTTAGCTGAGTTTACATACCTTGTCGATGACACTAACCGAGATAATTATGCAGCCTTATTAACGCAAGAGTACCTTCCTGTTCTTAACGCGCTTACCTTAACACCGGCAAAAGGTGAATCAGAGAGTGAAATTAGACTACGAAATAGCTTGTATGGTTTGCTAGGGCAGTATGCGAAAAATGACTCACTGATTGAAAAAAGTGAAAAGTTAGCAAAGCAATACGTTAAAGACACCACAAGCGTACCGGCCGGCATTGCTAGAACAGCAATTGCTGTTACCACTAAGCACGGTGATACGGCTATGTTTGACACCATAGTGGACGCCTACAAAAAGGCGACACTACCTAATGTGAAAAACACGCTGCTTTATTCTATGAGCTTTACTGACAAAGAAACCGTTAACAAAATGCTGGATATTGCGTTGACAGACTTAGTCACACCCGCAAACACTTTGTACATGGTTGTGAGTGTATCGCGTAATTTAGAAGACAAAACACTGTTATATTCATGGATGAACGAAAACCTAGATGCGCTTATAGGTAAAATGCCTGATTATCACGTGTCGAGAATGCCAGAGTTTGTGTCTACTACCTGCGACACTAAAAATCTCAATCTTGCCAAAGCGTTTTATGCACCGCTTAAAGAGAAGCATCAAGGTATGGCAAGAAGTTATGACGTTATGCTAGACAAAACGCAGCAGTGCTTACGTCTTAAAGACACGTTCCAGGAAGGCTTCAATCAGTATGTAAGCCGTTACATCAACTAATACACCTACGCTCAAAAACGGGGTGCTGAAACGCCTCCTTCAATAATCAGTAAGATGCTGCTTATGAAGGGGGCGTTTTTTTGACTAAAAATAAGGTTTACTTCCAGTTTTAAATGAACCACACTGTTTAAAAATACAATGGTTGAGAAAGTGATGTTAGAAACAATCAGCTTTGCCCAGCGACAACGCTTGGCTTATATCGATTTCTGTTTGCTTTTTAAAGGTGCGATTTATCGTCAGGATTTAATCAATCGTTTTGAAGTGGGTTTGTCTGCTGGCTCAAGGGACTTTTCACTTTACAAAGAACTTGCACCGCATAACTTGATTTACGATGCACGAGAAAAACGCTACTTTCAGACTGAAAAGTTTGAACCCCTTTTCGAACATGATGCAAAACGCACGTTAGTGAAATTGGCAAACGATATCTCAGATGGCTTTGACGCCATAGGCGATATTGAGTTTCCGGTTGAAAGTGCCTCATCGCTAAATGTTCCTGATATTTATATCGTGGCAAAAATTGTTCAGGCCATTGTGAACAATAAATCTGTTAGCGTTATATACACCTCTTTATCAAGTGGGTCGAACGCACGTGAATTGGTGCCGCATAGTATTGTAGATAATGGGCAGCGTTGGCATGTTCGCGCTTATGATAGAAAGTCAAAAAGCTTCCGTGATTTCGTTCTCTCTCGAATGAGTAAGGTGACAGTGAAAACCTCCCCGCATCCTCACGAGGAAGTCAGTCACGACACTGCGTGGCAGCATAAAATCTCGCTAGAGATTATTCCTCACCCGAAAAATATTAAGCATCCAACGGCCATTGAACTTGATTACGGCATGCAAAATGGAGTGCTTAGCATTGACGTGCGACGTGCAATGGCGGGGTATTTATTGCGCCGCTGGAATGTAGATTGTACTAAGCACGCCAGTTTGCGCACCGGTGAGTACCAATTATGGTTAAAAAACCATGAGGTGTTAGCCAATATCGATAACCTTGCCATTGCGCCAGGTTACATTGCCGAGCAAACCACCTATGGGTAGCGGGTCAACGCGCTGGTCTTAACCAACATCGTTCTGGGTGTGCAAGCGAATGCTGGCAAGCAGTGCGCCTTTATTTAAGGGTTTTGTTAGAAAATCGTTCATGCCTGCCTTCAGGCATTCTTCTTTATCTTCTGGAAACACATTCGCCGTTAGGGCGGCAATGGGGGTACTAACTTTAAGTTCGTTTCGAATGATATTTGAGGCCATAATGCCGTCCATGACAGGCATGTTGCAGTCCATCAAAATAAAGTCAAACTTATGCTTTGAGCAAGCTGCTACGGCTTGCTCGCCATCCTTTACATGAAGGGTTTTAAAGCCTTCAGCTTCTAGCATGGCTTTGACTATTTCCGAATTAATATCGTTATCTTCGGCAATGAGCACCCGCATTTTCTGCGCTTTTGAGCGCTGCGCGGTATTGTCGGGGGTATCGTTGTTAATTAATTTCGTTAAGTCGGCCTCAAGCTCTCTTCTGTTAATGGGCTTGGCGTGGGTTTTCCAAATTAGCCGCCGTATTTCTTGTTCACAATCTAATAGCTCTAATTCTGCACTGATTAACATTACTCGTGGGAAAGGGGAAATGTTCAGGTGGGCCATTTCTCGAAGCAGGTCGACGCCCGATTTGTTTGGCATCGCTAAGTCCACAATCAGTAAATCGAACTGTTCAGGATGATCGTCTAAAAATGCATCGGCACTGGCAAAGGTGGTAGGTTGTATCGCCATAGCCGTTAATACGTGTTGAAGATATTCGCGACTGGTTTGCAAATCGTCAACAACGGCACAACGTAGGCTCGCCACCTCGTTAACCTCCAATGGGGGAAGGTTCGCCTCAATAAGGGGGAGGCTAACGGTAAATTCACTGCCTTTACCCAGCGTGGATGAAACGCTGATGTCGCCCTCCATTAACACGGCTAACCGTTTAGCGATACTTAACCCTAATCCGGTGCCGCCATATAAGCGCGTGGTAGATTGGTCTGCTTGCTCAAATTTTTGAAAGATGGCACTAAGCTTCTCATCGGCAATACCAATTCCTGTGTCCGTTACCGTAAACACGATAGCTGGCTTATCGTCTATATGGGTTTCATTCACCGCTAACGATACTGCCCCTGATTCCGTGAACTTAATGGCATTGCTTAGCAAATTATGAAGAATTTGAGCAATGCGAGTTGAGTCGCCCTCGATAATGTGAGGCAGGGTGGCAGATTTACAATAATTGAATGCCAACCCCTTATTCACGCAGTAGACGCGCTGTATGGTGACCACATCATCCATAAGCTGCAGAAGATCCACTGGGCTTTTCTCTACTTTTATTTTTCCGGCTTCTATCTTTGATAAATCAAGGATGTCATTAATCAATGAAAGGAGTTGGCGACCAGCGGCTTTGGCCTTTTTTAAATAACTTTCACTCTTTTCAGGGGTATCTAAGGCAAGTTCTATCATGCCAAATAAGCCATTCATTGGGGTGCGTAATTCGTGACTCATGCTGGATAAAAAGTCTGACTTTGCTTGGCTGGCAGCTTTTGCCTCGTCCATTGCAGTTTTGGCTTCTAAATGAGATTGCTTAAGCGACGCTATGGTGCTTTCTATGGCTTTGCGCATGGGGGAGAAAATGAATGTTGCCTCTAGTAATAGTAACACCAACGTACCCAGCCAAAGAAACAACTCTATGTTAGCCACTTTATCTACTCTACGTTTGGCGTGCAGTTCAAATTGATACACCACTTCATTTAGTTTTGCGAGAAGATTGGAGACTTGGTCGAGCGTAAATGGGGACGTTGGCTGCATACAATTGACTTGCGTTAGGCGCGACTGAGCTTGCTGTATGTATTGCTTCACCTCAGTATCTAAATTACCAGGTGAAAAATACAGTTGTTCCACTTGCTTAGGTAATGATGTGAGTTGCGTTAGCCGGGTATGGTTCGATATGAAGGTGTCGAGGGTACTGGCCAACGTTTGCTGAGTACTTGCCGAGGAATCGCAAAATGAAGGGTGCGCCGAGATGAGTGCTATACGCTGAGAAAGCATACGTTGTTGCCCAGCAATGTTGATGATTTCTGCGTCGTTTCGCTGAGAGGAAAATAACCCTGTCATGGAGAAAAACGATAACGTAACAAGGCACGCTATCAGGGTAAGTGCAACGATGTATCGAAAACGTATCGACATAAAAAGGCTTCGCGGAAAAAACTAAATATATATTCTACAAAGCATATACGCAATTTCGTTCAATAGCGATTTCACGCTAAGTGTATTTATAGCAATAAAAGGTGGATAGGGAGAAAGCTGTTCTATGCTGAGGTAGCTATTCTTTGGGTTTCCATTCTCTTAAAATAGCGTCGATTGAGTAAAAGCTCGCTTCTTTTTCGTTAAGTACCGTGTGACCTTGAGCATTTCTTTCAGCACCTGGGCCCAAGGAACCGTATTCTGAAAAACGGGCTTCTGTTAATGGGCTGAAAGCACGCTTGCTTCCGTCTTTTTGGGTGCCAGACATACTCGTCCACGGGTGTTTTGCAATGTGGCTGTCCATATTGCAACGAATAAAGGTGCTATTTCCTACTGCGTAGGGGTTGGCATATCTTCCATCGGCGAATGTCGTGGTGGGGTGCCAGGGTCTGCCTAGTGCCACCGTTTTTGGGGGGACGCCCTTTTCCCTTGCAAGAGTGCATCCTATAAAAACGAAGCCGAACGGACGTGAAATTAATGTGCTTGGTGCCGTGATATAGCCAGCATAGCCTTCATTGACTTCCTTTCCTCGTTGACGAGATAAGAGAGTAACGCCATCAAAAACGGCGGTGCCTCCACCGAAGATAAAGTCGATATTCCCCGCTACCATGCCGCCTTTTATGTAAGCTCTGTCCCCGTTAAGATAAAGGGTGTCCTGATAGCCCCATAGTGCCACATTATTCAAAAATATTTTGTCAGCGCCAAGCCCTGTTTTTAGTGCAACCGCCTGCGTACCCCTGACTTTGTTAGTGTCGTCATCGGCCAATTGTTCATTGCTTAGAAAGTCGAAGGTATTTTTAACAGTAAGGTTGGTTAGGGTAATTGCGCTACCATTGATTTCCACCGTGGCAGTGCGGCCTGTACCCCAATTCTTCTTAATCTTAGCCTGTTCAGGCGTGTCTACACGTTGCCCCGCATATCTGCCGTAGCTGATGATGGTACTCTCTTTCTGCTCCCCGATTAGTTTGATATTGTGATCGTCAATAACGACACGTTCATTATAGGTGCCGCGCCTAATGAAAATAACGAAGGGAGTACCAGGTTTCTGCGCTGTTTTCTCGTTCGCTATTAAGGATGGGTCAAGAAAAGAGCGTGCCTTTAACGCTTCACTGACGGTACGAAATTGGGGTAGGTGCGTGTCTAGTGGTGACTTACTCACTATGACGGTCACATTATCAGGCAAAGTCACCGTGCTCTCCCTGGCCAATACACTTTGAACCTGCAATACGGTCAGCACCATGAGTAGCCATCGAACCCCAAAAGACATTGCTCTTTTCCTTATGGCTTAAAGCGCAAACGTTTGTTGATTTATCATCACGTTATTAATTGATATATTTTCAACATTCTCAATAATGGAAGGCGACTGCGCGTTTTTAATGATAATGTTATTTAATGTCAGCCCTTCGATAGGCGTATGATCGTAGCCGCGTAAATAGAACGCCCGTTGAGCCGCTTCTACCGTTAAATTCTCAATGGTGATGTTTTCCAAATGGGGGCTGAAGGCGCCTGCGTCACCTTCCTCGTAGAAGAAGTTAACCACCACCGCATCCTTTACGCGGCCAATATCAATGTTCCTGTAATTTAAGTTTTCCAGTCGTCCGCCTCGGATACTGTTTGTTTTTATTCTGATGCCCCTGTCTAAATCTGGGCTGCTCATGGTGCAATATTGTGCGTAAAGGTTTTTTACTCCCCCTGAAATTTCACTACCGATAACCACGCCACCATGACCGGCTTTCATTTCACAGTGTTCAACAACGATATTCTGGCAGGGAACATTAATTCGCCGGCCATCTGCGTTTCGACCCGATTTAATGGCTATGCAATCATCTCCTGTATCGAAGACACAGTGGGTTATTAGCACATCGGTACAACTTTCAGGGTCACAGCCGTCTGAGTTAGGCCCGAAGCTTTCACAATGAACATGGCTAACTGTTACGTTTGAGCACAATACGGGATTCACTAACCAAAAGGGTGAACGCGTTAAAGTGACGCCTTCAATCAACACGTTTTTGCAACGATAAGGCTGTATCAGCGGTGGGCGTAAATAGTTGTGTTCAAATACGCGTTCCGCCACAGGAACTTCTTCTTCAACCATCACTTGTAATGCGTCTCGGGTGAATTTTTGATTCGCCACAGGATGGTTGCCCCAATCCGCAGATTTCCATTTTCCTTTCCAAGGCCACCAATTGTCCGCAGACGCAGCACCGTCAATGGTGCCTTCACCAGTAATGGCGATATTTTCTTGTTCAAAGGCGTAAATTAAAGGTGAATACCCCATTAGCTCCATGCCTTCCCAGCGCGTGAATACAAATGGCTTATAATCTTCAGGGTTAGTAGAGAAGGTGAGGGTAGCCCCTTTTTCCAAATGTAAGTTAGTATTTGAAATTAAATGCAGAGGGCCATCGCAGTAATGAACACCTGGGGGGATAATCACTTTTCCGCCACCATTTTGTGCTACTTTTGCTAACGCGGTATGAATGGCTTGGCGAACATTAGCACTCCCAAGCTCTCGTTGTTGCGCTTCTAAACTATCGCTGATTGATACCGCGTAATTGGGAAAGCTAGGGGCGTTTATTCTTTGTTTCACTAGTGCCGCTTCTTTATCCCATTGCGCTTGTGAGCGCACCGCGGGTGAGGATGTGGAACATCCCCCCATCATGACGCCGGACGAAAGCAACATACTGGAAGACGCTAAAGTAGATTTTAAAAACTGACGTCTTGATGATTGAGTTTCCATAATTATCCTTTACCCGAGCTTTATTATTGATCTAGAAAATGTGCAGCCATGATGAAAGGGCCAACGCCTTTAGCATCATTCGGGCGAATGGGTTCACTTAAGTAGTATTCGAATGAGCCGTCTCGATACGGAGAGCCGCCTAACCCCGCCACTCTACACACATTTTCAAGGGTAATGACATTGGAATCAGGCTTCACAGAAATCATCTGATCAACTAAGCCTGAAAAGCCTTTTTGAGCATACTTTTTATACTTGGCAGGCAAAAATTTTAATTCAACGCCTTTAGCGATGGCGTAGGTGATCATAGCGGTGCCCGAAGCTTCTAGATAATTTCCGTTCAAATCCCCTTTATCTGTAACCTGATACCAGTTACCAGACACGTCTTGGTATTTTAATGCGGCGTCAATAAAAGACTGAAAACGGGCATTGAGCCACGGGGTTTTGGGATGGTCAGTAGGTACGATGGCCAATACGTCTACCAGTGCCATGGCATACCAGCCTAATGCTCGCGACCAGTGGTTGTCGGAAAGGCCAGTTTCACTATCCGCCCACTTTTGCTGTTTCGACGCATCCCAGCCGTGGCGAGGCAGCCCTGTGTCTTCATCGTATAAATTCTCTTCAATAAGCTCGAATTGCAGGAAGACGTCGTCTAATTCACTCATATCACCATATTTAACAATATATTCAGCATAAAATGGCGCGCCCATATAAAGGCCATCCAGCCACATTTGATGTGGGTATCTTTTCTTATGCCAAAAGCCACCTTGCGCTGTACGTGGGTGGGTGTCCAGTTGAGCTCTTAAGGTATCTGCGGCCTTTTTGTATTTTACGTTTCCGGTGGTTTCATAAAGGAAAAAGAGAACCCTGCCTGGATTAACCATATCAATATTGTATTTTTCTTTGACGTAGGTTTTTATGCTTCCATCTTCATTAACGAGCATATCGTAATAGCCCTCAACGTAACGCAGATAGTCGGGGTTCTTGGTTTTTTTATACACTTCGGTAATGGCGAGTAAATTAAGGCCGTGTACATAGTCCCATTGCGGTTTTTCATCCCAATCAATTTGCCAGGCTTCTGGGAAGCGTGTCATTTCTGATTCAATCATACGAATAGACCACGGCTTAGTATTGTCTAATGAGGGTAATGATTCCGCGTATCCTACTGACAACGTGAGTGACGACGCAAGAAGTGCAGCTGCACTAAGTAGATGTTTCAACATAAAGAGACCTTAATAAAATAACATTTTAAAAACACGTGGTGCTACCGGTAGCATTTTGATGACACCCCCTCTTTTTGTCAATAAATATGTTAATAAATGTTAATCAATATATTGAGTGTGTAAATATGGTATTATTTTTATCTTTATGATTATAAAAGATTTAGTCGTTATTTGTTGTTTTATGTTTGCATTTTTATATTGAGATTTTAACACGTCTATTATTGGGAAATACTAAGAAGACTAAAAAATTATTAAAAACGGGGTTGCTACCGGTGGCATAAATCATTAGGATGTAAATCAAATGTAAAGTCTTGGTTGTCATTTAGGCTTTCATTGTTGTCTGAAAAGCGATTCCAAAGGCCTATTTTCAATAGGGTTTTTTAATGGCGAGTTTGATTTAGGCAAAATAGAACTGCTTCTTAAACAATTACAAGAAAAATTAGGTTTGCGAGCAAGGTTAACTTTGTTGAGTAAAGAGAAGGTCTTAACGTTAGGACATCTAGATTCAGTCGAAAAGATGGTCACTTTACCCAACTCTGTGCCAAATGTGGGTGCCGCGCAGCCAATGACACATAAAATCGGAGAAACAACGATGATACCAAAGAAAAAGCAACTTGCTATTCTGGTTACGCTAGCAATGTCTGGCATTCAAGTTCAGGCACAAGAAGCTGAAAATGCCGCTACAGCGGCAGACGAAAAAGCGATAGAAGTGATTGAGGTTTCTGGTTTTAGAGGCTCACTAAATAAGTCGTTGCTGGAGAAGCGCACCTCGGTGAATAGTAAAGAGTCGATTGTTGCTCAAGATATAGGAAAGTTCCCAGACTTGAACATAGCCGAATCAATTCAACGGGTACCGGGTGTTGCTATTTCCCGTGAAGGCGGAGAAGGTAGGCAAATTACGCTGCGCGGTCTAAGCCCGTCGTTTACGCGAACCACGCTAAATGGCATGGAAGTGCCTGCCAGTACCGATGGTACTGATTCTGGTGGTGGTGTGAATGGTGGTCGGGGATTTGACTTCAATATCTTTGCGTCAGAATTGTTTAACCGAGTTGATATTCAAAAGTCACCCAC
Organism: Alteromonas sp. B31-7; assembly: GCF_015767655.1. NCBI lineage: Bacteria > Pseudomonadati > Pseudomonadota > Gammaproteobacteria > Alteromonadales > Alteromonadaceae > Alteromonas > Alteromonas sp. B31-7. The sequence goes on from NZ_CP065233.1 coordinate 1,776,175, forward strand.
AGCCTCAATGGAGGAGGGTGGCATAGCCGGTACAGTTGATTTATATTCTGCCAAACCTTTTGATTATGATGGCTTTAAATTCGTATCTTCCCTGCAAGGTGGGTATAACAGCATTACCGAAGAAGTGGATCCTCGTGCCGCCTTTATGGTGAGTAACAGGTTTGCCGATGACAAGATAGGTGTTTTATTCTCCGCCGCCTTTTCTGAGCGTACTGTGCGTCAGGAAGGTTACGGTACAGTGCGTTGGACCACGCCAGTTAGAGACGGTGGTGGATTGTTTGCTGATACGTCTAACACGCAGGTGACGGGCACACCAGATGTGGGGAGTTGCGAAGCTGATGGGCAGGCGGTCGATCCACTCAATTGTTTATGGTCTCCCCGATTACCTCGTCCTGATTACTTTGGGAACGATCAAGAGCGCGTAGGCTTTACCGGTTCACTTCAATGGCAGGTGAGCGATGATTTCACGCTAACGTTAGATGGTTTGCTATCCACCCTCGATAATACACGAACCATGTACAACTTCTTCCACATGTTTAGAAGTACCTTTGATGAAATAACGCCTACCGCCATTACTGTTCATCCAAATGGTAAGCAGGTGCTCGCAGGGACATATGAAGGTGTTAAATCAAGAATAGAAAGTCGACTTCAAGAATCTACCACCGACTTTTCACAGTTTGTATTATCCGGCGAATGGTTTGTTTCTGATAATTTTCGTGTGGATGTGATGGCGGGTACCGCAGAGTCGGATGCACGTTCTGAGCAGTACCGTTACAACATGACGCTACTTGAACCGACATCATTTTCATTTGATTTCAGTGACAATATTAATGCGCCCGATGTTACCTATGGTTACGAGGTTAATGATGCTAGCAACTATAACCTAAGTGATGGTCGCTTGCGTGCAACGGACGTTGTGCGTGAAAACGATACGCTCAAACTCGATACCACCTACTTAGGCGAAGATCTCACCATCAAAATGGGCTTCGCCTATAATGACCGTGTGGTGTCTTATAGCGAAGAACAAATTAACGGTTTTCCTGATCAAGATTCTGCTGTGGGCTTTGCGGAAATGATGCCAGTCGACGATTTTGGCAGTGGCTTTGATGGTGAGCTATCACCGTTCATTGTTGCAGATTTTGACGCGATTAATCGTGAATTGTTAGATGTGACCTGGACCCCTCGCTCAGCACAGAGCTGGCAAGTTGGTGAAGAAACATCGGCGTTGTATATCGAAGTAGATACCAACTATGAAATTGCCGACATGCTTTTACGTGCCAATTATGGTGTGCGTTACGTCAAAACGACCACGCAGGCTGAAGGCTTTATTCAAGGTGAAGCAGTGGCAATCGAAAACGACTACAACAACTTTTTGCCCGCCATCAATTTCGCCCTTGATGCTACGGATGATGTTGTCGTACGTTTGGGGTTAACTCAATCAATGACACGTCCGAGCTTGAATTCATTGAACCCAGGTAATCCAAGTTTTGATTATATCAATGGCTCGGTGAGTGTGGGCAATCCGTTCCTAGACCCTTTCACCTCTGATAACGTGGATATAGGGGTAGAGTGGTACTTTGATGATGAAGCCTTAATTGCTGCCACGCTATTTTATAAAGATATTGATAACTGGATAGTGAGAGCTTCGGAAGAGCGTATGGTCGACAGCGCCTATTACGACTTCATTGATAACGATGCACAGTATGATCCAGAAATAGCGTTAAACCCACGGGAAGTGGCTTATGAGCATAGTAGCCCAATTAATGCGGAAGACCGCACGATCAGTGGTTACGAATTGATTTATCAGCAGCCGTTAACCTTTTTGCCTGGATTCTTCGAAAATATGGGGATTGTATCTAACTACACCCATGTAAACGCAGACAATATCGAGGGCATGAGTGAAACCTCATATAACTTTACTGTGTATTACGAGACCGATGTGTATGGTGCTCGAGTCTCAGTGAACAAGCGGGATGACTATATTACGGACTTTACCGGTAGCAATGGTAACGTTGCTCATGGCACCACTGGTCCTACTCAGGTAGATTTTTCTTCATTCTATAACTTTAGCGATGAATTAACCCTTACCTTCGAAGTTATCAACCTCACCGATGAGTACGAGCGCCTATTTACTACTGGTGATGGCAGCTTGAATTTAATGCGTGAGTATAACCATACAGGTAGACAGTTCTTCTTAGGAGCGCGTTACAACCTTTAATTACTTTGTGTGCCGTGAAAACGGGTGTGTTTGGCCATCTTTATGATGGCCATTTTTTTATCAAAAATTGGGCTAACAAAATGAGAAATAGCAACGACCACTATCGAGTAGCAAGTAGGCGACTAGCAAGTAGGGCGTTTATCCTCTTTGCCATGCTGGCGTCGACAACCTGTATTGCAGACGGACTTCCTCCTCCAACTACCTTGCACCTTGTGGGCGATTCAACCATGTCGAATAAAGAGAACCTTAACTACCCAGAGAGAGGCTGGGGGCAGATACTGCCTGGTTTTATGCTACCTCAATTGCGAATTATGAATCATGCTGCCAATGGAAGAAGCACTAAGCGGTTTGTGGACGAAGGGCGTTGGGCATACTTGCTATCAGAGTTGTCAGCGGGGGATTATGTTTTGGTACAATTTGGTCATAACGATCAGAAAAAAGACTCTCCCTCTCGCTATGCTGATGCGGAAAATGATTATCCTGAATATTTAACGGGTTTTATCAATGATGTGACTGAGCGGGGAGCCCATATTATGATTGCAAGTAGTATTTGCCGAAGACATTTTGATAATGAAGGAAAGCTTAAGCGTACGCTAACTCGTTACGCTAGCGCCGCTGAGCAAGTTGCACGAAAACATAAGGTGACTTTTATTCCCATGAACACCTTAACCTGCGATTTTTTCGCGAGTATTGGTGATGGCGCAAGTGAAGATTACTTTATTAAGGTGCCAGCGGGTATATACGCGAAGTTTCCAAACGGTAAAGTCGATAACACACACGTTAATGTGGTGGGCGCAACAAAAGTTTCTCAACTGTTTGTTAGGGCGCTTAAAGCCCAAAATCACCCATTGGCAGATTATGTATACCGAACGTTGCTTTAGGGGGTAACAAAGTAAGATGTGTTTCACATCCCCTATAACGTGGGGATGTGGTTGTTAAAGTCGATAAGAGGAATAATGGCGCCAGGATAGGTGATGACGGTCGCTGCGACTTTTGCGCCATAGCTAGCGCTTTCTACCGGTTTTTTCCCTGATAGTCGTGCTGCAAGATAACCGCCATTAAATGCATCTCCTGCCGCGGTGGTATCTATCACCTGTTCAACTCGCTCCACGGGAACAATACGTTGTTCTTTTCCTTCCAGTATGTGTACGCCAACAGACCCATTTTTCACCACAATTTCATCGATGTTTTTATTGGCTAAATAACTAAAGATGTCGTCTGCAGTTCTGTGCCCATAAAGCATAAGGTGGTCATCAGCGCCAGGGAAGGTTAAATCAGACACCTGATAGGCGCGTTCAGTCCAGTATTGCGCATCTTCCTTTGTGTCCCAAAGGCTAGCGCGATAGTTGGGATCAAAGACAATTTTACTGCCATTTTTTGCCAGCTCATCGATTACCGCAAATAACGACTCTCGCTGAGGTACGTCTAAAATGGCGATAGAAATACCACTAAAGTAAAACCAGTCACAGTGGATGGAGGTTTTTGTTTCTTCCAACAATGTGAAGGTTTGGGTGGCTGCAGATTGTGATCGCCAATAGGCGAAATCTCTTTCGCCGTGCTCATCATTGCGAATCATGTAGAGCCCCAGATTTCGGGAAACAGAACGAAAAACATAATCGGTGTTGATTTCGTTTTCACCCATATTGAACATGAGTTCGTCACTAAGAAAATCCGCTCCAATAGCAGTGAGAAAACTGACCGAAGATGACGGTAAACATCGCTTTAAGTATACGGCTGAATTGTACGTGTCGCCCGCGTAGCTTTTTGTTAGGGTCTGCGCAGATTCAGTACGCAATTCCACCATGCATTCGCCATAAATCACTATTCTCTTCATTGTGTTAACCTACGTATAGAGGGCTGAAAAACAGGTGGCGCGTACTTCTCTCATTATTGATCTCCTGCTAATTTTGCTAGCATCTTGTCGCTGTCTAATTGGGATAATCCTTGCTCTGCACAAGCCGTTAATACTTCCACTTTGTTCAACACCGTCGATTGAAAACCTTGATGATGGACTAACTCGGCAAAAATGCGCTCTATACCTATCAATTTACTCGCAAGTAACGACACCTTGTGCTCACAGGCCTGCGCTAGTGCATTAAGCTCATCAGCGAGTGGGTCGGTAATGGGAGCATTACGCAGCGACCTCTCATTGATGAACACACACCATGCTGCTACTGCGGCACATAATAAGTCTATAGAACGATTAGCGCTTATGTTGTCCCTAATGGTATCGAGAATTCGAAATGGAATTTTTTGCGAACCATCCCAAGCAATTTGCGAAAGCATGTGTCGAATATGTTTGTTTTCATAGCGCTTGAGAATGCTGGCAGCATACTGATTTATGTCGAAGTCATCGTTCCCCTGTAACGAGGGCACAATTTCGTTGCTAAGCAATCGTGAAATTAGCTGATGTATGAAAGGGGTGCTAATCGCATCAAAAACCGTTTCTTTTTCAAATAATAACCCGACGTACGCTAGGGTGCTGTGGGTACCGTTCAGAATGCGTAATTTCGCTTTTTCAAAAAAGCTAACGTCGTGCGTAAAGGTTACGCCTACGTTTTCCCAGCAAGGTCTAGGTGAAGAAAAATGATCTTCTACTACCCATTGCGTAAATGCCTCACGCTGAATAGGCCAGTTGTCTTTTACGCCAAGTTTTTGCTCTACGTAGGAGCTGAATTCACTGTCCGTCGCCGGTGTAATGCTGTCTACCATGGTACAAGGGAAGGCGATATTCTCAGTAATCCATTGCTCTAACGCTTGACTTAAAATACCCGCGTACTCAGTCACAGCCTGACGTAGCTTTTTGCCATTATCGGAAACATTGTCACAGCTAATAACAGTGACATCGGCGTAGCCCGCTTGCATGCGTAACTTCAACGTTTGAACAATAAGGCCTATTGCGCTCACTGGTTTCTCTGGGTTTTGCAAATCCGAGATAATTTCCGGGTGCTCTGTATCTAGGTGCCCGGACGAATTTAAGCAATACCCTTTTTCGGTGACGGTGAGTGATATTATTTTGGTCGCACTATTTACCATGGCCTCGACAATACGCTCTCTGTCTCGGGAGAGTGTAGAGAGCTGGCCTATAGCACCGATGACTTGAGTTTTAGGTTCGTCGTCAACAATACTTAAGGCATACAAGTTGTCTTGGGGAGCTAACGCATCTTTCAAGGAGGCGCTGCGCATGGAGACACCGTGTATCCGCCAATCTCCACCAAAAGCCAGTGCGCGTTCAGTGTAAAATGCTTGGTGGGCACGATGAAAAGCCCCAGGACCCAAGTGAACAATGCCACAGCCAGTGGTGGTTAAATCGTAGTTGGGTACTTCAATGTCTGCTTTTAGTTCACCTTGGGTGTGGAGTGAAAGTTGTTTACTCATGATTAACCTAGCTTATACGCTTGCTTGGCAAAGTCGTACGTCAGCTTTTTCGCAATACTCGCGGCCTCTGTTTCGCTCAATCTGTGCTCAACCACTAGCTGTGCTAAGAAACGACAATCTATGCGTCTAGCCACGTCGTGCCGGGCAGGAATACTTAAAAAGGCACGGGTATCATCATTGAACCCTACTGTGTTGAAAAAGCCCGCGGTTTCTGTGGTTTGATGGCGAAAGCGCAACATACCTTCCGGGCTGTCGTGGAACCACCACGCTGGGCCTAACTTAAGGCAAGGGTAGTGGCCAGCGAGAGGTGCAAGTTCTCTTGCATAAGTGGTTTCATCCAAGGTGAATAAAATAATATTCAAATTCGCTTCGTTGCCGTATTTACTCAATAGCGGGCGTAACGCATTCACATAATCAGTTTGCGTAGGAATATCGTGGCCTTTATCCCGACCAAATTGGGAAAACAAACGCGAATTATGATTTCGAAACGAGCCTGGATGGATTTGCATGACCATCTTATCTTCAATGCTCATACCCGCAAGCTCAGTTAGCATTTGTGCTCTAAACAGCTCTTGTTCTTGCGCGTTGCTGTTACCGGTAGACACTTTCTCAAATAAAGCCTCACACTCACGTTTACTTAGGTCTGCTGTATTTGCCGTGGGGTGACCATGGTCTGTTGCTGTGGCGCCATGGCGTCTGAACACTTCTCTACGCACGCGTATGGCGTTGAGATAACCTTGCCACGTTGAAGTATCTTCGCCGGTGATCGTGCCTAGTTTGGCGATGTTATCAACAATATCTTCTCTTGATGCATCAACAACATCATCTGGGCGGAAGGTGGTAATCACCCGTTTTTCCCAACCTGTACCTTGTAACTTGGCATGGTGCGGTAAGCTGTCCAGCGCGCCTTCCGTGGTGGCGATAAGTTCTATATTGAACCTGTCCATGAGCGAGCGGGGTCTAAACGCATCACTTTGTAACTTTGCGGTAATGACATCGTAATAGTGCGTCGCATTAGCAGGGCACAGCATTTCTTCTAAGCCGAAGACATCGTGGAACACGGTATCAAGCCAAAGTCGAGACGGGGTTGCTGCGAAAAGATGATAATTATCAGCAAGCAATTGCCAAATCTTCTTAGGATCACTTTCTGTGGCTCCGCCATCCCAACGGGGCACGCCGAGCTCACTAAGTTTAATGCCCTGGCTATAGAGCATTCTAAACACATAGTGGTCAGGTGTAATAAACAGCTCTGTAGCGTTAGTAAAATGACTATTTTCAGCAAACCAGCGTGGGTCAGTATGTCCGTGAGGGCTTATAATAGGGAGATGGCGTATTTCCTGATATAAACCGCGAGCGACCTGTCTTGTTGCTTCGTCGGCAGGAAAAAGCCTATCTTCATGTAGTAGTATCGATTCCATAACTCTCTCTTTTTAGAGGGTGACGCCACGTTTCCAAATAGCAATCTCGTGGCTGCCATTTTTCTCGTTGCAGGTTTGTTGACCAGACGCTACTGCTAAACAGTGATGCAATAGCTCGGAGGCACACTTATCGATAGAAGTGCCTTCAAGAACTTTTCCGGCATTAAAATCTATCCAATGAGGCTTCTTATTTGCGATATCTGAATTGGAGGATATCTTAATTGTAGGTACAGGAAAGCCGAGGGGAGTACCGCGGCCCGTGGTGAATAAAACAATGTGGGCGCCCGATGCAGCAAGGGCAGTGGCACTAACCGCATCATTCCCAGGCGCTTGTAATAAACTCAGCCCTTTTTCTTTTCGCGGCTCACCATAATTTAATATGGACTGTATGGTTGATTGGCCGCCTTTTTGTACGGCGCCTAATGACTTTTCTTCTAGGGTAGTGAGCCCACCAGCTTTATTCCCAGGAGAGGGGTTTTCATAAATAGGCTGATTGTGAGCAATAAAATAATCTTTAAAAGCTGTGATTAAATGATTAAATTCCTGGAACACGTTTTCATTTTTAGCACGGTTCATAAGTAACTGTTCTGCACCGAACATTTCAGGTGTTTCAGTGAGAATGACCGAACCGCCTAACTGACACATTAAATCAGTCACTCGGCCTACCGTTGGGTTTGCCGTGATACCACTAAACGCGTCACTTCCACCACACTTCATTCCTAATACTAATTCGCTGGCATCTATGGGCTCTCTTTTGTCGCCCGCGATGACAGTGAGTAATTGCAGTACAGCGCTTACCCCTTCTTCTATCTCATTCTCGACTTCTTGGGCGTTATAAAACTTTACGCGATGCTCGGGCTTGTCTACCTGTGGCAACATAGACGCTAACTGGTTGTTTTCACATCCTAACCCGATGATTAAGACTGCGCCCGCATTTGGGTGAGAGGCTAACGAAGACAGGATAGTGCGGGTGTCATCTAAGTCATCACCTAGTTGCGAGCAACCGAACGGATGGGTAAAGGCCCTAAAACCGTCACATTCCCCGGTAAAGCGGCGGCTGCATTCGTCGGCAATACGTTCGGCTGCGCGGTTAACGCAACCCACAGTATTGATAATCCAGATTTCATTTCGAATGCCGACTTTTCCGTTTTCTCGGCGATAACCAAAAAACTGTTGGCGGGGAAGTTGAGGCCCTTGACTCGCAGAAACAGGGTGGTAACTGTAGGTTTCGGTACCGTTTAACTTGGTTTTCAAATTATGGCTGTGGACGTGTTCACCTTGGCGGATATTCTCTGTTGCTTCGCCTATTTCAAAGCCATACTTAATGATTACCTGCCCTTTATCGACAGACGTAAGGGCGACTTTGTGACCGGCTGGAATTGCTTCTTCTACCGTCAGGTTTTCAGTGTTTATAACGGTGCCTGGTACGAGAGGCTGAGTAGCAACAGCCACATTATCGTTCGGATGTACTTTTACCAGTTGAATTACTGCACTCATTATTTTCCCGCCAACTTGATTTCTTTTGCAGTGCTACGCGCTGCTTATGTTTACAAAATGTTTCTTTTTATATTTAATTATGCCACCGGTGGCATAATAAGGCCAAACGAAGATCTAAGCAACAATTCTGAGCTTAAATCATACTTTTTTTATTGAGTCCCTAATAATTAAATGCGGTTTTACTAGGTAGGTTTCACTTTCGCTCACTTCTTTACCCTGAATATGAGCAATGATTTTTCTGGCCGCTATGGCTGCCATATCGCCCACAGGTCGTTGGACTGTGGTGAGGGCAGGGATCACACGGGCCGCTAGTAAGTTATCGTCGAAGCCGGCTACTGAAAGGTCATCGGGGACGGCAATCCCCATTTCGTGGGCAACTTTTAAAACGCCTGCGGCCATTTCATCGTTATTCGCAAAAATAGCTTTGACGCGTGGTGACTGAATGAGCAAGTGACGAGCGCACTCAATTCCGCTTTCGAAGCTGTTTTTCCCTTCAACGATCCGCGATGGGGGCACGTCGACATTTAATGACTGTAAGGTTTCTAAAAAGCCTTCAAGGCGCTCTTTTGATGAGTAATATTGTTGCGGACCGCTAATAATACCTATGTCGGTGTGACCTAACGAAACCATATATCGTGCTAAATCACGCAGTGCGGCACGATCATCGGATACAACAATGTTCTTGTGATCGTCTAAGTCTACTGAGGCCATGCGCACATAATTAATATGCTTACTTTGTAAGGTGTCGGCCAGCAATTTAGATTCAGACACAGGCGGTAAAATGATAACGCCATCAATATTTGAACGGCGAACAAAGTGAATACAGTCTTCTATAAATCCCTCGGATTTATAGCGGCACGGATGTACCACCAGTTCGTAGCCCAGTTCTGAACAGATGCTTAACACTCCCCGTTGCACCTGGTCGATATAAAGCGCATCCGGGTTGTCGTAGATAAGCCCAATGAGATAAGAGCGACTGGTGCTTAACCCTCGCGCTTGTTTATCTGGCGCAAAGCCCGTTTCTTTAATTACGGCTTCAATCCTTTCCCTCGTAGCCTTGCCTACGTTAGATGCCCCGTTAATCACACGAGACACCGTACGTTTTGAGACACCGGCTAAATGGGCTACATCATTAATTGTGGGGCGCTTATTCATTGCAATCTGTTTTTCTGCGCTAACTTCCAATTCGTCAGATATTAACACATAAAGCCCCTTCCATTAAAAACAATCATTTAAAAGCCCAATGCTCTTGGAAGCGCTTCACTAAACCAATCAACGTAGGTGATGAGCATTAACACCACAAACATGGCCGCGTAGAGTGGGAGCAATGGTTTAATAATATTTTCTAACTTGGTTTTCGCGATGGCACAGGTAATGAATAATACAGCGCCCACGGGGGGAGAGCACAATCCAATTGATAGGTTGAGCACTAGCATGATACCAAATTGCAATTCACTCATGCCTAACTGCATGGCTACCGGTAAGAAAATTGGCGTAAAGATAAGAACGGCAGGCGTCATATCTAAAAATGCACCAACGACAATAAGCAGCAAATTAATTAGCAGTAAAATAAGTAATGGATTATCGCTAACGGTGAGTAATGCATTACTGAGTGTTTGCGGAATGTTTTCAAAAGAAAGTAGCCATGACATTGCGGTAGATGCCGCAATGAGTAGCATAACGATGGCGGTGGTTTCCGCCGCTTTCAACATGATACCGGGTAACGCGTTTAGCGCCACTTCTTTATAGAAAACCACAGCCAGTAATAGGGCATATACCACGGCAATGGCACCTGCTTCTGTGGGGGTGAAAATACCGCCAACTATGCCGCCAATAACCAAGATAATAAGAAACAGCGAAGGAATGGCTTGTAGTACTTTTTTAAATACCACGGACAAAGGCAAGCGAGGAGCCAACGGGTACCCTTTGATTTTCGCATATCCGTAACACACCATCATAAGCGCTAGCCCCACCATGATGCCTGGAATATATCCCGCCATAAAGAGTGCGGCGATAGACACACCTCCGCTGGCAATGGCATACACAATAAGAATATTGCTGGGCGGGATTAGCATGCCTGTGGTGGCAGCGGCGGCCGTAACGGCGGCGCTAAAATTTGGTTCGTAACCTGCCTTTTTCATTTCTGGTAGCATAAAGCTGCCAATGGCCGAGGTGGCGGCAACCGCAGAACCAGAAATAGCACCAAACATCATGCAAGAGACCACATTGACTAATGCCAATCCTCCAGGCAACGCGCCAATTAACGCCATGGCACATTCGATGAGGCGCTTAGCAATTCCCCCGCGCCCCATAATTAAACCTGATAATACAAAGAAGGGGATGGCCAAAAGGGCAAAACTATTTAAACCGCCCACCATACGCTGGGCAATGGTAATGGTGGCGGGGGTTACATCCATATTCATCAGCATGGCAAGTAACGTCGCTACACCAATGCTGATGGAAATAGGGACGTTTAATAGCAATAAAGCAAAAAATACGACGACTAAAATAATGCCAGTTAATTCCATTATTGCGTACTCGTTTGAGGTTGAGACCACAGGGTGGCAATGTTGACAAGGCTATAGCCAATAATCAGTAGCCCTGATAGAGGAAGGACGAGATAGATATGTCCCATTTTGACGCCTAGCGCTGCCGATATTTGGTTGAGCTCAAGGGTTAGCATGACTAATTCTGAGCCGCCATAAACCATGACAAGCACACAGAAGTAAATAACAACACACTCAACGAGGGTAAGTAGAATTCGTTTAACAGCAAAAGAACGGCGCTCTACGATGAGGTTAAACCCAAGATGAGCGCGCTGTTTATAGGCGTAAGCGGCGCCTAGAATTCCTATCCAGATGAGGAAAAATCGAGAGAGCTCTTCGGTTGCCGCTGCAGGATCTTGAAGTAGGTAGCGAGAGACAATTTGCCAAATAACCGTCAGTAAAATACAGGTCATTGCGACAACGAGTGCTGCGGCCAAGGTTTTATCGATGAATTTTATTATTGTCATTTTTACATCCCCTTAATGTCTTGGATAAGCTCACCTATTGGTGTGCCGTTAAAGCTTTCATGAAGCGGCTTTACCGCTTCTAAGAAAGGCGCTTTATCGGGGTAGATGACCGAGACGCCTTCGGCTTTCACTTTGGCAAGAGACTCGATAGTGGACGTTTTCCAAAGCTGACGCTGGTATTGCACCGAATCGGCCATGGCTTTGGTTAGCCACTCCTTTTGAGTATCAGTAAGGCGGTTCCAAACCGGCAGTGAAGCAAGCATGACGTCAGGCACACTCGTATGTTCATCGAGGCTGTAATATCGTGAAATTTCATAGTGACGAGACAGGTAATAACTTGGCGGGTTATTTTCAGCCCCGTCTACCACACCCTGCTGTAACGCAGTATATAGCTCTCCCCATGACACGGGCGTGGCTGCGCCGCCTAGTGCACGAACGCTCGCGACGGCGGTTGGACTGTTTAACACGCGAATTTTAAGGCCGCTTAGGTCACTGGGTTGGCGAATGGGCTTGTCATTGGTATAAAAACTGCGGCTGCCTGCGTCATAGTAGCCTAAGCCCTTTAAGCGATAATCTTCGATACCGGTAAGCAGTGCGCTGCCTAGATCACTATTAAGAACGCGCCAGAAATGCTCGCTATCTCTAAACAAATAAGGAATGCTGAATATTTTCATTTCAGGCGCAAAGCCTTCCAAGGGACTGGCGGACACTTTCGTCATTGCTAAAGAGCCAATCTGCAATAGTTCAATCATTTCGCGCTCAGTGCCCAATTGACTATTGGGGTAAATAACCACATTCATGGTTCCGTTAGAATAATAGGCGAGCCGCTCACCTAAATACTCCATCGCCTTGTGCACTGAGTGTTGTGTATCCAAAGAATGACCAATGCGAAGGACTGTGATATCCGGGTCGACCTCCTCGCTGGAGCAACTCATAAGAGTGGCGACGGTAAAGCCGATAACCATTATCTTTGACAAAAACTGCATAGTTGACACGCCTTAACGAAGAGCCGAAGGTGGAAATTTATCCATATCGTCGTAGTCTAGGTTTTCGCCAGCCATTCCCCAGATAAAGGCGTAACTTCCTATGCCTACGCCACAGTGTATCGACCAAGGAGGTGAAATCACGGCTTGCTCATTTGCCACAAAAAGGTGGCGGGTTTCGTGGGGTTCGCCCATGAAGTGACAAACGCGATTGTCGTCGCCTAAATCAAAATAGAAGTAAACCTCGTTGCGTCTGTCGTGCTGGTGAGCAGGCATGGTATTCCATACCGACCCATTTTTCAGGCGAGTGAGCCCCATTTGGAGTTGGCAAGTATCAACCACCGAATTAATGATGAGCTGTTTAATGTCTCTTTCATTGGAGGTGCTTTGGCTGCCCAAATTCAGCACATTTGCCTCTAGCTCTCCAATTTTTTTACATGGGTAGCTGTGATGTGCAGGGGCAGAATTAAGATAATACTTTGCTGGGTTATTCGCATCTTTAGAGGAGAAAACGACGTTATCGTTGCCTTTTCCGATATAAAGCGCTTCTTCATTGCCTAAATCGTAACTGACACCCGCGACTTCAATAGTGCCTGGACCTCCGATATTAATAACACCCACCTCTCTACGCGCGGTAAAGAAGGGCATTTTTAACTGGTCTTCAATGGTCTCTAGTGTCAGCGGGGTGGTGGTTGGCACCGCACTTCCTAGCATAAAGCGCTCGTAATGAGTGTAAATCCATACCACTTTTCCCGGCGTCATTAAGCTTTCTGCCAAAAACGCCTCTCTTAGCTCATTGGTGTTGTAGGCGTTGGCCTCTTTCTTTCCAATAGCATAACGACAATCAATTTTGTTGTTCATAGTAAACGGTTCCTATCGTGCTAAAAAGCCGCCGTCGACGGCGAGGGTGTGCCCATTAACGTAATTGCTGGCTTGGCTGGCTAAAAAAACCACAGCGCCAGCGAGATCATCGGTTTGCCCCCATCGTCCAGCAGGTATTCGAGCACATATTTCGCTACTGCGTTTTTCATCATCTTGCAGTGCTTGAGTGTTGTCAGTTTTGATATAGCCTGGTGCTATGGCATTCACTTGAATATTGAATTGACCCCATTCATTCGCTAATGCTTTGGTAAGACCCGCAATGGCGTGTTTGCTTGCGGTATAGGCAGGTACAGTGATACCGCCAGAGTAACTCAGCATTGAGGCAATATTGATAATCTTCCCTTGCTGTTGCTGAATCATGTTGCGGCCTATGGCTTGGCTTAAAATAAACGCAGAATCAAGATTAACCGCAAGCACATGTTGCCACGCTGATAGCGGGAAGTCGGTGGCTGGTGCCCTATGGATAGTGCCCCCATTATTGACTAAAATATCGATATTGCCTTTTAGCCCCATCGCTTCTTCTGCCATGGCCGCAACTTGCTCTGCATTAGACAAATCTGCGCTTACCGCATTGGCAGAACCCCCCGTTGCCAGGATTTTACTTACTGTGTGGTCGCAGCCTCCGGCGCGAGAGCTTGCACAGATAACATGCGCGCCAGCCTGGGCGAGCGCAAGAGATAGGGCTTGACCAATTCCTCGACTAGCCCCTGTAACCAGCGCTCTTTTGCCTTCTAAACTGAAGTTCACCATTTGAGTAACCCTTTAAACCGACATCGATATATACAAACGACATACTAAATTGAAAAATTCCGTTAACAAAATTTAAAATAATTGCCACCGGTGGCATTTGTCAATATATTGTTTAAAATAAACTGCGTGAGTAATTACCGATAAATTCATCGTTAGGAGAGGTTTTATGAATAAAGTCATGAAGTTAGGTTTGGTTATATTGCCAATATTGACGGCGTGCGATAATGCAAAAAATATAAAAGAAAAGGGTGTGCTGGTTAATAATCCAGCAGAAGGGGGCGCGATGACACAATGGGTTTCCGTACCGGTGCCCGATGCGCAATCACAATGGCGGGTAAAGGGGGTGCCATCTGAATGGCGCAATACGCCGGAAGGCGGAAAAGCGCTTTTTGCCGCCATTAATGTGACGCCAGGCACTTCGGAGTATTATCCCCTAACCAGAATTAGCGCAGGCCAACCCGTTGAAGATTTTGCGCATGCAGAGCTTTCGATCAGAACCGGCGGCGAATGGAACGGCACGGTATATGAAGCACAAGAATTTTCCTTCGAAACGGTGGAACACTTTGTTGCACCTGAGCAGCTTACCGATCATTCTTATTATTTACGCTACGAAGGGCCAGGCTGGGAATCCGACAAAGTAGGCTATCGTCTATATTTCGATTGGCGTAATGCGATTGATGTATTTGTGAAAACAGGAAGCGACCCGGTTCTGTCAAAAGTAGGTCAGGATGGTTACGACAGTTATCATTCACTCAGTGAGTGGGGGGGAGATGCGCTTAAAGTAGGTAAATCTTTGGGTGTTGGCGCCCTTGGAAGAAAGACCGACAATGGCATATTACATTTTCAATATGTAGATAATACGTCTTATACCTTGCTTGAGAACAGTCAGACTTCAGCCTCTTTTAAAGTGAATTATGAAAACTGGGCTTTGGATGAAAACGGTTCAGCGGGGGTAGACATTCAAACGGTATACCGAATTAATGCATTTGACCCAACCACCCATATTAACGTGAAAGCATCAGAAGCCGCGTCAGGAATAGTGGCGGGGTTAGTCGCGCATGATAATACACAAGTTATTGATGTAAAAGGCGCTGAGTGGGGCGTGATTGGGACGTGGGGGCCTCAAAGTGTGCTAGGCGACCAAGATAAATTGGGCCTAGCGGTATTTTACAGGCTAGACCAAGTCGTCGGCGTAGAAAAAGGCGAATTCGATCACTTAGTGATGTTCAAGCCATTAACCGCATTCGAATACAAAATTCTGGCGGTGTGGCCTCAAAGAGACGAGGCCATTCATTCAGCCGAAGCATTCTCTACCCTGCTTGAAGACAAGTTAAACGCGTTTGAAAACCCGATAAGTGTTCAAGTCGTTGAAAAATAAGCTGGTGTAAGCCTGTTTTAAGCCGCTGCGATAGTAGCGGCTTTATACTGTCTGGGCTGGTAAAATTTCAAATTGTATAGGTTTATAGCGAAAGTTATTTGACTCGCCAGCAGAACAGGCGGTTAAGCCCACTATCATGTCCATTTTGGCTTCAAATACGGTAAAGTCACCGGCTTGGCTTTTTGGCGGCAGAACCGCAATTTTTCCGTTGTCGCTAATATCCACATTCATAAAGGTATTGAACGTTGTGCCTACATGGTGAGCAGGAATATCAAATTCCGCGAACGCGGCAACGAGATTGCCGTAGCAGCCAGGGACGGGTTCTTCGTCAGGATAAAAGTGTCTAAATGTGTCCACACTGCATGGCGTGAGCAAGAAGTCATGATCTTCCACTTTGTCTTCGATTATTTCAAACATGACTTCACTTAAGTTGGAGTAAAGCTTGCTGCCGGTTTTAAAGCGAATGCTTTCGTTGTAATCCAGGGTTCTGCCTGATGACAGAAACTCGGTTTTGTCGTGTTCGTTAAACGCATAAATATCGGCCACTTGTTCACCCTCGGGGGTCGATAACTTTTAATCTTTCCCCTTTTTTAATCGTAAATGCTGTGCCGCTTCTAGGTTGTATTGTTTGTCTCATTGTTTGACTCTTTTTATGGTTTAATTTGATGCAGCGTGGAACGGGCATTGCCAGTTTTTAGGCTGTTGCTTGCCACTGTACTGCAGGGCCTCCGAAGATTCTCCATGATTGTCGAGCAGCGTATTTTTACTGCCACAAAAAATAGCATCTTGCTCTCTGATATGATCCCGTAACGGAGTGAACTTGCCTTGTTCTTTTAACGCTTCAAATTGCGCATGAAGGTTAAAAACCAGTGCTGGCCGTGAAAAGCGCCTGCTTTTACGCGAAGCCGCAGGGTGCAGGCCAATAATGAAAAAGGCACAGCCGCCTAAACTGAAACTGAAATTAGGGTGATGTGGATCGTTGGCCACATTCTCGTCCCAGTCATTTATGCATGCGTCAATTTCATGGAGTTGTTGCAGCTTTCTCCACAACAGTTTGTCGAACACAGTTTCATTCAGTACTTCTGGGAGTTCAAAGGTAAATACCAACGACGAGTAAATGTCTTTTTCCATGTTGAATTGATGAATAAAATCGTAAATATCCGAAAGCATATCAATATTATTCATTTCACAGGATAGATCGTCGTACTGTTTTACGTGTACTTGATCTTTGGTGAGCGCGGTTTTTGCGCCTGCACATGGAAATGCAGGCTGAGCTATAAACTCACTAAGTTGCGCTGAGAGATTCGGTTTTAAAAGTGACATAACCTTTCCTCATTCATCGCAAACTCGCTATTACGCAGTGTAAACACGTGAGGCAACGATAGCGTTGTTTGCGGCTGCATCATGGGTGTCATGTTCTACACCTTTATTTAGGTTCGGTAGCTGCGTAACCTGCTTGTCTACCTGAGCTGCCATACGTGAGGGCGTGATAGATGCAGCGCTCAATTCTGGCGATGTTTGCATGGGTGTCTCTGTATCGTCTTCGTTTTTACTTGCGTTAGGCAGTTGTAAAACCTGAATGCCATTTTCAATATAGTCTTGATTGATATAGCCTGCTTCGGCGTATGCATCTAGCACGTCGGGGCGGGGGTACTTGCCCCATTTCGAATAGTAACGTTCAGCGTTCTTAACGAAATCCAGTAGGTGATTAACCGGGCATTGATAATTCGGCCGCTCAGGTAAGAAGGTGATTTGTGGTATTTCTTTAATGGCGAACCCTAAAGTTCTGCAATTGGTGAAAAAATCTTCGTCGTTTATTCCGAAGCCGCTGTAGCCTTCATCGAAACCGCCGGTTTTCTCGAAATCTGCCTTATTAATAAAAAACACTGTAGAACAAATACTATCGTGACTAAACTTTCCATGATGATCTTCCTGCTTAATTGTTATCTGGTCTCGGTGAGGGATTTCGTTGTTGTCTTCAGAGGGGCCATCTTCTGAAGGAGTATCTTTTTTAGATGTGTCGTTGGCATGACTGTCTGTTAGCGTGGTTTCAGACGACATCGACGCGCTGATTAGATTGTGGTCGAGGTGCCAGCATTCTGCGTCTATCATTTTTACCTTGGTGTGCAGAACGCTATGTTGTGACCATTCTCTAAGGCCTGCTTCAATGAAGTTTGGCGCACATATGGCATCAACGTTCATATAGACGAGGGTGTCATGTTTTGCTTCAAGCAAGCCTTTGTTTCTGGCTCTTGCGATGGGTAAATCGTCTTGGTTGACAAATTTATGCACAATATCGAATTTTTCGCTTCGTATAAGAGACAGTTCAGACGGTGAAGACATCCATACAATAACGAGTTCAGCTGGCGAGGGGTGACAATGTTCTAGTTGCTCAATCAAGTGACAGAGCTTTTCAGTACGGCTTTTTACTATGGTAACTACGCTTACTGGTAAGTGCATGACAACCTCCAATGTTTCGACAACCTGCGTGATAATTACTACTAAAGTAGCAATAGCTGTACCATTCCAGTAACTGCATGTTTTCTAATTGAAATATTTATTTTTCGGCGGGCTATACACACGTATTGTGCAAACATTTCATTGTGAGTGAAAGATATTTACACAGCAAAGTGGTTGCCGTTCCAAGGTTTGAACGGCATTGCAAAGCTTAAAAGAATGTTAGAAGCGGTTTGCTTAGCTGTGGGGGTAGGTGAGTGGCGACGGTGTGGGGACTGTTTTCGTGATGATGCTCGTGTGAATCAGGGTTTGCCTTAGCACCATCCCCTTTGATGAATTCGATAGGCTGATTTCGTACGCAGAGTTTCGTGCCATTGAAAACTTGGCATGTGCCTTTAAAGCGTTTATCGCCTCCAGACTCGTACTGACATTTGTCGCTTATGCTTAATGCTCTGCAAGCGTCAATTGCGGCATCAAAGACATGCCCATTGTGCGCATAACTTTGTGACGAAAAAACAAATGAATTGAGTAATAGCAAGCTCAATAAGGTGACTGGTTTCATCACTGCGCTACCTCGATACTTCCCTGCGCTCCACTGTAACAGCCGATAAACATATTTTCAGCCGCACTTGCAGCATGATAATGATAACCTCTCGTGTCGTCGCTATGACCTCTACATTCGTCAAGATCGTAATCTTCTTCGCCTGTTGAATTCAACATGGCATAAATGCCATACCCGTCTAACGCATAACCAATGAGGTTTGCGTGGCCGTCTACTGAGGTAATGACATCACTACAGCCTAATGCTGCATGGTAATGATAGCCTTCCACCGGGTTTATATGCCCGCCGCAATCGTCAAAAGCGGCAATGGTGTTGGCGGCGAGAATGGCGCTAACAGGCGCGGGGCCCGCGATAACAACACCGTTGAGTGCTACACCTATATCAGCACTGACTTGTTCTGGGTTGGATAACGCTACTGGAGTAACGGGGATAAGAAAAGTTTGCTGAACCCCCCCGTTGTAGTATTCGATATCGCATTGCACACAGTGATTTTGATACTCGGGATCTACATCGGGTCGCGCTGCTGCTTCACAGGCGACTTGGGTGTCTGTTACATATACCTCACCAGTGGTCTCGTCATATAGCTGCCAATCATCTCCGTAGAGCGTTTTGGTATACACAATAAACTCACCATCGAGTTGATACAGCTCGCCGCTCCGTCAAACCATACCCCCCCTTGTGTTTCGTCATCATCAATATGTGTAGGGCAAAATGGCCCTATTTCATTATTTGAAGGTACGCCATTGATGACTATTTCGTAGCATTGGGTCTCTGTGCCATCAGATAAGGTACAAGAGGTTGTGCTTATGTCTTGGGCTAAGGCGTCTGTGAGAAAGTTGTCAGGATCTAACCCTAGTTGGGTGTCTGATTGTGTATTATCCGTGTCTGATGCAGACGTAGTGTCTGTATCAACGGTACTTGAACTATCGCTACCACCGCACGCTACCAACGTAAGAATAAGTAATGCAGCACCCAGCAAATACCCAGTTTCTTTTTTATTCATATCAAGACACCCACCTTTTGTTTAATAGCCAACGCTGCATTTTTCATCTATCTGCTAACAAGACACCCATGATAAAACGCGGTTTTTTGCGCGTATAACGAGCGTTTGATTATTGGTTGATTATCAAGACACCCATAAGAAACAGAATTGTCGTGGGTGTCTTGTTAGTGATTTACCTGCACGTCATCCTATCGGCTAAAAGTGCAGATATTGTGCAGGATTTAAGGGGGTTTAAAGAAGTTTTAAGGTTTAGACGATTTTGTAGCCTACGCCGTACACGGCTTGAATTGGACACTCTAGGTGATCCGCGGTTAACTTGTGCCGCAAGTTTTTCATATGACTGTCTATTGTACGGTTGCTCACGACTCTACCGTCTTGGTAACCCGATGCCATTAGCTGCTCTCGTGAATACACAACGCCGGGGTTAGTCATAATGGTTTTAAGTAACCGAAATTCGACAGGCGTCAGTTCTACCGGTGAACCATTGCAGCTGCAGCGAAATTTAGCGATATCAAGTTCAATATGCTTGAAGACTAATACATTAGTGTATTCTTCAGTGTCGGGAGCACGCGCGGTACGGCGTAAGATGGTTTGTATTCTTGCGACGACTTCACGTGCAGAAAAAGGCTTACATACGTAGTCGTCGGCGCCAGCTTCTAGACCAATAAGGCGGTCTATTTCATCCACTCGCGCTGTCAACATTAAGATGGGAACCTGTGAAAATTGTCGAATCTGCTTACATAAGGTTAACCCGTCCACGCCAGGCAGCATTCTGTCTAAGATTACGGCGGTAGGCTGGCGTTTTTTAACTTCATCTATAACGCGTTCACCTGAGTGTAATACGTGGCTATCAAAACCTTCTAACGCAAAGAAATCCACCAAAATTTGTGCAATTTTTTCTTCGTCTTCTACGATAAGAACATGGTTGTCAGACCGCATCAGTTATCCTTTA
Source organism: Alteromonas sp. B31-7 (assembly GCF_015767655.1). Taxonomy (NCBI): domain Bacteria; kingdom Pseudomonadati; phylum Pseudomonadota; class Gammaproteobacteria; order Alteromonadales; family Alteromonadaceae; genus Alteromonas; species Alteromonas sp. B31-7. The sequence goes on from NZ_CP065233.1 coordinate 1,796,666, forward strand.
TAAGTTGTTCTTTTGGCAACGTGATTGTGATTTTAATACCGCCAAGCTTCGAGGGCTCTGCAACAATCTTCCCTTGATGAGCGTTAACTATTTGTTTGCAAATGGACAAGCCTAGGCCGCCTCCAGAGCTTCGGCGAGCACGAGAGGCGTCTTCTCTAAATAAGGGTTCAAATAATAAAGATTCATTGCCTTTCTTTATTCCAGGCGGTGTATCTTCAATAAGTAGTGTAGCAGAGGGGCCGCTATCTTTGAGCGTAATCACGACTTTACCTGGCGCGTCTGTATATTCACATGCATTCACCAATAGATTTGTGATTAACTGGTTTATTCTTTGGGGGTCAGCATCTATGAGTATGGGCGAAGCCTCAGCTATCTCAATATCGATGCCTTTCTGTATAAACTTACTTAACAGAGTGTCTTTTTGTGAGATGACAGCGTCACGTAAATTGACACTCAGGAAATGGTATCGCAAACCGCCAATGTCTGAGAGAGACAATTGATAAAGGTCTTCAACAAGCAATGACAATCGAGATACTTCTTGATCGAAAGAATGCAATTGCTTTTGGTCTAAAGGGCGTATGCCTGCTTTTATGAGTTCTATTTCTCCAGAAAGTATCGTAAGCGGTGTTCTTAATTCGTGAGATATGTCAGCAAGCCATTGATTTTTTGTGTTTTCATTGTTTTTTAACGTAGTAGATAACGTATTGATATGGCTCATCAACTCTCCGAATTCATCGGCTCTTTCATTTGGAAGGTAGGTGTCGTATTTACGAGCAGTCAGGGCTTTTACTGCGGCTAATATCGACTCAAACGGTCGTAATATTCGTGGTGTAATGCCCAACGCTATGATGATTGCCAGTGCGAAGGAAACCAACCCAATAATGATAATGGCGTGATTTTGCTGGGCGGCAAATGCAACGGCTATTTCTGAATTAGGCGTCGGTGGCGGGTAACTGATTAGCGTACCAATACGCCCTCTGTCTGAGATTAAATCCACGGTAACTTGCTTTGCAGACGAATCTCTAGAGACATTGCCAGTTACTACATTATCTTCATTATCGAAAAGTGCAGTTGGTGGGCCAAGGTCGAGGTTGTTTGCAGCCATTGACCGTGATCGCGGGGGCGGCCCCATTCGGCGAGGAGGGCCAAATTTTCTATTTGGAGGGCCAGAGAAAAAGGAAGCATTATCTAGTTCTACATTTTCCCACGAGTTGCCGTTAGCACGATATTCATCGACGAGTTGAACCGCGAGTTGATTTAAACGCTCGCGTTCTTGGTTGATGATGAATTCTGTGAACCCTTGCTCAAAGCTCCAACGGGCCAATGCGAGCGAAAGCAATAACGAAAAGCACGTAAAGCCTAGCAGTAAACACAGGAATTTATAGGACAATTTCATGGGTAAATTATATATAAGGTAGGGTGGGGCACAAGCATGCTTAACATTTATTCACTGTATTTACACACTTGCTGCGTTAGAACTGCACATTGTTTCGTTATAGTGATTCAGTACCAAGCGTATTCTTGAATCCAGAGTAAACAACAAGACACCCATGCAGTGGAGAAATAGTTATGAGTATAAACGTTAAAAAGACGGTATTGAGTTTAATTGCAGTAACTGGCTTAGTTACCGCTGCTTCTAATGCATTTGCCCAACAGCATGAACGCCCAAGAACGCCACCACCAGAAGCTATTGAAGCTTGTGAAGGCCAGTCGGAAGGTGACAGCGTAAGCTTTGAATCTCCTCATGGTGACACCTTGGAGGGAGTATGCGCCTACGTTGAAGAGCAACTAGTTGCTGTGCCTGAAAATCGTGGCAGAAGACACGATTGAATTGACCGAAATATCCTCATCCCACTAGAAGAAACATTTAATTATATCAATGAGTTATATTTCTAAATATAACTCATCATTGGTTATTTCATATCGTTCTAACAAAGGTTCTGCGATTGTGAAATAATTCGTGTATGTTATACTTAAGTATAATTTTTGCCATGAAGGCAGTGTGGTTTGAGGAGGCTGATCGTGCAATATGCTAGTAATAGCCTAAACGAGCTCGTTAATGCACGGAATCCCAACGTACCTGATGTGTTTGTTCTCCCTTGTGATGGGCAAACACTTTATGTGCACATAAGCCCATATGTATGGACGCGACCTTGGGAGGGGCGGGAGCATACCGCTTTTTCCATCGGACTGGCTCCGGGCTGCCCTAACGCGTGCAGGATGTTTGGAAAAATTGACATTCCTTACCTTGATGTCACGCTTGAACAGGTGAGAGATGCAGCGCTTCGACGTGTAGCGCAAACTGGGCTGTCTTTCCTTACGCGAAGAGGTGCCGGCGTTAAGAGCTTTGCTATTCATCCTCGCGGCGGTTTTACTTCCATAAATGAAAGTTCAGCCTATCAGAGCGCGTACGATAGCGGTTACCGTTATGTTGTTCATGTCTATCAACTGAGAAGTGGTGGATTAGGCAGGCAGTTTGCGGAGTGGTTTTTCTTTGGTGAGCCCGACGAGCTCAATGTGCTAGCGAAAGTGCGACGTCATCAAGCTAAGCATCCAGAGTCCATGCATTTTGAAATATGTCAGTTGTCATCAGAGTTACCTAAAACGGCATAGTTAGCCTTCAAATTTAACCTTTTGCATACTTGTTTTCGTATCTGTTAGCTAATACAGTTCATCGAAATAATCGTGGGAGTGAGTTGTGTCCTCGCAGTCATCTGTAGTACTTCGTCAATATGATAAGCAAACGCTGAAACACGTTGATATCATTTCAGGAATTTCTCCGAATGCGATGAGAAGGGTTTTCGGTGGTTGGATCCTTTTCGTGGCTATTGTGGCTGTTATTGTCTCCGTTGCACCTGATTTAAGTGTTCAGTTTATTGGCCTTACTCTCTTTGTGCTTGTTGCCTTTACACTGCTTATGTTTGGTCAAAGTCGTATTTCTGAAGGTTGGCCGGCGATTATTTGCGATGACAATACCGTAGGAGTGGTAAGAGACCCAGTTAAACGGGAGTATATTTGTGTCGATAAATCCTTGGTAACCGTTGCTAACCCCACTTTGATTAAACCTAATAAAAAAGCGATTGAAATAGTGTTGGATGCCTCACGCCTCACGGAAAGTGATGTCGCTGTGCTAAATCAAGCGGTTTGGCCTAGGAGTGACAGATTATTAGGTTTGTCTCACTTTAAACGTAGGGAAGACGCTTGTGATAGCGTGATGTGGTGTGTGAAACACCTAAGAAAACGACCGGTTGAACATGTGAGTACCCAAACTGCCTAATTAATTGGCTGAGACTTTTCTCCTTCATCAAGTTACGACCTACCTTAGATTTCACTCTTTCAACTGCAGCGTTGTCAATAACGGGTAGTGATCAGAGCCGATATCACCAAGCTTGCGTATATCCACAAGTGAAAAATGACTCGAATGAAATAAATGATCAAGAGGCCATTTAATTAAAGGGTAATGGGCGTGAAAGGTGTTATAAAAGCCTCGCCCGATACGCGGGTCTAGAAGGCCGCTCACTTTTCTGAACTTACGAGTGGTGGGAGACCAAGCCACATCATTTAAATCACCAGCGACAATCACTGGCTCTTCGTAATCACAAACCATATTGCCTACCAGATCTAACTCTATGTCCCGAGGTTTCGCTCTTTTATTTTCAGTAGGGCTTGGCGGCTTAGGATGAAGGAAAAATATTGTTACAGTGCTATTGTTTTTTGTGAAAGTGACTTTGAACGAAGGCACATCATCTTCTACAAAATAATGCAGTTCTACGGTATCCAATGGCACTTTGCTATACAGGTTCATTCCATACAAATTTTCTAACGGACAGTGTTTCTGATAAGGGTAATCCGAATTTAGTTCTGCAAGTGCATTCTGCCATCGCTTATTCGACTCTAAGGTGACTAGGAAGTCGGGTTGGGTGTCTTTCACGTGAGAAAGAAGTTTATGGTAGTTTTCATTGGGCATAAAGACGTTACTTGAAAGAATGCTAATCTTATTATCTTGGTCCGGCGACTCAGCCCTTTCCACTTCTTTGGAAGCCAATGGTGTGTAGGGATAAATCCAGAAGGCTTGGTATATAGCACAGCCCACGAGTACAAGTAATAGCAGGCTTTGGATATTGAATCCTAGGCCTTCAGCCTCTCCTATTAAAAGGCTAGCCGTTAATGTTATCAACATGATGCACAGAATTTGAAGGCGGGGAAATTCCCAAACTCTAACTAACCAGTGGGAAGAAGGAAGAGAGGGGGCCAGCGTAATAAGTATGAGTAGAATTGCTACTGTATCCAGTAAAATGTTCATCGTCCTTCCTGACATTGCGTTAATTGAAAAGGTAACAAAGCACTACAATCCACACCAGGCGTGGCTTTGCCTTTGCTAAGGTTATAATTGAAATTTCGCCTTCGCGTTATTGCGTAGATGGTATACAAAATTTGTACCGTATATATCACGTGGCTCAGTAAAAACTTCGCAATCACGGGCAAACTTTGCAAAATAGGGAGCGTGTTAAGACTAGGTGTTTTAAATAAAATAATATTAAATCAATGGCTTAAAATAGTGGCTTGACTTTCGCTTAGTGACTAATGTGTTTCAACAAAGGAGAAATGTTATGAAACGTACTTTGATCTCACTATTAGTTGCTACATCCATAAGTTCAGCGGCTGTTGCCGGGGATATGGAATCGGATAACAAATGGGAAAAAGGCGCAAAGGATGCTTGGATAGATGGTAAAGCTGAGGCAACGCTATTATTCAATGGCAATTTGAACTCATTCGATATCAATACCGACGTTGATAATGGCGATGTTATCTTAACGGGTAAGGTGTCTAACTCCGTCGACAAAAAGCTAGCTGAAGAGTTAGTTGCGAACATTGATGGTGTAATGTCGGTAGACAACAGACTCACAGTGGTTGAGGAAAAAGATCTCTCTGAAAGTTCCGAGGACATGCAAGATGATCTTGCTCAATCGAAAGAAGAGTCTGAAAGCGCGTTAACAGATGCTAAAATTGCGACGGTTATCAAAACTCGGTTACTAATGGACACTGATATTTCAGGTTTTGATATCGACGTCGACGTGGAAAACGGCAATGTAGTATTAACGGGTGAGGTTGACTCCGATGCGGAGCGACAACTCGCTATTGAAATTGCAAAAAATGCGTCAGATGTTAAAGACGTAGAGGACAACCTAGAGGTTGTTCCTGATACCGCTACCGAGACAGCCATGAACTAGTCTTGACCTTGCAATAAAAAGGAGCTTCGGCTCCTTTTTTATTGGGTTTAGAAGATAGACAATCTACTCAGACACCCAACTTAAAAATAATTAGACACCCACTTCACGGTGCTTACTCCCAACTAATCCACTCTAGGTTTCTTCGGATACTTAATTTCACGAGATATGTTTACTAGTGGCATTTAATGGACAGCCACTCAAAGACCATTAGAACAGCGTTGTTTTAAAGGGTGTCTTTCTGCATTTTAATTGTGTAGGTCATATTAAAATATCCAAGGTGAAAGTAATGGGTGTCTTTATAGCAGGCCATTAGAAGAATGTTCCTTATGTAGTGTAGAACTTACCTTTTGCCTGCGTGAGCTCACTTGATGTGAGAGTTTAAGTTGTTGATTATGTTTACTTTTTGTGATGGCATGAGAAGTGCTTTATTCCCAGTGACTTTTTAATTTATATTATTGCAAGGGACTAACGCGATGAATATTTTACGCTGGATTTTCTCAGCTTCACTAATCTCCGCTGGAATCATGATAGCTGGGCTTTTAATGAGCGGTACGAATCTTATCAGCCAGGCAAATGCTGGTAATACTGATAAGCCGTATCATCCCTCTATCATCAAGATTGAAACGATTTACAACAATGCTGAGTTTGACTTTAATCGAAAGAGTCATCTTCTTAGAAATGCGCGAATCTCCTACTACTTGAAGCAGGCAAAGCAAGCTGATTTAAGAAATTGGGAGTTTCAGCGAGATGATATGGTCAATAGAGCAAAAAGTATTCTTATTCATCATCAGCAAAATTACGTTCATACCTCGTCAGAGTTTGCGAGTTTGTAGACGTTAACCAAAGAGTTTCCGGGCGGTCGAAACCCCTTTTAACCTTCGCCGCCCGGTAGTGTGCTGGAATTTTTTTATCCTACTTACACTACCCACTGCGATAGAGAAGTGTTGTTCAAATTCGAGACTGGCTTTGAGCCACTGAGAACTAGACAAGGCTATTTGGTTCAATGAAGCTTGGTACTCACCGTCAATAAATCCCGCTTTATCATCTCTCACAGCTTTACCCGTCTGAGTTAGTAACGTCACATACTCTGTAAAAGTTAGGTTGAGGCAATATTGATTTGAACAAGCAGTATCGGATTTAAAAGGTAGAATTCCCGTTGACGTTTTACGTGTTAACTTACATTCAATACGCCGTTTAATACTGGTGTACTCGGAGTCTTCAGGGGTGCTGGCTAATGATGCACGTATTGGATTCAAGTCAACGTAGACCATACAACTAAGTAATGCTTTCTCATCTAAAAGCGCTTGAGACTTAAAACGACCTTCCCAGAAGCGCCCTTTACATTCGTCCTCTGCATTTGCTGCGCGAGCGATGTACTCATTAAGATCTCGCATAAACCAACTGATACTAAATAATCGTTTTCGATATACGGCAGCGGTACGCTTTACACTCAACAATTCTGCTTCAGAGAGGGCTTCGCCAGCCAGGTAGGATTTAGTGAGTAATGTGCCTTTATGGAGTTTGTGCCATCGTATTAACACTTCCCGCATTGAAAGTGAGTTAGCTGATTTCTCATCTACTCTCAAAACAACATGAACATGGTTGCTCATCACGGCGTAGGCGCATAAATCTATGGCGTAAACGGATGACAAAAATAGCGTTCTTTTTTCAACCCAACCTCGGCGGTGTTCAAAACTTTGCCCTGTGTTTTTATCATATCCGCACAAATAGCATTGCCGAACACACCGCGTTACGCAATGGTAAAACGGTGTTTCGGATAAATTGACGAGGTCGCTTCGACGTGTTGCCATAAATCTAAACTCATAGGTATTTAGTTTATATATTATCAGGCGTACTCGAAAAACAACCTGTCGCTTAGGACAGTTCTTAAAAACTAAAGCGGTTTTAATGTTGTGTTTAGTTGATTTATGTAAGCTTCTACTACGCCTTTAACGAATGACTGGCAGGCTTTCGCTGTGGAAGGGTCATATTCACCATGGTTTGTTATATTGTTTGATAACACACGGATACCTAACATGGGTGTCTTGTACGCATAAGCAACTTGTGCGGCTGCGGCTGTTTCCATTTCTTCTACACTTGTGCCCATCTCTTCGTGAAGCCACGCGATACGGTCTAGTTCATTATTCCAGAAATTGGCGCTGCCGATGGTGCCTTTCACAATTTTTCCACGGGTGTAGGTATCCCTTATGCTGACCGCTACAGATATCAGTGTCTCGTCACCCGCATAATACCTAATTTTGTTAGCGTCTGAGGCGCTGTCACCTTCGCCAGCACTGCCTTCAGATGCCATCAAATCCATGGGTGTCCAGGTTAGGGGGTTGGAGCCTTGTGCTTTTGCTAACTTGGGTGTCTTGAAATTGCCGATGTTGACACTTCTTGCGCCAAGTACAATATCACCCACCTGTAGTTTGGGGTCGTGACCGCCAGAGGTTCCCTGGTTGATAATGATAAGGGGGCGATACTTAATAATCCCTACAGCCGTTGCTGCAGCTGTATTCTCTAATCCTTTACCAGTTTTAACTACCACTACAGGATAGCCGTTTAGTGTGCCCTTATAAAAGGTAGCGTTTCCAGATTTTTCTGTTTGCACATTGTCTAACAAGCCTGCGAAATATTCAGCTTCAATGGGCATTGGGCCTTGAATCATTATAGGTTGTAATGGCGTGGCAGCACTTTCAACAACAACGTGGTTAAATTCTGCTTTTGCAAAGAACGCCAAGGAAGACATGAGTGCCCATAAAATGACAGATAGTGTGATTTTTTTCATAATTTTTCTAATGATAGCCTCGGTAAGGTTAATATGGCTGTCCTGATGTAATGACCTAACATGGGTGTCTTGATGTGTTTATCATGCAGGTAATCATCGGATATGACCACCAGATTCTTTTGCTTGAGAGAATAAAAATGTGAGGTAAATAGAGAGATTATACGTAAACAGGTTGGGTAGTGTGATTGCAGTAGCACGCTCGCACCACTGCAATCACATTGAGGTTTATTCTACATCAACAATCTTAAGCGTGTTGGTCGCACCAACTTTTTCCATTTCATCGCCATAAGTAAGGATAATGCTATCACCACTTTTCACTAACCCTTTTTCTTTAAGAGCGGCAATCACGTCGTACTTCAATTTTCCAGGCTCGCTGTCTGAAGAATCGAAATAGACGGGCTTAACACCTCGGTAAAGCGCCATGCTATTAAGGGTGTCTTCATGGCGAGACATAGCAATAATAGGTAGCGAGGTAGTGATGCGTGACATCAATTTAGGCGTGTTGCCGCTTTCTGTTAGACCGACAATGGCCTTAACGCTAGGAAGGTGGTTGGCGGCATAAACGGCTGATAAAGCGATAGATTCGCTGGTAGAAGAGAATAATTCATCCATTCTATGCTTCGAGATTTTGATGCTTGGATGGGTTTCTGCACCTTCACACACTCTCGCCATGGCTGTCACAGTTTCTACCGGGAAGTTACCTGCAGCGGTTTCTGCTGACAACATAACGGCGTCTGTGCCGTCTAGAACGGCGTTTGCAACGTCCATTACCTCGGCACGTGTTGGCATAGGGCTATCAATCATCGACTCCATCATCTGTGTCGCCGTTATCACCACCTTGTTTAGCTGGCGAGAGCGAGAAATGAGTTTCTTTTGCACCCCAACAAGCTCAGCATCGCCAATTTCCACACCTAAATCACCACGGGCAACCATCACCGCATCTGAAGCACTAATGATGTCAGTAATGGCTTCGTCAGTGGCGACGGCTTCAGCACGCTCAACTTTGGCACAAATTTTTGCGTAGCAGCCAGCGGCCTCAGCGAGTTCACGTGCGTAATCTAAGTCAGCTCCGCTTCGAGGGAATGAAACCGCTAAATAGTCTACGCCAATTTTTGCCGCCGTCTTAATATCTTCTTTATCTTTCTCGGTGAGCGCTTCTGCTGACAAACCACCGCCTTGGCGGTTAATACCTTTATTGTTAGAAAGTTTGCCGCCAACAGTCACTTCAGTAATCACCTTGCGACCTTCAACGGATGTTACGCGAAGTTGTATACGGCCATCATCTAAAAGCAAGATGTCGCCTGCTGATACGTCGTCAGGTAGCGCTTTGTAATCAATACCCACTTGGGTAGCGTCGCCTGCGTCACGGTCGAGTTCGGCATCTAGGGTAAAGGTCGCGCCAACATCGAGGTGAACAGCACCGTCTACAAATCGCGCTACGCGGATTTTAGGCCCTTGCAAATCACCCAATATAGCAACGTACTTTCCTAAATTCTTAGCAGCTTCTCTAACGCGCTTCGCACGTTCGATGTGGTCTTCTGCTTGGCCGTGAGAAAAATTCATGCGTACTGTATTTGCGCCAGCAGCTATGATGGCCTGAATCTTTTCAATTGAATCGGTTGCAGGGCCTAAAGTGGCAAGAATTTTCGTTCTTCTGGTCATGTTATTCCGTCGCTATTTCTGGATGAAGTATCATATGACATACAAGGTGAATTAGATTATAAATTCGCCTGTAATCGCTTTACGTAATTTTATTACAGAATAGTAGTTGAATCTGACAGAAATGTGAATGAAAGAAAGAAAATCTGGCAACTGGCTCGACCAGTTGGGCGGGCAGAGCCGATTTTTACCCATGATGTTAGTAGAATTTTAACGCCCATCAAGGGCATTAGCCAAGTGCCGATGATATAAAGATTTTAACGCCTGTCGCCCATTAACATTACATTAAACTTAGGGCGACACACGTGGCGTTACTAAAGGCGTAAAACGCGATAATGGTTAATCAGGGCGTTTCTCGTAACGCGATCCCCGCAGGGTGTCTTTTACCCGCTTCAAGTTTTCTCTAAACTTGTTGCCACGACGCAACGTGAAACCGGTGGCTAGCACATCTATCAATGTTAACTGGGCAATACGCGAGGCCATCGGCATATACATGTCGGTGTCTTCAGGTACTTCTAGTGAAAGCACATAGGTGCACTCTTGTGCCAGTGGACTATCTCCAGAGGTAATGCCAACCACAGTCGCATCATTCATTCGCGCGATTTGCGCTACTTCCACCAAGCTTTTTGTTCGGCCAGTGTGGGAAATGAGCACAACCACATCACCGGTGGTACTGTTCATACAGCTCATACGTTGCATGAGTATGTCTTCAAAGTAAACCACTGGCACATTAAATCGGAAAAACTTGTTCAGTGCATCATGCGCCACAGACGCTGATGCGCCAAGACCAAAGAATGAAATTTTCTGGGCTTGAGTGAGCAAATCAACAACGCGGTTTACGATGTGCACATCAAGAGATTGACGGGCTACTTCCAAAGAAGCCATGGTTGATTCGAATATTTTGTTGGTATACTCATCTGGACCGTCATTTTCATCTACATGTCGGTTAACATAGGGTGTACCATTAGCTAAACTTTGTGCCAGATGTAACTTGAAGTCCGGAAAACCTTTGGTGTCCAAACGTCGACAAAAACGATTGACCGTAGGCTCACTGACATCCGACATTTTGGCCAGGGTTGCTATACTCGAATGAATGGCTGTCTGCGGGTTTGCAAGAATCACTTCTGCAACCTTGCGTTCCGATTTACTGAATGCTGCTTTATTTTGGGTTATTTTTTCTAATATGTTCATACAGGTATAGCATTTAATAGAGAGAATAAGTGAACGTTTCTACCTTAATAGTACCCAATGTGACAGCAGTGACAAGAAAAATGTAATTTTTTGACATTTTTAGATGAAATTAAGGGTGTAAAGCGTTAGGTTTCACCTAAATAATAAGAAATTCTTTTCCATGGTTCACCAAAGTTGTAATTTTACTACATTTGGTGTTAACTATATGCTAATAACAAGTTTGTTATTGCTGCTAGAACCCTTTTTTATAGCAGCGTAACCGCACACACAATTTAAGGTCGACGAATATGGTATTGGAAAATTCCTATGAACCCTGTGACTTCGTGCTATTCGGCACATTAGGGGATCTTTCACGACGCAAACTTTTGCCATCGCTTTATCAATTAGAGAAAGCAGATCTCATGCACCCAGATACCACAATAGTGGGGGTTGCGCGTCAAGACATGTCTCTAGACGACTATATAGAAGAAGTTCATACCAACTTAGTTAAGTTTGGTGAAAAAGATTTGTGCCAAGCCACGTGGGAACGCATGAAAGCGCGTTTGCATTACGCCTGTGTTGATATGAAAGATGTCGACAGCTACTGCGTGCTTGATGACCATGTAGACCCTTCACGCACCATGGTATGTTATCTTGCTACGCCGCCTGCCATTTATGGTGATATTTGCCGTGGTTTACATAGCTGTAAGATTATCGATTCCAGCGTACGTGTGGTTCTCGAAAAGCCCATTGGTCACGATTTAGAATCGTCTAAAGTCATCAATGAGCAAGTTGCTGAATACTTTGACGAAAAACAAATTTACCGTATCGACCACTATCTAGGTAAAGAAACGGTTCTTAACCTTGTATCACTGCGTTTTGCCAATTCAATTTTTGCCACAAACTGGGATCACAACTGTATCGACCACGTACAGATATCGGTTGCTGAATCAGTGGGTATAGAAGGGCGTTGGGGCTACTTTGATGATGCAGGCCAAATGCGCGATATGGTGCAAAACCACTTACTTCAAATCTTAAGTTTGGTTGCCATGGAGCCACCAACAACGTTAGATGCCGATAGCATTCGAGACGAAAAACTTAAAGTGCTGAAAGCACTGCGTCCAATCAATGCGTCTAACATCAGTGAAAGTATCGTGCGTGGTCAATACACCGCGGGCTTTGTAAAAGGCGAAGAAGTGCCTGGGTACCTCGAAGAAGAAGGTGCTAATACACAAAGCAAAACTGAAACTTTTGTGGCCATTAAAGCCGAAATTGACAACTGGCGTTGGGCTGGCGTGCCTTTCTATCTAAGAACGGGCAAACGCATGCCAAATAAAGTCAGTGAAGTGGTTATTTACTTTAAGCGTCAGCCTCACAATTTGTTTGGCGATAGCTTTAAAAACCTACCACCCAATAAATTGGTTATTCGTCTTCAACCTGATGAAGGCGTGGAAATCACGGTCATGAATAAGGTGCCTGGATTAACTAATTCAGGGTCGATGGATTTACAGAAGTCTAAACTGAATTTAAGTTTCTCTGAAGCCTTTGCCGATGAACGCATTCCAGATGCCTACGAGAAGCTACTTCTAGAAGTTATGTTAGGTAACCAAGCGCTATTTGTACGTCGCGATGAAATAGAACAAGCCTGGACATGGGTTGATTCAATTTTAGAAGCATGGAAGTCATCTAGCGAGCCACCTGAGCCGTACCAAGCAGGTACGTGGGGTCCTGTGGACTCAATTGGGTTGTTAGCACGCGCTAACCGCAGTTGGTACGAAAGCAAAACGGTAAAGAAGAAATAATATGGCATTAACCACACTATCATTTGATAATCCTGAAGCGCTAACATCAGCGTTTGCCGAAGATTTGGTCAGCATTTTGAAAACGGGTATTCGTACCCGTGGTCGTGCTTCGCTAGTGGTAAGTGGCGGCAGAACGCCACTTGCGCTTTTCAAGCAGCTTAGCGAAACCAACCTTGAATGGGATAAAGTGGACATCACTTTGGCTGATGAGCGTTGGGTGGATGAATACCACGCAGACAGCAACACCAGCCTAGTAAAAAATAACCTGATAAAAAATAAAGCCAGTGCAGCACGCTTCGTTGAACTTAAAAGTGAACCAAGCGACGCCAATGAAGGCGTTAATGCTGCTGAGGCCGCCCTCGCGAGCATGTCTCAACCTTTTGATGCGTTAATTCTCGGTATGGGAGAAGACGGACACACCGCGTCTTTGTTCCCCTGTTCTGAGCAGATAAATGACGGCCTTGATATGAGCAGCGGCAGAACGTGCATTGCAGTTCAGCCTACCACGGCCCCTCACCAGCGCATCTCTCTCACACTGCCAGCTTTGCTGAACAGTCGTAACATTTTCTTGCATTTAACCGGTGAAAAGAAAAAGCATGTATTGCTTGATGCACTGGACAATGCAACCGAAGCGCAAAAGCCCATCACAGCCGTGGTTAATAGAGCCCCGGTGACCTTGATGTGGGCGCCATAGGAGATTGAAATGAATTCACGTATTGCCGAGGTTACACAGCGCATTATCGAGCGCAGTAAAGAAACACGTAAAGCCTATTTAGACAAAATAGAAGCCGCGCGCCGACAAGGTCCTCATCGTGGCGTATTGTCATGTGGTAACTTGGCTCATGGCTTCGCAGCATGTGGTACAGCAGACAAAGCCGATCTGCGTTCTATGACGAAAGCGAACGTGGCCATTGTGTCTGCGTACAACGATATGCTGTCTGCTCACCAACCCTACGAAACCTACCCAGCGATTATCCGCGAGGCGGTAAAAAACGTAGGCAGTGTTGCACAATTTGCAGGTGGCGTACCTGCGATGTGTGATGGTGTTACCCAAGGCCAAACCGGTATGGATTTGAGCCTAATGAGTCGTGACAACATAGCACAAGGTGCAGCCATTGCGCTATCGCACAACATGTTTGATTCTGCGCTAATGCTAGGCATTTGTGACAAAATTGTACCAGGGCTGCTTATGGGCGCCTTGAGTTTTGGTCACTTACCCACGGTATTTGTGCCAGCCGGCCCTATGCCTTCTGGGTTGCCGAATAAAGAAAAAGCCCGTGTAAGACAAGAGTTTGCAGAAGGTAAAGTGGGTCGTGATGCACTGCTTGAAGCCGAATCGCAATCGTATCATTCTGCTGGAACGTGTACCTTCTATGGTACCGCTAACTCTAATCAGTTAGTCGTGGAAATGATGGGGTTACACCTTCCTGGCTCATCATTCGTTAATCCAGGTACAGAGCTACGTGATGCACTTACCCGCGCTGCGGCTGTGCGTTCTACACGCATTACCGACCTTGGCGACGAATATACGCCAATTGGTCATATCGTTGACGCGAAGGCCATTGTAAACGGCCTAGTGGGCTTGTTGGCAACCGGTGGGTCTACGAATCATACGATGCACCTCATCGCAGTTGCGCGTGCAGCGGGTTACATTATTAACTGGGATGACTTCTCAGACATTTCAAATGCTGTTCCTCTACTCACACGTATCTATCCAAATGGTTCTGCTGATATTAACCATTTCGTGGCAGCAGGCGGCATGTCATTGCTTATTAAACAGCTTCTAGATGCTGGTTTATTGCATAACGATGTGAAAACCATCTGTGGCGAAGGCTTAGATTTCTATACCAAAGAGCCTATGCTCAAAGACGGCGAAGTAGAGTGGCGTGATGGCCCAACTGAGTCTCTCGATAAAGAAGTTTTAGCCACAGTAGAAACGCCGTTTAAACCAGACGGTGGCGTTAGTGTATTAGAAGGTAATCTTGGCCGCGCGGTATTTAAAACGTCTGCATTGCCAGAGCCTCAATGCGTAATTAAAGCGCCAGCGGTTGTATTTGAAGATCAATTCGATCTTGATGCGGCTTTCAAAGAAGGGAAGTTGGATAAAGATTGTATTGTTGTGGTGCGCTTCCAAGGCCCATCTGCTATTGGTATGCCAGAGCTCCACCGCTTAACTCCTCCTCTAGGTGTGCTTCAGGATAAAGGCTACAAAGTCGCTTTGGTCACTGATGGCCGTATGTCAGGCGCGTCAGGTAAAGTACCAGCCGCCATCCATGTTACCCCAGAAGCGTTCAAAGGCGGTTTGTTAGCGAAAGTGGAAGAGGGCGATATTATCGAACTCAACACGGAAACGGGCGCATTGTCACTACTGGTTGATGATGAAGTGTTAGCTGCCCGTGAAGCAAAACCTGCCAATATCGATCATCACCATATTGGTATGGGGCGTGAGCTATTCGGCGGTATGCGCGCTGTTCTGACTGGTGCAGAAGAAGGTGCGTGTTCGCTGTTTTACACTCAGGAGCAAGCGTAATGAGCCAGAAGTTTGTGGCTGATGTAGGCGGCACCAATATTCGCGTGGCTAGGGTTACCGAGTCAGGCGTCGCCGACATTAAGAAATACATGTGCAATGACTTTGCCAGCATTGATTTAGCGATTGCGCAGTATTTTGCTGATATGCCAGAACACACCTTTACGCAAGGCTGTATTGCTATTGCGTGCCCTGTACTCGGTGACTTAGTGGAAATGACGAACCACAGTTGGTCTTTTTCTCAACAAGCGCTGAGAACTCAGTTACACCTAGATAGCCTTTATGTGATCAACGATTTTACTGCGGTGGCGCATTCGCTTCCTGTGCTAGCGCAAGATCAAGTGGTTCAAATTGGTGAAGGTACGCCGGTGGCTGAGGGCAATATTGCCGTTTTCGGCCCAGGCACCGGTTTGGGTGTTGAGCATATCACCATGACATCCTCAGGTTGGCAGACCCTCGACGGCGAAGGCGGTCACACAGATTTTGCCCCTGTAGATGAAACTGATGTGGTTGTATGGCGTCATTTGCAAAAGCAGTTTGGCCGTGCATCAGCAGAAGAGGTGATGTCGGGTAGAGGTTTACTCAATATTTATACTGCATTGGCACTACACGGCGGCAATACGCCAGTGTTTACAGAGCCTGCGCAAATTACCTTAGCGGCATTGGAAAATACCTGTGACATTGCGGTAGCAACACTCACCCAATTTTGTCGAATCATGGGTAGCTTTGCCGGTAATTTGGCGTTAAACATGGCCACTACGGGTGGTGTATTCATTGGCGGTGGTATTGCTAACCGTTTCCCTGAGTTTATTAAATCAAGCGATTTTAGAGCGCGATTTGAAGCGAAAGGGCAGATGAAGCACTACGTGAAAGACATTCCTACCTACTTGATAGCAGAGCCAGACCACGGTTTATTGGGGGCGGCTGCTTATCTTCAACAACATACTGCGAGCTGATTTATGACAACAAAATGGAAATATTCACCAGAGGAAATATTTGCGGCCGGCCCCGTTGTACCAGTATTGGTCATTAACGATGTGGAAAAGGCGGTACCACTGGCTAAAGCGCTTATGGAAGGCGGAATTAAAGTATTAGAAGTTACCTTAAGAACCCCGGCTGCAATTGATGTGATCAAACGTATCGCACAAGAAGTGCCAGATTCTTTAATTGGTGCAGGGACAGTAACTAATGCACAACAATTGAAAGCAGTGACGGAAGCTGGCGCTAAGTTCGCCATAAGCCCAGGTATGACCGCTGATTTGTTAAAAGCTGGAATGGAAGCTGAAATTCCATTGATTCCAGGAATTTCTTCTACCTCTGACCTGATGAAAGGTAAAGATGCGGGTTACACCCACCTTAAATTCTTCCCAGCAGAGGCTTCGGGTGGTGTTAAGGCTATCAAAGCAATTAGTGGTCCATTCCCAGACTTCACTTTCTGCCCAACAGGTGGCATTGGACCGGGTAACTATAATGATTACCTCGCACTGAAAAACGTGAAGTGTGTGGGTGGTTCTTGGTTAGCCCCAGATGATGCCATTGAATCGGGTGATTGGGCACGTATTACCCAATTGGCGAAAGAAGCGGTAGCGGGTGCGAAAAACAGCTAATCCTGTTTTTACGCGATAAATATTATAAACGCCTTGGTTTTAAACACTAAGGCGTTTTTGTTTGTACGTTAACCGTTTTCTTATGACGGTTGGCAAGCGCCACGATAGAATTTTAAAGGAACAGCAAACATCCATCAGTGATGCGCAGCTAAACACTATTTAGGAGATACGCGTTGTATCAATGTGTGTTCAGCTTGAGGCGCTAATGTTTTTCCCCCCGTAATAGCACTTTCCACACAAACCATGTGTTTATACCCAAACGCATCCATGTCAGAGATTGATGCGGCACCCTGCCAAGGATTCCACACAACCAAAGAGTCATTGCCTTGTGAGCTCACTTGGGTAAAGTCATTGCCTTCAACTTCAATATAGGTTTCAGCAATGGCTGCAAGGTGAATACGGTCGGTTTCTTGATGGAAGGTATAGGGGGAGGGGGTCACTTTCACCGCCCAGTTTTGCGTTTTATCTTTATACTGACCAGCAATGCCGGTTAGTGCTGTTTTTTGAATATGGTCTACTTGAAAGTAAGTGTGCAGTGCACAATTATATTCAAAGGGAACAACGCCGGTGTTTTTAGTGGCCAAGGTGACCGTCAGCGAGGCACCTACAGTGACTGAAAGCGTCACTTCGCAATCGTATTCAAAGCCCTCTGCACGGGTAAAAGAAGGGGCCAATACAATGTGAGTAGCTTCACCGGTTTCTTCAGTCGATACAATCTTCCACGTTTGCGTTCGTAAAAAGCCGTGGGAGGGAAGTTCACCCTTCTCTTTACCGTGATCGTCACTAAACCATGGCCAGCAAACGGGAATGCCGCCGCGAATTGGACGCTCGCCGTTTAAATAAGCATGAGGGCTTAACCAAAGCCTTTCTTGGTTATCGCTTTTAGGGATGTAAGAAAGCACATGACCACCGAATAAGCTAATTTTAGCTGAAGCTAAGTCGTTCTCTATATCAAGAAACGTCAAACCTCCCGCCTCACTTACGGTTATTGAATCTACAAGTGTCATATTTTCTCCGTGAATCTGCGCTGCAATAGGGTTGGCGCGGTCATGTCATGCCTGTCTTTATTGAATGTTTATTATGTGATGAAAACAAAAAAGGTGCGACATTAATCGCACCTTTTTTCGGCATTTAAGCATGCCATACTATACTTATGTCTATTAACACATAAGTAATAGCCACCTATTACTTAGAAATGTGTGCTACCAAGTCTAATACCTTGTTTGAATAACCCCATTCGTTATCGTACCAAGATACCACTTTTACAAAGGTGTCAGTTAACGCAATACCGGCAGTAGCATCGAAAATAGAGGTGTTTGCATTACCAATGAAATCGTTAGATACAACCGCATCTTCGGTATAGCTCATAATGCCTTTAAGCTCGCCTTCAGAGGCTTCCTTCATGGCAGCACAGATATTTTCGTAGCTTGTAGGTGTTGCTAAGTTAACAGTTAGGTCAACAACCGACACGTTTGGCGTAGGTACACGGAATGCCATACCTGTTAGCTTGCCGTTAAGCTCAGGAATAACTTTACCTACCGCCTTTGCAGCGCCTGTCGATGATGGAATGATGTTTTGACCAGCACCGCGGCCACCACGCCAATCTTTCATCGAAGGTCCATCAACGGTCTTCTGAGTTGCCGTTGTGGCGTGAACTGTCGTCATAAGACCATCAACAATGCCAAATTTGTCGTTTAGTACTTTGGCCAGTGGTGCAAGACAGTTTGTGGTACAAGAAGCGTTAGATACAATTTCTTGACCTTCGTAGCTGTCGTGGTTAACACCCATAACAAACATTGGCGTGTCATCTTTAGATGGGGCAGACATAACCACTTTCTTCGCGCCAGCTTCAATATGCTTAGCAGCGGTATCTTTCGTTAGGAATAAACCCGTAGACTCTACAACCACGTCTACATCAACGTCGTTCCACTTCAATGAAGCAGGATCTCTTTCTGATGTAATGCGAATGTTTTTACCGTTTACAACAAGGTTATTGTTGTCTACTTTGATCTCACCGTCGAATAAACCGTGAGTCGAGTCGTACTTCAAAAGGTAGGCAATGTAGTCTGTATCTAATAAGTCGTTAATGGCGACTACTTCAATGTCTTCGCGAGCAGCAGCTGCGCGCATTACTAAACGACCTATACGACCGAAACCATTGATACCGATGCGAATTGTCATGACGTACCTCGATAATTGTTTAAAATATGAAAATAAATTACGTAAAGTATGGATCAAAATGCCATAATTGGCAAAAGAAAAAGCTAAAATGTTGCAAAATTACGAATTTGTACTTATGCAATCGTATTCAGTTTTCCTAAGCGCATCTTTCTAGAATAATGTTAAAAATTTGTATTTGCGCGCAACTGTTTTTGCTGCGCATGTATCACACTGACTTTAAAGTGGCTTTCACTGAACACAGGAATCACTCACAATGACACAACAGCTTCTGCAACAACTGGTTGAAATGCGCGGAATTGAAACCCAATACGTTGATGCATGGGGAAAACCAGCAACCATCGCAGAGTCGAGTAAAGCCAAGTTGCTCAACACGCTAGGTTATGACACCGAGAGCGACGAAAAAATTCAGTCTCAAATTGCATATGATATTCAATCGGTTTGGTTATCTCCGCTTAACCCTGTACACGTGATACGTAGCAATGAGCCATTGCATTGCGCGGTTCGCTTGCCCATTGAACTGGTAAACGATGAACATGTCATGACAATCACTTGTGAAAATGGAGACACCCACGAACATCGTTTCGTTCCCATCGATGCCCCCATGTCCACCATGGCGCACATCGATGAAGTGGAATTTCACGAATACATTATTGCGTTGCCTTTCACACTCCCTCTTGGTTATCACTCGCTAACCTTGAGTGCAGATGGCGACGGGTTTGCAACCTCTAGACTGATTATAGCGCCTCACGCTTGTTATACGCCCCAAAGTGTCAAAGAGGGCAAAAAAATTTGGGGGCTTAGCGTTCAATTATATTGTGTGCGAAGTGAGAAAAACTGGGGCATAGGCGACTTTAGTGATTTGTCTTTGTTAATCGAGAATGCGGCTAATGTCGGCGCTGATTTTATTGGGCTAAACCCCATACATGCCCTATATCCGGCCAACCCCAATGCGTGTTCTCCTTATGGTCCTAGTTCACGCCGGTGGCTAAATTACCTCTATATAGATGCTACTACCGTTGAGGGTTTTGAAGATGAGGGTGTTCAAGCAATTGTTAACGACCCGGCATTCCAAACTACATTAGCGCATGCCCGCCAAGTTGAGCATGTAGATTATGACGCGGTGGCTCATCTGAAGATTACCGCGTTGAAAGCAATATTTGATGTATTCGACGCGCGATATCTGCGTAAAAACACCAAGCAAAATAAAGCCTTTAAAGCCTTTGTTAGTGAAGGTGGAGAAAGCTTAGATATGCTAGCCGTTTATGATGCATTGCAGTCTCACCTTAAAGAGGACGGTAAGGAGAGTTGGGGCTGGCCGGTATTCCCTGAGCAATACAAAGATTATCATAACCCTGCGGTGGCAAAATTTAAAAAAGCCCACGGGAAAGAAGTAAAGTTTTATTTATTCTTACAGTGGATTGCGGCTCAGCAACTCGAGGCATCCAGCCAAAAAGCGAAAGACTGTGGCATGACGATAGGTTTGTACCGTGATTTAGCGGTCGGGGTGAGTGAAGGCAGCGCTGAAATTTGGGGAAATAAAGATCTCTACTGCACGAATGCCAGCGTAGGGGCTCCGCCGGATGTACTGGGGCCATTAGGTCAAAATTGGGGGTTGCCACCCATGGACCCGCGTAAATTGTACGAGCAAGCATATCAGCCCATTATCGATTTGTTCGCGGCCAATATGGCATCGTCTGGCTCACTTCGCATCGACCATGTGATGGCTTTATTGCGCTTGTGGTGGGTAGTTAAAGGTGATGATGCAAAAGAGGGCGGGTACGTCTATTACCCTGTTGATGATCTACTGGGAATTTTAGCGTTAGAAAGCCATCGCAATGAAAGCTTAGTGATTGGTGAAGATTTAGGCACAGTACCTGAAGAAATTCGCGCAAAACTTGCAGACAACGGTGTGTATTCTTATCGTGTGTTTTTCTTTGAACAAGCTGAGGATGGTGGGTTCTTTTCACCGAGCCATTATCCTATTCAGTCTATGTCTACCTTAACCACCCATGATATGCCCACACTCATTGGATATTGGCACTGTTTAGACTTAGAGTTAGGTAAAGACATTGGGCTATATCCCACTGACGAAATTTTAGACGTGTTGTACGCTGATAGGCATCAACAAAAGCAAGCGATTTTAAATACCTTGCATGGTCATGGTTCAGTGTCTGAAGAGGTTGGCCACGACGTTAATATGACAGGCATGACGAAAGCGTTAAACTTTGGAATGCAGGTTCACATGGCCGGAGGCTCAAGTGCATTATTGAGTTTGCAGCTGGAAGATTGGTTAGAAATGGATAAACCCGTCAATATTCCAGGTACCTTCAATGAATACCCCAACTGGCGTCGAAAGCTAACACGAAATATTGAAGACATCTTTGATAACCATGATATAACAGCATTAGCAGCTAGGTTAACGGACGCTCGATTGAAAGCGAGCCAATAACTATCTCATTGAGTAAAAAGATGAGTTTGGTGTGCAATTGCGCACGCCTTTGCCTACATTTAGGCACAGAGCCCGCTATTAGCGGGCTTTTAAAAGGAGTATTTAATGCAAATATCGCAACAGTTAAGTCATGCCGCGTGTTCTCAGCCTTTCAGCCATTTAGGCCCCGTTCATAATAAAAACTCATTGATTATTCGTGTATGGCGACCCGATGCGAAATCTATCACGCTTACCTGGCCATCAGCGGCATCAATTAACGACCTTGTACTAACATTAAATACCAAAACTGGGCTGTTTGAAGGTGAAGCGCCAACTATCGCAGAAAGATATGTATATACAGTGGTGGTTTCTGTCAGTGCTGTGGGCCAATGTGGAAACGAACAAGGGGATGTAAACCTTGGGGCAAGCACATATCGCTACATTGATCCTTATCAATTTCAAGAGCAAGCGTATCATGCCGTTCATTATATCGATGCTGCGCCAGCAAACCTCTATCAGCAAGCAGGTGCACAACTCGTTTTTACACAAAAAGAAAACATAAGTGCTACGCGATTTTGTGTTTACGCTCCTAATGCCAGCGCTGTATCGGTTATTGGCGATTTTAACCAATGGGATGGACGGCTTCATCCCATGCAAAAAACCTCTCTCGGCTTTTGGGTGCTTGTTATTCCCGCTGTTGGCGAAGGCGAACGTTATAAGTATCAAATTAAAGATGCTCAGGGGTTCGAGTTACCCCACAAAGCAGACCCTGTAGGCTTTAGCGCAGAGCAGTACCCCTCCCACGCGTCTAAAATCTTCGACCATTCTCGCTATACATGGCAAGACAGCGAATGGATGGCGGCGCGAAAAGCGGATAAATACCATCAACCTATGAGTATTTATGAAGTACACCTTGGGTCGTGGAAAAAGCCAGAAGATAATAGCGAACAACGCTACTTGACCTACAAAGAGTTGGGTGAGCAATTAATTCCTTATGTAAAAGACATGGGGTATACCCACATAGAATTACTGCCCGTTTCAGAATTCCCCTTTGATGGCTCTTGGGGCTATCAACCCGTGGGTATGTTTTCACCCACCAGCCGATTTGGCGAACCTGATGAGTTCAAGCAATTTGTAGATCAATGCCACCAAGCAGGTGTGGGTGTCATCATAGATTGGGTGCCAGCACATTTTCCTGAAGATGGGCATGGCCTGGCGCGCTTCGACGGTTCCCATGTGTACGAATATGAAGATCCGCGTAAAGGCTGGCACCCAGATTGGAACTCGTGTATCTACGATTTCGGCAAGCAAACCGTACGACAGTTTTTAGTGGCCAACGCGTTATTTTGGCTAGATAAATTTCATATTGATGGTCTGCGTGTCGATGCGGTTGCCTCTATGCTTTACTTGGATTACTCCCGAAATGAGGGGGAGTGGATCCCCAATGTCGACGGCGGAAACGAAAACTACGAGGCAATTAGTTTACTGCGTTGGATGAATGAAGAGGTTTACAAGCATTACCCTGATGCCATGACCATTGCTGAGGAATCAACTTCATTTCCCAAAGTATCTCGCCCTGTATTTGATGGCGGATTAGGCTTTGGATTTAAATGGAATATGGGGTGGATGCACGATTCATTGCATTACATTTCTAAAGATCCCGCCTACAGGCATTACCATCACGGTGACATTACATTTAGCATGGTCTATGCCTTCGATGAGAATTTCGTATTGCCAATTTCCCACGATGAAGTGGTACACGGAAAGGGCAGCTTAATAGGAAAGATGCCTGGCGATGAATGGCAACAAGCGGCAAATTTGAGATGTTACGCTGGCTTTATGTACGGTCACCCAGGTAAAAAGCTCAACTTTATGGGTAATGAAATTGGTCAGTCACGAGAGTGGAATCATGATAGCGGCCTCGATTGGCACTTGTTACAGTATGAAAAGCACAAGGGTATACAAGCGCTTTATAAGGCGCTAAATCGCCTTTATGCTAGCACGCCTGCTCTCCATGAACTGGATCATGAACATCAGGGTTTCCAATGGATTGACCACGGAAATGCTGAACAAAGTATTGTTTCCTTCGTAAGATACGCTAAAGATAAACAGCAACAGGTTTATGTGATTAGTAACTTTACGCCGGTGCCAAGAACGCACTTCAGATTGGGCGTTAAACAAAATAGCCGATTACGCCTTGCGCTAAATACCGATAGTCAGCTATTTTGGGGAAGTGACTATGCCACTATTGAGCAAGTATCAAGTGAGCCGGTTGCGTGGAATGATTGTAAAGAATCTGTCGAAATCACACTGCCGCCATTAGCGACATTGTTTTACGTTACTGAATAGGAAGAAGGGTGGACGCCGTACTTGCTGCTGTCAAAGACTTTCAGGTTTCAGTAGGAGAAGCCTACCCCTTGGGTGCCACTTTGGTTGACCACGGGTGTAATTTCGCCATTTACGCGCCAGATGCCAAAGCGGTTATTCTGTGCATTTTCCATAGAGACACGGAAGAACTTTGGGCAGAAATTGTTTTGCCTGAAAAAAGCGGTGACGTATGGCACGGCTTTGTTGCTGATATAGAAGCTGGTGCACTCTATGGATATCGCGTATTGCGTGGCGACCTTGATCTTCATGCATCGCCCACTGATAAACTGCTTATTGATCCTTATGCCAAAAAGCTCAGTCGTCCCATAAACTGGGACGCGCGGCAATACAAACACGATTCGCAGTTTATGATCCCTAAGTGTGTGGTGGTGAATGAGCAAGTCTATTCCACACAGTCGAGTTCGCCAGTACAAGTGGCCAAGCATAAACGCATTGTTTATGAAGCTCACGTTAAGGGCTTAACTAAATTACACCCCGAGGTGCCCAAAGCCCATCAGGGAAAATACCTTGGTGCATGTCACCCTTCTGTGGTTGAACATATAAAGCAACTGGGCGTCACCACAGTACAGTTTATGCCCTTGTGCGCCTTTATGCCCGAGCCATTTATCACCGAAAAGGGGTTAACTAATTATTGGGGGTACAACCCCATTAACTTTTTCGCACCAGAGCCACGCTATGCAAACGAAGATGCACTTGCTGAAATAAAAACCATGGTAGATACCTACCATCATGCTGGTATTGAAGTCATTGTTGATGTGGTGTTTAACCATACCGCTGAAAGTGGAAAGGGCGGCCCTGTCTTATCTTTTAAGGGGCTGTGTCCTTACCAAGCCTACCTACTTGAACAAACTAAACGTGGAGAATTGGTTTACTCCAATCATTCCGGTTGCGGAAATACGGTGAATACTTCTCACCCCTATATGATGACCTTGATTCTGGACGCCATGCGTTTTTGGGTAACGACAATAGGGGTAGACGGTTTCCGTTTTGATTTAGCCGTGAGTTTAGGTCGAGAGCCACAAGTTTTTAACCGCTATTCGGGGTTAATTCGCGCGATAGGCCAAGACCCTTTTTTGCGTAACAAGGTATTGATTGCAGAACCTTGGGATATAGGTCCTGGAGGCTATCAGTTGGGGAATTTCCCTACGCCATGGTTAGAAGTTAACGACAAATACCGCGATACGGTTCGCGCATTTTGGCGTGGTGATGAGGGTGTGACGCCGGATTTTGCTACCCGGTTAATGGGCTCAAGAGATGTATTTCACAAGGGCTACCGACATATCTCAACGTCGGTGAACAATGTCACTTATCACGATGGCTTCACACTTCATGACTTAGTGAGTTATGCCGAGCGGCATAACTTAGCGAATTTAGAAGATAACAGAGATGGTCACGGCCATAACTTGTCTGCCAATTACGGTGTTGAAGGTGATACAAAAGACCCGGATATTCTTACGCTTAGAGAGCGACAGAAGCGCAACTTATTCGCCACCCTTATTTTTTCTCAGGGCACGCCCCATGTATTAGGCGGCGATGAGTTAAGCCGTAGCCAACAAGGCAACAATAATGCGTACTGCCAAGACAATTCCATCAGTTGGCTGAACTGGGAAATGAATAAACGAAAACAGGACTTTCTCGACTTTTGTAAGTACGTCATAGCCTTAAAACGGGCGTCTTCGTTGCTAAGTGAAGTCAGGTTAGACGATGATGATTTCACCGTTACACGCAACGTAAGCCACGTAAATTGGTTTAAACCCGATGGTAGCGATAAGGCATCAGAAGATTGGAATGAAAAGCACAACAAAGCCTTTGGCGTAGAAATAAGAGGGTGCGCATTGGATGAACACACTCCTGAACACTGGTTTTTGTGTTTTAACGCAGGTGATAACGACGTGCGCTTTCAGTTGCCTACGTTGTCGCCAAATGGGGGATGGACACTGCGCTTGGACACCCGTTACTCCTCTTTGCAAGAGCAGCCCAATATTTGTATCCAGCAGGTGTTTATGCAAGCTGCTCGATCCATTTCATTATTTAGCTTTAGCGAAATCCAAAGGTAGGGAAGAAATACCGATATAAGCTTTACCTTTGATGGCAAATAAAACAGATGGGATTTATTTCACTCGTGAATACTGTTCTTTGCGTATGTTGGTGGTATCATGCGCTCCCATCTGAAAAGTGAGGGTTATCCTATGCAAAGTGAAGGTGGTAAACAGCACGATTTGAACGCGTGTGACATTGGTTTTATCGGTTTAGGGGTCATGGGAAGTAACCTTACCATGAACTTAGTTGACCACGGTTACCGCGTGGCATGTTTCGACTTAGATCAACCTAAAGTAGAATCTATTTTGGCTAAAGACGCCAGTGAGCGTGGCGAAGGTGTTGCCCCTCGGGTTGAAGGCTGCAGTTCTTACACTGAACTGCTGAGCAAATTAAAAGCCCCTCATCTTATTATCATTTCCGTACCTGCAGGCGACCCTGTTGATCACGTATGTCATCACTTAATTGATGCGGGTATTCACGCTGACGATATCGTTGTCGATACAGGGAACAGTCTTTGGACCGACTCTGTGGCTCGTGAAGCGCAATACAAGGGCAAGTTCATCTTTTTCTCAACCGCTGTATCTGGTGGTGAAGTGGGTGCTAGGTTTGGTCCCTCACTGATGCCTTCAGGTAACCCTTACGCGTGGACACGTATAGAGCCTGTATTAAAGGCGATTTCTGCAAAAGCGGATGCTATCACGGGAAAACCGATAGAAAGCTTTACACCAGGAAATCCTGTGCTAGAAGGGGAGCCATGCGCGACTTATATTGGTCCCATTGGCGCTGGTCACTACGTGAAAATGGTACACAACGGCATCGAATATGCCGACATGCAGCTAATATGTGAAACCTATCACATTATGCGTGAAGCCCTTGATATGACACCAGCTGATATTGCCGCGGTTTTCCGAAAATGGAATGAAGGGAAGTTAAATAGTTACCTGATTGAAATCAGTGCCGACGTGCTAGAGCAGTGTGACCCCGAAACAGAGCAACCTCTCGTTGATGTTATTCTAGACCGTGCTGGTCAAAAGGGAACAGGATTGTGGACGGCTGTCAGCGCACTTGAAGTTGGCAGTCCCGCACAAACCATCACGTCGGCAGTATTTGCTCGCAGTATCTCTTCACTAAAAGACGAACGTGTTGCTGCAAGTAAATTGTTAGCAGGGCCAGCAAGCGTAAGCTTCGATGATGATCAAAAGCAGGCCATTATTGATAAGCTAGAGCACGCACTTTATTGTTCAAAAATTTGCGCCTATGCCCAAGGCTTCCAATTAATGGCGATGGCGGGCAAAGAACATGGTTGGAATCTTGAGTTTGGCGAAATTGCAAAAATTTGGCGCGCAGGTTGTATCATCCGTGCCGTTTTCTTGCAGTCTATTTCAAAGGCGTATGAGAACAACGAAGAACTGGACAATTTGTTGTTAGACCCTTTCTTTGCCGAGCAAATTACACAGTATCAGTCAGATTGGCGTGAATCAATTGCGCAGGCTACGCTTGCCGGCGTACCTTGCCCCTCAATGATGTCTGCATTGAGTTACTACGACTCTTATCGCACGGCTGTATTACCTGCAAACTTGTTGCAGGGTCAAAGAGACTATTTTGGTGCGCATACCTACCAACGTGTAGACAAACCAGCTGGTAAGAAATATCACCTTGAATGGAGCGATCCAAACCGGCCGCAAACGTCTATAAAACGTTAGTACCGAAAAGGTAATAGTTGTAAGGTGTATCTATGATTAGATACACCTTTTTTGTTTTTTTGGGGGAAATATGTCGCAGCAGGAATGGAAAGATAAATTATCTGAAGATGAGTACCGCGTGTGCAGACAAGCCGCCACGGAACGACCCTTTACTGGCGTGTTGCTTGATGAAACCCGTGAGGGACTTTATGTCTGTAAATGCTGTGGCGCACCCTTGTTCTCGTCTGATACAAAATTTGACGCAGGGTGCGGCTGGCCTTCATTTTACCAACAGCTAGATGATGCAAACGTCGATTACCGAGAAGATCACACTCATGGAATGCACAGAGTAGAAATATTGTGTAAGCAGTGTGAGGCTCATTTAGGGCATGTATTCCCTGATGGACCAGAACCGACAGGGCAACGATACTGTGTGAATTCTTTATCGCTTACCTTTAAAGGTAAAGACAGTAGTGTGGTAAAGGGATAAGGCAGAAGTGAGTTTACCGCAACAATACAGCGGCGCGGTTATAAAGGTAAACAATTGATTAAAAAACGTACTGCTTGGGGTGTCTTGCCCGTTGCCAAGAGATAAAAAACGCGCTTAAAGCGCGTTTTTTTTATTTTTTTAGAGGTAATCTAGGTGTAATTCATTTTCATAATCTAGAGTTTATCTAAAAGCAGCTTGTTTGCGTTAAAGCTGCCTTCATCTAACGCCTTCACAATATCGTCGACAATTTTATCTAATATAGAGACTGGCAAGTTATGGTTTTCTTTTAGATAGCTAGCCTGGTCTAAATTCATACGTTCATCGTACTCTGCTGCTACTGCCATCCACACATAAGCCATACGATACTTTTCACTATCAAGGGCTAATGTGTATAAAGAATGATAAATGGCTAGGTCAACATCATCGCTATCATCGTATAAACTTAACGCACGATACAAGGTGGCTACTGTCTTTTTAGCGTCGGTTTTTACTTGCACCGAAGCAAGGGCTACTAATAAGCTTGGGTCGCTAATGCGCTGGCTAGCTGCATAACGCTCGAAGCGATTAAATGCTTGTTCATCACCAAAGCGCGTCCAATGATAATAAGACAAGTACGGATCCAGCGACGCTTTGGTTTCTCGCGCTAACCGTTTCAATTCCCGTTGCGCAGTAATAACGCCTTTTAGGCGTGTTGCTTCTTTGCCTTTACGCCTTATATGTTCAATGTGCTGCACTTCTTCTACACACACTAAATACTTCTCAAACGCTAGGAGAAGAGGGTATTTATACGCCTCTGAAGTATCATCTTTGTGGTTGTATCTTAGGCGTATTATTTCAGCCCGTTCAAAACGGCAACGGGCATCTAAGCTTAAGTCCAGACACAGGTTTGGCTGGGTGTTACATATCTCTGAAATGGTGGGCTCAAACCACTCGCTGCAACTCGATAGCAGAAACGCGAGAAGCACAATCGCTAATGGTTTTCCTGAAAATGTGGAAAAATTACTAAATAATCGAGCTAAAAACTGTGTTTTCTTATTTTTATTGAAATTTATCAACAATTTGGTCATCCCTGTCTGTTTGATTAAGATACTGCTCGTCACCGTCAGACGAATAACTCACCTAGTGTACCCTAAAACTTTAAAAAACTGACGTGCCTCTTACAGTTAATTTACGCCAATCAAGGTAAAAGAATGAACCAACAGTTTGAACAGGAACTACAAAGTAGCTGGCAAGAACGCCAAGAATACGCAGAAATGATGCTGCCTCTCATTGGTAAACTTTACCGTAACAATGCCGTAGAAATCTCCGTATACGGTCGCTCACTCTTAAACGCCAGTGCTATTGATGTCATTAAAGCCCATCGAAAAGTACGGTTGCATGAGGGGATTAAATTACGCCTTCGTGAAAGCTACCCCATCGTGGCCGCCCTTAGTGAGATGAAACTGGCCCCTGCACAAATTGATGTGGGTAAGTTAGCGTTTGACTTTAACTACGGGTCGGCGGTAGACAAAGACGACCTTAACGCCTATTTGCGAGACAAGTTAAGCGAAGTTGTTGATAAAGACGATAGCCAACAGCCACAAGATGTTGTGTTGTATGGTTTTGGCCGAATCGGTCGTTTGTTAGCCCGTTTACTTATCGAAAGACAAGGCAAAAACAACAAGCTAAGGCTGCGCGCTATTGTGGTTCGTGGTGGCCGAGACGGCGATCTCGAAAAACGTGCAAGCTTATTGCGTAGAGACTCAGTACATGGGCCATTTAATGGCAGTATCACAGTAGATGAAGAGCGCAATGCGTTAAAAGCAAACGGTTCATTTATTCAGGTTATTTACGCGAACAGTCCAGATGAAGTGGATTACACCCAGTACGGTATTGATAACGCAATTATTATTGATAATACCGGTATTTGGCGTGATAAAGATGGGTTAGGGCTGCACCTCAAGGCAAAAGGGGCTGCGAAAGCTATCCTTACAGCGCCAGGCAAAGGCGACATTAAAAATATAGTTCATGGTGTAAACCACGAGGAAGTGACGCCGCAAGATACTATTGTATCTGCAGCGAGTTGTACGACAAATGCCATTACGCCGGTACTAAAAGCATTAGATGAAGAGTATGGCATTGAAAATGGACATGTAGAAACCGTTCACTCGTACACTAACGATCAAAATCTCATTGATAACTACCATAAAGGTGACAGACGGGGCCGAAGCGCGCCGCTGAACATGGTTATTACGGAAACAGGCGCTGCCAAAGCGGTGTCTAAAGCCTACCCGAAATTGGCGGGTAAACTAACGGGCAACGCCATCCGCGTGCCTACCCCGAATGTGTCTTTGGCTATTTTAAACCTCAACCTAAAAACCACCACAGACAAATTAGCCGTGAATGAGTTTTTGCGTGACACCGCATTGTTCTCGCCACTGCAACATCAGATAGACTATACCGCCAGTAAAGAAATTGTGTCCACTGACTTAGTGGGGTCACGGGCCGCGTCTGTGGTAGATTCTCAAGCTACCATCGCGCAAGATAATCGCCTTACCCTTTATGTGTGGTACGACAACGAATTTGGTTATAGCTGCCAAGTGATGAGAGTGGTACGAGATATGGCCGGCTTAAGCTTTCCGACCCTGCCTCTTTAATAAGAAAATGAACAAGAAACCGACCCTTGCGGTCGGTTTTTTTATATGTGTAAACAAATTGAAGATGGCTTCACTTTAATTCATCGCGCTGCGCGTGGTATTTTTGTTGTTGTCTATGCTAAATTAGCGCACAAATAATTAGGAAAACGACAGTCTATGCATATTTCCAGTCAATTTGACAGCGGCAACATTCATGTTGTGCGGGCAAAAAGCCCTGAAGATATTCTTTTAACTATCCCCAAAGACAATCAGTCTGATTTTGCACAATGGTTTCATTTTCGCTTAGTGGGGGAAGCCTTTGTTACCCATACTATGACCATTGCTGAGTTAGCAACGTCGGCATATCCAGAGGGTTGGAAGGACTACAACGTACTTGCTTCCTACGACCGTCAAAACTGGTTCAGAGTGCCGAGCGACTTTGATGGCGACAATCTGACGTTCTCATTAACGCTAGAACAGCCCAGCGTCTATTTTGCTTACTTTATTCCTTATAGCTACGAACGTCACCTCGACCTTATTCACGAAGCGCAAAATGCTTTACTGTGTGAACATCGATTCCTCGGCTTAACCCTTGATGGCAGAGATATGTCTATGCTGGTTATTGGTGAGGAAACGCCTGAGAAGAAAAAAGTATGGATTACAGCGCGCCAGCATCCTGGTGAAACAATGGCACAATGGTGCGCACAGGGTATCATTTATCGCTTACTGGATGAACAAGACGGACTGGCTCGACAATTGCTGGATAAAGCGGTGTTCTATATTGTGCCAAACATGAATCCAGATGGCAGTGCACGCGGGCATTTAAGAACTAACGCCGTAGGCACAAACCTTAACCGCGAGTGGGCTGAACCTACGAAAGAGAAGAGCCCCGAGGTACTTTATGTACTTAACGCTATGTCGCAAATCGGCGTAGATATGTACCTTGATTTGCACGGCGATGAGGCATTGCCGTACAACTTTGTGGCAGGCACGGAAGGAAATCCAAGTTATAACTCTGAAATTGAAGCATTAGAAAATACCTTTAAACAGGCTTTATTGAATGCAACACCAGAATTTCAGGATGAGTTCGGTTACGATAAAGACGCGCCAGGCGAAGCTAATTTGGCGGTGGCATCGAATGCAGTGGGTGAAAAGTTTAACTGCATGGCTTATACCGTTGAAATGCCGTTTAAAGATAATGCTGATTTACCTGACAAACTGTATGGTTGGTCGGTTCAGCGTAGCGAACAACTAGGTGAAGATTTACTTATCGCCGTTAACGCGGTTGTGAATGCACTTAAATAATAAATAGCGAAATCACTATGCATGCCTTGGGTTCCAGGGCATGCAAAAAAATACAATAATAGAAATCATAACAACAATATAAAGAAGGGGTGTTACCTTGGAAGGGTTATATAGTTTTCTTATCCTGATCGACGGGTTTTTGGGGAGTGCAGGTTGGTTTCCCTATGTGTTACTTGGTGTGGGTCTATTTTTCACCATTTATCTTAAATTCCCACAAATACGGTTTTTCAAACACGCCTGGCAAGTCGTTACAGGTAAATTCGACAAAGAAAGCGATCCAGGGGATACCACGCATTTTCGCGCGTTAACCACAGCACTTTCTGGCACTGTGGGTACAGGTAATATCAGTGGTGTGGCGTTTGCTATCTTTTTAGGTGGTCCAGCGGCATTATTTTGGATGTGGGTGACGGCCTTTTTAGGTATGACAACAAAGTTTGTTGAAGTAACCCTTTCCCACAAGTATCGAGTGAAAACAGAAGATGGCACCATGGCGGGTGGCCCTATGTACTATATGGACCGCCGCTTGAATATGAAATGGTTGGCGGTGGCTTTTGCTATTGCCACTGTGGTTAGCTCGTTTGGTACAGGAAACCTTCCCCAAAGTAACGGTATTGCACAAAGTATTGAAGCGACGTTTGGCTTTGAGCCTTGGATGGTGGGTAGCGTACTGGGTATCTTACTTGCGCTGGTTATTCTTGGTGGTATTCAACGCATTGCAGCGTTCACTGCGCGTGTTGTGCCTGTCATGGCGGTTATTTACCTTATTGGTGCGCTAGCCGTTATTTTTGCCAATATCGAGAACATTGGCCCTTCTTTTGCCGCCGTTATTAGCGATGCCTTTACTGGGTCGGCGGCAGCGGGTGGCTTCCTTGGAGCGTCATTAACCTATGCTTTTAACCGTGGTGTAAACCGAGGTCTGTTTTCTAACGAAGCGGGTCAAGGTTCAGCGCCTATTGCCCATGCCGCGGCGAAAACAAAAGAGCCAGCGTCAGAAGGGATGGTTTCATTACTTGAACCTTTTATCGACACCATTATTATTTGTACCATCACGGGTTTAGTTATTTTGTCTTCAGGGGTATGGAATGAGAAGCACCAAAATGTGTTCGATCGTTCTGACATGCTTTTTGTTGAAGGGAAGTACGAAGAGAATAAACAAGCTGATGTTGAAAAGCTATTTAGCTATCTTAATGAAATCGATCTTACGGCGATAGAGCCCTACAACGGTACAATTACGGTTGTTAACGGAACGGCAGTAAGTGATGGCTATACGTTACTTAACTCTCGTTCAATTGCAGAAGACGTAACCTATTCAGTGGGAAGTGAAGATTTATTTACTGGTACATTAACCATAGAAGACGGTAAACCGTTAAAGCAAAATTTAGAAGTAAGCGGTAAGTCATTGGTTCACTCGGCAGCATTAACGACGATCGCGTTTACTCGTGGTTTCTTCGGTAATTTTGGTCAGTACATTGTTTCTATCGGGCTTATGCTATTTGCTTTTTCTACAGCAATTGCATGGTCTTATTACGGCGATAGGGCAATGACATATCTGCTTGGTCCACGTTCTGTCATGCCTTATCGAGTCATTTACGTTGCGGGCTTTGTTTGGGCCGCCGTATCTGATACTACCTTGGTGTGGGCATTATCGGCAGTAGCAATCGTAATAATGACTTTACCGAACCTATTTGGTATTGTTCTGCTAAGTAAAGAAATGAAAGAAACCATGAACGATTATTGGTCTAGAACTAAAAAGTAATCGCTAATGGTGAATGCGTGAGGATGTAAACGTGGTAGCAAGAAGTTTACACTCTCGCGCATTTTTTATTCTGATTTTTTAATAAGCGCTTCTGCTCGCCATTTTCTTATCAGGTTTCTTTTCATCATTCGCGCAACCAATGCTGCCTGGTTATTTTTATCAACACAAACAGGAGCAAAAAATGGCACTCGTCAATTGTCCTTCATGTAACAAAAAGACCTCAGACAAAGCAAAAGTTTGCCCCCACTGTGACTTTCGCATTGGCAACGCTTCGGCTGAAGATATTGAGCGTAAGCAGCAGCTACAAAAATTTAAGAAATTACAAAGTATTCAAAATCAGTCATTGCTAGCCATGCTAATATTTGTAGCAGGGTTTGCTTTTATGTATTGGGGCGGTACTCGTCCAGGAGATTTACAGCATAACCTGGCGATTGTTTGCAGTATCACGGGCTTTGTGTGGTATCTTGTGAACCGCGTAAGAACAGTATTAATTAAACGATTTTCTTGATGAATATAGATGTATTAGTAAACAGCATGACCGCAGACGTTTATGAACGCCTGCGTAGTGCAGTGGAAACAGGTAAGTGGCCGGATGGTACGCCGTTAAGTGACGATCAAAAAGCGAGCAGTATGCAAGCCGTTTTGCTGTATCAGGCAAAAATTGCGAAGTCTTCGGAACACATGACCGTGAATGAAAACGGTGAAATAGTGCATAAAAGCAAGCAAGAATTCAAACGCGCCCTCCAAGGCGACAGTGATGATAACAACACCATAGCGCGGTTTAAACAGGATGATATTTAGTCGGTTATTTGCTCCTTCTCACACCAGTCAGAATCCCGAAAAAAGACGGGAAGCCATAAAAAATCTATCACCGGAAAAACCCACAGATAAAACACTATTACACGAGTTGGCGTTTAATGATGAAAATGCCGATGTCAGCTTAGACGCCTTAAATAAGCTGGGGTCTTTCGTGTTATGGCAAAAGATGTCCCAGATTGCTAAGCATGAACGTGTACAACGTACAGCAAACAAAGTGGTGTTAGCGTGTCTAATGGGCGAAGGAGAAATTACGATTTCCCGAGCCGAAAAAGCCGCATTTCTAAAAGAATCGGCCAGTGGCGATTTAGTACAGCAGGTTGTCCTTGCTGACCCTGAATTATTGCACGATATTTCTTTGGCTAAAGTGTTAATTGAAAAAGTCGCCAAGCCAGCCTTCTTCCAAAACGTGTTTTTACACTACGCTAGCGGTGAACTTCAGGCGGTTATGCTATCGATGATAGATGATTTGTCTTTGCTACAAAAGCTGGAAAAGAAAACCAAAGGGCAGGCCATTCATTCTGAGGTACAAGCGCGGGTTAACGCCCATAAAGAAGCCAGCGAGAAACCCAAACGCTTATTGCGAGAAATCACTTTATGCCTGTCAAAATACAATGCCTTGTTAGACAAGAGTGATGTGGAAGATATAGAGGATAAGCAAGCAACGCTTGAAGGTGATTATAAAGCGCTTTTACGTGAAGCTTCCATTTTATCTGAACAAGATAAGGACGAGGTTGAGCAAAAATACCTGCGTATTTCGCAATCATTAGAGCGCTACCTTGCCCGCCTTCGTCCAGAATGGGAAGCCAAGCAGGCTAAAGCGCATATCGAAAAGCTGGAGGCCTTGTGCAACGAGCAGCGCAAGCATGCTATTCAGCAAGTCGATTGGCTTTATTACGAGCGATTATGCGATGCAACCATTGCTGACGTCGCCGTGGTTAATGAGTCGGTACGTGCGTTAGAGGCGACATTCGAGCACCTTGAAAATACGTCGGCAAATTCAAGCCTGGTTGATAAAACAACACAGACACTATCGCAGTTGAATGAAAAAATAACAGCGTTTTCTATGCAACAGCAGTACGCCCAAAAACTATTGGTTGTTATTGCCGACGCGGAATCCCTGGCTGACACTGTAACCGCCGCCACTGATACCTTGAAGTCTGACTCAGCGGAATCTCAGGTAGAAAGCGTTGAGGAAAAAGCCGATAGTCAATCGAATAACGTGGTCGACGTCAAAGTAGAATTCAACGCACTTAACGAAAAGTTTGATGGGCTTAAGGCGCAACTTTCTTCAATACCTAAAGGTTTGATGTCACGTTGGAAAAAAGCCAGTGCCCGTATTAATAAGCAACACGTGCAGGAAAAAGCCAACATTGACGCTAAACTTCGTCAATGCAGAAAGCAACTGAGTGTGATTGAAAGCCTGATTGAGCAAGGTCGATATCGTGCGGCCATGGCAAAGTTTGAGAAAGTTCGTGAACTTGTCAGTAGCAGTGATGAAGGTACACAAAAAGCAGTAGCAAAGCGTTTTGAAGGCGTTGCTGAGGAAATTTCTCGTTTAGAAGGCTGGCAGTCTTATATTGCTGGCCCTCGCAAGCCAGCGTTACTTGAAGAGGCGAAGCGACTAGCATTGACACCCATGGAAGACGTGAAATCAAGAACCGAGTCTATTCGGTATTTGCGACAACAATGGCTTTCTCTTGGAAGTAGTGCAGAAGATAAAGATACGTTGCAGGTGGCATTTGATGACGCCCTGGAGCAGGCATTTCAACCTTGCCGAGATTACTACGCCGACATGGATGCTAAGCGGGAAGAAGCCAAACTGGTTCGTGAAGCAATTGTTGCCGATGCGCAGTCAATTGATCTCAGCCAGCCTGAAGCTACTGTGGTGAAAGTGGTAGATAGACTGAGTAAGGCATGGCACCAAGCGGGTCAAGTAGATAAGAAAGACTACGAGTCACTTAAACGCGCGTGGAAAACGGCAATTGCTCCAGCACAAGATAAAATTCATGCTTGGAACATGGCCAATAAAGAACAGAAACAGGCGTTAGTGGCAGAAGCTGAACAACTGGCCGGGGCTGAAG
Source organism: Alteromonas sp. B31-7 (assembly GCF_015767655.1). Taxonomy (NCBI): domain Bacteria; kingdom Pseudomonadati; phylum Pseudomonadota; class Gammaproteobacteria; order Alteromonadales; family Alteromonadaceae; genus Alteromonas; species Alteromonas sp. B31-7. Next base: position 1,833,235 of record NZ_CP065233.1, read on the forward strand.
CGCTTGCGGGTGCATCTGAAAAAGCCCAGCAGTTACAAGCTCAATGGAAAACCATTGGTCATGCAGGAAAGCGAGACGAGAGCCGGTTATGGAAAAGCTTTAAACAAGCCAACGATACCTTGTTTGAACGATTAAAAGCGCAAAGGAAGGCACAATCTAACGAATTTGATGCGCAATTTTCCCAATTGATGGATTCGCTGTCTACCGCTGATGAGGCGGCTAATGAAAGCGAAGTCAACGACATTATCGCGCGTGTTGAAGAAGCTGCGGCAGGCTTGCCCCATGGCCTTAACGCCAAACTACAAAAGCGGATCGCCACGCTTACCGCCAGCCGTGATAAAGCAAAAATTGCTCACAAAAAAGCCCAGCAGGACGCGCGTGCTACGGCTTTTGCCGAGCAATTGAGGTGTAAGCTTGAGGGAGCCGACGAGGCACTTAAAAATAGCGAAAGCCATGCGGCCTTGTTGGGTAAACGCTGGACAAATTTATTTTCACACGCTAGCGGAGCCAGCCACAGTCGACACTGGTTAACCGTGGCACTTGAAGCGGTGGCTGAAATGCCCACGCCTGAAGCAGATGCTAACCTAAGAACCGATGTTCAGTTAACCATGATGACTGCCAAGTTAGAACATGGTGAGCAGGTAGACCCTGTTCAATTATTAGAAGATTGGGTGGCAATAGGTGATATTACCGCGGATGAAGGCGCTTTAGTTGAACGCGTTATTGCGGTCGTTAATGCTAGGCCTGAATGGTTAGGTTGATATGGAAAACAGCATAGAATACGTTTTCGAAAGTGAGATGACCGCCTATCGTTTTTTAAATACAGTGAAACATATGGATGTTGACGCGTTACGAGTAAAATTTGGGCGCAGTGATCATCACGTATTTGTAGGCTATCGCGTGGCGATGGGGGAGTTCGATTCAACCTTGTCTAAATTAGACGATTTAGCAAGAGAGCTAAACGGACAAGAAGCATAAAAAAAGGGGTTGATGTTTTCATCAGCCCCTTTTCTTTTTCGCTTAACGCTTAGCAGTCTTTGTCTTCAGCGTCGACGCCTTCTTTCACATCTTCGCATGCGTCTTCCATTGCATTACCGGCATCGGTAACGACTTCATCAATTTCTTCGCCTGCATCTTCTGCTTCGCCATCGCCGCACGCGGCTAGTGATAGTGCAAATGCTGATGCTAATAGTACTTTTGATAATGCTTTCATAGAGATCATATCCTTTCTCCTATAAGTTAAAATATTGCTATACCTTTGGTGACTTACCGCGTAGTGCGTTAGCGACTAAAGAGATAACAAGTAGTGCAACAAACACAAAAAACAGAAACTGTGCTATACCTGTTGCCGCGCCAGCGATACCGCCGAAGCCAAAAACTGCTGCAATAATGGCGATAATAAAAAATGTAATTGCCCAACCTAACATAACTAAATCCTCTTATTGCTCCATAATGTTCACATAAGTTAATGCGATAGTTGTGCCTAATTGTTAAGTTATTGATTTTTATGGTCAATAACTATTTTGGGGCGAATAGCATGGCAACTGTGAACAGTGATTATCGACAAAGGTTACAGGTAATTTGCAGAATTTACAGGCTAGGAGGCATGTCCAATGTGTATGTATTTCAACATACTCATGAAGGGGGGGCACTACCCTAAGTCAACGGGGCAAACGACAAGGTAGAATGGGTGTTTAACACAATGAAAGCGTGTTACGTAAAATTAACGGAAAGGGAGAACAGCGCCAATAGAAGATTGACGCGATAAGAGGGGATAGAAGTTATTTTTTCTCAATGGGCGGAATATCACTCACTGCCATCACGTTTTTGCCTAAGCCTTCTTTTGCGTTAGCCATGCGTACTACAATGGAATAGTAAATGTCATTGATCATAGTGCTTTGTACACTATTTTGCCCTTCAGCCGCAGTGGGTTGCGCAACTTGTGAACAACCAGACATCGTACACTGCTGATCTTGGGTAAAGGTTGCAGGGGAAGATGGCTCTGTTATGACTCTACGGGCTTCAATTGGACGTTTGTCCACATTGGTCTTCACAATGGCTAAGTATTGATAACCTTGTTTCATGGCAATTTGCCCAGCCCGTTGCAGCGCGTACTCTTGTACCTTGTCAGCTGGGGTTTCGTCAGTGGCCTTAAATAGCACACGATATTCGTTGTCACTTAACTGAACACTTGAGTAACCGTACCCTTCTTTAGTTACCGCAGCCTTGTAAGGCGTAGGCACCGCTACCGGCGTCGTGCTGCAGGCAGTTAACGCTAATACAGCGGCCATCGAGGCTGGCCTGGCAATGGCCTTGAACCTGTCACACGCCTTTGTGGCTTGAGTGGCGTTTGAGAAAAGATTAAACATGGAACTTCCTTATCATTGTATAAATGAAATGACCGCTGTTCGAATTAACGAGGTGACCGCCTGATTTCGTTTACTCTTCGGTGAATCAGTTTCCGCGCCTTTAAACGCGCCTGCGGTAAAAATAGCCGCGAGGGTTTCTGGGTTCCCCATGATATGCCGAGCTTTAGTTTTTGTCTCATCGAAAGACACATCAACTTGGTGCTTTTGAGTTAGGTAATCATGCTCTCTTTGCTTAATGGTTTTCAGTTCTTTGTTAAGTAAGAATGACATAAAGTGTTCCTTTAAGCGTTTGACCGCCTATGTTATTCATTCAGGCGTTTCATGAGCTGGATAATGCGTGTCGCACTTATGTAGTTAAATGCGCTTTTTGCTTGCTTAAATATCACCACCCCAATAGTGGCATTGATAACAAGCATAACAACTAATATGATGGATACAGGCGCGCCAGCGAGGTGAGCGAAATAACCCAAGGCAATATTCAATAATATCCAACAAAATCCGCCAATAGCAAATGCGGTCATTCCCGCAAATACCGTGACGAAAACAGATTTCTTAATCAGCATGAGTTCACTGTTGATTAAGTCTAGCAGTGCAAAACCTTGGTGCTGCTTCTGTTTCGCGTAGTTTTTCAATGCGTCAGTAAATTCTGAAAACGACACTTTCTCGTACGGTTCGTTATCCTGCGAGTCCTGCTCATGGCGCTGCGCCGCTTTTTCTTCGTGCACGAAAATCGCCTGGCGCCGAGGGGGCGTCAGGCGAAACGGATTTTCGTCACGCGGCATAAAGCGTGCCTTGCGAAAATCGGGTGCGATTAGCATGGTTTACTTCTTACGCAGTAGTGACGTCACCAGCATACCCGCTGCAAACGCGATACCGGCAGTAGCTACAGGGTTTTCGATAGCGTACTGACGTACTTTAGAAGCCTGCCATTTTTGCTCAGCAAGGCGTTTACGGGCCGACATATTTTCAGCCGATTTTGACGCGGTCTGACGAATGTTCTCTTCCGCAACACCTGCGCTGTCTGCCAACTTATCTACAGATGAATGCAGTGTTTCTTTAAGTTGATCCGTGACTGGGTGACTAGGCTCTGTAACACCGTTTGCTTTCGCGGTTCTCTGTGTAGCTGTTGTTTGTGTTGCCATAGTACTCTCCTTAAATTTTGCTATAAATGCACTATAAAGAGGTGCAATGGCTATACCAACCGAAATGGTTTTCTAATATGTTGATTTTAAATGGATTATTATTTTTGAGGGAGAGGGGTTAGCGTGGGTGTCTAGGTTTGCGGTAAGACTTTCACGGCACCTTGTGTAAAAGTTTCTTGCTTAGGGGCTAACACTCGCCCCTACTTTTTCAGTGCTAAGAGGCGGACTTTTGTTTAGGCGCGTGGATAGCCTGGTATAAATCGTCCTTGCTGACGGGCTTTAAAAGCGATTGGTTAACCCCCAGGTGTTTCATTAATTGCTTGTCAGGTTCATGGCCACTGACAATGGTCAACAGGGTGCTAGGCTGAATTTGCATAAGTTCTTCTGCTAAATCATACCCATGAAAGTCAGGTAAGGTTAAATCCATCAATATATGATCGAAGATTACCTCATTAACCCGCGATATTGCGTCTTCACCGGTATGCGCAATGATGACATCATGGCCTTGGTGAACTAAAAATAATTGTAGCAGCTCTGCTGCATCTTCATCATCTTCCACCACCAAAACTTTAAGCGCGTTTTGAAAAGGTTGGGTGTCTTCAGTGGTTTGCTTGGCGATAACCGCGTTTGAAACAGAAGGGCCTTCTGCTTTAACCAAAAAGCGTTCTAGTACGTGGGTGAGTGCGCTTCGTTCAATGGGCTTGCCAATCACATCTATAAAGCCTTCCTCTAGAAGTGAGGCTTTTAATCCTTTGCGACTCGCCGCTGTTACGGCCACAACGGGCACTGAACACTCGTGTCTACGCAACGCATGCAAGGCTTCAATACCGTTCATTACGGGCATATGAATGTCCATTAACACTAAATGGAAAGGGTCGTTGTCCTCTTGCGCTTGCAGCACGGCTTCTAATGCTTTAACACCATTTTCAGCGTACGCTACGGTGGCATGGCACTGGCTAACCAAATGGCCAGTGAGTCGACGTATTTCACGAAGATCATCGACAATGAGTACTTTCCCTGTAACTTGCAATTGTAATGGATTGTCTTCCACTCGGGGCGCCGGTTCCAAGCTTAGGTTAACTCGCTCTTGGTGAGTAATGTCGCCAGGGTCAATCGTGAAAGAAAAGCAACTGCCTTTACCAAAGACAGACTCCACGCTAATTTTGCCGCCAAGTTTTGATACCAGTTCTTTCGATATTGCTAAGCCCAGGCCAGCGCCACCGTGGTTCGCCCGCATCACATCTTCAATTTGTTCGAAGGGCTGGAAAATACTTTCCAATTTGTCCGGTGGCATACCAATGCCGGTATCTGCTACTCGAAATCGAATACGTTCATTTTCCTTACCCGGTGCAGGAGGAATCACTTCTACGGAAATATTCACCGATCCTGAATCGGTAAACTTAACTGCATTATTGATTAAGTTAATTAATACCTGCCTAAGCCGGGTAGGGTCGGTGTGAATGAATTCGGGAATTCTCGATTCAGAAATCAGGTGCAGACTCAACCCCTTGTCTTTCGCGGTAAGGCGCATAAGGGCGTGGAGGTCGGTTAGAAAACCGCCTAAATTCACTGCTTTTATATTCAATTCCAACTTGTCTGCCATGATGCGAGACATGTCGAGTAAATCATTAAGCAAGCTGAGTAGGTGTTTACCGTTAGAATGAATAATAGAAAGTTCTTGCTCTAACCCATGGTTATTTTTGTCATCTAACAATAATTCCGCATACCCTAATATCGAGGTTAGTGGTGTACGTAATTCATGGCCTAAGTGGGCAAGAAACTTATCTTTTGCTTTGTTTTTTTGTTCTACTTTATGGCGCTCTAATCGTTCGTTTTCAATTTCACGGCGCACCATCGCATAGCGAATAGTGCGCATGAAACGAGGCGTTTCGATTTCACTTTTTTGTAGATAGTCAGCCGCACCTGCACGCATCACAAGCTCGTCCACTTGCGCGTCAGACTGACCGGTGAGAATAATCACCGGTAAGCTAAATTGGTTGGATTTAAGTACGTCTAGCACGTCTACCGCATTTTCAGCACCCAACAGATAGTCTAATAGGCAAAGATCAAAATTACGCCGTTGAAGCGCATCAATCGCATCGGCACTATTGGTGACCCAGGTTAGCTGAAACTTGGGTTCTTCACATCCTTGCAAGTAATCCGAAGTTAAAAAGTAATCATCTTCATCATCTTCAATAAGAAGAACCCGTATAACGTCACTCACATCACACTCCGTTAGTCGTGGGGCAATTCCACAAACTCAATCCAGTACCGGCCTAGTGCACGCATTAACTCTACCAAGCCCTCAAAATTTACCGGTTTGGTAATGTACGAGGCGCAACCTAAGTCGTATCCTCTTAGCATGTCTTCTTCTTCTTTTGAGGTGGTTAGGATAACCACAGGAATGCCCCGTAATTTAGGGTCATTTTTAAGCTCTTGAAGTGCCTCCCTGCCATCTTTTCTTGGCATGTTCAGGTCAAGCAAGATGAGACTAGGGCGAGGGTACTTGTCGGTATCGGTATAGCGGCCTTCGTGACGTAAAAACTCTAAGAGTTCTACTCCGTCCTCTACACAAAAAAGATTATTAAGGACGCGACTTTCTTTTAGCGCATCAACAGTTAACAAACGATCGTCTTCGTCATCATCCGCCATAAGGATGTTTATAGGTTGGCTTTGCTTACGCGTCATCATGTGAGTCTCCACTATTATTGATAGAGCCAAAAGGCTCGCTGTCTATGGGTAGCACTATAGTAAAGAGGGTGCCTTCTCCCGGGGTGCTTTGCGCCGATATCTTGCCATTATGACGCTCAACAATACGTCGGCAAACTGCTAACCCTATGCCGGTTCCTTTGTACTCACTTCGTCCATGTAATCGTTGAAATGGAGCGAATATTTTTTCGGCAAAAGATTGGTCGAACCCGATACCATTGTCTGCAATGGTGATTTTTAGCCAATTGTACTCATCGGCCAACAATAAACCTTCCATGTCGGCTGGGTCAGGAGAGCTAGTCTCGACGTTCACCACAGGAATGGTATCTTCTGCTTGAAATTTCAATGCATTAGATAAAATATTTAAAAACAATTGGTCAATTTGAGACTTATCGGCGCGAATAGTGGGTAGGGTGGCAATGTTAATTTGTGCGCCTTTTTCTTCAATGGCGATTTCCAAATCATCAACCACGGCATGAATAACATCATTGAGGTTCACATCTTCAAAATCTCGTCCGCGCGTGGACACCCGTGAGAACGCCAGTAAGTCTGAAATCAGCATAGACATACGCTCGGCAGCGTTTAGCATACGCGCCAAGAAATCTTGCCCCCTTTCATCCATGACATCTTTGTACCCTGAATCTAAACGGTTACCAAATGCCCTGATTTTACGGAGGGGTTCTTGCAAATCGTGAGATGCCACGAAGGCAAAATCTTCTAGCTCTCTGTTACTACGCGCTAATTCGTCAGAATACACCCGGAGTTCTTGGGTGCGTTCATTAATTTTAGTTTCAAGATCTTCATTGATATCTTCTAAATCGTGTTGGTGCTTTTCATTTTCTCGCACATTCATTTTTAATAATGCGAAAATAGAAATAATCAGTAAAAGGGTAGTGCCCGATGAGATGATGAGGGTATTGACGGAATCTCTTCGCAATTTCATTAAATTGGCGAGATGCGTACTTTGCATAGCCCGCTCAGAGGAGTCTATACTTTGAAAAATTTCTTCAAATTCATTATATAAATTGAGACCCCTATCGCTTTCAAGCAGCGCAAAGGCTTTTGGCGTTTGATCATCACGTACTAACTCTACCACTTCAACCATACCGTTAATTTTAGTACGTGTAAGCAGCAGCAATTCATCGATTCGTGACACCTGCTGGGGTAAATCTGACGAGTACGCACTAACCTCAACTTCGTCAGCTAAGCTAGAAAATGAGTTTAATGTTTCTTTATATTCTTCAAGATACGCTTCATCTTGCGTTAGCAAATACCCTCGCTGGCCAGATTCGGCTCGTAGTACCGCAACATGCAGTTTATTCACTGCATTTATTACACGGTTAGTGGTGAACAGCCTTGCTTCCAGCGACGACAAATCGTCTAAGGTTTTTACGACGTAAAACGAATTTGCGGTAATCACCACGATGACGACGATCACCATAATTATCCAGCTATACAGCGAAGATAAGAGTTTATTCACCATGAGGTTATTCCGAAACTGAATCACCGAGTTCTGAAGTCATTTCAGATAGGGTGTGACTACAATCCTTAGCGCTGGATATAATTTTATCCAACGCCGCCATAGCCTTGTCGGCGGGCACATCACCATTTAGTGCCATTTTAACCAACTCTGCTTGCATCGAAATCCGGTTTAGTGGTTTTCGAGCATCGTGAACATAAACACTTAAACGTGCAAATTCTTCTTCTTTCATACTGGCGCCCACCGTTATTCCTCTTTACTCAAGTCACCATACGCATGGAGACGGTTGTACAAGGTTTTTGTACTGATACCTAACATCTCAGCTGCCATGGTTTTATTGCCATTTACCTTTTCTAAGGTGGCGTAGATAAGCTCTTTCTCTACATCTTCAATTGTGCGACCCGCTTGCAGTGCAGGGGCCGTACTTTGTTTTTTCGCAAAGGGAGACTCTATGGTTTTTGGAAGCTCAATGGCTGACTTCTCAGGATCACTCATTATGGCGGCGCGATGAACGAAGTGGCGTAATTCACGCACATTACCTGGCCAATCGTAAGCTTGAAGCGTGTCTAGTTGACTAGATTGCCAAATGAAATTTGAGCCATTGTCTTTGTTGAATTCTTCAATGAAACTTTTTGCCAGTAGGGGAATGTCTTCCTTTCTTTCCCGCAAGGGAGGAATAGTGATAGGGAATACCGCTAATCGAAAATAAATATCTTCCCTAAGCACTTTGCTTTGTGCAATTTCTTCCATGGTACGGTTGGTTGCCGAAACCACGCGGCAATTAACAGGAATAGTTTTAGTGCCACCCACTCGGATAACCACTTTGTTTTCAAGTACACGCAACAAATTAGGTTGCATGTCGATAGGCATTTCAGTGATTTCATCTAGAAACAAGGTGCCGCCTTCGGCTTGTTCGAACACGCCTTCTTTGCGCCCCACAGCGCCAGTGAACGCGCCCTTTTCGTGACCGAAGAGTTCACTGCCAATAAGTTCTTTAGAAAATGCGCCACAGTTGGTGGCAATATAGGGGCCTTCGCTGTCTGACGCTCGGTGGATAGCGGCGGCAACCACTTCTTTACCGACACCGCTTTCGCCTAGTAGCATGACATTAGCGCTGGTTCTGCTCACCCGTTGAATAAGCTTATACAGCTCTTGCATTGGCGCAGATTCCCCAATCAACAAATCAAAGTGTTTAACAATAATATCGTCTTCCACAGGGGCTTTTTGTGGTTTACCGGATAAAACCGCTTCTATGTCTTCACGTTGAATGGGTTTAACAAGATAATCAATATTCGGTCCGCACAGGCCTTTAATAATGCCCTTCACTGATGGGTGACCTGTGATTAGTGTAACGCGGGGGCGCTTGGGAAGGGTATCGAGCTCATCGAATAAATGGGCTCCACTCCCGTCAGGTAGCATAAAATCGAGTAATACGTGGTCGAAGGTTTCTTTCGTTAACCAGTCTCTTGCTTCTTCTAAATTAGCAGCAGTTAGAACCTCATGACCGAGAAACTCAATAATCGTACAGGCAACTTCTGTAAATTCCGCATCGTCGTCTACAAGCAAAACAGTAAGCACGTAAATTTCCTTTTCTAAACTTCCAATAACCTCACTACTACGGAGTAAAAGGCTATAAGATCAATATTATAAATCGTTATTTTTTGACTAAATATATTCTGGCGGCGACAGTGAATAGTACCTGTCGTGGCTAAATTTGCAATTGCACACGTCAAGGCGCATGGGGGTTATTTTTAAATAGAATCGCGTTTTGAAGTGAAAACCCTGTTCAATTATGCAAACACACGCCGACTATGGTTCACAGTTTTGCAGGTAGTATGCCAACAAGCTATAAGTGCACTTAAGTGGCGCTTAGTGTCTGCGTTTTAAACACCCAAAATGTTAAAGAACAGCACGTCAAATCTCTAAGCGGGGCGGAGGCCGTTTTTTCGCGTGCCGCGTGACAATATGGCCAGCATGACGTCATTTTGTTGAGTTTTTATAGGGTATATCGTTCAGATAACCGCCAGAATGCGCTTTCGGTGTGTGGCATATAATTAGCATTATCTCTATGGACTCTGGTCTGCTTTAACGTCATGTGTAGGTCATTTCGCAGCAATATAAAGAATGGAAGTTGGCGGTAAAAATGGCTTTATGTTGATGTAATTAGTTGTTTTATATCTGTTTTTATAATTTTGAAGGTGGGTTTATAGCAACAAGCATGGCAACAACGCAGGCCGGACATTTAGGGTAAAAATAACCGACAGGGAATGAAAATGTTGCACGGTAAGGCTGAACGGTCAATGACCTTATATGAGCTGCTAGGCAAAATGCAGCCGAAACCTGATACCAACAGCATGTGTTTCGCAGACTTTTGGCAGGCATTAGAAAAGCGAGGATTTGGCCCCATGTTGGCCATGCCTGCGTTTATCGCGTCTACGCCCATAGGGGCAATACCGGGCGTACCATCACTGACTGGCGTGACAATATTACTCATTGCTCTGCAAATATTACTCGGTCGTCGCCACCCTTGGTTACCTAACGGCATTATGAAGCTCGAAATTGAGGGCGATCACCTCCATACGGCGGTTACGAAAATGAAGCCTTATGCATTAAGGGTTGATAGGTTTCTAATTCCTCGTTGGTTTTTCATGCGCCAACCTATTTTTCGCTCGTTAAACGCCCTGAGTTGTGCATTGTGCGGACTTATCATGGTGCCTTTAGAATTAGTACCTTTTATGGGGCTAATACCGGCGGTGGCAGTCCTCATTATGGCCATAGGTATGGCTACCGACGACGGCGCGGTGGCGTTGTTGGGTTTATCTATTGCTACCTGTGGTTTCTTATTGAGCGGCCAGCAAATAATGCAAGGATTAACATAAAGGCTCACCGCAAGGTTGCAACATGCCGTGAGCTGAGGGGAGATTCATGGTTTGGTATCGCAGTTCTCCAATGAAAGAGCGCGCCGCCGGCCCCAGTCCGTCACCATCTTCAAATGATAAATACAGCAGCGATTTACGTAACCCCCCGTTATTACCAAGGGGCAAAGGAAGTAATGCTCCTTCTTCTAATTCTTTTTTAATAATCGCAATGGGCAGCCAAGCAAAACCAAGTCCTTGGGAAATGATATCCACCGACGTACGAATATGGCTGACGGTCCAACGTTGATCTGCACCAAGCCAGCCAACATCCACTTTGCGTTCAGCAGAGGAATCTCGTACAACGATTTGTCGATGAGACTTGAGATCTTCTAATGTTAGCGGCCTGTCGAGCGCATGTAATGGATGGTCGGGATGTGCTACCGCTGCAAATTCGATTTCGCAGAGATCTTCACTAAACCCCGTGGGATAGGTAAAAGGTGAAATGGCGATATCTACATTGCCACTATTGAGCATTGAATTTGCGCCCGACAATACCGTTTCTTCAATTTCTATGCGTAGCAAGGGGAACTCCTCAGACACTTTATTTAAGACGTTATAAAGTAAGTCTGAGGGAAAAATAATGTCTACGGCAATTCTCAGCAGCGTTTCTGTACCCGCTTGTAAACTGGTTGCTACGGCCTCGAGTTTTTGTGCTTCATTGAGTAAAAAAGTGGCTCGACGGTACATAAGTTCACCTTGAGCTGAAAGCTGCACTTTTCTACCCGTATTTTCAAATAGCTCAACGCCAATGGCATGTTCTAATTTTTGCACAGCATGATGCACACTGGATTGGCTTTTATGCACCACAGCGGCCGCTTGATTAAAGCCTCCTGCGTCCACAACCGCCTTAAACATGCGCCATTGTTCCAACGTTGATTTTAGCATGGTTTAACTTTCTCAATTCACTGCGGGGATTAGGGGGTTATACCATATTGAAACTGGCCTTAGTAAGCGTTAATCGGTTACTGCTGCAATAATATCGTCCACCGCACAAGTGACTACTGAAACTTGCTCGTAGCCCATAAGCATAAGTTGTTCTGCCGCCAAAGAGGCGCGCACCCCAGACGCGCAGTGAATATATATAGGCCGATCTGCTTCTTTTACAAGTGCCAGCATCTTCATCTCTAAAATACCTCTTGGAATGGCCGTTGCTTTGTTTACCGGTTTTTCGGCCACTTCACTGGCTTCCCTTACATCTAAAAGTAACCCTTGATTTTTCTCAATCTCAAGCGCCGCTTCTTTGGCAGTAATTCGACGAATAGGTTTCTCAATATTTTTTAATCGAGTAGGGATATCTATTAGCACGTAAAATCTCCTATTTAGTATATAATGATAATATTATATATAACATTTGATGGAAAAGAAGAACAGCACTGTCAAGGTTAGACAGTCAATTTGGGCTTTTCGATAAACCTTATATACTTTAGTATAATGCATTAAGGGGTTTCCCCAATGAAAAATGAGAACATTTTATGCTAGCGACTCTAAAGCTCGACCCTTCAGCAATGCATCAACATGCAGCAGATGCTGAGCAGTATTTAAAGCAAATTGCTAATAAAACCCGTTTGATGATTTTGTGCAATTTGCTGGAAAAAGAACGATCTGTAAGCGAGTTATTGGACGTGGTAGATGTTTCACAGCCTGTGATTTCTCAGCATCTGGCCCTCTTACGGGAAGCCGCATTGGTGGCCACAAGAAGGGAAGGGCAAACGATTTATTATCGTCTTGCTGACGAACGTGTTACCCAAACGATGGCGTTACTCTATCAGTTTTTCTGTGCGTCAGAAGAGGCGCTGGCTGAATAGACGAGATTGCTGTTCTCGCCAAATTCGTTTTTCATGAGTAAATTGGCAGTGAATAAAGGCGGCCACGAATCGCTAGCCGCCTCTCCAGGCTTTATTTAGCAATTTGATGGACGATATCGGCAATGTATTCACCATTACCAAGTTTATCAATGTCAATGTCGGGGCGAGCCATCAGTCCATCGTGGTCTAATTTCACACTGACTCTGTGAGACGACCAATCAATTTGAAGAATATCCGTGGGCAAGAGGGCTAGTTTTTTTCCACCCGGTAACCAATTGTTGGTGTCTACCACCAATAACCGTATTGCCCAATTTCGGGTGTCGACGACAAAATCACAAATGTGCCCTACATTGTCATCTGTGGTGGCTACCTCGTAACCTGAGACTTCGCCACAGGCGCGAAGATGGTTTTCTTTATTTGCTGACAAATCTTCTCGGGCTTCGTCCATTAATTTGGGGTCGGCGAGTTCAGTCGGGTGAGAAAAGTCGCCCCAGGCGCCGGGCCCTATCCAGTAATAACCATAGCCGAAATAGCGGAATAACGTTTCTTCATATTCTCTGGACACCGGCTTGTGTTCATCAATGGTTGGGCTGTTTTTAAGTGTTTCGGCGTCCATGGCCACATCAATCGTGTCATGATCGGGATTAATGATGGATACCGATATAGGGGATATGACCACTTTGCGACTCAGTGGTAGCCAAGTATTGGTATCAGCAACCAAATAGCGTATTACAAAGCTATCATCATCAAACAAAATATCGCGTATGCCGCCAATATCCTTGTCTGTTGCATGAATCGAAAAATGTTTTAACTGTTTGTAAGTTACCATCATCGTTGCGTCTCCTTTGCCTGCGGCTGGGGTAATTCGATGTCGACCTACTTTTCATTAGGGGAAACTGTCACGTTATCGCCTAACTAAAGTGTAGTCCTTCAAAGTAGATATAAAAAGCTATATTGGTTTGTTCGGCAAGATGATTGAGACAGATCAGAATTTATCGAAAACTACGGGAGAAAGGAGACGTGCTTTACCGTTTATTACTAAGCGATAAAGCACAACGCGCCCTGAAGAGGCCGGTTTAGGCTACGTCAAACTCTTCATCGGTATAATCGTCATCGTAATCAGATTGATTACTGGCGCTGCTATGCAAGGTATAAAAATGTTTTTTGCCACGAGAGAGCCTTACATACTTTGCCCATGCTTTTTCGACAGGGTTAATGGCTTCTGCACGCCCAGAGATAAAATCCACGAAGTGTTTCTCATCTTCTGATTCGGCTTGTAGCTCACCGGTTTCTAAAGCATTGAGGGTTCTACCATAAAGCGAGAGTAAGTTCGCTTCACTAATACTGAAATCACCCGACTTTTTAAAGCCGTAAGGAAACTTCACACGGTCAATAAAAGGTTTTGCAGAGGTTCGAATAGCTATGTTGTTCATAACAGTTCCAGCGTAAGTTGATGTACAAGCGCACTTTTAAGCCAAAACTCATCTAAGTTGAAACAAAACTTTTTTTTCTTATCAATAAAAAATTTTGTTGCAAGGATTGCCACGGCGTTTATTTACCATGATACACCTACGGTATTAGTGTGGAGTGAAACCTTTCTTGGCTTAAGTTTATGAAATAAATGAAGTAATTTGTTTTCCTCTGCCGTTGTTTCGGTATCGTGGCTATACGCTAGATAGCGTGGGAAGTGGCATTTTGCCTTCGCTAGACGTGGTCTGTTTTGAAATTTCATTTTATTAAAATTTATTGTCGAAACGATGATAAATATTCGTTTTTCATTTGAATAGCAAAGCGAATAATGAAGGGGTGTTAATTACCAAGAGATGACAATGAGTAAAGACTATCGTTACCAACGTGAAGAATGGGACTCGGTAGAAGACGAAAGCTTCCCATCTAAGCGCAGCGCAAAACGTCATGACCACGTTAAAGCGAAGCAAAAGCGAGACGAACAGCGTCGAGAAAAGCTACGTAGATTACAATCGGAGAGCTTTTAGCCTACTTGATTGAAATTTGACTAAACACACTGCGGATCGTAGTGTGTTTCTGTGCTTTTTGGTTTACATCACGTATTATCTGTGACAGTTTACTTTCATCAGTTCTACGGTTATGTAAGAAGCATGGACATTCGCTTTCTCACCACATTTATCGAAGTTGCTAATACACGTCATTTTGGCAAAGCAGCGGAGAACCTTTATCTTACTCAATCTGCAGTAAGTGCGCGTATTAAATTGCTCGAAGAGTATTTTCATTCCACGTTATTTATCCGGCAAAGAAACAGTATTCAGTTGACTCAGTCAGGTGAAAAGTTATTGCCCTATGCCCAGCAGCTTTGCAGTACCTTGAATGAAGCTAAGCAAGAACTGCAAATTCAATCTTCTGAGTACGTCGTTTGTGGTGCTACCCAATTGGCTAGCGAATTAATTTTGCCATCAACACTTAAAGCGTTACACGCTGATTTTCCTGATTGGTCGGTGAAGGCGGAAGTGCTGACGTTAGACAGTTTGTCTCGGCAGCTGCATGAGCGGGTGACCGATTTAGCTTTTTCCACGGAACCGCTAAAGTCAGAAGAAGTGAACAGTCAAATACTGTTAGAGAAACCTTTAGCACTGTATCGCGTGGGTGATGCTCAGGCCGAGGTCAGCGCGAGTGACTTTGTGGCCATCGACTTTGGCAGTAAAGCGAGAGATATCCTGCTAACACTTTACCCACAATTGCGAGATGCAAAATTAAGAACTAATTCACTCACCTTGGCATTAAATAATTTATATGCTGAAGGCGGCATTGCCGTGTTACCTGAAGATGCCTTTGTGCATCTACCCGCGCAAACGCCTATAACGAAAATTCAGTCACTGGAAAATATATCATTGAAGGTTTACCTTCATACAATGAAACAGGTTCGACGAGTAGGCTTGCAAGGCCTTATCGACGGTATCTCGTCTATTAATCCAGCCTAACTATTAAGAGATCCTTATGACTCATCCTTTGCTTGAAAAAAATGCGTTTGAACGCTTAGAAGCCAGTTTACAGCAAATTAAAAACGCTAAAGAGTTGTTTATCCTAAAAGATGAGCATGGCTGCGTTATGCTAACCACAGATGAAGAAGACGGCGTACCAGTATGGCCTGATGCCAGCTTAGCGGCGCTGTGGGCAACGGAAGACTGGTCGGATTGTGAAACCATGGCTATATCTACCCAAGATTTCCTAACGAAGTGGGTGCCAGGCATGACACAAGATGACCTCATGGTGATGGTATGTCCTGTGCCCGGCGAAGAGGGCGAAGTGATTACTCCAGCACACTTTGCTGAAAAAATTTAATGATCTGCTGATCTCCCTGATCCGTTTAAACTCCAACGGCAAAATGGACGACACGGAGGGAGTATGTTTGTTGAACAACCCACAATGGCGAGTTTATTTGGGCAGCTTGGGCTAGATAGCAGCGACCAAGCTATTGACCGCTTTATCGAGCAACATAAAGGGCTTAACAAGAGTCAGCACCTGAACGAGGCGCCGTTTTGGACGCCGAGTCAGGCCGCGTTTTTAAAAAATGCGATTGAAGACGATGCCGATTGGGCCGAAGTGATAGACCAACTTAATGTCGCTTTGCACTAGTCTGTTTGATTACGTCTGATTTTGCGCGTTTTCAAGGGCGTTTATTTTGGCTTCCAAGTCTGTCACCAGTGATTTCACGTGGGAAAGTGACTCTCGAAGCTCCGCGATGGTTTCAGCTGCATCAGGGGCTCGTGATGGGGTTTCGTCAGCGGTGAGCGGTTGGGAAAACAGATGTCGGTAGCGCACCTCCCGTTTTCCTGCTTCTTTCGGTAATGCGCAAATAAGCGGGTTAGGTTGGTAGGCGATAAGGCTGTTGATGGTGGATTCCACATCACCAACATCACTAAATTTAGCGAGTCGTTGGCATCTTCCCCTTAACTCCCCTGGCGTTTGAGGGCCTCGAAGTAATAACTCGGTGATAATGGCCTGCTGGAATTCGCTCAATTTAAGATCGCCAAATTCGGTGTTACAAAACCGATGGGCATATTTGGTCACGCGGCTGCCAAACCCAGATTCTAATTGAATTAATCGCTTTGCTTTTAAACTGTCTAAGGTTTGAATGATATCGTCTTCAGAATACTGGGTCACAGGAAGGCGATTACTTTTCTGATTGCAGCCGTTGGTCAAGGCATTGAGTGACAAAGGGTATTGCTCGGGAGTTGTAACAGATTTCTCTAACAGCACGCCAATAACACGTGCTTCATTTTCAGTCAGTGTTATCGTCATAGGATAATCCACGCCAATTTATTTATAGTGCAGTGTAGCAAAAATTTTATCACATGCTAGCTTATCGGTGAGGCATTCATAATGCATTTTAGTCAGCGTAATACAAATGCAATCTGGAATGCGGTGGTTGCCTATTCTGTTATGGTATTTTTCATCCTAAGATGATGGGATTAAAGGAGTAGTTTGGGTTTGTTATCACCGAAAAAAGAGGACTTTTGGTTTTTACCATTAGGGGGCACTGGGGAAATTGGAATGAACCTTAACCTCTATGGCCACGATGACAGTTGGCTAATGGTAGATTGCGGGGTGTCGTTCGATGAACCTTTGATCCCTCCGTACAAACACAATGGCGATAGTGTTCAAAATCATCATCGTATTGTGGCGGCTGACCCTACCTTTATTGCGGAACGGAAAGACAAATTAGCGGGTATCGTTATTACCCATGCTCACGAAGATCACGTGGGTGCAATTCCGTATTTGTGGGACAGATTCAAATGCCCCATTTACACCACCTCGTTTACCGCAGAAGTGCTAAGACGAAAGCTCGCACAAACCAAACTCGCCAATAAGGTGCCCATCGTAGAGGTTTCTCATCGCGGTGCAATGCACCTGGGGCCGTTTAGCGTAGAGTGGCTGGCAGTCACTCATTCATTGCCTGAACCTTATGCACTAAAAATTAGCACCTGTGCTGGCACAGTACTGCACACAGCTGATTGGAAAATTGACCCTCAACCTGTGACAGGGCAGCCATTCGATAGCCAGGTGTATAGAAACTTAGGTAACGAAAATATTCTCGCCTTAGTGGGTGATTCCACCAATGCCGTAAAACCTGGGTTTTCGATTTCTGAACGAAATTGTTATGACGGGTTGTTAAGTACAGTGAAATCACAAACTGGCCGTGTGGTAGTAACCTGTTTCGGTAGCAATGTGGCGCGCTTAATTTCATTAGCTAAGGTGGCGAAGAAAACCGGGAGGTACATGGCCCTGTATGGGCGCTCCCTGGTTAATATGTACGGTATTGCGCGCCAACAGGGGATATGGCCAGACGATTTGCCCCTCGCCGATGCCCATCATCTTGGCTACCTTCCCCCTCAGGAAGTGTTAGCGGTGGCTACGGGCAGTCAAGGTGAGAAAAACACCGCGCTAGCTCGCATGGCAAAAGATGTCCATCCGCAAATCGCATTAGATAAAGGGGATACGGTGATTTATTCTTCCATTGTCATTCCAGGCAATGAAGAAAGCGTTGGGAGACTCAATAACGCCCTTAAAGCGCGAGGCATTGGTGTGATATTAAGTGAGGAAAGCCAGTTACCCGTGCATGCCAGCGGCCATCCTTGCGCCGAAGAACTCAAGTTGATGTACCACTGGGTGAAACCGAGTATCGCTATCCCCGTGCATGGTGAACGCGAACACCTATTGGCCCATGCCAATATTGCAAAGCAAAGTGGTGTGACTAAGCATTATGTTGGCGAAAATGGCGACCTCTACCGTTTAGCCCCGCAAGCAAGTATTCGGCGTCAGGTGGTAAAAACGGGGCGCATCCCCCTTCAAGAGGGCGAATAAAGAAGTTTTAGCTAAGTGGGTTTGGTGCTCCAAATGGCTGAAACATTCTGATACACTTATATTTATAACAATAATGTATAAATATCGAACTCTCATGCAAGCGAGCTTACTGTTTTTCCTGTTTGTACTCACCGCGCTAACGGTATTCCCCTCGGCTGCTGAATCGCCCCGATTGCCCAACCCTGTATTTCAGTCGCTTTCTACCAAAAATGGGCTGCCACAGGATGTGGTTAACGATATCCTGATCGATCCCCATGGTTTTGTTTGGATTGCGACAGATGGCGGGGTGGTCCGATGGGATGGCGTAAGAACGTTGGAGATAAAAGGGCCCGACGACATCTTCGTTAATGCCACTATAAATAAACTGGCGTTAGAAGAAGGCCGTGCCTTATGGATAAGCACCTATTCCTCTGGGGTTTATCGACTTGACCTCGAAACACAACACGTCACACAAACTATCTCGCGACCATATCATAATATTACTGAATGGAAGCAAAATGCGGAAAGCTTCTTTACGCTCAATGAAGATGAAGTGGTTGTAGCCTTACCTGAAGAAGTAATTCGCTATACGGTTTCATCAAACCACATTGACGTTTTATATTCACTGGAACCACAACTTGTCGAGCAAGGCCATATTATTCGACATGCGACTGTGGTGGACAATGTACTTATCGTGGCAACGACCAACGGGGTAAGAGCCCTCGACTTGTCGAATCCTGATGGGGCAGTTGTTAAAATTAATTACCTGAAAGAGATTGTCGAGAACGAAGACAATACCAATACGAAGTGGCTCATGTTAGATGACGCTAACCGTTTTTGGATAGGTACGGTGAAAGGGCTTTATATGAGCCCGAAATCTGCCCTTTTGCGCCAGGTTAGGCAAGGCGCGGCAAGTGCGTTCGCGCAAATTCTTTCCTCCACGAATGTGTGGACCATGGAGCCATCTCAGGAGGATGCATTCTGGCTAGGTTCAAATAAAGGGTTATATGAACTGAGCCTTGGCAGAGACGGCTGGAAAGCGGAGCATATTTTTGTTCCCCACAACGGACGCACCGAGCTTTCAAACAAGAAAATCTCTGCCATTGTCACCGATAATATCGGCAATTTATGGCTAAGCTCTGTGTATGGAGGAGCGTTGTATTTTAGTGTTCGAAGCGCTGATATTTTTGCCATTCAGGGGAATGATAAAAGAGGTGAGCCGCTGCTAAGTGACAATATGGTGTGGTCACTATCTCAAACCGATAACGATGGGCTTTGGATTGGAACTGAAAACGGCCTGAACCTTTATGATTTTAGTCGCGGTGAGGTGCAATCGTATCTGGTTACCAAAGAGGATGGCATAGAAGGGGAAGCGATGATCGAGCGCATTGTACCTACCAATGATAATCGATTATTTATTCAAACATATGAAGGCATTCGTATTTTTGACCCTAACAGAGGGGTGGCGTCAATGCCGCCGATATCCGGCAGTGAAAACCCTGATATTTTCAATAATTGGTTGCCTGGTATAGCATCGGATGACGCAGGCTTATTGTATTTTGCCGATGGCCATGAATTCTACCGTTATGATTTAACCGCCCAAACTGTCAGCGCTTTACCGCTAGACCCCGCTGTTTTTGATACCCATTATTTTGTGAGCTTCTTAGGGCAATCTGATTACCATGGTGGGCGTATGTTCATGGCAATGGAGGAAGGGCTTTGGCTAGTGGATTTAGCTACCTTTGAACATGAAATGGTGTTCAGGTTTACCGAAAAGCAGCGGGCAGTAGGGCGGTCCATTTCCTCTTGGGTAATTGACGACTTTGGCGTGCTCTGGCTGGGGTTTAATGGCTACGGTCTGTTTGGGTTAGATGCTGACACCTTCGAACCTATTTACAAGCTCAACGAAGACAACTTACTGCTATCTAATATTGTTTATGGTTTAAGAAAGGACGATAAAGGCAATTTATGGTTTAGTTCTCATAGTGGCCTGCATAAGTACAGCCCGTCTACGTCGTCAGTGCAAAACTTTGTGTATGGTCGGGAGTTGTCAGTCTCTGAATTCAATGAAGGGGCGGCGCACACCCTGCAAGACGGGCGCCTTGCGTTTGGTTCTACCACTGGGGTTATCGTATTTTCTCCAGAAAAAATCAGTGAAAGCATTACACGGGCAGGCTTATTATCAAAACAGATGGTGATTACTCACGTCTCTATTGATAGTCGTAATTTAGCTTTACCGTTAACTAATCTCAATGGCAAAAGTATCGCACTAGAGCATACAGATTATGGTCTTTCTATTCACTTTTCAGCCATGACGATGAGTAAAATAGGAAAGCTCAAATACCATTATAAATTGCTTAAAAACGGGCAAGTGGTAAGCGAAGGTATTACCGAAGATGAGAAAATTACGTTAGCCAATCTTGATGCTGGGGAGTATCAATTTTCAGTAGGCCCCACTCCGGGAAGCTTTGAATATACTGTGCTACCCGCTGAAATTTCAATCAAGATGCCGTATGCGCCTTGGCTTTCTCCTTACGCTTATGCGGCATATATCACGCTGATTGGCTTACTTTTCTTTAGTTATCTCATGTCGCGTCAACGCCAGCTATTTAGATTGCAGAATGCGCAAAAGCAAGTCGCCCTGTTTAGCGACGCTTTTAGGCAAACCCGCGATTGGGTGATTATCTTCGATAAAAATAAAGTCCCCGTGGCGGCCAACCCCGCCTTTGAAACTGTGTTTGGGTTTAATGCTCGAGAGTCTTTAGCAAAGCAATTACAGCGTTTGGTGGGGCGTTATCCATTATTACAAAAGCAATTGCTAGGGAGTTTAACGCAGCTTAAAGGCGGCGAGTTTTGGAAAGATGAAGGGGAAATAGTTGGCGCAGACGGGAAACACTACGACGTTCTTATCGACATTACCGCTATCAGTGATGATGAGGGGAACCCTGATCACTACTTGTTAGTTATTTCGGACATTACAGAGCAAAAAAACGCTGAACGTAAATTACTAAAAATAGCTAACTACGACAGCTTAACTGGCTTGGTAAACCGAAGTTTATTGCTCGATAGGTTGGAGCACGCCATTGGACATGCACGGGTGCACAACCACAGAGTGGCAGTCATGTTTGTCGATTTAGACCGCTTCAAAGGTATCAACGATTCCCTAGGTCACGACTATGGCGATAAACTATTGCGTGTAGTGGCCAATAGGATGCGTAATCTGGTGTCAGATTTAGGCACAGTTGCGCGCTTAGGCGGAGACGAGTTTGTTATTGTGGTAGAAGAGGTAAGCCTTAGCGAGGACCTAAGTTCGTTTGTAGGGCAACTTATAGAGTCGGTAGAAACCCCTATTTCCCTGGCAAGCGAAGTGTTGCGAGTGTCGTGCAGTGTAGGCGTTGCGTTTTATCCTGATGATGCCAGTGAACCAGCGGAACTGATTAAACAGTCTGATGTTGCCATGTATACAGCAAAAAAAGACACCCTTAATGGTTTCACGTATTTTACTAAAGACATGAATGATCGCGCTCGACAGCGGTTACATGTAGAAAATTTGGTTAAGCGTGCTTATTCTGAAAAATGTTTCTTTAATCATTACCAGCCCATTATCGATGCCAGAAATAAACGCACCGTAGGAGTAGAATTATTGCTAAGAGGGGAGTTGGATAATGCGCCTATTTACCCTGATACTTTTATTCCGATACTTGAGCAACTGCGTTACATCATTGATGTGAGTCGCCAGGCGATGCGTCGGGCAGCGCAAGATTTATCAAATTGGTATAAAGAGGGGTTTACCGGTTATGTGTCAATTAATTTA
Organism: Alteromonas sp. B31-7; assembly: GCF_015767655.1. NCBI lineage: Bacteria > Pseudomonadati > Pseudomonadota > Gammaproteobacteria > Alteromonadales > Alteromonadaceae > Alteromonas > Alteromonas sp. B31-7. The sequence goes on from NZ_CP065233.1 coordinate 1,855,289, forward strand.
TCGGCGTTGCATTTTAAGACCGAATTTGATCTGGCGGGAGTGTTAGCCTTACTTGATGAGTTTCACCTCCCCAAAACCGCTTTTCGGTTTGAAATTACCGAAGGTGTGTTGATGGATGACAGCGACAATGCATATCGACAGATTTCTCGATTTGTTGAAAAGGGATTTGTATTGGCTCTGGATGACTTTGGCACGGGTTATTCATCGTTAAGCTATTTAAAACGTTATCCTCTTTCTGTCCTTAAAATCGATAAGAGTTTTGTGAATGAGATGGCACCTGGAAACGCGAATGATGCCCTTGTGAGTACGACCATTACGTTAGCGTCTAGCCTCAATATGCAAAGCATTGCAGAAGGCGTAGAAACAGAATCTCAGGCAGAGTGCTTGTTGTCAAAGGGCTGCATATATCACCAAGGTTACCACTACGCGAAACCTATGCGGGCTGAAGATCTCACGCCTTATCTTTTCAGGCAGTGGTAATTATCACAATTCGAAAGCGTCAACTATAATAAAAGTAAATTTTACCTGCCACGCCACGTCATTCGTCGCATGGAATGTAAACGTGCGTTTAAAAAGCTTGTCATTCTCAAAAAAATAAGGCTTATTAGAGGTATGTGAAATGATTGTGAAAATAAGCTACATTATAACAACAAATGAGTGACCTATGCCGCTAGATATGACAGCAAATGCAAACACGAAAGAAGGTATCAAATCGCCACTGAGTATGTTGTACCACTGGGAGCAGTCTCGTGGTAACGATATTTTTCTGACTCAGCCTATCAATGGCGAATACATTGACTATACGTGGACGCAAGTGGGAGACCTGGCGCGACGTGTAGCAAGACGTCTTAAAGACTTAGCATTGCCGCAAGGCAGTCGCATCGGAATATTTTCAAAAAATTGTGCAGAATGGTTTATCACCGATTTGGGTATTATGATGGCTGGGCATGTGTCTGTGCCTATTTTCTCTACCGCAGGCCCAGATACCGTTCAGTACGTGCTCCAACATGCCGATGTGAAATTGCTATTTGTCGGAAAGTTGGATAACACTGAAGAGCAGGTAGCGTCTATTCCTGATGCTTACCACACGGTGGCGTTTCCGTACCCAGGTATCAATACAAAACAACAGTGGGACAGCTTTATAGCGTGCGATCCAATTGAGGGGTCGCCTGTGCACGATATGGATAGCACCATGACTATCATTTATACCTCAGGTAGCACGGGGCAACCTAAAGGGGTGGTGCATAGTTATTTCTCAATTTGCTGGGCTGCCCAGAAGTCATTAGACCAACTTGGTGTTGATCAAAACGACAGCATTCTAAGCTATTTGCCATTAGCACATATTACTGAGCGGGTATTGGTGGAACTAGCCAGTTTTTACAGTGGCGGTAAAATACATTTCGTAGAGGCGTTAACAACGTTCCAACGAGATGTGGTGCATTGCCAACCCACGCTATTTATTTCCGTTCCCCGTTTGTGGACCAAATTCCAAATGGGCGTATTAGCAAAAATGCCGCAGAAAAAGCTAGATACACTGCTTAAAATCCCCATTCTCAACAAAATTGTCGCGAAGAAAATACGCAATGGCTTGGGTATAGACAATGCGCGTTTATGGGCCAGTGGTTCTGCGCCATTAGCGCCTGCGGTTATTGAGTGGTTTGCCAAAATTGGAGTGAAGATCTCAGAAGGCTGGGGGATGACTGAAAACAGTGCCTATGGCACGGGCAGTGTGCCTTTCAGGCACGATAAAATCGGGTGTATCGGTAAGCCGTATGACGGAGTCGATATTCGTATTTCTGAAGAAGGTGAAATTCAAGTTAAAGCACCGTGTAATATGCTTGAATACTATTTAGAGCCTGATAAAACGCAAGAAGTGTTTACAGAAGATGGTTACCTCAAAACCGGCGACAAGGGTGTGATAGACGCTGATGGCTATGTGAAAATAACTGGCCGGTTAAAAGATATATTTAAAACGGCAAAAGGCAAATATGTTGCACCAGCGCCAATTGAATCGAAGTTTATGGAAAATCCCATTGTCGAGCAGGTCTGTGTTACCGGTAACAATCTACCACAACCTGTCGCACTGCTCGTACTGAGCGAAGAGGCCCAAAAGAAAGATAAGCAAGGCATTGAAGCAAGCCTTAAGAAAACCTTTGATGCCATTAATGCGAAGTTAGAAAGCCACCAAGTCATGGATAGAGTGGTAATAATGAAAAACGAGTGGAGTATAGAAAACGATTTGTTAACGCCCACCTTAAAGGTGAAGCGCCATGTTCTGGAAAGCCGTTTTAACGATGTTATTCAGGGCAACTACAATGAACCCCTCGTTTGGGTAGACGCCTAAGTAAAATTGGCAATTATTATTTATTGAAACAAAAAAGGTGCGTTAAACGCACCTTTTTTATGCTTAATTTTGCGGGTAGCGCGCTTTCAATCCCTCGTAAACCAAATCGCTAAATTCAGGTTTAGATAAGTCTAATGCATTCATTACGTCCACTAAGTGCTCGTTATCTTCTCTTCCTTGCCAAACTTTGATATAGGTTCCGTCTTTGTAGCCGTTATCTTGGCGGAAGAAATTAAGCACATTTTTGCCTACATATTGGCGATAAAGCTCATCAGCACTCATGTCACACTGCACAACAATTTGCATGAATAGCGGCACGCTGAAGCGTTTAGCTGCGCACAGCCCTGTCATCAACTCAAGGTTATCGAGCAATGAGAGTTGAGAGGAATCGTAGTTCTTTTGGTCAAAGGTGACTTGCGTATTGCCACTGGCTAATTCGGCAGCAATGCTGTTTGCGGAGGCCGCAATATCGCCTTTAAAATCGATAATACAAGCACTTAGCGCAAAGTGCCAAATGTCGACTAACTCCATTTGTAATTGCGGTAAATCTTTATGTTGTGCTTTCCACCATTTCCAGCCGTGATGTTCAATTGCTTCAACCGACTCCACCATGGCGGCACGTAAGTATCCGTAGCCCGCATTCAACCAATCGGGGTTAACCTTGGCGTTCATTTTATCTTGGAGAGTAAGCATGGTGGCGAGTTGCTGTGCAGATAACATTCGTGCTCCTGAAAGAGGTTTTTATAGGTTTTTAAGGGCTAAATTGTACTGGATTGCGGTTTAAGTCGAAACTGTTAAATGGGAAATTTAACCTCACCAGAATGACAAAAGGGGGGCGTTGACAAAGTGCTTATTGATGGTGCACCTGCACCATGGTTAAACTTGCCTACATTTTTGTGTCCGTTTTCATGCTTGTAAGTTATTGAAAAATAAACTTAAAAAAGTTGGCATTTTATCTGCTAAACCTAATATGTTAACTGCGCTGGGTAGTAGCGCTAACATGAATGGGTGCCAGGCAACGCCTATTCATGTTGTTACTACGTGGCCCGTAAACCTTACCCATACAGATTTTTCGTGTCCTGAGGTCTGTATGGGTTTTTTTTTTGCTAGAAAAACCTTAACTCGTTAATGGTTTGCGATACACTAAATCATCGCAACATTATGGCTGCTTGCTTAATGTACAAAGGCTAGCCACTGGTTTATAAAGGATTTTCGTTTGCTTGCGCTTTACCCCTCTAACAAGCTTGAACACCTAAGCTTTCTTCTTACTACCTTGCTGAAGCAACAGCCCACACCCCTATTTTGTCCTGAGACTATTTTAGTTGAAAGTCCTGGCATGCAGCACTGGATCAGTATGCAATTAGCCCGTGAGCAGGGGGTAGCGATGAATATCGACTTTCCTCTACCTGTCAGGTTTATGTGGAATACCGCTAGAGCAGTATTAGGCAGCGATACGGTACCAAAGCAGTCTCCTTATCGTCGAGAAGTCTTAGTGTGGCGTATAGACAAACTACTGCAAGACTCGTCATTAATGGCGGCGCCAGCATTCGAAGATGTGCTGCGCTACTGGCAACGAGCCGGTAGTGAGCAAGAGCAGGGTGTTCAACGATTGCAATTAGCCACAGCCCTCGCCGATGTGTATGAACAGTATTTGTTGTATCGCCCAGATTGGCTTTTTGCATGGGAAAACAATGAGCGTATTGTTTTCAACGACATGGAAATTTGGCAGAGTGAGATATGGCGTCAACTGACCCAATCTGAACCCTTACATCCTGCTCGATTACACCAACTTACCTTGGATGCGCTGAGTCATGGCACAGCGCCAAGCCAATTACCCCAGCGGGTAGTGGTATTTGCGATTAATACCATGGCGCCCCAACTTATCGCTTTCTTCGATGCGCTCGCACAACATACTGACATTCATATTTTTCATTTGAACCCTAGCGTTAATTATTGGGGAGATGCTAAAAGTGACAGTGAACTGGCTCAACAGCTACGTATGGAAGGTCTTGAGAAATGGATGAGCAACGAGCAAAGCAACCCTTTGCTAGGAAATTTAGGCAAGCAGGGTCGGGAATTATTTAATTTACTCACTGAATTAGACACGTTTGAGATTAGTGCATTTGATGCGCCCTCGATGGAGGAAAACACGCTCACGTCATCTTCTGAGCCTGCTTCTGGGCTGTTAGAGTATATACATCACGATATTTTGCACGCGGCCCCAGCCCAGCCTAAGCGAGAAGAGGCATTAAAGAAAGAGGATGATAGCGTCACCATTATGTGCGCGCATTCTGCACTTCGAGAAGTTCAAGTGTTGCACGACCATTTATTGTATTGGTTGTCGCAAGATAAAACTCGTACGCCGTCAGATATTCTCGTTATGTGTCCCGCGATAGAAAATTATGCCCCCTTTGTTGATGCTGTGTTTCATCGTGTGGGAACGAAACCACTGAGAGAAAGTGAGGCGGTTCGCCTCCCTTGCTCTATCGCAGACAGAAGTCCTATGGACGCGGAGCCATTAATTGCCGCCTTCATAGCATTGTTGCAACTACCAGACAGCCGTTTTGGTGTGTCTGATATTATGGATTACGTGCAACTGGATGCTGTCCAAAAACGGTTTAATATTACCCAGGGTGATATCGATCAAATATTGGTATGGCTAAAACAAGCCCACATTCATTGGGGATTAGACAGCCAACATAAATCCTTTGTTTCGGAGGGCGTCACAGAACAAGACGCCTACAGCTGGTGGTGGGGACTTCGCCGATTGCTAATGGGTATGTTAGCGCCAGATAAAGAATGGGTGGTGGATAACCTGCTGACTATTCCGGATGTAGAGGGGCAATCCGCCCTTGTATTAGGTAAGCTTATCGAAATTGTCGACTTACTTGGCACCTTTGCTGACCAACTTAATACGCCACGAACGCCGGCTATTTGGGCTGATGTACTTCTTGAACTGCGGGATGCCTGTTTTAAACCAACCAAAGAACAAGAGCGTAGTTGGGATCTTATCGCGAAGGTGGCGGCTGACTTAGCCGCACGTTGTGAGGAAGCTGAATATGATTACACTTTAAGCTTACGTCAAGTCAGAGAACTGTTACTTAATCGATTCTCCTCACCCGACGCGGGTAACCATTTTATGACAGGTCAGGTTACGGTGTGTTCAATGCTGCCCATGCGTAGTATTCCCTTTAGAAAGGTGTGTATCCTGGGGTTGAATGACAGTGAGTTTCCTCGAAAATCGACCCCATTAGGGTTAGACCTGATGGCTGGGCCAGCACGGCGTCTTGGCGACCGGTCCAGGCGTTTAGAAGATAGATATTTGTTTTTGGAAGCAATCATATCGACACGAGAGAGTCTTTACTTAAGCTACCAAGGCAATGATGTAAAGAATAACAGTGAACGACAACCCAGCTTGGTGTTGGCAGAATTCCTCGACATGCTGGCACTTGGCTATCAAGTGCCCCTGTCTCGTTATGTTACTCACGCGCCTTTGCACCCTTTTAGTGAAGCCAATTTTATGGGGCGAATGGCCAGTTTTGAAAAGGGCTGGTTGCGGTTGGCCAAGGCGTTACACAGCCAGAAGCGAAGCCCTGATGATGGAGGGTCTACCGGGGACAAGCATGCATCAGTAGAACCTACGACGAATTCCGCCCCCACTATTGCCCTGTCTGATGGTCAAGAGGCGAAGGACTTGCGTCTGTCTAGTGCGCAAATAGCTCGCGGGTTTAAAGATCCATTGGCCTTTTTTGCTCAGCAGCGGTTGGGGGTTAATTTGTCTCACTCTGCGGAATTGTTGGATAACAGTGAGCCCTTCGAAACTAACGCTTTAATTCGCTATCAGGTATTGGACGCTATTTTTACCTCGCCAATGGATGCTCGTGGTAACGATGAAAACACGTTATATAGTGAACAGGTGGCAGAATTCGCGCGCTTGCGAGGCGACATTCCTGATAACCCTGTTGCGCAAGACGAGCTGAATATGTGGAAAGAGGGGGCCCATGCGCTCACTCAAGCTATGGGCCCAGTAGACAGTGATGTTAAGCGTGCCAGTTTTACCGGTAAACATATTACGTTTACCGCCAGCGCTTATGAGGGCGCAGACAGTTTAATCGCCCTAAGCGCGGGTAAAGTGAACGACATTAAAGCACTTGAATACTTTATATCTCAGTTAGTATTTTGCAGTGAAGAGGAAAGACAACGTTACAGCCACTATCCATTAGATATCTATTTCTGCGATTGGGAAAAAGGTGAGACGAAATTGATGAAGCGCAGGTGCATGCCTATGAATAAAGACATCGCTGCTCAGATTTTATTGTTTATAGAGGCGCTTTTTATTCGCCTCTACACCACGCCAACCCCACTTTATCGTAGTTTGTTCGCCGATTTCATTCCAGGCAAGCGAAAATCCGACAGCGCCTCTGTCGTTGCAATGATTAAGCCTGACGTTTACCACCAGTTGCTAGACGGGCTCTCAGACGTATCTGGTATGTCGGTAGAATCAGAGGGAGAGCAGGATGTTTTACGAAAGGCAACAGCATTATTTGAGACCGAGCTGGCTGATAGGCTATTGAAAAATTGGTTACAAACCCATGGTCAATATACCCCAGATATGGCAAATAACCCTTACTTAAAGTGGCTTTATCCAGAGGGGGTAAGTTGGCGTGACTTACCGTACAAAGAAGGCTTTATCCTGTTTGCCATGGTGCACAATGCAGCGATGGAGGAGGCGCTATGAGTGATAGTAAACCCGCCTTACAGCTAAATGTTCCCGCTATGCCACTGCATGGTAGGCACCTAATTGAAGCCAGTGCGGGCACAGGTAAAACCTACAATATCACGCGCTTGTATCTTCGCTTATTGCTGGAAAAACACCTTACTGTTAAAGAAATTTTGGTCATGACGTTTACCAAAGCCGCTACCGAAGAAATTAAGGGGCGTATATCCGCCACCTTGCGCGAGGCTGCTGGGCTATGGCAAAACGTTAAAGACAGTGAACATGCACTTTCTGAAGCAGATTTAGAGACCCTAGACCCCGTGTTTTCGCATTTGTTACGTACTTGCGATGTGGATGATAGTTTAGCGCGTATAAAGGCGGCTCAACTTGAATTAGATGATGCGTCTGTGTTTACCATTCATGGTTTCTGTCAGCATGTTATAGGGCAGCTTGCTTTTAACAGCGGCTTTGCGATGTCGTTAAATCTCAGCAAAGACACCAGCGATCTATACCTGCAAGCCACAGAAGATTGGATCCGTAAAATTAGCCGTCGTGCATTAGTTGAGGGTAACAATGAAGATTTCTTATTGTTAGCTAAATACGGGTGGCACGTACCAGAGCGCTTGTTAAGTACCTTTAATGGGAGTATCAGAAGTAGTTTAACGCCCATTCTTCTGAACGAAGAAAGCATTGAGTCAGCGTTTATCTCTGATCTTGAAAATAACCCCAACACTGAAGCTGGGCACTTTTCTTCATACCTGAACCTTATTGAAAGTAATGAAGACTTGCTCTACGCGCAACTTATAAAAACGCCCGCACACAAAAAGACCCGGCCAGCAGAGTTAGAGGCATTAAAGACTTGGCTAAAACAAGGGGATTATGCATTAGCGCCTGCAGAGGCACTGGCGTTTTTAGATGGTCGACGATACGCCCGCAACACGTCCGGCGTTAAGGAAATACTGAGCCCGATAAAAATCTTCACCAAAGAAATAGAGACGGCGGTACAAGAGAAGGAAGCCGCGTTACAGCAAGTGCCCGTTTTCACACTCATTAATGACGCAATTGCGTTTATTAAACAGCGGGTGGCGAAACAGAAAAAGCAACTTGGCGTCATAGATTTCGATGATCTCATTGCTATGCTAGCCGATGAAGTGAGTAAGCCGCACAATACACTAGTTGCTCAACTACGTAAGAACTTTCCCGTGGCACTCATCGATGAATTCCAAGATACTGATGCTAAGCAATATGCAATATTGGACGCGGTGTACCCCAGCGCCAACGTAGCAAAAGACGACGCGCAGGATGGGGAAGATAATAAAACAGCACTGTTGATGATAGGTGACCCTAAACAGGCGATTTACCGTTTTCGTGGTGGCGATATCTTTACGTATTTAAAAGCAGGCCGTCAAGCGGATTACCGTTGGGTGATGAATACCAATTGGCGCTCAGTCTCTGGCATGGTGAAAGCCTATAATAGGCTGTTTTATGGCGCACCTGTGGCAAATAACGCACCTGCTGATGTATTTGGTTTTGATATCCGTTATACCCCTGTGCTGCATACTAAACATGCCAGTGCAGCTAAACAGCCGCTAGAAGATCCAAATAACGAACGTAGTGCCATGAATTATGTGAGCATGGGCTTAGAAGAAAAGCAGGATGCGAATACAATGCGGCGTAATATGGCGCAATGGATAGCCCAGGAAATTTACCGTCTTTTAAATGAAGCAAGTTTTGTTAAGCGCGGCCATGATGGGGGCGAGGTTAGCCCTGAACGTGAACCGGTGAGACCCGCTGACATCGCCATATTGGTAAAAGACAGAACTGAAGCGAATGTCATTAAACAGGTGCTACAACAAAAAGGATTAGCGAGCGTATATTTAAGTGACAGAAGCAATTTGTTTCTAACGCCTCAAGCGAAGGATGTTTTTCGCTTGCTCAACGGTATTTGGCATGCAAGTGACAACTTTAAAGTTGCTTCAAGCTTAGCGTCACCGCTTTGGGGGTATAGCCCCGACACGTTAATTAGTTTGCTTTACCATGAAGATGATGAGCAATGGGATGAGGCCTACGAACGGGTGTTACGGTTACGAGATGTTTGGCTGCAAAAAGGCTGTATGAGCGTACTGCTCCATTTACTGCAAACCCGCTATCAACCTGTTGGCGTGGATGTAGAACGAGCGTTAACCAACTATCAACACCTTGCTGAGGTGTTAGAAAAAGCCAGTACCACGCAGCCTAGGCCTGAACAACTCCTTGATTGGTTACACAAGCAAATCTATCAACCGGAATCAGATGAAGAAATGACCCTTCGTCTTGAAAGTGATAGTCAGCTAATTCGGCTTATTACTCAGCATGGGTCAAAAGGGTTGGAATACCCCATTGTTTTTGTACCTTTCGCCAGCGGCTATAAGGACCCAGCGAGAAACGGAAAGTCGTTATCGCAAATTTTCACCTACTTTGATGAAGAAAAACAAGATTTACAGTTACAGCTGGGGCAGACAAAGCAAGCCATAGCGAGGGTTCGCGCAGAGGGCGAAGCTGAAGACATGCGTTTGGCTTACGTTGCAGTCACCCGCGCAGCACATCGCTGTTACATGGGGGTGATACCCCTAGAGGGAAATCAAAAGAGTGCGCTGGCCCGTGCACTAGGGGTAAGCTCAGCTAAAGAAAAGGGAGACGATGAAAGGGGTTGGCATGATGTATTAGCTGCCATCAGCCAAGAGCCAGACGCATACACGTGTCATATCGTTGGAGATGAATTTGACGAAGTGTACTGCGGTTTTGAAGAGGCGCATCAGGATGTTCAGCTTAGCACTAACGAATTTTCCGGTAGTGACAGTGAAAATTGGCGTCTTTTTTCTTTTTCCGCCCTTAGTCGACTCGCCGTTCATCGCAGTAGCCAAGTGTCACGAGAGTTGGTTAATACCATTATGGTTATTCAAACTCAGCGTGATGAAGAAGTTGTAACATTGGACGCTACCGAATTGGATGGCATAGCACCGCTTTTACTTACTCATAGTGAGCCTACGGACAAACTACGCTTCACCTTAGAAAAAGGAGCCAGTGCGGGTAATTTGTTACATGATTTACTTGAGTTAAATGATTTTCAAGCGCCCACTTGGCACGAGCATGGCCCCGAATTGGCGAGGCGCTTTGGGTTGGAGGAAAAGGCAATTCCACGGCTGTACGAGTGGTTGGAAGAAGTGGTAGATACACCACTTTTTCCGGACGACACCCTAACCCTAGGTCAACTGGCTCTTTCACAAACGCTGAGAGAGGCTGAATTTTATTTCCCGATGAGCGAAAGCAAATGGTCTAATCTACGTACACTGTTAACTCAACACCGACAGTATGTTGCCGCCACGTTAGGCACTGAAGCTTTAACTGCTCCGCAACTCATGACCGAGGAATTAGCCGGTATGATGCACGGATTTATAGATTTAATTTTCGAGCACAATGGTCAATATTTTGTGGCAGATTATAAATCGACATGGCTTGGAAATTCCTTGTCAGACTACACACCAAACGCCCTGTTTGAAAACAATCAGCAGCATCTTTATGACCTACAGTACCTGATTTACTGCTTGGCGCTGCATCGATATTTGCAAAATGCGCTCCCCGATTATCAACCCTCATCGCATTTTGGGGGCGTTTATTATTTGTATCTGAGAGGGATGCATCCAGAAAACCTAGACGGGGAAGGGGTATTTTACACGAAGATTGACGAAGCAACATTGCGTGCATTAGATGCCATTTTCCACGGTAAAGCCACCCAAGATATCTGCCTAAATGCAGACGCTGATGATAAATAGGGCTTATGAATGACAAAGAATAGACGGATTGCCACGGACATTTTCAATGGGCTATATGGAATTGAGGCCATAGACAAATTTATTGCAATAGAATTTGCCTTACCTGAAAGCTTAGATGAAAAAGAAAATGAAATTTGGCTGCATCTGTTAGTTGCGCTTTCTTATATGCAGCGCAATGGACACAGCTGTTTACCGTTAAACGTATTGGCAGATTGTACATGGTTTAGTGATCCCGGTCTTTCTGATGTTGTTGAAGACACCGACACAAAAACCGTAGACGAGGTAAAAGTGGGTTATCGTTTTTGCGCCCTCACGCCCTTAATCGGTGTGGTGAAAAAGGCGTTGTTAGCGCCCAATATTTCCTCGCTGTTTGTTTATTCTCAAGGCGTATTTTATAGCCGTCGGTATTTTGAATTTGAACAGGAAGTGGCAGGGCAATTAGCGAATAGAACGCGCTTCGTTAATCTGGAAGAGCAAGCACTTAGCCAAGTTAAAGCATTGTGGCCAGCAATGTTCCCTACGAGTATGCAGGCGCACCAAGACTGGCAACAGATTGCAGTAGCTAAAAGCTTAGTTCAGCATTTTAGTGTGATAAATGGAGGGCCTGGTACGGGTAAAACCTATACGGTGCTTCGCTTAATATTAGCATTGCAAGCCATGGATGCAGGGCTAAATATTGTGCTCGCAGCGCCTACAGGTAAAGCACAACAGCGGATGACAGAGTCCATTCTAAGCAATATTGCTGGTCTACGTGGCAAAGTAGACGATACTTACTTAAATCGTGTACCCACCACAGCGACCACCTTACACCGATTGTTGGGCATTCGAGAATATACGGTGGCGACGAAATACGATCAATACAACCCTTTAAACCTTGATATATTGATTGTTGATGAAGCCAGTATGGTTGATTTAGCCTTGATGACAAGAATAATGCGGGCCCTTCCTGATCACGCGCGACTCTACTTTATTGGCGATGCTGACCAATTGCCTGCGGTTGAACTAGGAAACGTTTTGGAGCAATTAGTGGGGCATTCGGCACACGATGCACCGCACGCGAATCTAGATGAGGCTAAACTTGGTGCGGTGCCTACGCCGCTAAGGCAGTATATTGCGTCCTTGTGTCCACATCTGCCTTTACTCCCGGTGGATGAAGACGCAAAAACATGGGTACACACCTTACAAGCGCCACAACGGTTTAAAGGGCAAATCGCAAAGGTTGCAACAGCCATTCAAAAAGGTGAGGCTGACGCGGCGTTAGCAAGTATAACCCCAGGCGTCGACGAGGTGGCTGATTCGACAAGCTACGTATCAGTATTGCAGTCGGGCGTGACAATGCGATCAGAGCAAGATATCAGTAAGGTGCAGTTGCAGCGCATGGCGAAAGAAAGTTATGCCACCGTGTTTGCCGCCACTACCGTTGACGATGCACTCAAGCGGTTAAACAAGGTGCGCTGGTTAACGCCTATACGCAATGGCAGCATGGGCGTAGAGGGGTTAAATACGCTGATATACGACGCCATTAAACATAACATTGTCCGTCGGGAAGGAAGCTTTTATCAAGGGCAACCTATTATGATCACTAAAAATAATCACCCGCAACGGTTATCTAATGGCGAAGTGGGCATTATCTGGCCAGATTCTAGCGGCAAACTCTACGCTTGGTTTGAAACGCAAGAGGGTGATTTGCGGCATATTGCCCTTTCACGGGTACCTCAATATGAAACCGTATATGCCATGACAATTCATAAGTCACAGGGTTCTGAGTTTGACAATGTTGTATTGCTTTTGCCTAAGCCTGAAAGTGCCAAATCTGCGAGTTTGTTTCACCGGGGATTAGTTTACACCGGGCTCACCCGTGCCAAAAAAGGGTGTTTAATCATTGCTGATAGCCCCACATTTAAAGACATGGTGATAAACCTAGATACCCGTTATTCAGGCCTTGCAAATGCTATCAGTGAGAAGACCATGGGCTTATCCGAGGTTTCACAATAACTCACCGTGTTTTGATATGGGCAAAAAAACACAGCCCATAACGGAGAATATCGTCACTATTTTTCGCAATAAGATTGATGCGAGTGGGCTTTGTCACCTTGATAACGCCGCGCTCGCAGGTGAAAAATTGAGAGGGTAGGCACGGAACATCATACTTATTGTGATTTATATCAGACGCATTGTTGATTTCAAAATAAGACAAACTGTTGCTATCCACCCAGCCCACAATATCGGCAGGCGAAAGAATATAACTGGCGTGCGCTAATAGGTTTTTATGAAGGGTAATATTTGCGCCGAATACAGGTTTGCTTTGTACTGTTAATGCCAGAGGAATATCCTGGCGAAAAGAAAGCTTGAACAAAGCTGGGCTGTCAGTTTGAATAATGTTCTCCACCCCTGTAACGCGATCAGAATCTAAATTAACCATACGCTATCATTTATAAACTTGAGACTGTGAAAAAGTGTAAGGGATAGCCCTCCATGACGGGTTGATGCAGATCAAGATACACATTCACTACGCCTAATTAGTCATTTATCTCCTTTTGAGCAACAAGGTCACCTTTGTACAAGTGCAAAGATTTTGTAAAGCCTTGCACTTAATACTTCTAAACGGTCATACACTTTGCCATCTTTGTTGTTTCAGTGTTGCTTCATTAACTCCTAAGTATTTCTAACAAAGTGGCCTGCAATTTGCCTTATATTTCAAAGGCGGTAATTGCGACGTGGTTGTTCATATCATATGCATGGCATGAGAAGCCAGCAGCATGGAATGAATGACAATAGGTTTAGAGGGGAGGGGATGACCTCGCCATAATAAGAAAAGCAAAGGTGAACTCTTTTTTATGATTTCTCATAAATTCAAATGTGTATTTGTACATGTCCCTAAAACAGCTGGACAAAGCGTAGAACAGTTTTTTAAAGAAAAACTTGAAGTGAACGAAAAGTACTGCGAGGAATTACTGATTACAAAAAATGACGACCCCGCAAAAGGGCCGGCTCGATTAGCGCACTTGCGTAGTGAAGAATATGTTGCATGTGGGCACCTAGATGAAGACGCCTATCAGCACTATTTTACCTTTGGTTTTGTACGTAACCCCTGGCAAAGACTCGTTTCCGAATATCTGCATAAGAAAATAGATCGCAAAATGTCATTAAAAGAGTTTGTCCTTGAAGGTTTACCAGACCCTGATCCCCTCTGTGATGCCTATCGACATGTTATTCCACAGTACGATTTTCTCTTTGATGCAAATGGGAACCAGAACGTAGATTACATTGGACGCTTTGAAAATTTACACGAATCCTTTGCGGTTATCTGCAATAAATTAGAATTGGGCGCGGCTCAGTTACCTCACAAAAATTCCGCTTATAGCCCTCGACGTGCCTTGCTACGTAAATGTAGGCACATGTTTAGCGGGCAAAAGTCTCGCGTGAAAAAACATTATACTGAGTATTATGACGATGAACTGCTCAAGGTAGTGAACACTATGTACGCTAAAGATATTGAACAATTCGGCTATGTGTTTGGGCAATAGTTTTGTATCAAGGGGCTATGCTTGGAAAGCAAGGGATTGATGGCGGGCGAGGTTTTTCTTGCCTCTAGGATGTGGGATACTAAACCCTTGTTCCCTATTAGCTTTAAGTGATAAATGAAAAGCATTGATCAGCCCGTAACCGCCAGTTTTCGATTTTTATCTTTAGACATGATGCAAGCCTATACGCTGAAAAAGGAAGTGAGTGGTGCTTGGTTTTACAAAGATGAAGCAAAAGAGGTGTTTGTCGGCGTAGTGCCCTTGATAGAAGCCCATTTCGACGAATTGAATGACTATTTCATTCGACAACAGTTAGCCTACGATGAGTGTGATATCTACGTGGAAGCCACTGCGCAAGGAAGTGAGAAAACCGCACAGATAAACGTACCGCGGGAAGTGAACCGGGTATTAAAATACCTAGATTGCCCGCTAACCTATGCGGTTAAGCATGCTTTGGCAGCGCGTTAGAACGCCGTCTACCTACAGGCTTAGTGATGTCGAAGAGCGTCTATCAGCTCACTTTTCGACATGGATGAACGGCCGTCGATACCCACTTCTTTTGCCCTCTCATACAGTTCCTTTTTCGTGCGCTTTTCATATTTTTCTGCCTTTCCACCCTTTTGGGAAGGCGATTGGCTGTTGTTGGCTTGAGCGTTTGCAATGCGAGCAGACTTCTCCTTGCTATAGCCCTCATCCCTTAATGCTTCATAGGTCTCTTCGTTCTTAATTTGATTCCCGTGATCCTTCGCCATGATAAGTCTCCTCTCTTCTCACTTTTTGGTCATTTCGGCGCCTATGTGTAGTTACTCGTATAGGAAAGACTTGGATTACTCTAAAAAAGAAGAGAAAACTATCGGAAAAATAATGGCGTTTACCGCATTGGTAAACAGCGTTTGATTTACCTTGCACTTAATAGAAGCAAAAATGCCTAATAGTTTAATAAGCTTACAAGGCGTGGTGCAACGTTGCACAATTAAAGTGCATTTATATCAATGATTTACCGAAAATTGGCGCTTGCAAGCCTCGTTTTTCCCGACTAGTCTAGGTTGAGTTCACTTCTAAGGCAGGGAAAAATATGCGTCAACATAACAATCAAAACCTCCAACCCGAGAACAATTCACGCAGGCAATGGCTTAAGTCGGTCGGTTTAGGCGCAGGCGCTGTTGCGTTAACTTCAAGCGTTGATTCTTTCGTTAAAGATTTACACGCAGCGGGTATGCCTACGGAACATTTTCCTTCGGCTACACCAAACGTGAATGACGGTCTTGTTAGGCTTTCGTCAAACGAAAATGCGTTTGGTCCATCGAAAAAAGCCGCTAAGGCAATGCAAAGCGAATTGCTTAACTTAGCGCGTTATACCGACGCCACTGTAGACGTGCTAGCGAAAAAGATTGCAAAGCAGGAAGGCGTACTCCCTGAGCAAGTCGTAATTACTAACGGCTCATCACCCATCTTATTTGGCTATGCAGATTGGATAACCAAAAACGGTAATAAATTGGTTACGTCAATGGCTACCTATGAAGGGATCCCTCGGGGGGCAGAATTCATGGGCGCAGATGTGACTTACGTTCCTTTAGCTGCCGATATGACATTTGATTTAGACGCGATAGAGGCTGCGGTAACAGAAGATACAACGGCGGTGTACGTGTGTAACCCAAATAACCCTACGGGGAGCATGGTAGATGCGGCTAAACTGACGGCATTTGCTAAGCGCGTGTCGAAAAAAGCGCAAGTGTTTATTGATGAAGCTTATATTGAAATGTCAGACGCATACCCCGCAAATGTGCAATCTAAACTTGTTGCTGAGGGGCATAACGTTGTGATTTGTCGCACCTTTTCGAAAATTCATGCCATGGCTGGGCAGCGTTTAGGTTACGCAATCATGCCTGCAGAACAGGCTACTTCAATGGGTAGACTGTTAAGAATGGGGGGCGTGAATTATTTAGCGCTTGTTGCAGGCATGGCGAGTATGGACGACCATGAAAACCTTAATGTTATGCGTAAGCGCATTAAAATTGAGAGAGATAAATTAATTGGTGCAGCCGAAGCCCTAGGTCAACCTTATGCTAAGCACCCGCAAGGCAATTTTGTTTACCTAGATACAGGAATGCCACATGATAAATTTGCAGAAAAGATGAAAGCGCAAGGCATTAAAGTGGTAGGCAGAACATGGCCTGGTTACGACACTTGGTCGCGAATTAGTGTAGGAACGCCTGCTGAAACAGATGCGTGTGTGAAGGCGCTAAAGGTGGTTTTAGCTTAAATTGAAACCGACTAGCATGAATCAATACTGATAGTGCGCCAAAGTAGGCCCAGTGTACTGTGCGTTATGCAGAAAACATTGGGCCTTTTTTGTATCGAAAAGCGTGAATGTGGCTTTTTTGCAGTTTATTCAGACTCTATGGCAAATGTTAAGCCGGCTTTTTCTTCTAGCCGCTGAATGAGATTTTGCCCAAGGGCTGCTGCTGGCGTATAAAAGCCGCCAGGTAAAGTGACATCCTGACAAAGACACAGCGCAGATTCTGATATCATTTTACATGTAGAGCCGTATCCGGGATCTTTATCGCCCTTTACCGAAACCGCTAGGGTGTCACCATTGGTGGCTTGGCCTACAAATAGAACATCATAAAACCCATTTTCTCGTTCTTCTTTACTTGGTCCTTCACCGGGTTTTGGGCCCTTGTCGCTGGCTAAAGATTTATCATTGGCGACGTGTTTCGCCATAGCTTCTCCCTTTTCGCCGGGGCCTGTCATCATCATTTCGTCGTATTGAAACGCATCTCCATACGCATAATCATTTAAGAAGTTAGTGCGATGAACATTTTTGGTATTAATTGCTGCCATGATAAAAGGGGCTACCCAGGTGCCAAGTTCCTCATCATAGTAAGGTTTGGTGCCGTCAGGTTGTGGCGCTTTATTGTTCATGTCTGCAAGAGAGTAAGGGTTGATAAGGGCAGACATGATGGACTTGTCTTTATGCGCTGCCGCCATAGTGGCTTTAAGGCTCGCCGCGGTGCCGCCAGAAAATGTGCCTTGCATCTTACGTACTCTGCCTTTTACATAATCAATGGGCTGGCCGGTTTTTGCATGTGCATGCTGTTGTAAATAAAACACGCCCAAATCGAAAGGTACTGAATCAAAGCCGCATGAGAATACGATGTTCGCGCCAGTTTCTTTTGCCTTAGTTTGGTATTTGCCAATCATTTGATGCATCCATGCGGGCTCCCCACACAAATCCGTGTAACCCGTCCCGTTGTCTACACAGGCTTTTAGCAATGGTTCTCCATATAGTTGATATGGCCCCACCGTTGTTAATACCACTTGGGTGCGTTTTGTTAAGGCGTCGAGTGCATCAGCGTCGCCACCATCGGCGACAATGGTTGAAACGTTTTCACTTATGCCTAGTGATGATTTTATGTTATCTAGCTTCTCAGCATTACGCCCAGCAATCGCCCATTTTACTTGTTTATTGTCTTTGTATTGGGCGTGAAAGTATTCTGCAACCAGTTTGCCGGTAAAGCCTGTTGCGCCGTATATGACAACATCAAATTCCCGTTCATTATTCATGATTCGTTCCTGACTTCTTATGAAAATGTATTTGTGCTTTCAATATACGCACAAGAAAGCGACACGATTATTTTTTTCCTAAATGGGTGTCTATTCATGAAACCGTTGGACTAAAACCAGGTATTGTCTCTTTGTTAGCTTGTCAATGTAGTACGCCACGAGCTGCTATTTACGGCACGAAGCGACGAATTGAGCAAGCCGGTTTAAACCTTCAATTAACCTTGATTCCTCAGTGGCGAAGGAGAGACGCACGTACTGACTGGCGTTGTGTTCACCAAAGTCGTTGCCAGGGGTAAGGGCTACATGGTGGGTGTCCAATAATTTATCGCAAAACTCAATGGCTGACAGTTCTGTATTACTGATATTGATGTAGGCATAAAATGCGCCATCTGGGTATGCATCAATACTTAGCCCCATTGTTGAAATTGCGTTGAATACTATATTTGCGCGCACACTGAGTGTGTTCTTGTTTTCTTCTGATTGTGCTAACGCACCTGGTGTAAAGCACGCAAGGGCGGCTTTTTGAGACAGAGTTGACGGGCAAATAAATAAATTTTGTGCGAGTTTTTCAACGATAGACGTCATCGCATTTGGCACCACGCTCCATCCAAGGCGCCAGCCTGTCATACCAAAATACTTAGAAAAGCTATTGATGACAATAAGGGTGTCTTGCAGGTTGCGGTTTGCTAATACAGAGTGAAGTTGTGCGCTTTCTTGTTGATGGGGCGGCGTTAGAGCCAAATCGAGATATATTTCATCTACAATCAAAAAGCCGTTGTTTTCCTTACATATCTGGCCTATGGCGGCTAGTTCTTCGGGGCAAATAGCGGTGCCAGTTGGATTCGCTGGCGTGGCAATCAAGACTCCCTTAGTATTGCTTTTCCAATGTTTCTTAACATCGTTACAGGTGAGTTGAAAGTTATTCTGACTTCGTGTTGGCACTAAGGTAACGTCTGCTCCGAATGCGTTGAGAAAACGTCGATTACAAGGGTAAGAAGGGTCCCCCAAAATGACGTTATCACCAGGCTCCACAAGGGCAGCGCTAGCAAGAAGAAGTGCGGCTGAAGCGCCTGCAGTTACCACAATACGAGATGATGGAACATGTAAACCGTGCTTTTTGTGGTAAAAGTTGGCAATGGCTTCACGTAGTTCGGGTAGTCCAAGGGCTGACGTGTAGGGATAATCTGGCGTATCCAGCGAGGCCTTCATGGCGTCTAGCACGGGCGTGGGGGCGCCAAAATCAGGTTCGCCTAGATTGAGGCGAATCACATCCGCCCCGGTTGCTGCTAATTGGGCTGCTTTTTCTCCGTAAGCCATTGCTAAAAATGGCGATATTTCTGTAGCTCGTGTGGCAAATTTCAAGATTAAAACCTGTGATGCTGAAAGGTGTAAAACGTTTTGCGTTATTAGGGAGCACCCAGGTTCGATATTCAAGTATTTTCTTTAGAACCCCCAATTTTAAGGTGAACAACAATAGGCAAAAGTTTCAACTTGCTGTAGGGTAGTTAAATTAGAATGAAAAACATAACTCGTTGTTTTATATTGTCAAATAAATCAAGCGCATGGCCTCTCCAAGGCTTGGAGAGTAGCCTTCGTCCCGTTACGTTGAAAACAATGCGTGTTCGCTTTATGACTATTAATACAAGTACATAGAAGGAAATCTTTAATGCTGCAGTTGCACTTATCCCAGTGGCCAAAAAATGATGGCGCAACATTGCGTTACCCCTGGGCGGCCCTTTTTTTATTGCTCATTGTTTTTACCTGTTCAGCGAGCGCGGCGCTGCCAAGTATCGAAGAATTTACCGATGGTATGGTGAAAAAAGAGGGGCTTATTCCACTCTATTATGACCAAGATAACGACAACGTGTATTTGGCGGTTGACGTCAGTGCCAGCGAGTACTTGTTTCAAAGTAGTTTGCCACAAGGTGTAGGCTCTAATGATATTGGGCTGGATCGCGGCCAACTCGGTAAAACACGTTTGATACGGTTTGAACGTTTTGGAAACAAGCTATTGCTTAAGCAGTTGAATACCCAATACCGTGCCGAACACGGGAGTGTGGCCGAGAAGCAAAGTATTGATGAAGCGTTTGCCGATTCGGTGCTTGCAGGTTTTGTTATAAAAGCCAAAAGCGAGCAGGCTAATCTTATTGATTATACGCCATTCTTATTAAGCGATATTCATGGGATTGGGAATAGACTCTCCGGCCGTAAGCAGGGCACATATAGTGTGGATGGTAATCGAAGTGGTGTTTACATGGCGAGGACGAAAGGATTTGCGTTGAACACTGAGCTTGAAGCCCTCGTTACGTTTAAAGGAAAAAAACCTGGAGAATATGTTCGACAGGTAACGCCAGATGCAGAAAGTATGACGGTACACTTACATCATTCCTTTATTGCGCTACCTGATGAAGGCTATCAACCTAGAGACTACCACCCTTATTCTGGCTATTGGAAGTTTCGTTTTTTCGACTACTCCACCCCCATTAATGAGCCCACAGAACAGCGCTTTATTACCAGACATCGACTGCATAAAAAAGACCCCCATGCGGGGGTTAGTGAGGCGGTTGAGCCTATTGTCTATTATCTTGATCCAGGTATCCCCGAGCCGGTGATGAGCGCTCTGAAAGAAGGCGCTAGTTGGTGGAATCAAGCATTTGAAGCAGCAGGTTATAAAGATGCGTTTCAAGTGAAAGTTTTACCTGACGGTGCCGATCCAATGGATGTTCGCTATAACGTCATTAATTGGGTTCATCGTGCAACACGAGGGTGGTCTTATGGTTCTTCAGTAGTAGACCCACGAACTGGAGAGATTGTTAAGGGGCACGTGACACTTGGTTCGTTGCGCGTGCGACAGGACTATTTAATTGCACTAGGCTTAACGAGCCCGTTTGAGGGCAATGGCAATGACACTCAAGCGGCACAGGAAATGGCGCTAGATAGAATTAAGCAACTGTCGGCTCATGAAGTCGGCCATACTTTGGGCATTGCCCACAATTTTGCTGCGAGTGAAAACGAGCGCGCGTCTGTGATGGATTATCCACACCCTAAATTGACCATAGTCAATGGGGAGATAAGTTTAGAAGGAGCGTACGACAAAGGTATTGGTAGCTGGGATAAGCATGCTGTGGCCTATGGCTATCAAGATTTTGCGAGCATCAGTGATGAACAAGAAGGGCTCGCTAAAATTGTGGTGAAAGGAAGAAATGCAGGGCTGGCGTTTAAGTCTGATACAGATACGCGTAGTTCACGCCATGGTTCATCCAATGGTCATATGTGGGAAAATGGTGACGACCCTTTAGATGCATTCGATCACATATCGGAGGTAAGGCGTTTAGCATTATATAATTTAGGGTTAAACACGTTGCCGGCAAACGCCCCTTTGTCATCATTAGAAAATGCGCTTGTTCCCATTTATCTTCTTCATCGATATCAACTTGAAGCTGTTGCTAAACAAGTGGGTGGGCTGGTGTATGAATATGAGAGGAAGGGAGATTACACCACTCCCCAAGGTCAAACTTTTGTTGCACCACAGGTGCAGCAGCGTGCAATGCAACAACTTATAAAAGCCTCCACCCCTGAATACCTTACAATACCAGAGTCAGTGTTGGCGCTGATCCCCCCAACCGCTTACGGCAGTGATATCACTCGCGAGCACTTTAAAAGCAAAATGGGATTAATGTTAGACCCTGTGTCGGCGGCTGCATCGGCTAGTGATTTTTCATTACGGTTACTTTTGCACCCTGAGCGGTTGAATAGACTGGAGTGGCAAGTATCGAGTAGCAACGACCGCCGCAAGAAAGTAGGTGTCGAATTACTGGTTAAGCAAATATTGACGGTGCATTGGTATAAAGGTGAGCAAAGTCCATTGGCAAAACGACTTCGACTGGTTGCACTAAACGCAATTATGGATACTGTAACAAGTGACGCTCTGGCGCCTGAAGTGAAACTTGCCGCAGAAACCGCGCTACTGGAGTTTGATGAATGGTTGGACGATGAAGCGGACAATGATGAATATGACATTCTCCATACCTATTTTGAAACCTATTGGAAAACAAAACAGTGGCCTGGCTCATTCAACGTGAAACCGCTACCGCCGGGCTCACCAATATAGCCTTCCATTCCAAACTTGGACATCCACCTAAATTGGTGGATGTCCAATTCTTTAGAAATCACAAACTTTGAATCTAGACACCCGATCTAAAAGGTGGCTGTCCAATACCGGGAAGTTTTGAAAACCGAGAAGGTATCATTACCCTGCAGATCATCATATGTACAAAACAGTATTGTAAACATGATATTCCGAGGTTTTACGAAAAATAGAGGACAATTACCTGACGGTGACATTAGAAGTGAGTATGAGATAGTTAATTTGAGAGTAGATACTCGCCGATTAGGACTTGAGTTTTTATGACGCCAGCCTGTGTATGGCAATAGGTAAACTTATGTTAGACGCAAATTTATTTTCGATACCGTATACAAGTTCTGACCAATTGACTTGCAAAAGCCCCGTTCTTTCTAATATGGATTCACAATATTCTGGCGTGTTCATTGGTGAACTATCTCTATTTTTTCTGCCTATATAATCAACCAGTAATAGATATTCTCTTAATGAAAAGGGAATGCCCTGGTTGATGTTTTTTGAGTGACTACCTACGAATGGTGCAAGTCGTTTTGCCTGTTTACCTACCTTTGCCGCCAGGATCCTGCGTCTTATACTGGTGTGCAAAGAATCTTCTGGCTTGTCAGCTAGGCCAGCTCGCATAGGGTTTAAATCAACATAAGCCATACACGCTAAGAGTGACGCCTCGTCCAACAGTGCTTGCGATTTAAATCGTCCTTCCCAAAAGCGACCAGTGCAATCATCTTCTTTATTTGCACGTCGAGCAATATATTCATTTAGGTGTCTCATATACCAACTTATATCGTATAGACGTTTACGGTAAATTTCGACTGTCTCCATAATGGTGGCAAGCTGATGCTGAGTCAGTAGCTTCCTCTTTGACTTGTTCACAAATTGCCTCGTAAGAAACGTGCCTTTATGTAACCGGTGCCAGCGATGTAGTACTTCTTCTATACTCCATGACTGGGCTTGCGCTTTATTCGCGTTCAATACTAAATGGGTATGGTTAGACATCACCGCATAAGCGCAGATGTCAATAGCGTAAATAGAGGATAGGGTAAGGCTCCGGTTCTCTACCCACTGTTTCCTATGTTCATAACTTTTCCCTGAAGTACTGTCTTTTCCACATAAATAAGCACGCCGCACGCATCGTGATATACAGTGGTAGTACGTTGTATTATCGAGATTAATTAGCTGCTTGCGTGGAAGAGGCATAGTAGGCACTGGCTCAAAACTATAAGGCTTATGATAGTGAGACATATTAACGCTCGGTGAAACTGTCCAAAGGAATGGATTTTGAAATTATACAAGAAATACGAGGTGTGAACTTCAAAGGTTGGACACCCACTAAAATGTGTGGGTGTCCAAGGTTCTGTTATTTGCTAGGTAATTGAGTAGTAATTGGTAAATACCTTGTACAATTGGGTTCCACTTAACACGGATGCGGATGGGAAATGCAGGATGGGGATAAGGTCGCAAGGAGCATTTAACAGTTTACTGCCATTATTGTTGTCTAAATCATCAATATTGAGAATTTGCGCCAAAGGTTGACCTTTTGTAATTGCATGGCCTGGTTTCGCTAAATACTCAACCATTCCCCCCCAATCGGTGAACAAAGTTTTATAGTCCCGTAAGTTGACGCCAATTCTTTGCATGCTTTCGGGTTTAACGTCGCATTGATAAAAAGCGCCTTTTGCATTGAGGTAGCTGATTATGCTAGCCGCATCAATCGCTCCTTCACTAAAGTTAATGACTTCCTGACTACCCATTTCTAAGGTGAAAGCTTCAACGTCAAATGAAACATCTCTGTCTAATCGAGTTTTTACGTGCTCTTGAAGCGTCCACCAAGGGCAAAACGTGGCCTCATCTAGTGCGCCGGCAAATATGTTAGGAATGAATATGCAATGGGGAATATTAAATAATGCTGCACTATCCTTTGCGTATTCTGGAATATAAATATGACGGGTCGATACTGGGCCATTATGTAAATCTAATACATAATCTGCATTCACTGCCAACTGCTGCAGTTTCAGATTTAATTGCTGGGCTAAACCCAGTCCCCAAGGCTCGTCCAATTTCTCGTTTATGGCGTTTGTAAGATGTTGACGAAAGCGTTGCTTAATACCAGCTATGGACTCTTCAGGGGTTACTGTATTAGCAAAGGTTTCAACACTTCCCTTGTCATAAAAATAGCCTCTGTTCCAATTTGTGCCATTTACCGGGTCGAATCTACCGAGCGTATATTCTCCGGCCTTGATATTGGTGCCAATTGGGTTGCAGTTGGGAACCAATATAATCTCGCCACATATATCCATATTTTTTAAACGCTGTATCAGGTGATATATAACCACATTTCCTTGTACTTCTGCGCCATGGATAGAGCTTTGAATATAAACGGTAGGGCCAGGGCGAGCGCCTTTCATTCGGTAAATGGGCACATTCATGTTTCGCCCCGACGCATTTTGCGCAACGACGAGATGTGATTTCACAACCTCTGTAGTCATGATTGATCCTCTTATTTTTGCAATTTCTTAGTTCTAATTCTTCGTGATCATTTTTGCTTTATAACAGGGAGTTTACTTGCATAAATGACAGTGAGTGCCTTCTGGTAACGCCCATTTCTGCCATTCATGAGACAACCCATCGAAGGTCATTAAGGTGTTTAACGGTAAATCGCCCACGCCCATGATGACTTGCATAGCGTACAAGGATTGGTATGTTCCAATGATATTAACCACAGGGGAAAATATGCCCGCTTCAACACAACTTAGTTGGGGGGACGAGAACAACCGCTGAAAACAATTGTAGCAGCAACTCATACCAGGTAATGCAACAAATAATTGCCCTTCAAACCTTATGGCGGCGCCACTAATTAAAGGCGTGTGGGCGGTATAACAAAGCTTGTTGATGAGTTTGCGAGCATCGCTGTTGTCAGTGCAATCTAGCACAACATCCGCGTGCTTTATCAAGTCTAGATGCTGCTCGCTAATGGGGGCATCAACCGTCATTATCTGGCAATCACTATTCATTTGCGCTAGCTTGTCTTTTGCCGCTAGCACTTTTGGCTTGCCTACGTCTTTATCATTGAATAAAGTTTGCCTCGGAAGGTTATGATGCTCTATGTCGTCAAAGTCTAGCAACGTTAGTTTACCCACTCCACTAGCGCACAAACTGCTTGCGGCAGCGTTGCCTAGGCCGCCTAAGCCTATTATCACAATGTGGGCGTTCACCAGCTTTTCTTGTCCATCAAGGTCAACTTGTGGAAGCACAATATGACGGTTGTAGCGCAAGGCTTGTGTGGTTGAAAGCATCTTAGGCATAGGTTATGACAAGATTATTGTTGAATTCATGGTGTGCACCCTTATAAAGTGTTAACCAATAACAAAATTATGCGCGTACTTTACCAAAGTAGCGCCATAGTCGCACAGCAATTTAGGATTTTATATGTCTTCCGTTAGCCAGCCGCTAAACATCGCCGTCCTTACTATTTCAGACACCCGAACACTGGAAACCGATAAGTCAGGTGACTATCTGCATAACGCGCTTTCACAAGAAGGGCATGTATTAGAAGATAGAGCGTTAGTGAAAGACGATATCTATCAGCAACGTGCCATAGTGTCTCAATGGATAGCAAATAAAAACATTCAAGTCATTCTTATTACGGGTGGCACAGGCTTTACACACAGAGATTCAACGCCCGAGGCCATCAGTATACTTTTTGATAAAGAAGTACCAGGGTTCGGTGAATTATTTCGCCATATCAGTTATCAGGAAATAGGCACCTCGACGATTCAGTCTAGGGCAATCGCGGGGTTTGCAAACGACACGGTAATTTTTTGCCTACCCGGCTCTACGGGGGCCTGTAAAACCGCATGGGAGAAGATAATCTCAAGTCAGTTAAATGCAGATTTCAAACCATGTAACTTCGTTAAACACTTGGTACAGTCATGAGTACCTTTAGCCATGTAAATACGGGTGGTGAGGCCAATATGGTGGACGTGAGTGAAAAAGCGACCACCGTGCGACAAGCCACCGCAGAAGGGTATCTTTATACAAATGCTTCTGTGTTGACTCAAATTAGCGACGCTAAAATCGTGAAAGGTGATGTCTTCGCTGTCGCTAGAGTTGCTGGTATCCAAGGCGCAAAGCGATGCGCTGACTTGATCCCGCTATGCCATCCGCTCGCATTATCAAAAGTGGATATTGAGTTTCAGGTTGAACCCGAAAATGGGCGCATAAAAGCCACGTGCTTTTGTAAACTGAGCGGAAAAACTGGGGTGGAGATGGAAGCGTTGACAGGAGTAAACATTGCGTTATTAACCTTATTCGACATGTGTAAAGCAATTGACCCCGCCATGCATATTGAAGGTGTGAAAGTACTTGAAAAAGTCGGTGGGAAAACAGGTCATTGGCAAAATACGAGTGAATAATGCATGAAAATTACGATAAAGACATTCGCTCAAACACGAGAAATTACTAAAACGCCGAGCTTAGAACTAGACGTTGAAGAAAAGGCCACGGTGGCGAGTGTTATGGCGAAACTCCAAGAGCGTGATGAAAATTGGTCATTAGCGCTAGATGCCAGTGTACTGACCGCTTGTAACCACCAACTGTGTGAAAAGGATATGGTGCTTTGTGATGGGGATGAAGTTGCTTTTTTCCCTCCGGTGACGGGGGGGTAATTAAAGTATGTTTGCAGAAATCCAAGTTCATGACTTCAGTCAAGAAACCTTGTTTGAACGATTGAGAAAAGACGCTGATACCAATCATGAAGGCAATGTGGGTGCCATAGTGACCTTTACTGGCTTGGTGAGAGATAACAATCAATCTGGCCGTATAGAGGGTATTGAGTTAGAACATTATCCAGAAATGACTCAGGCGGCGCTGGAAAAGTTAGTACAAGAGGCGAGTCACCGATTTTCTTTGCGTAGTGCAGGGGTTGTGCACAGAGTGGGGCGCTTGCTTAACGACGAACAAATTGTTTGGGTTGGATGTGCAGCTGCGCATCGGCAAGCCGCCTTCGATGGCGCAAGCTTTTTAATGGATATGCTTAAGCAATCTGTTCCTTTATGGAAAAAAGAGCTTAAACAGGGAGAGTCCATTTGGGTTAAACCAAAAGCCTCCGATGATGATGCCGCACTTAAGTGGTTAAAATAGTGAGGCGCCTTGGACGCTTTCTGGCAGCACTGATGTCTAAAATTAAGATGTCTCTTCGTCTATTAAGTGCAGTTTTGTTTCTCTTGATTGGAAGTCCGTACGCGTGGGCAGAAGACACCATTCGCTTAGCCGTCGCCGCAAATTTTGCTGCACCATTAAAAAATATTGTTGATGAGTATTCTCATCAGACGGGTGAAAAATTATCTATTACCATTTCATCGAGCGGCACCTTGTACGCGCAAATTATTCATGGTGCTAACTTTGATGTTTTTTTCTCTGCGGACACGCAAAGGCCTCGAGCTTTAATCGATGCCGGTCGAATTTCAGAAAGTGACGTCGTTCCATACGCTCAAGGAAGGCTCGCTTTTGTAACGCATGACCATGCAATCATTGAAAACGGGCTTACTGACGAAAATGTAAATACGTTACTTGAACAGCACCGTCTAGCTATTGCTAACCCAAAGCTCGCCCCCTATGGCGTAGCGGCGCAGCAGGCTTTAGTTAACCTAGGGTTGTGGGATGATATTAAACCTAGCTTAGTCATGGGTAAGAACGTTCAGCAAACTTATCAATTTTTTACTACTAAAAATGTAGGGGCTGCATTGGTCGCGTATTCCCTAGTTAAAAACAGCGCACCCTCAGTGCTGGTGCCAGACAACGTATATTCCCCAATTGTTCAAAGCTTGGCAATTTTAACACCTCACTCGCAGGAAAAGCTGGACACCCACACAACGCAGGAAAAGCTGGACACCCACACAAAGCTGGACACCCACAGAAGCAAGCATGAAAGGGTAAAGGCTTTTGTGGATTACGTTTTATCTGTGGGTGTCCAAGATAAGCTGGTGGAGTTTGGCTATAAACCAGTGCTTCCTGTGCAAGGAGCGATAAGCGAATGATAGGCATTGATGAGTCTACCATTGCCGCCGTGGCACTTACTTTAAAGCTGGCACTTGTTACTAGTGTTTTGCTTATGCTTATTGTGACGCCAATGGCATGGCGTTTATCTCGCTGGCAGAGTGCCTTTAAACCGTTTGTGCTAGCGATATTTTCATTGCCTCTCGTTTTGCCGCCTACGGTTTTGGGATTTTATCTTTTGGTGGCTTTCTCTCCTCAAAGCCCAGTCGGGGAAGTGTGGGTGTCCATGACTGGAGAAACGCTGGCATTTAGCTTTGAGGGGTTGGTGTTGGGCTCGATTATTTACTCTTTTCCTTTTGCTTTGCAGCCACTTTATGGAGGGTTTGTGCAGTTGGATAGCCGTTATTTAGAGGTTTCACAATCCTTGGGTTTGAATCGTTTTCATACTTTTATGAAGGTGGTGCTTCCCCTTTGTAGAGCGCCAGCTTTGGTGGCATTTGGGCTTAGTTTCGCCCATACCATAGGTGAATTTGGGGTGGTATTAATGATTGGCGGGAATATCCCCGGCGAAACGCAAGTATTGTCTATTTCACTTTACGAACAGGTTGAGGCGCTTGAATACGAGCAAGCCCATCTACTTTCCATGGCGCTACTCCTTTTTTCGTTTTCGCTTTTAGTTTTACTCTATCGTTTTAGCGGCAAAGGGGGGCTAGGTTGGAATTTGTCGTCTCGTTAAATACGCGCATCTCGCTTCGTGCCGAACTGTCTTTACACGCCACTATAGTCGGTGTGACTGGGCCATCTGGGGCTGGCAAAAGTTCGCTATTGCGGGCGTTGGCGGGCTTTGAAAAAAACGCCCACGTTACTGTCAATTGGCAGCTAGCGTTACCAACTGAAAAAGAAACAAAAATCGGTATTGTGTTTCAACAGCCTATGTTGTTTCCTCATCTCAATGTTAGGGGTAATTTAGCGTTAGCACAGGAATATGCAGGTGATAATACAGTCAACTTTGAAGAAGTTGTGAAAGGCTGTGAGTGTGCGCATTTGCTCGATAAACCTATTCAGGCGCTTTCTGGTGGTGAAGCTCAGCGTGTAGCGCTCGCTAGGGCTCTACTTAACGCGCCAAATGTATTGTTACTCGATGAGTCTATCAGTGCGTTAGACGGGAGGTTACGTCGGTCTGTGTTGGCGTTCATTCGTCAATTTTGTCATGCCAATCAAATGCGCTGTATTTTAGTGTCTCACGATTTAAATGACTTGGCCGTTTTCACTGATGAAATTCTATTGATTGATAGGGGCGCGTTGGCTTTTTCTGGAAACACGAAAGACGTGATTAATCACATCAACAGAAACGCAGCGTCAAATGAAAGCAACGATGAGGGCGAAGAATTCGCGACGTTTTCGGTGTTGGAGGGTCAGCTAATACCTAACGATCAGGGCTTTCCCTACCCATTTAAGCGCGTTCAGTTAGGTAACCATTGGATTTACGCTGAGATACCTGATGCGCTGTTTATCAGTACCACGCCAGGTAATACCGTTCGCTTAACGGTACCTGCCAACGAAGTTAGCATAGACACCCTTACCGACTCTCACCAGTGGCAAACCAGTATTATAAATGCGTTACCTTGTGAAATCGTGGATGTCGCGCATCCTAAAAATGCATCGGCAAGCAGCGTGACGGTTACACTGGCGATCATTGATGAGGCTGGCAGCCAAGGCACGCAAACACTGATAACCTATATCAGCGTGCTCTCTTTTGAAAAGCTAAAGCTTGTACCAGGAATGAAAGTCACGGCAAGGTTTAAACTGTTGCGCCATTAATTGGGTTAAATGGCGCTTGAATAACCAGTGAGTGTATATTGCTTGTTTAAATAGGCATCAAAGCGAGCACAAACCGCTCGAATATAAATGCGCGCTGCTTCTGGTACACGTATTTCATTCTCCCCAACGTGTACCAGATTATCTTTTGCTAACGGTGTCAGCGCCTCTAACTCTGATTCGAAATAGTCGTTGAAACACAGAGCATATCGGCTTTCTATATCTTTAATATTCACGCTTAAGTTGCACATTAATGACATGATGACGCTTCTTCGAACGAGATCGTCCTTCGTCAGCAACACACCTTTTTCCGCCAGCGGCAATTGATTATCTATTTTGTGGTAATAGTCTTTTATTTTTTTGGGATTTTGAACGTAAGCGTCACCAATTGTACTGATTGCTGATACCCCCAAGCCCAGAGAGTCCGCTTGCCCAAGGGTGGTATAACCTTGGAAGTTACGATGTAATGTGCCGTTATTTTTGGCGCGGCTTAATTCGTCACTTTGACTAGCAAAGTGATCTAACCCAATCATGTCGTACCCCGCTTCTGTAAAACTATCTACCGCCAATTGATAGAGCTGTGCCTTCATTTCTGCAGACGGAAGGGTGGAGTGGGGAATTTTTCGCTGTGCCGCGAATCGTTCAGGGAGATGAGCGTAGCTAAACAAGGCGACTCGGTCTGGGCGCATGGCTTTTGCTGCCATCAGCGTCTTGCTAAACGTTTCAAGGGTTTGCTTTGGAAGGCCATAAATTAAATCAATATTAACCGATGAGAACCCTTTGTTTTTTGCCTCAAGTACCATATTCGCGATATGCGACGTGCTTTGAACCCTATTAATGGCTTTCTGTACTTCGATGTCTGTGTCTTGCACACCAAAACTGACGCGGTTGTATCCAAGTTCAGCCAATAAAGACAAGTAGGCTTCTGTGGTATGTCTAGGGTCAAGCTCAATCGACATTTCAGTCTGCGTGGAAAACGTAAAGTGTCGGCGTAGCAAGTACATTAAGTAGGTTTGTTGCACACTGGATAGAAAGCTGGGAGAACCGCCCCCAAGGTGCAAAGATACCACCTTCTTACCATCATACAGCGGCTTTTTAAGTAGCATTTCTTGCTCAAGATAACTGAGGTAATCGTCTGCCTTATCGTTGTGTCGGGTGACCGTTTTATTGCAGCCGCAGTAATAACATAGCGTATCGCAAAAAGGAATGTGGATGTATAAGGCCAGATCGTCTGTGCCATATTTCCACGACGCTTCGTTAAGTGCATTAGCAGGAACCTGGCTAAACTTTAATGCGGTAGGGTACGAGGTATACCTGGGCGCTTGTTGAGCATATTTAATAACGGTGCTATTTGGCACTAACGGGGGCGTAGTCATAATTTAACTCTTTTTACGTCGTCGCACATTTCGGTGTTGTTAATGATGCTGATATGCCTTGCATCAGTAGCGAATACATTGCGCATATCCAATAATTCTTGTGCCTGAAGTGTAGTACAGTTAAATTTTACAAATGTTGATCTGGTGCAAGCTTTGTCCTGTTATGTCTATTAAATTTTCTTCACCTTTAGTGTCACCTATTTCTGCTTTACATTCACCCGCAGTCAGGGTGAACTCTTGTCGTTATTGAGCGTATGAATTTACAAAGAATTTGTTAACGGGCATGGAATGCCAGACGGTCTTGGGGCAGTGTTCAGCGTCAATGTGCCTAGCGTTTATGTCAGTGGCCGACAATGGTGCGCTTTTTATCGGTATTCGATAGTCACTGACTTGAAGCCGCATTCGTACCGCCTACAATAGAATTATTTGAACAGGTGTTCACATTTGTAAATGCCTACAGGAGTGATAGTGAAAAAAGTATCAATAGACATAGTATCCGACGTAGTGTGTCCATGGTGTATTGTTGGTTATCAGCATCTGCAACACGCGGTGGCTATGCTGGATGATGTTGAAGTTTCGGTTAATTTTCATCCATTTGAACTAAACCCTTCCATGCCTGAAGAAGGGCAAAATCTGCGTGAGCACGTTATGCAAAAGTACGGCGTAACCGAAGCGCAAAGCCAGCAAACGAGAGAGCAGCTCACCGACATTGGTGATGCCGTTGGCTTTAAGTTCGACTATTTCGATGAAATGAAAATGGTAAATACGTTCAACGCTCATCAGGCACTGCATTTAGCCAGTTTAAAAGGCAAGAAAGAGGCGCTTAAGCTTCGCTTGTTCGCGGCATTTTTCAGTGAGCGCAAAGACGTCAGCGATATTAGTGTGCTTATCGATGAAGCAGTAGCAGTAGGCTTAGAAAAAGAAGATATTCAACAAGCATTAGCGCAACAAACCTATGCTGATGAGGTTAGAATGGAAGAACAACTGTGGATGCAACGCGGGATTCAGAGTGTGCCCACCTTTGTGATCGGGAATCAAGGTGTGGCCGGGGCGCAGCCTCCAGAAACCCTTGCTGCCTTTATTCAAGAAGCCATCTTACAAGAAGCAAACGGTAATTGATGAGTAATCAAACGCTGCATTTGTTGTCTCAGTGGGCGCCACTTAAAGATAAGCACCAGTGGGTGCTGGGGTTAATTTACAAGACCGAGGGGTCCTGCTACCGAAAAGCTGGCGCACTCATGCTATTTAGCGATGACGGTCATCAATTAGGTATTTTAAGTGGCGGCTGTCTGGAAAGTGACATACATCGTAAAGCGCGTCGTGTCATGCAGGACAAAAAGGTACGCCATACTATTTATGACGACAACGACGAAGAAGATATTGCGTTTAAGTTGGGGGTGGGTTGTGGTGGCGTGGTTCATCTAGCACTATTACCCGTAGAGGCTGAAAACTGTTATTTATCTCTGGAAAAGGCATATCAAACCCTACTGAATGGGCAGCACTGTCGTTGGAAGCTTAATTTGGAGGATATTTCAAATAGCCAAGTGAGCTCTCCTAGTGAAGTACAACAGTTAAATAAGCTGGCTAAACTCGATGACCATGTGAATTACGCCCCTCCTTATATCGATATTCCATTCACCTGTCCGCCACATTTGCTGGTCGTGGGCGGGGGTTTTGACGCAACCTTTGTGGTTAAAATGGCCCATTTACAAGGTTGGACAGTCAGTGTTTGGGATCCAAGGCCGGCGCAGGCCAGAGTTGAGCATTTCTCTTTGGCGAATTACATCGTGTCATCCAGCGAGGTTTCGGCTGTATCAGAACACATGAGTGTCCATAATGTTGATGCGGCGGTATTAATGTCCCACCATAGAAATATAGACGCTGAAGCGTTGAAAGCACTGAGTGCTCATCACCTGCAATACATCGCGATGTTAGGCCCCAAGCACAGAAAAGAGGAAATTCTGTCGCTTGCACAGGTTGAGGAAAGTGCATTTAGCGGCATTTTTGTAAGCCCAGCAGGATTTGATATTGGCGGTGAATTACCTGAGAGTATCGCGCTGTCCGTTATTGCACAGTGTCATAGCGTTTTGGCGGGTAAGGAAAGCAGTGGGAAGCGCTAAAAGCGCTTTCTCACCGTCACGCCGTAGCTGCGAGGTGCGCCCGGGTAAGCCATAATTTTTCCTTGTTGAACGGGCACATCAAAACCACTTCTTGCTACATATTCTTCATCGAAAAGGTTTCTCGCCCAAAAGGTCAGGTGGCTGTCTAGGTCAGCGAAATGCAGGTTTAGTCTTGCGTTAACTATCTGGTAAGCAGGTGAACGTTTATAGGGGTCGTTGGTATCGTCTAAATACACATTTCCCGTGTATTGGTAGTCTACACTCACCCACCCATCGATGTCAGATAAGGTGAAATATTGAGTGACGGTGAGGGCCGCACTATTTTGAGGTTCGAAACCCACCCTGTCACCGTCTCTAGCACAAAAGGGATCTTCTGGCGTCGCCCTACCTGGGTCGTCATCTCCCGTATGCCACGTATAGGCAACCCAACAGGTCCCTTTTTTAAATGTCTTAAAATTAGCGAGTGTACGGGCTGCACTGAAGGCTAACTCTGTGGTGTCAGTCATATACCAGTTAGCGTCCAGTTCAATACCTTTTACATCAATGTCACCTGCGTTTTGCAGGTTAAATCCAGTGCCATCGAATGTGGTGGCTTGAAAATCGCTAATTTGGGTGTAGTGTGCAGCAAGGTTCATTCTAAGACCTAGCTCTCGCCATTCTTGTTTAACGCCAATTTCTGCACTGCGTGCCTTTTCCGCATCAAATACCGCATCAAACTGGGGTGAAATTCGGTCTGTATTGGTGCCGCCGGCTTTATAACCTGTGGCTAGGCTAGAATAAAGCATAGTGGTTTCGCTGGGACGATACGCCAATTTCACTGTGCCGGTTAGTTGGTTGTCGCTGAGTGTCGCCATGAGATCGTCCCTAGGCAATACCGTCGCTGCACCAAGAAAATAATATCCCCAACCATCCGATTGAAAGGGAGAAATAGCAGCGAGTGCAGAATCACTCGGTGCATCTCCAGCAGCTAGGGCCGTGCCAATTTGTTGCAATCCGGCCAGTGCTTTGGACACATTCGGCCACTCCTGAGAATTTTTGGCTAACCCATCAATGCCTGGCCCTTGTTCACCGTATTGGCCCAAAATGTCCTTATCTTCAATGGTATAACGTAACCCTGTGGTTAGGGTTGTTTTCCCATTTAGTCGCCAGTCAGCTTGGGTAAAAAGGGCAATACTGTCTTGCTCTTGATAGGCCGAATGATAAAAGGCGGTATTGCTAGGTGCTAACACGCCCGCGGGTGCAATAGCCCCAGCAGTGGCTTGACTTAACCCGTCAATCGCATCAGCAAGAGGCAATAAATCGGCAGCGGCAATAGTAAAAAATGATGAAAAGTCTTCTTGGGTCGTCGTATTAAAATCTACGTCGAGATTTTGCGTGAAATAGTAGACGCCAAAAATGGCGCGCATGCTTTTACTTTTGTAGTGAGCGCGTATCTCTTGTGAAAAAGACTGTTGTCGGGCATCGTTTTCAGCCGTGAGCAAATTGGCATCGGAGAAGTCGCTATCAATAATATCAAAGCTATCGAAAGCCCTAAACGCAATGATACTCACCAACGACCACACATCATTGAACTTAATGTCCAATTGAGCAGAAATGCCTTTGTCTGTCATCTTTGAGGTGGGAACCTGAGAAAGTGACGTGGTGTACTGGAAAAAATTATCGCGGCTGTAAAGAGTGGCATTGAAGGGAGGGGCCTGCAACAGGGCATCAGTACCAAACTTGCCGGGAACGCCATTCGCTTGCAGGTTACTTTGCCATGTTAATGCACCACAACACCTTTCATCTAGTTCTCCATAGTCAGCAACAACACGAAGGCTAAGCGTATCTGAGGGCGTATACAGCCACTGTACTTTCACCGCAGAGCGGTTTTTGTTGTTTAGCGTCTTTCCTGAATGGGTGTCTTCAATAAAACCTTCTGCGCGGCTACTGAAACCTGAAATGCGCATCGCTAAAATGTCATCAAGTACCACAAAAGACGCCGCGCCACTTAAACGCAAAAGTTCGTCATTGCCGGCAAGGACTTCAACAAAGCCATCAGTCTCTTCAAATGAGGGCGCGACGGAGGAAACTGTCATGGCGCCCGCAGCGGTATTTTTACCAAACAAGGTACCCTGAGGGCCGCGCAAAATTTCTACAGAAGCAATATCTACCAGGTCGTTAATGAGCGCGTTTTGACGAGAACGGTATACGCCATCTACATATAATCCTACTGAAGACTCAAAGCCAAAATTTTGCGAGGAAGTCCCGATGCCCCTGATTGAAAATCCAGAATTGGTTACGCTTTGGTTTTGAAAGGCGGCAAACGACGGAACGTAATTTTGTAAGTCAAATACGTCTTTTATTACTGCTTCTACTAAGCTGTCACCAGACATTGCCGTCACCGCCACAGGGACTTCCTGTAAGTTTTGCGGCGATTTCTGCGCATTCACCACAATATGCTCAAGCTGGTTCTTATCACCTTGTGTGGCGTGAACTGATGGGGATAAAGTTGCGAATGCACACAATACAGCCAATGCACGTGGCAGAAGGGGGGCGTCGCTGTTCAAATTTAGCGTAATCATTTTGATAATAAAAGCTTCCTAGGTGCCTCTATGAGGGGATGAAGGCGTTCCCAACCTTGATATATAACAGCTTTCCTAGCTTTATTCACAATTAGCGCGTGGCTAAATGATGAGCTTATTGTGTCAGAATGTGCAATTTAAGCGCAATTTAAAATGCCAATCTTAAACTAAGGTCTAATATTCTACCTGTGCGTTATAGTTTCACTTGATGAATGCTCATTCAAAATATCAATTAAACTTATGGGTTTATATTTCTTACCATGCTTAACATATTGATAACATTAGAGCGCGTAATGACAGATATCTATTTAGTTCGCCACGGGCAAGCTTCGTTTGGAAAAGCGAATTATGACAAGTTAAGCCCCCTTGGCGGGCAGCAAGCCCATTGGCTAGGCGAGTATTTTAAGCAGCGCGATATTGTCTTTGACGAAGTCTTGTCAGGCGATATGGTGCGCCATCATGAAACCACCCAGGGCATTGCCAACGGTTTACAGTATCTGCCAGATCCCACCGTGACTTCAGATCTTAACGAGTTCAACTTTCAAGCCGTCGCACAGGCCTATCTGTCGGCTAACCCGCAGGATAGGGTGCCAGAAGGCGCATCACCTGCTGAATATTACCGGCTTTTGAAAAAGGCCATGCTTGCGTGGTCTGAAAACACATTACCTGAAGCGCTAGTTGAAGAAACGTGGCAGCAGTTTGAGGCGCGGGCAGCGAACGTTTTAACCAGCCTACAAAATAGCAGTGCACAGCGCATTTTAGTGGTGAGTTCGGGGGGGGCTATCGCCATGATGCTTAAACATATCCTAGGTTACAGTGCACCTATGGTTATTAACATGAACCTTCAAATTCGCAATGCCAGCTTTACACAATGTTACGCCAATTCACGCAGCATTCACCTTAACAATTTTAACAGCGTGCCTCACTTAGATGTGATTGAAAAGTTACACGCAATTACCTACAGCTAAACGGTGCAGATATGAATTTTGAGTACAATGAAAAAACGCAATCGCTTTTAACTCAGTTGAGAGCATTCATGCAAAAAGAAGTCTATCCCATCGAGCAAGAGTACATTCATGGGGTTGAAAATGGCGAAGATCGTTGGAAAACCCCGGCGTTGATGCACACATTAAAGCAGCGAGCCCGTGATGCAGGTTTGTGGAATTTGTTTTTACCTGAAGAGTATAAGCCTTACGGTGCAGGACTGACCAACGCCGAATATGCGCCTCTTTGCGAGGAAATGGGGCGCGTGTTGTTTAGCTCAGAAATTTTTAACTGCAGCGCGCCGGACACAGGCAACATGGAAGTGTTGGCAAAATATGGTAACGAAGCACAAAAGCAACAATGGCTTGTTCCTTTGCTCAATGGCGAAATTCGTTCAGCATTTGCCATGACCGAACCGGCTGTAGCGTCGAGTGATGCAACAAATATTGAAACGTCGATTACGCGAGATGGCGACGAATATGTAATTAACGGGCGCAAATGGTACACCAGTGGAGCAATGAATGAGAATTGCAAAATTATGGTGGTGATGGGGAAAACCGACTTTGACGCCCCTCGCCATGAACAGCAATCTCAGATATTAGTGCCCATGGACACCCCTGGGGTGACAGTGGTTCGGCCAATGTCCGCAATGGGATATTATGATGAGCCTGTGGGTCACGCCGAAGTTGAATTTAATAATGTGCGTGTGCCGGCAGACAACTTACTGTTAGGCGAGGGTAGAGGATTTGAAATTGCTCAAGGCCGTTTGGGCCCTGGCCGTATTCATCACTGTATGCGCCTTATCGGCTGTGCTCAACGGGCGTTAGACCTTGCCTGTGAACGGGTTGAACAGCGAGTCGCATTTGGAAAACCACTTTCAAAACAGCAGTCTGTGCGCGAGAGTATCGCGAAGATGCACTGTGAAATAGAGCAAGCACGATTACTTACCCTAAAAGCAGCAGACAAAATGGATAAGTATGGCAACAAAGTTTCACGGGATCTTATTGCAGCCATAAAAATTGTTGCGCCATC
Source organism: Alteromonas sp. B31-7 (assembly GCF_015767655.1). Classification (NCBI taxonomy): domain Bacteria; kingdom Pseudomonadati; phylum Pseudomonadota; class Gammaproteobacteria; order Alteromonadales; family Alteromonadaceae; genus Alteromonas; species Alteromonas sp. B31-7. The sequence goes on from NZ_CP065233.1 coordinate 1,893,276, forward strand.
CATGGCATGCCGAGTCATTGACGAAGCCATTCAAATGCATGGTGCCGCAGGAACTAGCCAAGATTTTGTGCTATCTGCTATGTATGCCTATGCAAGAACCATAAAGCTGGCTGATGGGCCAGATCAGGTTCATATGATGCAACTTGGCAGAAATCTCATTGCAGACAAGAATGCGTAAGGAGTAAACGTGGCAAGCGATAACCAAGCAAAATCTCACCATATTGATGTAGATAGCCTGAATGTCTATCTCACTGAAGCGTGCCCAGAAGTTGGGCTTATCAAACATGCACAAAAGTTTTCCGGTGGCCAATCAAACCCCACGTTCAAGCTTGAAACCGACAAGGGGGTGTTTGTTTTACGTCGTCAGCCTCCGGGGAAGTTATTAAAGTCTGCTCATGCGGTAGACAGAGAATTTCGTGTCATTCAAGCCTTAGCGGGCAGTGATGTGCCCGTCCCAAAGGTTTTCCATTTATGTAAAGACACCCACGTCATTGGCAGCATGTTTTATATCATGGCGTATGTAGAAGGAGATATTTACTGGAATAGTGCACTGCCTGAAATTACTTCCCCCGATACCCGAGGGGCGATGTACGATGAAATGAATCGTGTTTTAGCTGCCCTACACAGTGTCAACATTGAACAGGCCGGTTTAAATGACTATGGCAAACCTGGTAGTTATTTTCACCGTCAGCTAAGTCGTTGGACTAAGCAATATCGCGCGTCTGAATTAGAGCATATCGCCGAAATTGAACAGCTTATTGCTTACTTGGAAGCGAACCTGCCTGATGACGACGGCCAAGTTGCATTAGTCCATGGTGATTTCAGGCTGGATAACATGATGTTTGATATGTCCCATCCAGATAAGCCGAAAGTGGTCGCAGTTTTAGATTGGGAGTTGTCTACTCTAGGTCACCCCTATGCAGACTTAGCGTATCAATGCATGCAGTTACGATTACCCGCCAATATTGCCCACGCTGCGGGTCTGGGGGGCCTTGATAGGGAGCAGTTGGGCATTCCATCTGAAACGGCTTATATACAAGCTTACTGTCAGCGCCGAAACATTGGTGTTATCGAAAACTGGACCTTCTATCTTGCGTTTAGCTTTTTCCGCCTTGCTGCTATTTTACAAGGGGTAGTAAAGCGAGCCCATGATGGGAATGCCTCTAGTGAAAAAGCCATGCAACTAGGTGCCATGGTGCGTCCTTTGGCACAAATTGCAAACCAAACAATACATCAAGAAATGAAATAATACATTGCTTGATAAGGTTAAAACACGGTAGCAGCCCTACCAGAAACTGTCTCAGAAAGACTGTGGAGTATGTATGAAAGCAATAGTATGTGACGCCTTTGGTCCCATTGACGATTTACAATATAAAGACGTGGCAGATCCCGTGGCAGAGCCTGGGCACGTTGTTGTTAATGTTGAAGCGGCCGGCGTCAATTTTCCCGATGGCCTCCTTGTGCAAGGGCTATATCAAATGCAGCCTGATTTCCCCTTTGTGCCTGGTAACGAAGTGGCCGGTACCATAGTAGAATTAGGAGAAGGGGTAAGCCATTTACACATTGGGCAAAGGGTCATTGCACTGTCAAATATGGGGGGCTATGCGGAAAAAGCACGCATTGCAGCCACCCATGTGCTGCCTCTTCCTGATGCCATTCACGTTAACGAAGGTGCTGCTTTGGTGACAGCGCATGCTACCGCCCATCACGCGCTCAAACAACGCGCCAAACTGCAGCCTGGCGAGACGCTTGTTGTGACGGGGGCAGCGGGAGGCACGGGATTAGCGGCAGTACAAATTGGTAAAACCATGGGTGCTAAGGTTATAGCCGTGTGTTCTACTGAAGAAAAATTAGCGTTAGCAAAAGAATACGGAGCCGATGTCTTAATTAATTACAAAGAAAACGACTTGAAAGAGACGTTAAAAGAAGTCACTGAAGGTAAGGGCGCTGACGTGGTATATGAATGTGTGGGTGGCGATACCTTCCATGCATGCAGCAGAAGTATGGCGTGGGAAGGACGCTTGCTTGTCGTAGGGTTTGCAGGTGGAGAAATTCCAAAGTTTCCCGTCAACCTTGCCTTGGTGAAAGGCTATAGTGTCATGGGCGTATTTTGGGGGGCATTTACTCAGCACGACCCCAAAGGTTTCGCTCAAAACATGCAAGAGCTATTAACCTGGTATGTACAAGGAAAAGTGAAAGTGGTGGTGGACGAGGCGGTACCTCTTCACCAAGCTACGCAAGCAATGAAAAAAGTGATGAATCGAGAAGTAAAAGGTAAAATGGTGGTGGTGCCATAAACAGCAGCCCACGTTGTTTCTTCAAATAGAAAGGCTCAATATGCCGGGTAACGGACTAACACGTTACTCGGATGCACTTGTCTGTACGGGAAGCACGGCATGAATAAGGTGTATAGTTTTCGTTTTGTTAGATGACTTTGCTGACGCGTCTAAAAAGCGTTTAAGCACCGTTGAAGAGGTTTTTCTGTCGCTACGTGCTTTCTTTAACGGTTGCTCGATAGCGTGGGTTTGAACTTGGTTGTTATAATGTGCAGCCGAGGTGTCAGCGAAACTGGCAGTAGAAAATAATGCACTAACGAAAATACTGCAGCTTACTAATGTAGTGGTACTCTTCGTTTTCATCACTTACTCACAATTATCTATGACAGATTCGTTAAAGACATCAGAGGCGATTGCACTCGCCTCTTTTGTCGGCTTTGTTTGTTCTTAAGTATTACAACTAAAGTCTCGTTACAGGGAAAGGTTTTCGCTCATACCTAGGTATGGGAAACAATACCTTTTATGGCTAAAGACTAAGTTACCACGCAGTAACTCCGCCATCTACAGCAATGGTTTGACCGTTCATGTAACTGTTTCCTGGTGACAACAGTAACAGCATAGTATTAACAATTTCTTGTGGGTCAGCCAAGCGTTTCATCGGGCTTCCCATGCCCAATTGCGCTTGGGCTTCAGGCGTATTATAGCCATCTACATTAAGAATATTGGTTGGGCTGTAAAATGGGCAAATGGCGTTCACCCTTACATTTTTTCTTCCATACTCTACGGCGGCGGTGCGGGTGACACCGGCTACCGCGTGTTTGGCTGCGGCATAAGCAGCGCCTTTAGGGGCACCACCTAAACCTGCTAGCGAGCTAACATTCATGATATGGCCTTGCTTTTGGGCTAGCATAACGGGTATCTGGTATTTCATACCAAACATTACACCTTTTACATTAACCGCAAATTGACGATCTATTATGTCTTCTGTCATTTGATGAACAGGCGCAGGTTGATGGGCAATGCCGGCATTGTTAACCGCAATATCTAGGCGACCAAATTGGTTTACCGCTGCGTCTACCAAGGACTGATTTACGCTTTCAAGGGCTATATCGCCGGCAAGGGTAATAGCGTCACATGATGAGGCTAGCGATTGCCGTACTTCCGTTAACGCATGTTCATTGATGTCACTGAGTACAAGTTTTGCGCCTCGTAGAGCTAGACCTTGAGCTAAAAGCCGCCCAAAACCACTGCCTGCACCAGTAATCAACACGACGTGGTCGCTAAAATCGAGTAATGAATCCATTAGTTAATCCTTTTATCATTGTTGTATAAATGCGATGAGGTGGTGGGCAAGTTCCTCACCTTTATCCTCTTGTACAAAGTGTCCGCCACCTTCTATCGTGGTGTGTGTTACGCCTGAGCATCCAGCTATTCGTTTCTGCATGATGGTATCACCGCCAGCGGTGACAGGGTCTTGGTCGCTGAATGCCGTCATAAATGGGCGGCAAAACTGCTGTAGGTTTTCCCAGGCTTCACGGTTTGCGTTGGACTCTGGGTTATCCGGTGATGTGGGTACAAGGAGTGGAAATGCCCGTGCGCCTGCTTTGTAGCGTTCAGAAGGAAAGGGGGCATCATAAGCCTTCAATGTTGGTTTATTCAGTAGAGATACCGTGCCTTGTTGAATAATTTCTGAGGTGGGAAATTCAGGCACATCTTGTGAAAAGCGACGCCACTTTATAAATGCGTCCGAGGGAGGCTTATTTCCGGTTGGCAGCCCAGTATTTGACGCCATGACGGCAACAAATTTCTCTGGCATGTCGGCGACTAAGCGCAGGCCTAAAAGCCCACCCCAATCTTGACAAAAAAGGGCCACTGGCTGATTAACAACTTGTTGAAACCATTCTTTTAGCCAAATTAGATGCCGCGCATAAGTATAGTCTTTTTGATGCACGGGCTTATCGGAGCGACCAAAGCCAATAAGATCGGGAACGAATACGTTAAAACCTGCATCAACCAGTCGCGGCATCATTTTACGGTACAGATACGCCCAGGTAGGTTCACCGTGTAATAGCACTACGGGGAGTCCGTCATCTGGCCCTGCTTGATAATAGGCCATCACGATCTCTCCCCCCATGGTATCGGTGACGTTGATGTATCGCGGCGGGTAAGGGAAATCAGTGATAAACGAAAAAGCCTCTTCGGGGGTTTTGAGTACTTGCATCTTTATCTCCTTCCAGGTGATGGCATGTCATGTCTTTGTGTAACATTTATGTTGTTTTCTTGCTTTATTTTTTAACAAAAACACTCCCTTTCACTGCTGTCAAATTTTCTGTATCTACCTTATATCGGGCTTTATAGCGCTACCACAGAGCGAAAGAGGCTTGAGTTGAGGTATTAAAAATTATGATGAATGTCTATAACACCAATAAACTTGGATGATTGACATCACTGCAATAACATTCCATTAACGTGAAAAATAGGAAATGGTTATGACGCAAGCAGAAAATAATGCAGTTATGTACGAGGTTAAGGATGGGGTTGCTAAGCTAGTAATGCAAAGCGCGCCTGTAAACGCGTTGTCTCGTGCACTTCGAATGGGATTGATTGATGGCGTCACCAATGCATTGCAGGATGACAGCGTTTCTACGATTGTCATAACGTCTTCGCTACCTATATTTTCTGGTGGCGCGGATATTAGCGAATTTTCAGGTGGCGATTTGTCGCCTATGCTACCTGAAGTGCTAGACAAAATTGAACATGCTAGCAAGCCTGTAGTGGCAGTGTTACCAGGGCCCGCATTCGGTGGGGGATTAGAGTTGGCGCTGGCCTGTCATCACCGAATCACTTTCGCATCAAACAAGGTAGGTCTACCGGAAGTCAATTTAGGTATTTTACCCGGAGCCGGCGGAACCCAACGACTTCCCCGTTTAGTTGATGCACAAACAGCCCTTACTATGATTGTTACGGGCAAACCTACGCCAGTCACCAAACTTCCAGGGGTATTTGATAAAATTTCTGAAACGCCAGAGTCGTTACTCGCAGATACACGTGACTACCTTTCTTCTCTTAATGGCAGTAATGCCATTAAGCGTACCTGTGACATTACTTTATCGATGGACGAGAAGACCCAAGCGGTTTTTGATGCGGTTACACAGCAAACTCAAAAGACAACAAAGGGCTTCTATGCGCCGTTAAAATGCATTGAAGCCGTGCGAGGCGCTTATACGTTAGCATTCGAAGATGGCCTTAAGAATGAAAGTAAGTTGTTTTTGGCATGTATGGCCACCCCACAGGCGCGTGCCCAGCAACATTTTTTCTTTGCGGAACGTGCAGCAGGTCACGTGAACGACTTCGATAAAAGCACCCCTGAACGCGCCATTAATCGCGTAGCTATTATCGGAGCAGGCACCATGGGTGGCGGAATTGCAATGAATTTCGCGAATGCAGGTATTCCGGTCACGTTATTAGAATTGAAAGAAGAGGCCCTTGAAAAGGGCCTTGCGTTAATTCGTAAAAATTACGAAAACTCAGCCAAAAAAGGCAAGTTGACCCAAGCACAAGTAGAAGCCCGAATGTCTCTGCTTTCCGGTACCACGGCTTATGAAGATTTAGCGGATGTTGATCTTGTTATAGAAGCCGTGTTCGAAAAAATGGAAGTGAAGAAAGCCGTATTTTCTACCCTTGATAGCGTGTGTAAACCAGGTGCCATTCTCGCCTCAAACACCTCTACACTCGATATTGACGAAATTGCGACGGCCACTTCACGCCCAGAAGACGTTATAGGTTTGCACTTTTTCTCTCCAGCAAATGTCATGAAATTGTTAGAAGTCGTGAAAGCCGAGAAAACAGCGCCTGACGTGATTAAAACCTGCATGAAAATGGCAAAGAAAATTAGGAAGGTGGCCGTGCTTGTGGGCGTCTGCTTTGGCTTTGTAGGTAATCGCATGATTGAACCTTACGGTCGTGAAGCAAATAGGCTTTTGCTTGAAGGTGCCAGCCCAGAGCAAGTTGACCGTGTACTTACCGAGTTTGGTATGCCAATGGGGCCATTCACCATGGGGGATATGGCCGGATTAGATATTGGCTATTACGTTCGACAATCTCGTCAAGAACATATATCTCATGATCCAGCCTACGGCGCGGTAGCCGACCGATTAGTGGAAATGGGGCGCAATGGATTAAAAAGCGGTCGGGGCGCGTATCAATACGAACCAGGCAGTCGAGTGCCGATTCCAGATCCTGAAGTGCTTGACATCGCTAAGAAAGAAGCTCATCGGCTTGGCGTGAAACAACGCTCAGACATCAGCGACGAAGAAATATTAGTCCGGGTAATGTTTACTCTCATAAATGAAGGCGCTTGCATTTTAGAAGAAGGTATAGCTGCAAAATCCAGTGATATCGATGTGATTTATGTATACGGCTATGGCTTCCCTGTTTATCGAGGAGGCCCCATGCAGTATGCCGATGAAGTCGGCTTAGGCACTATTTTAGATAAGCTTGTAACCTATCGAGATCAACTGGGCGACTACGGCGACATGTGGCTACAGCCTAGCGATTTACTCATCTCATTGGCCAAAGACGGTGGCACTTTTAAGCACTACCAAAAGTAAGTCAAATAACAGCTAAAGATAAGGAATTACTATTATGCGCGACGCAGTTATTGTCAGTACCGCAAGAACGCCTATTGGGCGTGCCTATAAAGGGGCATTAAACAACTTACCCGCCCCGTCACTGGGTGGCCATGCTATTGCTAACGCTGTGGCGAAAGCGGGTATTGAGTCAGCAAGTGTTGACGACGTTATTATGGGCGCGGCCTTAACGCAGGGCAGTGGTGGCATGAACATTGGCCGACTGGCCGGGCTAGCAGGAGGGTTGCCCGTGACGGTGGCTGGCATGACCCTAGATCGCCAGTGTAGCTCTGGCATGTATGCCATTGCCACCGCAGCAAACGCTATCCGAACGGGCGATGCTAATGTCATGGTCGCTGGGGGGTTAGATTCTATCTCGTTAGTGCAAAACAAAAACATGAATATGTTTCGTGCGGTAGACCCTGCACTTGTCGCTAAGCACAAAGATATTTACATGCCGATGCTGCAAACGGCCGAGGTGGTGGCCAACCGCTACAACATCAGCCGTGATGTCCAGGATGAATATGGTTACCAAAGTCAAATGCGCACGGCCGCAGCACAAGATGCTGGAAAATTTGACGATGAAATTGTCCCCATTACTGCACAACAGGCGCTATTCAATATAGAGACAGGTGAAACTTCATTCAAAGAGGTCACACTTTCGAAAGATGAAGGAAATCGTCCTCAAACCACCCTTGAAGGCCTAAATAGCTTAAACCCTGTTATTGAAGGCGGGTGCATTACGGCGGGTAATGCCAGTCAGTTATCCGATGGCGCAAGTGCTACCGTTATGATGGACGAACATTCAGCCGCTCAGGGGAGTGTTCAACCCCTGGGTATTTACCGGGGAATTGCCGTGGCAGGCTGTGAACCGGACGAAATGGGCATAGGACCAGTGTTTGCTATTCCTAAGTTGTTAAAACAGCATGGCTTGACCATGGACGACATTGGTTTATGGGAGCTTAACGAGGCGTTTGCGGTACAGGTGCTGTATTGCCGCGATAAATTGGGTATTCCAGATGAATTATTAAATGTAAACGGCGGTGCCATTTCAGTGGGTCACCCTTATGGCATGAGTGGCGCGCGTATGGTGGGCCATGCCCTCATTGAAGGTAAGCGTCGCGGTGCGAAGTATGTCGTTTGCACTATGTGTATTGGTGGCGGAATGGGCGCTGCTGGTTTATTTGAAGTTCTATAGGTAATTGATATGGAAGGTTATAAAGCTCCACAACGAGATGCCATGTTTGTCACACATGAGCTGTTAGATTATCAACGTCATTATCAGGCGTTAGGTTTTGACGAAGCGTCTGAAGATTTGGTTTCTGCGATATTTGCAGAGGCAGCAAAATTTTCTGAAAACACACTTGCGCCAATCAACCAATCGGGCGATGAAGAAGGGTGTACATGGAATGACGGCAATGTGACAACGCCAAAGGGATTTAAAGAAGCGTACCACACCTATGTAGAGGGTGGCTGGCCAAGTATGGCACACCCTGAAGAGTTCGGTGGGCAGCAATTGCCCTATTCTTTAGCCTCTATTATTGCCGAATGGTTTTCCGGTGCTAATCACTCGTGGGCCATGTATCCAGGCTTAAGCCAAGGCTGTATGGAAACCTTAAAGGCGCATGGAACTGAGCAACAACAAACCATGTTTTTGCCAAAGCTTATTAGCGGCGAATGGACAGGCACAATGTGTTTAACTGAAGCGCATTGTGGGTCAGATCTTGGTATGCTTAAGTGCCGAGCTGAACCTCAGGATGATGGTACTTATAGCTTAACCGGTACCAAAATATTCATCTCAGCCGGTGAACACGATATGTCGGAAAATATTGTTCATATCGTGTTAGCTCGCTTGCCGGGTGCCCCTGAAGGAACCAAAGGTATCTCTTTATTCGTGGTGCCTAAGTTTAACGTTTCTGATGATGGCGAAAAGCAGGATAGAAATGCGGTAACCTGTGGCAGTATCGAACATAAAATGGGAATTAAAGCCAGTGCCACTTGTGTGATTAATTTCGACGGTGCAAAAGGCTATTTGATTGGCCCTCCTAATCGCGGTCTCAATTGCATGTTTACCTTCATGAATACAGCACGTATTGGAACAGGGCTTGAAGGGCTGGCTGCCTCTGAAGCCGCGTTTCAAGGCGCCTTACGCTATGCGAAAGATCGTGTTCAATTTCGTTCGTTAACGGGTCGCAAGAACCCAGACGGTCCAGCCGACGCTATCATTGTGCATCCTGATGTTCGTCGTATGTTACTTACGCAAAAAGCGTTTGCAGAAGGGAACCGAGCTTTAGCGGCCTACTGCATGCAAATGGTTGATGTGACAATGTACAGTGACGACGCTGCGGCAAAACAAGTGGCTGAAGCAAAGCTGGCTTTCTTAACGCCAATAGTTAAGGCGTTCCTCACCGAAACAGCGCAAGAAACAACAAGCTATGGTATGCAGGTGTATGGCGGGCATGGCTTTATTAAAGAGTGGGGCATGGAACAATTAGCGCGAGACACGCGTATTTGTACTATGTACGAAGGTACTACGGGTATTCAAGCTGTAGACCTATTGGGTCGCAAGGTCATGGGCTCGAATGGTGAATTGCTCAATGTGTTCGTTCAAGAAGTGCGTGACTACTGTAACTCTCTTCGTGATAACGCACAATTTAGTGCGTGGACCAATGCACTCAGTTCACACTTAGACGAGTGGCAGCAAATTACCTTAGACATTAGCAAAGCGGCCGCGTCAAACCCTGATGAAATTGGGGCCGCATCGGTTGATTACTTAATGTATTCAGGTTATGTCACCGTGGCTTACTTCTGGCTAAGAATGGCAGTGAAAGCTCAAGAGCAACTTGATGCTGGCAGCACGGAAAGTGAATATTATCAAAGTAAAATTTTAACCACGGGCTTTTACTTTGACCGGCTACTAACTCGTACCCGCTCTTTGGTTTCAGCCATGCAGTCAGGCGCAGATAACTTAATGGCTATGCCTGAGAGTATGTTTGCCATTGAATAGCAATAGCATGTAGGTGCGATACAAAAAAGCCGAGTGAATACTCGGCTTTTTTGTTTTTCAACGCTGCATATTAACCCTTCACAAACCCAGCCCACAAAAGAGTGTGGCTCCTTTCGGAGCCACCAGTACGGCATCTTGCCGTGACCATGTTGAAACGACTATCACATGGTTTGTGAAATTGTTGTTTTAGATACGCTCGTTAAGCTCTGTAGAGATAGGGTTTGATTGTAAACCTTGCTCTGCAATCCACGCTTGTAACGTTTTGCCGTCTGCTTCAGGCGCCTGAAGGTCTTTGCTTGGCATTTTCTTAACAAGTAGTGTGCCTACTTCAACCGCGTTGTTTACTAGTGCAGTGCGAATAAGGCTGTTGCCGTTACACGAAACACCTGAGTAGTAATCGCGAAGTTTCATTTTGTAGTCAGACTGTACACGACGCATTTTTTTACGAAGTTCGCCTTTGTCATCCGCTTGTACAATTGTACAAATGTTAGCGAGTGCTTCGTTTACATCAGCGTGCGCCGCGTTAGAAATAGTTAGAGATGTAGCTGCAATGATTAGTGAAGTTTTAACAATTTTCAACATGGTTAATTTCCTTCGGTTGTTGTTGTTTGGTTCGGGAATAATTAAAGCGGATCTGTGGTGGTCAGAAAACATGCAGACCAATAACAAGGTATTTAAAATAATACCTTAATCTAAAGTCTACTATGGGAGAACTTCTATAAAATCTCATTAATACAATGAGTTATTGGTTGGTAGTGATTTTGGGGGACGTTGAAATATACTTAGCATAAAGTTTAATAAAAAGGCTTTTTTAAGAAAAAACAGCGAAAAAGTGCTTTAAAAAGAAGAAAAATAATAAAACAACGCTCATTAAAGAAAGTGGGCGAGGTATGGAAGGTGGGCGAATGAAATGACGTTGAAATGAGGGGGGGCCTAAGTGCAACCACATTACCGTTTGCACTTAGGCGTTTAACGAAAAGAGAAAGAGCCTAGTTTTCTAATAAGGCAGCCGCTGTGGTTTCGTTGGTAATAAGCGCATTGATTAACTTGGAGCGAAGTGCGCCTAAGATAGCGTCTCGCTTATTCATGCCTGATGCAATACCCACCACTGGCCTACTGTTCGATAACGACAGTTCACTGCTGGTCACCCGCTTATTGATTTTACAATCCACGATGGCACCTTCGCGATTGTATATCCAGCTAATGATTTCTCCCGCAGCACCCACTTCAGACAAATACGCCATTTCTTCATCGTCAATAAAACCATCAACATGTAGTGGAGATGTGCTTCCTAAGTTCCCAATGCCGACAAAGGTGATATCTGCTTCTTTGGCCAGTGCATGAATACGGGCCACGTGGCTTTGTTGGTGTAGCACGTGTTTCTCTGCTTCAGAGTTTGCAATAACAGGCAGTGGCATAGGGTAGTGTTGTGCTTTAACTCTATCGGCAATATGCACCGCTACGTCGTAGCGTGTTGCTTCTCCATTATTGGCAATATTACCCACTAAAGACACTATCTTATGCTGAGGACAATGTAATAAGGATAACTCATCTGCACAGGCACGAAGCACCCGACCTGTACCAAATGCAATGGTCTTCGGTGTCTCGCTTCGAAGCGTGCGTTCTATCACTGCGGCGCCAGCTTGTCCAAGGCCAAGGGTCGAGTTGGGATCTTCGGTTATAGCAGGCACCACATCGCAAAACTGAAGGCCGAATCGCTCTTTAATGGCCTTCGCCAATTCCATACATCTTGCTATTGGGTGTTCAAGGCGCACTTTAACCAGCCCTTCAGACATAGACAGCGCCACTAAACGTTGAGCGCTCTGCCGTGAGATATTCAGCATTTTCGCAATTTCGTCTTGGGTTTTACCGCCTACGTAGTAAAGCCATCCGGCGCGCGCAGCGTCGTCTAGTTTTTGGCTATCGTGTTGTTGCTTCTTACTCATTTATTCATCTCATTATGTCTTAGGTTTGCGTACTGCGAAAAAAACACGCCCCAACTGTCTAGTATGTCAACATCGTTACACGCTGGCGCGGTTAAGTGGCTGCCACCTATATAATGCAGTACATGCATATTCGCCGCTCGTGCCGCTTGAATACCTGCTAAAGAGTCTTCAATAACCAAACAATCCTCTGGTTTCACCCCCATGGAATCGGCCGCCAGTAAAAACAAGTCTGGAGCCGGTTTCCCGTTGGCCACCATAGAGCGTGTAAATTGTTTGTTCTCAAAATAGGGTGTTAGCCCTGAACAGGCTAAGGCATGTTGGGTACGTGATTGAGAACTACTTGTGGCCAGGCAATAGGGCACGTGTAAGTTGTCCAGTACTGAAAGTACACCGGGGGAAGCGTGTAGATGAGACTCGAATCGAGCTTGTAGTTGCTGTTGGAATTGATTGACTACCTGTTCGGTAAGCTCGAAATTGAAATCTTGCTTAACCTGACTCTCAACGTGTTGCATGCTTTTACCGAGAAATCTGGAAACAAAATACGTGTCGGTAATGGTGATGCCATAGTCATTCAGTAACGATTGCCAGGTTTGCATTGATAAACATTCACTGTCGATTAACACGCCATCGCAATCGAAAATAACAAGTTTGATGTCCGACACCAACGCCGTCTCCTTTGTTTACTCCGCCCTCTACACGTGGAGGGGGAAACCGAGGTTCCTGAACCTAGTTTTTATAACAAGTGCCTTTGCGCTTGCTAAAACTGTGAGCAATGGCCGCATGCGGTGAATATAATTTCACTTTCACACTGCACTAGCAAGTAGGGATTTACGTAATTCTAACACTTTTCCCCTATTTGCATAAATAAGCGCGAAAACAGGGGTTTGTGGAGAATAAAATTCTCACTAAATGAAACGCCTTGTAAAAATTAGCGCCAATGCCCCCGTTAATCGTCAATTTCGATTAACGAAATAGTAACGAATATTTTGTTAAATCCGTTTACAACTGTTTATTGATATGCGAGTATCCGCGCTGAGCAAATAATTATAGTATTGGCATATGCTCAATATTAATAAGGCTGAGCAGTACGCTGTTCTTTGTTATTAACATTGATGTATATAAAAGTAACAACAAGACCCTAATTGAACTAACGCCGGCTATCTATCTGAACAACAACATCAAAGATAGTCGTGAAGTTAGTAGGAATCGAAGCGAGAGAAAAATGAATTCGACTTCAGAAAAAGTAGATTTTTCGCAAATTAGCGATGAGCAGTTGCCGGTTGCAAAGCATGAGCTTAAGGGGTGGAAACACTTCATGGGCCTGTATGCCGGTGAGCACGTAGCGGCCACAGAATTTGTCTTTGGCGCAACGTTCGTGGCACTCGGTGCTACCATGACAGACATTCTATTGGGCTTACTCATTGGTAATTTATTGGCCGTGTTAAGTTGGACACTGATTACCACGCCTATCGCAGTCGAAACTCGATTAAGTTTATATACTTACTTGCAGAAAATTGCAGGTGACTCGATGACCAAGCTCTATAACTGGGCAAATGTCATCATCTTTACGGTTATCTCAGCTGCTATGATTACGGTGTCGGCTACCGCCGTTCGATTTGCCCTAGGCATCCCAGCCCAGCTCAATTGGTACCCCACAAACATGGCATTTGTTGCCGTAGTGTGTGCAGTGGGTGTTATCGTGGTTTTTGTGGCTATGTATGGCTTTAACGCGGTGTCTGACTTTTCACGTATTTGTGCGCCTTGGCTATTTACCATGTTCATCGCCGGCCCCTTGGTGCTTATGCCCGCATTAGCAGACGCTGTTATTGGCCAAACGTTCCTTACCAGCTGGGGCGACTTTATGCACATAGGCAGTACGTCTGTGTGGACGGGATTAACCCAAAGTGGTGAGCCTGGCATTGGTTTGCTCGAAGTCATTGGTTTCTCTTGGGCAGCCAATACTATTACCCACTTCGGTCTTATCGACATGGCGCTACTTCGTTACGCGAAGAAAAAACGTTATGGTCTATGCACCTCTGCGGGTATGTTGTTTGGGCACTATATTGCGTGGATTTCTGCAGGCATCATGGGTGCTGGTACAGCTGTAATTGTACAAAAATCTATTGTAGAACTCGATCCAGGCGACGTTGCATTCCACGCGTTGGGTTTATCAGGGTTAGTCATTGTTATTGTAGCGGGATGGACAACAGCAAATGCTAACTTGTATCGCGCAGGCTTAGCAGCCCAAGCCATATTTAAAGACAAGTCTCGTAATAAGACTACCGCAATTGTGGGCTTAGTGACTGTTGCTATCGCGTGCTTCCCGTTTGTCTTTACAAAGCTTCTTCCACTTTTAACCTATGCTGGCTTGTTAGTTGTTCCAGTGGGCGCCATTGTTTTTGCCGAACACGTTATTTTCCCACGCATTGGTTACACCCGCTATTGGGCACACTTCCAAAGCCTGACCCATAGTACTCCTGCTGTAGCTAGCTGGGGACTAGGTTTGGTTTTCGGTTTTGGTCTAAATGCGTTGGATGTTATTTCGTTCTATTACCTATTTATTCCAACCTGGTTCTTTACCATCTTTGTGTACACAGTATTGGCAGCCAAATATGGCGCTAAACGTGAGTACCCTCAAGAAGAAGCGCAAATGGCATCGTTTGATCAAAAGGTAGAGGCTCATCATCAGATGCAGGCCGACGCGCTACCTGATCACGTAGAAGATACATCATTGGTGTCTCGTGTACTAAAAGTGGTTTCTGTTTCAAGTTTATTTATCACTATAGCCTTGGCGCTTAATACATTTTCATTCAGTGCAGATGTCACTGGCTACGAAAGTAACCGTGAACTTTTCTTCAATATCGCTTTTGCATGCACGGTTATTTATTTCATCACTGCTTACTGGGCAATGCGTCGCCAGAAGGCACTTGCAAAATAAGGGGTTATTATGCAGTCGCAATCAAGTTTTCGCTTACGTCAATCTAGCCTTTCTACGTTGCCTAGCCACATAGAAATTCCACAGTATGACGCAAGTAAGGTTATAACCGGCATTGTTCACATCGGCGTGGGTGGTTTTCACCGCTCACACGAGGCTATGTACGTCAACAATTACATGAATCAAACAGGTGACCTTTCGTGGGGAATCTGTGGTGTAGGCTTGCGTGACGCCGACAAAAAAATGCAGGACACGCTAGTGAGTCAAGATTATCTTTACTCACTGGTAGAAAAGCACCCTAGCGGTGAACGTAAAGTCAGTGTGATTGGCGCTATTTGTGACTTTATGATGGCGACTGAAAACCCCGCTGCGGTTATCGACAAAATGTCATCGGAAGACGTAAAAATTGTCTCTCTTACCATTACAGAAGGGGGGTACAATTTTGACCCTGTCACGGGTGAGTTTATTGCAGATAATCCAGATGTACTGCACGACATTGCTAACCCCACCGCGCCAAAGCTTGTTTTTGGTTATTTACTGGCAGCATTGAAAGCACGTAAAGATGCCGGCATTAAGCCGTTTACTATTATGTCATGTGACAACATCCAGCATAATGGTGATGTGCTTAAAGCGATGGTACTGGCTTATATCAACCTCGTTGATGCCGCCTTTGCTCAGTGGGTAGAGGAAAATGTAGCATTTCCCAATTCTATGGTAGATAGGATTACGCCGGCAACCACACAAGATGATATTGCTGAACTTGCGAGCCTTGGCATTGAAGATACCTGGCCGGTCGTTTGTGAGCCATTTCATCAATGGGTTATTGAAGATGATTTTTGCCACGAGCGTCCCGCGTTTGAACAGGTTGGGGCACAGTTTGTTAAACACGTCGCGCCTTACGAAAAACTGAAGTTGCGTATGCTTAATGCGGGGCATTCGGTTCTAGGCCTGGTGGGTTCGCTTGCGGGGTTCGATACTATTCACGGTAGTATGGAAAATACAGCGCTACGGGATATGTTAGGCGAGTTTATGCGAGCGGAGGTGAAGCCTAATTTAGACCCTGTGGGCGATATGGATGTGAATGAGTATGGTCAAATCTTATTGGCACGCTTTGCTAACCCAAATATTAAAGATGCATTATCACGGATATGTCTAGAAAGCTCGGCGAAGATCCCCGTTTTCTTACTGCCAACGCTTAATGATAATTTGGCGAACGATGGAAATATTGATATTTCTGCGCTTGTGCTTGCATCTTGGGCCTACTACAGCCAGTTCCATACCTCGCAACAGGGCAAGGCGCTGGAGGTTCAAGATCAAATGGCGGATGAATTACAATCTGCGGCAAAAGGTTACAACGAAGATAAGCTTGCGTTTCTAAAAGTACGCAGCATCTTTGGTGACTTGGTAGAAAATCCTCGTTTCACCGAAGTATATCAAGGGTATCTATCCAAGCTTCACGAAGGCGTACCCGTGTTAGATATTGTTGAAACCCTGGCACCTCAAGTGTCAAAAGCGAGCTAACCGCTCGCTTTAGCGAATTAAAGGCAAAGAAAAAAGGCGACCTCTCGGTCGCCTTTTAAGTGCAGATTTCTCTGCAACCATGTTGAAATGGCTCACATGGTGTTGTGAATGCTTTATAAGCGGTCGTTTAGTACCGCGGCAATAGGGCTGCTTTCTAAACCTTGCTCAGATACCCACGCTTGTAAGGTCTTTCCATCTGCTTCTGGAGAAGATAAATCGCTCTTTGGCATCTTCTTAACCAGTAATGAACCCGCTTCTACCGCGTTACTTAACATTGCTGTGCGGATAAGGCTGTTACCACTGCAGCTCACGCCAGAGTAATAATCTTTCAACTTCAAGCGATAATCTGAGGCGACGGTACGCATCTTTTTACGTAGTTCGCCTTTGTCGTCCGCTTGAACAATGGTACAAATATTAGCTAATGCTTCGTTTACGTTCGCTTGTGCTAGTCCAGACACGCCGAATGTGGCCGCAATAACTAGAGAAGTTTTAACAATTTTCAACATGGTTAATTCCTCGGTTTTCATTTTATTGTTGTTGGTTCGCTAATCATTAAACGTAAAAACCGGGGCTGTGAATACGGGTTTGATGATACTTAGGTATGTATTTTAATAATTAAGCAGGGCGTTAATCACAATATCAACACCATAGTGAAATGAGAGAAGACCGTTAAAGTTAAACACCTGACGATGTCACTCCAACATAGTGTTGGGCTTGTGAGTAGCGCACGTTGAAAGAAAGAAGAAGGTAGGCGAGGACACTCATCGCGGGCGTTTAAGCATATCCACTCTAAGTGCTAAAATAACGCCGTTTATCTAGACGTTAAATGAAAAACGTCTCAATAAACGGCGTTGTTAGCATACAAATTCAGTGACAGCGGCCATCGACAAGGGCGTTTATTTGCTGATACCTAAAAGGCGTCAATACTTATAGCGTATTGCCTCACTCTAGGTTTAGGGTGGCTATCGGTATTATGAGTGACTTTTGAAATTGCTTGCCACTTCCATAATCTGTTCCCGCATCCACATATGTGCATAGTCGTGATCGGCGCTTACGTGCCAATAAAGATAGTATTCTACTGGCGCCAGGTCGAAGGGCAGTTCGTAAATGGCTAAATCATAGTGCTTGGCTAAGTGAAACGGTAAGCAAGCAATGAGATCCGTTTTTACTATGGTGCTGGGTACGGTTAAAAAGTGTTGACCCCGCATCACTTCTTTACGGCGCTTGCCCATTTTATCTAACGCGATATCTATAGGCCCGGCCCCCGACTTACGTTGGGAAACATTGATATGGCCTAGTCGCAAAAAGGTGTCTAAATCTAATCCGTTTTTAAGGGCAGGGTGGTTCTTTCTTGCCAGAACGACAAAGCGGTCTTGGGCAATTTTTTCTTTACATAAATGCGGGTCGGTAAAGGTAGACGCGTCAGCAAAAAAGTCCAGAGTACCGCTTGCCATAGCAGAGACCACCTGACTGCGAGGAATTTCGTAGTTAGTAATACCTATATTAGGCGCAAGATTTTGTAGGCGAGCGACAAGCCTAGGCATAATGCTAGCTTCCAACAAATCGCGACTGGCAAAATTAAATGATTTTTCTGCGGTAAGCGGGTCGAAGGTGTGGCTTTCTTGCACACTTTTTCGCAGCAGTGCGAGGGCTTGTCGGGCGGGCACGATGATATTTTGCGCTACGGGCGTGGGTGTCATGCTATGACCGGTACGAACAAATAAGGGGTCGTTTAACATCTCTCTCAAACGTGCCAGAGAATTACTTACCGCAGGCTGAGTAATACAAAGAACATCTGCTGCTTTTGTTAGGCTTCCTGCAGTATATATCGCATCGAATACAGCAAACAGATTTAAATCAATTCTATTCAGATTCATTGAGTATTCCTTTTTTTGGCAATGCTAACCAGTTACATCTGCCCCTGAAGAAAAAGTATTGCGGAAACACAGGGGTCACAATATTTACGTTATTGTAACAAGAATATTTATAAATACCTATTATTAGAAGTTAATTGAAATATTCAACTAAGTAATAGTAGTCTAAACGGCAAAATGTACCTATAGGGATAAAAACATGAAATGTCTCATTGACTTAAAGATCGGCGACACGTTATCGCAGGCAGAATGGATAACCGTCACGCAGCCTATGATTAATCAGTTTGCTGATGCCACGGGAGACCATCAATGGATTCACTTAGACAGTGTGCGGTGTAAGAACGAAAGCCCTTTTAAAACCACGATTGCTCATGGGTTTCTCACGGCCTCACTTATGCCAAAAGCGTTCGCTGAGGTTATTGAAGATTCACCACGTATAGCGTCAACCATCAACTATGGCATAGACAAACTCAGGTTTTTAGAGCCCGTACGATGCAACGACGGGGTAAAGTTTCAATTTACCGTGGTGGGGATTGACGACAAACCTATGGGGGCACTTTATAAGGTTGAGGCTACTGCACAACTGAAGTCATGTGAAAAACCCGCGCTAATAGGTACGTTTTTAATGCTGGCAGTACTAAAATAAAGATAAAAAGCACGTGACTTCATTCGCATGAAGTCACGTGCTTTTTTCCACATTGGAAACGAGTGCCTATTATCGTCTAGGCACACAGTAGGTCATGCTTATTAGTTAGATGCCTCTTGCGCACCTTCTTCAACGGCTTCACCGGCACTTTGAATATCTTCGCCAGCGCCTTCTATTGTGGCACAACCGTTAATACCGCCAAGGGTAGAGGCGAACAGCAGGGCCGTAAATAGGTGTCTTAACTGCTTTGCTTTGGTTAAATTTTCCATCTTTTTTCTCCTTTGAGTTACGTAAAATGATAATGACGGCCAGTGCCCACGATTTATTCGTCGGCGCCGTCTCCCTCTTCAGATTTATCTAGCGAGGGGGAATCTGGGTTTTCTTGCGCCTTACTGTGTTTAGACTTGCTTGCGTTGGTTAACATGTTGTCTAAGTTGTCGCTTCCCTTAGAATTAAAATCCAATGTCCGTATGGGGAAGGGGATAAGAATATCGTTTTCTTCCAAGACACGTTTCACCGTGACAACAGCGTCGTGACGCACCACCATAAAGCCCGGATCGCCGGGGTAACGTATCCAAAACCAAAGTAAAAGATTAATGCTAGAGTCACCGAACCCTTCTGCGTAAACTGCAGTTTCATCTTTTTTAATCACATAATCCTTTTCTCTCATGGCCTCAGTAATTACCTCAGCGGCTTTTTCCACGTCATCGGCATAGGAAATACCAACCGGTACCTCGATGCGTCGATAACCAAGGTAAGAGTAATTCGTGAGTATGTTGCGAAATAAAATTTTATTGGGAATGACTTCCAATTGACCGTAGAAGGTTTCAACCAAGGTATTTCGCAGGTTTATTTCCTTCACGTTACCGAAAACACCATCCGCTTCTATAACGTCGCCAATATCGAAGGGTTTGCGAATACCCATTGCTACCCCAGCAATAAAGTTTTCTGTCATATCTTGGAAAGCGAAGCCGATAGCCAGTCCGACAATACCCGCTCCGGCAAGCAACGAAGTCACTGTGCCTGATAAACCGACAAAATCTAAAGCAATGAAAATACCCGCTACTACAATAACGGCTTTAATGATTGATGTGAGTAGCCCTGCAATTTGGCGCGACTCGAAGGTACGGCGCATGAGTTTGCCCACCCACTTGCCCACAATTTTAGCTAAAAGCCCAAAGCCGATTGCAATTAAAAAGGCTACAACAATGTTAGGTAACAGCGTGATTGCTTTTTCTAACCAGCTTTCAAGTTTGTCGCTAAGTAAGGTGTACACGTCATCAATGTTTGGAAATTCCATACTTTCACTTTGTTGATTCACAATATTGTATTCACCATCAAAAAGTATTCCGCGATTGCGTAATCTGTAAATGTCTGAATTAAATGATGTTATTTGGTTTTCAGTTTTACTCTCAAATCAAGAGTAAGAAATATCTACCTGAGTATCGAAAAATTTACTGGGTAGGATTTATTCACACCGATGCGTCTAAGCTTTGGCGCATTCCCTTGGGAACCGTCCGAGATGCTGATCAAACTTTAGTCTATGTGGTCAGACCATGCGTAAAATTAATGTAAACATATTATTCACAATAAATTTACAAAATGAGTTGGCAGGCATACCATTCATCAGGTAGGTCAAATTTTATTCATGGCCTTACACCATAACAATGAGAAATCGATCAGCTTGTTGCTAACGGAATGTGTGGGTTAAGCCGTTAGTAATGCGCTCAGATTTGGAATCACACTATGAACTTAAAAACGCGTAAAACTGCGGTAGCTGCACTTGTTAGCGCTGCATTGCTGTGCTCACCTTTAAGCGCTTTAGCGCAAGAGTCACAGGACAGCGAAAAAAAAGAAGCAAAAGACGTTGAACTTATTTTAGTGACAGGGAGTTTTGTTCGTCGCAGTGAGAACTTTGAATCACCCTCTCCATTGGCCGTTGTCGACAGTGTAGCGATTGATGCAATTGGTGCAAAAAACATTGCCGATATTACTCAAACCTTAACCATTAATACCGGAGCAGAGAATAACCCTGATGCGTTTACGCAAAATGCAACGGCGGGCACCTCAAATATTAACCTGCGGGGCTTAGGCGTAGCGTCTACCCTCATATTACTCAATAACAAGCGTCAGGTTGTTAATGCTCAACCAACGAACGAAGGGTTAAACTTTGTTGATACCAGCTCGCTGGTTCCCATGATTGCTATTGATAGAATGGAAGTCGTAAAAGACGGTGCTTCTGCGCTATACGGTTCCGATGCGGTCGCCGGCGTTGTGAACTTCATAACCAAGCGAAATTATGACGGCGTTATGGTGAGTGCGGACTACCAAGATGGTGCGCATGGCAACAATAAAGAATATATACTTCAAGGGCTGTGGGGGGCATCTGGCGACAATGGTAATGTGATGGCCGCCATTAGTTACACTAATCGTTCACCGCTATTTCTTAGCGATAGACGCTTGAGCCGCCCAGAAGATGATACGAGTTCACTAGGTAATCCCGCATCTTATTTTCTTAATATTCCTGGCATGGGTGCGCTACCCATCATTGACCCTTATGGTTGTGAAGATTTTGGCGGTTCCCCCAGTTTGTTGGCACCTAGCGGCACAATACCGGGTCTTGATATTGGATTCTGTGGCTTTGACTTTGGTAAGTTCTATTCCTATGTGGCAGATGAAAGTCGCGTAAATACTTATGTTAGTGCCAATTATGAATTTGAAAATGACATTACGTGGACAGCAGAATTCGGCATGGCAAGAAATCGGGCCGAGCGGGGCGGTGCGCCAAGTTTCCCTATTTTAACCTCGCCAATTGTGCCCGATTATCACCCGCAAAATCCCTTTGGACAGTCTGTTGCCTTTTTTGGGCGAGCAGAAGGAAATGGTTTTGAAGGTGACCCAGCCAACACAGAGTCAGATACATTCAGATTTAGTACCAATCTCCAAGGTGTAACTGACAGTGGGTTTTGGGAAATAAGCTATACCCGAGCGGTCAATGACTTTGTCTTCAGTGTGCCGGATGTGCTGAATACTGAATTCCAATTGGCACTATACGGTTTAGGCGGTTCGAACTGTGATCCAGTGGCAGGAACGCCAGGGGAAGGAAATTGTGAGTTTTTTAATCCGTTTGCTACTTCCTACACGTCTTCGCCTAACTCCGACTATGTGGTTGATTCATTCACCGGCAAGCAAGTCATCGACTCTAAGGCTGATCTTGAGGTCATAGAGGCCTTCACGTCATTTGATGTATTTGAAGTTGGTGGTGGTTATGCAGCCCTGGCATTAGGGGTGCAATATCGAGAGAATCAACTATCGCAGGATTACGATGAGCTATCGAATCAAGACAGTTTTACCTTCGTCATTGGTAACCCAGATATCGACGGTAGTCAGGACGTGTGGGCCGCATTTGGTGAATTAGCGCTGCCGCTCACTGATGATTTAGATGTTCAAGTGGCGTTAAGGTATGAGGATTACGGCGGCAATATAGGTAGCACGGTAGATCCAAAGCTTGCAGTTTCTTACCGCGCCTCTGACACCTTGTCGTTTAGAGGCTCTATTTCTACCTCGTTCAGAGCGCCCACGGTGTTTTTAGCACAAGGTGGCGCAACCTCTTTACAGCAGATACTCGATCCCGTGCAAGGTGCGGTGGCTTTTGTTGCCGTGCGAACCTCGGGTAATGAAGAGCTGAAACCTGAAGAATCTACAGCGTACAATCTTGGGATTTCATTTGAGCCATTTAGAGACTTGTCGCTGGAATTAGATTATTGGAACTTTGCATTTGAAGACCTAATTATTCAGGAAAACGCACAGGCGGTATTAAATGCCGATCCTACTGACCCAGACCGAATTGTCCGCGCTGGCGACCCACTCACCGGGCCATTGCTTCAAATTAACAACACCTATGTTAATGCAAGCGAGCTAGAAACGTCTGGTCTGGACTTTGTTGCCAGCTATAAACTGGAAACGGAGGCGGGGAGTTTTACGCCCTCACTGAACGCTACCTATATTACTAAGTACGACCTAAAGGATCCTCAAGCCGGTAATATTGATGGCGCGGGTAGACGTAACTTCAACAATATAGGTGTTTCTTCTCCAGAGTTGCGTATGAACCTGGGTTTAGCATGGCAGCATGACATTCATGCCGCGAACCTATTTGTACGCTATATCTCGTCTTACGATGATGACCAAAATTGTTCAGATGGCACCGCTAACTTAACGGGTTGTGCCGAGGGCTTTTATGAAATTGACAGTCATGTCACGGTAGACGCGCAGTACAATATAGACTTAGGGGCGTTATTTGAAACCTCGCAAAGTTATGTGTTGTCGCTAGGTGGAATCAACCTGTTTGACGAAGATCCTCCACAATTGTTTACCAACAGTGGTTTCGACTCCAAAGTTCATGATCCTAGAGGTCGTCAAATATATGCGCGCCTTGCAATAGAGTTTTAATCATAACAAGCAAGGTACCTAACACAGAAAGTATAAATACCGGCACAGGGTGCCGGTATTTTTTTGTAAACAATTCGCCCCAAGCAAGGAAGTCGAATCTTTTTCTCGTCTACTGAATTTTATCTAGGGCTGGTTTACAGTGTTTATTGGCTTAAACGGAGATTGAAGGAATCACCCATGGCGAACAAATTAACCTCATCAGAAGTTCAACACGCGTTATCGACATTAAATAACACGTTGGAGGAAGGTCAAACTTGGCAACTTGAAAACAATGCCATTGTAAAAACCTTTACCTTTAAAAGTTTTATTCGTGCATTTGGTTGGATGTCTCAAATTGCTATTTGGGCAGAAAAGCTTAATCACCACCCCGAATGGTTTAACGTTTATAACCGTGTAGAGGTAAAATTATCAACACACGACCTTAATGGGCTTAGCGATTTAGACTTTAAACTTGCAGATAAAATGGAAAAGTTATGTGATTAATGTCGGGGATGGCGAACAAAACCGCGCTGAATCGTACGTTCATTGCACATAATGCTGATTAATTGCGCATACAGTCAGAAAAATGAAATATTTCCTCTTGTGGCTCTTGTGTTAGTAAAGTCCCTATGTATAATACGCACCACGTTGAAGGGAGGCAGCAAGAAACGCTGACACCAACAACGAATTTTCTGGCGCGGGATGGAGCAGTCTGGTAGCTCGTCGGGCTCATAACCCGAAGGTCGTAGGTTCAAATCCTGCTCCCGCAACCACAGAAAATGAACGATATATCTACTTAGTTGCCTAATAGATAATAGCAGGTCAAGTAAGTAAAAGTACAGACGCGGGATGGAGCAGTCTGGTAGCTCGTCGGGCTCATAACCCGAAGGTCGTAGGTTCAAATCCTGCTCCCGCAACCACATTTAAGCCCTGGCATTTGCCGGGGCTTTTTTGTCTCTCTTTCTTTTTATTTTATGACTTTTTTGCTGCATGTTATCTCTACGTGACAGCTTGTCTTCAGTGGCTTTCATGCCAGTATCTCGTTATAAAGTAAGTCCTATTTTTATCAAATGATGCGTACCGAGTTTGACTCGTTGTCTATACTTTTTTCTTCTCGCACTTTGAATAATCATTTATTACATGGTAAAAGTCTGTTTTATTATACTAAAGAATAATGCGGTGCCTGCTATTTGCTTCGTCAACAAACCACTTAGTGGAAGCAAAATTCAGAGTTAACAGCGTGTCCCTAAAAAAGAAGTAACAAAAATAATTGCTATGATATTTAACTATTTTGATGTTGGGCCTGAAGTTACACTCTTAAGCGGGCATTACGATTACGCCTTAGTAGGGCTGTCCTTGTTCGTTGCTATTTTTGCTGCTTTCATGGCGTTTAATGTCGCCACCCAAGCCTCTGAAACCACAGATCGCATTCGACGATATTCGCTGTTGTGCGCTGGGAGTATTGCTTTAGGCGGCGGCATTTGGGCCATGCACTTTCTTGGCATGCTGGCGTTCGAGCTTTGTACGCCGGTGAACTACGATGTCACCATTACCTCTCTCTCTGCGATCCCTGCTATTGCTGCTGCATGGGTGGCGCTGCGCTTATTGACCCAATCGCATATTACCTTTTTACAAATTCTTTATGGTGGCGTATTGGTCGGTGCTGGTATCGGTACCATGCATTACAGTGGCATGGCGGCGATGGAACTTGCACCTTTATTAAGGTACGACCTTGGTTTATTTGCCCTGTCCATTGTGGTTGCTGTTATTTTGGCAATGATCTCTTTAGCCATAAAGTTCGGAGTAAGTAAAAACAAGAACAATAGCCGCAATTTTTCAGGTGTATTGTTAGCCTCTGTGGTAATGGGGTTAGCCATTGCAGGTATGCACTATACTGGTATGGCAGCCGCGCGGTTTGTTCTACCTCCGGGGATGGAGCTAAGCACGCAGAGCGCGAGTATATCGGTTTATTTGGCTCTCTCTGTAGCCATGGTGACTGTTACCTTAATCGCGATTGTGCTTGGCTTAACGTTATTGTTTAAATATAAAGATGTCACTTTACGGGCCATTGCAAGTGAGAGAGTGCAGCGAGCAATAACAGATACCGCAGTTGATGCCATTCTTACCCTGAATGACAAAGGCCTCGTGCAAACTGCTAATCCAGCGGTTGAGAGTTTATTAGGTTACACACCGGAAGAACTCATAGGTCGCCCCGCCGAACTGCTTATTCCTGAAGATCGCAAGCATATTTATAATGACGACTTTTTTGCACAAAGAAGTGTGCCAATGCAGCAAATTATTGGCACCAGTAGAGAAGCAAAAGTGGTTCATAAAAGCGGTGAACACATTCCGGTTCAAGTAGGGATTGGTTACACGAAAATTGATAATAAAGCGATTTTTGTTGGCTTCCTGTCAGATTTGCGCAAACGCAAAGAAATGGAAAATGCCTTACGAGAAAGTGAGACAAAGTTTCGCAGTTTTATTTCGAATATTCCGGGTATTGCCTATCGGTGCTTAAATGAAAACGGTTGGCCCATGCTATTTATTAGCGATGCTGTTGCCGATATAACCGGATACAGCGCACAGGATTTCTTGTCGCCCTCACCAATGATGTCTTTTAACGAGCTCTATCATCCTGATGATCTTGATAAGGTTGCAGGTGGCAACGAAGAAGACGGCGAGTTCAGCTTAGAATACCGAATTATTACTAAACAGGGTGATGTAAGGTGGGTCATTGAGCATGGCGTTCACGTGAAAGATGAGCAGGGTAAGGTTCTGCATATAGACGGTTTCATCTCAGATATTACGGCCCGAAAAGAAATGGAAGAAGAACTTCGGGTAGCCAAAGAAAATGCAGAACAAGCGGCCGCGGCCCGCACCACCTTCTTAGCGAATATGAGCCATGAAATTCGTACTCCCATGAATGCTATCATTGGCTTTAGCGATTTAATGTTAGCGGAGGATATGCCGGTGGAGCAGCACGGGCATTTAACGACCATTAATCGCTCTGCACGCTCCCTGTTGCATCTACTCAACGACATTTTAGACAGCGCCAAGCTAGACAAAGGTAAGCTTGAACTTGAATACCGTGATTTTGTGCTAAGGGAAGAAGTGGATACGGTGGTGTCTACATTCTGGCTTGAGGCAAAGCGTAAAAATATCTCATTACAAGTGACGGTAGATGATGACGTCAGCGAAGCTTACTCGGGCGTGCCAGAGCGATTACGCCAGGTATTGAACAACCTTATCGGAAACGCAGTGAAGTTTACGGCTAAAGGGGCGGTGGAATTAAACGTTAAGACGGATACGGAGTTTGTCTACTTTAGTGTTAAGGACTCAGGAATTGGCATGTCCAAGGAGCAAGTCCAACGTGTGTTTGAAGCCTTCTCACAGGCCGATGCTTCCATGAGTAGAAAGTATGGCGGCACCGGCTTAGGTACCACTATTTCAAAGCAATTGGTTGAACTGATGGGCGGCACTATTTGCGCTGAGAGTGAATTAGGTGAGGGCAGTAAATTCACCTTTAGATTGCCGTTAACTCCCGCCACTGCGCCGAAAGCAGAAGTAGAAGGGAAACCCCTACAGTTGCCCGCTATGCATATGCTTATTGTGGACGATATTGCACAAAATATTGATTTACTGTCTCTGCTCTTAACCCGATCAGGCCACCAGGTAACTATAGCCAGAGATGGGCAAGAAGCCTTGTCTAAAATGCAAGACGACAGCATTGATATTGTACTAATGGATTTACAAATGCCCATTCTCGACGGGTTAGAGGCGGCCAAACTTAGACGGGAGTACGAAAGGGATAATAAGCTTTCTCCCTTACCTATTGTCGCCCTTACTGCCAGCGTATTGGTGCAAGACCGCCATGCTGCTACAGAGGCGGGAATGGAAGGTTTTGCAAATAAGCCTATTGATTATCCTGTGCTTACCAGAGAAATTGCGCGGGTTATGGGGCTAAAAGAAAATGAGTTGGCTGCTAGTCCTATTGAAGTCCCCGCTCAGAAGCCAAAGAAAACCTCACGCTCCACCGTGAAGGTCGTCGACATGGATAAAGCGCTACAATTGTGGACAGATAAAGATATTTATCTGCGAGAGGTAAATCGGTTTATAACCTCAAGCGAAGAGAAAATAAAAGCCATTATCACCGCCATCATAGAAGGAAACGTGGACGATACCGCTATGCTAGCCCATGGCATGAAAGGGGTGGCCGGTAACTTAAGCATGACCACCTTGTTTTCCATATGTCGAGATATTGAGCAAAGCGCGAAATCAAAAGAACTCGATATTGGCTTAGTGGAACCCTTACGTCATGCTTTCGCGGATTTAAAAGCCTGGGTGGTCACTCAAGAAGCTGACAAAACACAAGATACGAATGCACAGATTAATACCAATGAGTTGGTCAGTCATCTTAAACAACTAAGTGATAGTGTTAAGCAAAATATGCTTGATGAGGAAGAACTTAGTACACTTGCAGCTATGACTGTTGGTTCGTATAAAGAAGAAGTATCCGCTATATTATTAGATATAGATGAGTTCGAATTTGAAAACGCAGAAGTAAGAATTCAAGCGTTGATTAATTTAATAGACAAGAGTTAGCCCCGCCCTATGTTACGACAATTATCGGAACCCACGCTTTTATTAGTCGATGATGAGCCAGTAAACCTTCGTGTGCTAAAGCAACTGTTAGCTTCAGATTATCAACTTATTTTCGCTAAAAATGGCGAGGAAGCTATTCGCTTAGCGGCTGCACGACAGCCTAACCTTATTCTTCTTGATATTATGATGCCTGGTATCACGGGCTACGAAGTGTGTAAAACCTTAAAAGCGAACAAAGAAACTCAGCATATCCCAATTATTTTTGTCACCGCGTTAAACGATGAACACGATGAGGCTGAAGGCTTTGAGGTAGGAGCCGTAGATTACATAACGAAGCCAATCTCACCGTCTGTGGTTAAAGCTCGCGTGAAAACCCATTTGTCGTTAGTCCAGTCTGAAGAACTTATGCGCACTAGGCTACAAGTTGTGCAACGGTTAGGGCGCGCCGCAGAATACAAAGACAATGAAACCGGTATGCACGTGATGCGAATGAGTCATTATTCAAAAATTCTAGCCACGGCTTATGGTTTCAATGAAGAGAAAGCCGAAATATTGCTTCATGCTGCGCCCATGCATGACATCGGTAAAATTGGTATCGCCGACAGCATTATGCTTAAACCCGGTAAACTGACTGATGAAGAATTTGCCGAAATGAAAAAGCACCCAGAGATAGGCGCGGAAATACTCGGCGAATGCGATTCAGACTTACTTAAAGTGGCAAAGTCCGTGTCTTTAACTCACCATGAAAAGTGGGATGGGACAGGGTACCCCAATGGTCTTGAAGGTGAAGATATTCCTATTGAGGGGCGTATTTGTGCGGTGGCGGATGTGTTTGATGCGCTGACAAGTAAACGCCCTTATAAGGAGGCATGGAGTGTAGAGAAAACCTTAGACTTTATGGACAGTCAGAAAGGCAAGCACTTCGATCCTGCGTTGATAACCTTGCTGCACCAAAACTTAGACGCCATCCTCGAGATTAAAAATAAGTGGGTTGATGAAGACTAATCCGATGTGCGTGTTGCTTAATGTACTTACGATCAGTATAATGCTCACATTACGCGATGGTAGCGGGCTCCCTCAGTGTTAAGGAAAGTAACGCTTCCATTCTTAGCAAACTATCGCCTAACGGTGTTTTTACCCATAAGTTTGCAACTGCCAGCGCGGCAGGTATGGGTTCAGTATTTTAATAAAAGCCCCGCTAGTCCGGGGCTTTTTGTTGTATTAAAACCTGGAGTCAGCCTCGCTGAACTGGGTGATGACAGGTGGGCGTAAGCCCTTTTTTTGTTTTTGGAGGTTTGCATTGGCGAAACTTGAAGAAAAACTAACCGAAATGCTAGAGCCGGGTGTTGAAGCACTGGGTTTTGAGTTGGTTGGCATCGAGTTTGTACGAGCGGGGAAACATTCGATTCTTCGTGTTTTTATTGATCATGAAAACGGTATTACCGTAGATGATTGTGCAGATGTTAGTCATCAAGTGAGCGCAATTTTGGATGTTGAAGATCCAATTAGCACCGAATACAACTTAGAAGTGTCTTCACCTGGTATGGACAGACCGCTTTTTAAAGAAAAGCATTATGTTGATTCAATTGGTGAAATCGTTCAGGTTCGATTATCAATGCCGATGGATGATAGACGTAATTTTAAGGGCAAAGTGCTGGCATGCGAAAATGGCATAGTCAGTATCGAAGTGGATGGCCAGCAGTTCCAGTTAGCTGTGGCTAATATCGAAAAAGGTAACGTTGTTCCCACTTTCGATTAATGGAACAGCAATGCTTTCATCGACGAAAGCTTTAGTGAGGCGAAAATGAATAAAGAAATTTTGTTAGTGGCAGAAGCCGTTTCAAATGAAAAACAAGTGCCTAGAGAAAAGATTTTTGAAGCGCTGGAATTTGCTATTGCCAGTGCGACCAAAAAGAAAAACGAAGGCGAAATTGAAGTTCGTGTAAGTATCGACAGAACATCAGGTGATTTTGACACCTTCCGTCGTTGGATGGTTATTCCTGACGACCAAGAACAAGAGAATCCGTTTGCAGAAATTACAATATCTGCAGCACAAATTGATGAGCCTGATATTCAATTAGGCGATTATGTGGAAGAACAGATTGAATCTATTAAATTCGACCGCATAACTACGCAGACTGCGAAGCAAGTTATCGTGCAAAAAGTACGTGAAGCTGAGCGTGCGCAAATGATTGCTGAGTACGAAGATAAAGTTGGTGAACTTGTAACTGGTACGGTTAAGAAAGTTAACCGCGACAACATCATCATCGACCTAGGTAACAATGCTGAAGGCGTTATTTATCGCGACGACATGTTACCCCGTGAAACATTCCGTCCAGGCGATCGCGTACGCGGTTTACTGTACGTAATTCGTCCAGAAGCGCGTGGTGCACAACTTTTTGTTAGCCGCACGCATCCAGACATGCTAGTGGAACTATTTCGCCTAGAAGTCCCTGAGATTGCAGAAGAAACGCTTGAAATTAAGTCTGCGGCTCGTGATCCAGGTTCAAGAGCGAAAATTGCCGTTAAAACTAACGACAAACGCTTAGACCCTGTGGGTGCATGCGTAGGTATGCGTGGTTCACGTGTGCAAGCGGTATCTGGTGAACTTGGCGGTGAGCGTGTTGATATCGTGCTTTGGGACGAAAACGCAGCACAGTTTGTGATTAACGCCATGGCGCCGGCAGAAGTTGCCTCTATTGTGGTTGATGAAGACAGTCACACCATGGACGTTGCTGTGGAAGCCGAT
The DNA here is from genome assembly GCF_015767655.1 of Alteromonas sp. B31-7. Classification (NCBI taxonomy): domain Bacteria; kingdom Pseudomonadati; phylum Pseudomonadota; class Gammaproteobacteria; order Alteromonadales; family Alteromonadaceae; genus Alteromonas; species Alteromonas sp. B31-7. The sequence continues at coordinate 1,923,888 of NZ_CP065233.1, forward strand.
AACTTAGCACAAGCTATTGGCCGTAGTGGTCAAAACGTGCGTTTAGCAAGTCAGCTTACCGGCTGGGAACTAAACGTAATGACAGTGGACGACTTAAACAAAAAACACGAAGAAGAAAATGCCAAAGTGCTTAACCTATTTACCACTGGGTTAGACATTGATGAAGATTTTGCCTCTGTGTTGGTTGATGAAGGTTTTACCACGTTAGAAGAAGTGGCTTACGTGCCAGCAAGCGAACTTCTTGCTGTTGACGGTTTAGATGAAGATACCGTTGAAGAATTGCGTAACCGTGCACGTGCTTTCCTAACAACCCGTGCATTAGCAACAGAAGAATCGCTAGAAGGCGCAGAGCCTACCGAAGCCTTACTAGGCCTTGAAGGAATGAGTAAACACGTGGCCTATGTGTTGGCCAGCCGCGGTATTACCGACCTTGAAGAACTGGCCGAGCAAGGCACAGATGAGATAAGTGATATTGATGAACTCGACGAAGAAAAAGCGGGCAAGCTAATTATGGCGGCACGTAATATCGTTTGGTTCAATGAAGAATAAGGTCAACAGGGGGAAAAATACGTAATGGCAGATGTATCTATTGAAAAGCTCGCCAGCGACATTGGTACGACCGTTGACCGATTGGTTGGCCAGTTTAAAGACGCGGGTATTACAAAGAATGCCGGCGATCAGGTAAATGAAGATGAGAAAAAGAAACTGTTGGATCATTTAAGTAAGCAACACGGTAGCGCGTCCGAACCTAAGCGCATGACACTTCAACGTAAAACAACCAGCACGTTAAGTGTAGGTAAGTCGAAAGAAGTGAAAGTAGAAGTACGTAAAAAGCGTACTTATGTGAAGCGTACTGATGTTGAAGAACAACAGCGTCTAGCGGAAGAAGAAGCAAAACGCGCTGAAGAAGAGCGTTTACAGCGTGAAGCCGAAGAAAAAGCGGCTGCTGAAGCGAAGAAAGCCGCTGAAGAAAAAGCACGTCAAGCAGAAGCAGCGAAAAAAGCAGCGGATGAAGAACGTGCTCGCCGAGCAGAACAAGCAAAGAAAGAAGCTGAAGCCCGTAAACAAGACGAGCCTGAACTCACTGAAGCAGAAAAAGCGGAAGCAGAGGCAGCACGTCAGGAAGAAGAGCGTCTTCGCAAAGCGCAAGAAGAAGAAGCGCAGAAGAAACTAGAAGAAGAAGCGAAAAAGGCTGCTGACGAAGCGCGCAAACTTGCTGAAGAAAACGAACGTCGCTGGAAAGAAGAAGAAGAGCGTCGTAAGAAAGCTGAAGCCGAAGAAGTGCACTTGCACTCTAACCGTTATGCGCAAGAAGCAGAAGACGAGCAAGACATGCAAGTGGAGCGTTCTTCACGTCGCCGTCGTAAATCTAAAAAGCATGCGGGTGAGCATCTTAAACAAGGCTTTAACAAGCCTGCACAGCCTGTAGAGCGTGTGGTTAAGTTAGGCGAAACCATTACTGTTGGCGAACTGGCCAGCAAGTTGGCAATTAAGTCTAACGAAGTTATCAAGACCATGATGAAAATGGGCGAAATGGCCACTATCAACCAGGTTCTTGACCAAGATACCGCGGTACTTGTTGTTGAAGAAATGGGCCATAAATTTGAACTGGTCAATGACAACGCGCTAGAAGATGAATTATTAGCGGAAGGGTCTGGTGGTGAAAAAGCAGGTCGCGCACCTGTGGTGACTATCATGGGTCACGTCGACCACGGTAAAACGTCACTTCTTGACTACATTCGTCGCGCTAAAGTTGCCGATGGTGAAGCCGGTGGTATTACCCAGCATATCGGTGCTTATAAAGTTGAAACTGATAATGGTGAAATTACCTTCTTAGACACACCTGGACACGCTGCATTTACAGCAATGCGTGCTCGTGGCGCAACGGCAACAGATATTGTTATCTTAGTCGTCGCTGCAGACGACGGTGTGATGCCGCAGACAAAAGAAGCGGTACAACATGCTCGTGCAGCTGGCGTACCTCTTATTGTTGCGGTTAACAAGATGGATAAAGAAACTGCTGACCCAGACCGCGTTAAAACAGAACTATCTCAGTTAGAGGTTATTTCTGAAGAGTGGGGCGGTGAGCATCAATTCTGTAACGTATCTGCAAAAACAGGTATGGGTGTCGATGAGCTTCTTGAAGCCATTGTACTTCAAGCAGAACTACTTGATTTACAAGCTGTTGCTGATGGTCCAGGCCGCGGCATCGTGATTGAATCTCGCCTTGATAAAGGCCGTGGTCCAGTGGCGTCTGTGCTTGTTCAGGAAGGTCAACTACGTTCTGGCGACATTCTATTGTGTGGCGAAGAATATGGCCGCGTACGTGCTATGCGCGATGAAAACGGCAAAGAAATGAAAGTCGCGGGTCCTTCTACACCTGTAGAAGTATTAGGCCTTTCAGGTGTTCCTGTTGCCGGTGAAGATGCGGCCGTTGTTAAAGACGAACGCAAAGCCCGTGAAGTTGCGGCTAAACGTCACCAGAAGAAGCGTGAATTGAAACTGGCGCGTCAGCAAAAAGCGAAGCTTGAAAACATGTTTGCTAACATGGAATCAGGTGACGTGAGCGAATTGAACATTGTACTTAAAGCTGACGTACAAGGTTCTGTTGAAGCTATCGCCGAATCGCTCGTTAAACTGTCTACCGCAGAAGTGAAAGTTAACATTGTTGGTAGTGGTGTAGGTGGTATCACCGAAACAGATGCGACGCTTGCAGCTGCTTCCGGTGCTATTGTACTTGGCTTTAACGTTCGTGCGGATGCGTCTGCACGTCGTGTACTTGAAGCTGAAGAAATCGATTTACGTTACTACAGCGTTATTTATCATCTAATCGATGAAGTGAAAGCGGCCATGAGTGGTATGCTTGCGCCAGAGTTTAAGCAAGAAATCATTGGTCTTGCAGAAGTCCGTGACGTGTTTAAGTCACCGAAACTAGGCGCTATCGCTGGTTGTATGGTAACAGAAGGCGTGGTTAAGCGTAGCAATCCAATCCGTGTACTACGTGAAAACGTGGTTATCTACGAAGGTGAGCTAGAATCACTGCGTCGCTTTAAAGACGACGTTCAAGACGTGCGTAACGGCATGGAATGTGGTATCGGCGTTAAGAACTACAATGACGTGAAAGTAGGAGACCAAATTGAGGTCTTCGAAATTGTAGAAGTTAAAAGAGAAATCTAATTTGCCAAACATATCGGCATAGTAAAGCGGGGGCCGAAGCCCCCGTTTTTGTCTGCGTAACTTGCAGATTAGCATGCCGGTGTAGGGAAGGAGTGTATTATGGCTCGTGAATTTTCACGTACCGATAGGGTGGCGCAACAAGTTCACAAAGAAGTTGCCAGTATCCTACAAAATGAATATAAGCACCGTGTAGGTGATATGCCACTGATTACTGTGTCTGACGTGGATGTATCGAGAGATTTAGCGCATGCTAAAATTTTCGTCACCATTTACAACAGTACAGAAGAAGAAGGTAAAGCACACATAAAGCAGCTTGCTGAGTTTAAAGGCTTTATACGCAGTTTGTTAGCGAAACGTATCCGTATGCGTGCGGTACCCGATCTTCATTTCTTTGAAGACAAATCTATTATAGAGGGTATGCGTATTTCTAACCTTGTGTCTCAGACTATCGCTAAAGATGAGTCTAAACGCGATACAGACGAGTCAGAAGAGCAGGAGTAAATGGCGAGAAGACGCAAAGGCCGCAGTATTAATGGTATTGTGCTTTTAGATAAGCCACTCGGTGGTTCATCAAATCAACTATTACAGAAAGTACGATGGTTGTATAAAGCGCAAAAGGCTGGGCATACCGGGGCACTAGATCCATTGGCAAGCGGTATGCTTCCGCTTTGTTTAGGTGAAGCTACGAAATTTTCTCAGTTTTTGTTAGATGCTGAAAAAACCTATGAAGTCACTGCTAAGTTAGGGGTAAGAACTACCACCTCTGACGCAGACGGTGAGGTGGTTGAAGAAAAGCCCGTTGAGGTGAATGAGGCGCAAGTCAACGCGGCGTGTTTGGCCTTTCTCGGTAAGAGTAAGCAAATCCCGTCTATGTTTTCTGCGCTAAAGCACCAGGGGAAGCCGCTGTATTTCTATGCACGTCAAGGTATTGTTATCGAGCGTGAACCCAGAGATATAGAAGTGTATGAGTTAGAGGTGACGCGCCTTGCCTTGCCTTATGTCGATATGCGTATTAAGTGTAGTAAAGGGACTTATATCCGTTCCATCGTTGACGACTTAGGGCAGAACTTAGGCTGTGGCGCCTATGTCACCCGATTACATCGTACAGAAGTGGCCGATTATCCTACGGATAAAATGGTGTCATTAGACACACTGATAGAGACGCAAGAAGCGTTATCTGAGGGAGAGTTTGAAGCCCTTGATGCCTATCTAATTCCCATGGATACGGCCGTGAGTCGGTTGCCATATATCCTCATTAACGATGCTGAACGCGCTCGATTCGATAACGGCCAAAGTGTCATAGGAACTTCCGTTACCCCTCTTGTTCAAGGGAAGTCTTATCGTGTTTATCACGGTGAAGATACACAAGGGCTTTTTTTGGGCGTGGGGGAGGCGGTATTAGACCCTAAAGACCAAGGCGTGGCGAAAAACGCGCTGTACGTCAACCCTAAACGACGCGTGGTTTATGGCGACGAAGGTTAGCCTTCACAGTTTTTTTAGGTCACAAATTGTATTGATGACGTAGCGACGGCAAATTCGTTAAGAAATAACGGCCTTGCACTTGCTAAGTAGGTAAAGGTCATTATAATACGCGCTTCATTCCGTTCTGCTGAATTAGTGATCGGCGGAACTTAACTTAGGAGAATGACATGTCACTAACTAAAGAAGAAACCGCAAAAATTATTGCTGACTACGGCGTAAAAGAAGGCGACACAGGCTCACCTGAAGTTCAAGTTGCTTTGCTAACTCACAACATCAACAAGCTTCAAGGTCACTTTGCTGATCATAAGAAAGATCACCACTCACGTCGTGGTCTTCTACGCATGGTTAGCCAGCGTCGTAAGCTTCTAGATTACCTTAAAGGCAAGAACGCTGAGCGTTATCTTGACCTTATCAAGCGTCTAGGCCTACGTCGATAAGACGAGGTTTCATGAAAAAAGCGCCTTTAAGGCGCTTTTTTTATAACTTTTTTTTAATGTGACGTATTGGGCAATAGCCCTACACTGTCGTAGCGTTATAGCTTGGCTATGCGAAACAACACACGGGTGCAGTAAAAGCGGACTAATGCTTAAGTGAGGGACGGCTGGTGTTGCTTAAATTCAGCGAAGCAAGTTTGATTTCTACCTGCATCTTTCGCGCGATAAAGGGCGTTGTCGGCGTGCTTGATTAAGGAGTCTTTCTGCTCAAGCAAGGCTTGGTTCTCCTCCCTTATTTGCATTACGCCAATACTCACAGTCAGTGTTTGATTATCATTATGCTGAAGGGTGTGGATACTCTCATGAAGACGCTGGCAGTAATCCGAAGTACTTTGAAAATCAGAGTTATACAGTACGATAAGAAATTCTTCTCCCCCCCATCTAGCGACAATATCGGAACAGCGAGTCGCGTTTTTCAATATAGATGCTAGCGCTACGAGAATGTCATCCCCCGCGTCATGGCCATAGGTGTCGTTGATATGTTTAAAATGGTCAACATCAATCAGTAAGAAGGCTACGGGGCAAAACTGCCGTTGTAACCGAGTAACCAGAATTTGTATGTCGTTATTGGCGGCACGTCGGTTTAGCAAGTTGGTTAGAGGATCTACCCTCGCTAAAAGAGAAAGCTGTTCTGCTTGTCGCTCTAAATTGTCCCGGGCTTCGATTAATTCTTGGTACAGCTTATCCCGCTTATCAGCAAAATGTATGCTCCAGTAAAGCATGCCCTCATTTACCGCGATATTGGCGACACAAGGGATACGGCGATTATCATGGGTTTTCAATGTGATTAAGGCTTCTTCGAAAAAGGGCGTACTCACTAATATTGGCCGCATATAGCTTTCAAAGAATACCTCTGTGGCGTGGGTAACAATGGATGATAACTTACTCCCCACAATAGCATTCAATGGCCGACCAATCTTTTCCACCGTATAGTTATTGCAAAAGACTATCTCACTGCTGTCTTGTCTCGTGACAAACAATAACGAGGGAAACCGCTCTAAATCAGCGTCTTTCATATAAACACAGCGGTAATTTTTGCGGCAACCTCGCGCGGGTTGGTCATATGTAAACAGTGACCGTGGGAATCAATGACGTGAAGCGTGGCATTGGGAATTTCGCTTTGCATATACTCGCCAATAGACACAGCGGCTAAAGCATCTTGCTGACTTTGCAGAATGAGCACTGGTTTATCGATACGAGGAAGCAACTGGCGGTAATCTGAAAAGAATGTTGCCTTAGCAAAGGGTTTGGCAAATTTCGGGTCTGTAGAGCAGAAGCTTTCTTCTAATTCAATTTTGAAGTTTGTGTCATGGCCATCACCCATCACAAGTGGTGCAAGATAACTTGCCCAGCCTAAGTAATTTTTGTCCATCAAATTGATTAATTCTTCCAAATCCGCTTTGTCGAACCCCCCATAATAGTCAGGAGGAAGATTGAGAAAGCAGGGTGAAGGGCATACCATAACCAGTTGTTTAAAATACTCGGGTTGCTGAAGTGATGCAATCATTCCGATAACACTGCTTACCGAATGCCCTACAAAGGTAATATCGCTAAGAGACAGTGCATCACAGATATCCAAAACATCTTGCGCATAGCCGTCTAGTGTCTCATATCGACTTTTTTGATAACCATTAACATCGGACTGACCAGAGCCCACATAATCGAATAAAACAAAGGTAAAGCGTGTTTCTGCACTGCTTTCTAAGTAGGGAATAAGGTATTGCCACATGGTTTGGTCGCAACCAAATCCGTGGGCTAGCATAAGAACTTGAGGGCCACTACCAATAACTTTGACGTTATTACGGGTAAGAACAGGATGTTGCTCGCCACTATTTGTATGGGCGCTAGCGTGATTGAACATGACAATATTACCCTTATTATTAGCCGTTTACATCCGTCAGTATCGCACTAGATGTACGAGTAAGAGTATTCAACTTTTGGCGAAATTTATTCAGTTAAAATAAAAGGGCTTTCATCGCCCCTTTATTTTCATGTTGTCGCACTCACGTTGCGATTAGGGCGTAACTGAGGACGATGAAGAGGAGGGCGTACTCGCGCTGCGGCCACTTGAAACCACCTTCGTAGCGATTTCTCTGATTTCACTCTCTAAACCTGTTATGCGACCTGATAGTGTATTGTTTCGCTTTTCAAGCACGGAGATTTTATCGTTAAGGTTTTTAATGGTTCGTTCATTGGCCTGTTTGTCACTTGATGCCTGCTCAAGTTGAACATTTAAGGCGAGTAATTCGTCTGCTAGCGAAGCGAGTTGATTTTTTAATGCGCCAAGCTGGCTGGCTTGAGATTTAACATCCGCGTCAACACTGCTAATGTTTTCATTAATGCCTTTCTGCACATTTGAGACTCTATCCCCAAGGTCAGCGATTTCTTTTTGATTACGACGCCATGCGGAGGCCCATAACTTATCCATTTGCTCCCACAGTTCTGCAGATTTGTTTGAAAGCTCGGTCACTTTAACTTGCAGCGCCACAGTAGACTCACCAATTTCTTCACCCGTGGCGGATAGCTTGTTTTCTAATTGCGCAATGCGTTCTTCGGCTTTTTCAGCCTGTACTTTTTGCATTTCCACCAAGGTATACAAATAGTAGCAGCCGCCAATACCGGCAAGGGCAACAAGCGCTACCAGAAAGATCCACAAACCGTTTCCACCTGAAGATGGCGCTTTGGGCGCTGAGGGCGGCTTTGGTTGATTTGAAGAAGACGTCGGTCTTTGCTTTACAGGTTGACGCTTTTGCTGGTAATCGCGACGATCTTCATCATCCAAACGAATGGTGGGAAAATCATCACTTTTCGAATTATCTGCCATAGTAACTCTGTTTCTCTTTTATCAATTATGAAGCGTTGAAGCTTGCTTATACTCACGTGCGCACAGCATGATGTTATCTTGATTTTCATCACAATACCAATACTGTGCGGCGCTACAGTGGGTTAATCGTCGCCAATCCATTCAACACGATAGAGATCACGACGGCGGTCTAAGTAATTTCTTACCGAGCCCTCATTTTGGAGTTTGGTAAGCTTATCAAGATCCAAGTCCACAATCAGTGTCATTTCGGTGTTCGGCGTGGTCTCAGATACAATAGCATCGTGAGGAAACGCGAAGTCACTTGGCGAAAATACCGCTGTTTGGCCATATTGAATATCCACGTTATCCACTTTAGGTAGGTTGCCCACACTTCCTGCGATGGCCACGTAGCATTCATTTTCAATGGCGCGGGCTTGCGCACAGCGGCGTACTCGCAGGTAGCCATTCTTTGTATCTGTCCAAAACGGCACAAACAAAATTTGCATTTCCTGTTCAGATAAAATACGCGCCAATTCTGGAAACTCAACATCGTAGCAAATGAGTACCCCAATTTTACCGAAATCGGTATCAAACACTTTTAAACTATTTCCACCCTTCATGATCCAATCTTTTTTCTCATGCGGCGTCGGGTGCAACTTGTATTGGCTTTCTATTGTGCCATCGCGTTTACAAATGTAACTCACGTTGTACAGTTCTTCCTCTTCAACCACCGGCATAGACCCAGCAATGATAGTAATGTTGTATGACACCGCCAAATGCGACATCGCAGTCAGCAATTCATCAGTATATGTGGCGAGGTGCCAAATGGCATCTATAGAGGAATCAGAAGGGCTTAATCCCATTAAGGGGGCATTAAAAAACTCGGGAAACAAGGCTACGTCACAAGAATAGTCTGACAGGGCATCAACAAAGTACTCTACCTGTTGCAGTAACTCTTCAACATTGTTGAAGTAGCGCATTTGCCATTGAATACAGCCTATCCGAGCATTAGATTTTCGACTGGCAATGAGAGAAGGGTTCCCTGGCTCATAATAGATGTTGTGCCACTGCAATAAGGTGGCGTAGCCCTTAGAGGCTTCGTCTTCAGGCAAATAAGCACTCATCACCTGCTTAACTTCAAAGCCGTTTGACAACTGAAACGTTAAGATAGGGTCGTAAATATCCTTCGATTTTACCTGCTCAATGTATTCATATGGCGACAATTCTTTTGCATGGTTTTTATAATTTGGAATTCGCCCGCCAGCCATGATTGACTTAAGATTTAAATTACGGCAAAGCTCTTTACGCGCTTCATATAGACGACGACCTAACCGTAATCCTCGGTATTCAGGGCATACAATGACTTCTACGCCGTAGAGTACGTCGCCGTTAGGATCGTGAGTGGTTAAATACGCATCGCCTGTAATTTCATCGTAGCTGTGTTTATCACCGAACTGGTCGTAGTCCACGATAACTGAAATGGCAAAAGCAACGACTTTGCCTTTGTCCTCAATACAAATTTGCCCTTCGGGGAAGGTAGTCACTTGCGCTTTATAGTTGGTGTAAGGCCAAGCTCCCCCCACGTTGGCGTACACGGTATCCATTAATGCTTTAATGTCATTGTAATCATCTAAGCGTAAGTTTCTTAGGGCTAAATGGTGTTCTGTTTCTTCAATAACAGTTTGATCTTGACTCATTACAATATCATCCAATGGTTGTGATGAAAGGCAATACGTATATAACCATGGTTTTAGTGCTTTTTATACCAAAAAAATCAGTGGGTTCTATAGGTTTTGCTTAGATACAGGCTGCCAAAGTAGGGCGAAGTAGTCGCAGCGGTTAGGGATTGCGAACACCATGAGGAAAGGTCATGATTTAGGCCTTCTGACCTATCCCTTGCTTAACGATTCCTTATCAAAATAAAAGCACTATAAGCGCCAATGGCGAAGATACTTTAGTGCTTACAAAATTCGCTTTCACAAACTATTGCCAAGGTCAGAAAACAGGCGTATAACGCGCTACCTTAGTTAACTTTAGTGTTACGTAGACATCAGTAGCATGGATAATTTTTCTTTAAATAATGGCGGTATAGGCCATATTTTTGACCAATCCCTTTTCGACAACATTGTTGATGACCTCGTAGAGCATGGCATTAGCGTAAGAGAAAATGGTGTCCCGGGTTTTGTTGTAAAGGCGCTATGCCAGGGCGTGGAGGCATTACCTGCTAGACAATTTAAAAAAGCGGGAATTGGGCGAGCACAAGACTACCAAACGAAACACGCCATTCGTGGTGATAGCATCTGTTGGATTGAAGGTACCAGTGAAGAAGGGGCGACATGGCTCGCGTGGTGTGAAGCCTTGCGGGTTCACATTAACCGTACTTTGTTCATGGGGCTTTTTTCTTTTGAAAGCCACTATGCTACGTATCCTCCGGGCACGTTTTACAAGCGCCATCTAGATGCGTTTAAAGGGCAAAGCAACCGTAAACTATCCATTATTGTGTATCTCAATAATGACTGGTGTTCAGATGATGGGGGAGAGTTAGTGATCTATTCACCGAATCAACGCTTGCCACTTTCCCGTGTTGCCCCTAAGCGGGGCACAATAGTCACTTTTTTAAGTGATGTTTTTCCCCACGAGGTGTTAACCGCAAAGAAAACGCGCCACTCAGTGGCGGGCTGGTTCAGCGTGAATACGTCTATAAATGACAATATTGACCCACCCGAATGAGGATTCATTGGTATTTTCGTATCGACTAATGCTAATATCGGAAAGTTAGGTCGAAAGTATAATAGAAAACACAATTAATAAAATGTAAACCAATAACCGGTCACGTGTCGGCTTATACCATTATTGATGTTATCCGTTCCCCCCAATTTTTTTATGGATTGTCAGTGATGTGTTCTAGGGATTAGCTGTTATAAGTGGTACAAAAATGCTGGAAAAGATTCCACCACCTCCTTCCGTTGAAGAACTTCGCTTTTTGGTGATTGATAACCAAGGGTTAGTTCATGATGTTGTTTCTTCAACGTTGCACGACATGGGCATTAAGCATGTTCACAGTGCGTTTAATGCCTACCATGCTAAACGCATGTGCGAGAAAACGCAGTTCGATTTTGTGTTGCTTGCGTTTAATGTCAGTCACGACAAAGATGGCTTTCATTTATTCGAAGAATTTAAACACCTTAACTATATTACTGAAACCACAACCGTGGTCTTTTTAAGTGCTGAAACGTCACCGGAATTAGTTAACTGTATTGTAGAATTGCAACCCGACGATTTCTGGGTGAAGCCACTACAACGTCAACGAATAGATAGCCGGCTTAATTACTTACTCCAAGTACGTTACAAGCTTCACAAAATGCAATATTGCATGCAGAAAGGCGAGTACGCAACTGCCATGTACTATGCTGAGCGCCAATTGAGCGATAGCGCTTTAGTGGAATATCATCCACGGATAAAGCGTTTAATTGGCCAGTGTCTTATGCAGTTACGTGATTATGAAACCGCTGAAAATTACTACAGAGAATTGCTGCAAAGCATGGATCATGCGTGGGTGCACATTGGGCTTACTCGTGCACTACTTCGTCAAGACGAGTTAGAAGAAGCACAACTTATTATTGATGATTTGCTCAAGCGTGCGGATACGCGCTTTCTTACCTACGACCTGCTGGCGCAGTATTTTATCGAAAAAGAGCAATTTGACGTTGCTTACGAGCAGATGAAAGAAGCCAGTAAACTAGCGCCAAGAAATATAGAGCGGAATAAGAAATTATGGGATTTAGCGCGGCTAAATCATGATAAAGCGGGGCAATTATCGGCAGTGCAGAAAATGGCAAAGTTTGCTAAGAACTCTATCCATGATTCGCCACAGCTCTCATTCAATGTGATTCGTGCCACCATAGATTTAGCAACCAGCCTAGGTGACATCGAAGCCGATAAACACCTGGCAAAAGCGGAAATAGAACTGGAAGAACTCAAAAAGCAAAAAGGGGTTCAAGCACAGATGGACGTGCCCATCGACGTTCTAAACACCAGGTTGCTGTGCTTAAAAGGGAATAAAAAAGAAGCTGAGAAAGTCATAAATTCACTGCCTTCCATGCCTGATAACCTTTCTATGGAAGACAATCTAGATATGATGAAAGCGTATCATGAACTAGGTATGAAAGAGCAGTGCGTGAATATACTCGATAAGTTACGTAAACAAATTGAAGGCGATACGTTTTCTTCGCAGGTGGTAGATGAGTATCTTAAGCAGGAGTCTATTGAGCGTGCAGAAATTAAGTTTACGACTAAGGAACTTAAGAGTATGGCGACGGCTAACTACAAAGAAAACCGCTTAGTTCCAGCCTATAATAATTTACGCCAAGCGTTAGTCATATCACCAAAAGATAAACAAATTGCATTGAGCCTGCTGAAAGTAATTGTACAGTTACAGTTACAAAATAACTTAAGCAACGACCAACTTAAAAACGCTAAAGGTGCCGCTAAGGTGCTGTTGACCACTACATTATCGCCAACGCAATGCCAAAAGCGAGACCAGTACATTAAGCAGTTGGGGCTAGACCCTGACTCGCTAGAAGAACAAACCATGGCTGGTGTTATTAAAAAACTCGCGTAGCGCCCTGCTTTTTGAGGTTGCAGGGATAACCGTGTCTCACTAACATTTTGGCATTAAAAAAGGCCTGTAGCGTTAAGCGACAGGCCTTTTTGTTATTGACGTCTCACGTACTTACTTAGCAGTAGTACGGCGACGAAAGCCAAGCATTGCTGCCATAAACGCTAATATCACGCCCATAGAGCCGCCAGAATCATTGTCATCATCTTCTTCTTCAACTTCTTCCACGTCTGCTTCAAGGCTAAATGTAGCAATGAATGGGTCATGGTCAGAGCTTTTGTATGGCCCTACATCAGTAAACGCATAACCATCTTCATCAGGGTAGTAAGTTAACGCTTGATCGTAAGTTAACTGATACACTTCTGGAGAGTTGATATTCCAGTGAGCACCGTCAACGGCGTCAGCTAAGAATGCTTCTGATGCAAGAACATGGTCTAAACTACCTACTTGTTCAGTCCCGTAGTACCAGTATGAGTAGCCGTCAGCGTCAAATTCTTCAGCAAGGTTGTGGTAACCATAGCTTGTTTCTACTTCAACAGACTCACCTTCATCCATATCCGTATTAATGGCTGTCTTAATGGTGTAGCCACGATCTTCAGGTGTGTAATCGGTTAATAGCGCAACCGGATCTTCTGCACTATACGCGTTAAGGTCACCTAAGATAAGCACGCGCTCAGGCATGCTTTCATCAGCAAGAGCTTCAGCAAGTGTTATAGCCGCAGAAACACGTAGCGCATTACAGCTACCTTGAATAACGTCAGTATCTGAAACGTCTTCCGCTAAGTCTTCAGCACACTCTGAACCTTTAGATTTAAAGTGGTTAACCGCTACAGCAAACGTTTTTTCACTTTCAACGTGGGTAAAGGTTTGTACAAGCGCAGCACGCATTTGCGCAACACTGTCTTCGTCAATTTGTTGAATAGGCATATCAACAATTTGTGCGTCGCCGGCAGGCACGACGACAGAGGCACGGTAAAGCAAACCAACGGTAATTGCATCAGTACCAATTATCGAACTATCAGCTGTACTAACGAACGTATATTGTTCTTCTTCTGCAAGCTCAGCGTTAATGGCGGTTACCAAGGCTTGAATAGCACTATCGTCACCGAAACCATCGTTCTCGATTTCCATAAGGCCAACTACATCAGCATTTAGGCCTACGATGGCTTCAACGATACGACCTTCTTGTAATGCAAATTCAGTTTCATCTTCTGCACCGCGGTTAGCGTCGTAATCAAAGGTCACTTCACCACTGTCCGTGACTTCGCCATTGAAATAGTTCAGTACGTTGAAAGTCGCAATAGACAAGTTGCCTTCGGTAACTACCGGGTTAGCTTCACGGCCTGAAGTCACCGAAATCACGTCAGTTGGGTTAATACGGTAAGTGCCGAAGCTATAGTTTAGTGGACCAGCCGCCGTTACCGTATCACCTACGCGAATTGCGTTTGCGTAGCTAAAGGTTGGGAAGTAACTGATATCGTCTGGGTATGAGTTGCTGTTGTCATCTTCAATCGTCAGTAAGCTAGCTTCAGCAGCTTCCACAGCGGCTTCATACGCTTCGCTTAACGGTGCTGCTACATCACTTGGCTGACGCTTTATGCTATCACTAACGACAAGCTCGCCGTAACGCCATAAATTGTTCTGGCTCGTCACGGTTGCATCGGTAACCGATACAAGCATGCCTTCCAATGTTTCAAGGTCTACGTCATAAGGCATAGCCAATTCAGTGGTTAATACGTCGTCTGAAGCACCACAGTCAGCCGGTGTGACATCAGCATCCATTGTTAAGGTTGTTAGCCCGTAGTTTTCACCCACTTCACCATAAAGACGAATAATATGACCAGCTTCAATGTCAGTACTACCATCTACAAATAGGCCTTCTGATGTCGTTGCATCATCATCGCTTTGTACTGTTTCTTCCTGAATAAAGAAGCCGTCTGCACGGAAACCTGTAATCACCGCTTCTACAATATGGCTATTGCCTACTTCAGCAGAAGCATCATCGCTTCCCTGAATAGCGCTAATTAGCGTTGCATCAGTGCTACATTCACCGAGTTCCACTGTAGGTACTTCAGGCTCAACCACCACTTCACCACCACCTTCGGTGCTAAAGGTGCCAGCTGGGAACGCGGTGGCGGCAGCTGTATTGGTGCCTTCACCATCTAATGCGTCTGTGCCGCTGAACGTCCAGTTAGCCGCATCAAATGTTCCACTGTTTGCGGTTTCACCATCTTTACGATATGCCCAGCCGTCGGTGTACTCCCAGGTTTCACCAGAACCGTCTACATCGATAGCTCCAAAGGTGTCTACAACAGCATCATTTTGGAACAGTTCAATGGCATCGTCACCATTAATGCCCATTGCACTTGAATCATAATCTGGGGCGCTACCAAAAAAAGTGGTAAAACCGTCGATTTCCGAAGCGACATAGATATAGCTACCCGCTGAAGCGCTATCGGCCGGGAAGGTAAATTCTACGCCGTCGGTGCCGCCGCCATTGTTGGCGGTACCAATTCCGTATACAGATAAATCGGCGATATCGTTAACAACATACAGCTCCACAGCTTTTGGTATACCGCCAGTCAATGGGCCATCGATAACGCCGCTGATCACAAGATCAGATGCGTTCGCTGAAAACGCAGACAGTATGCCTGCAGTTAGTAGTGACAATGATGTCTTCATTGTTGTTTCCCTTTAATCGTCTTATTGTTTTGAGCCTGTTTTAACAAGCTATGTTTTATTGCTACGAACTAGCCTATAAGAGTAGGGATGGCGGAGGAATGATTTGATAACATTCAAGCTGATTTTAAGAATATTCAATAAATTCAAATAGTTACTTTGTATGAGTAAATTTACTCATGACTTTATGTTGTCATAAATTGATATTTAATTGCTTTAAATAACACTATGTTTAATTTCGTGGGTGAATGAGTGAATGCTAGCGCCGTTAATATTTACTTAACGGCGGTTGAAGAATTCGTGTTTCTCAGGTCGCCGACAAACGCTCGATGATCGTCGATGACTTGCAGGGCATATTGATTTGCGCTTTCTATTAACGCATTAGAAGCGGTATTAAAATGTGTCGCCGCTTGGCTAGCGAAGCGTGTGCTTCTTCTGTCTCCCCGACAATGTGCTAACGCTAATGTATAACCACACAGTGCACCAAAATCCGCGAACCCGCCTTCAATGGCTTTTTTTCCCATAGCAATATCTTCTGGGTTTAATCCTACCTTCGCGTGATGACGAGAACGAACCAGCCAGTGGCTGTTATCCCAGCGCACCTCATCTAAAAGAAGGTCTGGTCGCCGTTGCATGCGTCGCTGACTACGCGCTGTTAAATGCGCGGGGTTAAGTCTGTTTACAGGGCACAGATCAGTAAAGTAGTGCAAAGGCGCCGCTGTACGCTGCTGTTTGACTTCAACAATATGGCAGTAAGAGAAACTTTGTTCATTGTGGGGTTTCCCGGGGCCTACTAAAAAATAATAGCGACGCAGATTAACCGATCCGGTACCTGCGTTGTGTCGCGAGGTAATATCTACAACATTGTCATCCATATAAGGAGAAAATGCCTGATGAAGGTTGTTATAGTCTTCTTTAGAGACAGGCGTGAATTTATCAGGAATGTGTTTAAAGGCCAGCCCGTCATCATGCATCTTTACGGCTTTAGCTAATGCACTTTTCGACGTAAAGTCGTCCCCTGTGGATGAGCGCTTTAATGCCTTTAGATACAGCTTACTTAATTTACCACCGGGGTTTGTGTCCATGGCTTCGTTTAGCACATTGTTATCTTCAATGACCCGTTGGCACGTTTCAACATAGCGCTTTAGGCAAGCCGATTGGGCGTCGATGACATCATTTAAATCAACTATCGGCTTTTGAGGGTCTATATCTAACAGTTGATAGTCACCAGATTGGCCACCTTCTACGTGTCGCTGCATTAAATGGAAGGAGGTGAGTAAGCGAAGGATGTCCCAATGCGCATATCCCACACAGGCATCGTCAAAGTCATTCGGTGCAAAAATGACCGTATCGCCATGAGAGCCTTCCTCGGTTAAAAAACCGAAATTGGCGCTGTGACAATCTCCCATAACGCTGGTTAAGGGCACGCTAAAGCACTGGTCTGGCACCGCAATGGTGTGACTTTGTAAATCAGCATAAAAAAGTTGCGCACTGCCTCGATAAAAAACAAAAGGACTTTGTGCCATTTTCAAGTGTTTCGACAATGAGGGGGTAGGGCACTTCCCATCTACTCGGGCGATTTCTCGTTGTATATACTGGTATCTATTCATGAATGACATGTGCTTGTAACAATAATAGCCGTAACATTAACGAGATTGACGAAGGAATGCGAGGCTTGTAGTGAACGGCGAATTATGCGATATTTCGCCTCGTTCAGAAAAGCGGCTAAATTGGTTGGTTTTAATTGATAAAACTGATTTAACCATTCAGATTTACCAATTGGTGTTTCTGAACTTCTCGCGCTATTCTTGTCAACAGTTAAGCGCAAGGGTGTTGGCGCAAGTAAGTGAACATCTTAGCATTAAATTACGTAATCTTGTTTTAGCGCACATGTTGCAGCTTTAAACAAAAACTCAATAAATGGAGAATTAAACATGGCATTGATCAATACTGCTATTAAGCCTTTCAAAGCAACGGCATTTAAAGACGGTGAATTCATCGACGTAAGCAGCGAAGACATCAAAGGTAAGTGGGCAGTATTCGTATTTTACCCAGCAGATTTCACGTTTGTATGTCCAACTGAGCTTGGCGACATTGCTGACAAATACGAAGAGCTTCAATCTCGTGGCGTAGAAGTGTTCTCTGTATCTACAGACACTCACTTTACCCACAAAGCGTGGCACGATTCTTCAGACACTATCAACAAGATCAAGTTTGCTATGATTGGCGACCCTACGGGCGAAATCACACGTAACTTCGATTGTATGCGTGAAACGATGGGTCTTGCTGACCGTGCTACATTCGTTGTAGACCCAGAAGGTATTGTGCAAGCAATGGAAATCACGTCTGAAGGCATTGGCCGTGACGCTGACGACCTAGTTCGTAAAATCAAAGCTGCTCAGTACGTTGCAAACAACCCAGGTGAAGTTTGCCCAGCAAAATGGAAAGAAGGCGAAGCAACCCTTGCTCCATCTCTTGACCTAGTAGGCAAAATCTAAGCAACGGCTTAGCACCTAGCTATATAAGGGAGTGATTCTCCACTCCCTTTCTTTATAAACCCTAATTTCGCTATTCAGTTAGCCATCAAAATGGTTGACAGGGATCGGCGTGTCGAAAAAAAGGCAGAACAACCGTGTTAACTAAAGAAATTTTGCAAGCATTGAAAGGTTACACCGAGTCAATGCAAAAAAACGTAACCTTTGTCGTACAGACTGGTGAACACAGCAAGCGTGCTGAGCTTGTGTCGTTTCTGTCCGACATTGCAGGTGTAAGCGATAAATTAAATGTTGAAGAACGTGATACGCAAGGTCAATTGCGTAGCGCAATCAGTTTCCTACTTGAAGCCGATGGCCAAGATACGGGGATTCGCTTCTCAGGCATTCCAGGCGGGCATGAGTTCAACTCACTGATCATTGCTATTCTTCACGCCTCAGGAACTGAACTGAAAGTAGACGACAGCGTTAAATCTATAGTTAAAGCTGTAAAAGACGAACTTAACTTTGAAGTGTTCATCAGCCTTAGCTGTCACAACTGCCCAGAAGTTGTGCAGGCGCTTAATCAATTCGCGCTATTGAACGACAATATTACGTCTGAAATGATTGACGGTGGTTTATATCAAAACCTGATCAGTGAGCGAGATATTCAAGGCGTTCCAAGCGTTTACCTAAACGGTGAGTTATTTGCCAACGGTAAAGTTGACGCAGCCTCACTTATCGACAAGCTTATTGAACGCGATCCGTCGTTAAAAGAAGCGAATACAGGCGTACAATTACCACTTCAAGATGTCACCGTAATTGGTGGTGGTCCTGCAGGCGTAGCGTCTGCTATATACAGTGCTCGTAAAGGCCTTAAAGTTACCGTCGTGGCTGAAAGCTTTGGT
Source organism: Alteromonas sp. B31-7 (assembly GCF_015767655.1). NCBI lineage: Bacteria > Pseudomonadati > Pseudomonadota > Gammaproteobacteria > Alteromonadales > Alteromonadaceae > Alteromonas > Alteromonas sp. B31-7. The sequence continues at coordinate 1,942,520 of NZ_CP065233.1, forward strand.
GGCCAAGTAAAAGATACTATGGGTATTGAGAATCTTATCTCTGTACCAAAAACCACAGGCCCAGAGCTTGTTGGTAATTTGATGGAACACGTTAACGATTACGACATTACGCTTAAAGAGCATGTGCGTGTTGAGAATATCGAAAAAGGTAATGTGAAGACCATCACACTGTCTTCTGGTGAACAAATTCGTACCCGTTCACTGGTGGTTGCCACTGGTGCTCGCTGGAGAGAGTTGGGCGTGCCCGGTGAGAGAGAGAATGTTGGTAATGGTGTTGCGTATTGTCCGCACTGTGATGGTCCATTCTTTAAAGGTAAAGATGTGGCTGTTATTGGCGGCGGTAACTCAGGTATTGAAGCTGCACTAGATTTGGCAGGCATTGTAAAATCGGTAACCGTATTTGAATTTATGCCTACGCTTAAGGCCGATCAGGTACTGATTGACCAAGCTGAAAAGCGTGACAATATTACGATTATTAAGAATGCCGCTACCCGTCAGATTTTGGCTGAAAACGGTAAAGTCAATGCCATTGAATATCAAGATAGAAGCACTAATGAAGTGCATACTCTTGACTTAGCAGGTGTATTCGTCCAAATCGGGTTGGTGCCTAATAGCCAATTCATGAAAGATGTGGTGGAAATGACACCGTATGGCGAGATTGTTGTAGATACTAAGTGTCAAACCTCTGAAGCAGGCATTTTTGCTGCGGGTGACGTGACAACTGTACCCTACAAGCAAATCGTTATTTCAATGGGCGAGGGCGCAAAAGCTTCTCTTGCAGCATTTGAATACTTACTCAGTCACGAAGTTATTGAGTCTGAAGACGAAAGTGCTGCTGCATAACAACAAAATACGCCTTCATTGAACAGGCAACACTAAAAAGCAGACGCGTTATCGCGTCTGCTTTTTTTATACCTATTTTTCATCGTGTCGAGCCAACCTTGTTTAGCGAGTCATTGGGATAAAACTCGCTACTACAAATGATAAGTCTTATCATTTGCAGTTTGGTTTGTTAGTATTGTTCTAGACGTCATGTACAGTGCCTCCATGGGCTGCAAATAATCATAACTAACACACAGATAACAACCCTAAAACTATGAAAACACATAGCATCACACTCACCGCCCTATCCATCGCAATATCGTCAAGTATCGCATTGAATGTTAATGCTCAATCGACTACAGACGCCAATCAAGAAACAGATGAAGCCATTGAAAAGGTAGCCGTTGTTGGAACACGAAGCGCCTTCGGGGCCACAAAGACCAATACGCCTATTATGGAATTGTCTCGAACAATTTCTATCGAAACCGCGTTGGATCTCAAGCAAAAGGGGGCACTTAACTTGTCCCAAACTGCAACCTATATGGCGGGCGTCACGGGAGAGACGTATGGCTATGCTACCCGTGTAGATTCGGTTTCTTCTAGAGGTTTAAGTATTCCCCGCTATCGAGATTCTATTCAAGAGCTGTTTGGAAGCTATAACTCTACTCGCGCAGAAGTGTATACCATGGAGCAAGTCGAGTTACTAAAAGGCCCTGCGTCAGTGCTTTACGGTCAAGGCTCACCGGGGGGAATTGTTAACTATGTTTCCAAAACGCCCACGCTAGGCAAGGGCAGTGAAGTGACTCTGTCTTATGGCTCATTTTCTCGCGCTCAACTCGGCGTAGACATTAACGAAAGCTTGTCCGATGACGATAAATGGGTAGGCCGCTTTGTCGGTCTGTATCGCGACTCAGAGTCGCAAGTTGACTATGTTACTGACGATACTCAAGTGCTCATGCCTTCTGTGTCATATATGCCATCCGATAATACAACACTCACGGTCATTGGGATGTTCCAAGACACCAACAGTGATACCGCCGCGCAGTTTATTCCTGTTGAAGGTACCTTATTACCGTTGGCTGATGGCACGTATTTACCGGATCAGGATGTCTATGTTGGCGAACCTGATTTTAATAAATTTGATACGAAATCCAGTCAGGTTACTTTGCTTGGTGAGCATATATTTAACGACACTACGTCGGTTTCATTTACTGCACTATGGCGAGACGGTGAAGCGGATTACCATCAAGCGTGGGCGACCTTCACGGGCGGCACACGTTATCTTAATGCCTATGTTGGCGCGCCGGTTGCGCCTACTGATACTTACGTCCCCCGTACCTTCTATCAAGCTGACAACACGTTTAACCAACATGCGTTGGATGTCCGCGTGACAAAGCGTTTTGCTACAGGTTATTTAGAACATGAATTACTGGCGGGCGTGCAGTACCAAAACGTTGAGACCGATACGAATTCTGCATACTACGCCGGTGGCGGCGCATTAGCAGGCGATTTTAGCTACATTTTAGATTTAGCTAATCCCGTTTATACTGGCGCACCAGAACAAGCGATTTTCGATGCCATATATTATGACGCTCCTGAGCAAACCGTGTCTGATTCTGGCCTTTATTTATCTGATCAAATTTCGTTAGATAGCTGGCGATTTACCTTAGGGCTTCGCCACGATAAAGTCGACAACGATAATGGCACAACGGACCAAGAAGATAGCCAAACCTCCTACTCGGCGGGGGTGCTATACCAATTTGATAACGGTCTATCACCTTATATTAGTTATGCTGAATCTTTCGAAACCGTGGTGGGGCTTGATGTTAATGGCAATCAATTAAAGCCTGAAGAGGGACGTCAGTACGAAGCGGGTATCAAGTATGAAATGTCGGCGATACCAGGTTATATCACCCTCGCTTATTATGATATTGAAGTGTCAAACTTACCTAATCCTAACAGCTTGCCTGTGGAAGCTGCACAGCAACAAGGTGTGACAAAAATCAGCGGCGTTGAAATTGAAGGGCGCTTAAATTTCGGTGACGTGTCTGCGCAGTTCGCAGGCTCGGTGATGGATGGTGAAGATCCAAATGGTTACGCGCTTTCCGCCCAACCTGAGAATAACGCATCATTGTGGTTAAACTATGCACCCGAAGCATTTGCGGGGGTGAGCATGGGCGCGGGCGTTCGCTACGTAGGTGAAAGTGTTTCGGAAAATGGCACTATTCGTTATGAAACACCAAGCTACACACTGGCAGACCTCATGTTAGCGTATTCAGTAACGAATAACCTAGATTTACAGTTGAATGTCAGAAACCTGACTGATAAGAAATACCTCACTTCATGCCTCTATAGAGGTGACTGCTTCCCTGGTGTTAGGCGTACTATTAACGCATCGCTTACCTATTCATTTTAAGGAGAAATCATGCTTACCGTTGCCGCAAGTGGTTTAACCCTTGCTGCTGTAGCAACAGTTTACAAAAGTTGGCGGTCTCAGACCCCAGCTTTTCTGTATATAGGATTGTTGGTATGGCTTATTTCAACTATTTGTTGGTCATATGCGCAGGGTTGGGAGTTTGGTTTACTCTACGCGTTATGTATTCCTGCCATTTTGGTGTGGCCGTTTATCGCGCTAAATCAAACCGTACTTCCAGAACCGAAAAACAGGCCGTTAGCCCGACCATTGGATTTTTCAAGAAAACAGGTATTAAACAATATAGGCAATTACCTGGTTACGTTGGTGGTATTGCTGGTTGTCAGTGTTCTTATTACCTTAGCCCTGTGTGCGCTTATGCCGTTTAGCATTGCAGGAAAGCTGGCGACCGGGGTTGTATTGCTACCCCTACTTTGGGGGCTATTTGTTTATCACTATTTAGCCACGGCTAGCAAATTGAAAGTCCTTGGCGGTTATATACTGCTGGCTGCGGTCAGTGTGCCTGTTCTCCTGCTATTACCCATTTAGGCAAATGACAATGGATAAAACGACAAAACAAAACGCATTAAACGCACACAATTGGGTGGGCGTATTTTTAAGCGTGCTCTTATTTCTGGTGTGCTTATCGGGCACGGTAGCGGTTTTTCACTTGGAATTTGAACGTTGGGAACAACCTCATATTCAAGAAATGGACAATGTGTCCCCCCAGGTCATTGAAAAAGCGATGGATACCTTTTTGGCCCAAAACCCAGAGGAATCTCACCATTTATATGTGGTGTTTCCTACCTCAGACATTCCGCGCTTGGTCGTAGAAAACGACCACAAAGCGTATTTTGCTGACCAAGAAGGTAACTTACTAGAAGAGGAGAGTGTGTCATTTACCCAAATGCTGGTGGATTTGCACCTCTATTTAAACTTGCCACAGAGTTGGGGCATGATCTTAGTCAGTGCGCTTGGTGCAATTATTTGTACCTTGGTGATAACAGGCATCATCGCCCATAAGCGAATGAGCAAAGATGCGTTTAAACTTCGCCGTGGAGGTAATGGGCAGCAAGCGCAAATTGATCTTCACAATCGTTTTGGCCTGTGGGCTGCCCCTTTTCATTTAGTGATCGGTATCACAGGGGCCTATTTTGGCATGGCTGGCATTATTTTAGTCACCGTTGCGACGTTAAACTACAACGGGGATAGAGATGCAGTTGTGAACCAAATTTTCACCCCTGACCCTGTCTTAGCACCTCAGGAAGGTAAGCCTGCAATAGGAAAAGCGTTTGCGCAAATGGCAACACTCGCACCTGAAAAGTCGCCAATATTTTTAACGGTACATGAAGTGGGTGAGCCTGAGCAGTTCATTGAAATTTACGCTAAAGCGCCGAATCGTATGATTTACGCGGAAGGGTACCGCTTTGATACGGCTGGGAATTTCGTTGGTGTTGCCGGGTACGAATTTGGTGAATGGGGCAAGCAACTGGTATGGGCAATGTATCGACTGCACTTCGGTGATTTTGCTGGCATGACAAGCAAATGGCTGTATTTTGTTTTAGGTGTCATGCTCACCATGCTTTGTGTATCAGGTATGGAAGTTTGGTTATCTAAAAAAGCACACCCTCCGCTAGCGAGTAGACTCTGGTACAGTGTGGTATGGGGCAGTGTGAGTGCTTTAGCGCTTACTGCAATAGCCGATATGTTTATTTCTGGCTCATTGATTGCCGTGTTTTGGTGTGTGATGGCAGTGAATACAGTGTTAACAGTGGTATTCAAGCGCATGACTAAACCCGTTTGGCTGCTGATATCTGGCTTTAGTGTGTTATTGCTTCTTACCCTGTATGTCGTGGTACATGGCGAAGCTAGTTTCAATGTTGCTTCACTTCAGCTTAATATTCCAATGCTGGCGTATGTTGTGTGGAGTGTATTGCGCGCAAATACGCTACTTAAACGAGAAGGTATGCAAAATGACATCAATTTGCAGCCTTCTTCACCCGCGAGGGAAACCACAGCATAACGTCTTCCTTTTCTAATGATAATTTAAGCCCCACATCGTGGGGTTTTTTGTTTTACGCACACTTAGATAAATACGTCTTTCCCCATCGCAAGCGTGAACTTTCCTTAACCCATAACGGTTTTCCATATTGTATTTAACATGTACTTGACATAACGTATCAGGAAAGCGCTTTCTCATTGGCGCATTTGTGACACGTAATCACTTTTAAGGAAGCTTGAATATGAAGATTTCAGAAACTATAAAACACACACTAGTGACGACCTTCGTTGCGTTAACCGCCATCGCCACTGCGGCCACTTTTACTTATGCAAGGGCCGAAAACACCCCAAGCTTCGTGCTTCCTCAAGACAAAGCGGTGGTGGACAAAGGCGATGGTTGGGTTTTTTATCAATATTTTAATGATGAAACCGTGGGAACGTCGCCGTCTTTAGTGGGAATGGCAGTGATACAGGCAGATAAGGAAATACATCCCCCCCATAAGCATTCAGATGAGGAGTTTTTGTTAGTTACGCAAGGAACGGGGGAGTGGAATGTAGAAGGTAAGGTCTTTAAGGCTAAAGCGGGAGATCTTCTCTATGCTGCCCCCTGGGACGGTCATGGTGTAAAAAATACCGGCGAGGAAGATTTGGTTTTTGTGGTGTTTAAGTGGCAGAGCAAAGGCGTTCCTGTTATGAATAAACCAGAAGGGGAAGAGGCAAACTAAAATATTGTTACAAATATTTACGAGCATGGATGTTCGTGAATAAGTATGGCAGTATGATTTTGCAACAATAATTAAGAATAAAGCAAAACAGCTTTAAGATATGCAAAAGGAGAGGTTGTGAAATTATCTAAAGTATCCACATTATCGAGGGCGATTGCCGTCATATTAGCAGCGGGTATTATCAGCGGCTGTGGCGGAAGTGGCTCTAGCAATAATAATACTGTTACACCTACGACACCTACGACACCTACGACACCTACAACACCTACGACACCTACGACACCAACAACGCCCACCACGCCAGACGAGCCTACGTGGGAAGCGGGTGTTTACGAGGATGCTTCAAACTTTATCGCGCGATGTGAAACACCGCGTACAGGAATAGATCCTTTTACGGGAGAAGACTATCCTGATACGGAAGGCTCAGCCTTAGAAGAAAAACTTTGGCTGCGTTCTTGGACGAACAACACGTACCTTTGGTATGACGAAGTTGACGACAATCCGCCTGAAAATTTCACCGTTGAGGCCTATTTTGCTCAGCTTAAAACCAATGGGGTTACGCCCACCGGTTCTGCGAAAGATAATTTTCACTTCTCTCAACCTACTGATGAATATAATACCTTAGCGCAAACCGGAGTAACGTCCTCTTACGGGTTTTCATGGGAATTTGTTAGTAGTACTCCACCACGTCAATTGGTGGTGAGATACACAGAACCAGGATCGCCAGCCGCCCTCGCGGTTATTCCTCGGGGCGCGTCGCTTTTGCGTGTGAATGGAATCGACTTTGTTAACGACAATACACAAGCGGGGGTGGATGCACTCAACGACGCGCTTTTCCCTGCCGAAAGTGGCCAGTCTTCAACCTTTGACTTTGAATTGGCGGATGGCAGTGTGCTAACGGAAACCCTAACGTCGGAAGATATTGTGGTGTCGCCTGTGCAAAATACGAAGGTACTAGATACTGAAAGCGGGAAAGTCGGGTATTTTCAATTCAATACGTTTAACCGTACTGCGCAAGACGACTTAATTGCGTCTTTTGAAACCTTTATCGACGAGAACATTACTGAGCTTGTGATTGATTTACGCTACAACGGTGGAGGGCTACTTGCGTTAGCGTCCCAACTGTCTTATATGATTGCCGGCCCTAATCAAACGAATGGCATGATCTTCGAAACCCTGCAGTTTAATGATAAGCACCCAGATTACGATCCCATTTCGGGTAACGAGATACAGCCCACGCCCTTTTACCAATACGAAATTGATTACAACGCCGGTGTTTTCATCAATACCCTGCTGCCTAGCGTCAGTCTAAGTAAGATATATGTGATTACGACTGACTCGACGTGTTCCGCCAGTGAGGCGGTGATTAACGCACTGCGTGGTATTGACGTAGAGGTTGTGCAGATTGGCTCTGCAACCTGTGGTAAACCCTACGGCTTCTATCCTACGGATAACTGCGGTACCACCTATTTTACTATTCAGTTCCAAGGCGTAAATGCAAAAGGGTTCGGCGATTATGCGGATGGTTTTATTCCATCGTCATCACCAAACTTCGACTTTGAGCTTCCTGGCTGTACGGTTTCTGATGACTTTAGTGCCGCGTTAGGGGACCCTGAAGAAGCAATGCTAAGTACGGCATTAGCGCATTCCGCTACGGGCTCGTGTCCGGCAGTCACGGTTTCTTCAACATCTCAGTTGCAGAACAACAGTTTAGGTCGGGATGATGGTCTATCGATTAAGCGTCCAAATGAACTTAAATCGTCCATTTTTCTTCACAATAAAATATCCACGCCAATACGACAGCCGGAGTAGCGGCGAATGAAGCGAGGAATATTGATTATGAAGACATTTATCAGTGTGGTAGTGGCCACAATTGGGGCCGCGGGGTGCACAACCATGGCAATGGAAAGCGAACGCTACTATGCTAACCGCGTCGCTACGGATAAAGCGCAGAAACAGGCTATTGTCGATGCCGTTAGCGAATTTATGGGAGGCAAAAGCATCACCTTGGCTGATGATGTCTTTATCAATGAACACTCAATGACCGTTGAGCGTCAATCTGCGGTAGATAGTCGTGGTCTTATCATAGACGGTAGACATAACAATCCAGCCAGAAGTTTTACTCTATTAAAGTTGGCCGACATGTGCCTAATACGAGATGACACTTCTCAGGTTGAATTGGAATTACCCACCGTGGCGTGTGTGGCGCAAAGTAAAGCCAAGTAAACCGTCGTAACAAAACGAAAATCGCCGCGTAAAGGTTTGTCCGTACGCGGCGATTTTTATTGTGCTCGGTTATCTTTTACTGCCTGCATTTGTTGGCTTTGTATTTTGTCTTCTATTTGATTGGCCATTATTTTTAGCCGAAGACTTGCCATTCGATTTACCTTTACGCTGAAACGAAGGCGGTAACCCTGTGTGCTTAGTTAATGCGCGTTCACCTTTTCGTCCTTTACTCGCCTTTTGACGCTTTTCATTGGCGGTTTCAGGGGGCACTAAATGCTGTGGTCCTCGCCCAATTAAATCTTCACGTCCCATTTTTGTCAGGGCATCACGAATTTGCGCAAAGTTTTTCGGATCATGATATCGCAACATGGCTTTGTGCAATCTACGGTGAATTTCACCTTTTGCAGAAGGGACATCTTCGCTGTCCTTGGTCACTTTACGCAAGGCGTTCACTTCTGTGTGGTACATAGTGGTTGCGGTGGCCATGGGCGAAGGGTAGAAATTTTGTACCTGATCAAGCTTAAATTTATTTTCCTTAAGCCAAATCGCGAGGCTCAACATATCTTCGTCGGTGGTACCCGGATGCGATGCAATAAAATAGGGGATAAGATACTGCTTCTTACCTGCTTCTTGAGAGTATTTGTCGAACAACTCTTTGAAACGATAATAGCTGCCCATTCCCGGTTTCATCATTTTAGAAAGCGGCCCTTCTTCGGTATGTTCAGGGGCTATTTTTAAATAGCCGCCAACGTGGTGAAGGGCAAGTTCTTTGACATACTCAGGGTCTTCTACTGCTAAGTCGTAACGCACACCTGAGGCGATCAAAATCTTTTTGATACCAGGCAAATTACGTGCACGGCGATACAGGTCGATGGTGGGTTTATGGTCTGTATCCATGTGCGCACAAATGCTTGGATACACGCAAGAAGGACGACGACAAGTTGCCTCTGCCTTCGGACTTTTACAGCGCAGACGATACATGTTGGCCGTTGGGCCACCAAGATCAGAGATCACCCCAGTGAAACCTGGCACTGTATCTCGAATTTGTTCTATTTCACGAACAATAGAATCTTCAGAACGGCTTTGAATAATACGGCCTTCATGCTCTGTAATAGAACAAAAAGTACAACCGCCGTAACAGCCACGCATAATATTGATACTAAAACGTATCATGTCGTACGCCGGAATTTTAGCATCGCCGTAGACAGGATGAGGCACCCGTTGATAAGGTAAATCAAACACGGCGTCCATCTCTTCAGTTTCAAGAGGCATAGCCGGTGGGTTTATCCAAATATGTCTATCAGCATGACGCTGCATCAACGCCCGTGCACATCCGGGATTGGTTTCCTGATGGAGAATACGCGACGTATGAGCATACAGGGTTTTATTGTCTTTTACCGTTTCGTAAGCAGGCAGTTTCACATACACCTTTTCCCAAGGCTTACGTTTCTCTTTTTCCTTTTGTGGAGGCTGAATCACAATAGGGGCGGCTTCTGGCGCTTCGCTATTACTGGCATTCTTATCCTGCGAGTCGCATTCAGGCTCCATCTGATAAGGGCTAGGAATGGGTTCGATTTTACCCGGTTTGTCCAACGAGGTTGAATCCACACCTTGCCATTCAGGTAGCGCTTCTTTAACAATAATGGCGGTACCGCGAATGTCTCTAAGATCGGCAATATCTTCACCAGCAGCAAGGCGGTGTGTCACTTCTACAAGGGGGCGTTCAGCATTACCGAAAAAGAGCATATCTGCTTTGGAATCGAACAATACAGAGCGACGAACTTTCTCACTCCAGTAATCATAATGTGCAATTCGGCGCAAACTGGCTTCAATACCACCCACAATAACAGGCACGCCTTTAAAGGCTTCACGACACCGCTGAGAATAAACGGTAACTGCACGATCGGGGCGTTTCCCGCCCACATTGCCTGGCGTGTAAGCATCATCGTGACGCAGCTTTTTATCTGCGGTATAGCGGTTTATCATGGAATCCATGTTTCCCGCCGTGACGCCAAAATATAAGTTAGGTTTACCTAACTTCATGAAGTCGTCTTTACTTTTCCAATCGGGCTGCGAAATGATACCTACGCGAAAGCCATGGGCTTCAAGTACACGACCTATAACAGCCATGCCGAAGCTAGGGTGATCTACATACGCGTCGCCAGTGACCAATATGACGTCGCAACTGTCCCAACCCAGTGCATCCATCTCGTCTTTTGACATGGGAAGAAAGGGCGCAGTGCCTAGGCAATGTGGCCAATATTTAGGGTACGAAAATAGGCCGCGATCGGCTTTAATGGTGGCTTGCATAACATTCACACATAGAAAAAGAAATGGGGTCTGTGCGTAGGCTAGCGGTTCTACTTAGCAAGCGTTGGCACCAAGACATGTGAGGCGATTATAACAGTTAGCGCTTCGCTACGGTATCCCGCTATCATTAAATAACCCCAGTTTGTATACTTATGCCTCACAAATTAACCATGAGTGAGAGAGATTAATGGGTTTTTGGCTATTTAAAACAGAACCTGATGCTTTCAGTATTGATGATTTAGCGGCGCGACCTCAGCAAACTGAACCGTGGGATGGCGTAAGAAATTATCAAGCGCGAAATTTTTTGCGAGACAAGGTGCAACTGGGCGACAAGGTATTTATTTATCATTCTAGTTGCAAACAGGTAGGTATTGCCGGTGTTGCTGAAGTGGTAAAAGCGGGTTATCCGGACACTGAACAATTTAACCCCGAGTCGAAATATTATGACCCAAAAGCATCAGCAGATGCGCCGAGGTGGTACCGGGTAGATGTGAAGTTTGTTGAAAAGTTTAACACCGTATTGCCGTTAAAAATCATAAAGTCCTTACCGGAGGTGATGGAGGTGGGGTTAGTGAAAAAGGGGCACAGGCTGTCGATAATGCCCGTGGAAGAAAATGAATGGCATGCACTTTATCGCGCTGCCACTCAATAACGAGGCTTTTAATGACTCATGGCGAATTTAGTGTCTGCATCTCTTAGTAAATAAAGGGCAAAGCACGCTGCCCACATCGGCCATGCTGCAAAAAAGAGTAAGTGATTGAAGGCGTCAAAGTATTGTTGGAATGATGACAAGGTTGAGGCACCGTGGAGAAGGAACACTAATCCGTAGGTGTAACGCTTTGCAAAGCCAGCCACGAATGCTAATACCAAAGCAAGTTGAAAGGCGCCTAATACATATACCGCTGTTTCTGGCACACCGCCAATCGAATAAAACTTTTCGAAAATTTTCATGCTGTGGGCTGGGTTGACAAATTTATCTAGTGTCCAAACAAACATCACAATAAATACGGCTACGCGCAGAGAGAGTAAGGCCCAACTAAGGCGGGAGGTTAAAGAGAGGGGATCTTGCTGAGGGTTTTGCATGAGTACTCCAATTTCGTTTCTATACTTTAGTCTAATGATATAGAACGACCGTTCAAGTTTAAACTTTCATTTATATTCATTTTCTGAAAATAAAAAGTGTTCTGAAATTTTTTAAAATGCGTATCGGTCTAGTCAAATAAGAATTAAAAACGGAAAATTACATGAAAAACGTCGTTGGCCTTGCCTTAAGTGCGCTCGCCCTTGCAGTTAGTCAGGGCATCTCTGCTCAACAACTCACAGAAAATGAAATAGAAATAGTAGAAGTTAAGGGCAACGCGTCGTCGTTATTGAATATGAACCCCGCTGATAACTCACTTCGTGGGCTATTTGGCGAAAGCTTAAGTGCGGCAAACACGCCTCGTTCCGTTACCTCATTGTCGAAAGAAGCAATGGTGGCGTTAAATATTAATGATCTTCACGATATCGTTAAAGCTGCGCCTAATGCTTATGCGTCTAGTGGCTTTGGTACGCCTAGCTTGCCAAGTATTCGTGGTCAGTTGGGTGAACTTTTTCAAGACGGTATCCGCCGGCAAGCCGGTAATAATGGCTTTGGGCTTCCGTTGTCGTTTAACAGTGTGGAACAGTTAGACGTCGTAAAAGGGCCATCGCCCATTTTGTTTGGAAGCACTCAGCGTAACGGCGGGTTTGTTAACCTACAAACCAAGGTTGCACCCACCTTGGGGCGCGAAGGTAAAGCGACTTTTCGTGCAGCCCGATGGGATCAATACTCCGCACAAGTAGACTACGGGCAAAGTATTAAAGAAGGGGAAAGCGGTTTTCGTCTCAGCGCCGAATATGTCAATGAAGGCAGCTTTTACGATTTTGTAGAAACAGAAAGTACTAACCTTTTTATTGCCTATCGTTATACCCCCAGCGAAGCGCTAACGTGGGATATCAGTGGGGAGTATTACGACACGGATTACCCTGATAATGCGGGTATCAATCGTCCGACGCAAGACCTGATAGATAATGGCGTATATATTACAGGGCAGGGCGTGCAGGCCAATGGGAGTGAGGTACCAGGAGCGGGAGCCATAGTGTCTCCTACCGGCGAAGTGAAAATTCCACGCCATCGTGTGTTTACTCACCCGGATGATATAAATGGTGCAAATACCACCGTATTACGCAGCCATCTCACCTATCAATATTCTCCGAAAATAAAACTGAGAAACCTTAGTTATTATCAATATTTAGAACGGGAAGAAATTGCCCAAAATAGCTTCGTTGAAATCATTGATGGCGCGCACACTTTTGAAAATCGAAGCGAATTAGATTACACCTGGTCGACGTCACAAACCACTACGGTGGGGCTAGCGCTGCGCTTAAACGACGTTCTGGGCTACAGTCAATTTACCACGGAAGCAGACAACCCCATTGATTTAACGGGGCCTTTATCTAACCGCGTTATTCCTCTTACTGACGCGCAAAAAGCACGTCTTGTTGAAATTCGCCCCAACGTCTTTGTGTCCCCTGGTGCACAATATGATGTAGACGGTGACGGTAATGGCGATTTCAACCTATCCGATACAACGGATTCACGGGCGTGGCAATCCGGTTTGATGCTTCAACAGCAATCAAAGTGGAGCGAACGGTTAACGACAGTGGCGGGGATTAGGCTAGATTACTATGACGTAGCGGCGCAAGACCCATTAGCGCCGGAAGGTGTAGAGGCTGCTTCTGATAATTATAGTGATACGCTAACCAGTTATCAGCTCAGTGCGGTATACGGGTTAACTGAGAAAATAAACCTTTACGCTGTATTCTCAGAAAATGATGCTACCTCTAACAGTATGGCTGGTGGAACGGTACTAGGTGCTGATAATCAAATAAACCCGCTTAACTTTGCTACGGAAAATACCTTATACGAAGTGGGCGTTAAACTGACACCCAATGATCGCTGGTATGCAGAAGCGTCGTTATTCGACCAAACCCGCAGTTTGCGAAATCGTGATGGCAGCAACAGTGGTATTGCCACGCAAGGTGCAGAGCTACAAGTATTTTACCAAAACGAACAGGTTTGGGTGAATGGGGCTTACAGCTATCTTGATGCGAGGTTTGATGACTCTGCGGCCTTTCAGGAAACCGCGCAAGTGCTTGACGTATTTGACAGTAGCCGCCCGGATATCATCGAAGGTACAGGCGTAGGATCGCCTTCTTTTGCGGCATTCGCACCGTCAAATACACGGGTGCAAGGGATCCCTTCTCAGATAGCCTCACTGAATGCAGGTTGGCAAGTGAATGGAAAGTTTGCGGTGGGCGCTAGCTTTCTTTACACCAAATCATTTCCACTCGATTTTTTGCAAACCGTGTATATTCGTGACCAAATAGCGTTAGATATCAATGCCGATTATCGTGTGAACGAGCAACTAAGGCTTCGCGCTGACATTATCAACGTGACCGATGAAGAAAATTGGCAGCCTGTGTTTGAAGGCGGATACTTTGGCGCTACACTCGTGATGCCGAATGTGCCAAGACACTTACAACTCACGATGCAGTATGCGTTTTAAGCGCAATTAAGGACCAATGATGTTTAAAAAATTAGTGCTAGTTACGGTTATTGCCGCTGCCATATTCGGTTTCTTTTATTTTGATTTAAATACCTATTTGACCTTAGAAGGAATGAAAGGGTCGCTAGATACTTTTCAGTCTCAAATTGCACAAAACCCGGTATTAAGTATTGCCACATTCTTCGCAATTTATGTGGCCGTCACTGCATTATCTTTGCCCGGCGCCGCCATACTGACCCTCGCCGCGGGTGCGTTATTTGGCTTGATGCAGGGGCTTATTATTGTTTCGTTTGCCTCAAGCATAGGGGCGACATTGGCGTTTTTAGTAGCGCGTTTTATCTTGAGAGACACGGTTCGGAATAAATTTAAGGATAAGTTGAACAAGATTGATGAAGGGGTGGAAAAACAAGGGGCATTTTACCTTTTTACGCTTCGATTAGTGCCTGTTTTCCCCTTTTTCTTAATTAACCTGTTAATGGGGTTAACTGCCCTTAAAGTGCGTACGTTTTACTGGGTAAGTCAACTTGGCATGTTAGCGGGCACTGCGGTTTATGTGAATGCGGGAACCCAGTTAGCGCAAATACAGAGCTTGTCAGGTATTGTTTCCCCCTCACTTATCTTTTCATTCGTTCTTTTAGGTCTATTCCCTTGGATTGCCAAGGCCATTGTCGCAATAGTGAATCGTCGACGGGTATATAAGGGTTACACTAAACCTAAAAAGTTTGACCGTAATTTGGTGGTAATTGGGGCAGGCGCGGGAGGCTTGGTAACCAGTTATATTGCAGCTGCGGTAAAAGCCAAAGTTACCTTGGTAGAAGCGGGCGAAATGGGAGGAGACTGTTTGAACTACGGTTGTGTACCCAGTAAAGCCATTATTAAAACTGCCAAAGTAGCCAACCAAATGCGAAACGCCGACAATTATGGCCTTAACGCTATAGAGCCTAGCATGTCGTTTAAGAGGGTCATGGCGCGAGTGCATGAGGTTATCGCGGCTATAGCGCCTAACGACAGTGTAGAAAGGTACACCAACCTAGGTGTTGATGTTGTTAAAGGGTACGCAAAAATTCGAGACCCTTGGACCGTTGATATCCGTAAAAGCGATGGTAGTACGCAAACATTAACCACGAAAAATATTGTAGTTGCTACGGGCGCTAGCCCTTTTGTACCCGATTTACCCGGTATAGAGGACAGTGGCTATGTAACCTCTGATACCTTATGGCAGAAATTTGCGCAATTAGACACTGCACCTAAACGTTTAATCGTGCTAGGTGGAGGCCCTATTGGTTGTGAGCTTGCACAAGCATTTGCTCGCCTAGGTAGCGAGGTAACGCAAATAGAACGCGCACCACGTTTAATGGGGCGTGAAGACGTTGATGTGGCGGAATACGCCGATTCTGTTTTGCGAGAAAGTGGCGTTAAGGTACTCACTCGCCACGATGCGCTTCGCTTTGAATTGCAAAACGGAGAAAAAGTGTTAGTCGTGGCTAAAGAGGGGCGGGAACACACGGTTGCCTACGACGAAGTCATAGTTGCAGTTGGACGAAAAGCCAGATTGAAAGGTTTTGGATTAGAAGAAATAGGCATCACCTTCGATAAAACCATTGATACCGATGAATATTTACAAACAATAATGCCCAATATCTTTGCTGCAGGAGACGTGGTTGGGCCCTATCAGTTTACTCACGTAGCTTCCCATCAGGCGTGGTACGCAGCCGTTAATGCCTTATTTGGCAGCTTTAAGAAGTTTAAAGTGGATTACCGTGTGATTCCATGGACCACTTTTATCGACCCCGAAGTGGCCCGGGTGGGTCTTAATGAAACCGAAGCGCAGGAAAAGGGCATAGAGGTTGAGGTGACACGCTACGAATTTGCAGAATTGGATAGAGCGGTAGCCGAAAGCGCGCGAAAAGGCTTTATTAAAGTGTTGACGCCACCTGGGAAAGATAAAATTCTAGGTGTCACTATTGTGTCAGAGCATGCCGGTGACTTACTAGCAGAATTTGTTATCGCCATGAAGCACGGGTTAGGGTTAAACAAAATCCTAGGCACTATTCATACGTACCCCACGTGGGCAGAAGGTGCTAAATATGCTGCGGGAAACTGGAAGCGCGCCAATGCGCCAGAAAAGCTACTTACCTACGTTGAAAAATTTCATACGTGGCGTAGAGGATAAGGTGATGAATGCTATGCACAATGGGCTAGCCATACGGTGTCTGTTATTTACTTTGTGTTTCGTGGCTACGCCATCCTTTGCCCAAATTAACTTGCATGCGCCTTTTGACCAGTTATTACAAAAGCACGTTGTCGCCATTAATGATGGTAAAAGTACCCAGGTAGATTACGCCGCATTAGCAAAGGATAAATCAGAATTAGACGGGTATTTATCTGCCTTAGCCGCTATCGATACGGCCACGTTTGCAGGTTGGAATAAAGACAGACAACTTGCCTTTTTGATTAACGCATACAATGCTTACACACTGGCGTTGATTATTGAACATTACCCCGATATTGGCTCAATTCGAGATATCGGTGGTTTTTTTTCTTCACCTTGGAAACAGGCGTTTGCGCCGCTTTTAGGGAAAACGCGCACCTTGGATAATATCGAGCACACCCTTATTCGCGGTGGCAACAAATATCAAGAACCCCGCATTCACTTCGCGGTTAATTGTGCCAGTATAGGCTGCCCCGCCTTACGCGAGGAAGCCTATACAGAAGCCAAATTATCGCAGCAACTCGAATCGCAAACGCAACGTTTTCTGTCTGATAATTCAAGGCATTATATTGAGGGTAATACCTTAAAGGTTTCAAAAATATTTGATTGGTATCGCGATGATTTTGAAGCGCCTTGGCGAGGGGCTACCTCATTAAATGGCTTTTTATTGTTATATGTAAGCGCATTGGATTTAACTGAGGTGCAGCAAAGAGCATTAAGGGCGGGCACCTTAAACATTGGATTTTCCGATTACGACTGGGCATTGAATGATCGGGCGAAATAAGCGCAAATTCCAAGGTGTTGCGGCATTGCGCCAAAGACTACTTGGGTTTGCCTGTGTAGTGTTAAGTTTGCTATGTGCTAACGCGAACGGCGATACCGTTCAATTTCATGCATGGGGCGGCAGTGCGCAAGTTAATAGTTATTTGCAATGGGTGAAGCAAGAGGTTAAGCGGCTACATAATATCGATTTAAATCATTTAAAGCTGGCGGATACCAGTGACGCGGTGTCTCGGGTGTTGGCTGAAAAGGCGGCGGGCAATCTTGATAATGGCAGCGTGGATCTCATTTGGATTAATGGCGAAAACTTTGCTGCCATGCAACGCCATGGTTTATTAAAATCAAATTGGGTGGCCACGCTTACTCATTTTTCGCTCACCAACGCCACGGAAAATCCCGCCATGGTAACCGACTTTGGCTTACCTACAGAAGGGCAAGAAGCGCCATGGGGTAAAGCTGCAATGGTTTTTTATCACAATAGTGTATTGTTGCCCCATCCTCCTAAAACCCTGCCGGCATTATTGCAGTTTTCTAAGGCAAATCCAGGGCGTTTCACTTATCCATTGCCCAGTGATTATCTAGGCATTAGTTTTTTAAAATACGCGCTTATTGCTTTAAACAATCAACACCGCGATAGGTTATATGAGCCGGTAACGCCGGAGGCATTCAAGCAATTATCTGAACCCTTATGGACCTTTTTAGATGCACTGCACCCAACAATGTGGCAACAAGGGAAATACCGCGTGCGTCAGGCCTCTGAGTTACAACGTTTAATGGATAGCGAGTCATTATGGCTTGCTTTTTCGTTTACTGCCGCAGAAATTCCTAGCGCGGTTAACCGTTACGATTTGCCGCCTAGTGTTCGCACTTACGCCATGAATGACGGTAGCCTTGCCAATGTGCATTTTATTGGTATTCCGTTTAACGCGGCGCATTTCGAAGAGGCTACAGTCGTGGTGGATTTTTTGTTATCGCCTCGGGCACAAGCGAAGAAAATGCAGTTACAAACATGGGGGGATGACACAGTGTTGGATATGGCCATGCTGAATGAGGCGCAACGAGCACTGTTTAAACAACACAATAAACACCCCTCTGCTTTACCTTCTGACGCGTCTGTGCCGCTTTTTGCAGAACCTCACGCAAGTTGGACAGAAGCACTAAAAGAGGCTTGGTTCACGCGCTATCAAGGTTATTTTTAATGACGGTCTTTGAGCGCTATACCCAGGGCGCGAGCCTACTTTTTATGGCCGTGTTATTTGTGCCCATTACCGCCGGGGTGGTGGGGGTTATTCTACCTGCTTTTGGTTATTTCCCTGCATTAGGCAGTGAACAGTTCAATGTGCAGGCATTTCACGCATTTTTTGCCCAGCCCTCTAACCTTAAGATGATTCAGCTTTCTTTTACCACGGGGGTGATGGCGACTGTCATTGCCGTAACGGGCACCTTTGTCATTCTGGCCTTTCTGTATAACACAACGCTGTTATCACGTGTTCAGCGGCTAATAAGCCCTTTGTTGGTGCTGCCACATGCCGGCATTGCTATTGCACTGCTGTTTGTTCTCTCTCCAGCGGGGTTGTTTAGCAAGCTGTTAAATCAATTTGGGGTAGGGGAATATGGATTGGTGCCGGTTAACTGGGTTTTTCCTTATGATGAACACGGTGTGGCCATTGTCTTTGCGTTAGCGTTAAAAGAACTGCCGTTTATCCTGCTAATGGCGTTGGGTGTGATGGCACAGCCCCAGGTGGTTAAAGCCGTGCAAGGGTACAGTAAAGCGGCGATCATGATGGGGAATTCACGTGAGTCTGCTTTTTTTAAAGTGGTGTTGCCTGTTATTTATCCGCAAATTCGATTGCCTATATTAGCCGTATTGGCATTTTCGACGGCAAATGTGGAAATACCTTTGTTGTTAGGTCCAAATAACCCTGCAACCCTTGGCGTGGCAGTTGTACAGTGGTTTAATCATGTGGATCTTAGTCTGCGTTTTCAGGCGAGTGCTGCCGCCATGATTCAAGTGGGTGTCACGTTAAGTGCTCTACTGGTGTGGTGCTTGATAGAAAAGGGAATAGGGCTTTTTTCAAAAACCTATTTTTTGAGTAAAGAAAGTGGCCTGTTTAAACACATGGTGAGATTTTTTGCCGCGGGTATTTTAACCCTTTACGCCATCGTCAGTGCGTTGGTGTTATTCAGTGTGATCATGTGGTCATTCTCCACATATTGGACATTTTCGTCGTTGCTTCCTGATGGCATTACTCTACTGCATTGGCAAACAGCATTGGGTAGCCTGGGGCCAGTGGTATTAAATACACTAGTGTTAGGAGGAAGCGTCAGCGTGGTTGCAGTGGTGCTTACGTTGTTGACGCTAGAGTTTGAAAGTGCTCATGGCAAAGACAACACCATAGGTTATTCCCCTAAAGTATTCGCTGTCTTACTGTTTCTTCCGTTATTGGTACCCGGTGTGGCCTTTTTGTACGGGTTAGTATGGTTTCAGCAACGCTTTTTGCCTGACACTATTTTTCTATCACTGTTTATTGCGCATTTGGTTTACGTGCTGCCTTATGTGTTCATCTCACTGGCAGTGGCGTATCGAAAGTTAGACTCGCGCTACGAACAAGTTGCGTCGAGTTTAGGAAAAACACCTTGGCAGGTATTTACGCAAATAAAACTGCCGCTTTTAATTAGCCCGTTATTGGTTGCCCTTGCGTTAGGTATAGCAATAAGTGTTGCGCAATATTTGCCTACGTTGTTAGTAGCTGCCGGGCAGTATACGACGATTACCACAGAAGCTGTGGCATTGGCGTCTGGAAGCAGTCGCCGTTTAACTGCGGTATATGTGGTTATTCAAGCGCTATTACCTTGGTTGTTTTTTAGCTTAGCGTGGTGGTTGTCTCCGCGTCTTTTCTCGCCTAGTGAGCGTTTGAATTTTTTTAAGAGGGCAAGGGGCGTATGACGTTAAAGTTGGATAGTCTTACGATTTATAATCAACAACTGGATACAAGCAAACCGCTATTAACGTTAAATAGTGAAATTAAATCGGGGGAAATCGTGTCTGTTATGGGGGCGAGCGGTTCGGGAAAGTCAACATTGTTGGCGGCAATTGCAGGGCATTTAATGCCGCCTTTTTCGAAAACAGGGCGTATTTACCTCAACGACAACTGCATTGATGAACTCGCACCCTATGAGCGTAAAATAGGGCTGATGTTTCAAGATCCTTTTTTATTTGAACATATGAGCGTGGCTGAAAATATTGGCTTTGCGCTTGCTCAAAATCTGCAATATGCCACGCGTTCTAAACATGAAAAACGACGCCATATTGTTCAAATGCTCGCCTCAGTTGGCTTAGATGAAATGGCAAATAGACCGGTGCAATCTTTATCCGGCGGACAGCAGTCTCGCGTAGCGCTACTGCGTACGCTAGCTGCGGCTCCCAAAGCAATATTGCTTGATGAGCCATTTAGTAAGCTTGACCCTGAGACTCGCTCGCACATGAGAGCCTGGGTGTTTAATAAATTAAAAGAAGGTGGCATTCCTACCTTAATGGTGACACACGATAGCGATGATGCCGTTGCTGCTGGTGGCCGAATTATTGAGATTTCTTCATGTTAGATGCAAAAGTAACGCCTTACATTAAGCCAATACTTAGGCCTTTGGTGAGTTGGCTTGATAAACAAAATGTGACGCCAAATCAAATTACCGTGGCGGGTTTTTGTCTAGGTCTGCTTGCAATGCCGTTCATTATTTTGGGTGTATGGAGCGGAGCGTTTGCGTGCATCTGCTTAAATAGAGTTTGTGACGGTATTGATGGAGAGCTAGCTAGGTATCAAAGCAGTAGCAGTAGTGCAGGGGGCTTTTTAGATATTTGTCTGGATTTTTTGTTTTACGCCTCCGTACCCTTGGCTTTTGGTATGGCCAACCCTCAAGAATGGGGCGTTCCAGCGTTGGTATTAATCGCCAGCTTTATCGGTACAGGCAGTAGTTTTCTTGCCTTTGCCATTGCGGCTGAAAAATTTAATATCGATAGGCCGCAGTTTTCAAATAAAAGCTTTTACTACATGCAGGGTTTAACTGAGGGCACAGAAACTATAGCCGTGTTTCTCGCGTTTTGTCTGTGGCCCAGTTATTTTGCGCCATTGGCGTACCTTTTTGCTGGTGCGTGCGCTATAACTGTGGTTACCCGCATTGTATTTGGTTTTACCACGTTAAAAGCACTTGAGAAATAGCTGTGTTTATAACGCAAAGCGGGTTGATATCTTTCAGGGGGCATCATGATGTTCACGGCGATAAAGGAAGTAGGTTAGCCACCCATGGAAAATGAATCTTTGATAAGAGTCGGCGCGTTTGTGTGTATTTTTACGGTGATGGCAATGTGGGAAGCAACACGGCCTGCACGTAAAGCGCAGCTCTCTGCTTGGGTAAGATGGCGGGGGAATTTTGCGATGGTATTGGCCGGCGCACTCATCACGCGTCTATTATTGCCGGGTGCATTAGTAGGTGTGGCGCTTTGGGCAAATAACGCCAATTGGGGGGTGTTTAATCGTCTATCTTTGCCTGCTTGGATTGGTATAAGTGTGTGTATGCTTTTGTTAGATTTGGTGATCTATTGGCAACACCGCCTGTTTCATACCGTGCCGTTATTATGGCGTTTTCACCAAATGCATCATGCAGATAGCCATGTGGACACCACAACAGGCCTACGGTTTCACCCTATCGAAATTGCCTTGAGTTTACTGATTAAAGCCGCCGTGGTCATTTTTCTTGGCGTACCCGCATTAGCAGTAGTCATTTTTGAGGTGGCATTAAACGGTTTTGCTATGTTTAATCATGCCAATATTAAACTGCCCTCAGCGGTAGATAATGCCATCAGCAAACTGTTTATTACGCAACGTGTGCATCGTATTCACCATAGTCAACGTATTGAAGACTCAAACAGCAACTTTGGTTTCAGTGTGTCGTGGTGGGATAAACTTTTTAATAGCTACCAACATGAAACTTCGCTTAGCGACGACGATATCAAAATAGGGCAAGCAGAGTTTCCAGCGTCAAAGCAAAACGCCAGTGTCATTGGCTTACTGTTAATGCCTTTTCGCCGTCATCGCCGGTGAGCAATTTGGTAGAGGGCCGCTGGACTACATCACACCTATTGTGGTCAAAACCAGGTACAGTGTCCCCAACTGAAGGACAGAACCCACACCTATAAACACACCATCTCGATTGGTCATCCCTAACGCTGTAATACATAACGCGAACGCAGGTAAAGCTACCGCAAAAGGCAGCGCTTCAAGAGGGATCATGCATAGCGCGGCAATGGCACAATAGCCCGCGATAACGTTTTTCATGGGAGTTTGAGAGAGCTGCGTCATTCGTGGCCGCAATAACTTTTCTACGCGCTGAACCTTGGGTTTGGCTTTTTCCACGGCGCTTTCAAGTTTATCGGTTTCTATTTGTTGCTGGGTCAGTTTATTGGGTAGCCATGGGCTCTCTCGGCCCATGGCAGCTTGCACACAAATTAAGAAAAGCGTAATGCCACAAAAGGTAGGCACGCCAGGAATAGCGCCAGTAGGCAGTAGCGCAATTAACGACGGTATTAAAAGCAAAGGTCCAAAACCTCTGTCTTCAAAGCGAGCAATAATTTTCCCCGCAGAAACCTTACCTCCATCTTGCTCCTCAACTAGCTTGTTAAGCAGTTTACTCATTGACGTGTCCATAGCGTTCCCTGTGCAATAGCAATAAATTACCTTTCACTATACGTATGCAATGGAAATGGGTTTAGTTCTACACAGAGGAAGGAGTGTGAAAATTACCCTACATCAGACAGTTGTTACTCGACTGAGAGCACCAACTTGCCGATATGGTTTTTTCGTTCAAAATCTTGCTGGGCGCGGGTAATGTCCTCTAAGGGATAAACCTTGCTTACCAGTGGCTTTATTTGATTGGCCTCTATACGTTGAATTAAGCTGGCAAACACTCCCTCAGACAGAATGGTGCAACCCAGTAACTGCAAATCTTTCAAGTAGAGTGTGCGTAAATCGAGCGGTACGGTATGACCCGCAATGGCACCGGCAGTGGCATAGCGACCGAAAGGCTTAAGCATGTCGAGCAGTTCTGGCCAGCGAGGGCCAGCGACTAAATCAATCACTACGTCGAAGGGCTGAGCTTTGGCGTAAGTGTTAAAATCAGCGTTTCTGTCAAGGGTCGCGTCTGCCCCTAAACGTAATATGGCGTCGCGTTTATTTTCGCTGGTCACCGCCACTACTTTCGCGCCACGGGCCTTTGTTAATTGAATTGCGGCCGAACCCACACCGCCGGATGCGCCCGTGATTAACACGCTATCTTTTTCAGTGATCTGAGCTCTGCATAGCATATTTTCTGCGGTGGAATAGGAACAGGGAAAAGAGGCTAACTCGACGTCGCTCAATGAAGAGTGAATGGGGTGAGCGTGCTGGCTGGCTACCTTTGTATACTGAGCAAAGCCGCCGTCACATTCCGAACCAAAGTACCAGGGTGAAGACAATGCTTCGCTATTAGCCTCAAATAAACAAGGCTCAATTAACACCCTTTCTCCAATACGCGCGTTACTCACATTGTCACCTACCGCCACAATGTAACCACATACATCCGCACCTTGAATAAGGGGTAAATTCAGTGCAGTGCCGCCCCAGCCAGCGTCATCTGCATCATTGTCACCTTTCGAATACCAACCAATACGTGTGTTTAAATCGGTGTTATTAACCCCTGCGGCCTTTACTTCAATAAGCACATCGTTAGGGGTGAGTGAAGGTACAGGGATTGAAGGGTTTATCGTGAGGGAGTCTAACCCTCCATGCTGAGTTAATTGAACGCCTTTCATGGTGGCAGGTACGGATGTCATTACGTTTCCTTTTCGCTAAATTTCAATATCAGATTCATACTTGTGAGGGGCTTACTAGCAGTGCAGATACGTTGGCCTTTGCCGCGTCAAGGGCGAGGTAGCCCAGTGTAGGCCAAGCACTAGACATACCTTCGTGAATGAGAAATACGCGTTCTGCAAGGCTTTTATCCCCAAGTCGAGATTCAAACCAACCTTTGACTTCCTGTTTGTGTGAATTCACCGCCTTCGCTATTTGTTCATTATTTGGATAGCTTGCTAATGCTTGAAGCGACAGACATCCTCGCGGGGCATAGTGTTCAAGCCAATGGGCTAAACGCTGAAGAATATGATCTAACGCAGCGTCTATGTGAGGAGGGCAGCCCTGTTCCAGAAAACCGATGTATCGGTTGTGCCTGTTATCTAGTGCGGCCACTATCATATCTTCCTTTGACGGAAAGTACTTATACAGTGTTTTTAGTGTGGTTTGCGTATGTGATTTCAACGTGGCTACGTTTGGCTCTGCAAAGCCATGAAGAGAGAAGGCGTCTTCAAGGCGTGACGCGAGTTCCACTTTTTTATCCATAGTAGGCAACAATGTCTTTCACCTTAGGGTAAACCGTTTGGGTAGAATAAATGTTCTACTTAAAGGGTAGAGCATTCATTCTACCGGGTCAAGCACCCGTTTTTTTGCAGGGTTCGCGATAAGTTCAGTTTTTTGTAAATTAAGTTGAATTAAGTAATGAGACTAATTATCATTCGCACGCCTTTTGCTTCCTAGATTAAAGGTGACTTTACATACACTTCATAGACGGACACTCGATGCACATTAATATTGCCAAATCGAAAACGCTCAGCGCTACTACAGCGCTATTTTCTTTACTTTATGTTTCAACGCCGTTTGCCCAACAGCAGGCGAATGTTGAAAAGGAAGAGGTTGAACAAACGGATATCGCTGAAGTAAGCGATGAAAATCTTGACGTTATTACAGTTTACGGCCGCCATAATCGACTGATTTTAGAGTCAGGTACTGCTACCAAATCAAATATGAGTTTGATGGAAACGCCAGCGGCCATTGTCGTCGTAGATGGCACCTTGCTTAACGAACAAGGGGTTAGCACACTACAAGAAAGTATCAGAAATATTAGTGGCCTGAGTCAAGATGGAAACAACTATGGCGTGGGAGACAACCTTGCTATCCGTGGCCTTGGTGTGAATTATACCTTTGATGGTATTTACGCGGGCGCAGACCTGGGAAATAGCTACAACCCCACTCGTTCAATGACCAACGTTGAAAGTATAGAAGTATTGAAAGGGCCGGCAACAGGCTTGTATGGCATGGGTGAGGCTGGGGGTATTATTAACCTGATTGAGAAAAACCCCCAGTTTGAAGATCAGTATCAAATTCGCGCGTCCGTCGGTAGCTGGGACAGCTATTCAATAATGTTAGATGCCACCGGCGCTATTAATAAAGATCTTGCTTACCGCGTGG
This sequence comes from Alteromonas sp. B31-7, assembly GCF_015767655.1. Lineage (NCBI taxonomy): Bacteria > Pseudomonadati > Pseudomonadota > Gammaproteobacteria > Alteromonadales > Alteromonadaceae > Alteromonas > Alteromonas sp. B31-7. The sequence goes on from NZ_CP065233.1 coordinate 1,967,932, forward strand.
TGGCAAACCGCGAACAATCTGACGGCTATCGAGGTTTGAGTGACGAACGCAGTGAGTTATACACGTCACTAAAATTGATTGCATCACCAGACAATCAGTTTTTAGTCTCTGCGGCCTATATTGACGATGCGGTACAAGTTGACTCAGTGGGTCATCCAGTGAGATTAATCGATTTAACCATGTTTGATACAGACGCAGGGAGTTTAACCGGTGATGATTTGGTTAATGGCACTGCAGAGTCAGGTGGTTTACAGTTAACTGATGAACAACGAGACGAATTAGCCGCATCACTCACGTCAACAGACGGTGTGCAGCCTTATGATTTAGGTGACACCAGTCTTATTTCGCCTATTTCACGCCCTAATGAAGGGGAAGAGTTCCGCATTAAAGTACGCCAAGATATTGAATTGGGTGATAACTGGTCACTAACTCAGCAACTTCAATATCGCTCGTACGAATCTGAATACATTCGTCAAACCAGTGCTTTCAATTACGTGTACGTTGATCGTAATGGCACCACTAATTTAGAGCCTCGTGCGCCGCTTGTTATTGATGGTGTGCTATACCCGTTTGCGGCACGCAGACAAGAGTATCGTAAGGTAATGGCTGATGAGAAAGTGTGGCAGTATTTCCTTGATGTCACCAAAACATGGTCTTTTGGCGATGTTCGAGGTGAACATTTAGCCAGCGTGAACTATGAAGACCACGACATTAGCTACGCACAGTGGTCTATTTGGGACGCAGACGATACACGAAGCGATGCTGTACCGTATATTTTAGATATACGCGACCCTAATTGGCCTACTGGCACATTTGAAGATTACAACCCTTCCTTACGCAGCAAATACAACAAAGATGTGAGTAGCTGGGGCGTGAGTTTCCAAGAAGTAGTTTACTTTAATGAGCACTTTACTGGCCGTTTTGGTGGCGCCTACGGTGGGGTAAAACAAACTTACCTAAACCAATATAGCGACGGTAATCCAGAGTACGATACCAGTGACAACGGATTTACCTATAACCTAGGTTTAACCTACTTATTCAGTGATAGCTTGAGTACGTTCATTAACCATTCTAAGGGAAGAACCGCGTACGGTATTTTAGATGCGCTAGCAGAAGAAGATAATCAGCCTGATTCAGAATCGGAATCGTGGGATTTTGGTGTGCGTTTCACGGCGCTTGAAGAGCAGGTTATTGGTTCAATTGTATTTTTTGATACTGCTAGAACCAACCTTCAATACAGCAACCCCTTATATGAAGACAATATTGACGACCCTTCATATAACGTTGATGTGCCGGAATACTACTACGATGAACAAGATCGCACCACAGGTGTAGAAGTAGACATTAACTTTGATATCAACGAACAGTGGTCACTTAATGCGAATGGCACATATCAAGATCCTGTCACCGAGCCTGGTGCGCATGCCTCAAGCACTGATGAAGAGCAAACTAAAGGGATTGCAGAAAAGTTCGCCAGCACATGGCTAACTTACAGTCATACCTTCGATGCGCTGCCAGCGCCTGTGAAGTTTAGTGTGGGCGTAACCTACGAAGACGAACGCACTATTTCTGCGTCAGCCTTTGGTATCGATTACGCATTCGTTGACTCATATACAGTATGGGACGCGGCCGTGAGCTATGTGTCTGATGATTGGAACGTACAATTAAACGTTCGAAACTTAGACAATACTGACTACTACAGCAGCGCAATGTACTTGGGTGGCCTGCCAGGCGAAGAGCGTAACGTTAAGCTAACCGCTTCGTATAGCTTTTAACGTAGGTTGCATCATTGAAAAAATACGTAGAAATATGGCTACGTAGCATAGCCGCCATAGTGGGCGGCTATGCTGCATCTGCACTGAGTACTTTTTATCTCACCTATTGCTTTGTGACGGGCTTCTCACTGGGTAAAGGCGTGGCGATACTGAGTGCATGTATGCTTAGCTACTTTTTATTCTTCGCCATTTTTATTATCAGCTTTGCTGTAGCAAACATTCGAGCGTGGAGCCTCATGCTTTTTTTCAGTATTGTGCTGTGTTTTCTTGGCTTGCCCTACGTATCAACCCTTTAGCGACATCATAATGAAAGCAACATTCAGAAAAAGCATGATTTGGTTGCATACCTATTTGGGTGTGTTCTGCGGCTGGTTACTTTTTGCCATTTTTGTCACAGGTACACTAAGCTATTTTACGCCTGAAATGACGCGCTATTTAATGCCTGAGCGACATGTAATTAGCCTTCCTCAAGATGCCCTTATTGATCATTCTTTTGCTTTTTTAAAAGAGAATGCCAGTGATGCTGACGAGTGGCGCGTACATTTGCCTACAGATAGAAACGCGCACTGGTACGTGCAATGGCGTAAAGATAAAAGCCGGAAAAAGGTCACATTTAATGCTGATACGGCCGCGCTAGAAAAAGAAATGGAAACCAAAGGTGGCTTATTCTTTCGAAACTTCCACTATACCCTGCAATTACGCGGCTACGGAGGGCGCTACATAGTGGGCATTGCTGCTATGGCCATGTTGTTAGCTATTTATACCGGTATTTTTACCCATCGCCGTTTTTTTAGAGACTTTTTCACCTTACGGCCCCACAAGCTGAAAAAATGGCTTACCGATTTTCATGCGTTGGCTGGCATTTTAACCTTGCCATTTTGTATCATGATTTGTGTCAGTGGTATTTTCATCTACGCCATTATGTACATGCCCTATGCAGCAAATAGCCACTTTGAGAGGGGCGAAAAAGGGGTGAACAAGCAAATTATTCCCTCTTTGGCTCTACTGCCGCCCGCGCAAAAAGTGCAGGAGCAGACGCAAATACAAATAAGCCGAATAACCTCAACACTAGCAAAAACATGGCAAGAGCCTAACCCTATTGCCAAAATTACCGTGGAAAAACCCCAGTTAAGCAACAGTCGCACGATTGTTGAACGCAGTAAGGCCACCACCGTATCTAACCGGGCAGAACGCGCTGTCTTTCACAGTTATACAGGAGACGTTCTACCCGGCTATGAAAATGAAACTGTGCCTGCCCAAATAAGACGGGTGCTGTATGGGTTGCATCAGGCTAACTATGCTCCTATAGGTATGCGCTGGTTATTATTTGCATTAGGGGTGGCAGGGTGCGCACTTATCGCTACTGGCAATATCATTTGGGTAAACCAACGTAAGAAATCGAACAAACAAAGCCGTTTAACCCTGGCATTAATGGAAAAAGGAAATGTGGCTGCAATAATGGGGTTAGTGCTTGCGTGTATAAGCTTCTTTCTTGCCAATAAGCTTTTGCCTGAAACCATGGCGATGCGCAGTGAATGGGAAATACATAGCTTTTTTATTGTATGGTTGGCGAGCTTTCATCATGCTTTATACTCTGGGAGCGCTCGTCGAGCCTGGTACCAACAAACATTATTGGCGAGTCTTTTTTGTTTTTCGCTCGTAATGATTGAGCTAAGTATGTATTTTAGCCGCATTCAGCATGGGGTCATTACCGGTGACATGACTTATTTAAGCTTTATTCCTGCTTTTTTAGTGTTTGGTGGATTATTGCTAATACTGGCTAGAAAATTTAGGCGTCACGGAGCAGGGCAGTGACTACTATTGTTGCACTTATTCAACTTTTCGCCTTGGCATGTTTGGCGTTTTCTATGCAAAAGCATCATAAGGTGCTCAAAAATAACTACCCAAGTATTGCGGTAAAACCGCGAGGCCTTGTTATTTTAGGGTGGCTGGGTTTGGTATTGTCGTTGTGGCTGAGTATGGTGACGAGTGAAGTACTGAGCATTGCTTTGGTGTGGTGGTTTTGCACTTTGAGCTTGGCAGTCTTTGCCGTTGCCCTATATCTAAGCCACTTAATTCAATTCAGCAAAGAGTAGCCAGGCTACTCTTTGCAGTTGTAAGTTTTTCGCGTTTGATGGCGCCGCTATTGGCTTACTTGAAAAGGCTTATCGGCACGAATATAAACAAGTACCTCGCCCTCACTCGTGTTGTTAACCTTGTGTTGGCTTTCGCCGGTTGATTCTAGGAAACTTCCCGCGCCAAGGGCGATAGTTTTGTTCCCTTCATCGCTATCTGTTGAGCCCATTGCGGTGTGTTGAGTTACCTGCGCATCTGAATACGTATAGTTCACCGCACCTTTTATGACGACAGCTTTAAACGATTGCCCATAAGCCGTAATCGTGCCGTCAAATCCTGCCGGTAAAGAAAGCATTGAACCAAATACATCTTGGGTGTCTCCCCATAAATAGGTTGCCTTAACGCCATCAGCAGATAGGGTTGCTAAATCAGAGTCGTGAAGCCAAACCATATTGTTGATGTGCAGATTCACGGGGCGTTCACCATTGTCAAAATGTGCGTTTGATGGTTTAACCAGATACGGGCCTTCGTCAATCTCTAAGTAGATGAGGTTTGTTGAATCGTTAGCTGCGGTAGTATGATCTTCCCCGGCGGGTTGAGTCCAAAACGAGCCTGTGGGCATCCACATTTTGGCTGCGCTAGGATCATCGTTGTGCATTTGCCCTTCTATGACAATTCCACGATACGTAATATTATGAATGTGGGGCGGCGACTCAAACCCTTTGTTAAAGCGCACCAACATACCCGTTGCAGTATCTTGCGTTCTATCTCCCCACAAATCAGCGGCGCCTGGGCTTTTATCCCCACGAAGCGGATTTAAATATCCCCATTCTACCTCGTTTGCGGGCACCACTTTCGTGTCGGCGTGGGACATGAAAGGCATGCCAAGCATTATAGATAGTACAAAAAGTCGATGAAGTTGTGGCGCGTTGCGTGTAGGGCTTATACGTGAAAGTTTCTGTTTGAAAAATGAAGTCATGCTATTACCTGTTTGCCGATGTGGTTAGCGCCTAGTGTATGTATAACACTAGGCTGGATAAACAGGCTTTGCCTTGAATCACTTTCCTTAAATTTTAGATAATGGCGCAAACATGACTGTTGCAGGGGGCGCCCATAGGAAAGAATAAGCTGGTGTGAATGTTGGTTTATACGATATTAATAAACAAGGCGAGTACTTGCGGTGACTCACCTTGTTTTAGGTCGTTTCGATGGTTTCGCTATTGGGTAGTGAAATAGTCAGTATGTTGCTTAAGTTCTTTCGCTAAACTCGAGAGTTTTTTCGCTACTAGCTGATTCTGTTCGTAAAGGCTCATGGAGGAATCTCCCATAGCTGTGGCAGTCGCAATAACCTCATTTAACCCATCGTTAAGTGCATTCAGTGTGGATATTTGCTTGGTAGAAGCACTGACCACTTGATTGACATTGTCTAAAGACTGTTTAGCTTGTTCTTCTATAATTTGCAGCAAGTTGCTTGATTTATCCGAGAGCTCAATTGCCCCTTCTACCTGTGGAATACTCGACGACATAATTTCCATTGTGACCGATGTTTCAGCTTGAACTTCATTGAGCATAGACGAAATTTCAGCTGTAGCTTCGCCTGTTCTCGATGCTAAGCTTCTCACTTCGTCGGCCACGACCGCGAAACCTCTGCCTGACTCACCTGCGCGGGCAGCTTCAATGGCTGCGTTAAGCGCAAGTAAGTTTGTTTGCTCTGAAATCCCGCTAATCGTGTTAGTGATACCACTAATTTCTTGCGTGCGTTTTTCAAGCTTTCTAATATTGTCTACCGCCATTTTTACGGTTTCTGCCAAGCTACGAATTTCATTTGCAGCATGGGACACTGCTTCTTTACCATCTGCAGAAGTATCGGCTGCCTCAACTGAAATCTGTTCTGTTTGTGAAAGTAAGTTTTCAACTAACGCCGCCTCAGTTCTTACACTTTCCATATACTTAATAACATTCGCACTTTGAGAAGACTGCTGAGAGGCTAAAAAATCTAAATTTCCGCTACTATCAGACTCAGTTTGAGACTGCCTAGTGATACTGTCTGCAGAATGGTTAATGCCTTTGACTGTGCTATTCAACTGGTGTTGTAAGCGCGCCAAAGAATGCAGCACGCTTCCCGAATGTTTACTTTCTACGTGGTTGCCGATTTTTCCGTTGGCCATGGTATGCAAAATTTCAGCGATCTCATGGGGCTCACCGCCTAACTGGCGTTTAAAGTAAGCAATAAATAGCCAAGTTACCAATATAGCGATGAGGATGGCAATGGTGGTGGCACTTATCATTACACCGGTAAACGCCCCAGTGGCTGTGCGTACTTCGTCGGTTTCAACTTGGTTTTGCTGCTCCTGATAATCAATAAATGCATTGATGGCTGCTAACCAATCGATAAAGGCGGGTTTAGCTCTCGTGAGCAAAATCTCCTTAGAATCCACCCTGTTTCCTTGCAATCGCAGCGTTATAATCTGTTTAACCAAAGGCAGGGTATAGGTTTCTATCTCTTTTATACGCTGCATCATCTTACGTTCTTGGGGAGTACTGTTCGTAGCGAGCATGCGCTCCATGGGAGACGCAGATTCTTTATAGAAATTGGCTAACTGATTAATTTCCCTAATCACGCTTTGGACTTCCGATAAAGAGTCAAGCAACACAACATCTCGAATAGCAATCGCTCTATCGTGAACCGACCCTCGAAAGTTAATAGCGTAACGCTGTTTAACGCTATTAACATCGTTTATGGTGGTCATCTTTTTATCGATAGTATCCACTTCATCGATACCCATTACGGTAACAATGACAAGCATGGTGATGATTAGGCCGAAGCCGAGTAAAAGGCGGTGACTCACCCTAAAAGAAGACAACATAAAACTACCCTGTATTTTAACGAGTTAACGACAATCCGTTTCGAAAGATATGTATTGAAAGCGTCAATTTTGCAAAGGAACGATATGTATGGAAGGTAGCTAACGGGGGCAAAGATTGTCAAATCGATAAAGGTAATTAAAGCAAAAGAAAAACTCAATTAGACATACTTAGCGGGAGAAAAGTGGGTTAATGCAAGCCGTCATCAGCATGATGAGAACAAGCCACTCACAATAGTGACTTGTTCAGATATGATTGATGTAGGTATTGACGCAAGGACTCGTTTAAAAACGGTAAGCGGCGGAAATTCTAAAACGACGGGGCGCCCCAGGTTCTACCCACACTTCAGCAAACGAGTTGGTGTAGTGCTCTTTATCAAATACGTTGTCGACTTCTGCCCGCACCAGCAAATTTTCAGCCGGTTCAATTTGCGCGAACGCGCGTACCGTGGTGTAACTAGGCAGATAAAAATCGGTACCCGTTTGACCCAGGCGTTCATCCACATAGAGCAACCCAGAGCCTAGTCGTACCGGCATGTCTGAGATTGACAGGCTTTTACTCAGCTGAATGCTCAATTGATTTTCAGGCACATTGATGAGCGAGTCTCCAGCTTCAATCGCGGCTACGAAGTTGGCATCTTCGGCATGGTTTGTACTTTCAGCATCAATATAAGCGTAAGACATCCAAAGCGAAACGCCGTTTTTAAACTCAGCATTGATATCAAGTTCAACCCCACGACTGCGCGCCTTACCAGCCGGGGTTAAGAAAAAGCCGTCTGAGGCTTCTTCACTGCTATCAAACACTAAGATGTTGCTTTGCTCAATGTTAAAGGCAGAAAGCGTAACGTCACCTCGTAGGTTGTCGAACATTGATGTGAGGTCTGCTTTTACGCCCACTTCTACAGACTCAGACTGGTTCGGCTCAAATGGGTTGCCAGCGTAGTCGGAACCCGTAAGTTGCCTGAAGCCTTCGCCGTACGTGGCGTAAAAACTCAGGCTGTCATCCAGCAGGTATACAGCACCAAGCTGCGGGGAAAAACGAGTGTCATCTTGAGACGTGGTGGTAACGGGTTAGTTTAAACGATTATCAATTTGCTGCTCAAACTTATCAACGCGGCTACCAAAACGCACTTGAAGCTTGTCGGTAATGTCTATCTGATCTTGAATATAGAACCCCCAAGCTTCTTGTGTTTCCAAGCGGTCTAGGTTGTCAGATAATTCAACATCCGCTACGGGTGAGTAGTCAGGGTTGAGAATATCGATCACCAGGTATTGGCTCAAATCCAAATCACTAATATCAGTATCGCTGGAAAAATACGCGGGGCGATAGCGCAATATAACTTGGTCATTTTCAAACTTATCGTAATCGCCGCCAATAATAATGCGGTGGCTAATTGAGCCCGTTTCAAATTCACCTGCTAATTCACCGCGTAACACCAAATAATCCGTTTCAAAATCGCGATAACGTTTAAAGCGAGAAAGTAACGTTTGGTCTGGGTCAATAAACACGGTTTGCCGACCTTCAAAGTTAGTTTCTAATGCATTACCTTCAAATGTGGTATCGCGTAAACCGGCACCTAGTAGGAGGTTCCAGTCATCGTTAAGTTTGTGGGAAATTTCCAGTTGGTGACCTACCACATCTGTGTTTATCCTGTCTCCCGAAGGGTCGCCAACAAAGGTTTCAATAGGTTGAATGCCCAGTTTTCCATCTATGGCTATCACACCGCGATCAAAAGGGATTTTTTGTTCTGTATACTCGAGTTCGTAAGTCATGCGGGTGTCTTCTGAAAACTCCCAAGAGAGCGACGGGTAAAAGCCGACTTTTTCTGTTTCTACGGTATCCCTAAAACTCTCTGCATCTTCGTAAAATCCAACAAGCCTTAGGCCTACGTCTTCTTTGCTGCCTAAAACGGTTTGCACATCGGCTTCCAGCCTAACTTGTTCCCAACTGCCATAGGTAGCTTTTACCTCACCACCGCTAAGAAACTGTGGGCGTTTAGTCACTAAGTTAACCGCGCCACCCGGTTCGCCTCTACCAAACAAAGCGGCCTTGGGGCCTTTTAATACTTCAACATGATCAATGCCCGCTAAATCACGCGGGCCACCAAAACCACGCCCAGCATTAAACCCATTCACCAAAAAACCACTGGGTAGGTTTTCGTCCCCGGAAAAACCACGAATAGCAAAGCTATTCCAAAGGCCGCCGAAATTGTTTTGGCGTGCAACAGAGGCCGAAAGATCTAAAGCATCATTGAGGTTGATCGCACCAGCATCGCCAATTAGCCCTAAATCAATATCCTGTGCAGCGGCAGGAACTTCCTTATATTCAAACGCTCCCTGATACGCGCGATGCAAGCCGTGTACGGTAATTTTTTCTACCTCAGCTTCAACTTGGTTACTTTCGCTTTGTGCTAAAGCCGATGTACTGAGTAATGCCGATATACTGGCTGCAAGTGAGGTTTTCACCCAACGAGTTTTCATTCTTCTTTTCCTGTGCGGTTTTCGTGTGAGGTTTTAGTGTTTGATGTAAATTGTGGCAGCGCTTCAAAGCTTTCTTGAGAAAATTCAGGCGCTTTGAAAAGGTGGTAATAATAGAATTTACGCAGTGCCTGATGAAAAGCGCGCACGTCATTTTCATAACCCACCATGGCTTTTACGTCAGTGTTAGCTGCACTTGATAACAAACGTTGAGAGAGCAAAGACGGGGAAAGCAGCGCTACGTAGCTTGCAATGGTGTCTTTTTGAAGCGTTGCAGCCTGATAGCCTTGCGACAATTCGCTAGCGGCTTGGTCGCCCACTTGTTGAAATGCGTAGTACCATTTCCAATTAAATGAGCTGTCTCGTTCAGGGTCAAACTCTGTGTAGTCGGTCCACTGCGGATGAGTGGCAATGAAGGCGCGCCATGTGTCTTCAACGGGCTTATCCCACGCACTATTTACTGCTTCACGTTGGGTAAGTACAATGTCGCCGCCTTCAGGTGTTTCTACCACAGCATTAATTAACGTGTGTGCGGTCACCGGCACGACAACTGTGGTAACAATCCAAACGCCTAGCATGATAGAGGCAAGGTGTGTTGCAGTGAAATTAGCAAATCGCTTTGCCGCGCCAATTGAAAGAACAATACCACTCCATAGTGCAATGTTACCTATCACTATCGCGCAAACGGTTAATATAGACGGTAACGAGGCGCCGTTAACTAACCCGAAAAAAACAAACGGAGTAAGCGTCACAAGCGCTAAAGGCACTAAGGTGACTAATACTCGTGATGTCCATATCGCATGGGCATTGCGTGCTGTTACATTGAGTAAATCGAAGCGGCGGGCTTCCCGTTCTTTTGCTTTTAAATCGTAAAGTAGCAATATTATAAATAATGGCAGCAATACGCTGGTCACAAAGGCAAAATCGAAACGCCCTAAAAACGCAAGCTCTGGGTTATCTGTATCGCTTTCATAAATTTGCCCTTCTAACGCCAACATACGTATGCGATGCTTCCAAGGAAATACATCCCGTTCACCTACGGCAGAAAACGCAAGGGGGGAAGGGGGCGCGTAGGTTAGGTGAAACGCGTAATACGCCACCATGCCGTAGTTAGACTGGTGGGTGATAACGGCTTCACGCTCAATTTGGTCTTTTTCTAGTAAACGTTCAATAGTGGCTTGTTGTTCCTGCATTTCCACATGTCCCGACCACAACGACGCCGCACTTAAAAGAAACACCACGAGTAAGGTAAGCTTTATTTGTCGGTGACCGAACACAAAACCGGCTTCACGTTTAATATCAGTAAAACGCATCATGGGTTTAACCTCCTAACCGCCGCTTTTAAAAGCAAGGCGGTAATGCATACCCAAACAAACAGTTGTAAAAAGTAAATAAGCGCGTTTGAAATGCGTGTGTTTGCGGCCTCTGGTTTGAAATTAAACTCTGATAGCAACGCCCAATTGTCTGCACCTACAACCGCTTTATCCGCCGCTTCTTCGCTAGCGTTACGGTTCATGTCGAGTTTGTAGTCCAACTTCTCAACATGCACTTTATTCAGACCTTGAACAAACGCTAAGCGAAGGGCTTCTGCTTCTTTTAGAAAACGATGATGGGTTTCAAGGCTGGTACCTGCCAATATTGTAGAGATAGCGCGCACCGCGACGGTAGGCGATAACCATCCAAACTGACGTGCAATTTCAGCTTGTTCTAACTCTTCACCCATTCTTTTTTCGGCGAATTCATTGAGCACTTTTGCCTGACGGCCTTCAGAATATTGGGCAACAACACCACGGAAATTAACAGGAAGGTCGTCAACGGAATCTACATTGTATTTTGCCAGTAAATCTTCTTTTAGCTTTTTAAATGCAGGGTCGTTAGCATCGTGACCGTCGCCCAAACTTCGAAGTTTTTCTTCTACTTTGAAATCGGCTTCTAGTTTGCCTATTGAGGGGGCAGCATTTGTCGCTACGCTGCTTCCCAAGCGAGGAAGTAACACGCACACAGCCATCCAAATAACAATAAGCACGGTGAAGCTAACGCTACTTTTCTCAAATAACGCTGAACACGCAGTGACAACGGTAGCCCATAGCAAGAAGTAAACGGCGTAACTTAAGCAAAATAGCAGCACAACAAGCGGGCTTTCGCTTGAAAAAGCGACATATAAGCAGGCTAGAAGCAAAGGGAGTAAGAACAAACCGCTAGCTGCAATTAGCGCTAATAGCTTACCTAAGATTAGCTGCCAGCGAGTCGTACCTTGTGACAACAACAAGGTAAGTGTTCCGGCCTCGCGCTCTCGCGATACACTGCCGTAACCAATAAGGATAATAAACAGTGGTGCGAGTACTAACGCAAGAAAGCTCGGGGTTAAGCTGCTAAAGCGGGTAAGGCCGGCTGATTGCCGTTGCTCAGCAAACATGGCGCTATTTTGGCGATGGCCTTCTAAGAAAATCGCGTTACCTGTGTAGGTGTCGACACCCGGCTCTATTACGCTTAATGGAGTAGGGGCACGAAACACATAGTGACCATAATGCACCATGCGGTGAGGGTGCTTATCAGGCTGTGCTTTAAAACGTTCTTCCGCTTCAGTTTGAAGGTGCTCTCTTGCGTGTGCAGCTTCCTCAATGTGAAACGCATTTACAACAAGTGCCGCAAGGGTAAGGATTGCCCCTAGCATGAGTACCGTAGCGGCGACTTTAGTGCGCAGCCAATAGCGCCACTGATCTGCACAAATGGTTTTTGCTACACTAAATATCATGCTTTACGCCCTGCAAATGCTGCGTGTACCGCTTCTGTGTCGATAGGCGTATCGCCAATGCGCTCGAAAGAACCAGTTAGTTTACCGTTACTTAAAAGCACAATGCGGTGAGCCACTTGGCAAGCGCCGTAAACGTCGTGGGTTACCATAAAAATGGTAGCGCCGTTGGCCGCTAGTTCAGACACCAACGCATTAAATTCATCGATAGCGGCAGGGTCTAACCCTGAAGTGGGTTCATCTAAAAACAACACAGGCGCATTGCGTAATAATGCAAGGGCAATGGCGGTTTTCTGGCGCATACCTTTTGAGTAGTTTGATAGCGCGTTATTCCACGACGCTTTCTGAAGCGCCACTTTGCGAAGCGCGGCGAACACCTCATCATCTGACTTTTCGATTCCAGCTACTGACAAGAAGTAACGGATATTTTCCAAACCAGAAAGGTGGCCATACAGAGTGACAGACTCAGGTAAGTAGGCCACTGACTTTTGAACTTCATTGGTATGTTCTGCTACCGAGAAACCCATCACAGAGGCACTCCCTGAGCTTGGCATCATTAACCCAAGAAACGTTTTAAGGGTGGTGGATTTCCCCGCTCCATTACCGCCTAAAAGGGCAAATACTTCGCCTTTCCCTACTTCAAAATTGAGGTTATCTAGAATCGTTCGTTGATCTATGTGAACCGATAACGCGTTAGCGCTAATTACTGAATTTGTTGTCATTGTTTCAAGTATGCGTCTATTAATTTTGTGTTATGTTATATTATAACTATTGTTGTTTGCAATGCAGAGTAGGTTTTTTATTTGCAAAACGTAAGCAGTGGGGCAGTATAGGGACTAGCAAGGTGATAACCGCGAGTAGCTAGGTGTTTACCACGGGGATATGCAGGCAAGTGAGTGGAGGTTTACAGCAATTATATGGTGTTTAATCGAATTCAGCAGCATAACCATCAAGTAGGTGGCAATCTGATAAGCGTGCGTTACCAACCCTTAACCACAAAGCTCACCCTTCACAGCAACAATAACCAAGTGCTACAGAAACATTTGTGTTTTCGGCCATTTCACAAGGTGGATGTTTGTATTGATGGTATCTTTTACACGGTCAAAATAACGTGGGTAATTTTGTGGCAATCGCGCTTGTACCGCAAGCAAACGCTCATTATAAAAGAATTGTTGCCTCAACGGCGTAGACGTTCCATCACGATGATAAGCTATGGCATGTGTATTTTGCTGATTCGTTTATTTATGGTGCTTTTAGAACCTTAACAAAGTAAAGCACGAATAAGGTTCTTTTATCATCTTTTCGTACTATTCGGTTGATGTTCTCGCTAAATACGAGCCCGTTTTTTAACCACATCAACGGCGTACAAATTGTTTTTTGTATTGTAAATGGCGTTAACAATGATAATCAATGTGCGGTCGGATTCAGTAAAGGTTGTTACCGTGGTTTGCAAATTCGCGCCATCCACTAAAGGAATGGAAGTACTCTGAGAGGTTCTAGTTATTGCTTTCAGTTTTTTATCTGATAGGGATACGCGACCTGATTCCTGCGTTGTCTCGCCATCAATTGAAACGGTTTCCATGTAAATTTCGACACCCTCGGCGTTATAACCGGTAACGACAGCGAAATTCCCCCTTTGTTCTACAGAAACACAATTTGTAGAACAAGCAGGCTCAGCCAAAGATGGTACAGCATAAGCAGAGAGCAACGCCGCAAGCAGTAAAAACCAAAACAAAGCACGCTTCATAATGACATCCTTTTTATTGTACGAGAAATCAATATATTAGAGCGCGTGGTTAAATATTATACTGTATTTGCTTAATATTTACACTTTTCAATAAGCCAATATAAACGCCGACACCTAGGGTTGGTAGTGAAGGTTGTTTGATAATATCTTGCAGCTTATTTTGCTTGAAGATTTCTATCTTACCAACTCAACTTATTGTGTTTGGTGTGCAGCAAAACACCCGCTATGAGTGGGCTAAAAAGCAAAAAGCCCCTAAATATAGGGGCTTAATACAAATTGGTGGAGCTGGCGGGATTTGAACCCGCGTCCAGAAAATGTCTACCTTTGGTACTACATGCTTAGTTTGTCATTTATTTAACTGCTTGGAACTCCGACAAACAGGATTTCCTTGCAGCTGGCCTGATACTGTTTCGCGGTTCACCCTCAGACAAGGTTCCCTCGCTATCCTACTTGGATGACCTTCCGAATCCCCGCTAGCAGGAAAAGACTAGGGTGGAAGGGCCTATACCGGTTATTAAGCGGCTAGTGCGTAAGTTTCGTCGTTTGCGACTATTTAAATGCGGCTTTTTTAAGAGGCCAGCCGCACCTCTGCATGCACCTCCGGCGTCCTAGATCCTGTCGAATCCTAATCAGCCCCGAATGTGGATGCGAAGTATAACATATCTAAAATGGTGTTAAACGTTTCTTTTATAAAATGACTTTCAAAAGATGCATTTATCATCAATAACCTTTAAAGTAGGGCGGCTTAAAATCACGTTTGAAGTGCCAATGTGTTCTAATTCTAAAATATATACACCCTATACCTTGCCTTGTGGCGTTACTGTGCGTAATCGGCTAGTAAAAGCGGCAATGGAAGAAAATATGTCTAGCCAAGGTAATTTGCCCGGTAGTGCGCTTTATACGCTTTATCGGTATTGGGCTCATGGCAATTTAGGTATGGTCATTACTGGTAATGTCATGGTAGATAAACAGGCCATGACAGGGCCCGGCGGTGTGGCGCTTGAAAAACATACACCGTTAGCGTCGTTCGAACGTTGGGCTAAAATTATTAAGTCAAACGGTGCGTTAGCGGTGATGCAAATAAATCACCCTGGTCGGCAAGTGTTCAAGAATATGCAGGGAAAAGCGATTGCACCTTCTGCCGTTCCCCTCGATATGGGTAAGCATTCAAAATTGTTTGCCCAGCCTAGAGAAATGACCTGCGAAGATATTCACGATGTGTGTCGCCGTTTTGTTGAAACTGCGAAACAGGCAGAAAAAGCAGGCTTCGACGGTATTGAAATTCACGCGGCACATGGTTATCTACTTACCCAATTTTTATCGCCGCTGACGAATCAGCGTCAAGACGAGTGGGGCGGTTCTATTATAAATCGCGCCAGGTTGCTGATTAATATTGTCAGCCAAATTAGGGCGGTTTGCGCGAAAGGCTTTATTGTCATGGTGAAGCTGAATTCTGCTGATTTTCAGAAAAACGGGTTTAGTTTTGATGATGCCTGCGATGTAGTAAACCGCTTAGAAGCCTTGGGTGTGGATGTTATTGAGTTGTCCGGTGGTAGCTACGAAGCGCCTGCTATGCAAGGGCAAACCCGTGACGACACTACGCTTGCCAGAGAAGCCTATTTTCTGGAATTTGCCCATACACTAGAAAATAAAACCGATATCCCTTTAATGACCACCGGAGGTATAAAACGTGCCGCAGTTGCAGAAAGGGTTATTGAGCAAGGCTGTGAGTTGGTGGGGTTAGCCAGTGCACTAGCCATAACGCCAGATTTAGCTAAAAAGTGGCAACAAGAATGGAGCTATTCTGGCATTATTCCTCATTGTGGCTGGCGAGATAAATCGTTAGCCAGCTTAGCAAATATGGCAATGGTACGGCGTCAGCTGCGTCGCTTAGGTAATAATCTCACGACATTGCGAAACCCTTCGCCTTTGTGGAGCTTGTTGTTAGATTTAATGCACAGAAAATCGATGACCAAGCGTGACGTAGCGGCCAGTCAAGCTGAGCCAGCGGCTCACGATGAGTGAATTTAAAAGGTGCTGAAGGCGTTTATTTAGGGAAAGGGTAAAGCACAGCTACACGCTGTGCTTCATCATACGTTCTTTCTGGCGTTGCCAGTCTTTGTCTTTCAATGTATCTCGTTTATCGTGGGCGTGCTTACCTTTAGCTAAGTGAATTTCTAATTTTACCCAGCATTTTTTCCAGTACATAGACGTTGCTACAATAGAGTAACCTTGGCGGTCTCTAGCGCCCATTAAACGGTCTATTTCACGCTTATTCAGCAGTAGCTTTCTTGCCCGCTCTGGAGCGGCTACCACATGGGTAGATGCTTGGCTTAACGGGCTTATTCTACAACCCACCAAATAGGCTTCAGCGTTCTGAATAATAATGTAGGCGTCGGTAATGTTAACTTTACCCGAGCGGATACTTTTAATTTCCCAGCCTTGTAGCTCTAAACCAGCTTCAAATTTGTCTTCGAGAAAATAATCGTGACGCGCCTTTTTATTTTGCGCGATATTTCCGGTGGTGTTTTTGTTGGCTTTATTCTTTTTCATAGGCGTTATTATACTGATTGTGTAAAAGAATGTCTGTACACCCAACGCAATATTTAATACTTCGTGGGAATGTTTTGTGTTCAAGCCTATATGGGGGCGCTAGCAGAAAAGCGAAGGTGAGTAAGGCGAAAATATTGTGCTACAATGCCGCTTTTGAAAATTGAAGTAGTGGAATAAATGCCAAGTATTCAACGCAGTGCTTTGGTAGCACATAGCGCAGAGGCAATGTTCAATTTGGTGAACGATGTTGCCGCCTATCCACAATTTTTACCCGGTTGTAGCGATAGCAAAATTCTTGAAGCCTCCCACGATGTGATGAAGGCATCGTTGTTAGTGGCAAAAGCGGGAATTAAACAATGGTTTACCACCCATAATGTGCTGGAGCCTGGTAAGCGTATTGATATGCAATTGGTTGATGGGCCGTTTCGTTCATTAAACGGAGGATGGACGTTCTCTGCATTGTCAGAAGATGCCTGTAAAATTGAGCTTAATCTAGAATTTGAATTTTCCAATAAATTGGCGGAAATGGCCTTCGGTAAGATTTTTAATAGTTTAGCGTCTAATATGGTTCAAGCTTTTACAGAGCGTGCCAGGAGCGTATACGCGTGAGTGATTTAATTAATTGTGAAGTTGCTTATGCCTTACCTACTCAACAAGCGATTGTGAGTGTGGCGGTAAAGCCCGATGCCACCGTTGAAGAGGTAATTACGGCGTCGACTATTTTGCAGCAGTTTCCAGACATTGATTTATCTAAAACCAAGGTGGGTATATGGAGTCGTGTGGTGAAGCTGCGCGATTCCGTGAGTGATGGCGATCGCATAGAAATATACCGCCCGCTTATTGCAGACCCCAAAGAAATTAGAAAGCGCCGAGCTGAAAAAGCGAAAGAAGAAGGGCGGGCCGACAAAGTCACGGGTGGCCGCGTTAACCCATTAAAAGCAAAAGAATCACAAGGCGAGAAATGAAAATAGCCAGTTATTACACTGGCTATTTTTAATGAAAAATCACTAGAAACACTACATGTTCTTTTCGGTAATGCTACCTAGTTCTAAGAAAGGTGATGCGTCAATATCTTCTGCATCCATCATGCTAGCAATACGTTGAACCGTGGCTACCATTTGACTTTGTTCCCATTCTTTAAGCTGCGAAAAACGCTCGACAAAGTGCTCTTGAAGCGGGCGAGGTGCATCAACTACAGCCGCCTTACCTCGTTCTGTTAAAAACACGCCCACTTTACGTTTGTCTTGGGTGCTCCTAATGCGCGTGGCAAGATCCCGCGCTTCTAATCTATCGAGAATATTGGTTATGGTCGCCGGGCTCAAATTAATAGAGTCGGCAATTTCACGCACCATTATGCCAGGGCGCTCTTGAATATTTTGCATAACCAGAAGTTGTGGGCCGGTTAAGCCCACATGCTTACTTAGCTGTTTGCTTCGTAGGTCTACGGCGCGAATAACGCGCCGTAACGCTACCAACAGTTCTTCTTCTTTTCGCATTCTTAATCCAATAAAGAGGTAACCACGCTAGGGTTACTTAAGCAAATGAATAAAGTGTTGATGCTTGTGGAACTGATCAATAACATCGTTAATCACTGAGATTTTTGACCACCCCATGATGTCATAGTTCTGTCCACCCTCACTTAAGTGTACTTCAGCGCGATAGTACGTGGGCTTTTCGCTTTCGTCTACCTCTGGCATATCAGTTGGGCCAAATTCAGGCTGTTCAGTGGCCGTCATGTACACAGCGTAAACAAATTCAGGGTCGTTACCCATGGTTACCGTTAGCATTAAGGCTTCATCGGTTTCCTCTATGGCAACATCAAACTGCTGAACTTTAAATTCTTCGCCAACTTCTGCCATGGCCGTACGCACTGTTTTATTCACAAAACGACGCACAGCGTTTTCGTCTGGAAAAGATACAATATTCTCTAATCGGTCTTTCCAGTTTTTGTCTGTGTCACTGTGAAGGGGCGTGCCTGCCAGCACTTGTAAACTTTCCCGTTTATAGGCTTCTATACGCAGCGCCTTCAATAACCCCGAAATGGCAATAAGTAGCACTATGGCGAAAGGCAGGGCAGCGGCAATGGTCATGGTTTGCAATGCGCCTAGCCCTCCAGCGTATAGCAATACCGCGCTTACAACACCGACGCCTACCGCCCAGTAGATGCGTTGCCACAGCGGTGTGTCGTTTTTACCGTGTGAACACAGCATATCTACGACCATGGCCCCGGAATCACAAGATGTCACAAAGAAAACCACAACCATCAGTACAGCAATTAAACTTAATACCGAGGAAAAGGGGAACTGCTCTAAAAACACGAACAACGCCACTGAGGTATCTTCATTCACCATGTTTGCCAGTACATCTTTACCTTGCACTAACACTTGGTCGATTGCGCCATTACCAAATACTGTCATCCAGAACAGGGTAAAGGCAGAAGGAATAAGTAGCACGCCCATCACAAACTCTCGGATAGTGCGGCCATACGAAATTCGGGCAATAAACAGACCAACAAACGGTGCCCACGCTAGCCACCATCCCCAATAGAATATAGTCCAACCACCTATCCAGTCGGTTTTTTCATAGGCAAACAAGTTGAAGGTATTTCTAACTAAATCTGAAAGGTAAGCCCCCGTATTTTGCATATAGGCTTGTAGTAAGAACACCGTAGGACCAAGTATTAAAACAATAAGCAGTAGCAGAATGGCAAGCACCATGTTGGTTTCAGATAAAATACGAATACCTTTATCTAAACCCGTGGCCACTGAAATAACCGCTAAACCGACTACGCCCGCCATAATCATTATTTGAACCGTGGTGGTAGAAGGTAAGCCGAATAGGTAATTGAAGCCAGCATTGACTTGAGACGCACCAAAGCCTAATGACGTAGACACCCCAAATACGGTGGAGGTAACGGCAAATATGTCTACCACATGCCCGGGCCAACCATATATACGATCGCCAATTAACGGGTAAAGGGCTGAACGTAGGGTTAAGGGTAAATTCTGGCGATAAGCAAAGTAACCTAGAATTAGCGCCACTACTGCGTATATTGCCCACGCGTGCACACCCCAGTGGAAAAAGGTGGTTTTCATGGCCTCGCGAACAGCATCGATACTGCCTGCTTCAGCGGTAGGGGGGGATAAAAAGTGCATGAGCGGTTCGGCAACACCAAAAAACATTAAACCAATACCCATGCCGGCTGCAAATAACATAGACAGCCATGTTTTAAAACTGAATTCGGGCGTGGCGTGATCGGGGCCTAGTTTAATCTCACCGTAGCGTGACATTCCAAGGTACACCACAAAAAGTAACACAATGGCTACCGTTAAAACGTAGAACCAACTACCGTTGGTTACAATAACGCTTTGAATAGCTTTAAAGAGTGAATCCGCTGTTTCAGGTGCACTAGCAGCAAAAATAAGCAGAGCCACTATCAGTATTGAAGACGTGTAAAACACGGGTTTGTTAAGTGGAGAATGTGCTTGAGTGTCGTTCACGCGCTAAAAATCCTTTGTCTTATCTATCGTATTGTTATTATTACGGTGAAATATACCGCAAGGTGCAATTTTATTACACTTTAGTTTAAATGATTAGAGTACGTCTATTATTGTATTTTATAAAACGGTAAGTGGCCGTTTGGCCGTCGATTATAACAGATGTGTAGGTGTTTTACATTTTTTAGAAATACTTAGAGTAGAAATTAATTTCTGTTTGTGGGTTAATGTAAAGGATCTTTTTGATATGTGTTTCAAGTAAACACAGTCCAAAGAATTAAAACTACACAAAGGGAAAACACACACCATGCGAAAAACTCAGCTTAGCTGTGCGATTGTCGCTGCACTGGCATCAACCACGCTTGCCGCGCAAGAATCTGAAGCCCCGGCCAAACTCGAAACCATTGAAGTTACTGCTACAAAGCGTAGCGAATCTATTCAAGATGTGCCGGTTGCGGTTTCTGCACTCGACGGAAAAGCCCTTGAAAATTTAGGTATTGATAACTTTCAAGACTATGTCGAATTCTTACCGAACGTTGTATTCCAAGGTACTGGACCTGGCCAAAACGAAATTTATATTCGTGGCGCTGCAACAACCCAGTCCAGTATTACCTTATCTTCAGTTCAAGCGTTACAACCCTCGGTGGCGTTTTATCTTGATGAAATGCCTGTGTCGATGGCAGGAAGAAACCTTGATGTTTATGCCACCGACGTACAGCGCGTTGAAGTACTTCCGGGGCCACAAGGCACCTTGTTTGGTGCTAGCTCACAAGCAGGTACAGTACGTTTAATTACGAATAAGCCCGATCATTCAGGTTTTGCCGCGGGTTTTGATACCAGTATCTCTACCACCAAAGGTGGCGATATGAGCAATTCTGTTGAGGCGTACTTCAATATTACGCCTACTGATAACCTAGCCTTTAGAATTGCAGCCTACAATGAGAGCCAAGGTGGCTGGATTGATAATGTTGAGAATGATCCAGAGAACGGCGGTTACATTGGCAGTGCTGTGGTTATCGACCGTATTTCAGCGGAAGCCCTTCAAGCCCAAGGTATCGACCCCGTTGCGATGGATGCTCGTCGCGAGATTAATGGCTATTCCAGCAGTGAAGCGTCAGTTGTTAGCCCGCGTAATAGTGAACACGTAGAAGATAACTTTAACGACGCCATGTACTCTGGTGCACGTTTTGGCTTGTCTTATATTATTAATGACAGTTGGGACCTCTTGGTTCAACACACGGCGCAGACGTTAGATACAGAGGGTGTGTTTGCCTACGATCCTACCCTTGAGGGTGAATCTTCTGCTATTCGTTTTCAAGCTGATGAAAACTCTGATGAGTTTGGCCTAACCAGTTGGACGTTAAATGGACGACTAGAAAAGCTTGACGTCGTCTACACAGGCGGGTACTTAGACCGTGAAATAGACACGCTTACCGATTACACGGGCTATACCAATGGCGGTTTATACTCGGCATTCTACGTGTGTAGCTACACTGATCTCGACAGTCCAGATGATGCACGCTGCTTAGACCCTACTAAATACTACAAAGAAGACACCACCAGCACTCGTTTAACGCATGAACTTCGCTTCAGTACCACCATGGATACACCATGGCAAGTTACCGCAGGTGTGTTTTACGATGAACAAGAAGTTGGCTCGGTAGGGCAGTTTAAAATTGCAAGCACTGAACTTTTTGAAAACTTAGACAGTTCATGGAATGCACTAGCAGGTGACAAAGGCATTAATAGCGACGGTGGCCCGTTTTCTCCTGAAATAAGTTTTGTTAATGATGTGACGCACACCATTGAACAAATTGCTGTATTCGGGCAACTGGGTTATGAAATCACCGATTCACTTACCGCAACCTTTGGTGCCCGTTGGTATCAAATTGACGATATATACCGTGGTGCAACCTCTACTCGCGACGTCACTAGTCGTTTAGAGGCGTACGGTTCTGGCGTTTTAGACCCTGCAGTCTACGACGACTTGGGGCTAGATGGCGATGATCTTGTTACCGCTATTCAAGACGGTTCATTGGACGTTAGCTTACTGGATGATGATGGCGTACTCACCGTAGACGACACCATTTTTAAATTTGGTATTGATTGGAAAGTTAACGAAGACGTATTGCTATTCGCCAACTATTCAGAAGGGTTTAGACCGCCGGTAACGAATCGTTTAGGTGGCGACAAAGCCGCTAATCAAGATGGCGCGTTTAATGGCTTCCGTGTACCGGTTTATTCCACCACAGATACCCTAGATAATTATGAAATTGGCTTAAAAGGCGATTTCTTAGATGGCATTTTGCGTGTTAACGCAACAGGTTACTATTCAGAAATTAAAGATCTGCAAACCTCTCGTTATGACCCCACAAACATTAGTTTCTTAGTGTTTACTGATAATGTGGGCGACGCAGAAGTAAAAGGGATAGACGCTGATATTACCTGGTTGGCTACCGACAACTTAGTTATTAATGCGGCGTTCAGTCTTCTGGATACCGAACTTGTGCGTATTAACCCTGAATTAGAGGGTATTGCCGCTGGAGTCGGCAGTAAGCTGCCTTATTCGGCTGACTTCTCTGGCAATATTAACGCACGATACTTCTTTGAACTGGAAGGGGGCAAAGAGGGCTATGTTAACGCCTCACTTACCTACACAGGGGATCGCCTTGCAGGAATGGTAATGAATGCCTATGCCATGGAAGACGCTACGCAGCTAATTTATGGCACAGGATCTGGCCTTAAAATTGAAGATGAAGCCGACACGTTTGAAGGGGCAACCTATCTTGGCTCAGACGGTGAAGTGTTGCGAGGCGGACGATACATCCAAGAAAGCTATGTTATTGGAAACGTATCTGTAGGTATGACCTATGAAAGCTGGAAAGTTGAAGCATTTGTTGACAACGTATTCGACAAATCAGCCATCTTAAATATTGATACTCAACAATATACGCCTAAGGTGGTGACAAATCGCCCTCGTACTGTGGGCGTGCGTTTCTCCTACGATTATTATTAATCGCGTGTGGCGTTAACGCATTGTTTAGCGCGATAGGAAAATAAAAACGGTAGGCGGAAGTCTGCCGTTTTTTTCCATTCCAAATTGGGCAATACGCTGTACTATTACCTTCACCATACTGTAAAGCGCTTTCCTATAGGTTCTTTTTCACATTGTAATGTAGGCTATGACATCACAAGATATTCAACAACATATTCAATCCGTTAAGCTCGCACTGCAGCGTTCACAGTTAACGCAAGCAAACGCCAGCATTCAGCAGTTATTGTCACAGCAACTCACCCAAGCACAACAGGTAGACGTTCTTTACTTAGCGGCTGTTACCAGCAGGTTAACTGGTCAACATCAAGAAGCGCGTTCTCACATAGATACTTTATTGTCTTTGAGACCAGACCATGGCCGAGCTTATCAAGAGTTAGCCTATAACTATGAAGCACTGAACCAATCTCAAGACGCGGCCACTGCATTTTTTAATGCTACCCACTTTAACCCTGCTTTGGTGAGTAGCTGGAAAAAACTATTGGTTATTTACCAACACCACAATGACAAAGCGGCACAGCAACTAGCCGAAAGCCAACTTGCATACTTACACAGTCTTCCTAGCCCAATTTTAGGGGCATACGACTTAATGTATGAAAAGCAACTCAGCACGGCAGAGCAGGTTTGTAGGCGGTTTTTATCCCAGCACAAACATCACCCAGAGGCCATGATGCTGCTTGCAGAAATTGGCGTTCAGCTGAAGGTTTATAGTGATGCGGAGTTTCTATTAGAAAGTTGCTGTGAACTTTACCCCGAAAACGAAAGGGCGGGAGCGGCCTACCAAGGTTTATTATCTAAATTGGGGAAATTTCCTAAAGCGGTAGAAGTGGCACGCAGGCGACTCGCCAATGCCCCTAACAATAATGCCATTAAAGGAAGCCTGGCCCATGCGTTAGTTGGCGTAGGTCAATTAGATGAAGCAATAGATATTTACCATAGCGTGTTAGAAGAAAACCCTGATCGCCCATCAATGTGGGTTTCCCTTGGTCACGCATTAAAAGCGAAAGGCGACACTAACGACGCCATTGTGGCTTATGAAACGGCGGCCAAACACAACAAGAGCTTTGGTGATGCTTATTGGAGCCTAGCTAACACGAAAACCTATACCTTTAGTGATGAAATGCTGGCGCAAATGGAGTTGCAGTTGCAAGCATCAAACACCCAGTTAGAGGATGCTATTCATCTTTGTTTTGCTTTGGGTAAAGGGTTTGAAGATAGGGCACAAGCAAGTAAGTCATTTGAGTATTACTGTCGAGGAAACAGCCTTAAAAAACGCACGTTACCTTTTGACATAGCACGCACCGAAGCGGCGCTAGAGGCGCAAGCAGAGGCCTGCGATGAAGCATTAATGAATGAATTTTCTGGCTGCGATGCTCCCGACCCCATATTTATTGTGGGCTTGCCTCGTGCGGGTTCTACCTTGTTAGAGCAGATATTGGCCTCACACTCTATGGTAGATGGCACCATGGAACTACATGATATTTTAAGTATTGCGTCGAGTTTAAGTAATAAAAAGAAGGCCTATCCATACAACCTTGCAGATTTAACAGACGAAGAATGTATCGCATTAGGCGAGCAATACTTGTCGCAAACCCAAGCTTATCGACAAAATGCGCCATTTTTCATTGATAAAATGCCAAATAACTTTGTGCATATAGGGCTTATAAAACGCATTCTTCCTAATGCGAAAATTATTGATGCTAGGCGAAACCCTATGGATTGCTGTTTCAGTGGCTTCAAGCAACTATTTGGTGAAGGTCAGGAATTTAGTTATTCGCTTACCGACATAGGGCGCTATTATCGTGCGTATGAAAAGCTAATGGATCATTGGCATGCAGTGCTGCCGGATTTCATTCTTACCGTACAGCATGAAGATGTGCTGCACGATTTAGAAGGGCAGGTACGTCACATTCTGGCGTTCTGCGGCTTACCGTTTGAACCCGAATGTTTGTCGTTCTATCAGACGAAAAGGGTCATTAAAACCCCAAGCTCTGAACAGGTGCGTCAGCCTATTTATAAAACCGGCATGCAACAATGGAAACCCTTTGAAGCTTACCTGGAGGATTTGAAAGCCATTGTAGGTGAATAACGCAATACGAAGGCTATTCACTTTCGAATAGCCTTCACTGCCTGTTTAGTATTTTCTACGTTTTAACCCTGTTTCTGCGAGAATTTTTGCAGAAATTTCCTCTATGGAGTATTTGGTACTATTGAGAAACGGGATTTTTTCCTTTCGATATAAGTTCTCTACCTCTCGAAGTTCCATTCTACATTGTTGAATGGACGCATACTTACTGTTAGCGCGGCGCTCAGAACGTATCTGGTGCAGCCTCTCTGCGGCAATGGTTAAACCAAAGAGTTTATGTTTGTAACGGCGAAGGGCTGGGGGGAGTTTTAGCATGTCTCCCATATCATCTTCAGTAAACGGGTAATTTGCGGCTTTGATGCCAAACTGCAGGGCCAAATACAGGCTAGTGGGGGTTTTACCCGACCGAGATACCCCGGTAAGAATAATATCGGCCTCATCATAATCTTTTAAATTACTACCATCGTCATTAGCAAGAGCGTAATTTACTGCTTCAATTCGAATATCGTAGGTGGTTTCATGAATGCTATGGGTGCGATGTTTTTCTGGTTTTGAGGGCACGCCAAGCACTTTTTCCAGTGGAGCAACGAATTGATCGAGAAAATTATAATTAATTCCCACAGATTTCGAGATAATCTTGCGCACATCTACATTCACAATTGTATAAAAAACGAGCGGGCGTTCTCCGGTATCTTGAAAACTTTCAGATATTTTCTCTAACACCTTTTGTGCGTGTTCCTCAGTTTCAACAAATGGAATGGTGTTGTGATTGAATTCTACAGGGAAGAGGGAAAGCAGGGCGTGGCCAAACACCTCGGCGGTGATGGCAGTACCATCAGAAATATAAAAAGCTGTGCGCACAACAATTCCTTAACAATGTCGTAATTTAATTACAAAAGTAATAAAAGTTTTACTTTATGATTTTTCTCATTCTAAGATGATTTTGTCGAAAAGCTACTGCGTTGTTATTTCTGTCGTAGGTAACCACATGGTTTTGGGCAGTTTACGCAGGCGCGTTCGGTAATATTTACGGTTGGTAAATACGAAAAAATTACTCTATTTCAGGCAATAAAACAGACAAGGTCTGAAATTAACCTCATACCCTACACAAAAAAGCTGGAGGCTTGGGCTGTGCAAGAATACGTACTTTGGTATCAAGAACTGGGAATACATGATGTAGGTCGCGTGGGCGGCAAAAATGCATCATTAGGTGAGATGATTTCAAACCTAGCGAACGCAGGTGTGCAGGTGCCAGGTGGCTTTGCAACGACCGCCGAGGCATTTAATGAGTTTTTAGAGCAAAGTGGGCTAGAAGCTAAAATCCACGACGTACTCGATTCTCTTGACGTTGATGACATAAACGCACTGACTGAGGCGGGTAATAATATTCGCCAGTGGATTATCGACACACCTTTTCAACCTCAACTAGAAGACGCTATAAAAGACGCCTTTGTTACCCTACAAGGCGATGCTGGCGACGAAGCATCATTTGCTGTTCGTTCATCAGCCACCGCGGAAGATATGCCTGATGCTTCATTTGCAGGGCAGCAAGAAACCTTTCTAAACGTAAAAGGTTACGAAGCGGTATTAGTGGCCATTAAGCATGTATTTGCGTCTTTGTTTAACGACCGCGCTATTTCGTACCGTGTCCACCAAGGCTACGACCATAAAGGGGTGGCGTTATCTGCGGGCATTCAACGTATGGTGCGCAGTGACATTGCCTCATCAGGGGTTATGTTCACCATCGACACTGAGTCGGGCTTTGAAGATGTAGTGTTCATCACCAGCTCTTATGGGTTAGGCGAAATGGTGGTACAGGGGGCGGTCAACCCGGATGAGTTTTATGTACACAAACCTACCCTTGATAAAGGGTTACCAGCCATTGTACGCCGCAACTTAGGCAGCAAGTTGGTGAAAATGGTGTACTCCGACGACCAAGCTCACGGCAAGCAAGTGTCTATTGTTGATATTGATGCCGCCGAAGGCAAAACATTCTCTTTAACCGACGATGAAGTTATGGAGCTAGCGAAGCAGGCTCAAATTATTGAAAAGCACTATGCACGCCCCATGGACATTGAATGGGCGAAAGATGGTGTCGACGGTAAGCTTTACATCGTTCAGGCACGTCCAGAAACCGTACGCAGCCGTGAAGACTCGCAAAGCATTGAACGCTTTCAGTTAAAAGGCCAAAGCAACGTGGTGGTAGAAGGCCGAGCCATTGGTCATAAAATTGGAGCGGGTGTTGCCAAGGTATTAGATTCCATTGAAGAAATGGACAAAATTCAGGTTGGCGATGTGCTGGTTACCGACATGACCGACCCTGATTGGGAGCCCATTATGAAAAAGGCTTCTGCCATCGTAACAAACCGTGGTGGACGTACTTGTCACGCGGCTATTATTGCCCGCGAACTTGGTATCCCTGCTGTTGTGGGTTGCGGTAACGCCACCGACAATATTAAAACTGGCGATAAAATTACCGTGTCATGCGCTGAAGGCGATACAGGGTACATCTACGGCGATGAGTTAGAGTTTGACGTTGTTACCTCGCGTATCGATGCCATGCCAGACTTACCGCTTAAAGTGATGATGAACGTAGGTAACCCCGATCGTGCATTCGATTTTGCACGCTTGCCTAGTGCTGGCGTGGGCTTAGCGCGTCTAGAGTTCATTATCAACCGAATGATAGGTGTGCACCCCAAAGCCTTGTTAAATTTCGACAGCCAGCCCGAAGAGCTGAAAGATGAAATTAACGACATGATTGCAGGGTATGCGTCGCCAACGGAATACTACATTGAAAAACTGGTTGAAGGTATTTCAACCATAGGCGCAGCTTTCGCCCCCGAAAAAGTCATTGTTCGTATGTCTGATTTTAAGTCTAACGAATATTTCAATTTGGTGGGCGGTTATCAGTATGAGCCTGATGAAGAAAACCCAATGCTGGGTTTCCGTGGTGCTAGCCGCTATATTTCGGAAGACTTCCGAGACTGCTTCGCTTTAGAATGTGAAGCTATTAAGCGGGTGCGAAACAACATGGGTCTAACCAATGTTGAGATAATGATCCCCTTCGTGAGAACGCTGGAAGAAGGGCGAAAAGTTATTGAGTTGCTAGAAGAGCAAGGGCTTAAGAAAGGGGACAAAGGGCTTCGTATCATCATGATGTGTGAGCTGCCGTCGAATGCGCTGTTAGCCGACCAATTCTTAGATATCTTCGATGGATTCTCTATTGGCTCTAACGACTTAACGCAATTAACGCTGGGTTTAGACCGTGACAGTGGGCTAATAGCACATTTGTTTGATGAACGTGATGAAGCCGTTAAAGCCTTACTTTCGATGGCCATCCGAGCGGCAAAGAAACGCGGTAAATACGTGGGTATTTGTGGTCAAGGCCCATCGGATCACGAAGACTTTGCAGCCTGGTTAGTGGAAGAAGGTATCGACTCTGTGTCATTAAACCCCGATACGGTAGTAGAAACCTGGTTATATCTTGCTGAAAAGCATAATTAATTAACCTTAATGTCTAAAAAAACCGCGCTCGATACTCTATCGAGCGCGGTTTTTTATTATACGGGTTAAAGGACTAGGCCTTTAATTGATCGCCAATGGGCAACTGCCTAATGCGCTTGCCACAAGCCGCAAATATTGCGTTACACAAAGCAGGCGCGAAAACTGGCGTAGCAGGCTCGCCTACACCGGCAGGAGGCGCATCACTGTCAATCACTTCTACGTCTACCTCTAGCGGGGCGTCACTCATACGTGGCACTCGGTAGTTGTGGAAGTTACTTTGTTGTGCTCGACCATTGTCAAAGGTAATGCCGTCACTCAACGCCGCGGTTAAGCCAAATATTGACCCCCCTTGAACCTGATTTTTCACTGTGTCAGTGTTGACCACTGTGCCTGCATCAATGGCTGACCACGCCTTTATAATGTTAAGGTCGCCCTGTTCAGAAACTTCAACTTCCACCACGGTGGCAACATACGTTAAGAAGCTGCGGTGAGCAGCAATACCCAAACCTCGCCCTTTCGGTAGCGTACGTCCCCATTTAGCCATCGCGGACACTTTTTCAATAACATGGCGTAAACGGCCAATATCTAGGGGATAATCTGCCTTGTCGGCGCCGTAGTTATCGTATTCTGCGCCTTGTTCCGTCACATCCACAATACGGTCTGGTCCAATCGTTTTCAGCAAATAGTCTTTTTGATCCTCACCCGCCTTATGAGCGGCCTCAGCAATAAAAGACTGTATGGCAAACGCATGGAAAATATTAGATACCGAGCGCATCCAGCCAACCCGCACTTTGGCCTCTGCATTACCCACTTCCAATTTTAAGTTTGGCGTATTAATGGGGTTGTCGGTGAATCCAAGACGAAGTTCACCGCTCATGGGGGCGTTGGCGCCGGGTTGAAATAAACCGGCAATAGGTGAAAATGCCGTGCGATGTAGATAAGCATCAATGGCGCCATTTTCGTCTAATGTGGCTTCAATATGCTGCGCAGATACGGCGTGATAAAACCCATGTTGAATGTCATCTTCCCGTGTCCATTGCACACGAATGGCTTGGCCTGTTTTCATTGACAGATAAGCAGCTTCCGCAGAAAAGTCGGGTTTTGATTTACGGCCAAAACCACCGCCTAATAAGGTTACGTTCACAGTAACCTTATCTTGCTCAATGCCCAGCATGGCTGCCACCGTGCCCATGTCTGCCTGTGGATTTTGTGTGGCTGCCCATACTTCTACGGCACCGTTGCTAAAAAGAGCAGTGGCGCAGGGCGGCTCCATCGGCGCCTGAGCTAAATGGGGGACATAATAATCGGCCATCAGTTTATCATCGGCGTTGTTCAGCCGTGCTAATGCATTCCCCTTTTCTCTAACATGAGATTGTGGACTATTGACCGTGTCTAACAGTTGTTGTTTGAACGCGTCAGAATTGTAGCTGCCATTTGCACCATCATTCCATTCTACTTTGAGTGCTTTACGGCCTTGCCAAGCCGCCCAGGTGTTGTTGGCTATAACCGCTACACCGCCTTTGGGTTGAAATTGTAGAGCGCCCTTAGGCGCGGGAATTTCAACCACATCAATCACGCCTTTAATGGCTTTTGCCGCGGCACTGTCTACATTTTTAATGGTGCCGCCAACCACTGGTGGGCGTAAAATCACTGCCACCAGAGCACTAGGTGTACGTACATCGGCGGCAAAGGTTGCTTTACCCGTTACAATATCGTGCAAATCAATATGGGCCATACCCGTATTTATATAACGCCATTCACTTTTGTCCTTCAGAGGGATTTCTTCTGAGACTGGAGGCGTAAAGGTAAGCGCATCGGCAACAAGTTCTTTGTAACTCAGGGTTTTACCCGAGGTATGGGTAACCTTATGTTGCACTGCGGAACAAGTATCAGGCGCAACGCCCCATCTTGCTGCTGCCGCATGCTGCATCATATAGCGGACACTTGCGCCCATTTCTCTTAAGCGCTGCATGTTGTAGCGGATACTACGTGAGCCGTCAGTGTTTTGATCGCCGTACTTAGGGTCGCCCTTGCCTTGGATAACCTTTACCATGTTCCAATCGGCTTCCATCTCATCTGCCACAATTTGCGCAATGGCGGTACGAATTTGCTGGCCCATTTCAGAACGGTGGCACGTTACTTCAACCACACCATCAGGGCGCAGTGCAACAAAAAGGTTGGCTTGTCTGGTGTCATTGGCAGGCTGTGCCAATACGCCGGCTAATACCCGCGGCGCGGCGCCCATAAAGTAGGTGCCCATTACCAGTGCGCCAGCGGCGGCTGAGGTTTTCAAGAAGCGACGTCGATTCATATCGAAATACTGGCTCATGCTTCTTCTCCCAGGGTGTCAGGCGTGAAGTAATTCACCCCTGATTTACCCGATGTGCTCACTGTCATCGACTTTGCCGCCGATTTAATGGCTTTATGTATACGCGGGTAGGTACCACAACGGCAAATATTGCCCGACATATTTTGAACAATTTCTTCGTCACTGGGATTTGGGTTGCTGGATAATAAACTGGCTGCTTGCATCATCTGGCCACATTGACAGAAGCCGCACTGGGGCACTTTGTGTTCAACCCAAGCTTGCTGAACGGGATGATCGCCATCGGCACTTAGGCCTTCAATGGTGGTAATGGCTTTTCCTGCCACCGCAGAAAGAGGTAATACACAAGAACGCTGTGCCATGCCATCAATATGAACGGTACACGCACCGCATTGTGCCATGCCGCAGCCAAATTTAGGGCCAGTTAAATTAAGTTCGTCGCGTAAGTACCAAAGGACGGGCGTAGTGGGGTCGCCAGCAAATTCACGTGTTTCACCGTTAACGGTAAACGTTACCATGGTTGAGTCTCCATTTTTTGCCATTTTGCCGGACTAAGCCCGGGCTAAATGACGTATTTGCCTGTTCGAAATAAAGCGCCAGCCATGTTTTTTATTTTATGCAGCTGTAGCATTAGCCTAAAAGTTAGCATGAATTAGGGTAATGAACATGAAGTTAAGATTAATCTAGCGGCGCGTGCGATAAAGAGTGCACTATAAAAGGTGGAAAGTTGAGTCGTTTGCAGGAATAGGCAATAGATAAGCAGGATAAGACAACAGGATGAGTCACACGTTGTGACTGGCAGCACGCATCAACGGGGAAACGGCTGCCCATTATGAAGGGTTAAACCCTAACACTTTTTTCGACTAAGCTTACGCAATAAGAAGAAGCGGTCGAGCTTTTTCGCGCCAACCGACATGGTGCTTTGACTATACTTGAGCCAGCCTCGCGCTCGCGGCCAATCGTAACTTAGCAGCATTAACCCACTAATAACGAGTAAAATAGAACCGGGCAGTAGAGTGAGTACGATGCCAGCAATAAAAAGTAACCCACCTAGAGTAAGCCGAACAATCTTCATGCTTGTATCCCTTTCAATGATATCTGCAAATGCAGCATGTTATTAACATAAAGTGTGTAGTAAAAACCCGAAAAAGCCAATGAATAAAGTGTAAAAGAATGTATGGATTTGTCAGGCGCAGGTATCTCAAAGCGTCACTGCCAAATAGGTTGGTTGTTGGAAAGTGCTAAATAGGACTAGCTTATAGCAATAAACCCCATGAAAATTGTTTAATTGTATAGAGGGAAAATCACGGCTTGGTTATACTAAGCCATCTACGCATTTCCCAGAGGTTGTATTGCATTGAGTTTGCCACGAGTCGCGCCCCAGCAAAGTCTTTTAGAACACTATCAAGCGTACATAAACGCACTTTCCGCATCTTCGTTTAAAGGCGATATTGAATACAGTTACGCCAGTCGGCTGGCGGTCGCTACAGACAACTCGGTTTACCAGAAGCTTCCCCAGGCGGTAGTTTTTCCTACCTGTGTTGAAGACCTAAAGCTTATTGGCGAGTTGGTGAAAGCACATCCTCTGGTGCGTTTTTCTGCCCGCGGTGGCGGTACCGGCACAAACGGACAAAGTCTTACCGACGGTATTGTGGTAGATGTGTCTCGCCATATGAATAAAGTGCTAGAAATTAATGTTGAAGAACAATGGGTGAGGGTGCAAGCCGGGGTGGTCAAAGATGCCCTAAACGATGCATTACGCCCCCACGGCTTTTTCTTTTCTCCAGATTTATCTACGAGTAATCGCGCTACCGTTGGCGGAATGATAAATACTGACGCCTCTGGTCAAGGCTCTTTGGTGTACGGAAAAACCAGCGATCACGTGTTAGGGCTAACCTCGGTACTCGCCAATGGTGAAGTGCTCCACACGTCGCCAATGTCGGTCGATGAAGCCAAAGCCCGCGCCGAAAATACCGATGGTTATGGCCGTATTCTTTCTCAAGTGCTTGAAACTTGCGTGGGTAAGCGCCAAGCCATTGTGGAAAAATTCCCACGATTAAATCGCTTTTTAACGGGTTACGATTTAGAACACGCTTATGATGAGGCTAATGAGAGTATCGATGTTAGCCGTTTGATTGCGGGCTCGGAAGGCTCTTTAGCGATGGTAGCAGAGGCCAAGCTTTCCCTGACTCCAATTGCGACGCACAAAGCCTTAGTGAACATTAAATATGACTCTTTTGAATCGGCTTTACGTCATGCGCCTGCGATGGTGGCGGCCAACGCGACATCAGTAGAAACGGTAGATTCAAAGGTACTTAACCTAGCAAAGACAGACATTATTTGGCATTCCATTGCAGATCTCATCACTGATATTCCTAACAAAGACATGTTAGGCCTCAACATGGTGGAATATAACAGTAATGATGAAGGGGAGATAAAAGCCCGAATTGCAGAGTTGGAAGCCAGGCTAACCAAAGCCGCTGAAACAGGTGAAGGCGGCGTCATTGGTTATCAGGTGACGTTTAACAAAGTCGATATAGGTCGGATTTATGCTATGCGTAAAAAGGCAGTAGGGCTGTTAGGGAAAACCAAAGGTGCACAAAAGCCCATAGCCTTTGCCGAAGACACAGCGGTTCCCCCTGAAAACCTTGCCGACTTTATAATGGCATTTAGAGCGCTTCTTGATAGCCATGGCCTTCAATATGGGATGTTTGGCCATGTTGACGCGGGCGTATTGCATGTTCGCCCGGCACTCGATTTATGCGACGTTGAACAAGAAAAACTCATGCATCAAATTTCTGATGAAGTGGTAGCGTTAGTCGCGAAATACGGTGGCCTCATGTGGGGCGAGCACGGTAAAGGTTACCGAAGCGAATACGGGCCCGCTTTTTTCGGAGAGTCTTTGTTCACAGAACTGCGTAAAATTAAGACCGCGTTCGATCCGCTCAATAAAATGAACCCCGGTAAAATTTGTACGCCTTTAAATAGTCAGGATGAGCTGGTTAAAGTCAGTGACACCAAACGTGCTACGTTTGATAGAACTATTCCTGTGGCTTTTAAGCAGGCGTTCGCGCCGGCCATGGAGTGCAATGGTAACGGCCTGTGCTTCAATTACGACACCACATCACCCATGTGCCCGTCTAGCAAGGTAACTCGTGACCGTCGTCATAGCCCTAAGGGAAGGGCTGGGTTAATTAGAGAGTGGATCCGCTTATTGGGGAAAGAAGGTGTAGACACCCATGCCTTAAGTGCTGAGCAATTTGATACCTCGTTTTGGCAGCGATTCCAAAACAGCCGTAACAAACAGAATCAAGATGATTTCTCCCATGAAGTGCTAGATGCAATGAACGGTTGCTTGGCGTGTAAGTCGTGCTCCAGCCAATGCCCTGTGAAAGTAGATGTGCCTGAATTTAGGGCCACATTCTTGTCTATTTATTATCAAAGATATATGCGCCCGGCCAAGGATTATCTTGTTGCCAATATAGAGCGTATGGCACCGATGATGGCGAAAGTGCCCGGCCTGGTAAATGTGTTTTTGAAAGCACCTTGGATGCAACGCGCCATCGAGAAAACGGTGGGTTACGTTGATACACCCATATTGTCTCAACCGCCGTTAACCCAGCGGGTGGAAGCTAAGGTAACACAATATAACTATGATGCTTTACGTGGCCTAAGCGAAACGCAAAAGGCAAACACAGTATTGATAGTGCAAGACCCTTTTACCAGTTTTTATGATGCCAGCGTGGTGGAAGACTACGTGTCATTAGTAAGTACGCTAGGTTTTACCCCAGTGTTGCTACCCTTTAAGCCCAATGGTAAACCTGAACACGTCAAAGGCTTTTTGTCGCGCTTTGCAAAAACAGCAAAAAATACCGCTGAATTTCTAAACGAAGTGGCATCACTTAACATTCCCATGGTGGGCGTCGATGCCTCTTTAGTGCTGTGCTACCGTGATGAATATGTGAAAACCTTGGGCGAGGACCGTGGCGATTTTCATGTGCTTACCGTGAATGAATGGCTAGCCATGGTGCCAGACTCAACATTTGCTAATGTAAGCAAAGGCGCACAGCAGCCATTGGCTCTGCTAAGTCACTGTACTGAAAAAACGGCAATGCCAGCCTCAGAACAAGACTGGCAGGCTATTTTTGCTAAAGTAGGCCAGCCTATTGATATTGTGGCGGTAGGGTGTTGTGGTATGGCTGGTACATACGGCCATGAAGCCGAGCAAAAACAAAAGTCTTTAGCGATTTATGGTTTAAGTTGGGAACAAGCGCTTAAACAGTATCCGCAAGACGCCATTATGGCCACGGGCTATTCTTGTCGTAGTCAGGTTGCCAGAATAGAGCAGTTTAAGCCTCGTCATCCGCTACAGTGTTTACTTGCGGTATTACAACAATAAGCACACATCGGGGATGGCAAAAGCCAGCGTTTGGCGATTAGCATTGAAACCCCTCACGCTGACATGCAGTTAATGCATTTGGGATACATCAGGCAAAGGAAAACGTTCAGCAGGGCAGCACATACGCTGCCTTGGTATACCGCCGTCCATAAATACCTTACCGTCGGGCTTAAACCCTAGTTGACTGTGATAAGACACACTATCTAAAGAAAGGTTAACGCGAAGGGTGGCGAGGCGCTGCTTTTTTGCGATATCAATGAGTGCCGCGAAAAGTGCGCGGTACACACTCAAGTGGCGGTGATTGCGCTTAACTGCAATGCGGCCAATTTCGCCGCATTGGGTTAATCTGCCGGTGGCGATGGGCGTATTGTTTTCCGCTACCACCAGCACATGGAACGCGTTTTTATCGCGCTCGTCAAATTCGCTATCTGGTGACAATTGCCACTCCAATACGAAGACATGTTCCCGTAGTGCCTTAAGTCGACTTTGATTCCGTTCCCAATCAACGTTTTCGATGGTAAACGACATAGTGAATATTTATGCTTCCAACCATTCCCAGTAGCCCTTATTAATGAGTGTAGTTAAGGTTTCTAAAAAAGCAAAACTGGGTGGTTTTTCATGCATGTT
Organism: Alteromonas sp. B31-7; assembly: GCF_015767655.1. Lineage (NCBI taxonomy): Bacteria > Pseudomonadati > Pseudomonadota > Gammaproteobacteria > Alteromonadales > Alteromonadaceae > Alteromonas > Alteromonas sp. B31-7. Next base: position 2,003,668 of record NZ_CP065233.1, read on the forward strand.
CACGTCAATTATGTGGGAGTTTAGCAAAAGTTCCACCCATGCCTTGTCGTCGGGCTGAAAATCAAACCTTTCACCGTTAACGTAAAAATAGTCAGCGTGTGGCAAATCTGTCATCATTCCTCTCACGCCAGGGGCACTTGCCAGCGGCGCACCGGTTAGGAAGGCTTGTTCAATATCGTCACGGGTATACAATTCTTCGGGGGGATATTCTGGCAACCCTTGTTCACTTAAACTCGCCAGCATGGCATGGGTGAAATGGTCACTTTCAATACAGGCGATGAGTTGCTGCTTTAATTGCGTTATCTCTTTTTGCGTAAGCGTAGCCGGTAACACTGAGGGGGCACGATTAGGATCAGTGTACATGTCATTGCCTTCACCGGTTTCCAACATAAACGACAGACTATCTGCCAGTTGATGGCTATCAGGCGCTCTAAAACCAACCGAATAAGTCAGGCAGTCTTCAAGGGCGACACCATCGTGGGGCCACCCAGGGGGAATATAAAGCACATCACCGGGTTGCAATACTTCATCTATGACTGGCTCAAACCCCGGTATTTGCTTTAATTTAGGGTGGGGGAATATATCCTCATAATGGCCAGGGGCACCTACACGCCAGCGCCTACTCCCTTTACCTTGCACTAAAAACACATCGTATTGATCGATATGTGCACCTACGCCCGCGCCTTCAGTGGCAAAACTTACCATTAAGTCATCTAAGCGCCAGTGTGGCAAAAAGCGAAAAGGTTCAAATACGGGCGCTACATCATGTATGTATCTGTCTACCCCTTGAACAAGCAGAGTCCAACTGCCTACACACGCGCGAGTGAAATCACTAATAGGCCCTTGTTCAACATCCCATTGACCGTCGAGGTAACGGATAATTCGGCTATCAACCTCTTCTTCTTGTGCCAACCCAGCAAGGTCGTGCTCATCAATAGGATCGTTAAAGGAAGAAAATAAGCCGCGGATCACCACTGGCTTCTGTTGCCAAAAATGAGAAAGAAAGTGTTGAATATCGAACGTGTGCATAGCAAAACCTATAGTAAACAAGGTGGGTATTATGAGCCATAGAAAGCGGGCTTGCCACCATAGACTTAAGCTTGGGGTATGAAACGGCGGTACGCATTCAGTACACCTATCTTCGATACTACCTGAGTGTGCTCGAAGCAAGGCTTAAGATGGAGAGGTAATAACGAATAACTGCTAGGGCAAAGTAGCACAGCGTTGCCTTCGCAAGCCTGCTCTAACATGGCGGCCAAGTTTACCGTTTTACCCCACACATCGAATGTGCCATGTTGGCGATTTGGCATACCTGCTGTTACTGCGCCAGTGGCAATGCCTAACCGCAAGTAACATGGCCATTGTTGTTGGTGACATATCACTTGAAACCGTTTCTGCGCGTAAACGGCGAAGTTTTGCATATTCGCGATATGTTGGGACTGGCACGTTGCAGCGGTGTTTAGTTCGTCTGTTTCGTTAGCCTTACCGGCGATACCACATATTGCCATGTACTCGTCGCCATTGGTTTTGAGCGGAAACACGTCATACGTTGGCGATACACTGTCTAATGCTGCGTAAAATCGGTCTAAGGTATCGATGACCTTTAATTCGCCATGGCGTGCAACCAGTTGTTGATAGCCCTTTACGTCGGCAAAAAGCACGCAGCAGAAATTGAAATGTTGCCGGTTCTGGTCACCTGTGGGCGAATGAAATAAAACCTGAATGGCCGGAGTAGACTGAATTAACAATGACTTGGCGTGCTGGTATTGGGTTTTAAGTTGCCACCACTGTTTAGCATTGTGTCGATAGGTTGCGATGGACACGGCAACGCAGGTTAGGGTGAGGGTAATACTGTTACCCCTACGTACCGCCAATAGCCAGCCTTCAAGTGCGTGGCTCAAATATAAGTCTAACGTACAAAAACTAACGGCATATAGCAGTGCCCATAGCATGCGTTCTCGCTGTTCAAACGAATGGAAAAAATACGCGCAGCACAAACAGCCCACCAACAAAAAATGCTGAATATAAACGTCTTGCGACCACAGTAATGTGGCAAACACGAGGTAAGAATAGTATCCAAAGAGTAAGCATGTTCTTGCCATTGGTATTTGTTTGTTAAGGCTAAATAGGACAGCCAACAAAGCGATAAGCAAATGCGCCAGTAAATTAAGCCAAACTAGAGGGTGAGGGGCATAGCGGATAAGTAGGGGAAGTTGCAAGCATAGCCCCATACAAAATAGCAAACTGGTGGTGGTTAATAAGGGCTTAAGTTTTATTGTGTGGATGTGAGTGGCCATGCTTGTCTCATAAAAAAGCGCGGTTGAGTCCGCGCTTTTTATAGTAAGACAGTTAGCCGAGGCTTATAACTGATCTACAAGCCTGATTGCATCACCAATGTAGTTTGCTGGGCTGAGTGCTTTTAACTCGGCTTTCGCGGTGTCTGGCATATCAAGGTTGTCAATGAATTGTGCAATGACTTGTGCATTGACTTTTTTGCCACGGGTAAGCTCTTTAAGCTTCTCGTAAGGCTTTTCAATGCCGTAGCGACGCATAACGGTTTGAATAGGCTCTGCAAGTAGCTCCCAGTTATTGTCTAATTCATCAAGCAAGCTTTTTTCGTTAACTTCTAACTTGCTAATGCCTTTTAACGTGGCTTGATACGCTATAACCGCATAACCAACGCCAACGCCTAAGTTACGTAGCACAGTAGAATCTGTTAGGTCACGTTGCCAGCGAGAAATAGGGAGTTTCGCCGCTAAGTGATCGAAAATCGCGTTAGCGAGCCCCAAGTTTCCTTCCGAATTCTCGAAATCGATAGGGTTAACTTTGTGTGGCATGGTAGAAGAACCAATTTCACCGGCAATGGTTTTTTGCTTGAAATGACCAAGCGCTATATAACCCCATACATCTCTATCGAAATCGATAAGAATGGTGTTAAAGCGCGCGACGGCGTCGAACAACTCGGCAATATAGTCGTGAGGTTCAATCTGGGTGGTAAACGGGTTCCAGGTAAGGCCTAAAGAAGTGACAAACTTCTCCGACACGCTATGCCAATCTACGTCGGCATAGGCTGAAAGGTGCGCGTTGTAGTTTCCTACTGCCCCGTTAATTTTACCCAATAGCTCAACGTTAGCGATTTGAGCACGTTGACGCTTCAAACGCATAGCCACGTTAGCCATTTCTTTACCCATGGTGGTAGGCGAAGCAGGCTGACCGTGTGTACGTGCCATCATAGGGATGTCGCGGTAGGCTTTCGCAAGCGCTGTTAGGGCATCAATTAGCTTGTCACAGTAGGGGAGGATAACTGTGTCACGGGCTTCGGTAAGCATAAGACCGTGAGAAAGGTTGTTAATGTCTTCAGAGGTACACGCGAAATGAATGAACTCATTTACCGCCGACAGTTCACTGTTATTTGCCACCTTCTCTTTTAAAAAGTACTCAACCGCTTTTACATCGTGGTTGGTGGTACGTTCAATCTCTTTAATGCGCATAGCGTCATCCACACTGAAATTTGCCACAATGGCATCTAGCAATGCGTTTGAGCTGTCTGAAAACCCAGGAACTTCTTCAATTTGCGGATTTGACGACAGCATTTGTAGCCAACGTACTTCTACTTCAACACGGTATTTCAGTAAGCCGTACTCGCTAAAAATGCTGCGTAATTCAACGCTTTTACCGGCATATCGACCATCAACAGGGGAAATTGCAGTTAACTGACTCAGTTCCACCTTAAGCTCCTTAACTAGTTTATCAACCTAAGCGCCTTAACAGCACTATTTAAAATTTGTTTCCGACGAAACAGAATATTCCTTCGTTTGCCGCCCATTTGACGCCACATTACCGCTGCTCTTACACCGGCTAGCAATAACGCTCTAACTTTGTGTTGCGTGGCGGGTTGTCCAAGATGATCTGGGTTGCCTGCTACCTGAATACGTGGAGCAAGAGGGCTAACAATGTCGCTATAAATACTGGCCAATGAGGCGACAATTTGCGGGCTTTGAAAATCTACATGGGCAAGTTGTCGCTGAACATGAGAAATGCGTTCGCCTAACTCTTTCATCGCGCCAGGTTTACGCGCTAACTTTCGCTCTAGCCCTAAAATGCTGGCAATATAACGGGTCAGTTCAGTATCTTTCGAGGCTTGCTTATCTGAAAGTTGAGCAAACAGGGTTTTGTATCCCACCTCTAAGTTACTTAATTTTCCGAAAACCTGCTGTGGTGTTTCGGGGTCGGTAACTAATATACTCGACAGACTCGCTTCTATTGCTTCGTCACTGGCTGTGCCTCTGCGCGCTAAGCTTTGCACCAAGGCAGCCGCTTGGCATACACCGGCCAGCGCTAAATTATTTTCTACATCTTTATCTAGCATCAACGGATATAACTCTCAATGATTCCACCACCCAAGCACACCTCGTCGAGATAGAAAACCGCAGACTGACCCGGCGTAACCGCTTTTTGCGGTTCGTCAAAGATAACGCTTATCTGGTCATCTGCTGTGGGGGTGATAGTGCAGGGAATATCAGCTTGGCGATAGCGGGTTTTTACCACCGCGCGGAAAGGTTCGGTTACCGTTTTCCTGTCTACCCAATGCAATTGCTTAGCAATGAGGCCTTTGGAATACAAACGGGGATGGTTTGCACCTTGGCCTACAATTAACACATTGCGTTCAACATCTTTATCAACCACATACCAAGGGTCGTCACCGAATTTCGCAAGGCCACCAATGTGAAGCCCTTTACGCTGACCAAGCGTGTGATACATCAAACCTTCATGCTTGCCTATTTCTTCTCCCTCGGCGGTTTCTATAATACCAGGCTGAGCGGGTAGGTAGCGTGACAAGAAGTCTTTGAACTTGCGTTCACCAATAAAACAGATCCCTGTAGAGTCTTTTTTATCGTGTGTAATTAGGCCTTGTTCCTCGGCTATTTGGCGAACCAATGGCTTTTCGATATCCCCAACAGGGAACAGCGTTTTGGCAACGTGCTCTTCACCTAGGGTGTAAAGGAAGTAACTTTGGTCTTTATTATTGTCTAACCCGCGAAGCATTTGCCACTTGCCATCTTGCTCGCGACGGCGCACGTAATGACCTGTGGCGATATAATCGGCGCCTAAGTCTTCAGCAGCAAATTCTAAGAACGCTTTAAACTTAATTTCTTTGTTGCACATAATATCGGGGTTTGGGGTGCGCCCTGCCTTATATTCCTCAAGGAAGTACTCGAACACATTGTCCCAATATTCTGCGGCAAAATTGATAGTGTGAAGCTCGATACCCAACTTGTCGGCTACCGCTTGTGCGTCTTTTAAATCTTCTGCGGCTAAGCAATATTCGTCATTGTCATCTTCTTCCCAATTTTTCATGAAAAGACCCTCTACTTGATACCCTTGCTGTTGCAGAAGGTAGGCAGAAACAGAAGAGTCGACGCCGCCGGACATGCCGACGATAACTTTTTTGCTAGCGTTTGATTCAATATCAGTCACAACGTGATTCACACTCATTTATAGGCCGGTTTTAAAGGTGGCGGATTTTACCAGAATAATCCTGCCAATTCACATATTTCAGGGCGGGGAGTAAAAACAAAAGGTTTCCGTTCCTCGCCCCGTCTCAAATAAGAGTAAAAATTGCACTTTCAAGTGCGCAGAGCGAAAAACACATGCGACAAAATCGCTATATATAATAATTAATCGCACTAGTTAAAATTCAGGGGGTAAGTGCGTGTAATGAATCCGTTTTCCCTGTTAAAAACTGATATATTTTCCGTTGTCGATGCCATCGATTGTCCAGCTACCCACACGATACCGAATTAGACGAAGCGTAGGGAAACCTATGTGCGCGGTCATTCGTCTTACTTGACGATTCCTGCCTTCTGAAATGGTTATCGACAGCCAACTGGTGGGGATAGCTTGACGAAACCGAACCGGAGGATTTCTGTCCCAAACTTGCGGCGCTTCTATTGCCTTTACCTTTGCTGGTTTGGTCATGCCGTCTTTAAGCTCAACCCCATTACGCAACGCGTCAAGGGCGGTTTCGTTAGGGGTGCCTTCAACTTGAACCCAATAGGTCTTACTTGTTTTTGCATTTGGGTGTGCCAGTTTGTGCTGCAATTTACCGTCATTGGTGAGTACTAAAAGTCCTTCAGAATCGCGGTCTAGTCTGCCCGCAGCATACACATCAGGAATATCGATATAGTCTTTTAGCGTCTCACGGCCATCGGCATCCGTAAATTGAGATAGCACCTGAAATGGCTTATTAAAAAGGACGATTTTTTTATCACTGGCTTTCATGAAGAGATCTTTGCGCATTAAGGTGAAATCAGGCGAGTAAGAGTAACATGCTTGGTTAACCTTCATCTAAAAAAAGCGCGGGTTTAAGGGGAAAATTCACTGAATTTCGTTGATCTCTAAGGATAAGACAATGGTATGACTTGTAACTCATACTTTCGACCCTATACTATTGGACGCGGCCGATAATAAGAGGCCGTGCTTTGTGTTAGCGGTTGAAGGGTTTGTTTTACTAACACATTGACGAAAACAACAAGTGGCACTGATTTCTAATTTACCAATTTAGAAGCGGTGTTCAAAACATCAATTACATATCGCATTGATTATGGCCAGTTTGGTCACGATTCTAATGAGTGCGACATAACGGACTAAAACGGTATCCTACTACCGACAACATTGAGGTATATAATGACCAAGTCTACGATCATCTATACGAAGACGGATGAAGCGCCAATGTTGGCAACTTATTCGTTGCTTCCCATTATTAAGAAGTTTGCAGCAGCTGCAGACATCGATGTTGAGTTGAGCGACATCTCTTTAGCTGCTCGCGTTCTGGCAAATTTCCCAGAGTATCTCTCTGACGAACAAAAAGTACCAGACGCATTAGCCGAACTTGGCGAGATGACACAAGACCCTAATGTAAACATCATCAAACTCCCTAATATCAGCGCCTCAATTCCTCAGCTTCGTGCAACGATTAAAGAACTTAATGATAAAGGCTTTAACGTTCCAGCATTTCCTGATTCGCCAAAAACTGACGAAGAGAAAGACATTCGTGAGCGTTATGGAAAGGTTCTTGGTAGTGCAGTGAACCCTGTTCTACGTGAAGGTAACTCTGACCGCCGTGCGCCTACTGCGGTTAAAAACTATGCGCGCAAGCACCCGCATTCAATGGGAGAGTGGTCACAAGCATCTCGCTCTCACGTTGCACATATGCGTGGTGGCGACTTCTACTCAGCTGAAAAATCAGTCACGGTAGAAAAAGACGGTTATGTGAGCATTGAATTCACGGGTAAAGATGGCAGCAAAAAAACGCTTAAACCTCGTGTTGACTTGCTAGCGGGTGAAGTTATTGATGGTATGTTCATGAGCAAGAAAGCACTTTGTGCCTTCTTTGAAGAACAAATTGAAGATGCCAAGAACACAGGTGTGCTTTTCTCACTTCACGTTAAAGCCACAATGATGAAGGTTTCTCACCCCATTGTATTTGGTCACTGCGTAAAAGTATTTTATAAAGACCTATTTAACAAATGGGGCGACCTGTTTGAAGAGCTTGGCGTTAACCCTAACAATGGTTTAGGCAGCGTATACGATAAAATAGCTACGCTTCCTGAAAGCCAGCGTTCAGAAATTGAAAAAGACATCAACGCTTGTTACGCCGATCGCCCACCCATGGCCATGGTAAATTCTGATAAGGGTATATCTAATCTGCACGTACCGAGTGACGTTATTGTTGATGCTTCTATGCCTGCAATGATCCGTAACTCTGGTCAAATGTGGGGGCCAGATGGTAAGGCTCACGATACTAAAGCGGTTATTCCAGAAAGTACTTACGCCACCATTTATCAAGAAGTGATTAACTTCTGTAGAACCCACGGTGCATTTGACCCAACAACCATGGGTACGGTACCTAACGTAGGTTTGATGGCGCAAAAAGCGGAAGAGTACGGCTCACACGATAAAACATTTGAGCTAGAAGCCGATGGTACTGTCTCTATTGTGGATCAAGACGGTAACGTTCTTATTTCTCATGAAGTTGAAGAGGGTGATATCTGGCGTATGTGTCAGGTGAAAGATGCACCTATTCAAGATTGGGTTAAGTTGGCCGTAACCCGTGCCCGTCAATCAGGTATGCCAGCGGTATTCTGGCTTGACGATGAGCGTGCTCACGATGCACAGCTTATTACGAAGGTTGAAACCTACCTTAAAGATCACGATACCAGTGGTTTGAATATTCAAATTATGTCGCCAGTTCGTGCTATCCGCTACAGCATGGAGCGCGCTATTCGTGGCCTAGACACTATTTCTGTCACCGGTAACGTTCTACGTGATTACCTGACCGATTTGTTCCCAATTCTAGAGCTGGGTACCAGTGCTAAAATGCTATCCATTGTGCCACTAATGGCCGGTGGTGGTCTGTACGAAACAGGGGCGGGCGGTTCTGCACCTAAGCACGTACAGCAGTTTGTGGAAGAGGGTCATTTACGTTGGGACTCACTCGGTGAGTTCTTGGCGTTAGCAGTGTCACTTGAAGATGTGGCGATTAAACACAAAAATGCGAAAGCGAAAATTATTGCGAGTGCATTAGACAAAGCGACTGAAAAACTGCTTAATAATGGTAAATCTCCATTGCGTAAAGCAGGCCAGTTAGATAACCGTGGTAGCCATGTTTACCTAGGCTTGTACTGGGCAGAAGAAGTGGCGAATCAAACTGAAGATGCAGATTTAGCGGCGCAGTTTAAGCCGGTTTACGAAGAATTATCGGCTAAAATTGATGACATCATTGCTGAAATTGATACAACGCAAGGTAAAGCGCAAGAAATTGGTGGTTACTATTACCCTGATGAAGACAAGTTGTTTGCAACTATGTCACCTAGCGCTACCCTGAAATCAATTCTTGACGCGTAAACGTCGTTAAAGAAAGTGATAAAAAGTCTTATTAAAGCCTCTACCATTTGGTAGGGGCTTTTTTTTTGACAAGGAGAACCCGTAGATAATTGAACGGCGTTTCTGTTAGCCCATGAATATTGATAGTAATGAAGGGGGGATGACAAATAGGGATGAATGCAAAGTTAGGTTAATACGAAAAGAAGCTAATCGAAAAAGCCGAAGGTGAATGGTTTCTAAGGAGGATAGGGTTAAGGTGAATAATATTTAATAGGCAAGAAAAAACCCACCTCCGTCAACCACCAGGTAATCAACGGAAACAGGCCTTTATTGAATTAGTTTATTATTTTAACGCTCTGGCTCTTCTAAGAACCCAATGTTCTCAGCGTGAAGGCCTTTAGGGCCCTGCTGCACATCATAGGTCACCTCTTGACCGGCTTTTAGTGAGCGATATCCTTCCATTTGGATTGTAGAATAGTGCGCGAAGATGTCTTCTCCGCCATCCTCGGGAACAATAAATCCAAACCCTTTTGCGTTGTTAAACCACTTAACTTTTCCAACCGCCATACTTCGACTTCCTCTTAATCCTTGAACTCACACGTTTATGCCCCCACAATAGAAATTGGTGGCATTGCGATATTGCCTTTGGCAAAACAACATCACTATCAAAATGTAGATTTTTTAACCATATTATGTCAAGAGCAAATGCGAATTAATTTTATACAAAAGTTATACGACATCTGCTGGCAAAGCACTATTATTAAGTTATGAGTAAAGACAACACAATTGACATCGAAAAGGAAAAGCAAAAAGACGCGCAGCGAAAAACACCGCAGCCGCCGCCTATGTATAAGGTGTTGTTGAACAATGACGACTACACCCCCATGGACTTTGTCATTGAAGTGCTCATGCATTTTTTCAATATGGATGCTGAGAAAGCCAATCAACTTATGCTTACGGTTCATTATCAAGGAAAAGCCGTATGTGGCATATTCACTGCAGAGATTGCAGAGACAAAGGTAATGCAAGTCAACCAATATGCACGAAAGCAAGGTCATCCACTGATGTGTACTATGGAGCCGGCGTAAGTCAATTTGTAGAGGGCGAGCGATATGTTAAATAAAGAATTAGAGCAGACGTTAAACAATGCGTTTGTATTTGCTAGAGAGCACCGTCACGAGTTTATGACGGTAGAGCACCTGTTGCTGGCACTGTTAGATAACTCTGCTGCGCGCGAAGCGTTGCATGCTTGTGGTGCAGACATTGAGGCAATAAAGAGCGAATTAATCGCTTTCGTGAAAGATACTACCCCGTTAATTCTTGATGATCAGCTTAACGAAAGAGAAACTCAACCGACTTTAGGATTTCAACGTGTCCTGCAGCGGGCAGTCTTTCACGTGCAATCATCGGGCAAAGATGAAGTTACCGGTGCCAATGTGCTTGTGGCTATTTTTAGCGAACAAGAATCTCAGGCTGTATTCATCCTCAAGAAATCTGATGTGACTCGCTTAGATGTTGTGAACTTTATCAGCCATGGTGTGAGTAAGTCTGATGACGAAGCACCGGTAAATTCAGACTCGTTGGAAGAAGGCGAGTCTACAGATGACAGCGGTTCTGCGCTCAGCAAGTACTCAACAGACTTAAACAAGCACGCGAAAGAAGGGAAAATCGACCCGCTTATCGGTCGAGACCTGGAAGTTGAGCGTACGATTCAGATTTTATGTCGCCGACGCAAGAACAACCCATTACTGGTGGGGGAAGCTGGCGTGGGTAAAACAGCGATTGCTGAAGGTTTAGCTTATCGTATTGTGAATAACGATGTGCCAGACGTCATTGCTGAAAGTACAGTTTACTCTTTGGACTTAGGCGGATTATTGGCGGGTACCAAATACCGTGGTGATTTTGAGAAGCGTCTAAAAGCGATTCTGAAAGAGCTGTCGAAAGACGAGCACGCCATATTATTCATTGATGAGATTCATACCATCATTGGAGCTGGGGCAGCGTCAGGCGGGGTGATGGACGCGTCTAACTTGCTTAAGCCTAAATTATCCAGTGGTGAGTTACGCTGCATTGGCTCAACCACCTATCAGGAATACCAAGGTATCTTTGAGAAAGATCGCGCGCTGGCACGCCGCTTCCAAAAAGTGGATGTGACTGAGCCGAGTGTGAGTGATACAACTAAGATATTACTTGGTCTGAAAAGCCGTTATGAAGAGCACCATAATGTGCGCTTTACACAAAAAGCGATTCAAGCGGCGGCAGAGCTTTCGGCTAAATACATTAACGAACGCCATTTACCTGATAAAGCCATTGATGTGATGGATGAGGCAGGGGCTAGTCAACGGTTGTTGCCACAGTCTAAGCGTAAGAAAACCATTAATGTGGCAGATATCGAACAGATTATTGCCAAAATGGCGCGTATCCCTGAGAAGTCGGTATCAGCGTCTGACAAAGAAGTTCTTAAGAACCTAGGGCGTAACCTTAAGATGGTCGTGTTTGGCCAAGACAAAGCCATAGAGACGCTAAACGACGCTATTCTATTGTCTCGTTCTGGTCTAGGCGCTGAAGAAAAGCCCATTGGTAGCTTTTTGTTTGCAGGCCCAACCGGGGTAGGTAAGACGGAAGTGACCCAACAATTGGCCAAAATAATGGGTGTGGAGCTTGTACGCTTCGACATGTCGGAGTACATGGAGCGCCATGCTGTTAGCCGCTTGATAGGTGCACCTCCAGGTTATGTGGGGTTCGATCAAGGCGGTTTACTAACCGATGCTGTCATTAAAAATCCGTATTCGGTGGTGCTGCTTGATGAAATTGAAAAAGCCCACAGTGATATTTACAACATTCTATTGCAAGTGATGGATCACGGTACGTTAACCGACAATAACGGCCGTAAGGTCGATTTTAGAAATGTTGTATTGGTGATGACAACCAACGCGGGTGTTCAGGAAACTGTGCGTAAATCCATTGGCTTTAAGCAACAGGATCATAGTCACGATGCACTTTCTGAAATTAATAAAGTGTTTACCCCTGAATTTAGAAACCGTTTAGATGGCATTATCTGGTTTAATCATCTTGATTCTGAAATCATCTTACAGGTGGTTGATAAGTTTATTATTGAGTTACAGGCTCAGTTAGACGTAAAAGGTGTATCACTGGAAGTGTCTTCTGAAGCACGGGCTTATCTTGCGGAGAAAGGTTACGACAAGTCTATGGGGGCTAGACCCATGTCTAGGCTAATTAAAGAAGAGCTTAAGAAAGAGTTGGCTAACGAACTTCTGTTTGGTGAATTAACCAAAGGCGGTAACGTTAAAGTTGATTTAGACAACGATAAGCTGCGTTTTGATTATTCTGGCGTCGATGCGGTAAAAGAAGAAGCAGAGCCGAGTTAATGCTTGGCTAAGCGCTTCTGCGTTTACCCCATCTTCTAGTCATATGCTGAAAACACCATTAAAAAAGCCCGATGAATTCATCGGGCTTTTTTCTTATGCGTTACCGCTTAATGGCTCGTTATCTGGCGCGATAAATAATACGACCTTTAGTTAAGTCGTATGGAGTCATCTCAACAGTGACCTTATCGCCAGTAAGAATTCGGATATAGTTCTTGCGCATTTTTCCAGAAATGTGTGCTGTCACAACGTGACCGTTTTCTAGTTCTACGCGGAACATAGTATTAGGTAGGGTATCAAGCACCGTACCTTCCATTTCAATACAATCTTCTTTTGCCATGTAAAGCAGTTACCTCAGTAATTCAAATTTTTTGCCGCGCAGACCTTAACCAATCTTGCCTTGCGTGTAAAGTAATTACGCAGGATTTTTATCAAAACGGGTCCAATTGTTGCCAAGAAACTGCTCATAGGGATAAAACTGGTGTTTGTATGACATTTTTTGGCAATTTTTTACGTAATAACCAAGGTACAGAAATTCGTAGCCGTCCTGTTGCGCTTGGGCTATTTGGCTTAAAATCATCCAGGTACCCAGGGAATCTGACGTATAGTCGGGGTCATAAAATGTGTACAAGGCAGAAAGTGCTCTGTGCTGAGCACCATTTTCAACCACATCGGTCACCGCCACGGCGACTAACTTGTCACCATCGTAGGCTTCAATAAAGAGGGGCTTTTTCCAATCACATAATATAAAGCTTTCAAATTGGGTTTTTGATGGCGGATACATACTGCCATCGGTGTGCCTCTCATTAATGTACTTTTCGTACAATGGATAGTATTGATGATTTTGCGTGTACGCACATTTAATAGAAAGGTGCGCATTACGCTTTTTAACCCGTTTTTGGCTGCGTGAGGGTGTAAATGCATCAACGGGAATTCGTACCGATTGACAGGCATTACAATCTGGGCAGTGAGGGCGATATATTTGCTCACCACTACGTCTAAAGCCAACCTGTATAAGTTGACCATAGCGCAAGGCTAATTGCTCGGTGCTGTCTGCATACACCAATAGTTGTTCACGTTCGTCTGGCAGATAACTACACCCAAATATTTGGGTAATACCAAATTTCACGGTGTGATCTCCTGTTTACGCCACTGCGCTTGATATGTAGGGCTTAAGCGGCCTTCTTCCGTGAGTGTATCGTTATGTTGGTTGAGTTTGTTGATAAAGGTTTCCCGAGTGATGGCCTTAGCGCCTAAGGACGTTAAATGCTCGGTAGGTAGCTGGCAGTCAATAAACGCCATGCCGTTGGCTTTCATATGTTCCACTAGCGCGAGCATGGCCAGCTTAGAGGTATTACTTTTCCTGTGAAACATAGACTCACCACAATACACCTGACCAATACCAACGCCATACAAGCCACCTACTAGTGCTTCACCTTCCCACACTTCTACTGAGTGGGCTAGCCCTAACTCATGTAAATGACAATACGCCTCTTGCATATCTTTGGTTATCCAGGTTTCATCACTGAGTGTGTCTAAGCTAGGGTGATGCCTTGGAATGGTCGCACAGGCGTGAATGACGCGCTCAAAGCTATGATTTAGCGTGACTTTATATCGCTGCTTTCTGGCTAACTTACGGAGGCTTTTAGTGCATACAAAATCATCTAGTTCGATAATCGCACGCGGGGTGGGAGACCACCACAACAAGGGTTCATTGTCACTAAACCAAGGGAAAATGCCCTGGGAATAGGCTGAAAATAAGCGCTGAGGGCTTAAGTCTGCGCCAAACGCGAGTAAGCCGTTAGGCTCTTCAAGTGCATGATGAACAGAAGGAAACGGTGTATCTACATCTAGTTGAGGAAGCGCAATCATAGTATTGAGACATACATGGTATTGAGAAGTACAATAGCTAAAATAAAAAACCCTGCTGAAATTTTAGCAGGGTTCTTATTAGGCGTCTTCTTTAACCTTGTTCTGGCATTGTACCATCAAGGAATTTTTCGGCATCAAGGGCGGCCATACAGCCTGTACCGGCGGAGGTAATAGCTTGGCGATAAATATGGTCACTGACATCACCGGCGGCAAACACCCCCGGAACGCTGGTTTGTGTTGCGTTGCCGTTAGTGCCACTGTTAACCACAATATAGCCATCTTTCATTTCTAACTGGCCTTCAAAGATATCCGTATTAGGTTTATGACCAATGGCGATGAATAGGCCCATGACATCGAGGGTTTCCGTGGCGTCGCCTTGGCTGTCTTTAATACGAATTTGGGTAACGCCCATTTCATCACCTAGCACTTCGTCTAATTGACGGTTAAGGTGCAGAACCACATTGCCGTTCTCAGCTTTATCTCGGAGACGTTGTTCTAGAATTTTTTCACTTCTAAACGTATCGCGGCGGTGAATAACGTGCACTTCTGAAGCGATATTCGATAAATAAAGTGCTTCTTCCACTGCGGTGTTGCCACCACCTACTACCGCTACTTTTTGGTTGCGGTAAAAAAAGCCGTCGCAGGTTGCGCATGCAGACACACCCTTACCCATGAAAGCTTGCTCAGACTCCATACCTAAGTACTTGGCAGACGCCCCTGTGGCAATAATAAGAGCATCGCAGGTGTAAGTGCCATTGTCGCCATATAAGGTATAAGGGCGTGTGGTTAAATCGGTTTTGTTGATATGGTCAAAAATGATCTCGGTATCAAATTTTTCTGCATGTTTTTGCATGCGCACCATTAAATCGGGGCCAGTAAGACCTTCAGGATCACCCGGCCAGTTTTCAACTTCGGTCGTGGTGGTCAATTGTCCGCCTTGTTGGATACCCGTAAGAAGAACTGGTTCTAGATTAGCGCGCGCTGCATATACCGCAGCGGAATAGCCAGCCGGGCCTGAACCTAAAATAAGAAGACGAACGTGTCTACTTTCTGCCATTTTTATCTCCAACTTATGCTCTTTTTGTGTGAGCGAATACTGTCATACTGTGCTAGGTGAGGCCGCTGAAGGCTTTTTTCAACCACCTTTTGAATGTTAACGAGGTTTCTTTGAAATCTCGATGTATCTATGATGCCTTGACGGGTGAAAAATGTCACTGTTATGTCAGGGGGGATAAATGAAAAAATCGGTATTGGGGTAAAATTATTTCACCTTCGCTGAATTTACATGATCTACAGACGAACTTACCTTGTATTAGACAAAAAGCGTATTACAATTCGTTTAAAAGCGCGCTTAAATGTACGTGTTTGTATTTTTGTGCTCGCAATGCGTTTTTCCGGTTTATGGGGTGATCTATGTCACAGTCAATAATAACTCTGCTAAAAGATGGTCAGCAGTACCTAGAAACATGGCCGGTTCGCCGTGAGTTGTTCGCCCATTTCCCAGAGTGTAGGGTGGTTGCTGCAACAAAGTTTGCGGTAAAAACCATGCCGCCAGCAGCTATTTTGGCTTGCGCATTGTTGCTACAAAATATGGGGATGCAGTATTTACCTCAAACCATTGCTATTGGTGCGTTTTTCTTAAGCTTACCTTTGCAAGGTATGTTGTGGCTTGGGCACCGTTCAAATCAATATTTACCGCCGCAACTCAATCACTGGTATCAAGATATCCACCGTAAAATGCGCGCGGAAGGTTGCCATTTAGCATCGCTAAAATCTAAACCCAAATATAAAGAACTTGCTCAGTTGCTGAAGACCGCGTTTGACGATTTAGACCGTGTGTTCACCCAGCAGTGGTTCCGATAACCCCCGAGCGCTTCTCTCCAATTTAAATCGCAGTGAGTGTTTCACCGCAACGTTTGCATCGATATTGTGCGCCGCGCTCAATTTTTTTGTGGCGGCGTACAGACAACGCATGCTCACTACACTGACACCGGTATAAGAACGTCTCACCCACGACGTCGCTGACATTAAATTGATGGGTTGTATTCGGCGGCACATTAAACACCTTTACCATAATGGTTTGCCATTGAATGCCGTGCGGCGCCACTTTCCCAAATAGTTGCCAAACCAACAGGTGACTAATCTCATGTGCAATAACATCAGTAAGAAAGGCGGCCTGATTTTCTTTGTACAGTATAGGGTTTAGGTTAATTCTATTTTGCTGTAAAAACGCGGTGCCTGCGTTTCTTCCTGAACGTCTAAAAGAAAGCGTAGGGCGGGGGAATGTGCGGGCAAAATAGGCTTCTGCCCGCTGATACAAGTCAGCGACACATTTTTCAATAGCATGAATGTGTGCCGCTGTTAGATCTTTACTTGCTATGGGTGCACCTGTAACCGTTAGTTTATGTTACAGGGAAGGCACAATACATAGGTGCCCATTGGGTCATTAAGTTGCGCAAAGGAATCAAATTCTTTGATAACTCGTTTAACTTCGCCAATAAGTGCTGAGTTAGATTGCGCGAATTGCCACTTTCCTACCACCGCGAAAGCTTGACCGAAGAACTCTTTCCAAAACAGTTCTTGGGGAGATAAATCGCGGGTAACGTAAAAGGTGTCGTAGTTTTCTAACTCTGCAATCTCTGCCGCGGAGGCAATGGCGTCATCTAATGAACCTAATTCGTCAACTAAGCCTAATTCTAGTGCATCGGTACCAATCCAAACGCGACCTTGGGCAATTTCATCAACAGCGTCAATATTTAAATCTCTGCCGTTAGACACGATGTTCAAAAACTTAGAATAGGTGTTTTCTACACTGTATTGAATAATTTGCCCAAACTGGTCTGGAAGAGGGCGTAGCGCAGAAAAACCTGCCATTTCAGTGGTACCCACACCATCTGTATGTACACCAAGGTGGCTAAGGGATTTTTCGTACGTCATAAACATACCAAATACGCCAATAGAGCCTGTAATCGTACTTGGGCTAGCAAATATTCGGTCGGCGCCAGCGGCAATCCAATAGCCACCTGATGCAGCATACGTGCTCATTGACACAACCACAGGCTTACCTGCTTTTTGCAATTCAAGCACTTCTTGACGAATAACTTCCGACGCTGATGCACTGCCTCCTGGAGAGTCTATTTGGAATACCACTGCTTTTACATCGTCGTTAAGCCGAGCTTTACGGAGTAATCGTGCTGTACTGTCACCACCAATGGTACCTGCTTGCTGTGTGCCATCAATAATGCTGCCTTTTGCAACCACGACGGCAATTTTGTCAAGGTCGTTAGGTATGGAAGGAACGGGTGCATTTATTACGCTAAGGTAGGTGTCGAAAGACGTAATGTTAACGCCCATAGGGTTGTCGTCTTCTCCAACAAGCTCAACAAGCTCCTGACGCACATCTTCACGGGTTTTGAGGGCGTCTACCCATTTGTTTTCAACAGCATACTGCGCAAAATCGCCGTCTACCTGTTCAAACTTGGCGACTAAGGCCTCTAGGGTTTCGTCAAAATTGTCCATAGAAATGCCGCGAGCGTTAGCCACATCCTCTTTATACTGAAGCCAATAAGCCTCCAGCCATTTCTTCTCAGCTTCTTTAGATGCCTCTGACATGTCGTTACGCATCACGGGTTCTACAGCTGATTTGTATGTGCCTACGCGGAAAATGTGGGTGGTAACTTTGAGTTTCTCTAACAACTCTTTAATGTATACCCCATAGCGGCCGTATCCATCTAACAATACGCTTCCCATTGGGTTTAAATAAATGTGGTCGGCATGAGATGCGAGATAGTATTGGTTTTGGGTGTAGTAATTGCCAATGGCATAAACCGGCTTTTCCGACGTTTTAAAGTCGTCTATGGCTTTTGCTACGGTGCGTAACTTATCTAACCCGCCACCGTTAAGTTGATGCAAATCAAGCACAAGCGCCTTTATACGACGGTCCTGTTTGGCATTTTCAATAACTTTGACCACGTCTCTTACTAAAATCTCTGGGTCTTCTGGCTCCGAGCCTAGTGCTTCTTGAAGAAATTGTTCAAACGGATCAACGCTAACTTTTTCAATGACTAAGTTCCCTTTGAGGGTAAGCATGAGCGCGCTGTCATTGTTTACGGTGAGTTGCTCATTATCTTGTGATGAAATTGCAACGATAATACCGATGAAAAACACTAAGAAAATAAGGTTAAAGAAGAGTTTTCTAGAGAAGTTAAGTACCGTCCAAATCCCGGTAAATAACGATTTCGTCCAGTTTCCTTTGCCTGCCATATGAAATAGTACCTTTTATTTATTTATCCCTATTATGTTAGCGATTGCCAACAATATCCCTAACTTATTTGTAATTAATTGTAATAAATTACAACGAGCACCTAACCCTTTGAATTATCGGATTCGTTTAGCCAGTGTGCAATTAATTTTGCGATGTGTTTATGCTCATGGTCGCTAAACAGCATCATGAGTTCGCCGTTGGCTTTTTTATAATCAACTTTTTTATGCCCGCGAAGGAAAATGCGATGCAGTGTGTTGTTAGGTGCCTTTACTATACTTCTGCGTGTTGGAGACGATTTACCCACTTTTCGAAGGCCCCATTTAAAAACAGTGTGTGTCAGGCAAAGTGCCAACGCCAATATTATAGCGGTTTATAGCACGAAAACCGTTATAGATGAAAAAAAGGCTAGTCTACGCAAAATGCGCCTTTGTGTTTCAGTACCTTACTCTAAGTCTTTTGACTTTCCTATTGGTGTTCTAAAAGTGTGTATAGGGGCCGGTTACGCTAGTGCCCCTGGAAGACCAGTGAGGTTATCAATGAATAACATAAATAAGCGCTGCCATATCTGGTCTTTTTAATCTTGGCGGCGTAGGATCTACATATCATTTTCATGTGTTACACGTGTTAAGGAAATTACATGGATGCTTTGTCACTCTTATTAAATAGAAGTTCGCAGCCGCGACTCGGCTCGCCAGCGCCCAGTGGTGCGGCGTTGGAAAACATTATGCAGGCGGCCCTTCGTGCGCCAGACCATGCGTGTTTAACGCCTTGGCGGTTTATTGTATGCCAAAACAAGGGGCTAGAAAAACTGGGTAGTTTGTTTGAACAGTCAGCCATAGCGAATGATAAATCGCAAAAAGAAATTGAACGGTCTGTTCAGCTTCCTCATCGTGCCCCCATGATCATTGTGGCTATTGCAAAATATATAAAGCATGAAAAAGTGCCAAAAGTTGAGCAAATTGCGTCTGCATCATGTGCAGTAATGGCGATGCAAATGGCCGCAGTGGCACAGGGATTCAATGGCATGTGGCGCAGTGGTAGTTACGCCCACTGTGAGTTAGTTCGCGAAGGGCTTGGTCTAGCAGAAGACGATGAATTGGTGGGCTTTTTGTACCTTGGAACGCCATTATTTGAGCCAGCGCCCAAGCCACAGCGCAACTCTGACGATTTTTTCGAGTACTGGAATTAAGAACTGGCGCGTTTAAAGCGCCAATTCCACCTGATAACCTGCGTACTTGCGAATGTTGATTACTCGGTCCTCATCTAATAACCAGTATTGTCCTTTTACCCCTTTTAAAACCCCTTCAAATGCGGGTGTTTTATCTAGGTTAATGGATTTTATTTTCACAGGGTATTCTTCTACAGGGTAGTGAATATCGAAGATGGGGCCTTCTACTTCGCTCACCACTTGGAGGCCTTTTTCTTGTTTTACCGCGTCTAAATCATCACTGATTTTAGCCAGTAATTCTTGTTTTACTGCATTTAAATCTACCGATTCTGGTGCGCCTTTGAGCATGGTACGCCAATTAGTTTTATCGGCGATATACGATTTGCAAAAGGTTTCAACCACACCACTGGTTAAGCGATCTGGTACGCGTAGCATTACAGTAGCCTGGGTGGCACCTTGGTCCATCCACCGAGAAGATACGGCGTCAGTGACGTGACGGGTAATACCTACTTTCACTGTGCCTGTATTCGCAAGGTAAACAAAGTGGTCACTAAAGCAATGTTCTTCCCCCCACTCAGGCTCTCTACACGTGCCCTCGTGATAATGGCATTTCTCAGGCTTAATAATACAGCTATCGCATTGTGCCAATGAAATAAGGCAAGGGTAGCAGTACCCTTGATTAAAACTTTTCTTTGTTTTTCGAGCGCAATGAACGCACTGTATTTCACCGGTAAAGGTTAACGACACCTTTTGCCCAATAAGAGGGTTAATATCGAGGGTGTGTTCGCCAATAGGGAGTTGGTACACGACATTATTATTGGTGTCAGCTTTTGTGCGCATTTTTCGTAGCGCGCCAGAATAAACGGTAGCCATAGTATGCTGATGTCCTGTTGTGAATTATTCGCTGAGTTCGCCACGCAGGTTGTGCGTCAGTTGAGATTTTAGTTGCGAAAAACTAAGCGATTTACTGAGAAGATAATGGAGTTTGGCTAATGCGGCTTCCGGTGTCATGTCACTGCCGGAAAGCACGCCAGCTTGTTGTAGGCCATGACCGGTGGCGTAGCCGCCCATATTGACTCGCCCGCGTATACATTGCGTGCAATTTAAAACCGGTATTTCCCTGTCTTTAGCGTAGTTCAATTGCGCTATAAGTGACGGTGATTGTGGTGCATTACCCACACCATAACTAAGTAAAATAAGCGCGTTAACAGGCTGTTGAAGGGTGTTTTTTAACACCTCTGAAGCTATGCCAGGGTACAAGCTGACCATGCCTATAGGTTGAGCCTTAACCGGTGAAACCCTAAGCGGTTTATCGCTTGGCGTTGCCAGTTCTCCCGCTTTTAGTCTGATATTAATACCCGCTTCAAGTAATGGGGGAAAGTTGGGTGAATCGAAAGCATTAAACCCGTCGGCATCAACTTTTCTACTCCGATTGCCCCTTAGTAAGCGATTATTAAAAAACAAGCTTACTTCAGCTATAGGGTAGTTAGCGGCTACGAACAGCGCGTTTAATAGATTCACTTGTCCATCTGAACGAAGTTCCGCAAGGGGAATTTGAGACCCCGTAACAATCACCGGCTTGGATAAATTTTCAAGCATGAAGCTGAGGGCCGAGGACGTATAGGCCATGGTGTCTGTGCCATGCAGAATAATAAACCCATCGTATTTATCATAGTTGGCGGCAATATCGTCAGCAATACGTTGCCAGTCGGACGGATTCATGTCGGAAGAATCGATAAGGTTGTCGTACTCATGAAGTGTAAACAAGGGCATCTCTGGACGATGAAACTCGGGCATTTGTGCCAATGTTTCACTTAAGAAGCCTGCTGCTGGAATATAGCCTTGGTCGGAGGGCTTCATGCCAATAGTACCGCCAGTATAGGCAATGTAGATGTGTTTACGCATAAATAGACCTTACATAACGTATGGTATTAATTTTGAAGCCGCATTCTAGCAGCCCATAAAGTAATGTCATCCGGTGATTGAAGTTTATCGAAGAGATTATGCATTTTGTTCTGTGTTTAATGCAAAAAAGGGCGTTATCTTCATTAAATTGAAAATAATCAACGTTATATTTTTTCCCTTATGTATACATGGTTCGTTATAATGTTCTTAGATGAGTATTTAAAATAATTACAATGACGAAAATTTTCTCTTCTTGGGCGCGGCTTGTTGCATTTCTTTTCGCGCTATCACCCTTCTCTACGTTATGTGCCCAAGACGCTGCGCTACTTGACATTGAGCGCATTCATTTTGATGATCATCAGCAAGCCTTAGTGCTACTGAACAACCTTGATTTGCAATCGTTGTCACCAGAAGACAAAGAATATCATCGCTTTTTGAAGGCGCTGCTCTCTGCTTACGAAGGGAACCTTGAAAACGCGTTTCATTCGTTAACTGGGGTATACACAGACGTGCAATCTACCCGAGTGAAAAATCGCACACTGGTTTCATTGACGGCCATGGCTTCGTTTTTAGGTAAATGGGAACAGGGCTTCATGTATGCCAATGCATTACAACGTGCGTTGGCGAATGAAAAAGATGAAACGCTGATGCTAAAAGGGCTGCAAGGCCTGCTTATTTTCTATTTGAATGCTGAGCAATACGACATTGCAAAAATGCTAGCGCAGCGTATTGAAAAACATAGCCCTGCTGATTCCCCATATCGATGTCTTGGCGAAGTGGCAATGATGGATATTGCTGCCAAAGAGCAGGTGAGCGAAAGCAAAGAGGCAAGATACCAAACAGCGAAAGCAAACTGTGCGGCAAGCGGAAGTCGCTACTACATTTCTTTGTTAGAGAATGCGTATTTAACCTTGCTTATAAAGCAAAATAAACCGCAGCAAGCCTATAGGCTTTCGAAAATCATGAAAAAGCGGGTAGAGGATATTGATGTCCTGTTTCTTGATTTAGCATTTAATGCATCGTTGGCGCAGCTCTATTATTTACTTGGTGATGTTGAAAAAGCAAAAACGTCAGCAACCTTTGTGCTTGACCAGCTGGACAAACGGGAATTTTTGCAAAGCCGAATAGATGCCTTGTTGGTGATGGTGAAAATAGCTAAAGCGCAACAGGATTTTGCCCAAGCATTACAGTATGCTGAAGCGCTGTCTAAAGCCGAAAGCTTACTTCGCGAAGACAATGTGGTGAAACAAGTGGCCTATCAGCAAGCAAACTTTAATCTGGCCATAAAAGAAAATGAAATAGCGCTTTTAGATAAGAAAAATAAGCTGTTAGAACAGCAAACTCAACTGACCAACGAAAAAATTAATGTGGTGACTTTGGCACTCGTCGTGATTGCGATATGTTTGGCAGCACTCGTTTTCTGGTCTTATCGTAGCCGAAAACTACATTTAAAGTTTAAACAGTTGGCAGAAAAAGACGGGCTAACCGGCGCGTTTAATCGTAGTTTTTTTATTGAGTCAGCGCAAAAAGTTTTACCCGTTCAAAAAGATCTTCAATCAGATTGCTGCTTAATCCTGTTCGATTTAGATCATTTTAAGCAAATTAACGATACGCAAGGGCATCAAGTTGGCGACAAGCTGTTGTCTGCAACGGTAGCGGCGATTTATGAAGTGGTTAACGCAGATACCTTAGTGGCGCGAATGGGCGGTGAAGAATTCGCCATTTTAATGCCGCGGTGTGATGTTATTCATGGTGCTTGTGTGGCAGAGCAATGTCGTAAAGCCATAGAAGGGGTTCGCGTGACGCATGTAAAATCAAACCTCACGGTGAGTGTGAGCTTTGGTGTGAGTGACACATCACAAGTCGGTTACAACATTGACAATCTGCTAGCCGCTGCCGATTTAGCCTTATACAAGTCTAAACAGAATGGGCGAAACCAAGTTAACCGTTACTTCGTAGAGTGAGGCGCCCTAGATAACGTAACGAATTTACTTATAGTTCGACCTTGACCAGTGATAAACGCCTAAAATAAAAAAGCCCGAGCATAGGCTCAGGCTTTTTACGACAGCGTTATTGAAATCAATTCAGTTTATACAAACCCTATTTAACTTCTTTACCTGCCGCTTGCTGATCCGCATGGTAGCTTGAGCGAACCATAGGGCCACTGGCTGCATGCGTAAAGCCAATAGATTTTGCGTAATCACCGAGTGCATCAAACTCTTTCGGGTGCACGTAACGTTTAACAGGGTAGTGGTGTTTGCTTGGCTGCAAATACTGACCCAAGGTAAGCATATCCACATCGTGGGCACGTAAATCGCGAAGCACACCTTCTATCTCTTCGTTTTCTTCACCCATTCCCATCATTAAACCAGATTTAGTGAGAACGTCAGGGTGTTGCGCCTTAAACTTTTTCAGTAAGTCGAGAGACCATTGGTAGTTTGCACCCGGTCGACATTCACGATAAAGACGTGGAATGGTTTCTAAGTTGTGGTTGAAGACATCTGGCACACCGGCTTTGAAAATGTCGAGAGCGCGATCCATACGGCCACGAAAATCCGGTACCAGTACTTCAATGGTGGTTTCAGGACTGTGCTTACGAATGGCATTAATACAGTCTACAAAGTGCTGCGCTCCGCCATCTCTTAAATCGTCGCGATCTACCGACGTAATAACCACATAGCGAAGCTTCATTTCGGCAATGGTGGTGGCTAGTTTTTCAGGTTCTTCAGCGCTAGGCGGTAATGGTTTTCCGTGCGCAACATCACAAAACGGGCAACGTCGGGTACAGATATCGCCTAATATCATGAAGGTGGCTGTGCCATGATTAAAGCATTCTGCTAGGTTAGGGCAGCTTGCTTCTTCGCAAACTGAATGCAATTTGTTTTTGCGCAGTGTCTTCTTGATATGATCAATTTTGTCAGTGGTTCGTGGTAACTTAATTTTAATCCACTCAGGCTTACGCAGCATTTCTTCCTTTTCAGTAGGAATAATGGTGACGGGGATATGTTTTACTTTTTCGTCGTCGCGGAGTTTTACTCCCGCTTTAGGTCGTGCGTTACTCATCAAAACCTTCTTTATATTCTGTGTCCGTTATCGAAAGCGCGTCTAATAGCAATTCGGTTAAAGCGACGCCCGCTTCAACTAAGGATTGCGGGCCATTTAACGTTGCAGTATCAATCATTTCCATGCCTGCATAGCCACAGGGGTTAATTCGTTGAAACGGCGATAAGTCCATATTAACATTTAATGCAAGACCATGAAACGAACAACCATTACGAATACGTAAGCCTAGCGAGCAAACCTTTTTTTCATCCACATAAACACCAGGGGCATCTGGCTTTGGATAGGCCGTTATTTCGTAATTCGCAAGCAAGCCTACTACGGCATTTTCCATTGCTGTAACGAGATGACGAACGCCCAGCTTTCGGCGCTTTATATTCAATAATAAATAAATAACTTGTTGGCCGGGCCCATGATAAGTGACCTGTCCCCCCCTATCTACTTGCACCACAGGAATATCACCAGGCATAAGAATATGCTCGGCTTTACCAGCTTGGCCTTGGGTAAACACAGGGGGATGTTCAACCAACCATATTTCATCTTGGGTGTTTTGGTCTCGTTCGTCAGTAAAGCGCTGCATGGCTTGCCATACGGGCTCATAGTGTTTAGTGCCTAACTGACGAATGATAACCGTAGAGGTTTGTTCACTCACTTACAGTACTACTCTAACTAATTCTAGTTTAGCTAATTCTGTGTATATCAGTTCCATGTGCTCTTTACTGGTGACGCGTACGCTAACGGAAACAGAATGGTAATTTCCTTTACTGCTTGGCTTAACTGTGGGGGCATAGTCACCCGGAGCATGCGTCTGCAAACACGAAATAACATGGTGGGGAAGTTTATCATCAGCCACACCCATAACTTTAAACGTTTGGTGCGTGGGGAAATCTAGAAGTTCATCAAAACGGGTATCCATGCGATATCCTTGGTACTGTCGTTAAATACAAAAACGGCCAGATTGTAACAAATCTGGCCGCCTTTGAACTAGCTTTCAACGAGTTTTATTTAGTCTTCACCAAAACCCAGTTGCAACATGACGTAGTCTTTTATGCGGTTAAAGAAGCTACCCTCTTTAACTTCTTGCAACGTGACCAGTGGGTAACTGGCTACATCTTGGCCGTCTAATTGCAGATAAAGCGTTCCAACAACTTGCCCTTTAGCAAGCGGAGCTTCAAGTTTTTTGTCTAGTTCAAAGTTGGCTTCAAGGTTAGCAGCCTGTCCGCGCGGAATAGTAATGGGGGTAGATTGATTAATTCCAAGGTCTACTGTTTCCCGGTCGCCCATATAAATTCGGTGAGCAACAAAGCTGTGGCCCGCATTATAAGGCGTAAGGGTTTCAAAGAACCTAAAGCCGTATTTAAGTAGCTTCTTATTTTCTACTTTACGTGCACGCTCGCTGTCGGTACCCATCACAACAGAGATTAGGCGCATTCCGCCTTGTTCCGCTGAGGTGATAAGGCTATATCCGGCATCTGATGTGTGGCCAGTTTTAATACCGTCAACGTTTAAGCTCTTGTCCCATAACAGGCTGTTACGGTTGTATTGCTTAATGCCGTTGAAGGTAAATTCTTTTTCGCTATAAATTTTGTACATTTGCGGCGTTTCGGCAATCAGTGCTCGAGAAAGCGTGGCCATGTCTCTTGGCGTAGTATAGTGGTCAGGGTCGTGCAAGCCGTGAGCATTTACAAAATGGGACGCTGTCATGCCTAATGCTTGTGCGTGTGCATTCATCATGCTGGCAAATGCGGCTTCTGAACCGGCAACGTGTTCAGCCATAGCCACACAAGCGTCGTTTCCTGATTGCACTACAATACCGCGAAGCAAATCGCTAACAGACACTTGCGTTCCTACTTCAATAAACATTTTTGAAGAATCTGGGAATTTCTTCGCCCATGCATTCTCCGAGATAGTCACTTCATCTTCTAGGCTAATATTGCCAGCTTGCAACTCTTTACCAATCACGTAAATAGTCATGATTTTAGTTAGGCTAGCAGGGGCCAATTGCATATCTGCGTTTTTTGACGCGATAACATGCCCAGTTTCATAATCGGTTAAAAGAAATCCTTCAGCGGCAACTGACGGTGCGGGTGGCGTTACCACTGCACCATTCGCTGTAGTTGCTGTTAGCGCCAAGGCACTAAAAAGTAAAAAAGCGAAAGAAAGAAAAGACGGTTTAGCGCGTTGAATTGTTCTGAGCATGATGTTGTTTTCTTTGACCGTTTATTATCCGTGTATGGCTAACTGCAAATGTAGTGCGGTATAGCCGTTAGTATTATTAAGTCGAATTCTAACGTAAGGTAACAAGTAGGACTAGGTTTTAACGAAAAAGTTTACTAGAAACTAGGGATTAGGCGACGAATGCCTTTTTTCGTGCTGTAAGCTGTCAGATAGCCACCCCAGTTCGCCTTATTGTTGCCACAATTCGAACATGACCGTGCTACAAGGTGCCTTCAACGGTGTAGGCATTGGGGTAGCCATTTTTACGTAATTGTTCCAGTAAAACATTGGCGGCAGACTTATTTTCGATGGGCCCTAATTGAAGCTTGTAGATGTTGTCGACCCGTGGGAGGTGCGTAGGCACCTGATACAATGCCGAAAGCACATTCGAAATGGATTTTGCCCGCTTTTCATCGGACAGCGCTGCAACTTGGATATAAATGGCAGGCTGGGTGTTTGGTAACCCTGACTTTTCACTGTCTATAGCAGTGGGGCTGGCAGGTACGGTAATGCCCAAGTATTCATCATATGTGATGGTAGGGCGGTTACCCACAGTCACGTTATTGTGTTGGTCAAAGTGAATAACTTCTATTTTTACTTTCGCCGTGCCCTTGTGCTGATAGCCTAGTTTTACCGCCGCTGCATAGGAAAGGTCGATAATTCTATTGTCATGAAACGGCCCTCTATCGTTAACTCGCACAATGGCTTGTTGACCGTTTTCTAAGTTAGTCACTCTTACATAAGAAGGTAAAGGCAATGTCTTATGGGCGGCGGTCATGGCAAACATATTATAAGTTTCACCATTAGACGTCAGGTGACCATGGAATTTTTGACCATACCAGCTGGCGTATCCAATTTCCTCGAAGCCCTTGCCCGACGCTAGCGGAGAATATCGCTGCCCCAACACTTCATAAGGGCGGCTATTAAACTGCCGGTAGGCTTCGTACTTAGGCACAGCATCAAGTGTTTCAGGTTTTTTGGCCACATAAGCGGGGGCGGTATCTTGTTGCATGGTATAGCGACTTTCTGGTGCCGATTGGCACCCACAGAGTGCAGCCATTATTGCACTTAAAAAAACAAAGGAACGTAACATCATCGAGACATAAATCGTTTCTGTGTAGCAATGGACATCAGAATGCCAAAACCTGCCATCAATGTCACCATTGATGTGCCGCCATAACTGACTAATGGCAAGGGCACCCCCACTACAGGTAATAACCCGGAAACCATGCCCATATTAACAAAGACATAAACAAAAAAGGTGAGAGTAATACTTCCTGCTAACAGCTTGGAATAGGCATCTTGTGCGCGATTAGCAATAATTAATCCCCGTAAAATAATGCATAAATAAATTCCCAACAACACCATCACGCCGGTAAGCCCAAACTCTTCACTAAACACGGAAAAGATAAAGTCAGTATGACGTTCGGGCAAAAACTCTAGCTGAGATTGTGTGCCTTGCAACCAGCCTTTACCGTCCATACCGCCTGAGCCAATGGCAATTTTCGATTGTATAATATGGTAGCCCGCGCCCAATGGATCGCTTTCAGGGTTAAGAAATGTCAGTACCCTTTGTTTTTGGTAGTCTTTCATTAAAAAGAACCACATGATAGGTGCGAACGCGCCGCCCAAGAGACTAACAAACCCAATTAAACGCCAACTCATGCCTGCCAAAAAGATGGCGAATATTCCGGAACTGGCAATAAGTAAAGACGTGCCTAAGTCGGGCTGTTTGGCAATAAGTACAGTAGGTACAGCCACCAATGTGAAACCGGTAATGATGTGAATAGTGCGGGGCGGTAAATTAAACTGGCTAATATACCAAGCCACCATCATAGGCACCGCTAATTTCATCAACTCAGACGGCTGAAAACGAATGAATTTTAAATCGAGCCAGCGCTGTGCGCCTTTCCCTACATCACCAAACAATAACACGGCGATTAACATCAGCAAGCCCACAATATAGGCGTAGGTTGAAAGTCGACGAAAAGCGCCTATGGGAATTTGCGCGAGGACAAACATAACAATAAAGCTTACCCCTAGGCGGGTAAACTGACGTTGCATTTGCCCTTCATCTTGGCCGGAGGCAGAGTAAAGGGTAAATAAGCCAACCGACATCAGCACCAGTAACCCTAATAGCAACCATCCATCTATATGGATACGTTGCAAAAAGCTGATTTTGTTGGTGTTTAACGTATTCTTTTTCATGGTTAGGGCTGAACCTGTGCTATATCAGTGTCAAAAACACGGTCTCGAAAATAGAAGTCCATAATTTCACGCGCCACCGGAGCGGCATTAGAACTGCCACCTCCCGCATTTTCCAGTACCACAGTCACTGAGATTTCGGGGGCTTCAAAGGGCGCATAGCCAACGTACATTGCATTGTCTCGTAGGCGCTCATCCACTTTGTCGGCATCGTATTTTTCGTCCTGGCCTACGGAAAACAGCTGTGCTGTTCCGGTTTTGCCTGCCGATTGGTAAGGCGCATCTTTAAACACGCTTCTAGCCGTACCTTCGCTACCATGCACTACGTCATGCATAGCGTTTAACACAATATCAATGTTTTCTTGCTGCTTGAACTGTAATGGACGTAAGGTTTTCAGCGGTAACACGTCCACCGAATTATCGGCTTTCTTAAAGCCGCGAATTATTTGTGGAATATAGCGTTCGCCACGGTTCACCAAAGTATTAAGTGAGTGAGCAAGCTGAATCGGCGTGGTCGTCCAGAAGCTTTGGCCGATACCGACAGGGATAGTATCGCCGATGTACCAAGGCTGATTAAAGCGGGCGCGCTTCCAACCACGACTAGGCATGTTGGCATCGGATTCTTCGTATAAGTCTATCCCTGTAAAATCACCAAACCCAAATTCATACATAGCTTCACTGATTTTATCGATACCTAGCTTGTACGCGAGGTCATAGTAATAGGTGTCGCAGGACACCTCTATGGCTTTCGAAACGTTTACTTTGCCATGTCCCCACTTTTTCCAGTCGCGCCACACATGGGAGACGTTAGGTAATTGATAACGTCCACCATCCATGATGGTGTAGTCTTCAGTAATGATGCCTTCTTCCAAACCAACCAGCGCTAAATGCGGCTTTACCGTGGAAGCAGGCGGGTATTGCCCTTGTGTTGCACGGTTAATAAGAGGGCGGTCCGGTGAATTAAGTAGCGCAGCGTAATTTTTACGGCTAATACCGTGAACAAACAAATTGGGGTCGTAGCTAGGGTTTGAATACAGTGCGAGTACACCGCCAGTTTTAATGTCAGTCACCACTACCGCACCTCGCTGATCGGCTAAGGCTTGCTGCGCAGCAAGTTGAAGCTCAATATCAATATTAAGCACAATGTCCTTGCCGGGAACAGGAGGATCTACGTTCAGCACACGAATAATGCGCCCTTGGTTATTCACCTCTACTTGCTGATAACCTACGCTGCCATGAAGCAGTTCTTCGTGATATTTTTCAATGCCCAATTTACCAATATCGTGAGTGGCGGCGTAATTTGCTTCTTGACCGGCCTCAACCAATTTTTGTAAATCTTTTTTATTAATACGCGCCACATAGCCTAATAAATGGGTCAGTGTCTCTTTATAGGGGTAGTAACGGGCAAGTCTAGCCTCAATTTGTACGCCGGGGAAAAGATGCTTACTGGCAGAAAAAAGCGCAACATCTTCTTCACTGAGTTTAGTTCGAATTGCAATGGGCTTGAAGCGTCTTTGGCCTTTCAGTTTGCTTTCAAAGTTCTCACGCTCATCGTCTGTGATAGCCATGAGTGTCGATAAACGAGACAGAGTATCGTCTAAGTCGTTGGTTTCTTCGGGTGTTATTTCTAAGCTAAAAACCGGGCGGTTTTCTGCTAACAATACGCCATTTCTATCAAAAATGAGCCCCCGATTGGGAGCCACTGGCAGTACTTTAATTCGATTGCCATTGGACCGAGTTTGGTAATCGTCGTACTGCTCAACCTGCAATGAATACAAGTTGTTTAAAACGATGCCTAACATACAAACCACGATGAAAAATGCCACCGTCGCTCGCCGTGCAAATAAATTTGCCTCAGCGGAGTGGTCTCTTATGGTTTGACGCTTCCTTTGCATTCGCCGCTCCTGCTATTCGCGGTGGTAAGGGTGGTTTTGCGTCACAGACCATGCGCGATATAAGCTTTCAGTAAGAATAATGCGCACAAGTGGGTGAGGGAGCGTTAGCGCCGATAACGACCACTTTTGTTCCGAGGCTGCAATGCACGATGGCGCTAGACCTTCTGGGCCCCCAATTAACAGGCTTACATCTCGGCCATCCATTTTCCAACTATCGAGTTGCTTGGCTAATGTGGGAGTATCCCAAGGGCGACCTGTCACCTCAAGGGTAACAACTTTATTACCTTTAGGAATTGCCGCAAGCATCTGTTCGCCTTCTTTTTCAAGAATACGTTTAATATCGGCGTTTTTGCCACGCTTACCCGCTGCAATTTCGGTAAAGCTTACAGGCATGTCAGAAGGGAACCGGCGAATAAACTCGTCCACGCCTTGGTTAACCCAAGATGGCATTTTTGTACCCACTGCAACAATCTGAATACGCACTAGATTTCCTTCATTCGCCGTTTTACAAGCTATTTTTGAGGCGAGGGGAGGCGAGCGTTATTCTGCGCTCCCCAACACAACAGGTTATTACGACCAGAGCTTTTCTAGCTGGTAAAAATCCCGTGCTTCGTCTTGCATGACATGCAAGATTACGTCGCCGAAATCAACCAATACCCATTCACCTGTCTCTTTTCCTTCAATACTGCTAGGTGCAATGTCTGCTTGCTTGGCTTCTACTACTATGTTTTCGGCAATACCAACCACGTGACGTTTAGAATTACCAGAACAGATAATCATGGTATCTGTGATTGTTGATTTACCGCGTACATCAATTTCAATAATGTCACGGCCTTTCATGTCGTCAATTTTGTCTTTTACGAACTGCTTGAGTTGTTGACTCTCCAAGTGTTTTCCTCACTAATTTGATTTATCTTGGTATAAGTGGTGCATATTTATATAGTCTGCAACGGGCGTTGGCAGCCACTCAATAGGCGGCGTCAAGGCTGACGTCGTTGCACTAACGGCGTCGCGTATTTGTGTTGAAGACGCTGGGTGTAGTGGGGTGTTAACCAACAGCACACAACCATTGGGTTGGTGATGTAGTTGGTTTATGTCTTCCGTTTTATTCGCGTTTAGCCATGACGTTAATGACGATGGTGGTTCAAAATTATCCCCTTCTCGTCGCATCACAACGAGGTGACAATAATCAAGCAAACGCTCCCACTCAAACCAGGACTGGATATTATACAGTGAATCCGCACCAATGAAAAAGCAGATTGTGTCGGCGTGGTGCTGGCGCAAATTTTCTAACGTGCGAACCGTATAGGACGGGCTAGGCAGGGAAAGCTCAATAAGCTCGGGATACAATCGTTTGTCGAGTTCACACGCTAACTTTACCATTTCTACGCGATGCGCTTCACTCACCGCTACGGGTTTGTGAGGGGCGATTTTACAGGGCATAAGCCCTAAGGTGTTCACCTTAATATAATCGAGTAAATACAGTGCCGGCTGGATATGCCCTAAGTGCGGTGGATTAAAGGTTCCACCTAATATGGCCCGAATACTCATATGATTAGGCGTCGACCAAGGGGAGGTGAAAAATATTGATGCCCATAAACATCATACATAGATGACAGAGTTTGACGTAAGGCTTACTGATGACGTTTTGTTTAAAAGCGAGGTCAGCATCACTGAGTGCCTGTTGAATAGCATTAAGCTGAGACGCGGATAAACGTTGTAACGCAGATTGATAAAAGCCTTGTCGATTGCGCCAAATACCAAATTTTTGCCATTGGATGGGCGTACCATCTAGCTGCGCACAATGTAACTTCCAAAGGGTTTCCCACTCTCTGACCAGTGCCCATATAATAATGTTTGGCTCTAGGCCTTCACTTTCTAATCGATAAAGCATTTTTACACAGCGGCGACTGTCACCACTGAGCATAACGTCAACGAGTTGAAATACGTTGTAGCGTGATTGATCCACCATCGCGTATTCAATTTGCTCATCGGTAATGCTTTGTTGGGGGTAAAGCAGAGCGAGTTTGTCTATTTCTTGCTTGGCGGCAAGTAGGTTACCTTCACAAAAATCAGCAATAATTTTGGTACCATTGCCTGACACAGACAGCTGATGGGATTGTAAGTGCTGTGCTATCCAGCTATGAAGTTGTCGGCCTTCAAGGGGGTAGCACATAACTGAGACACCCACCTCATCAAGCACTTTAAACCATTTCCCTCGTTGAACATCTTTGCCAATTTTAGGGCCATGTACTAACAGCAATACATCTTGATGAAGCGCCTTGGCTATCTCTTGCAGCATTTTACTGCCTTCGGTGCCAGGTTTACCGGTAGGAAGTTCCAACTCAATAAATTGTTGTGACGAAAACAACGACATACTTTGTGTTGCTTCCAAAACGTGATTCCACGAGAAGCCCGTGTCGGCAACCAAAACGGTTCTCTCGATAAACCCTTGCTGTTTTGCGGTTTGCCGTATTTGCTCAATAACGTCAAATTTTTGCTGCGGTTCATCACCAAAAACTAAGTAGCAAGATTTTAAGCCTCGTGAAATCTCTTGTCCAAATTGATTTGGATAAACTTGCATCGCCTACTGGCCTTGATAAGTCATGGTGGCTTGACTGGAAAGTCGGCGGATAATAATGTCAGCCGCTTCATTACGCATTTCGTCTAACACTATATCGAGTTCACGTGACTTCGCCAGTACATGATCTGGGTCGTCTTGATAATCGCGGATAACATCAAAGGTGGCCAAAATGGCTTCTTGGTCTGGAAACTGTACTTTATATCGCACGGTATAAATAAGTTCGTATTCAGCCACTTGTCCAGAGGGGTACACCGACAACAGTCGACGCTCTAGTTTTTCTGGCATCAAAAATACCACCACGCCGTTATCCAACGTGTTGGCATCTTGGGCATATACGCCGTTTAAACCATACACAGTCACTCGCTTATAAAGTGCTCTGCTCAACAGGGCATGTGTTTTTGCGCTATCGACAATCACAGCATTCACATTGTCTGGCAGGTTAGGGGCGCTACGTAAATGAAATCCGCACCCAGCCAGTGTTAACGTTACTAACAGCGATATTGTGTAGAGAAATAAACGGCTCATTCTTAGTTAGCCACTATGTTAACGAGTCGTCCCGGCACCACAATCACTTTTCTAATGGTTTTGCCATCAATAAACTGCTGCACATTGGGCTGAGCTTTCGCTTCTGCTTCAATGGCTTCTTTGCTTGCGTCCGCAGCAATGGTAATTTTGGCGCGAACCTTTCCGTTGACTTGAACGATAATGAGCTTTTCATCTTCAACCAACGCTTCTTTATCTGCTTTTGGCCAAGGCGCAAGTTCAATATCGTCCTGATGGCCCAACACATGCCAAAGCGTATGACAAATATGCGGAGTGATAGGGTTTAACAGCAACAATACAGACTCAACGGCTTCTCGCATGATAGCCACGTCTTGTGGTGACTCTTGCGGCGCCTTTTGAAGGTGATTTAACAATTCCATAATGGCTGCAATCGCGGTATTGAAAGTTTGGCGGCGACCAAGGTCGTCGCTAACCTTTTCAATGGTCTTATGCACTTCTCGACGCAACGCTTGTTGGTCTTTACTTAACCCACTTACGTTCAAGGCTTCCGGCTCGCCCTTCTCTACGTGTTCAGTGGTCAGTTTCCAGATACGACGTAAGAAACGGTTTGCGCCTTCTACGCCAGAATCAACCCACTCAAGTGTTTGCTCAGGTGGAGCGGCAAACATAGTAAACAAGCGAACGGTATCTGCACCGTATTGGTCAATCACTTCTTGTGGGTCGATGCCATTGTTCTTCGATTTCGACATTTTGGTCATGCCGCCGTGGATCACCGGCTCGCCATCCTCGGTTAACCAAGCTTTGACAATTCTGCCTTTCTCATCTTTTTCTACCGACACCTGTGTGGGTGAATACCAGGTTTTCTTGCCCTTGGCATCTTCGCGGTAGTAAGAATCGGCCAACACCATACCTTGACAGAGTAAGCGTTTAAATGGCTCGTCAGAATCCACCAAGCCTTCGTCACGTAACAATTTGTGGAAGAAACGTGAATACAATAAGTGCAATATCGCGTGTTCGATACCCCCAATATATTGATCAACAGGTAACCAATAGTTCGATGAAGCAGGGTCAAGCATAGCGTCATGGTTGGTTGCGCTGGCGTACCTTGCGTAATACCAAGAAGACTCCATGAAGGTGTCGAAGGTATCTGTTTCGCGTGATGCTGCTTCGCCGTTATACGTGGTCTTCGCCCATTCTGGATCCGCCTTAATAGGGGAGGTTACGCCGTTCATTTCAACGTCTTCGGGTAAAATGACAGGCAGTTCACTTTCAGGAACGGGTACCGACTCGCCATTTTCCAGATTCAACATTGGGATAGGTGCGCCCCAGTAACGCTGGCGACTCACGCCCCAGTCACGAAGACGGTAATTTACTTTACGCTGGCCACAGCCTTTTTCTTCCAAGGCTTTAGCAATAGCGTCAAAAGCATCATTAAACGTAAGGCCATCAAATTTATCAGAATTAACAAGCGCGCCTTTTTCCGTGTAAGCCGCTTCTGTTAAATCACAGGCTTCTTTTGCATCGTCTGCAGGCTGAATCACTTGTTTGATCGTTAGGCCGTATTTGGTAGCAAATTCCCAATCTCGTTGGTCGTGCCCCGGTACCGCCATTACCGCACCTGAGCCGTAATCCATCAATACAAAGTTTGCTACCCATACAGGCAATAACTCACCAGTTAGGGGGTGAATTACCTGCATGCCGGTATCACACCCTTTTTTCTCCATCGTGGCCAACTCTGCTTCGGCCACTTTGGTGTTCCTACATTCTTCAATAAAGTCAGCTAAAGCAGGATTAGACTGCGCGGCAAATTCAGCGAGTGGATGCTGTGCTGCCACCGCCACATAAGTCACCCCATAGAAAGTATCTGGGCGGGTAGTGTAAACGGTTAGGTCGCTTATGTTGCTTGCATTTTTAGCAAGATCGAAGGTGATATCTACACCTTCAGAACGACCAATCCAATTTGCTTGCATGGCACGTACTTGATCTGGCCACTCTTCAAGTTGCTCTAAATCGCTAAGAAGTTCTTCTGCATAATCCGTAATTTTAATAAACCACTGTGGAATTTCTTTTTGCTCTACCAGCGCACCAGAACGCCAGCCACGGCCATCGATGACCTGCTCGTTAGCTAAAACAGTTTGGTCTACGGGATCCCAGTTCACAGTAGAGTTCTTTTTATACACTAACCCTTTTTCGTAAAGGCGGGTGAAAAACCACTGTTCCCAACGGTAGTAGTCTGCCTTACACGTGGTGACTTCTCTGTCCCAGTCGTAGCCAAACCCTAAACTGCGAAGCTGATTTTTCATGTAATCAATGTTCGAGTAGGTCCATTTCGCTGGGGCCGTGTTGTTGTTTATTGCGGCATTTTCTGCTGGAAGCCCAAAAGCGTCCCATCCCATTGGCTGGAGTACGTTTTTTCCCTGCATACGCTGGTAGCGACTGATCACATCACCTATGGTGTAGTTTCT
Source organism: Alteromonas sp. B31-7 (assembly GCF_015767655.1). Classification (NCBI taxonomy): domain Bacteria; kingdom Pseudomonadati; phylum Pseudomonadota; class Gammaproteobacteria; order Alteromonadales; family Alteromonadaceae; genus Alteromonas; species Alteromonas sp. B31-7. Next base: position 2,040,079 of record NZ_CP065233.1, read on the forward strand.
TACGTGGCCCATGTGGAGTCTGCCACTTGGGTAAGGAAACATAGAAAGGCAATAGAACTTTTCTTTATCCACATCGTCATTGGCTTTAAATGACTGATTTTCTTCCCAGTATTGCTGAACGCTTTGTTCTATTTCTTTAGGGTTGTACTGATTTTCGGCCATGAAACTTAGGCTTCCGCATTAATATTGGTTTAACGTTAATAAATCGTCTATGAAAAACCGAGTGAGTGAAACGGCTAAGGCCCACGGTTCAACATAGAAATTTAACTTACATATAGCCTTATAGAATACCCTAGCGACGTGTCCACGCTCAATAGCTTAGCGAGTTATAGTGCTATTTTTATCCTCACTTGTTGAAAAACTAATCATTCTTCGTGGATGGCTGGGTTAATCCCATGAAATACTGCCAACACATTAGCATGCTTCCTCGCCAAAACCTTTAGCGCACTTTGATTTAGCGCACTTTGATTTAACGCACAGTGTTGTGTTTGCTTCGTGAGATTATTTCATCGTTAGCTAACGCGAGTTGTTGTGGTGTAAAACAGCGAGCCCCAAAAAGCCATCAAATAGAGCAAAAGAGGGCTCCACTTGATGGTTTATTCATCTAATAGAGACACACAATACAATAAAGCGAGATAAGGGTTTGACAGACCTGCGCTAACGGGTTTCACTTACCACAAAGATTTAAAAAATAAGAACTATGTCAGGCGAAATTAAGCATACATCACTTACTCCTTCTTCTCTTACACCCACGATTAATCGAAAGGCGATAAATAGTGCGTTGAAAGATGATGAAGCACTCCATGCTACTTTTATTGGCCAGGAGCGTGCTCGAGAAGCGCTTACTTTTGGCTTAGGCATTAATGCGAAAGGCTACAACCTTTATGTGATGGGTGAACCCGCCACGGGTCGATTCACCTTGGTGCGCGACTATATTGCACGGCAAGTTGCTAATTTAAACGCGCCCGACGATTGGGTGTACATCAATAATTTCGCCGAAGAACGCGAACCTGTGGCACTGAAATTCCCCACCGGTGGTGGTAAAGCCTTTCATAAAGATATCTCTCAGCTTATTGATGACGTGCTAGATACCTTTCCCGTCGCATTCGATAACCCAGGCTATCAGCGAAAGCGGGCCAATATCTCCCGGGAATTCGATAAAAAGTATGACGAGGCCATTGCTGCGCTAGAGCGTTACGCACAAGCCAATGATGTGGCCTTGTATGAAGAAAATGGCGAAATTTCATTTTCTCCTATTGTTGAGGGCAAGCCACTAACGGATACGGAATTTGCGGCTTTGAATGAAAGCCAGCGTTCGCATTTTTATGCGTTAATTGACGATTTAGAAAATCGCCTCAGCGAGAGCCTACTAAGCTTACCCTCGTGGAAGAGGGAAAATTCTGAACAATTAAGAGCATTAGACAAACAAACTGCAGAGCAGGGGATTAAACCCCTCTTGAAAGTGCTAGAGCATAAGTATTCGGCAGAACTTGGTATTTTGAAGTACTTAAAGCAGTTAAAGACGGCATTGGTTAACGCCATCCTTCTCATTGTACAAGAAGAGCGAAAAGATGAGAAAAGCGATGAGTTTGATCAACGGGTGTTTTTAGAAGAACAATTTTTGCCGAATGTTCTGGTGGCAAATAATGTTGGAGACACGGCGCCGGTTATATACGAACCAAACCCTACTTACCAAAACCTTTTTGGCAAAATCGAATACACCAATATTCATGGGGGCGTGTTCACTAACTATCGAATGATACGACCTGGTGCGCTTCATCGCGCCAACGGTGGATATTTACTGCTTGATGTAGACCAACTCATTGAGCAGCCTTACGTGTGGGAAACCCTGAAACTTGCCGTTAAGCTTGGCAGATTAAAAATGGACTTGCCCCAGCAAGATGTCGGTATGGTGAATGCCATCACTTTGCATCCTCAACCTATCGACTTGAATATTAAAATTGTGCTTCTTGGTTCCCGGGATCTCTATTATACGTTGCAAGATTACGACGATGAATTTGATGAGCTTTTTCGTGTATTAGTAGACTTCGACTTAGAAATTCAAGTTTCTCGCCAAGCGTTGTTCGATTTTGTGGGCAAGGTGAGAAAACATTTGGCTCAACTTAACATCCAACACGTGACCGCCAACGCCATGTGTCGGTTGGTAGAATATTCATTGCGAATGGCTGAACACCAACAAAAGTTATCAGCGCATTTTTCCGAGGTGATAGAACTCGTAAACGAAGCGCACTTTTTCTGCATGAAATCTGGTAGTGACACCTTAGAATTGCATCATTTAAAAACGGCGCTGGCGGCGAAAAAACGCAGAACGGGCCGCGTTAGCCAAACCCTGTTAAACGACATAAAAGAAGGGCATGTACTTATTGCTACTGAAGGCAAAGCAATAGGGAAGGTGAATGGACTGACGGTTTTAGACATAGGTGACACTGCGTTTGGGACGCCGGCGCGAATTACCTCTACCGTGTTCGCCGGTGCAAGTGGCGTTGTAGATATAGAAAGAGAAGTGGAGTTGGGTCAGCCCATACATTCAAAAGGGGTGATGTTGCTAACAGGGTACTTGGGTAACAAGTACGCGCAGCACTTTCCACTGACATTGTCGGCAAATATCGCCTTAGAGCAGTCTTATGGTCACATTGACGGAGACAGTGCATCGTTGGGTGAACTAGTGGCATTAATCTCAGCACTCACTGAAATACCCTGCTTGCAAACGCTTGCCATAACGGGCTCAATCAACCAATACGGTGAAGTTCAGGCAGTGGGCGGTGTAAATGAAAAGATTGAAGGCTATTTCGATCTTTGCCAACATCGAGGTTTAACGGGCACCCAAGGGGTTATTATTCCAAAATCTAATGCCATTAATTTAGTATTAGACTCTACGGTGATAGATGCGGTGAAAAAAGGGTTATTCCACATCTATACTGTAGAAACGGTTGATGATGCATTATCCATACTGATGGAACAGGAAGCCGGTGTACTAAGTTCTCGCGGCCGATACCCGAAAAATACCATCAATTACCACGCGGTGAATCGACTTTACAACATTGCGCTGATTGTGAATGGGGGGGATGGCGAATAATCTTAGCGCCACGCTAAAAATGAAAGCGAGCGATATATAGCTTGCTTTCATTGAATGGTTGGCGACTGACCTTGCCAGGTTTACTTAGGTGGCATACGTAAACCGCCATCTAAGCGAATGGTTTCCCCGTTTAAATACGCATTTTGTGCAATATGAATAACTAACTTTGCAAATTCTTCAGGTAATCCTAACCGTTTGGGAAACTGTACATTATGCGATAATGCCTGTTGTACATGCTCAGGCATGGCCAATAGCATTGGGGTGCCCATAACCCCAGGGGCTATAGTGTTAACCCGAATACCTAATGGCGCTAGATCTCGTGCCATAGGAAGGGTAAGCCCAATGATCCCTGCTTTACTGGCGGCATAGGCGGTTTGCCCAATTTGCCCTTCATAGCCGGCCACCGACGCGGTGTTAATAATCACCCCTCGTTCCCCCTCATCATTCACTGCGGATTGGTTAGCCATGGCACTGGCCACTAAACGTGCGACGTTGAAGCTGCCGACTAAATTTATATCAATAGTGTGCTGGAAGTCCTGTAATGGGGCGGGGGCATTTTCTTTGTTAAGGATACGTTTGGCAGGGGCAATGCCTGCACAATTAACGCACAAATGAATATGATTAAATCGAGATTGACACTGACGAATTGCTGATGAGATTTCATCTTCATTGCGGACATCGGCGCGCACAAATAACGTGTTCTCGGTGCCGAGTTCCTCTACCCGTTGTTGGCCTAGTGCTTCGTTCATGTCTAGCAAGCACACTTTTGCGCCAGCCTGACTCAATGCTATGGCAGTCGCGTGACCTAGGCCAGAACAGCCTCCGGTCACCAATGCAGTGACTTCAGTAATTTTCATAAATCCCCGTTAACGCTGTTTTTTAACAACATGTTAACGGGGTATCACCATAAAAACCATTTTGCCGCTGTTAAACGGCGAAAATGTTAACTTTATTTTGGCAACTGAATTTTACGCTCTTCATTAGGACGGTATAAAATAAGAGTATGTCCGATAACTTGAAGTTTTTCGGCGTTGGTTTCTCTTACAATGGCATCCATGATGAGCGATTTTTCTTCGCGATCATCTGTGGGCACCTTAACTTTAATTAATTCGTGGAAGTTTAGGGCGTTGTCGATTTCGGCTACAACCCCCTCTGTAAGGCCGTTAGCACCAAGTTGCACAACAGGCTTAAGCGGGTGTGCAAGGCCTTTAAGAAATTGTTTCTGTTTGTTTGAAAGTTTCATGTAGTCAATATTCTTACAATTTATCTATAAATTTACGCTTGAAATAACGTATTCTAACGCCATCTTCTCTACAATCCTAATGACATTGTATTGGAATGACAAAAAAGAAACACTCCGCCAGCAGTAAACGCTGGCTACAAGAACACTTTGATGACCACTATGTGCAAAAAGCGCAGAAGCAAGGTAAGCGGTCCCGTGCCTTCTTTAAACTGGAAGAAATCCAGCAAAAAGATAAGCTTATTAGACCTGGCTCTACGGTTGTTGACCTAGGTGCGGCGCCAGGTGGCTGGTCACAATTGGCTTCAGAGCTCGTGGGTGACCACGGCAAAGTCATTGCTTGTGACATTTTACCTATGGATTCAATCGTGGGTGTCGACTTCTTACAAGGAGATTTTCGAGATGATGCAGTTTTAGACGCATTATTGAACAGAATCGGCGGTAAGAACGTAGATACTGTGTTATCAGACATGGCACCTAACCTGTCTGGTAACGCGGCGGTGGATCAAGCCGGCTCTATGTATCTCTGCGAGCTTGCCTTAGATATGTGTCATCAAGTCCTAAAGCCAGGTGGTAATTTTGCAATTAAAGTTTTTCAGGGTGAAGGGTTTGACGAATTCCTGAAAGATTTGCGTAGCGCCTTTACTACCCTTAAAACGCGGAAACCAGATTCGTCTCGATCCCGTTCAAGGGAGGTGTATTTGGTGGCTTGTGGTTATAAAGTGTAGTACTCTTTCGAGTAAGCGATTTTCGTTGCGAAAGACTGTAGGTAAAGTGAACAAACTCTTGTGTGTTCACTCTAAGTCTCAGGCTTTCGGTTTTTTTAGAGGTTAGTAGCATTGAGCGATATGGCAAAAAATTTAATCTTATGGTTGGTTATCGCCGTTGTGTTAATGTCTGTTTTTCAGAGCTTTTCACCCAGTGAATCAGCACGAACGCAGACCGATTACACAACATTCCTAAGAGAAGCTGAACAAGGAAATATCCGTGAAGTTCGCATCAACAATGATGGTGAAATTCGTGGTACTAAACGTTCGGGTGACACATTCCAGACGAACGTTCCTTACTTCGACGACAAGTTAATTTCAGATTTAGTTAAAAATGACGTGCGTGTCTACGGTGAGCCGCCGGAAGAGCAGTCAATTTTAACGTCTATCTTTATTTCTTGGTTCCCCATGTTGTTGCTTATTGGTGTATGGATTTTCTTTATGCGTCAAATGCAAGGTGGCGGTGGCCGCGGCGCCATGTCTTTCGGTAAGAGTAAAGCGCGCTTACTGGGCGAAGACCAAATCAAGACCACATTTGCCGATGTTGCTGGGTGTGATGAAGCGAAAGAAGATGTATCAGAATTGGTAGACTTCCTTCGTGACCCATCAAAATTCCAGAAATTAGGCGGTAAAATCCCTAAAGGCGTACTTATGGTAGGCCCTCCAGGAACAGGTAAAACCTTGTTAGCGAAAGCGATTGCCGGTGAAGCTAAAGTGCCTTTCTTTACTATATCGGGGTCTGATTTCGTCGAAATGTTTGTGGGTGTTGGTGCATCACGTGTTCGCGATATGTTTGAACAAGCGAAAAAAGCAGCACCATGCATTATCTTTATTGATGAAATCGATGCAGTGGGTCGTCAGCGTGGCGCAGGTTTAGGTGGCGGTCACGATGAGCGTGAACAAACCCTCAACCAAATGCTTGTCGAGATGGACGGTTTCGAAGGTCATGAAGGTATCATCGTTATTGCGGCAACCAACCGTCCTGACGTACTTGATCCAGCATTACTGCGTCCCGGTCGATTCGACCGTCAGGTGGTTGTAGGTCTGCCCGATATTCGTGGTCGTGAACAAATACTTAAGGTGCATATCCGTAAGGTTCCCGTGGCTGATAATGTAGAGCCGTCAGTCATTGCTCGCGGTACCCCCAGGTTTCTCTGGTGCCGATTTAGCCAACCTCGTGAACGAAGCTGCATTATTTGCTGCTCGTGGAAACAAGCGCCTTGTTTCTATGGAAGAGTTCGAGAAGGCGAAAGACAAAATCATGATGGGCTCTGAACGTAAGTCTATGGTGATGTCTGAGTCAGAAAAAGAAATGACGGCGTATCACGAAGCTGGTCACGCTATTGTGGGTCGTTTAGTACCAGAGCATGATCCAGTTTATAAGGTATCTATTATTCCTCGTGGTCGTGCATTAGGTGTGACTATGTATTTGCCAGAGCAAGATAGAGTAAGCCATTCTAAGCAGCATTTAGAAAGTATGATTTCTAGCTTGTTTGGCGGCCGAATTGCAGAGCAAATCATTTATGGCGATGACAAGGTGACCACAGGGGCCTCTAACGACATCGAACGTGCCACTGAAATTGCTCGTAAGATGGTTACTCAATGGGGGCTTTCAACGAAAATGGGCCCAATGCTGTATGCAGAAGATGAAGGTGAAGTTTTCTTAGGCAAGTCTATGTCGAAAGCAACCAACATGTCTGATGATACGGCCAGAGCCATTGATGCTGAAATTAAGTCGTTAATTGATAGTAACTACGACCGTGCACACAAAATCTTAGAAGAGAATATTGATATTCTTCATTCTATGAAAGATGCGCTAATGAAGTATGAAACTATTGATGCCAAACAAATTGACGATTTAATGAACCGTACAGATGTGCGTCCTCCTGCTGATTGGGATGACCGCTCGCCGTCAGGCGGTGACAAACCAAGCGGTGGCAAGCCAGCGCGTGAAGGTGAAATTACTGACGATGGTGTTGATAAGCCGTCTGTAGGTAAGCCAGGCGATTTGCCCAGCTAAGCTTCTTAGGCTAAACGTGAAAAACGCCAGTTAATCTGGCGTTTTTTGTATGTGTTAATGCAATACGAGTGATTTTTAATGCGCTTTGCTAACCGGGAAATAGACCTCTCTACCCCTAAGATCATGGGGATTTTAAACGTGACCCCTGATTCCTTTTCTGACGGCGGTAAACACCATCATCTCGACAGTGCCTTACGCCACGCCCATGACATGGTTGAAAAAGGTGCGACTTTTATCGACGTGGGCGGTGAATCCACCCGCCCTGGCGCTGCAACAGTAAGTGAAAGTGAAGAACTCGATAGAGTCATTCCTGTCATTGAACGTTTACACAGTGAGTTAGACTGTGTCATTTCCGTAGATACCAGCAAAGCGATGGTTATGAGAGAGGCTGTCCAAGCGGGTGCCGGGCTTATTAATGACGTAAGGGCTTTAGCAGAACCCAATGCATTAGAGGTTGCAGCGCATTCCTCGGTTCCTGTTTGCTTAATGCATATGAAAGGGCAGCCCACTACCATGCAACAAAACCCTGAGTACACAAGTGTAGTGGATGATGTAACAGGATTTTTATTACAGCGTGTAGACGCTTGTATTCAGGCCGGGATAAATCGCGACAATATCCTGCTTGACCCAGGGTATGGCTTCGGTAAAACCCTTTCTCATAACTATACGTTAGTGAAATATTTGCCCAAAATTATGGCGTTGGGTTACCCCGTGTTAGTGGGAATGTCTAGAAAGTCCATGATTGGCAGCTTACTTGATAGAAAAGTGGAAGAGCGCTTGGCGGGAAGTGTGGCACTCGCTACAATTGCTGCCACTATGCGAGCGCACATTATTCGTGTTCATGATGTACAAGAAACCAGTGATGCCGTGTCTATTGTTAACATGGTTCATGAAGTAAAATAAGGATTTAAAAATGGGTCAGCGCAAATATTTTGGTACTGATGGTATTCGTGGCAAAGTGGGTGAAAGTAACATAAACCCTGAATTTGTTACCAAACTTGGCTGGGCGGCAGGTAAAGTCCTTGCTGGCCGTGGCACTAACAAAGTACTCATTGGTAAAGATACCCGTATTTCTGGTTACATGCTTGAATCATCATTGGAATCAGGGCTATCTGCTGCGGGCATCGATATTGGTTTGCTTGGGCCAATGCCCACACCGGCAATTGCCTATTTAACGAAAACCTTTCGTTCTGAGGCTGGCATTGTCATCAGTGCTTCACATAACCCTTATTACGACAACGGTATTAAGTTCTTTTCATCCAATGGCTTTAAGCTTGATGATGATATAGAACACGCTATTGAGGCTATGCTTGAGGAACCCATGACGTGTGTTGCGTCAGATAAATTGGGTAAGGCTACGCGCATTAATGACGCAGCGGGCCGTTACATCGAATTCTGTAAAGGTACATTCCCCTCTGAATTGTCTTTAACGGGACTAAAGATTGTCGTGGATTGTGCGCACGGCGCGACTTATCACATTGCGCCTAACGTGTTGCGTGAATTAGGTGCCACGGTTATTGAAATTGGCACCGCGCCGAACGGCTTAAATATCAACGAAAACGTGGGCGCTACTTCTTTAGGCGCCATTGTTGAGGCGGTTAAAGCGCATCACGCCGATTTAGGCTTTGCCCTGGACGGCGACGGCGATCGTATCATGATGGTAGATCATTTAGGTAACGTGATCGATGGTGATCAAATCGTGTTCATGATTGCGCGGGATGCATTAAAAAATGGCCGGATGCAAGGGGGAGTTGTTGGCACCCTGATGAGTAACTTGGGCTTAGAGGTGGCGTTGAGTCGCTTGGGTGTTCCCTTTGCACGAAGCAAAGTAGGAGATCGCTATGTCATGGAATTGTTGCAAGAAAAAGGGTGGACCATCGGCGGCGAAAGTTCTGGCCATATTTTGAATTTAACGGCGTCTTCCACCGGAGATGGTATCGTGGCAGGTTTACAAGTTATTGCTGCCATGTTGCGTTCAGACATGGACTTACACGACCTGAGCAGCGGTTTTGAAATGTATCCGCAACGGCTCATCAACGTGCGCTATACAAATTTAGATGAAGACTACCTTGCTCATGATGCTGTACAAAAAGGCAAAGCAGATGCAGAAGCGGCGTTAGGTAAGCGAGGGCGTGTTTTATTACGCAAAAGTGGCACTGAACCCTTAATTCGCGTTATGGTTGAATCTGATGATGAAGCCCAAACAGAGAAGTGGGCTGAACATATCGCTGAAATTGTTCGTAAAGTCGCCAATTGATTGGCATGACTGGAATTTTTGCGTTTTATGCTTGTATATTTTATTTGAAATCGTTAATATCACGCCCGCTTTAAGACAGGGCTAAGGTCTATAGTGTGAAGAATAATAGAACGCCATTCGTGGCAGGTAACTGGAAAATGAACGGTGACCGTTCACTGGTGTCAACGTTTAGTGCATCGCTTGATAGTCATGCAGTAAGCAATGTAGACATTGTTTTATGTCCACCGGCTGTTTATTTACCGCTATTTTCTTCGGCTAACTTTAGTTTAGGCGGGCAAGATTTAAGTGCTCAAGAACCGGGTGCACACACAGGTGATGTGTCTGGTGAAATGCTTAAGGATGTTGGCTGCAGTTATGTTATTGTAGGCCATTCGGAGCGCCGGGAATATCATGGCGAGTCGAACAGTGATGTTGCTAAAAAAGCCAGTAAAGCATTAGCATGCGGCTTAACGCCTATTATCTGCATTGGCGAACCCTTAGCGGTGAGAGAAGCAGGTGAGGTTGAAGCCTTTTTATCTGAGCAATTGAAAGCGTTGGTAGAACATCTCAGTGTAGATGACTTATCTAAATCGGTTATTGCTTACGAGCCAATATGGGCTATAGGCACAGGTAAGACAGCATCACCAGAACAAGCGCAATATGTACACAAATTTATCCGTGAGTTTTTTGCGAACGAAGACAAGACACTAGCGGAAGGGCTGCGCATTTTATATGGCGGCAGTGTAAAGCCTGACAATGCAAAAACATTATTTGCACAGGCTGATGTAGATGGCGGGCTCATTGGGGGCGCCAGCTTAAAAGTCGAAGATTTTATTTCAATTTGCCAAGCGGCAAACTGACGAGGTAATTATGGTTTATGAAGTGCTACTTGTAGCCTATTTAATTGTAGCTCTATTGCTTATTGGATTTGTACTTATCCAGCAAGGCAAAGGGGCTGATATGGGCGCTTCTTTCGGTAGCGGTGGCTCTAATACTGTTTTTGGTTCTTCTGGCTCAGGTAATTTTATGAGCAGAACAACCGCGGTTTTGGCCGGTTTGTTTTTCTTTATCAGCTTAACGCTAGGTGCATTAACGGCGAATAAAGAAAGTGCGGAAGACGAGTGGGAAAACTTAGAGGTTCCTGCTGTCGTTGAAGCACCTGTACAAACACCAGCGGATCAAGATGTTCCAATGGGTGAAGTGCCTGAATCAGCAATTGATGATGTTCCCCAAGTGGACAAATCATCTGACGTACCTAACTAGTCGTTCATTTAAAATTTCGCGGAAGTGGTGGAATTGGTAGACACGCCATCTTGAGGGGGTGGTGAGCATAGCTCGTGCGGGTTCAAGTCCCGCTTTCCGCACCAATTTTAAAAAGGCCAGCATTATGCTGGCCTTTTTTATTTGTGCCCATTTTTACAGCGCTAAATTTAATATTTGTAACAATTCGTAAAATAAAGTTATTTCAGCCAGTTAACGCTATTCGTTGGAAATTAATTGGGCTATGCTTGCTGCTTGTAACCGATTATTAATCATTGAACATGCCTATTTTGAGTCGCTAGGAGCGCTAGCGTGCAGATTTCGTTAAGACAAAGCCTATTTAGAACCTTGCTTGGTGGCATACTTGTCGCGGCCTTTTTAATCATGGCTTCCGTGTGGGAGTCGGCCAATAGCCTTGTGCAGCAAAATATTAATCAAGATATTGCTGTAACGGAAAAAGTGTTACACCGGCTCATTGACGACAGACAAGCCATCGTTAAAAGTGTTTCAAATGTATTGTTGCGGTCGTACGACTTCAGGCGCGCAGTTGGCACTGAGGATACGCCTTCAATAGAAGCGGCGTTTACCAGCTACGCTAAGCGTATCAACACCGACGTGATTGCCTTAGTAGATTTAAATCATAACGTGGTGGCAAGCTATACCGACTTATTCACGCCTAATGAACAATTAAAAGCCAGTACAGCCCTTGCTGCGAAGGGGTATGAAAGTGGTTTTTTCCTCATTAATGATAGGCTACTGCAACTGAATTTGTATCGTGTAGAAATTCCAACCTTACGGTATTACCTCATTATAGGTATCGAGTTCGATTCTGCTTTGCTAGAGGATTTAAGACGTCTAGTAGAAGCAGACATCATCATTTCAGGCAAGGGCGACCAAGGGATCATTGCCTCGACGTTGGTAGATGAACAAGCACGATCCATTTTGAATGCTGAGGAAAGCCCGTCATGGCTGGATGTTACTTTCACCAATCAACTCACGTATATGCGCCGTTCGGTAACATTATCTTCCATGGGTACGTTACCAGTCGATATTACGATTGCTATCGATGTATCTGAAGCGTATCAGTCATTTACTCATATTCAGTTATCAATTTTAATTTTTACCCTTATTGCCATATTAGTGGCGTTAGGCTTCTCTATGATTTTAGCCCGCAACGTGAGCGGCCCAGTTTCAAATTTAGTGAATGCGGTAAATCGAGTGGCAGCGGGTAACTATGGGGCTATTTTAAGTAAACCTTCAAGACTGAAAGAAATTTCTGCGTTAGCGACCGCCGTAGATAGCATGCAAGATAGTATTAAGCTGAGGGAAAAGCGTATACGCTATCAGGCACAACACGACGTGTTAACAGGTTTGTTCAATCGTAATTATGTTGAACAATACTTTGAGTCTCAAATCAACAGCAATAAAAGTGTCCAAGTCCTGGCTATTACAGTTATTGGCTTTAGAACCATTAACGACTTGTATGGCTACTCTAACGGTGATACTGCGCTAAAAACCTTGGCTGAGCGACTTATGCGTTGGCCTGGCACTTCTGCCCGGCTGGCAGGCGGGGAAATTCTTTATATCAGTGAATCTCGTCTTGATGAAGCGCAATTAGAAACCCTCAAACATATTTTAGAGCAACCGGTAGAAAGTAACCTAATAGCCATACCTATTAAAATCGCCATGGCTGTGATCTCATGTCCATCAGATGCGGATAACAGCGAAGAGCTGTTTAGAAAAATCAATATTGTCTCTGACGAAGCCATTCATTCTGGTCAGTGGTGTGTGCATTATCGAGCCGATCTGGAAGCCAGATATGTTCGCCGATTAACCATAACCACTGAATTGAAGCGGGCGTTGGCTAGCGAGCAATCTGAATTATCCATGGTTTATCAGCCTAAAGTGGATTTGAGCACGATGAAAGTGTGCAGTATGGAGGCGCTTATCCGTTGGAATAATGCCGTACTTGGTTTTGTGCCTCCCGACGAATTCATTACCATTGCTGAACAAGCTGGCTTGATAGAACAGGTGACGAGCTGGGTAATGCGCCGCACGATTGAAGATTTATCTTATTTCAGAGTGAAAGGCTATCGCTTTACGGTAGCGATGAATTTATCGACTCAAGATATACAAAATAAGCCGCTGCTTAATAAGCTGGTTAATTTATTAACAGAGTTTGCCCTTTATCCTTCGTCATTAGAATTAGAGATTACAGAAAGCGATCTTGTTGCTGACGCATCTCTCGCGATTGAAAACTTGAATGCATTGACCTCAAGAGGGTTCCATTTCGCGATTGACGATTTTGGAACTGGGTATTCATCGCTGGCTTATTTGAAAAATTTACCGGTAAATACCATCAAAATTGATAAGAGCTTTATATTGTCTCTTGCTACCGATGAAAATGATCAACAAATTGTTCATACCGTACTGGGATTAGCTGATGCTTTTAATTTAAAGGTAGTCGCTGAAGGGGTTGAAGATGAAGTATCTATGAACATTTTGAAGGATTGGGGATGTGATATCGCCCAAGGGTACTTTATTAGTCGGCCACTGCCACGCGCTGATTTAGAAGCTTGGTTAGAGAATTCACCTTTCGGTGAATAGACGCCTTTTGGCTAATATATTATTGTTGGCAGCGTATATGCATTATAAAAACTAAACCTTCCAAAAGAACGTTCAAACGGTAAATTTGGTAGGTAAACTGTGAAATTACTTCAAGAACAAGGAAATTATTATGGATATTATACGCATTATCTTGTCAATCATACTTCCACCGCTGGGCGTTTTCTTACAAGTGGGTATCGGTGCGCACTTTTGGATCAATATTCTGCTTACACTGTTGGGTTATTTCCCAGGTTTAATCCACGCCATTTATATTATTGCTAAGCGTTAACATCCGAACAGTTGAAAAAGCCAGCGTCAAGCTGGCTTTTTTATGTGTGAATGAAAAGCGTAAAGTGTTGGCTTTACGCGTTAACTTCAAAGGATCGATTCTTCTTAAGAGGCGTTATGCATGAGTCAATTCTTGAGCCATTTCTTCGCGATAACCGTCGGCCAATTTTTCTTTCTGTCTTTCATTAAGCACTTTACCCGCCACTTGGAAAAACTCTTGTTCTTCATCCGCGAGGTGATGCTCAACTTTTTCTTGTAAGCTTTTTAAATAATGAAGCCAAGCTGGAGAGCTCATTTCAGTTTCATCAAGCTTTTCAATAAGCTCATCTATCTCATGATGCTCTGCAATACCATGGCGTGTCAGCTCAACAGTTTCATCGTTTTCAAGCATATGTGAATAGAAATGACGCTCTTCTGCCACAGCGTGACTTTCCAATTGGTCTTTTAGCTCTTGAAAATACTCACGGCGAGCTGCGGTATCGCCACTGGTTTCTGCAAGAATTTTTAGCAGTAATCGTTGCTTCTCATGGTCTTTGCGTAACGCTTCAAATATTTTCATCAAGGTTCTCCAGAATTGTTAAAATAACAATTTAGAGAATGCGAGAAGTATTCCAACTTTCTAATATGGCTAACGTTATGAAAGTAATACAAAACATTGCCATCTTTAAACGGAGCGAGCTAAAAAGCCCGCCTTAAAGTGCATAAATTACAGGTGACCCTGTATGAATGGCGCCACCGTCACTCACAAAAATTAAACGCCTTGCGCTACCATAGCGTCTGCTACACGGCGAAAGGCAGCCACGTTTGCGCCTTTGGCGTAGTCTATTCCAGTGTCTGACGTTCCTTCTTGTTCACAGCGGTAGTGAATGTTTTGCATAATGCTTTTAAGTTGTGCGTCTAAGGTGTTTGCATCATCTTGAGAAAATACCGCATTTTGTGCCATCTCAAGTCCTGAGAGTGCAACGCCGCCAGCATTCGATGCTTTGCCAGGTACGAATACGACCTTTGCTTTTTTAAATGCTTGTTGCGCACGTTCTGTGCACGGCATGTTGGCGCCTTCTAACACCATTTTACAGCCAGAGTGAATCAGCGATTCAGCGTCACTATGATTCAACTCGTTTTGGGTGGCGCAGGGCAGGGCAATATCTACTTCCTCGGACCACGGCGTTTGCGCTTTATGCCATTGCATATTGCGTTCACTTTGCTGGCAAAGTGCCGTTAAGACATTGGATTCCATGGTATGGTTGTGGATAGCCCACTGAATGTCACTTTCGTGAAAACCCGACGTACAAGCGAGGGTCCCTTTGCTGTTTGACAATGTAACGACTATGGCTCCTTTCTGTTTCGCTTTTAACGCAGCATGCAGCGCGACATTCCCGGCGCCTGATATCGCGATTCTCTGGCCTTCAATATCAGTATTATGGGCTTTACATACCGCTTCAAGGAAATAGACTAAACCAAAACCAGTGGCTTCTGTACGGACGTAGCTGCCACCAAACTCTAACCCTTTACCTGTTAGTACACCTTCAAACCTGTTATTTAGCCTACGGTACTCACCATACAAGAAGCCTATTTCTCTTGCTCCAACATTAATGTCACCGGCTGGAACATCGGTTTGTGCACCAATATGACGTTGTAGTTCGCGCATGAAGCTTTGGCAGAAAAGCATAATGTCATGGTCGCTTCTACCCTTAGGGCTAAAGTCTGAGCCGCCTTTACCGCCGCCCATAGGCAAGCCGGTTAATGCATTTTTAAAGGTTTGCTCGAAGGCTAAAAATTTTAAAATTGATAAGTTCACCGAAGGGTGAAACCGTAAGCCACCTTTATAGGGGCCCATGACAGAATTGTGTTGAACACGCCACCCTTGATTAACTTCCACCTCTCCGTGACTATTCATCCAACTGACGGTGAAATAAATAATGCGTTCAGGTAAACACAAGCGCCTGACTATATCGTAGTGTTTGTAAGTGGCATTTGCATTGTAAATAGGCATGATGTCGGTTAGCACTTCAGAGGTCGCTTGCAGGTATTCGCTTTCATGAGGAAACCGCTGGGCTAAAAATGTATTTAGTGCTTCGGTATTACTTTTTGACATTTATTTTGTGTCCTCGAATTCGTCTGCGTTACTTAAAACCTTAAGGCTGCGTGGCTGAATGTTAATTTCAATATGTTTTGCATTAAATATTTCACCGTCTAGGGCGTAAGATACTTCTTCATCAAATTCCAATGTGAGGGAACTGGCTTGGGTGTGCGTAATAGTGTCAGATTGCTGCTTCGACTCAGAGGTCGTTAGTACAAGTTCGGCGAGGGATAAAAATTGCTTATCCGCAGAAGCTTGTGGTGTGAGCCACGTAATATCTAGTTTCCCATCTGTTACATCTGGCGGTTCACCACCTTGTGCGAGTGCGGTTGTTACAGGGGCGGCATTGGCAATAACTAAACTCGGAGTTTCAATATGTTGTGTCGGGCCATCTTCTAAAGATAAAGAAAACGACAAGTTGTCGTTTTGAGAAATTGCATCCCAAAGCCCTCGTAAATAGGCCATTTGTCCACCGTTGTCTTTTTCCCCTCTGTCTGCGGCTGAAATCATCCGCTCCTCAAAGCCTACCGCGGCCACCAATAACATCATTTTGTCGTTGCACCTTGCGGTATCCATATAGATGGCGTGGCCATCGATAATAATTTCGCAAGCTGTGCCTACGGGCATTATTTTGCTGGTGTATCCATGAAGTACCTGGCAAAGGGCATTGGCGGTACCTAGTGGAATAATGCCTAATGTGGTATCAGTGTCGGCTAACGCACTGGCAACTTCGGTAATGGTACCGTCACCACCGCAGGCCACCACAATATCCACCCCTTCTTCCACGGCTTTTTTGGCTAACGCTTCGCCGTCAACGTCTGGCGTGGTTTCTTCAACGGTAACGCGAAACTTTTCATTTAGTTGGGCTAAAATATCTGCCTTTTCTGTTTTCCACTTGCCGCCGCCTGCCACGGGGTTGGCAATGAGTGTAAGGCTCTTAGATAAATTTAAGTGGCCGCCTTGCTGTATTTTAGCAAGGGCGCTACGCTGGCGTTTGTTTAAACGTGCGGTGGTGCGTATAGATTGAATATTTGCCATGGCCTCATCAATGGTGAGGGAAGGGTGCTTGGCCAGCAAGTAAGCTGCAACCACAAGTACGGAGCGTCCTCTGCCTAACGCACAATGCACCACCACTTTTTGGCCATCAGCGATTTTTTGATCTAGCCAATTTATCGCGTGAAGTAGTTGTTCGGTGGTTGGGCTGGTATGGTCGAGTACCGGTATGTTTAAGTAGGCAAAATCTTCTTGATAAGCCGTCCAATCTAACCCATCGAACTCAGCCGTTACGTCTAATATTGCACCAATGTCATTTTCATTGAGTAAATCCACATGTTGCGTCGACATTCTGCAACCGAGGAACAAGGATTCTTCAATTTTTTGCAAAGGAGGGACTTTATCGGTGCGCCGGGTATATTCGTTATATAACCAACTCCCTAGCAAGAAGGGCACGAAAATCCAACGAATGTAAAATGGGATAGCGCCGTCTTCGCGTTTTCTAAAAAGCGCAGGGTAACGTAATAAATACGCGCTACTCACTGCAATAAGTGAAAACCCCGTCCAACCAAAAATAATGGTTAGTCCAAGGTTGGGTACATACCAGGCAAAATAGCCGGCCAGTGCGCAGGCAAGTATTGCCCCTAACACATAATATTTTACCATTTTCACGTTACACACGTCCTTTGTTAACGAAACATACCTAACAGGTACGGCTGCAACGGCCATTTCGTTTAGCCATCTTGGTATTAATTAGAGCTATAGAAGTTGAACTTTCTTTACTTCATGGCGTATTCACAAAATAATGCGTGAAACGCGCGCACAATAAGCCCTTCAACTACTCGCCATAAACGGGTAGGCAGTGGAACCCCATATGGCCAATAGCTTGTTTCTTAAAGTGATTAATTTTATCTGGTTCCAAACTATTTGGTGGCTGGTGATTTTAATGCAATCAGCCTCCATTCCTTACGTATTAGCGTTGTTTTTATTGTGGTTTGTGCTGACGCCTACAAGGAAAATCGATGGAAAATTGATGTTGCTCGTGATGTTAGTGGGCGCCACGATTGATTCCCTCTTAATGTACTGCAGCGTATTCTATTTCACGGAAGACGCGTATGTATTCACTGCATTGTCAATGTGGATAGTGCCTCTGTGGTTGGTTTTATTGTGGGGTGCGTTTGCCGCAACCTTGGCACACAGTTTAGATACCTTGCGCTCGAAACCCCTTTTGGCAGCGTTGGTTGGGGGGATTTTTGCTCCTTTAAGCTATTTGGCAGGAGCAAACTTTGGTGCGGTTGATCTCGGCTACTCCCTAATGACTACCTATATTACGTTGTGCGTGGTTTGGGGCTTCACCTTACCTGGGTGTTTTGTGCTCTTAGATAAGCTCAGCGCACCATTCGAATTGGAGTTAGCCAAGAGGAGATAGCAGTATGACAAAGAATGTCATGGTGACAGGTGGTAATAGAGGCATTGGTTTAGAAATAGTAAGGGCATTCGCTAAAGAAGGCTATAAGGTGCTAATGGCGTGTCGAGACGAAGAAAGTGGTGAAGAGGCAAAGCAAGATATTGTGGGTGGCGATGTTCACGTTATCGAGATGCCTTTAGATAAGGAAGCCACTATCGTCGACCCGTTTGTAAGAGCAGAAGCCGTATTTGGCCCCATGGATGTGGTTATTAATAATGCCGGTGTGCTCGATAAAACGTCGTGGGAAGATGTCAGTGGCGAAGACATGCGGCGTTCGTTACAAGTTAACACGTTAGCGCCACTCACGCTGATACAACAAGCGTTACCGGGCATGATTGATAGAGGCTATGGCAGAATCGTGAATGTGTCATCAGGGTGGGGATGCTTTAGTGAGGACATGAAAGGGCCCTTGGCCTATGCGGTAAGTAAAGCTGCGCTAAATGCCTTAACGCTTAATATTGCGAATCACATTCCCGATAATACTGATGTCACCATCAACGCAATGAGCCCTGGTTGGGTGCATACCCGAATGGGCGGCTCCGATGCACCTAAAACACCAGAGGAAGGAGCGGAAACTGCATTGTGGCTAGGTACCCATGAAAAGGGGGGGCCCAATGGTAAGTTCTTTAGAGATAAAGACGTGGTTGATTGGTAGGGCTTTTACATTGCGTTACGCACAAAAAACAACCGTTAAGCATTAGCTTAACGGTTGTTTTTTTACGTTCAATAAATACCCGTTGGGCAATCATGAACCGGGATATGGCAATGAGACAATCACAACGCCGTAAAAGTTCTTTGTACCTCAACGCCCATTTAATCTAGCGAATCGCTTCCACCACCGTATTACTTCGGTTATTTAAAAACTGCGAGACATCAGACACCGACTGCGACTTTTCCAAATTGATAACCAAAGCCACTTTTTTGCGTCTTACTGCATGACGAACGGTTTGAATAATCTGTGAGCGATCAGGGCGTAATCCCAGTAAACCCGCAATAAACAAGCCTGTAAATATCCCTGGGCTGATAAGTGCGATATAGGTGAATAGCGGGTTCTGCTGCGTCAACGCTGGGCCAAACTCAACCAAAATAAAAGCAAAGAGTAGCCCTACAAGCAGTCCTATTCCCCCTAACACAAGATGGGAATTCCACATATGCTTACCAATCTTTTCGCTGCTGCCCTCAAGCTTCTGGCTAAGCTTTTCATCTTGGCCATCAATAAGAGTGACTTGTTGAGGAGAGATACCTTTGTTCGCGGTAAGTTGTTCAGCAGTGGTTTGCGCCTCGTGCTTATCTTCAAAAATGGCCGCAACTTGTACCTTATTTGTCGGTGCAATGTCTGCTCTTAAATTTTCATGTTCAGACTTACTCATAAGTCCTCCTTGTATGTTACTACCGCCTTAAGCGTAAAATTCATGTCATAGAACATTCAAAAAGCGTACCGATGAAAAGGCAGGTAAGTGACAAAAAATTAATTTACTTCCTTATCGTTAGGCCGCTTGAAAAGGCTAAGGCATGAATAAATAACCCCTCCTTACTTATTGATATTTAAAGAATAATTAAATATTAGTCAATGGGTCGATAATGATAGATGAAAACTTACAAAAGAAGGACGTTGCTAATAGCGTAAAATCCACCCGTACAATGAACACCAAGAAATCCTCAATCATTACCATCTTGCGCTGGTTGTGAAAATATTGCTCACTTTCATTTTCTGCTCTTCATACCTATGTGCAGTATGGATTGTAGCTAACGGCGCGTTAACCTAGTACCGGCGTAACTTACATATGCCATACATTATCAAAAGATTTAATGAGTACATTAATTGCTTGCGATGCATTAAGGCATAGCGCAAGGAATTAACATGGCAGTGGCTGAAAAAATAAACGCGAAGGCGTTACGAACATCAACAAAGAAAATCAAAAGCACCGAACCTCGAAAACAGTTTCAGCTAACTGACGAAATGGATTTGACGATTAAACGTTACCGCTGTGGCAAGTCCGGGTTTTACTACAAGTACGCATCGGGAAGGAAAGTCACGAGTAAACGTGTTTTAAATAGAATTTCCCGCCTCGTGATCCCGCCAAACTGGCAGCACGTGCAGATTAACAAGGTAGAAACTGCACGTATTCAAGCGGTAGGGGTAGACGCGAAAGAAAGACGGCAATATCTCTATCACCCTAAATGGCATCAACAGCAGCAAGCGAAAAAGTTTGCGCGCTTGCATGAATTTGGACGCGCCATTAAAGCGTTTCGCGAAGCATGTATATCGCTATTATCGGAAGAAGAATGGACGCAGTCTCGTGCCTGTGCGCTGGTGTGTCTGTTGCTTGACTGCACAGGCGTTCGCATCGGAAATAGTCAGTACTGCAAAGAAAACAATACCTTTGGCTTAACCACTCTGCGGCGAAAGCACATTAAAAAGGCATGTGCAGATAGCGTTACATTGAATTATGTGGGCAAGCATAAGATAAATCGCGTGGTAACGGTTGATGACCCTCAATTGGCTGCATGGGTACAAGAGAGTGCACAAGCCGTAGGATACAGCTTGTTTCGTTATGTAGATAACAACAACGAATGGCATGATGTTACCAGTGACGACGTGAACAGTTTTATACATCAATACTTAGGTGATGGTTTTAGTTGTAAGGACTTTAGAACGTGGGCGGCCAGTCGTTATGCGCTGAAGTGCTTACCGCAAGTGAGCAGGATGCTTAAAGAAAACAAACAAAGGAAATGGCAGCCCACATTAAGCAAGTGTGTAGCAAAAATGCTGGGGAATACGCCTAAAGTTTGCCAAGAATATTACCTTCACCCCAAGCTTTATGAGGTTCTAGCCTGCCCCAAAACGCGTGAAAAAGTAGAAAAAAAGGTCACGCAAGTGCATGAGCAATTTTGTAGCGAATATGAACAGTGTATCAAGCTAGAAAGCCTTCTTATGGATATTATTTCTTCTGAATGACATTCGTATTAAATTTCAATAACAATGGTTTATTATTTTATTCAATTTTATCTGACGTGCTTTTTGAATGAATGCTAATGTTTCTATTCGCTTATTGGGATGTTTGTATCTATTTGTTTAATATGCCAAATAAAGGTGTAAATACGGAGGGGTGTGTATAACACCCTTCTTGCAACAGACTTGGCTATTAGGCCATGTTTGTCTTATTTGCACAAATATTGAACTTGAAAAAATAAATAAAAGCTTTATATTATTAGAACTCTAATCATTTTTGTTCTAGTGATTTTTAACAGTATTCCATAGCACTGCTCTATTGGGGCAGTGCTTTTTATTGTCACGAGAGAACAAAGCCGTATTGAACGAGTTGAAAAGGATAGTTTTACAGTTATGCCAATTGAAAGTTATATATCACTGGCTATTTATTTTGTCGCCATGTTAGCAATAGGGCTGTTTGCCTACCGACAATCAACCAGTGATATCTCTGGCTATATTCTGGGTGGCAGGCAAGTTAGTCCGCAGGTAACCGCGTTATCTGCCGGTGCCTCTGATATGTCAGGGTGGATGCTAATGGGTCTACCAGGCGCTATGTTTGTCACTGGGTTTGACGCTGTTTACATTGCCATTGGGTTAGTCGCCGGTGCGCTTGCTAATTATGTACTGGTGGCGCCTAAATTGCGTGTTTATACAGAAGTGGCTGACGATTCTCTTACCGTACCTGAGTTTTTTGCCAAACGTTTTGATAACCCGAGTGCCAGTTTACGCATAGTGTCTGCGGTTATCATTGTCATGTTTTTCACTTTGTATACCTCAGCAGGCTTGGTGGCCGGCGGAAAGTTATTTGAGAGCGCATTTTCTGTTAACTATCAACTTGGTTTGTTTATCACGTTAGGCGTGGTGGTTTCATACACATTACTCGGCGGCTTTTTAGCGGTAAGCCTTACCGATTTCGTGCAAGGCTGCATTATGTTTGTTGCGTTGGTACTTGTTCCCATCGTGGCATTCAGCGAGTTTGATAGTGTGAGCCAAATGACAGATGCTGCGTATGAATCTGTACCCAGTTTTAGTGAATCACTAGAGACGCTAACGATAATTGGTCTGGTTTCTAGCTTGGGTTGGGGATTGGGGTATTTCGGTCAACCGCACATTATTGTGAGGTTTATGGCTATTCGTTCTGTGAATGCCATTGGTACGGCGAGAAATATCGGTATGTCGTGGATGACAGTGACCATTATCGGTGCGCTAGCTACAGGTTTTGTTGGGGTTGCGTATGCAAACCAATTTAACTTGCCAGTCGACGACCCAGAGACCATATTTATTGTGTTCTCACAGTTATTATTTCATCCACTTATCAGTGGATTTCTCATGGCGGCAATTTTAGCGGCCATCATGAGTACAATTTCTTCTCAGTTACTTGTATCTGCAAGTTCATTAACTGAGGACATTTATCGCGTGTTGTCGAAAAAAGACGTGAGCGATGAAAAAACAGTGAACATTGGACGTTTTGGTGTCGCCGGTGTGGCCATAGCCGCGTTATTACTTGCTATGGACTCAAGCAATACCATTTTATCGCTGGTAAGCAATGCGTGGGCTGGATTTGGTGCAGCGTTTGGTCCGCTTGTTTTGTTTTGCTTATATAAAAAGGATTTAACCCAAAATGCAGCACTGGCGGGCATTATCAGTGGTGCCGTGACTGTATTGTTTTGGATATATGCGCCAGTACTTGAAAACGGGCAATCGTTAAGCAGTGTCGTTTACGAAATTATTCCCGGTTTCGCCGTAAGTACAGCCACATTGTGGTTGGTTACACATTTTAGCCTTGCGCCCTCAGCGCGCGTACAGGCGATGTTCAGCGAAACGAACAAAGAGTTAGCAGATCAACAATCTTAAGGTGAAAGTAAATATTATGAGTCATCCGAATTGGAAACGCGTAGTCATTAAAGTAGGCAGTGCATTAATCTCGCCGAACCAGCAGGGGTGCAGCAGTCACTATCTGCTGAGCATCGCCCAGTTCATCGTACGCTGCAGAGCGAACGGCACTCAAGTGGTACTTGTGTCTTCAGGTTCTGTCGCCGCGGGCGCACATTTATTCCCGGAGCAAGAAAAATCAAATATCGCCGTTAAAAAGGCCATGGCGGCGGCAGGGCAAACCGAAATGATTGCCACGTGGGACAGGTTATTTGATTTCCCATCAGCGCAAATGTTATTGACCCATGCCGACTTACGGGACCGTGAGCGCTATGTCAGTATTCGAGAAACGATTTTCAGTTTGCTCGACCACAATGTGCTACCGATTGTGAATGAAAACGATACGGTAACGACGGATAAACTGAAAGTGGGCGACAATGATAATTTGTCGGCCATGGTGGCCGCTGCGGCTGATGCAGATGCACTTATTATCTGCTCTGACATTGATGGGCTATACGATAAAAACCCGCACGAGCACGATGATGCCAGTTTGCTAAAAACTGTAGAAAGCATAGACGCTAGCATTTACGCTATGGCTGGCGGCGCGGTGAAAGGCGGTGTGGGCACTGGCGGTATGCGCACGAAAATTGAAGCTGCGGAAAAAGCCGTTTCGCATGGTATAGATACTTATATTATTAACGGCTTCACAGAACTGTCGTTTAATATGTTGCTGGCGGGTGAAAACCCAGGTACGCATTTTAAACCCTACGAAAAGCCAATGAAAGAAAATGTACATTGGATGACACATACCTCGAATGCGCAGGGCGAAGTGATAGTAGAAGGGGACTTCGATGAATCTCTAGTCAGAGATAGCGAGCAATTAACGAGCAGCGAAATCATCGATGTGAAAGGAGAATTCTCTGTAGGCGATACCATTTTGGTACGTAAAGAAGACGGAACCAAATTGGTGAAAGCGAAATCGAACTACAGCAGTTGTTTACTTAATTTTATTGCTAATCAGGAAAATGATGAATTCGCCAGTGAATTCGAAGAAAAGACTGGCCCGATAATTTCTGATCAGCATGTGGCAAATTTGGAGAAAGAATGAGCATTATTACCGACTTAGCACAACAAGCGAAAAAAGCAGCCCAAACACTGGCAATTCTAGATGAAGCCAAAAAAAACGCCGTACTGAAAGGCATGGCGGCGGCTATTCGCGAAAACAAAGACAAAATTAAAGACGTTAACGAAAAAGAAGTGGCGCGCGCGAGAGAAAATAACCTTGATGATGCCATGATCGATCGTCTCATTCTTGACGACGAACGCATTGAATCCATGGCCGAAGGCATCGAAGTTATTATTAGCCTAGACGATCCTGTAGGCAAAGAACGGGTGATAGGTACCCGCCCTAATGGCATCGAAATTAAGAAAATGCGTATTCCACTGGGTGTGGTATGCATGATTTATGAGGCACGCCCTAACGTTACTGTTGACGCAGGAGCTCTATGTTTTAAATCAGGGAATGCGGTGATTTTACGTGGTGGTAAAGAGGCACTAGATACCAGTTTAGCCATCGCGACGTTGATGCAAGATGTGCTAGAAGCGCATAATTTGCCAAAAGCGCTAGTGACAGTGGTGCCAAACCCAGATCGCGCGCTTATGCAGGAATTGATGGAACAGCGCGATTATATCGACGTTATTATTCCTCGTGGCGGTGAAGGGCTTATTAATTATGTCACCGACAACGCTAAAGTCCCGGTTATTCAGCATTTTAAAGGCGTGTGTCATTTATATATTGATAAAGATGCCGACTTAGACAAGGCATTGGCCTTGCTACTTAACGGTAAAACCCAGCGTACTGGTGTATGTAACGCGTTAGAAGGGTTAGTGGTGCACCAAGCTATTGCCGCTGACTTCCTGCCCAAAGCAGCCGCGGCGCTTAAACACCACAACGTAAAGGTTCATGTGAATGCGGCCGGCAGCGAGTATTTTGATAATGCTGATGTTATCGCGGATTCAGACTACGGTGAAGAATACCTTGGTTTAGAAATCGCCGTACGCGTGGTGGACGATTTTGCAGGCGCTATTGCTCATATTGCTGACTTTGGTAGCAACCATACTGAAGTTATCTGTACAGAGAACAAGGAAAGCGCTGCACTGTTTCAACGTGCTGTTGATGCGAGTGTGGTGATGGTGAATGCTTCGTCTCGTTTTTCAGACGGCAGTCAGTTAGGCCTTGGCGCTGAAATTGGTATTGCTACCACGAAATTACACGCATATGGACCTATGGGGCTTGAGTCATTAACCTCAGAAAAATACTTAGTGAACGGTGAAGGCCAAATTCGCGAGTAAAAATAGGCTAAATCAGGCAAGCTGAACTGGTCGGCATTGTACCTAGGTACACCATGCTTCATAATGAAAGCGCTGTTATTTAACAGCGCTTTTTTATTTTCTATCAATCGGTTAAATGGAGTAGATACATGGAGAATGTGTTCGACCACACATTATTATGGCAATACGCAATAAACTTTGTCACAGAATATAAGTTTCTTGCCTCAGTGGTATTGCTGGTGGTTTTGCATTTCTTCAAAAAAGGCCTCTTACGATTAATTAAACGACGAAGTTCGAGAAAGGGCGAAGATAGACGCAATCAAATCAACATACTGGAGCAGCTGGGCAATGCACTCATTATCATTTTATTAATGATGGTGTGGTCTTCAGAGATTCAAACGCTGGCAATTTCTATTGCTGCGTTTATGGTGGCGATTGTGCTGGCAACCAGAGAATTTATACAATGCTTTATGGGGTTCATTTATTACCTCAGCGCTCGGCCATTTCGCGTGGGAGATTGGATACAAATGAACAGCGTCATCGGTGAGGTGGTTGAAATGGACTGGGCGAAAACAGCCTTGTTGGAGGTCGATTCTCAAACCTTTAACTATACGGGAAAGCACGTATATGTGCCGAATAGCCAGTTGGTCACGCAAACCGTACGTAACTTAAACTTTTTGCGACGTTACAAACTTCACTCATTTGAAATTGTTAATGAGCCTACAGTGAACGCATATAGCTTATTGCCAGCGTTTCAAGCCAGAGCCCAAGCGCATTGTGAGTATTTTAGAGACGTAGCGGAGCGTTATAAAGGGCTCATCGAGCGCCATTTGGAGCAAGACTTTATTCGCATTGACCCTGAAGTTGAAATTAAAACAAACGAGTTAGCCAAGGTGGTGGTTAAGGTAAGCCTGTTTTGCCCCACGGTAGAAGCCCACGAACTTGAACACAAAATGTGTTCTGACTGGCTTAGCTTATGGTTTAAAGCATTAAAAGAAGACAATGCTCAACAGGTTAATAGTCTGAATCAGGGCCAGCAAGTTCAACACGACAGTAGCCCCGCCTCAACGACAAGTTCAGGGCTCTAGTATACAGGTTACACGCCAGCCTATTCGGCGCTTACAAACCAATCGCGGTTAGCGGTAAAATGACCTTTCAAAAATTCCATTTGGTCGGCCAGAATACGTCGGTTCATAAGGTAAAAGCGTTCGTAAACATTGGGGCGAAAGGGCACCGCGAGTAAAGGCATATTGGCTTCTTCCGGTGTTTTAGCCCCTTTTGCATGATTACAGCGCTGGCATGATGTTGCAACATTTGTCCAGGTGTCTTTGCCACCGCGGGAGCGGGGTAAAATATGGTCCCGTGTGAGCACCCTGGGTGCAAACTGCTGACCACAGTACAAGCAAAGGTAATTATCTCGCCGAAAAAGATAGCGATTGGTGAGCGCTACTTTACCGCTCAAATCTGCCACTTTGCCTTCGCAAGCAATAATGCTCGAAAGGGTGAGTGCGCTTTGGTTACAATGGTGGTCCCAACCTCCTTTTAAGGTGACAGACCCCGTGCCTAACTCAAACAGCACTTTATCCTGACAATAAAGTTTCGCCGCTTGTTCCACATGTATCCATTCTTGCGGCATACCCGCTTTATTTAGTCGCAATACCAACATAACGATCCCCTTAGCGCGCAAATGGGAAGTACTTAATTTAATTTTATGAATCACAAAGTACTAAATAGCAAAGCCAATCGAACAGCGTGTTTTGCTAAAACGTGCTTTACTAAAAATAGTGCAGAAGGTTTTATTCGCGTATCTATAGCATACGCCGTTTTATGTCATTATGATGAAAATATAGTCAATTTGTGAGAATTCATCGATATTTCACATTAGCATGTTTATTTAACCCATATTGACGTAGGCCACACGCTTGAATGTAGGCTTCCCGTGCAGTGCTAGCATAAAATGTCGCTTTCACGTTCATCGCGCATTCCTTAAAAAAGCATTCGTCAGTAACAACGCCGAGATTGTGGGATAAATAAATTTGTTAATGGTATTAGTGCAAGTTCACCGCTATACTATGCACCGCGATTATAAGCGATAAATAAGATTGAAATTAAAGGACAAATAGTGACTCCTATTACTAAATCATTTCAGTATGGACAGCATACTGTAACACTTGAAACGGGCGTTATCGCTCGTCAGGCAACAGCAGCCGTCATGGCAAGTATGGATGACACCGCTGTATTAGTTACCGTTGTTGGTAAGAAAGAAGCGAAAGCAGATCAAGATTTCTTCCCGCTAACGGTTAACTATCAAGAAAAAACATATGCTGCGGGTAAAATCCCAGGTGGTTTCTTTAAACGTGAAGGTCGCCCTTCAGAAGGCGAAACGCTAACAGCTCGTTTGATTGACCGTCCTATCCGTCCATTATTCCCAGAAGGGTTTAAAAACGAAGTACAAGTTGTTATCACAGTCATGTCTGCCAACCCAGACATTCCTACCGATATCATCTCTATGATTGGTACTTCAGCTGCGCTAGCCATTTCTGGCATTCCATTTAATGGCCCAATTGGTGCAGCGCGCGTTGGTTATACTAACGGCGAATATATTCTAAATACCCGTGTTGAAGAGCAAGCTGACAGCGAACTAGATTTAGTGGTTGCTGGTACTGAAGGCGCGGTATTAATGGTTGAATCAGAAGCTGACGTACTTTCTGAAGACGTTATGCTTGGTGCTGTGATGTTCGGTCACGAGCAACTACAAACGGTGATAACAGCGGTAAACGAATTTGCTGCTAACGTTAGCATCGACAAGTGGGATTGGAAGCCAGAAGCAGAAAACACAACTCTTAAAGAGAAAGTAAAAGCACTTGCTGAAGCTGAAATGGTTGCTGCGTACCAAATTTCTGACAAGCTAGCGCGTAAAGATGCGGTAACAGCTGCAACAGAAAAAGCGCTTGAAGCTATCCTTGCTGAAGACGAAGAACAAGATAAAAAAGAAGTGCTTAACCTTCTTCATGACCTTGAGTCTGACGTAGTACGTTCACGCATCCTAGCTGGTGAGCCTCGTATCGACGGACGTGATCCTAAGATGATTCGTGCGCTAGATGTTGCCACGGGCATTTTACCACGTACTCACGGTTCTGCAGTTTTCACTCGTGGTGAAACGCAAGCCATTGTTGCTGCTACCCTAGGTACAGAACGTGACGCGCAAATGATTGACGAGCTTCAAGGTAAGCGCGATAGTCGTTTCATGCTGCATTACAACTTCCCTCCATACTGTGTTGGTGAAACCGGTATGATTGGCTCTCCTAAGCGTCGTGAAATTGGTCACGGTCGTTTGGCGAAGCGTGGTATTCAAGCTGTCATGCCTAGTGAAGAAGAATTCCCGTACGTAGTACGTATTGTTTCTGAAATTACAGAATCAAACGGTTCATCTTCAATGGCGTCTGTATGTGGTACTTCACTTGCGCTTATGGATGCAGGTGTACCTATTAAAGCTTCAGTGGCTGGTATTGCAATGGGTCTCGTGAAGAGCGACGACAACTTTGTTGTACTTTCAGACATCCTAGGTGACGAAGATCACCTTGGTGACATGGACTTTAAAGTAGCGGGTACTACTGGTGGTATCACTGCACTTCAAATGGACATTAAGATTGAAGGTATTACCAAAGAAATCATGCAAATTGCCCTTAAACAGGCAAAAGAAGCACGTTTGCATATTCTTAACGTAATGGACGAAGCTATTGGCGGTCACCGCGAAGAGCTTAGTGAATTCGCTCCACGCATTTACACAGTTAAAATCGATCAGGATAAGATCCGCGATGTTATCGGTAAAGGTGGCGCAATGATTCGTCAAATTACTGAAGAGTCTGATACTAACATTGAGATTGAAGACGACGGTACAATCAAAATCTTTGCAACAGAGCGTGCTAAAGCAGACATCGCTATTAGCAAGATTGAGCAAGTCACCGCTGAAATTGAAGTGGGTAAGACTTACAACGGTAAGATCACACGTATTGTAGACTTCGGTGCGTTTGTAGAAGTACTTCCAGGTAAAGAAGGTCTTGTTCACATTTCACAAATCGCTCATGAGCGCGTGAACAAAGTGACGGATTACCTTAAAGAAGGTGAGATGGTTGACGTTAAGGTTATGGAAATTGATCGCCAAAATCGTGTACGTTTAAGCATTAAAGAGCTTCTAGAAAAGCCTGCGCCTAAGTCTGACGACGCAGAGTAATATTTAATTAGGTTGACTTAAACTTAATTAAACACATGTAAGTAAAAAGGGAGCTTGGCTCCCTTTTTTCGTTTTTCATTGCATCTTCTTGAGTAAGGACAGAATATGGATAAGCAAACCCAAACAGAAGTAGAAGCTGCGGTTTTTCGCCGTTTAGTTGAACATTTAGACGCAAATAAAGATGTTCAAAACATTGATTTAATGATCCTTGCAGATTTTTGCCGCAATTGCTTAGCTAAGTGGTATTCAGCCGCCGCGAGCAAGCAGGGTGCTGACGTAGACTACGAAGCAGCCCGTGAGGTGGTATACAAAATGCCGTATTCAGAGTGGAAGGAAAAGCACCAGCTACCTGCAACTGATGAGCAACTCGAAAAGCTTGCTGCAAGACAGAAAAAATAAATCACGAAATGACGGTAGCCAGCGCAAGCTGGCTTAAGTAATACGGTTATGGGCAGACTATAGAAGAGAGCCGACACGAAGAACGTGGTGCAATATAGGTAATTCTCTCTTATTGTCGCTTTCAGCGTTAGCCTTTACGCACAAATTGAAGGATATGGCCTTTAAAGTCATTTTTTAAGCATTCAATTTTATCAGGTTTAAAAAAAGACGAAGCATATCCGTTTTCAAGCATTTTTTTGGCAAGCTTGTTTTTTCTTCCGCGGCCAGGGTCAACAATAATCACTTCACATGTTGGATTCGAATGTGCCTGAATGAAATCGGATAGCAATTCGATGTGTTCATCTTCGTACAGTAGGTCACTGCCGATAATTAAATCGAAATAGCCTAAGCTGTCATTGTTATCGGCCCAACCGGTTCGCTCAAAAGGGATAACGGTATCCCCATTAAGCAGAGAATTTCTATTTAAAAAGGTTTCTACTTCAGGGTGGTAGTCGGTCGCGGTTATGTCTACGTGCTGTTTATTAAGCAGTAAGCTACTCAATGCGGTACCACAACCAATCTCTAGAACACGTTTAGTGCCAATATCGTAATTACTAACAAAGTGGGCTAATACTAGGCTGGAAGGCCATAAAATGCCGAAAATAGGCCAAGTGGCTGAGGAAATGCCAAGCGCTTCTGCAGTACCTTCAGGGTCGTGAAACTCTTGTTTATTGCGAAGCGTACACAGGTGGATATCTATCTTACCAAACTCAATGGTTTGATAACTTAAACGTAGGGTTGCCATTTGACTGCCTCAAAAATGAGCGCTCAGCCAACTACCATAGATAAATGACGAAACGAAAAAACAACAGATTATAGTTATTTTCGATAAAAGCAATATATTTCGTTTTTCTTATATTGGATGAAATTTGGCGAGAATCACAAAAAAGTGCACTTTAATTTTGACTGTGGATTTTATATTATGGGCGGGTTTTGCTGCATAAGCGTTTGAAAAAAAGGCAATACTTTATTTTTCGTTATTTTTTTCGAACCATGATCAACTAGATAGTTGGCGGCAAACAGACGGCAAGGAAGCGCTTTTTACTAGGGATTCAGGTACTCGCTTACCGATATATCTATTCATTTTTTAATGAAAGAACCACGGATACCTACTGCTTCATTACTTGCCTTAATTTTTAACAAAGCCAGTATTTAATAACAACAATTCATCTCAAATTTATGGAGCAGAAGATGAAAATAAAAACCATAGCAGCAGCGCTTGTTACCACAGGCACGTTATTCTCTTCCATTGCATCAGCGGACGATACTCAACTCTTACTAAACTCATTCCATGAATATGGCATCACCAAATGTGATAGTTTTATTGCGGAAAATAGTGGGCTCAATGGCAACTGGAACTACTTTATTAATAAACATAGTGGTGGTATTGATGGGCCGGCTACAGAAGTCACTGTAACCCAAATATACGGTTCAAAAGACGATACGGTAAAAACCGAAGATACTTATATTCAAACAGCAAAAAAATGCTTTCTTCGTTCTACATGGACACTCACTTTTCCGGGCCCATGCTCAGACAGCATTGACGGAAACGCCTGGTACGTGGCAACAGCAATGCCCAACAAAGATTATACCACGTACAAAAATGCTGGCGGTATAGAATTACATGCCAAGGAAATTAGCATGGGTAATTTTAAAGCCTGTGTTCAAGAGGGGTCTAAGCGTATTAACGGTAATCACGGCTAGGCTACACTAGTACCTAAAAGCAAGCCTGTGCCTTGTGTTGAAAGTAGCAAGGCACTTTCATTTTTCCCGCCTCATAAAAATGCTAGTCTAGTCACGAAAATACATAATAAAGAGCAAATAATGGACTTTTTAATTAACATTCTAGTCTGGGTAGGCGTCGTCATTTTTGCGCTATTTTTTATTGCCTTTGTGGCTGCCGCAAAGCTGAATAAAAAGCAAGAGAGTCAAAAGAATAGCGATAACAAAGAACCCTAATAACACGTGCTAGCTGACCCTCTGGTAGCCAGCACATGCTTTGACGCTTTCGGCGAAAACGCCGCTTAATTACTTGCCTAAATCATGGGCACGAAAAGCATTGGGTAATAACTCACCTATGGTGGTGTCGTGGGTTGCGCCCGATTTCGTCACCATAGTGACGGGTGTCTCGTCCGGCGCAAATTCTGCAATTTTTTGTCTACATCCTCCACAGGGAAAACAAAACTCGTCGTTGGGGCTTGCTATTACGATATGGGAAATGCGTTTGCCACCGTGGGTAACCATATTGCCAATGGCGGTTGCTTCCGCGCATTGGCCGAGGGGAAATGCGGCGCTTTCTACGTTACAGCCGGAAAAAATATCGCCGCTGTCTGATTCTAGGGCAGCGCCTACCTTAAAACCAGAATAAGGGGAGTGAGAATGTTGTTGGGCACTGTAGGCCTTTTCAATAAGTAATTTTATCTTGTTATTTGTCATAGCTACCTGCTTATCACCGCTATTAGTCTTTACTTTTTATATTAAATGCGAGAAGGTTGCGACATATACGCCGCTGACATTGCATTTTCTCTAGCGGATTGTGTTTTTCTTACTTGAAGTATGCTTTTTACCATGCACCGAAACGTTAGTCTCATCTTTTTTTTACTGGGTGTTGTTATTTTGAGCGGTTGTGCTCAAACACCTGTTGTCACCCAAAAATCCGAAATGGGGAATTTGCTGCTCGCAGAACCGGCCCCTGTAAATCCTCGCTCGGAAATGGCTATCGCACGGTATAATCAAATACTTATGAGTTCGGCGTTATCCAATGAAGATAAAGCAGAACTGCATTTTCAACGGGGCATGCTTTACGATAGTGTTGGGTTAGGCGGCTTGGCGCAATTCGATTACAATCAAGCTATTAGCCTTAAGCCTGACTTAGCAGAAGCTTATAATTCCTTAGGGATTCATTTTGTCCAACAAAATGACTTTATTCAAGCGTACGATGCGTTTGATTCAACGCTAGATATTAACCCTGATTATCACTATGCATTCCTTAATAGAGGCATTGCTCTGTATTATGGCGGTCGCTCAGAACTCGCGGTTGCTGATTTAGAGAAATTCGCCCAGGAAGATAACTCCGATCCATTTAGAGCGTTGTGGGCGTATTTCGCCCACTACGCGGTGTCACCAGAACAGGGCGTACAGTTTTTGGCCTCTATTCGTCCAGAATTAGACAATGCCCACTGGGCAACGGCGCTTGCCGATATGTTTTTAGGCACTAAAAACGAAAATGACGTGTTAAATTCATTGCTCGATGGGGTTAAAAGTCAACGTGGGTTAACCGACCGTTTGTGTGAAGCATATTTCTATTTAGGCAAGTATCATATGCAACACGATAACCGTGGTATTGCTTCGAATTACTTCAAATTAGCACTCAGCACCAATGTGTTCGATTACGTAGAACACCGTTATGCACGTCTTGAATTAAATCGTTTACGCCAACGTACTGCCAGCGTTTCTGAGTAAGTTCGCACAGTAATATGAGAGGGTTACTACTCGCCGTGTTGGCACTTTTGTTGGTAGCTGGTGATTCCGGACGTTATCCTTCTCAACTTGTTTATAATGTAGCGCAGGTTTACCCGGCGAACAAAGAAATTGCGTCCGCCAACAGAACCTACCTTCAATCTCTCTATTCTTCACTGTGGTACGCTGCCAAATCTGGCAATCAAAAAGCGCAATCTATGATGGTTGCATGGGCGACAGAACATGAGAGCGTGTACTGGTTAAAGAAGCTAGTGTCGCTGGAAAATGCGGAAGCTGCATGGGCATTGTATCAACTTATTGGGGAAGCAGAATCTAACGCAGAGTTAATGGCGTTGGCCGCTATTGGAAATGTGCCAGAAGCTCAACTTGCCTTCGCTATGGACACAGATAACCCCAATAAACGTGAAAAATGGCTTTTACGTGCGGCAAAATTAAATTATCTTCCGGCGCAATCTGCGTTGGCTGACTGGTATCTGTTACAAGGGAAGCTAGAACTTGCCCGTCCTTGGCTTGAAAAAACCGCCAGCCTAGATATGCAAAGCGCGTTTAAGTATGGTCGACTCTTGTGGGATGAAAATCTAAGAGAAGAGGCACTGAAATACTTTCAGCAGGCTGCTGATGCAGGGCATACAAAAGCAGCCGAAGTCATCATGTTGTTATCACAGTATTCACCTAAAGCGGCTAACAGTGTGGGTGAGTATACATGGCCTACAGATAAAACCTGCTTACAACGAATCCAAATTTTTGCCACTTCGTTATCAACAATTTCTCGGGCAAATGCCTTATACGAGCAATTTGAACAAGACCTGCGTTTACAGGCTTTACCTTTGTGTATTGCACCGCCAATCTGGCTTGAAAACAACCAATTAGATTGCCACGCCCAGTACCAGGGCAATAACCGACTTGGCTGTAATATTAAGCCATTAGGGCCTGCGGTAACCAAACGTACGCTCACCCACGCGGTGGTTGTTGCCGAGCAGGGAAAAGCCAATGTCCAAAATGGGGTTATGTTTCTCGATATGAGTGATGACTATTCGGTATTTGTGCACGAGTTAGCGCATTTTGCGGGTTTTATAGATGAATACCCTTTACCAAAATCTTCTGCTCAGCGTTACTGTCACCCCGAAAAGATAGCAGATTTTTCGGTGCCAAACTTAGTGATTGAAGGGGCAATAACTTACCATCCCATGGCCACCGTGAACCAATGGCATGAGGCCGTAAACGCTGCTCATACAACGCTGACTATAGCATCAGCTCGCACTTGTGACGCGTCTGGCATAAAGGCCTACAAGCCGAGTCACCGCATTACCTTTATGGAACATCACGACGTGGGTGTTATTCCACCGTTATATTTAACGTTGTGGCGCCAACAATTGCATAACCCTGATACACAGCGGCCTATCTCAATGAACCTTTTTCAAGCCTTCCATCAAAGTGGCCGCGCAGAGCGTGCAGGGTACTGGTTAGCTGAATACGAAAGTCGCGCTTCTGTTTTGCATGAATTAAGTGAACCCGTGAGTGAATGAACCATTAATATTCGCTTAAGGCTTCTCGCTTTAACACCCCAACCCACATTGATGTAGCGCCACATATTGCCACTGGCATGACAATAAAATTCACCACGGGTATCAGTGAAAACACATTCACCATAATACCAAAGGAAAGCGCCTTTCCTTTATGGGCAGATAAATGGGATTGCATCCGCTTAAAACCCACTTTGTGGTTATCGTAAGGGTAATCACAATATTGAATAGCCATCATCCAAGCGGAAAACAAAAACCATAACAATTGACCAAATACAGGTACAAAAATAAACAGAAGTAGAAATCCTAGCGCCCGAGGTATATACCAAGCAAGCTTTGTGAACTCACGGCCCAGGGTTCGTGGAATATCTTTGATAAGTGACATGATACCCTCGTCACCAAGATCTTGACCTGTTAGGTGGCGCTCAACTTTTTCAGAAAGCACACCATTAAACGGCGCAGCAATCCAATTGGCTAACGTGCCAAAAATGAGCGCAAAGATGAGCAAGACACTAATAACGGCTAAAGGCCACAAGAAGAAACTGATCGCTGTCTTTATCCAGCCAAGCCATTCAGGGACAAGGTTGATGGTGTAAGCAATGGCAAATTCAATTTGGCCAAATAAAAAATAAAATGCCACGGAAAATAACACGAGGTTAATAGCCAAAGGCACAAAAACAAAGCGTTTTAGTCCTTTGGTTTTAATAAGAGAAAAACCTTCGAAAAAATAGTGTACACCACTGTGGGATTGCATTGCCGCTCCTGATGATTAAATACGTGCACGTTTTTTAAGCATAAAAATAGTATAACGCTAAAACCTTTGGCTACATTGCCATCGCTATTTTAATGGCAGTATACCCGTGCTAACACATTGCCTGAAATGGTAATTGTTACAAGCTGTTAGATTTGCTAAAGTCGATAAACAAATAAAAATAACATGACAGCCACGCTAATAATACAGGCACTTACGCTTGTTTATCGCCTTAGTATGAACAACTTTATTGTACCGATTCGACTGCTATTTTGTGCGTTTGTTCGCAAGGTGGTCTCGTGCGTCTAAAGAAAATCAAACTAGCTGGCTTTAAATCCTTTGTTGATCCCACCTCAATCCCTTTTCCCGGAGACATGACCGCGGTAGTGGGGCCTAATGGCTGCGGCAAGTCTAACGTCATCGACGCGGTTCGTTGGGTGCTGGGTGAAAGCTCGGCGAAAAACCTGCGTGGCGATGCCATGACAGACGTTATTTTTAACGGCTCATCAGCGAGAAAGCCCGTGGGGCAATGTAGCGTCGAGCTCGTGTTTGATAATAGCGCGGGGCGAATAGGGGGCGAGTACGCCTCTTACAACGAGCTTTCGGTAAAACGGTTAGTGACTCGCGATGCTCAATCCACCTATTTTCTTAACGGTGTAAAATGTAGAAAGCGGGATGTGACCGATTTATTTTTAGGCACAGGGCTAGGTCCTCGTTCGTATGCCATTATTGAACAAGGCATGATCTCTCGGTTAATAGAGTCAAAACCACAAGAACTTCGCGTTTTTATTGAAGAAGCCGCAGGCATTTCTAAGTATAAGGAAAGGCGAAGAGAAACTGAAAACCGAATAAGACACACGCAAGACAATTTAGACCGCTTAAATGATGTGCGCGATGAGTTGGCGCAACAACTTGAAAAACTACAACGGCAAGCGGCAGCAGCCACCCGCTACAAAAGCCTTCGAGGAAATGTTCGCCGTTTAAAAGGCGAACTAACAGCCCTTCGTTTTTTAAAGAACAGTGAGCATATTGAACGCCTTGAGTCGCAACAAGCGAATATTAAAAAGCAACTAGATGCGTTAACGTCTAAGCGCGAAGGTGATGAAGCAGGTATGCTCACCTACAAAACACAGCAAAGTGAGTTGAAATCAGCGCTTGAGGCAAATCAAGAAGCCTTATTTACAACCGCCACTGCCATTACACGTATAGAGCAAAACACCCTCCATGCCCAACAGCGATTATCGCAAATTAGCCATGAGCTAACTGAGCTAAACCAACAAAAGCAGCTTCTTATTTCTTCAAAAGCAGAAGCTGAAACCGCACTAGAACAATCCACGCTGTCGCTGGAAGCATTGCTGCCGCTTCAAGAAGTCAAAGAGGAAGCGTTATACCAAGCGAAAGAACAATTCGAAGATGCTGAAAATGAACTTCGCGTTTTTAATCGTAGTGCACGTGAACACGAAGAAACTTACCATCGTATTAAGCAAGAGGTACAAAGCTGCCATAGCCAGGTGCAATCCACCATGGGTATGCAACTGCGTACTTCCCAGAGGATCAGTGAGCTAAACGAAGAGCTTACTCAATTAGGGCAAAGTGATTTGCACACTAAACTGTCCGTGCTCGACTTGAAGCAAGAGGAAGCGGAAGAAAAAGTAGCTAACGCAGAAGATGCGTACCTTCAAGCGAAACAGGCACTGTCAGAGAACCAGCAAAAGCTAAAAGAAAGAGAGCAGGAATGGCGGCACATACGTGAACAATGCCAAACGCTGAGTTCATCAATTTCTGCATTACAAACCCTGCAAGAAGATGCGACAAATACTAATAATGAGATTAACCCACAGTTGTCGATGTTGTGGCAATACTTAGCTGTACCAGAAGCATTAACCAAATGTACTGAAACGGTATTACGACGATGGCAGCAACCCTACATTAGCGACTTATCTTGCCCCACCAAGCTACTCAATCAAGATAACCTGCCACAAGATGTGCCAGTTTTTTTGCAAAGTGAATTTACCAAGAAAAAAGCAGCTGGCACATTGGCAGCGGCAATAAGCTCTAAATATGTGCCTGAGGCCTTTAATGATATCTACCTTTACGACACAGATGCGGCGGCATTAGGCGCCCGCGGCGAACTAAAAACGCATCAAAGCGCACTTTCAATGTCGGGGCTTTGGTGTGGGGTAGACTGGATAAGCATACCGACCACCCGTCAGGAAACGGACAACGATGGCGTACTTAAACGGGCGCATAAAATAACAGGGTTACAAGCGCAGTTAAGCGAGTTAGAAAATACTGAGTCAATCATTAACGAGCGCATGGTCGTCGCCAGTGATTGTGTGAAGGACGCGGAAGAGCATAAAGTTGATTGTGAAAACGTATGGCAGGCGTCGAAAAGTGTTTTGTCTAATGTGGTAAATGAACGTTCACTTATTACTATGCAATTAGCACAGGATGAAGCGCGTCAGGCTAAACTTCGAAGTGAACTAGACAAACATCAAGCAATGTTGGAAAAAGAAGAGACTCAACTGGCGTCTTTGTCTGAACGATTAGCCATAGCCGAAGCGCAAATACTTGAGCATGAAGTACGGGTAGACGATGTACAGAGAGAGCGGGAATCAGTTGAACAAAAAGTGGCGGCGTTACGGGCAAGTGTTGAACAATTAACGCAGGAAAAACATGAGCTTGCATTAAAAGCGCAACAGCTTGAGAATCACCAAAAACTCTATCAAGAACAGGTTACGCGTAACAATCAGCAATGGCATACGTATGAAAAACGTATCAAAAACCTGCAAACAGAGCAGCGCAATTTACACGCACCTAAAGCTGAGCAAGACCAAGAGTTACAAAAGCTGTTGTCGAAAAGAGAAGCGTTGGAAAATGAAAAGCAGACGCTTACTGCCAAGCAGGAAAGTGTAGAAGCCCTGCTTGCTGATGCAGAAAAAGGCCATCAAGCGCTGGCGAAAGAAATGCAGGAACGACAAAGTGACATTGACAAGCTGAGTGTTGACATTGAAGGCTATCGCGTAAGAGTGACGACGCTGTTAGAGCAGTTGGACGAGGTGAAGTTATCGCTCAAGGAGGTGCTTGAAACCTTACCTGATAATGCTGATGAAACGCAATGGCAACAGGAATTAGATAAAAATCAGGCCGCGCTTTCACGTTTAGGCGCAGTCAATTTAGCGGCGGTGGAAGAATATGAAGCGCAATCTCAGCGTAAACAGCACTTAGACACTCAGCACGAAGATTTGTCAGAGGCGTTAGAAACATTACAAAGTGCTATACGCAAGATAGATAAAGAAACGCGTGTGCGGTTTTCTACCACGTTCGAGCAAGTTAATCGTGATTTGAAAACCTTATTCCCAAAAGTCTTTGGCGGGGGCTCGGCCTATTTAGCATTAACTGACGATGATTTATTAGAAACCGGTGTTACTATTATGGCGCGCCCCCCGGGCAAGAAAAATAGTACGATTCACCTTTTAAGCGGTGGAGAAAAAGCGTTAACCGCTTTATCATTGGTATTTGCAATTTTTAGGCTTAATCCAGCGCCGTTTTGTTTGTTGGATGAAGTCGATGCACCGTTAGATGATGCAAACGTGGGGCGTTTTTGTAACTTGGTCTCAGAAATGTCTCAAACCGTACAATTTATATATATCACCCACAATAAGATTGCGATGGAAATGGCAAGTCACCTCACCGGGGTTACCATGGCTGAACCTGGCGTATCTAGAATGGTGGCGGTTGATGTTGACGAAGCTATGGCTTTCGCAGAAGCATAACAAAGGGCGACGAAGCTAAAATGGAAGATGAATTACGTCTATCACTACTTATTGCCGGTACGTGTTTTATCGTAGCCGTACTTGCACATGGTATTTGGAAAATTCGCAAAAATAGTAAATTAGAAGGGAAGCCAAGACAGGAGCCTCGGCAATGGAGCGACGAGCATGACGATCAAGACCCTGTGCAAGACTACGCGAGTCGTGAAGAACCAGAATTTGATGAGTTAGGTATTGGGCAGGTAAGAGTGGTTTCACCTTCATCGAAGGATGAAAATCAGACTGAACCTTACACAGACGAGCGTGAACTTTCATCACCATTGCAGGA
The DNA here is from genome assembly GCF_015767655.1 of Alteromonas sp. B31-7. Lineage (NCBI taxonomy): Bacteria > Pseudomonadati > Pseudomonadota > Gammaproteobacteria > Alteromonadales > Alteromonadaceae > Alteromonas > Alteromonas sp. B31-7. The sequence continues at coordinate 2,079,857 of NZ_CP065233.1, forward strand.
TACAATGGAAAGCGAAGATGACGCAGCAAGCACTCTTTCCCATGATGAAAGCACGTCAGATGAGGTAAGTAAGTCAGCGTCGTCGCCCACGCAAAAGCAAACAGAACCCAGTACACCAGAACCTGAGAAGCCCAAATTATACGGTTCAGTGGTTTCCAATCCAAAGCCCCACATGCAATCGGGCAGCCGTGTTCAAGGGGAGCCTACTTCCGATAATGCGCAGGCGTTTCCAGAACCGCCTGGTTTTTTACTAAAGGACGAGGACGATAACGAACAAGCCAGACAACCTGCGGCTGAAGAACCCACGTCTCCGTCTGTTGACACGTTTAGCCTAGATGCACAACAGCAACCGGAGCCATCATCACACTCTGATACCGATGCTCCGCCAGCCAGAGAATCCATAAAATCACCAAGTTTCGGTGATCAAGCAAAGAAACTTGTGAAGCCCAAGCGTCAAAAGTCCACAATGAAACGCCGCCAAGAACCTTCTATTGGAGACGATCAAATACGCATTGATTTTGATAAAGAGGCGACGGCGCAACAAGCTCAGGATACTGCAAAAACCCAGTCGAACCAAAGCGCTAGCAGCGGGCAAGAACAGGAAGTTTTAGTGCTAAATGTGCGTGCACAGGATGATGATCACATTAGTGGCGCTGCACTGTTACCCATGCTGCTTACATTAGGCTTTAAATTCGGCGATCAAGATATTTTTCATCGGCACGTGAACGCAAATGGAAAAGGGCCTGTTCTGTTTAGTTTAGCGAATATGTTTAAGCCTGGAATTTTTGACATTGATAATCTTGAGACGTTTTCCACGCAAGGTGTGTCTTTGTTTATGATTTTACCGATTGAAGGCGACCCGCATCAGGTATTCAATATGATGCACAACGCTGCACGCAAATTGGCTGACGAATTTAACGCCCAAGTACTTGATGGCAGGCGCAGTGTGTTAACAAAGCAAGGCTTGCAGCAATACGTTGAAAAAATTCGCGAATTTGAACGCAAGCGTATTATTTCTCGCCACTAAAACCGGCGTAAATGTAATATAATAAAGAAGGGCCTGACCACAATCAGGCCCTTCTTTTGTGTTAGTGAAAGTTTATTGCCGACAGGCGAATATCATCAGCAGCCTTGCTGCTAATTTATCAATCAAGGTACGTGCTATAACCATGTCTGAAACCGATCTACAAGTGAAGCAACGCATAGACGAACTTCGTGCTCGACTCGCTGAATATAATTATCAATATTACGTTAAAGATGCGCCCACCGTACCGGACGCAGAGTACGACCGGGAAATGCAGGAGTTGATGGCGTTAGAGCAAGCGCACCCTGAGTTTCAAAGCGTTAATTCACCCAGCCAAAAAGTGGGCGGTCAAGCGCTAACCGCGTTTGAGCAAGTGACTCACGATGTGCCAATGCTGTCGCTAGATAACGCGTTTGATGAAGCGTCATTGTTGGCCTTTGAAAAGCGAATTCTAGACCGACTTAAACAATCAGTCACGCTGGCTTTTAGCTGTGAACCTAAGTTAGATGGTTTAGCGGTGAGTATTCTTTACGAAGACGGTCAGTTAGTGCGTGCAGCTACCCGCGGTGACGGGCAAGTAGGTGAGAATATTACCGCTAATGTACGCACCATCGCCAATGTCCCGTTATCGTTAAGGGGTAAAAATTGGCCACAGCGCGTTGAAGTTCGCGGTGAAGTGTTTATGCCTAAAAACGGTTTTGAAACACTGAATGAAAATCAGCGAAAAAGCGGAGGAAAGGTATTTGCAAACCCTCGTAATGCGGCAGCGGGCAGTTTGCGCCAGTTAGATTCCAAAATAACGGCAAAACGACCTCTTATGTTCTATGCCTATTCCTTAGGAGTTGTGACCCCAAGTGAATTCGAATTGCCCGAACAGCATAGTGAACGCTTAAATACCCTTGCTTCTTGGGGCGTGCCGCTGTGCCCAGATATTACCACAGCTCAAGGGGGAAAGGGCTGCTTAGCCTATTACCAACACATTTTAGAGAAACGTGATGCCCTTCCTTACGATATCGATGGTGTTGTATTCAAAGTGGATGATATTCAGCTGCAAAACACACTTGGTTTCGTTGCTAGAGCGCCTCGCTGGGCTATTGCACAAAAGTTTCCAGCGCAAGAAGAGGTTACTCAGTTAATTGAAGTAGAATTTCAGGTAGGGCGGACAGGGGCTATTACGCCCGTTGCGCGGTTAGAGCCGGTATTCGTCGGTGGCGTAACCGTATCTAATGCCACGCTTCATAACCAAGATGAAATTGAGCGTCTAGGTGTGAAAGTTGGCGACTACGTGGTTATTAGGCGAGCTGGGGATGTTATACCGCAGGTCGTTTCTGTGGTTGAAGCTAAACGCCAGAGTAACGTGAAGCCCATCGAGTTTCCTACGCAGTGCCCGGTGTGTGATTCAAATGTTGAAAAACTTGAAGATGAAGCGGTAGCGCGTTGTACAGGGGGGCTTATTTGTGCGGCACAACGTAAACAAGCACTCAAACATTTCGCTTCTAGAAAAGCGTTTGATATTGACGGCTTGGGCGACAAACTTGTCGATCAATTAGTGGATGCGAATTTAGTACACAGCCCGGCAGACTTCTTTACGCTTTCGCTTCCAAAGCTAATAGGTTTAGAGCGCATGGCTGAAAAATCGGCGTCTAAACTTCTTGATTCACTGGAAGCGTCTAAACGTACCACATTGGCTAAGTTTCTTTACGCGCTAGGTATTCGTGAAGTTGGTGAAGCCACAGCGTCCAATTTAGCCTTGCACTTTCGTACGTTAGAAAGCATTAGGCAGGCAAGCATTGATGACCTTATCGCGGTTCAAGATGTGGGAGAAATCGTTGCTGCGCATATAGTCAATTTCTTTAACGAAAGTCACAATACCGATGTTATTGATGCTTTGTTGTCTGTTGGCATTAACTGGCCAGAAATAGAGGCGAAAGAGGAAGGTGTAACTTTACCATTGGAGGGTAAAACCTGCGTGATTACGGGCACACTAAGTACGATGGGGCGTTCCGACGCAAAATCAGCATTACAAGCATTAGGTGCCAAAGTTGCGGGATCTGTATCAAAAAATACGGATTTCTTAGTTGCAGGCGAAAAAGCGGGTTCTAAACTGACTAAAGCACAGGACTTAGGTGTGGACGTTTGGGATGAAGAAGCATTGGTTGCGTTTCTAGAGCGCCACTGAGGCTAAATAGCCCAAGGTGCTAAGAAAAATAAAAAAGGGCGATACGCATAAGTATCGCCCTTTTTTTGTATTCAACGATTAAGCTTGTTGGGTTTTGTTTGCTCTGGCCTGCTTACGCTTTTCCCAAGCTTTTTTAACTTGTAAACGCCAAATCCAATTGAGGCTTAAGTATCCTGCCACACTAAATATAACAGAACAGATGGCACAGCCTACAAGAAAAGCCGGGCCAATTGTGGTTAAACTTTCTACCACCCATTGCCAGCTAAATTGAAATTCAAAATGCTCAGGCTTGGTCCCAAGTACAGTAGTGCCTACTTTATAAGCCCCGTAGAATATGGGCGGCATAGTAAATGGGTTTGTAATCCAAACGGTAGCCACAGATAAAGGCAAGTTCGCTCTAAATGGAATCGCCATGCCAGCAGACAGCCACATTTGAAAGGGCACCGGCCAAAAAGCAAAAAACAACCCTATACCGAATGCACCCGCAGCGGAACGTCGGTTTAAGTGCCATAAATTTGGTTCGTGTAACACACTTCCAAAGATACGTAGTGCTTTGTTTTTCTTGACCGTTTGATGGTCAGGAAGAAATCGTCTAATAAATTTTTTAGGCATAAAATTCGTTCGTTACCGTAAACCAGATGGCTAGTTTAGCCATGTACCACTATTGCTTACGTAGACTAATGGCTAATCGTATCACAATTTGGTGTGGCAGTTTTTGCACTTGCGCAATAACTAGTGTGCTTTGGCCCGCACTTCCTTCATATCCAATCCAATTTGGAATAGGCATTGCTGCAATTATTTTTGCTGCGTTTGGCTATGTAATGACACGAAAGGCACCCACTTTTAACGTAAGGGGGCATTTATATAGCGAACATTGCGCTACCTTAAGTTTCGCGATGAGTGGCGCGCTAGCAGGAACACTATGGGTGGCGAGTGTAGGGTATTCCTACCTGTCTTGGCAACTCCCAGAAGACAAAATTCAACAAGATGTCACACTTTTCGGACAAGTGGTCGCAGGGGGCTGTTTAAATAGTGTTAAAAGTGATGAAGAATTAAGCGGCGATGGGCAAAAGAAGCCAGTATTAACGTTAAGGGTAAGTCGAATAGACTCGCTTAAACTTAATGCTAGTGTAGACATGCGTTTGTATGCGTTAGATCCCCAGTTGTGCGTACACACGAACGATAAAGTCACCTTCACAGCGCGAATTAAACCGGCCTACGGAAATGCCAACCCAGTGGGTTTTTCTCAGCAAAGGTATTTAACGAGTCAACACATTGTTGCCACGGGCTATATTAAAACGAATGCTAAGCAGGCATTTACCGAAAACCGCATTAGCCATCACCATGGTCTGCGTTTCTATTTAAGCGAAAGCCTCAGTGATTTAGCGCTTGTCAATAATGCCTGGTTCCAAGCACTATTATTAGGTAACAAGCAGGCCCTGTCTAACGAAGACTGGATGTTAATTCAGCGTACAGGCACAGCGCATGTATTTAGCATATCAGGTATGCATTTGGGCATAATTGCAGGGGCTGTACTGTTAATGACTCGTGCCCTGTTTCTGTTAGTTGTGCCGCTTTTTGGCCAGCGCATTGTGTTAAGTAACACGCGGGATGCGAACTTATGCTTGGTGGTGTTAGCCACATTGCTATATGCCTATGTGAGTGGACTGTCATTGCCCGTCGTGAGGGCGTTTAGCATGCTTGTGATAGGGTGTGCGATGGTATGGAGTCGATTAGCAACAACGCCTTCAGCGCTTTTGGTGTTTATGTTGTTCTTCTGTGTCGTTCTATTTCCTTTATCTTGGCTGCATGCCAGTTTTTATCTCAGCATAGGTGCTGTGTTTATAATTATTTTTTTAAACTGGCGATTTCAACTATTTCAACTGCCTTGGTATTACTCAATCATTGTGCTTCAAGTTGCACTTTCCATCTTCATGGTACCCATCACACTACTTTGGTTTGGCCAAGCGAGTTTGACGGGAATTGTCGCTAACTTGGTGGTGGTGCCCTTAATCAGCCTTTTGCTGCCCATTGCCATAGCGCTGTTTATCATCGCTGCTTGCTGTGACACCTTGCTACCCAGCGCAGCGGGGTGGGCAATGCAGGGAATGTGGCTTCTTGATGATGCATTTAGCCAGCTACTTAGGTTTTTGCGGTTCCTGTCAGATTGGCCTCACAGTGCATTTTTAGTGTCTTTTGAACCTCAAGTTATGATGGCACTGTGTTTCGCGTTGATCATTGCCATCTTGCCTACCTTTTATGGCCAAAAGCGTGGCATTTTGTTGTGCCTTTTCCCCTTTATTTTCGCAATCAGCACCCCTTACAATCCAACACGCTGGTACGTTCATGTTTTTGATGCAGGGCAGGGAACTGCCATTGCGCTTACACGTGGCCATAGAGCAGGCATAATAGACACCGGCCCTGTTTATCAGGGTAAAGCGCCCATTGCTGAAAGTGTAATACCGCAATATCTCGCACAAATTAATGCGAATGATGTCGACTTCGTTATAGTGAGTCATAGTGATACAGATCATGCTGGCGGTGTTGATGCGCTGTCGACATGGTTAAGCCAAGCGAGGACAAATAAAGCGCTGCCCCGTGCTCAATCAGGTTCTACGCAGTGGTTTAGCCCACTCAATGGCTGTACTCAAGGCGAGGCGTTTGAATGGCAGGGGCTTATCGTAAGTTTCCACTGGCCGCAAGCTGGGAATCACGTTAACAGCAATAATACTTCGTGTGTGGTTTCAATTTCTGACGGCCATTATCGGATATTATTACCTGGCGATATCGAACGTGAAGCAGAGTATGCGTTGATTAAAACAACACAATTACCTTCAGCAAATGTGTTAATTGCCCCTCACCATGGCAGTAAAACGTCGTCTACACAGGCGTTTATAACATCAGTATCCCCCCAGTATGTCATTTACACGCAAGGGTATGAGAACCGGTGGCAGTTCCCTTCCAAAAAAGTATATCAACGTTATGAAGCATTTGGTGCCCGTCAATTCACCACGAGTGAATTTGGCTATATACGCCTTGAATTTTCATCAAAGGGCATCATAGTAGAGCCTACACGATCAGGTTCAACAAAACGTTGGTTCATGGTTAATAAACCACCTAGGTACCTGCAAGATTAGGGAAAAAAGCAAGAAGCGAGTACAATGGTAGGGTATAACTTTAATTCCAAACAGGTTCACATTAACTGATGCAGCAAACCGATACATCCGCTTCACAGGTTAAGCGTTTTTTACGCTATTTGCGTGATTTTAAACTTCCTTTTTTCGCCGCCATTGTAGGGATGATTGGCTATTCTGCCGTAGATACCTTTGTGTTTGCGCAGTTACAGCCCATGATTGATGAGTCGTTAGGGAATAACGATCATGAATATTTGAGACTTGCCGCGTTCGCTATTGTCCCTTTGTTTATTATTCGCGGTTTGTTCAACTTTTTAGGTACATTCACGTTAACTTGGATTGGTTCTCAAGTCGTGATGCGCATGCGTCAGCAATTGTTTAGTAAGTACATTCATCTGCCCGTATCATTTCACGATACCCAAGCTGTTGGCAGCTTAATTAGTAAGGTTACCTACGATACTGAGCAAGTAGCGAATGCCTCCGGCAAAGCATTACTCACCTTGGTACGCGAAGGCGCGCTTGTAATTGGGTTACTTGCGGTCATGTTTTATTACTCGTGGCAATTGTCATTGATATTTCTTTTGATAGGCCCCTTAGTGGCCGTGATTGTGTCAGTAGTTAGTAAGCGCTTTAGAGTGGTAAGTAAAAACATACAGCAATCAATGGGGAACCTCACGTCCGCAGTAGAGCAAGCGGTTAAAGGTCACAAAGTGGTGATTATGTTCGGTGGCCAAAAAATAGAACAAAAACGTTTTGCCCAGAAAAACAACCATAATCGCCAACAAACCATGAAACTGGCGGTGACACAGATTCTTAGTGTGTCGTCTATTCAAGTTATTGCCTCTATTGCTCTGGCGGTAGTGTTATACATTGCCAGTACGCCGGGCATGCTAGAAAAGTTAACCGCTGGCGTATTCATTAACGTGGTGTTTTGTATGGTGATGTTATTAAAGCCACTTAAACAACTCACTACCATAAATAATGAATTTCAAAAAGGCATGGCGGCGTGTTCGAGCATTTTTGATATTTTAGATCGTAGCGATGAGGCCGACAGCGGTGGCTTAAAAATAGAGAGAGCCAAGGGAAAAATAGAGTTTGATAATGTTACCTTTACTTATCCAGGCAAACATACACCAGCGTTAACTGAAGTGTCATTTAAAGCCGAACCAGGTCAGTCTATTGCTTTGGTAGGACGCTCGGGGAGTGGTAAATCCACAATATCCTCTTTGCTTACTCGCTTTTACTCACCCCAACAGGGTCAGGTAAAACTGGACGATAAATCTCTAGAAACCATTGATTTAAAGTCGTTACGGGCGCAATTTGCAGTGGTTTCACAAAATGTCACCCTGTTTAACGACTCTATTGCGAATAACATTGCTTATGGTGCAAAAGAGACCGTTAGCCGCGAGCAAATTGAGCATGCCGTTAAAATGGCCCATGTGGAAGAATTTTTAGACAACCTTCCTGATGGTTTAGATACCGTCATTGGCGAAAACGGCTTAATGTTGTCGGGCGGACAGCGCCAACGAATTGCGATTGCACGGGCTATATTGGCCGACGCACCCATTTTAATTTTAGATGAAGCCACCTCTGCATTAGACACAGAGTCAGAACGTTTGATTCAAGACGCATTAGAAACGCTACAGCAAAAATGTACCAGTATTGTAGTGGCCCATAGGCTTTCAACAATAGAAAGTGCTGATGTGATCATGGTGGTTGAACAAGGACGTATTATTGAGAGCGGCAAGCATGATGAATTACTTGAGAAAGGTGGTCATTATGCACAACTTCATGCGCTTCAATTTGGTGACCACTAGTGGAAACACTTGTGAGGCAATGGCATAAAGGGGCGTGGTGGGTTTGGTTGTTAAGCCCTCTAGTGTTGCTGTTTTGGAGTGTTTCGCATATTCGCCGGTTAGCTTACCGCTTTGGCATTAAGCAAAGCACCCGTGTTAACGCTAGCGTTATTATTGTGGGTAATATTTCTGTAGGGGGCAATGGAAAAACCCCGGTGGTACTGGCGCTAGCGCAATATTTTTCCCATAAAGGCAAACGTGTTGGTATATTGAGCCGAGGCTATGGCGGCAAGTCAGACACTTACCCAAGGCAAGTTTTAGAAACCGATAGCCCAGAGGAAGTGGGTGATGAGCCACGATTGCTGGCAATTCGCTCAGGAGTACCTGTGGTGGTTGACCCGCTAAGAGCACGCGGAGCTCGGTTTCTCTGCGATGAGTTGCACTGCGATATCATTATTTGTGACGACGGCTTACAACACTATGCGTTAGCTCGCGATATAGAATTGGTTGTCATGGACGAACGGCTAATTGGCAGTGGCTTTTTAATGCCTATGGGGCCATTAAGAGAAGGGCGCTGGCGACTAGCAACCGTAGATGCCATTATACATAATCGACAGAATAACACTCAACCTCACCTAGCGAGTGGTACGACACCCCAGTTCATGATGGCGTTAGAGGCTGAACTACCAACATCGGTAAAAAATAACGTAAAGAGAACTGAGTTAACATACTTTCAAGGAAAGCGCGTTACTGCCTTAGCAGGCATTGGTGCACCTGAACGGTTCTTTTCTCAACTAACCGGGTTAGGGGTTAACCTTGATAAAACCTGCCCCTATCCCGATCATTATCAATTCTCACCAGAGGATATTCCTTCGGGAACTGTATTAATGACAGAAAAGGACGCAGTGAAAGTGGCTGGCTTTGCGCATGATGATTGCTGGTTCTTACCGGTTACGGCAAAAATAGATGACGCCGTGTTTACGCTTATCGAGAACAAATTAAACACGGCTCACCGCACTTAAAGATGAATGAATTAGGAATACAACAATGGCTTTTGATAAAAGACTCTTAGAAGTATTGGCTTGCCCTGTGTGTAAGGGAAAACTGGTACTGGCAGACAATAATACACAATTGGTGTGTCGCTTCGACCGGTTAGCGTTTGACATTAAAGACGGTATCCCTGTGTTAATAGAGAGTCATGCCACTGCACTCACGCTTGATGAAGTTGACGAAACTAGGTAGTAGTGCATATGTTTTTTACAGTTGTCATTCCTGCACGTTACGGCTCCACACGTTTTCCAGGTAAACCTTTGGCAGATATTCAAGGTAAACCTATGATACAGCACGTGGTAGACAGAGCCCATGAAGCGGGGGCCAGTAAGGTTATTGTTGCCACGGACGATGCTCGCATTCAAGAGGTGGCGCGTTCATTTGCCACTGTATGCATGACGGCAAGCACCCATCAATCCGGCACCGAGCGAATTGCTGAAGTATTAGAAAAAGAACACATCAGCGGTGACAGTATTGTGGTGAACGTGCAAGGCGATGAGCCTTTTATACCCGCGCAGAATATTCAGCAAGTTGCGTCAAACTTGGCGGTAGCAAAGCAATGTGAAATGGCCACACTTTCAACGCCTATTTCAAACGCAGAAGACGTTCTTAATCCTAATGTGGTGAAAGTGTTAGTCAATACACATAACGAAGCGATTTACTTTTCCCGTGCGGCTATTCCATTTGAACGCAATCGTATGATGGCTAACCCAAGTGATGCTGATCCAACATTGTATTTTCGCCATATAGGCATTTATGCGTACCGGGCTAATTATGTGCAACGTTACGTAAGTTATGCCCCAAGCGCATTAGAGCATATTGAATCACTAGAGCAACTACGGGCACTGTGGTACGGCGATAAAATCCATTGCGATGTTGCGAAAGCGCCGCCACCTGTGGGGGTGGATACGCCGGACGATCTCGCCCGTTTGTTGAAAGGGTAAGCCTTGATTTAAAAGGGCCGCTTCCAGTGTTTGTTTTCAAGTAAAAGGAGGTCTTTATGAACGTGGTCATCACAGGTGGAAATAGAGGTATAGGCTTAGCGCTGGTTAAACACTACGTTTCACAAGGGCATCATGTTTATGCAACATGCCGAAATAGTTGTGACGACTTAAACGTATCGGGTGCCACGGTTGTGAAAGGCGTGGATGTTTCAAAGCCAGAATTTTTACCTGACGCGCTTGCGCCTTTAGCCAATGTCTCTATCGATTTGTTAATTAACAATGCCGGCGTATTGGGCAAAGAGGGTTTAGGCGATTGGGACCCCCACACTATTGATTATCAATTCAGGGTTAACGCGCTTGGCCCATTGCTAGTCACACAGGCTTTACTGCCTTCGCTTTCTTCCGACGGTAAGATTGCGCTTATAACGAGCCGCATGGGTTCCATGGAAGACAACAGTTCAGGGGGATATTACGGTTATCGTATGTCCAAAGCTGCGCTGAATGCCGCAGGCGTGTCTCTCGCTCAAGATTTAAAGCCTAAAGGGATTGCGGTGGGTTTGTTTCATCCCGGTTTTGTACAAACAGAAATGGTGAACGGTAACGGCGATATAGATGCTGATACGGCAGCGGGTCAACTGTACGAGAGAATAGCTGAACTTGCGTTAAATAATACCGGGCAGTTTTTCCATGCTAACGGCGACAAAATACCTTGGTAACAAGCGCCGTAAGTATCACGGCGCTGCAAAGGTTTGATTAGCCAAAGTAAGAGTGGCTAATCGTCCTGATCTTCTGACAACACGGCCCACACGTCGTGTTCGTTGGCATGAATAACTTCTGCCCATACACGATCACCGGGTTTGACATCATACACACCATTTAAGTGTACCAGACCGTCAACCTCTGGCGCATCGGCATACGTTCGTCCTACCGCACCTTCACTGTCCACACTGTCGATAACAACTTGATACTCGTTGCCAATTCTGTCTTGCAAACGCTGAGCACTTATTTCACCTTGTACTTCCATAAATCGGGCTAATCGGGCTCGCTTAATGTCTTCTGGCACGGGATCCGGTAGGTCATTAGCTCTTGCGCCTTCCACCGGCGAATAGGCAAAGGCTCCCACGCGGTCAAGCTGTGCTTCGCGTAAAAAGTCGAGAAGCTCCTCAAACTCTTCTTCGGTTTCGCCAGGAAAGCCAACAATAAAGGTAGAGCGAATAACCAAAGAAGGGCATTGTTCACGCCATTTCTTAACGCGTTCTAAAACACGTTCCGCACTGCCTGGGCGTTTCATCAATCTCAAAATACGTTTGTTGGCATGCTGAAAAGGAATGTCTAAGTAAGGGAGTATCTTGCCTTCATTCATCAATTCAATTAAGGCGTCAACGTGGGGGTAGGGGTAAACATAATGAAGGCGAACCCAAATACCCATTTCACCTAACTTTTCACACAGCTGTTGCATGTGGGTTTTCACCGGCATGCCGTCCCAAAAGCCCGTACGGTGTTTAACATCTACACCATAGGCACTCGTGTCTTGAGAGATAACTAAAAGTTCTTTTACCCCAGCGTCTTTAAGGCGTTTAGCCTCGTCTAATACGTTGCCAACAGGACGGCTAACCAAGTCGCCTCGCATAGAAGGTATTATGCAAAATGTACAACGATGATTACACCCTTCGGAAATCTTTAAATACGCGTAGTGACGAGGTGTGAGTTTTACACCATGGTCGGGGATCAAATCTTCAAACGGGTTATGCTGAGGCTGTGGGAGATGATCATGAACTTGCTCTACCACTGTTTCATAGGCATGAGGGCCTGTAATGGCCAATACGTTAGGGTGTAATTCTCGAATTTCATCTTCTTTTACACCTAAACACCCGGTTACAATGACTTTGCCATTTTCTTTTAGCGCTTCACCTATGGTGTCTAACGACTCTTCTACAGCCGCATCTATAAACCCACATGTGTTAACGATAACGAGATCAGCATCGTTATACGTAGGCACTACATCGTAGCCTTCGGTACGCAGCTGCGTAAGGATTCGCTCAGAGTCAACGAGGTTTTTGGGGCAACCGAGGCTTACAAATCCAATTCTGTTACCCGCGGTACTTGTGCTTGGCTTAGTCTCATTAAGCACTTTTACTGGGGTTTCCAGTGTCGTGGTTTTATTGACGGCTTTTTTAGGGTCGAAAGTTTCTACTGACATTAAACATTACCAAGTAAGTGACTGCGCTGAAAATGGCCGCGGATTATACCGGAAGTCGTTATTATCCGCAGTAAATAACTTAATTTAATTGTACATTTAGATGACAGGTACGAGTAGTAAATTGAACAAACATTGCGCATAATCAAGGCCTCATCGGTTTCATCTCCATTGGTAGCGATTTAATGCGGCGTGATTTTTTTCTGGTATTAGGGTTTATTACTCTATGCTGGCTAGCAGGTTGTGGCTCGACCTATTATAAACCAGAACCGCCTTCACTCGACTTAGCCCTGGTGCGCAAACCCGTTTATATTACTGACTATACAGATAAAAGCACAGTCGCGCTTTATTCCCAGTGCCTTTCCACTCCAACCCAAAGTACCCAGGGTGTGATAAATAGTTTGCTTTGTTCTCAAGCGCTTCTTGGGCGGACTGATGTAAGCAAGGCGAAAAGACAGTTTGCCTTAAAGCGTAATCGCGATGCGCTTAAACGATTGATTACGCTTAAAATCGCTAAAAAAGAAGATAAAGCGCATTTACATACCAGTATTAATTTAACGGTACCAATCCAGTTTGCTTCGTTAATGCGGGCAAAAGAACCAGCTCTACAACCTGAAATCATTGGCGAGTACGGGGTGGCCATCGTGGTGAAAGACGCAGCCTCACTTCAGGCACCAAAGCATTACTACCCGCAAGAAGGTGTTTATCGGGCTTATACCTTAATATTTGAGGGAGTGAAAATAGTCAATGGCGAAGCCTTTGTTTCTTTAGATGCAAAACCCATTGATAAGCGCACTACTGTGCGCGTTGGGAACAATGCCTATCTCGCCAGGTATTCTCCGGGTGCCGCGTACCTCGCTTTACTCAACGATGCAAACATAGACGCCTTAAGTTGGAAAGGGTTTGTGGGATCAAAACTCGCTGAACAGCGTCGTGGCATATATGTTATTGGCGAGCTTTCACACCATAAGATGCCGTTAATTATGGTACATGGACTTAACTCGGATCCTCTAGTATGGCGTTACCTCACCATGGCAGTACTTAACGATGAGTGGTTGAATGAGCGCTATCAAATATGGCATGTACTTTACCCCTCTGGACAGCCTCCTTTTTACAATGCCATGAAGATTAGACGTGAATTGCACAGCCTGATTGATGACATCGATAACCCTTTGATTACCCAAGAGGCAGTGTTTATTGGGCATAGTATGGGCGGTATTATCACTAAATTGCTGAGTACGCAATCTAACGATGATTTCTGGAAAACCACATTTGTGGCACCTCCAAGCATCATTTCTCAACAGCACGAAAAAGACATTCACGATTTGTTCTTCTTCGACCCTGTGTTTGAATCAAGTACCGTGTTTTATTTAGATACACCGCACAAAGGTTCAGCGCTAGCGACATCGGCGCTGGGTTACATTGGTTCTTCACTAGTATCAATTCCGGATAACTTAAAACACCTATTTTCTGACGTGCTGGAAACCTTAGGTTTAGATATTGTACAACCCGATATGCAACCGTTTATAAAAGATGCCAAATTTAAAAGTATTGATATGCTAAAGCCTGGCCACCCGCTAATGACCGCGTTATATAAAAAGAAAATAAAGGGTAGGGCATACTCTGTTATTGGTTCACGCAAAGAAACAGAATGTGACACCCGCGAGGTGTGTTTGTTACTCAGTGATGGCGTTGTTACCTACGACAGTGCTGATATACCAGACGCTTTAGAACGACTCATTGTGGTATCCAAACATAATTCGTTTAAGTCTCCTGAAGCGGTAGCATTTATTCTTGAACATCTATGAAGCAGCGTGCTACCCATTATGTTACGAATAGTGTCTCCTAAGGGAGAGACTTAAGCGTGTTGTCACATTCAAACCCCGTATGCAGATAGACGCGCCACTAGTTTCTCTTTTATTTGATACAAGGTCGATTTATTCCCGTCGCTAGACATAATAAGGATGACCAAATCTTGTTCGAAATCGTGAAATTTCAATGTGTGATGAGACGGATTTGAGCCATCATGCTGCCAGCTAAGCAAAGTATCCCTACTGTCTTTAGAAAACGAACCGAAATCATAGAGAGCGCGTTCACTTTGACCGGATAATTCATCACCGTCCAGTTTAGCTTGAACCCGTGAAAACGGGATTAATACATTTGATGTTAGCGCAATTTCAAATTTCATTAAATCTATCGGTGTAACATACACAGTTACGCCATTCAGAAACGTTGGGTAATCACCGTCAACCTTTTCAGGAGACGCGTCTTTCGCTGACAATTGTTGATAAGAGCCCCTCATTTGCGCTGGCTCGAATAGGTTGTTTTGCATAAAAGCTGAAAATGTCTGGTTTGTTACTGCTTCTATTACCAATGCTCGGGCAACAACATTCAAATTTGAGTATCGGTACCCGCTGCCTGGCTCAAATAAACCTTCACTGTTTAATAGTTGCGTTATCGCATCGGTGGTTAAAATTCCTTTTTTCCATTTTATCTTAGGTAAACCCGATGTGTGGCTGAGAATGTGGTGGATGGTTATGTTCTTCGCCCATTCAGGCAGATCAGTTAAGAATGTTGAGATCTTGTCTTCGTAAGATAATCGACCTTGCTCTTCAAGTAGCATAATGCCAACAGTAGTAAACTCCTTACCGACCGAACCAGGGCTAAACAGGTGTTTACGCGTTAGTTTTGTGGTCTTTTGGAAATCCGCGTAGCCAAAATACTCTTCAATGATGAGTTTGTCATTTTTGCTAACTAAGACTGCCCCATTGAATCCAGTTTCATCAATGTATTTGTGTATCTCAGTTAGATTTCTATTTGCCCCACTGCTATTAGCAAAGAGCTGTGGTGATAAACACAACAAAAATAAACATAAAAACTCTAGGTATAACTTCATACACTTCCCTCGAATGATAAGGTTAAGCTAAGAGGCGCTACCATGTGGCTAAAATTCGAATGGAGTAACTGCATTGTTGGGGAAGTGGACGGGTTGCTATGCGCCATAACTAAATACTACTGATCATTTTTACTGACCAGTCACCCCATGCTTGCCATTTGAAAATAGTGTGCATAGTAAGTACTAATAGGCAAAATAAAACAAACGATAACGCCGTGCTGGCATATAAACGGCCGTGTACTTTCCAGTCATAGAACATAAGAATTAGGTAGACTGAAAACATGAAAAGAAACATGGAATAGCCTGGTATTGAAAGCAAGTGTATAACACGGTTCAAGCCCTCTGGCATCATTTGAATTGCTGCAGCGATCATAAATCGTTTGTGGTGAGCCGGATTTTTTATATTTAGAATACCTAAACCATAAAGTACTAAGAAAATAAGCCACTGAAGAAAAGCGCCGCCTAGAAAACTACCAGCACGTAATCGGGCCTGTGCATCTTCTGGGTTAAAGACGCCAAAGCCTGCCAAGCGATGGTAAAACTCATACGCCATTATTGACCCAGTTAGTAAGATTCCAAGCACTAGAAAAACGCTCAGTTTTCCGAAAATTTTGTGCGTTGAATAGCTGCCTTTGCTTGCTAGTTTTATTTGAGTAAGAAGTAGTAAATACCACGCAGCACTGAAACCACCATGCAATCCAGTCCATAAGGTCACTCTACCTAGATTACTCGGATTAGATAGCCAATTTAGTGCAAAGCCACCAAATACTATGAAAGTAATAAAGAGTGCAAATAGACCAAAAAATTTACTGTCCGCATATCTGCTTTCAACTGGATTATTGCTAATTATGGTTGACTCCATGTCTAGATGATTCCTATTAGTTCTATAGAGGTAAAGTATGCCAAGTTGGCGATTAACGCGCCATTAAGAGCCTTTTAATTGTTTGGTTAGCATGTAAAGCGTAGCGGACTCTAGCAAACTAAAAGCCCTGCTTGGATGGTTAGTTTTACCTATTTACTTTTTACGTGATTTACGTTGTAAGCAGTGACAGAAATTGTAACTTTGTCACACTCTTTGCCCGGCGTTTTGCCTACACAACGACCAGCAAACCAGATGTCACCGTAGCCTATATGCATTCCATACGAATTAACAAATAGCTCGGAGAATTTTTGACGCTTAACTCTAGCCATCATTTCCGCGGTAACGATTTTAGAGTAATGGGTTATGAATTCTTTTTCAGTGTTAAAATACTCAGTTCTTGAATCAAAATTTACTTTAATAGGATAGCTATTTAGCTTTGCTAGCTTGTTAAAATTATTGAATTTAAGATAAAACAACTCTGTGCGAAATGCCAGATGTTATAGAATGTGTGGGGCAAGTGAGCGAGTTTAGAAGACTGCTGAAGCCGCCCCGCGTGTATGCGTCCCAGTGAACGAAGTGAGCGAACTTGATTTTTTTGTTAGGAGACATTACCCAAATGCCTCTACTTGCGTAACTAGTATTGATGCTGGAATGTCTATGCCGGTCAGGTTTTTCCCTGAAAGGTTTATCCCAACTACTTTCTCATCATCCTGTAGGATAGGTAAGAAGTGCTCCTTAAATTGTGCCCAGCTAACACTTTGTGCTTCTACGTCTCCGAGCAGTTCAGGATTCAGTTTTTTAAGCCTCTCGATTCTAGATTTGGAAGACCATAGGGGCAAAGATACTTTGTTGTCACTAACATCAAACTCTAAGAGTATTTCGTTTGGGAGGCAACCAAACCAAACTATTTGAGTCGCTGCGACTTCTTCGTAAAATTTGTTTGCTTGTGCCACGCCTGCTGACATTTCCTTGTCTCCTAACGCCCGCCTAAGACGCGGGGAAATTAATTGGACGCCTTTTTGCGTCGTTTCTTTTTGCAAAAAGTCGGACAAATTGTACCGTCTGAATTGATGCGCTTGTTAGGGCTTCGTTTAATATCTAAAGTAGCTCTGAAGCGGCTTCAGACATTTCTTTATAGTTATGACCAACATTTGGCACCACTTGGAGCCGCCAGTTAAATTCAAGCTTTTTACGATTTGACACTTCTTGAGCAAAATTAAAAAAATTAGTGCCTCGTTCAAGTCGATGACCACCTTGGACCATCGCATTTTTAGTTTGCCTAAGCTTGCCTAGTTCTGCACTTTTGTCCAACTCTCCAAGTAAAACTGTTAAGTCGGTGGAAAACGATTTTTCTAGTGGAGCATTAATATTTTGCAGCCCATAAGGATAGTCAGTAGAAACATCTGTAAAAGTGTAGAACCCAGCGTTGGCAGCAATTGCTTTTTTGATTCGATTAGTAGAGCCTAAAAGCACCATTCTATGAACGAACTGCCCACCCGCAGAATGGCCAAACATACTATAACCATCAAGTGAAAAGTCATTATTTTCATTAATGTAATCGAATATGTTCTCTATGACAGTATAAGACCATTCGCTTTCTGGATTCTTTACACCAAAGAAAGTTTGTAGATTTCCTTCTTGATAATCATTTGTTGTTACTCGATAGAATTCATTCTCAAACTCTGGAGCTATAAGTAAGATGTTTTTCCTTTCGGCAATATCAACCCAAGCATCAAGGTAGTTTTCAGCATTTCGTGCCATACCATGCATAACAAAAAGTACAGTATTATCAGGCTCCCAAGAATCCGGTTTATATGTCCAAACACGGATGCTTTTTCTTTCTGTATGCTTATAGGAAGACATTACGAAGTTACCCTTGCCGATTTCGAGTGGTTTAGGAGTAGTTAACTCAGGTCCTTTAGGTAAAACATAAAGATATAAGTAACCAAAGACTACAAGAAAGGCTACGATAGTTAAAAAAGATAAGATTGTAATTTTCAATATTTTCATTGACTCTTTCCTTGAGATTAAAATTAATTGGCCCTAATTTTCCAATAACGGGCGCAGGCATGTGGGGCATAATGGCGAAGCCGCCCCGCGTATAGGCGTCCCAGCGACCGAAGGGAGTGCCAACAGCGTTTTGTTAGCTGCGTTTTTGCCACGTTCTTGGAGCTCTGCTTGTATGCATAACAGCAAATACCAGAACTTTATTGCCATACATTTTGTAAAAAACACCAAATGGAAAGTGCCCGATGAGTACGCAGCGAAAATCCCGGTACACTTTCTGGTAAATCTCTGGGTTTTCTATGATGTTAATCAATGCTGATTCTACAGAGGCAATAAAATCATTTCCTAGCCCAGTTTGGCATTGTCGATATTAAGAATATGCCTCTTTGATATCTTCTTCTGCTTCCGGCCTGATAGATAAAATAAATTTCATTAGCCAGTGATTCTGCTCTTAACATCGCTCCAACTTGAACCAAAGTCTTGGTCAGCTTCGAAGGACTTTATTCTATCGTTAAGAAGCTGAGCTTGCTCTTTTGATAATTCAATAGAATCTTGTTCAGCAGCTACTGAGTCCCAAATCCTCTGGGCGAGTTCAACTTTTTCTATAGCTGAGAGGTTCTCTATTTTCATAGCAGGTCTCCTAATATATCTAGTGCTACAAGTATAATTGTTTATTAGACAAAAGGCATTTCGTTTTCATTGAAGCAGCTACCTTTCCAATAACGGGCGCAGGCATGTGGGGCGATAATGGCGAAGCCGCCTGCATGTTTGCGTCCCAGCGAGCGACATAATTTGCTTGTTATGTGGCAATACTGTCATATGTTTTACCGATCTCAAATTGAGCATCGTTTAATTTGACGATGATTTCTGCCTTTGAGTTTTCACCTTTCACATAATCGAAAGGTGGCGATTGAATAAAAAAGTCGTTTTGCAGTGTACCAAATGAATGAAGAACATATCCCTTTTGCACATGAACAGCACACGACGGAGACATTTTAGGCAGCGATACTCTAGAGCTTGAACCATTACAATCAGCGCCATCGCCATAAACATCCAATAAGCCAGGAATAAGGTTAGCTTCTTGGAGTTTTGATTCGACAATTATTTCCCAATTTGCCTGTAGCCAATCTGCCAATAAGTCTTCAGATAAAACGCCATTCATAGTGACGAAGTTTAGTAGCAGAAATTGCCTGTAAATTTCTAAAACATCCTGTAAATGCAATGTCCCCTCCTTGCCACATAACTTTTTAAATAAGGGGCGCAGACATGTGGGCTAAAATCCGAACGAAGTGAGTCAGCCCACATGTTTGCGTCCCAGCCCGCGCAGCGGGCGTACTTAATTTTTTTGTTATATTGCATTTTTCAATACAGCCTTTGTTTTACCAAGAGGGTTAACCGCTAGGCGCTGAAGCTGCATCCCAAAGTTACAAATTGCTTGAGGCTCGACTTTCATATCAAAGTTAACTTTATAGTTTTCGTTTCTGACATTTGTGAAAGATTCGATGTGAGCAATAGTAACAGCAAACATTGTATGTCCAGAATTGTCTATACAGAAAGCATGAATGGAGAAATATGAAAGATCGGGGGGGGAACGGCTTTTGAACTCGAACTCATCTTTTGTGTTTCGAGGAAATTTCTCAAGAAGCTTTCCCAGATGATCAATCTCCTCTCTATTTGTATAGCAATCTGCTTGACCAGAGAACTGCCCATTACTACCGAATATAGAGATTTCAAATAAAGATTCATCTTCCCATATTGATGAAACTACGAGCTGACTTTCCATGTTACTCCTGCAATATAACTTTCCAATAACGGGAGCAGGCACGTGGGGCATAATGGCGAAGCCGCCCCGCGTGTATGCGTCCCAGCGAACGAAGTGAGCGGCAACAGCGTATTGTTAGCTGCCATGGCCTACTCCCCGCTGTTTCATATAATTTGCGAGCTGAACTGAATCGTTGTTTTGGCTACCAAGTAATGCTTTATAAACGCCAACTTGATCTTCGCTTTTCTTGTGCTGACCCAGTTTTTCTTTTCCGTGAATTTCGGTTACAACTACTTTGAATCCAACCACTGCCTTTAATAATCTTTGAATATATTCTTGCGGCATGAATTCTGAGCTATCTAATATCTCAGGCTCGTACTTATGAACTAATGAGTTTATTGCCCTTAGCGTTTCAGTTGCATCCAGTTCATGAAATATTCCAAAACAATGCACTGACGCGTAGTTCCATGTTGGGACCGCTGGTTTTGAAGAATACCAAGTAGGAGAAATATATGAATGCGGCCCATTAAATAGAACAGATACTTTCTTTCTAGATAAATCTTTCCATTGTGGGTTAGCTCGAGCCATGTGCCCAATTATGCAGCCACTTTCATTTTCTGAGGTATCAAAAATTAGAGGAAGGCGCGTTGCCTCTAAATCTTGAGTGATTAACGTACCAAAACCAAACTCCGATATAAACGCACTAATTGAATGAATATCTGGCATTTCCATGTTTTTTGGGGTGTACATTCAAGTCCTTAATGCTAATGGCAGCTAACTTTTAAATAAGGGGCGCAGGCATGTGGGGCATAATGGCGAAGCCGCCCCGCGTGTATGCGTCCCAGCGAACGCAGTGAGTGACTTGATTTTTTTGTTATACGCAATTGCCAAATTTAACCGCCATATTGCATTACTAAGTAAAAGCCAAAAACTAAACATACCGAAACAGAACAAGGAATACCAAACAAGAGCAATTTTTGTTTTGACGCCAGCGGCTTTGAACTAGCTAAAAGCGTAACACAAGGAAGCAATTGTGATATGAAAATAGGAATGATGAAAACACTTACTGGGTAGCCAAGATAATTTGCGATGAAATCGCCAGCATTACCTGCATACCAAATTTGAAGTACGAAATTGAGTAAGCAAATTAATACAACAAGCCCAATAAATTCCTTTTTATTCACAGATTTCCTTTTGCGTATAACTTTCCAATAACGGGCGCAGGCACGTGGGGCATAATGGCGAAGCCGCCCCGCGTGTATGCGTCCCAGCGAACGAAGTGAGAGTGTTGATTGGGTTGTTAGGTACGTTTATAAACATCGGAGCGATGCCCGATTTTTATCACCTGTACTACAAGCTCGTTTTCTCGGATTTCATAAATTATTCTATAAAGACCTTGCCGGATACGATACAAGTCGAGTCCACTAAGTTTAATTGCTCCATCCCTTCGCGGGTTTTCAGCTAATAAGTCAATTTTGGCGAGGATCTTTTTAACGTCCGACTTGGGAATTGCCCTAAAATCTTTTGCTACTGACTTCTTGAAAGTGACGCTATATTTTTCCATCAGCTTCCAAAGTGTTTAGCAAGTCCTCATAGGAGATTTCGGGCTCTTTGGCCCTTTGTCTTACCGCAGCCAAATCATCTTGATCTTCTTTCATAAGGAGTCTTACTGCTTCATCAATCAGTTCTGATATTGAGGTATCTGATGATGCTGCCCGCAGTTTCAAAGCATTATGAATTGCTGGTTCGAAGTAGACAGTTGATCGTTTTGATAAAGTACTCATGAATAAGCCTCCATTTAAGTAACATTAAAACATTATAGCGTTAAAATGTCAGTTGGGCTAATTTTTACTCAAGAGGACCTAACTTTAAGCTAAGGGGCGCTAGCATGTGGGCTAAAATCCGAACGAAGTGAGTCAGCCCACATGTTAGCGTCCCAGCAACCGAAGGGAGTTGCTTGAGCGTTTTGTATGGATAATTATTCCCTAAATTCACCACATTTCCTTTTCAAAGATGGGTAAAGTGAGGCCCAGACTTTGGCTGCAACCAAAGTTGGCTGCGTGGTAGTTCGATTAAGCGAAGGCTCCTCAATTGAGAGACCGATAACAAACATGAACGCCACACAGTGCTCCAAGCAACATACTCGAATAGTCGACTGGGCCTCGAGCTCGCATTTAGCAAACCAGAGTTAGCTTATTATGAATAAATTAGTAGTGCAAAACTTAAACGTGGGTGTAGATGTAGGTAAAGATTTTCTCGATATACACATTCGGCCTTTGGGCGAATACCTCAAAGTGAGTAACGATAAGAAAGGCATAGGGGAGGCGATAAAGAGGCTCAGGAAATTGACCGTTGAGCGTATAGTCATTGAGGCAACAGGGCGCTATGAAATTGCCTTTGTGAGTGCTTGTGCGAAAGCAGCATTACCTTTTAGTGTCGTAAATCCTATTCATGTTAAACGCTTTGCTGGCGCCATTGGCCGTAAAGCTAAAACGGATAAACTTGATGCGGCGTTGATAGCGAATTTTAGTGAGGTAATTCAACCTGCCTTGTCGACACTAAAGCCCGAGAACATTCAGAAGATGGCTGACACTGTAGCCCGCAGAAATCAGCTTTTAGAGATGCAGACCCGTGAGAAAAACCGCCTTCAAATCATGCCGAAAACTGTTCAATCAAGCATAAAGGCAATATTAACAGTTTTGAAAAAGCAAATTCAAAAGATGGACGACGAATTAGCTGATTTAATTGAAAGCTGTCCAGAATACCAAGCAAAAAGTGAACTGGTTCAAAGTATGCCAGGGATCGGAAAGGTGTCAGCTGCGGCTCTCATCAGTTATTTACCAGAGCTTGGTATGATGAATAGTAAACAAGTGGCCGCCCTTGTTGGCGTCGCACCAATGAACAAGGAAAGCGGTCGCTACAAAGGTAAGCAAGTTACTCAAGGTGGCCGACACCAAGTTAGAACCGTTTTGTTTATGGCAATGATGTCAGCGATGCAATGCAACGCTAAATTTAAAGCCACTTATGAGAGGCTGGTAGCCGCAGGTAAGCCGAAAAAAGTCGCCATCATTGCCTGTGTTAGGAAGATGGTTGTCATATTAAACTCAATGGTTAGAGATGGTGTAATGTGGGAAGAAAAAGCGGCTTAATGTTTGAGTTGACACCATAGTCGTTTGTTATAACTCAATTCCTGATGATGTATGAATACTCGTTACCACGATCATCGTGAGCAATTGCCTTAACGCAAATACTTCTAAGAAGAGTCACATATACTTCTGTACGGTAATCAGTAAGTTTTTCTATATCTACGCCCAAGCTTGAAGCCATTTTAGGCAACCAATCTAAATAAAAGCCTATGGAGCGTTTTACTCGGTCTGAGAGTTCAGGATCTTGCTGTTCAGTGTAGGGTAGCCACTGAACGACGACTTTTCTTCCTTTACGTTTTCCAGCCAACTCGAAAAGATCTTCAAAGATAAATTTATCATCAAGATAGTTACAACCTCCCACAAACGAGTGGGTAAAATGGTGAACCAATGGCTTGAAGTTTTTATATTTCACCGAACCGTCCTTGAGTTATAACTTTTGAATAAGGGGCGCAGGCATGTGGGCTAAAATCCGAACGAAGTGAGCAGCCCATATGTTTGCGTCCCAGCCCGCGCAGCGGGCGAGCTTAATTTTTTTGTTATACGTACCTTACTGAACCAACCACTAAAAGTATAAAAGAAAGAAGAAAATATTTACGACTATCAGTGGTGAAGCCAACATTTTGTTTAAACCAAATCCTTACTGGTCTGCTTAACATATAAGGTGATAGCAACAATCCGCGTAATAAACATAAGATACCTAATGTCATAGCGATAGAGCCAAAGTTTAGTGTGTTAGTTTTTTGGAAAGTCATTGCTTCTATAAGAATCACGGTTGCCATAGCTACTTTGATTAATACTTTAGTCCGCTGGACTTTAATTGCTTCGTCTTCCATTGAGAGTAAATCCTAAAAGTACGTATAACTTTTCAATAACGGGCGCAGGCACGTAGGGCATAATTGCGAAGCCGCCCTGCGTGTATGCGTCCCAGCGAACGAAGTGAGTGAGTTTATTGAGTTGTTAGGTGCTCACGGACCATGAATATACAAGTTCGCCATTAAAAAAGCACCCCACGAAAAAAAGCAAACAATGAGACAAAGCGATACATAAGATTTCATGCTTCCTAACTTCGCAATAACAATCGACCTGACAGAGGAAAAAAACCAGCCCAAAATTAGGAATGGTAAAATCCATAATGAAAGTATCCCAAGTCCGAAATACCATGATCCATCCGTACCAATTATGCTTGCAGTAAATGGAGCAAACCAAATAATCCAGTACGTCACACAATAGAATGCTACACCGAAATAAATATATGGAAGAAACTTCAAATTAGTGACACCTAACGCCCTGTTAAGGGGCAAAATTTAGTTGGCTAAAATGTTGAGGAACGAAAACAGCCAACTAAATTTTGTCCCGCTTGAACAGCTTGTTATATTTACCCTTTGCCATTCTTTAAATAATATTCATGCATTACTGAACCAGAACAAACTTCGCCCTCTGTACTACCCTTAACCACTCTTTCAAAAAGGCAATACGTTGAAGTGTGAGTCTCATTTTATAACCAGAGTAACACATAGGAAAAACACTCCCGTAATACATGGGTTCATCTGCCTTTGGATATTTTCAAATTCAGATCTAGCTCAAGTTGGATTTCCCAGTTTTGTTGCGATTTCTCTAGGTTAGTAAGAAATTTAGTTTCCCCTTTATATAGCCTTTGAACCTCTTTAATTACTCGGTGCAGTTCAGACTCAGCTTTTTTGTAATCAATACCTGCACATTGATTCATATCTCGTTGACTCATTGCTGTTTCAAGACATGACGCCGTTTCTTCAGAATAAACATTTAGACTAAATAATATAGTTATTAAGAAACTAATTCTGGCAATAAACACTGGACTTCCTTGGTAAATATAACTTTAAGCTAAGGGGCGCAGATACGTGGGGCATAATGGCGAAGCCGCCCCCGCGTATAGGCGTCCCAGCGACCGAAGGGAGTGAACTTGAGCGCTTTGTTAGAAGCAGAGCCTGTTCCTTTGGCCTAATTAAAAACTAATAAAGTCAGCATACGACTGATTATTAACACAAACAAGCAAAATGCCAATGCAGTGATGTAGGTGATTTGTCAGAAGTAAGCTGCCATTTGAGCTACCAAGTGCAATGGCGCTTGCTAAACTGAATTAATAACTTGGCGATAAAGCGCCTATTGCGCGACCTTTGAATTTGATGCAGCGAAGTTAAAACCACCTAAAGCCGTAGCGATTTTTGAAGCAGTAGGTGAGGGCGGTTGAACTGATATCTTTATAAAGCAAAATGCAGTTTAGGCTGCCGCCTTCTAACGCTAAGCTTTGGGGCGCTAGCACGTGGGCTAAAATCCGAGCGAAGCGAGCCAGCCCATGTGTTAGCGTCCCAGCGACCGAAGGGAGTGCCAACAGCGTTTTGTTAGCGTTCATTTATGCAGCCGGGTAAAACAACGGGTATTGAAAACTTTATTCGAGACTCTGACTTGTTAGACGATTCTGTTTTTCCACCACCGCCTATACCAATTGAAGCTATTGAAAGCTTTGCTTCAGCAGAGCCTTGCTGCCCTGACTCAACAACAACTGCTACATCAAAATCTACTTTTTGAACTATTCGTGAGTCAGGTTTGTAAGTCATGCTTCGGATCTCGAGACTTTGTTCTACCGTAAGCTTGAGCATTATCCGTATGCATCTTGACATAAACAGGGTTTATCATAGCTTCTGAGTCTACAAGCTCAGCATTTGCTTCTTCAATTCCCTTGCTAATTTGGACCAATGATTCTTTAACGAAGTCTTTTAATTCCATTTAATTCTCCTTTGAACGCTAACACCCACATAAGGGGCAGTAACGCGAGGGCTAAAATCCGAGCGAAGCGACAGAGCCCACGTGTTACTGTCCCAGCGAGCCTGCGAGCGGCTTAATGTGTTTGTTATACGGCATTCACAGGGATGGCGCGTATGCATTTAATACAAAAAACACAAATAAACCAAGTACTATAAAAATCACATTTCTTGCTGAAGACCTAATTAAATTTGCAGGCTCAGACTGCAATTCATCTACATATGTTAATGGATAAATAATCGTCAACAAAATACCTAGCCCAATAAATGAGATTCCTAGACAGAAAAAGTAAATTATTTTCCAATGACGAATAAACTTTCTCGTATCTACGTCACGCAATAAGCGGCTACCCTCTATATTATCGCTTTTGACATATGCAGCAGCTCCAAGAAAAGACAGCGTCCATAAATCTAATAAGGATTGTGGAAGTGTAATTCTAAATATTCCAAGAACCTCGTTGATGACAAAGCGATAATACTCAACTACGTTGGCAAATACGCCTGACAAACCTATATCAAAGACCTGTTGGCAAAAACTGATTAAGCTAAGAGTACTTACTACAATTGTAAGAAACTTAGAAAGCTGGTTCATAAGGTTGAGTTAACCATGTCGTATAACGCCCGCATAACGGGCAAAAATACGTAGGCTATAATACCGAGCGAAGCGAGGGGAGCCTACGTGTTTTTGTCCCTGGCGAGCGCAGCGAGGTGTCCGTCCGGTAATCCCCACATTCAATTCATAAGTTAGCTCCGGCATGGTGCTCTCTTTGCAAAGGAGAATGACCATGCAGCAACATCAACGAAGAGACGTGCAAGACTGGCTCAATTTATTTGACCAACAAAAACAAAGCGGACTCACTGCGGTGGCGTTTTGTCGCCAGCAACAGATTAATGTTCAAACATACTACACTAGGCGTCGTGATATCAGGCTACAGCGAACAAATAGTAAGTTCGTTCAGGTTAAGCGTGAAGTCACTAAAGTTGAGTCATACACTGAGGAAATGGGTGGCGACCTCCTCCTGAAATTGGGAAACGCAGAACTTACCGTGCCAACCACTACTAACCCTCATTGGGTTGCCGCCGTGATGAAGGTATTGGCCGAATGAAGATGTTCGTTGAGCCTGCCGACATTTATTTATACATGGAAATCGTCGACTTCCGTAAATCAATTAACGGCTTACTTGTCGTGGTTGAGCAGGATATGAATCTCAACCCGTTCCGTGATGCATTGTTCGTCTTCTGCAATAAAAAGCGCGATAAGCTAAAAATACTCTATTGGGATAAAACGGGGTTCGCACTCTGGTACAAACGACTTGAGAAGCATCGGTTTAAATGGCCTGTCGATGAGAATTTACAGCAGATGCATGTGAGTGAGCAGCAGTTGCAATGGTTATTATCCGGCTTTGATGTGATTGGCCATCAGCCCTTAAATTACACTGCATCCGGCTTATAACCTGTGATCATAAGTAGCGATTAACGATCGCAAAATTGTCTTAATAATGTCGGGTAATCAGTATCTTATTGCATGATAATAAGGTCATGAATATTGATATCGAAAACTTACCCGACGACCCCGCGACACTGAAAAAGATGTTGTCGCAGGTTATGTCTCGCTATCTATATCTCGAAGAACAGTTTCGTATTGCCCAGCACAAGCAGTTCGGTAAAAGTACTGAAGGCCACCCTGGGCAAGGTGAGTTGTTTAATGAAGCGGAAGAACTGGTCGTTGAATCTGAAACCGCCGAAGAAACGATGAGCTACACCCGCAAAAAGGCGACACGTAAACCGCTGCCTAAAGACCTGCCTCGTGAAGTTATCGTTCACGATATTAGCGACGAAGAAAAAATCTGTGGCTGTTGTGCGGGCGAATTACATCGCATTGGTGAAGATAAGTCAGAGAAGCTTCAGTTTATCCCCGCTCAGGTAAAAGTGATTGAGCATGTTCGTCCTAAATATGCGTGCCGTACTTGTGAAAAAGACGGCATCAGCAATAAGGTGAAGCAAGCGCCAGTGCCTCACAGTGTTATCCCCAAAGGATATGCAACGCCAAGCTTGTTAAGTCAAATCATTACCAGCAAATATCAGTATGGGCTACCGCTTTATCGACAAGAAGCAATGTTTAAACAGCATGGTATCGAGCTAAGCCGTAAAACCATGGCTGATTGGATAATCCGCTGCGCTGAGTTATTTAAACCGCTTTATGAGCAGCTTCATCAACACCTGTTAAAGCAACCTGTTATCGCGGCGGATGAAACCACGCTAAAAGTGGTTGAGTCTGAAAAAGCGAACAGCTATATGTGGTTGTACGCCAGTGGCGCTGATTCACCTAGCGGTAATATCCCCGATACAGCGACATCCAATATCGTGTTGTACGATTATCACAATAGTCGCGCTGGGCAATGCGCAGTAGACTTCCTTGATGGCTATAACGGCTACCTGCAAGTAGATGGCTATCAAGGCTATGAGCAAACGCAAGCCACACTCATTGGTTGTTGGGCACATGCACGCCGTAAGTTTATGGAAGCCAAAAAAGGTGCAGGAAAGAAAGGCAGTGGCAAAGCAGATTGGGCGCTCAATCACATCCAAAAGCTCTACCGCATAGAAACCCAGCTAAAAGATAAAGCGGTAGAAGTGCGCTACAGCACAAGACAAGAAAAAAGCCTGCCGTTACTCAATCAGTTTTACACATGGCTAACGAAATCAGTCCAGCAAGTACTACCTAAAACCAAATTAGGTGAAGCGATACAATACTGCTTGAACCAATGGGAAAAGCTCGAGCGTTATACACTAGACGGCCAACTAAGTATCGATAATAATCGCGCTGAGCGCGCGATTAAACCGTTCGTCATAGGCAGAAAAAACTGGCTATTTAGTCAAACCGCCACGGGCGCAAACGCCAGCGCAGTGCTCTACAGCATCATCGAAACCGCTAAAGCTAACGACCTCAATGTGTTCGAGTATGTGATGACTTGCCTTGATGAACTCAGCAAGCCCGACGTCGATATCGAGCAACTTCTACCATGGCAATTTGCTAAGCGTTAGGTGGGATTACCGGACGCGCACGCAGCGAGTGTTAATGCGTTTGTTAGAAGCAGAGCCTGTTCCATTGGCTTTTTTAAAAAATAATAAAGCCAGCATACGATTGATTATTAACACAAACAAGTAAAACGTCAGCGTAGTGACGTAGGTGATTTGACTGAAGCGAACCGCCCTATGAATTACCAAGTGCAATGGCGCTTGCTAACTGAAAATAAGAGCTAGCCGATAAAGCGCCTATTGCGCAACCTTTTAAGTAAGCGCGGAGACATTAAAACTACCAATGCTTTGGCGATGATTGAAACAACAGGTGAGGGTAGTTGAACTGGAATTTTTATAAAGCCAAACGCAGTTTAGGCTGACGCCTTCTAACTTTTCAATAACGGGCGCAGGCACGTAGGGCATAATGGCGAAGCCGCCCTGCGTGTATGCGTCCCAGCGAACGTAGTGAGTGCGTTAATTGACTTGTTATGTTCTAAGTCACTGAAGTTACTCAATACCGTTTTTACCGAATGTGTAACCACAATTGTGGCATGTATTATTGGGTAGCTTAAACCGCTTTAACGAAAGTACAACTTGATTTCTTTTACACTGTGGACAGAAGTAATTAAGCGTATTTATCAATATTGCAACAGCAAAAACGATGCCGCCGATATAGAACGGGTTAGTATAAAAAGTCATGCTTGGTTCAGAAAACTGAAAGCCAACAATACAGACAATCAAAGCTACTAACCAAAGTTTAAATTTTCTGCTTTTATTCAACCTACTAAATCCAATTAAAGAACATAACACCCCAATAAGGGGCTGTTGATAGTTTGCTAAAATGTGAAACGAAGTGGAACCGAGCAAACTATTAGCAGTCCCTTCTTAATTGGCTTGTTATAGGGAGACCTTCCCAGCCCTCTAACTTTATTTTTGTACAAGTATTAATTAGCTCTGTTGAAAGACTTTCCGCAGATTGAGTTATTTGTTGTAATTCTTCAAAAGTAATAGTTACTCCATCTTTTGTATTTGAAATAATAATCTCTTTAAAGTCACCATCAAACAAATCTAGCATTAATGGATTGTGAGCAACTATATTTCGTTTTTCTGCTAATTTCTTAGCTTTCTTCAACCCTTGAATTAAATCTGCTTTGTTCTGCTCAACAAATTCTAATGTACCTAAAAGATCAATGATTACGTCAACACGTTGTGAGAATCGCATCTTACTTATATGAGCATAAGTGGGATCTTTTAGCCAATCTATTAGGCAGTTATGAGTTGTTCTTTCAATCGAGCCAAATGCAATAAATAACCTGCCAATAAGAACAGCCCATTTGTCATTTAGATCAACAATTTTCACCAAACCTATCACTCCCTATAACTTTAAGCTAAGGGGCGCTAGCGCGTGGGCTAAAATCCGAACGAAGTGAGTCAGCCCGCGTGTTAGCGTCCCAGCGACCGAAGGGAGTGAACTTGAGCGCTTTGTTAGAAGAAGAGCCTGTTCCCTCGGCATTTTTAAAAACTAATAAAGCCAGCATACGATTGATTATTAATACAAACAAGTAAAACGGCAGCGCAGTGATGGTATTGATTTGACTGAAGCTAGCTGCCATTTGAGCTGACAAAGGCAATGGCGCTTGCTGACTCAAAATAAGAACTAGTCGATAAAGCGCCTATTGCGCAACCTATGAAGTTAATGCAGCGAAGTTAAAACCACCAAAAGCCAGAGCGATTTTTGAAACAGCAGGTTAGGTACGTTGAACTGGGATTTTTATAAAGCCAAACGCAGTTTAGGCTGACGCCTTATAACTTTAAGCTAAGGGGCGCTAGCGCGTGGGCTAAAATCCGAACGAAGTGAGTCAGCCCGCGTGTTAGCGTCCCAGCGACCGAAGGGAGTGAACTTGAGCGCTTTGTTAGAAGCAGAGCCTGTTCCCTTGGCATTTTTAAAAACTAATAAAGCCAGCATACGATTGATTATTAACACAAACAAGTAAAACGAAAGCGCGGTGATGTTTTTGATTTGACTGAGGCAAGCTGCCATTTGAGCTGACAAACGCAATGGCGCTTGCTGATTTAAAATAAGAACTAGTCGATAAAGCGCCTATTGCGTGACCTTTGAAGTAAATGCAGCGAAGTTAAAACCACCAAAAGCCAGAGCGATTTTTGAAACAGCAGGTGAGGGCGGTTGAACTGTTGTTTGTATTAAATCAAACGCAGTTAAGGCTGACGCCTTCTAACGCCCCAATAAGTGGCAAGTAATGCTAGGCTAAAATAGCGAAGAATGAGCGCGAGCCTAGCGTTACGCGTCCACCTTGATTGGCTTGTTATATGCTTTATTCAAAAATTTTATGTTGTGCCATTTCTTCAGACCAAGGCACATACAGTGGATATACTAAGTCCTTGTGTGCAGCTAAAATAACTTTTGCAACAGGCTGTCCAAAATATTCTGTGGGTTCAAAAGAGTCAATATCCTCGAAGTTGATTGCAATGTAGCAATTTGCCTTTTTGATTAATAAAGCCGAATCCCCCATACGAGCATGAACCGCTATTTGTAACTTTTTAAATGGAACCATCGATACCGTATGTTCACTGCCATAAAAACTATCACGATCAATGTCTTCACCGACTTGTTTTAAGAAATTAATATAAGCTTTCCAACGCATTAAAACTAAAAGAGTAACCGCTAATAAAACACAACATAAACCTAATAGAAGCGAGTTTACAACTGTGAATTTACCCAAATAATAAAAAACAGTAGCTAAAATTAACACCACAGCTAAATTAGTCAGTGACCACTTATTCGGTTTCAACTTTGGAAAATTAATGCGCAAATTTTATCCTTGGCATATAACTTCCAAATATGGGGCGCAAACACGTGTGCAATAATGGCGAAGCCGCGCACGTGTTTGCGTCCCAGCGAGCGGCAGCGAGTGACATAATTTGTTTGTTATAAGCCATTGTTAAAACTGCCTTGCTTAGTCTTTTTATAGTTTAACCACATTGCAACGGAAAGAACAAAACCACCGATTAATATTAGAATGGCCCTGTTTGTTTGAGTTGGCTGAAGTACGGGCGCGAGTGTATTGAGCCATAATGGGAAAAAGAAGGCAAACGGAATAACCACGCCGATAAATACAGCAAAAATGAGATAGCAAATTGCGTTGTTAGTTAACCCTGCTGGTCTTGGCCAACCGAAGCGAAGGTTTAACATTTTGTGACCTTTAACTAGCAAGTTTATGGCAACCAAATAGATGGCAGCGCCAATTGTAAAAATGATTATTTCCATGGGCTTACACTGGCTTATAACAATTTAATGTACGGAAAAAATCCTTTATGCAACGTGGAAAAAATCCGTATATAACCTTAATCATCTACTCACTTTCGCACGTATTGTCATCTACATCAATATCCTGCACTTTGTATCTGAATACGCGGTATTAAAGTACGGAATTTGTCCTTTTTATTTTTCTATCCACGAATATTTACTAATTTTTGAGTGTGTATAGAAATATTTAACACGTTTAGCGCGGGTTTATTGTCAAATAGGGGGGAGTAGATACCGTAACAGCCGGGTCTTTAAGTTAGTAAATTTGCCCCAATATGTAGGAGCAATACCCTCACAATTTTTGAAAATTAAATGCTCAAATTACCCTTGAAGTACTACGATGAGTCGGGTCGTATTTTGCCGCCAAAATGGCTGTATTTGCTGTTGGCATTCTTTTGCTTAGATTGGGTTATTTTTATATTTTCACTGGCGTCACCCTCTCAAACCGACACTTTGTTATTTCTTTTTTACCCCCAAGCGAATAGTTTGGGTATCGCACTACTGGCAAGCTTACCTATAGTGGTAAGTTTATTATTGTTAAGCCAGCGCGAGCGATTATGGAAGCGCAACCTTACTGGCTGGCCACGGGCACTGTTACCTCTTATGCTACTGGGAATAAGCTGTGCATTTTGCGTAGTCTTATATCATGAAGCCTTAGTTAAATGGCAGTTTGAATTGTTTCAGGGTATAAGACTATTAGTGTCAATCGCTAGCTTATATGTTGTATCTCAAAGTCGTCATTTACGTTGGATGGTAGAAGATTGGCAGAAAGGGAAATAACGTACGAGTTGGGGCTCCAAGCGATAAAAAATATACTTACAAAGCGGCATTCACAGGCTTTACACTATGTTGTGTAAAGCCCGCTGACCCTCTCCACCTATTGGTGATTAGCTAAGGCTTTAGTGAAATATTCCTGAACGCTTGTTTCACTGTTGTTTACTAGTCGTTCGTAACATATGCCAGCAAAGGCGTAAGTGTTTTCGCCTACACCTAAAAGCACATAGGGCGCATTGGGGTTAGATTGATCGTAAATCCACTGACTGTTATCTACAAATCTGCGCATCGTTTCACCAGTATAAGCACCAAATATATTACAAAGTGTGAATACGGCTTCGTTTTCCAATGCTTGATCGTGGTATTTATCTATAAAACTCAGCAGCAAATCATCCACATTTGCAATGCTCTGTTTTGAAAAATCCAGTGTTACGTCAAATTCATCTTTCGCCGTTTTCACTGCATTTTCAGCGCAATCGCTCATTAATTCTTCTAGTTCTTTAGGCGTCATCGTAGCTCCTTGGTGGCACCGTCTATTACCGATGTCTTGGGTATCCGTTACGTTACCGTAATTGTTTATTTTTGACCAGTCAGCCGATTAATAATACTGGCGGCTGCGAACAGGCCAAATGTGGCTGTTACTGTTACAACTGCACCGAATCCTCCAGCACAATCTAAACGGGTGCCTCCTTCCATGGCAGACTTATTGAAACAAACGCTACCGTCTGGTTGTGGGTAGCGAAGCTGCTCGGTAGAGTATATACATTCTACACCGAATCGGCGCTTGGGGTTTTTAGAGAAGTTATAGTTTCTTCTTAGTTCACTGCGAAGCTTTGCGGCAAGTGGGTCTTGTATTGTTTTGGCAAGGTCACCTTTCGTTACTTGGGTAGGGTCAATCTGACCGCCAGCTCCGCCTACCGTTACAATAGGAATTTTGTTGCGTTTGCAATGGGCTATCATGGCTGCTTTTGCACTAATACTATCTGTGGCGTCAATAACGCCATCCATATCTGTAGTAAGTAACTCACGTACATTTTCAGGTAGAACAAAGTCTTCAACGCAATTAACTTTGCATTTTTCATTGATGGTTGCTATTCGTTGCGCAATCGCTTCTACTTTGGGTTGACCTACAGTGCTAGCTAACGCGTGAATTTGTCTATTCGTATTGGTTACGCACACGTCATCTAAATCGATGAGCGTTAGCTCACCCACGCCAGAACGCGCCAGCGATTCAGCGCACCAGCTACCCACACCGCCAATACCCGCAATGCACACATGGCTATTCGCCAGCGCATTGGCACCGTCTAGGCCATACAGTCTTACTATGCCGCCAAATTTGGGGTCATTCGACACATCAATACTCACTCGCGCTACCTATTGCATCAAAAAGGGGTTTTAAAATCTGGCGCGCATGATCGCAAAAACACATCAGAATGCAAGCGCCATTGGTACTTATACATTCATTTTATTTGCATCCGTTCAGTTTAAACTTACGGTTATTCATGCCTATAAAATTCGAATAAGTCGAATAGCCTGTCCCATTAATGTCGCCTTACTAACAAGTCTAAATATGATGCAATACCGTAACCTAATACATCATTATTCACAGAGGCAAAGCAATGGGATTACTTGTTGACGGTAACTGGGTAGATAAATGGTACAACACCAAAGAAAATGGTGGAAAATTCGAAAGGCAAGCCTCGAAATTTAGGCACAGCATAGGGGAGGGGAACTCTCGTTATTTGCCCGAATCCAATCGCTATCATCTGTATGTTTCTTTAGCTTGTCCATGGGCACACAGAGCCTTGATATTTAGAAAGCTAAAAGGGTTGGAAAATCACATAGACGTATCGGTAGTACATCCTCATATGCTAGAAGCAGGGTGGAAATTTGAACCTTACCCAGGTAGCACTGGCGATAAACTCTATGGTTATGATTATTTACATCAAGTATATACTCTCGAAAAAGACGATATTACTACACGCGTTACCGTGCCTGTTCTATGGGATAAGCACACCAAAACCATCGTCAATAATGAATCGGCGGATATTATACGTATATTTAACCACCGGTTTAATGCTTTAACCGGCAACGAAGACGATTATTACCCTGAGCAACTTTGTGCGCAAATAGATGAAATAAATCATGAGATTTACCACAACGTTAATAATGGGGTATATAAAGCGGGGTTTGCGACTACGCAAGAAGCCTATGAGGATGCGGTAACCTCATTGTTTACCACGCTAGATAATGTTGAAAAAATGCTGAGTAAGTCGAGGTATTTGGTAGGTGATACACTAACCGAGGCCGACTGGCGATTATTTACCACACTAATTCGCTTTGATGCTGTGTATTACAGCCACTTTAAATGTAACGTTAAACGTATCGTTGATTACCCTAATCTCTATGCATACATGTGTGAGCTATATCAAGTTCCCGGTGTGAAAGACACCGTGAATTTCACGCATATAAAGCAGCACTATTATGTTAGCCAAACCACCATCAATCCAACCCAGGTAGTCCCTATTGGGCCAACGCTAAACTTCACGTCAAACCACGGAAGAGAAAAGTACACGAACCGCTAAATTAAATAGCCTATTGACTGACGAATAAATGGCCTGAAACACACACAATTTCAGATTATATGTGTTCAGGCATTGCACCTGATGAAGGCCTTGATTACCATTGGTTGGAGGAATTTAAATGGGAAGTTAATTATCCCAATTTTCGATATTTGCACGTTTGCAGGGAACAGAGACCTTAAATAATGACAAAATCCATCACATGCTTTAAAGCCTATGATATTCGTGGCGAGTTAAACAGCCAACTAAACGAAGAAGTCGCCTATCGAATTGGCTATGCATTTGCACAAGAATTAAATGCAAGAACCGTTGTAGTAGGAAGCGACGTTCGTTTAACCTCAACGCCTCTAAAGTTAGCGCTAACCGCAGGCCTTATTGATGCAGGTGCAAACGTGACTGATATTGGTATGGCGGGTACGGAAGAAATTTATTTTGCAACCAAGCACCTTGGTGTAGATGGTGGAATTGAAGTTACTGCCAGTCATAACCCAATTAACTACAATGGTATGAAGCTAGTGAAGGCGGGTTCTATCCCCATCAGTGGTGATACGGGGCTGAATGCAATTAAAGAAAAAGCAGAGCTGCTAGATGACCATAGGGTAACAACGCGCTTAGCCCACTATACGCAGCAACAGCCAATTGATGCAGATGCGTTTTTCAACGGAACCGCGCATGTGAAAAAAGACCTGCTGATAGAATCGGGTAGTTACGTAGAAGACTCCTGCATGGAGGCCTATGTGGAGCACATGCTTTCTTACGTTAACTTAGATAACTTCAAACCGCTAAAAATTGTGGTTAATGCAGGCAATGGCGCAGCAGGAAATGCACTGGATGCCATTGAGTCAGAATTAGCGAGTAGAAACATTCCTATTACCTTTATTAAAGTGCACCACGAAGCAGATGGCACTTTCCCAAATGGTATCCCTAACCCTTTATTACCAGAAAACAGAGCCGATACCGCAGATGCAGTAAAAGCCCATAGCGCAGATTTTGGTATTGCATGGGATGGCGATTTCGATCGTTGTTTCTTATTCGACGCCGATGGACAGTTTATTGAAGGCTACTACATTGTAGGCTTACTTGCGGCGGCCTTTATCGCTAAAGACAAAAACAGCAAAATTATTTATGACCCACGGGTTTACTGGAACACCGAAGACATTGTAGAAAATGCTGGCGGAACCCCTATAAAATCTAAAACCGGTCACGCGTTTATTAAAGAACGTATGCGTAAAGAAGACGCGGTGTATGGCGGAGAAATGAGTGCCCACCATTATTTCCGAGATTTTGCATACTGCGACTCAGGCATGATCCCATGGCTGCTGATTGCTGAACTAGTCAGTGTTAAGCAACAGTCCCTGGCTAGCATGGTTAAAGCGCGTATAGAAGCGTTTCCTTCTTCAGGAGAAATCAACAGTAAGCTGAAAGACGCAGATGCGGCGTTAGAGCGTGTGACCAACACCTATAAACCTCAAGCTTCTGTGGTAGATACTACCGATGGTTTAGGGCTGGAGTTTGGTAATTGGCGCTTTAATTTACGCAAGTCTAACACCGAGCCGGTGATTCGCTTGAACGTTGAAAGCAGAGGGGATATCGCATTAATGGAAGAGAAAACCGAAGAATTGTTGGCGGCAATACGGGCTGAATAATTACCTATTTGGTTAAGCAAATGTCAAAAAGCGCTCATTAGGAGCGCTTTTTTTATGATTAATTTAATTCATTACCTACGTCACAATAAAAATCATCCATGCGTGACATAAAACCACCACAGTGGTTAATGCAATGCGTAAGCTAATGTAGTCAACAATGTACGACTTAGGCAGTGATAGGGTGAATTTGTCATAAACTAAAACGCCTACGTAGCATAAAGAAAGAACGCCTAACACTTCAACCCGGTGGCTAAACACTAAACATAACCATCCCACAATAGTCGGAAGCATGGCGATATACATTTGCTTATTGAACGCTTGCTCTTTTATGGCGTCCCACCAATGAACACCCCCAAAAAAAGACAATAGCACCGCAGAGTACTGAATGAAGTACAGTGCACTTTGGGTTAGTGATAGCCAGTTAAAAACATAAGACAAAGGTAAGAAAAGGAAAGGGATTAAGCCTGCTATACCAAGTAAAACGGCAGAATAGGGCATGGGTGACTCCTAATAAAAAATAGCGCCAACAGGCGCTATTTTTACGAAGGTTTGCGAAAACCGTTCAATACTACTTGATCGGTGTATATTTACGCTGATTGTGGCCGGTATAAAGCTGACGAGGACGACCAATTTTTTGTTTAGGGTCGCTCATCATTTCATGCCAGTGTGAAATCCAACCTACTGTACGAGACAGTGCGAATATACACGTAAACATATTGGTAGGAATACCAATCGCTTTAAGCACAATACCTGAGTAGAAATCTACATTAGGGAACAATTTCTTCTCAGCGAAGTACGGGTCATTTAATGCAATTTTTTCAAGTTCCATTGCAACTTCAAGCAATGGATCTTTAACATTAAGTTCGCTTAATACTTCGTGA
Source organism: Alteromonas sp. B31-7 (assembly GCF_015767655.1). Classification (NCBI taxonomy): domain Bacteria; kingdom Pseudomonadati; phylum Pseudomonadota; class Gammaproteobacteria; order Alteromonadales; family Alteromonadaceae; genus Alteromonas; species Alteromonas sp. B31-7. Next base: position 2,117,878 of record NZ_CP065233.1, read on the forward strand.
CAGCTTTCACGCATTACTGTCGCGCGCGGATCGTGGTTTTTGTATACACGGTGACCAAAGCCCATCAATCGGAATGGATCAGACTTATCTTTAGCACGAGCAATAAACTCTGGAATACGATCTACAGTGCCAATCTCTTCAAGCATGTTTAAACATGCTTCGTTTGCGCCACCATGAGCAGGGCCCCATAGTGATGCAACACCCGCAGCAATACATGCATAAGGGTTAGCACCTGAAGAACCAGCCAAACGAACGGTAGACGTTGATGCATTTTGCTCGTGATCAGCATGAAGCGTAAAGATACGATCCATCGCACGCTCAACCGCTGGGCTAATTTGAAATTCTTCTGCGGGTACAGAGAACATCATGTTTAGGAAGTTTGCTGCATAGCTTAAATCGTTACGTGGGTAAACAAACGGCTGGCCGATGTTGTACTTGTAACACATAGCAACAAGGGTAGGCATTTTCGCAATTAAGCGATGTGCACTACGAATACGCTGTTCTTCATTAGAAACGTCTAAATCACTGTGGTAGAACGATGACATTGCACCCACTGTTCCACATAACATCGCCATAGGGTGAGCGTCGTTACGGAAACCATGGAAGAACATATTAATTTGTTCATGCACCATAGTGTGACGAGTAATAGTGTCTTTGAATTCTTCATATTCTTCTTTCGACGGCGCATCGCCGTGTAGAAGCATATGACAAACTTCAAGGTAGTCTGCATCGCGCGCTAGTTCTTCAATTGGGAAACCACGGTGTAGCAATACACCCGCAGAGCCGTCAATGTAAGTAATAGCTGACTCGCAAGATCCTGTCGCCATAAAACCAGGGTCGTAGGTAAAATAACCGTGTTGTCCTAGTGAACGGACATCGATCACATCTTGTCCTTCGGTGCCCGACAAGATAGGAAGCTCGATTTCCTTACCGCCGGCCTTAAGAATGGCTTTCTGATCTGCCATATAATGCTCTCCTCAGAATGGTTCTGTTTGCAGCGAAAACGAACGAAAATGCTCGTCTCGTTGGGAAAAGTGGCGTATTTGTACTTTATTATGCACCATTAAGTCAATTTAATTGCATATATGCGCAATAAATATTCTAGATTACGGTAGCTTATTATCACTACGAAAAGAATACTAAATTGTATTTAATGGAGAACGCACTTATTCCAATCGGGCTAATTATCACGGTCTTTTCACAAAAGGTAAACCACCGTTTGCTAATTTAATTAACACCTTAGTCGAATATTTGGTCAATAAACGGCTGAATTGTCACCGTTCACATTAAAACACCTTAATTTCAACCACTGAACTAGTGTTATTCTACTTTAGTACTGATAAACTCTAGTGCCTTGTAAATAAAGCGGTTCATATCCGTCTTTAGGCGTAAACGGATACACGCAATTTACAGTGCTTATGAAATTTGTGTGAAAAAAGACTAAAGTCTTACAGCACCACAAAAAATTGTAATTATATACTGTGCTGGATATACTCAGCGGTGCTCAAAAACAGAATATTTATTCTGTTAGCGGCATTAAAGAATAATTCACAAATTGTTAACAACTCATTGGATGAGGCAATTAACAGGTAATAAACGAATTCACCTACACAGGACATAATAAGGTGGGTAATTCAATATCCCTACGGATTAAACAGGCATACATTGTGAAAAAGCAAAGACCAGTAAATTTAGAACTCAATACTATTAAATTTCCGCCCTCTGCTATTTCGTCAATTCTCCATCGTGTTACCGGTGTTGCAATGTTCTTCGCGTTACTTTTTGTTATTTGGGCATGGGCAGTTTCTGTTTCTTCGCCTGAAGGTTTCGCGGACGTGCAAGCAATCATGAATGGTTTCCTTGGAAAATTCGTCGCAATTGGCACAGCTTCAGCGCTGACATATCACATTCTAGGCGGCCTAAGACACGTTGTAATGGATTTAGGTCACTGGGAAGAATTAGAGTCGGGTAACCTAAGTGCGAAAGCAGTTATCGCATTATGGATTATACTGACCGTAGTATTGGGAGTTGCACTATGCTAACCAACCAAGCAAGCATGAAGCGTAATGGTGTACAAGATTACGTATCCTTACGTACTACAGCAGCAATTATTTTCGCGTACTCGGTTTTCATGGCGTGGTTCTTTATCACCACCGATAACCTTACCTTTATCGAATGGCGAGGGTTATTCTCTGGCCTAGCTATGAAAGTTTTCACATTGGCAGCATTGATTGCAATTATGATTCACGTACGTATCGGCTTATGGCAGGTACTCACTGATTACGTTAAGTCGTCAGGTTTACGTGCAACGTTGCAATACGTTCTAAACCTTATTGCGTTTGGTTACGTTGCTGTCGGCCTATTTGTACTGTGGGGAGTGTAAGATGAGTTTACCCGTTCACGAGTTTGATGCAGTAGTAATTGGAGCTGGTGGCGCAGGCATGCGTGCAGCACTACAGATTTCGCAATCTGGTAAATCATGTGCACTGTTATCAAAAGTTTTTCCAACCCGTTCTCATACTGTGTCTGCACAGGGTGGTATTACCGTCGCATTAGGTAATTCACACGAAGACAATTGGGAATGGCACATGTACGACACCGTTAAAGGTTCTGATTATATCGGTGACCAAGACGCGATTGAATACATGTGTAAAACTGGCCCAGAAGCGATTATCGAAATGGAGAACATGGGTTTACCCTTCTCACGTTTCGAAAACGGTAAAATTTACCAGCGTCCTTTTGGTGGTCAGTCTAAGAATTTTGGTGGAGAGCAGGGCGCCCGAACTGCGGCAGCCGCTGACCGTACAGGTCATGCACTTCTTCACCTTCTTTACCAACAAAACGTAAAGAACAAAACAAAGGTATTTTCTGAATGGTATGCCCTCGACCTTGTTAAAAACCAAGATGGCGATGTCGTTGGTTGTACTGCTATCGATATCGAGACAGGTGAAGTGGTTTACTTCAAATCACGCGCTGTTGTGTTAGCAACAGGTGGTGCAGGTCGTATCTATGCGTCTACCACTAATGCACACATTAATACCGGTGACGGTGTGGGCATGGCACTTCGTGCTGGTGTTGCTGTTCAAGATATGGAAATGTGGCAATTCCACCCAACAGGTATTGCTGGCGCAGGGACATTGGTAACAGAAGGTTGTCGTGGTGAAGGTGGTTACCTTCTTAACAAAGACGGCGAACGCTTCATGGAGCGCTATGCGCCAAACGCGAAAGACTTAGCGGGTCGTGACGTTGTTGCTCGTTCAATGATGACTGAAATCCGCGAAGGTCGTGGGTGTGAAGGCCCATGGGGAACTCACCTTAAGCTTAAGTTGGATCACTTAGGTAAAGACGTACTTGAGTCACGCTTACCTGGTATTCTTGAGCTATCGCGTACGTTTGCCCACGTCGACCCGGTCAAAGAACCTATTCCGGTTATTCCAACTTGTCACTATATGATGGGTGGTATTCCAACTACCGTTGATGGTCAGTGTTTAACTGTTGATGCCGACGGTAATGACAAAGTTGTTAACGGTTTATTCGCTTGTGGTGAGATTGCATGTGTATCTGTTCATGGTGCAAACCGCCTTGGTGGTAACTCTCTATTAGACCTTGTTGTATTCGGTCGTGCGACTGGTTTACATCTTGGTACTACGCTTTCAGAAATGGCACCAACACGTGATGCTTCTGAGTCAGATTTAGACGCATCTATGACGCGCTTCAATCGTTGGGAAAATTCTGAGAAAGGCAAGGGCGAAGATCCTGTTCAAATTAAGAAAGACTTGCAGCAATGCATGCAGCTTAACTTCTCAGTATTCCGTGAGGGTGACGCCATGGCAGAAGGGCTTAGAGAGCTTAGCGAAATTCGCGAGCGTCTTAAGCATGCGCGCCTTGACGACAAGAGTTCAGACTTTAACACTCAGCGTATAGAGTGTCTTGAACTAGATAACCTTATGGAAACCGCGTACAGCACAGCAGTAGCAGCGAACTTCAGAACGGAAAGCCGTGGCGCTCACAGCCGCTTCGACTTCCCAGATCGTGATGATGAAAACTGGTTATGCCACAGTATTTACGATCCGAACACTGATAAAATGCTCACACGTGATGTCAATATGGCGCCTAAGCTTAGGGAAGCATTCCCGCCTAAAGTGCGTTCATATTAAGAGAGGCAACGATCATGCAAAAAACTTTTTCGATTTATCGTTATAACCCAGAAGTAGACGCTAAGCCTCGCATGCAAGACTACACTCTAGAAGTAGAGGAAGGTCAGGACATGATGGTGCTCGACGCACTATTAGCACTTAAAGAGCAGGATCCGACGCTTTCATTCCGTCGTTCTTGCCGTGAAGGTGTATGTGGTTCAGATGGTGTAAACATGAACGGCAAAAACGGCCTAGCATGTATCACACCATTATCGGCATTGGGTAATGGTAAGGTTGTGGTTCGTCCATTACCGGGTTTACCTGTAGTACGTGACCTTGTCGTAGACATGACACAGTTCTACACTCAATACGAAAAGATTAAGCCATTCTTAATCAACGACCAAAAACAGCCGCCTGCACGAGAACATCTTCAGTCTCCTGAAGAACGTGCTAAGCTTGATGGACTGTACGAGTGTATTCTTTGTGCATGTTGTTCTACGTCGTGCCCGTCTTTCTGGTGGAACCCTGATAAATTCATTGGTCCTGCTGGTTTGCTTCACGCTTATCGATTCTTAATTGATAGCCGAGATACGGCCACTGATGAACGTCTTAACGACCTTGATGACGCATTCAGCGTATTCCGCTGCCACGGCATCATGAACTGTGTAAGCGTATGCCCGAAAGGATTGAACCCGACAAAAGCAATTGGACATATTAAGTCTATGCTTTTACAACGGGCTGTTTAGTACCATAATCTGACACGTTAGTGTGACAGATAGCAATGCTCTAAATGGCCATCCGGACGGGATGGCTATTTTTTTTTGTATTCATCGGTATAACACTTGGTTATGTTAAGAATAACCTTATAATAGACACTGATGGTTAATAGAATTTACAAAACGTAGCAAGGCAAATTAAATGCAAGAAAGCGTGATGAAAGCGTGGTGGGATTCCTCGCACATGGCAGGTGCCAACGCTGCCTATGTTGAGGAGTTGTACGAATCGTATCTGGAGGACCCCAAAAGCGTATCCGATACTTGGCGTCAAATCTTTGATAACCTCCCTAAGGTTGAAGGCGTTGAGTTAGAAACCAATCATACAAGTGTTAAAGATCAGTTCAGGAAACTTGCTGCGCTAGGCCCTACAGCCAGAATGTCGAGTGTTCCTGTTGACGGCGCAAGTGTATCAGACGACAGGCAGGTAAAAGTTTTACAGCTTATTAATGCTTATCGTTTCCGCGGCCATCAACACGCTAATCTCGACCCACTCGGTTTATGGAAACAAGAGCGAGTTCGCGATTTAGAGCTTTCTCACCATAGCCTTTCCGAAAAAGATTTTGACAGTGTGTTTAATGTTGGGTCGTTTGCCATTGGTAAAGATTCAATGTCATTAGGCGAACTGTTTAAATCGCTTAATAGAACCTACTGCGGTTCGATTGGTGCAGAATACATGCACATTACTGATACCGACCAAAAGCGTTGGTTACAGCAGAAGATCGAATCAGTGCAAGCCAAACCAGAAATTGCTAAAGAAGAAAAAATTAGCATTCTAAAAGGGTTAACGGCTGCCGATGGTATGGAAAAATACCTGGGTTCTAAGTTCCCTGGTGCAAAACGCTTCTCTCTTGAAGGTGGTGATGCGCTCATCCCAATGCTGAAAGGTTTAATTACCAAGGCAGGGACTGCGGGGACCAAAGAAGTGGTTATAGGTATGGCTCACCGTGGTCGCCTTAACGTACTTGTTAACGTACTTGGTAAAAACCCCTCTGTTTTATTTGATGAGTTCTCGGGCAAGCATGATGATTCTCTTGGTGCTGGTGACGTAAAGTACCACGCAGGTTTCTCGTCTGACTTTGCAACCCCAGGTGGCAATGTGCATTTAGCGCTTGCGTTCAACCCATCACACTTAGAAATCGTTAATCCTGTTGTGATGGGGTCGGTTCGTGCACGTTTGGTACGAAGAGACAACGACACAAATACTGTATTACCTATTACCATTCACGGTGATTCTGCTATTGCTGGTCAGGGTGTTGTACAAGAGACGTTTAACATGTCTCAAACCCGCGGTTTTGCGGTTGGTGGCACGGTTCGTATCGTGGTGAATAACCAAGTTGGTTTTACCACGTCTAAAACAGAAGATACCCGTTCTACTCAATACTGTACTGATATTGCAAAAATGGTACAGGCACCTATATTTCATGTAAATTCCGACGACCCAGAAGCAGTAGCCTTTGTCACTGAATTAGCACTTGAATACAGAAATAAATTCAAGAAAGACGTGGTTATCGATTTAGTTTGCTACCGTCGTCATGGTCATAATGAAGCTGATGAGCCAAACGCAACTCAGCCGCTTATGTACCAAAAGATCAAAAAGCACCCTGTGCCACGAGCGATTTATGCTGATCAGCTTATCGCTGAAGGTATTATTGAGCAACGTGATGCTGACCGTTACTTAGAAGAGTATCGTGCAGCGCTAGATCACGGCGCTTGTGTGGTTGAAGAGTGGCGACCAATGACGGAACACAGCGTAGACTGGACACCGTATTTAGGTCACGACTGGGATACGCCTTATGATGGTTCAGTAAGTGTCGAAAAACTTAAAGAGTTAGGCACGTCTATTACTACCTTCCCAGAAGGTCATAAACTTCAATCTCGGGTTAATAAACTCTATCAAGACCGCAAGGCGATGGTAGCCGGAGAGAAGAAACTTGACTGGGGTATGGCGGAAAACCTTGCCTACGCAACCTTGGTTGATGAAGGCGAAGATATTCGTATTACCGGTCAAGATTCTGGCCGTGGTACTTTCTTCCATCGTCATGCTGTGCTTCATAATCAAGCTGATGCTAGTACCTATATGCCATTGCAGCATATTTGTGAGGGGCAGGGCGAGATTGAAATTTACGACTCGGTTTTGTCTGAAGAAGCGGTAATGGCTTTTGAATACGGTTACGCTACGGCAGAGCCAACTTGCTTAACCATTTGGGAAGCACAGTTTGGTGACTTCGCGAACGGTGCTCAAGTTGTTTTCGACCAATTCTTAAGTTCAGGTGAAGCAAAGTGGGGCCGCTTGTGTGGCTTGACGGTTCTACTTCCACACGGTTATGAAGGCCAAGGGCCGGAGCACAGCTCTGCACGTCTTGAGCGTTTCTTACAAATGTGTGCCGATCACAATTGGCAAGTGTGTGTTCCCTCAACACCTGCTCAGGTTTACAACATGCTTCGTCGTCAAGTGGTTCGCCCTATGCGTAAACCGCTTATCGTCATGTCGCCTAAGTCATTGTTACGTCATCCTCTTGCGGTATCTTCGCTAGAAGAACTTGCGGAAGGTAAATTCCACAATGTTATTGGCGAAATTGATGATATCGACCCGAAAAATGTTAAGCGCGTGGTTATGTGTTCAGGCAAGGTTTATTACGATTTGTTAGACCAACGCCGAAAGAACGAACAAACCGACGTTGCGATTATTCGTCTCGAACAGCTTTATCCATTCCCGCAAGAAGAATGCGCTAAAGTTGTGGCGCAATACAGCCACGTTACCGATTGGGTTTGGTGTCAAGAAGAACCCCAAAACCAAGGTGCTTGGTATTGTAGCCAACACCATTTCTGGCAAGCAATTCCAGATGGTGCCAAATTAACATATGCAGGTCGTGAAGCATCCTCTTCTCCTGCAGTAGGTTATGTTTCCGTTCACAACCAGCAACAAAAAGCCCTGGTTGAAGACGCACTCACTATTAAATAAGGAACAGTAATGACAATTGAGATAAAAGTTCCGGTTCTACCTGAGTCAGTTGCCGATGCCTCCATTGCAACCTGGCACGTAAAAGCCGGTGACGCAGTTAAACGAGACCAGAACCTGGTTGATATTGAAACTGATAAAGTGGTTTTAGAGGTTGTAGCGCCAGCGGACGGTACAATGGGTGAGATCTTAAATGAAGAGGGTGCGACAGTTTTAGGTGAGCAAGTGATTGCTAAATTAGAAGAGGGCGGCGCGGCTGCTCCTGCTAAGTCTAATACTGATAGCGCGAAAAAAGAAGAAACCAAAGAAGCTGCACCAGCGGCTTCAGGAAAAGCGTCAGACGTAAAAGTACCGGTTCTGCCAGAATCAGTAGCAGATGCTACGATTGCGACATGGCACGTTGCTGTTGGTGAAGCTGTGTCTCGTGACCAAAATCTCGTTGATATTGAAACAGACAAGGTAGTACTAGAAGTTGTTGCTCCCGCTGACGGTTCATTGTCTGAAATTATTGCAGAAGAAGGCGCAACGGTTACTGCTGAAGAAGTTATCGCAAAATTTGTTGAAGGCGCAGCAGGCGGTGCTTCAGCATCTTCTGATACCGCTGAAGCCGACGAGAGTGATGACAGCAGCGATGCGCTAAGCCCTTCTGTACGTCGTTTGCTTGCCGAAAAAGGTGTTGATGCATCTAAAGTTAAAGGCACGGGTAAAAACGGCCGCATTACTAAAGAAGACGTAGAAAAATACCTTAAAGGTGGCGACAGTGCTGCGAAAGCCGCACCTGCTGCATCTGAAGCTGTTACTGCAGACCTTCCTACTGGCAACCGTACAGAGAAGCGTGTACCAATGACACGTCTTCGTAAGACCATTGCTAATCGTCTACTTGATGCGAAAAATTCTACGGCAATGTTGACCACGTTTAACGAAGTTAACATGAAGCCCATTATGGAACTTCGTAAGCAGTATCAAGAAAGCTTCGAGAAACGCCATGGTATTCGTCTTGGCTTTATGTCTTTCTACGTTAAGGCCGTGACTGAAGCGCTTAAGCGTTTCCCTGAAGTGAATGCGTCTATTGACGGTGATGATATTGTTTATCACAACTACTTCGATATCTCTATCGCGGTATCTACGCCTCGTGGCCTTGTTACGCCGGTACTTAAAGATACTGACACGCTTGGTATGGCAGGGGTAGAAAAAGGAATTAAGGAACTAGCACTTAAAGGTCGTGACGGTAAGCTGTCTATGGCTGAACTACAGGGTGGTAACTTTACTATCACCAACGGTGGTGTGTTTGGTTCACTTATGTCTACGCCAATCATTAACCCGCCGCAAAGCGCAATTTTGGGAATGCATAAAATTCAAGATCGCCCAATGGCAGTTAATGGAAAAGTAGAAATTCTACCAATGATGTACCTAGCGCTTTCTTACGACCACCGTATTGTGGACGGTAAAGAATCTGTCGGTTTCTTGGTAACAGTTAAAGAGATGCTTGAAGATCCTACTCGTCTATTGCTAGACGTGTAAGGCTTTCGTCTCACGTTATTGTGGTGAGATGCTAAGCTTGTTTAGGCAAGCTTAGCGTTCCACGCAACGCTGATATTTGCCCTATAATATCAGTCAAACTAATCAAGTCGCGAAAGCGGCTTTTGTCTTAAAAAAAAATCGGATAGAAACACCATGAATTTGCATGAATACCAAGGTAAGCAGCTATTCAAAGAATACGGTTTGCCTGTTTCTGAAGGATACGCAGCAGACACTGCTCAAGGTGCTGTAGAAGCCGCTGATAAAATCGGCGGAGAAGAGTGGGTAGTTAAGTGTCAGGTACACGCGGGCGGTCGCGGTAAAGCTGGCGGTGTAAAGCTAGTTAAAGATAAAGACGCGATTAAAGCTTTCGCTGAAAACTGGCTCGGCAAAAATTTGGTGACGTTTCAGACTGACGAAAATGGTCAGCCTGTAAGCAAAATCTTAGTTGAATCTTGCACAGATATCGCTAACGAGCTTTACCTTGGTGCAGTAGTTGACCGTACAACCCGTCGCGTTGTATTTATGGCTTCTACTGAAGGTGGCGTAGAGATTGAAACCGTTGCAGAAGAAACCCCAGAGAAGATCCTTAAAGCTGAAATCGACCCAATTGTAGGTCCTCAGCCTTACCAAGCACGCGAAATGGCGTTTAAACTTGGTCTTACTGGCGTTCAAATCAAGCAGTTCACCAAGATTTTCCTTGGCCTAGCTAAGATGTTTGAAGATCTTGATATTGCCCTTATCGAAATTAACCCTCTTGTTATTAAAGAAGACGGTGACCTTCACTGTCTTGATGCTAAGCTAGCTATTGACGGCAACGCGTTGTATCGTCAACCTAAAGTTAAAGCAATGCAGGATCCTTCTCAAGAAGACGAACGTGAAGCGCATGCTGCTCAGTTCGAGCTTAACTATGTTGCTCTAGACGGTAACGTAGGTTGTATGGTTAACGGTGCCGGCCTAGCAATGGGTACAATGGACATCGTAAACCTACACGGTGGCAAGCCCGCTAACTTCTTAGATGTTGGTGGTGGCGCAACAAAAGAACGTGTTGCAGAGGCATTCAAAATCATCCTATCTGACGACAACGTTAAAGCTGTTTTAGTTAACATCTTCGGCGGTATCGTTCGTTGTGACATGATTGCTGAAGGTATCATTGGCGCAGTTAAAGAAGTTGGCGTTAGTGTTCCTGTTGTTGTACGTCTTGAAGGTACAAACGCAGAGCTTGGCCGTGAAGTTCTAGCGAACTCAGGTCTAGATATCATTGCTGCTGAGTCGCTAACTGATGCAGCTGAGAAAGTTGTTGCTGCTGCGGAGGGCAAATAATGTCTGTATTAATTAACAAAGATACCAAAGTAATCTGTCAAGGTTTCACTGGTGGTCAAGGTACTTTCCACTCTGAGCAAGCTATTGCTTACGGTACGCAAATGGTTGGTGGTGTTACACCAGGCAAAGGCGGCACTGAGCACTTAGGTCTTCCAGTATTCAATACAGTACGTGAAGCGGTAGAAGCTACCGGCGCAACAGCAACGGTTATCTACGTACCAGCTGCGTTCTGTAAAGATTCAATTGTTGAAGCTGCTGATGCTGGCATCGAGCTTATCGTTTGTATCACTGAAGGTATTCCTACGCTTGATATGCTTTACGTAAAAGAATACGTAAACGCAAAAGGCGTTCGCATGATTGGACCAAACTGCCCAGGTGTTATCACGCCGGGTGAGTGTAAAATTGGTATTATGCCTGGTCATATCCATAAGCCTGGTAAAGTAGGTATTGTTTCTCGCTCTGGTACGCTGACGTACGAAGCAGTTAAGCAAACTACTGACGAAGGTTTTGGCCAGTCTAGCTGTGTGGGTATCGGTGGTGATCCTATCCCAGGTTCTAACTTCATTGATATTCTTCAGTTGTTCCAAGACGATCCACAAACTGAAGCTATCGTTATGATTGGTGAAATTGGTGGTACCGCAGAGGAAGAAGCTGCTGAATTCATCAAAGCTAACGTCACTAAGCCGGTTGTGTCTTACATCGCAGGTGTTACAGCACCTCCGGGTAAGCGTATGGGTCATGCTGGTGCAATCATCGCAGGCGGTAAAGGTACTGCTGATGAGAAATTTAAAGCACTAGAAGATGCAGGCGTTAAAACGGTACGTTCACTTGCTGAAATCGGCAAAGCGCTTCGCGAAACTACAGGTTGGTAAGCTAACGCTTATTGATGAATTTAAAAGCCCGCTTTTAGCGGGCTTTTTTGTATCTCAAATTTATTATTGCTTCGGTTTGATGTAACAAAATTACTACATCCTGATCAGCAAGGCCTCATTTTCTCGCCATATGTAGTTAAATTACCTCATTAAATACAAACGCTTTGTTAATGCAGTGTTGCATAAATTTTATTGAATACGTATGCAGGCAATTGTGCATTCAACGTGTCCTCTATAGCATTATGCCGACAATGTTTATTGTCATTTAATAGTCATAACAATAACAAAAAGACAACAACTATAACCGTATGGGACACCCGTTTTATGAAACAATTCAAACCCAATCTCATTAAAGCTGCGCTTATTTCTGGCGGTGTAGCCTTTGTAAGTACACCGACGTTCGCACAAGAAAGCACCAGCGATTCTATTGATGAAAGTAATGTTGAAGTTATTCAAGTAAGTGGTATCCGAGGTAGCTTGCAACGTGCCCAAGCAATTAAGATGGACAACACGTCAATTGTAGAAGCCTTGTCAGCAGAAGATATTGGTAAATTGCCTGATACCAGTATTGCCGAATCTATCGCACGACTACCTGGCGTTACGGGTGAGCGTAGAAACGGGCGTACGAGTGGTATCTCTGTACGTGGTTTTAATGAAAACTACGTAGGTACGTCATTAAATGGTCGCGAATTACTGGGAATGGGCGACAACCGTGGCGTTGAGTTCGACCTTTACCCAACGGAAATCATTTCAAATATTCTGGTATACAAAACGCCAGAAGCCGGTATGACCACGCAGAACATTGGTGGTTCTATTGATCTTCAAACCGTTAAGCCTCTCTCGGCGGAAAGTACATTTACGGTAAACGGTAGCTTTGAAAAAAATGCAGAAGACTCACCAAACCCAGATTTCGACAATTCGGGCCACCGTGTGTCAGTTAACTACGTTGATCAGTTTGCCGATGACACATTAGGTTTAGCGTTAACCGTAGCGACTATGGAATCACCAAGACAAGAACAGCACTTTCGTGGTTGGGGCTATGCTGATGTTAACTTAGCTGCAGAAAATACATTTAATGATGATGGCGATCCTGTTTGGAACCCTCGTCGTTATGATGGTCAAGATACGGTAAACGTTCCTGAAGGTACTGTTGTGCTTGGCGGACACGATTCGTTCCAACGTTCTGCAATGTTAGAACGTGATTCAATTGCTGCGGTAGTTGAATGGGCGCCTACGGAAAAACTTAATATACAACTTGATGCACTATACATCGATTTCGTTGAAGACGATGTTCGACGTGGCCTTGAGGAAGGTGGTGCAGAGTGGGGCACAAGTGCTTACACAGTCACTGGTGTTGAAGACGGTTTGGTGACCTCTGGTTACACCGATGGCTTTTATTCTGTTGTACGTAATGACGCAAGACGTCAGGAAGCTGATTTAACCACCATAGGGATAAACGCCGAGTATCAAATTAACGACTCTTGGAGCGTAGAGCTTGATTATTCTACTGGATCAGTAGAGAAAGAAATTATTGATGTCGAGAGTTACTCAGGTGTGGGTCGTGCTGGTACAGATGGTCGTTCTTTGTCGGCGCGAAGCTGGGAAATGACGTCTACGGGCGTTATGTATTCAGACCATCCAACGGCTGATGCCGTAGACCTTACCGACCCTACTCTTATTCGTTTAGCTGGACCACAAGCATGGGGCGCGCGTCCTCTTCTTGAATCTGATGCGCAAGATGGCTTTGTGAATCAACCTCTGTTTGAAGAAGATCTAGACACAATACGTCTCGACCTCAAAGGCTATGTAGAGTGGGGAATCGTCACCGGCGTTTCTACAGGTATCGTTTACTCTGACAGAAGTAAGTCAAAAGACAATAACGGCGCTTACTTAACGGCGCCTTCTTACCCTGATGATGCAGCGATTCCTGATGTTCTTGGCGTAGTAAATTTAGATTTCATCGGTATAGACGGTATTTTGGCTTATGATTCTTTAGGCCTTTATGAGAGCGGATACTACATTGAAAGTGACGCTAGCCGTGTTCAAAACGATCGCTTGGGTGATACCTACACCGTTGATGAAGAACTTATTACGCTTTATTCTAAATTCGATTTAGAGATGGAATTAGGTGACGTTTGGGTTCGTGGTAACGTTGGCGTTCAGGTCGTTAAGGCAGATCAGCAATCTACAGGCTTCTCTACCACTTCTGATGCTGATGGCTACACCATCGCAACGCCAGTGACCGGTGGCGCAGATTACACAGATGTATTACCTACTTTAAACCTTTCAGCCGAAGTTGCAGACAATCAATTCGTTCGCTTAGGTTTAAGCAAGGTGATTTCTCGCCCTCGTATGGACGACATGCGTCCAAATACACAGGTAACGTTTTCATTCAATGACAATCAAATTACCAGTTCTGATATAGAAAATGGCCCTTGGGGCGGCAGTGCAGGTAACCCAGATTTACGTCCACTTGAAGCGAATCAGTTTGATTTAGCCTACGAGAACTACTTTGCAGACTCCGGATATGTGGCGGTGTCATTCTTCTTTAAAGATATAAAGAATTGGCATAGAGATACGTCGATAATCGCTGATTTCTCTGATTACTACGTTCCTGATTTGCATCAAGGTTCTGAAGGACAGGTGCCTGTGTTGTTTACTGGCCAAGTAAGCAGTGTTCTTGATGGGTTTGAAGGATTTGTGCGCGGGTACGAGCTACAAGGCTCACTACCATTTGATATTATCCATGATTCACTAGAAGGGTTTGGTTTGTTTGCCAGTGCCACTTTTATGGATGGTGAGGTAGACCCAGCGCCAGGCCAAACGGAAACGCGTATTCCTGGTTTATCTGAAGAGTCTTATAGCATGACATTCTTCTATGAAAACAAAGGGTTTGAATTCCGTTTAGCAGCAACTAAACGTGACCAATACCTTACCGAAGAGCGAGGTACAAGCCTTGCGCTTGTTGATGCAACTAAACAAGGTGGTACCTTGGTTGATGCTCAAATTGGCTATGACTTTAGTGAATCAGGTATTGATTACCTGGATGGTTTGCGTGTAACGCTACAAGCACAAAACCTAACAGATGAAGATGATATTCAAGCATCTAGCACCGACCCACGTCAAATTACACAGTTCCAGTCTTATGGAACCAACTATTTACTAGGGTTTAACTACAAGTTCTAACTTTTCCGTGTGTGTTAAAAGCCACCTAAAGCTTTTTGTATTAGCTTATGCTAAAACAAAAGCAAGGTGGCTTTTTTATTTTCTGAAGCTACAACTAAGGTTTAGTGGCTTGAATGAGTATTAGCGAGAATGACATGCAAAACCCAAAAAAAAATCCAATAAAGCGGGTCGTCATCGCGGGCGGTGGCACTGCAGGATGGCTGACTGCATCCCTCATGAAAAAGGTGTTGGGAGAGGCCGTCAATATAACGTTGGTTGAGTCAGAGGTCATAGGAACCGTAGGGGTAGGTGAAGCCACTATTCCACCTATTCGTTTAGTTAACCAAGTTTTGGGGATAGACGAAGCCCAGTTTTTATATGAGACAAAAGCGACCATCAAGCTTGCCATTAAATTTGAAAACTGGAAAACCAAAGGGCAAAGCTACTACCACACCTTTGGTGCACCAGGTAAGGCCATGGCCTTTTGTCATTTTCACCATTACTGGTTAAAAGGCCAACAGTTGGGGAAAACCCAAGATTTATGGGATTATGACTTAAACTATCACGCCGCTGAGGCGGGTAAGTTTGCCCCTATTAATGCCAAAGATCCCGTACTAGAACTGCCTTTTGCGTATCACTTTGATGCGAGTTTGTATGCAAAGTACCTACGCAAACTTAGTGAAAGTATGGGTGTTGTTCGTATTGAGGGAAAAATTGGCAGCGTAGAAAGAGATAACGTAAATGGTTATATTAAGGCGTTGCGGTTAGATAATAAAAACCGCATAGAGGGAGACCTCTTTATTGATTGTACCGGTTTTAAAGGCTTACTTATTCAAGAAACCCTTGGAACAGGCTACGACGATTGGTCCCATTTGCTCCCCTGTGATAGTGCGATAGCAGTGCCATCTGAGCGGCACGAATCCACACGCCCCTTTACGCGGTCAATTGCCCATGATGCTGGCTGGCAATGGCGCATTCCATTACAGCATAGAAACGGTAACGGACATGTATTTTGTTCTCGCTATGTTAGCGAAGATCACGCCTTAGATACGCTAATGGGCAACCTTGATACAAAACCGCTCGCCGACCCTAAACTTATAAAGTTTACAACGGGCCGTAGACGCAAGCAGTGGAATAAAAATGTGGTGTCAGTAGGGTTGTCGAGTGGCTTTTTGGAACCATTAGAATCTACCAGCATACACCTCATTCAATCAGCCATTGTGCGCTTAATTCAACTTTTCCCTCACAATGGAATAACCCCTAGTTTAGAGGCAGAATACAACAAACAGTCAGCGTTAGAATTCGAACAAATTCGAGATTTCCTGATACTCCATTATTCGGTAAATGAACGAACTGATAGTGCTTTTTTTAACGATATGCGGAATTTAGACTTACCCGATACCTTAAGGCACAAAATCGCACTTTTCAAAGAAAATGGCAGTTTGTTTAGAGATCAGAATGACTTGTTCTTAGAGAGTTCTTGGCTTCAAGTCATGTATGGGCAGGGTATTACTCCGAATGATTATCATGGTTTGGTTAATACATTTAGCGATGAAAAATTAAAAGAAATGTTAACAAGGTTGCTAAAAATAAAACGTGAACCGCTTTCACAATTACCGAGTCATGATGAATACCTAAATGGGATGGTAAAACGTGCGAAGCAGAACATGAGCGCTAACGCGTGATAAAAATGAGTGAAAATGCTCCTAACACCCTAGAAGTGGTATGAAATTCGCTATTTCCACTTAACACAAAAAAGAAAGCAGCTAATAGGCTGCTTTCTTTTTTCCCTTCGCCACTCCCCTTAAATGTTACTTTATTGTCAGTTGTATGCCTTATATGTAACTTATTTGTAAATGAATACGTATGCATAGCATTGCTCCCTTTTTATACAAACCAGTAATATTTGTTGTTGAACCATCACACTCCTTCGCCATTAACGAGACGGGGCAAACATGCCCATTATGTCGCGATAAAAACGAATGGGAATAAGTAGCACTTTTAATTGTTGTCGTGCTTAAAGTGCTTATAAAAAACAAGGAATGGGACACCAATGAAAACTTTTAAACCCAGCACCATCATGGCGGCATTGTTGAGTAGTGGGGTTGCGTTGTACACGCATCCAGCGCTTGCTCAAACAGCCCCCGACGCACCCACAGATGAAATTGAACGCCCTCAAGAAGATACGGTAGAACGTATAGAAGTGAGGGGATTTAGTACTAGCCTCATCCAATCCCTTAATCAGAAACGCTTTTCCGACATGGTTACGGAGCAAATATCTGCAGATGATCTCGGTGGGTTACCCGATGTCTCTATGGCAGATGCATTAACTCGATTACCGGGTATTTCCGCTGTACGAACCGGGGGACAAGCTGCACAAATCAACATACGCGGCCTATCTGGCGACTTTGTTTTTTCAACATTAAATGGCAGAGAGCAGGTGTCTACCAGCGGCAGTCGTGCCATTGAATTTGATCAATATCCCTCTGAACTTATCAGTGAAGCGGCGGTGTATAAATCGCCCAAAGCCTCTTTAATTGAAGGAGGAATAGCGGGCACGGTTGAACTCAAGACAGCTTCACCTTTAGCCATTGAAGAGCAACATAAATTTAGTGCTAATATGCGCGGTATGTATAACGACCGCGCCTCAGAAGTGAGTGACGCAACGGAATATGGCCACAGGCTGAGTTTTTCATATCAAGGCAAATTTCTTGACGATACGCTAGGTGTTTCCCTTGGTTATGCCAGGTTATTCCAACCCAGTGTCTCTACTCAGTTTATTGGCTTAGCCTATAATGGTCAGGTTGATGTAGATGGTCTTGAAGGGGATACAGACGGCCCAGCAGATTGTCCAAATTGTGAACTCATTTCAGAAGGCTTTGAAATGCAGCATAAAGGTGGGGAAGAAACCCGTGATGGATATGTGGCAGCGTTTGAATGGGCACCCATTGACACCTTTACACTAAAAGCAGATGCCTTTATTTCAAAGTTTGATTCAGAAGCCTTTGCCCGTGGTTTTAGGGTCAAACTGGGCGGCGTCAATGCAGGTATTACTAACCCTGTCGTGGTAAACAACAGCGTAGTGGGGGGCACGTTTACGCGCACCGACAGCAGCTTCACTCGTATCGAATTAGTCAACGACGATAATCAAGACTTCGACAGTGTCACCAATTTAGGAGTCAATGCGGCCTGGGAAATTACGCCAGACTTTGCGGTTCAATTCGATGTGTCACGCTCCAGTGCTGAAAGTGATTTTAGAAACGGTCTGCTGTGGTCTCTCGTAGGAGAAGACGCAAATGCCGCAAACCCAGTGTTTGATGAAAATATTCAAATTTCCTATTTACTCAACGGGTTAAATTTACCGGATATTGGGTTTAACCAAATGAATGACTTTACAGATTTAGATAAAGTCATGGTAAGTAAATACGGTATCTACCCTTATGAAAATAAGGATGAATTAGATGCCTACAGGGTCGATTTTCAGTACTTCCTAGATGTTCCTATTATTTCTGGTATCGAGTTTGGTTACCGCTATTCTGACAGAGAATATAGAAATGATCGCTCTGTTTTCGAGTACGGCAATGACAGCGCCTTTTCGGTTAGTGAGCCGCCATTACAACTTACTGATGCCATGGTAGAGGAAGTGAATTGGAGTGGCGATTTTTCTTATTTCCCAAGTTATCTTTCTGTAGATTTAGACAGTGCGTTAGATGCATGGTTTCCTAATGGACGACCTGAGCCCATACAAACCTGGGGACCTGGCGCAGCTGGGGTGATTAATGGCCCAGGTACTGGCCCTGCTACTGCATGGACATTGCAGGAAAGCGGCACCGTGTTTGAAACGGTGAATTCCGCTTATCTAATGGCCAGTATTAATACCGAGCTAGGTAGCTTACCCATCACGGGTAATGTGGGTGTGCGCTATGTGAAAAGTAAGCAAAGCTCCACCACTTTGCAGCGTGCCACGCAACTTATCACTGATGTAGAAACGGGTACGTCTGTTGAAGTGAGTGACCCAACGGCAGGCGCACAAAATATTACTGATGATGCAGGCCTCATTAATAATTTTTACCGTCCTGCAATTATATCGCATGAATATAACGATGTACTTCCATCAATTAACCTGAATTTTAAATTAACCGATGACATGCAATTGCGCGCTGCAGCCGCGAAAGTGATGGGGCGAGCTCCCATTAACCGCTTTGCAGCCAACGCCTCAACCACCATTGAAACCGTCACCGCATTTCAAGATAGAGACTCAGGGGAAATTACCCTTTCTAACCCCACTGCAAAAGTAAGTGGAAGTGCAAGAAACAGCCCCTATTTAGAACCATTTTATGCTACTCAGTATGACCTTTCATGGGAATACTACTTCTCAGAATCTGAAGGTGCCTTAGTGGTGGCAGGTTTTTACAAAGACATCGAGTCTTTTGTAGAAGATGTTGAAATTGAACCCTACGACTTCGAGGCCAATGGCATTGTTATTCCCGATAACGTGCAAGTACCGGTTTACCTTACTCCTGAGTTTACTGGGCAAGAAGCCGAACTTGCGCGAGATGAAAATGGCGACCCCATTTTTATTACCGTACCTACTGAAAATGGCAGCTACAGCACCGCGGTTAATAATGCAGAAGGCGGTTACATTCGCGGAGTTGAAGTTGCCTACACACAAATTTATAGCATGTTACCGGGTATGTTCTCTGGATTGGGGGTAAGCGCAAGTTATTCGTACACCGAAAGTGAAATTCAGCGAACTTTAGGTGACGGCGTTTACGCTGCTAATTTACCCGGCCTTTCAGAAAACGTAGCGACAGTAACCGTGTTTTGGGAATATGAGGGCTTTGAAACCCGCTTATCTGGTCGTTATCGAGATGCATTTGTTTCACAGCAAGTAGCGGTGAACGATCAAGTGGTTAATTTTGATGAGGAACTGGTCATTGATTACCAAGCGTCATATGAAATAAACGATAACTGGAGCGTACTGTTCCAAGTAAATAACCTCACAGACGAACCCACGAAAAGCTACTTCGCTTCCGAAGAGCAAACAGGCACCATTCAATACTTTGGCACGCAATACTACCTAGGGATGACATACCAACTATGAAAAACATCACCTTAGGATTACTTAAATGTGTTTCGTTTGCCAAACCTTGTGAGATGACTCAGGAGAATTCTATGTTTACTAATACACGAGTATGGCGCGCAGCTCTACTCCTAGTAGGCGCAATAATGTTAGCCGGTTGTGGAGGTTCAGACGTTGAGTCTGGCACCAATACCTTGTTAACGTGTGAGGTACCTAATGTTCCTAATGATTCAGGAACGGCGTGCGTACCTCCACCCCCTATTCAGTGCGAGGCACCTACCGTGCCCAATGAAACCAACGACGCCTGTGTCGTGGGCGCAGACCCTGCATTACCAGACCCTGTGTTTACACCTTCAGAAAACCAGGCCGTGCTTTACTATAACCGTGCAGCAGTGGATGCTGATAATTCAAGCAACGATCCAGCATATGAAGGTTGGCGATTACACACGTGGAATAACGACACCTGCGATGCCTATGCTGATGCCGATACAGATTGGGCAAATGGCCGTACACATACAGGTATAGACCCTAATTATGGTGCTTATTGGATACTGGAATTAAAAGAAGGGTATGGCGACTGCCATAACTTCATTATTCACCAAGGAACCGATGATGCCGGTAAAGAGATGGGCGGCGGCGATTTTCAGGCGTCGCTTGTTCAGGATGACGACACCTTTGTTCGTATGAACTTTACTTTATCGGGGGAACCAACGCTTTTTGAATACCCCATTATGTCACTTGGCCCACAGCCGGTGGACATTGACGGGTTTGCAGCGCATTGGTTAGACGCCAACACTATTTTGTGGAATGTTCCAGATACCGTAGCAGAAGTTAAGCTGCACTATTCAGCGCAAGCTGACTTAGAAAGCAGTCTAGAGGAAGGCATTAATGGTACAGCAGTCACTCTGATGTCCAGCAGCCTCACTGAAGCGCAGGCATCACGTGTGCCGCATCTTTCAAGTATGCAGGCCTGGGAAGGGGATTGGTCGGTTGAAGATGCAAAAACCGTCTTGACCACACAAGCGGTTGTTGGTGGGTATGATGCCGATGGTACGTTAGTGGTAGCAACGGGTATTCAACTTGCGAATGCGATTGATGCACTTTACACCCAAGGTGAGGACGACGCTGATGAAGCACAACTTGGCGGCATTTACACAGACTCCGGCATAGCGGCCGCACTGTGGGCACCGACAGCCACAAACGTTGATCTTTTGCTGTACAGTGAGAATAAAAAGCTAAACCAGCGTATAGAAATGCTGCGTGATGACGTCTCAGGCGTATGGCGCTACGAGGGGGATATGTCACTAGATAGGCAGCTTTATCGTTATGAAGTCACTGTTTACCACCCCATTACCGAAACAATAGAAACCCTGTTAGTTACCGACCCGTATTCAGTATCGTTAAGTACCAATGGCCGCTTTTCACGTTTTGTAAATTTAGCTGATGAAGACTTAAAACCCGATGGTTGGGACACCCACGATATCCCTACAGTTGATCACTTTGAAGATGCGGTAATTTACGAAGGGCATGTGCGCGATTTTAGTGTACGTGATATGTCGACGTCGCCAGAAAATCGCGGTAAATATTTGGCCTTTACTGAACAGGGAACCGCCCCGGTTGAACACCTTAAAAAATTAGTAGAGGCGGGCTTAACCTATTTTCACGTGCTACCTGCTAATGACATAGCGACTGTCGACGAAGACCCCGCTAACACGATAGATTTATATGATACTGTTGGTGATTTATGCCGCTTAAATAGTGAAGCTGCGGTGTGTGAAGAAGAAAGTGAAGATGCGTTAATCATTGATGTTTACAACGCTTATGACCCACTATCTCAAGCAGGTAAGGCACAACAACTCACGCATGACTTACAGGCTATCGATACCTTCAATTGGGGGTACGACCCTCACCACTTCAACGCGCCAGAAGGCAGTTATGCTTCCAGTGCAGAAGGTGTTGAACGAATCATCGAAATGCGTGCAATGATTCAAGCTTTACATGAAATGGGGCTTAGGGTGGCGTTAGATGTGGTGTACAACCATACCAATGCGTCAGGCGTATTTAGTAAATCTGTTCTAGACAAAGCCGTGCCAGGCTATTACCACCGTTACGAGGTAGATACCGGGGCTATCGTTCGGGAAACCTGTTGCGATGACACAGAGCCACGTAATGTCATGATGGAAAAGTTCATGGAAGACTCTTTGTTAATGTGGGCTGAGCACTATAAGTACGACTCGTTTCGCTTTGACATCATGAGTCAAGCAACAAAAGAGACCATGGTTCGCTTACGTGATGCCGTTCACGCTATTGATGAAGACAATTATTTCTATGGCGAAGGGTGGACTAAAATTGACCGCGGGTACGAACAAGCTAGCCAATTGAACATGGCAGGGACAGAAATTGGTACCTATAACGACCGAATTCGGGAAGCTATCCGTCAAGGCAATATCTTTAATCCAGACTCTGATGCACTGTTAAGCGATCAAGACCGCGTAAAAATGAGCATGATTGGAACACTTAAGGATTATGTTCTTGAAACGTCCGCGGGTACTGCTGTGGCCACCAGTAATTTAGGGGGGTACGCTGAAGACCCTGCAGACATCATTAATTACGTGTCAAAGCATGATAATGAAACCCTATGGGATCAGCTTAATTACACCTTACCTCAAACGATTACCTTGGAAGAGCGGGTACGGGCTCAAAATGTGGCCATGGGTATTAACCTAGTGTCTCAGGGCATTCCATTTTTACAGATGGGCGGCGACATGCTGCGTTCTAAATCCATGGACAGAAATACTTACGATTCTGGCGATTGGTTCAACTATGTAGACTTTACCTACGAGACGAATAACTGGAACGTAGGTTTGCCGTTAGCGCAAGACAATGAAAGCCGGTGGGAAGAAATGGGCGAGTTTATTTACAGCCCCGACCGCGCAGCCTCTATGGCCGACATTATGTTTGCATCCGATGTCTTTGCTGAACTTCTCAGTATTCGTATGAGTAGCCCATTGTTTAGACTAACCACAGCAGACGATATTATCGACAGAGTCGGGTTCCATAATATAGGTGCAAGTCAACAACAAGGCTTGATTGCCATGAGCATCGATGATGGTGTGACTGACGGTGATGAAAGTCGTACCGATCTCGACATGATGAACGATGCAATCATGGTGCTTGTAAATACCGGTTATGAAGAGAAATCGATTGCTGTTAACACAGCAACAGGCTTTTCACTGCATGTCACTCAAATGAACTCTGTCGATGCCGCTGTGCGTGGTGCTAGCTTTACTGAAGGTGAGGATGGAAACGGAATTTTCACGGTACCTGCGCTAACCATTGCAGTTTTCGTTAAACCGCAATCTGGGGCGCAGGGTTACGGATTATCAGCGTTCGCCACCTCGGGGGCGCCAGACGTGGTGCCTTACGGCGATACTGTGGCGTATTTACGCGGCGACATGAATGGTTGGTCTACTGATGATGCATTTACATATCAAGGCGATGGTAAATACACGGTAGCGGTTGCATTAGAAGCCGACACAACTTACAGCTTTAAGTTTGCTTCCGAAGATTGGGCAACAGTGAATTTCGGAGCAGGCGAGGGCGAAGATGTAAATGTGGTTGCACTAGCGGATAAAGTATTAGCTCGAACCAATAATAATTTGTCGTTCACGCCAACCGTATCTGCAACCTATTTGTTTACGATTGATGCGACAGACAGTGAGGCGCCGGTGCTTCTTGTTGAAAATGAAGAGCCCTATGTTGGCACACCCGTGTACCTTCGTGGTGCAATGAACGGATGGGGAACCGACGAAGAGTTTGTATACCAAGGGGGCCGCATTTACACGTTTGCCCGTGACATTGACGCGGGCAGTTACGAGTTTAAAGTTGCGTCAGAAGATTGGAGTACCGTCAATTTTGGCGCATTAACAGGTAATGATGCCGACCGTATTTTAACGCCTGGGCAAACGTTATCCGTCGCAGCGACGAATGATAACTTGGTCCTAAATGTTGAATCGGCTGACCGTTATGTCTTTGTATTTAATGTCACCGATGTCAATGCCCCAACCTTAGGCGTATTTAAAGAAAACTACTGGGGTGACACAGACGTGTATATTCGCGGTGGCATGAACGGCTGGGGCGTTGAAGATATGTTTAGTTATCAGGGAGAAGGCGTGTATACCACCGACATTGAACTTAGTGCAGGTAGCATTGAATTCAAAGTTGCCTCTGAAGATTGGGCCACTGTTAATCTTGGGAATCCCAATGATGCGGTGTCGAATCTGGTCGTTGAAGGGGAAGCAAAAACCTTAGGTAGCAGCAACAATAACCTAACCATTGAAGTAATAGATGGTGGTTTATATGAGTTTAAGGTAAGTGGCCCAGATGGAAATGCACCTACGCTAACGGTAACGATGAAGTAATATTAATTACGTGTAGTTAAAACTCAAAAGATAAAAACCGCGGCTAGCTCGCGGTTTTTTTATTCGCTTTTTTTGATTTCACCAATCGCAAATTTTCATCACCTAATTAATCCAAATAGCGCACAATACTTGTAATAAGACTGATGTGAACCTCCATGGCACAGTACTTGTAAACAAAAAATATACCGACATAAGTTAGTTAGCCGTTAATGGAAAAATCTTACCTATTGCATGTGAATGCGAGTGTAACAAGGAGATGATATGAAAAGGGCAATTGTAGTAGAAGGCGGCGCCATGCGCGGAATTTTTGCTGCGGGCGTACTCGATAAGTTTATGGAAGAAAACTATTACCCTTTTGATTTCGCTGTAGGGGTTTCAGCTGGTGCAACGAACCTGTCTACTTATGTGTCACGTATGCATGGGTTAAGTAAAACCATCATCACGCAATATGCTACAAAGCGCGAATTTTTCAGCCCCCTTCGCTTTATAAAGGGCGGACACATGACGGATGTGCACTGGCTATGGCATCATTCTAAACAATCTCTGGGTATCACTGGGCCAAACAGTAGTGCAGCGATGCCACTGTATGTAGGTATCACAAACACGCAAACAGGGCAGTGCGAATACCATCAGGCTACAGAAGACAATGTAGATGCCCTTATGGTTGCTTCTTGTGCACTGCCGACAGCATTTAGAGAGCAGCCTATTATTAATGGAACGCGCTACGTGGATGGCGGCGTGGCCGATGCCATTCCAGTCAAACAAGCGTACGACATGGGTGCCAGGGATATTACCGTGGTGCTTTCACAACCCCATGGGTTTACCAAACCCGAAGTTAAATCCACCTGGCTAATGGAAAAAATGTACGGTGACCAGCCTGCGTTGCTCAAGACGATGCTAGCGCGGGCAGGTATTTACAACGATACTCTCAAGTTTCTTTCCAACCCCCCGGATGATTGTAAATTAACCTTAGTGGCCCCCGACAGCGGCTTTTGCGTAAAGCGCCTTACTATGGATAAACGAAAGCTGCTTAAAGGGTATGCACAAGGCCGTCGTATGGCGCGGCGATTAGTTAAAGACACAGTAGCCATAGCAATTTGATTGCCGTGATAAAATGCATTTTTAGCGCTACGTCATATTAGGCTAGAGGTCTAGTCGCTATCATGGCACACTCTCGCTATTCATTCGTTAGCGAGAGTATTCACCTCGTGCAGTTAGAAAAACAGCAAATAAGTATTGGGCTGAGTAACCCTAAAAACCCTGTAAATGTTGCCTCTATCCTAAGGGCAGCAGGGTGTTATGGTGTAGCCAGCGTATTTTATACTGGGCAGCGTTACCGCTTTGCCAAAGACTTTAATGCAGATACCAAAGCCTTTCATAAAACCATCCCTACTATTGGGGTCGAAAACCTCAAAGAGGTGGTACCTAAGGGCGCTAAAGTAGTGGCGGTAGAGTTGGTAGAAGGCGCCACGCCTTTGCCTTCATTCACACACCCTGACAATGCGTTTTATATATTGGGCCCAGAAGATGGAAGTTTAGATAGTCGCGTGCTCTCATGGTGCGACCATGTTGTTTATATTCCGACGTTTTCTTGTATGAACTTAGCAGCCACCGCAAATGTACTTCTCTATGATAGGTTAGCTAAGTCTAACTACGAACACGGTGATGGCTTAATTCGTAAAAGTAGAGATAACAACAATCAAACCAAAATTTAGCCGTTGGTGGAGGCGCTAGCGGCAACATGAGTAACAAATTTTGGGTGAATACGTATGCATGTTTGTTAACATGTAATTAACGCGTATGCTGTATTAAATTTTTACCCATGCACGTTAATTTCTATGTACACACCGACATTTTCACGTTTTCGCCGCCACATTCTCGTTGCTGTCACCTCTGTATTTTTATCTTCTTGTGGTGGGGGAGAAGTCGCTAATGAAGCGGATTTATCAGACAATTATTTATCTTCAACGATGCAACACGATGACGTGTTGAAGGAGGCTAGCCTGGAAAGCCGTTTAGCAAGTGTGCCTACAGTGCAAGCTAAGCCCGTGGTTTATCAAGTGTTTACTCGCCTATTCGGCAACACGAATAGCACCAATAAACCTTGGGGAACCATTGACGAAAATGGCGTGGGTAAGTTTAGTGACTTTACACCTCAGGCACTTAAATCTATCAAATCATTGGGCACTAGCCACATTTGGTTTACCGGTGTTCCCCATCACGCTTTAATTAGCGACTATACAGAATACGGAATACGCGGTGATGATCCTGACGTGGTTAAAGGCCGCGCAGGTTCGCCTTATGCGGTTAAAGATTACTACAATGTTAACCCCGACCTTGCCGATGATCCCGCCAAGCGTTTAGAAGAGTTTGAAGCTCTCGTTGCCAGAACCCATGAGGCGGGAATGAAAGTCATCATTGATATTGTGCCTAATCACGTGGCCCGCGACTATGAATCACTGTTAGCGCCAGAGGGAGTCAGCGACTTTGGTGCCCATGATGATACCTCTGTTGAATATGCCCGCGACAACAACTTTTATTATGTGGTTGGCGAAGCGTTTGAAGTTCCTGATGGTGGTGACTATAAGCCCCTTGGTGGTGACAGTCATCCCTTATCCGATGGCAAGTTTGATGAGTTTCCAGCTAAGTGGACAGGTAATGGGGCACGTGCTGCTCAGCCCGATATTAATGACTGGTATGAAACCGTTAAGGTCAACTATGGCGTAAGGCCCGACGGTACATATGATTTCCCAACCCTACCTGAAGGTTTTAGCGCGGAACATGCGGCGTTCTGGGAAGGAAAAGACGTACCGGATTCCTGGTACAAGTTTAGAGATATAGCGCATTATTGGCTCGATAAAGGGGTAGACGGGTTTCGCTATGATATGGCCGAAATGGTACCCGTTGAATTTTGGTCATTTTTAAACAGCAGCATAAAACAAAAGGCGCCAGACGCCTTCCTGTTGGCTGAAGTTTACCAACCAGATAAATACCGTACTTATATCCAGCAAGGTAAAATGGATTATTTGTACGATAAAGTAGGTTTCTACGATACGTTGAAAACAATTATGCAGGGCAGTGGTGCAGTAAGTGATTTGGTCGCTATCCATGACGAAGTTCGCGATATAGCGCCACATATGCTGCATTTTTTAGAAAATCACGATGAACAGCGCATAGCCAGCCCAGATTTTGCCGGCGACGCTGACAAAGGAAAACCTGCATTAGCCGTAAGTGCACTAATTAGTCGCGCGCCTACCTTGCTTTACTTTGGACAAAATGTTGGCGAAGACGGTAGCGAAGAGACTGGGTTTGGCGACCCAACACGAACCACTATTTTTGATTATGCAGGCGTACCGGCTCATCAACGTTTTATGAACAACGGCAAATTTGATGCAGGGCAGTCAACAGAGAAAGAAAAAGCGTTGCATCGCTTTTATAAAGACGTCATGAACATCGCTACAAGCAATAGCGCAATTACTGGGCGTTATCAAAGTCTACATGCCCTGAACCTAAGCGTTGAAGGATCTGCGTATTCTGAGCAGCAGTTTGCATTTCTACGCGAGAAAAACGGACAGGGGATTATTGTTCTCGCCAACTTTAGCGAAACGCCTACGGGCCCCATTTCACTCGCGGTACCGGCCACTGCGATACAGGCCTCGGGCAGCAGCCTTGACCTTAAACCTTTACTTTCTCATGACGGTTTAATGCTTGAGCAAGGCGAGGTGAACTACCGCGCTACAACAACGTTAGGCGCGTTGGAAACCAAGGTGTTTGCTTTTTAAGTAAGCACGGTGATTCCCACCAAGTCAGCGCAAGCGTTCAACGTGGAAGGCTATTGTTTTTTACATGGTATTTTGACCAGGTGTTCTTAAAAGGACTTCGGTGAATACGTATGCATAGCGTTGGTCTGGTTACGTGGACAAGGTAATATCTCGATATAATCTTGCACTTAACGTATTTTTAACATTGGTGTTCATGTGTTTAATTTTAACAGCGTAAGCCAATCTATTTGTGTAAACCGCTATCGTGCATTACCGTTATTCATCACTTCGGCTGTATCACTAGCATCGGTTCCCGTTTATGCATTGCAGCAGGGGGAAATTGAAGTATACCCACCTAACTGGTGGGCAGGTATGCAAAATCCTGAAGTAGAGTTGATGATTTACGGTGAAGACGTAGCTGATGACGCCGTCTCTCTTGCTACGGGAAATGTAAAAGTTAGCCGAGTTAAGGCACTTGATAGTGAAAACTATCTTTTCGTAACGCTTGATACTTCAGGCGCCCAGGCACAAGACCTCGTACTTACATTAACCGACAATGATGGAAGCCAACGTACGGTGCATTACTCTCTTGAAAAACGCAAAGAAGGCTCTGCGTCAAGAAAAGGCTTTGGACCAGAAGACGCTATCTACCTTATTGCACCTGACCGCTTTGCAAATGGTAATACCGCAAATGATAACGTTGACGGTTATCAAGATAAGGTAGACCGCCAATTTAAAGGTGGCCGTCATGGCGGCGATATCCAAGGTATCGTGGACAACTTAGATTACATTAAAAGCATGGGCTTCACGCAGATTTGGACCATGCCTATGCTTGAAAATGCGATGAACAAGTACAGCTACCATGGCTATTCAACCACAGATTACTACCTCATTGACCCGCGCTTTGGGTCTAATGACGCCTTTATAGATTTCAGTGAAAAAGCAAAATCCGAAGGGGTTGGCGTTATCATGGATATGGTGCTTAATCACATCGGTAGTAATCATAAGTGGATGGAAGATACGCCATCAAAGGATTGGATCAATAATGAAGGAAAGTTCGTCGGCACCACCCATAAAAGAGAATCTCTGCACGACCCTCATGCAATAGAAAGCGATATCAAAGGGTTTAGCGATGGGTGGTTTGTGCCTACCATGCCAGATTTAAATCAACGCAATCCACACTTGGCGAACTATTTAGTTCAAAATGCTATTTGGTGGGTAGAAACTGCAGATTTAAGTGGTATTCGCGTAGATACATACTCTTACCCTGATAAAGCGTTTTTAAGTGAATGGACAAATCGCTTAATGGACGAATACCCTAACTTTAATATCGTGGGTGAAGAATGGTCTGTAAACCCTGCAATCACGGCCTATTGGCAAGCAGATAGTCAGCGCCACGATGACTATGATAGCGCGCTACCATCCGTGATGGATTTTCCATTGCAAGCTGCCGTTGTTAAAGCGTTAAACAGCGATGAAAGTTGGAACTCTGGTTTTATTACGGTTTATGAAACCCTGGCTACCGACTTTTTATATGGCGACCCGAACAATCTGGTTGTCTTTCCCGATAACCACGATATGAGCAGAATCTTTACGCAACTTGGACACGATAAAGCCAAGTGGAATATGGCGATGACTTTATTGCTTACAACCCGAGGGATCCCACAGGTATTTTACGGAACGGAAATTCTAATGGGTAACGAAGGCAGTGACGATCACGGTATTATACGCTCTGATTTCCCCGGCGGGTGGCCTTCAGATAGTGATAAAAACGCCTTTACGGGTAAGGGGCTTAACAGCGATGAGCGTTGGGCTCAGCAGCGCATTAAAGCCTTATTGCAGCTGCGCCAAACATACCCGCAACTATTTCAAGGCAAGTTAAAGCACTATGCGCCCGTTGACGGTGTTTACACCTATTTTCGAGAGGCTGAAAAGGGGGCTAAGCGCAGTGCCCAATCAGATAACGGAAACAATGTTGAAAGCATCATGGTAATTCTTAACAAGAAAGCGGTAGATTTACCTTTATCGGACTACGCAGAGATGCTTGAGTCGAACGATTCGATTACAAGAATAAGTGACGGTAAAACGTTCAAGCCAACAGATACCATTAGCCTTCCGGCGATGTCAGCAAATGTTTTCATTGTGCGATAACGGTATCCATTAAACTAAAACAATAAATAGAGCAAAGTATGCAAGCAAACCAACCCCGCCTGAGTTTTTGGCAAATATGGAATGTCAGTTTTGGCTTTCTTGGTGTTCAATTTGGATTTGCCCTCCAAAATGCAAATGTGAGCCGAATCCTCACGGATTTGGGCGCAGACCTTCACTCCTTGTCCCTATTTTGGTTAGTGGCACCCATCATGGGGCTTATTGTACAGCCCATTGTGGGTTCAGCCTCCGATAGAACATGGAATAAATTAGGTAGACGACGTCCTTTTATTCTCGGTGGCGCCATTGCCGCAGTAGTCGGTATGGTGTTATTGCCCAATGCGCCATTATTCGTGGTGTTTATTGCTCCCATGCTGATGGGCGCCCTCATGGTCGCCCTTATGGATGCTTCTTTTAATGTTTGCTTCCAGCCATTTAGATCTCTTGTGTCGGATATGGTGCCGCCATCTCAACGGAATGTAGGGTATTCCATTCAATCTCTGCTTATTAATATAGGCGCGGTTATTGGTTCCATTCTTCCTTTTGTTCTGACGAACGTAGTAGGGCTTGACAATACCGCACAAATGGGTGAAGTCGCGCCGTCTGTGATATGGGCATTTTACATTGGTGCGACGGTATTACTGGGCAGTGTTCTTTGGACGGTGTTGCGCACGAAGGAATACAGCCCTGAAGACTACAACCGCTATAAAGGTATTCATGCAAACGCAGCAGCGGTAGAGAAAAAAGCCCCTTTTGTGACACGGATGAAAGGGTTTTTCTCATTAGTGATCCATATGCCTAAAACCATGCGTCAATTGGCCATTGTGCAGTTTTTTTCGTGGTTCGCGCTCTTTATTATGTGGGTGTACACCACGCCCGCTATTACGCAACATATCTGGAACGTGGACAAACAATGGTTTGACCCCGCGTATATTGCGTCAGTACCCGCAGTCCCCCTTGCTATTACCCAAGCTAGAGGGGAGGCCGGCGATTGGGTTGGTATATTATTCGCTGCTTATTCTGTATTTGCCGCCATTTTTTCCGTTTTCCTAGCGCGCTTAGCGGACTCGTTTGGAAGGAAGGTGGTATATGCAGGTGCCCTAGCTATTGGTGGTGTGAGCTATATGAGTTTCTTACTGTTTCAGGATTTAACCTTGGTCAATGTGAATTTGTGGATCACCGAGGTGACCGTACCTATGGGGGCAGTGAAGTTGCTTATTCCAATGATTGGCATTGGTATCGCATGGGCGGCCATTCTTGCCATGCCGTATGCAATGTTAGCCGGTTCATTACCCGCAGAAAAAACCGGTGTTTATATGGGAATTTTCAATTTCACCGTGGCAGCGCCTCAAATTGTTTCAGGATTAACCGCAGGTTGGATTTTAAATCACATTTTTGACAACGATGCTAAATACATCATTGTGCTGGCGGGGGTTTCTATGGTGTTAGGTGCTATTGCCGTTTTCTTTGTCGATGAAGTCACTACCCAGCATGCTACAGACGCGCAAAACAACCCTAACTCAAATGAACACCCGCTTGAACAAGGGAAGTAAAGGAAACAAAATAATGAATAAAAAAATCACACTAATTGCACTTGCCGTCTCCGCGTTGATTAATACTGGATGTGCCGTATCTAACCAGAATGCGTCTTCGAATGCACAAGTGAGTACTGCTGCCGTTGAGGTATACGGTACGCAAACCCCTTTTGCCAGTGAAGCGGTGTATTTTGTCATGACAGACAGGTTTGTGGATGGCGACCCGTCTAATAACTATGAAAATCAAGGCGGAGAGTATTCTACTTGGCAACGCCCATTAGTCGGCCCGAATGGCGAAAAAGCCTACGTAGGTTACATGGGGGGGGACTTAAAAGGCATTTTAAACAACGCCGAATACATTGCTGATATGGGCTTTACCGCAGTATGGATGACGCCGGTTCATGATAACCCTGACTATGCATTTAATGGTGACGAGCCCATTACCTATGGCGGGGCGTTTAAGGATGGTGGTAAAACAGGTTACCATGGGTATTGGGCAACGAATTTCTATAAAGCCGACGAACATATTGTTAGCCAAGATCTTACGGTGAAAGCCTACACCGACCAAATGCGAAATCACGGCTTAAAATCAGTGTTTGATATTGTAGCGAACCACGGAAGTCCTAGTTTTACAATGGAAACCGACTTACCTGGTTACGGCGAAATTTACGATGCAAAAGGCAAACTCGTTGCTGACCATCAAAATTTAGCCCCAGAGGATCTTGACCCAGAAAACAACCCGCTGCACCGTTTTTTCCACTATTATCCCGACTTGGTCAAGCTGTCTAATCTGGATGATGAAAATCCAGAAGTCCGAGATTACCTGATAAATAGCTATCTTTATTGGATATCTCAAGGAGCGGATGGTTTCCGTATAGATACCATACGCCATGTTCCCCACAGTTTTTGGAGAGAAATGTCCGACCGCATAAGAGCGCAACACCCTGACTTTTTTATGTTTGGCGAAAGCTTCCAGTACGATGCTAACTTCATTGCCCAACATACGTTACCTAAAAACGGTGGTGTCAGTGTGCTTGATTTCCCCATGCAAAAGGCCATGGTTGAAGTATTTGAAAAGCCATTGGAAAGTGATTTTTCTACATTAGAAGAAGTACTGTTTCTAACGCACGGCCCTTACAATAACCCTTACGATCTAACCACATTTTACGACAACCATGATATGGCGCGTATCAATGCGACGGACAATGGCTTTATTAATGCGCATAATTGGTTATTTACCGCTCGTGGCATCCCCGTCATATACCAAGGCTCTGAAATTGGCTTTATGCGAGGAACCTCAGAGCATCAGGGAAACCGAAATTACTTTGGGCAAGACAATATAGATGCTGCACCTGCACACCCTATTTATCAAAAACTCCGTAATAT
Source organism: Alteromonas sp. B31-7 (assembly GCF_015767655.1). Classification (NCBI taxonomy): domain Bacteria; kingdom Pseudomonadati; phylum Pseudomonadota; class Gammaproteobacteria; order Alteromonadales; family Alteromonadaceae; genus Alteromonas; species Alteromonas sp. B31-7. The sequence continues at coordinate 2,150,961 of NZ_CP065233.1, forward strand.
CGCCAACGTTCGCAAAACCACTCCCGCGTTACAACGTGGCTTGCAGGTGAATTTGGCGTTTGAAGGGCATAGCGCGGCATTCTATCGAATACTTCAGCACGAAGATATAAATCAAATTGCATTGGTGCTGCTCAATAAAGGTAGCGAACCAAAAGCGTTCACCATAGACCAATTCATGCAACAAGGAGAATGGGTTGAGCAGTTGTCAGGTAACACGCAAACGGTAGATAGCCAAGCACAGCTGAGTACAACCGTTGAGGCAAATGGTGTTGAGGTTTGGGTACTGAACGACCAAATTAAACACCCAGCGTTATTAAATACCGTGGTATCACAAATGGCACGACAATAAGACAGGCATAATGCGAAAACAAAAAGGCGGTGTAGGGGCTAAACCTTACACCGCTTTTTCATTTGTATTGTTCGGCTTAAAGCGCTACTGGCTACCACAAGATTGACGTACGATAACCTCAGCCGGCATAAGGTAGTCGTCTACCTCTTCATTATTAATTGCTTTTAGCAGAGCAGAAACTAACAATTCCCCGGCTAATTTTGTGTTTTGCTGAACGGTGGTGAGGGCAGGGGTGGTATACGCTGACACTGCAATATTATCGTAACCGACCACAGCAACGTCATCGGGTACTTTAATTTTTGCTTGCCTTAATGCGCGCAGAGCTCCCATGGCAATGAGGTCTGACGCACACACAATGGCTTGAGGCAATTCACCCGCTTCAATTAATCCTCGAATAGCTTCTGAACCGGCGTCTTCGGTAGATATAGCATCGAACTGACTACTGTTTTTGTCTAATCCATGGGCAAGCAATGTACGATAATAACCCGTAAACCTCGCTTTAAATTCAGGTGCGTGGTCGCCGTTGTCGCCAATAAACGCAAACGTGGTTTTTCCTTGCGAGATGAGGTGCTGAGTAATGCTTTCACCGCCTTGAAAATTATCACAGCCAATGCTGATACCGGGATGCTTTTCGTCAGGCGCGCCCCACCTCACAAAATGAGTACCTTGCGACTCTAATTGGGCAACTTTGTTTTGATAATCGGTGTAGTCGCCATAGCCCAGTAGAATGATACCATCTGCTTTATTGGAGTCTTCGTATTCGGCGTGCCAGTCATCTTCTAAGTTTTGGAAAGACACTAGCAGGTCATAGTTAGCCTGCGCACACGCGCGAGTAATGCTCCCTAGCATGGCAAGAAAGAAAGGGTTTATCATTGAATCGTCAGACGTAGGATCTTCAAACAGCAAAAGGGCAATGGTACTGCTTTTTTGCAGCCGCAAATTGCTTGCGTTTTTATCAACTTTATAATTGAGTTCTCGCGCAATACGTTGAACCCGTTCCCGGGTTTCTTGATTTACAAGAGAGCTATTATTCAGCGCTCTAGAAACGGTTGACTGAGAAACGCCCGCTAGATGGGCAATATCAAAAGAGGTTGCTTTTTCTTTCATAAACACCATGTTCTGCTGCTACGACAGTGTTATCGCCGGTACAGATTAGCATATTTTTAGTTAAAGGCGTGACTTTAGCTACTTATGTTAAGCGATTACCGAATACCGTGTCTTGTTGACGAATATGACAAGGGAGATATCACCAGCAGGGGGGCGTGATAGATGCATATTCAACCACTTGCAAAGGTAAAACTAATTAAACGTGGTTGAACTAATTGTGTCAGTGTTATACTCCACTAAATTTTATGATTAGTTGCGTTAAGGGGAACATGCGAATGGCCGAGACTGACCATCGTCCGACCAATTTTATCCGTCAGATCATTGACAAAGACCTTGCCAATGGTGTGCACGACACTATCAAAACTCGATTCCCACCTGAACCCAATGGCTTTTTGCACATTGGTCATGCAAAGTCGATTTGCTTAAATTTTGGTATTGCCCAAGATTATCAGGGTACGTGTAATTTACGTTTTGACGACACCAATCCAGCAAAAGAAGATATTTCTTTCGTGAACTCAATTAAAGAAGATGTTCACTGGTTGGGTTTCGAATGGGACGGTGAAGAAAGGTACTCATCAAATTACTTTGATCAGCTTCACGGATTCGCAAAAGAGTTGATTAGCAAAGGCTTAGCCTATGTTGACTTCTCTAGTCAAGATGCCATGCGTGAAATGCGCGGCACATTGACCGAAGCGGGTAAAAATAGCCCTTATCGTGATACCGACATTGAAACGAATTTACGTGAATTCGAAAAAATGACGGCGGGCGAATACAAAGAAGGTGAATGTAGTTTACGTGCCAAAATTGACATGTCTTCACCTTTCATGTGTATGCGCGATCCTGTTATTTATCGTGTGAAGCATGCTCATCATCATCAAACCGGTGATAAGTGGTGTGTGTATCCAATGTACGATTTCACGCATTGTATTTCGGACGCCATTGAAGGCATTACGCACTCATTATGCACGTTGGAGTTTCAAGATAACCGCAGACTTTATGACTGGGTTATTGAGAATATCACCATAGATTGTGCCCCTAGGCAGTATGAATTCTCTCGCCTAAACCTAGAATATACGGTGCTAAGCAAGCGCAGGTTAATTCAACTTGTTGAAGAAAATCATGTAAGTGGCTGGGACGACCCACGTATGCCTACCGTTGCTGGCTTGCGCCGCCGAGGTTATACCCCTGGCGCGGTACGCGAGTTTTGTAAGCGTATTGGTGTTACGAAAATGGATAACATGGTAGAAATGTCTATGTTAGAAGCTTGTATTCGTGACGATCTTAACGTTAACGCCCCTCGCGCAATGGCAGTGCTAGACCCTATCAAATTAGTTATTGAGAACTATGCAGATGGGCAAAGTGAAATTCTCAATGCGCCTAATCACCCTAATGATGAGACGATGGGAACACGGGAAATTAGTTTTGGTCGAGAAATTTGGATTGAAGCAGAAGATTTTCGTGAATCCGCCAACAAAAAATTTAAGCGCTTAGTGTTAGATAAAGAAGTGCGTTTACGCAATGCCTACGTGGTTAAAGCAAATCGTGTGGAAAAAGACGCTGATGGCAACGTCACAACAGTGTATTGCACATATGACCCAGATACCTTAGGTAAAGATCCTGCCGATGGCCGTAAAGTAAAAGGTGTGATTCATTGGGTAGATGCTGGTACGGCGCAAGCAGCAGAGTTTCGTTTGTACGATCGTTTATTTAACGTGCCCAATCCTGCAGCACAAGAGGACTTTACCAGCGCGATCAACCCAGACTCATTGCAAATTATGCAAGGGTGGGTGGAAGCAGGTTTAGACAAAAATGTACCTGAAGTTGGCGCTTGGCAATTTGAGCGAACGGGATATTTCTGCTTAGATGCCGATAGCGTTGAAGGCAAGCCCGTTTTCAACCGTACCGTTGGACTTCGTGATACCTGGGCTAAAATTGGCGATTAATGGCTAACACAGCCTAGTCGAAACTTAAAAAAGCCGCGATTAAGATAATCGCGGCTTTTTTATTGCGCATTCAATGAAAGAAGCTTGGTCAATGTGCTTGCTGTGCCTTTTTTGAAACGGCAAGCTTTAACACTATTTTGGTTGGCAATCTAGCGATTCACCATTCACGTCTATGCTTTCGTCGCCCATTAAATAAAGATAAGTAGGCATAATCTCGGCAGGCGTCTTTAATGTGGCAGGGTCCTCTGCGGGGAACGCTTGTGCACGCATATTGGTGCGTGTACCGCCTGGGTTAATGCAGTTGAAGCGTAGTGACTTATTTTGGTACTCATCAGCTAATGTTTGCATTGCACCTTCAGTCGCAAATTTAGACACGGCGTATGTCCCCCAAAAAGCACGCCCTTTGCGTCCCACACTTGAGGTCGTAAAAACGACCGAAGCATGTGGCGCTTTCTCTAGCACAGGGAAGAGGGCTTGTGTCATAAAAATGGTACCGTTTACGTTTATTTGCATAACATCGCGCCATTCATCTTCGCCAATGTCTTTAAATGCACTTAAATGCCCTAACACTGACGCATTATGTAATAGGCCATCTAATCGCCCAAACTGGTCTAAGATGGTTTGTGCCATTTGCTGATAGTGAGAAACGGTTGCCCCTTTTAAATCCAGTGGAACAATGGCCGGTTCACTGCCGCCTGCAGCGACTATATCATCGTAAACCTTTTCCAATTTACTCACTGTTCTGCCTAGCAATATGCAGGTAGCGCCATGTTTTGCGTAGCACCGTGCGGCTTCAGCGCCTATACCATCACCTGCACCGGTAATGAGAATAATCTTCCCCGCTAACAAATTTTCAGGGGCATGATACGCATTCATTGTCTTCATTTAATTTACTCACCCAATTAGGCACTAGGCCATGATTTGTATAGATTTGCCGATCATACTTACCTAGCGCAATAAGTAAAACCATATACAGTGAAAAAGGTTAAACGTAAAAATATTTAACACAATTAGTTAACAAATCTTTGCAAAGTTGCAACAAAGTTAATAAGATTGAAATAGATACAACTGGTCTAACTTGTTTAATTAACGTTATTCACTGAAGAGATTGTCGCAATAACTAGCCGTCCAGCAGTATGAATATTATTTAAACACAGAATAACAACAATGCTTGTAGGGAGTAGTAATGAGAAAACTCATATTAAGTTCCAGTGTGGCTCTTGCACTGGGTCTAACAGGCTGTGGTGGTTCAGACGATACACTTTCTGACATTCAGGCTGAAACTGAAGTTCAAACACCTTTTTCACGAATTGTCTTCGATCCATCTTCAGGCGATTTAAATATCCCCAACGATCTTCTAATGCTTCCTGGCGACGACGGTTTCTTTGATTACACATTGAATATACCCGTAGACGATGCCACAGACTTTTCAGATCCTCAAAATGCACTTAACGTACTGGATGGTTGGTCTACACAACACCCCTTTGCCATTAATGTAGAAACCCCCGCGGGTGTGTCACTGGACGAAAGCACGCTATCAGCCGGTATTATGCTGTTCGAAGCCACATTAGGTTTAGACCAAAGCGACGCAGACTGCGCGCAGGTTTCCATTCCATCTGCTGGGTGTAAATTGGGTGATCAACTTACCTATGGCGTAGATTTTGTTTTATCTCTCGCCGATGACGACACAGTAACCGTTGTGCCGCTAAAGCCGCTTAAATCAGGTCAAGGCTACATGCTGGTAATGACCACTGGCTTAAAAGATACTTCGGGTAAATCTGTACAAGGGTCTACGTCTTGGGATTTAACGCGTCAGGATATTGATACCTTGCCATTATCGTCAGACGATCAACTATTACTTCAAGGCATAGTGAACTCGTTAGTCGACCCTGTAATTGCCCAAGGGTATGCTAGAGAGGACATCACCTATGTTTCTGCGTTTACTACTCAGTCTGTAGGTGTAGCGCTTAATACCATTAAAAAGGTCATGGTAAGCGACTTCGCACAAGCGTTTGCTGCCGGTGAAGCCACTGCCGCACAAGAGTTGCCCATTATCGTAGTAGGCGATTCAGCAGCACCTACGGCGATGGAGCGGTTAGAATTAGTGGATGAGGCCACGGTTGATGGCGCAGTTCAATTGGGAATTGCCTCGTTACCAGAAGGCTCAGAACAAACCATTGCATTTATTGAAGCGACAGACTTTAGTTCTTTGCAAACCTGTGCCGGTTTATCTGCCACTGCGTCTGGTCAAATGTCAGCCGAGTGGGGGGCATTGAACGAGTTTGCGACTGCGGTTGCATCAGGAATTTACACTCAGGTCGCGCCATTTTGTGCGGTACAGCACTATGAAGGGACGATTTCGCTACCTTACTTTTTGGGTACGCCCAGCGCCGAAAACCCTGAAGCCCCTGTTAACGAGTTTTGGACAGCAGCCTGTGATAGCGGCATTGTTCTCGCAAGTGCCTCAGACGAGGTGTTAAGCAGCGCAACGCCTGGTCCTAACCATGAGTTTTGTTCGGGTATCGGGCTTGCAGATTTACGTGTGAATGGCGAGATGCTTGATTCTGCACGGAACATCACAAAATTTAACCCGTATCCACAGCCCAAGGGCGGCAATGACGGTAATGAAACCCTAGATGTACAAGTTACTGTGCCTGATGTGGCGGTAGCGGCATCACTAGGGGTAACGCTAACCATGCCTGAAGCGGGTTGGCCAGTGGTTATTTTAGCCCACGGTATTACCAGTAAAAAAGAAGATATGTTGGCTATTTCAGGTGCATTATCCTTAGCTGGCGTTGCCACTATTGCCATTGACCAGCCATTGCATGGTTCTCGTGGTTATGACCTCACCGGTGACGGTGTGGACGACATTAATGCAACTGATGTCAGTGCCACCCATTATATGAACCTTGCAAGCCTGCCTACGGCCCGTGATAACCTTCGCCAGAGCGTGTCTGATTTACTTGGTTTGCGCTTGGGCATTAACGCGGTAGTTGATGCAACCACAACCCAAGGGGTGAAGTTTGATACCTCTCGCGTTTCTATCATGGGCGTTTCACTAGGCGCGATCACAGGCGGTAACTTCGCTGCCGTTGCGAATACCACCATGGGTGACGAATTAGCAGCCCTAGATAGTATGTTCGCCATTAAAGAGGCGTCACTCGAGTCACCAGGAGGTGGTTTAGCGCAGTTCCTTCTAGAGTCGCCAGCTTTCGGTCCGTTGATTAAAGGTTTACTACTTAGTTCAGCGTCTGAAGAATTCGTTGCACTGTTAGTACAGCTGTATGGCGATACGTCAGATTTGACTGAAGAGCAACTCGTGGCGGCGGTCACTGCATTCATGGATGCGTTAACAGACGAGCAGACCGCTGAAGTAGAAGCCGTATTCAGTGAGTTTGCTTTTGCCGCCCAAACCATGATGGATGCCGGCGATCCTACTAACTATGCCGAAACCTTAGGTGCAACCACTCCGGTTCACATGATGACCGTAGTGGGTGACGGCGGTGATGAAAACTTGCCAGATCAAGTGATTCCCGTGTCTACCGCTTTACCTTTGTCAGGCCAATTACCGCTGGCAAGCACTATCGGGCTAGAGCAAGTCACTACCACGAAAGCAGATACCCAACCGGTGAGCGGCTTAGTGTTGTTTAACAGTGGCGCACACGCGTCAAGTTTAAGCCCGGCTTCAAATGCAGATGTGACTACGGAAATGCAAAAAGAGGTAGCAGCTTATATTGCCTCTGATGCCACCGTAATTAATATCAGTGATGAGAGCGTTGTTGCTAACTAATTGAGTAACTTTGTTATTTTAAAAAGCCGGCGTATAGCCGGCTTTTTTGTATGCCCACTAAAAATGTTGTTTGAATGTTTACTATTGTTAATGTAGTGTTAATTGGTCGGATCTGTTGAAGTCACAAAACGCGACGTCTGCGGGTTCCGAACAACAACAATAGAAGGACATATTTGTGAAAATAACGACAGAAAAAAGGGCCATTCAAAAAACACTGGTTGCATTGGCAATTGCCACGACGCTAAGTGCCTGTGGCGATAATGATAACGACTTTAGCCATATCGATACTCCCAGTAATGAAACCCCTAGCACACCCACGACACCAATCACCACGCCGGTAACTGCCTTCGATGATGACGCATCTCTTGATGCTGAAATACGTTGGACCACCTATGGTGTACCACATATTAAAGCAGACAACTTGGAAAGCATGGCCTATGGGGTGGGCTATGCTTTCGCCAAAGACAACCTGTGTGTGTTGGCGGATCAAATCGTCAAGTACAATTCCCAGCGTGCTAAATATTTTGGCCCTGATGCAAATCAAGGTAGTGGTGACGCTGAACACCTTATAAACGATTTCGGCTTTTTGACGCTGGGGATAAGAGCGTTAGCAGAAGAAAATTTACCCCGCTTGTCAGCAAATTCTAGAGCCATGTTTCAAGGGTACACGGCAGGATACAATCGTTACCTCACTGAAACCCCGCTAGCGGACCAAGACCAAGCATGTGCAGGACAACCTTGGGTTACTGAAATTGACAGCGTCGATTTACTAACCTATTCATTAGGTGTAGCGTTGCTGCCTGGAGCAGCAAACTTTCTAGGCCCTATGTTTTTAGCTGCCCCGGAAGGTGAGAATTACGCGCCAACTGTGGTGTCAAGTGATAGCGGTGTGTCATCCGCGTTGGCAATAACGCCTAACATCTCACTTCCCGAAAAAAATCCACAGGAAATGGGATCTAATGGCTGGGGGTTAGGCAGCGACAAAACCACAAACGGGAAAGGCATGGTACTGGGTAACCCCCATTTTCCTCATACCGGCAACCTTAGATTTTGGCAATTCCATACTCAAATACCGGGGCATCTTAATGTCACAGGCAGTTCATTAATGGGGTTGCCTGGTGCCGTTAACATTGGCTTTAACGAAAACGTGGCGTGGACTCACACCTTCTCTACCGCTGAACATTTTGTCGTTTATCAACTGTCTTTAGACGAGGGTGACGCTTCAGGGCTTACGCACATCGTAGATGGAAATAAACGCACTATTTACGAAAAACCGTTACAAATTGAAGTGGCTGTGGCACCTGGGCAAACCATAACATTAAGTAAAACCGCTTATTACACTAACTATGGCCCCATGATTGAAGTGCCTGGCAGCTTTGATTGGACATCCACAAACGCCTTTGCCATTAAGGATGCTAACTTACCAAACTTTGATGTTGTAGATCATTGGTTAGCCATGAATATGGCCACATCAATGGATGAGTTTAAACAAGCATTTAAGGATTACGACGGGGTTATTTTTAACAATACAATGGCCGCGTCAGCAGATGGCGAAGTTTTCTATATAGATGACTCCACGGTCCCCAATCTTACAGATACCGCTATTAACGAGCTCACTAGCAATCCAGTATTGATTCAAACCAAGGCATCTGCAGGCTTTACCGTATTACCCGGCTTTTTATCTGCCTTTGATTTTAATAGTCCGGTACCGTATGAAAATGCGCCCAAATATGAAGGCAGTGACTCAGTCCAAAACTCAAATGATAGTTTCTGGTTAACCAATCTTTCGTCTCCAATTACAGGGGTATCCCCCTTATACGGTCAAGTAGACAATCAACAGTCTTTGCGCTCGCGTATGGGACAAAAATTTATTGAATCTGAAGCTGGAAGTGATGGCACCTTTACGCCGCAAGAAGTAGAGGCGCTTTTACTCTCAAACAGAAGTTATCTGGCGGAAGAAGTATTGCCAAGCTTACTGCAGCTATGTAGTGAGCAAGGATCTGCTCCTGTCGTAGTGGATGGCAATAATGTGTCCGTTGAAGACGCATGCAGTGCGCTATCAACATGGGACGGAACCATGAATACGGAAAGTGTAGGGGCGCATGTATTTAGAGAATTTGCCTTTCAATTTGCACAAAACCCCCAGTGGGTGACACCATTCTCCCTTGAGAACCCGGTGTCTACCCCTAGCGGCTTGATTCAAAACGATGAAACATTGAATCAGTTCGCTCGTGCTGTACAGGTAATTAATGAAGCCGGTGTGGCTGTCGATGCAAAACTTGGCGACGTTCAATTTGTTGAGCGAAGTTTGCCTGATGGCAGTGCAACAGGAGAGAAAATACCCTGGGGTGGCGCGCATAATATTGAGGGTGGATTTAATGTGTTTAATATCGTGGCAGGCAACAATGGCACGCTTTTGCCCCGGCATACTTATGCGCCGTTAAATTCAAACACCATCATGAGTGCAGAAGCGCAGGGATATCACATAAACTATGGCAGTAGTTGGATGTTGGTCATTAACTTCACGGACGAGGGGCCACAGGGAAGGGGAATACTTACCTATTCACAATCTCGTGTGTTTGGCAGTGACCACTTCTTAGACCAAACATTGCTGTATTCTCAGCAACCTAGTTTAAGAGACATGTATTTTACAGAAGAAGATATAGCTGCAAATACAATCAATGAGTTAATCCTATCGTCAGACTAAAAATTGACTGGTATTATAGCCGTCATTTTTTTAACGACGCCTGTAATATCAAGATTGGGCGATAAAGCGAAGAAGGGGTAAACTTTTTACCCCTTCGGATTAAACTGGGAGAGTAGTTTGGAGTTTTTGTACGAATACGGTTTATTTGTTGCCAAAGCCGTCACTTTAGTTGTGGCATTCGTTGTGATTGTTTCCACCATAGTGGGCGCGGCGAGCAAACAAAAGCAAGGTAAGGGGCAACTTGAAATAACATCACTGTCTGAACAGTTAAAAGACATAACCCATTACGCGCGGCAAGTACTGTTAGATAAAAATGCACAAAAGCAGCTTGCCAAAGAACAAAAGAAAGAAGAGAAACAAAAGAAGAAAAACAAGGAACCGCAAGATAAAAAGTCACGTTTGTTTGTGTTGGATTTCAAAGGCTCTATGGACGCCAATGAAGTTGAGCATTTACGTGAAGAAATTACCGCCCTTCTTTGTATTGCACAAAGTGAAGACGAAGTTTTGGTGCGATTAGAGAGTGGCGGTGGTGTCGTACATGGTTACGGACTTGCAGCGTCGCAACTACAACGCATTAAAGAAAAAGGGCTTAAACTTACTATAGCCGTTGATAAAGTCGCCGCTAGCGGTGGGTATATGATGGCTTGCGTAGCTGATAAATTAATAGCATCCCAATTTGCATATATTGGCTCTATTGGCGTGCTAGCGCAATTGCCTAACTTTAATAAACTATTAAAGAAAAACGATATTGAATTTGAACAACACACAGCCGGGGAGTACAAACGTACGCTAACTGTGTTTGGTGAAAATAACGACGAAGGTCGGGAAAAATTCAAAGAAGAAATAGAAGAAATTCATACCTTATTTAAAGACTTTGTTCACAGCCAACGTCCAGACATGGACATTGAGAAAGTGGCAACTGGAGAGTATTGGCCTGGCGTTAAGGCAAAAGAACTCGGCTTGGTTGATGCGTTATCCACCTCGGATGACTATATCCTTTCTCATCACCCTGAGCGTGAAATATTTAGTGTTAAGTACTCAGTTAAAAAGAATGTTGCAGAAAAATTAGGCTTGTCTGTGGCCTCAGTAGCTGAGCGCGTGTTAATGAAAAGCTGGAACAAAGCAAGACATTGGTTTTAAGTAAAAACGAATTCTATCATGGGGTTAACCTGGTTACGCATAACCCTTCTGATGGATTTATCTAGTCAGCGGGCTGCTAATAAGAAATATAAAAATGGCGAAAAATACCAAAACAGATATTCTCGATGCCGCAGAATTGTTGTTTTCTCAATATGGGTTTACACAAACCTCTATGCGAGAAATTACAACGCAAGCGAATGTTAATTTGGCATCTGTTAACTACCATTTTGGTAGTAAGAAAAACCTGATCCAATCGGTATTAAAACGTTATTTCGATATTTTAATGCCCGAAGTAGCGCTTTGTTTAAAATCATTGTCGCCATCAATGGGAACGCGTGGCATTGCCGAATTGCTTCAATCGCTCATTCCCCCAATGTTGAAACTTAATACACTTGGGCCTAATGGAACGGCTATTTTTGTTCAACTATTGGGGCGAGGTTACAATGAAACACAAGGGCATTTGCGTCGGTTCATTATGACCAATTATGGCGAAACTGTTCGCGCTTTGGTTGCGAGTATACAAAGGTGTTTGCCTGAGTTACCGGAAGAAGAATTATTTTGGCGGCTTCACTTTGCGATGGGAAGCTTTGTATTTTCAATGGCATCCAGTCAGGCACTTACCGAAATTGCAGAGTCTGACTTCCATAAGCAGGTAGAGATTGAAGAGGTAATTAGTCACCTTGTTCCTTTTGTGGCGCAAGGCTTAGCGGGAAATCTCCCAAACAATATATCAACAATCTAGGCTTATCGTGGCAAAATTGCAGTGGCAGATTTAGCGCGTAGCTTTTCTGCCCAATCGTCTTTTACCGAAAAGCCAGTCACTTTTTATACTAATTTTTTCTCACTTTTTGCACGGAGGACTTGTGTCAGTATCCATTCAACAACTTTCTACCTATTTAAACGGACTTTTGCGAGTACAGGAAATAACCGACTACTGCCCGAATGGCTTGCAGGTTGAAGGTAGGAGGGAAGTCACTCATATTGTGACTGGTGTAACGGCGTCGCAAGCACTCGTTGATGCCGCTATTGCACAAGGGGCGGACACCCTTTTAGTTCACCACGGATACTTTTGGAAAGGTGAGTCACAAACCATCACGGGCATGAAGAAGAAGCGTATTTCTGCGTTACTAAAAAACGATATCAATTTGCTTGCGTACCACTTACCGTTAGATGTTCACCCTGAATATGGCAATAATCGGCAACTCGCGAAGTTGCTTAATGTTCATCAAGTTAAAGCAGTATCTAGTGTGAAACCTGTCGGTGTTTTGATGGAAGGCGAACTTCCCAGCCCAATTAAGGGTGAAGACTTAAAGCAATTACTGGCTACGCAATTAAGCCGCGAAATTCTTATGGAGTGCCCGCAGAATAAAGAGATAACACGTATTGCGTGGTGTACGGGAGGCGGCCAAGGTTTTATAGAGCAAGCCGTGGAGGCCAACGTAGATGCTTTTATTACTGGCGAGGTATCAGAACAAACCATTCATGTCGCACGGGAAATGGACATTGCGTTTTTCGCCGCGGGTCATCATGCAACCGAACGTTATGGAGTAAAAGCATTAGGTGAGCACTTGTCAGAGCACTTCGATATACCTGTAACCTTTATAGACATACCTAACCCTGCGTAATGCAAAAGCCTAATGTATTACCTGGTACATTAAGTGAATTAACGATGAATAGTTTATGGAAAATGACCGCCTTTTTAACGGCATAGCAACTAAGTTTGCTGATAATATATATGGTACGACTAAGGGGCAATTGCGCCATCTTATCTTGTGTGATGCCTTGCAACCTTTCACCCAAGTGCCCTTATCTATATTAGAAGTCGGCGGGGGCACAGGTGTGATGGCCGCCCATTTAGCTGAGCAAGGACATCGTATTACGCTGACTGACGGTTCAAAAGATGTGCTTGAATTGGCCAGCGCTAATTTAGCTGCGTTTAGCAACGTCGATATAAAGCAGCAGTATCTTCAAGATATTACAGATATTGATGCTTATGATCTGGTTGTATGCCATGCGGTTTTAGAGTGGCTTGATAAGCCCTTCGACGCCATACGTTTTTTGTATAGCAACCTAAAGCCCGGTGGGTTGCTAAGCCTTAGCTTCTTTAATAGAGATGCTGCGCTCATGGCGAATGCCATTTACGGTAACTTTGAATATATTGAACGTGGCCTTAAGGTTAAAAACCAAGTTAAACTGAACCCGCAAAATGCCTTACCTGCTAAGCAAGTAGTGGAATTTTGTGAAAATTCAGGCTTTCATATCTTAAGTAAAACCGGGGTTCGCTGTTTTCACGATTACATGAAAGATAACAGCCATCAAACATCTAAATTCGACCAACTCGTAAGCGTGGAAAGGCAATACAATCAAACCGAACCGTTTCTATGGCTTGGGAAATATTTCCATTTGATGCTGCAAAAACCAGCAGCAAACGAACACAAAGAGTAACGATTTACACGTCCACGAGGTTGTCATTGGCAGTGACATCGCTGTTGTGGGTGAATAATAAAAGGTTGCTCACAGTCACCTGTGCAATTTCGGCTAATGCCTCCTGGGTAAAAAAGCCTTGGTGCCCCGTCACCAGTACATTGGGGAAAGTGAGCAGGCGTTGAAAAATATCGTCCTGAATAATGTCTAATGAGTGATCGCTAAAGAATAATTCACTTTCTCTTTCATAAACGTCAAGGCCAAGGTAACCAAGGTGCTGTTTTTTCAACGCACCAATGACCGCTGTGTCATCGATAAGCCCTCCACGCGATGTATTAATAAGCATGGCGCCTTTAGGCATAAGGGCTAATGTATCCTCGTTTATTAAATGATAGCTATCGTCGTTTAGTGGACAGTGCAAAGACACAATTTGACACTGAGACATTACGTTTTCTAACGAGGTGTAGGTTGCCCCAAGCTTTTCAACCTCGCGATGAGGATTTGGGTCACAACATAAAATTTTACAACCAAACCCATTAAGAATACGGATGACTGCTTGACCAATCTTGCCTGTACCAATGATGCCAACGGTTTTATTGAAAAGGGTGAAGCCCATTAGGCCTTCCAAGGCAAAGTTTCCTTCTCTTACTCTGTTGTAGGCTTTATGGGTTTTACGGTTTAACGTGAGGATTAACGCCAATGTATGTTCTGCAACTGTTTGTGGACTGTATGCGGGCACACGGGAAACCTTAATCCCTAGCGCTTTCGCTGCGTGTACATCCACGTTATTGAACCCAGCGCAGCGCAGGGCGACATGTTTTACTTTTAAATTGGCTAAGGTCGCAAGGGTAGGCGCACTTAAATCGTCATTAACAAACACACAAACTGCATCAAAACCCTTACAGGTTATCGCAGTTTGCGCATTTAATGGGTGGGGGAAAAACGTAAAGTCAATAGTGGAGGATGGAGTTTCATCTACACTTTTCTGTTTCAATCGCAACGATGAAAAAATAGCATTATCGTAAGCTTGAGCACTGAAAAACGCGACCTTGAGCATACGGTTACCTCCCTGTTTATTATGACTTATGCTAAGTGGGACTCAATGTCTTTTGCTATGTCTTCTGGTTTCGTGGTGGGGGCATATCGTTTAACAACAGTGCCATCTTTTGAAACCAAAAATTTCGTAAAATTCCACTTTATCCGCTTAGAGCCAAGTAAACCTGGCGCTTGGTCTTTTAGTTCAACATACATAGGGTGGGTTTGCGGGCCATTCACATCCGTTTTTTTAAAAAGCGAAAATGAAACGCCAAAATTGATATTACAAAACGCCGCGATTTCTTCATCACTGCCTGGCTCTTGATGGCCAAACTGGTCACAGGGGAACCCAAGAATTTCAAATCCCTTGTCTTTATAGCGCGAGTACAAGTTTTCTAGCCCTTCATATTGTTTGGTAAAACCGCACTTACTCGCGGTATTGACGATAAGAAGCAGTTTCCCTCTATAGCTTTCCATCTCTTGTGGTTCGCCAGTGTTTTTCGTGAGTGTGTGGGCATAAATTGACATCGCGTTTCCTCAGTATTGTTGTTTTTATTACTGTTGTCTTTGCTTCATTAAAGCTTGATACTTTGGGTATCAGTATAACCCTAGAATGGATAGTAAGATCAGCATGACAAAAATGAAAGTAAGCTTTTTGGGATTGGGTGTTATGGGGTATCCCATGGCGGGTCATTTGGTTTCTGCAGGTTTTGATGTGACTGTGTTCAATCGAACTACACAGAAAGCAAAGCAGTGGGTTGAAAAATATGGCGCCAAACTCGCTTTAAGCCCATCTGAAGCAGCCAAAGATGCTGATGTTGTACTAATGTGTGTGGGTGACGACAACGACGTTAGAACGGTGGCAAAAGAAGCCATTGCTGCGATGAATGAAGGCGCATTATTAATAGACCATACAACCGCATCTGCCACGGTAGCAAAGGAAATCGACCGGGTGTGTAAAGACCATGGTTTAGGTTTTCTTGATGCGCCTGTCTCTGGCGGGCAAGCTGGCGCTGAAAATGGTCAGTTAACCGTGATGGTCGGCGGGACGGAAAGAGACTATATCAAAGCTAAGCCTCTTTTCGACGCTTATTCTCGCCACAGCCAATTACTCGG
The DNA here is from genome assembly GCF_015767655.1 of Alteromonas sp. B31-7. Lineage (NCBI taxonomy): Bacteria > Pseudomonadati > Pseudomonadota > Gammaproteobacteria > Alteromonadales > Alteromonadaceae > Alteromonas > Alteromonas sp. B31-7. Next base: position 2,166,572 of record NZ_CP065233.1, read on the forward strand.
GGAATGTGGCAGTGGGCAGCTAGCCAAAATGATGAATCAAATTTGCATTGCTGGGATTGTTCAAGGCCTAGCTGAAGCGTTGCACTTTGGCCAAAAAGCAGGCTTAGACTGCAGTGCTGTTATTGACGTCATCAGCAAAGGAGCCGCACAATCGTGGCAGATGGAGAATCGCGCCCAAACTATGCTTGATAACAGCTATGAATTTGGCTTCGCCGTGGACTGGATGCGAAAAGACTTATCTATTGCATTGGATGAAGCTCGAAGAAATGGCTCTACACTTGCGTTAACCGCATTAGTGGATCAATATTATGCTGATGTACAAAAAATGGGCGGTAATAGATGGGATACATCTAGCCTGCTAACACGGCTGAAGTAAGGCAGGCGAAAAGCCTTATTTTACCCTTTTTTTTCAGCAGCGGCTTGTGCTAACAATGTCAGTTGGTTTAGTCGTTGCTGGTTGCCCTGTGTGAGTTCAAGTTCCGCAACACAACTCAGTAGGCTCTGTACAGAGAACTTTCGATATACCGCAGTATCCGCTTCAATCATACATTGAACAAGGTTAAGACCAAAGGCCGCCGTATCTGCTGACAAGGTGAACGCATCATAGAAGTGTTTGAGTGCGCCTAAAAAGTTTTTTTCAACAAACATGTGTGTGCCTGTTTCATTAAGCGCAACAGCTTGTTCGTGATTTAAACCCAATTCTTTTCCACTTGTAATAATTAATGCACTGTTGCTAACTTGTTCTGTAATAGCCTGAGTTTCTTCGTTTTTTTGCCTGGCTAATAGTAACAATGCGTTCGCTTTTTCTTCGTTGCCCAACCCATAATGCACTTTGGCGGCAATAACCAATAGTGAAGGTTCTGTCCGTAAATAATTATCCATGTAATCTTCGTCTAAAAGACTTGCGGCTTTGTCTTCATCCTGTTCGAGAATGGCAGAAAATGCTAATAGGTAGTCGCGCTTTTGCAGCATTTGCCTATCACCTTGATTTCGACCAGCAATGCCCACTAATTTTCTTGCTTGCGACAAGCTTTCTCTACGGTTAGTCGTAGGAGACTCTTCAGCAAGAAGTAGATAGAACTCTGCTAATTCAAAGGTAAAATCGTTAAAACGATCTTTCGCACTTCGGTGCATAGCGCGTTTTTTCTGAAACAAGTCTATGGCTTCTACCACTTTATTTTGCTTTTGAAAGGCAATAGATTTCATTCTGGTTGCCGATAAACTCAACTCGCTAAACTTAATGTTTTCGAGGTAATCTTCCACCTGTCCGTAGGACTTTTTTTCGAAGGACAGTGACGCCAACCACTCAAACGCCCGGTCTCTAGCTAAGCTAGAATGCACCATGGTGCTTAATTCCGACTGACATTCCGGCCATTTACCTGCAGCATATTGGCAACGTATTTTACCCCATTGTGCCCACAGCACTTTGTCAGAGCGGGTAAGTACTTCATCATAGATATTCATGGCTCGTTGAATCTCGCCATTTTCATAAAGAAGCCGTGCATACAATTTGCGAATGTCATTCACTAAACGAGAGGGCACACCTTCTCTCACTTGCTTTTGAAGTAAACTTATTGCGTTACTTCGCTGCTTGTTATCCATTTCTTTTAATATCGGGTCAGCATAGTGGCGATAAGAAATATAGTGTCGAATTTGTCGAGTGAGTGACGCAATGGTGTAGGGTTTAATGAGTAGAATGTCAGGCTGAAGATCCATAATTCTACCAATGGCCTGTGGCGATCTATCCGACGTAAGAAAGATAATACCTGTACTTGGACGAATGTAACCCGCTTCACGAAGGGCGTGGATCCATTCTACACCAGACTTGCCTTGACCAAGGTGATAGTCCATTAAAAGCAGCTCGAAATGTTGTTTGCGCAGTGCGCTTTTCAACTCTACACCCGATGCAAAACTACGTACGTTTAAATGACCAATGGGCAGCAGATGACCACGAAGGGTCGTTCTTGCTGTCGCATTGTCTTCAACAATTGCAATCCTGTATTCCATCGGTGCTGTACTCAACATTCTATCAAACAATAGCTTACCAGTGCTTCGGCTAAAGTGCATTAAGCAAAAAGATGTAAAACGAAGCGGCGACATGTATCTATCGACTTAGTCCTAAGAAAACATAAGGAATCCAACCTTTGGTGTCACAATTAATTTACAATTATTTTAAATTGATTTGACGTTAACGTTTACGTGAAGGTTAACAATTCGTTACTGTTACTCTCATGAGTTAATCACAGGCAGAAAAGTATGAAACAGGTTCCTTTACTTATTAATGGTGAATTTATAACGTCGGCAACCGATGAGTTCATTACGGTGACTAATCCAGCCAACAACACACCCATAGCACACGCGCCCTGCGCGACTGAGAGCGAAATGGAAGGGGCGATCGCATCAGCAACACACGCATTCTCAAAATGGAAAAACGTGCCCGTTACTGAGCGAGCACGAGTCATGATGCGCTATCAGGCACTACTTAAAGCACACCATGATGAAATTGCGACTTTGCTCGCTCAAGAAACGGGGAAAACCTTCGACGACGCAAAAGGCGATGTGTGGCGTGGCATAGAAGTGGTTGAGCAAGCGATGAACGCCCCCGCATTAATGATGGGCGAAACTGTTGAAAACGTTGCAAGAGGCGTCGATACCTACAGTGTCACGCAACCCCTTGGTGTTTGCGCAGGTATTACCCCATTTAATTTTCCAGCCATGATCCCACTTTGGATGTTTCCCCTCGCTATTGTTTGCGGTAACACCTTTATTTTAAAACCGTCAGAACAAGACCCCTTAACGCCTAATCGCTTAGCTGAATTATTTCTTGAAGCGGGTGCGCCTGCCGGCGTTCTCAATGTTGTCCATGGCGGTAAAGAGCAAGTAGAGCCTTTGTTAACCGACCCTCGCATTAAAGCAGTTTCTTTCGTGGGTTCGGTTCCTGTTGGTCAACACATTTATCGTACCGCAACGGCGAATATGAAAAGAGCACAATGCTTTGCGGGTGCCAAAAACCATACGGTAATTATGCCCGATGCCAATAAGGAGCATGTATTAAATAATCTTGTTGGCGCTTCAGTAGGCGCAGCGGGACAGCGTTGTATGGCAATTTCTGTGGCGGTCTTTGTTGGCCAGGCGCAACAGTGGATACCTGAATTAGTCGCCCGAATTGCTAAAGTAAAACCTGGCCTGTGGGACGACGAGGAAGCAGGATTTGGCCCTCTCATCAGCCCTCAGGCAAAACGACGTGTATTAGGTTTAATTCAAGAAGCGAAAGAAGAAGGGGCCGAATGTTTATTAGATGGTTCCACCGCCACTGTGGAAGGTTATGAAGACGGCAACTGGGTAGGCCCAACGGTGTTTAATAAGGTCACTGCCGATATGCGTATTTATACAGAAGAAGTTTTTGGCCCAGTACTTTCCTGTATGTCAGTGGATTCACTCGATGATGCCCTGACACTGGTTAACAACAACCCTTATGGTAATGGTACTTCCATATTTACAAACAGTGGTGCAGCAGCGCGAAAATACCAAAGAAATGTCGAGGTAGGGCAGGTAGGTATTAATGTTCCAATTCCTGTGCCCTTGCCATTTTTTTCCTTCACAGGGTGGAAAAACTCTTTTTATGGCGACCTCCACGCCTACGGAAAACAAGCCATTCGTTTCTATAGCGAGACTAAAACGGTCACCGCTAGATGGCTAGAAGACGACGTACCAAGCGGTACAAATTTAACCATTTCGTTAGACTAATCCAAAACGGCAGTGTGGAGTAAAACACAATGAATGTAGAGCTTTCAGAAGACCAAGTGGCGTTTCAGGAGACAGCACGACAGTTTAGTGAACAAGCACTGGCACCTTTTGCGGCGCAGTGGGATCGCGAACATTTTTTCCCTAAAGAAACCATACAAAAAGCCGGTGAACTGGGTTTTTGCGGCTTATATAGCCCAGAAAGTGAAGGTGGTTTAGGTCTCAGTCGTTTGGATGCCTCTGTGATATTTGAACAATTGGCAATGGGGTGTACGACAACCACCGCCATGTTAACTATTCATAATATGGCAACCTGGATGATAGCCACCTGGGGAAGTGATGAGGTTCGCGCTAAGTGGTGTCCTAGTCTCGTCACTGGCGAACAACTGGCATCCTATTGTCTTACCGAGCCCGGTGCGGGTTCTGATGCTGCATCACTAAAAACAAAAGCGGAAAAAAAGCAGTCTGGCTATATTCTGAATGGTTCGAAGGTTTTTATTTCTGGTGCCGGTGAAACAGACGTTCTTGTGGTAATGGCTCGCACTGGCGGCAGCGGTCCTAAGGGCGTTAGCGCATTCGCTGTACCGGCCAATGCGCCGGGAATAAGCTACGGTAAAAAAGAGAGGAAAATGGGGTGGAACGCTCAACCCACTAGAATGATTGCATTTGATAATGTAGAGATTGACGCAAATTGGCGATTAGGCGAGGAAGGCCAGGGCTTTAAAATGGCCATGCAAGGCTTAGACGGCGGGCGTATTAATATTGCAACTTGCTCTGTAGGGACGGCCCAACAAGCACTTAATTTGGCCAACGCCTATCTACGTGAACGCGAGCAATTTCAAAAGCCTATTGCCACATTTCAAGCGTTACAATTTAAATTAGCCGATATGGCCACGGAATTGGTGGCAGCAAGGCAACTCGTTCGTATGGCAGCGTGTAAACTAGACGCGAACCACCCAGACAAATCCACTTACTGCGCTATGGCGAAACGGTTTGCCACCGATGTGGGTTTTAAAGTGTGTAATGAAGCCTTACAGTTACATGGTGGGTATGGCTATATTAATGAATACCCATTAGAACGCCATGTTCGCGATGTACGCGTTCATCAAATTCTTGAAGGCACAAATGAAATTATGCGCGTTATCATAGCAAGGCGATTACTTGCAGATACCACAAGCCTGCTTTAACAGGGATAAGGAGTTTTTATGCAACAGTCAGCCCCCGTCGTCATCGCCGAAGAGCGTAAAACCAAAAGCGGCCATGTATTGGGCGTCCTCACTTTAAACAAACCTAAGGCTCTGAATGCCCTAGACTTGCCCATGGCGAGTATCCTGTTAGATACATTAGAGCAATGGAAATCACGGCAAGATATCACGTGCATTGTTCTCACATCAGCAGGCGATAAAGCGTTTTGTGCGGGCGGCGATATCGTCTCTATGTACCACGCAATGTGTGAATCCCAAGGAGAGATCCCTGCATTTTTAACATCATTCTTCAAAACTGAATATACCTTGGACTACTGCATACATTATTACCCCAAGCCTATCGTGGTATGGGGTTCAGGTATTGTAATGGGCGGCGGTATGGGCCTTTTATGTGGAGCAAGTCATAAAGTGGTGACAGAAACATCACGATTGGCAATGCCTGAAATTTCCATTGGTCTTTATCCCGATGTAGGAGGCAGCTATTTTTTACCGCGCATGCCAGGTAAAACAGGCTTGTTCTTAGGATTGACAGCCACGCAAATGAACGGTGCTGATGCTGTACATGCGGGATTGGCTGACTATTTGGTGGCTGCCAATCAACTAGACATCTTAATGCAGAAGTTAAACGACGTTGAGTGGGGCGGTGTTAATCATCACGATTCGGTCTCTCAGGTACTCGCGAACTTAGATGCGCCACTAAGCCCGCCCAAGAGCCTTATCGCTCTGCATCAAAACGCTATTAATACATGGTGTGACGGCAAAACAGTGGCTGCGGTGGTAGACAATATTTTAAGCGCCCAAGAAAGTGATCTACCGGTTAGTGAAGACCCAGAGGCACACGCAGTGGCGATAAAATGGCTTAATAAAGCACAAAAAAACCTCAAAAATGGGTCGCCTATTACCGCCCATCTGGTTTTTGAGCAGTGTGTTCGCGGGGCAACGATGACGTTGGCTGAATGTTTCAAAATGGAGGCCGTTATGTCTTGCAGATGCGGAGAGTCAGGCGAATTTCAAGAGGGCGTAAGGGCGCTGCTCATCGACAAGGACCTTTCCCCTAAGTGGAAATATAACCACGTAGAAGAAGTTCCCCACGACGTTGTTGAAGGTTTTTTCAGTTCTCCTTGGGCAGAAGACGAACATCCGCTGGCTCACTTAGGAGAGGAAAAATGACACACATCGCATTTATTGGTTTGGGCAATATGGGCGGTCCTATGGCCGTAAACTTAGTGCAAAGTGGACATAGGGTAACCGTATTTGATTTGTCGGTGCCGGCGATGGATTCACTAAAGCGTGAAGGCGCCAGTGTTGCTGATTCGGCGTTGAGTGCGGTAAAGGATGCAGACATTGTCGTGACTATGTTACCGGCGGCTCAACACGTTGAGCGCTTGTATTTAGGTAATGATGGTATTATTCGTGGCGCCAAACCCGGAACCCTATTTATCGACTCCTCTACCATAGATGCAGATACTGCAAAACGGGTTGGCGCTGATGCATATGCGTGTAACATGCACTTTATTGATGCTCCCGTCTCTGGCGGCACGGCAGGCGCGAAAGCGGGAACGCTCACCTTTATTATGGGAGGCAGCCCACACGCGGTTGCGCAGGCGACACCTGTTTTACAATGTATGGGGCGGAATTTGTTTCACGCCGGCGATTTAGGGGCAGGACAGATTGCAAAAATTTGCAACAATATGCTGTTGGCGGTGCTTATGGCGGGTACTTCAGAAGCCCTAACGATGGCCACAAAAAATGGCATAGACCCTAAGGTTATGTCTGACATTATGCTGCAAAGCTCGGGGTGCAACTGGACACTGGAGAAGTACAATCCGTGTCCAGATGTTATGGAAAATGTGCCCTCTAGCAATCAGTATGAAGGTGGTTTTATGGTTAAGCTTATGAACAAAGATTTAAACCTTGCCATGAACACTGCGGCCGACAGTGTCTCTACCACACCCATGGCAACAGCAGCGCAAAGCTTGTATAGAATGCTGGAGTCACAGGGCCATGGAGAAAAAGACTTCTCCAGTGTTTATACACTCTTTAATAAACACACTAACACGTAAAGCAATACACAAGAGAGAGGGCTAAGCCACAGTTTCCAATAAGACACTGACAGTGAAAATTGATAAACTTATTACTCGTCGTCGTTTTTTGGATATTTTTTATGTGGCAATGCCCTTTATGCCAACTCCCCATCAATGTAAATGAAAAAGCCATTCAATGTGCAAACAAACACACTTTCGATAAGGCCAAAGCAGGCTACGTAAATTTACTTCCTGTACAGTTTAAAAAATCTAAGTCGCCGGGAGACGATAAGGAAATGGTACGTGCACGGCGCATGTTCCATGAACAAAAGGGTTATCAGCCGCTTAAAGACACCATGTGTGAAATTTTAGCGCGGTATTTCGCCAGCCAATCTTTAGAAAATACGCCGTTAACCCTGTACGATGCTGGTTGTGGCGAAGGAAGCTACTTACATGCGTGTGTGAAAGGGTTAAAAGAAAGCGGCTTTATCCTTGACGGTGCAGGCAGTGATATTTCGAAAACCGCTGTTGAACTGGCAGCGAAAGCCTACAAGTCGTGCCAATTCGTTGTCGCTAGCAGCTTTGATTTACCGCTACAAAATAGTACGCTAGACGCCGCCATCCAGGTGTTTGCGCCGGGATGCACAAAAGAATATGCTCGTGTATTGAAACCCCATGGCGTGTTGCTTACGGTTGACCCTGCGCCAAGGCATCTCTTTGAATTAAAATCACTGGTATATAGCAACCCACAGCCGCATAAAGACGAATCAACGGAACGTGAGGGTTTCAATCAAATAAAACATGAAAACCTCTCTTACACGTTATCTTTACCATCCCCAGAACAGCGTCTCGCTCTTGTTAAAATGACGCCTTATTACTGGCGCTTAACACCTGAAAAATTAGATAAGGTGGTAGAAAATTTAGCATCGGTCACCGTCGACTTTAACATTCAGGTATTTTCACTATCATCCTCATAAAAACCTGAGTAAACCGCGTTCAAGCCAGAAGAATACAAATGCAAAAACAAAAAGCCGTATTTTTAGACCGTGACGGGATCATCAACATAGACCATGGTTATGTGGGGCACTACCACAATTTTGATTATGTGGAAGGTGTATTTGACATGATCAAGCACTTTGTCGCGCAAGGTTTTAAACCTATTATTGTGACTAATCAATCAGGTATTGCACGTGGCTACTTCACGGAGGCCGACTTTCTAAACCTGATGAAACAGGTTCAGGATGAATTTTCCGACCAAGGGTTACCTCACATTCCCGTATTTTACTGTCCACACCATCCTGAAGGAAACCTTTCCGCCTACCAAGTCATGTGTGAGTGTCGAAAACCCAAACCCGGTATGCTGTTAAACGCCGCCAAACAATATGCTATTGATTTACCAAATAGCATAATGATTGGAGATAGTTGGCGCGACATAGAAGCTGGCCAGGCAGCTGGGGTGAAATGGTGTGTCTATGTGTCTGATAAAGCCCCTCCGTTAGAGGCTGATAAAAGCCAGGTTTACCTCGTCAATAAACTCACCGATATACCAGGCTCTATAGAGTAAAAAAGCGCCCGTAGGCGCTTTTTTAATGTTGTTGCGAGAACCGCGACAAATGTTTTATCGCTTGGCTAAGTAGGTCCACATTGAGCGGGGCGTTACTACGCTTATTGGTGGCCAAATCGGTAATTTCATAACTGCCATTACTTAACACATCAGTACGTTTTCCGTTATGAAACACCACGATACGTTCACCAGATGTACTCACCAACCAATTGCGACTTGGCGATAACAGGCTTTGCCCTGTGGAATAGAAGTGCGAAGGAGCATTACAGCCCAATGCATTTAAAATAGTAGGAGCAAGGTCTTCAGTACTTGCCATCGTACCCTTAATAGGCAGGTTGCTGTATAAGGTGCCAGCGTTATTCGTGTTATTACTGCTGTAACCCGTTGCCACAATCACTTTACTGTTGGTAAGCAACTCAGACGTTAAATAGCTTTCAATACTCGATGCCGTTAAAAACGCAATATGTAAACCACCGTGTTGACTACCTAAAGGTTGCGTATAACTGTCAAACCTTTGCGAGGGAAGAGCCTCGTCAAAGTGGAGTGATACGGGCATTCCAAGCCCCACAGGGAGCGCCAATAGCACCGGGCGTTTAGCTGATAACGATGCTTGATATATTTCTGGAACCCCAAATAAGGTGGTGGAAATCAGGCTTTCTTGATTGCTTGCGGTAGAGTAGTAGCGAGCCACGGTATTCAGATTAAAGCCGTCAATATTGGCAATTGGCATATCGTCTGTTTGCACAATTACCGTCATATTATCGTTTGCATTAACCGAACAATACACCGGCTCTGCTGGGTAATTGATGTTGTGAATGTCTGAATTGAATTGTAGTTGCTTGCGTTCTTCATACGCCGCTAGGTCAAGTAACCCATAACGAGACATCGTGGTTTTTGCCGTCGCTGGATACGATAACGGGAACATGTTGTCCTGTTTGATAATAGGCTGATACAGCTTAGCGTCTGCCCACACATGAACGGCATGACTTGACACAAAACAAACAACGAAAAAGCTCGCTACAGGTATACCAATTTTATACTTAGTAAAGCGCTCAACCCGTTTCCAAATCGCATTGGCAAGTACCAATTGAAAACCTAGCCACACTATGAACAACAAAAACAAGTACGCCCATTGCTGCCAGTCAAATGCACCAATTTGCGTTTGTGCTTCATCTTTAAGTAGGTCAGCGGCATGCACGCTAATATGAAAACCTGTACGGTTAAACAGGAGGGCATCGAAAGCAAGGAGTGCAAGCCCAACCGCAGCAATCACCGACGCCGTTGCTTTAATCACCCTAGGGTTCGACACCAGATAACAAAGTGGCAATATAAAAATAACGAAGCCAAAGAAGGTCATGAAACCAATATGACCGAACCAATTGGTAAGTAAATACACTGTTCCCACACCTGTACCTGGCATAGGCGATGAAAATACAAAAATTGAAGCAATCACAATAGCAATAATAATATTGGCTAGCGCAAACCAGTGGCCCCAATTTACCAGTTTCGTCACCCGTTGACGGCGTGGAGATTCAGCTAAAATCATAAGGGCGCCTATTTACCTTGAACACTCTTTTTAAGAACGTTAGCGAATTGATCAGCCATGGTTTCTCTGTTCTCAGGTGCAACCTGTGTATTAAGGATATGGGTAATAACGTTACCTAGTACCATAAGAGATAAATCTCTGTCGGCTTCGTTTTTCTCTAATGTTAGAATGACGTCGTTCATTAGCGCTTCGAACTGATCGTTTGTGTAACGGCTCTGTTGGGGCATTGTTACGCCTCTTTTTAATAATTTCTTTGATAAAAAGAATGGTTTTAGTCGTAAAATGATTATAATCGTTGTTTGAGTGATAACAATCATTCATTCTAAAATCCCGCAAATCCTTGGATATTTCTGACACTTTTTAAGCAACAGGACACCCTTTTTACTATGAGTGCACTGATTCACCACTTTGTCGTACATCGTCTCATCCTCAATAAAGAAGAAAAAATTGAGGCTATTCCACGTGATAACTGCTTGGCCGTGACGCCAGAAATTGAGTTATTGGCGCATCAAATTAATCACAGTTTCAATGCTAAACCCGGCAAAGGCGTCGGCCATTTTGTTGATAACGCGCCCAGCGTAGATAACGAAAACGAAGATAATGACGAAGAAAAAAGTGGCATCACTGATGTTTCAGCGTTCGCTAACGAATTAAAAAACTACATGGCAGAGAAAAAAGCCGCGGGAGACAATGTAGAAGATGCATTTCATCGTTTTTCCGTATCGGCAACCAATCGCTTAGTTAAAACCTTGGCCGATACCGGAACCGTAGAAACCGGTTTTTTAATCTTCTGCCAATATGAATACCTTGCTACACAGTACTTAATGATTGCGTTACTGAATACCCGCTCTCATGTAGAAGTTACGCATTCCCTTGATTTGTCAGCCAGAGAGCATTTAGACCTTGCTCGCATGCAATTGGCTGTGCGGTTTGATTTAACCCAGTGGGATATCCAGCCAGAACAACAACGTTACGTAAGTTTTATTAAAGGCCGCATGGGAAGAAAAGTTTCAGACTTTTTTATGCAGTTTGTCGGATGCGAAGAGTTGGTCGACGTGAAGCAACAAAATAAACAGTTAATTTCAACTGTTGATGCGTACTTAGCCAGTGAAGCCCTAGACCCTCAAGAACAGCATCAACACAGAGAAGAAGTTAAAAGCTACTTCAAGGAAAAAATTGATGCGGGCGAGAGTTTATCTGTGGATGAATTAGCCAACCGCTTACCCGCGAACGAAGAAACGAATAACAATTTTTCCGCGTTTTCACAGCAAATGGAAACCCCACTTGAAAAAGAAATTCAACCCGACCCCGCAGCACTAAAACAATTAGCCAAATTTAGCGGGCAAGGCGGCGGTGTTTCTATTAGCTTTGAAAGAAAATTAATGGGTGATAGGGTATTTTACGATCCTGCCACCGATACCCTAACGTTGAGAGGATTACCACCAAATTTAAAAGATCAGCTTAATCGACAATCTTCTATGGACTAATCACTGATTTAAGCCTTAAAAAAACGTATACTACACAAAGAAAAATGAACACGATTCAAGGGTGTTATGCAATTATTTGTAAATGATTTGACAGTGATGGACTTTTCATACCTTTGCCCGAAGCGCGGCATGGTAGGTGAAAGCTGGATTGTCGACGTGGTTCTGGATGGAGAGCTCAATGAAGAGAGCATGGTCCAAGACTTCGGTAAAGTGAAAAAAAACCTAAAACGATTGATTGATGAATATGTTGATCACAAATTGCTTGTGCCAGCAGAATACGCAGGTTCAAAGGTTATACATGATGAAGTAACTGAACAAGTTGAAGTACAATTTACCTGCGAAGACGGCCGGCAAATTATGCTGCACTGTCCCGCTGAAGCTTACGCAATTTTGTATTCAGACGTGGTCACCATGGCGTCTGTCAGTGTTTATTTGAAAGAAGTTCTGGCTACGCATTTACCAGAAAACGTAGATAATATTACGTTGAAGTTAAGAACAGAAGTGATTCATTCCCCCTTCTATCACTATACCCATGGTTTAAAGAAGCATGACGGTAACTGTCAGCGTATTGCTCACGGCCATCGTTCTCGTATTGATATTTTACTAGATGGTCAAGTGAGTGAAGCTGAGCAAAGATACTGGGCTAAACGGTGGGAAGATATCTATATTGCCACGCAAGAAGACGAAATTGCCTACACTGAACGGAAAATAACTGGCAGTGTTGCTGAACCGTCTGCCTATCTCTGTTTTGCTTATGAATCTTCGCAAGGGTATTTTGAACTCATTATTCCAAAATCAGACTGTGAAGTTATCGACACCGATTCTACCGTGGAATGCTTAGCGCAATATCTATTGGAAGAGCAAAAAAAGCGTACACCTGATTCTCACTGCCAAGTTATTGCCTACGAAGGGGTTGGAAAAGGCGCCATGGTAAGCGAATAATCTAGGGCAAATAAGCAAGGAAATGAGCCACTCTATGACATTGATGAAGAAAGTTAATTTTGACGTTAACCCTATTGGTAAATTCGGAAAAATAGTACGACGCACAAGTCTATTATGTGTTTGCGTACTCTTCTCAATGGTCAGTGTGGCCAGCGAAGCAAACGAAACGTCCCCTTTGGTTTTACATGGCGAAATGACCCAAGGGGCACTATTACGAGGTCAAGTGCCAGAGGGTGCCAAGGTACGACTCGATGGCGTAAAGGTAGAGATTAACTCACAGGGTAAATTTGTTATCGGTTTTGAACGCAAAGCCCCGTTGAACCATGAACTCACTGTATCTTTACCCGATGGAAGTGTCATCACTAAACCCATCACGTTGACCGAGCGGAATTATAACATCCAGCGCATTGACGGCCTCGACCAAAAAATGGTGACGCCACCGCAATCGGTCACCGATCGCATTAAACAAGACAACATTGATGTCGCGATTGCCCGTCAGCCTAAATCGGCTCTCGATGCAGTATTCACGCGTTTCATTTGGCCGGCAAAAGGGCCAATTACTGGCGTTTATGGTAGCCAACGTATATTAAATGGTACGCCTAAGTGGCCGCATTATGGCGTAGATGTTGGCGGTCCAACAGGAACGCCAGTTTATGCGCCAGCCAGCGGGAAAGTGACCCTAGCCAAAGATCTATATTACTCTGGCAACACCCTGATTATGGATCACGGGATGGGGGTTTTCTCTACCTTTCTTCATTTAGATTCTATAAATGTAAAAGTGGGGGAATACGTAGAGCAGGGTAAACCTATCGGTACCATTGGCGCAACAGGGCGTGCCACAGGCCCACATTTAGATTGGCGTATCAACTTAGGTAAGATGCGATTAGACCCGCAAACTATCGTTACGGGCCAGCCTAACTAACGCCTAGCTGCTTATTCGTGTGTGATTCTTTGCGCGAGAAAAGTGCGCGCTAATCAACGCGCACCTTGATGAATACCGCGCGTTATCTGGTTTAACATGAAACGCGCTCAACCCGCTTAATGGTCTAACCATTGTTGAAATTTTTCTTCATTTTCAATGGTAAAGTAGGCTCTATCCTGACGCGCTTGCAATACCGGCAAGGCGACATTGACGATTTGCCCATCGCGAATGAGTGTTAGGGTTACATGTGTATCAGATGCACAATCCAGTAACCGCTGTAATTTTGCTTGATTAACAACTTGATTATTTAAAGCCAAAATAATGTCATTTATCATAACGCCCGCTTTTGAGGCAGCTAACCCTTCAAACACCTGAATCACAGATAACCCCATGGCCGCGGGCTTACAAGTTGCGCCTAATTGATGTCGAATTTCTGTTGCATCAGTATAACCGCCTTTATCTTCTGCGCTTACTACAGATCGCGTGTGCAGTTTAACGCCTATATCATCAAGCCAAGTTTCAAGAGGCACATCGTCAGTGCCGTAAACCACGCTATCGAGATAATCGTTAACGTCAATATCAAACTCTTGCTGACACAAGGTAGCAATGACGTTATCTGGCGTACCACATTCGTCACGACCATAAATCTCCCAAAGGCGCTTCATGACAGTATCAAGTGACACGGTTTGATTCGAACGATGGCGAAGGAGCAAATCTAGGCCAAAAGCAATGATGCCGCCCTTGGTGTAGTATGAAACTATGTTGTTAGTGGCACTGGCGTCTTGTTTGTAAAACTTTGTCCATGCGTCGAAACTACTTTGTGCCACCGACTGTTTATATCGTCCAGCATTTTGTAGCAGGCGCGAAATATTCTGCGCGACAATGTCGAGGTACTTTTTGCCATCTATCAACTTAGCCCGAGCAAGGGTGAGATCATCATAAAAACTGGTAAAACCTTCATATATCCACAGTTGGTTTGTGTATGTTTCTTCACCTAGTTTTGGTGTAACCATCACATCTGGTTTAATGCGTTTCACATGCCAAGTGTGAAATAGCTCGTGACTACATAAGCTTAAAAAGGTGATGTAACCGTCTGTTTTATTTGCCTGGCTATTGTCTCCCAACCGCGGTAGGTCGTGACGAGGATAGAGCAGTGCGGTGGAGTTTCGATGTTCTAAACCGCCAAAACCATTTTCCGCCAGTAAGGTCATAAATACGTAGCGAGATACAGGCTGGGGGTGGTCAAACAACGCCATATGATGGCGACAAATGGGCTTAAGATCCTGTGCAATTCGCGCTAAGTCCAGTTGATGGCTACCACTAAAAACCAACTCGAAGGTCACACCATCCACCTCGTAACTCAGGGTTTCGCATTCACCAATAAAAATAGGGTGATCAATAAATTCAGCGTAGTTGTGGCTTTCATATGCCCAATATTGAGGATTACTGTCTAGCGCAATAGGTGTCATACCGGTATGCGCCTGCCAATGGCTCTGCGCCGGCTTTTCTATCTGTAATGTGCAACGCACTTCGCTCATTTCCACTACATTCAAAAACGCACTTGTGCCATTAATGAAGGCATATTCATGATTAATAAACGCCGAACGTACTGATAAGTCATTCGCGTAAACCACATAATTGACAATAACGCCATCGCCGTTGGTGGCAACCTCCCAGGTTTGCTTGTCTATTTTCTGAGCCGCTATTTCTGCCCCAGTGTCGGCATGGGTAAAGGTTATTTCCGTGATACTTTTTGCGAAGTCGCGAATCATATAACTGCCGGGGATCCAAGACGGTAGCGCAAAGGTGAGGGTGGCTTCGTTGTGTTCTGGAACCTTAAGTTCCACGGCGAAAAGATGCTGCTGCCAAGATTTAACACTAAGCTGATACTGAAGAGATAAAGTACGCATAAAAAACCTAACAATAAACGAGACCTTCATGATGCCTTATCATGAAGGTTTTGTCAGCTAGGCTAAAATTAGTTACATTGGTGGTAATAACAATTAAAAATGGCGAAGCATGGAAGAAAAAGTGGTAAATAGGCGCATGAACCGAGAAGACGTTGAAAGTTTACGTTCACTCCTTCCTGGCACTATGGTAGACCTTCAAATTACTACGCCTACCGCGCCACGGCGCGTTAAAACTGGCTATGTAGGAATGGAACTGGGTAACTGTCTTTTATTTCAAGCGCCCACGTCAGCCAAATGGATGTCCACCCGAGATTTGCTCACTATTGGTAACGATTTAGTGGTTCGTTACGTACTGGAAGGAGACGCAGGGCAAGTCATTGCATTTCGCGTAAAAGTATTAAAGTTGCTCTCGAAACCTACGGGGCTGCTAATAACGAGTTTTCCTTCTCACATTGAATCCATTGGTCTTCGTGCGAATAAACGTTCGCAACCAGGTATTTCAGTTATCGTGACCTCTGAAACATTTCCTGAAGCGGATAAAGTGACGGGGATAATCGTGGACATATCACAACATGGTTGCAAAATTGCGCTCCCCTTAAACCCAGAGTGGCCCGTATTATTAGATAATGCGAATCTCACCCTTACTTATTCTACCGATGGCGTGGAGTCTAAAATTCAGGCGTCGGTGCGGAATCACAAATTAGAAAGTGATTTTGTATATTACGGAGTAAAATTTAACAGTGATAGCGAAACAGTAAATGCGCTTTTATCACGCCACACATTAATTAGTTAGTATTAAAAGCGCTTGACCTAAAATAACTAGAAAGAGAATTGTTATGCGTACTATTGAACGACTGCTAACCCAATACAGCGAAAGCCATCAAAACAAAGCCAACGTTGCCATTCACGCTGTTGCTGTGCCCAGCATTTACTTTGTTACTTTGGGGCTTTTATACGCCATTCCCGTGCCGGAACTGCTTGCGAAGGTCAATGTTACGTGGGCCCACCTTATTGCGCTGCCCATACTCTATTATTATTTTTCGCTTTCAGGCCCAATAGGCGCTGCCATGACACTGCTTACCATTGTGTGTTTTTCTGCTATACGATTGCTTGAGTTTTACGGTGTGTCGGTTTGGCAAACCTGTTTAGCGCTATTTGTGATCATGTGGGCATTACAATTTATTGGCCATAAAATTGAAGGTAAGAAGCCCTCTTTTTTGGAAGATTTGCGCTTTCTACTTGTTGGGCCTGCCTGGTGGTGGGTACATTGGCTTAAGCGGCTAAATATCAGTTATTAAAATTAAAATCTCATGACTTTCTTTCCTGCGATAAGTCGCCTATGGCATACGACCAAGCCGCTACGGTTAACCTTCGGCTTGCGTATAATCTCTTTATTATTTATTAAATTGGTATTTATGTGAGTCGCTTTCAGCGCGTTATTGAAAGTAATGAACGCTTGTTTTGGACGCTGCACAGTGCAGGGTGGGCAGGCTTCGCTATTATTTATTATATAGGTTCGTTTCTTCATGACGTTCGCCCTATTTGGGTATTTATCATTTTGCTTAACGCCTATGCAGGGTGGTTGCTTACCATTCCATTAAGATACATTTATCGCTGGGCTCGAAAACAATCTCCTTTAAACATGATCATCATTGTGATTGCATCGTGTTACCTCATTGCACTTTTATGGGCGGTGGTTAAAAACGTCAATTACTGGGAGATATATAAACACGGTTACCGTCCCGACGAGTGGTATATGTATTTCACCAATACCATTAACTCTCTCATTATGGTGGGGTGTTGGAGTGGTGTGTATTTCGGCATTAAAAACTTCCAAATGCTACAAAAAGAAAAGCAAAATGCGTTGAAGGCAAGTACTATGGCGCATCAAGCGCACATTAAAATGCTGCGTTATCAATTAAATCCACATTTTCTATTTAACACGCTTAATGCTATCTCTACGCTTATCTTGTTGAAAGAAAACGACACCGCTGAAGCCATGGTCTCTCGCTTAAGCGACTTTCTTCGCTATTCGTTAGATAATGATCCAATTAAACGGGTTCCTTTAGGGCAAGAGATTAAGGCGTTAAGGCTTTACCTTGAAATAGAAAAAGTCAGGTTTGATGACAGACTAGAAGTGGTGTGGGATATTGATGATCACTGCGATAATGCGTTAGTGCCCAGCATGATTTTGCAACCCATTATTGAAAATGCAATAAAACACGCCATATCTAAAATGGAAAACGGCGGTCAAATAGCCATTACTGCCCGAACTTTTGGTAATGATTTGCTACTTGATGTGGCTGATAACGGCCCTGGAGCTGATATTAAAAATGGCCAGTTAAGCCGTGAGAATGGCGTAGGTCTGGTTAACATCAAAGAGCGTCTGCAGTCGCTTTACCAACGAAACTTTGCATTTTCTATAGAACATAATCAGCCTTCAGGAGTGCGGGTTAGACTGCGTATTCCTTATGAAGTAAAGGATGTATGAGCATGAGCAAGCAAATAATTAAAACTCTGGTGGTAGATGATGAGCCACTTGCACGGCGCGGCCTGCGAGCTCGATTGGAGCGCCACGACGATGTAGAAGTTATCGCAGAATGTCAAAATGGCCTTGAAGCCGTAAGTACCATCTCCCAATTGCGCCCAGATTTGGTGTTTTTAGATATTCAAATGCCTGGGTTGAATGGTTTTCAGGTTATTCACAAGTTGCGTGAATTGAACCAACCCATTCCTGTGATTGTCTTTGTTACCGCCTACGATAGTTACGCTATTAAGGCGTTTGATGTTCATGCTCTGGATTATCTATTGAAACCGGCCGACGATGAAAGACTTAAGTCGGCTCTCGATAAAGTGCGTGACTACCTGACCACGGCCCATCAAGATGAACAGTCTAAAAAACTGGTTAGCTTAGTGGCCGAATTGACCGGTGACGACTGTGAAGAAATTCTACGTAAACTGGCTAATGGTGAAGCGGTGGAAACAAATCCTTACCCTGACGTGTTAGCCATTAAAGACGGCTCAGAAGTCACCCGGGTTAATGTACAGGATATTCAGTGGATAGATGCTGCCGGTGATTACATGTGTGTACACGCATTAGACGGTATGCACATTATGCGTAAAACCATGAAAGAACTTGAGCAAGAGTTAAACCCGCAATGGTTTGTTAGGGTGCACCGTTCTGCCATTGCTAATATTCGTTTCGTGAAAAAATTGGTGAGTCACATCAGCGGCGAATACCACTTAATTTTACAAAACGACACCGAGCTCAAGGTGTCAAGAAGCCATAGAGACAAAGTCAAAGCCGCCATGAAAATGTAGTAGCGAACCTCTGGCGAATACGCATAAAAAACGCCCACACAAAGTGGGCGTTTTTTATTTTGTGGCAGAGTAATGGGGCTCAGTACCTATTATTCATGGTAATTCGCATGGTACTTAAGCTGCAATCATCAAGGGGCTTATTGTTTTCCCACGTTGCCTTAAGGGGGACTTCAACGGGCTTGTGGTTAACTTCACCTACCATCACTTTATTCTTATCTGTTTCAACCAGGGCCACAGCATGGGTGCCTAATTTAGTCGCAAGTAACCTATCTTGGCTAACGGGCGAACCACCACGCTGAACGTGTCCTAGAGTGACTGGGCGAACTTCCGACTGCATTTGTGAAGATAAACGTTCCGCAAGTGTACTTAAGCCACCAGGCCAGACATTTTCAGCCACCACCACAATAAAACTCACCGGTCCCTTCAGCTGACGTCTGGCTTCAATTTGAGCCGCAATACTTTTCAGCTCAGCGTCTTCGCTCTCGAATAACTCAGGCACAATTACGTAGTCCGCAGCCGACGCTAACGCCGCATTTAAGGCTAAAAAGCCCGCATGCCTGCCCATGACTTCTACTAAAAATATGCGTTCGAAAGCATCGGCGGTATCTCGTACTTTATCTATGGAAGATACGGCGGTATCGATAGCTGTGTAATATCCCACAGTAGCGTCACAACCCGCCACATCATTATCAATAGTACCGGGAATTCCGAGAATTTGGCCGGGCCAGTATTGGGATAAATGTTCTGCGCCCCGAAAAGAGCCGTCCCCCCCAATAACAATCAGGGTATCAATACCTAAAGTATTTAGGTTTCTAGCCGCATCTTTTGCGCCCTGAACCGATTTAAAAGCTTCACAGCGAGCGCTGTGCAAGATAGTACCACCTTGTTGTATTAAATTGTGGGTAGCATTCAGTGAAAGGGATTCATACTCTTGGTTAATCAATCCATTGTAACCGTGCTGGTATCCAATAAGGGCATAACCAAGGTGCTCACATGCAATGACTATCGCGCGAATGCACGCGTTCATCCCAGGGGCATCGCCGCCGGACGTTAAAACTGCTACACGTTTTGACACAAGTTCTCCCTTTTTTGTTACGTGATTTCCCTTAATATAACCCCTATATCGGTATCACTAAAGCGTAATGACTTGCGAAAGTGAATACCTTAGTAAAAAGTGAGCTTAAAATAAGGCCACTTAATGTAATACCCATTTAACGGTAATACGTATCACATGGCCTAATGTAGACTGTTCAAGGATGCCCATGAAAAAATTTGTATGTTTACTGGTTTTCATAACAAGCTTAACCGCATGCTCATCTAAAATTGCTTATAACAATGTAGATTGGTGGATATATTGGTATCTCGATGATTACGTTGAGTTAACAGATGAACAAAAAACAGTGTTTGATGAATATCTAAACACGTGGCGTCAATGGCACAAAAGCACGGAATTATCGAAATACAAAACCCAGCTTGAAGAAATTAAACAAGACGTACTCACTAACCGTCTAACTTCCGAACGCATTCTTGCCCATTTATTGCACGCCCGTACGCACTGGACCCGCGCTAGGGACAAGGTTAGCCAAGATGTGGCTGCTATTGCGAAAACGTTAAGTGATGAGCAGGTTGTTACATTATTTGCTCAAATCGAAAAAGAAAACCGCGAAGAGATTGAAAAGCGCCAAGACTATCTGTCGCTGTCAGAAAAAGAAAAAGAAAAAAAGCAAAAGCGTAAAGCGCAACTATTGGAGAGTGTGGAAGAGCAAATTGGCCGCCTTACTGATACCCAAGAACAAATTATTGCCACCTATAGCGAACAATATCTATCTACCAGAGATGAATGGATTAACTACCGCGAAACGATGACTAATGCGGCAAGGCGCATTATCGCCACACGACATATCAATAAAGATTTCGAGCAACAGCTCATCACTCTTATTCAAAACCCAGATACCTACCGCAGCCCAATGTACATCAACGCTAGAGCACATAATGCTGAGGTTATGGCGGCAATGGTCAGTGAATTGGCCACCACATTAAGTGATAAGCAAAAGCACGTGTTTATTGGCAATATTGAAGACGTTATTGAGGATATCGAAGGCTTTATGGAATAGCTGTTGGTGTATACTGAATACGTACAAAACGTGACAAGAAACGCCCCTTAATCCAGAGCAAAACCGTGAGGTTTGCCAAGGCCTAAGGGGCGTGATTAATGTAAACAGCTTAGTGACTTTATTTCACCCTGCGGCGCACGACGAATGCTGCCCCCATTAAGATAAGAACAACCATAGCAGGCTCAGAGACTTCTGCCACCGTCAACGTGGCAGACGTAGACGATGTTGGGACTATTATATTACCACTCCCATCAGACAATAGCAGACCGCTGGTGTCGAAACTAAACACGCCGCTCTGCAGTGCATTCAATGAAAGAGTGAAAATGTTAACGGTGCCGGTTAATGCGCCTGTGAATGATAGCCCAAGGCTGCTTAAACTCGTGCCATTATCTGAGTTTGACGTAAACCCAGCCACATCAAATTGACTGGAAGCGTTGTTGATATCGAAGGAAAAGGCATTTGCATCATAAGGCAACGATAGTTGGTAACCTTGAAAATCATCAGCAAAGTCAAATATACCACTGAACGAAAGTACCACCTCATCGCCCACATTTATTGTGGTTTCGTTCACAGAAACTGAAATTTGAGCTGAATGAGCATTTACGGTCCATAGTAGGGTCAGTATAGCGAATAGTGTTTTCATCTTTTTTACTCCATTTAAAAGCTAGTTAGTTTGTTGCGCAGCCCGTATTTGTGCACATGTTTCGCAGCATCATGACGTCAAAGATATTAATGAGCCCGTCATTATTTAAATCAAAACTGTCATCCATGTTTTGGTTGGTCGCGATGGCCATAGATAAACGTTGTAAATCAATCATGTCGATATCACCGTCGCTATCCCAATCGCCGGCCATTGTTTCGCTAGGCATAGTGAAGGTCGCGATCACGGGGTCGTGATCAGAGGCACGATATAGCAGAGAATTTGTGAATAAATCGCCATTGTCTTCAGTGTTGTAGTCTAAAACGGCGGGCTCATCAGCATTAATGTGCCACTCAGTGGCATCAAACAGCCATTCAGAGGCAAGGGTATTGGTCATTAAATAGTCCAACGTACCAAGTTGGCCATCAAAGGTGTAGCTATAGGCCAATTCACCAATCACAGTTGCAGCGGCATCTGAATAACCATAATCATTTAACACGGTAATAGGGTCTTCTTTCGCGTAGCTATTTAAGTCACCCAGCAAGATAACCGGGGTGTCTGGATATTCAGCTTCTAACCATGTGGCCACGGCGGTTGCCGCCCTTGTACGGGTTTTGTTACAGTTACCTTGGCCTGTCTCATAGTCATCATCCCCAGTGCCGCAGGACGAACCTTTCGACTTAAAATGGTTAACATTGACCACAAACGTTTCGCCCGAGGCCAGGTGAATAAATTGCTGAGCTAGAGAAGGGCGGTTTTTTGTATCGACAAACAGCACACCCTCATCATCGCTTGGGCTATTACTTGAGTACAATACTCTGGGCGCTTCATTCACACTTACCGTTGCAGGTTTATATAAAATTCCCACAACGATTTCGTCTGTACCAATCGCACCATTATTATTGGCCACAGAAGACGCATCAATGTAGGCATAGGTACCTTCACCCATAGCGCTATTTAGTGCATCAACAAGTTGAGCAATTGCGCTGTCGCTACCAAACCCATCATTTTCTATTTCCATCAAACCTAATATATCGGCGTTGATGACAACGAGTGCGCTGACAATCTTGTCTAATTGACGGGCGTATTCGTCAGCCGTGGTGGCGCCACGAGCAGTAGGAAAATCGCCGCCATTACCGTCACCATTAAACAAATTAAGTACATTGAACCCTGCAATGGTCAAATCCTTCGCGGAAATGGCGGGAGCAGCTTCACGAGGATTTGTGTTTACTGTCGTTGGCGACTTAGTTTGATAAACACGGTACCAATTAAAGGCATAGCCCAATACCCCTTCGATGTTACTCACTTGCATACCACTTCGCGCGCTATTGTCAGCAGTGAAGCCATCGTCAGGTACATAATAGGCACTAACCGCATCGCCTGAACCTGTGTCATCAATAAGCATTTGTGATAATGCGTTTGCGCTTGCTAACGCGAATGCTTCATCACTGCCTGGCAACGCTATTTGTGTAGGCTGATATAACCGAGAAGGTGCCACCCCAAGTTCGCCAAATTCACCATAATTGTAATTTTGAGTCACGTACAAGGTTTGCGAATTGCTAATTAACATGCCTTCTAAGGCTTCAAACGCCAATGCATTTTCCACAGGGAGCCACATTGATGTCGCAAGCGTGGTGTTACTTCCACACGCTAAATTAGCTTCAATATCGGAGAGTTGAGTTTGCTCATAATACTCCTCAGCGGTACCGAGTAACCTCACGATTTGCCCAGTACTTACGCTGACATCAGGGGCATAGACGGCAATACCTTCAGAAGTGAGTGGATTGCTGTCTTGGTCAGACGGTTCTTCTTGAACAAAGAAACTACCGCCGTCGAGTACCGCAGTTACAGCAGCTTCTATAACCACGCGTTGTCCATTTAGTGGTGTGACAAAACTGTCGCCTTGAACGTCACTTATCAAGGTGGCGCTATCGCCACAAAGGCCGATAACGAGATCGTCTTGGTTGTCATCGCTACCATCGTCAATGTCGCTACACTGTGCATCATCTTCCTGTGTGAATAGTTGCCCAGCATTTATCGACCCCATACTTGCGTCAGCTGGGCCGGCAAAGGTAAATGAACAACGTTGATTGCCTTCACCCACACGCTGCAATGACTGTGTTGATAATGCAGTTCCCGTTTCACTCACCAAAATGTCAGTACTGGTTAAGCCAGACGCTGGGCCATTGGTGGCAGTCATAACCCCTTCGTAGCTTAGAAACTCAATAACATCGCCGTCAACAACAAGCGCTAAACCGTCTGGTGCACCATTTTGAATACCTGAAACAAGCATGGCTGCAGTACCATACCCATTTCCTTCATCTGGGAGAGTGCCTGTAAAGGTCACTGTTTTGTAGCTAGTGCCGCCATTGCCGTTATACAAAACCAGCGAGACAGTGCTTAAATCGGCGCCCGCTGGCCCCGCTATTTCAACAAACTCGTTCTCATCGCCACCGTCGTTGTCGTAATGAAACTCGTTAATAAACACGCCTTCTGGAATGATGCCCGGTGCGTCGTTTCCATCGTCGTCACTGCCACTATCACCGTCATCAGTATCACTAGAAGTGCCAAATACTTGGGTAAGGTTTACGGCACCCGCCGTTGCACTGGCAGGGGCATTCCAAGTGAAGTCACTGTATTGCCTTCCTTCACCACCAAGTTGTAAAGACAGGCCAACTTCCGTTGAGGTGGTCTCACTTACGCCAATATCAATACTGGTTAAGCCATTTGCAGCGCCGCTCGTGGCGGTTAATTCACCTTCATAGCTTAAAAATTGGATCACAGTGCCATCAGGGCCGACCAATGCAATGCCATCTGGACTGCCATTTTGAATACCCGACTTTTCAAAGGCAAGAACGCCAAAGCCGCTATCGTTGAGATTAGGAATAACACCAGAGAGCGACTCGGTCGCGTAATCACTTCCGCCATTACCGTTATAGAAAACTAACGTGTAACCAGATAAATCAGTATTGGCAGACCCAGCTATTTCAACCAACTCGTTAATGTCTCCACCGTCGTTATCGTAATGAATTTCATTTATAAACGGAGTAACGGTAAAGTTGAATGTTTGCCCTTGATTAGCCGCGCCCGGTGTTTGGTTATTCGCGTGCCATGTAAAATCGTCGTATTCGCTACCTTCTCCAGTCAGTTGCAAAGACATACCTATTTCCGTACTTGCGGTTTCTTCAATACCAATGTCTACGCTCGTTATACCGTCTGCTGCACCACCTATAGCGGTAAAACTGCCTTCGTAGCTCAAAAACTGAATCAGTTGACCGTTGCTATCAACTAGCGCTAATCCGTCGGGTGCTCCATTTTGAATACCGTTGGTAGGCAGGTTGATAACGTAACTTCCCATTCCATCACCAAGGGATGCTACGGTGCCCGACAGGGTCTCTGTCAGGTATGCGGCACCATTATTTCCGTTGTAAAGTACCACTGAATAGTCGGTTAAATCAGTGCCTTCTGGTGCAACTATTTCGATAAATTCGTCAACATCACCACCGTCGTTGTCGTAGTGAAACTCATTGATAAACACCGAAGTCGCGAAAGCTGAACTTGAGATAAGGGCACTGGCAATGGCGCCGGCTACCTTTGCTGAAGCGAGAGGTTTCATTATTGTTCCTTTGTTCCATCGGAAGCATAAAGCTGCAGTTATGCTGAATAAAAAAGAAACAAAACATTACCTGTACCGAATGACAGTTTGGTTACATGGACAAAGCACCTCAGCTTTAACGTAACACGTTGAATAATAGTGAGTTAATGTAATTTTGGCTAATTTATTCTTATATTGGTGTAAAAAAATTAGACGGTCGATAGGAGGCGAATATGAGGAGAATAGGGCGTGGGGTGACTTGCCATTAGTGATGATAGGGTACTTGCCTTACAAAAATGATGAATCTAATTATGTAAGGAAAACTGACAGATGTCACAAAAATATCATGAAAAATTCAACAACGAATACCCATCGACATCACTGACATTGGCACGAGCGGTGAACAGGCTATTTTTTACTTGACGTTTCCTTGTCATTTTTTCCAATGGCAACGTTTGACCCCTTACAAATAGTGTCGTAATCGTCACGATAAAATCGAAAATCTTCACACTCTGCTTGATAACGCTTTCTGGCTGTTATGGCTTGTTGAGGGTATCGGTTATCATCCATTGTTCTGGCGAGGGTTTCACAAACGTGTAATTGTCGGTTAACTTCTACAATATCTTCGCAAGGCTGCGTTTGACTACAACCGCTAAGTAAAAAGACAGAAACTGTAGCATGTAGTGATATACCTGTTTTCATTATGTTCACCCTATAATCTGATCTAGTTCCTGCCTTAGTGTCTGATACTTTTCAGCATGTTGTTGCTTTAAAGGCATATCATCTATTAATTTGAACAGCTTTCTGCACTCTAACATCATTTCGCGAGAAGGCTTGTCGGATTTTACAAGTAATTGTAGTAAGCATTGCAGTAGGTTTAGGGTGACCCCGGTATTCACCGGCGCAAACCCTTGAGCAAGGGCAAACGCTGCTTTTGCTTGCTCGTATTTACCTTGTTGATAGTACTTTATGCCTTCGCGATTAAACTGTTGATAATTAGCAAAGTTTTGTTTTGAGTTGTGTTGCTCTTTAGAAAGTAAAAAACGGCTATTAGGGTCAAGATTGCCTTCACTGTTTTTTAATACTTCCTGCAGTTTTAACGCATCTTCAAATTCACCTAAGTCATACATAACTTTAATGCTATCAGGAATGAAAGCGATAGGCGGAGTTTGGTACTTCTCTTCAATTGCCCATTGCGATCGCACTAAGTGTTTCTTGGCATCTAACATCTTGCCGTCAATCGCGTTCACCCGAGCATTCATGATTCGGCCAAAAATTTCCACATCAAAATCTTCATCTAGGCGATGGAGGTATTCATCAAACTTGCCACGTTGTAGCGCTAATAATGCTTCTTGTTGGTACTTATTTCGAGTTCGCTTATCATCGGTATATTCTGCAACATCCAATAAACTTCTAATGTAACCGCACCAATGAAGGCAGTCGTAATGTACCGTTCGCTTGGACAAATCCCAAATGGCGAAACTTGATTCAGCAGCTAATAGGTAATCGTCGTGATTACGGGCAATTTCACACGCGTGAAAATGGCGAGGTAGTGAAAAGGGAGACAGCTTAATCGCTTGCCTTATGGCGCTTATAGCTAATTCACCTTGCTGCTTGGCATCACTGGCCTGTGCCAAAATATCTTGTGCTTCCGCACTGAAGCGATTTCGCTTTAGAACCTGTTCAGCCATGTCCATCGCTTTATCGTATTGCTGCAAGTGAACATAGGTTTTCCCCAACGCTACTTGCGCCCACATAATGGGCTTGCCATCTAAGTAGGGCGTGAGTACATCAAGAGCCTTGTCTGGCTGTTCAAGTTGCCAGTACAGTTCAACTAAGAGTTGTTCGCAACTGCCTCTGTAAGGAGAGGGGCTGGCGAGTAAGTCTTCGCATATATCCACCGCCGTATTTAAATTATCGTTGGCAATTTCACGGTAAACATCACCTAAATATTGGCGCTTAGACCACGCCCTAGAAATACGGGATTTTAATTGAACCTGAGAAAAAGGCTTAATAAGGTAATCATCTGGACGGCGTTCTATAGACCCAAGTACTACAGGCCTCGCACTATCAGCACTAATTAAAATGAACACCGTTGTAGGCTTGATTAACCGTCTTACCCTTAACTCTTCTACAAACTCAAAGCCGTTTTTCCGGTCACTACCTAAGTGTAGATCTGACACTACCACATCAAATTTTTGCTTACGGCAAATTGAAATGGCCTTTTCAGCAGAAGACTTGGTCACGATATCCGTGGCACCCATAGAATGCATTAAACCGCGAAGGAGCAATAAAAAGGGGCGCTGATCCTCAACAATAAGCACTTGCTTATTAGCAAAGTTCATTTCGTGTCCGAGTAAATAAGTACAATACGCATAACTACATGATTAATTAAAATAACCATTAGAGCAAGAATAAGCTTAAGAAAAACATTATCTTGCCGACAACGTACGTATGTAATCAAATGATTAACGGCGATTTGTGAATCACTCTATAGACCAAGCCACTGTTTCCATCGATCCCAGTAGTGGGTTTGAACTTAACGGGAAATTGTCCAACGCAACCAAAAATGCGCGATTGTTTTCGCTGTATTTGGCGATGCAACAGACAGCACTGGCAGATACTATTGGCATTGAGAGCCCCACTGCGTCTACGCCTGACGTTGAAACACAACTTCGCTCGCTAAATTTTTACCGCCACCCGGCCTTGTCAGCAGACGATTTGCATTGGGAAACCTTGAATCGCGTGAACCAGGCATTTAGTCAACACCAGTTTGCAGACGCACGGCTACACCTGGCCATGCACCCCATGCCACTGGCACAGGTTGATAATGCGCAGAAAATAAGCGACGACATTGTTAATAACTGTCCCTTAGGGGCGCAAAAGCGACTTTCCAAGCAATACAGTTCGACCCTGTACGAAGACAACACACTTATGGAAGAGGTTATTCTCAACGCCAAACAGGCTGTTGCTGCTTAAACTGGCAATCGTCCTGGCCATTTGTTACACTCCGCGCCGCATTTTTTGCACTGGTTTTACGTTCCAACTAGCAAAGGTGAACACCATGTCTAAATATATTGTTTGCGCGATGTATAAATTCGTTGCGCTTGAAAATTACGAAGCTATGCGCCAGCCTCTTTTAGAGGCTATGGAATCTAACGGAATTAAAGGTACTTTGTTACTTGCCGAAGAAGGCATTAATGGTACTGTGTCCGGCAGTAGAGAAGGCATTGATGCCTTACTTGACTACCTCAACAATGATGCTCGCATCAACCCTATTTCTACCAAAGAGTCGTTACATGACGAACAACCGTTTTATCGCACCAAGGTAAAACTGAAAAAAGAAATCGTCACAATGGGTGTTGAAGGTATAGACCCCCGAAGAACGGTAGGCACCTACGTTAAGCCAAAAGATTGGAATGCGTTAATAAGCGACCCAGACGTTACCGTTATTGATACGCGCAACAACTACGAAATCGAAATTGGCACATTTAAAAATGCCATCGACCCGAAAACGGAAACGTTCAGAGAGTTTCCTGAGTACGTGGAAAAAGCCCTAGACCCTGAGAAAAACAAAAAAGTCGCCATGTTTTGTACTGGGGGTATACGCTGTGAAAAATCCACCGCTTACCTTAAAGAACAAGGTTTTGAAGAGGTCTATCATTTAGAAGGCGGCATCCTCCAGTACTTAGAAGATGTGCCAAAAGAAGAGTCACTTTGGGAAGGGGATTGTTTCGTGTTTGATAATCGCGTTGCGGTTAACCACGATCTGGAAAAAAGTCATTATGAACAGTGTTATGCATGCCGCTTACCGATTACTGCTGAAGATAAGCAAAGTGATAAGTATGAAGCGGGTGTTAGTTGTCCACACTGCTATGGCACCCACACCGAAGACCAGCTTGCGCGGTTCAGAGAGCGCGAAAAGCAGGTGCAACTGGCGAAGCAACGTCAGCAAGAACACGTTGGCACCGAAGCACGCTTGACCATGGAACAGAAGCGCCAAGAAAAAGCGCAGCAACAACGCGAACGCGCGTTAAAAGCGAAAGAAAATCAAGCGTAGACACTGAAAGAGAAGGGCGTTACACTCTCCCTTAAATGTTGTAGCTAAAAGGGAAAGCGAGTGGACGCCCAACTTTCAGACGAAAAAATTGAAGAGATAAAAAAAGATTTTAGCTTTTTTGATCGCGATGGTAACGGCCAAATAGACTTAACTGAGTTTATTGAATTACTGACGGTCATTTCACCAAAAACAAAAGCGAGCCATGTAGAAGAAGGCTTCAAACTTATTGATGAAAACAACGATGGTTTTATCGATTTTGAAGAGTTCTTAGAGTGGTGGCAAGAATGTTGGTGGGAATACTAAGTTCCCATTCGCCATCGTAAAGATTTAAAAAGCGAGCTACTAGCTCGTTTTTTTATGCCAGTTATTCAGCAAAAATTACACCGTTACATAAAGGTTTATATCATGAGCGAGCAAACAGAAAAGAGGCTAAATAAATACATCAGTGACACTGGGTTATGTTCGCGACGAGAAGCCGATAAGTTAATTGAACAAAAGCGGGTAACAGTCAATAACAAACCACCAGAATTAGGCACTAAAATTGGGTCTAAAGACGAGGTGAGGGTAGATGGCAAACTTGTTAAGGCAGTAGCAAAAGATAAATCAGACAGGGTATACATTGTTTACAATAAGCCCATCGGCATTACCTGCACCACAGAGCGCCATATAAAAGGCAATATTATTGATGCTATTAAGCACAAACAGCGCATATTTCCGGTTGGACGATTAGACAAACCTTCTGAGGGGCTAATAATACTGACCAGCGACGGCGATATTGTAAATAAAATTTTACGCGCCGAAAATGCCCACGATAAAGAGTATGAAGTGACCGTTAATCAGCCAATTAGCGAACGTTTCATCCAGCGCATGTCGCGAGGCGTGCCCATTTTAGGTACAGTCACCAAACCCTGTGTGGTTAAAGCCAGAGGCAAGTTTTCTTTCACTATTATCCTAACGCAAGGGCTTAACCGTCAGATTCGTCGTATGTGCGAATTTTTAGGGTATGAAGTGACTAAGCTAAAACGTACACGGATAATGCACTTAGAGCTCAATAACTTAAAACCTGGACAATGGCGGAATTTAACGGATCGGGAATTAAACACCCTTAATAATGCGGTGAAAATGTCCTCTAAAACCGCAGCAGCGACCAAGTAGAGCCAATGATTTAGGCCAGTCCTTTCGTTTTTCTTATTGTTTTTTCAAACGGTTTTTTATACTTTAAGATACTGTCAGCAAATAAATTTTTTCTACTCAGTGTGTACGCAGACTTGAATATTTCGCCTATACTCATGGTTGCTTCCTACCGGTATGAATTCGTCATTTGCACGATGATAGGGGTAGATTGATGAAAACGTCGACAGGAATGGCCTCGCTTGAAAGAACCCGTAATCCCACAAGATGACAAAGCCCGTGTAAAAACGCTGCAATGTCTTAATATCCTTGATACCCAACACGAAGAACGATTTGATCGAATCGCACGTTTAGCCGCTCAGTTGTTTCAATGTGAATTTGCCTCAATTTCTTTTATTGACGAAAAACGTCAGTGGTTCAAATCTCTCGTTAACCTCTCACTCGAACAAACAACACGAGAAACTGCATTTTGTGCGCATACGATAAATCATGCGTCGACATTTATTGTGCCCGATACGCATCAATCAGAAACATTTAAAGGCAACCCTTTTGTTATCAATGCCCCCCACATACGCTTTTATGCTGGTACGCCCATTGTGGTTAATGGACATAGAATTGGTGCACTTTGCGTCTTTGACCCCAAGCCTAGAACATTTAGCCCACAAGAAGAAGGCCAACTAAATGATTTATGCCGTCTCGTTGAAAGTGAATTAAATCGCGAAGAATTAACCTGGTTAACGGCACAACTTTCTCAAAAGCAAACCGCGTTAGAAGAAAATCAGAAACTTACCCGCGTGCGTAGCGTCATTTTAGAAAAAGTAGTGAATTGCGAATCTCTACCCAGTGTACTTAAGCATATAGTGGAGTCTATTGAAGAAGAGTATCTTAACCAATACTGCAGTGTGCTCTTACTGGAAGGGAATAGGCTACGCATGGGGGCGGCGCCTTCTTTGCCAGCATTCTATAACGATATCATCGACGGGGTTGAAATTGGTGTAGGGCAGGGCTCTTGTGGTACCGCCGCTTTTACCAATGCCCGCACGGTTGTAGAAGATATCAATGTGCACCCTTATTGGACCGCATGGAAAGCGTGTGCTCAGCAAGCCAATTTAGGCGCCTGTTGGTCTGAACCTATCCGGGGTGCTGATGGCGCCGTTTTAGGCACTTTTGCCATTTATCATGAACATGCTGCAACACCATCAAAAGACGAACTCGTCCGAATAGAAGAATTCGCCCACCTCGCCAGTATCGCCATTGAACGTGAGCGCGCCAACCAAATCATTTGGCGGCAAGCCAATTATGACGTGTTGACCAATTTGCCGAACAGAAAGCTCATGGAAGAACAGTTAAAACAGGCAATAAGCATAGCATCACGTAAACAAAGCAAAGTCGCAGTGTTGTTACTCGATCTAGATAATTTCAAAGATATTAATGACACACTAGGCCACAGTGTAGGCGACCTTTTATTAATCGAAGGGGCGAAAAGAATAGAGTCTTGTGTGAGTAGCAAAGATACCGTCTCCCGATTAGGTGGCGACGAATTTGTGCTCATTATTAACGACGTCTCCAACTTCATTGAACTGGAAAAAGTGGCGCAGAATATATTGCAAACGATGTCGCTTCCCTTTGAGTTGCAAGAACATAAAGTGCATTCTTCGGCAAGTATTGGGGTAACGGTTTTCCCGGATGATGCAAGAGACATTGTTAACTTGCTAAAGAATGCAGATCAGGCCATGTATAGCGCTAAGGCTGCCCAGAAAAATAGCTACCACTATTATACGAAGGCGTTAAGAGACCAAGCGTTAAAGCGAATGGGGTTACTGTCCGACTTAAGAACTGCCATAGATGAAGGGCAGCTGTTCATTGAATATCAACCCATTGTCGATATTCAAACCACATCCATTGTAAAAGCAGAGGCGCTAATTCGTTGGCATCACCCCTCTAGAGGGCGGATAGCCCCCGATGAATTTATTGGCATTGCTGAAGAGTTTGGGCTTATTAGTGAAATCAGCAATTGGGTATTTGCCCAGGTATGTACAAAAGTAAAACGGTGGCGCCGACATTTTGGTCAATTCCTACAGATAAGCGTAAATACGTCACCGAAACAATATGCCGATTCAGACACCTGTATTACTCATTGGCTGCAATACTTGCTCGATACCAATACGCCCGCCAATGCTATTGTGCTTGAGATAACTGAGAACCTATTAATGGAAGGCGACGATCGAATATCTGAAAAGCTATTTCAATTTAGACAAGCGGGTATCGATATTGCCCTTGATGATTTCGGTACGGGCTATTCTTCCATTTCCTACCTTAAAAAGTACCCAACTGACTTAATTAAAATAGATCGCAGCTTTGTTAACTCCATGACGGAAGTGAGTAATGATAAGGTGCTCTGTGAAGCCATAATTGTGATGGCGAAAAAGTTGGGAATTAGTGTGGTAGCTGAGGGGATAGAAACCAAAGAGCAACACCATATATTAAGCCAGATGGGATGCGATTTTGGTCAAGGTTATTTGTATTCAAGACCGGTAGATGCAGAGACGTTTGAGGGGCTGCTGATTGCACAACACAGGCAAACCGCTACCCCCTAACGTAAATTCCAGCCGTTATAACTGATTATTCGTCATCATTATCGTCGGATTCAATGGCTCTAGGTCTTCGCTTGATAGGTGCCATACCAATGTCTTTACCTTCCATAGTATCAACACGTTTCTTAACTTTTTGATGTGTTGATTGACCGTCGCTACTGCGGTTATTTTTCGACTTTTTAGCCTTGTCGGCAGACGGTTTATTTACTTTAAAGCCAGAAAAACGTGCTGGTAATTCACTGTGGTTGTCACAAGCTAATGCATACTGTAGGTGCGATTTAAGCGCTTCAAAACTTTTCCAATCTCTTGGGCCGACCAGTGAAAAGGCCTCACCTTTTTGGCCTGCGCGACCTGTACGACCAATACGGTGAATATATTCATCAGCATTTTTGGGCAAGTCAAAATTCACAACCAAGCCAACTTTTGACAAGTCTAAGCCACGCGACGCTAAGTCTGTTGTGACTAAAATTGAATATTGGCCGCGGGTAAACTCACTCATAATTGCCGCGCGTTTGTTCTGCGGTAAATCGCCCCGCAATGAAATGGCTTCAAGATTATCTTGGTTGAGCAACGCCGTTAGCCTGTCGGTATCTTCTCGGGTGGCAGTAAAAACAATAGCTTGATTGAAAGTTCGATGGCTTAGTTCATGGCGCAATAAGTTATCTTTGTGCTCAATATTATCAGCGAAGAAACAGGCTTGTTCAATATCACCATGCTCAGCCGTTGCATCACCCACACTGACTCGTACGGCAGAGCGTGTGAGTTTAGTCGTCATGTGGTTCAATTCAACGTTATCTAAAGTGGCAGAAAACATCATGGTTTGACGTTTTCTGTGGTTAGCAAACCCATTTATCATTGATAATTGTGGTGCAAAACCTAAATCAAGCATACGGTCAGCTTCATCAAAAATAAGTAACTCTAAGCCGTTAAGAAACATGCTTTTGTCACTTAAATGGTCAGCAATCCTGCCAGCCGTACCTACAATAACATGGGGGTTGCGTCTAAGCGCTTTTACTTGATCGTTATAATTTTCACCACCAACGATGAGTGAACAACTAAGGTTAAGACCTGAACACAGTGTTTTTGCTTCAATAAATACTTGTTTGGCCAGTTCACGGGTTGGCGCGAGAATGAGGGCGCGAGGATCTTGTCGACTCAGTGCTTTTTGCGACATCAACCGGTTTATTGCTGGCACTAAGAACGCAAAGGTTTTTCCCGACCCCGTCTTCGATGAAGCAATAATATCCTTGCCCTGAAGCGCAGGTAGAATGGTTTTCTCCTGTATTTCAGTTAACTCAGCAATATTCTTATTTTCCAGCTTGGCAATAATTTTGTGATGAACAGGTAAGTCGGTAACTAGCAAGGTAGGGCCTCATAAACAATCGTAAGGCCTATTATCTCTTAAAGCGGTATATTATGAAAGCACGGCGAGTGCGTGCTTTCATTAAATGGTTAAACGACCATGACGTTAACGTCGTCAGGCACCACCAATTTACCCTGTGTTTTCTGTTGAATCTCATCAACCGTCACACCAGGTGCAGTTTCTTTTAACACGAAGGCACCCTCTGCCACTTCCAGCACCGCCAAATCGGTAATAATGCGAGTAATGCAATTTACACCGGTAAGGGGGAGAGTGCATTCGGAAAGTAGCTTTGAATTGCCATGTTTATCAGTATGAGTCATGGTGACAATGATATTTTTTGCCCCCGCGACTAAGTCCATAGCCCCTCCCATGCCTTTGACTAGCTTGCCAGGGATCATCCATGAAGCTATGTTTCCATTCACATCCACCTCGAAAGCACCTAACACGGTAAAGTCAACGTGTCCGCCTCTAATCATGGCGAAACTTTCAGCTGAATTGAAAATAGACGCGCCGGTAATGGCGGTAACCGTTTCTTTCCCCGCATTTATCATATCTGCGTCGACTTCATCTTCTCTTGGGTAACGTCCCATGCCAAGCAACCCGTTTTCTGATTGCAGCATGACATTAATATCATCAGGAACAAAGTTCGCTGCAAGAGTAGGGATGCCAATCCCTAAATTGACATAGTCACCATCCTTGAATTCTTGTGCCACGCGCATTGCTATTTGATCTCTCGTTAACGCCATTAGTTATTCTCCTTCGCAACAACCCGTCGCTCTATGCGCTTTTCAAATTCACCTTTAATAACGCGGTTCACATAGATGCCTGGTGTATGAATTTCACTGGGTGACAGTTCGCCGGGTTCTACAATTTCTTCAGCTTCCACCACGGTAATGCTACCGGCCGTGGCAGCCATAGGGTTAAAGTTTTGAGCGGTATGTCGATACACGCAATTGCCAAACCTGTCTGCTTTCCATGCTTTTACAATGGCAAAATCACCAGTAATGGCTTCTTCAAGGATATAGGGCTTGCCGTTGAATTCTTTTACTTCTTTACCTTCACCCACGGGGGTTCCGTACCCGGTAGCGGTATAAAACGCCGGGATCCCCGCTCCGCCTGCGCGCATTTTTTCGGCCAATGTGCCTTGCGGCGTCAACTCAACCTCTAATTCACCGTTGAGCAGCTGCTTTTCAAAGAGGGCGTTTTCACCCACGTACGACGACACCATTTTCCTAATCTGCTTGTCCTCTAAGAGCACACCAAGACCAAACCCATCAACCCCACAATTATTTGAAACAACAGTAAGCTGATTGACGCCACTTGCCTTTATTTGAGCAATTAACCCCTCTGGAATACCACATAAACCAAAGCCGCCCGCAATAACGGTCATCCCGCTTTCTAGCCCTGACATTGCTGCCGAATAATCTGAAACCACTTTGTCGAAACCCGACATTGAATATTCTCCACCTGTTCACGTTAATAAAAAGTATCATCAATGTTATTAAGTATGTAAAATTGAATTTAATGTCTCATTGATAACTTATATTTATTAATCATGAACGTATCATATCGCCAGTTAAAAGCGTTTATCCACGTGGCACAATCCGCTACGTTTGCAGACGCGGCCACCAAGCTTCATATCACTCAGCCTGCGTTGTCGTCATCTATCCAAAAACTGGAAGGCCAGTTAGGTGGGCGACTATTCACGCGCAGCACACGACGGGTGGAATTAACCAAAGAAGGCGAAGCGCTCCTTCCTAATGCCATAAGAATCATGCGGGACTGGGAGGAAACCTTCTCTGACATTCAAAACCTCTTTGCCATGGCAAAAGGACAGTTAACGCTTGCCGCCATGCCGTCTTTTGCTGAGAGTCACTTGCCTCTGTTATTAGCGCAATACCACGCCATTGCGCCGAATATTAATCTACGCATTTTGGATGTGGTTATGGAGCAAGTGATTCGAGAAGTCTCTCAAGGCCGCGCTGAACTGGGGTTTACTTTTGAACCGGTGAGAACCGAAGGGCTTAAATTTAGTCCATTGTTCGACGATGAGTTTTTGTTAGTGCTAAGTGCTAATCACCCATTAAATACAGCAAAGCAGATATCTTGGCACCAATGTCTCGATTATCCCTTCGTCATGATGAATAGAGGCTCGGCGGTAAGGCATTGGACCGAACAACATCTTGCTCTTTTTGGCGAACCAACTATTGTGGCTGAAACAGGTCAATTGGCCACGTTGGGTAATTTGATTAAACAAGAATTGGGCATCGCCGTCATGCCTAATTTATGTAAAAATCATATGGAGAATATTGGGTTGCGAACTATAAAGCTAAGTACGCAACCCTTGGTAAAATCGGTAGGTATGATTGCAAAATCTCACGGCGATTTGTCGGTAGCCGCGCAACGCCTTTGGACCCAAGTGGCAATGCATTACGGTGAAAACGCAGAGTAAGGGCTGGACGATGGCGTTTACGGTTTTCTCCATCTCGCTTTGAGCCCGCGCGTATCAATGTGAATAAACGGGCCGCGATGAGGTTTTGGCCCATAAATGCCCAAGCCGCCAATCAGCCCCTTATATTCACTGCGTTTATTAAGTTCGGCAATCACACTGGCCATCACATCAGCATCACCTATGTTAACAGCACCATCATTGTTTAAGTCATCCATACGATAATTGCCATCATTATCAACGAAAATATCTGCTGCATCACCATAGACGTGGCGACTGAACTTTACATTGCCAATCGCTCGATTGTACTGAGGCGTACGATACCCACTCATAATAACCATGTTCTGAACCGGAATATCGTTCATGTTCATTTCACGCCTAAGCATTTCAAGCTTCAGCAATAAAGGCGCTCGAAGATACACGAATTTTGGATAACCAGAACGCTGCTTGCTGGTAAATTCTTTCAACTTAAAATGCGGTGACAATCGTTTTTCCTGATTTGCCTTCGTGACCTCAATAAAACCATTAGGCTCTACGTACATGTTTTTGTCTGTGACTTCACTTTCATCAGGGTAGGGACCAATATGGTAATACTTCAAGCGGCCGCCCTGTACTTCTTCGGCGGGGATCATGACAAACACATTCAATGTCATGCTGACATCGCCGTCTTGGCTTTTAATGGTTAACTGCTGCTCACCGGGTTCATCTGCCGCTCTCCAATGCCAAGTGAGATCTTGAGACTTTTGAACTTTCGCACCATTTTCGTAAAGTTCATAGCGTTTGTCGGGCTGAGGATAAATAATCTCTAATTCTGTCACTTCCTCAGGAAGTACAAACAACGAAAACACATTGTAAGGTACAACAATGTTATTAATTTTAAGGCTAAATTCCGCATCTATGAGGGCGTCTTGGTTATCAATAATCACGGGCTCATGAGGTGGCACCTTTTGCAGCGCGGCCTTAGTTTGCATATCGTGTGCTTGGCAAGCACTCATCATGGTAATGCTAGATAACACCCATAATGTTGCCAGCGTGATTGTTTTCATAGTCACCTTTGTCAGCATCAAAAACTCCTGCCTTTTTATAAAGAAGCTAATTGAGATAACGATAGCGTGTCTCGCGCATCACGTCGATAAATATCATTTCTGAAATTAATTCTGCCATTTTCATCTGCCCAAGCGGTCCAATACACTAAATGAATGGGTAGGGGTTCCTTAAGATGAAATGTTTTTGATTCACGTAGATCTCTGGCCGATATTACGTTGTCCATTAAACTCTCTACGCCTTGTTCTTCTGCAATTAGCTTTGCTAAAGAAAATGGGTCTTCTAGACGAATACAACCGTGAGACGCTGCACGTACAGGTTCGTTAAACCACTGTTGATAAGGCGTATCGTGTACATACACCGCATGTGGGTTAGGGAACAGGTATTTCACTTTTCCCAATGGATTTTTATCGTGAGGTAGTTTCACAAGGAAATGGTCAAATTGATACGGCTTTACGCTGGCCCAATCAATGGTACTAGGGTCAACCAATTCATCGTCAATGAAGCTATTTTTACGAATGACGATGTTATTTTTTTCAAGGTAATCAGGATCTTCAGCTACTTTTGGTGCAATTTCTCGCGTAGCGATAGAAAGCGGGATTCGCCACTCTGGATTAACCACAAATTTTTCAATTTCATCGCTAAACGAAGGCGTGGCCCAACTTGGCTTACCAACAACCACATCTTTTTTCGCCTTAACCTGACCATCGTTGATATAACGCAAACGAAATTCTGGAATATTCACGAGCACATACGCATCTTCATCGTTTGCCTCAAACGCGGTTAGACGCGCAATGTTTAATGCCAGTTGTTGCTTTTTTTGTTCTGCGGTTATATTCAATGCGGCAAGCGTATTTTTGCCTACTACGCCATCAACATCTAGTCCGTGGCGTTGTTGAAAGTCTTTCACTGCGTCTTCAATTAATTCATCAAAAGTACAGTGGCGAAGGCTAGGTGATAGAACGGAACGGTCATCGCATAAAGTGTGAAGCGCAGGATACTCCATAGCAAGGCGAATGATAAGTATCGACACCGCTTGTGAGGTGTCACCTTTACGCAGTGCGCCTTCTGCCAATAGTTCACCGGCGTCTAATGGCTTCCAACCACCTTGCTCTATTATCGTTTCATAATAGGCTTGCGCCTCTTGCATACGTGCTACACGACTATCTAATGAAGAAAATTGCTCAGTTGGTTCAGTGTTTTGATGCCATGGTGTGGTTACTGGTGCTGCAACGCCTACAAGCGGCGGCCATAATGCCGCAAGTGCAATAAAGGATTTGCCCAATGATCGTTTAACCAACACCCTAGCGCGTCGCGTAGACACCGATTTGTGCTTTGGCGTTGAGGTTACATTTTTGCCGCTTTGCTTTGAAAAAGGTTTAGTAGCCAATTTACGCTGCTTGATATCCATTTAACTATTCCCTTGATTAACTGATCCTTCGAAAATCTGTTCAATCTGGAACTCGCAAAACCAATGCCAATAGACCAGCAGTCGCTAAGCTTCTGATTGCAAAAGAATATATTTAATAGCCAATAAAAAAGGCCTAACGTCGCTAGGCCTCTATGTGTAGGATTGAGGAATAGGTGGTAAATATTTTATGGGAAAAGAGGAGAGACGAAGAGGTAACTTTTACAATTACCACTTCTTCTTTGGTGCAAATAATTCGTCTAGCTCGTCGCGCTCTTCTTCTTGACGTTTCGCACGATCTTGCGCATTCACACTTTTCAGGTTGCTTTGAATTTCGTTTAACCATTCCGTTAAGTTGGCTAACCGAGAATGGGCGTATTCATCTTTTTGATTCTGGTTTTCTAGCGCAGCTTTGGCTTTTTCATAATATTGGCGTGCTGAACCTAGCATATTTGTTTGGTGTGCAGCCCGACCTCGTTTAATCAGTGTTTCCACATTCACTTTAATTTGTAGACGCTCTAACTGCTTTTCTTCATCAATAAACGTTTTAGAATCCACTTTGCCTTTACTATGTTCCGAGCGAAGGAGAATACGTAGTTTCTTGACCGCCTGAATATACTGGATAATTAATTTGTCATTATCGGGCAAAACGAAATCGCTCGTCGCGGTGCCATCACTGCCACTGCCACTGCTTGTGCGTTGTTCAGCGTCATTAATCCGTTGTTTAATCTCAGGGGTACTATTGTGCTCATTAATCACTTTAAGCGCATTTAGCACGCGATTATGCAAGACTTCCATCAAACGAGGTGAGGTAGGAATATTCACACAGGCCATAATGACATTCTCTGTCTCATCGATAATTGCTTTTTGTTTGGACACCTCAGCACGGCGTTCTGATTCAATTTTTGCGCGATGCTGTTGTACCGCATTAATAAATATGGCCGCAATTAAAAGTACAACAATCAGAATTATTATTATCACGTACATTCGTGTAGTTCCATTTAAGTCATTATGTATTGCTATCGTTCGATAGTTATAACGTGTTTTCTATTCTATCGGCTAATGTTACGGTATTTTTACCTCAAAAACACTTCCACCTAGATCACCGCCGTTGGAAAGTGATATTTCACCACTATTTTCACCCTGTGAATGCGCGGCTGCAATTAAACGTGCAAAGAATAATCCTAAGCCCGTACGCCCTTGACTAAGTTGAAACTCAGACAAAGATTCGTGACTCTTTTCAAGCATGGATGGGGGATAACCCGCACCGTCATCTTCTACTTTAATGTTGAGGTGTGCGTTTTGCACTGAAGCCGAAATGATAATCTTCGAAGTTCCGTAACGAAGGGCATTGACTAATACATCGTTAATTAGCAAATAAATAAGTTCACTGTCTAAATACCAGCTTAGTTCGGAATCCACCTGAATGGTAATGCCAATTTTCTTTTGCTCTACGTACAGGCGGTTAGACCCCACCACATCATCTATTAGATCGGCGATGAAGCACTCATCCACAGTAATGGGTAAGCTTTCTAATTCTGAACGATATAACGACAATATTTGAACTAAGTTAGTATTTAACCGTGAGGCTTCATAATGCACATTAGCGACTTGCTCTCGTGCTTCAACATTGTCAGAAGGCAATTCTCCCGCCAGGTTTTCAATGGACTGAATAAGTAAAAACAAAGAGTTTTTCATATCATGAACAGCAGCCGCTAATACGGATGAAAAGTCTATGGGAGAGGATAGCTGCTTATTATCAGTCATTTTTTTAACCTTATATTTTCTTCAACATAGTGACGCTACGCCACACTACATGCCGCTTATCGGCCAGAAAATAAAATACTCGGTAAGTTACAAGCGGTTAGTATCACTTATTTCGCTGTAAAATGCCTACCTTTTTCGCAGTCAAAACTGCTTTTTGTAATAGTGTATAGCAATAAATAGTAGTTTTGGTTATAAGGATAGCGTTATAGTAGTAGTACAACAATGACGAGTGGTGTTCACAATGAAATTACAACAGTTACGGTACATCGTAGAAGTACTGAACAATAATTTGAACGTATCTGCAACCGCAGAAAGTTTATTTACCTCGCAGCCGGGCATCAGCAAACAAGTGCGCATGCTGGAAGACGAGTTAGGCGTTCAGATTTTTGGC
Organism: Alteromonas sp. B31-7; assembly: GCF_015767655.1. Lineage (NCBI taxonomy): Bacteria > Pseudomonadati > Pseudomonadota > Gammaproteobacteria > Alteromonadales > Alteromonadaceae > Alteromonas > Alteromonas sp. B31-7. The sequence goes on from NZ_CP065233.1 coordinate 2,207,793, forward strand.
CGTAGCGGTAAGCACCTCACCCACGTCACCGATGCAGGGCATGATGTTATTAATATTTCTCGCGAAATTTTAGCCAAGGTAGAAAGCATCAAAGCCGTTGCCCGTGAACACACCTTACCCGATCAGGGTAAACTCAACATTGCAACTACCCATACCCAGGCTCGCTATGCATTGCCTGATGTTATTCAAGGGTTCATGTCAAAGTACCCCAAAGTGTCCTTACACATGCATCAAGGCACACCGTCTCAAATTAGTGACTTAGCGGCCAAAGGTGAAGCTGACTTTGCCATTGCGACTGAAGCTTTGCACTTATATAACGACCTGGTCATGTTGCCTTGCTACCACTGGAATAGAAGTGTCATCGTAAACAAAGATCACCCTTTGTCGAAAAAGGGCACTATCGACATTAGCGATATTGCCAAGTACCCCCTTGTGACTTATGTTTTCGGTTTTACTGGCCGTTCAGAGTTAGACCAAGCATTTGAGCGCGCTAACCTTACCCCTAAAATCGTATTTACCGCCACCGACGCTGACGTAATCAAAACGTACGTAAGATTGGGCGTGGGAATTGGTGTGATAGCGTCTATGGCAGTCAGTGAAGAGCTAGACGACGATTTAGTTAAAATTGATGCCAGCCATTTGTTTGATTACAGCACGACCAAAATCGGGTTCAGAAAAGGGTCGTTTCTACGCAGTTACATGTATGACTTTATTGAGCGCTTCGCACCTCATTTAACTAAAGATAAGGTGGAAAAAGCCATGATGCTTAAAAACAATGATGAAGTAGAGAAAATGTTTAAAGGCGTTACCTTGCCAGTGAAATAAGGCGAACGCTGTCACCAGTGCATTTAATATTACACACCAAGGTGTTCCATTAAATGTACTGGTCGATATAGACGCCCATTAACACTCAATAATGTTGACTGCTAAACCGCCTCGTGCGGTTTCCTTATATTTGGTTTTCATGTCGTTGCCCGTGTCACGCATGGTTTTAATTACCTTATCTAACGACACTTTGTGTTCACCGCTGCCTCTTAAGGCTAGTCTAGACGCATTTATTGCTTTAATTGCGCCCATCGCGTTACGCTCTATACAAGGCACTTGAACTAAGCCTCCCACGGGGTCACAGGTCAGTCCAAGGTTATGCTCCATGCCTATTTCTGCGGCATTCTCAACCGCCGACACCGTGCCCCCCATAATTTCAGCGAGCGCGCCAGCAGCCATAGAACAGGCCACGCCAACTTCACCCTGACAGCCCACTTCAGCACCAGAAATTGATGCATTTTCCTTGTATAAAATGCCTATTGCACCCGCCGTGAGTAAAAACCGACTTGCCACTTCTTCATCAACCGGGCGAATAAATTTATCAACGTATTGCAACACAGCCGGCAAGATACCCGCAGCGCCATTAGTAGGTGCTGTGACCACTCGGCCACCCGCTGCATTTTCTTCATTTACCGCTAGGGCAAATAAATTTACCCAATCCATGGTTTGCATAGGATCGCTAGTGTGTTCCGTTTGCAAACGTCGATAAAGCGCAGGGGCTCTGCGCACGACTTTAAGTCCACCCGGTAATATGCCTTCCGTTTCGATACCACGTTGAATACAGGCTTTCATGGTTAGCCATATATGGTGCAGTTTTTGTTTTACTTCATGACGAGGTCGAAACGTAGTTTCATTGGCCAGCATCAGCGCGCTAATACTCAATCCATTGTTTTTACATTGAACGAGCAAGTCTGCAGCGCTTTTAAAGGGGAAGGGCACCTTTGACTGTGTCTCTGCCGCCAACGTCTTGGTTTCATCAAAGTCTTCATCTTTAATGATGAAACCGCCGCCAATACTGTAGTAAGTTTGTTCTGCCACTATCTGTTCGCCACAATAGGCATATAGCGTTAATGCGTTTGCATGCTTTGGTAATGTTTTACGACGATGAAATACAATGGCATTTTTATTGGGGAACGATATAGCATGCGATCCATTTAGCGCTAAGCGCTGTGTGGTATGTACCTCTTCTAATAGAGGGTCTATTTTATCGACATCAATCAGGTCGGGAAGTTCGCCGCATAAACCTAGAATAACCGCTTTGCCGGTTCCATGGCCCACTCCGGTTTGCCCAAGGGAACCGAACAATTCCACGGTAACTTTATCAATGGCGTTAAATTGGGCTTCATCATTAGATAATGTTTTCACGAAATCAGCAGCGGCGCGCATGGGTCCAACAGTGTGTGAACTCGAAGGCCCTATACCTATACTGAACATATCAAAAACACTAATCATTATAACAAACCTCAACGATGACTTAGACTTAAGATCATGCATGTATAGTAAGGATAGTACAATACAGAAAAGCTAATCAGATGATTAGAAATGCTAATGAGGTGTAAAGAAATATTTAAGGGTGGATATGATGTGACAAGTTCCGCAGTATGGCCGCGGTAACACCCCAAATCATTTTATCTTGCCAAGGTATAAAATAAATAGGAAAAGGGCGTTTGTCGCGATGAGTGGTATGGACCAGATGATTGCGCCTGTCTAATAAGTGGGCGAGGGGAACTTCAAAAGCACTTTCTACTTCATTGGCATCTAACTGTGGTTGAAAGTTCGGGTCGACAAAGCCAATGACAGGGGCAACTTTATATCTGCTCACCGTTCTGTAGGAAGGCAATAGACCTATGACTTCCACATTTTGTCGCGGTAACCCTATCTCTTCATTCGCTTCCCTCATTGCCGCTTCGACTACAGTTTCGTCGCTCTCTTCAACTGCGCCGCCAGGAAAACTAATTTGTCCAGGATGATGTCGTAAATGATGCGCGCGTTCGGTAAGCAAAACATGCAATTTATCGCCGTAATCTAACAACGGAATAAGCACCGCCGCCGGACGAGCTTCAGCTTTAAGTGGGTAATCCGGCTCTCTTCGCGTTAACCGTAAATGATGAAATTGGTGTAAAAATTCAGTCCTTGTCACTATTGCTCCCAAACTGTGACGATAACACAGGGAGGATTTTTGAAACCTTATCTAATGTTTCCTGAAACTCATCCTCGGGCACAGAATCAAGAACTATCCCGCCGCCTGCCCAACAGTGTATTTGTTCTTTTTCGGCAAGTAAGGTTCGAATACAAATGCTTGAATCGAGATCCTCTCTAAATCCCATATAGAACATACTGCCACAATATATGTTTCTGCGGTGTATTTCTAGCTCATCAATGACTTCCATCGCGCGAATTTTCGGCGCTCCAGTAATAGAACCACCCGGAAACGCCGAGGCAAGTAACTTAAGAGGACTAACGTTATCATGGAGTACCCCTGTTACCGTGCTTACCAAATGATGCACGGCTTCATAGCTTTCAAGGGCAAAAAGCGAGGGCACAGTGACACTATGCGGTACGCAGTGCTTGGAAATATCATTGCGCAGTAAATCCACAATCATTAAGTTTTCCGCCCGATCTTTTTCCGCCGTTAACAATGAGGACGCGCTTGCAGCATCTTCTTCTTTATCGGCAAAGCGTGGGCGCGTACCCTTTATGGGTTTGGTTTCAACGATTTTATTGACGACCTTTAAAAATCGTTCCGGGGAAATACTGGCGATACTGCTATCAGCAAGTTTCATATATGCCGAGAAAGGCGCTTGATTTGCCACCCTTAATGCCTCGTACGCTTGCCAAACAGAGCCGCTAAAGCCAGCCGTAAAACGCTGCGCAAAATTGACTTGATAGCAATCGCCGGCTTTTAAATAGTCATGTATCTTTTCGATGCACCTAATATAGGTTTCTTTGGATAAATTCGATTGCCAATCACTAGTAAGACGAAACCCTTGGTTATCGGCTTTCGGTACGCTATCGAAGGTTCGCAGATTCGGGATTGTGGTGCCATCTGCGCTACAGTAATACATTTTACCTGTTAGGTTGTCTTCAATTAATGAGTATAAATAAAGCCCAGCGGCGAAATCTTCTGTCTGGTAGTGGCTTTCAGCGTATGAAGGTAAGGCTTCGTAATAGCGTCCTGTGTCGTAACCAGCCATTCCAGCAACACCAATCATAAACGGCAACACGTTTGCAATATCAGGCGCTGATGGCGCTATCGATAGGTGTTTAACCACACTATGAAGGAAGTGCTCGGCTGCCTCAAAAGGCGGGGAGTCTATTTCTTCTTTCTTGTTTGTTAATAGGCAATGCGTGCGCGTTTGCCCTTGATATGCTGTTACCGTGCGAACTGGTTGCCACAGCATAATACTGAATCGACCATCGCTTTTTGTTGAATCACAATTATCGAACAAGATAGCCCAAGGATCGTTTGCATGTGGCGCAAATATATCGACTAAGCGTCTATTGTGGGTGTCGTTGTATTCAGTTATGGTTATTGACGAGAGAGGTAACACGGACATGAAAATCTAAACTCTGCGCTAGGTAATGATAATAATAGTTAGAATACCCACCAAGGGTGTTGCTAATGCGCCCGAATCATCGCCAACTGAGGCTGTTTTCGTGGTGCGATTGTTTTAGATGCGCTAGTATACGCTTTTTTACCAAGCCAAGACCACGAAAGCTCAATAAAAAGAGGATGCCATGACCGTTATCCGTCAACAAGACTTCATAGATAGCATTGAAGATTCCCTGCAATTTATATCCTACTATCATCCGCTCGATTACGTAAAAGCAGTAGAAGAAGCTTATAACAGAGAGCAAAGCCAAGCAGCAAAAGATGCCATGGCGCAAATTCTCATAAACTCCAGAATGTCTGCTGAAGGTAAACGCCCGCTCTGTCAAGATACGGGTATTGTGACCTGCTTTGTTAAAATAGGCATGGGTGTAACCTGGGACAAAACCGACATGACGGTACAGGAGATGGTTGATGAAGGTACACGTCGTGCCTACCTGAACCCTGATAACCCATTACGCGCATCCATTGTTGCCGATCCTGCTGGCGCAAGAAAGAACACGAAAGATAACACGCCTTCTGTGGTGCATATTGATATGGTACCAGGGGAAAAAATTGAAGTCATGATCGCTGCGAAAGGTGGCGGTTCTGAAAACAAATCAAAAATGGTAATGCTAAACCCCAGTGATGATATTGCTGATTGGGTGGTTAAAACCTTACCGACTATGGGCGCTGGCTGGTGTCCACCGGGCATGCTAGGCATCGGCATTGGCGGTACTGCAGAGAAAGCCGCAGTACTTGCAAAAGAAAGCCTTATGGATCCGGTTGATATTCAAGAACTCATAGAGCGTGGCCCAGAAACCACCGATGAAAAGCTTCGTCTTGAAATTTTCGACCGTGTTAACCGTTTAGGTATTGGCGCACAAGGCTTAGGTGGGTTAACTACCGTGGTAGATGTTAAGATTAAATCACTGCCTACCCATGCTGCGTCTAAGCCAGTGGCAATGATCCCTAACTGTGCCGCCACCCGTCACGCTCACTTCTATCTTGATGGCTCAGGCCCTGCGGAACTTACGCCGCCAAAATTAGAAGATTGGCCAGAGGTCACATGGGAAGTGAGCGAAAACACCCGCCGCGTTAATCTTAATGATGTCACGAAAGAAGATATACAAGACTGGAAAGTCGGTGAAACCGTGCTTCTGTCGGGCAAGATGCTTACCGGTCGAGATGCTGCACACAAGCGAATCCAAACCATGATGGAAAATGGCGAAGGCTTACCTGAAGGTGTGGATTTAACCAATAGGTTCATCTATTACGTAGGACCCGTCGATGCAGTTGGCGACGAAGTCGTCGGCCCAGCAGGCCCGACTACGGCAACGCGCATGGATAAATTCACCGACCTTATGCTAGAAAAAACCGGCCTTATCGGCATGATTGGGAAGGCTGAACGTGGCCCCGCAACAGTAGATTCTATTGCCAAACACCAAGCCGTTTATCTGATGGCGGTAGGTGGCGCAGCTTATCTTGTATCTAAAGCTATTAAGAAATCTCGTGTGGTCGCGTTTGAAGATTTAGGCATGGAGGCTATCTATGAGTTTGAGGTAGAAGATATGCCTGTTACCGTAGCCGTAGACAGTACCGGGGCAAACGCCCACAAAAATGGTCCAGCCATTTGGAAAGCGAAAATAGAAGATTTAGATAGCACATTGTCGAAATAGGCTAAAATCTCGCTTTTTTTTAAAAACAGGTGCCATTGGCGCCTGTTTTTGTTTATAGTGCTGTATAAAATAACAGTGCTCGTGTTCATATGACTTTTGACGTTTCTAACCCCGTTTATCTTCTTTTCCCATTATTTCTTGTTCTCATCATAATGATCTGGGTGTTTTCAAAGCAGCGTTTAAAAACAATACAACAGCAGCTTGACGCCGCTAATGCATTGATTGAACAACACCAACACCATCAGACAACACTTCAAAAAGAACTTGGCTCCCTCAGTGAAAAAGCGCGTCATTACGATATCGTGTTAGAAGAGAAGCGCGAGCTTTCTAATGCGTATAACAACTTACAGTCAAACTTTATGAAAGTTCAGTCGCAAAATGAAGCGCAAAAAGCGCGATTAGATGCTCTTATGCAAAGCCATGAAGAAAAATTGGCGCTAATGAGCAGTGCTGAACAACGTTTACAGTCGCAATTTGAAAATTTGGCTAATCGCATTTTCGACGAAAAAAATGCCCGCTACCATCAGCAAAGTAAGCAAGATATTGAAGCACTACTTGCCCCATTTAAAACCCAATTAGATAGCTTTAAACAACAAGTTACCGAGCAACACATCCGAGAAGGTCAAGAAAGGGCTTCCTTAAAAACCGAAATTCTTGGGCTAAAAGAACTGAATCAAAAAATCACTCAAGAAGCAGCTGCACTCACTAACGCGTTAAAAGGGGATAACAAAACCCAAGGAAATTGGGGGGAAGTGATCCTAGAACGAATTCTAAAAGAGTCAGGGTTACGTGAAGGTCATGAATTTGAAACTCAAGTAGCAGCGCAAAGCGAACAGGGGCGTCGATTACAGCCTGACGTCGTGGTTCATTTACCCAATGATAAAGACGTTATCATTGATGCGAAAGTGAGCTTAGCCAGCTATGAGCGTTATTTTAATGAAAGCGATGAAAACGTGAGAAAGCAACATTTGCTTGGCCACGTAAACTCGATTAAAGGTCACATTAAGGGGTTAGGGGCAAAAGATTATCAAGCTATTTCGAGTTTAAGAACACTGGACTATGTCTTGCTTTTTATCCCCATTGAGTCGGCATTTTTACTGGCAATTGAAGAAGAGCCTAGTCTAGTGTCTTTGGCATTAGATAATAATATTATGCTGGTTAGCCCAACAAACTTACTGGTTGCGCTAAGAACCATCAACAATATATGGCAGTACGAATACCAAAATCAAAATGCTCAGCATATTGCTGAACAAGCCGCCAAACTTTACGATAAATTCGTGGGCTTTGTAACCGATATGGAAAGAGTAGGGAAATCGCTAGATACCGCACAAAGTCATTACGACCTTGCCGTTAATAAGCTCTCTCAAGGGCGGGGAAACCTACTGCGCCAAATTGAAAAATTCAGAGAAATGGGCGTTCAGCCTAGCAAAAAACTGTCGAATACTGGCTTAAAAATTCAGGAAAACGATGAAGAATAAGCCACTATCTGGTTTCTTCCACTTCGCTTAGCTTGATATAAAGCATCATCGGCATGGGACAGCAGTTGATCAATACTTTTGGTGTGGGTTGCCGTCTCACAGCCAATACTTAACGTTATCGGATTCGCGCCCTCGCGCCATACCGCCTTTGAAAAGTGATCACATATTGCTTCTGCTCGACGCAGGGCTGTGTCGTGAGTAGTATTGGTGAGTATAACGATAAACTCTTCTCCGCCAAAACGCGCACAATAGTCAGTTTCACGGACTAATTCAGACAAAGTTTGCGCTACAAATGTGAGGGCGTAATCACCAGCCTCATGACCGAACTCATCATTAATCTGTTTGAAATGGTCAATATCTATCATTAACACACTGAAGTTGTTGTCTTTATGGACATCACTTTGGTTGTGCTGTAGGACGCCTTTGGTTAGACGTAAATGGCGTTCCCGCTTAGTCGCCGAATGGTTATCACTGGAAAGTTTTAACCAGAGTGACACAAGCGTTTTGGAAATGGCGCGCCGATTTAGTAAACCCGTGAGTTGATCGTGTTCGGCTAAAAACTTCATTTTAAGCACTAACCGCATTACCGCAGCCGCCATGGCGGTAACATTGATTAGCAAAACTAAACCTATTCCGAACCACAGGGCTATATCCATGTTGAGCGATAAAGGCCATATACTTTCTGCAGTACTGAATATTAAAGATGAATAAGAGACGCCAGCAATGGCTAACACACCAATGAATAGCCCATCGGGTATACTTAACATTAACGCCGATAATGTATTAAATTCGCGCTTTAGCTCCGAATACTTAATAACAGTGCCGTTAAAGAAAATGGCCGCCGTCATGTAACATATTATGGCGAGGGATAAAGGCATCGCCATGGCGTTCATGAAAGGCAGTGCCGATGAAATACACACCAATGCAATGACCAAAGTTAAGCCAACCAACGACAAATGGCGTTTAAAAAGTATGCGGACACCACTTTGGTAAAGCAGTGCAAAGAGGAACAAACTTAAATGACTTAATAAACCACTGAGACTGAAAGCACCAATGGATGTGTTTTGATAGGCTATGATATAAAGAAACAGCGTCGCGTTTGCAATAGCAAAACGTTTACTAGCGTATCGGTACAAACGGAGAGGTTGCACCATTAGTAGCCAAGTACAGGTGGCCACAGCAGACAATAAGGCAATGACGTTGAGTAAACTCACACTGGGTGAAGACAACACGTGTGTAATTGCAGTCATATTGGTTAAAAATCACTCCTTTGATACGTTTATTCCCGTTATTACAACAGGCTACCTTTTTTGTTAAACGAATTAATATTACATGTGATTAACAAAATGTCTATGCTGATAGCCCAAAAGAAGGTGTAAAGATGTGTGGTAGATTAAACGTCACTGACTGCGAAGGCGTACGGGCCTTAATGGAAGGGCTTCAAATTCGTTTATGGCCTGAAACCGGCCCCATCTTTTCTAGGGTTATCACTGCCGCGAACACGGTATCTATTGTGTTCGAAAACGCTCATGGGCAGCGAGAAATGCATAATGCGTTGTGGTGGCTTTTGCTGGAACCACGGATAAGCAACGGCACTTTGGTAGATTTTAAACCTTCGAAGTACACGTCATTTAATACACGTTACGATAAACTTAACGTGAAACGAAGCGCTGGCTATCAATCATTTCGAAGCATGCGTTGCGTTATTCCTGCCGCAGGCTTTGGCGAAACCGAGGGGAAGGGAAGTCAGGCCAGGTATACGGACTTCACGCTTTTTGCACAAGACAAGCCTCCCCATGCAATGGCCATGGGCGGGTTATACCGAATTTGGCAATATAAAGGGCAAGATAATACAAACCATTACAAAGTAAGCTGCTCAGTAGTAACCTTACCTGCACACCCAAAAATGGAAAAATACCACAGTAAATCCAGCCCCTTAGTGTTATCACATAACGATGGCAGTATTGATACTTGGCTAGATAGTGGTTTAACAGATACCCGTGCATTAGCGTGGTTACTTAAACCCAAGCTACGACACTCACTTATGGCTCACCCCATTGTAAGGCCCACGCAACCCGAGTCAGTGGGGGAAGATACCTTATTAATGGCTGATAACTAGCAGCAAGGCAAAAAGGTTAGGGTGAACCACACCACAAGCGGTAATAAAAAAGGCCGCGTCATTCATAAGCGGCCTTTTAATGGTGCACTAACGGCGTCTAATGATAGCGCCGCGTATGGCGTCTTCGAACAAACAATAGTGGAACGAGAAGCACCGATAACCAACTTATCGCGCCGCCACTCTTTTCTTCTACATGTATAGTGACCGTTTCCGATGTCGTGTCTATGCCGTCAGTTGCCGACACCTGTAACGACACCGATGTTGCGGTATCATAACTCGGTGCAGTGCCAGTTAAACTGGTTCTTTCAACACCATCAATAGACACAACAACATCATCACCATCGGCATCACTCGCCGTTACACTTACCGAGTAACTTTCGTTTTCTTTCACGCTTGAAGGGGCACTGATGGTAACCACAGGCGCATCCTGAATACCCGCTACAGCTATATTAACCGTAGCTTCCCCGAACACTTGCCCATCGAGGGGGTCGTCACCGCTCGTTGACGTTTCGGTGCTCACCGTGTATTTGAAGCTATCTTCACCAAAAAAGTCAGCCGTGGGAGTATAGGTTATGGTGCCGTCACCGTTGGTGGTTGCTACTCCATTTTCAGGCGCGACTGAAATGGTGACAGAATCTATATCAAGCGCATCTTTATCAATGGTGATGGGCGTAAAGGTTCTATAATCACCTGATAAGGACGCCATTGTAAATGTATTGACGATAGTGTCGTCTGCTTCATTAGCGATGACATTTGCAGTAATGCTAGCATCTTCATTCACGCTGAAACTATCATCCATGTAATCGGCAACAGGTAACACTGTCCCTTCGAAAGAAATGGACACCTCATCGCCTTCACTGTATGCAAGTACATATTCGCTACCTTCTGTCGGCAAGCTCCCCTGAGAACCGTCCTCGGAATAATAGGCTAGGGTTGCGCCTACAGTACCGAAGCTATTTTCAGCCCCCACTACAACTGGGTCTACTGGCGTATCTATTGCACCGTAAACAAAGTGGAAGCTTTCATTAGAATAGTCATACCAAATTTGGAAGTTAAAACTGGTCCCTGGTTGGTCCCAAAGCTGCGCATTTGCCCACTCCACAACCAGGTAGCTACCGCCGCCAAGGATAGCCACGTACATGTCACCCGTACCATCGTCGTTCGCGTCAGTGCCGTCTAAATCTAAATCTGTCCAATAGGGCGCGAGAATATTGTTTGGATCGTCAGAGCCTGGCAATTGCTCCGCAAAGGGAGAAGAAATATCTCCAGACTCAGCTCCCATGGCCATAAAACCATTTGAGGATATTTGAATGGTTGTGTAACCGTCACCTAAATAACGTATTTCAGGCACCCCACTAAATACAATTGACGTATCATCACACAGTGAAGTACAGGATACGGGGGTGACCCCTAGCGATGCCAAAGGAAGATAATCGCCGCCTGTTACCGCTGCTATTCCAGTATCCTCATTGAAGTTGATACTGGCGATATCTAACGAACCTTCCCAGGTGAGCACATTGGTTTGCGCATCAAAGGTCACCGTGTCTTGTGAGCCGTTTTTCATGGCCGTTATCGAGTCCGTGTTAACAGACAGCTTTTCGTCTATTTGCCCTGTAATACTGGTTACGCCAGTGACACCTTTATTATTTGCATAAATTGTAGTGGTGACATTATCTCCTGCTTCTACCGTGCTAACACTTACTTCGCTGTTCAGCAAAGAAGGTTCATCTGTACTCACAGAATAGATCGCCATTGGAATATAGTAATCAGTGGTAGCGTCATCACCGTCAGACCAATTTGCACCACCCAATAACCATTCACTGGAAGCAGCATTTGCCACATCAAGGGTTAATATCACTTCCTCAGACGACCCTGGTGCAAGCGTGGTCAAAGCAGGAGTGAGATACCCATCCGTACCATCATCGCTAAACAACAGGCTACCACTAAGCGTCACGGCGCTGTCAGTCGTATTCGTCAGGGTGATTGACAAGTCACAGGTAAGAAAGCATTCGGCCGACACCAAACTCAGTTCGCTGAAGGTGACTTCTACTGTGCTAGCCCGAGATAAATCGAGCCGTCCCGCCCCCATGTCGAAGTTGTCAGCTTGTGTAAGACCATCTTCTTTCAGTACGTCGCGAATAGAGGAAGTGACCAAGGCACTTTTTATTTGCTGTGCACTCCATTCAGGATGCATTTGTTTTAGCAATGCGGCGGCACCAGCAACATGGGGAGACGCCATGGAGGTACCGTTTTTAAACGAAAAGTTTTCACCAATATGATCCGGGGCATCTGGCGACTCACCGGAAAAAATACGCACACCAGGAGCCGCAATGTTTGGTTTCAAGAAACTCGGGTCGCCGTTTGGCCCGCGAGAACTAAAGTCGCCCATAATATCCGCTAAACTATCGGAATAGGACGCAACCACCTCGTTGCCGATAGTCACAATAACATCCTCATCGGTGGCGCCAGCTAATTCAGCGAGCGCTAATCCCTGTGTGGCGGGCAGCATGAGTGAGGGAACAGTTTGATCTGTACTTAGCCCGCCCATAATAATGGGCGCTTCACCGCGGCCCTCTTCGTTAAACACCAAAACCGCCAGTGCGCCCGCGGCCTCAGCGTTGGCAATTTTATCGACAAAGCCACACGTGCCTCGGCTAATTAAAGCAATGGCATTTTCAAAGGTGGAGTCATCTGCGTAAGCCGAACACCCTTCAATGTTAGCTTCATCAATTTCCCCCGCGTATATCACAGGTGCCGTTAAGGGGCTGGTAAATGTAATGGCAGCATTACCAACAGAATAGAGGGCTGGGATAGCGCCGATACTGGTATCGCCGTCAACCGTGACTTCGTTTGCAAACAAACGGTTGGTTGAGGTGGCAGCAACTGTTAAGACATCTTTTGAACACCCAGGACAACCTATTGTGGTGGCTTCGGGGCCTTCATTGCCGGCGGAAAATACCGTCACTACGCCTGCTTCGTCCATAGCAGCAAATATATCTTCATAAACGGAACCCACTGGGCTTGCGCCACCATCTCCGCCCCAGGAGTTATTGATGATGTCAGCGCCATCTTCTAGTGCTGCCTCAAGCATTTCCAATAACATGGAGGTCATGCCGCTTGAGGAGGTAGGGTCGTCAGGCGTCGCATACAAACCTTTATACACCATTAGGTAGGCGGCAGGTGCCACTCCTGATATTTCTGCGGTCGCTCCATCTCGTGATGCGGTAACGCCCGCATTGCCCACCGCCGTTCCCGCTACGTGGGTACCATGGCCATTATAACCAAGAGGGGAAAGATACTCGCCATCAACAATGTCAAAACCGTCTGGTATCGACGCATAACGCGCCACAATAAGCTTATTGTTACAGAAATCTGGCGTGTCTGAGCAATAGTCATCAGAGGGCAGGGTGGATGCGTCCGGTGCGTCAAAATCATCACCGCTAAAAAGCGCGTTTTCAGGCCGTATTCCACTGTCTATAATGGCGACGCGAATGCCTTTCCCTGCGTTTTCTGCGCCCCCCAACTGAGTCCATGTATCAATTGCGCCAATTAAATCCAAACTTGCGTCCATCTGTGCGCGGTGCATCACATCGGGGTAAATCGCCTTTACCTCTGGCAAACTCGCTAGGTTGTCTAACGCGTGTTTACTTACAATGCCAGACACACCATTAAAGGAAGCGGTAAAGGATTTATCGGCTTCAAAGGCAGGGTCAAAGTTGTGTATATCCTCAACCAGGCTTCGCTGCTTGTTCTTAAGTATTTTTTTGTAGCTTATGGCCGCGTTTGATGAGAAATCTACCTTTGCGCCTTGTTGGGCAGACGCGCTTCGTACGCTGGGGTTAACCCCACTAAACTGAGCTAAAGGTGAATCATGCAACTGCACAATAACTCTAACTTGATGGTCATTAACCTTAACGGCATTCGCAAGAATATTTTTTTTGTCGAAAGACGCTTCAATTGGATTGTTTTGCTCTAGCGTATGGCTTGCCATGATGTTCGATTTCACATCCTGAGCGGACAACATCGATGGCGTTGCAAATAGGGTAGAGGCAATGATGGTACTCAAGAGTTTCTTTTTCATACTAAGTCTCAATAATGATTGTTCCCTGGAGCCCCGTTTTTTATTATTAAAATAACCCATTTACCTGCCAGCGCTTCAATAAAAAAGCAAGGGAATATAAACAGAGTTTCGTTCGAGGATTAATGCATTTCTAACACAGTTGATGACCGTTTGTAATGAACAAAGGCGTATTAAATTTAATACATCTATCCAAATACAAAAACGCCAGGTCACCAAATTTCACGCAAATATCGCAATTAATTAACATTAAATTAAAACATTAGGATGCTAATCATGTTTAGCTCCTAAAAAGAGTATAGATGTTCCTTTTAAAACTACTTTTCGTGGAGAAATAGCAAGAAAGTGCCAGCGTGAGTCTACTAGCATATTCATTCTAAATTCGTGGAAGCTTCCCACTGTTTCTGGAGAAAATAATGAAAGACAGAAACCACCTAGCACAAGTAACAACTGTTGCCGATGTGAATATTATAGATAACGGTATTATTGACATCCCAATGCTGCAAATTCTCGACGAAAACGGTAAAGCAACGCCGGAGGCAACCTTACCCGACATTAGTCAAGCGCAAGCGTTAAAGATTCACGAGACCATGGCCTACACGCGGGTGCTTGATGAACGAATGGTGGCGGCTCAACGCCAAGGGCGTATTAGCTTTTACCTTGCAAGTACCGGCGAGGAAGCCGCAACGGTAGCAAGCGCAGCGGCACTAAGTACCGAAGACCTCATCATGTCACAATATCGTGAGCAAGGGGCATTGGCTTATCGAGGATACACCACTGATCAATTCATGAATCAGATGTTCAGCAATAAAGACGACCCTAATAAAGGCCGCCAAATGCCGATTCATTATGGTGATAAAGCGCTAAATTTCATGACGATCTCATCTCCTCTTGGCACCCAAATACCGCAAGCTTCCGGCTATGCGTATGGTCAAAAAATGGCAGGGAAAGACGCAATTACCATATGCTATTTCGGAGAAGGTGCCGCGTCAGAAGGAGATTTCCACGCGGGGCTTAATATGGCAGCGGTACTTAGCTGTCCTGTCATCTTTTTTTGCAGAAATAATGGCTACGCTATCTCCACACCAGCAGAGGAACAATTTGCAGGTGATGGCATAGCGTCTCGCGGGTTAGGTTACGGAATAAAAACCATTCGGGTAGACGGCAACGACGTATTAGCGGTTTACGCGGCAACGAAACGGGCGAGGGAAATCGCTCTTGCAGAACAATGCCCTGTACTTATTGAAGCGATGACCTACAGGTTAGCCGCCCATTCTACCTCCGATGATCCTAGCGGTTACCGCTCAAAAGAAGAGGAAGAAAAATGGCGCACAAAAGACCCTATTACTCGGTTTGCCAACTGGTTAACCCACAAAGGCTGGTTTAACGAACAAGACAATGAAAAACGCCTTACCGCAATGCGCCAAGAGGTTTTAGCGTCAATGAAGCGGTGCGAAACCACCGAAATTTGTCCTATCGATGACATTGTGAGTGATGTCTATGATTCAGTGCCTTGGCACCTTGATGAACAACTTCAAGACCTTAAACAACACATTAAAAAATACCCACACATGTACCCTAAAACGTCAGGGAGAATGAAATAATGGCACAAATGAATTTACTACAAGCCATCAATAATGCCCTCATTACTGCCATGACAGACGACGATAAAGTCATGGTTTTTGGTGAAGATGTGGGTCACTTTGGGGGCGTGTTTCGCGCTACCAGTCACCTCCAGGAAAAATTTGGAAAGGGACGCTGCTTCAATACCCCCTTAACCGAACAGGGTATTATAGGTTTTGCCAATGGTTTAGCAGCCCAAGGGTCTGTGCCTGTCGCTGAAATTCAATTTGGTGACTATATCTTCCCCGCATTCGACCAAATTGTGAACGAAACCGCTAAGTGGCGTTATCGTTCTGGAGGACAATTTGATGTAGGCACTCTGACTATTCGTACCCCCTATGGCGGCGGTATTGCTGGCGGGCACTACCACAGCCAATCGCCAGAAGCGTTTTTCGCCCACTGCCCGGGCCTAAAGATAGTGGTGCCTAGAAACCCGTATCAAGCCAAAGGGCTGTTACTGGCGTCTATTAGAGACAAGAATCCTGTGTTGTTTTTAGAGCCTAAAAAGCTCTATCGTGCGTCAATCAGTGACGTGCCAGAGGAAGATTATCAGTTACCCTTGGGTAAAGCAGATATTGTTCAAGAAGGTTCAGATATCACATTGTTAGGCTGGGGCGCACAAATTGAAGAGCTTCAAAAGGCGGCAGCAACGGCACTAGATGATGGCGTTTCCTGTGAAATTATCGACTTGCGCAGTATTTTACCCTGGGATGCCCACACAGTAGCTGCATCTGTCATGAAAACAGGGCGTTTACTTATTAATCACGAAGCGCCGCTCACGGGCGGCTTTGCCAGTGAAATAGCGGCAACAATTCAAGAGAAGTGTTTTTTATATCTGGAAGCGCCGATTGCTCGGGTGTGTGGCTTAGATACGCCTTATCCACTGGCGCACGAAAAAGAGTATATGCCAGACGCGACTAAAATCTACGAAGCCATTAAGCGCACACTTCACTACTAAGGGGCCCAGCATGACTATTGACTTTATATTGCCTGACATTGGTGAAGGCATTGTTGAATGTGAGCTTTTGGAATGGTTAGTGTCCGAAGGCGACGTCATTGAAGAAGACCAGCCGGTTGCTGAGGTCATGACAGACAAAGCCACGGTTCAAATTCCGGCAATGCATAGCGGCACAGTCACCAAGCTTTACTATAAGGAGGGCGATATTGCAGCCGTGCACGCGCCATTATTTGCCATGGAGACGACAGGGGGGCTATCCACTGAACCGACCTCCACAGCAGATGCCACTCAAGAAGACGCAGTCCCACCACACCAAGATGATTCTCCTGCTCAAGAAAATCTTGGTGATCAAGAAGCCGTTCATGAAGATTTCATTTTACCTGATATTGGTGAAGGTATCGTTGAATGTGAAATCGTAAAATGGAATGTAAAAGAAGGCGATCTCATTGCGGAAGACCAAAGCGTAGTTGAAGTCATGACCGACAAAGCGGTGGTTGAAATCCCAGCCAAGCATTCTGGCGTAGTGGGCACGCTGTATTATGCCCAAGGAGACATCGCTAAAGTCCATAGCCCGTTGTTTTCGCTCATCAGAAAACCCGAAACAGGCGAATTAAAAGGGCAGGAAAGCGCGGGCAGTGAATATTGCGAACCGTTAGCGGCAAACCAAAATATGTGTCACGGGAAGAGTGAAAACAACAGCAGAGACAACGCGCCCGTAAAAGACGATAAGTGGCCATCAGGTGATTTTGAGCCTCCCGTGGTTATTCCCGGTAAAGTCTTAGCTAGCCCTGCTGTTAGACGAATTGCCCGGGAACAAAGCCTTGACCTAGGTGACATAAAGGGGACAGGAAAAAAAGGAAGAATTTTAAAACAGGACGTACTGGCGCAATTAACAAAAGGTGCGAAGGACTCGCACACACCAACCCTAAAGGAGATGCCTAACCAGACACAAGAAAACGACCGTGTGAAAACAGTAAAAGTACGCGGTGTTCAGGCTGCCATGGCTAAACAGATGGTGGCCTCAGTTTCCACCATCCCGCACTTTACCGTAAGTGACGAACTGGTTATGGACAACCTAATCGCGCTTCGTCAACGCTTAAAGCCAGTATTTGAGGAAAAAGGTGTGAAACTCAGTTTGATGCCATTCTTTATTAAAGCCCTGTCGTTGGCCTTAAGCGAATTCGAAATTATCAACAGCCAGCTTAATGATGATGCCACTGAGTTACGCTATTTTTACGATCATAATATTGGTTTTGCTGTAGATACGAAAATAGGCTTGCTCGTCCCCAATATTAAACAGGTTCAGCAGTTGTCTATTTTTGATATAGCGACACAAATGCAAGAAATTATAGATGAAGCAAGGAAAGGGCAGATAGCTAGCCATCACTTAAAAGGCGGCACGATTAGCATATCTAATATCGGTGCAATAGGGGGCATAACCGCAACGCCTGTCATTAATAAGCCAGAGGCCGCTATTGTTGCATTAGGCAAAACACAGTCGCTTCCACGGTTTACTCCCAAAGGTGAGGTGGTAGCGCAGCAAATCATGATGATTAATTGGTCAGGAGATCATCGCATTATTGACGGCGCAACCATGGTTAAATTTAACAATCTTTGGATGAGCTACCTACAAGCACCAGAAAAAATGCTAATGCATTTGCGCTAGGGCTACATAATGCCTGACGCTGTACTTGTCACTGCTAAGCGTCAGGCGTTACTATTGCATGCTAAATTAGCTTATTCGTGGAATTTTCCACTGAGAACACGGTAAATTGTGCTTAGTTATCAACATGCATTTCATGCCGGCAATCACGCCGATGTTATAAAACACCTGTGCTGGATAGGTGTCATTAATCATTTAAAGAAAAAAAATAAACCCTTCACCCTATTTGATACTCACAGTGGGGCCGGTGAGTATCAACTTGATCACGCCATGTCTGCTAAAAATAAAGAGTACGAATCAGGGGTAAGTAAAGTGGCTCAGCTTTCTCCTCAGTCCTCTTTACTTAACCACTACCATACGTTGATTCAAACGTATTTCGATAAAGGGATGTACCCTGGTTCGCCTATGCTAAGTGCTAACCTTGTGCGCGAAATGGACAATGTGCATTTGATGGAACTGCACCCCGCAGAATTTGAGAAGTTAAATCACGTGATATTTTCTCAACAACATGCCGCTAAAGTAGGGGGAAGCTGCCACGTGCATCAGCGGGATGGCTTTGAAGGCATTAAAGCGCTCACACCTCCCCAGCCTAATCGTGGTGCTGTACTTATTGACCCACCTTACGAGCGTATCCAGGAATACACTGATGTATCTGTCACCGTTAAATCGGTATTACAGCGCTGGCAACAAGGGCAAATTGTCATTTGGTATCCGCTATTGTCTGCCAGGGCAGACAAAAAATCCCTGGCGTGCAGTGCGATGATAGCGAGCTTAGTGGAACTTGGTATTCCTTGTTTTCAGGCCGAACTCACGGTAATTGAAAACACAGAAGAAGCGGGCATGTATGGCTCAGGCGTATTGGTGCTAAATCCACCTTGGCAGCTAGACGTTCAGTTAAATGATGCACTCCAAGAGGTCGCTCCCCATCTAGGAGACAATACAGCGTTCCATCTTACCTGGCTGGTTAACGATAATTAGGTATGCCAAATCCAAGTGACATCAAGCATTTTTACATTCCCGAAGAGCAATCCATTTATTTGCTTTCTCATGCGGATGCTAAAAAACTAAAAGACTGGGTGGCCTTGTGTATTGCACAGTTAGAAAACGTTGGCTATCGCTCGTTGTCACTTCTAGGAAAAGGTGCCTTTGGCTTTGCTTTTTCCGGTGTCACCTCGTCCGGGGAGGCGCTGGTGTTTAAGTTTTCGCGAATTAACCTGCCGCAGCATGTTCAAGATAGACTGGAAGAAGAAGCTTTTATGCTGTCCCAAGTTGTGCACCCTTACGTGCCAGACTTCAGAGCTTTCCAGCAAATAAAAAAGCAATCTATCTTAGTCATGCAGCGAGCGATTGGAGAAGACCTAGAAAAAGTAAGTTTAAAGCAAGGGCCTCTGCCCCCGCGAATCATCGTGAAAATTGCTGTGCAGGTGGGGGAGTTGCTGATAACACTGAGAAGCAACACTCAGCACGGAAAAGAGAAGCCTATTGTTCATGGCGATATTAAACCTTCCAACCTAGTTTGGGACGCTCACCATGAGACTATAAGCTTAATCGATTGGGGGTCGTCTGTTTTTGCGCAGGTAGACGCCAATGGGCAATTTATCGGTAGCAATGTCATGGATCTCATGTCCAGCGAGTTGCAGCAAACTAACGCAAGGTTAGGCGATGTTTACTTTATTGGCGAAGAGCAATTAAACGGCGCATTGTCCTCGCCGCGCTTTGATGAACAAGGCTTAGCAAGTACTCTTTACGCTTTAGCGTCAGGGCAATCTTGCCGTTATGGTGCCAGTGTTATTCGCCCGATATCACTGGGTTTACCTAAAATGTTGGCAGATATACTCACTTTCATGCTATCTGAGGATCCTCTTAAGCGACGCCAAGGCGGCGACTACTTTCTAAAGCACCTTCATGTACTCAAAAATATGGTGTTCACCGAAGACAAACCAACACGCTACCAGGCCAGCATTCCTACGTGGATAACAGAAGCATCCAATGAAATAGAGACTGTGGTATACAGTTCAAGAAAGTCATACCTTCGTCAACAAGCAGACCTTCACGAAGATACTTTACGCTACATCAATGATGCGCAGTTCGATCGCTACTATAAAAACTACCTGCAAGGTATGGGAGATACAGAAAAAGCATTTATTTCCGCCATTGGCAGATTAGGTCGTTACCCTGTGGTAGGCGGCATGGCCATTCGATGGGAACCCAATGGCGTTTATATTGATTCCAGCTTAAATTTGTACGACAGAACACTTAAGCCAGCGTTTGAGATGGCGGTGAACAATGTCATTGCGTTGGCTCGCGCTATTCATAAAGTTGGGGTGTTCAAATGTTGTATGTTTAACGCTAAAAATACCCTACATATAGAGCGCGAACATGTTAATCATGATTTTATTCCCAATGAAGACTGCCGTATACCCTTTGAAATATCTCAAGTGTCTGTTGCCAAAGATCAAAGTAGGCACCATTCTTACTTTGAAGACGGTGACGACCCCGACGAACTTTTAAAATTGCCCAACAGCATAATTTCTTTAATAAAATCCCTGAATAATATCCATCATACTGGGTGTATTATTTTTGAAGCACTACCACATCATTTGAAAGTGCATAGCTACTACACACTACTGGATCACAGTAAAACACATCAATTTGAACAGTTGCTTCATGCACTGGTACAAGAAATCCCGAACATAAAAGGGTTAGGCATTTCCGGCTTTATGAAGTTACCCTATAAAGATACACGCTTTTTTGAGCACAGCCCGTGTCTACCGGAAAAGTACTACCCAAGAAACCCAAGAGCAGAACAAAGAGAGAAAAATCAGCATGTCTGACGTTAAACTATCTTCACTTTTTGAGTTAGAAACCGTGGAGCAAAACCTTTATCGCGGCGAAAGTTGGGATTTAGGCTTTCGCGCATTATTTGGTGGGCAAGTCCTTGGTCAAGCCCTTGCGGCCGCATATGAAACCGTAGATAAAGACAGGGTGGCGCATTCATTTCATACCTATTTTTTGCTTCCTGGAGATGCTAAAAAACCCGTGGTTTATGATGTTGAAGTGGTTCGTGACGGTCGTAGCTTTTCAGCTCGTCGTGTAAAGGCCATTCAAGACGGTAAAAGTATTTTTTATATGACAGCGTCTTTCCAAGTGCCACAAGACGGTATGCATCATCAAGCACCAGAAATGCCAGATGTCCCTCCTCCCGAGGCAGTTCAATCGGACATTGAATTTTATGAAGCCAATTTCAATAAAATAGCGCGGCCCATGCGCGAAGCATTAAGTTATCATCGACCGGTAGATATACGTACAATTGATGCAGCAAACTCATATCAAGCGGCTAAACGCCCGCCAACGCGCTATATCTGGATGCGAGCTAGAGATACATTATCGGGCGCTCTGTCGATTCACCAAGCGGCGCTTGCTTATGCATCAGACTATCATTTTTTAAGCACCTCTTTACAGCCTCACGGTATTGCGGTTACCGATAAATCATTAAGAATTGCGACGATAGATCATGCTATGTGGTTCCATCGTCCAGTTAATTTCAATGAGTGGCTGTTATATGCAATGGAAAGCCCATTTAGTGGCGGCTCTCGTGGCATAGTAAGGGGACAAATTTTCAATCAAGCTGGCGAACTTGTCGCATCAACAACCCAAGAAGGCTTAATGCGAAAAGTGGATGTGTAATCTAGCGGAAAACACGCTTGCAACAAGGGAAATCTAAATGCGCTATCAATTAAATGACCGAAGCCCTCAATGTGCAGATGACTGCTTTATTGCGCCAGGCGCACAGGTTATCGGTGATGTGGAACTGCATGAAAAAAGCAGTGTTTGGTTTAACGCTGTAATACGTGGAGATATGGATAAAATCTGTATAGGTGAAGCGTCGAACATTCAAGATGGCAGTGTTCTGCACACCGACCAAGGTATACCATTACACATTGGCAAAGGGGTAACGGTAGGACATAAAGCGATGTTGCATGGGTGCACAGTAGGGGACTATTCCCTTATTGGCATCAACGCGGTTGTGCTAAACGGCGCAAAAATAGGCAAGTATTGCGTCATTGGTGCGAATGCGTTGATCACTGAGAAAATGGACATCCCCGATTACAGTTTAGTGGTTGGTGCTCCGGCAAAGGTCATTAAGCAGCTAGACGCGAGTGCAGAAAAGCAATTACAAGGCTCTGCACAACATTATGTTGAAAACGCGGTTAACTACCGACAAAATCTTAAACTGATCTCTGAAACATAAAACTGACGGGCGCGTGTTTCCACTCTCTTATTTTTACAGTCGCCCATAAAAAATGCCCAGAACTGACGTTCCGGGCCTAGGGGAATGGCTCATTACTGAGCCGTGCGCTAACTGTTGCAAGGGAGAAGCACTCGCTAAATCTCTCAAGCGGACTGTCATTATAGTTCACATTTGTTCAATTTATAAACAAATTATTTGTGAAATTTATCTTACAGACTGAATTTTATTTAAAGGTAGTCAAAAAAGCTCAGAATTTCAAAAAGTTCCTACTGGTCCGACTTTATACTTAAAAATGCCCACCAATGATCACTGAGTTGTTCAATATTTACCCACCCGATATTCACAACCCATCCACCGCCACCTATGAATACAAATCCTTGCCCCCATTCATTTCATTTATGTTGAACACAGGCGGTTGTACCCACGCGCTATCACTGTAAGAATGCCACCAAACAACATTGATAATTCGAGGCCTACATGAAGCAACTGTCTACTTTTCTTCCCCCTGAACGCACGTTAATGGGCCCAGGACCATCAGATGTCTCACCGCGCATTCTCAATGCAATGGCACGCCCTACGCTAGGTCATTTAGACCCGTTATTCATTGAGCTAATGGATGAAACAAAATCATTGCTGCAATACGCATTTCAAACAGAAAATGCGTTAACCATGCCTATTTCCGCCCCAGGTTCTGCAGGCATGGAAGCGTGCTTCGTTAATTTGGTTGAACCCGGCGACAAAGTGTTGGTTTGCGTTAACGGCGTGTTTGGTAACCGCATGGTTGAAAATGTAGAGCGATGTGGTGGTGAAGCCATTGTAATCAATAATCAGTGGGGCACACAAACGGATCTCAATACGGTTGAAGACCTATTAGCTAAACACCCTGATATCAAAGTATTAGCGTTTGTTCATGCTGAAACTTCTACCGGCGTAAGAAATGACGCCAAAGCATTATGTGAATTGGCCAACAAATACCAGTGTTTAACCATTGTAGACGCAGTAACGTCGTTAGGCGGTATTGAGTTGAAAGTGGACGATTGGGGCATTGATGCCATCTATTCAGGCTCTCAAAAATGTTTGAGTTGTGTACCGGGTATTTCACCCGTGTCGTTTAGTGATCGCGCAGTCAGCCTTATTCAAAACCGAAAAACCAAAGTACAAAGTTGGTTTTTAGATATGAATTTAATTGTAGGGTATTGGGGAAGTGGTGCGAAGCGAGCCTATCACCATACGGCCCCCGTAAATAGCATGTACGCCATGTACGAATCCTTATTGATGCTAAGAGAAGAAGGGCTTGAAAATGCATGGCAACGTCATCAACGAGGCCATGAAGCGCTAGCGCAAGGACTGGAAGCATTAAATCTCACCTTAGCAGTAGATAAAAACTACCGCTTACCACAATTAAACGTTGTAGAAATTCCATCGGGCGTAAATGACGCCGATGTGCGTCAACGCTTGTTGAACGAATTCAATTTGGAAATAGGCGCTGGACTGGGCGAATTTGCCGGGAAAGTATGGCGAATAGGGCTGATGGGCTATGCCTGCAAACCCCGCAATATTGACCACTGCCTTGCCGCGCTAAAACAGGTTTTAAAATAACGGCGTATTCACCTGCGTTAACCATGCAGACCCGTGTAGCTTCAACGAGTCGCAAAATACTGAATTCGTCTTCTAAAAGCCTTACTTTAATGTAAGGCTTTTTGTTTTTTGCGACTAGGCATTATCAACGTTATCTATAGACCATTCACCTTTCATTCAGCAACCGTAGTGTAGTGTGTCATAACCCAAACGCGACGCCTTAAATTTTTGGTATAGATTAACGCTAATAATGGCTATGCTTGAATGATATCAAGGGCTGCGTATTTCAATACAGCCGGAATGTACAACGTTAACGTCAGCGATAACCGTCGTTGTATAGGCAAAGTAAAAGGAATAACCATGATCAAAAAAATTCTTACACACACTGTTTTTGCTATTACTACGCTCTTATTTGTAGGCGCTCTCCATGCCCAAACACAAGAGCAAACACCGCAAATTCACGTACAAGGTTCAGGCGCGGTTAGCGTCACACCCAATGCTTATCGAGTCACGTTTATTATTGAAGCGCAAGGGAATACTGTAAGTAAGCTTAACGGAATGGCCAACAGTGAAATTAACAACGTGGTTAACTTTTTGCTTTCGATGGACATTCAAGAGCAAAACATTCAATCAATGCAGGTTCGGTTAAACCCTAGATACGTCAATGGGCCAAATGGTCGCATTCAGGATGGATTTACCTTAACCAGAGAAATTGTGGTGACCGATTCAAACATAGATCATTACGATCAAGTATTAGATGGCGTGCTAAAACGTGGGGTAGATCGGATTCAACAGTTCAATTTTATATCCCAAGGGCAAAATAACGCTTATGATGTTGCTCTTGTTGCTGCGGTTAAGGATGCAAAGGCGCGGGCGACCCTTTTAGCCAAAGAATTAGGGGTAGAAATAGGGGAAGTAGTTGCAATCTCTGAATCTGGTGGCAATATGCCCGTTCCAGTTATGCGTGCAGATGCCTTTCTCAGTGAAAAAGTCACCTCTTTACCTGGTCAGGAAACGGTAGAAGCGCGAGTAAATGTTAGTTTTCGTATTATTCAAAATTAGGGTTACTCCTTGAAAGAAGAACACTATACCCAGTTAGTAAGCCAGGCGAAAAGCCTGGTTTCTGGTGAGCACGATTTAATTGCCAACATGGCAAATGTGAGCGCGCTGCTATTCAACCAGCTTGAAGACGTCAATTGGGCTGGTTTTTATCTCCACAAAGAATCTCAGTTAGTACTAGGGCCGTTTCAAGGTCAACCCGCATGCATACGTATACCAATAGGTAAGGGTGTATGTGGCACTGCTGCAGAAACCAGAACCATTCAACGTATTGACGATGTACACGCCTTCTCAGGCCATATCGCATGCGATGCCGCGTCTAATTCAGAAATTGTTATTCCCCTTATTGTGAACGACGAATTACTCGGTGTGCTAGATATTGATAGCCCCAAATTTGGTCGTTTTGACGCCGATGATGAGGCGGGACTTAAACAAATCGCTGATATTCTAATTGAATCTCAACGTACATTATGAAATACAATGTAGATATTCACGTTGTTCTTTCTACGTTCGAAGATATGGACGACTTTCATGACGACCCAGATGAAGCATCTGAGCGTCTGAATTTCATTCTTCATGCTATGTATGACAGAGCCGACGAAGATATTGAGACCGAGCGTCTCGAAAAACTGTTACACCACGTATGGGAATCTTGGCAACAAGATAGCCATTTATTAGAAATTGATGATGATGAATTGCTCGATTGGGTTGACCACACGCTGGCAACTTGGGATGATGCGGGTAATGAAGAAATCTCTTAAATAATTTAGAAAGTTTAATGGAATCACCACAGAAGTTTACCAATAGTAAGGAAGTCATAGCTTTCCTTGCAGAAACCTTTCCGAAATGCTTCAGCGTAGAAGGTGAAGCTCGCCCTCTCAAGATTGGCATTTTTCAAGACTTAGCGGAACGATTGAATGATGAAGAACGTGTTAGCAAAACGCTTCTACGCTCAACCCTTCGTCATTACACCAACAGTTGGCGCTACCTTTACAGCATTAAAGAGGGCGCACATCGTGTGGATCTTGATGGTGCTGAAGGCGACGCTATCGAGAAAGAGCATGCCGAACACGCCCAAAAACAACTAGAAGAAAGTAAGGCGAAAGCGGCAGAAAAGCGTAAAGCTAAACAGGCGCAGCAACCTAAAAACAAAGAAAGACGCCAATTTTCTCGCCCAAAAGGTGAAAAATCGGTCAGTTCAGGCCATGCTGATAATAAGCAGGGAACTAAACCGAAAATTAACAGACCAAATAAAACACCACCCGCAAAACTGACTGATGAAGATTTGCAGCAGGGTACAAAAGTAACAGTTAAGCTAGGCAAAACACCTATGCCGGCTGTTATCACTGAAGTAGCCAAAGACGGGATCCATGTTCAGCTAGACACGGGCATGGTGGTAAAAGTAAATGCAGATGCTTTACGTTTGGCGCGTTCCAAGAGGTCGTAATATATGAAAGATATCCTTCGAATTTCCATTGCCAGTGCGTTTCTTACCGTTGGGGTAGGCGCCGGCGCTGTCACAACCACGCCTGATGTTGAAGAGCTTCCCATACTCCAACAAGAAACTCAGCACAGTGTTGCAGCAAAGCGAGTGAGCGCCTTATTTACCCGCGCTCACTACAAGGAAATTTCGTTGGATGACGCTCTCTCTGCACGTATTTACCAAAAATTTGTTGATTCGCTAGATCACAATAAACAGGTTCTCATGTTGTCTGATGTGGTGGCGTTTGAAAAATACCGCACTGCATTCGATGATGCATTAAAGAAAGGTAACCTTTCTATTGCATACGACATGTATAACGTAAGTGCAAAACGCAGAGTGGAGCGCTACGAATACGCGCTCTCCTTGTTAGACAAGGGGCCATTCGACTTTGAAAAAGCAGACGATAAGTTTTATTACGATCGTGAAGAAGCCGATTGGCCAGCAAATCAACAAGAGCTAGACGAAATCTGGCGTCAACGGGTTAAGTACGATGCACTTAACCTCATCCTCGCTGACAAAACCTGGGAAGAAGCCAAAGAGTTATTGCAAAAACGTTATAACCGCGCAATTAAACGCACAAAACAGGCGAAAAGCGAAGACGTTTTCCAAACTGCAATGAATGCCTTTGCCCGAACAGTAGAAGCGCACACCAGTTATTTATCGCCCCGCAATGCAGATCGCTTCCAAATGGAAATGAATTTGTCGTTTGAAGGGATTGGTGCCGTATTGCAAAGTGAAGATGACTATACCGTTATCAAAAGCATTGTACCTGGCGGCCCAGCCGACGAATCTGGTGCACTTAAACCTGAAGATAAAATTATTGGCGTTGCGCAAGAAGATGAAGAATTCGTCGATGTTGTAGGTTGGCGGTTAGATGAAGTGGTAGAACTCATTAAAGGGCCGAAAGGCAGTACAGTGCGTTTACAGGTTCAAAAAGGGGTTACCGACGGTAAAACCAACTCTGTGGTTAGCTTAACCCGAGACAAAATTGAACTTGAAGACCGTGCTGCGAGTTCTGAAGTGTATGTTCCAGACAGTGGTCCACACGCAGATGAACCGCTAGGGGTTATCACTATCCCAAGTTTTTACAATAACCTGCATGCTGATGTTGCTAAAGAAATCGAAAGCCTTAAAGCACAAAATGTGAAAGGTATGATTGTCGATTTGCGGGGTAACGGTGGTGGTTCACTGACTGAAGCCACTTTACTTACCGGTTTATTTATCGAAAAAGGACCTGTGGTTCAAATACGTTATGGCCAAAACAAAGTCAGCGTCAATAGAGACACAGACGGTATGGTGGCGTATGACGGCCCGCTAACCGTGCTGGTTGACCGCTACAGTGCATCAGCATCAGAAATTTTTGCTGCCGCCATGCAAGACTACAACCGTGCCTTAATTATTGGCGAACAAACCTTTGGTAAAGGTACGGTACAACAACACCGTGGCCTGGGTAAAATCTACGATTTGTATGATAATCCGCTAGGCAGTGTTCAATTCACGATTGCAAAATTTTACCGTATCGACGGTGGTAGCACACAGCATAAAGGCGTAGTACCAGACATTCTTTATCCGTCAGCAGTTGAGCCTGAAGAGTGGGGCGAGGCTAAGGCAGAAAATGCATTGCCATGGGACAGCATTAAACGAGCGAATTATACTACCTTCGCTGATGGTCAAGCTGCATTAGACGTATTAACGGCGAAGCACAATAAACGTATTATCCAAGACCCTGAGTTTTCTTATATTTATGAAGACATTGAAGAATATAAAGAAAACAAAGATAAAAACTATATCTCGCTAGTAAAGTCTGAGCGAGAAGCCGATAAGAAAGAAGCTGAAGAAAAGTCGCTAGCGCGCGCTAATGAGCGTTTACAGCGCCTTGGTATGGAAACCGTGGCTTCGTTAGACGATTTGCCTGAAGACATGGATGAGCTTGATCCTTTCTTGGATGAAGCAGCAAATATCACCTTCGATATGATTCAAACAGGCAGATACGCAATAACAAGAAATTAAAGGTTGTCGATGAAGGGCTGGTCTATGGCCAGCCCTTTTTTTGTGTCTGACATCCGCATACAACAATAATAAAGGGAAACGACATGGCTATCAGAGGCGAATTCTCTTCGCGCATAGGGTTTGTGTTGGCCGCGGCAGGGTCAGCAGTGGGATTAGGCAATATTTGGGGGTTCCCGACGAAGGTGGCAAGCAATGGCGGTGCCGCTTTTGTATTAGTTTACCTTTTACTCGCCTTCGTATTGGCCTATCCAGTATTAATGGCCGAACTCATCATAGGGCGAAGTTCTCGCGCTAATATGGTGGACGCGCTGGGTAAAATTTCCGGCAATTTCGTTGGCCGAGCCACAGGTTTGTGGGGGTGCGTAACTGTCTCCCTTATTCTCGCGTTTTATGCCATTGTGGGTGGTTGGATGCTAGTGTATTTCGCCGACGCCGCCGTAAGCCTGTTCGGCTTAACCAGTGCAAGCGAGTGGCTGCTTACTGATTCGGTTACGCGTAACGTGATATTCTGTTTTCTTTTCATGGCATTAACGGCGTTTATCGTGGTGGGTGGTGTAAAAGCCGGAATTGAGAAGTGGTCTGTTCGTTTAATGCCCACATTGGTTCTTCTCATCATAGCACTGATTGTTTACGTGAGTTTTCAGCCCGGCGCCATTGAAGGCTGGAGCGCTTATTTAGTGCCTGACTTTTCTCGAGTGCTCGATCCTGACTTACTTATCAATGCCATGGGGCAAGCATTTTTCTCTATGTCGTTAGGTGTTGGTACCATGCTGGTCTACGGTTCCTACTTAAGCAAAAAAGAAAACCTTCCCTCAATCGGTGCATCTGTTGCGCTAGTGGACATTGGTGTTGCCGTTATCGCAGGTATGCTCATCATTCCAGCCATGTACGTGGCACTTAATAACGGTGTAGAGATCTTTACGCCAGACGGCGCGCTTATCCAAGGCGACACACTCATTTTCAAGGTTTTGCCTGCATTATTTGATACTATTGGCGGTGTCGGCATTTTTGTTGCTTTTACTTTCTTTGCGTTAATGGCCATTGCGGCAGTTACGTCTTCAATTTCGATGCTAGAAGTGCCTGTCGCTTACATGTTAGAAAGCAAAGGGTTAGTAAGAAAGAAAGCGGTTTTGCTCATGGCGTCAATTATCTTTGGGTTGAGCTGCATTATCATTGTCAATTTCTCAACCTTATTTGGATTTGTCATCGCACTAACAACAGAATACAGTCAGCCGCTACTCGGCCTTGTATTATGCATCTTTGCGGGTTGGATTTGGAAACGCGACGCCATTTTAGCGGAACTCAAAGAGGGTGATGAAAACGCTGAACACAGTGTTTTTTGGAAAATTTGGCCTTGGTATGTTCGTTTTGTCTGCCCGGTCATCATTGCGCTCATGTTTTATCGCTCCGTAATGTAAACAGTAGGTTTTTAAAAATATAACAATGAAAAAAGAACTAAAAACACCATCATTACTTGATGCATTTATCCCCATAGTTTCCTTGGTTATCATGATGGGAAGTGCCGTTTTCCTATTTGAAGATGACTCCTCTTATGGTCCTAATCAAATCGCCTTGCTTTTGGCGATGGGCTTAGCCGCTATCATTGGTATGAAAAACGGCCATACTTGGAAAGCCATTGAAAAAGGCATCGTAGACGGTATATCCATGTCACTAGGGGCCTGTCTAATCTTGCTGGCAGTCGGCTCTTTGATTGGGACATGGATGCTAGCGGGTACGGTGCCCACGCTTATCTATTTTGGCTTAGAACTCCTTAATCCTTCGTTCTTTTACGCTGCAACCTGCTTAATTTGCGCTGTAGTAGCAATGAGTATAGGCAGTTCATGGACAACCGCTGCAACGGTTGGTGTGGCACTCATGGGGGTTTCTGCAGGCATGGAAATGTCTACCGCGATTACTGCAGGTGCCGTGGTATCGGGCGCTTATTTCGGCGATAAAATATCACCGCTATCCGAAACCACTAACTTAGCGCCAGCAGTAGCAGGCACCGATTTGTTCGAGCACATCCGTTATATGCTTTGGACCACCATACCCAGCTTTGTGATTGCTTTATTGTTGTTTGTATTCTTAGGGTTTAGCGAAGTAGGTGAAGCGAAAGCTGAACGTATTGAGCAAATGCAATTACTCTTAGGTGAATCGTTTGACCTTAGTTGGTACATGCTCGTGCCCTTAGTGGTTCTGTTAACCTTAGCGGTGAAGAAAATGCCAGCCTTTCCCGCGGTATTTATTGGTGCGTTGCTAGGTGGTGTTTGGGCGGTCGTTTTTCAATGGGATTTAGTTTCATCAATGGCAAGTGAAGGCGACAGTGCTAGCATAGGTGCGCTAAAAGTCGTTTGGATTGCCTTGTTTGACGGCGTGAGCTTTTCTACCCCAGATGAAAACCTAAATAGTTTGCTTTCTCGCGGCGGCATGTCGTCCATGCTCAATACCATCTGGCTGATTATTTGTGCTATGTCATTTGGCGCAGTACTTGAACGAGTAGGGCTATTAAAACGTGCTGTTTCGGCCATTCTGCTCGGTGCAAAATCGGCCGGTGATATGGTTAGCAGAACCATACTAACTTGCTTTGCCACTAACTTAGTTACAGCAGATCAATATATTTCTATCGTCATGCCAGGACGTATGTATAAAGAAGAATTTAAAAAGCGCGGACTAGACCAACTTAACCTATCTCGCAGCTTAGAAGACGGTGGCACATTAACCTCGCCACTTATTCCTTGGAATACCTGTGGCGCTTACATGCACAGTGTTCTACTGGTCAATCCATTTGATTATATTTTCTATGCATTCTTCAATGTTATTAATCCAATATTAGCCATCATTTATGCTTACCTTGGAATAAAGATACTTCGTTTAACACCACCGCAAGGTTCAACAGGTGCCAACGAAGCTAGTCAGTAATGTTGTTGCGTAGAATTTCTGTTAGGAGAATCTATGTCAGTACACGTAAAAAAGAGGGCGGATTATCAACCGCCCGCTTTCCTTATCTCAACGGTCAATTTAACCGTTAATCTTCATCCAACTGCCACCCGCGTCGTCAGCGTACTCACTATCAACAGGCAGGGTGACCACAACAAACCATTAGTATTAGATGGGGATAAATTAACGCTTAAATCCCTACTGTTAAACAAAAATGACTTTTCAGATTTCACACTCAGTGACGAAGGTCTCACCATTAATACCGACGAGGATACGTTCGAGTTAGAAATTCACACAGAAATAGACCCTAAAAATAACAAAGCGCTTGAAGGCTTGTATTTGTCTGGTGGCGCCTATTGTACGCAGTGTGAAGCAGAAGGGTTTCGTCGTATTACCTATTTTATGGACCGACCAGATATTTTGGCCGTTTATACGGTTACTGTGGTGGGCGACACTGATTTACCCATGCTATTGTCTAACGGTAACCCCGTGGATAAAGGCCAAACTGACGACGGCAAACATTTTGTCACTTGGCACGATCCGCACCCTAAACCCAGTTACTTATTCGCGTTAGTCGCAGGGGACTTTGATTTACTTTCCGATACGTACACCACCATGAGCGGTAAAGAGGTGGCGCTCGAATTGTATGTCGATAAAGGAAAAAAAGCCCAAGGCCATTTTGCCCTCGCTTCACTTAAGCGCGCGATGAAGTGGGATGAAGACGTATTTGGGTTGGAATATGACCTAGATATTTACATGATTGTGGCCGTGGACTTTTTCAACATGGGTGCAATGGAAAACAAAGGTTTAAATGTTTTCAACAGTAAATTTGTACTCGCTGAACAAGCGTCTGCCACCGACGATGACTTCTTCAATGTAGAATCTGTAATAGCCCACGAGTATTTCCATAACTGGACAGGTAATCGCGTGACATGCAGAGACTGGTTTCAGTTAAGCTTAAAAGAAGGCTTAACTGTGTTTAGAGACCAGCAATTCAGTGCCGATATGACCTCGCCACTAAGCAATAGAATTAAGCATGTACGGGTAATGCGTGAACATCAGTTTGCAGAAGATGCCAGTGCCATGAGTCATCCCATTCGCCCTGATGAAGTCATCGAAATGAATAATTTCTACACAGTGACGGTATATGACAAGGGCGCTGAAGTAATTCGTATGTTCCATACCTTGCTAGGTCCAGAAGGCTTTAGGCGTGGCATGGACGAATACATTAAACGTCACGATGGTCAGGCCGTCACCTGCGATGATTTTGTGGCAGCTATGCAATCTGCCACAGAGATAGATTTGAGTCATTTCGCACATTGGTATAGTCAATCAGGTACGCCAGAAATCAGCTTAAGCCACCAATTCAATGCGCAAACAGGCAAGCACAACTTCACGCTTTCACAGACGACACCTGCCACTGCCGATCAAGCAACTAAGCAACCTCTTTATATTCCTGTTGCCATAGAAATTATTGATGAAGACGGCAATCAGTATGTTGATGAACAAGGTCTCATTAACAATGGGCTTATCATTCTGGATACCCCTTCGCTCAGCTTTTCAGTAAGCGCAACCACAGAAAAATTAACCCCTGTTTTGTTAGGTAATTTTTCTGCACCGGTGAAGGTAGATAATCCCCTTGAAACAGACGGTTTACTGACAATATTTACTCACGGTAAAGACCCCTTTAACCGTTGGGATGCCATGCAAACCCTGTATAGTCGCTGTATCAGTGCATTGTATGATGACGTAACGGCACCTATAGAAGCCTCATTGTGGACAGATCTGGAATCAGCGATAAAAAGCGAGCAGGGCAATTTAGAATTGCTAGGCGAGTGTTTAGTTATTCCCACCTTTGAAACGTTGTGTCAAACGAGAAAAGACATTGATGTGGCGCGCCTCGTTGCCGCTAGAAACCAATTTTGTCTTCTCTTTGCACAGCAATTAAGTAAGGTGCTTAACCATATCTTTTTGCAGATTGATACCGGGGACTACGCCTATAACCAAAGCGCGGTAATAGCACGACGTTGTAAAAATGTGATTTTGGCTCACTTAGCGAGATTACCTGAGTTTGAGCACGTCGTGGTTTCCCAATTTGATAACGCCGATAACATGACAGATTCTCTCGGCGCACTTAAAGCGGCGCAGTATACCCGTGTTTTCGAGACCTTGATGGCGCGCTTTGAAACCCAATGGTGTCATGACGCATTAGTGTTAGATAAATGGTTTGCGTTACATGCCACCCAACCAAAAGACGATATTTTAGCGACCATCACCATGCTAAGCGAACATCCGCAATTTAGTCTGGGTAATCCTAATCGTGTACGTTCTCTGGTGGGTAGTTTCGCTTTTTACAACAGTGAAAAGTTTCACGCGCTAGATGGAAGTGGCTATAAATTTGTGACTGATTACTTATTAAAGCTTGATGGGATTAACCCGCAAGTGGCAGCGCGAATTGTGACGCCTTTAACTCAATGGCAAGGGTTCAATGCAGATCATCAGCAATTGATGAAAGCACAATTAGCGCGATTACTGAATCATAAAGGCCTTAGCAAAGATCTTTTTGAAAAGGTAAGTAAAAGCCTCGCTTACGATGAACAGCACAACCACTAATTCAACGTATTACTTTTTCTCAATCAATGTGCCTTACAGTCAATGTGAGGCACTTTATTCTCCTTCTGTGCCTAATGTAGTATTGGTCGCTGACAATGGTGTTAAAGTGCAAGTGCCAACCAGTCGACTTAGACAATTTATCACCTCACAAGGTGTAAAAGGGCGCTTTAGAATGACAGTGAACGCACAACTTAAAATTGTCGCTTTCGAACGCGTTCGGTAATTACCAAAACGCAAATAGCGTCACACACATCTTATACTTATTCTCAATTTCATTCTTCCGAGAACTGCGTAATATTAGTAAATGTTAAAAGCTGTTTATTTTTTAAACATGAAAATAAACAGCTTTTATACTCTTACTGCAGCATTAACTATTTGATACCACTAATGTTGTAAATTTTGTTAACTGGTAGGATTAGTTCTTGCGGTTCTGACAAAATGATGTAATCATTTTGTTAATCGATATGATTGATCACGTTGTCACGCAATCTCACGCGTAGACTTGGGAGTATAAAAATATGATAAACAGGCCTAGCGCTTTCAAAATGTCACCCGTTGCTGCTGGCGTACTCACGCTATTAGGTGCAGTAAGTCTTCCCGCACACGCTGCAAACTGGCAGGTCGGTGACGCCACCATTTCACTGGATTCAACGTTTACACTCGCGACGAGTATACGCACAGAAAGTCGTGACTATAGTTTAATAGGTAATAGTAACCACGCGCAGTTTGATTGGTCTGGTTATCATGCAGCTTTTAATCCGCTTTATGCTAGCAGTGACGTATGGGCACTTGCCGATGGCGGATACTCTACGAATGGCGATTTAGGTAATTTATCCCACGATCCCGGTGATGCGTTCGCGACGCAAATTTCCGGTAGCCATGAACTTGATATTAATTTTGGCGACTACGGCTTCTTTGCCCGTGGTTTCTGGTTCTATGATTTTGAGCAAATGGATGGCGATCGTCCTTACTCAAATCCCATTACTGGTGTGCAGCACGATTTATGTGAAGCCCCTGCAGCCGAAGATTTACTCTGTACTGATGTTCGCCTTTATGATGCCTTCTTTTATGGTGATTGGTGGATTGGCGATAAGCCCTTCACATTACGTGTAGGCCGCCAAGTTATCAGCTGGGGTGAAAGTACCTTCATTCAGCACGGTATTAATACCACCAACCCTGTTGATGTTACCCGTGCTCGAGCGCCTGGTGCGGAACTTAAAGAAGTCTTTTTACCGGTAGGCATGGTTTACGCCTCACTAGGTATAACAAACAACGTGAGCATTTCAGGTTATTACCAGTATGAATGGCAACGCAGTTGGCTACCTGTTTCAGGAAGTTACTTCGCCGGCAATGACTTTGCAGGCGAGGGCGGTCAAAGCCAAAATATTCAGTTAGGCTTTAGTGGTAACCCTGATATTGACCTAGATCACTTACTAGAAGTGCTCAATCAGTACGGTGCACTGCTTAATGCGGGTACTAGCGAAACCGATTTGTTAGGCGCTTACGCAGTTTACGGCACAAAAGTGGCCATTCGAGGCTATTCTGATGAAGCCCATAACGACGCTGACGACCAAGGCCAATATGGGTTACGTTTAACGTGGTTTGCTGAAAACTTAAACGAAACTGAGTTTAGTTTTTACCACATTAACTACCATAGCCAACGCCCTTTGATTTCAGGTAAAACATCTGATTTCTCTGCCGCAGGTATTTTCACTGACTTAGCGTACTTAAAAGAAAATACCATCACAAAAGACAATATCACCGACTTAGGCGTGTTTACTCAGTCAGAGTTTTACTATCCTGAAGATATTGGCCTGTATGGCATGAGCTTTAATACCAATATCGGCACAACCGCCTTTGCAGGTGAATTTGCTTATCGTGTGGATGAGCCTCTACAAATTGATGATGTTGAACTCCTTTATATGGGTATGCCTGAACAGTTAGCTAACTCAGATATTGACGCTTTACGTCGTGACGACTTAGCCGGCATTTCACAGCTTAATAATATTGGCCGTACGGTAGGACCTGGCGAAACAGCCGAAGGTTATCTATTTTCAGATACTTGGCAAATGCAATTTACAGCATCTCATGTGTTTGGCCCTAAATTTGGCACTGACAACTTCGTACTTTTAGGTGAAGTGGGTTACGTCAATATTGTTGATATGCCAGACCCGGACGTTATTCGTTTGAACGCGCCAGGCACGTCACGTACCCCCTCGCTTGAGCCTACCGCCGATGGTAATACCCGTGACGGGCTACTCGTTGGCTTGTCAAATGGCCCAGAAACCAATCCATTTGCCACTGAAGATGCGTGGGGATACCGTTTACTTGCGGTGGCCGATTGGAACGACGTAATGGCAGGCATTAACCTGCGTGCAAGAGCAACGTTTTCTCATGATGTAGATGGAACCACACCGGATCCACTATACCTTTTCACCGAAGATGTTAAGTCAGCGGCAGTATCTTTGACATTTGACTACTTAAGCAAATGGTCAGCAACCGCTTCTTACAGTGCTTTCTGGGGCGGCATAGGTACAACGAATGCGCTTTCAGATAGAGACTTCATTTCGTTTAACATCAAGTACGCAATTTAAAGAGTGGTATTTATGATTAAGAAACTAGGAATTATCGCAGCGGCAATGTCGCTAGCACTCACCGGAACGCATGCGTTAGCGAAAATCACTGAGGCTGAAGCAAACAAGCTTGGCAACGAATTAACGCCATTGGGTGCAGAAAAGTCGGGCAATGCTGATGGCAGCATTCCCGCTTGGACTGGCGGTATTACCAAAGCACCTGATGGGTATTCAGTGGGCGACCATCACCCTGACCCTTATCCAGAAGATAAAGTGCTTTTTGAAATAACCGCACAAAATTACAAAGAGTATGCTGAGTACCTTTCTGAAGGCCAAATTAAGTTATTTGAAGCCTACCCAGAAACGTTCCGTATGCCGGTTTACCCAACCCGTCGTTCAGCCTCTAACCCGCAAGAAATTTATGAGGCCACTAAGGTAAATGCTACCCGCGCAGAATTGCTAGATGGTGGTAACGGTATTAAAGGCGCGGTACTCGGTATTCCATTCCCTATTCCAAAAAATGGGTTAGAAGCGATTTGGAATCATATTCTTCGCTATCGCGGTGAAGCCGTACAACGAAACGGCGGTCAAGCAGCAGTAACCACCTCGGGTGATTACAACGTTATCGGTTTCGATGAACAGCTTATGATTAAATACGCTGAAGAAGGGGCAACACCTGAGAAACTGACTGACGAAAACGTATTGTTCATGTTTAAACAGAAAGTGACTAAGCCTGCACGTTTGGCCGGTACGGCACTATTGGTACATGAAACGGTTGACCAAGTTAAAGAGCCTCGCAAAGCATGGACTTACAACACTGGTCAGCGCCGTGTTCGTCTAGCACCAAACATTGCTTATGACACGCCGGGAACCGCAGCAGATGGCCTTCGTACTACCGATGACTTTGATATGTTTAATGGTTCACCTAACCGTTATAACTGGAAGTTAGTTGGTAAAAAAGAGATGTATGTTGCCTATAACAACTACAAGCTACACTCTGAGAACGCAAGTTATGAAGACATCTTAACGCCAAACCACGTTAATCCTGATTTAACCCGTTGGGAAAAGCACCGCGTTTGGGTGGTTGAAGCAACGCTAAAAGAAGGCTTCCGTCATATTTATCAAAAACGCGTATTCTTCATTGATGAAGATAGCTGGCAAGTACAAGTGGCTGATATGTATGATAACCGTGGCGAACTTTATCGTGTTGCTGTAGCTTATGGTGTTAACTACTATGAAGTACCAACACAGTGGTCTACCCTTGATGCGTATCACGATTTAAATTCTCGTCGTTACTTGGCTATTGGGTTAGATAACGAAGAGTCTATGTACGACTTTAGTGTACGCCCAAGAGAC
This sequence comes from Alteromonas sp. B31-7, assembly GCF_015767655.1. Taxonomy (NCBI): domain Bacteria; kingdom Pseudomonadati; phylum Pseudomonadota; class Gammaproteobacteria; order Alteromonadales; family Alteromonadaceae; genus Alteromonas; species Alteromonas sp. B31-7. Next base: position 2,245,666 of record NZ_CP065233.1, read on the forward strand.
GTTGAATTTACGCCTCAGGCGTTACGACGAGAAGGTATGCGCTAATCACCTTTCACAACAAACGGTTGGCACTGCCAACCGTTTTTGTTTTTGGACAATTAAAATTTAGGGGAATGGTTAATGATAAAAAGAACCATTGCAGCCTGCATGACAGCAGCAATCGCAGTAAGCTATTCATCTAAGCTGCACGCGGAAGAAGCGTTTATCGCACCTTTGGTTGAACAGTCCGTACTGCTTGATGTGGACGCAGGTAATTTTGTGGTTATTGTCGGTGAAAGAGGTCACATCCTTATTTCTGAGGATGGTAAATCGTTCAAACAAGTTGAAGTGCCTAGTCAATCAACGCTTACCGCAACCACCATTGTGGGCGAAAACATTTGGGCAGTAGGGCATGATGCCGTTATTTTACATTCACCGGATAAAGGTGAAACCTGGCAAGTTCAAAACTTTCAGCCAGAATTACAACGCCCATTCCTTGATGTATTATTCTTCACCGCCGAACATGGCATTGCTATAGGCGCTTACGGCCTTTTCTATCGCACAACAGACGGTGGTAAAAACTGGGCAGCAGAGAGGCATGCCAGTTTATTAGACCCTTATGACCTTGAATACTTAGAAAGTGTTCGGGAAGAAAGCGAAGCATTTTACCAGCAAGAATTAGAATCAATACTGCCTCACTTAAATAGAGTCACAGGCTCAGCGTCAACATTGTACTTGGCTGGCGAAGCTGGATTATTGGCTAGCAGTACAGACGAAGGTAAGACCTGGCAACGCTATACCGTAGATTACACCGGCTCATTTTTTGATATCAAACCGTTAGATGAGACCACAGTGCTTGCCGTTGGGCTAAGAGGAAATGTGTTTGTTTCAAGAGATAATCAGAATTGGGACTACATCAATACCTGCTCTACTAGCACTTTGAATTCTATTTACGTTGGTAATGACAATCAGGTTTTCGCCCTTGGTAACAATGGTATTTTAGTGTCTGCAGAGCGTCCATTTGAAACCAGTTATCACGACCCATACGCAAGCCCTTCCAATTGTGAACCCGCTAAGGGCGTTGCAACTCAACAAGTTGCAGATAAGGCAGCATTGCTTAATGCTGTGTCGTTTAAGGGCCAGACCATTGCTGTAACAGCCAATGGTATTAAAACGCTAACGTTAGAGTAGGGTAGCACTAGACAATGACCCAATTTATAGAACATCTTGTTTTTGCAAATCGCAAACTATTGGTTGCTATCTTCGCACTTGCAACCCTTTTTCTCGGCTATCAAGCCTCACAAATGCGTTTAGACGCAGGTTTCGAAAAAAACATCCCACTGAATCATGAATACATGAAAACCTATATTGAACACCGCAAAGACTTTGGCGGTGCAAACAATATTTTGGTTTCGGTGTGTGATAAAGACGGTGATATCTTTAACACGAACTTTTTCGACACGTTAAAAAATGTGCACGATCAGCTGTTTTTTATAAACGGTGTGAATCGTTCCTTGGTGGTATCACTTTTTTCTCCTTCTACGCGATTTACCGAAATTGTAGAAGGGGGCTTTGCTGGCGGCCCCGTCATTCCAGCAGACTTTAATTCGCAAAGTGACGATGCCCTTGCATTGGTGGCCGCCAACATTGAAAAAGCCAACATTGTTGGACGTCAAGTGGCCAGCGATTACAGTTGCGCCATGGTCACGGCACAACTATTAGACATCGACCCGCAAACAGGCGAACCTTTAGATACCCTTGCGTTAGCCGCTGAATTGGAAGAGCAACTCCGTACCCAATACGAAAATGATCGCATTTCCATTCATATCATCGGCTTTGCGAAAATGATTGGTGATGTGGCTGATGGTGCGAAAGATGTATTACTGTTTTTCGCCATCGCTATCGCGATTACCGCTGTCATGGTGTACTTCTTCTCGCGCAGTTTAATGCTGACTTTACTGCCATTACTTTGTTCGGTAATTGCCGTCATTTGGCAATTAGGGTTGTTAACCTCGTTAGGCTTTGGCATGGACCCCATGTCGATATTAGTGCCTTTCTTAGTCTTTGCCATTGGCGTCAGTCATGGCGTTCAAATGATTAACGCTGTTGAGAAACAGGCCGTTACCGGCATTGGCGCGAAGCGAGCCTCAATGGCAGCCTTTAGAAACCTGCTTATACCAGGGGGCATAGCTTTGCTTTCTGATACCGTAGGCTTCATGACATTATTGGTTATTGATATCGGCATTATTCGAGAACTCGCCATTACCGCCAGTATGGGTGTGGCAGTGATTATCTTGACGAATTTGGTGCTGTTACCAGTGCTGATGAGTTTCTTAAAGCTTGATAAAAAGTATGTAGACAAGTTTGCCGGTAAAGAAAATGCCAATGCTCGTTTTTGGGCAGTGATTGCGGCGTGCTCTCGTAAAAAACCAGCGGCAATTATTTTAATCATCACCGGCATCTTGTTTGTATTTGGGCATTTCCAGGCACAAAACATGAAAATAGGTGATTTACATGCCGGAGCGCCTGCGCTTCATGAAACATCGCGCTATAACCAAGACACGTTCCTTATTACGGACAAATATGAAGTTACTGTTGATTACATTTCTATCTTGGTAGAAACCACGCCTGAAGCTTGTACGTCACACAGCGTGATGCGAGCCATGGATGATTTCCAATGGAAAATGGAGAATGTTGAAGGTGTGCAGTCTACGGTTTCACTCGCGTCTGTGGCGAAAATTGTCAACGCAGGGTACAACGAAGGCAATGTGAAATGGCAAGTATTACCACGTAATCAGCAAACACTGGTACAGGCTATTTCGCGGGTACCAACCTCATCGGGTTTACTGAATGGCGATTGCTCTGTCATGCCCATCATCCTCTTTATGGAAGATCACAAAGCCGAAACCATTTCTCGCGTGGTTGAAGCGGTGAAGGATTATCGCGATGAGTACCAAACCGATGACATGTCATTTAGCTTAGCTTCGGGCCCTGTTGGCGTAATGGCGGCGACGAATGAAGCGGTTAAGGCAGCCCAAGATCCCATGATGCTTTACGTATTTGGTGCGGTTATTGCGCTTTGTTTAATAAGCTTCCGTTCTATACGAGCAACTCTTGTAGTGGTGATCCCACTCTATGTGGTGTCGGTTTTAGCGCAAGCCTTAATGACATATCTTCAAATTGGTCTCACCGTCTCTACGCTACCTGTTATCGCACTTGGAGTGGGTATAGGAGTGGACTATGGTATTTATATCCTTTCTACGAAGAGTTTAATGCTGAAAAAAGGTGCCACCGTTCAGGAAGCTTACTTAGCGGCATTAAAAGAACGGGGAAGTGCGGTCCTCTTTACGGGGATTACACTCGCAATAGGCGTGAGCACGTGGGTATTCTCATCGCTTAAATTCCAAATGGACATGGGAATTTTGCTCACCTTTATGTTTGTTGTGAACATGTTAGGGGCCATTATTGTGCTTCCAGCCTTAGCGCGTTTCCTCTGGTGGAATAAAAACGACCCTGACGCATAATTATTTTTGCGTAAGCATGCAAAAAAAAGGGCCGTTAGGCCCTTTTTTGTAGGTGTTTTCTGCATAGTTATCTATGCTGTTAATATGACGTTAAAAAGGGCTTTAATTCACTGTTCGTTTTAGCGAAAATAGCTTTGTAACTCAGCACTTACGACATTTATAAGGTTTACTAATGACAGTCAACTCACAGCGACACTCAGTACTGCTTGATAACGTTTATTCACTTATCGATAAAAAAGTGGATGCGCAGCAGAAGTCTCTTGTGCAGCAATTCGGCCGCCTGTTGTATAAAAACATTTCTAATGATGATTTAGAAAACCGCAACGACAGCGATTTGTACGGTGCCACACTCAGCCTATGGAGTGGGTTGGCAAAATTTAAAAGCACGGCCCCCTACATTCGTGTGTTTAATCCTGAAATTGAAAAACATGGTTGGCATTCAAGCCACACCATTGTTGAAATTATTGTCAATGATATGCCGTTTCTTGTGGATTCGGTAAGAATGTCTCTTAACCGGCTTAATATCACGGCCCATCTATTTTTACACAGCCCTATTGCGATTAAGCGAAATGACAAAGCGCAAGTCACTGCTTTTGCCGAGCCGGGTAAAACCCTTGAAGGTACACGCAAAGAAACGGTAATTTTTATTGAGGTTGACAGGCAAACAAGTAAGTCTGATATCGAGACCTTAACCAAAGAGCTGCATTCCGTGGTAGATGAAGTGTCGCTGGCCGTGGCTGACTGGCAAGATATGACAGGTAAGCTGCAGACGGTGATTAAAGACACGGCTAAATTTAACTGGCCGGTATCTGCTGCCCACAAAAAACAGACCAAAACCTTTTTAGAGTGGTTGAGCGATCACAACTTTACCATGATGGGCTATCGCTATTATGAGGTGAAAGCCATTGAGGGAGACCACAGATGGATCCCCGCTAACGACACCAGTCTAGGGCTATTGAAAAACTCAATTAACGACCGTGAACGCTTGCTTTCCAAGTTACCTGCCTCTGCCAGAGAAGAAGCATTAAGCGACCACCCGCTTATTCTGACGAAAACCAACTCACGTTCACGTGTTCACCGTCCAGCCTACATGGACTACGTAGGCGTGAAAGTATTTAACAAAGACGGCAATGTCGTAGGCGAGCACCGCTTCTTAGGCTTGTACTCTGCGTCTTTCTACAACATGAGTGTAACGCAACTGCCTATTTTGAAAGAAAAGGTGCAAGAAATTTGTGCACTATCAGGCTTTGAGCCAGGCACACATGCGTTTAAAGCGTTTGAAAACATTGTTGAAACTTACCCGAGAGACGAACTGCTGCAAACACCGGCGGACGAACTGGCTCAAATTGTTATGGGTATCTTTCAGATGCAAGAACGGGGTATATCTCGGCTATTTATTCGCAAAGATGTCTTCGGTCGTTTCTTTTCGTGCATGGTATTTGTACCTAGAGAACGCTACAACACGCAGTTGCGTAAAGAAACACAAGCATTATTGAAAGCCTCGCTGGGTGCAAAAGAAGAAGTTGAATTTACCACCTTCTTCTCAGAGTCCGTGTACGCACGCACCCATTACATCGCCAGAGTGAAAGATAACAATGCGGAATATGACGTGAAGGAAATCGAAAAAAACATCATTGAATTAACCAAAACCTGGAATGACAGGTTAGCGTCATCGATTTCTGCAAATTACGGTGAAGCGTCTGGTAAGGCTTTAGAGCGCAAGTATAACAATGCGTTTTCCCGTAGTTACATGGAGCACAACCTACCCGGAGCTGCACTTGTAGATATTGGTAAACTTGAGCAACTGAGTGACGAACGTACTTTAGATATGCTGTTTTATCGTCCTCAAGAAGAGCAAAACGACAGCCAAATAGTTAAACTAAAACTGTTTCATCGTGCAGAGCCCATTCATTTATCTGACGTACTTCCTATGTTGGAAAACTTCGGATTGCGGGTTATTGATGAAAGCCCTTATAAAATCACATGCTCGAAAGGGGAAAAGAATTGGGTAATGGATTTCACCATGTTGCACAAAAGTGGCCAACACTTTGACATGGAAAATGCCCAAATACTCTTTCAAGATGCCTTTGCGAAGGTGTGGTACAACACCCTCGAAGATGATGCGTTCAACCGCTTAATACTAGGTGCAAACCTTACAGGCCGTAAAGTCACGATATTGCGTGCTTACGCAAAATACATGCGCCAAACCGGCAGTTCGTTTAGCCGCGACTACATTGCAAATACATTAGCGAATTACCCTGACATTGCCCGTTTGTTAGTTAGCTTCTTCGATGTGCGTTTTAACCCCGCGAAAAAACGCAATGCTAAAAAAGAAGAAAGCTTACTTGATAACATCAAGGCGCAATTAGACAACGTGGGCAACTTAGACGACGACAGAATTATCCGTCGCTACTTAGATATGATGTCGGCCACGCTAAGAACCAACTTTTATCAAAATGATGCGCAAGGCAACGAAAAATCCTATGTTTCATTTAAGATGGCGCCAGAACGTATCCCTGATATGCCATTGCCGCTGCCTAAATTTGAGGTGTTTGTCTATAGCCCACGTGTAGAAGGTGTGCACTTAAGAGGTGGGAAAGTCGCCCGCGGCGGTTTACGCTGGTCTGACCGCCAAGAAGATTTTAGAACAGAAATTCTTGGCTTGGTAAAAGCACAGCAAGTTAAGAACACGGTCATTGTCCCCGTAGGTGCAAAAGGGGGCTTTGTATGTAAAAAGCTTCCTGTGGGTGAAGGGCGTGAAGCCATTCAAGCGGAAGGCCAAGCCTGCTATAAGATTTTCATTACCAGCCTTTTAGACATTACAGATAATATTGTTAACGGCCAAATTGTCCCCCCCGTTGATGTCGTGCGCCTTGATGAAGACGACCCTTATTTAGTGGTAGCTGCCGACAAAGGCACGGCCACATTCTCTGATATTGCCAATGGCATCGCTGAAGATTTCGGTTTCTGGTTAGGGGATGCCTTTGCCTCAGGTGGCAGTATTGGTTACGACCATAAGAAAATGGGCATTACCGCACGTGGTGGTTGGGAGTCGGTTAAACGCCACTTCAGAGAAATTGGTATTGATTGTCAGACTACAGACTTTACCTGTGTGGGTGTCGGCGATATGGCCGGCGACGTGTTTGGTAACGGTATGCTGTTGTCGAAGCATACGCGGCTTATTTCAGCGTTTAACCATTTACACATCTTTTTTGACCCGAATCCCGATGCGGCCGCTAGCTACGAAGAACGTATGCGTTTGTTTGAAAACCCACGGTTAACCTGGGAAGACTACGACACCAAGCTTATATCTAAAGGCGGTGGTGTATTCAGCCGTGCTGCAAAATCCATTAAACTAACCCCTGAAATGAAAAAGTGGTTAGGCACACGTCAAATGACAATGACGCCGAATGAGCTAATTCATAACATTCTTAAAATGCCCGTTGATTTGCTTTGGAATGGCGGCATCGGTACCTACATTAAGAGTAAAAAAGAATCCCATTCTGATGTGGGCGACCGTGCCAACGACGATTTACGGGTTAATGGACAAGATGTTCAAGCGAAAATTGTCGGTGAGGGTGGAAATTTAGGTCTCACTCAACTTGGTCGAATTGAATATGCTGCACATGGCGGCCGTGTTAACACAGACTTTATTGACAATGTGGGCGGTGTTGATTGTTCAGATAACGAAGTTAACATCAAAATTCTGCTAAATGGTTTGGTGAACGATGGTGAATTGACCCTCAAGCAACGCAACAAGTTACTGTATGACATGACTGACGATGTTTCTCGTATCGTACTGAAAGACTGTTATCGTCAAACGCAATCCATCTCTATCACGGAATTGGCAGGCGTCAAACAGCTGAAAGAACAATTGCGGTTTATCCATGGCTTAGAGCGTGAAGGTCAGCTTAACCGAGAACTGGAGTTTATCCCAAGTGATGATGAAATTTCAGATAGGGTGGCGTCAGACCGCGGCCTTACACGCCCTGAACTTAGCGTACTTATTGCTTACGGCAAGATGGTGTTAAAAGATGAGCTGAATATTCCTGACATTACGGATAACCCATATCATGGACGCTTACTCATTAGCGCTTTCCCAGAAGTCCTCAGACAGAAGTTTCAATCTCACATGCAGCAACATCCGCTGCGAAGCGAAATTATTGCCACAAAATTAACCAATAATATGGTTAACGACATGGGGCTTAACTTTGTCTTCAGATTACAAGAAGAGACGGGCGCTAGTGTGCAGGAAATTGCTGACGCTTACGCGATAGTGCACGGTATTTTCAATATGGACGATTTGTGGTCACAGATTGAAAACCTAGACAATGTGATTGATGCCAAATTGCAGTTACATATGCTAGACGAAGCTAGGCGTATTATGCGCCGCGCCGCGCGTTGGTACATTAGACACGGCAATAAGTCACTGAGTATTGAAGATGCCATTGCAAGCTACAAAGATACCTTCGAAATCTTGTCTAAGAACCTACAAGATTATTTAGTCGAAGGGGAGTACACACAATTAGAAGATAAAACCAGTCGCTACGCGAGCCAAGGTGTACCACAAGACATCGCTTACAAGGTGGCAAGTTTCTCTAATATGTTCTCAAGTTTCGATTTAGCTCAAGTGGTTAGCTCGAACAAACACAGCACAGACGTTATCGCGCGCTTATACTTCCAGTTAGGCTCTCGTTTAGAACTTCACTGGTTCTTAGATCAAATCAACAACCAAGCGGTCAGTAACCATTGGCAAGCCCTGGCCAGGGCATCTTACCGTGAAGAGCTTGACTGGCAACAGCGCTCAATTACAGCAAATTTGTTGCACTCTAACCCAGATATTGACGATGCCGATCAAATTCTCGATGAATGGATTGAGAGTAATCAGGTGTTGTTAAAGCGTTGGTATCACATGATGTCTGAGTTTAAAACCAGTACAACTCACGAATTTGCGAAGTTTTCTGTCGCATTACGTGAATTGATGCTTTTAAGCGTGAAGTCTAACCATTAGAATACACGCATTCAGAGATGTCCAAGCCCTGTTTATCAGGGCTTTTTTATACCAATTAAGTGATCGAAAACACCCATGCAATCATTAGTGCAAAAACTACTGCTTCAATGCGAACCTGAAAAAAGTCACGATTTCACCATAAACTGGCTAAACAAAACGCAACATACGCCATTAAAATGGATGTATAGCACCACAACTGTCAAGAAACCGGTGACGGTAGCAGGGATCACATTTGATAACCCAGTAGGCTTGGCGGCTGGGCTAGATAAAAACGGGGATTGTATCGATGCGTTTGCCCAAATGGGGTTTGGATTTGTAGAAATTGGCACAGTGACGCCTCGCCCTCAGGCAGGAAACCCGAAGCCTCGGTTATTCCGCATCCCTGAAAAACAAGCCATAATTAACCGCATGGGGTTCAATAATAAAGGGGTAGATCACCTCGTAGAACAGGTAAAAACGGCGCAATTTAAAGGCCCAATTGGCATCAATATAGGGAAGAATAAAGATACTGAAGACGAGAAAGCGTTAGACGATTATCTCATTTGCTTGAACAAGGTGTATCCTTATGCGAGCTACGTCACTATCAATATTTCATCTCCCAATACACCTGGGTTAAGAAATTTGCAATATGGTGCAGCGCTAGATGCATTACTTGCAGGGCTGAAAGCCGCACAAGAAACCTTAACGCAAACCCACGGTAAATACGTTCCCTTATTTATTAAAATAGCGCCAGATCTTAGCGACGCTGAAATTACTAGCATTGCAGCCTCATTGATAAACAGTAAAATGGACGGCGTGATAGCCACCAACACGACCTTGTCTCGTGAGCAAGTGAAAGGGTTACTGCATGGCGACGAAACCGGTGGCCTAAGTGGGTCCGTACTGACTGACATGAGTTTAAATGTTACCAAGAAACTTTCTGCCGCATTAGACAGAGCTATCCCTATCATCGGAGTAGGTGGCATAGATTCACCAGAAACGGCAAAAGCCCGACTGGATGCTGGGGCATCATTAGTACAAGTGTACTCATCGTTTATTTATCAAGGCCCAAGCCTCGTTAACCGAATTGTAAAAGCGTTATAATAGCGGCAAAACACTGTCGGTAAAAAAACACCAAAATTGACAAAATCGCGCACACCATGGTGTGCGCTCTATCAGGTAATTGAATGAATACTATTCTGGTAACAACCAGTCGCGGATTAGATGAACTTCTTAAACAAGAAATTCTGACCTTGTGTCCTGATGCGCAAATTAAACAAGCGCCAGGCATGATGCAGTTTGAAGGCAGCAAAGAAGACGCTTATCGGCTTTGTCTGTGGTCTCGGCTAGCCAACCGAGTCATTTGGGTACTCGCTACCGGTAAAGCCAATGATGCCGATGCCCTTTATGACACGGCCATGTCGGTGGACTGGCAGTTACACATGGCATCATCCCATACCTTATCTGTACAATTTATTGGTACCAACTTTGCCATAAAAAATACCCAGTTTGGCGCAGTTAAAATAAAAGACGCCATTGTGGATCAATTTGTAGAGCAAGGGTTGGCGCGACCTTCTGTCGAACGTAAATTACCAGATTTCCCTGTTTATGCGCGGCTGCAAAGGGATAACGTTATTATTGGTCTAGACATGGCAGGAGCCAGTCTCCACCAACGCGCCTACCGCCAACAAACCGGTGATGCGCCCCTAAAAGAACATATTGCCTGCGCGATGCTTATGCGTAGTGGCTGGACGGAAAATACCGAAGCCCCACTTACGGATATCATGTGCGGATCAGGCACTATAGCCATCGAAGCCGCCTATATTGCCCGCAATATTGCACCAGGTATGAAACGACAATTTTGGGGTTTTAACAAATGGCTAGGACACGAAGCCGCCATTTGGGATGCCTTAGTTGAAAGTGCCCTTGCTTCACAAAAGCCCGCCGCAACCGGCATTTACGCAGCGGACTCCAGCCGTAAAATGGTAAGTATTGCAAAAGCTAACGCTGACTTTGCCGGCGTGTTTAGCGATATTTCCTTTAGTGTACAAGATGCAACAAAATCTTCTCCGCCCACGGCCGTTCCGGGGTTTGTAGTGTCAAACCCGCCGTACGGTGAACGATTAGGTGAATTAACCTCACTTATTCCACTTTTTAATGACTGGGGCAAACGCTTCAAAGAAGCATGGAAAGGCTGGCATGTTACCTTGCTGAGTAGTAACCGCGATCTATTACGCGTCCTTAAACTTCGCGCCTCGAAAGACTATGCCATGAATAATGGAAAGCTTGAGTGTCGACTTGTTAATTATGCATTGAACGAAGAAAACGTGGTGCAGTTTAATGAGGATGCGGGTGATCATGAGTTTGCCAATAGACTCAAGAAAAACCTGAAACGATTGAAAAGCTGGATTAAAAAGACCGATACCAATTGTTACCGAATTTACGATGCAGATTTACCTGACTATAACGTGGCCATTGATCGATACGATGATTGGCTTGTGGTGCAAGAGTATGCGCCACCTAAAACCGTGTCAGAAGACAAAGCCCGTAAACGTTTGCAAGAAGTGTTGTTGTATTTGCCAACCGTTACTGGTGTTTCGCCAAAACAGATTGCATTAAAAGTACGCAGCCAACAAAAAGGTACAAAGCAGTACGAGAAATTCAATCAAACTGGCGAAATGATGACGGTGCACGAAAACGGCGCTCAGTTTCTTGTCAACCTAACCGATTATCTCGATACGGGTTTATTCTTAGATCATAGAAATACCCGCCAAAAAGTGATGCAGCTCGCGAAGGGAAAAGATGTTTTGAACCTCTTTTCCTACACAGGCAGTGTGTCGGTATTTGCCGCTAAGGGCGGGGCGAAATCGGTGACCACTGTAGATATGTCTAAAACCTATTTAGACTGGGCAAAAAAGAATGTCGCATTAAACAAACTGCAAGGCCCTCACGCGTTTATTCAAGCGGATTGCACCACCTGGTTAAGCGACCATAAAGGAAAGTACGACTTAATCTTTATTGATCCACCGTCGTTTTCTAATTCAAAGCGAATGCAAAGCACATGGGATGTACAACGAGATCACATTATGATGCTTACCCATGCGCACAAATGCCTAAATGAAAAAGGCACGATTATCTTTTCTAATAATAAACGTGGTTTTAAACTGGATAGCGCAGCCCTTGAAACTCTAGGTTTCGAAATAGAAAATATTACCAAGGAAACCATTCCAGAGGACTTTGCCCGCAAAGGAAACATCCACCAATGTTGGGTTTTAACGTTATGAAAATAGTGTTTTACACCGGCCCGCAGTGCAGTTTGTGTGATTTAGCGGAATTAGAGTTAAGCAAAACCGCTATGTATTCCGCGTTAGACATTGAAAAAGTCAATATTCGCAACGATGCCAACTTATATCATTTGTACGGCGCACGCATTCCCGTGCTGAAACGTGCAGACAATAACCGTGAGATAGGTTGGCCATTTGACAGTAGTACCTTGGAGACATTTTTACAGTGAGTATTTTGCAGTTAAAAAACATCACTGTTATTTACGGTAATCCCCCTTTGCTTGATGGTGTAGAACTGCTGGTTCAACCAAAAGAACGGGTATGTTTAGTGGGCCGAAACGGCAGCGGCAAATCCACCCTAATGAAAGTGATAGCGGGTGATATTATTGCTGACGACGGCCAGCGTATCATCGAAAATAACACTATTATTGCGCGGCTTGAACAAGATCCGCCTCAAACAACCGATGTAACCTTGTTTGACTATGTGGCTGAAGGGCTCGCAGATATTGGGGAAACATTAAAAGCTTATTTCCATCAAACTCGGTTAGTCGCCGAAGATCCGAGTGAAGTGAACCTGAATAAACTTCAGGCGCTACAAGAGATATTAGAAGCGCGCGATGCGTGGCAGTTTGAACAGCAAATTGAACAAACCCTGACCATGCTAAAACTCGAGCCAGAGATATCATTATCCACCTTGTCTGGCGGATGGCGCAGAAAAGCGGCTTTAGCCCGCGCGTTAGTTCGCCAACCCGATTTGTTGTTACTGGACGAACCAACTAACCACCTTGATATAGAAATGATTCGCTGGCTTGAATCGAGTTTGTCTAACTACAATGGCGCCATTGTTTTTGTTAGCCATGACCGCGCGTTTATTCGCAGTATGGCTACCCGTATCGTAGATTTAGACAGAGGGACAATCACCAGTTATCCCGGCAACTACGAAACTTATTTAGAGAAGAAGCAACACGACCTGGAAGTCGAAGCGGCACAAAATGCGGAGTTCGATAAAAAGCTAGCCCAAGAAGAGGTGTGGATTCGTCAAGGTATAAAAGCCCGACGCACCCGCAATGAAGGGCGTGTTCGTGCACTTAAAAAGTTACGCGAGGAACGTCATGCCCGACGCGTTGTACAAGGGAATGCCGTGGTGGGCCAACATCAGGGCGCACGCTCAGGTAAAATGGTATTTGAAGTCAAAGATCTTGCGTACAGTATTGGCGGAAAAACCATTGTCAAACGGCTTTCGCTCAACGTAATGAGAGGCGACAAACTCGCGCTTATCGGCCCTAATGGTTGCGGTAAAAGTACCCTGATTAAACTTCTTCTTGGTGAGTTACAGCCTAATAACGGAATAGCGAAACAAGGCACTAACCTTGAAGTGGCTTACTTTGACCAGCATAGACACGGGCTGGATTTAGAAAAAACCGTCATTGATGCGGTAGGTGATGGCAAGCGTGATCTTATGGTGAATGGTCATCCACGTCACGTCATCAGCTATCTCCAAGACTATCTGTTCACGCCTGAACGCGTAAACGCACCGGTTAAATCACTGTCTGGTGGTGAAAAAAACCGCCTTATGCTTGCCAAACTCATGCTTAAACCTAGCAATGTTCTTGTTCTCGATGAACCCACCAACGACCTTGATGTAGAAACGTTGGAAATGCTGGAAACCTTATTGAATGAGTATCAAGGTACTGTGTTATTGGTAAGCCACGATAGAGAATTCGTGGACAACGTGGCTAACAGCTGTGTGGTATTTGAAGGAGAAGGGGAGTTAAGAGAGTTCATTGGTGGCTTTACGGATGTTGAGAATTGGTACAAAGAAAGAGACGCTCAACGTCAGGCTGTGACGAAAGAAGAAAAAGCTAAAGTAAAGAATGAAACTAAATCAACAAGTGATAGTCCTAGCCATAAGTCTTCTCCCCGTAAGACGAAAAAGTTATCATACAAAGACCAACGTGAACTAGAAACACTGCCCGCTGACATAGAACAGTTGGAAAGTGACGTTGAAGCGTTACAATTGCAAGTGAATGACCCTGAATTTTTTAGACAGGACAATGACACCACTGCAGAAACATTATCGCGCTTAGCAGATAAAGAAAACGCCCTAGCCCTTAAGTATTCGCGCTGGGATGAATTAGAAAGTATGCTGGAAGATAATCAGCAGTAAATAGGATTTTAGATGAAACGAACTCAGCTTGCCGCCGCCGTTCTGTTGGCAACAGGAAGTGTTTCGGCCTTAGCCGCAACCTATTCAGTGACGCCTCTTCCTTTAGAGGACAAAAGTAGAAATTACTTTGCCACCTCAATTGATAACGCTGGCAAGATGCTAGCCACGGTAGAATCGGAGTACAACCCACCGGTAGATGTGGAACAATTAGAAGACGATACCACCTTCTTCGACCTCTACGGCGGCTCGTTAGAAAATGAAGACGATGCACGTCAAGGTGTATTCACTGACGCTGACTATACGTTTATTGTAAGCTACCTCATTAGCAACCAAAGCGCCTCTGTAGGGCAAAAGCTAACGAGCTATCGTACCTATATGACTGACACCAACGACTTTGATTTGGTGCCAGGGCTGGACGAAGTCACCGACAAGTTTGACGATTACACGCAGTCGGTTGAAGCCATTGGTCAAGATAGCTTAAACGGTAACTTCATCGTTGGCGACTCAACAGGTCTGGTTATTTTAGATGAATACGAAGATGAAGATGGCAATACCATCAACTACACGTATCCTGAATCAACACAGCAAGCCTTCGTACAATCCTCTAATAACACCAGTATTTTAACGCCCGTTGATGACACGCTAGGTGGTTTTGCTTCTGCCCGTGCCATTAACAGTAACCTGCAAGTGGCTGGGTTTAGTACGGTGAGCTTTCTAGATACGGTGGATGATGCCATCGAAATCTGTGAAGACGATGAATTGCGTGGCGATATCCCTGAAGGGCGCTGTTACTACAACATCTACGCTGGCGACTTTAACGTGCCACGTATTTCAAGTTACTTCGTTACCAATTCAACTAGCTTTATGTCGAGCTTTATCCTTGCCTCAGAAGTGAATGCTACGATTTGGCAAATTGACGTTAATGGCGACATCATTAGTACGGATACCTTCCCGTTATTGTTCGACCCTGATGAAGACAGCACAACCCATTATTTTACCTATGCTTATGATATTAATAACCAAGGCATTGCTGTGGGCGAGGGCTTAACCGGCGACACGGTTACCATTACTCGCCCTAACTCTTCGGGGTTAACGGAGAGCGAACGCGTTGCCACCGTATTTCGTGATGGTGAAACGGTGGAATTACTACCACGGGAAGAAAACTTGCTTAGCCAAGCGATTGCCATTAACGACAATAATTGGGTAACAGGTGCGGTTTTACGTGCGTACAGCGATATTGCTCGTGCGCGTTTATTTGCTTACAACCTAGACACCACAGAACAAGTTTACCCCGATGGCTTTTTCACGACGTCTGCGGTTATTGCCAATGCGATAAACAACAACAATATCATTGTAGGTAAAGCCGATATTGAAGCAACGTCAGATACATTGCGCGAAACACATGCGTTCATGTACGACATTGAGACCGAAGAATTTACTGACCTTAACGATCTCATTTCTTGTGATAGCGACTATGAGCTAGTAGAAGCGTTGGATATCAATGATGACGACGAAATTATTGCTAACGCGAGGATCAAGAAAGCAAGCACCTATATTACAGGGGTTGAAATTATCAATTCTGAAGGTGAGACTGTAGAAGTGGATTCAATTGTCGCAGTAAAACTAACCCCCTCGACAGGCACCATTGAAGACTGTGATGTGGAAGAAGAGGATGAGCCTTATGAACGCTCAGGGGCAAGTTCCTCTCAGTTAGGGTTATTGCTGCTTGCTGGTATGGCCTTCATCCGCCGACGCTGGTTCAAGTAAAAGGGTTAAGAAACCTGTTTTGAAGCCGCTCTTTCTAGAGCGGCTTTTTTATTACTTATGCATTTAAAAAATGAAATATTTATGCATAAAAAGTGTAACAATAAAATCCTCAAATCTTCATCATCTTATGGTTTGTCAAGCCATTTAACTTGTAATTTATCTTGAACCATTTGGTCAGTTGCACTATCACAGTAGTGTGCACTAAAAAATTTTCCGGCACTATCGACAAAATAGATGTAGAGCGCCTAGGAAAAGTTTTGTTGCACATCCAACAAAGACAAGAGGCTAATCAATGAAAAGACAAAAAAGAGACAAACTGACACGCGCCCATTCAAAAGGGTATCAGGCAGGAATTAGCGGTCGTTCTAAGGACATATGTCCTTTTCAACAGAACGATGCGCGCTCTCAATGGTTAGGAGGCTGGCGTGAGGCAGTAGAGGATAGGCACATAGGACTGAGCGTCAAGTAACGCCTTCTCTTTTAATGATTATGCATGTAAAAGCCCCTAGCGGGTAATGCCAGTCAGTTAAGCTGACTGGCATTTTTTCTTTTTGAGAGGATATTTCTTGGGTTTTGGCTTAACCCATCTTGGATAACACCTGTCCTCGCGCCTCGGCGGAAGTAAGCAGTATCCCATCTGAGTAAGTAAAGCATTGTATATTTTTGGTATGTTCCCCGGGCTACTTAGAGATACAGTAACGAAGAAGTGCGTAATGGCCATAGCGCAACTTGTAAAGCTGAGTTGATTCGGTAATACACCGCCTAGTTTATTCGCCGCCGCAGTCATACCTTGTCTGATTAAGTTGTAACATAATAGAACGCCCCATAACTCTTGCCTTATCATGTCTGGGCGTTTACTTCTCAGCGTATACTCATTGTTCAGTAGTGACTGCTTCATCTCGCGATAACCCAGTTCAATCTCCCAGCGATATCGATACAACTCTACCATCTCGTCGCTAGGAAAACGCAATGGGTCCACCATTGATGACAACATCCTATACGTTTTTCCTTTAATAGTTTTGGTTACTAATCTAGCTTCTATAAATTCAGGTAAATCTTCGAACTTCTTTCTTGCCTGAGGCGTGCACGCTAGGCGTATATGCTTGTCTTGCTTACTAAAGCTGCTTATCACTTCGTATCGAAGGTCTTTTCTAGCAGGTATCATCCAATGCCTTTGCTCACCAGCTTGGTGCCAACGGTTTAGTAAGCCAAGCGAGTAGTACCCTTTATCGAATAGTGTTAAAGAATGGTCAGGGGTTGTTTCTACTAGCTCCTCTGCCAACTTCATTTCATTGGTACGATAGCCTGCAAAAGCGCTATTTATAAGCTGATGGCTAGTAATCTCCATATGACAGACCATACGGATTTGGGGGTAAATATTTTCACTATGCTGATTACTTTGCGTTTCAAACACCTTATGATTTTCTGGTGTATCGGCGGTTCGCCAAACGACACCATCCACAGCAAGTAAATTGAGTCCCGCCCAACGCTCAAACCGCGTAGACTCATAGCTATTTTTTGCCATCAAACGAAACACTTCTCGCACTGCATCTTCTCCTAATCGTTGCCTAGCTTGAACCATTGCGCTTGGTGCAACTAAAGCCTTTTTATCTGGCAGCATGATGTCCATCTGCGTCGCGATATTCCAGACAGATTCTTGCCGATACAGTGCCATGCCAACAATTGACCAGAGTACTGTTTCTAAAGGCAGCCTTCGTTTACGAATAGTAGCGACACCTGCTTGTTCGAAGCCTTGCTTAATAAGCTCTGGAGAAAGAAGCTCCGCATATTTTTCAAAGGTGTGAAAATTGTCTGAAGACTTAAAAACATTCGCTAATTCGCTTTCAAAACGCATAAAAAATCCGATATCAGAACCTGATATCGGATTTTGAACCGTTAAAAAGATCGGTCAACCGATCGTTAAATTATTTCTTAACTGATCGGCATTACCCCTAGCGGGGCTTTTTTCATTATAGGGGCAACAACGTGTGCGCCCTTAGCGAAACTGGCTAAAAGTTTGAGGTATCTTGGAACAAACCGACTTTTAAATCTTTCGCTACATAGATTTCTCTACCGTCAACTTCAACCACACCATCAGCCATGCCCATAAACAGCTTGCGCTTAATGACACGTTTCATGGTGATTTTGTAAGTCACTTTTTTCGCTGTTGGTAAAATTTGGCCGGTAAATTTCACTTCACCCACACCAAGCGCTCGCCCTTTACCTGGACCGCCGCTCCAACCTAAGAAAAAGCCAACTAATTGCCACATGGCGTCTAAGCCCAAGCAGCCTGGCATGACGGGATCACCAGGGAAGTGGCAATCGAAGAACCAAAGGTCTGGTGAAATATCCAATTCGGCGATAATTTCACCCTTACCGTGCTCACCGCCGTCTTCTGTTATAGACACAATACGATCCATCATTAGCATATTTGGCGCAGGTAACTGACTGTTTCCCGGGCCAAACATTTCACCGCGACTGCAGGCTAAAAGGTCGTCTCTATTAAAGCTGTTTTTCTGTTCTGACATTCCCAACTCGTTGTTTTAAAAATTACGATGCTAATTTAGCGAACACTTGTAAGCCAAACAACTCTGAACAGTCATTTTTCTTCACAAAAACGCATGGTAAACTCGAATATCTAACGAGCTTGTGATTACTATGACAGAAAAAACCAAAAAAAGTACAGTAAAAGACAAAGCAAAAGCGAACGCTGATAAGCAACGTCGCTTTCGTGAACGCCAACGAGAAGCAGGTAAAAAACTGGTTCGCGGTTATGTCTCGCCAGAAGCAAAGCTTTGCTACGATGAAATTCGCGAAAAAACCGGATGGAGTGACAGTGAAGCAGTGTCTAATTCAGTCAGGCTAATGTATGCCGCGTACAAGTGTGGCCAAATTAAATTGTTAAATGAGTGGTTAAGAAAAAATAACCGCTAGCCCTCATGATGTCATGAATAGTGAAACTCATGGCACAATGTAACAGTGCACCGAGCGAAATGATCATTTCGTTTTGCGCATCTGTTGACTTACCCATTGTCGAGACGGGCTATGGCTTAATGTATGACGCCTAACAATACGTTGCGCTTCTTGTAAGACATCGTCTCGTTCTCGGTACTGCCATAAACGGTCAGCCGTTAACTTTGAGTGATAAGAAATGTCGAGAATGGGCGGTAGATAATCACGAACAAGGTCAAAATCTAGCATCACACACTCTAACGGACCTAACATCCAAGGAGCATGACAGGCGTCGGAAGGCAACAGAGAAAGCTCTGGCACCCATCGCTTAATAAACTCTCCATTAGGGTCTAGCCGTTGAGATTGCGTATGAGGATTATACAGGCGAACAGTGTGGACGCCTGTTACGCTAGCCTGCATCTGAATTTGTGGATAATGAATGCCTGGTTCAAAGTCTAAAAACTGGCTCGCTAAATAGTGAGCAGCCTTTAGCCAATGCACATTTAAGTGATGGCATAAAAAGCTGGTAACCATGGCACGCATTCTAAAATTCAAATAGCCCGTGGCTTTCAACGCCCGCATGCAGGCATCGACCAACGGATAGCCTGTGCGTCCGTTTTTCCAAAGGTAAAAGCGCCGCTCTGCCTCTGGGCCATCAATGTATGGAAATTGGTTGTATGCCTTGTTAATAGGCCGACACTCCATGTCGTGTTCACTTTCAAATTTTTGAATAAAATGGCAATGCCAGTGTAACCGCGAGAGCAGGGCGTTAATGGCGCTTCGCCACGATTTCGTCGTGTGTTCTTTCGCTGCCTTCTGGTGTACAACAAACTGGTAAACCTGCTTAATCGATAGATTTCCCCACGCGATGTAGGGGCTTAATCGTGTGCAGGACGTGCGCGAAGCTAGCGGTGCAGAAATATCGCGGTGGTACCGTTCGCCTCTACCTTTAAAGAAATGATGCATGACGTGCCAACCGCGAGGTTCCCCCCCGGGTTGCATTAGAGCATGTTGTACTAGCGAGGGTTGATACACACGGGTTTTCATCACTGGAAGATGCTGCCAAGGGAACCAATTAGCTTGGGATAAATCAGGGTCTAGAGTAGGAGCATGCATGGTCAACTCCCAATTACTTTGCCACGCTTTTCTGTTCGGCAATCCTCTGATAACCGCGCCGCTTTTGGCTTCATGCCATGTCACTTGATTCCGGCTACACCACTCGGCCACTGCCAAATCTCGGTTATGCGTAACCGAAACACCGATTTCTTGGTGACTTCTGATACGCGTAACCCCAACATGTTGGCTAAGAAAGTCCAATGCCGCCAACATTTCCATATGAAGCTGCAAAACGCTTATTGAAGCCGGCACTTGCGCGTTTATGGCCTCTAAACTCTGGTGTACAAACTGCCAGTGCCGATCAGACATATGCGGGTCGCTCATGAGGCTAGGCTCCCAACAGTAAAACAAAATAATAGCTTCGTTATTTTGTATCGCCCGATAAAGCGGTTCGTGATCTCGTAGTCGTAAATCACGCTTTAACCAAATTAACGTGACCTCTGAGGTATCTATGACAGCCACTTATTGCAAAATTCTCCGTTGGGGTCGTAGGCTTCTGTCTGTTTAAGCAAGTTAAATTGCCTATGGCCTCTTGGATCACTCCCGACGCCAGCGAGATAAAGCCAGTTCCCCCAATTACTCCCTACATCAAAATCAATTAATTTGTGCTCGAACCAAGCTGCGCCATACCGCCAGTCTTGGCGCAGCTCATGCACAAAACAACTGGCGACGATTTGCCTCCCTCGATTAGATAAAAAACCGGTTTTTGCCAGTTGCCGCATACAAGCATCAACGATGGGGTAACCCGTAGTGCCATTGCACCATGATAAGAATGCCTGAGGGTCGTGGCTGGTATTTGGCTGCTTTCCATGAATGCCTGAATAGGCAAACCACTTACTTCCATGTTTTTGTTGTAACCAGAAAAAGAATTCTCGCCAAAGCAATTCAAAATAAACCCAATAAGTAGAGTCGTTTTTAACGTGCTTTTCTTCAAACGCAAACAGTTGTCTCATCACCGTCTTAGGTGATAAGGCACCAATGGCTAACCAAGGAGATAACTTGGTACTGTCTCGCCAATTATCGAGGCTGTTTCGGGTTTCTTTGTAAGTTGAAGCACCTTTCCAATCAAAGAGATAGCGATGTAAATGCGCAAGGGCGGCACGCTCTCCTCCTGTAAAAGTTTCTGTGCATTCGTCATCAAGTTGTGGTGGCGCACTCAACGTCATCGTACGGGATTTATTCATGCGAGGTGTGAAAGACAATGGCCAATGGGTAACATCATCTGACGCTGGAATATTCACGCCGTGTTTTTCAATTTTGCGGCGAAATGGCGAAAACACATCGGGAGTGTCGTTCACATCAAATGGCAGTGTGGCGGGACTGTACAAAGAACACGTATTGCCAGTGACCATGGTTACCGCTGGGAAATATTGCTGAATAACGTCGACTTCTTTAACCTCATTAAAGCCACCGTAATGACTAACACCTAGATGACTAAAGCTATTTTCAGTCAATAATTCAACAAGCACTTCGGCCACATTACCCGTGATAACAACCAATTCATGCCCTACACTGGTTAATGCGTTATGTAAGTCTGAAAGCGATTCCATTAAAAATTGATATCTGTGTTCGCCCATTGACTGAACGCCATAAGCATTTGGACAAAACCAGCTTTCATCGAGAATATACACAAGGGTCATTTCGTCAACTAAGCGAGTCATTGCCGCTAGTGCAGCATGGTCATGTAAGCGAAGGTCGTATCTGAACCAAAATAGACCACGAGTCTGTCGAAGGTGTGATTCGGCGGTGTTCGCAGGCTGAGTATTTATATTATCCATATTAATCACAGGATTATTTTTAACTACAGGATCTTTACGCCCCAGTAAAACGTAGAAGACAGGTTGTTGATTAAAACACTACGAACTAAACCTTAATAAAGACTCATTAAAAAAGGAAAAATTGTGACGGTTCCAGTAAGCATCATGTGGTTTAGGCAGGATTTGCGAGTGAAAGATAACCCCGCTTTGAATGCTGCTTGCGCGTCGGGAAACATTATTCCCATTTATATTTACGACACGAAAACGCCAGACGGACGAGAGCCTGGAGGGGCCAGTAAGTGGTGGTTGCATCACTCGCTCAGCAGTCTGAATAAAAGACTAAACGGCCATTTGCAAATTTTTAAAGGCGATGCAGAAACGATAGTCTTATCCTTGATGGAAACCTTCGATGTTAAACACATATACTGGAACCGTTGCTATGAACCTTGGCAAATAAATCGCGATAAGGCCATAAAGAAAAAACTCATTGAAAAGGGGGCTCAACCTCAGAGTTTTAACGGTGCCTTGTTGTGGGAGCCTATGAAGGTGCTTAAGAAAGATAAGACGCCATACCGAGTATTTACGCCTTATTATCGAAAAGGCTGCTTAAATGTAGAGCCGCCACGCTACCCAGAATCAACGCCTTCGCGTATCACTTATGCTGATGTAAAAAATAAAGGTGATAGTATTGATAGTTTGACACTGCTCCCATCACTGGATTGGGCTTCTAACTTTCCAAACCATTGGCACCCCGGTGAAGAAGGCGCGGCAGACAAGCTTGCTACTTTTATTCAGCAAGGGGCTAGATCGTATAAAGATAAACGGGATATACCGTCTGTCACCGGCACATCTCAACTTTCTCCTCACTTGCACTTTGGAGAAATTTCTCCTAACCAGATTTGGTATGCCATCAAAGACAAGTTTGGTCATTCAGAAGATAAAAGCATAGATACCTATTTGAGTGAATTAGGGTGGCGAGAATTCAGTTACTATTTACTGTTTCATTTCCCCACCTTGCCGAATAAAAACTTTAACGAAAAGTTTGATAAATTTAATTGGCGAAGTGATAACAAAGCATTACGAGCGTGGCAGCAGGGCAACACTGGCATTCCTATTGTAGATGCAGGCATGCGAGAGTTGTGGCAAACCGGCTATATGCACAACCGTGTAAGAATGATCGTGGGCTCGTTCTTGGTAAAAAACCTATTACTGAGTTGGCATGAGGGAGAAAAGTGGTTTTGGGACTGCTTGCTTGATGCTGACTTAGCAAGCAACAGTGCAAGTTGGCAATGGGTAGCTGGCACCGGCGCCGATGCGGCACCGTACTTCCGAATATTCAACCCCATACTGCAAGGGGAAAAGTTTGATAAGCAAGGTAAGTACGTACGAAAATATTGCCCTGAGCTTAAAGACCTACCCGATAAATACATTCATAAACCATGGGAAACGCCACCCATTATTGCCAAAGAAGCAAACCTTGAACTAGGTACCCATTACCCCAAACCCATTGTCGATTTAAAAGCATCCCGCGAACGTGCTTTAGATGCGTTTCAACAATTAAAGGGGTAGGTGAATGGCAACTCTTATTCTTGTGCTTGGAGACCAACTCACGCCAAGTCTACCGGTACTCAGTCAGGCGGATAAAGCGAACGATCGCGTTTTGCTTGCAGAAGTGAAAGAAGAGGCTACCTATGTAAAACATCATAAAAAGAAAATCGCTTTTTTATTTAGTGCGATGCGTCATTTTGCAAAGCAGTTAACAGAACACGGCTTTGGGGTAACCTATATAAAATATGACTCAGCAGAAAACAAAGGCAGTTTACTTGAACAAATAAAACATACCTTAGCGAAGGGTAGCTTCGACCACGTGAAAGTTACCATGCCCGGCGAATACCGCTTATACAAAAGCATGCAGCAATGGCAACAGGTATTAAATGTACCTGTTACCATAGAAGATGACCCACGTTTTTTGGCCACCATTGACGAATTTAAACAGTGGGCCGACGGTCGTAAGCAGTATCGTATGGAATTTTTTTACCGGGAAATGCGCAGAAAACATGGGATTTTAATGGAAGGCAAAAACCCCGTAGGTGGGAAGTGGAATTATGACGCTCAAAATAGAGAACCCATGAGCGCAACAGAACAGGTTCCCCTGCATTCAAAATTTGCCCCCGATATTGTTACACAAGAAGTAATATCACTGGTTGAAGATAATTTTTGTGACCATTTTGGCGACCTAACACCCTTTCATTATGCGGTCACCCGCACACAAGCCCTTCAAGTCTTAAACACCTTTATTGACGAAAGGTTACCTCAATTTGGGCAGTATCAAGACGCCATGATTGAAGGTAAACCTTGGCTATACCATTCACACATAGCGCTTTACCTAAATTGCGGGCTATTAACCCCGTTAGAATGTATAAGCGCAGCAGAACAAGCGTATTACGCAGGCACCGCGCCGCTGAACTCTGTAGAAGGGTTTATTCGACAAATTCTTGGTTGGCGAGAATTCGTGAGAGGTTTCTATTGGTATTTCATGCCGGGACTAAAGACAGGTAACTACTTTAACCACACCCGTAGTCTTCCCGCATTCTTCTGGGATACACAAACCAACATGAACTGTATGCGCCAGTGCATTAAAGAAACCAAAGCCAATGCATACGCACATCACATTCAACGCTTAATGGTTATTGGTAATTTTTGTTTGCTTGCAGGGTTAAGTCCCAACGACGTTCAGCAGTGGTACCTTTTAGTGTATGCCGATGCCTACGAGTGGGTAGAGCTTCCCAACGTCGCGGGAATGATCTTGTACAGTGACGGAGGCCACTTAGCCAGTAAACCCTATGTTGCTAGCGGCAGTTACATCAACAAGATGTCTAACTACTGCAAAAATTGCGGTTATCACGTCTCTAAAAAAACCGGCGAAAAAGCATGCCCATTTAATTACTTATACTGGAATTTCATTAGCCAACAAAAAGAAAAGCTAAAGGGGAACCCACGTATGGCAATGATATATAAAACCTATGAGCGTATGAAAGACGACAATATTGATGCAATGAAAGCACACGCCAATGCCTTTATCAATAAGCTGGAGAATAATGAAGAAGTCTGAACTACCCGAAAAAATGTGTCCAGTGTGCCTGCGACCTTTTGTTTGGCGTAAGAAATGGGAGAAAAATTGGGCTCAGGTAAAATACTGTTCTAAACGATGTTCGGGTAATAGCCGTAGAAACAAATAACGCCCACAACGCGAAATACCGTTGTCATATAAAGGAAGTCACCATGGATGCACCCATATCAGTAGATAAATTTCGCTTTCTTGTATATCGCTTTAAAGAGCGTTTGTGGGTAAAGCCCTTAACCTTTTGCGTATTGTCCATCGCGGCCGTATTTACAGCGAAAATTGCAGATGGACTCCCCATTGCCGAGCATTTACCCGTTATAGATCAAGCGTCGGTGGAAGCCTTGCTGTCAATAATGGCCTCAAGCATGTTGGTCATTGCCACTTTTTCTGCAGGCACTATGGTGAACGCGTATGCCTCGGCTAGTCGCTCATCAACACCGCGATCTGTCAGCTTACTGATTGCTGATGATGTATCACAAAACGCATTATCTACGTTTGTAGGCGCATTTATATTCAGCGTTGTTGCATTAACTACGGCAAAAAACGCCTTTTTTGCAGATGCTGGCGTGTTTCTACTGTTTGTTCTTACAGGTATTGTCTTTGCCGTGGTTATACTCACGTTTATTCGCTGGGTAGACAGCGTTGCTAGGCTAGGGCGTGTAGGGTCAACCGTGAAAAAGGTAGAAGATGCTGCTAGCAAAGCCATACACCATCGTATTAACAACCCAAGGTTAGCGGGCACCATTCCCCCCAACATAAACGCGTTAGTAGAGCAGGGGGCAGAACCCATTTTTACTGACGAAATAGGGTACGTACAACTTGTCGATATGCCCAAAGCCCATACCTGGGCCAGTAACAACAATGCGCGGGTGCACATTCAAGTATTGCCAGGAGATTTTGTTACCCCTGATAAACCTCTTGCGTATATAGAATCGAACGCCGCTACTGGCCAGCAACTAAAGCACGGTGCAATCACTGCGTCAAAAGGCACACTAATATCAGCGTTCAATATTGGTGACGAACGTTCGTTTGAGGCCGATGCTAGGTTTGGTCTTATTGTATTGGCGGAAATAGGCGCTAGAGCGTTATCGCCATCAGTTAACGACCCAGGCACCGCCATAAGCATTATTGGCAGCTACACACGCTTGCTGACATATTGGTCACGTAAAGAAAACAACAACGTTAACCACAGCGAAAAGAAAGACTCTCAACACAGTGATAAAAATAAGCAATTAGAAAAGTACACAAATGTTACCGTACCAAAACTTAATACCGCAGATATGTTTAATGACGCCTTTACACCTATAGCGCGGGACGGCGCGAATATGATTGAAGTTTCTGTTCAATTACTCAAATCATTAGAAGCGTTATCTAAATTACCCGATGAAGATGTGAGCGTAAACGCAATCAATACTGCCAAAAGTACCTATAAAAGAAGCCTGAAAAAACTAAGCTTTGAAGATGATATTGCCACGTTAGAAAAACATTATTTCTTAAAATAAAATGCTATCTGTAGGTTTTACAAAACAGATTGCTAGCTACAAGTGCCCGTTATTATTCAGCCAAATTATGCAGCCAATAGTTAGGAGTAAATCCGTTTTTCTTTTCTTTCACCGTTAGTTAGACGTTATGCCATTTCTAATTATGTATTGTGTCTTTGGGCGTTCATTTAAAACGAGCAATGACATCAGTCAATACAACGCTCATTCAAACGTTCAGCTACGTAAAATGTGAGAGGCAATGCCGCCACTTATCACTCAGATTTAAATCTCACGCATATTATATTAATTAAGCTAACCACATTTTCTGCACGTTTTATTTCATTTGGCTAACACAGCGCGACGCTATGCCAAAAAAGTATGTAAGCCATCACGCACGACAAACCAACTAATAATACTGGCATCAACGCCCCTAAACCTCCATATACTTAATTTCGCATAATATATATTATGTTAAATAGAGTATAAAAGTATTTAAAAAGGTGTCTAGCCATTAGGTGCTACATTGAGTATTCCATTATTTAATAACAATAGTAGTCTTACCCTTTCTCTTAATTTAGGTAGGTAAAATACGTTCTGCCGTTGTATGTTAATAATCTAAACCTTTAAGACCTAATACGGCTGAACTACCGTTTAGGTCACTGAAATTCGATATTTTAACGTAAGCACCTGTTATTTATATATTATTTTTTTAAAGGTTTCACTTAATGCTTTTCTTAAACAAAAAACCAAAATCATGCATAGCGAATGAGAAATATTTGCATAAATAACATCCTGAATAGGTTTTCAGTTACTAACCTGCGCAACAAGACAGCTCACTGACATCCTTACTGAAAGTTTGCGCACACAGTTTCAGTCCTTCGACCATTGTAAGATAAGGAAAGAGTTGGTTTGCTAAGTCATCGATTGTCATTTTATTGTAAATCGCAAGGGCAGCACTTTGGATTAGCTCACCACCTTCGTGTGCTAGAATTTGTGCTCCGATAAGCTTATTAGATTGCTTGTCTACTACAAGCTTGATAAAACCGTCTGTCTCAAAGTTGGCTAAGGCTCTTGGAACATTGTCCATCTCTAAAACTCGGCTAATAACGCTTATACCTTGTTTTTCGGCTTCAACTTCTGTCAAACCAACAGTGGCAACTTGAGGATCGGTAAAAATAACGGCAGGCATTGTTGATAAGTCTAGTTTCACGTTAGCACCTGTCATATTCGAACCAACACGGCTGCCAGCAGCCGCAGCAACATACACATATTGAGGTATGGTTGAGCAATCACCTGCGGCGTATAGATGAGAGATATTTGTCTCTAGTTTTTCATTAACAATGATTGCACCTTTATTGTCTGTCACAACACCTGCGACATCTAAGTGAAGCCTTGAAGTGTTTGCGTGACGACCTGTAGATATCAATAACTTCTCACAGAGCAAATTCTCATCTTGGGTCTGTATTAAAAAACCGTTTTTATCATGGGTGATTCGAGTAACTTGAGAATTATTTCTAATTTCAATACCCTCTTTTTCAAAACACTGACTTAATCTATCGCCCAACAGTGGATCCTCACTTTTCAACAAGGTATTGCGCGCTAAAATAGTAACTTTGCAACCTAATCGAGCATATGCCTGAGCAATTTCTACAGCGACAACAGATGAGCCAATTACTGCAAGGCTCTTAGGTAGCTTTTTTTCGAACAACGCTTCTGTTGAAGTCCAATAGGGGGTGTTTTGTAGTCCTTCTATTTTAGGGATGGTGGGTGTTGAGCCTGTTGCAATAAGAAACTTGTCTGCAAGTAGTGTTACTTCGGTACCGTCAGTATGGGTAATATTCAGCTCATTTTGACTAATAAACCGGGCATACCCCTTAATCAAGGTTAATGCAGGATTGTTTTCCAATATATTTTGGTATTTTGTAGTTCTCAATTCTTCTACGCGACTGATTTGCTGATGCGATAAAAGCGTGCGGTCTATTTTAGGTTCGTGGTCTTCAATGCCTTCAAAAGGGTTGCTTCGTTGTTGATGCGCTAATTGAGCGGCGCGGATGAGAATTTTTGATGGAACGCAGCCGACATTAACACAACACCCGCCTATTACGTCGGCTCCTTCTATTATGGTGACCCTTGCACCATTTTCTGCCGCCTTAATGGCGCATGAGAATGCCGCAGACCCACTGCCAATAATAGCAACATGAAGTTGCTTCGCCTTGCTTGCACAACAATTAGAGCTGCCTTGTGCGTTCATAGATTAATCGCTACTTTTTACGTTAGACGAATAGCCTGCATTCTCGGTGGCTGCCATTAACTCTTTTGTATTGGTTTTCGTATCGTCGAAAGTAACAATAGCTTCATTTGGCTCATATGTGGCTTCGACTGTTTTCACACCTTCCACTTTTTTCAGTGCTAATTTGACCGTAACGGGACAAGTAACACAATTCATGCTAGGTACTTCTAGCGTGACTGTTTTTAACTCTGCCCACGCGGTGGTGCTTGAAAGTAAAGCCATCGTAAGTAATAGTTTTTTCATAATATTTTCCTGTTTTAAAATGTTTTAGGGATTGTGTAAGGTTCTCGAAATCAGATTAACCAAACTAGCCAATAGTTACTTGTGATCAAAACAAGTGCTATTAATGACGTTATCCAAAAGGCAATTTGACGACGACGCCTTGTTTGCGGAATTGCGCAGACACTGCCTGGTTGGCATTTTTCAATCGGCCGATGGATTTTATAACCTGCATAGCCAAGGAAGAGCATGACGGTCACTACAAAAACTGGACGGTATGGTTCAAAAGCGGTTAGGCTACTAATCCATGAGCCACTTATTCCAAGCAACAATAGGACTAACGGACCTACACAACAAATGCCTGCCCCGATCGCCGCGATAATACCTCCCACCATCGGCATTTTAGAGTCGTCGTTGATCATATTTAATCTCGATATTGCATAAGATAGCACCGAGTATAAAGTATGTACCTTAGTACAGAGTCAAGCTTGATTAGTTATTTCATTGTGATTTGTTAGCGGGATGCTCTAGATAGTTAGATACATTTACTTTGGTGACAAGGCATTAATAATGGGGCAATGGCTATCATCATCATTCGTCTGACACTTAGTGATGCTCTCCAATAGCGCATGCTCTAATTGTTTTAGGTCTTCCAGCTTAGATTGCACAGATGCAAGCCTCTGTTTTGCTAGCGCTTCTACCTTGCTACAGCACTCGCTATTTAACGACAGCAGAGATTCTATTTCTTTAAGCGTAAATCCTAATTCTTGAGCGCGTTTTATGAATCGGATCCTATCAACCGTTTCCTTAGGATATAATCGATAACCCTCAGAGGGCTTTTGTGGCTGACTGATTAAGCCATTGCGCTCATAAAAGCGAATAGTTTCTTTATTCACACCGATTAGTTTTGCAATCTTTCCGATTGTCCCTGACATAAGCGAATCACCTCTACAATATAATTGTAAGACACAAGTAGTTATATCAAAGGCTTAAGCCGAGATATTGCCTAACTAAATGTCAAATGTAGCTATTGAACTTTTCTATCTTTACCTGATGCTGCTCGGCGTTTTCGCTCCACTTGCACATAAACTGTGTCAGTGGTCGCACTACTTGAATGACCTAGATCCTCAGATAAATCTTTCAAAGGCCTGTCACGTTCAATCTCCATGCTGGCACCGGTGTGACGCAAGTAATGTGTCGTTGCTTCATTTAATTTCTGTGCGGCTTCTACTCCTTGTTCTGACTTCATCTTATCGAAAGCTGCGTCAAATACTTGCTGCACGAGCCTGGATATTTGACGGCTTGTTAAACCTCCACGACCTCGTATTTTTTCGACCAACACGGTTTGTTCACCTTTGGATGGCAACGGTGACAGTCCACGCCATTCTCTATATCGTTTCAAAAACGTAAGATAACCCGGTGGTACCGTGATATCTCTAATCTTTTTGCCTTTTCCATAGGTCTTAAACCACCAGTTGTTGTCCTCATCTGTCCAAAAATGACTCATCAACGGTGTCCAGTCTTGGCGTTCTGAGAGCTCTGAAAGTCTCAGAAATAGGGTTTTCATGGTAGCAATAACGAATAAATTGCGTTCCACAAGCGGATCGTTATCAGCCATTTCAACTGCGGTATCTAGGAGATATTGCCATTGCTGTTCTGTTAATCGACTGATAGTTTTCACCTGACTGTCTTTTATCATATATTTACAGTCACGTTTTGCTAATGGAATAGGATTGCCGAAACAAATTTCTTCATCGATGAGATGGCGATAAAAAGAGCTTAATGCCACAAAGGTAGATTCTAGGGTCTGCAATGACGGTTGGTACTTTTTCGGATCGAGCACTCTATCTTTATCGTATTTGGGCGGCGTTTGCCTGAACGGCGTCCACTTAAGGTTTGAAGCAAAGTATCCGTTTTTGAAGCTAAATCGGTCATGGAGCTGCGTACTTATCCATTTAACCGGTGGCGCCACACAAAAATCAATGTATCGCAAAATATCTGCTTTGCGTAAATCGTCCACTGGCTGCTTATCCACCATGAAGACCCACAGTAGAAACTTTTCGATGTCATTTCGAAAACGCACATACGTGTGTTGTGATTTGTTGCGACCGATATACAAAAGGTAATCTTTTGCCCAGTCCCAGTGCTGTCTAATCCATGTTGGTTGCTTATCTAAGAATGAACTTAGTTGTGGATAGTCAGATAAATTGAGTTCTGCCAGCTCAGTATACGTGGGAAACAACGGTGTAGGTTTAGTGATGGCCAAATGTGTTTTTATTGTTGGTTAAGGTTGCAACACTATACTTACTCTTGCACCCTATGTCTAATACTAAACCGTATTAGACATAGGAGGATTTTAAAGATAGGATGTTCGACGGTGATAATAAACCTTTCCTCTCTGACGAACAAAGGTAAATTTAATTTGAAATGGCAAGGCGAATATTGTTTTGGTGAAACCTGGATTGCGTTTCGAGGTATGAGCGCAGAAAATAATTTGCATGCCCATGCCGCTCTGCAGTTGGTTGCAGGCGCAGGCATTACTGTTACCGATGACAACACATTTGAAAAACAAGGTAATGGGTGGTTAATTCCCTCAGGTGTTAAACATAGAATTACTACATCATCACCCATCGTCATTCTACTTATTGAACCAGATTCTTTTTTTGCCGACGCTCTGCAACCCTCTCAGCAAAAAGGTTTAATAGTACAAAGCCTCTCTCTGGAAATGTTAGACACGTTGTTAGCGGATATTCCTTTGCGTGACATGATGAATAAGCTGGAAACACTTTATCATCAAAATAACAGTGTCATTGACGCACGACTAATCTCGGCGATGACTTATCTCAACAGTATCGATAAGCGCCCGACTGTCGAGCTTATCGGGAAACATGTAGGTCTTTCAGTCTCTAGACTTCGCGCCTTATCGACACACTACCTTGGCGTCCCATTTTCAAAAATCATTGTATGGAAACAGGTAAACTTGGCATTTCAATCATTAGCAAAAGGCGCTTCCTTAGCGGATGCCGCTTATGATGCAGGCTTTGCCGATCAAGCTCATTTTACACGAATTCTGCGCGACACTATTGGCGTAACACCAGGACAAACCCAAAATATGGATAAACAATAGGCGCTTTTGCTTAATACAGGCGATTTGTTCAATACCCTTCGACTAAAACCTTGAATAATTCCGGTTCATAGACAGTTTGAAGGCAGCAAAATTATGAAACCACTTCTAAAACGTGAATATGAACGCTCAAAGAAATTGGCTCGGGAACTCGAAGCAACAGGAGATTTATCATCTGCCTTCATCGCGTTAGAGCGTGCGCATATTCTGGGTCAACGTTATCTTATTCCTCATATACACGCTCATCTTTTAATGTTGAAGATCGGACTAAAACAACGGGATGTCCGTGAAATTTTTGGACAACTGCTCAGGATCGTTGCAACAATCCCAGGCTATCTTTTGGGGTGGGTGCCAAAAGGTAATACCGGAGGTAGTAACGTATCGGCGCTCAAACCTATGCCCCTCCCTCCCGATCTCGCGCCGGTTTTAGCCGATTACAATGTATGGCGTGATGTGATGAAGCGAGCAATAATCTTTTGTGTGATCGCACTGTGCGTGATTGCTTCATTGTTTATTTTTGACGCTCGCCACCAGTCATCCGCTAGTGCATTATCGCAATACTGGACATCTCAGCGCTTTACACCCATATCGATTGGAGAAAGTACACACAGACTGAGTGTCACGCCCGTGGTTAATTTTTATGGGGAGCCGGGGTTTGCCACAGAGGCTGGTGTTTCATACTTAGTGCAAACGGATAAGCACACCGTGTTATTTGATCTGGGACACAACCGACAACAAGCACAAGAATCTCCACTTGAGCAAAACTTACAGCGCCTTGATGTAAACACTGATGAACTTGATACTGTTTTTATTAGTCATTTCCATCGTGATCATATTGGTGGGCGTACATGGGAAGAAAAAAGCAGTATAGGCTTTGGTTTTAACCAACCAGCACTGGTGAATACGTCTATTTTTGCCCCCATCCCACTTAGCTATCCTGGCAAGGATGTAACGACTATCGACAAGCCGACGATACTCATGGATTCACTGGCGTCAACCGGCCCCATTCCTCGACAGCTAGTCTTGGGCCGAGTTGACGAACAAGCCTTGGTGATCCATCTCGAAAACAAAGGACTCGTGGTAGTTGTCGGGTGTGGTCATCAAACACTGACTGCGCTGATAACCCATATTGAAACACATTTTGAGGCTCCTCTATATGCGTTAATCGGCGATGTACATTTTCCACTTGAAACAGGCCGGCTGCATATTGCTGGTATAGATATACAGCGTCGTTTGGCGTCAGGTAGCGGGCTTTTTTCTCCCATCAGTAAACAAGATGTACTTAATGATATTGCGTTAATGTCACAAAAATTCGACATAGTTGCGTTAGGTGCTCACGATACAAGCGACCAAGCATTGGTATTGGTTGAGGAACACTTTACCGGCGAATTCATACCCGTTCGCGCCGGTAAACCCATACATTTTGATGAGTTTGTTACAAGACTAGAGGAGGCACGCTAATGTCACCTATCAACGCCACTTATTTACAAGCCACTCCCCTACTTGATTTCGATACGCCCGCTATTCAGACGCTTATTGCCGAAAAGGAGTGGCAGTCACTGACTACCTCTGAGCGTATTGGTGCTATTTACCACTTTATACAAAACGATGTCGCATTTGGGTATAACAAACGTGATGATATAGCTGCTTCGGAGGTGCTTAAAGATGGTCTTGGTCAATGCAATACCAAGGCAACCTTACTGATGGCACTGTTAAGGGCAACCGGTATTGCATGTCGTTTGCATGGGTTTACCATCGATAAGCGATTGCAAAAAGGTGCTATCACGGGCTTACTGTATATACTCGCCCCACGGCTAATCATTCATAGCTGGGTAGAAGTACAACATGACAAAGAGTGGATCTCGTTGGAAGGCTTTATTCTCGATAACGGCTATTTAAACAGTGTTCAAAAGCGATTCCCAAAAGCTACGACGTTTTCAGGTTACGCCATCGCCACTAAAAACCTGCAATCACCTAACATTGCTTGGTGTGGAAAAAACACTTTCATTCAAAGTGAAGGGATTGTCGATGATTTTGGCATTTTTGATTCTCCCGATACGTTTTATCAAGCCCATGGTAATAATTTAAAGGGATTCAAATCCTTTTTATATGAAAATATTTTACGGCATAGTTTGAACCGGCGAATCGACTACATCCGTTCAAACAAGCTTTAGGAGAGCACAATGAATAACCAACAACGTAAGAGTAAAGTCTTTATTTCACATGCCATTTTTAACCGCATTTGGTTGCTGGTAATTGGCCTGATATTCATTATCAGCGCTATATCACATAGCTTTATTTGGGAACAATCGGTTGTACACAACTTGCTATTTCATCCTCTGATTATTCTCGTCGGATTAGGCCTTTTTGCGCTATATTGTCAGTCTCGAGAATGTTCTAAACTGTAATTGTCGATTGACAAAAAAGTATCACCCAAAACAAAAAACAATCATACTAAACAAAAAAGTATCATTCTTTTATCTTCATAGTTTTAGCGGAAGCATTAGACAAATAGCAGACGTTAAACGATGCTATTTTCAACTTCTGACTTTAGGCAAAGAAAACTAGCTTAAATTGCTATTACCGGCGTTTGAATTCATATTTACCACCGCCTTGGCTCAGAATGAAACCATTCGATTGAGATGATGAGGCACTCGGTTTGTTAAAGTTGATGACGATACCCGCAGGATCAAAACGAAATTCTGTTTCTGAATACGCTGTCAGCGGAAGAGCGCCTTGACCTTCTCCTTGACTCATTAATCTTCCATTTTCAACCCAAAAGCGAATCTTAATAGGCACTTTTGTGCTCGCATATTTACCTTCAAATGAGCTTAAAATCTTTTCGCTTAACGTTATAGGTTTTGCAGAAAAGTCAGGAATATCTATAGAAAGACCGTACATGTTTTTTAGAACTGCAATCAAAACATCGTTGAAGTTATAGTTCAATGCATTACTTAGCACAGTTACGTTTAGACCATCTTCTGTATTGTAGCCCGCTGCGGAAACAAATCCGTCAATGCCACCAAAATGCCCGTAAAACTTCTTCTCGCCAAACGGGGCCGCTGTCATACCTAGGCCATAACCATCTTCAAGCTTCATCATGGCACGCAAAGAATCGCTTGATATCAGTCTACCGTCAAACAACGCAGTAAAAAACTGATTGGTATCTTTCGCAGTAGAAACAATTGCTCCTGCTCCGTGAGGCACGCTCATATGCGTTTCTGGCTGCTTGATCCAGTGTCCGCTATGTCGATAAGACGAGGCTTCATTTTCTTCAATTTCAATGCTATTACCGTAATAAGTGCTGTTTAAATCTAATGGTTGAGTAATTTTCTCAATAATTATTTCGTTAAGCGGCTTGTCGTATAGCGATTCAATAATGAAGCCTAAGAGCGCATAATTAGAGTTAGAATACTTGTGTTTACTACCCGGGCTAAACTCAGGCCGATACCCTTGAATCCTTAAAAGAAGCTTTTCTTTTGTCTGCGGGGTCGTCATAAAACTCGTGTAGTCAGGGTCATTGGTATAGTTGAATATCCCTGAACGATGACTCAATAAATGCTTAATGTTGATGTGTTCTGCATTAGGAATGGCAGGGTAGAATTGGTTTAGCTTTGTATCCAAACTCAGCTTTCTATTTTCGATAAGCTGCATTACGAGTACCGCTGTGAATGTCTTTGTCACTGAGCCAATTCGAAAACGTGTTTGGGCAGAGATTGGACTATTATCTTCGACTGAAGCAAGACCAGCATAGTGCTCATAACGTGGAACACCATTCTCAGTCACATACACCGCAGTCATAATCTTATTATTGTCACTAAGGGCCTTTAAATAGGTATCTAGATCAGCTTGATGTTGGCTCAAACTTTGTGCAGCAGTAGGAAGAGTGAATAGTATAGCCGCGAACTTTGCCCAAAATACTATTAACCTAATCGTCGTCATCCTTTCCATTTCATTTCCCTTAATTTGTAAACTGAGTGAATTCGTTCGTCCTGTTTTATACTACTAGTCCTATTAGCAAAATGCGACCTGAAAACATAAAGCTGATGTGCTGCTACGTAGCCGCTTTTTTTCGGTGACAAAGATTTTCAACTTGAGCCTAGCAAAGGTCCGCTTTACGTACTTTTGAGTCGTTCAGTATGATACATTTTTGTACGTTAATTCGAGCCTAGTCATCAGATTCGATTCAAGAGTATGATTGATTTAGGCTTCAGCGGATTGGTCTTATG
Organism: Alteromonas sp. B31-7; assembly: GCF_015767655.1. Lineage (NCBI taxonomy): Bacteria > Pseudomonadati > Pseudomonadota > Gammaproteobacteria > Alteromonadales > Alteromonadaceae > Alteromonas > Alteromonas sp. B31-7. The sequence goes on from NZ_CP065233.1 coordinate 2,281,669, forward strand.
CCCGAAAGCAAAGGGTAATTCATTGCCAAAGAGTGATAGTTTTTTGTGAATCAACAGTAATATAAACAGCGCAATTAATAAGAGGGCACTCGAACTCATATCGAATGCCCCAGCTCAGTACACAACAAGCTTTTTGTAAACCAATCGAAACAAAACAGGCAGCACTACCAGTGTTAGCAAGGTTGACGATATTATCCGCCGATGACCACTGTGGCCAAAGGCCGTTATACCTCTGCGCCAGTATCCACGTTGATCGGCATGGGCACGAACACAAGGCTTGCTGCCAATGCGGCCATCAATATCGGCCGTAACCGCGTTAGTGCGCTGTCAATAATTGAACGAACCAATTCCCCTGTTTCTTCCAGTATTTGTCTGATATGAACAATGAATAGGTGACATGACTCAATAGTTTAAGCACTCTAGCTTGGCTAGAGCGTAAATCTGAGAGACACATAAAATGATAATAAGCGATTTATCGATACAACGATAAGCCATAATAAAGCGATGCTGAACTTACTAAGAAAAGTCTCTTCGGTATTGGCGGCTGATCATGTTGCGTGTATTTGTTCCAGCTGCTAACCGTGTTTTAGTTTTACATACAAATTAACGGTTACCAAAGGTGCATAACACTAATCCCGCAACAATAATGCGGAATTAGTGCATTTCTGTCTAAAAGTATACACTAGAACCGATAATTTACGCCAATTTCAAACGAACGCTCAGGGCCAACATAAATACCTTGTCGCATGCCGGTGATGTAGCGTTTATCAGTTAGGTTTTTGATAGCGCCGAATACCTTCATATTTTTGTTAACGGTATAACTAGCGTTTACATCTAACAAGGTATAAGCAGGTAACAAGCCACCCCAAATGCCACCCGCGGCATCATCAGGTATGTCTACTGTGTTGCTTGCATCACCATATTGTTCGCCTCGATGATGCACGGTTAATGCCCCGCTTAACTTATCACTTTCATAACTCAAAGCAACATTGGCAATTACTTTTGGCGCATACGGAAGTCGGTTTCCACTATTTTCTCCTGTTTTAAATTCTGAAGTTGGGATAAACGTAGCGTTAGTATCAATATAAAAGCCACTACCAATATCATAGGCTAACAGCAATTCCATACCTAAATGTTCAGTTTCACCGCCGTTGGACTGAGACAAATTAGGGTCGCTATTACCCGTTACCACTTGATTGCTAAAGTCCATGATAAAAGCGGCTGCTTCATAAGTAATGTCGCCCTGCTTTCCTCTGAGGCCTAGCTCATAGTTAGTTGAACGCTCTCCATCTAAGTTTTGATCGCTCAGCCCGTCAAGTGCCACACCGTTTGAAGCGGGCGAGAAAGCGCGGTAAACACCACCATAAATTTGTGCCGAATCATTCAAGTCGTAAGTTGCGCCAACACCGGGTAGAATTTCGGTGTTGCTGGTTGTTGCTTCTGCATTATCGTTGGTTAGTATTATTCTTTTTTGCTCATAGGACTCTACTCTAAGGCCGGGTGTAAAAGCAAAAGCATTGCTTAATTGAATACGGCTTTGGGCATAGCCGGCATAGCTTTGCGCCGAATCAATACGGTGGCGATCGTTTGCTCCTGTGCGATCGGAGCTGCGCAGCGCTCGAATTCGGGTGTCGTTTGACTCCTCTTGCATGAAACGTAAGCCAAATTCACTGTTGGCTTCTACACCCATAAGGCTGTGTTCTAAAGTCAAGCGAGTTTCTATTCCAACGCGCTCAAACGAGCGATTATTTCCGGTTAAACTGTCGGTATATACCCAACTATTGGCCTCGTTTGAGGCCTCAGTATCAACACTATAACGCCAATAATCGCGGCTCACGTCACTCCAATAAACAAGGGTGTTTAGGGTTGCGTCGTTAGATAATGACCATTCGTGATTAATATCAAACGCTGTACGCTCGGTTAAGTAGTAATCGTCTGGTGCAGGGTTGTAGTCTTCACCCGCTTCATACTCAGCTAGTAATAATCCACGATAAGAGATATTTGCGTCATTTTCATAACGCGATAGTTTAATGCCTAACTTTTGACCATTGTCAAAAATAACACCAGCTTTTGCCATTACATCGGTCATATCATAGCCTTTATCCATAAAGCCATCGCTGCTAGCGCGGGTTGCTAAAACACCAGCAAATGCATCCTCGTCTTCGTTTTTGCCACCCGCTTCTACAGTAATTTCTTGCATATTAAAGGAACCAGCACGGCCAGTGAGGATGACACCATCATCGGGTGTTTTAGTTTTATAATTCACTACGCCGCCTATTGTGGATGGGCCATAGCGAAGTGAAGCTGAGCCTTTCAGTACTTCAATTTGACTTACACGCTGAATACGGGGATTAAAATAACGGTCGTTACCAATAAAAAGACCCGGTGCAACGGGCACGCCATCTTCTAAAAGTAGAGACTTAGATTCACTTGCTGAAAGGCCCCGAATACCAATGTTAGACACTATGGCAGTTTCTTCTTCACTTTTAATATTCACACCGGGAATACTTCGCAAAACATCTTGTGTCGACAAAGGTTGAATTTTATCAATTTGATCTTGATTGATAATAACAACGCTACCCGTTTGTTTTAAAAGAGCGGAGGTGCTGTCGCCTATTACGCGAATAACTTCTATAGCAGGCATTAATTTGTCACCCGCCTCGCCTACATCGGGTGTTTCTTGAGCTAGTGAACTGAAAGATAGTAGTGCGGTCGAAACTGACAAAGTTAAGCGCGTTAGCTTTGTTTGCATAAAAAGTATTCCTTGGTGGGTAGTGATAAAAAGGCTTTAGATTTAATTTATGAATGATAATACGAATACCTATCATTAGCAATATTGCGCGCAACAAATGTCTTAATAACTGATAATTTATACTTTAGTAAATCACGTGATGAGTAATATTAGACACGTGAATTGTATGACGCTAAAACGGGAGTTCTAGATTGACGGTCGTATTCCGATTTACTTAAACACTGAATTCTCGAAATCAGGGGAAAAGTGTGCTAAGTCTCACCTGAACTGGTGTTCAAGTGATGCCAGAGTAGTGTCCAATTTCCCTAGCCTGGAACAGATCTAATTGGCGTTTTCTGCAATGATTAATGCAGTAGACTGGTGCGAGCAAGAATAGACGCTGTCCGACTAAAAAACGAGATGAATAGAGGCGGATATTGGACATCGAAAACTCTTGAACCGCCAGATCCAAGCGGAAACGCATATTTTTGTTTACTTGACAGGGCAGCTTAATGGGTGAACCCCTTATAAAGTGATAATCAGCCTGCCGATGCTCATCGCACACAGCAGGCCAGCTGAGCTTAAGAAGGCGCTCTTGCCATATCTTTTAACTTCCCTTTTGAAAACCAGGCGAATAGCACAGGTAATACAAATAGAGTTAAAAATGTAGCGGTTACCAAGCCACCAACGATTACACTCGCTAAAGGCTTTTGGATTTCAGCACCAACGCCATTAGACAGTAACATTGGAATAAGGCCTAGCGCAGATGTAATCGCTGTCATCAATACAGGGCGCAGTCTTGATGTAGCACCATCAAATACGGCGTCAGATACCGATAACCCGTCTGCAACACGCTGATTGATGCTTTCTACCATCACGACTCCGTTTAACACCGCTACGCCGAATAGGGTAATAAAACCTACGGAGCTCGGCACAGAAAGATATTGACCTGATAACCAAAGTGAAAATACCCCCCCGATAACAGCCAATGGTACATTTACAAGTATCAACATTGCCTGACCAAATGAAGCAAAAGCAAAGTACAATAATAAAGCTATTAACCCCAAAGAAAGTGGCACAACCAATGATAGTCGCTTCTGCGCTCGTTGCTGATTCTCAAATTGCCCGCCAATATCCACTGAATAGCCAGTAGGCAGTGCTAGCTGCTCATCAATAGATTGACGAATATCTGCCACCACGCTACCCATGTCTCGACCTTGAACATTTGCCTGGATAACAACTCGCCTCTGTACGTCATCACGTCTGACTTGCGGTGGACCAGAAGCAATCGTCACTTCTGCAACATCTCCTAAACGAACCCATGCACCTGACGGAGTTTGTAAGCGCAAGTCGGCTATCGTTTGACTGTTATTTCGAAATTGTTCAGCAAGCCTGACATAAATATCATAGCGCTCATTACCATTGATGATTTGGCCAGCGCTGGCTCCACCTAAACCTTCGCTTACGAGCTCCATTACATCACCCACGGCCAACCCATAGCGCGACAGAGCGCGGCGATTCGGTGTCACAATCAGTTGAGATTCACCGGCAATTTGCTCCATAGCAACATCTCTTGCACCTTCAACTTCTTTTACTAAAGCTTCAATGGCTTGGCCTTTTTCAGCCAAGATGTCAAGATCAGGTCCAAATAATTTAATGGCAAGTTGAGCTCTTACACCCGATAACAACTCGTCCACTCTTGTCGCGATAGGTTGAGAAAAATTGAAGAGCAAACCCGGATGTTGCTCCATTTTTTCTTCCATTAACGCTTGCAGTTCATAGCGGTTACTTGCACTTGTCCATTCAGGCACTGGCTTTAACCCGATATAAATTTCGATATTGTTTACAGGCTCAGGATCGCCTCCTATTTCGGCGCGACCGATACGCGACAATGTATAGGTGACTTCTGGAAACCCCATTAATATATTCTCAAGCTTAGGGGAGACCTCTAGGGCAGTATCTAAACTAGATGAAGGCGCTAAAGTAACACGCAAGTTAATGGTGCCCTCTTCCAGTTCTGGTACAAACTCTGTGCCAAGCCGAGGAAGCACTACACCAGCAGCGACTACCATAATTGCAGCAATTCCAATCACTACTTTTTTATGCAAAATTGCCCACGATAGCCCTTTGCGATACCCCGCGTCTAAAGGTTTCAACACAACGCTTTCTCGTGGTTTCACGCCTTTTTTAAATAGATACGTCGCCAATGCCGGTACAATAATCAGTGCAACTAATACCGCCGAAAGCATGGCCAACATAATACTAATAGCCATTGGTTGAAATAATTTTGCTTCAACGCCTTCAAAGCTAAACAAAGGCATGAATACCACAAGGATTATGGCTGTTGCGAAGAAGATAGGCCGGGCTACCTCCTTGCCCGCTTCTTGTAATCGCAAAGCGATACCGTGCGTATCATGGGACGAGTCTAATGGATCATCATCTTCAACATGTTCACCCAATTGTCGCTTGTGATCATGCTCAGCATCAGTGTGAGTCAAGTGTTTAAACATGTTTTCAACCATTACCACTGAGCCATCTACTAGCATGCCGATTGCCACTGCAATGCCCCCAAGCGACATAAGGTTGGCAGAAAGTCCAAACCACGACATGACCATTAAGGCAATACCAATAGAAATAGGGATCGAAATCAGGACTAAAAACGTGGCTCGTAGATTCATCAAAAATAAAGCTAGAATAACAATAATAAATACGAACGCTAACATTAGCGCATTTACAACCGTATCCACGGCTTGAGTAATTAAGTCAGCTTGATCGTAGAATACTTCAAAACTCACGCCATCAGGCAATGCTTGGTTAATTCGCTGAATACGAGCATTGACGCCATCAATTGTGGCTTTCGTGTTAGCTCCCATGCGCTTAAGTACAATGCCTGAGACGACTTCACCTAAGTTTTGAATGTTACCGTCGGCGTCTTTTCTGGTCATGGTGGCAGCACCCTGACGAATTTCGCTACCTAACTCAACGTTCGCCACATCGGATACAGTAATCGTTGTTCCGTCTACGGTTTTTAAAGGTACCTGACGTAATTGCTCTAACCCTTCCTCGCCATGATCTAACCAGCCAGTGCCTCTTATCACAAGTTGCTCCTGCCCTCGGTTCATATACCACCCCCCCACATTGGTATTATTCCGCTCAAGTGCTTCCATCACTATATCTTGAGTCAAGCCATATCCAAGTAATTGAGATGGATTGAGGTTAACTTGGTATTGGCGTACTTCCCCACCAAAAGAGAGCACATCCGTTACGCCATCGGCAGGAAGCAGCAGCAATTTCACCACCCAATCATTTAAACTACGCAACGCCATAGCGTCTAGGCCTGAATCGGGCTCAGCCAACAATAGATACTGATACACTTGCCCCAATCCTGATGTGTTGGGTCCCATTTCTGGCGTACCGACGCCCTCGGGAATTAACTCTTTAGCCGCTTGCAGACGCTCGAATACCAATTGACGTGCAAAATAGATATCTGTGTCCTCGCTAAACACAACGGTCACACCTGAAAGACCTGTTTTGGAAATAGAGCGCACTTCCATCACATCCGGTAAGGCATACATCACCGCTTCTATTGGATAAGTAATTAACTGCTCTACTTCTTCGGCAGCTAACCCCGGTGCTTCTGTATTGACAGATACTTGCACGTTGGTGACATCTGGAAATGCATCCAAATTCAGTTTTGGAATAACAAAAACCGCGCTGACTATTAACGTTGTCAGAGCAATCACCACTAACAAACGATTAGTAACAGCCCAATCAATTAATTTATTAAACATAAAGACTCCTCCTAATTAGTGGTTGTGTGGGTCAAAACCGCCTTTAGCGATTTGTGAAGCGACAAAAAAAGCACCTTCGCTTACTACGCGAGAACCCGGCTCTACACCGGTTATTTCCCGCAAGCCACCAAGCGCTCTTCCAAGTTCAACTTCGACGGGTAAAAACTCGCCGGGATGATCTTCTACAAATACCATCCAGTCTCCATCGGGCCCTCGCATTAGCGCACTTTCTGAAACAGCCATTACCGGCATTTTTGTCAGAAAACGGAAATACACCTCGGCAAATTGACCAGGATGCAAACGATGTTCAGGGTTGCTCACTAATAGCCGAACCGTTCTCGTTCGAGTAATTGGGTCAATGGTATGTGCCTCTTGTGTAACCGTTGCATCAACTGTGAAGTCTCCCACTTTGATTTGTGCCGGAGAACCTGCACCTAACCGCAGGTTAATATTCGATGGTAGATGCGCTTCTACCCAAAGTTCACTTTCATCTGCCAACGAGATCAACGGCTCTCCCGCATCAATACGCTGACCTTGTTCAAACGAGTCACTGAGTACCGCGCCATCAATTTCAGCACGTAAGCTATATTCTCCTAATGCTATTGATTGCTGTGAGGTGAGCGTTTTCAAATCTGCATCGGATAAACCATATGAGATTAATACTGCACTAGCCGCTTCAAAATTAGCTTTTGCATCAATGTAGCGCTGCTCTCCAACAGTTTTTCGACCAAGTCCTTTTACTCTTTCCCATTCTGGATATGTTGTTCGGTAATTGGCTTGTGCTTGCGCAACGGTTTCGCTAAAAAGCGTGACAAGCACTTGGCCTTTATTTACCCTGTCTCCCAATGCCACATGACGACGCGTGACAACGGATGCCACTCTGGGTGATACTCTATAGCTGCTATAGCCGTTTGATAATATTTCACCCGGTGCATACAAAGTATAATTGACAATTTTGGGGCTTAGTGTGCTTACTTTAATGTTGGCTAATGCCATTTGATTGGAGTCTAGCGATGCAGAAGCAGATTCATCATGCTCTTCATCGTCTTTATTCTCGCTTTCACCTTTATCATGAGCATGTTCGCTTTCGTGATCATCATGTTCATCGGCCCCCTCGCCTCCGTGCTCATCATGCTTTTGACCATCTTGTAGTTCATGTTCTTCATGACCATCATCAGTATGTTCGTCATGCTTATCTTGTATGCTTTTATCAATTCTTGTTACCGTTTCATTGTGAGCATGCTTTTGATCAGACTCTTGTGCGAAACTTGGTGCAGCGCCGACATATGAGGCGATGAAAACTGCTAATACTGTTTTATTCATTTTGTTAATCCTGATGATCAATAGAGAAATCGTGTTGAACTGGGGGCAAGTCGATAAGGCGACCTGATTGCAGCATGAGATTTTTCAATGCTATGCGCGTTTGCTTTTCCAGCTCTATGCCAGACAGTAAGCTTTCTGCGCGTTGATTCAGTGCTAGCAGGTAATTAGTTGTTGATAAATCGCCACTTCGCCACTGCTTTTCTAACAAATTAGCACTACTCTCGATGCGACTCTTTACGAGCGATTGCCATTGTGAAAACTGCTGGTTGTAGCTTTGCCATGCGCCAAACGCACCTTGTAAATCGAAACGTAGTTTCTGATACTGCGCTCTAAAACGTGCTTCGGTTTCTAACGCCATTCGTTCAGCGGAACGAGTTTCTGCACTGTAATTATTACGAATGTTTAACGGTATAGAAAAGGTCAGTCCAACGACGTTTTCTCGCTCTTCCCGCCCCGCATTAATACCAAAAGTAGGATTTGCTTTTGCATTACGTCTAGTGACTTCTGCTTCTTCTTTTTGCGTGAGCCATTGCGCATAAGCTTTAGCTATTTTGGGGTGCTTTAGTAATTCTTCATCAGACGGATATGCAACTTTAGAAGGCCAAAACTCGTCCGGTATCCGCCCTCGCTCTGGCTCCCAATCAGGAAGTAACTCACGCACTATTGCTTCGGCCATTTGAAGTTGAGCCTCTGCTCCCGCCACTTGAGCAAATTGTTTCGATAACGACAAAAAGGTAAGCTCTGCATCGATACTCCCTAGATCACCAGCCGCTTGACGTATTTCGACCAATTCAAGTAACGAATTAAGTTGCTGTTGTTGTGATTTTGCAATTACAGCGGCACTTCTTGCTGCACGCCAATTGATTAATGCATCAATAGCATCAGCTGATTTGTTTAAAACGACTTCTTGGTATTGAGCTTGTGCAGCAGTGCGCATAAAACCCGCTTTTTGTCGCCTTGCGCCTTGCCTGTCCCAAAGGTCGATTGTCTGTTCAACACCCACGCTGTAGTCATTGTTATCGCCATTACGCGTATAGTCAGTTGACAATTCAGGGTTATAAAGGGCTCGTTCAGAAGCATCAGCGAGCGCACCTGTGCTTAACAATTGTTCTTTGGCCGCGACAATATCGGGATGTTTGTTTATCTGTGAAGAGAACCAACTTTCCCAGTTCTGATTTTGCGCATGAGCAAAAATCGGTACAAACAATAAGCAAGTGCACAGCAGTTTGGTGCCATTAAATGTAAGTAAGCTAAGCCGTCTCAATGATGTGGCTTTTGTTGTTTGAATACGCTTAAAAGGCGCAGATAGCAGTGGCGACCTGACATGCAGGTCACGCCCAATAAAATGAGTAAGATTCATAATAATCCTAAAATTAAATAATAACGGACGTCGCGTTTAAGGTTATCGCGACTAGCTTTAAACAGAATTTAGGATTTTTGCTTAGGTGGGCGCAGTAAGCGGTTGATAGGTGCGTCTATAAGAGCATCTAGATAGTTAAAGTTGTGGTTTGACACCACGTGATGGTGTTTATTGATACTGTCATGACCGACCCACTGAACATGTGTACCATGGCAATGACCACAGTGATGACAGTCGGCTGGATTATGCTGCCCCTGTACTTGGTCGGTACTTGCATCTTGCGTACTTGTTGATGACAAACTCTTATCATGCTCAGCATGATTGTGTTCATGTTGCAAATGTTGAGTGTCTATTGCATCAAAATCTAACGAATTGGCCACAGCAGAAAACGACTGAAAGAGTATCAGCGAGATCATGATGTAACATATACGTTTTAAATTTTTCATAACAAGTAGCATACCAAACCTATTTCATTTCGTCACGACATTGTTCATCGGCAAATTCTAGCTCAACTGTAGTATGTTCAAAATGATACTTGGCTAATGAGCTTTGTATGCTCTCTTTTAATGACTGAATGTGTTCAACACTAACTTCTCCTTTTAAGACAAGGTGGACAGTCATAACATTGCGCTCTCCGTCTAACGACCAAATATGAAAATGATGGAGGTCGCTTACCTTATCGTTTGCAAGCAAGTCGTTTCGGATTGTTGACATTTGCTCTTCATCTGGCGTTGCCTGTAAAAATAGCATCAGGGTTTCTTTTAGGTTACGAAACACATTGAAGAGGATGAACAAAGTGAAGCCAATGGATAAGATGGGATCTAAAATCGCCCAAGGCTTGAACATTAAGACGATGGATACGATAAATACTGCCACCCAACCGAGAACATCTTCTAACAAGTGCCAATTAAGCACTCGTTCGTTTAATGACGTTCCTTCGCTTAGTTTATAAGCGGCAAAACCGTTTACTGCCATACCAAAAATAGATAAGGCTAACATTCCCTCTACTTGGGGCATTTCAGGCTCTGCTAAACGAGGGATTGCTTCAAACAAGATCCAAATAGAGCCTATGGTCAATACAACTCCGTTGATTAACGCCCCCAATAGTGAAAACCGCTTATAGCCATAGGAAAAAGTGCGATTGGCATCTTTATCGCTAAGTTTATTTAAGCCCCAAGAAGTACCAATCGACAAACTATCGCCTAAATCATGAACAGCGTCCGCCATAATAGCGGTACTGTTCGTTAGCCAGCCACCAATAAACTCGATAATGGTGAACACCACATTTAGGAAAAACGCCCAACCAATACGCTTTGACGCATCACTCGAACGCCCATGTGAATGGTCGTGACTATGATTGTGACTGTGCATGATTTAACCTTTTAAACACATGATGTTTTGCTTCTTTACTAAAGTTCATAAAGCCCCTCCTACATATCTAATGTAGTTGCTTGGAGCGTCCTATTCATTTTCTTAACAGTATTACCGATATAGTTATAAAAAACCAATGACACCATCAACTATTACTTTTCAGCGTTTGTATTTCAAAGGTCGATACTAGGAATCGACCTTCTCCATAACTATTATTAACTAGCGTGATTAATCGTCAATTTAGTTAGATGTCTCCCATACACAATTCTGTAGAGAACTGGTAGAACAACCAAAGTAAGCAGTGTCGAGGACAAAATGCCGCCAATCACAACAGTGGCCAACGGTCTTTGCACTTCTGCACCTATGCCCGTATTCAGCGCCATGGGCACAAATCCAAGGCTTGCAACTAATGCTGTCATTAATACCGGACGCAAGCGAATAAGAGCCCCTTCAACAATGCTATTCACTAATTCTCCGGTTTCTAGCAAACGTTGCTTGATGAATGACAGCATTACCAATCCGTTTAATACGGCAATCCCAGACAGTGCGATAAACCCTACCGACGCGGATATGGATAAAGGCATATCCCTTAACCAAAGAGACATTACACCGCCTGTTAATGCCAAAGGGATACCTGTGAAGATAATTAACGCATCACGTATTGAACCAAACGCAATTACCAGCATAGTCAAAATCACAAACAACGTAACCGGTACCACAATCGTCAATCGTTGACTCGCACTTTCGAGCTGCTCAAAGGTTCCACCATAGTCGAGCCAATAACCAGCAGGTAAATTTACTTCATCATTAATTCTCGCCTGAGCTTCCTCAACAAAAGTGCCAATATCTCTGTCACGCACATTTGCTGTGACAACAATACTACGTTTGCCATTTTCCCGGCTTATTTGGCTAGGTACTTCTTTAAATGCAAGTGTGGCTAATTCGCTCATTGGTACATGCTCACCAGAGGGCGTGACTATGGGAATGGTCTCAAGCTGAGTGAGTTCATTTCGAATGTCGTCGGCATATCGCACGACAATTTTAAAGCGTCTGTCGCCCTCAAAAATCATTCCAGCGGTTTCTCCACCTGTCGCAGCATTGAGCCATAACTGCAAGTCGGCTATATCCAAACCAAAGCGTGCCAATTGATCAGGCTTTGGTGTGACGGTGAAGATTGGAATGCCTTCTACCTGCTCAAGCCTCGCGTCATCAGCCCCTTCAATCGTTGAAATAACGGTCAAAATGTCAGAAGCAGATGCAAAGAGCGTATCTAAGTCATCCCCAAATAGCCTTATCCCCAAATCTGCCCTTACGCCACTAATCAATTCGTTAAAACGCATTTGTATAGGTTGCGTAAATTCATAATTATTGCCGGGCAAAGTAAACAAGTCCTCTTCAAACGTTTTCACTAACTCAGCTTTTGTCATTGATGGATCGGGCCATTGCTCCCTAGGCTTTAAAATAACAAACGTATCAGTAATGTTTGGTGGCATAGGGTCGGTGGCGACCTCACCCGTACCCGTGCGACCGAATACCGTCTGTACTTGCTCATACTGCATAAGTTTCGCTTCAAGAGTTTTTTGCATTTCAACTGCTTGTTCTACCCCTGTCCCAGGGATGCGTATCGCCTGTACTAAGATATCACCTTCATTGAGCTGAGGAATAAACTCCGAGCCTAATTTACTGCCCATCCATAAACTGCCGACAACCAAAGCACTCGCTGCTACTACCACTAGCCATCTAAAACGCAGCGCTCCGGTTAAAACAGGACGATAGACTGCCTTTGCACCTTTAATAATTGGGCTTTCTTTTTCGCTAATTTTACCTCTCATGAAAATTGCTATCGCCGCAGGCACTACGGTAAAACAAAATACCATTGCGGCAAGCAAAGCCATTATCACGGTCGCTGCCATGGGGTGGAACATTTTACCTTCGACGCCAGTGAGCGTGAACAAGGGGATATAAACAATGGTAATGATCAATACACCAAACAAACTGGGACGTATGACTTCATTAGTGGCTTCATAAACAACATTCAGCCTTTCTTTGAGCGGTAGAGTAGCGCCGTTTTGTTTCTGGGATTCGGATAATCGTCTGATACAGTTTTCAACAATGATAACTGCGCCATCGACAATCAAGCCAAAATCCAGTGCGCCTAAACTCATTAAGTTAGCAGACACATCGGTTTTGACCATACCCGATATCGTGGCAAGCATTGCCATGGGTATTACAGCGGCTGTAATAAGTGCAGCTCGCACATTCCCAAGCAAAACGAATAGCACAACGATGACAAGTAAAGCGCCCTCGACGAGGTTTTTCTGTACTGTGTCGATGGTTTTGTCAACGAGGCTTGTTCTATCGTAAACCGCTTCAAGGATAACGCCCTCGGGTAAGCTTGTTTTAATGGTTTCGAGCTTACTGTCCACAGCTTTGGCGACCGTACGAGAGTTTTCTCCCACTAACATCATTGTCGTGCCAATCACTGTTTCTTGGCCATTTAACGTGCCGGCTCCAGAGCGCAGCTCTTTACCGAGGTTGATTTGGGCGATGTCTTGAATTTTTACCGGTACGCCATCAATGATCTTAACAACCACTTGGCCGATATCGTCGATGCCCTTCAGTTGGGCTTCCGATCTGATCAGTACTTGTTGCCCATTTTGTTCTACAAAACCAGCGCCTTGATTCGCATTGTTGCGTTCTAGCGCACTGAGAAGGTCACCTGTACTTATCCCAAAGTTTATCATTGCGACTGGATTAGGATTCACATGATATTGCTTTTCAAATCCGCCTATCGCATAAACCTCGGTCACCCCCTCAACAAGCGACAATTGGGGCTTAACTACCCAATCATGGATCTCCCTTAATGCCATAGCATCATAGGGTTGACCGTTGTCCTGTCGCGCCTGAGGCTCAGCACTTAACGAGTACATGTAAATTTCACCCAAGCCTGTGGCGATAGGGCCCATTTCAGGGGTTAACCCTGTTGGCAATTGCGCCGCGATGGCGGTGAGACGCTCGTTGACGAGATTTCGTGCGAAATATAAATCGGTGCCCTCTTTAAACACGACTGTGACTTGCGACAAGCCATAGCGTGATATCGAGCGGGTATACGATAAATTAGGCAAACCGGCCAGCGAGGTTTCAACTATAAACGTTATGCGTTGCTCAGTCTCCAAAGGCGAGTAACCTGGGGTTGCGGTATTTATCTGCACTTGCACGTTGGTGATATCAGGCACAGCATCAATCGGCAGTTGTTTGTAACTGTACATACCAAAAAAGGCGACAAACAAGGCGAACAACATCATGACACCACGGCGCTCAATGGATAGACGGAGTATTGGTGCAATCATGCTCTCACCTCACCGTTTTTATGGACTTGGCTTTGCTTTTGACAATAAATGCGCAGGTAATTAGTCATCATCGCCCGCCTCCATTTTTAATAAATCAGCTTTTAGTAGATAGCTATTTTCTACAACGACTTGCTGGCCTATTTGAACGCCCTTCACAATCTCTACTAAACGGTTGTCCGTGTTCCCAAGTTTTACTTGGCGGGGGTAAAATCGTTCCCCTTCTTTGACAAAAACAATGGTTTGCCCATCTAACTCTTGTATTGAACTTTTGGGGAGAGCCAGATTGACTTCTTGGAACCCAATCTGAATATAACCCTCTACCATAGCGCCTAAAGGCCAATAACCACTGCCATTATCAACGTTTACAAACGCGATAGAATAGGGTTTGTCATCCGGTGAGGACGTAATGTGGCTTATACTTGATTGTTGCTGCAATTCCTCAAGCCTTAAAGTGACTTCCATATCAGCGGCAATATGAGTACGTTGTTTGGGGAAAATAGCCAATTGAGCAATTGCGCGAGAGTAATTAGCAACAGAAAGCAGCACTTGACCGTTGGTGAGCTCACCATCATTGGCGTGTCTAGCTATGATTTTTCCAGACATCGGTGAGGTGATTGAGTATTGATTTAAACTCTCGTTTGACTCAATGATTGCCAGTGTGTCACCTTTTTCTACTTTATCTCCAATATTCACCATGATACGTTTTACAACACCGTCGAAGCGGGCACGAATATGACTCAGTGACGCAGGATCATGAACTATCCGCCCAAATGTTCTGGTTGTGAGCGATAATGATCCTGACGCGGCTGAAGCAGTCACGATATCGTGTTCAAGCATCCGTTCTTGAGATAACACTACGTACTCGGGTCTTTCTTCGGCTTCCTCATCGTCATCATCAGCCAGGGCGACAGTAGCAAACAGTAAAGTCAGTAGCATGGCTAACACGCCAAGCAAGTCACGTGCGCTAGTGAGTAATGTAAATTGTGATGTATTCATTATTTTTTCTCTAGTAATTCTGATGATTGAGCAGACGTCGAGGGAGAGTCAGAAAACACGGGAATTCCCGTAAGTGCCTCTAGATCTGCGCTTCGAAGGTGAACTAAGCCTGCGGCTTTTATCATAGTTCGTTGCATATCTATGAGTTGCTGTTGCGTTGTCACCCACTCTATATAGTTGTAGCGACCACTTTCATAGCCATCCCGCGCCAATTTCAATGCAGATTCCAATGTGGGAACGACATTGTCTTGAAGGGTCGTAACAGTGAGCAAGGCTTGGTCTTTTGCGCTAATGACTTGATTTAATTGGCGAGTGAGTTCACGAATTTTCGCTTGTTTTTGATAGTCGATACTGTCAAGCAATGCGCGCTGTTGTTCGTATTCTCCTAGATTCCGCTGCTTGGTATTTAACGGCACCGAAATACTGGCGACTAACGCTGTGTCATTAATTCCCTGCATTCTTCGGATACCGGCTTCCCACGCAATATCAAACAGCTGGCTAGTCTGAACCACTCTTAGTCGGGCCTCTTGAACCCGATAATTATCAGCATAAAGCAAAACGTGTGGATTGCTTTGAAGCTGTGAAAGCATATGTTCAAGTGACAGTGAATTTGGAAACGATAACAGTGTCCCTTCAACTTCCGCAAACGCAGCGTTAGTGTCACCCCACATGATGGCCAGGTCGCGTTTATACTCATTGAGTTTTTGTTCACTTATCAATAACGACAAACGCGCCTGCGACAACGCTGACTCTGCACGTTTTTTCTCAAGTGGTGAAGAAGCCCCCGCTTCAACCCGTGTAGAGACTGTCTGAAGCATTGTGCGAGCCAGCATTTCAGCTCGTTGCTCAGTCTTGTGCAACGCTTGTTGGACAATGACATTGATATATCGTCGAGTTGTTTCACCCAAGATGTCCAGCGTACGAATGCGCCGTTGTGTAAGCAGTTGTGCTTTTTTTGAACTCACCACATTCATTCGGCCGCTGACTTTATCGCCAAGCTCGATGACCGACGATAAGGTCAGTGTCAATTCGGCATCTTTGATACCAGACACTTCGCCTGTTCCCAACACATTTTCAACTTCAACCCCAACAGACATTTCAGGTCGTAAGCTGGCCATTTTTGATTCACCATCCAAAGCCGAAGATTTAAATTCGAACACAACTAAATCTGGGTTGTTTGATAATGTGCGTTTGAGCGCATTTTCAAGCGTGATTGAAGACTTTTGCGCATTGGCAGATTGAACAGATATGCTCATGGTTACCAGTGCAGCAGATATCAATTTCAGATACGCTGAGCTAGCTTTTTTTATGCCCAATGGGCGTGAAGAACGCATAAAAGAACCTTTTGTTCATAAGATAACGACATACATGGAAAGCACCCATGCAAACATATAGGAGGGAATGGATTAATGTTGAGGTGGGCGCAAAAGGCCTTCGACTAGGCCGTCAGTGACGTTGCGGGAATAACTGTATTGATTGGTATATAACGGTTTAGCTACGTCATTTATTGGGTGTTGTGCCAGAAACTTAATCTGTCCACATTGACATAGCACACAATGGAAACACTTAGACTCTTCACTCGACGTATTATCACCAGCATTTACATTTTTTTCGGGAACATCATAAGTGCCTATCGACTTTGATTGTTCAGGGACTGACGATACCTCCGCAGGGTAGTCATCGCATTGAGCGGCGAACGAAAAGCCCGATTGACACATGAGCAAAGTAATAAGTAGCCATGCCAACCTACGCAGTTTTGATGTGCAATTAAAAATTGGCATGTTCTTATCAACTTTGCGCATTAAGCGCTCGCTGTCTTTCATTTCCAGCCTCTTCGAGGATCATTTTTGCCCCGCGCAACACAACGCACGAAACTATCACACCGATAACCAGATCAGGCCATCGAGAATCGAGCCAAAACACCAAAACGCCAGCAAAAATAACGCCTAAGTTGGCAATCACATCGTTGGCTGAAAATATCCAGCTTGCCCGCATATGCACTTCTTCATTTCTTTGTTTGCGTATGATCACAAGACAAATGACATTAGCAACCAGTGCAACTGCCCCCATAGCCATCATTAGTCCCGATACAGGTTCGCTACCGTAAATTGACCGTCTTACAATATCAATGATAATCAACACACCCAGTGCCATCTGAAAAAAGCCGCTAATTCTAGCCGCATTGGCTTTGTGCAATAGCGATTTACCAATAGCATAAAGGGCAACACCATAGACAACTGCGTCGGCGAGCATATCAAGTGAATCGGCTATTAATGCGGTTGAATCAGCAAGCAACCCGATCCCCATTTCTATAACAAACATTGTCGCGTTTATTCCCAAAAGCCAATACAAAACCTGTCGTTGAGACTGGTCTTTTATTTCAACTTCGCACCCACATCCGCTCATTAGAAACACACTCTTTACTGATGAATAGTATGAGTATAAAGTCTATACTTGGTATAGAGTCAACGGTTAGGAGAAAAAAATGAAAATTGGTGATGTCGCAAAGACGACAGGTTGTAGTATTCAGACCATTCGTTTTTATGAAAAGAAGGGGCTCTTGCCTGAGCTTAAGCGCTCAAGTGGAAATTATCGTGTCTACGACAAGGGGACTATTGAACAACTCCTGTTTATCAAACAGTGTCGTTCATTAGATATGTCTATCATGGAAGTAAAAACGCTAATGGACAGTCGTTCGAGGCCAGATCAGAGCTGTTCAAATATCAATACGTTAATAGCTAAGCATTTATCAGACGTCATTATTCGCATTGAAGAGCTAAACGCATTAAAGTCATCACTCGAAAATATGGCGTCAAAGTGTGATCAAAACAAAACCATTAGGGACTGTGGTATTTTAAATTATTTACACACTTAAAAGTGTAAGAAGCACACAATTTCATAGCGGGCGCTCACCTTAACTTGTATCTATCGGCTAACATTCGTCATGTGTATAGATTTGTGAAGCAAAAAATACTAGCCTGAACTTTTGATAATGAGTCAGCTATGCATATTCATTTGTGGCCCTACAAAGCGATTTACATCGGAGTCAGTCCTGATAATGATGTTCATGCACATCATGCAGTCCAAATTTGCATTGGTTTAGACAGAGACATCTCGGTTCAAGATTACAAGGCACAAAGTATTCACACCGGACAATGTATTGTGATTTTCGAAGATGTCCCTCACAAGCTTTTTGCGCAGGATGATCAAATTGTAGTCATCTATTTAGAGCCTGAGGATAGGCATAACCAACAATTTCTCACTGCCTTGCGTCAAACCAGGAGTGATGGAATTAATACTCTGCCGCTTACTGGTAAAGAATTGGGATACATTTCTCAGCATCTATTTACTGACGTCGATATCGACAAAGTGTGGAAAACAGTAAATAAAGCGGTAGGGCTAGTCTACAGTCCTGCGCTTTCATCGCGCCCAGAGGATAAACGGGTACGAGCGGTCATCGACATTATTGCTTCGCAGCGAGGTTGTGCAATCGATATGGCGTTTTTATCATCGAAGGTTTTCTTGTCCCCAAGTCGTCTCACACATCTTTTTAAGCAAGAAGTGGGTATACCTATTAGTCGTTTTATTGTCTGGTGGCGTGTGCGCGCCGCAATAGAACAACTGAGTAAGTCAGCAACATTGACTGAGGCTGCCCATGCTTCGGGTTTTTCTGACTTACCTCATATGAGTAAAACGTTTAAACAGCTGTTTGGATTTGCACCTTCCTCGTTATTCAAACCGCACACCATTAAAATTCACAGTAATTAGCCGTTTGATACAAGCCGAATCAAGTTTGACTAGGGAATAATATACGCATCAATAAAAACGCGAATGTGTAAATACTATGAGAACGTTGGTCCAATGGATGTTCAGTCCATTATTTTTTTTAAGCTTTATCTTTGCTGCAACCAGTATTTCCCAAAACACAGGATCTCCAGCTTGGCTTATCCCCCTGCTTTTATTCGCCATCGTCGTATCTTTTGTAGCTGAGAAATGGTTACCATATGAAAAAGCATGGAATACACCGCAGGGAGATTTCGGGCGAGATATAGTGCATGCCATTGTCAATGAAGGCTCTTTGGCTCTCACGGTCGCGTTTATCCCAATAATGACCGCGATAGTGCCCCACTTCAGTATTTGGCCTCACCATTGGCCACTACTAGTACAACTTGGCTTTGCCATCATCGTCGCTGACTTTGGGATAACGATGGCACATTATTTTAGTCATAAATACAAAGTGCTTTGGCGCTTACACGCGGTTCATCATAGCGTTGAACGAATGTACGGGTTCAATGGATTGTTAAAGCATCCCCTTCACCAAGCGATTGAACTAAGTGCAGGTACACTCCCATTACTTTTGATAGGTATGCCCTTAGAAATAGGCGCATTGTTAGGGTTTAGTGCTACCATACAGTTGCTGTTGCAACACTCTAACGTTGATATGCGGCTTGGCCCGCTAAAATATGTTTGGGCTGTTGCCCCAGGTCACCGACATCATCACGTAAAAGACGGTACCAGAGGTGACGTTAATTTTGGGTTGTTTACACATTTATGGGATCACCTCCTTGGCACATTCGTCACCAATTCTAATGAACGACCCTCACCACGTGATGGGGAGCTAGGAATTGGTAGTCAACCTAATTACCCACAAAATTATATCTCGCAGCTTTTTCAGCCTTTTAAGTGAAAGATTTAGCTTTTGGTTTTCTAATCAACTGCTCGACAATTGCTGCTCCAGACTATTATTCATGAGGAATATTACAAACATGTAATCAACCAGTAATAGCAGCGTCATGAGTTAATTACTTATGTTCGGTAGCCTAACTTAGCAGTTATCGTTATTTCGAGGAAAAACAAATGCAAATTGAGCAATTCAGTGACATTTTAGAGTGGACAGCTAATTACCATAAGGCTCTCGCTGAACAACTGCATTGCTGTTGTAAGAAGACGGATTTGAACAAACTTGTACTCGATTATCTCGCAATGCATGAAAACCACCTAAGTAAGCTGATCTTAGCCTTCAAAAACTTAGGTAAAACCGGAGAATTGGATACTTATTTTGTTGAGTACATAAACGATAAGCCTGACATACCTTTACTGTGTCCGCCTAACCTAGATGATTGCACTACTTATGAACAGGTCATAGAGCACGTTATGAAACGCCATCAACAAATTATCGAATTATTTTCGTATCTAAGGAAGCAAATGGTCGTTGGGCATCAAATAGAACTACTTGATTCTATTTTAGAAACCGAACAACAAGAGATTAAAATAATGGCACATGGTATTAACCGAGCGCACGAATTATAAGCCTTTCATTGGATTCATAAACTATGGAGTGAGGTTGTGAGGAAGCACCAACACAAGTCAAATTACAAAGAAGGAAGTCTCAGTCTTATTGGCGCGGTTGCAATGGGTACAGGTGTCATGATCGGTGCAGGTATCTTTGCTTTGACCGGACAAGTGGCTGAATTGGCCCGCGAGTGGTTCCCATTAGCCTTTATCATAGCGGCAATGATCACATCAGCAAGCGCGTATTCCTACGTGAAGTTATCCAATGCTTATCCTTCTGCAGGAGGGATTGCCATGTTTTTACAAAAAGCTTATGGCAAGGGGACTGCCACTGCGGTTTTCGCATTACTCATGTACTTTTCAATGGTAATTAATGAAAGCTTAGTTGCGCGGACATTTGGTCAATATACCGTACAAATAATTAATACAAAACCCAACGATTGGTTTGTCCCAGCGTTAGGTGTAGCAGTATTGATCTTTGCCTTTTTCATAAACATTATGAGTAACAAGGCTATCCAATCTATTTCATTTGTAATGGGAATCGCCAAAGCTTTAGGATTGGCGGTATTAGCGTCTGGAGGAATATATGCGGCCCAAAGAGGAGTTGTTGACACTTTTGTTCAAACGACCGACGCTTCGATTGTTGACTTTCTGGGGGCCGTCGCGCTAGCCGTATTGGCATTTAAAGGCTTTACTACAATAACAAATAGTGGCGGTGAAATCGAAAATCCACGTAAAAACGTGGGTCGCGCAATAGTCATTTCAATTGCGATTTGTATTTTCATTTACCTATTAGTTGCCGCAGCAGTTGGAACAAACCTATCAATCCAGGAGATCGTCGCAGCGCGCGATTATGCATTGGCAGAAGCAGCAAAACCAGCCTTCGGACAATATGGACTTTGGATAACAGTCGGTTTTGCGATAATTGCTACCGTGTCAGGCGTCATCGCAAGTGTATTCGCTGTATCGCGTATGTTAGCGATGCTAACTGACATGGAGCTTGTACCACACAGCCATTTTGGTATGCCAGGAAATATCCAAAAACACACGCTGGTATATACAATAGTCCTTGCTATGACGTTAACGATATTTTTTGATTTAAGCAGAATCGCTTCTTTGGGTGTGATTTTCTATCTGCTGATGGATATTGCGATTCACTGGGGCGTACTAAACTACCTGCGTAAAGAAATTTCTGCCAACCGGTTTATACTGTTAACCGCCATTACATTAGATTTAATTGTACTGATAGCTTTCATCGTCGTTAAGGTGAAAGCGGATAGCATCGTAATTTGGACGTCATTAGCGGGCTTGTTTCTGATAATTACCGCAGAGAAGCTTTATCTTAGCCGCAAAAGAAAATGATTTTACTGTTATATAGATAGGTAACTGAGGTCTGCATAACTCTTTTTCCACATTCTGATTTTAGTAGAAGTAATCTCACACTAAATTGTAATCCGTACTTTCCGGCGAATGAAAATCGTTACTTTATTCAGCTCATTGATTGATAATTGTAACAGCAATATCACGTATTAAAGAACTTATGGCACAAATATTGGATTGTCTTAGGTAAACCGTAAATACATACTAAGCAAACGGCATAAGCCATCTGACTCTGTAAATGTTATGCGCGGATAGGTCATTTTTACACTGTGTCGAATTGCAGCTATTAAAGGATTGTAAATTTAGATGACTCACGACGACCACACGACAATAGCTTTAAGTACACTTATCAAGTGCTTGATGCTTATTGCAAGTGTGACTTATGGTTCATCTGTGTTGGGTTGCGAAAGTGAAGGTACTGGCAACATCTCATCCATGAAGGGAACACCGGAAATTGAACAAGCAAAGCTGCATGTTCAAATGCACATTGAAGATAATGTTGATGAGAGCTGTCATGAGGAGTGCTGTACAGAATCTTGCGATTGTTCTCATGGAAATTGTTTTACAATTTGGCTACTGACCGGCAATTATCACTACAAAATTAAGTCATTTGATTATGTTTTCTCATTATTCGAAGGTGATTTACTACGGTCTCCTCCTTCTAGATTGCTTAGACCCCCAATAGCATAAGCCCGTTCTAGTTTTAACTACGAAAACTCGGTACATGCTCGGTCCGTTTTAACGTAAGCATGTGTCTGAATCTATCCATCAAATTAGAGAACAATTTATGTTAAACAAATTAAATAAAGATAGGCGCAGATTCGTTAAGTCTGCCGCTTTGACATTAGGTGGGACAGCGCTTTTACGTCAAATTTCACCAGCCTGGGCTAATCCAGAGGGCTTATCTCATGCTGGGCAAGAGTTAAAACCAAGTTTTGGAAACAACGTTGTCAGCGGGGAAAACATCAATATGATGATTAGCAGGCAGCACAAGCGTATTGCAAGCGCAGCTGGCCTACCAATTACAATTAATGGTTCGTCACCGGGCCCGTTAGTGCGTCTAAAAGAAGGTCAGCATGTCACTATAAATGTAACTAACAACTTGCTTGAAAGTACGTCAATCCACTGGCACGGATTGATACTCCCTTACACGATGGACGGTGTACCTGGCGTATCGTTTCCCGGTATCGCCGCTGGCAGTACCTTTACCTATGAATTCGATATTGAACAAAACGGTACATATTGGTACCACAGTCATTCAGGTCTTCAGGAGCAGCTTGGGCACCTTGGCCCCATGGTTATTGAACCAAAAGATGGCGACATCGGTGCAGATCGGGAGCACACCATTATTCTCAGCGACTGGACCTTTGAAGACCCTCACGATGTTTTCCGTCACCTTAAAGTTGCTGAGGGCTATTATAATTATCAGCAGCGTACAGTCGAAAACACGATTAAAGATATAAAGAGCCAAGGACTGATCAATACGGTCAAAGAACGAGCAATGTGGTCTCGTATGCGCATGAACCCAAGAGACATACTCGATGTAACCGGCGCGACCTATACATACCTGATGAACGGCCGTGACCCGCAAACAAACTGGACTGCATTGTACAAACCCGGAGAAAGCATACGCCTTAGGCTTATTAACGGGTCAGCAATGACCTATTTTGATTTCCAAGTACCAGGGTTGGATCTGACAGTTGTTGCAGTAGATGGTCAGCCTGTTAAGCCAGTAACAGTAGGTGAAATACGGATCGCTGTTGCAGAGACCTATGATGTCATCGTAAAACCCAAAGATACTAAAACCTATACCATTTTTGCACAAAGCATGGACAGAAGTGGCTATGCCAGAGGCACATTGGCAACATCTGTCGGCAAAGAAGCAAGTATCCCGGCACTTCGCCCAATGCCTGAATTAGGTATGGACGCTATGGGGATGTCGGGAATGGCTGACATGGATTCAATGGACGCTACGAACAACAAGGAGACTTATGGTGGCCAAGAAAATCACGGTCCTAATCATTCGATGGCAGCGATGCAAAACAAGGTAGTTCCTGTGGACGGAATCCCTATTACGCACTCACCGGACGGTCACGGACCAGGTGCGTCTATGATTGCCAAAAATCCGATCAGCCGACTAGACGACCCTGGAATAGGGTTTGATGGAGTTTCTCACAAGGTACTTGTTTATTCAGACCTTACAGGTGCCAAGCAGTGGCCAGATAACCGTGAACCAACACAAACCATCGAACTGCATTTGACCGGTAACATGGAAAGATACATGTGGTCTTTTGATGGCAAAAAATTCACTGAAGTGGATAAGCCCGTTCATTTCAAGTACGGGGAACGCGTGCGCCTTATTCTTGTCAATGATTCGATGATGTATCACCCCATCCATCTTCACGGTATGTGGATGGAGCTAGAAAATGGTAACTCCCCTTCCCCCCGTAAACACACGATCAGTCTCAAACCGAGCGAAAAAGTGTCTTTACTGATCAGCGCTGACGCACCCGGAAATTGGGCATTTCATTGTCACCTTCTATATCACATGGACGCTGGTATGTTCCGCGTTGTAAACGTTTCTTAAGGGGTACCTTCATGAATTTACGAATTATATTTGGACTAATAATACTTACCGTAACACTTCGTAGTGTCGCACAAGAAACACCTGAAAGCTGGCCATCGCCTGTCAAAGATACACTTAATGGTATTGTTCTATTTGACAGGCTAGAAGTAGCGCGCAACAACCGTGAGGAGAACATCGCGATTTGGGATATGATCGCATGGTATGGAGGCGACACGTACCGTCTTTATTTTAAAAGTGAAGGTGAAAATAAACAAAACGATGGGGAGCCAACGGATATTGAAAGAGCTGAACTGCTTGCTAGTCGCTTAATTGCACCTTTTTGGGAAATTCAGGTTGGAATTGGTGCCCGTGGCGAATTGACGAGTGACAGTAATATGGAAAATTATGCTGTAGTTAGCCTTTTTGGAATGGCTCCCTATCAATTTGAAGTAGATAGTTCACTTATCATTAACGAAGACGGTGATGTCAGTGTTTCAATGGAAGCCGAGTATGACTATCGCATGTCACAAACCTCATATTTGCAACCGCGAATATCACTGTCTGCTTCACTTTCTGAGTCAGAACGGTTTGATAGACCTTCTGGGTTTAATTCAATTCGTGTTGGCTTACGCTATCGAATGGAGGTCTCACGGGAATTTGCCCCGTATATTGGTGCCTATTGGTCTAGAGCCTTGGGAGCGTCAGCGGATAATCTACGTGGCATAGGCGATCCTGTTCATGAAACGGGTGTGGTTCTCGGTGCCCGTGTGTGGTTCTAATGCCTGAATTATCCCAACAGTTTATGGCGTTACTGATTCAGTTGTCAGTCGCATTACTAGCAATTATTGCAAGTGCACTTAGCCATTACCGTATATTGCAGTACTTGACGAAATTCATAGTTCGTCTTCGCAATGGAGCACGCGGTTTAATTGTACTGTTTTGTGGGATTACAGCGTCTCAATTGCTAGCAGCTCTGTGGTTTACATTTGCTTTTAAAGTTTCCATAGCAATAGACCTAGGGAACTTAAAGGGTGGCAGCTTAAACCAGTTTATTGAGCTTTTCTACTTTTCGCTAATCAACTTGACTACGCTTGGGCTAGGCCAGATTGAAGCGACTTCTCATTTGAGATTTCTTGCTGGAATAGAAGCAATGACTGGCTTTTTACTCGTGAGCTGTTCGGCCTCAGTTTTAATTAAATACATGAAACATTAATCTAGAATTCAAGGAATTAAACATGACTAAATATACTAAATTTTTCGTGATGATACTTACCTCTACCGCCTTTATGTTGGTTATGATGTACTTAAATTCATATTCAATTGAACACGTTTTCTTTAGCGAGACTCGCTTATACATGGCTATCTACATGGGGGCGATGATGGCGGTCATCATGCTGCTATTTATGCTGAATATGTATGAAAGCAAAATTAAAAACGCTTCAATTTTAGTAGGTAGTGTCGTTGTTTTTTGTTTGGCGCTGTTTTTGGTGCGATCGCAAGTCACCATTGAAGGTCGCGCGTGGATGAAAGCAATGATACCTCATCACTCTATTGCGATCTTAACCAGTGAGCGTGCAAATATTGATGATGTCCGAGTTCAAAAATTGGCCGAAGAAATTATAAACGCGCAAGAGCGTGAGATTAAGGAAATGAAATGGTTAATCTCAGATATCAACAATAATGGCATCGTGGCCTCAGCGAATGAAGCAACTCAGCGCCCAGTCCCCGACTTTAGTAAAAAGTAACGATTATCTTTTATTATTATTTTATACCGGATAACAAACATGAGTAAATCTGCAACGTTATACAGAATGCATACGAAGGAACATATTTGCCCCTATGGCTTGCGTTCTAAAGACCTGTTAGAAAGAAAAGGTTATAAAATCGACGATCATAAACTTAGCTCTCGTGAAGAAACGGATAAATTTAAGGGTAAACATGGCGTTGAAACAACACCTCAAACATTTATTAATGACAACCGTATTGGGGGATATGACGAGCTAAGGGAATTTTTTGATATGGGAGAAGCGGGACAGACTGGCACAACCTACACGCCGGTTATTGCCATTTTTGCGACCGCATTTCTAATGGCGTTAGGTATTGTATTCGCGCACGCCGGCACAATTGGGTCACTTTCGACCGTTCCAGTCATCGAAGTCTTTGTTGCACTTAGTATGTCGATTCTTGCGATTCAAAAATTACGCGATTTATATGGCTTTACTAATTCTTTTATTACTTATGATTTACTAGCGATGCGCAGTGTGCGATACGGTTACGTTTATCCATTTGCGGAAGCGTTCGCTGGGATTGGTATGCTTGCCGGAATATCAGGCTATGTCGTTGGCCCCGTATCTCTCTTTATTGGAACCATTGGTGCAGTATCGGTATTTAAAGCTGTTTACGTAGATAAACGCGAGTTGAAATGCGCTTGCGTCGGCGGAGACAGTAATGTTCCCCTCGGTTTTGTTTCGCTTACTGAAAATTTGTTTATGATTGGTGCTGGAATTTGGATGCTTTATCAAGCAATTGGAGCTTAAACATTGGGTGTTGCTCTAACACCTATTGATGAAGCCACAATCACTTTCCAAATTGCTCTAAAATACTTTATGCGCCCATTTGCCCGCAATGGGAAAATAGGCGCTTCCAGCGGTCAAAACTTGCCACGTTTTTAATCGTCACTCTTTGTCGAGAATGCTTTGAAAGCTTTTTCTAGCGAATCTTCAAACTTCTCTTTGTTACAACCCCCGTCTTCACTTTGTTTGGTTTCGTTGTCTGTTGGTTTAATGGCTTGATTTGGCGTGTTCGTGACTTGGAGTAAATCGGTATTTAGCATAGTGGAAACCCTTCTGTTCGCGTTGATCTCATTAAAAACTGGTGTGCCGGATAACACACACATTATCTAAAGCAAATAACAGGCCAAATTTCCATGTTAACAAATGTTTTGGGTTAACCCGAATGACAGTAAACTGCACTGAGAACGAATGCTTTCTATGTAGCTATTCAAGGCGTCGTCTACCGACGCTATGTCACGAAAACATATATCAATCGCTTTATCTACATGTGGACGAGATTGGATACTTGCAATAATCTGATCTTTATCACCACACATCATAAGCAAACGGATAGCCTCTTCCAAGTCGAGCATATGGCAACCTTCCATTGCTAATACACCGTTATGTTGCATTCGGTTAACCGCCTTTAAAGCTCGTTTATCACCCGTAAAAAGGTTTGATGGTTTGTTTTCTTTAGCGCCAAACGTGAGAATAAGATCTCCTGCGTCAAGGTGAGGGGTACGAAGTTGTGCAATAACATCAAGGGCTTGCTCGTCGGAGATTGTGACAGGTTCGCTGTGAGATACAAAATAAAGAATACTTTGTATGTGCGCCGGTTCGAATCCCATTTCATTCTTACTATGATCCACAGTGCTAATATCCTGTTTTAATTAGTGCTGATTGGTGAAGTCCAACACAAAGTTGCTCGATTCGCGCTACACTATTTCTGTCTATTGCTTTGCCCGGGTGGGACACGATGGCAGCTCCAAGGTTTATGTTTCGCATTTTCACGAATGTTTTCGTCAACGAATTGGTAGTAGCCTTCTTTCATCTTTGTCCAAAAATCATCAGAAATGTCTGCACCGTGTGCACGAATGATTGTCTCAATGCCATCTAAATTGCAGTGGGTCGCGTCATAGCCGATATGCAAAGTGTTTTTGGCTTCTTCAAATGAAACGGCATCAATACCAAAGGTCCCATCAATTTCAGCAACAATTGCTAATAAATTACCGTCGGTAATGCCGGTTAACTTCAAATGCCGTACCACTAAATTAGCCTCAGAAACGCCCACTCTGTGATCTAAATCGCTCATACTTTTCTCCTATAAATTAATTACCTACACAGTTATGTCAGTCACGTCACTAATTACTTAAAACGCTATTGGCATTAACCATTTGCTGCATTAACGATTGTAAAACTGTCATTCTTTGTTCTATTAACAACAAATGTTCATCTATCGAGTTCCCCATCACAACAATGTCGCTTGCTGATATGCCGCTTTCGATAAGAACAAGACTTCTTTGCAGGCCTTTTCTATATGTCTCTTTTAATAGTATCTTTTGTTCAGTATTAGATTCACTTTGGATCCTCTTCTCAATACTCGTTAAGTAGGTATCCATCATCTTCATATGCTCAACAATCAACGTTTGCCTCTCAGAAACGTCATTGATCCGTTGGATGCGTTGCATTAATGCATCCATGACGCGCTCGTTACTGCGTAACATCTCATCGGCACTCATGGATGTCTGAGCACTCGTAAAGGTAGCGGATAAAACGCCTGCGACAAACAATATTGAAACTAATGCTTTCTTCATTTTGTAATCCTTACACGGGGCTTGAAACGTTTGAATTGAGAAATCGTGGGAACCAACCTGGCGTGGCTTGCTTATATTGCCTATAGGTATCACCAAACTCAGTTTCGGCGTGCTGCTCTTCGCGTTTGGCCAGTCGAACATAGACAACAATGAGAATGGGAAACATGAGCAAAGTGGGTAGTGTTGGCCATTGCAGTAAAAAGCCAAACATGATCACAATGAAGGCAACATATTGGGGATGCCGACAACGTGCGTACCAACCGCTGGTCGCTAAACTGCTCGTTTTTTGCGCGTGATGCAGGACATTCCACGAAGCAGATAAAACAAAGAATCCTAAAACGATGAGAACATTACTCAAGATGTGCAGTACATCCCAATGCGCATCGCCAGATAACCCCAACAGTGTATGCCACAAGTGACCATTTTCGTGACTTAAAAAATCTACGCCTGGGTAACTTTCGGCTAACCAACCGGACAAAAAATAGATGGTAAGCGGGAAACCATACATTTCAGTAAATAACGCCACGATAAAAGCGGAAAATACGCCTAAGCTTCGCCAGTCTGTTTTTGACTTCGGCTTGACGAAACTAAACGCAAAAAAGATAAATATTGCGGAGTTAATGATGACTAACGTCCAAAGCCCATAATCTGATTCACCGGGCATTGTCGCTCTCCGTTTTACGTCTTTCCTTGCGTGCCTGCTCTAACCCTTCGATATAACCTTGTCTGTATTGATCATTGTCTTCGGTTTGCTCTTTAAATGTTTGCTCGTCGTTAGTATGTGTCTCATGCCCTTTACCATGACTTCCGTGCATAAAGATATGCATCACTGGGCATAGCAGCAGGATCAAGTAAGGTAGATAAGGGAAAACATGTTCACCATGCTCGACAAACAAGAAATAGCTTGCCGCCGCTATAAGTCCGATGGCGGACCAACCACTGGGGGTGCGCCAAAAAGGTAATTTTTGTTTATTCACAATACACCTCGCTTTTGTGTCGTTTAAGTTTTCAGAAAACGGTAAGTCACTTGATCACCAAAGTGCCACGGTACATTTGCATCTGACAATGAAACGGATAGCGACCTGCCTTTTTGGGGGGAATAGTGACCATCACACGCTTGTTAAGCACTAATGTTTCACTGATCTCCAACTCGGGTATTAGTAGTGTTTCCGCACAGGGGGTCGCATCTTCTCTATAGAACATCAGTTGTACAGACTCATTCGCGGGCACTGTGATATTGGCAGGTTGATATACGCCATCTTTCACGCGGACTTCGATGCTGCCGTCTCGTACTTCAGTTGACTTTGTTTGGTAAAGCCAAAACCACCAAACAATAAGCCCAATCACGACTAACCCTATCAAATTAATCCACATCATCTTTAGGTTCTCCTAGTGCTCTTTAGCTTTGAATAAACGTAATCGATTCGCGTTGGTCACTACCGTTAACGACGAGAATGCCATCGCTGCACCGGCAATTACTGGGCTAAGTAGTAAGCCTAAAAATGGATAAAAAACACCTGCAGCAAATGGGATCCCCGCGACGTTATAGATAAATGCTCCGAAGAGATTCTGCTTTATGTTTCTCAGCGTTGCCTTACTCACTGCAATCGCATCCGCTAACCCATGTAAGGAGCCTCGCATCAACGTGATATCTGCACTTTCTATTGCGACATCAGTGCCTGTTCCGATAGCAAATCCGACGTTGGCATGGGCTAAGGCGGGCGCATCATTGATCCCATCGCCGGTCATTCCGACGATTTCACCCTCACGTTGAAGTTCGAGCACTTTGTTTGCTTTATCTTCTGGCATCACTTCAGCAACGTAATCAACAATCCCCGCCTTTCGAGCAACGGCTTTTGCAGTCATACGATTGTCCCCCGTCAACATCACCACACGTATTCCGTTGTGCTGTAGGCGGTTAATCGCATCTATTGAGTCTGATTTTATGGGATCGGCAACAGCAATGACGGCAACTAATTTTGAATCAATCGCGAAATACATTGGGGTTTTAGCCTCTGCGGCCAGCCTCTGCGCTTTATCAACGTAATGATGAAGTTCTATTGATTTTTCTTTCATCAATTTTTCATTGCCAAATAGCAAACGCTGAGAATTCAGTGTTGCCGCTACGCCCTTCCCTGCAATGGACTCAAAATCAGTCACCGAGTGGATCGGCACACCTGTCTCTTTCGCTGATTCAACGATCGCCATTGC
This sequence comes from Alteromonas sp. B31-7, assembly GCF_015767655.1. NCBI lineage: Bacteria > Pseudomonadati > Pseudomonadota > Gammaproteobacteria > Alteromonadales > Alteromonadaceae > Alteromonas > Alteromonas sp. B31-7. Next base: position 2,312,406 of record NZ_CP065233.1, read on the forward strand.
GAGTGGGTGTTCGGAACCCGACTCCAGGCTTGCAGCTAACGAAAGCACGTCATCTTGATTGTGATCTGACGCAATAACAACGTCGGTAACTTTAGGCGCCCCCTCTGTTATGGTGCCGGTCTTATCTAATACCATTGTGGTAATTTTCGAAGCAGATTGCAGCGCTTCACCGTTGCGGATAAGTACGCCTGCTTCAGCCGCCTTGCCAACCCCCACCATGACCGACATCGGCGTGGCTAAACCTAATGCGCAAGGACATGCAATAATCAGTACCGTAGTTGCTGACACGATTGCGAAGGCAACCTCGGGAGCCGGACCAAAATTGAGCCACGCTAGTGCGCTCATTACTGCAATGATCATAACAACTGGCACGAAATAGGCAGAAATAACATCTGCCAATCGACCAATAGGTGGTTTTGAATTTTGTGCACGTTTTACCATGTTGATGATCTGAGCTAGCGCGGTGTCTTTTCCCACGCGTTCTGCCCGAAAGACGATAGAGCCTGATTTGTTGATGGTACCGGCCACAACCTCATCGTCTTTTCGCTTCTCAATTGGCATGGGCTCACCCGTTAGCATTGATTCATCAATACTGGTTTGGCCCTCGACGACTACACCATCCACAGAAATGCGTTCTCCGGGTCGAACCCGGATAAGATCATTGAGCAAAACATCTTCAATAGGAATATCAATATCATCGCCATCTCGGATGACACGTGCAGTCTTGGCTTGCAAGCCTATCAGCCTTTTAATGGCCTCTGAGGTTTTACCGCGTGCTTTGATCTCAAGGGCCAGGCCTAAATTAATTAGGCCGATGATCATAGCGGTTGCCTCAAAATAAACATGTCGTGCCATTTCAGGGACATAGCCCGGGAAGAACACAACTGTCATCGAGTACAACCAGGCGGTTCCTGTACCCAAGGCTATCAAAGTATCCATATTGGCCGAATGATTTTTAAACGAATTCCATGCACCCACATAAAAATGCCGACCAGAGAACACCATGACACCTAATGTCATGAGCCCAATAATCAACCATACAATTCGCTCCGTGGTCGTGTTGACGCTCATTTCCCCGGTTACCAAACCATAGATCATGAGCGGTACTCCAAGCGACAATGCGATGACCATATGTCGCATTAGCTTTTTATAATAAGCCCAATCCGCTTGCTCTTTTTCTTCAATGGCAGCCTCATCAGAATCGGCATTTGCCAGCGTTGCGTTATACCCAGCTTCTTCTACCGCACCAACCAGTTCGCTTGGTGAGGCATTACCATTGATAAGCACTGTACGCTGTGCAAAATTCATTTCTGCGCCGGTGACGCCTGCGACTTGTTTTAAGGCTGTTTCAATTTTAGTGACGCAACTGGCACAACTCGCCCCTTGAATATTAAGTTGTATCTCGCCTGCTTCGGAAGACACCTGTCTGGTCTGCGTTTTAGTGTCAACCGCTTCGTTCGCAGTTGATGTTTTATCGCCGCCACTACAACACCCATGTGCTTTCGCACTGTCTGTTTTAGAATTCATGAACCACTCCCTATTTAAACCTTGTTATGACTTAAGCGCTGTGAAACCTTCAATTAAATGGCATATCGTATCGGCCGTTGGAGGTTGATCGGGTTTGTTTTGCCACTCTGAAGTGGCTAAGCGCATGCGCTCTCTAAGTTCATGCATGTCCTGATACCGCTGTTCAGTCTCTTTCAACCTCTTTTCAATAAGACGCCTTACCGTTGGACACGGCGCATTGGTTTGTGAAGATGTAACTAGGATCTCTTTAATATCATTGACCGAAAAACCTAAGGCGCGCGCACTTAAAATGAACCGCAGTCGCGTCACATCCGCCGGCCGATAATACTTGTATCCATTGTGGGATTTATTTGGGACCAAAAGTCCAATGCGCGTATAATAGCGCACGGTATCAACGCTAATATCTAGTGCATCTGCTATTTGTTTTACCCGCATTTTAACCCCCCGTCTTTATCAACATAGTTGTGCTGCTACAACACGCCTTTAATCCTATGTTTTACTCTAACCTTCATACGATAAACCTGTGAGCCGCTCACAGGTCAACACCTGAACCTTCAACAGATCCGTGGAAGTGGCTCATCTTCAAGCTCACTCATGAAGCGTCTTCCTCCCATTGGCGTAATTTACGCTCTATGCCTTTCATGATGATCTCCTTGAGCAATATTCGTGAATTTGCCCGACACTTATTGCTGCATCGTTTAAAGGTAAACAGCTTGGGATAACAACAGGAATGTCTGATTGTGCAAAACGTTCAGCTAGGCCATCGCATAAAATGCGGTTTTGGAAGACGCCTCCGGCCAAACCAATATGTTTGAAATCATACTTTTTGCGACAACGCTGGGTTAACTCCCACGCAGTTTCAATGAGTGATGCGTGAAAATTTGTGACGCGAACTGCTGGCGAACATGTTTTTGCGGATTGCATTAGCCTCTGTCCTCTATTAACTGTGCGGTGCTGGTATCGACCAGCCAATCACAAAGGATAAGGAAACAACAATCGCGCAAAGACCAAGCAATTGAAGCGATTTGAAGCGTTGTTCTTTGGGACGCAGTAGTACTAGCTTGAATGCGATGAGTGTTTGTATAAGGTAATACAGTGCAAATCCCTTTGACGCGAGATTAATGATTTCAAATACGTTGGATGACCAAACTAATATGCCTGCAATCGCGATGACAAGAACATAATAAAACTGAGGAGATATAGGTAAATGGAAGAGTTCTTTTAGCAAACCACCGCCACCGATAGTATCGGCTAATGCGGCACTTAACTGGCTTGCCGTCGCGGCCACAAGTAATAATATCGGCAATACCCAAATGGCTTGACCCAGGGTATAACTAATAGTTGTTTCATTCAGTTCGGTTATCGGAAAATCGAGAAAAATGGGACAGGTTAAACCAATAAAAACAACGTAAAGGAAAATGGCAATCCACTGGGCATATCGTCCCGCTTTAATACGCTGCTCTGCATTATAGCTATTGCCCATAAAACGCGTGGTTTCAAACCCTTGTGTCACCATAAGCATACCGGCAAGCATGCTAAGGGTTTCAAAATGGCTGAGGGATTGTATCGCCTCATGTTTAAACCACGCACTTTTTACTTGTATATCGTAAGTTGCTAGTGCTGTTAGTACACCAATAATAATCGCCAACTTAATTGTGACTGCGAATAACTCGATGGTTTCTAATCCTCTTGCACCGCGAAGCCAAGCGACCAACATAATGATGACAAGCAGCCCACTGGTAAACAATTTGATGAGCGTTGTATCGTCAATAGCAAAGCGGTCAAAGACAAACGCGGCAAACAAGCTAATGTAAAACGCCACAGAAATTGCGTATGCAGCACCGAGGGCCCATTGACTGGCTTTCTCAAGCGTTGCGATACTGCCGTGTGAATTGCGAGCAAGCTCAGGCTCTGCATGACGTATATTGAAGCGAATGACTGAACCCAACAAATATGCCAGAGTCGACAATAAAATAATGCCCAGTAGCGCCCATTTACCCATTACCGAATGCAGCAGTGGTGCAATGATCAAAAAGCCACTGCCAATAATTGAAGCCAGCGGTGTTACTGTCGCTCGCCATTGGACAGATTGTCGTAGGCGAGGCAGAAACAATACTATTGCTACCAACAGTGAGGTTGCCAGCGCAATGGAATTTGTGATCACAGTTTCTCCCCCTTAATGATGCTTGTACCAGCCGGCACGCTTAATATCGTTCCAGGAAGTCGATTGATGACAGGCATAACACGCCTCCACTTTGGCTTTTGGCTCGCCAGCGACTTTGGCGGAAATCATTTTAAAATGTTGCATGTAGTGACTGGGCGGCGCTTCATGACATTGATTGCAATCACGAGATTGACTCGAGGGGTGAATAAACGTCGGCAGTGACCACTTGTCTGTACTGTGGCATTGCACGCAATCCTCTCCGAACAACGTAAAGTGGCGATCATCGTTGCTGTGGCACTGTGAACAATTCAATAATGCTTCTTTATCACTGACGTCGGGATGCACAAATAGGGGATCAGCCGTTTGCTTATTCGCTAGAACATTTTCTAAAAAAGCCATCGTGGCTGCGCCTTCGTCAAACGGCACGTTTGGGTTGGGGAGCATATTGAACCCAATATCGACCAATGCAATATGGTTCATCAGTGAAATCTTAGCATCTTCACCTTGATGCTCAGTATGACAACTAGCACATTCTGTTATGTCGGCGTGAAACGCAGTAGGTTGACGCGCGACGATATGCGTATCATTTGCATGACAGGCCACACACTTGTCGCGCTCAACGCCTTCTACTGGCGTGTGACAACTCAAGCAGTCATCCGCCAAAAACGCATGCGCTTTGCTCAGTGAACCAGGCTCTACCATTTGTTCCCATGGAATTTTTGAAAGATCCTCTGGTGTGTGAAAAAAATGGCTAACACCAAAGCCCGCTGCGACTAAGCCCAGAATGACTATTATCCACTTGATCATAACCAGCGTAGTCCAAAGTAAACTTCACTGAAAATGTGAAAGAACAATACGCCATAGAGCGTTATCGAAATCACGATATGAAATTTCAACCAACGAGCAAACCAAGTTTTCGCAGTGTCGTGAATCAGAATGCTGTATTCAACATCAGAAATGGCATCGATAATAGATAGAACCTTACTCTCTTGTCGAAACAGCTTACTTTGCGCTGAAGTAGGTACACTTAAAGCAATGTATGGAATGTGTCTCGCTGATGTTTGGGCGAAAGTCGAATATCTTACGTCGCAGACCGCGTCTTTTAGAGATTGTTTGGCGCTTGAAAGTGCACCTTGGAGTTCGGTCACTTGACGCTTTTTCTCTTTCACATTTGAGGAAATAAGTCCTAGTACATACCGACCAACAAACCCACTGATCACAACGACCATCATAAAGATGATGATGGAGACTCCAGTAGCACTATCAAAACGATGGGCGCTATGGATGAGTGCAAGAATAGGTCCCAATACTCCAGCATAAATATGAATGCGCAGCAGCGTAGGCATGGCTATTTGCTTGGTCACGACTTTCTTTAGTGCTTTGTTGCGTTTAATGATCATGTAAAGCAACGGAATAAACATTAATACCAGCGCAGTCAAACCAACGACAAATCCAGCAAAGCTGCCAGGGAATGCTGGGTCACGGTGCCACACAAACCCTAGCCAAAGTAAGATCATTAAGACCACCAAGCTGCCTACAATGGTTCGCTCTTGACTATTCACTATGCTTCCACCTCCACATCAGTTTTAGGGATGGCTTGACAGGCTAAAATATAACCACTGACCCTATCTTCTGGCTCCAACCCATCATCAACCTCCATATCAACATCGCCGCGCAGTAATTTCACTTTGCAACTGCCGCAAGAGCCTGCCCGGCACGAATTCTCAATATCAACATCAAGTCCATCAGCAACGTCCAATACGGTTTCATCTGTGCCGGCTTGTGCCTGTGCATTTGATAAACTAAATCGCACTTGGCGCGTATTGTTTACAGGCGTGTTTGGGGCGACCTCCGTTTTAGTGGCCGTTTTCTTCGGACTCGCACCACCGAAAGCTTCTGTTTTAATATTCGCTTCAGGCATACCCAATTCAGATAAAATATCCTTGGTTGCATCCATCATTGCCGGCGGCCCACAAATGTGTGCTGTTTTTAATGCTATGTCCGGCACGAATTCATTTATCAATGCCGATGAAAAACGCCCCTGAGGTCCCATCCAAGATGTGCCATCCGCCTGTGTCATACTGACGAGTACTTTCAACCTTGGGTGACGTGCTTGTAGATATTTTAATTCCTGTTCAAAAATAAAATCGTTAGACGTTCGCGTACAAAACAGAAAATAAATGTCACCGTCCCAGCACGTCGTGGTTAAATAACGTACCGCGCTCATCATGGGCGTGATCCCAACCCCCCCTGAAATCAATACAACGCTACTTGCATCTTGACCATTGAAGTAAAACTTGCCGCCAGGCGCTTTAATTGAAAGCGTATCTCCCACATTTACGACGTCATGCATATGACGAGAAACAACACCGAATTCCTCGCGTTTGATGGTGACTTCAAAGTAATACTGCTCAGTGGGTGATGATGCGATGGTGTAAGACCGCTTCACCGGTTTTTCAACACCATCAATCGTGAGCGTAAAAGTCACAAATTGTCCAGGTTCAAAACTAAATGGGATGACTTGACCATCGGCGCTGGCAAGTCGAAACGTTTTAACATCATGGGTCTCATGAAAAATACCGGTGACTTGCATACTGCCACTATAGACACCTTTACGCGGTGACATAGTCGTAGAAGGTAATACATGCGCTGTAGCGGGTATTAAAACAGCGTCAGTCCCTACAGGTGCGTTAGTAGGTATCTCGTTAGGTGATGTTTGCTTAGTGGGCGCAGAAGCGCTTGCGGTCTCAGTGGACCTAAGCTCTTCTAGCAATGCGGCAGCTCTGCGCATTTTAAATCCATAAACATACACCATGACGACAGTGAAGATCAGCAGAACAAGCATCACTGCAGTATGAAACGGCGTCATGCCAAATAGTGTTGAGGAATCATTCACTGGTGAACTGGGTAGCAAATTCATTTGCGATTTAAACCAGGTTAATGCCACTCTTCTGGGATCTTGCCCATCTTGTATTGCCCGTTTTGCCGCAAGACCACTATCAAAATGCGCGATCCCTTCTTTAACGGTCTCAACAGCTACTTGCATTTGGGTATAGTCATCAACGGCTGCGGCACGGGCGAGCGATTCAAACCCGGTAGTCAGTTGTTCACTTCCTTGTTGCATACGCGCCGACGCTTTGCCTAAGATACTATCTCTTTGTTCCGGCGTGGTTGATTGCATCCGCATTAAAGTTGGATAGAGATCTTTAGGTTTAGGCGCTCCCATTTTCTCCATCATTTTATCCATGCCTTTTGCCATACCTGGCCCCATCATTGCGTTGGCATTGCCCGGCTGACCTTCAACTTGGTTGGCTAAAGCTGGAGAATCTGTACTTACCGCAACACTCGGCCCATTCGCTGCCTCAGGATGATGACTGGCATGCTCACTATCCTCAGTCTGTTGCTGTGCGTGCGCATTTATAATCACGAAAAAAAGAACGACGTTTAGAATGACACAATAGCGGTGAATGATTGATGCGCGTTTACTCCCCCTAGTCATGACGCATCCTTTTGTTCAGCCGCCCATAGCGCATTTATTTTCGCAATCTGCGGGGGTGTTAATACTGAGACGGCTTTCCCCACCGAAGCAATAAACTGTAGGCGTAGGGTGCTGTTTATGGCCTCTATTTCACTAATGGTGTCTTTAATATTGTCGTATTGAGGCAATCCTTGGGCTGTCAATTCCCACAATGATGCCTCTAATGCACTACGCTGCTGCGCAAGGCTTTTTTGGGAAGACTCCCACTCAGATTGAATCGATAACAACGTTTGATACTGCGTATCTGTTAGTTCTAATGTTGTTGTATGGTTTAAGAAAAAGGCTTGTTCACCAAGGTGGTAAATATGAGGTGCACTACTCGCACCTGGCAAGCTTATCGTTGATGAAGGTTTGGATATCTCCGGTGTATTTTGTTCAGGAGGCATACCCATCATCGAACTATTTTTCATCATCATCTTACACATCATCCCCATGCAAGACTTTCCGTTCATTGTCATCTTCTTTTTCCCTTTTCCCATGCCCATCTTCATCTTGCTCGTCGCTTTGGGGGGCGTAGATGATTCGTTGAGTTGAGGGCTGGCATCGCTTTGTTTAACGCCGATATTGCTTTTTGATCGCGCTGCCAGTGAGTTGTCTAATGAGCGCAAAGCTGATTGGATCTTTGCAAAGTCAGCCGGTGCTAACTCGGGCGCAGTGTCTGAAGATTGTGTTTCTTGAGATTTTTCTTTCGAACTAGTTTGTTGTGTTATCGCTGAACACGCGGTTGTGAATAAGACACTAGATAATACCAGACTCACAATAGCCGCTAAACGGTAGGTTTGGTGACACTCTCTAATCTTCACAACGGCATGCTCCTATTCAAAAATATCGATTAAAACCCACGATCAAACTCGACCATGTCATAACGTGCAAGTTCGCCATCAAGTACAATAGCCTCTGCAAAATGCTCATCCTTCGTCTTACCTAATCGAATTTTGCCCACGAATTCGCGCGAGTAGCCGTCTTCCCCTTCAGAAATTGCTGTCGCATCAAAAACGGTGCGATAAACATTAAAGACTTGATGTTCTTTGAGACCATCGGTGTCAGAGACACACACCACTACTTGTTTATCATCGACGGTAACAACCTGCCCACTCATGATGTAGTCATGGTATATCTGGCTTGCACAGCCCCCTAGTAGCCCAACAGACAAGACTGCAATTGATAAAAGCTTGATTAATTTGTTCATGTAAAACTCCCGCGATTATTAAAAGAAAAGAGGCAGTCGCTTTTCCAGCCTCATAACGCATTGATTAGTTCTTTTTATGCTTGTGTATTGGCTTCGCTTTTTCAGCCGTATGTCCCATCATTTGCCCCATCATGTCTTCCATCATGGCCATACGCTGTTCCATCATTTTCATTTTCTCATCGGTCGACATATCACTGTGTTTATGCTCCATGCCCATGCCGCCTTTCATTCCTTTTCCATCTTTCATTCCCATCGAATCTTTGCCTTCCATCATGCCCATCATGTCTTGCATCTTTTGGGCATGCTCATGCAACATGGCTTCACGCTTTTCAGGATCAGATTCACTTTTTACTGCATCTAAAACTGCTTGCATTTCTTCTATATGTGTTTGCATTTTCTTCATCATCTGACCGTCCATCATCGGCATGTCAGATTTATCAGTGTGTTGATGCGCGTAAGAAGTCGCAATTGGCGCAGCGACAAGGGCGCTGGCCAGTAATAATGACGTTAATGTTTTCATAATTTTTCCTTTAATTGTGCTCACATGAGCGGTTTAGGTTTGAAATAGACGACTTGTCACCTTAATCCTATGTCTTAGACTCAGGTCAAGGTGCTATTTGGGCGATAAAAATTCGGCCAAAACCTCAAGCTCTTCATCTGTTATAGGCATTTGTGGCATTGCAGATTAGTGCTATCGTAATTTTTTGCACCCGATTTATCCTTTGCTTTTGATGAAATCCATCCTATAAATCACACGATAAATGTAATTGATTTAGATCAATCCTTCACGACAATCGGATTACAGAATCATTACATTTCCGTAATCAAATTATCGATTTATTTATCCTTGGTTCAAAATTATCTATGCTCAAGCCGCGTCAACAGGTCTCCTCATAGCTACTTTGCAGCGGCATATGCTGAATACCAGATGGAATTTTTAATTGGGTGAGCGGATAATAAGAAATGACGAAACACATAATTGCGGTAATTACCGGAGCAGGATCAGGGATTGGATTAGCATTGACTAATGAATTCTTATCAAGGGATCCGGATATGCTTGTTGTTGCACTGTGTCGTGATAGCTCAGAACTAGGAGCGTTAAATGAAAAATTTGAATCCCGGCTCGTCATAGAACACGTTGATTTTAATCACGAAGCGGCAACGATTGAAATTCAAGAATCGCTTAGCCAATACGAACAGATTGATTACTTAGTGCATTGTGCAGGTATTGTCACACCGCTTAAACCTATTCAATCAATAGGCTACAAAGAATGGCGCACGGCACAAAGAATCAACTGCGATATCCCCTTTTTGATAACACAACTGTGCCTGGATAAGTTTAAACATAGCCGCGTACTGTATTTGACAAGCGAGCAACCCGTTAGTGCAGTGAAAGGCGCATCAGCATACTGTGTGAGTAAAACGGCTTTGAATATGGTGTGTAGTTGTTTTAGACAAGAAGTTAATGAAGATGTAGCTGTTTTTGCCACCGCAGCTCCCGGAAATGTTGATACAGCGATGCAAAAAAAAATCCGGCAAGTGCCAAGCGATGTACTGCCGATGTCGGCCTTTTTAAGAGGCTTACATGAAGAGAACAAGCTACTACCGCCGCGCCTTGTTGCACAATACCTTTGGCAATTGTTAAATCGTATAGACCCAAAGACATTTAGCAGAACAAATTGGGATTTATTGCAAAGCATTGACGAAGCGCCGCTCAACCCAATTGATACCAATAAAACTATTTCAACGAAGCCAACTGAATCTGACTTACTGTCGTTGCGAAACAAGTTAAGCGGCAGTGTCTGGGACGTTGGAAGTACAGGCTATTCAGCGCGGCGTCATGTTTTTAATCGAGCCATTTCACATTTTCCATATGCGATAGTCGTGCCTGAGTCAAACGTCGATATTATTAATACAATTGACTATGCCAATCGCCTTAATTTACAAATATCAGTTAAAGGCGGCGGCCATGGGGTAACGGGTGCGGCCGTTATTGACGGTGGCATTGTCCTTGATATGTCTGCCTTTCAAAGTATAGAACTTTGCGCAGTTGGTCAGTCAGTAAGAGTGGGCGCGGGTGTGAAAAATCATAATTTGGATCTGTTCTTATCGAAATATAAGAAAGTGATCCCATTAGGCACCTGCCCGGATGTCGGTGTTGTAGGAGCAACGTTAGGCGGCGGGATCGGTTTTTTGTCACGCAAACATGGGTTAAGTTGCGACAATGTCTTGGCGTTTAATCTGATCACAGCAGATGGTCAGCAAAGAGTTATAAACACTTTGGAACACTCTGATCTTTTTTGGGCACTACGCGGCAGTGGCGGCTCTCAATTTGGCGTTATCACCCACATAACATTTAGGCTGCACCCGGCTCCAGCTTATGTTCAAGGAGGTATCATTGAATGGCCAATTCAAAAGGCAAAGCCTATTTTAAAGCAATACAGCGATGCTGTACTGCAGGGGCCGAGAACGCAATTCTTATATGCATACATCGCTCGTTCAGCGTTACAAAATGCAAAAATATCAATTATGGGGTTTAGTGAAGACCCTGACTCCAACCTAAATAACATAGCAAAATGGGAAACGGATGCCGATATCTCTGTTACGCATAAACAATACATAGAGTGCCAGTCAAATGAATATGAACAAGGGCACGCACTTTATTGGCGCAATGGGATCATTGAAGGTGAACTTACGGAACAGTTTATTGATGCGCTTTTGCAATGCTATCAGTCTTGCCCAGACAACGCAGCGGGCATTATGCTCGATCCGTTATGTGGCGCGATCCAGGATATCGAGACCCATGAAACCGCATTTATTCATCGCGATGCCTCATTTGTATGTAGCATCACGGGTGTGACTCTGCCCGATCGAGACAATACCAAGGTTATAGACTGGGTTAATCAAACCTATGAACGATTATCCCCATTTTTTAATGGCCATGCCTACCAAAATTATGACATGGGCAACGACTGTCCATTGACCAGTTATTTCGGTCACCATGTAGAGCGTTTGATTGCTTTAAAAAAGAAATACGACCCTCAACTTAGGTTTGCAGGCTCTTTGCAGCGGGAATTACAATAAACCGTTAAGCTGGTGTAATACTTACTCAAGCGCTATGGCGATCAACCGTCAGTTGCAGTAATTAGGATATATACAGTGTTTAAATGGATGTTAGTTTTTACTCTACTTCTTCCCACCATTTGCTTTGCCGATACCGATGACTATGTTCACGCAGACTTCTATCGCGGATTAGTTGGCCTTAAGAAACAGGTTGATGAGATTAATCGAGATTTACTGTTATTGGAGAATGCTACGCTTTCCAATGCAGAAGTTAATCGTCGACTTGCGCGTATTGAACAAGATATTGATGCGGTGAAAACGTTATATAATGAAGCGACACGCAATTTGGCCAACACAGTATTAACATTAACAGCCATCCTAGTTGCCGTTATTTCTGCGGTTATTGCTTGGATGAACCCACACTATTACTGATATACAAGTGCTAGAAACGCCGAGACTACTTGTAAAACAAACAACGCTCTACTTTTGTCAAAGGTCCCTTATTATCATTGTCTCATCTTCAACTTAGACTCACATAACCGAATGCGAAAGCCAATACACGCTGCCTAATGTTACAAAAAACAGAGGTTGATGTAACACATACACAGCAAGACTGTGACGTCCTAAAAACGTGATTTTAGTTGATAATTTCAGTGAAGCACAGGGATCTATACCCTTAATAAACATATGGCCAACGCCAATGCCCAGCAATACAACGCCAACCCAAGGAAATAGTGCAACATAATCGTTGGGTGATGACGGCAGCCCCAATTCCCATAAGTTAAACGGCCATTTACTTGTAACCACATTCGTTAAGAACAGTGTAATAATCCCTATCCCAATAAAACAAGCCATGACTGGATAACGTGCGAAGGGAAAGCATAGTACACTGGCCACGGCGATAAAGTGTAAAACACCAAAAAATATCCAATTACTATTGAAAAACCAATAAGTAAATAGTGATATAACGCATGCCCATACCACTATCCACATTATTCGCTTCGCAAAGGATTTCAAATCCACGCGTTGGTGATGAGCGAACACCAATGATGCACCCACACTTAAGAAAAAGAGTGATAAAATGACATACCGAAATTGTTTCCAGCCAGGACCATTTGGCACACTCCAATCTACCCAGCCAAAGAACCGCAAGTCATACGCGAAGTGAAAGATCACCATTAATACAATGGCGACCGTGCGCATGATGTCTAGGGTAACGTTGCGAGTGATGGGCATACTGACGTCGCTTAATGATGCTTGTGGGGCTTTTTATCGCGGGTAGACGAATGTGAATGTATGACTTTCCATCCATTACTCGTTCGTTTAAACAAGTACGTTTGGTAGCCCTTTTTGTCAAATGTTGAGCCAGTTTTTCTTACTTCACCAGACACATTTACGGTCGTAATCGCCCATGCCATATCGTCATCAATTGTAATATCCATATCCAATATATCGATGGTGAGGCGTTTGAGTACTTCTTTCTCTGGCTCCACATGATTTTCGACGAGATCACTTAATCCTGTGTTTTGGCCGCCTGATTCAATGTATCGAGCACCTTTATGGTCGAGATAGTGTTCATAAAAAGGCCGTCCTTGGCCCGACTCCCAACCGTTTTCAATAGCAATGATAATTTCTTCAATCGTCGCTTTGTCTTCATCTGCCTGTGATGCAAAGACGCCCAGTGTAGTTGTGCTTAACATCAGGACGAGTGAGATTCGCATAAGTAACGTCATTTAAAGTTTTCCTATAAATTAAAGTGTTAATGGGACCAATGGATATGACTTATTTTCCAATGACCATTGATAAGGTTAAGTACCAGTGTTTCATTTCCTTGCTTATCAATTTGTTTACCTTTGTATGTGCCAAGGGTGTGGCTTCTGGCAATTGAGACCGCCGTATCCCCATAAACGCGAACATGATGTTCAATTGTTGTGGTTTTGACAGCCGCAGAAAACCGCATATCAGCGTGTAAATGATGTTGTCGATATTCTTCAGCACTGCGTTCTATTCGCGATCCCTCTAAAATAATGACTTCGGATGTCAATGCACTCATGACGTCATCCGCTTGTCCATTAGATAATGCTTCGTGATAAGCGAGCACACTGCGACCCGCTGCAGTATCCAAGCCACTGAAGTGAGTTGCAGAGCGCTCTATTGATTTGAGTGGCTCATGAGCAAACGTACTAAATGAAAGCAGCGCAATAGACAAAACAATCGTTAAAACGTAATTAATTTTCATATAAATCCAAAGTTAAGATTGAGGACCAAGAACAGTAGTCAAAACAGCGGTGATCAGAAAAATGCATAGTCCAATGAGCATTTCAATTTGGATCGAACGGCGCATGTCTATCGCTGCGTTACTGTGCGTTAAAAGCTTGGGGGTTGATTTTAATTTATGCCATGCGGCAAGCAGCAGGATCGCATTGACAAAGCCCAGCTTTAACAGCAGGCTTTGTCCATAGATTTGATTGAATAAATTACCTACAGAACCAACTAGCTCCCATGCTAGCAGAGTGCCGGCAAGGAGCAGCAGGCTCACCAGTCCTATAGCAAGATGACCAAATTGCCGCATCAGAGTGTATAGCGGTGTAGGCGATAGGTGTAGGCATGCTGCTGACAACGGCCAAAGAGCGCCCATCCAGCTTAGCGCGATGATCACATGCACAGCTAATGCATAACCATATGAACGTTCCAGTTGCACGGTATGCCCGGAAAGCATGAATACATATCCAATACTCCCCCACAGAATTATTGCACCAAGAAGAGTCACGATAAATTGAGGCGTTTTTTTGCGAGCGAGTTGCCAATAAAACGATCCACAAAAAGCAATGCCGACGATGAATATGCACAGCCGACTTATTGCAATAGTCCCTAAAGTAGATTGTGCAACCATACGTCGCATGACCGCATCAAACATGCCTGTGAAACCCGTTTGAGATAGCGACCCCACTTGGAAAAAGAAATCCAACGTAGTCGCGAAAACACCAACTAAACCAAACATAGCCATATACTTAATAATATGACCTTGCAGAAGCAGACGAACTTGAGATTGTTTTTCCAGACTAAATGGCACTAAAAGAAGGATAAGAAATCCGCCTAAAAGCGCCGACAGTCCTAGATAGACAGTAAGCTTGGTGGATAGGATCAATACTTCCCAAATTGCCATTTTAATCTTCCTCTTTAATGGTCTTTGTGTTGACTATGGGCTTTTTTGTCATCTTGCATGGACTTGCTTCCGTGAACCATGAAGTCAAATGAACCGTCCATTTTGTGCCCATCCTCACCAAGTAACATCCACTGTGCGGTATAGTTACCCGGCGATAACGTCGGTAAGTCGTAATTAAAGAAAGTGCTAGACTCCATCGATGGAGAAAAATTAAAGTCGACAGGCTCGCCGTTTTGAGAATTTAACATCAATTTGGCCAAACGAACTGGCTCAGTAAAAACAACGGACAATTGTGGAGGCGATGACATTAACATCGCATTGTTTTTTGGCATGGACGTTTTCAACGATGTGTGAGCATAACTGCTTGTGCTCAAGAAAAGAGCGGTCAGTAAGAACGTTGACAATAGTGTTTTCATAAATAAACCTCGGTAGTTTTAAGTAGTAGTAAATGGTGAAAATGAATCGATTTGTATAGCATTTTCATTGACGGAGTAGCGTAATAGTAATTGGGTTACATCGTTCATCATTGCCGGAGGACCGCAGAGGAAAAACAAACATCGATGGAGGCTACGGTGCGCAGACACAAATGCATTCAACGGCGTTTGTACGCGGCCCACCTGTCCATACCAAACAGAAGACGCGTTAGACACGATAGGTTGATAGGAGAAATTGGAATGCTGTGTTTCAACCGCTTTTAACCAGCAATGATTTGCCAATTCAACAGGGTGTTTGGCGCCATAAAAGAGGGTTATAGGCAGTGTCGAATGCAAGCCAAATATTAGTTCATCGATTAGAGCTTTTAGAGGTGCTATACCCGAGCCCCCACCGACCAACACAATTTCTCGTACACCAAGGTCATCAAGTAAGTTAAATCCCCCTCGAGGCGCAACTATATCAACCACCGTGCCGATGCTTAAATTACCAAGGTGAAAAGAACCGATGCCAGGTCTTTGGTTGTTAGATTGTGCCGGTTGCATTTTTATATTGAATGTAAGCACGCCACTACCATCATTTCGGTTTGCAACTGAATAATGCCTGACAGTGTTTGGATGGGAAAATGTAGCTGATTCAAAACGCGGCCAATAAGGCTGATAGCGTCTCGGTAAGTCTTTCGGAAACGCTAAAGATTGACCTTCTTTAATCGTGAATTGAACAAAACTGCCAGGCTTAAAATCCAGTGGAACACTGCCTTGATATTTAAATCTTAATTCTTTGATAAAGGGTGTAATGAATGTGTTTGAGAGCAACTCGCATGATACTGTTTTGGGGTTTGGAGACTCTACAAGCTGAACGTTGCCTTTCAAATCAGTGTTTTGCTGACAAGCTAAACGATAACCGGACAACAACCTGTCTTGAGATAAGCGGTATCGTTCTGCAACTGAAATGGCAGCCGATGGATCAAGACGCACAATACATTGGCCGCATGTTCCCCCTCCCCCACATACTGACCCAATAGAAAGGGCGTTGTGCTGTAGACAATCCAGAAGTGATTCATTGTCCTTAGCAACGACGTTTTGGAGGTAACCTTGCTGATCTCGTACCACTAAGTCTTGCTTTCTATACCACCACCTAATGAATACTTGCTTATTTTTAACGAGGCTAACCAGCCACGTAATTCCTGAAATACTCATCAGCACAGTCAGTAACGCGAGAGCCTTGATCCACCAGTGATTAAATGAGCCGGTGTTCTGATAATCCATAAAGTGCAATAGCATCAACAAGTTTGTCCATTCCCTGTTGCTATCGACGACGCCGGCCAATTCCCCTGTCGATGCTCGGACATAAATGTGTGTCGTTTCTCTGTCTGATAAACGTACATGCCAAACCGATTGTTGCTCTTTGGGTAGATGCTCTATCGGCGGATCAACACGGCGCAAATCTTGAATAGGCGAAGTTAACCGGAACTGATTGTTGACCAGATCACGGATATCGTTCGCTGTTAGTTCTATTTTATTTCCCTTTATCGCGTCTATTAACTCATACTCTCTTTCATGGGCATGTCTAGCATAGTGCGTCATAACCTTATAGGTCGGGTTTCCCAACAAGCTAAGCAGCTCAATAGAGAGCGCATTGGGTGAGCGTATAAGGACATTCTCAACGGATATTAGGTTTGGCGTTAATACACTTCCTGCAATAGCGTCACTTGCGATTCTGGAGAGGGGTTTACTGTGCTCAGCCTGTCCGAGTAAAAAACCCGTAGCGAGCCAAACCATTAATTGTGAAAACACAATTAATGCAAGGTATTTGTGAATGATCCGCCAGAACATTTCAGTCAGCTGCCTTTCGCGATGACGAAAAGGAATAAGGCAGCAATAGCAAGCCTGCTAATGCGGCCAACAGCCCTATGATAGTCATGCTCACTAATAGTGTATTACTAACGTCTTCACCGTCTTGGTAATCCATAATATGGAGGCGCCATAACCAATCAAATACTTGCCAAGGGGCATGTCGAATATATTCAACCGTACCTGTGTCTTGACTGACGTAAAATGTTGGCGCAAGTGCGCCTTTAAATTCAACTCGCCATAATGGACGTCCTCGTTGCCCAACCGCACTATCCTCTTCGTTTTCACCCAGCAAGGTCACATTGTCGACCTCATACGACCGACTTGACCTAGACATTGCGATGGCGGCGGCTTGTTTGTCTGACAACGGTTGGATGATGTCTCCAGATAAGCCGCTGATCAGGTGCGTCTTACTGGTGAGGGTTAATCGGTAAACCGGCATCTCCCCCACACTGCCCAAAACGATTGACTTAGCATCAGGGTAGCGAGCGACTATCTCATCAAAGCCAACGTTTACCGTTGACAATGATGAAAGCGCGGGCGAGCTTTTCATGAAATGATCGCCATGAATATAGTGGATATCAAACCAGACCATGTAGAGTCCACTCACTGACCAGAGGAGCATCTGCACACCGACAATCAACAGTAGGTATCGGTGTAACCGACGAGCAAGGCGACGCATAACTACCAATTACTCATCGTTTTGAGCTGCTGTTTTCGCCATATTAAATAAATGGCTGGTAAAATAAGTAGCGTCAATAAAATCGCACTGACCATCCCGCCCACCATGGGCGCAGCGATACGACTCATCACTTCAGACCCCGTACCTGAGCCATAAAGTACCGGTAATAGTCCGAATATAATGGTTGCGGTCGTCATCATGACTGGCCGGACACGCAAACCCGCGCCATGCAATACGGCTTCGGTTAGCATTCCTACGGTGGGTTTGATACCGTCCATTTTGCATTTGTCGATTAACGCCTGGTACTCATGATTCAAGTACACCAGCATAATGACGCCAATCTCGACAGCGACCCCGGCCAATGCAATGAAGCCAACGCCCACTGCCACTGAAAAGTTAAACCCCTCTAAGTACATAAGCCAAATACTACCGACCATCGATAAAGGCAACGTTCCCATGATGATCGCTACTTCAATAAAATTGCGGAAGTTGAGGTATAACAAGATCACGATAATGGCTAAAGTCAATGGCACTACATAGGTTAATTTTTCTTTTGCCCGCAACATATATTCATATTGTCCCGACCACGTTATGGAGTATCCTGCAGGCAATACCAGCTCCTCACTGACGACCTGCTGCGCTGCGACGACATAAGAGCCAATGTCTACACCATCAATATCCACATACACCCAGCCATTAAGGCGTGCATTTTCACTTTTAATGCCTGGGGGACCATCTTCAATATACACATCCGCGACATCAGCCAACGCAATGCGTTTGCCTTGTGGTGTGACAATAGGCAACAATGACAATGATTCAGGTGATGAGCGATATGATTGTGGATATCGAATATTCACTGGGTAGCGCTCTAATCCTTCGACGCTTTGTGTAACATTCATTCCTCCAATCGCACTAGAAACAACTTGTTGAACGTCTGCTATGTTAAGACCATAGCGAGCGGCCCGTTCACGTTGGATATCGACTTTGACATAACGCCCGCCGGCAACGCGCTCTGAATAAACGGATGCAGTGCCCTCAACATCTGAAAGTATCGTTTCAATTTGTTGACCAATCTTTTGAATTTCCATAAGATCTGGACCTCCAATCTTGATGCCCACGGGGGTCTTAATACCGGTAGCCAACATATCAATCCGCGTTTTAATTGGCATAACCCATGCGTTCGTTAACCCCGGCAAATTAACCACAGCATCAAATTCTTTGATCAGATCCTGGGTCGTCATGCCTTCACGCCATTGATCTTGAGGTTTTAATTGTATAAACGTTTCTATCATTGTTAATGGCGCAGGATCGGTTGCCGTATCGGCTCGGCCGACCTTGCCAAACACCGTTTCGACCTCAGGAACGGTCTTGATCAGTTTATTGGTTTGTTGCAATAACTCGCGTGCTTTACCTATCGAAATACCGGCATAAGTCGTCGGCATATACATTAAGTCACCTTCATCAAGCGGCGGGATAAATTCGCTACCGATCTTATCAATTGGCCAAAGCCCAATTCCCAGTACTATAACGGCGACCAGCATGGTCAACTTGGGAAAACGTAATACCGTTTTCAGTGTTGGCATGTATAAAAACGTCAAGAACCGATTTACAGGATTCTTATGCTCCGCAAGTACTTTACCGCGCACAAAGTACCCCATCAAAACTGGCACCAAGGTGATAGCAAGAGCTGCGGAAGCGGCCATCGCATATGTTTTGGTGAATGCAAGCGGCGAGAACATCCTGCCCTCTTGCGCTTCTAGTGTAAACACTGGTACGAAACTAACGGTGATGATCAACAAACTGAAAAACAGCGCAGGTCCGACTTCAGACGCTGAATCCATGACGACCTGCCATCGATTTTCTTTCGTCAGGGGGGTTCGCTCCATATGCTTATGCATATTTTCGATCATGACAATGGCCCCATCGCTCATTGCACCAATAGCAATAGCGATCCCCCCCAAGGACATGATGTTCGCATTGATACCTTGCATATACATCACGATGATTGCCGTGATGATTCCGACAGGAATACTTATAATTGCGACCAACGAAGAGCGTACATGAAATAAGAACGCGATACACACTAGGGCAACGACGATAAACTCTTCTACCAGTTTAGAGGCCAAGTTATCTACCGCCCGTTCAATCAAAGCTGAGCGATCGTAAACCGTGACGATTTCGACGCCATCCGGCAATCCTTTTTTAAGATCGTCGAGTTTAGCTTTGACTCCGTTAATGGTTGTTTGAGCATTTTCTCCAAATCGCATAACAACGATGCCGCCTACGGTTTCTCCTTCGCCATTCAGCTCAGCGATACCCCTGCGCATTTGGGGACCTAATTGCACATCCGCGATATCCCTAACCAACAGCGGCGTACCATTTTCATTCACGCCGAGAGGGATCGTTTCGATATCTTGTTTGCTTGAAATATACCCTGTCGCCCTGACCATATATTCAGCCTCAGCCATTTCAATAACAGATGCGCCAACTTCTTTGTTGCCTCTTTTGATGGCCGTTTGAATATGCGATAGCGGGATCCCATAAGCCCGCAGTTTTTCAGGATCAACTTTAACTTGATATTGCTTTACCATACCGCCTAACGCAGAAACCTCAGAGACACCGGGAACGGTTTGCAGTTCGTACTTGAGAAACCAATCCTGCAGACTACGTAGTTGTGATATGTCGTTTTTGCCTGTGCGGTCAACCAATGCATACAAGTAAACCCAACCCACACCCGTTGCATCTGGGCCTAATTGTGGCCGAGCATTTTCAGGCAAATTGGGAGCAACTTGAGACAGGTATTCTAATACGCGGCTTCGGGCCCAATAGAGATCCGTGCTGTCATCAAAAATGATGTAGACATATGAGTCGCCAAAGAAAGAATAACCCCTGACTGTTTTAGCGCCTGGTACCGACAACATCGCTGTTGTAAGCGGATAAGTCACCTGATCTTCAACCACCTGAGGTGCTTGTCCAGGGTAACTCGTCTTAATGATGACCTGGACATCAGATAGGTCGGGCAATGCATCAATTGGTGTATTCTTTATCGTGAATAAACCACCGCCGATAATAATTAAGGTCGTCAGTAATACGAAGAAGCGGTTGGAAACTGACCATCGAATAATAGCAGCGATCATTCGTGTGCTCCTCCATGGTTGCTATGATCCATCGAAGCATCTTGGCTTTCAGACTGAATGCTCAGGATCCTAAAGTTGCCGTCAGTGATCTCAAACGTAAATGTAATGTCAGCACCGACCGTAAATTGGCTGATATCGATAGCGTCGCTCACGGTAAAGTCAAGAGTTGCCGCAGGCCTATCCCACTTTGGGATCGCTTCACGTGAAATATTGACTACACGAGACTGCGTATTGATGGCATTAATGGTGCCTGTCACCACTGCGCTTTGCGCTGAACTTGGTTCTGCTGATTTTACATGGATGGTTGTTACCAGATAGTCGCTATCACCGGTTTTGGTGATTTCAATATGCAAATCCATACCAGCTTCCAACTGTGATAAATCGATAGTGTCAGCAACAAAGAAATCCATTGTCATCGCGGGCCAATCCCACGCTTCAATTGCTCCGTGGTCAAGATTTAGCATTTTGTGTGAGGACATAACTGAATTAATCGTTGCTTCAGTCCATATAGTGCGTCCATTTATAGTCTGTGTATCAGCATTGTCGTCAATGATATGCACCGTCGTTACCACATACTGACCATCGTTTTCTTTACTAATTTCAATATGCGCCCCCATACCTTGCCGCAAACTCGTTAGGTCTACGTGGTTGGCGACAGTAAAATCCATTGTCATTTCTGGCCAATCCCATTCACTGATGGCGCCATGGTTCACTGTTATCATGTTATGTGAGGGCATAACATCGGTGATGGTGGCTTCGGTAAAAACCGACGACGGGAGTGCACCAGGTGCTTCCATCCGTTTAAAATCTGAACTGATACTGCTTTCTGAATCGAGTAAAAAGTGTGCCGAGGTGACAATCTGATCCCCGTCGATGAGACCTGTAGTAATCTCAGTGTAGTCCTCTACCACTCGACCTACATCTACGGCAATGGACTTGAATTGCCCGTCACCCAACGCCAAGACAACACGATCTTGCGTGCCGGTTCTGATAACCGCTTCTGATGGCACAAGAACGTTGTCTGAGTCAAAGTCTGAATGTATTGTGATCTGGGCAAACATGTTCGGCTTAAGCGCGTAATCGGCATTTTTAAAGCGTAACCGAACCCGTAGCGTTCGAGTGCTCTGTTCAAGTGTGGGGTAGACGTAATCAACCTCACCCTCCCATGTTTTGCCGGGTAAAAAATCTAACGTCATTGTGACGGGAAGTCCAACAGTGACTTGCGCGGATTGCCGTTCAAAGATTTCAGCATCAACCCACACCTCATCCAACGCACCAATGGATAGGAGGGTATTGCCTGGCTTGATAAAGAATCCTTCGCGGATATTTAAATTGTCAACAAACCCGGTTTGCGGTGCCGAAAAAGTGATCGTTTGACGAACTTTTTTGCTCGATATTAAGGACTGAATCTCTTCATTTGGCATTTGCAACGCATCTAACCGCGACCGAGCAGCATTGATCAAATCGTCGCTCCCGCGGCGCATCGCGATCAGCAGCTCTTCTTGCGCATTAACCAATTCTGGGGAATAGAGCGAATACAATGGTTCGCCTTTTTTGACATACTCTCCCGAGGCTTTCACATGCAGTGTATCTACCCAACCTTCAACGCGTGGGTGGATATGTATCAAAGTGTCTTCATTGTATTGCACATAGCCAACCGTACGAATAGGGACATGCAGCGAGCGGCGTTGAACCGATGCTGTTCTTACCCCTAAATTATTAACTACATTGGGTGATATGCTAATGGTTCCCGGACCTTCATTACCTCCGGTGCTCTCCTCATAAACGGGGACGAGATCCATTCCCATCGGAGATTTACCCGGTTCATCACGACGGTAATTGGGATCCATCGGTGCCACCCAATAGAGTGGCTGGGGTTCTGTGCTTTGCCCTGCTGCGTTAGATGGTGCATCAGAAGGAAGTAGGGATGTATATGCTAACGCAGTCATTGCACCGCCGATAACACATCCTAAAATAATGGCTTTCGTGTTATTCATTATTGTTCTCCGAATTGAGTCTTGGAAATACCTGCGGTGGTATTGAAATAATAATTAAGTCGAATGTTTGTTCTGACGAGATCCACATCGATATCCAATGCATCAATACGCGCATTCAAATCCGCGATACGCGCGCGAGCAACTTCGGCGAAATCGCCGTCATCATTGGTGTAGGCATTCAAGGACGCATCTGCTTGTTCTTGCATTTGTGCTAATAACTCGTCGTTGTATAACGATTGCCTGTCAGTTAAACGTTCTCGCTCAGCGTATAACGACTGGATGGCAGACATCATTTCGCGCAGTGCGAGTAACTTGTCAGTCTTTATGGCTTCTGATTGATTTACGGCTGCAGAGACTTCTTTGTCTTGACGGTTTTCAGTAAAAATAGGTAAATCAAAACTAACACCGACTGACAAAAAATCAGCTCGACTTGCACCTGCCGGGGTATCATCGCGAAAAGCGTAACTGGCATTTACGCCCCATTGGGGTTTGTATTTTTCTTTAGCTAACTCAACCCCGGTTTGACTCGCTCTGATACGTTGATTAATGGATAAAATATAAGGGTGATCTGCGAGTAATTCCGCGAGCTGTTGTTGGTTTTTCCTTTTTACCATTAACAACGTGTTGTCAGTGATTTTTGCAATGGCAGGTAATGTATTAGGCAACTGCAACGCGCTAAATGCATCAAAGCCAAGTTGGCGTGCAGACTGCTGGTTTTTTAGGATCCATTCCAATAACTTACCTGTGGCGCGTTCTTCCAGTGCTTGTAGTTTTGTTAATCTGTCTTCTAACCGCGTCAATTCTAACTTTGCCCTAATGATGTCTTGCTGTCGCACGCGTCCAAGGGCGGTCGCATAATTCGCTTTGGCAATGTCACTGAGTTGCTCAAACAATGCCCTATCTTGATGGATTAGCTTAATACTCTGCTGCGCGCGATAAATTTCAAGCCAAATATCAGAGACCTGCACACGTGTGCGGGCGATGCGATCAGCACGCATTAATGGGTGCTCGGCGGCTTGCTCTCTTAATTGACGAGAACGAATATCTAACGAATCCCCTCTGGGGAACATCTGCGAAACCCCTGCCTTAAGTTGCGTCATGGGTTCTTGATCGAATGCGAATCCATCTGTTGGTAAGTTCGCCAAACCAATATTAACTACCGGGTCCGGCAAACTAGCGGCTGCCACGCTACTTGAAACAATGGCTTGCTCGCGATACTCACTGCCTACAAGCCAAGGGTCGTTGTTAATCGCGATTTCAACAGCCTGCTCCAATGTCAATACCGACTTGGTTTGACTTTGGGCGAGCCCAGTATTCAAAAGCGTCATTAGTACAATGACATGAAATGAAAAGCGTCTCATTAGAATTGCTCCTCATAGGTATTAACTTCGGCATAAGTGGTTGCGCTGCCATCGTCATTGAGTTGCAGAATAAGATAAGGACGAAATTGATCACCGACTTCCATACCAGGTGAGCCAATTGGCATAGCCGGCACACTGAGTCCGATGGCGCCTTCAGGTATATTGTCTAAAAATTGCTGAATGAATTTTGCTGGAATGTGACCTTCAAAAACAAAACCGCCTGGGGACAATGCCGTATGGCACGAACGGTAATTAGGCGCAATACCATATTTGTCTTTAATTCGAGACATTAACGTAACATTGGATACGTCTGCGTCGAACCCGTGCTCTTCAATATGGTTCACCCACTTTTGGCAACACTTACAAGAACGGCTTTTGTAGACTGTTAAGGATGTTATCGGGGATTCAGTCACTGCCTCTGAATCGTTATTAATCTGTGTTGCGTCGGTACATGCTGATAAAAACAGTGCAAACACCAAGGCTATCCACATCGAGCGATGCGTAATAATTGACATAATTACTTTCTCATTTCTATTGTTTAAATAAATGGCTTGCTACGAACATTCGACTAACAAGCGATATCATTGCCCGGATTCTAGACGGACTTATCCTGCTTAAATGAGAGAGTGTTTCGGAGGGCGCTGCAATCCACCTAAAAAGATTTGGTTTAGGTTTGGGTTAAGAGACTGAATACTCAGCGACACGCCATCGGGTGACGAATGAGCTTGACTAGAGAGAAGACCAATATGAAACATCGCCATTGGACAACAGCAATCTTGCTGACAACAATCATTCATATCATCGCTTTGTGAGTGTTTCATCATGTCATGAGCGCTTTGCATATCGTGAGATCCGAGATCCATCACCGCTGCCATTTCGTCACTGCATGGCATTTGCGCGAATACAAATGACTCACTCATTTGCACACTGAGCAATGCAATAACAATAAACATTTTAATGAAAGCGCTTTTCAAGTTCTCGTCATTCCATAGTTTTTGACAGACAGCAGTCGATGACAGCTTAATCACTGAATGAGATGTTAGCACCCTCGCCTGACAACCAGATTACCGGCACATTACAATTCGGTAATATAAACAATTGTAACCGTTCAGCAGGGCCCTATTGACAGCTAAATATATTTATTTTCAGTGATCTCTTGGATCCTATTGATTGATCCCCCCAGTCTGTCAAAGTGACTTCATGCCACGTAAAAAACAGCTATCAAAGCCGCCCGCAGTCGATAACTTAGATGATGCAAAATTGGTTATTCAAGCACTCTGGGACAGGCTAAATGACCTCGAAGACCGACTGAATCAAAACAGTCGTAACTCGTCGCGTCCGCCATCGTCTAATGGGCCGGGGGCGTCCTCTTCTGCGCCAGCTAAAAAGCCGACAGGCCGTAAGCGTGGTGCGCAATCCGGTCATAAAGGTAGCAAGCGGATGTTAGCCGAGAGCGTTGATGAAACCCTGACGTACTATCCCGATGATACGTGTGATTGCGGTGGTACTATTACTATCAGTGATTCACCGTATCGCCGCCATCAGGTTTTTGATATTCCTTCTCAGGCTTTCTCTGTGGTTGAACATCAGTTACATCAGGGTCAGTGTTGTCAGTGCAGCAAAACGGTAAAAGCAACGCTACCTGACAACGTGAATCAGGGACAGATGGGCAATAACCTGCTGGCATGTGTGGCAATGCAGTCCGGTCAGTTTCACCAGAGTATCAGTAAAATCCAGCAACAGCTCGAACAGAACTTCGGCTTATCGTTCAGTCGCGGTGCTATCTCTGAAGCGCAGGGCCGGGTTAGTTCAGTACTGACGCCAGCGTATCAGGATATCAAAGAGATGATGCGCACTGAGGCGGTGGTACACTGCGATGAAACCCGTCATCAGCGTGGCAACGAAAACCGTTGGATGTGGCAGGTCTGCACAGCAGAGTTATCATGCTTCATGACCCACTTCTCACGCGGCGCCTGGGCGGCAAAGAAATTACTGGGTGATAATCCAGAAAACATTGTAGTTACCGACCAGTATGCCGGTTATCATTACATTGATACTGACCACCGACAATTGTGCTGGGCGCATATCTTAAGAAACATGAATGCGCTGGCGGAAAGCTGGGGAACGAACAAGACTTATGGAACGACGTTAGTCAGGCTCATTCGCATACTGTTCCAGCTGCAACACCGGTATGAGAGTAACGAACTAAGTGAAAAGCGATACCGGGACCGAATGGAAAAACTGCGTATCGCCTGGCGAGAACAACTTGAACTGGCATCAAGGCGTTGTGTTACTCCCCGCTATCAGAACCGGTGTAAGCTGCTGCTAAAACACGATGATATGTGCTGGGTGTTCCTCAGTCACGATGGCGTCCTCCTCATTAACAATGAAGCAGAGCGTTCATTGCGAAGCTATGTGCTGTGGCGAAAAGGCAGCTATGGCGTGTGTTCTCACCGAGGGGAACTGTTCAGACAACGTATACTCACCATTGTAGAAACCTGCCGGAAACAAAAGCTGAATCCACTTAATTGGCTCCGCGCCATTCTCGAAGCGACGTTAAACAAAACGTCCTATCCTCTACTCGGCGACTTCAAAGCAGCCTGTCAATAGGGCCCTGCTGAACGGTTACAACAATTAGACCGATTATAATGGATTAAAAGCAAGGATTTCGTTGCATAATCAGCTACCTAAGGACTAACATATTTAGTGCACTCAACATTAAAGTATCTGGACGTCGGCGAAATTACGAAGCGATCTATATAGTATGATAGTAGGTGTTTCGTTTCACGGTTTCGTTACGTACATTAATATTGTAAGCGGGCTTATCATAAGTAACACGGGCGGAACATCGCATGAAAATATTAGTCGTTGAAGACGAAACAAAAACTGGAGACTACATCAAACAAGGCCTTGCCGAATCGGGCTTTGTTGTTGAGTTAGTTCGGACCGGCCTCGATGGCCATCACAAAGCCATGCTCGGTGAATATGAGTTGATCATCTTAGACGTCATGCTGCCTGATATCGATGGTTGGAAAATATTGTCATCGTTACGAGAGTCTAACAATCATACACCGGTTCTTTTTCTTACTGCTCGTGATCATGTGAATGACCGTGTTAAAGGTTTAGAGCTCGGCGCAGATGATTACTTAGTGAAGCCGTTTGCATTTGCTGAGCTGCTAGCGCGTGTGCGTACGTTGATCCGCCGCGGCACGTCCGTGCCCAATAATATTTTACACATAGCTGATTTGGAGCTCGACATTCCTTCGCGTATTGCCACGCGAAGTGGGCGCAAAATAAACCTGACAACTAAAGAGTTCACCTTATTAGAATTAATGGTGAGACGCCAAGGCGAGGTATTGCCGCGTTCTCTTATTGCTTCGCAAGTATGGGATATGAATTTTGATAGCGATACCAATGTGATTGATGTCGCCATTCGCCGTCTTCGAGCAAAAATCGATGATGACTTCTCACTAAAGCTCATTCAGACTGTGCGAGGGATGGGATATAAAATGTGCAGTAATGAATCTTAAGGATCTATCAAAGCGACCAAGCTCTCTCGCCTTTCGGGTCACTACACTTGTTGGGCTCACTATCTTTGTGTGCCTAACGTTTATAAGTCTTATGGTGCAGCAATCGATTGCTCAGCATTTTGAAGAGCAGGATGCAGATGAGCTGAATGAGGTGTTTCTAGCCGTGAAACGCAAGCTTAATACAGCGTATAATGAAGGGGTCGCACCGTCTAGCATATTATTCCAAGCTGTCTCTGGGCATCACGGTGTCTATTATTTAGTTAAAAATAAAGACAACAAAGTTATTTTTAGCAGTGAGAGCGCGGTGCTAGAAAAATACCCTGGGGATACGTATGAACTAGAACAAATAACGCCATCCATGTTAAGCCTCTTTTTCGACGGCGAACATATGTTACGGGCAACGGAAATAACCGTGCGTATTGAAGACGGCAACAGCCAAACACATTATCAAGTCATCGTTGCCTCGAACATGGAATTTCATATGAACTATATGGAAGACTTCGAGACAACATTGTGGGGGATCATTGTATTGTCTGGGGCTATTACGATCTTAGCCGCGCGGTTTGCTGTTTATCGTGGTCACTCCCCCTTACGACGTCTCAGTCGCAAAATCGGTTCCATCACCGCGGATAAATTGGATATCAGGTTGGAACCCACCGAAGTCCCAGTGGAGCTTGCTAATCTGGTGGAGTCCTTTAATGCGATGATTGAGAGACTTGAAAGCGGGTTTGAGCAGCTGTCCCATTTTTCCACTGACATAGCTCATGAACTAAGAACGCCTATCACCAACCTGACTACACAGACCCAAGTCATACTCAATCAACCACGATCGACGAATGAATATACTGACATCTTATATTCTAACTTAGAAGAGTACGAGCGAATGTCGAAAATGGTCAGTGACATGTTGTTACTAGCACAAACGGAGCATGGCTTGATCAAACCCAACGCTGAGCGGATAGACTGTCAGAAAGAAATCGGTGAATTAATCGAATACTTTGAGCTCTTGGCCGAAGAGAAGCACATCAGCATTCAACTTATTGGTCACAAAATAACGTTAATGTGCGACAAATCGATGTTTCGACAAGCACTGAGCAACTTGTTATCTAATGCCATTCGGTACACTCCCGATAATGCAGAAGTAACCGTATCTACTCAAATACAGGATAACGAAGCATTGATATCGATTTCAAACCCAGGTAATAAGATCCCTGACATTCAACTTTCTCGCCTTTTCGATCGTTTCTACCGCGCGGATCCATCTCGAAAACGTGACGGGCAAGGCGCTGGATTAGGATTAACCATTGCGAGATCTGTTCTTGAAGTTAACGGTGCACATATACAAGTGGGATCAGATGAGCAGGCAACCACGTTCACGGTCATCTTTCCATTGCGTAGCTGACGCCTCGAACACACGCAAGTGTTAGTTCGAGACGCCAGTTGGACTAAAAGGTATACACGCCTTTTAAATAATAGAAACCGCCGTTAATGCCAATGGGTGACGTCGTTGGGTACT
This sequence comes from Alteromonas sp. B31-7, assembly GCF_015767655.1. Lineage (NCBI taxonomy): Bacteria > Pseudomonadati > Pseudomonadota > Gammaproteobacteria > Alteromonadales > Alteromonadaceae > Alteromonas > Alteromonas sp. B31-7. The sequence continues at coordinate 2,341,561 of NZ_CP065233.1, forward strand.
TTGAACCCGCCACTTCGGTATCATAAAGCACATTTTCATCAGGGAGGTTATCAAACGCATTTCGAGCGCCTAGTGTCATAATAAATGATTCATTAATATGATAACCAACTTCAAAATCGACCGTGTATTCCGCACCCACTTCCTCTATGGGTAAACCGGCATAGATGTGATCTTCAAAAATGTCACTAAAATAATTAAGGCGCGTTAATACCCGCCAATCGCCATTCGTATGATTGCCAGGCAGGCTGAAGCGGTATTCAGGCAAATTATCCTCAATCATTCGAATGCGAGTGGGTGAAATGTTTTGGACTTGCTCACCATTCACATCGAACGTTTTAACATCATCAACTTCTGTATCGGTCCAGTTCCCCGCAAACGAGAAAACCGTATCTCCTCCCAACATTTCCATTGAATAATTAGCGACGACATCAATACCTTGTGTTAACGTTGCAAAGTCATTTGTGAAGAAACTCACTTCACTAAAACTCGATGCGTCAGTGACGCCTTGGGCGAGAAGCGCATTGATATCCGCTTGCGTGAGGGTGATCCCCGATGTTGTGCTGATCCTATTTTCAAATTCTCCTACCCATCCCACACTGTAGCTCGTAGATTCCTCAGGTTGGAGGGGCGTTGCCCCCTTTTGAATGGAAATCGGATCCGACGGCGGCAGCGTGGCTCTATCAACCAATCCCGTTGCACTGAACGCGGTAGTGACGTTTCGTACATTCGATTGTCCTATGGTCGGCGCTTTGAATCCAGTTGCGATGGCGCCGCGTATTGCGACGGTTTCATTTAGTTGATAGCGCGCAGACAGCTTGCCTTTGGTTGTGTCACCAAAATCACTAAAGTCCTCGTACCGAATAGCTGCCCCCACCATAAAATCGTCGCTAAAGAAATACTCCGAATCAATATACAGCGCTGCGCTATTACGACTATTCTTGCCTTGGAACCGAGCGGCTAGCCCAGGAAAGCCGTTTGAACCGATACCAAATCCCTGTGCGGCTAAAGGGCCTACTTCGTAGGACTTTGGATCCCCAGCGATGGCTTCAAACGCTTCATATCGATACTCAATGCCCCCGGCTAAGAACAACGGTTCATTCCCGCCAATATCAATATACTTATTGATGTCGATATTGAAGCTCGCTTCTGTTTGAATGTAGCGCCCGGGATTAAACGATGTTGGTGTATCCGGTCCTAATGACGGATTTATGGTGTTGCTAATGGCATAATCGATTTCATTAGTACCATAAGCACCACTGACATCGTAATTTAGCTCGTTATCCAATTCTCCACGAGTACCAACAACCAATGAAGCATCAGTAACGATCCCCCCAAATTTTGGGGTAAATCCACCAGGAAAGAGTTCGTTGAATGCAAAACAATCAGGATTGTTTGCAACTTGGTTGATATAAACAGGGTTTTCTAGCACGTTTGAGCCGACGGCTATATCGGTCGGACAGTTGCCCGATAGATCTGGCGTCAAGTCGGCTACCAGTAATAATTGCTCACCACTGTCATTGGTTCCGCCATCATTGACACCACCGCGGTTGTGTGGGTTTCGAAAGTAAAACCCGCCCTCCACTTCTCGTCTCGCATAGTTACCAAATAAATACGCTTCACTGTTTTGATCAAGCTCCAAACCTGCATTGGCAAAAAACTTAAGATCCCCTTTTATTTCAGGACTCCCCCATACTTGCGCCGGATCTTCAACGAACGTGTTGCCATTGTTTATCAGCGCCGCCGCATCATCGCGTTGTACGCTTCGTGACGTGGGATCGGCCGTTCGATATTCTAGAGAGAGATTGACAAACCCTTGATCAGTCAATGGCAACCCAACATTGCCCGCGACCATCGTCGTTGCGCCGTCCCCTTCATAATATTGACCTTTATTAAATTCCACTAGGCCTCCTTCAGCGTCATCTTTAAGCGCAAAGTTGATCACGCCGGCAATTGCGTCAGAGCCATATTGTGCTGCCGCACCGTCCCGTAATACTTCAACTTGTTTAAGTGCAACAGACGGTATGACGGATATATCAGGCCCTTGCGCACCGTCGGATATTTGACCACCTAAAAACGTAATAACCGCTGAGCGATGACGCCGTTTTCCATTCACCAGTATCAAGGTGTGATCCGGCGCGAGCCCTCTTAAATTCGCGGGACGTACTAGGGTTGAAGCATCATTAATTGGTTGGTCGTTAACATTAAAGGATGGCACGGCGGCTTGCATCATTGTCGTGATGTCGGTGGACCCGGTACTTTTAAATTCTTCTGCGCTGATAATGTCAACAGGTACCGCTGAATCCCCTATCGAGCGTGGCGCTGAACGCGTACCGACGACTGCATTTTTTCTACATCCGCCTCAGTGGTGCCGGCCTGCTCGTGTGCAACCAGCGTGGGTGAAATAGCCACTGCGATAGAAGCAGACAAAAGAGTCTTTGCAAACCCCAACCTTGTCGCCTTTGATTTAGTGTTAGTCATGTGTTTCCCTGATTTTATGTCTATGTCGTGTTGTTTGAAAAATCTCTTGAGAACCCAAACCGGTTGTTACAGATGTAGGAGGGCTAAGAGACTACCGTGCTGCGCAAAATACGCGCAGACACTGGCCAATACAGACAAAATCCGCCATGACCTACATGGCGGTGGAATTACATGATAATTACAATTTTGAAAGGTACTAAGAGTGTAAGAAATGCCTGATCTTCAGCCGGCAAATCATGACAATGCCATGGGACGCACAGGCTATGCTGCGCAGCGCCCCAGCACCGATAGCGTCATGAACAACGGTAGGGATTGGATCTTGAGCACAGCAATGTCATAAGAAAAGCAGACGGTCGATGTGCTCACCTGGTGAGACATTGTTCATTTGATAAGGTGGTATGTTTATCGTTCGCTACATAACATCTTGTGTCGTTTACGCATCAACAGCATTATCATTGCGGCGTATCATCGTTTACGCTTAACTTCTTCGTTTTTTTCACCGTTTTGTTTGTTTGGTGCATGTATTCTGCGATCAGATGCGCTTGTGTGTTTACCGTCGCGTCAGCTGCCACTAATTGCTGGCGAGTTTCATTAAGTGCAATCGTTTGTGTACTCAGAGCGTCAGTCGAAGAGGACAGATCATCGCGAAGCAGATCGGATGCGTGCTCTAACCTCTCGACGGTTTGTTCAAGACGCTGATTGTTACTGCGGGATTGCGCGAGTGCCTCTTCCAAAAAGCGGTTCTGCTCTGCCAATGCTTTGTGATCGTTAAGCGCCTGAGACAATGTAACCTCCAATCGCGCCAGTGTAAGTTTTTGCTCTTGGTTGGTGCCGGTTAAGCCGGCCAGCTCTTGCGTCAACGCGTGTTGTTGATGATTGAGTTGTGCGATCGTACTTTCAAAATGATGGGTTTCGCGCTCACGCTGAGACGCGACAGACGCACGATAATGCTCAAGCGCCGCACGCGCATCCACGTGCTTGTCCTCTAATGATTGATTATGCGTTGTCAGTAACTGGATTTCCTGTGTCATTGATGCGAGCCGTTGTTCGTAACGATCACACTCGCGAAGTGCTGTATCGCGCGCCGCTGTGATGTCAGTCACATATTGAGTCAATTCAGCGATGTCATTGTTAGCTCGCGCAATCTGAGCCTGCAACGTATCGTTTTGCTCCGATAGTGCGACTGCGCAAGCCGCCTGCTCGTCAAGTGACTTTTTAAACCTACTTTCACGTTCAACCAACGTGGCATGCGTCTCCTTTTTTAATCGCGCCGCAACGTGGCTTACAAGCTGCTGTAATTCTTCAGACAGTAAGACTTCTACCGGCGCATTTGCGCCCCCTTCGGTTAAGCGTTTCAAATGCTTATGAATAGTGCTCTTTGAGCCCGTATGCCCGAGCTCTGCGCGCACAGCGTCGATCGACACACTGTCACCGCGCGCAATGATGGCCTCTGTGGCTTGTTTAACGTTTGTCAGCGTCACGCCGGTTCGCGCCATGATAATGTACTGTATTACGTAATATGTATATACAGTATAATGTTGGAAGCATTCGAAATCAAAATAGGGAAATCAAAACAAGCGATAATCGTGGGTTATTTCACCTGTATACGCTGAAGCCCTTGATTAACCATTACATTGATACATACTATCCTTATCGCTAAAAATTGAGGTGTCAAAATCGCCCTATGTCTACCCTCCCCCGAAACGTACAAACACATTCGGTAGATGACTATGTTCAGGCCGCCACACGTGACAATACGAGACGCACTTACCAAGGTGCGGTCGAGCATTTTGAAGTGGATTGGGGCGGTATGCTGCCCACTACAAGCGAGGCGCTATGTCGGTATTTGGCACACTATGCGAATACCCTTGCCTACAACACACTCAAAACCCGATTGGCTGCCCTTTCCCAGTGGCATCAAAGCCAAGGATTTGTTGATCCCACCAAAGCCATCCAAGTGAAAAAGGTGCTTAAAGGTATACGGGCGTTGCACCCTGCCCCGGTGAAAAAAGCCACGCCCTTGGCGATGTCCATGCTTGAACAGTTAGACAGCCATCTCAATGCCGAATATCGCAATGACTCACGAGGTGTCGCATTGCGGGCCGCGCGCGACCGGGCTTTAATTTGGGTCGGATTTTGGCGAGGGTTTCGAAGTGATGAACTAACGCGTCTACTACTCCAGGGTATCGAGGAATCACCTAATCATGGCCTATCGCTTTACCTGTCACAGTCAAAAGGCGACCGGCAATACGCAGGTAAACGTCACCGGCTACCGGCATTAAATACGCTATGCCCATGTGCTGCGTTAGATGCCTGGCGAGAGATGTTGGGCGACCACGAGGGGCCTGTATTTCGAAAAATCGATCGCTGGGGTGTCATTGCTGAACATGCCTTAAACCCGCGGAGTATCAGTCGTATACTCAGACAACGATTTGAGAAAGCCGGTATCAATAACGCGCAGACATTTAGCAGCCACTCTCTTCGTCGCGGGTTCGCTTATTGGGCGGCAGAGCAGCGTTGGAGCTTAAGCGATCTGATGACACACGTAGGATGGAAAGACACACGTACCGCCATGGCATATTTAGAGACACTGCACCCTACATTCCAACAACCAACATAACGGATCCAGTTTATTCATCAATACTATCTTGGCTGGGCAACAACGAGTCCGGCGTGACACCGATAACATCTGCTAACTGATACAGTAATTCGATCGTGATATTGGCTTCACCACGCTCAATTCGGCCCACATAACTTCTGTCTACTTTCGCCTGTAGCGCTAACGCTTCTTGCGACAATCCTGCAGATTTGCGCGATGTTCGAATGACGCGCCCTAACGCGACGGATAACTGTGACATAAACTGACCTGCTTAAAAGTCAGTAATATCTCTACTTGCGGCTTAATTAACCACGGATTATAATCCTCATCTTTAAAATTCCCTTTGCAGTAAAAAGGTATATTATGCGGCAATTTACGCCCCACCCGGGTCTTATTCAGGCCATTGTCTCTCTCGATAGCCAGCGTTTTCGCGTCACCGACATCCGTGATCGTTACATGACATTATATCCAGGCAAACAAAACAAAAATGACGTGAGACGTTGGATACACAGTTTTATGCGGACGTTTATAAAGCATGGTTTATTAGTTGATGTCACAGAAAATGAGGACAAAGCGGCGCACTACCGCCAAACGAATAAATTACATTCGATAGTCGGATCATCGGCAAGTAACAACATCAACAATCAAGACACGTTGGAAAAAAATCTTACTGAAATACAAAAACGGCTCCATTCACGACAACATGATATTTTGATCAGCTTAGGTGCAACAGAGGAACTGGAAAGTTTAAAGATCGAATTCCCAGAAATGGCCCTGCGCATTGATAAAAAATTAAACGAATTTAAAGATCAAAATGTACGAACGCTTGGAAAAATAAAAGCGCTCGAATTATTGCTCTCTGCTACTTCATGAAACTTAGACATTGGCAAGCCCAATGCCTCGACGCTGCCATGAAACACTATCAAAGTGGTCATCGGCAATTTGGTTGTTTAGCTACGCCAGGTGCTGGTAAATCAGTTTTTGCCGCAGTGACGGTTAAAGCCATGCTCAACGCAGGTTTAGTGGATTTTGTATTGTGCATTGCACCATCTGTTACGGTAAGAAATGGACTTAAGTCAACGTTTGAAAAGGTGCTGGAGCAACCTATGGACGGATTCTTGGGCTCCATCGGACTAACACTGACTTATCAAGGCTTATCATCACTGGCACCCGGGATGATTGGCAGGCTGTTGCAACAACGCCTGATCATAGTACTCGATGAAATTCATCATTGTGGTGGTCATGATAGACACAATGCAACCTATTGGGGCGCATCACTGATGGCGTTGATGCAACACAATACACCGCCATACACATTATCCTTATCTGGCACGCCATGGCGAACGGATGAAAACTATGTCACCTCATTGCTTTACGATCAAAACCTACGTCCTGATATGCAGTTTAGTTATGGGCTAAATGATGCTGTTAAAGAAGGTGTGTGCCGCACACCTTCAGTGCATTTGATCGACAGTTCGAAATGGCGAGTGATTGAGCCAGACCAAACCACGCGAACGCATAACAGTCTGAAGCAACTCCTTAAAGATGAAAACCTGGCCTATCAACACGTCCTAGAGGAATCATTGTTTCTCTCGAACATCCTGCACTACGCAAATGAGAAATTAGTCACACTGAGACAAGGTTGCAGTGATGTAGGCGGGTTGATTGTGGCTTCAAGTATAAAACATGCCACTCAAATACAACGAATGTTAAGAGACATTACGCAGCAAGAGCCATGGCTCGTTACGAGTGACACAGATAAAAGCCATGCAGTCATTCAACAATTTAGAAATTCAGCTGCGCCTTGGTTAATTTCAGTTGGTATGGTCAGTGAGGGAACCGATATTCCAAGACTACAAGTATGCTGTCACCTTAGTCGGATCTGCACTGAACTGCACTTTAGACAAGTGCTTGGCCGTATCCTAAGGAAGCGCCCAAAAGATAATCATCAACAAGCAACTTTGATTGTTCCTGCGCACCCAGAGTTAAGTGAATTTGCCGCGATACTCAAAGCAGAAATTCCTGAACATGTTTCGGTGGTCTGGCGTAAGAAAAAAGGCAGCAGTTTAATGACATCAGTAAGTTCATCCAATGACACGCTAAAGCCTGATCCTGTAACAAATATAACAACTCAAACCATAGAAGGCTTGAGCCTTACAGAGCCGCAGACTGCGACGAATAAAGGGGCGACTTCTAGCGCTTTGGTCGCGCTAACCTCGTACGGAAGATTTGAAAAAGAGGTACTCCGTTTCACATAAATCGGAAACGATAAAAAAACAGTTCAAACGAAACAGAGGAAATTAGCTTGATTGGATTAAACAACGCGTACCTTATTGCTTGTTTTATTCTCGCTCAAAAGGTAATTCGCAATCTCCACAAATGACATTAAGTGTGGCTTTGCCGTAGATCTTTGTATCACATCCAGGACACACATGTTTACTGCGCGTTTGACGTTTAGCGACTTCTGGAAGGTAAAATGTGTCTGGCATAGCGTTGAAATCGTCATTCGTAGACGGTAATGCGCCAGATGCTGCCTCATCATCCAATGACACAACGTTGGCATTTAATACATCACTTGCATGAGCACAGTGTTCAACTAATGCATCCTGCGCCAACGTGGGTGTGTCGACAATCACAGGCTCATGAAGCTTGGGCAGCGCCAATCTATCTACCCAGTTTAGTCTGAAATCTATATCTTGCGTCAAGGTATTCGCCGCCTTCATAAAAGGACCTTGTTTCATGATAAAGTCACTCATATGACGTCCTACGATCGCACCTCCGGGCTCGCCTGTATCGGAGGGCATCAAACCGACATCCATCATCTTTTGTGCCCATTGTCTATTGTGGTAATGGCCATCGCTAGGCTGTCCAAAATGAAACTGCCATGCATGGACCATTTCATGAACGAGCGTTTGAAAGATTTCAATCATTCTTGATGAGGCGAAATAGGCGGGATTGATGCTGATTTCACTACACAGTTTACCTTGTGCGTTACCCCATCGCTTAGCCGCGAAGAACCCCATGACATTCTTTTTTCGTTGTAAGGTGAAAATCACGGGAGGCAACGCATTGTCAAATAAGCATGCATTAAAATGATCGTATGCGGTCACGAGCGGTGCGTAAAGTTCATCTGTAGGCGACATGACGTAATTACTACTATTCTGACATTCGTTACAATGTACATTACATTAGTGACGACAGTTTTGTTAGAAGATACGGTTATTAAAAATAGAAGAGTGATTCCAAAATACTTTATTTTGTACAGTGTACACTGCACAAATTTATCGATAATGTTATTAAAAAGTCGATATTAATATCGAAAAGGAATGAACATGGCACAAATGAAGGTGCTATCTGCTGCAAGAAAACAAGCCTTTAATAGCGTACCAAAATTGACCAGAGAAGCAACGCTTGGCTATTTTACTTTGGATTTAGAAACAAAAAAAATCTTACGTAAAATGCAATCGGATGTGGCGAAAGTGGGTTTTCTCGTTTCAAAGGCTTATTTTCAAGCGAAAGGACGGTTTTTTGAATCGAGTCGTTTCTTTGCTGCTGATATTAAACGAGCATCGCGTGTACTGGCGCTCAGTCACGCTGTCGATATGGAAAAATACACCCCAGAAATGGCAACTCGTCATAGGAAACAAATCCTCGCTCAGTATAACTGGCAGGCCTACAGCAATGAGACCGCAGCACTGTTAGCCTTACACACAGACAGTTTGGTCTCTATTCGCATGAATAAAGAAGACATCTTATTTGCATTGGTGTCATTTTGTTGGATGCGACGTGTGGAGATCCCTTCATACAACCAGTTCGTGGACATTATCTCTATCGGATTTCAATCTTATGAAACACGGATGCTTGAGCGAGTCGAGACATCATTATCCGCAAAAAAGAAAAACGCATTAATTCAATTTTTTCCACAACATTCACATCTACACTCCATAGGCGAGTTGAAAAGGATTGACCAAGGGCTTGGGCAACGAAGCCTCAATCAGAACGCTTCTATTTTAAAACTGTTTAGTGAGCAATTTAGTGAGTTAGCCAGAGTGTATAAAAAGGTTAACTTGACAGATGAAGCCATCACACATCTTTCTGATGCTATATATTTGGGAAACAATGACGAAATCAGGCGCCTGAAAAATGACAATAAACAATCGCTTTATTATCTTTCTTTTATTTATGATCAGGTTCACAAACGTAATGACTTTGCCGCTGATGCACTTCTCAAAGTCGTTAAACAATTTACGAATCGCGCAAAAGGTGATGAACGAAGCAAACGTGATGAACAACGGTTAAGCACATTAGAAGCAAATAGAACCGTGCTCAATAGTGCGAAAGACGCCAAACGCGTCTTAGAGCTGGTGTTTTCAATTACCAAAGATCCAAATCTATCATTTGAAGAGCGTAACGAACGTTCCCAACAGTTGATAAGCGCTTTTTTTAATGCGCAAAATCCGGAATTTGATAAGCATATTGAGCGTGTAGGAAACAGCATAATCAAACAAGCAACACACGCTGATTACTACAGCTCGCTTTTTGAAAACAGTCTTAAACTTCAACGTTTACTTGGTTCACTTATTAAAGCGATGAGTTTTGACAAACAGAGTAAAAATCAAGCGCTGCTAGATGCAATTGACTTTTACCTTTCGCAGCCCAAAGCGATTGACGAAGATTCTCCTACTGCGTTTCTAACGAAAACCGAAGCTAATCTTCTGTTTGAGGAAGACGATATAAACCCGCTTAATAAGTATCGTGTATTTCTTTTCAATGCAGTAGCAAAAGGACTCAAAGACAAATCACTCACCCTAGAATATTCGTACCGCTACAAGCAAACGCCCAGCTACATGATTGGAGTCGAAGAGTGGCGTAATCATAAGAAGCGATTATTGGCGGCTGCTTCCCTGGATAAATTTATTTATGGTCGTTCGGTTCTCGATGGTATAGGTATGAGTGTGACCCAGCGATTTGAAGACGTGACTCGTCGTATTGCTCAAGATGAAAACCCCCATTTCTCTGTCAAAGACGACGGAACCTGGCGTATTCGATACCCTGATCCAGAATTCTCCATTGCTAAATACATCCCAACCTTACTAGGATCATCGCGTTCAGTCACACTTCAAGATGTCATGTTCGAAATTGACCGACATACAAATTTTTCAAGCTGCTTTAGCAATCGGCTTCCTCGCGGCGGTAATACAGAGATTGATATTCGTTTACTTTTTGCCACGGTGTTAAGTTTGGGAACGAACCTTGGGCACACTGAGCTGGCCAGAGCCAGTAAGCTATTTTCTGAAAAAGCATTGAAAGATACTGAAAATTCTTGGGTATCGATTACCAATTTACAACGAGCGAATGACTGTCTGGTTAAGACTATTCAATCTCTCTCGCTGCCGACAATCTATAACGAAAATAATGGCAGGCTGCACACAAGTAGCGACGGTAAGAAGGTTGTCGTAAACGTCAATTCGTTGTTGGCAAATTACTCATACAAATACTACGGAAAAGAACAAGGCATAAGCGTAAATAGCTTCTTGGACGAAAAACAGTCTTTCTTTCATGTTAACGTTTTGACATCATCAGATCGTGAAGCGCCTTATGTGCTAGAAGGATTGGTATCTTCTAAACACACACTGATGCAAGACGACATTGAGGAACATATTCACAGTACAGACACCCATGGGTATACAGAGGCGGTATTTGCCGGTCTTTATCTCATGGATGTTTCATTTGCCCCTCGCATTAAAAACGTTCATCACCAAACGCTTTATGCTTATCATTCCAAATCAACACAGAAGTATTCTGATTCACCACTTGCCCCTAAGTCCCAAATCAATAAAAAACTTATATTGGATAATTGGGACGACATTTTACGATTGATGGCATCGATGAAATTAAAACGCTGTAGTTCATCTCAGATGCTCAAAATGCTATCCAGCAGTGAGCGTGATAATACTTTGTATAAGGCATTTAAAGAATTCGGTAGGTTGCTAAAAACCCACTTTATTCTCAATTATGTAGACGACGAAGAACTAAGACAAAATATTCAAAAGCAGCTCAATAGAGTTGAGCTGGGGCAAAAACTTGCTGATAAAGTACTTTTTGGCAGAAATGGCAAGCTTCAGGTTGGTTTGCACGATGAAGTTCAGTTGGTGATGGCTAGCAATACTTTACTGCGCAATATGATAATTCTATGGAACTACCTTTTCCTCTCTGACTACTGCTGACGTGCTCCAATAGATTCACACACCCAGTTAAGAGATAATTATCTCAACTGGAGTGTATATGAAAACCCGAAAAAGCTACTCGAAAGAATTCAAACTGGATGCGGTGAGTCTGGTTACAGAACAAAATTACAAGATTACTGAGGCTGCTCGCAGTCTTGGTATCAGTGCCAATATGTTAGGCCGCTGGCTTAAAGAGCAAGAATCAGAAGGGGCTCACGCATTTCGTGGCAATGGTAAGTTGACGCCCGAGCAGGAAGAAATTCGCCAACTGCGAGCAGAGAATAAGCGCCTGAAAATGGAGAAAGAGATCTTAAAAAAGGCAACGGTCTTCTTTGCCAAAGAAACCAAGTAAAATACGGTTTCATCACCCAACATAAGAAGACCTGGCCGATTAGCCTGATGTGCGAGATTCTTGGTGTCAGTCGCTGTAATTACTATAGCGCCGTGCGACGCAAGGAACACATTGAACCGGATCCGCAACATGATGAGTTAATTGAGTGGGTACAGAAAGTAGCAGATGCCAGTGACTTTACCTATGGCGTAAGACGTATGAAACGCGCGTTGAATTCGCTTGGTTATCCGGTTGGAAAACAGCGAACGAGAGCCTTGATGAAAGAAGCTGGAGTGAGCGTCAGACGACGTAGAAAATACAAAGTCACGACTAACAGCGACCATCAGCAACCTGTCTTCGATAACGTGCTGTCACGCGACTTTGATGCTCAAAAGCCAGACCAGGCGTATGTCTCTGACATTACCTACATCTGGACGCAAGAAGGCTGGCTGTATCTGGCCGTAGTGATTGACTTATTCTCACGAAAAATCGTGGGCTGGAGTATGGCATCGCGGATGAATGCCCAGCTTGTGTGTGATGCCTTAACGATGGCTTTGTGGCAACGTAAACCTAAAGTGGGCCTGATACATCATTCGGATCGCGGCTCTCAATACGCAAGCCGACAATTTAGACAGTTACTGACGCAATACAAGGTAACAGGTAGCATGAGCAGGAAAGGTGATTGTTGGGACAATGCCGTCGTAGAAAGCTTCTTCGGCACATTGAAACAAGAGCGAGTGCAGTGGCGTCACTACCAGAGTCGCCGTGCTGCCCAGCAGGATATTCTGCAATACATCACTATGTTTTATAACAGTCAGCGAATGCACTCATATCTGGATTACAAGAGTCCAAATCAATATGAGGCTGACATGGCTAACTTACAAAAAGCGGCTTAACTGGGTTGTGTGATTTTGGTTGACCACGTCATGCTTAACATTCGATTCTGAAGAACAACGCGCAAAAGTAATAGAGTCAATTTCAACTGGCTCAGTCATTGCTTGGGCCCATATTAACTTTATGGGTATTTACGAATTTAACCCAGTAGGTAAAAGCAGGTTTAATGCGACTTTAAACCAGATGCGCGATGTTTCCATCTAGATAATTTATTATTATCAATGGGCTAGCTCTTTATGTCGTAATCTAGTGACCTATACGGTGGTTCAGCCTAATACGGAGTACTAAATATCAATGATAAAATGGCTTACTTATTCAGTTTTAATTGGTTAAAAAATATTATTTTTAGCGCTTATGTAATTTACCATTCTCTAGTTTCACCATTTTATTCATTGGATTTTTCATTGGCGATTGCCTAGGTTAAATGTCTATCTCGAATCATCACTCATTGTTAGCTCTAGACGTTACGTGAGGATGCTAGGGTTATTAATGCGAAATTATATTGTTGCGTCGGCGGTCAAGCAGTAATAACTTAAATTGTATTTATGCATGGCTTATTTTATCAAAATCATAATCACTCACTTTATCTGTAGATTAAAAATTGATATTAGAGATTCAGTATTTTATGGCTCAGGTAAATAACGAAAAAGAAAGATAACGTATGTATTTTTAATTCCACTTTCTTTAAGCGGATATAAATTGATAAACCTTCCCCTTCATAAGCATTTCTATCGTTTTAATTACAAAGCTGGGCTTAATAACAAGTTGTTCAATCTAATTATCTAGATAGTGATAAATGGGTGACATTGACATTGCTTTAGTGGATGCGGGTTCAACTAACTGCGCTTAGTGGCGAAAGATTTTAGTTCGATCAACTGTACGTAATTTAGGCGCCGCTACGTGAAATCTGAGAACAAAGTAAGGCTACCACGTACAACATTTTACGTAGAAACGCGTATATGACACCTAAATAGTCAGCGTTTGATATTATAGGAAAAGCCATTTATACTGTAAATTCATACAGTTAATTGCGTTCGATGTACTGTTTCATTCATTTTCACGCATGATAACTGTCATTATCATGCGTGAAATTTCATACAAATCAATTAGTTATAGTAAAAATGGCAAATATTTCTAGGTTTACATCTACATCAAGAACTCATTCAGCATTGGCAGATACGTCTCAATTTGATGCATTTGATAACGAAAAAGCAGTTAACGCCTACTTCAAAGATATCTTCACCAAATTACCCAAAAATACGCAGCGCGCATACATTAGCGACTTTAATGAGTTTTCCATATTTTGCAAGCAGCATGCTATCGGCGGCTTCAATCACGATTTCTCACACAATGAGCAATGTATAAAACGGTATGTAGAGACGTTGTGTCAATCTCCCCTCGCCTACAGAACCATCAAGCGTCGCTTGTCTGCACTCAGTAAATTCCTTGGCATTACGAAGTTACCAAATCCAATCATTCATTCCGTCTATTTACGTGACTTTATCCGCCTTTCACTTATCGAGAATCAAAAGTTTCAATACTCGAGTAATCAAGCTGTGCCCTTAACCATCGAGCTGCTCGATACTATCAATAATAAAATAATGCCCGATAGCTTGCTAGAAATGCGTGATTTAGCGTTGGTAAACCTGATGTTCGATGCCTTGTTGCGGGCGGATGAAGTGGTACGTGTTTGTGTACCACATATACAAAGGCGCAATAATGCACTGTTAATTGTGTCCTCTAAAGCTGATCAAACGGGGAAAGGAAGTTTTCGCTATATTTCCAACAGCACTATTAATATGATTGATGAATACATTAATGAAGCCAATACGCAATCTGATTCCCTTGAACCTAGACACGCAGATGACCCCAGAAGAATTAATAAGGGGATTCTTTTTAGGCGGGTGAGTAATCACGGGCATGCCCTACTCCCACTTCATGAACACTCAGGCACAAGTTCGTCTGCTCCAGTATTAAACTACTCTTCTATTTATAGAATCTGGAAACGCATTGCGATGCGTGCGGGTATAAACGAAAATATTACTCCTCACAGTGGTCGCGTTGGCGGAGCGGTATCGTTAGCAGAAGAAGGCGCAACCCTGCCTGAACTTCAACTTGCAGGCGGTTGGCAGTCGCCCGATATGCCCGGTCACTACACTCAGCAAGCCAATGTAAAGCGTGGTGGAATGGCAAAATTGTCTCAAAAATTCAAACGCTAATCTGTCACTGTTCCCACCTGTACAAACCTAAAAAATCCATTCTCTACATAGCGCCGTACTCATTATATCTCAGCGATATAAGTAGGTATCAGCCTTATCAAGGCCGCTGTACTCGTTAAATGAACATAAACAAGGAGTGGATATGGAAAACGGTGTTAAAGAAACTCACGCAAAACTATTAGGCGAACTGGTGGTTCCCTCTAGTTCTTGGTCGTTACATCCAGAGAAAAAACCTGCGTTCAAAAGCAAAGAGCAAGTGGTTGATTATGTCACAGTCAATAGCGAGCCCCTTTATATCCATGTTCCGCTATGTGGCAAAGATGCCAGTGAAGACGAATACGTCCGTGTTATTGTGAATTCTAAGGATGAAGATGTGGTATTCAAAATTACCGACAGAGAAAAAGGCGGCGATACGCGAGTGCATGGCTCTCACATTAAAAACCTCAATAGCACAATATTAGAACTCGTGTCTCAGAGTTTAAAAGATGGCCGTCGAGCCAAACCACTGTAGTTTCACAGATTAAGCTAATTTACCTAAATGGCTTTGCTACCTGGGGATCTTCGTTAAAACAGAATGATCCCCCAGGTTGTGGCCGCCATTATCAAGCTTATGAATACTGCGGCTGAGCCGATATCTTTGGCTTTTCCAATAAGTTCATGCATGTCTGTGCTGACATGGTCGGCCAATTTTTCAACAGCAGTGTTTAATAATTCAGTTATAAAAACAATAAATAACGAAAAGAGTAGCAGTAGACGTTCTACGTGTTGTATATCTAAATAAAATGCACAAGGTATGAGAACAAGCATGGCAATACATTCTTGTCGTATTGCAGCTTCACTGGCAAAGGCGGCCTTTAAGCCTTTTATTGAATAACCTGTAGCAAAAATTAACCGCGAAAGTCCCGTTCGTTTAGGTGGCATAGTAACGTTGAATTAAGAACATGATTAATCACAGTAACCTATAAAAGTTACAGTGTTGTTACGTGCATATTCTGCGCCCTACTTGCTGCGCTTATTCGCCTTTGATTATTCTACCTTGACGGCAAGAACGTCCACCTTAACGCCATGTAACACTGCATTCGCGGTGGAGCCTAAAAGGAGTTTCAAACCGCTTTGACCGTGGGTACCAATCACTATGAGATCGGCACTAATTTTATCCGCTAAATGATGAATCTCATCAGCAGGTGCACCTATCTCAACATTGGCATGACTAGTCGGTATATTGTAAACCTCGGCGATTTCTCTTAATTTACTCAGCGCTTGGCTTCTTACTTCATCTGAGAAATCGCGCTCTAGAAACAAACCATAAGGCTCAAGATTGGTCTGCGGATACGCAACATACAACAAATGAATGTCTTGTGGGCTGCCGGCTAGTTTTAAAGCACGCTCGATAATTTGTTCATAGCTGCTAAAGACATCAATAGGAACAAGAATCTTGTTATAGGCTTCCATAATACACCTCTTTCGTGACGTGGTTGTCGGGGATAAATAAAATCGCCGCTAAGGATTCACACTATTACGCGTATTAGCGTTAACTTCCTTGATTGAAATCAAATCTTTTCACACAGGTTGTCACATACTTATAGTGTCATAACCTGTTGGGAAAGTTAAAGCCATGATTAAATATATTCTCGTTGTATTCGTCGCCAGCACACTGTTAGCGGGTTGCGATCTCGGTGCTAATTCACCACGGGGCTTTAGTTTGCCCGAGGGTGATATCGATAAAGGCAAAACCGTGTTTGTTCGTCACCAATGTACCGACTGTCACACAATGGAAGGTATAAATGTAGACGAAAACCACGTTTATCACATCAGCAAGCCCGTTCCCCTGGGTGGCTCAAGTGGCAGAATTACCACGTATGGGGAACTCGTTACCAGTGTAATAAACCCCTCTCACAAATTAACACGCAGACAACCATTGAGTGTAACTTCTGAAGATGGTGTATCGCTGATGAGAAACGTGAACGATGAGCTAACCGTCAGCGAACTCATCGATTTAGTCACTTTTTTGCAATCGACTTACAAAGTGGTTCCTTATCGCACGTCTGAATATCGTTTATATCAGCTACGTATGCCTGAAAAACCTGAGCAAGGGCAAAAGAGCAAGCTAAATTAGGAGACTTCTTTCGTCTCCTCTTCAATGTCTGCCAGTAAACTGCACGGCATAAAGCTATCTGCGTTTGCCTCTTTTACGTGAAGCTTAAACCGCTCTGGTACCTCGTCTTGCAGTAAACTTCCCCGTTTGACCAGGGGAAATATCTCATCGTAACGGGCTATGTTACATTGATTTACCCGTCTGAAAATATGAGTTCTGTTTAATTCTGTAGTACTCACATGGCCCGTTGACGAAAGAATATCCATGAGGGCATGCAATGTTTTTTTATGAAACAAATACACGCGTATCGACTTGTCCGCCACATCGAGGCCTTTCGTCAGTTTCGGATCCTGCGTAGCCACCCCCGTGGGGCATCTATTTGTATTGCACGACAAAGACTGGACACAACCTAACGCCAACATCATGCCTCTTGCGCTATTGCACAAGTCTGCTCCAAGGCTTAAATTTTTCGCGAGTTGAAAAGCGGTAATGATTTTACCTGATGCGATAATTTTAATTTTGTGACGCAAATCAAAACCAATTAAACAATCATCAACAAATGCGAGGGCTTCTCGTAAAGGAAAGCCAATTGAATTTGTATATTCAAGGGGCGCAGCGCCTGTGCCACCTTCCCCGCCGTCCACGGTAATAAAATCAGGCGTTACACCGGTTTTTACCATGGCTTTACACATCGCGACAAACTCGCTTTTTCGCCCTAAAGCCAACTTAATGCCAACAGGTTTACCGCCACTAAGTTTTCGCAACTTAGCGATAAAATCTACCATTTCTATGGGCGTCGAAAAGGCGCTGTGACGGGGTGGAGAATCAACCTGTGTGCCAGGTTCTACGCCACGAATATCCGCAATTTCAGGGGTATTTTTATACGCAGGTAAAATGCCACCATGACCAGGCTTTGCCCCTTGGCTCAGCTTTATTTCAATCATTTTTACTTGTTCTAACTGGGCTTTTTCTTCGAAAGTTTTTTCATCAAACCTGCCGTCCTTAGTGCGACAACCAAAATAGCCTGTGCCAATTTGCCACACTACATCTCCCCCATTTTCCAAGTGATAAGGTGTTAATCCGCCTTCACCGGTATTGTGGAAAAAACCGCCTTTTGCTGCGCCTTTATTCAGGGCTAATATGGCATTTTTCGATAAGCTACCAAAACTCATGGCACTGATATTAAGTACACTCGCACTGTAAGGCTTTTTGCAATCTGGACCACCAATATTCACTCTCGGGTCGTCTTCCATTTCTTTCAATTCACGGGCGGATAGTGAGTGGCCTATCCATTCATATCCATTTTCATAGGTATCGAGTTGGGTGCCAAACGGAACGGTTTCTCGGTTATTTTTAGCACGCTGATAAACAATGGTTCTAAACATTCTAGAAATAGGCGCGCCGCCGGTGTCCGTTTCTAGCACATATTGCTGCAAATACGGACGCAACGCTTCAACGGTCCATCGCACGCGGCCAATTAATGGGAAGTTTCTAAGTATCGAATGGTGTTTTTGGTTCGCATCGTAAATCGCAACACACCAAATAAACAACGTTAGAATAAGGAACCACCACACCGGCTGGTATATCAATCCGAGGATGGCATTTATCGCCACAATAAGTGTTAAAACACCAATGATCCAATTCCGCATATTAATCCTCAGTTAGTTATCTAGTGTGTTTACACAGCCACGCTAGATTTAGTTCAAATTTAGTTTAATAACAATTCGTTAGGCACAAGCCTATGCCTCAAAAATATGGTTATGCGTAACGGTATTTTCAGATTTCAATACGCTAGTTTTCAATTACATGCTAGTCTATTCCGGTTAGTTTAACTTTAGTCCTTACGTCGCCCATTTTTGGGCCGTGCTTTGTACATTAACTGAAATGATGAAAGGTATTTCATGGAGTATGCATTTCTTCTGTTTGCATTTGTATGTGGTTTAACCGTTAAACTCGTCGGTATACCGCCTTTGGTAGGCTATTTATTAGCGGGTTTCTTACTGAATATTGCCGGTTATACCCTTACAGACGAGCTCACAACCATCGCGAATTTAGGCATAACGATTATGCTTTTCACCATCGGCTTAAAACTTAACATTCGCGATTTAAGCAAACGCGAAGTATGGGCGGGTAGCCTAAGTCATACTCTACTTTGGGTGATTGTCATTACTGGCGCGGTCTATGGTGTGGCCGCGCTTGCCAGTCAGTTTGTTGGCGGATTAACGTTACAAAGCGCCATGCTGATCGCGTTTGCACTGAGCTTTTCAAGCACTGTTTGTGTAGTGAAAGTGCTTGAAGAAAGTGGCGAAAGTAAAACGCGTCACGGCAGGCTTGCTATTGGTATTTTGGTTATGCAGGATGTGTTTGCCGTTATCTTCTTAGTGGCAGCCACCGGTAAACTGCCGTCTGTGTGGGCCTTAGGGTTACTTGCGCTTATTCCAGCACTGCCTTTTATTCACCGCATAATCAATCAATCTGGACACGGCGAGTTATTACCGCTAACTGGTTTTATTCTTGCCTTGGGCGGCTACAATCTTTTCGAGTTAGTGAATATTAAAGGCGATCTTGGCGCGCTTATTTTCGGCATCATGCTTGCGCAACACGAAAAGTCTACTGAGTTAGCTAAGTCACTAATGAGTTTTAAAGACCTTTTCTTAATTGGTTTCTTCCTAACCATTGGTCTTACTGCCCTACCAGACATGAATATGATCATCCTATCCCTCGTTTTCTGTTTGTTTATTCCGCTGAAAGCGGGCTTATTCTTCGGCCTGTTTACTGCCCTGCGTTTACGGGGTAGAACCGCCTACCTTGCTAGCTTGGTGCTTTCAAATTTTAGTGAGTTCGGGCTTATTGTGGGCGCATTAGCAGTGAGTTTGGGCTTATTGGCCAATACATGGTTAGTGATTATTGCCCTTGCAGTATCTATATCATTTGTGTTTACCAGCGTGGTATACCGCAACTCCCATTCGCTCTATAACAAATATAAAGACGCGATTAAGCGTTTCGAGAAACAAACTCGGTTAAAAGAAGACGTCTACCCTACCTTACACAACGCGGAATTCCTGGTATTAGGTATGGGGCGAGTAGGTAAAGGGGCTTTTAATGCATTAGCAAAGCTTGGCGATGTTAACGTGTGGGGCATGGATGCAGATAGGCTTAAAGTGAAACAAATGAACAGTGAAGGTCACAATGTCATTGTGGGCGATGGTGAAGATGTTGATTTGTGGGACAACCTTGATTTACGTAATGTTAAGCTGATTTTACTCGCGCTTCCCTCCATCCAAGATGCCATCAACATTAAGCGACAACTGACCAATGCGGGCTACACAGGAAAAGTCGCCGCAATCGCACGCTACGAAGATGAAGTTCAAGAGTTGCTCAACCATGATATTGATAAGGTATTTAACTTCTTCACGGAAGCCGGGTTAGGTTTTGCTGAAGAAAGTTTAGCGTATGTCGATGCGCCTAGAGCCTAGGCACAGCATCAAATGCAAACAAAGGATGTAGTGATAACCATTGCCATTTGTATCCCATTGTATTTAAAGGATTTTTTTGATTTTTCACGTTATGTGGCCTATACTATCGTCATAATTTGATAAGGGTTTAACGCAATGAAAGGTGATAAACAAGTTGTTGCAAAGTTAAATGACATATTAACCAGTGAGTTAACGTCAATTAACCAATATTTTCTTCATGCTCGTATGTTCAAAAACTGGGGCTTGAAAGAACTAAACGAAAAGAATTACAAAAAATCCATTAAAGACATGAAACAGGCAGACGACCTAATTGAGCGTATTCTGTTTCTTGAAGGGCTTCCTAACCTTCAAGCGTTGGGTAAGCTTTACATTGGTGAAGATACTCAGGAAATGCTGGTATGCGATAGCCGTTTTCAAAAAGAGCAATTGCCACTATTACGAGAAGCCATTGCACTTTGCGAAGAAAAGCAAGACTACGTGTCCCGTGATCTTCTTGAAAGCATCTTAGAGTATGAAGAAGAACACTTAGACTGGATTGAAACGCAAGAGTATCAAATTGATGCCATGGGAATAGAAAACTATCTTCAAGCTCAAGTGATGGGAGACGACTAATGAAAGGTAATCAAGCAATTATTAATGGGCTTAATGAGCTTCTCTCTTATGAGCTTGCGGCCATGGATCAATACTTTATCCATTCGCAAATGTATTTAGACTGGGGCTTGCAAAAGCTTTACGAGCGTATTGATCACGAATTCGATGATGAGCGTGGCCACGCTACTAAGCTTATTGAGCGTATGCTGTTTTTAGAAGGCACGCCTGATATGATAACGCGTACTGGATTTAAAGTGGGTAAAGACGTACCTGAAATGCTAGAGAGCGACTTGCGTGTTGAGTATGAAGTTGATGCTAAATTGCGTGAAGTAATAGCATTATGCGAGACAGAAAAAGATTACGTCACCCGCGATATGCTTATTGTGTTACTCGACGATACTGAAATGGATCACGCTCATTGGTTAGAGCAGCAAATCGGACTGATTAAACGCCTAGGATTACAAAACTACCTTCAGTCGCAAATGTAATCCTCTGTTACCCCGTTTTTGGCAATTTCATTATTGTGACTAACTCAATGCCTGAGGCTGACTTAAAAGGGTCGCTCAGGCGTTTTACGTTTCAGTGGTAAAATACAAATACGTTGGCTCGGTGGTGTCTTTTAGGTTCACGCGCAATTGCCATTTCATAAAGGCTTCACTGCAACTGCCCAGCATAAACCACCCAGACCAATGGGACTGATCCTCCTGATCTAACAGTACGGGTATTTTTCCCATGTACATATTCACCCCTTCTATCCACGCACTTTCAACCTGAGTACCTGCGGGTAACGAGAGGGTGAGTGTGACCGAGGTTTCTGGTTCTGGCGGTTCAGAGAAATGCGCACTGGCTTGTCTGCCTTGAATTAAAAATCGGCAACGTCCGTTGACAAAATGACAACTATTGCCTATTCCCTTTGTAGCATCGTCACCTTGTTGCTTGGCAACTTGGAACCGGTGCCCAATAAAAAGCGTCGCCGCCACAAGAAAAATACACAGCGGGCCTAGCCATGAATGTAAATTTTTTGTTTTAAATTTGTTTTCGTTTTTTAGCATTTCTTAAATTTTGTGTATTTCTTCATTGATGGAGATCAAGCATAGCGACTTTATGGTATCTTTTTGTAATTAAAAACCTTATCATCCGCGTACCAACTGGCTTGGAGACAATAATTATTACTCTTTCCGAGCTCGGTGTGAAGCGTTATTCCTTAGCTGATACACGTCTCGACCGTACTATTCCGGCAGTTGGAGACCATAGTTCATTTGAAGTGGAAGATTCATTAAAATGAGTGAAATAAGCCAAGCACAACCTGATTACAATTATAAAGTAGTTAGGCAATTTACCATCATGACCATAGTCTGGGGTATCATTGGTATGGGCCTAGGGGTATTTATTGCCGCGCAATTATTTGCACCTATGCTCAACTTTGACACACCATGGCTAACGTTCTCGCGTCTGCGTCCGTTACACACCAATGCCGTTATTTTTGCCTTCGGTGGCTGTGCATTGTTCGCAACGTCATACTATATTGTTCAGCGTACCTCTCAGGTAAGACTGTTCAGCGACAAATTAGCCGCATTTACCTTTTGGGGCTGGCAAGCCGTTATTGTGTTAGCGATCGTTTCGCTACCTCTCGGACTGACCAGTTCTAAAGAATACGCTGAGCTAGAATGGCCAATCGATATATTGATTGCGCTGGTCTGGATCGCTTATATCATTAACTTCTTCGGAACCCTCGTTATCCGTAAAGTGTCGCATATTTACGTGGCAAACTGGTTCTTGGGCGCGTTCATGCTTACCGTGGCTGTATTGCACATAGGTAATAGTATGGCCATTCCGGTGTCTTTCACTAAGTCGTATTCGTTGTATGCTGGCGCCGTAGACGCCATGATGCAATGGTGGTACGGCCATAACGCAGTAGGTTTCTTCTTAACTGCGGGCTTCTTAGGCATGATGTATTACTTCGTTCCTAAGCAGGCGGGTCGCCCGGTTTACTCGTACAGACTGTCTATCGTTCACTTTTGGGCGCTAATTTCATTGTACATTTGGGCCGGTCCTCACCACCTACACTACACTGCCCTACCTGACTGGACTCAGTCTTTGGGTATGGTGATGTCAATTATCTTATTCGTTCCTTCTTGGGGCGGTATGATCAACGGTATTATGACGCTATCTGGCGCGTGGCATAAACTTCGCACCGACCCTGTACTGCGTTTCCTTATTGTTTCATTGTCTTTCTACGGTATGTCTACCTTCGAAGGTCCAATGATGGCAATTAAGACCGTTAATGCACTGTCACACTACACTGACTGGACTATCGGCCACGTACACTCTGGTGCACTAGGTTGGGTTGCCATGGTATCAATTGGTTCAATTTACCACTTGATCCCAGTGTTGTTTGGTCAACGTGCTATGTACAGTACTAAACTGGTTAACGTGCACTTCTGGTTCGCGACCATCGGTGTTGTGTTATACATCGTTGCTATGTGGATGTCTGGTGTACTACAAGGTCTAATGTGGCGTGCAGTTAATGCTGACGGCACCTTAACCTACAGTTTTGTGGAATCATTAGAAGCGTCTAAGCCTTTCTATGTGGTTCGATTCATTGGTGGTTGTTTCGTGGTAGCGGGTATGCTTGTTATGGCATACAACACATGGAAAACCGTTCGTGCCCCTAAAGGCAGTATCGCTGCAGACCCAGCGACTCAGCCAGCGTAGTAAAGGAGACGAAGAATGAAAAACCCACATGAGTTAATTGAAAAGAACGTTGGCCTGTTAACGGTACTCATCCTTATCGCTATTAGCTTTGGTGCTATGGTGCAGATTACCCCGTTAATGTTCCAACAACAGGTGATGGAACCGGTAACAGGTTTACGTCCCTACACTGCACTTGAACTTGAAGGTCGTGACATCTACATCCGTGAAGGCTGTGTAGGTTGTCATAGCCAGATGATTCGTCCATTCCGTGCTGAAACAGAACGTTATGGTCACTACAGCGTTGCTGGCGAATCAGTATGGGAGCACCCTTTCCTATGGGGTTCTAAGCGTACTGGTCCTGACCTAGCCCGTGTTGGTGGTCGTTACAGCGATGAATGGCACCGAGTTCACCTGCTTAATCCTCGTAACGTTGTGCCTGAGTCGAATATGCCAGGGTTCCCTTGGCTTGCGGAAAACACGCTTGATGGCGAGTTAACAGCTGAAAAAATGGAAGTATTCCGTGGCTTCGGCGTGCCGTATACCGACGAAGATGTCGCGGGTGCGAAAGCGGCAGTACAGGGTAAAACGGAAATGCAAGCCCTTATTGCTTATCTACAATCTCTTGGCACACATTTGAAATAATATGGATCAAGGAATTGTAGGCAGCATTTTTACTGTCATCGTCTTTGTTTGCTTCATCGGCATTGTTTGGTGGGCCTTCAGTGGCCGTAACAAACAGAAGTTTGATGAAGCCGCAAACCTACCGTTTGCAGACGAAGAAAAAGAAAAATCAAAAGAAGATTAGCAGGAGTCTTGAACTCATGAGTATGTTTTGGACAATTTGGATTTCAGTGATAACCCTTGGGTTAATCATTGGTTGCTACTTCCTTCTGCGCTGGTGTTTATCCAACCAGACAGGCGTGCCAGAAGGTGAGTCAATGGGTCACGAGTTTGATGGTATTGAGGAACTCAATAACCAGCTACCTCGTTGGTGGACAATTATGTTCTACATGACCATCGTTTGGGGATTCATTTATCTTGCGTTATACCCAGGTCTTGGGTCTTACGAAGGGATTTTTGGTTGGAAGAGTTCTAACCAAAATATTCAATCTCTAGAGGAATCGATGCAAGCGCGTATTGACGCGACAGAAAATGGCGAGTTTGTTCAGTATGATCGTGAGTTAGATTATGCGGCTGAAAAATTCGATCCTATTTTCGCTGCGTATGCAAAAGTACCGGTAGAAGAGCTAGCGAAAGATCCTGAAGCCAATAAAGTAGGTCAACGTTTGTTCCTACAAAATTGTTCTCAGTGTCACGGCTCTGATGCACGCGGTCAAAACGGTGGCTTCCCTAACCTAACGGATAACGATTGGTTATACGGCGGTTCTGGTGCCAAAATTGTTGAGACCTTAACCCTAGGGCGTCAAGCTGCCATGCCTGCATGGATTGACACATTAGGTGAGCAAGGCATTGAAGAAGTCGTTAACTACGTACTTAGCCTAAGCGGTCGCGATGTTGACCCACAGTTAGCCGAAGCAGGTCAAGCACGCTTTGCAGTGTGTGCAGCCTGTCACGGAGCAGACGGCAAAGGCAACCAAGCACTGGGTGCGCCTAACCTGACTGACAACATCTGGCTTTACGGCGGCAGCCACAGAGCAGTAACTGAAACGCTTACCTATGGTCGTAATGGCGTTATGCCATCATTTAAGAAAACCTTGGGTGAAGATAAAATTCATGTTGTTGCGGCTTACGTATATAGCCTCTCAAATGATTAATGATGTAAATCATTAAAATCCTAAAAAGCCTCGTTATCACGAGGCTTTTTTTATGAGAAAATACAAACAGGTAGCCCTGAGCTTTTCAGGGGTCGTCGCCCCTATACCAGTGTCTTATTTTCCGCTGAAATCAAGCAAAAAGTGAAATACGACTAGGGCGTTAATGCTGTAAACACGAGAAAACCGATTAATGAATACTCCTTGGTATAAACAATTCTGGCCCTGGTTCCTCATTGCCGTCCCTATCATTACCCTCATCATGGGGGGCGTATTGCTAAAATTAGCGATTTCTACCGAAGATAGCTTAGTCGTAGACGACTACTATAAAGAAGGAAAAGCCATAAACGCCACACTAGATAAAGAGATTATGGCGAGAAAACGCAATATCACCACGGAGCTTACTGTGAATGATGGCCGTATTGCGTTGAAGTTTCATTCTGGTATTCCACAAGAAGGCACCGCGCTTAAACTGAGTTTTTACCATGTTACTTTGGAAGAGCGTGACACCAGTATTTTACTCGCACGAGATGCACAAGGTGTATATCGTGGCTCAACAGAGGTTTCTCTTGATGGGAAATGGCGTATTAGCCTCACGCCTATTGATGAGTCGTGGAAAATTCAAAACGTTGTGCAATTACCCTACTCTGGCGCGATAAAGTTTAATCCCTAATGGCATCCTCTTCTCAGTGCTATCATTGCGGACTACCCAATGACAGTAAGCAAATCTTTGAAACCCAGATTTTAGGCGACACTCGGCAGCTGTGCTGCCCAGGGTGTTTAGCAGTGGCACAAGCCATTGTGGATAACGGCTTAGAGGATTACTACCAATTTAGAACAGAACCCGCTAATAAGTCGGATGACAGCATTTTAAGTACACTAGATGAACTGGCTGTTTATAACGATCCCGCCCTACAAGAAGACTTTGTTTTTGATGAAGGTCACTACAAACAAATTCAACTTACCCTGGAAGGAATAACCTGTGCCGCCTGCGGATGGCTAATTGAAAAGCAATTGAGCAAGGTAAAAGGGATTAAGCAAGTCGCCGTAAACGTACAAGAACGGCGAGCACTAGTGACGTGGCTAGATGAAGACATTAAGCTTAGCCAAATTATGGCCAGCCTTAAGCGCATTGGTTATCACGCCTCGCCCTTTCAAGCCGACGAACACGAAGCCAGCTACAAACGAGAAGAAAAAGCCTTTTTAAAGAAACTCGGGTTAGCAGGCATCATGACGATGCAAGTGATGATGCTTATGGCCGGATTGTATTTCGATTGGTTTGGTGCCATTGAACAAGAAACACGTCAGTACTTTTATTGGGTGGCGCTTACCCTTACCACACCTGTGGTGCTTTATTCTGGCAGCAATTTTTACTTAGGTGCCATTAAAGCGTTAAGTGCAAAAACCGTGAACATGGACGTGCCTGTTACCCTTGCCGTATTTGGTACTTATATTGCCGGCCTACGAGCCACCTTGCTTGAAACCGGCGAAGTGTTCTTCGAATCAATCTGTATGTTCATCTTCTTATTACTACTTAGCCGTTTTTTTGAACACAGAAGCCGACATAAGGCAGCCCAAATCTCTGCCAATATGACGCAGTATATTCCTGTATCAGCAACAAAAGTGAATGCAGATGGCACATTTTCGAATTGTTTAGCCAAGCAATTAAGGCCAGAAGATATTGTTTTTGTAAAGGCTGGCGAGACCATTCCGGTAGACGGTATCGTGCTGGAAGGCACCGCTTCTGTGGACGAAAGTATGCTCACCGGCGAGTTTAATCCGGTGAATAAACGCCCTACTGCTAGTGTTTACGGTGGTACCGTTGCCCAAGATGGCGCATTAACCATTAAAGTCACACAAAGCCTAAAACATGCGTTGGTTAATCAAATTGTCCGTTTACAGGCCAGCGCTATGGCCTCCAAACCCAAAGCCGCGTTGCTGGCAGACAAGTTCTCTCGATATTTTGTAAGCGCCGTATTGGTAATCTCAGCAGCCACCTACGGGTTTTGGACATTTGTGGGCAATGAAGATGCCTTCTGGATTACCATTTCCGTGTTGGTTGCCACATGCCCTTGTGCACTCGGTTTGGCCACGCCCTCGGCACTCACTTGCGCGGTGGCTAAGCTAAACAAACAAGGCATTTTGCTAAAACGTGCTGATGCCCTTGAGCAACTCAATGACATTGACACCATTGCGTTAGATAAAACCGGCACCCTTACACAAGGGAAGTTTTCCATTCAGTCGGCGTGGTTTGCAGAGGGTGTAGATAAAACCACAGCGATGGACATTGCCGTAGCACTTGAAGCGCGCTCAGAACACCCTATCCAACAAGCATTTACAGGTAAGATTAAGCACAAAGTATCAGACTTCGAAGTCACGCCAGGAGGCGGAATTAGCGGAAACGTGAATGGCAGTGCATTTTCCATGGGATCTGCTTCCTATTGTGGCGTATCACTCCCCGCCAATTTGCCGTTCGTTGCCAACGTGCTATTGGTGTCTGGCAACACGCTAATAGCGGCGTTTTTAGTCAGTGACAAGTTACGTGATGACACGCAAGCCACATTAGATATGCTAAGCCAATATCAGTTGATGGTATTAAGTGGTGACACCCAAGAAAACGTGAATAATATTGTTAACACCCTGCCTATTCAAACTGCCCTTGGTGGCTTGTCCCCTGAGCAAAAGTTTGAAGAAGTACAAAAGCTTCAACAGCAAAACAAAAAAGTCCTTATGATGGGTGACGGGATAAATGATGCGCCAGTGCTTGCAAGTGCAGACGTGGCTGTTGCAGTGGGTAACGCCACCGATGTGGCAAAAACGGCAGCCGATGTCATCTTGCTGGGTGATAGTCTTTTATCCGTGCCACAGCTACTTAATGTTGCCCTAAGTGTTAAACGTAAAATTAGACAAAATATCGCGTGGTCTGTAGGTTACAATATTTTGATTCTTCCCTTTGCCATTGCCGGTGTGTTGTCTCCCTGGATGGCCGTTGTGGGTATGTCTCTCAGCAGTATTATCGTAGTAACCAATTCAACACGACTATTAAGTAAATAATTAATATGAGTATTATCTACGTTCTTATCCCTATCGCCATTATTATTGTTGCAGTGGCCGTGGTTATCTTTTTTTGGGCGGTACGCTCGAATCAATTTGAAGATTTAGACCGCCAGGGTTACAGCATTTTATTTGATGATGATTTATCGCCAGAGGAAAAAGCCTTGGCTGAAGAACGCAAAAAAGTGCAACAAAATCAGGAAAATGATGACAGAAATTAATCTGTTGTCAGCATTTCTCATCGGTATTGCTGGGGGCGTACACTGCGTTGGCATGTGCGGTGGTATTGTCGCTGCGCTTCGTTCGGTTACGCCTAGCCATAAGCCCGCGTTTCCTTTTACCCTCGCCTACAACCTTGGTCGTATAGCTAGTTACACCTTAGCTGGTGCAATCACAGGTGCCATGGGGCAAATTGCCCGCCACTATATTCCTGTCGCATCTTATGTGCTTTCGTTACTCAGCGCTTTAATGCTGTTGGCCTTAGCCTGTTATTTGGGAAAATGGTGGACAGGCTTAACCCATGTTGAGGCCCTAGGGAAAGGCATATTTAAACGTATTCAACCTTATTCCAAACGCTTTCTCCCCTTTAAAACCCCTTGGCATGCGTTACCGTACGGCTTTATTTGGGGCTGGTTACCTTGCGGACTCGTGTATTCCACCCTTACTTGGGCATTAGCATCAGGGACAGCGGTGGACGGTGCTTCCATTATGTTTGCGTTTGGCTTGGGCACTTTACCTACATTACTCGCGGCAAGCACGGGGGCGGCTTACATTGTGTCTGCTTTCCAGCAGCCAAAACTTCGACAGACACTAGCGGTTTGTATGGCCTTATATGCAATTTATTTAATTTATCGCGCATTTTAGCCGCTATCGTAGTAACATTTACGTAGAGTTTACCAGTTTAGGTGCGGTTATTATGAGCAAAGGAAGCGAGTTTTCAATTCACTGCCAAAATTGCAGTTTTAGTCATTTATGTTTACCCGTGGCGCTGAATAAAACAGAAATTGAGTCGCTAGACGACATTATTGAACGAAAAAAGCCCTTGCATAAAGGCGACGCGCTGGTAAAAAATGGCGATGTATTTCATTCGTTATTTGCTGTACGCACCGGCTCTTTCAAATCCTTTGTCACTAACGCTGATGGTGAAGAGCAAATTACCGGCTTTCATTTTCCTGGCGACATCATCGGCTTTGACGCCCTTCGTAGCCAAAAGCATCAAAGCTATACCCAAGCGCTTGAAACCGCCATGGTGTGCGAACTCCCCTACGAAACATTGGATGAAATGTCGGTGCAATTCCCCAAATTGCGCCGCCAGATCATGAGCTTTATGAGCGCTGAAATTAAGCAGGATCACGATATGATCATGTTACTCAATAAGCGTTCTGCCGAAGAAAGGTTGTTATATTTTCTGGCGCATCTTTCTGGCCGTTTTGAAGAGCGAGGGTTCTCCCATCGTGAGTTTCATTTAACGATGACAAGAAACGAAATAGGCAACTATTTAGGGTTAACCATTGAGACAATAAGCCGTTTATTAAGTCGCTTTCAAAAAGAAGCGATCATTCGCGTAGACGGCAAACTCATCACTATTCTCAATTTCGACGCATTGGACAGTAAACTACAAAATGTCACTGTGCCAACGATTGCCTGTACAGGTATCTGATATTTTGTAATCGCTTTGATCTAAAACAACTTACGTTTTTACAAATAGGTATTACACTTACATCATAACTATCGCAAACGATGAAGTTCGGAGGGGTTATGATTAATTATCAACACATTCTCGCTGTTGTAGAAATGGAGAGAGACACCCAGCCCGCCCTCAGTCGCGCTCAAGAAATATCTGACAAAACAGGCGCAACGATCACCGCTATGCTGGTGGTATACGATTTATCCTATGATATGACCACCATGTTAAGCCCGGATGAACGTGAGGCTATGAAAGACGCCGTTACCAAAGAGCATGCAAGCTGGCTGTCAGAACACTTACGCCAACTTGGCTTTTCCCATATAGACATTGTGGTTCAGTGGAATAATCGCGCTTTTGAGGCAGTGATTCACCATGTTATTGATAACGATATTGATTTAGTAGTAAAAGCTACTAAGCGTCACGATGATCTCGCCTCGGTTATTTTTACGCCAACCGACTGGCATTTACTGCGTAAGTGCCCTAGCCCAGTGCTATTAGTGAAAGAGCATGATTGGCCAGAAGGTGGCCAAATCATCGCTGCGGTGAATGTGGGTTCTGAAGATGACGAACATAACCTATTGAACGATAAACTGACTGTGATTGCCAATGATTATGCAAAGTTACTGAACGGCAATGTCAATCTCGTCAACAGTTACCCTTCTACACCGTTGAATATTGCGATAGAAGTACCTGAATTTGACCCTGACGCTTACAACAACTCGGTAAAACATCATCACCAAGCTGAAATGGCAGGCCATGCAAAAAAATACGGTATTACCACAGCAAACACCTATGTAAAAGAAGGCTTACCAGAAAAAGTCATCCCCATGGTAGCCAAAGATATTGACGCGGAATTAGTGATAATTGGCACCGTGGGGCGGGTGGGACTGTCGGCAGCACTAATTGGCAATACGGCAGAACACGTGATTGACGAACTAGATTGCGACGTGCTGGCCGTAAAACCTGATGGTTTTGTATCGCCGTTAGCAAATAAAAAATAGCGACAGCCCATTATCTGTACATCGCGCAATAATTTCGTTAAAGCGGGTTATTGTGTTTACTAGCATGGCTCATAAAGTCGACTTTGTTGTATAATGGCGGCTTTCGCAGTAACCAAGCCAGTATTATTATGAGTGCAAATATCAGCAGTGCAGATGTTGCTAATAGCCCATCGCAAAGTAAACAAAAATACAACCTAAATAAGCTTCAAAAACGCTTACGTCGCAACGTGGGTAAGGCCATTGCTGATTTCGGTATGATTGAGCATAACGATAAAGTCATGGTGTGCTTATCTGGTGGAAAAGATAGCTACACCATGCTAGATATCCTCATGTTTTTGAAAAAAATTGCACCCATTCATTTTGATATCGTGGCGGTTAATCTCGATCAAAAACAACCTGGATTTCCTGAGCATGTCCTACCGCAATACTTAGATAGCTTAGGGGTAGAGTATAAAATTGTTGAAGAAGACACCTACTCCATTGTAAAAGACAAAATACCTGAAGGTAAAACGACCTGCTCGCTTTGTTCTCGCTTGCGCAGAGGGATTTTGTACCGTACGGCGAAAGAACTAGGCGCAACAAAAATTGCCCTGGGTCACCACAGAGACGACATGCTTGAAACCTTCTTTTTGAACATGTTTCATGGCGGCAAGTTAAAATCTATGCCACCTAAACTAGTGAGCGACAATGGCGAGCACATTGTTATTCGCCCCCTCGCTTATTGTAATGAAAAAGACATTATCAAATATTCCGAGGCTGCTGAGTTTCCCATTATTCCCTGTAATTTATGTGGCTCGCAAGAGAATCTGCAGCGTCAGAATATTAAAGCCATGCTACAAGACTGGAACAGACGATTTCCAGGGCGAATTGAGTCTATGTTTAGCGCATTACAGAATGTGGCACCTTCCCATTTAGTAGATAAAAACTTATACGATTTTAAAAGCATCAAGACGCAAGATGCGCCGGTGGCAGACGGTGATATTGGTTTTGATCCTCCTAGCTTTGATACTCAACCCACTGCTGAAGAAGAAAACGATATTCACATAGTGAACATGACGGAAGCAAAGTAAATGAAGATTGGCTTAGCACTAGGCGCTGGCGCCGCAAGAGGTTGGACCCATATAGGTATTATCCAAGCATTGGAAAAACTCGGCATAAAAATCGATGTGGTTGCTGGGTGTTCTATTGGCGCTTATGTCGGTGCTGCCTATGCAAGCGGCAAGTTAGAGGGGCTAAAAGAGTGGTCTTGTTCCCTAAGCGATTGGCAAGTATTAGCGCTTATGGGTGTTGGTTTACGCCGCGGTGGCTTGGCAAGTGGACAAAAAGTATTCGACAAATTGGCGTCTGAGTTTTGTGCAGAAAGCTATGAAGAAATGAACAAACCCTTTGCGTCGGTAGCCACAGATTTATATACCGGCCGTGAAGTCGTGTTCAACTCAGGTCCTGTGGGAAACAGTATTCAAGCTTCTTGCGCTATTCCCGCTTTGTTTTCCCCTGTACCTTATGAAGACAGATGGCTGGTTGATGGTGCAGTGGTAAATCCAGTGCCCGTGAACCTTTGTCGTCAATTGGGCGCTGATTTTGTCATTGCGGTTAACTTAAACGCCGACTTTAGGCCACTTAGGCTAGAAAAACTGCGCCAAGACCATGAAGAAAACCAACGTAAAACCGAAGACTTCTTCACCAAAAGCCAAAATGTTTTAAAGCAGTGGTTTTCACCAGATAGCAAACGAGACGATAAAGATACAGAAGCGCAAACCGATGATTCACTTGCCGCAGAGGTTATTGAAAAAGTCGAAGAAGAACTCACAGAGGTACCGGTAAAGGTTAACAAACGTAATCCACCGGGTATTATGAGCGTCATGAGCAGTTCGTTAGAGATTCTTCAAGCCAGAGTAACCCGTTCCAGACTCGCGGGCGATCCGCCAGATATTCTTATTGAGCCTCAATTAACCGATGTAGGCATTATGGAATTTCATCGTGCCGAAGAGTTATGCGCAAAAGGGGAAGAAACCATTAATCGAATAGCGGAACAAATCCGCTATCAATTATTAACCTAAAAAGCCTAATGCGTTAGCGATTAAACTGCTAACTTGACGCTAACGCAGTAATACGAAGTGGCGCTTCGGGTAACGTAATACCTTTAGCGTCTTTCAACCAGTCTTCGTTAAGCTGTAATACGCCGTTATTAATAGGTAGCCCTTCTGGCGTAATATAATCTAAATTCTCATCATTAAATTGAATCATTAAACCGGTAACGCTGGGCATAAGAAAAGACAAAAAGCTGCCCATTTCATTGAAAAATGCTTCGTACTGCGCATATAAAAAATTCAGTTCTTCTACCGTATAGTGGGGTTTTAAATAGGACGGCTGTGTTTCTAGTTGTACCGACATATCACACAGGTTAGCCGCCTCTTTTAAATCAATACGCACGTAGGCGTTCGCAAGTTTAAGCGCACGCTCGGTTGGCACAGTAAAACGCCCCTCTTTACTCACTTCTAACGTCATGGTTTGTTTATCGGTAACAATATCAGCCTGATTAATGTCACAAAGGCGCCCTTCTCCCACGCGTAGAAAACCAAACGCAAATTGTAGAGCCTGAGTATCTTCATTATCTAGCTTTTTTACATGGCTATAAAAACGGCTGTATTCTACATCGATGGTTTCTGCACACGCGGGAAAAACAAGCCCTACAGCGAGAACAAAAGAAACTAGTGATTTCATTGGGTTAAATATTCCTCGTTAAATCTGATCATGGTTTGCAACTCGTCGACATAGGCTGCTCCACGTTCAGAGTAATTCATTAATCCTTCAGCTAAGGCCACACCAGTAATTGGAATTTGATTGGCTCTTAGTCGACTTCTTATTTCACGTAAATCTTCATAAGCGTCGTGGCGATTTAAGTTGCGCATATACGTGTAGGTAGCGCGAGACAAGCTGTCAAACTTAGCGACTTCGTGAGAGGCACCTTCGTTTCGCCTACTTGGAACAAAACCACACCCTTTACTAAAACACCAAAGTCCAAAAAAGTTATACCCTTTGCGGGCGAAGCGACTGGTACCCCATGCTGACTCGTTTGCCGCCTGCACTAACACCAACTCAACCGGTAAAATATCAATTTTGTCTAGTAAGTCTAATAGCCGCATATTTAACGGCTGTGACGATTTAACCCGGTACTCTTCCTCCAACCAGTCTAGCTTTTCAATGTCATCGTCTGACAAAGGTTCGTCTGTGATTGCTTTACGGTAAAGGGTTTGAACATAATGCCGTAATGTCAAAATATAGCTATTTTGCTTCTCGACTTCGGGTCGAAGATAGTCGAAAAACGCCGCTTTTTTCTGTTTAACATCGGTGTACACAGAAAAATCCGGCACCGGCTTTTTCGCTTCCTGAGTTTCAGGAATATCCAAAATCGACGGCGACTTTTTCGTAAAAATTAGCGCGTTAATAACAATAACCGCCAATACAACAATCATAATGGCGACAATTTTAAATGTTTCTCGTTTATGCATCGAAGCTAGACTCGTTCCTTTCCTTTGGTTTAGCTTCCGTGCGAACTTGCTCTCCGCCAATTAACTTTTCGTATAACACGCCGATAAGGCTGAAATACAAAGGCATGATCCAAATAAGAGAGAGCCCAAGTGTAAGTGGTATGGTAATCGCCAACACTGCCATGATCATGAAAAGCGCAGTGATTTGACCCCAATAAGCGTTAAATACGCGACAAGATAATAAAATGGCCTTAAGCGGAGTCAGTGACTTGTCTGCCACCAACATTAACGAAAAAGAGGTGGCCATCCAAAAATACAACCCTGGAATAATCAGTAACACTAACCCTAGTTGCATAAGAATGCTGTTAACCAACTGGGTTAGTGCCAACAAGAAGATAAGAGGGATATAGTCGAATAAGGCAAAGACCGTACGTGGAGTCTTACGCGCATGACTTAAGCCCAACATATACAGGCCGGTAATTAACGGTGACACCACAAAAACAGTGGCAATTTCAATAAATGACTGATGTTGTATAGTAAAGGAGCCGTCGTCATGTACCGTAATATACGGCTGTGTAATAGCGCCTATTATAACAAAGACAACGACCAACACGATACAGGCCTGAATTAAGGTTGCAAAGTTTGCCTTAGTCATTTGGTTGGCCCGCAAAAACACCGCTTTTACATCAAAGTCGTGGGATTTTTCCAGGGTACGTTGTAACGTTGTTTTTGTGTGATCGCCATTATTCTCAGGCATCATATTATTCGCCACTGTGTCCTCTACTACAAAATTAGGCTAACCGGCGTATTGTACATGAATGGAGAGTGTTAACCCAACACGAGTTTTGCCGCTAAACCGACAAGCAACACGCCCATTGCTCTATCTAACCAATACCCTTTTTTGCCAATCAGGTGAGCTACCTTGCTAGTACTGAGTAAATAAGACAGAAAACAAAACCATAGTCCAGTCGCAAAAGCTAAATAGATACCGTAGCCCGCTTTCACCATGAAGGGCGTGTCTACACTGATGATAGCAGTAAACAAAGACAGGAAGAACAAGGTGGCTTTAGGGTTTAATCCGTTGGTTAAAAAGCCCACCCAAAAGGCGCGTTTAACAGAGATAGTTTGGCTTTCAACGGCGGGCGCATCTACCTTTTCATCTTTTGGCGGCCCACTACGCAACGCCCCAATCGCTAAATAAACCAGATAAGCAGCGGCTAAATAACTAAAGGTAGTAAACAGCCAAGGCGTAGTGGCTATCACCACACTTAACCCTACTAAGGAGTAGGCGACATGTAATAAAATGGCGAAGCCAATCCCAACACTGGTGTAAATAGCAATGCGACGCCCGTATGCCACGCTATGGCGCACCACCACAGCAAAATCTGGCCCTGGGCTAGCCACGGCCACAAGATGTACTAAGGCGATCGTAATAAATTCATTTAAATACTGCATTAAATGGTCTCGGTTTGCTTAATAATTCTGTCTACTAACAAAGGTACTGTTTGTGAGGCTTTACCTGTTAACGACTCATCAAAATAAAGGTTAGTCGACGTTGGCGCTAAATTTACCTCGATGGTATGCGCACCATACTCTTTTGCCGTTTGTACAAAGCCCGCGGCAGGATAAACTTGACCAGAAGTGCCCACGGCAATGAAAATATCAGCCTTCGAAAGGGCGTCAAAAATGGTGTCCATATACATAGGGACTTCACCAAACCATACAATATCAGGGCGCAGAGAAAAACGCCCGCAACAGGGGCAGACAGAGTGAGCATCGAAACTTTTAGACCACGCGAAGCGCTGTTCACTATAAAGGCAACGGGCAGAAAGCAGTTCGCCGTGCATATGCAGCACCCGTTGACTCCCCCCTCGCTCATGCAAATTATCCACATTCTGGGTAACCAGCATTAAGTTTTCGCCTAGGGCTCTTTCTAATTGCGCCAGCGCCATGTGCGCGGCATTCGGAACAACCTCTTCACTATGAAGTTGCGCTCGACGGGCATTATAAAATCGATAAACTAGAGCAGGGTTGCGTTCGAAACCTTCTGGTGTAGCCACATCTTCCACATGGTGATTTTCCCATAAGCCATTGCTATCTCTGAAGGTTTTTATTCCAGACTCAGCCGAAACGCCAGCCCCAGTTAATACCACAACCCGAGGTAAGTTATCCATATTTAATCTTATTTACTCATATTGTTAAAATACTATTTAACCACAGGAAACGCTTGATTAGCGCCCCATTCTGACCATGAGCCATCGTATACAGCGATGTGAGATGCGCCGCACAGTATGGCGGCAACGCCCACAATGCACGCGGTAACGCCTGAACCACACGTGCATATCATGGGTAAAGACAGATCGACCTTTGCTTCATCGAAAATTTGTTGAAGCGCCTCTACCCGTTTAAATCTCCCCTGATCGAGAAGCTGAGCAAAAGGAACATTGAAGGCGCCTGGCATATGCCCCGACCTTACCCCTTGTCTTGGCTCTTCGACTTCACCTGAAAATCGCGCTTCACTGCGTGCATCTAACAGCTGCGTTTGGGAATCTAACGCGTGCAAAACCGCAGAGCTATTAACAAACCAATTAGGTTCTGGCGCGGCTTGATAGTGTAAATGGGTTAGCGGTTGAGCTTCACCTACTGGAAAACCCGACAATTCCCACGCGGGCTGCCCGCCGTCCAAAATACGCACTTTTTTGTGCCCCATGGCTTTGAGCATCCACCACACTCTCGCCGCACTATATATACCGCGAGTATCATAAACCACGACATCGCTATTATGGGTAATCCCTACTTCCCCCAATAGTAACGAAAAATCATGAGCCGACGGCATGCTATGGGGAAATCCCGTAGTATGATCGCTACCCTGCCCGTCTAAATCAATATCGACAGAATTGGGGAGCACCATGCCCTCACGATTGTCGGCTTGTTTGGAGACTGGGTCGTCCATTACTGCTCTCACCAGAGTAAGTGGTGCAGATTGGAGTTCAGATGAAAGTTGCGAGGCGTTTATAAGGATAGACATGAGAATACCTAAAAACCCGCAGCTTTCACTGCGGGCGGTGTCGTTTATAGAACAGCTATTGCTGCTTCATAATTGGGTTCTTCTGTAGTTTCAGCAACTTGCTCTGTGTAAAGTACACTGCCATCCGCATCAATCACAACCACACTACGAGACAACAGCCCAGTCAGTGGCGCAGACGAGAAAGTGACGCCATAGTCTTCACCGAAGCTTGAACGGAACGTTGAGCCTGTGATGACATTTTCAATACCTTCGGCACCACAAAAGCGACCAGCAGCAAATGGAAGATCGGCAGACACACAGATAACCTGTGTATTCTCTAGCTTAGACGCTTCTTCGTTAAATTTACGTACAGACGTAGCGCATGTATCCGTATCAATAGACGGAAAAATGTTAAGGATCACACGTTTGCCGCTTAATTCTTCTAATGTAACCTCGCCTAAATCCGCTTTAACTAGCGTAAAGCCTGGCGCTGGTTGGCCAACTTCTGGCAGCTCGCCAACGGTTGTCACTGCATTACCTTGAAACGTTACTGATGCCATGTTTTTCTCCTTGGTTAATCAAAACATCACTATAGATGCTAAGTTCAATACGACGCAAGCAGACTATTGGTCTACCTGCGCTTTTGCAAATTCAATTTTATGGGTTAAATGGGGTTTGCCCTTTAAATACTGATGCCTGAATACACTAAAATACTGTGCCAAGTTACGCGCAGATTCGGTCTCGCCCGCTAGATCTAACACGCTGATCCCCACTTCTGCGGTACAATGCTGAAACTCATGTGTAGACGCTCGCAATAGGTAATTTGAAGCAATATCCGGTGACACGCCCAACACAGGTAAACTATCTAAGTACGGACTCTTCCCAAACATTTTTCGCGCTTCCCGCCAGGTTCCATCAAGGAAGATAAAAAGTAATTTCTTATTCGGCGCGGCCACAGGCTGATGTATACACCGTTCTTCGCTTGCGTACTCATGCGGAAAAACAATGATGGGTTGATAAAGCGGGTTGTTCAATAGCGCTAATAATGGTTCACAAGGCATGGTGCGATGCCATAAAAAAGCATGATTATCAGCAATAACATCGGCGATAAGCCGGCCAGTATTAGTGGGCTTATAGTATTCCCCTTTGTACATGATAAACGCCACCGCACATTGGCCAGCGGGTGTCGGCTTACTGGCGCACATACAATTCACTGTAGGTAATAAACAGCCTTCACAGCGCACTACTTTGCTGCCTCGGGCATTAAATGCACGCTGTGCAGTAGCAAGTTCGTCAGCCCGAAGCTGCATAACGGAGTTTTTGTGTAACAAGGGAATATCTATGTATATTGAAGTCGCCAAATATTACCATAAAAACCTAGTTCGGGGAGCCGATTTCTAAAAGCTTGGTCCAACCATGGAAGCGTTAATTTTTATAACTCGAGCGTTAAAGGTAACACTAGTTTGTGGCAGAACCGATGGAGTGCAATAAGTAGGGAATCGAGAATCGTACTCTACCCACTGAGCTATTCCCACACTCTATTATCATGCCGGTAATGTAAACTTCACTGACGTTAGTATCAGTCGTCCCATAAGTGCTGTCAGCTGTTTTTACATTCTAGTACGAGAAATGAAATTATAATTAGCTAACTAGCTGATAAATAATACATATAAAAAATGGCATTAGAAATGCTATAGGCGCTCAGCCAAAATCGCTTGGCTCTAGACACTTTTGAGTATAAATCAATGCTTAAACGCCTTATTAGCGGTACATTTTTGCTGTTAACCCCCATTCTTGCGAATGCTGCTGTTATTGTGCAAGACCTCACAGTCACTCGTGACCAAACAGATTTTGACACGCCTGTAGTATTTAACTTATTCGATAACACCACAGGCAGTGTACTGGAATCTGTCGTGGTTGAATTGTTTGCTCGGTCAAGCGGCTCTATACAAGTTGAGAACAGAAGTACGACAAGAGCGTCGAGTGTTACCGCTGTTTTATCAACCATTATCACACTACAACTGCCAGATGGAACAACAACATTAACGGCAACGCCTTCAACAACACGAACAGATAGCTTGTCGACCTTTGATGGTGTTGTTGATTACGATGGCACCTCAGGTGTGGAGTTCGTTAATTTAGCCACTAACGATTATGAAAGTTTGATAATAAGCTCACCCAGCCTACTGACGTTATTTACAGGAATAGGCCAAAGTCAATTTTTATTCGAAGCAATTGCAACAAGTACAGTTAACGGTGGCGGTAACCTTGCTACATTAATTGATACCTTTGCATCAGCTGACGTGCGAATTACCTACTATTACGTTCCTGTAAGTCAATCATTAGGTCTATTACTATTAGGTGTAGGTCTTATGATGGCAAGACGATACAGCCGTTAACTTTAAATAATGGGGTCAGAGTACTTTTTCGCATAAGGAAACGTGCTCTACCCTCGTCAATGATCGGCAGTAATAAGCATTGAAATAACTGATGCTAGAAAAGGTTGAATACGTTTGCTGTGTTGAATATTTTAGGCTCTTCATCATTAACGGGGGACATCCGCATTCATTAAACTGATTTTGCGAAGAATCATTTAATGGAGAGTACAGATGTCCCACGCAGGTACTATTTTAGGCATAAGTGAGTTAGAAATAGAACGTGTTCATCGACATGATTTTATTGAAGTGTGGGCAAAGCCTACTAAAAAGCCTCTATGCAAGCATTGTGAGAGTCGACATTTACGCATAAAAGCCACACATAAGCGCACTGTAAAGCACACG
This sequence comes from Alteromonas sp. B31-7, assembly GCF_015767655.1. NCBI lineage: Bacteria > Pseudomonadati > Pseudomonadota > Gammaproteobacteria > Alteromonadales > Alteromonadaceae > Alteromonas > Alteromonas sp. B31-7. The sequence continues at coordinate 2,381,957 of NZ_CP065233.1, forward strand.
CGTCAAGGTAATCAGGTGCTAACGCTACATTTAAAGGTGCCTAAGTATCATTGTCGATGCTGTGGTCGTTATTTCAGGCATCCTTTTGTTGGGATTCGGCCTCGCTATCGGGCATCAGAGTGCTTTCGCTTGGAAGTCTTTGAGGCGCACCACGGCGGTGTTACGCAGCGTGGCATCTCACGCACACATCGCATTAGTCCAACTACGGTAGAGCGGTGGTACCAATCTCATATCAGCCAAAAACATAAAGAGATTATCATCGCCCCTGCCCGAGATGTTGGGGGTAGATGAACACTTTTTTACCCGTAAGAAGGGTTATGCGACGACGTTTGTAGATTTACGACATCGTAGTGTGTTTGATGTAAAACTGGGACGTTCTGAATTAAGTTTACGCTCGTATTTGCGCCACCCTCCCAATAAAGAGAACGTGAAGCTCATCGCGATGGATTTGTCCGAAACGTATCGCAGCATTGCTAAAAAGTACTTTCCTAACGCGACAATCGTCGCTGACCGTTTTCATGTGGTGCGCTTGATCAACCATCACTTCTTAAAAGCGTGGCAGCAACAACACCCTGAAGGACGTAAAAATCGGGGTTTACTTAGTTTGATGCGACGACATCAATGGCATTTAAGCGAAGAGAAAAACAGCAACCTACAACGCTACTTAGCTGACTATCCGGTGTTGAAAGCACTGTATGAGGTCAAACAGAAGCTCATCAGGTATATGCTGTTAAAGACTATGAATGAAAAACGAATGGAGAAGACATTACCGAGGTTCTTAGACTTGCTTGAACAGTTACATCACAGTCCACTTCGTGCACTGGCCAATACCTTAACTTCGTGGTTGCAACCTATCATCGCCATGTGGCGCTTTACACGGAACAACGGCGTCACCGAAGGCTTCCACAACAAAATGGAAATGATATCGAGAAGAGCGTATGGTTTTAGAAACTTTGAAAATTACAGAATAAGAGTGATGACCCATTGCGGATGGGATGGTGTTATCAATAGGGTAAGATGAGTGCTGATCCCCCGTTTATGGGGTAGAGCCGATGAGTGCTGATCCCCCGTTTATGGGGTAGAGCCTCTTAATTAGTCTCTTAGAACTTATTGAAATATAGAAATGGTGCCGGGGCCGAAGTTAAAAAACAAATCTAACCGATTGATTTAATAATTTATTTTAAAGTTAACTAACCATTTATAGCACCAAATGTAGCACCAATTAACTTGCTTAGCCTCATATAATTGAGGTATCGCTGGTGGTTATAAAAAATAAACTATATATAGCGAAACGGTATTATTTTTCTTCAAGTTCTTTCGAGCTTTCATTCTGTCCCGTCTCTATAACAGCGATACTTTCTGCTTGCTCCAATATTTTTGTCGCGTCCTCTGCTGAATAACCTTCTAGCCAAACACTGGTACCTTCTTTCGTTCTGATATTGATACGCCTATTTTTCTTATAACGAACCCACGCCAAACATGCCACAGCCAGTGCTCCAAAGCCGCCGTGTAATATAATCTCTATGGTTAATCCGGAGGCCATTACGCTTTCAGATAGATGAAATACTTTGCTATGTTTGAGCTGCGCTTCGTCTAACGCTTCACAAAACGATTCAGAAGAACCTTTAAACGCGGTTACCCGTAATTTTTCCATTAATTTGCTTCCTATTTGTCGTAGTTTTTGGAATGCCTGTTATCACTTTGCCACATCACTTGTAGATCTTCTCTGGCGTATTCCACTAGCAGCTTATGAGCTTCTATGCATTCATTAAGCTGGTGGCATATATAGGAAGATGGACTATAGTATTCCTCACCAACACTCGGATCTGTGCAGTCGGGGTCAAGAAGCTCTAAATCAATTCTAGCTCGTCTCCTTTCCTCCGCTTTTAGGTACCTGTCTATTGCGCTTAGCACTTCCTTATCAAGAAACAGCGTACCGATAGTTTTTACTTCATTTTCAAGCTTTGCATTTGAAGACTTAATCATCTTCTCTTTTTCACTAACCAGCGTTTTCAATGATTGCGGCCTATCACTTTCGCTAGGCTTTAAGCTGTTCTCAATGAATTTAAGTGCTTCAAGAATTGTTTCAAAAATTTCTAATACGTTCGAGTAAAACTCTTTCTTAATTTCCCACCTTTTCTGCGCTACCCACACGTCAGACATTATGTGCTGTTCGGTACTTTTCACCACAGTAGTTGTCTCATGCAGCTGTAATTTTAAGTCCTCTAGGTTTTCCTTTGTAGCCAGGTCACTAGCCTTTTTTTTGATATAAGTTAATAAATACGCTGCAATGAGCCCATGCACCAATACTACTAACCCGTAGCCCCACTCAGTCATATCTTTACACCTTTCATCAAAAGCATATTTCGGCCCTTATAAATTTGCACTATCGTTTCTAAATTTGCACTTTACTTTAAGCGTTAATCAAAAGTGCAAACACAATATACAACTGATAAATATACAGTTATTTATATAATTTGCACTATTTGCACTTTTTGCAGTAGAAATATGCCTATCTAACCCCGTGCCCCTTAACTTTTTGCTTTCACGCGAAGAGAAGCCCGATTCGACACACTATATTTTGGTCTTGCTGTATTGGGTATGAACAACCATAACGAGGTAAAACACAGTTACCCTTTGAGTAATATTTATAAATTAGGTTTGGTATACAATACCTTAGTGCAAACGTTCAATTTAACGGTGCAATGTACCCACCATTAAATTGAACCAAAGCATATAAATCGAACTAAGTATGAATTTACATATCATTTAAACCAATGATTTTAATGAAGTTATCTCACTTAAAATATAACCCCCCTTTGAAATTTTCTATAGCTGTTAAAGATACGCGGTTCCGTGTGCCGTACAACCCCCCCTTTCCAAAAGGACCCGTGAAAAAGCATAGGCAAATAGCATTCTGAAGTGAGTTCGTTGGCAAAGGTTATGGTGGTGGGTGTACACCATTGCACCTCAGTCGTGTGAAGTCTGTTCAGAAGTCTTTACAACTGAAAGCGCGTTATGCCCCGTTGCGCAGGGTAGAAGGGACAAACCCCTGACCTAGTAAAATAGAGTGCAAATAGTGCAAATAGTGCAAACGGGAGTTGTAACCCTATGTTTATAAATACATATTTAGCATTTGCACTACTGCAAACGGCTATAAACAAAGTGCAAATAGGTACTGCATAGTGCAAATTTAATAAGATAAATGGCGTGTTATAGGTGCTTACAGAGAAAGAAATGAGAAGTTGAGGCGATAGGTTTAGGTGGTTAACCATATGCAATAATACTAAACCTGTATGTTTAAACAGGCTTAGTATATTACGTGTTATTTCTTGGCATACACACACGCTCAGGCCGACTTAGTTTGTTCAGCATCTTGTTGATCACTATCGCTTAAAGTCATTCTGTCTACAGCGTCAAAGAGTGACGATGCCTTGAACTTAATCACCTGTTGAGACTTACCACCGGCATTGGGTAGAGCTTCAGAGGTGTTAAGCTTCTTACGTTCTAGCTCTGACGGTCTGAGTATAGAAACACTTAAATCTCTAAGCAGTCGAGCGGCCCTCTTCCCGTCAAAGCCTTTACACATAACATCCATAAATATGTCTTTGTACACGTAATACATATGGTCTGTAGTAGCGTCTTTATCAGGGTGCCTAGTGGTAATTTGCTCTCTATAGCCCCATGTTTCCAATTTGGCTGGTACATGCTCATCAATAATCATAGGGTCTTTGGCCCCGCTTCTATCCCACCGTTTAAAGTGCTTTTCACCATAAAGCTTTATTTGCTTCGCCAGGTGATTAAGAAGCTGTATTTCTTCCACGTTCCCAGTACCACCTCGAATATCTACCCACATTCTGAACAACGATATAGCCGATTGAATAGAATGGCCCTCGCTCCATCCAGTAATGCCAAAAGTTGAAGCAAGCTCACCAGCTAAGCCCACCAGCGCAAATTTCTGAAAGGCCCTTACCGCTTGTCCACCAGCATCATTACCAAGCACCCTTTCTCTGTACGTTGCAATCTCTGCATGATGCACTTTGATTAGTTCGCTTAAGTCGGTACTGGTTAATTGCTTGATAAACTCTAAGAACGGTTCACCGTGATACTTTTCACACGCCTTGTTCAAGTGATCAGACAATGCAGCACCGTTAATAAAATTATGTGTGTTCGTGTATATGCCATTACGCTTTTTAAGTGCTTCGTCTTCGTGCTGTGAAGCTGGCAGAGAAAGAAACCGCATATGAACACCACCATTAACCGATTTGCCAATGCTGCCTAAGTAGTCATCAATAGTCTTTTCACCGTTTGACAAAAACGCCAGGTTCCAACGCTGTGTTTTCTTCTTGGCATAGTCAGGGCCAGAGCGGTTTTTACCTTTACCGTTACCAACCATGTATATGATCCCCTCAATGGTAAGGGGATTAGCTTCGTTTAGCTCATCGAGCGCCAATAGCATGTCTGAATGTAAGGCTGCGGTATCTTCCAAAGCGTTATCAGTGGTACGCCATGAGCCTTTAAATTCGCTAGGCTTACCATACACAGAACAAGCAACATTCATTAACGTGGACTTACCTAACGAACTATCACCGTAGAAGTGAAACCCAACGTTTTCAGAAAGCCCCATTAAGCTGACTAGGGGGCCAGTAAAGGCAAGAGACACAGCAAGAGTAAGCAAAGGGTTTCCTTCGCAATATGACGCTATTTCACGTTGCCAATCTGATATAGCGCCATTGGCCTTTAATTTACAATCACGGGCGTTTTCATTGTCGTAAAGAAGCGGTGACACTGTTTCACCTATTGTTTGGTCGGGCAAAATGAAAGCGTTTTTATGCCAACCTAACTTTTTAACTAACCCTACTCTATTGGTTATGTCAGGGCAGTTAAGGTAATCAATGAGTTTTCCTTTCTCTTGTGAGCGTGGCTCTATATGAAGCCCCTCTGAAAGTAATTGTTTTCTAATGTCTGAACCACCGTCAGTAGCAAACAGGCGCTTAGGGATATTTAAGCGCTTCTCTTGACCGTCATAGTCTTTAAAGCGCACAAGTACCCCCCAATCTTGACCAGAGCCACCAGCATCACGGGTTAAGGCTAGCAGTTCTAAAGGGGCGCATATTCGCTTGTATATTTCATTCCCTTTATCGTCAGACTTGTAAAACGCTTCTACACCGTTATCGGTTAATTTAAAGCCTTGAGGTATATTGGGCTTAATATCGCTAGGGGCGTGTGTAACCGCCTCTTTTATGAATAGTTCACCACTTTTCTTTAACGCTTCTAAGTGTGTAGCGCCCCAGCCTAGCTCAATAGCGTCTGCGGCATCCGCTTTATCGGGCCACGTGCAATCTTCACCAAATAAAGAGCCACCTTCGCTTTCAGAAAGAGGGGTTTTAGCTAAGCTGTCTAAATTAATAATTCGAATGCTTGCTGCATCTAGTGAAGTGAGTAAGTTCTTAAGCTCTTTGGCGCACTTAATACCGGCATTATCATTATCGGGCCATATGATTACATTGCGCCTAGCCAACGGTGTAAAATCGGCCTTACTGATAGACTTAGAGCCATTAGGCCACGTCATACAAACACAGCTAGGGAACAATACTTTTGCCGCGTCTGCGGCCTTCTCACCCTCTGTAAGAACTACTGTGGCTTTAGGGCGCTTTGCAAGTTCATCTAATCCGTACAATGGGCGGTTTATTTTTGGCATAGACCATCGCCACTTAATTTCACTAGTGTCACGGTTTCTATATAGGGCTAACGGATAAAATGCTTTTTCTCTTTTGCCGTCTATTTGTTTATCAAAGCGCAGTACTTTAAGAATAAGCTGATTGTTAGCGTCCCTGTATTCCCATGTAAAAGTAGGTAAGCCATGTTTGTAGTGTTTTTTATGGCAACGTCTAACAAATTCGTGCGGCACAGGCGTTACGTGTAACCACTCTTCACTATTTCTACGGGTATTTGAGGTGCTTTTGTTTGTTTTTGTTTCAACTCTATTACCATAGTTGAGTAAGTCGCTAAGCTCTTTGTAGGCTTCGCCTTGAGGCTTGTTTGTAACATATGCCACCAGAGATATAACGTCTTGACCTTTCGCCTCGCTATCTGCAAAGTCAGCCCAAACACCTGTATTGGTATTAATACTGAATGAACCAGATTTTTTGTCTGCTCTTCTTGGGTTTAATGGCTTGTACTCATGGCCCTCATGCTTTCCGTTAGGTAAGTAATGGTGTAATACGCTATCAATATTACTCAACGCATACTCATTTAGGCCTTTAAAATCTAACTTACCCATTAATACCTCTTCTTTCTGCAAGACTTAGCTTTGTTTATTCTGCTCATTGATTGCGATTTCACATGAGCTGAGAAAAGGACTACAGGCTTTTTGGGGTTTCGTTTTTTTGTTTTAAAGGTTAGCCAATGCACCACACACGTAGCACCACAAGGTAAGTTGATAACCTCCCTAGGCAACTGTTTAATTTCGGTTGCTGGTGGATAGCAAAGGTATATTAAGTTGTTAACAGTGAATTGCTCTAAAGGCTGATTAGCCACACGCAATACTTCAAGAAAACCAAGTACTTTTTGCTCACTATCCCCAATGATATACACGTGATCAGGTTCAAGGTGCTCTTTACTTGTTAGCTCTCGTATTTTCATAGGTCTAACCCCATTTGCTTGGCTTTATTGCTTACAAAAGGGCGGTTGAAAGTTTCGGGGATTTCGTACACCAGGCATTTACCGCCATTAGCCAATGGATGGTGTTTAAACTTAAACTGAAACTCTAGGTTACTAGAGGGGACATATTCCAAATAGTAGCCCTCGTTCTCTGTTTCCATCACTTCGCATGGACCAGTACCGCGAGCAGCTCGAAAACCTATAACTTGATTTACAGTAGAACCGATAAAATAGAAGTGATCAGGCTTATACGGGATTGTCTTTTGCATTACTGCCCCCGTGATATTGCTATACGTTCAGCTTTCCATTGATTGATTTCAGAAAGAAGCCAGCCGCTTGCTCTACCGCCTAGGCTTATAGGAGAAGGGAACTGTGATTGCTTTATCAGTAGGTATATTGTGCTTTTCTTTAAGCCAGTGGTCCTCTCAACCTCCGGCATTCTTAGAATTGGGTCATCTGTTATCGGGGTATATGCCGATGCGCTGTTATTCATTCCAATTATCTCCACTTAAGACCAAAATTGTTTAGGGTGGAAATATTAAATAAAACCGAAACGCCTAATAAGTGGGGATAAAACAGCAAATAAGGAATAAACCCCCTAGGGGGATTTTGAGTAAATAAGAATAAAAACCCCCTATTACAAAGATGCCTGTCGTTTGTGTGCTGCGGTTAAATCATCTGTAAGGCCCCGTATTGACTTGTTATCGACCTCACTATAGAAAGTGTCAGAAAGTCGCTTTACGCGGGCTCTATAGGGCTTGTTTGTTAGGCTAAGCAAGCAGTAAGTGACATACCGGATAAAGTAAGCCCGTGGTGCATTGGTGTCATTGGGTTTCTTTAGGGTGATTTCAGGCCAGAACGGCTCATAGGTATATTGTAAATCTTCCCATGACTTTATAGGTTCAAACTCTACATCTACTTGCGTAAGCCTGTCTAAATCCCACATAAAGCCACTTGTAGAATAAAATATTCTTTCGTGCATCTCGCTTTTTAAACGGCTTGCCTCTTGTTTATCCGATATATGGGTATCGACCAGCCATGCTAGGTCTTGGTATAAGTTAAATACCCTTTCGTCAGATACTGATTGTAAGTCGCTTCCAGATAAAAGGGCTGCGAGTCTCTGTGACGTTTGAGCCACATCAGCTTTCCATTTTTGTCTGCCCTTTGCTGTTAGCTTGCCTTGGGGGTTATTGGGGCCTAAATACCCCATTACAATTACAGCAAGTAAGTTTGGAGCTGTGTAGTCGCTACAGGATATAGCATCTTTCCAGATATAAGCATTATCAGGGTTGTTATAAAAGAGTCTAGGAATGTCACTGATAGCTTGTGAAGCGCGCTTAGCCCTATCAATAAGTAAACTTAGATATTCACGGCTACCTTCGCTTTGTGTCGTGGCTAATTCATTATTAAGGCTTTGTATGCTTCTGGCCTTGTGTTGTAAATCGGGAAGAATTTCATTTTCCCACGATGATAATGCTTCATCTAATGAACCGAGCATTTTTGTCATACCGTACCCCTACGGAATCCCATAAAGAGGAACTGGCACAGGTGATTGGGGTCACTTTTCGGGAGCTACCCTAGCGCCAGTCAAAACCTATTTTTAAATACTGATCACATTACCGCGAGGTTGGTTTTGTTCAGGTGCAATTGCTTCTTCCACTTCCTTAACCAATTGACCCAGCGAAGTACTCAACGTCCATATAGCACTTCTAAAAAGCCTAACCTCCTTTGAGTTCGACTCTCCAAAGCGAAAAAAGCAGCTATTCAATTTTTCTTCTAATTCACGATCTAAAGACTTTAAGGAAAACGCCAAATTAACTATTTGTAAAAACGCTGCGTTTTTATCGGGATTACCTTTCGCATTTTCAAAATCATTCGCCAAATGTATTCGTTGCTCCAATGAACTATTTATACTTTCAGCAAGTTGAACCATGGCTTTAATGCTACTTTGCCGTCCTTGATTACAGATAATAGTCAGAGCAGCATGGATACCTTCGTAACAGATTTCAAAGCTTTCTATATCTAATGTTATTGCGTTTTCGTATTGCATCTTTATTTCCCTTACAGTGTTGCGCTGCACTACTCATATCAGGCTTGTTTTTTAAAAATGGGCGTAACGTTACCGTTATTCTTAAGACTATCTAAGTAATCACTCCACCATTGCATCATTTCTTTACGTTCTTCTAAGTAACGAGCATGGTGTGTGTAAGCAGCTCTAACCCCATTCCTTTCCATATGTGAAAGCTGACGTTCTATTGCGTCAGGGTTAAAGCCTGTTTCATTCAGAATTGAGGACGCCGTAGCACGGAAGCCATGAGGGTTTGCTTTACTTTTGCCTTTGGTTTCACCATCGTACCCCATGCGAAAAATAGCCATACGCATAGTATTGTCAGACATTTGTTTAAACCTATCTCTTTCAGAAGGAAAAACGAACTCGAAACGAGCGCTGAACGGCTTGGTATTTTCCAATACTGCAAGTGCTTGCCTAGAAAGTGGCACAATGTGATCAGACTTCATTTTCATTCTATGCGCAGGTATGCGCCATAACTTTTCTTCTAAGTCGAATTCATCCCAACGAGCACCGGCTAATTCACCAGGTCTAACAAAGGTGTGTACTAATAGTTCTATTGCTAGCTTGGTAAGCAAGCGGCCTTGCTGGTGGTACGCATCTAGATCACGTAGGAACTGAGGTAATTCTTCCCTTGGTAGAGAGGCCCTGTGCGAGGTTTTACGCTTTTCCAGTATTCCGGATAGCTCAGAAGCAGGGTTATGGAGTAAAACGCCAGTCTGTACAGCGAAACGACAAACGCGCCTTATGTCTTGAAGTACTCTTTGTGCTACATCGAGCGCACCACGCGCTTCTATTTTCTGAACAGTTCTGATTATGTCTTGAGGTGTGATTTCACCAATGGGGCGCTTACCTAGTGTCTTTAACGCATTATCATTTAAACGAGTCCAAATACGGGCGGCATGGCCCTCGCTCCACTGACCCTTTTGCTTATTCCACCAAAGCCGTGCTTGTGTGTTAAACAGCTCTATCTCGCTTACAGAAGAAAGGTGCTTCTTTTCCTGCTTTATAGCGCTAGGGTCAATATCATCCCTTAATAGCCTTCTAGCTTCTGATACTGCTTCTCGTGCATCCTTCAAAGACACTTCTGGATAGACGCCAATTGCCAGTGTCTTTTGTTTACCCTGAAAACGATACTTAAGACGCCAGTACTTAGAGCCATTCTTTTTCACGAGCAAGCGCAAGCCCTTCTCATCGGTGAGCCAAATATCCTTTGTACTTGCTTGAGCCTGTTTTATTTGAATGTCTGTTAACGGCATGTGGTGCTACCTATCGTCTGATTAATCGACTGGTGCTACCAACATGCTTACTTGCTGGTGCTATTTAGTCGTAATTGAATCTGTGTAGCACCGAATGTAGCACCATGTGCTTAGGGATGACAATAGACCGCATTGGACGTAGTAAGACACAAAAGCCTGATAAACAGTAGGAATAAAGCTGAAAATTGACTGGTATGGAGTGTGTTAAAACATGAAATGGTGCCCGGGGCCGGACTTGAACCGGCACGCTGTTACCAGCGAGGGATTTTAAATCCCTTGTGTCTACCAATTTCACCACCCGGGCATCGGGTTGCTTTTCAGCAAAGGTGTCAGGCGTAGAACCTGATGCTGCAAGGCAGCTTATGGAGGCGGAACCCGGAGTCGAACCGAGATCCACGGATTTGCAATCCGCTGCATAGCCATTCTGCCATTCCGCCCTACTAGCTATTGCATTTTAGATTTTGGAGCGGGAAACGAGATTCGAACTCGCGACCCCGACCTTGGCAAGGTCGTGCTCTACCAACTGAGCTATTCCCGCACTCTTAAATCTTACATTTCGTTTCGGTGATGTCCTCTCGAAATGTGGGGTGCATTCTACCTGTACCCGCCAAACTGTCAATACGAAAAACAGTGAAAATTAAGGAAAATTTGCATTTTTTTGTTCGTTTGCCTTATTTTTATTCATTTTGATTATAACGCGATCAATTTGGTTTAATTGCGTTGCCACCTAAATGTGGCCATGCTGCTTTTGTGTACACCAACATTGACCATAAAGACAACAGTGCAGCAATATAAAGAAGAATATAACCAAGTGTGACCCAGTAAATGGTAAAGCCCATGAAGGTTTCTAGTCCTGACAACAGGCCGATTAAGGCTAACATTTGAGCAGTTGTTTTCGCTTTTCCTATGAACGACACCTTTACCGCTTCGCGCACACCGTTTTGCCCCATCCATTCCCGTAACGCAGAAACATAAATTTCTCTTACGAGTAATGCAATTGAGGGTAAGGTAATCCACAAATTTGCGTAGCTGTGGGTAATCATTAATAACGCAGCGCCTACAATTAGCTTATCGGCAACGGGGTCGAGGAATGCACCGAAGGGGGTGCTCTGTTGTAATTTTCTTGCGAGGTAGCCATCAAACCAGTCGGTAATAGCCGCTAACCAAAATATAAATGCGCCGGCTTCATGCGCCCAACGCCAATCTAAAAAATACACAGTTACGAATACGGGTATCAGAATTACTCTAAATAAAGTAATGATATTTGGAACAGTCCACATAAAAAAATCTCAATGTTTGCCAATGACTGGCGATTTAGCGCAGCGTTATCGCTTTAGTTTTCACACACATTACCCCATGTCACAAAAAAATGCGCGGAAGCTTGTGTGTTATTGATGTAAATGGTCGTAAATAGTCTCTGCCAAGTCTTGGCTGATACCGGGTACACCCGCAATTTCTTGTTTACTGGCTTTTTTAAGGCCTTGTAACCCCCCCATATATTTCAACAAGGTCTGTCTACGTTTTGCTCCAATACCAGGAATGCTCTCAAGGCTAGACGTGGTTTTAACCTTCTGTCGTCTATTTCTATGCCCTGTAATTGCAAAACGGTGTGACTCATCACGTATATGTTGAACTAAATGAAGGCCGGGCGCATGCGGGTCCATGGGTACCACATCGTGATTACCCGCCAAGATCAAGGTTTCTAATCCAGGTTTTCGTGTGGTGCCTTTCGCCACACCTAATAACATCGGTTTCTTATCATGAGGCCAATCTTCGAAAAAGGCTTCTGCTTGCGCTAGCTGCCCTTTTCCTCCATCAATGAGTAGCAAATCCGGTATTTTTTGTACTTCTTTAACCGATTTGTATCGTCGCTTCAGCGCCTGCGCCATAGCTGCGTAATCATCGCCAGGCGTAATACCTTCAATATTATACCGGCGATAATCACTTTTTAACGGCCCTTCTCTATTAAACACCACACAGGACGCCACGGTTTGTTGCCCTGATGTATGGCTAATGTCAAAACACTCCATGCGCTGTATGGGGTTTTCGAGTTCTAGCGCCGTTTCTAAGTCGATATAGCGAGCAAAAACCGATTTTTGCGCGCTGTACTGACTTTCTAGCGCCGTTTCAGCATTGGCTTGCGCCAACTGAAGATAACGTCGCTTTTCTTCCCTGGCCCCTTTAAAAAAGGTCACTCGGTACTTTGCTTCTTCACTGAGCAAGGTGGCTATGGCTGAATCATCGGTTAATTCTCGGGGAAGGACTATTTGCTTTGGAATAACCTTATTGCCAGCCAGATAAAACTGTAAGAAGAATGATTCAAAAATTTCTTGTTCGTCGGCGGTAGAGGGCACTTTAGGAAAAAACGCTTTACTTCCCAGCAATTGGCTATCTCGAATAAACATCACTTGAATACACGCCATATTGCCTTTAACCGCAAACCCAAATACATCCATTTCGTCTTGGGTTCCCGCTACCCATTGGCGTTCCTGCACTTTTCTCAATGCATTAATTTGGTCTCTATATCTGGCTGCCGCTTCAAAATTAAGCTGCTCACTGGCAGATTCCATTTTCTCAACCAAGGTACCTATCACCTGCTGGTTCTTTCCTTTGAGGAATAACTTGGCCAGTGCCACCTGGTCAGCATATTCTTCGTTAGATACATTGCCTTCCACACAGGGGGCGCTGCACCGCTGCATTTGATACTGCAAACATGGGCGGCTTCTGCTTCTGTAGTAACTATCTTCGCATTGACGAACGGGGAAAATTTTCTGCATTGAGCGCAGGCTTTCTCTTACCCCCCAAGCGCTTGGATAGGGGCCAAAATACTCCCCCTTTTTCTTTTGCGGCCCTCGGTGGAATGAAAGCCGAGGGTGTTCGTGATCAGATAAAAAAATGAAAGGGTATGACTTATCATCTCGCATCACTACGTTATAGCGAGGCTTGTACTTTTTAATGAAGTTATTTTCTAGCAAGAAGGCTTCGGTTTCGCTGTTAACCACCGTGACGTCCATTTTCGCAATTTGGCTAACCAATGAACGTGTTTTGGCGTTATCCACGTTTATCCTGAAGTAACTGGATACCCGTTTTTTTAAGTTTTTGGCCTTACCGACATAAATAACTTCATCCTGGGCGTTGTACATTCGGTACACGCCAGGCTGAGACGTTAAATTTTTTAAGAATGCTGCTGAATCAAACGTAGACATCTATTAAAGTAAATTAGAATCAATGAGTTTGTGGCGCAGCGCTAGGTGAGTAAGTTCAACATCTGTGGTTACGCCTAACTTATCGAACATGCGATAACGATAGGTGTTCACTGTTTTTGCGTTAATACTAAGTTCGTTTGCAATATCTGGCACCCGCTGCCCTTTAGTGAGTCTTAATGCAATACTGAGTTCACGTGAAGAAAGTTCATTAAACGGGTTTTCTGAACTTGGAGATAATTTGTCAATCGCAATGCTATGAGCAATTTCGTTATCGAGATACTTTTGACCTGCGGCCACTTTATATATCGCTCGAATGACTTCTTCAGGCTCGGCATCTTTAGTTAAAAAGCCAAACGCCCCTGCGTTCATTACCTGCATGGGTATGGGGCTTTCTTTCACCATAGACACACAAACCACCCGCGTGTTTTCAGACATACGGACAATACGTTTGGTTGCTTCTAACCCGCCAATGCCGGGCATATTTACATCCATGAGTACCACATCTGGTGCGTTTTTACGGCACAACTGTACCGCCTCTTCACCGTTTTTAGCTTCGGCTATTACGGAGAATTCACTTTCGTCTTCCAAAATCCGGCGGATCCCTGTTCTGACCAAATCATGGTCATCTGCTAGGATAATTTTAATCACACTAGTATCTCACTGACTTCTGTTCTTATTACACGTGTACTTAATGCTGGCTTTAACGTCGCAGTATATTGCATAAACTTTGCAATAAACGTTCCAGCAAAATAGCCGCAGGCGATTGCTGTTAAAAGAAAAACGTTCAACAATTAAGTCCAAGTTGCCTTCATCATACCACGAGATACGTTAAGGTGAAGCGTTTACCGGAGATTTGCCCTCAACGAAATTGTACTAACTTATTTACTTAGGTTTAGATATTGGGCAAATCGAACCACAAGGCCAAAGCTTCACCCTGACTGTCCAGTTGTAAACGGTCGTTCATATATATGCCCAAGCCATCACCCTGACGCAATGAAATGCCCTGTAATTCGCTTTTTATATTGGCCTTTAGCGTACCGCGAACAATATGCAAATAGCCCTTTCTGGCCCCGGTATGCAAGGTAAATTGTTCGCCGTCAGAAAGGTGAATGCTGCTAATACTGGCGTCTTGCTTTATGGGTAACGAGCCCTGACGGCCATCTGCAGACACTAGCAGCTGACGTTGGCGTGCAGCAACGTTAGCATTCGCACCATGTTCATCTTGATGCGCTTCTGTTGTGCGGGGTAGTGACATGTCAGGCGTTAGCGTCCTAGACGATAATGGATTTGTTTCCCCCCTTGGCGCCAGCGCCCTTTGTCCGTAGGTAGGTGCGCCCCCTTTTTGATTCGGTAGAATCCAAATCTGCAAAAAATTGACTTCCTCTGTGTCAGAAGCATTGTATTCTGAGTGCATAATTCCCCTGCCCGCACTCATCACTTGAATGTCTCCCGCTGGCACTTGGTATTCATTGCCAGCACTATCTTTGTGCTTCAATGCACCTTTCACAACATAAGACACAATTTCCATGTCTTTGTGGCCGTGGGTGTCAAAGCCTCTACCGGGCTGAACCACATCGTCGTTAATCACCCTAAGCACGGAAAAGCCCATGTGGTTAACATCGTAATAATGCCCAAAGGAAAAGCTATGGTTGCTATTCAACCAACCTAAATTAACCTTGCCCCTTTCTTCTGCCTTTCTCATGTAAACCATGTAAGTTGCTCCACTCTGCGTGCGCGTTTTTCAAACGGTGAATCGCACTAAATCTATTCGCCAATATGCGCATTATAGTTTCGCAATAACTTGGATTAAATTTCATAAAAGCTTGATTACTGTTCTATTAAATAGAATGGCGCCGATCGCAGGTAAGCGAGGTATAAAACACACGCAAGCTAAAAGCGGTTAAAGAAGATGCGATCTAACGCTTGCTCAATAACACGAGGATGGCAGGCTAAATTAAGTCGAATAAATCCCGGGGCACCGAAAGATTGACCGTCAGTGCCCATTACTCCACGGTCTAAACAGGCTTGAAAACTGCGCGCGGCAAAGGTGCAAGTGTAGCGGGATTCGTCCTTCGACTCTAAATTTAACCATAAAAAATACCCAGCTTGGCCTAGGGTATAATCAGGGTGTAAACCATGATAATTAAAATAAAAATCAACAAACTGGCGATTGTAATCAATACTGTGACGCAGAGCGTTTAACCACGCCCCCCCCTCTTTATAGGCCGCAATAAGTGCAAGCTGAGATAAAAAACTCGCCTCAAGATGACGGGCTTTAATAGCCTGGGCAAACTGCTGTTTACTATCTGGGTTGGGCACGATGGCATATGAAGCCCCTGGTACGGCGGCCAAGTTAAATGCTTT
The DNA here is from genome assembly GCF_015767655.1 of Alteromonas sp. B31-7. Taxonomy (NCBI): domain Bacteria; kingdom Pseudomonadati; phylum Pseudomonadota; class Gammaproteobacteria; order Alteromonadales; family Alteromonadaceae; genus Alteromonas; species Alteromonas sp. B31-7. The sequence goes on from NZ_CP065233.1 coordinate 2,397,517, forward strand.
TGAAACACTGTTAATATGAATAATGTTACAGCGGTCTCGCAGGCGACTTTTACTGCCAAATAGTGGCACTGAAGCAGGCCGATACGGGCTCGAAAACCCAAATTCACTATGCACTTCGTCTGTCACCAACAAAATATTATGTTGATGACAAAACGTCACAATTTCCTCTTGGCATTGCTCAGATAATACCGTCCCCGTTGGGTTGTTAGGGTGGCATAGCACCATGGCCGATGCGTTTTCACACAATGCATTCAGATTGATGGAATGCGCTGCCTTACTGCTTGTTGATATCGCAATGTCGTGGGCTTGCATTCCATTTAAGGCAATACAGGCTTTTAACGGCCCATAGGTGGGAGTCAGGATCATGATACTGTCGCCAGGCTGACAGAATGTTTTTAACGCCACATCCACCGCACTCACCACACTGGCAACACCCACCACAGAATGTGGGCTTACCGGAGAATTGGTCTCTCTATGCTGTGTACCTTGAGGCTTAAACCAGTGAGATACCGCATTCGCCGTGGCGTGATGAATGTCGTGATAGCCGTAATGTGATGAAAGTGCAGCTGCCAAGCGCTTGCCAATAACCCCAGGTGGCGGACAGTCCATATCGGCGATCCCCATGCCTAAGGGATCCACCGGCGTTGTCGACTCACCCGTTTGCTGAGAAAGAAACTTCGTTCGCGTATGCGCAAGGTTATCTTTAGCCATGGGCGTATTGCAAGTATGATCACCCCCTTCATGTAATGAAGGCGCCGTCCACTGGGCGTGCCAACATGCTTGGCCCGCCTGTCCGTTTGATACATTGGCCATAGGGGAGTTTTTACCCGATGCGGCGTGATACGAAGCATCCATTTTACTTAGCAGCGAACGTGGCTGCTTGGCTTCAGTCAGGCCCATTTTTGAATGTCGTCCCATGGTTTTCCCAATGCTTTTTTACCCTAATGGGTTCAACTTATCACGCTACACCGTTACTTCTTTTCGAATACATTAAATTCAGACAGCGTATGCTGAAATTTACGCTTAGTTTCGCGGATAACAAACGGAATCTCCTGTGCAGCTTTAACCCGCACAAAATCTTTCGCCAGTGCATCTTCTAATGCTTGGGTTGAATTCAAGGTTTCACCATTTTCGTCTTTATACCCCCCTAGCCATTCAGAACGCTCTGTGTATTCTTCTAACCAAGTAAACGGGCTAGCAATAATTAATAAGCCGCCTCTGTTAAGCCTATGGCTCATGTCTTCTAATACTTTACGAGGGCTATAGACTCGGTCGATAAGGTTACCCATAAAAATTAAGTCGTAACCTTTGTACTGGGGTTTCAAATTACACGCATCACCTTGGGCAAACGCCACCTTGTTTGCCGTATTGTCTAAGCCCAACGCCGACAGTTTTCTGGCTTTAAATGCAGTGAGTTCACCTTCTTCTATGAGGTGATAACGAATTTCACCTTGCTCTTGCATGGTAAACGCCGTTTTAATAAAACGGGCTGAAAAATCGATACCATCAACATGAGCAAAATGTTTCGCTAACTCAAAACTAGAGCGCCCTACCGCACAGCCTAAGTCTAATGCTTTTTGTGCGGGACGTTGTGCCATAGCGTCGATGCAAAATTCGGCGCTCGCCTTTGCAAAGTTTTGCACACCATAGTATTCATCACCATAGTGAAATTCACTGTATTGAGACACTTGAGTGTCGCTTTCATAGTCTAAATCATTAACTTGAATGAGGCTTTCAGCTTGTACGTAGCGAAAGCCTGCATGTTGAAAAAAGTGCCGTCTGAATGCATAACGGCTATGCTTCATAGCTTCATTCCCTGTTGAGATCCAACTGCCACCTTTAATTAAATTATGTTTATTGTCGAAGGTTGGCGTTGTGAAGTCGTCATATAGCGGATGCACCTTAAATCCATCAAAGGGATAAATGGGCGTTTCCGTCCACTGCCAAACGTTACCCACAACATCATAAAATTCACCGGATTTATGTTTCGTGACAGGCTCGCTAGACGCATACTGACTCAATGCAATATTAAACTCACTGGAATATACCGGTTGGTTTACACCGCTAAAGTCACGTAAGCGAAACCATTCGTTTTCGGTAGGTAAACGAATCAATTGGCCTGTTTTTTCACTTTTGTAATTACAAAATGCTTTTGCTTCGTGATAATTCACATCAACAGGCCAATCTAACGGTAGAGGCATTTCAGAAAGCATGCTTCTGTAAACATAACCCTCGTCGGCTTTACGCCAAAACACAGGATGGCTCGCCTTGGTATACTCGCGCCATCGATTGCCTTCCTCTTCCCAGTAGTCAGGGTTTTGGTAGCCCCCCTCTTCAACAAAGTCAAGAAACTCCCCGTTCGACACCAGAAACTTGGCGGCTTTGAATTCATTAACCTGGGCTTGGTGTTCACCATATTCATTGTCCCAACCATAATAGGCCGAGTCCCACGATTTAGTCGCATCCACATGCCCTGCTTTCACTGGAACTAAGCTATTTTGCGGCAGTTCACTCTCGGCAAATGTACAGTTTGGGCACACAGGCCAGGCGCTAGATGCACTTACCATAGAAAGCGGTAATTGGCGAATTAACACCGACGATGTTTCTAAATGAATGCGCTCATGTTCAATGCCCATGACAATAGGCCACATGGGGCTTTCCCAATCTATGGGCATCGTAAATTCTAGTTTGTCTATTAAGTCGCATACCAACGCGCGCACTTTATTTCGGTATTCAGCAACGTCGCTTACAGCAGGCCAATGATAGTTTTCATCGTGTAAGTCATCCCAACTCATTTCGTCAACGCCAATGGCAAATAACGACTCAAACTTAGGGTTAATCCGCTGGCTAATGGCTTTTGCTAAAACCAGTTTATTGATAAAAAACGTAGCGGTGTGACCAAAATAAAAAATCAGTGGGTGGCGAAGCTTTTCAGGGCGCGCATAAAAGGCGTCGTCACCATTAAGACAGGAAAATAAAGCCTCGTAGGTATTAAAAGAATCAAGAAAATAAGCTTTAACCTCTTCCCGCTTTTGCTCAACAGAACCATCCCTCAAGTTGAGCGTAGACATTGCCTGCATATTATCCCCATTTATTTTTATTAAGACGTGCAAATACCACAAACGACCAAGGCGATCGCGAATTAACACATAGTTATACAGTTAAATTAGTAGATGAACGATTGGTAACGTTTAACTGACATACTCTGAAGTTTAGCAAACGATGCCATTTATCGAGCCTCCCGCCGGTATATTTACATTCGCTTTTTCACCAGCTTAAACATGCTGCAACGTTTTTATCAGTTTTATATGAACAAGGCACGACAGCGCAATCATTCTTTTCAATAGAAATCTACTTACAATAACGAGACAGGATGAGATCACAAATGCTTTCAGTCAGATAAAAGAAAAAAGCCTTGCTTTGCAGCGAGGCCTTTTTTGGTGGATATATTTTATCCATAAAAAAACCCGCAACAATGTGCGGGTTTCTCTAATATGGCGGAGAGTGAGGGATGTGCTCGGGTACGTCCTGTACCCGACCCTTCGGGCGCCTGCGGCGGCACCAATCGTTCCCGACGATTGGTCGAACAACGGGGGCTCTCACCCTCACTCTACAAAGGGGTTATTCTGCCCATAAAAAAACCCGCAACAATGTGCGGGTTTCTCTAATATGGCGGAGAGTGAGGGATTCGAACCCCCGGTGGGTTTGACCCCACGTCTGATTTCAAGTCAGGTGCATTAAACCGGGCTCTGCCAACTCTCCTGAAGTGCTGCGTATCTTAATGATTTCGCTGAAAGTGTAAAGCACTAATTTAAACATTATTGTTCAACCGATTAATTGATAAACAAAGTGTTTAAATTTTGGTTAATTTACCTAGACGAAACGCCCGTCAGTGGTTGTCACGCCTCAGTTTTGCCATAAAAACATACTTGCTGGCTTGGTCAATAAGGTCAACGATATTGCTTTATCAGCCTTTCTTTCATTAACACCGTAACAAACATGAAGCGGCAGCAAATGTTCTTCTCTTGGGTGTGCAAATATTCCATGGGGCGCGTTTTTCCAGGCGCTCAATGTTTGACCGCGCTCTATTTCGCTTATGACACTAGACTGCATGGTATCTTGTAGCCATTGATTAAAGTCCCCCGCTTTTTTATTTGCCGACGCTGAACTATCAAAAAAGCCACGCATATTATGAAAAGACGACCCCGAGCCCAACACTAAAACATGCTTATCGTTATAATTAGCGTCTAAAATGTGTCTTAGTGCCCTTCCTAACGCAATGTGCTTTGCCGCATTTAAGTCTGCCGTTAAGGATACTTGAATACAGGGAATGTCCGCTTCTGGATACATGATAGTGAGAGGAACAAACATACCGTGATCAAACCCGCGACTTGGATTAGCCGTTGCCTCAATACCCTGTGCTTGCAAACCCGCCACAATAGATGCAGATAAATCGGGGATACCAAGGGCTGGATACTGCAATGTATACGCGCTTTCAGGAAAGCCGTAGTAATCGTAAATCAAGCTGGGTTTGTTACCGGCAGTCACTTGGGTGTCATTTTCCTCCCAGTGTGCACTGATCACAACAATGGCGTCTGGCCTTTGTATGTCAAGCGTTATGGATTTAAGTACCTCAATCATTTCTTGATGATTCGCATCCCCCACACCGCCTGTACCAATGCTGTTTTCAAGAAGTGGCAGCGGACCGCCGCCGTGTGAAATATAAGCCGTTGTAATACTCATCCGTGTTTTCCCAATATCGCCATTAAAGATGGTTAACCCCATAGAGAAAAAGGCACCCTTCCGGTATGCCTTTCCTCAATAAGACACTGTGTTAATCGTGTAATTTCTTACTAACAACAGCATCAAGTGAAAACGAACCGGCGCCTTGAATGGCCAGTGCAATAGTGGCAGCCAATAGCGCTAAAGCAAATTCGTAACCGTTGTTGCTCATAAATAATCCGTTACTCCCATGAACACTAAAAATAGCGACTACCATGGTGAACGCACTGAGTGCAGCAGCGGGACGTGTGAGTAGCCCAAGTATTAGCGCAATCCCACCAAAGAACTCTGCACTACCGGCGAGTAATGCCATGACAAACCCAGGAGCAAGGCCAATACTTTCCATCCATTGCCCAGTGCCCTCAAGGCCATAACCGCCAAACCATGCAAAGAGCTTTTGCCCGCCATGGGCCGCTAAAATAATTCCTACGGGTACGCGTAGCACCACATTCGCTACGCTGTTGCTAGAAAATACGGTTTTTAAAAAATGCTTATTCATAGTTTCACCTTAATCATTGAGTCACAGCAACCACGTTGCCGTGCCGAAAAGTTTGTAGAAAGTGGTTAGCCCTTTGTTCACAACGAAGCGCTCACTCCATGGATGTAGCATAGTTGCCAACATAATTTGAATAAAGCGATGCTTTGTTGAATAATTAACAACAAATTGTTGTTAATAGGGCGAGTAAGAGGAAAGTGGATAAAATAGCACTGCTAAAAACCTTTGTGGTGGTGGCCAATGAAGGCAGCTTTACACGCGCTGCGGATAGACTTAACACGTCGAACCAGCTTATAAGTAAATATGTGGCCCAGCTAGAAAAACACTTAGACGTACGTTTATTCAACCGCACGACCCGCAAAATTCATCTCACTGAAGCCGGTCAACAGTGTTTACTGCACGCCAATCATATTTTAGAAAGTGTTAACGATATGGAAGGGCAACTTGGCCTACTCAACACACACGCTAAAGGCGTGTTGCATGTCAGTGCCCCAGTATCCTTTTCTACCTTACACCTTTCTTCTGCACTCGCAGCGTTCCAACAGGCTCACCCCAGCGTTTCTGTAAACTTACAATTGAATGATCGCAAAGTAGACGTGGTAGAGGAAGGGCTTGATGTTGCTATTCGAGCCGGTCATTTGTCTAACTCGGCGCTGGTCGCAAAAAAGATCACCACCATTCATTTAGCTTTGTGCGCATCGCCGGCCTATTTAGAAAAATATGGTACTCCCTCACATCCATCAGAGTTAAAGCCAGAGCATTACCTAGAATATGCCTATGTTAATTACGATAGTGACACATCGGAATTGATGAAGGCTCTGAAAACGAATGCGCAAAAAGTTACCCCAAAATTGGTTGCAAATAATGGTGAAGTGCTGACTAACGTGGCAAAACAAGGCGATGGCTACGTTTTACAACCTACCTTTATCGCCGCTGACGCGCTCACACGTGGAGAATTGATTTCTATTTTAGATGAATTCGTCCCACGCCCTATCTCACTTTATGCGGTATACCCACACCGTAAGCTGGTTTCAAATAAGCTGCGCGTGTTTATCGACTTTTTATGTGCGTATTTTGAAGATACCCCTTATTGGGATAAGCGCCTACCACGAGGTTAATATTAAAACAGGGGGCGAATATGCCGCCCCCTGTTTTTTCTTCAGTGACTTAATTGGTATTTAAACCCTGAAGGTTTCCATGATGGCCGGCACCCCAGGGAACATGCCAATCAGCGCCATAACGGTACACAACACCAAAAAAGTAATGCCAGGAATAAGCCAGCGGCCGGCTTTACCGAGCTCCCCAGCTCGCTCTTTGCAACCCACTAAACCCAAGTTATCAAGCAACATAGTAAACGACCAACCGAATACGGGGTTAACAAGCACCGAGGAAATCACCACAAGAGCGGCTGACTGCGTGGTTTTGCCTTCTCGGGTCATTTGCATTCCTGCTTCCATCAATGGCAAGAATACACCCACAATAAGGGCGACACATAACACGGGCGGCCAAATGGCCAAATCCATTGGGTACCCCCAAAGGGCGGCAACCACACATAGAACCCCGGTTACAATCGCGCCGCCGGGAATGGGCCTGCGAGCAATTGAAGCTGGAATAATATACGTCCCCCAAGAAGAAGAAAGGTTACCACCACCTAATAAACTCCCCACCGCCTGACGACTTGATGCAGCAATCATAGTGTCGTCAATGTTCATGTGCGCTTTTTCACTGTTTTTAGGGTAGCTTAGTTTTTGAAAGACTTGGTGACCTAAAAAGTCTGGAGACCACATTGCCACAGCCAACACAGCGAAAGGTAATACAGCGACAAAGTGCGACCAATCAGGTAACCCGAGTTGCCACCCCGTATCTTCTCCCCACCAGTACGCAGGGTTAAGGTTCGGCATACCTGGCGACGTATTAAATTCAAAAGGCGCCCCCATAGCCAAAGCAATAACCGCGGCCATTAAGGCACCAAGAGGAATAGCCAACCAGCGCTTTTTAATATGCTCTAACCAGGCGTACATTAAAATGGTGGCAATAATCACCACAAAGGCTAAATACGCCATATCGAAACTTTCCGCCCAGGCAAACAGTTTTTTAACTTGGCCTGTAATACCAATAAACCCTAAGTAAAGTAACAGCCCGCCGCAAACCCCATTACTGGTTAGCCTTGCGAGAATACTTCCTCCCTTCGTAATACCCAGTAAGAAACCAAAAAGCCCGATCAGTAACCCCAATGCCATTGGATGGCCGCCGGTAGCCACCATTAAAGGGACTAAGGGCAACAGAGGGCCGTGGGTACCTGCTAAGTTAGCAGATGGGTTTAAAAAACCAGAAATAAGCACAACAAATAGTACGGCAGCAATCATCAGCTCAAAACGTACGTTTTCAATCACAAATTCTGGTGATAAGCCAAGTGGCGCTGCAAACGCCCCTACCACAGCAGCCACCATAACGATTTTCCCAATGGTAGCGGCCATACCTGGCACGAAGTCTTCCCATTCAATACGATAATCTCTGCCCGGCAAATTTAGCCGCCAGCGCTTTGGCGAAATTATTTGAAGTTCATGGTTGAGATACGCTTCTCGAGACGGAAATTCACTGCTTGATTTGTGACGTTGTTGGTAAGAAGAACTTTCTTGAGACACATAACACCTTTAGATTGCGCGAAGAAAACGCAAGACTAAACATGTGAAAAGATTGTAACAATGCGACTCTGGTCTTATACGAAGGTTTAACGCTCAATGTGAATGGAAAACCGCCTCTTTTATTTTCAATTTTATTGGGGCATAAAAAAACCCGCAACAATGTGCGGGTTTCTCTAATATGGCGGAGAGTGAGGGATTCGAACCCCCGGTGGGTTTGACCCCACGTCTGATTTCAAGTCAGGTGCATTAAACCGGGCTCTGCCAACTCTCCTGAAGTGCTGCGTATCTTAATGATATTTTTATGACTGTAAAGCGAAAATTGAAAAAAATTGTTTAACTGCCGAGAAATCATCCAATTAGATTGTTTATCAAGGCAATAAGGCGTTTTTATCTTCAGTTAATCGAATTTTCATCTGAAACTACTTGAAAATGGGAACTAAAAGCCATACAACATACACTAAATAACTGTGTACCATTTTGGTCATATCATAGTCCTATTGGAGGAAACAATGGATCAACGTTCGATGTATTCAAGTGCATCTCAACCATCGGTATTGCAAACGAACAAGGTTCTACGCAACACCTACATGCTGCTTGCGATGACACTAGCGTTTAGTGCGGTTTGTGCTGGTATAGCTATGGCAGTAGGCATTTCTCCTATGATGTCTCTGGTAATGACTATCGGTGCGTTTATTACACTGTTTGTTGTACAAAAGAAAGCTGACTCGGCGTCTGGTATATACTGGGTGTTCGCGTTTACCGGCCTGATGGGCGCATCGTTAGGTTACACACTTAACTTTTATTTAGGTGTTGCCGGTCCAGGGTTAATTATGGAAGCGCTAGGTGCAACAGCATTAGTGTTTTTTGCGCTGTCTGCCTATGCCCTTACTACAAAGAAAGACTTCTCATTCATGGGCGGGTTCTTAGTGGTAGGTCTTGTGGTTGTACTAGTGGCGGCAATTGCGAATATCTTCTTCGCCGTGCCGGCGGTTAGTCTAGCAATTAGTGCAGCTATCGTATTTATTATGTCTGGTTTCATTCTATTTGATACCAGCCGTATTATTCATGGTGGTGAAACAAACTACATTCGTGCGACAGTTTCGCTATACTTGAACATATACAACTTGTTCACCTCTATTCTTCACCTACTCGGTGCGTTTGGCGGCGACGACTAAGCGAATATATAAAGGTTAAAGTAAACACCCCTTAACCGGGGTGTTTTTGTTTGTATGAAAGCATATTCAATACTTATCACGTCCTCCCCCTACCATGGTGATTGTGCCCAACGCGCCCTCGCCTTTATCGATGGCTTATTGGCCAATGGCGATACCTTAAAGCATGTCTTTTTTTATGGCGATGGCGTATATCATTGTAATAATATGATGCTTCAAAGTGGCAATGACTTTTATGTTTACGGCGCATGGGAGTCGCTTGCAAGCACACACAACACTCAGCTTTTGGTCTGTATTACCGCGGCGGTTAAAAGGGGAATAGTGAGCCAGCAAGAAGCGGCTGAAAATGGCATAATCGCTGTAAACTTAACGGCCCCCTTTGTGCAAGCCGGCCTTGGCGAATTTTTTAGTGAGCTTCATCAATGTGAACGGTTGGTGCAATTCTAATGGCCACACTTTTAATCAGATTTACCCAAGCGCCCTACACCAGTGGCAAAAGCCAAGAGGGTTTAGATTTTGCGCTGGCGGCGACAAATTACGGCCATATTGTTCATGTGCTTTTTGAAGGTGAAGGGGTTTTACAGTTAGTAAAAACTGATGCCGTAAATACGCTGAAGAATCACAGTAAACGATTAGCCTCCATGCCATTTTTTGACATAGAAGCGTGTTTTATATGTCAAGACAGTGCGCGCCAATGGGATATAAGTACGCTTTTAGCCAATACTGATGTCGCCGCTGAACTAGACGCGCACTATGTAGACGCCCCTGCACGTATTTCATTAATTAATGGTGCCGACCATGTGGTAACGTTTTAATGCTGATCAACATAACTCAAGCCAAATTGGATACTCGCCAAAAAACACTGATTACGGCTGCGCTTTCACACAATGCAACAACCAGCATTGTCTTTTCTGGCGATGGCGCTTACGCCCATGTTGTGGAACAAGCCTTTCTCGCTGAGTGCGTCAGCAAATCTAACGCCGAGTCCGTATTGCACGTTCACGTGATAAAAGAGGATGCTACTGCTCGTGGCGTCACGCTTTCACAAACAGTCAACCCGTTGGATTATCAAGGTTTTGCCGCCCTCACAAGCACATTTAATCAAATGGTAACGTTTTAATCATGACCCAAGAAACCTACAGCTTTCTATACAAAGGCCAAGCTATCGCAACTGACAAAGCGGGGTATCTCCTTGACTACACCCTTTGGGAAGAAGGGATGGTTGAAATTCTTGCTCGCGAAGAAAATATTGAGTTAACCGATGCCCATTGGGAAGTGGTTCGCTTTGTGCGCGGCTTTTATGAAGAATACGAAACCAGTCCGGCCATTCGTGCATTGGTAAAAGCCATGGCGAATAAATACGGGCCTGAAAAAGGAAATAGCCGTTACTTGCAACGCTTATTTAAGAAAGGACCTGCTAAACAAGCCACTAAACTGGCTGGGCTGCCTAAGCCTGCAAAATGCCTATAAGCGACGCCCGTTTTAATTGAATGCCCTTACACGCATTAACACCTAGGAATAACCCATGGATCTCATTTTTTTTGATTTAGATGGCACATTGTTAAATAGCCAATCACAAATATCGGATTTCACCCGTGAGACCCTTGCCCTTCTTAGAAAAAACGACATTGCCTATACGGTTGCCACAGGCAGAACCATGTTGTCCGCCAGTGCTATTATTGCCGAACACAGCTTTTTACTGCCACATATTTACAATAACGGCGTCACGGTATTTAACCCACAAGACAATTCACTCAAATTAGAAAACTTGGTTAACCCCAATGAATTAGAGTTTATTATTAGTCTGGCGCAAGAACAGGGGATCACTCCTTTTGTCAACGTGATTGCAGGCACATCACACGAAGTTTACCACCCTCCTGCCCGTCACCCCATAGAGCATGATTTACTGAGTAAATACTTCAAAAGAACCGACGCGGTGCTATTACCTCTTTCCCAGCTTTCACTGACCGATAACATTACGAATATCAGTATGATTGGTGATAGCGCTACCATTCATTCCCTGTGGGACAGAGTTAATAAGGTAGACACTCTGGTGGCTTATTCTGGCCCGGCGATTGAAGGGAATAATTTTAGTTGGATGGATATTCACCATCGCGCTGCTAGTAAAGGGGGCGCAGTAAAACAATTAAAACAGCAGCTTGGTGCTACAAACATCATTTGTTTTGGCGACGGTGATAACGATTTAAGTATGTTTGAACTGGCAGACGAAAGTTATGCGCCAGACAATGCTAAACAAGCGATAAAACAAGCCGCCAGTGAGGTCATTGGCCATCATAACGAAGACGGTATCGCACGCTTTTTACGCCAGCGTTTTTCACTGTAAGTATTCGTCCTACCAGCTGACTATTCCACTTTGTTAACGTGCGGTATGGCGCCAATACTAATTTAAGCTTTGTACGGTAACGAGAGCAGTAACTAAATACACATGATTGCTCTTCATAAACGTATTGTTACGAATTATTCTCGCCTTGTTAGTTTTTTCCTGTTGATTTTGTGTTATAAAAACGCGCGCAAAGTCACATTCATTTGCGTTTTCATAATAAAATCAGGGACTAATGTGAATATGAAAAATAATAAAAAATTACTTTCAGCGATACCTATTCTCGCTATCGTTAGTGTGGCATCGGGATGCGCGACAACCAGTTCACAGGTTGTCGAAACACCTAAAGTAAACACCTATAACACCCAATATACGGGTGAGAAAAAGAAATTGGTTGTCGGTCAATTCGTTAACCGTTCAAGTTTTCAAAATGGTATTTTCTCTAACGGCCAAGATCGTTTAGGCGGCCAAGCAAAAACGACGCTTATTAGCCATTTGCAGCAAACCAATCGATTTAGCGTGCTAGACCGCGATAATATGAGTTTACTGGCTGAGGAAGCAAAGCTAACTGGTACAGAACAAAATATATCTGGGGCCCGGTTTGTCGTTACCGGCGATGTTACCGAGTTCGGTCGCAAAGCCATTGGCGATAAGCAGTTATTTGGTATTTTGGGTAAAGGGAAATCACAAATAGCCTACGCAAAAGTGACGCTGAACGTCGTGGACGTTACGACGTCCGAAGTGGTTTATTCGGTAGCCGGTGCAGGTGAGTACAGCTTATCTGAACGCGAAGTCATCGGCTTTGGTAGCACAGCAAGTTACGACGCTACATTGAACGGTAAAGTTCTTGATTTAGCCATCCGCGAGTCAGTTAACAACCTCGTAAACGGTATCGAAACAGGCGCGTGGAAGCTATAAGATGAAAAAAACAATCATAACGATGGCCATTGCACTTGGCATAGTGGGCTGTAAAACAACAGAACCTCTTTATTATTACGGCGAATACAACACGGCCGTATATACCTATCTTAAAGGTGAAGGGGCAACGTTGGAAGAACAAATAACGGCACTTAAAGAAACCATCGAACTTGCTGATGCTAATGGAAAGCCTATCGCTCCTGGCGTTCACGCCCATTTAGGCATGCTTTACTTTGAAACGGGCAACCCACAACAAGGCGAAGTACACTTTGAACAAGAAAAGCAGATGTTCCCCGAGTCGGTCCAATACATCGACTTTTTACTTACATCAGCAAAGGGAGCATAATCAATGTTGTTCAGATCTTTCATTGTTGTTGGTGCAATGGCGCTTTTATCCGCCTGCGTAAGCTTACCGCCAGCTCACGATTACAGTGCGTTTAAAGCAGCCAACCCAGCGTCGGTTATCATTTTACCCCCTATCAACAATACACCGGAAGTTATTGCGCCCTACAGTGTTATGACGCAAATGGCTACACCCATTGCTGAATCTGGTTTTTACGTGTTCCCTGTTGCTATGGTTAATCAAACCTTTAACAACAATGGCCTTACCGTGGCCAGTGATATACATGCAGTGGCCCCCACGAAGTTGAAAGAAATTTTCGGTGCGGACGCCGCCTTATATGTATCTATTGAAGACTATGGGACGAGTTACGTGGTGATTTCAAGTGAAACACGCGTAACCGTTACTGCCTCGTTAGTTGATTTGGCTTCTGGCCAAATGCTATGGACTGGAACGGCTAACGCCTCAAGTGCAGAACAACAAAATGCTAACAGCGGTGGTTTAGTGGGTATGTTGGTTCAAGCTGCGGTAAATCAAATTTTTGAGACCGTGACAGATAGAGGTTTTGATATTGCCGCTATCGCGTCTGCACGTCTTCTATCTGCAGAAAGTTACAACGGCCTTCTTTATGGCCCTCGATCACCGAGTTACGGTCAACCGGTTGCTAGCGAGAAAAAGTAAGTTTTCTCAATATAGGTGGCAATAAAATCGCTACCTCAATCATTAGAAAAGCCCGTCACTTCATTGTGTACGGGCTTTTTCATGTCATTATTTCAGCTTAGTTAGCACTGATACGTTCTTGACCATTCATATAGGGCACTAGTGCTTTAGGCACAGTCACACTGCCATCTGCCTGCTGATTATTTTCTAGAATAGCCACAAGAGTTCGACCTACCGCTAAACCCGAGCCGTTAAGGGTATGCAATAATTCTGGCTTATTCGTTTTAGGGTTTCTAAAACGCGCTTGCATGCGACGGGCTTGGAAGTCTAACATGTTTGAACATGAGGAAATTTCACGATAAGTGTTTTGCGCGGGTAACCACACTTCCAGATCGTAGGTTTTACACGCACCAAAGCCCATATCGCCGGTACATAGCAGTACTTTACGGTAAGGTAGCTCAAGCTTCTGAAGGATAACCTCAGCATGGCCAGTCAGTGCCTCTAATGCGTCAAAGCTATCTTCTGGTTTAACAAGCTGAACAAGCTCTACTTTGTCAAACTGATGCTGACGAATAAGGCCACGGGTATCACGTCCGTACGAGCCCGCTTCAGAACGGAAACACGGGGTATGCGCCGTCATTTTCACTGGCAGTGTCTTCGCATCTAAAATTTCATCGCGGGCAATGTTCGTTAGTGGTACTTCGGCTGTGGGAATAAGGCTTAGTCCTTGTCCTTCTTCCGTTGCCGGTTTAGTGTGAAATAAGTCCTCACCAAATTTAGGCAGTTGCCCAGTACCGTATAGGCTGTCGGCATTCACGAGGTAAGGCACATACATTTCTTGGTAGCCATGTTCTTGTGTATGAACATCTAGCATAAACTGCGCTATGGCGCGGTTTAAACGTGCTACATCACCGCGCATAACCACAAAGCGGCTGCCAGTAAGCTTACTCGCGGTGGCGAAGTCTAGGCCATTATTTAGGCCTTCTGCCACATCCACGTGATCTTTCACGTCAAAATCAAATTGACGAGGCTCACCCCATCGAGAGATCTCAACGTTGTCTTCTTCATCTTTACCCTCAGGCACAGATTCATCAGGTAAATTAGGAATCCCCTGGGTGAACGTATTAATTTCTTCTAACAACGAAGAAAGCTCAGCTTTAGCGGCATCCAGTTCGTCGCCCAGTTTACCCACTTCAGCGAGAAGTGGCGCAATGTCTTCGCCCTGCGCTTTTGCTTTACCGATGGACTTACTTCGTACGTTACGTTCGTTTTGCAGATCCTGTGTTCTGGACTGAAGTGTTTTTCTTTTTTCTTCAAGGGAACTGAAAGCTGCTACATCGAGGTTAAAACCACGGGCAGCCAGTCGCTTGGCTGTTTGTTCTATATCGCTTCGCAAACACTTTGGATCTAACATGTGTTTCTACTTATCCTTTCATTAATTCAATGGCTAGCCAACCTGCCAGTAAACAGGCGCCAACATTAAGAAATACATTTGCTATCGCCTTTAGCCATAGCCCATTTTCTAACAACGTTAAGGTTTCTACCGAAAACGTGGAGAACGTGGTAAATGCCCCTAACAGTCCAACACCTATTAATGCTCTGTAAGGTGAGTCGCTTAAATCGTGGCGTTCTATAAAACCATAAAGTAATGCCAACGAGAACGACCCTATTACGTTCACGGCTAGTGTACCAAACGGCATGTGTTTTCCAAATAAGGAATCTACCGTTGTGGTAACAAAATACCGTAAACACGCGCCCGTTGCGCCGCCAACGGCAATAAAACAATACAAAGCTAACCCTTGAGGCAAAATTAAACTCCCTAAGCGCAGTTATTAGTGGTTTGAGTGAGGTGGCAATAAAACGCGAATATGTACCATCGTTGCCTATTAGCTAACACAAGTGATTAGGCTAAATTTGCCTTGATAACTCTACCTTTTTATTGGGCTTTGCGCATTAAGTGAATCAAGATAATCTCGCTTCGCTTTTAGCGCTTTTTCCAATCCCCGTTCATTAGGGTGATAGAAACGCGTATTGGCTAAGCCATCAGGGAAGTAAGTTTCTCCGGCGGCGAATGCATTTGGCTCGTTATGCGCATAACGATAGCCATCACCATGACCTAGCTCTTTCATCAGTGAGGTAGGCGCATTGCGTAAATGCAGGGGTACGGGAGCATCGGAGGTTTTACGCGCTAGGGCTTTCGCCTCGCTAAAGGCCATGTATACCGCATTACTTTTTGCCGCTAAAGCACAATATACTGCGGCTTGTGCAATAGCCCGCTCCCCTTCAGCAGGGCCAACACGGTGAAAGGTGTCCCACGCATTAATGCACAGTTGCATAGCGCGCGGATCGGCGTTTCCAATATCTTCAGACGCGATGGCGAGTAATCGTCGACCCACATAAAGCGCATCACCCCCACCGTCAAGTATTCTGGCGTACCAGTAAAGTGCCGCATCAGGATCTGAGCCCCGTACGGATTTATGAAACGCCGAAATAAGATCGTAAAACGTATCACCCTTGTTGTCGTAACTGGCCACTTTTTCACCCACAGCTTGTTCAATGTCACCGATGTTAATTTCAGTGTCATTAGTAAAGTCTGCAGAAAGTTCCAAATAGGTAAGTAAGCGTCTGGCGTCGCCGCCACTTAATTCCACCAAGGCACTTTTCGCACTCTCGGCAATGGTAAGTTTTCGCTGCCCTAACCCCTTTTGGGTATCTAACAGAGCGCGGTCAACCAATTCATATAATGCCTCTTTCTCAAGAGGTTTTAACACGTAAACACGCACCCGAGACAGCAAGGCGTTATTCAGTTCAAAAGAAGGGTTTTCGGTGGTGGCGCCAATGAAGGTCACCACCCCAGACTCAACAAAAGGCAAAAAAGCATCTTGCTGGCTTTTGTTAAACCTATGCACCTCGTCAACAAACAATAGCGTACGCTGATTGTAACGAGCATTCTCTTCCGCAGCGTCCATTGCTGCACGAATGTCTTTTACCCCACTGGTGACTGCCGATATCCGCAATACGGTGGCGTTAGTGTAATGGGCAATCAATTCTGCCAATGTGGTTTTGCCAGTACCCGGAGGACCCCACAATATCATTGAGTGGCAATGCCCTGCATCTAACATTTTACGCAGTGGCTTATCATGCCCTAACAAATGTGACTGACCGCTGTATTCTTCAATAGTTACCGGGCGCATGCGCGCTGCTAAGGGCGCAAAGGCTTGATTAACATTGCTCATCAACGCTGATCATCAACGATGTAGCTTTCTGGTATGTCAACCGTAAACGTATCGGCAGCAAGCGGAAAACGGGTTTCGATGTTGTTAAACACCAATGTACTGGTTTGCTGCTGAGCATCTAGCATGGTCATGACTGCAAGTTCGTTGTCTTGATTAAACTGCAAAGTGAGCGTTTCTATTTGCCCGCCTTTTTCTTTCGGCGTAACTTGAAAGCCACGACGGCTTGGCTCGTCTGGGTTGCGCACCTGCTCAATAGTGAATTTGTCCCAAGTGGCTGCATCGTTAGCAGTAAGGAGCATGATGGGGTTATCTTTGATGGCATTCGCCTGAGATAATACCGTTACCTGCTCAACAAAGGTATCAAGATTCCACACAGCTTCGCCGTCTGCAACTAACAGAGTTTCATCAGGAAACGTGGTTTCCCAGCGCAATTTGTCGGGGCGAGTCATGGTAAGTTTACCCTGCGCCTCGTGCACGACATTGTTGTCAGCATCCATCACAGATTGCTCAAAGTCAGCGCGAAACTGCTTCATGGTGACAAGCAAGGCTTGTAGTTGCTGCTGAGATAGTTGCCCGTCTTCTTGGGTACTGTCTTGTTGTGTACTCGCCTGCATAGTAGCCGTGTCAACTAACGCACTTGGCGTAGCAGCGTGGGCACTGGTAAGCGTGCAAGCCACAAGGCCAGCGAAATAAATAGAAACTGCTTTATTCATAAACTTATTCCGTCATTTAGTCTTTAGGTGGGGGCGGCGCTAATACCTCACGGTTACCGTTATGCCCTTGTGCACTTACGACCCCACTCATTTCCATTTGTTCCACTAAGCGCGCGGCTCTATTGTAACCAATTCTAAATTTACGCTGTACACTAGACACACTGGCCCGGCGTGTTTCAGTCACAAAGGCAACGGCTTCATCGTAGAAGGCATCAAATTCTTGCTCTTCGCCTTCAGGCTGCTCGCCTGGAAGTAACACCTCGGCACTGGCTTCACCATTAAGAATTTCATCAATATATTCAGGCTCACCGCGTTTTTGCCAATCGGCGACAACCGCATGCACTTCGTGATCGTCCACAAATGCGCCATGTACCCGAGTGGGCACCGGACTACCTGGCGGCAAGTAAAGCATATCTCCCATACCGAGCAAAGTTTCTGCACCTTGTTGGTCAAGAATGGTGCGAGAATCTATTTTGCTCGACACTTGGAAGGCTATCCGGGTGGGAATATTGGCTTTAATCAGGCCCGTAATTACATCTACCGACGGACGCTGGGTCGCCAACACCAAGTGAATTCCCGCCGCACGGGCTTTTTGTGCTATACGCGCGATAAGTTCTTCTACCTTTTTACCCACAATCATCATCATGTCGGCAAATTCATCAACCACCACCACGATAGCGGGAAGCTTTTCTAGATCTGGCGCTTCCGGATCCATGCTTTCTTCGCTTTTCCATAGCGGGTCTTTAATTGGCGTGCCATTCGCAATGGCTTCGGCAACTTTGGCGTTATACCCTTTTAAGTTTCTTACCCCTAACGCGCTCATGAGGCGGTAACGTCGCTCCATCTCACCAACACACCAACGCAGCGCATTGGCGGCTTCTTTCATGTCGGTGACCACTTCCGCAAGTAAATGAGGAATGCCTTCGTATACCGACAACTCCAGCATTTTAGGGTCAATCATGATCATGCGAACATCTTCAGGCGTGCTCTTATACAGCAAGCTCAAAATCATAACGTTCACACCCACAGACTTACCCGAGCCTGTTGTACCGGCCACTAACAGGTGAGGCATTTTCGCCAAGTCTACAATCACCGGCTTACCAGAAATATCAGCCCCCAACACCATTGTAAGCGGCGATTGATGAGACTGGAACGCGTCACAGCTAATCACTTCACTCAAGCGCACCATTTCCCGTTTTTTATTGGGTAACTCCAAACCAATCACGGATTTGCCTGGAATAACTTCCACCACACGAACAGAGATGGCAGACATTGCACGCGCCAAATCTTTTGATAGGCCAGTAATCTTACTTACCTTCACACCAGGGGCTAAATCAAGCTCGAAACGCGTAATAACAGGGCCTGGGTACACACCAACTACTGTCGCTTCAATATTAAAATCGGCCAGTTTCTCTTCCACCAAGCGCGATATGGCTTCTATTTCTTCTTCCGTGAGTGGGTTTTCATGTTTGTCTGCTCTTTCTAGCAAATCAAAAGAAGGCATAGGAGGTAAATCTTCCGCCCCCTCCCCTCTTGGAGCTTTCACGGGTTTGGCCCCCATCGCAACCGGGGTAAAATTAGCAGACTGAGGTTGGGCGTGAGTTTGTTCCTTTTCTACAGGCGGCGCTGTTTCTTGCTGTTCATCATCTGCGGGGGTAGCAACAGCTTCGTCTTCGCCGATCACATCAGTGGAAAAAACCGGCTCCTCTTTTATTGCCGGTCGTGGGGCTGTGACTTCTGAGCCCTTGTCTTCTAAACGTTTGTCTTCTGAGCGTTTGTCTTCAGCGCCTTTTACCGCGTGCACTTTGTTTTTAACGGCTTCACGCATTCCCGATAATGAGAACGGTGAAGGTTTCGCTTCTGATGGCTCTTCCGCGGGCGTATGAGTTTCATCAGGGGCAAAAGGTGGTAAATCGTCGCCAAGTTCACCAAAGGTTGGTTCACTTCTTTGCGTTGTGGTGTGTGAAGCATTAGCCCCATCATGACGGATGGGGCTGTCACTTTCGTTGTCTGAAGCGGTTGATGGCGTGTCCCCGTGCGCACTGGTTTGAGGTTGGCTAGAGACCTCCTCTTTACCTTGCGGCTCTGCGCGCATGCTGGTTATATCGAACTCAGTGGCGCTAGATTTAGATTTTTTATTCGGCAATGCTAGTCTAGGCATATCTATTGCCAAGGCCTGCTGAGGAAGCGAGAGTGTTTTGCGTCCAAACCATAGGGTTAGCTCGCCAAGCCTATCCACAATTGTCAGCCAACTCACCCCGGTTAACAGCGTAAACCCAGTACAAAAGAAACACAGTAACAACAATATAGTACCTGCGGTATTAAAATAAGGCACTAAAGCGGTACTGATGACATCGCCGACAAAGCCTCCCGCGGAAAAATTGAATATATCGTCGAAGTTAATGCTAGCGATACCGGTTGCCCCGAGCGCCATAAGTAAACCGCCGATAATGCGTAAGCCTATGGTGAGATAATCGAATTCGTTGAGGGATTTTATATGTTGGAAAAGAAACCAACCTAAAAATGCTGCCCCAAATGGCATGAGATACGCCAAATACCCAAATGAAAACAGCAAGAGGTCGGCAACCCACGCACCGGTGGCGCCTACCCAATTGTGAACGTCTAGTTGCAACCCAGCTTGACTCCAGCCAGGATCACCAGGATGAAAAGATACCAATGCCAGCAATAAGAAAAAGGCGAAAACGCAGGCCATAATCATGCCTGATTCCCACACTCGCTGAACTCCTGTCAATCGCGCCATAACCCTAAATCACTTTTTAAAAACCTGCACTAAATTGCAGAGTTATCAATAACCACTGTACTTTTGCACAGCCTATCACAAATTCACTAACTTGAGCCACGCTTTCATTACTTCAAATTAATTCTAAGTGCCGTGGTACATTTCACTTCTTCCATCACCACATAGGTTCGTGACTCACTCACACCGGGTAAGCGAAGCAAAGTATCACCGAGCAAACGTCGATAACTCGACATGTCAGCCACCCTCGCCTTAAGCAGAAAATCAAAGTCGCCGGAAACCAGATGACACTCTTGAATATCGTCGTGCAGTTTCACCGCAGCAGAAAATTCTGCAAAAATGTCCACGGAGGTTTTCGTTAGGGTGATTTCAACAAACACTAACATAGCCGCACCAAGCTTCTCTGGATCAACGTCGGCATGGTAACCCTTAATATACCCTTGGCTCTCTAACCGCTTTACCCTTTCTAGGCACGGGCTGGGGCTTAACCCCACCTCTTTGGCTAATTCTACATTAGAAATGCGGCCGTTTTTTTGCAGTTGAATAAGAATATTTCTGTCTATTCGGTCAAGGTGTTTTGGCGTTTTTACTAACATACAAAATACTGTGAAATGTTACTTTAATAATACTATATACTGACTTTTGATTATTTTCAGCACATAGTTTTTCATTATCTCTCGTATACTGGCACAAAATAAATCACAGCAGCCTTGACATGAGGCTGAACATCAGAGGAATTTACATGCTAGTTGGTGTACCAAAAGAAATTAAGAACCATGAATACCGTGTTGGCTTAACGCCCGCCGCCGTTAAAGAGTTTGTTAGCAACGGCCATCAAGTGTTAGTCGAAACACTGGCCGGTGACGCCATTGGTTTTAGCGACGATATGTATATCGCTGCTGGTGCAGCCATCGCCTCTACAGCTGAGCAAGTTTTTGCTGAAGCAGAAATGATTGTAAAAGTGAAAGAGCCTCAACCCAACGAATGTAAAATGTTACGTAAAGGCCAAACCCTTTACACCTACCTTCACTTAGCGCCAGATCCAACGCAAACCGAACTTCTTATTGCGTCTGGGGCAACCTGTATCGCTTATGAAACTGTGACCGACGACCGTGGTGGTTTACCCCTACTAGCACCAATGAGCGAAGTTGCAGGTAGAATGTCAGTACAAGCTGGCGCCCATTACTTAGAAAAAGCCCATGGCGGCAGCGGGACGCTGCTTGGTGGCGTACCCGGTGTTGCTCCAGGAAAAGTATTGGTTATTGGCGGCGGCGTGGTAGGAACCAATGCAGCTAAAATGGCGTTAGGCTTAGGTGCAGATGTCACTATACTCGACCGTTCGTTACCGCGTCTTCGTCAACTTGACGACATCTTCAACGGCCAAGTTAAAACCGTTTATTCCACCCTAGATGCTATTGAGCATTATTCTGCTAACGCAGACTTAGTCGTCGGTGCGGTACTTATCCCAGGTGCCGCTGCACCTAAGCTTCTTAATCGCGAGCAAATTTCAGCGATGAAGCCAGGCTCCGTTCTCGTGGATGTAGCCATTGACCAAGGCGGTTGTTTTGAAACCTCGAAAGCCACCACCCACCAAGACCCTGTTTATGTGATTGATGACGTTGTACATTATTGTGTGGCAAACATGCCAGGTGGTGTAGCACGTACGTCTACCATGGCATTAAACAATGCCACCTTACCTTTTGGTTTGGCCCTCGCTAACAAAGGACCAGCGAACGCTATGTTGGAAGACAAGCATTTATTAAACGGCTTAAATGTTCACGAAGGTAAAGTGACATACAAAGCGGTGGTGGATGCCTTGGGTGAAAAGTTGGGCTTAACCTATACGCCAGCAGAAGAAGCGCTGAAAGGCTAATTATCGCTTTTCATTAGCCAGTTAAATACAATGCCCAGCTTAGTCGCTGGGCATTTTTGTTTACGCTATTGAATGATTTACTGATGTTAAAACCGCAACAGGATCGTCAGCCTTCGTTATCGGTCTTCCCATCACCAGGTAGCTTACGCCGCTAGCTATGGCTTCATCGGGTGTCATTACCCTTTTTTGATCGCCAGCATCCGCGCCTTTTGGGCGAATCCCCGGCGTTACCAGTAAAAACGCATCAGTGTAGGTTTGCCTTAACACCTGAGCTTCCTGCGCCGAGCACACAATGCCATCCAACCCTGCTTGCTGGGTTAGCTTGCAAAGACGAAGTACCTGTTGTTGGGGTGTAACATTATCTATGACATCGCTCAACTGAGCCTGATCCATACTGGTTAGCACCGTCACCGCAATCAACTTTGTTTGAGGGTGACTGCTGCTGGCAATGGCTTCTTTAGCAGCCTTCATCATAGGCACCCCGCCAGAGGCATGTACGTTTACCATCCATACACCCAGTTCTGCAGCCGCTTTACACGCTTTTGCGACCGTATTTGGTATATCGTGAAATTTAAGATCAAGAAAAACATCAAACCCTTTGCTGACCAAGGTTTTAACAAATTCAGGGCCAAAGAGCGTAAACATTTCCTTGCCTACTTTTAATTTGCACAGTGAAGGGTCAAGTTGCGCCACAAACGAAAGTGCGGTTTCTTTATTGTCGTAGTCTAAAGCAACAATTACGCGGGGTTCTTGCATGGTGGACTTATTCTCCGTCTAAACCTTTTATGGGTTTCACTACGCCCCACTTTTTACATGAAGGACATAGCCAGTATAACTTTCGGCCTGAGAATCCACAGCTGTTACAACGGTATTGTGGCCGCTGTAGCATTTGCTTTTCTACTAGCTCTTTGAGTAAGCGCAAACTGTCAGCCGAATTTTTATCTTCAATTTGATCAATATATAACCCCATGAGGGTTTTAAAGCCGCGCATGGTAGGTCGTTTACGCAACTGCTCTAATAGATAATTTGCGGCTTGGCCGGTGTCACCTTTCATCAGAAGTACATCAACCATCGCCAAGTACGAAGTGGCGCATTCTTGCCAGTGGGCCTCTAAGCTTTTTTCAAAGCTGTCCCAATCGCCGGTTTCTTTTGCAATTTCTTCTAAACTTGGTACCGCTTCACTAAACCAGTTGATATCTCGTTCTGCCACTTGCACAAAATACGCACGAGCGTCGCTGTATCGCTTTTGGTTGAAGGCCAAGTTGCCTAACATTAACCAAGGGCGCACCGCATGCTCATCAGCGTTCACGGCTTTTTGCAGTAACGTTAGTGCAACGCCCTCACTGTCGTTTTTCAGTTCAACGTGAGCCTGTTCACAGTAAAAGTGGGCAAGTCGTTCGCATACATCATCATTATCACCGTGACACTCCACCATTCGCTCCGCAAGCTCAATGGCACGCTCCCATTCTTTTGTGGTTTGATAAATGCTGAACAGTTGCTGTTGCGCAACAAGGTAGTGCTTTTCGCTATTGAGCAATTGTAGGAAGGCGTTTTCGGCCCGCTCTAGAAAGCCAGCTTGAGTATAATCGTGCCCCAATTCTTTAAGTGCATTTTCACGTTGATTTGGCTGTATTTCTTCACGGCTAACTAAATTTTGATGTACCTTGATGGCTCTGTCTATTTCTCCCCGATGACGGAAAAAGTTACCCATCGCAATATGAGTCTCAATGGTATCGCTGTTGATATTGATCATTTTAATCAAGGTATCAACCGCTTTGTCTGGCTGGTCGGAAAGGAGAAAGTTTAAGCCTTTATAGTAATGCTTAGAAAGAATACTCGACTGTTTACGCTGAGCTTGGCGCACACTATTTCGGCCCATGATCCAGCCGTAGCCTGCCGCAACAGGCAATAGTAAAAACAGCAACTCGAGCATAATTAGTGGTCTTTTTTCAGGCTATTAATTTTTGCGTTAGCAGACATCAGCTGAACCCGAAGGTGTAACCAACTAATCGACATGATTAAAATGCCAATGCCAATGCCTAGGGTCAAGAGGATTGCAATTAACGACGACAACCGTAAATTTGCCTGAGCAATGAGGTAGTTAACCGTAATTTCGGCTTCGTTTTGCGCACCAATGACAAACGCTAAGGCCAGTAGGATTAGAACGAAAACTAGTATTAAGATCCCTTTCAAGATCAAACCCTTCTAAATATTTATTGGTTAAGAATAGCAAAATGCTGAGACAGATAATACCAAAACCCCATGATTTAGGGTGATGTTTATTACGCTGCCCCTTCTTTTTCACTGTTTGTTTGGGTGGGTTTGGCAATCAGCTTGGCCATGACTAAATCGTGATGGAGAGCGGACATGTTTGTAACAAAGATACAATGGGTATAACCGGCTTGCATGGTTTCTAACTTGTCATACATGGCTTTATCTAACTTAGACAACTGCGCTAACCGCTTTTTAGTTAACGGCGTGATAGCACCATGACAGCGAATCGCAGTGACATCTGTTGCGCTAATTTGAATTTTTTCTTCTTCTAGTTGTGACTGAATTTGGCTTCTAAGTTTAGTATATAAAAAGTCGCGCTCTTTTATGTAAACAAGCCGGTTGTCACTTTTCCGAACACAGTGCACCACTAAGCTATGATCCATGGCACCTTTAAACATGGCATCTAACATCAGTGACTTCGGTTTTGATTGCGCTTTATCAGCAAAAAAACCGTGAAGTGGAATAATATTCTGCGTACGGGAGAACGGATACAAATCGTCAGAAGCATCACTTTGATAAACGGTTTTTAAGCGGTCTAAGATATGCCTATTCATCACACACAGCACTGATAAAGAAGGCATGTGTCGTACTGCGAGTTCCCATATAAACCTATGGGTCGCGCGCTGGATGCGTGCCACATCTCTTAACTTAAAATACGCGGTATTTTCTTCGACCATGGCATCAACGTTAACACAGGTTTTCGATTTTTTACCGTCGTCTTGCAGGCAAAGTCGCACGGTTCCTGAACTTTTATCGTAGTGAACAACCCGATACTTTTCATTTTTTATTTTAAGGTCTGGCACAGATACCCTAAGTTCAGGCTGTAAATCTGTGCCTACAGGCACGAGTAATTTCATACCACTTGCCGACAGGTCTGACACTCTAACGTCTAGAGAATTTAACAAGCCTAGTTTAATTTGCGCGGATTTATCAATAACGTAGCGGGTTTCAGAGCGGCGATCTAACGCCTCTTCCATAACATAATCTATGTGCCAACGTTCGCCTGATGCCCTTAAAGACTTGGCTAAGGGTTTAAACTCGCACTTTTCGCTAAGGGTAAGGTTGTTAAGATACACAGTCACATCACGACAATACATAACATTACTTATGGCGCCGAGGTGCTCAAAGTCTTTGCTGGCAATGTCATGAATAGCGAAGGCTTTTTGTTTATCTTCTTTAGTGATGTCATCCAAACGACACTGAGTACAAATAAAGTCGTTATTTTTAACGAGCAAGTACACAATAGCATTGAGTTGTCCCATCGCTAACAATTGCCTATGGGTAGCCGTAATCGCTATTTCACCGCTTTTGGTTTTAATCTTGCCATAAAATATATACGCCTCGTTGTAGCGCATTAATTCTGTAGCCAACACATCGAATATGGTTTTGTCTTGCAAACTCTTAAGTAATAACTCAGCGTTGTTATGTTCAACGTTGGCTTTGGTGAATAACGAAATAACCGGCTTAAGTGATTTTTTATTTGGCGCAAGAAAAACCGGCATCCACGGGCTATTCTCTAAAATTCTGTCTCTTTCTAAATCTTGCATAGCCCGTTCAATTTCGAGGTCACGTTGAAGGGGCTGTTTATATGAGACAGCTTTAATGTAGCGTTTAAGTTGGTTTAATAAACCGAGGTCAGTTTCCGATGAAATGGTAAAGAAAGATTCGTATTTTCCTAGATGCTTATTGTACTTTGTGGTATCTAGTTCATAGGTAATTTCTGTTGGCTCTTTCGTTAACCCCATCACTTCTGGGATAGTAAAAGTAATAATATCACCGGTAGTTACATTCGGTGGACGCTTAGTCTCTACTGCTAATCCCGTGAATGAAAGCGAACTGACGGTACAGTGACGGCCTTTTTCAAAGTCTGGAGACGAAACAGTAAAATTAGGTCTAACGGCAATATCGTTGCCAAAATCGATATCCGTAAATGACTGGCTTTCTACTTTAAACGCATCAACGATTTTCTTGAATTGGTCACGTTTGATTTGGGTTTGATAGAAGTCGGAATTCATGACCGACTCAAACACCCCCACAGTATAGCGTTCCTGGTAAAGCGAGGTTTCGCTTTTTAAGATTTCCGCGCCCACTTTGTCTAACCGCATAGGGATACCAAAGTGTTTGAATTTCATCACGGGGAATTGGGCGAACGCAGAATTATCCGCGGAGGCATCGGTTAAAGAAGTCAGTCTTACCACTTCTTCTTTTACGATTTTGCGGACACTACTTGGCAGCCTTTTTGAAAACTTATTAATTCCTTCTAACAGTCTATTGTCTTGTTCATAAGGAATTAATGCACGTATTAGCGGCTGGTACTGCTTTATTATTTGTTCTTCTTCGCCGACAGACATTGGTACACCGAGCACCACTTATTATTTATACAGCCTATTACTATAAAACCGTATATATTATGGGGTCAATAGTTAAACTAAAGTTAACTTGTTTAACCCATAGCCAAATACAAAAAAACCGCACTCGGTGCGGTTTTTATTTTAAGCTATTGACGCATCAACACGTTCGCGAAGCTCTTTGCCAGGTTTAAAGTGTGGCACATATTTACCATCTAACTTTACTGTTTCACCGGTTTTTGGATTTCTACCTACGCGAGGCGCACGGTAGTGCAGTGAAAAACTTCCAAACCCACGAATTTCAATACGCTCACCCTTTTGAAGGGTTTGCGCCATTTGTTCGAGAAGTTCTTTAATCGCTAATTCGAGTTCTTTCGCTTGAATGTGACGCGCTTGATCTGCGAGCCGTTCAATTAATTCAGACTTGGTCATATAAACCTCATTGTCAATAATATGGTTAAACAGCTAGCGCAAATCGGGTGTGCATATGCACACCCGCAGCAGCATTATTCGCCTTTAGCAGCTTTAAATGCTTCTGCCATCGCGTTAGCGAAACCAGCGTCTTCTTGCTGGTTAACTTTATCGATAGCTTCTTTCTCGTCAGCTTGATCTTTCGCTTTAACAGAAAGGTTAACAGTGCGATTCTTACGGTCAACGCCCATAAATTTCGCTTCAATGCTATCACCAACTTTCGCTTCTTCAGTTGCGTCTTCAATACGGTCAACAGAAAGATCTGCAACACGGATGTAGCCATCAACTTCTTCAGCTAGGTTTACAGTAACGCCTTTAGCATCAACTGCTGTTACTGTACCAGTAACGATAGCACCTTTCTTGTTATCTGTCAGATACTTGTTGAAAGGATCTTCTTCAATCTGCTTAACGCCTAGAGAAATACGCTCACGCTCTGGGTCGACTTGTAGTACAACTGCAGAGATTTCGTCGCCTTTCTTATAGTCGCGAACTGCGTCTTCACCAGACTTGTTCCAGCTAATGTCAGAAAGGTGAACTAGACCGTCGATACCACCGTCAAGACCGATGAAGATACCAAAGTCAGTGATTGACTTGATCTTACCAGACACTTTGTCACCTTTTTCGTGTGACTTAGCGAAAGTTTCCCAAGGGTTGTCGATGCACTGCTTAAGACCTAGAGAAATACGACGACGTTCTTCGTCGATTTCAAGAACCATAACATCTACTGTGTCACCTAGGTTAACAACTTTAGATGGGTGGATGTTCTTGTTAGTCCAATCCATTTCAGAAACGTGTACAAGACCTTCTACGCCGTCTTCGATTTCTACGAAGCAACCGTAATCAGTTAGGTTAGTTACCTGACCGTTGATCTTAGTACCTTCTGGGTAACGTGAAGCAATTTCTTGCCATGGATCGTTGCCCATTTGCTTCATACCAAGAGAAACACGTTGCTTCTCTTTGTCGAACTTAAGTACTTTAACGTTGATTTCGTCACCAACATTCACGATTTCACTTGGGTGCTTAACGCGCTTCCAAGCCATATCAGTGATGTGTAGTAGACCGTCTACGCCGCCAAGGTCAACGAACGCTCCGTAATCAGTAAGGTTCTTAACGATACCTTTGATTTCGTGGCCTTCTTCAAGGTTAGCAAGAAGCGTTTCGCGCTCAGCGCTGCTTTCTGCTTCAATAACTGCACGACGAGAAACAACAACATTGTTACGCTTAGCGTCAAGCTTGATAACTTTAAATTCAAGCTCTTTGCCTTCAAGGTGCGTAGTATCACGTACTGGACGTACGTCAACTAGTGAACCAGGAAGGAATGCGCGAACACTGTTAACTTCAACAGTGAAACCGCCTTTAACTTTACCGTTGATAACGCCTTTGATAGTCGCTTTATCATCGTAAGCTTTTTCCAGCTCAACCCACGCTTCGTGACGCTTGGCTTTTTCGCGAGAAAGGATAGTTTCACCGAAACCATCTTCAACTGCATCTAGTGCTACGTCTACTTCGTCACCGATAGCGATTTCTAGTTCGCCTTCAGCGTTCTTAAATTGGTCTGCTGGGATAGCACTTTCTGATTTCAAGCCCGCATCAACAAGAACGATGTCTTTGTCGATAGAAACAACAGTACCTTTTACAATTGAACCAGGACGTGTTTCTAGTTCTTGTAAGCTTTCTTCAAAAAGTTGTGCAAAATTTTCAGTCATAAGGTTTAAATAAACTTTTAAGTTGATATCCACGCTTCTAATCCGGACAACGTGGGGTTATTAAAAATCGTCGCTACTCCCTGTTGCAACGCTGCTTTGGATGCGATTGTCTCGCGCTTTTTACAAGCGTGAGGAAATAATATCCATCGCTTTTTCAAAGACTTGGTCAATATCCAAGTCCGTCGAATCAATAATTACTGCATCTTGTGCCGGCACCAAAGGGGCAACCGAACGTTGTGTGTCACGCTCGTCTCTTGCTTTGATATCGGTTAAAAGGCGCGCAATATTAACATCCATCCCTTTATCTTTCAACTGGCTATAGCGACGCTCTGCGCGGGCTTCAGCACTGGCTGTAAGAAATATCTTTACATTTGCTTCCGGGAATACAACGGTGCCCATGTCTCTTCCATCGGCCACTAAACCCGGATCTTGCTGAAATGCCCGCTGACGTCTAAGTAATGCTTCTCTTACTCGAGGTAAGGCTGCGACTTTAGAGGCGACTGCGCCCACATCTTCAGTACGGATATCATCTGTAACGTCTTCGCCTTCAAGGATAATGCGGGTTGCATCCTCGTTAGTTTCAAAACTTACATCAAGACCGGTTGCTAGTGGAACAACACATTCTTCATCTTCACACGGAAGGTCGTGGTGTAAGGCGGCAACAGCTAATACGCGATAAATTGCGCCACTGTCTAAAAAATGCCAACCTAGTTTTTTCGCCAGTAAGCTACTTAACGTACCTTTACCAGCACCACTAGGACCGTCTACCGTGACAACGGGTGTGGAATGCATACCTGCTCCAGAATTTAAAATACTAAAAAATCGCGCGCAATTATA
This sequence comes from Alteromonas sp. B31-7, assembly GCF_015767655.1. NCBI lineage: Bacteria > Pseudomonadati > Pseudomonadota > Gammaproteobacteria > Alteromonadales > Alteromonadaceae > Alteromonas > Alteromonas sp. B31-7. The sequence goes on from NZ_CP065233.1 coordinate 2,427,087, forward strand.
CGCGTTCATAACAGATAAGCAATGCCACCGGGCGACGATGGCATTGGATGTTAGACTAATTTATAAGGGCAGATCGCTGCAATTTTGCAGATAAACGCCAAATTAGCTGTATAGCGTGGCAAATCGAGTAAAGTAGTCTGGGAAGGTTTTACGCGTGCAACCTGGGTCATTAATGGTAACAGGGGTGTCACTTAACGCCACAAGAGAAAAACACATGGCTATGCGATGGTCGTTGTAGGTGTCAATTTCCGCATGCTTAAGTGACGCCGTTGGCCAAACTTTAATAGAGTCATGGCCCTCTTCCACTTTAGCCCCTAATTTTTGCAGTTCGGTTGCCATGGCTGCCAAACGGTCAGTTTCTTTGACCCGCCAGTTATAGATGTTTGTCATGGTTGTTGGACCTTCGGCAAACAAAGCCGTAGTCGCTATGGTCATGGCCGCATCAGGGATATGGTTCATATCCATGCTGACACCTTTGAGCGGCGCGCCTGTCACTTCTACATATTCGTCATTCCAGACCACCTTTGCACCCATTGCTTCAAGTACATCGGCAAAACGAATATCACCCTGTATCGAATTTTGCCCAATACCGGTTACGCGTACCGTACCACCTTTAATGGCGCCGGCTGCAAGGAAGTAAGACGCCGAAGATGCATCACCTTCTACCATAAATTTTCCCGGGGCTACGTACTTTGCGTCTCCCGAAATGGTGAATGTCTGGTAGTTGTCATTTTCAACAGACACACCAAACTTCGCCATGGTATCTAAGGTAATATCGATGTAAGGTTTTGATACTAATTCGCCTTTGATACGAATAGTAACATCGCCTGCAAATAAGGGGGCTGCCATTAACAGCGCTGTCAAAAACTGACTGGATACACTACCGTCAACGGACATTTCCCCACCAAGCAAGGTTTTACCCTTTATCTGAAGAGGTGGAAAACCGTCGTTTTTCAGGTAACTAATGTCAGCATTGGCTTCACGTAGCCCATCGACTAAATCGCCAATGGGGCGCTCTTCCATACGTGGCTCGCCGGTAAGTACACAGTCTACCTTGCTTGCAGCTAAGGCGGCACACAAAGGACGCATTGCAGTACCCGCGTTTCCTAAAAATAGTTCTAGTGGTTCTGCGACATTAAATGCCCCGCCGTTACCGCTAACCGTACAGCCTGTTTTATCTTCATTAAGCGTATACTGAATGCCCAATTGCGTAAGCGCGTTAAGCATATGCGAAATGTCATCGCTGTCTAACAAATTCGTTAGCTCCGTGTCACCTTCTGCTAAAGCGGCCAGTAACAGCGCGCGATTTGATAAGCTCTTTGAACCAGGTACATTGACCTCTCCCGATACTTTTGCAATCGGTGCTAATGTTAACTGTTCCATTTTTTACCCATTTACTCTTTCAAATTCGCGCATAAATTCAACTAGCGCCACAATACCTTCGACTGGCATTGCATTATAAATACTGGCTCGCATGCCACCTACAGAGCGGTGACCTTTAAGCGCCAGTAAGCCTGCTGCTTGTGATTGCTCTAAAAACAAGCTGTCTAGCGCCGGATTAGCCAGATGGAAAGGAACGTTCATTTTGGAGCGGTTATCAGGATGAACCTTACTCGAATAAAAATCTGAACTGTCGATGGCAGAATACAGTAGCGCGGCTTTTTCCCCGTTACGTTTTGCCATGGCATTCACGCCGCCCATGTCTTTTAACCACTCAAACACTAAACCAGCCAAGTACCATGAAAAGGTTGGCGGCGTGTTGTACATGGAATCAGATTTTGCTGCTAAAGCGTAATCGAAAATGGAGGGGGTTTCTTTTCGGGCTTTGCCAACAAGATCATCCCTAACAATCACCACAGATAAACCACTTGGACCAATATTCTTCTGGGCTCCGGCATAAATAACGCCATGCTTCGCCACATCCAACGGTTGCGACAAAATGGTAGAAGACATATCTGACACTAAAGGCACATTTCCCGCTTCAGGCAACCAGTCATAGGCGATACCGTCAACGGTTTCATTAGGACAAAAGTGATAGTAAGCCGCAGACTGGTCAATATCACTTAAAGCCGGTGGTGCAACATACTGGAGACCGTCTTTTTCTGATACATCGCCGACCACAACCGCCTTGTTGTATTTATTTGCTTCGGTTACCGCCCCTTTAGACCAAGAGCCACTAACAAGGTGCAAACTGGTGTCGTTGGGGTTAGACAAGTTTAGTGGAACCGCGGCAAACTGTCCTCGCCCACCACCGTGAGTAAAGAGCACATGATAGTTTGATGGGACAGACAAGAGATCACGAAGATCTTGTTCGGCTTTTGCTGCTATTTCGATGAAGTCTTTGCCTCGGTGGCTAACTTCCATCACAGAGCAACCAAGGTCGCGCCAATTGGTAAATTCTGCTTGGGCTTTTAGCATAACTTCTTTGGGAAGCATGGCTGGGCCGGCACTAAAGTTAAAAACCTCTTTCATTGCGTTTTTCAACACCTGTAAATAATCCCATTTAGACTCGGTCATGCCGTGTGAAAAAGCATTTACCTTGCCTAAATGGTAAAACAAGCGGCTTAAGCCGCTTGTTTTTAAAGAACACTGATAACGCGCTAAGCCTTTCGGTTAGCGCACCACCCCTACTCTTCTGTCGTTGAGCCATCGCTGTCTTGTGCAGCGTTATCTTGCTCTGGAACAGCAGTTTCTGCTTGTTCTGCTACCTCTTCTGAAATAATTGGGTTACCGTCTTCATCTAGTTCTTGTAACTCAGCCACTTCTTCAATGCGTTGTAATCCAACGACGTGCTCGCCTTCTACAGTGCGTATAAGTCGAACACCTTGTGTGTTACGCCCTACTACAGACACTTCACTTACACGTGTTCTTACTAAGGTACCTTGGTCGCTGATCAACATAATTTCGTTGCTGTCATCAACCTGTACCGCACCCACTACCTTACCGTTACGCTCAGAGACTTTAATTGATACAACACCTTGTGTTGCTCGGCTTTTCGCTGGGTAATCATCAAGCGGCGTACGCTTTCCAAATCCGTTTTCGGTGGCAGTAAGTACAGGGCCGTCGCCTTTCGGCACAATCAGTGAAACCACTTTTTGGCCGTCTTGCAAACGGATACCACGAACACCTGTTGCGGTACGACCCATTGGACGCAGTGCTAATAGCTCTTCACCGGTTTCAGGGTCACGTTTAACTTCGCCTGTTTCGCTGTCACGAAGTTTTTCGTTAAAGCGAACCACTTTACCTGCATCAGAAAACAGCATGATGTCGTCGTCACCATGGGTGATATCAACACCAATAAGCTCATCACCTTCATTCAAGTTAACGGCAATAATACCGCTTGAACGTGGGCGAGAATATAGACTCAGATCGGTTTTCTTCACGGTACCGTTGGCCGTTGCCATCAATACATATTTGCCTTCTTCAAACTCTTTAATTGGAAGAATAGCAGTAATACGCTCGCCTTCTTCAAGAGGAAGAATATTAACAATAGGACGTCCACGTGCATTTCGGCTGGCGAATGGCAATTGATACACTTTCAGCCAGTACAAACGACCACGGGTTGAGAAGCATAAGATATGATCATGGGTATTAGCCACCAACAGTTTTTCGATGAAATCTTCATCTTTCATCTTAGTTGCCGATTTTCCACGGCCACCACGACGTTGCGCTTCATAGTCGGTAAGCTTTTGATATTTTACATAACCTTCACGAGAAAGCGTCACAACAACGTCTTCTTGTTCAATTAAATCTTCAATATCTATATCATGACTTGCCGCCGTAATTTCGGTACGACGTTCATCACCAAATTCGTCGCGTACTTTTTCTAGCTCTTCTTGAATCACTTCCATCAAACGCGCTGGGCTGTTTAAGATGTGTAGCAATTCAGCAATAAGCTCAAGTAGCTGCTTGTATTCTTCTAAGATTTTTTCGTGTTCTAAGCCGGTTAGCTTATGTAAACGAAGATCGAGAATGGCCTGCGCCTGTTGTTCCGTTAGGAAATACTGACCATCACGAATACCAAATTCTGGCAATAACCATTCTGGACGCGCCGCATCATCGCCAGCACGCTCTAGCATTTGCGCTACGTCACCTAGATCCCAGCCTTGTGCCACTAAAGCTTTTTTCGCTTCTGCAGGGCTTGGAGAGGCTTTAATCAACTCAATGATAGGGTCGATATTCGCCAGGGCAATCGCCAAACCTTCAAGGATATGGGCACGATCACGGGCTTTTCGCAGCTCAAATACAGTACGACGAGTGACGACTTCACGACGGTGCAGTATAAAGGCTTCTAAGGTGTCTTTTAGATTAAAGACTTTAGGCTGGCCATTGTCCAACGCCACCATATTAATACCGAATACTGTTTGTAACTGTGTATTGGCATATAAATGGTTAAGCAGCACTTCTGCTGATTCATTACGTTTGACTTCTACAACAATACGCATTCCGTCTTTATCAGATTCGTCACGGAGTGCAGAAATACCTTCGATACGCTTTTCTTTAACCAGCTCGGCAATTTTTTCAATTAAACGAGCTTTGTTAACCTGATACGGAATTTCATTAATGATAATGGTTTCTTTACCGTTATCTTCCGTTTCAATTTCCGCTTTAGCACGCATATATATTTTGCCGCGACCAGTACGGTAAGCGTCATCAATACCTTTACGTCCGCTTATCATAGCGGCTGTAGGGAAATCAGGACCAGGAATATAGGTCATGAGATCATCAATGGTGATATCTGGGTCTTGAATTAACGCCACACAGCCATTGATAACTTCAGTTAAATTGTGCGGGGGAATATTGGTAGCCATACCCACCGCGATACCAGAAGACCCATTCACTAGCAGGTTGGGCACCTTAGTCGGTAAAACTTCTGGTATAAATTCAGTACCATCATAGTTAGGTACAAAATCTACTGTCTCTTTATCGAGATCAGCCAATAGTTCGTGGGCGATTTTCGCCATACGAACTTCTGTGTAACGCATAGCCGCCGCGGAGTCACCGTCCACAGAACCAAAGTTACCTTGGCCATCTACTAACATGTAGCGTAGCGAGAATGGCTGTGCCATACGTACGATAGTATCGTAAACAGCAGAGTCACCATGAGGGTGATACTTACCAATTACGTCACCTACCACACGGGCAGATTTTTTATATGGCTTATTGAAGTCATTTTTAAGTTCGTTCATGGCGAACAGCACGCGACGGTGCACTGGCTTCAGGCCATCTCTCACGTCAGGCAAGGCTCGCCCGACAATAACGCTCATCGCGTAATCAAGATAAGAGTTTTTTAGCTCTTCCTCGATATTTACGGGGAGGATTTCTTTAGCGTTATCAGACATAAACTGCTTAATCCCTTTATTTCGGTTTGTTCTGCGTAATCCATTCCAGTGCGTATGCTATATCAATCGTGACACAGCGCGCTTAACTGAGGGCTCGCATTGTTATTATGGGGGTCATAATCCTGTTCGAGTGTAACACTTGATGACAAAATTATGTAGCGCTTAATTACTTAACCCACCTTAGGTTATAACAACCGTTTACTTTTCGTTCAACAGTTTACCCTAGATGGATATTCCCCACTAAAAACGATGCACATAAGTGCGGTTTTGCGCTATTTTATCACGTTATCTCGTAGCCAATAGTACACTTACGCAATGGCGGACAATAAAATACAGTCAGCATAACCTGTCATCGAAGATGTCTCATTGCTTTATTAGGTGGTGCAATTAGCTACTTTTAATTAGTCACAAATAGGAAGGTAAAAAATGACGAATGTTGATGAGCAAGAAATTGGTAAATTTTCTGAGCTCGCATCAAGATGGTGGGATCCCGAAGGTGAATTTAAACCCCTTCATCTAATTAATCCCCTTCGTTTAGATTTTATCAATCAACACAGTCAAGGGCTGTTCGACAAAAAGGTATTGGACATTGGCTGTGGTGGCGGAATTTTAGCGGAATCAATGGCAAAAGCGGGCGCGCAAGTTACCGGCTTAGACATGGCTCAGGCATCACTCGATGTGGCGAAACTCCATGGTTTAGAATCAGGCGTTAAGGTTAGCTATCATTGTGAAACCGCTGAAAACTTTGCCGACGCCCATCCAGCTGAATACGACGTGGTCACCTGTATGGAAATGTTAGAGCATGTTCCCGACCCTGCTTCGGTGGTAAAAGCATGTGCGACCATAGTTAAGCCCGGTGGTCACGTATTTTTTTCCACACTCAATAGAAATATTAAATCTTATTTAATGGGGATCCTTGGTGCAGAATATCTGTTAAAACTCGTACCTAAGGGAACACATGATCATGGTCGCTTCATTAAACCATCGGAACTCATTGCAATGACAGATGAAGCAAACCTTTTTCCCCGTGATATGACAGGTTTACACATGGACCCGCTTTCCCAAGGCTTTTACTTGTCAAACAAAAACGTGGATGTGAACTACCTACTCTATACTGTACGTGAGGAAGATTAAGGCACTAGATATAGGGCTTCGGTGATAATTTAGCCACCATATATCGTGTTTTTATAAAAAAACGGTTTTTGGAATAATTTATTTTAACCTTTAATCATTTTTTTCAATAGTGCTTGCATTCCATCGATTTGACGATTGTAGAATGCTAAAAAGTTAGTTGTTACTAACCTAATTTCCGTGCCAGTTTAAGTGGTGGAATAAGCAACAGGTATTGGGTTGCAATCGAAGGCAAACCTCACTATCTTGTGATGAGTTCAAAGGGGGAGATCCTAGGATCATCTAAACGATCATTCTTCTCGATCAAAGTAGGATCTTGGCTTTTGACACTCGGCTTGGTTATGTCCAAGACCATGGTGACTAACCTTCATAATGGTCTGCGGTGTAAATAGCCTCACAATACAGACAGAAATTGCAAAAAGTACAAAAAATATAACAACTCGTGCAAGTAAGATTGATACGCAACGTGGTTTTGCCCTGATGGCATTCAACCAACCTCGTTGTGTTTTGTTGTGTAGTTATCGCGGTAATGCATTTATCGCCGCACAATAATAAACGAACACAAAATATAACAGGGCTACATGCCCACGATTCAAGCGCTAACAGACAACGGCCAGTAACATGAATAATAACTTATCTGTCACCAAGCGAAACGGTGAAAAAGAGTCCATCGACCTAGAAAAAATTCACAAGGTTGTGACGTGGGCAGCTAAAGGATTACACAACGTTTCAGTTTCTCAAGTAGAAATAAAAGCGCAAATCCAATTTTACGACGGTATTAATACCAGTGAAATTCACGAAACTTTGATTAAGTCAGCCGCGGATCTTATTTCGACAGACGCGCCTGATTATCAATATTTAGCCGCTCGCCTCGCTATCTTTCATTTACGTAAAAAAGCCTACGGCCAATTTGAGCCGCCAGCGTTATTCGACCATGTCAGTAAAATGGTAGAAATGGGCAAGTACGACAGTCATATTCTTGAAGATTACAGCGCTGAAGAATTCGCAGAAATGGAAAACTATATTGACCATTGGCGCGATATGAATTTCAGCTACGCGGCGGTTAAGCAGCTAGAAGGTAAGTATTTAGTACAAAACCGTGTTACAGGTGAAATCTACGAAAGCGCACAGTTTCTTTATATTCTAGTGGCGGCCTGCTTATTCGCTAATTACGATAAAGCGACGCGCATGGACTACATTCGTCGTTTTTACGACGCAGCGTCTACATTTAAACTGTCACTTCCTACGCCTATCATGGCCGGAGTTCGTACCCCTACTCGTCAATTTAGTTCATGTGTATTGATTGAAACAGGCGATAGCTTAGATTCTATTAATGCGACAGCAAGTGCCATTGTGAAGTACGTTAGCCAGCGTGCCGGTATAGGGGTAAATGCGGGCCGTATTCGCGCTCTAGGTAGCCCTATTCGTGGTGGCGAAGCCTTCCATACGGGTTGTATCCCCTTCTACAAGTACTTCCAAACAGCAGTGAAAAGCTGTTCACAAGGCGGTGTTCGTGGTGGCGCAGCTACTTTGTTCTACCCCATCTGGCATATGGAAATTGAATCGTTACTGGTACTTAAAAATAACCGTGGTGTTGAAGAAAACCGCGTTCGCCACCTTGATTATGGCGTTCAATTTAACAAATTAATGTACCAACGCATGATGAAGGACGATTACATCTCATTGTTCAGTCCGTCAGATGTACCTGGGCTCTACGATGCTTTCTTTGCGGATCAGAATAAGTTTGAAGCACTGTATGTGCAGTACGAAAACGACGATAGCATTCGCAAAAAACGCATTAAAGCCATGGAACTGTTTAGCTTGTTTATGCAAGAGCGTGCAAGTACAGGCCGTATTTACCTACAAAACGTTGACCACTGTAATACTCACAGTCCGTTCAATCCAGAAGTCGCCCCTGTTCGTCAAAGTAACTTATGTCTTGAAATTGCGCTACCGACTAAGCCACTTCAACATGTGAATGATGAAAATGGTGAAATTGCGCTGTGTACCCTGTCAGCCTTCAATCTAGGTGCTATTGAATCATTAGACGAGTTTGAAGAGCTTGCTGATTTAGCTGTACGTGCCCTAGACAATCTGCTTGATTATCAAGATTATCCGGTACCTGCCGCGTATAACGCAACCATGGGTAGACGTACATTAGGTGTGGGCGTAATCAACTTTGCTTACTACCTCGCTAAAAATGGGGTTAAATACTCAGATCATAGCGCGAATGGTTTGGTTCACCGTACCTTCGAAGCAATGCAATACTACCTCTTGAAAGCGTCAAATAACTTGGCGAAAGAAAAAGGGGCGTGTCCTAAGTTTAATGAAACCACTTACTCTCAAGGTATTATGCCTATCGATAGCTATAAGAAAGAGCTAGATAGCGTATGCAACGAACCTTTGCATTACGATTGGGACGCATTGAGAGAGGAAGTAAAAACACACGGCCTACGTAACTCTACTTTATCAGCGCTTATGCCGTCTGAAACCTCTTCGCAAATCTCTAATGCTACCAATGGTATTGAGCCGCCACGAGGATTCATCAGTATTAAGTCTAGTAAAGACGGTATTTTGAAGCAGGTTGTACCTGAATACGAAACATTAAAAGACAAGTACGAATTACTGTGGGATATTCCATCAAATGATGGTTATTTGCAGCTTGTTGGAATTATGCAGAAGTTTATTGACCAAACCATTTCTGCCAACACCAACTATGATCCAAGCCGTTACGATGGTAATAAGGTCCCGATGAAGCTATTGCTGAAAGACCTACTAACCACTTACAAGCTTGGTGTAAAAACACTTTATTATCATAACACTCGCGATGGTGCCACAGATGCAACTGCCGTTGATGCAAAAGCCAACGTGCCTTTGCCTCGTCAGGAAGAAGTGGTAGTAGAAGAAGACGATGATTGTGCTGGCGGTGCGTGCAAAATTTAGTGCGCACCCTTTGCCTTATCGCAGCAAGAACACCAATAAATAAACGCGTTTATCATTAAGTTTTTAGTTAGGCCACCATGAAATATACTACGTTTAATCAGCAAAGTACTAACCCCTTGGTTGAGCCAATGTTTTTCGGTAACCCCGTTAACGTTGCCCGCTACGACCAACAAAAGCATGCTATCTTCGAAAAGCTTATTGAAAAGCAAATTAGCTTTTTCTGGCGCCCAGAAGAAGTTGACGTTTCACGAGACCGTGTAGACTTTCAAAAGCTAACCGACCCAGAAAAGCATATTTTTATTTCAAACTTGAAATATCAAACACTGCTAGATTCTGTGCAAGGACGAAGCCCTAACATTGCGTTTCTTCCCATCATTTCCTTACCGGAATTAGAAACTTGGGTAGAAACCTGGTCGTTTTACGAAACGATTCACTCACGCTCTTACACGCATATTCTTCGTAATCTGTTTTCAGATCCTAGTGAAATTTTTGAAGACATTGTAGTAAACGAAGAAATTAAGCGCCGTGCAGCGGATATTTCTAAGTACTACGACGATTTGATATTTGCTACCCAACTTTGGCAAACCCAAGGGGAAGGTGTGCATACCGTTGGTGGCACAGCCTATACGGTAAATATGTACGAGCTTAAGAAAAAGCTGTTCTTGTGCATGAACTCGGTAAATGCGCTAGAAGCCATTCGCTTTTATGTTTCTTTTGCCTGTACCTTTGCGTTTGCAGAACGTAAGTTGATGGAAGGTAATTCAAAAATCATTCGTTTGATTGCGCGAGATGAAAACCTTCATTTGTCTTCTACCCAGCACATTTTAAATTTATGGGCGAAGGGTAAAGACGACCCCGAGATGGCGCAAATTGCAGAAGAGTGTAAATACGAAGCTCGCGACATCTTTATGAACGCCGTAGCGCAAGAAAAAGAATGGGCAGATTACCTGTTCAAGAGTGGTTCCATGATTGGTTTGAACAAAGAAATTCTTTGCCAATACGTAGAGTATATTGCAAACCAACGGATGACAGCCATTGGTCTTGACGCACCATTTGATGTCAGCAGTAACCCGCTACCTTGGATGAACAACTATCTTAATTCCGATAATGTTCAAGTTGCCCCTCAAGAATCTGAAATTAGCTCTTACCTTGTAGGACAAATCGATTCAACGGTTGGCGAAGGTGATTTTGCCGATTTTGAGCTGTAATTTATTGCAGTAATGAATAAAAACGATAAGGCTTTTCGCATCGATGTGGTAGATGTGGGAAGCCTATCTGCAACACCTGAAACCACCCTACTCACCGCACTCGAAAACGCCAACGTGCATATTCACTATCATTGTCGTGAAGGATTTTGTGGTGCATGCAGGACAAAATTACTTGAAGGTGAAGTAGAGTATAAAACCGACCCACTTGCGTTTATTGATGACGACGAGATACTACCTTGTTGCTGTGTCGCGTTGTGCCCACTCAAAATTAAAGTACAGCTTTAACTGCCCGATTGACTGTTTTTAAAAACATGGTCACCGAATAACTTTTCAATCAATTTCCTGCTGCCTTTAACAAGGAAATGATACAGCAGAATGGGTATTGGCATTTTACACCAATGGCCCCGTGCCCAAGCCAACGTAATAGCAATGCCTTGATATTTACATGGCATGTATGGGTGCGATGGCAACACTGTTTTACTGTATATATTTTTCAGCAGCCACCATTTAGCCTTAGGTAAAGTGTTAGGCTGCAAAGCCTTCGGCACACCTACATCAAAAAACTGACTCACAAAGTAAAGGGCAAGAATAACATCGGTTTTAAAACCCACACAGTCGGTTAACCTCACCAATTCAGTCCAAAATTCCTGGCTGTCAAAACGCTGAATGAGCAACCAAATATCGATGAGATCTCGGTAACCTTTATCTTGATCTTCGTTAAAAAACAGATGAACACTTGAATGCAATACAAGTGCGGCCGGTGACAATGTTTCAAACCCACCTTGGCTTTGCATGGTGTGCTCGGTGAGTATGGCGCTTGGGGGGGCCTTTCCGGATACCGGCGGCACAATATTGTGATGAATATCAAGCACAGTCCCTCGGTTACTATGGATTAAAGGCGGAATTTCGTGCATCCATTTGCGGTAATACGCTTCGTCGTAGTTATTCACGGGTTTAGCAATCCAACCTTTAAACCCTAAACGCTTTTCGATAGACAATAGTGCGTCTTTATCCACTAAGATATCAATATCAGAATACACTCTCCCTTTCGCCAGCTGGCCGCCAAGCAAGGTATAAGCCGCCCCTTTTAAAAACAAAATATGCTGACTAAACTGACTGCACAACGGCACTAACATTCGTGCTTCTATTTCAACCTGTTTAGCTTGTCTGGTTGCTAGGGTTTTCGCATTACCCAGGTGCGCTTGAACAAACGCTGGAAATCCCTCACTTTCATCCTCATACCAATAAGCAAATCTCGCCAATAGCATTTCACTTCTCAGCAATAACACTAAGGCTTCCCACTCTCGATTGCTTAACGAAGACAGCTGAGCCTGCTTTAACCAAATACCATGTAAGAAATCTGCACTAAAGATCACGTTGCTATTGCCAAGGTTTCTTCAATAAAGCTCACTATTTCATCAGCCTCATTAAAGGTAATGTGATACGCACTGACCTTGTCGGCTATACCCGCTAAGGTACTAAACCCTTGGGCACCTAAAATACCAATATTAAAGCAATGCTCGTAAATCTGATTAAAAGCTTGCCTGTGTGTAAGAGGTTGAATTTCGCAATAGGTATCTGCCCGGTAGCTGGGGAGTACGACTGCACTTAGCGAAGCGGTACACCCTTTTTCACGCCACGATATCTCGGTGGGCGCCAGGTGTACCACATCACCTTTGTGCGTATTGGGTGCAATGTCTGATTTTGCCTGTTCAGGTAGCCATTCGCTGACAATGTCTACTGATGCGTTTTTTAAACATACTGGTCTTACAAATGGGGTAACCGTTAAAGTATTGGGCGTAATAAGCGCAAGTTCATCAGATAAAAGACGCCACCCATGCTTCATAAATGCACAACTGGTGGTACTTTTACCTGAGCCAGGGTGAGCGGGTAGCAGTATGGCTTTATTGTCTTTTGCCAACACACCAGCATGCACAATGACATGGCTAACCTCATGCGCTGCAATGACCCAGTTTAGCCCCCACTCCAGCATTGCATAGCTCTTGTCTGCATCCATAGGCAGGAAAGGCTCAAGGTCATCGCATTTAAAACGCGCTTGCTGTTTCCACGGCCGCCCTACTTTACGCTGTAGTAGTAGAGACACAGAATAATGGGCAAAATCGTTTTCTGTGGGCGCGGTATTTAAGTTGGCACTACCATACACCCGCTGAAGATTATTGATAACAAGGGTAGAGTTCGTTGTCACGCGAAACGAAAAGGGGACGGTGTTTAATATGACTTCATGCATCATCACTGACAATCCAGCCACGCTTTTCTAATTTTTCAATACTGTATGCATGGTATTCGGTAATGTGGAGTTTACCGCTCTCTATCGAAAAGCAAAGGGCAAGTGATAGAATGTCACCACTGTATTCGTCATAAAACACGCTGCCGCTATTATCTGCAAAACAAAAAGGAATGATGCCATCACGCAATGTCACGGTTTGGTTCATTAACCCATGCCACTCCCTGTTGCGTTAGCGCTAAACGACAAACCTTACTGGCACACGTTACCGACGTGATTATCGTCAATAAAGTTGGACATTTCATCAGCCACCGAATAGGTATTCCATTTCGCGTCAGAATACAGGTCTCGGGCATAGGCTTCTGGAGTAGAATATGCACCGCCAGATGACGGGTCGGCTACTGGGAACCACACATCATTGCTGCCAGACATATAGGCGTTCGCGTACATAGCAACCAAGAAATAATTGACATTAGATGGGCCGCCCAATTTACTCTTGTTGTTAGAGACTTTTAATGTACCGCCACCACCTGGCGCATCCAATACATCTTGTAACGTAACGCTGCGCAATTCAGAAGTGCTTGTTTTTGTGTCCGCAGTACCAATTAAATCGCCGCCAAAAATGTAATAGAAACTTTCGTGACTTGGCCAGCCACTATGGTTTTTGTAGTAACCTGGAGAAAGTACAGCAAGACACTGCGTAGTAAGATTTGAAGAGCCCTGCCCCGAAGCCACGATAGAAGTCGTCACAGTATTGGCCCACACTGATTTTGCCGGAATTGACGCCACAGCGGTGCCGGCAGCAAGCCCCTTTAAAATCCGACGACGAGACTTATCTTTAGCATTGACTTCCATATGACCTCCCACAACACCTCGTTAACTGCATAAGCCCTTCACACAGGCAATATAACCAAGCTGTACTCATAGTGAAATAGAGCTATTGGCTAATGATAACACTAAACCAGAAGCAATTTACAACTATAGTATAATGCGAATTTCACCCTAAGAAAGGTGCATTGCGTTTTTCTCTATTTATTTCCTTATAAATAACCATCATAAATAGAAAATTGACTGTGTCGACTTAGCCCTTATTATGAATCCGATCAGTTATTTACAGTTTCACATTAAGGATTCACCATGACTGCGAACGTAAACGCACTATTTACATCATTTAATAGCAAGAACCTTTCGCTGAGTAACCGGGTGGTAATGGCACCGATGACGCGACAATTTTCGCCCAATGGTATCCCTACTTCAGACGTGGCAGGCTATTACAAACGGCGTGCGCAAGGTGGCACGGGCCTTATTATTACAGAAGGAACAACGGTAAACGATAAAGTCGCCACAATGGATGCAAACATTCCTCAATTTCATGGTGAAGAAGCACTGACAGGTTGGAAACAGGTTGTGAGTGAGGTGCATCAAGCTAACGGTAAAATCATGCCTCAATTATGGCATGTTGGTATGGCGCGTGTTGCTGAAAAAGCCCCCTACCCTGAGCTTCCTAGTGCAGGCCCTTCTGGTCTATTTAAACCAGGTAAACAAGGCGCTGAACCTATGACAGTGCAGCATATAGAGGCTGTCATTCAAGCCTTTGCTGATGCCGCCTCGGATGCCAAGGCTATCGGTATGGACGGCGTGGAAATTCACGGTGCCCATGGCTATCTTGTTGACCAGTTCTTCTGGGAAGGCACTAATCAGCGCACAGATAGCTGGGGTGGCAATATGGCCAACCGAAGCCGCTTTGCTATTGAAATTGTAAAAGCAATAAGAGCGGCAACGGGCCCTGATTTTCCTATTGTTTTACGTTACTCACAGTGGAAGCAACAAGATTATACGGCACGGTTGGCTCATACGCCGCAAGAACTCGACGCCTTTTTGACCCCACTGAGCGATGCGGGCGTGGATATTTTTCATTGTTCTCAACGTCGCTATTGGGAGAATGAATTCGAGGGAAGTGAATTAAACCTGGCGGGATGGACGAAGAAGATCACTGGCAAACCTACGATTACCGTGGGCTCAGTTGGGCTTAGCGGGGACTTCTTTGGCGCATTTAAAGGTCAAGGGTCACAAACCCGTGCCGTAGACGACCTTATTGCAAGACTAGAACATAATGAGTTTGATTTAGTGGCAGTGGGTCGCGCTTTACTGCAAGACCCTAATTGGGCAAACAAAATTAAGGAAAATAAGACGAGTGAGCTCAGTGAATACTCAGGTGAAGCACTAGCAAGTTTATCTTAACGCGAATGGGGTATTTAGGCATGCCTATCTACCCCCGTTTTACTTAGCGTTTGGCGATAACCAACCCTATACCACCCAACGTCATTAGTGACGCCACGATAATTTGCATATTAATAGCCTCAGCCAGAAAGACCCACCCCATAAGGGTAGCAATAACAGGGACGCTTAATTGCACAGTGGCTGCTGTGGTGGAACGAATTAAAGGTAACGCTTTGTACCATATAGCATAACCGCAGCCAGAAGCGATAATTCCAGATGCCAACGCATATATTACCCCGCCTATATCAAACTGTAGATTTCCTTCAAACGCAAGCATAGCCAGTAAAGGTAAAGAGATTATAGTGGCTACGGCAAAGTTACCCGCAGTAAGGCGTAACGGGTTGACGGCTTTTTTGCCCAATAAAGAATACACACCCCATGCCATGCCTGCCATTACCATGAACACCGCGGAAACCAAGGGTGGCGTGCTTGCAGAAGGCAGGAGTAAGACGATTAACCCCGCTAAGGCAAGGCCGAAACCAATCCACTGTAATAAAGAAAATCGCTCGCCAGTAAAATAGCTAACACATAACATAGTGAGCTGTACCGCCCCAAATAATAACAGTGCGCCTGTGCCTGTAGACATATTCACGTATGCATATGAAAAACCAGCCGCATAAATAAATAAGGCTATAGCCCCTACCAACTTCGCGTTTGAAAATATCACGCTAAAAATGGCACGCTTCCTAGCGCTTTTGGGTTGATTAAAAAGTACCAACAGGCAAAGGCAGAGTGCTCCGCTAAACAAGCGAATGACAGTAAACAGGCCTGGATCGATATGCGTATTCGCTAATGCCATACGGCAAAAAAGAGAATTGGCGGCAAACGCCAGCATAGACACGCCCACTAACGCCCAAGTTTTACTCATCAATAACCCTCATCCTGTATGACTCCCTCGCGCCCCTGTTTGACTGGGCAACTTTTGATTGTGCAAAAGAAAAGGACCTGAGAAGGTCCTTTTTTATTTCAATAAGTCGCGACTTAATTAAAGTGACAAGCCTATACGCTGAGCAACTTCAATGTAAGTTTCTACCACAGATCCTAAACCTTGTCTGAAACGATCTTTATCCATTTTCTTGCGCGTTTCTTTGTCCCACAAACGACAACCGTCTGGTGTAAACTCATCGCCAAGTACAATATTACCGTCTTTGTCGACGCCAAACTCTAGTTTATAGTCAACAAGTAGCATTCCGCCTTCTGCGAATAATGCTTTTAGCACACTGTTTACTTCAAACGTAATGGCTTTCATTCTAGCGATTTGCGCTTCAGTAGCCCAACCGAAAGAAGCAATGTGGTAATCATTGATCATGGGGTCATGCAAAGCATCGTTTTTCAAGAAAAACTCAAAAACAGGTGGCGATAACTCTTGGCCTTCTTCAACACCTAAGCGGCGAACAAGAGAGCCCGCTGCCAGGTTCCTTACCACGCACTCAACTGGAATCATATCGAGCTTCTTAACCAGAGACTCGGTATCTGAAATCAGTGATTCCACCTGAGTGGCAATGCCCGCCTCTTCAAGTTTTGTCATAATGAAATGATTAAACTTGTTGTTGACTTCACCCTTGCGATCAAGCTGTTCTATTTTTTCGCCATCGAACG
Organism: Alteromonas sp. B31-7; assembly: GCF_015767655.1. Taxonomy (NCBI): domain Bacteria; kingdom Pseudomonadati; phylum Pseudomonadota; class Gammaproteobacteria; order Alteromonadales; family Alteromonadaceae; genus Alteromonas; species Alteromonas sp. B31-7. Next base: position 2,443,835 of record NZ_CP065233.1, read on the forward strand.
CCGAAGTGTCGTTGCGAAAGTGCAAAATAAGTTTGTCGCTATCATCGGTAAAATACACCGTTTTTGCCTTACCACGGTAAAGCTCGTCACGTTTTTCCATTCTCAGTCTCAATTAAATATCAAGGTTATCTTCTGACATGACCTCAGCAAAAGTGCTGTATAGGTCGGACACCTGATTAGCTTCAAAAGGCTGACTTTCATTGTCCATAAAGGTAATGCTAGTGCGGTTTTCGCCAGCAGCCTTTACTTTCAAGCGATAGTCACCCTTTTCTAACAATTCTTGATTACTAGAAAATAAACCATCCCACCAGCTTCCATCACCACCATTGTAGGTAACGAATAATAGCCCTGTTGATTTATCTAAATCTTTTACGTCGAAGCCTAGTTTACGCAATACAAGCAAGGTACGTGGCCAAACCACATCATATTGTGACGACACCACATAGGCTGCATCACCGTCATCGTTAAAGCCCATTTCAGTTTCAAGGCCCTGACGGATACGCGCTATTCTGCGGGTTTCTTCAAGTTGTACTTGATATTCGTAGTGACCCACTACTTGGTTTAATACATCAACCTCTTCACGACGCTCTTGAAGGCTAGTAATTTCGTCCTTCACGTCGTCACCCACGGTTTCCATGTAGTCTTTTAAGTCTACACTTAAGGCCGCACTTCTACCGTGAGGTTTAACGTCGAGGTTAAATTCAAAACGTCGACCAATTTGGCTTTCCGTACTGGTCCAGCTATACCAAGGGCTATCAAGTTCCTTGGTAATAATCATCCAATCGGTAATAAGTACTTTATTGTCCGGATCGAAGCTATCAACACCAATACCTTGCTGATCTAAAAAGCTAAGTAACGAGTTCCAAATGGCTTGATCTAGCGGTTGACTGTCATCCACTTGGTCGAACCAAATAGTGGCGGTATGTTGACCTTCCTCAACATGTGACCCTGTCACGAGAGGTAAAACAAGCGCTGGCGACTGAACAATTAAGTTTTTACCCACGAGTGAGGTGTCTGCATCTTTACTGACTTCAGGCAGCGCGAACTCTCGGGAAAAAGCAGGCGTATCGAGATCAGAAGGTACGGAAAGTTTTTTCGTTTCTTCTGTTTTTAAATACTCATAACTGCCAGAAGCGGTTTTTCTATCTATTTGGCTTGAACAACCTGCAAGTGCTACCACGGCCAGTGAACTTGCTAGAGCCAGCGTTCTTTTCATCTGTGTTCCTTATTAACCAGAAATCAATTCGTATTTTTGTAATAGTTCTTCGATATGTTTTTGGCTTGCAAGTTCCGGTAAAACCATCGGTAATCGCATTTCAGCACTTTCCATCATGCCCATTTTGTACAATGCCCACTTCGGCATAACCGGGTTAGGCTCGATAAATAGGGCGCTGTGGAGTAGTTCAATGGTTTTATCAATCGCTTTACATTGAGCAAAATCTTTTGCCAATGCGGCTTCGCACATTTGCGAAATTGCCTTTGGCACCACATTCGCTGTAACCGATATGACACCATGACCACCTTCACACATGAAATCACTACTGGTACCGTCATCGCCACTTAATAATACGAAATCTTTCGGTACGAGTGCCTGCGTTGCTTTTAATCGAGAAATATCGCCCGTTGCGTCTTTCAAGCCGACAATATTTTTATGCCCGGCTAATTCACTTACGGTTTCTGGCAACATGTCTGCAACAGTTCTACCAGGCACGTTATAAAGCAAAATAGGTAATTCGCTGGCATCGGCAATCGCATTGAAATGCGCCACCATACCGGCCTGTTGCGGCTTGTTGTAATAAGGTACAACGCTTAAGAATCCGTCGATACCCGCTTTACCGAGCTGCTCAGTAAGAAAAATTGCTTCAGCTGTAGAGTTTGCCCCACTGCCAGCAATAACAGGTATAGCACCTGACGCCATGGCAACGGTCTCTTTTACTACGTTAACGTGTTCGTCAAAGGGTAGAGTGGCCGATTCACCTGTGGTGCCAACCGATACAATCCCATGCGTACCCTGCTCTACATGAAAGCGTACTAACTTTTCTAATGACTTATAATCGATATCGCCGTTTTGGAACATCGGCGTGACGAGTGCTACGTAACTGCCAGTAAACATAATCTCTCCGCAAAATGTGAGCGCACATGGTAAATATGTCAGTGCCTAAACACAAGCGGCACGACAGGCAAAATGGTAAGAATTTACCAATATATCCCCTTCTCACCCCAAAAAGGCGCTAACTTCGCAAAAAACTCTATGCTAACATCGTCAAAATGGTTCCCTCAGATGTAAACTTGCATGTCTAAACATCAACTTATCGTGACAATATTAGGCACGGATAAAACGGGTATATTAAGCGAGTTAGCCTCGACGGTCTCTGAAGCACAATGCAACATTCTCGACAGTCGACAAGCCATTTACGGTAAAGAATTTTCGCTTACAATGATTTTAGAAGGCTCACAACCGGCTATTACGAAAGCCGAGTGCCTTATTCCCCCCGTGTGTCAGCGCCTTGATCTGCTGTCAATGATGAAGCGTACTAGCCATCACGCCAAGCAAAATTTGGAACATCTTTTTCATGTTGAGTTCAGTGGCGAAGATACCGCTGGGCTTATAAAATCCGTTACGGGCTTCTTTGCTGATAGAAACGCGTCAATAAGCGCATTTAGGCAAAAAACATACAGACAGACCGGTTCACAAAAAGAGTCGATGAAGTGTAAATTCGTCGTGAACATGCCTGCTCACGAAAACTTCGACGCTTTAGAGGCAGAATTAACTGCCCTTTTCGAAACATTAAACGTAACCGGAAAAGTCATCGATAAACACAAGAAGGAGACAAATGAAAACCTTACAAGCTGGTGATAAAGCACCTCAGTTCTCATTACAAAATCAAAACGATGAAACGGTATCTCTTAGCGACTTTGCGGGAAAAAAAGTACTGGTATACTTCTACCCGAAAGCCATGACGCCCGGATGTACGGTTCAGGCCCAAGGGCTGCGTGACAGCAAAGAAGAATTGGTCGCTAAAAATGTTGAAATACTCGGCATCAGCCCAGATCCCGTTAAGCGCTTACCGAAATTTGCAGACAAAGAAAGCTTAAACTTCACCCTACTTTCAGATGAAGACCATGCTGTGGCTGATGCGTTTGGCGTGTGGGGCTTGAAAAAATTCATGGGTAAAGAATATGATGGTATTCATCGTATCAGCTTCATGATTGACGAAAACGGTACCATTGAACAGGTTTTCAATAAGTTTAAAACCAAAGAACACCACACCGTCATTTTGGATTATTTAAATACCTAAACGCGCACGTGGGAAAATGACTATATGCACAAAAAAGCCGCTACTGAAGCGTAATGCCGATCAGTTAAGAAATAATTTAACGATCGGTTGACCGATCTTTTTAACGGTTCAAAATCCGATATCAGGTTCTGATATCGGATTTTTTTATGCGTTTTGAAAGCGAATTAGCGAATGTTTTTAAGTCTTCAGACAATTTTCATACCTTTGAAAAATATGCGGAGCTTCTTTCTCCAGAGCTTATTAAGCAAGGCTTCGAACAAGCAGGTGTCGCTACTATTCGTAAACGAAGGCTGCCTTTAGAAACAGTACTCTGGTCAATTGTTGGCATGGCACTGTATCGGCAAGAATCTGTCTGGAATATCGCGACGCAGATGGACATCATGCTGCCAGATAAAAAGGCTTTAGTCGCACCAAGCGCAATGGTTCAAGCTAGGCAACGATTAGGAGAAGATGCAGTGCGAGAAGTGTTTCGTTTGATGGCAAAAAATAGCTATGAGTCTACGCGGTTTGAGCGTTGGGCGGGACTCAATTTACTTGCTGTGGATGGTGTCGTTTGGCGAACCGCCGATACACCAGAAAATCATAAGGTGTTTGAAACGCAAAGTAATCAGCATAGTGAAAATATTTACCCCCAAATCCGTATGGTCTGTCATATGGAGATTATTAGCCATCAGCTTATAAATAGCGCTTTTGCAGGCTATCGTACCAATGAAATGAAGTTGGCAGAGGAGCTAGTAGAAACAACCCCTGACCATTCTTTAACACTATTCGATAAAGGGTACTACTCGCTTGGCTTACTAAACCGTTGGCACCAAGCTGGTGAGCAAAGGCATTGGATGATACCTGCTAGAAAAGACCTTCGATACGAAGTGATAAGCAGCTTTAGTAAGCAAGACAAGCATATACGCCTAGCGTGCACGCCTCAGGCAAGAAAGAAGTTCGAAGATTTACCTGAATTTATAGAAGCTAGATTAGTAACCAAAACTATTAAAGGAAAACGTATAGGATGTTGTCATCAATGGTGGACCCATTGCGTTTTCCTAGCGACGAGATGGTAGAGTTGTATCGATATCGCTGGGAGATTGAACTGGGTTATCGCGAGATGAAGCAGTCACTACTGAACAATGAGTATACGCTGAGAAGTAAACGCCCAGACATGATAAGGCAAGAGTTATGGGGCGTTCTATTATGTTACAACTTAATCAGACAAGGTATGACTGCGGCGGCGAATAAACTAGGCGGTGTATTACCGAATCAACTCAGCTTTACAAGTTGCGCTATGGCCATTACGCACTTCTTCGTTACTGTATCTCTAAGTAGCCCGGGGAACATACCAAAAATATACAATGCTTTACTTACTCAGATGGGATACTGCTTACTTCCGCCGAGGCGCGAGGACAGGTGTTATCCAAGATGGGTTAAGCCAAAACCCAAGAAATATCCTCTCAAAAAGAAAAAATGCCAGTCAGCTTAACTGACTGGCATTACGCTACTGAAGCGGCTTTTTTTATTGCTGATTAACTGGCGTTTGTCGTGGCCTCATACCACCTACATTGCGCTATCTTGCATCACAGGAGGATTACTCGACCATGCGGTAACAACAGCTTTCACTAGGGTCGCTAAAGGAATGGCGAAGAATACCCCCCAAAAGCCCCATAAGCCGCCAAATACCAACACCGCGATAATGATGTAAAGCGGATGCAAACTGACAGCCTCAGAGAACAACAATGGCACCAGCAAGTTGCCATCTAAGGCTTGAATGATGCCGTAGGCTATCATGAGATACCAAAACTCAGGGGTAAAACCCCATTGGAACATGGCAACCACGGCCACAGGTATCGTCACCACTGCCGCACCTATATAAGGAATCAGTACAGATAGCCCCACCAATACCCCTAACAAAATGGCGTATCTTAAGTCCATTAAGACGAAAGTAATACATGACACCGCGCCCACAATAACGATTTCAATCACCTTGCCACGAATATAGTTGGCGATTTGTGCATTCATTTCATGCCCAACCTGGGTAATAAGTCGGCGCTCTTTAGGCAGAAGTCGAGAGATATTTTCTAGGAAAAACATTTTATCTTTCAGCATAAAAAATATCATCAAGGGCACAAGCACAATGTAAACCAGCAATGCCGCTACATTAGCAATATTGCTAAAGGACACAGAAATAAGCGTTTCTCCTACTTCTACCAATTTTTCATTCAGCCCTTCCATCATCTGATGTATCTGATACACCTGCACGTAGTCTGGGTATTTTTCAGGCAACGTTAAGATCCAATCTTGTGCCTTTTGCCATATTAACGGCGATTCTTGCACAAGATTCACGCTTTGCTTTGAAATAATAGGCACAAGCCCAATTAAAAGTAATATGGTGAGCGTTATAAAACCCAACAACACAGCGCCACAGGCAAGCCCGCGCCCCACCCCAATTTTGACTAATTTGGTCACGGGCCAATCGAGTAGATAAGCAATAACGGCTGCCACTAAGACAGGCATAATAAGCTCACCCCACAACAGCAATACCGTGGTTGTGAGCAAAATAAGGATAAGCAGCATGGCTGCATCAGGATCGGAAAATTTGCGTCGGTACCATCTACCAAACACATTAATCATAAATAACGCTCGAAATAATAACTAAAGTGGCATGCATCATAGTGTAACAGGTGTGATTGGAGCAATATAGAAAGTTTAAAAATCAGCATATTTTTTGCGCAAAAAAGTCGCTTTATGTTGTTCAATTTGTAACAGATTTTGTCACCTAAGGGTGGTATATCACGCATGTCTGCGGCAGAATGAAAAATTGATGAAAATTAATTGAAACTGAAAGACAACTTTAGTGCTCTAATAAATCAATAACCCTTACCTAATAGCCTAAGGATACATGAAAAAAACATTTTCAATCTGGTTGTTCTGCTTGTCACTGTGCGTTACCGCAAGTTTATCGGCTGTGGCACAGGACGCGACATACAGTAATAAGAATGCGCTGCCTGAAATTGGTGTTGTGGCGTCAGACGCCATTTCTTTAGATAAAGAAATGATTGTTGGCGACGCGGTTATGCGTCAAATGCGCGGGCAGAGCCCCGTTATCGCCGATCCCGTTCTTGACGAGTATCTACAAGACTTGGGCAACCGCTTAGTCATCCATGCTGAAAATGCGAAGTTTCCGTTTGAATTTTTCTGGGTAGACAATGATGCAATTAACGCGTTTGCGTTTTTTGGTGGACACATTGGCGTACATACCGGCTTAATGCGTCGGGCGAAAACCGAAAGTGAATTGGCCTCCGTGTTAGCCCACGAAATATCTCACGTTACCCAGCGTCACATCGCACGTAAAATGCAGGCACAAAAACGCTCATCTCCCTTAGCCATTGCATCGCTAATTGGTGGCGTACTCATTGCTATGGCCAACCCTGAAGCGGGTATTGCTGCCATGCAAGCGGGGTCGGCGGCATCCGCTCAATTGCAAATAGACTATACCCGTACCAATGAACAAGAGGCTGATCGAATTGGTATTAGCATGCTTGCAAGAGCCGGTTTCGATGTGACAGCTGCCGCCAGTTTTTTCTCTACCATGGCGGAAGAATACCGCATGGTATCTAAACCGCCCGCTCGGCTGTTAACGCATCCCTTAACCGAAACCCGTATCGCCGATGCGCGAGCCAGAGCCGCTGATTATCCAGCACGTTATTTACGCCCCAGTGTACAGTTCGAGTTAGCCAAAGCGCGAATTATGGCCCGTTATTCTTTTGAACCCGATTACGCCGTGGACTATTTTAACGCCGCACTAGAAAAAAATGCTTATAAGCTGAAAGTGGCTGCGCAATATGGCTTAGCATTGGCCTACATGAGAGCGGAAGAAAACGAGAAAGCAAAAGAAATTGTCATTAATCAGCTACTGTCACAAGACCCTAGCAATCTGTTTTATCTTGACGCTGCCACAGATATTTATATTGCGTTAGGGGAACCCCTGAAAGCGGTTGAGTTACTGCAACCTCATGTTTCGTTAAACCCGCGCAATCAGGTGTTGGCATTAAATCAAGCCAATGCGCTGATCAGCGCCAGCCAGTATGAGCAAGCGATAGATTTACTACGGGACTTCCTGTTAGTGAACAAAGACTACCAAATTGCTTATCAACTAATGACGGAGGCTTACCAAAAAGCCAAGCAATTTTCTCAAATGCATCAAAGTAAAGCCGAAGTTTACGCCTTATATGGGGCTTACACCCGCGCGGTCGATGAACTTCAATATGCATATAACTTTGCCGGCGAAGATCACCTTGAAAAACAGCGTATTCGTGCCCGCATAAAGCAATTTAGAGATCAGGAAGAGCGCTTAGAGCGCCTTTAATTGGGCTAAGCGTTGGGCTAATGACGACGCCGTGACTTCTCCCATTATTGTGTCTCTTACCCTGCCATCAGGGCCGATAATAAAGGTGGCAGGTAGGTAATTGGGTTTGGCCATAGGTAACAAGGTATCTTCGTTTGCCTCAATAACTTTCAAGGTAATCTTATGAGCCGCCAGCATGGCCACTAAGTCACTGTGAGACAAGGCGTCGTAATTGATGGCAAACAATTTTGTGTTTGCGGGCAGCGCGCGGTCAAACTCATGCAGTTCAGGCATTTCACGTAAACAAGGCACACACCAAGGCGCAAAGTAGTTAATAATAACCCAGTTCCCTTCTAATTCTTGCCACTGATAAGTGGTGCCATCGGTGGTAACAAAGTCTGCCTTGGTATACTGATAACCCACAAAACCAGCAATGACTGAAAAAGCCATTAGGCCAATAATGCCAATCAATTTTACATACTTCATGGTGCCCTACCCTTTACTGCGATGCGCTAGCCTAAAGCGTTAGGTCTAGCGTAGACACATTATCATTGGTGTCAAATTTAGCATAGGAGGCGACAAAAACTTGAAAAAAGACGTAAAAACGGCAATAGTCTGCGCCATTATTTTACCCTTAAGATCATCTTAGGTATTTCATCATGTCTTCTACTGTCATTCTACATAACCCTCGATGCTCAAAAAGCCGTCAAACCTTAGCGTTGCTTGAAGAAAAAGGCATTGCGCCTCAGGTAATCGAATATTTAAAAACGCCATTAAGTGTTGACGAACTCAACGATGTGTTTAAAAAACTTAATCTTGAGTCTGTTCGCCAAATGATGCGTACTAAGGAACAGGAATATAAAGACGCAAATTTAGCTGATACGGCCTTAAGCGATAACGATCTTTTTGCTGCCATGGCAGCAACACCAAAGTTGATGGAGCGACCTATTGTTATTACAGAAAGTCAGGCACGTATTGGGAGACCGCCCGAGTCTGTATTGGAAATTATTTAATGGAACCTGTACTTGTACTATATTACAGCCGCCATGGCAGTACGCGTAAATTGGCCGATGCTATTGCTCAGGGGGTGATAAGCACGGGGGCAGAAGCCTGGGTACGAACCGTTAAACCACTCAATGAACGGGATGGCACCGCCCAAGACAATGCAAACTTGGCAGCACCTGTGGTTACCGACGAAGAGTTGGTGCAATGTTCAGCATTAGCCCTTGGCAGCCCTACTCGCTTTGGCAATATGGCAGCCCCTATGAAGTATTTCTTAGATGGCACCAGTTCCCATTGGTTAAAAGGCAGCTTAATTAATAAACCCGCATGTGTATTTACGTCTTCATCTTCGATGCACGGCGGGCAAGAAAGCACATTGCTCTCTATGATGTTGCCGTTAATGCATCACGGTATGCTAATGTGTGGTCTGCCTTATAGCGAACCGGCTTTACATGATACTCAGTCGGGCGGCACCCCCTATGGTGTTACACATGTGGCCATGCACAACAATACGCAACAACTTAGCGACGATGAAAAAACCTTATGTCTGGCTCAAGGCAAACGCTTAGCGCAACTTGCAAAGTCGCTTACCCAACATTTACCGGAGAACACCCATGGCGCCTGATACCCGCAATTACCGTTACCTTGCGCTAATTTGCCACCTATTGTTAGTCGCATGGATTGCTCTGTTTGGCAGTTTGCCTTAAGTACCACCCAAACCTACTCGCTTATTTTTATTGTATTGCTGTATTTAGTGCCTATTTTATTGCCGTTACCCGGTGTTATTAAGGGCAAACCTTACACCCATGCGTGGGCAAATTTCGTCGTCCTTTATTATCTTATGCATGGCTGTACCGTCGCCTACGCTGTGCCCGCCGAACGTTTGTACGCCGTGATTGAAATTTTACTGTGTACAGGCATGTTTGCAGGATGCAGCGTTTTCGCCAGAAAGCGAGGACGAGAACTTGGTCTAGGTATTAAAAAGCTAAAAGTTGAAATGGCAGAAGAGAAAGCCTATTTCGAAGGCCAGAAACAACAAGGCACAAACAACGGCGAATAACCTTACAATGATGTCGGAGGTTAAGGAGTAAAAGCCCTTACCAGACATGACAGTCATCTTGATACAGAGAATACACGTTCAACGTCTGTGTGAAACACTCCTTGAACATAACCTCTATTTGGAGAACATTGAAAATAACTCTGTATACAATGTTATTCGTCTTTCTTGATTAATATGAATTAGATTAAGCTAAAGTGTGAACTCCACGCGATGGGTCGTAGTCGTTATTCCCAAAGATTGGATTAATCTTCTAACAGGGTACTGTCAACAATGCGCTTGAGCTGTACCCACTCATCTTCTGACATGTACTTTTGCGCGAGATTGACAAACTCACCAGATTGATAAAGCGACATTAGAACATCATCAAAAGCTCTGAGAAAAGCACGGCTCCCCTCTAAATCATTACACATTAGGTGGCCTTCTTCATACCTGGGTGTACCAGCAATTCCATAGCTGCGTAAGTTTTCTACTTCAGGGTTATTTCTCATAATACTGGGATAGGTCAGATAAAAGGCTACTCGGCCTTTCGACAACATTTCAATCATCGAAGAGTAAGGGTCGATACCGTGTCTGACGTACAGGTTATTCGGGGGAATTTTCGCAATAATATCATCTAAGAAATCCCCGTATGAATGGTTAGCGCCCGTAAGTAAAGTGTATTCTGTTGAAGATACCAACATTTCCACTAAATCGATAACGTTCCCATTGCTGTCGAGAAATTTTTGACTAATAGGCTCACTACTTTTTTGCTGATAAAGTCGTCGATTGAAAAAGAAATCCGTGGGGCGACTAAAAACATAAACCTTTTCCCTCTCCTCTGTCTTTAGCCGAAACGGTGTGCATATAGGTTCACCCTCAGACATTAGCGTACTTATGCGCTCATGGGGAGCAAACAGCAATTTGTCTACGGATAATTGTGTGAGCACCCTGTTATACACTTCTTCTGGAAAACTCTGTGGAGGCTTGTTGTGTGCAATAACATCAAACATATTTTTGGAATCAGTCACAATCACAATTGCCAAACTCACTGACGACCAACAGAGTGTTATCATTAGGCAAACCCAACAGAATAACTTAAGTCTCATCCTTTTCTACTACCTATATCAGAAACACAAAGAAAGTACTGCCTTTACACATTTTTGCTTCTCGCCCACATAACTAATGCTGTAAACGTCCAGAGTACGTTTCAAAAGCGTTGTTTTTTGACTATGAAGTCTTAACTCGTTTTCAACATTTTGTCTATGTGCGTTACTACTGCTTTATCGTCTTTTATGCGTTGACAAAAAAAGTGTTTCTTTGCTTCTAACTCTTGCTTGAATTCAGGGCATAAATGCCCCAACTTCAAATAGCGATCGAGTCCACTTTTAATCTCTTTCAACGAAAAGCCAATTGCCTTTCCCTGCACAATAAACTGCAATATAGCCAAGTGATCATTAGTGTAGAGCCTATATCCATTCGCACTTCGATGGGGTGCGGGCAATAGCCCTATATCTTCGTAATAACGAATTGTATCCCGCGATAAACCCGACTTATTTTCAAGCTGTGAAATTTTCATAAAGTATGGATTGACTATGGTGTTACTCCACACCTTAGCATAGTCGAAAAAGGAGATCTTATGAAATTTACACAGATTAGAAATGCCACTATTTTGATTGAATTCAGTCACGGCAAAATAATTGTCGACCCAATGTTAGCAAGAAAAGGTTCACTGCCTAAACTGCGTTACTACAAAAGTGATAAACGGAATCCCTTGGTTGATCTACCCGAAGTATTTACTGAGAACAAAGACAATATTGATTACGCACTTATAACGCACTGTCAAAAAGGTCACTTTGACCACCTTGATAGAGCGGGCGTCCGCTGGTTAGTCAAACATCAAATCCCTACATTTTGTACGCCAAGAGACGAAAAATTTCTCGATAAAAAACAAATCCTGACTCGAGTATTGGCGCAAAAGAGAAGCACCTTTTTTGATGGTACTATTGAACGTATTCCAGCGACTCATACGCGAGGTTGGTTAACAGCATTCATGGAGCACGGTACAGGTTATTTTATTCAATTGCCAAATGAGCCAAGTGTATATTTAATGGGCGATACAGTGCTAACCCACTCTATTCGCAATTTCATTCAGGACAACCAGCCTGACTACATCGTTGCGCCAACGGGCAAAGCGCAATTTGACCTGGGCGCACCTTTACTATTGGACGAAAACGAGATTATCGAATTAGCGAACTTAAGCACTGGAAAGATTATTTGCAACCACATGGGCGCCTTAGATCATTGTCGAATTGACCACCATAGTCTCGCAGCACTATTAGAAAAGCATGCCGTGAAGGACAGGTACATCATTCCTCGCGATGGCGATACCGTGATACTAACAACAAATTATTGAGAATCTAACAGTGGTTAGCTCGGCTTTCAGAGAGGCTTTGAAACACTAGTTATCGGGTACTACGTCAATCTGAGTGCCATAATTGCACATGTGAATAATCGATGGGTTTTCTTGGTGTCATGCCAACGCTCCCCCTGTACAGGATAGCGTTGCATTCACCAGTTGAACTCAAGACGTCTTAAGGGCCTTCACACTGCCGTTGGGTTTTATGTGCTCAATTCATTGTATTTCGGAAGGACGGAGGGTCAATACTTCATAACCATTTTGAGTGACGAGTATGGTATGCTCCCATTGAGCAGATAACTTTTTGTCCCGGGTAACCACAGTCCAGCCGTCTTTTTTCAATTTGGTTTTATGGCTATCTTGATTGATCATAGGTTCAATAGTAAATGTCATGCCGGCTTGTAATTGCATACCCGAATTCGCAGAGCCAAAGTGCAACACTTGACGCCTTAGTCTCTTGTTATGTTTACATTACTCTACAGCCTTCTTTATATATTTTGATACTTTAGAGTTAGAAACCGCTGCATCACCATAAATTTTAGGTGATGGAAAATACTCAGCATTCAACTGTATTTCCGACGCTACAGCCTCATCAAAATAATCAGCAACAAATGCTAAAGTCATATCCATACCTGCAGAAACACCTGCTGATGACCAGATATTACCGTCTTTAATATAACGCTCCTCGATAACCTCAACGGAGGTATCTTGTTTTAGTTCATCAAGAAACGCCCAATGTGTTGTCGCTTTTTTGTTAGCAAAAAGTCCCGCTCTTTGCATTAAGTACATGCCAGTGCAAATAGATAAAATACTGTGAGATTGACTACTAGTTTCTTTTAAATATTGAATTACATCAGGATCTTCCATCGCCAACCTCGCGCCACTACCTCCAGGAACAATTAAGACATCAGGAAAAATATTTTCAGTAAAATGTATATCAGCATTAAATCGCATTCCATGCTCACCCGAAGGATTCATAGAATTTAACGAAATAAGTTTAGGAGGCTCACAAAGTTTCATTTCAGCTAAAAGCCCAATAAGTTCCCATGAGCCAACTAAATCTAATTCTTCAACTTTGTCAAAAATAGCAAAATATATTTTCAAAACTACTCCTTGTCCGACTGTAAACATAACTTTTCAATAACGGGCGCAGACATGTGAGGCTTAATGGCGAAACCGCCCCGCGTGTATGCGTGCCAGCGAACGAAGTGAGTGTGTTGATTAGGTTGTTAGCTGCCACTGTAAAATTGAAAAGTGATAGCATATACGCTAGCATACAGGGTATGAATAAAGTAGTTATTGACACCAGTGTACTTATTAGTGCTCTGATTGGCAAAACAGGCCCTGCCCGAGAAGTGATACGGCAATGCTTGTTGGGTCAGCTAAAACCGCTCATTAGCACGACCTTATTTTTGGAATACGAAGCAGTAAGTAAGCGAGACAAGATCAAAGAGTTGTGCCCGCTTACCGAGGACGAAGTGAGCGAGTTGCTAGCAGCATTTTTTAGTGTTTGCGAATGGGTGCAGATACATTATTTGTGGCGGCCAAATTTAAAAGATGAAGGCGATAACTTTCTTATTGAGCTTGCAGTAGCAGGAAATGCCGAGAGCATTATTACGAATAACCTAAAAGACCTGCGAAATGCGGAATTACAATTTGATGGTTTGAAAGTGTTAGCGCCCGAAGATTATTTGAGAGGAGTTTAATATGTCCACTTTAACCGTACGTTTACCAGACGATAAGCATAATCGATTGAAGGCTTTGGCGGCGCATAAAAAGTTGAGCTTAAACAAATTGATAGAAGAGTTGTCTACACAAGCGATAGCTGAATTTGATACTGAGGTAAGATTTAAGGCTATTGCTGCTACTGGAGACAAAAAGAAAGGTTTAGAGCTTCTAGATAAGCTTGATTCACATTTTGGCAGCTAACAATTTAATAAGGCGAAAATTGCGAGTTTTTCTACCGATCTACCGCTCGTTTTTGTCCATATTGTCATGCTTACCCAGTTTGTGAAAGCCGATGTTCGTGGTCATAACTGAGCGTTGTTAAGTTTGCTGCCATCAATTCGCTTAACTTCCGTATTCTTTACATTTATCCATTTAAGGTAAACCTAACTCGCGTTTCACCATAGCCACCGACAACTTTTTTTGTTCTTGCAGCGAACGTGTATCTAAACGTTCAAGCAAGCCCAGCAAACTGCGCAAATCTCTATCACTATGATAAAGCAAAAACTGAAGCGCCTGTTCCGATAACTTTAGTCCTCGTTGAGACGCCCTTAAACGTAAAACATCCTTACGCGAGTCATCATCAAGGGTATTTAAGTGATAAATCACCCCCCAGGCTAAACGGGATCGCAAATCGGGCAAAACAAACTTAGGGTGACTGGGCCCAAGTTGACTGCTGCCCACCACTAGCGCCCCCGGGTTTTCTATAACACGATTAAACAGGTCGAATAGTGCTTCTTCCCACGCGGTAATGCCTGCTACAGCATGTATATTGTCTAAACAGATAAGCGATAAATTTTCTAATCCATCGAAGATATCGAGCGACCACTGGGCGTGTTGATTTAAATTGAGATATATATGGTTTACCTGTTGCGTGGCCAATTGATGACACAGCGCATAAAGCAAGTGGCTTTTCCCCACGCCACTGCCACCCTGTAGGGTAACCAGCGGCAAATGAAGAGAGGCAAGACTCACCAGCCTGGGTTCGTCTCGCCACTGTGGCATGCCAGTCGCAACATCTTTTAGCAATGTAACCACCTCTTGATTCCCTTTGTCGATGATACTTTCAAAGGTTTCATCGGTAGGTAGAGTTACAGGTAATGGCAGTTGCGACGTAAAGGTGTCTATGATTAATTACCCCAATAGAAGGTGTAGCTTTCGACAACCTGCCCGTAGACATCTGTGACTGGACGAAGTTTGTTTTCTAGCCGAACGGTGTTAATCAAATCTTGCGCACTACCCAGCAACGTAATGGTATAGGTAGCCACTGAACCTTCTTGTTGAATAAGTGCAGCACTGTCTACCACGCTCAAGCTATTTAAATAGGCGGTAGCGTTCGCGTAACTGGTGACCGAGTTCACATTGGCTATGGATACAGTAATCGTCACTTTTTCAGCATCGCTGGCCCCTGGGATAATGGCATATTGCGCCGATAGGTAGTTGGAATACGCATCGACAAGAAGCGACGCTAAAGTCGCCGGATCGTCTGCAAATATGCTGCCGTAACTCACTTTACCACCGCCCACAAATACCCAATCTAACGCGTAGTCACCCTGCTCTGCGCGCTGGGCATAGGTGGTAAATTCATCCATGGTAAAGGGTGGCATAGACACATTTGTAACACCTTCTACTGAATCATCATCGCCCGCCTCTGACATCGCATCGGTGTTATAAGGTTGCTCTGCCGATTCAGCAGTATAATCACTCTCGTGAGCAACAGGGTTGTCATTCAGATCTGCTGTGGCTAAATCCTGAGAATCACCCCGTGTAGCGTCTAATTGCAGCTGTTCCAAACGTGCAGTCTCTCCTGGCACTTCACTCACAGTGCCCGGCTCATTTTTATACACTCTTGCGCCAATGACATTATCCACACTGTAGCGATTAGACGCCTGAGTGAGCGACTGTACAAAACGCCCCCATACATCATAGATAGAAATGGTGCTTCTGTCGGTTAAATCCATTAAAGGGAAACTTAACGGCAGCCCTCTCTCTTTCGCCTTGGCACTTAAGTGTTCTCGCATCTCGCTAGGGGTAGTTTCATCTAACAGCTGTCTTTCTCCAGACTCACTGTCTTCCGTGGCCATCCATAATAACGTCTCTGGACGGCGTTCCCCCCAAAGCGGCAACCCTTCTCGCTGCAACAACTCGTTCAGCTTTATTTTATCGAATTCAGCCACATAAAGGGTCTCCCCCTCTTGAAAGTCAAACCGATAAGAACGAAGGTAGGCTTGTGGCGTGCGTAAGGCGGCTTTTACACCTGGGTTTTGCAGCGCATCTTTATTGCCCGTAATTTTTATCATTACCTGCTTAAACGCCGATTTTAGCGCGCTATCCTGTGAACGCTGACTTTGGTCGTCCACCGCAATCGCGGCAATATTGGTTTGTATAACCTGTGTAGCTTCAACATGACCAGACACCAACGCAGACAGTACGATAGACGTTGCCCAAAAACCTAAGCAGCCACGCACGCTTCCTTTTCTAAGAGAAATCAATTGCTTTATTACTCCAATTACGTTCATAAGGTCTCACAGATATACGGCTATTCTCTTTCATCTGATGACTTTTTTCATCATTAATTTATGCATTACGTGCCACGATGGTGGAATATATCCAGGAAATACTCACTCCACCCCGTACAACGCACTAATGAGACAAAAAATAAAGGCGTACCACATACCCCGTTGGAAACCCGCCTGCGATCATTTTTAGCCCTTCAACTTTAAATTTGAAGAATATGCCAGATATCCCCGTTTGAAAATTGGACTTGTGGTCACTTGCTGGTAGAATCCGCGTTTTTCTACCTCTTTGTTCTAGGGTTCACACGTGAGCGAAAATAAAACCTCTCTAAGTTATAAAGATGCTGGTGTTGATATTGATGCAGGAAATCAACTTGTCGAACGCATAAAGTCGGTGACGAAAAAAACACACCGACCTGAAGTTAAGGGAAACTTGGGAGGCTTTGGCGCACTTTGCGAATTGCCGACGAAATACAAGAAACCACTGCTTGTCTCTGGTACTGACGGTGTAGGCACCAAATTACGGGTAGCGATGGATGCAAACCGTCACGATGGTGTAGGTATAGACTTAGTGGCGATGTGTGTTAACGACCTTATTGTACAAGGTGCAGAGCCATTATTCTTTCTCGATTACTACGCGACAGGTAAACTCGACGTAGACGTAGCAGCATCGGTGGTTACTGGCATTGGCGAAGGCTGTGAACAAGCCGGCTGCGCACTGATTGGCGGTGAAACTGCTGAAATGCCAGGCATGTACCACGATGGTGACTATGATATTGCGGGCTTCTGTGTGGGCGTTGTTGAAGCAGATAATGTGATTGATGGCAGTAAAGTCAAACCTGGACAAAAGCTCATCGCCTTAGGATCTTCCGGTCCCCATTCCAATGGCTACTCACTTATCCGTAAAATCTTAGAAGTTAGTGAAGCTGATGTAAATGAAGCGCTTGAAGGGCAACCTCTTATTGAGCACTTGCTAGCCCCTACCCGTATTTACGTAAAATCTGTTTTAGCCCTGCTAGAAGAGGTTGATGTCAGTGCGATTTCACATATTACCGGCGGCGGTTTCTGGGAAAACATTCCACGTGTACTTCCTGATGATGCGAAAGTGGTGATTGACGAATCTAGCTGGCAGTGGCCATCAATCTTCAATTGGTTACAAGAAAAGGGCAACGTTACGCAACACGAAATGTACCGTACATTTAACTGCGGTGTTGGTTTAGTTATCGTGGTAGACGAAAACGTTGTAGAGCAAGCGCTAGCAATACTGAAAGCTCACGGTGAAAATGCATGGCTCATCGGCCACATCGAAGCGAAAGACGGTGAACAACAGGTAGAGATTAATTCGTGAGTACAACGAAAGCCAAACTGTGTGTGCTGATTTCCGGTAACGGAAGTAACTTGCAGGCCATGATTGATGCCGTGGATGCCGGTAGGCTAAACGCAGAGATTGTTGGGGTTATCAGTAATCGCCCCAACGCCTATGGGTTAACGCGAGCTGAAAATGCTGGCATTAAAACGCTTTGCTTAGATCACACCGAATATGCTGATAGAGCGGCCTACGATGTAGAACTTCAACGAGCCATTGAATCCTTGCAAGCCGATGCTATCGTGCTTGCTGGGTTTATGCGTATCCTTACCCCGGAGTTTGTTGACGCTTTTGCAGGAAAATTACTGAACATTCATCCGTCTTTGTTGCCTAAATACAAAGGGTTGAACACCCATCAGCGTGCCATAGATAACGGCGACAAAGAACACGGCGTTAGTGTACACTTTGTTACGCCTGAGCTTGATGGTGGCCCAGTAATCATTCAAAGCCGTGTTCCTGTGTTTGAAGATGACACCGCGGATGATTTGGCTGAGCGTGTTCAAGAACAGGAACGTCGCATTTACCCACTGGTACTTTCATGGTTCAGTGCAGGGCGACTTAAAATGCTTAACAATAAGGCGATCCTAGATGAACAAGAATTACCAGAATCGGGTTATGCAAGCGAGTAAACGGGGTGTAGTGGCTGCACTCGCATGGATAGTTGCCTCAGCAGCAACCGCAAGTAGCAGCTCTCCAGAGCAAGCCATTAGCCATTTAACCCCGTACGAGGCTGTATACACAGCCTATAAGTGGGGTGACGACGTTGGCGAGGCAACACTAAAGTTAGAGTCGCTAAGTAACGGTCAATATTCCCTCACCTATTCTTCAAAGGTCTCTAAGTTTTTTCTCTCCGATAAACGTCATGAGCACTCTATCTTCAAAATTGATGAAGGTGCGTTAGTGCCGATAGAGTATCACTATACACGCACTGGCACAGGGCCAGACAAATCGTTGGATGTGACGTTTAACAAAGACCAAGAAGGTAAAATCAAAGTCAAAAAAGGCGATACATTTGACTATAATGGCGAATTCGACAATCAAATTTACCGTATCGATTTAGCCAATAAATTAGCCAATGGTGAAACCCAATTTGACTATAGTTTTATTAATTACCGTGGTGAATTAAGATCTTACGGCGTTGAAGTCATTAAGCGTGAGCCACTGGACTTACCTTTTGGCCAACTCGATGCTGTTAAAGTGAAGCTTATTCGTGACTCAAATAAGCGAGAAACATTTGCCTGGTTTGCGCCGACCCTCGATTTTGCGTTGGTGCGTTTACAACAGTTCAAAGATGGCGAAGAACAAGGCGACATAAAACTGAAGTCTTTCGATACCCTCGATTAAGAAAAAGCGTTCATCTTAACGAAACAACAGGGGGCGATTATATTGAGCCCCCTTTTTATTCCTCATTTATCTTCCACCCCACTAACCATAAGGGTTAGTCCTATATCAACTATCACCCAAATTAATGCAAAAATCATGTAAAAATCTTGATCTTTGGGCAATTAAATAATACGTTTACCTAATGCTGGTCAGACCTCAAATTATTGCAAAGTTCTTCACAGATCTTTGCGGTTTTCTGAGAGAATTCAGTCTAACGTTTAACGCCTTTTCAGGAGTGAAGTATGGCAGATTTTATATGGTTTTTACTGGTCGTTTTAGCACTGGCAATTGCCAGCTATCAACGCACCAGTTTGGTAACAGCAGTCGCCATGGGTGCGGGTGTGATGATTTTAGGTACCCTCTTTGGCGATATCGGCCTGTTTGGATGGGTAGTTTATTTAGCATTAACACTGCCTTTTACCCTTTCGAACATTCGACAGTCTTACATCACTAAGAAGCTTTTGGCGTTCTATAAAAAAGTGATGCCTGAAATGTCGAGCACTGAACAAGAAGCCATCGACGCCGGCACCGTGTGGTGGGACGGTGATATTTTCAGTGGTAAGCCTGACTGGGACAAGCTACACCGAATTCCAAAAGGCCGCCTTTCTGCTGAAGAGCAAGCCTTCTTAGACGGCCCCGTCGATAAAGTTTGTTCAATGGTGGACGAATGGCAAATTAATCACAAAGACGCCGACCTACCTCCTGAAATTTGGGACTTTTTGAAAGAGCACAAATTCTTCGCCATGATCATCAAGAAAAAGTATGGCGGCTTAGAATTTTCAGCTTACGCACAATCTCGCGTATTACAGAAGTTAGCTGGCGTGAGCGCCGTGCTTTCAAGTACGGTAGGCGTTCCTAACTCTCTTGGCCCTGGTGAACTGCTGCAACACTATGGCACCAAAGAACAGCAAGATCATTATTTACCGCGCCTAGCGGGCGGCGAAGAAATCCCTTGTTTTGCACTCACGGGCCCTGAAGCGGGTTCTGATGCAGGGGCAATCCCAGATGTGGGTATTGTGTGTAAGGGCGAATGGAACGGTGAAGAAGTGTTGGGTATGCGCCTAACCTTTAATAAGCGTTATATTACGCTTGCGCCTGTTGCGACAGTGATTGGTTTAGCATTTAAACTTCAAGATCCAGAAGGCTTACTAGGAAGCAATAAAGAGCCAGGCATTACCTGCGCTCTTATACCTCGTGATACCAAGGGGCTAGAAATTGGCCGTCGCCACTTCCCGCTTAACACGCCGTTCCAAAACGGGCCTATTCGCGGTGACGATATTTTTGTTCCAATCGATTACATTATCGGTGGCCCCTCAATGGCCGGTAAAGGCTGGCGTATGCTGGTAGAATGTTTATCGGTGGGTCGTTGTATCACTCTCCCTTCATCTGCAGCAGGTGGTGCTAAGGCGATTTCATTGGCAACCGGTGCTTATGCACGAATTCGCCGCCAATTCCGTATGCCTGTCGGCCATATGGAAGGTGTAGAAGAAATGCTTGCCCGTATTGGCGGCAACGCTTATTTAATGGATGGGGTGACCCGATTCTCTACCGTTGGTGTGGATTTAGGTGAGAAGCCTTCGGTCATTTCTGCCATTTGTAAATACCATCTTACCGAGAAAATGCGTCAGGTCGTAAATGACTCGATGGACGTTCATGGTGGTAAAGGCGTCATGCTTGGGCCAAACAACTACCTAGGTCGCGGTTATCAAGGTGTGCCCGTGTCAATTACAGTAGAAGGTGCGAATATCCTTACCCGAAATATGATGATTTTCGGTCAAGGCGCAATGCGCTGCCACCCATATGTACTTCAAGAGATTCAAGCTGCGTCTATCGACGACAAGAAAGAAGCGCTAAGTGCATTTGATAAGGCGGTATTTGGGCATATTGGCTTTGCCATTGCTAATACTGTGCGTAGTGTGTGGTTCTCTCTAACAAATGGTGCATTTAGTGGCGCGCCATTCGCCGACGAAACCGCACGCTATTACAAGTTACTGCAAGGTTACAGTGCTAACCTAGCGCTACTTACCGATGTTTCTATGGGCGTGCTGGGTGGCGATTTAAAACGTCGTGAACGTTTATCTGCCCGCCTTGGAGATATTTTAAGTGGCTTGTACCTTGGCAGTACAACCCTTAAACGGTTCGATGAAGATGGCCGTTTGCAAGAAGATTTACCTTTGCTTCATTGGGCAATGCAAGACACCTTGCACGACATTGAAACTGCAATTGATGATTTTCTAGCGAACTTCCCGAACAGAGTTATCGCTGGCGTTATGCGTGCACTAGTGATGCCTTTCGGTCGTCGAGTTGGTAAACCTTCAGACAAAACTGAACACGCGATTGCGCAAATGTTACAAACACCGTGCACTGCACGTAGTCGCTTAGGATACGGACAGTACCTCACCCGTGAAGAAGGCAACTTGTTTGGTGATTTAGAGCAAACCTTGGATGACGTGCTTGCAGCTGAGCCTATTTTCGAGCGAATCTGTAAACACAAGAAGGCTAAGTTGCCCTTTACTCGCTTAGATGTACTGGCTGATGAAGCGCTATCGGAAGCGTTGATCAATGAAGATGAGGCGAACTTACTGCGTAAAACAGAAGCAGGCCGTTTGCGTACCATCAATGTTGATGACTTTGATCACGAAGAGCTTATTGCAAAAGTGAACTCACAAAGCGAAGAGAAAAAACGCAGTGGAAAAGCCGCGTAGTTAAAAGCGTCACTTAACTAAAAAGGTCACGTTTAACGTGACCTTTTTTTAAAAACTTATTCATAGCATAAAACAAATAAAAAAGGCGCTTTAACAATAAGCGCCTTTTTCGTCAGTACTTTAAGCCTGTATTTAACTTAACTGAAGTTTATCCATAAGTAGTACCGCTTGAGTACGCGTATTAATTTCTAGCTTACGCAAAATTGCACTGATGTGTGCTTTAATCGTTGCTTCAGTCACGTTCATTTCGTGGGCAATTTGTTTATTCATAAGGCCGTCACGAAGATAAGAAAGCACCTGAATTTGCTTAGGCGTAAGTTCTCTGAATCGTTGTAATAGTAATTTCAACTCATCATCCACTTTCTCAAGCTCGTCTTCCATACCTTCAGGAAGCCACTTTTTGCCACCAATGATATCGATAATCGCTTGTGCAATTTCTCGGGTTGGCGACACTTTCGGAATAAACCCTTGTGCGCCTAAGCTCATTACTTGAGCGACGACTTCGACAGTATCGCTACCAGACACTACACCAATTGGAATATTTGGAAATTGTTCACGCAAGGTAATGATGCCGTTGAAGTACTCTCCACCGGGCATGTTGAGGTCGAGAAGAACTAACTCAACACCGTCATATTCATTTAACTTAGCGACAGCATCGTCTAGGCTGCCTGCTTCAAGAATTTGGGCGTTTTCAAAATAGGGTTCCAACGCGCCGCTTAACGCTTCGCGAAATAATGGATGGTCATCTGCTACAAGTATTCTTGTCATTAGCGTTACTACTTCCTTATTATCTTTACAACCTAGGTTAATACGTTAACTAGAATTCGGAAAGCCCTATATCGGAAAAAATAGCATATTTTAGCGAAATTTCTTCTTTTTCAGCGGCAATTTAGTTGTTGAGGGGTTGGTGATAAAGGTAAAATCGCCCGCAAGTTTTAGCAATGAGTAAAAAATACGTGCAAAAACACGATAACCTGTTTGCCAACCCTTTGAACAAGGTTGCTGATTTTAAGTTTGATGAATCGGTTGTAGACGTATTCCCAGACATGATTCAACGATCGGTTCCTGGTTATGAATCCATTATTCATACTATTGGGGAATTAGCCAAGTCCGTGGTAACAGAAGACTCCAATGTTTACGACCTAGGTTGTTCACTGGGTGCCGCCAGTTTATCCGTTGCACGGGCTACCGAATCTAAACGCTGCAATATTATTGGTGTAGACAGTTCGCAGGCAATGGTTGAACGCTGCAAGCGCATGGTTCAAGCATTTAATTTGCCCAACCCCATCGATATTATTCAACAAAATGCGCAAGACACCACCATTGTTAACGGGTCTATGGTTATCATGAACTTTACCCTACAGTTCATTCCACCCTCTGATCGCGCTGCCTTGTTGGCGAAAATTTATGAAGGCCTTAACCCTGGCGGGGTGTTGGTGCTGTCTGAGAAAATCAAACACCCCACTGTGGCGGGCAATGAATTGCTAATCGACCTTCATCACCAATTTAAACGCAATAATGGTTACAGTGAGTTGGAAGTGAGTCAAAAACGTGCATCGCTGGAAAAAGTGATGTTGACTGACACATTCGCCGAACACGAAAAGCGCCTATTAGAAGCTGGGTTTAGCGATGTTGTCATGTGGTTTAAATGCTACAATTTCACCTCTCTTGTTGCCATCAAGTAAGCCAATACCTAACGGAAGGACTAAATGAGTAAGCCAGAAGCGCAGTGGTTTAACGACTGTTATAAATCTCTTTTCGATACCCCTTTAAGCCATTGGCTTCAAACGTTGCCAGCTCAATTAGATCACTGGCAACGCAACAGTAAACATGGTGAGTTTGATAAGTGGTGTCGCTTACTTGCCAAGTTACCCTCAACCACCCCTTCTAATATTGAGTTAGATGAGAAAGTAGCGGTAGGCTCCCTTGCCGATGTAGATGTCTACACGCAAAAGAAAATTAGCAGGTTATTACAGCAGTTTATGCCTTGGCGTAAGGGCCCCTTTTATGTGCATGATATTCATATCGATACAGAGTGGCGTTCAGATTGGAAATGGGATCGGGTATACCCCCACATTACGCCACTAAAAAATCGTACGGTTCTCGATGTGGGCTGTGGAAGTGGCTACCATATGTGGAGAATGCTCGGGCAAGGCGCATCTCGGGTTATCGGTATAGACCCTACCCAACTCTTCTTTATTCAATTTCAAGCAATTAAGCACTTTATTCCGCGAAATGATATTCACTTCCTGCCTCTGGGAATTGAAGAAATGCAGCCGTTGAACGCCTTTGATACGGTGTTTTCTATGGGGGTGCTTTACCACAGAAAAGACCCTATTCAATTTCTTAACCAGCTTAAACACCAGCTTCGCAAGGGTGGTGAGTTGGTGCTTGAGACCCTCGTGGTAGATGGTGATGAGCAAACCGTGCTGATGGCCGGCGAGCGATATGCACAAATGCGTAATGTATGGTTTTTGCCTAGCACAAAAGCGTTAGC
Organism: Alteromonas sp. B31-7; assembly: GCF_015767655.1. Taxonomy (NCBI): domain Bacteria; kingdom Pseudomonadati; phylum Pseudomonadota; class Gammaproteobacteria; order Alteromonadales; family Alteromonadaceae; genus Alteromonas; species Alteromonas sp. B31-7. Next base: position 2,468,119 of record NZ_CP065233.1, read on the forward strand.
AGTGTGGCTAGAAAGGGTGGGATTTGAAAATATTCGCGTGGTAGATGTGAATCACACGACCCTCGATGAACAACGCTCTACACCGTGGATGGATAGCCAGTCACTGAAAGATTTTCTCGATCCTGAAGATATTACGCGCACTATTGAAGGATACCCTGCACCACAAAGGGCTGTTTTAATTGCCAATCGTAAATAAAAGGGGCAACCGCTGCCTTTACGTGATATTGGCATAAATGTTGATACCTCAATCTTTAGTGAATGTGCTAAATCCGCTTTGATTGAGGTAGTAACATGGATATTAAAGGGTTTTTAAAGACACAACGATTGCCCCTCGCCTACGCGGACACTGCACAGAAATGGTTCATACCTTTATGTGAGCGTCTACTAGAGCACCAAAAAGGTGCAAAGAAAACATTTATCGTGGGAATTAACGGTAGTCAAGGGTCTGGAAAATCTACACTGACGGCGTTTATTGCCGCCTATCTGGAGAGTGTGCATAACAAAAACGTGGTCGCTCTCTCTATTGACGATTTCTATTTCGACAAAGCGCATCGTGGTGAGCTGTCTTCACACGTTCATCCGTTATTAGCCACGCGCGGCGTGCCCGGCACGCACGATATTTCACTTGCCCTTGATACCATTAATGCGTTGCAATCAGCACAATCGGTGGCAGTCCCGCGTTTTAATAAAGCCACTGATAATCCATTCCCAACCGCGCAATGGCCGTTAGTTGATGGCCCCGCCGACGTGGTTATCTTGGAAGGATGGTGTGTGGGAATTAAACCTCAAATTCCTTCACAGTTAAATGCGCCTGTAAATTCTCTAGAAGAAACTGAGGATCCGCTTGGTATATGGCGCAACTTCGTTAATACTGAACTGGCGAGCACCTATCAAACATTGTTTTCTCTCATTGATTATCAAGTGATGTTAAAAGCCCCTTCTTTCGATTGCGTGTTTAACTGGCGATTAGAACAAGAAGATAAGCTTCGAGCCGCCACCGAAGGCGAGTCGACCGGTATCATGAGTGAGAGTGAAATAGCGCGCTTTATACAGCATTATCAACGTTTGACTGAACATGCGTTAAAGACATTGCCTGACTCTTGCGATACCGTGTTTACGTTAGATGAAAACAGAGCCATAACATCATAGGAAGTTTGTTAATGACAAAAACGCTTGTTTTCACCGATATGGATGGCACTTTATTAGACCATCATACTTATTCATTTGACGCGGCGAAGCCCGCGCTAAACGCGCTAGACGAAAAAAACATACCCGTTATTCCCACGACCAGTAAAACGTTTGCTGAGTTACAACCGCTAAGAAAATCTATTGGCCTCGACGGTCCATTTATTATTGAAAATGGGGCAGCGGTTTTCATACCACATGGCTTTTTTAAGCAAAAACCCACTGGCACTGTATGGGTAGATGGGTATTGGTGTAAGTCTTTTATTTCGAATCAGAAATACTGGATTAAGCTTATCGATAAAATTAACGCAGATTTTGCGGGTGAATTTAAACAGTTTTCTAAAATGTCGGTTCAAGACATTCAAGACGCCACGGGGTTAGATGAAGCCTCAGCGAAACTTGCGGCTAAGCGACAATTTGGTGAACCCGTTCTGTGGACGGGTTCCGAAGAAAGAAAACTCGCCTTTATTGAGGCTATCAAGGAAAGGGGGGCATACCCGCTTGAAGGTGGGCGTTTTGTCCACGTTTCAGGTAACTGCGATAAGGGTCAAGCCCTAAAGTGGCTTGCTCAAGAATTTCAAAAACAACACAACTGCAAGGTTCGCACACTGGCACTTGGCGATGGAAAAAATGATATTGCCATGCTTGAAGCTGCGCATGTTGCTATACGAATCATTTCACCGGTAAACCCTCCGCCAAACGTAAAAAAAGAAGAGGTTTATACCAGCACCCTACCCGGCCCTGAAGGCTGGAACGAAATGCTTACTCAATTGCTTTCCCTATGATCAGGAGGACACATGGCTGATTTTTATCAAAATGGTGTGGTTACAACGTTACATAATTTATCTCGTCGACCTACAGAGGAACTAGAAGCCGAGTTACTCCGTTTTTCTCAGAAAAGACCCATGGCGCTTATTCTGCCCTCACTTTTTTCTGAGTTAGAAGGAGAAGCTTTACCTCATATTGTGGAAGAACTGACCCAAGTGCCCTACTTATCTGAAATTGTAATAGGCCTTGATAGAGCAACCCAAGATCAATACAAACATGCCTTATCGTTTTTCGACAAGCTTCCCCAACACCACAGAGTACTGTGGAATGACGGACCACGCTTAAAAGCCATTGACGAAGAATTGCAAGCGCAAGGCCTAGCGCCAAAAGAATTGGGTAAAGGGCGCAACGTATGGTACTGCATGGGGTACGTTCTCGCCTCTAATCGCGCTGAATCGGTTGCCTTGCATGATTGCGACATCGTGACGTACAACAAAGATCTACTGGCTAAGTTAATATACCCCGTCGCCAACCCAACCTTTAACTACGAGTTCTGTAAAGGGTATTATGCCCGTGTAGCAAATGGAAAAATTAACGGTCGTGTTTCTCGTTTGTTAGTTACACCGCTACTTCGCGCCCTTAAACGCATCATGGGCGATAACGAATATTTAGAGTTCATGGATAGTTTCAGGTATCCACTGGCGGGCGAGTTCTCCTTCCGTCGAGATGTTCTAAATGATATCCGCATTCCCAGCGACTGGGGCCTAGAAATTGGTGTTCTTTCTGAGATGCACAGAAACTATTCACACAATCGTTTATGCCAAGCAGATATTTGCGATATTTACGATCATAAACATCAAGATTTGTCGCTGAACAATGACCAAGGCGGCCTATCAAAGATGTCTATCGACATTACCAAAGCGATTTTCAGAAAGTTAGCAACCCAAGGCTACACTTTCAGTAATGAAATGTTTCGCTCGATTAAAGCAACCTACTTTAGAATTGCATTAGATTTCATCGAAACCTATCACAACGATGCCGTGATGAATGGTCTTACGTTAGATATACACAGCGAAGAAAAAGCGGTAGAAATGTTTGCAAGTAACATTATGAAAGCTGGCGAGAACTTTTTAGCCAACCCAATGGAAACGCCGTTTATTCCAAGTTGGAACCGAGTAACCAGTGCTGTACCCGACATTTTAGAGCGTTTATTAGAAGCCGTAGAAGCCGACACCGCAGAATTTATGGAAAAGTAAACTATGACTTGGAATATTCTCCATGACAAAGTAAAGCACCACTTGGAATTCATCTATGCTGATGTGGATTTACCGTTAACCATAGACCAGTTAGCGGTATCTTTGATGAAAACCATAGGTATTGATGATGAGGTGGATATCGCTCAACCTCAGTCCCATTACAATTATTGGGACGAGGACGACATCATCATGATTACTTATGGTGATAGCGTGATTGATGGTGACGAGCGACCCCTTGTCACCTTAAACCGCTTTTTGCACCGCTACTGCAAAAACACGGTCAATAATGTTCATATTCTTCCTTTTTTCCCTTATAGCTCTGATGATGGCTTTTCCGTCATCGATTACTCTAGTGTCAATGAGTCGTTAGGTACATGGGAAGATATTGAAGCCATAGCAAAAGACTATGGTCTAATGACGGATTTGGTGATTAATCATTGCTCTGCCCGTAGCGCCTGGTTTGACAACTTCGTCAAAGGTGAAGGCACAGGTTCAGATTTTTTCTTTACCGCCGCCGACCCTGCCGATGACCTATCTATGGTGACACGGCCACGTGTTTCACCGTTATTGCGTGAAACCGAAACGGCCAAGGGTACTAAACACGTATGGTGTACCTTTAGCCACGATCAGGTAGATTTTGATTTTAGAAATCCAAACGTCTTATTGGCCTTTGTCGATATCATTCGCCTGTACATCGATAAAGGCGCGAAACTGTTCAGGTTAGATGCAGTGGCGTTTCTTTGGAAAATTGTGGGCACAAATTGTATTAACTTGCCGCAGACACATGAAGTTATTCGCTTATTGCGTACCCTCATTGAGCATGTAGACCCGTCAATTATTATCATTACCGAAACGAACATCCCAAATAGAGAAAATCTCACCTATTTTGGCAACGCCAATGAAGCCCACGCTATCTACAATTTCTCGCTACCTCCCTTATTAGTAAACACCTTGGTTAGCGGTGATTGTAAGTACCTTAAAAGCTGGATGATGAGTATGCCACCGGCTCAAAATGGCACGGCATATTTTAACTTTATTGCCTCTCATGACGGCATTGGTCTTCGCCCTGCGGAAGGCTTGTTAAGTGACGAAGAAATATCTGAACTTGTGCATACTATGCAAAACTTCGGCGGTAAAATTTCATGGCGAGCGTCTGATCACGGCCAACAAAAGCCTTATGAAATTAATATTACCTTGTTTGACGCACTACAAGGCACGATCAAAGGGCCCGATAGGTGGCAGATCGATCGCTTCATATGTGCCCATGCCATTATGTTAGGCATGGAAGGCATACCCGGTTTATACATTCATAGCTTGTTAGGCACATCCAACGACTACGAAAAGGTAGCCAATACGGGGCAAAACCGCTCTATTAACCGCAGGCGCTGGGAGCTAACCGAATTAGAGGCACTGTTAGATTCACCTTACTCTCAGCACCATAAAGTGCTAACTCGTCTATCGCAGCTTATTCGGGTAAGAAAAGCCCAACCAGCATTTCATCCTAACGCCACCCAATTTACCTTGCAGTTGGGAAATCAGATATTTGGATATTGGCGACAAAGTCTCGATCGAAAACAGAGCGTTTTCTGTATCAGTAATATCAGTGACGAAGAGCAATCTGTGCTTTTGTCTGACATTAACCTTATTGGTACAGATAACTGGATTGACTTAATTACACGTCAAGAAATTGCGTTATCAAGCAGCTTTTTACAAATGAAGCCGTATCAAACACTGTGGATCAGTAATCAAGATTTTGAATAACATTGACGAAAGTACCTCGTTGCCGTCTGCACAAGACGGCGCGTTCATCTTTGATTTAGATGGCACCTTAGTAGACTCTGTTCCAGACATTACCCGCGCTATCAACCTCGCCTTAAAGGCACTTAAGCGTCCAACTTGTGAAGAGGGTGACGTTCGACATTGGATAGGAAATGGCGCGAAGGCGCTTGTGAGACGCGCCGTATCCTCTGGGTTTCGCCCTACCATTGACGTGCCACAGAGACTATTGGAAGAGACCCATACCCAGTTTCTTAAATACTATAGCGACACACTGTGTGAAAGCTCTACCCTTTACCCTGGTGTAAAAGAAACCCTCGCCGAATTGAAACGCATTGGCTACCCATTGGCTATTGCGACTAACAAGCCTGCGCGTTTTATCGCGCCAATATGTGAAACCTTAGAAATAAACACTTTTTTCAGTCTTTGCGTAGGGGGAGATTCATTACCCGAGAAAAAACCTTCGCCCTTGCCTCTTGCTCATCTATGCCACCAGCTCAACAAACAGGCTCACCATTGCATCATGGTGGGCGACTCTAAAAATGACATTTTGGCTGCCAAAGCCGCGGGCATGCGAAGTATTGGCCTTACCTATGGGTATAATTATGGCGAGTCAATAAGCCAATATCGCCCTGATTGGGTGTTTGACGATTTTAGCGAAATCACCTCTCTGTTACCTTAATCACGGTTGCGTTTGTTATCCTATTTACACCGCGTCCTTCCCAAGCAAACATAGGCCGTAAATGGCCTACCCCGCTTTCTTAATTATCACACATTAATCTTTGGTATAACCGCGATTTTTCTGTAATATCCTGCTGTTCAAAATATTCGAGGAGTTATTAGGATGTCAGCGAGTTGGCTTTCACTGGAGAGCGCATTAGACAAAGCGTTATCTGCCGCACACACAGTAACAGAATGTGAAACCGTATCGCTGTTTAGTGCTAATAACAGAATTGTGGCGACAGACATTGTTGCCACTCTAGATGTCCCGCCTTGGGATAACTCAGCCATGGATGGGTACGCAGTGAATACTGCCGGCCTGTCTACGTCATCCCCGCTAGAGGTTCAGGGTACTATTACCGCCGGCATGGCCGCTGATACCCCGTTATCACCTAATCGTGCTTTTAAAATTATGACAGGGGCTCCCGTGCCACCTAACGCTGATGCGGTGGTGATGGTAGAGAATACGGAACAACGGGAAAATAAGGTCATCATCAAATCCTTGCCAACGTCAGGTGAAAATATCCGTTTGAAAGCTAACGATATCTCAGCCGGCGAAGTACTTATCGCAAAAGGCACGCGATTAAATGCTGAACATTTAATGTTGTTATCGTCTCAAGGGCTAGACAAAGTCTCAGTATATAGAAAGCTTAAAGTCGGCGTTGTGGCCACTGGCAGCGAATTAGCACAGCCAGGTGACAACCGAAGTTCAACGCAAATATTTGAATCTAACCGTGTTGGCGTTTGTGCAATTTTAGGCAATGAAAACCTGGATATCGTGGATTTTGGTATTGTTGAGGACGACAAAGACAGCTTGCAGCAACTGTTTGAAAGTGCAATAGGCCAAGTGGATATTATGGTAAGCAGTGGCGGCGTTTCAGTGGGCGATGCCGACTACGTGAAAGAAATCATCAATCGTCTAGGTGGCGTAGATTTCTGGAAAGTCGCCATTAAGCCAGGGAAGCCTTTCGCCCTAGGTTATTTACAACAAAGTGATGCGCAAAAAAATAGCCAACGTACCTTATTTTGTGGGTTACCCGGCAATCCCGTGTCTTCCTTTGTTACCGCAAAACTCCTTGTCGTACCGGTGATACGAAAAATGCAGGGGCAAGTCAATGTGTCTGCACCGCTAACGATCAATGCAACGTTAACTCACCCCATTAAGCGCCGTGCTGGGCGACGAGATTTTCAGCGCGCAACCATGCACAAAATGGCCGATGGTGGCTACGAGGTAACGCCGTTTAAAACTCAGAGTTCCGGTGTCATGACCTCTATCACCTCAGCAAATTGCTTTATGATCCTTCATGAAGACGTGAGTCAATTAGACGCTGGCGACACCGTACCTGTGATGCCATTTACACTGTAACCTTTTTCTGACGAAAATGGCGAATACGTCGTGTCCGGTACAACACTAGGGTGACGTCCTCGTGTTGTTTTAATCAAACAATATTGAATTATCTGGCCCATAAGCACCTCTGCATGTGGCCATCATTGAAAAGAGTACTAGGGTGAATAAGAAACGCTTTTTGCTAGAAGCTAGAGATGTATTAAAACTGGCCTGGCCGTTGTTGATAGCACAAATAACACAGATGCTCATGGGCGTGAGTGATACCATTATGGCTGGCCGCTACAGTGCCACCGACATGGCCGCTGTAGCACTGGGTTTTAGTATCACCATTCCGCTACTTTGTTTTATTCAAGGAATCGCCCTCGCGCTTCCCCCCATTATTTCACGGTTACAGGGGAACAAAAACTTAGCGGGCATTGCGGATGCTAGCCAACAGGCCGGCTACTTGGTCTTTTCCGTAGGCGTAGTGATTACGGCTTTTATTCCCTTTGTTTCCAACATTGTGTCTATGTTCCCCATGGCTCCCGAGCTTTACACCATCACGGTCGATTATGTCACTTATGTATTGCTTGCTATGCCTGGGTTCGCCTTGTATCAATGGCTACGTAATTATTGTGAAGGGCTAGGTAAAACCAAACCCACTATGACCATTACTGTCATTGGCCTAATGGCCAATATCCTGGGTAACTATTTGTTTATTTACGGTGCTGGACCTATTCCTGCCATGGGGGGGGCCGGTTGTGGTGCCGCTACCGCTATTGTTATTTACACCATGCTCATTGCCACCGTCATTTACGTGCGATTTGCTCCGGCATTAAAAATGTATCGCTTATTTGATACGCTATACCGCCCTAACCTAGCCGTGATTCATCGAACCTTTAAAATGGGCTTGCCCATTGCAATGACCATATTGTTTGAAGTTACGCTGTTTTCAGTCATTGCTCTTTTACTCGCGCCATTCGGTGCCACCATGGTGGCTGCCCACCAGGTGGCGCTAAACTTCTCTGCACTGATGTTTATGTTTCCTATGAGCATTGGCATGGCGGTGGCTATTAGAATAGGGTATAGAATTGGTCAGAATAATCACAGACAAGCGAAAATTGCCGCTCGTAGTGCAATAATGATTGGCTTTTTCACCTCCGTTTGTACTGCCACCTTCACCCTGTCTGCCAAAGCATTTATTATTGGCTTATATACCAGTGATGAAGCCGTCTACTCTCTGGCAAATGCGCTACTGATATACGCCGCCCTTTTTCAACTGTCTGATGCCGTGCAAGTTATTTCAGCCAATGCACTTCGCGGTTATAAAGATACAACGGCAATGTTTATTATTACCTTCGTATCTTACTGGTTGATTGGCTTACCTACAGGGGTCATTCTAGGGCGTACACAGTGGTTAACGGATGAACCTATGGCTGCGGCAGGCTTTTGGATTGGCTTATTTGTTGGGCTAAGTGCGGCGGCCATTATGCTTGGTGCTCGCCTACTGTATATTCAACGGCCTTCGGCGCGAGTCGCTAGCTGATCCCAATCCTCGGGTGTATCTATATCCCATTGTGCATTGGGTATAGATACAGCCGTTACTTTGCCGTTCTCCTGCCAATGCGAGATCAGGTGTTTAGCGCCTTTGTCCCCACTCAGTTGTATTAGCTCTTCAAACGCCTTTTTGGGAAAAATAGCCGGTACCGTATAGTTACCTTGCCATTCACAGCAAATAATATGCTCAGGTTCACGCTCACTGGCGTGAAGCAGCGCACGGTAATCTCCGTCGGTTAAACAAGGTAAATCGGCAAGGCCCACCATAATATGGGATGGCCTAGAAGAAAATGGCTGTGATTGCGACATAACGGACGACACCCCCAAGCTAAGGCTTGTCCCCATGCCCTTATGCCAATTGGGATTAAAAACGCTTTGCACTGGCAGGGCGTTCAGGCTTGGTTGAATGGCTTTTTGCCATTTACCCGTGACCACCACTACCGAAGGCGTTGTGGCCTGATAACTCAAAGCCTGAATAAATCGTGCGGCAGTATGGCTCAATAACGTTTGGCCTGTTTCTGGGTGACAGGACATTAACTTATTACCATGGAACCGGCGACTTTGCCCTGCACTTAGCAGTACACCGGCTACCGTTAACTTACTCATTCACGCTTTTTGCCCATAAGTTGATGAATTAACGAGAACGACTTAACCCTTTAATGGCTTGGGTTAATCCTTCTAAAGTTAACCCATACATTTTATCTTCCACTATCTCTTGCATAATTTTTATAGAAGAATAATAAGGCCAATATTGCTCAGGCTGTGGATTAAGCCACACCGCATGGCTAAAGTGATTGAGCAATCGCTGCATCCAAGCGCTTCCCGGCTCTTCGTTCCAATGTTCTACGCTTCCACCTGGATACGTAATTTCATAGGGGCCCATGGTGGCATCTCCAACGAAAATAACTTTATAGTCACTGCCGTATCGATGAATAATGTCCCACACAGGAATACGCTCTTTATCTCTGCGCGCGTTATCTTTCCACACCTCTTCATACACGCAATTGTGAAAGTAAAAGTACTCAAGGTACTTAAATTCAGTTTGCACGGCGGAAAACAGCTCCTGTGTGGTTTTAACATGGGAATCCATTGAGCCTCCCACATCGAAGAACATCAGTACCTTAACCGCGTTGTGCCGTTGCGGCGCCATGTGAATATCTAACATGCCCCCTTTTTTAGCGGTTTCTCCGATGGTAGTGGCCACATCAAGTTCTTCACTTGCCCCCGTTCGGGCAAACTTGCGTAATTTTCGTAGTGCTACCTTGATGTTTCGCGTACCCAGTTCAACGTCTGAAGACAGGTTTTTAAACTCTCGTTTGTCCCACACCTTTGCAGCAGAAAATTTTCGATTCCCTTTTTGCCCTATGCGTACGCCTTCAGGATTATCGCCATACGCACCAAAAGGCGACGTTCCGCCAGTGCCTATCCATTTATTTCCGCCTTGGTGACGCTTTTCTTGCTCTTCTAAACGCTTCTTCAGCGTTTCCATCAGTGCCTCTAATCCCCCGGCTTGCCGCAAGGCTTCCCGCTCTTCTGGGCTAAGGTTTTTTTCTAATTCTTTTCGCAACCACTCTTCAGGTATGTCTTTGCCGAACAAGTCTATGGACTCAACCCCCTCGAAATAATCCGCAAATGCCCTATCGAATTTGTCGTACTGGGTTTCGTCCTTAACCATAATCGTGCGAGATAGGCTGTAAAACCCGTCGAGATCGGCGTAAACCACGTGCTTTTCTAACGCTCGCAGCAAATCAAGCAATTCCCGTAGGGTGGTTTTAACCTGATATTTTCGTAACGTAAAAAAGAACTGAATAAGCATTATCGACGCGCCATAAAGACCAGTTTTTCAAACAAATGTATATCCTGCTCGTTCTTTAACAACGCACCGTATAAAGGCGGGATAGCCGCTTTGCCATCTTTATTGTATAGAGCTTCAGGAGAAATATCTTCCGCCACTAACAATTTTAACCAATCAATCAGTTCTGAGGTTGATGGCTTTTTCTTTAACCCCGGTACTTCTCGAATGTTGAAAAATGCCTTTAACGCCTCATCCAATAAACGCTTTTTCAAGTGTGGAAAGTGAACGTTGACAATCTCTTGCATATCTTCCGGTGAAGGGAATTGAATATAGTGGAAGAAGCAACGGCGGAGAAACGCATCGGGTAGCTCTTTTTCATTATTAGAGGTAATAATAACAATGGGTCGCTGTTTTGCCACAACTCGCTCTTGAGTTTCATAAACAAAAAATTCCATTTTATCTAACTCAAGGAGAAGATCGTTTGGAAACTCAATGTCGGCTTTATCAATTTCGTCAATCAATAACACGGGGCGCTTTTCAGCGCTGAACGCCTCCCACAACTTGCCTTTGACAATATAGTTACCTATATCGTGAACGCGATCATCCCCTAACTGTGAATCTCGCAAACGCGAAACGGCGTCGTATTCGTACAACCCTTGCTGAGCTTTCGTCGTAGATTTGATATGCCACTGAATAAGATCGGTACCAAGACTTTCAGCCAATTCTTCGGCTAACATGGTTTTACCTGTGCCCGGCTCACCCTTAATAAGCAGCGGTCGCTCTAGGGTGATGGCTGCATTAACGGCCAGTTGAAGATCTTTGGTTGCGATATAGTTAGACGTGCCACTAAAAGCCATTGTGCTCTTACTCCGTATAATTCTTCGTCTTCATGTATTTTAACAATAACATATAGCTAAAAAACACTTTGCATTTTTACGTTTGGGACCAATGATATAAGGGTAAAGTGAAATTCCCTAATTCAGGCTATGAATTATTAACTATTATTAGTGCCTGTATTCTTTGTTCACAACTAACACGACAGACGGAATTTCCACATAAATCAGGAACGAGTTAAGGATTAATAATGAACGTATTTGACGACAATTCGCTTTCTATTGGCCGTACGCCACTAGTTAAATTAAACCGCGTAACCTCAGGTAACGTGTACGCTAAAATTGAATCGCGTAACCCAAGCTTCAGTGTGAAGTGCCGTATTGGTGCCAATATGATTTGGGATGCTGAGCAACGTGGCGTGCTTACGGAAGGTAAAGAAATTGTTGAACCTACCAGTGGTAACACGGGTATTGCATTAGCCTTTGTGGCGGCTTCACGCGGTTACAAGCTAACCCTAACTATGCCTAGCAGCATGAGTTTAGAACGCCGTAAGCTACTTAAAGCATTAGGCGCAAACTTGGTGCTTACCGAAGCGCCTAAAGGCATGAAAGGTGCCGTCGCCGCAGCGCAAGAAATTGTCGCCTCTGATCCTGATAAATATGTCTTGCTTCAACAATTCGACAACCCTGCTAACCCCGCTATTCACGAAAAAACCACTGGCCCTGAAATTTGGGAAGACACAGACGGTAAAGTAGACGCGTTTGTCGCAGGTGTGGGCACAGGCGGTACTATTACAGGGGTAAGTCGTTACCTTAAAAATACCCAAGGCAAAGCGATTACCTCCATTGCGGTAGAGCCTACTGATTCACCGGTTATTACACAAGCACTGGCAGGTGAAGAATTAACACCAGGGCCGCACAAAATTCAAGGTATTGGCGCAGGTTTCATTCCTGGTAACCTCGATCTGGATCTGATTGACGAAGTTGAGCAAGTCACCAACGAAGAATGTATGGAAATGGCTCGCAAACTGATGACAGATGAAGGGATACTTGCGGGTATTTCATCTGGTGCAGCAGTAGTGGCCGCTAAACGCTTCGCTGAACGCCCAGAAAATAAAGACAAAGTTGTGGTGGTTCTACTTGCCAGCGGAACAGAGCGTTATTTAAGTAGCCCACTTTTTGCGGGCGCATTTGATGAGCAAGAAGAAGTGCAGTAACGCACGCATTAAATGTAATATAACGATGAAAAGCGAGGTTTAGCCTCGCTTTTTTGTTTTTGTATTGTAGCCGTAGGAAGTTTGTAGAATAATTTACCTTCTGAGGTGGTCTTTTCGACTAAATTCGCCGGTTTGAAATTGAAACACTGGTGCCCTCATACTATGTATTAGAAACGGACGTCGACTTAAAAGGTAACCTATCTATGACTACACGTAAGTGGTACGCCCTCATTGGGCTTTTTACGGTGGTGTTTTTAACCGCATGCGGTGAAAAAGAAAAAGGCATTGGCCGATACGGAATGCTTGACGAAAGCACCCCCGAGTACGTGACTGTGGTCTTTTTGCAAAGTATTTATGAAGACGATAATTTGGATTTAGCCATGCGCCTGTCGAGTGACAGATTAGCGCGCATTTTGAAGAAATATCATACTAATCGGAACGTACAGCGGCATTTATTAAATTTAAAGTACGATTCAGTGACAATAACACCGCAGAGCAACAATAGCGTTGGACGAAGCGAGTTCGCTGAAAAATCCACCATCACCGTGTTTCTTAGCGGACAATACGACAACGATAAAGTTGAAGATATTCGAAGCCTAGATTTAGAAAAAATAGATGGTGAGTGGAAAGTCACAAAAATTCACCCCGATCATTTCTTTTAAACGTAGCGAACATAAAATCGATAGTAAAAGGCCGCGTGATACGCAAGCCAATACGGATAATTGGGTCTAAAAATTTGGTTTAAGCAAATAAAGTGCTATATTTTCCGTGTATTTTCACAGTTATAGCTCTTTTTTATGGGAAAGAAATCTTTCCAAGAAAAACCAAAAGGGATCCGCAGGTCAATTGTTGTAAGTTTACGAGATGTAAGAACTTTGGCTTAACGCCTGAAGGCATTCAGGCATTAGTATATTTAAATAACGATAATAAAAATATTGGAGACCGTCAACCTGTAAAGGTTTCTGACTACTACGTGATATCTGGCACTGGTAATAAGTCGTCTTCTATATTGTGCAAAGGCTGTGTTGAATTTTCTTAATCGTCCGAATACACCAATCAGAAATATTACTCACTAAAAAGAAACAAAGGGATTCACGAAGAGCTTGAGCGTCTTTCAGAATACCTTGTTGAACCCGGCACAAAATGTCCAAAGGCTGACTGCCCAAGTAGTATGGGTGATGAAGCAATCTCTATCAAAAAGAAAGGTAAGACACCAAAAGGTAGTCAGAGATACATCTGCAATGTTCAGCCTTCGTTGGGGAGAGAGAACGCCGCTTGTCTAAGAATCAGTATGAAGGAATGTATCTGTGTACAGACAGACAAGTTCATATTTCAAACTGGACCAACAGAAAAGAGAAACAAAACTGTGAGTTTTATGCAATAGGAACAGCTGATCTCTCCATCAGTTACGTCTTGGCATATAACTTCAATTATGATGCTAGTATCCAGCCAAATGGCTTTGTTGAGCGCTTTAACGGTTCATTCCGCAGAGAGTTTCTGGATGCTTACTTGTTTGAAATTCTCAATCAAGTAAGAGAAATGGCCTGGTTCTGGCGACTGGATTATAACGAAGAAAGAACACATGAAAGTCTGGGTAACCTGCCTCCGGCAGCTTACCGAGCAAAACTAGAAAACTCTAAATCAGCACTGTCTCATTAAAGGGGAAGTGGACATACCCACTAAAGGGTTACTATTTTCAGAATTAAGAATTCTAAATTGTATATTTTTACGTATTACCAAACGTAAAAGTTAGCGAATAGAAGATATTACAATTTCTATGTAATAATCTAAGTCATTTAACTATTACAATAATCGAGAAGACTTGAGATATGGAACAAGCCGATATACATGGATTTTCTTCAGATCGCCCGATAACTGAGGTATCTCAGGATCTTCTGGGAAGGTCTGGATTTGCTAAAGACTTAGCTAAAGCTCTATCTGGTTGGCATGGAAACGATAGCCTTGTTGTAGCGCTTCATGGGGATTGGGGGTCTGGTAAATCATCAATTAAAAACATGGCTTTAAATGAACTAGAAAAAATAGACATTCATAAGCCAGATGTTATTGAGTTTTCCCCGTGGGAATGGGCTGCACAAGAGAAAATTACTTCTTCGTTTTTCAAAGAAATATCAACAACAATTGGTTTAAAAGATAAATCAAGCGAGGGTAAGAAGCTCGCAAAGCTTTTAAAAAAGTATGGCCGATATCTTAATACGGGAGAACATTTGGCATCGGGAATATCTAATGCTTTGCCAACTTTGTTTGTACTTTCAACTATAGTTGGGCTTGGTGGTAACTTTTCTGATGAAGAATGGGTAAATAACTTATCTACAACTCTATTGGGGCTGTTGGCATTATGGGGAGCATTTTTAGCATGGGGTAAAAAGCTCTTGAATATGCTAGCCGTAAACGCTGAAACAACGGCCAAAGATGAAAAATTAACACTAGTTCAATTTCGTAATTCATTAGAGGACCTATTAGCCAAAAGAGAGCAAGCTTTAGTAATAGTTTTAGATGATTTAGACCGACTTACAACAGAGCAACTCAAAATGGTTTTTCAACTTGTTAAAGCGAATGCCGAGTTTCCTAATGTTGTATTCCTTCTGCTTTTCCAAAGAGACTTAGTAGAAGATAAGTTGAATGATGGTAAGCAAACAGGTAGAGATTATTTAGAAAAAATCATACAGGTGCCGTTTGATATTCCCAAGATTGAACATGCCCGTTTGCATCGGGTTCTTTTTGATAAGTTGGACAAAACATTAGCGCAGGACAAATTTGCTTCTGATATGTTTGACTCAACTTATTGGGGTAATCTATTTCATGGCTCGTTGAAGGGGTATTTTTCAAGTTTAAGAAATATATATCGATTTGCTTCAACTTTTTCTTTTCATTTTTCACTATACCGGTCAGAAAATGCTTTCGAAGTTAATCCTGTTGATTTGATCGCTATCGAATGCCTGAGACTATTTGAACCAGATGTGTACAAGGCGATATCACAATCCAAAGATTTTTTTACTAGAGGTAGAATAAGCGATAGACAAAATGGGTTACAAAAAGAACAGGAGGTATACCAAAGCATTCTTCAGAAGGCTGAATCCGGCAACTCTGATAAGCTAGATTCTTTACTCAAAGAGCTATTTCCACCACTAAAACGCTTAAACAATCATACCTACGCTGGTGGAATTTATGATACGTGGCAAAGAGAAATGAGAGTGTGCCACGCGTCAAATTTTGAAAAGTTCTTCCTATTTTCAATACCCTCAGGTGAGCTTTCTCATTCAGAATTGCAAAACATACTCGATAAGACTTCATCCAAACAAGAGTTTCTAGATGTCTTGAAATCAATGCAAGAGCAAGACGTTCTACAAAATGCACTAGACCAGTTCAGTTCGTATATTGATCAAATACCAATTGAAAATAAGTCTGAGTTTGTAACTGCATTACTAGAGATCGGTGATGAAGTCGATCATGATAATGCAGGTTTTTCTTTTGACAGCTCTCACATCAGTATTGTTCGCTTGCTCCTTTGGTACTTGAGACGTATTGATTCTGCCGATGAAAGAGGAGAGGTATTAGTTGCTTCATTTGAGCTTCCAAATAGCGGTTTGTCGATTATAGAGATTATTTTACAGAGAGACCAAGAGAGAAGAACCAAGCAAGACCCAGATCTATTTTTATCAGATGCAACATTTGACAAACTTAAAGTAATTTTTGTCAGCAAGCTAGATGCTCTCTCAGAAAACTCCCCTAATGACTTGATTCAGCACCCACACTTAGGCTCATTTATTTGGCGCTGGAAGCGATGGGGAGATGAAAATAAGGTTAAGTCTTGGTTGGCGGAACAAGCTAATCAAATAGAAAACTGCACGGCACTTCTGTTAGCTTTTCTGCGAGTTGGATCATCTCAAGCACTTGGGGATTATGTCGCCAGAAGAACAACTTCAATTGAAATTGAATCAATCGAAGAGTTCTTTCCTGTGGAACTGCTAATAACAACTGTTAGTGGATTAAATCAAGCAGAACTAAATGAATATGAATCAGAAGCAGTAGAAGCATTTGAAAGAGCAATACGAGAGCGTTGACTGATTTAAAGTTTATCTATCTAGAGCTGACTCTGCTTTGGAATTTATATAAAAATAAATTAATTTGTCAGATTCGGAAATGTAGCAAAAAACAAAAGCCTTACAGTTTCCCGTAAGGCTTATTATATAGTTTGATTTGATTAGACCCAATTATCCGTATCGGCTTGCGTGATACGCGGCCTTTTTCGTTTTTCATCAGTGCATTACTGGCCTACGGCCACTCCTTCTCGGCGTGGATCTGCACCACCAATTAATTTACCTGACTTAAACTGGATCCCATGCAAGCCACTGTTTAAATCTACCACTTTCACTGTGTGATCTAGCTTTGTTAACGGCGCCTCTAAATCGGCGATGGGCGTACCTTTCTCCAGCGCGGTGTAGTCATTTCTATTGGTCATTTTTGGCAGGTTGATAGCCTGTTGGATATCAAGACCAAAATCGATAATACCAATCAGGGTTTGCGCCACATAACTAATGATACGCGAGCCGCCTGGCGAGCCAATCACCACTTCGAGGTCCCCCTTATCATCGAACACCATCGTTGGGCTCATCGCACTGCGTGGACGCTTTCCAGGTTCAACCCTGTTCGGCACAGGGAAACGATTCTTGGTGGGTGAGAACGAAAAGTCGGTAAGCTGGTTATTTAACAAGAAGCCCCCCACCATAATGCCCGAACCAAACATAAATTCGATACTGGTGGTCATCGACACCGCATTCCCTTCTTTATCTACTATAGAGAAATGCGAGGTATTGGGCAGCTCCATTGACGTGCCCATGGCAATTTCAGCATCACCATATGGATTTCCAGCCTTCGCTTTACGCCATGGCTTGTCAGCATCAATACTTTCAGCGCGTCTGGCTAAATAAGCGGTATTGATCATGGCTGCATAGGGCAATTTGGTAAAGTCCGTATCCGCTATAAACTTTTCGCGGTCGGCGTAGGTTAGCGCGCTCGCTTGGCTATACACATTCGCAAAGGCCACTGAGTCTGGTTTCATGGTACTCAGTGGCTGGCCTTCCAGCATTTTAAGGAGTTGGAATACGTTAATGCCGCCTGAACTCGGCGGAGCCATTCCGCAAATACTCTTATCACGGTAAACACCGCATACAGGATCGCGTTCTTTTGGCGTATAGTTTGCTAAATCTTCCAGCGTCATTTTACCTGGGTTGATACTTGCGGTATTCACCGCTTTGACTATTTTCTCAGCCAGTTCACCGGTATGGAGGTAATCAGCGCCATGCTCAGCAATACCCGTTAAAGTTTTGGCAAGTGCCTTGTTCTTTTTAATGGTGCCTTCTTTTAACGGCATACCAGCGGGATAAAAATAAGTTGAACTGCTAGGAAAGGTTTTTAACCCCGGATGATAGTCCAGTGCCACCAGCTTAGCTAAACGTGGCGATACCTTAAAGCCTTTCTCCGCTGTTTCTATGGTATCGTCAAATAAGGTGTTCCACGGTAACTTGCCGAATTGTTTATGCGCAAGTTCAAGTGCTTTAACCGCACCGGGCACGCCCACTGATTTGCCCCCGACCACAGCCTCTAGCCACTTCATTGGTTTGTTGCCATCCATAAACCAATGCCCATCTACAGCTGAAGGCGCCATCTCTCGGCCATCAAACGTATGTAGCACTTTATTTTTATTATCCCAATATAAAATAAAGGCCCCGCCGCCGATTCCAGAAGACTGAGGTTCAACCAAGGACAACATAGATTGAATGGCTACCGCGGCATCTATTGCACTCCCCCCTTTCTCAATAATATTCTTACCGGTCCACGAAGCATAAGGGTTAGCAGCCACCACCATGTAGTCCTCTGCCACAAATGCCTTTTTCTCAATATAGCCAGTTGCCGCTTCGGGTTCACCAACCTCACGCTTTTGCTGCGCGGTGGCAGAAAAAACAATACAACTCGTTAATGCCAATGTAATGGCAGATGAATAGAACCAAGAACGTCGTATCAAAATGTGTGATCCTCATTATTTGAATTTGTCTGGATTAATTGGGCGCTTATTTAAGAAAGCATCAAAGGCTTCTTGGGCTGCATCCATACCCATAGCTTGAATAAACACATCTAGCTCTATGTCCATCTGTTGACGGATAAGATCCGTGTCGTTGTTTAAAAGCGATTTAGTTTGCAGTAATGAAAACGCTGGTTTCTCTACTAGCTTCTTACACACTGACATGACTTTATCAGACAAGCTTGTCTCGGGCACAATGTCAGTAAGTAGGCCAAATTGATAGGCATCTTCTGTGCCAAAGGGTTCGCCTAGCATTAACCACTCGCTGGCTTTTCGACGCCCAGCTATTTTGGGTAAAAGATAACTTGATGCATATTCAGGAACAAGGCCTAAGTTGATGAATGGCAGAACAAATCGGGTATTTGGTTGGGCATACACAAAATCACAGTGTAATAGCATGGTGGTCCCTATCCCTACCGCAACACCATGAACTTGAGCAATAACCGGCTTTTCACAATCCATTAGCGCGCGCATAAAGGCTGCGGTTTCTGCTACGTGCTCGCTCTCTTCTTTGCTGGCAAAATCCTGAATATCGTTGCCAGCGGTAAAACAATCTCCGTGACCCTTCAATAAAATAACCCGTATGTCTGGGTGATGCTTTGCATCAAAAATAGCATCCGCCATTTGTTGATACATACTACGAGTTAAGGCGTTTTTCTTGTCTACGCGATTGATGACAATGTGTAAAACGTGATCTTCTATATGGGTGAGAATGTGAGACATACCTACCTCCTGCGATTAGGTGTAGCGTCCAACACCTATGTAGCGGTGGGTGATCACCCTACACAATGGACGAGTGAGAATTTTGCCAAGCTTTTACACGCTCTAGGCTATTTTTTTGTATCATAGCCAGCAAATCACTATTTCAACAATAATTTACAATGATAATGTCACTGCCGTATTCGCTTAAGTATTCTCTTGGCCCTTTAATTTTAGCCTTCATCACAACCTTAGCCTTTTTCTTCGAACCCGCTTCAGGCCAATACTTCGCCTATGACAGATACGCCATTCAGGGCCTAGAAACATGGCGCTTGCTAACCGGTAATCTGGTTCACACTAATGGCTACCACTTATTGCTCAATTTAGCTGGCGTCGTATTACTGTGGGCGTTACATGGCGAACACTACAGAGCGGGCTTATATTTAAAAGTATTTGCGTGGTGTGGTTTGGGCACTAGTGCGGGTCTTTATTTCTATGCCCCGGATCTTATTTGGTATGCCGGGTTATCAGGTGCGCTGCATGGCATTTTTGCATGGGGCGCATGTATGGATATTCTCAATCGTATGAAATCAGGTTGGGTATTACTGGCTGGCGTGGCGGTTAAAGTGATTTACGAACAGACGGTGGGCGGTAGTGCTGATGTGGCTGCACTTATTGATGCCAAAGTCGCCATTGACGCGCACTTATTCGGTGCAATGAGTGGCGTACTTTTGTTTTTCCTTATGTGGTTAACGAAATTACCCTTTCGCAAAACGGCGAAGTAAAAAATAAGGCGCCCATGAAGTGCGCCTTACTCATCTGTTGTTATACCGATAATGACTAAAGGTGAGTTTCAAACAACTTGTAGATACGTCGGTACTCATCTAGCCACGAGCTAGGCTGCACAAAGCCATGGGGTTCGACCGGGTAAATTGCGGTTTCAAAATTTTCTTTTTCTAATTCGATTAAACGCTGCACTAAACGCACGGTATCATGAAAAAACACGTTGTTATCCACCATAGGTGCATTAATCAGTAACGGCTTTTGCAGCCCATCGGCAAAATAAATAGGCGAGCTGCGCTTATAGGCAATAGGGTCGATTTGAGGCGTGTTTAAAATATTCGACGTATAACCGGTATTATAATGCGCCCAGTCTGTTACCGGCCTTAACGCAGCGCCGGCTGCAAATAAATCAGGTTCTTTGAACATGGCCATAAACGTAAGGAAACCACCATAAGAACCGCCGTAGGTCCCAATGCGTGATGTATCCACATTCGCATGGTTGGCTAACCAATTTACCCCGTCTCGTAAGTCTTCAAGTTCTGGTTTGCCCATGTGGCGGTAGATAGCCGTTCTCCAGGCACTGCCATAGCCCGCGGACGCACGGTAATCCATATCTAGCACGACATAACCTTGCTGTGCCAACATGCTGTTAAACATAAACTCTCTGAAATAAAGCGACCAGCCATAGTGTGCATTTTGTAAGTAGCCTGATCCATGGTTAAAAACCACGGCTTTATTCGGTGTACTGCTGTCGCTATTTTTCGGCAAATACAGTCTGGCGTAAATTGGCGCTTCGGTATGGCTTGAAGGTATTTCAATAATGCGTGGTTCAATCCAAGGCATCGCATTGTAGGCGTCGGTGGTACCGAACGTCACTTGCTGGGCAGCGCTATCTTGGCCAATCTGTTTAACATACAACTCAGGCGGACGCTGGATTTTGCTGTGGGTTAACAGCAGCGTTTGTTCGTCGGGACTGAGTTTGTAGTCAGTCATGCCGCCCAAATTCGTCAGGGCTTCTGACTGCAGCGTCTCCACATTCACCCGATAAATCTCGTACATACCTGGGTGCTTGACATTCGCCTTATAGTAAACGTATTTGTCATCCTTGGTTAACGTAGGATGACTGGCCACAAATGAGCCGGCAGTCAGCGCCACAGGGCTTTCATTTAACGCTTTGATATAAAGGTGAGCGTAACCCGTTTCTTCTGATTGATAATAAAGGACATCTGAATGGTGAAGCCAGCCAAACGCATTGTGACGGTAATTAATCCAAGCGTCATTGTGTAAGCGATGTTGATTCACCAATTCGCCATTCTTAAAATTTACTGTCGCAATCCATCGGTCTTTATTGTCCCAGGCCTCCAGCATGACGGCCACTTTTTCACCCGATGTATTCCAACGAATTGTGGGTTTGTTCCAACGGGTAGCAGACATTAACCGAATATCCCGTGGAAGGCGGTTTATTTCGTAGCGCTCGCCTTTCGCTTCTGCATTTTCTCTTTTAACGTCTGCCAATACGTCTTCGTTAAAGCCGGGTAAATTAAAATACGTCAGTTCACGCTTTTCTCCAGCCGTTAAATCAATTAACCACAATTGATGGTTAACTGGCTTAGAATCAACTACACGCTGACGTACAGACTGGCTCGCAATACGCCCGTCTTCTTGAATATAGTGAGGCATAATGTCGGATTTATCGCGAGTTGCTCGTTTTTCTTTAGTGGCGATAATGGCATATCGGCCATTTGGCGAGACACTCACTCCCGCCAAAGTGTGAGCGGCGTCAAAGTAAAATGGCACAGGAGCAATACTGTTATTGTACTCAGCGATTTGACTTTTTTGCGCTGCTTTTTCTGTTTTGTTGTGACGTTGTTTCTTTATGTATTCAATTAAGGTTTGTTGCTCTTTAGCAATGTAATCCTTAGCAGGCTTCACCGGTGAGGGCTTTTCGCCGAATACCCACTGAAGTAGTTCTTCACGTTGACCATTTTCTAAGTTAATGGCAATAAATCTATTGCCATTAAGTGCCATTAGTCGTCCATCGGTCATAAACGACAGCATGGAAAGTCGTGAGCCACCCCGGGTTAACTGGACAAGCTCGCCATCGGTAAACTGAACATACGCACTGTCGCCGTAAAGAAATGCAACCACGCCATCGTTACGTTCTACCCGCTCTTTGAAACGATATTTATGAAGTTGGCTTAACGGTGCCTTTTGGGTTGCCGTTGGCGCGGTTAACGGCGCAATATAGGTTTCTCGATTCACGCTTCCTTCTTCGTTAAGTTCGTAGACTAACGCCTTTCCATCGACAGACCAGTTCATAGAAACAGGAAAACGCCCCATCCAACTGGGATCTGACATGATTTTCTCTAACCTAATGACGGTTTCGCCATTCTGTTTGAGCGAGGACGACTGAGAGGTCGATTCCAAGGTATTATTGTTACTTAAGCCCTTGATATCCTGAGTTATCGCGGATTCTGACTTTACTGCATGAGAGGGAGCTCGCTTCTCCGTAGACGTTGTTTGACACCCTGTGACCACCACTGTCATTAATGTGGTCAAAAATAAACATGACGAAACTTTCATAATTACTGCAATTTCTTTTTAGTTGTTTTAATTTGTACTCAGTATACCCAATTACGCTAGATTTGGGTGCGGCGCTTGCCGCTCACTATTGTCTAACAAACGCATACTTAACCCTAATAACGTTTAACCTAAATCACTTTGCTAATAACGCTGTTTAGCAAAAAACATAATACTAATACACTATAGGACAGCCACTGTGAAGTTATTCAGCCGACACACCATTGCCTCAATACTGACCCTTGTAAGCTTATTCCTTGCCCCCACCGTCAGCGCAAGTGAATGCCCCGCCGTACTTAAATTTATGAAACGAAAATTAAACTCGCAAGAAACCGTCAACCTGTGTGAAGACTACGCAGGAAAAACCGTGCTTGTGGTTAATACCGCCAGTTATTGTGGTTACACGCCGCAATTTGAAGGGTTGGAAGCCTTATACAGTGATTATAAGGATAAGGATTTTGTGGTGTTAGGCTTTCCTTCTCACGACTTCAAGCAAGAAGATAATGACGAAGGTAAAACAGCAGAACTTTGCGAGCTCACCTACGGCGTGAAATTCCCCATGTTTGAACCCACATCGGTGAAGGGAGATGATGCTGATCCCATGTTTAGAATGCTGGCAAAAGCCACGGGGAAAGCACCAAGTTGGAATTTCAATAAATACCTAATCTCACCGGATGGAAAAACCATTACTCACTATCCTGGTTCAGTAAAACCTTCTGATTACGGATTTATTGATGACGTAAAAGCGTATGTAGAAAATTAAGCGTTTGTGTCCATTCCTACACTGGCAAACATAAAAAAGCCCCGCGTGATACGCGGGGCAACAAGCACACTCAACTTGGAACACACTTTAGCGGTAACGTAGAAGATACGTTTCGCCAACTGCAATAATTTAGTCAACAAACTAGCTTAAGAGTTCAACAATTTCGCCCTTCGCTTGCTCAATACTTTTCGTTGCTTGTTCCTCACCCATGTTAAGTCCTTCTGCATAAACAAAATTAATCTCTTTTATGCCAATAAAATTAAGGAAATGTTTTAGGTATGGGGTTTGGGTATCAAAATCTGAGCCCGCATAAATTCCGCCCCGCGCAGAAAAGACGGTTGCAGACTTATTCTCAAGCAAACCAACCGGCCCGGTTTCAGTGTACTTAAATGTAATTCCTGCCCGCGCAATACGATCGAAGTAGGCCTTTAAGCTTGAAGGAATACCGAAGTTGTACATAGGAACCGCAAGTACAATTTCATCCGCCTGTTTGAGCGATTCAATCAGATCATCAGAATGTTTCGCCAATGCAACTTGCTCATCAGAGCGAGCATTTTCTTCTGTCATCCACGCTTGCATCTCAGCCTGCGTTAAATGAGGCAAGGCGAGATCAGCAACATCTAAAGTAGTCACCGACGCTTGGTCGCTCGCCGTCAGCTTATTTAAATAGTCACGCGCTAAGGTTGTAGAGTTACCACTTTCGCCATTTAAGCTAGAAAATACAGCAAGTACCTTTTTCATATCTGTTCTCCAATAATAAAGTGAGCCCACTTTATTGCATATTTAAAAGAACAAAAATAAGAAAAAAACCTTACTAACATTTCAAAAAAACGAATGGTAATGCAGAAGGGTATGGAAAGAACTCCGATGATATGCTGCAAGAAGCATGATCCTATACATATTTCGTCACGCAATCGAGTTTGCCACAACACAATTAGGAAGAACTAAGATGCAAAGGACCAAGATGCTTCTTGCAAAAATAATACTATCACT
Source organism: Alteromonas sp. B31-7 (assembly GCF_015767655.1). NCBI lineage: Bacteria > Pseudomonadati > Pseudomonadota > Gammaproteobacteria > Alteromonadales > Alteromonadaceae > Alteromonas > Alteromonas sp. B31-7. Next base: position 2,492,471 of record NZ_CP065233.1, read on the forward strand.
GTTTTTACACGAGATGCGACTTTATATTTAACGAACAGCTCTGGCTGCCCGTTAACACCTATCGCCGACGCTAACATTTACGTTAGCCGTAATACTCCGCGTTTAATGCCTGTAAAAAATCGGCAATCAAATCGTCTGTATCTTCAATACCTACTGATACACGCAGCATATTGTCTGAAATGCCCATCTCTTCGCGTTCTTGGGCACTGTTTTCAAAGTAGATGGTTGGTGCTACGGGCAATGCCAAAGTGCGGTTATCCCCTAAATGCGTTGCACATATGACCAAATCCAGGTTGTTTAAAAACGCCACGGGGTCAATACCGTCAATTAAGTCGAAACTTAAAATTGCGCCATACCCTGCGTTTAATTGCTCTCGTGCCATAAAGTGTTGCGGATGATCGACCAAACCTGGGTAAAACACCTTCGCTACGTTAGGATGATTGTCTAAGAAGGTCGCTAGTTTCATTGCATTTTGCTGACTACGCATCAGACGCAGCGCTAAGGTTTCCATTCCCAATGCAATAGCACTAGCAGATTGCGGCGATAATGTTGCTCCTAAGTCGCGCAAACCGCGCTTCTTAATTTGGGTTAAGCCCCATTGTGTTTCATCAGCCACTTGATAAGCCGGCTTAATGCCTCCAAACGCTTTCCAATTAAACAAGCCAGTATCAATAACCGCACCACCCAATACATTGCCATGACCGGCAATGTACTTGGTTAAGGAGGTAAAAATTAATGACGCTTTGTAGTCTTTAGCACGCAGTAACGGTGGCGGCGTCATGGTATTGTCAACCATAAACAGAATGTTCTTTTCTTCACAGAATTGACCAATGGCGTGTAAGTCAGCGACCTGAGTCACCGGATTTGCAACCGTTTCTGTGTACACTCCTCGGGTATTCGGCTGGTAGGCATCCATAACCAATTCAATGTCAGTCACATCGGTATAGGTCACTTGAACACCAAAATCTTTAATGGTTTCAAAGAAACTGCGGGTATTACCAAAAAGGTATTGGCTAACAATGAGGTGGTCGCCAGCTTTAAGTAACGCGAATAAACTGCTGCTGATTGCCGCCATTCCGGTAGCATAGCAAAGTGCACCAACGCCCCCTTCTAACTCGTTTAGCATTGCTTGTAACGCCGCCACAGAGGGTGACGATGAACGAGAGTAAACATGTGCAGCCTGCTTGCCCTGAAATGCATCAATTATGCCTTGGGCATCTTTAAATTCGAACAGAACAGAGTTAGAGGTACTCGTATGAACGCCACCATGTTCAGGCGTATTAAGCATGCGATCAGCATGCACTTGTCGGGTGGTGAATCCCATTTTTGTCACGGGTGAAGCTCCGAAGTCAATATACGCGCCAGCCCCGAATTCTGCCTGACATGACAGGCTCACGCCTTCGCCTTACGCGTAGGACATCGTAAACTAGGGCTGCGTTATGCAGTTTTTAGGATATTTGCCGCAAACATTACCATAAAATGCACAAATAGTTTGCATTTGTTCGTGGGTATTCGTGACTTCGCGAATTACCGGCCCAAAAACAATCTGTTTATGTTTGTAGTCCAGCCCAATGAGTTGAATCGGAATTTGCGCTTGTTTAGCGATATGGACGAACCCTTGTTTCCAGGGAAAAGCGGCTTTTCTCGTGCCTTCTGGCGCAAGGGCCAATATGAGATCTTCCGATTGGCTTATTTGTGATGCTATGGCTGTCACCACACCATGAGCCCGGCTACGTTCGATAGGAATGCCGCCTAACTTTCGAACAATGTACCCAAGGGGGGGAACGAAAATACTGTGTTTGCCGAAAAAGCTTAGCTTCAACTGACACGAAAACACCACCAGCAAGCCAATGAAAAAATCCCAATTAGAGGTATGAGGCGCGACCGCTAAAATCGCTTTTGGCGCATTGATTAACTCACCTTTTACCGTCCACCCTCTTTGTGTCAGTAACCAGGAAGAACATCGGGACAACCATTGAGGCCATTTTCGCGGCATTAATTCACCTATGGATACTTGCCCAATGTACGACACCTGTTCTGAATATTGAGGATCATTTTTCATTTTTATTTTTCTGTTACCGCACAATATGTTAATAAGCAATTGGTTAAGCACAATGGAAACATGAATTCATGATTGTTGCTAACATAAATTTAACAATACTCGCACTCTCTCTTTTATGGTGAACCCACAAAGGGTATAGATGCTTATTCATTAACAAGACACAATTAGGCGAAAGAGTAGATTATGTGTATTTTGTTTATTGCTCGTAGAAAACGCGCTGACTACCCACTTATTATTGCGGCCAATCGTGACGAATTTTACCAGCGCCCTACCGCGCCCTCGGCGTTTTGGAAACATCATCCACACATGCTTGCTGGGCAAGATTTAGAAGCAAGTGGTACTTGGATGGGGGTAACCCGCCAAGGCAAAATTGCTGCCTTAACCAATGTACGCGCGCCATCAGAAATGAAAACTGACGTAAACTCTCGCGGCGAACTCGTGGCTAATTGGTTGCAGCAACCCTTGGCTGATCATCAAAATAACAGCCTCGTGGCGATAGATGAATATTTGCAGTCGCTGCATCTATCGCGAAACCAATACAATGGTTATAACCTTTTGTTCGGCGATGTCGCGCATCTGTGTGTTTATAACAACGTGAATGACACCACCCACGGCGTTGAACAGGGCGTGTTTGGTTTGTCGAATGCAGATATTGTCACCCCTTGGCCTAAAGTTACTCAAGGTGTCACTGCATTAAATCAGTACGTTGACGCACAAGCTAAAATTGACTGTGAAGACCTATTTGCGCTTTTGAAACAAGACACAAAAGCCCAGGATCAAGCGCTACCTGACACCGGAATTGGCTATGAGTGGGAAAAGGCACTTTCCTCTATTTTTATTCAGACGCCTAAATACGGCACACGCACCTCAACCTTGCTGCTTGTGGATGCTAACAACGTGCTGACATGGAAGGAAAGAAGCTTTTCAGACACCGGGCTAGCAACGCAAACACGGGAATTTAGTTTTCAAATTTAGCGCATTTTTAGCATGACGCTTTCGCGTTTTATTAAAAAGCCGCTTTATTGAAATATTTTCAACTAATAGGGGTCGTTTTTTCTACCATCGGTGGCATAATGCCTGCCTGCTACTTTTTGCATACCAACGTGAGGACATAACGTGTTTGAAGTATTACCCCATCTCGCCCCAGATCCAATTCTTGGCCTGTCAGCTGCTTATCGCGAAGACACTAACCCTAATAAAATTGATTTAGGTGTAGGTGTCTATAAAGATGAGCAAGGTAATACCCCTATTCTTTCAAGTGTAGCGAAAGCACAAAAGATGCTATTAGAGACTGAAACCAGTAAAACGTATATTACCCCGCAAGGTAATCAAGGTTTTATTGATGGCATGCTATCGCTATTGTTAGGCAAAAGCAGTCCAGTGTTGTTATCTGATCGTGTTGCTGCAGTGCAAGCCCCAGGCGGTTGTGGCGCACTGCGTATTTTGTCTGAATTACTTGTACGTTGTAACGATAATGCGAAAGTATGGGTCAGCGATCCCACGTGGGCAAACCATATCCCGCTCATCGGTTCAGCTGGCCTTAAGATTGAGAAATATCCTTATTTCGACAAAGCGACTGCTAGCATCCGGTTTGATGCCATGATGGAAACATTACGCCAAGTTGAAAAAGGTGATGTGGTATTACTTCATGGTTGCTGCCATAACCCTACGGGCGCAGATTTAACCAACGCGCAGTGGGACGAAGTACTGGAAGTGGCAAAAGAGCGTGAGTTCTTACCCTTTATCGACGTTGCATATTTAGGTTTTGGTGAAGGTTTAGACGAAGACGCCTACGGCCTTCGCTTACTCATTGAAAACCTGCCTGAAGTTATCGTAGCGGCGTCTTGCTCGAAAAACTTTGGTTTGTATCGTGAGCGTGTAGGTCTCGCCGCTATTATTACCGAAGACAGCAAAACCCGTAATATTGCACAAGCGCAAATTCAATCTATTGCTCGTGGCATTTACTCTATGCCGCCTAGCTACGGTGGCGCTTTGGTGGATATTATTTTAGCTGACGAAGCACTTAATAATGAATGGGTAAGCGAAGTTAATGATATGCGTGAGCGCATGAAAACGCTGCGTGCTATGTTGGTGAAAAATCTTCACGAGAATGGCTCGCCGAAAGATTTCAGCTTCGTAAACGATCAAAAAGGCATGTTTTCGTTCCTGTGTATTACCCCAGAGCAAGTGCGCGAAGTTCGTGAAAAACACAGTGTCTACTTCGTCGACTCAAGCCGCGTAAACATTGCAGGCATTAACCAGCAAAATGTTGAAACCTTAGCGAAAGCGCTGGTATCCGTACTCTAAAATAGGTGTGATACACAGAATACATCTGTGTACCAATACCCTAAATAGAAAAGTCGCCATGCTTTTTAAAAGCTGGCGACTTTTTTGTTTTATTTGCTCTATTTGCTAAGCATGTCAATTCGGTGTCATACTCCTATCACCGATAAAATGAGGCACAGCAAACCCATGAAAATGAACCGCCTAGTAAGCCAGTTTACCAAGAACATCACGCCTCACGTTGAAGCTGAGCTTCGCCTGGCCCAACTAGCCAGCTCAAATAACCAATCGTCGAAGGCGTTTTTTCACTTAGAAAATGCCCATGTACTTGGGCAAGAGTCTACGTACTGGCACGTAAAGGTTCATTTGCTGATGTTTTTGTGGGCCATTAAAAATACAAAACTCTCTGAATGTCTCGGGCAAGCTTTTCGTTTAGTTGGTGCTTTAACAAAAACGGCGCTGGGGCTGGTACCTAAAGGTAATACCGGAGGGAGCAATATAAGCCCGTTTAAAACACTCCCCTTACGACCTGAGCATGCTAGGGCCATCCAAGCCGCTAAAGGTATTTAAAAACGCGGATAAAAAAACAGCGTTTCATCAAACGCTGTTTTTTATTTAGTCAACGGGATTGGCTAGCCGAGTTCGCCTCGGACTATGGCGGCCCCGGCACTCAGCACTTGCATTTTACCTTCGGCAACAGTGCGTGAAAGCGGTGTCATACCGCAGTTTGTTGACGGGTAAAGCTTGTCTGCATCAACAAACTGCAGCACTTTTCTTAAGGTGTCAGCCACTTCCTCAGGGGTTTCTATGGTATTCGTTGCGACATCAATTGCGCCTACCATGACCTTTTTACCACGTATAAGCTCAATTAAGTCCATTGGCACCCGTGAGTTTTGACATTCTAACGAAACAATATCGATAGTAGAGCTTTGTAACTTAGGAAAAACATCTTCATACTGACGCCATTCTGAGCCCAGTGTTTTCTTCCAATCGGTATTCGCTTTAATGCCATAGCCGTAGCAGATATGCACGGCGGTTTCACATTTAAGGCCCTCTGCTGCGCGCTCTAATGCCGCTATGCCCCAATCGTTGACTTCATCAAAAAATACATTAAAAGCAGGCTCATCAAACTGAATGATATCAACCCCAGCCGCTTCTAGCTCTTTAGCTTCTTGATTAAGTAACTTTGCAAATTCCCATGCGAGCGCACCACGATTCTTGTAGTGGTCGTCAAAAAGCGTATCCACCATTGTCATGGGGCCTGGCAAAGCCCACTTAATGGGTTGCTTGGTGAGTTTACGCAGAAACTTAGCATCTTCCACAAATACCGACGAAGGACGAGTAACCTCATCCACCACCATTGGCACACTGGCTTCGTAACGATTGCGAATTTTAACTGTTTTACGCTTTTTAAAATCGACACCATTGAGCTGCTCAATGAATGTGGTGACAAAATGCTGGCGAGACTGCTCACCGTCACTAATGATGTCTATACCAGATTGTCTTTGATTTTGAAGGGCTAAGCGCAGTGCGTCTTGTTTCCCTTCGACTAATTCTGCGCCCTGTAACTTCCATGGTGACCATAGCGTTTCAGGCTGAGCGAGCCACGCAGGTTTAGGTAGACTTCCGGCGATTGACGTAGGTAATAGTGTATTCATGTTTGATACTGCTTATAGGTAAAGTAAATTAAAGGGCGGCGCTAGCTGACCACTGCTCAAGGGCAGATTGATACGGTTTTATGAAGTGCTCTTCTACGTATTTCCCCTGTTTCACTGCTAATTGGCTACGCTCTTCACGATCGTAAACAATGCGTGTTAAAGAGTGATCTTGTTGTCGCAATGAAGGCTTATAACAAGCTCCGGCGACTGCATTCGCGTTATAAATTTCAGGGCGATAAATTTTTTGAAACGTTTCCATTGTGCTGATAGTACTGATTAGCTCAAGATGGGTGTAATCATTGAGAAGATCGCCAAAGAAATAGAACGCTAGCGGAGCCACACTGTTCGGCGGCATAAAATAACGCACCTTCAGCCCCATTTTGTTGAAATACATTTCGGTTAGCGACGACGAATCAGGCTGATATTCGATACCCAATACAGGGTGACGATTCTCGGTTCTATGATAGGTTTTATTTTCTGACACACTTAAGCAGATAACCGGCGGTTTCTTAAAATGGGTTTGATAAACATCAGAATTAACAAAGTGTTTAAATATCTTGCCGTGCAACTCGCCGAAATTCTCTGGTATGGCGAATTTAGGCTGACCCTTATTGTAGTCAGATAACACAATGCTGAAATCGTAATCGCGCACATAGGATGAAAAGTTATTCCCCACTATGCCTTCAATGCGTTTCTGGGTATGCGTATCGACGATATTCGTTTTCAAAACTTCAATGCTTGGGAACGTTTCCCCATTGCCTTTTACATCGATATCCACAGAGACGATTTCGAGTTCAACAGAATAGCGATCGCCCGATGCATTATCCCAATGTGCGAGTGCGTTAAATCGGTTATCAATCATTGCCAGCGTATTACGCAAGTTTTCTTCACGCTGAGCGCCGCGCGCTAAGTTTGCAAAGTTAGTAGTAATACGGGTATGGCTAGATGGACGATAAGATTCATCAAAGCGCTGGTGCTTTACGGTAAATGTGACATCTTTATTCATTGCAATCTACTGTGTTGTATTTTGACAAGTTAAACCTAATGGCGACATGCGCATTGTGCGCTTAACGAGGGTTATACGCGGTTTAACCCATGAATAAAAATGACATTATTTCATTAATTAATGAAAAATCCTCATAGTTTGAAATGTGAGCGTAGAAAAAAGAACGAAAAGAAAGGAGAAAGCGCGCAAAGTTACTTGGCGCGCATGCCTTGGGTAAGCAGTCTGTCTAGGGAATTAGCAAAGTTTTGTTTGTCTCGCTGGGAGAACGCTTTAGGCCCACCTGTGTGTTCGCCGCTTGAACGTAAGGTATCCATAAAATCCCGCATGGTAAGCGCAGCACGAATAGAAGACTTGTCGTATTCATCCCCTCGTGTATTAATGGCGCTGGCATTTTTCGCGAGCAAATCTGCGGCTAACGGGATGTCATTGGTGACCACAAGGTCACCTGGCTGCACTTTCTCAACAATATAGTCATCGGCGGCATCAAAACCTGCGGGCACCAATGTCAGGGTGATATGTTTGTCTGGTGGTACAGACATAGAATGGTTCGCAACTAAAGATAAAGGCAGACCAGTACGTCGGGCTGCCTTAAAAAGTATATCTTTAATGACACTAGGGCACGCATCAGCGTCTACCCATATATGCATAGTAAAATCTCGTTCGCTTTTATTTTTACGCTAGCATACCACCATCAACAACCACTGTCGTGCCTGTCGTATAGCTTGAGGCATCGGACACGAGGTACAACACGGTGCCTGCCATTTCGTCAGGATCCGCTACCCGTCCTAGCGGGATAACCTTAAGGGCGTGTTTTAATATTTGCTCATTGGTGGTGAGCGCTGAAGCAAACTTAGTATCGGTGAGCCCTGGCAATAACGCATTAACACGAATATTCAGCTTTCCACACTCTTTGGCAAATGACTTAGTCATGCTAATAACCGCAGCCTTAGTGATAGAGTAAATGCCCTGCATATCGCCAGGGGTCACGCCGTTAACTGACGCCGTATTTAAAATAACACCGCCACCCTGCTCTTTCATCATCTTGCCCGCTTCAATGGACATAAAGAAATAGCCACGAATATTAACATCAACGGTTTTATTGTAGGCGCCTAAATCGGTATCAAGGATGTGACCGAAATAGGGGTTTGCCGCCGCATTGTTTACCAATATATCCAGCTTTTTAAACTCTTGCTTGATCGTGGCAAAGGTATCCGTAATTTGTACCATATCGCCCACATGGCAGGCCATGGCTGTTGCTTTACCCCCGGCATCTCGAATGGACGACGCCACCGCTTCGCAGCCGTCTATTTTGCGGCTAGATACAATAACGTGCGCACCATACTGGGCTAAAAGTCGAGCAATTGACTCTCCAATTCCGCGACTCGCACCAGTCACTAGTGCCACTTTTCCCGTTAAATCAAATAAATCTTTCATGTATTTTGTCCTTTTTCACTCTGTTTGCCTAAGCCAACATTCCACCATCAAGTACCACAGATTGGCCCGTCATAAACGATGACTCATCACTACACAACCAGGCAATCGCATTGGCAATTTCCTCAGGCTTGCCCAACCGTTTCATTGGGTTTGCCGCAACCAGCCCTTTTTGGCCTCGCTCATCTAATTTTGACAACACCCCTTGTACCATAGGCGTATCAACAAAACTGGGGCACACAGCATTAATACGAATATTGGCTCTGGCGTACTCAACAGCGGCAGATTTCGTTAAACCAATAACGCCATGCTTAGATGCGCTATAAGCACTGATCATGGGTGCTGATCGCAACCCTGCTACCGATGCCACATTAATAATGTGGCCCCCACCTGTTGCCGTCATGTGTTTAAGCGCATTTTTCATGCAATACCACACACCGGCCAAATTCACTTGAATGTTTTTCATAAACATCTCATCGTCAACATCGGTCATGGGAGCGGGGAAATGGTCAATACCCGCGTTGTTGATGATCACATCAATTTTTTCAACCTGGGATAAGGCGCTTTCAAACATGGCTTTTACTTGCTCAGGGTTTGTCACATCCACAGTCACCGCATAAGCTTTGCCGCCAGCGGCTTGTAATTCAGCGACTAAGGCATTCGCGTTTTCTTCATTCACATCGGCCACGCCAACAATAGCGCCTCTGGCACATAAGACAGTCGCCGACGCCGCACCAATACCAGAACCTCCGCCCGTTATTAAGATATGTTTACCTTCAACATTTGCCGCTACGTTCATTCGTTGTGCTCCACATTTATTCTGTTAGAAATAGCTTGCTTTAACGTTGTTGCATGTAGCATTTTGGCCACGCAACACTTCTATATCTCTTGAAACTAAGGGTAATTCCCAGTGTAAAAAGTATTCTGCTGCCGCCAATTTACCTTCGTAAAAGTCCACATCATGACCCTGTATACCCGTGCTTAATGCACGCTCTGCCACATTGGCTTGGCGCAACCAAATCCAACTCACCACACACGCTGAAAATATGCTTAAAAAGCAACTTGCGTTGGTCAGTAGTACAGATTGTTTGTCTGATGTTAAGTCTTTGCCGGCCTGTTGAATTAGTGCACCTAATTCGTCTAAGTAGGGTTTTAGTTTTGCAGCCAGAGCCTGTGCTCTAGGGGTTTCTGCACGGGTCATGTCATCAGTCACGCGGGTTAGCAACACTTGTAAACCTTTACCCTCGTGTTGCCATAGCTTTCTTCCCAACAAATCTAGCGCTTGAATACCGTTGGTTCCCTCATGAATAGGGTTAAGTCGATTGTCGCGCCAGCATTGCTCAACAGGGTACTCTCGGGTGTACCCTGCCCCCCCTAATATTTGAATAGCGAGATCATTCGCCTTGGGGCCAAATTCTGACGGCCATGCCTTAAAAACAGGGGTTAATAAATCCAGTAATTGAGAGAGTTCTGCGCGCTTTGCTTCATCGACTTCGGTTTCTAATTCGTCAATTAACATACTGCCATAAAGGCACAATGACATGCCGCCTTCACAGTAGGCCTTTTGCGCTAGGAGCATTCGCCGTACATCACCGTGATTTATAATTGGCGTTGGGTCGTCCTCTGGCGCTAAATGAGGTGCTGCCCGGCCTTGCGTTCTATCTTTGGCATAGTCTAATGAGTAACGGAACCCTCTATAGCCAATCATGGCCGCGCCATAACCAACGCCTATACGAGCCTCGTTCATCATCATAAACATATACCGCAAGCCTTGATGGGGCTCACCAATCAAATAGCCGTGGCAATCGCCATTTTCACCGAAGGTTAATGCGGTAGAGGTGGTACCACGGTAGCCCATTTTGTGTATAAGCCCCGCTAATGTTACATCGTTACGCTTATCCGGGTTTCCTTCCTCATTCAATCGGTACTTAGGCACGGCGAACAGCGAAATGCCTTTTACCCCAGCAGGCCCACCTGGAATTTTTGCCAAAACTAGGTGAACAATGTTGTCAGACAGCTCGTGTTCTCCGCCTGAAATATAGATTTTACTCCCCTTTACCCGGTAACTGCCGTCACTTTGTAACTTTGCAGAAGTGCGAATATCAGCGAGTGATGAGCCAGCGTGAGGCTCGGTTAAGGCCATGGTGCCAGTAAAATCCCCGCTAAGCATCTTCGGCAAAAATGCCTGTTTGATTGTATCTGAGGCAAAATGCTTAATTACATTCGCGGCAGCAGCGGTGAGAAAAGGGTATGCAGTGGAAGAGGGGTTGGCGGCTAAGAAGTAGCCTGCGCACGCATTCATCACCGTTACCGGTAATTGCATCCCACCCTCTTCAAAATCGAAATGACCCGCAATAAAACCGGCATCACGATAGGTGTCAAAAGCGTCCTTTACCTCAGCAATCATTGATACTTTGGTGCCATCGAAGGTGGGCTCGTTCTTGTCTGCGGTGGCGTTATGGGGCAAGAACTTCTCTTCCGCCATCTTTTCAGCCATATCTATAACCGCATTAAAGGTTTCAACATTGTGTTCGTTAAAGCGAGTTCGACTGCACAGGCCTGCCGTATCTAAAACTTCATATAGTTGGAATTGCATTTCTCGACGAGGAATGAGTTGGTCGGCCATAATGATCTCCACGAATAATTGTTAATGCATTGTGTCATATTCGTTACCATGGCATCATTGTCATTAATGACACAATTATGGTGAAAACCGCCAACCATAATTTAAACTTATCCACTCAAATAAATTATATTACTCATATGAATAGAACGCCTTTTATTGTTACTGTGTTCGGCTTTGAACATGCACTGGCGTCGGCCATTACGGGGGCGTTAGATTTGTTTGCTTTTGCCGGTATCAGTTGGCAGCGTATCCATCATCAACGCCCCACGCCCCAATTTACCGTGCAATTAGCGAGCTCCCACGGCCAACCCATTGTGTGTTCAAACCAATTAACACTGAACCCTCATTTAGCCATTGAAGATGTGGCACACACGGATATTTTGCTTATTCCCACCATTGGCGGCGATATTGATACTGTGCTGCAAAACAACGCAAATCAATTGGTTCAGTTACGACGGTTACACAAGCAAGGTGCGGATATCGCTGCAAACTGCACAGGCACATTTTTGCTAGCAGAAACGGGAATTTTGAATGATAAAGTCGCCACGACCCACTGGGGTTATGCAGATAAATTCAAAGCGCGCTATCCAATGGTGAATGTACAGCCAGATAAAATGGTGACCGAAGATAACAGCGTGTTTTGTGCTGGTGGCGGAATGGCGTGGATTGACTTAGCCCTGTTGCTTATTGAACGGTATTGCGGGAACGGCATAGCAAGTGACACAGCCAAATCTCATGTACTCGATTTGTCCCGAGCTAATCAAACTGCATATGCAAGCAGTCGACAATTTAAGTTTCATCAAGACAAAGATATTTTGGCGGTCCAACACTATATTGACGCCCATCTGCACACGCCGATGACCCTCAACGAATTAGCGGGAAAACATAATCTTACGGAACGCACGCTTATTCGTCGGTTTAAACATGCATGTGGGTTTACCCCCTTACAGTACTTACAACGCATCCGGTTGGAACGGGCGCGGAAACTACTTGAAACCACGCATGCACCTATAGAGAGCATAGTGAACCAAATTGGATATGAGGATCTCAGTTCCTTTTCACGACTTTTCAAAAAGAACACTAGCCTCTCTCCATCGCAGTACCGGTCTAAGTTTCAGCGGTTTTAATTTATTAAAAATAAAGTGAAGTTTTTATTAACCGAATTGTGTAAACTATCTCGCCGCGTGCATGATGATTATTTTTTGCACCAAAACACTACAAAAGCATAAACTACAATTCTTGGTGGACACATGAGAACACACAACTTAGCGACATTAGCGCTGGCTATCAGCACAGCGTTTAGCGCCCCCGTTCTTGCTCAAGACACAGAAACGACAGAAAAAAAACAATCTGCGCTTGAACAAATCACAGTTACAGCCCAAAAACGCACCCAGTCAATTCAAGAAGTACCTATTTCCGTTGCTACCCTAAGCGGAGAAAAGTTTGAAAGCCTATTCTCCGGTGGAGAGGATATCCTGGCACTTGCTGTACGCGTTCCAGGCCTTTACGCAGAATCGTCCAATGGACGCGTTGCCCCTCGATTTTACATTCGCGGATTAGGTAACACCGATTTTGACCTAGCGGCGTCGCAGCCAGTGTCAATTATCATGGATGAAGTGGTTATGGAAAACGTTGTACTAAAAAGCTTCCCGCTTTTCGACGTACAACAAGTTGAAGTACTTCGCGGTCCTCAGGGTACGTTATTTGGACGCAATACCACTGCAGGTATCATTAAGTTCGATACGGTTAAACCCACTCAAGATGTTGAAGGTTATGCAAAGGCTGGTTTCGGCTCTTACGGTACGATGAACTTTGAAGGTGCTGTCAGCGGTGGACTTACCGATGAGTTATCAGCACGTCTCTCATTACTTTCTCAAGAACGTGATGACTATATTGATAACGCGGCTTCTGGTCAAAAGGACGCACTAGGCGGCTATGACGAAAAAGCGTATCGCTTGCAACTTCTGTGGGAACCGTCGGCAGACTTTTCTGCGTTACTGAATGTCCACGGTCGTGAGTTAGAAGGCACAGCGTCCATATTTCGCGGTAATGTCTTCGATGAAGGTAGCAATGAACTTAATGATAGCTACGATCGTGACACCGTCAATTATGATGGTGATTTAGAGGCCGATGGCACCGACAACAATCCTCAAGAATACGAAGGTTTTGGCGCGTCTCTTAAGCTTGAATATGATATGGACGAGGTCACTTTCACCTCAATTACCGCCATGGAAACTGCCGAAGGCTCAAGCCTTGGCGATATTGACGGTGATGCTATTGCCTCGCAAAACTTTGTCACCCAAGACGACCTCAACGATTTGGAACAATATACCCAAGAATTTCGTTTAGCGAGTAATACCTCAGATGCGATTAACTGGCAATTAGGTGCCTTTTACTATGACGCATCCTTCAACGTTACCACCACTGATGGGTTCTTCGGTGCGACGACGGTATTCCATGATAACCAAACCTGGGCCCTGTTCGGCCAATCGTCTTACCAAGTTAATGAAAGACTAAACATCACTGGCGGGATCCGTTACACCCACGATAAGAAATCTCTGATATTGGGTGAACAAAATGCAGATAGTTTGGGCGTATTGCTAGGTTTTGTCAGCGTTCAAGCGTATGACGACATCATGGTTGATGATGGGCAAACCAGCTACGAGTTGAGCGCAAATTATCGCGTGACCGACGATATGTCAGTATTTGCTCGCTATGCGAATGGGTTTAGAGCGCAAAGTATACAAGGGCGTGCGGTTGCATTTACAGAGTCTCCATCGGTGGCTGACGCTGAAACAATTAACTCATTTGAAGTGGGTGTTAAGTCGGATTTACTGGATGACACGCTACGCTTAAATGCCGCAGCATTTTTCTATACCGTCGACGATATGCAGTTTTCAGCCATCGGCGGTTCAGATAACCTAACCCAGCTGGTGAATGCCGATAAGGGCGAAGCGTATGGCTTTGAAGTTGATGCTCAATGGTTGGCCACTGATGAGCTTACATTCACTGCAGGTTATAGCTACAACCACACTGAAATTCAAGATGACACTTTGACCGTTGCGCCATGTGGAGCAAGCATAGCCACTGCTACCCAAAGCCACTGCACTGTATTAGACGATCGTCCTGACGGTTACAATGCGGTCATCGACGGAAACCCCTTCCCCCAAGCACCAGAGTCTATATTCAACTTTACTGCGCGATACACCATCCCTATGGGTGATGACGGTGAGTTCTTTGTATTCACTGATTGGGCATTCCAGGGCGAAACAAACATCTTCTTATACGAAGCTGCTGAATTCAAAACAGACGATAATTTCGAAGGTGGCCTACGTATTGGTTACGAGAACTTTGCTCATAACTACACGGTGGCCTTGTTTGGACGTAACATTACCGACGAACATAACGTTAAAGGTGCAATCGACTTTGCAAACCTGACTGGTATTGTTAACGAGCCGCGTATCTGGGGTGTTGAGTTTAAATACACCTATTACTAAACGGCGTTTTTGACCCATTCTGGTTTACCAAAGCGGCAATGTAATTCATTGCCGCTTTTTTATATAAGGTAAGCAACGTATTAACACCATTGTGCTTAGCCATGATAAACCCGGCCGTAATACTCACTGACTTGCATCCATTAATGTACTAGCTATGCTGCTAAGTGAACATCCCGACACGTCCCTTGCACTAATTGCTGTAATTTTTTACACACTTTTACCCAGCGCGTCACACGTTGGTAATAGACTTGTTCAATTAATACTCCTTTCTCATCAAAAAGGAAGCTGGCTAACTTGCCTTTGTTCGACGGCAGATAGAAGTGATGCACCGTAAAATAGCGCGACAGCGGAGCATGAGATATTTTCGTATACATACAAAAAGGCAGAGTATCGGCTCGCTTATCTCCCCCCGTTAAGCGCATTCTGCGTTGAAAGGTATCGTAGCCCGGACAAGACATAATGCCGTGCTTAACAATAAGTTGATCTACTGCTTTTACACCTGTTTGCATACGTTAACCTCGCTTTCTGATAGTCGGCATTGACAGCGCTTTGTTCTAACGCGCCTCGCGCTAGAATGACTTACGGATAATGATGTGCGGAAATCATCGTACCAACAGAAAAATAGCACTCAAAATAAACCGCAGATTCATTTTAAACCATACTGATTTTTCATACAGTATAATCATGTTTGTACGAAATGCAAACAAAAAAGCCGCTGACACTTTATTCAAGCGTCAGCGGCTATGACTTTATTCTTCTGCCAGGTAGCAGACGGTTTAGGACGTAGGAGGTTCTGAATGTGCCAAATGAGAGTGCTTTTTCTTATTCACGAACACATTTTTGATGTCATTAAGAATGAGATACAGTGCAGGCACTAGCAGCAAAGTAATAACGGTGGCAAAAAGAATACCGAACGCTAATGAAATCGCCATGGGGATAACGATTTGTGCTTGTAAGCTTCGCTCGAACACAATTGGCATCAAGCCCATAAAGGTCGTCAATGAGGTCAGGATAATAGCGCGAAAACGCTGCGTCCCGGCACTTATTGCTGCATCAATCAGCGACAAGCCTTCTTTGCGCGCGCGGTTGACGAAGTCCACCATAATCAAGCTATCATTAACCACTACTCCGGAAAGCGCGATAATGCCACAAATAGACAGCACGCTCACGGCCATGCCTAGCACCAAGTGCCCTATGATTGCCCCTACTATGCCGAAAGGGATCACAGACATAATGATAAATGGCTGGCTGTAAGATTTGAGCGGGATAGCCAACAAGGTATAAATGGCAAACAGCGCAAATAACAAACCTTTCATTAAGCTAAACATCGCATCCGCTTGTTCTTTTGAATTGCCCTGCAATTGAAATTCTACGTTAGGGTATCGAGCAAGCAGGTCTGACATGAGGTTATTGACCACGTCATTGGTAATTTCAGAAGGATCCATCAAGGCTTTATCCACCACAGCCGTCACGGTAACCGAACGCTTTCCATCTACTCGAATAATTGAATCAAAGCCTTGACCCACAGTAAAGGTGGCCACTTGTTGAAACGGGATCTCTTGACCGTTAGGTGCGCGTACTCGCATGTTCTCAAGGTGCTCTATGGAACTACGTTCAGATTTAGGGTAACGAACCATCACCTTAATTTCTTCATCATCCCGCTGAATGCGCTGTACTTCTGCACCATAAAAGCCAAACCTTACCTGTTGACCTAGTTGCTGTAGGGTAATACCAAGTGCATCAGCTTGCGGCTTAAGTGCCAATTGAACTTCTTCGCTCCCCCCGGAGAAAGTATCGTTTATATCTGTGACCCCTTCATAAGCATCTAGGGCTTCTTTTAACTCATTGCTGATCGCTCGAAGCGCTTTAATATCACCTGAACTAAATTCAAAACTGAGATCTGCGCCGCCACCAGGGCCGCCTGGAGAGCTAATGTTAAATGATTTTACGCCAGGTATTTCAGGTAGCTCTTGTCGCCACCTATCTTGGATTTCAAAATCTCTTAAGGTACGGTTTTCACCCTTAGTCAACTCAACAAGAATTTGACCACCTAAATTCCCTTCATCGAAGGCTATAGCATGTTTCACCACACCTTCGCCGTCGTCTTCGGCTATTTTGTCATCCATTTTCTGCATGGCATCACGAAGTGTATTGAGCACATTATCGCGCTGCTCTAGGGAAGAACCAGGCTCAAGCTCGAAACTGGCGACCATGAAATCATTAGGAATACTCGGGAAAAAGACAAAACGCACAATGCCACCACCGAATAAGCCCACGGTCAAAATTAACATCGCAATAAACACCGACACTGTGGTGTAACGATTTCGAATCGCTTTAGCTAAAAATGGCGCATAGGTATTTTGAATGAAACGCTTTATCCCTTCACTGAATATATCTCTGAATCGTTGGAAACCATTCGCCGTTGCCGGGTCGTATGGCTTCAACTTCATGTGAACTAAGTGAGCAGGTAAAATGAGTTTGGATTCGATCAAAGAGAAGGCAAGGCAAACAATCACCACCATACCGATGGTTTTCCAGATAATACCAAATGGTCCTGACACCATCAGCATAGGCGCAAAGGCAGCGATGGTGGTAAGAACACCAAAGGTCGCTGGCATGGCAACTTTTTTCACGCCAGCGATAACGTTATCGGTACTGTGGCCTTTTTTATCAATTTCAGAATAGGCTGATTCGCCCATAATAATGGCATCATCGACGACAATCCCCAATACCAATATGAAGGCAAACAAGCTAAGCATGTTAATAGAAACACCTATCATATCTAACGGCATCACGAGTAACGTACCCAAAAAGCACACTGGCAGGCCGACTATCACCCAAAATGCCAGTTTAATTTTTAGAAATAGCGACAACACCAAGAAAACTAGCAACGCCCCAAAGAACATATTTTCCAGCATCATATTCAAACGGTCGGCCAGATAGAAAGAGCTATCTCCCCATGTATCTGCCGTAATATGTGCAGGGAATATGTCTTTTTGGCTGTCGATATATTGATTAACTTGTTTTGAAATTTCTAGGGCATTTTGGTCGCCTACTGCGCGGACGCGCAAGCTAACAGCCGGTTTGTTGTCGAACAAGGCATATTGATTGTTTTCAATGAATCCATCATTGATGTACGCCACATCGCCCAGCGTTACTCTGGTTCCGTTTGCATTGGTGACTAATACAATTTGAGAAAAGTCCCACCCTGTATAGGCCTGGCCTTTAGTCCGTAATAAAATGTCGCCGTTTTCGGTTCGAATAGAGCCACCAGGCAAATCAACGCTGCTTTGACTCAAACGCGTGACTACGTCTGCAAAAGTAAGGTTGTACTTTTGTAAGTCTACCTCGGATAACTCAACTGAAATTTCATAATCTCTTGCGCCAACTACCTGTACGCTAGATATTCCCGGTAAATTGGCAATGTCGTCACGAAGGTTTTTGGCAAACTCTTTCAGCTCTCGCTCTGTGGCATCACCATAGACGGACACCCAAATAACGTCCTGCATCACTTTTTGACGATAAACCACCGGCTTTTCTGTGTCTGCCGGGAAGCTGGGAATGGCATCTACCTGCACTTTTACTTCATCAAGCAACGATTGTACGTCGTAGTCTTCTTCCACTTGAATCGTTACAGTACCCATTCCCTCTACAGCCGTTGAGTTGAGCTGTTTTATACCCTCGAGGTCTTTTACCGCTTCTTCAATCTTAAGCAACACCCCTTCTTCAACTTCTTGTGGCGCAGCGCCCAAGTAAGGTACCCGTACGTTGACAACATCAAACTCAAAACTGGGAAATACTTGTTTTTGAATACTAAAAGCACTGAACAGGCCGCCCACAACCAGCAGCCACATCAATAAATTCGCCGCAACGCTGTTACGAGCAAACCAGGCAATCAGCCCTTTTTGCGTATCAATCCGGCTCATTATCTACCTCCGTCAGAGGCGTCGCTAGGCACCGCATCGGTGTCGCTAGCTTTGTCTGATTCTGCTTCTTCCGATAACACAGGATCGTCGCCAGGCAAACGGACTTTCATTCCATTGTACGGGTTTGGTACCGCACTGGTGACCACCAAACTGCCTTCGTCTATGCCACCAGCAAGGTAAACATGGCTGGCAGTCGTACGGGCAACCTCCACCGGCTTAATCTCTATTTCTCTATTGTCGTTAACGATTAACACGGTGTTATCCAGCCGTAACAGGCTACGCGGTAACACCATGAGATTTTCTTGCTGACGTGATGTCACTTGTGCTTCAACAAACTGTCCAAATCTGAGCGGCGCAGCGTGAGTGGCGGCAAGGTTGTAAGGGTCTGAAACCTCCACTATCGCGTACACTACTCTACTTCCGGTATCTAACACACCTTCTGAACGCACAAGCTTGCCTTCCCAAGTACGAGTCATCCCGCCCACCGTGGCTCGCAGTGACACAGGGGCACCTTCGCTAGATTGACCCGCGATATCAATAAACATCAAATCACTGTCAGTGATAGGTAATCTAACTTCTGCTGTGTCGGTTGAGTATACGGTACCTATGGGTGTGCCCGAGGTCACAAATTGTCCTAAATCAATATTTCGTTCTACCACAATACCATTGTAGGGAGCCCGAATACGGGTACGCGCTAAATTACGTTTGGCACGTTCTAACTTTGCCTCTGCCGCTTTTACATTCGCTTGCTCTTTTGCCAATTGCGGTTTGCGCAAACCTAATTCTGGCGGCGCCACACTGCTCACTGAACGCCATTCTTGCTCGGCTACCTTACCGCGCGCAATTTCTTCTTCTAACGCCGCTTGAGCCTGTGCTAACTCTGCCTCAGCAAGCTTTACATCGGTTCTGTAATCATCTTGCTCTAAGGTGGCCAGTACGTCCCCTTTTTTAAACGTACCGCCGACAATAAACTGAGGGGATAAACTCACTAGCTGCCCGCTCACTTGCGCGCTCAACGACGTTTTATTTCGGGGAACCACGTTACCTTGAGACGTAACGATAAAATTAACCGGCTCGCTATTCGCTGGCTTGGCATCAACTAAAAATGCGGGAATTTCGACGGGTACTTGTTCGGGCGGCTTTCGCGAACCAATCATGATTACTGCGGCTACTACAGCTACAAGTATAATCACCAACGGAACAACACTTCTTATCAGGTTGGAGTTTTTCATTTACTATCCCTAGGAATGCTAAAACATAACGCGTGGTGAGGGCTTGAAACCTATATTCACCCTGTACCGACTCAACGCCGTATGCATTAATGCAAAGCAAGATTGTTTTATTATTAATAACTGCGTAAGAGCAAGTTGCTCTAGTCTACTTTTTTTATTGTCGAAGCGCTTGCTGAAGATTGTTAGATTTTGTGAATACATTCAGCATTTCTTATATTTAACCTCTTTTTCTTGCAAGCCTAATATAAAAAATTATCAAAAGATTACAAAGTAAGATTGATAAATAATGCCTTTTCGTTGATTATTTAATCACCCACTGTACATGGGTTAACCGATGAGCCTGTTAAAACTTAATGAACGCTCAACCAGTTATCGGGACAATCAAGATTTCGCTACATTGAAGGGAAAACACACTATGAGTCTCAAGAAGCAATACCTTAAATCAAAACCTCTGTGCAAAGTAACTTTTCGACTCAATGCGGAAGCCGCGCAAGACGTGAAAGAAGCCGCGCTTTGCGGTGACTTCACCGACTGGAAAACACAGCCTCTCACAATGAAAAAGCTCAAAAGTGGTGACTTCACGCTGACGGTAGACCTAGAAAAAGATAACGAGTATCAATTCCGCTATTTACTCGATGGGGAAAAATGGGAAAACGACTGGGAAGCAGATGCGTATATTCCCTCCCCGGTTAGCATTGAGGATAACTCTGTTGTCAGGGTTTAATTCTCGCAAGGCTGTCATTTAATCAGCTCGACGCCAAGCAGATATAAAAAAGGCTGCAAGATGACCCCTTGCAGCCTCATTATCTTATTGCGTTTGCTTATAACGAACTTTCTAATTCAGGAAGCACTTCAAACAAATCACCGACTAAACCGTAGTCGGCAACTTGGAATATTGGCGCTTCTTCGTCTTTGTTGATAGCCACAATAACTTTAGAGTCTTTCATACCTGCAAGGTGCTGGATAGCGCCTGAGATACCTACCGCGATATAAAGCTGTGGTGCAACAATTTTACCTGTTTGACCTACCTGCATATCGTTAGGAACAAACCCAGCATCAACTGCAGCGCGGGATGCGCCGATAGCAGCACCTAGTTTGTCTGCAATACCTTCAAGAAGTTTGAAGTTGTCGCCGTTTTGCATACCACGACCGCCAGAAATAACCACTTCTGCCGCCGTAAGCTCAGGGCGCTCTGACTCCGTCAGTTCTGCTGAAACAAAATCAGACTTTTCGCTGCCTTTAACTACATCAATTGCTGCAATTTCAGCGCTGCCGCTTGTTCCAGCTGCATCAAATGATGCTGCACGTACGGTAATCACTTTTTTACCATCAGACGATTGTACAGTTGCGATAGCGTTACCCGCGTAAATCGGGCGAACAAACGTGTCTTCACTCTCAACACCGATAATGTCTGAGACTTGTGCGACGTCTAATAATGCCGCTACGCGAGGCATGAAGTTTTTACCCGTAGTCGTAGCAGCAGCCACAACATGGCTGTAATCACCTGCCAGTTCAAGCACTAAGTCAGCGGTATTTTCAGCTAATTGATGCTTGTACGCAGCGTTGTCAGCAACCAGTACTTTTGCAACACCGTCAATCTGGGCTGCGGCTTCAGCAACGACTTGGCAACCTTCTCCCGCAACAAGTACATGGATGTCGCCACCCATTTTCTGCGCGGCATTCACAAGCTTATGGGTTTCCGTCTTCAAGCTTGCATTATCGTGTTCTGCATATACGAGTACGCTCATGAGATCACCTTTGCTTCATTCTTTAACTTTTCTACCAACTCAGCAACGTCTGCTACCTTAATACCACCCTCGCGCTGCGGTGGTGGTGTCACTTTCAGTACTTTCACATTTGATTCCAGTGAAACACCAAAGTCAGCTGCCGCTTTTACATCAAGAGGCTTGCGTTTTGCCTTCATGATATTGGGTAGTGACGCATAGCGGGGCTCGTTCAAGCGAAGATCGGTAGTGACCACGGCGGGAAGCGAAAGCGCGACAGTTTGAAGGCCGCCATCAATTTCACGAGTCACATTCACTTTTTCGCCATCTACAACCACTTCTGACGCGAATGTGCCTTGGGGCATACCTGTCAGTGCTGCAAGCATTTGGCCTGTTTGGTTATTGTCAGAGTCGATACTCTGCTTACCAAGAATAACAAGTTGCGGTTGTTCTTCTTCAACGACTTTTGATAAAAGCTTTGCCACTTGAAGTGAATCAAGATTTTGATCGGTATCGATTTGGATACCACGATCAGCACCTAGGGCAAGTGCTGTACGTATTTGTTCTTGGCAGCTTTTGTCACCAATTGAAACAACAACGATTTCAGTGGCAACACCTTTTTCTTTTAATCGAACGGCCTCTTCAACCGCAATTTCACAAAAAGGATTAATGGCCATTTTCGCGTTTGTAAGGTCTACGCCAGATTCATCGGCCTTCACTCTTACCTTAACGTTGTAATCGATCGCGCGTTTGACCGGTACGAGTATCTTCATATTTACCTCAATTGTTGAGTTCGTCGGTGCCGATTACGTTTCACTAATAATTATCTATTAAAAAATAAAAACGTATTTCTTCACCACGCTTTTTGAAACTTTAACAATGCACGCTACGTTAAAATGAAACCGTGGAACGTACGTCTTGTAAAGGTTAGCTCCAAAACGCCGTTAACACCACGTTTACGAGCATATAAAATGCTTCGCCAGTTAACGTTAACGTAAACTGCCCTGCAATGTACTTACTGTTGACGTAAACGTCAACCTGCATTACCTTTCAGGTCGACATTTAATTTACATGTTTTTGACACATCGCATTATTTGTTTCATCAATAGTGCACTATAAAAACACGAACATAAGGAGCCTCCCGTGGAACGAGAATCGATGGAGTTTGACGTTGTCATCGTCGGTGCCGGCCCAGCTGGACTATCAACCGCGTGCAAGCTGATGCAGCTTGCCAATGAAAAAGACCAAGAGCTCATGGTTTGTGTGGTCGAAAAAGGCTCAGAAGTCGGTGCACATATTCTCTCTGGTGCGGTGTTTGAACCTCGCGCTATGAATGAACTTTTCCCCGATTGGAAAGAAAAAGGCGCGCCACTCAATACGCCGGTAACCGAAGACCACATTTATTTACTTAATGACGAAACATCTGCCAAAAAATTGCCTAACGGCATGACACCCAAGACAATGCATAACGACGGCAACTTTATTGTGTCTATGGGTAATGTGTGTCGTTGGTTGGCAGAGCAAGCGGAACAACTTGGCGTAGAAGTATTCCCTGGATTTGCCGCCTCCGATGTTATTTATAATGACGATGGCAGTGTGGCGGGCGTGCTTACTGGCGACATGGGTGTAGGTGAAAATGGCGAACCTAAAGAGGGTTATATGCCGGGCATGGAGCTACGTGCAAAGTACACCGTATTTGCCGAAGGCTGTCGCGGGCATCTTGGTAAAGACCTCATTGAACACTTTGCGCTAGACAAAGACAGCTCACCTCAACATTACGCCATCGGGTTTAAAGAAATTTGGGACATCGACCCCGCTAAACATCAGCCGGGCTTAGTGGTTCATAGTGCAGGCTGGCCACTTGAGGATGCCACCGGCGGTAGCTACTTGTATCACGCAGAAGACAACCAAGTGTTCGTTGGTTTAATTGTTGACCTTAATTACGACAACCCGTATTTAAGCCCCTTTGATGAATTCCAACGTTTAAAACATCACCCTGTATTTAAGCAATATTTAGACGGTGGAAAACGTGTATCTTACGGTGCTCGTGCCATTGCAAAAGGTGGTTTTAACTCACTACCTAAAATGACCTTCCCTGGTGGCTTGTTAGTGGGTTGCGAAGCGGGCACTTTAAATTTCGCCAAAATTAAAGGTAACCACACAGCAATGAAATCAGGCATGTTGGCAGCGGAAAGTATTTTCGAAGCCATCAGTGAAAATGCAGACACACCAGAAAAAGAACTTACTCGCTATACGGATAAATTTAAATCGTCTTGGTTGTACGACGAGCTGTTCCGTTCGCGGAATTTCGGCCCGGCAATTCATAAATTAGGTAATTTCTGGGGTGGAGCATTTAATACGTTGGAGCAAAACTTCTTTAACGGTAACTTATTTTTCACCATGAAAGATGAGCATAAAGATTATGCTCAACTTAAAGAAGCCCAGAGCAGCAAAGAAATTAATTATCCAAAGCCTGATGGTGTGTTGAGTTTTGATAAATTATCTTCCGTTTTTTTATCAAACACCAACCACGAAGAAGACCAACCTTGCCACCTTCAATTAAAAGATCCATCAATTCCTTTGCAGGTTAATTTACCTAAATTTGCAGAGCCAGCGCAACGCTACTGCCCTGCTGGCGTGTATGAGATTATTGAAGAAGAAGGTGAAAAGCGCTTTCAAATTAATGCCCAAAACTGCGTACATTGTAAAACCTGTGATATAAAAGATCCCAGCCAAAATATTAAATGGGTAGTGCCGGAAGGTGCTGGTGGCCCAAATTATCCGAATATGTAATTAACGTTATTCATCTTACTAAATTAAAAAGCGGACTTTCTCCGCTTTTTTTTTGCACTAAATTTCTTTATTATCCGTTTAAATACTTCCCACAAACGCATAAGGTTAATAAATGAGCGATTTTATAGATATTTTAACCCATGGAAGACGTTTACAAGGTGCTGTTAAGGAATTAAGCATTGAAGAACTTGAAAGTGTGCAAGAAAAATTAGCAAACATTGTTAATAAGCGTAAAGAAAAAGCACTTGAAGAAGAAAGAGCTGAAATTGAAAAACGTGAAAAGCTAGCGGCAATTCAAAAACAAATGGAAGAAGCAGGCTTAAATGTTGAAGATTTGCAAGCCTTAACTCAGGACGCACCAAAGAAAACCGGCAAGAAACGCCCGGTAAAATTTGAACTGACAGACAGTGAAGGTGTCACCCACCCTTGGACTGGCATTGGACGCATGCCTCGCGTTTATAAAGATGCCCTTGATAGCGGAAAATCTCTAGACGATTTCGCTATCGAAAAGTAAAAAATTTAACGGCATATCAGGCCATCTAATCAGGCTCTGGTATGCCACTTTTACTTCACTTCCCCCTTGCCTTTTAAGGTATATGCCCCACATTAATGTCGTGGTTTTTTATTTAAAGGTGCTATGTGAACCTGCATTATAATTTATCAGAAGCGTCCTCGTCTTCTCCTTGGCTAGTGCTTATTCATGGACTATTTGGCAGTGCTGATAATTTGTCTGCGGTAAAACGTCATTTTGAGAAAACGCACAATATTATTAGTGTTGATTTACCCGATCATGGCCAATCACCATGGAGTGAAGGTTTTAGTATTGTGGATGCAGCGGAAGATGTACTTTCTCTCTTGTCATCGCTAAACGTTCAGCGTGCCGCATTTTTAGGCCATTCGTTGGGTGGCAAGGTAGCTATGCAAATTGCCTTACGAAAACCAGAATGTGTCGCTGCACTTATTGTGGCAGATATAGCGCCCTCTGCGTATACGCATAGACATCAATCTGTTTTCGATGGTTTAAACGCGGTTGATTTAGAAAATATTCAATCCCGCAGCGATGCAGACAAAGCTATGTCTAAATTTATTGATGAACCAGGAGTTCGCCAATTTCTTTTAAAAAGTTTATATAAAGATGAGCATAATCATTGGGCTTGGCGTTTTAATTTAGTAGGTTTAATTTCAAGTTATTCACATATTATTGATTGGCCTCAAGACAATCGACAATTTAGCGGGTTAACCTTATTTATAAAGGGTGCAGAGTCAGATTACATCACCGCCGCAAATCGTGATGATATTGCTAAGCATTTTCCTCACGCGAAGGCACATATTATTGAGGGCACGGGGCATTGGTTACACGCCGAAAAAACCGCCGCCTTTAATGCCGTGGTCTCCCGCACGCTCAATAAGGCAGAACGCCTCTAGCGCCACTGCAGATGCGAATAACAATTATTACCAGATTTTGACCCATTGGGTCTCTGCTCGGCGTATATACTGTGATATAGTTGCGCCAGATTTTTTAAAGTAAAAACACTATGCTTGCAGAAAACTTTGAGCTTATAGAGTCCATAATGCTGTACGGCGGCTTATTTGTACTGTTTGTACTGATGACATTCGCTGTCCACGATGTATTAACAAAAAATAACGTGCCCCTTATCGGTCGCGTTGTAACCTACGGTGTGCTCGGGCTCGGTGCAATTGGCTTTTTAGCCAAAGGCATCATTGAATGGTTCTGGTTAAGCACAGGCGTATAAATAGTAACGATTAATAGAGGTTTGATATGGCAAGCGTTGGCCTGTTTTTCGGTAGCGACACGGGTAACACCGAACATGTAGCAAAAATGATCCAAAAGGAATTGGGTAAACAGCTCATTGATGTAAAAGATATTGCCAAAAGTAGCAAAGAAGATATTGCCGAATTCGATCTGTTGATTTTCGGTATTCCCACCTGGTACTACGGCGAAGCGCAATGTGACTGGGACGACTTTTTCCCAGAATTAGAAGACATCGACTTTACCGATAAGCTAGTGGCCATCTTCGGCTGCGGTGACCAAGAAGATTACGCTGAGTATTTCTTGGACGCAATGGGTATGGTACGTGACATCGTTGAAGCTAAAGGGGCTATATTAGTGGGTCAGTGGTCTACTGACGGCTACGATTTTGAAGCCTCTAAAGGGATGGCAGATGACAATCACTTTGTCGGTTTGGGTATTGACGAAGACAGACAACCTGAGTTGACTGAATCACGTGTTAAAGCGTGGTGTCAGCAAATTCACGATGAGCTTTGTTTATCTAAACTAGCCTGAGGGCCTCAAAGGGTCTCTTAAAACTAACGCGCCTCTAGCACGATGAGGCGCTCGTTTTCTCTTTTATAATTGAAACCGCTCCACGGCTTTCCGTAAGCTTTCGGTTTGCGCATCCAATAACATTGTAGATTCATTCGCCTGACGGGTGCTAGTTGCACTAGAGTCGGCTAAACTGACGATGGTATTAAGGCTTTGTGCCACATCGGCCAGTAAAACATCCTGTTGTTGCGTGTCGGCCACAATATGCTCATTAATGTCATGTAATCCAGCAATTATCTCCCCTATTTCTGCCATTTGCGACGCCACCTGCTCTGTAATTTCAACGCCTTCCCGGGCTTGCTCGCGACCATCACGAATGGCCGTTACCGCTTCACTCGCATCTTTTTGCAAATTCCGGATCATGGCTTCAATTTCTTCAGTCGAGTCATGGGTTCTATTGGCCAAGGTTCTTACCTCATCTGCCACCACCGCAAAGCCTCTTCCTTGCTCTCCTGCTCTCGCAGCTTCAATAGCGGCATTCAATGCTAGCAAGTTTGTTTGCTCTGCAATGGTCTTGATAACGTCTAAAATGCTACCTATGTTGCGGGAGTTTTCATCGAGGCGGTTAATGGTTTTGGCCGATGCTTCAGCCAGTTTCGCTTGGTGAAGCACTTGACGTTTATTCTCGTCCACAAGCTTACCGATGTCGCCACTTTGTTCACTCACCCGATGCAGTGATTCCATGGCTTGGGTAATTTGAGCTAAATTACTTCGACTTGTGTCTTGAACGTGTTGCGTATTAGTAGAGGTGGCTGTGACATGTTCACGTTGGGCATTCACCTCTGTTAAACTTTTCTCACCTAAGGCCACACTGTCTTTGGTAATTTCGATTAAACGCTTTTCTTGTTCAAGGATATTGCCAACAAGGGCTCTCAAACCATCGGTTAAACTATTCACTTTTGCCGAAAGCGCGGCAAATTCATCACTGCCATTTTCCGGCAATTTGTGACTTAAGTCTCCCTTACTCAATTGACTTAAGCCACGATTAATACGCCCAAGGGGACGGGAAATACTGCGGGTAGACACAACAGCCAGCGCAATAGCACCAAACAAACCAATAATGGCCACCACAACATTTTTAAGTATATTAATCTCTACTGTATCTGCAATGGCTCGCTGCCCCGCTATCGCCTCTGCTTGCACCTTTTCAAATAACGCATTTATTTTTTCCAGTGCTTGGTTGAGTGCATCAATCGCTGCTGAACGTTTAGCAAAAGCAATGTCGATAAACGACAGCTTTTGTTTTTGCAAGGCAATTAAGCCGTCACGACTATTCAGCAAAGTTAGTAGGCTATCAAATTGCGAATTAAAGGCATCAACCGTGCCCCCATCGTCTACATCAGCAGCCAAACGATTGATATACTCCTTGTCCACTTGCAAGTTGCTTATCTGGTAGCTTAAGTCATCAATAATATTCTGTGTTGCTTGAGAATCGGTGTTTTCGGTTAATTCACTAAAGGTATCGTTCATGGTCAGCAGCTTGTTGTCGATAGCAGTGCCTGCCCCTATAAGGGTTTCTACCACGGGGTCATTGCTTTCTAAATAAGACAAATCAAGCATGAGTGCACTGGCCTCATCCGCTGCTCGTAACACCTCTTCAAGTTTAGCCTCCAGCGCTATTTCAGTGCTCATACGCGATGCTAATGCTTGGTACATTTGCTTGCTATTCTCTACATACAAATTGCTCGCCTGTACCGCGTCGTTAACAAGAGGGGTATTGGATAAAGACTGACTAAGCGCGTTAAGGTCTTCTACGAACAGCACAGACAATGAAGAGAACTCTTTTTCATTTTCTGCGAGCAAACTGGGGGTGGCTTCATGAAAGCCATTCGCGGTTATCACCGATAAAGACAAAATATCTGTTTTTACTTTTACCATCTGGGTTTGAACTGGCATTTTGCGTTCAACCACATCGTCTGCAGAATGACGGATGTCACTTAAACCCACGTAAGAAAGGATACTTGTGAGAAGTAATAGGCAACCAAATAATCCAAATCCGAGTTTAATCTTATTTACTACTGTTAACTGCATACCGTGTCCGCTATTAAGAAGGTACCTAAACTGAAAATTTTCGTTTACCGTTTCATTTAGTTTAACAGGATGTTAACAGCTTGCATTAAAACTTTGCATTTTTTTGTTGAATTGTTCGGTATAACGGTAACTTACAAACTGGTCTGTCCTGAAAAATGCCGTTCGGAATTTGCGCCACAAAGCTAATTAAAAAAACTGATTAAGGTAATTTTTCGCCAACTGGGCACAGAAATAACGGTTTTACTTTTAAATCCTTGTGAGTTACCTATAATACCCGCAACAGACAATTGCTCTTTCTCAGTAGGTTGAAATGGATCAAAATAAAGAACTTAAAAAAGCAGGTTTAAAAGTTACCCTGCCACGCCTTAAAATTCTTCAGATACTTCAAGAGCCTGAAAATCAACATATCAGTGCTGAAGATGTCTACAAGATCCTTATTGAGCAAGGAGAAGAAATTGGCTTAGCGACCGTGTACCGCGTACTAAACCAATTCGACGATGCTGGCATCTTAAATCGTCATCATTTTGAAGGCGGTAAGTCTGTTTTCGAAATTAGCCACAAAGAACATCATGATCATCTTGTGTGCCTAAAATGTGGAAAAGTGATTGAATTTGAAGACGATATCATCGAAGAACGTCAAGAAATGATTGCGAAAAAACACAATATTAAGCTAACTCACCACAGTTTGTATTTGTACGGTGAGTGTACAGACGGAAACTGCGACAACGCTGAATAAATTATTTGGTAAATCAAAAAAGGCCCGCGACAATCGCGGGCCTTTTTGTTAGAGGTGGGCATTCAGCCTGTTTTTATGGCCAAGTACCTAGCGTTAAGCAATAAACTTGTAATCGTGATAAGCCTTAATGGCCTTCTGCCACATATCACCCACATTACCATCACCAATCGCCATGCCGTTAACTTCCACCACAGGCGCAATTTCTTTGCTTGATGAAGATAGCCATACTTCATCCGCATTGAGTAAATCATCAATACTAAAACGAGACTCTTCTACTTCAATGCTTGCTCTCGTAAAGGCTTCTAACGCGATACTTCGGGTAATGCCTGGCAATAATTGATTATCCAGTGGAGGCGTATACACAACGTTATTTTTCACGATAAATACGTTGCACGAGCTGGCTTCCGTAATTTCACCCGCACTATTGTGCAATATCGTTTCATTCACTCCCTGCTCTACACCTGTTTGGAAATGCAATACATTCCCTAACAGCGAGGTTGACTTTATATGGCAGCGTTGCCAACGTTTGTCTTCCTCGAGTGCCACTTTAAATGCTTTAACGTCGTGTTTATTGAGGGGCTGCGCTGGCGCAATTTCAAATGCAAAACCAAATACTGTTGGGGCAATATTGTCTGGAAATGCGTGAAAGCGCTTGCTGTCTGTTCCTCTGCTTACATGAAAGTAAATACCTATGTTGCCACTAGGAATATAAGGGCTATTTTTCTCCACTAAGGTCGCTAGAATGTCCCGCCATTGCGTTTCGTCATAAGGATTGGTAATGGAAATAGCAGATAAGCCACTTTTCAATCTGACCATATGCCCTTTCATGCCCACGGGTTTAGCTTGGTAAGTAGGGATCACTTCGTAAATACCATCACCAAATAAAAAACCTCTGTCCATGGGCGAAATTTTTGCTTCAGACAGCGGTAGAAAATCACCATTTAGAAAAGCGATGGTCATTGAATGTCTCCTGATAAACGAAGGCGTTTTTGCC
The DNA here is from genome assembly GCF_015767655.1 of Alteromonas sp. B31-7. NCBI lineage: Bacteria > Pseudomonadati > Pseudomonadota > Gammaproteobacteria > Alteromonadales > Alteromonadaceae > Alteromonas > Alteromonas sp. B31-7. Next base: position 2,522,814 of record NZ_CP065233.1, read on the forward strand.
ATTGTAAAAGAAAGCGGGCGCGAGCGTTGTCGCTATGTTCACGAACAAAGCTTACGCATTCTCCAGGCACAGCTTGTGCCAGTTTAGTTAAGTCATTAGGGGTAACACTGCCAATTTTGGGATAGCCCCCGAGTGTTTGCCTATCTTTCATCATAACGATAGGCTGGCCATCTTTAGGTATCTGAATGGCGCCTAAATGTATGCCCTCTGAGTACATACTGTCTTGTGTACTTTGTACCGGCGTACCAGATAAACGGTATCCCATACGGCTTATATCAGACGTTACCTTGTAGTCACTAGTGAAAAAAACCTGCTTAGCCACACCACTGAAACTATCGCTTTGATAGCCCTCTACTACCCGTAGGGGCTGGGTTAAATCATAACTCGGCCAGTATTTCTCAGGCAACGAACGAGAACGAAATACACGGGAAGTATCATTGTTCACTGTGATCTCTAATCCATCACCTATCTGAAGCGGCTTTCCATTGTTATGTAGTCCGCCAATGTGTTCTCGGGTGACCGTACACGCACTGCCTAAATGCCTTGGCACCTGCCATAGGCCTGCCACCGCTAAGTAAGTTCGGCTACCCAACGTTTCGCTACGCAGGCTAATCTCATCCCCCTCTTTAACCCTGTAGCTCGTATAGGGGGTCTTTTGCTGTTGATTAATATAAAGCACAGCATCTCGACCAGTGGCGGCAATGGTGCCATGTAATGCACATATTAAGGCTAACTCTCCCACAACCTCGATACAGGGAGTACCATGGGGGTTTGCCACCAAAAAATTAGCCCACCAATATGCCTCTTCGTCCATGGCACCAGACTGGCAATACCCTTGATGCTGATGACCTTTCCTTCCCTCATCAACGAGAAGGCTTTGCATACCATTTTGTGTGATTTTAAGATGCATTACGCGCTCTAAACTCTTGCTCTGATATGGGTTCAAATTTCACACTATCGCCTACGGCTAAAAAGCTCGCGTGATTGTGACTGTCGACTAAAAGGTCTGGACATAAACCTAGCAAGTGCCAGCCGCCGGGCGATTCAGATGGGTAAACCGCGGTTTGGTTATCTGCAATGGCAACAGCGCCCTTGGGCACTCGCTTTCGCGGCGTAGACAAACGGGGACAATGTAACCGTGGCGGCGTATCCGCCATATAAGCAAAGCCGGGCGCAAATCCAACCGCATAAACTTTGTATATCGTTTCCCCATGCATTTGCACTATGCTGTCTTCGGTTAGTCCTGTGGTTTGAGCCACCCGTGCCAAGTCGTTTGCGCCTTCGGCGCCATACCAAACCGACAACACCTTAATATCCTGTTGTTTTTCCAGCGATACGTCTTGCGTAGCCAAAGTAGATAACGCCATATACACACCGTGACTATCAATAGTAAAAGGGTCAAATACCAGCATAAGCGAGTCGTAAGCCGGCACACACTCTACTATCCATGAAAACCCGCGTTTTTCACGGGTTAACGCATGCACCCACTGCTGACAATATGCGTTTGCCTCGTCGAGCTTTTCACCCTTAAAATAAATCATCAGTGCGTCTATCCCAACAGGAACAATCCGTTGTATGGTTCCAAAGGGTTGCATCACCTGTTTCATGGCTACTATTATTCCTACTTAATAAGGTTAAAATGTGGCGTTCGTGAGGAGTTTTCGGGAAAAAAGCTAGCGAAATAGGGGGAGTTATCCACTCTGCTTTACCTGTAAAGCTTTTATTTGCCTAGCAATGGCCACCGCCCCCGGTGTATCACCATGCACACACAGTGAATCTGCATTTAATAATAAGGAGCGGTTAGACACCGAGGTTACCCTTCCCTCGCTTAATAATTGCTTTGCTTGGTTTAATGCTTCTTGCTCACTCAATACAGCGCCAGGTAACTGTCGAGATTTCAAAAAGCCGTCGTCGGTATATTGTCTATCTGCAAACGCTTCAAAACGTAACCTTATACCAAACTCATCAGCGACGGTCTGACGGGAGAAATTATCTGGGGTAGCCTGAATCATTAACGCTAGTGGCACGTTTTTAGACACCCCCGAGACGGCTTCCATGACGCTGCGCAATATTGATGTGTTTTGCATCATATCGTTGTAAAGGGCTCCGTGGGGTTTAACGTAAGTTACCTGTGCCCCTACTACCTCCGCCATGCCTAGTAGCGCGCTTACCTGATATTGAACGCAAGCCACAAGCTCGTCGCTTGCCATGGCTAAGCTACGACGACCAAAGCCTTGTAGATCGGGGTACGAGGGATGCGCCCCAATTTCCACACCATGTTGTTTTGCGAGGGTTAGCGCTTGTTTCATCACTAAAGGATCGCCCGCATGAAACCCGCAGGCCACATTGGCTTGATCAATAATAGACATAATCTCGTCGTCTACTGGCATTGTCCAAGCCCCGAAACTTTCACCTAAATCGCAATTTAACTTCATAATGGTTTAGCTCTTACCCTCAATCCGATATCATGTTACCTGTTCTTGTAAAAACAGTCAGTCTTAATGATTACTATCGGAAAAATTAATACATTACGCGTTATCGCGGAATACCCCTTCGGCTACGCATTAGCGCCACTGGTCGATTCACAAGATTACGATGATGAAAATGACCTACCTACGGTCACACTCTCTCGCGATCATGTTGAAACGCCCCTTACCCTAGAGCAAACCTTAGACGTATTTGTTGCCACAGATCAACAAGGTGAACTGTACGCCTCTATCACTGTACCTCACATACAGGTAGGTGAAACAAAGGTGTTAAAGGCCGTATCTGCTACTCACTTCGGTGCCTTCTTTGATTGGGGGTTAGAGAACGATCTCCTTATTCCTAACGACTATCAAGACACGCCGATTAATCCAGGTATGCATTACGTTGTGCATAGTTTCTTTGACGAAAAAACAAACCGGATTTTGGGCGCTACTCGCCTTCATTACTTCTTGAAGGAAGGCAGTGCCTACCTAAATGAAGGGGATGAAGTGGCGTGTTTAGTGTACGCGAAGTCAGATTTAGGCTTTAAAGTGGTTATTGATGAAAAAGCACTGGGTCTCATTTTTCATAGCGATGCCTTTAAACCGCTAAAAGTGGGGCAAAAAACCACTGGCGTTATTAAACACATACGTGAAGACGGTAAAATAGATGTGTCTTTACAACGCCAAGATAAAGCCGGTCGAGATACGCTTCAACAAGCCATTCTTGATGATCTGCATGCCCACGGTGGCATTTCTACATTGACGGACAAAAGCGCCCCTGACGCCATTTATCAGCACTTTAATGTGAGTAAAGCGGCTTACAAAAAAGCACTAGGCGCCTTATACAAGCAGAAGAAAATCACCATCAACCCAGATGCCATCAGGCTCGTAAAATAAGGAGCACAATGAAGTATGAAAGCAAACGTTTCTTGGGATAAAGACCTGACCTTTACGGGAACCACAGAAAGCGGCTACAAAACGGTTATGGACGGCAGCGGTGATGCTATTTCACCCATGGAATCGGTTTTGTTATCGGTAGGCGCTTGTTCAAGCATCGATGTGGTGGATATTTTAAAGAAAGGGCGTCATCAAATTGATGGATGTCAGTGCGAACTTAATGCAGAACGCGCAGAAAACCCTCCAAAGGTGTTCGAAAAGATTCACGCTCATTACACGGTAACGGGCAGCGGATTAACGGACAAAAGCGTGGCACGCGCCGTACAACTGTCGGCAGAAAAATATTGCTCTGTTATGCTGATGCTAAAAGGCAACGTAGCCATAACAACCAGTTACTCCCTTGAAGAAGCCACGGAGTAAATGGGTTTAAGCGGGTGATGCGCACAAGCACGTTGCCACCCGCTTTCCACACAAAGCATGAGTTTAGCTTCGTGAAGTTAGATATTCACGCACAGCACTCGCATCACGCTCAACAGCGAAATCGATAAGGCTGATACCATTACAGGTTAAACCATCTTCTGACGTGACAAGGCGTAAAACTTCACGTTGGCTTGCACCAATACGACCTACATTACGCGAAAGGCTAGAACGCAGTACCTTCACATCATCCAATACAATCGCTTTGCAAAATCCAGCAAATTGCGTGTCGCCCACAAAGCGTACGTCTTTTTGTGGTCCAGCAGCAACAGCGTTAAATGCAAACGAAAGTGCAGCAGTAGCAGCAAGTGTCTTTAACAGTTTCATCATTAATTCCTCAAATAAGTTGGCAAACTCGGTAACGCAATGTGTTGCGACCCCTTTGCAGGTTGTCGCTGATTGCCCTTTATTTATGAACTAATTCTTAAAAATGTTCTGTTGAAAGATTGTGTTAGGAAGGTAAATTATCGGTAAATCAGAATGTTACGTAAACATTAACAATTTATATGGTTGATTTTTAAAGCATTCTTGAAATCTTATATTTCTAACCAGAATAAAAAATACTTTTTAGTGTCAATTTAATCTAATACTTTGGTCGTAAAAAGGGGCTAGACGCCCCTTATATAATGAAAGTTTTACAAAATTTAGTACTAAAATCCGCTTTAATCATGAAAAGCCGTTAATTTTGTTGTAATAAAACTACATTTTATACGTATTTCCTTGCGCGCTTAGTAGAAATAGTATCGATATAAGCGTGCCACGAGGCATACCCGATAATGGGCATCAACACAATAAAGCCGATAAACCCAGTAACGTATCCAATCGCCACAGCACTAAAAATAATACTGCCCCAAATTACCATAGGTACTTTGTTCACCCACACTGCGTTAACTGACGTCAATAACGCCGTAGCAAGATCCACTTTTCGCTCCATCAGAATAGGTTGCGTAAAGGCGGTGATAAATAGCATTGCTAACGTAAACACGCCCCCGGCAATCGTACCAAGCATGAGGAAAGGCATCAGGCTTTCAATAGTGGTTTCCGTGTATGAGGGGTAAAGCGCGTGAATAAGGGAGGCAACCCTAAGCCAAAATATCATCATCACCATCAATAACACGCCAAATCCCCATTCGTTAACTGCGTTTCTGCGCATGGCTCGAAGGGAATGTCGAAATGAAGGCTTATGTCCCTTTTCCAGCTCCCAGCTAACGTCATATAACCCCGCAGCTAAGAAAGGACCTACAAGCATAAAACAAACAATGGCAGGAAGAATGACCAGGTGCCAACCTGTCATCTCAACTAAATACATAATAAACCAAGGTATAACAGCGAAGATAACGCCGTAAATGGCAGTGATGACTGGGGTTCTTAAAGCATCCTGTACTGCTAACGAGAGCCATTTAATAGGATCGCCTACATCGAGTTCTTTGCACGGAATGACCCGCGCAATGCCACTTTGCGTTATCGCATTTTCTGGAGCTTGTTTAAAAGGGTGCGACATAGTTTAGTAACCTCTGCTTGTAAAATTTTTCATTTATAGGGCGTTACACGGCATACGCCTTACTATTACGATAGGCATAGATTTAAAAGTTCACAAATTATTAACAAGAATTTTATTATTTTTTTAAATAAGTGAAAAAAGAGGAGGTTCAGCACACGAAGGTAAATGAATGAATTGCCGCTAAGGTTGAAATAATTTTGCGTAAAAAGGGCTATTCCGCCACCCGCATTGCGTCATGCAGGTGATAATTTAACCAAGTCGATAAAAAAATGGTTTTAAGGTTAAATAAGCTTTAGCAACCCAACCTAGTTTGCGATACTCTCACGGTATGTAAATCAACCATATAGACCATGAAAACTGTATCACGCTCACATAAATTAGATAACGTTTGTTATGACATTCGCGGCCCTATCGCAGCGCAAGCGCGAAAAATGGAAGACGAAGGCCACCGTATTTTAAAACTGAACATTGGCAACCCTGCCCCGTTTGGTTTTGAAGCGCCAGATGACATTGTTAAAGACGTTATCCATAATCTCCCTACGGCTCAAGGTTATTCAGATTCAACAGGGATTTATGCCGCCCGTGTAGCCGTGATGCAGTACTATCAGCAGCGTAATATTAAAGACATTCGTGTGGATGATGTTTACATTGGAAACGGTGTGAGCGAAATGATCATGATGGCTATGCAGGCACTGTTAAACCATGGTGATGAGGTGCTGATCCCCAGTCCAGACTACCCACTTTGGACCGCAGCGGTTAGCTTGTCTTCTGGATCACCTGTGCATTACCGCTGTGATGAACAAGCAGGATGGTTTCCAGATTTAGACGATATAAAAAGTAAGATTACCAGTAAAACCCGCGCCATTGTGCTTATTAACCCGAATAACCCTACCGGTGCGGTTTACAGTAAAGCCTTACTGCAAGATGTGGTAAATCTCGCCCGCGAGCATGGCTTAGTTGTCTTCAGTGACGAAATATACGACAAAATTCTTTACGACGACGCTGAGCACACCTGTATTGCCTCATTAGCTGACGATGTTTTCTTCGTGACCTTCGGCGGGTTATCTAAAAATTATCGGGTGGCAGGTTTCCGGTCTGGGTGGCTCGTGGTCAGTGGAAATAAAAGATTGGCGCACGATTATATTGAAGGGTTAAATATCCTGTCGTCGATGCGAATGTGTGCCAACGTTCCCTGTCAAAGTGCGATTCAAACCGCCTTGGGTGGCTATCAAAGTATTAATGACTTAGTGAAAGAGAATGGACGTTTACGTATACAACGCGATGTTGCTGCAGATATGTTAAACGGCATTGAAGGTATTCACTGTGTTAAACCCAAAGGGGCAATGTATTGTTTTGCTCGGGTAGACGAGAAGAAATTCAACATTCACAATGATGAACAGATGATACTCGACCTATTGAGTGAAGAAAAAATCTTACTGGTTCACGGCCGCGCATTTAACTTAACCGAAGGCGTTTACTTTAGACTAGTGTTCTTGCCCCACAGCGATGTGCTAGTGCCAGCGCTACATAAAATTGGCAATTTCTTCCGCCATTATCAGCAAGGAGCATAAGGTGTCTGACCGAAGTCATTTTTTCGCGCATTTGGCACGCTTAAAGCTAATCAATAGATGGCCGCTTATGCATAATGTGCGTACTGAGAATGTACAAGAGCATAGTTTGCAGGTTGCCATGGTGGCTCACGCGTTGGCCCTTATTAAAAACAAGTTCTTTAATGGCACGTTAAACCCCGACCGTATTGCCACTATTGCTATGTTCCATGATGTATCTGAAGTCTTAACCGGCGACCTCCCTACGCCCGTTAAATACTTTAATCCGGCAATCAAAGAAGAATACAAAAAGATTGAAAAAATTGCCGAAAACAAACTTATCGAAATGGCACCTGAAGCTTTTCGAGAGGATTACGCCGCGCTAATAGACCATCATTATCATAGCGAAGAAGATGCTTTTATTGTTAAAGCAGCAGATGTGCTTTGTGCTTATCTAAAAACCCTCGAAGAATTAGCTTCTGGTAATCAAGAATTCAAACTTGCCAAAAAACGCTTAGATAATATTTTAAAAGAGTATCAGTCTGAAGAAGTTGATTACTTTCTTACCCGTTACGTACCTAGCTTCTCGCTTAGTTTAGATGAGATCACGCAAGACGAAATGTAGTAAAAGGAAACCACTGTGACAGCAAAGGTGTGGGAAAACGAGTTGCAAGCGCGGCGTTTGCCCCGTAGTGCAAGCCGTGATGGTGACCATAGGAATGCATACCAGCGAGACAAAGCGCGAGTGCTTCACAGCGCAGCGTTTCGACGTCTACAGGCCAAAACTCAGGTACTAGGGGTTGGCCTGAGCGATTTCTATCGTACTCGCCTTACCCATTCCTTAGAAGCCGCTCAAATTGGAACCGGCATTACCGCTCAATTATGTGGTAAGTTTCCCGACATTGCAGACACCCTTGCCATTGATGCTAACTTAATAGAAACCCTTTGTTTAGCCCACGATATTGGCCACCCCCCCTTTGGCCACGGTGGCGAAGTTGCGCTGCATTACATGATGTACGAACATGGAGGCTTCGAAGGCAATGGCCAAACATTTAGAATTATCACCCAATTAGAGCCTTACACTGCAGAGCACGGCATGAATTTGTGCAGGCGCAGCATATTGGGCTTGGTTAAATACCCTAATTTCATTGATACCCTAACGAATGCCACTACCTACAAAAAGCGGCCTTCATCATTACGCCAAGTAAAAGCAGACGACTGGCACCCACCTAAGGGGCTTTTTCGTTGCGACGAGCCGTTGTTCGATTGGCTGCTTGCCCCTTTCAGTGAGGCAGATAAAGACACCTTTATGAAGGTGAACGTCCATACGCATAAACATAAGAAAACACGCTTTAAATCATTCGACTGTTCAATTATGGAATTGGCGGACGACATTGCATACGGCATTCATGATTTAGAAGACGCCATTGTGATGGGCATGGTGAATAAACAAGATTTCACCCATATGGTATCTGTACCATTAGCCAATTTAGCCATCAAGGGGCTATCAGATATTCTACCTACGCTCACAGATAAACTGTTTAGTTCACTGCACCACGAGCGTAAAAATGCAATTGGGGCATTGGTGAACAGCTTTATTACCGCCATTGAAATTATGCAGGTAGAGGGGTTCGAGCACCCGTTATTGGCGTATAACGCCAAAATGCCCGATAAGCACCACGAAGCATTAGAGCTGTTTAAGCAATTTGTTCTGAAAAAGGTGATACGACGCCCTGATGTACAGTTATTGGAATACAAAGGCCAATTGGTTGTGATGGAGCTGTTTGAAGCCTTCAGCTCCGATCCTGAAAGATTGCTTCCAGAAAACACCCAAGAACGCTGGTTGAAGGCACAAGACACAGGCAATGGCATGAGAGTCCTTTCAGACTATATTTCAGGCATGACCACGAATTTGCATCGCGACTGCATGGTACCCTATTCTCACCGAAGCAAGGCGGCGTACAGGATAACTTCCACGTGTAATAGTTTCCAACCAGGAGACCCGCCCCCAATAATCGAGGTTTGAGATAGCCCCCTTGTTCCTGTTGACTTTACGACGCCTGTTTATTGGATAAGTATTGGAGGGGGTCATCATTTACGTCCAACCCCTTCACCGATAATGATTGTATACACAATGAAAACAACTCGGATTGCGTGGCAATATCTAATTTTTGATAGATATTTTTGCGATGAATTTTCACCGTACTTAAAGAAATATTGAGTTTACTCGCCAGCGATTTCGAAGAGTGACCATGTAGAATACATTTCACCACCTCTTGCTCTCTTTTGGTGAGAATCGACTTGCCGAAGGCATCAAAAAACGAATTATAATGTGGGGGCTTAGTGTTGCTGACAGACTCAGACGCCTGTTGGTATTCCTGCTCCCAATGCGCTTCGATAAGTTGGGTGATCATAGGGGAAATAGCGATAAGATCGGCTTTATCTTGTTGCGAAAAATGCCCACCTAGTTTATTCAGATAAAAATCGACGTAACAATTATTGATGTTAACAATAAAATCGTATTCATCGGTAATACCAATAGGCTTAACAAAGGATTTATAGTACTTACTTTCGTGAAAGCAGTCAGGCTCAATATCTTTAAAGTGGTAAAGCCCTGTCTCTACCCCGTTTGATAAAAAGCTGTAATGGGGATCAAGTAAATACATGCCGTCAAGGTAGCGATCTAGGTATCGGCTGTATTCCTTTGGGAGCTTCCCTTCAAATACATTCGTCACCTTATTCCCATCGTAAAATATCACACCCGTGCAATCTATATGAATAATTTGCGACAAGGTTGAAGATAAAAACTCAAAGAAATGTGCTTTTCCTACTTCGCGAGTTAATCGTGCCAGCGAAGCGTACCAACCTTTACTATGGGGGCGTACCATCAATATTTACTGTGTGGAATCTTAACTACCGTCAACACTAACTAAAATACGACGAAGAGTAAAATACCTTTCGTCGTCTGAAGCTTTTAAACTGCGCTAACTTACTTGTTGAGATATCAGTCAAACCCTATCAGTGCGTGACCCTCTCACCCACTAAGCGCGCCTTACTTTTCATTGAGGCGATATAGGCCACGAATGAAAATATAAAGGTAGGCAGGGTAACCCCGAACATATTATTCGGTATACTGACTAACCATAACGAGAAGAGAAAGCCCCCTAACCATGTCAATACCGCCAAGAGATTTACGCCCTTTTGGTACCAATAACGGCCTCCCTTTCCTAGCAGAATGTCTTGGTGGTAACTCGCCTTTTTAAGCCAGTAATAGTCAGCAATCATGATGGCGAACACAGGCACGAATAAGGCGCCAATCAGCGTTAAAAATTCAGTAAATTTATCGAGCATGGCTAGCCAACTCGAGCCTGCTACAGAAATAGCGCCTATTACCAGTGCCACTTTCATAAACGACCATTTTCTATTTGGCGTCAAATTTATCACTGACGATACCATGCCATACACCACCATAGTGTTGGTCGCTATAACCGACAGAAAAATAGCCATTGCAAGCGGTATTCCGAATGCGTTAACTATTTCTATAGGATCAAAGCCATTCACTGCATTTCCTTGTAGCGTGAGGTAACTCATCAGCGTTGCACCTAGGCTCATTGACAGCACAGTAGAAATAACATATCCAATACCGGAACCAAGCACACCGGCCTTTTGAGTCTTTGCTAAGCGATTAAACTCAGCCGACAGTACTGTCCATGATATTGCTGTAGCGATGACCACGTCTAACACTCCGACCTCATTCCACCCTAAACTGGCGTTTATTGGCAGTGCCTCAAACTGCGCGAGAGAGAAGTTAGAAAATGCAATAAAAAAGACATAGGCAATAATTGCCAGTATGACGAATGCGAGCCAAGGCTCTACCCTTGCAATCCCTGCATGACCAAAAATAGCAAGGCCTACCACTAACAGTTGGCACAAGACTGAGAACAAAACGGGATTAGAAAAACAAAACAGCTGCGCTGACAGAAAATTAACAGTCACCCCAGCTAAGATGGCTTGAACCCAACTCCACCCCATTAGAATGATGACGTTAGCCATGGAGGTGGCATAAGCGCCACGCAGCCCGAAAGCCCCCTTGGTGAGCCCCATCGTCGACAAGCCAGTTCGCGTCCCCATATTGCCTACAAGAACTAAAACACTGGCCCCAATGACGGTGCCGATAATGATGAGTGAAAGTGCAATATGCCAAGCTACACCAGGTACGAACAGCGTACCTGTGAGCAAGGTGGTCACCACCAAATTAGCTGCTAGCCAAATCATACCAATTCGATAAGACGACAATGTGCCTTTGACCGGCCCGTATCCATCGGATTCAGCCTGTTCGTTATACCCACATTTCGTTAATGACAAATGTACCTGTGACATTATTAATTCCTTAACTGAAATGCTTAAAACGTGTATTTATAATCAATACCGTAGGTGCGTGGCGCGCCACGAAAGAAGAATAATCCATTCCAATCGGCGACTAAATCAACAGAATAAGTAACATATTCTTTATCTGTTAAGTTTTTCACGTAAAGCCCTACTTTGTGACTCTCATCACCAAACGTAACGTTTACGCGTGCGTTGTGAATGCTATAGGCAGGTTGTGCCAAACGATCATCATTAAAGGGTTCAAAATACTGCTTCGAAATATAACTGCCGTCATAATGCAATTGCACCCACAAATTGTCACTTTCCCATAGATCGTAATCGAGCATCAGGTTCACATTGACTTCAGGGGAAGAAGGTAACGTATTGCCCGACAAATCAACGCCCGCATACCGCATACTTACGTATTCGGCGTCTAAAAGCCCTACGCCCGCGTTTATCGTTAGTTTGTTAGTCGCTTGGGTTGTCAGTTGAAGCTCGGCCCCCTGTATTTCCGACTCGCCAGCGTTTAACAGATACTGAAGACCCGCATCAAATATTAAAAATTGTTGGTTTTCATAGTTATAGTGGAACACAGCGCCGTTTAGGCGAGTTCTGCCGTTTTGGAGTGTGGATTTGAACCCGAATTCCCACGCTGATAACTCTTCAGGCTCTACGGAAGTAAACTCTTCTGGGGCAAAGGCAAAGCCATTAAACGCGCTCCCTCGATATCCTGTGCTATAGGCGCCGTAAACCAACAAATTATCCGCTATTTTCCAATCTACCCCTAATTTTCCTGAGGTATTGGCATCATCAATTTCATCACTTTCGTTATCTAGGCCTAAACTTCCTAATATGGGGCCATCACTTTCCTGGTAATAGCTATTCTCTGCTTCTCCATACCAAGAAGAATAGTTATCTATTTCTATGGTGTCTCTCGTGTGCCTTAATCCAAAGGTTAATGAGACCGCCTTGGTGACATCAAAAGTGCTGTGAAGATAAATGGCTTTGGTACTGCGTGACTGTTCGTAGCTATTTGCGTAATAGCACCCGTAAAAAAAGGTATCTTCGCAGTTATTAGACAGAGCCATAATGCCGTCGCCATAATCTGCCAGCCAACGGTATCTTGTTGCGCCATCTGTGGAGTCTGAACTGTAAAAAAGACCGGCAATGAAATTGAAGGCGCCACCGTAACTAGAAGAAACACGAATATCTTGTGTGAATTGATCAGTCTCTGCGAAGAAGTCATCTTCCAACAATTTAAAAGGGCTTCCATCAGCGTCCTCGGGAACAAAATATTCTCCACTATCGAAAGACGTTATCGACGTTAGCGTATAATCCTCTACGGTATAATTTAAGGTGAGATTAACACCGGTTAGATCAAACTCTTTCTCTTCAACTCTGTTTGATTCAGTTTCATGAAATCCAAGGTCTTCGCGTGCATAGCCGGTATACCCTAAACCCACCCCCCCGTTTTCACCACCACCGTCTGCTTCTATTAAGAGAATACTAGAATGATTTGCCCTACTTCTACTTTTATGAACACGCAATATGCCATTTAGATTGTCGCCTTCGTACATTAATGAGAAACGCATTGCTTGTTCATCAATTTGGCTAGGATTTTCTACATTAGCCAACTTATTTTCTACGAAGCCGTCGTTTTCAGACGAGGTAAATGCTAAACGTGCCCCCCAATTATCAGCTAATTCAGTATCGAAGGCACCACTGACGGTTTTATAGCCAAAATTTCCTACACCGACATCTAAGTAGCCACTAGTACCAAGCATTTGAGGCCGGGTAGTCATAATATTTGCTGCCCCCCCTGTCGTATTTTTCCCATACAAGGTACCTTGTGGACCTAGCAACATCTCAACGCGGTCAATATCAAATAACTGCACACCCGACGCCAAGGGGGTCGCTCCCATGTAGACTTCATCCACATATAACGCAACGGCTCCACTGCCATTAGGGCTATAGTCAGATTGCGTAACTCCTCTCATGCCAAGTACCAGTTGCGCATCACCATTACTGCCCAGCATTTGTACATTAGGCGCTTGAGATACAATCTCTTGGCTATTACGCATCTTCATGTTGCCCAACTTGTCTGCACCCAGTGCCACAATGCTTACGGGAACACTTTGAATATCTTCAACTTTCTTTTGTGCTGTAACGACTATTTGCTCTAGTTTCAACGATGATTCAGAACCCTGAGAATCTGGCGCAGTAGCCTCAGAAGAAAATGCAGAAAAAGAGATGCTTGCTGCTAAACTCAGCAAGATGGGGTTCAATTTGAACGAACGCATGTGTATTCCCTATATGAATATTTATTATTTTATTTACTATCTAACACTTGTATTTATTCATGACACTACGTTTTTTATTCAGTTGAAATAGTCCTAAAGAACTATAAGCGTTTCACCTATTCAATTAATGACATGACAGTAAGCGTAAAAATGAAATCTTTCCCTTGAATGGCAGGTCTTATGTAGGGTGAGCAAACTATCTTTTCATGTTGTACGTATTTAAACACATACCCAGAATAAAAAGTTTATTTTTCAGCTTGTTATACGCGGAGTATTTCTATGCCAAAACCTTTTAAACCCTCTGTGAGGCTGACAGATAACGATGTTACTGATGAAAGCCTGTATTTTAATCGCCGAAAACTTCTTAAATCCATGGGGTTTGTCGGTGCATCCACATTGCTAGGCTCGCCTGTCAAGGCTTCTGGCTGGCTATGGGGCGATGATGATGAAGATAACACCGTCACGCCATCGCCGCTCTCCTACAGTCAACCCAAGCAGTACCAAATAGATGAAACAAAGACACCCGAAGAAAAAGTCACTTCATACAACAACTTTTATGAATTTGGCACTGGCAAAGACGATCCCGTTAAAAATGCCGGCGGATTCAACCCTGACCCTTGGACATTGCGTATAGATGGTTTGGTTGAAACACCGACTACGCTTGATCTCGACGCGCTACTTACCCAGTTTCCTCTAGAAGAACGTATTTATCGACTTCGCTGTGTAGAAGCGTGGTCTATGGTAGTCCCTTGGGTTGGCTTTGAACTGGCAAAATTAATTCAACGGGCGAAGCCTCTCGCTTCGGCTAAATATGTGGCGTTTGAAACCCTATATGACCCAGAACAAATGCCTGGGCAAAAAAATAGGTTTATAGGGGGGGGGATTAACTACCCTTATGTTGAAGGCCTAAGGCTCGATGAAGCCATGCACCCGCTTACACTTATGTCAGTGGGCCTTTACGGAAAAACCCTGCCACCGCAAAACGGAGCCCCCATTCGTTTAGTCGTTCCGTGGAAATACGGATTTAAAAGTATTAAGTCTATTGTGCGCATACGTTTAACAGATAAAATGCCGCCAACTACATGGAATCGATTAGCCGCCAATGAATACGGCTTTTATGCCAATGTTAATCCGCAGGTATCTCATCCACGCTGGAGCCAAGCCAGCGAAAGGCGGATAACTACCGGCGGCCTGTTGTCTCGAAATCGCGTTCCAACGCAGCTATTTAACGGCTACAGCGAGGTTGCTCCCTTGTATAAAGATATGAATTTAACTCGTTATTATTGAAGCACTCATTTAATGAAACCTCGCAGTAAAAAGCCTTGGCGCTTTTCCCATTTTCAAAGACGGGCGCTAAAAGCCGTCATACACCTCATCGCAACCGGCTATTTAGTTGCCCTTTTTTACTTAGGCGTAAATGACCGACTTGGGCCCGACCCAGTAGATGCATTGCTCAACGAAACCGGCATTTGGGCTATACACCTATTATTCGTCACCCTATTATTAAGCCCGCTTGCCAAGCGTCTACCCAGTCCAGAACCGATTAAATTCCGGCGAATGCTAGGCATCTATGTTTTTGTTTATGCCTTCGCGCACTTTTTTACGTATGCTTTTTTTGAGCTGCAACTCGATTGGCATTTACTCACCAGTGAATTAGTAAAACGCCCCTATATTGTGGTGGGCATGGTTGCGCTTATCTTGCTTATGGCATTGACGGTAACGTCGTTGTCTGTATTACGAAGAAAGATGGGTAAACAATGGCAACGGCTTCATTACAGTATTTACGCTATTTTACCTTTAGCCTTGCTGCACTTTTCTTGGTCACAAAAAACATTTTGGCAAGCGCCTATTTTCTACTGGCTAATTGGGCTTATTATTATGCGTGGAAGGATAACGCGCACTGCCGCTAAAACAGTGAAACGATTGAAAGCCTATCAGTAAAAATAATACACAATAACGCCATATCTCAGCGTTTTCGTACACGCTACCACACTAAGAAAGAACCAAAACTGTGTTCTGAGTACACCGCCCATCAGGGTTAGGGGATCACCAATAATAGGAACCCAGCAAAGTAACAAACTCCACTTACCCCATTGTTTAAACATCTGCTGCGCACGTAAAAATGTACGGGGCTTAATACCAAGCCATGACAAGACGAATGTCTCTCCATATCGCCAACCTAAAACGTAATTGACGAGCGCCCCCAATACATTGCCTACACTTGCCGCCACCAGCAAGTAGGCCTCATTTGCACCTGTACTGAGTAAAGTCACTAAGACAATTTCTGAACTAAACGGGAGGATGGTAGCGGCCAAAAATGCCGATAAGCACATACCCACATACCCTAAGTTCGCTAAATCAAGCATGCTGTTTGGTCAGTAACCATAAAACGATAATCCTCCAATTTTACTAAAAAACAAAGAGATAGATAGCGTTAACAGCCCAAGAGCGAAAATAAAAACGACAAGGTGTTTGCTGCTGATTGAAAAAAACACAATTTATGCTTGCAATATGATCAAAGCGCAACTACTGTATACACATACACACTGTATATTTAAACATGTTAAATTAAAGCGTCTGACTAACGCAGTAATCTTTATACAGACGTACTTTCTTAACTAGATAGTGAGGCCACAGTATGAATACATCATCAGTAGATAGACTTAACGCCCTTAGAGCTTCCGCTTCTCGTTCCGCCTCTAATGTGGTTCAACTACCCTTGCCTATTGAAGGCTTTCCTGGCGACAATAATAAGAACGAGAATAAAGGTTGGAGTTATCTGCTGTCTCACTCAGTATCTTTTAAGAAAGACGTTGATCATGCTATTCGTATTCAGAAGCCGAAAAAGGAACAAGTTCCAGAATGGATCAGTAAACTGATTACGGGGGGCCAATGTAAAACACTGTATGTGGAAAACCTAGACTTGGATCTACAACCTACTGATAGCGAAATGATACGGAAACTATGTGATTTATATTCTGTATCGCTGATTAATGTAAGAGTAGAAAAAGAAACCACCGCGGTGGCAATGGGGCCATGGTAATTCGTTAAAAATCCCGCTAGCATTGCCATCTCGCCATCTAGTAGGAATATTTTAATATGCGCTGTTACTGTTGTTCATCTCTGGCTTTCGCAGACTGTTGCCACCCCTTTATTACACAAAGCAAGCAACCTGAAACAGCCGAGCAACTTATGCGCAGTCGCTTCACCGCCTATGTATTAGCGAATTTCACCTATGTACTGAATACGTACAGTAGCGAAAAACAAATTGGATTGAGCACTGAAGGGCTAAAAGAAAGTGCTGGAGACGCGGTTTGGTTTGCGTTGAAGGTGGCCAATAGTTCCGCCGATACAGTGGAATTCACCGCCTATTTTTTTGAAAACAAAGGCCTTTACCAACTCCACGAAACCTCAACTTTTGTTAAAGAAGGGTCTTTATGGCGCTATCATGATGGCATTCTGCATGATGATTGCGGCAAATTAAAATACGGAAGAAATTTACCTTGCTTATGTCATAGCGGTAAAAAGTTTAAGCAGTGCTGTGCAAATAAAATGCGTTAACTGATAAAGGGTAACCTAGACAGGCTTTTTAGGCCTCTCTGTGAACTGCTCTTTGCTTTAGGATTAACCCAGCAATAAATCACCTGAAATAGGATGAAAAACACTGGCAGACATTGACAGTGAATCTGCAGTGAGCTGAGGTACGCCATACACTTCCACGACCTTGCCTTTTTCTTTGGCTAACTTATTGACTAATAAATCAAAGTCACCATCTCCAGAGACCAAAACGAACACGTCTGCTTGGTTGATGGCATCCATCATATCGATGGTTATGCCTACGTCCCAGTCGCCTTTTGCTGAGCCATCGGCGCGCTGAATATAAGGTTTGAGTTTAACGGTAAACCCTATTCCCCTGAGTATATTTTGAAAGCTTCGTTGCTTAGCGTCGTTACGGTGAATGGCATACGCGTTTGCAACCACAGGCGTTCGGTTCAGCGTTGCTCTTTGCCAAAACTGATTGTAATCAAAGTGCTTTTGATAGGCTTGACGGGTTGTGTAATAAACATTTTGCACATCAACGAAAATAGCAACTTTTTGCATGCTCACCATAATATACTGTTAAAAACGGCCCGCACTATAGCATGTAACTGATTCAATCACTTGCCCTAAAACCTCGGCACTAGGATTTAATCAACCAGTCTTTCTCTTCAATAATTTCAATAAGCGTAGTGCTAACTTTTACATGCTCAAACGTATCTTGGTTTTGTGTAGCCGTACCTGTCATTTCCAGCCTTTTGTTCATTTGCTGAACCAAGGCATCGCTTAACAACTTTAACTGAGTATGGTTGAGGTCGTGAACAGGCAGGTTTCCGCGCTCGTGAAGCGCCAAAAGTACCTTACTGCAGGTTTCACGTTTTCGTTGGAAGGACGCTTTTTGCCATGCAAGTGCATTAGCGTTATGGAGTAAATCGGCGTCGTCCGCGACAGTGCCCACCGCCACTTGGATAGTATCGGCAACAGTGGCTTGCTTTTGGGAAGAGCCAGTACCGTCGCTGCATGCTGATAACGCGCACACAAAAATCGTCAGCGTTGCCATCGCAATAGGGTTAAGTTTCATTATCTGTCCTTGATAAATGTAAATACAATAAAAGTGTAGATTAAATTTGAATCGAATGCACCTTTAAAACGGCTTAGCCATGCTTATTCATTTAACACGCTGTTACCATTATGCTTTTTAAACATTACCTAACTATGGTGCATTCGAATTTTTCTCAGCGAGCTAATTTCTTCTGCCAAAACACCGCATTACCCGCTTCAGGATCGAGTTCATAACTGGAAAAGCCGAATTTTTCATAGGCCGATTTTGCAGCGGTATTATTGGTTAATACTTCTAGTGTTAACTTACAACAGCCTTTTGCTTGGGCAATCGATTCTACTTTTTCTAATAACCGTTGGCTTAAGCCAAGGCCCCGGTAAGGGGGTAATACACACATATCGTGAATATTCACCAGAGGTTGGCACGCAAAGGTAGAAAACCCTTCAAAGCAATTGGCTAAGCCTGCGGGCTTATCGTCTACATAGGCAATCACACTAAACGCGTGGGGAAGTTCACTTAATCGAGCCACCAGGTTTTCTTTCACGGCCTCGTTGAGCGCTTCTCCCCCACCCATTGGATCGAGCGCATACTCGTTGAGCAAATAGGGAATATGCTGTCGATGCTGTTCATTGAGGTAATCGGCTTGCACTAATTGAATTTTCATCTTTACCTTATTAACGTTGATATGAATGGCTGTCTCCCATTATTCCATAGCTAAAGGCAAGATTACATTAGGCTTTTTTGCTAGCAAGCCCACGCAAACCGCGTTGCATTCGTCCATATATTCTCACCCACTACTTTTGTACGATTTTTGACTAGATGAATTTAGGTTAATGTAGTGCTTCATGCGCCTAGCCGAGCAAATAATGAAGTCGATTATCTCTAGAACATTTCTTATCCTAGCCCTTGTTCTTTTTCCCCATTGTGTATTCTCGCAAGAGATGCCTAGCTCTCTTCCCTTGTTTAAAACCTATGGTTTAAGTGACGGTCTCTCTCAAATTTCAGTTTCAGATGTCACCGAAGACAAACACGGCTATTTGTGGCTAGCCACCCAGGCTGGATTAGACAGATTTGACGGCTATGACTTTAAACACTTCGGTAAGTGGAAAGAAGACCAAAACGATGGGTTGCATGCGATAACGAGTTTTCAAGTTGAGGCCAGCCATGATGGCGAGAACATTTGGGTAGGAACTATCGCGGGAATTAGTCGCTTCCATGTAGATACAGAAACCTTCGAACATTACACACTCCCCAACAACAGCAATATAAAGCCCGGCATCATAAAACGCATTTACATAGACAATAAAGGCGGTGTGTGGGTAGTCAGTGGTAAAAACCTGTACTCGTTTTCTCAGCGCAAAAATGCCCTAGAACCTATAGCTTATCTAACCACCCCAACCAGCACACTCACTGACATTTTTATTGACTCCAATAACACCATATGGCTTGGCGCCACCTCGGGAGTTTACAAGGTAGATGAGGATGCAAACCGTGTTGCCTTGTACAGTCACCGTGGGAAAAACATTTCAGTGCTCTACCCTAGCCCACTGGGTGGTATTTGGGTGGCCAGTGAAGCAAAAGGTGCCTGCTATTATTCTTCCATGACTGACACCAAAAGCGCGCCCCTATATTGTTATAACAAAGCCTCGGGCCTGCCGAGTAATAGTATACTGGCCATTTTGGAGCTTGGTAATGGCGATGTTTGGATTGCCACAGAAGCGCAAACGGCGATAGTTTTTAAGAATAATGCCCAAAACCCAGTACTCTTGTCACCCACCTCCACCCGTATTGCTAACCGAAGAATTAATACCCTATTTCAAAGCGATAGCGGGCTTATTATTGCTGGGTCTAGAGACAACGGCTTCTCAGTGTATAACCCTAAAATCGCCCGTTTTAGTAGCTATGCGATTGCCGACACACCGAATGTGACCGACTTAACCTTGGCCGCTAACAATCAAATGTGGTTTACCAGCGACAGCGGCCTTTGGCGTTATAATCCCCAAACAGGTGACAAACTAGGGCCTATAAAAACGGCATCGCAAAACAACGAATTAGATTCATTAGATATGCTGTTGTCACTTCAATATCATCAATCGACCGGTGATATTTGGCTAGCCACGCGTAAAGGTTTAGGGCATTTCCGGCCGGGTGACTCCCAAGTAGATATTGTCGCTCTTGAAGGTACTTCTGGCTACACAGTAAACGTTGATGACGCGGGGGATGTGTGGTTTGGTGGCTATAGTGATGGTGTATTTGTGTACCGTCCTAGTGAGCAAAATGTAGTGAGACACTGGCCACTTCCCTTGACAACAAAGATACATTTTCAAAATAGTGAAAGTGCGTGGATAGCCACGGTATCGGGGCTATATTTTGCCAACAAACTCACTGGCGATATCACCAACATCGGCGAACTATACGAAGGCTTTCCTTCATCAGCAGTCGTCACATGGATTTCACCTAGCATGCGTGGCGGATTTTGGGTTGCCACCCAAGCCAACGGCATCTATCTGATTTCGATAAACGCGCAAAAGTCGAATGTTGAATTTGTCACTCCGGTAACTCCGCACCCGCATCTAAGTGAAATTTCACTGGGCGCCATTGAAGAAGATGAAAACGGTAGCATTTGGGTATCTCACAGCGAAGGTATTGCTTATATCTCACCAGATTTAGAAAAGGTTTCTTATTTTGGCGTGGAAAATGGCGTGTTTGAAAACGGCTATTACGTAGGAGCCTCTGTGCAATCCGATGATGGCACTATATTCATGGGCGGTCCGAGTGGGATTACCCAGTTTAACCCTAAAAACATTACCCATTCTCCGTGGTTGCCCAACGTTAAGATTACGCAGGTTGAAGTGGTCAACTACAGTGAAGGTAGCGCCAATATCACGCGCATCGATAATGTGGAAAAGTTAACCCTTCAGCCCAACGAAATGTCATTCTCCGTTGAATTTGCTGCGCTAGAGTTTACACGCCCTAACGACGTTAGCTATGCGTACAAGCTGGCTGACTTCGATCCGGCATGGCGATTTACCGACGCTTCACGACGAATTGCCACCTATACGAATTTAGATGCAGGAAGCTACACCCTTATTGTGCATGCCATTAATAAAGAAGGGGTTTGGAGCAATGAGGCAGCCCGAATGGAGGTGATAGTTGTGCCTGCATGGTGGGAAAAAACGCTTTGGCAAAGCATTTTCGTGCTCACTTGCTTTTTACTGGTTGTGCTTATAATGAAGCTACGAATAAGTGCACTGAAAAAACGCTCCGCTCATTTGGCGCGTGTCGTGGAAGAGAAAACCAAGGATTTGGAAGCCGCCGTTACAAAGCTTACCCAGCTGTCTAGCCAAGATCCCCTCACCAATCTTAAAAATAGACGTTACTTTACTCAACGGTCAAAAGAAGCTTGGGATGCGTTCCAACGCTATGGGCAAGCATTTTCTCTCATGCTGATAGACGTTGACCACTTTAAAAACATTAACGATAAATATGGGCATCATGCTGGCGATTTGATTTTAGTCAAAATTGCCGACATTTTACGGGCAAATTTACGCAGTTCTGATGTTATCGCCCGTTGGGGCGGAGAAGAATTTTTAATCTTTCTTCCTGAACTCAATTTACATGAGAGTTACTGGGTGGCTGAAAAAATACGTAAAGCAATTTCTAGCTTTAACTTCTATTGCGAAGGCGTAGATATTTCAGTCACCATTACCGCAGGGATTGCTGATATTAGAGACTGTACCAGCGTTGAGCACTGTATTCACAGTGCAGATAAAAAACTCTATAGAGGGAAAGCGGAAGGACGAAACGCCATAATCAAATAATAACGTCATTATATTTGCACCTCATCCTTATAATACGTGGGTTAAACGAGGGCCGTGATCTTATTTTGTCGGGTAACTTATGAATAGGCACATAGGTAATAAGGAGACAAAATATTATGGCGACAATTCTAGTAATAGGCGCGTCAGGTCAAATAGGAAAACAAGCCACGGGTAAATTGTTGGAAGCTGGGCACAAGGTTATTGCCCCCGTGAGAAGCCCTGAAAAGCTTGAAGACATTCAAAGTGACAACCTCACCGTGAAGAAACAAAACTTAGAAGAGGACTTTTCTGCGCATTTCAATGGCGTAGATTCAGTGGTTTTTACCGCGGGCAGTGGTGGAAACACGGGCGCAGACAAAACGCTGCTTATCGATCTTTGGGCAGCACGTAATGCCGTTAATTATGCAAAAGACGCCAATATAAACCAATTTATTATGGTGAGTTCAATCGGCGCGGGGGACCCAGATGGCGTTGATTCAGCAATTAAGCCTTATCTGGTTGCCAAACACATGGCAGACGAACACCTTAAAAATAGCAACATTCCTCATGTGATATTGCGCCCAGGCACTCTATTAAACGAGCCGGGAACGCATTTAGTAACCACAGACATGCCTGACAATAAAGATGATGCTGTCATTCCAAGAGAAGATGTGGCCACCGCCATCGTTGAGTGCGTTAGCCGCTCAACAAACGATAATCGTGTCACCTACTTGTTTAAAGGTGAAACCCCTATTTCACAACTATTTGCCTAAGAGGCATCAACCCACTTTTAGCAGCCTTTCTCGAAGGCTGCTATTTTCCCCCAGCGCCAAGCACGAAAAGCAAACAAAGACACCCAATAGACACCCATTAAGGGATGATAGATTGGCTTAACCAGTTACCCTGTTCATCGGTGTAATGCAATTCTCGGTATTGAGGAGAGCCTCGTAAGTTGAGGTAATCGACTTTGTGTATAGCCAGTAAAATAACACAAAAGTGTTGGGGAACGGCTGAAAAGTCTCCCGATACGTGAAGCGCACTGCCATCATTTCTAGGCGTACCGGGCTCCCCCCATAAAAACTGCTTTTTACCTGCATCTGACAAGCGCTCCCAATGTGCGCTCACCAAAGGCGTATCCATCTCCAACGACAGCACTTTAGCGGTAACACTGAAACGATATTGCTCTCTTGTTTTGGCGAAATACCAACAACCGTGTGCATGGGGCTGTTGAGCTAACTGATCACACTTATCTGTACGTGTATCAGATATCACTACAAGGCAATTGTCGTCAGTCAACCCTCTATACACAACGGTTCTACAATAAGGTAGCCCCTGCGCATCCGCTGTCGCCAGTTGAAAATATCGACTTTCCGGCACACTACGTGTTTTGTGTAAACTTTTTGTCAGTCCTTGTCGCCACTGAGGCATCGTTTGCTCCTGCTGTTTTAATTAGCTTTACGTGCAGCAAGGGAAAATAGAGTATAAAAGTTTTCAGTAGTAATACGTGCCAACTCAGCAACCGTGATGCCTTTTAATTCAGCGATAAACTCTGCCACTTCCACCACATACCCAGGCTGATTTTGTTTGCCTCTGTGCGGCACAGGGGCTAGCCAAGGTGAATCTGTCTCAATAAGCAATCGCTCTAAAGGAATGGCTTTTACCACTTCGCGCAGCTCTTGCGCTGAATTGAAGGTTACGATGCCAGAGATAGAGATATAGAAATCAAGCTCCATGGCAGCTTCAGCCATTTCTAGCGACTCAGTGAAACAGTGCAAAACACCTTTCGTGTGCGGTGCTTTGTGCGCTTTTAACAGATTTATTGTATCTTCGCGGGCGTCACGGGTATGAATTATTAACGGCTTTTTAGTTTCATTCGCCACTTTGATATGGTCGATAAAAGACTGGAGCTGAACATCTTTGCTCTCGGGGCTATAAAAGTAATCTAAGCCCGTTTCACCAATGGCCACAACTTCATGACGGCTAGCTTTTTCCAGCAATTCATCATAGCTGCAGGCTTCGTCCTGATGCAAAGGGTGCACACCACAAGATACCGATACGTCGTTAAAGTCTTTCACTGTCTCTAACATACTGTCGTAATCATTAACCGATACACAAACACAGAGAAAGTGCTCGACTCCCCGTGTGCGAGCAAAGTTTAAGGTTTCAATTAAGGATTCGGGCGACTGTTTTAGCCTATCTAAGTGACAATGAGAATCTACAAACAAAATGCACCTGTATTCGAGTTAATTTCAATTAAGTTAAGAATTTAGACGTTTCTCTTCACTGCCCGTAGCCCGATTAACAGCCATCGTGCTAGGTTAGTGCTGAAACGCTTGTAATACGCCAACTAAAATCAGCGCTTTGTTCACCCCTGGATGTTGCAAACGTTCTAATGCCTCAATGCAATTTTCGTAACGGGCATAGGCTCTGGGGTCACGATTGGCCAAATAAGCTTGTTGCGCATCGTGTTGACACCACTGGACAACTTGAACCGCGTTGTCTTTCCATTTATTCGCTAAGCTTAATAACTGCTGTTTTTGCCCGCCACCACTGGCACTAGCAAGTAATGCTCCAAACCCTTCTTTGAAGGTGCGGTAAGAAAAGCTATCTTCCTCACTCAACGCTCGCTCTACTCGTAAAGGCGCGTTGCCGTATGCTTGCAGTAAAGCTTCGCTAGCATCCCCAATTCCTTTTTCATGAAGGTAAGCCAAACTTGCTGAAACCGGCGGCAGTGACAGTGTCTGCTTTTCGCAACGGCTTAAAATGGTTGGCATCAGGCGGTTAATGCTATCGCTGATTAATATCAAGTAGGTATTATTTGTGGGCTCTTCGAGTGTTTTCAACAGGGCGTTGGCTGCAGCTTCTGTCATTCCATGTGCATTTGGAATAATCAGCACCTTACTGCCGCCCATTTGCGCGGTTCCACTTAGCTTTGTTATGCCGCCACGAATACTGTCTACCCCTAATTGCTTTTCGCTTTCTAGCACATAGTAATCTGGGTGATTCCCGGCTTCTCTCAAATGACAACTTTGACACTGCCCACAGGCTCCCTTAGAGGAAGGGTGCTTGCACAACATGACGTAGCCTAACTGGGCGGCTAACTCATGCTTACCTATGCCCTGTGGCCCACTTAGCAAAATAGCATGATGCAGCGTTTTATTCACATACCGCTGAATGAGGTGTTCGAATGTATCAAGAAGCCAAGGAAACATTAACCAAGGTACTCCTGTAATATACGGTGTACATCGCGGTGAACCTCTGGCATGTCGTTCATTGCGTTGACCACCACGATAGAGTTGTCGTTTTCAGCCAACGACAAATATCTCGCCCGTGTACGTTCGAAAAACGCAAGACCTGCTTGTTCTATTCTATCAAGCTCCCCCCGACCTTTTGCTCGGGCTAACCCCGTGGCAGGCTCCACATCCAGATAGAGGGTTAAATCAGGCTTAAAGCCACCCAATGCTATCTCGCTAATTGCCTGCATGGTGCTTGCGTCAACACCTCGCCCACCGCCTTGGTATGCTTGAGAAGACAAATCATGTCTATCTCCTACTACCCAACATCCTCGTTCAAGGGCGGGAAGAATGCGGTTTTTAAGGAGTTGAACCCGCGCCGCATACATCAGCAGTAACTCAGTTTCTTCTGCAACGGATTCTTCCCAGTCATGCTTTACACACTCCCTGATAGCTTCGGCCATGGGCGTACCACCGGGTTCTCGGGTTAGCTCTACGCTTATACCTGCATCAATTAAGGTGTTTTTAACAAGCCCAATCACTGAACTTTTACCGGCACCTTCCAGTCCTTCTACAACAATAAATTTTCCGTGCTTCATGTTTTTGGGCTTTTACTTCTGATTAAGTTGGTATTTTCGCACAGCTTGGTTATGCGCTTCCAGCGAAGATGAAAATACGTGACTGCCATCGCCATTGGCCACAAAATACAGTGCGTCGGTTTGCATTGGATTAAGGGCGGCTAAGATGGCCTCTTTCCCTGCCATCGCAATGGGCGTGGGGGGCAAGCCTTTAATTACGTATGTATTGTACGGCGTTGGGGTACGTAAGTGTTTTCTTGTGATATTACCATCGAAGTGTGCACCTATTCCGTAAATAACGGTAGGATCGGTTTGTAACCGCATATTGCGCATTAAGCGATTAACAAACACGCCCGCTATCTTTCCTCTTTCTTCAGGAACGGCCGTTTCTTTTTCTATAATACTGGCAAGAATTAATGCTTCGTAAGGCGATGATAAGGGCAAGTCGGCTTGCCGTTGTTGCCACGCGTTCGACAGAAAATCACGCATTGCATCATGTGCTCGTTGCAATACCACGCTGGCTTTATCGCCGTCATTATAGAAATAGGTGTCCGCCAAAAATAAGCCTTCTCCATGCTGGGGTTCAGGTGCAATTCTGGATGATGCGATAATTTTTGCAACAACACTATCGCTAATATCAAAAACCAGATTTTCTTGCTGTTTGAGGGTTTGAATCCACTGAGAAAGGGTTAGCCCTTCAACGAGACTTACCGGAAAGCTATGTTCCTGACCTAGCGCGAACATGGCGATAAGTGACGCAAAGCTCGCGTCTTTCTCAATAAGATACGTTCCCGATTTTATATGACCAGATGGCGCCAGAAATTTTAACCACAGTTTGGCCACGGTAGGCGATATATCGGTTAGTCCTTCTGCGGTAAGTTTGTAGACAACGCCATAGCCTGACATCCCTTTATCAACAACAAAAAGCCGCTCCTGTTCTATCAATAATGGTGTGTTTGCTTCCTTTTCCACATAAGTAATACCACCGATGACTGCAGAAACCACCACAATAACTAAAACCAATAAACTAACTAAAACGCGCATCTTCTTCTCGGTACTTCGTAAGTAATGCATCTGTTAACACCTGACTGTGACTAATGTCAAAGGTAAGCTTGTTGCCATTTTCCAGGGTAAGCGACTTGACTGGCATAACCCCCATAAGGGCATTCGTCACCACGAGACAATCCGCCCCTATGAGTGCTTCCATGCTGTATCTAGCCTCGGTAATCTCTATGCTGCGGTCATCTCGAAAATGGGACAACAAAAACTGTCGCACCACCCCATTGACGCCACTTCCGTCAAGGATTGGCGTGTGCCACCCTTGGTTATTCTTAAAGAACACATTGCCGGCACTGGCTTCCACAATATGATGTTGAGTGTCTAGCACTAACGCGTCATCAGCATTCGCCGTTTCAATCTCGCGCTTGATCAACACTTGCTCTAAACGATTAAGATGTTTAACCCCAGCCAACAAAGGTTGAATCGACAAAGGGGTCTGCGCACAAATGAGATCTGCGCCTTTCTCCCGTAATGGTTCGTAATGCTGAGGGTAAGGAAAGCACATCAATCGAATTAAAGCTGGGTTAGCCTTGTCGCGCGCATAACCTCGCCCACCTTCTCCGGCCGAAACATGCACCTTAAGTACAAACGATTGACGGGATTCTGCTTTTGCAGTTTTCACCATGGCATCGCTTAACGCTTTCATATCCAGCGCTATATTCAATACGCTAGCGTCATAGGCTAACCGACTTAAGTGAAAATCGAAAAGTTGTATTTTCCCATGTTGAACATGGGTGGTAGTAAAAATCCCATCACCGTAGTTAAACGCGCGATCTTGGGATAAAACTTTACCATCACTAACAAAAATGTTCACAAAGTACTCGCATTGTCTTGTGTAGCGGTAAAGTATACCAAGTTACTGAGGGCAAACAAGAAAGGCAGCCATAGGCTGCCTTTTTTAATCATGCTGAAATTCGTGTTTGAATGAGGCCAAAGATAGGCGCCCCAAAAAAGCGATTTTCTTTTATAACCGTTTGAAAATAAGTGACCCGTTAGTACCACCGAAGCCAAACGAATTACACAGTGCATACTCTGACGTAAACACTTTGGCTTTTTTCGCCACAAAGTCCAGGTCGCACCCTTCTCCTGGTGTGTCCAGATTAATGGTAGGCGGAGCCATTTTGTCTCTAAGTGCTAATAGCGTAAAGATTGCCTCTACAGAACCGGCAGCGCCTAACAAATGCCCTGTCATTGACTTTGTTGAGCTCACCAACAACTCATAAGCGTGATCGTTAAATACGCGCTTAACAGCGGCAACCTCAGCCACATCACCCGCTGGGGTAGACGTGCCGTGTGCATTAATATAACCAATGCTTTCAGGCGTAATACCCGCGTCTCTAATGGCATTTTCCATTGAGGCTGCGGCACCTTCACCGTCTGCAGGCGGAGACGTCATATGATAAGCGTCACCGCTCATGCCAAAGCCTACTAATTCTGCATAAATGGTGGCACCACGTGCCACTGCAGCATCGTACTCTTCCAGCATAACCACGCCCGCGCCTTCGCCCATAACAAAGCCATCTCTGTCTTTGTCCCATGGACGACTTGCCGCTTGCGGATCGTCGTTACGTGCGGAAAGCGCTCTAGCCGCTGCAAAACCGGCAATACCAAGAGGAGTAATAGACGCTTCCGCACCACCAGCTAGCATAGCGTCAGCATCACCATAGGCGATGGTACGCGCAGCAATACCAATGTTGTGCACACCTGTGGTACAGGCTGTCACTACATTGATGTTAGGCCCTTTTAGTCCTTCCATGATAGACAAGAAGCCTGAAATCATGTTGGTGATAGTTGAAGGAACAAAAAACGGAGATACCCGCTTTGGACTGCCGTTAAGTAGCTTAAGGTGATTTTGCTCTATTTGCTCTAGCCCACCGATTCCAGAACCAATTGCAACACCGACTCGATGCGCATTGTCTTCGGTAATCGTTAAGCCTGAATCTGCCATGGCTTGTTTACCCGCTGCAATTCCCAGCTGGATAAACCTGTCCATTTTTTTCGTTTCTTTTTTCTCAATATATTCCAACGGGTCAAAATCATTAATTTGACCAGCGAAACGGGTGGAATAATTACTGCTGTCGAAATGAGTGATTTCACCAATACCGCTTTCGCCTGCAAGCAGACGGCGCCATGTCTCTTCACTGTTGAGACCTAAGGGTGAAAGCATTCCAAGACCAGTAACCACTACGCGACGTTTTGTCACAATAAGTCCTCGCATTGGAACCAAGGGGGGATACAGAAAACGGCTCTAAAAAGAGCCGTTTTGACACTTGTTAAAGACTTATGCGTCTTTATTAGCGTTGATGTAGTCGATTGCTGACTGAACAGTAGTGATTTTTTCTGCTTCTTCGTCAGGAATTTCTGTATCAAATTCTTCTTCTAACGCCATTACCAACTCAACAGTGTCAAGTGAATCAGCGCCTAAGTCGTCAACGAATGAAGCTTCTGGTTTTACTTCTTCTTCTTTTACGCCAAGTTGTTCAACGATGATTTTCTTAACGCGTTCTTCAATGTTACTCATAATTCTAGGTTTCCCTTAAACGTCACTAGATAGTAAAAGTGCCGCTAGTTTATTTTGCAAGGTCCGCCCTTGCAAGTACCAGTTTAAACTAATTTTCTGGTCAAACCAGCGACATCCCAAATTCTTAATACTCTATTTTTACATCCAAGTTCGGGGAAATACTACCCCAAACTTAGCTAAATTCGCAAAAAAGCGAATTATCCCATGTACATGCCACCGTTTACATGGATAGTTTCACCCGTGATATACGCGGCTCCATCGCTCACTAAAAAAGCAACAGTGGCCGCAATTTCCTCAGGTTCACCTAAACGGTTAGCTGGAATATCTTTTGAAATGGCTTCACGCTGATCGTCAGACAGCGCTTTTGTCATGTCTGTATCGATAAATCCAGGCGCAACAACGTTAATTGTTATACCTCGAGAAGCAACTTCTCGCGCCATGGATTTTGAAAAGCCGATAACACCGGCTTTTGCGGCAGCATAATTTGCTTGCCCAGCGTTACCTGAACTCCCTACCACAGAGCCAATATTAACAATTCTGCCAAAACGTTTCTTCATCATACCTCGAAGTACAGCTTTTGACAGCGTAAATATTGCTGTTAGGTTGGTATCCATAATATCTTGCCATTCGCTCTCTTTCATGCGCATGAGCAAGTTATCGCGAGTGATACCCGCATTATTAACCAATATATCAATGCCGCCATAGCTTGCAGCAATTTCTTTTATGGCCGTTTCAACACTGTCTTTATCGGTAACATTCAGCGCAAGTCCTTTCCCGCCTGACGCGGACAAGTAATCAGTAATTGCCGCAGCACCAGTGTCGCTGGTGGCTGTGCCAATAACTGTTGCACCTTGTTCAGCAAGTTGCGTGGCAATAGCTTTACCTATGCCTCTACTTGCGCCCGTAACCAGTGCTATTTTGCCTTCTAAATGACTCATAGCAATTCCCTTATTGTTTCAGCGCTTCTACGCTCTCAGGCGTATTCACTGCTAAAGAGGCAAGCCCCTTGTTAATTCGTTTGTTTAACCCCGTTAATACTTTACCTGGGCCAACTTCAATCACGCGCTCTACACCGGCATCGGCTAAGTATTGCACTGTGCGTGTCCATTGAACAGGGCAATGTAACTGGCGTACCAGCGCATTTTTTATGCTTTGCTCGTCAGTTTCAATGGTCACATCCACATTATTCACAATGTTGATTGCAGGGGTATGAATATTTAGTGATGCTAACGCTTCTTCAAGCTTATCCGCAGCAGGGCGCATTAACTCACAGTGTGAAGGTACACTAACGGCCAGCGGTAACGCACGTTTTGCACCTGCCTCTTTGCACCCTTGTGCTGCTTTTTCAGCGGCACTTTTCTCTCCTGCAATAACTACCTGACCTGGCGAGTTAAAGTTAACAGGAGCCACAACATCGCCAGTAGCGATAGCCGTTTGTTGGCAAATATCCGCAATGGCATTGTCGTCTAGACCGATAATGGCATACATAGCGCCAGCACCCGCAGGTACAGCTTCCTGCATAAACTGGCCTCTCGCTTCTACTAATTTTACCGCGTCAGTAAAGGCGAGCGCGCCACCACACACTAAAGCAGAATATTCACCTAAGCTGTGGCCTGCCAGATAGTCAACATCTAAACCTTGTTCACGTAAAACTCGCCAAGTAGCCACACTGGCGGTGAGTAACGCAGGCTGGGTTATGTGCGTTTCGTTTAGCTTGCCATCGGTATCATTTTGCACAAGATCCCACAAGTCGTAACCAAGCACGTCAGATGCTTCTTTAAAGGTTGCTTCTATTTGTGGGTAGCTATCAGCTAATTCCTTTAGCATGCCCACACTTTGTGAGCCTTGCCCCGGAAAAACACAAGCTGTCTTAGTCATACGTTTTCCTTATTATTTTTCTATTACTAAAACCACTGAAAAAATTCGATAAAGTAGATTAATAGCGTACAAGGGCAGATGCCCAGGCAAAACCACCACCGAAGGCTTCTAGTAATAAATGCTGACCGCGTTGAATACGGCCATCTCTTATAGCAGCATCAAGGGCTGTTGGCACAGTTGCCGCCGAGGTGTTGCCATATTTTTCTAGGGTTAATACCACTTGATCAAGTGACATATCTAATTTTTTCGCCGTTGCTTTTATAATTCTGAAATTAGCTTGATGCGGCACCAACCAATCTAAGTCAGCTTTTTGCATATCGTTTGCAGCTAGCGTTTGCTCCACCACTTCAGATAACTTGTTCACAGCAACTTTAAAGACTTCATTTCCACGCATTACACCCCAATTTTCGTGCACTGACTGTTCGTCACCACGGGTTGGATTGCCTACGTAGAGAAGATCGCCGTATGAACCTGCAGCATGTATATGCGTAGATAAAATACCAGGTTCATCACTGGCTTCGATTATAGTCGCGCCCGCCGCATCACCAAACAAAATCACCATGGTTCTGTCAGAGGGGTCAATAAGGCGGCTTAGACAATCGGTACCAATAACAAGAATGCGCTTGGCCATTCCTGATTTAATATATTGGTCTGCCACACTTAACGCATAACAATAACCCGCACACGCAGCGGCCACATCAAATGCAGGAATGCCATCTAATGATAAAAGTCGCTGAATTTCACATGCGGTACTGGGTAATGCATAGCGGCCACTGGTGGTCGCGCATACAATCATATCGATAGATTTAGGGTCGATACCTGCCATTTCAATGGCTTTTTTACTGGCTTCATACCCCATGGTTGCAGCAGTCTCATCTGCACCAATAATTCTTCTTTCTTTTATTCCTGTGCGGTCGGTGATCCATTCGTCGCTGGTATCTACCATGCCTTCAAGGTCGGCATTGGTACGTACGTCAGTTGGATAATAACTGCCGGTACCAATAAATCGTGAATATTTGCTCAAAGCTGCTCCAACAATACCGTTTCTATCTTGGTTTTTATTTTGTCCGGAACCTGCATTCGCGCCTCTTGCATTGCCTGAACAATGGCGTAATAAAAGGCGTCTTTAGATGCGTTTCCATGACTCTTGATAACAATGCCGCGCAATCCTATCAGACTCGCGCCGTTATACTGGTCGGGGTTCACACTGTTATAGATAGATTTCAGTAACGGAAAAGCAATCTTGGCCATTAAACGTGTATAAATATTCCGCTGAGAGTGTCTTTTAACCTCACTGACCACCAGTTTCGCTAACCCTTCACTAGATTTAAGGGCCACATTACCGGTAAAACCGTCAGTGACTACCACATCGGCATGATCGGTAAAAATATCATCACCTTCCACATAGCCAATATAATTTATCCCCGGCGCATCTTTAAACAACTGATCGGCAGACTTAACCTGGGCATTTCCTTTAATATCTTCTTCGCCCACATTCAATAATGCCACTCTAGGCGACGCAATCCCCGCAACTTGTTGTGCAAGTACCGAACCCATTACCCCATATTGGAATAAGATATCTGGCGTACAGTTAACATTAGCCCCTAAATCGAGAAGAAGGACTTTGTGATGACTGGCGGTCGGCATCATACTGACAAGAGCAGGCCTATCAATACCAGAGAGTGTTTTAAGAAGATAAAAAGACAATGTTAATAAAGCACCCGTATTCCCTGCACTCACGCATGCATGGGCTTCTTTCGCCTGTACCAGCTCAATGGCTTTTCGCATAGACGAACGTTTTTTATGACGCAATGCAGAGGTAGGCGCCTCGCCCATATCAACAACTTGGTCGCAATGAGACACAACAACGCGACGTCGTTCGGCGTCAGAAAGTACTTGAATAGCGGGATTTATAATAGATTCGTCACCGCACAACGTAAAATTAACGTCGGGGTGGTGTTGGATGGCTTTTATAGCCGCAGATAGGATAACAGGGGGACCATGATCGCCCCCCATGATATCTAACGCAATGGTTAGCTTAGACAAAATGTAGTCGCCGACTTAAGCGCCGATTACTTTTTTGCCTTTGTAGTAACCGTCAGCGGTTACGTGGTGACGACGGTGTGTTTCACCCGACGTTGAATCGACAGACAAAGTCGCGCCTGTCAATGCATCGTGTGAACGACGCATACCACGCTTTGAACGCGTTTTACGATTTTGTTGTACTGCCATAACTTACTCCTGGTCTCGCTTAAGTTCTTTCAAAACCGCGAAAGGGTTTTTTCGCTCTTGTTCCGGTTCAATCTTTCCGAACGACATATCATCTCGTTTCACTGCACACGCCGACTCTGCATGAAGGGGCACAATGGGTAAAGATAACAATAGCTCGTCTTCAAAAATCTGAAGCAGACTAACTTCTCCGTGGTCGTTGACCTCTACCGGTTCGTAAGCCTCGGGAATGATGTCTTCACTCTCTTGCTCTCCTCCCTGCACTGGAGTAAAACAAAAGTCCACGTCAAGTGAGTAGTCAAGTTCACCATTACACCTTTGACAGATAAGTGTTACCTGCGTGCCTAAGTGGCCGTGAAATATAGTAAGACCCTGCGCGTCTTTTTCGAACTGTACCTCAACATCCACATCGTCACTGCATCGGACAACTGCCTCGCTCAATCGTTCCATATCTTTAGACGCCATGATGCCCCGATAATCGGAACGTTTCATAGCACTTTTAGTCGGTTCAACCGAATGAGGGAGTTTCACTTTCTGCATAGGGCGCGCATGATATAGTGTGAACCAAGCAGTGTCAAAGCTTTTATCAGCTTTACTGTCGATAAAACGCCCCTTTCGCAAGTGCCATTTCTAATCGTATTCAAACCTTACCCTACTCAACCTGGCACCCAATGTCATAATTATACTTTCGTTGGCGAAAAATGTTCTACAATAAATGTAGGGCTTCGGCTCGAACCTATTTGTTTTCGTACATTTGTGTATCAGTATGACTTGGTTACAGTGAGGCCGTAGTATGACTCAATCAAATATGCCACAACTTGTGCTTGCATCTTCTTCCACCTACCGCAAGCAACTGCTCGCGAATATCGGTATTCACGTAGAAACCTGCGCACCGGATATTGATGAAACCCCCGAAGATGGTGAATCCCCCATAAATCTAGCAAAACGACTTGCTGCGGAAAAAGCGAAAAAAGTGGCGAGGCTAAACCCAAACAAAATCATTATTGGCAGCGACCAGGTTGCCCTCGTTGATACCGGGGACGGTAAAAAAATACTGGGTAAACCGCATACGGTTGAAAATGCCCTTGCACAACTTACCCTCTGCCAAGGAAAAACCGTTTCTTTTTATACAGCGCTAAGTTTGTGCCAACACTTTGGTGATGGGACGGCCAAACAAAGCCCCAAAGATAAAGAAGAAACTTGTGTCACCCGGGTAGAAGAAACATGCGTTTTCTTTCGCCGCCATAGTCAAGCCCAACTACAAGCCTATATTGATGCCGAACAACCCCTCGATTGTGCAGGTAGCTTCAAATGTGAGGGGATGGGTGTTTTACTCTTTGAGCGTATTACCAGTCGCGACCCCAATACGCTCATTGGCCTACCCACCATGTTGCTTCACAATATGCTAGATAGACACTTTAATATTGACTTGCTCGACTTAGCAACTCAACAACGCTGGGCTTGTCAGTAATAGCGGCTGTAGTTCGCTTACAGAATGCACAACAGCTTTAGGCTGCAGTGCTTCTAAATGAACCTGAGCATGGACACCGTAAGACACGCCTATCCTGTCCATGCCAATGGACTTTGCCATTTGCATGTCGTAGGTTGTATCGCCAATCATCACCGCATCGCTGGCTTGAATATCGAGTTCATCAAGAATTTGCAGCAGCATATCGGGTGACGGTTTAGACTCAGCATCATCAGCACACCGTGAAGTGGTAAAATAGTGCCCTGTATTGGTTTGCTGCCAAGCACGAGATAACCCTCTGCGAGCTTTACCTGTGGCTACAGCCAGAATTGCGCCGCTTTCTCTAAGCGATGCTAGTAAAGATTCAACCCCATCAAATAATGGGCAAGGGGTGGTATCTTGCGACACAAATGCCTCTTTATAGGCTAAGACCAGCCTTTCGGCCAAAGCTTCATCATCGGTATTAAACAGTTGTTTGATGGCAGGCTTTAAGCTGATTCCTATGATATGCCCCACCTCTTCAGCACTAGGCACGGTAACACCGCATTGATCGGCAGCCAGTTGCATACAGTTTATAATTTTGGCAGCGGAATCCATTAGCGTGCCATCCCAATCAAAGATAACGAGTTTGTAACGACTTTCTCTCATGAACGACATCAGGCCTTAGGAGTGATTAAGCATGCTTACTAAGCGCATTTAACGTAGCGCTTAATGTGGCATCCAATGGCGCAGTAAACTTCACCCGTTCCTCAGTACCAGGATGGATAAGAGAAATGCTGTGCGCGTGAAGAAATAACCGGCTCAGGCCAATTTTACGCATTTGGTTATCAAATTCAGCATCGCCGTATTTAGGATCGCCGCCAATGGGATGGCCCGCATGTAAACAATGCACGCGGATTTGGTGAGTTCGCCCGGTAATCGGCGACGCCTCAACAAGGGTAGCCCCTTCAAATTGCTGCAAAATGCGGTAGCGGGTTTCAGAAGGCTTACCATCGTCGCCCACACTCACCATGCGCTCACCTGATTGTAGTGTATTTTTACGTAGAGGCGCTTTCACTTTAAACCGTGTTGAAGGCCACTCCCCTGCAACTAAGGCTTGATAGCGCTTATCCATTTTGCCGGTACGTAATTGTTCATGCATGTGTCGCAATGCCGACCGCTTTTTTGCAATCAGAATACAGCCCGAGGTTTCCCTATCCAGGCGGTGCACGAGTTCCATAAATTTCGCATCAGGACGCAATGCCCTTAACCCTTCAATTAAACCAAAGCTTAATCCGCTGCCACCGTGCACCGCAATGCCAGAAGGTTTATTCATAACCAATATACGATCATCTTCAAATAAAATATGGCTCTCAAGGGAGGCGATTTTATCTAATTTTGGCGAAGGCGCAGGTGCACCCTCAGACACCCTCACCGGAGGGATCCGCACCACATCGCCGTCAGCCAATTTGTATTCGGGTTTAATTCTACCTTTATTCACGCGAACTTCGCCTTTACGCAAAATTCGGTAAATCATGCTTTTGGGCACACCCTTAAGTTGAGTGCGCAGAAAATTGTCAATTCGCTGGCCGGCCACATCTGCGTCTACGGTTACAAATTGTACTTTTTGGGGAGTCTGTTCTTTCATGAGGGGGAGTATACCGCATTGCAAAAGGTCTCTGGAACATAAAACACCCATGGCATGAAAAAAATCCGCCATTTGCCTGCAAAAAAATTAGCTTATGGTTGAACATTTAGCGTTGCTTGCAATTAATCATGCTTTATTTCCCTACAAACCTTGCGTAAATACGCCCTTTGGTGCGATAATGAAGGGTGTTTTTTATTCAGTAATTAATTGATAAAAAATAACATCTCGCAGGGTTGGACACACCATACGGTTTAAGAATACCGCTAATACTCCTCTCTGCGAATAAAGGAGTACTGTTCGTTTTCGGTTTGCATTATTCGATGAATAAGCCCCTTGAAGGGCAGTTTTACACCGAAACAACGAATTATAGAGGCAACGACTACACTGCCGTTAGATAATTCAGATAGTACTCGCGAGCACATAATAAGTTCGCCATTTAGCAAACAGAATTGAATTGACGAAATAAGCAGTGCGCATAAAGGCTGCTTATTTACCTGTAAGAAAGAAATAAGGGCGTGTCGCTCCCGACATCCTTTAAAACAGACAATGCGCAATAAGTTGTAATCCAGCCAAATGAATCGGCACAGGCTTATTGCGTTAAGTTTTAAGATCATGTTTTAGGATAATGCGACGTTACAACAAAGTCCCCGTCCAGCCGTGAGGTTGCGCGGTGAGGGTTTGCACATGTCACTTTAATTTTGTGTCTAAATGGCTGTATAAAACAGAGTTAGATACAATGAAAAGAATGTTAATTAATGCAACTCAACAAGAAGAGTTGCGAGTTGCCCTCGTTGATGGGCAACGTTTGTATGATTTAGATATTGAAAGCCCAGGACACGAGCAGAAAAAAGCCAACATTTACAAGGGTAAAATTACTCGCGTAGAACCTAGCTTAGAAGCCGCTTTTGTTGATTATGGTGCTGAGCGCCATGGCTTTCTCCCCCTCAAAGAAATTGCCCGCACTTACTTCCCTAAAGGTTACAGATTCGAAGGTCGTCCTAACATCAAGGACGTTATCAAAGAAGGCCAAGAAGTTATTGTCCAAATTGACAAAGAAGAACGTGGCCAGAAAGGGGCTGCATTAACCACCTTCTTGTCGTTAGCGGGCAGCTACCTAGTATTAATGCCAAATAACCCGAGAGCAGGCGGTATTTCTCGTCGTATCGAAGGTGATGAGCGTACAGAGCTTAAAGAATCATTAAGCAAACTTGATCTTCCTGATGGCATGGGCTTAATCGTTCGTACTGCGGGTGTAGGCAAGTCTTTTGAAGAACTTGAATGGGATCTTAAAGTGCTATTGAAGCACTGGGATGCCATTTCTGGTGTGGCAGCTGAGCGTGAAGCTCCCTTCCTTATTCACCAAGAAAGTAATGTTATTGTCCGTGCTATTCGTGACTACTTACGTCGCGACATTGGCGAAATCCTTATCGACAAAACCAGCATATATGAACAAGCATTACAGCACATTCAATTGGTACGTCCTGACTTCGCAAACCGCGTAAAACTTTACCGTGGCGAAGTTCCATTGTTCAGTCACTACCAAATTGAAAGCCAAATAGAATCGGCATTTCAACGTGAAGTTCGCTTACCGTCAGGTGGCTCAATTGTTATTGATCCTACCGAAGCACTCACCTCAATTGATATCAACTCTGCCCGCGCCACAAAAGGCGGAGATATTGAAGAAACTGCGCTGAATACCAACTTAGAAGCAGCAGACGAAATTGCACGTCAGCTACGCCTACGTGATTTAGGTGGCTTGGTGGTTATCGACTTTATCGATATGACACCGGTAAGACACCAGCGTGAAGTTGAGAACCGGATGAAAGATGCAGTACGAAGTGACCGTGCTCGTGTTCAATTAGGCCGTATCTCTCGCTTTGGCTTATTAGAAATGTCACGCCAACGCTTACGTCCTTCATTGGGCGAGTCGGCACACCATGTGTGTCCTCGTTGCTCAGGTCACGGCACTATTCGTGGTACTGAATCTCTTGCGCTTTCTATCCTACGTATTCTTGAAGAAGAAAGCATCAAAGAAAACACGGGGCAAATTGAAGCGCAGCTTCCGGTCCCTGTTGCCACGTACCTGCTAAACGAAAAGCGTAAGTCTATCCAGTTACTAGAGAAGCGCCACGGTGTAGATTTATTACTTATCCCTAACGCAAATCTAGACACGCCACACTATCAAGTTCAGCGCCGTCGCCCTGATGACGTGGTGTCAGAAGCGAGCTACGAAGTTGATCTTATGCCTGCGGTAGAAGCAGAAACAGAGACCACAACAGCCGCCCCAGTTAAACGAGAAGAGCCTGCCCTTAAAGGTTTAGTTGCCCCCACTGCGGCACCTGTTGTTGCGCCTAAAGAGGCACCATCGAAGCCTGCAGATGTACCTTCTTTGTTCTCTCGTATTGGTAAATGGTTAAGCGACCTCTTTGGTAGCGAAGAAAGCAAAGAGAAAGAAACCAAGGAACAGCAAAAACCGGCAAGCAAAGGGCACCAGTCACGTCAGCGTAATAACGATGACAGACGTCGTAAGCCTCGGAAAAATAACCGTCGTCATGGTCAGCAACCACAAAACAAAGAAGGTGGTGATCAGGAACAACGTAAGCCACGTCAAGATCAAGACGAGAAACGTAACAACCGCAATCGCAAACCGCGTAAGGCGCAGCAGCCCCGTGATGAGCAACAGACCACTAAGCCGGTAAATAAAGCACAAAGCCAAGACAACAGCCAAGAACCGCAAGCGCAGAAAAAGCGTGAAGTTGCTGAACGTCGTAAGCGTCGTGATACACGCCGCAGTGTTCGAGTGAATAAAGACGAAGATACTCAAGTTCAAGCTAAGAACAAGGTGCCCGCTAAAGCGAAGCCTGTGAAAGCAATGGCGGCTGAGGAAGGCAACGAAAAAGCGCCTAAAACAACCAAGCCAAAAGCGAATGAGTCAACCCCTAAGCAAGAACAGACTCAAGCGCCTAAGAAGCCGAAAATAGATGAGACCGACGTTATTGAATCTAAGGCGCAAGAAGAGGTAACGCCTTCTACACCTAGCACACAAGACGAAAATGCTAACCAGACTCAGGATGAAAATGGTCAGAAACGAGAAGGCAGAGGCCGCTCACGTCGTTCACCTCGTCATGTTCGTGCAGCAGGACAACGTCGTAAGAAGGATGCGCAAAACGCATCAGAAGACGGCGCCAATGTAGAGTCTAACGATACCGCGCAAACCCAAGCAGCAATGCCCGGTAAGTTAGAATCAGAGGTTCAGTCTTCAGGAACAGACGCGCCTGTTGAGCCGCAAGTCGCTGTTGAGTCTACGCCAAGCAATGAACAAAGCGAAGCGCAACCTCAAGCCGCTGAAACGCCAGCAGAAGCTACGTCGCCAGCGCCAGAAGCGAAAGACGTAAGCCAAGCGCCAAGTGAAGAAGACTCGACGCAAGCAGATAAGCCCGGTTTGCTAGAGCCTGCAAGCGAAGAAGCCGCTGATGTTGTGCAAGACGAACTTCAGTTCGATCTTACTTCTCCAGATGCTGATGCCAATGCTAAGCCAGCGAAGCCTCGGGTTAAAGTGCCTGTAGAAGCGCAAGCAACGCCACCTAAGCAAGTTGAAATAGATTTGAATCATGATGGCGATAGCGCTGAAGCACCAAGCGCGCAAGAAAGCAGTGCTGATGTGGCCCCAGAGGTGGTTGTGGAAGAAAAAGCTCAAAGCAGTGATGCTGACGTTGCCGACGAAAAGCCGGTAGCCCCTAAGTCGGTGAAGACATCGGTTATCAACACGAGTTTGGCGGCAAGTAGCTTAGGTAAACGTAGGGCATCTCACCCTATGACATTACCGGCTTCGGTTGATGATGCATTTACTGATGTGGCACTAGTGGCAAAAGCTGATGATACACGTCCTGCCATCACGGTATGTGGCAAACAAGCGCTAATGCGTGATGTTGTTGGAAAGGCATCTGCCCCTACCACGTTGCCGGCAAGCGTAGATGTAGCCTCTCAACATGTTGAGTCAGCAGCTGAAAGTGACGAAGAGACTGAGTCTCAAGCCGCTAACAGCTAATTCCGCTGGCCATTCTTTGGCAAAGTGAAATAAAGACAAAAGCCGCTTAATCAGCGGCTTTTTTGTCACTTCTTTCTTAACACCATTGCTAGCCCTCTTGCGGGTATCAGTAAGGCGCTTTAAAGAATAAGGCTGATGATAAAATGGTTGATGAAGTTAACCCTGAATTTATAAAGTGGCTCGCACAGGCTACCCAATGTGAAGTTAAACACGCCACGCTTATACAACCACTTTGGAGTGAGCAAGGAGCTTGTTTTAGAGCCACCTTATCCCCTGTCGGAACAAGTGCGACAAAACGTGTGGTAGCCAAATGTGCACAACCTAGGCTGGGTAGCCATCATCCTAAAGGCTGGAGCGGCAATACCAGCTTTAAACGAAAATGTCGCTCATTCAAGGTAGAAGCCTACTTTTACACTCACCTTCAACCCTTCACAACGCAAGATTGCAAAACCCCAAAGACCATTGCGCTTCTCCCCTCGCCTGCCGGGCAAAACCAAGAGGAACAACACTCAAACGACACGCTTATTGTGATGGAGGATCTTGCAAATCTTTACTATGAGAAAACCACCATGGAATTATCGCCCGATGATGCCGTTGTTGTACTTAAATGGTTGGCGGCATTTCATGGGCAGTTTATGGGGGTTAACGATAAACACCTATGGCAAGAAGGGACTTATTGGCACCTTGGCACACGGCTAGATGAATTTAACGCCATGAAGGCGAGCCCCCTTAAAGATGCAGCTCATGGCCTATCTACCCGCCTGAATAAGGCAAAATACCATACCGTGCTGCATGGTGATGCCAAAGTCGCTAACTTTTGCTTCACCAGTCACTTATCGCACTGCGCCGCTATCGATTTTCAATATACGGGCCATGGCGTTGGGGTAAAGGACGTCGCCTATTTTTTAGGAAGTGCATTAAGTGAATCTGATCAACTTGCCCACAACCAAGACTTACTAGAGGTGTATTTACAAGCCCTGAAACAAGCACTCAATAATAAGGTGACTATAAAGAGGCATTCTGATCGTGAAATTAATGAAATATTGCAAGAATGGCGAAGCCTCTACCCCTTTGCCTGCGCAGATTTCCATCGTTTTTTAGCCGGATGGTCACCAGATCATTGGAAAATAAATGCGGAGTTAACCAAGCAAACACAACTTGCACTGAACGCGCTGGGATAACCACAGCAGTTCGTCGTACCAGTATGTCGATTGAACGAGGGTGAGTTGGCAGGTAAACCAAAGCCACCTAAATTGAACACTCGTTCAAACTACACGATAGGTTTTTTATGAAACGGTTGCTGCTTATACTTTGCTGTTTAGTTTCACTCCCCTCCCTAGCGCATAATCATGAAACCCATGCCGCTTCTGCTGACATGCTCCCTGCCCCCAAAGTGATATTTTTCGACGTCAATGAAACCCTACTAGACTTAACTGCCATGCGCAGTTCTGTGGGCGAAGCGTTAGGCGGACGCAATGATTTACTACCACTATGGTTTTCTACTATGTTGCATCACTCGTTGGTTGACTCTACAACTCAACGGTTTCATACCTTTGGTGAAATTGGCGTAGCGTCTTTACTTATGGTGGCAGAAATAGAAGGTATAACGCTATCAAAAGAAGACGCCAAAAAGGCAATAGTCACGCCACTGAGAAGCCTTCCTCCTCACGGTGATGTGGTTGAAGGGCTTAAAGCACTGAAAGCGAAAGGCTACACTTTGGTAAGTTTAACTAACTCGTCGAACAAAGGGGTTTACACCCAATTCAAGAATGCCGACTTACTGTCCTATTTTGATAAACGTTTAAGTGTAGAGGACATTAATTTATACAAACCTGACTTGCGCGCGTATGCATGGGCAGCTGAACAAATGCAAATTAAACCCGAAGACGCCATGTTAGTCGCCGCTCACGGTTGGGATATTGCGGGCGCAAAGCAAGCGGGTTGGCAAGCTGCATTTATCGCTCGCCCCGGTAAAGTGCTTTACCCTCTTGCGTTAAAGCCAGACACCGTGGTTTCCGGATTAAATGAACTTGTCGCACAATTGCCTGACGTGAAGTAGCAGCTAGAGAAATCAGTCCTCCCCGTTAAACACAAGCACCGCCCCTTACTGGGGCGTTCTTTTCATATCCACATGAGGTATGCCATCTTCCAAATACATGTCTGAGGTAGGCACAAAGCCGAAACTTTCATAAAACGACAACAGATAGGTTTGTGCGCCAATTTCAATTTCGCTGTTTGGCCAGTAAGATTCACAATACTTGATGGCAGTTTCAATGAGCCGCTTACCCCTGCCGTTTCCGCGATAGTCTTGATGTGTGACAACCCTACCTATGCTGGCCGAAGGGTAGCTAACACCGGGGGGTAACAACCTTGCGTAAGCAACCAGTTTGTCCTGCTCAAATCCCATGAGATGGCGCATGTCGCAATGCCTGTCCTTTTCATCTAGATCAGGATATGGGCAATTTTGCTCTACCACGAAGACATCCACACGAAGTTTTAGTAATTCGAATAGTTGATGCGTCGTTAACGCGTCAAATCCAAGGCTTTTCCAATTTATCATTATTATCTGGGGCGTTTTATAGACGTTTAAGATGGTGCTAAGTTTACCCCAATTCTACTGCAATCAGAACCAACCCCTGATAGCCCACCAGGTTAGTTCATTGCCCTTGCCCTATTATGATGCAGCCATGGGACAAAAATTTCGCAAAATGCTCGCTGAGTTCGGGATTGTCCGCTGATTTTCACGCTTTTAACCCAAGTTATCTTAGGCGCAGTTCTTGTATAAATTAAGAGTGAAAGTGAAGCCAAAGACAAAACGTTAAAGGCGAGACCACTAGCAAGGGTTAGCACCGCCGTAACTGTCGTGGCTCAACAAAAACAACTCCAAATAATAAAACCAATGGTGAACAGGCAAATGAAAACATTTATTGAAAACATGCCTAAAGCAGAACTTCATGTTCATATAGAAGGCACACTCGAACCTGAACTAAGCTTTGCTTTGGCACAAAAAAATGGCGTCACCCTTAACGCGAAAACCCCAGAAGAAATGATTGCGGCCTACAACTTTCAC
Organism: Alteromonas sp. B31-7; assembly: GCF_015767655.1. NCBI lineage: Bacteria > Pseudomonadati > Pseudomonadota > Gammaproteobacteria > Alteromonadales > Alteromonadaceae > Alteromonas > Alteromonas sp. B31-7. The sequence continues at coordinate 2,566,480 of NZ_CP065233.1, forward strand.
GACCTTCCTTCGTTTTTAGACATTTATTACGCAGGTATGAGCGTATTAATAGACGAAGAAGATTTTTACCAGCTTACCATGGCTTATCTCACACGCGCCGCTCAGCAGAATATCGTGTATGTCGAACTTTTCTTCGACCCGCAAGCTCATACCTCAAGGGGCGTAAGTTTCCACACCGTGATAAGTGGAATAGACAGAGCCAGAACTGACGCGGTCACGCAGCTTAACGTAGAATGCCAGCTAATTCTGTGCTTTTTACGTGATATGTCTGCAGAGTCAGCCATGCAGCATTTAATGATGGCTGAGCCTTACATAGATAAACTTGTGGGCGTGGGGTTAGATTCAGATGAGAAAAACAATCCACCAGAGAAATTCAGTGCGGTGTTTGCCAAAGCCAGAGACATGGGGTTAAAACTCACCATGCATTGCGACGTCAATCAAGACAACACTTTAGAACATATACGCCAAGTCATTGAAGAAATTAAGGTTGACCGAATAGACCACGGCGTCAATATACTGGCCTCTACGGAATTATGCGACCTTGCCAAAGCAAAGAAACTGGGGTTAACCGTTTGCCCAGTATCAAATAAGTTTGTGGTTCAATCCCTGACGTCCAAAGAGATAAAAGACATGCTAGCGTTGGGCCTCACCCCTTGCATTAACTCTGATGATCCCTCTTATTTTCGTGCCTATTTGAACGAAAACTTAGTCGCGCTGCAGGAAGAAGGCGGGTTTAGCAAACAAGAATTAGTGACATTGGTAGAAAATAGCTTTAAAGCAAGTTGGTTGTCTGAGGAAGGGAAAGCACATTATTTGGCGCAGTTAGACCATTACGTTGCGGCAAAGTCAGCGGCGTAAGCAGCCACTTCACCGTAAGCAAAAAGGCGGGTATCGGCATTAACATATTGCGATACCCAGCCGCCCTTACTATCCTTTACCACGTTAAATCATCAGGAATTTCATACTCAGCGTACCAATCTTCTTCTTGCTCGTCTTTGCCATCATTGCCACGGGTATCTAAGTCGGCACGATAGACGATATAGCTCTCATCACGCTGGGCGATTTTATCAGCTACCGGGGTGGGTACTAGCTCGTAAGCGTCATCAAGGAGCACCACGGTTAAGCGACCTTTAGTGACTTGCTTGTGAATGTCATTACTGACATACATACGCTTGACCACATTTTCATGGGTGAAATTAAGGACAATATCCCCTTTACGTTCTTGTTTATTTGTGGTGATAAGCTGTTTAACTTGCGCGGCAATTGAACGTTTCTCTCGTTCTTGCTGTTGCTGTTGGTTCAAGGCGCGATCTCGCGCTTTCTTTTCCTCTGCCGCTTTTTGCGCCGCCAGTGCTGTTTCATCAACTGTCGGTTGTTTCTGCTTGTTTTGCTGCTTTTGCTTTTTTCGTTTATCTGCTCGAGCTTGTTTGGCGGAGGCTTTATCCGCTAGCCCAGCTTTTAATAACTGATCTTGTAGTGAAGCCATGATTTCTTCTCTATCTCTTGTCGATATATTCAATCGCAAACAGGCTTAGTTTGAGCCAATTTAGCGTGTAATCGAGTAATGTACATCACATAAATAAGCCCGACAAAATGCGGGCTTATTTGACCTAAACGTTGCGCGCATTAAGCACTATTTTTTCTTAGCTTTCGCTTTAGCAGCTGGCTTTTTCGCAGCCTGCTCTTGCCATTTTCCGTCGTCATACCACGCCGACCAGCCTGTGGCCTTTCCAGCTTCATTTTCCGACATCACATACTGCTGCTTTGTCTTACGGCTGTAACGAACAATGGCCGGATTACCTTCAGGATCCTTTTGTGGCGCATCTGCAAGATAATAGAATTTCGGCGAAATTCTATCCCTAAAGCGAGCCAACTCTTCCACTTTCGGCGCACGTGTCTCTCGCGACTTAGGGAAGTTATGCGCCGCTAAAAAGATACCTGACGCCCCGTCCCGTAACATAAAGTGGGCATCTGATTTCTCGCAAGGAAGCTCAGGTAAATCCACTGGATCTTCCTTCGGTGGCGCAGCTTCGCCATTTCGCAACAGCTTGCGAGTATTTTTACACTCTTCGTTGGTACAGCCAAAATACTTGCCAAACCGGCCGTTTTTAAGCTCCATGTCGCTACCACATTTATCGCACTCGATAATAGGGCCGTCATAGCCTTTAATCTTGAAGGTGCCACTCTCTACCAAGGTGCCATCACAGGTCGGGGTATTGCCGCACACGTGAAGTTTACGAGATTCATCAACGAGGTAGCTGTCCATGGCAGTGCCACATTTTGGACAACGCTTTTTCGAGCGTAGCGCTTCTGTCTCAAGTTCTTCTTCGTCATCAACCTTCACCACTTCATCACCAGCGGTAAGGTTCATGGTGTTTGTACAGCGCTCTTTCGGCGGTAAGTTGTAACCAGAGCATCCAAGGAAAACCCCGGTAGAGGCGGTACGTACGTTCATTTCGCGGCCACATTTATCACATTCAATGCCCGCTGGAACCGCTTGATTAAGGCGCATACCGCCTTCTTCTGGGTCCTTCTCAGCGTTCAGTAACTTGCCGTAAAAACCACTGTAGAAGTCGTTGAGCACGTCTTTCCAGTTTTTATTACCCTCAGCAATATCATCTAATTGCTGCTCCATGTTTGCGGTAAAGTCGTAATTCATTAAATCGTCAAAGTTTTCCATGAGACGATCATTCACAATTTCACCCATTTTCTCGGCATAAAAACGTTTGTTTTCTAAACGCACATAGCCGCGATCTTGAATGGTTGAAATAATACTCGCATAGGTAGATGGGCGACCAATACCACGTTTTTCGAGCTCTTTAACCAGTGATGCTTCATTAAAACGCGCAACAGGCTTGGTAAAGTGCTGCTTAGGATCTAACGCTTTTAACTCGAGTACGTCACCTTTTTGAACGTCTGGCAACATGAGCTCTTCGTCGCCTTTCTTACGCAATTGAGGCTGAACACGGGTCCAACCATCAAACTTAAGTACGCGGCCCTTCGCTGTTAGTTCATAGTCGCCAGCAGACACTCGAATGGTGGTCGCATCGTATTTCGCTGGGGTCATTTGGCAGGCCACAAATTGACGCCAAATTAATTCGTAAAGACGCTGAGCATCACGCTCCATATCGCCTAGGCTGGCAGCTCCTATGCTAACGTTAGAAGGACGGATAGCTTCGTGCGCTTCTTGCGCACCTTCTTTACTGCCATAGCGAATAGGCGAGTCAGGTAAATACTTGTTACCAAAATTATCGGAAATATACGCCCGTGCACTATCAAGGGCTTCTTGGCTCAAATTGGTTGAGTCGGTACGCATATAGGTGATGTAACCCGCTTCATATAAACGCTGGGCCATCATCATGGTTTTCTTCACGCCAAACCCTAAGCGTGTGCTTGCCGCTTGCTGTAATGTAGAAGTTATAAAGGGCGCAGAAGGTCGGCTTTGTGTCGGTTTCGACTCACGGCTTTCAACTTGGTAATTTGCGCCATCTAACTCGGCCAACGCTTTGTCTGTTTCGGCTTTATTTTTGGGCTTAAACGCATTGCCCTGATGTTTTGCCACCAACATGCGCAATGCGGCTTGTTGTTGGCTGGTTAAGTCGGCGTGCACATCCCAAAACTCTTCGGGCACAAAGGCTTTAATTTCACGTTCACGCTCAACAACTAAGCGTACAGCTACCGATTGAACTCGTCCTGCGGACAGGCCACGAGCAATTTTTTTCCATAACAGTGGCGACACCATAAAACCAACAACACGGTCGAGGAATCGACGTGCTTGCTGTGCATTCACCCGGGAAATATTAAGTTCGCCCGGATCAGAAAACGCATCTTGAATCGCGTTTTTAGTAATTTCGTTGAACACGACGCGCTGGTAAGTTTTACCTTTGCTTCCTAGCAACTCTTGCAAGTGCCACGCGATGGCCTCCCCTTCACGGTCCAAATCCGTTGCGAGATAAATCGTATCAGCGTCTTTGGCTAACTTTTTGAGTTCGTTAACCACTTTTTCTTTGCCTTGCAACACTTGATAGTGCGCTTGCCAATCTTTTTCTGGGTCAACACCCATGCGATCGACAAGTTTCAAATATTCGTGACGACGAAGATATTCTAGTCGCTCTTCATCGCTTAAAGTTTTGAGTTCTTTTGCCGGTTTTTTAGGCTCAACTTTGCCTAATGCCTTCGTTGGAAGATCTCGCACGTGGCCAACCGAACTTTTTACGATAAAATCTTTACCGAGATATTTATTTATCGTTTTTGCTTTGGCTGGTGACTCGACTATGACCAGTGATTTTGCCATATAATTGAACTAAACCTATTGATTTTTAATGACTATTTACGTCAAATTCCGAAAATTGGAGTACCTTTGCCTGCTTGATGAGATACCCGCTCTTTTTTAACATATATCTACAAAGTGAATGGAAAACAAGATCTTCTTCATACTTATTCTTTCCACTGCTTTAAACTCACACAAAAACTGTTTAAATAGTAAACAGCACGATTGGCAATGCCCTTAAAAACCGTATAATGCCAGCCATTCGGCATACCCAAGGCGCATTCTTCTTCTAAACGCGCATACCTTGGCGTGCCTATTTGCTGTATTTGAATACCGGCGACTATATAGCCTAGTGTGCAAATGCCTAAACACCAAATAGAGGGAAAGTATGAAGCAGTTTGAAGTTAACTTTGATGGCCTTGTTGGCCCAACCCATAACTATGCCGGTTTGTCTTTCGGAAATGTTGCTTCTCTTAATAACGCTAACGCAATCAGTAGCCCTAAACAAGCAGCCAAACAAGGGTTGGCAAAAGCCAAAGCCCTCTCTGACATGGGCATGGCACAGGGTGTACTCGCCCCACAGGAGCGCCCCGATATTGCAGCCCTGCGTCGTTTAGGCTTTAGCGGTTCAGATGCTCGTGTTCTAGAAAGCGCTGCAAAGCAATCTCGCGAGATTTTCTTAGCATGTTGCTCTGCCAGTAGCATGTGGACGGCAAATGCCGCCACTGTGTCTCCTAGCGCCGATACTGCGGACGGACGGGTACACTTTACCCCAGCAAACCTCACCAACAAGTTCCATCGCTCTCTGGAGCCTCAGGTCACCGGCAATATCCTAAAAGGCACCTTTGCCAACGACAAATACTTCGCCCATCATCAACACCTTCCTGATAACGAACATTTTGGTGACGAGGGTGCTGCCAATCATACTCGGCTTTGCAGCCAGTACGGTGAGTCTGGCGTTGAGCTTTTTGTCTACGGTCGTCATGCATTTGACCCAAGCAAACCAGCACCCACCAAATTCCCTGCACGTCAAACGCTAGAAGCGTGCCAAGCGGTTGCGCGTTTGCATGGCCTCGACGACGACTCGGTGGTGTACATGCAACAAAACCCTGACGTTATTGACCAAGGCGTATTCCACAACGACGTGATTGCCGTAGGTAACCAAAATGTGTTGTTTTTCCACGAGCAAGCGTTTTATAAAAAGGACGCTGGCCTTGCGGAAATTCAAACTAAGTTTGGTGAAAAGCCCCTGCACTTTATTGAAGTACCTACCGATGAAGTATCTGTACAAGATGCCATTAGAACGTACTTATTTAACACGCAAATCATTACCTTACCCAACGGCGAAATGACCATAATTGCGCCTACTGAGTGTCAGGAAAATGAAGCCGTTAGCCGTTATCTAGACAAGCTTGTCACCCTAGGTACACCGATTAAATCTGTCAATTATTTTGATGTTAAACAAAGCATGCGTAATGGCGGCGGCCCAGCATGCTTACGTTTACGGGTGGCCATGAACGACCAAGAGCTAGATGCAGTAAATCAGGCTACCCTGATTAACGATACGCAGTTTACCCGTTTAAACGCGTGGATAGAAAAGCATTACCGTGATGAATTGCGCGAAGATGACCTTCGGGATCCGCAACTATTAATAGAATCTCGTACTGCCCTCGATGAACTCACGCAAATCCTGAAAATTGGCTCAGTTTATCCATTCCAGCAAGTTTAAAGATGGTTTAGGCTCGCCGCAGTGCGCTGCGAGCCTAAGATGACTGTGGGTTAATTGGCAATAGGACAGGCATCAGAACCAAAAGGATTGGGCGGCGGCATCGACTCTTCTGAAGACAGATCGTCTGCCGCAGCTTCCAAGCCAAAACGCATGCTGGCTATCGCTTCACTGCCGGAAGATTTACCGTAAACCGTCACGACCATCTCAACCCAACCACCGTAATTTTGTGGATAGCGGTATGCTAAGGTTGCCTGACCATTTTCATCGGTGATGGCATCAGAAGCAAAATTCACAGTACCGATAATACCTGGTGTTAGCATGCCATCGTCATTGGTATCTTCATCATAGGTACTTGGCTCTGGCGCAATATCTAATATGCCGTTGTCGTTTTGATCTTCGTTTTCACAAAAATAAACCGGTGTATCAATTGCCCACACAGTGCCAGTCCAATACCAAGAGCCTTTGTAATAGCCACCACCATCTACCCATTTTACTGGGCTGATTGACGCGGTTAACTCCACGTCGCTTACTGGCTGCCCTGCACTATCTGAAACAAACACTGCAAACTCTTTTGTGTAACTGGTGTCATCTGACACCAAAATGGTGTTGCCGGTACCAAGAGAAATGTCAAAAGCGCGGTTGCCTACTGTTAGCAACACTTCATCTTGAACTTCAGGCGCTTCTACCGCTTGTGCTGTAATCACTACAGATTCATGACTCGACACGGCACCTGAGGTGTAAACCGTAGTAGCAATACCATTACTGTCAGTGGTAGCCTGAGACGGAGATATTGTCCCCGTGGAAGGGTCATCTACATTAAACGATACCAATGCCCCTTTCACTAAGTTATCGTTCTCATCTCTAATAATGGCGGTAATAGAGCTGGTTTGACCGTCGGGCCCTAAAATTTCTCTGGAGGCATCTACTTGTATGTAATAGGGGGTTGTAGCGATAAACTCCACCTCTAGCGTAGCGACCACCTCTTCGCTTCCATCTGTACCTAACCCTGACGCCGTAATCGTGGAAAAACCCGCATTGTCTGACGCAATATCAAAGGAAAACTCACCGTTGTTGTCTGTTACAAGAGGTTGCGCTGTGGTGACCGTGCCCCTAGAGGCCGTTATTCTTACCTCTCTTCCCTCCAAAGCGCTATTATCGCGCTGCCAACGCCCCACAATAGTGGCACTGGTTGATAGTGCGACTTCCTCGGTCGGCGCCTGCACAAATTCAAATTCGTCTTGTTGAACTTGAATCTTTTGTACAAACAGAGCCGATAACGCAGCGGCGCTAAAACTGTCTTCTCCTGAGGTGGTGGCCGTATAGAAAACACTCGCCTGGCCATCGGCACCGGACACCACTGAAGTGGTAGACAGTGTTCCTGTACCGGGCGTTAGGGTAATCGTTTGATTAGGCAAGGCTTCTCCATCCGAGTCTTGCACTCTTAACGTATATTCCACAGTGTCATTTAAGATAACCGAAGTGGCTCCGTTAATGGTCACTTCTGTGCCTGATACCTCAATATCTACGTACTCCACCAAGGTGCCAGTTTGTGCAGTAATTCTAACGTCTCTGTTAGAAGCATCGTTTTGAGAGGTAATAATAGCGCGAGCGGTGCCGTCTGCCGCTGTAACCGACTGCGTCAGTTGGAGCTCGACACCTGCATCACTAGGGGCTGAGAAGCTCACTTCCACGCCCTCTACTAGCACGCTTTGCTCATTTTTTACCAACGCAATAAGTTCTATTTCATCATTGCCACTGGACGCTAACTGCACCGCACTGGCATACAATAACAAAGACGCAGGTTGTATATTGGCCCCCCCACTACCTTCAGAAGAAAAGGTTGTGGTTCCGCTTTCTCCAGACGATAAGCTTGCGGTAATTTCACCATCACCAGAGGCAGTACCTACCGTTAAGCCTATGCTGGCAATACCGTCTTCGTTAGTGCGCGCAGTCGCAATATCATTACTAAAATTGGCTAACGTAGGTTCGCTTATCGCGAAGGTAAGTAATCTATCTGACTGAGGATTGCCGTTGGTGTCTTTCACCTCTGCAACTAAAGTAAGGGGGTTATTAATGGTGAGAGATTTGTCACTTACCCCTGCGTCGTTTTCAAGACTCAAGGTTACCACTATGGTGGCCGACGACCCGTCAGAACTTCCCGAATCGGTGCTGTCGTCCCGTGACACAGAGCCTCCTCCGCCACAAGCAAACAGAGTAAAAATTGTACTAATAATAAAGAGTGCCTGAGTCAATGATCGCGTATTTAGTGGCATAATTCGTTCCTGAACCTCTATAAATGACAATTGCGTCGTTTTTTATGTTTAAAAATCAAAAGAATCTGGCACACTAACTGTGACTAAAAATATAAAAATGCTCAGGGAATCTAAATGTCTCAATCCGCACATAAATATAGTTTAACCGCCAGGATCTTTTTCGGCATGGCTGCCGGTTTTGTTGTTGGTTTATTGCTCCAGCTCTTGTTCGATGATAGCGGAGATTTTCAGTTTTCGATATTCGGTATGACGCTTTCCACGTATGACATTTTCGTCGAAGGTATATTTTCTACCTTAGGCCAAATATTCATCGACAGCTTAAAAATGCTGGTTGTCCCGTTGGTTTTCGTTTCCTTAGTCTGTGGCACCAGCGCCTTGTCTGACCCCAGTAAATTGGGTCGCTTAGGCATTAAATCGGTTGGTTTGTATATTGTCACAACCGCCATTGCTATCACACTGGCTATGAGTATGGCTTTACTGGTTTCGCCAGGCGAAGGCCTAAGTCTTAGCACCGACACCACCTATCAAGCGAAAGAAGCGCCGAGCTTGGGCGACGTCATTATTAACATGGTGCCTAGCAACCCAGTCAATTCGTTGGCACAAGGCAACATGCTACAAATTATTGTGTTTGCCGTATTATTTGGTGTGGCTATGGCCATGACCGGAGAAGCGGGTAAGCGATTAAGTGCAGTATTTGAAGATTTGAATACCGTGGTTATGCGTTTGGTTACCATTATTATGAACCTCGCGCCTTACGGTGTATTCGTGTTAATGGCCAAACTTTTCGCTACCATAGGGGCGGAAACCATATTGGGCCTAGCCAAATACTTCTTCCTGGTATTTGGGGTGCTTATATTGCACGGCCTAGTGACTTACTCGGTATTGCTTAAAACCCTCAGTGGATTAAGCCCGCTGATGCTGCTTCGCAAAATGCGCGACGCGGCTATCTTCGCGTTTAGTACTTCTAGTAGCAGTGCGACTTTGCCAGTCACCATGGAGACCGCACGCAATAAGTTGGGAATAGGTAACTCTGTTTCGTCATTTACTCTCCCTCTTGGCGCTACCATTAATATGGATGGTACAGCCATTATGCAGGGGGTTGCCACGGTATTTATTGCTCAGGTTTACGGTGTAGACTTATCGATGAGCGATTACCTCATGGTAATTCTTACCGCAACTTTAGCCTCTATTGGCACCGCGGGTGTACCCGGCGTGGGTTTAGTCATGTTGGCGATGGTGTTACAGCAGGTGAACCTGCCAGTGGAAGGTATTGCACTTATTATTGGTGTAGACCGCCTCCTTGATATGACCCGCACGGCGGTGAATATTACCGGCGACTGTATGGTGTCATGCGTAGTGGCGAAGAGTGAAGGTGCGTTAGATGAAGATGTCTTCAACAACCCGAAAGCGGGGCAAAAAGAAGAAGATGTCGACTTTAAACATTTCGATAAAAATGATGCATAAATCTATGCATACTCACATTTAATTAAAAAAGGGGCTGAATCGCCCCTTTTTATTTACCTGCTATTTAATCACTAATGCAAAGACTCAGCAGGCGATATTTTGGCGGCTTTATGCGCTGGGTATAATGTGGCTAGCACTGACAAAGTCAGTGCCACCACTATGGTTACCCCAACGTCTGCCCAATGCAATTGCGAGGGCAAAAAGTCGATAAAATAAATGTCGCCAGACAGCAGGCTAATGCCTAATGCCGTTTCCACACTTTTCACTATTGCCGACAAATTAGGCGCGATGATAACCGCTAAGCCCACCCCGACTGACATACCCACGAGGCCATTCAACGCCCCTTGCAGCATAAATGTTTGTCGAATTAAGCTGTCTGAGGCCCCCATGGTTTTCAAAATTGCAATAGACGCTTGCTTTTCTTTTACCGCCATCACCAACGAAGACACAATATTAAAACAGGCCACCGCTATCACTAAAACCAACGCGATGTACACCACGGTTCTCACTAACTGTATATCTTTGTAAAGGTGCCCTTGAGTGCGGGTCCAGTCAGACATGTACACCGCTTGCGGATAACTATAGCCAATATCACGCATGGTGCTGTAAGCAGAGAAAGGATCGTACAAGCGAAATCTAAGCCCCATGGCTTTCCCTGTCAAACCGGCAGCGGAAGAGGCTTTTGCTAAATGCATAACACCAATGTGATTATCAAGCTCTCCGCCAACACTGATCACACCCGCCACGATTAAGGTTACTGTGGTAGGCGCTGAAAAACGCAAGTCAGCATGGGTAACCGGAATCAATGCTTGCACAGCATCGCCTTTTGAAATGCCCAACTTATTGGCAATGCCCTTGCCCACCAATACCCCGTCTTTATTGCCTTGAAACGCGCGCCAGCTATCTTCGCTGACTTGTTGTTTGAATGCACTAGGGTCATTATTAACGTCTATTCCAGTAAGAGAAACTGCCTTTAGCTCACCTTTAAACTGCAACATACCCGTAAGTTCGGTGTAAGGCACAACACTTTCTACCCGAGGGTCGTCATTGAGCCGATACAATTGAGCGTCTAAATTTTCAATCCCCGTGCTATCCACACTGTAAAGCTCACCGTGAGCTACAACCGAAAGAATTCGATGGGTCAATTCACGCTCGAAGCCGTTCATCACGCTCAATAAAATGATAAGAACGAAGCAGCCTAGTCCAATGCCAAAGGTAGAAGAGAGGGAAATAAAGGAAATAAACCTGTTTTGCGTTTTTGCATGCCGAAAACGGCGCGCCAACTGCCATGCTAGTTTCACGTTAACCTGCCCTAGTTTTGCGTACTTAGAATGCCATCTTTTATGCGAAGGATACGATCCATACGAGAGGCAAGCGCGGTGTCATGAGTCACCACCACAAACGCGGTTTGTTTATCGCGGCTGAGTTTTTCAATTAATTGATAGACCTGTTCGCCGGTAGAGTCATCCAAATTACCTGTTGGCTCGTCTGCTAACACAACCGCAGGGTCGTTCACGAGCGCTCTAGCAATAGCGACTCGTTGACGCTCCCCTCCCGACAAGGCGTGAGGTAAATGCGCCATACGATGCGCCAGCCCCACTTCTTCTAGTAACACTTGGGCTTTCTGACTCGCCCGTGCGGCACTTTCGCCACCGATACGTAACGGCATAGCCACATTTTCTAAGGCGGTGAACTCACCAAGAAGATGGTGAAACTGATAAATAAAGCCCATTTCCTGATTGCGTAAGGCAGCCAGCTGGGCACTATTTAATGCGGTGATTTTTTTATCTTGGAAAAAGACGTCACCTTCACTGGGTTTGTCTAGACCGGCAAGGATATGCAGCAAGGTACTCTTCCCCGAACCAGAGCTACCGAGAATTGCCACTTGCTCCCCCGGTTTTACCGACAACGAGACGTGGTGTAATACAGGGGTAGTGGTTTCACCATCCGCATAAGTTTTACTGACTTTATGGCAATGTAATACGTCTTGCATGCAACTTTCTATGTCCTTTTACTTTATGCATGCATGGTAGCGCGGAAGCCCTTCCGCGCCAATAGCTTAAAGCCGCTATGTCGACGCTTTAATCGCAGCAGCTAAACTTTTCGCAGCTTGTGGTTTACCAAATAACCAGCCTTGGCCATATTTTACCGCCATATCATTCAATTCTTTGCACTGGTCTATGTTTTCTACACCTTCAGCAATAAGCGTTACATTAAGCCCTTCAGCAATATTGACGATATGCGGAATAAGCGAAGAACGAATACTGTTATCTTCCATGTCCATTACAAAGCTACGATCTATCTTTAAGAAGTCACAATTAAGAGATTTAAGTTGGCTTAAATTAGAATACCCCACGCCGAAATCATCAATGGCTACCATGAAACCTTTGCTTTTCAGGGCTTTAATATGCTTCACCGCACTGTGAGTTGCCAGTTGCTCGTCTTCAGTGATCTCAAGCACAATCTTAAAGTTCTTCTCGTTTATCTCTAAGATCCAATCAAGATCTAACGCACTTTCGCGAGTAAAGTCGGAAGGGAATAAATTAAAGGAAACCTTAAATCCTTCGGGAATATCAGGGTTTGCGTTAAGTTCTTCCATCGCTGATTTAATCATCACCATGGTAAATTCCCAGGTTTTTTCCTGCTCTCTTACCTGTGAAATAAACTCATCTGGGTAGATAGGGCCAAATTCGTCTTCAAAACGACTTAATACTTCGCAGCCAATGACCTGTCTAGAGGCTAAATCCACAAAGGGTTGATAGAGGCAAAAAAACTTATTGTGTGCAAGGCCATTTGTAATTCTGTATTCAATCGACCGACGTCGGCGCAGATAATTAAAGGTTACCATGTGCGATAGCGCCGCCGTGGTAAGCATAATAAAAATGAATAAAACTAACTTACTGTTGTGTAAACTAAACAAACGACCTTCGTCTGATTGCACTTTCAGACACGTATTTGAATACCGCTCATCACACATGAAGAAGGTCAGTGAGAAATAGCGGTTTATATACTGTTGTTCATCTTTATTGACAGTGCTTTCGATTAAACGCGGGTTACCGGCAATATGATAAAACTGTTCGCCGTTATATATAAGTTGCCAGTCTTGAGAACTACTAAAGCCTACAACCCCATCCATATTCAGCACGGCGTTGTATTTTCCCCGTTTGACGATGGTACCTGTGGCTTGCGCTTCAAATAATTTAAGGGGCGTATTAATCCAAAAAGCATCATTTAATCCTGCGTAGAAATCCGGTGGTGCTTCTTTGAAGGGTTCGTCTAAAACCCCCAAATACGTACTACACACCAAAAGTCCATCTTCATAGAAGCCAATTTCTTTTACAAAGCGGGAGCGAAATAGGGTTTTGCGCATTTCCGACAAGTTTTCCATGGTACAGGTGTCGTAGGGCAACATATTGAGGTAATCAATCGTGCGTTCTGCGTCTTGGAAAATAGCCCTTACACTGTCTAAAATGTCGCGGGCGCGCGCTTCTTCTTGTCCTCGGATCACTGCAAACATCAATATGCCCAACAAAAGGGTAATCAGCGAAACACTCAACAAAGATACCGCAACGGCTTTTAAATTATCCGCCACAAAAAATTGTTTTTGTTCATTACGAGTCATAAGCAAGACTCACATATAAAAATACGGGAAGGAAAAAATACAACGGCATTTAAGGAAATTACATCAAAACTTAAGCATAGCAATAAGCATTGCATGCAATTATGATAAGTCAATGAACATACGAAAAAAATTGGCAAAAAGCCAACACAAAAACGTGTTTTGGAAAGGGGAAATACGCAGAACTGCGCATCTTTAAACGTGCTTGAAATGGCGGAGCGGACGGGACTCGAACCCGCGACCCCCGGCGTGACAGGCCGGTATTCTAACCAACTGAACTACCGCTCCGCAATATGGGAAGCGCGCTTATACTCGATTAATGGCGGAGCGGACGGGACTCGAACCCGCGACCCCCGGCGTGACAGGCCGGTATTCTAACCAACTGAACTACCGCTCCACATAATCGAGATTGCGCTGTATAACTAAATGGCGGAGCGGACGGGACTCGAACCCGCGACCCCCGGCGTGACAGGCCGGTATTCTAACCAACTGAACTACCGCTCCGAAGACCTTTTAGTTATACCATTGAAAGTGGCGGAGCGGACGGGACTCGAACCCGCGACCCCCGGCGTGACAGGCCGGTATTCTAACCAACTGAACTACCGCTCCACATTTTCAATGTTATCAGTGAGTTGATTGGGTTGCTTTAACCCCGTGCCCTCACTGCGGCGCAGATAATACGTATTCCCCTAAGTGGAGTCAACGCTTTTTAGCAATAAAATTGTCATCTGAGCACTGTTTGGCTGTAAATTAGTCACAATGTCGAAATATAATTCAATGAAGGGCAATTAATCGACAATGCCACGTGAAGGGGTTACGATTTTTTCTTGCTAAAAATGCCCAACCACTTTTTCAAACCTTTCGGTTCCGCCTCAAGAGACAATCCTTCTTCAGTCACCGGCTTTTTGTCGGATGCCGCTTGTTTAGCCGATAAAGTAGGTCTTTGTTTGGCTTTACGACGCCTAAATACAATAAACACGGCGGCAAGCACGCCTATAAACAAAATAGAGCCATTCACGGCAGCTAATAAAATGATGAGTGTTGACGAGTCCATGTTGTCTTCAACTGGCGCGCTGGGCACCTCTTCGTCCGACTCAAACGACGTCCCTATTAAAGGTATTTCTTCACTTCCGTCAACAATTGGGTCTTCGCCATCAATCAAAGGGTCGATAATTTCAGGCTCAGGGGCGTCCGCCAAAAAACTGTACTCCGGCACATCGAGAATAAAATCGCGCCCGTCGGTGGTGGTTCCATAGGCAGTAAGTTTAATGCGAAAGATACCTTCTTCATAAGCCACAATAAGGTGTTCTCGCACTTCATCGCCACCTTCTGTTAATGAAAAATTCTGTACATCGGTATTGGGGTAGCGCACCTTGCCATCAATCAATAGTGATTGAATGTCCACCAACGCTCTATTCACATCAATAATAAGTTTATGGTAACCCTCACCGCCTCCATCAGTTTCCACGGTAATAAATACAGGGTTTGGATGCAGCACTATCGGAGGGTCAATGTGTTCACGGGTAAACATTGGCGTTTTAACGGTAAACTTTGGCTTCCATTCGCCTGGCGCGATGTTTAAGTTGAATTGCCCTGTAAATACCCCATCGGCCGGCCTTTCATCCATGCCTCTACCGTTATCTTCGAAACGGGCTATTTCTTGGTCGTTGGTGGCAAAGTTGTCAAAGTTAGGGTTGTTAGTGCTCAGAAAATCGATACTGAGTTCTACCACATCTCTGAACAAACTATTTTCTATGGGTTTTCCCCCATTGGTGAGGTAGGCCGTAGATTTTAAAATTTCACCTGAAAACAATATTGGGGGTAAAGGCTGCGCATTAAGCTCAATATCCGAAATAACCATTACGCGGCTATTCGGCAACACCTGCCCGACGGCTTGCCACGGACCAGGTACAGGGTCTTTAATGGTAATCATGTCGAAAGTATCAGCGTCATACCACGCCACTTTTTCTTCATCAAAACGCCCCTGAAATATCTTTGAGCCATCAGGGCGCACGAGTACAACCGGCGCTGAGCCGTACTCGCGAAAGAAAATCATCGTCACTTCTTTGACGTTGTGATCCACGCGGAAGCGATTTTGCAGTAATTTAATTGAGTTTTCGTACTCATCACCTAGCGAAGACAATGGCGATGATGCATCAGCAGCGTTACCTGTCTCATCAGATTGCTGAGCCAAGGACGGAAGGGATATCAGTAATGTCAGATATACTATTCGCCATAATTTACCCATCCCCTTCACTCGCTGCTCTCCTATTACCTAATTGCTGTGGCCGATATTTTTAGCTGTACTAAGTACGTTCGATTACGAAGGCTCCACGCTGTCTGGACGCCATAAGCATTTGCCACCGGCATCTTTTACGATATCTAGGCGCGCTTCATGCTGTAGTAACTCATCGGCGCTGGCTTTAATAACCTTTAATTTATTTGCAGTACGTTGGATAGGACGTACTTCATTACTATCACCTTCACTACTGCCACTTGACGCTAATTTAAGCTTAGTTTGCCCACCGGTCATAAGCAGGTAAACGTCAGCCAATATTTCAGCATCCAATAACGCGCCGTGCAGTGTTCGGTGGCTGTTGTCTATACCGTACCGGCGACACAATGCATCAAGGTTGTTTTTTTGCCCTGGGTGCATCTTGCGCGCTAACATCAGAGTATCTAAAACGTCGCATATATCCCGAGTCACGACACCTTTCGTGGACGGCTCCATGGCAAATTCGTGATCCATAAAGCCCACGTCAAAGGGCGCATTATGAATAACCAGTTGCGCGCCTCGGATAAAATTCACGAAATCTTGAGCGACATCTGCAAAGACAGGCTTGTCTTGCAAAAACTCATTAGTGATCCCGTGCACCTCTATGGCTTCTTGTTCTATTTGACGCCCAGGGTTGATGTAAACATGAAAGTGATTCCCCGTTAGCTTACGGTTCACCACTTCTACACACCCGATTTCAATGATGCGGTGACCTTCTTTAGGCTCAATACCGGTGGTTTCTGTATCTAAAACAATCTGACGCATGATACCTCTGCTGCAACGAATATTTTTTGTTAGTATATCAACCCCTTTGCGCTAGGCTAAGGGAAAAGCGCAATTCCGATAAAAAATTTAAGAGGTGGCTGTGTCAAACAAAACAATTCACATATTTACTGATGGCTCATGTCTTGGCAACCCTGGGCCGGGCGGTTATGGCGCAGTATTGATTTACAAAGGGCATCGAAAGGAATTGAGCCATGGCTTTGCGCACACTACCAATAACCGGATGGAGCTACTCGCGCCCATTGAAGCACTCAATAGCTTAACCGAAGCCTGCAACGTAGAACTCACTACAGATAGCCAGTATGTGAAAAATGGCATTAACCAATGGATCCACAACTGGCGAAAAAATGGCTGGCGAACCGCAGATAAAAAAGCCGTAAAGAATGCTGATTTGTGGAAACGCTTAGATGAAGCAGTCAAAGCTCATAATGTTAACTGGCATTGGGTTAAAGGCCATTCTGGCCACCCTGAAAACGAGCGATGCGATACCTTAGCCCGCACCGCCGCAGAATCGAAACCCACCACACCTGATGAAGGCTTCGTGGGCGCTTAAGACCAACACACCACAAGTTTACCTTGGGTGTTATTGTGCTCTAAACGTTGGTGCGTCTTTGCAATATCGTCAATACGGTATTGGGTGTCTATGTTGACCTTCAGTGCACCGCTGTTGAACGCCGGTAAACAAGTGGCGCTAAAATCCGCCACCAACTGACTTTTGTACTCATCGCTTCTGTTTCTCAATGTTGTGCCCTGTATTCGGGCACGTTTACCCAGCAATAACGCCATATCAAGATTATCGGCATAGCGCCCGGCAAGCATAGCAAGGTACACCACTATACCGTCTTGACGTAACACTGACAGGTTGCGATTAAGATAGTCGCCCGCCACCATATCTAATACCATGCTGACACCTTCCGGCCAGGCTTGGTTAATCACTTTCGCAAAATCATCTTGAGTGTAGTTTATGCAAAGTGCGGCACCATTTTGTTCACAGTATGCTAGTTTTTCAGGCGATGACGCGGTAACGGCAGCCTCAATTCCCCAAAGCCGACATAACTGAGTGGCCGCCAAACCTACCCCGCTCGCACCACCATGTATTAACACCTTGTCTGCGGGTTTGACATGGGCAATCGTCCGTAAACATTGAAAGGCGGTTAAAAACACTTCGGCTAAACCAGCAGCCTCGGCAAAACTAAGCGCTTCAGGCATTGGCATTAAATGAGAACTTAGCACCACCACTTCTTCCGCATAGCCACCACCGGCCACTAAACCAAATACATTGTCGCCCACTTTCCAATGATTGACATCATCAGCCACCTCTATCACTGTGCCAGCAACCTCAAGGCCCAAAATTTCACTTTCCCCCGGCGGTGGAGGATAGCGACCTTGCCGCTGTAACGTATCTGCACGGTTAATCCCAAACCCACGCACCCTTACCCTTACCTTACCCGCTGTGAGTGCAGGCGCTTCGGCTTGGGCAATAAAAAGTGAATCAGGCTCTCCGCCTTTTTGGTAGTCGACAAATCGCATGTTTTTCCTTTTTACCTAATGAATAACGCTAATACGTAAGCATGGCGAAAATCGCACACAGATTTTTGACACACTAGGCCATCCCGCGTCTAACTCAGGCGTAAATGGTCGCACAGGATTGCAATAATCGCTATACTTCGCCGCTAAACACAGGCGGGTGCGAGACTTTGCACTTCGGAGGGTGTCGCAACGTTTGCCCCCTTGCCTTAGCGATATACGAAAACAGAGAGTCACATGTCAGCACACATCGTTTTGAACACGAATAGAGATAAATCCCTTAGACGCCGTCACCCTTGGGTATTTGAAAGCGCCATTGCCGAAGTCAAAGGGCGCGCCAAAAGTGGCGATACCGTAGAGGTGTTTGATGCTAATGGTGATTGGTTGGGCCGCGGTGCTTTTTCGCCTGATTCGCAAATTCGTGTTCGCATGTGGACGTTTAAAAAAGAGGAAAGTATCGATAACGGCTTTTTCTTAAGAAAAATGGACGCTGCTCTGTCACTAAGACGGCGGCTTTTCGACCCCACTCAAACCAACGCTTTTCGCTGGATTGCGTCGGAAAGCGATGGCTTACCCGGTGTCACTATTGATGTGTACGACAATGTTGCCGTGGTTCAACTGTTAAGCGCGGGCGCAGAAAAGCACCGAAATAAAATTGTGTGGGCCATCACCAAGCTTTTACCTGACACCCATGTGTATGAGCGAAGTGATGTAGACGTAAGGAAAAAGGAAGGTCTCGCCCCTGTCACTGGTGTATTGGCTGGTAATCCGCCCGAGCAAGTTACCGTAAAAGAAAATGGCTTATCCATCGTGGTGGATATTGTTAATGGTCATAAAACAGGGTTTTATTTAGACCAAAGAGACAGCCGCGCCGCGGCCGGTCATTTTGCGAAAGATGCTCACGTTTTAAACTGCTTCAGCTACACGGGCACATTTTCATGCTATGCATTGGCCGGTGGTGCAGCCTCGGTGACTAATGTGGATGTGTCGCAACCCGCGCTAGATTTGGCCAAACATCATGTGGACATCAATAATCTCGATGCCAGTAAAAGTCACTATGTGAACAAAGACGTATTTAAAGCACTGCGAGCCTATCACGAAGAGGGGACACAATTTGACATGGTCATTCTTGACCCACCAAAATTTGTCGACAGTAAAGCTACGTTAAATAGAGCCTCGCGAGGGTACAAAGATATCAATATGTATGGCATTCATGCCGTTAAAGCTGGAGGCTTGTTACTTACGTTTAGTTGTTCAGGGTTAATGCCTGCCGATTTATTTCAGAAAATTGTGGCAGATGCTGCCCTTGACGCGGGGCGAACCATTAAAATTGTGGGGCGTTTAAGCCAAGCCTCCGACCACCCTATTATTGGCAGCTACCCTGAAGGATATTATCTCAAAGGCTTGGTGTGCGAAGTCACTGATTAACACAATTGGGCTCTCTTATCACCACAGTAATGAAAGGCAAAGCAAAGTCATCTACGGCATAGCTTGCCACTAAACGGTGAAATTAAGACGCCAATGTCATCGCTTGGCCGAACCCTTCTTCTTGCTGGTTATCGGCCTTAGTGCTTTCAATTTTTTTCCATACCAGTTCGTGGAAATAAAATGCCACCGTGTTAATCGCCGGTTCAACAAGCGCCACTGCGCCACCGACGACAAGGCTGCCTGTTAACAAGTACGCCACGGTAAATGCCACGGAAAAGTGCATAACGGCAAAAGTGATTGTCTTTTTCATAATGATGGTTCCTGAATAAGCTCTCAAAAGATGTTAATGAGAATTATTATCGAATAGGAAAGAAAAAGACAAACGATTTAATTGAATGCGTTAATTGTATTTTTAGAATCAACAAAAAGGCGAGACAGGTAAGCCCTATTCTCGCCCTTTTAGCACAGCCTCATCAATACTGTGCCCCTGCCCTGAAATAACCCAAAAGGGTGTTATTTCATCTCAGAAATTTCAACGCCAACAATACAACTAGAGTCGCCTTCTGGCACACAGCGCACCACAGTGGCAATGGCAGCAAGAGAAGGAACTTGAGAGCTGGGTGAGTCAATAGCAACACTCACTTGGGTGCCAATTTCGATGGATGGCTCATCAACTTCTAGTGACATACCCGTCGCACTAATGTCCTTACACATGGCTTGCATTGTACGACTTGATTCATCGTCGGTAACCTGCAACTGACAAGGCGAATTTACCATCATCCTGAAAAAATTGCGCTTATCGTCATATCCCAACATCTCTACTTCTCCTGATACCTTATCCGTAAACCTCAAACGCTCTTCTTGTTATAGGGCGATGCGCTGCCGTTGTCAATCTGGCCAAGCAAATATCCCTTCGCGCGGCATTGGCTAGCATCACAAAGTGTTGAAAAAAACACTTAGTATTCATGTTGCTAGCGCGATTAAAAGTCAGCCAAAAAAAGTGAAATTCGTTTTGCCGAAATGGGGTATGCCGTTCCTAATTGCTGCGCAAATAACGACACACGCAATTCCTCTATCATCCAGCGCACGTCCAGCAGCCTTTGAGGAACCTTCCCTTTTGGATATTTAGCGCACGCTTTTTCCCATTCAGCCGTGGCTTTTTCAATGGTCATTTGGTGCATGCGATCTTTATTCGGATCGATAGGCAGCTTTTCCAAACGACGGGAAAGCCCTGTTATGTATCGATTCCAATCATCAAGCCTTGCTTCACCAATGGATGAGACGAAACCAGGGAAAACCAAAGACGCGAGGTGCGCCTTACAATCACCCAATGCATTAATCATAGTAAGCGGCACATTCCCTTTCATTTGCTTTTGGCATTGATGAGCAAGGGTTAACCCTTTTTCAACCTGAGTGGCAATATGCAGTACCCTGTCGTTTATATTTGCTCTGACTTCATCCACACATGCGTCAAAGTCGGCTTTGCTTCGCACGTCAGTTTGATGCTGCTGCGTATAGTCGCCTACCAACGCATCAATACCGGCAAAGATGCAGTCATCAACTAACGCTTTTATTTGCCCAAAAGGATTGAAATACAAACCCAGCTTCGCTTTATTTGGCAGTTTGCTTTGCAAATAATTTAACGGCGAAGGCATGGCGTTTTTAATCAGAACATTGACCCCCTTTCGATGCAATGCCTGCGCTTTTTCTTGTTCATCAATCAGCGCAATATCAACTTTGTCCCCGCGCTCAACTAATGCTGGGAATGCCTGAACCTCAAAGCCGCCTACCTTTTGCACAAAAGTGGTGGGTAAGCGATCAAAATCCCATTCCACCAAGTCATTTCGCTCTAACTCTGGGGTGGCTGCTTTTTCAAAGGTTTGCTTAACTTGCCCCGCACAAGCTTGTTTCAACTCATGCAAAGTGTCGTTTTTAGCAATCACATTGCCATCATCATCCACCACCGCAAAATGCATGATTAAATGCTTATCTAGCGCAGCAAAATTCCACTCTTCTTCATCAATGGTTATACCGGTCATTTTACGAAGCTTATGCGTTACTGCTTCCACTAGCGATATAGGACGCCCGTTTTTATCGGTTTCACTCATATCGGCCATGCAAGCATCGGCAAAATTCGGGGCAGGCACAAAATTACGACGTAAACGCTTTGGCAGTGAACGAATCATGGCCACAATGCGGTCATGGCGTAACCCAGGAACCTGCCAATCGAAGCCTACCTCTTCTACTTGATTCAACACGGGCAAAGGTATAAGCACCGTCACCCCATCATCCTCAGCGTTCGGTTCGAAGTGATAGCGCAAAGGTAAGGTAATATTGCCCTGACGCCAAACATCAGGAAACGCGTTTTCAATCGCCTGGCCTGGCTGCTGCTTGTAAACGTCGTCTTCACTAAAGGTCAGCGCATCATTGCTTCCTTTCAGCTTAAACCACTTTTTGAACCCGGCCTCGTTATTGGCATCGGTAGGAATTCGTGAGGCGTAGAAGCTAACTAGCTCCTCATCATCAACGATTAAATCCCTGCGACGGGTCTTTTGCTCAAATTCATCCGCTTGTGCTAGAAGCGCTTGGTTGTCCTTAAGAAAGGCAAAATTTAATTTGGTATTACCTTCTACCAAGGCTTCGCGAATAAATAAGTCGTGACACACTGGTGGGTCAATTTGGCTATACACTTTGGCCCGTTTCATGACAATGGGTAAACCAAACAGGGTAACCTTCTCAAACGCGATTACCGCCCCGCGTTTTTTCGACCAATGGGGCTCAGAGAAGCTAGATTGCGTCACATGTTCCGCCAAGGGCTCTATCCACGTAGGATCAATTTTCGCGACCATACGGGCGAACAATTTTGACGTTTCGACTAACTCCGCAGCCATGACCCACTTGGGTTGTGACTTTGCTAACCCTGAACCGGGGAAAATCATAAAGCGGGTATTGCGAGAACCTAAGTACTCTCTGTCTTTATCTTTAAAGCCTAAGTGAGACAATAAACCGCTGGCAATGGCCTGATGAATAGACTGGTAGTCGGCCTCTTGTTTAACAATGCCAAAGCCTAACTCAGCAATGGATTTCTTTAATTGGCTTACAATGTCTTGCCATTCGCGCATACGCAAATAATTGATAAACTGCTGTTTACACCATTTTCGTAATTGATTTTGGCTAAGGGCATTTTGTTGTTCTCTAAAGCCGTTCCATACGTTAAGGAGACTGATAAAGTCTGAGTCTTTGTCGGCGTATTCGGCATGCTTTTCGTCGGCTTGCTGGCGTTTATCTTGTGGACGCTCTCGTGGGTCTTGAATGGACAAGCCTGCCGCAATAACCATAACCTCTTGCAGTGCATTGGTACGCTCTGCTTCTACCACCATACGCGCATAACGGGGGTCAATAGGAAGGCGGGCAATCTGACGCCCCAACTTAGTAAGCTGCATGCGGCCTTTGCTTTTTCCAATGGCTTGAATTTCTTCAAGCAACCTAAAGCCATCGTTAATGTTTCTATTGTCAGGTGGCTGTACAAAAGGAAACGCGGCAATATCACCTAACCCCAACGCCAACATTTGCAGAATAACCGACGCCAAATTAGTACGCAGAATTTCTGGGTCAGTAAAAGCTGGACGCCCTAAATAATCCTGTTCACTGTATAAACGAATACAAATACCATCAGACACACGACCGCATCGCCCTGCCCTTTGGTTGGCTGAAGCTTGTGAAATGGGTTCAATTGGCAAGCGCTGTACTTTACTTCTCGCGCTATAACGAGAAATACGAGCAGTCCCTGGGTCGATGACATATTTAATACCCGGTACTGTCAGCGAGGTTTCCGCAACGTTGGTTGCTAGAACAATGCGCCTGCCCGTATGGGATTGAAAAATTCGGTTTTGTTCCGCCGCTGACAATCTTGCGTACAGGGGCACTATTTCGGTATTTCGATATTGTTGGCGGCTTAAGGCATCTTGGGTATCGCGAATGTCGCGCTCTCCACTCAGAAACACCAGAATATCCCCAGGCGCTTCGCCCATAAGCTCATCAACCGCTTTAACGATGGCATCACTTTGATCGCCATCATTATTCGCTTCGTCGGGGTCATGATAGCGAATTTCAACGGGGTAAGTTCGGCCACTAACTTCAATTACAGGGGCACGATTAAAGTGCCGAGAAAAGCGCTGCGGATCGATAGTCGCTGAGGTAATAATAAGCTTTAAATCGGGGCGCTTCGCCAATAGTTGTTTCAAGTAACCAAGCAAGAAATCAATGTTTAGGCTGCGCTCGTGGGCTTCATCAATAATAATGGTGTCATATTGATTTAAAAACCTGTCTTGTTGCATTTCAGCGAGCAACATTCCATCCGTCATGAGTTTCACGTAGCTACGTTCACTCACCTGATCGCTAAATCGGATTTTAAACCCTACTTTTTCACCTAACGGTGTGTTCAACTCTTCAGCAATACGTGTGGCTACGCTGCGCGCAGCCAGTCGCCGTGGTTGTGTATGGGCAATCATGCCCTTCACGCCCCGCCCTAACTCAAGGCATATTTTAGGCAACTGGGTGGTTTTACCCGAGCCGGTTTCACCCGCCACAATCACCACCTGGTGCGCGGCAATGGCGGCCTTAATATCGTCTTTTTTGTCACTCACCGGCAGCGGCGGATAGCTTACTTCTGGTAAATTTTGTTGGCGAAGTTCACACGCTGACAACGACTTTTGAAGGTCTGCGAGCAATTTTTCATGCTCTGCGGCAAGCCGCTCATCCCCCGCGCTATTTGCCGATTTATCACCCTTGTCTTTTATCTGCTTCGCTAATTGCTGAATTCGACGCTTAAGCCTGAATTTATCGTTAATTAAGCAGTTATCCAGTTGTTCGTAGAGCGGTTTAATCGCAATGGGTGCAGACAAAATAACATCCTAATGACTAATGTAAGGCTTGCCCTGAAAGGCAGTGATAAAAAGGATGACGATCCTAGAAGAAGCCGACCGAAATTTCCAGCGTAATTCTGATAACGGCCTAAGCTTGGCTTAGCCCGTCATCATTTTTTTGGCTGAATTGGGGAAAGTTAAACCAAATAGCCAGTAAGCCGAACACGAAAATAAGCATGGGATACCAACAATAAGGTGTTATCGCTAGTGGCGAAATACCGACAACGGCAGCAGCGCTCAATAATTGTGCGCCATAGGGGACTAAGCCTTGAAAGCTGCATGAGAAAATATCAAGCAGTGAGGCGGTGCGTCTAGGATCAACGCCATACTTTTCATTAAGATCACGGGCAATGGGGCCGGCGGTCACGATGGCAATCGTATTGTTTGCCGTTGTCACATCTAAGAAACTGACCAAACCAGCAATACTGAACTCTGCCCCTTTTTTGCTGCTTACTCGACGGGTAAGCCTGTCTATAAGCCAAGCTATCCCACCATTAGCATGCATAAGTGCCACTATGCCTCCAATGGTAATAGCAATCATGGCCAAATCTTGCATCCAGCCCATGCCTTTTTGAATACTGTGCATCATGGTAAGCACGGTGAAACTGTCTTGAACTAAGCCCACCACACAAGCGGTAATAATGCCTACCGCCAATACAGTAATCACATTAAAGCCGGTAAGTGCAAATACAATAATAAGTACGTAAGGTAAAATGCGCCATAGGTCATATGCGCCGGCCTCAACCAACTCAGACGTATCAACATCAATGAATAACAATAAGGCCAGCGTCACTAAACACGCCGGTAACGCCACCATTAAATTTGCCCTGAATTTGTCTTTAAGCATCACCCCTTGTGTTCGGGTTGCAGCAATAGTGGTATCTGATACAAAAGACAGGTTGTCACCAAACATTGCGCCACCCACCACAATACCAAGGGCTAGCTCAATGGGTAATCCCAAACTGGTAGCCAAGCCAGCGCCGATGGGTGAAAGGGCAGTAATGGTGCCCATGGAGGTGCCCATTGCAAAAGAAATAAAACAGCAAATGAGGAAAAGCCCCGGTAAAATCATGGCGCTAGGCACAAACTGAAGTGCCATATTAACCGTGGCATCACGGGCACCAATGTCGATGGTGACCGCGTAAAATGCGCCAGCAAGTAAGAATATCAGCACTAACAAAATGATATTTTTATCACCGCCGCCTTTGCAAAACGTTTGAACTTTATCAGCAAATGTCTCTTTTTTTCCCTTCGGGTTTAAACACAATCCATACCCCGCACTAATAAAAAACGCCACCAAGATGGGCATAGCCGTTATATCGTTGGTAAGTAGGCCTGTTGCTACCACCAGCACTACAAACAACAAAATGGGGGTTAAGCCCAGTAAGTTAGGGGCTAAAGGCATAGCCTTTGGGGAGGACAAATCGTTAGGTGACGTAGAAGATTGCACAGCGCTCACTTAGGTAATTTATGGTTTGCAAAATAAGCCTAAGAGGATAAAAGGTTTTTTGGCTAAAGCAAAGTAATTATAGCGCCCTTAGTTCACTTGGCGTATGGCCCGTCAGTCGCTTAACCGCCCGCCTAAAATTAGGCAAATCGGAAAATGCCATTTCAGAGGCACTTTGTTCATTGTTAAGCTTTTTCATTGCCAACAATACGATTGCCTGCTCTCGCCTTACTTCTTCTGTAAGCGCACGATAACTGTATTCGTGCTCTTTTAGTTTACGCTTAAAGGTGGCTGCACTCATTGAAAACTCAGCGGCCGCATCGGGCAAGCTGGCGTGCAAATTATGCTCAGTAAGTAATCTCACCTTATCGAGTATACTCAGTGTAGCGTCACTGCTGGTATGGGTGCCAATTTCAGGCTCAACGAAAGAGCCATGCTGGGCTTCCCCACCCACATTCCCGCGTTCAAAGGGGGCCAGCACACTTCCTTTAGGCAGCATCAACGACATAAAAGGAGCATTAAAATTTAATCGCAAACCTAAATAGGTTTCAAAATCTTCAATATTACGTGGCCGAGATGCCGTCATACCAAAATGAAACGGCAGGCGGGTTTTACTGCTCGCTTTCGCAAATGCCACTAACATGGATAGGCTAATTTGCATTACAAATGGCCAAATTTTGCTGCACCCCATGGCATCCCTTGCTACCCACAGACTATTCTCATTCACTTCATAGCGTGCAAAAGACACTAACGGTAAACACAGCCAACGCTGTGTGGTGACCAGTCGTATCACCTGAGTGAGGCTGCCCGCGTCTTTGATGGACGAAAATTCATGGTTTAGCAAGGCATTGGCCAAATGCTTACCAATAAGAAAACTGGCGTCTTTCGCTTTACAATAGCTTTGTACATTGCCTATTAAGGCGATAAGTTGTTTACCACTTACCCGCAAATTAGGGGTTATCGCATCGTCAAATATCCCTGTGCCTCTCAATAACTTATGCACAGACACGCCCCGAGGTTCAGCAATAGCTAACACGGCGCACACAAAGTGATAACCGGGGATCACCTTATCGTGTTTGCTAACTGGCAACGGTGGCGACGTCAGTGCCATTAGGCAGCAGTCCTCTGGCCTTTCTCTAACTTACCCAACATACCTCTAAGAATGTTGGGTAAATGGGATACTGGCGTAAGCTGAGCCACTTCGGCGCGGGCACTGGTATAAATCGCCTCTGCACTTGCTTGATGTCTAAAAGCGACATGCTCAATACTGATGCAAATTTGTTTCACAATATTATAGGCTTGGGTTTCACATACGTCGGGCAATAAAAGCGCGAATCTGTCCCCGGCATACCGACAGGCCAAATCTTGCTGCCGTAAATTCATAATAAGTAATTGCGCCACTTCATGCAGATATCGGTCACCTTCAGCTTGCCCGTAGCGCTCGTTAAAGTAGGAAAAGTCATTGATATCTATAATGGCAACATAACCGTTCCCCCCACTTTCCTGAAACGCTGCCGCGCGGGCTTGCCAATACTCCCCGCGATAAAGCTGCGTAATGGGGTCTATTTCACCATGATCGCGATAATCCCACTCTCTTCGTCGCAACTGAATATTAATCGCCCGCTGTTCGTGGTGCCATAAATACAAGGCCCCGGTCATCACCAACATTCCAACTACAGCAGGAAAAGATTCAATCATACTGAGCCAATGGGACGCAGGGGGATAACGCAGAAATTCATCGAGTAAATCGAGGCTGGCCGAAAATAAAATACACCCCAGGCCAATCACAATATAGCGCGTCACTTTGCCTGGTGGCCGGCTCGCCAATGCAGATAAGATCCACGCCAAGGTCAGTAAAACAATGCTGCCTTCCCCGAGTATGTCTAGCCATGAAATTTCAGCAAATAGCTTCGGGCTACCCGCATTAAGACTTAACACCAGTGCCAGAGATAACACGGCGACGGTGAACACTAACCACCCTTTATGGTGGCCAAACTGGGTGTGATTACGTAATTTGAACATGCAAAACTCAAGGTTAAATTTTCTGTGAAATATCCCACTTTCACAGGTATTGTCGAGGGTCACTTTGGCTCACGAATATGACAAGCGGATGTCAGCGAAAGGAAAAGCCACGATAAAATCCAATTATTTCATTTAAATTCATAAACTTAATAACGGGTCATTTTAGCTCACTGTTTTTTATCTAAGGCTAAAATCCATCATTCCTTGGTTTTTTATCTCCCCTACGTCACAGAAATGTCACATGCGCTTTCTACTTTAGCCATGCATCGCACTCTTCATACTTAGAAAATGGATAAATAATGAAAATGAATAATCGTCTTAAACCGTTAACGATTGCTTGTATCGCTGCGTTAGGCATGTCTATTTCTCAGCAAGCCCTTGCTGGGGATGGCGCTATTGCCGGGCAAATTAATGACAGCGCCGAAGCGCGGGTTTACGTGGGCGCAAAAATTAAAATCAAAGAATTAAATTTGGTGACAGAATCTCGCCGCGACGGTTCATTCCGTTTTCCTTCTGTCCCTGCGGGCAAATATACCCTTGAAGTGAGTTACCTTGGTGAGCAAACCAAGCGTATTCCTATTACGGTTTCTGATGACCAAACCATTACGCCGGTTGTCGTATTAGGTGAAGACGATACGTTAGAAGAGTTACTGGTGCTGGGCCAACGTAGTAGTCAAGCCAGCGCAATCAACCAGCAACGTGTGTCGAATAGAATTTCAAATGTGGTTTCTGCTGACGCCATTGGTCAATTCCCCGATCAAAATGCTGCAGAGTCCCTCCAACGTTTGCCTGGCCTCACCATAGAACGAGATCAAGGTGAAGGACGCTTTGTTGGCATTCGCGGTATCGACCCTAACCTGAATAATGTGGTAATTAACGGGTTAAACATTCCATCACCAGAATCTGGCGTGCGTTCTGTGGCGCTAGACGTTATTCCTTCAGAACTCATTCAAACGCTAGAAGTATCTAAATCCGTCACGCCAGATATGGACGGTGATGCCATTGGCGGCTCTGTGTCTGTAAAGAGCGTTAGCGCATTTGATAAGCAGCAAGACACCGCCAGCGTGACCGTACAAGCCAGTCAAAATGACCTGCGCGACGAAACTAGCCCTAAGATCTCTGGCACGTTTACGCAAAAAATCACCCCCGACTTTGGCGTGGCCGCGGCCCTGTCCTACTTCGACCGTGAGTTTGGGTCTGACAACATAGAAAGCAATGGCGATGATGAAGTTGAACAACGTCATTATTCTATTACCCGCGAACGTTTGGGTGCAGCGGTAAACTTTGATTACCGTCCCGATTTTAATAACCAATACTTCTTGCGCACTTTGTACAGTGAGTTTTCAGACGATGAGTACCGTATGGCGAATGCCTTTACCTTCGACGGTGAAGACTCAGAAATTGTTCGTTCAAGCAAAGACAGATACGAAAGCCAAAGTATATTTACTGTAGCCTTAGGCGGTGAGCATCAACTCGACACGTGGCAGGCAGATTGGCAAGTTGGCTATGCAATGTCGGATGAAGATGAACCTAATGCGCTCTATTACGATTTCGTCACCGAAAACGACAGCATTGAAAGTAATTTGGAAACCATGATCCCACAGGTCACCCAAGATGCTGACGCCATGGATTTGTCTACCTATGAACTGGATGAAATCGCGTTTGAAGATAACTACACAAAAGATACGGAAACCAGCTTCAAACTTGATTTAACTCGCCCTATCACCTTAGGTGACTATAAAGGTGAGTTAAAAATGGGGACTAAGTATCGCACCAGAGAAAAAGACAGAGATAGCCAAATCTTCATTTATGATGGTGATTTTGACGATATTGCCCCCGCTGATTTTGCGGGTGCGTCGCCAGACTACAGCCTAGGTGACTTTGGCCCAAGTTTAGATCGTACTGGACTGCGAGATTTCTTTAACACTAACCGCAGTAACCTAGAGTTGGCTGAACTCGATTCAGAAATTGAATCTAATGGCGCAACCTATGTTAACCAAGAAGATATTTTTGCCGCCTACGTCATGGGCAGTGTGGATATTAACAACTGGCACATTGTGGCAGGTGTACGCTATGAAAGCACAGATTTCTCCACCGAGGGAATGCGTGTAGAGCTAATCGAAAATGAAGAAACTGATGTTGAAGAAGTGGTTAACACCCCTTGGGCTTCTGACAAAGATTACGATCATTGGCTGCCAAGCATCAACGTGCGTTACAGCTTTTCTGAAAAGCTTCAACTTAGAGGCGCCTATACACAAACCATTTCTCGCCCTAAATTCGAAGATGTGGCGGCCTTTCAAATCATTGAAAGTAAAACCGAAGAAGATGATGGCGAATTTGTTACTGAGCGCGAAGCTGAAGTGGGTAATCCTGAGCTAAATCCGTATGAAGCACAGAACATCGACATTGCATTGGAATACTACCCAGGCGACATTGGCGTATTATCAGCAGGTTACTTCTACAAAGATATCGACA
Source organism: Alteromonas sp. B31-7 (assembly GCF_015767655.1). Lineage (NCBI taxonomy): Bacteria > Pseudomonadati > Pseudomonadota > Gammaproteobacteria > Alteromonadales > Alteromonadaceae > Alteromonas > Alteromonas sp. B31-7. The sequence goes on from NZ_CP065233.1 coordinate 2,596,717, forward strand.
ACTTTGTTGTATTTGCCGATGTAGCGGGCACAGAAGGCTGGGAAGGTTACGACGAGGTAATACAAGCTATTAATGGTGACACCGCCACCTTACACGGCTTAGAGCTATCGTGGGTGAAGGCATTTAATAACGGTTTCTTAGTGGCCGCCAATGCCACCTTTACCGACTCAGAAGCCACCACTTATCTGGAAGGTGAAACCTACGAAACGCAATTGCCGAACCAGTCAGATCGGGTGGGTAACCTCACGTTCGGCTACGAAGCTAACGCCTTTAGTTTACGCTTAGCCATGACCTATAAGAGCGAAAACTTTGAAGAAATTGACGGCGATATGCTGCGCTTTGAAGATGATCACACCCAGGTGGACTTCATGGCTAAGTACTTTATCAACGACGACATGCAATTGTACTTCAATGCCGTTAACCTCACCGATGAACCTTTCTACAACTACTTCGATACGCGCAACAAAAATGCGCAATATGAAGAATATGGCCGCACTTACCAAGTTGGCTTTACGTGGCAGCTACGCTAATTATTTGCCCTATACCAAGCTAAGCGGGTGCGCGTGAGCGCACCCTATCGATACAACAGAGACAACTTCATGCGACTATTTTTACTAGGTTGGTTATTGGCCTGTTCACTATGTTCAGCGCAAACCACTTCATTAGACTATTACAAACAACATGCTATTAAAGGCGTACCCACAGAAGCCCAAGGGGTTTCCTTTCTGGTACTGGGCGATTGGGGCAGAAACGGCCATTTTTATCAAAAAGAGGTGGCGAAATGGTTAGATATCGCCAGTTATCAGTTGGATGCCGAGTTTATTGTGACCACGGGCGACAATTTCTACGACAATGGTGTTGCATCAATACACGACCCCTATTGGATAACCTCCTTTGAAAACATCTATCACTATCCACATTTGTTTATTGACTGGTACCCAGTGCTAGGCAACCATGATTATCGAGGAAATTGGCAAGCGCAAATCGATTACAGCCAGGTTAGCCGTCGCTGGCAAATGCCTTCGCAGTATTATGAAAAGTACATCACATTGGACAACCAGCAACAGGTTCAGTTGCTGTTTATCGACACCAGCCCGCTAAACCCTGACTATGCGTTTGAAGAAAAATATCGCAACGCCTATTCACAGGGGCATGAAGAACAATTGGCGTGGATTAACGACAAATTGGCTAACAGCCAGGCCACATGGAAAATTGTTATAGGGCACCATCCTCTTTATTCCAGCGGTAAGCGCTACGGAAAAACGGACGCCATTAAAGACGTGCTTGAACCTATTTTTGAAAAATATCAGGTGAATGCCTATATCGCAGGGCATGAGCACGATTTACAACATAATCAAATTGCGGGCAGCGAACTGGTGCATATTGTCTCTGGCGGCGGCTCTGAAGTGCGCCCTGTGGGGCAATACGACTTTACCCAATTTGCAAAATCTACCGGTGGCTTCGTTGCCGTAAGCCTTAATAATGCGTTATTAACCTTTCGCTTTATTGACCACAACGGCCAACTTATCTATTCCCACCACATCAAGAAATTAGAGAAATAATAATGACAGCGCTATCCATACCCACGCTTCTTCCTACTCCCCTTCGTTGGGCTTTATCCCTTTTCGTTGCACTCGGTTGCAGTGCCTGCGCCACCAACACAGAAAACGCAACGCCCCCACTTGCGCTGCAAGCCGTTGAACATGAGCTGGCGGAATACCCGCTGCCTAGCGACATACGTTCAGCGTCACCTTCACATGTAGACACACTGTTTAGCAAGGGCGTTGAAGCGCTTTGTGCAGGAAAAATCGGCGCCTATTATCACATGATTAATGTTGATGCCGAAAACATGCTGCACCACTACGAATGGCGGGGCAATACCCCCACTCTATTGCGTTCTTTCGCCATCGGCCCTGGCATAAAAAGCTGTGCGATAACGGAAGCAGAAAACACGCAGCTAAAAAGCGCCACCTTATTCCTTGCCGATGAATTTTCGGGTCTTTGGGCCATGCCATTGCACCCAGAACATGAAGTATCGAAATCATTGCAATTCTATCAGCCTGACACCCCAGTAGAAGGGGTGGCAACAGGCTATTCGCACGCTACTGGCCCGTTAGTGGCGTGGGTAAGCCCAGCGCACAGCGGTGTGTGGCTGCAAACCCAATGTGCCCGTCATTACTTTTCTTTTGATAAGGACATTGCTCCTGAATTAGTCCGTTTTTCATCACCAGATTCGCCCGATACCCCAGTGCCCATGCTGTATGTTAACGATGACGAAACGGGCGCGGTTTATGCGGCAAGCCTTACCGATAAACTTAGCGCCTGTGATGCCCCAGCAGCGTCTTCGCAATCTACAGCGATACCATTACTCGCCGTGTACGAAACCACGCCCGTGGATAACTATGGCGACGCGGCTGACGACCCCGCTATTTGGTATAACAGTCAGTCCCCAGCGCAAAGCCTGATTATTGGCACCGACAAAAAAGGCGCACTAAACACGTATAGCCTGCAAGGAAAGCGCATGGCTAGCCACCCCATTGGTAAGGTGAATAATGTGGAAGTCGTCGCCATATCGTCAGCGGGCGTAACGCCTACTGGTACGCCCATTAACGCGCTCGCCATTGCGAGTAATAGAACCCACAATAGCCTGTCTGTTTTATCTGTGGCACAAGGCAGCGGCGAATTGGCTTTATTGTCAGATATACCCACACCACTTTCAGACATATACGGCCTCTGTGCGTTTAACCACAACGGCAATATTGATGTGTTGGTGAACAGTACCAGTGGCGAATATTTACGTTATCAGCTTAGTTTGAACCCTGATAGCGGCAACATTGATGCAAGCATGGTGCACGCCTTCACCTTGCCCTCGCAACCAGAAGGCTGTGTGGTTGATACACAAAAGGGGGTGGCATACCTTGGGGAAGAAAGCACAGGTGTATGGACACTAGATGTAAATCAAACACAGGCCAGCCCACAGCTTGCCATCACCATTGCTGCGCCCGTAGAAAGTGATGTTGAAGGGTTAAGTTTGTTTGATGTGGATGGTGTGCGCTATTTGATTGCATCCAGCCAAGGAAACAATCAATACGCTGTCTATTCCACCGATCACACCTTTTCGTTGATTGGCATGGTTGAAGTTGCCGCGAATAGAGAAAAAAGCATTGATGGCGCATCGGAAACCGATGGCTTAGCGACCTCTAATTATAACTTTGGTGGCGAATTTAGTGAGGGAATATTCGTGGTTCAGGATGGCAGAAACATTATGCCCAGTGAACGACAAAACTTTAAAATAGTAACCGGTGCATCACTGGCTAACGCCATACGTAGCCTAAATGCCGCTAACTAAGGGTTTCAAGCGATGTAGACGTACACGCTATGGGCGAAATAATGACAAAAATAAAAACCAATAAATAAAAAAGTAAGGCAAATTCGGCCGCTGAAAAGCGGCCTTTCTATTGCAACATTCATTGGTACTGGCTAAACGAAAAAACACGTTTCGCTAACTGGCCTGCTGATAACCTGACCGTAATTGAATATCAATGGCTTTAAGTACCGACGAACGGTTAATCGTCCCCAGTAAAACGCCGTCATCATCAACCACGGGATACACCCTGGGTTTATCGCGAATAAGTAACTGCGCTAACTCAATCACAGATAAGTAAGGTTTAATGGAGATCACTGGCGTTCGCATCATCTCTGATACCCGACAAATTTGTTCTCGATAATAACTTGAAGCAATCATCTGCGCGATGCAATCTTGCTCAGACAAAAAGCCAACCACCTTCCCTTTTTTATCAATAACTGGCCCGCCACTTTGCCCACTGATTAATAGCGCTTCTACAGCTTCAGCAACCGTCATCTCTGGATTCAATTTTACCGGATGCACATTCATATAGTCACTGACTTGCAACGATTCCATACATTTCTCCCTGCCGAAGCGCACATGGTTGTCGGTTACTGCTGGCAATGGCGTTACGGCACTGCATATTGTTAATATTATTTAGATATGAAGTTAAATTAACCTCACCTTTCAAGATTAGTCACAAATTTAATTTTCGGCTACTTTTTCCAGCATAAGGTTGGTGTAAATATGGTGTCTAGTGGATAAGTTTGGTAAACCACTACAGCCAGTGTACACTTCGCCTCAATATCTTTATTCAATTAAGCAATAGTAACGCAATGCACGAACCCTCTTTTCTCTGGTACGATTTTGAAACGTTTGGTACCAGCCCACAAAAAGACATGCCTTGCCAGTTTGCGGCAATTCGCACCGATAGCGATCTCAACATTATTGGTAAACCTATCAATATCATGAGTGCCATCGCGAATGATTACCTTCCCCATCCAGAAGCCTGTTTGGTCACGGGCATTACTCCGCAGCAAACCCTTCGGGATGGCAGTAATGAAGCCGATTTCGCTAAGCGCATTTACGAGGAAATGGCGACACCTAACACGTGTAGTGTGGGGTTTAACAGCATTAGGTTTGATGATGAAGTTGCTCGTTTTCTGTTTTACCGAAACTTTTATGACCCCTATGCCAGAGAGTGGCGAAATGGCAATAGCCGCTGGGACATCATCGATGTCGCGAGAGCTTGCTATGCCTTGCGGCCTGAGGGTATAAATTGGCCAACCAAAGAAGATGGCTCACCCAGTTTTAAACTTGAAGCGTTAACCCAAGCCAATAACATCAGCCACGAGAATGCCCACGACGCACTTAGTGACGTGTACGCCACCATTGCGCTGGCAAAGCTGATGAAAAACGCCCAGCCCAGGCTGTTTGAATATGCTTTTTCATTGCGTATTAAGCATAATGTATGGCAGCAAATTGACCTTACCAAGCCGTCTGTTTTGCTTCATATTTCGTCCAAACTCCCCGCACGTCAGGGATGCTGCACCTGGATAATGCCAATTGCAAAGCACCCGACTAACGGCAATGCGGTGATTGCTATTGATTTATCAAAACCTGTGGATGGCCTACTGAATGACACCGCAGAAGAAATAAAAGCAAACCTTTACCGTTCACAAGAGTCGTTAGGACAATCGTCGCGGCCAGGATTAAAGCTTATTCATGTAAACCGTTCTCCTTTTGTCACCACGGCGAAAGCCATGACACAAGAGAATGCCGATAGACTCGGCTTAGACAGAGACACCTGTTTAGAAAACTACCGCCGCCTCTCTCAGCACACCGACCTCGCCCTAAAACTCTCAAAGGTGTTTGAAGACGGTGAGTTTGATGACGATCAAGATGTTGATCATGCTTTGTACAGCGGAGGCTTTTTAAACGACGAAGACAGACGTTGGTGTGAGCAGGTATTAGAGGCGACACCTGATGCTTTAGCTGCACTGAGTGATCAAACTCAGCACCCAAGATTGAAAAGCCAGCTGTTTAGGTATCGGGCGAGAAATTTCCCCAACACCCTAACATTCGATGAAATGACCAAGTGGCAGCGCCACCGGCAAGCGCGCTTAACCGATGCCCAGTCACCGGCTTCAATCACGCTAGAGCCTTATATGCTGCGTTTAGAGCAGCTGGCTCAAGTACACAGTGATAACCCAGAAAAACAAGCCATACTGCGTGCACTTTATCAATATGCTGAAAACCTTTGACCTATTATCTTAAGGGCATTAAATTAGTCTTTCGTCTACCAAGGAAACTAGCGAAGCCCGCCTACATAAATGGCATAAATTTGCTTAACGCGACCAAATGACATTCATGTGTGGCAAAGCCTAGCCGATAAACAAAGATAACAATGACGTTTGCTGTCCAAAGGAATTTAAGTAGTGATGAACGGCGTAACTATTAGCTTCGACAAAACAAGAACATATATCAATCTTTCGCTGTCACCCTCAGACTTTGATAAAGAGGTGGATGAACGGGCGATAAAGCTTGAATTAGAAAAAGGTGAAACTAAACGCTTATTTGTTTCAGACACGGCACTAAAATCAGCCTGCGATACCGCAAACCACTACTTTAAAACTGGCGATGGCACTGTGGTTCAGGAACGTATTGGTGAACGGAAAAACGCGGAAGTCGTCTATCGCATTCCCGAAGACGGCATGTCTGCCAACTTAGTGCTTACCACGCCCTATGGCGGAAAGCTTCCCAGCTTAGGTACACTGAAACCCCTCGCAATAAAAAATAACATTCGCCGCGGTTTAGGCACAAAAATCATCCAATCTATGCTGAAAGAGGCGAAAACGGCCCCACCCGGCACCATAATAGAAAAAACAGTCGCGAAAGGCTTACCCGCAAGAAACGGGCGCTCATCTCGTTTCATTCCTTTGGTTCCCAACGCATTAGAGCGTGTGCTTCGCCCTCAAACAGGCGCAGGCGAACGCGTCGATATGCGCAATCTTGGGGAAGTCATTTGCGTAAAGGCAAATGTGCCCGTATTAAGACGGACTGAGCCTACGCCAGGTCGCACCGGGTTTGATGTAAAAGGTAATTTGCTTGACCCTAAACCCGGTGAATGGGTGGAGTTTCGCCACGGGAAAGGTACCGCCCAGTCAGGCAGCGATCAGAACACTCTCGTTTCCACCATTGCCGGTATGCCTAAATACCAAGACCAAACCATGAACATTGACGACACCTTCATATGTAGCGGCGTGAATGTAGGTACGGGGCATGTGACTTATGAAGGCGCAGTCTTGGTGAACGGTGACGTTACCGAAAAGATGGAAATTAAAGCGAAAGGCGATGTCACCATAAATGGTTTTGTAGAATCAGCACGCATTGAATCTGACGGCGACATTATTATCACCGAAGGTGCCATGGGCAAAGTGAATGACAACCCCGGTGAATTTAACTGTCAGCTGATAGCCGCGGGTAGCGTTCATGTTCAACATGGACAAGGCATAGATATCCAGTGTGCAGGCAATATCACCATTGGCAGACAGCTCGCTTACAGCAGGTTACGCTGCGCCGGATCGGTTACCGTGGGGAACATCGATAATCCGATGGGCAACCTATTTGCCTGCGACATTATCAGTCAAAATAAGGTCGAGGCAGGGACATTAGGGGCAATCTCTGGCAGCACACTACAAGTTGATTTTAGTCCTGGCTTTAATTTACTCATTGAGCGCAAAGAAGCATTAGAGGAACTGCTTCGTCAAATCAGAGAAAATAATTCAAAGCACAAAGAAAAAATAAACATTCTTAAAAGCAAAAAGGTACCGAAAGAACTTAAAGCCAAAGTGGCTGATGCTTTGGAAATGTTTAACAATGAATCTGCCCTTTTAGAATGGATTGAAAGCAAAGTCCTCGAAGTCAAAGAAACCAAAGATAGATATCACTCTGATATAAAACTCATTGCCAACAAACGGCTATACCCTGGGGTTTCCGCTAAGTTAAACAATCGCGCGTGGCGGTCAGATAGAGAATACGACAGAAGCCGCGTTAAATTTGAAGGGCACCAATGGTCCTGCGAACCTATGATCTCTTAAGCGGTGTTGTTCAACTGGGGTTAGGTTTTAAAGCTAAAGGCGTGATATAAACTAACGCCCTATTCAGCAATGGCTAATTTACCGAACCCCAGTCGCTTCGATTGATAAAGCGCTTTGTGCGTGCGTTCAAACCAGTCAGGAAAGCCTTCGCCTTCTTTTAAGTCAGACAATCCCACCGCCACTGTCATATCTGCCTCGGTAATATCCCTATTGGCCGTAACGGCGGTAATTAGCCGCTCGGCGAGGACTTCACCTTCTGCCAAATTGGTTTGTGGGCACAATACGGCAAATTGCTCACCTGAAAAGCGTGACACCACGTCAACCTCCCTCACCGTAGCCAAACAAACCGAAGCCAGTATTTTTAGCACTTGCTCACAATGTTGAGGGTCAGTCTCATGCCTTCTGTCTTTTGTGGGGATTAACTCAAGCACAATTAACGACGCCCGAGTATGAAAACGTAAAAAGCGTGAAATTTCTTCTTCCGCTTTTTGAATCATGTGATTACGATTATACAACCCGGTCAGCGAGTCATGGGCTGAAAGAAACTCCAAGGTACGGTTTCTGTCTAATAACGTGGTTTGCAAAGACTCAATTTCTGCATTTTTCTGTTTCATTAAGCGCTTGTATAGCGCCACCGTTCTATTGCGCCAAACTAGCCCTATCACCACAAGCAGCACAAACATCAGGGTCATGACCAGCTTCACATAATCCCGTTGATAGCGCACTTGTACATCGTTCCACTGACGGTATATCTCCACACGCTTAGTTTCTGGAATAATCGCAATAGCTTGATTAATAATGGGCAGAATATCGCTGATTGACTTGTTCACCCCAAAGCCAAGGGAGTCAAAAGGTTCGGCGTAGCCCACTATGGCAACATCCTGAATATTCTGATTATTAATGTGCGTATTCACGCTCATTAATGAGCCCACCATGACATCAAATTCGCCCTGCATTAATTGCAGCAACCCTTCACGCTCAGACTTAATCAATTTTAAGCGTAATTCCGGATAATAACGGGTAATGTACTCAACTTGTCGATAACCTTTTACAATACCCACAGAACGATTACCAATACCCGCATACCCTTGCAAAATAGGCGTTCCCTTTCTGGCGACCAAAATATTAGGGGCTTCAAAATAAGGGATAGAAAAATCTAAAAACTGCTTCCTAAAATCTGACACGTTAAGCATAGAAATCATCTGACACTTGCCCGCTTGCACAAACTCTAAACTTTCCTGCCAGCTCTCTGTAGGAACCAATTGAAAAGCGATACCTGTATAATCAGAAATTATTCGCATATAGTCGGCGGATATCCCTATATGCTGGCCGTTGCGAATAGCCTCGTAGGGTGCCCAGTCAGGATCCACGCAATAAGAAATGGTATTATCGGGGAGAATAGATGAGGTTGTATCAGAGGTTGGTGCTTGTGCAAGCTGTGCCGTGGCAAACGGCGACCACAGCAAACTGATAAACAAAACGCTAACGCTTAACCGCGCAATAAGATTCAAACAACACCACCCAAGGAATACTTACTTTTAAATTTTTATTGAGGCATCAGTATCTTTTGTTAAGCATTAAAATGCAACACGACCCTCTCTCGCATGCTCACGTTGCATGCAATTTCCAGCAAATTTCCCTATTTTAGTGTGAATATCCCTTCATGATAGCAGCACGTTTGCAAACATCAGTTTGCAGTTCTGTAAAACTTTGGTAAATGCTTTTCTCTTTTTCCCATCACGCTCGCCAACAGCGCGTGGAAAAGATGCGCATTTTTTCCCATCATTTTCATCAATACCGAAAATCTGGCAAATAGCATAGGCCTAATCTAAGACAAACGCCACCAAGGATGTACATAAAGTGCCAGTCTTTTTTACCTTGACCTCAACGCAACAAAAAACATCATTGATTCGTCAAGCAAACCAATGATGTTTATGATGAATTTCGTTATACGCTAACGTTAAAGCATTTCCACAGCCAAGGCGACACCTTCGCCACCACCAATGCATAAAGAGGCAATCCCTTTTCGTGCATTTTTTTGCTTTAATGCATGAAGTAACGTCACTAAGATTCTTGCCCCAGATGCGCCAATAGGATGACCAAGAGCACAGGCGCCTCCTTTAACATTCACTTTCTTTTCATCTAATTGTAACTGACGAATAGCCATCATAGTGACCATTGCGAACGCTTCGTTGATTTCGAACAAATCCACTTCTTCTTTAACCCAATTCGCTTTTTCTAAAACCTTCTTCATCGCCCCCACTGGCGCAAGTGTGAAATTTTCAGGTTCAATAGAATGGGTGGCATGAGCGACCACTTTCGCTAGTGGGGTTAACCCTAACTCAGCGGCTTTCGACTCACTCATCACCACCAATGCCGCCGCACCATCGGAGATAGAACTTGAATTGGCTGCGGTGACCGTTCCGTCTTTGGTGAATGCCGGGCGCAATGTAGGTATTTTCTCAGGTCTGGCATTACCCGGGCCTTCATCGGTGTCTACCACCACGTCGCCTTTTCGAGTCTTAATAGTAACCTCGACTATTTCATCACTAAAGCCACCACTATTAATGGCTTCGTGAGCTTTAGACAACGAACTTAAGGCGAATTCATCCATATCTCCACGACTAATATTTTGTTCATCCGCCGTAGATTGAGCAAAGCAGCCCATTGCCTTTCCGTCGTAAGCGTTTTCCAGACCATCAAGCATCATATGATCGAGTACTTGGCCGTGGCCCATACGATAACCGCTTCGGGCTTTGGGCAATAAATACGGAGCATTACTCATACTTTCCATGCCGCCAGCGACAATACTTGTAGCACTGCCCGCTTTAATAAGGTCGTGAGCAAGCATGACTGCTTTAAGGCCTGAACCGCATACTTTATTGATAGTGGTTACACCAGCGCCAAGCGGCAGACCTGCGGCTAATGATGCTTGACGAGCAGGAGACTGTCCGAGACCAGCAGGCAACACACAACCCATGATAACTTCGTCGATATTGTCGCCGCCTACCGATTCACACGCCGCTTTTATCGCCGTTGCACCAAGGTCGGTAGCGGTAACACCAGACAACGAGCCATTAAAGCCCCCCATTGGCGTACGTTTAGCCGCCACTATCACTACAGATTCTTCGCTCATTTTTAGCCCCTATTTTATTCAAATTCAGCTACTTAACTAAGTAGCTCTACACATGCGTATACAAATGTAGACACTCATTAATGTGGGAACTGCTCACCGCCCACATGAAAAATTGACGTTAGCAAAATGTTACTTTACCTTAACGTAAAATGTAATTAACGTTAACGTAAACCTCTCACAAACGTGTGTCAACAATCACTAACAGTGCAATTTAAAAACAGCGCTTGTTATTTGTACGAAAAAAGGTAGGTGCAATGATCACCCAAAATAATGAAGCCACCTATGCGATTGGTGAGCTAGCAAAAGAGTTTGATATTACGCCTCGTTCAATTCGCTTTTACGAAGAGCAAGGCCTGCTAAGCCCCAAAAGAACCGGACAAAACCGCATTTACGACAATAAAGATCGTGTGCGCTTAAAACTGATCCTGCGGGGCAAACGTCTTGGCTTTTCCCTGGCAGAAGTAAAAACACTGTTTGAAATGTACGACGCGAACCCAAATTCCGCGGTTCAACTTGAGGCCATGTTAGCCATGACAGAAAAAAAGCGGGCGGTACTACACCAGCAGCTTGAAGACATACAAATGCTAATGACGGAATTAGATGATGTAGAAGCACGTTGCCGCGAAGAACTCGAAGAACTAAAAAGAGGAAAAATTGCATGAACACTGCCTACCCTACCCTTAATTTTGGTTTAGGCGAAGAAATAGACATGCTGCGCCAGCACGTTTACCACTTTGCCAAAAGTGAAATTGCCCCTCTCGCTGAACACGCCGATACTAGCAATCAGTTTCCCAACGCCTTGTGGCCCAAATTAGGTGAAATGGGGCTATTAGGTGTCACAGTAAGTGAGCAATACGGTGGGGCAGACATGGGATACTTAGCGCACACGGTAGCCATGGAAGAAGTCAGTCGAGCCTCTGCTGGTATAGGCTTAAGTTACGGTGCCCATTCAAATTTGTGCGTAAACCAGATTTTTAAAAACGGGAATGAACAACAAAAAGAAAAATACCTACCAAAGCTAGTCTCGGGGGAACACATAGGTGCCCTGGCCATGAGCGAACCTAACGCGGGCTCAGACGTGGTAAGTATGAAACTTCGTGCCGAAAAAAGGGGCGATAAATACATTTTAAACGGCAACAAAATGTGGATAACCAACGGCCCTGATGCTCATACCTTTGTCATTTATGCAAAAACCGATGTTAGCGCAGGTGCAAAAGGCATAACGGCCTTCATTGTAGAGCGCGACTTTGCAGGCTTTAGCCGTGCACAAAAGCTAGACAAACTAGGCATGCGCTCGTCAAACACCTGTGAACTTGTATTTGAAGACTGCGAAGTACCGACCCAGAACATCTTGGGGCAAGAAGGAGAAGGCGTAAGAGTACTCATGAGCGGCTTAGATTACGAGCGGCTGGTACTGTCTGGCGGCCCTCTTGGCATCATGCAAGCGTGCATGGATATTGTGGTGCCCTATATTCACGATAGAGAGCAATTTGGACAGTCTATTGGCCAGTTTCAGTTGGTACAAGGCAAGGTTGCCGACATGTACACGCAAATGAACGCGGCGCGAGCCTACGTATACACGGTGGCGAAATCTTGTGACAGAGGGGAAACCACACGAAAAGATGCCGCCGGCGCCATTCTTTACGCCGCGGAACTCGCCACCAAAATAGCGCTAGATGCTATCCAGTTGCTCGGTGGCAATGGCTACATTAATGAATACCCCACAGGCCGGTTATTGCGAGACGCAAAGTTATATGAAATTGGCGCTGGCACGTCTGAAATTCGACGCATGCTCATAGGCCGAGAACTATTCAATGAATCTGCTTAATCCGGTTAATGCGCATTAAAACAAAAATAAAAACACACCGACACGACAGAAGCGATGTGAATTAAGGAGGGGGCATGCCCGTTCTACAATCCAAAATTAATGTGAAATCCGATGGGTTTGCAAACAACGCACAGCATATGCAAACCTTAGTCGACGATTTAACAAACAAAGTAAGCACCATTAAAAAAGGCGGAGGCGAAAGTGCCGCCGAGCGCCATCTAGCAAGGGGGAAATTGCTTCCCCGAGACAGAATAAACGCATTGTTAGATGCCGACACCCCCTTTTTAGAAATTGGCCAACTTGCCGCATGGGAAGTTTATGACGACTACGTCCCTTGCGCAGGCGTTGTGGCCGGTATTGGGCAAATTCACGGTACTTTGTGCATGATTGTGGCTAACGATGCCACGGTAAAAGGGGGCACCTACTATCCCCTAACAGTGAAAAAGCATTTACGCGCACAAACGATTGCCGAACAAAATCACCTACCCTGCATCTATTTGGTGGATTCAGGTGGTGCAAACCTGCCCCGACAAGACGACGTATTTCCAGATAAAGAACATTTTGGTCGCATTTTCTTTAATCAAGCCAACATGTCTGCCAATAACATTCCACAAATAGCAGTGGTAATGGGGTCTTGTACCGCTGGGGGGGCTTATGTGCCGGCCATGGCTGATGAGAGTATTATTGTAAAAGAACAAGCCACTATCTTCCTGGGCGGCCCGCCACTGGTAAAAGCGGCCACAGGCGAAGTAGTCACCGCAGAAGAGCTTGGTGGCGGCGACGTCCATACCCGTATTTCAGGGGTAGCCGATCACCTAGCCAACAATGATCATCACGCCTTACAGTTGGCCAGAGACGCAGTGGCAAGACTCAATAGAGATACCCAGCATAGCCTGCCCCCAAAGCCTTCTGTTTGCCCGCGTTATCAGGCCTCAGAAATTTACGGCATTGTGCCATCAGATAGCAGGCAAACCTATGATGTACGAGAAGTAATCGCCCGCATTGTGGATGATTCTCAATTTGATGAGTTTAAACCCCTCTACGGCACCACCCTAGTATGTGGTTTTGCCGATATTTTTGGCTACCCTGTCGGCATTGTTGCGAACAACGGCATATTGTTTGGTGAAAGCGCGCTAAAAGGTGCTCACTTTGTCGAACTATGTGCAATGCGAAAAATTCCTTTGGTTTTTTTACAAAATATCACCGGCTTCATGGTAGGCAAGCAATATGAGCACGGGGGTATAGCCAAACACGGAGCAAAAATGGTCACCGCGGTTGCTTGCGCCAATGTCCCAAAACTGACTGTCATAATTGGCGGCAGTTTTGGTGCCGGGAACTATGGTATGTGTGGCCGCGCCTACGACCCTCGCTTTCTATTTATGTGGCCAAATGCTCGCATTTCGGTCATGGGAGGCGAGCAAGCTGCTGGCGTACTTGCGCAGGTAAAAGCCGATCAAAAAGCCCGTGAAGGCACACCTTGGAGTCAAGACGAGCAAAACCGCTTTAAGCAGCCTATTCTTGATAACTACGAAAAACAGGGGCATCCCTACTATGCCTCAGCACGCTTATGGGACGACGGCGTCATTGACCCCGCTGACACCCGAACGGTATTAGGCCTTTCTTTAGCCTCTGCGCTTAACCGCCCCATTGAAGACACCAAGTTTGGTGTTTTTCGAATGTAGTGTTTTTCGAATAAAGTGTAAGGAGAATCAGAATGCACCAAGACGTTACCTATGAAGTTGATCAAAGGCAGGTTGCACTTATCACGCTTAACCGTGCAGAGAAACACAATGCCTTTAACGACGCCATGATAAACACCCTAACCCACTATTTCGAGAAAGCCGCACAAGATAGCCAAGTTAGAGCGGTCGTGCTTAAGGCGGAAGGCAAAAGTTTTAGCGCCGGGGCCGATGCGCAATGGATGAAGAAAATGGCCAGCTACAGCGAGCAAGAAAACCATGCTGATGCCATGAAGTTAGCCACTATGCTGCATACCCTTTACAGCTTGCCTAAAACCACCATAGCACGGGTACAAGGGGCGGCATTTGGCGGTGCCGTAGGCCTGATTGCCTGTTGTGACATTGCAATAGGCAGCAAGTTAAGTAAGTTTTGTTTAAGTGAAGTGAAAATTGGGCTTATTCCCGCCACCATTAGCCCCTATGTCATCGAAGCAATGGGCACTCGGGTTTGTCGACGTTACTTTCAAACCGCAGAAGTATTTTCGGCTAGACGCGCCCGCCGCCTGGGTTTATTAAGCGAATCCGTAACCGAAGACGAGCTAGACAGCACCATAGATCACATTATCCACGGGCTATTAAAAAATGGCCCGCAAGCCGTTAGCCAAGCAAAATCCTTGGTGGAGTTTGTGGCGAATAAGCCTATTAATGAAACCTTAATGAATGAAACAAGCCAGCGCATTGCAAAAGTGCGGGTGTCAGAAGAAGGGCAAGAAGGCCTGTCAGCCTTTTTAGAGAAGCGCGTTGCCCGTTGGCAGGAGCAATAACCATGATACAAAAACTACTCATTGCAAACCGTGGTGAAATTGCCTGCCGTGTAATCAAAACGGCAAAACAACTGGGTATACAGACCGTGGCGGTTTATTCGCAGGCAGACTGCAACGCCATGCACGTTAACATGGCAGACGAAGCGGTGTTATTGGGCCCTGCCCCTTCAAAAGACAGCTACCTGAAGTATGACGCCATTATTTCCCATGCCAAAAACTTAAGGGTAGACGCCATTCACCCTGGGTACGGTTTTTTATCTGAAAATGCTGATTTTGCACAACAATGTGAAGCCAACAACCTTGTGTTTGTTGGCCCGCCCGCCAGTGCTATACAAGCCATGGGCTCGAAGTCAGCGGCAAAGCGTATTATGGAAGACGCAGACGTACCTTTGGTGCCTGGTTACCATGGCGATGATCAAACCCCCGCAACGCTTAAGAAAGCAGCCGATGACATGGGCTACCCTGTGTTACTGAAAGCGGCAGCAGGAGGCGGCGGCAAAGGCATGCGTCAAGTTTGGCATGAAGACGAGTTTTACCCAGCGCTGCAAGCCGCTAAACGGGAATCTATGGCCAGCTTTGGCGACGATCACATGTTGGTAGAAAAATACCTTACTCGCCCCCGACACGTTGAAATACAAGTTTTTTGCGATACCTTTGGTCAGGGTGTCTACCTCTTTGAGCGGGATTGCTCGGTACAACGCAGACATCAGAAAATTATTGAAGAAGCACCGGCGCCCAATATGCCCGAAGGTGTGCGTGAACAAATGGGCGAAGCCGCGCTAAAAGCCGCTAGTGCAATTCACTATGTAGGCGCAGGTACCGTGGAGTTTCTACTGGATGACGACGGTGCCTTTTATTTCATGGAGATGAACACCCGTTTGCAAGTTGAGCACCCCGTTACCGAAATGATCACCGGTGAAGATTTGGTCGCTTGGCAATTACAGGTTGCCGACAAAAAGCCACTGCCCAAAACGCAAGCAGAATTGAAATGCCAAGGGCATGCATTTGAAGCGCGTATTTACGCAGAAGATGCCGACAACGACTTTCTGCCTTCCACAGGTCATTTAGCCCTGTTAAAGCCCCCCGCCACCAATGCCTTTATTCGGGTGGATACTGGGGTGACACAGGGCGACGATGTTTCTGTGTATTACGACCCCATGATCGCCAAATTGGTGGTGTGGGGAGAAAACCGAGAATTAGCGTTAAGCCGTTTGTATCAAGCCCTAGGGGATTACCATATTAGCGGCGTGACCACTAACATTCCCTTTTTACGCAAGGTCGCCAATAGTCAGGCGTTTAAACAAGCCGAGCTTACGACCACCTTTATAGAGAAATTCGCGGATCAATTAACTTTTGACGAAAGCGAATCACGTGGGCTTCCATTACCCGCCATGGCACTTTACGTTTTGTTAGACAGAGCCTCCAACGAAAAAATGGGGCGACACGTTAGCGAACGCGATCACACCTCCCCTTGGCAACAACTGGGCACATGGCGGGCGAATTCCACCTATGAAGAAACCCTGTCTCTTGAAGTAAATAACCACACTATTCGTGTTGAAGTGCAACATATCAAGCGCTTAAGCGTGACTGACCCGCGCCAGTGGCGTATCAAGTTACCTGAACAAGAGGTTGTTGTATCAGGCTCGCTCAATGGCAACACCTTGCAGGCCACCATTGGTGAAGTGAAATCGGCGTTTACGGTGGTCAAGCATAATTCACAATTTAGCCTGTTAAATGCAGGGATATGTACTAACTTTCAACTTATACCCCCTGATTTAGGGCTGGATGGTAGCGACAGTAAAGATACGAATACAACAGCACCAATGAACGGTACGATTGTGGCGCATCTGGTTCCCCCCGAAGAGCATGTAAAGCGGGGCGACCCCTTGTTAATAATGGAAGCGATGAAAATGGAACACACTATCACCGCCCCTAGTGATGGAAAAGTAGACGAGTATTATTATGCGGTAGGCGAGTTAGTTGATGGCGGTGCAGCCCTGTTTGCATTTACGCCACATACAACCGATTAGGAGCTAAACTATGTTGCCTAAGCAAGTGAGGATTGTGGAAGTGGGGCCAAGAGATGGCCTGCAAAATGAGAAAAGCCCATTTTCTGTTGAGCACAAAATTAACCTGATTAATCTACTCTCTCAAAGTGGGTTGAGTTACATTGAGGGGGGCAGTTTTGTCTCTCCTAAATGGGTGCCACAAATGGCTAACTCAGCACAAGTGTTTACCCATATTGACAGAGTTGAAGGTGTCACCTATTCAGCGCTTACACCGAATACCCAAGGCTTTGAAGACGCGTTAGACAGTGGTGTAGATGAAGTCGCCATATTCGGCTCGGCATCAGAGCGCTTTTCGCAAAAAAACATCAACTGTTCCGTAGACGAAAGCCTTGACCGGTTTGCGCCTGTCATCGAGCTAGCCAAGCGGTATGAATTACCCGTAAGGGGCTATGTTTCATGTGTGATGGGCTGCCCTTATGAAGGGGATATTCCCCCAGAAAATGTGGCGCATATTGCACGGCGCTTACACGACATGGGGTGTTACGAAATTTCCTTGGGCGACACCATTGGCGTTGGCACACCCACGCAAACCAAGCATATGCTAGACGCCGTGGGCAAGCAGGTTCCTATGGCCAATATTGGTATACACTTTCACGATACCTATGGGCAGGCTCTAGCTAACATTTATGCCGCCCTTGATTACGGCATTGCCAGTATTGACAGCGCAATAGCAGGGTTAGGCGGGTGCCCATATGCCAATGGCGCTAGCGGAAATGTGGCCACGGAAGATTTACTTTATATGCTTAACGGCATGGCAATAGACACTGGCGTCAACATGGATTTGCTCTTAAAAGCCTCAGCGTTTGTGTCTGAAATAACCCAACGCCCGGTAGAATCAAAAGTCGCAAACGCTTTGCTAAACGGATAATTCCCGTCAACGCGCTTCTGGGCAACGTAAAAGTGATGCTGTACCACAGCATCACTTTTCTTTAGGCAATAAAATTGTACTGATGATGGCCACCACCAGCATAGCGGCCATAATATATACAACAGAGAAGGTCAAAACCGACGAAAGAAACGCGTACAACCCGCCAAATGCCAGCAGTATCAGCCCTATGGCGGTATTGGAAAACCCGACTAATTCTGTGCGACCTTGCCCCTCTTTCACGTCTAAACTGTAGGTTTTTCTGCCGGTTCTCACCCCAGCGTGAGCAACAGACAAAACAAAAAAGAGTAATGCTGAAAACCACAAACCATTAGGGTTAAATACAAGCAATGCCACGCACGCGCTTAACGCCAATATACCGGCTATCTGCAAGGTGCTTCTCGCGCTTTTATCAGCGACCTTTCCCCATAAAAAAGACGACAATAACGCGGCCAATGCTTGTGCGGCCAGATACACGGGCAACAAGGAAGTGGCCTTTTGATCGCTCTCAAGCATAAAATAAGGTGCCACTAATGCCGAATGAACAAACAACCCTCTTACTGCAATAAAGGTATAAACCGTTCTATCAAAATTAACACTTAATAGCCGGCGATTTTCATCATCGCTCCCTTCTTGGCCCTTGTTGTTGTCCTCGGCTTTCACATAGGTTTTAACAGGCAGTAAACAAAGAAGCGTGATGATAAACGACACGCTAGACCCTGCAACCAATCCAATCACCGCATAGTTTTGCAACGCTTGTTGGTAATAAACTAATGGCACCGCCACACACAATGTCATTAAACCTGACGCCGTTGAAGCAATGCCCACCAGCCTGCCCCGTTCCCCTTTTTCTGCGACATCGGCTTCCATATCTTTAATGGTAAGAGAACACGCCGAACGGCCTATGCTTAAGGCAACAAGCGCCGTTAGCACAACGGCGCCCGCAGCCACACCACTTAGCACTAAGGCGGCAAGCAAGGTGGTGGTAATGGCGCAAATTTGTAAGGCCATTCCAAGGCGCCATACATGATGACGAGCTTCGTGTTTACGTAAATAAACGCCAATAAAAGCTTGTGGTAACAGTGCGCCAGACTCGCGAATAGGCACCAACCAGGCCACCATCCATACGGGTGCAGAAAGGGAAAGCAACAATGCGGGCAAGGTGGTTTTTGCGGATGCCAATAAATCCGCGAGTTTGTTAAAAGCCAGCGCTAGAATTAAACGACGCTTATTATTTGCCATTGGGTGTAGGCTCTCCGACTGGGCAATAAAATATACTCAACCACAAAAAAGGGCCGTTTTCACGACCCTTTTTGCATTTACATCCACATTGTTAAAGTCACCAGCACAATTTAGATCACTTTTTAATCTAACCACTTTACCCCTCTTATTTTAACGCTATCGGTTGCTAACCCTGGGGGGTTCACAACGTAGCAGCACATGAAGGCTAACTTTGGTTTTCAATCACCGTTTTCAAATTCTCTAACCCCATTTCAAAATCGGGACCAATTAAACCATCAATCATGAGTACAAAATAACGATCAACCGGGTTCATGCCTACCTCGCCTTCATCGGTCCAGGTCACCAAGGTGCCTTCTTCCGTGGGCGTAAGCGATACAGAACCTGTGGATCCCATATCAAAATCGGGAAAATACAGTCTATACTCCACATTTTTGTTATGTACTAGCTGGGTAATTTCCATTTCACCATTGCCTTCTGTGGCACTTTGCCACACAGAACGCATACCAATTGCTCTGTCTGGGCCACTGTAGTCAATGACCATGTTTGGATCCCGTTTAAACCAAACACCCCATTTTTGCCACGCTTTTAAATCCACCACTTCAGGATAAACTTCACTGGGGTTGGCTTTAATAAGAATGCGACGTTCCACACTGTATTCACTGGGCAAGAAGAAACCAATAACACAGACAATCACGATTAACGCACCTATGCCTATTAAGAGCTTTTTTAAAAACGCCATCTAGTTCTCCACTGGTAGTTAAAGAGTTGCTATCGCATCAAACATAACATTTAATTAACAAACTTAGTAGCCCTGGGTAAAGTTGAGAATGATTATTCTTAACTACAGCCTTGTGTTTCACATTAAATGGAAACGTTTCCCACATTTCGACGACGATCACGATTATTTTACATACGTATGCAAAACCCCATGGCATTCTAATTATTCTTGTGTAATATGAAGTTAGGTTATCTACAAGCCAAGTGTCAGGGTTTACATACCATCCCCTGTCATGCTTTCTTGGCACCTATTCAAACAGAGCTTAAGCTCGCCGACACTGCAGTTTTGTGTCTCAATGATGGAGAAATAAGATATGGCAGATAACAGTTCACGCTATATCAGTAACTTGACTCGCGATACCTACGCGCTCATCTTAGCTGGCGGTAAGGGGTCTAGACTGCATGAACTGACCACATGGCGCGCAAAACCGGCGCTTTATTTTGGCGGTAAATTTAGAATTATCGACTTCCCACTCTCTAATTGCATTAATTCAGGTATTCGACGGGTTGGTGTAGTCACCCAATATAAATCACACTCGCTTATTCGACACCTTGTACGCGGCTGGGGGCACTTCAAAAAAGAACTCGGTGAATCAGTAGAAATACTCCCCGCGTCTCAACGATTTTCCGATAGCTGGTATGAAGGCACCGCAGACGCAGTTTTTCAAAACATTGATATTATCCGCGACGAGTTACCTAAATACGTTATGATTTTGTCTGGCGACCATATTTACCGAATGGACTATGGCACCATGCTGGCGCACCACAAAGAATCTGGTGCGAAAATGACCGTCTCCTGTATGTCGGTTCCCATTGAAGAAGCCGCAGGCGCATTCGGGGTAATGTCAGTAGATGAAAACCTTCGTATTAATGGCTTTCAAGAAAAACCTGAACACCCTGCTCCTTTGCCCAACGACGACACCCGATGCCTAGCCTCAATGGGCAATTACGTATTCGACACCGAATTTTTATTCGAGCAGCTACGCAGAGACGCGGAAACCTCAGGCTCACAGCGTGACTTTGGTAAGGATATTATTCCTTCCATTATTAAAGACCATCCTGTTTATGCCTTCCCGTTTGAAAGCAGTGGCGGTGATAATGCCTATTGGCGCGACGTAGGCACCATAGACTCCTTCTGGGAAGCCAATATGGAAATGGTTGCGCCCGTGCCGCAGCTCAATCTCTACGATCAAAAGTGGCCGATTTGGACTTACCAAGAGCAACTTCCCCCGGCGAAGTTTGTGTGGGAAGACCACGACAGGCGCGGTGAAGCTATTAACTCAGTGGTGTCTGGAGGCTGTATTATTTCAGGCTCAACATTGCGTGCGTCCATCTGTTTTTCAAATGTACGTGTCCACTCCTATGGCCTAATTGAAGATGCGGTTATTCTTCCTGATGTTGAGATTATGCGCCACTGCAAGCTTAAAAAGGTGATTATCGACCGAGGCTGCACCGTACCCGAGGGCACTGTCATTGGCTACGATCATGACGCAGACAGGGCAAGAGGATTCAGAGTCTCTGAAAAAGGCGTGGTATTGGTTACCCGTGAAATGCTTGGCCAACCTGTGGGTGGCTTAGCCGCCGTGTAATGAGCAATAACACTACCATACTAGGTACACCTGGTGTACCTAGCGCGCATTCCACTTAGACAACGTGGTTGATATCAAATTAGCCACGTTTTCTGGGTGTTCTAACGGAAACATATGTCCCCCTTCTAAACTCGTATGAGTGATTGCATTTTGCTTCATTAACCTGGTGTACATTGTGGGCTTGCACACCTGGCTTTGCTTACCTGTAACAAGTAGCGCGGGACACGATAATTTACCTTTATATCGCCCCAAATTGTGTGGCACATTTCTAAACAATGCCGCTTCCACATCAGCTTTAAAACCTAATCTGGCCTCATCCCCTTGATGATGAATAACGCTTTTCACGTAATCCCGTACGCATCGTTTATCCATATTGCGAAACAAGGCTTTGCCATGAAAGTACGCGTCTAAATCTGTGTTAGCTGGCCAGCGCGTGTTACGAGTTTCAGCAAGTTTTGCTGGGGTAAGCTTGTTAATTAACGGTGTTTTCTTGGCAAAACGGAAGAAGTGGCTCATGGGCCCTACCACAAGCGGCGGGTCTAGCATGATGACGCCGCGAAACAAATGAGGCGCCTCACACGCCGCCATATAGGAGATAACCGCCCCAAAGGAATGACCCACGGCAAACACACCGCGCTCATCCCGGTTTTCCCGTTCAACGTGGTTAATTAACTCTTTCACTTGATTTCGCCAATTACCGTTTACTGGCAAGGCATCATCGTGACCAAACATACTCACATGAAGACGTTGAAAATGATCAGGAAGATAAGAAAATAATGTGTTGTAACTTGCCGCAGGGAAACCATTTGCGTGGGCAAAATGAAACGTTAATGATGATTGCGACAATGATATGCTCCTTTCACTGACGTACTGCTAATAGCATTAAAAACCGATGGCGTTAACCTAAAAAAACCTTATTAGGTACTTAGCGATTAAGCACCTAATAAGGGAACAGAGTCTACTACAGGCCCCGACGCTCTGCCATCTCCCAATCTTTGACTATCTTGGTGCTTGTCCATAAGAACACCATAATAGACAGCCCATAAGGAATTAACAGATACAAGAGCGCTGTGCGCAATGCTTCCGTTTCACCTAATGAAGGAACCAAGGCCTGACTAATAACACCGGTTAACGTAGGGCCACCACCTAATGCAATAATATTAAGTACAAAGAAAAATAATGCGGTAGACATAGCGCGCACATTAAGCGGTGCTAGAGTTTGTGCCATTGCGAAGCTTGGTCCTAAGTACGAACCGCTGGTAAACAATAAAAAGCCCATTAACCCCACAGACAACCACAAATCTTGTACTTGCAAAGAAAAGTAAAAGGCGGGCACGCCAATAATTAATGCGATAGCCGGCAATAACGCATACGCTTTTTTGTTTTTCTTGCCCCATTTGTCGGCCACATAACCCCCTAACCAAACGCCAGCGGCGTATGCGGTGCCGTTTATAATGCCAAACACAATGAGTAATTGCGTAATATCCAGCCCTGCAAACGCCCTGACGTAATAGTCTATTACCCAAGTGGAGATAGCATAGTTACCGAAGGAGCCAAAGGAAATCCCCAGTGCCATGCCCCACCATGTAGGCACTTTCAACAAGGTTTTTAGCGACGCGGTCACACTGGCTTTTTGCGCTGATGGCGCGTGAGAAGCCTGAGATTCAGACTGAAGCTGAGATTGGGTTCTCACCGGTTCTTTAACGGTAAATTTTAAAAGCAAGGCCAATAGCACACCGGGAATGCCCACACTGTACATCACCGTTCGCCAATCGGCGGTTCCTCCCTGCAAAAAGAATGCAGAGGCAAAAAACGCTAACATCACACCGAAAGGAATACCAAGCGAATAAATAGCTAACGCACCCGCCCGCTTCTCTTTTGGAAACAGGTCAGAAATAATGCTGTGTGAAGGAGGGCTTCCACCCGCTTCGCCTATGCCCACACCAATTCGCGCCACGGCGAGTTGTACGTAGTTAGCCGCTAACCCAGATGCCGCGGTGAAACCACTCCATAAGGTTAACGAAATAGCAATAATATTCACGCGACTGTATCGGTCTGCCAGCCATGCGATTGGGATACCCATCACAGTATAAAGCAGCGCAAAATAAATCCCTTTTAGCCAGCCTAACTGCGCATCGTCTAGGCCCAAGTCGGCCTTGATGAACGGAGATAAAATGCCGATAATTTGCCTATCAATAAAGTTAAAGGCATACACTAAGGTAAGTACAAAGAGGACATAATTGCGATACCGCCGCGAAGGTGCTGCATTCTCGTTAGCTGGAAGCCCGTGAGCATGAGTTAAAGCCATACCATTCCCTTTTAAATAGGTTGAACGGCTAGTCTACGCACCTAGTTAATTAAGTGGCAACTAATTGTTAGTTATTTGTTAACATAAGAAGAAATGTTGAGTCAGACTTTCTGTTCACTGCCGCTTGATGTAGGATGTTGACACCCTAACTGATCAGACCAGATGGATTACAATGACGGTAGATTCACTTTTAACGTTACCTGCATTAGATGCGGTTTCAGACAATAGCTGGAAAGTAGATAATCTTATTATTCCCAAAAATTGGGGACAAGGACGCACTGCGTTTGGTGGCATAACCGCAGGTATGCTGTACAGTGCAATAAGGCAACAAGTTGAAGAAAGTCGCGTTTTGCGTTCTTTCACCACTAACTTCGTTGGGCCGTTATCGTTAGATGAACCTTTTTCCATTGAAGTTACAAAATTAAGAGAAGGCAAAAATGTCTCTCAGTTTATTGCTCACGCCACGCAACAGGGAAAAAGTTGTATTTTCGTGCAAGCCTGTTTTGGTATTGGTAGAAAATCGGGCATACGGGTAGAAAATACCGAAATTCACGGCATGCCTGAACCCACCAAAGCCAAGTTTATTCCCCAGATACCCAAGGTAACCCCTAAATTTCTGCGTCATTTTGACTTAGCCATCGACGCTGGCGGTATTCCTTTCACACGTAAAAAAGACAGCATATACCATGGCTTTATGCGCTTTAAGCAGCCACCTGCAAGCATTAACGATGCTCACATCATCACCCTTATTGATGCTTGGCCGCCTACTCTGCTACAGATGATGAAATTCCCTGCTCCGGCAAGTACCGTCAGCTGGAATATTGAGTTTATTCACCCGCATAAGCCAGTGTCACCCACCGACTGGTTTGCGTATAAAGCGCATACGCGACAAGCCGCAGATGGATACGGTCACACCGAAGCTACCATTTGGGATAAACACAACGAAGTCATTGCTATTAGCAGACAAACCGTGGCGGTTTTCGACTAGGTAACACCAGCAACGTTGCTTGTTCAATAAGGCTACAACCGTCTTTGAGCGTAGCCTTAATACAACATAAACGCACTGGGGTTAAACAGCGAAATAACCGACACGCATTGTAAGTTCGTAATATCTAGCGCATCTTCCAGATCATTGTCGTCTAAGGCTAGCTGTTGCGGTAGGTGTGGTTCTAAATTGTTATAACTGGGGTAAATTTCCGGGTTAACGTTATCAAGCGCTAAAACGTACGAAAGCTGCAAAATACAGGTTTCCACATCGCTAGAGGGGGTCTCTGTTTTGTTCATCATGGAAATAGGTTGATAAATAGTCTCAGGCAGCGACCAAGCCTTAATAAGCGACGCACTTAACTCGGTGTAAGTAAACCCAAACACCGCTCGCTGTAACTCTACCGGTGACACTTGAGCAGTGAACCGTTGGCATTTTTTCACGCCATCGGGGTTGAAGGTAACTGCCACAAGCTCACCAATATTGTGCAAAAGGCCAGCAACGAACAGTCGCTCAGGCTCTCGAATATTTCTGACGTCAGTGAAATACTTAGCCAACAAACCACACGACACACTTTGCTCCCAAAACTTATCCAAATCAATTATTTGACTATCAATATCTTTGAATGCGTGACTCACACCGTAAGCTAACGCAAGGTCGTAGGTAGACCGCGTGCCCACCACCTGAATGGCTTTAGTGACGGTATCAATTCGATTGGGAAAACGATAAAGCGCGGAGTTCGACACCCGAAGCAATTGCGTGGTAAGCGCAGGGTCATAGGCAATAATTTCTGAAATATCATCAATGCTGGAAGCCTGATCGTCCATACACGCTTTTAGACGTGTTACCGATTCCGGCAGCACAAACAAATCGTTCGCTTTTTCCGTCATTTCTGAAATGTTCATGTCGGTGTTAGCTCCAAGTAAGGACGGTTATTTATAGTTAGATTAGACGCCATTATTAAAAGGCTCAATCAACCTTTAGTACATTGCGCTGGATTTTTCGAGTTTAGACTAGGAAGAATATGTTACAGCCTTTCGGCTTCACCATGCTAAAATTTGCGCTTTTATTACGTAAAACTAAATGCTTGTGTTAGATAAACTGCTTAATATTCTTGTAATAGGCTATGTATGGCCCGAACCTAATTCTTCGGCGGCGGGGAAAAACATGCTTTCCCTTATTCGTAGCTTCGTGGCCAAGGGGCATACGGTAACTTTTGTGACAGCCGCCACAGACAGTGTACATAAAGCAGATTTAACCGCGTTGGGGGTTAACTGTGAAACGGTAGCACTGAACTGCAGTAGCTTTAACCAGCAACTTTTGCAATTTGCACCCCAGGTAGTGGTGTTCGATAGATACATGACACAAGAGCAATTTGCATGGCGGGTTAAAGAAACCTGCCCAGACGCCTTGCACATTCTTAATACTGAAGACTTACATAGTTTACGGCATGCACGCTTTGAAGCGGTGAAGCGGGAAAACGACGCGACTAAGGCGCACTTAAATACTGCACTCGCTCAGCGCGAGATAGGCGCCATATTACGTAGTGATATCACACTGGTCATCTCAAGCGCCGAATACCAACTGCTTACACATGTTTACCGTGTGCCCGAATCTCAACTGTATTATTTTCCGCTAGATGCAGGCAAACCGCTAGAAAGCCCTCCCTCGTTTGAGGAAAGGCAAGATCTCGTGACCATTGGTAACTTTCGCCACGCCCCTAATTGGGATGCTGTTTTACAACTTAAAGCCATGTGGCCGGCTATACGAAAAGCATTTCCTTCGGTAAACATGAAAGTGTATGGCGCATACCCACCGAAAAAGGCCACCCAACTGCATAATCCCAAACAAGGGTTTTATGTGGAAGGATGGGCCGAAGATGCCGATAACGTTATTGCCCAGGCGCGCTTGCTGCTTGCCCCCATACGCTTTGGTGCGGGCATTAAAGGAAAGTTATTAGATGCCATGCGCTGCAATACCCCTACCCTTACCACCGACATGGGGGCTGAGGGGCTGTTGCCGCCTTTTGACCCCAACGAGTCTGACGAGCATAACCCTCTGTGGGGTGGCGCGCTATTACCCACTCCCTGTGAAAAGGACAGTCAAATACAGCCGTGGATCAACGCTATAGCAGCCCTGTATCATCATCAAGACCAATGGCAGGCCGCAGTGGAAAAAGGCCAAGCGCTGCTTTCTAGCTACCAGAAAGACGTGCAGCCATCAGCATTTATAAACCACGTGGAAAACTTGCATCAGCGCCTTGCTGCCCACCATGACTCCTTATTTTTCCATGGCTTGCTATGGCAGCAATCGCTGAATGCCAGCAAATACATGTCGCAGTGGATAGAAGCGAAAAACCGCGTGTAGCGGTTTGCCTCTTGCTTTTTGCCTTTTACTAAAGCCCAGATAATCTTGCCAGCACCGCATTGATCCCGTTCGCTCGCGACTGACTTAAGTGGCGTTCTAGATTGTTTTCACGTAAATACTGATGAAAATCAAACGCCCGTCTTTGTTCAGCAGTTAGCTGATTCGCTTTTTCCAGCAATACTGCCAGCACACCACGAATGATTTTACTGGGTGAATAAGCGGCCAGCGTAGTAGGGATATTGGTGTGTGTTTCTTCCTGCATTGACGCAGACGCATCTGATGCCACTTCACCTAACCATACGTCGCTGTCGCACCCTGGCACATAATGCTGTGCGGTGCGCAAAGCTTCGGGCAAAATAGGCAACTGCTTTGCTGCCAGCATCATTGCCCGCGTAGCCCCATCCCAACCTTTCGCACTGGCGACCGATTGCGCAATAGGTAATGGGTCCGATGGGAATTGACTGCTACACATAACGTATAAATTTACCTTTTTGCCTACACTAAACCATCAACAACCGAGCTAGCTTGCCAATTCTGCGGCAAGATCGTCGGCGCTCATCACCAAATTCTGCTCATCACTTTTCGTGGGAAACATCACCAATTCCACACCATTTTTTGCCAGTCCCGGCAACCACGTTTGGGTAAACTCATCAAGGGCCACGGCAACACACTCGCTATCAAGGCCGTTTTCATTGACCCAATCTTGTGCTAAATCCACATGAGGAAACAAAGGCAAGCGTACTTCATTGTCATCCTCAAGCATCACAAAACCGTCTTGCCCCTTAACCAGCCACACTTCTTTTGCTTTTGGTACGTAGGTAACCACCAGCATTTGACGGTCTTCTGCAGATAGGGATTTTGCTTGAGCAAGCGTAGCGTCGTTCAGGGTTTTGGTTAAAGTATCGGGGAACACGTTGGCGACCTTCGTGGCAATTAAAAGCGGCAAGTATACCCTGTAACTATGGCTACGCAATCTCTAAGCCATAAAGAATAAACTAGGTTCAATGGAACCTTCTTGTTACTATGCTAAATGCTTCAACAGGACACATTTATTCGCGAAGCATGGAAACCATCCATGCCGTTATTAACGCCATCAGCATGCCTTCACATAACTAATCTTTTATATGCACACATTATTTACTGAATTAAAAACAAAAACGGCTGAACGCCATCGTGAATTGGAAAACACCGCGCCTTTTTCTTCGTTTCACCGGTCTAACTCCATTGACGTCATTCAATACAGTGCCATATTGCAAACCATGTGTCAGTTTCATCAAGATGTCACGGCTTATTTAACCTCTCAACCAAACAGCGCCGGCTTACGCGCCCTAAATATAGACAGCATGCTGCCTTTTTTAGGCGCCTCTCAGGTGTTAGCGTCGCTTAAAACAGATCGTCAAGCCTTAGCGCAATATGCCCCGCAACGGGAAAAAAACCGTGGGAACGCTGCCATTACCGACGCCCCATTTACCCACAGTATTTCTTCTGTTATTGCTGCCATGTATGTTTGGTTAGGCTCTTCAATGGGCGCAAATATGCTTGTTCGCCGAATACAAAATCAAAACGAGCGAATAAGCCCTGCGTTACCTGTCCATTACTATGGCGAAATGGCCAGTAAGGCCAAGCATTGGGTGGCCTTTAAAGCTCATATCGACAACCGTCTTGCGCCGCTGTGCCAAACATTAGGCGTTACCGAAGCGCAATTTTCTTCATGGGTAGTGGCTGATGCAAACCAATGGTTTACGCATTTAATAGCATTAGGGAATCAAGCTTCTTTGCAACCGCGCCCCCACGAGTATTGCGGTTAATTCAGTGCAATAATTTGATAGAATACAAAAAATTTCCATGGGAATAGAAGTAAAATGAAGGTTATCTCTTTTAATATCAATGGCATTAGAGCCCGCTTACATCAGTTGCAAGCATTAATAGACACCCACCAGCCAGACGTAATAGGTTTACAGGAAATTAAGGTTCACGACGAACAATTTCCCGTAGAAGCGGTGGAAGCCATGGGATATCAGGTGTTTTTCCACGGTCAAAAAAGCCATTACGGCGTGGCCTTCTTAGCGAAAAAAGCGCCCTTGTCTGTCCAAAAAGGCTTTCCTACTGACGAAGAAGATGCCCAAAGACGGATGATCATATTAAAAACCACCGACGATAAAGGTGATCCGGTTACCATACTAAACGGGTATTTCCCTCAGGGTGAAAATGAAAAGCATGAAACCAAATACCCAGCCAAGCGCAAGTTTTATCAAGATTTAATGCATTACTTGAATACTTACCACACCCCTGATGAAAAAGTGATTGTGATGGGAGATGTGAATATTTCACACACAGACCTTGATATTGGCATTGGGGAAGAAAACAAAAAGCGTTGGCTACGTACCGGTAAATGCAGCTTCTTACCTGAAGAAAGACAATGGCTAAACACGCTAATAGACTGGGGCTTTGAAGACAGCTTCAGAACCCTAAACCCAGATACAGACGATAAATTCTCATGGTTTGATTATCGCTCAAAAGGCTTTAACGATAACCGTGGTTTACGTATTGATTTAATATTGGCTACACAAAGCTTGCACGCTGACTTGTCTGAAGCGGGCATTGATTATGAACTGAGAGGAATTGAAAAGCCCTCAGATCATGCGCCAATTTGGGCAACCTACACTAGCGAGTAAATTCAATAGGTTAAACACAGAACCAGAATATGACGTTAATTCAATGGGTATGTTTAGGCGTTTACGCACTTGTTCTTACAATAAGTATTAAGAACATCTCGCTTATAGGTTTATCAAAAGACAAACACCAACAACATTTGGTGTTTGGCACCGCTGCCACCCTTTTCGTGTTGTGGATGTTTAGGGCAGGTATTTTTGATGGGCTAAACGTGCATATTCTGGGGTTAAGTGCGGTGACCCTTATGCTGGGCTTTCGCTACGCGGTGATAACCGCCACCCTAACTCTGGTTGGTGCAACGGCCGCAGGCTATGGGTCATGGCAAAGTATCGGTGTAAACGGCGTTTTTGGCGTGCTATTGCCCATAGGTATCACTTACTTGGTACTTATGCTGACGTTTCACCGCATTGCTAGACATTTGTTTGTTTACATTTTTTTGTGCGCGTTTTTTCCAGGGGCATTATCCACTGCACTTAAAATTCTCACCCTAAGCGGCTATTACTATGCCGACAATCTGTATAGCTGGGATACCATTTACAATAATTATTTATTGCTCACCCCCTTACTCGTATTTCCTGAAGCGTTAATTAATGGCATGGCTATCACTATTTTGGTGATTTACCAGCCCAAATGGGTATACACTTTTCAAGATAAATTTTATTTAGACAAATAAAAAAACCGCTTATAAAAGCGGTTTTTAGTGATTCGGCTTTACCAGCAAACTTCATGTTTAAGGCTGGTTTTGTACGGACTACTTTTTAAATAAAATATCCATAACATCAGCCAGCTCGCCTTTACCTTCACGAATTTCTTCTTCAGATAAACCTGCAATCTCGTGAGGGAACACCAACCACTCATCGCTTTCGTTTACATAGTAATCTGGCACTATGTCAGTGGTGTTATTTTGAGGCTTGTACCACGGGCATGCAATACGAATGTCTTTGGGCATATTCAAGCGCATTAATTTGTTAATTTGCTTTATAAGCGCATCTACGCTGCGGCCAGAATCAAACACATCGTCAACAATTAATAGCTTATCGTTGGCGTTAGCGTTTTCAACCAAATAATGTAACCCGTGAACACGGATTTCTTTCGATTGCTTATTAATGCCATAGTAAGAAGAGGTACGAACGGCAATATGATCAGTAGGGGTATCTTTAAATTCAAAGAACTCTTGAACCGCGATACCAATTGGCGCCCCACCACGCCAAATACCAATAATGAAGTCGGGACGAAACCCGTCCTCATAAACCTTTGCCGCTAAGCGAAAGGAATCCTGTAATAGCGATTGCGAGGTAATAAAATTCTTATTCATGACGTCCCACTGGCCAAACTTTAAAAGACCGCGAGTATAGTGAATTTCACAACTATTTGCACGGCATATTCGTATTCTTATTCATTTTGAAGTGCCAAAGATGGCTGGGTTTTCATCGCTTTACGGGCTGGATAAATACTTGCACATAAGCAAAGTAGTAAAGAAAGTAAAACAACGGTTATAATTTGCGATAGGCGCATATCAATA
Source organism: Alteromonas sp. B31-7 (assembly GCF_015767655.1). NCBI lineage: Bacteria > Pseudomonadati > Pseudomonadota > Gammaproteobacteria > Alteromonadales > Alteromonadaceae > Alteromonas > Alteromonas sp. B31-7. The sequence continues at coordinate 2,628,027 of NZ_CP065233.1, forward strand.
GGCAATCCTTGGCCATCGGCAGACAGCGCGATAGGCGAACCTATCCAAGCTAAGAAAGTATTTAGCTGCAAGGTAACAACCACCCCCAACACTAGCCCTATACTTGCGCCTTTTACCCCATTAAATAAGCCATTGAAAATGAATATCCACATTATGGTACTTGGGGTCATGCCTTGGGTTTGCAGCACCGCAATGTCCCCTTGCTTTTCAGAAACCACCATCACTAAGGCAGAAACAATATTAAAAGCGGCCACAGCGATAATTAACACCAACATGAGAAACATCATGTTTTTTTCCATTTTTACCGCATCAAATAACGGCCCTTGGCGTTCTCGCCAGGTTTTTAATTGCAGCCCTGGCTGCTGTGCATTTAATTGCGCAACAGGCACCGCGTATTCAAAAGCATCATCTAAAAATAGGCGGGTAGATTCCCCAGCGCCTTTTGGGTCACGCAATAGTCGATTAACGTCATCTTTATGCATGTAAATGGCTTTGTCATCCATTTGCGAACCCATATCAAAAATACCACTTATGGTAACCAGCCTTTGACTGGGCATGCGGCCAAATGGCGTGTACACACTCGCACCGGCGACCATAATGCGCAGTTGGTCGCCTATTCTAGCGTCTAGCTTTATGGCCAGCGCGCGGCCTAAAATCACATGATATTGCCCCGCTTCAAGACTATTAAAACGCCCTTGTTCCATTTGTTGCGCCACCATGGCATTGGCTATCATAGTGTCGGGCACCACACCATGCACCTGCACGCCCCTTAACTCTGAGCGAGACTGCACCACGGCTTCGGTTTCTCTATAGGGCATCGTTGTTATAACGTGAGGCAAGGCGCTCAGCGTGCTTTCATCTACATCGCCCAGTACTTCAATGTGTGGCACTATGCCGAGAATTCGGGTTTTAAGCTGCCCTTCAAACCCGTTCATTACCGAAATAACAATAATAAGCGCGGTAAGTCCCAGCGCGATGCCTGCCACTGAAAAGCGATTAATAAAAGAAATAAAACTGTTTGCACCTGCAGATTGGCTAGGTCCAGACTTCGCATAGCGATATGCAATAAAGGCAGAGAGAGGATAAAACAATGCTACGCCCTAACGGTTGTGCCCTTTTCTCGTTTAATCCGTATTGAAAAGCAACCAGCTTATTCAAAAGGCGAGATGACGGGCTAATCTCAAAATAGTAAAGTGCGTATACTACGTGTAAGCTACTGGCCGTACAAGATAAGTGGCGGGAGAATGAAGTGGAAAACCTGAGCCTAGAACAAAAAAAAGCACAGTTTGAAGAATACTTTTCAATTGGGCACAGCATAAACGCCAATGTTATTGCTGTACCCAATGATGCGGTTCCTCAGGATGAAGACGAACTTGCCGCCGCTATGCCCTATGCATTTCGCATTGCCAGTGAAATGGCGAGTATAGAAGCCCAAGCCTTACGGCCACTGCGCCACTTAAGTGATCATGCTGAAGCCTTAACCGAATACCTTAACCATCAGGCGAAAAAAATTGACCTAATGATGTCGTTTATTTTGCACCAGCAAGATCAAGCTGACCATCGTTTTGAAACGGTAAAGTTTGGGGGTGGCGGCGTGGTTATTAAAAGCGCCACGCCGTTCGAACTAGGCAGCTTTGCCGAAATAAAGCTATTTTTAGATTCTGAGGCCGCGGCCATATTTTGCTTTGGTGAAGTAATTACTTGCGAGAATGTAGAGGATGATTACCATATAGCCTTTATCTTCACTACCATACGCGAGCAAGATCAGGAACTGCTTGTTCGAGCCAGTTTACATTTGCAAACGCAACAGCTTCGTAAACGCGCACAACAGAAAAAGTCAGGCGAATAAACACGCCTTTCGTAAACGTATTAAAAGTTTTAGGAACACATGACTGCGACCCTATTATCACTGCCAATACCCGCGCAGAAAAAAGCCACATCTTCTCAAGATCATAAACACTGGGGGCAACTGCAAGGCAGCAGCCCGGCGCTTTGCATTGCACAAGCCCAAGCACAATATAACGGCCCCATTGTTTTAATTACCGCCGACACACCATCGGCGTTAAAACTTGAAAAAGAATTGGCCTTTTTTATGGCCGACGATAATGTACCTATTACTCTGTTTCCAGATTGGGAAACCTTACCTTACGACACTTTCTCTCCCCATCAAGACATTGTTTCTCAGCGCTTAGAGACCCTATTTAGGTTTACCCAACAGGTAGATGGCATTTTCATTGTGCCCATCAACACCCTGATGCAGCGCCTTGCCCCCACCGACTATTTAGCCAAATACTTGTTAATGCTAAATAAAGGGGACACCTTAGACAGAGATCAATTTAGACGCAACTTAGAGCAAGCGGGCTATTTGCATGTAAGCCAAGTAATGAGCCATAGCGAGTTTTCGGTACGTGGCAGTATTATCGACTTGTTCCCTATGGGCAGCGATAAACCCTTCCGCATTGATTTATTTGACGATGAAGTAGACTCCATTCGCTTTTTCGATACCGAAACCCAGCGTTCTGGTGATGCCGTAGACAAAATACGTTTATTACCCGCCAGGGAGTTCCCTACCGATAAAGCGGCACTGAATTTATTTAGGCAACAGTTTTTAGAAAAATTCGACGCCAACAATGCGCAAGAGTCGGTATTTTCGCAGGTTACCAAAGGTACAATGCCAAGTGGCGTAGAGTATTACTTACCGCTATTTTTTGAAGCCACCGCCACTTTATTCGATTATTTACACCCGAAAAGCCTGTTGTTATTGCACGGAGATGTACAAGACGCCAGTGAGTTTTTCTGGGCCGATGTTCAAGAGCGCTACGAACAATACCGCTATAACCCGGCACGCCCTTTCTTGCCTCCAGAAGATTTGTTTTTGCCTATAAACGAGTTGTTTGGTGCCATAAAGCAATGGCCGAGAGCCTCGCTAAGCGCCTACGTATTGGACGACAAACCTGGGGCATTTAACCTTGGCTGCGACAAGCTTGACGACATTGCCATTAACTCGCAGAAAAAAGCCCCTGCGCAACAGCTAATTAACACGGTGAATGACGCCACCCAGCGTGGTGCCAAAGTGCTCTTTTGTGCAGAAACCCAAGGCCGTAAAGAAGGGCTATTAACGGTATTACGAAAAGCCGGTATAAAACCGAGTTTTACGCCATCACTCAATGCATTTTTAAGTGAAGGCGAGCAAGTAGGCATTACCGTGGGCATGGTGGAACACAGTTTCAGATGGGTGAATAACCAACAAGAACTGCTGTTCATTACCGAAACCGAACTGCTTGGGCACAAAGTAAGCCAACGCAGGCGCAGAGACAAACGCACTGCCACTGACGAAAGCGCCATTATTCGAAATTTGGCCGAACTGTCTATTGGCCAGCCCGTGGTGCATCTCGATCATGGTGTGGGAAGATACTTGGGCTTACAAACCTTGGATGCCGGTGGCGTGGCTACCGAGTATCTGTGTATTGAATATGCCAAGCAATCGAAGCTGTACGTGCCGGTGGCTTCCCTGCATTTAATTTCACGCTACACAGGCGGCGATGCAGACACCGCCCCCATTAATGCGTTAGGGTCGGATGCCTGGTCGAAAGCCAAGCAAAAAGCCGCTGAAAAAGTACGTGATGTGGCCGCCGAACTGTTAGACGTTTACGCCCGCCGTGCTGCCAAGCCCGGTTTCGCTTACCCGATTAATTGGGAAGATTACCAAGCCTTTGCAGACAGTTTCCCCTTTGAAGAAACCCCCGATCAGGCGCAGGCCATTGCGGCGGTTATTCACGATATGGGGCAACCGCAAGCCATGGACAGGTTGGTGTGTGGTGACGTGGGCTTTGGAAAAACAGAGGTAGCCATGCGCGCGGCTTTCCTTGCCGCAAACCAAGGTAAGCAGGTGGCTATATTGGTGCCCACCACCCTACTTGCCCAGCAACATCATGAAAACTTCAAAGACAGATTTGCCGCGTGGCCGTTTGAAATTGAAGTCATGAGCCGTTTTGTTAGCGGTAAAGCACAAAAAAGTATTATAGAGCGCATAGCCGAAGGAAAAGTAGACATAGTGGTAGGTACCCACAAACTGCTTTCCAGTGAGTTGAAGTTTAACGACCTAGGCCTTGTAATTATTGACGAAGAACACAGATTTGGTGTTCGCCAGAAAGAAAAACTGAAGTCGCTTCGCGCCGATGTAGACATATTAACGCTAACGGCCACGCCTATTCCAAGAACCTTGAATATGGCGCTATCGGGTATGCGCGACTTATCTATTATTGCCACCGCGCCAGCAAGACGTCTGTCGATAAAAACCTTCGTTCAGCAACGCAATAAAGCCGTAATCCGCGAAGCAATCATGCGTGAAATTTTACGCGGGGGTCAGGTTTACTTCCTTCACAACGAAGTAGACACCATTGCCCGAACCGTAGAAGAAATTGCCGAAATTGTGCCCGAAGCCCGCATTGCCATGGGTCATGGGCAAATGCGTGAGCGCGAACTAGAAAGCGTGATGAGCGACTTCTATCACCAAAGATACAATGTATTGGTGTGTACAACCATTATTGAAACCGGTATTGATGTGCCTACCGCGAACACCATTATTATGGATAGAGCCGATCATTTAGGGTTAGCACAGTTACACCAGTTGCGTGGCCGGGTGGGTCGCTCCCATCACCAAGCCTACGCCTATTTACTGACTCCGCATCCTAAGCGAATGACGAAAGACGCGGTTAAACGTCTGGACGCCATCTCCCAATTGGAAGACTTAGGTGCAGGGTTTGCGCTTGCCACACACGACTTGGAAATTCGTGGAGCCGGTGAACTCTTAGGTGATGACCAATCAGGTCAAATCGCCAGCATTGGCTTTAGTTTATATATGGACATGCTAGATAAAGCCGTTACTGCCCTTAAAAACGGGAAAGAGCCTTCGCTTGATGACGCTTTAGCAGGCCATACGGAAATTGAACTTCGCATTCCAGCCTTGTTACCCGAAGACTACATTGCCGATGTTAATACTCGCTTGTCGTTGTACAAACGCCTTGCCGGTTGCACCACGCAAGATGATATTGATGAATTTCAGGTAGAGTGCATCGACAGGTTTGGCTTACTGCCAGATGCTGCGAAAAACCTCGTGCAAGTGGCTGAACTAAAAATAAAAGCAGAGGCCTTAGGTATACTTAAAGTAGACTTGTCTGCCCAAGGCGGTACTATTGAATTTAAAGAGACCACCAAAGTAGACCCCGGCTTTATTATTCAGTTAGTGCAAACTAAACCGAATACCTTCAAATTTGAAGGCAGCCAAAAATTAAGAGTGGTTAAACATACAGAAACCGCAGAGCAACGTATTGCACTGATAAGCGGTATCATTGCCGATTTTGCCAAGGAGTCGCGATAGCATGATGTTTTCTCGCAAGCACGCTATTAAACGCGCTAAGTCACATTCGTTAGGTTCGTGTTCAGTTCGAAAGGTGCCCATGTTCATGTCAAGTGCACTGCTAAGCGCCTTAACAGTGATGTCATCGGCACAGGCCAACGACGACTGGTGGTTTGACGTAGAAGTGATTGTTTTTGAGAGAAAGCTGTCGCTTAGCGAGTTAGACGAGCAATTTGAATTTGTGTCGTCATTGGCAACACCGGATATTGAAGCCGATGTGATTGGCGATGTTATTCGACCAGACATTCGTTGGATAAAACAGAATTTACCCAGTTGCACGGCAGACACGCCTCCCCCCTACCCTGAAGAATCGCTGATTACCCTTACGTTTGACGACGCTATACCTTCTGATGAAATAGCAGAACAAGATTCGCCTCAAACACCGGAAGTTGAAAGCCCCGAGGTAATACCCCCCTTAGCAACTCAAAGAGAAGAAGCCAGCCCGTGGTCGGCTGAAGAGCTCAGCGTTTATGCAAAAGATTATGGACCAAGCGCAGACACCATAGCCGGCTATTGGTTGTCTTTTTATACCGAAGAAAACGCCTTATTTAACCCGGTGACCGTGCCCGAAACCCAGTTTTGCGAGCCCGCGTTTACCACCGACACATGGTTAAGCTTTGAACAAGGTGAATGGCAAACTCATTACCCTGATAATCGCTTGCCTGCACCTGCGGCCTTGCCCATTACCCCAGAAGGCAACGATTGGCCTTACGCCAGCCATGCGCACCTATTACCTGCATCCGCGCAAGAGCTTACCAGCTTGTCACGACAAATTCGCCAGAATAGAGAACTCACCCGATTACTCCATGTAGTGTGGCGACAGCCTGTTATGTTTGGCAAAGACAACGCCTTTAATGTGCGGTTATTCGCCGGTAAAAACTATGCAGACAGTTACGATATTATGGGTAACCCCATTCAAACGGCTGTTGAACTAGGCAGTACACTGGCAGATGAAAGTGGTGAAAATGATGACAGTGTCGAAAACGACGAAAATAAAATTCAGCTCAACGAAGACGCTAGCCCAACTAGTGACAGCCTAGTAAGTTCAGGAACACAAAACGACATTTTCAGTAACCTAGAGAAGCGGTTAGCCCAACCTACCCCAGTGGAATTTGACCACTTCACTGACGACGATGCTCACACTCAAAGCAACGATGAATTATTGAAGGTAGATGCTGCATTTCGCCCCCCAATTTGGCAACTAGACGGCAATGTTAAGGTGTTTTTGAAATACATTAACCGCGTACCCTATTTACACATTGACAGTAACTTGTTTTATCGACAACCCATTCCCCTTAGCGATTTGATAGACAGTGATGAAAGTGGCTCAGCAACCAATACTTTTGCGAATCAACCTGAAGATGGGCGACTTAATTCTGAAACATTACCTGAGTATAAATTAGCATCGGTGCCATTTAGCGAACAGCGTCGCGTCATTAGTAAGCAGCTGCACTACTTTGATCATCCCTTGTTTGGCATGATCATAGAACTAAGACGCTACCAACCACCTACGGCAGTAAAGGATTAATTGCGCTTATGAAAATTTATACGAGAACGGGTGATAAAGGCAGCACGCAAGTTTATGCCGACAAAGCATTACGGGTAGAAAAGGACGACACGGTAGTGCAAAGCTATGGCGATATTGACGAACTAAACAGTCAGCTTGGCTTACTTGCCGCCGTAGCAGCCCCAGAACACAGAGAAAGTATTTACACCATTCAGCGCAATTTGTTTCAGGCCGGTTTTGCCATTTCTGCAAGCTCTACCCTTACCCAAGATGACGTAGCGACACTGGAAACAGACATTGATGCGCTAAGCAAAAAAATGCCTCCGCAAACCGATTTTGTATTACCCGGGGGAAGCAAAGCAGGCGCCCAATGCCATGTGTGCCGTGCGGTATGTCGCCGAGCAGAGCGCGCGGTAATCTCGTTAAGCAAACACTACGACGTACCACCTGTAGTGCCCGCTTATTTAAACAGGCTTTCCGATTACTTATTTACCCTAGCAAGGTACATGAATGTGCAAGCTGGGGTAGAAGAAATAAAAGTATAAGCGCTTTAGCACTTAGTTTATTGGGTAGTGATTTAATAACGCTTTTGCTTGTTGGTATGCTTGAGCAGCGCGGGCTGGCAAAGGCACGTCACACATCGCTTTTAATGAGTCGCGTCCTACGCTGTTTGTATAGGTTGCCTCGTCGCACACGGTTTCAAGTGCATCCAAAATGGCTTCTGCCCCTTTCACGTTGTTACAGGCCAATACCATGTTGCAGCCCGCGTTTAACGCCGCCCTAGCCCGTTCGGGATAATCGCCAGCCACACTGGCACCGTGCATCGATAAATCATCAGAAAATATGGCACCTTTAAACCCTAAAGCTTGGCGTAACTGGGTTTGAAGCCACCAGGATGAAAACCCTGCAGGTGCACTGTCTAGCGTTTTATAGATGACATGGGCAGGCATGATACCTTGCAATAAATTCGCTTGAATCAGCGCCTCGAATACCACCATGTCGGTTTGTGCAATGGCGTGGAATTCCCGTTCATCAACGGGTAACGCCACATGAGAGTCTGGCGCTACGCTGCCATGCCCAGGAAAATGTTTTCCAATGGCGGGCATATCACAGGCTTGCAGCCCCGAAATCAAGCCTGTGGCAAGCGCAATCACTTCGCTAGCATTATCGGCGAATGCCCTATCGCCAATCACCTGAGACACCCCATTAATGTCTAACACGGGCGCAAAACTAACATCGATAGAATGTTGCTTTAATTCATAGGCAAAGGCAGTACCACATGCCTTTGCTAAGGCTATCCCGTCGGCTGTGTTGCCGGTAAGTTGAGAAATAGCCCCCATGGCAGGAATTGCCGTGAAGCCGTCTCGAAAGCGTTGCACTCGCCCGCCTTCGTGATCCACAGCAATAAGAATGGGCTTGATTGCCGCCGCGCGAATTTCTCGGGTGAGTTCGCTTAGCTGTGCTTTGTTGTAATAATTTCGACTAAAAAGAATGACCCCGCCGGTGACCGGGTGTGCTAATTTCTCTTTTTCTTCAGGCAGTAAGCGCTCTGCCTCGCAATCTAACATCAACGGGCCCATGCTTGCCTCTTTTCACCTGTCATAAAACATCACTTTAATTTTATAGTTTCGGTGGTTAGGATAGATAAAAAAAAGGAGTAATACACGTGTTAACTTGGATTAAGTGGTTGGTTTTAAGCGTTATTGCAATAGTCGCATTAGGAATAGGCGCGATTTACCTTTCCTTATACCTAAGTTTGCCCACGTTAGACGGTAATGCCAGTACTGAGCATATCCACACCAATACCCTGTTGTCTCGCGACGAGATGGGCCATGCCATTATAACTGCTCAAAATAAGCGCGACGCTGCCTACGCGTTGGGCTTTGCCCATGGGCAAGACAGATTTTTTCAAATGGATTTACAACGCAGAACTGCGTCAGGTGAATTGTCTGAATGGGTAGGAAGCGCCGCCCTTAATTTAGATAAAAAACACCGTTTCCATCAATTTTCTCAGCGCGCACAAACAGTTTTCGACACCTTACCCGCCAGCCAGCAACAAGTGCTTATTCACTATGCCCATGGTGTTAACGCCGCCCTTGAAGAAATGACTGTAGCGCCCTTTGAATATTTGGCTGCTGGCGTAACGGTTCGCCACTGGCGACCTACCGACAGTATTTTAGTGGCCTATAGCATGTACTTAGACTTGCAAGGCGGACAAGTTGCTATAGACCTTGCCCGTACAGCGCTAAAAGACACCTTTGGTGAGCCCTTATATCGCTTTGTTACCCAACCGAGCAACTATCAAGCGGCCTTAGATGGGAGTGAAATACCATTAAGTGACGACCCCATACCCGATTACCCACGCTTACCAGAAGTCAAACAAGAAGATATGGCCAACGCCAACATAGCGGGTGAAACGCATTACGATGCTACCCCACCCCCAGATATTGGCAGTAACAACTGGGCGGTTAGCGGTAAACTTACTGCCACAGGAAGCGGCATGCTGGCCAATGACATGCACCTTGGTTTACGGGTGCCCATTATTTGGTATAGAACCCAATTAAACTATACCGACAAAGGCAAAGACGTACAGGTAACCGGCGTGTCCTTACCTGGCCTTCCTGGCGTTATCGTGGGCACTAACAATTATATCGCGTGGGGTTTTACCAACGCCAACTTAGATAACGTGGATTGGATAGCCCTTGATGACGACACCCCAACCACACAAGTAGAAGAAACAATTAACCTCGGGGATGGCACCACCACATTTACGTTACACACCAGTGAATTTGGCCCGGTAAAAACCATCAACAATCAGCGCTACGCCTTAAACTGGGTAGCACACCACCCCTTTGCCGTAAACTTGTCGGTCACCGACCTTGCCCTTGCTCGCAGCGTGGACGAAGCCATTAACATTGGAAAGCAAATTGCCATTCCAACACAAAATTTAGTCATGGTAGATGTTCAAGGCAATACAGCTTGGATGCCTGGCGGTGCGGTGATGGAAAGACGTAAAGCAAGTTTTACTGCCATTCCCCAATCAGCCGCCGAAAATCTCCAGCCCCGCAAAGCCACTACACTGCCGGTAGTTAAAAACCCCTCCAGTGACAGAATATGGACAGCAAACGCAAGGGTGATTAACGCCAACGACCTTTCACGCTTAGGTGACGGAGGGTATGCACTAGGCGCAAGGGGAAGGCAAATTCGCGACCGCTTATTTGAAAAAGACACTTTTTCGGAAGAGGATTTTTACGCCATTCAATTAGATAACCACGCCCAGTTTTTAATTCCGTGGCACGACTTGCTTTCTGGCTTGCTTATTCAGCATGACATCGAGTTTAAAATGGACATTGCCTATTTGGGCAAATGGAAAGAATGTGCGTGCGAAGACTCAGTAGGCTATACCCTTGTTAAACACTTTAGACGCCAGGTAATACAAAAACTATTTGGCCGGCTTTTCTCTACACTCGACAGCCAAGGTGTGAATAGTCGTACCTTACTAAGAGGCATAGAACCCTCCGTATGGCAGCTTATTCACACGCAACCCAATGATTGGCTTCCTGACAACACCGACACCTTCGATGAACTGTTAGTAGATGCCTACAGAGAAGCAAAACACGCCCTGCTAGATACCTATTCCCCCAAAGAAGCCGACATGGAAACCCTAAGGTGGGGCGCCGTCAACGCCTTAAAGGTAGCGCATCCCTTTGCCTCACAAATCCCCTTAGTAGGCAGCTTATTGAACATGGACGACGTCGAAGGGTTTGGCGATACTTATATGCCATCGGTACAAGCACCGGGGTTTGGTGCCTCTGAACGCTTCTTTGTTAGCCCTGGTCACCTAGACCGCGCCATTCTCACCTTACCCGGCGGACAGTCTGGTAACCCGCTTTCGCCATTTTTCTCCCGTGGGTTTAACGATTACGCCACCCACGCCGCAACGCCGCTGTTACCCGGCGAGGTACTACATACCCGTCGCTGGTACAAAAAAGAAGAGTAACAGAGCAGTGAAAGAAAAAGAGGACAGTAAAAAATAATGACACCTGCCATCACACTGTTAAAAAAGAAAAAAGTACCCTTTGAAGTATTGCAATATAGCCACGACAGCAACGCCAGCAGTTATGGATTAGAAGCGGCTGACAAGCTTAATCTTGACGCCAACAGTGTGTTTAAAACACTCGTGGTGGCAGATGACAACAACAAGCTAGCGGTGGCACTAGTGCCGGTAAATACCAAACTAAGTGAAAAGAAACTAGCTAAAGCATTAAAGGTAAAAAAAACCGCCATGGCTAGCGCCGATGCGGTTATTGCGGCCACAGGGTATATTCTAGGTGGGGTTAGCCCCATAGGGCAGAAAAAACGTTTGCCCATGGTGATAGATGACAGTGCCAAGGCGTTAAATACCCTTTATGTTAGTGCAGGCAAACGGGGGCTAGAAGTGGCGCTATCACCGATAGATTTAGCCCAGATCACCGCAGCCAAGTTTGCCGCAATCGCCACCACCCAATCATAAACGGCTAATTCGACGTAGCCTGTGCTTGCCACTGAGTTTCCGCTTCTTTTAACGCAGCCTCACTGGGTGGTGTTTCACCAGAAAGTGTCTCTGCAATTTGACGTATTATGGCGTCACGCTTGGCAAGTAATGCTTCAGCGCGAGGGAACAAATCTTTCGCTTCCGGATACTTAGTTTTAAGCGATGCGATATCTTCCAAGGCATAATACCGTTGTTCAAACTCTTGGTTAAACAGCTGACGTTTCGCATTAAAAATAACATACTCGCGGGCGTGATTAGAGTGAAGGTAATCAATGTCTTGCTGCGACAGCGAGGCCGCCTTCCCTACTTCTACTGCTTGCGCTATCCAGCCATCAATAGCGGCGTAATCGTTATTTTCTACCGCTTGCTTTACACCGGCTTGTAAGTCAGAGGCGTGTAAAAGTTCCATCACCGTAATAAGCGGAACCTGCGCTGATTCATCTGCTTTGTTGTAAGCATGATTAGACAAAAAAACAAGCCAAGCCGCGGCGGCCAAAACTACAATAGAAAGCGCTACCAGTGCTTTTTTCACACTTCCCTCCATTTACTTATTAGGCGAAATAAAAATACAGATTCAAGGCGTCATCACTGAACGTGAAAAACCTAAATTGAGGAAACACAAAAAAGAGCGAGATCAGTCCCGCTCTTTTTTAGTCTTGTAACAACCAGCAGATTACTGGTCGACAGGAGAAGAGTTTTCTACACGACTCTTCAATTTTTGACCCGGGCGGAAAGTAACCACGCGGCGCGCTTTAATAGGAATGTCTTCACCGGTTTTAGGGTTCCGGCCCGGACGTTCGTTCTTATCGCGCAAGTCAAAATTGCCAAAACCTGACAGTTTTACTTGCTCACCAGCTTCTAGCGCGCCTTTAATCTCTTCGAAAAAAAGCTCGACGAGATCCTTTGCATCACGCTTGTTTATACCCAGTTTTTCGAATAGGTGTTCAGCCATCTCGGCTTTGGTCAATGCCATAGTTTACTCTCTTAACGCGGCCCCAAACTCAGATTCCAGACCTTTAACCACAATATCCACAGCCTGCTGAATTTCAGCATCTTCCAAGGTTTTTTCCGGATCTTGTAAATGAAGTGACAAAGCAAGACTCTTGTAACCAGGTTCAATTCCCTTGCCTTTGTACTCATCAAACAAGTTTAGGCCAACTAGTTGATTTACGCCAATTTTTTGTATGTAAGAAAGAACATTTCCTACACGCACTTCATCTTTAACCGTAATAGCAATATCACGGCGGTTAGATGGGAAGCGCGATACAGGTACCGCAGACGGCAACACTCGTGTTGTTATTGCATCTACTACTAGCTCAAACACAAACACTCGCCCGTTAACACCCAACATTTTTGAAAATTGTGGATGCACAGCACCAATATAGCCAACTTCTTCATCATTAAGCAAAACTTTTGCAGTCATTCCCGGATGCAACGCACTATGTGAAGCTGTTTCAAAGGTAAATTCACCGCTTTTACCCGTTAAAGACAGCAATGCTTCTACATCGGCTTTAGCATCAAAAAAGTCGACTGGGCTATCTTCCATATCCCAGTGCTCTTCGTTACGACGCCCTGCTACTACACCACCAATTACCTGCTGTTGCAATACTCCATTAGGTGTATCTGCTTGAGGTATAAAGCGTAATCCAGTTTCGAACAAACGTATACGGCTTTGCTGACGTTTTTGATTATACGCAGTAGCACCTAAAAGACCGGGCCACAAACTCACTCGCATTATCGACATATCGCTAGAAATTGGATGCGGTAACACTAACCCTTTCGATTCTGGGAAAAGCGCGTTTTGCACCTTGGGGTCGACAAACGAATAGGTAATGGCTTCATTGTAGCCGCGGCTTAGCAATAAAGACTTCAAATTATTGATATCAAGCTTAGCTTCTTGCGACGGCAACATGGCCAAGGTAGCTTTTGGCGCAACATTTGGAATGTTGTTGTATCCGTACACCCGCGCAATTTCTTCAATAAGATCTTCTTCAATGGCAATGTCAAAACGGTAACTCGGCGCAGTGGCTTCCCAACCTTCATTGGTTTCGGTTACCTGCAAACCTAAGCGTGTTAAGATTTCTGACACCTTGCCATCGTCAATGCTAATGCCCAAAACACGGCTTAAACGTTCACGGCGTAATACTACTTTAGCCTGTTGGGGAAGCTTGTCTTCTGCAACAGCTTCAACCACAGGGCCAGCGTTGCCACCACAAATGTCAAGGATAAGTGCCGTAGCACGCTCCATGGCTTTAGCTTGTAGTAGCGGGTCTACACCACGCTCATAGCGGTGAGAAGCATCAGTATGCAAACCGTACTGGCGAGCACGGCCCATAATGGCATCGCGACTAAAGAACGCGCTTTCAAGTAAAATGTCTTGAGTTTCGGTAGTCACACCTGAGTGAAGCCCACCAAAAATACCCGCCATGGCTAATGCTTTATTATCGTCGGCAATCACCAAAGTGTTGCTTTCCAGCTTAGCTTCAGTTTCGTCGAGTAACGTAAGGGTTTCACCTTCGTTAGCCAAACGCACATTAATGTTGCCTTCAATGCTAGCCAAGTTAAACGCATGCATTGGCTGACCAAGTTCAAGAAGAACAAAGTTAGTAACATCGACAATGGGGTCGATACTGCGAATACCACAACGACGTAGCTTTTCAACAAGCCACAATGGCGACGCGGCGTTTACATTAACGCCTTTTACCACACGGCCTAAATAGCGTGGGCAGGCATCATCAGCGCTTAGCGTAATTTTCAGCGTGTCATCAATCGTTGCGCTGACTGCTTCAACAACAGGCTCGCACACGTCTAGGTTGTTCAATACACCCACTTCACGGGCAAGACCACGAATACCTAAACAATCGGCACGGTTAGGAGTAAGGTCTACTTCAATGGTGTTGTCGTTCAGGCCAAGATAATCACGAATGTCCTCGCCTATTGGCGCATCTGCCGGTAATTCAATAATACCGTCGTGATCATCGCTGATACCTAGCTCAGAAAAACTACACAGCATGCCAAACGAAGGCTCGCCACGTAATTTCGCTTTTTTAATTTTAAAGTTGCCCGGTAACACGGCACCTACACAGGCTACCGCCACTTTAATACCCAAACGGCAATTAGGCGCGCCACAAACAATATCTAATAGCTCGTCGCCACCCACATTAATTTTTGTTACGCGAAGTTTGTCGGCATTAGGGTGCTGGCCACATTCAACCACTTCACCCACCAACACACCTGAGAACTCACCCGCTACAGGCTCTACCCCATCCACTTCAAGGCCAGCCATGCTCAACTGTTCAGACAGCGCATGCGCCGACAGCGACGGGTTAACCCACTCACGTAACCAATTTTCACTGAATTTCATGTGTATTCTCTGCCTTAGTTAAACTGCTTAAGGAAACGTAGGTCGTTCTCGAAGAACGCGCGTAAATCGTTTACGCCATAGCGCAACATGGTTAAACGCTCTACGCCCATACCAAAGGCAAAGCCAGTATATTCTTCAGGGTCTATACCCACCGACTTCAATACATTAGGGTGAACCATGCCACAACCCAATACTTCAAGCCATTGACCGTTCTTGCCCATCACATCCACTTCTGCTGAAGGTTCTGTAAATGGAAAATAAGACGGACGAAAACGCACTTCTAACGACTCTTCAAAGAAGTGATGTAAGAAGTCGTGCAGAATACCTTTAAGATCAGTAAAGCTTACGTTCTTATCTACCATTAACCCTTCCACTTGGTGGAACATTGGCGTGTGGGTTTGATCGTAATCGTTACGATAAACACGCCCAGGGGAGATAATACGTAAAGGCGGTTTTTCCGCTTCCATAGTACGAATTTGAACACCAGAGGTTTGCGTACGAAGCATCATGTCTGGGTTAAAATAAAACGTGTCGTGATCGGCACGGGCTGGGTGATTAGCTGGAATATTCAGCGCATCAAAGTTGTGAAAGCCATCTTCAATTTCAGGCCCTGTTTTCACCGCAAAACCTAGCTCACCAAAGAACGATTCAATACGCGCAATGGTGCGGCTTACAGGGTGTAAATTACCCGGTGCTTCAACACGGCCAGGTAAAGTGACATCCACCGCTTCTTCAGACAACTTACGGTTTAACTCTTCGTTACGTAAAAAGTCACCTTTTGCCGAAATAGCCTGCTGAATAACCTGTTTAGCTTGGTTAATTTTTTGACCAGCAGCAGGACGTTCTTCGTTAGATAACTTTCCTAACCCTTTAAGTAAGTCGGTAAGTTTACCTTTCTTACCCATGAATTCGACCCTAACCTGGTCTAGAGTGGCTGCATCTTGTGCAGCGTCAATCTGGCTTTGTGCCTGATTGATAATAGCGTCAAGCTCCATGTTTTCCTCAATTGACATGATGACTGGATAACCACGGCGAAACGGCACACGGCCTTAAAAGCGCCTAAATATGTGGTTTGCCTGATATAAAGGCAGTAGTTTACACGAGAGTGCGGCGAAACCGCTACCCTATATGGCTGATATTGGCAGATTTTGTTGAGAACCTGGAAACTTCACTGTGTGCTTCAACCACCTAAAGAAAGTAAATAGCTTTAAATAGTACAGTGATACTGTTCATGACACAGGTTTATGTGTATAAAATTAATAGTATCAGCCCACATAGGTACTAAAACGAAATGAAGTTCAGGGAAGACATACAAGGTCTACGTGCGCTCGCCGTATTGAGTGTAGTTATTTACCACATAAGCCCCCACCATTTGCCCGGAGGCTTCATTGGCGTAGATATATTCTTTGTTATATCTGGCTACCTAATAATGGGGCAAATATACAATAAAGTTCAAAATAGTACATTTTCGTTTTCAGATTTCTATGTAAAACGGTTTAAGCGTTTATTCCCGGCCTATTTTGTAACCGTGGCAATATCCTCCATTTTTGCTTTTTTCTACTTTCTTCCTGGAGAATTTGGCAAATATGCGTGGAGCTTAGTTGCTTCTTGCCTATACGTTTCAAATTTTTATTTTTATACCAAGTCAGGGTATTTCGATAGCGAACTTCAAGGCTCTCCCCTACTACATACTTGGTCGCTTTCAGTGGAAGAGCAGTTTTATGCCGTTATGCCAGTGATTATGGTAGTAGCGTTTGGTGTATATAAGAGGTTATCGCTTTTAATATTAAGCGGTTTGGCTGTATTGAGTTTTGCCCTATGTGTTTACTTAACCCAAAGTGACGTTAGTTTTGCTTTTTTCGCATCATTTACTCGGTTTTGGCAATTTATACTAGGTGGAGCTATTGCCATTTACAGTTTACACATACAAAAACATCGCATAGTTTGTGAGGCAGTGGCCGCTGCCGGCGTATTCACTCTGCTTACAAGCTGTATTTTATTAACGCATGATGAATTTCCTGGAATAAAAGCGGTTATTCCTACATTAGCGACAGTGGCTGTCCTCGCATTTTCAAGAAAAGATTTATTCATCTATCGATTATTGGCGCTTAAGCCTGCTGAATTTATCGGCAATATTTCATATTCCCTTTATTTGTGGCATTGGCCTGTCATCATTTTCTATCAACTTCATTTCGAAACAGACCTAAAAGCCCTTGATAAAATAGTTGTGTTAGCCTGCTCAATATTACTCGGCATTCTCTCCTATTATTTTATAGAAGAGCGCTTTAGAAAGCGTGTATCTAGTAAGGTAAAACCTGCGAAAAGAGTTTATTTTCAGGTGGCGACAATGAGTGCAGCACTGTGTTTTTTGGTGTATGGACTAACTGAAATAATGCCTATGCGCTTTTCAGAAAAACAATTGGCCTTTGAGCGGTTCATGGAAAACCACGAACCAGACTACTTTAGACCTGGCGTATGCTTCTTAACGAGCAAGCATCCTGACATTTCTTATTTTGACAAAGACGCGTGCTTAGTTGCGCAAGAACAAAAAGAAAACATTTTATTGGTAGGCGATAGCCATGCTGCACATTGGTATGCTGGATTAGCGGCAAATAAAAAGCAAAATCAAACAATAAGCCAAATCACCGCAAGTGGTTGCAAGCCTACTATAAGTTACAAAGGTAAAAAGCGATGCACAGCGCTAATGCGCTATGCGTTTGAGCAAGTAATTCCGTCTGGCAAATATGACAAAATCATTATTTCTGCAAGATGGAAAATGGATGACTTACCATGGCTACTTAGAACGCTAGAACAAATAGAAGTAACGAAAGCTGAAGTTACAGTGTTTGGCCCTATTATTGAATATACACAACCCCTGCCTCGTATTTTAGCGCACAGCGATTATGAAGAAAAATTAGTGCGAACGCGAAAGTATGACTTTATAGAAAGTATTGACGCAGAATTTAAAAGCAAGCTTAGCGATAGAAATGTGAATTATAAATCGATTTTACAAAATATCTGCGCCACTGCAGCAGATTGCAAAACTCTTGTAGAGGGCAAACCCATGCAGTTCGATTATGGACATTTGACTCAGGAAGGCTCGCTAATGTTAACTAAGGGATAAGTCTTTGAACCTCTGCTCGATAAAATATAAAATCTAAGCGTTGGGGGGGAAGTAGCCAAAAGTTTTAGAGGGTATATTTGACATGTCTATTTTTTTTACACGAGCATTAATCTCAGCTCACTAAAAACATATAACCACATGAATAAAAGGAAAAATATATTATTGGCACATTAAGTGCTTTAAGTTAAGTAGAATCTATTACCAACTCTTTGGAGCTGTTATGTTTAAAAAGTTTTTTCAGGCAACGCTAGCGGTAGTAACGTTATCGTCGGCTTTACCAGCAAGTGCTGCTGTTATCTTATCTTCAGATTTTACAGGTACGTCAGGTGACGCATCAAACGTTACTTGGACTGAAAATGATGTAAGTGTGACAAACACGCTTGATCCTCAGGATTCTAGCTTCAATTCGTTGGATTTGTTCAGTAATTCAACAAACATGTTTACAGTTGATCACAATATACATACTAGTGGCGACTGGTTTGTAGATATTGTGATTTCCGCTAGCGCGTTAATTGAAGACATTATCCTAGACACCTTATCGCTAGATGCTTCAATCTTTAATAACAGTGGTAGCTTACAGACTACTCAACGAGACCTAAGCTTCTCACTTGAAGTGTTCGACGGATTAAGTTCTGTTTTTTCTGATACAGTAAGTGTCTTTAGTGGTGATAATAACGATTCAGGTTTTGTTGCAACAGAATCTATCGAATTTGATTTGCTGGGTTTAATTTTAGACGGTGGTGAAGACTACACGTTTCGCTTGACGGCATCCGGAACAGGTGGTGGTAATAACGCCGGCTTCGATAACTTTTTGCTGGCAGGAACTTCTAATGCGTTACCTTCTGTAAGCGTATCGGCTCCAGGCAGCATGCTTCTATTATTAACTTCGCTGTTACTTTTGTTTTTTCGCTCTAGAAAAATTATTAAATAGAATTATTCAATATAATTTATTTAAGAAAGTATCCTGCCAGTTATACTGGCAGGTATTTATTTTGAACCACTACTTTACAATTATTTAGCTCAACATATTTAACCTAATAACTCCTATTCTATCCATTAGTGATAACTCATATTGTTGAACGCCATCACCAAAATCTCTATTATTGTGTTGTGAAAGATAGCGCTAGCCTTAATTAGAACTCCCAAGCAATATCTTACCCTCTTAAAGTTACAGCATGAAGCATGGTCGTCTGATCGCTATTTCCCAATTATGGTGCTGTCCACTTCCCCATTAATGACACAGTTCTAAACTGGAGTTTTCCAGTTTTTCTCGGTAAGCTGCCGGAGGCAGATTTCCGATACTTTCATGGGTTCTTTCTTCGTTATAATCTAGTCGCCAGAACCAAGACATTTCTCTCACTTGGCCGATATTCTCAAACAAGTAGGCATCTAGAAACTCTCTGCGGAATGAGCAGTTAAAGCGTTCAA
Source organism: Alteromonas sp. B31-7 (assembly GCF_015767655.1). Lineage (NCBI taxonomy): Bacteria > Pseudomonadati > Pseudomonadota > Gammaproteobacteria > Alteromonadales > Alteromonadaceae > Alteromonas > Alteromonas sp. B31-7. Next base: position 2,647,403 of record NZ_CP065233.1, read on the forward strand.
CAAAGCCATTTTGCTGTGGCTTGCCCGGCTGAATATATAACAGTTCAATATGATTGGTTTCACACCAATCTGTTAGCGTGGCTGAAATTAGCTCGGGTCCATTATCCATGCGCAGTTGCTTAGACAATCCGCGTTCAGTTTTAAGCTGTTCTAATACGCGTACTACGCGGCCAGCAGGTAATGAGGTGTCTACTTCAATGGCTAAGCATTTCCGTGTTCCTTCATCCACCACATTTAATGTTCTGAACCGCTTACCGCAGTATAAAGTGTCATGCATGAAGTCCAACGCCCATTGATGGTTCGCCTGCTCTAAGACTTCCAGCGGCTGTACTATTCGTTTAGGGAGCACACGTTTGGTTCTGCGCCTTAAATTCAATCCCATTTGACAATACACGCGATAAACGCGCTTATGGTTGAACGGAAAGCCTTCGAAACGCATTCGGCCAAAGCACTTCCAGAAGCCTGCTCGTGGCGACTTATCAAGCACAGCATTGATAGCATCAATGACAGCAGCATCTGCTTTGCGCCAGTCTCGTTCGGGGCGGTAGAAGGTCGAACGGCTAATACCAACAAATAGGCAAGCCTTTACGATACTCAGCCCCGCATCAACTAGTATGCTGACGCTCTCTCGTTTCTCTGCTGTCACCAACCCTTTTTTGCGACGAGTTCCTTAATCGCATTATTTTCTAGGCTAACGTCAGCGAACATCTTCTTTAGCTTGGCATTTTATTCTTCAAGCTCTTTCAGTCGTTTAACGTCAGACGCTTCCATGCCACCGTATTTGGACTTCAAGTTGTAATAAGTGGCACTGCTGATACCGTGTTGACGGCAGACTTCCTCAACCTTCATACCTGCATCAACTTCTTTTAACACCCCAATAATCTGAGATTCTGTATAGCGTGATTTTTTCATAGTCGTCTCCTGCATTAATCATTGCAGAAAACTCCAATTTTGAGCTGTGCCATTTGTAGGGCAACGCTCCATTAGTTACATTCTTGATAATTTAAGTAACATAAAATTAACCGGATAAAATTTCACTTTTATTTTCTTCTTTTAAAATTAGATTTTGACTCTATGTGCTTGAATTTGATAATGTAGAAAACTCCAATTTATATCGCTATGCTCATTTAGAGCGTTGTGCGAATTAGTTCACGAATTATATGAATCAAAAGTCGCTTCAAGATAAAACCTTTTCATCTATTGCATGGTCTGGTTCTATTCAAGTTCTATCCCAAATATTAAATTTTGGTTTGGGCATTATACTAGCTAGACTACTGACCCCAGAAGATTTTGGGATTATGGCGACCATACTGGTATTTATAGGTATTTCGCAGCTACTCAGTGACTTTGGATTAAGTTCCAGTTTAATTCAAAAAGAGAAAATTACAAATACAGAATCATTCTCATGCGCTGTTTTAAATACTATTTTCGGAGGGTTATTTACTTTCACTTTAATTATATTCCATAATGATATAGCTAATTTTTATAATGAACCCCAACTAAAATCTATAGTTTTAGTCATCGCCCCGATCTTTATTTTGCACAGTATGTGTAGCGTTCCACAAGCATTACTTAGCAGGGAATTAGAACATAAGAAGATATCTATAATCGGCCTAATTTCCATGATAACTAGCTCTATAATCGCAGTTGGTTTAGCTCTTGCAGATTTTGGAATATGGTCACTAGTATCCCAACAATACATAAATGTAACGCTAAGAACGATAATGCTAATCTACCTATCTGAACTTTCTCTCTCTCGATTCAATATTTCTTCGATACGTGGGCTATTTAATTTCAGTGCAAATGTTTTCTTGACAAGATTAATTCAACAAATAGCTCAGCAAACAGACAAAGTATTAATCGGAAAGTATCTCGGAACCTCTGAGTTAGGACTTTATTCAAGAGCCTTTCATTTTACCGCTTTTCCTATTAATAATGTCACAAGAGTAGTAAGTAATGTTTTATTTCCCGCACTTACAAAAGTAAATGAAGATTCTGATAAAGTCGCCTCTGTTTATCTAACTGTTATCGGTTATATAGCGATTATAACGTTCCCTACTCTATCGGGGTTTGCCTACCTTTCATCAGAGATTATAATAACTCTATTAGGCGATCAATGGCTTCCTATGCAACCATATTTAGTCTTTTTTAGTATTATTGGAATTGTCTCTTCGATTGGCCAAGTATCTACCCCCTTTTTCCTTTCTCAAGGAAAAGCAAATTTACACTTGAAGCTTAATTTATTTACACAGCCAGTTAAGACCTTTTTCCTTTTAATCGGAATCAGCTGGGGTCTTGAAGGGGTTCTGATAGCAAACGCTGCTTCATCTTTTGTTAGTTTTACATCGTCACTTCTAGTCTTAATGCTATTTGTGAATGTAACTGTAATGAGTATCATTAAAGTTTTGTATAAAACTTTATTGGCAACTTGCCTTATGATATTCGCACTGGAAGCTATAAATATTTTATTTATTTACAATTCACCTACACATAAACTTTTTTGGAACACACTGATAGGAAGTTTACTCTACATTTTATTAAATTACTTATTGATAAATAGGTCATTTCTAAATTTGATTAATTTATTGATATCAAGACTAAATAAATCCAAAGTTAAATTTAAGATTAATTAAAAGGTAAATTTATGCCACTTTATTTAAGTGAAAAGATAAATATATTATTTATACATATTCCAAAAACAGGAGGTACCACCATTGAAAATTGGATTATGAGTACCGGAAATTTTAAACAATTATTTTTCAGTGAGCATATATTAGAGGATACGCGAGTTACTGGTCAACACTTTGGTCATGAAACGCTTAGTGTTCTTATTGGTGATATAAATAATAGTCATTTATATAAATTTGCTGTAGTAAGAAATCCTTATGATAGATTAATTAGTGAGTTTTTTTATCGCGTAAAGACCAAGGACCTATTGTTAGGGAAACGCCCTGAGAAGTATTTTTCGACCTGGGTGGAAAATATTTTAAATAAGTATAAGGAAGATAATTCGATTTTAGACAATCATATTCGTCCACAAAGATTTTTTGTAGGAGAAGATGTGAATTATTTTAAATTCGAAAATGGAATTTATGGAATTATTGAAGACTTGGCTAATGAGTTAAATATAGAAATCACACAAACTATAGAAAGTAAAAAAGTTGGAGAGCGAAAAGAAGTCATGTGGAGTGAATCCGCTTTAAGAAAAGTAAAGGAAATTTACGAATGTGATTTTGAATACTTCAAATACTCTAAAGAAGAAATAATAACAGAGGAAGTAAATTTACTGAAGAGAATAGGTTGCAAAATTGTATTTTATTTTAGAACCAAAAAGAGGCTCATTAAATTAATAAACCTCTTTAATTAAATATAAAATCTAGAACTTAATTTTTCTATATAGAGCAGCCATGAAACTCCTTATATTTGATCTTTCTTTATTTTTAATTTCATCATTTAGTAATTTTTCATATATTCCGTCTACACCATATTTTTTTAGTGAGGATAGATAATGTTCTACATATGGCATAAGCAATTTATCTTTGCCAAAATAAACTCCTCGAAACAAACTTTTAGTAAAATGAATAAACACAATTTTATATTTATTGTTTATTAGTATTTCTCCATCTTCATTTCTCGACCTTTTGCAGTCAATTTGATTCCAATTACCAATATTGCAACCCATATGTCGAATTGATTCAACACCACCGTATCGACTAGGTAATATATCGAGGTATTTTTGATCGTCATGCATACCTCTTTCTCTATTCCTTTCCATCGAATAAAGACAGCAATATGCCCAATATTCCAAAGCTTCAACTCCTTCTGTAGAAGCGCCAACGAATCCACCGTTGTACATACCGTCCAGAAAATTCAGTTCGAAATTACGTGAATCTTTATAGGGATCAGACGATCTCCAGTGCGGCGAAAGCAATATAGAACAATTATCCAAAGCATCCATTAAGAATAAGTAATCATTAAAAAACTGCAAATCACTATCAAGATAAATGGCTTTTCGGCACCTATTTCTTAATAGAAATGTTAGCAGAACCGGCTTCATCCCCCATCTATAAGCATCATGATAATCATTAGAATACTTATTTTTAAGCTCCGCAATAATATTGCTATATGGTTCTATATCTTCATAGTAAAGAATCTCAATATTTTTATTTTCTAAGCTTGCTATAGATGACTTAGATAACTTATTGTCGGAAACAAAAACAATCAACTTAACTTCATCATCAAAAGATTTTAATGAATCATAAAGAACATGTGCATAAGCTAGATAATCTGCAGTAATAATTGTACAAAATGTATTTTCCATAAAAAACCTAATTTAAAAATTAAAAGACTACTAAATATTAAACCCAAAAAATCATTATTAAAATAAAAACAACCATATAAAAATGTTTAATAAAAAATACTGCTTTGGAAAAGCTAATGCATAACATAAAATTATTATATGACGTTGGCAATAATGGAATCTATCAAAATACCACCACCTTTCTCATTAGAACCTATATCCGAGTAAAATAGCACTTTTATCTCTACTTGATACGCTCTATCCGGAATAGGTGATGTTATGCGAACTAACTTCCCAGATGTCATATCTGAAACTGTAGTGTCTCTTAACTTTGAGGTTTTGCGTGTAGCGCTTGCAATTTCACTCTCAGTCATTGAATAAAAAACAGTTTCAATTGAAACGAATGAATTATCAGTATTCTTCGTAAGTTTTTCACAATGATACCGCACAGCCAGCATACAAAGGCTACTTGAGTAACAGTCCATTTTTTGAGAGATACCAATTGAACTTGCCTGCCCGGCAGCACATTGAATTTTCAGCATTTCCTTTCCATTTATACTTAATGCTCGTATTTCCCCAAAATCTCCTAACATTCTCCACCCAATAGGAAAACTAGAACTATTTGAGTGTTTAAAATCACCATTCAGCAAATACCTTCCAACCAAATTCTTCGCGATTGGAATTGGGCTATCTGTATAAAATAGGGAGTTAATATGCGCCCCCCCTTCAAGATAAACTCGACCACCGCCACCAACCAGTTCTAAGTAGCCATCGCTTTCATATTCAATGCCATCATCTTGATACGCGGCTAAATCGGGGCGATAATTGGGCGCCGCGTTGTAGCTAGGGCTTATAAATACTAACCCGCCAGCGTAAGGGTGCTTATTTTTGCTGGAGCCCGCTTTGCAGTAGAACAAGGTGCTGTAAATTGGCGTGTCTCTAATCACTATTTGGGGCTTATCCAACACACAATAGGCATGTGAACCTATAACCTCTAAAAAACGCTTATTTTTGGCGGTAGATTGAGGGTTTTCAAAATGCGGGCAGTTCATCTTCACTACAGCATCACCATTAATAACAACACGCATGTTATTAAATGAACTTCCGTAAATGATGAACTCACCTGTGTTAAAATTAACCTTACCTAGTTCATTATCTGCCACTCTTCGATGGTTATCGGCTATAAAGCAATTTGTTAGCTTTATACTTTCACCAAAATCAATGCCATTAAAATAAAAAGGGGTCTGCCAAGAGCCCCCCATAGTATTAACTTGCCGCAGCTCACAAGCCCACACCCCAGGGTAAAAGCTAACAACGTCATCAAAGTCGAAAACCGATACACGTGCTATGGTGAACTTACTGGTAACCACTGCCCCATTCATAGAACGAAGCGATTCTGAATGCCCAATACATAAGCCTATACCTGCTAACATATTGTTGTAACTACCAATATTGAAACCTTCTAATGGATGGTAGTTTGAGTTATTAACCAAAGACGCGTAATGATGGCCATACTTAAATCGGCCTAATATTTTAACGGCGTATCCGGCCTTAGGGGCACTTTTCCAATGTAACTTACAGATCCCGCTGCAATACCAACCGCCCGACTCTACATAGATATCGAAGGATGTATTGCTTGAAAACTCGTAAACAACATTTGCATCAAAAACCAGTCTGTTACGGGAACTTGCTGCCATACAATATTTGTTGGCGAGCTGGACATATTCCGATTGGCTTAAATCTCCATCATTGAAATCTTCAACAAAAACATCACCAAGGGCCTTTAAATAAAGGCCATCATTTAGGGGTAATGGCGTCTGTTCAGTGATGACCACCCATTTAGTTTGTTTGGTATATAACAAGTCACCCGCTTGATGGTTTCGAAAATTAAGTATGTCTGTAACATTTTGGAAGTTAACTAGATTAAACGCTCGCAGTAATGTTTGGGCTAGTTTATCTATACTTTCTATTTTAGGTTGTACAAGCGCTTTAAGATCGATCATAAGAAGTCTCCCGTGCTGTTTACGATACTAATGTAAGAATAAGTTAGGGTAACTTCGTACTTATATACTTCCACATTACACGAGAGCCATACTGAGACAAATGTCTCTCATCGAATATTACATTTTCAATATCGAGAACCGTATTACGAAAATGGTGCTCGTTACATATGTAGCCTATAATTGCAGATTAACTAGAGTAAATTTCATCCAATGCATCCGCGAGATCTCGCATTGTATAGGTCAATGTATATTCGCTGTTTAACCTTTCTTTTGTAGAAAACAGCCACTTTTTATCAGCGGTATTAAATAAGCGAACAAGAGACTGTTTTATTGGCTGCTCTAGTTGTATCGAAAATTCACTATTAGGTAATATTTCAGCTAGCCCTCCTGCCCCACTGTGAAATACAGGGCAACCACACACTAGCGCCTCTAGTGCTACTAATCCGAACCCTTCCCACCTAGACGGTACAATAAGTCCATCGCACCCCTTCATATACTGTAAGACTTCTTTTTTTTGCTTCCAGCCTAATGCAATTAAACGGGGATCTTTAAAGCACTCTGCGGTATCAGTGTTTGATACCACTGCGCCACCAATACAATAAACACGAAACTTGCTATTGTTACTTAATCGAACAGCCTCAGCCAAAACATCAAAGCCTTTTTGCTTATCGAAACGCCCTACGTATAAATAATTTATAAAATCATTATCTAACGATATAGGGAGAATTTCATCTTCTGCTAGCTCTACTGTATTTCTAACAACTTTTAGCTTTTCTTTCGCAATCCCAAAAGACACAGCAGATCGTTTGTCGTGTTCACTTATACACACTACATTGTCAGTGCACCCTAAAAGGCTTTTTTCTATAAAAGCAAATAAACGCTTAACCCAAATGGGCTTTTGCATATCAAATGCCCAACCATGGCTACAATAGACTATTTTGTATGGTTTCTTTTGTGTGAATAGCAAAGGTAGACGAAACCAAAAACCAGCAAACGTACTATGAAGGTGAACCACGCTGGGTTGAAACTCATTAACACCCTTTAAATATGTACGGGCCATTTTCCATTGGACTGGCACACTCCTTCTGTTTAGCTGTTCAAATGTATCAATAATACTAAGTGGTACGGTAAGCTCTTCTAGTTGCTCGCTAGCAACAATTAACTTAACGTTTTCTATCCCATATATGCTTATTTGGTGAGGTATAAGTTCGTTCAGGTAGGTCGCAATACCTCCCGTAACCGATTCGCAAATATGCAAAACTCTCATTTATAAATTACTCAATTAAAAATAGTGTGAAGTAAGCAAAGATAATGCCGTGCTAAAAAGGAATTTTTTATACGTATAGCTATAAGGCTAACATGTGAAGGAAAGTATCACCTATGTGATACATAAAAATGACAAATATCTGAAAGGCCTCAATTACACAAACTCAAGAATTTATACTTTAGTATAACTTTCAACAGCGCTATAATGTTAACAAATAGATAACAACCCATAAAAACCAACAAGGATTGATGGTGAAGAAAAAAGTTATTCAAATAGTGAGAGCCCCCGAAGGTGGTATTCGAAAACATATACTTTCTATTGTCGAAGGCCTCCAAGGGGAAAATTTTGAGTTTTATCTTATAACCAACGAGCAAGGTGGCGATGTTAAATACTTCAATTTCATTGAAAGTAATTCTTCGTACCAAACACGAATATTAAACTTACCCATAGTAGACCAACCTAATTTTTCTGACCTATCAAATTTATTCAAAATTTATAAGTATCTTAAAGAGATTAAACCTGATGTAGTTCACGGGCATGGAGCCAAAGGTGGGCTCTACGCGAGGCTTGTTGGAAAATTAGTGAGCGCAAAGGTTATATACACTGCACATGGTGGCTCCTTACACTCAATGTTTGGTATAGCTAAAAGCAAAGTCTATACGCTGGTAGAAAAGGCACTGTATTATTTAACCGACACTCTTGTTTTTGAGTCGAAGTATTCTATGACGCAGTATGTCGGTAAAGTACACAAACAATCTCAAAAGTTTTGCCTAAATTATAACGGAATAGAATTTAAAGAGAAGTTTCATCAGTTAAAACCACGAGTGATTGACCCCAAAAAAACGATAATAATAGGTTCATTTGGTCTTTTAAGACCACTGAAGGGGCATAAATTACTCATACAAGCTGCTAAGCTTCTGATATCTGCAGGAATAGAGGTAAAGGTAAAAATTTTTGGAGAAGGAGAAGAAAAAAACTCATTATTAGCCTTAGCACAAAATTTAAACATACAAGATAGCATATCTATTAACAGCTACATCGATAACGTTGACGAAGAAATTGAGCGCTGCGACATAGTGGTTCACCCTTCTTATATAGAGTCATTTGGCTATGTACCACTTGAAGCAATACGTAAAGGCGTGCCAGTTATAGCGAGCCTAAACGGTGGATTAGCGGAAGTTTTAAACAACGGCAGATTGCAGTATCCTATTTATGAAATGAATGCGCGCGCCATTGCTGAACAAGTTAAAATTATTTTAAACGAAGGAGAAAAGCTAGATGTGGTACGAAAAGAGGCTTTCGAATATTGCTATAGGAATTTTAACGAAGAGTCCTTTTTAAAAAACTTTATTGAAATTTATAGTAAGTAGACCGCGGGTAGATTGCTTAATGATAGCTGTCTGCGCTATTTTATAACCTTAAAAAATAATCTAACAAAATGACTTCATTAGATAGGCGAGCCTTTATAAAGGTATTTCTAGCATCAACTTTGTTTCAAGGTTGTGCAGGGGTGCCCTTCAACAGAGCATACACAGGGCAATTACTTTTTCGTAATGAACTAACAGGAAACTTGCACTTTGGAACTGAAACACTTAGTTGGTCGAGCGAGACATTAGCGTGGATGTGATTACCTAAGCTACTGCATCGCTCAAAACTAATCGCTCACTTGCTACTTTCTTGAAGGCTGCGCTAAGTTGAGCGCCAAAAGCCAAATATTTATAGAAGTGTACACTTTAAGCATATAAAAAAGAAAAAACAGTATGACAGTGTTTTTGGTGCTTTGCAGCTTTGCATGCACTATTGTTTTATAAGCGCCAACAGGAGGCAATATGCCTCTGGTAAACGACCATTTAATGGCCTCCGTGCGTTCTTTCTTATATCGCCCACCAGCAACCCTTTTCGCCTTTATGAGCAATTCCTTTAATGAATCTCGTGCGGGGTGCTGAACCATCACGTTATCATAATAACGCATGGTAAGCCCCTCTTCAGTCGCTCTTAAATTCCATTCAACATCACCGCCAGACATTAGGTCAGAATTAAATGGGCCAATCAATTCAAAACATTCACGTCGAGCGATTAAATTGGCCGTAACAGCAAAGCCACTTTCCACATAATCGGCCTGTTGAAATGCAAATACTGAATCGTATAACTCTACTAACTTAAAAGTTTCGTGCGCTGAAAATACTTTCACCCTGCCAGCAATTCTTTTAACCTCGGGAGACGCATTAAATATAGTTACTGCACTTTCAATCCAGTCACTAGCAGGTTTGCAATCGGAGTCAGTAAAAAATATCAACTTTCCGTTCGCTCTTGATAAGCCTAAGTTTCTAGCCGCATAAGAACCAGGTTTACTTTCAGCCAAAATAGTAACATTTTCAGCAAGTTCCATAGGTGGTGGCGTATCTTGAGGATCATTATTTACCACAAATATTTCTATAAGGCTTGCGCTGTAACTTTGCATTTTAAGCGCATCTAAACAAGCAGATAAACGCGGCCAATCGTGGTATGTGGGTATAATTACAGTTACTAGAGGGTTAGTCTCTATCATAGTGCTTTCCATAAGTATGATACAAAGATTTATTAGCAGATAGTCTAGACTCTATGTTCACATCATTATCAAGGCCACAACTTTCTATCCACAGCGTATTATTTACTACTGCTCTATAAAATTTATTAGTTCTTGGGTTAAATTAACAGAATTAAATTCATCTTCAACTTTCTTTCTTGCATTTTCTCTAATTTGAGCTAAGTCTGCTCGCGATACAGCTTGATTAATTATTTTATTTAACGCTACTGCATCTTTCTCTGGTGCCAGAAATCCGTTAACACCATTCTCTATCAACTCAGGAATACCAGAATGTTCTGTAGAAATGACGATAATGCCCGCAGCCATGGCTTCCATCAGTGAAACCGGAATACCTTCCATATCACCTTGAGTGTCTATCACCGAGGGTAAAAGAAAAATATCTGCTTTACGCAGGTATTCTTTAACTTCACTATGAGAGCGCGCACCCAGGAAATTTATATTTTCCGTATTAGCCTGCTCCACTTGATCTTTTAATTGCTGAACCAGCTGACCATTACCAATGTAGTTATATTCATAGGGAAAAGACAAGCCTAAACTAACCGCTTCAAAGGCATAGGTTAGCCCTTTTTTCTCGGTAGCTCTTGCTACAGTCAGTATGTTTATAATATTTTTCAAAGGCTTAGGCTGAAAGGGTAAAGATTGTGTATCTACCCCCATGTGCAGAACCGATACATGCTCCTCAGACGCTCCCCATTCAATCAATCGCTTTTTCCAAAAATCACTAATGGGTAATAACTGATTATTCCCTTTACACAAGCCAACATACCTTGTTTTCCATATCTTGATTTGTTCGTGTTCACTCATTTCATAGCCGTGGAATACAGTGAGAAGTTTGCCTGTAATGACTCCAGTATCTATCGCGCTTTGAGTTATTACACCAAATTGACCAAAGTGAGCAATGAACACACCTTTCTTATGTGCCTCCGATAGTTGAGTATTACAAGAAAGAAAATGATACAGCCTTAGTGAATTAACTGCATTTTTAAAGTCTCTTGCTTTTACCAGATGAAATGCCAATGCTATAACTGACTTAGCGCGAATTACAGTGAATAAGGAAAATACTATAATGAAGATTAATCTAGCTAACTTTCCTAATTTACCCTTTCCGGTATATATAAATTCCGTTCGTTCTAACAGATTGAATTTAGAAATACTTGATTGAATTTTCTCGTCAACTTTTTCTTGAGAAAGAGAAACTATTCTTACATCGTAATCATTCTCTATTAAATTATTAATCTGATCTATCACGAAGGTTTGTGACAAGACAGGAAATGACTTTAAGATATACGTAACTTTTTTCATCTAAAAAGTAACCCTTTAATTAGGCTTAATTATTGGTGACAAATAACTCATCACTTTTTGAGCATACCAAGGACGAAAATGATTACTGTCCTTAAAATAAAAATCTCCATCTAAAGATCTAGCCTCGCAAAACCGGCTACATAAATACTCTATGGGTCTGATTATTTCTATATTTTCAGCAAGGTCTATTTCGTTTAATGCTTTATTATGCAAATGATAAGAATTAATAATATCCTCGACAGGAATTTTCAATGATGTTCCTGTTCGGGCTATTACTTTAGGATCGAATTTTTTAGAACGAGGATCTTCGGTTAGAATATAAACGTTTTGAGCCACAGATGAAAATTCTTTCAATACTTTCCCATATTCAAGAATACGGTTTTTAAGAGTAGAATCTTTTTTTGATTCATTATCAGGAAGGTAGCCATCTAACGCGTAATAAGACGTAACTATTTTAACGGGTCTAACTATTTCCAAGAACTTTCCAACATTCTTAATATTATCGCAACTCCATTTGGGGTTCTCCATAGAAGCAGTTAAAAAGCAACCGCCCTTCGTCAAATAATAAACATTATAAAAATCGTTATATTTTTTTACAAAGGGGTAAGTATGCTCTATATGACTAGCACCAATAAAAAGTATATTATCTTGTGACGTGCCTTCAATAAAACGGACATCATGCCCCGCCACTCTCAAATTTGGCTCTGGATAATCAAAATCACCAATAGCTTCTAAAGCTTGTAAATTCAACTCCCGTTGCTCTCCACTAAACCTTGTTGCCACACCGTTATTAGCAATAATAAATGCACACACTGCAATAACGGGAATACTCAATATGATAGGTTTAGCTTTATAAAAACGGGTTAAAGGTATTTTGTTGCTTAAATTAGCACTCTCTATAAAGTGGTAACTCAATGCTCCGGCAACAATTGAAAGTAGAATACCGATTAAAAACCAGTTTTCTAAAGAATAGTAGTAACCTAACGTTACTATAGGCCAATGCCATAGATAAATGGAATATGACCATTTGCCTAAAAACTGGGCAACAATATTGTTTGTTATTGGTGAGCGTTGCTGATTCGATATAAGAACTAGATAGGTCGCGAAACATGGCAGCAGAGCCATATAACCAGGCCAAGCCATTTCACTTGAAATCACAAAACTTGATACCAGCATGAGTATAACACCAACTACATGCGCAATTCTTTTTACGTTTTCGTTAAGTGATAGTGGGTAAACAAACGCAATTCCCCCCAGTAGCATTTCCCACGCTCGCGTTGGCAACAAAAAGTACGACGCTACACTATGGCTTTCAGAAAAATAAATGCTAAATAAAAAGCTGAGAATCAAACCTATAATTAGGGCTAATTTTGTTATACCTAAACCTAGCAACCTGTAAATGACCGCTAGAACCACTGGGTATATGAGATAAAACTGCCATTCAACTGATAAAGACCAAGTATGTAAGAGAAGCTTTTCATTTGCAGCCGCAGCAAAATATCCAGATGTTTTCCAATAAGAAAAATTTGATAAAAATAAAATTGAAGCAATACTATCTTTAGCCAACGCTTTATAGTCAATAAGCGAAAATAAAAAATAACCTATAAATAGCCATGCCGCACACAAAAAGATAAGTGCTGGCAGTATTCGATTTGCCCGTGACAAATAAAACTGCCAAATCGAAAGGTTATTCGATTCTAGCTTACCTAATACAATACCCGTCATAAGAAAGCCAGATATTACAAAGAAGATGTCTACACCAACAAAACCACCTTGCAATAGGCTTTCGTCAAAATGAAAAATAACCACAAATGCAACAGCTAGTGCTCTTAATCCATTAATGTCAGTTCTAAATTTCATTAAATTGCCTTAACAATAAAGTGTCATATACGCTTTAGCTGTAGTAATAACGCGCATTCAAGCTAAGCGTTTTTCATTCAAGCTTTTCATTAAATAAGCAACCACTAGTGGCGCTATATAGTGGCCATCCGCAGGAATATAGAAAGAGGTAGACACTACAACAAACAAAAACATGACGTACAAATAAAAATCTTTCTTTTGATTGAGTTTATTTAAGAAGTACCTGATTGCTTTTATGTAAAAAAACAAAAATACCATGCCACCGATAATTAACCAGTCCATTAAAAACGTTTTTGTTCCTACACCTTTCACTTGGCCTACCACAAAGTATTTCATTACTTCACTGTAATTAAATGTATTTGGGAAAAGGTAATCCAATATATCCATAGCTATAGGGCCACAGTTATAAATGCTAGGAAGAAAACCAAAGTAACCAGCACCAATGGGATAATGAAACAAAGACACTATTGCAGTTAGTGAAATAGTTGAACGAGTAGCCACGCTAGTATATTTTTGAATATCCGTTGCAAACATGGCCGCAATCGAGTCTTGAGAAGCAAGTAATACCAGCGGTATTAATAATGCAGAGCTTAAATATTTTACTTTTGTAGATACCCTGAAAAAACAGATTATGTACGAGAGAAAAAAAGCTAACATAAAGCTTAATACACCGCCTTTCGATGTAGTAATGAATGTGAGTAAACTAATTGCAATGATGCTGTAAAGCGGTCTAATTTTTTTTATATGACAAAACAATAAGCATGCCAAAACAAACTGAAACGCAAAGGTACTAGCTTCTAATGTAAAACCACGCATACGGTGCGGTGAGAAAGCTGCATTGTGCTGCAAAAATGAGGGGGTGTTTACCACACTTGGCGCCAATAAATTCACTAAATAAATAAGAAAAATCATACAAGAAAGTATGAAGCACCCTGTAACCATAGTTTGCATACTTTGCCGCATTGTAAACAAGAAAACCGTGAACGTAGGGATAACAATTAAGACAAATCTGCTTCCTCTATCAATGAGAAACCCCGTATCGAACTCTAAAAAGAAAAGCAAACTTACAAAAGAAAGCCCTAACGTTAAGAAAAAGAACTTAATTACATTTAAATCGAAAGCTGGAAGTTTGCGGATATCGGTAAGAATAAGAAGCAGCATAACAGGCACCAAAATGATACCAAGCGGCGCGGTAAAAACGCCACCAATTGAGGCTAAAGCCGTGTTCTCAAACGGCAATAATACACAGAGCAAATAAAATACAATTCGTTTAATATTCATGTCGAACTTTACAGGCTTTAGTTAGCATTGGCTTTAAGATTGCGGAGGGAAAAAAACTAAGTATTTTGAAAACTAATGTAGCAAAATACCTTATGGAAAAACTACTTTTCAAATTTACCTGCAAGTAGGTTTTCCTTGCCAATGTTTCATCAATTACGCGAGAGCTATTGCATTTATTAGATATAAGTTTAAACAAGTAATTAAGATACATCGTTGCTACAAAATAGTTTTTATACTTAGTCGTATTGTCAGATACAGGTATATTCTTAATTACGTCGAATGCTTCAAAATGATTAAGCACCTTTTCGGTAGCCACTACATTAGTGACCGAGCCTTTGTGAATGAGGTAATTGTAATACCTACGTTGGTCAATATGCACCCACTCGGCATTGTTTATACATTCAACCATAAACAGTACATCTTCAGATAGTGCGAGTTTCTGGTTGAAAAAAATACCTTTACCCAGCAAAAATTCCCGTTTACAAAGAATACTACAAATATGACTAAATATTTCTTTGTTAAAATAATTTTTAAGCGCATTCGAACCAGAATAAATGCCTGGTGCACATTTGTGAGTTTGGTAGAGTGTTTTATTATTTATACGATCTATTATTCTGGAATCAAATATTAACAGCTCTGCATTCTGGCTTTCTCTGGTCGCCGATTCCCACATTCCGATAACATCAGAGTCATAAAAATCATCAGAATCCAAAAAGGCTATATACTCGCCTTTCGCAGCCTTTATTCCATTGTTACGAGCTCCAGACACTCCGGTATTCGTTTGCCTTATTAAATTAACCCCCTCTATTGCTTCTACCGTAATAGGTTTGACAGAACCATCGTCAATGATAAGGAGTTCAACTACTGTGCCTAGGCAGCCCATAGATACAAACGTATTTACTATTTGGCTGATGCCAGTTTGATTGTTAAATACAGGAATAATGATTGAATATTTAATGCTATTCATAACTTAACGTACTCGACCAAAGCTTGTTTATGTTTTCTTTCTCAGTTTCTCGTGCAAATTTAATCGCATTTTCAGACAGGCTTAGGTAAGTCTCTTTGCTTTCAGCAATCGTTCTAATTGCATTTACGAACAAATCAACATTATAAGGGGGAACTATATAGCCGTTCTCATCCTTTTTTATAACCCATTGCAGCGCATCGAAGGTATCGTAAGCAATGGTAGGCAAACCTTGACTTCTCGCTTCAATGAGCGTTTGGCCAAACCCTTCGTAATGGGAAGTCATCACAAATATATTGTGTTTTCGTAACACACTTTGAACGTCGGAAGTTGGGCCGTAAAAAGTGACATTAGAGAAGCCTTCTATCAATTGCTCTAACTGCGCTATCTCGTCTTTTGGCCCATCTCCGAAAATAGAAAGCGTATAGTCGGCAGGAAGATTACGCATTATTTCAATAAGCCCGGTGAAATTTTTCTGGTGTTCGTGAATTCTCGCAATCGTGATAAGTGCCTTCCCTGGTGTAGCGACACATTCTGCAGTAGGTAATTTACATCCTCTTGGTATCACAACAACCTCTTTAAACCACCCTCCATAACATTCATTTACAACTTGTTTATCTATTTCAGTATAGACAGTAAACACATCAACATATTTAGCTAGCATACGCATTACAAATGTTTCAAGGCCAGAGAAATAAACGTCTAGTCTATTCGTTTGCACTAAAACAATCTTACTTGCCGACCTTACATGATGGGGCATATAAAGAAGATCATTTGGGTGGAAAATAACGACAGTATTCGCTTTTTGATTGGTGACAACTTCGCCAATCATATTTCGCTGTTTAAACTTAGTAAAAATTTTATGGACAATAGCAGGGCTACCATTGCTTCCATAACTTACGTACTTCACCTTTGAGTTTTCAGAGAAATTTTCTAAAGATGGTGTATGTTGAAAAAGCTCAATGATAGTTTGTCCATCAAAACTTGTTTGAATTTCACGAATAAGTGTTTCTACACCACCGATAGTTGTGGATTTCATGGGGTTAATTGTAACCAATGCCATGTACAAAGTCCCTTTAACTCTAGCGTACCTCCCCCCCACTGCGTGCAGAGGCGAGTACTTATGATCTATTGAATATGTATCGAGAGTGCAACTTTTAAACACGTTGCTTGAGTTGTTGTACTGCTACTTTTTACTGTATACCGTCTCGTCGACGACTTAAATAGAATTTTTTATTATTTGGTCATTTCGCATACTAACGTGTTTTTTCAATACTCATTTGTACGTTTAGGGTTTAACGTCAATAAAAAGATATGCTTTCTTGGTCATAATATTATTATTTTATGGTACATTTTTAATTAATAGGCGAAATGCAAAGATTCTAATTTTGGTTCATCTCTTCCTTTACTCTAAAGCGAATTGCTCTCAGCGCCCCCATTTAGCAGGTAAATCTATAGCGTACGGATTTAGTTGCTTAATTATTGTGGCGTGCCTGCTTCCTAATGCGCTAGCCTCACTAAAAAGCATTTTCACTCAAGAGGTTTACACGCGTATTTCCGAACGCTATGGAAATACGGCATCACGAGAGATATCTGAATGGAATAAACTACTCGTAGACTTACAGGCTGATGACCTTGATGAGAAGCTATACAGTGTTAATCGTTTTTTCAATCGATTTGATTTTGTCAGCGATATCGAGCATTGGAAAGTGTCTGATTATTGGGCTACGCCCATTGAGTTTATTGCAACGGGTGCGGGAGATTGCGAAGATTATGCGATAGCGAAGTACTTTTCGTTAATTGAACTAGGCATTCCAGAGTCGAAACTTCGACTTATGTACGTTACAGCATTAAGATTAAAACAACCTCATATGGTACTAGCATATTATGATACTCCAACCTCAGTTCCACTGGTGTTAGACAATATAAATAAGCGTATACTCCCAGCAAATAAACGCCGGGATTTAGCGCCAATTTATAGTTTCAACGGTGAAGGGTTGTGGGCTGCTAAAGCAATGGGTAATGGCAGAAAACTTAGGGGCGGTGGTTCCATGAAAATGTGGGACGATATGATTGCCAGACTAGATGAAGTGATTGAAGGGAAATAAATAAAACCATGAAACTCTCGAATCAGCTTAGTATAAGCCTTCTTATATTTTTGCTTGCCGTATTTATCGGGTCATTCTTGATAAACGTGAAACTTACTCGCGAATATGTGAATGAGCAGCTTGCAACACATGCACAGGATACTGCGACTTCACTGGGTTTATCTATTAGTCCATACGTTTCTGAAGATGGAGGCCTCCCCATTGCAGAAACTATGATCAATGCAATATTTGATAGCGGCTATTACCAAACTATTTTGCTTACAGATTTAGACGGAAAGCCCGTTATTGTGAGAGAAAACCCAAACAAGATTGATACGGTACCAACCTGGTTTACTAATGTAGTAGAAGTCACTCCACCGACTAAAGAAACAAACTTGACTGACGGATGGAACATGTCTGGTTACTTAGCTGTAAAAAGCCACCCTGGATTAGCAAATGAAAAGCTTTGGGAAAGTATCACACAAAGCGCGATTATGTTCTCTGCCGCCTTTGTAGTCGCGTATATTGTGTTGTTTTTTATAATACGCGCTATTACTAAACCCCTTAGTATCGTTATCAGTAAAATAACCGATATTCAGCAGCTTGAATTTTCTCAAATAGAGTACAAGCCATTCACAAAAGAGCTTTCTTTTATTGTCGCGGCTGTGAATAAGCTTTCTCACTCTGTTGAATCTATGTTTAAAGAACTATCGCAAAAAGCCGAGCAATTTAAAGCGATAGCTTTTGAAGACTACGTTACAGGCTTATTAAATAGAAATGCGTTTAAACGTCATTTGAATGCACTGTTAAGTTCTTCCGCAACGGGTGAAAATGGCTATTTAATCGTTATACGCTTAGCGCAATTAGCGCATATCAATAACATGAAGGGCGCATCAGAGGGCGATGAATATCTCAAACGCGCAGCTAATGTTCTTCGAAAATTGGTAACTCGGTACGACGACAAAGCAAATTGTTTTAGAGTTTCAGGAGCTGATTTTGCAATTTGTATGGAAGGGATCCCACAAGCTGAATGTGCCCAACGCGTAGAGGAATTAACTCAACAACTAACGGCTGTTGATATGCTTAAAGATGGGAGTAAGGTTGTATGGGTAGGCGGCACAGAGTTTTCAAATGGAGAAATATTCTCTGATGTTATGGAAAAGGCTGATAGCGCCCTGCTAGCCGCAACAAAACTAGACAGGTGCTGGCAATTAGCATCAAAGCTTTCCTATATTCAAAGTAATACGGAATGGCGCGCTCGCTTAAATGGCATTATTGCCCACCAGAATGCCGATATTTTTATTCAGCCTATTTTAAACATGACGGATAACGAGGCTATTTATTGCGAAGCATTTGCTCGATTTAAAGACTTATCCAATGATGCGTATATCCCTATGTCGCAGCTTATTCCTGCATCTGAAAGACTAAACCTTATTCCACAAGTTGACACACTTGTAACGACATTAATTGTGAGAAAACTCCATACTAGTGATTTAACTATTGCAGTGAATTTATCTGCCGCCTCCGTATGCGATGACGAATTTGTTAAATGGCTAAAAGACTATCTTGCAGACAACAAAATTGTTAGTTCAAGGCTAGTCTTTGAAATCGAAGATGATGCGCTTATTCACAATAAGCGTGCTGTCATTGATTTTGCTAAAATAGTTCGCAGTGTTGGCGCTAAGATAACAATTGAACACTTTGGGGCTAACTTGGCATCTTTAACAGGCTTAAGAGCCATACATCCCGACTTTGTTAAAATTTCAGGAAACTTAACTAAAGAAATTAATGAAAGCAGCGACAATCAATTATTTATCAGCAGCTTAGTGAGCATAGCTACGAGTTTACAAATTGGTGTTATAAGTGAACTGGTTGAAAGCGAAGACGAATCCAACACGCTAACGAGTTTGAAAGTGACTAATCAGCAAGGATATTTTCACGCTCGCCCTGAAATTTGGAAATAATGGCCAAATTACCTAAACTATTTTTGGTTAATACGTATACAATATTAAGTGTATGGGATATTATTACGGTTATATAAAGCAATAACTTCTGAGGATGCTTTTATGAATAAATTTCGCGCTCTACTTTTTCTCGTTTTTTCAATATCACTGGTTAATGTTGCCAGCGCTCAAGACATCGTTGAGCCTGGAGAACAAATTAAAACTATTATCGTAGATAATACTAACGACGATTCAGCAAACGACGCTGTTGTGCAACAGGTTGTTGCTGCATTGCTGTCAGGTGATGTTTCAGGTTTATCTGAAGAGGCC
The DNA here is from genome assembly GCF_015767655.1 of Alteromonas sp. B31-7. Lineage (NCBI taxonomy): Bacteria > Pseudomonadati > Pseudomonadota > Gammaproteobacteria > Alteromonadales > Alteromonadaceae > Alteromonas > Alteromonas sp. B31-7. Next base: position 2,667,327 of record NZ_CP065233.1, read on the forward strand.
ATCGCTTACCTAGAAGCTAACGAAGATCTTCTTGTACAGCTTCTAGCGCTGATTGATGCCAACACAACTGGTTTTGACTTAGCAGCTGCAGGTATGGCGCTTTATCCTGATAACGCTGAGAGTGTGGCTATTATCGCAATGATGCTATTCCCAAGTAATAGACAAGAAGTTTATAACTTAGCATTACAAACCGGCGCTTTCACATCAGCTGAAAATGCTCAAATTGCCCTTGTGTCTGCGGGTGTTGATGTTTCAGGTCTATCTGAAACTGCTGCAGGCGGCGATGCACTTACAGCGGCGGCAGATTTACCAACTGGAACAGACGATACTACACCTGGCGCAGGTGGTGACACTATTTCAGCAAACTAAGACTACGCTCGGCAATAATCTAAATAACAAATGCCTAAAATGACAAGATATTCAAAGGTCGAAAAATCAGTTTTCGGCCTTTTTCTTTTATTGATGCTTTGGCTTCCAATTCCTCTTGGGTCTAACCGTCCATGGGCATGGGCAATACTAGAGTTAACCACTTTTACACTTTTAATCGCTTTGGTGATATTTTACTCTGCCGCTGTTTTTAAAAGCATCAGAGAAAACAGGCTTGTTTTCATTCTAGCGTTATTGTTTATTGTAGCCCAAGCTATTACTATTTTCCCTCTACCCTACCAATTGGTGGAAACATTACGGCCTGACAGGGTACTCGGTGTTGAGCAGTCTGTATTACCTTTCCTATCGATGAGTTTTGATGTAGCACAAAGTAAAATAGCACTGCTAAAAACGGTGGCTTATTTTTGTTTATTTTTGCTAACCCTCAGTTTAGTCACATCAACCAAGAGAATTAAATTACTTCTACTTACTCTCAGCCTTGCAGGTATTGTACAAGCTACCTATGGTGCCTTTGAGGTTTTGCTACATACAGAGGAAAGCTTAATTTTTAAGTATAATGTGAGCAATATTGCTACTGGCAGCTTTGTCTATAAAAACCATTATGCCAATTATTTAGTGCTTACGCTCAGTGCCGCGCTGGGCTACCTAATTGCTAGCAGTAAGTTTAAGCAAGGGAGCAACTCTAAGCGAGAAATTCTCAAGTACTGGTTAGATTTCATACTTAGTAAAAAAGCGTTGGTGCGTATAGGCATAGTTATAATGGTCATTGCACTCATCATGTCACGCTCCCGCATGGGAAATAGTGCATTTTTTGTAGCTATGACCATAACTTCATTGCTAGGCTTGCTGCTATTCAAACGAAAAAGCAGATCGTATGTATACCTCTTTATTAGCTTGTTAGTTATAGACATACTTGTTGTAAGTAGCATATTCGGGTTGTCCGAAGTTAAGCAAAGAATTGAACAGACGAGTATGGAAAAAGAAACCCGCGATGAAGTAATAGATGACACTTTACCTATTTTAAGCCAATTTATGTTTATAGGTAGCGGTGGCGGCACCTTTTATACCCTATACCCCAAAGTTCAGAATGAAAAAATTCAGCACTTTTACGACCATGCTCACAATGAATACCTTCAGTTTGCAATGGAATTTGGCTGGCTAGCAAGCGGTATTTTGATGATATTAGCTTTAATATGCTTTGCAACTTCTATAAACGCTTTACGCAAGAGAGAACGGCAAGCATACCTGGGAGCAGCATTCACATGTACTATGGCATTTATTGGAATGGTGATGCACAGCAGCGTTGACTTTCCGTTACAAGCGCCGGCTAATGCTGCAACCTTCATGGTTATTTTAGGCATTGGCTTAAAAAGCAGGAAGGTTTATTAATATTTGATTTTAATTTTTAAATAAATGTAATAAGTTAGTTAATAATTTTAAAGGCGTTTGGAAATTGCAATGACTGTTACAGGGAAAGATTTAAATGTAGGTATAGTGCACGATTGGTTACCGACATTGGGAGGCGCAGAAAAAGTTGTACAACAGTTAACCGATTTGTATCCCAACAGTGAAATATACACCCTATTTAACTTCCTCGATGAAAAAGACAACAACTTCATTGGCTCCCAAAAAATAAACGTCAGCCCGCTTAACAAGCTCCCATTTGTAGAGAAATACTACAGAAACTTACTCCTTCAATGCACTCGACAAATAGAACAATTTGATGTTTCACGACACGATGTGGTTATCAGCTCATCAGCAGCGTTAGCGAAGGGCGTTATTACCAGCGTAGATCAGCCGCATATATGTTATATGCATAGCCCCGCCAGATATGCATGGGACTTAAGTCACGAATACATCAACGACATTCAAGGCGTTCTAGCCCCAATAAAGAGAATGATAGCCAAAGAACTTATTTATCGCTATCGATTTTGGGATATGAGAAGTGTTAATACTATTGACGCCATAATCTCAAATTCTAACTTTATAAAGAAACGTATTGAAAAGGTGTATAAGCGAAGTTCCCACGTCATCTATCCACCAGTTGATATTGAAAAGTACGCATTAAATACACGTACTAGGGATGAGTATTATGTAACAGCCTCTAGATTAGTTGCTTACAAGAAAATAGACCTTATTGTAAAAGCATTCTCATTGAACAAGGCGAGGAAGTTAGTTGTAATTGGTGATGGTCCCGAACTAGCAAACATAAAAGCTCTCGCGACTCCTAATGTAGAATTCGTTGGCTACCAAGAGCAAGACAGTATGGTGCAACTTATTCAAAACGCAAAAGCTTTTGTTTTTGCTGCTTTTGAAGATTTTGGCATTGTACCAGTAGAAGCTCAGGCATGCGGCACACCGGTAATTTGTTTCAGTAAAGGTGGCACATCCGAGACAGTTATCGATGTAAATGACAGTATAACGCCTACGGGAGTCTATTTTCATGAGCAACATGAGAGACATATTGAAAACGCAATTACTCAATTTGAAAGTCAAATTGATAAATTTTCCGAAATAGCATGTAGACACAATGCAGAGAGATTCTCTCAAAAGCGATTTAGAAGTGAAATTTCAAGCTTTGTGAATAATATGATGAATCGAAATACGTAAACCGCTTTTCGCTATCTACAATCTTTAATCTTCGACCGTATACGAGACGGCTCACCTTCTAACAATCTACAGGCAAAGTCCTGCAACTGAAACATATTGATTGAATGCAGTATGTCGCGCTCACTCAAAGGGTTTCTCAACCCTAGCGCGAGGTGCTTTGGCAATTGCTTGTACACCAATACATACCCTGAAGATCTTGCCCTGTAATGTGCCAATCCAAACTTTACTATAAATTTGTGAACAGAAGCTTGCTGCGGGCCTGTGATTATCGCTTTCTCAAGATACTGCTTAAACTCTTCATCTAATTCCCCCAACTTCCATTTAACAGAGGCTAGGTTTATCCACGTCGGAGCCCACAAGGGTCTGTATGCCAAGCTAGTTTGATAATTTTGCATAGCTTCTTGCAATAGCAATACACTATTTTGTTTATCAACAATTGCTTTCCATTCAAATACTTGGCCCCTTGATTGGTAATACAATGGATTATCTGGCATTAGTGCAACTGCGCTATTAATACGCTCTAAGTTTTCATCAACATCTTTTAGTCGCAGTAACTCTGGATTTTCTCTCCAAAAATCAAGGCTGTTTTTTACATTATAATAGTGAAGTTGGGCAATCCCGAACACGAAAGCGTAATAAATCGAGCAAAGCAATACTGCAATAAAGCTTAATGTAAAAACTCTTCTCATTATTTATCACTATTTACTGCTGAAATAATGAGAGAGGGTGTGGTCACAAAGATCTTTTTCGCAAACTCAGCGTCTGTGTTAGAAACGAACTGAAATGCCTCTCTCATATCATTGGGTCGCTTAGTAAGATTATGCGTATCAGACGCGACGATGTGAACCTTTTTCGTTTCAACTAAGCTACGAGCAAAACCCTGAACTTTTTCACCGAACCTACCTGTAAGCGATCCTGCGGTGATTTGAAAAAGAGCATGAGTATTTCTTAGCCGCTCGAACTTTAAAGGCTCAGCAAGAAGTTCTCTGTTTCTTTCAGGGTGGGCTATAACGGACAAGATATTTTTAGAAAGTAACCATTTAATAAGCATTTCCACCCCCACCGGCACGTGACTATGGGGCATTTCTAATAGCAATACTTTTTTAGAGTTTAGAGTGCCTAAAAAAGGAATAGCATTGTTTGCTACCCACTCTGGAATTTGCTCAGAAACTCTCACTTCTGCACCATACGACAGCGATAAGGGTATTTTATCCTTAACCAGTGCGTGTTGTAACTCGTGAAAAACTGGTTTGATAGTTTTTAAACTGTTATCAAAATAGCCCGAATGTATATGAGGTGTGCATATCATATGGGTAATGCCATTTTCCACGGCTTGTTTAGCCATCTCTAATGACATCGATAGAGAGCGAGAACCGTCATCAATGCCCGGTAAAATATGACTGTGTATATCGATCAAGGTTACAAAAGCCTACTATGCGTTTTCACTAGTATAGCCGTATTGATCGTAAAAACCGGCATATTTATAAGATACATCAGATTTTCGTAAATCAACTTGATTAAGTACAACACCATCAACTCTGTGACCAACTTGGATCAGGCGAGATAAGCCATTATTAATTAGCTTGTCACTCGTAGCGTTTGCTCTTACAACATAGACTATAGAGTCTGTTCGTTCAGCCACTATCATTGAATCACTAACCGCCTGCGTGGGTGCAGTATCAATCACCACATAGTCATATTTTTCTTTTAGCTTGGTGACCAATTCAGTAAACCCCCTACTTGCCAGTAATTCCTGAGGGTTTGATGGTACAGTTCCAGCGGTAATAACATCTACACCCGATTCTTCATCATGATTTAGACACTCATCAATACTATGGGTTTGCATTATCAAATTTGCCACACCGGGTTGATAAGAGGGTATACCAAATTGCTTGCCAATACTGGGGCGCCTCAAATCCGCATCTATAAGAATAGTTTTCTTTAATTGTCCGAACGCAAAAGCTAAATTAATGGAAACCGTCGTTTTGCCCTCTTTGGGCACACTTGAGGTTACCATAACAACCTGTTTTTCTTTATCAATATTCAGTAAAGACAAACTGGTTCTAAGTGTTCTCAACGCCTCAGCAAATTGATGCTTAGATGAGTCAAAGTAAGACCTAACGGGTAAATCAGTTTTCTTTTTATGGGGCATCCATGGAATAAGCCCCAACATACGTTGCCCTAGCTTTTTCTCAACATCTTCTACAGACGTTATACCGCTATTCAACGTTTCCATAAGAATGGCAACGAATACCCCAAAACCGATGCTAAATACGAAAGCAGCAGCAATAAGCAGCTTTTTATTTGGTTTAGAAGGCACACTTGGTGCAATAGCCTTATCCAAAATTCTTGCATTTGCAGTTTCGAAGCCACCTAATTCGTCAGTCTCTTTCAAACGCGTAAAAAATGAATCGTACAGTTGTTGGTTAATATCCACTTCTCTTTGTAGGGCTAAACGTTGGTTTTCTAACGTTGAAAGTTTGCGGTAGTTCGATTTCGCTTCTTCGACCTGCGCTTGTAATAATTCTACTCGTTCTTTCGACAACAAATACTGTTTATTAATACTAGACACCAAGTCTCGCGTTTGCAGGGCTAAAGTTTCTCTAATAGAGCTTAATTCAGCATTTGCTGCAATCATGTTGGGATGTTTTGGCCCATAGACCTTACTTAATTCAGACACCCTTGTCATGGCTTTCGCTTCGTCTCGTCTCACATTTTGAATAGTGGGATGATTTAAAACCTCGGGTAAACTGGCTATGCCTTCAATGGAATTATTGGTTTGGGTCTGTCTGTAAATAGTCTCATTAAGTTTTAGCGCATTTTGCGCGTCAAGCAACTGCTGCCCTAACCCCTCAAGTTCGTCTGCAGCTAACCCAACGACACCATCCAGATTAACCACTTGATTTTTCTCAAAAAATTCTGCCAGCTTCTTCTCAGAAAACACCAATTTCTGCTTCAAGCCTTCTAAACTATCCGTTAAGAATGAGGTGGCTTTAGATGTCATTTCTAGCTTAGCTAACAGATAATTATCAATATATTCTTCCGCCAACGCATTCGCGATGGTAGCCGCCAACTTTGGTTTGTCCGAATTAACTGTCACTACCATTACTTGAGTTTTACTTACAAGAGACAGCTCGACAGAGCGCATGAGTTTACTCGTTGCTATACGGAGGTCTATCGCTTCTTGCTGTTCTTCCGTTCTTTCCACTTCTATTTTTTGAGGCATAAAAGGCAGAACTTCAGCTAGTGTTTCTTTTAAAGACGTCATTAACGGTTTGTCATCTTCACTTGGCATAAAATCAGCGTTTTTGTGGAGATTTAATTTCTTAACCGTTCTTTCAGCTATTTGACGTGAACGCAGAATTTCAAACTGTGTTTGCATGTAATCTTTTCTATTGCTATCGAAACCATAGACTTCTTCGATAGAAACAAGATTGGTATTTTCTGAATCAACCAAAATAGTAGCTGATGATGAGTAAATAGGCGTCATCCTAAATACAAGAAGTGCAACAAGTACTGTAAAAGTAATTGCTAAAAACACGATACGTAAGGTGTGACGTTTTACAATTTTGAAGTAGTGGGCAACGTCTATTGTGTCCATATCCGTTGTTTTTTGCCCTGCATCATCCATATTATTTACTGCCATTTTCAATCTCGCGCTCTTAAAAGAATCGTTGCTTTATGGTAATAATATCCCCAGGCTGGATCATATCAGAGACCCTAACATTCAATTCTTCCGCTACACCATCTAGTTCACGTACAATTATGACATTATCTTTTGAAGCTCTGTCGGTATAACCACCCGCTAAGGCTGCAGCCTTATTAACAGAGAGGCCAGGTTGATAAGGGTAGCCACCTGGGCGTTTAACCTCTCCGTCAATAAAGAAGGGCCTGTATTCTAAAAACGTGACTAATACTGAAGGATCAACAAGATAGTCACCTTTAAGGCCATTATATATTAGTGCCTCAACTTCGGCGGTGGTTAAACCTACTATCTTAATTTCTCCCAGAAAAGGGTAATTAATAGTCCCCACATCTGGAAGCCTAATTTCCATGGACAAATCTTTTTGACCAAACACCGTAATGCTTATTTTATCCCCAGAGCCCAATTGATATTGACTCATTCCTAAGTTACCTACTTGGGCTAACGCCTTACTACAGCAACAAATTAAAACAAAATAAAACAGCGATTTTGTTAATAGCTTCACAAAGTAACCTCAAATGAAACGCCAATGTTATTTCTATCGTAACCTAGGGTATCTCGGTTACTCGATAACTCTGAATACTCGTAGAAGAACGAAACACTCAACCATCTTCTTGCCTGATATGAAGCTGACATTGTATAGATGGTAAAATCATCCTCACGTTCAGTGATGGTATCGTCATTTAAAATATAGGTGTTGTCTATAGTGGTAACGCCCACATTAGTTGATAAGTAATCGTACCAATCGTGATTCCACGAAACACCGTAGTCTCTACTTCTAATTAAATCGCCTTCGCCGTTTGTTTCTCTTGTATCTGCACTGGTTGACAAGGTAATTGTGGTGTACTCAATTGGTTGCCAGTCTACCCCTACTTCCCAATCGGTGCCGTAAAAGTTATCTCGTTCCGTAGTTTCAAAGTCTTTTTCCTGATAACCCAACTTCGCGAAGCCCGTTGTAGCAGCGGTACTCTCCCACGTGGCACCTAGTAGAACCCTTGTAACATCACTGTTTCTGATAGTATCGGACTCAGGTTGATAATCGTATCGAACAAACGACTTTGCAACATCGACAACAATATTTGTAGATGGTGAGATACTGTAACTAAATTCTGCACCAAGTTTATTGATAAACCGATCTCGAATTAAGTAGGCCTCTTCTTCCTTGTCGTAGTCAAGAGTGTTACGAGATGCGGAAAATGTTAGCAGCCCTGCGGATGTTACACTGCCATAGATATAATCGGCATTAATAACTGTACTTTTGTAAGTATCAGGTGACGTAATATCTTCCCCACTGCCGATAGACAGTCCTGTACCTCTATCCTCGTGGCCATCTTCGTATAGCGCACTTACATCAATAGCGTGTCGACTATTTAACTCAAATTCACCATTGGCTGACAAAAAATGATCTGTGTAATCATCGTCGGTACTCGTGAGGTACTCGCCTCGCTCAATTCTATAACCCAAATTTATGGGGTTACTATTCACTTGCGTACCTAAGACTATTCTTGGAGAAAATGTAGCTTTCCAACTGTTAATGTTTTCATCATCATCAGTTGTACGCGTAATGTTGTCTATATAGCTAAGAGAAGAGTCAAACGTAGGAATGATATCAAAACTACCGGCTTGAATACGTCCTGCGTCCTGTGCTTGGGTGGCTGCGGTGGCAAAAATTGCCATCATGGCAGCTAACTTATTAATCCTTACAATCATATTTGCTCCTAATAATTAATATCGGCTTTAATGAACTAAAACCGTGCAATATTAACTACCATTGCACCATTAAGCGTTTCAACGTGGTTAAAATAAAGGTTTTTTCGAGAAAACGGAAGCCAACATAGCTATGCTAAATACATGCCACTGTCTACTACTCTAATTATGAAACATTGCAACTTTATTGCAAGGTTCTTCGTATACTGCACAGAGCATGAATACCGTTACGATAGTGTCACATATTGTTGATAAGCTTGGAATACTAAAAATAAAAATACTTTCAACAGAAACCGATTGTGGAATCAGTTTTGCTTATACTTTAGTGTACCCACAGCCATAATTATGAAAGTTTATTACCTTTTTTGCGATAAATACGATCACATTTAGCCCCAATAGCTAAATAACCACGTTAGCGACACTATTCAGATTCACAAAAGGGAGCAGTCTACATTGAATCAGGAGCACCATGTTCAGCGTAGTAAGAACGGAGCCATTATTGTAAAAAGCCAAAATGGGTTTTCTACGCTATATCGCCTTGTTGATATTTCTATTATCACGTTCTTGTTTTTAGTGGTTACAGGCTTTTCTCACACGTCGGTTACTACGGAAAATCTTTTACTTGTATGTACTTACATTATTATGTTCCAGCTTTCCGCCGAAGGTATGGAGCTTTACCGTTCGTGGCGCGGTTTTAGAACCCCAGAATTATTAAGGGCAGCAGCAATCACCTGGCTGTTAAGCTTATTAGGTACTTTTGCCTTGGGTTTTCTTTTTTCGCCGAAGGTCAATTTAGCGCCGGTGCTTATTTTAGGTTGGTTAGCGTTATGTTTTTTCTCGCTACTTATTTGGCGTTTTGTTATGCGGAAGTTTTTGTTCCGTTTAAGAAAGCGAGGGCTTAACTCTAGACGTTCTATTGTTATAGGTGCGACTCAGCTTGGCTATAATGTCGCACATCAGATACAGGAAAACAGTCATTTAGGTATTACCTTTAACGGTCTGTTTGATGACAGGAGCGAAGATAGACTAGCGCATGAATTCAAAAATCAAGTTTTAGGCACAATTGAAGATGCCATAGAGATGGCAAAGCGGAACGAGGTTGATTATCTCTATATTGCCTTGCCAATGAGTGCTGAGAGCAGAATACGGCACATTCTAGATAAATGCAGTGACACTACTGCCAATGTTTATATTATCCCTAACTTCTTCATGTACAACTTGTTAAATGCGCGCTGGCAATCTGTAGGCTCTGTTCAGGCACTCAGTGTTTACGACACACCCTTTCAGGGTGCTAGTAACGTATTGAAACGTACCGAAGATATTATTTTGAGTTCGTTTTTCCTTACTATGCTGGCTTTGCCCATGCTAGGTATTGCTGCCGCAGTAAAATTAACCTCTAAAGGGCCTGTTATTTTTAAGCAAAAGCGCTACGGGTTAGACGGTAAGCAAATCACGGTATACAAGTTTAGGTCTATGACCACGCAAGATAATGGGCCGGTCGTTAAGCAAGCCACAAAAAATGATAGCCGCTTAACCAAAATTGGGGGTTTCTTGCGCCGTTCTTCCTTAGACGAGCTTCCCCAGTTCATTAATGTACTGCAAGGGCGTATGTCTATTGTAGGCCCACGCCCTCACGCGGTTGCACATAATGAAGAATACAGAAAGCTCATTACCGGCTATATGCTTCGCCACAAAGTGAAACCTGGCATTACCGGCTGGGCACAAGTCAACGGTTTACGGGGCGAAACAGAAACCGTCAATAAGATGGTTCAGCGTGTAGAGTACGATTTAGATTACATTCACCGCTGGTCAGTGTGGTTCGATATTAAGATTATCTTTATGACGGTGTTCGGTGGCTTGGCTAATAAGAACGCTTACTAGAATATGTGATTACTTAATGCTGGCATAAGTACCTTCTGTTTATGTCAGCATTAAAGATAAGACACACAGAAACGAAAAAAGGCGAGCATCCTGCTCGCCTTTTTCCGAAAGAACTTAAACTTAATTAGTTAATAATTAAGCTAATGCGCCTTTAGCCGCTTCGACTAATGCGCTGAAAGCTGCTTTGTCATGTACTGCGATGTCGGCAAGGATCTTACGATCGATTTCAACAGACGCTTTCTTCAAACCGTTAATGAAACGGCTGTATGACATACCATTTTGACGTGCCGCAGCGTTGATACGTGCAATCCAAAGTTGACGGAATTGACGTTTACGTTGACGACGGTCACGGTAAGCATATTGACCAGCTTTAGTTACGGCTTGTACCGCTACGCGATAAACACGTGAACGAGCACCGTAATAACCTTTTGCCTGCTTGAGGACTTTTTTGTGACGAGCACGTGCGATAGTGCCGCGTTTTACTCTAGCCATTTATCAGTCTCCTAAGTCTTAAACGTAAGGCAGCATGCGCTGAACTAATTTAGTATCAGAGTCATGAACCAATTTTTTGCCACGTAGGTGACGTTTACGCTTAGTGCTCTTCTTAGTCAGAATGTGACGTAAGTGAGACTGTTTGCTTTTAAAGCGGCCAGAACCCGTTTTCTTGAAACGTTTGGCGGCACCGCTTACAGTTTTCATTTTAGGCATTGCTAAAACTCCGCATTGTTAAGTATCGACATATTTTGCGTGCAGTCGCGTTAATGTCGGTTAATGTTTAGCAGCAAGGTGTTTCAGGTTGCAGATTCCTGAAAACTTTAGACCGTTACTACTTCTTATTTGGGGCTAGCACCATGATCATCTGGCGGCCTTCCACACGACGTGGGAAAGACTCGCAGGTAGCGATATCTTCTAAATCGCCTTTAACGCGATTAAGGAGATCGATACCGATGTCTTGGTGCGCCATTTCACGTCCGCGGAAACGGATTGTGACTTTGGCTTTATCACCACCTTCAAGAAAGCGACGCAGGTTGCGCAGTTTGACCTGGTAATCGCCTTCATCAGTGCCAGGGCGAAATTTAATCTCCTTGACCTGAATTTGCTTCTGTTTTTTCTTCTGCTCTTTTTGAGCTTTACTTTTTTCGAAGAGGAATTTGCCATAGTCCATAACTTTACAGACTGGCGGCTCGGCATTCGGACTGATTTCTACTAGATCTAGGCTCGCTTCTTCAGCGGTACGCGTTGCTTCTGCAAGCGAAACCACACCAACCTGTTCACCGTCTTTGCCAATTAATCTTACTTCTCTGGCTTTAATCTCATCGTTTATGCGGGCTTTGTCGCCCTGAGCCTTGTTGTTAGCGCCTTTAATGTGCTATTCCTCCAAACATTTAATTCTTCTGTCTGCTTCCGGGTGGTTCGTATGAACCTGAAACTAAAAACCAAAAGCAGACACCATCTGTGCATTATACACAAAAATTGCTCAACTACTTAATGGTCTTTTCCATTACTTCTTGTTGAGCCATGGCAATAAAGTCTTCTAAGCGCATTTTGCCTAGGTCGTCGCCGCGACGAGAGCGTACTGCTACTTCGCCCGCTTCCATTTCTTTATCGCCTACCACCAGCATGTACGGAACACGCTTTAAGGTGTGCTCGCGGATTTTAAAGCCAATCTTCTCATTTCTCAAGTCAGACTTTGCTCTAAATCCACTTTCTTGCAGTTTTTTTACGCAATTAGCGGCGTAATCTGCTTGTTTGTCAGTAATATTCATTACCATAACCTGCTGCGGTGCTAACCACAGTGGGTAAAAACCAGCAAATTCTTCGGTTAAAATACCAATGAAACGCTCAAGTGACCCTAAGATTGCTCGGTGAATCATAACCGGTACTTTGCGCTCGCCATCTTCTGCTACATAGGTAGAACCTAAACGACCCGGCATTGAGAAATCAAGCTGAACCGTACCGCACTGCCATGCACGATCTAAACAGTCGTGTAACGTAAACTCAATTTTAGGGCCGTAAAATGCGCCTTCGCCTGGCTGATAATCAAATTCGATATCGTTGGCTTTAAGGGCATCGGCTAACGCGGCTTCTGATTTATCCCAAATTTCATCTGCACCTACACGCTTTTCAGGGCGCGTAGACAGCTTCACTTTGATATTTTCAAAACCAAAAGCGGCGTAAGTTTCGTACACCATCTTAATACAGCCGCTTACCTCTTCTAGGATCTGTTCTTCTGTACAGAAAATGTGAGCATCGTCTTGTGTAAAGCCGCGAACGCGCATTAAACCGTGCAGCGCACCTGAAGGTTCGTTACGGTGACAACAGCCAAATTCAGCCATACGAAGGGGTAAATCGCGGTACGATTTTAAGCCTTGATTGAAAATTTGCACGTGACCCGGGCAGTTCATGGGCTTAACCGCATATTCACGCTTTTCAGATTCTGTGGTGAACATGTTTTCTGCGTATTTGTCCCAGTGGCCTGACTTTTCCCAAAGTGAACGGTCCATCATTAATGGGCCTTTCACTTCGTCGTAACCATATTCGCGCAGCTTTTTACGTACAAAGCTTTCAAGCTCGGTGTAAATAGACCAGCCGTCGTTATGCCAGAACACCATACCCGGCGCTTCTTCCTGCCAATGGAACAGGTTTAATGCCTTACCAATTTTTCGGTGATCACGTTTTTCAGCTTCTTCTAGGCGCTGAAGGTAAGACTTAAGCTGCTTTTTATCAGCCCAAGCGGTACCGTAAATACGTTGCAACATTTTATTGTCGCTATCACCGCGCCAGTATGCGCCCGCCACTTTCATTAATTTGAAGTGGTGGCAGAATTTCATATTAGGCACGTGAGGGCCACGACACATATCTGTGTATTCTTCGTGATGATAAAGTGCTGGGCGGTCATCCTGACTGATGTTTTCATCTAGGATTTCCATTTTGTAGCTTTCGCCGCGCGCTTCAAACGCATCGCGAGCTTCTTGCCAGCTTACTTTGTTTTTAACCACTTGGTAGTTGGTTTTGGCCAGTTCAAGCATACGCTTTTCTAGCTTGGCTAAATCTTCCTGGGTGAGGCTCTCCTCCATATCAACGTCATAGTAAAAACCATTGTCGATAACAGGGCCTATCGCCATTTTGGTATTTGGCCAAAGTTGCTTAATGGCGTGCCCCAATAAGTGGGCACAGCTGTGGCGAAGTATTTCTAAGCCTTCGTCATCTTTAGCAGTAATGATTTGAAGCTGCGCATCGCTATCAATCATATCAACGGCATCGACAAGCTCGCCGTTAACTTTTCCTGCAATGGTTGCTTTGGCTAAACCAGGGCCAATATCGTTTGCAACGTCTAGTACAGAAACAGAATTATCGAAAGCGCGTTGGCTTCCATCAGGAAGGGTAATTACTGGCATTTGAATTCCTTTACAGTGGTGACGCCTACTCTGCGCCACTTGCGTATTTTAAATAAAATGCGTGCGTTATGCGCACGTCAACGGTTTTAGCTAGCCGTTCTAGTGCGGCTACGCATACAAAAAGCTGTTGCGGATTATAACGGCTCATAGGTCAACTGCAATGGGCAAAACAGGAATTTCGAAAAGGAGGCAGTCACTATTGGTGAATTTTGGGGTTTTCTATCATTTTCATCCATACTTATCAGTGAATTAACCCTTTGGGGCAGCTATACGTATGTGGCATTTTATTAGCGAACATATCTCTCAGGCTACTGGGCAGTTATTTATTTGTGAGCATGCGCGTGTGGCGCAAGGGGGAGATAGCCACGCTTGCTATATTATTCATGACCACCAGCATCGCTTTTTCGTTAAAACCCGCCCATATGATGACACCCAGCAGCTTAGCCACGAAGCTGAAGGGCTTACCGAATTAAGTGGTACTCAATGTGTACTTACGCCCTCGGTTATCTGCCATGGCGTAACACGGGACGAATCGCCTGAAATGGAATATCTCGTATTAAGTTATGTGAAATTTATCACGCCTTCCCAAGACGCTTATCAACGACTTGGTGAACAGTTAGCCAGCCTGCATTTATACAATGGATTTTCAAGCTATGGCTGGCCCCACGACAATTACATTGGGCTTAGCATACAGCGCAACGGAAGAAAGAGTGATTGGGCCGCGTTTTTTGCTGAATGCCGTATCGGCAGTATGTTAGAGCGCTTAGCAGAGCAAGGGCATTACATCGTTAATATCGATAATTTTGTTGATGACACCAAGCAGTATTTTTCTCATCACCAACCTCACCCTTCACTGCTGCACGGCGACTTATGGCACGGTAACGTGGGGTTTTGTCATAGAGGCCCTGTGGTTTTCGACCCTGCTATTTATGTAGGCGACAGCGAGTCAGATTTAGCCGTGGCTGAGTTATTTGGCGGTTTCCCCGCCGACTTCTTTCACGCCTACGCTGAGGTAAAACCCATTAGTCGTCATTATGCTGAAAGAAAACTTTTTTATCAGCTGTACCATATTCTTAATCACGGGTTATTATTTGGCGGGCATTATTTAGCCCAAGCTAAAGATTTCATTAACACGATTCGCTCGTAGTACGTACTGAATAATTCTAACGTGAATGAAGCATTGCTATTGATTGGAGTTTTCTTTTTATGCCCCGTAACGCCTCCTCTCCTGTTGCCTTAGTGACAGGCGCTGCCAAACGATTAGGCTTAGCCATGGCCACCCACTTACATCAACAAGGCTACAATATTATTGTTCACTTCGGCGGCTCGAAAGAAGATGCGCTTACCCAGGTGGCTACGTTTAATGCCCTGCGCAGTAACAGTGCAGTGGCCTTGGAGGCAAACCTTTGCGACATACAGCAAGTAGAAGCACTGGCTGAGCAAAGTTTAGCAAAATGGGGGCGTATTGATGTGTTAATTAATAATGCATCTAGTTTCTACCCTACCCCACTTGGAAACATTGGTGTGCAAGATTGGACCTCGTTAGTGGGTAGCAATGTGCAAGGGCCGCTATTTTTATCTCAAGCGTTACATGCAGCCTTGAAAGCTCAGTGTGGCTGCATTGTTAATATGGTTGACATGCATATTGATCGCCCGTTACCCCACCATAGCGTATACAGTTTAGCAAAGGGCGCGTTAGCCACGTTAACTAAGTCACTCGCCTTAGACATGGCGCCTGACGTTCGTGTGAATGCGATTGCGCCTGGGGCAATATTACTTCCCGAACGCGCATTAACGGAGCACGAAAAACAACAGATGTTGGCAAGCATCCCATTGGGGGAGCTAGGTCGCAGTGAAGACATTGCACAAACAATGGCGTTTTTAGTGAATTCACCCTACATAACAGGTCAAATTGTGTACGTGGATGGGGGCAGAAGCTTGCATACTGGTGCGAGTGCTTAATTGTGGCTTATAACAGGTGGCAGGCCGCAATGATAATCACTCACGTTCATCGCAAACTTAAGGGTGTGCCTATAGTGGGGAGTTCATGGGTTCCTGCAACAATAGTGAGCTTACTGCTTTGCGCAGTATTAGGCTGTTCAGGGCAATCTCAGCTTGAGTCGGCGGTAAATGAATATCGAGCTCGCTTAAATCGGGTGTTAGGTATTTCTATTCCGGCTGCTAAATGGGATGATTCGCTTACGTTTGCCCTTGCCTATCCTACTGCCTCTGCACTTAACGTGAACATAGTTCCTATGAACATCAACCTTAGAGACTTTTACGCCATTCAAGATTGTGAATTAGGCCGAATTGTCGCCGAGCGTAACACGGCATTAGGAAAAACTCAGCTGCCATCGCAGCGTTTTATCTATGAACAAAAATTACTGACGGTATTGGCCAAATGTGCCGCAATAAGCGCCGAGGGTAATCAAAAGCTGTCGACACAAATTGAACGCTGGCTAGAGCAAAAGCAGGCTCAGTGGCCAAAAGTTTGGGCACAGCTTATTCAAAATAGTACTGAAATGAAGCAAGGCCTTAGCTTGGCTAGCGCCCCTTTAAATACCCGTGATGGAAACGAAGGTGTTAGCGCGGTTAATGCACTGTTTTACCTTGATCATTTACGCCAAACTCAGCATGCCACCACCCCATTAGACAGCACGGAACTTGAAGCTCAACTTCAAATGATTGGTTCGGTACGTCTACCGGCAAAAATATGGCTAACCCAACGTATATTAGCCACCGAGTTACACCAATTAACTGAGCAACTAAAGCACCCCCTTGCGCATGTCAGTTGCCCTAACGGTAACGCCAGCGACAAGGCTAAAATATTACGAAATGTCTTTTATCTGTTCTTTATTGAAGAGATTCAGCCCATTGGCAGTAAGGTAAATCAATTTCACTATCAGCTTAATCCACTATGGCAAAGTTGGAGCCAATCAAGGGCGCTTTCACCTGCGTTTAAAGCCTTTATTGAAGGTAACGCAGAGCACGGATTTCAACAATATCAACAGTCAATGAAGGCGCATGTCACTATGTGGCAAACCTTTCTTTCTCGTTGCAACCTTGCGCCTGTGGCTGGTTGACGTTGCCGAACAGCCTAGAACCGGGCCCTACACCGCTTTCCAACGGCGAGTTAATGCCTAGAAAGCCGCTAGGATAGAATATTGTCGCCGCTTTCTGGGTCGCGAGCGCGCTGGGCCTGTTCACGTATTTCGTGGGCTTCGCTAGATACATCATCATGAGAGATATCCTGTGCTTTCTCGCCCTTATTTAAGGTAGCGTTAGAGGTGTCTATTTCGTTGGCTTTATCAGTTGGCGAAGGTGCTTTTACCGAAGGTGTATTTTCATGCTCTTGGGTGTTGTCATGTTCACCTTCAGAAGTCCCATTGTGTATGACTAAGCCTTCAGGGAAAATTCGCTCTCTTGCATCGTCAGGCATGCTAATGCCTTCTTGTGTGTAAAGGGCAACTAATTCGCGCATTAACACCGAGGACATTTTCAATACACTGGTATCCTCTACGTTTACCCAGAAATAGACTTTCAAATTGTAGGTGGACGCGCCAAGGTTATCGATAAGTATCTGTGGTTCAGGGTCGTCGAGTACATTAGGATGCGCGTTGACTGTGTTAAGCGCCAATGATTGGGCATGTTTTATGTCAGCATTGTACCCCACCCCTAATACAAAGTGCCCGCGCATTAAAGGGTTAGCCGTCAGGTTTTTAATCACTCCTTTGTAAATAGTGGCGTTTGGAATTTGAATGTGGTTTCCATCAAAATCCACCAATGTGGTGGCCCTTGCTGTCACCTTTTGAATAATGCCGGTGAATTCATTTATTTGAACAATATCGCCAATTTTAAAAGGCCGCTGTACCGTGAGTAGCAGGCTAGAAATAAAGTTTTCCGCAATATCACGAAAGGCAAAGCCTAAAATTAGCCCCACTACCCCCGTACCACTTATCACCGCGACGGCAAAACCGGTTAACCCCGCGAGAAACAGAAACAAGTACACACCTAAAAGCATGATCACTAAACTGATACTTCGCTGTACCACCGACTTTATTAACGGGGTTAACGAGGAAGATGCCGCGGGCTTTAACAATAAGCGAGAAACAGGCCCCGCAGCTAAAATAAACAGCACCATAATAAGCAGACCAAGAGCCAGACCTGGTAAGCGGTAGAGAAACCCTTGCCATAGCTCAACCATTAACGATTGAGCTTCTCCTAGCGGCACTGGGGCGTTGATATCTTGCTGCATCAGCAACACTTGTGGTGTTTCGAATACGGGTAGCTGGAATACGCCGTGTAACTGATTATTCATACCCACGTTTATGTGCCTCCATGTCCATAAATTTGCCCGCTAATGCTAAGCAATGAATACGCAAAATAAACTTGCACCTGTTAGGTAGATATCACCAAATACGAGCCTAAACCTACCGTAAATAAAAAACTACCCCAAATGGCGTGTTCAATAACCACAACCGGTGTGGAGTTTGTTTGCATGTATCGGTACCCAAAAATGGCGCCACCTACCCACGATATCACCACGGCAACCCAATTGCCGTACACGAGATGAGCCAACCCAAACACAAACGTACTTAGCCCCCACCTTGCATAGCGCGACGGCAAAATACGCTTGTAACGGTGAAAAAAGAAGGTACGAAAAATAATTTCCTGCGGGATCACCGAGACCACAGGATAGATAAGTAAGGTAACTACCCACATCCACGGTTGGTTAATTGGCCAGTGTAAAAATAACTCTGGTTTAACGAGGTATACCACAAGTGCAAGTAAACTTGCCCAGGGAATAAAAAGCTTCAACGTACTTTTTATATGCGTTTTGTAGTCGTCCCAATGCCATAATCGTACGCGGTGAAACTGCTTGTCGGCCAACAGGGCGGCTAAGCAGCACACCCCAATAATGCAAAGAATCGGCATTAACCAATCAGCGAAATGTTTTATCCAGTAGAGTACTGCAAAAGGAAGCGCTACAAAAAGCAGGATCAATTCAGCCCACAACTTTGCCACAACACACTCCAAATCATTACCATCTAATGACACTTTTGTGAAAGTGCATATGAAAGTGTAGTGCCAAATTGCGGTGATTGACGATATTATTGAATTAGTCTTTAGAGTAATTCCGTAAGTTATTGGTGTGTATTAGCTTTTCAGAAACACTAAATTATGAGTACACTAGAGGCTAAATGAATGGCTTTGCGCTTGGCAAACGCATTGTGGTTACAATGTGTAGGCCTAACAGACTGCGGGCAATTTTTACTGCCTGACAAATCGCCCTTAAAACGAATAGCAAAGGCAATGGATAACGATGCCAAGTAATAACTATGCCAAATAACAAGACTGCGAATGTTTTAAACCAAATAGAAAAACATTACGCTTTGCTATCGCCCGCCGGCAAACGAATTGCGCAGTACTTGCAGCAAACGCCACTGGCGGTAATTTCTCAATCTACCGCCCAAATTGCGGAAAAAACACAAACATCAAAAGCCACGGTCAGCCGTTTCTTCCGGCAACTCGGGTTCGACTCCCATCAACAAGCAAAAGACACCTTATTATCGTTGCGAGAGCAAGGTGTACCAGTGAATACCCATACTTCCTTTAGTCACCATCAAGAACATGAATTTAGTAATTTAACGCAAACCTTTGCCGGCATTCATGAAGATACCTTGCTTGATATTGCCGAACGCTTAGCCAAAGCAAAGCAAATTACCCTGATTGGTTTTCGTAATGCCTACCCCTTAGCGCTACACTTTCGACAACAACTAAAGCAAATTCGAACGTCAGTTAGGCTACTCCCACAACCTGGGCAAACATTAGGGGAAGACATTGTGGATCTCGGCGACGATGATGTTGTCATTCTATTCGGCTTTCGTCGTCGTACTCGACAATTTAAGTATGTACTCAGTGCCATTAAGCACGCTCAAGTCATTTTGATTACCGATCCCACTGGGCAAATTTATCGTAACCAAGTTAGCAAGCTTGTTGTTTGTCATTTAGGTAACGACGCACCGTTTGACAGTTACGCTGCGCCCATGAGTTTATTGTCTGCTATTTGCAATCGTACCTACTCTCTTTTAGGTGATGCGGCAACAGAACGCGTTAATTCAATTACGGAAACGTATGCGTCTTTAGACGAACTTGAACGTAAATAGTTGTAAAGAGGCTTGAAAATCCATTAAATTGATTAAACTTTAAGCGATAACGGCCGATAGTAAGTACGAGGCATTCGCTTTTACTAATAATACGTGTTGCCCAGTGCCGTACCACTCGCGCTGCCAAAGCAACCTTACTACGTTGTTGGAGTTTACATGGACAAGCCCCACCTTGTGCTTGAAGAAGCAAGTCGAGTACTTAGTTTCTGGTTTGATGACCTGAGTTCGGAGCAATGGTTTATGCAGGATTCTGCGTTAGACCGAACAATCTCATCACATTTTTACTCGTTACACCGGTCTGCGGCCTTAGGTGAATTGTGGCCATGGAGAGCCACACCAACAGGCAGATTAGCGGAAATTCTCGTATTGGATCAATTCTCTCGCAATATGTTTCGCCATACCGCACAAGCCTTCGCCTATGATGGAATTGCACTTGTACTGGCGCAAGAAGCGGTGAGCGTAGAAGCCGACAAAACCCTTACGCCACAACAAAGCGCCTTTTTATATATGCCCTTTATGCACAGCGAGTCTTTAGCCATTCACGATATTGCGCAGCAGCTATTCTCCGCCCCAGGCTTAGAAACTCAGTTGGATTTTCAGCAACGCCACGTCGCTGTACTTCAGCAATTTGGTCGTTACCCACATAGAAACCAAGTGCTGGGGCGTAAATCCACCGCAGAGGAATTAGCGTTTCTTGAACAAAACCCTCAAGGTTTTTAGCTTACCCATTTGTTTCACCCTAACTCTCTGACTAAGCGAGTGAAAATGTAAGGATGAAACACCCGCACCAGAAAAAGAAACAAACGTTTCACTTGACAAATATTAGAAACGATTGTTTCATGGTGCTATTGAAAATTTAACCAAATAGTCTGCTGTGTCTTCTCCATTTATTAGTATCTCAAGCGAATACGCTGTCGCCCGCGAGGCTTTTAATAGTGCCCGTGGTGAAAGCGCAACAAGCCAACCCTTAACTGGGCTTAGACTTGCAGTAAAGGACTTGTTCCACATGGCGGGCTTACCCACTGCGGCTGGCAACCCAGACTGGTTAGCCACACACCCGCTGCCTAAGAAGACACATAGCACGGTAGACACCTTACTCGATGCGGGCGCGCAATTTGTCGGGAAAACCATTACCGATGAGTTGGCCTACAGCCTACATGGGCAAAACAAGCACTATCCCACATTGCTAAACCCCGCTGCACCAGCGCATATTCCAGGCGGTTCTTCGTCGGGTTCAGCGGTAGCAGTGACTGAAAACTTGGCCGATATTGGCCTAGGTACAGATACCGGTGGGTCTATTCGCGTTCCCGCCAGCTACCAAGGTTTGTGGGGCTTGCGCACCACCCATGGTGCTATTTCCTGTGACAACATGGTGCCATTAGCGCCTGCTTTCGATACCGTAGGTTGGATGACAAGAGACCTAAGTACACTCGACGCGGTGGCTCAGGTTTGTTTAAATCAAGAGCACCAGCGTCCCGGTGCTACTGAGGTTAAACTTGGTGTGGCTGAAGGGTTGTTTAAGCAGGTAGCCCACAAACATTTATGTCGCGATTGGTTAGATCAGCTTCCCAAACACACCACGCTAAGCCAAGTAACACTCAGCGCGCTCCCAAGTTCAGCCCTTGATTTAGAGGCACTGGCCACCGCAAATACGTTTCGTATTTTACAAGGTGCTGAAATTTGGCAGCAGCACGGCAACTGGATAGACGCCCACAATCCCGACATTGCAAACGATATTATGTTGCGCCTCAACTGGTGTAAAACTATCACCTCTAGTGATATTCAAAGCGCCATGGCCCAACAACAGGTAATAATTAATCATCTTGATTCGCTATTTGCAGAGATAGACATATTAGTTATTCCTACCACCCCTGGCGTTGCACCACGTTGCGACGCCGACGATGACACACTGGCAAAAGATAGAAACACCCTACTCGGCTTTACCGCACTGGCAGGCTTAGCAGGGTTACCACAACTACATTTGCCCTTATTTACCCTACACAATGCCCCCTGTGGTTTATCACTGGTGGGCAAAAAAGGCAGTGATCTTGCTTTAATTAGTATGGCAAAAAAACTAGCGAATACCTGAGTTGCGCCTTAAAACAAATAAAACGAGACGTAACACAATAAAGAAAATATCGCTGTAATAAGCTTGCATCAACGCCTTGACAACAAGTGGAAAGAACAATGACTGAAAAACCGAATATTGCATTTACAGCTCCTCACTTTGCTGCCTCTCAAGTGGGCTTAAATATACTTGAAAAAGGCGGCACGGCGATTGAAGCCATGGTGGCCGCGGCAGCATCCATTGCTGTTGAATACCCTCATATGAATGGGTTAGGCGGCGATGGTTTTTGGTTGATAAGCGAACCTGGAAAAGCACCGATAGGCATTGATGCATCGGGCATTGCTGCGAAAGGCGCCACACCTGAATTTTATGCAGGGCTAGACGCTATCCCTAGCCGTGGTGGAAAAGCCGCGCTGACCATGGCGGGTGCCGTCGCGGGGTGGAACGAGGCACTAAAAATAAGCCACGAATGGCAAGACGGCCTTAAGCTTAGCACCTTACTAGACACAGCAATTAGCCAAGCCAATTGGGGTATTGAAGTAACACAAAGCTTAACCGATGCCAGCAATAAAACCTTCGATGACCTCGCCAGCGATGAAAACTTCGCGCAATTTTTAATTAAGGGCAAAGCGCTTAAGAAAGGCAAAATTCTTAAACTAACTGCCCTGTCGAAAACCTTATCTCACTTGGCAGAAAAAGGGCTAGACGACTTTTACAAAGGCGAGTTAGCGGAAAAGTTAGCAGCAGATTTAGCGGCGGCGGGATCACCAATTCGCCTTGAAGATTTTCATGAATACGAAGCCAAACGTGTTACGCCGCTGTCGGTAGATACCAGCAAGGGTAAGATCTTCAACTTGCCTGCGCCAACCCAAGGGGTGGCATCGCTCATTATTTTAGCGTTATACGACAAAGTACAACACCTTGGAAGCAGTGATGCAGATATGGTGCATTTGCTCATTGAATGCACCAAACAAGCGTTTATCGCCAGAAATGCCAACGTGACTGACCCATCACGTACTCCCGTTGACCTGCAAAGTTTATTAAGTGACGACGTGCTCGATGACATGGCTAAAAACATTTCGCTAGACACCGCGCAGCCGTGGCCCCATGTTGCCAAGCCGGGTGATACCATTTGGATGGGATGCTGTGATAACGAAGGCAGAATGGTGAGCTACATCCAATCTCTTTATTGGGAATTCGGCTCTGGCGTGGTTAGCCCTCAAACGGGGATCGTTTGGAATAACCGAGGCACCTCGTTTTCTCTTGACCCTGCCAGCAATCAGTATCTTGCACCAGGCTTAAAGCCTTTCCATACCTTAAATCCAGCGTTTGCTGAATTAAGTGATGGACGACGCATGAGCTACGGTACTATGGGGGGCGAAGGTCAACCACAAACCCAAGCTGCGGTATTTGCTCGCCATGTGTATCACAAGCAACCTATTGCGAAAGCTATCTGGCTAGGTCGTTGGCTGTTGGGCAGAACATGGGGTGACGAAAGTCATAACCTAAAAGCCGAAAGAGATTTAGTGGAATACGTAGGCGAGAGTTTAGTCGCTCGCGGCCACGACATGGTTACCGTTGACCCATGCAATGAACTTATGGGGCATGCAGGTGCTATTATCCGTGAGACCTCAGGTGAAGTCAGTGGTGCCAGCGACCCTCGTAGTGACGGTAAAGCCTATTTAGGTCACCGCTAAGCCCTTAATCAACTCAATAAGAGACCTTTTTACATGCAGTTTATACTCGATAATTTAACGGTTATTTTATCGTTAATTGGCACCGGCGTTTTTGCTGGTCTACTGGCAGGAATGCTAGGTGTAGGTGGCGGTATTGTTATTGTCCCCGTGTTGTTTTTCCTGTTTCAGGCACTTGGCGTGTCGCCGGAAAGTGCCATGGTCATTGCCACTGCCACGTCTTTAGCCACCATTGTACCTACATCGGTTAGCTCTATTCGTGCACACCATAGCAAAGGCAATGTGGATTTTGCCCTGTTAAAGGCATGGGCGCCCTTTATTTTAGTCGGCGTGTTAGCGGGCAGTTATTTGGTCACTGTGCTTAATGCCACCTATCTCACACTGTTGTTCGGCGTAATAGCAATACTCTCTGCTATCAATATGCTGTTAGGTAAAAAAGACGCCATATTTTCGTCTTTGCCGGGCCGAATTGGCCAGTGGATAATGGCAGCTTGCATTGGTTTGTTTAGTTCAATGGTGGGTATAGGTGGAGGCACACTAACAGTGCCAACGCTAACCTTTTGCAACTACCCAGCCCATCGCGCGGTGGGTACTGCAGCAGCAGTAGGGCTTATTATCTCTCTCCCTGCCGCCATAACCCTGTTATTCGCTGGAACAACCCCTATTGATGCACCTTTTGCTACCTATGGTTACGTTAACCTTCTTGGCTTTATTTGTATTGTTCCCCTCACCGTGTTTTTTGCCCCTATTGGTGCAACTATCGCGAGTAAATTAGATGCAGCCATGCTTAAGAAAGTATTTGCTGTAGTTCTTATCATCACTGGCTTGCGTATGCTAGCGCAAGTTTTCCTATAGGAGCGTATTCATGTCAGTTCTTTCTCCCCTTACACCGCCACCACGTTTATTGATGGGCCCAGGCCCAATAAACTGTTATCCGCGAGTGTTATCGGCCATGGCCACCCAATTAGTGGGTCAATACGATCCGGTCATGACAGGTTATATGAATGAAGTCATGGCCTTGTACCGTGATGTGTTTAACACAAAAAACCAACAGACTTTCCTGGTTGATGGTACCTCAAGAGCCGGTATCGAGGCGGTGTTAGTGTCTGCCATTGAGCCCGGCGATAAAGTGCTAGTGCCCATTTTTGGCCGCTTTGGACACCTACTTGCAGAAATTGCAGAGCGTGCCGATGCCGACGTTCACACCATTGAAGTGCCATGGGGTGAAGTCTTCACTGCCGCTGACATTGAAAAAGCCATTCAAGAAGTTCAGCCGAAAATGCTTGCCATTGTACAAGGTGATACGTCCACCACTATGCTTCAGCCACTAGAAGAGATTGGTTCTATATGTGAAGCCCACGATGTTCTTTTTTATTGTGATGCAACCGCTTCGGTGGGTGGCAACCCATTAAAGGTTGATGAATGGAAACTGGACGCCGTTTCAGTGGGGCTTCAAAAATGTTTAGGCGGCCCTTCGGGCAGCGCGCCAATTACCTTAAGCGATAAGTTTGTGAAAACCGTTCGCACCCGTCATCACGTAGAAGCCGGTATTCGCGACGCCCATCACGAAAGTGCTCGCGGCCCTAAAATTCGTTCTAACTATTTCGACTTACCTATGATCATGGATTATTGGGGAGAAGAACGCTTAAACCACCACACTGAAGCCGCCAGCATGCTTTATTGTGCAAGAGAGTGCGCACGGGTTCACCTTGAAGAAGGCCAAGAAAACGTCATAGCCCGTCACAAAGTGGCTGGCGATGCCATGTTAGCCGGTGTGCAAGCAATGGGATTGGCTCCCTTTGGTGACTTAAAGCATAAAATGTATAACGTGGTAGGTGTGTATATTCCTGACGACGTAGATGGTGAAGCCGTACGCGAAGCTTTGCTTTTACGCTTTAACATTGAAATTGGCACCAGTTTTGGGCCACTTAAAGGCAAAATCTGGCGCATAGGCACCATGGGTTATAACGCCCGAGAAGATGCCGTTCTTCACACACTACAATCGCTAGAAACCGTGTTACGCATGCAAGGTATGACATTGCCACAGGGTGCAGGTGTAGATGCGGCATTAGCCGTGTTTACGGAGGCGGCAAATGACTGAATTTGCCGATGCTGCTGCTCAGGTAATGGCGCGATGCGAAACCTTGGGAACACTAAGCCAAGATCCTTCTTGCCTTGATAGACGCTATCTCACAGAGCAGCATAAATTAGCCAACCAGCTTACCTCTGGGTGGATGATTGAAGCAGGTATGACAACCTGGCAAGACGCCGCGGGCAATATTTGGGGGCGCTATTCATCGGCGGTTCCTAACGCACCGCGAATGATATTAGGTAGCCACCTAGACACCGTACCCAATGGTGGGAAATACGATGGCATGTTAGGGGTTGTCGCCGCCATTACGCTCGTCGCCTTGTTTAATGGCGAACAAAAGAAGTTTCCTTACCACATCGATATTGTTGGTTTTTGCGATGAAGAAGGTACCCGGTTTGGTACCACCTTGCTGGGAAGTCGTGCACTTACCGGCAAATGGCAGGATGAGTGGCGTCGCTTAAAAGATGAAAACGGTGTGTCTTTAGAACAAGCCATGGCCGAATTTGGTCTTAACTTTGATGAAGTGCCTAGTGCCGCTATTCCAGCCACTGACGTATTGGCTTACTTAGAACTACACATCGAGCAAGGCCCCGTTCTTGAACAAGAGAACTTGCCCATTGGCGTGGTAAGCGCTATTGCCGGTGCAAAGCGTTTTAATATTAATGTTCAAGGTATGGCAGGGCACGCCGGCACTGTGCCTATGTCGATGCGCCATGACGCGCTTTGCGCAAGCGCTGAGATGCTGTTGGCGGTAGAGTCAATCAGCCAGCAGCGAGCGGGCGTGGTAGCCACTGTAGGTAAAATTGAAAATGCCCCAAATGGGGTGAATGTTATTTCGGGCAAAACTGTATTTTCATTAGATATTCGCAGCGAAGACGACAATTTGCGCGATGCCGTTTTGGCAGAAATATTGCAGAAATTTGAACACATTGCAGCACTTCGCAATGTAAAACTCGAAATAGAACAAACCCATAGCGCGCCAGCGGTATTGTGCGATGAAGCACTGAAGGCGGCTTTAGTTAAAGGTGTTGAAGCAAGCAATATTCCCGCAAAAATATTGGCTTCTGGTGCAGGTCACGATGCCATGGCCATGGCAGAAATATGCCCAGTTGCAATGCTCTTTACTCGCTGTAAAGGCGGTATAAGCCACCATCCTGCTGAGTCTATTACTCATCAAGACGTGGAAGCGAGCCTAAGCGCGTTACATCACACTATTGGTGCATTGCATTCAAACATAAGTGCACTGGGTTAAGCATAACAGGTATTTAAAGCATGAAAATTAAAAGGATATATAACGACGAGCATGGAAAAAGCCATTTTGGCGAGGTGGAGATCCCGCTTGCCGATGGTGGTCCCATAGGGCTGTTGTCTGAAAAGTATGGCGCTGGAAAAATCATTTTCCGTGAAACGCCCGCTGACTACGACTTTAAATGGCACCCTGCCCCGGCTCGTCAGCTATTGTTTATCATAAAAGGTCGTGCAGAATTTACTGTGTCAGACGGTGAAAGGCATGTATTCGGTGCTGGCGATGTTTTACTGTTGGAAGACACCGAAGGCGAAGGCCACTGCTCAAAAGCCATGTATAACGAAGTAAGACACTCCATTTTTGTTACCCTTGCGCCAGACGTCACCTTCTAATGTTTTTGTTCGCGGTAAACGGATGCGCGCCAAAATAGCGCACGCACCCGTTACTGCACCATAAAGGTGCGCCTTAATTATTCAAAGGTTCCTTCTCTTTTCTAGAGTCATATAATACCTCTTTAAATTCAACAAATTACAAATTTTTAACACCCCTAACCAAATGGTCAGCATCTTGCAAGTTAGCTGTTTTCACCGCTATGAGCTTGTATGTTGTTTACCCGTTTCTTTCTGTTTTGCGCTGCTTCTTTCTTCTTTAGTTTCCACCTGTTCGCCAACACGCTATCTCACCCGGTGTCGATGGATAGCTGGTTTAGCGAATTTAAGCGCAACGCTTCGCCCTCAGAGCTATATCAGTTTGTGCATTCTCTTCCTAAGGGGGGCGATTTGCATCATCATTTATCGGGCTCAGGTTACGGCCAATGGTGGTACGACATTGCGTCGTCAGCGGAAAAAAATGGCGGTTACACCTACTACACTCGGGTAAGCGATAAGGGCTGTACGGCCTTTGGGGATAATGCATTCGACTTTGAAACCCCGCACTTTCTTTTTCATACCATCGCCCAGCCTACATGGCAGGGGTTAACGCAATGCCAACAAAAAGAATATGTTGCGCTGGCGAAATTGGACCACAACCAACGCCTTGGCTTTATAAATAGTATTCAATTAGATAAACCCCATGAAGGCAGAGACGAGTTTTTCGAGCGCCATTGGCAACGGTTAAACGAACTAACCGCCAACCCTGTGCTTATGGCGAAAATATTGCTGTTAAACATGCAAGCCTACCAAAAAGAACATTTATATTACCTGGAAACACAGGTGAATATACGCAACAAAATGTACCCAGATGGCTCCCTATATACCCCCGAGGATGCGCTGGCCGTGTTTACCGACATGCTTAACAGTGCAGAAGCCAAAGCTACGGGAGTAACCGTTAGGTTTCAATATGCCCTAGTACGGTTTACCCCGAATACCGATGAACAATTAAAATGGATATATGCGTTTGTAGACCAACATCGTGATTGGTATGTGGGTATTAATCTGGTCGGGAGAGAAGATGATCCCAAAGGCCACCCAACGCGATTCAAAAAGGTGTTACGTCAATTACGGGCCCAATACCCTAAAATAAACCTCGCCTTTCATGCCGGGGAATCTGAATCACCTAACGAAAATATTAAAGACACACTTTTGCTTGGCGTAGACAGGATTGGCCACGGCATTAATTTACTGAGTGATGATGATACCTACCTGTTAATGAGAAATAACCGCTACTTAATAGAAACCAACCTTATTTCTAACTTGAAATTAGAATACATTGAACGTTTTAGTGAACACCCCTTTCCACAGTATTTGCGCACAGGCGTGCCCACTGCACTTTCTACCGATGATAAAGGCATGTGGAATTCTTCTTTAACCGACGAGTATTACGTTGCGGTTACCCAATTTAATTTAAGTTGGACAGAGCTAAGGCAGTTAAGTGAAAACAGCTTGGCCTACAGCTTTCTCCAGCCAAATGACAAGGCACAACACTTGCAGAAGCTCTCTGACGCACTCGATATATTTGAGCGCAACAGCGTCATGCAGCGGGGCACTAAAACAAAGCCCCGCTACAGCCCCTTTATTTGCCAATTTGAACCTGTGCTTTGTACTGAAAGGAATAGTCAATAATGTCTTCAAAAAGTCATGATTTACTCTATAGCTTGCATGACAAGCCTGGGGCGTTGGCCAGTTTCACTGCGGCCTATCAGCATATGCTAGCAAGTTTTGTGGGCATTATTACACCCACCCTGATTATTGGTGCCACCCTTTCACTGCAAGAATATGTTCCCTACTTAATCAGTATGGCCTTATTTGTTAGCGGCGTGGGCACAGCCATTCAAACCAAGCGAGTCGGCCCTTTTGGCAGTGGGCTTGTGGCCATACAAGGCACCAGTTTTGCGTTTATTAGCGCGCTACTACTTGCGGGTGCAAAAGTGAAAAGCGACGGTGGCACAGCCGAAGATATCTTGGCTATGTTGTTCGGTTTAACCATTGCTGGCGCCTTCGTTGAAATATTGTTTAGCCTTTTTATTACGCGCCTAAAACGTATTATTACACCGTTAACCACGGGCATTGTGATCACCTCCATTGGTTTGTCGTTAATCAATGTGGGTATGACTGATTTAGCCGGTGGTTTTAACGCTGAAAGCTTTGGTAGCCTATCGAATTTAGGTATTGGCGTGGCCGTATTACTGGTTATTGTCTTTTTAAATGCGTCGGCCAACCATTGGTTACGTTTGTCGGCCATTTTTATTGGCATGATTATAGGCACCTCATACGTTGCACTAACCCAAGGCATGGATTTTTCTCACCTTGCTACACTGCCCGCCATTGCCGTACCCACGCCCTTTGCCTTTGGCATAGATTTCGATATAAACCTCTTTTTACCTATTGCCCTTATTTACCTGTTTACTGCCATTGAAACGGCGGGCGATCTCACTGCCAATAGCTTGTTTTGCAAAGAGCCGGTGAGCGGGCCACTTTACCTTTCCCGCATTCGTGGCGGTATTCTAGGCGATGGTTTTAACTCAATTTTAGCGGGGGTGTTTAACACCTTCCCTAATACAACCTTTGGGCAAAATAACGGCGTAATTCAACTCACCGGTATTGCCAGTCGAAAAGTCGGGTTCTACGTGGCGGGTATGTTTATCTTTATAAGTTTCTTCCCTGTGGTAGGCGGCATCCTTAAAGCAATTCCAAAGCCAGTATTGGGTGGCGCAACCCTGGTGATGTTTGCCATGGTGGCTGTAGGCGGCCTAAAATTGCTGGCAAGCTACGCACTCGATAGGCGTAGCAGTTTAATTACTGCCTGTGCTTTGGGCATGGCCATTGGGGTAATGATGGTGCCCGAAGCATTAGACCAACTTCCTTTGTGGTTGAAAAACGTGCTCTTATCACCGGTCACCTCAGCAGGCTTAACGGCAGTCATCCTTGACCTTACCCTGCCCGGGGCTAAAAAAACCACTTGTACTGAAGATAGCCCGAGTGTTACGCCACAGAGTAAGGAAAAATCTGATAACGCCCCGCCACGTTTTAAGCAGGAAAAAGAAGCTTAACTGTAACTGGCCTGCTTATTAACCCGCTCATTAATCAGATATGCCGTTTGTCGCAAGAATACGTTCATTCATCGTGCAATCGGCGTATTTTGGTGCATAAATTCACCGCTGTTTTATCGCTAAGTTTAGATCTTACGTTTTAGCCATCAGCTTTTTTGTTAACCCCCTTCTTTAACTTTACTTAAGCAATTGAATTTACGTTATTTATTTTCTGCACCTAGGATTCAAGAGATTGTGAGCCAACGGAAAATAAAAAACTGACCACTTGGTTATGCTTGGCACGCCTTCTGCTCTTTCTTTACAAAACAGACTTAACTCACACAAAACATACATTGAAATGAAAGGGAATTTTATGGCACTAACCTATAAACCAAATCGTCTGTCACGTGTTGTGGCCATCGCATTATTGAGTTATCACCTACCAAGCGTGGCTCAGGAACAAACCACTTCAGACGAAAAAGATGACGTTGAACAAATAGAGGTTCTGGGTAAAAAGTCGGATTACTACTCGATAATGCCAGAAGAAGACTCCAGCGGCGCATTTGGACTCAATAAAAGCCTTTACGAAACCCCACGCTCTATTACTGAAATTAGTGAAGATTTAGTGGACAAGTTTGCCTTGCGCAGTGTCGATGACCTAGTACGCTTAACGCCTGGGGCTTTTACCAGTTCATTTTTTGGTATAAAAGGTGCCATGGATATTCGCGGTGAACCTGCAGACAACTACTTTCGAGGCTTTCGCCGTATTGCCAACCCAGGCGCATTTAATACCATCGTGCGAGGCGCGGAGAAATTAGAAGTTATGCGAGGCCCAGTTTCGCCTTTATATGGCAGTGGTAGTGTTGGTGGCCAACTTAACTATCTTCCTAAATCAGCGAAAGTAGACGGCAGCAAATACATTGACGACGTTACCGGTGAAATATCGGCAACCTATGGTTCGTATAATCAACGAATAGTATCGGGTAGCCTAGGCATTCCCCTTCAAATTGGCGGCAAATATGGTGGGTTACAGCTTTTCGCGGAAGTTGAAGACTCTGAGTCCTATTTTGATGGCTATGAACCTAGCAGCGAGTTAATACAAGCCGCAGTCGATTTTGACTTAAGCGACAACACCACCCTGCAATTCGGGCTTCAATATCAGACGACAGATAGCATTCAGGTTCCGGGTTGGAACCGTGTTACCCAAGACTTAATTGATAACGGCACTTATATTACAGGTGCAGCACCTACTTTAAACTCCGACAACGGGATAGGTGCAAACACATTATTGCCTCAAGAGTCGTCGTTTATTACTCCGTTTGCGCCAGGCTTTTTAAACAATGCATTTAGTAATGTGAACAGTTGGTGTACCGCAGCAGATGCAGACAGTGGAAACGCCACTTACAACGGGCTATCAGTTAGTTGTGCAGGTGGTTTTGGTAACTTTTTAGCCGACCGTAGTTTAGACAACCCGTACGCGTTAACCGATGTTGGCACCACACAAATTGACCATCAAACCACCTTCATAGACGAGGAAGATTACGCTGATACCACCGCCCTCACGGTATATTTCGATGTAACCCACGAGTTTGAAAGTGGCACCATTTGGAAGAATGAGGCATTTTACGATTATTTAGACCACACAAAGTATCAAAGCTGGGGCTTTACCGCCTATTACCCAGATGCCTATTTGTATGAATTACGCAGCAGTTTAACCTTTGAGTACGAGGCGGATAATTTTACTGCCACCAGCATTGGCGGCGTCAACTATCGAGAGGAACACCTCGATAATTACGCA
The DNA here is from genome assembly GCF_015767655.1 of Alteromonas sp. B31-7. Taxonomy (NCBI): domain Bacteria; kingdom Pseudomonadati; phylum Pseudomonadota; class Gammaproteobacteria; order Alteromonadales; family Alteromonadaceae; genus Alteromonas; species Alteromonas sp. B31-7. The sequence continues at coordinate 2,699,544 of NZ_CP065233.1, forward strand.
GCTTGGCTTGATGAAACCTTCGATTTTCGCGATATTTCCGTGGGGCCGACTGCCAACGATCGTATATCTCCGGCCACCTTTGACCCCTACGAAAATGCTGAGCTTATTTATGACGATGAAGGTAATGTCACCGGTGTAGAAGGCACACTAGAACGTAATTTTAATGAAGTGCACCTGTCTAAATCGGCAAACGCGGGAGTGTTTTTCCTCACCGATATAAACTATGGCAAAGTGAATTTACTGCTTGGTGGGCGTTACGACTATTTTGATGTTGAGTCTGAAAATGGCTGGGTAAGTCTGCTGGGGGCAGAGCAAGGCAACGGCGTGGTTAGCGGAAGCGATACAGCGTTTAGTTTTAACACATCACTTTCCTATGATGCTGACGGTATTATTCCTTACGTAACCTATTCCGAGTCTAACTCACTGAGCACCAATCAGTTGGGCGGCATTATTCCTACCACTATTGAGAATAGTCAATATATTCAAAAGTCTACACTCACTGAAATTGGCCTTAAGATGAACTTGTTAGATAACAAGCTTTATTCCGCTATTGCGTACTATGACCAAGATAAAACCTACAGAGAAAGCCAAACCGGTGCGCTTGTTGCCGTGTACGGTGAAGGTTTAGAGTTTGAAGCGCGCGCGTTAGTGACTGAAAACTTGTCGATACTTGCCACTGCCACCCATACTAAAACGGAAGAAGTCAGTAATAGCGCACTTGCTGTGATAAACGGAGCCGACTTTGCAGCACAAAATGGCCTAAACCCTGAAGACGTATACGGTGGACGTATTGCGGGCCCGCGTGCCGCATTCGTTGGCGACAACGTACGCTTAGACAGAGGTGGTCTGCCAGACAACATTGTAAGCTTGTATGGTACGTGGGTGCAGCCTATGGGTGATGCAGCCGTAACTGGTAGCTTAGGGGTCACCTGGGTAGATGAAACCTACACCGACATCATGCAAACCGTTATGCTGCCAAGTTACAGTATTTGGAATGGTTCATTAAGTTATTCAAACGGCGCTGTAACGGCATTGTTGCAAGCGAATAACTTACTTGACGAAGAATATTATACCTCAGCGGATTTATTCGACTCTGTGGTTGTTAAGCCCTCTGCAGGCAGAACGTATTCACTCACGGTCACCTATACGTTTTAACCTGCGCAAGGTTAATCGCTATGCGGTTAACGCCGCATAGCGATTAACTATTGGGGCTCCTGTATAATAAGCTTCGCCGTGAGTTTCTGTACAATAGGGGCAACAACAAAAATAGTAGGGAATGCAATAACAAACGCCTTCCAATATGCGTCCATCCAGAGAACAAAAAAATCACTCACCCAGCCCAAATTAATGAAGGTAATTATTCCACTCATTAGAAAGCTCATTAATAACGACATAAAAAAAGCGAAAACCAACCGCTGATATTTTGCAGAGATCATAACTATCCAGAATGTGAAAAGATTAACTGACGATCGCGGTCTAACGCCAAACACTGGCGAAAAGCGTGTCTGCATGAAAAGAACCATAACCGCATAGCTTCAATATTGAATGATAGAAGTTTCAGTATCTTGGCGTCAAAGCAGGGATAGCACAAGTCTAAATGTGCATCAGCTAAAAAGAGATTAAGCGGTTTTGTACGAGGCGAGTTCCCTTTTGGTGCAATGCTTCACGGGATATCACTCTAGTGGTGCAATTAGGGCAACCCACCGACATTTTACAAAACTATAACATATGCTGAAATTTCTTACTTTGAAATGTCACTGTTTATCAATAACTTACAAGCACCTCAGAAATTGACCAGTTGGACAGGAAGCTGGCACTTATTGTGCTAAGTAACGACATGCATACTTTTATTATCCCGTGCATAAAAACCTGTTCCAAGGTTAATAAAAATAATGAGGAAAACATGATTAACACTACATTCAAATTAAACCCGCTTGCACGTGCTTTAACCGTAGGTTTGGCATTGTCTGCATCATCACTTGCTGTAGCGCAAGAAACAGAAGAGACCGTTTCTGATGCAGATATTGAAAAAATTGAGGTTAAGGGTTCACTAGGCAGCTTACCTGGCCAAGACGTAGAGTCTGTATTCGGTTTTGGTAAGTCAATCCTTGAGACGCCGCGTTCAGCTTCAACCATTTCGCAAGAACAAATGGAACGTTTCAACGTAGCCGATATTGATGAACTTGTGGCATTTGCACCAGGTACCTTTACCCAATCGTTTTTCGGGGTAGCAGGTTCATTGGATGTACGTGGTACACCCGGCGAAGTTTACTTTCGTGGCGTCAGACGATTAGACAACCCTGGTAACTACCCTACGCCTATCGGTGCTTCAAGTAGTGTTGATATTGTACGTGGTCCAGCTTCACCTATTTATGGTCCAGCGAAAATTGGCGGTTACTTAAACTTTAACCCTAAATCAGCGAAAGTTGGCCGTGGTCAGTATTTAGATGAGCCTACTGGCGCAATGTCGTATACCACAGGTTCGTGGGATAAAAATATTGTTACCGCAGAAGTTGGTGGCCCTGGTAAAGTCTCTGGTAAAGACTTCGGTTATTACATCTACGCCGAAATTGAGAATTCAGACTCTTACTACCGCAACAGTGAAACAGACCAGACTGTGGTGCAAGCGGCTTTTGATATGGATCTTACTGATAAGCTAAGCATTGAGTTTGGCGGTATGTACCATAAATATGATGGTAACCAGAACGCAGGCTGGAACCGTGTTACGCAAGATCTTATCGATAATGGCACATACATCACGGGTGATGCACAGCCTCTTGATACAGACGGTGATGGTAGCATTAGTCACTGGGAATACTTTGCTGAGAACTTATTTGTTGAAGTTGATCCGCTTACTGAAGACGGTTCTAGCTTCAGCGATGCTATGGCATTAGTTAACGTAGGTACTGCGAAACTTGGCCGCGATCAAACGCTAATTGCGGCAGACGATGTACTTGCAAACGAAGTAAGTACGTTCTACTTCGACATGCTTTACTACACTGATAACGGCTGGGAAATCAAAAACCAGTTTTTCTACGAAAGCTATGAAAACTTAAACGAAAACGCCTATGGTTTTTCTCAATTCCACGATGCTTACGTAGTAGAAGACAAAATTGTATTTGGTACAGAATACGAGTCTGACACCTTATTGGCACAATTCCAGTTTTCACCCTCTGTTCGTTACACTGATTTCGAAAGTGGTGACGATTTTATCAACGAATTCTTCGATCGTCGTGACCTTACCGGTGAATCGACTGCACTTGATAGACGTTTACTGGCAACCCGCGCAGGTTGGGGTTACTCAAACTACGACGTAGGTAACTACCTTAACCTAGGTATGGCAGCCATGACTGACCTAACTTGGGAAAGCGGCCTAAACCTTGTTCTAGGTGTGCGTTATGATTCAGTAGATGTTGAAAGTACTACACCAGGTGGCTCTACACTGTTTGGTGGCGATGCAGACGTTAGCGCAGAAGATACAGAAGACGGTTTCTCTTGGAATGCCAGTATCTCATTCAAAACTGAAATTGGCTTAATTCCTTACATTACGGCAGCAGAGCAAGCGACCATTGTAGCAGGTCAAGGTGCGAACATTGACGTAGAGAACATTCCAGGTGGCTATTTCGATACCTCTGAACTGTTTGAATATGGTGTTAAAGGTTCATTCCTAGACGATAGCTTGTACTTTGCTCTATCAATCTATGAGCAAGAGCGTACTGATATTAACGCTCAGTCTACGGTTACCAACAATACCACCAACAACGAAGGAACTGAGTTTGAGGTTCGTTGGGTAGTGAATGAGCAACTAGTACTGTCAGCCGTTTACACTAACATTGAAGTGACCAACCTGACCGCTGTTGCAAGTAGCTACCAGTTTGGTTTCTTAGGTGCAGAAGACTTCGCGAATATCGACGATCCTTCAATCTTCTTCGGTGGCACACCAAACGGTAATACTGCCTACGACAACGTTGAAGCCATTAAAGCCGGTATTCCTGAAAACACGTATGGCTTAACCGCTACCTACGATTTCCTTAACGGTTATGCAGCAAGCGTTAGCGTTGTGAATGCTGACGAGGTGGCATCGGGTTACTCTGGTGCGGTAACGCTACCTTCTTACACCTTGGTGAACGCAGGTTTATCTTACCAAGCTGAAGACTGGAGTGTTAACCTTACCGTTAAGAACCTAACTGATGAGAAATATTTCCGCTCTAACTTCCCTGACTTGTTCGGTAGCCAAATTGTACTGCCTGAACTACCACGTCACTGGAACGCGAAGTTCTCATACAAATTCTAAGCATTTAACGTTGAGTGCTTAACTTTAAAGGTGAACCTGTTATTCAGGTTTACCTTTTTTTTAATCTCGAAAAAGGACCACTATGCGCTTAGTCACTCGCTTATCCGCCCTTCTATTATTTTCACTTTTTTCTTTTAATACGGCATTGGCCGAATCCTCTTCACCAATAGAAATAAAAGCAGTTGTTGTTGCCATGTTTGAAATTGGCGAAGACGAAGGCGACCGACCTGGTGAATTCCAGTTATGGAAAGAGAAACAAAAGCTAACCAGCCATTATCCGCTTCCTCATGCTCATCATGATATCTTCGTAAACGAAGAAACCGGTGTTTTAGGCATAGTGACGGGAATGGGTATCGCCCGCGCTTCGGCAGCTATAATGTCACTTGGGTTAGACCCTCGCTTTGACTTAACTCACGCGTATTGGTTGGTGGCCGGCATTGCAGGGATTGATCCTCAAGATGGCACCATTGGTTCGGCTATATGGACAGATTATGTGGTAGACGGCGATTTAGCACACCAAATAGATGCCAGAGAAATACCCGCAGACTGGTCCACAGGCTACTTCCCTTTATTCGCGCATTCTCCGTATGCCAATGCAGAGGACGTTAACCCGCTCAATGCGCCAAACGGCGAAGTGTATGTGCTTAACCATGATCTCATGCAATGGGCATTTGAAAAAACAGCTAATATTCAATTACCTAATACATCAGCAATGGACGCCCTGCGCGCCAAATATGTAAAATTCGCCAATGCACAGAAAACACCTTCGGTAATGAAGGGGTCGCATCTGTCAGCTTCAACATTTTGGCACGGTAAGTTACTGAACGATTGGGCCAATGAATGGGTCTCTTACTGGACAAAAGACAATGGAAATTTCGTGACGTCAGGAATGGAAGACTCCGCAACATTACAAGCGCTAACATACCTTGATAATGCAGGAAAAGTCGATAAAAACCGCCTTTTAATTTTACGAACAGCAAGTAACTTTACCATGCAACCAGGGGATTTAACGGCGGCAGAAAACCTAAAATTAGAAAGCTCTGGTGAAGGCTATGCTGCCATGTTATCAGCGATTGAGTCGGCTTACCTTGTGGGTTCGGTTGTCATTGACGATGTAGTGAAACATTGGGATAAACGAAAAACACAGTTACCTACACCCTCACAATAATGCGTTAACCCCCGTTGGCTAGTGCTGTCGAATGGCTGAGGCTTTATTGTTCAGCACTTGCCTTAATATGTTGGTCACCGACGTTTGTTCAACTGGCTTGGCAAGAAACTCTGCCATGCCTGCCTTGTGGCATGCTTGGCGATCGTCATCTGTGGTGTTTGCCGTTACCGCAATAACACGGCCATTCACAGGAAGATAGCCCTCCTCCACGATGATTTTCGTGGCACTCAACCCATCCAGCACGGGCATAGAACAATCCATAAAAATAATATCGTAAGGTTTGGCCTTGGCCTTTTCTACCGCTATTCGCCCATTCTGTGCCTCGTCTGCCTTAAAGTTAAACTTCTCGAGCATAGAGCTAAGAACGATTCGGTTAATATCGTTATCATCCACCACTAAAATAGATAATGGCAACGCAAGTAACGTGGAAGGTAAACTGTCTGTATCAGACATTTCTTGTTTTTTTGCAGACGGCTTTTCAATAGGAATAGGAATAACAATGTCAAAACAACTGCCCTTTCCTTCCTCAGTGGTAATGTCTAACTCCCCTTCCATCTTATCAATGATCTGTTTTGCAATAGATAAGCCCAAGCCACTGCCACTGCCCTCAACAGACGAAAACTTATCGCCATGAATTAAAGGAACAAACAAGCTTTTAACCGTGGCCTCAGACATTCCTTTACCGGAGTCTTCAACGGAGATGAGTAAGTGCTGCACGTCCGCGACATCTTTGAGTGTCACATGCACGGAAATATGGCCTTGCGCGGTGTATTTCACAGCGTTACTCAAAAGATTATTCAAAACTTGGCTTATTCTTGCTGCGTCACTGTGTATATAAGTGTTGGGAGGAAAGGTCACTCCCGAATAGAGCCGTAAGCCTTTTTCTTGGCATTGCGGCTTGAACACATCAAGCAAATCTTCCACCAGTGCACGCACACAAAAATCGGACGTGACAAGTTCAAAATTTCCGCTAGACATATCTGTGTAGTCAAGCACATCGTTAATCAAGCTAAGAAGTTTGTCTGAACTTTTTAACGCCAGTTCTGTTTTTCTTGCGCGAATATGCTCTCTGTCTTCAAAGCGAATAGCTTGCAGCATGCCAGTAATACCATTTAATGGTGTGCGCAATTCATGGCTAATCCTTGAAAGCAATTCACCTCGAGCATTGTAGGCTTTCACTGCGGCTTCACGCTGTTCGTCCAACTCTAACCGCAGCGCCATGGCCTTATTCACATTCTGGCAAGTGCCAAACAAACGTACACACACACCATCTACCATTTCTGCCATACCGTGGGTTTCAATCCACACAGGATTCCCCTTTGCAGAAATCAATTGCAAGGTGGCATTCCATGACTCACCGGTTTTTATTGCAGTACTGACAATTCTAGAAATCTCGTCTCTATCGTACCCTTCTTTATAAAAATAGATTGCCGTGTCGAGTTGTGGAATAAAGTACTCATCAACTTCATGGATAACCCGTGTTTGACTAGACCAAGTCAATGAATTATTGAGTAAATCGACTTCCCACGTACCTATATTCGCTACGCTTTGCAGTTTTTCAAACAGGAGGTTATTTTTAAATGAGTCTTTGTATTCTACTTCGATTAAGAGGGATTTAAGCCAGCCATTTAACAGCGTGAGCTTATCTTTAAGCTCACGGCTATAGGTGATAGGGGTATCAAAAATAAATATAAATACAACTTGGTAAGAACCATAAGCATAAATGTCTCCACAAACAAAGGACGAAGCCCCAAGGTAAAGATTCGCCCAATGCAGAAATCTCGGTTCTGCTTGCTCATGAGACGTAGGCAAGGGAGAGGATTTTGCAAATGGCAAGGGAGGCATTAACGGTAACGAAGGCGGCTTTTGCAGTGTGGCGCGTGCAATCACATCGGTGTAGTCGTCTGCAAGACACAAGGCGACGCCTTGCGAGGCATTAAGCGACTCACACCCACATCGTAACAACTGTTCGATGCGGGCTACTTTTGTAGTATCTTCACTTGCCATGGCTTGCTGAAGGCCTGTACCGTTTACCATTAACTGCTACCTATTGCTTGCTCTACAAGTAAGTGGTTTTATTCAAAAACCTGAATGCTTGTTAAGTGTAGCGAGAATAGCGTTAATGAAAATTAAACAATAGGCTAGAGTTTATCGGCCTACGGCTCTATTTCTTCCAAATTCTTTTGCTTCGAACAAGGCGATATCCGCCTTTTCGATTAAATCAGAGATGCCTTCTTCAAGCACGTGCGAAGCCGATTGACTACAATAGCCTGCACTTAACGTCACTCTTCCTTTACTACTTGAGTCATGAGCTAGGTTCAAATCATACACAGCTTTAATAAGGTTGTCGGCCACTGTTTTTGTACCCGCCAGATCGGTATAAGGCAACAGTAAAATGAACTCTTCGCCGCCAAAACGAATGGCCGCATCCTTTGGTCTTTTCACATGACTATCAATTGCGCTGGCAACTTTTTGCAAACAAATATCACCTTCAAGGTGCCCATATCTGTCGTTGAACATTTTAAAGTAATCAATATCCATCATGATCAAGCCGACTTTTTGCTGATCTCTTGCTACCTGCTTAATCATGAGTGGCACTTCATTGGTCAAATACAATCGGTTGTATAACCCTGTAAGCTGATCATGAAACGTCATTTTCGCCAGTAACTCCATACGGAGTTTGTTTTGCAGGTGATTCTTAATTCGGTGCACTAAGGTGGAGGAGGTAACGGGCTTTACAATAAAATCTGACGCCCCTACTTCCCAGCACGCATTTTGAGTTTCAACGTCATTGGTAGACGTCACAAATATGATTGGAATATGCTGCCCACCCGGCATACTTTTAATATGCTCACAAACTTCTAGGCCATTCATGTCTGGCATGTTCATATCGAGCAACACCAAATCGGGCTGTATTTGCTTGCAGGATTCAATGGCTTCTTTACCACTTTCTGCAGAGTCACACGTAAAAAAAGGCGTAAGAATGCTAGACAATATTGTTCTGCTCATTGCTTCATCATCAACAATAAGCACACGACATTGTGTATAAGGCTTCAATTCTAACTGCATTTTATTTATTTAAGTCTAGCTATTTCATTAATAATGTCTAAAGTACCAATAAATTAGGGATTTACAAGCATTAGCATGCATTAAGACTTTTAAAAACCGTAAAGACACTTTACCTATACGATTATGGAAGATTGTTCTGATAGGTATTTTCGCAAGAAAGCGTTTTCAGCCAGTGGCCTACACATTAAATAACCCTGCCCGGTAAAGCACCCTAATTCTTTTAAGGCAGTAAGGTGCTGCTCAGTTTCTATACCCTCTGCGACTAACGCTAAATTTAAACTTAATGCTAGGCGTACTATCGCATTAACAATATCAAATGCTTGGCTATCAGTATCCATGTCTTGTACAAAAGATTTGTCTATTTTAAGCACTTGCAACGGAAACCGGCGTAAATACGATAGGCTGGAGTAACCTGTACCAAAGTCATCTAGCGCTAACGATAGCCCCAAACGCTTTAGGGCGGTAAGCATGTCTTTAATTTCTTCAAAATCAGCCATTAACGCTGACTCTGTCACTTCTAATTCTAATAGCGACGGGTCTATTTCAGACGCGCGAATAATGTCTTCCACTTCGTCAGCGAAAGCTTGGTTGGCAATTTGTTGAGCGGAAACATTCACAGCGAGCTTTATCGGCCTACCTTCTCGTTCGCTCGAGCGAATAAAGTCGCACGCTTTTCGCATCACTTGCGCCCCTAATTCATGTATAAGGCCCGTTTCTTCGGCTAAGGGAATAAATTCGTCAGGGGGAATAACACTGCCATCAGCGTCTATTAGACGCACAAGACACTCAGCGCCAATAATCTGCATTGTATTTAAATCGTATTTAGGCTGATAAAACAAGGTGAGTGCGTTTTCCTTAATTGCCTTGCGTAGCTTGGCTTCCGTTTTTATTCGTGACTGCATGGCAAAGTGCAAATCTTTAGAAAAGAAACTGAATTTGTCTTTCCCCGTAGATTTTGAACTGTACATGGCCGAATCTGCATGACGCATCATTTCTTCTGCGCTACTTGCATCTTGAGGATACAAGCTGATACCGATACTCAGGGTAACCTGGTGTTGATGCCCTGCAACGTGAATAGGCTCCCTGACGTGTTGTAGGCAGGCCATCGCAGTGCTTTCAGCTGAAAAACTGCTGTCAATATCAACAAGCAAACAGGCAAATTCATCCCCGCCAACCCGCGCTAGTGTGATTGAGGTGCCACAAGCCTGCTGAAGTCTGCTTGCCACCGACGTAATAATAGCATCTCCAATTTCATGACCTAGCCCGTCATTCAGGTACTTAAAATTATCGATATCGATAAGCAGTAAAGCGACGCTCTTGTTTACCACACGACTTCGGTTAATCGATTGCACGAGACGGTCGTGCAGGAGCAACCGATTTGGCAGGCCGGTGAGTTGGTCATGATTGGTAAGGTGAGTCATTTGCACGGCCATTGCTACCGCTTCCGATACATCCTGAAAGACGATAACCGCCCCTTTCAGCTCACCGCCATCGTCATAAATAGGCGATGCGGTATCTTCTACCCGAAACTCTTTGCCATGTTGGCTTATTAATTTAGCGTTATAGGCCATGCCCACGGGGTGCTTTAACTTTAATGCGAACAAAGCGGGATTAGCGAGAGGCTCGCTGGTGGTGGCATCGGCTAATTGCATGACTTTATCAATATGAACACCAGTGGCTTCAGCCTCCGAGAAACCGGTTAAGCGCTGGGCTACCGGGTTAATATAGTTCACCTTACCTTTTACATCTATCGCCACTACCCCATCTGCAATAGATTTTAAGGTAATGTCTAGGCGCTCTTTTTCTTCTGAAACCTTTTTATTTACCCGGGCAACTTCACGCTTTTGTTTTTGAATAAGCAACTGGTTTTTAACCCGCGTTCTACATAGCTCTACATCAACGGGCTTGCTGATAAAGTCGATGGCACCTAACTGTAGCGCTTTTCGTTCATTTTCCGTGTCGTTGAAAGAGGTGATAAATATAACTGGAGTATCTTTTAGGGAAGGATCGGACTTTAAAATAGTACAAATATCAAACCCGGTCAGTTGAGGCATGTTGATATCGAGAAGAATCACATCGGGTCGATGTTGTTCTATAAGCTTTATTGCACGATGACTCTCTGATGTACTGATAACAGTACCCAGTGTTTCTACAGCGGTTTCAATGATTAAAACGTTCGCCGGTTCATCGTCTACAATAAAAACCTTTTGCTTAACGTCGTCCATAATACTTCTCATTTCCTTTTTTGACGCATTAAGTATCGGCTAATGAATCAGATCATCTATTGTACTTTAGTATAAGTTAACAAAGCTTTTAGTAAACAACAACTAACACCTAACCTAACGACTAACATCATAAACTTTTATTGACCTTATGCTATTTAACGTTTTGAATACGGGATAGAACAAAAAATGGAAAGAGCCATGCGTACAGAAAATGAATTTCGAAACCTGAGTAATCACCAGCCGATTTGGGACAAGCAAGAAGCATTGAGACGACTGGGTAATAACGCGTCGTTGTTACACACCATCGCTGGGATGTTTATTGCACAAATGGAAGACAAATTAGCCGAATTAAACTCAGCGCTAGAAAAAGGAGATCATGAGGCTACGCGTTTTGTGAGCCACTCTATAAAGGGAAATGCCGGTGATGTTGGCGCAGTAGCAGTACATAAAATGGCAGCTGAACTAGAGAAACTGGCAAAAGCACAAAACCTTGATGATATAAACGCGGTTATGCCCCTTTTTACTGCTACCGTATCCGCTACCCTGGCCGCCATGGGTGAAGAGTAAGAATAGACTAAGCCGCTACTCAGCGGCGGCGTGGATATAGGCTTCAAAAGCCTGATTTATTGCATTCAAATGCAGCTGTTTTTCTTCCTTCGATAAGAAGCTGGCTTTGAAGCTGTTTTCAGCCAATGCTTTAATTTGATGTTGAGTAATGGGTAACGCACGGGCCAACGCTTCAAAATTTTCATTCATAAAGCCACCAAAATACGTGGGGTCGTCTGAATTGACGGTAACCAACAACCCTTGCTCTAGCAATTCCAGAATATTATGGCCTTCCATATCGTCAATGACACAAAGCTTTAAATTGCTTAGCGGGCATACCGTCAGTGGAATTTGTTTCTCATTAAGATAACGCATTAAGGCATCATCTTCTTGGCAGCGCACCCCATGATCAATTCTGTCTACTTGAAGTAAGTTAATGGCTTCCCAAATATAGGATGCGGGCCCTTCTTCACCTGCGTGAGCAACAATTTTAAAACCTAATGCTCGCGCCCGCTCAAACACCCGCTGAAACTTAGACGGCGGATGGCCCAGTTCAGAGCTGTCTAACCCTACTGCAGTAATCTCACTATAATACGGCTCAGCTTGCTCGAGGGTGTCAAACGCCTCTTCTTCCGGCAAATGCCGTAAGAACGACATGATGAGATAGCAACTAATACCCAATTCGCTTTTCGCCTTTCTCATTGCACGTAAAAAGCCAGGCATAAAAACGTCGAAGCCTATGCCTCTTTGCGTGTGTGTTTGCGGGTCGAACATAACTTCGGTATGGGTAATATGCTCTTCTGCGCAACGAGAAAGGTACGCCCACATAAGCGCAAAAAAATCATCTTCATCAATGAGAACACCGGCGCCTGCATAATAAATATCTAAAAAGCTTTGCAGGTCTGAAAACTGATAAGCCGCAGCAATTTCCTCCACGCTTTTATAAGGCAGTGTGATATTATGCTTTTTTGCCAGGTGCCACATTAGCTCAGGCGTTAAACTGCCTTCTATATGAAGATGCAGTTCAGCTTTTGGGAGTTTTTGTATTAATGATGAAAACGACATGGCCCTCTCCGTACCGAGAATACATTGCACCATAAAAGAGCATGCAAAGCTCAAAATCGTGCAATCTCTTGATTGTTATTGTGGATTTTAGCGCAATATCACGCTCTATACATAAAGCTTGTAAAAGTACTTGCAAGGCTTATGCACTCTTTCGCTGGCGTCCTGCTAACGAAGCGTCATCTGGCTATGATTACCGTAGCACAAATCGCACCAATAAACTGACTAATTGGTCAAATTATTGCAACGCAAACAATATCAACAAGCGCTGCTGTTAACATTTGCAGCAAATACGCTCAAAATGGCACGGTAAAATAGACGCTTTGTACTATTTTTAGTGTCGCTATAATAAAAATCGATTCAACGTATAGAGAAAACTGCATGTCCAACAACGTATTTGAACGCCTTTTTAAGCTTCAGGAACATGGCACAACCATTAAAACAGAAATTATTGGCGGCTTAACAACCTTTGCTGCCATGTCATACATATTGGTGGTGAACCCAGGGATTTTGGGGTTAAGTGGCATGCCCGTAGAAGGTTTAATTACCGTCACAGCTTTGGCTGCCTGTATAGGTACATTACTGATGGCCGCTATGACAAACTACCCCATCGCGTTGGCGCCCGGCATGGGTTTAAACGCATTCTTCGCGTTCACGATTTGTATGTCGAGAGAAATCCCCTGGGAAGCGGCATTAGGCATAGTATTCTGGAATGGGATACTTTTTCTTCTGCTATCACTTACAGGGGTGAGAACGAAAGTGGCCGAAGCGATTCCTCCCACCCTTAAAATTGGGGTGCAATGCGGTATAGGCTTGTTCATTGCGTTTATTGGGTTGAAAAATGCGGGGCTAATCGTGGATAACCCTGCCACCTTCGTGCAGTTAGGTGACCTTTCTGACCCTGCGGTTATGTTAGCCTTGGTAGGTATTATCTTTACGGTGGTGATGATGGTTAAAAAGGTCACCGGAGGCATTTTACTTTCCATTATTCTACTTACCGTTATTGGTGCTTTCATCCCCACCGAGAATGGAACCTTAACCGCCACACCCGAAGCGATTATTGGGTGGCCTGAGCCAATCTCTGATACCTTTTTTGCGATGGACTTTTGGTACCCCATTGACCATATCGGTGAAACTTGGGATCTTATCTTTGCGCTAATGTTCGTTAATATGTTCGACACTATTGGCACCTTAATAGGCGTTTCCCGTCGCGCAAATTTGCTGACTAAATCGGGTAAGCTACCAAAAATTGGCCCTGCCATGACCGCAGATGCATCCGCCAGTGTGTTAGGTGCCATGGTGGGCACATCGCCGGTCACCAGTTATGTAGAATCTGCCACTGGGGTGTCAGCGGGCGGTCGAACTGGGCTTACCGCTGTGGTTGTTGCCATCTGTTTCTTATTGGCGCTCTTTTTAACACCATTGATGAAAGTGATTCCTTTAATGGCCACTACGCCTGCCCTGCTTATGGTAGGCATATTAATGATGGAATCTATTCGCCAATTAGACTTTGAAGATTTGGGTGCTCTGGCAACGGCAACGGTGGCCTTGTTAGCGATGCCACTAACGTTCAGCATCAGTGAAGGGATTGCGTTGGGCTTTATTACTTATGTGGGTGTGAAAGTCGGTACCGGTAAATTTAAAGAGGTCACGCCCCTTACCTATGCGCTCGCGATCATCTTTATATTGCGTTACCTGTTCGACCTAAAATAGGGTTGAATGAAACTAATTAAAAAAAACCGAAGCGGTTTGAAGTGCACTGTTTATACGTGCGCTTCAAGACACGGCTTCGGCTTTTTTGTCAATACGCTGATTTGCTAAAATGGGCGGCGCTAAGCAGCCTATTCCAGCCCTTCGTAATTAAAGGTAACGGCCTTATTTCCCATAAACACAATTTTCACATGTTTGGCTTCTTCATTGCCCCATGTGCAAGCCACTGTACCCAGTGTTTTGCCGCAGTTATCAGCACTGCCTAAAATCGCTTCTACTTCTTTTTGAGACATGCCCATTTCAAGCTTGTCGTAATTTTCTTTGTTTAACTTAGAGCATCCGCTTAACGCGAGTGCGCCACATAAGGCAATTAACAGTTTTACTTTCATTGTTATTCTCCTAGTTATTCTTCTAACCTTTCGCTTGCTTCAAACGGATGAGTCGCTAACCAGTGTTGGGCAATTTGTTCGCGGGTTGCTAACCACACTTTGTCATGAGACTTTACGTACTCAATAAACCGTTTCAACGCCGCCATGCGTGCTGGGCGGCCTATAATTCTACAGTGTAGACCAATGGACAACATTTTGGGGGCTTCATTCCCCTCTTCATAAAGAACATCGAAAGCGTCTTTGAGATACTGAAAAAACTGCTCTGCGCTGTTAAACCCTTGCGGTGTTGCAAATCGCATATCATTGGTATCTAGGGTATAAGGCACCATAAGCAAGGGCTTGCTGTAGTGACAATCGTAATACGGTAAATCGTCAGCGTATGAGTCGGCGCAGTACATAATGTCGTCACGCTCAGCGATTAACTTAAGCGTATTAGGGCTGGTACGCCCGGTATACCACCCTGCGGGCTTGCTACCGGTCAGTTGCTCGTGAAGTAAAATAGCGTCGTCAATTTGCTTTCGCTCTTCGGCTTCATCCATATCTTGGTAATGTACCCAACGCATGGCATGGCTAGCAATTTCCCACCCAGCATCAAGCATGGCTTGCACCGCTTCAGGGTGGCGCTGCATTGCCATGGTGACGCCAAACACAGTAACAGGAATATCATAATTGGTGAGTAATCGGTGCAAGCGCCAAAATCCAGCGCGGCTACCATATTCGTAGATTGACTCCATACTAAGATGGCGATCTTTATAGGCTTGCGCACCTATGATTTCAGACAAAAAGATTTCAGAGGTGTCGTCGCCGTGCAATACACAGTTTTCGCCGCCTTCTTCATAATTCAAAACAAAGTTAATCGCGACTTTTGCTTTGTTAGGCCATTGAGCTTGCGGTACGTTTTGCCCGTACCCGACAAGATCTCTTGGATAGTGTGATGAATGTGCCGTCATTTATTCCCCTCTATACTTCTCTGGAATTGGCAATTTACAGCCGCCTAAAATCAGTTTCACAAGTTGTGCTTTGGCGTCTTCAAAGTCTTTTTTCACCATTTTTTTGCCTCTAAGGCGAGTTATCTGAGCGGCAAAATCGGCATAGTGCTGTGTGCTCGCCCAAATGGTGTATAACAAATATTCGCCGTCTACTGGCGCGAGTTTACCTGCTGCAATCCAATTATTAATAAGCTTAAGCCTGCCTTTCATCCATTTGGCATGCTCTTCATCGAAGTAGCCCGTTAAATTCGGTGCACCGTTTATAATTTCCATGGCGAAGATTTTGGAGGATAGCGGGTGAGTGCGAGAGACTTCAATTTTCTCTGCGATGTAGTCAGCGAGTACGTCTGCAGGGTCGTCTTCTACCGTTGCCCTATCAAAACGAGAGTTCCATAGTAATAAGGTTTCTTCTAAAACCGCAACATACAGCTCTTGCTTAGATTTAAAGTAATAAAGCACATTGGTTTTAGGTAAACCGGCTTCATCTGCAATTTTCTGTACTGCTGTGCCTTTGAAACCAAACTGAGCAAAGCATTTCTCAGCGGCTTGTAGAATTTTTCGTCGATTCATTGCGCCAACGCCACCGTCGGCTCCGTTTGTTCTTGTCATTCCTATCTACTTTCCTTCCAAAACCATAAGTGGTTTGTACTTAACGTCAACACGTTAGCATGCTTTTGGTGCAAGCTTAAAAGACTAATTATGCAATCTCTTTTTAACGTTTTAACATCTTAATAGTAAAAAATTGATTTTACTTACTTTTCTATTACCGAATTAGATACGTTAATCCTTGCACGATTCTTGCCTAATTTAAAACATACCAGGCTAAAACACTGCACGATTTGCAGCCTCATTTATGGGCTACGTCAAGTGAGCCTTTTTTTATAAGCAATTATTTGACCATATGGTCTACTTTTATTTTAAAAATCCAGCTATATTAGTAGGTACAACAATGAACTCTAGTTTTAAGGTGCGGGTATGATTCGCTTTCTTATTAATAAGGACTTAATTGAGCTTGACGATGCCCGAGCCGATTTAACCTTACTTCAATTTTTACGAGAACATCGTAAGCTAACGGGCACAAAGGAAGGTTGTGCGGCCGGAGACTGCGGCGCATGTACCATTGTGCTTGGCGAAGTTAATAACGACGGTTCTGCTTTACACTATAGAACGGTAAATAGCTGTATTACTTTAATGTCAGCGGTGCATGGTAAACAGTTGATTACTGTTGAACATTTAGCTGATGAAGGCACGCTGCACCCCGTTCAACAAGCACTGCTAGATTACCATGGGTCGCAGTGCGGCTTCTGTACACCTGGCTTTGTTATGTCCATGTTTGCCCTTTATCATAACGCAACGGCCCCCACCCGCGACGATGTTTTACACGCCTTGTCAGGTAACTTATGTCGATGTACTGGCTACCGCCCCATTATTGAAGCGGCGCTAGCTTCATGTCAGGGTGAAGCCGCCGACCACTTTGCAAAGACGGCATCAAACACACTCGCTAAACTGAAAGACATTCAAGACAATGCAGGGACGGCTATAGGCTCATCTGGCGTTATTATGCCAACCAGCAGAGAAGAGCTGGCTAACGCGATACAAGGTTACCCCGCCGCCCCATTAGTGGCCGGTAGTACAGATTTTGGTTTGAGCATCACTCAGCAGCTAAAAAATGTTGAGAAGGTAATCAGCCTTTCAGCCATGGATAACTTGAAAAAATGCACCAAAACAGAGCAATCACTTATTATTGGTGCAGGTGCTCCCCTTAATGATATTGCGTCACCGCTACTTTCCGCTTTCCCGCAATTGGCAGAATTAATCACGCGCTTTGCTTCGCTGCCCATTAGAAACCAAGCAACCCTAGGGGGAAATATTGCCAATGCCTCCCCTATTGGCGATATGCCACCCGCGTTACTCGCTTTAGGAGCCTCATTGCATCTCGACAACGGACAACAGGTTCGCGTAATTCCTTTGAAAGGCTTTTTCATCGGCTACCGCCAAACTCAGTTGGAAAAAGGGGAATGGATAAGCGCCATTGAAATCCCGCTATTGTCCAAGGACAATAACGTTGCTGCGTACAAAATATCTAAGCGCATGGAAGATGACATTTCTGCCGTATGCGCCGTGTTCAACCTGACATTGGTAGATGGCGTGGTGACGTCTCTTCAAACGGGGTTTGGTGGCGTGGCAGCCACACCTGAAACGTGTCCGACACTTGAGCGGGCGCTAATAGGAAAGCAATGGCAAAGTGCCGACTGCTTGCACCTAGGTAAGCAAATGCTGAAAGACGCGTTTAACCCTATTGATGATGTACGTGCCAGTGCAGCCTATCGTAATCAAGTGTTAAGTAATTTGTGGCATCGATTCTGGCTTGAAAACCAAGCCCAAAACACCATTGAAACTCGGGTGGTTCAACATGCGTAAACTCATTGAAGCAGGCAATAGACAGCACCGCCAATCGGCAGTACATACCTCGGTTAAGCATGAAAGCGCGGCGCGACAAGTGCAAGGCGGTGCCAACTACATTGATGACATCGTTGAACCTCAGGGTACGCTTTATGCCGCGGTAGGTTTGAGCCAACAAGCCGCTGGCAATATCAAAGACATCGACTTAAGTGACGTTCGAGCCAGTGAAGGTGTGGTTGACGTCATCACCATAGACGACGTACCAGGCCACAAAGACATAGGCCCTGTGTTTGCGGGTGATCCGCTACTGGCTCATCATGAAATTAAGTTTTATGGCCAGCCCTATTTCGCTGTACTTGCCACATCGGTAAATCTCGCTAGACAAGCCGCATTAAAAGGTAAAATCACCGTAGAAGAGACCTCTCCAACCCTTACCGTAGATAGCGCATTAGCGAAACAGTCTTTTGTTCGCCCCACCCATGAATTTGGCCAAGGCAATGTTGAACAGCAAATGGCTGACGCTACGCATAAAGCGTCTGGAACTTTATCTATCGGTGGTCAAGAGCATATGTATTTGGAAGGGCAAGTTTCGCTTGCCATTCCTGATGAAGACGACCGCATGAAGATTTACACGTCAAGCCAGCACCCCAGTGAAGTTCAAAAACTCGTGGCTGAAGTATTAGATGTAAAGCTGCACCGGGTGATGGTTGACATGCGTCGTATGGGCGGTGGTTTTGGTGGTAAGGAAACGCAGGCAGCCCAGTGGGCATGTATTGCGGCCTTACTTGCCTCGCGTAATCACTGCGCGGTGAAATGTCGACTTCCTCGCCAAGTGGATATGCATGTCACGGGGAAACGCCATCCCTTTGAAAACCGTTTTGAGGTAGGGTTTGACGACACCGGCCGTATTCTGGCCACCCACATGGATATTAACGGTAACTGTGGTCATTCGCCTGACCTATCCGACGCCATTGTTGACCGCGCTATGTTCCATGCGGACAACGGCTACTATTTAGGGGCCAGCCACATTGTAGGTCACCGTTTGAAAACCAATATGGTGTCTCATACCGCCTATCGAGGCTTTGGTGGCCCACAGGGCATGATCATGGCCGAAGCGCTAATTGATAAAGTCGCCCGCCACCTAGAAGTAGACCCGCTCACCATTCGCAAGCGCAATCTTTACGGAGAAAGCACTGGCACAGTCACGCCATACGGCATGGAAGTAGAGCATAACCTGCTGCCTGAGATAATGACCAAGCTAGAAACTGATGGGCACTATTGGGCGCGCAGAAAAGCGATAACGGCGTTTAACCGTAATAGCCCGGTGATTAAAAAAGGCTTAGCGCTAACCCCCGTTAAATTTGGTATTTCGTTTACTGCCAAGCACCTTAACCAAGCCGGCGCTCTTGTTCACATTTACACCGACGGTAGCATTCAAGTGAATCACGGTGGTACGGAAATGGGACAAGGCTTACACACCAAAATTGGTCAAATTGCGGCTAACGAGTTTGGTTTATCTATAGATATGATTGAAGTTACCGCCACACGGACCGATAAGGTGCCAAATACCTCGCCAACGGCGGCATCAAGTGGGACCGATTTAAACGGTAAAGCGGTTCAAAATGCCTGTGTCACGCTAACCACCCGTTTGGCAGAATGCTTTGCTGCGTCTCTCGGCATGGCCGACCAAGCGAATATGGTTCGTTTTGAACATGGCAATGTCATTCTGGGCGAGCACAGCACACCGTTCGCCGAATTAGTTCAAGCCGCCTACTTTGAGCGTGTATCGCTTTCAGCCAGCGGCTTTTATAAAACCCCAAAACTGCACTATAACCGCGATACCGGTGAAGGCCGTCCGTTCTTTTACTTTGCCTACGGTGCATCGTTGTCAGAAGTATCAATAGATACACTCACCGGCGAATATACCGTTGACCGCGTTGATATTCTTCATGATGTGGGTGATAGCCTCAACCCGGCCATTGATAAAGGGCAGATTGAAGGGGCATTTATTCAGGGTATGGGTTGGTTGACCACGGAAGACTTGCGCTGGAATGAGGCAGGTAAACTTATTAGTGAAAACATGGCCACGTATAAAATTCCTGCAATTGGCGATACCCCCAAGCACTTTGACGTGCAGCTGTTCGGTCGTAAAAACGCCGAAGACAGTATTTATCACTCAAAGGCGGTGGGTGAGCCTCCGTTTATGCTGGCGATTTCAGTTTGGTGTGCGCTTAAAGATGCCATATCAAGTTTGTCGGGTTACAAACTAGCCCCCCAACTTGATACACCTGCGACGCCAGAGCGCGTGTTAAACGCCGTGCTTGCAGCGCAAGGGCAATAAGGAAGGCATGCCAATGATGAAACCATCCAGATGGTACGAGGGCGTTGCCCATTGTCAGCAAAACGGTATTGGCTATGTGTTAGTTACCGTGGTGAGCGTGGCAGGTTCAACGCCCCGTGAAGCTGGCAGTAAAATGGTGGTAACCGGTACAGAAAGCATTGATACCATTGGTGGTGGCCATCTAGAATTTGACGCGATTAAACGTGCCAGAGAAATGCTTGCGAACCAACACTGTGCAAGCAGACGCACGGGCAATGATGCTAATCAACCGTCTCGCACCTATACCCACTCTTACCCATTAAGCAGTGCGTTAGGGCAATGCTGTGGCGGCGCAGTAAAAGTGCTATTTGATGTGTGTAACTTAGACGCACAACATATTGCCATATTCGGGGCTGGACATGTGGCTAAAGCACTAGTGCCCATTTTAGCGCAACTGCCTGTGAGAATTAGCTGGATAGACAATAGAGCATCGTTGTTTCCTGAGCAGGTGAGTGACAATGTGACGGTTGTGGTTGAGGAGCAGCCCGAAACCGAGGTAAATCGCCTTGAAGACAACACATGGCTTGTGGTGCTTACTCACGACCATCAACTAGATTATCGTATTGTGGAGCGTGCGCTTAAGTACCCAGCATTGCCCTTTGTGGGCTTAATTGGCTCAGATACCAAAGCAAAACGCTTTACGACAAAGCTTTCTCACCGAGGCTTCGATGAGCAGGCGTTATCTCGTTTAGTCACGCCCATTGGTCATTTATCCATTCCAGGAAAACGGCCAATTGAAGTGGCGGTATCTATTTCCGCCCAGATCATTACCATGCTGAACAGCCCGCCAACGTCTGTAGCGCCTGGGGTAGAGAAGCAGGTTGATGCACTAACCCTACGTGATGAGAGATGCTCAACCTCGATAACATCAGAATGACGAATTCAGGACACTCCACCATGACATTAAACGAACTAAATGCGCTGACGCCCAGCCAGGCCTATCAGTACTTTGAACAGGCTTGCGCGGCAAAAAACTGGGTTTCTCAGATGGTAGAGGCTCGCCCCTACTACAGCCTTGCGCGTATTGAAACCCAAGCCAAGCTAGCTTGGAAAGCCTGCAATAACGACGATATTCTCGAAGCCTTTACGGCGCACCCTATGATTGGCGATGTAGACTCCCTACGTGCGAAGTTTGCGAACACAAAAGCCATTGCCTCAGGAGAGCAGTCAGGCACCGCGCAAGCGTCTGAAGAGACCCTGTTGGCACTGAAAAAAGCGAATGAAGATTACCTTAAAAAGCATGGCTTTATTTTTATCATTTGTGCCACGGGCCTGTCTGCTGACACCATGTTAAACGCGCTTTTAGCACGTTTACCCAATTCAACCGATGAAGAAATAACCATTGCTGCCGGCGAACAGTTAAAAATTACCTTGTTGAGGCTGAATAAAGCACTAACAGAAGAGGAAAAAAGTGAATGAACACACTCTCTAGCCACATATTAGACACCACTAGCGGCAAACCCGTTGAGGGGATCAAACTGACACTATCACGTCCAGACGGCAGTACCCTAACCGGCACTACAGACAGCGATGGCCGCTTTAAGGATTGGGGCACCCCATTTGAAGCAGGTATTTACACCTTGCGTTTTCATTGCCACAAATACCTTATTTCTACCCACGGCAAAAGCTTCTACCCTCATATTGATATTTGTTTCGAACTAGGCGATGAAGGCGGGCACTATCACGTGCCTTTACTTATTTCACCCTTCGGCTTTAGCAGTTACAGAGGCAGCTAAATAACATGCAGCTTATTCGTGCGAACATTGCGCACTTTCCCACAGCCACAAAACAACCCGAACAGGATATTAGCATTATTCTGGATGGCGGCCTTGTGATTGATAACGGCACCATTGTTGCCGTAGCCCCATTTAACGAGGTTAACGCTAGCTTTCCACAAGCAAGCATTGTGGATCATTCTGGCAAATGGCTAGTGCCCGGTTTTATCGATAGCCACCTGCACTACCCACAAACACAAAGCATCGCCAGTTATGGCGAACAATTACTAAGCTGGCTTGAAAACTACACGTTTCCTACAGAGCGATTATTTAGTGAAACGGCTCACGCCAGCGATATTGCCCAGGTGTTTTTACGTCAATTATTGAAAAACGGCACCACCACTGGGTTTGTTTTTTCATCGGTTCACAAAACCTGTTGTGATGCTTTATTTACTGCCGCCAACGAAATCAACATGGCCATTGTGGCGGGTAAAGTGTGCATGGATCGTAACTGCCCTGAAGATTTGCAAGATTGTGCTGACTCGGCGCAACGAGATTCCGCTGACCTGATTGAAAAGTGGCACAATAAGGGGCGAAATAGGTATGCCATTACACCGAGGTTTGCGCCCACCAGTACAGAAGCACAGATGGCCAGCTTAGGTGAGTTAGCCTGCCAGTACCCCGATGTATTTATTCAAACCCATTTGTCAGAAAACCTAGACGAAATCGCATGGGTAAAAAGTTTGTATCCTAATGCAAAGAGCTATTTGGATGTGTACGACACTTATAACATGGTGCGCCCCCGCGCTGTGTTTGGTCATGGCATCCATTTGCACGAAGAAGAATGGCAGCGTCTGCACGACACTGGCGCAACCCTTGCTTTTTGCCCTACGTCTAATTTGTTTTTGGGTAGTGGGTTGTTTGATAGGGAAATGGCTAAGCAACAGGATGTTCATGTTGCCCTTGCCACCGATGTGGGTGCAGGCACTAGTTTTAGTATGCTTAAAACCTATGGGGATGCATACAAAGTAAGTCAGTTGCGTCATGCCCCTATAAACCCGTACGACGGCTTCTATTTAATGACGCAAGGGGCTGCGGTAGCACATAAGTGGGAAAATGAAATTGGAAATTTAAACCCGCAAAGCGCAGCGGACTTTGTCATTTTAGACCCCCATTTTGACGAATTAACCTCGTTAAGAATAAAACCTGACGCCCCCTTCGATGACGTGTTTTTCGCACTTAGCATTTTAGGTGATGATCGCGCGCTAAGTGAAACATGGGTAAACGGGCGTTGTCGTTATAATAAAAAGGAGTTAACCCATGCCATGGTTTGATTGGTTTAGTTTATTTATTCGCTGGTTTCACGTTATTGCGGGCGTGGCATGGATTGGCGCGTCATTCTATTTCATTTGGCTAGATAACAATTTACGTACTCCGCCAAAATGGAAGCAAGACAAAGGCATAAAAGGTGATTTGTGGGCCATTCATGGCGGCGGTTTCTATGAGGTAGCAAAGTATGCCTATGGCCCAGAAAAAATGCCAGAAACACTTCACTGGTTTAAGTGGGAAGCCTACACCACTTGGCTGTCGGGTTTTGCACTTTTAGTCTTGGTGTATTACTTCGGTGCATCCGCCTACCTAATAGACCCTAGCGTAAACAACCTTAGCCCCACTGAAGCGATTAGTTTGGGCTTAGGATTAATATTTGGCGGCTTGTTTGTGTATGAAATGGCGTGCAGAAGCCCACTAGCAAAATACCCATTACTGTTTGGCTTATGCCTAGTCGCGCTGATATGTGCGGTGACGTTTCTGTCGACACAATGGTTTAGCGGCAGAGGTGCCTATATTCACGTAGGTGCGCTAATCGGGACCATTATGGCCGGCAATGTCTTTTTCAACATTATGCCCAACCAACGCAAGATGGTAGCAGCGGTGGCACAAAAAGGTGACATTGACCCACAATGGGGAGCAGGCGCTAAGTTACGTTCAGTACACAACAACTATTTCACCTTACCTTTGTTGTTCATCATGATTTCAAATCATTATCCGATGACTTACCAACACGAGTATAACTGGTTAGTGCTCATTGCAATCATGGCGAATGCGGCTTGGATTAGACACTTTTTCAATCTGCGTCATGTGGGTAAAACTAAACCTGCCATTTTGGTGTCAGGTGCTATTGGAATGCTGCTTATTGCACTGGCTGTCTCTTGGCCTTCAAGCCAAAGCGTCTCAGTAGAAAAGAGCGAACATGGCGACCAAGCCCTTGCTGTGGTTACCGACAGCCGAATTGAGGAGTTAGTCAACACACACTGTGTTAGCTGCCATGCGAGCACGCCTACCGACGACATTTTCAAAGTGGCGCCACTGGGGGTTGTATTCGACAACTGGCAAGATATTGAACGCCAGTCAGCCCAACTTGTTCGACGCACAACCGTCACTAGAGACATGCCGTTTTTGAATAAAACGCAAATGACCGAAGAAGAACGACAAGAGATTGCGACTTGGTTTGCTCAGCGGCAAGCGGCCCAGGATTAGCCTACCTCTTTATCCACGCCAGCATTCGAATGATGCTGGCGTTTTTGTTCGTACATTGACGCATCTGCCGCATCTATCCATTGTTGGGGGTCGTTAATATCGGGGGTCCACTCACTTATTCCCACGCTAAAAGAAAGCGGAATAGTATTGCCAACCTCGCATTCTACATTGATAGGTGCGGCCAATAAGCGGTTAAAAAACTGTGTCGTGTCATTCCCATTAGTACCGTACAAAAGCAAAACAAACTCATCACCGCCTAGGCGGGCTAATTTGTCGGTTTCCCGTAAGTGCCCCTGCATATATTGCGCGAATGAAGTCAATGCTAAGTCACCGGCTTTGTGCCCGTAGGTATCGTTTATGACTTTAAAGTTGTTTAAGTCGATGAACACCAAGGTAGACACAAGCTCACTGCGCTTCATTTGCACGATAGATTGATCAAGATGCTGAAACATCTCACGCCTATTGGCTAACCCCGTGAGTGAATCTGTTTTCGATAATGCTTCTAACTTTGCTACCGCGTCCACTAAGGCTGCTTCTTGCTCTTTTTGCTGGGTTATATCATCAGCTGTGCCGGCAATCATAGAAAGCTTATCTTCTTCATCATAAAGCGGGATCCCCCTATCATGAATGTACTTAACCTTACCGTCAGGATCGTAAATACGGTACTGTACATCCCAAGGTGCTAGGGGCTTATTTGCAAAAACCTGCGCCACCCGCGTTCTATCCTCTGGGTGCACATAGCTTAAGAACTTTAAGGGGTCGTTCGCTACCACGGATACATCCCGGCCAAATATATTTTGAAAACCCTCATTGGCATAGTGCAGTTTAGCTAAATCTGCCGATGCAACCCATATATAAGTACGTGAAGAAAATGCCGATACAATTTCACTGAACAGTGCTTCTGCCTGAAACAGCTCCGACTCTACCTTTTTCATGTTGTCGATATCTTCAACAACGGAAATAAAATAATCTGGCTTGCCCTGTTTATCTCTCACTAACGAGACCGTGAGCTTCCCCCACACCTCGTGCCCCTCTTTATGCAGGTATTTTTTTTCTAGGCTGTAGGTATCAATTTCACCACAAAGGGTTTTGTTTAGCAGGTTTAAATCTGTTGCAAGGTGAGAAGGCGCAGTGATTTCTTGAATAGACAGGGTTGAAAAAGCCTCAATGTCATAGCCGAGAAAATCGCTCAGCGTTTTATTTACCCGTATGAATTCCCCAGAAGGACTTACATGAGCCAAACCCACCGCACAATGGTGAAAAGTTGTTTCAAACATTCCCTAATACTCCGTCACCATGGCATTCCATTACGCTGGTGTGCAATTGCTTAACTTAAATTGTTGCTATGCTGCTTCGTTGAAGTGTAGCTTAAAAAAATAAAAACACCTTTATTTTTTACTACTTTTGTCTAATAAAAATTAAAGAACAAAATAGACGTGTAGGAGAAGATAATTAACGGCTGAAGCGGCCCCCCGTATGGCTAGAGCTGCAGAAGCCAATAACCCTAAACAATGCAAATTTAGATGAAGTTCACCGCAATGCGCCACGTTTATTTGAAATGAACTAAAACGCGCATCAAGTGTGCGACACTTTTTGTCGCACCCTATCTCTATGATATCGTGAAGTTACTCACGTAAAAGTCAGTTCACCACAATGAGTGCATTTCAACGCAAGTTAGACATTCTCCAATTCGTGCCGTTTGCGCCTAGAAAGGTATCAAGTCGGCAAATATTCGAGAACCTTCAAAACTGTGGGCATCATAATATCGACATGCGCACGGTTCAACGAGACCTAGTGAGCTTAGAAAACATTGGGCTTTTTGGTCTAGACGTTGATAAACGCTCCAAACCTTACGGCTGGTTTATCAACGCTAATTTTAAAAAGCTCAATGTAAGCTTAATGGATGGCAATACCGCGTTAGCCTTTAAAGTGCTAGAGCAGTCAGGCGCAACGCTTCCTAATTCTACGTTAAAAGAAATGCAGCCCTATTTTGCAAAAGCGTCTCAGGTACTTGAGCAAGACAGCGAATCTTTGCTAACGCATTGGTTAAGATCGGTGGCCGACTCCCAAATTTCTCAACCACTTATACCGCCAGAAATAGATGCCACTTCCTTTGAACGGTTGAAAAGCGCCATCTTCTTTAAGAAGCAAATTTCTGCTGATATTAAACGTATATTTAGCGGTAGCACTGACATGGTTTGGAAGCACTACGACAGGGTTAACCCCATGGGGTTGGTTAAGCAAGATGGCCGACAACTATTTGTATGCACCTTCGGCGCGCTGCACAAAAGGCGCTACGCTTTACCGCTACAATTCATTAGAAACGTTACCGTAACTGATGAAGACTGCCAACAAGCCTTTGGCGAGTTGGAAAATATTCAGACATTAACAGCCAAAAATAAAGAAAACATACAGCTAGAGCTACGCGTGAATAACAACGCCCTATTTTTACTTCACGGCTATAGGCTAAGCGATGATCAGGTTATTACTCCGTCAAACCAGGCTGATAAATCGCGGTTAACCGCTACAGTTGAAGATACCAATAAACTGCGCGCATTTTTAAGAGGCTTAGGTGACAACATTGAAGTTATTGCGCCGCAAAAGTTACGGCAATACTTCAAAGCGCTGTCGAGCACACTGCATATGACTTATTTGGGAGACGTTGATAGCAGTAGTTAAACGGCTATCAACGATAAAGCGGCCTAATGCTCGGGCGCAATCAGCGTCATAGCAGCTCTTTTCCTCGAAGCCTTAAGTACGTTGGAATTTCAAGGTAGCCAGATGCGTGCTTCATCGGTATCACATTTTTCTCTTGGTCAAATTGCTGTTTCTCCACAGGCACCCCTGTTGCGATAATTAACACTTCACCAAAATGTGGTAGCTCGGGGGATAAAGTCACGCCAGTAATAATGAGAGTTTGGGGCCCATCTACGAGTAATTGAAGCGTGGCTAGCATTTCTTCATACATAGCCAAACTCGGCTCTTCTCTGCAGGTTAGCTGTGCGATAACCCCCTGCGCCCCCATTATGTTTTGCTTATCAACCAGCGGGTTTTCTAACGCATGCTTAAGTGCACTGCTCAATGAACTGTCGTCCTCTGCTATGCCAACACCTAAGGCGGTGTCACCCTCTAAGGAGAGAATGTGACTGAAGTCATTGATATCGACGTTGATGTACCCAGTGTTTGTTAACATCACGATGATGGCTTCCACTATGCTATGCATTTGGGCATCGCAATGGCGAAAAGCAGAAAGCAAGCCTACAGTTTCATCCAAGGCCGATATCAATGAATCGTTAGACATCACAAGCGTTGCGTTTGCTTTGCTACGTATTTCCGCTAGCGCGTGCTCAGCAATATCCACTCTCAGCCCTCCTTCAGTTTTAAAGGGGAGAGTGACAAAACACATGACATCAATTTCATTCTCTTTGGCTAAGTCAATAAGAACTGGAGAAGCACCACTTCCCGTTCCTCCACCTAACCCTGCAACAATGATAATAAGGTCAGCTCCCTCAATAAGCACTTGTAGCGCGGCCTCACTTTGACTCGCAGCGCGCCTTGCCACCTCAGGATCAGCGCCCGCGCCAAACCCCTTAGTGGTGCCCTCACCAATTAACACCACTTCATGGTTATGACATCGATGTAAAGCGGCGATATCTGTATTAATTGAACTGAATCTGATACGTTCGTGAGAGCACAGACTGGCCATATTTGTTACCGCGTTGCCACCGCAGCCACCTACACCGATGACGTGAATATTGATTTGACTGGTTTGAACGTTTTCCATGCTTTTACTCGTAATGGCTCACCTTTAATAAGCATGAAGCATGGATACGACAAAATGTGACGCACTCGGTGTATTAGAAGAAAATTAACGACGCTAACTGAACAAACGCAATAAAGCTCGCCACGAACAATAGGTAATTGCGCCGCCGAGATATGATGAAAACTGAGTATAGAAGAAGTGGTGCGTCTACCCTGATTCGAACAGGGGACCTCTACCATGTCAAGGTAGCGCTCTAACCAACTGAGCTATAGACGCAAATTGAAATGCTAACAACCATGAGGGTGTCGAGTTGTAGCAACGGCGCGTATAATACTGATGCAGCGCGCTGGCTGCAAGAAAAAATTCACGCCGTGGCATTCAAGTGCCTAATAAGCAACCAAATAGACGAATTAGCCCCCACGCTGGGCAAACGTGAATGGCTGTATTTTATCCACAATACTGCCATCTCCCGCTATTTTCATAAAGTACTCGCCTAATCTGTCTGTTTCACTCAGCACGGTTTGCCAATATGCGATTCGGGCTGGGGCGTCTAGTACTTCAAAATCTTTTCTATCGGGAATTTTGCCAAAAGGTAGGCTGGCGATAAATGCTTGTGAGGGCACCATCATTACTACGTTGTCGTAACTGCTCTTATGAGGAACGCGACGTTTTAAGCCCTTATCGAACCATCCCGGTATTGGCTTGTTGTAAAAATGGGGATACAGCACTAATCCATCTTCAGGGCCAAGGGATATATCGAAATGGTAGTCGATAATGCCCCCGTCTCTATACATGCCAGGGGGGGCGCCTTCTATGTCTGTCACACCTTCAATGACCACTGGTATTGAACCTGAGGCCAATAAAGCCGCATGTATATTACCCTCGGTTAACAGATGATACTGCGTGGGTAGATGATAGGGATCGCTTATGCTTAGGTTACTACCTGGCGATGAAAATACATAGCGGGTATACAACTTTGCCAAATGCTTACGGCCTATGGTGTTTGTTGCCGCGCTCATAGCAAGGCCGCGTAATTGTTGAAATTTACCTTCAAAGCGAGTGGCACCTAGGCATTTTGCTACAATTAAATGCGCTTTGAATCTGTCATTTTCCAGCGCACTTTTCTTGCCTTCATCGTCAATCATATAAGTGAGAAGATCTAAGGCTTTGGCGGTGATTTCTCGTGGAGTAGGCTTGTTGCTTGAGTAGGTGGTGGTGGAATAGGCACTGGCTAAGCGATTAATAGCCACAAGGGGATCTTGCTGTACGGCACACATGGCTCTAAATGCGCCAGCAGAAGAGCCTATGACTTGTACTTGGTGGTGAATGCCAGCAAACCATTCTGGAAATAGTACCCGGTCTAACCCCGCCAATGAAAACCATTTTGGCCCACCAGAGGCACCAAGAAAATACTGAAACAGTTGTGGCGAAAACCCCTCTTTTTGGATTCTAGCGCGCGCCGCTTCACCTGCGTAAATATCTAAAGGAACCAACGAATTACCCTAATTTGTTCACCGTGGTGCACAATTTACCAGTAATTTATAGAAAAGTAATAACTTCACACCAATTTAACAGAAATCATCGTGCTTATGGTTTAACCAAGCCATTTCTTTCTATGCTTTCTGCTGCGCTTATTCCGCCGGCTTGATACAACATAGCTCAACACGGTGTTAACCCTGCCCAACTGCAACGTAAAGTTTCTAGAACACCGTAATCTAAAGCAATACCTATCATATGCACGTTAACAATTGATTTACCTTTTCACCTTCTCTACTCTTTTGCCTATTAACCACATCATAACCAGACTTACCGCCTCCCTTCTTTACATCAAGCTACGTTCGAACAAACCATGAAGGCGGTAAAGGTGTTTAAGGAGCCGTCTGTGGCAAAACTGCAATACCTAACAGGTTTTAATAATGAACATGAAACAGAGGCCTTAGCAGGTGCGTTACCTATGGGGCAGTTTAGCCCGCAAAAGGTGGAGTATAACTTGTATGCGGAACAACTCAGTACTACAGCTTTTACGGCTTCAAGGGCAAGCAATAGGCGTAGTTGGACATACAGACTGCACCCTTCTGTTGCCATGTCAGACTTTGAGCCTATGGCTTTAGGTAACATCGTCACAGCCCCTCATACAACACCTTGCCCACCCAATGCAATGCGCTGGAGCCCCTTCCCTTTTACAGATGAACCCACTGATTTTGTAAACGGGTTAACTACCCTGGCGGCGAATGGCAGTGCGCATACTCACATCGGCATGGCGATACACCTCTACAGTGCAAATGCCAATATGGAGAAGAAAGCCTTTTATAATGCTGATGGGGAGTTATTAATTATCCCTCAACACGGGGAAATGTTGATTAAAACGGAGTTCGGCAGGCTTAGCCTTGAGCCGGAGGAAATTGCCGTTATTCCACGAGGCGTAAAATTCTCAATAGACGTTAGCTCTGAACATTGCCGCGGCTATGTGTGTGAAAACTACGGGCAACCTTTCACGCTGCCAGAACGCGGGCCTGTGGGGGCAAATGGCTACGCTAATCAGCGTGATTTTCACTATCCTGTGGCCTGGTTTGAAGATAACGACAGTCCACATACGTTAGTCACTAAATTTGACGGTCAGCTGTATCAAGCCACTTTGCTTCATTCTCCTTTTGATGTGGTGGCTTGGGTGGGTAATTCTGCGCCTTACAAGTACAACCTGAACGCGTTTAACGTGATTAATTCAGTGAGTTTTGATCATCCCGACCCCTCTATTTTTACCGTATTAACCTCGCCGTCTGCCCATGAGGGCACAGCAAACGTGGATTTTGTTATTTTTCCTGAAAGGTGGATGGTTGCAGAGCACACCTTTCGGCCACCGTATTATCACAGAAATATCATGAGTGAGTTTATGGGCTTAATTAAAGGCGCCTATGATGCGAAAGAAAAAGGGTTTGAACCTGGAGGCGCTAGCCTTCACAACTGTATGACGCCCCATGGCCCTGAGGCCGCCGTGTTTAATAAAGCAACCCAAGATACGCTGACCCCTCAAAGATACAAAGATACCCTGGCGTTTATGTTGGAATCGAGTTTAGTGATTAAGCCCACGCCTTTTGCATTGAACACCCCCTGCCGACAAACCGACTACATAAACTGTTGGAAGGGATTGAAAAAGCAATTTACCGGGCAACCTGAGTAGCGCGTACATGCACTGTACGCTTTACTGCACACTTGCGCGTTTTAAAATACAGAAATAGCACTTAAATTTCAATAAGTTAAACGATCACTCTGGAAGTTTAATACGGATTTTTCTGAACTGAAAACTATTCGTTACACTTGGTGCCGTACTCTCACTATTCCTATTGCTCTTCCACCATTGCTGAGTGAACCTGCTCGTGTTTACAATATTTTCACAAATTAAGCATAAACCCTAAATGAAAGCTTATTAGGGTAAGCACATAAAAATGTGAGGGATGTAATGGCTGACTTATTCGAAAACCCTATTGGGCTTGATGGCTTTGAATTTTTAGAGTTTACCGCCCCTGAAAAAGGGATACTTGAGCCTATTTTCGAGGCCATGGGCTTTACCCGCGTAGCGCGGCATAAATCAAAAGATGTAGAACTCTGGCGCCAGGGAGACATCAACTTACTGAGCAATTACGAAAAGCACTGCCACGCGGGTTATTACGCGGAAGAACATGGCCCATCTGCATGCGGTATGGCGTTTAGAGTGAAAGACGCACAACATGCTTACAGTGAGGTGCTCAGCCGGGGTGGCCAGCCTATGGATACTTATACCGGCCCCATGGAACTCAAACTGCCAGCGATTAAGGGCATAGGTGGCGCCATGCTCTACCTCATTGATAGGTACGAAGGCGAGAACACCATTTATGATATTGATTTTCATTGGATTGAAGGGGTAGACCGTTACCCAACAGGGTGTGGCTTTCATACCTTAGATCACCTTACTCATAACGTTTACCGGGGCAGAATGCAGTATTGGGCTAACTTTTATACTGATTTATTTAATTTCCGCGAAATTCGTTACTTTGATATTAAAGGTGAGTATACCGGCCTACTATCCAAAGCCATGACGGCGCCAGATGGTAAAATTCGTATTCCTCTTAACGAGGAAGCCGTGGGTGGGGGTGGCCAAATAGAAGAATTTCTAATGCAATATAATGGAGAAGGTATTCAACATATTGCCTTCGCTTGTGACGATTTGCCTGCGTGCTTAGATAAACTAAAAGCCAAAGGCATGAAGTTTATGACACCGCCTCCAGATACCTACTACCAAATGTTAGAAGAACGCCTGCCCGGCCATGGTGAGCCCGTTGACGAATTACAGGCTAGAGGCATTTTATTAGACGGCACGACGGAAAATGGCGAACCTAGGCTGCTTCTTCAAATCTTTTCAGAAACCGTGTTTGGCCCCGTATTTTTTGAGTTTATTCAGCGGAAACAAGATGATGGATTTGGTGAAGGGAATTTTAAAGCCTTGTTTGAGTCCATCGAACGCGACCAACTAAGCCGAGGTGTGTTAAAAGATAAAGCCAGTTAACCCAGCCTTACCTTTTTTCGTGCAGACCCAATTGGCCGTACTGATATTCACGGCGAATTGGGTTGCCGCGCTTAGCTGTTTTTTTCAAACAAACCACAGCTTATCCCCGCGGGATCCGTCACAATACAAAACCTATCTTCGCCAAACTGTCTAATTTTCCCTACCAGGGTGCCGCCTAAACGTTGACTTTTTTGCAATGCCGTATCTAGATGGCTCACGGTAAAATAGGGGATCCATCCATTCGGCATGTTTTCATTACAGCCTTTTTTATGACAGATACCCCCCGCTGGGGTACCGTCTGCTTTCATCATCACGTAATCGTTGTAATCGCCCATGTCGATGGCTTCTTTTTTCCATCCCATCACTTCAACATAGTAATCAGCTAATGTATCTGCCTTTTCAGTGGTGAGGTCGCACCATAAACTATCGCTCATTGTCGTCACCTTATTTTTATCGTTGTGTCTTTCGATTTGCTTATTAACAATCGGTTTTACAATTATAAACCCTACCCCTTTTAGGCCTATTTCGTCGACAAAAAATACGCACTGTCAAGAAAAGAAATTCAAAAATAGAAGAACATTTTCACAAAATTGTATAGACAGCGGTTGTGGAAAATGCTTGCAATACAGTGAATGTTATCCACTGGCTATTGTTTGTACAGTTTATTTATTTGTTTATTTTCATGCACTTATAATTAAGCCCCAAACTACTCAACAAACTTATCCACAGATTAAGTGGATAACACTTGGCAGTTAGTCACAGATGGTGGTTTAATGTGGATACTTTACTTCGTTAACATTTCCTTGGTTTTTCATGCCCAAACAAACCCTAGAGGTGCTCCCTCAATCTTTTACCATTCACAGTTTAGATGGCGACAGTGATATACCTGCTGAGGTGCTCAAAAGCCCATTATTTTTTCTCGGCAAAACCCAAGATGAACTGTCGATTGTGGTGCCTGATTCGGTCTCCATAGACTCCCTTGAAAGCGACGAAAATTGGAAAGCACTTGAACTTATTGGCCCACTTCATCTTTCAATGGTGGGCATTATGGCGCAAATAGGCGCGGTATTAGCAAAAGCCAAAGTGTCTATTTTCGTGGTTTCTACTTTTGAAACCGACTTTTTCCTTGTGAAAGAAAATAAACTCAACGATGCGCAAAAAGCCTTGGTGAAGGCGGGATATTCAGTAAGAGGAATGGTGTCTTGATCACAGATAAATTGCTTGTAGAGGCGCCAGACTCTTTTCAACGCGCCATTCCCATTGCGGCCCCCGTGTCTGGGAAATGTGCGAGCTTGTCCACACTCTCTGATCCCCTCTTTGCAAAGGGCGCGTGGGGTCCTGGCTTCGCCATACAAACTTCCGAAAGCAAAGCCCGCGCCCCATTCGAAGGAACTATTCTTGCTGTGGATCCCCTCAATTACGCCATTACCCTGA
This sequence comes from Alteromonas sp. B31-7, assembly GCF_015767655.1. Lineage (NCBI taxonomy): Bacteria > Pseudomonadati > Pseudomonadota > Gammaproteobacteria > Alteromonadales > Alteromonadaceae > Alteromonas > Alteromonas sp. B31-7. The sequence continues at coordinate 2,733,769 of NZ_CP065233.1, forward strand.
GGTCGACGTTTGGATTAAAATGCATCGTTAAGTTTGGCGAGCAAACGAATGGGTTATTGGGTGAGAAATTTCAGTGTGAGGTTAAACAAGGCGATAAAATAAATAAGGGTAGCCTGCTATTTTCTGTAAATTCTGCATGGTTGAAGCAACAAGGCGTGGCAAATATTTGTATAATGTCGGTATTAAATGCGCAGGCCTTGAAGGGGCTGCTGCCTACACAACAAAAATACGTTGACGGCATGCAAGACAGTCTCTTCACGCTTTTTTTATAAATGCACCTATTAACGTAAGTAAAATAGGTAGGTCGCCAAGACATAAATCACATTTTACACCTTCAGGATAGACATATTATGAGCACGACGCTTTACGGTATAGCCAATTGCGATACCATAAAAAAAGCAAAGAAATGGTTAGCTGAACACAACATTGATTTTGTGTTTCACGACTATAGAAAAGATGGCATTTCAGCGGCGTTCCTCACCACTGCTGAAAGCGCATTGGGTTGGGAAGTGATGCTAAATAAACGCGGCACCACCTACCGCCAACTTGATGATGCTGATAAAGCCAATTTAGATAAAGAAAAAGCGCTTTCGCTTCTAGAAACCCACCCTGCCATGGTTAAACGCCCTATTTTGCTTCACAATGGCACCTTTCACATTGGTTTTAAACCTGCGCAGTATGAGGACATATTTTGATTAACGATACCGTTATCGATATTGCAAAGAATTTAATGAATCGCCGCTCGGTCACACCCGAAGATGAAGGTTGCCAAGAAGCGATGAAAGCGTTTCTTTCTACACTAGGTTTTAATAATGAAACCATGGTGTTTGAAGATACCACTAATTTGTGGTCTCGCCGGGGTAATGAAGGCCCAGTGTTTTGCTTTGCAGGGCATACTGACGTTGTTCCTAGCGGCCCAGAAGATGCCTGGAAAACGCCGCCATTTACCGCAACTGAAGTAGGCGAATTCTTGCATGGGCGCGGCGCAGCCGATATGAAAGGAAGCCTCGCGGCAATGCTTGTGGCAACAAGAGAGTTTGTGCGGGATTATCCTGCCCATAAGGGCAGTATTGCGTATCTGATTACCAGCGACGAAGAAGGCCCATTTATTAATGGCACCACCCGCGTTATTGATACGCTAGAAGCCCGCAATGAGAAAATTACATGGTGTATTGTTGGTGAACCCTCTTCCACCACAGAAGTGGGTGACATTGTTAAAAATGGACGACGAGGCTCGTTAACTGGTGATTTAACCGTGAAAGGTATTCAAGGGCATGTGGCCTACCCTCACTTGGCCAGCAACCCTATTCACCTTGCCACCCCTGCACTGACTGAACTTGCTCAGTCTCACTGGGATGATGGCAATGGGTTTTTCCCGCCCACCAGCTTTCAAATCTCGAATATTCACGGTGGTACAGGGGCAGGAAACGTCATTCCTGGTGAACTTCAGGTATGTTTTAACTTCCGTTTTTCTACCGAAGTTACCGATAAACAGTTAATTGAGCGTGTTACCCATATCTTAGATAAGCATGAACTCGATTACGACATTAAATGGACATTCAACGGACAGCCGTTTTTGACCGATACTGGCGCATTGCTAGATGCTACCCAAGAAGCCATTTTAGCGGTTAAAGGAGAGCCCACTGTATTGTCTACGGCAGGTGGTACGTCTGACGGACGCTTTATAGCACCTACAGGTGCGCAAGTGATTGAGCTTGGCCCGGTAAATGCGACTATCCACAAAATTGATGAATGCGTAAAAATGTCGGATTTAGAGCAACTTGCTGATATTTATTACGGCATTCTTGTGCGATTACTCGCCTAGTCTCAGCCCCAATATCATGTTAACCCACCTTTCATACTCTTCATCTCGTTGGTTAGGCATATCGCCTCACCAACTGATGGACGCCGGCAACGGCCATTTACTTCTCCCCGCTGTATTAGACGCATTTAGCGCCATGCAGCAGGATGCCAAGCAAGAAGGTATAGACTTACAATTGGTGAGTAGCTACCGCAGTTTTGAACGACAGTGCCTCATTTGGAATAGAAAGTGGCGAGGAGAAGCGAAGCTTCTTGATATCTATGGCGTACCGTTAAACCCTGAACGTTTAAGCAACGTAGAAAAACTGCATGCTATTTTAATGTGGTCAGCGTTACCGGGCGGCAGTCGCCACCATTGGGGGTCTGATATTGACGTTTATGATAAAGCCGCGGTATCCCAATGGGATGGCGACTTTCAATTGGTTGAAACGGAATACGCCGCTGATGGCCCTTGCTATCCGTTGGCGCAGTGGTTAAATGAAAACATGGCGCACTATGGCTTCACTTTACCTTTTGCGCGCTATTGCGGTGGCGTGGCTCGCGAACCCTGGCATTTATCCCATGCCGACAGTGCAAATTTGTTTGAAAAACAAAGAAACCTAGCAAGCCTAGTCACGGCCATTGAAAATAGCGATCTTGAGGGCAAAAGCACCGTGCTTGACCACATCCACATGATTTACCGTCGCTACATTCTAAATTTGGGAGAGTAATACGCACATGGATACCACTTGGGTCGTTGTTATCATTGTATTGGTATTAGGCGTGGTGATTGGCAATATCACCCTACTAAAATACAGCGCGAAGTTTAAATTCCCGCAAGAAGTGAAAGATCAAACCCAGAAACACAAAGACAACAATAAAAACGGAAACGGGCAAGCAAAAAAAGGGTTCGATGACGAAGAAGACGAGTGGTAAGTCAAGCGAGGGAAATCCGCCATTTCCCTCGCCTTTCTGCGGCATTTAGCCGCAGATAGTGTATTGTAAGGGTTACAATGGTGAGGTCTTCACCGCGGTACCACTGATGCTGACCATCAGCATGCTGCCTTTATCGCCAATAACTTGGTAGTCTAAGTCAATTCCCACCACTGCGTTTGCCCCCATGCTTCTTGCCTCGTGCTCAATTTCATTGAACGCCAGCTTTCTTGCACGCGTAAGCTCTTCTTCATAAGAACCCGAACGGCCGCCCACGATATCGCGGATAGACGCAAACAAATCTTTGAAGATATTGGCGCCCATGACAGCCTCGCCAACCACAATGCCGCAATACTCATCTATTTTCTGACCTTGCAATGAAGGCGTAGTAGAAATAATCATAAACAAACTCCTTTGTTAAACGCCACTACTTTTTCAGACTATGTAAAAAAGTAGAGTAAATTAACGTTAGGCTAGCAAGCTCAATAGAAAAGTGCGAGAGATTCTCTGTAAGTAGATATTAATACACTAGCCTTTTCGATGTGGTAAGGGCATGCTGGTTGATTGCCCCAAACGGGCTTAGGCCAAGCCACATCATGGGTAAACCTTGCTACATGGTGAATATGCAGTTGCTTCACCATATTGCCAAGGGCTGCCACGTTAAGTTTATCGCACTGTGTTTTTTGTTTTAGTACATGGCTTACAAATCCAGACTCTTTTAAAAACTGCTGTTGCTGGGCTTCATCTAAATCAATAATCTCTGCCACATCGGCTACCCGAGGCACTAAGATTAACCACGGGAACTGGTTGTCGTTCATCAACAAGACGCGGCACAAAGGTAAGTCACTTATAAAAAAGGTATCTTTATCTAACCGCTCATCTAACTTAAACATCTAGCGTCTCCAGCTTGGTGGGGACCACGGTAAGCATAGCCCGTTGACCAATCGCCACGTCAGCATTAGGAAAAACAATCGCTTCACCGTCTTGCTGTGCGACATAGGTTTTACCTGACTCAGAAGCAAGCACAGTGCCCTTTGTAAAATCGGTAAAATTGGGCGTGTCGTCGTCAAAGTGCAAGGTAAAGTCATCTGCGTTTTTGATCACCACTTGATTCACCCGAAAAATATCCAATTCATCCATAGACACTTGCGGTGAAAAATCTTCGCGACTAATCAGTGACGTTATCGCCTCTTTCGCTAGCGTAAACCGTGACATATCGTTTTCACCAAACGGGCGCACTTTACCTAGCTCCACGGTGAATGCATGAGCACCGTGCTGGCGTGACGAAAAATAGCTAAAGGTAGTCGTTGGGTTTTCTGAAAGTAGAATTGTTTTTACCCCGCAGGCCGCCAGAAAAGCGAGCTGCCCTTTGCTGTAGCGCCTCTCGTGCAAATAAGGGTAAACCGCAAACTTCTCGTTTTTAGAGCTTCGTATTGCGGTGTGTAAATCGTAGTGGAATTTCTGTTCGTCGGCTTGTGCATGAGCGAAAAACTGGTTTATTGCCTCTTCCAATGCTTTTGCGCGCTGTCTTTCTATATTGTTACAGCCCTCGCCTTCCGAGTGAGCACCACTAAACAGGCGGTTCATGTTTTCTTCAACAAACCGCTTGGCAATATCCATTGCAGGTAAATTACCAAACAAAAACAAAACGCGATGGGTCACTTCAAGCCGCCCTGTAAGAATTGACTTAACCCAGTCATCGCACATTTCTATTGGTGCCGTTTCGTTGCCATGAACACCGCAAGATAAAACAATATGCTTAGTGCTTATGTTGTCTGAAGAAAGGGGCGTGAATTCAATAATCCCTGGCGCAGAGATAGCAACTTTCGTGTGATTATCGAGTTCAAATTGAATAGGGGTTTGAAAGCGCTGAGGCTCGGTTCGAGAGAGTGAAAGAAACTCACCGTGTTGTATAAGTTGTTGCATCAATTAAGCCATACGTGTTGCGAATGGCGATAGTCTAGCGACTTGCGGGGACTATTGCACGTTTGACGGTTTTAATCACAACCCATTTTTAGTTTTTCAATACAATATACTGTTAGGCTTGGCGAGGTGACGTGCCAACAATAATATCTCGCTGCGCTAATTGAATGAAACTCCCTAAAGGAACGGCCTTAGAAAACAAGTAGCCTTGCCCTTGGCGCACGCCAACTTCACGCAAAATATGCAATTGCTTTATGGTTTCTACGCCTTCGGCGATAACGGCACAGCCTTTCGCCTTCCCAATGATATTTGCCGCTTCGATAATGGCACGGTTGACTGGATGATCAGTTAGCTCCATCACAAAGGTTTTGTCAATTTTAAGGGCGGTGAGATCTAAGTCTCGTATGTAAGCTAAATTGGAATACCCTTTTCCAAAATCGTCCACCGAGATCGCGATCCCCATAGCCCTTAGCTCATCTAGTTGCTTTTTCACCATCAAGGAATTTGACAAGGCGACGTCTTCTGTTAATTCAAGCTCGACGCGATTCAGCGGCATACTGTATGTTTCGCTAAGCAGCTTTAACGAAGGCAATAAGTGATTGTCGTATAATTGGGTTGGCGAGATATTGACAGAGAGTGTAATAGGCAGACCGTGCTTTTCCAATTCAACCAAGCTTCTAAACGCTTGCTCTAGTGTCCAATAACCCAATTCATTCATCATGTTATACGATTCGGCTGCTTCAATGAGCGGCCCGGGGAACAACACGCCATCGAGCGGATGATTCCAACGCAATAAACATTCTGCACCAATAACGTTCAAGGTATTTAGATCGACCTTTGGTTGGTAGTACAGCTCTAGCTCGTTTTGTGATAATGCCCGTTTGAGGTCGGCTTTTAGCGCTAAACTACGACCGGTTTCGGTCTTATCATGCATGCTTAAAGCGTAGTAATTTTCGTACTTATTTTCTTTTGCTTGTTTTAAGGCCGCTTCAGCACGAGAAACAAATGCTGTAATTTCAAACTCGTCACACCGCCCCTGCACCACGCCGACATTAAAGTCTGCAATAAAGGCATGCTCGTCGTGATACATAGGTGTTTTGAAATGCTCCACTAGTCGCTCAAACATATCGCGAAGAAACGTTGCATTTGAGGTATTAAGGAACACTACGCCAAAAACATCGCCACTTATTCTTCCAATACGCACTTCCTTGTTGAAAAGTACGTGAAGCCTGTTTGCAATCTCTAGCAAGAACCTATCACCCACGGTGATACCCAGACTCGTTGTGACATCGGAAAATCGCACGATATCGATAAGCATAAGTGACAAAGAATGACACTGATTTGCAGAGGCGTCGATGGTGTTGATAAAGGCGTAACGATTGGGAATGGTTGCCAAAGTCGAATGCATTCGGCTCATAATTGTATCCTTGCACAAAACGGCGGCTAGGTGTCGAGCTAGTGTAGAAAACTCTGTCTTGCCTGACTACTCACCGGGCGCATAAAAGAGTATGTTTTTTAATACCTACTTATAAATTTTTGAAGTTTTACTTAACTAAACGCATCATTTACTTTCTGTTAAGGCCAAATGTGGGCACCTCATTGGCTAACCCAAGGTGCGTCAACCCTTAGCCCACAAAAGAAAAAGGCTCAGAAAGCGTAACACTTCTGAGCCTTTAGATACCTAAATGTGCGATTAGTTCTCAATCTTACACGGCGAAAGCTTCCAAATTCTATCGACGTAATCTTTTATGGAGCGATCTGACGTAAATTTACCCATCTTCGCCGTATTAATAATTGCCATTTCAGCCCAGCGTTCTTTATCTCTATAGGCTTCATCTACGGCAATTTGTGCATCAGAATAGCTTCTGTAATCCGCCAAAACCATGTAAGGGTCGCCATGATCCAATAGGCTTTGTTTAATAGAGACCAGCGCGCCTGGCTTACCCGGCGTGAAGTAATCCGTTTCTAACCAATCCAATACCGCTTTAATTTCAGGATCTTTATAGTAGTAATCAAGAGGGTTATAGCCCTTGGCTTTAAGCTCATTCACTTCTTCAACGGTAAGGCCAAAGATGAAGATATTATCGTCGCCTACTTCCTCTGCAATTTCCACATTTGCACCATCTAGCGTACCGATAGTCACGGCCCCATTAAGCGCCAACTTCATGTTACCTGTACCTGATGCCTCTTTACCCGCGGTACTAATTTGCTCAGACACATCTGACGCAGGAATCATTTTCTCTGCCAAAGACACACGGTAATTCGGTAAGAAAACCACCTTAATTTTGTTATTCACACGAGGGTCGTTGTTAATTTTATCTGCTACCTTGTTGATGGCATAGATAATGTCTTTCGCTAACTTATAACCCGGCGCCGCTTTTGCACCGAAAATAAATACTCTTGGGTGCATATCGTAGTCTGGGTTCTCAAGAATACGACGGTACAAAGCCATGATATGAAGTAGGTTCAAGTGCTGACGCTTGTATTCATGCAGACGTTTAATTTGCACATCAAAAATGGCATTAACGTCCACTTCTAAATCCAACGATTGACGGATTTCTTCAGCCAGCAATTCTTTGTTTTCTAACTTTACTTTCATGAATTGCTTTTGGAAGGTTTTGTTAGACGCAAATTTGGCTAACCCTTCTAACTTGTACAAATCTTTAGGCCAGTCTACGCCAATCTTCTTATCAATCAGTTTAGAAAGTGACGGGTTACACGCCTTCAGCCATCGTCTTGGCGTGATGCCGTTGGTCACGTTAGTGAGTTTGCCCGGGTATAATTCGTCAAACTCAGGAAACAGAGAAGACTTCACTAAGCGAGAGTGCATTTCGGCCACACCATTCACGGCGAAAGAACCGATAACAGACAAGTGGCCCATGCGCACCATCTTTTCATGGCCTTCCTCGATTATAGACAGTTTGGCTTTCATGGCGTTGTCGCCAGGCCACTTTTTGTCAACCTCAGCCATAAATCTGTGGTTAATTTCATAGATAATTTCTAAATGACGAGGCAGAATTTTTTCAATCATGCGAGCAGGCCATTTTTCTAACGCTTCTGGCAATAGCGTATGGTTCGTGTAAGCAAACACTTGTGTACAAATGCCCCAGGCTTGATCCCAATCTAACTCAGCTCTATCTACTAAAATTCGCATAAGCTCTGGGATGGCAATGGCTGGGTGAGTATCGTTAAGTTGAATCACCACCTGGTCAGCAAAACGGCTCCAATCATCACCATGAGCACGCTTGTAACGACGAATAATGTCTTTCAGTGAGCACGAGCAAAAGAAGTATTGTTGTATAAGACGTAATTCTTTACCCGCTTCGGTTTCATCATTGGGGTAAAGCACTTTCGAGATGGTTTCAGCCTGCACATTTTCTCGTTGTGCATCCACGTATCCCCCCGCGTTAAAGACATCCCAGTTGAAATAATCAGAGGCTTCTGACTGCCATAAACGCAGTACATTCACAGTTTTGCCTTCATATCCCACCACTGGGATATCCCAAGGCACCCCTTTTACGATAGAACCAGGATGCCATTCTTTAAGCACTCTGCCATTTTCGCCATATTTGGTTTCAACATAACCAAATAGAGAGACTTCTTGAATAGACTCTGGTCGGCAAATTTCCCAAGGGTTACCATAATCGCGCCAACTGTCTGGACGCTCTATCTGCGCGCCGCTTTTAATTTCTTGTCGGAATAAACCATGCTCGTAGTGAATACCGTATCCAATTGCCGGTAACTCCATGGTGGCCAAAGAATCAATAAAACACGCGGCAAGACGACCAAGGCCGCCGTTGCCTAATGCCATATCAGGCTCTTGCTCCATGATGTCAGTCAGCTCAACACCAAGTTCTTTTAGTGCCCCACTGGCTACCTCAAAAAGACCAAAGTTTTGCAGGTTGTTTGACAGCAAACGCCCCATAAGAAATTCTGCAGAAAAGTAGTGCACAGCGCGGGTGTCGTTAAGATAGTGGGTTTTCTGTGTTTTACGTAACCCCTCTAACACATGCTCTTGCATTGCGGCACAGGTGGCCTTCCACCAAGCGTGATTGTTCGCTTTGTTTTCATCCGTACCCAAGGTACAGTGAAGGTGCTTGACTACAGCGGCTTTGAAGTCAGATTTGTCAATTTTTGCGGGAGATTGGGTGTTGTTCGCTTTAGCGTTCATTGTGCGGTCTCACTCTATCAGAGAAGGTTTTCCATCACGCCAACATGTAATTAAATTACATAAATAGCACGTCACATGAGAGCAATATAGCAGCACTTAAACGATATTGTTGTGATAATTTGGTTAAAAAACGAAAAAATCGACTGAATTCGTATGCATTCAGTCGATTTTTAACATATTTATTACAAAACATCGATTAGCTAGGTTATTTTTTAACCTTATTTGATGATTTTACCTACTAGTGCCTCGGCTTCAGCAATCAATTCTTGTAAGTGACTTTCACCTTTGAAGCTTTCAGCATAAATTTTATAGATTTGCTCGGTACCAGAAGGACGCGCAGCAAACCAGCCATTTTCCGTAGAGACCTTCACGCCACCAATTGCTGCGTTGTTGCCTGGAGCATGGGTTTGCACAGCAAGAATGGGTTCACCGGCAAGGGTATCGCTGGTTATCACAGAGGCGTCCATGGCGGATAGTTTTTGTTTCTGTTCCAATGTTGCAGCAACATCTACGCGGCTATATACGGGAGCAGAAAATTGTTCCGTTAATCCTTTATAGTGTTCACCCGGATCTTTTCCTGTCACTGCCGTGATTTCCGCCGCAAGTAAACAAAGAATAAACCCGTCTTTATCTGTTGCCCAAGTTTCGCCGTCGCGCTGTAGAAAAATCCCCCCAGCACTTTCTTCTCCGGCAAAGCCAATTTTGCTTTGCGACAAACCTTCAACAAACCATTTGAAGCCTACCGGCATTTCAGCAAGTGGCTTATCTAGACTTTTTGCAACCCTGTCTATCATGCTGCTAGACACCAGTGTTTTACCAATATTTAGGCTCTGTGGCCACTGAGGACGATGGGTATAAAGGTATTGAATTGCCACCGCAAGGTAATGATTGGGGTTCATTAAACCTGCGCTTGGACACACAATGCCGTGGCGATCAAAGTCAGGATCATTGCCCCAAGCTAAATCAAAATCATCTTTTAATTCAATTAATCCAGCCATGGCATACGCGCTTGAGCAATCCATACGTAATTTGCCGTCTTTATCTCTGCGCATAAAACCGAATTGGGGATCGACCGCTTGATTAACAACGGTAATGTTCAGGCCATACTTTTCTGCAATCTTAGACCAGTAACCTACTCCCGCACCACCTAGGGGATCGGTGCCAAGTTTAAGGTTGGCATCGGCAATGGCTTGCATATCTATCACGCTGGCCAAATCGTCGATGTAGGGTTCCATAAAATCTTCTTCGCGCACCAAGCCTCGTGCTTTGGCTTGGCGAATATCTACCCGTTTTACTGCCACATTTCCATCAGCAATAAGCGCATTTGCGCGATCTTGAATTTGTTTGGTGACGTCGCTGTCGGCTGGGCCGCCATGGGGAGGGTTATACTTAAAGCCCCCATCTTCTGGAGGATTGTGTGACGGTGTAATCACAACACCATCGGCTTTATCACTGCTATTGCGGTTGTGTCGAATAATGGTACGAGAAATAACCGGTGTAGGCGTGTACCCCATACTTTCGTTGTCACTGCGCTGAATAATAACATCAACCCCGTTAGCACCTAGCACTTCTATTGCCGTTATCATGGCCGGTTCCGACAAGGCGTGGGTATCTTTACCTACGTAAAGTGGGCCCGTAATACCTTCTTGCTCTCTGTACTCAACCAAAGCTTGGCAAATTGCCGCAATGTGAGTATCAGTGAAAGTAAAATTAGCCGCGCTGCCTCGGTGCCCTGATGTACCAAAACTTACCGCTTCACCGGGTGCAGAAGCGTCTGGCTTATAGCTGTAATATTGACTTACCAATGCGGCAACATTGATAAGTTGTTCGGGAGCGGCAGCTTTACCTGCTTGCGGATGTAATGCCATGAAATCGTCCTTATTCAGTATTGACTGTTTTTATTTACCTTCCGGTGCAAATCGGTTCACCACCGTTTCAACTACCTCTGGTGCGTAACCCAGTTTACGCAAAACTTGTTCCAGCATGTTTACTTTCTTTGCCGTATTGTTGTTAGTCACAACCCAATAGTCGCTATCAGGTATGGCTTTCGGATTGGTACTGCTGCCATTTTCAAGCAAAGCTTCTTTGCTTTTTGCGAAGTAAGTTCTGTTTTTACCCACAATAGACTCAACCTGACTAAAGCTGTTCGCGTTGAGTTTGTGCGCTGCACTTAAGATAAACAAGAATTGATCAACGCGCTTGGTGAAGGTTGCAAGCGCATCCTGTGACACCGCATCGACAATATCGTTTTTCTTGTGCGTTTGAATATCTTCTGAAACAGGCGCTTGCGGAGATGGCTTAGCCGTGGCTGCTACCTTCGGCGTTCTCGCTGGGGCTGCCGTTTTTGTGGGCTGCTTTGGCGCAGCCGCAGTCGTTTTCTTAACGGCGGGTGCAGGCTTTACTGCCTCCGTGGCTTTAGCCGTTTCTACCTTAGGTGCTGCGGGTGTCGCTTGTGGTGTATTTACCGCTGCGCCATCTTCAGGCAACAATAACCTACGAAGAATTTGTGATGCACTCTCGCCAATATGCTTGGTTTGGCTAGCGATAAATGCATATAAATCGTCATCTATTTCAATGCTTTTCATAACTACTTCCTTAACATGAGGCACCATTATAGACAACCCAACTCGCTAACGCAGCACTATTTATGATCTGGTGAGTATTTTATCCATTAGGTGAAAACCGATTCACCTTGGATTGAAGATTATGCGTATTAAACATGACAATAACATGTAACTCAGTGCCAGGACGTTTTAGAAAATACCATGACGATATTCATAAGTGCTTTGCACTTCCCCCCTCGTCAGCGGCAAGTCAGCTTTGCTTCCTTGACGTTATTTATGTGTTCATATTGGTGCAGTCAAGGCTAATTTTGCACCAAGTTCGAAAAGAGCGGCTGTCCTCGCCTTGTTTCCATCGCAGACATCACAAATGCAACCAATTGAAATAAAAAGAATAAATATAAAGTTAATGGCGATGGCATTAATTTCGCTTAGTAATAATCACTTGTACTCGCACTGACTTACAATGACGTAAGTGCTTACATCGATGTAAGTAACAGCGGCTACATGAGGAATCTGCACTGGTCACCCGTAGTACGTGCATTCACAATTTGTTTATTCGGATAAAGACGTCCATAGCACTTTTCTTCATTGAAGAGCGCTGTGGACGTCTTTTTTCGTTTTAGGCAGGTGAAAACGGCAGTGACTGACATTTAACTGAACAACAACAAAGGTAATTAACTATGGCGTATTTACAACCCGCTGAATTTGCCACAAAAATGGTAGATGCAGGTGAAGCTAAAATTTACATGTCTACCCGAGACACTCTCATTCGCGCATTTATGGCTGGTGCTATATTGGCTCTAGCGGCTGTCTTTGCTATTACCGTTGCCGTGCAAACAGGGGTGTTCCTCATTGGCGCCGTTCTCTTTCCCATCGGCTTTTGTATGCTGTACTTAATGGGCTTCGACCTACTCACCGGTGTTTTCATGTTAACGCCACTGGCGTGGTTAGCGAAGCGGCCCGGCGTAACGCCCTCACAAATTCTCCGTAACTGGGGGTTTGTTTTCTTGGGTAACTTTGCAGGCGCACTCACCGTGGCCTTTATGATGTCGTACATTTTCACCATGGGCTACAACGTCGATGGCGGCGCTATTGCCACTAAGGTAGCCAGCATTGGTGAAGCAAGAACCTTAGGTTACGCTGAACACGGCGTGGCTGGCTGGATCACCATCTTTATACGCGGAATGCTATGTAACTGGATGGTGTCATTAGGCGTTGTGGGCGCGATGATTTCAACACATGTAAGTGGCAAGGTGTTGGCAATGTGGTTCCCTATCATGCTGTTCTTCTTTATGGGTTTTGAGCACTCGGTTGTGAACATGTTCCTGTTTCCATTTGGTTTAATCATGGGCGGTGACTTCTCAGTGATGGATTACTTCGTATGGAATGAGATTCCTACAGCCTTGGGGAACCTGGTTGGCGGCTTAGCCTTCACTGGCTTAACCATTTATACCACCCACGTGAAAACTGCACCTAAGCGCAAAATTCCGGTAGCAGGTAAACCTGCGACTAAAGCCGCGGTAGTTTAACGCTCAGATAACCGCCGGCCATTCGCTGGCGGTTTTTACTTATGAAAAACCAACTCACCACACTTACCTACAGCGAATATTCTAGCGCAGGCGCTAAACCAATTAATCAAGATGCCTGTGGCTGTCATATTATTGATGTCGCAGCAGTTACATCAAACCTTAGCCAGCAATTAAAAGGCCATTGCTTTGTCCTCTCAGATGGGATCAGCAGCAGTTCGGTAAGCCAAGTCGCGAGCGACCTCGCTGTGAAAACGTTTTTAGAAAGTTACTATCTCACGCCAGATACCTGGACAGTCATTCAAAGCGCGACCATGGTGATTCGCAATATCAACGCCACCCTTTATCGACGTACTCAAGATAGCCCTTATTGCTACTCGCCAGATAGAGGGTATGTATGTACCTTTTCCGTGATCATTATTAAGGGAAACAACGCCCATATTTTTCACGTGGGCGATGCATGTATTGGTATTTTTAAAGCAGATAATTATGACATTATTACGTCCGCCCACCGCACGGTAGGCGAGCATGGTGGTAGCTTTCTCGCGAATGCCTTAGGGTTCAAATCAAAACTGGATATTGAATACCACAGCATTGGGTTAGAAACAAAAGACACCCTGGTCATGATGACAGATGGCGTGCATGAATTTGTGCCAGCACATCAATTAGGCGAAGTGGTGCTCGGGGAGTCTCTCAATAACACCACTGCCGAACGTATTGTAGATTGTGCAACCGCGAATAAAAGTGATGACAACCTGACTTGTCAGGTGATTACAATTGATCAACTGGCTAACGCGCCGCTCGCGATAGAAGACACCCCACTCCCTTTGGCGAACGCATTAGAGGAAGGCGCAAATTTAGATGGTTACCTTATAGAAAGGTTACTGTATCAATCTGCACGCAGTGCTTTGTATTTAGCTAAAGAGACAAATACACAAGAAAGGTTAGTCATAAAAACCTTAGCCACTGAACTTGCCCAAAGTGAAAAGCAAGTGACGTTATTTAGCCTTGAAGAATGGCTGGCAAAGCGGATAACTAACCCCCACGTGATTAAAAGCCCTCCCCGCAAAACTGCACCAACGCAGCAGTATAGTGTGTTTCAATACGTCGAGGGGCAAACCCTTGCGCAATGGTTAGTTGATAACCCTACACCGAGCGTCTCTCAAGTGCGGGATATTGTGGAACAGATAGCCAATGGCTTAAACGCTATTCACCGTGAAGGTATTTTGCATCAGGATATTCGCCCAGAAAACATCATGATAAATAGCGCCGGTAAATGCACGATTATCGACTTGGGCGCAGCCTATGTGGCAGGAATAAGCGAGTTAAACCAAGACGAAAATGGCGATCAACACGTACTAGGTACCGCCACTTACAGTGCGCCTGAATATTTTCTCGGTGATACCGGCCGAGAAGTCTCTGATTTATTTTCATTAGCGGTACTTACGTATTACATGCTCAGTGGCCGATTTCCTTATGGCACAAATGTGGCCAAGGCGCGCACGATTTCAGCCCAGCAGCGTCTGCGCTACCACAGTGTGTTGTCATCGCATCGAGAAATCCCCCCTTGGTTAGACGATACACTTAAACGGGCATTGCAGGTGAACCCAGACAAACGGTTTCAGGTTATCTCTGAGTTTGTTTACCACCTTCATAACCCTACATCGTCTTACTTAAATAAAGGCCGTTTACCCCTTATCGAAAAGCACCCTATTCGTTTTTGGCAGGGCTTGTGCCTTGCTTTAGTTATAAGTCATTGCGTCACCATAATTTTGCTGAGCTCGCAGTAAAGCTCTTTAACAACATAGAGGAAATATTATGATTACCAGCCGAACCCAAGTTACCGATATGATCCAGTCAGCAAAAGTGCTCAAGGGCATTAAATGGCGTCAAGTTGCTGAGGTTGTTGGACAGTCGAAGGAATGGAGCACCGCGGCCTGCCTTGGTCAAATGGCCATGACAAAAGAACAAGCGACCGCCGTTGGTGAGTTATTTGAGTTAACCGACGAAGCTGTCGCTTGGTTACAGATAGCCCCCTATAAAGGCTCGCTACCTACCGAAGTGCCTACCGATCCACTTATTTATCGGTGGTATGAACTCGTCAATGTGTATGGCACCACATTAAAAGAACTTATTCATGAAGAGTTTGGTGATGGCATCATGAGTGCCATCGACTTTTCCATGGACTTACAGCGAGAAAACGACCCAAAAGGCGACCGTGTGAGCGTGGTGATGTCGGGTAAATTCTTACCCTACAAAATGTATTAAACGGATTGCCTTGGCCAAGCAATAGCGCATCTTTATCTATTGTTTGGCTAGAAATCTAAGACCCATTCGCTAGAGCAATAGGGGTGCGATAAACCGCGTAGGACGAAAGCGCCCTAGTTTTGCCACGCTGACAATTTGTGAACGAGGCCGTTTTTTACTGCCGGCCATTCGTTCGCAATAATTGAAAACACCACCGTATCTCTGATAGAACCATCGGCAAGCACTTGATGACTGCGCAATATACCGTCTTGTTTTGCACCCAGTCGAGCAATGGCAGTACGAGATTTTTGATTATGCCAATGAGTTCTAAACTCCACCGCTATGGTATTTAGCGTTTCAAACGCGTGGGTTAGCAGCAATAACTTACACTCCGTGTTTACCCAAGAGCGCTGAAAACTTTGTGCATACCAAGTATACCCAATTTCAACACGGCGATGATGGCGGTCTGCATTGCACAAACGCGTTGAACCTATGAGGGTATTACTTTGTTTATCAATCACCACATACGGCAGCGAAAGGCCTAAGCCTTGCTGCTCGAGCGCAGTATCAATGTAGGAATCAATAGCGTCCTCATTTGGCACAGAGGTAAACCACAACTTCCATAGCTTACCGTCAGAAGCCGCCTGTAATAGCGCATCTTTGTGCGTAACTTGCATTGGCACAAGCTTCACCTTATCCGATTCTAGCGCTGTTTCTATTAACTGCATGAACCTGTCACCGCGTTGACACTGAATACCGTAACTTATCGTGGCTTGGAATACATCGTCAAGAAACGTGACGTAGTCAGTGTTTAGTTTTCTAGAAAATTTTGCCGTCAGTATGAAGGAATACTAGTAAAAGTTATTCAGCGATTTTATTGCACCCACAAAAAAGCCGGTCATTCGACCGGCTTTTACAATGCTTAAGCAGTGAGCGAGATAAACTCCCTCAACGGTAAGGGCTAATTACTTAGCCGCTTTACGCGCTTTTGCTTCTTCAATCACTTTGTCAGATACGTTCTGAGGACATGGTGCATAGTGGCTGAACTCCATAGAGAACTGACCACGACCTGATGTCATTGTACGTAGTGAACCGATGTAACCGAACATTTCTGATAACGGCACGTCAGCTTTAATACGAACGCCTGTTAGGCCAGCTTCTTGGTCGCTTAGCATACCACGGCGACGGTTAAGGTCACCGATTACGTCACCCACGTGATCTTCCGGCGTGAATACGTCAACTTTCATGATTGGCTCAAGAAGTTGTGCACCCGCTTTCGGGATTGATTGACGGAATGCGCCTTTCGCTGCAATTTCGAACGCGATTGCTGATGAATCCACTGCGTGGAAGCCACCGTCAAATAGCTCTACTTCAACATCAAGTACTGGGAAGCCAGCAAGAACACCTTCGTCCATCATTGACTTGAAGCCTTTCTCAACCGCAGGCCAGAATTCTTTAGGTACGTTACCACCAACAACGGTAGATTTGAACGTAAAGCCTGAACCTTGCTCACCTGGCTTGATGCGGTAATCAATCTTACCAAACTGACCAGAACCACCAGACTGTTTCTTGTGCGTGTAGCTATCTTCAACTTCTTGCGTGATAGTTTCACGGTAAGCTACCTGAGGCTGACCAACGATAAGGTCTACACCGTAAGTACGCTTAAGGATGTCTACTTTGATGTCTAAGTGAAGCTCACCCATACCTTTAAGGATGGTTTCACCAGAGTCTTCGTCAGTTTCAACCTGGAACGATGGATCTTCTGCAACCATTTTACCGATAGCAATACCCATTTTCTCGTTACCGCCTTTATCTTTAGGCTGTACAGCAATCGAGATTACTGGCGTTGGGAATACCATTGGCTCTAGGGTTACTTTATCCTTCGGATCACACAGAGTGTGACCAGTTTGAACATTCTTCATACCCACGATAGCGATGATGTCACCCGCTTGTGCGCTGTTTAGCTCAATACGATCATCAGCTTGCATCTCTACCATACGACCAACACGCTCAGTCTTACCTGTGAACGAGTTCATGATGGTATCGCCTTTGTTCAGCTTACCTGAATAGATACGTACGAAGGTTAGTGCTCCAAAACGGTCATCCATGATCTTAAACGCTAACGCTTTAAACGTTTCGTCAGCAGATACTATGGCGTGCTCACCAGTTTCGTTACCTTCTTCATCCATCAGTGGCTGAGGGTCAACTTCTGTAGGCGCTGGTAGGTAATCAACAACAGCATCAAGTACTAGTTGAACACCTTTGTTTTTGAATGCAGAACCACAGTATGTTGGGAAGAACGCAAGATCACGAGTACCTTTACGGATACAACGCTTGATATCTTCAATAGAAGGTTCTTCACCTTCCATGTAAGCTTCCATTAGATCATCGTCTTGCTCTACAGCAGTTTCGATAAGTTGCTCATGGTATTCGTTAACTTTGTCTACCATGTCCGCAGGAACATCTTGGATTTCATAGTTTTCTGGAAGACCTGTGTCATCCCAAACGTAAGCTTTCTTAGTAAGTACGTCTACAACACCTACGAAGTCATCTTCAATACCAATTGGTAGTGTCATAACTAGTGGCACCGCACCAAGTACTTTACGTACTTGCTCAGTAACACGGTAGAAATCAGCACCCATACGGTCTAGTTTGTTAACGAAGATAATACGTGCAACTTCTGATTCGTTAGCATAACGCCAGTTGGTTTCTGATTGTGGTTCAACACCACCAGAACCACAGAATACACCGATACCACCGTCTAGTACTTTAAGTGAACGGTAAACTTCAACGGTAAAGTCAACGTGTCCGGGAGTGTCGATTACGTTGAAACGGTGATCTTTCCAGAAACAGCTAACCGCTGCAGACTGGATGGTAATACCACGCTCAGCTTCTTGTTCCATGAAATCAGTTGTTGATTCACCATCGTGAACCTCACCAGTTTTATGGATTTTACCAGTAAGCTTCAAGATACGTTCTGTTGTGGTCGTTTTACCCGCATCTACGTGGGCAAAAATACCAATATTTCTGTAATGAGATAAGTCTGACATTAGTTCACTTTCAATTGGTTCAGAGTAAAAAAACGGCTGGATTATAAGGATTTCTGTACCAAATTTACACCTTTTTTAGCACAAACAGAAAAATCGTTTGCACAAAACCAAGCCACCATCAATTCTTTTTCTTAAGTATCAGCAACTTACTAAGTTATGATACTTTTTTTAAAATAACAAAATCACACCTCATCTTCTGAAGTGCGAATAATTGTTACTGTTACTTCATCTCTGTCGTGGTAGAGATGCCTCACCTTTACCGAAAATGCATCATTAAGCGCATCTAAACGGCCTACCAGCAACGATATGGCCTGAGTTACGGTTTCATAACGTCGCTTCATTGGTAGCTTCAAATTAAAAATGGCATGGGTGGCCCAATGCTTTACCAGCCAATCCCCCATTAATTTAGCTACTCTGTCGGGTTGTTCAATCATATCACATACAAGTAAATCTACACGACCAAATTGTGGTTTATACGCAAACCCATCGGCTGCATGATGTTCAACCAACCCTGTAGCCATTAAGCTATCAGCAATTAAACCGTTATCAATCGCTTCTACGTACATGCCACGTTTCACCAATTGATAGGTCCAGCCCCCGGGGCACGCCCCTAGGTCCACTGCCCGGCCGCCACTGCGCAATACGCGCGTTTGCTGTTTGCTGCTAAGCATATTCACCAGCGCGTCTTCAAGCTTTAGGGTGGAACGACTTGGTGCATCACTTGGAAACTTAAGACGACATATACCTAAGTGATCCTGACTGGCATAGTTGGGTAAGGTATAGCCAATAAAACAGTTTTCAAATGATTCGAAGAAAATATGCAATTTTGGCTTACCCGCATTTTCTTTTGCCGTAAGCCAACCTGCTTTGCGCAGCGCCTGGCGTAAGGGAACCGTAAATTTACGACAAAACTTTGCCAGTGTTTTCCCGTCTTCTGTATCAGGGTACTCCACATCGATGGCACCAAAAATAGAATAGGGTAATTCACCTTCTTTTAGTGCTTCTAAAACTTGCCCCACCCTGTCGTCTTTTTCAATATCCTTCATTGCACAAAACACCGCCACGAGTTGGCGAGGAAAGATACTTTGACTCACAGCAAACTGCGTAATTGCATTTTCTAACTGGGTGTCGTCATACAGATGATATAACGCAAACCCACTTTGTTTTTTCGATACCGGGTACCCATAAATTGCAGCTTCGCCATATCGGGTGGTTAGCTCATTCGCCGTATCGTTTTCGTAACCCGGCCTACAATAGGCAAGTACGCTTGTATTACTCATGTCGGTTGCCTTTATTTTGTTTGCCTGTTTGCTTATTTCCTTTCAAAAGCGCCACCACTAACATTCCCCAACCGGTGATAAAAAACACCCCGCCTAACGGAGTTATTGGGCCAAACCATTTTGCACCAGTCATCGCTAGCGCATAAAGGCTTCCGCTAAACATCAGGCAACCGAGGACAAAACACAAAGCGACGGGATTGAGCCATCGGCTATGTGAGTAGGTAATTAACGCGGGTAAAGCGAGAATAGCTAAACCGTGATACATCTGATAGCGCACACCAGTTTCAAAGGTAGTTAAACTTTCTGGCGGTAATACCTGCTTAAGCCCGTGAGCGCCGAAGGCGCCAAGAATAACAGCCAGCGCCGCTAGCGCGGCGCCTATTACCAAGTAATACCGGGAAAAGGTTGAATAAGGATCGGTATGTAAGTTCATTTTTGACACTTGTATTAGATAAGTCGGGAGATGAAATCAACACAAAGCTTGGCGGCGTAAACCATGTGTTCGTGTTGTGTTTTTCCGCTCGCTTTGCGCGGTTTAAAGCTAT
Source organism: Alteromonas sp. B31-7 (assembly GCF_015767655.1). Taxonomy (NCBI): domain Bacteria; kingdom Pseudomonadati; phylum Pseudomonadota; class Gammaproteobacteria; order Alteromonadales; family Alteromonadaceae; genus Alteromonas; species Alteromonas sp. B31-7. Next base: position 2,753,808 of record NZ_CP065233.1, read on the forward strand.
GATCGCCATCGGCTAAAAACACGCAATCAATGCTTGCGGGCAAAGTGTAATTGAGCACTTCTTGTTCGGTGCCAAAGGTATCTCTTTCACCTTGAATAATGAGCATGGGCTTTGTCAGCGTTGGCATATGGGCAATGCGAGTTTTCTCAGGTTTACCCGGAGGGTGAAATGGATAACCGAATACCATCGCGCCGTGTATCTCGTCATGTTCTTGGTACAGCATACTGGCCATTCTGCCCCCCATTGATTTGCCGCCCACAAAGGTGGGTAAACTACTATGGATATTTTCAGTGATATGGGTAATAACCTCGGCAAAATGCGCTAGCAATTTGTCTGCTTTGTCTGGCGGTCGGCGTTTGCCCGTTTCCTTCATCTGCTGCATGTAAGGAAAGTTAAATAACACAACTTCTATGCCTCCGGCGACCAAATGAGAGGCCATCTCTTGCATAAAAGGGTGCTCTTTCCCTGCGCCAGCACCATGAGCCAAAATGAGCCTAGCAATGGGCGTTTGCGGTGACTTAACGTCTATATCGACGGAACTGCTTTTATCGATAGTCATTAAACATCCTCTTGTTCTTCTTCCACCAGCGCCAAGATCCAGTCTCTAAACGCGGCGATTTTACCCAACTCAGCCTGGGATTCTTCACACACTAGATAAAACGCATCACGACTTTCCACGCGTTCTTCGAACGGCATAACGAGGCGTCCTGCTTCAATTTCAGGGCGAGCAAGTATGGTATTACCCAACGCAATTCCCTGCCCCAAGGCGGCCGCCTGAAGTACCAACATTGAGTGGCTGAAAACAGGCCCGTGATTCACATTAACGCCAGTAACGCCAACATGCTTTAACCAATTTTTCCAAGCGGAGCGACTTAAATCATGAAGCAGCACGTGATGGCGTAAATCTGCCAAACTGGCCAACGGCTTAGGACTATTAAATAACAAAGGCGAACAAAGTGGCGTTAAAAACTCGCGATGGAGCTTATCGGCTTGTAAACCGCTCCATCGCCCTTTGCCATAATAAATAGCCACGTCCACGTCATCTTCTAAAAAGCCCTCATCAAAATCCACGGCTTTAATGCGTACATCGATGTCTGGGTGGGCCAAACTAAATTTATTAATACGGGGGACTAACCATTGGCTGGCAAAACTTGGCGGCATAGCCACTGTTATCGCCCCCTTGCTGCCCTTCGCAAGAAGTCTTTCTGTCGCCTCTTGCAAATGCTTAAACACATCTTTTAGTTCAAGGAAATATGCTTGACCTTCTTCCGTTAACAGCAACGTCCGATTCCGCCGTAAAAAGAGTTTCATTGATAAGAAATCTTCAAGGGCTTTAATTTGATGACTAACAGCAGCCTGGGTGACAAAAAGCTCGTCTGCCGCTTTGGTAAAACTTAAATGACGCGCGGCGGCTTCAAAGGCTTTAAGCGCATTTAGAGGGGGGAGTCTTCGGTGCATGCTGCCCTTTTAAACCTACTATGACCATTTGGTTAAATATACATTAGATTTTCTAATGAACACCCATACATTTACTCGTTTTATTTTTGCTCAATAAGTGTCTATTATTTACGCAAATCTTGAAAGAGTTAATATATTTCAAAACTTTACAAGGTTCAATTGTTAAACAATTTAACAATTAATACAAACTTTTAAATAAATTAAATTAGGTGTGAATTATGAAAACCATGAAAAAATTACTTGTCGCTAGCGTCTCTGTTATGGCGTTTGCTAGCGCCGCTGCGAATGCTAACGTAGAACCAGAAAAGATCAATCTTGAATCACTTATTAATGATGCAATGATCAGCATCAACATGGCAGACGTTTTGCCAAAAAATGATGCGCATATTGTAGTGAAGAAACAATCCACCATGATGTTGAACGAACAAACTCAAGAAGCGTTGCATAAAAACCTACTGGCCATGGCTAAGGCTAAAAAGGACGCACAGCTTTTAGTCGAAAGCGAATAAGTCGACATCACACCTGATTGGTATGCCAGCACTTCCTGTGCTGGCATTCACCATGATGCTTACATTCAAGTATTGCTCGTATCGAGCGGTGCGAAACCTTTTACCAATTCATCTAATGCTTTCATTTGTTGCAAATACGGTTCTAGCTTTGCTAACGGCAACGCGCATGGTCCGTCACATTTTGCTTCATCAGGGTTCGGATGAGCTTCAATAAATAAACCTGCTAACCCTAATGCCATTCCACTTCTGGCGAGCTGCGCTGCCTGCGCACGTCTTCCATCCGCAGAGGTTGCACGCCCTCCAGGCATTTGAAGTGCATGGGTAGCGTCAAAGATCACCGGCGCATAACTTTTCATTGCATCCATGCCCAACATATCAACCACCAAATTGTTGTAGCCAAAGCTGGTACCACGTTCACATAAAATCACCTTTTCATTTCCCGCTTCACCCAACTTAGCGATGATATGGCGCATTTCGTGAGGCGCAAGAAATTGTGGTTTCTTAACGTTAATGACATTGCCGGTTTTCGCCATAGCCACCACTAAATCCGTTTGGCGAGCGAGAAAAGCCGGTAGCTGAATAACATCGACAATTTCAGCCACTGGCGCGGCCTGATGTGGCTCATGCACATCCGTAATCAGTGGCACATTAAAGGTAGACTTTATTTCTTCAAATATACGTAAGCCTTCTTCCATACCTGGCCCGCGGTATGAGGTAACAGATGAACGATTAGCCTTATCAAATGAAGCCTTAAACACATACGGTATTCCCAGTTTTTGGGTAACCTCTGCATAGTGCTCAGCGATTTTCATCGCTAGATCTCGTGATTCTAAAACGTTCATTCCACCAAACAAGACAAAAGGTGAATGATTCGAAACGTCAATATCGCCTACGCGAATGACCTGATTAGACTCTGACATAGTGTTTACGTGTGTCCTGTAAAGTTTAAAATAATGGCTGCTTAGTAACAGCAACCATGGCCGTCGTCATAAGTACACCTAAGGCAGCAACAAAAGCCACCCATTTCCCCACCGAAGTTTTTGCTTTTTTCAGGGCAATAAGGCCTAACACAATATAACCAATGACCCCGATAACTTTATACGTAAGCCAGGCGTTAACAATGGGGTATTGAGATAAGATGAAACATAACCAAATGGCGCTTGCCAGCAAAATAGTGTCGATAATATGAGGGAGAATTTTCACCCATTTTTTATTAAGTGCTGTGCTGTCAAACTGAGACCAAATAAATCGGAATATAAAAAAGAGAATGCTTAATCCCACAGCGGTTAAATGGAGGTGCTTAGCCATCATGTACATAAATATTGTGTCCTGTTCGTTTTCATTATTTTTAATCTACGTATTATACGTAGTCTGGCACATCTGGGTATTGCTTTTGTATAAGCATGAAGTCATCAATGTGGTCGATGAGGTATTCAACCAGTCTAGGGTCAAAATGCTGCGCTTTTTCCTGCTCCAATACGCTGATGACTTTTTCCACCGGCCACGCATCTTTATAAGGCCGTTTGTTCACTAAGGCATCAAAAGCATCCAGCAAAGTAGCAATTCGGCTTTCCAGCATAATATGTTTCGCTGATAAGCCATCGGGATAGCCTTGTCCGTCCCAGCGCTCGTGATGTTGCTTAGCTAGCGTGGCTGCCAACTGGATAGTGGGACGCGTAGAATCTTTTAAAATTTGATAACCAAACTCAGCGTGTTGGCGAATGGCAAAAATATCTTCATCGCTCAACGGTGCTGTCTTTTGTAAGATGGTTGCCGGTACCCGTGAGTTACCCACATCGTGTAATACAATGGCTTGTTTAAAAACGTGCACTTCCGATTCTGATAAACCTATGCCCTGTGCCAGCACTTCTGCCATTTCTGCCATACGAGTAAGGTGGTGACTGCCTTGCTCTTCATGCTCCATGGCTTTACCCAAGCGTTCTATTATCTCCCGCTGGGTTTCCTCCACATCCATGGTTTTTAGTACATTATCAAAAGCCAGTTGTACGCTATTTGAGAAACGTTTAATTAAATGCTTGTCACCTTCACCGATGCGCCTCGGTAGCCCCGATAAGTAAAGTAATGCACCGTTCTGGGTTTTGCTATTACAGTAGGCCACCACGTGATCTTCAGCATAGACAATTTCCCGTGTCGCCATGGCACGCTGGCACAGCTCATATTCGGTACGCGACACAGCGTCTTTTAAGGGTACACCTTCTTTCTCTGCGTATTCACCATTCCCAGCAAAGACATAAAGTTGGTTGGTTTCTGTGCGATGCATTCGCTTTGGTGCAGCTTGCGGGGTGGCGGCGACAGCAGTGGTTATGTATGCTGCATCACGGGAGCATCCCAGTATAGAGGCCAATTGCTGAATAATACCCTGCATGAACTTTTCCAGGGAGTTCGACGAAAAAAGATCGACTGACGCATCGATAATTTTTTCAAGACCCGCTCGGTTCTCTTCAATTACCACGATGTCACGATAAGAACGCAGTGACGCAATAATGACCGTGAAGAGTTTTTGCGCTGTCAATTCAGTCTTTGATTTATAATCATTAATATCATAATTAATGATGACATCTTTTTCAGGCGCTTGCCCCGGTTGCCCGGTTCGCAGGATAATCCGCGTAAAATGATTATCTAATTCGTTTCGAATGTAGTCGGCAACCTTTAATCCCGCATCGTCGGTTTCCATCACCACATCTAACAAAACCACTGCAATGTCATTATTTTCGCGAAAGCATTGCTTCGCTTCTTCCCCACTGTACGCACTAACAAATGTCAGGGTTTTACCGTTGAGAGAAAAATCATTTAAGGCAAGCTTGGTGACGGCGTGAACCTCAGGTTCATCATCGACAATCAAGATTTTCCATGCACCTAAATCTTCTTCTATCTCATCATCATCTTCATCGATGAAAAGCAAGTCATCACTCATTAAAACATCCTGTTAGGCATTGGGTATAGACGAAATACTAATGCAAATAAGATTATTCGCAAGTTTGCCAATAGCCTACGGTGACTCTATCGAGTTGGCTATAGTCTTGATGTGTCTCAATATTGACAAATCCGCGCTGGCTAAATAGCGCCCTTATGGCGTCACCTTGGTTAAAACCATGCTCAAACGCCAGCAGGCCGCCTTCGTGTAAATAGCGGGGCGATTGCTGAATAATATGGCGAATATCATCGAGGCCGTCGTCTCCAGATGTCAAGGCTGAAGAGGGTTCAAACCTTACATCACCTTGATGTAAAAAAGGGCTAGATAATTCAATATAAGGCGGGTTAGAGGCTATGATGTGAAAACGTTGACCTTCAAGTGCGTCAAACCAGCTACTCTGCTTAAACACCACATTACTGATATTATTCCGCGATGCATTTTCCTTTGCCAGCGACACGGCCTCAGGTATAAGGTCAACGCCGGTAATGCGGGCATCGGGTAATTCTGATGCCAGGGCTAACGCGATGGCGCCGGTTCCGGTTCCCAAATCACAAATAAACAGTGGTGATGAACCAGAAAACTGTGACATATTGGCAAGCACCTGTTCAACAAGCACTTCCGTATCGGGGCGAGGAATAAGGGTATGCTTGGAGGTGGCCAAGGTTAACGACCAAAAATCCCGAGTCCCCGTTAGATAAGCTACAGGATAACCCTGTTTACGCCGTTCAATAAGTGCTTGGTATGCACTGAGTTCAGAAGCAGTGAGTGTGTTGTCTGGCCATGTAAACAAATAGGTTTGCGTTTTGTCGAGTACATGGCACAGCAACACTTTAGCATCCACAGACGGAGATTCCCCTCCTTCAAGGGCAATCACCGCCTGTTTCAAGGCTTCATCAATGGTGATCATTACTCGTCTGACAACGAGGCTAATAAATCGGCCTGATGTTCTTGCATGATAGGATCAAGCAATTGCTTTAAATCACCTTCAACCACTTCATCTAAGCGATAGATAGTGAGGTTAATACGGTGATCAGTAACACGCCCTTGTGGGAAGTTATAGGTGCGGATACGTTCAGACCTGTCGCCACTCCCAACTAAGCTCTTACGGGTTGACGCTTCTTCAGCTGCACGCTTCTCTTCTTCAATTTGATTAAGACGCGCTTGCAATACCGACATCGCTTTAGCCCGGTTTTTATGCTGCGAACGCTCATCTTGACATTCTACCACCAACCCTGTGGGTAGGTGAGTAATACGAATGGCTGAGTCAGTTTTGTTAACGTGCTGACCACCCGCACCCGAGGCCCTGAAAGTATCGATGCGTAGATCTGCTGGGTTTATCTCGATGGCTTCTGATTCAGGCACTTCCGGCAGTACTGCCACAGTACAAGCTGAAGTATGAATACGCCCCTGAGATTCGGTTTCAGGCACGCGTTGCACACGGTGTCCACCAGATTCAAATTTTAAAACGCCGTATACGCCTTCACCGCTAATATTAGCCACCACTTCTTTGTAGCCACCATGCTCACCCTCGTTTGCATTCACAAGTTCTACACGCCAGCCCTTGCTCTCGGCGTATCGACTGTACATACGGAATAAGTCGCCGGCGAAAATGGCGGCTTCATCCCCACCGGCACCGGCACGAATTTCTAAAAAGCAGTTGTTATCATCGTTAGGATCGCGAGGCAGGAGTAGTACTTGAAGCTCAGTTTCTAGACGCTCTATTTCGCCTTTTGCCTCTTTCATCTCTTCCTGCGCCATTTCACGCATTTCAGCGTCGTCTTCGTTCATCATTTCTAGCGCAGATTCGAGCGTTTCCTGCGCTTGCTGATAGGCATTAAACCCAGCAACAACGCCTTCTAATTGACTGAACTCTTTCGACAAATTACGAAACTTATCCTGATCGCCAATCACCGCTGGGTCGCCTAATAACGCCTGAACTTCTTCGAAACGCTCAACCAGGTTTTCGAGCTTTCTGACCACCGACTCTTTCATATTTTTCTTTTTACCTTATTTTTTAATATCTGACGTGGTGTCAGATAGCGATAATGCTTGCCCTAACCAGCGACTTAACGCTGGGTCGTCGTGCATTGCGGCCTCTCTTAGCGCCAATGTGGTGGGATGTAGCAAGGTATTGGTAAGTTTATAGGCCATTTCCGTTAATACTGACTCTGCATCTTTACCTTCGCCTAATTGCACAAGGGCTTTTTCAACTAATTCATCCCGATGCGTTATCCCTTTTTGACGATACTGCCTAACCAAATCAATAGACTGTTGAGATTGCTTCCAGCCCATGTAGTCGCTAGCCTGCTTTTCAATCAGCTTCTCTGCTTCTTGTGCAGCTTGCTCTCGGTTAGCAAGATTCTTCTGAACAATATGCTGTAAATCGTCCACTGTATACAAATAGGCGTCGCCGAGCTCGTTCACTTCAGATTCAATATCGCGAGGAACGGCTAAATCAACTAAAAACATTGGCATGTTTCTACGTTGTCTCAACGCTTTTTCAACCATACCTTTACCTATTAAAGGCAGCTGGCTCGCAGTAGAACTAATGACAATGTCAAAATCTTTTAAATGTTCAGGCACCTGTGACAATGTAAACACACTGGCATCTAAGCTTTCTGCGAGGGCCTCTGCTCTTGCCACAGTGCGGTTGGCTACAGCCAAACAGGTCACGCCCTGCTCTTTCAAGTGTTGCGCCACAAGCTCAATGGTTTCCCCGGCACCCACCAATAACACAGAACGTTTAGGTAACTCTGCGAAAATATGCTTGGCAAGTTGCACGGCCGCGTAAGCCACGCTCACGGCATTGGCCCCTATTTCGGTTTCACTGCGCACCCGTTTAGCCACAGAAAACGTGTGCTGAAATAGTTTGTCAAATTCGCTACTTACCATGCCTGAATGCTTGGCATCGCCAAAGGCTTGTTTCACCTGCCCCAGTATTTGAGGCTCACCTAAAATAAGTGAATCTAAACCACTGGCTACACGCATAATATGCTTTACAGCGTCATCTTGACTCAAGATATAACTGTTTTTCTCAATTTCATCTACGTCGAGGTGATGAAACTCTGATAGCCAAGATAACAGTGTCGTGGCAGAGTCATGTTGAGCATTGACATATAACTCCGTTCTATTGCAGGTAGACACAATCACCGATTCATTAACCCCCTCTAACTTTTTTAGGGACGCAAGCGCTTCCACCAGTGAATCTGGTGTAAAAGCCACTTTTTCGCGAAGTGCGACGGGGGCAGTTTTGTGGTTAATACCAAGGGCGAGTAGTGTCATTAAAATCTATGCTGGCAACGTCGGAGCGGCATTGTACGAAAAAGCCAAAATGATTGAAAGTGTTGGTGAAACTGTGTTCCCATAAACTGATAGAATTATTATAGACAAATATCATGACTCGACATTTACTCTTTTTGCTTATTATGTTGCTCACCATGAGCGCCTGTTCGGTGACCCCAGACGGCCCACAGCACGCGGTAAACCTTAGCGCGCAGCTACAGCAGGTGGCAAAAGTGCAGCAGTGGGAATTGCGCGGAAAGATGGCATTCAGGCAAGGTAAAGAAGCGGCCAGCGCCAACATTTCGTGGAAAACAGATGGCGACGATTTTAATTTTCGATTAACCAATTTGCTTGGCATTACCCTAGTGCACTTGGTGGTTGATGATGATCTGGCCACTTTAGAGGCAGACGGTAAAACCTATAAAGACGCCATTCCTGAGCCACTGATTTACTACGCTACCGGAATGGCGATCCCCGTGGCACCTTTATTATCATGGATTAAAGGAATGCCCTTGGCGAATGACAGTTATCAGTTGAATGACAAAGGTCTACTCGCCTCTCTGGAAAGTCAATGCAATGCCTGCGAAGGCTGGCAAGTCACTTATGGGAATTACGGTAACGTGGCCACGCCCACAGGTGGAGATATTTGGTTACCGCATGCAATAACCTTAACACAGGAAAGCCCGTTACCGATTAACGAGGCACCAAGTAATAAACCTGTTACCACTGTTTTAAAAATAAAAATATATCAATGGACATTACCGTGACCGTAAATAAAGACTGGTGGCCATCACCGGCAAAATTGAATCTCTTTTTACATATCTTAGGGCGATACGACAACGGCTATCACAAGTTGCAAAGCCTATTTCAAATGCTTGATTATGGCGACAAGCTCGCGTTTGATATCAACCATACAGGCACTATTGCCATGTCGACGCCCTTAAAAGGCGTAAAAGACGAAGATAATTTAATTATCCGCGCCGCTAAATTGTTGGCCGCGCAGACGAAAACTAAGCTGGGTGCCCACATTAGTCTAGAAAAATGCCTCCCTATGGGCGGCGGTATTGGCGGCGGCTCATCCAACGCAGCAACCACCTTAGTTGCCCTAAATGCCCTTTGGGGTACAAGGCTATCTGTCCATCAACTCGCTGATATTGGCCTACAACTTGGTGCCGACGTGCCCATTTTTGTACGTGGCGAAACCGCTTTTGCCGAAGGCGTAGGAGAACAAATTACGCCTGCCCCACAGCCTGAACAATGGTTTTTGGTGGCTAACCCCAATGTACATATTAGTACCGGCGAAATATTTACTGCACAAGAATTAACCAGAAATACCCCATCAATGGATTGGGCCGACTATAAATTCGAAGAAACTCGAAATGATTGTCAGCAATTAGTCGTTAATCGCTATCCGGAAGTTGCAAAATTATTACAGTGGTTGGTACACTACGCACCGTCGCGAATGACGGGCACGGGTGCTTGCGTATTTGCGCCTTTTTCTGATGAATCTTTAGCCAATGATGTTCAGGGTAAATTACCCAGTTCATGGCAGAGTTTCGTGGCAAAAGGTGTTAATCGCTCACCGCTATTAGAAAAACTAGAAAAATACAATAGTGTGAACGCCACATCGGACACGAACTAAAAATTGGGGTATAGCCAAGTTGGTAAGGCAGCGGGTTTTGATCCCGCCATTCGTAGGTTCGAGTCCTGCTACCCCAGCCAAACCTCTTTTATCAACGCACTGAGGAACCCACTTGTGCCAGATATGAAGCTCTTTGCAGGTAATGCCGTACCAGAACTTGCCCAGAAAGTTGCCGATCGCCTTTATACGAAACTTGGAAACGCCAAAGTTGGCCGTTTTAGTGACGGTGAAATCAGCGTAGAAATTCATGAAAACGTCCGTGGTTCGGACGTTTTTATTATCCAGTCTACCTGTGCACCCACTAACGATAACCTAATGGAACTGATTGTCATGATTGATGCGCTTCGCCGTGCATCAGCAGGTCGTATTACCGCGGTCATTCCTTATTTCGGTTATGCACGCCAAGACCGTCGTGTTCGCTCAGCAAGGGTGCCAATTACAGCAAAAGTCGTGGCCGACTTTTTGTCAAACGTGGGCGTAGATCGTGTTCTTACCATCGACCTTCACGCAGAGCAAATCCAAGGTTTCTTCGACGTACCTGTAGACAACGCATTTGGAACGCCCATTCTGCTTGCCGATATGGTACAACGCGACTTTGCTGATCCTGTTGTTGTTTCCCCCGACATCGGTGGTGTTGTGCGCGCTCGGGCAACCGCTAAGCTGCTTAACGATGCCGACCTTGCCATTATCGACAAACGACGCCCTAAAGCGAATGTTGCGCAGGTAATGAATATCATTGGTGATGTTAATGACCGCGACTGCATTATAGTAGACGACATGATTGATACCGGTGGTACACTAGCGAAGGCCGCTGAAGCTTTGAAAAGCCATGGCGCGCGCAATGTTTACGCTTATGCGACCCATGCTATTTTCTCTGGCAATGCAGCGAATAACCTTAAAGAGTCTGTAATTGACGAAATTATCGTTACCGACTCTATACCGTTAGCCGCTGACATGCAGAAGATTGGCAAAGTAAAACAGCTTACCTTGTCTGAAATGCTGGCCGAAACCATTCGCCGTATCAGTAACGAAGAATCTATATCAGCGATGTTCGAATACTAACGTTAAGTTAGTGCGTTGCTATATTTATAGCAGCTATATCGCTGATTGATGACCAATAAAAAGCGAGCTATTAAATAGCTCGCTTTTTTGTTTTGTAGCCCTGCATAAATAACGGTTGAAGATTAATTTTTCAGCGCTATTTTTTACACACTTAGCCATTTTTGCTTATAACATCGCGAAAATTAATGGCGCCAATTAGCAACATAACATTGTTGGTTTTACCCAATTCATGAGAAATTTTGAAAACTTTACAGGCTCTCGGTTCCATTCCCACTTTCCTTTTTACCACGTCATTGTCAGGTCTGCTGGGTAAAGGGTTTCTCGCTCATAAACAAAAACAGCCTCGTGAGAGGCTGTTTTATTTATTCAAGTGAATTGGCCATTAGTTTTTCGGCTCAGGGTCCACTTCTTCTTCATCTTCATCTGGCATATCGATGTCTACCACGGGTACTTCAACTTCTTTAGTTTCCGTACGTACGTCAACATCGGCGGTGTCTACGTCGTATTCAGGCATGTTACCGCCCTCGACATCGATATCTGGCATTTCGCCATCATCTTTTTTTACCACATCATATTCAGGTAATTCACCCCCGTCTGCATCCACGCTGGGCAATTCACCTTCTTCTGTTTTATTTACATCACAGGCACCGAGTGCAAGGGCTACAGCCGATACGGCAAATAGTTTATAAAGTTTAAGCATGTCTCTCTCCTTAACGTTGCTTATTAAAATACTTAACTTAAGATGGATAAAGCACGACGCATGCCAAGCTAACAACACACGTATATACAAGGGTAAAAAAATACCCTATTGAGTCAGCCGGCGATGAATGAGGCTTTCAATCAGACGCGATTCATTTTATGGTCACGTTATAGACAAAGAAGGATTTTCATTATGATGACGCTTCCCCGCAATCGGTGGCTTATTTCTGTTACCGCCTTATTGTTTACTGTTTCATGCTCTGGTGATGATGAGGCAAAAAACGGAAAGTCGGCCGACAAGACAGTCGAAAAGCATGTACCCAAACTTCACGATGCTGAACCGTTAAAACCTGAGTCACTGAAACCTTTGGAGAACGCCCCCGTGACTCCCCTTCCTCAACAAGGTCATGAAATGAAAGAAGAGGTGACGCTTACAGGATCTATTTTTTATAAATCGCTAGAAGGTGGCTTTTATGCATTTGTATCAGAAGACGGAAACCGCTACACCTTGCATGGGTTAAACGAAGCATTTCAACAGAACGGGTTAATTGTTGAAATCAGCGGCCACCCAAAACCTGACATGATGACGACCACTCAATACGGCACTGTCTTACAGGTAAACCACGTGAAGGTACTGGACGCGTCAAGAGTAATAGGTAAAGACGGAAACCCCACTCATTAGTGAATTTAGTTAGGGTTAGCGTGTTCATTTTGAGATTAATCTAATTTGAACTCAAATCACCCCATTTTTGCCTGGCTAATAATTGTAAGTTTTAAATACTAGTGGTAGAATTCGCCGCCCTAAAAATTTGGGGACGCTCATTATTCGCTGTTTTAAATTAAAAACGGTCGGTAATGTTAGCGACAATCACCGTGAGTTTTGGTCGCAAAAACTCACACCATTACATTTATTTTTGGAGACATATAATGTCTGACGCTATTTTTAACCTAGACGCTTCTATTCGTACAGACCTAGGGAAAGGTGCGAGCCGCCGCCTACGTCGCGAAGAGAAACTTCCTGGTATCATTTACGGTGGTGAAGAAGCACCTGTTTCTATCACGCTAGATCACAACAAAGTAAACAATGCTGCTGACTTTGAAGCGTTCTACTCTCACGTTCTTACACTTAACGTTGACGGTAAAGCGACTGAAGTACTGGTTAAAGACATGCAACGTCACCCGTACAAGCCAAAAATCATGCACATCGATTTCCAACGTGTTGTTGCTGGTCAAGACGTTCACACTAACGTACCTCTTCACTTCGTAAACGAAGAGAAGTCTGCAGCAGTTAAAGCTGGCGGTATTGCAGAGCACCACGTAACTGAAATCGAAGTAACTTGCCTACCTAAAGATCTTCCTGAGTTCATCGAAGTAGATATGGCTGCTGTTGAAATGGGTCAAACCCTTCACCTTTCAGACCTGACTCTACCTGCTGGTGTAGCTTCTGTTGAGCTTGCAAAAGACGACGAAACTCACGACCTTGCAGTAGTGACTGTTAAGCCTGCGCCTAAAGCAGCTGACACAGAAGAAGGCGACGAAGAAGCTGCTTCTGAGGAATAATCAGCTTGTCTGATATTCGTCTTATCGTGGGCCTGGGTAATCCAGGCCCCGAATATGAAAATACCCGACACAATGCCGGTGAGTGGTTTCTCAACCAACTAGCCGACACCTACCATACCCCACTTAAACCAGAATCCAAGTTTTTCGGTAAAACTGCACGCATAACAATGGCGGGTAAAGATATTCGTTTGCTCTATCCCACCACCTTTATGAACAAAAGCGGTCAAGCAGTCGCCGCCCTTGCAAACTTCTATCGAATAGAACCAGAACAAATTTTAGTGGCATTTGATGAACTTGATTTGCCTCCTGGGGTAGCCAAATACAAAATTGGCGGTAGCTCTAGCCAAAATGGTGTTAGAGACATTGTGGCTAAATTAGGTAACAATAAAAACTTCTTGCGTCTGCGTATAGGCATTGGACACCCTGGACATAAAAGTCGGGTTACAGGCCACGTATTAGGCAAGCCGCCAGCGGACGAAAAAACAGCCATTGAAAGCGCCATTGATGAAGCGGTTCGATGTACTGAGTTACTGTTAAAAGAAGACTTAAAACAAGCGCAAAACCGGCTTCATTCGCACAAAGCGTAAATTGCCAGATTAACTATTTCTAGACAAGGGTCCATCACATGGGTTTTAAATGCGGTATTGTTGGCCTACCAAATGTAGGTAAATCAACGCTCTTTAATGCACTCACAAAGGCAGGTATTGAAGCGGCCAACTTTCCTTTTTGTACTATTGAGCCAAACACAGGCGTTGTACCTGTTCCGGATCTTCGCTTAGATAAACTTGCAGAAATCGTTATTCCACAGCGTGTTATTCCTACCACAATGGAATTCGTTGATATTGCTGGATTAGTCGAAGGCGCATCAAAAGGTGAAGGCCTAGGAAATAAATTTCTTGCTAACATTCGTGAAACAGATGCTATTGGTCATGTAGTACGTTGTTTTGACGATGAAAACATTGTGCATGTTTCTGGAAAAGTCAGTCCGCAAGACGACATTGATGTTATTAACACAGAACTTGCATTAGCCGATTTAGAAACAACAGAAAAAGCACTACACCGTGTGGCTAAGAAAGCCAAAGGCGGAGACGCAGACGCTAAATTCGAATTAAAAGTGCTTGAGAAAATTAAGCCTCATTTGGATGAAGGCGAATTATTGCGCTCAGTTGAGCTAAGCAAAGAAGAATTAGCTGCCATTAGTTACATGAACATGCTGACGCTTAAGCCAACCATGTACATTGCCAACGTAGATGAAGACGGGTTTGAAAATAACCCCTATCTAGACATGGTAAAAGACATTGCTTCAAAAGAGAATGCCGTTGTGGTTGCTGTTTGCGCCTCAATTGAGTCTGATATTGCAGAACTCGATGACGAAGAGCGTGACGAGTTTATGCAAGATATGGGGTTAGAAGAGCCAGGCCTGAACCGCGTTATTCGAGCGGGCTACAACCTGCTTACCTTGCAAACCTACTTTACTGCAGGCGTAAAAGAAGTACGCGCGTGGACCTTCCCTGAAGGTTCAACAGCACCACAAGCCGCTGGTAAAATTCATACCGACTTCGAGAAAGGCTTTATTCGTGCTGAAATAGTCAGCTACGATCATTTCGTCGAGTTCAACGGTGAGCAAGGTGCAAAAGATGCGGGCAAGTGGCGATTAGAAGGTAAAGACTATATCGTTAAAGACGGCGATGTCATTCACTTTAGATTTAACGTTTAATCAATGTGATTTGCAACTGAGCAGCGCCAACTAAACCTAATAGAGAAAGCCGATACTCGCGTATCGGCTTTTTTGTGCTTTAGATACTGCTCTCGTTAAGAAGGGCCGAGAATTGAATTCTACGCTTTTTCAGCACGCTTTCGATTACTGAATCCTACTACACCTAATGCACACCCCATCATAATGAAAGTGCCAGGCGCGGATACATCTACCACATCGTAGTTGTATACCAGTGTTGAGCGTGCCGTAGCGTCTGCAAAAATCTCAGAAGTCACATCACCACCACTAAACAGCGCTTCTAGAACTGACGTGGCGTCTAACCCCAAGGACACGGTTCCATTACCTATAAACTCACTGAGTATAGCTTCGTCAGTCACTGTTTCAGAGGTGGCATCTGTGTCGCTAGAAAATGCGTATGTCACACCAGATGTTCCAGAAAAGTCAGTGGTGCCGTCATAAGTTTCTGCGAGAAAGGATTCCGAAAAGCTTGGGTTTACCGTTAATAGTGCGTTATTTGATGGTGAACTTAACGTAAGGGTAACCAACGCGGAAAAATCGATATCTGAACGGGCCAAACCATCTTCATTTTCTGCTTGCGCTTGCCCCATTATTTCGCCATCGAGGGTAAGGACAGCCGAGGTTAGTACTCGGGTTCCCCCCATAGTGTCGAATTGTTCGAAAAAGAAAGTGTCAAAATTAGGGTTTACGCCTGGTGTGCCAAAGTCTTGCACGCCATCTTCACCTAACTCCCCACTACTGTTATAAAAATCAACGAAGTCCACTTGCGCATCCGTGGAACCACTGCCAATAATTGTGGCTGCATTAAGCGCTCCACTCACTAAAATCCCCGTTAATGCTAACGTACCTATTCCTAACCGTTTATCCATATGTTTTATCTCACTTTTTTACAAAGAAAACGTCCCTTCTCTGTATTAATTCAGCAAGACCTATGCCGACAGCCTCCTTACTAAAAATAGATAAAATAGTTATAAAACAGCAAGTTAAAACAAGATCACACCCATCATATGGATCACCTACCAAGAGAATAATCTACACCCTAAAATAATTTCAATCGTTGTATAAACATTACAAATAATACATGGTGAGCAAAATGATAGTGCGTGAGCTGTAGTTGATTATGTAGTAGCGAAAGAGTATCAAAGTTGGAGGATAGCTATGTGGCAGGCATAAAAAAACTGGCCATCAAGGCCAGTTCTTTTTTTGATAATACTAAGTCAATTCTCTAAATAGTGAGAAGCTATATTACTAACTGATTTTTTTGCGGTTAACCATTCCAAGAAATATCAATACGCCGCAGAAAATGCCAAGGGTATTTGGCCCAGAAGCTGAAACGATAGTGTTCTCGTAAGTATACACGTAATTTAATGAGCTAATTGCATCATAATTCCAGCTTACACCGGCTGCACCAGATGCATCTGCAACTGTTTGGCTTAAGGTTGAGAAGAATAAAGAAACAGTGTCTGTACCATTTCCAATAAAATCACCAAGAGTATAAGCAGTGCCTGTAGTCGAACTATCAATGTTCAGTGTATCCGAAGCAGTTTCAGCCACCTCGCTACTATCACCGTCAGCTAAATTACCGATAGTAACTGAACTTTCAGGGTCCACCATCTCAATATATGTTGGACCGGTAAAATTATTTGTAAAGGGGTCGTACGAACCTAACGCCAAACCCATTAGCAAATTGCTCTGGTTAGCGTCAGAATTACCCGTATCGGAAGACCATAAACCAAATCTTAGCGTGAGTTCTGCTGTGATCTCTTTCGCTGCATTAACACCGTCGTCTGGGTCGTCATTATCCAGTTCAATCTCACCATAGGTTGTACCGGAGAATGCTAGGGATACATTAACCAATGTACCCAAAGAAGAATCGAATGTAGGAATTGATAAATCTTCGTAGGTATCATAAAGCGATCCCGAAGACCCTATAGGACCACCTGAAACGCTACCAGAAACGGTTTCGGTTACAACCGCAGCCTTTGCAAATCCACAAGCTAAAAGCACAGGCAGCGCAATCAGTTTTATTAGGTTACTTTTTTTCATATTAGGGACTCGGTTATTAAATAAACGCCGTAGCGCTTATTTATTTTAAATTATGCTGAATCTAACAAGAACTAGCATAGACCAAGCAGGAAGCGAGCCAACTTTTAAAGCACTGATTTACAATGAAATTATCAGATATAAATTTCAAATTGTAAATAATTCTGACAGAAAACATACATAAAACCGGCTTTACCCCCATTCGCTCAGATAATGCCTTACTCGCTAAGGTTTCTTAAATATCATCCGTCTTTAACTATATTTTTGGCACTCGCCGACTTTGGCTAGCTTCGAACAATAAATCTGCCATTCCTATTTAATGACTTATCGACTTACGTCTAACTGTAAAATAAATACCAAAAGCGGGACGCATTCATTTACGTTAGTATGAACAAACTATACCAATAAGAGAGTATACTTATGCACCTTAAACCCTTAATAGCATTGATGGTTAACTTCAAAGCTATGCCTTATCGTTCTGCACGAAGCTTCACTACCGCTCTCGTTGCCTTGCTGGCCCTCATTATTCCTTGTATACCCAGTTATGCAGTAGAAAATACTCATTGGCAGAAAGTTGTGGCTGACAATCTTGTTACCCTCCAAACCCACTACGGCCCGGTCACCATTGCCCTTGAACCCGATCTGGGCCCCCAGCACGTTGCACGTTTTAGAAACCTTATAAAGGAAGGGTTTTATGATGACCGTTATTTTTACCGCGTAGTTGATGGCTTTGTGGCGCAAGGCGGAAGTAACGAGACTCACGAAGTCACACCCAAAACCAGTCTTTTAAAAGCAGAGTTTACTGTTCCCTTGAAGGAAGCAGCAATGGTAGTTGAAAACAATGATCCCTTTGCGCCTGCTACCGGGTTTTATCATGGCTTCCCTGTAGGCATCGATAAATCAAGACAAGAAATGTGGGCCCTTCACTGCCCGGGCACCGTTGCTTTTGCCCGTGATAACGAAAAAGACACCGGCAGCACAGAGTTCTATATTGTTATTGGGCAGGCTCCCCGTCATTTAGACAGGAATATGTCAGTGGTAGGTAGAGTCGTCGCTGGCATGCCCGCATTACAAAATCTGCCTCGGGGCGACAATGACAAAAGCGGCTTTATTGAATCCCCTCCCGCAGAAAGCAAAATTGTCTCTACATATATAGGTGCAGCAAAAGCCTCAACAGCAAATGATGCGCGAGATACATTGCCATTTTATCTCCAATTGCCGACCCATAGTGAATACCAAAAGCGTATAGCGTTAGGGAAAAACCTTGAGAGCCCTTTCTTTCACGACAAAGTTTACGCCCCTAGGCCCATTGATGTTTGCTACTACACCACGAAAGCGACCCAGACGCCTTGGTAGTCAGTGTGGGTGATTAGCGCAATTTTGACTAATTTACCCGCATTTTGCTGATAGTTTGGCTTGTAAAGAACACATATTGACCAGTTAGAAAAAGTTAGTTAAAAAGGGGTTGACGGGTGCAGGGTGAATACGCATAATACGCGCCACTTCCTGAGAGGGAAGAGAAAATAGAAGGCTACGTAGCTCAGTTGGTTAGAGCACATCACTCATAATGATGGGGTCGCAAGTTCGAATCTCGCCGTAGCCACCACTTTCTCATATATCTCTTTTAGGAATGTCTAGCTGCGCGGAAGTGGTGGAATTGGTAGACACGCTGGATTTAGGTTCCAGTGCTTCACGGCGTGAGAGTTCAAGTCTCTCCTTCCGCACCACAACTGGGGTATAGCCAAGTTGGTAAGGCAGCGGGTTTTGATCCCGCCATTCGTAGGTTCGAGTCCTGCTACCCCAGCCATTCTTTTTGAGTCAGCTAGTGTCTATGCGGAAGTGGTGGAATTGGTAGACACGCTGGATTTAGGTTCCAGTGCTTCACGGCGTGAGAGTTCAAGTCTCTCCTTCCGCACCATTTGGGGTATAGCCAAGTTGGTAAGGCAGCGGGTTTTGATCCCGCCATTCGTAGGTTCGAGTCCTGCTACCCCAGCCATATTCTAAAAAGCCGCTCCCTTGAGCGGTTTTTTAATGAAGTTAGAAAGAAAGGCTACGTAGCTCAGTTGGTTAGAGCACATCACTCATAATGATGGGGTCGCAAGTTCGAATCTCGCCGTAGCCACCATTCTTTATAGTTTCAATCGTTTTGTATGTTTACGCGGAAGTGGTGGAATTGGTAGACACGCTGGATTTAGGTTCCAGTGCTTCACGGCGTGAGAGTTCAAGTCTCTCCTTCCGCACCAATTGGGGTATAGCCAAGTTGGTAAGGCAGCGGGTTTTGATCCCGCCATTCGTAGGTTCGAGTCCTGCTACCCCAGCCATATTCTAAAAGCCGCTCCCTTGAGCGGTTTTTTTTCGCCTTTCATTTGCTGAACACAGCAGAAACAGGTGAAATAAAACACACTATTAGCATTTGCATAAACTTTCGTTAACCAAGCATAAATCTTCACTTAGTAACTGGCTTTTCTAGCTTCATTTCACCAAGGGGCATGCTAGTATTGACCTTTAATCAACGATGGGCTTCACCTATTAACACGCTAAATAAAGCATGCATGCTCTTATTCTAGCTGCCACTGGCGCTTTATAGTGAAATTTCAGCCCGAATTAAAACAATAACAAAGGACAGTACGTGATAAACGAATTCGTTTCATTTGTGAATAATATTTTATGGGGCGACGGCCAAGTTCTCATTATTATGCTACTTGCTTGTGGCATTTGGTTTACCGTTAAACTTGGCGGTGTACAACTGCGGCATTTTGGCCATATGTTTAGCCTACTCAAAGGCAGTACTACAGCAAGTAAAGACGGAATAAGCTCCTTTCAGGCATTATGCACAAGTTTATCTGCACGTGTAGGCACGGGTAATCTAGCTGGCGTAGCTGTCGCAATTTCTTTAGGCGGCTCAGGCGCAATCTTCTGGATGTGGATGATAGCGTTATTAGGCATGGCTACGGGCTTTGCAGAAAGTGTGTTAGGCCAACTGTATAAAGTGCGTGATGAAAATGGCGAATTTCGTGGCGGCCCAGCTTATTACATTAAGCAAGGCTTGAATAAAACCTGGTTAGCCGTCGCCTTTTCTCTTTGCTTATTCTTCGGCTACGGATTTGTGTTTAGCGCGGTTCAAGCCAACACTATTACTGATGCGCTTAACAATGCCTACGCTTTCCCTAGCGAGTACGTGGGGATCGCCATTATTGCATTGGCTGCATTAATTGTTGTGGGTGGCTTACGAGGTATAGCGCGTTTTGCTGAGTTTGTGGTGCCTTTTATGGGCATAAGCTACGTGTTAGTGGCGCTAGCTATCACCTTTATTAATATTTCTGAACTGCCTGCTATGTTGATGGACATCATTACATCGGCATTTGGCTTTCAAGAAGCCGGAGCTGGTGCATTAGGTGCAGCCATTAAAAATGGTATTCAGCGCGGTTTATATTCAAATGAAGCTGGCAGTGGTTCAGTACCTCACGCGGCAGCCAGTGCAGTACCTAACCCTAATCACCCCGTTTCCCAGGGATACATCCAAATGTTAGGGGTATTTTTAGATACCCTTATTTTATGTACTTCCACTGCATTTATCATTCTTCTTGCTGGTGGCTCAAGCTCCGATCAAATGGAAGGCATTCGGCTCACCCAAGATGCCATGAGTAGCCACTTAGGCGAAGGTGGCACTGACTTTGTTGCCGCTGCCATTAGTTTATTTGCCTTTACCTCTGTGGTTGCCAACTATGCTTATGGCGAAAGTAATTTGCATATGTTTAAGCTAGATAACAAAATTGGCCGTGCCGTTTATACCATTGGTTACTTGGGAATGATTTATTGGGGCGCACAAGCCGCTCTGCCTCAGGTATGGGCCATGGCCGATATGGCACTTGGTTTAATGACCGTGATTAACATCATCGCCATTGTGTGGATGACACCCACCATAGTGTCAATAAGCAAAGATTACTTTAAGAAAAAAGACAGTGGTGAAAAGGTAGAATACAGCGTTGGCGATTGTGACATTCAAGGCAAGTCTGAAGACGGCGTGTGGGACTAAAACGAGTCGCCTTTTTACGCCATAGTTATGAAAAAGGGCTAACACACTGTTAGCCCTTTTTCTTTCTAACCTACAATTCAACCAACCCTATCCACTTTCCCATCTATGGCTATTCTGGTCTTAGCAGCTCAAAGTAATTTTCTTGAGAAATGGTGTAGTAGTCGCCCTGCCCGCCCCCACGACTGACAGGCGCACTCTTTAGCGTACTGTAAACACCGTTTTCTATCAGTGATTTATCAATATGCACTCCCACGACTTCACCCATAATAAACCAACTGTTCACCATATCGCCAGACGAGGATTTTAGCTGAACCACTTCGGTTAATTTGCATTCCATACTGACTTTACTCGCCTTAACACGAGGGACATTCACTATTTGACTTTCTACCGTTTCAAGACCCGCCGCTTCAAATTCACTTTCGTTAGGTGCCAACGGTTTACTGGTTACATTCATTGCCTCTACCAGGTCTTGAGAAACAAGGTTCCAGCAGAACTCGCCGGTGTCTTGCACATTGATGAGCGAGTCTTTTTTGCTACCCACACACGAAAAGCCAATAATGGGCGGCGTATAATTTAATGCATTAAAAAAACTATAAGGAGCAATATTAAGCACTCCCGCTTTTGATTTTGTGGAAATCCAACCAATGGGCCGCGGGGCAATAATGGCATTAAAAGGGTTATGGGCTAAACCATGTCCTTCATTAGGTTGATAAAAGTGACTTTGCGACAAAACCATTCCTTAAATTTTATGGTAGGGTAAACAACTATGAATACATATCTATAGCTTTTCAAGAATAACTAACCCGAGGTTTTATATGACTGCAAGAAGTGTCGCTTTTTCACGAACAAGACTCACAGAGTTGATGGTACCTTCATTTGCGAATTTCGGTGGAAAGGTTCACGGGGGCGTTATTCTCTCGCTTATGGATAAAGTTGCATACGCCTGTGCAAGTAAGCACGCGGGCGCCTATTGCGTTACAGTGACGGTGGATGGCGTTGAGTTTTTACAACCTGTTGAAGTAGGCGATTTACTGCATTTGGATGCCACGGTACATTTTGTTGGTAACACCTCCCTGGTTGTAGGCATTAAGGTAACGACGGAAAACATTAAAACCAACGAGGTAAAACACACCAATAACAGCTTCTTTACCATGGTGGCGAAAGACGACTGTGGCTCACCGGTTCAGGTCCCCGAATTAGAACTGGCTACCCATAACGAAATGCGTCATTTTGTGACGGCCATCCGTCGAGCTAAGATAAGAAAAGAAGCACAGGTGCGCCTACAACATGACTACGATGCCTTTATACCCAAGGAAGACTTTGCCTTGGTCGACACACACAGAGGAAAGATTACCTTCGACCGAAAAAGCTGAGTAAAGGGGATTGCGTTAGAAAATGCGGCGAGGCTTTATTTAAAACAATTCCATTTCCCGCCGCACTGCTTAGCTGAATACCAAAAACGTGGCGCGAGCACTACGCCTTTTTAAGTTTCTTCTTTAACTTTTTCAGCTTACCTTGTTGCTTTGAAATTTTAGCTTTCGTTGCTTTGATTTCTTTTTTTAGCTCTTTTTTCTTAGCCATATTTTTATTCCTTCCGTTATTATTGTATTTGCTACACAGTGACTACTCACTTTTTAGCTTGATATTTTCATCGCTCTGTCCTTCACCGTTCAGTGCAATGAAATCTCGAATGAAGCGCCTCACTTCCCGAGCGGCTGAAGTATCAAGCGCTTCACACAGCGCGATAAATTCTGCTCGCTCTTCATCATTAATGCGAATAATCATCTGACTATTCTTTTTCTTCTTTTTATTGTTTTTTTCAGACATCTTGAATCCTATGTTAGGCAAGACAACGCCATTCACTTTAAAATGTATATCTAATGTATATACATTTCAAGATGAATTTACCCTTTTTACGGGATGGTTTATAAAACGAGCAAGAATGCGGGGTATGGCATGATAGCGCTGGAAATGTAGGCGAAAAAAAACGGAAGCAAAGCTTCCGTTTTTTCATTTGGTATCATTTAGGTGACCATTCAAACTTTTTGAATGGTTCATCCACCGGTGTCTCAGCAATGTGATTGGTGTAGTTACTCATCACTTTTTGCGCAAGAATTAAAATAATCTCTAACAATTGCTGATGTTTATAACCAGCGCTATAAAAAGCGTCTAATTGGGCGCTATCAATGTTACCTCGGTTGCGGGTTACCGCCAGTACGGTTTCTTTCAGCGTATTTAGCTTAGCATCCGAAAGTGTATCGTCATTACGTAACTCTTCAATTAAGTCGTCGCGTACTTTCATGCTTTTTGCAATACCAGTGTGAGCAGGTACGCAATAGTGACAACCATGTTCAACATTCACTGCCTGCCAGACAACTGTCAATTCTTCTGCATCAAATGAAGTTTCTTGCGCTAACTTATGAAGTACTTGGTAACCTTCAAGTAACGTAGGCGCTTCAGCCATAACCCCATGCAAGTTCGGGATCATGCCGAAAGCTGCTTGTGAATTATCAAGTAAAGGCTTCGCTGCTTCTGGCGCTGACTCTTTCGAATGTATAGTAAAATCGCTCATGTCACTCTCCTATTGATGTGAACAAAAATATGGCATAACGCAACTTAGCGTTACCCAAATTCAATGCTATGAGATCAATAATAGGTTTACTTGAACGATCGTTCAAGTAATAATTGAACACATGTTCAAAATATTCACGTATAAGGTATGCAGCTATGAAATATGACCATGATAAAGTCATCGAGAATGCCACAACCCTTTTTTGGAAACGCGGCTTTCATGCGGCAGGTATGCGTGATATTCAACAAGCTCTCGATATGCGCCCAGGCAGCATTTATGCGCGATTCCAAAGCAAAGAGGGGTTATTCAAACTTGTTGTAGAGCGCTATGCAGAAAACAGCCAAGCAAAATTAAAGGCCGTGGCGAATGAAAGTTCTCCACTCGCAGCGCTGCGCGCTTTCTTCGAAAATGCCTTAATTAGCCCCAACGAACAACGATACATGCGTCAATGTCTGTTGGTGAAATCTATCGCTGAACTGGATGTGATAGGCGATATCGCGAAAAAAGCGGTGATTGATAGTATGGAAAAAGTTAAAGGCTGCTTTATTGATGTCGTCAACGCCGCCATTGAAGCGCAAGAGTTACCTGAATCTACACCTGTTACACTTGCCGCTGACTGGCTTCAAAATCAATTTGTCGGTATGCGCGCCTTTGCGCTATTGCAAGATGAAGAAGCGCCCATACAAACGATGATAGATAAAGTGTTGTTAGATATTAAAGGCCAATGGCCGGCCGATACCACACATTAGTCTGTATGTGCCGTCGCCAAGTGCTGAAGCTTGCTGGTGTGTCTTGAGCGTGTTAGGAATAGCCTACGGTTCTTTGCACACCATCAGCGGCTAAGAAAATAGTAACCGTAATAGCTGTGCAAGGAGCAATATGCCCATAAGGGGCCAGATCCACTTTGCCCATTTTGCAGCGTCTTGGTGACTAATGCGCAATTTAGAGCGCTCGATTAAAGGAATGATTAACGCTAGCGCGCCAAACAACACCGCCAGTAAAATTAGCACTTCCATTATCTTAATCCTATCGCGTATTTAAGCACTTCTCTCTTTGCAGGTTCAATACGCTGAGCAACCGAAAGAAGTTGGTTTCTAAACCATTTAATGGGGGCAAGATCATTACTAAACAAGGTATAAAACCCATCCATGGCACTCATCATTAGCGCATTGTCACGTCGCCGAGGCGCTTCATAGTTAGCTTTAAGCGCAGCACGAAATCCATTTGAAGATAAAAGCTCATGGGAAGATAACGCAGTATATTGGGCTGATACTGCCAATAACGCCTCAACGTCTTTGAAACCTAGGTTCACCCCCTGCCCCGC
Organism: Alteromonas sp. B31-7; assembly: GCF_015767655.1. Classification (NCBI taxonomy): domain Bacteria; kingdom Pseudomonadati; phylum Pseudomonadota; class Gammaproteobacteria; order Alteromonadales; family Alteromonadaceae; genus Alteromonas; species Alteromonas sp. B31-7. Next base: position 2,778,665 of record NZ_CP065233.1, read on the forward strand.
TAGCGGGTTAATCGTATGTGCAGCATCACCAATGAGTACACAATTCCCTCTTATATATTCACTTGCATGGGCGCGAGTCAAAGGAAATACGGCTTTATCTACAATAGTGAAGCCATTTCCATCAGCGGTGAGTTCTAAAGGAAACGCATTCATGATTTCTGAGGATAACTGCCCATTATTAAGCTTGGACAAATTCGCAAGCACATCAGGATTATCGTACCAAACCAACGAACCATAATTGCCAAACATGGGCAAAAATGCTCTTGGGCCTTGTGGTGTAAATTGTTGCCAAGTGATGGGCTTTACAGGTTTATCCAATAAAATGGTAATGCCCATTGCCTGTTGTTGATACTGCCAGCCCGAGCTACCAATTCCCATGGCTTGCCTCACTTGAGAGTGCGCGCCATCTGCGCCAATTAACCAGGTTGCACTCACGCCCTCCCCATTACAAAGCACTACCGAAACCTGTTTATTTTCTTCACCGCTGTCACTTTGCTCGATATGTTTTACCGACTGGCCACTGTAAATATCGACTTGGCTACATGCCTCTAGCGCTTTATGACAACCTAGTTGGATGAGCCTGTTTTCGACAAAATAGCCAAGCTGCTTTTCGCCCACACTTTGTGAAGTGAAATCGGTACGATGCTGTGGTGCATCCCATACACTCAGCCCGGTATACGCTTTGTAACGCATGGATTCAATGTATTGCCATGCACCGAGTTTACGCAACAAACTTACCGATGACGCACTAATGGCAGACACCCGTAGGTCTGGGCCATCTTCCGCATTAAACTCTCGAGGCAGCGTAGGTTCGATAACTGCAACTTTGAACCGCTGCTGCGCAAGCCCCAATGCTAGGGCGGCACCCACCATGCCACCACCGTTTATACAAAAATCGTACATATCGTCTCCCGCTGCCGTTAAGGTGTGCGAATTAGTATTAAATCATACGCTTGCATTATGTCGTAAAAGCTTAAGCTGTGGAAATGAAAACCTAGTCATGTCATCAGCTGAAGGATTTATCAAGGAATCCTATGAATACGCTGGGAAATTGCGACTATTACAGGTAAAATATGCGGCTATTTTGAACATCTTCCCAAATCTGCGCGCACCGGCTTTGTGTATCAACACCTAACGTGTTCATTTTTAATGGCTGGGCAATAGCTTACGGGAACTTTAACAGGTTATAGAATAGTTGTTATGACTAAAAAGCTGTATATCAAAACCTGGGGCTGCCAAATGAACGAGTATGACTCGGAAAAAATGGCAGACTTGCTCGATTCCACCCACGGGTACACGCCTGCAGAAACCCCGGAAGAGGCAGACGTGATTTTGTTGAATACTTGCTCTATCCGCGAAAAAGCGCAAGAGAAAGTGTTTCATCAACTTGGCCGTTGGAAAAATTTAAAACAGGACAAACCCGATTTATTAATTGGCGTGGGCGGCTGTGTGGCATCACAAGAAGGCGATGTTATTCGCCAACGCGCTCCCTACGTGGACTTAGTATTCGGCCCTCAAACTCTGCATCGTTTGCCAGAAATGATTAACGAGTTACAAGGTGGCGCTAAATCGGTTATTGATGTTAGCTTTCCAGAAATTGAGAAATTCGATCGCTTACCGGAGCCTCGTGCAGAAGGCCCTACTGCGTTTGTTTCCATTATGGAAGGTTGCTCAAAATATTGTACTTTCTGCGTAGTGCCTTACACACGTGGTGAAGAAGTGAGTCGCCCGGTAGACGATGTACTTTTAGAAATAGCCCAATTAGCGGGTCAAGGTGTGCGTGAAGTTAACCTGTTAGGTCAAAACGTTAATGCGTTCAGAGGCGAACACTTTGATGGAACAATATGCACCTTTGCAGAACTTTTAGAGCTTGTTGCGTCTATAGACGGTATCGACAGGATCCGTTATACCACATCGCACCCCGTTGAATTTACCGACGATATTATTGAAGCTTACGCGTCTATTCCTGAATTGGTCGATCATCTGCACCTTCCCGTGCAAAGCGGTTCAGATCGTATCTTGAACTTAATGAAGCGTGGCCACACCGCCATAGAATATAAATCAAAAATCCGTAAGCTTCGTAAAATTCGCCCGAATATCAGTATGTCGAGCGACTTTATTATTGGGTTCCCAGGTGAAACGGATGCCGATTTTGAAGCAACAATGGATTTAATTAAAGCCGTTGATTACGACCTTAGCTTCAGCTTTATTTATAGTGCTCGTCCAGGTACCCCCGCCGCTGACGCAGTAGACGATGTTAGCGAAGAGACGAAGAAACAACGCTTACACCTTTTACAACAGCGCATTACTCAACAAGCATTGAGAATTGCCCGCCACATGGTAGGCACCGAACAACGGGTGTTAGTAGAAGGGCCATCGAAAAAGAACCCAATGGAGCTTTCAGGACGTACTGAAAACAACAGAGTGGTAAACTTTGAAGGCACGCCGGACATGATTGGTGAGTTTGTTGATATTAACATTACCGACGTTTTCACTAACTCATTACGCGGCGATGTAATACGTAGAGAAAGTGAAATGGGCTTGCGAGTCGCGGTTTCGCCCCAATCTATTATGGCAAAGCATAACGCTGAGCAACCTGATGAATTAGGTGTGGGTACTTTCACCCCTGCCTAACCACAAAGAAAAGTGAGGAATACAGTAGTTTGAGTACATTGGTAAGTAACGAATTTGAATTAGAACCGGCAGATACTAAGCGTTTGTCGAGTTTGTGCGGCCCATTTGATGACAATATTAAGCAAATTGAACGCAGGCTAGGTGTAGAAATCACCTACCGAAACAATGCTTTCAAGGTGCTAGGTGAACCACAACAAATGAGCAGTGCTGCAGAGTTACTTAAATCACTGTATGTGGAAACTCAGCCCATTAAAGGGCGTATTCCTGAGCTTGAGCCCGAACAAGTTCACCTGGCTATTCAAGCGTCTCGCGTTATCGAGCAAGATGCTGAAGGTGGTTATGGCAAAGAAATTAATATTCGCACCAAACGTGGTGTCATTAAGCCACGAAACCCCAATCAAGCTCAATACGTGGCTAATATTGTCAATCACGACATTACTTTTGGTGTTGGGCCGGCAGGTACAGGAAAAACTTACCTTGCCGTTGCCGCAGCCGTAGATGCCTTAGAACGTCAAGAAATTCGCCGTATATTACTGACACGCCCAGCCGTTGAAGCGGGTGAAAAGCTTGGTTTTCTACCAGGTGACTTGTCGCAAAAAGTAGATCCTTATTTACGCCCACTGTACGACGCCCTATTCGAAATGCTTGGTTTCGAAAAAGTAGAAAAGCTCATGGAGCGCAACGTCATTGAAGTTGCACCATTAGCTTATATGCGAGGCCGTACACTTAATGACGCCTTTATTATTTTAGATGAAAGCCAAAACACCACGGTAGAACAGATGAAAATGTTCCTTACCCGTATTGGCTTTAACTCAAAAGCCGTGATTACTGGCGATATCACCCAAGTAGACTTACCTCGCGGCGTGAAGTCTGGTTTGCGCCACGCCATTGAAGTGTTGAGCCAAGTTGATGATATATCATTTAACTTTTTTAACGCTGAAGACGTTGTCCGCCACCCAGTGGTCGCTCGTATTGTCAGGGCCTATGAGCAATACGAAGCGGATCAGGAACGTATAAGAAAACAACGCAAAGAAGAAGCGCTGCAAGCGCAACGGGATGCTGAAGCTAAAGCGTCTGACAGTAGCGAAAACAAGCAGTGATTGCGATAATTGACTACCAACAAGCGTTTGAAGGTGATGAAGGGATAGCCAGTGCAATCCCTTCTTTGCCACAAATAGAGCAATGGGCAAATGCGGTACTTGAATGTCAGGGTTTAGGTGAACATGAAATTACGGTACGTTTCACCGATGAAGAGGAATCGCAGTCTCTGAACTATGAATACAGAGGAAAAGATAAGCCCACGAATGTGCTTTCCTTTCCTTTTGAAGCGCCACCAGGCATAGAAATGAATTTGCTGGGTGACCTTGTTATCTGTGTCCCTGTGATAATGCGAGAAGCAGAAGAACAAAACAAACCTCATTTGCACCATTACGCTCACATGGTGGTTCATGGCATCTTACATCTACTTGGCTTTGATCACATTGAAGATGACGAAGCGGAGGCCATGGAAGAAAAAGAAATTTCAATTCTAGCCACATTGAAGATAGACGACCCCTATCAAATTAAGTAACGTATTACTTTAACTACCGCTCAGCTGAAAGGCCATGGATGACAACGCCAATTCACCCTCGTGATATTAAAAATGACCCCGTTATAAGTCGTTTACTGGAAAAAATGCCAGATAAAGTGGCAGATTCATTTGACGAAGAACAGCTGTCTCATATTAGAAACGCTATTGGTGCCCGTGAATGGGGAAAACATAAACTTGATATTCGAGGCACCATTAAGTTCTTTAAATGGCGCTATTATTATGTTGTTTTAGCCGGTAGAAACCGACGTTCGTTGTCTGATGCTGAAGTTAGGTTTGCCACGTTAGTCAATGCCGCTTTTTTTGCTGTTTTTTTGCTGGTATCCATTTTAGTAGGTCTGATCGTTCTCTATTTAGTAAAATCAGCGCTTGGCATTAACCTTATTGACGGTTGGAGCCTTGGACTGTGGAGTTGGTTCAAAGAGAGCGTTCTTAACTAAATACAAGAAACCAAACACCACAACGTTAAATTTTATAATAACTTCTATACCAGTTTACAAAATTTGTTATGCCTTCCGTAATAGATACCTTGGGCATGTAACCTGTATTTTTATTTAAAGCATCAACATTTGCGTAAGTAGCAGGTACATCTCCAGCTTGTATAGGAAGTAAATTCTTTTTCGCTTTAACACCTAATGCATTTTCTAAGGTTTCGATAAAACTCAGTAAATGTACGGGCTCGTGGGCGCCAATGTTATAGATTCGATAAGGCGCTTTACTCGTTGAAGGATTTGGTGTTTTCCCGCTCCAAGACTCATCTGAAGCTGCGTTATTGTCAAGCGCCTTTAAGACTCCATCGACAATATCATCTACATAGGTGAAATCTCTATAATGATCGCCGTAGTTATACACTTGAATTTCATCACCCGCTAATATTGCTTTTGTAAACTTAAACAAAGCCATATCGGGGCGCCCCCAAGGGCCGTAAACTGTAAAGAATCTTAACCCAGTCGTAGGAAGCCCGTATAAATGACTATAAGAGTGGGCCATTAGCTCATTCGCTTTTTTAGTGGCGGCGTAAAGACTTACGGGATGATCCACATTGTCAGACTCTATAAATGGCATGGTTTCGTTCGCACCATATACCGAACTAGAAGAAGAATAGACGAGATGCTTTATATTCTCGTGTCGACAGCCTTCAAGAACATTAACGAAACCGACTAAGTTAGAATCTACGTAAGCATGTGGGTTTTCAATTGAATAACGAACACCAGCTTGCGCTGCCAAATGCACTACTTTATCGAATCTTTCGTCTTTGAATAATGCTGCGACGCCTTCTTTATCCTCAATCCCTAACTTCACAAATGAAAATTTATCGCCATGGGAACTTTGACTAATGTCCTGAAGCCGCGCTTCTTTAAGCTCTACTTCATAGTAGTCATTTAGATTGTCAATACCTACTACAGTATGCCCAGCGCCTAACAACGCTTTACACGTTGCTCCACCAATAAAACCTGCAGCGCCAGTAACCAAAACCTTCATGTTATCTTTATCCATATTTTAATATATTTGTATGTTCTAATTTTGCGCCATGAGATACAAGAAAACTTTTTATTTTTCCACCCACTTTTCAGTGTATCGAGTGTCGTTTCATTCGTTTAATGACTCTTAGCCAACAATATGCTTTAATCAATGATGGCCGATGAAAAATAAATTCTTACAAAAATCATGCTACTCCATACTATATTTCGGCTACCCTTAAAAACGCTTTTTACTGAACAATATTTGGTCGAGAGTTTTAAAAATGGATAAAGAGGCTTTAGCAGTGCACAGCGACATGGACCCCGATAAAATAAACACATCGTCAAAAGGGGGCTTTATAGTAAGAAACCAAAGCGGCTTCTCTACTGCTTATAGACTCGTTGACTTAGTTATCATCACTTGCATATTCTATGTTTGCCACCTTTATCTCGTCAGTTTTATCCCTGACAATAGCATTGTGGCCCTACTCATTTTTGCAGTTATATTTCAACTAGTTGCAGAAGCTATGGACTTATACCGCTCTTGGCGCGGATATAGCACCACTGAAATACTGAAAAATACAGGCTACTGCTGGAGTATCACCTGTATCCTCTCACTGACTGCGTATTTTATAGTGGGTATTAACACCTTAAACAATGCTGTTTTGATTTCGTGGTTCGTCACCTCTGCCGGCGCATTGCTCAGTTGGCGTTTCGTCATGCGTAAGTTTCTCTTTAAAATTAGACAAAGCGGCATGAACACCCGCCAAGCCATTGTTATTGGCGCCACCAAAACTGGGTATAGCTTAGCGCATCAAATTGTTGATAACGAACAGCTGGGCATTAATTTTCAAGGCATGTTTGATGATCGCGCCGAAGATAGGCTGCCACACAAGTTCAAAAACCAAGTACTTGGTGGTATTGAAGATGCCATTGAAATGGCGCGAGCGAATAAAGTGGACTACATCTATATTGCCCTTCCTATGAGTGCGGAAAATCGCATCCGCGACATCTTAGAAAAGTGCGCAGACACCACCGCAAACGTTTATATTATCCCTAACTTCTTTATTTATAATTTGATGAACGCGCGATGGCAAAGTATTGGTTCGGTGCAGGCGCTTAGTGTTTACGATACCCCGTTTCAAGGGGCCAGCGATATTCTCAAGCGCGCTGAAGATATTGTACTCAGTAGCATTATTTTGCTTATGCTGACATTACCTATGCTATGTATTGCCGCAGCGGTCAAGCTCACCTCTCCCGGCCCCGTCATTTTCAAACAGAAACGTTATGGTTTAGATGGTAAGCAAATTCTTGTTTATAAGTTCCGCTCAATGAAGGTACAGGATAATGGCCCCGTGGTGAAGCAAGCCACCAAGAACGACCCAAGAATTACTAAACTCGGTTCTTTTTTACGTCGAACTTCGTTAGACGAACTGCCTCAGTTTATTAATGTCTTACAGGGGAGAATGTCAATTGTGGGCCCCCGCCCCCATGCTGTTGCGCACAATGAAGAATATCGTAAGCTGATTAAAGGCTATATGCTTCGTCATAAAGTACGCCCCGGCATTACCGGCTGGGCGCAAGTTAATGGGTTGCGCGGTGAGACGGAAACCATTAACAAAATGGTGAAGCGTGTGGAATACGACCTTGATTATATTCATCGCTGGTCTGTATGGTTAGATTTGAAAATTATTTTCATGACAGTGTTCAATGGGTTCATTAACAAGAACGCGTATTAGTCGCTTTTTTCAGGTGCAACCATTCACATCAGGAGAGCATTTACCGCTCTCCTTTTTTATTCGAATTTAACCGTTTTTTCTTGCCGATTTGCCCATACTATTGCTACAAAGTAATCACTTAATGTATGTTTTTACACTTTCAACCAATAAAGCATTGACGACCTGTCGTAAGACATTTAACGTTGGCGTTGATTTAATAAAAAACTGGACACTATGAGCGACGATAATCCTCACTCTACCAACGGCTCCTCAGGCAAAAGTTGGTTAGATAAACTCAAGCTTTCAATCTCTGGCGAGCCGAAAAGTAAAGAAGAACTGGTGGAAGTTATCTCTGAAGCCGAGCGTAGCGAAATTATTGACCCGCAAACACGGGAAATGATTGAAGGCGTGATAGGTGTTAACGAGATGCGTGTGCGCGATATTATGATCCCGCGGGCACAAATGACCACTATTGATGTCGAGCAAGACGTAGAAGCCTTTCTTCCCGTGATGTTGGAATCTGCCCACTCACGTTTCCCTGTTATTAGCGAAGACAAAGACCATATCGAAGGCATTTTGCTAGCGAAAGATTTGCTTAGCTATGCGTTTAATGCTGAACGGGAATTTAATTTGCGCGATGTGTTGCGCCCTGCGGTTATTGTGCCTGAAAGCAAGCGTGTTGATGTGCTTTTGAAAGAATTCCGCCAACAACGCTATCACATGGCCATTGTGGTCGATGAATACGGCGGTGTGTCAGGCTTAGTGACGATTGAAGATATTCTTGAGATTATCGTAGGTGAAATCGAAGATGAATTTGATACCGAGGAAAGCGGTACCGATGATATTCGCCCGTTGAACAAATCGACCTATTCGGTGAAAGCGCTCACGCCCGTGGACGAATTTAACTCCTTCTTTGAAACCAGCTTCAGTGAAGAAGAAGCCGATACTATTGGTGGTATTGTGCTCAAGGCATTTGGCCATATGCCAGAAACCAATGATGAAGTCACCATTGGCGATATTCAGTTTAAAGTGACAAACTCAGATAAGCGTCGTCTTATTCAACTGAAAGTCTCAGTCCCTTCTTTGGAGTAATTCTTCTGAAGACATTACTCGCGTATTTGTTGCTAGCCATTTGCGGTGCTAGCCTTACATTAGCGTTTGCACCTTTTAGTATATGGCCCCTAGTGATTCCCGTATTGGCCTTGGCTATTCGCCAAATTGCCAAACTTCGCCACAGAGCTTTCTTAGCTGGCTGGGTGTTTGGCATGGGCTGGTTTGGTGCGGGAATTAGTTGGGTACATGTCAGTATTGCCGATTTTGGTGGCCTACCGCTGGTAGGGTCGCTAGCTATCATGGCGTTGCTTTGCGGTTACTTGTCATTATTTCCTGCATTGGCCTTTAGCCTCACTTCCCGCTTTTTCACGGTGAACTTGTGGCCATTAGCGCTCCCGTTTTTCTGGTGTTTAAGCGAATGGTTGCGTAGCTGGTTGTTGTCTGGTTTTCCTTGGCTGTCCTTAGGCTACAGTCAAATTGACAGCCCCTTATCGGGTTGGGCGCCTATTATTGGTGAAACAGGGTTGACAGCCCTGTTACTTATTGCCGCTTCACTTCTTGCTTGTAATGGGTTTAAGCGAGCAACCCTCTATGGCGGATTAATATCACTGGCCATTTACGTTAGTGGCTGGTTGGCTTTACAGCATGCTTGGGTTTCGCCAAAACAGACTTACTCTGTCGCCATGGTACAAGGTAATATTCCACAATCCTTACGCTGGGTGCCTGAGCAAGATCAACCCACCATGGATAAGTACTTACACCTTACCGAGCCGCTTTGGAATAGCGATTTAATTATATGGCCAGAGGCCGCTGTGCCAAAATTAGAGCCGCTGGCACAGCCCTATTTGGCTAGGGTTAATGAACGTGCATTTAACGAAAATACCGCGCTAATTACAGGCATCGTTAACTTTAATTGGGAAACCCAAGAAGCGTGGAACAATTTAATTGTTTTGGGTAAACGCACGCCTACGGCGACACTTCCTGATTACCAGTACTTTCATAACAATCGCTTTGCAAAACACCATCTGTTACCTGTGGGTGAATTTGTTCCTTTTGAAGACTGGTTGCGCCCTCTTGCGCCCTTGTTTGATTTACCTATGTCTTCGTTTGCTAGAGGGGCGTATCAACAAGCTAATTTAGAGGCAAATGGCATTCACTTAGCCCCTGCAATTTGCTTTGAAATTGCCTTTCCTCGCCAAGTGGCAGCAAACCTTTATGCTAATACGGATATGATTATTACTGTCAGTAATGACGCCTGGTTCGGTCGTTCTCACGGCCCTGCCCAGCATTTAGAAATAGCCCGTATGCGCGCCCTAGAGTTCGGGCGGCCAGTCTTACGGGCTACCAATAACGGTATTTCTGCGTTTATTGATGCGAAAGGACAAATTACCGCCCGCTTACCTCAATTTGAAGCGGGTAGCCTAACGGCACCGGTCACGGCAACCGAAGGGCTTACTCCCTATCGTCAACTTGGCGACCTCCCTATGGGAATATTATTAACGCTATTGCTCATCGTTAGCATCACCAGCAAAAAGCACAGACGTTTATTTAGCTAGTTCAGCGGTTTGATTCGCAAGGTGAACAGGTAATGACGCAACAAAAAAGCGGAAATGACGAGGTCATTTCCGCTTTTATCCATGCAAATGAGCACTCTCTTTGTATTACGCGCCCGCCGCTTGAATAGCCGTAAGTGCAATGGTAAAGACGATATCATCAACTAAAGCGCCACGGCTTAGGTCATTAACCGGCTTTCTCATACCTTGTAGCATGGGCCCTATGCAAACAAGATCAAAGCTTCGCTGAACAGCCTTATACGTGGTGTTACCCGTATTTAAGTCTGGGAATACAAACACATTGGCCTTGCCCGCCACGGGGCTATTTGGCGCTTTACTGCGCCCCACACTTTCAATGGCAGCAGCGTCATACTGAAGCGGCCCGTCAATAAGTAAATCAGGGCGTAGCGACTGTGCAATTTTAGTGGCTTCTCTTACCTTTTCTACGTCAGAGCCTGCACCTGAGTCGCCAGTACTGTAACTGATCATGGCCACCCGTGGCTCGATGCCGAACATCTCTGCCGATGTAGCAGATTGTATTGCAATATCGGCCAACTGCTGTGCATTAGGATCGGGGTTGATGGCGCAGTCGCCGTAAACCAGAACTTGGTCTGGTAATAACATAAAAAACACTGAAGACACTAGCGACGCATTTTCAGCGGTTTTGATAAGCTGCAAAGCGGGGCGAATCGTATTCGCAGTGGTGTTGACCGCACCGCTGACTAATCCATCGACATCGTCGTGTTGAAGCATCATTGTGCCTAAGGTGACATTGTCTTGCAGCAGTTCATTAGCAACCACATCGGTAACGCCTTTGTGACCTCTTAGCGCGACCAATCCTTCCACGTACTGCCCGCGAATAGCTGAAGGTGAGAGAATTTCCACCCCTTCACCCAGGGAAACACCTTGTTGTGCTGCCACCCTTTGAATTTCGGCTTCTTCACCTAAAAGTACTGGCCGTGCCAAACCACGCTTTGCACATATCGCAGCAGCTACCACTGTTCTTGGTTCATTACCCTCGGGTAAAACAATGCGCTTATTCACTTGTCGAGCACGATTCGTGAGATAAAAACGAAAGGCAGAAGGAGAAAGCTTTTTCTGACGAGACACTTTTTCTGTTAGCGAGGTAACCCAGCTAGCGTCTAAACTTTCTGCGGTGTGCACCATGACTTTTTCGATACGTAAGCTATCATCAACAGGGACTTCTTGATTAAACGCATGCAAGCCTTGTGCAGTTTGCCAGGTATTAGTATTCACCGACATCACTGGTAACCCGGTTTCCATGGCTTGGTTACAGAGTTTTTGAATATTCTCATCAATACTATAGCCGCCGGTAAGCAATAGTGCGCCTAACTTGGTGCCATTGAGCGCCGCTAAGCAACAAGAAACGAACACATCGCTTCTATCTCCAGACAGTACCAATAGCGCCCCGGGCTTAAGCGCATGTGTCATATTGTGAATTTCTCTCGCACAAAACGTCACACTGCTTAGACGGCGAGAGGCAATATCCCCTTCGTTTATTAACTGAGCGTCGAGGTGTTTCGCCACATCAATAGCGCGAGGCGACACTAAATCAGCATTCCAATCAACACTGCCCAAAAAGGCTAAACCTTTAGAGAAAATAGGCAATGAACGAAGCGCTTCACATCTTTCTTCATCGTGCTCAGGCGCGTCTATTGCACCAATATCAGCGCGAAGCCTTCCATGCTCATCTAATGGTGCATTCACTTTATTGAAAATGCAGCCTACCACTTTCTTACTTTTGTGGCCGCCATAGGTGTCCACCACAATTTCAAGACGATGGTTAATATCCACGGGGTTTTCATTGCCTGGTACGCACACAAATACGATATCGGCGTCTAGCGCACGACTAATTTCTAAGTTCAATCGCTCTGCATAAGGGTGGTGGCGAGTGGTCACTAGTCCTTCAATCACCGTGACCGCGTCACTTTGCTGATGCTGTTCGAATCGCTCAATAATCTCTTCAAGCAATTCATCAGTATTGTCGCTACTGATCATCTGTTCCACATAGCCTAATTCAAATGGCTTTATTGGCTTTACACTGCAGTGGTGACTAATGATGGTTGTAGAGCGCTCTTCACCATTATCACCTCTTCGTGGTTGGGCTAGTGGCTTGAAAAAATTAATCTTGATGGCTTGTTCTTCTAAAGCACGAACTAACCCCATGCTAACCGTAGTAAGACCCACACTGGTACCTACTGGAATTAACATAATTCTGCGTGACATATAAACTCCTGGTAAATTAGGCGAAGGTTGCGGCTTCAGCAGCAATCACCCACTCTTCGTTAGTGGGTACGACAAAAACACGCTTATTGGATGAATCAGACGCGATATCGCCGCCTTTACCAAACCGCGCCTGTAGATTTCTGTCGATATCAATATCTACACCTAAATGAGAAAAATAACCCATAGTGGTCTCACGAATAAGGGACGAGTTTTCCCCAATGCCGCCAGTAAATACGATGGCGTCTAGTGATGGCACCGCAATCATGTACCCGCTAATATATTTGGCTAGCCTATAACAGAACATTTCAATGGCTAATTTCGCCCCCTCATGCCCTTCAATTGCAGCATCTTCTAATGTTCGACAATCGTTGCTTAACTCCGAAATGCCTAACAAACCCGACGACTTGTTCAGCAAATCATTAATTTCATCTGCCGTTTTGCCCAGTTTATTTTGCAGGGTTCCGGGTAGGCTTGGGTCTAAATCACCGCTTCGGGTCCCCATAATGAGCCCTTCTAACGGAGTAAAACCAAGGCTGGTATCAACGGCAACCCCCTGCTCTATGGCTGTCACACTGCAACCATTACCCAAATGAGCACTAATAATACTGGTTTGTGCCACTGGCTTATCTAGCAGCGCAGCCGTACTGTCTAAAATAAACTTGTGACTGGTGCCGTGGAAGCCATAGCGTCGAATGCCGTGATCGCGATACAACGCTTTCGGAAGCGCATAAAGATACGCCTTTTCAGGCATCTTTTGAAAAAAGGAGGTATCGAAAACCACCACATGAGGCAAATCTGGGTAGGCTTCTTGCGCCGTTGTAATACCTTTTAAATTCGCCATATTATGCAAAGGTGCCATACTGGCGTACTTTTCAACGTCAGCGAGTACACTGTCGTCCACCAATGCGGCTTGCTTGAAACGCTCACCACCGTGAACGACGCGATGTCCAACTGCAATGGGCGCAACCCCAGTATCGGTAATCACCGTTTGAATCGCATTCAGTGCTTCTGTATGGCCGGCATTAGGCGACAATTGCACTTTATTTTTACTGCCATTATGTTTGAAAGTGAGACTAGCATCGCTATTTCCTAAACTTTCCGCTATCCCTGATAATCCTGCTTCACCGGTATCTGCATCTATGATGGCAAATTTAACCGATGAGCTCCCACAATTTAAAACAACGACGTCTCTTTTCATTCGATCACTTTAAGGTATGAAGTTAACAATACAAACACGGATAAGTGAAACAATTTTGGGCATTTTCACTTAGTAAACAATAGTTTTAATTGTAGCTTAAATATCATGAAAACAACATCTTAAATGAAAGTAATTCTCAACAACCGGGTTAATAATTCCCCCTTTCACTGAACAAAAATAACGATGACAAAAAATTTTTAATTTTTTTTGTTTTTTTTCTTGAAAAGCCATTTCCTCACCCTATATATGAATTGTCGGCGCTGAAAGGTCAGGTCGACAGAAATGCCGCCGAAGTATCGGGGCACAATTTTTAAACATATTGCTTTATATTGAGGATATGACTATGCGTACTATCGATCTATCTCCACTTTACCGTTCATTTATTGGTTCAGACCACCTAGCTTCATTAATTGATGCTGCGTCTCGTGCTGAAAAACAAAGCACTTACCCTCCGTATAACATCGAACTTCTAGACGATGATAAATATCGTGTCACTATGGCCGTTGCTGGCTTCAGCAAAGAGGATGTCACCATAGAAGTTCAGGAAAATACGTTAACGATTACGGGTAAAAAGGCCACTGAAGATAAGGAAGCCACTGAACGTAAGTTTTTACATAAAGGTATTTCAGAGCGTAACTTCGAACGTAAGTTCCAGTTGGGCGACCATGTAAAAGTACTTGCGGCCGACATGGAAAATGGCTTATTACACATCGATATGGAGCGTGTCATTCCAGAAGCGAAGAAACCAAGACAAATTGAAATTGGTTCAAGGTTGCTTGAAAACAACTAATTGATCTTCATGTTCCCTGGTTTTTGACGGCGCCTTATGGCGCCGTTTTTTGTCTTTCCCGATTGATTAGAGTAAACCTTTCAGCTTCGCTAGCCCATAAGCGTTGCAGGTTGACGCATCTTTTATTTCACCGCCGACCACTTTTTCATGAAATTTTTGTAGAGGCATGGGTACGATTTTTAAATCTTCCTCTTCAACATCTAGCGATTGCTTACCTTGGGTCAGACCTTTTGCCAAATAAATATGGTAGCCCTGATTACAAAAACCGTAGGCAAGATATTGAAACCCCACATAGATCATTTCATCGACAAGCATTCCCGTTTCTTCCTTAAGCTCACCTTTCGCTAATTCACAGGGATCGGCTTTTGGGTTGTCTTCCCAAGCTCCTTGAGGTAATTCGAGTTGGCGAGAGCCTATGGTATAGCGATATTGTTCAACAAGATAAATGGTATCCTTGTGTACCGGTAAGATAATGGCAAAATCAGGCTTTTCCACCACGCCGTAAAGGCCTTCTTTGCCGCTCGTTCTGACTATTTTATCTTCTCTAACGGTTAGCCATTTATTCTTGTAAACGGTACGAGACGCTAATGTTTCAATGTCCTTTTTCATTGCTTTACTCTTCACGTTTAAATAAAACCAGTGTAAAGACGCAAAACCGTATAAACAATGCGTAAAGGCAACATTATTCAGTTAATAACACGTTGCCCCTATTCGTTGTCCACTTTAAATCCGTCTATTGTGCGTTGAAGCAGAAGGTTATTCTCCTTCATTTCGCCAGATAATTCAGATAAATGTGTGGCAATGTTGACTTCATGTCGGGCCGCTTCTTCAACATTTACCACATCTTGTGCTATCTCTAAAGTGGTTGCAGATTGTTGTTCTGCGGAAGATGACATGGTGTTAGCCATACCTTCTACATTGGTGGCAGCTTCCTTTACTTTTTCCGCGGTGGAGCGCCCTTCGTTGGTCACTTCCATAGAATTGGTGATAGAGGCCACGTTTTTATTGATATCAGCAACGACTATCACACTGGCATCTTTTAAATTAGACAGCAAACTAGAGATTTTATCAGAGGAAGCACGACTACTTTGCGCAAGCTTCCTTACTTCATCGGCAACCACAGCAAAACCTCTGCCATGCTCACCTGCACGGGCTGCTTCAATAGCTGCGTTTAGCGCCAATAAATTAGTCTGATCGGAAAGCGAGTTAATGGTATCCAGAATAGAACCAATTTCTGTCACTTGCTGCTCCATGTCGGCGGCATTTTGTTGTACACCTTTAATATCATTAGATAATACTTCCATACTATGACGAATTTTGTCATTCGCCATTAACGACTGTTCAGCTAATCCGTCTAACTGCTTACTGGCACTTAACGTATCTACCGCTGCTTTAGCAATTTCTCGACTGGTTGCCGCGACTTGCTCAATGGCTGAAGCAATATTTGCCGTAAGCTGTTGGGTTTTCCCAGCATCTTCGAGCATTTCGCCACTGGAGTCTTCTAATTGATTAGAGAGTCGCGAACTCGTCAAAATGGATTGGCCTAACCCACGGACAAGATCTCGCAATGCGAGAATGGTGGCATTAACTGAACGAGATATTTCACCCAGTTCGTTCTTGGTGCTCATTGATAAATCGATGGTGAGATCACCCTCTTTGGATATTTTATCTAGGTTTGCCACCAACTTATTTAACTGTTGCGTAATAATGCTGTGCAAAGTGCGATATATGACAAAAATAAAAAGCGTGAGTAGCACAATGGCTACGAATGTTACCACTAGGTTTGTGTTCGCGCGGTTTGCTTTCGCGTTAACATTATTGACCACGTAATCAAACCGCTCACTTAGCAGGCCTGCAATTCCACCGATTTGCTCTGTGGCCATGGCGAACCACTCTGTATTCGTGGGCAGTGTAGAGAAGTCAGGGTTATCGGAGGTGACATCGTTGACTATTTGTGTAATTTGTTGGCTTGTGCCACTGTTCATCAACGCCTTAAACCTCATTAATGGGTCGCCGTCTAAATTCAGTAGCAGTTTTTCTTCTATGTACTGGGTTTCGTTCGTATAAGCCGCTATCTGCTGGCTAACCGGATTAGAGATACGTCTTGCGGCCAATACGGCGTTCACTTTGCCTCGACGCTGCCCCATTTTTTCTTTGGCTTTTGCAAATAGCAAGGCTTGCGACAATGCCCGTTTAGCATCCGGGGCATTGACTAGCATGGTCAGTGCGTTGGTGGCATTTAACGCGCGTTTATTCAGGTTACTGTAATAGGTAAAGGCGTGCTTCCCATTCGCCTCGTCTACTTGCTTTCTCACTTCAGCCTTTTCGTTTAATAGCGCCAATACCGGTGAAAGAATGACGCTAATCGACGGTGACTCCGACCAGTCTGAGTCCATTATGCTGTTGACTTTTTCAACCGCTGCGTCGGCTTTCTTTCTCTGACTTATCACTTTGTTTCTAGATGCGTCACTTGGATTACCTAAAAAACCTGCCGTTAATCCCCGTTCAACAGCATGATGATGAGCCACTCGCTCTACAGCCGTAATAATTGTCACTAGTTTAATGTCTCGATTAGCAGAAGATAAAACGTCTCTAGAGGCGCTTATGTCTTTGTAAGCGAGGAACATAATTGATATGAACAAGCAGGCTGTACCTAAAATGGTAAGCTGTAACACCGAAAGTTTTTTCAACGCCATAACGAATGACAGCCTCTTTGTAGATAGGGGTAACGGGTTATGTCATTTAATCAACACCATGTTGGCAATACGGGAAACGCATCAGGTTATTGCTAAATAACATATACACTTCCAAAAAGTAGCCTATTATCGGTGTATTTCACATCTATCAATTAGTTTAAGGTTTGTCGACATTGCAGGGCGTTGCACAGATATTTTTGGAGATAAAGAGGGGCTTAACAATGAATGAGAAATGAAGCTATGACGGGCACAAGGGGTGCCGAGAAGACTGAGTAAAACCAGTGGCCTGAGCCACTGGCATACGGTTTGTCAGATGTATTCAACTTCTATGATTTCGACTTCAACAGTGCCAGCGGGCGTTTGAATAGTCACCATGTCATCAAGTTCTTTACCTATTAAACCTCGAGCGATAGGAGAGTTAACCGATATAAGGTTATTTTTAATATCTGCTTCGTCATCACCCACAATGCGATACGTCGTTTCTTCATCAGTATCTACATTTAAAATGGTTACGGTAGTACCAAAAATGACTTTACCTGTATTTTCCATTTTTGTGACATCGATAATTTGGGCGTTAGAAAGCTTTCCTTCGATATCTTGGATACGACCTTCACAAAAGCTTTGTTGTTCACGCGCAGCGTGATACTCAGCATTTTCTTTTAAATCGCCATGCTCACGGGCTTCGGCAATAGCCTCGATAATCCGTGGGCGTGTTTTAGTTTTAAGCTCATTTAGTTCGTCACGCAGCATTTGAGCGCCACGCGCTGTCATTGGATACTGACTCATGAATACAGTCTCGTCTAGCTAGTTAATTTTAAACAGAAAAGTGCGCCTTCTGGCGCACTTTTATTCATTCACATAAATGTCATATAAATAGGATACCGCGTATCCCTTGTTATGTCATTAGTGTTCGAGTCTTGCGTGAAGCTCTTGTACAGACGCGACTTTATTACGGTCATCGGCAGATTTCGCACGAATAGTGGCAAATGCCGCATTCATTGTAGTGGTATAAGTCACCTTATTCACAAGTGCTTCGCGACGAATATAGACAGAATCCGTAATGGCTTGTCGACCTTCTGTGGTGTTAATCAAATAGGCATATTCACCATTTTTGATAGCATCAACAATGTTTGGGCGGCCTTCAGACAGCTTATTCACTACCGTGCTTTCAATGCCGGCTTCATGAAGTGTCGCTGCCGTTCCGCGGGTAGCTTCAATACTAAAGCCAGCTTCGGTTAGCGCCTTCGCCAAACCAAGGATTTTACTCTTGTCTGTATCACGTACAGAGATGAGAGCCTTTCCTGCCTTGGGTAACGGTGCGCCTGCACCTAAGTTAGCTTTCGCATACGCTTCCTCGAAAGTATCACCCACGCCCATTACTTCACCTGTAGAGCGCATCTCTGGGCCCAATAGTGGATCGACACCTTGGAACTTAGCAAAAGGAAGTACAACTTCTTTTACCGAGTAGAAAGGAGGGATAATTTCTTCAGTAACACCCTGTTCAGCCAGTGTCACTCCAGCCATGGCACGTGCTGCAACTTTGGCGAGTGGAACACCTGTCGCTTTGGATACGAAAGGCACAGTACGCGCTGCACGCGGGTTTACCTCGATGAGGTAGACTTCGCCGTCTTTAATCGCAAACTGGGTATTCATCAAACCCACCACCCCAAGTTCGAGTGCCATAGCACGTACTTGCTCGCGCATGGCATCTTGAATATCTTTAGACAGTGAATGTGGTGGTAATGAGCATGCCGAGTCACCTGAGTGAACACCTGCTTGTTCAATGTGTTCCATGATACCGCCAATCACCACCTCTTTGCCGTCGCAGATGGCATCGATATCAACTTCAATTGCGTCATCCAAGAAACGGTCTAACAAAACAGGGGCGTCATTAGACACTTTCACCGCTTCATTCAGGTAACGCTTAAGGTCTTTAATGTCGTAAACAATTTCCATTGCGCGACCACCAAGAACGTAACTTGGGCGTACAACCAGAGGGAATCCAATCTCTTCAGCCATGGCTAGGGCTTGCTCGACGTTGGTAACTGTCGCATTCGCAGGCTGCTTAAGATTAAGCTTGTTCACCATTTGCTGGAAACGCTCACGGTCTTCCGCGCGGTCAATGGCCTCTGGAGACGTGCCCATAATGGGTACGCCGGCGGCTTCTAACGCACGGGCGAGTTTTAGTGGGGTTTGGCCACCATACTGCACGATGACGCCCTTCGGCTTTTCCTTTTCGACAATCTCAAGGACATCTTCAAGGGTTACTGGCTCGAAGTACAAGCGATCAGAAGTGTCATAGTCGGTAGAAACCGTTTCAGGGTTACAGTTAACCATGATTGTTTCATAACCGTCTTCACGCATAGACAGCGCTGCGTGCACACAGCAGTAATCGAACTCGATACCTTGACCAATACGGTTTGGACCGCCGCCCAATACCATAATTTTGTCTTTGTCCGTCGGCGCAGCTTCACATTCTTCATCATAGGTTGAATACATGTAAGCGGTACTGGTAGAAAACTCTGCCGCACAGGTATCCACACGCTTATAAACCGGTGAAATACCGAAACCTCGGCGGGTTTCACGTACATCATTTTCAGCAACTTTGGTCAACTCAGCTAAGCGAGAATCAGAAAAGCCTTTACGCTTAAGCTGACGCATAAAGGTTTCATCAATACCTGCCAAGCCCGTTTCCGCAACCTTTTTCTCTAGCAAGACTAAGTCTTCTAACTGAACCAGGTACCAAGGGTCGATATTCGTGAGGTTAAACACCTCCTCAACACTCATGCCCATACGAAATGCATCGCCAATATACCAAATGCGCTCAGCACCTGGCTCGCGAAGTTCGTAAATCACCTTATTACGGGCTTCCGGGTCGTCTAAATCCACCATGGAATTTAGCCCGTTTGCACCAACTTCCAAGCCACGAAGCGCTTTTTGTAGTGATTCTTGCTGGTTACGACCAATGGCCATCACTTCGCCCACTGACTTCATCTGAGTGGTTAGGCGGTCGTTAGCGCCCGCAAACTTCTCGAAGTTAAAGCGTGGAATTTTCGTTACAACATAGTCTATCGACGGTTCAAAAGACGCCGGCGTTAGGCCACCTGTAATGTCATTAGCAAGTTCATCAAGGGTATAGCCAATAGCTAGTTTGGCTGCGACTTTAGCAATTGGGAAACCGGTTGCTTTTGAAGCCAGTGCAGATGAACGAGACACCCGAGGGTTCATTTCAATGATAACCATACGGCCAGTTTTAGGATCTACACCAAACTGTACGTTAGAGCCCCCGGTTTCAACACCAATTTCACGTAGTACAGCCATCGCCGCATTACGCATAATTTGAAATTCTTTGTCGGTCAGGGTTTGTGCTGGTGCCACTGTGATTGAATCGCCAGTATGCACACCCATAGGGTCGAAGTTTTCAATGGTACACACAATGATGCAGTTATCGGCTCTGTCGCGAACCACTTCCATTTCATACTCTTTCCAACCCAACAACGATTCATCAATAAGAAGTTCGTTAGTAGGTGAAAGATCTAAACCTCGAGTACAAATTTCGTTAAATTCTTCGATGTTGTACGCGATACCGCCGCCGGTGCCACCCATGGTAAACGATGGGCGAATGATACAAGGAAAACCAATGCGGCTAAGGACATCATGCGCTTCGTCCATGCTATGAGCAATCTCTGCTCGCGGACACTCAAGGCCAATGTTTTTCATTGCCTGGTCGAATCGCTCTCGGTTTTCCGCTTTGTCGATGGCATCTGCCGTTGCACCGATAAGCTCACAACCAAATTCATCAAGTACACCATGTTTGTCTAGGTCAAGGGCACAGTTAAGTGCAGTTTGTCCGCCCATGGTGGGAAGAATAGCGTCTGGACGCTCCTTCTCAATAATTTTGCGTACCACTTCCCAATGAATTGGCTCGATGTAAGTTGCATCTGCCATTTCAGGGTCAGTCATAATGGTTGCTGGGTTAGAGTTAACCAAAATAACACGGTAGCCTTCCTCTCGAAGGGCTTTACACGCTTGAGCGCCTGAATAATCGAATTCACAAGCCTGGCCGATAACAATAGGGCCAGCACCAATGATAAGAATACTTTTTATGTCGGTACGTTTTGGCATAGCGGGCTAATTCCTACTGCTTGTGTTGTTCAATAAGTTCAATGAAGTGGTCGAATAATGGCGCCGCTTCATGAGGACCTGGGCTGGCTTCAGGGTGGCCCTGAAAACTAAACGCAGGCTTGTCGGTGCGATGTATACCTTGCAACGACTTGTCGAACAACGAAATGTGAGTTACTTCTAGGTTATCTGGCAAGCTAGATTCGTCTACAGCAAAACCGTGGTTTTGGCTGGTGATCATAACTACATTACGCTTAAGGTCTTTAACTGGGTGGTTTGCACCGTGATGACCAAACTTCATCTTTACGGTGGTTGCACCACTCGCTAAAGCGAGTAACTGATGCCCTAAACAGATACCAAAGACTGGCGTACCTGTTTCTACGATGGTTTTAATCGCTGTGATAGCATAGTCACATGGCTCTGGGTCGCCTGGACCATTTGAAAGGAAAACACCATCTGGATTCATGGCAAGCACGTCTTCAGCAGGCGTTTGTGCTGGCACTAGGGTAATTTTACACCCTCTGTCGGCTAACATGCGAAGTATATTGCTTTTCACACCGTAGTCGTAGGCGACCACATGGTATTTGGCTTCTGCAGGCGTGACGTAGCCTTCGCCAAGTTTCCAACTGCCCTCAGTCCAGGTTTTTGACTCAGAAATACTAACAACTTTCGCCAAGTCCATGCCTTTGAGGCCCGGGTAGGCTTTTGCTTGTTCTAATGCTTTGGCTTCGTCTAGCTCGTCGGTGCAAATAATACAGCCGTTTTGCGCACCCTTGTCACGTAAAATACGCGTTAAGCGGCGGGTATCAATATCAGCGATTCCCACAACACCTTTTTCTTTAAGGTATTCAGACAGTGTCTGCTGTTGTCTAAAGTTACTCGCAACAAGAGGTAAGTCACGAATGATAAGACCTTTCGACCAGATTTTATCTGCTTCAACGTCTTCTTCGTTAGTACCAGTGTTGCCAATGTGAGGATATGTAAGGGTGATGATTTGTTCAGCGTAGGATGGGTCGGTGATGATTTCTTGATAGCCGGTCATTGAAGTATTAAAAACAACTTCACCAACGGCCGTGCCTTGCGCACCAATCGCCGTACCTTTAAAGACAGAACCATCCTCTAACACCAAAAGGGCAGAATTAGCCAAGTCAACCTCCAGATTAAGGATAACTATGTGTTTGCGCACTTATTTGCACAAACCCCACAAAAAACGGGAGGTAATGAAAACAATACATCCCGTTTTACGATCTTTGCAGCTAATAAAACCGCACTCTTCAGCCAATTTCTTGGCTTCAAAATACGAAATTCTGGCAAATTCCGGCGAGTATACATGACTCATCGAAAATGTCTAATTTATTTGCGTTAAACATGCAAAATAACGCTTATATCAGCAATTTTGCTCAGAAGCTTCGAAAATGCAGCTTATCGTACAAATTTAGCACTATTTAGAGCCTCGAAGGTTTCTCTACTCCCTTCCAATTTACGATTAAACGTCGCCCTTTTAGGATACGTTTAATTTTAAATTGAGCACGTCTACCATGGAGTATAGGCCAGGCGTCTTGCCGTGCAACCATTGAGCAGCATGCACCGCTCCTTTAGCGAAGGTTAAGCGGCTAGACGCTTTATGGGTAATTTCGAGTCGTTCGCCAATATCCGCGAATAACGCAGTATGCTCACCTACAATATCGCCGGCGCGTACAGTGGCAAAACCAATGGTGCCCTGATCTCGCTCCGGTTCTTTACCTTCGCGACCATACACAGCACAGGTTTTTAAATCACGCCCTAATTCATCGGCAATCGCTTCACCTATTGCCATGGCGGTGCCTGAAGGGGCGTCTTGTTTAAAGCGATGATGCGCCTCGGTAATTTCAATGTCAGCGGAATGTCCGAGCACGCTTGCTGCTTGACGGACAAGCGAAAGCATCAGGTTAACGCCCACGCTATAATTAGCGGCAAACACAATAGGAATATGCTGAGCTGCAGCATCTAATAGACCAAGCTGTGTTTCACTCAACCCTGTGGTACCAATAACAACGGGGGTTTTGGTGTCTACGCACCACTGCAGGTTGCTTTCCAGCGTTACCGGTAACGTAAAGTCAATCATCACATCCGCATCATTTTCAGATAACGATGAGATAGCACTGCAATTCACGTCTTTTTTACCAATACCTGCGAGTTCTCCTACATTCATACCAATCCAAGGTGAATCATCGCGCACCGTAGCCACACTCAACACGGTGTTTTCATTTTGTTCCAGTGCATCAATTAGCACTCTTCCCATGCGCCCATTGGCGCCAAACAACCCTACCTTCATCTCGTTAAACTTTTCATTTCAATAGCTATACCTAGGTGGCATTTTGCCAAATGCTTGCACTATTGCAATGCGAACAGCGAAAAATCGCAAATAAACTTTTAAACGGGGGCTTTGGCGTAAATATTTACTGGTTCTCTCGTCTTTCAGTCGTCATTTGCGCTAGCATAGAAAAAAGCGCTTTAACTCTTTTTAATTGGATTGACTGCCATGCAAAGACAACTCATTTGGGACATCCCTACCCGTTTATTTCACTGGCTATTAGTGCTCAGTATTGTGGCACAATATGCGACCGCTGAATGGATGGATAATGCGACTCAGTGGCACTTTTATATTGGCTACTTCACACTGGGCTTACTTGTGTTTCGCATAATCTGGGGAATTATTGGCCCTGAATATGCGCGCTTTTCTCAGTTTGTTACCGGTCCAAAACAGGTCATAGCGTATTTACGTACGCTCTTTGATAAAAATAGCCCAAGTGTGGCAGGCCATAACCCTCTAGGGGGGTGGTTTGTCATTGTCATGCTTACCCTATTAATTATTCAAGCGATAAGTGGGCTATTTATGACTGACGACATATTTTTAGATGGCCCGTATCGGGCAATGGCCGACGACAGCACGCTAGATGTCATGAACACGTTACATCACCTGGCTTTTGATATCTTAATATGGGTCATTGCGTTGCATATAGCGGCTATCCTTTTTTATGCCGTTTACAAGAAGCAAAAACTCGTACCTGCCATGCTGCATGGTAAAAAAGACACACATTCACCAGCCATAAAATCGTCTAAATTGGTTTTAGCGCTTATTGTTGCTGTATTAAGTGCAGTTGCGCTTTACTATGCAATTGACGTGCTCCCCCCTGAACCAGAAATAGAAGAGTACTTTTAACAGTCGGCTGCATTAACAGCCCGCTATTCGGGCTGTCTAATGCGGACGTTCTGCCGACGCAGTGTCGCCAGTGTGGGCTTTTTCAGAAAGTAGCTTTTCACGCCAAACGTGTACACGCATTGGTTTATCGAGGAAGTAGCCTTGAAAGCCCGTACAACCACAATCTTTTGCGTACCTAAGTTGGTGAGTATTCTCAATGCCTTCAGCAACGGCTCGCAGGTCGAATATTTTCGCCATGTCACAAATACTGTTTATCAGGAGGCTTTTACTGCCGTCAAGGTTCACTTCATCTATAAAATGACGATCCACTTTTAACTCTTTAATGGGTAACTCTTTCAAATAGCTTAAATTGGAATTACCACGACCAAAATCGTCGATAGAAAAAACGAAGCCTTTCAGGGCGAGTTCTCTAATTCGCTTTCTTACTAATCCAAAGCTGTGAATAAGCGTACCCTCAGTTAATTCTAAGGTAATACTGCCAGGGGGAACTTTCCAACGGTCGACAATGGACAACAAACTTTCACTAAAATCAGCACGGGCAATGTGTTTAGCGCTAACATTAATCGCTAATCGTGTTTGAATACCCACCTCTTGGCAATCGCATAGCAACTTACAGGTTTCATTCATCACCCATTGGCCAATTTCGACAATAATGTCACTTTCTTCGGCAATGGGAATAAACTCACCAGGGCTGATAAGCCCTAACTGTGGATGTTGCCAACGTAACAACGCTTCAGCACCAATGATATTTCCCGCATCACCGTATTGAGGCTGTAACACGATGAAAAGCTCTTTGTTCTCTACCGAGCGAAGTAAGGATTGCTTGATATATTGATAACGTTCATAGCGCGCCGTAGAGCCTTGGTACAACCGCACTCTCTCGTGGGTGTTTTGTAAGCTGCCTTCAGGCGGCGTTTGAAAAATCATATGTTTCACTTTTTCAAAACATAGATCTTTTCCTTCCAGCCAACAGGTATTCACGTTAGCTTGCAGATAGTGAGGGCTATTGTGCAAGGTAATATGACCAAACACATCGTTAACCAATTTCCACTCCACTTCGTTAATTAGCGCGCTGGCGCCATTTTCTCCGTCTTGCAATGGCGCCTCGTACATCACTAGGTAACTGTCTCTGCTTTCGCTGTAAACCCTGTATGTGCCGGAAAAACTACGCTCTAATCTAGCCGCAATAATACGAGTAATGTAATCGGTGGTAGCTCCACCAAAGGCTTGTCGGTACTGATCTAAATTAACAATATTAATTCGCAAACAAAACAAGTAGCCTAGGGTAGCTTTGCATTCTCTAATAGTACGCTTTAGCGTAGTATCGAACGCGTGTAAGTTGGGTAACTTGGTCACTCTATCCAGATAGGCGGCATCTTTAAGCTGTTCTAACTGGAAATTTTGTTCCGTCATATCACGGCACAAGGCCACAATGCGCCTTTGATTATCAAGGAAAAATGTTGAAAAAATAACATCTGCACAAAAGTTGCCGCCATTTTTTCGTTTCATGACCAGTGCTTTTGCCATGCTTTCGCCCTTCATACAGCTGCTTTGGGCGAGAAAATCTCTAACATCCTTAATTTCTTTTGCCGCCGACTGTTGCTGACTATATCCTTTGGCATAACTGCTTAGCTGACCACTTTCATTTTTATCCATGAGAATAAATATCTCTTGCCCTATCATTTCGTCAGGGTCGTAACCAAATACCTGCCTAACCAAATTGTTGGCCGTTATTACCGTGCCTTCTTCATCGAGGGTAAGCAGTGCATGCCCTAAGTTATTCAGGATGGTAGAGAGGTATTGGGTGTAATTGTGTTGCGTGTCAGACAGGCGCTTGGTTTCGGTGATATCTTGTGCAGAACCAAAAATGCGATACACCTTGGGGCGCTTTTTACTCGCGATACACTGAGCCTTGCCGGTCATTTTCAACCATCTTTTATGCCCTTCCCCATTGATAAACTCGGCCTCCAGCGTAAATGCGTTGCCTTTTCTAAGTACTTCAAGGATAGCCGCCCTAATATGCTTACGGCTCTTTTCTGTAAAGTTGCCTAGTGCTCGATCTAACGTGACTTGTCTACCTGGCGTCATACCAAACAGGCAGTAAGTTTCGTGGGTCCAGGTTATTTCACGTTGCGCAACATCAAACTCCCAACCGCCGGTATGGGAAATTCGGCCAATTTCATTCAGTAAAGCAACTTTCTCTTGGAGTTTATCGGTGAAAGGGTGCTGAAGTAATTGATATTGCAAACGCAGCTCAATTTTCTGACGTGTGATATCAGCGAAGCTTTGCTGCTCATTAGTTAACGATAAATTGGGATGAATCAGCAGTAGCGCACCAATGCGGTTGCCGTGAATATCGCATACTGCCCCCATGACGACGTAATGGGCGCTGTAGTCACCAAGTGTGGCTGGCAGACTAAACTCATTCGCACTTATCGGCGCACTGAGTGTAGTTAAAGACAAAAGCACGTGTGCATGCTTTGGTAAACTGATTACCGTTTCTTCTGATACGGTGTTCTTACTATCACAACATACCACACTGACTTTATTTTCTTTATGGTGCTGAGACACGAAGATGACACAACTGGCACCGCTGTTAACTCTGCCTTCGTTAAGGTGCTCTATTAGGTCGGAATGTGTACTGTTTCTCACATAAGCAAACATTCCATCGTTAAACTGCATAAGGAGCCACTCCACCTCTTCTCTTCTGGTATACGATAATCCACCGCTAACGGGCTTCCATGATGAACCGCATGACAAAAATAAAGCGAAAATAAAAAGATCGTTTGGGACTTTGAGAAAGTCAGATTAGAAACACAGGCAAACGATTCAAATGAACATTATTTCGCCAACAATAGAGAATTTTTGTACACTTTTCCAGCAGAAATGCGTTTTATTCGCAAGAAGTTTCTAAATTGTATCAATATCAAAACGCTACGATTTTAGAAATATCGTCCACAGGGGATAAAAGACGGGATAAAAGAGGGATACGTGAGGAGTACGCAGGCTATACTCCTCATTGATAAAGCTTAGTCTTTCTTATAATCGTCGTGACACGATTTACAGCTTGCACCAATTTTGCCAATTGCCGCACGGTAGGCACTTTCATCGCCGGTTTCAACGGCAGCCTGCAACCCCAGTGATGCGGTTTTCAATGCATCGGCTTTACTTGCAACGTCTGAGAAGTTTTCCCAAATGGCATCTTTTGCACCGGTTTCAACGTCGAAACTACGTGTATCTACC
Source organism: Alteromonas sp. B31-7 (assembly GCF_015767655.1). Classification (NCBI taxonomy): domain Bacteria; kingdom Pseudomonadati; phylum Pseudomonadota; class Gammaproteobacteria; order Alteromonadales; family Alteromonadaceae; genus Alteromonas; species Alteromonas sp. B31-7. Next base: position 2,806,169 of record NZ_CP065233.1, read on the forward strand.
GACAAGTAGTCTGTCATCATATCAGCGAGTTGCTCTAAGCGAACCGCATTGGTTTTCATCACACTTTCGTCATAAGGCAATGCGCCTTTCGCCATGCCACCAAGTGGCCCCATGTTACTCTTTACAAGCTGGAATATTGCTTGGCGATACTGTGTGGCCGCCTTAGCATGCTTAGCCGATGATGCTTCTGTCACTTCAGCTGCCACTGCTGCCGATGACGCTAAAGCCCCTAAAGATAAAAATACAGCCAGTGATTTCTTTACTGTGTTCATGCCTATTCCTGTAAAAATTAAAACGGTCATCTCTATCCTGAACAATCGCCATAATATTGGCAAGGTTTATTACGCTAAAGTTAAGATAAACAAAGATTAAAGGAATAAAAAAGCCCTCAAAATGAGGGCTTTATATAAAATTGGCTGGCAATTTTAATTAGTGAGGTCGTCGAAGAACTTTTTGACGCCATCAAAGAAACCTTGTGCCTTTGGGCTGTGCTTGCTTGAAGCTTTACCCATGGACTCTTCCAGTTCCTGTAGCAATTCTTTTTGACGTGAAGATAGATTAACCGGGGTTTCTACCACGACCTTACACATTAGGTCGCCAATGGCTCCACTGCGAACTGATTTTACGCCCTTACCACGTAACCGGAACATACGTCCAGTTTGAGTTTCTGGGCTTATCTTCAATTTAACTTTGCCATCTAAAGTGGGGACTTCTAATTCGCCACCCAGTGCTGCTGTGGTAAAACCTAACGGCACTTCGCAATATAAGTTATTGCCATCACGTTGGAAAATATCATGTTCGCGCACATGCACTTGTACATACAAGTCACCTGCCGGTGCCCCATTTTCTCCAGCTTCCCCTTCGCCCGACAAACGAATTCTATCGCCTGTATCAACACCCGCGGGGATTTTAACGTTAAGGGTTTTGGTTTTTTCTTTACGGCCATGCCCATGACAGCTGTTGCAAGGATCTTCAATAATCTTACCTTTGCCAGAACACGTTGGGCAGGTTTGTTGCACCGCAAAGAAACCTTGGCGCATTTGTACTTGGCCGTTGCCATGACAGGTTGGGCATGTTTTTGGTGAAGAGCCTTTCTTCGCACCCGAGCCATCGCACACGTCACACTCAACTAATGTGGGTACACGGATATCGACGCTCTTACCGCGAACGGCTTCTTCTAGAGAAAGCTCTAGGTTATAACGAAGGTCTGACCCTTGTCGCGCACGAGATTGTCGGCCACCGCGACCGCCGCCACCAAAAATATCGCCAAATACATCGCCGAAAATATCTCCGAAATCGGCACCACCACCGAAGCCTGCGCCACCACGATTAGGATCGACGCCTGCGTGACCATATTGGTCGTACGCCGCACGTTTTTGCGAGTCTGATAGTATTTCGTAGGCTTCTTGGATTTCTTTGAATTTGTCTTCCAGCCCTTTATCGCCCTGTGTACGGTCAGGGTGGTATTTCATCGCTAGTTTTTTGTACGCCTTTTTAATTTCGCGTTCACCAGCGCTTTTATCTACCCCTAGTACTTCGTAGTAGTCACGTTTCGACATATCGTTTACTTATCCTACTTTTTGTCGACAGCCCCTATAATTGGCACTCTCGAATCTACATCTGTGAGTTGTGAGTCCTTACAAGGATTGCATTCATGCTTCCCTCGACACTAACACAACAAAGGCGCAACAAGAAATTCCTGCTGCGCCTCAACTGCTAAATCAGCCCACCAGCTCTGTGTCAGCGGGCGTATCGCAACAGCTTACTTTTTATCGTCGTCTTTCACTTCTTCAAACTCAGCGTCAACAACGTCATCGTTCGCTTGACCAGAAGCTTGCTGCTCGGCACCTTCTGCACCACCAGCGGCAGCACCTTGTTGTGCTTGCGCCGCTTCCATCAACTTGCTAGACGCTTGAATAAGTTCTTGCGTTTTCGCTTCGATTTCTGCTTTGTCTTCGCCTTTAGACGCTGTTTCTAGCGCAGTAAGGGCTTCTTCAATTGGCGCTTTATCTTCTGCACTTAGTGCATCGCCAACTTCTTCAAGCTGCTTACGTGTAGCGTGGATCATGCCGTCAGCTTGGTTACGTGCTTGAATTAGCTCTTCAAACTTCGCATCCGCTTCCTTGTTCGCTTCGGCGTCGGCGACCATTTTTTCAACTTCTTCATCGCTTAAGCCTGAAGACGCTTTAATAGTGATCTTCTGCTCTTTACCTGTGTCTTTATCTTTTGCGGACACATGTAGAATACCATCAGCATCTAGGTCGAAAGTGACTTCGATTTGCGGAACACCGCGTGCTGCTGGACGAATACCTTCAAGGTTAAACTGACCAAGAGACTTGTTGCCGCTTGACTGCTTACGCTCGCCTTGTAGTACGTGTACGGTTACCGCAGACTGGTTGTCTTCCGCTGTAGAGAATGTTTGCGACTTCTTCGTTGGAATCGTCGTGTTTTTCTCGATAAGCGCAGTCATTACACCACCCATAGTCTCGATACCTAGAGACAGAGGCGTAACGTCTAGCAGTAGTACGTCTTTAACGTCCCCAGAAAGTACACCACCTTGAATAGCTGCACCTACGGCTACCGCTTCATCAGGGTTAACGTCTTTACGTGGCTCTTTGCCAAAGAATTCAGTGACATACTTCTGTACTAGCGGCATACGTGTTTGACCACCCACAAGGATGATGTCGTTGATGTCGCCTACAGATAGGTCTGAATCAGCTAGTGCTTGCTTAAGTGGGTTAAGCGAGTTTTTCACTAGGTCTTCAACCAAAGACTCAAGTTTTGCACGCGTTAGCTTAATCGCTAAGTGCTTAGGACCTGTTGCATCGGCCGTGATGTAAGGCAGGTTAACTTCTGTCTGTTGTGAAGAAGAAAGTTCAATTTTCGCTTTTTCACCGGCTTCTTTAAGACGCTGCATAGCAAGCGGATCTTTACGAAGGTCGATGCCTTGGTCTTTCTTGAATTCTTCAACAAGGTAGTTGATAACACGGTTATCGAAATCTTCACCACCAAGGTGAGTATCACCGTTAGTCGCCAGTACTTCAAAGGTGTGTTCACCGTCTACTTCATCAATTTCGATGATAGAGATATCGAAGGTACCACCACCTAAGTCGTATACCGCTACAACGTTATCGCCTTGCTTTTTGTCCATGCCGTAGGCAAGAGCAGCTGCAGTCGGCTCGTTGATGATACGCTTAACTTCAAGACCTGCGATACGACCCGCGTCTTTCGTTGCTTGACGCTGAGAATCGTTAAAGTAAGCAGGAACAGTGATAACTGCGCCAGTCACTTCTTCGCCAAGATAATCTTCAGCGGTTTTCTTCATTTTCTTAAGTACTTCGGCAGAAATTTGCGGTGGCGCCATTTTCTCGCCTTTCGCTTCTACCCATGCATCACCGTTGTCAGCCCCTACAATTTTGAAAGGCATGATGTCGATGTCGCGTTGTACTTCTTTGTCTTGGAAACGACGACCAATTAAACGCTTGATTGCGAATAATGTGTTTTCAGGGTTAGTAACTGCTTGACGCTTTGCAGACTGACCTACTAATGTTTCACCGTCGTTTGTATATGCAATAATTGAAGGCGTTGTACGATCGCCTTCCGCGTTTTCAATTACGCGAGGTTTGTCGCCGTCTAGAACTGCGACACATGAATTCGTTGTACCTAAATCGATACCAATGATTCTACCCATTTTGTGTCTCCGAAAAAGTTTCTTAATTCTGTACTTTTAGTGGGGTTATTCCCCGTTCTTTTCAATAGTTGCCAGTAAAAAAACTGACAATTTTGTATCGTTTTACCCGCTTTACCTAATTAGGCTTGGGTGTCGACACCACCACTTGGTGCGCGAGATACCATTACCATGGCTGGGCGCAACAAACGGCCATTAATTTGATAACCTTTTTGCATGACGGCCATCACTGTGTTTGGCGCGTGATCTGCACTTTCTTGCATAGACATTGCCTGATGCAGGTCAGGGTTAAAGGTTTCACCCTGTGGATCAATAAGGCTTAATCCAAATTTCTCAATAGTGCTTAAGAAAGTTTTGTGGGTCATTTCCACACCTTCTAGTAACGGCTTAACCGCTTCGTCTTCACTGTCGGTCATTTCAATTGCACGTTCGAGGTTGTCGATGACCGGAAGTAATTCGCCAGCAAAGCGTTCTAGCGCAAACTTACGCGCTTTTTCTACTTCACCATCTGCACGGCGGCGCGCATTTTCAGCATCGGCACGTGCACGAAGTACACCTTCTTGCTGCTCTTTAATGGTGGCTTGCGCTTCAGATAGTGCTGTTTCCAACTCGTAAATGCGCTGTGCATTTTCATCCAGCGGCGCTTGCTCACCCTCTGCCACTTCAACTTCAACCTGTGCTTCTTCCGTTGCCTGCACGGTTTCGTCTGCTGCACTCTCTTGTTCTGCCTGCACGTCGCGATTTTCGCTCATGCCTACCTCCAACGTTTTTCTTAATTTGGGCAATGCGCAATGACGCTTCGTCATTGCTTGTATATCTGTTGCGGTTATTTATGGGGCTAGTTTTAGGGTGTTCAAGGGTATCCACATAATTTTTGTGGATGAAGGGGAAAAAAATGGCAATTAGATGGAATGAAATGAAAATGAGCGGTACGATGCCACTAAATGTAAATAAAAAGTTAAGTATATTTTCGTCGCCTTGTAGCCAACGAATTTGCTTTTTATCGTTCTTTTGATATGGATATTACATGCTCAGTATCTGGACTGTAGGTATTTTAGTTAGCTTGTATCTTGTGACGCTATTTGCCCTTGCCTTTTGGGGCGATAAATACCTACGCGACAATCAGCAACATCCTATTTTGTACAGTTTAGGGTTGGGTGTGCACTGTACTTCCTGGGCATTCTTTGGCACCACATCACAAGCCGCTGAATACGGCTGGGCCATTATCCCCACTTATTTAGGTATTGTCCTGACTATGGCCTTTGCCTTTCCCGTACTCCTCAACATCAGTCGCTTATGCCAGCAACATAATATTAGCTCTTTGGCAGATTTAATTGCCATGAAATATCGCCATTCCCACTTAATTGCGGCGCTAATCACAGTGTTATGCTTTATTGGTGTCATTCCTTATATTGCCCTTCAACTTGATGCCATTACTAAGTCGATAAATTTGATCACGGCAGACACACAAAACAGTGGGCCAAAGGTAAGTATATACGTGGCAGCGTTAATGACCCTTTTCGCAATAATATTCGGCACTCGCTCACTAAACCTCACCGACAAACACCCTGGATTGCTGCTAACCATTGCTTTTGAATCCATTATCAAACTTTGCGCACTGTGTGCCATAGGTATTTTTGCCTGCTTCTATTTATTCGATGGGGTATTGGATTTAGTCGCGCATGCATCACGCGATCAGGCGGCAAACGAGGTGCTATATGCCGATCGTGCCCCTTGGGTGTATTTAACTCACGTCTTGCTCGGCGTGTGCTCAATGTTCGTGCTGCCGCGTCAATTTCAAATGAATTTTATCGAACAAAATGGGGAGGGTGAACTTCGTACAGCTCGTTGGCTGTTTCCCCTTTACTTACTGGGCATGACGGTGTTTTTACTGCCTATTGCACTGGCTGGAAAAATGTTGCTCCCCACTACCATGGCGTCGGACACGTATGTTATTGCTCTGCCACTTTACAGCAATAACCTTTATTTATCGGCGTTTGCCTTTATCGGCGGTTTATCTGCAACCACCAGTATGGTTATTGTGGCGACACTGGCGTTGGGGATTATGATAGCGAATAACTTGGTGACGCCCCTATGGCTAAAGGTCAGACTTAAACGCACGCCCAATCATACCATGCAGCCCACGAAAATTTTGGCGATCCGACGTTTGACCGTATTAGTGGTATTGTCTGTGGCGCTTTGGTATCACTTGAACATAAGCCAAGCCGCGCCCCTTGTTAAAAGTGGTGTAATTGCCATAGCGTTGCTGGCGCAATGCATGCCAGTTCTCATGTTTGGTCTTTATTGGAAAAAGAGTACGAAATGGGCGGCGATTTGCGCATTATTGAGCGGTCTAGGGTGTTGGTGTTATTTTCTTTTATATCCTAGCTTACTGTCGAGCTACTATTTTAACCCTCCACCAAGTGATGCTGAACTTGGCTCAGGTTTCGTTTTCTCCTTGTTAGTTAATTGCACCACGTTCATCGTTATTGCTTTACTCTCTCAACGAAACAAAAGCAGTGGGAAAGGACAAAAAGAATCGCAATCAGTCCCGCCGTTTCTCTCTGTGAAAGTCCGAGACCTCATTACTCTCAGCCAGCGTGTGCTAGATAAGTCGTCTCATCAAAAACTGACTCAGCAACTGTCGGTAGATTTACATCAAGCCTTCGCTAACGGCTACGCTAGTCATGCTTTGGTAAATCGTGTTGAAAAGCTACTGGCCGCCCAAGTTGGCGCGCCTAGCGCGCGTATTTTACTTGGCGCAATTGCGGACACCGGCGGTGATACCCTGCCCGATTTAGTGGACTGGGTAGAAGAAGCGTCCCAGTCATTTCAGTTTAACCACGAGGTGCTTCAGTCTTCGGTTCAGAATATTGAGCAGGGTATTAGCGTGCTGGACGAAAAGCTTAGGCTATTAGCGTGGAATGACAGATACGTGCAATTGTTCAACTACCCTAAGCATTTTTTAAAGGTGGGCATGCCCATTACTGACATTCTCAACTTTAATGCAAAACGAGGGTTATTCGGCGCACTTCATCAGCCCACAACCACGTTAAAACCAGCAGAAATATCGTTAGAAGAAAGTAATAGTAGTGCTCAAGCTGAGATAGAGAAACGTGTCGGTTATATGCTCAATGGCAGTCGCCATAAGTATGTGCGAAAGCAACCCGACGGCAAAGTGATTGAAATTAATGGCGCTCCACTTCCTGGAGGCGGCTATGTAACCACTTTTAGCGACATTACTGAGTACATTTCTATTCAGAAAGCCCTGGAAGGGGCAAAAAGTGATTTGGAAGCCAGAGTGGTGCAACGCACCTTAGAGCTGGAAACGGCAAAACAAGACGCGGTGAATGCAAATGAAAGTAAAACCAAATTTTTAGCGGCAGCGGGGCATGACCTAATGCAGCCTTTCAATGCAGCCAGCTTGTTTGCCGCGATGCTAAGCAAAAAGACCGAGGGGAGTGAATTAGCTAGCTTATCCGAAGGCGTAGTGAATTCTCTGAACAATGCACAAACGCTCCTCTCCATGTTATTAGATATGACCAAGCTGGAATCTGGCATTTTAAAACCCCAGAAAACCACCTTCCCTCTTGATGATATTCTTTCTTCTCTGCAGCAAGAATTTGGGGTTATTGCTAGCCAAAAAGGAATCACACTGAATTATATTAAAACGCATGTCTGGGTGTATTCTGACAAAAACTTGTTACGCAGAGTCATTCAAAACTTAGTGTCTAACGCTGTGCGCTATACTCAGGAAGGTAAAATTCTGGTGGGTGTACGGCGGGGACGTCAGTCATACTTACAAGGCGATTCCCCTACTGTTAAAGTCAGTGTATACGATACTGGAATGGGCATAGCACCGCATCATCAGCAGGACATCTTCGGTGAATTCCATCAGCTAGACAATAGCAAAACCAATGAAGGTATAGGCTTAGGTTTAACCATTGTCGATAAAGTATGCCGATTACTAGACCACAGTGTGAACATCACGTCTGAGCTTAACCGAGGTAGTTGTTTTAGCGTGTGTGTAGAAAGGGTGAGCAATAATGAAAGCGAACATAAACACGTTGTCACCTCCAATGAAACAACCTCGCTCTCCCAAACACCTAGCAGCCTAGATAAAGGCCAAAATTTCCTTTACAACAAACGCATAGTGTTGGTTGAAAATGACGAGCAAGTCGCGTTAGCAATGACACATTTACTTAGTGATTGGGGAGCACAGGTACATTGGCTAAAAGACAAAGGTGACGCAAGCCGTTTAACCGCACGGGATTACGACGTGTTAATTGCCGACTACCATTTAAACTTCGGTGAAACTGGATTTGAAGTGGCTGAGACGCTGGAGCGCCTCAATATTACCTTTTCATTTAAGTTACTGATCACGGCGAACAGAAGCACAGAAATACGAGAAGAGAGTGCGCAAAAAGGGTTCGCCTACTTACCCAAGCCAGTAAAACCATTAGCACTCAAACGCACCCTAAAACAGTATTAAATGAGGTTACTGCGGCACAGCAACATGCAACTTGCCTCTCTTGTAATCTAAGGTCACGATAAAATCTTTCAGAAGATCGTAGCCAATGAGGCCGACAACACGTTTTCCGCCAATACGGCTGCCCGTTTGCTCGAACTGGCTCTCCAAATGGGTTTTTTGACCTTTTGCGGGAAAGCGTATTTGCACATCACTAATTTGATAGGGGCCGAACCGCACGGTTTCAGCTGTTGCGTATTCGTTTACGCCCATACTATTCGCGCCGAAAGACGCATTTGCTCCCTCTACATTTTCGAGTAAGCCCGCCTTGGATGCCGAACTGCGATCGATTAACACCGAGCCTGCATTTCCCGTATCTACGCGTAACCACATTGGCTTACCATTAATTTCGATTTGGGCAATCGGCATACCGCTACCTTTCTGGGTGACGGCTTTCACATTGGCCATTTCTCGCATATCAACCACATCACGAGTGAGTAACCGCATTTTCTTATTGGGATAATCTAACTGCACAATAAAGTTGGAAAAAAAGCCGGCCCCCAAAAGCATACCATTTGAATGATGACCTAAATTCCCTTCAACTAAACCGTCTAACTCAATAGGCAACCCAAAGATTTCCACTGCCACATTGTTGTACGCGTTTCTAGTTTCAACATCGTAAACCCCTTTAACGTTGACTTTGCTTCCTCTGTTCAATTCAAGTTGATGTTTACCTATAAACGCTTTATTTATACTGTTAATTTGCGCCCCTGAGTCCAACATTACACGGGTGGGGATCCCTTCTATGTTTACCGGAAAGAACACGTGACCATTGTCGAGAGTAAAATCGGTCCACTGAGATACAGCAGCGTTAGCGAAAGAGTAAAAAACAGAAGTGAGAAAAAAAGACAATACAAAGGTAGCTAGCTTCATAACGTTCCTTGTTTAACCTAACAATGTACAAATTTCGTTCGAAAACAATAACGTTAGCACAGCTTATTAGCCTGGGTCGAGTCACCTAGCGTAAAATTAAAAGAGGAAATGTCAGCATCGGGTCACTTAAATTTACACTACATCGTTATAATGGTGAGTTACTTCCCCCTAATTCGTTAACATGGCATTTTTAAATGCAATGCCCGCCTTAGTCCGATTGATGACACCCAACTTCTTTAATACCGCTGATACATGCTGCTTTACCGTAGACTCTGAAATAGCAAGTTCATAGGCAATTTGCTTGTTAAGCAGGCCGTCCGCCACCATCTGAAGCACCTTAAGTTGATGAGGCGTAAGCAGTTTCAATTTACTGGAAAATTCATTGCAAAAGTGCGTTTGTGTTTCATTATCCAGTAAGGCCGCAGTGGGTACCCATGTATTCCCTTCCAATACCGTTTCCACGGCATCAATAATACAATCTACCGACGCCGACTTTGGGATAAAGCCACTAGCGCCAAGGGCGATGGCCTTCTCAACGATAGTGGGCGACTCTTGTGCGGTGATGATCACCACTAACACATCAGGGAATTGAGCTTGAATTTCCACTAAGCCATTAAGCCCCTCAGTGCCCGGCATGGTCAAATCAAGAAACACCATTTCCACATCGGGATGGGCATGTAAACGTTGGAGCGTTTCTGGGTAACTCGACGCTTCTAGCAATTGAATATCCGGCAAGGTCCCTAAGGCATGGCACATAGCGGCTCGAAAAAGCGGATGATCGTCGGCAATAAGCATGTTAACTGACATGTAGCCACCCATTTGTAACTAATTTGTTAATATAATAATACCATGGTCTTACCAAGATGGATAAACACAAATTAGGCAAACGCGCATTTTACTGAACAGAAACCTGTTTTCATAAGAATGCGCGCTGCGCTAATGCCTACTTACTCTAGATTAAAAGCGATAACCTACCGTGAGATGAACGGTTCGAGGGTCGCCGTAGTAACCTATCAGCGTGGTATCACCACCTAAACCCGGGCCGTAGTTTCCGTCTTCATCTCGGGTGACAAAGTCGTAGCCGCCAACCAGATATTCTTCGTCAGTAAGGTTTTTAACGTGGAGCCCGCCATACCAATTTCCACTAACACTTTCCCAACGGGCACTCAAATTAACCATGCCGTAGGCATCTTGCTGAATAAGATCGCTTGTTTCAAAAATAAGGTAGTCGTCGCGGTAGTAATAATTTGCATTAAATGTAATATCACCAAAGCTGGTCTCCAGCAGGTAATTTGCATTCAAATTAAAGGTATTTTCAGGGGTACTGGCTAAACCAATTAAGGGGGGAATCGCGTTGTTTTCCTTGATTTCAAAATCAATGTAGCCGTAAGCCACATCAAATTGAAGGTTGTCTGTGGCTACCCAGGTTAACTCCAACTCGGCCCCTTTTGCCGCCGTTTCAGCTGCATTTCTCAAGCGCTGATCTAGCGCTGTCGGGTCGGTCAAATCCCCTTCTACCCCTATGTACTGTCTGTCTTTATGGTCGTACGAAAACAAAGTAACATTCAGGCGAAGCGCGTCAGTCAGATCGCTTTTCATGCCCACTTCTATGCTGTCTACCACTTCGGGTTCTACACCAGGTTCATTGGTGGTTGCCCGGGGGTTGAAAGTACCTGACTTAAACCCTTGAGAATAACTGGCAAAAAACATCATATTGTCGTCAAATTGGTATTCCACGCCGACGCGAGGCGTAAACCGAGACCAACTTTCAACCGCAGGGGCATCAAGCACATCGTCACCATTGGCGTCTGCCCCGAGTACTTGAGGCACTAACTCGCCATCCGGGCGCACATAGCCGTCAACCCAATCAGAATAAGGATACACATTGGCGAAAACCAGCCCGTTATACACGGTAGCGGTTTTTTCTTCGTCAGTGAATCTAGCGCCAACGGATAGCGACAGTTTATCGGTAACATCATAATTTAGCTGCGTATAGGCGGCCCAACTTGTTGAGTTGTTGCAACCGGAGACCTCGCGGGTTAACCCCGTTGCCCCTAATGACACGCCTAACACCCCTAAAATAGCATCAAAGTTACCGCAGCTTTCACCGTCATAGAAATAGAGGCCTGAAACAAGACTGAGTTGATCCCCGATATAGTTCGCCTGAATTTCATGGGTATCGTTACTGTCGTCATATTCAGCTGGCACATCAAATATAGGTAAAGGGGTGTTATCAAAATCGATGTTAGTTGGAGAGTAACTTTCTCGGTGTGAACCTATGTATTTAAGCTCTAAATTGTCAGACACTTGGTACCGCGCCAACCAATTGTACCCTTCCAACTCAACTTTATTCCACGTTGGCAAGCTGGTGTATGAGTCGTATTTTGAGTCGGGTACAGGCGCATCGGTTAACAGGCTAGGTAGCAGTCGGTAACCCCCTTTTGCGTTTGAGGTGTCTTCGGTTTTATCCCAGCCAAACCTAAAAAAGAGCTGATCGCTTGGATGAATTTCTAACGTTACCCGCGCGGCCCACAAATCTTTATTGTAGTTTTCTTTATCCTGATTGGGCAGTGCACTGATTAAATATTCGCCAAACCCATCACGATTTAAATTTGCATACCCCACGCCCAGATACACGGTATCTTCGATTAGTGGAAACTGACCCGTTAGCTTTACATCTCGCTGACTGTAACTACCAAGCGTAGCCTCAAGGTTCATTTGCATTTCACCCGTCATTTCCTGGGTGACGTATTTCACTGCGCCACCAATGGTATTTTTCCCATAAAGTGTTCCTTGGGGACCACGCAATACTTCTATTCGCTGCACATCGAGTAAGTCCAGTACCGCCCCTTGAGGCCGTGCGATATAGACATCATCTACATAAATTCCAACCCCCGGTTCGTAACCCCAAAGTGGGTCTTGCTGCCCTAAACCTCGAATAAATGCAGTAAGAGTAGAGTTGGTACCCCGGCTTGTCTGCAAGGTTGTATTTGGCGAAAACTGCTGTACTTCGGTGAGTACGCTAATGCCTTTTTCTCCCAGTTCCGCAGCACCAATTGACGTGATAGCCACGGGGGTTTCTTGTAGCGACTCCACGGTTTTACGCGCGGTAACCTCTATGCGCTCTAGCTTGCTGGTTTCTTGCGTGGTTTCCTCATCTGCTTGTTGTGCCTGCACAGGTGAAATCCATAGTCCTGTGGCCACTGCCATGGCACATAAAGTGAGAGAAGTATTAGGTAACCGCGCTGTGCGGTTGCTGTGTGTGGTTAATGACATGAGTGAGTCCTTTTTTGTTTTACGTTGTTTTCACTGCCGGATGTTCTGCCTACGGTCAAAACCACTTTAGTTAAATATTTGTTAACAGTATGTAGTACCATCGTACTATGGGAATTTATATAAAGTCACGCCACACTCAGTGCTTAAGTTAAATACATATGTTTAATTTTCATTCGTTTAGAAAAGTCATTGGCTTGCTAAGCATTTACATACAACCCCATCAACTTAACTGTTCCGGATTATCTGCGGTCACAGATTCTTAAAGGAAAATAATTATGTTAAGTATGATTGGCCTGGTAGGCGGGCTGCTGTTGCTTATTGTATTAACCATTCGCGGGATGAATTTATTCATTGCTGCGCCACTTTGTGCGCTAGTGGTTGCCATCACCAATAATATTTCGGTGTTTAGCGGTGAGGTTAACTTTGTCGAAACTTATATGAACGGATTCTCAGGCTTTATTGCATCTTGGTTTTTTATGTTCTTGCTCGGTGCGCTTTTCGGCAAGTTTATGGAAGACACGGGGGCAGCTGAATCGGTTTCACGGTGGATAATTTCAAAAATTGGGTTTCAGCGTGCCGTGCTGGCAGTGGTATTGGCATGCGCCATTTTAACCTATGGTGGCGTGAGTGTATTCGTGGTCGCGTTTTCGGTATACCCTATGGCGGTAAGCTTATTTAAAGACGCCAATTTACCTCGGCGCTTTATACCCGCCGCAATGGCTTTTGGCTCTGTTACCTTTACCATGACATCGGCCGGGTCGCCCGAAATCCAAAATTGGATCCCCATCAAATACTTAGGTACCTCGCCTTTTGCGGCGTGGGAGGTCAGCCTTGTTGTCGCAGTATTTATGGCATGTTTCGGATATTGGTGGTTAGCCAAAATGATTCGCAAAGCGGTCGACAATGGTGAACAGTTTACCGCACGTGACACCGACCCCGAGCTGACAGCGCGCGCTCTGCCTCATCCGCTCACGGGTATAATACCGCTTGTGGTGGTGCTGGTGATATCTTTCTTATTTCATGAATCATTGGCACAATTAGCATTAATATTGGCCTTGGGCGGCGGTGTACTGTGTTTATTGGCCATAAACTATTCCCACTTTCATAGCCTATCGATGGCGGTTAATACGGGAACCACTGGCGCGCTAATCGCCATCGGTAACACGGCGGCAGTGGTGGGGTTTGGCGCCATCGCTAAAAATACAGATGCCTTCCAACAAACCGTATCTCTTATGACACAAATTCCTGGCAACGAGCTTATTGGCGCCGCCATTGCCGTTAGCGTTATTGCCGGGTTAACAGGCAGTGCATCGGGCGGACAAGCCATCGCACTGCCCTTGGTTGCCCCTCATTATCTCGACCAAGGCGTAGAGCCTGAGCAACTGCATCGCATTGTCTCAATATCATCGGGCGCACTGGATTCTCTTCCCCACAATGGCTATGTGGTAACCACCATTCGCGCCATTTGTCATGAAACCCATCAAGCCGCCTACTGGGCGGTAGGGGCACTGACCGTGGTGGTGCCGCTCATTGGGCTGGGTATGGCCATTGTATTATTCAGCATACTTTAAGGAGGTATAGCTATGTCGATTAAACAACGCACAAATTGCACACCGAGCCCCCATAACAAGAGGTTAGCCTGGTCATTTTTCACCCAATTCGTTTGCCTTTTTATGCTAATAGCAATGCCACCCAGCCTTTTCGCTAAGCAGTTAGGTAACGCCCAAAACACCGCCCCGCTTCTCGTTAAAAAGCACGTGTTCACTATGGCTAACTTCTCCACCTTCGGCGGCAAGGTTATTGAGGAAATAAACGTTGGATGGGAGGCATATGGCAACCTTAATGAGAACAAAGATAATGTTATATTAATAACCCATTACTTTTCAGGGTCATCACATGCTGCGGGAAAATACACGCCAAGCGATGCCTCTGCCGGCTATTGGGATAGCATCATTGGTCCTCATAAGGCCATTGATACCAAAAAGTATTTTGTTGTCAGTGTTGATTCACTCGTTAACTTAAACGCCTACGATGACAATGTAATAACCACGGGGCCAGCATCGATAAACCCTCGCACGGGCAAAGTCTATGGATTGAGCTTTCCCGTCGTGACTATTCGCGATTTTGTTAATGTTCAAAAGGCATTGCTAGAAAGTTTAGGTATTAAAAAGCTTCACGCTGTTATTGGCCCATCGATGGGGTCGATGCAGGCCATTGATTGGGCTAGCGCTTACCCCGATTGGGTACCACGAATGATTTCTGTCATTGGCGCTGGAGAAAGCGACGCTTGGACAACTGCAAATCTCGCTCACTGGGCTGCCCCCATAAAACTGGATAGCAAGTGGAACAAGGGAGATTACACGAGGGATAACGGCCCCACTGATGGTTTAACCGCGTCGCTTATGCTGATTACACAAAATGCCTTAACCCCTGAATTTTTCAATGCTCAAGGTGCTCAACTCGGGTTTCACAATACCGAAAAAGCGCCTCTTGAAAACATTAACCAATCGCACTCTATTGTTTCTTGGCTGGCATCCCGCGCGCGCGCTCGTAGTGCAAAGATGGATGCCAATCACCTTTTGTATTTAGTAAGAGCCTGCCAATTGTTTGTGGCGGGCCATCGGGAAACCCTGGCTTCAGGTATGGAACAAATCAGGGCAAAAACCCTCTTCATTCCGTCTTCATCAGATCTTTTATTGATGCCCTATTTATCAACATCCGCATACAGCGCGTTAAAAGACATGAATAAAGATACGTTTATTGATGAGTTACACGGGGATTTAGGCCATTTAGAGGGCGTGACCGGTATTCATGCTCAAGCCGAACGCATACGTGCTTTCTTAGAAAGCGAATAAAGAAAGGAATAGTTATGAAAGTAAACGCACCACTTTTAACTTCTCTTATTGCATTGTGGACGATGACACCTTCAAGTGTGGCACAAGACAACACGGTGCCGCCTCCACTTTCTCTTGATATGACAAACGTCACTGTGTCAGGACTTTCTTCTGGCGGGTATATGGCGACACAGTTTCACCTGGCCCACAGTGATTGGGTGACTGGCGTGGGCGTACTGGCAGCAGGCCCCTATTATTGTGCTCAAGGTGATATTACCCAAGCGCTGGCGAAGTGTGTTGACAAACTAGCGTCGCCCATTGATATCGTTGCGCTAAATAAACACGCTAAAACGTACGAAGAACAGGGAAAAATTGCGCCACTAGAAAACCTTCATGCCGCGAAAGTTTGGCTCTACCATGGAACCAAAGACACTCGCGTTATTCGTAAAGTGAGTGATCGCCTCTACGAACAATACCAAGCGTGGGTAGACGAAAACAACATAAAATACGTGAATGATAAGCCTACCGCGCACCTATTCCCTACGCAAAAAAACGGAGGCGATTGCCAAACATCAAAGGCACCTTATATTGGAAAGTGCAATTATGACGCTGCGGGCGCGATGCTTTCTCATTTGGTGGGCGATCTCAATTCGCCAGACGATCAGCTTTCGGGCGCACTTTACACCATTGATCAACACGCGTCTTCTGGAGGACACGCCAGCACATTAGCCAAAGAGGCTTTCGTTTATGTGCCGGAAAATTGTGCTAGTGGGGAGCCTTGTCGAGCACATATTAGTTTTCATGGCTGCAACCAATACGCCGATGCGGTGGGCAATGCCTATGTGACTCAAACGGGAATCAATACTTGGGCGGATGATAATAACATTGTTGTATTGTACCCGCAGACGAAAAAGTCGTTATTTATGCCGCTAAACCCCCAAGGATGTTGGGACTGGTGGGGCTACACCTCATCAGATTACGCTAACCGTGATGGCGAACAAATTAAAGCGGTAACCCAGATGCTGAAGTCGCTAAATCACGAAGGGGGAAGCGCACGTCATTTTGAGGCAGAAGGCGCCAAAATGAAGGAGACCCCAAATGAATAAACGCACAGTTTTCGTCACCGGTGGCGCTAGCGGTATTGGCTATGGCATCGCGAAGTCCATGATGTTGAACGGCCATTATGTTGTTATCGCCGATATTAACGAGCACGCAGCACAAGAGGCGGTATCGCGGCTAATTAACGAGTGTGAGCAACAAGGTGTTGACTGTAGCGCCAACATACGTGCCGTTGCGGTAGATGTATGCGACGCCCAACGCGTTTCCGCCTTACCCGATAAATTAGGCGAGCTGCATGTCGATGTGCTTATTAACAATGCAGGCATTCAACACGTTGCTAAATTAGAAGACTTCCCAGCCCATAAATGGCAGAAACTTATCAATATTATGCTGGTGGGCCCCGCCTTATTGACTCAAACATTTTTACCCGCCATGCGTGAAAACAACTTTGGCCGCATAATCAATATTGGCTCTATTCACTCTCTTGTGGCGTCACCCTATAAGTCTGCCTATGTCTCGGCCAAACACGGGCTGCTCGGCTTTGCGAAAACCCTCGCGCTCGAAACCGGTGACAGCAACATCACCATTAACACCCTCTGCCCTGCCTACGTAAAAACCCCATTGGTGGAGCAACAAATCGCAGCGCAGGCAAAAGAAAATAACCTAACAGAAAATGACGTGATTAATAAAATCATGTTAGAACCTATGCCCAAAAAACAGTTTATTGAAATTGATGAATTGGCTGATACCGCTTTATTTTTAATGTCAGACAGTGCGCGTAATATTACTGCGCAAGCAATAGCACTGGATGGGGGCTGGACGGCGCGGTAATGCGTTTCTTTTGTTAAACACCTGTGCTAATGTCCAATCCATTGGAAATGAAGGACATTAGCACTGTATGCCCTATCAAACCGTTGCTCTAATTGGAAAACCTCAGCACGCGGCTACCCACGATAGCCTAAATATACTCGCCGATTATCTACTTGAAAAAGGCTGTAAATTGCTGGTGGAAGAAAGTATAGCTAAAGAGCTAGACACAGATAACCTACAAAGCTGTAACCTCGTCACGATTGGCAAAGAGGCCGACTTAGCCGTGGTGGTGGGCGGCGATGGTAGCATGCTAGGTGCTGCCCGCGTATTAGCCCGCTTCGACATACATGTTGTAGGTGTAAATCGTGGCAATCTTGGCTTTTTGACCGATATACACCCAGATGAAATAAGTCAGCAACTCGACTTAATCTTTGCCGGACAATGCGTGGTTGAAGAACGGTTTCTTTTAGAAGTCGGCGTTTATCGCCATGAAAAGCTGAAAAGTAATAACGCGGCGGTGAATGAAGTGGTGCTGCATCATGGCAAAGTTGCACACATGATGGAATTTGAAATTTACATTGATGATCAATTTGTGTTTAGTCAACGAAGCGACGGCCTCATTGTTGCCACGCCCACTGGTTCAACCGCCTATTCATTGTCGGCTGGCGGCCCTATCATTATGCCAAAGCTCGACGCGCTAACCTTAGTTCCTATGTTTCCGCATACGCTTAGCAGTCGCCCCATTGTGGTAGACGCTGATAGCCAAGTTTCTATGAAAGTGTCGAAAGTGAATAGTGACTCCCTTCAGGTAAGTTGCGACAGCCATATTGTACTGCCCGTTCTCCCCGGCGACGAAATTCGCATTAATAAGGGCGCAGACAAATTGCACTTAGTGCATCCAAAGGGTTACAGCTATTTCAACGTTCTACGTAAAAAACTGGGATGGGGAAGTAAACTTTATTAAAGCACACTGAGTCTCCCGCCTAAGTTCCAGACGGGTGACTCTGCATTTATTACACGCCCCATTACAAAACTCCGTACCTTTTTCTCAAAATCTATCACATTGAAATCTAAAGATTTTTTAATACATCCCCAATTTCCCTTTCATATCGGTAACTTACCCTTTTTTTAAGTTAGTCGGCATATGGGTTGCACTCTGCTAAGTAAGATTCTTACACACAAAATTGTGAATGTTTCCTGCGTCTGTCGTCGGCAAGGTCGCTTTCATTAGCACAGGCCTGCTCGCGTAATAATAGATCGCGACGCTGGACGAAATAGCGGTTTTGTGTGGAGCAATAATCGATATATAGGAGATGTTATGAGTAACAGTGAAATTAAATTTACTGCCCCAGGTATGGACAATGAAACCGCATCAAAAACTATCGAGGTTCTTGAGAACCGCCTAGTGGCGCTGCTTGATCTTCAACTTACCTTAAAACACATTCACTGGAATGTAGTGGGCCCTAATTTTATCGGCGTCCACGAAATGCTAGACCCTCAAGTAGACGCTGTTAGAGGAATGACAGATACCATTGCAGAGCGCATAGCCACCCTAGGCGGGGTGCCTAAGGGCACACCTAAGGCTATCGTAGAAGGTCGAAGTTGGGAAGATTACAGTCTAGGCAAGGGATTAGTACTTGATCACTTAAAAGCGCTGGATAAAGTTTATGAGGGCGTTAATGGTGATCATAGAACTGCCATTGAGCGTCTTGGCGACATTGACCCCGTTTCTGAAGATATGGTGACGGGTCAACTGGCTGATTTAGAGCAATTTCAGTGGTTTGTTCGCGCGCACATTGAGTCTGGCAGCGGCGAATTGAGTCAATAATCAAAAGACGAAAAAGCAACGTCGTTTGGAAGCGGAAACCTATGGTTTCCGCTTTCTATTACGTATTCCAATCACGAATATTTAGCGGAGACAAACGGTGCTAAACCGCACTATTCTTCACCGCTTAAGATAGCAATTATCTTTATTTTCCGTCATCATTCCCCCACCTTTCTACATTTTAGTTAGATGATTCTCACTGTATGTTATATCACCTTCTTGGAACGCTAAGTGCCTGTGCATTTTTACTCACTTGGTATGGGCTTGCGCATCAATGGCTAGTGATAGAACGAAAAAAAAGAGAAATAGGAAAGGCAACGGCGAGCCTATCGACTAACCAATTTGCCTCTAGTTTTTTCGCATTTTACGCTAACTTTATATTCGGCATCGCGATTAGCCCCTTTAATCACTACTTGGTATGGACCCGACTCGGCGCCTTAATCTTAATTTTGCTTATTCTTTTTAGAATATGGCAAGACAGGCATAACCGCACTGTAAAATGGGTATTTATAACTGCCCTATGCGCATTAACGCTAGGCTTAGTTTCTATGCTTTTTCGACCCTATGAAGGTATTGCACAACTTGGCGCAAATGGCTTGATGCTTGTTGTTACAGCGATTCTTGTTCAAGGTACCCTGCATCAATGGTTAACGTTACGGCGAGCTAAAACTGTAGGAACTTTATCTAGCCATCTATTTCGCAGTATATTAATTAAAGACCTGACAACGCTGGCCTTTGCACTAACAATGCCGATAAGTATAGCTTGGCCATTACTGGTGCTTAATGGCGCAAGTGTTGTGACACGAGGCGGGCTGCTTATTCAAATGGAAATAATGAAAAGAGAGCCGCAGTGAAACGTCAATCACTCCCCCTTTGTGCAAAATTTTTTCTCTATTGTTATTACATAGCAATTAACTAACTCATTGATCTTAAAAGCGCTCATTAAATAATCGCTTTAACTTGCTATCACAGCCTAACGCTTTTTACTTTACATTGGCGAAATACTGTATATATTTACACGTACTGTATATATCATCATGTTCAACGTTTGCGAGTGTGGTTATGTTAGCGCATCTTTCTATTTCAAATTTTGCCGTTGTCAAACAGTTATCTGTACAACTAGAGAATGGCTTAACCGCCATCACAGGTGAAACCGGCGCAGGTAAATCAATTGCTATTGATGCCTTAAGTTTATGTCTGGGTGAAAGAGCCGACGCTAATGCGGTGCGCAAAGGGGCAGCAAAAGCAGAAATTATTGCCCATTTTTCGCTAACCGATAACCATAAAGCAAAACATTTCCTTAACGAGCATGAACTCACTTCTGACGAAGATGAAAACAGCTGCTTTATTCGACGTATTATTTCAAAAGAAGGGCGCTCTAAAGCCTTTATCAACGGGGTGCCTGCCTCGCTTCAACAGCTTAAAGGCTTGGGTCAATTTTTGTTGGCTATTCACGGCCAAAATACCCATTTACAGCTGCTTAAGGAAGATTATCAACGTCAATTAGTGGATAGTTTTGCGTCGCACTCCTCCTTGCTTAGTGAAGTAAAAAGTACATTTTCTCAGTGGAAACAAAAGCAAAACACCCTGACAACGCTTAAAGCGCAGGCACAGCAAAGGGAGGATCGCCTGCAGTTATTAACTTACCAAGTCAAAGAGCTGGATGAATTTGCCTTAGAGCAAGGAGAGTTTGAAGAGCTTGAAATAGAGCATAAGCGATTAAGCAACGGCCAAAGTTTACTCGAACAAGCTCAAACCAGTGTGTACAACTTGTATGAAAGTGACGAAGGGAATGCCCTTTCAGTCATTCAAAATAGTATTGAAAGGTTAGGCGAACTAGAAGCGCACGATGCAACCTTAACGCCTATCATATCCATGTTAAACGATGCTTCAATTCAAATTGAAGAAGCCGCCAGTGAATTAAGAAGTTATTGCGATCAATTAGAAATTGATCCCTTACGCCTTCAGCAGGTTGAAGCTAGGTACGCGAAAGCCATGGAGCTTGCGCGTAAACACGCTGTCATGCCTGAGGCGTTGTTTTCTCATCACCAATCCCTGGTCAGTGAGTTTACTGCACTGGGTGAACAAGAGACTTTGCTAGGTACGCTGGAATTAGAGGTTGAACAAAGCCACAGCGCTTATCTCCTGGCCACCAAAAAGCTCTCAGAAAGCCGGTCTATAGCTGCATCGAAGTTAGCCAGTGCAATTGAAGCACAAATTCAACAAATGAATATGCCCCATGCAAAAGTGAATATCGACGTTGAATACGATGAACTGAAAAAACCAGTGAGTTATGGCCTCGATACTGTGCAATTTAACGTGTCTACCAACCCTGGCCAGGAAACAGACAAATTAGAAAAAGTGGTCTCAGGAGGCGAACTGTCACGCATTGGTTTGGCAATTCAGGTTATAGCAAGTGATAACCATGCGACGCCGACGATGATTTTCGATGAAGTGGATACCGGGATTAGCGGCCCCACGGCGTCTATTGTAGGTGGTTTATTAAGACGCTTAGGAAAGGCTCACCAGGTCATGTGTGTGACACATTTACCTCAAGTTGCAGCACAAGCGCACAATCAGCTTTTCGTCACCAAGTTAACCGATGGTGAAAGTACAGAAACTCAAATGCTAGCCCTAACAAAGCAAGACAGGATAGACGAACTGGCTCGCCTATTGGCTGGTGACAAAGTCACCAAATCAGCCTTAGCGAACGCAAAAGAGCTACTTAAAAGCGCATCATCGAACTAAAATGCAGTTGATTGGTCATAGTTGTCAATGTAGCATGCCTTCGCGCTTGCAATAAAATAGCTTAGGTTTTAGATTTTTATAAACCTTTAGGCACTAACAAAGGCAATACTGGACTTAAAAACGCATGAAGTTGCAACATCTTTTAGTAATACTTGGCATTACCCTAACCTCTACCGCTTGTACGAACTGGATCTATCGCATTGATGTCCCTCAAGGGAACTTCCTTGATGAGCGGGACGTTAAAAAACTACGCGTAGGCATGACGAAAGAGCAAGTCAAATATGTACTGGGAAACCCGGTGGTTAAAGACTCTTTTGATGATGACACTTGGTATTATGTGTATGACATGAAAAGAGGTATGAGAAAGCGTGGGGAAGATTTTCAAAAACAAATGACCATTAATTTCGTCGATAACAAAGTAGATACCGTAGAAGGTGACTTTGAACTATCTGAAGAATTTAACGTCCCTCTAGACAACTAACATAAACGATGAGGCAGTTAACTTAACTGCCTTTTTTGTGCTCTACCGTTTTACTACATCACAGTGAGGTTATTCTATGGAACACAATTTCTGGCACAGTAAGTGGCAAAATAATGAGATTGGCTTTCATGAACCCACAGGTAACCCATTTTTGGTTAAATATGCCGATGTGATATTGAATACATCACCTGCCCTGCCCCCACGCATTTTTGTACCGCTTTGTGGTAAAACAAGAGACATTGCATGGTTACTATCTCAACAGTGCCAGGTGATAGGCGCTGAGTTAAGCGAAATTGCTATACAGCAACTATTTGAGGAATTGGGCGTTATCCCAATCATTCGGGAATTTGCACATGGCAAGGTTTATCAGAAAAATACGTTAACCGTTTTTGTGGGTGACATTTTCACGTTAACGAAAAACGACATAGGTCCAATATCCGCGGTTTACGATAGGGCTGCCTTAGTGGCACTACCAGAGGCCTTAAGAGCACAATATACTCAACATATAGTGGCACTCACCCAATGTGCTCCTCAACTTATAGTGTCATTTGAATATGACCAAAATGCCATGCCTGGGCCGCCGTTTAGCGTAAGTGAAGACACCGTTACCGCTTTGTATCGTGAACACTACAAGGTTGAATGTATAGAGCGCTCTAATCTAGAGGGCGGATTAAAAGGTAAAGTTAATGCCAACAACTTGGTTTTCACGTTAACTCCCAATAAGACGCTCGACCGCAAATAATATAGCACCGATTAAACCGCCCACTAGGGTGCCATTAATACGCACTTTTTGCAGATCTCGCCCGATATTAAGTTCAACTTGCTCGGCCATTTCTCTTTCATCCCAACTGTTGATGGTATCTCTAATATGCCGGGTTAAGAAATCAGCTAATTCTGGTGCCATGTATTTTGCCGCCTCGCCGATATGGGTATTAAATGCCTGTGATAAATCACTGTTTTCAGTAAGGCTAATACCCAACTCTTGAAGCCAGCGAGAAACCTTGGTTTCTACCAGCCCCTCACGTGCTTCTAAAGATGCCAGAAGCCAAGCGTGAAAACGTTGCCAACTTTTGTGAATATAACCGTTTAGGGCGGGGTCGTAAACCAATTGCGCTTTGTACCTGTTAACCTTTTCCTCCATTAAAGGGCTGTGCTGAAGTTCATAAAGAAATTCATGCACCTGTTCATCAAAAGCGTGTCGAATTGGGTGCTCTGCGTCATGATAGATATCGTCAAGGATGCTGGAAACGGCCTTAACAGCGATAAGTGCTCCCTTTTCACTTAACCAACTTGAGGGAAGAATTTTTTCCACCCGGCTATATTCTGTCTTTAGCCACGCCACTAAGGTTTCAGCAATATACTCTTGCGTACTAGGCTGCGACATTAAACTGGCAAGTTTGCCAAGAACCTTATCGAGCACAACCTGATGCTGCCGCTCTTTTGTTACCGAATTTAAAGAAGTGACCATGAGTTGCCGTAAGTCGATTTGCTTCAACCCTTTATGTGCCGTTTTTGCGATAAAGGCTTTTACCGGCTTGTCGTCAATCACCCGCAATATTCCGCTTAAAGCATCACACAAGAAGCGACTTAATCGTGTACTGTTATTTACGTTAGATAGCCACCTCCCTGCGCCTTTCGCAGGATCACTTTCTTTAATCAGCTTCTCAATTGCCGTGGCGTGAAAAAATTTATCCTTAACAAAAAGGGATAAGTTATCAGCGATTGCTCGCTTATTATTGGCCACAATATTGGTATGGGGAATGGGGTATCTAGCAGGAATAGGCTTAAATAAGGCGGTGACCGCGAACCAATCGGCTAGCCCACCAACCAATGCAGCTTCGCTGGCCATTTTTATCAACCCAAGCCACCAAGCACTGGCGAGCTCTGGGAAAAACTTCGGTATCAGAATAGTGCCGACAAAAATACTCCCGGCTACCACTAAACACCACAATGCTAACTGCTTTGCTTTTCGCAACTGAACTTGCTTTTGATGCACTGTGATCTCCTAACCTACCTACTCATTTATTTGTGTAAAACTCGCTGCCCTGACGTATCGATAATTAGCGTACCATCTTCTTTTTGGTAAGGGCCCGTTGGCCATAGAGGTAAAATATCCAAAATAGCATCACTAGGCCTGCACAAGGCAACCACTTCTTGAGACGGCCGTTTTGGCACTCTCGTCGCCTCAACCTCATATTCATCAACTGACATGCAAACCATAGGCCTATTCACCAAAATGGGGTGAGCTAACATAGCTTCAAAGAGAACATCATCCGTCACTGATTCATCTAAAAGCCCTAGAGCGTCTGCAGGCGATTTTGTGGTTCGAAGCGCCTGCCTTGGTGTTATCTCCGCCGCGCTTAGCAAATAATCGAGTTGTTCCCGATCCCAACCTTCTTTTACATATTCAATAACCTGCGGGCTGTACCCTGCATCTCTTATTATTTGAAGTACATTGCGAGAAGTGCCGCACTCTGGGTTATGGTAAATGGTAATCACCCTTATCTCCTTTACGTAAATTATTCGCTATAACAATATCCTACCTCTGTTACCAAAATATGGACAATCATCAAATAATACCCCATGCGACTGTCCAATATGTGCTTTTGACTGTCCCATTTTTTCTTCTTCTGTTTTGACTGTCCAATTCCGTTTGACTGTCCAATTTATCTTATGACTGTCCAATCTGTCTTTTTGTACTGGAGACGGCTACAGGAAAGTTATTTGAAAACTCAATAAGTTAGTCAAAATGACCACTCCGTAATCATCCTGACTAACCCGCATTTCTCACAAGAGGAAAAATATCAGTAACCCATTGAATAATATGAACTATATAACTTGGCACAACTTGTGGTTACTTTTTTACAGCTTTGGCTAATATCCATCTTGGTTTTAGCATCTGTGCGAGGAGCCATACCTCATCATGTGCTTTTCAGTGAACAAATAATAAAATAGGAATAATCATGTCTCATCACCGTACCTTACTGGCCGCAGTGCTCATTTCTTCTACTTTTTTAACCGGCTGTATCATTCAAGTTGGTGACGCCAAAGCCAATAATGGAGACGGCTTAAGCAGCCTCTTTGGCAATATTCATGTGGAGGAACACGAGCATGCAGGTGAAATTTCATCGGTTAACGGTAACGTGTCTTTAGACCATCACGCTCACGCAGAGCAGGTCAGCATCGTCAACGGGGATCTCGATATCGAACAGCACGTGAATCTACGCGCAATCGATATTGTGAATGGTGATATTAACGCAGGCGACCACCTGCAAGTGCGCGCAGGAATAGCCACCGTCAACGGTGACATAAACCTTCACAAAAACAGCCAGATAGAAAACAGCATTACTTCTGTAAACGGCGATATAAATTTAGTTGGCGTAACGGTGAAAGAAGATATTGAAACCTTAAATGGCGATGTTAATCTTTCAGTTATGAGTGTTATCTTCGGTGATATCACCTATAAAAAGCCAGATTCTAAATGGTTCGATTCCGATGACAAACCAACATTAACGATAGATAAAACCGTTAAGATTCATGGCAGTATCATATTAAACCGTCCTGTCTCCTTGGTTTTTGAAAATCCAGCGCATCACCAGAAAGTAGTTGAAAGTTACCATGTTGAACAGTAAGGTCAGTGGCTATTTTCACCGTTATCGTAAGTTATGACTGAATTAGAAAAAATGCTTTCGGGGGAAATGTATTTCCCCTCAGATAAAACCCTCACAATGATGAGGGTTGCCTGTCGCCAACAACTCGATGTATTAAATCGCACCTGCCAAAGTGAACATAAAACCCGTACCCAACTGCTTAAAAAGTTGTTTGGTGGTACAGGCAAGCGTCTTTATATTGAATCTACGTTTAAGTGCGACTATGGTGAAAACATCTTTGTTGGCGAGAGCTTTTACGCCAATTTTAACTGTGTCATTCTTGATGCTGCCCCCGTCACTATTGGTGACAACTGCATGCTTGCCCCCCAAGTCGGGCTCTATACCGCTACTCATCCCATTAACCCCACTCAGCGTGCGACCGGCGTCGAGTTTGCTAAACCCATTACTATTGGCGATAACTGTTGGATAGGCGGCATGGCAGTGATCAACCCTGGTGTGACACTTGGAAACAACGTGGTTGTGGCATCTGGTGCTGTAGTAACGAAAAGTTTTGGTAGTCACCTAGTTATTGGCGGCAACCCTGCTCGAATCATCAAAACGATTGATCCTGACGCCTCTTAAACACCGCGCCTTTAACGTAAAGGCGCGGCTTAAGTTTTAATAAAGCATGGCTAAGGGTGACAAGCCCTTAATCCCAGTTGGGCGCAAAATCAGGGTTAACAATGCGATCGCCATTATCCAAATCGTCAATACGCTTTAAATCATCCGCGGTTAAAACCACACGGCTATAATCTACATTTTGTGCCAAATGAGATTCACTAGTAGACGAAGGAATGGCAGAGATTTTTCGCTTTTCCATCCATGCTAAAACAATTTGAGCTGGACTAGCATCATGATCCAGCGCTATCGCTTTAAGGGTTTCATCTTTCATGACTTTACCAACGGCAAACGGCATATAGGCCGTTACCCCTATACCTTTCTCTCTACAGGCTTCTACTACCTGTCTATTTTGCATAAACGGGTGTAATTCTATTTGGTTGGTGTAAATTTCACCTTCACCTAGAATGCGTTCAGCCTGCTCTAATTGGCCTATGGTAAAGTTAGATACCCCAATATGGCGGGCTAAGCCAAGCTGTTTTACTTCTTTTAAGCTTCCCAAATAGTCTTCCATGGTTAAGTCATCACCAGGGTAAGGCCAATGGATCAAAAGTAAATCAACATACTCTAACTTTAGCTTTGCCAAGCTTTCGTGAACACTTGGAATAAACGCATTTTTGCCTAAGTTTTCGTGCCACACCTTTGTGGTTACGAAAAGTTCAGAGCGGGCTAGACCACTTGTTTTGATGGCGTCTCCAACGTTCTCTTCGTTATCATAGAATTGCGCAGTATCAACATGACGAAATCCAACCTTAAGTGCCGAGGTTACCGCTGAAGTCGCCTCATCCCCTTCTAAACGAAAGGTTCCCATTCCTAACTGTGGCATGTCTTTCATAAATCTCTCCTTGTCGCTGAAAATGTTCGTATCTTGCTTTTGCTACGAATGAAGCCTAGGTGGAGATCGCCTGAAGTAATCATAGATGTAAGGCGCGGGAAGGCGTTTTAAGGTCTTATAGAATGGTAAGGCGAGATGATTAATGACTTAGGAGACTATTTGGCAGTTTATCATTTACAATAAACCGCCAAAAAATGTGGATAATTAACGTTTGGTGTTACGCCCCACCCGCTTTTTCACACCTTGCTCTTTTTGCTCTTTACGCACTTTGTGCTTTTTAACAGAGCGACGCATACGGCTTAAGCGAACATGGTCTAATTTATTTTGACGAACATTAATCATAGACTGGGTTTCTTCCGGTAATTGCACAATGCCTCTTAAAGCATTGACGTCCTCCAGCCCAAGTTCAACCCACGCCCCTTGAGGTAAACGTTTTTGTAACGCTAGAGGCCCGTATTTTACCCTTATCAAGCGGCTAACTTGCACACCTTGGGATTCCCAAAGACGTCTGACTTCGCGATTACGCCCTTCTTTCAAGGTAACGTTAAACCAGCGATTCATGCTTTCGTCTTCCGCCCCTACAGGGGCCACTTTACCTGTAATAGACAAAAACTTAGCTTCGCCATCTTCCAACTGAACGCCTTTTTGCAACGTCGTAAGGGTTTGGTTAGTGACGTCGCCAAATACGCGTACAGCGTATTCTCGTTCAACTTCGCATTTCGGGTGCATTAAACGGTTTGCCAATTCACCGTCATTGGTGAAAAGTAACAAACCACTGGTGTTCATATCCAACCGCCCTACGGTGATCCAACGCCCCAATCTAATCGCGGGCAGGCGATCGAAGACAGTATCTCTGCCGTCGGGGTCATGACGACTACACAGTTCACCTTCTGGCTTATTGTACATAAGCACACGGCATACTGGCTGTTCGGTTTGTCGTGATAAAAGGTGGCCATCTACACGAATTTGCGCAGACCCGTCGACTCTGTCGCCCAATGTAGCAAGCGTACCGTTTACAGATACTCTGCCTTGTTCAATCCAACGTTCCATTTCTCGTCGCGAGCCTAGCCCTTGGTTGGCCAGCACTTTTTGCAACTTTTCAGTCATGGGTTATTTCACTCTTTGTTTGCTTGTTTACGGTCGCACGGTCTAGCTTTCAGACGGTGCCTCATTTAACACCTTAAGCGACGAGTAGGTATCTAAATTATCAGCTAACGTTTCAAACGCTTCTGCACTAGGAAGTTCAGAAAGTGACGTCAACGAAAAGTAATCTAAAAAGGTTTTTGTTGTGGCATATAACGCAGGTCTCCCTGGTACTTCTTTATGCCCAACAATGGTTACCCATTCTCGTTCTGTGAGTGTTTTCATAATATTGCTACTTACCGCTACTCCTCTTACTTGCTCAATTTCTCCACGAGTAATAGGTTGACGATAGGCGATAAGTGCCAATGTTTCCAACATGGCGCGAGAATAACGCGGCGCGTTTTCTTGCCATAAATTGCTTAACCAGGGGCTAAGCGCATCTAACGATTGAAAACGAAAACCACTACTAACTTCTACAAGTTGTACGCCACGAGGCTGATAGTCGAGCTTAAGCTCGTTCAAAACTTTGCTTAAGGTTCTATCAGCTACGGAAAATCCAGCTAAAACAGTTTCTTTAAGCTCTTGTTTTGTTATTGGTTTATCGGCCACAAAAATAGCAGCTTCAACCAATTGTTTAAGTTGCGTGGTATTAATCTTTTTCATTCGTGCCTAATTTTACATGAATTCGCGCATAAGGACCTGCCTGAATACAAATTATTAGTTGTTCTTTTACTAACTCTAAAATGGCGAGGAAAGAAACCACTACGCCGGCCTTCCCTTCATCAGTACTGAATAACGTGTCTAAGGGCGTAAATGCCTCTCGATTTACCATGCTCAAAATCATAGACATTCGCTCTCGCGTACTCAGTGCTTCTTTCTCAATAGTGTGATGTTCAAACGCCGCAGCTCTTTTTAGTGCCGCGCTAAATGCCAAGACGATCTCGGCAAGACTTACCTCTGGATCCACCCTCACAGGGGCAATCCCCTCATCAAGATCAACCTGTGTAAGAAAAATATCCCGCTCTAGTCGGGGTTGCTCGTCTAAATCTTCCGCGGCCTGCTTCACCACCTCATATTCTTTTAAACGGCGAATCAATTCTGCCCGTGGGTCTTCTTCCTCGTCACTGTCACTTTCTCGTTTTGGGAGCAACAATCGGGATTTTATCTCAGCCAGTATTGCCGCCATTAACAAATATTCAGCGGCGAGCTCAAGCTTTAACGCCATCATGGCATCGACATATTCCATGTACTGCTTGGTTACAACAGCCACGGGCAAACTTGTTATATCGAATTTTTGCTTCCGAATAAGATACAAAAGTAAGTCTAATGGCCCTTCAAAGGTATCTAGAATAACCTCTAGGGCATCGGGAGGAATAAACAAATCTTCGGGCTTTTCAATTAAGGCTTCGCCATTGATAAAAGCCAAAGGGAGCGGTTGCTGAACAGGGGTAGACACTGCATCGTCAGTGGTAGTTACTTCGCTCACCTGTTCATCCTCACGTTAATGCCTTCATAATGAAGCGTATTTGAAACCACCATTGATTACTCAAATGGGGTTGTATCTCCAGTACCTCGACGCAAAATGACAGGTACATCGTCGGATAGGTCTACCACCGTGGTTGGTTGCTCACCAAGGTACCCGCCGTGAATAATAACGCCCACCTGCTTTTCAAGATTATCACGTATAGCATCAGGGTCTGACTCAGCCATTTCATTGCCCGGTAAAATTAGCGATGTAGACATTAATGGCTCGCCTAAGGTTTCAAGCAATGCTAACGCTATGGCGTTGTCTGGCACACGTAAACCAATGGTTTTACGCTTAGGGTTTTGTAATCGTTTAGGGACTTCACGGGTGGCTTTCAACACAAAGGTGTACGACCCCGGTGTATTGTTTTTGATTTGCCTAAACGCGGTGTTATCCACTTTTGCGTAAATAGAAAGCTCAGACATATCTCGACACATCAGGGTGAAATTATGATCTTTGTCAATTTGTCGAATTCGGCAAAGCTGCTCTAAAGCGCGCTTGTCTTCCATTTGGCAACCAATGGCATAGCCCGAATCCGTTGGATATACCACCACCGCACCTGATCGAATCAATTCACAGGCTTGATTTAGTAATCTTTGTTGTGGATTTTCTGGATGAATATAAAAAAACTGGCTCATACTAATGCTCTCCTTTACGCGAGGGGCGTGCTTTGATTTACGGCCCCAGATACATAGGGCCAATCGTGCCAAACCGGAGTAAGTGCGCTATTAATGCCTAAATTTTTGCCAAGTTCTGTCCAACGCGAAGGAAAATGAAAATCAGACCCTGCCGATGCTAACAAACCATGGCTTTTGGCGAGTTCATTAATAAGTTCTTGTTTACTTTTGTTTATACCTGGAAACGCGGTTTCAATGCCGTCCCCCCCTGCGGTAGCGAACAAATCGACCAATCTGCGCAGCCATTTAGCTGTCATATCATAATGAGCTGGATGCGCTAAAATGGCTTGCCCACCTGCTTGATGTATCCAAGCAATTGCACTTTCAATAGACGGCCAATCGGCCTTAACCGCGGCGCGCTTCCCTTTACCCAGATACTTTTTAAACGCCGCCTCCATAGATGCAACACCATAATTATTCACCAGCACTCTGGCAAAATGCGCACGAGTTACCTGCCCCACGCCAGCGAGGGATTGCGCACGTTCAAGTACACCTTCAAACCCACATTTGCTGAGTTTTTCTGCAATGCGCTCGGCGCGGTCTTGTCGCACTTGAGCTTGGCCGGCTAAATTGGCTAAAAAGGCACTGTGTTTGCGATCTACGTTTAAACCAACAATATGGATATCAAAACCATGCCAATTGGTTGATATTTCAACACCATCCACTATGTGCAGGGGCCGTTTCTGTGATGCCTGGGTAAGGTGTGCTTCTTCTAATCCCCCCACCGTATCATGATCGGTTATGGCAAGAACGTCCACCTGCATGGTATGCGCCCTAAGCACTAATTCTTTAGGGGTAAGGTGTCCGTCTGAATATTTTGTATGACTGTGTAAATCTATTTTCAAGGGTCTACTTTCAAACTTTTATGCAAATAATGGGTTGACACAAAGGCCAAATTGTTTTCTTCTATATAGTAGAGTATACGGATTAACAAACTCGATGCCTATCGAAGTTTGAAAAAGTTCGACATAAACACGAGATTATTCATGCATCAAATGACAATCACAACAGCAATTAAGCTTGCAACTTGGTGGTGGCACTCCCTCGATTAACGGGTGGTGTGCGCTTTGGTGCGTAAAAAAAACACAAAAGGCCCGTTTTAACGGGCCTTTTTTTTATTCTTTTGCAGTTGGAGAGTGGCAAAAATGAGTTTAGCGGAACTGGGAACTGTCCCAGGAAAAGTGGAGACGATTGAGCAGGTTGGTCACTATATTGATGACCCGCTTGCCGCGTTTTCACATCTGTGTGCAGAGCGGCCAAATGCGTTATTGCTTGAGTCAGCTGAAATTGAGTCGAAAGACAACTTGCAAAGTTTGCTGATGGTTGACGCGGCATTACGAATGGAGTGCCATGGCAACCGAGTAATGGTAAGCGCATTGAGCCACAACGGAGCATCTGTGCTTCCACTATTTAGTCAGCATTTGCCTCAAGGGCTAACCTGTATCGAAAATGATGACGCAACGCTAACCTTATTGTGTGAAAGCGCTGATGCATCCTTAGACGAAGATAGCCGACTAAAAGCAGCAAGCGTAATGGATACGCTGCGAGTTGTAATTAACGGCATCACACCTATCAGACAACACCCTCATGCTTTGTTTTTAGGGGGGGTGTTTGCGTATGACATGTTAGCCGGTTTCGAAAACTTACCTGCGGTTGGTGAAGGTGAAAACGATTGTCCTGACTTTGTGTTTTACTTAGCTGAAACCCTGATAACCGTTGACCATCAAACTCGTGAAACCCACCTCATTGGCAGTGTGTTTAGTGGCGAAGATGTGGCTCGACAGTATTTTGCGATATCACAACGACTAGAGTCCTTGCACCAGCAACTGCATACCATGCCTGCCACGCCGTCATTCATTAACAAAAACGCCAATGCGCCAGACGCCTGCGACGTTTCAGTAGACAAAACAGACGCTGAATTTTGTCACGATGTACACGCCTTAAAACAGCACATTTTGGCTGGCGATATCTTCCAAGTGGTTCCTTCACGTACCTTTTCGCTTCCTTGTCCGTCTCCTCTTCTCGCTTACGCCCAACTTAAAGTGCAAAATCCAAGCCCTTACATGTTTTACATGCAGGATGAGGCTTTTTCTATTTTTGGCGCGTCACCCGAGTCAGCATTAAAGTACGACAGTGAAACTAACCAAG
Source organism: Alteromonas sp. B31-7 (assembly GCF_015767655.1). Lineage (NCBI taxonomy): Bacteria > Pseudomonadati > Pseudomonadota > Gammaproteobacteria > Alteromonadales > Alteromonadaceae > Alteromonas > Alteromonas sp. B31-7. The sequence goes on from NZ_CP065233.1 coordinate 2,838,827, forward strand.
TTGAGATTTACCCTATTGCGGGTACACGTCCTCGCGGTAAGCGGGAAGACGGCAGCATAAATCACGATTTGGACAGTCGTATAGAGTTAAACTTACGGGAAGATGAAAAAGAAAAAGCAGAACACATTATGTTGGTGGATCTTGCCCGTAATGATGTGGCGAAAGTCAGCCGTCCGGGCACGCGCTACGTAAAAGATTTACTAAAAGTAGACCGCTACTCTCACGTTATGCATTTAGTGTCACGGGTAGTCGGCCAGCTTAGAGACGATTTAGACGCCTTACACGCCTATCAAGCCTGTATGAACATGGGAACCCTGGTGGGCGCGCCCAAAGTGAGTGCTGCCACCCTAATTCGTGAGACTGAGAAAAAGCGACGAGGCAGTTATGGTGGCGCGGTAGGCTATATCAACGGCCAAGGCGATATGGATACCTGCATTGTGATACGTTCTGCGTTTGTCAAAAATAACACCGCTTATATTCAAGCTGGCGCTGGCGTAGTTTACGACTCTGTAGCGCAAGCTGAAGCGGACGAAACTCGCGCAAAAGCCCAGGCGGTGATAAGTGCGGTGCAATCAGCACTGGCCATGGAGAAACAAGCATGAAAGCGCAAACCACCTTATTCTTACTTGATAACGTAGACTCATTTACCTACAACTTAGTGGATGAACTACGTACCTTAGACTTGGCGATTAGTGTTTATAGAAACACCGTATCCGCAGAGGTTATTTTTGCAAAAATGCAAGAGCAGGCAGCCAAAGGCCCCGTATTATTAATGCTATCTCCCGGCCCTGGCGCACCTAGCGACGCAGGTTGCATGCCAGCATTGCTGAAACAAGTGGCTGGCGTTTTCCCGGTCATTGGCATATGTTTAGGCCATCAGGCCATTGTGGAATACTATGGTGGAAAAGTTGGGCGTGCCAGCTATGTTATGCATGGTAAATCATCGGCCATTTCTCATACGCAAACAGCCATGTTCAATAAGTTGCCACACCCCTTACACGTTGCCCGTTATCACTCTTTGGTAGCTCACACCCTACCTGACGCACTGGAGGCTTGTGCCACGTGTGAAGATGAAGACGGTTCGCAGACTATTATGGCTGTGATAAATAAAGCCGACGGCATGCTTGGCTTTCAATTTCACCCTGAATCTATTTTAACCGCGCAAGGTAGTATGTTGCTTAAGCAAAGCATCGACTATTTAACGTTGCAGGAATAAGCATATGGTAAACGCAACAACTCTATTAGACGCTTTAATAGCAAAAACATCGCTGTCGCAAACAGAAGCTTACTCGCTATTCAACAGTATTATGCATGGTGAACAAAGTGAATCTATGATTGCAGCAGTGCTTACTGCCTTAAAAATGAAAGGTGAATCGCCGGGTGAAATTGCGGGTGCCGCCAGTGCCATGGTAGCGAATGCATTGCCCTTCCCTACGCCAGAATACGACTTTGCTGATATTGTGGGTACCGGTGGAGACGGCCATAACACGATTAATATTTCCAGTGCGGCTGGCGTCGTCGCCGCGTCTTGTGGTGTAAAAGTAGCTAAACACGGCAATAGAAGTGTGTCGAGTAAATCGGGCTCGGCAGATCTCTTTAAACAGTTTGGCTTAGCACTCGACATTTCCCCAGAAACGTCTAGAAAATGCTTAGATGAAGCAAATTTCACATTTCTATTTGCGCCGGTTTATCATGCAGGCATGCGCCATGCAGCCCCCGTCAGAGCTGCGCTGAAGACCCGAACCTTATTTAACATATTGGGTCCATTGGCAAACCCTGCCCGCCCAACCCATGGTGTATTCGGGGTTTACTCACCGGAACTGCTTGAACCTTACGCAAAAACCCTTATGCTGCTAGGCCAACATCGCGCCAATGTTGTACATGGCGATGGTTTAGACGAGTTAGCCTTGCACGGTGAATCTACTATTTTCGATCTTGAGCACGGTGATATTCGTAAGCTTACCGTTACCGCAGAAGACTTTGGGCTACCATCCTTTCCCCTTGCGGCCATTGAAGGGGGAGAACCAGAAGAAAACAGAAAATACATTGAGGCTGCCCTTGCCGGTGAAGGTGAAGAAGCTCACCGCGCCGCTATTGCAATGAACTGTGGGGCATTGCTTAAGGTTACGGGACACGCCAACACGTTTAAAGACGGTGCTGAAATGGCCATGGAAGCCATGCACGCAGGACGCCCGCTGAATGTGTTATCCCAGGTCGCTAAAATTAGTCAGGAGGTTAGCACAAATGCCTAATGTGCTAGAAAAAATTGTTGTCGATAAGCGCCATGAAATAGAAGAAAGAAAACGCGCGTTTCCACTCTCTTCATTTAAAGATGAACTCGTGCCTTCTCAAAAAAGCTTGTTTGCAGCGCTTAGCCAACCCAACGCAGGGTACATCTTCGAATGTAAAAAAGCCTCACCTTCAAAGGGGCTTATTCGAGAGCATTTCGATTTAGATGAAATCCTTGAAGCCTATAGCCCATATGCGGCAGGTATCTCAGTGCTGACTGATGAGAAATATTTCCAAGGTAAATTCGAATACCTTGAATATGTTACTGCCCGTGTCACGCAGCCGGTTTTGAATAAAGATTTCTTTGTAGACACCTACCAGGTATATCTTGCACGTTATTACAATGCAGATGCTGTGCTGCTCATGCTAAGCGTTTTGAATGACGAAGAATATCAATCTCTCGCCGCCGTAGCAGACACCCTTTCCTTAGATATTCTAACTGAAGTGAGTAATGAAGAGGAAATGGCTCGCGCCATCGCGCTGGAAGCCAAAATAATTGGCATTAACAATCGTAACCTACGCGACCTTTCTACTGATTTGGCCACCACCGAACGCTTAGTTCCGCTGCTAGAAAGTGCCACTCATGATTATGTGGTTATTTCAGAGTCAGGCATTTATACGCACCAAGATGTATTGCGTTTATCACCCTTATGCCAGGGTTTCTTGGTGGGCAGTGCACTCATGGCTGAAAAAGACCTGAATGTCGCCGTTAAAGGCCTAGTGTATGGCGGTGTGAAAGTGTGTGGGTTAACCACACCTGAGTACGCTAACAACGCGTTTGCCGCCGGGGCGAGTTATGGGGGGCTTATCTTTGCAGAAAAATCTCCTCGATACGTAACGCCGGAAACGGCACTCACCATAGTCAATGAGGTGCCTGGCCACTATGTGGGTGTGTTCGTCGATAAACCCATTGATGAGGTGGTTGCAACTGCCACACGATTGTCGCTACGCGCGGTTCAGTTGCATGGTAGCGAGGATGCGAACTACCGTGAACAACTTAACAGCAAATTGCCTTCCCACTGCACTATTTGGCAAGCCGTTGGGGTATCCGACAACATCCCGAATAACGTTTACACCTTGCTGAATGACAACCACGTAGAACGCATATTACTTGATTGCCAAGTGGGAAATAGCAAGGGCGGCACGGGCAAGCAGTTTGATTGGTCGTTACTTCAAAACATCGACAAGAAAGAAAAGCTAATTATTGCCGGAGGTATTAATCCGGACAACGTCGCCGACGCCATTTCAACAGGTTGCGGCATGCTAGATGTAAATTCAGGGGTAGAAACCGCCCCAGGCGAAAAGTGCGCTGACAAGCTTGCAGCACTTTTTACAATTTGTCGCCGCTATTAAAGACGAAATACAGGACATTCCATGAATCAACTTGATACTAAATTTGGCAAATTCGGCGGCATGTATGTGCCCGAATTGCTTATTCCTGCACTCGATCAGCTAGAAAAAGCGTTTTTAGACGCCAAAGAAGACCCGAGTTTTAACGAAGAGTTTCTTGCGTTACTAAAAGACTATGCTGGCCGCCCAACGGCCATGACACTGACCAGAAACCTCGTCAGCAACCCCAAAGTAAAGCTCTATTTAAAGCGTGAAGACTTACTACACGGTGGTGCTCATAAAACTAATCAGGTACTTGGACAAGCCTTATTAACAAAACGCATGGGCAAAACTGAGGTAATTGCAGAGACCGGGGCAGGCCAACATGGTGTGGCTACGGCTCTGGCTTGCGCATTGTTAGGTTTAAAAGCACGTATATATATGGGCGCGAAAGACGTGGAGCGTCAAGCGCCAAATGTATTTCGCATGCGTTTAATGGGTGCCGAAGTTATTCCCGTTAACGCGGGCTCAGGCACATTGAAAGATGCCGTTAACGAAGCAATGAGAGATTGGTCAGCCAACTATGATAAAGCGCATTACCTATTGGGCACCGCTGCTGGACCTCACCCTTTTCCTACTATTGTTCGAGAGTATCACCGTATGATTGGTGAAGAAACCCGTGCACAAATACTAGAGAAAGAGGGACGCCTTCCTGATGCGGTTGTGGCTTGCGTGGGTGGTGGCTCTAATGCCATAGGCATGTTTGCAGATTTCATCGACGAGCCTTCAGTGCGCTTAGTGGGTGTAGAGCCTGCAGGAAAAGGCATTCACACAAAAGAACATGGCGCTACTATAGTGACAGGTACAAAAGGGATATTGCATGGCGCCTATACCTTTATCATGCAAGATAAAGAAGGCCAGATTGAAGAAAGTTACTCGGTGTCAGCCGGGCTAGACTACCCCGCGGTAGGCCCGCAGCATGCCTATCTTTCAGAGATTGGTCGCGCAGAATATGTTGCGGCTACCGATGAAGAAGCCCTCAATGCGTTTAAACTGCTCGCGCGTAAAGAAGGAATTATTCCTGCGCTTGAGTCGTCTCATGCACTTGCTCATGCTCTTAATATGGCAGATGAAGCCGAAGAAGAAACCCTTATCGTTGTCAACCTTTCTGGTCGCGGCGACAAAGATTTAGCACATGTAATCAATATACTTGGGGATGAAGTATAATGGATAGATATTCAGAAATGTTTGCGCGCCTTAACGACAAAAATGAAGGTGCCTTCGTTCCTTTCGTTATGATTGGCGACCCCGACCTAGCAACGTCCGAAGCCATCATTTGCCAGCTAATTGAGGCTGGAGCAGATGCGCTAGAATTGGGCATTCCCTATTCAGATCCTATCGCGGATGGCCCCACCATACAGGCCGCCAGTATTCGAGCACTCAGCCATAAAGTGACTGTCGCAGATTGTTTCGCATTACTTGGCCGCGTGCGTGCTAAATACCCTTCGATCCCGATGGGTTTATTGCTATATAGCAACCTTGTTATGGCACAAGGGATTGATGGATTTTACGAGAAGGCCCACCAGGCCGGAGTAGACTCCATTTTAATTGCCGATGTTCCAATCCGAGAGGCTGCACCTTTCCAGAACGCAGCAACGGCGAATGAAATATCACAAATTCTGATTGCGCCGCCCAACGCAACTGAAGAAACAATGGAAAAGATAGGTGAGTTTTCAAAAGGTTATACCTATTTATTGGGAAGAGCTGGCGTTACAGGTGCCGAAACCGCAGCCAATATTCCAGCGTCAGAACTTATTGAGCGGCTGAATAAACACAATGCAGCTCCGGCACTTCTAGGGTTTGGCATCTCAACCCCAGAGCAAGTAAAATCTGCAATTGAAGCTGGCGCTGCAGGGGCTATTTCGGGTTCTGCTACGGTTAATATCATCGCCGCGAATTTGGACGATACGGACGCAATGTTAACGAGTCTGGGTAGCTTTGTTCAGGCTATGAAAGCGGCAACAGTAAAAGGGTAATTAAATGTTGTACATGATATGTGCTACTGATGTTGAAGGCAGCTTGGATAAACGACTTCAAGCTCGTCCGGCGCACCTAGAGCGATTGCATCAATTAAAAAATGAAGGCCGTTTAATACTGGCTGGCCCTTTTCCTGCTATAGATAGCCCAGATCCCGGCCCTGCTGGGTTTACCGGGTCGCTTGTTGTAGCCGAATTTGGAAGCTTGGAAGACGCCCAGTCTTGGGCTAATGACGACCCATATGTTGCCGCTGGCGTATATGAGAGTGTTGTGGTTAAGCCTTACAAAAAAGTTTTACCTTAGCAGCGATTAAACAGGTGCAAGTATTATCCTTGCACCTGCCTGCTTTTACACTTTCGGTACTTTCATCACCGCTACATTTGTAACACGTCATTCAGCTTCATTGCTGTGACTTATAGCGAAACTCTGTCGTGCTCGCCCATTTCGTCGCCATTCAATGTTTTCCCCGTCATCATTTTAAACATGCCCTTCAAACTCGGATCTGCATGCCATATTTCAGCGTCTACTAACTCAAACCTTAGCATACGCAGATTAGGGTCATTTTTGCCTTCGTCGTACCAAGCTTCAACCGGGTTAGACCAATACTTATCAATAATTTCAGGTCGTAATTCCCTCACCAATACGCCGCGAATGCAAGCGAAGACGTCATGGCCTTTGGAAGAAAAATGAACCATGGCCTCCCCGCCTTCAGCGATACGGTTATCTTTTCTGGTATAGAACCAAAATTCACCGTTAGCGTGCTTATCAAGTTGTGCTCGCATTGGCTCTGCATGCTGATATTTACCCACTAAGCTCACCATAACATTAGGACTGCTCGCCATGGCTTCCCACATTTCTTTTTTCATGTCCGTCGTCATACCTACTCCTTTCTAAATCAACTAAATGTTAAGCAAGTCACTCGCTTTGCTCCACCTATACCTAACGAATGCATAGCCTAAGCCAACTGCTGTAACACCATGAGAAAAAGCCCCAAAACCATTAAAAATGTGGATAACAGCTAATTTGTATGCGGATTGGACAGTCAAAGAAGCGGATTGAAACAGATTGGACAGTCAAAAGTACTCTGTCTAAAAGCGACTCCCTCAACCCAACGCGCCTATTTTCCCTACGCCCAGAAAATTTTTCACGGTGAGGCCAAGCTTGTGACGCAACGACTTAAATTGGACAGTCATAAAATTTGGCGGGTATTGCCTGAGATTGGACAGTCACAAACAGATTGCGACTGTCCAATTTGACCTAGTTAGACAATAATCATGTTTGACTGTCCAATCTGTATGTTTGACTGTCCAACTTTGACAGGTTTTAAAAAACTTTCTCTATTTCGATTAAACTACCCTCGTCAATTAAATGATTATTGTTGTAAAGTTTAGTTGTGCGAGGCTCTGTTTTATATACACTTCATTAGGCTGAGAGTAGACTAAGCATACGAGATTCAGCGTTCATTCAGCTGGTATCATTAATATGGTTAGGGTAAGTAAGCAGTGACATGGGTTTTGAGAGGTTTTATGTTCAAATTGCTTAAATCAAAGGCTATTTTACTAGTGGTTGCTGGCGTATTGTCGGTAGGTACAGCTGCGGCTCAAGAAAAGGAAAAAGACCTGAGTAAGAGCCAAGCGGTAGAACGTGCAAAGCAAGTTGAAAAAGGCCGTGTGTTAAGGGTTGATCAAACCTCAAGAAATTACCGTGTAAAAATGTTAAAAAAATCTGGGCGCGTTGTGTCTGTAGATGTAGATAAACGCTCAGGTAGAGTAAAAGACTCTCAAAAAGGAAGTAGCGAACACTAATGAGAATTCTAATTGCCGAAGACGACAGTCGCTTGTTGACGCAACTCGACACATTACTCCAACAAAATGGATATAGCGTAGATTTAGCAGATAACGGTGAACACGCCCTCTATCAACTTAACGAATTCCCTTACGATTTGGCCATTATTGACATCGGCCTTCCAAAATTAGACGGGTTTGATGTAATTCGAAAGGCCAGACAGGCAGATGTATCCTGCCCAGTGCTTATTCTTACAGCAAGAGATAGATGGCAAGAGAAAGTAGAAGGCCTCGATGCTGGCGCCGACGATTACCTCACCAAGCCTTTTCATAATGAAGAGCTACTGGCCAGGACTAAAGCCCTCATTCGCCGGGCATCTGGCCAAGCAAACCCCGTTGTTCAGTTTGGGCCTGTTGCACTAGACACTGTGGCAGAAGAAATTAGAGTAGACGATGCGCCGCTAGATTTAACCGCCTATGAATACAAAGTCATGGAATATCTAATGCTTAATCCGCAGAAGGTGGTGTCGAAAACGGAACTGACAGAACACATCTACGATCAAGACTTTGATTTAGATAGCAATGTAATTGAAGTTTTCATAGGTCGCCTACGCAAAAAAATAGATCCTTCAGGTGTGTTAAAGCCCATAGACACCTTACGGGGGCGAGGTTATCGGATTAATAGAAACCTATGAGGCAACTTTCTCTTAAGCTTCGTAGCCTTCTTTTTGCCGTCAGTATCCTCGCTATTTTTACCCCTGTCAGCGTATTTGTCCTCGACGAAGCCTATACCGATAGCTTAACCCAAGCGAAAATGAGTGAGCTAAGGCTCATGAATTTGGGTTTACTTTCGGCTTTCGAGTTAGATGGCGATGTACCCTACATGCCGGAAATTTTATACGAAGAGCAACTGAACCTACCAGGTTCAGGATATCTTGGGCTTATCGTATTCCGTGATCAAGTAATTTGGCAGTCGGCATCCGCGTTGGAATATACCCTATCGCCTCCCGATTTAATCACCCAAGTTGGGAATGAGGCTTTTGTCGAGCATTATTCTACGCATTTCGATACTCAAGGTGACTACTTTGCGTATGCTTTCACCGCTGAATTCGCCTCTAGCGCTGATTTTGAGCCTGTTCATTTCTATATTTTCAATGACAAATCACACTTCTCAGAAGAGCGTGGCACCTTCATGTCCACTGTATGGCAGTGGTTAGCAATGTTGGCCTTAGTCCTTCTTGTTTTTATTGTGATTGGTATCAACCTCATTTTGAGCCCGGTACGATCCCTTATTGATGAAATATCACTGACATCGCAAGGCAAGCAGCAGAAGCTAAATAACCGTTATCCTAAGGAATTCACTTCGCTAAAAGCCAGCATCAACGAATTATTACATTCTGAAGCCGCGCAACGGGTAAAGTACAAAAATAGCTTAGGCGATTTAGCTCACAGCTTAAAAACTCCGTTAGCGGTAGCTTTAGGTACCCCTCGCCTGCCAGAGGAAGCGAGTGAATCACTAGGGCAAATCGACCGTATTATTCAGCGACAATTAAAGCGCGCGGGGGCTGGCGCCACGGGTTGGCAAACATCGATTCTCATTGAACCTGTACTGCAAAAAGTGGCCAATGCAATGGATAAAGTACACAGAGACAAGCAAATATCGATTACGCTAGATATTGAAGAACAATCACGGTTTAGAGGGGATGAAACTGATTTGCTCGAGATGTGTGGCAACCTTATCGATAACGGGTGTAAAGCTGCGAAAAACAGTATTTTGGTGACTGTCGCTCGCGATGAAAACTGGCTTTCTATCACCGTAGATGATGATGGCCCAGGGATAGCGCCGGAACAAAAGCAAACATTGTTAGAGCGCGGGGCACGCCTTGATACCTATACAGAAGGTCAAGGCATAGGGATGGCGTTAGTTAACGATTTAATATCCGCTTACGAAGGAAAACTCATTATTGATGATGCGCCACTAGGTGGAGCTAGAATTATAATGAAGTTTCCTATTCACTAAGCAGGCGTAGTTTTCTCGCCTTCGCTAGAAAGTAAAACCGCTAGCCATTTTGTTTCATCTCGCGACTCCAGTGCAATTTTTACCACCATGGTAAGCGGTACCGAAAGCAACATTCCCACCGTGCCCAGTAACCATCCCCAAAAGATTAAGGAAAGAAATACCACTAAGGTAGACAAGCCCATACCTCTTCCCATGAGACGAGGCTCTACCATATTGCCCATGATGGTATTAACCAGCACAAATGCTAATGCTACGAAACCAGCAGACGCCAAGCCGTATTGCACAAAAGCAATAAGTACCGCTGGTAGTGCGGCAATAATAGAACCGATGTTAGGAATAAAGTTAAGCATGAACGCAAGAACAGCCCACAGCATAAAATGATCAATATTCATTGCATACAACGTAATGCCGATAATAAGCCCTGTCCCTAAGCTAACCACTGTCTTGATAGCCAAGTAGCTATTCACAGAGCGTATAAACCTGTCGATATGCTGTAGTTTCATATCTGGGTCGGCAAGAGCGATGTGCAAACGTCGAGGAATGCTGTCTGCTTCAAAAAGCATAAAAATCACTGTTAATAGAATAAGGAAGAGGTTGGAAAGCACGCCTCCCATACCACTGATAAAATTTGTAGCTACCGACATTGCAGTGGCTGGGTCTAGATGGGATGCAATCAGCTCTCTATTAATGTGAATATTATATTGCGCTAATTTTTCTACTATCCAAGAAAACTCAGAATCGAGTTGCGTACGATATTGCGGTAAATTCTCTCTAAACTCGGTTAGCGACTGTCCAACTAAACCTGCGAGTAAGAATCCAAAAACCACAATTAAGAGTATTACTAATGTTATCGATAACCACTTTGGTACCCCAAAGCGGCTTGTCCAATGGATAATAGGGCTACATGCAATAGCAATAAAAATAGAAAGAAAAAACGGCACCATAATAGTGCTCGCAGCTTTAATGCCTGCCATTAAAACAACAAGGCAAGCTAACACTAATAACGCTTTTGCAAACGGCGATCTCAGTTCCATGGACATTTTATGCTACATTCCTAAAGAAAAACTCGACCACTTTACAACGAGTTATAAATAACTACAAACAGAGAAAACTATGACCTTCAATCTAGCAACCATAAAAATCAAAAACCTGAGATTACGTACTTACATTGGAATAAACGAAGACGAGATTAAAAACAAACAGGATGTTGTTGTTAACGTTAAGATAGATTACGACGCAGAGAAAGCGACCAACACCGACAATATGAGCGATGCACTTAACTATAAAACCATCACGAAAGCGATAATAAAATTAGTGGAAGATAATCGCTTTTCTCTTCTCGAAAAACTCACCGCCGATGTGTTAAGCATTGCAGCAGAACATTCATCTGTACGTTACGCTCAAGTAGAAGTAGATAAACCACATGCATTACGATTTTCAGACTCCGTTTCTCTCACCTTATCGTGTAACAAAACAGGTTAACTCTTAAATAGGCGCAACGTGCTATGAATATTTTGATTACCGGTGGAACAGGCCTTATTGGCAAAGCCCTTGTAAAAAGCCTCTCAGGTGAGCATAGTCTGACCGTAGTAACACGAGATATCACTAAAGCTAAAGAGACACTTGATAGTTTAAGTCAAAATTCCCCGGTATCGTTTATCGATAGTATTGATGCTATAGACGACATGGCTCGCTTTCATGCGATAATAAATTTAGCCGGTGAGCCTATTGCTGACAAACGATGGACCACCAGCCAAAAGAAACGTATTTGCAATAGCCGGTGGGACACCACTGCGCAGCTGGTTGCTAAAATCAATAGCGCGTCTTCACCACCACGGGTATTTTTATCTGGCTCAGCCATTGGCGTTTACGGTGATAAAGGAAGCCAAGCGGTCACTGAAGAAACACCCCCACATAGCGAGTTTACACATGAACTTTGTGCAAAATGGGAAGCGATAGCCAATACTGTAGACGGCCACAACACCCGAGTTTGTACGTTAAGAACGGGAGTTGTGCTTGCTAAAAATGGCGGAGCACTAGCTAAAATGGCACTACCATTCAAATTAGGGGTAGGCGGTAAACTGGGGCATGGCAAACAGTTTTTTTCTTGGATCCATATTGACGATATGGTGAAGGCAATTAGGTTTCTGCTAGACAATGATAATTGTCGAGGTGCCTTTAATATGACCGCCCCTGAACCTGTGACCAATTTGCATTTCTCCCATACCCTGGCAAGTAACCTATCACGGCCTTGCCTATTTACTGTGCCCTCTATAGTTATGAAAATCGCCATGGGCGAAAGCTCAACCATGATCCTAAATGGTCAAAACGTTATTCCCGCCAAATTAACTGCCGCGGGATTCACATTTGACTACCCTACCCTGAACGACGCGCTTTCGAACATCTACCGCACAGAATGAACCGGTACTTTTATCGTCGGTATTGGACGCTTTTTGACTGTCCAACTTGGCCACGTAAAATTTATAAAACGACATGTTGGACAGTCATATTCGTTCGATAAAAAACCATTATTGGCAAAGTGAGAGTAGAAAAATGAAATTGGACAGTCAAAGTATATGTGACTGTCCAATTTTGTTTTCAATTTTTTTACCAAGACCTAAACCATTTTTCGCAGCAGCGCAGCAGTGTTTAAAGTAAGTAGTCGCCAGCAACCAAGTGCCCCTAACGTTCCTACTACAAACGCTCCTACAAATGGCGCAATAACCCAATATTCCATATGTAAGCTTGCTGGCATTTGAAATACTGAGGTTTGTAGTAGGAACAAACTTAATTCGTTGGCAAGTGCAGCCATAAAGCCTGCGACAATGCCAATAATAACAAACTCGAAAATCACGCTTTTCCGTATCAGGCTTCCTTTTGCGCCTAAGGTTCTAAGGATTGCTATTTCCTGCTTTCGCTCATCCATACTTGCTTGCACTTGCGCTATCAAAACCAGTGATCCTGCAAATAAAACAAGAACAAGAATGAACTCAACCGCAACAGAGACCTGATCGACAATGTCTCTTAGTTGATTTATACGCGCATCAACATCAAACATTGTAAGCGATGGGAAAGGTTGTAAAAGCGCCGTCAATTTAGCCTTTTCCGACGTAGGCAAATGGAAGCTCGTAATGTAGGTAGGGCTAAACGCTTTCATAGCCGCCGGGTGAATGACGAAAAAGAAATTAGGCTGCATTGTTTGCCAATCAACCTTGCGTAAACTGGTTACTTCAGTTTCAACAATTTCACTGCCCACGTTGAAGGTTAATTTATCACCCAGTTTAATATCAAGGCGTTCAGCCACATCCTCTTCTACGGATACGGGGAAGACCGTGGTGTCTGGCTCAACTGAGGTATCTCCATGCCATTGCCCATCCACTATGATATTTTCTTTTTGCAGAGTATTACTCCAAGTAAGGTTGGCTTCCCTTCCTAACCCTCTACGCCTTTCATTATCAGCATTGTCCTCTTTGGTCACCTCGGTATTCACCCTTTCATCGTTTACCGAAACGAACCGCCCTCTTATTACGGGATAAAATTCTTCAATATTTACGCCATTTTCAGAAAAGTGACTGTCCAACTTATCTTTCTGCGTGTCGGTGATGTTAATTAGAAAGTAGTTCGGTGTGCCTTGGGGAAGCTGAGAGCGCCACTGAGAAACCATATCATTGCGCATAACGAGAACGACTAAGAGCAACATGATTGTTATTGAAAAACTGATTAACTGTACGCTGTTATCCATGGCTCTGCGTTTAATTCTAGCCCATGCTAGTTGCCAGGCGCCCATTTTACCTGCTCCTAACTTTCTTCCTAGCGCAATTAAACCATAGGTAGCGATGAGCAACCCTGCCACCAGGGCGACGCCCGACGAAAACAGAATTAAACTTATCGTAAAATCCTGACTATAGAGAAGCATGAGTAGAAACACAGCCGAGCCAGACGCTAAAAACTGAATACTGCGCGACCGTAAATTTGACGCCATATCCCGCCGAAGTACACGCAAAGGAGGAATAGCAAAAAGCTGCATTAGTGGATAGAGAGAGAACAGTAACGCGCAGGTAGCCCCTGTTATTACTGCAATGATAACCGGTTTCCAATGCCAAATCCCTATAGCGACATCTACCTGATCTGCAAGCAACCACACTACGGCTTGTTGCCCGATAAAACCGATGATAAGCCCAATTGCAATGCCTAATAAGGTTATAAAAATAACTTGTAGTAAATAAATGGTGCGGATAGTTTGTTTTGTTGCGCCCAGTGTTTTCATGATGGCGACAGGGTCGAAATGTCGCTGACTGTATCTTTGCGCGGCAACGGCAATAGAAACAGCGGCAAGCACAATGGCCAGCAGGCTAGCCAGCAAAAAATACCGCCCTGCACGCGCAACTGAGCGACCAATTGCCGATTCATCATCGGCTACCGTCCGCCAACTGTGTAAATCATCTTGCAACTGAGGCTGCAGCCAATCGTAAAAGGCGCTCAATGCATCTCCATCGCCTTTAAAGTAGCTAACATATCGCGCTCTACTTCCCGGCCCAGTTATGGCTGTACTTGCTAAATCGGACAGTCTAATTAACACAATTGGATCTGTATTAAATACACTGAAGCCTGCATCGGGAATATCGACTAGTACTTTGGTTACTGTGAATACTCCATCTCCAATTTCTATCTCATCGCCAAGCTGAATGCCTAGCGACTGAAATAGTCGTGATTGGATCCACGCTTGCCCTGCTTGCGGTAATTGATCCGCAATTTTTTTAGCCCCAAATGCCTGCTCAGCAACGTTTACGTTACCTTTAAGCGGATATGCTTCGTTCACCGCTCTTAAGTCGGCCAATAACATTTCGTCATCATAAAACACCATAGAACGCGCCGTCACTTGCTGGGCGGTATCTAAACCAAGTGTCTGGGCTTCTTTTAACCAAGCCTCATCAATGGGTTTATCAGATCGCAGTTGAGCGTCAGCAGCAATAAATTCAGCTGATCGCGAGGTTAAGGCGCTTTGTAAACGCTCGCTAAAAAGGGACAGCGAAAGCACCGCCCCCACAGACAAAATGATAGCGAGTAAAATTATAGTCAGTTCGCCACGGCGAGCTTCATGACGAAAAAGGCGCCATGCTAGGCTTGAGGTTGTCTTCATTTAGACTACCTCACGGTCTACGGGGTGGGTGGATTGCCTGGTCTCAGATAGCTCACCGGCTGTCATGGTTAACTGACGATCACATTTCGCTGCCAAATGATTGTCATGGGTTACTAACACAAGCGTAGTGCCCTTTTCCCTATTCATTTTGAACAGCAAGCCTTCAACTTTTTCACTGTTTTTTGCATCCAGGTTACCAGTAGGTTCATCAGCAAATAAGATTTTTGGCGAAGTGATAAACGCCCTAGCGATTGCCACTCGCTGTTGCTCTCCTCCGGATAACTGATTTGGAAAATGGTGCGCTCTATGACTTAATCCTACGTCGCTTAAGATATCCATTGCCCGTTGCTTAGCATTAGACAAGCCCGCTATTTCTGCGGGGAGCATGACGTTTTCAAGTGCGGTTAAACTCTGTACCAGCATAAAACTTTGAAAAATAAAGCCAACATGCTGCCCTCTAAATACAGCTCTTTCCTCTTCACCCATAGTGTGGAGGGGCGCTCCGTTCAACCAAATTTCTCCATTCGTTGACTCATCCAAGCCGGCAAGCAATCCTAAAAGCGTAGATTTTCCTGATCCTGACGCACCAATTATTGCAATAGACTCACCTGCCTTGACTTCAAAGGAAATTGGGCTAAGGATCTGAAGTTCACCCTCACTCGTAGAGACTACTTTCGTTACTTTAGATGTTTTAATCATAGAGGTCATCAATTCGTGTTTTATAGTTTGCGCAACATTGCGTTCGTCTTTTTACTTTTAATACCCACATTTGCTCAGTCAGATCAACATGATAGTGATGAAAAAGAGCCTAATGCGAAATTACTGATACTTGGCGATAGCCTATCGGCTGCCTATGGTTTAAGGCAAGAAGAAGGTTGGGTAAGTTTGTTACAAAATACGTGGCGAGACGAGAACATTCCGATTGATATTGTAAATGCTGCGGTAAGTGGTGAAACGACTGATGGCGGATTAGCGAGACTACCCAGGTTGTTAACCCAACACCAGCCCTCCCATGTACTTATTGAACTCGGGGGGAACGATGGCCTACAAGGGCACAACGTAAAAAAAATTAGAAGCAATTTGGTTGCGCTCGTGAAAATAGCACAAGCCGCTGACGCCAAGGTGTTTTTGCAAGATATGCAAATACCTACAAATTATGGCAAACGCTATACCAACATGTTTGGTGAGAGTTTTGACAGGGTTGGTGAAGAACTTAATGTGCCGGTTATTCCCTTTTTCTTGCAAAATATTGCGCTCGACACGTCGTTGATGCAGCGAGACGGCATTCATCCAAATGCAGAAGCACAGGCTTTGATCGCTGAGTTTATGCATAGACAATTAATGCCGCTGTTCGATAATTAACCCGAATTATGTGCTAAACTTACCGACGATTTTGATTTAACTTAGTAACAATCATCGAGGAGGGTTTATGGACGTTTCATCTACCAACGCGACACCCGTGTCTACAGTGGTTCAAAACACCACTCAAGATCCACGACAGCCTATAGAACGCCGACAGGAGCCTTCACAAGAGGTGCGTACATCGTCTGAAGCAAGTGCCTCAGCCCCTTCATCTGATTCTCGTGTGGGTTCAACAATCGACACTTATGTATAAAAACCGTACTGAAGCACAGTAGTATCTTCCGAAGAAGGGCGCATAATCATCTTTAATTCGCATTGGAGATACGGATATGCCCTTACCTCGGTATAAGCAAGTTAATGTAGACGTCACCCCATACTATCACTGCACTACTCGTTGTGTTAGGCAGTCATACTTGTGTGGTTGTGATAATGAAACTGGTAGAAACTTTGAGCATAGAAGAAAGTGGATTGAAGACCGACTTCATTTGCTTTCCAGCTCATTTTCAATAGAACTATGTGCATATGCAGTCATGCACAATCATACCCACGTTGTCCTTTTCGTTAATCGAGAACGGGTCAAAGATTGGAGTGTGAGAGAAGTATTCAATAGATGGCGAAACTTTTATAAATGCCCTCCATTGGTCCAACGCTACTTAGATGATATTGACGATCAAGCATTTAGCGAAGCAGAAGAAAAAATTTTGCTAGAGTATGCTGAAGAATATCGCCGTCGATTGTGCTCTGTCAGCTGGTTTATGCGTCTTTTAAACGAGTACATTGCACGCAAAGCGAATAAAGAAGACGACTGCAAAGGTTACTTTTGGGAACGAAGATTTAGGTCTCAGGCGCTTTTGAATGAGAAAGCGCTAATAGCAGCAATGGCATATACAGATTTAAACCCTGTTCGCGCCAATCTTGCGCCCACGCCTGAAGAATCAGACTTCACCAGCGTGAAGTACCGCATCAATGCTCGTCGAGCAAGAAAATCGCCCTTATTTTTAAAGCCTTTTTCAGGCTGCATTGATAAACGAGGTCGCTCTGCACTGCCTATCACGCTAGATAGCTATTTAAGTTTGGTTGATGAAACCGGCAGGTACGTAAGAAATGACAAGAAAGGAACAATTAGCTCCTCACTACAACCTATATTAGATAGGCTAGAGTTGGAGGCGCCGGCCTGGTTAACGATTTCTTGCCAGTTGGAAGACACGTTTTCAGGCCCGATCGGGACGCCCATTGCTATTGTAGACTTCGCTGAGCAGTGCCAGTACGGGAGAACGCCCAATGTTACCAATGCAACACGGTATTTGATGTGAGCTTGCATCACGTCGAACAGCTAAACACCTCGCTACTCTCTAAAAAGGGCTATTTTCAATAGCCCTTACACCTATTACCGTTGATCACCCTCGCTAAATCAGCTTACTTCTAACCCTTCAATATTCTGTATTCCAATTGCCGATCGCTTTTTTGTTGAATTCGAAATAGGAATGATGAAAAAGAGGAACAAAAAGGGACAGTCAAAACAAAGTTTGACTGTCCCTTTTTACAAACACTTACCTTAAGCTTCCTAGTTGGACAGTCATTACTGAATTAGACTGTCCAATCTGAGTTATCGATAGTAG
Source organism: Alteromonas sp. B31-7 (assembly GCF_015767655.1). NCBI lineage: Bacteria > Pseudomonadati > Pseudomonadota > Gammaproteobacteria > Alteromonadales > Alteromonadaceae > Alteromonas > Alteromonas sp. B31-7. The sequence continues at coordinate 2,856,407 of NZ_CP065233.1, forward strand.
TAGGAAGGCTTTTTAGCGTCACTTTGCATAAGAGAAAGATATCTGTCTCTTAATTTTGTTTGACGAGACTCCATGTCCACAAATTGTCCGTTGATAATCACCATTTCAGCCGCTTCCGTTACTTCTAAAGGGTCGCCACTCCAAACGACGATATCTGCACGAGCGTCCTTTGCAAGCACACCTATTTGACTGTCCAACCCGAGAATTTTAGCTGGAACCCGTGTAAGGCTAGCGAGACCTGCCTCATAAGAAAGGCCATTGGCAACTGCATTTCCTGCATGTTGCGCTGCTAACCTAATATTATGGGTATCCATACCGATAGCAACTTCAACGCCGGCTTGTTCTAATCGAGCCGCGTTTGCCAACGTTGCACCCATTTGGTCAAACCCGCCAGGTAGATTGTACTCTGGGTCAATGATGACGGGGATTTTCGCTTCTGCAAGCGCCTTTGCTTCACGCCAAGCTTCTACTCCATGAACCAATACGAGATTAATGCTTGGGTGTCGCTTCTTAAACGCAATAACCTGGCGTATGTCAGCAGCACGGTCTGCTTTCATAAACAATGGAATATCACCGGCTATAACCTGTTTAATCACCGGTAAATCTTCACGAGAACTAAGTCCAAACCATGGCGTGGTTGATGTCACATTACTTTTGGTACTCGCCGCTTCGTTGATAACTTTTTCTAACATTACCCATAAAGAAGCGCGGGAGCCTCCTGCCACTTCTGCTCCTTGACCGCCCACGTCAATTGAAATAAAAGCTTGTGACTTTATTACAGGCTCATCACCGTCTAGAGAAATGACAGCACCCTGCCCGTTAAACAGGAAATGCCCCCCCATCATACCGGTTGCCGCAGCTGTCATGCCTTCTAATCGTGTGATCTCAAATAGTGACGAGTCTGGATTAATACCATAACTGACGTCGAGTGCCGCACCTGTTTTAGTAATAGGCGATGTTTCGATACTCGCATCTACCACGCCAGATGAAGAGGAAACCTCAACGAGCCCTAACGACGTCAACGCGCCAATGAACCCTGGGGAAATAACTTTTCCAGAAACATCCACCACCCGATATTCTGAAGGAACTTCTGTTCCCTCAATGACAGAAACAATATTTCCATCACTGACAAGAACACTGCCTTTTTCAATCACTCCCTGTTCACTCATGGTATGAATTTTAGCCCCAACTAATGCGAGTTTTTCTGCATAGGTAGAATGAATGGATAGCATCGCTAATGCTATTACAATTAAACGCTTCATTTGCTGTCTCCTTCACCTACTTGTCCAATTTCAAAATCGCTTACAGGCCAATCTTGCTGAGCGTCTAGAGCGTATGCTAAACCGCCATCAATAAACACACGTTCTGCTTTGGTATAGGTAGAAAACGGGTCCCCACTCCAGAGAACGATGTCCGCTTGCTTACCCGCTTCTAAAGAGCCTGTTTGATCAAAAATTCCTAATGATTTAGCAGGATTGGCGGCTAACCATATCCACGCTTCTTCCTTAGAGATATTTAGCCCGGCTCGTTTGCCATCAGACCACGCTTTTGCGGCTTCTTGATTCAACCTTTGTATACCCAAATCACTGTCAGAGTGAACAATGGCGCATGCTCCGGCGGCATGCACAGCTGGAATATTTTCTCGAATTCCATCGTAAGCTTCCATTTTGAACCCCCACCAATCGGCCCACATGGCTGAGCAAACTTGGTTTTCTTTTAGGGTATCAGCAATTTTGTAGGCTTCCACGGCGTGATGGAATGTTCCAATTTTATAATTGAACTCTTTCATGACATCCATCATCACTGTCATTTCGTCGGCACGATAGCAATGCATGTGTACGAGAATATCACCTTTTAATACCCCTGCGAGTGTTTCTAGCTTTAGGTCTCGTTTCGGTGGCGTGGGGGATTTCCCTGCATCGAAATCACGCTCGTAACGCTCCCACTTACGTATATAATCCTGTGCATCTGCCCATGCTTGACGATACCCAGCTACGTTCCCCATTCTGGTCATAGGGCCGCCTTTTTGACCATAAACACGTTTGGGGTTTTCGCCACAAGCCATTTTCATGCCATACGGGGCGTCTGGGAATTTCATAGATTGCATGGTTCGGTTTGGTACATTTTTTAACACAACTGAACGACCACCGACTAAGTTTGCACTACCTGGAAGAATTTGAAGCGTAGTTACCCCTCCCGCTAGCGCGCGAGTAAACCCCGGATCTTGTGGCCACACTGAATGTTCAGCCCATACTTGCGCGGTAACAGGGCTGGTCATTTCATTGCCATCAGAATGAGACTTTGTCGAAGGAGAAGGATAAACACCTAAATGGCTATGGTTGTCGATGATCCCAGGCGTTACCCACTTCCCTTCTCCATCAATCACCACCACGTTATCAGGTGCAGGTAGCGACTCACCAAGTGGCGTTGTACTCAAGCCTACAATCTTCCCATCAGAAAATAGAACCGCGCCCTTATCAATTTTATTGCCTATTCCATCAAGTATGGTGACATTTGTGATTAACGTTGGTTTGCCTACAATAGGCGTGTACGTACTCGGATATGGATTTTCATTTATAGTGACTTTATCTTTCGGCTTTTGCTCTTTGTTTTGCGCGTCATTACATCCCAACAACGCAATCGTACACATGCAAGCAGCAGCTAGAAATAGCTTACTTGGTTGGACGTTCATGATTTCCCCAGACATATTTAGTTATTTTTAATAACGCAAAATAAATTAGCGTTGAAAACGATTATGCTAAATATAGGGAAATAAACAAGTTTAGTTACTGATACAGTTACAGCGCTATACCAGCGTGCTCTGATAAAACCTTTACAATATCTTGTGATTGCGTGAGCCTGCGAATATCGTTAAATAATAATTCGGCTTCAGGATATTGCCTTTTTAGGTATCCACACCACTGCTTTAACCGGTTAGGATAGTATTTGCCTTTATCTCCAAATATTTCGTAACCGGAATACTGGATAAGCAGTGAGGCCAGATCTTTCCATGCCATGGGCGCTTCATTGTTTTTAATACACAAAGCTAAATTGGGTAAGGCCAAGGCCCCTCGTCCTACCATTAAATTCGTACAATGAGATTCGTCTTGGCATCGTTTAGCATCAGAAGCACTCCATATTTCGCCGTTTGCCACGAGAGGAATAGAAGTGTGCTGCTTTATTTTTGCTATCCACTCCCAATAAGCGGGGGGCTTATACCCTTCCGTTTTGGTTCGCGCGTGGACGACAAGCTCAGAAGCACCTGCCTCTGTTATAGCCATTGCATTATCTACGGCTAAGCTCTTATCCTCGAAACCCAATCGAATTTTAGCCGACACTGGTATATGGGAAGGAACCGCATCTCGAACAGCTTTAACAATATCGTAAAGCGCTTGAGTTTCTTTAAGTAAAACCGCCCCACCCTTGCTTTTGTTTACCGTTTTAGCAGGGCACCCAAAGTTTAAATCTACACCAGGAGAGCCCAACTCTATGGCAGTTTCCGCGTTTTCAGCCAGCCACTGCGGGTGCTGCCCTAACAGTTGCACACGAACGGGAACACCCGAGGGTGTTTTTCCACCATGATGCAATTCAGGGCACAGGCGATAAAATGTTTTCTTAGGCAGTTTTTGATCCACAACCCTCACGAATTCAGTTACACATTGATCATACCCACCTACTCGGGTGAGCATATCTCGCATTAGATGATCAACTACGCCTTCCATCGGCGCTAACATAATTTTCATTGTGTGCTAATTCGCTAGTAGTAAGGTCAAAATTTCGGCGCGAGAGTGTATCAAAATGGCATGTGGGTGACCATGAATATCACGAACTTAAAAGAAAGTTTTCACGTCGCAGTGTGAGAAGCTTCGTTGTCTGCTTTATCCGCCAAACTAAAAGTGACTGTCCAACTTGCTTTGCCAACCTAAAAGTGACTGTCCAACTTGTTTTGACTGTCCAATCTGTTTACTGTCCAACTTGTTTTGACTGTCCAATCTGTTTACTGTCCAATCTGTTTTGACTGTCCAATCTGTTTCAATCTGTTTCAATATGTTTTGGGAAAGTTTAAATGAGGTAACTTGAGTGTGACGTAAGTTTATGTAGAGAGATGGGTAAATCGCTCTCCTGTATCAAGGCTATTGATTGTCGGACTCTAACTGTGTATTTGCATGAAGGCGTGCTAATACATTGGCTTTGTCTTTTGACGAAAGCCCCGCCCAGTTAGCGATTTCTTCCATCGTTCGATGACACCCCTTACACACGTTATCATCGTTTAATTTGCATTGCGCAATGCATGGAGAAGGTATATGCACCGTTTACTCACTCTTAATTTTTTCTGCCTCATTAAGTGCAACAGAGGATTTTATTGTAGTCAACGCTCGTTCGCTAAGCTCTTTATTCGACCAGAGGCATACATAGCACCCATACTTTTCATTGAGGTAACGCTCAAACGCCTCTTCGTCATTACCGTCATAACGAACTAAAGATTGTTTATTCCCATCATAAATCACAGCAGAAAATGTAAACACAAAAAGCCTCCTATTACTGGAGGCTAAATATACATCTAGACGTCTAAACGTTCAAGCGTCTATTTTATGAAGTTTAGTGAAGCACAAACCGCCGCCACTTGCGCGTCGTTACAGTTCTCAGGGGTCGCCTGCTTGCTATCTGGATAAACTTCGGTAGTGGTAACGTACATTGCGTCAGTCATACCTCCGCATAAATAAAGCGATTTCTTGTCGTAACAAATCACGCCTTCACTAACGACTTGCGCACCAATTATCTTGCCATCACTATCTGCTGGGGCGATATGTGTGACGACTTTTACAGCATCTATCACCGCTTTTTGAAAATCGAGTTGGGGGTTTGTCGTATTGGCAACGGTATAGAAACCATCTGGTATGTTCCAATTATCATGCGTCGTTCCATCGCGCGCTGCCAGCGCTGGCCTAAATTCTGAATTATCCGTATCGGTTGTTTCATGTAAATCGATATGAAGCGTAAAGGTCTGTTCTAGTGAAGCAATAAACGCCATTAATTGTGATGATTCGGGCGCTGGGGAGTCTGTGTAAAAGGAACGATTAGGATCAATAGCCAAAGGATTCCATCTATTAATGGTTTCATACCCCCAAGGGCTCACACAAGGAACCACAACTAGGTTTATATCTTTTGCATAGTTCAAAAGGTTATTTCTGATAAATTTAAGCGCTCCTTGTACACCACTTGTTTCGTACCCGTGCACGCCTCCAGTAACCAGCGCTGAGGGCTTAGCGCTGTCGAAGCACTCAGGTACTATTGCGTACAAAGGATAGCGCTCTTCATCGTATGGCAGTGAACCGTATTGCACCACCTTAAACCCTGTCGGGACAATCCCCATAAGTTGTTGCACCACTTCATCATGATAACTACGTTGTACAACCTGTGCTGCTAGCCATAACTCTTTTTCTTTGGTTCCCCATGGCTTTCCAGGAGTACCGATAGCGTAATTTTGCATAGAAACCTCTTAATCGTTGACTGCATGATAGCAGGCGTACACACAGATGTGTTTTTACATTGATGAATTGAAAGCACAATGGCACAAATTATATCTGCGGACGCTAAATTGGACAGTCTAATTATCACTACATTGGATTTAAACTAGCTTTTTGAAACTAGTTTTTGGACAGTCACTTTATTTGTTGGACAGTCACTTTTTTTGACTTTATTTGAAAAAGTCAGAAATTGGACAGTCGAAAAGTGTAAGTGGCTCACCAATGAACTTGATGATAGTAAGACGAAAAAAAACCAGCCAAAAGGCTGGTTTTTTTATATGGCGTCCCCTAGGGGATTCGAACCCCTGTTACCGCCGTGAAAGGGCGGTGTCCTAGGCCTCTAGACGAAGGGGACAGAAACTTGACTGTGAAGCAAAACCTCACTGAACTTCTGTAAAGCTAGATTAATTCGTTACTACGAACCACTATCCTTACTGAAATTTCCGTCCGAAGCTAATACGTTAACTTCAGCCTATTTCACAGTATTAATCGACTGTGACGCGATAAATATGGCGTCCCCTAGGGGATTCGAACCCCTGTTACCGCCGTGAAAGGGCGGTGTCCTAGGCCTCTAGACGAAGGGGACAGAAACTTGACTGTGAAGCAAAACCTCACTGAACTTCTGTAAAGCTAGGTTAGTTCGTTACCACGAACCACTATCTTTACTGAAATTTCCGTCCGAAGCTAATACGTTAACTTCAGCCTATTTCACAGTATTAATCGACTGTGACGCGATAAATATGGCGTCCCCTAGGGGATTCGAACCCCTGTTACCGCCGTGAAAGGGCGGTGTCCTAGGCCTCTAGACGAAGGGGACAGAAACTTGACTGTGAAGCAAAACTTCACTGAACTTCTGTAAAGCTAGATTAATTCGTTACCACGAACCACTATCCTTACTGAAATTTCCGTCCGAAGCTAATACGTTAACTTCAGCCTATTTCACAGTATTAATCGACTGTGACGCGATAAATATGGCGTCCCCTAGGGGATTCGAACCCCTGTTACCGCCGTGAAAGGGCGGTGTCCTAGGCCTCTAGACGAAGGGGACTGAAAATAGTTCTTCGAACACATTGCATTCGAGGTATTTAGAAAGTTGGATTAAGCAAACAAATTAATTGCTCTTTTTCTTACTAAATTTTCAGTCAGAAGTTGTGTTAGCAACTCCAGCCTAAATTTGCTCCAATTTAAAAATTGGTGGAGCCAGGCGGGATCGAACCGCCGACCTCCTGCATGCCATGCAGGCGCTCTCCCAGCTGAGCTATGGCCCCATCATGTCTCAGTCAGTTTTGTGTGACTGTTCCGTGACAGCGGGGCGCATTCTAGGCATCCGCCCCTGTCATGTCAACGGTTTTTTTATGAATTTTCTCTGTTTGCTATAAAAGTAAGCGCTTTGTCGATTCTCTCGCCAACTTTCTCTTTTGAAAGCAAATTAAGGGTAACATCTAAAGAAGGCGAGTTACCTCCACCCGTAGCAGCTACACGTAGCGGCATGCCTACTTTTCCCATACCCACTTCAAGTTCTTCAGCGGTTGCATTTATCGCCGACTGGATACTTTCAGGGTTCCATTCTTCCAGCGCCATTAGTTTATCTTTAACGCGCTCTAACGGACCCCGTGCCACAGGTCGAAGGTGCTTTTTCGCCGCGTTCGCATCAAACGCTTCGTAATCTTGATAAAAGTAGGTAGAAATCTCTGCAAGCTCTTTTAATGTCTTCACCCTGTCCGCTTGAATAGCAATGACAGACTCAAGCGCTGGCCCTGCGGTTAAATCTACATTTAACGTTTCAAAATGCCATTTCGCATGTGCTGCCACTTCACTCGCTGGCAATGTCTTTATATAGTGCTGGTTTAGCCAAATCAGTTTTTCTGTATTAAAGGCTGATGCTGATTGCCCTATGCCATCCAAACTAAAGTGCTCAATCATCTCATCAAGCGTAAACACTTCTTGATCGCCATGTGACCAACCTAGTCGCACAAGGTAATTAAGTACGGCTTGAGGTAAAAAACCGTCATCACGATATTGCATAACACTGACAGCACCATGACGTTTCGACAGCTTTTTACCATCGTCACCCAAAATCATTGAAACGTGAGCATACTCTGGTACAGGAGCACCTAATGCTTCAAGAATATTAATTTGGCGCGGGGTATTGTTGATGTGATCTTCACCACGTACCACATGAGTAATGCCCATATCCCAATCATCAACAACCACACAGAAATTATAGGTAGGCGTGCCATCTGTACGTTGAATGATCAAGTCGTCTAGTTCAGTATTGCTGATTTCGATTTTGCCACGTACATGGTCGTTGATAACCACTTTACCGTCTAACGGGTTTTTGAAGCGAATGACAAAAGGCTGCCCTTCTGGGTGATCCGTTCTATCGCGCCATGTACCTGGGTAGCGGGGCTTCTCGCCACGCTCTTTTTGCCCTTCACGAATGGCATCTAATTCTTCTGCGCTCATGAAGCACTTGTACGCTTTACCTTCATCAAGCAATGTTTGAATGAGTTCTTTATAACGGTCGAATCGGTCCGTCTGATAAATAGGGCCTGTGTCCCACGTTAACCCTAGCCACAACATGCCATCTAAAATGGCTTGTTTTGCTTCTTCTGTAGAACGCTCTATATCTGTATCTTCTATACGCAAAACAAATTCACCACCTTTGCTTTTTGCGTAAAGCCAAGAATATAGTGCGGTACGTGCGCCGCCTACATGTAGATAGCCCGTTGGGCTTGGTGCAAATCGTGTTACAACCGACATGATCACTCTCTATCTTTAATTTAAGTCTAAGTGGGGCGCATTCTACCAGCGTAACGGTTGCGACAAAAGCCACATCATTGACTTGTTGCAACTAATTATTCCGCCACTGGCATTCTGATATCTTTGAAAAGTAACATCGCTTATGAGCCACCAGATGCTTTAACAAACACCTATATTCGGGCCATAAATTGGAGTCCTTGTTTACTGCCGCGCAAAAAGAAAAACCCCTTATTGCTTTAACCGTTACTAAAAATGATGCTCTTTTCATCAATTTAATCAAAATGGCAACAAAATGATTATTTTTCATGCATACGGTAATTTTTCTTTAATTTTATTGTTGACACTATCGGAAGCAACTCTATAATACCGCCCCACTTGCCCAGGCAAGTAAACAAACAAGATGGACGCTTAGCTCAGTTGGGAGAGCATCGCCCTTACAAGGCGAGGGTCACTGGTTCAAGCCCAGTAGCGTCCACCACTCTTCTAGAGCGGATTCTTGTTTGACTTGAAAATTTTATGGACGCTTAGCTCAGTTGGGAGAGCATCGCCCTTACAAGGCGAGGGTCACTGGTTCAAGCCCAGTAGCGTCCACCATTTCATACAGTTTTCAAGTACAATTCTTTTATGGACGCTTAGCTCAGTTGGGAGAGCATCGCCCTTACAAGGCGAGGGTCACTGGTTCAAGCCCAGTAGCGTCCACCATTCTTCTGTCTTATTAAAATTCCTTAAAACGTTAAACGCCAATCACTGTTTCAACAACTTCGTTGCGAGCCACAGTCGTGTTCAATAAACAAATTGGACAGTCAAAATACCTTTATTCGCTCAGAACGCCAATTTAATGTCATCGTTTTTGGTAACGCTCGGCTTCTGCGACTAAACTTATTATATCGAATACGCTCTATTTTCCACTACGGAAAGGTTATGAAACCGAACATTGCGAAACGAGCACGGGTACTAGTTGCTGAAGACCAAGCTTTAGCGAAAAGCCATATGAAATATGCCCTTGATGAGCTTGGGTTTGAGCATGTGGATTATGTTGTTAAGCCTACGCAAGCACTCAATGCGTTAAGTCAGCAACATTATGACGCTGTAATTTGTGCCTACGACTTACGCGAAGATCATGGCGGTTATTGCCTGTTCGAAACCCTAAAAGCGCAGCACCTAGTTCCCCTCACCACTGGGTTTATTTTCACAAGCGCTGACACCAGCCCAGAAGCAGTACATGCCATTGTAGAACTACAGCCCGATGAGTTTCTTGCGAAACCTTTTTCAGTAAACCAGCTTGAAAAACGGCTATCAAAAGTTATTGCGCGCAAAATGGTGTTGAACCCTATCTATCAGTATATGGATGAAGGTAACCTAGAGGGTGCTCTGATGGCCGTAGAAGCATTTATTTTAGAACCTAAATATGCTGAGTATTTTCCTTTAGCGCTAAAGGTAAAAGGCGATCTATTACTTTTGAGCAAGCGATATGATGAAGCAAAGTCATTTTTCCAAGGCATCATTAATGTACAAGAATTTGCCTGGGCAAAATACGGGCTCTGTAAATCCTTGGTCAACTTAAAAGAGTTTGAGGACGCCGAGCGGGCTATATTAAGCCTAGCGCTAAACTTAGAAAGTAACCTTGCCTCCTATGATTTACTTGCAGAATTAAAAATTCGAGAGGAAGCATTTGATGATGCCCTTGAGTGTATCAATATTGCTCGAGAGGTTTCGCCAAGAAACGTAAAACGGCATCAAACCGCTATGGAACTCTCTCGTATTACTCATGATTATCAAGAGCAATTTGATAGTGCGAGGAAAATTGTCCGGTACGCTAAGCAATCCATTCATGAGTGCGCAGAGCACTATTTAACTGCTGCCCGCGCGGGGGTAGATTTTGCCATGACGTCATCCCCTTCAGAGGTATCTCATATTGTTCAGCAAACCAACGACTATTTGCGAGAATTGAAAACCGCCTACCCCAAAGAAGATGTGGCGCAACAAGTTCATGTTATTAATGCCAGAATTTGCTATTTACAAAATGACAGTGAAAAAGCCAAAACGATGATGGAATCCTTAGATTACAGGCATTGGGAAGACAAGCCCACGGAAGCCCTTATCGATTCAGCAAAAGCCTTTCACGAAGTGGGGCTGCAAGGAAATGCCCTAAAGATACTTGAAGTATTAGAACAAAAGCTAAGTGACAGTGACAGTGACAGTGACGAGCCTAATCTTGTTTCATTCTATATAAAACAAGAAAAACGTGAGAAGGCGTCTATACCCTTAAGCCCCAAAAGCCTGAACAATGCCGCCGTGCTGCATTATCAACAAGGCGATTTAGCCAAGTCATTCAATACCTTTTTACAAGCCTACCAAGTGATGCCTAAAAATCCGGCCATCGCCTTAAATTTATTGCAGGCAATAACGATGCGCGCAAAGCAAGGTCAGCCACGAATAAACAAAGTGGTCAGTTTGGTTAAGCGCTGTCGCACAACGATTGAAAGTTCAGAATTAACAGAAGAGCAAACACAGCGCTATAACAATATGAAAACCGTCCTTAATCAGGTTGCGTAAACCACGACGTTTTCGTGGAACAGGTTGTCTTTATATTCTAGTTCGTGGCTAAACGTCATACCTAAATTTTTCATAACTTTGATTGACGCTTTGTTCGCTGGGTTAGCAATGGCGGAAAATTTATCGATGCCAGTTAAATATAAACTGTCTTTCACTGTTTTCGCGGCTTCTGTCGCAAAACCCTGCCCCCAACTCGAACGCTTAAAACGCCAGCCTAATTCAATATTATCTGTTTCTGGTGAGTGGGTGAAAAAGCCAAACGGACGAACTAAAATCCAGCCAATACTATCCCGAGATTCTGTGACTTCTACTCGCCATAATCCCCAACCTAGCGCTGGGTTAGAGAAAGCTTGAACCCGGGGTATAAAAATATGGCGTATATCTTCTCTGCTGGAAGGTTTACCACCATTGATGTAGCGCATAACCGCTTCGTCTTGGTCAAGCTCCCACAAGAACTCAACATCCTTTTCGGTAACGTAGTGATAAGATAACCGCGCACTATTTCCTATATGCATATACTTCCTTTTATCGCAAATTTAGCTTTTATTGTTGTTTTTGTCGGCGTGGCGAACGCCTTATAGATCGCCATTTAAGGTTAGCGCCTAACCTTTATTTTTGTTGCGTCTTTAGCCCGTTAGCCCCCTAACATAGCAAGGTGCGTGGTTGCACCTGTATTACCATCATGTAGATAATGGGCTTCGTGCTTTTGACCTAAACATTCTATGAGAAATTGCTTAAGGCCTGCCACGTCGCCATCTGCCAACAGATGGCGCATATCAATGCCATGCTCACTGAATAGACACAAATGCAGTTTGCCATTTGCTGCAACCCTAAGTCGATTACAGCTTTTACAGAAATCTTTACTGTAAGGCATGATAAGACCTATCTTTCCCGCGTAATCAGGATGAAAAAACTCTTGCGCTGGCCCGGCGTCTTTTCGTTTTACTATGGGTTGCCAACCTTGTGCTAGCAGCGTTTGCTTAATGGGCCCGCCACTTTGATGCTGCTGATTGAAAAACTGTGGAAGGTCCCCCGTCTCCATTAACTCTATGAACCTAAGGGTCACTGGCATCTCTTTTAACCATGCCAAAAAACGGTGAAGGCGAGCGTCAGAGAAGTCGTTCAGCAATACCGTATTAACTTTGACATCAAGGCCCGCATTTGCAGCTGCATCAAGCCCTGCGAGTACCTCTTTTAATTTATCTTGCCCTGTAATAGCAGCGAATTGACGAGGATCTAAGCTGTCTATGCTCACATTAACTTGATGTAAGCCAGCGTCTTTCCACTGTTTGGCATGAGCAGACATTCGTGCACCATGGGTTGTCATGGCGATACGCTCAATACCCGGAGTTTGCGCCGTCAAATGCAATACATCTAAAAAGTCACGACGAAGGGTAGGCTCTCCACCGGTAATTCGCACTTTAGACGTGCCTAACTGCGCAAAGGCAGATAATAAGGTTTGAATTTCATTTACGGATAAAAAGCTATCACTAGAAGGGCCTTGATAGCCATCAGGCAGACAATACTGACACCGGAAATTACACGCTTCCGTTATCGACAAACGTAAATAATGAAATTGTCTTCCAAAGCTATCTACTAACAAATTTTCTCCTACACTCAGCGTTATGCGCGTCTGTTTTCATTCACGCACACCCTGTAGTGTACTTGTGCGCGCATCAGATTGAAATGATCTGCAATGTATATTTAAGAATGAATTGTTCTCTTTCTATTTTTAACTCTCCACCAGGCTTTCAAGTACGGACATGACACGCTTGTTAATTAAGAGGTTCGGGGCACTGAGCCCTCTTGACGCCTGTACATACGAAAATTATGTATATTTTAAACGCATTCTCTCATTACGGCGTAACAGCTTAATGGGTTCTATCCTGTTAACATTAACGCTTCTACTTGCCGTTTAACAAAGAGTCATTTCAATTCATGCCAAGACGCCATAACACAGTGTACGATAATGCCCCGGTAAAGTGGCATGTGCTGAAACAACTGCGCCCTTATTTATTGGAGTTTAAACGGCGAGTTGTACTTGCCCTGCTTTGCCTGGTGGCCGCAAAACTCGCCAGCATTGGGTTACCTTATGTGTTGAAGTACACGGTAGACAGCTTAAATGGCGATTTAACCACCCTTGCCCTGGCAGTACCCATCAGCCTTATTGTGGTGTACGGCACCTTAAGGTTACTCAATGTGCTGTTAGGGGAAGTGAGAGATACCTTGTTTGGTAGAGTCACCGAGCGAGCTATGCGTCGCATTGGCCTAAACGTATTTAAACATCTACATAACCTCGATTTGGGTTTTCATCTCGACAGGCGTACCGGCGGTTTATCAAGAGACATTGAGCGAGGCACATCAGGCATTAGTTTCTTAATGCGGTTTATGGTGTTTAACATTGTGCCTACCCTGCTCGAAATTGGGCTTGTGGTAGGCTTGCTTCTGTTTCAATTTGGTTGGTCATTTGCGTTTATCATCATTTCCAGTGTAATTTGCTATGTGGCGTTCTCAATGAAAGCCACCGACTGGCGCACTCGATTTGTTCAGCAAATGAACGAGGCCGATTCCACCACTAATTCCCGTGCAGTCGACAGCCTACTTAATTTCGAAACAGTTAAATATTTCAACAATGAAGCCTTTGAGGCGAACCGATACGACAACGATTTAGCCCAATGGGAAGTGGCAAGGCGCAAAAATCGATTATCTCTCTTCGCTCTTAATGCAGGCCAAGCCAGTATTATTGCCACTGCCATGACAGCAATGATGGCCAATGCCGCATTCGGCGTAATGAACGGCGATATGACGATTGGTGATTTTGTGCTCATTAACGCCTTCACCATGCAAATTTTTATGCCGCTTAATTTTTTAGGCTTTGTATACCGAGAAATAAGGGGTTCACTGGCTAACATTGATAATTTATTTTCACTACTCGCTCAGCGCCCGGCCATTTCTGATAAACCTGATTCACTGGCGCTCACATTAAAAGGCGGTGTTGAAAATGCGACTGTCCAATTTGAGAATGTACATTTTAGTTATCATGACGCGCGGCCTATTTTAAATGGCATTACCTTTCAGGTTGAAGCGGGCAAGAAGGTGGCCATTGTCGGCGAAAGTGGCGCAGGCAAGTCCACCATCATGAAGCTACTTTTTCGCTTTTATGAACCCACGAGGGGCACCGTATGCGTGAATGGTCAGGATATAAGCCAAGTCACCCAAAACAGTTTGCGAAGTCATATTGCTATTGTGCCCCAAGACACCGTTCTCTTTAACACCACATTGAAAGACAACATCGCCTATGGAAACCCTAACGCCACTGACGAAGAAATTATGCATGCAGCATCACTTGCCCATTTAAACCACTTCATTGCTCAACTTCCTGATGGCATAAACACAAAAGTGGGTGAACGTGGCCTTAAGTTATCCGGGGGAGAAAAACAGCGCGTAGCAATTGCAAGAGCACTGCTAAAAGGCGCGCCCATTATGATATTTGATGAAGCCACATCGTCATTAGATAGCGAATCGGAGCAGGCCATTTTAGCTGCGCTACGGGATGCCGCAAAAGGCCATACCAGTTTAGTGATTGCCCACCGGCTCTCTACAATTATTGATGCTGACAATATACTGGTGATGAACAAAGGTATGATTACCGAACAAGGCACACATAGCCAACTACTGCAAAAGCAAGGTGTATATGCCAAACTATGGCACACGCAGCAGTCAACTCGAAAGCGCTAATATTTAGGCGCCTTTCTCGGCCAATAAATCGTTATAAAAAAGCACAGGTTATGGATCCCGAACTGATAAAAACCACCGTCAATCAGATTATGCCCTTTGGTAAATATGCAGGGCGTCGCCTTTTCCATTTACCCGAACCTTACCTTGTATGGTTTCACAAACAAGGCTTTCCTAAAGGCAAGCTAGGCGAACAATTGGCATTGATGTATGAAATAAAACTCAACGGTTTGGAATCGGTTGTTGAGCCCCTACTCGATGATGACTAAGCCAGCGAAATCATGGAAGTGAGCTGACGTAGTCTAGCCTGAAACATAACAACGGCATCAGGAATCCATGCCGTCACAATGTGCTAAAGTGCCTTTTTAACGCTAGCTTGAAAGATTTCCCCACCTTTAAATTTACGCCCCCACTGAGGGTGACAGTGTCGGTATTCAGACACATCAGTGTCTTTTTATTAACCACATAGGATTTGTGTATTTGTAAAAAATCGACCTTAGGCAAACCTTCAAGAAGTTGTTTCAACGTACTATTTGCCAGCAACATGGTTTGTGTTGTCCACACTTTTACGTAGTTTCCATACGCTTCAAGATACACAATACTGTCGATGTCTAACCTGTGTATCTCACGTCCTACTTTTACTTGTATTTTTGAGGCATGGTTGTGCACTTGGCATCGTTCTCGAACTTTATCTAATGCTTTTGACAGCCGTTGGCTGTTCACAGGTTTCAGCAAATAATCTGCAACGTCGAGTTCAAATCCGTCAATGGCAAATTCTGAATACGCGCTCACAATAATCACTTGCGGCGGATGAGCGATGACTTTAAGCATATCAATGCCGCTTAGTGCCGGCATATTAATATCAAGAAAAAGAAGATCCACGTGGTGTTTTGCCAAGTGCTGCAGTGTTTCTGTAGCACTAAAACACCGCCCCACTATAGCGATATCCGGATGTTGCTTTAAGTGATGCAACAATACGGTGTGTGCTAAGGGTTCATCGTCAACAATCAGTGCTTTTAGCATGGCTGTAAATCCAACGTTAAACTCGCTACCCAGGTACCCTCTATGACGTCATTATCGAGGGTATTATGTTCACCTGGCAACAGTGAAAGCCTTCGGGCAACATTCGTTAACCCCAAACCTGTCTGACTCGCTTGTTGAGAACCAGACCAAATGGCGTGTTCAGGTTGAGACAGTGCGCCTTCAGCAAGGTATGGGCTTTGGCATGAGAAGTGAAGCACACCGCACTCATCAATACGTATCGACACATTTAATACACTCGGCTTTTCCGCTTTTTCTATGCCATGTTTGAACGCATTTTCCAGCAATACTATCAATAAAAGAGGGGGTATTTGATACCCTTTATTGCAGGTAGGCCAGCTTACATTAATTTCGCAATCGCTTTGATATCTTAGGCCTTGCAGGGCTAAATAATCATTCACATACGCCAGTTCATCCTCTAACGCGACCCACTCTTGCTGGCCTTTATACACCGTATAACGCAATAAATTAGATAGATGCTCTATGCTTGTTGGTGCCCTATCCGACTTTTCTAATGTTAGTGCATACAGGTTGTTTAGCGTGTTAAAGAGAAAATGCGGGTTAATCTGTTGCTGTAACAATTGCAATTCAGTACGAACTTTATCCTTTTCTACACGGGCGAGTGTTGCATCAAACGACTTACGCTCGAACGCCAAAATAACGGGCATAGTGACCGCTAAAAAAGCAAACATAAAACGGAAATTATCCAAATCAAACGCATTGCTGTTTTCAGAGGGAAGTAATGTCAACGACGACTGCGTATTTAATGGCAACAGCAGTGCACTTGCACTCAACACAGGTGTAGCTAGCAGAATAAATACAAGAGCAGTGGCTGCATAAGGGATTAAGCCTTGTGAAGATAATACCCTACGGATTAACCAGTATCGGTTAACCCAGTATATAAAAAAAAGTATTGCGGCCAGCCACAAAAACTGAAAAAAGTACGCCACAAAGCGATCAAATTCACCCACCACTTGATTGAGATCTACTTTCATTGCCAGCGGCTGGTTGTTCATAGGATCGGGGGTATACAAAAATATGCCGGTGCAACCAATTACCCAAATAAAAAGCGTGGCCGCAACCATTGCATCGAGTGAAAACACACGTTGAACCCACAATGCCGATTTTACATTGCCGCTCGACGGTGTTTTATGAAAATGATGTAGCCCTCCAAGTAAGGCGCCCACTATAAAAAACCAAACAATTTGACTGTCCAATTTGGTATGACTGTCCAATTTGGTTAGGCTGTCGGCTGAGGGGGCTATAACAGCGGCAGTTGATTGTGGTGGCTGCGCGGAAAAAGGCAGAAGTAATTCGCTGGGAAGATTCGCTGAAAAGAGAAACAATGAATAAAGCAGGCATACGCTAAACCATACCAGCGCGCCCCAGGGACGATGCAAACATGACAACAACCCCACTGACGTTAAGTAAGGCACTGATAGAAGTATTGCTTTTAAATGCAATACAATAAAGCGTGAGCCATGCTGCGCCTGCTCGTGAACAAAGGATAAATTAGCCGCCAGCAATATAGCGGCAACTAATGGCAGCAAACTGGCCAGTAAACCTCTATCCATTTTTAGGGCAATAGTCATGTCACTCTCTTTCAGTTTTCGCTTCCAGACTGTCAACAAAAACAGATATTTGCACACAGAAAATGATGAAAATACGCTTTTTACTGATGAAAGTAAAAAAAGCCCCCTTATTTGGCCTCTCGTCACGCCATCATACCCTTTAGTCACGCTGTAGTTTCACAACGCTATTTTGTATTTATAGTGCAAACATATCATTCACCTTTACTGATGAAGGCTCACATGCTTACTGTAAAAAATCTCAATAAAACCTATACAGACGGCACACATGCACTAAAGAACATTACCCTCACATTCCCTACAGGTATGGTAGGGCTGCTTGGTCCAAATGGTGCAGGAAAATCCACACTTATGCGAACCCTAGCCTGCTTACAGCCACCCGACTCAGGCACGGTATTATTCGATGGCATCGATATTGTTGCCCACCCCAATGCCCTAAGATCCCAATTAGGCTACTTACCTCAATCCTTCGGTGTATACCCACACCTTAGTTGCCGACAACTTTTAAAACACATAGCCTCGCTAAAAAAGGTGGATAAAAATAAAGTAGATGCGCAAATATCTTCACTACTATCATTAACAAATTTAACCGCAGTCGCGAATAAAGCGGTAACTCAATTCTCAGGCGGCATGCGGCAACGCTTCGGTATTGCTCAGGCACTGTTAGGTAACCCGAAATTAATTATTCTGGACGAGCCAACGGCAGGTCTCGACCCGCTTGAACGTCAGCGTTTACATAGTTTACTGGTAAAAATCAGCAAGCAAACACTTGTGTTACTGTCTACTCACATTGTGGAAGATATCGAAAACCTGTGTGGTCACGCTGCTATTATCATGCATGGTGAAATAGTCGATAGCGGCGAAATCCCCAATTTGATTGCGCCTCTACAAGGAAAAATTTGGGAATCCTCTTTGCAACCACCTTGTGGAATGCTGGTGTCTGAGAGCTATCATTTCGGGAAAGACGTATGGCGTGTTTATCATCACGAGGCTCCTTGCAGCGAGGCAATAAGCCGAGACGCCACCCTTGAGGACAGATACTTCTACGAATTAAATAAGGAGCAATGCTAATGCTTCTATTTTTTTCAGGATGGATAAACGAATGGCGTCTTTATCTCCGTCACCCCAGCGTTTGGTTAAGCTTTATTATTTATGCTGGCTTTGGCATTTTGTTAGCACAAGGGTTATCGGTTGACGGCGACGTGTTAACTAAGCGGTTAGTCCTGCTAAACAATGCTGCAATGATGCTTACCTTGCCAATTATTGTGGGGCTGTTAACGCCGGCATTGCTGCAGCGCGATACCCTTTCTCACATGCACCCACTGATAGCCGTCACACCAACCTCTGCAAAACAACAGTTTATATTACGTGGAGGGGCTTTTTTCTCCCTACTTTGCCTGCTAACACTTCTTTGTATTGTCGGGCAAATTTTAATGATTTCTCCCTCCGCCTCACAAAGCTCTAGCTTATTGCAAAGTGCCCTTAAAAATACCCTTTTTTTATATTGCCCCATTTTAGTGTTATTCACTGCATTGGCGCTCGCCTGTGCCCGCTATTTCAATAACGCCTTACCGAGCTATGTTGTCATGTGTGCAATGTGGGCGGGTTATGTCATGCTAGCATCGATTAATGGGTCGCCACTTTTAGCGGGAAGTCGTGTACTTTCTCCTCAATGGTATGCGCTCATGTCGTGGCTAGACCCCTACGGATTCACGGCCGTGTACCAGCAATTAGAACAAAATACTGACTGGTCGCTGACGTTTAAAATCCTTTTAAATAGAGGGTTGTGGCTGGCAGTTGCTGCTGGTATTTTTTACATCGCCAGAAGTGCCTTTGATGCTGAATCACGTAATCCAACACGTGTTTTACTCAAGCCCAAAACCGTTAAACCCCTAAATTGGACAGTCACTTTTTTATCTGGGTGCGTCAGAAAAAATTCAGTGTTACGTTACTTATTCTCTCGCCGCGACATCGGTTTAACGCTTTTCCCGCAAACTTTGCGCTCATTAACCTTGTCGACGACGCTTATCCTGGTGTATGTCATTTATGCCTGTATGGTATTTTCTGAAGTGCTGTCAGGTATAGGTTATGCCGAGCCTTTTTCTCAGCTAAAAACCATCACCAGTATGGATGCTCTGGCGAGGGTAGTATGGAATCTTATGCCGTTTGTCGGTTTCATTCTCATGAGTATTTGGGCATGGATACTATGCTGGAAAGATAAGCGATATCAAATGGTAGAGCTGGTCGCAGCAACGCCAACCGGAAGTCGTCATTTAATCACCGCACAGTGTTTTTCGCTTACCTTAATGTGGGGAGTTTTTTTAGGCGTAACCGCCATAGCGACTATGACGGCGCAATTATGGTGCAACAGCCCCCTGTCTTACGAGACATACGCTGAAACCCTATTGTTAACCGGTTTACCCCTATTGTTATTCGGCTTGCTCTGTCTTGTTGTGCATCATCTTTCACCAAACCCTCTCATTGGCGGGCTTATTTGTGGGTTAATGATTGTCATAAAGTTTTCACCCATTATGAGCATGGTGGGAATACCACACCCGTTATGGGATATTGCAGGCACGCCTCTTCAAGTAGCCAAACTTCCCGTTGGCTTTCAAATGAGTCAGTCTGCCTTTTTACCTTTTTTCAGCTACTGGGCTTTACTTACCACCTTACTGCTGTTTCTTGCCATACGAAAAAGCCATAGGGGCACCGGTTATACGCATTTGTTTAGCCGCGGTCACTTCCCATTAAGGGTGGCTGTTTGCGCGATGCTTTTTAGCGGCACTTTTATATTGCATAGCGCTCTAAAAGACGAGCGCGCATTAATGATGCCCAGTGAGCGCCACCACGTAAAAGCGGCCTATGAAAAACGTTACCTTCACTGGAAAGACAAGGCGCAACCTGTGGTCACCCATATTCAGGCGAATGTGCGATTTTACCCCCTACGCGGCATCGCTGATATTGCACTTTCTCTTACCTTAACCAACCATAGTAACAGCCGTATCGATAAAATATTGGTGGGTGCTCATCCGGATTTCACACCAGAGAACATCGATGTTGAAGGGGCAACCCTAAACCATTACGACGTTTATACACAGCAACGTGAATTTGACCTTGTTAACCCATTGCTCCCCGGACAATCAAAACAGCTGAATGTTGCTTTACAGGTGGCGAATAAAAACTTGTGGACGTCACCCACTCACCACGTTATCCGCAAGCCTTTTAGCTATTTACGTGGTGTACCTCTTATTCCCAGCATTGGCTTTAATCGCTATTTCACATTGACGGATAGTTCACTTCGTGAAGAGGCAGGGCTACCGGCTTTGCAATATCCCATTGCGAGTGCCTTGACGGCCTCTAACGCAGAGATCAGCGCAGAAGCGCAAAGCGTAATGGTAACGTCTGAACTCACTGCTCCAGTCGGCTATTTCACTCTTGCTCCTGGCGAAAAGCGTAAGCAATGGACTGAGCAAGACGGCGACGAGCACACCATGACTACGCTTTATGCGACTCGCGAACCAATAAGAGCCATTCCAGCGTGGATAGCCACCGAATTTACCCACGCTCACGAGCCGGCTGTCCTTGCAGACAAGAGCGTCGAGGTAAACCTGATTGGCGCTGATAATGAGGAGGCAAAAGATGTTCATCTGCGCGCCGCCACCCAAACTTTAGCTTGGTTTGAACAGCACATAGCGCCCTACCCTTATGCCCAGCTTACTTTCGTATTTGCACCTGACTTAGGTCCAAGTGGTTATGCGCTGCCTCAGGTACTTATCTTCGATCATTTGCTCGCGATGCGAACTACCCCCATGGAAGATGGTTTTGATCAGCGCTACAGAAGAGCAGTACATGAAGTGGCTCACCAATGGTTTGGTCATCAGATTGGCTTTGGGTTACCCGCAGATAGTGCGTTCTTAGTCGAGTCATTAGCCAAATACGTTGAATTAGTCATGCTTGAGCCGCGGGGCACAATGAATAAGCTAGTTGAGTATGAAGCGCGCCGTTATGCCCATTACCAACAAGGCAATACCGCGCCACCTGTGGCTTTCATCAATGGGACTGAGACAGCAGATGTTTATTCTCGAGCTACGCTGGTATTTGCAGAGCTTAGACAACTCGTTGGCGACAAACCCATTACGGATACCATTCGCGCGTTATTTGAACGGCAAAAAAGCACAGGAAAACCTGTGGCTGCCATCGACTTTGTTCGTCTGCTTTTAGCACGCACCGATAGGGTTCATCACAAGCGTATTCAGCAGCTGTTTCTGGAAGAAAGCTAAAAAAAAGCTGCGTTTTACGCAGCTTTATACGTTAGACCACTAAACCGGCTTATGCATGGCGTAAATGGTCTGCAACGAGGAACGCCATTTCCAATACCTGATCCGCATTTAAACGCGGATCGCACTGGGTTTTATACGCTTGGGCTAAATCTTCGTCGCCAATTTCGTAAGCACCACCCGTACATTCTGTAACGTGCTGGCCTGTCATTTCTAAATGAATTCCACCCGCATGTGTACCTTCGTCGCTATGGGCTTGGAAGAATTGCTTTATTTCTTTCAAGATAGCATCGAAGTTACGGGTTTTATAACCGCTAGAGGCACTAAACGTATTGCCGTGCATAGGGTCAGAACTCCATACCACATGACGGCCTTCTGATTTCACCTTACGTAATAGACGAGGTAAGTTGTCAGCAAGGTTGTCTGCGCCCATACGGGTAATAAGGGTTAACCGGCCAGGGTCATTATTCGGGTTCAACGCGTCAATCAGGCGAATAAGTTCATCTTCTTGCATACTTGGCCCCACTTTGACGCCAATAGGGTTATGTATGCCACGGAAGAACTCTACGTGAGCGTGATCTAACTGACGTGTACGCTCACCAATCCATACCATGTGAGCAGAACAATCGTAAGGCTTACCTGTTAGGGTATCTACACGTGTCAACGCCTGCTCATAGTTGAGCAATAAGGCTTCATGAGACGTAAACAATGACGTTTCATGAAGTGTGCTACTGGTTTGCGAATTTATCCCAATGACATCCATAAACTCTAACGAGTCTTGAATACGCATAGCCATGTCGTGGTAGCGTTCTTTTAGTGGGTTATTCTCCACGAACGCCATATTCCACCGATTAACTTCATGTAAGTCAGCCAAACCGCCTTGAGCAAAAGCACGTAATAAATTCAGGGTAGAAGCGCTTCGATGGTAAGCTTCTAAAAGCCTATCTGGATCAGGTCTTCTTGCCGCTTCAGTAAACTCAAAGTTATTAATAATATCACCGCGATAGCTCGGTAATGTTACCCCATTCACTGTTTCAAAATCTGACGAACGAGGCTTCGCATATTGGCCCGCCATACGCGCAACTTTTGTCACAGGGCAACGTCCTGCGAACGTTAGAACAATGGCCATTTGCAGGATAACTTTAAAGGTATCGCGAATTTTAGGCGCATTGAACTCATCGAACGACTCAGCGCAATCGCCACCTTGTAACAAGAACCCTTTACCTAAGCTTACTTCACCTAGTTGGCGTCTTAGTTCTCGCGCTTCAGCAGCAAAAACCAATGGCGGGTAGGTACTAAGCGTGTGTTCTACTTCTTTCAACCGCGCTTTATCATCGTATTCAGGTTGCTGAAGAATGGGCTTTTGTCTCCAGCTATCTACTTGCCAATTGCTCAATGAGTTTCTCCTGATATTAGGGCAAAGGTGTTTATTCACTTTAGAGGGTCATTTTACCATAAAATGGTGGCTGCAATAAAAACCTCAACTTGAAATTATAGAAAGTTATCTTAACTTTGCGCCTTTATATGAGAAATTAAGCCATCTGAGGCGTGTTCAATCAAATCCAACACCAATTCGAAGCCCCCTTTCCCCCCATAATAGGGATCGGGCACTTCTTCTTCAGTGCTATCGCAGAAACTAAGAAATAGATGAATTTTATGGTGGTGCTCACTTGGCGACATCCCATGCAGGTTTTTCAAATTGCTATTATCCATAGCCAGAATGTAATCAAACTTTTCAAAGTCGTCGTCATCGACTCGGCGGCACTTCAAGCCGCTAAAGCTGTACCCTCGGTCTGTGCCTGCCGATTGTGAACGCTTATCAGGCGGGCTACCAATGTGGTAGCCATGTGTGCCAGCAGAATCTATGATCAAATCAAGGCCTGCATCGTGGGCTTTTTTCTTAAATACCGCTTCTGCAGTAGGCGAACGACAAATGTTCCCCAAACAGACAAACAAGACTGCTATTTTATCGCTCATTAATGACATCCTTTTAATGGTGTGGCCGCCCCATGACTAAACTTTATATAAAAGTTCGCGTATGATATGCCGTCCTGAAAAATGTGGAGCTTATATGACCGCACATGTACTCATGTTAAGTAGTTCGCGTGAAGGCGACGAAGCCTACCTCACGCACGCCAAGGCGCGTATTCTTGCACACTTAGGAGACATTCGCGACCTTGTGTTTATTCCTTATGCCGCGGTAACTCAAAGCTACGACAGCTATGTAGACGCTGTGGCTTCTGCATTGCCTGAATGCAATGTGGTGGGTTTACACACCTTTGACGATCCTGTGGCCGCCATTCACAATGCGTCAGAAAATGGACACGCGATTGTTGTGGGCGGTGGGAATACCTTTCATCTCTTACATTCTTTGTACCGCTTTGCCTTGATGGTACCGCTGAAACACGCGATTTGTAATGGCGTGCCCTACGTAGGCTGGAGTGCTGGCTCAAATATTTGTGGTCAAAGTATTCGTACGACCAATGATATGCCTATTATTGAGCCGCCAAGTTTTGACGCATTAGAAGTGCTGCCGTTTCAAATTAACCCCCACTACACAGATTATCACCCGCCTGGGCATAACGGTGAAACGCGGGATCAGCGACTGGCGGAATTCACCACATTAAACCCAGAGATACCTGTGGTGGGTATTCGAGAGGGCTCAGCGCTGCTGTTATCCGGCAGCACCCTCACCCTGGTTGGAGAAAAAAGCGGGTTTATCTTTCAGGGCAACAATAAAACGCCTGTTCAACCGGAACAAGATTTAACAGAGTTGTTGAACCGCGCTGATTAATTCTTGGCTATTTGGCGCTACCTGATAAGGCACCTCGAGTAACAAGGGCGCGGGTAGCGCATGCTTTAATGTAGCCAGGTTTTCTTTATACCTTGGCATCTCGCCGGTAATATCGTTGGCAACCCATCCTTTTATATTAAATCCATCATGGGTAATGGCCTCCGCCGTTAAAAGAGCATGATTGAGACACCCTAGTTTCATGCCTACCACAAAAATCACTTCCATATTTAGTTTAGCCACAACGTCCGGTAAATAGGTGCTTTCACTTAGAGGAAGTCGCCAGCCGCCAGCGCCTTCCATCAAAAGTACGTCAGGTTTGTATTGTTGAAGTTGCGACAAACCTTGGCTAATTGTGTGTTCGCTTAAACTCACGCCGGCTTCTGCCGCTGCAATATGCGGGGCAATAGGCGGTACAAGGGAGATGGGGTTAATAATAGATAGAGGTAACTTAAGGCTGCTGGCCTGCTGTATCGCTAAAGCGTCTTCATTTACCCACTCACCGTTTACCTTGTCACAACCCGCTGCAATAGGCTTGTAACCGACACTGCTTTTGCTTATTGCTTGGGTAGCGCGCAGTAGCTGGCAGGTTACGTAGGTTTTTCCTACTTCGGTATCGGTTCCGGTGACAAAATACTGCTTCATAACTTTTCTAACCTAAAATGACTGACATGGTAAGACAGATGAAGGGCATTCTCTTGCTGTTCTTCGTGCGGTAAGTTTCGATACGCAAGATCTAATTTTGTAATATCTCGCTTGGTCAACGATTGTGCTGGGCTAGCTGTGCCGCCCGCCCCCACATGTTTAATCGACCCTAATAACGGCATAATGCCCTTGTGCTTATCCACATAAACTTTTGTTATTAAACGGCTTACCCGAAATCCCGCGTGCAAAAATGCAGTGAGCCACTGGGCCGCAGAGGGCATAGCAATATTGACGGGATGCAGGCGAGCCAGTGCTCTTGCTTTATGGAGTTCGGCAAACGAACCGTCCAACATGATTGCTAGCTCTGCTTGCCCGCCTTTATTCAACACCCGATAAAACTCTTGTGCAACTTGCTCTGGCGCAGGGCACCACTGAAGCGCCATAGAAGAAAACACCCAGTCGAAGGTACTAGAAAGCACAGGAAGTTGTTCTGCAGAGCCTTGGGCGAAATGCAGATGGGGGTAGGATTGACGGGCAAACGCCAACATACCTTCAGCAATATCTACACCCGTCACCTCTGCCCCCTTTTCAAACAGCGACTGAGTGTGACGCCCTGTGCCACAGCCTACGTCTAAAACCTTGTGCGCAATACTTGCCGGCAAATTGTTAAGCGCGGCGGTTGCGATACACTGCTGGATATTGGCTTTTTTGTCATACTGAGTCGCTGCGCGACTAAACTTATCCGCTATCGTGTAGGTATGAGCGGATGGTGTTTTGGTTGTGGGTTCAGTGCCGATTTTATCGTTAGAAATCGCGACCGATTGTGGCGGTATTAGGTTCATGACCTGTCCTCGATAGCTAACGAAAGGGCATCTATAAGCACATCAATATCTTGTTTGTTATGCGTCGCACTTAAGGTAATTCGTAATCGGTCTTCGCCTTTCGGAACCGTAGGATACCGAATAGCAGGCACCCAAATCCCCCGAGCTTTAAGGCCTTCACTGAGCGCTAGCGCTTTTTGCGGGCTTCCCACGATTAACGGCTGAATGGCGCTGTTGCTGGCTTTCAGGGTAATAGGGGTAGACTGCGTCATAAGCCCGCTACCTTCATCTACGCCTGCATTCTGGCCAAAGGCGCGCTCAATGCCTTTTCTAAAGTGGGAAATGTTGTCGTAAAGCGTATCGCGTCTAGATGAATCAGAGGCAATATAGGTTAATGAAGCAAGGGTTGCTACTGCTTGCGCCGACGGCATGGCAGTAGAGTAAATGTAATGTTTTGCAAAATTGACCAGAAAATCGATAAGCGCTTGGCTACCTGCAATAAAGGCGCCCGCGGTGCCTATTGCTTTGCCAAATGTGCCCATCACTATGGGCACGTGGCCTTGAGTAAGCCCTGCAGCTTCAACGGTGCCTAAACCTCGCTCACCCAATACGCCCATGCCATGGGCATCATCAAGCATAAGCCAGGCGTCATGGGCCTTCGCTATCGCCACCAAATCGTGTGTAGGCGCGCTGTCTCCATCCATACTGAAGATGCCTTCAGTCACAATGAGTTTATCGCCTGATACAGGCTTTTTCAGCAGCGTTTGTAAATGGGTTTTATCATTGTGAGCAAATCGCCTAAGCATGGCCTTACTTTCATTGGCCGCTTCTAAAAATGATGCATGCATTAAACGGTCAGCAAATATAGATACGCCTTCTGTAGACGCATTAGCAAGAGCAAAACATAACGCTTGATTAGCCGCATAGCCCGAATTGAACAGCAACGCTGCCTCACGATTGAGCCCTTCTGCCAGGTAGGCTTCAAGGGCCAAGTGGGCCTGACTATGCCCGGTAACCAGCGCAGAAGCCCCACTGCCAGCACCAAACTGTGCTAGCCCTTCCACCCAGTTTTGCAACACCCCGTCGTGATGTCGCATGCCAAGGTAGTCATTGCTGGCAAAATTCAAATAATGCTTGTTGTTTATGCAAACAATATTGTCTTTCTCGTATTGCTGACAATGACGTTGCCGTAAATACCCTTGCTCTGCCCGCGCTTGAAGCGCAGGCTCAAGCCAATCAAAGGCCATTATGCCTCCGCTACAGCCGGCTGCGGCTTGGCCGCGGTGGCATCGTAAAACAACTCACTCTTGTCCGACTCATTTTGCTGAGCAATTTCTTCTTCTAACACCTGCTGGTGAGCTTCGTCAGAAAAATCTCGGGTTCGTTCAGTGTTAATGCCTAGCTTTTTAAACAGCAAAACGTCTTCATGGGTGTCTGGATTCGAGGTGGTTAATAGCTTACAACCATAGAAAATGGAATTGGCTCCTGCCATAAAGCATAGTGCTTGCATTTGTTCGTTCATGGCCTCTCGCCCGGCAGATAAGCGAACATGAGACTTCGGCATCATGATACGTGCCACAGCAATAGTACGAATAAACTCGAAATAATCTAAATCTTCCACATTATCTAGCGGCGTGCCTTTTACTTTTACCAACATATTAATCGGTACGCTTTGTGGCTGCTCAGGCAAATTAGCCAATTGCACTAGCATGCTTGCCCTATCTCCGAGCGTTTCTCCCATACCTACAATGCCGCCTGAACATACATTCATGCCCGCGGCGCGCACGTTTTCAAGGGTATTTAGCCTATCTTGATAAGTACGGGTAGTAATGATATCGCCGTAGTATTCTGGCGAGGTATCAAGGTTATGATTGTAATAATCCAGCCCAGCTTGCTTTAGTGCCACGGCTTGATCGCGGGTTAACATGCCAAGTGTCATACAGGTTTCGAGGCCAAGTGCCTTCACCTCTTCTACCATTTTGACAATATAGGGCATGTCTCTGTCTCTAGGGTTACGCCACGCGGCGCCCATACAGAAACGGGTAGACCCAACTTGCTTCGCTTCTTTCGCTCGCTCTATTACTTTTTCAATCTCAAGCAGACGCTCTTTTTCTAGCCCAGTGTCATAACGTGCACTTTGCGGGCAATATTTACAGTCTTCTGGACACGCACCGGTTTTAATCGACAATAAGGTGCTGACTTGAACTTCATTAGGATCAAAGTGTTGGCGATGGACTACCTGCGCCTGAAAAAGCAAGTCGTTAAACGGAAGGGCGTATAGCGCCTCTACTTCGGCTTTTGTCCAATCTTGACGAATAGTGTGTGATTGCGCGGTTGGCGCTGAAGCCAGACTCATTGACTGTCCTTTACTAATTAAGAATGCTGGCTTAGTCTATGCGCCCTAGCAAAGTTGTCAACTCTGACCATTTAATAAAGTTTACTAACGGTTATATTTTGAACAATATAGAATTTGATAAGCAACATATTTGGCACCCTTACACCTCGGCTACCCAGCCACTTCCCTGCTATGAAGTGACAGGAGCAAAAGGGGTTGAGCTCACATTAACCAGCGGTGAAGTACTAGTGGACGGGATGTCCAGTTGGTGGGCAGCCATACATGGTTACAATCACCCAACCATTAATGCGGCTGCGCATCAGCAAATTGAGGCTTTTTCTCATGTTATGTTTGGTGGCATTACCCATCAACCCGCTATTGATGTATGTAAAACGCTGCTTGATATGGTGCCCGATGGTCTCGCCCGTGTCTTTTTGGCTGACTCAGGTTCGGTATCAGTAGAAGTCGCCATAAAAATGGCCATACAGTATTGGGTATGTCAGGGTAGAAGTGAAAAGTGTCGCATTGTCTCGCCGCGAAATGGCTATCATGGCGACACCTTTGCTGCCATGTCTGTGTGCGATCCGGTTAATGGTATGCACAGCTTGTTTGAAAACGTACTTAGCAAGCAACTGTTTGCGCCGGCGCCGCAAACACGGTTTGATCACACCTTTAGCGAAGATGATATTCTGCCTTTAGAAGAGCTATTTGAAAATCACCACCATGAAATTGCCGCTTTAATTCTCGAGCCCATTGTTCAAGGGGCAGGTGGTATGAGAATGTACCACCCAGAATACTTAAAGCGTTGTCGGCAATTGTGTAATACCTATGATGTACTATTGATATGCGATGAAATTGCAACAGGATTTGGTCGAACGGGCAAACTGTTTGCCTGCGAACACGCTGGTATTTCACCAGACATTATGTGTTTGGGTAAAGCCATTACGGGTGGCTACATGACGTTAGCAGCCACCTTATGTACTGAGGATGTTGCACAAGGTGTGTGTCAGGGAGAGCCAGGAGTGTTTATGCACGGCCCTACCTATATGGGTAACCCGCTAGCTTGTGCAGTGGCCAACGCCAGCTTATCCTTAATTAATCAAAACCAATGGCAAACCCAAGTCCCCGCGATTGAGAAACAATTACAGACAGAGCTTGCAAAATGTGCCGACCTACCTTCGGTGGCCGATGTTCGCGTTTTGGGCGCTATCGGAGTAGTTGAGACCTATACACCGGTGAATGTGGCTGAAATACAAAGGCATTTTGTAAAAAGCGGCGTGTGGATCCGCCCTTTCGGTAAGCTGGTATACATTATGCCTCCTTACGTTATCAATGCATCTCAGCTATCTCGGTTAACAGACGCAATATATTCGTACCTTAGCCGATAATAAAACACAGTGATATGCGCCCAATCAGGGGGCGCTAAGCACATCAAGATGCGTGCGCTTGTTAGGTTTGTTTAAGGCATAATTTTTCATGTTAGTTCGGGTTTTCGATAAGCTTATTTTTGCTATTCTTTTTATTCTGGCGCTTCAGGTGCCCATATTAGCCGACCATTATCGCCAATATTTAAGCGGTTACTATGACGCCACCCGTGAAGAAGTGACCGCACTTTCAACTCTCGCCAAAAAGCATGGCTACCCCTCTGCTAATGCCATGCTAGAGGCCTTAAAGCAAAATCCAGAAGCCGTTGTACGTGAGGATGCGCAAAGAAAAGCAGTAATGTTCAGCAAGCTTACTGATATTGAAGATGGTATTCGAATTTTGGCTCACGGCCATTATTTCGAAAAGCTTTGGTACATGGCTACCCCGTCGAAAACCCCTACCTTGGGTAAAGTGTTAACTAACTATTCCCCCTCTATTCCCTTATCCCCATCAAGTCTGGCATTTAGCTTAGTGACGGCTATCTTATTAAACCTCTTGTTGTGGAGCCCCTATTTTTGCTACTGCCAAGTCAAAAAAGTAAAACACGCTCACCATAGCTATCGGTAAAAATTCCTGAGTTGGCCTAATTGGCACTGTTAATGCAATTTCTATTGTAGGTAAACCGAGTTTCCTCAGCACATTGACTGTGGCCTATTAGGGAAACACGAACGCCAGGTTTTAATTTTATTATTTTTCACACACTTAATTGAAAAAAGAAAAGAAGGAAGGTGAAACAATGCCTACAGATGCACAATTACTCATTGGAAAAATGTTGCAAATTAAAGACAAAATTACTGCTAAGCGCCACTGTATCCCCAGCGATCTGCAAAGCGAATGGCACGCCCTTGATGAACAAACTGCCTGCTTTAATTCTGAAGCAATGTTTGAAAATGCAGTTAAAGGGAAAGGGTTTAGCAAGCATATTGATTACTCGGGCTCAATTAAAGAGTTGTCTACCCTCGTTAAGCGCTTAGACTCATTAAATAAAGAAGTGACAGTGTCCCAAATTTCGCACTAAGCGCCAGTGCATGATGCATAATTATCAGTATTGCGTAAGCAAGGGTTAAAATGGTTTAGCATCAATGATAACCAGTGCACTGATTTTTTTACTGCCATAGGTCGCAAGGCGTAAAAAGTCCTCTTTAGCAATAGGAATATGCTGAAACTCCATTTTATTGTGAGTGTCTGCGTCTGGGTCGTGAAGGTAGAAACAGAGGCTATCAGCGCCTGTAATAACCACCCAATGTGGTGCTTTTTTCTTATCGAAAGCATAGGTACTAATTAAACAAAGTACTGCCCGGTTCGCTGTAAGTGCATGATCAATGTCATCAAGATGCCATGCCCCTATATCAACCGGCATTGATTTATCCTGTGCT
This sequence comes from Alteromonas sp. B31-7, assembly GCF_015767655.1. Taxonomy (NCBI): domain Bacteria; kingdom Pseudomonadati; phylum Pseudomonadota; class Gammaproteobacteria; order Alteromonadales; family Alteromonadaceae; genus Alteromonas; species Alteromonas sp. B31-7. The sequence goes on from NZ_CP065233.1 coordinate 2,887,289, forward strand.
TGGCGGTAGAAGTCTTCTTCTACATGGGCGATAACGGCTTTTTTGTGCGCGCTTCGTACACCGTCGACAAACAACGGCAAAGCGTGGCTAATCAGTACTCTCGCGTTAAACCCCTGATGTATCGCCGCTAACCCTAAACCGATAGGATGGCAACCGCCATGACCCGAGGTCATGTATATGGTGGTAGCAACCCGCCATATATCAAGTTCCATACGCTGATTCATTTCTGTGCTTTTACGCAACTGTTTTAGCGCCATCATCAAAGATGCTGGCCCACAGGTAAAAGGCGTGGTTTGCTGATACCAAGGGTAAATATCTTGGCGAATTTTTATGTCAGACGTTAAGCGTTTTTGCATACGTAACGCGTCGCTATGGTCACCATAATAATCTTCATACATACCAAATGGACTAAATCCCAGCCTGTCATACAGAGCAATGGCGCCCTTATTGTCTATAGACACTTCAAGGCGCATAAAGGGCTTTCCCCGCTGTAACGCCTGCTCCTCTAATGCGGTTATTAAGCGCGCCGCTACACCACTGCCCCGTGCTTCTGGCGACACGGCGATAGAATACAAACGTGTAAGTTGTGTGCCCCGGCGCAACAGAAGTAGCGCATAGCCCACTAACATGCTCGGCGGCGGCGATGTTGCTACAAGGAGCACCGCCTGTTGGCTTGTCACATAGTGCTTAAACCGTCTTGCCGTTAATCTATCGGTAGAGAAACATTGCTGCTCCAGCAACACTAACGCTGGCACATCGGCAAGCGTTGCTTGCCGAACACCTACAGGCGCACTTTTGAAAGACGGCGTTAAGGTCGTAGATGCGCTTTTTAGCCCGTTCTTTTCGCTTAATGGAATCATCGGCCCCGTAACTCTAATCTATCCGCAAATGCCTGCATGATGATTTCATACAGTGCGCTTCCTAAATATTTATCTTCGATACCCGCGTCAATACTTGGGTTATCGTTAACCTCAATCACGTAAACCTGGTTGCCTGTTTGTTTAATATCGACGCCATACAAGCCGTTACCTACCACTTTGGCCGCTTTTAGTGCTGCATTAATCACAGGTTTTGGCACTTCAAACGTTGGCATGGTGGTAAAACCGCCAGACGAGAAACGTTCGCCTTGGTGATGATAAATTTGCCAATGATTTCGGGCCATAAAGTACTGGCACGCATAAATCGCTTTCCCATTTAACACACCGATACGCCAGTCAAACTCGGTATAAATGTACTCTTGAACCAAAACCAACGCTGACTCATTCAGCATGCTACCCAACCGCGTTTTGAGCTCGTCAATATTTTGCGCTTTATAAACGCCACGAGAAAACGCGCTTTCTGGCAGTTTTAACACCAAAGGTAAGCCAAAACTTTCAATCAGGCTTTCACACACTTCATCCGTTACTTTTGACACGAACGTTGCTTTAGGGGCAGGCACTTTTTGATACGTAAATGCGTCTTGCAAAAACACTTTATTACAACAACGTAATATGGATTGAGTATCATCCATGACCACCACACCTTCCCGTTCTGCTGCTCGCGCTAGCCGATACGTATGGTGGTCGATGGCAGTGGTTTCGCGAATAAACAAGGCATCGTACTGGCCTAATTCTTCAGGTGATAATCCACTGACTACGTTAGCTTGAAACCCTAGTTTTTCAGCAGCCTTTACAAATTGGCGAATGGCTTTATTGTCACTTGGCGGCGTTGGCTCTTCTGGGTTGACTAATATCGCCATGTCCCAGCGCGGACGCTTGCTCGACTTTGACGCTTTCCACTGTTTTTTTGTATAAGCTTCTATATCAGCAATGCATGCGTGTTGCTGTGCTTCATTTAGTTTTGCAAATGCGCAAGCCTCTACATCAGCCACACCCACAAGGCTTTGTTTCCCCGCGATGCCTGCTTGCTCTAGAGGAGACACGTTCAGAGTGAGCAACAAAATAGGGCATGGATACTTTTCAAACGCTTGCCGAGCTAGTCGCTTAAAACGCTGATCTTTAACTTCACCAAAAAGTACCAATAAAGGTGCCGAAGGGAGGCTGAAGTCACCGTTTACTAACGGAGCTGAAAACGGAATTTTATCTACCCGTCGCGCCTCGGCAAGGCGTAAGTCATTGATCGTATTGACCGCAGGTAAAACCGAATGCTGACGAGCTTGCGCTAACAATGAACAGTAATAGCCTTCCCCTAAGTAGCGACTGGTATCGCATAAGTTAATCACTCGCGTCTTAGGTTCATTCAATTTAGGAAAGTCAGCTAAATAGTCATTAAAGGTGAGTACCGTTAACGGGCTATGGCGAAATGGCGCTGTATCTTCGGCCACTATCAGGGTGTTGTGCATGTATTTCGCTTCTAAAAGAGACCAGTTGAGTTACAATCGTTGGCTGATGTCATAGAACACGCGAACAACGATTCATCACATATGAATGGCGCGAAGTTTACGCCGAAATTAAGTTTTGCAAAGTGGATTCAGCACGGCTTTTTTTCATCGTAATGACAACAAAATATCATCAGAAAGTAATAACGCTGTAGACGTAGGAGAACGTATGTTATTAGCGAGTTTTGCCATTCTAATTGGCCTTCCGGTGTTGCTGTGGAGTGCCAGTAAATTTGTAGGTGGTGCAGCGGCTGTCGCCAATCATTTCGGCGTTTCCCCTCTTTTAATCGGGATGCTGATTATCGGTTTTGGTACCTCTGCCCCAGAAATCATTGTTTCCATTTTTGCTGCTATTCAGGGTAACTCAGGAATTGCACTGGGAAATGCCTATGGGTCGAACATCGCCAATATTATGTTAATTCTTGGCTTAACCGCGTTAATTAGCCCCATAGCGGTACGTTCAGAAATCATCAAAAAAGAACTGCCTGTACTATTGGGTATTACTTTTTTCGCCGCATGGCAGTTACTTGATCAACAGGTTTCCAAAGACGATGCGTTCTCTCTATTAGGGTTATTTGTACTGCTAATATCGTGGAGCATTTGGCACGGTATGCAAGGCAGTAAAGATGCACTGGCCGATGAGTACAGCGAAGAGTTAAACACCACTGAAGGGACAGTAAAAACCCATGTAATCTGGCTTATTGCGGGGTTGCTTTTACTGGTGGCGAGCTCGCGTATGTTGGTATGGGGCGCGGTGGAAGTTGCCGGTTTCTTCGGTGTGAGCGACACTATTATAGGGCTAACAGTCATTGCCATTGGCACCTCGTTACCTGAACTCGCGTCGTCACTTATCGCAGTGAAAAAAGGTGAGCATGACTTAGCGCTTGGCAATGTAATAGGGTCGAATATGTTTAATACCCTTGCTGTGGTGGGTATTGCAGGCACTATTCAGCCCATGGCCGTTAGCGCAGACTTTTTATATCGCGATGTCATTGTGATGTTAGCCGCCACAGTGGCGCTGTTTGTGTTTTGTATTGGTATTAAGCGCCAAGGGCGACTGAATCGACTGGAAGGTGGTGTGTTAGTAGCCGCTTACACCGGCTACACGTATTGGTTAATTACCGCTGCCTTTATTTAAACACATCGAAGGTGGTGACTATGGTAATTAAGCTTACCGCAGCAATCACCGCCAGCACGATAAGATTACTACCGAACGTATCCCCTCGCCGCCTGCTGCGGCGAGCGCGGATAACAATGCTCACCAAGCTAACGCCTAAGCCAAGTTGCAATACGCCCAGCATGGCTCTTACATATTCTGGCGACCAACTATTCTTCCCTTCCACACCCCAATAGCTTTGCACGCCACTGATAAAGTCGGGTCGGGCGAAATGAAAAAGTATCAGTGCCACAACCAGAGAAACCCAACCAATCACATTCAGTGTTAGCATAACTTTAAAAAGCGGGGTTTGCGTACGAGGGGTAGAACGCCTTTCCACAAAGCCTGGCGGTGTATTTTTATTTCCCATTTGTCACTCTGTTCTCTGGCATCCGTTGTTAGGTTGAGTATACTAGCGTGCTGTTACATTGTTGTTTGTATGCAGTTAGCTGGGTATGGGGTCATACCTTAATCATATTAACTGCAAAAACGCATGTTCAGACGAGTTAATTACTATGCTATGCCGAGTTATCGGCAAAGAAATCTAAAACATTGATTATTTAGTGAAGAATTTGTGCCTAGGCACATTGTTGTTGGATATGTCACTATGACAGATAACAGCATAAAATCAGTAAGACGGAGAAAATAACATGACGCATGCGCCCGTAGTTGACGTACTTAAAGGCAAGTACGCCGTTGGCGAATCGGTAACCGTAAAAGGTTGGGTAAGAACACGCCGTGACTCTAAAGCGGGGTTATCATTTGTAGCACTTCACGATGGTAGCTGCTTTGATCCTGTTCAAGTCATTGCACTGAATTCTCTGTCTAATTACGCCGATATTCAGCGCCTGACTGCGGGCTGCTCATTAACGGTAACAGGCACGGTAAAAGAGTCTCAAGGACAAGGGCAAGCCCTTGAAATTGATGCTACCGACGTTGAGATTGTGGGTTGGGTAGAGAACCCAGACACCTACCCTATGGCCGCTAAGCGCCACAGTATTGAATATCTGCGTGAATACGCACACCTGCGCCCTCGTACCAATGTGATTGGCGCGGTTACTCGTGTACGCAACTGTTTGTCGCAGGCCATTCACCGTTTCTTCCACGAAAAAGGTTACTACTGGATCTCTACGCCTATTTTAACGGCGAGCGACACAGAAGGCGCCGGTGAAATGTTCCGAGTATCGACACTCGACATGATGAACCTTCCTCTTGATGACAAAGGTAATGTTGATTATTCCGAAGACTTTTTCGGTAAAGAAACCTACCTAACAGTATCAGGTCAGCTTAACGTTGAAACCTACTGTACTGCGATGTCTAAGGTGTATACCTTTGGGCCAACGTTCCGTGCAGAAAATTCAAACACTTCTCGTCACTTAGCTGAGTTCTGGATGATTGAGCCTGAAGTGGCGTTCGCTGAACTAAAAGATGTGGCGCAACTTGCTGAAGACATGCTGAAATATGTATGTAAAGCCGTACTTGAAGAACTGCCTGACGACATGGCATTCTTTGCCCAGCGTATTAAGAAAGACGCCGTAGAGCGTTTAGAAAAACTGGTAAATTCAGACTTTGTTCGTATGGATTACACCGATGCTATCGAAATCCTTCAAAACTGCGGAAAAGAATTTGAATTCCCGGTTGAATGGGGCATCGACCTTTCATCTGAACACGAGCGTTACCTAGCCGAAGAGCACGTTGGCGCGCCAATCATCATGCAGAACTACCCCAAAGACATTAAAGCTTTCTATATGCGCATTAATGACGACGGTAAAACCGTGGCTGCAATGGACGTATTGGCACCCGGCATTGGTGAAATCATTGGCGGTTCACAGCGTGAAGAGCGCCTAGATGTGTTTGATGCGCGCCTAGATGAAATGGGCTTATCTAAAGAAGACTATGCGTGGTATCGCGATCTGCGTCGTTACGGCACCGTCCCTCACTCAGGCTTTGGTCTTGGTTTTGAGCGCCTTGTTGCTTACGTCACTGGCATGCAAAACGTACGTGATGTTATTCCGTTCCCACGCACACCGGGCAACGCTAGCTTCTAAAAAGCGAAGTGAAAGTACACCTGAAATACAAAAAAGCTCGCTATCTTTATAGCGAGCTTTTTCTTTTAAGTGGTAGTAGCAAATATCTGATATTACCGCTTCGGCGATTCGATTTTACCTTCATCTGGGAGACAGCTATAAGCGTAATCAATCGCGCTGCTGTGGGCCGCTTTAGACAATGAGCAGACGCTCAAGCTGGGCGATATTTAAACCTGCGGATGGTCAAAACGCACATCGCTTAGGCTTTGGGAAAGTTATGATTTGTAGGGATGCAAATCTTCCAAGCCAGGCATCTTTGACCTGTCAATATTCAATCGTGTAGATTTTCCTAAGCATTTCCTATTTGCCGCAAAGATTGAGTTTTAGAGATAGCGCTCTTACATACTGAGCCCTGTGTATTTGGCCGCAAAAGCAAGGTATTCTGCTGTCTTCTTAATCGCCATTTGAGTATTTGATCCGCCAGCTGTATGACCACTTTGTTCGTCATACTTCAATATTATTGGGGATACTCCAGAACTAAATTGTTGAAGCTTAGCTGTCATTTTTCTGGCTTGCAACGGCGGAACTCTAGTATCAAAATCTCCGCTACTAATATACATTGCTGGATATGATACGCCTTGCTTTACGTTCTGATATGGAGAGTATTTAATAAGAAAATCAAAGTGGGCTTTGATTGATGCATCGCCATATTCTTTTAGAGCAGGCGCATTATTATTTTTAAAACGATAATACCCAATCATATCAAGATCAGGGTAATGGCATAGAACTACATTCGCTAAGTCTGGCTTTTGAGTTGTAACTGCACCGACCAACAAACCACCGTTACTCCCCCCTTGAATTGCCAATTGCTTCTTGGTTGTAAAACCCTCCTCTTTAAGCCAGTTTGCAGCGGCTATAAAATCATCAAAAACATTTTGTTTGTTTTGGAGCTGTCCTTGACGATGCCATTCTTTACCAAATTCGCTTCCGCCTCGAATGTTGGCGATAACGTAGTTTCCACCCGCTTCTATCCATGCGGCCTGTGCATCTGAAAACCGAGGCATTATACTTTGAGCAAAACCTCCATAACCATATAATATAGTTGGTCGAGGCCCCATCTTATGAAACCCTTTGGCACCTAATATTGATATTGGAAAGCGAGTACCATCTTTAGAAGTTACCCAGTATTGCTTTACCTCAAATTTATCACTGTCAAAAGGAACCTTGGATTCGGTGTAAAGACTAGATTTTTTCTCCTTAACATTAAACTCAAAGGTTTTTCTTCCAGCTAAAAATGTGTCAGTTCCAAAATAAAGTACCTCAGAATTTTTATGGCTCGATAGTCTAGTTACTTGTGAGTGAGCAGGGACAGGTATTTGATAAAGAAACTCTCCTTCAGGTGAAAATACATGCAACTTATGTTGTACATTTTGTAGATAAGTGATGACATTCTTATTATCCGCTACATTTATATCCTCGATAACGCGTTCGGCGTCTTCTGGGATAATTAACTTCCAATTGGCCATATTGAGCTTTGATAGATCAACCTCATAGACTTCGCCATTGTTGGCAGTTAGGTTGCTGTAAATATAGAGCTTTTCTCCAATAAACCACGGCATAAACAAACCATCCAACCCTTTAACTATGGCTTTTGTTTCACCATCACTTCTTGTATCTCGTAAGTAAAGATCAGATCTTGTCCAGCCATGCTCAACGGAAAATAGCAGGTATCGGCCCGAATCAGATTCATCAATGCTAATCCAATTTTCAAGCGGCTGCCCTTGTCCGAATAAAACTTCATCATCGCTAAAGTCAGTTCCATATTGATGAGAATAGATTAATACCGATTCACCGCGTGTACGCTTTGTATAATAATATCCTTTTCCATCGGTTTTAAACTTCACCTGATCGTAGAGACCGTAGGGCAAGACCTCACGGAGATCTTTTCCTGTTACTGTGTCTCTAAATCGTATTTCCATTTCATCCGCGCCAGTGAGCGTGACTCCATAGGCTACTATAGTCCCATCTTTGTTTGTATCGAGAATTGAGATATTTGCAGTTCCATCTTCACTAAACTCTGAGGGATCAAGTAAGACTCGCTCCATTCCCTTCTCATCGATAACGATATATTGCCAGAAATTACTATTGATGGGATGCTTCCATACAAAGGTAAAGTCGCCTGCAACAGTTGGAGATCCATTAAGCTCTACATTTTTCATACGAGCCAGAGCTTTCTCAAACATAGGGAGAGCTTTAAGGTTAGACAACTGAGCATCAGCAAATGCTTGCTGATCTTTGATCCAGTTGCGAGTCTCAATTGATTCGTCGTCTTCCAACCACCGAAAAGGATCCGGAATCTTATGCCCATGTATTTCATCGACAACAATTATTTGCTCTGATGCAGGATAAGAAAACTTCGTTAACTTTGAAGAAGCATTAACGTCGACGATGAACAGTAAAAAAAAGCAAAGCGCAACAAATAATATCTTCATACTGCAACCTTCCAGGGTGGCTATTTTTTGTACAGAGAGTATTGCATAGATATGTATTCCATACAAATTGATAATACTGGCTGAATACTCGATACAAACCCATCGCAAAATGCAAACACTTTTAATAAAGCGATCGCCACTACTTTTCTCTTCGTGGAAGCAGGAAAGGACTGCCTGCGATTAAGAAAGCTCCAATCTGGGGGCTTTCAACAATTAAGAATGCTACTGCTATCCAGATCATTTTTAATCAAGAGTTATATATTACTCAACGGCTGCAATACGTACCAAACCGCAATAACCTGATTTTTATTCCCCAGGAATCTATATATCCACAAAGCTAGTTATTAGTAGCTAATAGAGCGTCTGCTTTTAATGACATCTCAAATATTGAAATCACAAGAATATTAACCTTTGCTTAAAGAACGTGTGATTGTTGGTTACTTGCTGCTCCGTGAATCGAGATACGGAGAACCATTATGGTTATCAACGAAAAAGCTAATGCCCAACGGGCACCATGGAATAAAGGTAAGTTGATTGGACAAAAGCTACCATTAAAAGCATCGCAGGTTTGGTCGATAAGGACGCTTTTAGCAAAATCTGGAAACAAGAGAGGCTTAGCGCTTTTTAATCTTGCCATAGATAGCAAATTACGAGGGTGCGACTTGGTAAGGATAAGACGTCGAGATGTTGCTCACAGTAATCGTGTACTGAGCAGAGCGACCATCATGCAGCAAAAAACACAAAGTCCGGTGACGTTTGAAATAACGGAAAAAACTAGAAACGCATTAGACGAATGGTTTATTGAAGCGGACGTGAAGCTTGATGACTTTATTTTCAAATCTCGTCTTCATGATTCACCGCACATTACAACACGCACCTACGCTAGGATTGTAGAGGGCTGGGTCGAATCAATAGGTTTGGACCCTTCCGATTATGGAACGCATTATCTGCGTAGGACTAAAGCATCTTTACTATATAAGATGAGGCATAATTTGCGTGAAATACAAATTCTACTTGGCCACAAGAAAATAGAGAGTACCGTTCATTACTTAGGGATAACGGTAGAAGATGCTCTAGAAAGCTCTGAGCATCTTGATTTGTAATCGAAAACTTAACGGATTCAAGGATGTAACCCAATCGCACGAACTAATTACTTTACTGGGGTACGGCATTGCCGTACTATGGTGTTATGATTTTTATCGAAACTAGCCTTTTCACCAAACTGCTACCTAGTTACTTAGGCGATGATGATTATCGAGGCCTACAAAATTATCTTTTACAACACCCAGAATCTGGTGATGTTGTGAGAGGCTCTGGAGGCGTTAGAAAAGTGCGTTGGGCAGCCGACGGACAAGGGAAAAGTGGCGGTGTTAGGGTTATTTATTACTGGAAAAAATCCGATGATGAAGTGTGGATGTTGACCATATACGGTAAATCGGACAAAGCAACCATACCTGGTCATCAACTTAAAAAGATCGCGGAGGCTATTAATAATGACAAATCGTGATTTAGGTGCCGAAATTCTTGCGGGCATTGAAGAAATTCAGAGCTTTAAGAAAGGAGAAGTAGAACTAAAAACTACGCAACTTTCAGAGCCATCATCGCCTGATGTTATTAGGGCAAAACTTAGAATGTCTCAGGCGGCATTCGCAGCCATGCTCGGAGTCAGTAAGCGAACATTGCAAGACTGGGAACAAGGTCGTCGTGAACCAAATGGCCCTGCTATTGCATTATTGAGAATCGCTGAACAACACCCAGAAGTATTCTCAGACTTACACTAAACTAGCATTCACAAACCACTGTCTGCTTTTGGGTATATTCATACCGGTTCGCCAGCGTCCGCTTTGCGCCTTCGGTTTTTCATTGTTTGGTTTTGCCTATGTCCGCTTCACGTACAGACCGTGTGAAAACTCATATTAATGGTTGCTGTTTTTAAATTGAATAATACGGTAATTCTAAGTCCACTATAATTTTTGAAGGAGTGTTTCCACAACTCTCATGTCTTCATTGCAGATATGAGACCGCTAACGCCCATGATATTCATCATTCTTTTGAAGTTGTATGCCAAGACCTGCAAACTTACCTCTGTTTTTACATGTTTTAATGTTCTTGTCAGTAATTGTTGCGTTCCTGCCCATTGCTTTATTGTGCCAAAGGGATGCTCGACGGTTTGATGCCTCAATATCATTGCGTTTGGCATGTTTTTATAAGCTTGTGCCACGCGTTCAACATGCTCCTCATCATCGAGTCTTCGGATCCGTCTTCCTGCTGGTGATGTTGTGCACCGCGATTTCATAGTACAACCTTTGCAGGTCATGACCGACATGTAAGCGCGTAGCGGTTTTCCTTTGTCAGTTGAAACAAAGCTAAACGGGATATCTTTGCCAGCAGGACATTCATAGACGTCTTTTTCTTTCTTATAGACAAAGTCTTCTTTGGTAAACAGTCCTTTTTTTCGATTAGCCGAAGTACGGATCTTCGGAACAATTGCAGTAACGCCTGCCTCATGAACAGTCTTAAAGCTCGTGCTGTCGTCATAACCTCTATCAGCAAGAATGGTAATGTCTTGTTTACCTAACGCTTGTTGCACATGCTGGCTCATCGGGACAAGCTGATGTCTGTCACTTGGGTTATTAGTCACGTAATGGGCAAGTATCAAGTGATGTTGGGTGTCGACAGCCGCTTGAATATTATAGCCAACTAATACGCCTTTATGCTTTAGTGCCATTCGCCTGCTGTCGGGGTCGGTATAGGAGATTTGTTTGTCGGGTAAGGTTTCCAATTCTTGCTGTATTGTTTTCTCGCTTACCAGACGCGCTTGCAGTTTAGCGAGCTTGCCTTTCAATTTTTCTGCGTCTTCAGTGCGGGACTGGCGGTCTGCTCTATCGAGCTCCATAAGATAATTGGCAATATCTTTTTCGGTTGTTTCGATACACGTCTTTATCAAACCACGTGAGTAGTTCTTAGCGATATTGTTAACCGCTTTGAACTTAGTGCCGTCAATAGCCACGATGGCATCCGTAAACATATTGAGTTCACGGCATATCAACACAAAGCGCTTACAGACTTGTTGTATCGCGTTGCCGTTGTCACGTCTGAAATCAGCAATCGTTTTAAAATCTGGGGTAAGACGCTCAACCAGCCACATCAACTCGACATTACGCTGCGTTTCTTTTTCTAAACGTCTGCTTGATTGAATGCGATTAAGATAACCATAAAGGTAAATCTTGAGCATCGTTGCCGGAGAATAGCTTGGCCTACCTGTTTTGGCTGGTTGGCAACGTGCAAAACCCAAGTCAGATAAATCTAATGAATTGATAAACATATCGACTGCACGAATCGGATTATCTTCATGGATGTAGTCATCTAAAACTTCGGGGAACAGCGTGCTTTGTGTTCGGCTTTGGCCTTCGATAAATCTCGACATGTGATTGAAACCTATCAATTTTTTGATAGTTTTATTGTACCAATTCAGATATCAATTGAGGACCGATACTTAAGACCGATTGATCATATAAAAAGTCTGCTTAGACCAAAAGGTGATCAATAGTTTTCACACAGCCTGCGTACGGAACTGCCTAACAGTGACCACTGACAGGCATAAATAGACAAGACAGACATTAAGCGACGTTATTTTCTACTTCTGTTTAGTCAAGGGAACTGACTTAAACGCTATTACTGGCGTTTGAAGTCATATTTACCACCGCCTTGGCTCAGAATAAAACCATTTGACTGAGATGATGAGGCGCTCGGTTTGTCAAAGTTGATGACGATACCAGCAGGATCAAAACGAAATTCTGTTTCTGAATACGCTGTCAGTGGAAGAGCGCCTTGGCCCTCTCCTTGACTCATCAATCTTCCATTTTCAACCCAGAAGCGAATTTTAATAGGTACTTGTGTGCTCGCATATTTACCTTCGAATGAGCTTAAGATCTTTTCGCTTAACGTTATAGGTTTTGCAGAAAAGTCCGGAATATCTATAGAAAGACCGTACATGGTTTTTAGAACGGCAATCAACACATCGTTGAAGTTATAGTTTAATGCATTGCTTAGCACAGTTATGTTTAGCCCGTCCTCTGTATTGTAGCCGGCTGCGGAAACAAATCCGTCAATGCCACCAAAATGCCCGTAAAACTTCTTCTCGCCAAATGGGGCCGCAGTCATACCTAAGCCATAACCATCCTCAAGCTTCATCATGGTACTCAACGAATCGCTTGATATCAGTTTACCGCCAAACAATGCAGTAAAAAACTGATTGGTATCTTTCGCAGTAGAAACAATCGCTCCTGCTCCGTGAGGCACACTCATATGCGTTTCTGGCTGCTTGATCCAGTGCCCGTTGTGTCGATAAGTCGAGGCTTCATTTTCTTCAATTTCAATGCTATTGCCGTAATAAGTGCTGTTTAAATCTAATGGTTGAGTAATTTTCTTATTGATTATTTCTTTAAGCGGCTTGTCGTGTAGCGATTCAATGATGAAACCTAAAAGCGCGTAGTTAGAGTTAGAATACTTATGTTTACTACCCGGACTAAACTCAGGCTGATACTCTCGAATCCTTGAAACAAGCTGCTCTTCTGTCTGCGGCGTCGTCATAAAACTCGTGTAATCAGGGTCATTGGTATAGTTGAATATCCCTGAACGGTGACTCAATAAATGCTTAATGTTGATTTGTGCCGAATTGGGGATGGCAGGGTAGAACTGGTCTAGCTTTGTATCCAAACTCAGTTTCTTATTTTCGATAAGCTGCATTATCAGTACCGCTGTGAAAGTCTTAGTTACTGAGCCAATGCGAAAACGTGTTTGGGCAGAGATTGGACTATTATCTTCAACTGATGCCAGACCTGCATAGTGCTCATAGCGTGGAACACCATTCTCAGTCACATACACCGCAGTCATGATCTTATTATTGTCACTAAGGGTCTTTAAATAGGTATCTAGGTCGGCTTGATGTTGGCTCAAACTCTGTGCAGCAGTGGGAAGAGTGAACAGTACGGCTGCGAATTTTGCCCAAAATAATATTAACCTTATCTTCGTCATCCTTTCCATTTCGTTTCCCTTAATTTGTAAACTGAATGAATTTATTCGTCCTGTTTTATACTATGGGTTCTATTAGCAAAATGCGACCTAAAATCACAAAGTTGATGTGCTGCTGTGTAGCCGTTTTTTCTGTGGTGAAGTATTTCAACTCGAGCCTAGCAAAGGACCGCTTCACGTACACAGTTGACCTACAATCAGCTTTGGCTGGCACCAATAGACAATGAACGGACATTCAATAACTTCTAAATAAGGGGCGCGGACATGTGGGCTAAAATCCGAGCGAAGCGAGTCAGCCCTCATGTTTGAGTCCCAGCCCGCGCAGCGGGCGAACTTGATTTTTTTGTTATGCGCGTTTTATACCGTAGCCAAATTATACGGTGAGACATGTAAAGAGCTTTGATATTGTCTTGTTTGCCACAAATCAAATGCATTTTGCAAACGAAGCCAATGGGCCGCAGAAGGCTTACCGAAAACGAGTTCAAGACGAAGAGCCATCTCTGGGGTAATAGCCCCTTTGCCATTAAGAACTTTCGATAATGTTTTACGGCTCACATCTAAATGTTGCGCTACATCAGTAATAGTCAGTTCTAGAGCATCAATAACAAGATCTTTGAGTATCTCACCGGGATGCGCAGGGTTATGCATATTCATTAGTGATAATCCTCGTAATTAACGATTTCAACATCTCGTCCAACAAAGCGGTATGTAACTCTCCAGTTTCCACTTACCTGAACAGACCAAATATCATTTCTGTTACCTTTGAGTTTGTGCATATAAAGGCCGGGTAAATCCATGTCATCAGGTGTTTCGGCTTGATCGAGATTCGACAGAATAAGACGAAGCTTTTTTTCGTGCTTTTTCTGAATTTCTGAAGTGGTTCCTTTAGCGTAAAACTTCTGAAGGCCTTTATGTATAAAACCCTTAATCATCATTTTATTGTAACCTTAAGGGTTACAAATTGCTAGCGTAATTTTCTGAGCGCATAACAATTTAATAGTGCGCAAATTGCGCGTTTTTCTTCCGAGCATGTGCTCGTTTTTATCCATAGTGCCATCATTCAGAGTTTACTGAAAGTCAAAGAGTACAGAGGTTACGCTTAATAAGGGCTAATTACGTAAAGGACAAAAACGCGCGATTGGGTCGTTTTCCTGAATATAGGGGAAAGGCAGCTACAACCGTATACGTAGACAGGCATCTAACTCTCAACAATGACAATATTTTGGGCAGAAACTAGCTCATGGGGTCCTTTAAGTAATAGATAACCAACTTCCGGTTTACGTACCTAGGCTACTGCCAGGATTCGATTGAATTCGGTTAATCGAACCTGGCAGAGAAAGTTGCGGCCTATTCAGTTAGGTTTTTACACGTCTTTGCCGAACAAGCACGACCAACATCAGCATGATCAACCCGTAGCTAGTGCTGCCACCACCTGAGCCGCCGCTAACGGCATCGTTGCCTCCGCTGAAATCACCGCCATAGTCGTTGCCGCCATCATCATCACCGCCATCACTGGTCGTATCATTATCTATGATAGTAATAATAATTCGGCCCGGTGCTGATACTACGTCTGGACTAGCGCTGGTTATCTCAAGCATAAAGTTTTCCGCGCCTTCTTCTAATGTGTCTTCAGAAATCGACACCATCACAGATTTTGATGTTTCACCATCGGCAAATTCCACTTCTTGTGTGGTAAACGCAAAGTCACTCAAATTGGCATTATTTTCGTAGGCATACACAGTAACCACTCTCACACCTGAATCACCGCCAGTTCGGGTCAATGCTATGCTGACCTCACCGGCAGACTCATCTACCTCAATCTCACTTTCACTGAACCCGATAACCCCCGTTACCTCATCGTTGTCTTCGATAGTCACTGTATGTGTCGTTATGCTTCCCAGGTGCTTATCATCCGCATCGATAACAATACTGAACGATTCATCTTCTTCTTCGATAGCATCATCAATAATGGCCACCTGTATTTCTGCGATAGTCTGATTCTCTTCAAAATAAACAACTTGCTCAATGGCGGTGAAATCGTCGCCTGAAGCTGACCCTACTTGCGTTCGAACATCAATCGCAAGAGGTCCGGCAATGCTCCCCTCACGATACACATTGATAGTAAAAGTGCCATCAGCTTCGTTTACTGTTGAGGCCGCAGTATCAAAAGACACCACACCAGTTTCTGAATCGTTATCTGTTATTTCAATGACTGTCATTCGAAAATCACCGTACAAATTTGAAGGTAAGCCATCTAACCTTAATGTTACATATTCATTTTCTTCCGCCTCATCGTCATCATGAATGGTGAAAGTCACTAATTTTTCGGTATCGTTCGGCGCAAATGTCACCGTGCTCTCAGGCAAACTAAAGTCATCATTTTCCGATGCCGTGCCATTATTAGTCACTATTGTGACGGTACGAGACTCGCTATCGGTGGCGTTTCTCACCAGTTTTAGTTGTAATTCTCCGTCATTTTCAAAAGTCAGTTGATAGCCTTTTTCAAAATTAATTTGACGTTGAACAGATTCTTCGTTGTTTATCTCAACGGTTAACGCACCGTTTGCTGGGTTAACCAGCACACCTTCAGGGTTAACCAAGCGCAAGACGATATAGCGGCTCTCAAATTCATCCTCCAATACATCATAATTTAACGTAACCGTTCTAAATGAATCTGAACCTGCAAATTCAATTTTGGTTTGCGCTAATGTGAAGGTATCTTCAGAGGCGTCTGTAAGCGCTAAGGGTGAAATTTCCACAGAAAATGCCCCCTCAAGTCCTACCGGGCGGTTGAGCACAATTTCAATAGCACCGTTCTGATTAAAGGCCGACTCAAATAAGGTATCCCAACCGATAGATGGCGTACCACTATCGCCACTATCAACTTCAAAGTCACTTCCATCTTTATTATCGTTTATGCTCACATCGATAGTGTCCAACTCTCCTAGTTGAGCATCTACCGCGTCTGTTAGCGTTATTTGAAAGGTTTCTTCACCTTCAATTTTAACGTCATCGTAGATGTTTAGGCTAAACTGCAGTGCATTCTCGCCCTTTGAAAATTCGAGTGTTTCGTTGGGTCCATAGTAGTCATTGTAAAAGGTTGCCGTGCCACCTGATGTTGCAATGTCGACACTTGCAGTTAATGCAGAGTTGCCCGTACGTCTTACCACACCCGTGTAGGATGTCGTATTTTTCACCTCAAAAAATGTCAGGCTTGATACATCAAACTGGATCACCGAAGGGTTGAGATCATTTTCAGTAGGGTTGGTGCCCGCAGATAATTCATCAATGTTACCGATACCGTCTTGGTCAAAATCGTTGCTGTCATCGTCTGTTGAACAATCAAAATCTAAATAGGCATTGCCTGAGAGAAGTGTACGAAGGTAATTAATTTGCCAGCAATAAAACGTAGCATCTGAAGCCGAATACAAAGAAAGGCTTCTTAATCGAAACGCGCTAAAAAAGCGAGATAGATCCACAGCATTCACGTCGTATAGTGACAGTGAAGTGAGTGTTGAGTTGCTCGCACTGATATAAGGAATGGCACTGGCACTAACACCGTAAAGTGTAAGTGACTCTAATGTGCTTATTTCTTTTAACTCGGCCCAACTACGAATGTTACCCGCAAAGTATGTACCCGCATCTAGTTCCTTTAAGTTTACTAGCCCGGCAATAGCTGAAAAGTCGGTTATTGGGTTAAAGGCAATATTCAACTTAACCAGGCTTGTCAAAGACGCTAGCGCGCCAATATCGTCTATATTGTTGTCATAAAGGGAAAGTGATGTTAGCCCATGAAGCTGCGCTATTGCGTCAATAGAAGAAAGTGTTGAGCGCGCAATCTCTAAAGAAGTAAGATTGGGAAAACCTTGAACAAAAGACACATCTTCGATGGAGATATCAAATAACCTTAACGTTTCCAACATAGGCCAATCAAGGGTAGACGGAAGACTGCCAAGCCCGTCACTTTCAATTTTAAGGTAAAGTAACGCCTTTGCCTTCGATAGGCCGCCTAACGAAGTAATAGGCGCATTAATGGTGACATCTGATAAGGTTGCCGACCCAAAAGTATCGGGTAGTGAAGTCAGATTTTCGCTATCTAAAAGCAGTTCTTCTAATTGAGGTAGGTCTTGTAAGATGGTAGCGGCATCGTTGTCAAAATTGTTCCCACCAATACGCAATTGTTTTAACCCAGTAAGAGAAGAGAGCGACGAAAAATCGGTGGCGATGACGTCATAAAGGGCCAAGTTAGTCAGCTTAGTAAGGCTGGCGAGTGCAGATAGGTCAGTGGCTTGCAATTGGTTAATAGAAATATAATCAAGGTTGGTAAAACTCTCTAGCCCCGATAAGGACGTGACTGGGTCATAACACCACAACGAAGTGAGCTGTTCAGCGAAACCGTACCCCTCATGATTCATGCTTTCTAAACATTGTCGTAAATTACTGTCTGAGACATTACTTAACGCATCAGCAAAGGGAGTGCGAACCGTATTTTCATCTACGTAAGCAGAAACAATATGGCGCACTGCATTAACCGCTGCTACCGCATCCGCGCCATAGTTGGCATCTGTTTTAGATACCCCACACGGGAGTTCTCCACACAGCTTTGCTGGGTTTGAGAAATAAGGAACTTCACTGGTATTGCCAATCCAATAAGACATGATAGTACTGAAGCCAACGCCATCTGGGATGGGAATGCGATACCCAACACCGTAATCAAAGTCTGATCCTGTCTCCCCTTGAGGGCGAGAGTGCCCTAAACCAAGGTTATGCCCAAGTTCATGTGCAAACGTAGACGCCGATGAATCAACATCAGACTGGCTGTACATGCTATTTGCACCGGAATATTTGATATGACCGTTTTGGAATGCGATACCGGCTGAAGAATCACCGGTTAAATTCGGTGTGAGCAGCGCCACCGCATCTGCCCCGAATTGATAGCGGTGTACATCAATTTCCTCGAATGGGGGGTTACCTTGAGAAAGGTCATCTAAGGCATCAGAGCCATTTGCATAATCATAGTCCACTGCTACCGAACCTTTAAACCTGACTTTCGCAAAAATACCTGAATCTTCAAACGCTTGATTGGTATAGGCAATAAAATGGTCGATGGTAGTGTGAATATCATCAATGACGTCAGTGACATTGTTAGAGTAAACAAATAACACATCAATATAAGCAATTTCGCCCGTCTCAGTTGAGACGGCTTTCATGATTGCTTCGTCGTCCTGTGAAGCATGACGTTGGAGCGATTCATCTATGGCTGAGTGTTCTTGTTGTGCAGACATAACACCTTGGGATAAAGCGGTGTTTTTACCATTCTGAATAGCAGACGCTACGATAAAATCATCTTGAGTAAACCCTTTTGCATGAAAGACTTCACTTGGGTTGCTCAATACAACACCAGCTTCAGAGCCCAAACCCGACAAGAGGCCATGTGAGGTCACCAACTCTAAACGGATGGCGCTTTCACCTAGCGTGATCACCGATGATACCGGTAAACCACCTACATAAGAGCGAAGGATAATATGACGCGAACCGCTCGCGCCTTTTACAATATTAACCACCTGACTTTCAACTGCCTCGTCTGGCAGGTTCATTAACAGGGCATCGCCTTTCTGCAATCTTTTGAGTGCATCAACGTCGAGGGTAGCTGCTGAAAAGAGGTGCTTAGTGTGAACAGAAATATGAGAAAAGCTAGACACGCTTTTTTCGTCTAGCTGATTTGAGTACGACGTAAACAATTGAGTTTTAGCTGCGACAGGTTGTATCACCCACATCGCGAAGACGAGCGCAAAATACACGTATTTCACGTTTAATTCCTTTTAATTGAGTCCCTTTGATAGGGTGAAGCTAGAGCAAAAAACGCGAAAAATCAATAACAAAATTAACCAGCCAGTGAATTTAGGGGGTGTTGTGTCTACGCCCCTACCCTTCGACTTTACCTTTCCCTATTGCCGCTGAATCACACGGAATAACGTTGTATTCATAGCCTAATTCAGATTCTGTTGTCGTAATTTGCAAAATTTCATAGTCATTTATTTCAATAACTCGACTGTTTTCAACATGTGCGCAGCGCGAGCGGGTGTCAGCCTCGTAGCGGTAAATAAACGCAGCTAATAATAGTAACTGTCCTTGTCGAAACGCTTGCGCACGTTTTGTTGCATTGACAATTAGCTCACCAAGCTCGACGTCAGAAACATCTTCTGAGTCATTCAGCTCACTGATTATCTTTTCCATACTAAGCGAAGGTTGTTTAGGGTCTTTTTCTTCCACGCCAGGCTGAAGGGGCAGTTGAAGGGGAGCCGAGGTTTCTGCGGTAGCGGGATCGCCGACAAGCGCCACGTCATTAGCGGGTTCACACTCACTTCCTATCACGACACTGTGATCTTCTATGCATGAGAATTGGCCGAACACGCCAAATTGCGTAGCGATAAGAATGGCTTTGAAAAAAAGTGCCGCCGTCCACAAATACCGCACTAACGCCGTGGTAAACACAAATCGATAATTGGGCGCGTGCCAAAGTTTATGCAACCCCATCGGTTTCAACAGTAACAGTAAAAACAAATAAACGGGCGTTAGCAAGGTAATCATCAAAAGTGCGATTACCGTGGTGATAAAAAACCAGCTGGGTAACATTAATATCAGTGCTAGGTTGTGACTATAGGGCAATGCGTTGGCCGAGATACCCGTAATCTCATTCACCAACCCTCCTGCAGATGCCAGTGCAAAATTTGCAATCACCGCATAGATAAACAGCACGAAGGCTTTCCCTGGTAAGCTGTGCCACGCCAACATAAATCTGGGCCACACTTCCTTCGCCAACCCCACCAGCACAAAACTAAACATAACAAACTGATAAAGGAAGCTATCTAAATCAAATAAAAACAAAGCCAAAAACATGGCAGTCGCAATGAAATAGCACCGCTGCGGGAATAGGAGGCTGCGCCAAAAGCGCACTAAACCAAGATTTCGCTTGGTAACAAAACGCTCCCCTTGCCTTCTCTTTTGTTTAATAAAGTGCTGTATCGTTTCCGTATTTTTCATTTTTATATTCTTATTATGATGTTGCCTTGCAACAAGCTAGTGCGTGTACTTCCCGACCGACGCACAATACGCTATTCTGTAAACACTAAAAATCAGTGTGTTATACCTTTGATATATTATTTGCCGGACATAGTAAATTAATACTATGAAAAATCATGATTCTTTAGCATTGGTCTGTGAACAGTGCCATACAGAAGTAAAGATTCCATCTTTGGAGCATAAACAGCGCGCAGTGTGCCCTGTTTGTCATCACACGCTCATTGCTTATAAGCGTAACGGTACAGAGAAGGTGTTAGCGTTTGCGTTCAGCGCCTTAATGTTTTTGCTATTGTCGTTACCGTTTAATTTTCTCACCTTTAAGGCCAGTGGGCAAAAACACAGCATCGACTTACCCTCGGGGATTACCGTGTTAATAGAACACGATTATCTGTCTTTAGCTATTATTACCAGCTTAGCGACCGTACTGCTACCCGGCGCCGTACTCATAGGTTTAATCGTGCTAGCGCTAGCGCAACTTAACAATCATAAGCCCTTTTATCTACCGCGTGTGTTTCAGCTAGTCAAAGCCCTTTTACCTTGGAGCATGGCCGAAATATTTTTGGTGGGTACGCTCGTTAGCTTAATTAAAATTACAGAATTGGCGGATGTGTCCATTGGTATGTCGTTCTATGCCTTTATAGGTTTTAGTGCCTTTACTGCAATCAGTATTGCTCAATTTGATACCACCCGATTTGCACTTTGGCTTCGTCAAGGTGAAGCGCCCTCCCCCAAACCTTTAAGTCAAGCACAAGCAAACGCCAGCATCCAGCGAACCTGGGCACTCCTGTTTACGGCCTGCTTGCTTTACATTCCAGCCAATGTACTGCCAATCATGTATACTGAACTTTTTGGGCAGGAAACACCTAATACCATTATAGGCGGTGTCATTTCTCTATGGGAGTCAGGGTCTTACCCTGTGGCACTGATTATTCTGATTGCCAGTGTCATCGTGCCCGTGGCAAAAATTATCATTTTGGCCTGGCTTAATTATTCAGTGCAACGACAAAAAACAAACTCTCAATTACTACGTGTTCGATACTATCGCGCAACAGAAGCGATCGGTCGTTGGTCTATGATTGACGTTTTTGTGGTTGCGGTGCTTGTCGCGCTAATACAAATGGGAAACACCCTCTCTATATACCCTGGCCAAGCTGCGCTAGCCTTTTGTGCTGTGGTATTTGTAACAATGATAGCCGCCATGACATTTGACTCGCGGTTAATCTGGCAGCCCTGGAAAAAACAACAATGACCCAAGACGCTAAGGTTAAATCTACCACTTCCATTTCACGGATTTGGATCATCCCTATTTTGGTGGTGCTCATCGGTGGCTGGATGGTGTATTACCAATGGAAGAATCAAGGCCCTCTTATTACGTTAGAGGTGCAATCTGCAACGGGCATTGAGGTTAATAAAACCCCCATAAAGGTGAAAGACCTCGAAATTGGCCAAGTGAAGAAGATCACGCTTAAGCCCGATCTCGAAGGGGTTTTAGTGACGGCGAGAATTGATGCAAATGCCGCACATCTACTCACTGAAAATACTGAATTTTGGGTTGTTGCCCCTCGCATTAGCTTTTCAGAAGTGTCTGGGCTCAATACGCTTTTATCAGGCAGTTATATTGCGATGTCGGCCGATGATACAGGCAAAGAAAAACTGCACTTTGTTGCATTAGAGCGCCCCCCGGTTACCCCACCAGGCACCCCTGGACTTCATCTTATTTTAAAAAGCGATGATGAGTTTGCCTATAAACCCGGCGACCCCATCATTTACAAAGGTTTTAAAGTGGGCGAGTTTGAAGACGCGGTATTTAATATTGAAGAACGTGTAGTGTATTACGATGCCTTTATTGAAGCGCCGTATCATAAACTGATTACCGAAAATACCCGCTTTTGGGATGTGAGTGGCGTGAAGCTTCTGCTTGAATCTAGCGGCGTTAAGATGCAAACCGGTAGTTTAGAAACGCTATTGGCAAATGGTATTACCTTTGGCATCCCCGAAGGCGTTCCCACGGGAGAAAGAGTGGTAGATAATGCATTTTTTACTGTATATGAAGATGCCGCCTCAGCGTCTAACGCCCGCTATAAGTTAGCCGCTGAATACTTGTTACTTATTGATGAAAGTGTACGCGGGCTGACCGTGGGCGCGCCGGTAGAATATCGTGGCATTGAAATTGGCAATGTCACCGCCATCAACTCATTTCCTGCCGTTGAAGGCAATATTTTAGAGCGCGACTATCCTATTCCTGTCCTCATTAATATTTACCCAGGAAAGGTTCGTCAACCTGATACCCAAGAAGGCTTGTACGCAATTCAGGAAACGATGCGAAATTGGCTGAGGAAAGATTTACGTGCCACACTAAGAATGGGCAATGTACTTACAGGCGGTCTCTATGTGGACTTACAACACGTAGCCAAGCCAACGGGAAGCACGGAAATAACAAGAATTAACGGCTATGAAGTGATTCCCACGGTGTCGAATGAATTTACCCAGCTAACCCAAAAAGCAGATGCTATTTTAGATAAGATAAATCAGCTTCCACTTGGTGATATGGTCGATAATGTATTGGTTGCCGTAGAGGATATGAAACTTGCCGCACAATCCGTAGAAACTGCGAGTGACGACTTCGATTTACTTATTGCCGACATTGATGCCAAACAGCTCAACAATAACTTGAATCAAGTACTGGTCAGTCTTGACAGTTTACTGAAAAATTACAGCGACGGTGGCCTGAGTAAAACCGAAATAAAAGAAACGGTAGATGCCATGCAAGACACGATGCGAAACTTGCAACCCGTTCTTCAAAAGTTAAATCAATCGCCTAACAGCCTTATTTTTACCGATTCGAATAGCAGTGACATTGAGCCTAAAGCGAAGCGCTAAGTGAGTATAAACATGACGTCAAAACACATAAACAGTGTATTTATTGCTAACACGCGAAGCACCGCTTTTCGACTACTTGGGCTGGCGTTTGTTTCTTTATTCTTTGTAGGCTGTTCTTCCTCTAGTCAGCCCTTATCGTATTATTTATTGCACGATACCTCGACAACGCCCCCGGCCACAACTTCGACGCCCTCAGTGGCCATACTAAATAAAATAGTGCTACCCGATTATTTGAAACAACGTGGCTTGGTAGTACAAACCTCAGAAACCGGTATTCACATTGCCAGTGAACACTTTTGGGCAGAGCCTGTAGAGGAAGGCCTTACTAAGTCATTGCGTGACGCGCTGCGTAATCAAAATGTGGATCTCATTACCCATGCGATGGGGGCCGAAGACGTGAACGGCTACATAACGCTACGAATTGATGATTTCATTGCCACCTACAATGGCGATATTATTCTGCGAGGTGAGTTTTTTATAAAATTCATCGATGAAACCAACGTCAGCGACCATTTTTATATTACGTTGCCACTTAGCAGTGATGGATTTGAAGCGAGCGTTAAAACAATGCGGCACGCTATAGGCCAGTTGGCGGTTGAGATAGCGGCAAATATGGATAGAAGTTAAAACCTGTATGCTAAACGCCATTAACCACTTTGTCAGTAGAGGGACGAAACGCCACTACGATGATGAAACAAATCGACGCATCATTGTAATCAATCTGTTTTCTGCTGTTGGCACTTCAATTACGTTCGTATTAGGCATTAGAGCGTTATTCTCGCAAGACCACACCTTGGCGTTTACTCTCTTTATTGCCAGCATTCTATTTGCGCTTTCTCAAGCTGTGCAAGTGAGTTCAGGCACAGCAAAAGGCAGAATCATCTCTGTCACTTTGCTCATCACCTGCTTAATGATGCTAATGGCTACATTAATCATCACCGGCGGAAATTCCTCCACAGGCCCACTTTGGATTTATACTGTGCCTCCAGTGACGATGTTTTTCGCGGGGTTTAGACGTGGACTTTTCACGCTTTCAGGTTTTACCGCCATTATAGTGGCGTTACTGTTCTCGCCAAATGATGCGCTCTTACTAACCACCTATACCTATGAATTTAAAACTCGCTTACTTTATTCATTTTTAACGGTGTCTTTTTTATCTGCATTTTATGAATATAGCCGTCAAAAAAGTTACGATACCGCCGTATTTTTAAGTGAAAAGTTTGAAAAGCAGGCCCTACATGACTCCCTGACACACCTGCTTAATCGCCGCGGCGGTCAACAGCAGCTTGAACAGGAATACAGCCGATTACAAAGAAGCAAAAAACCTTTTGCCATTGCCCTCGCTGACATTGACAGATTTAAATCTATTAACGATGCATTAGGTCACGAAGTGGGTGATGAAGTGTTAAAACGTGTAGCTGGCAAGCTAAATAGTCGGCTACGTGGTCAAGACGTGTTATCTCGTTGGGGCGGCGAAGAGTTTCTCTTTATCTACCCTGAAACCGATGAAGCCAATGCAATGTCTGCCGCCGAACAAGTGCGTAAGTTGCTCGATGAATCTCCCGTGGTCATCAACGGCCAAACCCGTAATGTAACCATAAGCATAGGTGTAACAGAATTAACACCGTCCACCTCCTTGAGCGATGCCCTAATTAAAGCAGATAAGGCGCTATATAAAGCAAAAGACAGCGGACGAAACCAAGTGATTGCGGCCTCCTCGCTCTAACAGGGCGTACCGCCTCATTTGCATCTTTACAATTTGCTGACTTACGTTTGGTTACAATTAGCACATTCTTACGCAACATTTAGGTCGTAGACTACACCCTATAACAAACCCCTAAACCTAAGTCGACTATTATGAAATTGATGAAATTCGTACTCCCAGCCGCTATTTTGGTTGGAGGATATCTTGTCATGAAAGGCATAGAAGTATCTGCTGCAGATGTTAAAGCCGACGCACCAATAGATACCCGTCCAACTGTGACCGTTTTGTCGTTAACACCAGAGACCATCGCGGTGACGTTATCGTCTTATGGTGAAGTTAATCCATTAGAAAGCACTAACCTAGCCGCGCAAGTTGCCGGAGAAGTCGAGTCCTGGAACCCCAATTTTGTAGCCGGCGGTATCGTCAGACGGGGCGACGTCCTATTCTCCATAGAAAAAGACGCCTATGAAGCTGCACTCTTATTAGCCGAAGCTAATTTAAGCAGCGCCAAAGCACAGCTTATTCAAGAAGAAGCGCAAGCGGAAGTGGCTCGACTCGAGGCGAAAACCATGCCCGATGCTCGCGTCACCGACCTTTATTTAAGAAAGCCCCAGGTAATGAGTGCACAAGCGGCTGTCAAATCAGCAGAAGCCCAGCTTAAAATTGCCGCCAGAGATTTAGACAATTGTGAAGTTCGCGCGCCTTATGATGCTCTGATTGTTTCTCGTGACATCAGTAAAGGCGATTATGTCACCCAGGGCATGAAAACTGCCGTTATCAACAATGTTGAGTTTGCTGAGGTAACTTTCCCTGTTGCAGGTTTCGATCGCCAGTTTGTAGGTGCCGACATCATTGGCAGCCCCGCTACCTTAGAATTAGACGCCCCCTTAAAAACACACATTACCGCCACTATTCATAGAGATACAGGCATTATTGATAGCACCACGCGAATGACGCACTTTGTGGCGCGAATTGACGACCCTTACGCGTTAAACGGCGATAAAACCGTGGTTAAATTCGGCTCCTACGGCACAGTAGTGTTCAAAGGGAAAGCGTTAGAAAATGTGTACCGAATTCCACAAACCTTGATCACGAGTCGAAAAATTTGGACCCTTGATGAAGACAACAACCTTGTGGCGCAACCCGTCGAAGTGATAAGAGAAGATGGCACCGACTTCCTTATACGGGGTAACTTCAACGCCAAGAGTGTGGTGATGTCATTGCCTGAGTATCCCCAAGAGGGCATGCCCGTTAAGGTTATTGCAAGTAATGATCAATTACTTGTTTCTCACCACGTAGAAAAATAAGGGCCTCCTCATGGAAAATCGCTTCGATCCTAATAGCGGTATAATCTCTTGGTTTGCCCGAAATTCAGTCGCTGCTAACTTATTGATGATATTCATTATTGTAATGGGTATTGCTAGCTTCATGACCATACAGCGTCAAATGTTTCCTAACATCGAAATTAACTATATTACCGTTGAAGCGTCATACCCAGGCGCTTCACCGCAGGAAATTGAAGAAAGTATCTTCATCAAAATAGAAGAGTCGCTTAAAGATATCACTGAAATAAAGCGTACCGTATCCCGCGCGTTTAGAGGCAGTGGTGCAGTCACATTGGAAATTGATCCCGACGAAGATTTAAGTGAAGTACTCGATAAAGTTAAACTTCGCATCGACGGCATTGCTACCTTCCCAGCGGGCATGGAACCGGTTCAAGTTTCGCAAATCGAATTTCGCCAAGATGTGATTGAAATGCCCTTAACCGGCGACATTCCCCTTGATGAACTCAAAACCATCGCTCGAGAAGTTGAAGATGAGTTATTACAATTGGGCACGGTGTCATTGGTAGATATGTCTGCACCAGACGATGAAATTGCCATTGAAATAAAGCCTGATGCATTACGCAAATATAACTTAACCATTGCAGATGTTAGCCGTGCTATCAGTAACTACTCCGCCAACATCTCGGCTGGGCAATTACGCACAGAGTCTGGGATTATTTCTGTTCGGGTCGAGAACCAATATTACCGTGGCGATGAATTTTCGACAATTCCCGTCATTATCGGCAATGCAGGCGCAAAAGTGACCCTTGGTGATGTCGCCGATATTAAGGATGGTTTTACTGAAGGCGAGCGCTACTTTAAATACAACGGTGTTAACGCCATTTGGATGTCAGTTAAAGCCACCAAAACGCAAAATACGATCCCGGTGGCCGAAACGGTCAAAGCCTATATCGAAAAGAAAAACCAAACCTTCCCACAAGGCGTGAGTTTGGAAATTCTAGTGGATATGACTTACTACCTAAATGCACGCTTAGACATGATGCTGTCAAATCTATTACAAGGTTCAATATTAGTCGCATTCATGCTGAGTCTTTTCCTTCGCTTTAGATTAGCGCTATGGGTAATGATAGGTTTACCTGTGTGCTTTTTAGGTGCGGTTATGCTTATGCCTGTGTTTGGAATAAGCATTAATATTCTGTCGTTGTTTGCCTTTATTATGGTACTGGGCATTGTGGTTGACGACGCTATTGTTATTGGAGAAAGCGCCTACTCGGAAATTGAAAGCAAGGGCGGAGGCGTTGACAATGTCATTCGAGGCGCTAAGCGTGTGGCAACGCCTGCCACCTTCGGTGTATTAACCACCATCGCGGTTTTTGCCCCCTTTACGTTAAGTAGCGGGCCAGAAGGCGCTTTCTTTTACAACATTGCTGTGGTGGTCATACTCTGTTTAGCCTTCTCATTAATTGAGTCTAAGCTAATACTCCCAGCTCACTTAGCGCACACTAACTTTAAACCTATTCACCCCAAAAGCTGGCGCGCCAAGTTTAACAAAGGCTTTTTTGGCTTTGTGAACGGCCCTTACAAGCGCACGCTTACCAAAGCGATAGAATGGCGCTGGGCAGTATTGATGATATTCATCGCCTTGTTTATGGTGAGCTTAGGGCTAATTAATGCCAACTACGTGAGAATGGTACCCAATCCCAAAGTGCCACACGACTTCCCTAGCATCCGTATTGAAATGAACGAAAATGTGTCGGATAGCGCCACCATCGATGCACTTAAAATAGTTGAACAAACCGTTCTTGATATTGATAAGCAAATTGTGGATGAGTTTGGTACTGGCATGATACGAGATCGCTTGGTCTTTAATAAGCAACGCACCGAAGGGGAAGTGATTACTCCCCTAGTGTATGAAGATGACCGCCCTATCGACACATTTGAATTGGCCCGCCGTTGGCGCGAAGCCATACCTGAAATCCCTGGTATGAAATCATTCACTGTGGTTG
The DNA here is from genome assembly GCF_015767655.1 of Alteromonas sp. B31-7. Taxonomy (NCBI): domain Bacteria; kingdom Pseudomonadati; phylum Pseudomonadota; class Gammaproteobacteria; order Alteromonadales; family Alteromonadaceae; genus Alteromonas; species Alteromonas sp. B31-7. The sequence goes on from NZ_CP065233.1 coordinate 2,915,335, forward strand.
ACGATGTTAACGGTAACGGTGATGACGGTGAATTTGGCTATCTGCTTTACGGCCCTGATATTAATACCTTGAATGCTGCTGGCCTGAAGTTTATTGAGATGCTTCAACAGCAAGAGGGGCTTTTTGATATTAGCTCAACCATTGATCCACCCAGTAAAGAAATGCAAATGACGTTACTGCCTGTGGCCTACGATTTAGGGCTTAGTTTGTCTGATATCGCGGGGCAAGTGGGTGCCGGCTTCTACGGCGGCGAAGCCCAACGAGTGATTCGAAACGGTGAAGAAGTGAGAGTGATGGTTCGCTATCCAGAATTTACCCGCGAACGCTTTTCAGACCTGAAATACACCGTGATTAAAACACCGGGTGGCCAAGATGTGTTGCTAGGTGACGTAGTAGAGCTTAACGAAAAACCGGGTATTAGTTATATTCGACGAGAAGCCGGCTACAGAAGTGTGTATGTATGGGGCAACATTGATGAAGAAGTGGTTGAACCCAATGAAATTATCGAAGAAATAAAAGAAAACTTATTGCCTGAAATGCAAAAAGCCTTTCCTTCTGTTATGACGGAACTGGGCGGTGATATTGAAGAGCAGCAAGCCCAGCAGAATGAGCAATTGCTATTTTTCTTAGCGGCAATGATTATGGTGTACATACTTTTAGCCGTTCCGCTAAAAAGCTACGGCCAACCGTTAATTATTATGTCGGTGATTCCTTTCAGTTTAACCGGCGCAATTTGGGGGCACTATTTCCTAGGTTTAGATTTAAGCATGATGTCGACATTTGGCTTAATCGCAGCGGCGGGGGTGGTCATTAACGACTCACTGGTGATGACCGACTTTGTTAACCAGCGTCGTGCACAAGGCTATAGCATAAAAGATGCGGTCACCGAGGCGGGAAGCGCTAGGTTTAGGGCTATCACCCTTACCTCAATTACTACATTTGCTGGTGTATTGCCTATAATGTTCGAAACCAGCTTGCAGGCTGCCTTCGTCATTCCCATGGCCGCAGCGCTAGGCTTTGCCGTGCTTTATGCCACCGTGGTTACGCTTATTTTAGTTCCCTGCCTGTATCTCATTCTACTGGATTTAGGTAAACCATTTTCTTGGATTAAAAAGCGGATAACGCGCCGAACCGGCAATGAAGAAGGGCATGCAGCACCACCTTCTGAAGCAGAAGCTCACTAACACGACAAAACTGCGAAATTAAGTCACACCTAGGTGTGACTTAATTCCTACCATCAAAAAAGGCCAGCGACTTCAGTACTGGCCTTTTTCATTCATGCATTGACATACAATATCTTCGGTTAGGTCTGACGAATTTCGTATCGACTTAATATTAACGCGGCGGCACTTTGGGCTATTTTGTCTTTTTCCTGAGCACTCAGTGCTGGTTCAATTTTGGTCACTTGAGGCCAAAAACACTGCCCTTTGATTAAACTGTCTAATTCATTAACCACTTGCTGCAAATCGTCGAAGGCCATGCGGTTATCTTGGTGGGCAGCTTTAAGCCATCTGTGCATGGCTGTTTCTTGAGCCCGTAGATGTACAACCTCATCTTTCAACTTTTCGGGCTCGTAGAAGAAATGCCCTACGACCACACGGGCAAGATCTAAATGCTCATCCGCACTGACAAAGTTAATTTCTTCCATGATTAATGATTCAAGCTGACTCTGTAACGAAGCCTGTGTGTCGTAGGCTACATCAATATCGACCAGCGCATTTTGAAACTGCTCTTTGACGATGTGCATAACCAATTCTTCTTTGGCTGAGAAATGGTTATAAACCGTTCGCTTAGACACACTCGCCATTTCAGCCAGCTTGTCCATACTGGTTCCTATTACACCGAATTCCTGAAACGCCTGTCTGGCGGCGGAGATAATCGCTTCGCGTTTTTTATCGCTACGCGTTCGTGTGGTCGTCATAATTCATAAATATAGAAAAAGTATAGTTTCATTCTACACTCCACAGTTTACTTTTCAACGTATTAACCCTAAAATGCACCGCTTAGTTTACTTTAAAGTTTTCGTGTGTGAACTAGTCTATACTTGGTTCACCTCTGCTACGGATTACCATTATTATGCCTTTTTTGCGCCACCGACATATTTTAGCACTGGCCACTCTGACAGTGTTTTCACTTTCCGCCTGCACTTCCGAGCAAGAAGTAGAAGATAAAATAGAAGCGCCACGCTTCGTCAAGTTGGCAAAAGTGAGCCATGCACCTGCATTTGACGAATTCACCTTCCCCGCCGTTGTGTCAGCAGTGAAAACGGTGGATTTAAGTTTTGAGGTGTCTGGTCGCCTTGTACAAATGGACTTGGTGACAGGTAGCGACATTAAAAAAGGAAAACTGCTGGCGACCATCGACAGACAACCTTTTGAGCGCCGCGTAGATGAGCAACGCACGCGTTTAGCACAATCGAAGCGAGAATTAGATCGTATCGAGAAAATGTTTTCGCAAAGCTTGGTATCGCAAAGCGCATTAGATTCAGCGAAAACCTCTTACGAGTTGGCGGTTATCGATCTTAAAAATGCAGAGCAAGATCTCAGCTATACCCGTTTGTATGCCCCTTTCGACGCTAAAGTGTCTCAGCGCTTGGTGGAAAACAACAGTTTTGTTGCTGCCGGCACGCCGATAGCCCGCCTGCAAGATGTTTCAAAAATTTACTTTAATATCAATGTGTCAGAACGGTTACTTACTGCCAACCTCGGCAGAGGCATTAAGCAAGCCAGTGCCACCCTAGCCACCGACACAAGTCAGTGGTACCCCATTAATTACGTAGAACACAGTACGCAGCCAGACCCTGTTTCCCAAACGTACGAAGTGGTATTTTCCATGGAGCCTCGTAACGATCTCCCGCTGACCCCAGGGGCTCGTGCGGTGGTGAAAGTGAGTTTAGAAGGCACGCCTTATCCCGACAGCCTGGTGGTTCCGGTAAAATCTTTGGTAGAGGATGAAGCAAATCAGTTTGGCGTTTGGGTGTACGATGAAAAGACAGGAACAGTCAGCAAAACCCCTGTAACGGTAAACCATATTGAAGATGCCTTGGCGGTGATAAGCAGCGACTTATCGGCAGGTCAAAGTGTGGTGGCAGCTGGCGCATCACAAATGCGAAATAACATGAAAGTTCGACCTTACGAGGGAGAGCTGTAATTTATGGATATCGCACGTTATTCTATTGATAAGCCAGTAAATATTTGGCTTATGGTGGTCATATTATTGCTTGGCGGTTTAATCGCTATGGCGAATATCGGTCGGCTTGAAGACCCTGCTTTTACCATTAAGCAAGTCAAAGTATACACATCTTACCCTGGCGCGGGCGCTGAAAAAGTGGAGCGGGAGATTACCGAACCATTAGAAATTGCTATTCAGCAAATGTCGCAATTAAAAAAGCTAAATTCCGTTTCTTCTCCCGGCCTATCTGAAATTACCGTTGAGGTTGAAAGTAACTTCGACAGTCATGAACTGCCCCAGATTTGGGACGAATTACGCAAGCGACTGAGAGATGCCTCTAGCGCGCTACCCACAGGCGCACAAGACCCTGTGGTGTACGATGATTTTGGCGATGTATATGGGCTGTATTACGCGCTCAGCGCGCCAGATTTTAGTACGCGGGAACTTCGTGAGTTTGCGCGTATTATCCGCCGTGAACTACTCACCACAGAGGGCGTCGCAAAGGTCACAGTAACCGGGGTACAAACTGAACAAATTGTTGCCTATATCGACCCTTATCAATTAGCCGGGCTTGGCATTTCCTTTCCTGATTTAACCTCACTTTTTGCCGATAACTTACGCCCCTTTAACGGCGGTCGAGTTAAAGTCGACGAAAAAAATGTACGTTTAATCGTTGAGCGAGCGCCCGACAAACTTGAAGAAATTTCAAATTTATCGTTAGTGATCCCGGGGACAAACCGCTCAATTCGCGTGGCCGATGTGGCAACCTTAAAACTTGAGCCTGCAGATATTCAACCTGTGTATATCCGTTACAACGGAGAAGAAGCGCTCACTTTAGCGGTGTCGGCGTTAAACGACGTCAATATTGTTGATGTTGGAAATCAGGTGAATGCCAAGGTTGAGCACCTTTTGAAAACCCTACCCGTGGGTATCACTCTTACGCCGATTTACGATCAAGCCTCTGTGGTGGATGAATCGGTAGATGGATTTATTAGTAACCTCGTAATGTCGGTGGTGGTGGTTACGCTAACACTGTGCCTATTTATGGGCTGGCGCTCTGGTGTAGTGGTAGGCATGGTGCTACTAGTCACGGTTATGGGCACGATTTTAATCATGTGGTTAATGAATATTCAGCTACAGCGGATTTCACTTGGTGCTATGGTCATTGCCATGGGTATGCTTGTGGACAATGCCATTGTAGTGGCTGAAGGCATGATGATTCGAATGGCCACCGGCGGAACCGCAAAGTCGGCAGCAAGCTTTATTGTAAAGCGAACACAGTGGCCATTGTTGGGAGCCACCGTTATTGGTATCGCCGCGTTTTCTGGCATAGGCTTGTCTGATGATGCCACAGGTGAATTCCTCTATTCATTGTTTGCCGTGGTCATGGTGTCACTCTTAATGAGTTGGGTGCTAGCCGTAACGCTGGTGCCGGTTTTAGGCGCCTACTTCTATCGTAAAGGCATGCAACAGGTTGGCGACGATAAACCTACCACCATGCAACGCTGGTTTACGGGCGTACTAACACAAGCACTAAGGCTTCGCTGGGTAACCATTGCCGTACTCACTCTAATTACCGTGGTGGCCTATGGTAGCTTCGGTATGGTTAAGCAAGGTTTCTTCCCGCCTTCCAATGCTCCTATTTTCTTCGTTCACTACTGGGGGCCGCAAGATAGAGATATTCGCGCCACAGAAGCGAAGGCGAAGTTGGCAGAGCAACGGCTGCTCAACCAAGAGAATGTCACCGCAGTAACCACGTTTATAGGGCAAGGTGCAGATAGATTTACGCTAACCTATGCCCCCAAAAGTGCCAACGAAAACTATGGCTTCTTTATGGTACGCGTCAATGCGTTAGAAAACGTTGCTGGGGTTGTGTCCAATTTACAAAATGCGCTCAATGATATTGATTTAGACGCCAACTTCTACTTTGAACGCATGCAGTTTGGTCCAGGCTCTGGCGCGAAATTAGAAGCGCGTTTCTCTGGTCCTGATACCGAAGTATTACGCCAACTCGCTGAGCAAACGAAAGGCCTGATGATGGCCGATGGCGCGATTAAAGACATACGTCACAATTGGCGTGAAAAAGGGGTGGCGATTAACACCCATTACGACAATTACAACGCAGGGATTGCGGGGGTGTCACACTCTGACTTCAGCCAAACAGTACAATACGCCAGTAACGGTTTATCCCTGGGTACCGTACAAGATGGCGACTATGCCTACAGCATTGTCGCAAAAATGGCTCGACCTGATGATGCTGATTTACAAGCCATTAGAGAAAGCCAGGTTTGGTCGTCTCAACAGCGACAATATGTTCCTTTCGCGCAGGTGTCTAGCGGGCTAGAAGTGATTACCGAGGAGTTACGTATACACCGTAAAGACAGAGTAAGAACAATTACAGTGGAAGCTGAACCCGGCGACAATGAGACCGCTGCAAAAGCTTTTGCGCGAATTCGCCCCGTTATTGAAGACATCGAGTTACCACCCGGCTATTCGCTGGAATGGGGAGGAGAATTTGAAAGTTCTTCAGATGCGCAAAAAGCATTGGGCGCAGGATTACCCGCAGGCTTCTTAGTCATGTTCATTATTTCTGTGTTGTTGTTTGGTCACGCTCGTCAACCACTCATCATTTGGCTGGTGGTGCCCATGGCCATTGTGGGTGTGGTTGCAGGGTTACTCGCCACAGATATGCCATTTGGCTTTATGTCATTGCTCGGCTTCTTAAGCCTGTTCGGCATGTTAATTAAAAATGCCATAGTACTCATTGAAGAAATTGACCTTCAAATTGAAGAAGGGCGAGAAATTCGTAAGGCAATTGTGGAAGCAACGCTCAGTCGTTTGCGGCCGGTTTCCCTTGCGGCTGTTACCACCATTTTGGGTATGGCGCCATTACTCTTCGATGCGTTTTTCGCCGATATGGCTGTCACCATCATGGGCGGCCTGACGTTTGCCACAATACTCACGCTAATTGCGGTACCCGTGCTATATAGCATATTGTTTAAGGTAAGTTACCGAAAGGCCTAAAAGAAGAATGACGAACCGCGGTGTGTTAGGCTTTTTTCGCCTGCACCCGCTGTTCCATAAATGCCATAACATCCCGCCAAGACACCATTCCTACTGGCTGCTTTTCGGCATTAACAACAGGAATACAAGATATTTTGTGATTGTTGAACAGATGAATCGCATCCACTATTTTATGCTGTGGCGACAAGGTGATGACTTCACGCGTCATGATTTGATGCGCCCTTCTATCTAACGTAGCTCTATCTCTTTGCTTTTCGCTGATAGTATCTACAAACGGGCTGATATTTTTAAGCAGATCACGGTCTGAAATAATGCCTTCAACACGGTTATTTTGCACCACTAATAAATGGTGAAACCCCGTAGCATCGAACAGCTCCCTTAGCGATTGAATACTATCGTCTAAGTGAACACTCACCACGCGGGTAGACATAATTTCAGCTAAGCTCATGAAGCTTCCTTTTGCCTTTAAGCACTTAAATAAATGATTCATGCGTGTGACCGCGTATTAAAATTAGCAAGAATCGTCTTTACACGCAAAAATGCCTGCTTACCGTTAAGTAAGCAGGCGAAGGGCGCGTTGGCCAACAAGGGCTGCGCGACGGGAAAGAAACCGTTATGGTACGCTAATAACAATCTTACCCATTACCTGACCGCTAGCGAGGCGGTCGTGGGCTTGGCTCGCTTCTGACAATGAAAATGCTTGATTATCAAGCACGGGCGCTAATTTCCCTGCATCTGCCATCTGGGCAAGTGTAGTGAGTATTTCGCCGTGGGCACTGCGGTTATGGTTATGAATCATTGGAATAAGCATGAAGACAACATGCAAACTTAATCCGCTGAAATGAACGGGGGATAAGTCCGTCTCTAGCAAGGAAACCGTGGTAGATACTTGGCCATTTAACTTTGCAGCAGCAAAAGAGTTTTGTAAGTTCGGCCCACCCACGGTGTCGTATACCACATCAAAGCCTTTACCTTGTGTATGGGCTTGTACGTAGTCTGACACTTCTTCATTTCGGTAATCGATATACGTGGCGCCTAATTTTTCAATAAGCGCCGCCTGCGCCTCAGAACCTCCAGTGGCATAAACATTTGCACCGAAAGACCGCGCTATTTGAATCGCGAGATGCCCAACGCCACCCGCGCCACCATGCACCAGCACTGATTGCCCTTCTGATGCCTGTGCTCTGGTTAAACCTTCGTAGGCTGTAATCCCCACTAAAGGAATGGCGGCCGCTTCACGCATAGAAAGAGACGTAGGCTTGTGAGCAATAAGCTGTGCATCTGCTAGCATGTATTCTGCCATCGCGCCCTGCAAGTCACCAAGGCCACCGGCGCAACCGTATACTTCATCGCCAACCTTAAAGCGTGTTACGCCTTCTCCAACTTGGTCAATAACACCGGCGAAATCCATGCCCAGCACACCTGGTAAAGCAGGTGCAAAAGGTAAGTCTGTGCCCATTTGTCGAATCATCATATCAATTGTATTAACACTAGTGGCTGCAACCTTTACCACTACATGCCCAGGCTTAACATTCGGTTTTTCAAGTTCTGCGGATGTAAATACGTCAGTGCCGCCAAAATCTTCAATAACTGTCGCTTTCATAGGGTTCGCCTCGTTGAAGTAAGTTCAGGTACTATCATAGACACTAGCCAGCCACATGATAATTAGGGTATAAACACATTCTGTTTATAGGTTTTATTGATAATTGACATGAATATCGACCATCTCAAGCTATTTGCTCGCATTGCTAACACCCACAACATTAGTGTGGCGGGTCGTGAGCTGAATATTTCTCCCGCCGTTGCTAGCGCGCATATCAACAAATTAGAAGAGACATTGGGCGTGCGACTTATCCATAGAACCACCCGCAAGGTTTCATTAACCGACGAAGGAAAGGTCTTCCTGCCCCACGCGGAAGAGGTGCTTACCAGCATTGAAGTTGCGCAGGCGGCGGTGGGTGTGGGGGCAGATACACCACAGGGTACCTTAAGGGTGACCGCGCCGGCATCTTTTGGACGTATGCATTTAGTCCCCGCTATGGACGAGTTTTTATCGCGCTACCCCGACTTAAATATAGATTTTCGGTTTAGCGACAGTATTTTAGATGTGGTTGAAGGCGGTTTTGATGTCGCCATTCGAAATGCTGAACTTAAAGACTCGAATCTGCACGCCAGAAAACTGGCCGAGGATAAACGGGTAATTGCAGCCTCACCTGATTATATCAAAAAATACGGCGAGCCTAGCAGTATTCACGAACTTAAAAATCATGCTGCGGTCAATTTAACGGGGCTAGAAACCTGGGAATTTAAAACGCCCCAAGGCGTAGTAGGCATTAAGCCGAAGAACCGTTTGAGAATGGACAATGGAGAAGCGGTTCGAGACGCATGTATTGCGGGAAACGGGCTAACATTAACCGCCACCTGGTGCAGTTACCCTTACCTGAAAGATGGGCGATTAATTCAGGTGCTAAAAGATACCCCTTTAGCCTCCCAAAGTGCGCTTTGGGCAGTCTATCCTAGTAATCGTCTACTTGCGCCTAAAGTACGCTTGTTTATCGACTTTCTTATTGAGCGATTTAAAGGCACACCTTATTGGGATAAGGCACTTTTTGACTGAAGTGGGGATACATTAAGGGGTATCAATGAAACTGGATGAAGCCCCATTTTACCCCTTACTTACCCTTTCATACATTGGATAAATTTACCACACGCTGGCTAAATTTGCTTACCTAGCATGCGTTTTAACGTACCGTCTTTGTCCACCAAGTGATGTTTAAGCGCACCGGCAATATGCAGCACTAACGCTGCAATAAGGGTATAACCTAAATAAAAGTGAATAGCCGAACCTAGCTTTGACAGCGCGTAGTTTATGGGTAAGGTTTTCTCAGGATCTTCGACACTAAAATTAGGCGCAAAAACTTCTAAACCAAATACGTCCAACCCATGGCCGCCAAGTACCGACCCCATTAATCCGGAAATGGGCATAAGTAAGGTACTTACAATCAATACCCAGTGCACCACCGTCGCCAGAGTGTGCTCCCAACTGGCATATTGACCTGCCGGTGTAGGCCAACCATTCTTCATACGCCAGACTACACGTGCTAATGCCACGAACAGCAAAATAAAGCCCGTTGCTTTATGAATAGGGAATAGCGAATACACGCCCTCTTCGGCCATATAAATGCCGGTTGCGAGCATACCTATTATGGTTAACCCAACCACCCAATGAAGTAGAAGCGTCACGGGTGAAAACTTTGTTGCTGAATCGTACTGCATGTATCCCTCTGATTATTAACAACCTAAAACAGGAGTAAATAGTATAGCCTTTTAACCAATGAGGTGAGCAATAAGTTTTCGTCACTGACATCTTTACGCATTCTATACTGAATTACGTCAGTTGATTGCTGCTCTACTCATACTAAAAGGAGCGCACAAAAAGTGCGCTCCTTGTCTCACTGATGGTAGTAAACCCTAGCTAACAAGGGTTTACTGGCGGATGACTTATCGTTGCCAGAAACGAATATTACGCAATGAACCGACAAACTCATCAGCGCTGACGTTTTCAAGATTAATAAAGCCATCGTCCATTTTACTCTCAAGCCCTGTGGCTTTAATTAATGGCAGCGCCGACTGGGTGTAGCCAATGAACTTGTTATGGGCAAAAGCGTCCGAAACGAAATCTTTTGCTTCAGGCTTTTCAGCAAGCATATTGGCACCCTTTTCAGAGACGAGCAGAAGGACGGCGTCATAAAGTACCGATGGGCCACCATCCACTTTTTGCTGCGCGTCAACCTTCTTACCTTTATCACAGGTGACACCACCAATTTGCGGCGCCACAACTTCATACATGGCACCTTCACTGTCTAATGCCGCGGTGACATTTTCCAAAATACTGCCGTCTAAATCGTCACTGACTAAGATACCTAATTTTCTGCCTTTAAAGTTTTGAGGCGCATTTTTTAAAATACTTAACGCATCAGAAGCTGGTAGGTCGTCACGGGTAGACATCGCTGCTTCAGCAGGTTCGGGCATTTCAGCTAAGCCAAGGGCTTCGGCAACGCCTTCTGCCAGTGATTTGTCCACATTTAACAAGTGGGACACCATACGCTCACGAATAGGCAAATGCTCGACTTTCGACAACTCGAATGCGAAAGCATCACGCATATGCATTTGCTCCGTCTCCGTTTGACTAATGTAGAACTGGCGCGCCTGGCTATAGTGATCAGCAAAGGTTTCTGAACGATGACGTACCTTTTCACCCATAACCTCTTCATGATGAGATTTAAAACCGTGTTCAGGGCACGCTCGAGGGTTATTTTCATCCCCTGCCCAAGAGTTGGGCTCGTAATTCGCTCGCCCCTTTGGATTATGCATAGCCATGTGACCATCTTGCTGGAAATGTCGCATAGGGCATTTAGGCGCATTAATAGGCAAGTGCGTAAAGTTAGTACTACCTAAGCGCTTAAGTTGGGTGTCCAGGTAAGAAAAATTCCGCCCCTGCAGTAATGGGTCGTTAGTAAAATCAATGCCTGGCACTATATTTTGGGTACAAAATGCCACTTGCTCCGTTTCTGCAAAGAAATTATCTACCACCTTGTTAAGTACCATTTTACCCACGATTTTTACGGGGACTTGCTCTTCGGGTATCAGTTTGGTGGCATCAAGCACATCAAACTCAAAGTTATCTGCGAATTCTTGATCGAATACCTGCATGCCCAATTCCCACTCAGGGAAATCACCTGCAAGAATAGCATTCCACAAATCTCGGCGGTGAAAATCAGGATCTGCACCGTTTATTTTCAGTGCCTCATTCCACACTACCGATTGTAAACCTTGTTTTGGCTTCCAATGAAACTTCACGTACTTCATTTCGCCTTTGGCATTGATTAACTTAAAGGTGTGCACACCGAATCCTTCCATAAAGCGGAAAGAACGTGGGATAGCGCGGTCTGACATTGCCCACATCAACATATGCGTTGACTCTGGGCTTAGGCTGCAGAAATCCCAGAAATTGTCGTGAGCGGTTTGTGCCTGCGGGAAGCCGCGGTCAGGTTCTTGTTTGGCTGAATGAATAAGGTCGGGAAATTTGATGGCGTCTTGAATAAAGAAAACCGGGATATTATTACCGACAAGATCCCAATTACCTTCTTGCGTATAAAATTTTACCGCAAAGCCTCGCACGTCACGGGCTAAATCTGGTGAACCTTGGTTGCCTGCTACCGTGGAGAATCGTGTAAATACCGGTGTTTTTTTACCTTTGGTTTGGAAAATATCAGCACAAGTAATGTCAGACAGTGACTCATACGTTTCGAAATAGCCATGTGCCCCATAACCTCTGGCATGCACTACCCGTTCAGGAATTCTTTCATGGTCGAAATGAAAGATCTTTTCTCGCATAACGTGATCTTCCATCGTTGTGGGCCCTCGAGTGCCCGCCTTCAATGAATTTTGATCGTCGTGAACCGGGCATCCTTGCGCTGTCGTCATTGTAGGGTAGTCATCTCCCGCCTTTTGATGAAGCTCGCCGCCTTGTCCTTTATTTCCATTGTACTTAAATGATTCAGCCATGATAAATCCTTGTTGGTCAAAAATAGAACACACATAACGCAATGAATGAATGTTATGTTTGCAACATATCAGCAAGGACAATTCCACATTAAAAAACCATTTAAATCATTAACTTATTCAAGTGTAAAGATTGTATGAATAGCAGAGTTACAATATAACGGAAAATTTTACAGTCGGAGATTTTATCAAGATTAGTCGATAAGAACAGACAGGATAAGAGGACCTGCGGAAAAAACGCGTGCCTGTGCACGCCCTTTTCCCTAAAAATAAGCAACAACAATCACACTCTGTGTTAAGTGGCTTCCACGTAGTGTTTATCTAACACGGCGTGAAGACTAGATATCAATGCAGTCCGATTGTCTTGACTTAGTGCAAACCCGTGAGGCGCAGCGAACCGACCCGCGTCATTATCAAAATAGGCCCCTTTCACCTTGGCAAAATCATCGTGCAATGCGGCTTTCACAAAAATTTCAGCGCCCTCTTTAAGATTACCACCTGCAATGCCGTACGCTTCTTTTACCATTTTACTGCCTAGTAAGGATTTAGGGTTCACGCTAATAAAGCTAGGCCCAGTTTCACTGTATTTTTCACCTAAAAATTGGGTGAACATGGTAAGGGCTAGCTTACTTTGGGCATAAGCTAAACCATCGCTTAAGCTTGGCGGTGCGCCCACAAGGTTAACGTCTACTGGCGCTTGAGCAGCCGACGATACATTAATCACCCGCCCATCTTCAGGCATTAAGGAGAGAAGCTCAGTGGAAAGCACATAAGGAGACAGCGTATTCACCATGAAACGTACATCTAACCCCTCACCTGTGGTGGGGTTTGACGTGACAAATACCCCAGCGTTATTAATAATGACATCTAGCTGCGACACACTACTTTTTATCTCATTAACGAGTCCCCGCAAGTCGGCGAAGCGACTTAAATCCGCACACAGCGTTGACACATTTAATGAATCCAGCTGGCCTTCTTGTTCGGGCTTAGCATACTCATCCATTAGCATCTGCTTCACCTTGTGTAGCTTGTCAGCACTTCGACCATGCAACAGAATATGGTGCCCTTTTTGTGCAAGCATCTTGGCAGTTTCAAGGCCTATACCATCGGTTGCCCCTGTGATTAAAATTGTTTTCATGCGTTTGCTCCTTGGCAACTGGTTAATGCCTGGCCTGACTCAGTGTGAATAGTAAAATGAGGCAACACAACTTCGGCGAGTTTCGCCAGTGTGTCCTCAACGTTTGCTCGATTAAACCTTAAGTTAAACGCCACATGATTTACGCCACAGGCCTCCAGTGATTTAAGATAAGAAAGAAGGGCGTTCACGCCACATCTCACACCTAAATGTATAGGTGAAATGGGGGCGTCATCCTGTGCTTCTATGTCAATGTACAAAGGTTGCATTACAGGCTTATTGTAACGACACACCTCACTCACTCTGCTTCTGAAGCTTTCAATAACGTGCCCTTGAATTTTGGGGCTTCGCGGGTAAGTAATTAAGCCATCTAGATGTTTGGCTCCCCAATTCGGAGTTTGCTGAGACCCACCGGTAATTAACATGGGGAATCCCCCTTTTGTGGGCTTCGGTAGAAGATCTAGCGAACCATCGAGTTTACCAAAGCTATTCTCAATCTGTCCGAACCCTTTTAACGCCAGACGAATATATTCAATGCTTTCGCGAAAGCGCTCTCCCCTGTCGTCGAAACCCCGATTAATTGCAGGATATTCTTCTGGCCTGTCGCCAGAGGCAACGCCTAGTAACAAGCGTCCGTCACTTAACACATCAACGCTTGCTGCGGCTTTCGCTACCTGTGCAGCGTGGCGCTGGGGCAAGACTAATGAGGCAACCCCCAACGCAATGTCTTTACTGGCAACGGACAACGCACCGAGATAAACAAAGGGGTCAAATACCTGCCCTGCATCCCCAAATGAAGGCACATTAAATAACACGTCTCGCAACCAAACGGCTTTAAACCCTAGTTGTTCTGCCAACTGCACCCTTTCAATGTGCTCTTGCATGGTAGGCACTGGCCCATACGGATAAGACTCAATAGGCACAACTAAGCCTAATGTCATCGCGTTTTCATTAAATGTAGTAGAAAACCCACGATTAAATGCAGCGAACCCTGTTGTGTTTGTAGATGAAGTCATAGGCAAGAGAAACCGTGTTTGTTGTCAAAGAACCAATACCAGCAGTTTATCAACACACTAAATGAAACATAATAAGACGTATTAAAGAAGCAGTTTCAACGAATACTTTATAATCCAAGCAACTTTCACATTCACTTATATCCTCAAAGGAATATTTATAAAAAGCGTCTAGCCAGCGTATTAATTTATTTATAGACTGCATGCATAAAAATAATGCGACAGGCATAGCGTTGGTGCGCTTTTTTTGATTCTCAGGTTTGCACCAACATACATAGGTTTACGTTGAAAGAAGGTTTCTAAGTTAATGTCTCAACAAAAAGTAGGTTTAGTGGGCTGGCGCGGTATGGTTGGCTCTGTATTAATGCAACGAATGCAAGAAGAGCAAGATTTTGCCCACATTGAACCCACATTTTTCACCACCTCGCAAAAAGGGTTACCTGCACCTGATATTGCCGGTGCCCAGGCAGGTGTATTAGAAGACGCCTTTGATATTGCAGCACTTAGTCAGCAAGATATTATTATTACCTGTCAAGGTGGTGACTACACTAAAGCCGTTTACGCAAAATTGCGTGATGCTGGTTGGAAGGGCTATTGGATTGACGCAGCGTCGGCACTGCGCATGGCTGATGATGCGATTATTGTCCTTGACCCTGTTAACGGTAACGAAATTAAGCATGGCATAGAACAAGGTGTGCGCACTTTTGTTGGAGGCAATTGCACGGTTTCACTTATGCTTATGGCGCTAGGTGGCTTATTTGAAAAAGACTTGGTTGAATGGGCGTCACCCATGACCTACCAAGCGGCTTCTGGCTCAGGTGCTAAGCATATGCGTGAACTCATCAGCCAAATGGGTGCCATTCACTCGGCTGTAAAAGATAAAGTCGATGACCCTGCCACGGCGATATTGGATATAGACCAGCAAGTTGCCGAATTTATTCGCAGCGATGACTACCCAAGCGATCAGTTTGGCGTTCCTTTAGCCGGCAGTCTTATTCCGTATATTGATACCCAGTTACCTTCTGGGCAAAGTCGTGAGGAATGGAAGGCACAGGCGGAAGCAAACAAAATTTTAGGCGCAACTGAGAGCCCCGTACCTATCGACGGTATTTGTGTGCGTGTAGGCGCCATGCGTTGTCATAGTCAGGCCATTACCTTGAAATTAAAGCAAGACCTTTCGGTTGAAGAAATTGAAACCTTACTTGCTGAACACAACGAATGGGTGAAAGTCATACCTAACGATAGAAATGCCACCATGGAAGAGCTAACGCCAGCGAAAGTCACGGGGACCTTGTCCATTCCCGTAGGGCGTATTCGTAAATTAACGATGGGCCCGGAATACATTTCTGCCTTTACCGTTGGCGATCAGCTGTTATGGGGTGCTGCCGAGCCTCTTCGCCGGATGCTACGCATTATACTTGGTAAATAGTTGTTCTTGTAAAGGCTCCAGTTGGAG
The DNA here is from genome assembly GCF_015767655.1 of Alteromonas sp. B31-7. Lineage (NCBI taxonomy): Bacteria > Pseudomonadati > Pseudomonadota > Gammaproteobacteria > Alteromonadales > Alteromonadaceae > Alteromonas > Alteromonas sp. B31-7. The sequence goes on from NZ_CP065233.1 coordinate 2,930,699, forward strand.
CCTTTTTCATGTTTTCGCGTGCGGTAAATAGCGTATATAAATAAGGATGTTTTCCAAACATGGAGCCCAACTACGAAAAATATAGCCTTGATGAACTGTACGATGCCCTATCACACATAGATAAAGCCGCCTATCCTGAGCGCGAGAAACGGATTCAAGACAATATTAAAAAGCGACAGCAAAGCGCATATTCGCAGCAGTTACACACCTCTATTGAACCACACGTTATCACCCCCTCCCCCTATCAAGATGAGAAGCAAGCGTCAAACTGGATTGCCAAATATTGGAAGGGACAGTTTTCGTTACCGATAAGCTATTGGCTGGTGGGTATTGCTATCAACCTTTTCATTTTAGCCTTTGGCGCATTGGTAGAAAATAGAATAGAACACGCAAACAGCCGGTTAAGCTTGGGTGTATTTATGCTATCACTTTACGCCGTGATACTGCCGTTAATCACGTGGCAAACCGTGGGCATTTATCGCTCAGCTAACAGGCATCCATACCGCGGCGGCTCTATGTTGTGGGCGAATGTCGCCAAAGCCATAATCATCATCAGCACTATTGGTTATATCATCAATATATCGACAACGGGTATCCCCGTTCTCAAAGAGTCATATTCCCTCATCACCCAACATCAAGAATACCCAGAACTTCATTTCAGGTTACTTAATAATGAAACTGAGCTTGAGTTATACGGGGGCATTGAGGTAGGCAGTGAAAAGCAACTTGAAGCACAATTAGATGCCCACCCTAATATTAAGCTTCTGCACTTGCACAGCATTGGGGGGCGTATGCTAGGTGCAATAAGGCTTGCGGGTATTGTTAAACAACGAAAACTTGATACCTACGTTAAAGAACGCTGTGCATCCGCCTGTACCGTAGTTTACTTAGCAGGTGTGAACCGCCTCATTGGCGAAAATGGCGAGTTGGCCTTTCACGCTGCTGGTATAGGTGGCACTTCTACCCACAACAACGAAGCCCTTAGCAGTTCGCTTAAAACACAATATATCAATGCTGGCGTACCCAAATGGTTTTTAGAAAAAGTGCTGGCAACACCGAATGAAGATTTATGGATCCCTGACCATAACGACTTACGTAAAGCGAAAATCATTACCCAAGTTGTGAACAGTGCAGAGTATGGATTTAGTGGCTTTGGCAGCGACGAAAACATTACAGAAGAAGCGATAGAGCAAGGGCTGCTTACCCACAGCTACATGAAAGCCATGAAAAAATTTGACTCTGAGACTTACGAAAAAGTCATTGCTATTAATAGGCAAGTAATGAGAGAAGGCGGCACAATGAATAGGGTGTCTGTTGCCATTAATCAACTTCTACAAACGCGCATTAATCATTACCTTGCTCACGCAAGTGACGAAGCGGTATTGTACTACTGGCAGACTATCATTGCACAAATGGTAGCCTTACGTACTCACTCCCCTCTTGCCTGTGCCTCGTTTGCCTTTCCCAGCGACATTCCATTGCAACATCATTATGGAAACGAAGGCACCCTACCTTCGGCGCTTATAGAACAAGAACTCGACGCAATGGCTGATTTAATAGGGAGCTTTTCTCCTAAACCTGCGCTTTTAAGTGATGAAGACAAACAAAATTACATTAACCGGGTGGTGAAAAATATGAAGCAAGAAAATGCAGACTATTTCGAGGTTATTCAAGCGCCTGCTGATTATTTGTCAGATCCTGAAATATTGTGCTCAGCGTCAATTTCATTAAACAAGCATTTTGTGGCGTTTAAGCCAGAAGTGAGCGGCGCTCTGCTAAGAACCATTAATACGCTCTAGGTTAAGTTAACGTTTTGCGCTATGGTAAGCGCAATGAGTGTATAGGTTATTCGTTATATAAGACGTATAATCAAACGTAAGCAAAAACATTGCTGGCGTACGAACACAGAAACACCCGTGTTATTAAGCTTTTCATATGGCCTAGTGAGACATCAACGTTAACTTAACGCTTTATATAATAAGAATCATGAGCGCATGACTATGTATCGGGTTTTACTATTTACACTGACAATATCATTCTATTTTTGTGCACTACCTATCCAGGCTAACGCCTCAGATAAAACCAATGTACACGCTGAACTCGCGCAATTTGAGGCTCGATTATCGAATGAGCGCCCAATGCCCATTGGGGAAATTACCGAAACCCTCGAGGCAAAGCTAAATGCCAGTGATTATTCTCTAGAGGAAAAACGCCACCTCGGAGCACTGTATACCGCATTAAAATTACGTTTACATCACACCCCTTCAAAACCCATTTATGATTTACTTTCCCGCCTAGCGGATAACTCCCCCTCGGGCATGAAAATTAAACTCGGTTTGGCTCGAATAGATGGGATTAATGCCAAATACGACAGTGCTTATACCTACTTTGGGGAATTAATTAACGCCGATTTTAATGACAAAGAAACCAAAGCGTACGCCCTTGCTTATCTCATTTTAACTTACAATGAGGCACAAGTTTTTGCCTCCAGCGCGGAGTTGCTTAATACCTTAGAAGAGCTAAGTCGAGAACTTGCCTCGCCAAAACTTACCGCGCTTTATTATTATATGTTGGCTGATTACAACCATTCTATTCAATCTTATGACATTGCCTATAACTACTACAAAAAATCGCTGGCACTTGCGCAAGAGCATCACTTTTGGGTGCTGATCAGCGATAATTTGTACGTTATTGGCATTCTTTTTAGAAACCAAGGCCAGTACGAAAAAGCCATTAGTTACTTTGAAAAAACCATCGAAAACGACAAGAACATAGACATGAGTTACTCAGAGTACCTCGCTTTGTACGGCATGGCGTCTACCTACTTTAGAACCGACGATATCGACAAAGCACTCGCCCTGGCAGATAAAGTGACCTCCCACCCACTAACGGTCTCATTTTACGACAGCGAGATATACCGACTTAAAGCAAAGGCATTATTGAAAGTAGACCGATTAAAAGAAGCCAGAGAAGCCCTTGATATGTCTCGGGCTATGTACAACGATTATCGCACCGATGAGAAAACAACATGGCGTGCCGATTTAGAAAAGTTAGCCGCTGAAATCACCGCTAAAGAAGGTGATTTTCAAACGGCTTATTATGAATACATTCAGTTTCACAACGACTACGTTGAAGCCAAAAAGTATGAAGAGCTAGAATTACTGGAAAGTGCCGATTTAATTAACCAAATTGCGCAGCAAAAAGAACGCGCCTTGCAATTGGAAGCTCAAAACCAAGCCTACTTGTCGATGCTTGAAGCCAAAGAAGCCGCACAGCAAACCCAAAAGCTCTATACCCGCTGGCTCATTGTTTTCGTGGTATTAACCCTGCTGACGTTAGCGACCATATTGGTGCTTTTCAAAAAAGCCAAACAAAGCAATGCACTCACCGCATTAGCCAAAGAAAAGGCAGAGCTTCATAATCGCTTAAAAACCGAATTCATTTCAAACATAAGCCATGAAATTCGTACCCCGTTAAATGCCATCATTGGGTTTGGTCAGGTCTTAACCGAAAAACTTCAAGATAAAGACACAAAAAAACTCACCAACCAAATTGTTAATTCATCTGAGATGCTGCTTCAATTGATTAACGATTTGCTCGATTTTTCAAAAATTGAAGCGGGCAAATTGGCATTAGATTACGGCCCCTACAACCTACGGCATAGCTTGAAAAAACTTGCTGACATTTTTCATGCTCAGGCTGCGAACAAAGGGTTAGCGATTGTTTTCAATATTGACAAAGCGTTACCTAAACAACTGATTTACGATGAACTACGCGTTAAACAGGTGCTTGCTAATTTAATTAGTAACGCAATAAAGTTTTCAACCCAGGGCCATATTGAAATTGGTGTACACGTTATTAGGTTAACTGAGCAAGACTGCACGTTGGAAATTTGGGTTAAGGATCAGGGTATAGGCATTAGCGAAACACAAAAGGAAAACCTGTTTCAGCCTTTTATACAAGCAGAAAGCTCTACCGCCAGAAAATATGGCGGTTCAGGGCTAGGACTGAATATAAGCAACAAACTGTTGCAACTCATGAATTCACAAATAGCCGTTGAAAGTGATATTGGAAAGGGCTCGCGCTTCTCTTTCACTCTTACCTTACTTACAGCGAATCAACACACACCTTTACCTGTGGATAAGCCAGCTCCTGTTCTCGAATTTTCGAAAACCCACGTATTATTAGCTGAAGATAACGATATTAACGTTGAAGTTATCCAGGCTATGTTAGCGGCAACCAACTTACAAATAACCCGTGTAAAAGATGGCAACCAAGCTATTCATGCCTTCGCCGACAAGGGGTTTGACATTATTTTGATGGATATTCAAATGCCCGAAATGGATGGTTACGAGGCTACACGGGTTTTACGACAACAAATGGGCGTTACGCACCCGATAGTGGCGTTAACCGCCAATGCCATGCAACAAGACATAGACGCGTGTTTTAGTGCAGGTATGGATGCCCACATAAGCAAACCTATCCAAAAAGAAAATTTAATGACCGTGCTACAGCGCTTTTTGCAATAACCACAGCCCGCGTATGTGAGCATTTCCCTCTCTATTTCACACTTTGTAACAAACCTCTATGCGGCTATAGACCAAAGTGCAACATTGCAACTAGGCATCTTTATTCCTCGCTGTTATATTGAACAGTCGGGACAATCTAATAAAGACAACAATGACGACATCTTCGCTATTAAAACTTTCAACCTTACTGATAGGCGCAAGCTTACTCGGTGCTTGCACAAAACCTGAACAACCATCCGCGACCAACTCTACAGAACAGTCCGCACAAGAATTTGTTCTAAATTATGAAAAGATTACCCTTGATAACGGGTTAGAAGTGGTTTTGCACCAAGACAAATCAGACCCGGTAACGGCCGTGGCGCTCACGTTTCATGTTGGTTCTGCTCGGGAAATAGAAGGGCGCACAGGCTTTGCGCATTTATTCGAACACTTGCTGTTTTTAGAATCAGAAAACTTGGGTAAAGGTGGCTTAGATAAAATGAGCTCACGCATTGGCGGTTCTGGCGCTAACGGCTCTACGAGTAGAGACCGTACCAACTACTTCCAAACCGTGCCAAACGACGCGTTAGAAAAAATGATTTGGGCTGAAGCAGACAAGCTCGGCTTTTTCATCAATACCGTGACAAACGCTGTTTTATCGAAAGAAAAGCAAGTGGTCAAAAATGAAAAACGCCAAAGAATAGACAACCGCCCTTATGGCCACGCAAATTATGTTGTTGATAAAAACTTGTACCCGGAGGATCACCCCTATAACTGGCAAGTCATAGGCTCGTTAGAAGACTTACAAAATGCCACACTTCAAGATGTGAAAGACTTTTATAAAAAGTGGTATGTGCCGAACAATGCGACCTTAGTTATCGCAGGCGACTTTGACGCAGAACAAGTGAAAGCCTGGGTACATAAGTATTTTGATGAGATTCCCCGCGGTGAGGAAATCAAGCCACTTGTCGACAAGCCCGCGGTGCTTACCGACAGCAAGCTTCGTATGTACGAGGACAACTTCGCGCAACTGCCTGAATTACGAATGGTTTGGCCAGGCGTCGACCTTTATCGTAATGACGCCTATGCGTTGAATGTTCTTAGCCAGTATCTTTCAGAGGGTAAAGCAGCGCCACTAAACAAAATATTAATAGATGATAAAGCCCTTACCTCCAATGTTTCCATGTACAGCAGTGACTCTGAAATTGCCGGCGAAATTTCCATTATTACGCGCGCCTATCCAGGTACTGATCTTGATGATGTAAAGATGGCCATTGAAGAGGCATTCACTGAATTTGAAGAAAACGGCATCAGTGATGAAGACTTAGCCCGTATCAAAGCCGGTATAGAAGCTTCGTTTTACAATCGCTTATCTAGCGTGTTAGGAAAGGCCTTTCACTTAGCACAGTATAATATCTTTGCAGACGACCCAGGCTACGTGAACGAAGACATTAAGAAGTTTCTTGCAGTGAGCAAAGACGACGTTATGCGTGTTTACCGCCAGTATATTAAAGACAAGGCATTTGTCTCTACTAGCTTTGTTCCCAAAGGACAGGGTGAACTTGCTTTAGAGGGGGCTTCGCCGGCGAACGTGGTAGAAGAAGCGATTGTTGCAAATACAGAGGGGGAAACCTTTGAACTGCCCGCAGACACAGAGTATGTCAAAACCCCGTCAAGTTTTGACCGCAGTATAGAGCCAGCGTATGGTGAAACGCCCACCCCACCGGTTCCTGAAGTATGGCACACCGAGTTAAGTAACGGGTTAACCTTGTATGGCATTGAAAATGACGAACTGCCTCTGGTGGAATTTACGCTGCAGATTGACGGTGGCTTAAGTGCGGAAAGCATGGACACCGCCGGTGTGGCTAACTTGCTTGCCTCAGTGCTAGAAAAAGGTACTGCGACAAAAACCCCTGAAGAGTTAGAAAGCGCACTGGCTATGTTGGGCGCGAGTATTGATATTTCAGCCAATCGTGAATCTATTGTGGTTTACGGCAATACCTTGTCTAAAAACTACCAATCTACGCTTGCACTCGTCAAAGAAATGTTGCTTTCCCCTAGATGGGACGAAAAAGAGTTTACGCTGGCAAAGCAAAGCACGCTAAGCACCATAGCCCAACAAAAAGCTAACCCTAACAATATAGCGGATAACGCATTTGCAGCCTTGCTCTATGGTGAAGATCATATCTTCTCTTTGAACCCAATGGGTAATGAAAGCACGTTATCGAACATTACCATGGACGACCTTAAAGCCTATTACGCTAAATATATTGCCCCAAACCTTACCCACGTCCATGTTGTGGGCGCAGTATCTTCAGAAACGGTGATAGAGACAATGAAAGGTTGGGTGGAAGGCTGGCCTACGAAAGCGGTAAACCTACCTGAGCTTAAGGTCGCTAATACCCCTGAAACATCCAAAGTGTACTTTTATGATGTGCCTGGCGCGAAACAATCGGTGCTGCGTTTTGGCTACCTCGCCATGGCCGAAACCGACGAAGACTTCTACCCTGCCACAGTAATGAACTACAAATTGGGAGGCGGTGGTTTTGCGTCACGTTTGACCCAGTCGTTACGCGAAGGTAAAGGTTACACTTACGGTATTCGCTCGGCGTTTAGTGGTTCGGATATCCCTGGCCCCTTTATCATTGGAAGTGGCGTACGCACCAACGTCACCTTCGAGTCTGCGGCCCTAGTAAAAGAAATTTTGACGCTCTACCCTGACACCTTCAGTGAAGAAGATTTAGTCAATACGAAAAGTTTCTTCCTGAAAAGTGCAGCCAGACAGTTTGAAACTGCCAATGCGAAGTTGTCACTACTACAGAAAATGAGCCGCTATGGCTGGCAGGCAGATATTGTTCAAACCCGCCAAAATATTGTACAAAACATAACCATAGAAGACATTCAGCAGTTAGCGACCACTTACGCAAACCCTGACAAGATGATTTGGTTAGTGGTTGGCGATGCTAAAACACAGCTTCCCAGGCTAGCAGAACTGGGCTTCGGCGAGCCTATCCTCTTGAATGCAGATAACGCTAGCATGTCGTCCTCAAAAGAATAGAAACCCTTCTGACAAACAGCGGAAAGTCCATTTTCCGCTGTTTGCATTTCCCTATCACACCGATTCATTCTTTCAATTTTTCCCACTATTCACTGCTCTATATACTTGTCGTCTTCACATTAACGTTCGACGAGGCAAAATTCGTGCAGTTAACATTAACGTCTACAAGGCAGTTTTCAACACAGATAGCCGCCAATGAAAATACAGTCAAAACCGCGCTCATTGCAGAAGGGGGTGGTCAGCGCGGTATTTTCACAGCAGGCGTATTAGATGCATGGTTGTCTCATCAATACGACCCTTTTGACATACTTATAGGTACATCGGCCGGTTCTCAAAACCTAACCAGCTTTTTGTCACGGCAGAAAGGCTACGCTAAACGCCTTATTCGCGGCTTGTCTCGCCACAAGCGCTTTTTCCACGTGGGAAGAAGCCTACTAGGCAGACACATTGTTGACTTAGATTGGTACTTCGACAAAACCAAAGAAGCTAACCGACGGTTAGATTTTGCCACTGCTGAACACAATGCCAAACAAAGAGAAGTACTGTTTACCGCAACCAATGCGCGTAATCGAAAAGCCTACTATTTCAACCCACTAGCCAAGGCAAACCATTGGTTAGAGGTGATAAAGGCCTCCAGTGCCCTTCCCTATTTATATAAGCAAGGTGTGCCCCTAGTGACCGAAGGGTGTTCAGACACGCAAAAACCGAATACTGACTTTTATTTAGACGGTGGGTTAGCGGCGCCTTTGCCGGTGACTGAAGCGTACAAGCGCGGCGCGCGCAAGATTGTCGTTATACGTACGGTGGATGAGAAATTTCAAGCGCAATCAGCATGGTTAGCAAAAGTGAGCGCCCTAGTGTGCGTCTCTGGCCACTGCCCTAAAACCATCGATTTTTTACTGCAGCATAAGCAGGCATACCAACGAGAATTGGCGTTCTTGGCTAACCCACCCAAAGACGTGGAGATCGTTCAAATTTTCGCGCCAGAAAAGTTGCAAAGCAAACTACTTGGCAGCACCGATGGCGATTTACGCTTCGATTACAATTTAGGCGTCAAAGCAGGATTAAGCTACCTTAATCAGTATACAAAACCGCTATCTCAAAAGCGCACTGCGTCGTCTACGGATGAATTAACCGCCATGGTGAGTAGCAGGGCCACGGCGCGCGCCCAGCAGCAGAACGACCAAGCGCTAGCACAGTAGCCAATAGATGAAGTGACGCTGACGGTAGCGGATTTAGGTTCATTTAACAGCCAAATTTTTTATGACTGTCCAATTTCTTGGTTTAACCAGTCGAGTAAACAGGCATATTGTGCGCGAGCGGCAGAAAAGTCGTGGTGGGACGATAAAGGGGTAGGAATAGCCACACACGCCACTCCGGCCGCTACCGCTGACGCTACACCAAAACCGGTATCTTCAACGGCCACAGCCTCGTCTGCGCTAAGCTCCATGAGGCGAAGCGCCTTAAGGTAGCAATCTGGCGCCGGCTTTCCTGTCGCTACATCATCCGAAGATACAACGCATTCTACCCACTTTGATAGCCCGTAGTCTTTGAGCGTGCGCGCTACTGAAGCCCTGGCCCCGCCGGTAACGATAGCGACCCGTATGCCCTGCTGATAACACTGCCACAGCACCTCTTTTGCGCCGGGCATAAGCGGGAACGCTTGTGTGCTTAAATAATCTAAAGTCAGGGCTCTACGACCTTCAAACAGCGCTTGTGGCGTAAGGGGTAGATTGAATGCTTTGATAATGTCAGGGGCATTTTCACGCACCGATACACCAGCCATTTGTTCATTGTAATAATCGCTGGTTATGCTGACGCCGTAGTGTGATAAAAAGCGTTGCCACAAATCAAAATGGATGGCTTCAGAATTAATTAACGTCCCATCATGGTCGAACAGCACGGCCTTCATAAAAATTGCCCTTATTTAGCGATAACATTAAGAGTTCATAAGTGAATTTTGTCCACAGAGTAGCATTTTTCTAGTATAAATATTAAACCAGAAGCGCTATTCTAATCTCAGTATGTGGGCCGCAAATTCAATTCCGGTGTCCACCGATGCAAGCACGCTTTTTATGGACGAGACAGTGGGTAACAGGAACAACCAATGCCAATAAAAAAATGGGCCGCTCAATACAGTATCGCCTTTCCAATTATTTTCGCTTTATTGGCTGGAATTCAGTATTTAAAAGGCCAAACTCTCGGTTACTCTGTGGAATTCGGTGTCATTTGGACAGTCATTTCACTCTCCATTTTTGCCGCACGCCGTGCATATAATTTTCGCAAAAACATTGCCTGCCAAGTATGTAACGATATTCCCAACCAAAACGAAAACCAACCCTAATCGAAGGGATGGGACTTTGTACATCCCCCTAAAAACAAGGACACTTATGATGAGAATTCGAGTTTTAGCATTGCTGTTGCTGAGTTTTAGTCACTCCTCATTCGCTTTTGAGGATGAAATAGAAACGTTTTTTTCGCGGTATGAAGCAGGGAAATTTAATGAAGCCGTAGACGCCATTTATTCCACCAACAAGTGGATGGACCAAAAGTCTGATGATATACACAATGTAAAAATACAACTTCAGAATTTAAATAGCTTAGTGGGTGATTACCACGGCAAAGTTAAGTTAGGGGAGCACGAGGTGGCCGACAGGCTAGTATATGTAAGCTATATGGTGCTTTATGAACGACAACCAGTGAGACTAGAATTTATGTTCTATCGCCCCGTGAATGACTGGATCATTTATTCGTTCTCATTCGATGATGAAATAGACGGCGAACTTGTCACTGCGGGAAGAGAGAAGATTGTAGGCTTTTAAAAATAAGCCAAATGACTTCGCCACCACGTAAAAAAGGGGTCAGAGTCTGAGGGATCCCCACGAATTTAATTTCATGTGCTTCCGGCCTAGGCCCCATCTACTATAGAGCTGTACCATTTAAGTGCAGCTTCCCACTGTCGCATGGTAAACCGTATTCGACACGCGATAGCTCTGAGGCCGAGGTAGTGGAATGAGAGGACGTTTCTTTTTTCGGTATTCGTTTGGAATCGGCGATGTTTTTTTGAAGAGATGAGCACCATACCCAGTAATATAGCAACAAGTGACGCTAACGTGGTCAGCAATACTAGTATTGTTAGACGCTGCTTTTTAACACTTTTGTTTTGTTCATAACCAAGCCCGAACTTGGTGCTTTTCATATCTCTGAACCCTTCTTCAATCTGCATGCGCTGGCGATAAATAGCAACGACTTGTTTCGATAAGCTTCGGTGAGATGCGAGTGATGTGGCTAATAGCCACGGGTCTTTCGCCCCCTGCGCATGCACTTTTGAGCACTTTGAGGCTTTGCGCGTACCATCTGGATTTGAAGCATGTCGTCCTTTAGATTTCTGTTTAAACAGAACTAGCGTGCAGGTAAAGGGGTTGCTCCTTACTATTTGGCTGTTATCTAAACGCTTCGGTCGACAGGTTGCTTGTGCGTAAAGATGACGAATACATTGCCACGTATTTCCTCTATCAAGCGAGTAAAAATGTGGCTTGCGGATACGCCCAACAATATCCCATCCTAGCACCTTAACTTCTCTAAACCGAGGCGATTATACCCTGCGTCGGTGACGATAATGGGGCGACAGTGAGAAGGTAATATCGCGTGCAACGTCTTTAAAAATATTTTGTCTGTGGCTGGTTTCTCTTTCGTCTTATTGCAGTGCTCTTTTTGATAGTGTGTGATGGGCCTACCTTTCAAAGATATCGCCGCGCGTAACAGAAAGTGCTTTTTACGGTCATCCAAATCTGACCCATCTATAGAGATAACGGGGCGTGAAGTGTTACCACAAAATAGTTGGCCGATAGATGCATAGATAAGCGGCACTTCACCAAGCAGATTGGGGTTTGAAAGCAAACGGTCAGCACGTTTAATGCGATGTTTCTCAAACGCTCTGGTGTCAATGCCTCGGCCTATGCTGGTTACGGTTGCAGCGCTTCCATTAAGCAGGCTTTTGACGCACGCCGTTACCGCATCCTGACCAGTTTTATGCATTTTTAAGCTGACAAGCGATACGACTTTGTTCACAATAAACAGGGCATTCATGGTAGTTTGGTCTCAGTGATGTTTGGCGAATGATCTGATCACCAAAGGTCATGAATGTTCCTATCTTTTTTATCTCACTGATTTCGCTATATTATTTGTGGGGATACCTCAGACTCTGACCCCATTATTTTTGCCTTAATGTTTACTTATGTGTAAGCGTCTAATTTTCCAAAGTATTTAACATTATTTGTTGAAAAGTAGTCAGTTATTTTTACATAAAATTTAAAAGGGGTTTGAAAAAAAACTAAATTATTGATAATTAGTAATAATTTTTATTGGTTTGCTTTTTGCTTATGTTGCTCTGCCAAGATGATTTTGGATAACACTATATTGTATATTATATAAGGGAATAATAATGCACTGCAAATCAATAACACAACTTTTAGTTGCCTCTTTACTGTATTTCACAGTTACTAATGCACATTCTACAATGATTTTAAACATAGATTCTGGCACAACCTTAGTTGGGGTACAAAACCTCAATGTTGATGGCACCCTCTATAATGTAGAGTTTATCAAGGGCACATGTTTTGATGTCTTTGGCTCATGTGATAGTTCTGCCACATTTGTGTTTTCTAACGAATCGAGTGCCTTGCTTGCTGGGCAAGCACTATTAGATCAAGTATTTTTAGATTTGGTCTCTGGTGAAAATTTCGATACCGAACCGGGTACATACCCCGCACAAGGGTGTGGCAACTACTGGTTATGTGAGTCTATAATACCATATGGTGCGAATACCTCTCATGTTCAAGGGGTTGTAGTGATAAATGCACGTCCCGGTTGGGCAGGTTCGGCTGGACCTGATGGCACAGGACTGGATTCAGTCTCAAACGTTGGCACAAGCTTAGTGACTGGCCTGGAAACTTCCTATGCGAGATTTACGTTGGTGGAGGTTAGCAGTCCGAGTGTCTTTATATTGCTTTTACTGGCGATGAGCACAATCATACTGCGTCAAAAGGGACGCAGCTAATATAAAATGTCATTCATCATTGCTTGGCATTTTACGTATTCTTCATTTATATCACGGTTAGTATAATGCATATGTGTGTTACTAACCTGTGCTTGTGTTCTGATTGTTCTTATAATTATTAGGCAGCATATTTAGCATTAGTTAAGCGCTATCTGTTTGTATTTCAAATATATTTTCGGTGGCGTGAGAAGCCGACAACTCAATTCTTGATAGCTCTCCAATATATAGAATTTCCATTTAATGGGGTCAGAGTACATTTTGAGGCCATTGAATTAATGGGGTCAGAGTACATTTTAAGACCTTTCGCCTTTTATCCGTAAAAGTACTCTGACCCCATTTTTTTATGCCTTACTTAGTGTTAGCAGACAGCGTCAGCCCACTGGCCAATGCTTGAATATAAAAAATAGTTAATCTCCTTGTGAATTTGCTCGTACAAATTATTTTAATCGGCATGTCAAGGAGAACATCATGTCTTCAACTTCAAAAGTGTTATCGGAACTATGTCATTTAGATTTTGATGCCTTAGCGGCCTATGAGGCCTCGCTCGAGCGAATTGAGGATCTTACTTTGAAGGAAACCATCGCTACATTTAGAGACGATCACAAGTCTCACATCGACGCGCTTAACAATATGTTGACGCAACGGGGTGAAGATAAGGTAACTGACGCAGATTTTAAGAAAGTACTGACTAAAGGGAAAGTTGTCATTGCAGGCCTTATTAACGACAAAGCTGTCTTAAAAGCCATGGTAGTTAATGAAGAGGTAACGACAAAAGCCTATGAAAAGGCATTAGATCACGAAGACTTCTCTGTTGCAGAACGCGTCATAATCGAAAGACACTGGGCTGATGAGAAGCGCCATAAGCAATGGTTTTCTGATGCAGCAGAGCGACAATAGCAATAGTGTTAACTGGGACTGCCTCTGTTTCCATGCAATAGAGTCGTAGTTCGACAATGCAAATCATAAAAAAGGGCGATATTCATCGCCCTTTTTTTAATTCTCGTTTATCAACTAGAGTCGTAGGCTAAGGGAGGTGTTTGCCCCCTGTAACCCCTAAGATTTCTGCAGTGACATAACTAGATTCTTGTGAAGCCAAATACACGTATGCAGGCGCGAGTTCTGCAGGCTGCCCAACGCGACCTATTGGCGTGTTTTCACCGAAATTGGGGAGTTTGCCTGGCGCTTGTCCACCGCTTTGCTGAATGGGTGTCCATATGGGACCTGGCGCAACGCCATTAACCCTAATGCCCTTTTCAATCAGCATTTTCGCGCAGGATTTCGTGAATGAGGTAATGGCCCCTTTGGTTGAAGCGTAGTCTAGTAAGCCTGGGGATGGTTGATAGCTTTGAATCGACGTGGAATTGATGATACTGCCACCGGGAGGCATATATTTCGCAGCAGCTTTAGTGATCCAAAACATAGCAAATACATTGGTTTCGAATGTGGTTCTAAACTGCTCTGTGGTTAAGTTTTCGATATCTTCCACAAACTTTTGTTTACCGGCATTGTTCACAACAATATCTAAACCACCTAAGAAGCCCTTCGCTTCATCAACCAGAGAAACACAAAAGTCTTCTTCTTTGATATCGCCAGCGATACCTTTCGCGCTAACACCCGCTTCTTTCAATATTTCTAACGTCGACTCCCCGTCCACTTTTTCAGAAGGAAGGTAATTAATCACGACATCTGCGCCTTCCCGGGCAAAGGCTATAGCCACTGCACGTCCAATGCCTGAATCACCGCCAGTCACCAGCGCTTTGCGTCCTTTCAGTCGCTCACTCCCACGATATGTGGTTTCTCCGTGATCTGCCGATGGGTCTAATTTTTTATCCAAAGCGGGATCAGGTTGGTCACTGTTATAGTGGGTATGGTCGCTATCGTACTGAGTACGTGGATCGGTCATCGTGTATTGGTCTTGCTTCGACATAATTGCTCCTCCTTAATGAAATACACGTCATCATTTGTATCACTCACCTTCTCAGCCTGCATGACTCATGCCGATGGGTAGAAAAGAACAACCGTTTAACTAGGCACACTATAAATGGCAAGATATTGTAATTAGCTGTTGAAAAATAAAGAAAAGTAAGAAAGGAGATGGGTAGATTTACGTTTAAAATCTAGCAGCATAGACCCCAATATTTCTGTGCTCAGTAAAACCTACTTATTATGGAAATAATATACACGGACAACGTGTGTAGCAATGAAGGCGGAGCATGAAAAAGTAATCGCCACATGACATATAGTGAGTATATTTATTACGAGCACAAAAAAACCGGCGCAAAGCCGGTTCTTCGAATTTGGCGGAGAGAGAGGGATTCGAACCCTCGTTAGGTTTAACCCTAAACACACTTTCCAGGCGTGCGCCTTCAGCCACTCAGCCACCTCTCCAAATTGTCTTGTTTTGCATTGAGCAAAACATGTAACTCTGTGTTGCAATGTTGCAGCGCGCGTATAGTAGGTAAAGCGGGCTAGTTAATCAAGACGTAGCTTAAAAAAATCGAACAACTGCCCATTTAATGAACGCTTGAGTTTACAAACCCTGCTTTGCTTTTAAATCGGCGGAAAATGCCAACATGCGATCGAGTGGGATAAGGGCGCGTTCTCGTAAACTGTCGTCTACAAAAATTTCGTGGCCACTCGCACCTTCTGTTAACGACGCCTTAATCGCTTCTAAGCCGTTCATTGCCATCCAAGGGCAGTGAGCACAACTTTTACATGTAGCGCCGTTACCGCCTGTTGGAGCCTCAATAAAGGTCTTGTTAGGCGTAAGTTGCTGCATCTTGTAGAAAATACCCTTATCGGTTGCCACAATGAAGGTATCGTTGTCCATGGTTTGTGACGCTGCAATTAATTGGCTGGTAGAGCCGACGGCATCGGCCATATCAACCACACTGGCTGGCGATTCAGGGTGAACTAAGATAGCGGCATCTGGATACAGGGCTTTCATGTCTGCCAGCTTTTGCGCTGAAAACTCATCGTGCACAATGCACTCGCCTTGCCACATAAGCATGTCGGCACCCGTTTGTTTCGCAATGTAAGAGCCTAAATGACGATCCGGACCCCAAATTATCTTTTTGCCTTCGCTGTCTAGGTGCTCAACAATTTCTAACGCAATACTAGATGTGACTACCCAGTCGGCACGCGCTTTTACTGCTGCCGATGTATTAGCATATACCACGACGGTATGATCAGGATGTTGATCGCAAAAAGCACTGAACTCTTCTACCGGGCAGCCAATGTCTAAGGAGCACGTTGCTTCTAGGGTTGGCATCAGTACTGTTTTTTCAGGGCTGAGAATTTTAGCGGTTTCACCCATGAAGCGTACGCCAGCCACGATTAAGGTTTGCTCTTGTGCATCGCGTCCAAAACGCGCCATCTCTAACGAGTCTGCTACACACCCACCGGTTTCCTCGGCTAGGGCCTGAATTTCATGGTCGGTGTAATAGTGTGCCACTAATACGGCATTGCGCGCTTTAAGCAAAGACTTAATCTCAGCTTTAAGTGCTGCCTTACGGGCATCTGATAATGGCTGTGGTTTAGCTGGAAACGGATACTCTACCTGTTCCACACGAAAAGCTACTGACATTGACCTACATCTCTGTTGCGACAAGGGCGTGGATTATACCCAACTGTCATAAAAATTACACACTACTTAGGTAAGTACAATGATGTTTTTTTCAATGGTTTTATTCTAAAAAATTGAATATAAAGCGTACAGCGGGGTTAACATCCCTATGCGACGATTGATCATCTGTATGACTAGCATTAATGTGGCTCTTCATCATTAACGGGGGACATCCGCATTCATTAAACTGATTTTGCGAAGAATCATTTAATGGAGAGTACAGATGTCCCACGCAGGTACTATTTTAGGCATAAGTGAGTTAGAAATAGAACGTGTTCATCGACATGATTTTATTGAAGTGTGGGCGAAGCCTACTAAAAAGCCTCTATGCAAGCATTGTGAGAGTCGACATTTACGCATAAAAGCCACACATAAGCGCACTGTAAAGCACACGCGTCAAGGTAATCAGGTGCTAACGCTACATTTAAAGGTGCCTAAGTATCATTGTCGATGCTGTGGTCGTTATTTCAGGCATCCTTTTGTTGGGATTCGGCCTCGCTATCGGGCATCAGAGTGCTTTCGCTTGGAAGTCTTTGAGGCGCACCACGGCGGTGTTACGCAGCGTGGCATCTCACGCACACATCGCATTAGTCCAACTACGGTAGAGCGGTGGTACCAATCTCATATCAGCCAAAAATATAAAGAGATTATCAGTCGCCCCTGCCCCGAGATGTTGGGGCTAGATGAACACTTTTTTACCCGTAAGAAGGGTTATGCGACGACGTTTGTAGATTTACGACATCGTAGTGTGTTTGATGTAAAACTGGGACGTTCTGAATTAAGTTTACGCTCGTATTTGCGCCACCTTCCCAATAAAGAGAACGTGAAGCTCATCGCGATGGATTTGTCCGAAACGTATCGCAGCATTGCTAAAAAGTACTTTCCTAACGCGACAATCGTCGCTGACCGTTTTCATGTGGTGCGCTTGATCAACCATCACTTCTTAAAAGCGTGGCAGCAACAACACCCTGAAGGACGTAAAAATCGGGGTTTACTTAGTTTGATGCGACGACATCAATGGCATTTAAGCGAAGAGAAAAACAGCAACCTACAACGCTACTTAGCTGACTATCCGGTGTTGAAAACACTGTATGAGGTCAAACAGAAGCTCATCAGGTATATGCTGTTAAAGACTATGAATGAAAAACGAATGGAGAAGACATTACCGAGGTTCTTAGACTTGCTTGAACAGTTACATCACAGTCCACTTCGTGCACTGGCCAATACCTTAACTTCGTGGTTGCAACCTATCATCGCCATGTGGCGCTTTACACGAAACAACGGGATCACTGAAGGCTTCCACAACAAAATGGAAATGATATCGAGAAGAGCGTATGGTTTTAGAAACTTTGAAAATTATCGAATAAGAGTGATGACCCATTGTGGATGGGATGGTGTTATCAATAGGGTAAGGTGAATGCTTATCCCCCGTTTATGGGGTAGAGCCATGCGACGGCATCAATGGCGACTAAACGAAGATAACAGAGCAAACTTAGACCGTTACTTGGCGAACTACCCCGTCCTACGCGCATTGTATATAACGAAACAAAAGCTTATCCGTTTCGTGCTGATGAAAACGATGAACCAAAATCGGATGGAAAAAAAGCTACCTCAATTCTTAGAGTTACTCGCACAATTGCATCAAAGCCCACTCAAAGCCTTAGCGAAGTCCCTGACGTCCTGGCTACAACCGATAGTGGCAATGTGGCGCTTTACACGGAACAACGGCGTCACCGAAGGCTTCCACAACAAAATGGAAATGATATCGAGAAGAGCGTATGGTTTTAGAAACTTTGAAAATTACAGAATAAGAGTGATGACCCATTGCGGATGGGATGGTGTTATCAATAGGGTAAGATGAGTGCTGATCCCCCGTTTATGGGGTAGAGCCATACGCACTTGATGGTGGGTCGTGCTGGATTCGAACCAGCGACCAATTGATTAAAAGTCAACTGCTCTACCAACTGAGCTAACGACCCATCAAGTGACACAACAACTGTTCGTGTTCTTTTGAACCGAACCACAAGCTTTTTATGGGCTTGAACTGGTTGCTTTGCTTTGAAATGATGGTGGGTCGTGCTGGATTCGAACCAGCGACCAATTGATTAAAAGTCAACTGCTCTACCAACTGAGCTAACGACCCATCATTTTTGAGCTAGGAGAAGAAGTGGTGGGTCGTGCTGGATTCGAACCAGCGACCAATTGATTAAAAGTCAACTGCTCTACCAACTGAGCTAACGACCCTTCTTTCCTACCGTTGCCTGTGTCTTGGCAACGGCGGCATATAATACTCAGATTTTTTTCTGACGCAACCCAAAACCCCTTTTTATTTTCATTTTTCTGTCAAAAACCTTCCAAGCGGTCAAAATCAGTACAAATCGTTCGTTTATTCTTCCTTTACGGCAAAGATAACGTTGAGTTTGGGATGAATCGAGACGTTACTTTTTGTACACTTCTGTCCTACTCATAGGCAGAAAGTTTGTTAAAACCTAAGTACTTAGTATGAGTACACAAATTTTCTTAGGCTAGATTAAAAAAAACCTCTCAAATGAGAGGTTTTTATTTAAAGGTTGTTTAATCTCGATGATGCTAATCGCGTGGCCGAGGAGTTTGGATACTCATCGACAACTTGCTGAAATAGCTGTTTCGCTTGATTAATATTACCCGTGCGTTCAGCAATAACACCTAGCTTTAATAACGCGTCTGCCCGCTTACTAGAATCAGTAAAGCGCGTCACGACAGTATTAAACTGCTCACTGGCTTCTGCCCATTGCTGCTTATTAAACAACAATTGCCCAAGCCAATAGTGCGAATTCGGCGCATATTCACTATTAGGAAAGCGTTCTATGAACGATTGAAACGCAGGAATAGCTTTGTCGTATTCCCGTGACTTAAGAATAAGGTTCACAGCGCTGTTGTAGGCGTCTTCCTCACCCTGCTGGGTAACTTGCTGTAGCGCTTGTCTTGGCGTGGCTCCTGATGCGCTTACCGACGACGTAACGGCGTTACCTGTGGAGCTTGTGACGCCATTTTGCTTAAGCGCTTCTACCCGCTTATCTATTTCTAGATACAGCTCCCGTTGGCGCTCTAGCACTTTTTCCAGCTCGTTGGTATTCACCTCTACCGCACCACGAAGTTCATCAACTTCATTTTGCATATTGTCTAGCTGAGCTTGCAAACGGTGCTGCATTTCAGTGCGGCTTTTTACGATCCGTTCTAATACTGCTATGCGCTGCTCGAGATCGTTACCGCCGTTAGCATCGTATACGGGTGCTTGCGCGCTTGCGTAACTGGAGACGACAAAGGCGGCACCAAAGGTGACGCCTAATTTAAGTTGTCTTAAAGAGGGATAAGCCATTATCGGTAAACAACCACTCCGCGACGGTTCTGTGCGAATGCATATTCAGTAGAACCCATTACCGCTGGCTTTTCTTCACCATAAGAAACCACTGAAATTTGGCTGCTGCTTACGCCAGCATTCATTAGGTAAGTTTCAACTGACTGGGCACGACGCTCGCCAAGCGCAATGTTGTACTCAGGGGTACCACGGCTGTCAGTGTGACCTTCAATTGTCACTTTAGTACCTGGATTTTTCACCAAGAATGCCGCGTGCTTATCAAGCAAACGTTGGAACTCAGGTTTAATACCTGAACTGTCGAAGTCGAAGTAAACTGTTTGTTCGTTCTTCAGCGCTTCCATTTCTTGCTGAACCATTTCTTCTTGACGCTTCAAACGCTGTGCAGCTTCTGCTTGCACACGCTCAGCTTCTGCTTCACGGGCTTCTGCTTCAGCGGCGGCTTGTTCTTGTGCTAAACGGTTACGCTCAGCGGCTAATTCTTCTTCGCTAGGACCTGAAGAACAGGCCATCATTGTCACCACTGGCAAAGCGATAATGAAGCTTTTCATTACTTTATTCATTTGCATCCTACTAATCCTTAAATTTTATTGTTTACTGTATCAGTGTTTAGAACAAAAATGGTGACCAACTTGGTGCTTTTACCTGCCCATCGGCTGCTGGTAACCTAGCTTTAAAACGCCCATCAAGAGAAACAAGCGATAACACTTGTGTACCCTCGTGTAGGGTGCTGTATATAATCATACTGCCATTGGGTGCAATACTCGGCGACTCGTCCAAATAGGTTCTTGTCAGCACTTGAGGTGAACTACCGTCTAACGGTTGCTTAGCAATATGGTAGTTCCCATTGGTCTGATTGACCACCACCATTTGCTTTCCGTCAGGGGTAATTGTACCTCCGAGGTTTTGCTCACCAACGAAGGTAACGCGTCTTACCTTCTTAGAATCTAAATTTACGCTATAAATCTGGGGTTTACCACCCCGTTCCGAGCTAAAAATTAACCCACTACCATCTGGCAGCCAGGCAGGCTCAGTATCAATCGCACGATTACGTGTAATTCTACGCAAGTTTTTTGTCGCAAGATCCATGATATAGATCTCTGGGTTTCCATCTTTCGATAACACCATAGCAAGTTGCTTGCCATCTGGCGAAAACGCCGGGCTACTATTTATACCAGGAAAATCGGTAACGCGGGTACGCTCACTCGTGTAAATATCCTGTATAAATATCTGCGGGCGACGATTTTCAAAGCTAACGTAAGCCAATTTTTCACCATCCGGCGACCATACTGGCGACATCAACGGCTCAGGAGATGAAAGTAAGCGCGTTTCGTTTTCCCCATCATAATCGGCAATAACAAGTTGATACGGCTTTTTGTGCGTATCTCTGTCCCGTACTATGACATAAGCAATGCGTGTAAGGAATGCGCCGCGTACTCCTGTCAGTTTTTCATATACGACATCACTAATTCTATGTGCATACTGACGGAAATCTTGACCATCAATTACCGCCTGGCGTGCAACAATGACATGGCTATTGCTGGTGACTAGCTCACCGTTTTTAAGCACTTGAGCTTGCCCACCATCTAATTGCCCTTTCAGCACATCGATAAGCTGGTAAGACACCACATACTTGTTTGCGCCCTGCTCATCAATACTGCCCACAAGCACGGTATCCACCCCCATTGTGGCCCAAGCACTATAATCAACATCTTCTGCCGTTTCAGGGTACTGTGGCATGTCATTGGTGGACACCGGATTAAACTTACCGCTGCGCATTAAATCGGCCATCACCACTTCTGAGATTTCACCGGGTAGTGCTCCTTGCCCTTTCCACTTAAAAGGAACAACCCCAATGGGCCGAGCACTGTTCATCCCTTCTGTGATGACTATTTCCAAGGTAGCGAACACCTTAGCACTAAACACCATTGCAATGGCTGCTATCCATAAACCTCGTATTTTCATTTCACTACAGTTCCACTTTTAAGTTGATATCTTTTAGCTGTTCGTACACATCTGGCGCAGTTGACACTGGTAGCTCTTCTGCTCGCCTGACGGCACTCTCGGCGGCGCGACATAAGGCATCATTACCGCCAAGTACACGAATACTGGTGACGAACCCTGTGGTCGCCAACTTTATATTTAGCCGGCACACCTTCCCTTCAAAACTATCGTCATAATAGAGGTTACGCTTAATAGTCTGTTGAATAAGCGCGGTGTACCTCTCTACCTCAGTGAGCACCTGCTTGCGACGTCTAGCTTGCTGCGCCGCCTGCTCCTGTGCTAACTGCTCTTGCATTATTCTTTCCATTTCCGCTTTTTCTTTCGCGTCTTTTTCTTTTTGTAAGGCTTCCGCCTTCTCGCGGGCCTCTCTTTCTTTGCGTTCTTTCTCTTTTTGCGCGGCTAATCGCTCTAATTCTTTTTGCCGCTTCGCTTCTGCCGCTTTTGCTTCCCGTTCTGCCTTCGCACGCTTAGCGGCTAGCGCCTGCTGGCGCTTTTGAGCTGCGGCTTCTTGTGCTTTACGCTGGCGCTCTGCTTCTTTGGCACGCGCTTGCGCTTCTGCTTGAGCTTGGGCACGCTTAGTATCGGCAATTTTTTGTGCATCTATAAACGTTGCTTCAATTAACGGTGCATTTGAAGGAAGACTAGGTAAGGGATCTGGCGAAAAACTGACGCTAATTAGCAACAGGGCCGCCACTACCGTGTGCAGCCCTAGGGATTTATAAATGGCAACAGATGATGCTGTCATAAAAGGGTTACCCTACTCCGGCTCTACAGGATCTGTCATTAACCCAACTGAGGGTACACCCGCACTTTGCAATAGCACCATTAATTGAATCACTTCGTTGTACGCAACCTGACCATCTCCCTTCACTACCACTGGCGTGTTTTCATCTTTTTGAAGCTGCGCTTGCACTATTGCTGCAAGTTCGTCTTTGTCGATAGGAGATTCTTGGTCATCACCAACATTTAAATAATAGCGGCCTTTCACGTCTACCGACGCAATAATGGGGGGATTGTCTTCTTGCTCAATAGGGTTGGCACTTGCTTTAGGAAGATCTACCTTTACCCCTTGTGATATTAATGGTGCGGTCACCATAAAAATAATGAGTAGTACCAACATAACATCGATGTAAGGCACTACGTTTATTTCTGAAACCGGTCTTCTGCGTTTTCTCACGTACATAACAAGTCCTCGCTCGTGTGTGAAGTTAGCTTAGGCTTGTGGTTGTTGTGCTTGCGACGCCATGGCTTGGCGGTGCAATATGGCAGAAAACTCTTCCATGAAATTGCCATAGTTATTCTCTAACTTCTCAACCTGATGGCTAAAGCGGTTGTATGCAATAACAGCAGGAATTGCCGCGAATAAACCAATCGCTGTGGCAATCAAAGCTTCAGCAATACCTGGCGCAACCATTGCCAAGGTGGCTTGTTGCACTTCACCTAGCGCGATAAAGGCATTCATAATTCCCCATACGGTTCCGAAAAGGCCAATATACGGGCTAATGGACCCTGCGGTGGCGAGAAAAGGCAGTCGACTCTCTAATTCTTCTACTTGGCGCGACATGGTAACCCTCATAGCACGATAGGTACCATCAACCACACCATTTGTGCTGGTGTTCGACTTCCTCAAACGGACAAATTCTTTAAAACCCGCACAAAAGATGCTGCCCATGCCAGTCAGGTTGTTTCGCGCAGAAAGTTCTTGATAAAGACGGTTTAAATCTGCGCCTGACCAAAACTTGTCTTCAAACTGGCGCATTTCTTCTCGTGCTCCTGATAACGCTCTACTTCTTTGAAATATAAATGTCCAAGAGGCAATGGATACACTCAATAAAAGCAGCATGACCAGTTGAACGATAAAGCTGGCCTGTAGAAAAAGTCCGATAAAAGTAAGATCAGATGACACGCGAAATTTCCCCTAATAATGTACGTGGTAAACGTCTGGGCTTCATTGAGTCCAGATTAACACAAGCAACGAGCACCTCGGCGGTGACCAATATCGTTTCTTGTTTATTTTTAATGGTTTGTTTAAATGTCATGCTAGCGCCTTTTAATTCTACAACCTGAGAATCAATACTCAACAACTCATTAAACCGAGCAGGCGCATAATTATGCATTTCAACGCGTTTGACGACAAAAGCGACCGATTGTTCCATTAATGTGTCTTGCTCGAAGCCTAAGCAACGTAACCACTCTGTACGGGCTCTCTCCATAAACTTTAAATAATTGGCGTAGTACACAATACCACCTGCATCGGTATCCTCGTAATACACCCTCACCTGATGTCGATGCATAACTATTCCTTTACCGTCAATAAAATTAATCTATAAATACAAAAACAACGCACAACCCAACGGCAACTCATCGCTAAATTTCACCGCCACATCCTACTATAAACGCCACTTTAAATCATTTTTTGACGCACGATTAACATATAAATAACACATTAGATATTCTAATGAATTAAAACAATTTTACTCAATTGTAAGAATTCTGCGCTTACCTATAATACGCAGCATCAGTCGTACAGAGCGTAATGGTGGCAAGCACGGTTACGCTAGAGTTTTTCTCTTGTAAGACATGAGTTCCCTGGATTTATTTCCTTCAACACTTGTTGTTTTCGCCCGCTCAAATGAGCGGGCTTTTTTTTGCTTTCAATCCTTTGTTTTGAATAAAACATGGCAGTGCTTTAACACTGCCATTAGAAAAGGCTTAATTTGAAGGTGTAAAACCAAAATGAAGATAGGCTCGTTGCGATACTATTCGGCCTCTGGGAGTGCGTTGTAAAAACCCCTGCTGAATAAGAAACGGTTCAATGACGTCTTCGATGGTTTCTTTTTCCTCACCGATGGCAGCGGCCAAGTTATCCAACCCTACAGGCCCACCATCAAACTTCTCTATAATGGCAGTTAGCAATTTACGATCCATGTAATCAAAGCCTTCTTTATCCACATCCAGCATATCGAGTGCTTTAGCCGCTATCTCAGCGCCCACCGTGCCATCGGCTTTAATTTCAGCGTAATCTCGCACCCGTCGAAGTAAGCGGTTTGCGATACGAGGCGTACCTCTTGAGCGACAGGCGACTTCTTGAGCGCCTTCTTCACTCATGGATAAATTCAAATAACTTGCGCTTCGTGCGACTATGCTGGTGAGATCTTTAACGGAATAAAATTCCAGACGCTGTACTATTCCAAACCTGTCTCTTAGCGGTGATGTTAGAGAGCCAGCACGGGTGGTTGCGCCCACGAGAGTAAACGGAGGTAAATCCAGCTTAATTGACCTAGCCGCAGGCCCTTCGCCAATCATAATATCCAGTTGATAGTCTTCCATGGCGGGATAAAGTATTTCTTCCACCACGGGGCTTAATCGATGAATTTCGTCGATAAAGAGTACGTCGTTACGCTCTAGGTTTGTCAGCAAGGCCGCTAAATCACCTGCCTTTTCAAGTACCGGGCCTGAGGTGGTTTTAATGTTCACGCCCATTTCGTTAGCCACAATATTGGCTAACGTGGTTTTACCCAATCCTGGCGGGCCAAAAATGAGCAGGTGATCTAAGGCATCGTCACGATTGCGTGCCGCTTGAATGAAGATTTCCATTTGCTCACACACATGGGGCTGACCGGTATAATCGTCCAACATTTTTGGCCGAATGGCGCGGTCGATAACTTCATCTTCGCTGCTAGCATCCGGCGTGATAAGTCTGTCGGCTTCTATCATGATTGCTCTGCTTATTTAAATGTAATTTATATGGCCGCTTTGAGGGCTTCACGAATAAGCGCTTCGCTTTCCATGCCTTCGCTATACACGCTGTCGACAAGCTTACTCGCCTGCGCAGGTTTGTAGCCAAGTGCAATAAGCGCGCTTTGTGCTTCTTCACGGGTGTCGTTCACTTCAACAAAGGTATTGGCAGATAACAAATCGCTACTCGGTGGCGGTACTGCAATACTTTGTGCTTTACCAAACTTAGCTAATCTGTCTTTAAGTTCAACCACCAAACGTTCTGCAGTTTTTTTACCTATACCGGGCAAGCTCACTAAGGCTGACACATCTTCGTTTTGTACACTGGCAAGAAATTGCGATGCTGACATACCCGATAATATAGCAAGCCCTAGTTTTGGACCGACACCATTAGCTTTAATCAGTTCGCGAAACAAGCCTCGCTCCATCTTATCGGCGAAACCAAAGAGTAACTGCGCGTCTTCCCGTACCACGAAATGGGTATACACCACCACTTCGTCGCCTACTGCGGGAAGTTGATAGAAGCTGGTCATAGGCATATGAATTTCGTAGCCAACACCGGCTACATCAACAAGAATTTCTGGTGGCTGTTTTTCAGCCAACGTACCGCGAATTCGTCCAATCATGAAAAGTCTCTTTGCTTAGCTTTATAAAAGCGAAAGTTAGGATTGGTTCTAGCAGATTACCGTAGTCGGCCACGTACCGTTTTACGTGCTTGCCCCGCCATATTAATAAGGCTTTGTTCAGTATTGGCATGACACAAGGCAACCGCTAAGGCATCAGCCGCATCGGCTTGTGGCGTACCACTTAAATTCAATAGATGCTTCACCATGTGTTGCACCTGTGTTTTATCGGCACTGCCCTTTCCTACCACAGCTTGCTTTATTTGCCTTGCACTGTATTCAGCCACGGGCAAACTTGCCTGCGTTGCCGCCACTATCGCTGCCCCTCTTGCTTGGCCCAACTTTAAAGCTGAATCGGGGTTTTTCGCCATAAAGACTTGCTCAATTGCAAATTGCGCAGGCGAATACTGTCGAATAATGTCACTAATGCCAGTATAAATATTCGCTAATCGCGCGGGTAATTCTGCCGTACCAACACGAATACAACCGCTGGCTACATACACCAATTTACCTTGCTTTCGCGCAATTAAACCGTAACCGGTAATCCTAGAACCTGGATCTATACCCAGTATAACCATTAAGGCACACTCGGTACAAACAAAGATACCGCTTCTTTATTTGAGGGGGACCACAAACGGGCTAATGCATCTTCTTTGGACACCCATTCATACTGAAGATGTTCAGTAAGCACGAGAGGAAGCGCGCTGTCTATTTGTAATGAGAATACGTGCTCGGTATTAAATACCGTACCTGGAGGATAGCGGTGACGCCAGCGGTTACGTATTTCGTATTTGTTTTGTTTGTTATGGTTATTCAACACAAAGCCGTGAATATTGGCATCGATACCAATTTCTTCTGCCACTTCACGACGCGCCGTTTCAGCGGGAAGCTCCCCTTCTTCCAACGCACCGGTTACCGATTGCCAGAAAGTGGGATCGTCTTTGCGCTGCAGCAATAGCACTCGGTGGTGTTGGTCATACAACACCACCAGCGCTGATTCTGGCTTTTTATAGGCCATAAATTAAGGTTGCTTCTTCACCGTGGCGATAGCTAAGTCTTCAAGCTGCTGCGGATTAGCAGGGCTTGGGGCGGACGTTAGCGGGCACGCTGCCGTGGTGGTTTTAGGGAATGCCATCACATCACGAATAGAGGTTGCCCCGGTCATAAGCATAACCAAGCGATCTAACCCGAATGCAAGCCCTGCGTGTGGTGGCGCACCAAAACGAAGTGCATCCAGTAAGAAACCAAACTTGTTCTTCGCTTCTTCGTCGTCAATACCAAGAATATTGAATACAGCCGACTGCATGTCTTCATTGTGAATACGTACCGAACCACCACCAAGCTCTACTCCATTTAGTACCATGTCGTAAGCATCTGACAATGCATCAACGGGGTTGGCTTTAAGCTCGTCAGGTGTTAATCCACGAGGCGCAGTGAAAGGATGGTGGATAGCATGAAGCTGGCCATCAAACTCTTCAAACATTGGGAAGTCTACAACCCAAAGTGGCTTCCAGTCACCGTCGAGTAAGTCGAAGTCTTCGCCAAGCTTAAGGCGAAGCGCACCCATGGCTTCAGTCACTACGGTATAATTATCTGCGCCGAACAGCAGAATATCACCAGCCTGCGCACCTGTGCGCTGAATAATGGCATCAGTAATATCTTCGCTTAAGAACTTAAGAATAGGCGATTGCAAACCTTCTTGGCCTGGTGCGAGTTCATTGACTTTAATCCAGGCTAAGCCTTTCGCACCATAAATACCCACAAACTTTGTGTATTCATCAATTTGCTTACGTGACAGCGACGCACCGCCTGGGACACGTATAGCCGTTACACGGCCTTTCGGGTCTTTTGCTGGTCCGCTAAACACTTTAAATTCAACGGATTCAAGCAGGTCTGCCACATCGGTTAATTCTAATGGGTTGCGTAAATCAGGCTTATCGCTACCAAAACGTTGCATGGCTTCGGCGTAAGTCATGCGCGGGAAGTCACCTAAATCAACATCAAGCATTTTACTAAACAAATCACGAATCATGCGTTCAGTGATAGACATAACACCGTCTGCATCTAAAAACGTGGTCTCAATATCGATTTGGGTAAACTCTGGCTGACGGTCGGCACGTAAGTCTTCGTCGCGGAAGCACTTAACGATTTGATAGTAACGGTCCATGCCCGACATCATCAGCAGTTGCTTAAACAACTGAGGAGATTGCGGCAGGGCAAAAAACTCGCCTTTATGAGTACGACTAGGAACTAAATAATCCCGCGCACCTTCAGGGGTTGCTTTGGTTAAAATAGGCGTTTCAATATCTAAAAAGCCTTCTTCTTCTAGGAAACGACGAACAGCACCAGTGACTTTGGCACGAAATTGTAAGCGCTGGCTCATTACAGGACGACGAAGATCAAGGTAGCGATAACGAAGACGTTGCTCTTCCGAATTTTCCTGATTCCAATCAAGAGGCAACACATCCGCTTTATTGATGACCTCTAGGCCTGTCCCTAGAATTTCAATTCCGCCCGTGCGCATATCTTTATTCATTTGGCCTTCGGGACGTGCACGAACTTTCCCCGTTAGCTTAACGCAAAATTCACTACGTAGCGTATTGGCAACCGCTAATACATCAGGTAAATCAGGGTCGAACACAACCTGTACAATGCCCTCGCGATCGCGAAGATCTATAAAGATAACGCCACCTAGGTCGCGACGCTTGTTAACCCAGCCACAAAGCGTGACTTCTTGTCCAATGTAAGATGAATCGATATTCCCACAGTAATCTGTGCGCATGGTCCTTGACCCCTGATATTTTTTCTTGCTTAACACTATGGTTAACTGGCTTTGTAGCGCGTTAGAAATGCTCTACAATGGCGCTCAAATTTGCGCGGCGTAACCATCTTGCTCAATGTATTAGTTTAAAGGCCGCATAGTATAAACAAATGCGCCGTAAAGCCCAATGACAAATGTAAACTATCCCACTTCTGGCAATAATGAGGTTTCTGGTATCACGCACAACGCCCATTCCCTCCCTCCCGTTTTTATCGGCTTGCCTATGTGGCAGCATAGCCATTGGCCGCAAACCTGGTTTGCTGGCCTGCCAAAAGCGCAAAGTCAGCTCGTTCAATACGCACAAGAATGTAATACGGTTGAAGGGAATACCACCTTTTACTCGCTTCCTCATGCCGATGCGGTAGAACGCTGGGCTGCTTCTGTACCCGAGCACTTTTCGTTTACCTTTAAATTTAGTCAAAACATCACTCATGTTCATCAATTGAAGCATTGCGAGGAAGACGTTCAAGCGCAGTTAGCTCTGTTGGCTGGGTTAAAAAACAAACTGGGCCTAATGATGGTGCAACTCCCCTCCCAATTTGGCCCTCAAAAGCTCAATGACCTCGAGCGCTTTTTGACAATGCTGCCTGACACTATAAGCGTAGGTGTGGAAGTTAGGCACCTTGATTTTTTTGCCAAGGGTGAAGCAGAAAAGGCATTTAACCAGTTACTAATTAGGAATAATGCGAACCGCATCATGATGGATACCCGGGCACTTTTCACCGGCCCTTGTCACGACACGCTATTAAAAGAGGTGAGAGAAAAGAAACCCCGAGTGCCTGTGAATGTCATCGCAACCGGCGATAAACCAGTTGTGCGCTTTGTCGGCAATAATAACGAGGTAGACAACGAAAGCTGCTTACGACCTTGGGTAACGAAAGTGCATCGGTGGCGTTGCCAAGGGAAAACGCCTTACGTGTTCTGTCATCGTCCAGACAATAAAGACGCCCCTTGGTTGGCGCAGTTATTCATCGATATGTATAACACCGCCTTCCCAACAACGCCTTTACCTAACCTTTCGCTAAAGGTGAACCCCACACAAGATGCCTTGTTTTGATGCTGCGTGGATAGCCGTTAGCGAAAATCCGCCGCATCGAGTTCGTGTTTCTTCATCAGCTTGTGCATGTCAGTTCTATTTCTACCGGCTAACTCAGCGGCACGTGTCACGTTGCCATCAGTCATTTTAAGTAACTTGAATAAATACTGTTGCTCAAACGCGTCTCGGGCTTCAGTCAGTGTAGGCCAACTTTGCTTGGTGGCAGATAACGCCTGCTCAACCAAATGTAGTGGAATAACCGGCGTTTGCGTAAGCGCCACACATTGTTCAACCACATTCACCAGCTGACGCACGTTCCCAGGCCAAGACGATGTGACTAACTGCTGCATCGCATCATCGGAGAATTGGCTGACATTAACCCCATGACGCTGAGCACTTTGTTGAAGCAGTGAACGTGCAAGCAGAGGTATGTCTTCACTGCGCGCTTTAAGAGAAGGCAGCTTTAAATTCACCACGTTTAGTCGGTAATATAAATCTTCCCGAAAAGTACCTTCTTCCATCTCTTTATGTAAATCTTTGTGCGTGGCCGAGATAATACGCACGTCAATATCGACATGTTTACTACTGCCAACTGGCCGGATTTGACGTTCTTGTAAGGCCCGCAATAGCTTCACTTGTAACGTCATTGGCATATCACCAATTTCGTCTAAAAATAAGGTGCCCCCATCGGCCTCTCGGAACAAACCAGGATGGGCTGATACCGCCCCGGTAAATGCCCCTTTGGCATGACCAAATAATTCAGATTCCAGCAAGTTTTCCGGCAGTGCGCCACAGTTAATGGCCACAAAGGGTTTATTGTTTCGGTTGCTCGCTTTGTGTATCGCATTGGCTAATAATTCTTTACCTGTGCCGCTAGCACCGCTTATCAGTACAGACACTTCTCGCTGTGCAATACGATAGGCTTGGTCAAGTACATTCAGCATATCTGGCGAGCGAGTGATGATATCTTTCGCCCAATCCCCAGGCTGAGCCGCTTGTGACTGACTCAACGCTTTTTGCAAAAGCGTACGCAGTTCGTCATGATCAACCGGTTTAGGTAGAAAGCCAAACACACCGCGCTGCGTGGCAGAAACAGCATCGGCAATGGTGCCGTGGGCTGTCATCAAAATAACCGGTATATCTTTTCTGATGCCCATGATTTCTTCAAATAAACTAAGGCCGTCTAACCCAGGCATACGAAGGTCGCTGAGTACCACGTCATAACTGTCGTTTTGTAATTTTTTAAGTGCACTTTGCCCGTCTTCAACAGCGGTCACTTGATAACCTTCTCCTTCAAGGCGAATGGTTAATAGACGCAAAAGGCTTTTATCATCATCTACTAGCAGTAGCTGTGGCTTGTCGACATTGGGCTCATTCACTGTTGATTACTCCTGCTCTTGTCCATCAATGTTGCTTCTATTTGTAATAATTCTTCTAATTTACGCTGCTGTGCGTCTAGTTCTTTTTGTAATGATTTTAATGCCAGCGCATTGTGCGCATTTTCTTTACTCAATACGCTCATGGCCGATTCTAGTTCCATCTGCTGTTTATTCGGTTTAACAGCAATGGTTAACAGTAAGGTTTTAGACAGCTCAGTAAATTGATCGGTAATATCGTCTAACGCTAGCTGGGCACGCAGTTTATCCTGATACGGTGTATCTGTCGGTAAGGTGAGAAAAAACTGACGCAGTTTGTCTTCCTCGGTTTTCCCTAATTGGGCGATGGCTTCTTTTCGTTCACTCCACGGCGTACTGTCAGCATCTAACCACAAATTCACCCAAAACCTGACATCGCAATTCGCAGGGAAACCTTCTGGCGCATGGGTAAACCAGCAAACGTTGTGCTCAACAACTTGCGGCTGAGTCGGGGGTGTTTCTTGCGGCGTCACCTCAGCCGTTTTAGATTCTGACAGGACACTACACGCTGACGTCAACGCAATCGCCAGCATCAATACTATTATTCTCATTTTATTTTTCCTGTTGCGGAATTGTCACTCTAAAGCATACATCGGCATAGTCTACATCAACTACCTTAACATCGCCGTGCATTAAGCGCGCACAATCGGCAACTATCGACAACCCTAGTCCTGTTCCAATAACATTGTCGTTTCTAGGCTCCGCACCTCGTGTGAAAGGCTCAAAGAGGGTAGCCACCGAGGACTGAGGAATTTTTTTGCCTCGGTTGGCAACGTCTAATACAGTGAACTTGCCCGCTTGATAAATATGTACGTTGATGGGTCTACCCAATGCACCATGTGCCACAGCATTGGACACCAAATTATCAAGAATTCGGCGAAATAATTCTTCATCAATCCATGCGCTATCTACATCAACATTCACGATGACTTCACGTTCTTGCAATGCCAGTGCATAGTCTTCCAAACAGGCATCCACCAGCTTTTTAGGTTGCGTTTGCACGTGTTTGGGTTGCGCTTGTTGCAATAGTAAGTTGTAGTCTAATAGCTTTTCCACCAAGGTATTCAGGCGTTGCGTACTGCCGGTAAGTAATGAAAGCACTTCCTGCTGAGCATTATTTAATTCACCCACCACATTTTCAGACAATAAACTACACCCCTCTTTAATACTGGCCAGTGGCGTCTTCAGCTCATGGGCTGCATGGCGCAGTAATGCGGTTCTGATGTGTTCTAGCTGCTGAAGCCTGTCGTGCAACCAGTGAAGATCTTTTTCAACGTCAATCAGCTCTCTGGGGGCGTGGCGCGATAATGGGGGCAAGTCCCCTTTTTGGTGAGCCACAATACGAATAATTTGCTTTAATTTATTGACTGGATTAACAATAAGTTGGCTGCCAAGCAAAATTAGCAGCAAAGACACACTCACCAGCATGGCTGTTGACCACGCTTGCTTCGCTTGCATGGCGTTTAAATCGTCTTGCTGAACTTTAACGCGGTTTGCAATGGCATTTTCAACTTCCCCTCGTAGCGCAGTAACGCTACTGGACACCGACGCTAAATAGGCATTTAGTAAGAGTTGATCTTCTATATTTCGATAGTCTGACAGCTGAGACAATTGTTCGAAGAGCGGGTCACAAGTGGCTGGAACCGACAGTGCTTGGCATAAATTATCAGCCGCCACTGCAAATTGGTCGAGGGCGTTATCAGACAGCGCAGCGACTTTTTCATTTCTAATCACCGTAAATTGACGAATACTACGCTCTAGTGCCGTCACCGCACCATCCAAACGCTGCATATCGCCGACCACGTCTACCACATAACGGGTTTCTAACGTGGTCATTTTCCCCACTTTCGCTAGATCACTTTGACTTTGCCAAAGCAATGCAATGAGTGGAATAAGTGCCAGTACAAAGCTGCCTAACGTAAGTTGGCGTAGCGAACCGAATTGAACCAGACGTTCGCCAAACGAGAATTTGTCGATCAGAACCTTATCCTTTCTAAATTATTACCTTACCGATAAAATGTGTCGGGAAGGTCATCTGCCCTACGGGACTAATCCCCCGCTTTGTTAGGAGCGGTACTGCCTGGGGTGAGTTTACTTTTTGCCAACTCAGTTTCCGTTAATTTGCCATCTTCGTTGTCGTCAATTAATCCGAAGTTACGCAAAAGCTCAGTATGGCGTACCGCTTCTTTCAGTGATATGACACCGTCTTTATTAACGTCTAATTGCTGCATTAACCGTTGTGCGGCGGTGGCGTTTGCCTCTGCCACCATAATCCCTTGAAGGGCTGCTATGGTAAGTAACAATAAAAATACTTTCTCTCGCCGTTTCATCATGAATCCTCCGCATTGCTGCATATCTATAAATCCCTTATTGCGCTCTTCTTTTTACTCAACCCCTGGCGCGTCACTCATTATTAGCATAGCTAATTTCGAGCCAATGCAAAATAAACCATAAATAATAACAACTTAAAGCCTACCTTTCCGTTTAACGCTTAACACAATGTCTCTTATTGGTAACACTTTTACCCATAGTTGTGTAAATCGGGAGAGCGTGAAAAACAAACACTATTGTTTATTCACCAAAGCGGCAACATCAAATGCGGCGGGCATTTCAAGTAAAGTAGAAAGGGGGACAGGTTTACTGAACATATAACCTTGAATTTGATCACACCCGTGTTCGGTGAGATATTGCCACTGGAACGGACCTTCAATGCCCTCTGCACATACACTCAAAGATAGCCGTTTAGCTAAATCTATAATTGCCCCCGTCACCAGTTGGCTGCGCTCAGAGGTTTCCAATTCCCGGATAAATTGCTTGTCTATTTTTAATGTATCTATACTTATTTGCGTAAGATAACTTAACGACGAATAGCCGGTTCCAAAGTCGTCCAACGCAATCGCACAGCCCATATTACTCATCCGTTTAAAAAACTTATTGGATAACGCAAAGTTTTCTAGATAGGCCGACTCTGTCACTTCAAATTCTACGTATTCGGGATTCACCTGATACGATTGGAACACCGTATAAATATTATCGAATAGATGGCTATTGCGTAAATCATGCCCTGATAAATTAATGGACACCCGAAACCGCTTATTTAGCCACTGCCGTAAACGGGGTAAATCTTCACTAACACGCTCTATTACCCATTGCGTTATGGCACTTATCTTTCCGCCTTGTTCAGCAATTGGAATAAATTCACTCGGCATTACCATACCGAATTCTGGGTGTTCCCAACGTAGCAAGGCTTCTAAGCCCACTATCTCAGCGTGCTTATTAACCTTAACTTGGTAGTACACCTCAAACTCGTTTTGGCTTAGGCTTTGCTCAATGGCGTTTGCTAAATGTAACTTCCGCTTATGGGAAGCCACCATATCCAGGGTAAATACGGTAAAACTGCCCCGCCCTTTTGCCTTTGAACGGTACATTGCTAGGTCAGCATTACTCATTAACTCACTTAAGTTGTAGTGCGCATCTGCTGCTTTGGCGATACCAACACTAACCCCCACCGTCAGCGACAAGCCTCTTAGGTTGAAAGGTTGTTCAAATGCAGCAATAAGACGAGAGGCTAAACTTTCAATACTGGCATCTCTCACATCGCGGTCAGGTAAAATAAGAAACTCATCGCCGCCTAAACGCGCCACAAGATCCCCTTCGCGAACCAGGTCGCTCACCCTATCTGCCACTTCAATAAGAATTAAATCGCCGGTTTCATGACCTAATGAATCGTTAATGCCTTTAAAGCCATCTAAATCAAAAAACAGCAAGGCTAAATCATCATTGTTACGCTTTGCTCTGGCTAACTCTAGTTTAAGGTTATCAAGTACAAACTGGCGATTGGGTAAGCCGGTTAAACTGTCATAATTCGCTAATCGAGACATTTCGTCTTGCTGTTCAATTAATATTTGTTTTTGTTCATGATTAATAAGTAGCTCTACTTCAATCATTTCAAGCAAGCGGTTAATGCTGTCGCCAAGGGCTCCCACTTCGTTGTTGTCCACTAGGTGGTTTCTAAGCGCATAGTCTTTTGTTTCGATGACCGAGTGCGTAAACGACGTTAAATTCGTCAGCGGCTTTAATAAACGGTGTATCCAATACAAACTGCAAAGTACGCAAAACAACCAAAATGCAAAAACAAGCGGAAAGATTTGCCAAAGTAATGAGGAAATACCGCTAGACACCGACGATTTGGTATCAAAAAATAAAACCAGATACCCATCGGGGTATATGTCTTTCCCAATCGTATGCCTTACCGCAATTGCATGCTGATCGTACGAACTGCCCTCTGGTAAGGCCTGAACGTCAGCCTGTTGAAAGAATGGCTCGATAAGCCGTTGGCCTACTCGCCCAGCTTGTTCTTTTATGAGTGTAGCGTCGCTGTTATAAATACGGGCCCCAATAAAATGGTCATTGGTGCTGAACAGTGAAACAATTGTTTGGGTAAATTCTTCAGGCAGGTTTACATCTGTCATATGGGGCTGAATCATCGTCGCCACCGCTTCACTATAAGTGCTGGCATGCTCTTTCGCTGACGCCACATAGGTGATTTTGTGCTCGCTGACTGCCAACCACAGAACTAATAACGCCATTAAAGACAACGACACTGTGATGATAATACCCACAGGCCCTTTGATAGACTTAAACACTTAAACGTCCTCATCTTTCTGCCCGTTTAACGTGTTTTGGGTCAGAAAAGCTACTGCAACTTAAAAAATACCAACTATTGACTAATTGACAAGTAAAATAAAGCCGACGTTTATAGCATATTTTAAATTAAAAGGTGAATGTTTAGCCGTTTCATCGCAAGTTTGGGTTGATATTCGTCAACCCAATAAGGAGGGAGTCGGGTTATTCGTATTTATACTTACACTTCACCATCGGTAACCGCCAATTTGGTTTTAATAAATTGACTATGGGGTATGTGAAGCAAATCTGCAATGCGACGAATAGTATGTTCTTCAATAGGCGCAATCGCGTTGTCTGCATAGGCGACTTCCCACAAACTTTTTAATATGG
This sequence comes from Alteromonas sp. B31-7, assembly GCF_015767655.1. Taxonomy (NCBI): domain Bacteria; kingdom Pseudomonadati; phylum Pseudomonadota; class Gammaproteobacteria; order Alteromonadales; family Alteromonadaceae; genus Alteromonas; species Alteromonas sp. B31-7. The sequence continues at coordinate 2,966,957 of NZ_CP065233.1, forward strand.
TGTGTTTTTGCTGATTGTCGCAATGCGTATTAATGACTTGGGTAAATTGCACCAGGTCTACCGCTTCCTCAGCAGAAGCCTGCCCTTCTTTCGCTAAGGTCGCCAGGGCTTCTTGGGAAAGGGAAAATTGCCTATAAAGCTGTTTCTTATAAGCTTCTAACTCAGCCTCTTCGATGTTTGTATCTGCGCGTATAATCTCACTTAATAGTGAAGCGGTAGCAAGTTCCACGGTAAGCTCAGGTTCTTGTGTGGACGCATGAGACTCAAATAATTGCAGTAACGAACGCAACATAACGGTTTACTCCTAACTTTACTCAATTCGTTTTCACTACATATCACAACTTTGAATAAATACGCCGCGTATGCGCTCAAAAGTAGAGATACATCGTTCAGTTAGTAACGTTTGTCTTTAGTAAACAGATTATTTTGCTGCCACCTTCTTCAAAGAGAATGTCATGACATAAGCTTTTTATCAGCGCTAACCCACGTCCAAACGTCGCTTCTTCACTGGGTTGAGGAGAAGCCTGGTATTCAAAGCCTTCACCGCTGTCTTTAACCGACACTTTAATGAGGTTGTCTGTAGGTAATGCTGTGATGTTAATATTAATAAAACCATGCTCAAGCGCAGCTAAACGTAACTCCCGCTCAGCATAGTAGTGAGCAAACCCTTCTGTTGAATGTTTAATTGATGAATCCATTTTTAGAATGCCATGTTCCAACGCATTGCTAAACATTTCAGAAATAACCGTAAATAAGGTTGAACGCACCAACTGGATTCCACTGCATTGAGATGCGACTTGCAACACCCGCTGTAATACTCCTTCCAGCTTTAAATGCTGATGTGTCAACGCTATATCAATAGAGGCCGGAATATCTAATTCAACAGGGGCGCATTTGTGTAACGCCAACGGCTGGCTTTTAAACACCACAACAGTAACATCGTCATCGAAAACATGATGATTATTGTAGGATTTCGCATGTTGATAAAGCCCATTGGCAGTGACCACCGCGCTATTAAGGCACCACTGCCGAATCCCCTCTTCTCCTAACATTTCTTTTTTATCGTTGGTGACTTCCATCAAACCATCGGTATAGCAAACGAGTTGGTCGCCATGGCGCATGGTTAACGTGTCGCTATCACTATTGAATTCTTGGCTTTCAAGAATACCCAATGCCATATGCTTGGCGTTTAAACGGCGGACGTCTCCATTTTCGGAGACCAACAACATTTCTGGCATCCCTCCCTGCCACAACGTAAGGCGCTTGCCGTCTGCACCAATTTCACCAATCACTGCCGCCATAAACATATCGGCAGGTAAAAAGCGTAAAAGCACATTGTTTAATTCTAACGCGAGTTCACTCACCGCGAGACCTTTCGCGGTCATTTCCTGAAAGGCGCGGGTGACGGGGAGTGCGCCAATGGCAGAGGCAAGGCCATGGCCGGTAAAATCTCCCACGAGAAAATAGAGTCCGCCACTTGGGCTGGGCTTACAAATAAACACATCACCATTAAAGGTTTCAGCAGGCGCTAGGTGATGATCAAAATAGGTGAGGATCTCGTCTTCATTAACAATGGCGTGGCTGAAGATGTGCTCAACAATGGCATGTTCGCGAGCCACCCTTTGTTGGTAGAAACGTAACGCTTTGTTTTGCTCTTCTATTCGAGCGCTTAACGCCCAAATTTTCTCATGGGCTTTAATTTTCGCGGTTAGAATATGTTTGTCAAACGGCTTGGTGGCAAAGTCGTTGCCGCCAACTTCGAGGCATCTGACTAAGCTTTCTTTATCGTCTAATGCTGTAATGAATAATATTGGAAGATAGCGGTTTTTAACATGCTCTCTTATTTTTGGCGCCACCTCAAACCCGGTTAAGCCCGGCATAATGACATCCAACAAGACTAAGTCGGGAGGTTGTTGGACGATGATATCTAGCGCGGCCTCTCCGCTTTCAGCTTCAATGCAATCGGTAAATCCGGCCTCACGCAACATGCACAATAACAGTGTACGATTAATTTGCTCATCATCAACAATCAGTATTTTCATGCTATTACGTCAATTAAAATTCGCGGCATTAATAAACTGTCGCCCATTATCGTAGCGTAAACTTTTTATCAAATCGGGAAATTTGCAAAATACGCGCAACAGGTGGTCTAGCGTTTACAATGCTGTAGGTGAGATCTTTCCCTGTCAGCGCCTTTTGCATATTTAACAGCATTCCGAGGGCAGAGCTATCCATGTATTCTGTTTTCGCTAAATCTACCGAGATATGGTTAATACCGCTAGGCAAGTCTTTATATGCTGCACGAAACGCCTCGACTTTACTGAAATCGAACTTTTCCCCTATATCCACTATGAGGGTTTGATTGTCGCCACTGACGCGAGTATTCACATCCATAATGCCTCCATTATTCGCAAGTGCGGTTGGTGCGCAAATTTTCCAATAACGGTCATCTAAAAAAGAGTTTCTGATAAGAAAGTAAGCGCTTATTTGCTATCATTCATAGTAGCTTAGTTTAAAACCTATGCCAGCGATGTGTTTTTATCAATTGGTCTAACGCTAGACAGCACATCATTGGCTATAAAAGGGGTCATGAGCACTTTTAAGGAGGTGATATGCAAGATTGGCAAGACGCACTTTTGGTGTACAGCACAGAAAGTGGAAAAATAAAAAACTCGCCTAAAGAAGAAACGCGTTCTGTTTCTTCAGATGGTATTGTACGCATTCATAGAGAGACAAAAGGTCGGAAAGGAAAAGGCGTATCTCTTATTAAAGGACTAGACTTAGCCCCAGACGAGTTAAAAAAACTCGGTACAGAGCTTAAGAAAAAGTGCGGATGTGGTGGCGCTGTCAAGGACGGCGTTATCGAAGTACAAACCGACGATCGAGAAAAACTAAAAGGCTTGCTGCAAGCAAAAGGCTTTAGCGCTAAAATCGCTGGAGGTTAACAATAAACCTTCAATTTCCTTAATAAATAACAAAAAGAGTCTGGAATGGAAAAGCTGTCAATTTCTGATTTACACATTATTCTCGTTGAGCCCTCGGATACTCAACGTAAAATTATCACTACTTTATTGCTTAAAGAGAAAGTAAAGGAAATTGACCCCGTCAGTACCCTTTCAGAGGCAATGTCAGCAGTGAAAGCCCATGGCGCGGATTTAATAGTAAGTGCCATGTACTTTGAAGATGGCACCGCCATAGACTTATTGAAATTTATTAAGGAAAACGACGAGTTTAAAACGATTCCTTTTATGTTGGTATCAAGTGAAAACCGAATCAGCAAATTGGAAGAGTTTAAGCAAGCCGGTGTTGCCGCTATTCTTCCCAAGCCCTTCGAGCCTCTGCACTTATCTCGCGCCCTTAACGCCAGCTTAGATCTTATCAATCACGATGAGCTAGAACTTGAGCTGTTTGATATTCATGATGTACGTGTGCTTCTGGTAGACGACAGTAAACTAGCACGTAACCATATTCGTCGCGTACTAGAAGGGATGGGTTTACAGCGCATTAAGGAAGCCGAAAACGGGGCCATGGCACTTACCTTTATTAAAGATGAGGCCTTCGACTTAGTGGTAACCGACTACAACATGCCGGAAATGGATGGCAGAGAGTTGTCAGAGTTTATTCGCTTTAACCCAGAAACCACCCACATTCCTATTATTATGGTGACGTCGGAGTCAGCGGACAGCGCCCACATGGCCAACATCCAGCAGACGGGCGTTAATGCCTTATGTGACAAACCCTTCGAGCCTACAGAAGTACGCCAGATGTTAGCAGCGCTGTTAGGCAACGAATAATCTGCTTCGCGCTGGTCAGATAGCGCGCTCGTCTATCTTGTTATGCGCACTGAATCAAGAGGTAAGTACAATTTCTCTTTTCACCATTGTAATAAATGGTTGACAGAGCGCACGTGCAAGCATAAAGTTTGAGGCATGAAACAGAATAATATGTATGCAGTAGCTTTCTTTTTTGCGTTTATGCTCTTTAAATAGGGAGGCGCAGCTACATGCATAAAAACCTCCCTCAACGGGAGGTTTTTTTTTAGCTTTTATCAACAAGTGGAAAACTATGTCAAAGAACGCTTTAGACGCCGTAAGAGAACGGATAACCGCCTTAGACAGCGAACTTCTTACGCTACTGGCTGAACGTCGAACCCTCACTAACGAAGTTGCTGAGACCAAAATTAAGCATCACATTCCTGTACGCGATCAAAAGCGTGAAGAACAGCTGCTTGTTCGCCTGATAAAAGAAGGTAAGGATGTAGGCCTAGATCCCCACTACGTGACCCAGATTTTCCATGTCATCATTGAAGATTCTGTACTTAATCAGCAAGCCATGTTGGCCGAGCGCGCTAACCCTGGCAGTACGCTGCCATTGAATCGCGTAGCATTCTTAGGTGATAAAGGCTCTTATTCCTATTTAGCCACACAGAAGTATTTTTCACGTCGCCCGGGCGAGCTATTGGAAATAGGCTGCCAAAGCTTTAGCGAAATAATTCAAAAAGTAGAAAATGCAGAAGCCGATTACGCGGTATTGCCCATTGAAAATACAACCTCGGGGAGTATTAATGAAGTTTACGACCAGCTTCAGCATACCCAACTTAGCATTATTGGGGAGCTTACCCACCCTATTCGTCATACCCTGTTGGTAGGAGCTGACACAAGCATAGACAAAATTAAAACCTTGTACGCTCACCCTCAGGTATTTACTCAGTGCAGCCACTTTCTTGCAGAGCTTGGCAATGTGGAAGTAAAAACCATGGATAGCACCTCTTCGGCCATGCTTACTGTCAGCGAAATGAAGCGTGATGACGTAGCGGCAATTGGGAGTGAAGCCGGTGGTAACCTTTATGGGCTTACGGCAATAAAAAGCAACTTGGCCAATCAAAAAGAAAACCACAGCCGCTTTATTGTTGTCGCACGTCAGCCTGTTGTTGTGCCGCTTCAAGTTCCGGCTAAAACAACCTTGGTCATGTCGACAATACAAAAACCCGGGGCGTTAGTCGAAGCCCTGTTAGTCCTGCGCGACAATAGCATTAACATGACTAAGCTTGAATCTCGCCCAATTCCCGGCAACCCATGGGAAGAAATGTTTTACATTGATGTAGAAGGCAATGTAGAAGATGGACCTGTGCAAAATGCCATAGATGCATTGCGCCCTATTACTCGCTATATCAAAGTCCTCGGGTGCTACCCAAGTGAAGAAATCAGTCCCACCAAAGTGGCGGCGGCCAGCGCCCTAGCGGAATAATTCACGGCGTTCTCACGCATAAAAAAGCGACCAATAGGTCGCTTTTTTATTAGACTGTCGTTGCCTTAAAACAACACTACGTTTTATTGCGAAGTAGCTGTCCATCATCGGCTTTCAATAGCAACTGTTTGCTATCCACTAAACAGGTTTTTGCGTACTCACCGAACCATTGCCCAATGTCGGAAAATTGAGCAATAAAGGCGTCTTTGTCACCCTGTTCAAGCAAGGTCAAAGCCAGGCCAAATCTGTCATAAAAACGGCGCAACAAGGCAAAGTTATCTGGATTATTAAAGATAATATCAGCGTAAAGCGCGGGAGCTTGTGCAAACAATCGCCCCACCATTGCCAATTCAAGCCGGTAGATGGGAGAGCTAAACATAGTGAGGCTTTCAAGATCCGGGTTTTCACCCTTTAAATGCGCTCCATACACAAAGGTATTAAAGTGACGCATGACTTGAATATAGGCCATGGCTTTATCATGCTCTTGCGACGTACTTTGATGAATAGTGGCGCCCCAAATACGCATTTGATCAATTAACCAGCGATAGCGTTGCTGTTGACGGCCATCACAGACCACCACAACTTGCTTAATCATTCCCGGTGCATCTGGGCCAAACATAGGATGTAATCCAACCACGGGGCCTTGGTGAGCTTCTAACATGGCCTTAAGTGGCTTATCTTTGATACTAGTAATGTCCGCGAGGATACAATCCTCTGGCAGCATGGTAAGTTGCGCAATGACGTGCTCAGTCACATTGATAGGCACGGCAACAATGACTAATGCTGCCTGACTTAAGGTTTGCTGGGCATCGCCTGATTGCCAGTCTTCTTGTTCCACAACGGTAACCTGATAGCCACTGCGTTCGAATAAACCCACGAATACCTTACCCAAAGCACCAGCACCACCAATGACAACAACCTGCCCTAAAGACGGGTTAACACAGCGATATCGATTGTTTTGAGTATGATATGACTCACGCATGATTCTGCGTAGTAAATCTTCGGTGAGGTCGGGCGATACACCTTGTGCTTCTGCTTGCGCACGGCGAGACGTAATGAGGGCTTTTTCTCTTTCAGGCACATAAACTGGCATACCAGCTTCGGCTTTTATTTGTCCGACTTGCGTTGTTAGCGCACTGCGCTTTGCTAAAAGCTCGACGAGCTGTGAATCCAGCTCGTCAATTCCTTCACGCAGCGTGTTCAATTGCTGCGAAAAATCTGCCATTACCTGTCATCCTTCAAATCAAAAATGCACGGCTGCCTTATTAGGCCACGTCTGTGCGTTTATTTTGACGTAAGGGTAACACAGTTATTAATTTATCTCTGGTTTGGCTTATTAATGTTTCTGTGGTTTCCCAGTCAATACAACCGTCGGTAATAGAAACACCAAACTCCAGCTCTTCCGGCTTTTTACCGTCAGCCTTTTGGTTGCCAGCCTTAAGGTGGCTTTCTAACATAACGCCGATGATAGATTGGTTACCTTCTAAGATCTGATTCACTACGTTTTGCGCCACGAGCGGCTGTCGACGATAGTCTTTTGATGAATTAGCATGGCTACAATCAACCACTAAACCGGCCGTTAGCCCTGCTTCTTGTAATTCTAACTCGCACTCAGACACGCACACAGAATCATAGTTTGGCTGTTTGCCACCACGCAGGATAATGTGCCCATCTGGGTTACCACTGGTTGCAATCACACTCACTTGACCTTGCTTGTTGATACCCATGAAACGGTGACCTGATGCCGCCGATTTAAGTGCATTTATTGCGATGTCTAAGCTACCGTCTGTCCCATTTTTGAAACCCACAGGCATAGAAAGGCCACTGGCCATTTCACGGTGAGTTTGCGACTCAGAGGTACGTGCACCTATCGCAGACCAGCTGAATAACTCAGCCAAGTATTGCGGGCTAATTGGGTCTAATGCTTCAGTAGCAACAGGCAGTTCTAATTCAGCTAACCAAATCAGTAATTCACGGGCTTTACGCAAGCCGGTTTCGATATCAAATGAGCCATCAATATGTGGGTCGTTAATCAATCCTTTCCAGCCCGTGGTGGTTCTTGGCTTTTCGAAGTAAACACGCATAACAATAAATAGCGTGTCTTTGCATGACTCGTGCAGCTCTTTCAATTTAAGCGCATAGGCTTTGGCCGCTTCAATATCGTGAATTGAGCACGGGCCGCATACCACAAGCATGCGGTGGTCACGGCGGTGAATAATGTCAGAAACAATTTTGCGCGACTCAGAAATAGCGGCTAACGCTTTATCCGAAACCGGTAACTCTGCGCTAAGCGCTTCGGGGGTTATCAACACGTCTTCGGCACTAACGTGGATATTATTTACAGTGTCCTTAATCATGGGGCTCTCTTAACTACTAAAACAAGAAAAATGTAAACGTTAAAAGAGGGCGTACTTTAGTGTAAACTTAATTGTACAAGAAGGCGCTTCTATATTTCTTTAACGTCATTGACTTTTTAACAACTTACGATTAATAGCGCAAGCTTTTGCACATAATACTTTAATCTAGGATAGATTCGTAGCGAAAGCGCATGAAAATAAGGCATGCAAGACACTCGCCTGCGCACTTTTTAATCACTTGTGAGCATTTTGCCGCCGTGGATTTATCCTAAGGCCGCTAAGCATACGCCAAAGCGCCAGCCCCTTTTAATTGAATAAAATAAATAGTATTGATTTTTAAATCCTATCAAAGTGTTGCAAGATACGCCCAAACATTGATAGTAGAAGTGAAAAAAATATGCATGCTCTTTCCCAACTCACCTTTGAAGGTAACGTTGCCATACTCACCCTGACGGCAGGTGAAAACCGTCACAACCCAGCCTTTGCGCAACATTTATTAGCGCGCCTTGAAGACATACTCGCCAATGAGGTCTGTAGCGCGCTAGTGCTTACGTCGGACGATGAAAAATACTTCAGTTTGGGCATAGATACAGACTGGTTAATGCCCGCTATGCAGCATAAGCAATTCGACGATATTAAAGACTTTATGCACACTATGGATGAGGTGTTTAAAACCTTGTTGCTTTACCCTATTCCGGTGATTGCTGCTATTAACGGTCATGCCTTTGGCAATGGTGCCATTCTCGCTTGTGCCTGCGATTTTCGTTTTATGCGCGCAGATAAAGGGTTTTTCTGCTTTCCTGAGGTAGATTTATCTATTCCGTTTTTACCCGGCATGATCGAATTCGTTAAAAAGGCTATGCCTTACTATCGCTTCAACGAGATGAAGTTATCGGGGCGACGGGTTTCTGGTACTGAACTGGAGCAGGATCATGTGATTGAACGTGCGTTCGACTCACAAGAAACCTTAATGGAAGGTGCAATTAACTACGCAAAAACCTTCGATAAAAAACGCAGCATATTTGGCGAGCATAAAAAAAGGTTACACAAGTCAATGATTGACACAATCGATAATGAAAATGGTCACTTTATTGATAACTTAGTGTTGATGGTATAGCAAAAAGCGCCAAGTAAGACCGCCCATAGGCGATGCAATTAAAGCAATCATGCTTTGGCCAATTGAGCACTTCGAAAAAATTCACCATTTACATGGTGCAATTCTTCATTCGATCTTTTTTGCATTGTCTATTGTTCCCACGGGCGAACGTTATTGTCATTTTACACAACAGCAGAATAACTATTCTGCATAACAGATGAAATTTTCAACTGTTTAAGAGGCGCGTTTATGGCACTTTTTCGCTAGGCGCTGCGTTGCGTTTTTTAAAAAGATTAACACGCCAGCCCCAATGCTCAGAGCCAACTCGCAACAAAACAGTGACCAAGATGGAACCGACAATACACCAAACGTAGGGAATATCTAACGAGAATAGCGCCGCATAAGTAAGCCCACCCGCTAAACACGCCGAGGCATACACATCGCCCTGCATAACTAAGGGAATTTCTCTGCACACAACATCTCGCATGAGTCCTCCGAATATACCCGTCGTCATTCCCATGGTAATAGCGACAATCATACCGCTTCCATTGATTAAGGCTTTCTCTATGCCCATGATGTTAAAAATGGCGAGCCCCACGGCATCAACAAAGATGAAATAGTAATTCGATAGCGGTGGCATATAGCGGATAAACAAAATGGTACCGATAATGGCAGAATAGGTGGAAAGGAGATAATCAGGGCTACTGATCCAAAAGATAGGTTCACCTAAAAGCACGTCTCTCACCGTGCCCCCGCCCAGTGCTGTCATTGCCGCCACAACCACGACACCAAACCCATTGATCTTTTTTTCGTGCCCAAGCAGGGTGCCTGAAACGGCAAAAAATGCCACCCCTAACACGCCAAGAAAGTGAAAGTATTCTGTTGTCATTCCGTTGCGCTCCCGACGTTCATATCTTTTATTCTTAATTAGCGGGGGAATAGATCGGATTAACAGGCACAAAAAAACCCGCTTAAAGCGGGTTTTTTCGAAGTTAACAATAACGCAAGGATTAGTAATCTTAGTTAAGCTTCTCTTTGATACGTGCAGATTTACCTGAACGCTCACGTAGATAGTAAAGCTTAGCACGACGAACCGCACCGCGACGTTTAACTTCGATTGAAGAAACTGCCGGGCTGTGTGTTTGGAACACACGCTCAACGCCTTCGCCGCTAGAAATTTTACGTACGGTAAAAGACGAGTGCAGACCACGGTTACGCTTAGCGATAACAACACCTTCATAAGCCTGAAGACGCTCTTTGTCACCTTCGGTAACGCGAACTTTAACAACTACTGTGTCACCTGGACCAAACTCAGGTACATCAGTTTTAAGCTGTGCTTGCTCAATTTTCTTGATGATATCTTGACTGACTTTGCTCATCATATCCTCTCGTCCTAGTTAACTGTCATCTTGCCGCAACAGTGCTTGATAGTGATCAAGCAAACGTTGTTGCTCCTCAGTCAGAGCTAGGTGATTTAACAAATCAGGGCGACGCTGCAAGGTTCTACCTAAAGACTGCATCAATCGCCACTGCCTAATTTTTTCATGATCACCACTTAACAACACCTCGGGCACCTTTTGACCATCAAGTATTTCGGGCCGCGTATAATGCGGGCAATCCAAAAGACCGTCAGTGAAGGAATCTTCTACTGCTGAGGCTTTATGCCCCAACACGCCAGGAACTAACCGTGCAACTGCGTCCATTAAGACCATTGCAGGCAATTCACCGCCGCTTAACACGTAATCACCAATAGAAATTTCTTCATCTACATGGCGTTCGATCACACGTTCGTCGATACCTTCATATCGACCACATATTAAAATAGTGCGGTCGATATTAGCCAAGCGCTGCGCGCCAGCTTGATCAAGGGGTTTCCCTTGGGGTGATAAGTAGATCACCTTGCTATTTTCGCCACCCACTTTCTTGGCGGCTTGTATTGCGTCGGTAAGCGGTTTTACCATCATCAACATGCCGGGGCCGCCTCCGTAGGGGCGATCGTCTACTGTTCGATGGCGGTCATGGGTAAAGTCACGGGGGTTAAAGGTATCAACCGATAAAGTTCCAGACTTAACTGCTCGTCCAATCACACCCTGTTGGGTGAAAGGGGCAAACATATCTGGAAACAGGCTAACAACACCAAACCACTTTTCCGGCGTCACTTAAAACCCCGGATCCCAGTCAACTTTAATGACCTTCGCTTCCTTATCTACCTCTTGTACAACTTCATCGAATACAAAAGGTAAAAGTCTTTCTTTTTGACCAAAAGCATCGCCCACATTTGCTTTAACGTGAATCACGTCATTCGCACCTGTATTAAACACTTCTTTCACCACACCTAAGTCGTAACCTTGCGTTGTTACCACTTGCATGCCGGTGAGCTCACGCCAATAAACCCCTTCGTCACCTAAATCAGGCAGCTGTGAAGCATTTATGTTGATATCCAAGTTTTTGATACGTTCTGCATCATCTCGGCTATCAACGCCCACAATTTTTGCAACGAGGCTTTTACCGTGCGGTCGCCATTGGTCAATTTGGTATTCTTTTTCTTCACCAAGAAACCATGGTAAGTACTCAAAAATACCTGCTGGTGTTTCTGTATAGCTGTTGATTTTGACCCAACCTTTAACACCGTAAGGTGCGCCAATTTTGCCAACAATCACTTTGTCAGACGCTAGACTCATCTATACTCACCAGTTAAAACAGCTTACGCTGCAGATTTTTTAGCTTCTTTTACCAAGCTAGAAACGCGCTCTGATAAGCTCGCGCCTACGCCAACCCAGTATTCAACGCGCTCAAGATCGATGCGAAGACGTTCCGCTTGACCTTGTGCAGTTGGGTTGAAGAAACCGATGTTTTCAATGAAACGACCGTTTCTTGCACGACGGCTATCAGCCACCACTAGTTGATAAAATGGACGCTTTTTCGCGCCACCACGCTGTAAACGAATAGTAACCATAAATGCCTCAAACTCGTTGTAGCGTTACCGTTAACTTAAGCCTTCGATTAACGTCTAAAAATTAGACGCCAATTGGAAGGCCGCCGAATTATACGGATATAGCGGGTGAATGCAAGTGTAAATGCAATATTGAAGGGGATTTAGTGAACAAACACCCGCTTGGAGCACAATGCTCCACGTGAATGCAGTAACCTATTGTTATTTTATTGAATTCCGTATTCGCCTAAACGATAAAGCAATACCGCCGTTTTGTGCATATTTTGCGAAAAGGTTGTCATGTCAGCCACTTCATCTTTGGTGTGTCCGCCCTCACCCATAAGGCCTAGGCCATCAATCGCCATTTCAACATAATTTGCCGCAAATGAAATATCTGCAGCGCCCGCATTTCGTGGGTTAACAGGTGCAATTGGGCCATAGCCCAACGACTCACTCACATCGCTATACATTTCAAGTAACGCGTAGTTCTTATCTGTCGGCGCCATTGGCGGATAACCTTCTTCGAACGTTAATCGCCCAGAAGTATGCAATAGGCTATCTGCCACGATTTCTTGCATCACCTGCTTCGCGTGCTCTAGTTCCTGCAACGACAATGTGCGAATTCCGCCTTTTACCACTACGCTTTTGGCCACCACGTTGGTCTTTCCAAATGCCTGCAATGTAGAGGTTTCAGCATCGGTGCTCACTTCAGTTCCACCCGCTATCAGGCCTGGGTTGAACGTAATATTGCCTACACCTGCTAACTTTTCACGAAATGCATTTAGAATACGTGCAGTTTCGAATACCGCACCATAGCCTACTTGGTCAGTAAATATTTGTGAGGAGTGGGCTGGCTTCCCTGTTACCTCTAACTGCCAGTTAATAGACCCTCTGCGGGCAACAACCGCGGTCTTTATATCGCCATCAGCATCTTCAAAGCCCAATGCAATGTCAGCCCATTTCGCCGCATCAATTAGCGCTTTTTTCGATAACGACAAGGGTTTACCACTACTTTCCTCATCCCCCGTCATCACCACCTTGATGTTAACCTTGTCTAATAAATTAAGGGCTTTGAGGGTTCTAAGCGCGGAGATAATAATCACATCGCCACCTTTCATATCAGTTATCCCTGGCCCTGCAATGTGGGTATCATCCACTGGTAAAAAGGTTTGAAAATGATCATCTTTCGCAAAAACAGTATCTAGATGGCCAATCATCAAAATTTTCGGCCCCATGTTGCCATAGCTTGCCACTAAATGACCAGCGCGATTAAACTCACTACCATCAACCCACAGGGTTTCAAACCCTAACTCTTCAAATTCGGTTGCATAGGCTGCCCCTACGGCTTTTACTCCCGAGAAATTCATGGTGCCGCTATTGATGTTAACGGTTTTTTCTAGCAATGCTTGAGATTGTTGAAGGTGTTGATTGATGTGATGAACTATCTTTTCTTCAATATCGTTGCTATTTGCCATACAAGGTTGACTGGTCAACACAAGAAGGCTAACTAACAACGTATTAACGTCGATTCTTTTAATAAATTTTATCATTACTGGATTATCTCTTGAGCATAGTAAGAACGATGAATAACGAGAGTAAAGCGCCCACTCGATAAAGTACAGAGGTTGCTTACAGAGCGAGTTTAGACAACCGAGACAATGTAAAGGTGGCGTCGTTATAGTCATGAGGAAGGTATTGATAGCCTTTGGGCGCCTTTAAAATTAAACTAGGAAAACCCTGCGCGCCAATGGCTCGCCCCATGTTGATTTCTTCAATAAGTTGGTTTTGGGTGTCTAGGCTATTTAGGTCTTTTTCAAACTGTGTGCTATTCAGGCCTATCTCGCTGGCCAATGTCACTAGGGTGCTATCGTCCGATGGATTCATAGCATTGAGGTAGTACCCGTGCTGAATGGCACTGATCATGGGTAATTCTTTGGTAACGTCTTGGTTTCTGGCTGCTATAACTGCCCGACAAGAGGGATAGGTTGAACGACGAGGCTCGCATTTTTCCCAAAAATCAAAGTTAAACTGTGTGCCTGGAACTTTTTGCATAATAGTTCGCCAGTAGCCGCTGATAGCAGCCTGCATTGCGCTAGGCATCGGCTCGTTAGAGTCAGGCGCTAGACCGCCTAATAAATAGCGTACCTTTATATGTTCTGGCAAATTCTGTTTTATTTCTGCCCAAGTAGGGGCAAACGCCCAACACCAACTGCACATGGGGTCGTGCACATAGAAGAGAATGGCTTGGCTATCTTGTGGCATTATTCAAATTCCTGTTCGTTCTTTAATTCATGCTGGCGAGGCAAGGCCATGTTAAGTGATTCACGTTCTATCAATAGAGAACACGCCCCTTCTCAAATGAGGCACGCCTCACTTGCCCTATGTGGAAACCTTAGATGTTATAACTTTTTATTTACAACATACCATTTAAGACTTCACAAGTGCTCATTTTTACACTACCTTAGATAGACGTCTAAACGTCCAAATAGAAATTCTAACTCCTTAAGGTATGTTCAATGAAACCTGAAACCATAGCATTACACGCAGGCTATACTAGCGAAGAAACCACGAAAGCGGCAACCACGCCTATTTATCAGACGACTTCATACACGTTCGATAACACCCAACATGGCGCGGATTTATTCGACTTAAAGGTGCCAGGTAACATTTATAGCCGCATTATGAACCCCACCAATGCAGTATTAGAGCAACGCCTAACAGAATTAGAAGGGGGCGTTGGCGCCCTGTCGGTGGCCTCTGGCATGGCCGCCATTCGCTACGCCATTGAAGCTATTGCTGAAGTGGGTAGTAATATCGTGAGCGTGGGGCAGCTATACGGTGGCACATACAATTTATTCGCCCACACGTTTCCACGCCAAGGCATTAGCACCAAGTTTGTACAAGCCAATGACTTCGATGGCCTAGCCGCGGCAATTGATGAAAACACGAAAGCAGTATTTTGCGAATCTATTGGTAACCCAGCGGGCAACGTAGTAGATATTAAACGCTGGGCGGATATTGCCCACGAGGCTGGCGTGCCACTCATTGTAGACAACACTGTTGCAACCCCGGTTTTATGCCGTGTATTCGATCATGGTGCCGATATTGCCGTGCATTCACTCACAAAATACATTGGTGGCCACGGCACCACAATAGGTGGGATTATTGTTGATTCGGGTAAATTCGATTGGGCCGCTCATGCCGATAGATTTAGCATGCTGACAACACCAGATCCTAGCTATCACGGCGTCACTTACACAGAAGCACTTGGTCCAGCAGCCTACATTGGTCGTTGTCGTGTGGTGCCGCTTCGTAATACAGGCGCGGCACTTTCAGCGCAGAGCGCTTTTAATATTATGCAAGGGCTAGAAACCCTCTCACTACGTATGGAACGCCACTGCGAAAACGCAGAAAAAGTGGCCGCCTTTCTAGAAAAGCACCCTGTCGTGAATTGGGTAAACTATGCGGCCTTGCCTACTAGTGATCACTACGATACTTGCCAGCGTATTTGTGGAGGTAAAGCAGCGGGTATCATCAGCTTTGGTATTGAAGGTGGAATTACTGCAGGTTCAAAATTTATTGATGCACTTAAGTTAATTCTGCGCTTAGTTAATATTGGCGATGCTAAGTCTCTCGCCTGCCACCCGGCAAGTACTACCCACCGTCAGTTAAATGCTCAAGAACTGGCTTCTGCGGGCGTTAGCGAAGATATGGTTCGTATTTCTGTGGGGATAGAACATATTGACGATATTGTGGCTGATATTGAACAAGCATTGGCCGCCAGCCAACGCTAAATATTAACCTAGTAACTTGGTTACTGAGACGACCAATATTGGGGTTCGACACGCAGACGAGAACCCCAAATCCCCTCCTTATAATAGCGTCTATATTTCACTTCAGCTCCACCCACCTGATTTACTGCATCTGTAGTCGCATGAGTAAATCAACATCAGTCAATTCAGCGTATAGTCTTCAATATTCCTAATTTCTGCCGAACTCACGAATACGTAAACGACACAGAATTCGTGGGTTACAGGTTCAGGGTTGCCCCAAAAAAAGTTCGAAATATTACAAAGAGGTTATTTTGGCTACATCGCTCAATGAAGTGTCTACAAAGCAAGTATTGCAATGGATTGGTTCCCATTTATATCAGTATAAGAAACGTGTGGCTGGCGCCGTAGTTGCTTTGTTTACTGCCGCTATTGCCTGGCTAATGCTCGGACAAGGTATTAAGTATGCTATCGACAGTGGTTTTGTAGAAAGTGCACCAGAAATATTAAACAAGGCCACGGTCATCGTGCTAGGGATCACCCTTGTGGCCTGCCTTGCCACCTATGCACGATTTTATCTAATGACATGGCTAGGTGAGCGGGTAAGTGCCGATATTCGCAAACAGGTGTATGCCCATTTATTATCCTTACCCCCCTCTTTTTTTGCCGAACTTCGCACTGGCGAAGTGATTTCTCGTTTTACCAGTGACACCACTATTATACAAACAGTAGTAGGGATGAGTTTATCCATGACATTGCGCTCAGTGGTCACCTTTTGTGGCGCCCTGGTGTTGATGGGCATTTCCAGCCCTCTGCTTACATTTTGCGTGATTGTGGCAGTACCCGCTGTACTTGTACCTATTAAAGTCCTGGCACCACAGGTTCGTCGATATGCAAAACTAAGCCAAGACAAAGTAGCGGATTTAGGGGCGCATATCGATGAAAGCTTACATGAAATTATGACGGTTCAAGCCTACACCGCTGAAAACAAAGAACGGGCCCATTTTACGTCTAGAGTAGAACTTGCCATGGCCGCAGCGAAAAAGCGTATTCATTATCGCTCATTGCTCATAGGCTGCATTATGTGCCTGAGCATGACCGCGATTATTTTCATTGCTTGGGTGGGCGCTAGACAAGTATTTGAAGGCAGCATGACCGTTGGTGAATTGTCCGCTTTTCTATTTTATGCAGTCATGGCTGGAGGCAGCATTGCCACAATCAGTGAAGTTATCGGTGAAGTACAAAGGGGGGTCGGTGCATCCGAACGCCTCTACCAATTGTATTACACTCAACCCGATATAATCAGTGTTGATAGCACCGATGCTCAACCAGGGATACATGACGCTACACGCACCTCTAATGCGCCAACCATTACACTCGAAAAAATATCCTTCTCCTATTCAGACCAAGCCCCACTGTTTGATCAGCTAAGTTTGCATATTAATGCGAGAGAGACCTTGGCACTGGTTGGCCCTAGTGGCGCGGGAAAAACAACGCTATTCCAGTTGCTCATGCGTTTTTACGACCCCCAGCAGGGCCATATACTGTTTGATGGCGTGCCTATCTCATCTTTGCCCTTGCCCACGGTTAGGCAGCAAATTGCAATTGTCACGCAAGACCCCGTGGTGTTCGCAAGTAGTGTGATGGAAAACATTCGATATGGAAATGAAAATGCCTCGGATGAAGATGTGATAAGTGCTGCTAAACAGGCTTTCGCCCATGAATTCATCGACAATTTAGACAATCGTTATAACACCGAACTTGGCGAACGAGGCGTGAAATTGTCGGGTGGACAAAAGCAACGTATCGCCATTGCCAGAGCCATTTTAGCCAATCGGCCTATACTGTTACTCGATGAAGCGACGAGCGCCTTAGATGCCATGAGCGAGCGCATGGTTCAACAAGCCATGAATCGTCTCATGCAAGGAAAGACCAGCATTGTCATTGCCCATCGCCTTGCCACTGTGCAGCATGCCGATCGTATTGTTGTGATGGATGATGGCAAAATTGTAGCCACAGGCACCCATAGTGAATTGATGAAAAGCGATACCTTGTATAGGGAATACGCTGAACTGCAATTGCTTAGCTGAACCGCCTATGGTGCTATACAGTACTAAAATGAGCAGGCTATATCGGCGATTTTTTAGCCAAACCTATTCAACAAATAAAAATAAAAAACGCTTCGGGATTTAAAATGAAAAATGTGTTTAACCAGTATGCTAGGGCTTCTCTATGTTGCCTCGCACTGGCGGTAGCTAGCGCGCCAAGCTTTGGCCAGTATGTAGGTGATCAACAAGCAAAGCTTGTGGTAACTCAACCTGTCACTTTTATGCACGAAACGCGCAATGTGGAAGCCGTTGGAAGCGCGGAAGCCGTGCGTTCAGTGACGCTTTTCTCCCCTGTTTCAGACGAGGTTGAAGAAATTCACTTTGTACCGGGTCAATCCGTTGAGGCAGGTAAAATACTTGTTCGATTGGATGACAGACGCCAACAAGTGGCCGTCAAACGCGCAGAACTTACCCTTGCTGATGCCCAAAGAACCCTCGAACGCTTAGCGTCAAGCTATAAAAAAGGCGCGGTGCCTATTAGTGAACTGGATTTAGCCAGAACGCAGCGAGACCTCGCAGAGGTAGCGCTTGAGGAAGCAAAGGTGGACTTAGAAGACAGGCATATTGTAGCGCCCTTTGATGGCGTTGTTGGCATCACCGACATTGAAGAAGGTGACCGCATCAACGAACAAACCGTCATCACCTCCATTGATAATCGTTCTAAGCTATTTATTAATTTCAAAGCGCCTGAAGCCGCTTTGCCAGTTTTACTCAATGCGCCCGAGGTTACCCTTGAACCTTGGACTGATAGGGAAAACACCCTGAAAGCAGAAATTGCTCAAGTGGATTCTCGTATCAATGAGACAGACCGAACCCTACGGGCACGGGCTTTATTAGACAATTCTGCAGATAAATATCGTCCGGGTATGAGCTTTCGCGTGCACTTGAGCATCAAAGGTGACAAATTTGCGGCCATTCCCGAAGCCGCTTTGCTGTGGGGCGCTAATGGCGCTTATATCTGGCTAGCAGAAGACGGCAAAGCAAAGAGAGTGGATGTAAGTGTTCACCAACGCCTTCGAGGCACTATCTTAGTCTCTGGCGATATTGAAGAAGGGGATACCCTGATTTCAGAGGGTGTTCAACGACTTCGTACTGGGCAAGCCATCACCACTGAGCTAGCCGGGGGCCTTAGCAATGAGTAAGGCGCCGATGACGAATGATTTACCTTCATTATCCATACGTCGACCGGTGCTGATTGTTGTTTTAAATCTGCTGATTGCCATTGCCGGTTTAGCCGCACTGAGCGGCCTAGAGGTAAGGGAACTCCCCGATGTTGATACACCCACAGTGACGGTGACCGCCTCTTACCCTGGCGCCTCCCCTGAAACAGTAGACGCGGAAGTGACAAGCCGTTTAGAAGGCGCGGTGGCTCGGGTAAGCGGTGTAAAAAATATTTATGCCCAAAGCGAAGAAAATTCAGCCCGTGTGCGTGTAGAGTTTCGTCCCGGCATTAACTTAGAAGACGCGGCCAACGAAACCCGTGAATCGGTTAGTCGAGTTCAACGACAACTCCCTGAAGACGTGGAACAAGTTTCTATTATCCGCGCCGACAACGACGCCCAAGCCGTGGTTAGTCTTGCTATTTCGAGCAATACGTTAGATATGGAAACCCTGACCGAACGGGTAGATACCGACGTTGCGCCGTTGTTTTTAAGTATTCCAGGTGTGGCAGACGTGAGTTTAAGCGGCGATCGCGCCCACGTACTTCGAGTGTCCGTCGACCCGCTTCGCCTTACCAGTTTCGGCTTGTCGATGACCGATATTGCCGACGCCCTAGTCCTTGCGCCTTTTGATGTGCCGGCCGGCAGTATTCAGTCAGCAGATCAAGCATTGATTGTACGTGCTGATGCGACATCGGTGTCAGCTCAAGATGTTGGCGACATTGTCGTTAGTGGCGATATACGCATTAACGATGTGGCCAGTGTGTATTTTGGCCCCGCGGACAGCTCAAGTGTTGTGCGCTTAGATGGGCAACCGGTTATTGGGGTGGGGGTTATTCGACAAGCGAGCTCAAACACCATAGAAATTTCTGATGAAGTGCTGGCAATGGTAGCCGACCTTGATAAACGCTTTACCGACATGGATATTGTCGTGACTGCTGATGATGCCGAATTTATTCGCGACTCAGTTAAAGAAGTGGTGGTTTCACTTAGCTTAACCGTGGCACTTGTTGTCGTGACCTTGTTGGTATTTATCGGCAGTTGGCGGGCCACCATAGTCCCTGCTCTTTCAATACCGGTTTCACTTGCTGGCGCATTGGGCATTATCTGGGCCATGGGTTTTTCCATCAATATTCTTACGTTACTTGCACTGGTGTTAGCCACCGGCATGATTGTAGATGATGCCATTGTCGTCTCTGAAAACATCCAGCGCCGACGTGGCATGGGTCTCGGTGCCCGAGCCGCGGCTGTGGTGGGTACACGTGAGGTCTTTTTTGCTGTTATTGCTACCACGGCGGTATTGGCCTCGGTGTTCATCCCCATTGCGTTTTTGCCGTCTACCGCGGGTAGATTGTTTAGGGAATTTGGCGGGGTACTTGCTGGCGCTGTGATTATTTCTTCTTTTGTCGCCTTGTCTCTGGTGCCAGCATTAACCGCTCGATTAGCAGTGAAAAAGCAAAAACAGTCTGGCTTCTTTCACGCTACGTTTGGCCGATTTGGCCACGCTTGTCTTCGTGTTTACCAATATACATTGGTCAAAGCACTAAAATATGCATGGCTCGTTGGTGTCCTGAGTTTACTGGCTGGTGGTGGCGCTTATTTACTGGCGAAAAATATCGACAATGAGCTTTTACCCAGTGAGGACAGAGGCACTATTCGCATCTTCGCGCGGGGCCCCGATGGGGCTGGATTAAACTTCATGGATAGACAAGCCGAAAAAATGGAAGAGATGCTGCTGCCATATGTTGAAAACGGCACCATAGATTCAATTTATACGGTAGTAGGCAGGTGGGACCCGAATATCGTTTTCATTACCGCCCCTTTACAGCACTGGGATGACAGAGATAAATCCCTTCAAGATGTGGTATCTGAAATCCGTCCTGGGTTACAAAATATTCCTGGCGCTCCGGGTAACGCCTTTGGTGGCAACAGTTTGAATTTACGTGGCCAAGGTGGCGGTTTGGAAATTGCCCTTACCGGCGATACTTACGATAACATTCATAAAGCCGCCATGGCATTTGCAGCCACCCTTGAAAGCGAACTCCCTGAACTTGGCCGCCCCCGTGTGAGCTATGACCCTACACAACCACAAATGCGCGTTAACATTGATAGACGCCGTGCAGAAGAACTGGGCGTGCCGTTAAGTGATATTGCCAGCACACTCACCGCGGCAGTGAATGGTGATGATATCGCTGATTTAAATGTGGGCGACCAAGCTATTCCTATTATGTTGCAGACAAACAATAGAAGCACGGTGAACCCTTCAGACTTAACCAACTTGTACGTTAAGAGCAACGATGGCAACTTAATCCCGCTTTCGAGTTTGGCGTATATCACGGAAGAAGGCGTTGCTGCCGAGCTTGAACGCCAAGCCCAGCGACGTGCCATTAAGGTAGAAATGGAATTACCTGAAGACATTCCGTTAAGTGAAGTGGTGGAAAACGTGCGCACCCTAGCGCAGCAGAACCTGCCTGATGGCATCGGCTTAGTCTTTTTAGGCGAAGCGCAAACCTACGAAGAGACATCGCAACAAGTGGCGTTAACCTATGTACTTGCCTTCGTCATTGTATTGCTGGTATTGGCGGCTCAGTTTGAAAGTGTGAATAGCGCAGTAGTGGTCATGCTAACCGTCCCCTTTGGGATCGCAGCTGCCATTTACGCACTGTATTTAACGAGCACCAGCATTAACATTTATTCGCAAATAGGCTTGGTTATGCTTATTGGCCTTTTAGCCAAAAATGCCATTTTGTTGATAGAGTTTGCTGATCAGCTCAGAGACAAAGGTTTGAGTGTTTACGATGCCATCGTAGAGGCAGGTAAAGTGAGATTGCGCCCTATTATGATGACACTGGTGTCAACCATATTAGGTGGCCTTCCCTTAATTCTTTCTACTGGCGCAGGCGCCGAAGCACGTAACGCCATTGGCTGGGTAGTATTTGGCGGCTTAGGCATAGCGGTGGTGTTTACCCTGTATCTAACCCCGGTACTTTATCTGGCTCTTGCTCGATTTACTAAGCCTAGAGCCGATGAAACCGACCGGTTAGAGCGTGAAATGGAAGCCGCTGGCGAACACGTATAACCTGAATTCATAAGCAATAGTGGTTGGCCTTTTCCTCTTGAGTCAAGGCCAACACATTCTCAATAAGCTCGTCAAAATAAGGATTGTAAGTTAACCGAGCGTATACACGGTTTTCGTCTGTATAGCCCCAAGGGCCATACCACACCTCTTTTCCTGCGATACACCTTTGTTCCTTTTCTGAAGATTGTCCATTGTCGCAAATACGAAAATCAGATGCTGTGCCATACAAAGGGTTACTCTCTGAGAAAAGTACGCTCATATGCGAGGCGGCGCTAATGCTTTTATCCGGCAGTTGCATCGCTTGTAATACTAGATTAGACGTTTCAACGGCGGCTTGACCCTCTAACATTGGCATTTGCTCGCCTTGCCATAACAAACACTTACGTGAAGAGGTAAACTTCGAATGAAATTGAGTAGCAACGGTATGTGTGTCCACCACACTGTCTTTTTCTGCCACTACCATTAACACGGGCACATCAAGCTGTTGTTCCTTAAACCTCGCCTGCAAAGCATTTACGCTCTCTTGATAGGCTGCAAATCCTGGCATGGCGGTAGAATTATATCGGCTTGGGTTGTCTTCCTTTTCTATGTTTGGCCATACAAACAGTGAATCCACATAAGGCGTCAATTTTGACACGAAAAAGCGCGCTTTATAGGCGGGTGAAAATAACAACAAACCTGCGATGGCATCATTATCAAATGCGTTAAGGGTGACCAGATTTGCTCCGGTGGAAAAGCCACCTGCATAGAGGGTATTCACCTCTTTCTCAAACGAAGCCAGCTGGAAGTCAGTTTCATCTTGCCATTGCTGGTAGGAAACACGCAACATATCTCCAGGCTTGGTGCCGTGCCCTGGCAGTAAAATGGTTCTCGCTCTCACGCCGTTTTTGCAAAGCGCATTAGCCACATCATGGAAAAAATAGGGAGAATCGCCTAAACCATGTACCAATAACACACCGGTGTCGGAATTGCTGATACCGCATTCATAAGGCATATTCATAGCAATTTCTTCAGCTGGATTTTCACCGACAAAATACCGTTCAGCTTCTATCCATTGTTTAACCTGTGCTTGGTATTCATCAAACGGGGCAACCCCAGTGGGGAAATTGTCGTGGGATGCAGAAAATTGGGGAGATTTGACCGATTGGCAACTTGCTAAGGCAAGTAACGATGCCCCAGCAATCAGGGTGATTACGGGGCGCTTACGAATAGTGAATAGCTTCATTGATGACGAATTGTATCTCCGTGATGATTATGGTCACCATTTTTACCCGATACTAACGCTTTTGCGAGAAGTTTATGGGTAAGGACAGATAAAAGCTCCGTTTCTTCTTCACTTCGCTCTCCATCCACCCCTGTTATCGCCATGGCGACTTCTAAGGTTTTCTCTGCGTCATAAAGAAGGTCGTCTTTTAAACTCCGCATGTATTGCAACGTATCACCCGTATCAATGGCGTTGCGTGTTTGATAGATGGTGTCAGTCAGAAACGCTTCAGGACATATTGGGCTTTGCCAGTCTAATTCTTCAACCACTGAATTTAGGTAATCTTGCTCTGATAGCGTTACCATACCGTCTACTTGATATAACAATACTGATAGTTTGATTAGCGCTTGATTAAAGCTTTGTTGCTGTGAAAGTTGCATATTTGTATCCCCTTCGTACCGTACGCACCGGTACCACTACATTGTCCGCATCCTGCGAGACACTTGTTTTACGCTGTGCCAACAAATTAGCTGAGCTCGTTGACAGCAGTATTACGTCATCATGAACAATTTAGTTCATCATGTTAAGTTTTTGTAAAAACGAGTGAATAGTATAGAAGATTTCATTGAAAAGCCAAGCAGAGAAACTCATCATTTTGGCTAGGGTTGTACAATGTTTCAGACTAATGGGTGGCGCGCTACCATTAGCGATTAACATGCAGCGCGCCTTGAATTTAACGGAGGCCCAGCGTTATATCATTGATGTAGAAGTTGCCCGTATAGGTTTTATCGTTTTCTCCATGAGGATCTAGCGCAAAAAATTGTTTTTCCTGATCGGCTAAGGCTTGATACCCCCCAATTACCTGATAAATCCATACCTCTTTATCGAAACTTAATGCTTTCTCTTGGTAATAGGTCAGCGCAGTTTTAGGCTGCCCTGAGTCAATAACATCACAGAAGTATTCCTCTACTGCCGCTTGCAGTGGATCCTTCTCAAGCGCCACTGTTGACTGCTCTGTTACGTCAATATCCTGTTGTTTATTCTCGGCCTCTTGCTGTCCTTGACGCTTGTGAATATGGGATAATGAAGCAACCATACTATGGTAATCTTCTTCATGCTCAACGCTATTCACGTCAACCGAAGCAGGCTTAATAATACTGGCGGTTTGATTAAACAATACAGGCACGTGGGTTAAATTCGCATAATTGCCTGGAACAAAATCCGGTTGCTGCTCCATATGCAACAAATACCCTTTGAGCAATCGAGTGCGCCCTCTAAACTCTCTAAAACGGCCCAGAAGGTCGAGCAACCTTGCTTGTACCACAGACAGTTCCTGTGCGGCCTTTGAAAACCGTTGCTGAAGAGAAACCACCAGCAAGTGTCGAAGCTCTCTATTTGAGCCTGCAATTTCACTCAATTCATCAAAACGGAAGCATTCTAATTGAGACAGTAAATCTGTGACCTGCCCTTGCGCTAACTCGTTTTCCCGTATTTTTGCATCAACCGATGACACGTAACCAAATTCATTGTTGATGCGGCTAAACATGACTCGAACACTGTTTGAAAGCGACTCTGATAGCTGATATACATGCTCAGTCAAATCGCTCATATAAGCAGCGGCTTCATTATATTTATTATAGTGAAGTGACTCTTTGTAATGTTCCGCTAAGGTTTTAAGGCTTGCCAGCGAGGCACCAATATTAGCATTGATGGTGCGATTCCGCTCATCTTGTAAACTGCCTTCTAGTAAGGTTCTTACCGCGCTTTTTAAGCGTAACTCACTTTGAGGGTCTGGCCGCCAAAGCACACCCAGTTGCACCAGTTGCTCAAGGATTTTTGGCGAGTAATCTTGCTCGTTAACAGTGCCGTTGATATAAGCCTGCATAATAAGCTCACTATGCCGCCCTAGGGCATTGAGTAGCTTTGTACCGGCTTGAATAAGAACTTGGCTCATAGCAAGCTTCCTTGCGAAATAGCCGCCTCCGCCTGTTCTGATAAACTCAGGGCTTCCGTCTCATCGATAAAACGAATCATCTCATAAAGATGTTCCACCTTACCTGTGGCTAAATAAATTTGCTTCTCCGAGTTAGGTTTCGACAAATAACCTAATTCTGTCAGCCGCTTAAAGACTTGTTTAAGCTGTCCGTCAAGATTGACACTGGTTGAACCAAACATGCGATAACGAGAAATTTTCTCTAACTGCTCTGCATACGCAGGCGTATCTTCGATGGTGGTTTGTAGCTCATTCAAACGAATAGCATTGCCCATAGTCACCGGCATATCTGACTCGCTGGCCTGTTGAACCAATAAAAGCCATTCAACCAAGGGGATCAAATTTGATGCAGTGTCCTGAAATTGCTGTGTCAAAACTTTCCGCTCTGGTTCCCCAATAGTGAGGTAACTGGCGAAGAAAACATCGCCGTCAGCGGTGGTTGATAACGTACGGTTCAACAAATTTAAATGAGGTTCAAGTTGTTGCGCATTGTCTCTGCTTTTCAAAAAGCGCCAGGCTTCTTCGTCTGTCACTTGGCAAATGAATGCACCTTGCAATAGTGCGCTCAATACATAACCTTGTTCTGTCATCATAATGACGCCTCCTGACCTTTCGACTCACCAACTTGCTTGGCTTTCAAACGCTCGGCAATGGCGCTTGTTTTTGGTTGAACCACTTGCAATTGTCGAGTGACTTTGTCGATGAGATAACGATTTCTAAACAGTGTAAGTACTTCTGATTCAGGGTTAGGAAACGCCCCCACCACACTGATATTATTGTTCTGACACGCATCAAATATCTTTTTCACGTTACTTTGGTGTAACGTGCCAAGTTCATCTATGGGCCAATGCACGGTAGCGTCCACATCTCCACGCAACAAACGGGTAAATGCGAGGAGAAACTTACACAGAATAAGGTAGGCCATACCATGACTGGAAGACTCATTTAATTGACGGTCGGTACGAATAATTAGGTCACTATTGCCTTCACGCAAATGTAACTCGATATCAAGCAACTTATTAATACCGCCTGTGAGTGCAGCGCGACCTAAAATATCTAATACCTTACGCATACTCATTCCGTACTCGTCATCCGGCAGGGTATTCGCACCAGCCTCCATCCAATCTTGATAAAGCTTGCGGAAGTATTCTAGTTCTGGCCAGAACTCTAGTTCACTTATTTTTGAACGAATTTTAACGGCTGAATCGGAAACGCCATCTAAGAAGAGTTCGCTATCAACTTCTTGGGTAATACGCTTGCTTTGCGTCACAATACGTTTATCGATGTCGGCCAAAACAAAATAGTATTGTGACAAATCTGCGCCAAAAATACGGCCTTGTTCGCGCAAGCCCTGGAGTTTTTGCGGCACAATGACATTTAACAGCTGCGATAAGTGCTTCACCATACGACGATGATCAAAGCTTTTAACGCCATGAGCATTAATGGTGGCGCATTCTTCCCTCGCCCGCTCCCATGTGTCAGACAAACCTGTCCCCGCTTGGGCGGCAATAAGTTGGTCAAAGCGTTCCACGTAGGCACGGATGTCACTGAGTAAGTTATCCCGTTCTTGTAATTGGCTTTGTACTTGTGAAATACGCTGGCCAATACTGATATCATCATGTTTGATATCGCTACTTTCTTCACCCGCTTGTAATGTAAGCTTCGCCAATGCCTTACTTAGTGTATTCACTTGCTCTAGGTATTCGCTGGCGGTTTTGAGTGTAGATTCTAGCTGCCCGTGGAGGTCTTGTAACTGCTCTCGCGTTGCTTTATAAGTACTTTGTTTTGCCGCTAAGTTACGTTCTGATTCGCCCAGTAATTTACGCGCTTTAGACAGTCCTTCTTGCCAAACCACCTTTTGCGTCGTAAACGTATTTTTATACCAGCGATCGTAATCAGCCACTTTGTGACGATGGGTTTCAGTGCGTGAAATATCATCTTTAAGTTTATTGATGTGTTTCTTCAGTTGGCCAATTTCATCCACATCGACACCGCGATGACTAAGCTCACTTTCCAGCCAGTCTTGCATATCTTTTTTATCTTGCGTGGCACTGTCTTTAGCTTTGCGCATATCGCTATCGAGTTGTGATAGGCGTGCTTCACTATCTGCTATTAATTGCTGCCAATGAAACTTATGTTCTGTTTCAGCTTCTCGTTGCTGATCTTTAATTTCGTCGCGGCTAAGATCAAATTGTGCTTTGGCTTGTTTTTGCTGTTGTTGATTCGCTTCAAGTTTAGCTTTTGCTTTCTTCTTACGGGCAGTTAGTGCCTGTTGGTATTCACTTAAAACGCTGTCTCTGTCTTGTTGCGCTCGTTTTCGTGTGGCTTCTGCACTTTTCACGCCGTTATCTTTTTGCGTCACCACAAGCTCAGCATTTCGAACGTCTTCATTTGCTTTTGCCAGTCGCTGCTCACATTCATTCTGCGCCGCCAATGCCGCAGCTTGACGAACTTCGGCTTCTTGTAACTGTTGCTTCAGCGCTTGCTCGGTTAATGCGTAATCGGGGGTCTCCAGCGCCGATAGCGCTAATTCAACGCCCATAAAACTGCTGGCTTCTTCCGCCGTTTGGCTACGCATTGTGGGGGTAAGATCGGTGCGCTCTAAAAGTTCGGGGCGAATGACTTTACCTAATGAAACTTCCCAATCATCAACGTTGGCGCGTAGGAACTCTAATAACGACCCTTCGCCTGGGTAAAGTAAGCCATTTATCTTATTTACCGCTTTTTCTTCCTGCTGGAAAGCGTGGCGCGCTTTGTCTAGCGCGTGTGAACACTCTTTGCGAAATTCAATGGCTTTGTTATGGGCTTGTTGGGCAAGTCTCAATTCCGCTCTTGCTGAATCTTCATTAATCGAAGCTTCTTTGATGGCAGCATCAAGCAAGTCTAATTGCGACTGTTCAAATTCATTGTATCCGGCATTGGTTAATGACGCTTTTAGTTCGGCCTCGGTCACTTTTAGTGCATTTTCCGTGGCTGAATAGTCGCTTTGCAATGTTGCTAGTTGCCCCGAGTAATCATCTCTAATTTTACTTAAGGCTTCTCTTTCACTTTGCTGCTGCTGTGCTTTGTTTTCTGCCGCCTCTTGCCGTGCCGCCGACATTTCTTCTAACCGAATAGACAGCTTTTCACCTAACTCCGCGATGCGCTTGTTGTATGCCGATTCGATATCTTGATGTTTCTCGGTTAATAATTGATAACGCCCCTCAGCTAACTCTCGGGCGCTGTACCATTGAGATAAATTAGCAACATCATCTTTAAGCTGCTCTATGTTCTCATCTTGCCACTTATCGAATTCACGTTCGACGGTATCAAGTTCACTGGTAAATTTTTCTACATCGGCTCGCGCAGATGAAATGACTTGGTTTAAATGATCTCGTGTGTCACTCCACTCGCTATCCGTTTGTTTACGCTGAAAACTGTTGTCATCTAGGGCACTTTTCGTGCTTTCCACCCGCGCGGCAAGAAAGGTTTTATCAAGCTCAAAGCTGTGCTTTAAATTTGCGAGAACTTGCTCAGTGCTCGTTAGCGCCATTTCGGCTTGTTCAAGCTTGCTAAATTCCGGGCGAATATGATCAAACTGCTTGATTAACTGGCACTCTTTAATCCAGTCGTCAACTCTGTGGCGACTTAAACCCGAGGTAGGCGGCGTGACTCCATCTTCTTCCAAAATAGCCGCGATCATCGCTTTGATGGTTTCCATCTTCCCTTCTTTGGAATGCACAGCTTTCGCCAACTTTTCTATGTGACGCATGTGTTTCGACGGGGCACAGAGGCTGAATATTTTAGCGTAGCCAAGTAATTCTCGTGCATTGCTACTTTGATTTAGCGCCCCTTGGTCATTTTGAATAACCGCTCTAAAATCTTTTGTGGTGAGTAAACTGGTCACCATCGTATTGTTGCGCTTCATTGCGCGGGCTAATTCAGCACTACTGACACTGGCATGCTTGCCATTTTTCTGGGCAATTAAATAGTCTTCAATAGCAAAGGGCTTCCCAATTAAGCGGTAATTAACCCCTGTACCATTAGAACTTAATACCGCTTGACATAAATCGCCCTCAGCGCGGGTATATTCATAGATAATAAAACTAGAAAGCCGAGGCAAGTACCAACGTTCAAAGCTATCTCGGGTGGCCGGAACCACACGACTTGGATACTCGCCATAAAAAACAGGGATTAAACGTTGTAGTGTCGTTTTTCCCGAAGCGTTGGTTCCGCAGATGTTTGTGTGACCATCAAGCTTTAATTCAACCACACCGGGAAGGTGGGTGTCGATAAGAATAATACGATTTAAGCCTGCCATATACTTCCTATAAATAAATTCACTGTGCACACGGTTTACTGTTGGGCATGGTGTGCAAAGTGTGCCTTAACGTCGGTATGCAAATGCTAACCACAAGGCGAATAAAACGTTTAGCTAACCGTGGAGTGTATTACGAATTCGGGTGTTTTCACAGATGGTTTATTGCAGAGAAGAGATTCACAGTATTAAGCGATCACTTTTTAGCCTGCATTCCCCTTTTTCAATGCTTGTTGCGGACTTTTACTCAACCTGCTGAGGCATTCATTCAGGCCATACGAAACACAAGCATGCCCTGCTTATCACTAACAAACCTAACCAATAAAATGCTTGATCTATTACCAATTAAATAACATTATTATACCAATTAAAAACATTTGACTAACAAAAATGAAAAAACCTGCCCG
This sequence comes from Alteromonas sp. B31-7, assembly GCF_015767655.1. Taxonomy (NCBI): domain Bacteria; kingdom Pseudomonadati; phylum Pseudomonadota; class Gammaproteobacteria; order Alteromonadales; family Alteromonadaceae; genus Alteromonas; species Alteromonas sp. B31-7. Next base: position 2,996,607 of record NZ_CP065233.1, read on the forward strand.
AAAAAACGCCTTTGATAACGAATATAAAGTGGTTATTTATTTTATCGCAGTGGCATTACTCATGCTTTGTATAAAGGGATGTGGTGGCGGAGGGTCAACTAGCACGGCCAATACAAGCCCAGTTTCAGATGACAGTACCTCCGAAGAGACCACGCCACCGCCTACAGACAATAGTGCAGAAACCGGCTTTACCAGCTTAAGTGAAGTTACACTGAGTGCCGATGGCCCCGGTACGCCAGACAATACTTATGAACGCATAGAAGCCGTCTTCGCAGAGGGTAGTATTGAGGCCCCAGATCTCTTTGAGGGAGATCACACAGACACACCGCATATTGTAGAAGATACCGACGATATAGTAGGTGATCATTTTGTGTTTCTAGCCCATCGAGACTTAGATTTTAACAAGGGCGTTCAATCGGACCGTCAACGAAATGAAATTAAAAGTTATGACAAAAGCGACAATAAGGTATTGGGATTTAAAGATGAAACCATGCAATTCGAATGGTATTTTCATGTTTCCAGTGAAATGTCGCTCACCAGCAAGTTTAGTCACTTTTTTCAATTAAAAGCCCGTAACGATAGCGAAGATGACAGCAATGGCAATGACGACCAACCCGTCATCACATTATCAGCAGTAGAAAAAGACAGTTCAGGCAAAGAACTACAAGTGCGGCACAGTACGGGCAACAACCCAGACGGCACCCGTACTGATGATGTTTATTTGGTAAAAACCAATTGGAGCGATATTGCTGATGAGTGGGTACATGTCTTTGTGCAATCCACGTTCAGTGAAGAAGGTACTTTTAAAATGGTGCTTACACGATTGCGTGATGACGCTGTTATTATTGATGTAGATGAATCGAATATCGACATGTGGCGAGGCGTGTCAGAGGAAGACTTTATTCGCCCTAAATGGGGTATTTATCGCTCCACCGCTGAAATAGAAAAACTCAGAGCGGACGAAGAGCAAGTTCGCTTTGCGGATTTTGTCGTACGTAAGGGCACCCCAGATTAAAAAACCTCAATGCCTTTTCGGCATTGAGGTTTTGTCTGCTTCTTACTATGTTCTAACGCGGAGGGAAACCGCCTCCTCCGCCAAAACCGCCTGGACCGCCGCCGAATCCACCTGGACCGCCTGGACCTCCAAATCCGCCACCACCTGGAGGCATCATACCTTTCATTTGGCGCATCATTTTCTTCATTCCGCCACCAGACATTTTCTTCATCATTTTTTGCATTTGCGTAAACTGCTTCAAAAGACGATTAACATCTTGAATTTGGGTACCAGATCCAGCCGCTATACGGCGTTTACGTGAACCTTTGATAATTTCAGGTCGTGCGCGTTCTGCCGGCGTCATCGAGTTAATGATGGCTTCCATCTGATTAAACTGCTTGTCATTCGCTTGATCTTTGATTTTGTCCGTCATGGCCCCCATACCAGGAAGCTTATCAAGCATTCCCATCATGCCGCCCATGTTTTTCATTTGCTCAAGCTGATCTTTAAAGTCCTGCAAGTCAAAGCCTTTGCCTTTTTGGACTTTCTTCGCCAACTTCTCAGCTTTAGATTTATCAACTTTGCGCTCAACTTCTTCAATGAGGCTAAGCACATCGCCCATGCCTAAAATTCGTGACGCGATACGCTCAGGGTGGAAAGGCTCAAGAGCATCCACCTTTTCGCCCATACCGATAAATTTAATAGGTTTACCGGTAATGTGGCGAACAGACAGCGCCGCACCACCTCGGGCATCACCGTCTGCTTTGGTAAGGATAACCCCAGTGAGAGGAAGTGCATCATTAAACGCCTTCGCTGTATTCGCCGCGTCTTGCCCCGTCATAGCATCAACCACGAACAAGGTTTCTACCGGTTTAACCGCACCATGTAATTCTTGAATTTCATTCATCATGTCACTGTCGACATGCAAACGACCCGCCGTATCTACGAGCAGTACATCGAAGAAATTTTTCTTTGCTTCATCGATGGCACTTTCAACAATGTCGATAGGCTTTTGAAGAATGGTTGAAGGATGAAAAGCAACATTCACTTCGTTAGCAAGGGTTTCTAACTGCTTAATTGCTGCCGGACGATAAACGTCGGCACTCACCACCATAACCTTTTTCTTTTCGCGCTCGGTCAAGTATTTGGCGAGTTTTCCCACCGAGGTGGTTTTACCTGCCCCTTGAAGACCGGCCATTAAGATAACAGCAGGAGGTTGCGTGGCGAGATTGAGCTTTTCGTTAGCCTCCCCCATGACTGATTCAAGTTCAGATTGAACAATCTTTATAAAAACTTGACCAGGCTTAAGGCTTTTGGTGACTTCGGTACCTACAGCGCGTTCTTTAACTTGTGCAACAAATGACTTAACCACTGGCAAAGCGACATCGGCTTCCAGTAATGCCATACGCACTTCGCGTAAGGTTTCTTTAATATTTTCTTCAGTCAATCGCCCTTTGCCGCTCACATTACGAAGCGTTTGACCAAGGCGTTCAGATAAATTTTCAAACATAGTATGAAACTTCTACTTATTTCAGACGTAATGACGCCATTGTAACGCAAAAGACATGGTTAACGTACCGTCAAATGACACAAATTCTGTGATTCTAATTTGTACGGCCAATTGAAAGGCAGTGAGAGGAAAAATCTCATTGGTACGCACGCTCAACCTTGCGCTTTTACAAAGATCTAATGAATTTTTTAGGTGGGATCGATTTATAGAAAAACAAGGAGATGGTTGAATTTCCCTGTCTTTTCCAGTATCAATAGCGGCATATTGGTGTAAGCCACCATTTTTTTGCAGGAACAATCATGATCACTGTTATCGCACTTGCAGCCGCCTTGCTTTATGCGCTGTCTGCATTCGTGCTGCTAGGTAAATTTGTACATCAAGAAGGCCCCAATAAAACCGCGGGATTGACGATTGCCGGTATTGGGGTGATCGCACACATGGTATTTTTACTAGAAGCCATCATGGGCGCCACTGGGCAAAACATGAGTATTACCAATGTACTTTCGTTGGTATCGTGGATTATCACGGTGTCGATGTTAGTCTTCGCCCGTACCATTCCAAATTTAATTTTATTACCCGTTGTATTCGGGTTTGCTAGCTTGAGTGTACTTGCCTCTTTACTGATACCCGTGTCGTATATCATGCATATTGAACTACAGCCGGGCTTAGTTATTCATATCAGCTTGTCTTTGTTTGCCTATTGCACATTGGTGATTGCTTTTCTTTATGCGTTGCAGATGTCTTACATCACTTACCGATTAAAACAAAAGGGGGCGGCACTGCTTCATTCATCATTGCCCCCGTTAATGTTGGTAGAAGGTATTCTGTTTAAACTTATTTTGGCTGGAACCTGTCTACTTTCTGTGTCGCTATTAAGTGGCTTTATCTTCCTAGAGGATATGTTTAACAAAACGTATGCACACAAAACCGTGCTCTCCATCTCCGCTTTAGTGGTATACCTCATTTTGCTTGTTGGCCAAAAATTGCGAGGTTGGCGAGGAAGGCAGGTTATTATTTTAACCGTGTTAGGTGTCCTGCTGCTTTCTTTAGCCTATTTTGGCAGCAAGTTAGTCAAAGAAATATTGCTTTAGCGGCAAGTGGGCTGTGCTAACCTGATTGTTGTAAATAACACAGAGTGACTCACGGGGGGTATTTTTTACTTGAAACCCCCACCTCAAATTACTACATTTGAATACCATTACCTGATAGGAAACCAATAGTTGGACGACATATCTACGAGTACGCTGTTTATCGCGCTCGGCGTACTCATTTTACTTTCTGCGTATTTTTCTAGTTCTGAAACCGGCATGATGTCGATAAACCGCTATCGACTCAAGCATTTACAAAATGAAGGTAACAGTGCCGCTAAACGTGTGCAAAAGTTGCTCGATCGCCCAGACAGGCTCATTGGCTTAATTCTTATTGGCAATAACTTGGTCAACATTGCGGCATCATCATTGGCCACAATTATCTGTATTCGGTTATTCGGCGACTATTGGGGTATATTTGCAGCAACTTTTGGGCTAACCCTTATATTATTAATTTTCGCGGAAGTGACGCCAAAAACATTGGCGGCGTTGTACCCAGAAAAGATTGCCTTTCCGAGCTCGGTGATATTGTTGCCGCTACTGACCGTCCTCTATCCATTTGTTGCCTTTATCAACGGCATTACTAATGGCATTCTCGCGCTGTTAAAAATAAATCCAGTGAATGGCAGTGATGACTCACTTAGCCGAGAAGAATTGCGTACTGTGGTTTATGAAGCAGGCAGTTTAATTCCGAAAAAACACCAAGATATGCTGGTCAGCATTTTAGATTTAGAAAACGTCACCGCCGAAGATATTATGGTTCCACGCGCGGAAATTGTGGCCATCGATATCAATGATGATTGGCGTAAAATTCAAAAACAATTGACCCATGCGCAACATACGCGAGTTTTGCTTTATCGCGATAGCATTGACGACTCTGTCGGTTTTGTCCATGCGCGGGATGCACTTAGATTGCTGTCTAAAGACCAATTCACCAAGTCGAGCTTGCTGCGTGCAGTTAGAGAAATCTACTTTACTCCTGAGTCTACCCCACTGCATACGCTGATGTATAAGTTTCAAGCAGAAAAAGAACGTATTGCGTTAGTGGTGGATGAATATGGCGATATCATGGGGCTTGTGACGCTTGAGGATATTCTCGAAGAAATCATCGGTGACTTTACAACAAGCATGGTGCCTGATCACAGTAAAGAAGCACATTTACAACAGGATGGCTCGGTACTGGTAGACGGAAGTGCCAACATTCGTGATTTGAATAAAGAAATGGATTGGAATCTACCAATAGAAGGGCCTAAAACATTGAACGGCCTACTATTGGAATATCTAGAGGAAATTCCAGAAAACAAAGTGAGCGTTAGGTTAGCCGGTTATCCCCTAGAAATTGTAGATATATCAGAAAACATGATTAAAACCGTCCGGGTAATGCCTGAACGTTATATTGCACCTCAATCTCAGTCCTCAGATTAAGCTTCATCCACTGCTTTTCTCGCACGTCTGGCAAGTGCTTGCGCTTTTGCGGCGGCCACCTTGTCAGATAGCGAAGAAAGTTTCTCCATGATGTCCTGTAACTCCTCATCCTCACGAAGGTCAGCCTCAGCCATATGGGACTGAAGTGATCGTTTGAGAAGTTCAGGAATAGATTTGGTAGTCATTTCCTGCCCTATAATAGAATAAACCTTGACGCTCTCAATAGGGTTATCGGTCGCATTCCCAACTTCTAGAGGATTAATTCCATTAAATGTGCTTAAAAATGTGCGGCGTTGAATAGCCAAATATCACTGACCATGGCAAAGCGAGTTAAACACCTGCGACGAGTTAGATGCCTTGGTAGTGCGTGACCAATTCGCCCCGTTGCGTTTGCAAAGAATATTTTATAACGGCCACCGACGCTGTGGCAAAAAGGCTAGTGGTGTAAGACTCGCAGAGCTCGTCCACTAAGTAACTGACTAACGGCATATGGCTTACCACCAAAATGCGTTTAAGGGGGGATGTACTGTTGGCCGCGCTATGTAATCGCGCTGAGAGATAATCTGCGACAAGCTCTGCTGAACCGTCAGGCACAATATCCTCACTTATTTCAACCTTGTCGGCAACGATGTCTAACGACACCGTATCCAAGGTTTGACGAGTTCGACGGTAAGGGCTAACCAACGCAAGCCCCACCTTTTTATCCTGACAATAGTGGGAAGCTAGCCACTGACTCGCTACTGCTGACTGATGCCTTCCTAGCGATGTTAGTTGTCTACTTTTATCATCATGGCGGGGCATTTCAGCTTCGCCGTGACGCATGATAAAGAGATAAATGTCGTCGTTGCTACTTTGACCTGACATAACATTACGCATACTATTAATTATATGCGCTAACGATAGCAGAGAGACTAAGTTACGCCTAGCATAATTAGCCCTATATTGGGGATAAAATTGCGTTATTACATGTCAGGGAGAAAAGAAGTTCGCGGTTTCCTGAATTTATTGACCCGAATATTTGTATCGAGATCATGTGAACAACCTTATAGATTTTGAAAGCGCACATCACTTCACCTTGAAAAATGGACTGCGCGTGATGCTTTGTCATCAGCCTAAAAGCGATACGTCTTATGTATCTTTATCAGTGAGAGCGGGACACTTTTACGACCCTGAAGATTGCCAAGGTTTGGCGCATTTGCTTGAACATATGCTGTTTATGGGGAGTCGTCACTTCCCCAAGCCCAACGCTATAAACAGCTATATTGAGCAACATGGTGGGAGTATTAATGCATGGACTGGCACCGAATACGCCAATTACCACTATCACTGTGATGGCAATAAAATTATTCAAACATTGCCAGCGTTTGCCAATATGATACGCCAACCCATCTTGGATGAAACGGCCTTGGTCAATGAAATTAATGCCATTGACGCCGAATTTCATTTTAAGAAAAAAGACGACTTACGCCGCCTTTATCAAATTCATAAGGAAACGTGTAACCCACACCATCCTTTTACGAAGTTCTCAGTTGGTAACACCAATATATTTTCAGCATTCAGTGTGGCGGAACTGCGCACGGCACTGAAAACGCTGCATAAAAACTATTACTGTGCGTCAAATATGTGTTTGTGCGTAGCCAGCCCAGTACCTGAAGCGCAACTAGAAGCGTTAATTACCCAAGCGTTTGCTGGCTTAGAGCGGGGCCAATTAGCCAATGACAACTGGCCTGACTTGTATACAAAGCAGCAACTCGGCATTCAAATAAATATAAAGCCGCTGCAAAAAGCGAGACGAATGATTGTAACCTTCGCGCTGCCAGGCATTCATAACGACGTTGAAACCAAGCCGCTCAATTACGTGAGTCATTTACTTGGCGATGAAGGTGAAGGTAGTTTACTGGCCTTTCTAAAGCAGCGAAACTGGGCCGTTAATCTCATCGCTGGTTCAGGCATTGAGGGCGATAAGTTTAAAGACTTCAACATAAGCTTTCAGCTAACACAAGAAGGTCTCGCGGCGAAAGAGGACATTCTTACAGCCCTATTCAGCTACCTTCAGCTGATCAAGTCTTCCATCGATGAACCCTGGCGGTATGAAGAAAAAGCGCAACTTACTGCTTTGGCGCTCGATTACGAAGAAAATGTGAAACCACTAAATTTGGTGAGTGAATACGCGCAACACCGGTTTATATTTTCACCTAAAGAAATTAATAGTTTACGTTCTACCATTGGTAGCTTTAACGCAGAAAAGCTTAATGAAGCACTGTCATTTTTTGCGCCTCAAAACCTACGTTTAAAAATTATATCACCCGACGTTTTCACAGATAAAAGCTGCGCATTTTACGACGCTCAGTACAGTGTAAAGCCGCTTTCTCCCTCACTGCTGTATTCGTTGAATCATCCTCCTCTCATGGAATCGCTTCGTTTACCACCACCTAACCCCTATTTGAGCAACGCGTATCATTTGGTGCTGCCCGAAACGGGTTATGGTACCCCCAATAAATTAATCGATAAGGAAGGGCTACGGTTTTGGTTTGCACAAGACCAACAGTTTTTTAGCCCTAAAGGCGATATTTATATCTCATTTGATATGGCGGCATTTTCCAGTTCGCTGGCGGCGGTTGCTGCTAAACGCATTTGGTTGAGCGCACTTAACGATTATCTACAAGCAAAATACTATCGCGCTGAAATTGCGGGTTTGCATTACCGTATTTATGGTCACCAAGCTGGCTTTACTATTCATACTCGGGGCTTTACCGAGCAGCAAACCTTATTAGTGAATCAGTTACTCGACGCGGTAACGGCTTTTTCCCCTACGCAAAAAAGCTTTGAGCACTACAAAGAATTACAATTACAGAGTTTGCAAAATTCGCTATTGAATAAACCCACCAACCGCTTATTCTCTCGCCTTAGCGTGCTGATACAACGAAACACACAAGCCCCCATTGAGTTATTGGACGCCGTCACTGACTCTACCTACGAGGCAATGCTGGCAACATGCAAAGAAGCATTTAGTCATTATTACGTAGATAGTTTTATGCACGGAAACTGGAGCCTCAAGCACGCTAACACCTTTGCCGACGCCCTAGTGACGCAATGCACAAACGCAAATGGAAAACCGCTATCCCGCGCAGTGTCTAAATTATCTGCTGGCGAAGCCCTATATCATCATGTGCCTTGCGAGCACGACGACGCCGCTGTGGTGCTTTATCTTCAAGCCCCTTCGCCAAGCTTAACTGACACCGCATTATGCATGGTCTTAGAGCAAATGCTTGCGGCGCCTTTTTTCAATGCGCTTCGCACCGAACAGCAATTAGGTTATATCGTTGGCACCGGCTATGTTCCTCACAATCAGCATCCGGGTATGGCATTCTACGTGCAAAGCCCAAGTACCTCGCCCAAGAAGTTACTGGATGCCATGACCAGTTTTCTATTTCAACAATTAGACGAGATAGAGTTTTACCGTTTTTATTGGCCCACCATTAAACAAAATATGTTGAAACAATTGGAAGAAAGAGATTTAACCTTATCGATGAAATCTCAGCGTCTTTGGGTGGCACTGGGCACCCACGACCTCGCCTTTAATAGAAACAGCCAATTAGCGGCCTGTATTGACGCGTTAACCTTTGAAGAGATTCAGCTTTACGCGCACAAACTAGCCAGGCGTGAGCACTGCGGTGAACTAATTTTATATGCCAGTGGCAAATTTGAAGACTTAGAGACACCGGATGAAAGAACGGTGAGAAGTATCTCTGAGTTTAAGGCGCAAGTACCTTATTACTAAGATTCACTATTTTAAAGGTAAGTGGGGAAGAATAATCGGTATTTGGTCAACAATTGAACCATCATTTCCATATAAATAAAAAGTCCTTGTAGCTAGCACCTTAATTGGGCATATTTGTTATCCTGGTTGTTAGGGATTCGGCCAGTCCTAATAGAAATTATAATGATAAGGTGTAATGCCAAAGGTGTGTAGGTGCGCTCAACCCTAGCTTGCTCAGTATTGATATTGTGGCTGCAAATCATCGGAACTTTTTTCTCCGATGCGACAGCTATAGAGGTCGCTGACCTTCAATTTACTGAATTAAATAGCCGTAGTGGCTTGTCAAATACAAACGTCCTCGACATTGTCGAGGATGATAAAGGCTATATATGGCTCGCCACCATGAATGGCTTAAACCGTTATTCAGGCTACGATATCCAACAATATCATCCGTCAGATATTGACCCCAATGCGCTGCCTAGTGGTTTGATTCACAAATTACTGGTAGACGACAACGGTGACCTTTGGGTAGGCACGCATTCAGGACTAGCAAAATACCGTCCGTTAACCGACGATTTTGAACGTTTCACCAAAGACAACACTGTAATGAAGTACGACTCGGTGATGGCCATAGCGCAAGGCGAGTCTGGCGAGATTTTATTTACAGATCCCAAGTACCTGTATTCTCTTGACCCCAAAACGGGTGTCGTAAAAATAGTGACCCAACTTTATTCCACGCCAGTGGGAACGCGCGTAATTTTTGACGAACCAAACAGAACCTGGGTGGGTTCTAATCAAAATTTTGCACTCATATACGATAAGTCGTCTGGAACTCTCTATCAAAGTGACCAAATCAATCCTTGGGGTATTTTCTTAACAGATACAACAGTCAATGATATTAAGATACTGGATAACCACTACTGGCTAGCTACCGATAATGGTGTCATCGTACTCGCTGCCAATGGCAATGTGGTTAATCATATTAAATTCTCAGAATTTGGCTCAGACAGTCATGTTCTTATTACTACCATTCTTAATGTTGGAAATAGGCTATGGCTAAGCTCAAAAAATGATGGCGTTTTAATAGCCGACTTTATTGACAACTCCTCCACGCAACTTGATGGCAGTTCCTTTACACGAATCAATGCGGACAACGGTCAACTAACAGGCTTAACAGAAAACTTTATTTTTTCTTTACACGAAGATAGGTCGGGTAGCGTTTGGTTAGCCACCTCTCAAGGGGCCTTTAAGTACAATAAAACCTATTCACAAGTTAAGTTCTTCCCGAGCACCAGCACCCAACAAAGCTCTGCGGAAAGCGCTATCATCTGGGGCCTTGCTGAATCCAGTGATAACAGCGTTTTCTTTGCGTCACAGCAAAATGGTATTGGTAAATTAGAAAAGGTCAGTGGTAATATTAGCTACCTCCCTTCTCGCCCAGAAAAAGCAGAAAATGTTACCTATTGGGACCTTGTGATCGACAAAAACGATGGCTTTTGGGCAGCCGCCTCTAACGGCCTTAGAAAGTATCAATACACGCAAAACACCTTGGTCTTAGAAGACACCTTTTTTGAAAGTCACTTTGTCGACTATATCCATTACGATGGTCAGTCGTTATGGGTTTGGTTAGTAAATAAAGGCCTGCATTCTGTGGATACGACAGCAACTGCCAGCGACACTGGCAGACATGCAATAACGGCGTATGATATTGGTATTGAAGATACGTTCCATCTTCCTATTTACACTGACAGTGCTGGCAATATATGGTTGCGCCACGAAGAAGGGTTAGTTTTGTTTAACCCCAAATCCGGCAACATTTTACGTCGCCTCGATTCTACCAATGGGTTAAATTCACTGGTATATAGCGTGTATGAAACAGCAGAATCCTTCTGGTTAACCACCCGTTCTGACGGGGTGGTCGAACTAGATAAAACAACCTACAACGTGGTGCGAAAACAAGCCCGGGACGATAAAGATGGCTATATTTTCTCTTCCATTGGCATAAACAATGCTATTTGGTACGCAGACAGCGCTGGCGTACACCAAGTTGAATTACCATCTTTACGTGAAATAACAACGGTGTCGAATATTCAGTTAGAGTTTAACTCTTTAGGTGAAAGTGCGGTGTTAGCCACTGACATGGGAGACATTTATTTTGGTGGAAATAAAGGGTTTAACAAAGTAAGAGCAAGAACCCAAAGAAATACCAAAGCCATGCCCCCTACCCGCTTACCTGAACTTTTTGAGTTTAGTGTATTCGGGCACTCCTCTTCTCCCTTTGAACTTGGCACAAACCAAACAAAAGAGAAAGGATTATCTCGTCGACAGAATATAACCTATACGTCCAGCACCCTGCTAGAGCACCATGAATCTCGCTTTAGTATTTCATTTGGTTTACTGAACCCTTTGTACCCAGAAGAAGTGCAATACAGGTACAAACTGGCGGGCTATGACAAACTGTGGACAAATATTGGGGGGCAGCGCACTGCCCAATTTAATAATGTGTCTTTTGGTAATTACACCTTTGAAGTACAAGCAAAAGAGCCAGGTAAAAACTGGTCGCCTAGCCGTAAACTAACCATTCAAATTGCGCGCCCCCCCTGGTTACACACTGTTGCATTAGTATTTTATGCGCTGCTTCTTACCGTAGTACTTGCCTTTGTTATTCGCCAGTATCAACTGAGAAAGTCCAATCAATTGGCCATCAAAGAGTCTGAAGAGCGGTTGAAGCTAACCCTGTGGAGCTCTGGCGATGAGCTGTGGGATTGGGACGTTTATCGCGGCCAAGTTTATCGGGCTAATACCTGGGGTACACTGGACTTTCCTCAGGATGACATTAGAACCACAGGCGCCTTTGACGCCAATATACACCCTAATGACATTCAGCGAGTCAAAGATGCGTTAAGAGCGCACTTAGAAGGAAAAAGTGACTTTTACGAGTTAGCTTACCGAGCAAAAACTTTCAAAAATCAGTGGGTTTGGATATTAGATAGAGGGAAAGTGGTTGAGAGAGACCACAACCAGCAACCCGTAAGGATGACAGGGACGCTAAAGAATATTAACCACCTGAAAGAGGCCGAAGAACAACTTAATTTGTTTAAGCGCTCTATTGAAAACATTTCAGAAGGCGTATTTATTACCAATACGCAATTTAAGTTTATTTCAGTGAACAACGCCTATTGCCAATACACGGGAGAAACCCGTGAGCAGGCCTTAGCCAGCTACATGAACTTCCTCCTTTACCCAGATGCGTTCACAGAAGAAATTAAAAAAACATTAAGGACTAAAAGCAATTGGTCTGGCGAGGTAGAATCTGTACGCATGAATGGCGAACGCTTTGAAATGGAGCTAAATATTGATGCCGTGCACGACGAAGACGGGCGCATCAGTCATTTTGTAGGTGTATTTAGCGACATTACCTCTCGTAAAAGTACCGAAAAAGAGCTATTAAAGTTAGCTAACACAGACCCGCTTACTGAACTGCCCAATCGGTCTTTCTATCAGGCAAGCCACCAAAACTTAGTCAGGAAGGCCGCACCACACACCTTGCTATGCTTAGACATGGATAACTTTAAAAAGATTAACGATTCATTGGGGCATCAAACCGGTGATATTTTAATTAAGCAAATTGCGAAACGTCTTCAGCGTATTACTGGTAAAAATGCAACCTGTTACCGCCTAGGGGGAGATGAGTTCAGTGTATTAATGGAAGACAGTGCCGATATACACACCGTTACCCACTACGCCCAAAATTTACTCGATACTTTGTCTCGCCCGTTTATTATAAATAAACAAGAATTTGTATTAGGTGCGAGTATTGGCATTGCATTTTTCCCCAACGACGGCACTACACCACAAGAAATGCTGAAAAATGCCGATACGGCCATGTATTTTGCTAAGAACAATGGCGGCAATAGCTATCAGTTCTTCAGTGGCGAGATGAACCAAAACGCGGTCCGACAGTTACAAATTGAAAACTTGATCCGCCAAGGTATAAAGGATGACTTATTTACAGTTTATTACCAACCCAAGGTAGATATTGCGTCTGGGAAGTTGGTAAGCATGGAAGCGCTAGTGCGCTTTGAACACCCAGAAAAAGGCATAGTAAGCCCTGGGCAATTCATTCCATTGGCCGAGCAGACCGGCCAAATTATCGAAATTGGTGAACAAGTCTTACGAAAAGCGTGTGCAGATACGAAGCGCTGGGTTAACCAAGGTATATTCACCGGCAGAGTGGCCGTGAATATCTCCGCCAAGCAATTCGAACTGCCCGACCTAGATGATAGAATCAACAAAGTGTTGAATGAAGTAGGCCTGTCGCCTTTACATCTAGAGTGTGAAATTACTGAAGGCACTCTGATGGAAAACCCAGAGAACGGGCTAAGAATGATGCGCCGGCTTCGTGAAAAGGGGATTCATTTAGCGTTAGACGACTTTGGTACAGGCTATTCGTCCCTCGCCTACCTAAAACGCTTCCCGCTAAACACACTAAAAATAGATAAAGCGTTTATCGACGATATTGCCAAAAGTAGCGTAGACCGGCATATGGCTGCCGCCATTATCAGCATTGCCCATAACCTCGGTCTAAAAGTAGTAGCTGAGGGTGTGGAAGACGAGCAGCAGCTCAGTATCTTACGCCGCTATGACTGTGAAATGCTGCAAGGTTTCTTGTATAGCCGCCCCATTAATGCCGATCGCTTCGAAAAACTGCTGTCGGAAAACCAACAGTTACACAACCTGCTAGGGCATTCAAATATTTGACCCTCTCCTTTAGTCTATTAGACAAAAGCGGCAAAAAAACGTCAATAAAATAGCCTCACCTTCCAAAAATAAACTTAAGCCATTGTATTTAAAGAAAAATAAAAAGTGGCACAAGTTTGGCTTATACCTCTGTACCGATGAAAACCTTTTCCGTCGGCTTTGTTTGTTCAAAAATAAAAATCAGAGGAAAATGAGAATGTTAAAAGAATATGCTGTTGCACTAGTATTATCTACCGCTGCCCCTGTTGCTGCTGATAAACAAGAAGGTGCTGATAAAGCCCCTGAGCAGAAAAAAGAAACAGTGTCTCAACCACAGCAATATCGTCCAAAATCAGGTAATGGTGTAGGCTGGCCTTACGCTATCTAAGACTGAAAAATATTCATAAAAGAGAGAGCATAGACTCTCTTTTTTTATGCTTACTATGTAGGAAGGAGATTTACACACGCAGACACGCTGTACGGCTAAATGTGGATAGTCAGGCATACGCGCTTAGTAAGATTACCTTTACCCCTAGAGACGTGTTACGCAGCCATATACAGGTTATTGAAACCTACGGCACGGCGCCAATGAATATGTTTAGCAATGCTGTACATGGGCAAAGATGCTACGCCAAAAACCATCCCTGCACACCACCACCGCTTAGCCGGCATTCCCCACTTTAACGCCTCAATATACAGTAAACCGCTGATCACTAAATTAATCATTAATATTGTCCACATTATTCAGTAATCACTCTCTATCTATAAAAACGCAGTTAACTTCTTATTTGAACGCCAAAAATTTGACACTTTATATTAATTATGGTGCGGAATTTACCGCAAAATTGATGAATAAACCATCACTTTTGGCGCATACGCACAAAAAAGCCGGGCCAAGCCCGGCTTTTAACATTTTAATTACAAGTTAATAAAATGTTTCGCCACCCTCGGCCATTTTAACCAGTACGTCCGCAGGAGAAAATTTGTCACCTACGGTGCTCGCATAGTGATTTAATCGAGCGACAACATCTGATAGACCAAGGGTATCCATATAACGGAAAGGTCCGCCTAAGAACGGCGGGAATCCAATACCGAAAATAGCGCCGATATCTCCGTCTCTGGCATTTCTTATGACGCCTTCATCAAGACAACGGGCCGCTTCGTTTAGCATCATTAACACACAACGTTCAGCCACTTCTTTTTCACTCAGTTTTGAGGATGGGGATAAACCAAGCAATGAGTAGATGCTTTCATCCACTTCTTTCCCCGGCTTTTTGCCTTCGTATGAGTAAAAACCTTTTTTATTCTTCTTCCCTTTGCGGCCATCAGCAAGGACTTTGTCAAAAGCAGATGGCGCTGTAAAGCGATCGCCAAAGGCTTCAACTAAGAATGGGATAATTTTCGTTCCCACGTCAATGCCCACTTCATCAAGTAATTTAACAGGCCCTACTGGGAACCCAAACTTAACCAGTGATTTATCGATATGCTCAATAGGCTCTCCCGCTAGAATGAGGCTCGCAGCTTCATTCATATAGGGGGCAAGAATACGGTTAACATAAAAACCTGCGCCGTCTTTAACTACAACCGGTGTTTTGCCCTGTTTCTTTGCGAACTCAACGGTAGAAGAAATCACTTGGTCAGAGGTTTTTTCATGTGCAATAACTTCGGCTAACGGCATTTTGTCTACTGGAGAAAAGTAGTGTAAACCTATCACGTTTTCTGGGCGCGCCGCTTTCGCAGCAATTTGCGTAATAGGAATAGATGACGTATTGGACGCAAAGATCGTACTTTCTTGACAATGAGCTTCAATATCCGCCACCATCTTTTGCTTCAAATCTAAATCTTCAAATACCGCTTCCACGACAATATCGGCATACTGATACCCACTGTAATCCAAGGTGCCCGTGAGTAACGCCATTTGTTTTTGCATTTCACTATTGCGAATAAAGCGTTTTTTGACTTTTTTATTTAAAATGTCGTAGCTGTACTTCATTGCATTAGCAATCCCCTCAGCACGCACATCTTTAATACGTACAGGGACACCGGCTTTTGTTGACGTAACGTAAGCGATTCCGCCTCCCATTAAACCGCCACCCAGCACGCCTACTTTATTCATTTTTTCAGGCTTAACACCCTCAACACCATTTTCTTTCTTCATCTCTGTAGTAGCGAAGAATATTTGACGAAGTTGGAAAGATTCTGGCGTCATGACCAGCTTACCAAAGGCTTCTGCTTCAGCTTTTAGGCCTGCTTGAATACCATCATTAACGCCGGTTTCAATCACATCGATAATGTATCCAGGCGCGGGATAATTACCCTTTGTTTTCGCAAAGGTAGCTTCTCTCGCCTTTTTAAACATCATGCTTTTACCTGGCCCGGTATTTTCTAGCATTTTGTTCATCAGACCTTTTTGTGGCGCTTCACGCTCAGGCTTGCGTTTTAACGCAAACTGTTCAGCAACCTCAAGCAACACGCTATAGGGAACAACATCGTCAACAATGCCGTATTTTTTAGCTTGCTTCGCCCTAACAGAAGACCCTGTTAGCATCATTTTCATGGCTTGTTGAATACCAATAAGGCGAGGTAGACGTTGTGTTCCTCCACTTCCCGGTAACAAACCCAGTTGCACTTCAGGCAAACCAACTTGTGTGCTCGCTGCATCGGTACAAATTCGGTAATGGCAAGCAAGGGCAAGTTCTAGCCCGCCACCTAACGCCGGACCATGAATAGCAGCAACAAACGTGGCTTTCATGTTTTCGATACGGTCAAATATGGCCTGACCACCGGCGGCAATTGCGGTTGCATCTTCAGCGCTCTCGCACGCTGCCAGCATTGAGATGTCTGCACCAGCAACAAATGAGTTAGATTTTCCGCTGGTTAACACCACCCCTTTAATACTGCTGTCGCCATCAATATCATCAAGCATCGATGAAATTTCATCACCAAATTCGGCTTTAAGCGTGTTCATAGACTCGCCAGGCACATCCATTGTCAAGATGGCTACGCCGTTGTCTTGCTTGGTTAGCGTAAATGCACCAGAAGCTGGTTGAACGTCATTTGTCATGTCTATTTCCTGACTCATCTTATTCTGTCTCCACAATCATGGCTGCACCTAAACCACCTGCAGCACACGCAGTAACAAGGCCCGTTCCGCCGCCTCTACGATTCAGTTCATTGAGCATCTGCGTAATCATACGCGTACCTGTTGCCGCAAATGGGTGACCATAGGCGATAGAACTACCCATTACGTTAAACTTGTCCATATCGATTTCGCCAGTGGCTTTAGTACGTCCTAGCTTCTCTTGTGCAAATTTGTCGCTAGCAAACATCTTAACATTGGCAAGGGTCTGCGCAGCAAACGCTTCGTGCATTTCTATCAACGTTAAATCGTTTAATGTCATTCCTGCGCGATCAAGGGCAATTGGCGTTGCGTAGGAGGGTCCCATCAGCATATCTTCCCATACATCAATAGCAGAAAATGCATAGCTTTTAATGTAGCCTAATGGTGTGTAACCAAGCGCTTTTGCGCGACTCTCTGTCATCATTACAACTGCAGAGGCCCCATCGGTTAAAGGTGTAGCATTAGCCGCTGTAACCGAGCCATACTTTTTATCAAACACTGGACGCAGTTTTGCGTAGCCTTCTAACTTAGAGTCAAAGCGTACGTTATTGTCACGCTCTAGTGCGCCTTTATAAGGTTCAGCGTAAGCTGTCATGACTTCACCTGACAGTTTTCCCGCCTCCCAACTCTCTGCCGCTAAGCTATGAGAACGGTGAGCCAATTTGTCTTGATCTTGGCGAGAGATTTGATGGCTTTTAGCCATTTGCTCTGCCGTTTGCCCCATAGATAAGCCGGTTGAGTATTCCGCTACCGCAGGAGGCACAGGGGCCAGGTCTTTTAAGCCTAAGCGCTTAAAGATATTCAGTTTTTGACCCAGTGTTTTTGTCTTTTGCAAATCGACCAAAGCGCGGGCAAGGTTTTTTGATACACCGATAGGTGAGACAGATGTGGAGTCGGCTCCACCGGCTATACCTACCTGGACAGTGCCTGCCATCATACTTTCAGCGATGTTTACAGTGGATTGAAAACTCGTCGCACACGCTCGTGAAACACTATAAGCATCGGTATGAACGTTCATGCCGGTGCCCAAAACAATTTCACGAGCAATGTTGGGGGCCTCTGGCATTTGCACGACTTGGCCGTATACCACTTGGTCAACCCACTCTTTTTTAATGCCATGACGCACGAGAAGCTCGTTAACGACCATTTTACCTAAATCGACTGCTGGGACACCGTGGAAGTATGTTGCCATTTTCGCAAACGGAGTACGAAGCCCCGCGACAATGGCGATGCGATCACCCTCTCGGGTAGTAACTGATTGTTTTGTAGCCATATTGCACCTAAGTTAATGACCGAGACTTACGCAATTGCAAGTGGTCTGACCTGTAATGAACCTAATTTTTACAAACAATGAACAAAATAGCAAATTATCCACCCCTTCATCATAGTTTCAGCTGAAATCTTTACCGTCTTATAGCAGAATTTCATGAGAATCGATTTATGGCCTTGAGATTGGGTAAAATGAACCATATATGAAAACCATAGTCTGTTTTGTATAAATCTTCATGAATGCCTAAGTTCCCCTTAGGTTTAACGACTAAATTTTTCCTATAACTAGAATTTTAACGGAACGTTTGCATTATGGCGGCACAGCAGTTTCAGCAATTACATGCGTACTTAGATCAGCAAATTATTGGTCAAAGTGCACTTACAAAAAGTATTCTTATTGCACTATTGGCCGATGGGCACCTGCTCGTGGAAGGTCCTCCAGGACTTGCCAAGACACGTGCTATCAATGCATTAGCCAATGGCGTAGACGGCGATTTTCATCGCGTTCAGTTTACCCCTGATTTGCTTCCTGCCGATCTTACTGGGACAGATATCTACCGCCCTGAGACCGGTGAGTTTGTATTTCAAAAAGGCCCTCTTTTTCATAATTTAGTGCTAGCCGATGAAATTAACCGGGCACCGGCAAAGGTTCAGTCAGCCTTATTAGAAGCCATGGCTGAGCGTCAAATTACGGTAGGCAGTAAAACTTACCCGCTGCCCCCACTGTTTTTAGTAATGGCAACACAAAACCCGCTAGAGCAAGAAGGGACTTATCCCCTACCAGAAGCGCAATTAGACCGCTTCCTCATGCATGTGGATATTGATTACCCCGACGCACAAACCGAGTTGGAAATACTTAGACTTACTCGTGGAGAAGCCCTGTCTGCTCCTCCTGTGACACCGCCTACGCTTTCACAAGAAGATATCTTTAGTGCAAGAAAAGCGGCCCTGAGTCTGCATATGGCACCCGAGCTAGAGCAATATTTAGTGCAGCTTATTATGGCCACCCGTAAGCCTGAACGTTTCGATGCTAACCTGGCTCAATGGATTGCGCTTGGCACGAGCCCGCGCGCCACAATTAGCCTCGACAAATGCGCTAGGGCCCATGCCTGGTTAGCCGGTCGAGATTTCGTCGGCCCGGATGATATTCAAGCAGTTGCGCACAATGTATTGCGCCATCGTATTATTTTGTCTTACGAGGCTGAAGCTGAGGGCGTTACGGTTAATGATGTTCTCGATAAGATTGTTGCTACCGTCGCAGTTCCATAAATGATGAATACCCTAACCACTCAACTGCAATTGTTGAAAAGCAATGGCGTTAGCCTCTCTACGCCTGAGCTACTTCGCTACCAACAGTTGGCAAAACTGTTTAGCTTAGTGCCCAAGCGGGCACCACAAGCCAAACTTGCCGGTAGCTACCTTACTAAACATAAAGGTAGAGGCATGGAGTTTGACGAAGCCAGACATTACCAACCCGGCGATGATATTAGGGCAATTGATTGGCGTGTAACGGCAAGAACAGGTAAAACACATACAAAAATTTATCGCGAGGAACGGGAGCGTCCTGTCTTTCTTTTTTGCGACTTTTTGCCCTCAATGATGTTCGGCACGAAGCTACTGACTAAATCCGTGCAAGCCGCCCATACGGCTGCACTCATAAGTTGGTCTGCTGCTGCCCGTGGCGACAAAGTCGGCGCAATTGTGTTTAACCAAGCACGGCACAAGGAAGTTAAACCTTTGACCCGCAAAAAAGCGGTGTTGCATATATGCCACGAGCTTAAAGACGTTCATTCATCAAGTCTTGCTTCCACGGTAAATCGTGAGGAAAGCCTTAACGCCTTTGCTGACGCATGTGCAAGAGCAAGGCGTTTAGCTAAACCAGGCAGTTTAGTTTATCTTGTGTCCGACTTTCAAAATTTAAGTGCGAAAGCGCTTCAACACCTTAGCCAGTTAACCCGACATTGTGAAGTCCGCGCCATCGTAGTGGAAGACCCAATCGAATTAGCCTTACCCTCAACGACAAATATACAAGAAGTTAAAGTCTCCGACGGCACAGATCAACAAAGTTGGTTACTAGGCGACAGCAACGAACAAAAGGCATACGAACAATGGCGTGCAAAAACCCGGCAAGATACAGAACACACCTTGAAGAAAGCGAACATCGCGCGATTTCACGTGTCATCGGGTTTCCCGCTTGACCAACAGCTTCAAGCCATGCAACGGGAAGTGATGTAATGCAAATGAGCCCGAACGCTGCGCAAACCGATCCACTAGCACAACTAAAAGACATTCACCCTCCTTCACAGATAAACTGGTGGCCTCTCGATTGGGGATGGTGGACACTGCTGGTTCTACTTCTCGTCGCCATTAGTACTTTAGCGGTGTTTTGGTTACGACGCCGCGCATTTAACCGCGCCCGCAAGGCTGCTCTTGTTGAGCTATCAAACATCAGCGAAACCGATGCAAATTGGCCTATGCAGATAAATAGCCTATTAAAGCGCACCAGCAAAACCTATTTTTCTAACGAAGATGTCGCCAGCCTTTATGGCCGTCCTTGGTTAGAATTTATGTTAGCCCAAGTCGCTAAATCTAAACTTGGTACATGCAATGAGGGGCTTAAACAACTGACACAACAGCTGTATTCACCTTCGGTAGACGCTACGCAATTTACACGTTGTAAAAGCGCAGCAAAGTACTGGCTTAAACACGCCAACTTTAAGAAAAACAATCGCCGCGCTCATGCGTACACATCCTCCGCGGAGGTAAGTCATGTTTGAATTTGCTTGGTGGTGGGTGCTCTGCGTTATTCCCCTCCCCTTTATCATTCGATGGCTTGTTAAACCCAAGCAAAAAAGCGCCTTAGCAGCGCTGAGAGTGCCAGCTTTAAGACCCAACATGGTTACTAGCATCCAGGCAACTAAATCTCGTAAGGTACCGCTTTTGGTCGCCTCTGCCATATGGCTGGGGCTTGTACTTGCAGCCGCACGCCCCCAGTGGCTGGGGGAGCCTATAAGTATACCTAGCGAAGGTCGTGAAATGATGTTGGCTGTCGACCTTTCAGGCAGTATGAAAATTGACGATATGCAGTTAAATGGCCGTCAAGTGAACCGTCTCACCATGACAAAATCTGTGCTATTTGATTTTATCAAGCGAAGAGTGGGCGATCGACTTGGCTTGATTCTGTTTGCTGATACTGCTTATTTACAAGCACCGCTTACCTACGACAGAGATACTGTGGCAACCTTATTAAGTGAAGCTGTGATCGGTTTGGTGGGCGAACAAACTGCCATTGGTGATGCGATAGGTTTAGCAGTCAAACGGTTTGATGAAAAAGATGAGTCAAACAACGTTCTTATTCTACTCACTGATGGGCAAAATACGGCGGGTAATATTACCCCTGAGCAAGCGAAAACCTTAGCCATAGAAAAAGGGGTAAAAGTTTACACCATTGGAGTTGGGGCAGATCAAATGCTGATTCAAAGCTTTTTCGGTAGTCGGCAAGTCAATCCATCTCAAGAACTCGATGAAGACATGCTTATGGACATTGCCGAGTCGACAGGTGGAAAATACTTTAGGGCAAGAGACGTCAATGAACTAGAAGCTATTTACGCCACCTTAGATACCCTTGAGCCCATTGAAGGCGAAACACGTAAAATGCGGCCACTGACCTCTTTATTTTATTACCCCTTAGCTTTGGCTTTTATTTTGTCACTGGGCTGGGCGCTGGTTCACTTACTTACGGGCGCATTGCGCCAGCTTAGGTTACCCAAAAAGGAGGTTGAATAAAGTATGCCACTTCACGATTTTCATTTTATTCGACCTGAATGGCTTTGGGCTATTATCCCCACGCTGTTGGTTTGGCTGTGGTTAACTGTTTCGCATAAAAAACAATCGGGCTGGCAATCGGTTATTCCAGCACATTTATACGATCACATGTTGGTAGGTCAAACACAAAAAGTCAGGAAGCCCGCGTATTCAGTTTTACTTGTAGTGTGGATAATTGCTCTTTTAGCCCTTGCAGGCCCCACGTGGGAGCGCTTGCCACAACCGGTATATCAACTGAAAAATGGCCATGTCATTGTGCTTGATATGTCGTTGTCTATGCGCGCCACTGATGTCACTCCTGATCGCATGACTCGCGCTAAATACAAAGCCATCGACCTTGTAAACTATATAGGCGAAGGTGAAATGGGCCTCGTTGCCTATGCTGGAGACGCATTCGTCATCAGCCCTTTAACGAAGGATGCACAAAATATCTCCGCCTTATTACCCAGCCTCTCACCAGAAATCATGCCGGTTCCTGGCAGTGATCCACTGTTAGGTATTGAACGGGCTGCAGAGCTACTTACTAATGCAGGCTACAGTAAAGGCGCTATCTATTGGATTACCGATGGCATTGATAACAAACAGCAAACTGAACTCCAACGCTTTGTGAAGACGTTACCTTTTACGCTTAATGTACTTGCAGTGGGAACCAAAGATGGCGCACCAATAAAACAGGTAAATGGCGAATTGCTTAAAGATGCCAGTGGCGGCATAGTCGTCCCAAGGGTCAATGAGAATGCTATCGCCAGTATTGCACGTGCAGGAGGCGGAACTTTTCAACGTTTGGCCACCAATGATAGTGATATTAAAGGATTGGTGTCAGTAGATCGATTTTCCTCAGACAGTGAATCTTCCGAAAGTGATGACAGCAAAGATAACAATGGCGACAGATGGAGCGAGCTAGGCCCTTATCTCCTGCTACTACTATTGCCCTTTGTTGCCTATGGATTTAGGAAAGGGGTGGTGATTTGCTTACTAATAGGTTTGTACCTGCCACTTTCCACGGACACCAGCTATGCGCAAACAAGCGCGCCGGTTCAACCCACCACTGAAAATGAAAGCCCGCCTGTGTCGTGGTGGGAAAAACCATTTTTAAATCGCGATCAGGAAGGCTTTGCTCACTACGCTGGCGACGACTTTGGTAATGCGGCAAATACGTTTAAGAGCCCCCAATGGCAGGGCGCTGCACATTATAAAGCGGGCAATTACGAAGATGCGCTGCGTGCATTTGAACAAGTAGATGGCGCTGACGCACTTTATAATCAGGGTAATGCCCTTGCTAAAATGGGCGATCTCGATGCAGCCATTGAACGATATCAACAGGCATTATCGATAGACCCCGACCACAAAGATGCCGCAGAGAATAAGGCCTTGCTTGAAGCATTGAAAAAGCAACAGGAGCAACAGCAGCAACAGCAGCAGCAGCAGCAACAAAATGGCGATGACAATCCTCAGGATCAATCTGAAAACGGAGATAGTCAGCAAAATCAAAACAATGAAAATCAAACTGACGAGAATCAGCAAGGCAATGGTGATCAGCAGTCTCAGTCGCAACAAAATAATGAAGCGGGTGAGCATCAAGACGGCCAAAGTGGGGATCAACAAAGCGACACTGATGAGCGAAATTCCCCATCAGAGAGTGAAAGTCGCAACGCAGAGGACCAAGATTCTGACACTGAAAATGAGGCTCAATCCCCTCAACAATCTGCGCAACAAGAGCAGCAGGACGGCGCCGAACAGCCTGTTCAAGGGCAAGCCGGTGAACTCACCGATGAAGAAAAAGAACAACAACAGCGAATAGAGAATTTAATGCGGAAAGTTCCTGATGACCCTGCGTTTTTATTAAAACGAAAAATGCAGCTAGAAGCACAAAAACGACAACGTCAGCGCATGCCTTCAAACCGGAGTGATTGGTAAATGAGAGTGTTAATATTCACATCCACCTTGTTTCTTATGGTATTCCACAGTGTAGTGGCAATGGCAGAGGTAGAAGAAGTTCAAGCAACCATAGATAAAAACCCAGTTATGGTAGACGAAGCCATACGGCTAACTATCACGGCAAATGGTAGCGCCAATCGAGATGCTTTTGACAGTTCCGCGTTACTTAAAGACTTTGTGGTGGGTCGAACTTCCGTCAATAGCCAAACATCCATTGTTAATTTTGATACTAAGCGAACCACAACCTGGGTCACTACCCTCTTTCCACGTAAAGAAGGCAGCTATACCATTCCTTCATTTACCATTGAAGGAAAACAGACTCAGCCTATTACGGTGAAGGTGATCCCTGTTCAACAATCAGATAAAGTGGCTCGAGACTATTTTGTGACCACTGACATCGATCTGCAAGAAGCCTATTTAAATCAACAGTTACTCTACACCGTGAAGTTACACCTTGCGTCAAACATTGAACGAGGAAGCCTTCAAAGCCCAGAAATGCCCAATGCTGATATTCGTCAATTGGGTGATGATGCGCAGTACACAGATATTATCAATGGCAGACGCTATCAAATTATTGAACGGAAATTTGCCATAGTGCCGCAAGCGTCTGGCGAATTTACCATTCGCGGCCCAATCTTTACAGGGGAAGTCGCAGCGCCAAATACGAATCAACGGTTCGGATTTTTCAATCGTACGCAACAGGTAAACAGAGTCGGGCCTGACATTACCATTCAAGTAAACCCTATTCCTAAGAACATCGACTACCCCTGGCTCCCCTCAGAAATGGTACGTTTAGACGAAGAGTGGCCGCAAGGAGAGAGCTTCACCGTTGGCGAGCCCATCACTCGCGTGGTAACACTTACCGCGATAGGTGTGGTAGAAGAGCAATTGCCTGACATTCCTGAATTCTACCCGCCGAACTTCAAACTTTATCCCGATCAATCATCCACGACCACGGTGGAGAAAGATAATGCACTCATCGCGCAACGAATGTCGTCCCTTGCCCTTATTCCTACGCAAGCGGGCAATATCGTGCTCCCTGAAGTCACTATCCCTTGGTTTAATACTGTGACTGAAAAAACCGAGTATGCCACGCTACCCGCCAGAACCGTTTCGGTGTCGCCTGCCGCACCGTCAGTCGCCGGCCAACCGTCACAAAGTGCGCCTTTACCCTCGTCAGCGTTAGATAACCCAACGTCTCAAGCGCCAGAAAAACCAGATTCATTCGATACGGATAACAAGCCTGCCAGTGACATCTCGTCTACACCTTCCTATTTGACATGGCTGTTTGCTGTGTTGTGGGTGTTAACCGCTATGGGTTGGGCGATAACCTACAGAAAACGCCGTTCCCTTTCCACCAGCAGCTCAGCTAGCCTGGTGTCAACGGGTAAAAATAGCCTATCTGAAGCAGACGCGTTCAAACAGTTAAAGCAAACAATACGCACAAAAAACAGCCAGGATATCAGTGCTGCACTACAGCAATGGTTGAAATTACTTTACCCGGACGCTAAGGGTATTATCAGCCCCTCTCAGTTTACTGAAACACAGGGCATTCAACAGCCATACAATGATCTACTTAGTGCGCGATTTGGTAAAAGCAGTACGCAATGGGACGACAAGGCCTTCGTTCAAGCAATTGAAGATGCCAGAAAAAAAGTAAAGGAAAGTCAACGCGCAGGGCCTCACTCCCTCGCACCACTTTACCCGAGTGTTTGAGCGTTAACCCATTAATAAAATAATAAGCAGCAGTAAAACTGCTGCACTTACACCTTAGGGAGACACTATGAGTATAAAAACGATAGCCTATTCGTCACTGGCATTGCTAGTCGCGGCCACCACTGCTTGCACCCCGGCTTCCCCTCCACAAAACACCGCTGTTAGTGCCGAAGCTGATGGACCTGCAGGTCAGACTGAATCCCAACGTTTGCAAGCCTTTTTCGAGCGCACTTTCGACGAAGATCTTAAACGCTCGCCTACTTTTCAAAGTCGTCTTGGGAAAAAATGGGATTATGATAAATGGGACGACGTTTCTGAAACACAAATGGACAGTCGCGTAGCCATCCTTAAAAACAGACTTGAAACCATTGAGCACTTCGATACCGCTAACATTGTCGAAGCAGGAACAACTTAGTCTTCGCTTGTTTAAGCTAGGGGTAGAACGCGACCTTGCAAATGACAAATTTCGGCATCACAAGTATATCGTGCATCAGTTTCGGGCTGCCCATACCCAAATACCCAGTTTCCTGATCAATATTCATAAAATCAATTCAAAAGACGATGCCAAAGCCTATATAAGTCGACTCGATAATGTACGTACCTATTTAGGTCAGGTTATTGATCAAATGAAGCTGAGAGAGGAAGCCGGCGTATTCCCACCCGCTTGGGCATATGACCAAATGATTAAGGCATCAAAAAATGTCATTTCCGGCGCGCCTTTCGACACCAGTGACACTCCCTCTACTCTGTGGAAAGATTTCCAAAATAAAGTGAGCCAATTAACCTTAGATGAGGCGGAAAAAAATACATTATTAGGTGAAGCCAAAGCAGCGTTAGTCACGTCTGTCATGCCGGCTTACGAGAACTTTATTGATGCCTTAGCTCACCAGAAAACACAGTCTCCCGAGGGAGACGGCGTTTGGCGTTTACCCGATGGAGAAGCCTGGTATCAAAATCGCCTGGCATGGTTTACGACTACCGATCTTACCGCTGATGAGGTTCATCAGTTAGGCTTAGACAATGTCGAACGCATCCACAACGACATGCGCAAAATTATGAAACGTGTGGGATTTGAAGGTAGTTTACAAGAATTCTTTACATTCATGCGAGAAGATCCGCAATTTTACCTTCCAGCGACCCCAGAAGGGCGTCAAGCGTATTTAGATACGGCAAAACAGCGTATTGACGAAATGCGAGAGGCGCTACCAGACTATTTTGGCATACTTCCGTCAGCGCCCATGATAGTCAAACGAGTAGAAGCATTTAGAGAACAATCCGCAGGCAAAGCGTTTTATCAAAGCCCTGCGCAAGATGGCAGCCGTCCCGGTATCTATTACGCCAACCTTTACGACATGAACGCGATGCCGACCTACCAGCTAGAAGCCCTCGCCTATCACGAAGGAATACCGGGTCATCATATGCAGCGAGCTATCGCCCAAGAGTTAGACGGCATTCCCCAGTTCCAAAAATTTCTTTCGTTCACTGCCTACACTGAAGGTTGGGGCCTTTATACTGAAGAACTAGCGAAAGACATGGGGTTTTATAGTGATCCTTATGCAGATTTTGGACGCTTAGCGATGGAATTATGGCGAGCATGTCGTTTAGTGGTTGATACGGGTATTCATGTCAAAAAATGGTCTAGAGAAGAAGCGGTAGATTATTTGGTGGCGCAAACCCCTAATGCCAAATACGATGCACAAAAAGCTATCGAACGGTACATTGCTATGCCGGGCCAAGCCACCGCTTACATGATTGGCAAACTTAAAATTATGGAACTTAGAAATAAAGCCATGGAAGAACTTGGCGATAAGTTTAGCTGGCAAGGCTTCCATGACCAGATTTTGAAATACGGCCCCGTTCCATTATCAATACTGGAAGAAAACGTTAATCAATGGATTGCCGAGCAGAAATAGCTATCTTACGCGTTGGCATTGCGATTCAGATTTAAACAGGCACATAGACAGCCTAAGCTGGGCAATGCCCAAAAATCGCCGATAAACCATATGAATGAGCACTTTAGGTTAAGTTTAAAGTGCTTTTTTTTATGCCATAATAAAATTCTAATAGAAAATATCGGATTTTTTAATGTTTGCACGAAATAGATCTGAGGGTGTTCAGGTCTTATCCAGCATGAACGCAAAACAAAAAAGATATGAAGCGCTTGTAAAAGCTTTTCATGCAGACATATATCGTTACGCCTACTGGTTGGTCAAAGACAGAAGCGTAGCTGAGGACATTGTGCAAGAAACATTTCTTCGCGCATGGCGCTCCCTTGACGCGTTAAATGACGAAAAAGCAGCAAAGTCTTGGCTAATTACCATACTCAGGCGCGAAAACGCCCGGCGATTCGAGCGTAAGCAATTAGACGTTGTCGACATAGAGGATGTCAGTATTCACGATGATACCCAGCGCGCCGATGAAGATATTCAAGACAGAGAGCTTCACAGACTCCTAGGTAGCTTAACATTGGAATATAGAGAGCCTTTGATACTTCAGCTTATCTTTGGCTACAGTGGAGAAGAGATTGCTAATCAACTCGGTTTAAACAAAAACACCGTAATGACACGATTGTTTAGAGCTAGGAATCAATTAAGAGAATCACTGGAAAATGAGAGTGAACAGCGAGGTCGTATAAATGGATGAGTTAGAATTTAGGCGCAGAATTTATGCCGATCCAGAAACGACTGACAACGACGTTGTCGATGCTGCAAAACAGGACGACAACAAGCGTAAATTTTGGAATGAGCAAATTCAGCTAGACCGGCAATTAAGAAAAGCGGTGAAGGTTGATGTACCAGAAGACTTATCCCATCGTCTTATATGGCAACAGTCCGCAAGCGAATTCAAACGGTATCAAAAACGCAGTAGATGGTATATGGCATTAGCGGCATCGGTGGCATTTACCTTTGGTATTGGATTCACAATGTGGTACCACCAGCCAATCAGCATTGGCGGACAAGCCTTGGCTCATATGCAATATGCAGAAACTGAGCGAGCGCATTCCCTGCTTCCAGTGAACTTAGAGATGGTAAACGCAAAACTCGCCAGTTTTGGCGCTAGCTTTACCGACATGATAGGTGAGGTGGAAGTGGCTAATTACTGCCATTTAAGTACCGTTAGAAGCTTGCACCTTATTGTGAATACGCCACAAGGAAAGATGTCTGTGTTCATCGTACCTGAGCGCGGGGATATTCGTGTACCGAGTGAGTTTGACGACAAGCAATATCACGGTGAGAGCATGAAGTTAACCCATGCGAATGTCATGGTTGTAGGCAGTAAAGACGCTGACCTCAGTGAAATGAAAAAGCAAGTGTCGGAAAAAATCCAATTCTCGATTTAATCAGTAAGCTACTGAAAGTAATAATTTAAAGTCGGCCCAGCAGGCCGATTTTTTATTTTCAGTACTGTCCTCTCGTACAGGTATTCAAATGCCCCGAGATAACCTATACTAAGGTCTAACTAGTTACAGTAAACTAAAACTCACCTGCTTTATGGCAGTTGTTAAGTAGAAGTAGAGCTCATTGTATGTATGCGCCCTGTTGTCACCTAAAAATAAAATTCAGACCCTACTTAATCCTCTTTTTGGCTTTAGTATTTTCAGCCTTTCCCACCACCGCCAATATCAATCAGACGGCTGAAGAAGAAAAGTTTCGCCAATTAGGCAATCTGCTCAAAGCTGTAGTTTATCAATGGAATAGCCCCGCTGGGTTAAACAACATAGAGATTGCTAGACTCATAGAAGAAAGTGGTATTAAGCGCGACAATTCCACGATTGCGAGCGTTATTAGAGCTGTTATGTACGAAATGACCGCTGGAAATATCAAGGAAGATAAACTGCCACTAGATACTCCTAACGCGATTACAGAAAAGCAATGGCAATACTTAAAGAACCTAAACATAGATAGGTATGCCGCATTGAAGTCGTATTACGTTATCGCCAGTGCAGCAAGTCGTAGATACAAGCAAAGTGAGCGATTAAAAAGAAGTATTCCATCTCTTCACGCTCTAAAAGAAGAACTTATTCAATCTGGTTCTACAACGGCTGTAGCAATCTCAAGTATCTGGCTAGCAATGGAATATTCAGAGTTACATCCACTGAAAACAGTGGTAGAACTAGAGTACGCCCTCCCTCACCTTCCCGATTACGATGAGAAATATAGTCTTGAGACCGCACTAGATAAAACTCTTGCACACTCATGGTTAGCCGAAGCTTACATGAACCTAAATGTGATTTCTCGGTCTCTCGAGCATAATTTGCAGTTGATTGAGCAGGCCAAGAAAAACAGTAGACTATCAGCTTTCACCTTCTCAGGAGCAATTGAAGCTTTATGCAGGCTCACAAATTTTAGTGAAGCATTAAAACTAATCAAAGAAGCTAACTTCGTTGCTCGTCAAAGTGGGGACTTAAGTCAGGAGCTATTTGTGTTAATGTTGGAGGCAGGTGTTTATGCGAATAGATTACAACCTGGTGATAAGCAAAGAATTCAACGCATAACTACCGACCTTTCTCGATTTAAAGATCTAAAGTTACCGGTCAATATCATAACTTCACCACTAATACTAAATCTATATAATCTAGCGGTTATCGGTAGCGATACAGACTTTAAGCAAGCTATCATTTCCTATTCGTTAAAAATAAACAATGAAGCAGAGGTTGCTTACTATAGTCGGCCACTTTTGTTAAATAAGCATCAGCAGCTTAGAAACATCTATAAACTAAGGGGCGATTTTGAAAAAGCTCTGTTTCATCAGCAAGAATATGAAAACTTGCTGGTGCAATCTCGCAACTTGCCGGAGCAACTTGATAACCTTGTCAACGACTCTCCTTTAGAGCGTGATATAACCATTAGCAAACTGCAAAGGCTGGCACTCAGTAAAGATAAACAAAACCTCGCTTTAAAAGCAGAACGACTACAAGCCATATTGTTTGGTGTGGTGGCGGCGTTAACCACCTTGCTACTGTTTTGGTTCTGGCGTGGTCAGCGCTCGAAGGCGAAACTCGGCGACATTGATGATCTTACCGGTGCCTTTACCCGCAGAGCCATGTTTCGAGCCGCGTCGAAACCGATGAGTTCTAAGGTGGCTTCTTGTCTAGTACTTATCGACCTTGATCATTTCAAACGAATTAATGACAGGTTCGGCCACGTAGTGGGCGATGAAGTATTGTCTACCTTTGGTAGAGTTACCCGTGAACGTATTCGCAAAACGGACACCTTTTGTCGGTATGGCGGAGAAGAGTTTTTGCTTTATTTGCATGACACCAATGAAGACAACGCAGCTACGCTGCTTAAAGATATAAAACGTTCTATGGAATTACACACCCACTGGCAAGCAACCGACGAAGTTTTCTCAGTGAGTTTTTCAGCCGGAGTGGTCGAAATTAAAGGCGAGAAGAATATCGAAAAAATTATAAAAGCTTGCGACCACCTGCTTTATAAGGCGAAAAATGCCGGCCGAGGCAAAATAGAAACCGTATCAATACAAAGGTATTTCACAGAGCAAGTTTAACCCCAGTGTAGTTGCTACTCGCCTTATATAATCCTTTATTTCCCCAACATCGTATAGAAATCGTGCAAGGTGTTCCACTGGCATAGAGACTCTGCGCCATTGGTGTTAGCATGAAATAAAAAACACAGGGAATTTATATGGATACTGGCACGATAATCTCGTTGGGTTTGTACTTTGTAGTGATGCTAGGTATAGGCTTATTTGCTTACCGGCAAACAGACACCAATGTTGAAGGCTATATGCTAGGTGGTAGACAATTAGGCCCTGCTGTCACAGCATTGTCTGCTGGCGCCTCAGACATGAGCGGCTGGATGTTAATGGGCTTACCGGGCGCCATGTATGTCTCAGGCCTCTCTGCTGGCTGGATAGCTGTAGGGCTAACACTCGGTGCACTGGCTAATTACATGTTAGTGGCCCCCCGACTCCGCGTTTACACCGAAGTCGCCAATAACTCAATTACATTACCTGACTATTTCGAAAACCGCTTTAACGATAATTCACGATTATTGCGAGTTATCGCATCGGTGGTAATTGTTATCTTCTTTACGCTTTACACTTCATCAGGCGTTGTGGCTGGCGGAAAACTCTTCGAAACCTCTTTCGGTTTAACCTACGAAACCGGCTTATACGTTACCGCAGGTGTGGTAGTGGCCTACACCTTGGTGGGTGGTTTTATGGCTGTCAGCATGACCGATTTCGTGCAAGGCTGCATTATGTTCATTTCGTTAATCATGGTGCCTGCGGTGGTGATTACCGAACTCGGTGGCATAGGTGCATCTATAGATGCTTTGGACAACATTAATCCCGCATTATTTGATGCCTTTATGGATGCCTCTTCAAACGAAGCACTTACCTTTATTGGCATTGTGTCGCTCATGTCTTGGGGGCTAGGTTACTTTGGCCAACCTCATATCATTGTGCGCTTTATGGCAATTCGTTCTGTTGATGATATCCCCACGGCGCGTAACATAGGCATGAGTTGGATGATTGTGTCTATTATCGGGGCCTTAATGACAGGTCTATTCGGGCTGGCATATGTCACAGGCAACAATAACACCATAGACCCTGAAACGGTGTTTATTTACTTGTCGCAAATTTTGTTTCACCCCTTCATTGGTGGATTTTTACTCGCCGCAATCTTGGCCGCCATCATGAGTACTATTTCATCTCAGTTGTTAGTTACCTCAAGTTCATTGACTAGCGATTTTTATCAAGCATTCGTGCGCCGCGATGCTACCGATAAAGAATTAGTCATCGCAGGAAGAGTAAGCGTGGTGGCCGTAGCACTTGTGGCTATTTTTCTTGCCTACGACAGAGACAGCACTATCCTCACCTTAGTCAGTAATGCATGGGCGGGCTTTGGCGCGGCATTTGGTCCACTGGTACTATTTAGTTTGTTCAAACGAGAAATGACCCGCCGCGCTGCGCTCGGTGGCATGGTCGTGGGAGCGGTCACAGTATTACTTTGGATTTACTTACCCATCGAAATTGCAGGGCAACCTTTAGGTGACTGGATGTACGAAATTGTACCTGGGTTCATTCTTTCGAGTTTAACCATTATGATTTTGAGCAAATCAGGTACGCCTCGTGACGGCGTGGTGAATACCTTCGATTTATTCCAGCAAAAACTAAACGCAAGAAAATAGCTTAACCGTTACTCATAAGAGCCCCAGCAAAGTTTACCTTTCTGGGGCTTTTTTGTCTCTATTCTCCCTCCGCGTGTGACTTATGCTTCAATTGCATGACAGATTTATTTCTTGGAATAACAGAAGTATTTTAAATATCAAAATGGCATTAGCCAGGGACTAAATGAATATGTTATCTTCTATGCAGAAAAATAACCCGCATATAACTTTTTTGCATATAACATAAATCGGACTTCAAAATGACTGCTAGTATCCCGTCTGTAACGCATTTGAAACAACTCGAAGCCGAGAGTATCCAAATTTTCCGTGAAGTCGCCGCTGAGTTTGAAAACCCAGTGATGCTTTATTCTGTTGGAAAGGACTCTTCTGTATTGCTTCACCTTGCCCGTAAAGCCTTTGCCCCGGGTAAAATCCCCTTCCCGCTTTTGCACGTAGACACCACCTGGAAATTTGGTGAAATGATCAAATTCCGCGACGAACAAGCAGAAAAGCACGGCTTTGACTTGCTTGTTCACATTAACGAAGAAGGTGTTGAGCAAGGTGTTGGCCCCTTTACTCATGGTTCGGCTAAACACACTGACATCATGAAAACAGCTGCACTAAAGCAAGCGCTGAACAAATACAAATTCGACGCAGCATTTGGTGGAGCACGTCGAGATGAAGAAAAATCACGGGCGAAAGAACGTGTTTACTCATTCCGTGACGAAAACCATCGCTGGGATCCAAAAAATCAGCGTCCAGAACTTTGGAATATCTATAACTCGCAAATTAATAAAGGCGAGAGCATTCGCGTATTCCCAATGTCTAACTGGACTGAGCTAGACATTTGGCAATATATCTACCTTGAAAACATTGATATTCCTCAATTGTACTTGTCTAAGCCTCGCCCAGTGGTTGAGCGAGATGGCGTACTTATTATGGTTGATGACGATCGCATGCCACTTGAAGAAGGTGAAGTCCCAGAAATGCGCTCTGTACGTTTCCGTACGCTAGGCTGTTACCCACTTACAGGTGCGGTAGAGTCAGAAGCCGCCACCTTACCCGAAGTTATTCAAGAAATGCTTCTTACTAAGACCTCTGAACGTCAAGGCCGTGTTATCGACCATGACAGTGCGGGCTCTATGGAGAAGAAAAAAATGGAAGGGTACTTCTAATGGCCACCGACAATGTTGTTTGGCATAAGCACGAAGTCAATAAAACAACACGTTCTGAAAAGCTGAACCAAAACCCACGGGTGTTTTGGCTTACAGGCCTTAGCGGTTCAGGTAAATCGACGCTAGCCAATTTGCTTGAGAAAAAGCTTCACGAGCAAAACAAGCACACGTATTTACTTGACGGTGACAACGTGCGCCACGGACTTTGTGGAGACTTAGGCTTTAGTGATAAAGATCGTGTTGAAAACATTCGTCGCATTAGCGAAGTCGCTAAGCTATTTGTAGATGCTGGAACCCTTGTACTCACTGCGTTCATTTCCCCTTTTAAGGCGGATCGTGACTACTGCCGCAGTTTGCTTGAAGAAGGTGAATTTGTGGAAGTCTTTATCGACACACCTCTTGAAGTTTGCGAGAGCCGCGACCCTAAGGGTTTATACAAAAAAGCGCGTAGCGGAGAGATTAAGGATTTCACCGGTATAGATTCGGCCTATGAAGCGCCAGAAGCGCCGGAAATTCACCTCACCTATCAGGATGAGCCAGCAGAGCAAACCGTTGAACGTTTGTATGCTTTGCTGCAAGAAAAAGGACTCGTATAAATGTCAGTGCCGATTAATTCATTAACCCAATCCATATTGGGTATAGCGAAAGACGCTGGTGCAGAAATAATGGCGATTTATGAAAAAGATTTCGCTATTTATGAGAAACAAGACACCAGCCCTTTGACAGAAGCTGATTTAGCCGCACATAACGTCATTGTTAACGCCCTTGAGTCGGTTTCAGATTTACCTATTTTGTCTGAAGAATCAGCAGATATTGCATGGGATGAACGTAAAAGCTGGCAATCTTATTGGCTGGTTGACCCCCTAGATGGTACCAAAGAGTTCATTAAGAAAAACGGTGAATTCACAGTTAACATTGCCCTTATTGAAGACGGTAAACCTACCCTGGGAGTTGTGTATGCTCCAGCGCTTAATAAAAGTTATGTCGGCGTAGTAGGTGAAGGTGCATGGACAGAGGTAGACGGTGAATTTACCCCTATTTCTGCTCGTAAACATGACGGAAGCGAAGTATGGAAGATTGTGGGCAGCCGCTCACATCAAAGCCCTGAAATACAAAACTTGCTTGCCCAATTATCTGGCGACACTGAACTTGTGGCCATGGGCAGCTCGCTTAAACTGTGTTTAGTAGCAGAAGGTGAAGCGCATCTTTACCCACGCTTAGGCCCTACGTCTGAATGGGATACCGGTGCAGCTCATGCTGTGGCTCTCGCCGCAGGCGCGAATGTCACCGTTCTCGACCCAGCAAACCCACTAGATAACAATGCTGATGCTTTGACCTATAACCAAAAAGAATCAGTGTTAAACCCCTTTTTCCTTGTGAGCGCATAACATGAACAACGAAAACGAATTATTAAGACAGGACATTCTGTCTTACCTAGAGCAACACGAACAAAAAGACATGCTACGTTTCCTTACTTGCGGTAGCGTAGATGACGGTAAGAGCACCCTTATTGGCCGCTTGCTTCACGACTCAAAAATGATTTATGAAGATCAACTTGCTGCCATTACTAAAGACAGTAAGAAAGTGGGTACCACTGGCGAAAAAGTGGATTTGGCACTTTTAGTTGATGGCCTTCAGTCAGAACGTGAACAAGGTATTACCATTGATGTGGCTTACCGCTACTTCTCTACAGATAAGCGTAAGTTCATTATTGCTGATACCCCAGGACACGAGCAATATACCCGTAACATGGTTACCGGTGCCTCAACCTGTGATCTTGCCATCATTCTTGTGGATGCCCGTGGCGGCGTTAAAGTGCAAACTAAGCGTCACTCTTTCTTAGTTTCACTACTTGGCATTAAGCACGTTATTGTGGCTATTAACAAAATGGACTTAATGGATTATTCCGAAGAGGTGTACAACCAAATTCAGCAAGATTACCTGAAGTTTGCTGAGCAACTTGATATACCTGATATTCAATTCGTCCCTATTTCAGCGCTAGAAGGCGATAATGTGGTGGGCCAAAGTGAAAAAACACCTTGGTTCGATGGCACGCCATTGATGCAAATGCTGGAAAACATTGAAATTGGTGAAGACGACAATCACGAAGATTTCCGCTTCCCTGTTCAATATGTTAATCGCCCCAACCTTGATTTCCGTGGTTTTGCTGGCACGGTAGTGTCTGGGCAAGTAGCTCCAGGTGACGAAATTACCGCGTTACCCTCGGGCAAGACGTCCAAGGTTAAGCAAGTGGTGACCTTTGAAGGTGATCAAGAGCGCGCATACGTGCCTCAAGCGGTGACATTAACCCTTGAAGACGAAATTGATATTTCCCGTGGCGACATGATTGTGAAGTCAGATAACCTTCCATTGTTATCTACACAATTTAAAACGCACCTCGTATGGATGTCAGAAGAGCCGTTAATGCCAAACAAGCAATACTTGTTTAAATTTGCGACTAAGTCTACGACAGGTGTGGTTGCCCACATCGACAATCAGATTGATGTAAACACCCTTGATGAAAAAGACGCAATGCACTTGAATCTGAATGAAATTGGCGTGGTAGACGTTAAATTCACTCAGCCTATCGCCTGCGACCCTTACAAGCGTAACCGTCCAACTGGCTCATTTATAGTGATTGACCGCCTGACCAATGGCACCGTGGGTGCAGGTATGGTGATTGACGCTATTGCTGCTGATGCACAACACGAATCACCTAACTTCTCTGAGTTCGAATTAGAATTCAATGCACTGGTTCGTAAACACTTCCCACATTGGAACTCTGTGGATATTAGCAAGCTGTAAACAGGGCTGGACATAAATGGATATAAACCAGTTCATCGTACTGGCGATTTTCGCCGGTACGATACTGGCGTTGGTTTTTAGTCACCAACGCCCTTCAACTGTGTTTTCAGGTGCAGTGTTAGGGTTGCTGCTTACGCAGCAACTCACGCTGGACGATATTTTGCTAAACCTGACCAACAAAGGTCTGATCACTCTTGTCCTATTGCTGCTAGTCAGCAGCGCTATAGATAAAACAGCACTGATTAAACGTATTGGGCGAAAACTCGTCACGCCAAATTTTAAGCAGTCGTATTGGCGGCTTTTTTCATTAACGTTTGTATCATCTGCGTTACTGAACAATACGGCCATTGTGGCTAGTCTCATTGGGCCTATCAAACAAAACCAATATCATGCTGCGTCGCGTTTACTGATCCCGCTCTCCTATGCCGCTATTCTTGGAGGCACAGTTACGTTAATAGGTACCTCAACTAACTTAATTGTAGATAGTTTTCTTCAAGAACATGGTCACCCAGGGTTTAACTTTTTTGACTTTACACTGTACGGCACAATTGCAGGTCTTAGTTGTGGCTTACTGATGTTCATTCTTACGCCATTACTGCCCACCATTTCGGGGAAAAACAATAACTACCACGAGTACATGGTTGAAGCGGAAGTCGAGGCCGGGTCTGAACTTATCGGCAAAACCGTTGAGCAAAACCACTTAAGAAACTTGCCTGAACTCTTTCTCGTGGAAGTCGTTAGAGATGGCAACCTGATCTCTCCGGTTTCTCCCGATCTAATAATTTTAGAGCAAGACAAACTTATTTTTTCTGGCAATGTACAAAAGCTTGAAAACCTTAGCCACATAAAAGGGTTAAGCATGTTTGCTGAAACCGATGGTGTGTTAAGAGAGAGCCTCACTGAAGTAGTGATTGCCAACCGTGCACAGGTGATAGGTCAAACCATTAAAAACTTGGGCTTTCGCGCACTTTTTGATGCTGCGGTGGTGGCTATTCGCCGAGACGGTGAGCAATTATCCGGCAAACTCGGTGAAATAAAGCTGAAAGCGGGCGATTATCTGTTGCTGGCTGCAGGACCTGACTTTGCCACCCGACAAAACCTCAATAAGAACTTCTTTATTCTGTCTGAGCAACGCATTGCCCGCCCATTGTCAAATAAGCAAGAGTGGATCACCTTAGGTGGGTTTATCACGATTGTCGCTCTAGCTGCATCAAACTTGGTTTCACTAGCCATGGGCTTACTTGTTCTAGCGGCAGTGTTAATTGGTGCCCGGGTAACCAGCAATGGTGAAATGAAGCGTAATTTACCGCTCAACCTGATTATTGTGATTGTGGGTGCATTAAGCCTAGCCACTGCGCTGGAGAGCTCGGGGGTCATTAGTACCACCACCGCTCACTTAATGCCATTTCTCGCAGACACCAATTGGTTTGTGGCGTTGATTGTGGTTTACGTGACAACACTCGTGCTTACCGAGTTTGTGACCAATAACGCAGCGGCAGCCTTGATGTTTCCGTTTGCCTACGGGTTGGTAGAGATTATTGGCGCTCCGCTAATGCCATTTGCGTTAGCCGTCGCCTTCGCGGCAAGTGCAAGCTTCATCTCGCCCTTTGGCTATCAAACTAACTTGCTAGTGTTTAACGCTGCAAATTATCAATTTAAGCACTTTATAAAGATAGGCTTACCGATATCCGCACTGTATAGCAGTATTGTGCTAATACTACTCAACTTTACCTATCTGCAATAAGTGGATAATTAAAGCAAAAAAGAGACACATTTTTTTACCAAAGAGTGTCTCTTTTTTTCGTTCTACGCCTGTACTTAGCCAGAAATAGCCAGTAGTCTAGGTTTTACAATTAAAAAAAATAACTCATAGAAATCTGGAGCATAGGATGCACTCAGTTACTAACCCCCTTCAAGCGTGTAATGATATTTTTTTCAAGCCGGGCGGCGTGTTTACGGCAGTTGGCGAGAAAAATAACTGGTCTTGGGTCGCCTTTATCGTCGTTATTGTTATGGCATTACTCCCACAATACTTGTTTGTCAACTTTGTGGATATTGCCTGGTATCAAGATTTAATCATTTCCACTGAAGGCGATTTAAGCCCTGCAGAAATTGACCAGCGCCGTGCATTTATGACCCGTTCTGCGTTTATGCTTCAGCATGTCGTATTTACTGGCATAGGCTTTATTGTAATTCAGGCCATCATGGCGCTTTACCTTCATCTTTGCACGCGCAATGACGATAGCCATGTATTCGGGTTTACTGACTGGTACGGTTTCATGTGGTGGACTGCGATGCCCGCGGTAATTAACTCTCTGGTCGCAGTAGCACTATTGCTATTTTGGGCCGATCACCAAGTTTCACCCGCGATACTGGCCCCCTTCTCATTGGCTTTTGTTCTGGGTATTGAAATGTCATCTCAGTGGTACGGTGTCGCATCGGGATTAAGTCTAATTACCCTTTGGTCTATTTACTTGATGGCTGTTGGTATTGCTCGTTGGACTTCGTTTTCAACGAAAAAGAGCGTCATCATCGCCGCCGCTCCCACGGTGTTTTTCACGTCCTTGTTTGCCCTATTCGCCCTCACATAAACCATAGCGCGTTGCCGCTGATGTTAGGTCAGTGGCAACTGCACGCTAGGTTTAGAAGTCACACTCATCGGACGAAAATAGTCCTTATTCTCGTAAAAACACGGCGTTTGTTCCTGATACCAATGAGGAATACCAAGCAGTGGAATGGGCTTCAGCAGTGGCGCACGATT
The DNA here is from genome assembly GCF_015767655.1 of Alteromonas sp. B31-7. Lineage (NCBI taxonomy): Bacteria > Pseudomonadati > Pseudomonadota > Gammaproteobacteria > Alteromonadales > Alteromonadaceae > Alteromonas > Alteromonas sp. B31-7. The sequence continues at coordinate 3,035,867 of NZ_CP065233.1, forward strand.
AAAGTTGTCTAGGGCTTGAATACGCTCACACAAAGCCACATCCAAGCGTTCATGTTGCCTTTCTACGCTCTCATTAGAAAAGCCCCTAGGCACTTTTATCGCCATCCATTTGCCAGTTAACCCTTCAAAAGGCGATAACATCATCTCAAAATTCGCATGCCCGAAAACAAATGGATGGAGGATTTCTCCCCAAGCGCTGCGCTCTTCTAAAAAGACCTGATTCCACTGGTGGTGAGCCAGTTGGCTAAGCAACGCATTACCTTTTTGAAGGTGATCTTCTTCTACGGCGATAACCACACCACATTCATCAAAATGGGTGATCCTATTTCGTCTCGGTGTTCTTGGATGCGCGCCTTTTAGATTGATATCTTCCATATGCAATCTATTCAGCAGCGCCTTTGTTCGGGGGAACTGAATCCACACAAGCGCATTGAATAAGTCATGCCAACTGTGTTCTCGTGTGGGCACTTGGCTATCCTCAGCGATAATCGCTTCGTAGTACCGAGATTCCGATTCTGGGTATTCACCTTGCGCTTTAAATTCGGGGCCATGCCACACTTCCCTTGATGCTCTAGCCACTTGGTTAAGTTGATGCGCACTGGGAAAAGAAGCACTATTATCAAGTAAGCCAGCATGATTAAGCACCGCTAACACTGGCCCTGCACACTGGGTGCGTAAAACATCCGGTTGCCAAAGCAATTCACTGAAATTCATACAAACTATTGGGTTGAAATACGGTTTTCTCTATACTGGGTGATATTGTAGAGCAAACAGAGACTAACAATGAAAAAAATGTTTTTGCCCTTGCTTGTACCTACCCTATTAAGTGTAGTTGCTTGCTCCCCTAATAACGACAGTGGCGTTCAAAATGATGCTAAGCCTGATGCAGTGCAAAGCAGCAACTTTGAGGCGATTTACTCAGGTATATCCGATAGCGATATTCGTGCACCGCTTAAAACCTTGTCTTCAGATGAATTTGAGGGACGTCTGCCCACCACACCTGGTGAAACAAAAACCATCGAATACCTCGTTGATGCGTTTAAAAACGCAGGTCTTCAACCTGGAAACGGCGACAGTTATTTGCAAAAAGTCGCCTTAATGGAAATTACCGCCGATCCAGATATGACAATGACCATTGGCGATAACCAATTTGCCTATAAAAAGGATATGGTTGCCTCATCAAAACGTGAGCAAGCCACCATTGCGCTTGAAGACTCCGAGTTGGTGTTTGTGGGCTATGGTGTAAATGCGCCAGAGTACGATTGGAACGACTATGAAGGGCTCGACGTAAAAGGCAAAACCGTGGTGATATTGGTCAATGATCCCGGTTTTGAAAACCCCGAAAGCGGCAAATTTCAAGGCACCACCATGACTTACTACGGTCGATGGAGCTACAAATATGAAGAAGCTAGCCGCCAAGGCGCCGCTGGTGCAATCATCGTTCACGAAACAGCGCCGGCTTCTTATGGCTGGTCGGTGGTTGCCAATAGCTGGAGCGGCCCACAATATGGTTTAGTTAGCGAAGATAAAGGGGCTAGCCGTGTTGCGATGGAAGGCTGGCTAACCCTTGATGCAGCACAAAAAGTATTTAGCGATGCTGGACTAGATTTTTATGAAGAAAAGGCCAAGGCGATGCAAGGTCCTTATCATCAGCCAATGAACCTTACCGCTTCAGTTACTGTTAAAAATACATTCAAAAAGTCAGAAAGTCACAATGTGATAGCCACCTTGCCTGGTGCTGAACTTCCCGACGAACATGTTATTTATACAGCTCACTGGGATCATTTAGGTAAAGATGAGAGCAAAGAAGGCGATCAGATTTACAATGGCGCCCTAGATAACGCAACAGGTACTGCCGCAATTCTTACGATGGCAAAAGCCTATGCCAACCTAACGCCTCGACCAAAGCGTTCAGTGTCATTTCTTGTCGTGACTGCCGAAGAACAAGGCTTACTCGGCAGTAAATACTACGCCACTCATCCTGTTATTCCCATGGATAAAACCGTCGCGAATATTAATATGGATGCCATGAATGTGTTGGGCAAAACAAAAAATGTAGCAGTGGTCGGCATGGGGAAATCTGAATTAGAAGACTACCTTGAAAAAGCAGCCGCGAAGCAAGGGCGTACGCTCACTCAGGAAGATCGACCCGAAGCAGGCTATTATTACCGCTCAGATCACTTCAGTTTCGCCAAACAAGGTGTACCTGCACTCTACGCAGAAGGCGGAGATGAGCCTTTAAATGAAGAGGTGGCAAAATACCGCAAGCGTATGAAAGTCATCAAAACGGGTTGTTATCACCAAGTTTGCGATGAATACCGTGAAGACTGGGATTTAGGCGGTGTGGTTGAAGATACCCAAATGCTATTCGACGTTGGCGTAAACGTCGCCAACGCAGACAAATGGCCTGCGTGGCGCTCCACTAGCGAGTTTCAGCGTACCCACTAAGAATGCAGCTATAGCAACAAAAGCCCGCCAGGCTAAAAAAACTGGCGGGCTTTTTCACATGAAGATGGCTTTAAGTTCTTCGGCTCCGAAGGTCGCAATTTCAAATGCAATAAGCAAAATAATTATCCATTCTAGAAACGAGGAATGCTTGTGATTTAAGTCATCCGCTAACATCTCGAAAAGCTCATGGATCACATCCAGCTTATTGGATAATAGGCCTACTCTAGAACTAATATCTAAATAACGGGCAGATGCACTATAGGCGTATTCATATTCGGGATATTCCCAAAAAAACTCTGGGGTATCCAACAAGCCGTAATGTAAAAAGATGTCACTTTTAGTACTGAATAAATGACCACGGATTTTCGCCAGTGCTGAACGACTCAAATTTATCTTTCCTGTTTGCGCCAACGCTCTTGGAAGATAAGCGTACTGAGAGATGGTTGTTTGCGCTTGTTGTTCATACTCATTAAGTTTCAGTGACTGAGCAATTGCATGGCTAATAGACAGTCGTAACAGCGGTTCACTATCCCCAAGGTGAATCATGTCATGCTGAATTTTTAACCCGCCCTCGGTAATTTCGAAATGAAAATGCTCTTGATGTTCCGTATTTAATAGCGCCCCCGATAGATTGAGTTGTTGCAATAAAAGTGTGCGCTCCACGTCCTCAGCGCCCCAGAAAATAATAACCCCATACGCAAATACCCACGCTTCTCCCCCCTGCAAAGGGAAATAGGTGGCGTCTCTGTAACGAACAGCCTGCATATTAAATGTACACTGAGTAAACATTTCTTCAGGCACAAGATAAGCTGACACACGATGATGAATAAATGGCATACCTAAAACCAAATGGTGGAAAATTCGGCAGGATTATGCGCGCAATTTATGGTTGTGGATACAAATATAAACCAATAGAAATCAATAAGATAAAAATAATAAATATGAATAGGGTTCGGCAACGTATCCCGCTATCCCGTTAAGCAGGTTATTCAAACGCCATGCAAAAGTGTTTAATTAACACACAACCTTAGCCAGTAACGATGTTTTTGGAATAATAATTTCCATTTTCTCATCATAATGTGCTTGCAATTTCCTGTCAGACTGGCACATTCAAGGGCAAGCGAATAAGAAGATAAAATAAAAGCAAAAACCTTCGCATGCTCTAAACGAGTACCCGACAGAAAACTTCATTAATTTTTCAACAAGTGAACAGAGAGAATCCGTTTTATGTGTGGTATTTTCGGTATCCTTGATATCAAAACCGACGTGTCTGAACTCAGAACCCAAGCCCTCGATTTATCCAAACTTCTGCGCCACCGTGGCCCTGACTGGTCGGGTATCTGGAATAATGACAATACCATTCTTTGTCACGAAAGACTGGCTATTGTAGACGTTGATACTGGTGCTCAGCCATTAATAAGCCAAGATGGCAACCAAGTATTAGCCGTGAATGGTGAAATTTATAACCACAAGCAACTTGCTGAAAATTTAGCACAGCCTTACCCGTTCAAAACACGCTCTGATTGCGAAGTTATTTTGCCGTTATTCCAACAAAAAGGCATTGAGTTTATTGATGAGTTGGAAGGCATGTTTTCATTCGTTCTTTACGATGAAACACAAGATGCGTATTTAATTGCACGTGACCATATTGGCATCATCCCGTTATACACGGGGTATGATGAACACGGTAACTTCTATGTAGCGTCTGAAATGAAAGCGCTCGCACCTATGTGTAAGACCATCAGCGAGTTCCCTCCAGGTCATTACTTATGGAGCAAAGAAGGCAAAGTCACCAAGTACTACAAACGCGACTGGATGGAATATGACGCGGTAAAAGATAACACCACCAACTTAGAAGATTTACGTGTGGCGTTTGAAAAAGCAGTGAAGTCGCACATGATGTCTGATGTTCCCTATGCCGTGTTACTGTCTGGTGGATTAGATTCTTCATTGGTGTCAGCAGTTGCCGCAAAATATGTGGCTAAGCGCGTAGAAGACGAAGATAAAACTGATGCATGGTGGCCTCGCTTGCATAGCTTCGCGGTAGGTTTAGAAGGTGCGCCAGATCTTAAAGCAGCGAAAAAAGTCGCTGACATGATTGGTACCGTTCACCATGAAATCAACTTCACTATTCAAGAAGGTCTTGATGCCATCCGTGACGTAATTTTCCACTTGGAAACTTACGATACCACGACTATCCGCGCGGCAACGCCAATGTATTTGATGACCCGCAAAATAAAAGCGATGGGCATTAAAATGGTGTTGTCAGGAGAAGGTGCGGATGAAATCTTTGGTGGTTACTTGTACTTCCACAAAGCACCTAACGCAAAAGAGTTCCATGAAGAGACAGTGCGTAAACTCGATCGCCTTCATATGTTTGATTGCGCCCGGGCGAACAAAGCGACTTCTGCTTGGGGTGTGGAAGCCCGTGTGCCTTTCTTAGATAAGAACTTTATTGACGTTGCTATGCGCCTTAACCCTCAAGACAAAATGTGTCTAGACGGGAAAATGGAAAAATGGATTTTACGTAAAGCATTTGATAACGGTGATACCTTGCCAGCAGAAGTGTTATGGCGTCAAAAAGAGCAGTTTGGTGATGGTGTGGGTTACTCTTGGATTGATTCAATAAGAGAGTTTGTTGAAGGCGAAGTGAGCGATCAACAACTCGCTACCGCAGAATTCCGCTTCCCAGTAAATACGCCAGATACCAAAGAAGGGTATTACTACCGCACCATTTTTGAAGGATATTTCCCACAAGAAAGTGCGGCCAAATGTGTGCCAGGTGGTAAATCTATCGCCTGTAGTACCGTAGAAGCACTGGAATGGGATGAAAGCTTCAAGAACAATGCAGACCCATCGGGTCGTTCAATGAAAGACGTTCACGCAGGCGAGTCTTAATACCCCCCTTCGTATGACCAATGAAAACAGGCCGCTATGCGGCCTGTTTTTTTATACTCGCTTAATGTTATGGCGTGACCACCGAGTACCACAATTGCTTATTTCCCACCGGCGTGTTCGGTGGGAGTAATGGATTTTCCAACGTATATATTCGTCGAGAATCCATATTTAAAGATTCAAGTAACGTTTTGTGGGTAGAAAGAAACAAATCATCAAAAGAACCATCGGCTATAGCTCGCTCTAATCCCGTTTCAATTAACCTTGCTAACGTGGGGTTACTTTTGCTCACAAAGTAATACATGGCAGTGGGGTAATAGAGCGCCATGTCGGGTTCAACTTGCAGAACAGACCCCCTCCCTGCCGTTTCCATTTCAGCTGTTATTTCAATCACCGAGCGTGGAAAAAAGTCGCCTTTCCCCTGCAATAACAGCGCGTAAGCTTGTTTAAATTCTGGCACCGTAAAAACGTTAAAACCGTTTGCTTGCAATATTTTCGTATCTGGCCATTCTTCTCCTTGCAAAGGAGTAAGCTTCAATAAGTCGCCTTTCGACTTAACCTGTGCGAATTTGTCTTTTTTCTCTTCGTTAATCACGAACACCCGCATACCAATTAACCCTTTGGCAATGGGGATACGGATAGGGAGCAAATCCTTTTCTCGCTGAGTATCAGTCATACTCCAAACAACATTCACTTCGCGATTTTCCCTTAACTGCCGAAGTGCTTTGCCGGTAAGCAAAATTCGGTCTGAGGGTAGCAACTCGTAATTAACACCTGTTTTTTCTAGGGCCAGCTTAAGTAACGCAATAGGGTACTCGGTACGCGCATCTGTATCGTCAATGGGGCGCGGGTAGGTAATTGTCCACAATGCAGCGTCTGCAACAGGCGATAAAAGTAAGCCCCAAAAAGTCATCAACAGCGTGAAAATACATTTCATGAACACCGCTCCCTTAAATCCAACATTAATTCAGTACTTAGCATGTTTATTATTCAATACCGATATATTTGTGCGTCTGTAATGATAGACGCCAATTACGGGAAATACAGGTTTTGACGGCTAACTCGGTGGCACGTGCCTGTTGGCTGATGGGTTGTAAACACACTTGTTTATCGTCTAGGGATGACACTTTTTCTAGCAGGATATCAAGTTCATCAATATGCTTTTGCATTGCAATGGGGTGTTTAATTTCGTTGGCCCGCTCTAGCGCGCTTACCAATACTTCCATGCCCCCTTTCATATTAATTTTGGGCGACACAGTGACGTATGTACGTGGGTCACAACGCACTTCAAACGTACCGCTGGTTTCAATTTGTGTGGTATAGCCACGGTTATGCAATAACTCGGTGAGTGGGATTAAATCGTACATACAAGGCTCCCCCCCTGTAATAACCACATGCTTCGCCACATAACCTTGCGCTTCAAACAAGGCTAACAATTCATTTTCGTTGACGTCAAAGTAATGCTCTGACTCTTCATTTTTTGCAATGACGGCTTGCGCTGTAGTTACCAGAGCATCATCCAGCGTCCATGTATGTTTTGTATCACACCACGGACAACCAACCGGACATCCTTGCAAGCGAACAAAAATAGACGGGATCCCCGTATGCGCCCCTTCGCCCTGAATGGTTTCAAACATTTCATTAATGCTGAGTGTGATAGATGTCGACAAAATTTAGCCCTTTTACAATTGTATGTTGGGATTTTACCAAGGATCACATAAAATTCGGGTATAATTTCTTAAATTTTAAAAACTATGTCAGAAAACGTCGTTGTTATCTATTCAGGCGGGATGGATTCCTTCACCGTCTTACACAAAGCCATAAGAGATGGAAAAAAAGTAAACGCATTATCGTTCGACTACGGACAGCGTCATAAAAAGGAACTCGATTACGCCGCAAACGTATGTCGGTCTTTAAACATTCCTCACAAAGTGGTGGACATCAGCGCCATTAACACCTTAATTGGCGGTTCGTCGTTAACCTCAGATATTGAAGTGCCTGAAGGCCACTACGAAGAACCTAGCATGAAGCAAACTGTGGTACCCAATAGGAACATGATTTTACTTTCATTGGCGGTGGGTTACGCGGTGAGCTTAGAAGCAAATGAAGTGTACTATGGCGCGCATTCTGGCGACCACGCTATTTACCCGGACTGCCGACCAGAGTTTGTTGAAAAAATGAATGATGTTTGTCACATTGCCAACTACACCCCGGTAGACATTGTTAGCCCTTATTTAAAAGTGAGTAAAACCGATATTCTTACCGATGGACTGAAAATGGGCTTAGATTATGGGCTAACTTGGACCTGCTACAATGGGCGAGAGAAAGCTTGTGGAAAATGTGGTGCCTGTGAAGAGCGCTTAGAAGCCTTTCGCGACAACAATGCAACCGACCCCCTTGAGTATGAAGCACACTAACGTGTGCTTTGTGAGGGGCTTTCTTTCGCCTTCATCTTAGCAAGTAGCCGTGTGAGTAAATGTACCGCGGCGACAGAAAGAAACGCACTCACCCCTAGCGCGCCGCCCACACCAGCGATAAACGGCAATAATACCTCGTAACAGGCAGCAAACAGGCTACCTGCCACAGTAACAGCCATCATTCCAAATCGGTGAGGCGCGCTCATTCCTACAAAACTTCCACCAAAAAATGCCGCAGCCCACATATCCGGAGCTACACCCAATAAATACAGTACGCAATAGAACAATAACGTGAGCAAACTAGAAGCGCGAACAGGTGTAAACTTAGCGTGATGTGAAAGGAAATAGGTTAACCATGCACCAAGCAACGAAGAGGCAAATATTAGGATCACCGTCATAGAAAGTCCCTTACGACCAAACCACCAGCCACCGCCACGAAAGCAATTGCACCTAGCCGACCTCCAAAGCCGGTAAACAAGCCACGGGTAACCGTATAAAAACTAGCGCCAAGCACACAGATAAGTGCAAGTAACCACCACGATTCAATGTAGTTTCCCGAGCACATGCCAGCAAAGGCTCCCGCGTAAATGGCCGCTTGTGGGTGATGTTCATATGATGCTGGGAAATTCCAAAAGCTACCTGCTAACCCAACTATTGCCGCTGCCAATACTACTGGGACTTGCAGCAGGGTATGGAGCGCGAAACAACTAAACGCGCCAAAGAAAAAAGCGAACAATTTACTTATGAAAAAAATAGCGTTTACCCAATAAAAATGCCCTATCGATTAGGGCATTCATTATGGCATACATTCTCGCTGAGAAAATGGGGGAAGGCCTACTTTTGGCTTTCCGCAATAAAGTAAGTAAGTTCTTTAATACAGTGCCTTAATACAGGGTTAAGACGAGTATTTTTTCCGTTGATAACAAATAGATTATGGCTGAAGTTAAACAAACTGCCGTTGGCAATAGGCACCAGCCCGAGTGCCGCGCCCTGCTCTTTAGCCATGTAGTCTGGTAATAAACCAACATATTCGCCAGTCATAATGGCCGACATGGCTGCATCAAAAGAGTCTGAAAATGTTTGAATGGCTAAACGTGATTCATCTTCAATATAATTGGCTGACGATAAGCCTGAAATACCAATCGCAGGGTAGTCCTCAATATTCACGTTGTCGGGTAATTCACAATCACGGTATTTGGCTAACGGATGAGTAGGCGCACAATAAAGTCGCCCTTCGGTAGCAATACCGATTGGGTGGAAGGTAACCGACTCAGGTTTTACCATATCATAGGTAGAAACAACCAAGTGACATTCACCTGATAACGCCACATGCTCAACTTCATTGTACAAGCGGGTTTGGATATTCACATGAATATCATCAAACTTTTTCATTGTACTTTTAACCGCTTTACTTACAGCTAAGTGCATAGATAGCGGTAAGCCAGCCATTAACACTAACGTAATGTGCCCTGAGTAATCATCGTGAAGTGATTTTAAATTAAATACAAAGTTATCGAAGGCGTTGAAGATACGTTTTGTTTCTTGGAATACAACTTCGCCTTCTTTCGTCATTTGAAAACCGCCTCTGCCTCGATGACAAAGAACAAGATCAAGACGCTCTTCCAACTTTTTAATGGCAGCACTTATGTTGGGACGCTGCATACGCAACACTGGTTCTGCCGCAGTAAATCCGTTGCAGCTTGCTACTGCGTAGAACACGCGAAGTAGCTTTATATCCGATTCCTGTAGACGGTTTAGCATAGAGTCACCCGTTTTAGGTATAGTTATAGATACTCAATAAGTGACTATATGCAAGTCGTCCTTTTATTACAACGATAAAATTAGCCTTTCTACCGTAATTTACAGTAAAAATTTCGCTTATTGGCCAATATTGTGGTTATCTCACCTCATACTAAAACTTTAGTATAAGCAGTTAGAGGTTAAGAGAGGGCCACAACTTGTTTTCTTAACGCTTCAATGTCATCCCGTAAGGATGCCGCCTTCTCAAATTCAAGCTCTCGGGCATAATTGAACATTTGCTTTTCCAGCTCTGCAATCTGATCCATAAGGTCGGTAGCACTGGCCGCTTTTTGTTGTTTTTTCTTCTCTTCAACTTTGCGTAGCCGCACCTTTCCAGACGCAGGGTGAGCGCCCTCGCCTAAATCCATAATATCGGTAATAGGCTTATTCAAACGCATAGGGGTAATGTTGTTCGCCGTATTATGTTCGATTTGCTTCTGACGACGACGCCCGGTTTCGTCCATGGCTTTACGCATAGATTTAGTAATAGAATCGGCATACAAAATGGCTCGGCCATTAATGTGTCTGGCGGCCCGACCGATTGTTTGAATGAGTGAACGCTCTGCGCGTAGGAAACCTTCTTTATCGGCATCTAATATTGCAACCAAAGACACCTCTGGCATATCAAGGCCTTCTCGTAACAGGTTAATTCCCACGAGCACATCAAACTTACCAATCCGTAAGTCTCGAATAATCTCGATACGTTCCACGGTATCAATGTCTGAGTGCAAGTACCTGACTTTCACACCGTGTTCGTTAAGGTATTCGCTTAAATCTTCTGCCATTCGCTTAGTCAGCGTGGTAATCAATACCCTTTCATCAACTTTCACCCGCTTTTGAATCTCAGAAAGCACGTCGTCAACCTGAGTAGCAACAGGGCGAACTTCAATTTCAGGATCCAGTAAGCCCGTAGGACGAACAACTTGCTCTACAATATCGCCCTGCGTTTTATTCAATTCATATTCGCCTGGCGTTGCCGACACATAAATAGTTTGAGGGCATATTTGTTCAAATTCGTCGAATTTAAGCGGGCGATTATCTAACGCTGATGGAAGACGAAATCCAAATTCAACTAAGGTTTCTTTGCGGGATCTATCCCCTTTGTACATGGCTCCCACTTGCGATACGGTAACGTGAGATTCATCTATAAACATTAAGCCATCCGCTGGGAAATAATCTAATAAGGTTGGCGGTGGCTCGCCTGGCGCCCGACCAGAAAGGTAACGAGAATAGTTTTCTATCCCAGAGCAGTACCCCAACTCCATCATCATTTCGATATCAAACTGTGTACGCTGAGAGATACGTTGCTCTTCCAGTAATTTGTTTGCCTGTTGCAACTGAGTTTTACGTTCTTTTAGCTCACCTTTAATACGCTCGATAGCATCGAGAATCTTTTCTCGAGGTGTAACATAGTGGGTTTTCGGAAACACCGTTGCCCGGATAACCGATTTATCGACCGCGCCGGTAAGCGGGTCGAAAAGGCTTATTTTATCTATTTCATCATCAAACAGCTCAACCCGAACCGCTTGCTTTTCTGCATCGGCGGGAAAAATATCTATAACATCGCCACGCACGCGAAATGTGCCTCGCTCAAAAGCTAAATCGTTGCGTTTATATTGTAATTCAGCAAGACGACGTAATATGTCCCGTTGATCCATGGTGTCGCCTTGGCGCAAATGGAGCAGCATTTTCATATAGGATTCAGGGTCGCCCAAACCATATATTGCAGACACACTTGCCACAATTACGACATCCCGGCGCTCCATCAGCGCCTTAGTCGCAGATAATCGCATTTGCTCAATGTGGTCGTTAATTGAGGCATCTTTCTCAATGAAGGTATCTGTACTAGGAACGTAGGCTTCCGGCTGATAATAATCGTAATAAGAAACAAAGTACTCTACCGCATTGTTAGGGAAGAACTCTTTCATTTCGCCATACAATTGCGCAGCAAGGGTTTTATTGTGCGCCAAAATTAAGGTAGGACGTTGCACTTCACTAATCACGTTTGCCATAGTAAAGGTTTTTCCTGAGCCAGTAACGCCCAATAGGGTTTGCGCGGCTAACCCACTCTCTAGCCCATCCACAAGGGTAGCTATAGCGTTGGGTTGATCGCCTGCTGGCTTGTAATTTGAATGAAGTTCAAATCCTTTACTCATTAAACACTACCTTTTTTACTTGCGTTCATTGTGTACGTCGCTAGCATCGAATTGCGTGATTGCTCGTTGAAACACCACCACCGACACACATGCCATTGCGATGTTTGCAATAACTGTTCCCCAGAACAGCCCCTTTAAGCCATACAAATAACTCGCGGCTACACTTATTGGGACGAAAAATACAAATAATCGGATCACACTTAATGCTAGCGCGCTCATAGGCCGATGCATTGCATTTAGCGAAGAGTTGGTAAGTATGATAATACCCTGCATGCCATAGCCTAGCGGCACTATCATAAGAAATAACTGAATAAGTGCTGACACTTCGGGTTCTTTCGCAAACGCAGCGCCTATCCACGTGGACAACACCCACATAATGACGAATACGGTGAATTGCCAAAAAAGCACAAATTTGAGAGTTAACGAATAAGCGCGTTTCACCCGGTCTATTTTATTTGCCCCAACATTTTGGCTTATGAACGGAGGAAGCGTCATAGACAATGCTAATACAAGAATACTGGCAATAGACTCCAACCGGTTCCCTACGCCCCACGCAGCCACTGCGGCGGGTCCATAAGCAGCGACAACCGCTGTCATCACTCCACCGGCTATTGGGGTTAACATATTGGCTCCCGCTGCAGGAAGGCCAATACGCAGTATTTCACTGCTACTGGCCTTTAACTCAGTAAAAGACAACAGCCTAGGTAACATTAATTTACGTTGCACCGCTAACAGATACAGGATCCAAAACGCGCCCACACACCACGCTAGCAGGGTGGCTAATGCGGCACCTTGAATGCCCATGGCCGGTACCGGACCAAAGCCAAAAATAAAGACAGGGTCAAGAATAGCGTTAATACCGCCTACGCTTGCCATTACAACACTTGGCGTACGCGTGTCACCACACGCCCGAAGTACACTATTGCCAACCATAGGTAGCGAGAGAAAAACGCTAGAGAGATACCACAGCCCCATATAGTCATAAATATAAGGCATCAATAAAACTGGGGCGTTTAACATAGAGAAAACGAGCTCGATCGTGAAATAACCCACGCAAGCCAAGCTTCCAACCAATATGGCGGATAACATGAGTGAACCGGTAGCATAATGCTGGGATAAGGTTAAATCATTGCTACCCTGTAGTCTGCCAATAATGGCAGATGTGCCAATGCCCAGACCAATGTTAAGACTAATCACGGTGAACGTCACAGGGAAAGTAAAACTAATAGCGGCAAGTTGCTCAGTGCCCAGTAAGCTGACAAAAAAGGTATCTATCAACCCGAAGCTCATCATCATGATCATGCCCAGAATCATTGGAATGGTCATGCGCTTCAATGTGGAACTGATATCACCTTCAATTAAACTGGATGTTTTGCCAGCAGACGTGTTTTTACTCACGAGCCCTCTCAGTGTTATAGGTTTTAAATGTAGTGTTAAGCCCACTACTCACGTTTTGGGCTTCACCGTTCTCGGTAGCAGCATATTGATTTTACCGATTCCAAGAATCAAAGAGCATAAGTCTAAGGGACGCACTCTTAATAAGCTACGATAAATCGACCAAGCTTCTAAAATGAGAGAAGGCCATCTCACTCCCTACCCGATTTGACGAAAGCAGGGGTGTTTTTTAAACTTTCGTCTAATTATTAAACGAAACCCGTGTAAATGATCGTTTTTGCAGTCGAAGTCCTGCTAGTTTACTCCATGGGATAGTTAACCAACGCTTTCGGCTCCGTGACAAATTTGTGACATCTAGATGTCGTTTATAAGTCACCACGTATTTTAGAAAGCGCTATTTGTAATTTATTGATTTTACGCAATGATTGTTAAACATTTGTAAATTCCACTTCGCGGCGACCGCAAAAATCGTTCACCAAGTGTGCATTCGGCGATTTAACACACAAGATATTTTTTGTCCACTAGATCTAAAAAGATCATCTAGGCAGATCAATTAAAAACACCTAAGTGACTATTTTATATGTAAATAACAAAATAATTAACACCAATAGCTATTGATCATACTCCACATGATCAGTGTTCATGTGGCGGCAAAAAACATCTATCAACACACTTATCCACAGATTTAGTGGATAAGTAGCTACAAGCCAGTAACCACGCTACTTTTTGTGACAAATGATTTTGGTAAGGTAAGTAACAACTAACCTTGCGATACTTACGTACAGGTTACACATTTATTAAATACTGTATATACACTCAGTAATCAAAGCTTTTGTTATTCTATTTTGTTATAGATGTTTTATAATCGGGATAGGAAATAAAATCCCTTACTTAGAAAAAAATGGCATCGACGTCTGTGCCTACTATTTCAGTGGGTGACGCCAATGGCTCAATAAATAACCATTATTTTTCGGCATTTGGTGCTTAATTAAGCACAAAAGCGCTAAAAAGCTATTTTTTGTCCACTTAGCACAAAAAAATGCGGAAGGTTGTTGACAGCAACCGAGTACCTCTTTAATATTCGCCTCCGTTGAAAAGCAGGTCCCCCTTAGCTCAGTTGGTTAGAGCGACGGACTGTTAATCCGCAGGTCCCCCGTTCGAGTCGGGGAGGGGGAGCCAACTTTTCATCAACAACTTAGGTGTCGATTCCCCCTTAGCTCAGTTGGTTAGAGCGACGGACTGTTAATCCGCAGGTCCCCCGTTCGAGTCGGGGAGGGGGAGCCACTTAGTTGGCTCATACGCGATAATCTCCCAGCAAGACCTTTTTAAGATTTCCTTCGAAATTTACGAATAAAGACATTAAATAACCCTAATTCAATCAAGTTGTTAATCTGCCCTTAAAAGGCGATAATAGCCGCCAAAATTTTGAATTCATAAATGGGCAACGCCCATCACGCCCTTAAACGGGAATTGTTATTTTCATGACTGATTTTTTATTGCTTCTTATAGGCACAGTATTAGTAAACAATTTTGTTCTGGTTAAGTTTCTAGGCTTATGCCCGTTTATGGGTGTGTCCAGCAAACTAGAAACCGCTATGGGTATGTCTATGGCGACAACCTTTGTACTGACGCTTGCCTCAGCAACCAGTTACCTCGTAGAAACCTATTTATTAGCACCCTTGGGTATTGGCTATTTGCGCACATTAGCCTTCATTCTGGTTATTGCTGTTGTGGTACAATTTACAGAAATGGTGGTTCACAAAACCAGCCCTACCCTTTATCGCCTTCTGGGCATTTTCCTTCCCCTCATTACGACAAATTGTGCGGTACTTGGTGTTGCATTATTGAACTTAACTGAACAACACACTTTTATTGAAAGCCTAATTTACGGCTTTGGTGCTGCTGTAGGTTTTTCTCTTGTTCTTGTTTTATTTGCCGCTATGCGAGAACGTTTGGCCGCAGCCGATGTGCCCGTGGCCTTTAAAGGGGCGTCTATTGCGATGATTACAGCGGGCTTGATGTCTCTCGCGTTCATGGGCTTTAGTGGATTGGTGAAAATATAATGACCATTACCTATGCCGTTATCGCGTTGGGCGCACTGGCGCTACTTTTTGGGCTTATTTTAGGCTATGCCAGTATTCGCTTTAAGGTAGATGCCGACCCCTTAGTCGATCAGATTGACGAAGTGCTTCCGCAAACCCAATGTGGCCAATGTGGCTACCCCGGTTGTCGTCCTTATGCTGAAGCCATTGCCAATGGCGATGAAATTAACAAATGTCCTCCCGGTGGCGAGTCGACAATTAAAAAATTAGCCGACTTAATGGGCGTTGAACCCAAGCCTCTAGACGATGCCCACGGCGAAGAAGACGTCAAGAAAGTAGCCTTTATAAGAGAAGATGAATGTATAGGCTGCACTAAATGCATTCAGGCCTGCCCCGTAGATGCCATACTTGGCGCAGCCAAACACATGCACACGGTAATTGCAGAAGAATGTACAGGGTGCGATTTATGTGTAGATCCCTGCCCTGTAGATTGTATAGACATGGTTCCAGTAACAGAGACAACTGCTACATGGAAATGGGACTTTTCTTCATCACCCAAGGGTGATATTCCAATTAAAATGGTGTCTTGAGCGTTGAAGTATCCAAGTTTTGACCACATCATCGAGTCATTAAACGCGGGAAAGCTATTTTCTTTCCCTGGTGGTGTGCACCCTGACGACAAAAAATCGCTGTCTAATACAGAATCAATCGCCACGGCTCCAATGCCTGATATCCTAGTGCTGCCTTTGCGCCAACATGTAGGCTCTGAAGGGCAATGCTGCGTTAGCGTGGGTGATTATGTTTTCAAAGGGCAACCGATATCCACCACCACATCGCCCTACTCTGTGCCGGTACATGCACCTACCTCAGGCGAGATCATTGCCATTGCCCCTCACGTAGTCGCTCACCCAAGTGGGCTAACCGAAATGTGTGTGAGTATAAAACCTGATGGCAAGGATACATGGGGAGAACTCACGCCATTAATGGATTATCAGCAGCGTGATAAAAGCCAGGTTATTGAAGCAATCTGCCAGGCCGGTGTCGCTGGCATGGGTGGAGCAGGTTTCCCTACCCATATAAAAACCGCAAACAGTAAACCCGTCGAATTCTTAGTGATTAATGGTGTGGAGTGCGAACCCTACATCACCTCTGATGATAGGCTAATGCGTGAACACGCCTGGCAAATTAGACAAGGTCTAGATATTCTCAATCACCTTGTTTCACCAAAAGCTATTATTATCGCGGTTGAGGACAATAAACCTCAGGCCATTGAGGCGTTAAATATTGCCTGCCAAGATAAACAAGAATATCGGGTTGTACCAATAGAAACCAAGTACCCCGCTGGCGGTGAAAAACAGCTTATTCAAGTTCTCACCGGGCGCGAAGTTCCACGTAATGGTTTACCTGCCGATGTAGGGGTAATCATGTTTAACGTAGGCACATGTTATGCTATTGCCGATGCCATATTGCACGGTAAGCCCTTGATTGAAAGAATTGTTACCGTGACAGGCGACGCAGTAGAACATGCGCGAAATTTCCGCGTATTGCTAGGTACGCCAGTCTCTCACTTACTTGATGCCGCCAAATACCAACCTAAAAAACAAAAAAGCCCCCGGGTTATTATGGGTGGGCCAATGATGGGGTTTGCGCTAGCAGACGCTACCATTCCGGTGGTGAAAACAACTAACTGCTTGTTAGTTCCCAGCAAAAAAGAACTTGTGGCGGATAACGCAGAACGGCCCTGTATTCGCTGCAGCGCCTGCGCTGATGCCTGCCCCGCTTCACTATTGCCTCAACAGATGTTTTGGCACGCGAAAGCAAAAGAATACGACAAAGCAGAAGAGTACGATTTATTCGATTGCATTGAATGTGGCGCGTGTGCATACGTATGCCCGAGTGAAATCCCGTTGGTTCACTATTATCGCCAAGCGAAATCTGAAATTAGACTGCAAAGAGATGAGCGCAATAAAGCAGAAAAAGCCAAACAACGATTTGAAGCACGCAATGAACGTTTAGCGAGAGAAAAACGGGAACGAGAAGAAAAACACCGTAAGGCAAAAGAGGCACGTTTAGCCGCCACTAAGAATAAAACCACAACAACCGCTAGCAGCGGTTCTGAGAGCGCTAAAGGCGGTGCTGCGAAAGATAAAGTAGCAGCGGCATTGGCACGAGCAAAAGCCAAAAAAGCCGCTCAGCAAGCTCAGGCGAGTGCTGATGAAGCAAGCCTAAGCCAGTCTACAGAAACCGATAACGCCAAAGACGCGAAGAAGGCACAAGTTGCTGCCGCTATTGCACGAGCAAAAGCGAAGAAAGCCGCACAACAGGCCGAAACAACATCTGCTACGCCGTCGAGTGAATCAGCCACGAACGCGCCTGACTCACCGCCACAGCAAACTGAATTATCAGCGGCAGATGAGAAAAAAGCCCGGGTAGCCGCCGCCGTTGCTCGCGCTAAAGCCAAGAAAGCGGCGCAAGCTAAAGCGTCAATGTCTGATGCGGCAACTGAGAACAAAACAGACTCATCTAGCGACGGCGCTAAAGAAGAAAGCGCACCCGTATCGAGGCCCCCTGCCGGTTTGTCTACTGATGAAGCAGACAGCAAAAAGGCGCGAATTGCCGCTGCCGTTGCGAAAGCTAAAGCGAAAAAAGCCACGCAACAAGAAACGGCAGAAGAAACCAAAACACCTTCTTCCCAAAGCAGCGAGCAATCCACTGAACAGGCTGAGCAGCAAGACGTATCCGATCCCGCCGCAGAGAAAAAAGCTCGAATTGCAGCGGCTGTGGCTAAGGCAAAAGCCAAGAAGGCGAAAGCTGAGCGTGAGAAAAATTCATGAAATTATCGTTATCTAGTTCACCACACCAAAGAGTAAAGCGTGATACCGGCCAAGTCATGCGCTTGGTGGTTTATGCCATGATCCCCGGCATTTTGGCGCAGGCGTACTTTTTTGGTTGGGGCGTACTCATTCAAGCATTACTTGCCGTCATCAGTGCCACGGTGTTTGAAGGTATTATACTATGGCTTAGAAAACGGCCTATCGAGCGCACATTAACCGATTATTCAGCGGTAGTGACTGGCCTGCTTATTGCCATAAGTATTCCCCCTACACTGCCTTGGTGGATGACAGTAACAGGTGTATTTTTTGCTATTGTGGTCGCAAAGCACGTGTATGGCGGGCTAGGTTTTAATATATTTAACCCCGCCATGATTGCCTATGTGGTGCTACTCATTTCCTTCCCCGCAGCCATGAGCCTTTGGTTAGTGCCCGTTACCCATGCCAGCATTACGCCCAATTTGTTAGATTCGGTATCGCTAATTTTCAGTGGCTATACCACCAGCGGCTACGATGTCACTCAGCTGCGCACCATTGCCGATGGCGTCACTATGGCCACTCCCTTGGACACATTAAAAACCAATTTAACTCAAGGGTTAACTTATTCTGAATCGCTTGCTCAACCCATTTTTCAAGGTGGCTTTTTTGATGCAGCCGGTGCCGGATGGGGCTGGGTTAGCCTAGCCTACCTATTAGGGGGCGTTTGGCTAGTAAGACTAAAAGTCATCAGTTGGCACATTCCATTAAGCCTTATGTTAGCGGTAGCCATTTTATCCTCGCTGCTTCACATGGTAGACAGCGATTACTTTGCATCACCACTCTTCCACCTGTTAAATGGGGCGGTCATGGTAGGGGCATTTTTTATTGCTACCGACCCTGTGTCTGCTTCAACCACGCCTAAAGGGCGAATTATTTTCGGTGCAGCCATTGGCTTTTGGGTGGTCATTATACGTACCTTCGGCGGCTACCCCGATGCCATTGCATTTGCTGTTATTATTATGAACATGGCCGTTCCTCTAATAGATTATTACACCAAACCTCGTACCTATGGTCGTGGCGTTCGCAAGGTTCAACGGGGAGACTAACGCAGATGAAAGATACTCTGGCGAAAAATGGGCTGATGTTAGGCACATTCGCGGTAATCACCACGGCGCTCATTGCCATGACATTTTTTGCTACCGAGCCGCGAATTGAACAACAAAAAGCACGTAAATTATTAAGCGTGCTTAATGAAGTTGTCCCCCATAAATTACATGACAATGCCATGTATGCAGACTGCACTGAAGTGGTATCAAAGCAACTGGGCAATACCCTGCCCCACCGGGTATATCGTGCCACGCTAAATGGCGCTCCCTCGGCACTTGTTCTAGAAGCCACAGCGCCCGATGGCTACAGTGGTGACATTGAATTAGTGATTGGCGTAGACACCCAGCTCAAAGTACTAGGAGTACGGGTTCTAGAGCATAAAGAAACACCTGGGCTAGGCGACAAAATAGAATTATCGGTAAGCAATTGGATAACCCAATTTACTGGAAAACGATTTAATGCCGATGCCTTAGCAACCTGGCAAGTAAAAAAAGACGGTGGCGAGTTTGATCAATTTACTGGGGCAACCATCACCCCTAGAGCCGTAGTAAGTGCAGTAAAAAATGCGCTTCTGTTTGCCGCTGAGGAGCAAAGCAAACTGTTTTCTGCTCCTAATGCTTGCCTAACCACCGCGCCTACAAGTGAGGTGTCATCATGAACGACTATCGCGATCTAACCCTGCAAGGGATTTGGAAAAATAACCCGGCACTAGTGCAATTGCTCGGGTTGTGCCCGCTTTTAGCGGTAACTGCAACCTTTATCAATGGCCTTGGGCTAGGCTTGGCTACATTACTCGTACTCATAGGTAGCAATGTCACCGTTTCCCTTGTGAGAAATATTGTACGTAACGAAATTCGAATCCCAGTTTTCGTTATGATTATTGCAGCCTTTGTAACGATTATTCAGCTACTCATGAATGCCTTCACCTACGAGCTTTATTTGGCGCTGGGCATTTTTATCCCTCTCATTGTGACGAACTGCGCCATTATTGGTCGAGCAGAAGCCTTTGCGTCGAAGAACACGCCCCTTCCCGCCGCTTATGACGGCCTAGTAATGGGGCTTGGCTTTACATTTGTACTGGTTGTTCTAGGCGGCATGCGTGAAATTTTAGGGGCTGGAACTCTGTTCGCGGGTGCTGACCGCCTTTTCGGCCCAGTAGCACAAAACTGGACACTAGTGTTTTTTGAAACAGATTATCCATTCTTACTGGCAATTCTCCCCCCTGGCGCCTTTTTAGGCATGGGGTTACTCATTGCCATAAAAAATATGGTTGACGCACGCATTGCTGAAAAAACACATACCGTAAAAGAAAAAGCCGAACGTGTTCGTGTAACCGCCGAAAGTGTTTAATTTTCATTTTAAGAAGATATAGAACGTCAGATGAATAATGCCAAACGTCGCGAAATTCTAACTCGATTACGAGATGCGAACCCTCATCCCACTACCGAACTAAACTTCTCAACGCCCTTTGAGTTGTTAGTCGCCGTTACCTTATCGGCCCAATCAACCGACGTGGGTGTTAATAAAGCCACCGACAAACTTTTTCCGGTGGCGAATACGCCCCAAGCTATCGCCGACTTAGGCGTAGAAGGCCTTACTCAGTATATAAAAACCATTGGCCTTTATAACTCCAAAGCCAAAAACGTGCATCGGCTGAGTGAGATTTTGGTTGAAAAACACAACGGTGAAGTACCGGAAAGCCGTGAAGCGCTAGAAGCCTTACCCGGCGTGGGAAGAAAAACAGCGAACGTGGTTTTAAATACCGCCTTCGGCTGGCCTACCATAGCGGTAGACACCCACATCTATCGCGTAAGCAACCGCACAAAATTCGCCATGGGTAAGACCGTCGAAAAAGTAGAAGAAAAGCTGCTAAAAGTGGTGCCTAAAGAATTTAAAGTGGATGTGCACCACTGGCTGATTTTGCACGGACGTTACACCTGTATTGCCCGTAAACCAAGATGTGGTTCTTGTATTATCGAAGATTTGTGTGAGTTTAAAGATAAAACTGAATAATAAAGATAGTTGAATAATATTCAAATGGCTTATTTGCATCAATTTACCGTAGCTTTTAACTAATACTTTTGCTCTTAAACATTTTCTGCCATGTTCTTGGAGCGAAGCCATACTTTTGTAAAAAGTGATTACGATAAATTTGCTCCGAACTAAAGCCGCGCTGTCGCTATTGTATCATTGAAGATTTGTGTGAGTTTAGGAGATCACTGCTTCCGCCGCGAAAATGAGGTAGCTAAGTCCTCTCTTGCCTGATACCACGGTTAGGGCATTCGCTCAAAGACCACGCCTTGCGTGCGACCATTACTTAATTCAAGCTTAGTCACCTTACCGATTTCGTTGCGAATAAAAATTAGATCAGTGTTAATCATGCTTGTTTCACTAAAGGTGTCTTGTTCCAAAGGTACTAATTCTAGGGTTGGTGACGTGTATAGTTTAACAGTCAGCTTATTTTTTTCATTGATGGCTATTGTATATAGCACCTCTAGTTCACTGGAAAAGTATCTACCTGTATATTCATTTAGTTGCTCATGCGTTGGGTCAAACGGTTCCAACTTTTTAAACTCATAGTCATCTGAGCTGGTCTTTATTGTCAGTGCGCTTGCACTTGCTTCGTTATTGTTCATTAAAAAGGTTAATTTGTACTGGCCGTCGTTAAAGCCAAATTCCTTCTCTGAATATGTAGTTAAAGGTTGAGCATCTCCATCGTCAAATGCGATTTTCAACTGCTCTTCGGTGGCTTTTATGTCTGCAACTACTCCAAGTAATTCTGACTTATACTTACCTGTTAATTTAGCCAAATAATTAGCAGGTAAATCAATGATCTTTGTCTCTCCTTCTTCAGCATTGCCTTCCGTTGATTCGACAAAATCTTTGCCAACAACCTCGTCAACAAACCTATTCCAAATACTCATATTAAACGCTGTATTATTGGTATTTAAAAACAGACCTTTGTCAATCTCTGGAAAGAATACATAGTTGGTATAATGCGCCATATCGGCTCCACTATGCATATACCGTAGCAGACCTCTGTAATCGTTTACGGATAAGCCCAATGCATACGTTTGCTCTTCACCATTATTAAGCACGCCTCGTGTTGTTAACTTGGTTATGACATTTTTTCCACCCAACTTACCCGTGATATAATTTTGTGACCACTTAGCCATATCCTCGACTGTAGTATAAATAGCGCCGGCCCCCACTGCGGAGTACAAATCGCCAACCTCTCTAAAGCCATTTTCATCGACGCCATAGCCCTGCGTTGCCCTGGGAATAATGTGGCCGGGGTCTCGTCTTACATAGGTATTGTTCATGTCGAGCGGTTCAAAAATATTTTCTTTCATCCACTTTGAAAATGTTTGCTCTGTAACTCGCTCAACAATGATGGATAATAAGGTGAACCCTGTATTGTTGTAATTCATCTTTTCACCAGGTTTGACTTGCAGCTCTACTTGTTTCTTTACAACCTCTAAGGCTTGATTTTTTTCAATAAACTCCTCGCCTGTCCAACCACGCATACCTAACAAATTGAAAATTTCTCGTAAGCCTGTGGTGTGTGTAAGCACATGTTTGATGGTAATTTTATCACTAAATTCTGGCAATTCAGGCAAGTGCTTTCTAAGATCATCAGTCAAGCTTAGCTTTCCTTGCTTCTCAAGGAGTAATATAGCCATTGCGGTGAACTGTTTAGAGACTGACCCTATATTAGTGGGCATATCAACTTCAAATGGAATAGTATGTGCGAGATTTGCCATACCTACCGATTGAATATGGGTAACGTTTCCCTTCTCAAAGACACCAAAAACCGCACCTGGCGTAGTTTGTTTATCATAAGGACTCAAGAGCTGTTCTAAGCGTTTATTAAGATCAGAGGCTATGACTTCATTGCGGATAAGCCTAATTGAGTACATACCGCTAGAATCTTTTTCGGACGCGCTCAGCAATATCTTATATTGTCCACTCATTTGGGTATCAATGATGAAGGGTTCATAACCAACTTTAGTTTCATTAAAGGCGTTGATTTCTAAACCATTGGGTGCAAATACCTGAATTTTAACGTCAATGCTGTCTTGCTCCACTTCACCGAAAATAAAGTGACTACCCTTTGTCTCTATTAAGTAACTGTGCGACTCACCATATTTTATACTTCTTTCAACAGAAGAGAGTTGTTGCAGGACTTGAGGTGGCTTAGAATTTAGGTTTGAATTAGTCTGATCGTTAATTTGATTGGCATAGGCCGATAGCGAGATTAAAGCGGTAAAAACGATGATAAGTTTCATTGAATAGTCCCTTACATTATATGACATCCGTGAGCGGCAATTAAATCAGACCTAGTAAAATTTACTCTAATCATGGTAGCACAATATTTAAACAGCTCAATGTGAGGAGAGTATTCTTATTTGTATAATATTACTCAGTGTTTTGCTGTTAGTAATGAGCGGTAGCATTAAATCTTTTATTAACCGGAAGTTGCTACTCATATATTTGGACCGCAATTGAGGTTGGTAAAACTAGAAACTTTTAGGCGTCAATAAACGTAAATATACTCCTACATTGTTAGCATTCAAAACTCATTTTGAGCAGTTCCTCACGCCAAAGGGCAGGTATTTCTATCTATCACCAATGTCTTTAGGCTGGCCCACCATAGCGGTAGACACCCACATCTATCGCGTAAGTAACCGCACAAAATTCGCCATGGGTAAGACCGTCGAAAAAGTAGAAGAAAAGCTGCTAAAAGTGGTGCCTAAAGAATTTAAAGTGGATGTGCACCACTGGCTGATTTTGCACGGACGTTACACCTGTATTGCCCGTAAACCAAGATGTGGTTCTTGTATTATCGAAGATTTGTGTGAGTTCAAAGACAAGACAGAGTATTGAGAGCCTACCTATAAGCCTATTACAGGCATTTATTTAAAATAAAGAAGCATCACTAAGATATCCGGCATTAACTCAAGTCGTTGATTAGCTTTTTATTTTGAATAGTCATTTTCACAAACTCCTCAACAATGATGCTGGTATTGTTTGTCATATATTGAATTTCAAGCGGAACTTTAATCTCTGCCCCCATCAATGGCACGAGTAGACACCCTTTTGTATAGAGGTTTGCAAAACAGGAAGGCGCAATGGCTATTCCCAACTCAGCCGAGACTTCCGTTAACAAAGTTTGCATATTAGAAGGTTGGCTAATGATGTTAGGGTTTATTTTTTCTTGATGAAATATTCCACTTATTTTATTGAAAAGCCCTACTGCGCTCATCCGGTTGAGTAATATTATGTTTTCATCTTTTAAATCAGATATCGCGATGTGTTCATATGTCGATAATGCATGCAGTTCAGGAACAACTACAACTAATCGGTCATTATAGATATTGAGACAATCTAGCCGCGTATTCATATTGCTAGGGATAGGGCGAGAAAATCCAACATCTATTTCATGCTTATCGAATGCGTTAATTTGCTCTTGTGAGGTCATCTCTACAAGCTGGACACGCACATTTGGAAATTGTGTGGAGAACAACCTAACCAATTTCCCTATAAAGCTAAAACACGCCGATGCTAAGTAGCCTATACGTATATGCCATATTTCGCATTCGTATTTCAATCAAACCAAAAATCGTCATGCTTAATAATCAACAAATAACGTTTTGCAACGTTGAATATTAATGGGTGGCTCGTAACAGAGTTTTTCAGTAGACCTGAGCGAATGGGCATACTCGAGCTTCTATCAAGCTTAGGCTTAACAACGTCAATAGGCCTACTCGCTATGATGTGCCAAGACTTAACCTTAGGTAACGCGCCGAGAAAGTAGAAAAAAGTGACTGAAAGTGAAGCGAAAAAATTTTAAGTCATCGTGAACACACTGCCTTAATATGCATGGCAGCTATACGTGCTTTACTGAATACCTATGTCAGGTTAACGCAAGAGTCGGGCTGCCTACTAAAATAAACAAGAAACTTTCCGTATTTAAATTTAATGACTTCAGTACGTGTGAATAATGATGTTGATCCCAAAACTTTTTAATGCAAAAGTGGGACTAATCATAAGGGTAATAGGTGGATATATTCCATCTTACCTAAAGGATTTTTTCCGCACATTAAGTTGTTAGGTGCCATCTTGGAAACAAGTTTAGATATTCACAATTATCAGAGTTGGTATTTGGAAAACCTTCAATATCAAGATAGGCTCTTGACTCTTACGCTAGGTGAGAGCTCTGGGGTTTCTGAAATGCATATGGAACCTAGGAAGTTTCTTGTCGTTTTTTCAGACACGATTCAATATCAAGTTTACGATGAATGTGATCATTCAAAAGATTTTCACGCTAACAGGGAAAGCGGCGTAGTTGGAGAATATCAAAGCTCCAGCCTTATAGAATATTTAAAGTCAGAAACAATAATCTATGACACTACGCCTGGTGAACTAAGACACTTTTCAGTTATGACTGGCAATGAGTTCATCCATGTAATAACAAGACAAGAGCCGGTAGTTTTGAATGTCACCTAACAAAAAAATCAAGTCACTCACTTCGTTCGCTGGGACGCAGACATGTGGGCTGCTTCGCATTATAGCCCACATGTCTGCGCCCCTTATTTAAAAGTTATGTGACTCACTTTTTCATTTCACGATAAACCGTATAGAATAGTACTTACGCCGTTTAAAGGAGCCTAACAAACGATGCCCGTAATTAGCCGGTTCTATGGGATTATAATCGCAATGTATTTTAACGACCATAATCCTCCCCATTTTCATGCTAAATATTCTGGTTACGAGGCACTCTTTGCCTTTGACGGTTCAATACTTGAAGGAGAGCTTCCTAACAGAGCCACGAAATTTGTTCAGGAATGGCTTTCAGAGCATCGAGCCGAACTAGAAGAGAATTGGCATAAGGCTCAAAATGGCGAACCGTTAAACTACATTGCACCATTGGAGTAAAACTATGCTTCACGTTAGAAACGCAAAATATCTCGACGGCTTTAAACTATGGGTAACATTTGACGATGGTACAGCTGGCGAAGTCAATTTAGAAAACAAACTATCTGGCAGTGTCTTTGAACCGCTAAAGGACTCTTCTTTTTTCTCTAAAGTTGCTGTTGACCCAGAATTAGAGACAGTGGTTTGGCCGAATGGTGCCGACCTGGCACCTGAGTTCCTGAAACGTCACATAACAAAGCGCTAAAGTTCACTCCCTCCGGTCGCTGGGACGCTAACATGTGGGCTGACTCACTTCGTTCGGATTTTAGCCCACATGCTAGCGCCCCTTAGCTTAAAGTTAGGCGTCATTCACTTACAGCATTAAAATGTGGGTTCAGACGTAACATTTCAGCATCAAGGTTGTTTCGCTAGGTTGTCTTTACGGCTTGCTTTTCGGTAGTTTCAACGGCTTTGGCAACGCGCCTTTCATCAACATCGCAACGCTAACATTCAACATCACCAGTTTTCTAAACTCGCTCTTTTATCCAGCAATGTCGTTAACATCTGGCTTTTCGCACAGGGTTGTTTTATCTTAAATTCAATAATTTAACAACGCGGTCTATTTGGCTAGTGGTGGCAGCAAAGCTGCGTACTTTCAGTTGTACGCCTAACAAAACGCTCAAGCCACTCCCTTCGGTCGCTGGGACGCTAACATGTGGGCTGACTCACTTCGTTCGGATTTTAGCCCACATGCTAGCGCCCCTTAGCTTAAAGTTAGCCTTCAATCGAGTGAAGCCATGAAATCAATATTAATTTTTGTGATTTTTAGTTTTATATCTGGGCTAGCTCTAGCTGGTTCATTTAAGTTTGGTGTTACGAAAGAATTTTGTGAGTTACATTTTAATGGTGATATGGCATTTGCTGGTGAGCCTTATAATGCAACGGATGTGATAGAAAGCGAATTACCCTTTAGGCGTGTAATATCTGAACTTGTCACAAGTGATATTGCCTATATTTGGTATGAGCATGGTGGTCGTGGCTACCACCAACATCTTGTGCGGTACAATGTTCTTAAGCCAAGTGAATTGCTAGAGAACTACACATTTTACGAAACAAAATATAGAAGTATACAAGAAATTATTGCAGACAAGGGGCAACTTAAAATTGGCTCTGAAAAAGAGCTGTGAAAATGGAAACAGCAGTGGAGACAGCAGTGGAAATAGATGAAGATAAAATCGATGAAGCAGCACTTGCTCTGTTTTACCTTACTCTGCACGACAAGTTTGGTAGGGCTTGGAAGCAAATAGATTGGAGTATCACCGACCGGCTTTATGAAAAAGGTTATATTCACGACCCTGTTGGCAAATCAAAGTCTGTTGTTTTAACTGAAGAAGGGCTCGCCAAATCAGAAGAGCTATTCAAAAAGTTATTCGTCAAAAGTGAGTGAGTATTGTGCGCATAGCTCAGCTGTTACTCTAGGATGTATCGGCGTGGCAACTAACACATATGAGCCTAGCTCGCGTCAATAAGTAATAGTATTTCTCTGGCTGCGTTAGCAGCCAGTCCAAATCTCTGCGCTAAACCTCCTAGCTTCATCTGTCATGGTCATCGTCAGGCATCGCCTGCGGCAAACACATATAGAGGCTCTCTTAGTGCGATCTCATCGCTGCCTGTTGCGATGTATTCCATTACGGGCACAGGGGCACTAGACATTCATCGGTTAACCTGATGCTGGCACTATTCAAACGTAGTGGCTGATTACTATTGCCAGTTAGGGGCAGGCTCAGCTCAGGTGCAAGCGATTTAGCACAGAGTATTGATGCGCAACAGGCGGATGTCTAATCAAAACGTGATGGCTGTGGACATTGGTATAGTTCATGCCTTACAGGTTATTCCCCTAAATAACCATGAACACCATACTCACCATTCGACCAGTTAGATGTTCAGCTCATCCGCCTGTGCGACTTACCCTGCTAAAAATCGTTCACTGTCGAATACCGTTTGATTCTTCAACATAAAGTACATACAACGACCGAGTTTATGCGCCAAAGCCGATAGTGCTTTTGCCTTGCTCATTCGCTTTTGTAACTTAGCTAAATAAGCCTGCGCAGGCGGATTACCCTTTAGAAAAAGTACCGCTGCTTCAGAAAACGCCCACTTAAGATGCGCATTACCAATTTTATTTCCCTGAGTACCGTAGCTTTTACCTGCTGACTCTGCTTTGCATTTAACTAGGCGAGAATAAGACGCAAACTTCTGAACACTGTCGAAACGCTGAATACTGCCTATCTCGTAAAGAATAGTCAGCGCAAGAACTCGTCCGACACCAGGTAATGAACGCAGCAAATAGTAGTCTCTGCCATTATCATGCTTAGTGAGCTTTTCTACATGACATTCAATGCTGCTGACTTCATGGTCGTAAACTTCAATCAATCGTAGATTCATATCAATACTGCGTTGAACTTGTGGATTGGAGAAATACCCACGCATTGCATCGCGACCTGTGGTGTAGCTTAAGTCTGACTTATCAGGGACTGGCAGGTTGTACTGTGACAACGCGTTCTTTATAAATGCCTTTAACTCGGCACTATGGCGCATAGCGTGCGTTCGTCTGCGTAACAAATCTCGAATAGCACGCTTCTCCTTTGGATAAACGTAAGCCAAAGGAAAATTACCACCTCGCATTAACTTGGCGATCTTATACGCATCAATTTTATCGTTCTTCGTCTTACCACCATGAATAGCCTTCATGTAGAGAGCGTGGCCGAGGATGAAATCAATATTATGATGTTCACAAAAATCACTGAGCCAGTACCAACAATGCATACATTCTGCGCCCACCACAATATTCCCGATGTAGGGTGCAAGAAGGTTTAAAAGCTGTTCGGGAGAATCCTTTATCTTCTTATGAACCAGTATCTCGCCGCGTTCATCTAAGATGCACACATAAAGCATTCGTGCATGAAGATCGATTCCGCAGTAAAAAGGATGTAAGTTAGTATAGAATTGCATTGAGTCTTCTCCATTTTGGGTTTGGTCGCCTTCCAGCTTAGCCAATAAAATTGGTTAAGCTGGGGAGAAGGCTCAATAAGTATCAATACGCTGTTGCCGCTGACTTCGTTCGCTGGGACGCCTATACGTGGGGCGGCTTCGCCATTATGCCCCACGCATCTGCGCCCCAAAGCTTAGCGTTATTTGCCACGTGGATATTCAATCAAGGAGGCTGTATATGTCTAAAAAATCGAGAGTCGTTCTATTACCACTTATTGCCAGCATTTCATTTGTATTTTCGTTCTGGATTTTGGAAGTGCGCAAGGCGCAAGAGTTTGCGGGTATCAGTAACGATGTAGCAGGAGGTGCGGTTTTGGGTTTGGGTATTGGTGTAATGCTCGTGCTACTTGCAACTGTACAAAACAAAAAACAGGGCTCTTTTTAGAGAGCGTCATACAACAAAACACTCAAGTCGCATCCAGCTGCGCGGGCTGCTGGGACAAAAACACAATGCGGCTTCGCTATTTTCGCATTGTGCCTTAGCTTAGCGTTGGTATGACTCCCCTTGTCAATAAAAACCGAGCGTATCCCTGACACTCTTTCAGTCCATAATTAGCTTTGTTTCTCACTCATAATAAATGAGCTAACGCACCGGATGAGGCAGTAATGTCGTCGGTTGTCATGCTGGTATTCGTGGATTATTCATCTCTCAATGAACAGCGCCTACCTTACTCACTCCGCCGTGGTCACCTTCTCATCAGTCTATGTTCGTGGTTCAATAACCGTTAAGTTATTGCCGTCATAACGCCCTCGTAGGTTGTGCCACATTCCGCGGCCTGATCCGAATGCGTTAGCTCAAACTCGTTTATCATGCAGGTACTCTGCTCAATCTTAATTTTGGATTGACCGGCGTGAGTACCACTTCCTTTGCAATAGCCCAGATGTATGCAGCCATTTCTCTGGCTATTGCGGTGATAATGAGGTTGTAATGCTTACCTTTTTTACTCATTCGCTGGTAGCGTTTGCACAGACGAAGCTGTGCTTTCCAGACAATATCGGCGATGTCTTTGGGCAGCCCTTCTTGGCGAATTTGAATATTAGTCGATACATTTGCTGGATATCGATAGCTGTGCGCCCCCTCAATTAACAAGCGCCTAGCTCTGCCGTTACCAGACTTCGTAATAGCGCCCAAATGACGCTTTCCACCAGAGGAATGTTCGCTGGGTACCAAGCCTAAATAAGCCATAAGCTTTCTCGGGTGGTCGAATCGGTGTAAATCACCAAGTTCCGCAACAACCCCAACAGCCACTAGCAGCCTCACACCACGCATGGCTTGGATCGCTTTAACGACAGGATAATACCGCCACTGGTGAACGTGATGGGTTAATTCATTATCTAGCCTTTCTAGCCGACGAATGCGCTCTTCTATGGTTTGCAACTGTTCTTGCAAGACAATTTGCTGCGCGGGATGAGGTAATATCAGCTCGGTCAGCCACCGCAGATGTTTCTTCGACCAATTAGCAGTGCCTTCATACCGAATATTGTTTCTCAGCAGTAACGCTTTGAGTTGGTATTTGGCTTCTTTTAAATCTTTCATCGCGAGCTCTCGAGCGCGGGATAAATCTCTTACCGCTTCATCTTCTGGCTCAGGCACATAAATGGGCGTGAGATCTTCCGACTTTAGCAACTTCACTAATTTAAGTGCATCACGGCCGTCAGTTTTGATTCGTTCTCCAGGCTTTTTGGGTATAAGGGAAGGCGCGACGACATAGCAACAGTGCCCTAAACTCGTTATCAGCCGATAAATCCAATAGCCACACGGCCCTGCTTCATACACCACGTGAATTGTCGCCCCAGGATATTTCGATTCAAACTGACGAATGAGCTTTTTGACGCTGACTTTTGAAGAAGGGATACGACCATAGTGCACAGCACTTGCCCCGCGCTGCTCTTCACAATAGGCAACTTCGTGAAACTCCTTATGCGTATCCAATCCGATAAAAATCATGCTATGTTTGTTCATGCTAGCCTCCAAATTGATTTAGTATTGAACAAACTAATTATGGCACTGGCTTTCTGAGCTAACCCACGAAAATGCGGAGGCTAGCATTTCTCAGGGAGTCATTGTGTCTATGTATACAAGGAGTTTTCGTGAGCGGCGTACATAGTTACTATTTAGTTGGGTGGATACTTTTATCCGCAATTTTAAATGAAATAATAGAAGATGAGAGCAAAGGGATAAAACTGCTTTGCTCACTTTTGTTATTCACAACTTTCTTATTTGCTTCTCTATTCCATTCTTTGAAGGTAAAAGTCGCAAAAGAGAAAGCAGCAAACGCCGAATAACGTAAACATAACAAATTTATTAAACATCATTACGGCCAAAAAACGGCCTCCATTGGACGCGCATAAAACGCGCGCCGTTTATAAAAAGCGTTATACCCTCTGAAGGATCGATAGAATGAAGGGAATTAATATAAGTACAAGCCACGATGACTTAGACATCGAATTAATCCACTCCTTTGTGGCGAACTCCTATTGGGCAAAAAACATCCCGCTTTCAACATTACAAAAATCTATAGACAATTCTCTTGTATTTGGAGCCTATGCAACCGGGGGAGACCAAGTCGGTTTCGCTAGAGTTATTACAGACAGAGCTACATTTGCATATCTAAGCGACGTTTTTGTAATAGAGAAGTATCGTGGTCAAGGGGTAAGCAAACAACTTATGGAAAACATATCATCCCATCCAGACCTACAAGGTCTCCGTAGGTTTATGCTAGCAACAAGTGACGCACACGGATTGTACTCGCAGTTTGGTTTTACAACTGTTGAAAACCCTGAGAAGTTGATGCAAATTTTAACGCCTGGCATATATGATTAGGCACGGGTATAGCAACCCAATCAACACACTCACTGCGTTCGCTGGGACGCATACACGCGGGGCGGCTTCGCCATTATGCCCCACATGTCTGCGCCCGTTATTGAAAAGTTAGTTGCCTACAGGAAATTTTTGCTTTTGGTGTAAAACTCGAAGAATGTGAATAATGTCGTCTTTTCTGAAATATGAAACAATCATTGAAAGCTCTGGAATTATTAACAATCTTCCCGGTATACCCTCTCTCTCTACTCCCATAAGAGGTTGCTGGTTCAAGTTTTCAACTTTCTTCTCTATTATTGCATCAGTTTGTTCTGCTGCTAATGGGTTAAATTCGTATAAAAATTCGAAAATAGCCTCACGATCGTCCAACGAACTTTTTTCCCATAAGATCATTTTTTGGCTTTATTCCTAATTTTCATTTTTCGAGCTTCCATGTCCAAGTTCGCTTCTTCATGACTGATGAACTTGCTTTGCCCACTCTCTAATTTACTGAACGCGGCATTAATCTCTTCAGTAAGCCACTGATCATGAGTAATTATTTTTCGTTGCTGTTCAGCGAGTTCTTCCGTAAGCTCTCTACAAGCGTCACTTAAAGTGCGTCCTTGGCTTTCGGCCATTGTCTGAGCTAGCCGTTTAGTTTCTTCATCTACTCTAAACTGAATACGGGTATCCATGGTAAACTCCTTATGAAATGTACACACAGATGTTAGCACGCCTATTTAATTTACGGCAACTAACAAACGCATTAACTCAGTCGCTGGCGTTCCTTGGGACAAAAACACGTAGGCTCCCTTTGCTTCGCTCAGTATTATAGCCTACGTATTTTTTCCCGTTTTACGGGCCGTTAGTGTTTCAAGGAGGAATTAAGTTTGAATAATATTTTGGCTTACGCGGGGATCATTGCTTCGATTTGGATTGTGTTAGGTATTTATATTGCCTCTCGCTTTTATCCAAACTACAGCCATTCAAAACAGTTTTGTAGTGAACTCGGCGCTTTTGGTAGCCCTACCCAAAAACTGTCGCCTGCAATAAATAACTACCCTTTAGGTGCGTTGTTCGTTCTTTTTGGGTATTACTTGATTATCACCCATCAGCCTCATTTACCCACTGTAGCCATAGGCGTAATGGTAGTTATCCACGGTGTGTGTACTTGGGTTTGTGGCTTCTTTCCGATGGACGCCGACGCATATACTCCTTCACCTTCCCCAAGTTGCAAAATACACACGTGGTCAGGCTTAATTATGCTCGTTTCATTCATCATTGCGCCGTTAATAGTGACTTTTTCTAGTTTTTATTCCATACCACTTCGATACCTTTCCGCTTTGTGTATCTGTGGCTGTTTGTATTTTTCTTATAAACTAACAAAAGCACTTGAACTTAAAAGTGTACCTGGCCTTTACCAAAGGCTTAGTTACGGGTTTCAAATTCTGTGGTTGTTAATTTATTCACTGTTTGTAGTAGCATAAAAACTAACATACGCATTAACACTCGCAGCGTTCGCGAGGGACAAAAGATAAGGAGTTCTTTTTTAACATGAGTATTTGGCAAATTATCATTTTTATTATGCTTTTCAGCCTAACCCTTTTACCAGTACTAATTGCCCTAACATCAGAGAAAGCTAAGGGGGTACAAAAATTAGTTTGGTGCCTCGTTTCACTATTCTTTTCATGGTTAGGCTTTTTAGTTTATTACTTCTTTGTTGTCAGAGGAATGAGTGAGCGCAACGTATAACTACCCAATCAACACACTCACTTCGTTCGCTGGACGCAGTTGCGTGGACTGTATTAGGAATTGCGGTAGGTGGCGGGGTCCGGAACTTATGTTAAATTAGTTGGAAAAACGGCGAAAACGCTAATTTAGAACTTTCCCAATAAAGGGGAAGTGGACAATTGCAGCAGGACAAAAGACAACTATTTTGTTGCCTCTGAATGAGGCGTTAACATATGGAATTCACCATGCGAAGCACATTGTCACTTTCACAGTACGTTAAAAAGCGAAATGGAGTTCCATTGGGTGCAAGTCACTCTATGAGAAACATGCTTTCACGTTCTTTCGGAGCAAAATCTTTCCCCATTTTTTGGCAGTATTGGAACCCCATCTGGAGCTACTACTTATCCCGCAATGTCATGCGACCGCTAGCCTCTTTTCTTCCTATTTCCCTTTCTATTCTTATCACATTTTTAGTCAGCGGAGCGCTTCATGATTTGGCGGTCTCAGTTGTAAAATGGAATATCAATGTATTTTTTACGCCGTGGTTTGGATTAATGGGCTTAATGGTTATAGCGTCACAAAAAGCAGGCGCATCTTATGGGCATCTTGCTTGGTTTATTCGGGCATCAATCAATGCGACTTTCATTATCGTTTCACTAGGGGTCACGTACTTCGTGGAAAGCTACTATGCCTAACAAGGCGCTAACATCTGGCTGACTCACTTATTCGGATGTGCTTGTTCAAAACAACTGCATAATTGCTCGCGCCAACATTAAAGAACTTCACCCCAATGGCACTGCTGAAATTGGCTATCGAGTCGGGCGAAATGTCACAGGTAAAGGAATAGGCTCACGGTGTGTTACCCATTTGGTCAATACTGGCGTCAATCTAGTGTTAAACCAGCTTTCCGCTGTTGTTTTAAATAACAACCCTGCATCGAGCGCATGAATGCGACATTAACGCGAGTTGGCTTCAGCCTTGCAACGCTGCATTCCCCGTGCTTTGTGGCACGTCATATCTCGTCTTTATAGAGGGTGTACACCCAGCACCCATTTTTTCTCTAGTAAATATGAGGCTTCCCTTCGCAATTACGGTTATATTGTTGATGACGATATATTTATCGACAAAATGTAAAAATGTACTGGGACTTCGCGAGTTTTTTAACACACATAGGTATTCATCAAATGGTTCGTAATCTTCTGTTAGCCGGTGCTTTATTCTTTAGCGGTTGCTCATTCGCGCTTACATTCGAGAATAAGCAGCAAGATAAAAACACGAGCATTCCTGAGGTCGCGAACAGGATTGCCATGCAATATCATCAGATGGGATGGTTCTCGGGTAATCTGCTGATTACAAAAGATGGCGAAAAGGTGTTTTTATCGTCCTATGGTTTTCAGGATATAGAAAACCAAATTAAGAACAGTGCTAAAACCCGCTTTAATCTCGGTTCAATCGTCAAAGACTTCACTAAGGTTCTTATTTTGCAGCAAATTCAAGCAGGTAAGTTAACCTTGAACGATAAGCTGGTTACTTTTGATTTGGGGTTCATGCAGGATAATATTGATGAAATCACCATTGAGCATTTACTCAATCATCGCGCCGGTTTTGCTGATATTTTTGTGGCCGAGTATCGCGAGAATCCGCTGGCCTTTGATACGCTCGACAAGAAATTAAAACTGTTAATAAACAGACCGCTTCTATTCGAACCGGGCACTGACCGTAGGTATTCTAATTATGGCTATGTCGTGTTAGGTGTCATTCTTGAAAAAGTTACGGGTAAACCATTCGAGGTATTACTGCAAGACGATATCTTTAATCGTATTGGGATGTCGTCCACGACGTTTAGGCCTCTGACGCTTCACCAACATCAATCTAAGCGATATGCCTACCAGTATGACAGCGTGATAAGACACGTTGGTGTAACTGAGCACCCAAGTCCTGATGGTGGCATTGAATCTACCGTTGAAGATGTGCAAAGGTTTTATCACGCGCTCTTTTATACCAATAAATTACTGGAAAACACAGATTCACTTAATCGTAGGTTATTTGACATGGATGGTTCCCATTGGGGTGCATATGGTGGAGGGCTGGGAGTGAGCGCTGCAGTAGATATTGACTTGCTCAATGGGTATGAAATCGTCGTGATGGCAAACACTGATCACTTAGTTGCAGAGTACATATCAGGTAGAGTGCTGTCTTTTCTTACACAAGGTGAATATGAGGCAATTAGACAACTAGAAAAAAACTTTGCCTTTGAGTATTACCAAAAGTATGGAAAACAGGGGTTTGCCAAGCACTTCCAGCAAGCTTACAGTGATAGCGGTTATACACGATTTATCGGTCGCACCGTTAATGAATTAGGCATGGAACTGATTAAAACAGAATCATGGGCTGAGGCGTTTGATATGTTTGAGTATTTGGTTTCACTGTTCCCAGAGGCCCCGCAGGTATACGACAGCCTGGCATTTGCTTATCTTTCGCAAGGCGATAAAAAGATGGCGAAAAGCACCTTTAGCCAATCGTTAGCCATTAATGCCGATTTTGAAAGCGATTATGTGAGCGATAATTATGGTCATAGCACGACTTCTCACTAAGGAATAGATAACGTGCGTCTTTCCATTTTTCGCGATGTTTTAACTCATAAACCTGCTTTACTGTTTAAGAATTTATAAGGCTCTGCAATGTTGAGTAAAAATGTTAGGTAAAATCGTCAGCTTCCTCAAAAACAGACGAATTTGGTGGTACGAGCCTAAACGTGCTGCTCTGCATGAGCAATGTCCGTGCTGCGATTACCTCTCGCTTCCTGAGCGTGGGGCCGATTTAATCTGCCCAATTTGCTTTTGGGAAGATGATGGGCAAGACCTAGATAATGTGGATGTACCTTCGGGCCCCAATCACGCTATAACCTTAAGGCAAGGGCGCAACAATTTTCACTCTTTCGGAGCGTGTGAAAAAGAAATGGTTAAGTACGTTATCCCTGATCATGAACGGTCTAAATTCACACATCAACCAAGACACCTATAACATGGCAAAACTGTCAGAGAATAGAAAGAAATAAGCCCAGCCTTAAGCTGTCTGCGTACCTCATTGGCGTTAAGGCTAGAAGAGTAGAACCACAGTGAGGCGGTTAGCGGTTAGCGGTTAGCGGTTAGCGGTTAGCGGTTAGTAGATTCAATATTATTAATAAATTGAGCCATATTGACTAAACGCTCTCCCACAATAACTCTAATGGTGTTTTTAACCCATGAAATCTCAATATTGTTGTAGTGTAATTTAGCCAGCAGCGTGGTGGTTACAACCAAAAGCAGTAGTGATGATAAAGAATAAAACCAAATCATGTGTTGCTCTAAGTGTGGAAACACGTCAATTCCCACCAGTACATCGAACCCTATAAATACATACGCCAGATAAAAAGGTACTGACATCAGTAACAGCTTCGTCAGCTGTAGTTTATGTGAACAGACTCGGTAAATATCTTTTTGCAGATGGCTAACCGGCTTGGCGTAATCAATTTTTGAAATTAGCACGATTTGACCAATGTTTCCCGCCAGCCCAACAATAGCAAAAATAGTTAAAACAACGGCCGATATGGTGGGCGCTGAAAGACTAAAGTCAGTAGCGATATACTGCCCCAAAAGAACAATGATAGCGAAGAAGGCGACACTCTCAATAATTCGCGCCCACTTCATATTGTCCACTTCCCCTAAATGTGCCGACGAACAGGTACTAAACCCAGACCAAAATCGTCAAGTTAATGCGTTGTTAGCTACAAGCGGTATGTACGACGAAGCGGGGAGTTTTGCCTTTAAGGTTGGTTTACCTGGGAAAAGCGGGGTTGGCGAGGGAGTAATTGCCCTGGTACCTGGTCGCTTTTCTATATGTATTTTTTCTCCCGCGCTAAACGCGGTGGGGAACTCTCATTTAGGTGTAGCTGCGCTTACGTCATTGAGCAAGCGCATTAATTGGTCGGTCTACTAACTATAATTTGCTTTTTCTTAACGCCTGATTTCCCCAGCTTGATGAAAGGCTGTTCTATTGTTAAAAATGTCAAGCAAGAAAAAATAACTACGATAATTGATACTATTGGAAGTATTGTCAAATATTCAATAAAAGACGCTGTTTTAAAGTCAACTAACTCTATCTCAGTGAACAGCACGTACAGAACAATCCCATGCAGCAAATATATGCTATAACTTGCTTCACCAAGTACTCTGCAGCTTTTCCACCGAAGAATACCGAAAATTGAATTTCCGTTAGTAATGAGAAAAAATAAGACAAATATTAGTATGGAATGTGCTAGGTCTAAAGTGCGGGGGTATAGGGTAATAATTAAAATAAGAAATAAGGTCGCGATGGATACAGACGTTGAATCATAGTTAAAATCGTTTCTAAGGGTTTTTAGTAAGTACGCTGTAAGCCCCCCAAATAAAAAGTAGAGAAAAAACTTAGAGCTTATTCCTAGCACTTCTAATGGGTAGAGAAATAAATAAAACACCCCACCAAAAAATATCATAAGAGTTAATATTTTACTTTTAAATACAAGTTGTATTAAAGGTAAAGAGAGGTAAAAAAGCCATACGTATTTCAAAGTCCAATCTACTGATGCAATTATTCGTTTTGAATCAGCAAATTCGTTAATTGACCGGCCATAGAATAATAGCCACAAGACGATATCTTTAAAAAAACTTTGCCAATCACCAATCTGAAAATTAGTGTTTTTGAGTGACAAAATCAAAACTATTATGAGAGCGAAAAAATATAAAGGCTGAATTCGAAATAATCTTGATTTAAAAAGAAAAAACCAATTAACTTTCTTTTTTGAAATAAGTCGGTCTATGAACAAAAAACCAGTAATCATGAAAAATAGTACCACTCCCACTTTACCAAAATTTTGATAAATATCACTTTCTGGGCGTCGCCAAACCCCATCGACTTTCCAATAATAGGTGATTACGAAATGATGAATAAAAACGGAAAATGCCAAAAAACCTCTTAGACCATCTAATGTTACCAAACGGCCATATTGAGGAGGAAGAATTGATGGAAAAAATCGAATAAAGGATTTTGCAGTTAGTATTGCGATGGCAAAACTAGAAAGAACAATAAACGCTTCCATGGTTACTTTTTTTAATCAAGTTTAATCAAATTAACTATAGCAGTATTTATAGTGAAAGTATAAGTCAAATTAACACTATCTACTCCCCTTTGTCGCAGTTATATTTTGGTGTGGTCTAGTGGTCGTTGGTTACGCTTATCGATGAAATTTGAGAACAGGGTAGCATTGGCGTTATTGATTTAGCTGACCATTGGTACTGAAATATTTATTGTGGAATGCAACTTACCCTACCTAAGAAAAAGCATCTTTGCTTTTTATGTTATGCACCAAAATCAAAGTCTCTTTGAATAGTGTAATCATCTACTATCGTTTTTGGCTCTAAATTTTAAAAAGGTGACGCTCTGGTTGAATTGGCAGTGAAAGAAGAGCCATGTTTATCCAAATACGCTAATGTTTTATGAATAATGTTGGGCTGTATAATGCAAGCAATAATCTTTACATGGGTCTTGTCACACGCCTCACAAACAGTAATATCTATATTAAAGACTCGCTTGAGTCTCTGTGCCCAACTCATGCTTCTTGCATGATACGGCTTATCACTACCTTCTACATTCTCGGCTAATTTCGGACTGTTCTTTCCTCTTTGTGAAGCCGTAACCTGCGCACGCTCATTGCTATTGGGCGCGAATACGCCATAAAAGCGAGTCAAGTTAAGTCTGGGCGGTGGCACGAGTGCCACTAGTTTGCCTATAAAATCCAGTGGAGTGAAAAATACGTGGGTGGTGCCGTCCTTGTAGGGCGTTTTGAGTTCATAACGCACCTTACCTGCATTCGTCATACTCAATCGTTGCTCACTGATGGCCGGTCGTGCAATATATCGGCAAAGTCGTTCTAGCTTGTCTGATTGGTGACTATCGGCGAACACGCCTGCATGACCTGGCTGATAACCACGAATGGGTTAAACAAACTACAAACCTACTCCTGTTCGGTGCTAGCGAACCGTTCAAGTTAATTGTCGCTTTATAGTCTATTCGGCTAAAAAAAGTAGTAGAGGCTAATTTGCCATGTATTGTGGCAGTGATAGACGAGACGATTATTGGGTATGCGTATGCTACGAAATGGAAGGAACGAAGCGCTTATCGCTTTTCTGTAGAGTCAACAATTTACCTTTCTAATGAGTTTCAAGGAAAAGGCTTAGGTACAGTGTTATACACGTCGCTCCTTAATAAGCTGAAAACTCTAGGAATAAACAGTGTCATTGGTGGCATAACCTTGCAAAATCCAGCGAGTGTTGGCTTGCATGAAAAACTAGGTATAGAAAAAGTTGCGCATTTTTCTAAGGTAGGCTTTAAATTTGATCAGTGGTTAGATGTTGGGTACTGGCAACTGAGCCTCAACGCCTAATCTCATGTGGTAAAAAATAAGCCCAGCCTTAAGCTGTCTGCGTACCTCATTGGCGTTAAGGCTAGAAGAGTAGAACCACAGCGAGGCGGTTAGCGGTTAGCGGTTAGCGGTTAGCGGTTAGCGGTTAGCGGTTAGCGGTTAGCGGTTAGCGGTTAGTAGATTCAATATTATTAATAAATTGAGCCATATTGACTAAACGCTCTCCCACAATAACTCTAATGGTGTTTTTAACCCATGAAATCTCAATATTGTTGTAGTGTAATTTAGCCAGCAGCGTGGTGGTTACAACCAAAAGCAGCAGTGATGATAAAGAATAAAACCAAATCATGTGTTGCTCTAAGTGTGGAAACAAGTCAATTCCCACCAGTACATCGAACCCTATAAATACATACGCCAGATAAAAAGGTACTGACATCAGTAACAGCTTCGTCAGCTGTAGTTTATGTGAACAGACTCGGTAAATATCTTTTTGCAGATGGCTAACCGGCTTGGCGTAATCAATTTTTGAAATTAGCACGATTTGACCAATGTTTCCCGCCAGCCCAACAATAGCAAAAATAGTTAAAACAACGGCCGATATGGTGGGCGCTGAAAGACTAAAGTCAGTAGCGATATACTGCCCCAAAAGAACAATGATAGCGAAGAAGGCGACACTCTCAATAATTCGCGCCCACTTCATATTATTGAGCGCTTTTACTTGCTTGTTCACTTTCATGTTGGTCAACATTGTTTGGTTAATCGTAATGGCTGCTGTATCGCTATTTTGCTGCTGCCACGTTTCTTTGAAGTTATCTAAATTCATATTAAACATCCTGTGATTCAAACTGTCTTTTTAATGTCTCTTTAATGCGGCTAATGCGTGTAGCAACATTGGTTTTACTCATTCCCAAACTATGTGCGATGCTGTCATACGGCTCACTTTCCAAATAAAGCAGCATGATGGCTTTATTTAACGTATCCAGTTGCCCTATGAATCGATATAGCAACATCACCTCCTCGCTTCGCTCTTCTTGTTGTGAGAAGTCAGCAATGTGAACTAGGCATTCTTCATCTTCACTTGCTCTGCCTACTCGCTTACTGTCTTTGCGGTAGTAAGAAATGGCGACATTTAATGCAATGCGGTACATCCAGGTAGAAAATTTGTGTTCGTTGTCGTAGTTATCATAAGC
The DNA here is from genome assembly GCF_015767655.1 of Alteromonas sp. B31-7. NCBI lineage: Bacteria > Pseudomonadati > Pseudomonadota > Gammaproteobacteria > Alteromonadales > Alteromonadaceae > Alteromonas > Alteromonas sp. B31-7. Next base: position 3,077,066 of record NZ_CP065233.1, read on the forward strand.
AAGCCACATGGTTGTCAGTATTTCTTGCGCAAGGTCTTGCCGCTCATCTCGATTTTGGCAATATGAATTCACAATTTTAAATACAATGCCCTTATGTTGCTCCATAGCTTCAGCAAAAAGCGTTTTCTTAGGTTTGTTCATTCACGCTCGCCACTCCATCCGTTACCAAAGTCCAATCACATACTCGTATTTATGAATATGTGGGCTCGCAACCCCTCTTTATACACTTCTCCACTACGTCTTTTTTAGCCGCCAGATACCTCTTATCAAATGTTGTTATCTCATTATTCGCAGCGGCCAAGAAATAATCACAACTTTTTTCATCCAACAGCCATGGGTGAAGTACGATTTATTCGCTCTTCACCCATGGCTTAAGGGGAAGATTGATTTGTGACGATAAATACCATTTCAGTGTTAATGGTTCACCCGCTTGTGAAATATCCTCGTGATTGACTGATTTCCCCGTCCCTAAGTTTACCTGAGCGTCCATATTCTTATTCACATTTAAAACCAAAACGAGTTTACTGCCTTTTTCGATAAGCTTTGACGTAAAACGTGCATTCACAATTGGAACGCGCCGCTTTTTGTGGGGAGTAAGCAACCTTCTGCTGCCCATATCGTCGGCATAACTCGCTCTACTGCGATAATTATTGAGGTGAAATACTTCGCCATTTCTGGTCACTTCATAATAATTAAAACCAATATCAACATCGTGCTTATTAACCTCAATATCGAAATAGCCTGTGATTGCCCCGGTTAGTTCCATATCTTGTTCGAACACGTCGGTTTCTATTTGTATCCCACCTTGCTTGTCGATGCGGCTGCCAATAACCTGTCTAGGCGCTAGGTTTCGTTGCTCGCTTCTGTCAGCTAAATCAATAACCTGTTCGATGTATTGCTGCGAGCGTAATGGCACAACGCGGCCTAGCGAATATGTTTGCATCTTATTCGGCGTGTTTGTTTGTATGTAAAAGCTTACCGTGTGTTGATTCAACTCACGCAGCGAGTCGGCAAACCGCCATTCATCCGCCCCCATAACTTGATAATTCACCTTACTTTGCACTAACGTTGGTTTTTTTGCTCCCTTCAAGAGGTGATCAAACCACGCGAAAACCACTTCTTCCGTGTCTTTTTCAAGTGCCACAGGGTCAAGCTTATAATTCCCATGATGCGAGCGGGGTTTATTTTGTGCCGACCAATGGTTATATGGGCCAATTAATAACGCGTGGTTGGCCTGGTCATTGTATTTATAGTGTTCATTTAAATAGTTAAGGGCTGAAATTTGCCCCCCTTCAAAGTACCCAGTAATGGTTAATACCGGGATGTCTATCGCTTTGTATTCCTCCTGATGGGGAACCATACGCTGATAAAAGGCATCATCTTCTGGGTGTGCTAACCATTTTTGTAACCAAGGGCTAGGCCTGTTTGCTATGTCATCAATATCTACCATGGGCCGACCGCTGGTGTATAACTCAGAGATAACCGCGTTTGTGCGCTGCCAATCGTTATAAACGCTATTGTCTACCGTCTTATTATTGGTTACATATAGCGGCCATTGAAAATTTCCGGTTAAGGCAATGTTATTTTCATAAGGTAAGCCAGTGATCAAATTTGCCGCCACATAAGGTGCCATTGCTTTCAGCCCTTTTGGCATATGCTTAGCCGTTGCCCATTGCGTAAAACCATTGTAGCTGCCGCCATACATAACCACATTCTTATTGCTCCACTGCTGCTTGGTTATCCAATGAATAAGCGCGGCCGCATCTTCTCCTTCGTGCTCCCAAGGAACAATAGCATTACTGCTTGAACGCTTGCCCCGTGAATTGGCTACCATACCAATGTATCCATGTGCAGCGGCGTGCATGGCCGTTTTTATATGCGCCTTTTCGTCAGCATAAATAGTGAATTGCAACGCTGTGGTATTAGGCATTTTTTGGCCTCGGCGCCTGACAATAGTGGCCGACAATTCGATGTCATTTTCAAGGGTTATCAACACGTCAGGTTGAATAATAAATCGCCTATCTTGCTCTTGCTTAATCACTTTATTGGCAACGGGGATCACCCTATTCAGCACATGATACAAATGGGTATTCACCGCAATATTCATCATGTCACTTTGTGACAATAAACCCTTACCCTGAAGCTGCTTGTATACGTTCACCACATAGCGTTCAGCATTGGGCACTGACCACCCAAGGGCCAACGACATCTGCACAAACTCCTCGTCACTGAGAGGTTCAAATTGATGTGTTATTAACCCCTGCAACCCCTGCGTTTCGTCAGCGAAGGCTGGCTGTGTTCGTGTTTTGTTTTTGAGTGCCAAACACGTTTGATGAAACAACTGATAGTGAATAAATTCGACACCAAGGTTAGATTGGGTAACCGTTTCATTGATGTGATCTAATTCATCCCTTAAAGACAGCAAGGCTATTCTGTTGAACAGGCTTTGCTTCACAATATCACTCTGGGTTAGAGAACGTGCAAATGCACGTAAATCTCTTTTCAGTTCTTCTGATGACAGTATTTTTTCAATGCTATCTGCCTGACTTAAATCGGTAGATGCGATAATGTCAGGCATTGTGTACGTGGTTTCAGGGTGTGTATCAGCGTAAGTATTTTGGGAAAAGTTTAGTGATATACTGATCAAATAGATCATCGCCGCCATGAGACTTATTTTTTTCATTCGTGTGCTATCTCTATAAAGTGTCATTGTGGTTTCACTGTATAAAGTGGGTAAGGTGAAGTCCTGACTATGAAATGAATAGTTATGACTTTTTGTGACTTCTTTGATTTAAAAGAACTTTTTTGGCAACAATGGAATAGTATGCGCTGGAAAATAAAAGGTTTTGAGTTTTGTGAACATCAACAAACCTTAACCAAAGAACATAGTGCGGTTCGACTAGAGCCAATGACAAGCGAACTTTTAGCTTACTTTTGTCGCCATCAAAACCTTGTTGTCAGTAAAGCACAATTATTGGAAGAGGTTTGGCGGGGTCGGTTTGTTAGTGATAATACCGTTAGCAAACTCGTCACTAAACTTAGAAAAGCGCTCAAAGATGATGCGCGTAATCCAGCGTTTATTGTCACCGTGCCCAAAAGAGGCTATCGATTTGTTGCAGGCGCAAGCCAAATCACTGCAGCTCACACCGGCGACACTCAACAAACGCCCCATTTACCTAAACAATCAAAGGCCCAGCGTTACCTCTTTATATTTCTGCTTTGCGCTATATGCATTCTGGCTTGGTTTTCTTTTTTGAAACCGTCTGTAGCACCCGCCGTTCTATCAGCGAAAGCCATAACATCGAATAAAGGCAGTGAGTATTTTCCAAGCTTTGCTGCCGATGGCGTCCGCCTCACCTACATGAACCATGATGGTGAAAAGTTTCGGCTTTATGTGAAAAACACCCTGTCTGGCGAACAAGTAGAAATTGAGCATGAAAAAGAAAAAGGCGTTGGGCCAGCCAGTTGGAACGACACGGGTACTCAATTGGTTTATTTAGTGGGTAACCCGGAAAGCTGCCAATATTTCATTCGCGAGTTTAATGGTATGTCGATGTCTGCCCCAAAGCTTATCTATACCTGTAACCCAGGCAGTTATGGCAGAATAAAATTCACCCACAACGACAATTTACTTATTTTTGCTGAGTCTCAGGCACAAGGCATGCCCTACTCTCTATATTCACTCTCCCTTGACGACAATACAACGCAATGGCTCCCTCAGCCTGATATTCACCTAGCCGGCAATAATCAATTTGATATCCACCCGACAGAAAATAAACTGCTTATTTCTTCACCTGACAAACAACAATGGGAAGGCTTCTATCAGCTCGATTTAGAAACACAGCAATTAAGCCTGTTATTTAAACTTAACGCCTATATTTGTTGCGGAATTTGGTCTCATGATGGTCAACATGTTGTGTTGATGGGAGAGCACCCTGCCCGAGACATTGTTCAATATACCCTTGATGGCAGCGAGAAAACCGTTCTATTTTCTGGCCCCCTTCAATTACATAGACCTGAGCGCCACAGTAACAGGTTGGACTATGTGTTCACCGCTTTTACGTATAACGTCAACGTAGATGAGTACAATTTGGCAGACAAACAGTCAGTGTCGATGCTAAACGATAGCGTTGATGAAAGGCTCGCCGTATTGTCGCCAGACGCTAACCACGCCGCCTATGTCAATTTAAGCTCTGGCAATGAAGAGTTATGGTTATTTAACCGTAATACGCAAAAGCGAAGCAAAATTACACACTTTGAAGATGGCAGACACTATTTAGATTTAGCGTGGTCACCGGATCAAATGAAAATAGCAGCGCTGACCTTAAACGCCATACATGTGATAGATGTGAAATCGGGGAAAGCCAAACCGTTACCGTTGCCGCAAAAAGAATATAGAGGGGTGACGTGGTCAACCAAATTCACACAACTCAGTTAAGCCGCTTTTCCTAAGTTAGCCATGTCAGCTTCATATTGGTTTGGACTTTTGTAATCCAGATATGAGTGCATTCTTTGGCTGTTATAAAACATAGTAATATATTGCAGGATATCCTGCTGAGCAGCATGACGGCTCTGGTAATGACGCCATTGCACTCGCTCTTGTTTTAATGTGCCGAAGAAGCTCTCTACAACGGCATTGTCCCAACAATCACCTTTCCTACTCATGCTACCTGTTACCTTGTACTGCGCCAGTAGCTGTCTAAATTGTCGGCTGGCATATTGCGAACCACGATCCGAATGATGTATCAGGCCAGCCTTGGGCTTACGTTGCCATAAAGCCATTGTTAAGGCATCACACACAAGCTGGGCACTCATCCGAGAAGACATACTCCAACCCACGACTTTGCGTGAGAACAGATCGATGACAACGGCCAGATACAGCCAGCCTTCCTGCGTCCAGATATAGGTAATGTCAGAGACATACGCCTGGTCTGGTTTTTGCGCATCAAAGTCGCGTGATAGCACGTTATCAAATACAGGTTGCTGATGGTCGCTGTTGGTCGTTACTTTGTATTTTCTACGTCGTCTGACGCTCACGTCGGCTTCTTTCATCAAGGCTCTCGTTCGCTGTTTTCCAACCGGATAACCGAGCGAATTCAGCGCGCGTTTCATTCGCCTTACGCCATAGGTAAAGTCACTGGCATCTGCTATCTTCTGTACCCATTCAATTAGCTCATCATGTTGAGGGTCTGGTTCGAGTTGCTCGTTTCGTCGCACTGCACTGTAGTAATTACGGCGACTGACTCCCAGAACCTGACACATCAGACTAATCGGCCAGGTCTTCTTATGTTGGGTAATGAAACCGTATTTCACTTGGTTTCTTTGGCAAAGAAGACCGTCGCCTTTTTTAGGATCTCTTTCTCCATTTTCAGGCGTTTATTCTCTGCTCGCAACTGACGAATTTCTTCCTGTTCCGGTGTCAACTTACCGTTGCCTCGAAATGCGTGAGCGCCTTCTGATTCTTGCTCTTTAAGCCAGCGGCCTAACATATTCGCGCTAATACCAAGACTACGAGCAGCCTCAGCAATCTTATAATTTTGTTCTGTAACCAGACTAACAGCGTCCAGTTTGAATTCTTTTGAATAGCTTTTTCGCGTTTTCATATACACTCCAGTTGAGATAATTATCCCTTAACTGGCTGCGTGAATCTATTGGAGCACGTCAGGGTGTCTTTTAAGTCTCCTAAGGTTCTTGCCTTTAGTGTGAAACTGGATGCTACATGGCAAGTAGTTGAGTACCATTTGGAAGATAACTCAATGGTGCGCTTACCCCCTAAATGGAAAAGTATTCAGTACCACGCACTCGCAGACAATTGGTTATGGGTAGACCAGGACGACAAATGGTACAGCGGAGGCAACGCTACTCCCTTTACAATGCCTAAAGAAAACGTCCCCGCCTTCTACGGTAGGCAATTTAACGTGAGAAAAAGTGGTCAACATATTGCCTTTTATGATAGGCAACAGAACCAAATTCAATTTTATAAAAACCAATCGGAAAAGCCCTTTATCACAATACAGAGCCAAGAGGGGCATTTTTCGTTGAACGGAAACATTGTACTCACCAGTCAAAAATCTTCTTCCGCTAACAGTAGCGACCTATACCAAACCTATCGCGTTCCAACACAGTAAGAGTACTGTGTGAGCAACATGAACCCGTTAAGCCAGTTTCTTATTTATTGATTTGTATTGGTACATACGTTTATCGGCAAGGAAAATACAGTCTTTGGCAGAATCACATTCCACACTGGTCGCAATACCAAAACTCACCCCTGCCCTACGCCAAGCCTGACTAAGTTCGTAAGACAATGCATCCATATGCGATCGGCAACTCTTGGTTAATTCCTCTAACTCAGGGGCGGATTGGGCATGTAAAATACTCACAAATTCGTCACCGCCCGAGCGAAATACGCTTCCCCGATGGCTGAATGACCGCTGCATAAGTCTGGCGGTTTCAACGATAAGTTTATCGCCCTCTTGATGGCCGTTTCTGTCGTTTACTGTTTTTAACCCATCTAAATCAACATAAACCACCACGTAATAGCCATTCAATTGCTCAATACACTCAGATAACGCAAAACGGTTACCCAGCTTGGTCATTGCATCGGTTCGAGACAGGTAGTAGTTTCGATTAAACTCTATTTGTTGCAGTTTAAACCACTCGGCTAAGCACAATAAAATGCAAATGCAATCTACCGACAACGCAACCACTACTGCCGACTCTGAATAGGGCAATTCACCAAAATAATGGCTGTGGGCACTAATGTAGTAGCCGAGTGACGCGCTATAAAGCAGGTTACCTGTTAAAAAATACTTTGCTCGAAAGTCTCTTATTTTAAGCATAGTCACGCCAATACTGAGAGTGAGTATCATCCATACCATCGCCAGCAAGTGGGAAATAAGAAACCCCGTAGTAAATGGTAAAAACCACATGGTGACACCCAAACCCACGCTTATCACACTAAAAACGCGTAGAAACCGAAAGAGCTTTTTATGGTTAGATGGACAATCAAAAAGGTCAGACACAAACTGCCCTGCACACGCAATGGCAAAAGGAAACAGCATCATTCCCCAGTAGGTACTGTTTGTGGGAATATTAAACAAGTCGTCAAGCAATCCCGAAGCTGCAGCCCAGCCAATGCCATGTAAACCTAAATAACCCGCACACGTAAGCGCCACCCGCTTTTTTGTACTCAAATACACCAGAATGGCTAATAGTGCCAGTAGTGTCATGGTGGTTATGGCGGCAATAGACAAACCATTATTATAAATTTGGTACTCATAAAACGTGGCTGGGTCGTAAAATGAAATGGAGACAGGTGTAGGAAATTGCTTGGCCTTGATGACTAACCATAACTCAACGGTTTCACTTTCATTCACCTGAATAGCGAAACTCTGGAAGTGCAAAAGATGGGGCGTAGCATCATCTGCTAACTGTGAAAAAACCTCAATCTGGGGGCGTGTCTGCGAGCCTGACACATAGGCAGATAACCCAATATCGATGAAATTAGCATTAATGACCACAAAATAACGCCCGTCAGCGGAGGGCTTTAACAATAGTTTAGTGATGTAGGAACCCGACTCCCCGCCTAACGAAGGGGCGATAGGTAGGTGCTCATAACCTGTTTGAAGTGGCTGTAGCAATGTCGCACTGGCTATATTCGCTAGCTCAATACTAGCAGGTAACTCTCGCCAAATATGGGAGTCTTGGAGGGTCACTTTGCCATTCTTTAAGTCAACGACTTCACCTAACACCGGAAATACCATGGCTAGGCTAAAAAAACACAGCGCCCTTAAACATTGAAGGTAAGAAAGCAAAAATTAATCCCTATCACCAATAAAGGTTCTCGCCCCTTTTATTAGGGACTTTCCATTGCGAGTTGGAATACAACTAAACAAAATATATACACAAGCTCGCAAAAGCACAATGCGGCTTATTCGCTTTTTAACTTATTGTGAGTTATTTAACGAGATACGTATTAAATTGCGTTGTTGGTAGGACAGATGCGTTAGGCATATATGCTTTCAACAGTGGTATTAAGCAACCAATGTAAAAAAACTTTCGTGTCTTTATTGTTTCGAAACTGAATAGATTTTTGACATTCTGTATCGGTAAATACAACGTTAAATTTATTTACTGAGATTGTCGAAATAGGGGGGAGTGTACGGAGCGAAGCGCCGTTAATAGAATGAGACATATAATTTTTCTTTTATAATAATATTGCTAGTTTTTTATTCGTTTTAAAATTCCTTTCAAAATTTTGTTCTTATCAAACCAAAAATAAATAAAAACGTAAGTACTGCACAAATTAAAAAGGCTAAGCAAAAAACTTAGCCTTTTGTCGTTGTATTTTAAAGTTCTATTTAAAGAACAACAACGTTTGCAGCTTGAAGGCCTTTTTGACCTTGTTCTACACTGAAGCTTACCGCTTGGCCTTCAGCTAGAGTTTTGAAACCGTCAGAAGCGATTGAACGGAAATGTACGAATACATCTTTACCGCCACCGTCTTGAGTTAGGAAACCAAAACCTTTTTCTTCGTTAAACCACTTAACTGTACCGTTAACTGTATCAGACATAATATAAACCTTTTTAATGAAAGTAATAATGGTGAATTTCACCGAAAAGCAATAGACATAACGTATTAGCTAGTAACGCAAATGTATATCTATTAAAACTTCGATTTAAAAAGAAGAATAAAGAGGGTACAACGCAGTAGTAGAAATAGCTTTGATTATCTAAAGCGCGGCCAGTGTACACAGATTGAATGTACAAGTCTAGCTAACTTGTGTTTTATTTTTCTAAATATCCCTTTTATCTGCCCTCCTGCAAACGATTTTTAAAAAACGCGCATAAAAACGGCAATATCCACAACAACACCGATAATAACAAATCCCTTCCTTTGACTCATTTTTATCATAAAAATCAATTAGACTTGGCTTATAACCTACCAATATTTGTCATTTTTCGTAAATTAGATTTACGTTAACCAGGTAAAATAACTGCGAAGGAAAAAATAATGAGAATGTTACACACTATGCTTCGAGTTGAAGATCTCGATGCCTCTTTGCATTTCTATACTGAACTTATGGGTATGAAACTACTACGCCGTTCAGACAATAAAGAATATGAGTACACACTTGCCTTTGTTGGCTACGGTGATGAAAGCCACGCCACCGTGCTTGAGCTAACTTACAATTGGGGCGAAAACACGTACGACAAGGGCAATGCCTATGGCCATATTGCCATTGAAGTGGAAGATATTTACGGGTTTTGTGGTGAATTGGAAAACCAGGGCGCTGAGGTTTATCGCAAGCCTGGGCCAGTAAAAGGCGGGCAAACCATCATTGCATTTGTACGTGACCCAGATGGCTACGCCATTGAACTGATCCAAGCCAAATAATCAACAAGGATATTGACCATGAGCTTAACCCGTTACATATTCATTGGCTGCTCAGCGCTAGTGAGTTCTCTAAGTGTTGCAGAGCCTTTCGACATCATTGCCCACAGAGGTGCCTCGGGGTTCTTACCTGAACATACATTGGAAGCGGCCACTTTAGCCTTCGCTCAGCGCCCTGACTTTATAGAGCAAGACGTCGTTATAACAAAAGACGGTGTGCCCGTAGTGCTGCACGACATACACCTTGAAACCGTGACAAATGTAGAAGACGTCTACAGTGATAGAGCACGAGACGATGGTCGCTTCTATGCGCTAGATTTCACTTTAGCGGAATTGAAACGCTTACGGGTTCATGAAAGACAAAATACCGATGGCTCGCCAGTTTTTCCAAACCGTTATCAGGGAACACAGGCCCATTTCACTATTGCCACATTAGCTGAACATATTGAGTTAATCTCGCAATTGAACCGCCAATTCGACACTGATATTGGTATTTACCCTGAAATCAAATCACCCGCATGGCACCGTGAGCAAGGCGTGGATATCAGCAAAATTGTGCTGGCTACATTAGGTGATTACGGCATGACAGATAAAAACGCTAACAGTTATCTTCAGTGCTTTGATTTTGCAGAAGTGAAACGATTACGTGATGAATTGGGTTACCAAGGCAATTTAGTCATGTTGATTGCCGATAATAGTTGGGGAGAATCTGCGACCGACTACACCTACCTTCGTACAGAAGCAGGCATGGCTGAAGTATCTAAATACGCGGATGGAATTGGGCCATGGCTCGGCCAACTTCTTAACACAGAAGCGCTAAAAGCAGGAAAAGTGGAAGCGCAGCCCTGGCTAGCCTTCGCGCAACAAAACAAGCTTATTATTCACCCTTACACCTTCAGGAAGGATGCTCTACCGCCTGGTTTCACCAGCGAGCAATTGCTTACTACGTTAAAAGATATTCTGGCGGTAGATGGTGTATTCACAGACCAGGTTCCCACGGTGAAAACCTGGCGAGAAAAGTCGAACTAACCCTTAGATAATCTTACTACCACGCGCCTGTTCTGCGCCCGAGCATCCCGGGTGTCGTTCGGCGCGATATGACGTTTTTCACCATGGCCAGTAAGCTGAATTCTGTCTTCAGGCACGCCAAGGGTTGTTAGGTAGGATTTTACTTCATTGGCGCGTCTAATCGACAATTGTTCGTTGTTCCAGCGCCCGCCATAACTGTCTGTGTAACCATCTAAAAGCACCAGTTCAAGTTCGCTGTCTTCTTTCAAATATTCACCTATCATGGTTAATCGCTTTTGCGAGTACTTTGATAGCTCAGTACTATTTTTTTGATAAGACAATACAGTGTACGCAATATCATCAAAATTATAGGGCAGCAGGTTTGATACACACTGCACAAATTCGTTGTAAACATGCGCAAAATTACTTGCGTTCAACGCCACGCTCACTTTGTCGTTTTTGTTGTACCAGTCGTTGTAGTAAATGGTGGGCCAAAATCCCTTTTCGAGTTCTGACAACATTGTCCAAGCAGCGTCTTGCGGTAAGTCACCGTTATATTGTTTACGAATTGTCATGTCTGCAATGGTTTTTGGTGCTACACCAGGCATCCACCGTGGCGGAACCGAATACACAGCGGCAACGTCAAAATGGTTGGGCAGCAAATGCATGTCTAACTCAAATTCCATATTGAGTTGTTTTGACGCGACGCTGGTAAACATTGCAGCTCCATACCCTGGTAATTCATGATTGAGGGTACACTGTAAACGAGAGGCGTCCGCGACTTCCCACGACGATGTTTCCACGGTAGCGGCATATTGGCGCATAGCCGCACTGACCGAAGTCGTCGCTACCAAGCAGAAGAGAAATAAGTATTTAAGTTTCACAGCCACACCTACTTAACAAGAATATAAAACCAAACGCAGGCCGTTAAAAGACAACGTCTAGAGAATATATCGCCCCAAGTGTAGAAAAGTTTAGCTCGATATACCATCAATTATACATCTGAACCGAAACGAATGCGAAACATCGCTGGATACACACTTATTTAATTGACATAATCCCTCACCTGCATAAGGGTACACTTAGCAAATTAGTGTATGTTCGTCATCGTCTAACATCAGTAAAAGAGCGTTTATGTCTGAGTCTTCACATGCTTTATCTCACCGTTTCAGAGGTTATTTCCCCGTGGTTATCGATGTCGAAACCGCAGGATTTAACGCAAACACAGACGCTTTATTAGAAATTGCAGCGGTAACAGTGAAAATGGATGAACAGGGTATTCTGCATCCTGATCTTACCTTTCACTATCATATTGACCCCTTTGAAGGTGCCAATTTAGAACCTGCTGCTCTCGAGTTTAACGGTATTGACCCAACTTGCGCATTGCGTGGCGCCATAGAAGAAAGCGCCGCCATGAAAGAATTATGTAAAGGCATACGCAAAGCGCAAAAAGACGCTAATTGCCAACGCTCAGTCATTGTGGCGCACAACGCCACCTTTGATCAGAGCTTTGTCAATGCCGCAATAGCAAGGTGTAATATAAAGCGCACGCCTTTTCACCCTTTTGTCTCCTTTGATACCACTAGCTTAGCTGGGTTGTCATTAGGCCAAACCGTGCTGGTGAAGGCTTGCCGTGCTGCGGGTATTCATTTCGATCAGAAAGAAGCGCATAGTGCATTATATGATGCTCAAAAAACGACGGAACTATTTTGCTACATGGTCAACCGCTACAAAGCATTAGGGGGCTGGCCCCTCACCGAAGCTTCCTGAATTTATCCTGATGAACAAGGCGCCTTTCGGCGCCTTTTTTATTGGTTGCTCGGTTTTTAGGAAAATGATGGTTTGGGGAAAATTCATGCAAAATCTTCGATGAGTGACTTGCTTTAACAATGAATAGCAATTATTATCATTTACAGACTTATTTGGAGTACGATGAATGTTTGTATGTATGTGCTACGGTGTGACCGATAAAACTATCCGCGCTGCTGTACAAGATCAAGGTGTGGGTAACATGCGTGAGTTGCGTGCGCAATTAGAATTAGGCTCACAGTGCGGCAAGTGTATACAAATGGCACAACAAATCATCGACCAGACCATTGTTGATGACTCGCTATTTAAAAACGTCGGCTAGTAATCAACGGTTGCCAATGCCGACTTACACGTCACCTGCCCTAGCATGGCATCATCACCACCCCAGAAAGCTTTCCTCTAAACATTCTGACCCACTTCCGCCTCGGTTATTTAATTAATTAAACGTATGTTCAAAGCCTAAATAATAAAACGCGCCGTTAATTCCGCCTGGAGATGTGGGCGGGTACAAGGCACCAACTTCACCTTTGAAGGGATTTTCTTCAGGGGTATTATCAAACAGGTTTTGCGCCCCCAAGGTGACTCTCATTGTTGGCGAATAGTACCAAGCCACTTGCGCATCAAATGTAAGGGTATCACTGCCGTAGATATCCATTCCCGCAGACGCATCTAAATGGTCTTCGTAGAAATCACTGAAATAATTCATTCGCCATATAAAATTAAGCCTGCCCTGACTTTGCTCTAGGGTAACGCTACCTCGGTGGGCTGGCAGGTTGTCTTCTAGCATACGAATACGCTGTGATGTGAGGTTAGGCCGCAACTGCATAACGCCGTCGACTAAGGTGGGGTATAGGGTCACTCGTTCAACTTGGGTATCTGTCCAGTTATAGGCAAGGATAAGTTTATTTTGCCAATCCCATAGGTTTTCTTCGTAATGTAAGACGAAGTCTATGCCTTGTGTGCGCGTACCAAAATCGTTCGTGAAGTATTTGGCCGCATTGTAATTAACTGCATCTTCTCTGCCTAACGCCGTTAAGGCGTCAATATCTTCTTGGGTAAGCGGAATCGCTGAGGTTGTGCTGATACGGTCGCTTAAACGTATTGTAAAATAATCCAGCGTGGCGAAGATATTTGCATTTAGCTGCATAACAGCGCCAAAGCTATAGTTCACCGACTCTTCAGGTTGCAGTGCACTAGCACCTAATTGTTGAGATATAAGGTCGGTGGGCGGCAACGTTGCCTGGTCTTCTAAGCCATTTGCAGCATAGGCGGTGGTCACGTTTATTACATTGCTTTGGCCTACCGTGGGCGCTTTAAAGCCTGTATTGATAGAGCCTCGAACGGCGGTGTAATCATTAAATTGATAGCGAGTACTCAACTTACCATCAAATGTGGATCCAAAGTCAGTAAAGTGCTCTACCCGTAACGCTAGTGCCAACTGCCAGGGATCGGTCACGAACAATTCCACATCCGAATATAATGCCCAGTTACTTCTACTCCAATGTCCTGCGGATTGAGGCTGATAACCTGGAAATCCATTCGAGCCGATTGAAAAGCCTTGGGATAACCCCGTATTTGGATCGTAGGCCAAAGGGCCGGCCTCAAACGACGCTTCATCACCGGCATGCTGAAAGTAGGTTTCTCTGCGCCACTCAGCCCCTAACGCTAAACTAACAGGCTCCGCCAACGGCGTGTCTATCAACTTAGTTAAGTCGAAATTAAACGTTCGCTCTATTTGACTCACAGAACCTGGCGAAAACGTCAGAGGCGTATCAGGCCCAAGCGAAGGGTTCACTGTGCCCGACAGCGTATAAGCAATATCCGAGTAGCCTAAGCTCCCGCTCACGTCTAGCGCCCAGCCATTGTTAAGGTCAATGCGCAAGCCGGAGGTCAGTGACGCATCGGTGATCGTGCCCCCAAATTGTGGCGTGAACCCGCCGGGAAACCACTCGTTAAAGGCAAAGCAATTTGCGCCAACCTCGGTACTATTATCGGCAATTTGCTGATAAAGCGGATTGTCCAACACATTTGCGCTATCCAACACGATGGTGGGGCACGCTATTCCCTGCCCTACGCCATCTAAGTCGCCCACCAACAGCGTTCGCACGCCTGAAACATCGTCGGTTTGGCTGAATACGCCCTCTCGAGTTTGTGGGTTGCGATAATAAAAACCACCCGCTATATCACGATGGGCGTAAGTAGAAAATGTATAACCTTCAACGTGATCTGAAAAACGCCAACCGGTATTTATCGACATTTTCACGTCTTCATTCACATCAAGCGCACCCCACACCTGGGCAGGGTTAGCTATTGCAGTATTTCCCATATCAATGAGTTCGGCTGCGTCGTCGCGCTGCACTGAACGGGAGGTCCCTTCTTGCTGGCGATATTCAACCGTGGCATTAAGAAACCCGTGATTTCCTAAAGCAAACCCTTGATTAGCTTGCAGCTGGAATAGCGCTCCATCTCCCTCAGAATATACCCCTGTTTTTAAGGCTACACTGCCACCTGAAGGGCTATCTTTAAGCGCAAAATTGATGACCCCTGCGATGGCGTCTGACCCGTACTGCGCCGAGGCGCCGTCTCTCAAAACTTCAACTTGTTTAAGCGCATAAGCTGGAATGACAGAAATATCTGGCCCTTGAGCTCCGTCAGACAATCCGCCACCAAGAAAGGTGATAACCGCCGATCTGTGCCTACGCTTACCATTTACCAGTAGTAGCGTGTGATCAGATGCCATACCGCGTAAATTCGCTGGCCTCACGAGGCTTGTTGCATCATTAATGGGTTGGTCGTTAACGCTTAGGGAAGGCACCATACTACTTAGCATAGAGAGTACATCGGAGTTACCCTGTGCAGCCAAGGCATCAGATCCAATAATATCCAATGGCACCGGTGAATCTACCACGCTTCTTGGCGTGCTTCGTGTGCCCACAACGGCAATCCGCTCTAGCTGATGTTCTCCATCGTCTTGCTTGTTCTTGGCCACTTCTCTGCCGTCCTGCGCCTTCACTTCCAACGCCGCTCTGGAACGTATACTTATTTCACCGGCTGCGCTGGTAACTACCGCAAGCGGCGTGCCTTCTAGTAGCAACACTAAGGCTTCATTAAGGGTAAAAGAGCCTGACAACGCATTGGCCTTGACTCGTTTGGCAATGTCGAAAGGAAATAACAAAGTGGTATTCGCTTGCTTAGCAAGTTCTGTTAACGCCGCATCGGCATCCTGTGCAGGAATAGAAAAGGTAATTGGGCCATCGGGTGTTGTGTTTTGCTGCGCTGAGCTAGATGTAATGCTCAAGCGGGCGCCCTTTAAAATCAATAAAGGTTGGGCAGACGCTGACGTGAAACCCAATCCCACGAGTAAAATTCCTGTGACTAGGCGATATATCTTTGTCTGTCTCATCATCGAGCCCAGGGTTGGTAGAAAGTCATTTAAGCGCAAGTGGCGATGGCCCTTTCTCGACACCGGTGCAACTTAACTTGAAGCCACAGAAAGCTGTATGCTGGTTTCGGTTATTTTTTCGTATTCTATATTAAAGCTGTTTTTAAGCGCCCCTAATAGGCCTTCTATGTCACCGACTTTAAAGTAGCCTGCAACACGCCGACGCTTTAGTCCCTCGTCGCTAATAGAAAAGCGTACAGGTGTGTAACGGCCTATTTCTTCTAACACAGACTCAAGAGGTTCACCTTTAAACACTATCATGCCTTTTTGCCATGCTAAATCGTCATCAATGTCATTTTTTGAAAGGTTCTCTTTCTCTTCAACTTTCCCCTTCACCACCGCTTTTTCACCGGCGTATAGCAATAACCCTTCTTCTGAATTGGGTTTATTACTAAACAAGGAACCTTGGCGGTTAAACGTATTGAACCTGTCTGCCACCAACACTTTACCGTCGGTAACAACCAATTCAAAAGCCTGATCATCTACGTACTGCATGTTAAATGCTGTGCCCACGGCGGTAACGGTATTGTTGCCCGCTGTTACCGTAAAAGGGCGTGACGTATCATGGGCAACATCAAAGTGAGCTTCGCCTCTTAGCAACACGATATTACGCGCGTTTTCCGTGAAATCTACGGTAACGATAGAGTCGGTATTCAGATGCAGCTTAGACCCATCTGCAAGCGTAATATTTTTTTGCTCGCCAACACCGGTTTCTACTTTTTCCGTGATGCTTGCAAGTACGGGCGTGTTATTAAGCCATGTTTGTTCAAGTAGCACCCCTACCGCCACGGCCATAACTAAAAAGGCGGCGGCAATACTCCACTTAGCTCGGGTACGAAGTCGTCGTGTTTGCTTTGCTTCTTTGGCAGCACTGGTAGGCTGTCTAGGGAACAAACCACTTAATTCGTTTAACACTGACATGTCATCCCACAAACTGGCCGCTTCAAGTAATGCTTTTCTATGGGCTTTACTTTCTTTCAACCAAGCTTCGAGGGCGTCTTTTTCATTACCTGTTAACTCGCGATCAAGACGACTAATCCAAAGACAAGCCTGCTCTTGAATATCTTCTTTACTGGAGAATTGACGAATATTGTTCATGTTAACTACGGCTGATGTCCTGATTGTCTTTTTTAGATAACGGGGCGGGCACGTTATCTTTTGCTAGTTCGGCTAAATAGCGGGAACATAACATTAAACCTTTGGCGACATGCTTTTCTACCGTACTTTCACTGAGTCCCACCAACTCAGCGATATCTTTCTGTCGCATGCCATAAACTTTTTTCAGTAAAAAGACCCGTTTCACATCCGCAGATAGCGTATCTGTGGCTCGGCAAAAGTGAATAAAACGCTCTTTACTTTCTACATTTTTTTCTAGGCTGTACCCCACCAGTTCGTGAGGCAAAAAATCCATATCATCTACAGTTTGTTTATTTTTATTTTCTGCTTTTGCAATATGGTTCAACGCTAAATTACGCGCCGTCTTTAGCATATACGTACGCTCGTAGCGTATCTCTTGTTTTAACTCGGCTTCGTAACTTTTTATAAAGGCTTCTTGAACGATGTCTTCGATATCATCAGCGCCAACAATAGCACTCACTGCACGCATAAGCTTAGAGCGATATTTAAGAAAGGTTTCGGCGACTGTCGACTTCGTGGTCATATTTTTAGGATGGTGTTTCAATTTGCTGAACGTAAGACACTTATCATGCCAATTAATGGTACTTTTTGCATTAAATTTAAAAGCCCTGTAAGAAAAAAACAAAAGGGAGCAACGCTCCCTTTTGTCCGGTTTCAGTTTTTAGAAGGTGTACATACCTCTCAGGTAATAGAAACCACCATTGATGCCGATGGGAGACGTAGTCGGATACAATGAACCTGCAATGCCTGCATATTGGGTATTTTCATCTGGGTATTCATCAAAGGCATTCTTCGCACCAACCGTCACGGTAAACTTTTCCGAAACATTGTATGCTACCTCTAAATCTACGGTAAATTCAGAACCTACCTTGTCGATAGGTAACGCTGAATCTAAGTGATCTTCAAAAATGCTACCGTAATAATTCAAACGTGCAAGCACACGCCAATCACCATTAGTGTGATTCGCTGTCGCGCTGTAACGCACTGCTGGCAGGTTATCTTCTAACATGCGGATACGTTCTTCTGAAATATTCGGTGATGCTTCATCCACTGTGGTCGATGTCCAGTTGTACGCAAGGGAGAACTTAGTATCGCCACCCAGCATTTCCATGCTGTAGTTAGCCACCACATCCACACCTTCAGTGGTTGTATCAAAGTCATTGGTAAAGAAGCTGATTTCAGAGAAACTAGACGCATCGTCGATACCTTGCTCTAGCAAGATAGCAATATCTTCATCGGTTAACTCAATACCCGATGCTGTACTGATACGATCGGTAACTTCAATATTGTAGTAATCTGCAGTAATAAATAGGCCACTATCGAAATTAGCCACAATACCAAATGTGATGCTTTCAGATTCTTCTGGTGTTAGCGCTTCCCCACCTTTTAGCACCGAGACAGGGTCGGTAGGCGGCAATGTTGCACGGTCAATAAGTTCGCCGTTAGTACCAAATGCGGTGGTCACGTTACGAACATTACTTTGCCCCAGCGTGGGTGCTTTAAATCCAGTTGAATAAGCACCACGAAATGCAATGTCTTCCAGCGCCTGCCATCGAAACGCAATTTTACCTTTGGTGGTATCACCAAAATCAGAATAGTCTTCATAGCGCAATGCTGCTGCTAACATAAAGTTCTCAGTCACGTAGGCTTCAGCGTCTACGTAAAATGCAATGTTGTGACGAGACACTTCACCTTGACTGTTAGCCGCTAAACCAGGGAAACCATTTGACCCTATGCCAAACCCTTGTGTGGCTAGTGGCCCAATTTCATAAGACGCAGTGTCACCCGCAATACTTTCATAGCTTTCATGGCGATATTGGAAACCGGAGGCAACAAATAAAGGTTCGTACAAGCCCATCTCGAAGGGCTTAGTAAAGTCGATATCCAACGTTTGTTCAGACTGAATATAACGGCCCGGACTAAATTCAAAAGGGGTATCTGGCCCTAACGACGGGTTAATCGTATTGCTTATGAGGAAATCAACTTCGTTTTCCCCAAGGTTTAGGCTTACATCGTAGGTAATGTCGTTTTCTAGCTCACCTTTGGTACCAAAGACCAACGACATGTCGGTTACCACACCACCGAACCTTGGAGTAAAGCCACCGGGTAGAATTTCGTTGAACGCAAAACAGTCAGGGTTATTCTGCACTTGATCGATGTAGGTTTGGTTATCAAGGACATTGTCACCAACACGAATATCGGTGGGGCAATTACCCGACATATCGCCCGTTAAATCGCCCACTAAAAGTAATTGATAACCTTCGTCTTCACCAATAACGCCATCACCATCAATATCGGCCGCTTCAATGCCACCATCGTAAACACCACCACGGTTGTGGGGGTTACGGAAATAGAAACCACCTTCCACTTCACGTTCAGCATAGTTACCAAACATATAGGCTTCGCTGGTGTCGGATAACGTTAAACCTAGGTTAGCAAATAACTTAACGTCGTATTTAATTTCAGGAGACCCCCACACTTGCGCTGGGTCAGCGACAAAGCTATTCCCACCGGCAATAAGCTCTGCGGCGTCGTCACGCTGTACGCTTCGAGAGGTGTCGTCGGCAGTGCGATATTCAGCCGACAGGTTAATAAACCCGTTTTCAGATAAAGGCATGCCTACATTACCCGCAAGCTGAATCATGTCACCATCGCCTTCGTAGTAAGAGCCATAACGCGCTTCAAACGAGCCCCCTTCTGAGGCATCGTTAAGAACAAAGTTAATGACCCCTGCAATAGCATCTGAACCGTATTGTGCTGCTGCTCCATCACGCAATACTTCAACTTGCTTTAGCGCTGCCGCTGGAATAACAGAAATATCAGGACCTTGTGCCCCATCAGATAAACCGCCGCCTAAAAAGGTAATCACGGCAGAACGGTGGCGACGCTTACCATTCACTAAAACGAGGGTGTGGTCCGATGCCATACCACGCAGGTTGGCAGGGCGTACTAAGGTTGAAGCGTCATTAATTGGTTGGTCGTTCACGTTGAATGACGGCACCACAGTTTGCATCATAGACACCATATCGGTAGCGCCCTGCTGCTTAAACTCTTCATCAGAAATAATATCAATAGGTACCGCAGAATCAGCAACGGAACGCGGTGCTGCACGAGAGCCTACGATGGCTATTTGCTCATAATCTTCTGCTTTGGCTTCCGTTTCCGCTTCTTGAGCATAAACAGGCGCAGTGGCCATAACAGAAAATGCAGCTGAAGCAGCAAGCACGGATCGGACGTTTTTTGTCAATAAAGACAAGCGTGTGTTCATAATGGTTTCCCGGATTTGCCCTGTAAGCCATTTTTATTGTTATGTGCAAATTCATTGCGAAAAATGTGCCCAGGGAGATGTTATTTTTTATACCTTCAACACTGACAACAAGACGTCAGCACTGCATTTTTATAGAGCGTAAGCCACTAAAAAACAAACAATTTTAGTGAAAAAAATTATTTATTTTATTGGCGTAGAGGATTTTATTTTCTGAGCTGTCTATAGGTATTTGAGGGAGATAAAAGTGAAGGTAAATGAGGGCTTTTTAATTGAAAAAACCGGCATAAAGCCGGTTTTTTAATACTATTTTTTAAACTAGTCTTCTTGCTTATTTTTTTCAGCAACTTCTTTAATAAGTGGCTGTAATTCGTTCTGCTGGAACATTTCAATAATGATGTCACAGCCACCCACAAGTTCACCGTCTACCCATAATTGAGGAAAAGTAGGCCAGTTCGCGTACTTTGGCAATTCAGCACGAATATCTGGGTTTTGCAGAATATCTACATAAGCAAAAGGTTCGCCACACGACATAAGCGCTTGAGACGCTTGCGCAGAAAAACCACAGCTAGGAAGCTTAGGTGAACCTTTCATATATAGAAGAATAGCGTTTTCTTCAATCTGTTGTTTAATTCGTTCAACAGTGGATTGCGTTTCAGTATTATCCATTGGATCCTCTCAGCGGAAAGTTGATTCACATAGATGTGGGAACCAACGTGTTGGAAATCAAGAGCAGATTACCACAAAATGGGGCGACTATTCATGGTCAGAAACGTGAAATTCCCCTACGCTATGATGAAAACGTGACTATGCGTGGCTGAAAAAAGGTGATCTGTTATTCGCGCCCCCCTCTACC
Organism: Alteromonas sp. B31-7; assembly: GCF_015767655.1. NCBI lineage: Bacteria > Pseudomonadati > Pseudomonadota > Gammaproteobacteria > Alteromonadales > Alteromonadaceae > Alteromonas > Alteromonas sp. B31-7. The sequence goes on from NZ_CP065233.1 coordinate 3,097,977, forward strand.
TATACTGGGTCGATAAATGCGAAGAACAGGGTTGTATTCATTATTGCACCTAATTTTCATAAATTTGTCATTGAGTTATCAAAATTTACCCCTACATCTATGTCACGCTTTTGATATCATTAAGCGGACAATTAGTTGTAATATACGAAGGAATTAAGCTCGCCGAACAGGCATAGCGAGCTTCACGACGCAAAACACGAAACCAAAAACGGAGACCGATATGGCTTTTGAACTACCAGCATTACCATACGAAAAAAATGCACTTGAACCGCATATCTCTTCTGAGACGCTGGACTACCACTATGGCAAGCATCACGCAACCTATGTAACTAAGCTAAATGGCTTAGTTGAAGGTACAGACATGGAAAGCAAAAGCCTTGAAGAAATTATCAAGTCTTCTGAAGGTGGTGTATTTAACAATGCGGCGCAAGTATGGAACCACACGTTCTACTGGCACTGCCTAAGCCCAAATGGCGGCGGTGAGCCAACTGGCGACCTAGCTGAAGCTATTAACGCTAAATGGGGCTCGTTTGCAGACTTCCAAGCAGCGTTTAACGACAAAGCAGTTAATAACTTTGGCTCAAGCTGGACTTGGCTTGTTAAAACAGCAGACGGTAGCCTAGACATTGTTAATACTAGCAATGCAGAAACGCCTATCTCTGGCGAAGAATACACACCTGTATTGACGGTTGACCTTTGGGAACACGCTTACTACATCGATTACCGTAATGCGCGTCCTAAGTACCTAGAAAACTTCTGGGCATTAGTTAACTGGGAATTTGGTAACGAAAACTTCGCTAAGTAATCTCGAAGTTACGTTATTTAATATACCTTTAAAAGCCCGTTTACATTAACGGGCTTTTTCATGTCACCCGTCGAAAGTCTAGTGTAAATCCCTCCCATTTTTCCCAATACCGTCTAAGATGAAATTACGGGCAACCGTTTTTTAGGGGTATTTATGGGTATCTTCGAACATTATCAAAGTCGCTACGAAGAGCGAAAGCAGGAAGAGTTCAGCATCCAAGAGTTCCTAGATATTTGCAAGTCAGATGCTATGGCTTATGCAAATGCTGCGGAACGTTTACTCAAAGCCATTGGTGAACCTAACATGGTGGACACCTCCACCGATCCTGCACTGAGTCGCATCTTTTCTAATCGCGTTATTTCACGCTATCCAGCGTTCAATGAATTCTATGGAATGGAAGAAGCCATTGAACAAATTGTGTCGTATTTAAAACATGCCGCCCAAGGGTTAGAAGAGCGAAAGCAAATTTTGTATTTGCTTGGTCCTGTAGGCGGGGGTAAGTCATCACTCGCTGAAAAGCTCAAAGCATTAATGCAGCAAGTGCCTATTTATATATTGAAAGGCTCTCCGGTTAATGATCATCCTTTCTGCCTTTTCGACGCGCAAGAAGATGGTCACCTACTAGAGCAGGAATATGGCATCCCTTCCCGCTACCTAAAAACAATTATGTCGCCTTGGGCGCGCAAGCGCTTGCATGAATTTAATGGCGACATCACACAATTCAAAGTGGTTAGGGTTTACCCTTCCGTGTTGGATCAAGTTGGTATCGCTAAGACAGAGCCTGGAGATGAAAACAACCAAGATATTTCGGCGCTTGTCGGTAAGGTAGATATTCGTCGATTAGAACAGTTTGCTCAAAATGATCCTGATGCATACAGTTACTCGGGCTCGTTGTGTAAAGCCAACCAAGGGTTGATGGAATTTGTTGAGATGTTTAAGGCACCTATTAAAGTGCTCCATCCTTTATTAACAGCAACACAAGAAGGCAACTATAACCCGACAGAAGGCTTTTCGGCGCTTCCATTTGACGGGCTTATTCTCGCTCATTCAAACGAGTCAGAATGGCAGACATTCAGAAATAATAAAAACAACGAGGCATTTTTAGACCGTGTCTATATTGTCAAAGTGCCTTATTGCTTGCGAGTAAGCGAAGAAATCAAAATATACCAAAAATTGCTTGATAGCAGCGAGCTCAGTGGTGCGCCCTGTGCCCCCGATACACTCGCATGTTTGGCGCAATTTACCGTATTGTCTCGCCTAAAAGAGCCAGAAAACTCCAGCATTTTTTCTAAAATGCGGGTGTACGATGGCGAAAGCCTTAAAGACACCGACCCTAAAGCCAAATCGTATCAAGAGTACCGCGATTATGCTGGTGTCGATGAAGGTATGGAGGGGCTGTCCACCCGTTTCGCATTTAAGATTTTGTCGCGGGTATTCAACTTCGATCATCAAGAAGTGGCTGCCAACCCCGTTCATCTTTTTTATGTGCTTGAACGACAAATAGAAAGGGAACAATTCCCGCAAGAAATTAGCGAGCAGTATTTAGAACACCTTAAAGGGTTCCTGATACCTAAGTATGTTGAGTTTATTGGTAAAGAAATTCAAACCGCCTATTTAGAATCTTACTCTGAGTATGGACAAAACTTATTTGATCGCTATGTCACCTATGCTGATTTTTGGATACAAGACCAGGAATATCGCGATCCAGAAACGGGGCAACTGTTTGACAGAGGCTCATTAAATGCAGAATTGGAGAAAACTGAAAAGCCCGCGGGTATCAGCAATCCCAAGGATTTTAGAAATGAAATCGTTAACTTTGTACTGAGAGCAAGGGCCAATAACGGTGGTAAAAACCCAGCGTGGACAAGTTACGAAAAATTGAGAACCGTGATTGAGAAAAAAATGTTCTCTAACACCGAAGACCTACTACCGGTTATTTCCTTTAACACCAAAGGTTCTGCTGAAGAGCAGAAAAAGCATGATGATTTCGTTAATCGCATGACAGAAAAAGGCTACACCCAAAAGCAAGTCAGGCTTTTATGTGAATGGTATCTGCGGGTGCGTAAGGCATCGTAACCCTCGCTGAGGGGCGACGCAAATTTGGCTGTTCACTCATTGATTAGCAGGTGCTTATGGCGCATTTTATTGACAGAAGGCTCAATAGCAAAGGGAAGAGTACCGTAAACCGACAGCGCTTTTTAAAACGCTACAAACAGCAAATTAAGCGCGCGGTTTCCGATGCAGTTGGTAATCGTTCAGTTACCGATCTTGATACCGGGGAGAAAATCAGTATTCCCACCCGGGATATTTCTGAACCCATTTTTCATACAGGTAAAGGGGGTAAAAGAGAAACCGTTCACCCTGGAAATGACCAATTTGTAGCGGGCGATAAAATTAATCGCCCCCCGTCGGGTCGGGGTCAAGGAGCGGGAGAAGGTGATGCCAGTAACGATGGCGAAGGGCAAGACGAATTTGTTTTTTCAATTTCAAAAGACGAATATCTGGATTTACTCTTCGATGATTTAGCCCTGCCCAATTTGAAAAAGAGTCAATTCGACAAAATTGTTCAACACGAAACCTATCGCGCGGGCTACCAAACCGATGGCGTCCCTTCTAACCTAGACATTGTTCGTTCTTTAAAAGGCGCGGTAGCGCGTCGTATTGCCCTCACCGCCAGCGACAGACGTCAATTGCGTGAACTTGAAGTACAGCAAAATGCATTAGAAGAAGAACATCAAACCCATACGCCCCACTATGCTGAATTATGCCACCAAATTGCAAAGCTTAGTGCGAAGATTAAGAAGGTGCCCTTCATAGATACCTTCGATCTTAGGTTCAAAAATTACGATAAGCGACCCGTACCTACCAGCAAAGCTGTGATGTTTTGCTTAATGGATGTTTCAGGCTCGATGGATCAAGCCACAAAAGACATGGCAAAACGCTTTTACATATTACTTTATCTCTTTTTAACGCGAACCTATGAGAATGTTGAAGTGGTTTATATTCGGCATCACACACAAGCGAAAGAAGTGGATGAACAAGAGTTTTTCTACTCCCAAGAAACCGGCGGCACCATAGTATCTAGCGCACTTAAACTGATGAATGAGATTGTGCAAGAACGCTATCAGGATAGCGACTGGAATATTTATGCTGCACAAGCTTCTGATGGCGACAACTGGGCCGATGACTCTCCTTTCTGTAGCGAATTATTGAGCAAGGATATTTTGCCGAGCTTACGCTATTACGCTTACATAGAAATTACTGAACGCCAGCATCAGAGCTTATGGCGGGAGTATGAAAAGGTCGCCCAATCTTTCGATAATTTTGTGTGTAAGCACATTCAATCACAGAGCGATATTTACCCCGTATTTAGAGAGCTATTTAAGCGTACAGAGCAATCGAATACGCAAGGAGCTTAACATGGCTGTGTTCCCCACCTATAAAAGCAACCCGTCTGACCTTCCACTTAGCCAGAGCGCCCACAAATTAAGCGACGGACCAGACTGGTCGTTTCCCTTGCTTGAGCAATACGAAGCTGAAATCGACCGTATTGCAAAAGACTTCAAACTGGATACCTACCCCAATCAAATAGAGGTGATTACTGCCGAACAAATGATGGATGCCTACGCCAGTATTGGTATGCCGCTAAATTATACGCATTGGTCTTTTGGGAAAAAGTTTATACAAACCGAGCAACAGTACCGCCGCGGGCACATGGGATTAGCCTATGAGATTGTGATTAACTCAAACCCCTGTATTGCCTATTTAATGGAAGAGAATACCATTACTATGCAAGCACTGGTTATGGCACACGCCTGTTATGGCCACAATTCCTTCTTCAAAGGCAATTATTTATTTAAAACGTGGACCGATGCTGGTTCTATCATCGACTACCTTGTATTTGCTAAAAATTACATTGCTAAATGCGAGCAAAAAAATGGCATAGAAGAAGTTGAAAGTATTTTAGATTCTTGTCATGCACTGATGAATTACGGTGTTGATAGGTATAAACGGCCTCAGAAAATTTCCTTGCAAGAAGAGAGAAATCGCCAGCAAGAAAGGGAGAGTTACTTACAATCACAAGTGAATGAACTTTGGAGAACCTTGCCGGACTCTCCTCAACACAAGCAAAAAACGTCCCATCGCTTTCCAAAAGAGCCCCAAGAAAATCTGCTTTACTTCATTGAAAAGAATGCGCCTTTGCTAGAGCCATGGCAGCGGGAAATCGTACGCATCGTGCGAAAGGTTTCACAATACTTTTATCCGCAAAAGCAGACGCAAGTCATGAACGAGGGTTGGGCGTGCTTCTGGCATTACCACATACTCAATAAAATGTATGACGAACGCTTGGTGAGCGACCGCTTCATGATGGAGTTTTTACATAGCCACTCAAGTGTGGTCATGCAGCCTGAATACAACAGCCCATATTATTCAGGGATTAACCCCTATGCTCTGGGTTTCGCTATGTTTATGGACATTAAACGGGTGTGCCAAAATCCTACGGACGAAGACTATACTTACTTGCCCTCTATCGCAGGAAAAGACTGGCTAGAGACAGTGCACTTTGCGATGGAAAACTTTAAGGATGAAAGCTTTATTAGCCAATTTTTGTCCCCTAAGCTCATGCGAGATTTCAAACTATTTGCGGTAGAAGATGACAGTCAAAGTGATCATTTACGGGTGTCAGCCATTCATGATGGACGTGGCTACCAAATGCTTAGAGAGAAGCTTTCCGCACAATATAACCTAAGTAATTTGGAGCCAAACATTCAGGTTTACGGCGTTGATATTCGGGGTGACCGCTCACTAACTCTAAGATACATCGCACAAAACAACATTCCCTTAGCGGAGTCTAAGGATGAAGTGATGCGCCATTTACATCGTCTTTGGAAATTTGACGTTATTCTAGAGCAAGAAATGAGTGATGGCAGTGTCAAGCGACTTTCACATTGTCGCCGCCCAACCAATTAATTAGCGCTGCCCCATAACTCGCCTATTCCAAAGGTTTGGCGGGCTAGTATCCAAAGTAGCCAGAAAGTCGCAGGCTTCGGCTTGGGTATCGAAAAAGCACGTTCGATACCCCGTTGCTTTGTTAGGGATCATTTGCTCTAGCTGGTAACGTTTAATAGGGTTAGGCTGATGCACAAACAAGGTGGCTTTAATGTTGTGTCCATAACACCAGGCTCCTAAAGCAGAAAAGGCTTCAGCTGACTCTTTGCTAGACATTTCCCACTTATCGAGCAAAACAAGATGAAACCAAGGCATACCCTCAAAGCCGTAGACTTTATCTTTTATTGCTTTCACATAATGGGTGGTAATGGGTTTAGCCCATTGACCCGTAAATTCACTGAAAATGACGTTGTCTATTGTTTCAATGGTAAAAGATGAGCGTGCAAAATTTCGATGCAATCTATCCGTCATACAAGCCTATTCTTAAAAAACTCCACAATTTAAACTTTAGTCTACACTGTGCACTTTTGCCCAATTTATGTGTTTTTTTGTTCATCGAATGCTTTTTTAGCACATAGCAAGAGCGACAGTGCCCCTACCGCTGCAAATATCGCCGCGGTTGTGAATGTCTCAAATGCATTTGTGCCCTGCTGCCACTGTTGGCCAGCCATATAATTTCCCAATGCACCGCCAAAACCAAACGCCACACTGATATATACCGCCTGCCCACGGCTATGAAAAGAAGAAGGTAAGTACTGATGGATAAAATGCACCGACACCGCATGGGTTAACCCAAAACTGAGCGCATGCACTAACTGACTAATAAAAATAACCGTGGCTGATTCAGCCATAACCCCTAATGCAAACCAACGTATTGCTGTTAGGGCGATACTGGCAAAAAGAAGATTCCAAACACCGTATGTGCGTATTAAGCGACCTGCTATTAAAAATATTCCCACCTCAGCTAAAACACCCAGGGCGATAAAGAGGCCTGTTTGTTGGCCGCTGTAGCCTAAATCCCGCAAATACAGAGCAAAAAAACCATAATAGGCGCCAAAGGATATTTGTAGACATACCGAAGCAAAAATGAATACGGCGAAAGGACGCTGCCGCATATACTGCCATATGTGACCCGGTGCAGCTTCAGCTTTCGATGCAGCCCCCGGGGCGGAGATAAAAAGCGTGATCAGAAACAAACACGCTAAAACGCCGATACTCACCACCACTGGCGTGTCGGTGGAATACACGTCTAACGCCTTGCCCACCGCAATAGTTAAGCAGATAAAGCCGACACTGCCCCACAGACGAATTTGACCATAATTGGCCTTGCTCTTAGACACGGCTTGCATGGTGATCACTTCCAGCTGAGGTAACACTGCGGTCCAAAACATCATCATTAAACCAAAGGAAAGTGTTAACCCCCAAAACCCAGAAAAATAGAATACCGAGGAGAAAGTAAGCACCGTGAGAAAAGTGCCGAGCCTGAGCACACCTAACGCGTTACCGGTTTTATCAGCAACATTTGCCCATATTCCCGGGCCAAGAATTCGCGCTAATGTGATAACAGCAAACAGCTCACCAATTTCCGCAGAAGAAAACCCTCTACCGTCTAGAAAAATACCAAGATAGGGCACGAGCACGCCCAATTGACCAAAATACAGCCAGTAGGTGAGCGCTAGCACAATAAGATTACGGTTGTTTATGGACACTGCACAACTCCATATGCAAAAACGCCACAGGTGAAACACCTATGGCGCAAAAACAAAAAGACAACAACTTATGCTTGACCGGGAATAGCCCTAGTGGACGAACTTACCCCTGCATTTTGCGCTCTATGGCGAAGTAGATGATCCATCAATACAATTGCCAGCATGGCTTCTGCAATAGGTACTGCACGAATCCCTACGCATGGATCGTGGCGGCCTTTGGTGACAATATCGATTTCTTCATTGTCTTTATTAATGGTTTTCCCCGGCACTGAAATACTCGACGTGGGCTTTAGTGCCATGTGTACTTCAATATCTTGCCCTGTGGAAATACCGCCAAGTACGCCACCTGCATGATTAGAAGAGAACCCTTCAGGTGTCAAAGTATCGCGATGCTCACTGCCTTTTTGATTTATGACGTCAAAGCCATCACCAATTTCCACGCCCTTAACAGCGTTAATGCCCATCATGGCGTGGGCAATTTCAGCATCTAGTCTATCAAATACAGGTTCGCCTAGGCCTACCGGTACATTTTTCGCGACCACTGATACTTTCGCACCAATGCTATCGCCCGACTTTTTAAGGTCGCGCATGTATTCATCTAACGCCTCTAATTTGCTTTCATCAGGACAAAAGAATGGATTGGTATTTGTGACGCTATGGTCGACCTTGTCTACGGCAATAGGGCCCAATTCAGACAAATAACCCAGTACTTCAATACCATGAACTTCCTTGAGATATTTTTTCGCTATGCCCCCAGCGGCAACCCGAATTGCGGTTTCACGCGCCGATGAACGCCCACCACCACGGTAATCACGGCTACCGTATTTTTGGTCGTAAGTGTAATCTGCATGGCCGGGGCGAAAGCGGTCTTTAATATTGCCGTAGTCTTGACTGCGCTGGTCTTTATTTTTAATTAAAAGACCGATACTGGTACCCGTGGTTTTTCCTTCAAACACGCCAGATAATATTTGTACTTTGTCATCTTCTCTACGCGCCGTGGTATAGCGAGATGTCCCCGGTTTACGTCTGTCTAAATCGACCTGAAGATCCTCTTCAGTAATTTCAAGGCCCGGAGGGCAACCGTCAACCACACCGCCAATGGCAATGCCGTGGCTTTCACCAAATGTGGTTACAGTGAAAAGTTTTCCGAAGCTGTTACCTGACATAATTAACTATTAATCCTTACTACTAAAATACGTTACGAGTGTGTCTTTACCCACGGCAAAGATACCTGAACCACCGTTTTCAAATGCTAACCAGATAACCTCTAATCCAGGGAATCTATGGTTCATGTGCACTTCGCTATTGCCGACTTCTACGAATAGCCAGCCACCATCATTGAGGTAAGTGGGTGCTTCACGCAGCATGATATCCACCAATTCTAACCCATCTTCCCCAGCTGCCAGTGCGAGTTCCGGCTCGTGATGATATTCATCAGGCAAATCAGCCATGTCTTCTGCGTCAACGTACGGAGGGTTAGACACAATAAGGTCGTACTTTTGCCCCGTTAAACTCGCAAAAAGATCTGACTGAATAGGGTAAACACGATGGCTTAGCCCATGCTCTTGGATATTGATATCTGCCACTTCTAAAGCATCGGAGCTAATATCTACCGCATCAACCTGTGCATCTGGATATGCATGCGCTAAGGCGATAGCTATACACCCACCCCCTGTACACATATCTAGGATACTGGAGGGTGAAGCTTCCACAAAAGGCGCAAATTCGTTTTGAATGAGTTCGGCAAAAGGAGAACGAGGAATAAGTACCCGTTCATCAACATAGAAGGGCATTCCGCAGAACCACGCTTCGTTAGTGATGTAGGGAAGTGGCATGCGGGTTTGTACACGTTTTAGCACAAGTTCGGCTATTTTTTCCCGCTCACTTTTGGTTAAACGTGAAGCAAGTACGCTTTCTCCAACTTGTTCCAAAAGAGGATGAGGCAAATGCAGCGCTTGCATCACAAGGCTGGTGGCTTCATCCCACGCGTTATCTGTACCATGACCAAAATACAGGGCCGCATCATTAAAACGGCTGGTCGCCCATCGCGTCATATCTAGCAAGGTATGTAGATCTTCAATGGCTTCTTCTAGGTAAAACTTATCGGTCATGGTGTTTGGGTACATCAAAAATTTCAAAGCTGGTATCATACCCAAACTTACTGCCGATTCACATAATTAACTATGTACTCAAACGTACTAAATTATGCGTTTAGCAATGTTTTAGCCCTATTAGTTTGCGTAATTATTCTGAATGAAAACGTTTAAAAAAGAACTCAAGGCCTTTAAAAAGCAAATTTCTGATCCTAAATCGAACACAGAAACCCAAGGCCAAACTGAGGATGAGACATTTTCATTTGCCGATGCCATGCAAGGGGTTAAGCCCTTAACGCAAGATAAAGTAGAGCCAGATAAGCGGGTTGAACTGTTTGAAAAGTCACAGCAGGTATCTGGTCGAAATATAAAGCACAGCAAGCAATTGGCCGCGAGTTTCCACTTTTCTGATATGTACCAAGCTGCTTTGCCTCAAGAGGGGCCCATGCGCTTTTGCCAAGAAGGTGAATCCACCCACATTTTAAAGCAATTGCGACGGGGCGATTACTCCCCCGAAATGACGCTGGATTTACATGGGTTAACCCGAGAGATGGCAAAAGCGGAATTAGCCGCACTCATTCATACCGCGAGAAAAGAATCAGTAGATTGTGTTTGTGTGATGCATGGATTTGGTCAGGGCGTATTGAAAGCCGCTCTACCCCATTATCTTGTTCAGCACCCACATGTTCGTGCTTTTCACCAAGCACCGCAAGAATACGGCGGCCAAGCTGCGCTTTTGGTACTTATCAATATGCCGCGCCAAAACCATCAACGTTAGCCTTTGCACCTAGCCAGTAAAGCGGGTGATAGTGTTTACTTACTTTGGTCGGCGCTGTTGTGCATGAAAAGATAGGTGTAATACACCATCATACCTACAATAATGCCTATACCTAATAGCGATCCCCAAACCACAGGGTCTTTAATCATTGCCCACATCATAATTGGTCTCCTCTTCAACTAACGTCATAGTAGAAGAAGGCGGAGCCGACATTTATGATCTAGATCAAGGGGATTATCTCGAAGGCCGGTTTCATTTTGCGTTGTTGATCTGCATCAATTTTTGAGGGACGCGATACCTGTGACCACGCTTTATTAGCGAAAGACTACTTAAAAGAAAATGCATTGGGTCTCCTACCCTACCTGTTGTGCCGATTTTTCCATGAAAAAACGGGCGAGAGGAGACCGTGAAAATAATTCGCAAAAAGTTATTGCAAATCATTATCATTTTCATTAAAGTAGATCCTGCCTGTTCGACGTTGGGTAAAAAACGGTCTTGGCTTAGCGTCGTAGGGGGAAGACGCCTGTCTTCCCCCTTTTTTTTAAAATCTACTGTAACCTAGGTTTACCTGCCTGCATCGCCGTCGAAAATAACCCTTACGCATAGCCCTTTTTGCTGCCTGTTTTGGATAACAAGGTGGCCGCCATGGGCATCACATATTTCACGGCACAAGGCCAACCCCAATCCGCTGCCATTCGCTTTGGTAGAATAAAAAGGTACAAGGGCATTTGTCATCACCTGTTCGCTCATGCCCTTTCCAGCATCTAACACTTCTAATACCACGTGGGAATTCTGCTGTTTAATGACTAAGTGGATGTCCCTTGGTGAACCACCCGCTTCATGGGCATTTTTCAGCAAGTTAATAAGTAATTGCTCAATTTGCACGGCATCGGCGTGCAAATTCACCGGCGTTGGCATATCCAGGGTAAATTCATATTGCTGTTTTAACTGTGCTATCACACTTGTCCACTCAATGGGGGCAAATACAGGTGTGGGTAACTTAGCGAATTTTCCGTAGCCTTGGACGAATTGATTAAGATGTGCAATTCTTTCTTCGATGGTAAGAAACACCCGCTCTAAACGGGGGTCTTGGTTTTGATTGGCGACGATTTTTCCGCTATGTAGCAAACTGGATATTGGCCCTAACGAGTTATTGAGTTCATGGCTAATCACGCGGATCACTTTTTTCCAAACTGATACTTCTTGACGGTTTAGCTCGCGGGTCATTTGCTTGAGAATATAAAGGGTGTGCTGCTGGTTATTAAGTAAAAATGTGCCCTGCGCCAAATGCCAGGTTTCGACACCCTTTTCATCTTGCGGTAAGGTGAACAACCCTTCGCGGCTGTCTAGCATGACTTCACTTAAGGCACGGGGTTGCTTTGAAAGCAAACGGGGCAAAGAAAGCCCTTCAAGGCGCTGATTAACTGCAAAAAAGTCTCTGGCTTGATGGTTGCTAAACACCACGTCGTTTTTATCGTTCACTAATAGCAATACATCAGGTGAGCTTTGCAATACTTTATCGAGCATTAATTCCCGCTGATGCAACCATTGCTTTTCTTTGCGAAGTGATTGCGCGGATGCATTGTAAAGGGCGCAGAGATGAGCGAATTCGTCGGTGGTGGAACATGCCAATGTGGCGGCATATTCCCCGTCTTTGAAGTTGAGTAACCCTACCTCTAACGCTTGAATATTCTGGCTCATCGATTCAGTGGCCTTGTACACAACAATGGCACATAGCCCAAGCGCTCCCAGCACACAAAGTATCTTCACCCCTAGAGACAGCGGGGCCAGATAGAGCATAGGCGACAACCCTATAGCCGTCGCACTCAGTGACGCTGCTACCAGCTTGGTTCTAATAGATTTCACGATTTATAGCTTATTTTGTATTTATCGAGTCGCCGGTAAAGCGCCTGTCGCGACAGCCCTACATGTTTCGCCACTTGCGCAATTACCCCATTGTAGCGCACTAAGGCGGCTTGAATTTCCGCTTCGGTAGGCTCGCTTCCGGCTTTAACCAAAACGGTGTCTTCGCTATGGCTACTGGGTAAACCAAACGCGTCGGCATTTAACGGGCCATGCGGATGTAAGATATCCACTCTGCGGCATGCATTTTCTAGCTCTCTCACGTTACCGGGCCAAGGGTATTGAGTAATGGCCTGCTTTCCCGTTAAGCTAATTTCCCGGTTAGGCAAAAAGTGTTGAACCAGCGCCAACGCATCGTCACCCCGCTCGCTAAGTGGGGGCACATTAATTTCGATAACATTAAGGCGATAAAACAAATCCTCACGAAAATGCCCGTTTGCGATATCACTGGCTAAATCTGCGTTCGTGGCCGAGATAATACGAACGTTGGTATGCTGAGTTTTTACCGAGCCTAATTTTTCAAACTCGCCGGTTTGCAATACGCGCAACAGCTTGACCTGCCCCGATAAGGGTAAGGTACCAATTTCATCTAAAAATAGCGTGCCCCCGTTAGCGGCTTCAAAGCGCCCTATTCTGGACTTGTTCGCACTGGTAAATGCGCCGGCTTCAGCTCCGAACAATTCAGCTTCAATCAGTTCTTGAGGCAGCGCACCCGCATTGACCTTAACAAAAGCCGCATGACGCAACGGGGATTGAGACTGTATGAGTTCGGCGATTTTTTCTTTGCCGCTACCGTTTGGCCCTGTTATAAGCACGGGTACATCGGACTTGGCCACCTGCAACGCCATATCTACCACTCGCTGCATTGCTGCGCTTTCATACACCAATCCCACACTGCGAGCGGCCTGTTTAGCGCTATCGTAAAGGGTAGACTGCTGTTTCACTGATTGATGAGTGGCCGAGGCTTCACCGAGGGCGATTAAGTTGTTTACAGTGGTGATTAACTTCACATCATCCCACGGCTTTGGGATGTAGTCTGCAGCGCCGGCTTTCACCAACGCCACCGCATGCTCCAATTCGGTCCATGCGGTAATAAGGATAATCGGCAATAGAGGGTTTAGCTCTCTTAGCGCAAAAAACAGCGTTTTGCCTTCTTCGCCAGACGTGGTATCGGCGCTGAAATTCATGTCCTGAAGCACCAGGCTAATCGCTTGATAGTTTACGATTTGTAACGCCTCTTTCGGTGTACTAGCCGTAACAACCTGGTAGCCGTGGATTTCTAAAAGTAATGACAAGGCTTCCAACACCGCAGCGTTGTCATCAACAATTAAGATTTTTTTCATTCATCTGCGCTCTTAAATACTACGAGTGGCGATACTCGGTGAAATATTGGCGGCACGCATTGCCGGCACAATAACGGCGAGTAAGCTCATTACGCATATTCCCACAGCCGTACCGATAACAAATTGCATTTCTAGGGCATTAATGGAATAGGCGTTCATTAATACGCGCCCCAAAAAGAACGCCGCAAATGACCCTATTACCAAACCTACCGTGCATATCATGGCATTTTCTACTAAGAAATAGCGAATAATATCCGACTTTCTCGCCCCTAATGCCCGACGTGTACCAATTTGCTTCGTCCGTTTACTAATATTGAATTGCGTAAGGCCAAAAATACCCAGCGCCGTAACTAGTACTAAAATAACCACTAAAACCATCAACATACGCATCATCAGCACATCGGTGGCATCGTAACTGTTTTTGCTTTCCTCCAGTCCCCTAATATTGATTATCACCCTCTGGTCATACTGACTTAGCATTTTGTCTTCAATCACCTTCATCACACTGTCGCGCTCAGACGCCTCGGTTCTCACCATCACGCGGTGAAAATTTTGCACATTAATAAAAGGAATAATGCTGGTTCTGCTACTTCGATCGCCTCTCGGCCAGGGGCTTTTCATTGTCTCAACCACGCCAATAATTTCTAGCGGCCGGCTCGACACATAAATAGTTTTACCCAGTGCCGATTCACCTTCAAACATCTCCTGCGCATAGGCTTGAGATACAATAACGGTGTTGGGACCATGTCCGTCAAAATCGCTTCCAATAACCACCTCTTCCGGCCGAAAATTCCGCCCTTCCAGCAAGGTAACCCCAAAGGTGTCAAGTGTATGTTCATCGGCGTAATAGTAGGCCAGTGACAATGATTTCGATTCTTCTGGCGGTGGGCGTAGATGACTTGAGGTGGACGAACCGCCCCCGGTTAACGGCACCGCTTGAATAAACACGGCATCTATCACGCCTGGAATACGGCGAATCATGTCTTCATCTCGTTCTGCTTGTTGGTGCAAATCGATGTCTTTGCCAAATGTCATAAGACCAAAGCTAAATATCTCCTGCTGCACAAAGCCGGTATCTTCTTTTAAATACGACAGGTGATCGTTAATCATAAATGCGGCATTGCTGACCACAGCCGTTGTCAGCGCTATTTGTAAAAACAATAAAATAGCCCCCACTTTTGAGCGACGCAGTGCATTAAATATAGGTTTAATTTCTAGCATGATACGCTCCTATTGGCTTTTGAGGTAAATGGCAGGTTGGGTTCTACACACCAGCCATGCAGGGTACAAACCCGCTATGAAACTTGCCATTAAGGCAATGGTAGGCGCCGCTAACAGCATAGAGACATCCATGGTAGCTAGGGCTTCATAATATCTGTTGGTAGTACGAACGCCCCACAGACCAAGTTGCGCAATCACAATACCCAAAATGCCACCGGCTAAGCCAATAACAGACACTTCCACAATATGCTGCGCAAATATGTGCTTCTTACTGGCGCCAAGGGCGCGGCGTACGCCAACCTCAGGCGCTCGTTTTAGAAATTTAGCCAGTAATAAGCCCAATATATTCGCCACACAGACAAGCAAGAACATAAAGCTCAAGCCAACGAGAATACGATTGTCCTCTGAGACCACCTGATTATATTTTAACCATTCGGTGACGTTACGAAGGGCGTATTGCAAATTATCGCGATTAAACCGGCCTTTCGATTGCTGATCTTCCATATAGGCCATTATCAGCGCACTAAACGCTTCTTTTTCGGCGGCCGTATTAAGCTGTACCCAAAATTGCACCCAGACCAATTCAGATTGCAATAAGCTTTGGTAGCCATTTAAGGTTTCGTGTTTCCACCCATTGGTATTTCCCCACGTCCCTATTTCTTCTAAAGGCGCAATAGAAAGAGGCACATAAAGTTTTTCTGGACTATTAAACGCACCGTTATTTAAGTCGTAATACTTAATGTGGTGATCCCAGTCTTCAACCACACCGACAATACGATAGCTTTTATTGTCTAAATAGATGGATTTGCCCACTGAGTTCTGGCCATTGAATAAGCGGTTGTTAATGGATTCGGAAATAACCACGACATAGGGTTTGCTTTGTTGTTCTTCCTTCGACCAAGGCGCCCCAAAAATGAAGGGCCGCTCAAAAATTGAGAAAAACTCTTGATAAACAAGACGGGCAGGTTCCATGGTAGGCTTAACGTCAGGGGTATTTAGGTGCACCGAAAAACCACTACGAAAACTCGGGCTTCTAGGAAAGTCTGCGTCTGCGTTGTAGAGGTTTATGGCATCCTGATAAGTCAGTTGGTAAGGAATATTATCATCTGTATGCCATTCGCCGCCTTCATCCATAATGTTTAACTGAGGAAAATGAATGGCCTGACTTTTGTGAGGGATAGGATCCATCGACATCATGTGAAACACAGAAAGGCTTGTCATGGTTAAGCCAATACCTATTGCAATGGCAAACACCATTAATACGCTGATTACAGGCGTACTCTTGATACTTCTGATGCTTAAATCGATATAGTGAAGAAACATATCAGCCTCCCACTACGCTTTCGTGGGCGCTTTTTTCAGGGGCTGAGGCAGACGTTGCTGGCTTCCCTTGATAAAAGGTTAAATCGGCCAATTCCCCGTCTACCACTTGAATGTTGCGAGGGGCTCTACGGGCCAATTCAGGGTCGTGGGTGACCATAACGATAGTGGCGCCATTTTGGTTAATCTCTTCTAATAACTCCATAACTTGGCGCGCCATAAGGGTATCTAAATTACCCGTAGGCTCATCTGCCAGCAAAAAACGGGGTTTTCCGGCGAGCGCTCTGGCTATCGCCACCCGTTGTTGTTGCCCACCAGATAGCTGCTGAGGTAAGTGCCTGGCGCGGCTAGCTAGCCCCACCTGTTCTAAACATTCTAAAATTCGCACTTTACGTTCTTTTGCTGGTACTCCACGGTATCGCAAAGGCACTTCCACATTTTCGTAAATATTTAAATCAGGAATTAGGTTAAAACCCTGAAAAATATAGCCTATTTTTTGGTTGCGGATATCCGCGCGCTGATTATCAGACAAACCACCAATGTCTATACCGTCTAATGTATATTGCCCTGACGTAAAGGGTTCTAATAACCCTGCAATATTTAAAAAGGTGGTTTTCCCCGAACCCGATGGTCCCGTTACCGCAATAAATTCGCCTTCGTTCACCGTAAGAGAAAAGTCTCTTAATGCATGGGTTTGTACACTGTCTGTTTGGTATATCTTGCCTACGTTGTGCATGGTTAACATTGTGTGTTCCTTGTTTTAGCGTAACAGCACCGAAGGCGCTTGGTTGAATTTTTCATAATTAGAAATAACTATTTCGTCGCCTTCATTCAGGCCACCTAAAATCTCTATTTCGCGCATACTGGTTGCCCCTATTTGAATAGCCACACGTTCAGCTACATCGCCATTCACTAAATAGGCCGTATGTCCCCCTGCCTGCAAGAAGCTACCTCGCGCCACCTTTAATACATCTGTTTTGTTTTCCAGCAGAATGCGAGCAGATACCTGCTGATTTTGGCGAATAGATTGCACACTGTTCTCAGGAAAGCGAACCCTTGCTGTGACTTGTCGTTCTACCACCTCTGGGGAAATAGAAACCAGAGTACCAAGTACCGTTTGCCCTCCCATGGTGAGCTCAACGTCCATGCCAATACCAAGATCACCGGCGTAGCTTTCGGCCACATTAAGCTGTGCTTCATAGGCGGAAAGGTCCACTAGTGTCATGAGTAATTCGTTTTTGGCAACCAGGGCATTGGGTTGAATACGCACATTCCCCACCACGCCAGACACAGTGGCCTTTATCTGCAAATTGGCCAATTGACGGGCTAGTTCTACTACCACGAGCTCCTGCCTAGCCACTTTCTCTTCGGTGGTTTTAAGCTCAAAAGCCAGGGTATCGGTTGCCAATTCAATTTCGGCAAGCGCATGCTTGTGGGTCACTTTCGCTCGCGCTAAATTATCTTGGGCCTCTTCAAAATCAATTTGGCTAATAAGGTGGTTTTGAATGGATAAGGACGCCCGTTTGTCTTCACGCATTGCTGCATCAAGTTCAACTTTTGCCAAATCTGCCTGCTTGTTAAGTAGTAACGTTTGACGCCTAACATCCAATTGCTGTCTGGCGAGATCGCTGCGTAAGCTTGCAAGTACCAGTTGCTCCTGTTTCAGGTTGCTTTGCAATTCAGGGGAGTCAACAATGGCCACAGTGTCTCCCACTTCAATAAAATCCCCGGGGGTCACTTTGAGTAACACATAGCCTTGCTCTGGGCTATAAACCTGCGGCGCGTTAGCGGCAATTATTTTACCCGTGGTCACAATATCTCGAACCAAGTCGCCCTTTGACACCGTGTGTACTTTTAATGAGGCTTTCGCTACAGAAATAGCCGCAGGAGGCGCAGAAACGGCCACGTACCCCATGCAGACAATGGCAATCACACACACGCTAAAAACTATCCAAGGCGTGCGGCGACGCTGCTGCTTTACCACGACATCTTGACTACTTGTATCCTTAATCATCGCGTTGCCCTATATCCCTTGTTTTTCGACATTGGCGAGAACCAAGCCAACAATCAAAACCAAAACTGGAAGACTTATGTAGTGAAAAAGCATCATCATCATGGTCTAGCCCTCTAAATAGTGAATAGGTTCGCTAACAGACATAGACCCTTGCTTACCTTGTTGCGAGTGAATGCAATCCAATTACACAAGAACACGTACGCTCATTAGCCGTTTTATTTTTCTTACAACGACTAATACGATTTACATGCCATAATTTAAAGCAATGATAAATAATGATTTTTTAAATGCAGGAAATAGAAAAGTGTCCGCAGCGGACACTTTTGACTGTCCGATTTAGAACAGTGTCCGCGGGATCATGCAGTGGGGTGTGTGAGAGATTAAGCGGTATAGAAAGTTAATTCGCGCAGGGTAAAGGCTAGGTAAACAGTTTCATAAACCAGCCTTTCTGCAAGTCTTCTTCGCAGGTTTTAAGTTGGGTTGCGTAACGCAAAGAACGTGCTTTTACTTTCGCTGCCACCTTTTTTAACCAAGGCTTTCTGTCATAACTTCTGCGTTTGTATCCCCCCCCAGCCTTCATGGTAATTCAGGTACTGCGCGTAGGCGTCCCATTTAGACACACCATTAACTTTTTGAGACTTATAGATAAACCAGCCCATAAAGTCGATAGCATCTTCAAAGTCGTCTCTATCTGCACCGCGATTTCCCGTTTCGCGAATATAATCTGCCCATGTTGGTGTTTTAGCTTGAGAGTAACCATAAGCAGAACTCACGCGGCCCCACGGAATTAAGCCAAAAAATACATAATCTCGGGGAGGCAAGGCATCATGTCTAAACGAACTTTCCTGATACATCATTGCCATTGGAATGTGAATAGGAACGCCCCATTTATCCCGTGCGTCAGCGGCAGCGTCGTACCAATCGTCTTTCTCGTAAAAAATTTCGCAAAGGTTACTAATGTCCTTAGGAGGCGTGGTGGCGCACCCAGCGATGAGCAGCGGAAAAACAACGACCAATGTCGCTAAAAAAAGAACCCACGGTTTGAACTTTTGATGCATGACTTGTCTTAATTAATGTTCTAGTAAAATGTGTGTTTCCCTGGAACCTTTCAATGCCTGACACTTGTCAGGCATTTTTTTTTGCTGGCGGTTCGTTAAAGTAATCACGAATAAAGCTATCGAAGTCTTTGCTATCTGCAGCTTCAACATCGGCTTGGGCATCAAGGGAAGCTTGTGAAGCGGCTTGAAAAGCGTTTGCGTCGGTATGGGTATAAGCATAGCCCGCCATCTCCGCTTTGTAACGCTCTGCAAGTTCTAACCCGAATACACTATTATCTTTGTCGTCTTTAAGCAATGCATTCAATAGCACGCCTGATGGCGTTTTAGCTGGGTCTATTACTTTTTGCCATTCTTCGTCTACCGCTGCCATGTATTTATCGGTTTCATTAGCGGTATCGAGTAAAGCGGCTACTTGCTTAAATTGTGCGAACAAGGTTTCACACCAAGCGGGTAAGCTTATCTCCTCCCCACCTTGAAGCAGCTTTAACTCTGGGTTTCGCCCTTCCAATACCACTTTGTTCATATTGTCTTTTGCTTCAGTCAGCTGGGACTCATCAAGCGCTTCACTTGGCATAAGAAGACAGCTGAGTAAAAACACATCAAGAAAATGAAACTGACTTTCACTAATTCCAATAGCAGAAAACGGATTAACATCTAACGCCCGCACTTCAATATAATTGATGCCCCGCTTTACTAATGCATCAGTGGGCTTTTCCATAGACTGAGTGGGTTGCTTAGGGCGAATAGGAGAATAAAGCTCGTTCTCTATTTGCAATATATTGCGGCTTAACTGCTGATAATTACCCTCTTCTCCTGCAGCAAACTGACTAAAGCGAGAAGAAGGTGTCCCCATCGCTTCACGAAGTAAGGCAACATAATTATCGAGTTTGTTATAACAGATTTTTAGCGATGATTGTTCGGCGCTGGTGTACCCTAAATCGCTCATTCTCAATGAAGTAGCATAGGGCATGTAGTAAGTGCCTTGACCCACTTTTTTAAACGGAAGCCCGTGACTTTTACCCGCGAGAAATGAGCCACACAATGCGGGTGAAGCACCGTATAGATAAGGAATAAGCCAGCAAAAACGGCGATAGTTTCTAATTAACGAAAAATAGTCTTCTGATGTCTGTTCCTGACTATGATCTTTTCCATTAAGTTGCGCCCATAATGCCCAAAATGAATCGGGAAATGAAAAATTAAAATGTACGCCAGCAATAGCTTGCATCATACTGCCATACCGGTTCTTAAGTCCTACTCGGTACACCCGCTTCATTTTACCCACGTTTGACTCACCAAAATAGGCAATGGGTATTTGCGACTCATCTTCAATAAAACACGGCATACTCAGGGGCCATATTTGCTCCCCATCAATATTATCGATAGTAAACCTGTGAATGTCTTTTAATTGGGCGATAGTATCTTCAGCACGGCTTTCTGGCGGTGTAATAAACTCAAGTAACGACTCTGAGAAATCTGTGGTAATCGACTCGTGAGTTAGTGCCGCACCTAACGCTTTTGGGTGTGGCGCTTGTGACAACTCACCATTGCTTTTTATTCGCAGCGCTTCACGCTCAACGCCTCGCTTTATTTGCTTGAGAGAAGATAAAAATTCAGGTGATTTAAGCGCATTCAGGCGCTCGTCGAAACAAGATGAGTTTACTGTCAATGTTCAAGTCCATAGCGTAGTTGTTCCCCCGTTATGGGGGAACAGCAAATTAAAATCAAGTGGAAGCGATTAACCTAATGCGAATTAAGTATTAGTTTAGCGCTTCTTTGTGGTTCGCCTCTACCGATAATTCAATTATCGGCATGCCAAGTGATTGCAGTTGGGGCAGTAACGATGCTTTATCTCCCACTACAATGATTTGCATTTTATCGTCTATCAGGTAGCGCGATGCCAATGCTTTAATCTCATCTTTGGTTATGCTTTGAATAATGCGAACTTGTTCTTTTCGGTAATCTTTAGACAAGTTATAATTTTGTAGCTGGCGAAGAAACCTTGCCTTACTGGTGGGGGTCTCAAACTCTAGCGCGTCACTTAGCGTAAACGCATTGCGCATAAATTTAAGCTCATCGTCAGTTGGCCCCTGCTCAATATAGTTTTCTATTTCGGCAAACATCTCGTTAATGGCGACTTGGGTTTGATCTGCGGTTACATCCGCACTCACTTCAAACCACCCCAAGGTTTTCCCACCTAAAAAGGCACTATTAGCCCCATAAGTGATGCCCTTGTCTTCTCGAAGATTAAGGTTAATTCGGCTATTAAACCCGCCTCCCAATGGGAAGTTCATCAGTCTGGCTTTAAAATAGTCGCCCGTGGCGTCGTAGGCGAGCGCCCGTTGAACCACATAAACAATGGATTGCACCGCTGAGGGGCTGTCGACTAAGAAAATGTTGCGCGTATCGTATTCTGGAAACGCTTTGTAGTCTTCGAAACTGTATTCAGGCCCTTGCCATTGGCCAATAAATGCAAGGTTTTTCATTACCTGTTGTTGGGGTAAATTGCCAACCACGACCACGCTGGCCTTACTGGGAGAGTAGTACTTAGCGTAGAAGTCTTTGACATCATCTAATGTAATGCTTTGGATAGAAGCAATGGTGCCTTCATCAGGTAAACTTACCCGGTTGTGGCCGCCAAAGAGCACCAAATCCCGCGCCCGTCTTGCCAAACTTGATGGGGTTTTAGCTTGTTGCTGAAGACCCTGAATCACCCGCTCTTTCATGCGTGCGAAATCCTCGGGCAAAAATGCTGGGGAAAAGAGCTTTTCTTTCAATAAGCTTAACGTTGGCTCAATGTTTTTGGTTAACGAGGAAATGTACACTTGCGAGTAGCGTCCGGCTGAACTGAAACGAATAGAGCTACCAAGTTTTGCCAACGCATTTGCTAACTCTTCGTTGCTGGAGTTTTGTGTGGTTTCGTTCATGAGAAGCGCCGTTAAATAGGCAACACCCTCTTTGCCTTTCGGATCGAGTAGCATCCCACCATCCATGCTTATTGTCATGGTCAGCGTGGGCGTTTCATCCATAGTGACACCTAACACGTCCATGCCATTACCTAGCTTTGATTGCCAATAGTCGGGTACATTCACCACAGGAACATCACCCGCTTCAGGTGCTATGGTTCTGTCGAAACTTGATTCAGGGGTTGTCAGGTTACTAAGCTGATCTTCTGTGGTTTCCCTAGGCTCAGGAAGTGTTCTTACCGGGCGCTGGAAATTGGGCTTCGCGGCTTCAAGCTGCGGCTGCCCTTGAGGTACCACACTTAATACGACGCTATTGGCGTCTTTAATGTATTTTTTGTATACACGCATAACATCGTCGGCCGTTACTGCGTTGTACCTTGCAATGTCTTCAGACACCAAATCTGCTTTTTGGTGAAAGGTTTCGTTTGAAGCAAGGGTTGAAACTTTGCCTGCGACACTTTGTAAGCCAAACACTGTTGACGCTTCAATACTGCCCTTTGTACGCGCAAGGTCGTCAGCTTTCACACCCCGTTGTTCAAACTCAGCCAAGGTGATGTTAATGACCTTTCTTAAGTCGCTCAATGCAGATATTTTTGCTGGGTTGGCGAGTGCGAGTAACTGGAATTCACAAGCCAGCTCTCGACAAGGGTGAGAAACAACCGCTTGCACCGCTAAACCTTCTTTCACTAGGTTTTTGTAAAACAAGGAGGTTTTTCCACCACCGAGAATATCGGCTAGCACATCAAGGGGAGCTTCGTCTGGATGACGAGCATATACCGTAGGAAACGTAATTTGCAGTAACGGAAGATGCACTTTATCTTCTAGGGTCATATACCGCGTTTCCGGTAACGTCACCGGCTGAGGTTCAGGTTCTTCTACTGCTGGTCCACGGGGGATTTCACCGAAATATTTTTCAATCCACGCTTTTGTTTTGGCCACATCAATGTCGCCACCGATGGTAAGCACAGCGTTATTTGGGCCATACCAACGCTTAAAGAATGCTTTTAGGTCGTTAACATTCACTCTGTCTAGGTCTTCTACGTAACCGATGGTCATCCAAGAATAGGGGTGCCCTTCAGGGTACATAGCTTCACCGTTAAGTTCGTGTCTTAGTCCATAAGGTTGGTTGTCGACACGTTGCGCACGTTCGTTTTTAACGGTCTCACGTTGGTTCTCAAACTTGGTTTGATTTACCGCTTCTAACAAGTACCCCATGCGGTCTGACTCTAACCACAATACTTTTTCAAGTTGGTTTGCCGGTACTGTTTCGTAATAATTCGTACGGTCGGTATTGGTAGAACCATTTAGGCTGCCACCTGCATCAGTGATTATTTTGAAGTGCTGTTCATCGGCGACGTGCTTAGAGCCTTGAAACATCATGTGCTCAAAGAAATGGGCAAAGCCAGATTTCCCCACCTCTTCTCTGGCAGACCCCACATGATAAGTCACATCAACATGCACTAGGGGGTCTGAATGGTCTTCATGTAAAATAACCGTAAGGCCATTATCTAATTGATACTTTTCATAGGCGATAGTCACTGCCGTGGTGTCTTTTTCGCCCTTGTCGCCCTTTTTATCACTTGTGTTTTGACAAGCTGCCAAACTACAAAAAACAATAAACACGGTGAAAATACGTGTAGCCCGCATTACTGACATGCTTCATCCTTCTATGGTACGTCTAGTGTGTGACGCTTCGACACACGCTTTTTTAGTCGTTTTAGCCCGACAATTCACCGAAGATTACCAGACTTTTTAGCGCTTTACTTGTATTGGCTTGCTATGATTCTATTAATTTGTGCATTTCTGAAATACACTTAACGCATCACAGTTTAAAGGAACACACATGGATCAGTCGGCAACAGTCTTAGATATTGAATTCGGAATGTCTCAGCTTAGTGGTAATAAAACACTGTTGTTAACCTTACTAAATAAGTTTTCAGACGAATATCGTGGTTTAGACGATGATTTACAGTCATTCATGAAAACGAGTGAGTTTGATAAAGCGTATTCGCTGGTACATACCCTTAAGGGTGTAACAGGCAACCTGGGGCTTTTCGCACTGCACAATGCTAGCAAAGCCGTGGAAAGCAGCGTAAGGAATGAAAAAACCTTGCCGTCAGGTTACCCTGAGTTTATTGCATTATTAAACGAAACACTGGCCGCCATTGCAGCACTTTCATCCGATGCGGTGAAAGAAGAAAAGCCTGCAGTAGACAGCGCGGTGGCCTCACAAGCCAAAGCCCAGCTTATTGCTGCACTTAGAGCCAGCGAGTTCATCTCACAATCGAAGCTAGACGAGTGGTTGGATGCCTTAGCGCTACCTGCAGACACGCGCCAAGCAGTGGAAGATGCGGTAGACGAACTAGACTACGAAGAAGCCATTGAACATTTAGAAAAATAGAGCCTGCAATGATTCCAATATTGTTTGACGATGAAAATATCCTCATCGTCAACAAGCCTGCTGGCGTGGCAATGCACGACAGTGATGCTCTCCCCTCTCATCACCCAGACCAGCCGCCCAAGGGCATCGTCAGCTTACTTAGAGAGCAAACCTCGTTAGATAAGCTGTTTCTGTGTCACCGACTAGATACTGGGACGTCAGGCTGCTTATGCTTAGCCAAAAATGACGTTACCGCCGCCGAAATTGGGGCGCTTTTTGCTGAACGCAGAGTAAGTAAGTACTACTTAGCGTTAAGCAATAACAAGCCCAAGAAGAAGCAAGGTACTGTGATTGGCGATATGAAAAATCGCCGTAACGGGCAGCACATTTTATTAAAAACCACCGATAACCCTGCAATTACTCAGTTTTTTAGCCAGTCTGCTAGACCGGGTTTACGGGGTTTTATTGTGAAACCCTATTCAGGAAAAACTCACCAAATACGCGTGGCGTTAAAAAGTTTAGGAGCTCCCATTCTTGGTGATACTCTGTATGGCGACAAAGGGCAAAATAGCCACGCTGACCGTCTATATTTGCACGCTGCGGTTTTAACGCTGCCATTAAAAACACAAACAATCAGAGTAGAGGCACCGCTTTGCCAAGGTAGCGAATTTGATGACGAGCAGGTAAAAACTTGGCTAGCTTCGGTGAGTCAGCCAGAGCAACTTCCTTGGCCAGTGGTGCCTGATAAATACCAGCACATCAGTGAAAAGCCTGCGTTTACATCATTAAACAAAAACAATGACGAGCATTAACCCTACCCTACATATTGTTGGCGCCGGCGCCATTGGCAGTTTGCTAGCGGCAGGTGCCCAGCGACAACACCTTGCCTACCAACGATATCCACGAACCATGGCGAATATTCCTCATTACGCTAGGTGGCTAGATAACAGCAAGGTGCCTTTATCAATGCAAACAGCACAAGCCAATGTGCTGGCAAAAAACGACGTATTGGTGCTTCCTTTGAAGGTGTATCAGCTGGAATCGGCATTGTCCTATTGGCGGCCTTATTTGGTTCATTCCCCTGCCCTCGTTTTGTTGCACAACGGCATGGGCGGTTGGGAAATAGCCCAGCAGATATTAGGCCCGCATTATCCACTGTTATTGGCCACCACAAGCCACGGTGCATTCAAACAAATAGACGATAAGGGCAAAGCCTTTATTACCTATTCTGGACAAGGTAGCACGCAAATTGGTGCGCCCAATAAAGGCAACCGTCTTTCCCCACTACTCTCCGACGCAATAAACCTTTTGCACAACGCATTCCCCCCTGTTTCTACGCCAGACAATATTGTGCACGCCCTATGGCAAAAGCTCTCCGTCAATATGGTGATTAACCCGCTCACCGCACTTAATCATATTCAGAATAAACACATATTGGACAGTCAATTTAGCGATGTTCGCCGCGCGCTTTGTAAAGAGTTTGTAGACGTCGCCAATGCCTGCGGGCTTGTCTTTAATGAAACCAAGGTTCATGAACACGTATTAGCCGTTGCCAAAGCAACCGGTGAAAACTACTCAAGTATGCATCAAGACGTGCTTCACGGTAGGCCAACGGAAATAGACGCCATTAATGGGTATATTGTGGAAATGGCAAAGAAAAAGGGTATTCACGTTCCCGTGAATACCCTTATGGTAGAGCGTATTAAGGCGTTAAATCTTTAAAGACTTAGCGCCTAAACGTTTATCGATAATGGCCAAAGCCTACGCTTACTAACCCTCTTACTCGCCCGCTTCTTGCGCGTCTTTCGGCGCTTGAGGCTTCATGTGTGGGAACAAGATAACGTCTTTAATCGTTGAGCTATCAGTAAATAGCATAGCTAAACGGTCGATACCAATGCCTTCACCCGCTGTTGGCGGTAAGCCGTACTCAAGTGCACGAATATAGTCATCGTCAAAGTGCATGGCTTCATCATCGCCCGCGTCTTTTTCTTCAACTTGCTTTGCAAAACGTTCAGCTTGGTCTTCTGGGTCGTTAAGCTCACTAAAGCCGTTGGCTAATTCACGTCCGCCTACGAAGAACTCGAAACGGTCGGTAATGAACGGGTTGTTGTCATTACGACGTGCCAGCGGCGATACTTCCCACGGATATTCAGTGATAAACGTAGGTTGTTCAAGCTTCTCTTCAGCTGTTGCTTCGAAGATTTCACACAGGTATTTACCCGCGCCCCAAATACCGTCAACTTCAGGCTCTTTAATATGAAGCTGCTTTGCCATCGCTTTAAGCGAATCTAGGTTCGCCTCTGGATCGCGAATGGCCGCTTCGTCAGCTTCAGGCCAGTATTTAAGAATCGCCTCGCCCATGCTCAAACGGTCGAACGGCTTACCAAAGTCATACTCTACTTCAGACGTTACGTTACCTTCAGCGTCTTTCGTTGTGTTCTTGATAATGCTGGTACCAAGAATGTCTTCCGCTAACGTGCGCAGCATATCTTCGGTAAGGTTCATCAGGTCGTTGTAGTCTGCATACGCTTGGTAGAATTCAAGCATAGTAAACTCAGGGTTATGACGGGTTGATAAGCCTTCGTTGCGGAAGTTTCGGTTAATTTCGAACACACGCTCAAAGCCACCAACAACCAAACGCTTAAGGTAAAGCTCTGGCGCAATACGCAGGTACATGTCGATATCTAGCGCATTGTGGTGAGTGACAAACGGCTTCGCCGTCGCGCCACCTGGAATAACCTGTAGCATTGGCGTTTCTACTTCTAGGTAGTCACGTTCGGTCAGGTAATTGCGAATACCGTTTACGATTTTGCTACGGATCATGAACGTTTTGCGCGTTTGTTCACTTGTGATCAAGTCAACATAACGCTGGCGATATTTAGTTTCCTGGTCGCTCAAACCGTGAAATTTTTCTGGCAACGGGCGAAGTGCTTTGGTTAACAGCTCGTATTGTTCCATGTTTACGTAAAGGTCGCCTTTACCTGACTTGTGCAGGTCGCCCGCTACGCCAATGATGTCACCAATATCTAGCGCACCATATTTTGCTTTAAGTGCTTTTTGCGTGTCTTTATCAGCGTAAGCTTGAATACGGCCTGTCATGTCTTGAAGCAACATGAAAGGACCACGCTTTGCCATAATACGGCCAGCAATGCTTACCTTGTTGCCCTGCTCTTGCAAGGTTTCTTTGTCGAATTCACCGAACTTAGCTTGCAGCTCATCCGCATAGTTTTCACGACGGAAGCTGTTTGGGAAACCGTTGGCACGGCACTGCTCGCGAATAGCGCTCAATTTGGCACGGCGCTCTGCAATCAATTTGTTATCGTCTGTTTGTTGGTCAGTCATAACCTTTCACTTCGTTGTTCGGTTTACAGCCCAGATTTTAGGCTAGCTTCAATAAATTTGTCCAAGTCGCCATCTAGCACGGCTTGAGTGTTACGCGTTTCCACGCCGGTGCGCAAATCTTTAATGCGAGAGTCATCCAATACATACGAACGTATCTGACTTCCCCAGCCGATATCTGACTTGCTGTCTTCCATCGCTTGTTTTTCAGCGTTTTGTTTTTGCAGTTCAAACTCATAAAGTTTTGCTTTTAACTGCTTCATCGCCTGATCTTTGTTTTTGTGCTGCGAGCGATCGTTCTGACACTGCACCACAATGCCCGTTGGCTCGTGGGTAATACGTACCGCAGAGTCGGTTCTGTTTACGTGCTGTCCACCTGCGCCCGATGCGCGATAGGTATCTATACGTAAGTCAGACGGGTTAATGTCAATATCAATATCATCGTCAATTTCTGGGTATACAAACGCCGATGAGAACGACGTATGACGGCGGTTACCCGAGTCAAACGGTGACTTACGAACCAAACGGTGCACGCCCGTTTCTGTACGAAGCCAACCAAACGCGTACTCACCCTGAATACGCAGGGTCGCACTTTTTATACCGGCCACATCACCGTCTGATACTTCAATCAGCTCAGTTTTAAAGCCATGGGCTTCGCCCCAACGCAAATACATACGTAGCAGCATATTGGCCCAATCTTGCGCCTCTGTACCGCCAGAGCCCGACTGAATATCAATATAGCAGTCGTTTTCATCATTCGGGCCAGAAAACATACGGCGAAACTCAAGCACCTCTAGTTGTTCAATTAAGCCTTCAAGTTCACTTTGGGCCTCAACGAATGTATCTTCGTCTTCAGCCTCTACCGCCAACTCCACAAGACCTTCAACGTCTTCTGTGCCTTGGTCGAGTTTATGGATCGTTTCAACGATTTGCTCTAGGGCTACTTTCTCTTTGCCAAGTGCCTGCGCTCTGTCTGGCTCGTTCCAAACGTCAGGGCTTTCTAATTCTCGGCTAACTTCTTCTAAACGCTCTGACTTTGCATCAAAGTCAAAGATACCCCCTAAGCGCATCGGTGCGCTCGCGGATATCTTTTATCGCATTCGTAACGGGGTTTATTTCAAACATAGTCCGCTTATTTCGTTAAAAATTTAAGACCGCGGATAGTACCGAATTTGAAGGAATTTTGATAGGGGTTGGCGCAAATATTGCGGCACTTAAAACGTTTGATAGTTCGCATCGGCCCTGAGCCACTGGATGACACTTTCCTCTAATGCCTCAACGGATTGCACTTTATTGAGGATTAAATCGCTTGTGCCCCGTGTTTGCATGTTTGTCTTAATATAAGCATCCCTTAAAAACTCATTATATTTGACCAGATACTGTTTTATATTCTGACTTGAGTCTAAACCTGACTGCGCTATATTTCTCTGAATAACGCGAGAAAGGCAGATTTCTAAAGGCATATCCAGCAGTACAACTTTGTCTATTAGCGCGGAAATAGGTTCCCTGCATTTTCCAAACGGTTCTTCTACAAAAATGTATTCAGCTTCAGAACGAGATACCAATTCCAGTAATGCTTTATCCATTCGAGGCGTTTCAACATCTAAGACATTTGCACCGTTAGTCACCCATTTTTTGATGTCTTTTGGATAAGTGTGATCATCTACAAAATCGTCGAAGAGAACAGAGGGGCACGACAGAGAATGAGATAACGTTTTAACGAGTGACGTTTTTCCGCTTCCAGATATACCGCTTATTGCTACTACTTTCATCGATTAAATTTTGCCATTTACGTGAAATCTAAGTGCGAACTAACGTTGAGCTAAGAGGGGTGGATACGTGGGGCATAATCGCAAAGCCGCCCCGTTTATTGGCGTAATTTACTGGCTGTTATTGATATGTCGCTTTTCTACGTTGTTACGCAATAACCATTTTCGATACCTCTATCGTAAAACCGATTAAGGCCAAAACCAGACCAACGCCCCCAATAGCATTTCCTCTACCAAGAACAACTCCAAGTCTTACGAATATTTTACTAATATAGATAATCAGCCCGAGAAATACGGTAAATATCGTAAATGCTATGTTTGCGATAAAGCTCATCGAGGGTTCCCAGATTGAGACTACAGCGACAGAAATAACCCAAACGAAAATATAAGAACCTGTAGCTATCCAATGCCAGTCTTGTCTCGTTCCCGGTCTACGTACGAATTGAAACTGAATTCTTTCAAAGAAGACTTTGACGCTTTCCGACAGCTTCGGTAAATAAAGCTCGATCGTAACCAGCAATAAACCGATTGTTTGAATTGTAAATCCAACCCAATGTATTACGTTATCAGCCAAAATATATAACCTCTTACTATGTCGTTTTAACAATCAATATCGTTCACAACATTGGTGTCAAACGATTGGCGACGTAACGCCTTGTTTAATGTGTAGCAACCCATGGGCTAAAATAGGAAAGAAGTGACAGATGCCCACCTGTAATGCCCAGCTTACTTGGTTTGTTAAACCCTACTACTTTGCCAACGCCTGTATTTTTGATACGACTAGTTCTGGATCTGAAATATGTAAATGGTGCTTTTCTGATTCCGAATAGATGATTTCGACATCAGCTGAAAGTGAGTTGAAATAGTCTTCTGCACCCTGTTCTAATGATTCCATTTTTTCCGCAATGACGTCAGGAACAAAAGGAGGATCGTAGGGCTCTTCAGATTGTTTTGAGCGAATGACGATAATGGGCTTAGCGTCAAAATCGTTGGAGCCTGATAGTTGTTGGTAGCTTTTCATATGATCGACATTTTCCGGCACACGTTCGAACATTGGGTTTAAAACACTTTGTTCAAATTCCATATAACGTTTTAACGCTTCGTTATCGGTTTCAAAACCTTGAGGCCAACGAGTTCCCATTGTGTAAAAGTACCCAAGAGTAGGAGGAGCGATAAACACAGCACCCAATACTTCATCTGGGTAAAGGTTATTGTAAGCAGTAATAATATACGAGGCGTAAGAGCCTCCGGCAAAATAGTATGGCGGATGTATGTTTGCAGCAGATAAAAGAGCACGAAGGCGTTTAGCGTTATCGTTAATGGTAAAAGGAACTGGCCCTTTTTCGCTTTTACCCAAACCAGAACGATCATACAGACAGATACTATAGTGGCCTTTGAGCTCTTTAATATTATTCAACCAGACCCCATCAGAGCCAGAACGACCGAACCCTTGTTCAAGTATTAATTTTGGTTTGTCGTTTTCATAGCATTCCAAATAGAGACTAAAGCCTCCGACATCGTACATTCCAGATTTGGTTGGGATCAGTTCATCGGCCGAGACCCCATGGCTAAGCAGTATTAGACATATAGATAATAATTTGTGAAACATCGTGATTCCTTTCTCTTGGGTTTAACGCCCGCAGTCGCGGCTGGTTTGGAGCGATAAAGAAGCGGAAAGGCGTTCCAACAACCTGCGTTTGTTATGCCTTTGCTTTAAGCTCATCTATGGCCTTGAATAGTGCAATTCTGTTTTTTGATGATTTTATCCATGGTATATCCACATTCAACACAAGATGCTCGGACTTTATCTTCCCCGAGAGGAATAACTACAGCTTTACTTGAGCATTTAGGACAAGCAATCAAAACCGGGTCAGCTTATGTAGGTTTGCTAATTGTAAACCTATGCTCTCGCCCATCTTCAAATCGAATATTACTCATTGTTCCGTCGGTGCATAACGTTAAGCTAAGGGGTGCAGATGCGTGGGGCATAATGGCGAAGCCACCCCGCGTGTATGCGTTCCAGCCCGCACAGCGGGCGAACTTCATTTTTTGTTATACACAACTTAATTCGAAGAACTGCTTTCTTGTTGCAAAAAGAGCAGGATTTTTTCTAGAGAGTAGAAAAATAACTGCAAAACTACATTTAAGCCAACAATGATAGCCCCCCAAATAAAGCCATCCTGACTTGAATGGTAATCAAGACCTAGTTCTGAGTGATTACGAATATTTGAATCTATCAGTGCCCAGTTAGCCAATAAAGCAATAATTAAAAAAACAAACAGCCAAAATGATGAAAGAAGTTTGTATCGCTTAACAATTTTTTTGATATTTTCTTCTGTCACGTAGAGTCCCTCCTTGGTATAACGCCCGCCTAACACCCAATGTGTTGGCATGGCTTTTTGCGTTGTTTGCCAAAACCATGACAACAAACATTGTCGTAGTTGAGGTGCGTGTATGGATAATAACTCATGTAAATCATCCTGATTTTAATCAGTGTGAGGTAAAGTGAGACCCAGGCTTTAGCAGCAACTAAAGCTTTCTTTTGTGGTAGTTCGATTGAGCGATGGCTCCTCAGTTGAGAGACCGATAACAAGAAAGAACACCACAAAGGACTCCAAGCTCCACACTCGAATAGTCTACTGGGTCTCGATTGCACCGGTCACCGGACCGCATTATGCAAGCAAGAGTTAGCTTAGTATGAATACAAAAACAAAGCAAAACGTTAGCGTCGGTGTTGATACGGGTAAGTTTCAGTTGGATATTTATATCCGCCCACTCGACATATATTTCACCGTCAATAATGATGAAAAAGGCATTAAAGAAGCCGTTAGAACAATCAAGAAATATTCACCCGGTCGTATCGTTATAGAGGCCACTGGTCGTCTTGAAATGCCTTTTATCATGGCATGTGCAAGCGCTAATTTACCCTTTGTTATTGCGAATCCTATCCACGTAAAACGCTTTGCCGGAGCGTTAGGCCAGCGAGCAAATACTGATAAGCTCGATGCGCAATTATTTGCGCATTATGGTGAAGCCATTCAACCCAATCTCTCTCAGCTAAAGCCAGAAGCGATGCAGGCTATGAGTGATTTAGTCGCAAGAAGAAATTAATTGTTGGTCATGCAAACAAGGTAGGAAACGTTTTAAATTTTTCTTGCACTGGCAAATTACCAGCAATGCTTACTATTTCTCTATTCACCGCTGCGCCGAGTGGAAAGAACGTCGTGAATTGATGGGGCACATTCAATAACTCTGCAAGATCATCTACTTTTTCACGAACTTGAAAGACGCGTAATAAAGCACCGTATTGCTTATGTTTATGCGTATATTGCGCATAACCAGTTCCATTCTCTGATAACGGAATCTCAACTATGTCACCCATTTTTGGACGTTTACTCATAACTTCCTTGGAGGCTAACGCCCGCGTAATAGGCGAGCGGTAGCGAGTCCAGCCCACGTTTTTTGTGGGCGATTTTTAATGTGCTTGTTATGCATTTTCAGGTGGATGCTCCTCATATTGTGGAACGCCCTCTGGAATTACTTCCCAACTTGCTTTGGAGCCCACAAAAATGTGGCGTCCAATTTCTATTTCTGGGTCTTCGTTAAGACAACCCAACGTTACTCCGTGAACTTCACCTTGGTAAACACCACATAAAGTAGAACCACATTTCTTGCAAAACTGTAAACCGAAACCGTGTTCACCAACATAAGAAGTCAAAAACTCCGCACCAGAAACCCATTGAAATTCGGAGGGATCTACGAGCGCGTAAGCTGATGCTTGAGAACTAAAAGCTTTCCTACAGCGAGAACAGTGGCATGATCTAGCATCAAGAAGTTTACCGTTTATTTCGTATTTAATTTCACCACAAAAACACTCACCGCTTAAGTTCATTAAATTCTCCATGGTGCATAACGCTGTTTGAAGCGGCTAAAGAAAGCTGGCTATACTGAGCGAAGCGAACAGCCAGCTTTCTTTAGCCGCCTTGAAACCCCTTGTTATGTGTTGGACTCTTCGCTAGTACTCATTAGAACCAAGCGGAACTCACCAAAGTTTTTACCAAGAATAAGCTTAAATGGAATGATTGAAATTCCTAGGCCGATTAAGAAGCCAATGGGTTGAACAATTAACTTAATCGTATCTGTAGAGGCACCAAGCATACCTAGAATAAAACCTAAAACACCACCGGCAATAGCGCCAATAATAACAGCTCCAATAATTGCTATGATGTTCCGCCAAATATATGACCACCAAATCCGAGCGGCTCGTTTCCATGTTATTTCTAATTCCATTTAATACTCCTTAGTTTGATTGAGATTGACAAATAACGCCGCGCTCTGCGGCAAATTTGGAGCGCAGCGGAAAATTTGTCCGGCAGCAGCGCCTTGTTATATGCATCACGCAATCTGATACTTGTCTTTTCTTAAGGAAAACGCTGGTATAGTACCTTCCAAAACTTCTACTATCTGCTCATTGATCTTGGGATGTTCTATACCACCTGATATGAAGTAGAATTCGTTGCCATTTTCCTTATCTATACCAACTTTTATTACCTGCTCAGAATCAGCTACTACGGCCAAATTCGGGTTATGAGTTACCATGATAATTTGACGAAGTTTCTTAGCCTCTTTTATATAGGGAACCAGTACTTTAGCAACACTATTGTTATCTAAGTTGTCTTCTGGCTGATCGATAATCAGAGGGATATCTTCTTTGTCAAGAACCAAGTAAAACACAAGTAGAAGAGCACCTTTTTCTCCCGGAGATAGCTGTTCTAAACTTTTGCCCTTTTGACGCAAATCATAATATGGTTCGATAAAGCTCAACCCAAAAATATAACTATATAGCTCCTTTCTATCCTTAGTAATTTCCCCGATGAATGTTTTATCATTCTTAGAGCCAGCCCGCTTATCAAACTCCAAATATTCAATAAATCGGCGCAAAAATGTTTCCACGGACATTTCATCATTCCAGTTGGTTGATGCAATCAAATCTTCTTGAAGCAGTGTTGAACCATCTTCACTACCATAAAAAGAACCAGTTCTATTTTGCTTTATATTTCGTAGAATCGTATTTTTAAATTCATTGGAACAATAGAAAGAGCTGGCTATGCTCAGCCCGGAAACATCAGATTGTGATAATTTATTAGAAATTTCTTCTTTTATCTCTTCATAAAACTCTTGAATTTCTTTCTTTTTCGATAATATGTTTATCGACTTCTTAATCCTTAAATCTCTCTTCCCGTTAATATCTGATTCAAGGTTCTTGTCTAGATAAGCTAACTTTTCTTGCATATACTTCAAACTGTCAGCAGTTTCAGAATCCCCCTCAATTTCACTTTTTCTAATCTCCCACTCTGCCAGAGCACTTAAATAATCCTGAAATGCCTTTTGTTCTCCGGTAAATTCGGAATGAATAGCCTTTATCTGAGTTTTCAAAGATTCGAGTTTTGAAGCTGACGAAAGCAACTCATATTCCTTTTTCTCCCAACCTTCATCTACTTTAATAAGCTTGGCATCTTTTTCATTCCTTTCCTTCAGCGAGAGGATGCTGGAACAAATTACACTTTCATCAAACTCAACATGAATCGCTTTAGAAATGTCGAACCCGCACTTATTAGCAACATCGTTACCTTCAGATATAACTGAAACAAGTTCGCTATATTTGTTCTTCAAATCGCGATTTAGCTTTTCTGCTTCAACAATTAAATAGTTCCTATCTGATATTTCCTTAGTTATAAATTCAATCTCTTTTTCTAGCGCTAGCTTTGAAGATTCTAATTCTCCAAGTGCCTTTTTCTTCGCTTTGGTATCTTCTGACTCTTCGTGTTTTGACGGGTCTTCGACAGTTTCTGGCTTTAAAGACTCATGAGCAGTAAGCTCGTCTTCCTTCACTTTAATTTTACTAAGAAGATTTTTTCTATAATTTGGATCAAATTGGTTCTCAAGCTTTATGATTTCATCATTCAGCTCTAGTATCTCTTCGTGGATATGATGAATTTCCTTTTCTGCAGATCTTTTCTTTAGGTCGATAAGTTCCTCAAAAGTAGTTTGTCCCATTTTTTTCTCAGTAGGGACATATTGAAATACGACCTTCTCTATCTCTGCACGAAAAGCATCCACCTTATCAATTTCATTACAAACTTTTTCAAAGTAGCTTTGAGGCAAGTATCTAACAAGCCTTTCTTGGCTTTCATCTATTATATGGGTAAGTAAACGTTCTTCGGACTTTTTCCCGCTTTCAAACTCAACAAAAGCACTAAACCGATCAGCAAGTCCTTTCTTTTTAAACTTTTGCTTATGGAGAAATATATAATCATCAGAATGTTCCGCATCCGAACATATAGCAAGAATATCAGAAAGCGCACTCTTGCCACTTCCTTTATGTCCGATAACAGTGACAAGTTCGCTGTTCATTGGTATGGAAACGTCTTCAAACCAAATTGAACTAGTATCTTCTTTCCCTGTTCTCCGAATGTTGATGGACTTGATGTATTTAGTAGGATTATCCCTAACCCGCTTTAGGATTTCTGGTTCATCGCCAATATAGAACCGACTTTCCGGTTCATTTAGGGCATATTTCAGCCCTTTGAAAGAAGGCTCTCCCTTGATCCATAATTTCTGTTTTATTTGGTATTTATGAATATTGTGATTATCAGAACAAATAATCATTGGTATTGTTTTACCGATGTTCGGAAAAACAAACTTCCTGTAACCATCTTGGTCACTTTCCTTACCGAGCTCATAAATATCAACAGACTTGGCAATTTCTGTTTTCTGAGCAGTTCCATGTGGTAGTGAATGTGTAATATTTTCTACAGTCCCACTCTTCTCACCTGCATGTATTGTGACAATCCCACCTAATTCCTTTACCAATCCTATTGTGTCTTTAAGATCGCAATAAACTTGATTCTCCCTAAGGCCTTCTGAATCCACCTTATTGATATCTGTTCTGTGCTTAATTTGCCCCCAAATATGTTCTATATTTGAATCTTCAGGAAATACACCGATAAAGTGTACTGGATCTTTACCTCTAGCATCCGAAAGAAACTCTATGCCAGGCAAAACGGTGATTCCTTCTTTTTCACCCAAAGTTTTCAGTTCTTTGTATCTATCGATGTCGATCACGTGGTGATCGGTAACAGCAAAAGCCGCTATTGAATTTCTCTTCATTTCGTTGACGATATCGACATTAGAAATTTTCTTATCTTTATAATCATACGAAGATGGAGTGTGAAAGTGTAAGTCCCACCTATTCCATTCCGAACCTTTACTATTCATCACATTCCTTATAAATCAAATTCTTGAAATATTTAAGTATTCACCAGAGCATATAACGCCGCGCTCACCGGCAAATTTGGAGCGCAGCGGAAAATTTGTCCGTGTGCAGCGCCTTGTTAGGTGAGCTCGGTTAGCCGCTATAACCGAATGCTTTGCAAAGCATTACTCTTACCTTTTCTAGATCACCATCGGCGAACTCAAACATTTTTTTTAGGTCGCTAGAAAATTCAACTGCATCACTGCGGTAATCATTAATCGTGAAATAACCATAAAAATTGCCATCCCGATCTACCAGCACTGGTACAGAATTACTTGTACTGTACTCGTTCCATGGGCTTTCAGAGCTGTACTCATTACCAAATCCTGCATACTCGTTAAACATACCATTTGACGAGTATTCGTTCCCATAAGTACCATAACCATTACAAATAGATTCGGAGCTGGTTTCGTTGCAAGTTAAGCATCCTAAGTACTCGTCATGCCCATCTCCACCAAAGAAAAGTAACTCACTTTCTGCATTAGAATAAGCCACTATCGTTGAACTCAAAAGAAGAGCTGTAAGTATCTTTGTAATAATTCTCTTCATCCGCTACTGTTTTCCTCAAAATAAAAAATTGGTTGCTTCATGATTTAACCAGCCGAGATTGCCCACCTAACAGCTTAGTGTGCGGAAAAATTCCTTTATGCAAAACGGCATATTTCCGTATATCACACAACAATGATGTTAACTTTTGCACGAAAAAGCAGAAGGTTCAATATCCTATAAATGAATGCTCGCGAACACTTTCTTAAATACGGAATTTTTCTTTTTTATTTTAAAGCGTAACGAATTTAACTTAATGCCCGCGCTCCCCGCCTCGCAACGGTTAAAACGTTCTTTACCCATTAATAAAAGCTAAGCGCCTCTACCGCCTGGAGAAATGCGCCCCTTTTCCTTTTCGCCTCCCCGAAGTTGTACGACTTTTTCTTCTATCCACTTGACGGGAGAAAAATTAAGCTTACACTTGTGCGCTGAATGAGCGTACACTTGTACGCTTAAACTAATTTACCTTTTTATTATTAAAAAGTGTGTTTCGAAACATTTATAGGTGTGATGTCTACGTTGAAACTATTACTCGATAATTTGGCGCATCGCTTTCTCCATCACGGTTCATGGAGGGGATACTGGGAAGTGCTTATGCAGCAATTTAGGCCTGCGTGGCGAGATGGCTATTTCAGAGCACAAATTGAAGCGGTCAGAAACCTAAGATCTGACATGCTGGAAGTTATTCTAAAACCCGAGAAAGCGTGGCCTAGTCATATTGCAGGGCAACATGTTGCGCTAACCATTGAAGTGAATGGTAGGCTAACTACCCGTGTATTTACCGTCGCTTGCGGTGCAAGCTTTCACCGCAAAACGCAAAAAATTCGGCTTATCACCAAGGTGAGTAACCAAGGCGCACTTACCCCCTATCTTTCCTCAGCTAAGCCTACTACATGGGTGAATATTTCAGCCCCTAAGGGCAACTTCACATTGCCTAATTCCGATAAACCCGTACTTATGGTTGCCGGTGGCTCTGGCATAACGCCGTTTATTGCCATGCTTGAAGACGCCATTGAAAATAAACAATTAAGCAGCGCGCCTGTCCACCTGCTTTATTTTGCCAAACCTAACGAACACGTATTGCTCGGCCAATTATCAGCGCTTCAAAAACGGGACAATCGCTTTACCTATGCATTGCTCACTCGGCAACAAGATGGCCAGGTTGAGGCTCATCTTTCGCACTTTGCTCATGCTCACTGGTTGGTGTGCGGCCCTCATGCCATGTACGAACAGGTACAGAAAGTCGCGAAACTGGTAGAGGCCCCCTTACTCAGCGAACATTTTGCTGCCCTGCCCACTGTGACCACAGGCAGTCTGAGCGAAAAAGAAACCTTTTCTTTAGTTCACAACGGACAACCCTTAGCGGTAAACAACCAAGAAACCCTGCTTTCGCAACTTCAACAAGCCAAACAGCCTGTAACGTATGGCTGCGGTATGGGCATTTGTCATCAGTGCCAGTGTGTGAAAAAGCGTGGTGTAGTGCGCGATACCCGCACTGGCGAGCTTTCCGATAGCGCCGAGCAACTCATTCAGCTGTGTGTATCGCAGGCCGTAACCGATTTGGAGATTCAACTATGAACACTCGCGTCTCAATAAACACGGAGACATTGCAAGAAGCGTCTAGTCAAAGTGACGCGCAATTACATCAAGCAACCATCCCTTCGCCTAGCGTAAGTAAACCCGACTACAACAAGCTAGAAGCCCAGCTTGATGCAATTAAGTCGGAAGTGAAGGGCAAAATTGGCGCTGAAGATGCTGCCTATATTCGACGTATTATTCTCATTCAGCGTATTTGTGAATGGAGTGGCCGTGTATTAATAATGCTGGGGTTCATACAGCCGCTACTGTGGGTCGTTGGCGTACTCAGTTTAGCCACAGCAAAAATACTGGATAACATGGAGATTGGCCACAACGTGATGCACGGTCAATACGACTGGATGAACGACAAACACATCAAATCAAAGGGCTACGAGTGGGATATAGCCTGTGATGGGGCAAGCTGGAATCGGGTGCACAACTACGAGCATCACACCTACACCAATATTATTGGTAAAGATAGAGACTTTGGCTACGGCTTGCTTCGCTTGTCCAACGATTTTAGATGGCGGGTAAAAAACGTATGGCAGTTCGCCACCTATATTATGCTAAGTGTATTGTTTCAGTGGGGGGTGTCGTATCACGAAATGGCGGCAGAGCGCGTGTTCTTTGGTAAGAAAAAAGATAATCGTAAAAACCAAGTTACGCACAGCGAACTCAAAAAACGCTTTTTCAGTAAAGGTGCGCGTCAGTTGGTAAAAGATTATGTACTCTTCCCTTTGCTGGCTGGCCCACTGTTTTTGTGGGTGTTGTCGGGCAATCTTATTGCCAATTTGCTGCGCAATCTATGGACTTCAACCATCATCTTTTGTGGTCACTTTACCGGCGATGTAGAAACCTTTAAAGAAGAGGACTGCAAAAACGAAACTCGTGGTCAGTGGTACTATCGTCAAGCGCTAGGCTCCTCAAATATTCAGGGGGGTAATTTATTTCACGTTCTGACCGGGCATTTAAGCTTTCAGATAGAACACCATTTATTTCCCGATATTCCCGCCAAACGATATAGGGAAATGGCCCCTAAAGTACAAGCCGTATTTAAAGAGCACGGCATGCACTACAACACGGGCGGTTTTTGGAAGCAGTATGCAAGCGTATTAAAACGCATTATTCGCTACTCTTTTCCTTAAAGGCCTGAAACCCTAACCAGCCAGCCATAGCGCTTGCGCTGGTTAGGCAGGTTCCCCACGCCCAATCAATAGTCATAATAAACAAGGTAAAGCCTTCAATAATGCTGTACGCCGTTAGGTTATAAGCGCCATAACTTGCTAAACCTAAAAGTGCCCCATCTATACCTGCGTAAAGTAGTGATTTGTCTCGGTTAGCTACAACCGCCAACACGAACACCACGCCCCCGTACATTAAGTAAAAGACAAGCCAAGGCCAGGTAATAAATT
The DNA here is from genome assembly GCF_015767655.1 of Alteromonas sp. B31-7. Taxonomy (NCBI): domain Bacteria; kingdom Pseudomonadati; phylum Pseudomonadota; class Gammaproteobacteria; order Alteromonadales; family Alteromonadaceae; genus Alteromonas; species Alteromonas sp. B31-7. Next base: position 3,138,433 of record NZ_CP065233.1, read on the forward strand.
GGCTTCTAAGCAAAGGGGCCATTTCGCTCTGATACCAACTGTCGGCAATAACGCCAAGCCACAAGAAATCGAGTACGGCAAAGCACACAAAGATGGCGATTAAAGCCCCCAAGATGCTTTGTATATAACGTACAATATTTTTAATCATGCTATTTGCCTCAAACGTGAATACTCCCTTGATCTATACGGTGAGATACCGATTTAGCGCTGTAGATAGGCGGCCAGAACTAGGTGCGCATCTTCACCCTGTGAAAAATTGATGAAGATGCGCAGGTAAAAGCGATATACTATTCGTTGTGAGCTTCGCTTTCTAACACCTCAAGCGTCACCCATACCATTCTGTGATCTGAACTGGCGTTTCTATCTTTCACCAGCCGGTAAAGTGGGCTATCACTTGGTGGCCAAAATACGCCTGCGTCTTGCACATTAAACCCATAAGTGGATGGCAATACATAATCAGCCCTTGCCCCCCAATAAGCTGTAAATCGACGGCTATAATCTTGTTCAGATAATGCAGCGCCGCCTTTACTGGTGGGGATTAGTCTATTATTCACATAGGGGCTTTCTGTTAGCTGTTCTATCACATCGGGTCGGTGTTTATCGCCAATATCAGCGGCGTTAAAGTCTCCCACCAGTACAAAGCGCGTGTTCTTTGGCAACGACACCTTGTGCCCAGCGTCATCGTAGATGTAGCTGCCCTTACCCGGCGTTAAGTAATCTGCCATTAAACGAATTTCGTCGTGATTTCTCTTGCCGTTTCTATCTTCTTCCCCATCAAAGTTGGGCGGCGTGGGATGCATTGCAAGCACATGAACCAAGCTGCCATTCACCTTCACAGGTACATCCCAATGAGACTTTGAACTTAACCTCAACGACGTCCACTCTTCCTCGCTGTACCAAGGTTCGCCATTTTCCATACTGCCATCTTCAGCAGGTAAAACGGGAATTTGCGCATTGGGCATATGGTGCCACTTGAACATCTGGAAGGTTCGAATTTGCTCGTATTCAATAGGGTATTTAGAAAGAATTGCCATCCCGTATTGGCCTGGGTAAAGCCCATATCCGTATGCATCACCACCGAACTTCTCTGCCTTACCGTTGTTGTCTAAATCAAACTCAGTGGGCACACCAGTATTAACAGGGGCCACATAGGTGTATGGATAATCTACAGCCGCTTGGCCTGCCTGCGGCACATTGAGAAAATGCTTAACAAAAGCATCTATGCCTTTGGATTTGTCGGCAATATAGTCAAACTCGTTGAGCAACAGGATATCTGGGTTGACCCGTTGAATTATCTCCGCAATATTACGCACCTGCAGGTTATCTTTCGATGACAACACCTGCGCTAACACTTTATCACTCGGTGCCATGCCCAGCGACGTGTAGTTTGTAGACTCCATACTTACATTGAAGGTAGCCACTTTGAGTGTTTGGGCTAGGGTGGTAAAAGAGGCAACGAACGACGCTAAACTCAAGCCAATAATTAGGGTTTTCATGTCACTGTTCTGCAAAGCTAAAAATTAAAAATCCACCATAGCAAGTATTTGATGGGTTTGCCTGCTTCAGGTCGCAAGGTTTGCGTAAATAGTCCCGAAAATCGCCGTGATAAGCAGCTTGCTTTTTTTGTAATTTTTGAAAAAAGACGCAGGAATACTGATATTCTATAACCTCGTTTTTCTCGTTGGATTCATTGTCATGGTGTCGTGGACTTCACAAGCAATAAGTAAAATAAACGCCGATTATCAACGCTCAGCAGATACGCATTTAATTAAACTAGACAGAGTGAAAATACCTGGCGTCGATCTTTACCTCAAAGATGAGAGCACCCACCCTACAGGTAGCTTAAAACATAGGCTGGCACGCTCGTTATTTTTGTATGCACTGTGCAATGGCAAAATCAAACAAGATACCATCATTGTAGAGGCTTCGTCGGGCAGTACCGCAGTTTCAGAGGCCTACTTCGCGCGTATGATTGGCGTTCCTTTCATTGCTGTTATGCCCCGCTCAACGGCGCAAAGTAAAATCTCTCTCATTGAACAATTCGGTGGACAATGCCATTTCGTCGACTGCTCCACGCAAATGCATGACGAAGCCATTTCCATCGCGCGCGCCAAAAATGGGTATTTTATGGACCAATTTATGTACGCCGAGCGAGCCACCGATTGGCGAGGCAACAATAATATTGCCGAAAGCATATTTGACCAGATGCGTGCTGAGCCCCACCCCATCCCCCATGCGGTTGTTATGGGCGCTGGCACAGGGGGCACCTCAGCCACCATTGGTCGCTATATTCGCTATAAAGGTTTACCCACTACGTTAACTGTTGTCGACCCCGAGCACTCTGTGTTTTTTCAAAGCTATACGCAAAACGACCTTACCATTACCGCAGACAGAGGCAGTAAAATAGAAGGGATTGGTCGTCCAAAGGTAGAAGCGTCTTTTCAAGCAGATGTGATTGACCACATGATAAAAGTCCCTGATGCCGCGAGTGTCGCTGCGATGAAATGGTTGGCGACAAAAATAGGTATAAAAGCCGGGCCATCCACGGGTACAAACTTGTGGGGCGCATTAAACATTGCAAAACGCATGAGTGAAGAACGCCAAACCGGTTCGGTGGTAACCTTAATGTGTGATAGCGGCGCGCGATATCAAGATACCTATTATAACAACGGGTGGGTAGAAAAAGAGATTGGTGATATTGCGCATTATGCTGCGCAATTAGATGAGTATCACCTGGCATAATTTCTTTCCTATTGGCAGACTTTATTTTGCCCTTTAAATGTTTTAGCATAATGAATTATCGCATTCGCGATGCCTGGATCAGCAGACAGGGCATAACTGAGCTGGCAACTTAAACGAATGTTATGGAGCCAAGTTATGCCTACTACCTGTTGGATAAAAAACCCACAAGCTATTTTTACTGCGAATCAAGAAGACGCTCGCGGTGGTGTGGTTATTCAAAATGATAAAATTATAGAGTTAGTCGCGCTAGGCAAGCAGCCTAACTCTCACGTTGATGTTATAGAAGATGCTTCAGATTTGGTTATGCTTCCTGGCTTAATCAATACTCATCATCACTTTTACCAAACGCTAACACGTGCCTGGGCTCCTGTGGTAAACCAGCCACTTTTTCCATGGCTTAAAACCCTTTACCCTGTTTGGGCAAAGCTGACGCCTGAGGCCTTATCGTTAGCCTGTGACGTTGCTCTGGCCGAGTTGTTGCTATCTGGGTGTACCACCACCACCGATCATCACTACCTTTTCCCCACAGGAATGGAAGACGCCATAGATGTACAAGTCGATAGCGTAAAACGCATGGGCATGCGAGCTTTATTAACTCGCGGCTCTATGAGCTTAGGGGAAGATGAAGGCGGGCTGCCCCCTCGTCATACGGTACAAACCGGTGATGAAATATTAAAAGACAGCGAACGACTCATTAAAACCTATCACCAACGGGGTGAAGGCGCTTGGATGCAAATAGCGCTCGCCCCATGCTCCCCTTTTTCCGTTACTCGGGAGATTATGGCTGATAGCGCTAAACTGGCTGAAGCGGAGGATGTGCGATTACATACCCACTTAGCAGAAACCTTAGACGAGGAAAATTTCTGTTTAAAAATGTTTGGTATGCGCACGGTCGACTACTTAGAAAGTGTAGGCTGGTTAAGCGATAGAACCTGGCTTGCCCATGGCATTCATTTTAACCAAGACGAAATTCAACGGCTCGGAGCTGCGGGTACCGGTATTTGTCATTGCCCTGTTTCAAACATGCGCTTAGCGTCTGGTATGTGTCCAACCCTTGAATTAATTGATGCGGGCTCCCCCATTGGCTTAGGCGTTGACGGCTCAGCATCTAATGACGCGTCTAATATGATGTATGAAGCGCGCCAGGCGCTTTACCTTCAACGTCTAAAATACGGTGCTGAAAAAATCACGCCGGAAAAAGTGCTGGGATGGGCGACAAAAGGTTCTGCGTCACTGATTGGGCGAACCGACATAGGTGAAATTGCGCTGGGTAAACAAGCTGACTTTGCATTTTTCAAACTTGACGAATTACGCTTCAGTGGCAGCCACGACCCCATTTCCGCACTGCTTTTGTGTGGGGCTGAAAAAGCGGAACATGTGATGGTAGGTGGCAAATGGCGTGTGCGAGAAGGCGAAATTATAGGCGTGGATACCCAAGCCTTAATGGCGCGCCACCGAAAAGTAGCGGCGCAACTTGTAAGCTAGCAGCTAGTTAGCCAGTTCCTGCTGGTAAATTCGCAGGTAGTTTTCCACATCAACATCACAGCAAACTTTTTGTGATGGATAATCTGACCATGCATCAACCGGGTAACGTTTTGTTTGCGTCTTTTGCATGGTATGCCCAATAGCAGGCCCTTCTGTAATCACTCGGATAGGGCCTTCTACTGTAGTAAAGAGATGAGGTGCGCTTACGTACATTATTGCCGAGGAATCATGTACATAAATGCCATCTACCTGGTCGGTTTGTTGATGGAAATTGGCATAAAACCGCGTAATATCGTAAATAAACTTTCCGTACTTAGGCGACGTTTTTTGTAACCCATGTAAGTACGCATTGCTCATTATCGTTTTGGTTGTCACATCTAATCCCACCACAGTGACAGGCCAATCGGCCCTAAGCACTTCGTCAGCTGCGTGAGGGTCGCCAATAATATTGGCTTCTGCAAAGGGGGTTACATTTCCCGTTTTACCATTGTGTCCAAACGCCCCGCCCATGATAACAACTTGCTTAACCAAACTTTTTATTTCTGGGCACTTACGCAGAGCCAGCGCTAAATTGGTCATGCGACCTACGGCAACCAGCGTAATTTCACCTGGGCTTTCCTGTAACTTTTCAATAATATAATCAGGGGCGGCTAAAGGGGCAACGCTGGGCAAGTTGCTTTCGTCTATATCGATATTCCCTAACCCATTGTCTCCGTGAACAAAATCGGCAGGCTCATCCACAGGAATAACTAAAGGCTCTGCGGCTCCCCGTGCAACATCGGCAGCGAGTTTAAATTGCTTTTTCAAAAACAACGCATTACGGGTTGCCGTGGCAATATTTGCATTTCCAAAGCCTGTAGTTATGCCAATTAAGTCGATGTTTGAACACGCTTGCGCGAACAAAATAGCCATTGCATCATCAATACCAGGGTCGGTATCAAATATAATTTTCTCCACCTTATATTCCTTCTTTCATTATATGGCGCACACCTTGATGGCGCTTTTCTAGCCACAGACAGGCGCCAAATAAAAGCGCCACCAGCGAATACCCTAACCATGCCATTGTCATGGCGCTATGAACGCCAAATTGCCCTACCACCCAACCCGACAGCGCCGGTGCAAGCGTGCTTCCAATACTGCCACTAAACAGTAAAAAGGTGATTAATACGGCTGGAGCACGAGGTAACTGTTGCGAGCCCACTGACATAGCAAGCTTATAAATACAGGTAGTCGCAAAGCCAAAAAAGTAACTCAACAGCAAAAACTGCGTGCCTTGCTCAATAAGTACGAAGCCAAGTGTGAACACGCTGGCCAGCACTGCTACTATCATTAAAAAGCGTCGTTGCGGCACTCTATTTACCAAAATTGCCGCCGAAATAAGTCCAAAAATAGACATCCCCCAATAATTACCCACAACGCTGGCAGCCTTAGTTTCACTTAGCCCAAATGCCGCTTGCAGATAATTAGGGGACCAGGTTAAAAAAGTAGTTTGCGAGATTAGATAAATACACACCCCAAGGGCAATCAGGCATACACGTGGCGTAAGAATACCGGTAAACTGCTGCAATGCAGATAGTTCGCCTGTTTCATCGGCCTCTGTTTTCGGAAACGTGGTAAAAAACACTAGCCCCCACAATGCCAACGCAAGCGTACCTACCGCTGCGTAGCTAAGGGTCCATTCGTAGTGGCTTGCTACTATTAGCACGGCTAAAGAAGGGAAAATATAGCCGGCAGCACTAAAGGCACAGTCAGTGGCAATAAACGCTGATGCTCGTTTCGCTTCGTGATACGTTTTAGAAATAATCACCGCACCACCAGATAACCCACAGCCACAACATACACCTAGTACAAACAAAAGTATGGCTAGGCTAAAAAATTGGTTAGGCTGGCTTATTGATAACGCTAACAAGGCACACAGAAACACACTGTAATTCGTTAGCAGTATCGGCTTTAGCGAGAATTTAGCGTATAAGAATAGAGAGATAAAAGTACCACAAAGCGCCCCGCCGGTTAGCCAAGAAAAGACCCCAACGGATTGTGAAGGCGTACTACCAAGGACGCTAGAAACAGCGTTCAAAATAACCCCAATTTGGGTTAATAAGCCCGCCATTATCATATAGCTCATAAAGGCAATAGCGGTAAGGAAAACTCGGTTCAAGGGGGCATCCATGACAATGCTAAAACCATGTTATACCGAGTTATGTTTAAAACAACAATCCCTCGTGATAATTATTTGACCATTTAGTCAATAAAAAAGGCTGGGATTTAGCCAGCCTTTCACTATCAACGCTTAGCCATTACAAGTGTTCGATAAAGTAATCACTTATCAGGGTTTTAAGATGACGAGTGGTATTTTTACCTTCATAAATGCCATGGGAACGATTGGGATAAGACATAAAGTCGAATTGCTTATTATGCTTAATCAATTCGTTGATTAACCGTTCTGAGCCTTGGTAATGCACATTGTCATCGCCAGTGCCATGTATCAATAACAAGTCACCTTGCAGACCATCGGCATAATAAATTGCCGAACTGTGCTTGTAAGATTCAGGATCGGTTTTGGGATTGCCCGAATAACGCTCTTGGTAAATTGTGTCATACAAGCTCAAGTCAGGTACCGGCGCCACTGCCACCCCCACTTTGTACTGCTCTGGATATCTAAACAATAAGTTTAGAGTTTGCGTACCACCACCAGAATGCCCCCACACACCAACACGATCGGTATCGATTACTGACCAACGCTCTGCCATGGCGTTAAGGGCATCCGATTGATCGCGAACGGTAATGACCCCAAGTTCTTTGTATATAGATTTACGCCAGTCTCGCCCTTTAGGCGCACGTGTGCCTCTATTATCCACAGAAGCCACTATATAGCCTTTTTGCGTCATCATAGCGTCCCATAGATAACTGCCACCACGCCAGCTATCTTTTACGGTTTGCCCCCAAGGTTCACCGTAAACGTAGAAGATAATAGGATACTTTTTACTTGAATCCATATCCGGGGGAAACATAATATAGCCATCAAGGGTAACGCCATCTTGCGCTTGAACCTGGAAAAACTCATGGGAAGGTAAGTTTTCTTGCGCCAACTTTTCGTTAAGCTCGTCATTGGTCACAAGGGTTTTTACCGGCTCATGCCCTTCCACTTTAATCACTTGACGCATAGGTGCTGTGGTAAAGTTACTGAAACTATGGCGGGCATAAGATCCGTCTTCCGACATATAATAACTATTCGTACCCGTAAACGATTCTGGCGTAATACGCTGTACAGAAGAAGTCCCATCTAGGCTTGCTTTATATAAGTAGCGCTGCGATACATCTTCTGGAGAAGCAGTGAAATAAAGAGCATTGTTTTTTTCACTCACCGCCAATAAATCCACTATGTCATATTCGCCCGGCGTGAGGTCAACAACACGACTGCCATCTTTGGCAATTTTATATAAATGACGCCATCCATCTCTTTCGCTATGCCAGATAAACGCTTCGCCGTCGTTAATAAAGGTGGCGTCGTAGTACCATTCTAGAAAGGCATCATCTTTGTCTGTAAAGATATTCGTGACTGTGTTTTTCTGCCAATCAAATGTCCACAATGTGTTGGTATTTTGCGGGCGGTTTACGTCTTGAATAAGTAAGGTTTCACCTTTTCCAGCCCAAGAAATCCGTGGAATATAGCGGTCTCTGTTATCTCCCGCTAATTGCGCCCAATGGGTTTGTTTATTGGTAATATCCACGACACCCACTTTTACGGCAGAGTTCTGCTCTCCCGCTTTCGGGTAAGGGAATGTGGTTAATGTGGGATAAAGCGCATCTGTATTATTGATCATGGTAAAGGTTTTCACCCCAGATGTATCAAGTTGCCAATATGCAATGCGCTGGCTGTCTGGGCTCCACCTAAATCCATCACGAATACCAAATTCTTCCTCGTATACCCAATCGAAATTACCATTTACGATGCTGTCATCGCCGTCTGTGGTCAATTGCTCAACATTGTTGCTGCCCACAGGCTGCATAAAAATATTATTGTCTCTTACCCAAGCCACATACTTACTGTCCGGCGAAAATTTAGCGAACATCAACTTGGCATCACCGGGCTGTTCACCTCCCAATTGCATTAACGCATTTGTTTCCAAATTCAGCACGTAGAAATCGCCACGGCTCTTTGAACGCCAAACTTTTTGCCCATTCGTGAATACCAGCAACCACTTGCCATCTTCAGACCAACTGTAGCGCTCAATGCTTATGGGTTTCTCTTCGCCTTCGGGAATAAGGTTTTCAAAGTTAACCAGAACTTTTCTTCCCGTACTGTCTGGCTTGTAAAAAACAATGTCGAAACCGGATACTGACGATTCATTTTCACCCACTACATCGCTGAGCGCGTCAATACCGCTTTTTTCGCTGTCCTCATCTTTGGCGTCTAATACTGTTTCTCGTTTTTCCAGTACCGTAAAACCAGAACCATCTTTTAGCCACGTGAAATAAGTGCTTCGCTCGCCCGTGAATTCACGATCTTGATAAATTCTATCAAGGGTTAAGGTAGGTTTTACTTCCATAGTCTCTGTCGTAATGTCGTCTTTTTGTGTGGCTGCACACCCCGCCACGACTAAGGTCGCGAGTGCTGCGCCAAGCATATTTCTTTTTATCATCAGTTGATGTCCCTGTTACTCTTTATTCTTGTCGTTTTACAATTTTTATTAATTGTTACTTTCGTACAGTAGCACTTTTCTCACCTACTGTTATCTTACACAGGGTAGATTAGCCATAATTACCGTTAAAACCAAAAAAGGCGGATTGTGAGCATAAAAAAAGCTAACACTCGGTGTTAGCTTTTTCGTATTTAGCTTAGTGAACTATTCGACATACACCGAAATAGTGAGCGTCTGCGCAGACTCTTACATTTTTTCTAGTGTTTCAATTCCCAACAGCGTTAACCCTTGTTTCAGTGTATTCGCCACCAATGCAGACAACGCCAAGCGGCTATCGCGTACTTGTGGCTCTATACCCTCTTTCAGCATTGGGCACGCTTCATAGAATGTCATGAATGCTGACGCTACATCGTAAAGGTACGTACACAACACGTGAGGCGTCGCTTCGCGCGATACCAGACCAATCACTTCTTCAAACTGCATAAGCAATACGGCTAGTGCGTGCTCTTGTTTTTCAACAATAGTAATATCTACCGGCATAGTAGCCATATCAACACCCGCTTTTCTAAACAAGCTCTTCACACGGGTGTAGGCGTATTGAAGGTAAGGCGCAGTGTTACCTTCAAAGCTTAGCATTGAATCCCAGTTGAACATGTAATCGGTCGTACGGTTTTTAGAAAGGTCGGCGTATTTCACCGCGCCAATACCTACCTTGCGAGCGACTTCTTTAAGCTCTTCTTCGCTTAAATCGTTGTCGCGCTCGGCAATGAGTTTACCTGCACGTTCTACCGCTTCATCAAGCAGTTCAACGAGCTTAACGGTTCCGCCAGTACGGGTTTTAAATGGCTTGCCGTCACTGCCTAGCATCATGCCAAATGGGCAGTGCTCGTAGGTTTGCTCTTCTTTCATGAAGCCTGCTTTACGGCCTACAATTTCCGTTTGCTTAAAGTGCAGCGCTTGGCGAGCGTCGGTAAGAATAAGGGTACGGTCGGCATTTAACTTGCCGCTGCGATAGCGCATAGCCGCAAGGTCGGTGGTGGCATATAAATAGCCGCCACCAGATTTTTGCACAATATATACCGCAGGGTTGCCTTCTTTATCGGCAAGCTCAGGAATAAACACCACCTGAGCACCTTGGTCTTCTACCGCAATGCCTTTCGCTTTAAGGTCGCTAATGACGTTGGCTAGGTCTTCGTTATACGCCGACTCACCCATAATGTCTTTGCGCGTAAGGCTTACGTTTAGCTTGTCGTACACTTCTTCAGAGTGGGCAATAGACACATCGATAAACTTTTCCCACAGCGCTAGGCACTGTGCATCGCCGCCCTGTAGCTTAACTACGTATTCACGGGCACGGTCGGCAAAGCCTTCTTCTTCATCGAAACGTACTTTGGCTTCGCGATAAAAGTCTTCAAGGTCAGACAGCGCTGTTTCGGCCACTTCTTCTTGCAACTTATCAGAAAGGTGCGCAAGCAACATGCCGAACTGTGTACCCCAGTCCCCCATGTGGTTTTGACGAATTACGTTGTGGCCCAAGAACTCGAGTACCTTAACTACCGCGTCGCCAATAATGGTGGTACGCAAGTGCCCTACGTGCATTTCTTTCGCTAAGTTAGGCGATGAGTAATCTACTACAATGTTTTGCTCAGGCGACTTTGCGATGCCTAACCGAGGGTCGGTTAACGACAGTTCACATTGATTAGACAACCATGCGTCGTTTAGATGAACGTTGATAAAGCCAGGGCCCGCCACTTCTAGCTTGCTGGCAATATCGTCGAGCTTTACTGTCTCAACGATTTTTTCTGCAATATCACGAGGCTTTTGCTTAAGCTGCTTAGCCAGCGCCATGGCGCCATTAAACTGATATTCACCAAACTCAGGTCGAGCACTGCGCGATACTGGCACTGGCGCATTTTCTACGCCCATCTCTTGTAGAGCTTCAGTGAAACGGTTAACTAGTAGTGCATGTATATTCATAATGTATCTTTTCTTAATTTTCGCGCGTGTTCGTAAATTGAATATCAGGATAGCGCTCTTGCGCTAGCTGTAAATTCACCATAGTCGGTGCGATATACGTTAGGTTGTCGCCACCATCTAAAGCCAGGTTTTGCTCACCTTTACGGCGGAATTCATCAAGCTTTTTCTCATCACCAGAGTATACCCAGCGGGCAGTTGCTACGTTAATGTGCTCGTAAAGTGCATCTACGTTGTATTCCGCTTTTAAACGCGCCACAACCACATCAAACTGAAGCACACCTACCGCCCCAACAATCAAATCGTTATTTGCAAGGGGGCGGAATACTTGAACCGCGCCTTCTTCGGATAGCTGAATAAGCCCCTTAAGCAATTGTTTTTGCTTCAACGGATCTTTTAAGCGAATTCGCTTAAATAGCTCGGGCGCAAAGTTTGGAATACCGGTAAAGCGGTAGTTATCCCCTGACGTGAAAGTATCGCCAATACGGATAGTACCGTGGTTATGCAGGCCGATAATATCGCCAGCATACGCTTCTTCCAGCAGAGAACGGTCACCTGCTAAAAAGGTTAATGCATCAGAAATACGCACGTCTTTGCCTAAGCGGCTGTTGCGCATTTTCATGCCCTTTTCGTATTTGCCTGACACGATACGACAAAACGCAATACGGTCACGGTGTTTCGGGTCCATGTTAGCCTGAATCTTAAACACGAAACCGCTGAACTTGCCGTCGGAGCTCTCGATAGTGCCTTCTTCAGTTTCGCGGCCAAGTGGTGCTGGCGCCCACTCAACCAAGCCGTCAAGCATGTGGTCAACACCAAAGTTCCCCAATGCTGTACCGAAGAATACCGGCGTTAACTGACCTTCACGGAATAGCTCTTGATCAAATTCGTTAGATGCGCCGCGCACCAGCTCAAGCTCGTCGCGCAAGGTTTCGGCAAGGTCGCTACCCACTGCCGTTTCCAGCTCTGGGTTGTCTAGCCCTTTAATAATGCGCACATCTTGAATGGTGTGACCATGGCCGCTTTGATACAGAATAGTTTCGTCCCTATGAAGGTGATAAACCCCTTTAAAGCTTTTACCACAGCCAATAGGCCAAGTGATTGGCGCACACAAGATATCAAGCTCGGTTTCTACTTCATCAAGCAGCTCCATTGGGTCGCGAATATCGCGGTCGAGCTTGTTCATAAAAGTGATGATTGGGGTATCGCGCAAGCGAGTGACTTCCATCAACTTACGGGTTCTATCTTCTACCCCTTTGGCGGCATCGATAACCATTAAACAGGAGTCAACGGCCGTTAGCGTACGATAAGTATCTTCTGAAAAATCTTCGTGCCCTGGGGTATCTAGCAGGTTTACCAAATGGTCGCTGTAGGGAAACTGCATAACCGAGGTGGTGACCGAGATACCACGCTCTTTTTCCATTTCCATCCAGTCTGACTTTGCATGCTGGCCTGACTTTTTACCTTTCACGGTACCGGCGGTTTGTAGCGCGCGTCCAAACAACAATACTTTTTCAGTAATGGTGGTTTTACCCGCATCCGGGTGCGAGATGATAGCAAAGGTCCTTCGCTTATTGATTTCATTAAGAAAATCTTGGTTTGCCATGTATAAATTCTTTTAGTTTGTACACGGATTTGTACACACTTTTGGAAGTACTCTCTTTTCAGTTCTTCGCTTGTCAAATCCGTCGTGTTAATCGTAATTGGCCGCTATTTTCGCTGATCTTGACTTTATAAACAATCAATGGTTATCTAATCGGTTACCATTTACTCTCAGCGTGCGCCAATGCTCAGTTGTAGCTGTTTGCAATCGTTGCTTCTTCAGCTCATGAACAACTGTGGCTAAACCACAAATTCCTTCGCTACCAAAAATCGATGATAGCTTGTTTAACAACGCCTATAATTGAGCAGTTGCCGTTGATCGGTATTGCTGGATACTGTGGATTAAGAGGCTTCAAATATTTTTGCTCACCATCCAAGACTAATTGTTTAAAGGTTGCTTCTCTTGAATCGTCAAGCCGCGCTACAACCAATGAACCAGATGAGTAAGGAGCATCAGGATCTACAACTATAACAGCACCTTCTGGTATTGATTTTTTGCCGCTTGGATTTTCCATACTGTCGCCTTTCACGCGCAGTGCGAAACAACCTTCATGTGCTTTCCCAGTGACTTCACGCCACTCCTCTGCATCTTCAAAGGCAAATCCCTCCGCTATTTCAGTCCAATCCCCAGCCTGAACCCAATTAATAAGAGGAATACTCCCTTTAATGTCAGGCCCTACTTCTACATTACCGACCCCCAAGCCAATCTCGCCATCACCTGTGGCGAGCCAATGAGCATTCACGCGAAGCGCCTCCGCGATCTGCATGGTGTAACGAGACCTAGCCGATTTACCAGAGCAAATCTGGCTGATCGACTGCTGTTTGATACCAATGCGACGAGCCAACTCAGACTGAGTCACCCCAGTAAGCTGCAAGGCATGGTTTAGTCGTTCTGATAAAGTTTTCATAAGCCCGTATTCTACAAATAAAACTGTAGCCTTTCAACAATTTTAACTGTTGACTTATCTACAGTTTAAACTGTAACATTCAATCTTGTAACAGTTATTATTGTAACAGGAGACGGTATGGAAGTGTTCAACACGACACAAAAACATCTCCGCCGTGCCATTGACTTGGTCGGCGGGCAATCAGCATTAGCACGAGCCATCAACTCAAAACAGCAAAACGTCTGGTTTTGGTTGAATAAATCAGGGCGTGTTCCCGCTGAATTCGTTTTACCCATCGAACAAGCTACGCAAGGACAGGTAACCCGATCTCAGTTAAGACCGGACATCTACCCCGAATGCCCAAGCGAACTGAAAGCCAGTAACCAGTAGGATTTAGGGCAAGTAATGGTCAGCATTTTACGTAAACACAAAAGCGAGTACCTCCATGCGTGATTATGGCAAGGTCTATACCCGCTTTTGGCTAAAGCAAAATGTTTTGTCCTGGAGTGACTCAGCGAAGTTGCTAGGACTGTATTTGCTTACATGCCCACATTGTAATTTGCTTGGCTGCTTTCGATTGCCGATTGGTTACGTTGCTTCTGACTTGAACTGGGATGAGCAACAGGTTGCCAAGGCTCTAAATGAGTTAGAACAAGATCAGTTCCTGATTCGTTGCGAGGAATCTGGTTGGACTTTGATTCGAAGCTTTCTGAAGCACAACCCAATCGAAAACCCAAACCAAGGTAAAGCAGCCTTTCGGTTGCTTAAAGATGTACCTGCCGACTTCGTTGGTATGGCATCGCTTTTGAAATCTCTTGCCGCTTTTCAAGCTCGGCTTCCAGAAGAATTTTCATCATTGTTTACGCCTGATGGCAACCCGGTAAGGGACTCTCAACGGTCGGATGACTCTGAGAGAAGCAATAAACCAACAGTTAAAACTGTTGACCAGATACAGTTTGAAGACTTCTGGGATGTACAAATACGCAAAGAAAAAAAAGCGAAAGCCAAAGAAGAATGGCTTCGCATGGGCCTCAATGAAGACCATGAACTCGCCTTGGAAGTCCTAACACGCTGGAAAGAGCAACGAGACAACCGATTGCAGTATCAAGATCGGACTAAGACCCCTATGCCACATAACTGGCTTTTAAACCGGCAATGGGAAGACGAGTACGTTCGCATTGATGAAGTACAGCAATCATCGACGAGCCTAAAGGTCAGCAATCACCAATTGAATATTGAAGAAAGCAATCGCCGCATTGCTGAAAGCTGGGCCGGACCAGGTATTCGGGAGGTTCGTTCAAGTGCAGGAGGTTGATAAACGCGAGTTTGCTGATGTTTGGGGAGCAGCTTGGGCCATGTATGGCAAAAGCGTATCACCACAATTGCTATCCATCGCATTTGAAGCCCTTCGTGCTTATAGCATTGAAGAAGTGCGAATCGGTCTGACTCGGCATATTCAATCACCGGATACTGGGCAATTTTTTCCAAAGCCCGCTGACGTCATCAAGCATATCGATGGCAACTCGGGTTCAAGAGCCATGGTTGCTTGGAACAAAGTTGACAAGGCTGTTCGTCAGGTTGGCGCTTGGACATCCGTGATGTTTGACGATGCGCTTATTCACCGCGTGATTTCAGACATGGGGGGATGGGTTGAACTCTGCAAGGTTGACGACAGGGAATACCCCTTTAAGCAAAAAGAGTTTTTAACACGCTACCAGGCTTACTTACTGCGGGACGAAGTGAGTGAATACCCAAGGCTATTACAGGGTATTGCAGACCATCAGAACCAGCAAAAAGGATTTGATATGCAAGCGCCGGTTGCCGTGGGCGACTGGTCAAAAGCAGCACAAGTTTATACAAGAGGCATCGCTGACTTTAGCGCAGTGCCTTTGAAAAGAATAAGCCCGAAAGCCATTCAGGCGCTTCTCGGAAATCAATTAGAGGATAAAAATGAAAACGATTAAAGCAAAAACCATTGCCCTAGTGATAGCCATGTCCGCAAGCACTTCAGTCTATGCGTTTCCGGGCTATCAGTGGGAAAAAGCAGCACAAAGCGTTGGTATTGATCCAGTCATGCTCTTCGCCGTTGCCTTGGCTGAGTCGGCCTCACATCGTGGTCTTAACATGACCAGTCCATGGCCATACGCAATTCGCAATGGTTCAAATGCAACCTACGCCAAATCTAAGACAGAAGCTGAGCAACTGTTAAACCAGGCACTTCAAAAGAGTGAAAAATACCAGCTCGATATTGGCCTAATGCAAATCAATTTGCATTGGCATGGGCATCGGGTGAGCTCAGCGGCGGAACTGCTAGACCCCATCACCAACCTTACCGTCGGCTCAAGTATTTTGGCCGAAGCAATCAAGTCTTCACCAAACGATTTAGAGCTTGGCATAGGCCGCTATCACAGTTGGAACGAAGAGCGTGCACGCTGGTATGGGCAAAGAGTGCTTTCTATCTATCGCAATATTTTACATGAACTGGAGGTCCGTCAATGACAACCAATCAACAAGACTTCTATCAATTAAATTTGGCGTACCTGCACGCAGCACGGGAATTGGCGCGCATTGATCCGCAAGAGGCTGTCTTGCGCTTTGGACTTACACGCGATGTGGTTGATGCTCTGATTAATGCTGGTGTTGACGACCTGCAACGAGTGGCGACCTCATCATTCATGCTGTTTCAACCAAGGGGTAACCAAAGCCAACTGATTGAGATGGTGAAGAGCAAAGGCACCGGTATTCCAAGAATCGCTTATTTATTATCAACCCTAAACAACAAGGGGGATACATGATTGATAACCTGTCCAAAAGTGAGCTGTTTACCCGAGCCTCGCTACTTATTAAATATGGATTTCGAACAACCATTATCGCGCTCGATACTGGTTTGCCAATCCACATTATCAGAAGGCTTCACAAAGAAGTGACTGGCAAGTCACCTTGTCCTGGTCAATTGCCAGAATCTGATGCCATTGTTAAAAGCAGAAGAGCCTTAGTTGAAGGCTCCCTGCTGATGGCGCTTTATATCAATATTGGTGGTGACAATGTCTACAAGCAATTAAATATTGATGCTTTGATGAAGGCTTACGATGCGTACTTGGTTGCAAGAGAAGAAGCAGATCTTCCAGCTGAGATCCCCTGGAAAAAACTGACCATCAATGAAGGTTGGGTTCTAGCTCGTGATTTAAGATCACAGCTTGCATCCTTACACCGGTGTCGATGCGGTAGTCTGTATTTGACGGTATCTCAACAGCGCATTCAGCTTAAATGTCCTGTGTGTGAGATTATGGCCGAGCAAACCACTAGAGCACTTTTTGAGAACTAACATGCTGATGCATGATTTGATTGTGCACCGCCCGTGCACTTTGAGAGTACTAAGAAGATGACAAACTTACTTAAATCTTTACCAGCACGCTGCTGGGTTATATCACTGGGGCTTTTTCTGGCGACTTTGGCTGCGGCTCACTTTTTTCCATCAGAAATATTAACAGCATCAGCCAAGTTAGCGGCTTTACCATTTCTGTTCTGCACCGTCGTTTTTTTCGGCTACTTGGGATTCAAAGCGACCTGTAACCCCATCGGCCTAATAGCCATCATCACGATGCTTTTAGCAATCGCATATTGGCAAGCGAGTTGGACAATTGTTGGTTTGGGACTCTTTTTCATAGCTATTTGTACTGGAATTAGATTCTTGAGCAGCCAAGTTAAAGATTCGGGTAGAACTTTGAGCATTGAAGAAAAATGGTATTGGTATAAGCTCCATTCGTTTTTTGATGGCTTTTATCCAAGGTATCCCAAAAAGCCAAAAAAATAGCCAGCCCACCACAAGCTGGCTACCTTCTATTTTCAGTTCCTTCCTGATGCCTGGTTATAGGCTCTAATATCGATCAAGTTGTTCTGAGCATAATCTCCCGCAAGGGATGCATTTGAGATCACCGCTATCTGCTTATCCACAAATGCTTTATCTTCTTCGGACACACTGTCAGGGATGTAAGCGCCACTCTCATCCTTTTGACGATAGTCATTTAGCATTTGCTCCCTTAGATCAAGCATTTCAGGCGACCAACTCGATGAGTCTTCAGAGTTGAAAACGCGCCCCGCCAAACCTTCATTGAAAGCTTGAGCGAACACTTGACTTTGAATCGGGGTCAATCCCATTCTCTGCCCTTCGCTGTATGCTTCCTGTTTAAAATCATCGGCGTACTGTTCTAAGAACTCACCATACCGATTGTTAACTGCCGCACCAAATGCCCCCGCCAACATGGCTTCAGACTTAGTGCCCCAGTTTACTTCGGAGGCATACTGCGAACTCGATCCACTGTATGCATCATTAAACGCCGTCAATGGGTTTTCCAAAGAGGTTCCTGCGTCAACGGCTGCTTTTAAGCCATCCCATGTTGATTTGCTGGCCACCGTAGCATTGTGCAAGAAACCTCGTGAGCCAGGATCTTCAAGCGCCTGTTCTTTGTAACTCTCATAATCTTCGCCAAAATGATTCAAGGTATGCAATGCTGCATCAGTATGCTTGCCACTGAAATCACCAATAGCACTGGCGCTGTTGAAGAACATTTCAGCACCAGAGACTCCGCTATCATCAGCCATAATGCGAGATCGCCACTGAGAGCCAGCTTCACTGTTTAGTCCAGATTGATAGGTACTTGTGTCAGAAGCTACGGCCTGCTGGGCTTGTTGCTGATGCGCATTCAGCTGTCCATCTACACCAGAAAGATTGGTTTGGTAAGCAGATTGAGCCGAATTGAACTGCGTTTGAACTGTTGCAGCATCCTCATAGCCTCCCAAAACACCTGATTCAACTTGGCTTTGAGTGCCACCAAAAGTAGGTGCCGTTGATGACAAGCCTTCATTAGAGCGTGGCTGAATAGATCGTAAATCGGCTCCGGTAGCCATGGCCATAACAGTCATTGCTGCTTGATAGTCATTGTCTCGTTCAGCGGGCGTAGAGGAGTTGCTATAGGTTAAAGACTCCATAGCTGCTGCCACATACGCCTGATTATCATCAGGTAGCAAGCGCTGATACATTGGAAGGTTTTCACGTAATCGGTTACCTGCTTCAACATGTTGGTTCATATAGCGACCTAAATAATCCATGACTTCAGGATTATCCGCTGCTAATCGAGTTAACGTCGCACCATCCGTGTTCCTTTGTCCTGATAGACTGTAGCTGGCCTGATCAAGCTCACTAAAGCGGTTTGATGCCGTGATAACGTCTTGTGCTGAACTCTGAAGTGACTGATAGTCTTGATTAGACAACGACATCTCAACGCCAGAGCGTCTTGAATCTGAAAGGTCCTTAACCATCGCATCGCGAAACTCAGCACGTCGTGAATCACTCGATGCCAAGCTTTGCATCTCCCCAGTGAGCGTATTTGCGCTCGTAGACCGAGAACTGCCTTCTGACGACTCAACTTGGCCACTAAAGTTACCACCTAGATCCAACCCAGCTCGTACCCTTGATAGTTTTGGTACACGAGATGAATCTGGCTTATCAACTCCAGGCAAATTACCTTGTGGAGAATCATTGCCTCCCGTTCCAAGAAGCCTCCCAAGAAAACCCTTATCGGCAACTTCTTTCTCACCGGGATTAGTAATGGTTCCATCTCCACCGACCCTAAGGCCTCCCGATAACACGCCCGATACCAAGCCACGTACAGCGTCTTTTTTATCGTCTCCGAAACCATACCGTGTTTGCAGGTCATCAGTAACCTGATTAACAACGGCGCTAGATGCGGAATTAGAAGAACCGATCTGACGTCCAACCGAAGAAAGGTTGTCGTAACTTAGCTTTTCACCAAAGGTTCGGCTCATGGTATTGCCAACCTGACGGCTAAAGGCTTGAGTTGCCTGAGTCATGGATTCTTTTGCAGAGCCGACCATTGAACCCACTGCGTTTCCGACAGAGAAACTGCTTAGTAGGTTTGACGCGCCGGTCATAGCAGAACCCGTAAGGGCTGAATTCTGGAACATTGACTGTGATTGCATCACCGGGGCATTTTTCGCGACATCTGGACTTGCCATCTTTTCATCAATGGCATCACCGTTTTGAAGACGTCCAGCCAAGTGGGTTGCAGTTATTGCTGAGCCATACACGAGCATGAGCGAAATCGCCGGAACACTCGACGCCAACATGCCGCCAGTAGCTATCCAGGTTTGCAGCACTGAATCCATCTGCATCATCCCAGCAAAAGATGGCACTTCTGTACCTGCAAAGGCATCAAGAGCCGACATTTTCCCAGCAACAGTTAAATGGATATATAGGTTAATGATGGCCATGACAGGCATCCAAAGTTGAATCCAAAGCAGGATTAACAAGTACTTCCCGGCCATTCGCATCCCGATTTGGCCAAGGGCTATCACAAAGGCCATCAAAGGGGTGATGGCGTAAATGAATCCCTCAAAAAATGTCATCATCGGACGAACGATACTTTGGAACAGGGTCTGCTCTGCCGCCCATTGCGTATTGCGCTGCTCAATCGCTTGGTTAACCATAACGGCTGCGGTGAAAGCTTGATCATCCATATATTTGCCCGTCACGCTTTGCTCATAAATAGGCAAAAGCACCGACGCGGTCATGTACTCTTGGGTGTTAACCGAAGCCAAACCAAGGTTATTCAGTGCATTTCGGATCACGTCATCAGTGTCCGTTGCTGACGAAGTCCCCAATGAGGCCGACAGAACCTGTTTAAGCCTTGGAATGAAGGTTGATTCTGTTATGAGTTTCAGCTGGCTGTAGGCATCGGTGCAGTCCAGATCGCTACTGCTACCACTGAGCATGATTCGAGTGCCATAAATGCGCGAATCAAACTTAATCGCAGTCATCGGGTTAGGATCACTCAGCACCTGATCGAGGTTCTTTTGGCCGATGTCGATACCAATCAAGGTGCATTCTTTGATGTAGTTAAACCACGATTGTTCGATATCTGAGCCACCGACACGATTTGCATCACCCAACCCAGAGCGATCCATCACCTGTTTTCTCACTTTAATCAGTGACTGTAAACTGGATGCAAAGCCGTATTCCGTCATGGCGGGAGTTGAGAACGCCGTTTCAAACAATCGCGTGATTTGAAAGCCAACAGTCGAAATCGTACTGCCTGCGGCAGCAACACCGATGGGCACATTATCAACCACTCGAACTTGTCCCGTGTACGCATCCTCAATGCTCACTCGGGTACTGGGCCCAAACATGGTTGCAAAGACTAGCCATGAGACTAAAACATGTTGAAAGTTAATCCCACGACCACCTTGCATTAAGGCCTGAACAGAGACCATCAATACCCCAATGAGCAAGCCAATGCGAACCATTGAAGTAAAATCGCCTGTACCAGTGATCATCGCGACAGCGTTCAGGACCTGCTCTAAAAAAGCCGAATCCCCGATGGAATAGATCTCCCACATAACCTATTCCCCCAGCGCCGTAGATTTAACGGTGTAATAACGCTGTTTGCGAATGGTCTGAATCACTTGGTTAAAGTGCGCCAGCAATTCTTGCTCTGAGCCGTATCTTCGCTGCAACGCGGCGTACTCCTCATTGATTTGGCGACGTGCACGTTCAAGATCTTCCGTTAACAACTTCGCATAGGCATGATCTTCCACACCCGATGTGCTTCTAGCTGCGTTGAGCATGTCTTCAACCAATGCTCGGGCCATCTCAACAGCAATAAATGGAGCCGCTCGTGAAGCAAACGACCTAGCAGCCCCTTCATTTAATGCAGAAAGTGTTCTAATCATGCCGCCAATGCTCGCGGGAGCCGAGGTCATAAAAGCCTGTTCGGTGGTGCTAGCAGCCCCTGTATTTCGAGCAAATTTAAAAATAATGCCGTTACTAGAACCTGTACCAAGAAGTAAATTTTCTACCTGAGTTGATAACCCGGTAAGGGTCACGTTAGTGATTGTCGGGTTCAAACAACCGTCTTGCGTCACTGTGTCACATCGGTACATAGCGACGTTACCGCCGTGAATTAGATGCTCAATAGTCACTTTATTGCCATTCAGTCTGGTCAGTTTCGGGGCTTTACCTTGGCCATCAGCGGCATTAGCTAGATCACCAACAATGATCGAACCCGTCACCGACATAACTGCTTCAAGAAAACGGTCATCCCCCGATGCAAACCAGCTTGATGCCGAATGACGTTTCAGTGCTCGCCAAACCAAATTACCTTTAATCGTTCTGTTTACATCAGATGCCGCGACACTCGAAGCGTTCTCATATGGGTTCTTACCATTGGATTCACTCCAACTGGTAAAAACGTCTCCAGCCCCTTTAAGTGAGCTCAACATGCTGGCTTCTGTTTGCCCCTTTATACCAAAAGCAGCCAGGGTATCGTTCACAACTCCCTGAGCCATTTGACAGGAATTGCCGAAATACTCGTTCAACTGCTGGATTTTCTTTTGCAGTGTCTCCATGTGCTGGGAGCATTTCTCACACATAGCACTGAGCGCCAATTGGAATGCGTACCCCTTGGCGTTTGCAGCAACAGAGCGAAGTAATTGAACAAACTGATCCGCGTTAACAAATGACAAACTTCCCGCGAACATATCAATGCCACCACAACCGGCTTGGAATGACGGAGGCACCATAGAGACGAGGTTCTCGTTCATGATTCTGTTACGGACAACAACGCTTCCACCAGATATAACGCCACGCCGCTGACTCTCGAATACACCTGGCGCAGTGGTGTTGGTCATTGAACCAAACAACTGGTTCATCTCCTGTTGCAAGCTTGCTTGGCTCATAGATGAAAAACCAATCGCACAGGCGATTAGCGATACTCGGAATACTTTTTTCATCGTTATAACCCTCCTTGTGCACGCAGATAGCGAACAAGGAACTCAGGGTCCTGTAATATCTTTTCGTTAAGCTCTTGGGCTGACATCGCGAGTGACACGCCGGGTTGAACAGGTCTGGTGGCATAGTAAGTTTGATCGTCAATCCAACCGGCTTGATGGGCTGCGAGAATGATTCGATTATTGAGCTCATCAAGGCTCATTGCGCCTTGGCCAATCGGAGTGATGACATTAGGCGGATCAACTAAGAACACGGCAGGGACAGTCGTAACGGACAATGATTGAGCTTGTCCTGAATCGACTTTGAAATTGGGAAACTCTCCACCCGGTAAAGGCAAGCCATCGACAGCAATAGCAAACACCTCAAAACCGTAGTTCAAAGCCATGGATTCGATGATAGGCGCTTGAGCATGGCAGTAAGGGCAATCCGAACGATAGAAGAAGAACAAGCCAGCTCGTTTTGCTACCTCAACTAAAGCAACATCCCGTTGAGTGCCAGCTTCTCTATCCATCCGATTGGCGGCATAAGTCGCCAAGGGTCTTCGACTGATTTCATCCAAAACAGGATCACCCATGACCACCTGCTGACTAACATCAGCAAATAGTGAGCCCTTATCCATCATGACGCGCTGAAGATAAAGATAGGCTCTGACATTCTCACTCGTTGGCTCATCAATTGCCTTGTCCATAAACGATTGCATATGCTCTCGGAACCATGCGGCACTGAAGGGCTTTAGTTCGCTCTGACTGGACTCCACGACACCAGCTTCCGGCTCTATCAGCTCATCAGGCTGCTCAGGTTCAGGAATGACCTGATACCAAAACCAGCCTTCCTGACCACGCTGATAGAATGGCCCATCACTGGCATGGGCGGGCAAGATGAATAGAAATAAAATAATGATTGGGATGGTCACCCATAGGATAAACCAAGGTAACAAAGGGGTTCTCATTGTCAGCTCCAGAAAATTTCATAGAGCTAACATGCTAAAGATCCCCATAAGAGCGATTGGCCAGATAGATGAAGGAATCGTGTGTGTTTCTGACTAGCTGTTTTGACCAGTAACAACAGCTAACTTTAATGAGCAAAATATATGACGACGATTGATGGGGGGAGCCGATCAGATCGTAGCTTCTTGATTTAGTTCCATCGATTTAAGCAACAAAGCCGGATGCAGTGTAAATATGGGATAATAATCTCCTACCTTTGTGATGCTCTTTTAATCGGGGTCTGTTCCGTTATCGCTATCTAATCTAAGAACAAGGGCACTCGTATTTGAGTGCCCATGGTTTATCTGGATTCAATGGCTGGCTAATCAGGAGGCTACATCATGCCCGTGACAAGGCCTGCCGCCACAAAAAATACGATCATCCACAGCACCGAAAGGTTGAGCTTTTTGTGTAGATAGAAACCTACAATCACTAACGCCATGTCGATGGGAGCAACAACTGCGCTGCTAAATACTGGCTGGTAAAGTGCCGAGAGTAGCAATCCTACTACCGAGGCGTTTACACCGTTGATGGCGCCGGAGACCAACGGTTTGCTTGCCAGTGCTTGCCAGTTTTTAAGTACGCCAAGCAGTAAAAGAAAACCTGGTAGGAATACACCAAGCGTTGCGATCAGCGCACCTAAAATTGGCGTATCCGAAAGCTCATAACCGATAAAAGTTGCAAAGGTGAACATTGGCCCCGGTACAGCTTGTGCAGCGGCGTAGCCTGTTAAAAATACATCTGGGCTGAGCTGATCGCCAACAATGTTTTGCAGAAGCGGCAGCACCACATGACCGCCACCAAACACTAAGCTACCAGCTTGGAAAAAATCACTAAACAGCCCAAGCAAAGGCAACGTATGAGCCACTAACGGTAAGCCGAGTAAAAGCACCGCAAATAGAGCCAGTGGCGCTATAGACGGTTTAAACGGCTCGGTTGATGGCACGGAGCCTTTCCTCAGATATCGCAAACCGACAATACCGGCTCCGAGCAACACGAACATTTGCGTCATGATGCTTGGTGCCACCAACAACGCAATCGCAGTCGCGACGCACAAACCAGCGGTCAGTTTGCTTTGGCAGAAGTTTTTGTACATGCCCCAGGTCGCATCCGCCACGACAACGACAGCTAGTAGTTTTAGCCCGTGAACGATGTTTTGAAACATTGCGGTGTCGGTGATTTGGCTACTCACCATCGCTAGCGCCAACATGATGATCACCGAAGGAAGCGTGAATCCGACAAATGCTGCGCATGCACCACTTAAACCGCCGCGCTTATAACCCAATGCAAAGCCGACTTGGCTTGATCCCGGTCCCGGCAAAAACTGACTGAGCGCGACAATTTGAGCGTACTCGCTGTCATCAAGCCATTTCAGTTTCTCAACAAAGGTTTGGCGAAAATAACCAATATGAGCCGCTGGGCCGCCGAAGCTGAACCAACCCAGCCAGAAAAAAGTCTTGAAGATAGTGAACATGTCGAGCCTGTTTATTTAAAAAGCATTTTTGCTAATTTATCGAATGCTATAAAATGACTCAAATTGATGATTTTGATTTCATCTATGAATGAAATGGGATGAGGGTGTTGAAGTGAAAGAGGACATTCAGTGGCGCAACATTGACTTGAACTTGTTGGTGACGTTTTCCTACCTGTATCGCCATCGAAGCGTTAGCGTCGCGGCAGAGAAAAGTTGCGTTAGCCAGTCGGCGATGAGCCATAGTTTATCTCGTTTGAGGTTGTTGTTTGATGACCCGCTTTTTGAGCGCAAAGGGCATAAGATGCAGCCCACAGAGCACGCTCACCACATCGCGCCAACCGTGCATAACTTGCTGGACTCTATCGCCAAAGACTTGCTCACTAAGTCTGCCTTCCAACCTGAAAATTACGCGGGTGTATGTCGCATTGGGTTAACGGATTATGCTGAGTTTATCTTTGCGCCTCGGGTTTATGACGAAATACGTCAGCGCGCACCAGAGGCGCAGATCAGTTTTATTAACGTCAATCGTAGCAACTACGTGGCATTAACAGAGCAGGAAAAGCTCGATGTCATTATTGGCAGCATTCCGTTGTTAGATGACAACTTTGAGAGCTTGTACTTGTACACCGAAAAACACGTGTGCATGTGTGATAAACAGGTATTGAAAGGGGAAACACAGCTGTCTCTGGAAGCGTTCGCTAACATCGAGCAAGCTCTGGTAAGTCCCGATGGGAGCTTAAAGACACAAGTAGACCAAAAGCTCGCAGAACACGGCTTGAGGCGTAAAGTCACCGTGGCTTCGCGCAATTTTCTCACCATTCGGCATTTATTGAAAAAGCGCGATCTAATTGCCATCGTGCCAGAAAAAATGGCGTTGGCGGAGGGCTTTTCGGACGATCTCATTACTGTTAAGCCGCCGATCGCCGTTGCGGATTTTGATATTGCCATGCTGTGGCATTCCAGCCGAAACAATGAAGACAAAGGCATTTGGCTACGCGAGTTAATTTCTTCGACCATCAGCTCTAAATGATAAACATTTTGGGCACTCATCGTGCCTAGAGTTATTTGTTGTTGAACTTCTTACTACCCACTGAGTTATTAGCGTTATACCGAAATAGTACTGATTAAGTAAAATGAATGTCTTTGGTTAGGAGTAATGATACTCCTGATTTAATTCATAAAAGAGGATAATGGAAAAGGTATCATTGAGTTGTACCAGGTTGCTGAGGTCTGCTATCGGCACCTAAGTAAGTATCGCCAATACACATTAGCTCACTTTACTTCGAAAACCGTAACCAACGTTTTAATTGAGCCACCAGGAATCATAACAAAGTACATATTGCTCCCCACATGCTGCCAGACCTCGGCCTCTTGTGCATATTTTTTTGCTTTTTGGATAGCGACGTTTTCTGGCAACTGAGTTTTAGTTAGCCCCGAACATAGCAGCTTTGAGCACAAAGACTTCCAAGGATGCTTAGGTACGCCGTCTGAAAGCCGTTCCACGAATCTTTCAAGCGCGTGACGAGTCACCACGACAGGTCCAATTTTCGGAACGTTGATGACCTCATCGATGTCTCTCACTGTAGCATTATCGACGCTGTATTCTTCGAAGGAATGTGAGAGCCAATCGTCCTGCTTCTCTACCGAGATCTGTGCTTCCTGGTATCGAGTTAGCAAAAACCTAGTCAGGCTGTAAAGTGAATGCTGAGTTGAGCGTTGTTTCTGTAACTTTTTGATAGCTCCTTTACTGACCCGGATTTGAAGCCCATGACCGCTTCGGTTACTTCCCATCACCTCTTTCACTGACAGTAGGTGATGAATAGCATAAAGCTCAGCTGCAATTGGCTTTTGCTGCTCAGGTAGCTTGTCGTATTGCTCACCTAAATCGACCTTTAGCTCACCACCTCTTCGAAGGCCGGTCTTCCAGTAAACCGTAAATTCACCATCAATCTGCTTTGTTAACAGGGTTAATACCATCATGTTTGTTTCTCCTATTGGTTCTCTATTTTTCATTCTCCATGTTTTTTCAAATATGCAAGGCGTATCGAGTAGGGTGAGGCTTGCGCCTCATCCCTCTCACAGAACCGTACGTACGGGCCTCGTATACGGCTCCTGCATACTTCATATCACTTGCTAAGTGACACAATGCTAATTTGCAATCTAGTATCGTGCGCCCTATGGACATCGTTCATTTTCTAACATTGTGGTAACTTTCATTGCAGGGTTTGGCGTTCTAGCACTGAGGCAATCTACCAAATTTGACTACAATTACTTCCCATATACGGCCTGTCTCACCAGACATCACTATTCCTAGCGCACCGATTCGACTTGTCCCGCTGATCTGGCGGCTTGTGTATCAATGATAAAAAAACTCACAACTCATCAGAGTCTTAAAGTCTGCTTCCCCCCTTCGCAATCCATTTAAGCTTTTGGCTAAAATAGATCCTATCAAACACAATGCTGATAGTCGGCTTGGTTTTACCCTCCACACCATTACTGGCTTTCATCGGCCTAGCCTTACTCACTACTACGGGTTCATCTGCCACCTCACACTCGCAACATTCTTGGATCACTCCTTGAACGATACGTCCAACCATTTGATTGGATCTAATGCCAGGCTTCCCCAGTTACTGCACTGGCTCCCTGTTAGAAATTCCACCCTCAAACACAAAACAGGACTGACTGAGTATCGGGCTTCGCGCTATTTTGCACGCTTACCCTCCTGTCTTGCCGAATCAGGTTCACTTGCGTTGTGTACCTCTAACTTCCTATGGCTTCCTTCAGACCCTGCCGTTGGCCAACAACGCCCTTGCCATTCGGATTATCTTCCCCTCAGTCAGGGTGATTCAGGTTTCTTTCAACCTGACGGGTTTGCCAGCTTCGCTGGGCAAACAAAAAAAGGGGCCGAAGCCCCTTGGATCAGATATGAACTTTCGGAAAGCCCATGGCACCGTAAACATTCAGCACATCATTCCAATCCCAACTTTTCACGCCAAGTGACGTTGGTATCGGAGGGATCAAGACTTGTGTCAGAATGCCTTTCTGCCAGGCTTTTTTCTTGAGTTCATTCGCTGCATTCAGGCCGGTCTCAGAGAGATCATGATCTGCCCAGATGTACAGCATTTTCACATTACTTGGTGGTTCAAACCTAGCCAGTAGGGTTGCATTCACAACCGACCAACATGTTTGTCCCGTTGCTCTGGTAACCGCTAAAGCCGTTTCGATACCTTCAGAAACACCTAGTACCTCACCAGGCTCACCAATCGGAATGGCACCACCTGTGATTGTTCTGTCACTTGGTATCGGCATCATCTTTTTAGGCCTTTCAACCGGCGCTTTGAATCCATCTTCACTTAGGTAGATCCGATGGAACGTGGCCGAACGCCCTTGCTGAGTAACGATTTTACCTAGCAGCGCTGGGTAGCTATCGATAAACAGGCCATCTTCATCATGGTAAGGCAAGTTTGGATGAAACCTCAGCACCGAATCCCATTCAGGACGAAGCCGGGTAACAATGCCACGACGATGCATGTAGTTCCAAACTGGTTGCGCACGAGTATCTGCAAGAGAAAACGTTTCTCCCCAGGTTTGATTCAAGCGATGGATAATCGCTTTGTCCTCTTCCTGCCTTTTCGTCTTCCAGTCAACAGCGTTACTCGGTATTACCCGAGTTGGTACTTGTCCGGGTTGAATACCTAGAACTTGACCGATTGCTTCAATAGACTGAGCAAAGTTCCATCCATTAATCCAAGACAACAGTTCAAAGCCATCATGAAAGATACCGCAGGTATTACAAACGCCACCACCGGTATATTCAGCATCTTTGAACAGCCTAAAGCCATCACGACCGCCATGAACAGGACAAGCCACATGACGGCCTTTTCGAGCAATAGCAGCATCAAGTTCTGGCACCAACGCCGCCAAGACTTGAAGCCATTGGCCATTGAGATATGGCCTTACTGTGTCAATTTGTAAAGGTAACGCCATATAACCTCCTTAAGTAAAATGCCGACTCCTACCACAGGAGGTAAAAGTCAGCTTGGGTCCTGCAATGAGCCGTTTGGTTAATGCAGGAACGTTAGTCAAGCTGGATACCATGTCGTCTTAATAGCCACATGATGGAATCACGAAGCACATCAGGATCGACAACCGCAGCCATTGAGCAAACACGAAAGCAAAATGGCGCTATTTCGTCATTTTGAATCCACGACAACACATCCTTGCGCAACCGAGTGCTGACACGACCGTCCAGCAATACTCGGATCGCATCCAATAGAATGCCTTCGCGTAACTGCCAGATTTCCGTGTCAGACCAAGTGACTGGGGCATCATCAAACTCAAATAGAAATTCGAGCTGTGATGATGTGTGTTGATGGGACTGCTTTTGTGATGTAGGAGAATGGGCAATGCGCCCATTCATTAAAGATAACCGCGTTCGGCAAGCGAAACGCAGCCCTCGGATGCGACCACAACATGGTCAAGCGTTCGAATATCAACAAGTGACAAGGCGTCACGGAGTCGATGAGTTATGCGTTTATCAGCTTCACTGGGCTCAGGATCACCCGATGGATGGTTATGAACCAGTATCACTGCTGCCGCATTAAGCTCTAGCGCACGCTTTGTTACTTCCCTTGGATACACGCTCGCCGCATCTAAAGTGCCTTTGAACAGCTCTTCAAATCGAATAACGCGATGCTTTGTATCAAGAAACAGCACGCCAAAGACTTCGTGCTCATACTCGTGCATCAGTGTTTGCAGGTATGAGAACGCCGATGATGGCTGTTCAATTTTGCGACCTTTACTCAATCGACCACGGGCAAGCTTGAGCGCCATATCTAAAATATCCGCTTCAGTCACTTGCTCAGGAACGATGTAAGTACCGGCTTCTTCGCCAGCTAAGAACTTTTTGTTTTTCATAGGAGTCTCCACAAAAAAAAGCGGAGACGAACCCATGCCCTGAAGGGGACGGAATCGTCCCCGCAGGGTGGTATAATTGATGTGGTTACTGAATTAACAGTTGTTGTGTTACTTCGAATAACTCACGCTTTAGATCTTTGACGTCATTAATCACAATGCTTTGAGGAAAGAATTTCTCAACACTGCGTGTTTGAATCCCGATCCCCAGCAGCTCAAAGCCACTGCGTCTGCACCGGTCAACAATGTCATGCGTGGCAGCCCAATCATCTGGGTCACCATCCGTTAGCACTATCATTAGCTTTCGCTTCTGTTTTTGCGCTAACAAACTGTTTGCCGCAAACCACATTGCTTGTGCCATAGGCGTACAACCTCGTGGTTTTTGGTCAAAACAGGCGGCCCGATGTCGAACCGATTGCTTGGGCAATAACGCGATAGAAACTTCCTGATGAATACCAGGAAAATAACTGACCGCAGGTACAACACCCGGTATGCCTTCCAGTGCCATGGCCAAAGCCAAAGCGGCTTCATTGGCAACATGAAAGTACTTTCGATTACCTTCGCCAATGGGTTTACCCATTGAACCCGATATATCGACCAGCAAGTGCACAGCAGCATTAGGCGCAATGCGAGGTTGCCTTTGAATAAACAATCTCGACTCACCTGCTTGTGAAGCGGCAAGACGATGGGTTGCAACTCGAAGACCGTGCCGTTTGGCATGATTCCGATTGTCCTGACTGGACTGAACCATGCCCCTAAGTCGGGCTCGAATTTGAGCGGACTCAGACGCCGATAAGGTCAAGATGGCCTCATCACCCAACATAGCGTGCTCTGCTTGGGGCAAACTGAGTGGAGTGACACCCTGATGTCCTTCAGCTTGTTCCGACAACACTTCTGCCACTTGGGCAAAGGTATCGGGTTCAAACTGAGCAGCACTGGCCTCTAAGGCTTGTCGCAAATTGTCAGCTTGATCAGAGTGATCTGAATCCCCCGTTTCAGCAGCATCCCCCATTGCAGACGAGTCTGCTTCCGGGGTTTGACTGTCACTACTGTTATTGCTGTAATTACTCGCATCTTGTCCAATGTCATCACCGCCATCAGCATCCGACTCATCCTGTGGTGGACGAGATTCTTCTTCCAACATGGAAACGATGGCATCGACAAGTTTTAGCACTTCACCTGTAGACACTAGGCTAGGCACTGCTGTCAGCATGGCGCTTAACCGGCTCATCGCTGCGGCAGGAAAGAGTTGTCTCACTCTTTCATCGACTGCTTGATACAAAGGCGTCAGCGCTTTCTGGCCCAGAAAATGGCATCTCAAACGGAACAACAACCATGCTTGCAAGTTAGATGCAGGCTCAAGCTGTTCAGGTACACACATTTGCTGTGTGTCCACCATGTACTCAATCACTTGCGAAATACTGCGCCGGGTTCCGGGGTAATCCTTTGCCAATTCGTTTTCAATGCGAACATCCTCAATGATATTGAGAAGTGCCTTTCGGATCGGCTTGGACGACGCCTTCTGCACCATTTCAAAATTAGTATGCCGAATATGCGCCGCTTCATGAGCCAGATAACCCCAAGCTATCTGTTGATAGTGTGGGTCGTCTGGGTTTGCTGTTGGGATCACAATCCGCTCACCATCGGTAAACGCATCTTGTCCTTGAATAAGCACCTTCACACCAAACTTTTCGCCATAAGCGGCGGCAACGATTGGCAGTGCGTTTTTTAATGGATGATTCATGGGAGTCTCCTAATCATTAGGGGGAATACTCCCTCAGCGGGAGCGTTTCCCCGCTGGGAATGTGGATGTTTAAACCTGTGCTTTTAGCTTATCCAGGTCGTATTTTTGACCTAACCAAGCCACCAATTGAGCTGGACTCTCGTGCTGTTCAAATGACGTTTTAAGCTGGTCTAAACTCAGGATGTCATCCAATGTCAGACCGTACTGGTCCTGTAACTGAGTAGACACCTCGTGTTGATATTGCAGCCAGTCCCGCTCAAAAGCGGCTTGCTGCAATGCCATGTTTGGAACAAATACCATGGCTGATAACCAAACACCTTGTGCGTCCGCATCTGCGATCAGCACAGGGTTCTTAGGGATCACGACACTATGTGTTGAGTACGACCGTTGTACTAACGCTCGACAACACGCCACTTCTGGTATCGATTCACTTTCAACCGCATCAGTCACACCACGAAAATGCGGTTCAAACTGGTTCAGTTGGCTGGGGTTATGGATGGTTGATTGCATAATTTCCTCTTACATAGTTCAGAGGACATGCGCCCTTCAGGGCAACATGCCCTCAAGGACGTTAGAAATAAAATGAGTTTGGTACAGTCGAACCAAGGTTTGGTCTGACGGTTGGTTGTGGTATTGCACGTAAGTTATCTGCCTGAGTAGATACTGGCTGTGCGGGTTTAGGTTCAGGTTTGGGCATCAGTTGTCTGATATCCAATTGACCTTCACCGTGCATTCTCATCTTGTCTGGATCAGACAAAATTAAAATGGTCGCCATCAGTTCGTGATAGAGATTGTCTGTCACAGGGCCGGTCTTCGGCAGACGAACAAATAAATTGTCCATCGCTTCAACCATCGGCTGAACTCGATGATCCAGGAATGACAAACCATCCAACTTGTCTCTTAATCGCTTGAGAGGATTAAGGGCTCGCTGGCTGATTTGATTCTTACCTGCAACGGAACGCTCAAACAGTTCATTGGCATCACGAGCCACCTCCCTAAAGAGGGTGTGTCCCATGCCATTGACCTTGTCATCTAAGCCACCACCTTGTTCAGCCGGTTGCATTCGATAGATGGCATAATCGAACTGAAGCCGTTGTTCCACGTCTTCGATGGGTGACAGCGCACGCCGGATTGCATCTGCAAATTCCGGGTGTTTTGCAACCCAGTCAAACGTCACCTGATCATAGTTGTCCAAGAACAACTGCTTGCACTGCGCAAACTCCTGACCGATCCGGTCAAGCTCTGGAACAATCTGATCAATTCGGTCCTCAGGGACGGCATAGCCACCTAAAAACCGCACACCGACTTGCTCACACAAGCGCTGCGCTTCTTTCTTAAGCCTTTCAAAGTTCGCCAATGCCTCAGGGTCGCAAATTTTTTTACTCCCTAAGCTGGCAACATCCTTCGGTGGAAGTTGGCTACCATTGGCTAATCTGAAATCTTCAGGCCTTAGTTTTTTTCTACCGCTCCAGATGGAACAGTCGATGTGACAAATCAAAAGTTTGTCGAGGGTTTGAATACTCATAGTGCATCCTCATGCGAGATGGGGACGCACCACTCCCAACAGGAGCAATGGCCCCCATTTGGGTGGTAGTAGTTGACGCGCTAATGGCAACATCACTATCAGAAATAGTAATTTTGCGAATCAGGCGACGATTGGTTGAGATCGATTTTCGCAGGCATTAAGTCCAGTGCTTCAGCTATCGGGCGAACCCGCTCTAAATCACTGCCTAAAAGCCTCAATACATCTTTTTCCAACTTCAGTTGGTCAGATACTTCTATCCCATCAGGACTCGCTACTGTGAGCGAACACAGTGGTGGTAATTGACGCTTAAAGGCCAGTAACAATAACAATGGCCATGGGCCATCATCAGTGTTAACAATGCCAGCGCCTTCACCTGACACCATGCTGATTTGATTGGTACTAGGTAATCCGCTTTTGCAAAATCCTAATGACCATTCTCCAATCCTGACCCGGTTATCATCAATAACAGCCAAGCCATAGGCTTCAAGCAGCTTTGCCATATCGAACAACGCTTTTTGCGCCAGCGAGATTTGGCCATTGACGTCCTTGCGAGTACGAAACTCCCAACTGACGTTATTGGCGCACGCGACACTATCAAGCGCATTTGAGAGTTCAAATGGCCGCCCTTGATGATCAATACCGACGTGTCCAACAAATCGATAACCCTTGTTGATTTTCTCATTGATTCTTCGGTCTGCTTCTGCGTTAGGATCAGTCGAATCAATCAATCGCTGCTGCGACAATTGACCGGCTTTTCCAAACCGAACTTCAATCTCCTGGTTATCTGATCCAACATAAATGGCCCATTCTTTGGCTGTCCCATCAGAATGACTGTAACGGTAAAGAGCAAAGCACTTTTCCATCATCAATCCTCCCAGTGATCACCGAAGACATCAGCGGCAATACGGTGAATGGCTTCACGTTGCTCCAACTCAGCACGAGCCGTCAAAGACCGAACCAGTGCATACTCCACTGCGTTAGGAGCACCTTTAAAAGCAAGTGTTAACTTTGCCCAGCGCACCAAGGTCCGAGTGGACATGGTGATACTAAGCTCAGCACCGCCATCCGCGCCCCCAATAAAAAGACGACGAATGTCACCAGCCACCTTCACCATTTTTTGGCGAAAGACTTCTGGCAAGCCCGGCGCAACGTTCTCCAGAATGGCTTCCTCTACAGAAGGCTCTGCATAGGTCGCTTCGATGATTCTAAAGCGATCAAGAAAAGCCAAATTCTGTTGAAGCACACCTTGATACAAGCCCGTTTGATCACCGCTGCCCGCACTGTTGCCGGTTGCGATAAAACGAAACTTGTTATGTGGCATGATGATCTCACCGCCATTTTGTGCGATGACCAACGGGGCACCTTCCAAAATGTCATTGAGCCCAGCCAGTTCAGCAGGCTCAGCAAGATCCATTTCATTAATGATCAGCAAATGGCCATGCTTGACAGCCATTGCCAGCGGTCCATACACAAAGGTCATGTTGCCATTAACCAGCGTGTGGTGACCGATAAGATCGGACAACTCCAATCGACCGTGCGCAGTAATTTGCTGAACAGGCCAATTCAATCGAGAAGCAACTTGGCAAATTAGCGAGGTCTTACCGCATCCAGTGGGGCCTGTAATATACAAACCGTCACCGTCTGGGTTAGACAAAAACGCCAATACGTCACGTAAGTCTTCTTTTCTAAAAACATACTCGTCCTTGCGAACGGGAATGTTTGGATGGGTAGTGTCGGCACCAAATCCTTCCAGAACGAAAGCATCAGGAGCCGGGACATTAAACGCTTGATTCACTTGAACCAAAAATGGGGATTGTTCAGTCATGATAAACCTCATCAGTTTTGACGAGGCCCCATGCCCCAACAGGGAATGAAGTCCCCGTCGGGTGGTGTGTTGATTGTGGTATGGCTGTGTATGTAAGAGTTCAGCTCGCTCTATCATTCGTATCCAGCATTGGCTACGAGTGAAACTGCTTTCTGATGCACTTGGTATAAGCGCATTAGAAAGGAGCCGAAATCGGCTCCAAGTGAACGTTAAAAGTAGAATGAGCTCGGCGAGTCACCTGGCAGAACTAAGTTCTCTTGCTCAAGGCTGATTTTGATTGGTGTTTCAACGGGCTGATCTGGCTTATTGGTGCTGATGCGCAACCGCTCTTGTGGCGCTTTTCGGTAAGCGGCTAAAACCTGTTCATCCAGCTCGCCTAATTTATCGGTGGCCAATTGCTTATAGTCCACCGCACCTGCCATCATGTAGCGGCTGAGTTTGACCCCAGCATAGTCGGCATGAGCGTAGTTACCCATCATAGCGACCAATTTCGACTGAGCATCTCGCATTTCCTCTTTCAAAGATTTAATGTGGTTTTCCAGTCGGACCACTTCGGCGTGTGCTGAGCAATACTGTCGAGACAGCGATGTCCAACGGTATTGGGCTTCACCCTTGGGAACAAAACAATCTTGCTCAGGGCATTTTGGCGGTTCTTTTTTAGTTTGAACTAACTCCCAAAACTGAAGCGCCGTTTCTTGCAACTCAGTTAAGAACGCCGCGTCTCGTTGTATTTCAAACTCAATCAGTTGATCCTCAAAATAGAATACCAACCAACCACGCGTGCTATTGGCGACCAGTATTTGATGCTGTACTTGTACCCAATACAACTGGTACGCCTCGCTTTGTTCTCGGTGAGCTTGCACATCCTCAAAAACTGACTGGCAAGGACATTTCAGTTCAACGGGTTCGCCCGCATCGTTGATGCCATCAAAGCTGGCTCGAAAGATTGCGTTATGATCGGCTTCTGCACATAACGGCAGAAGAAAGTCATTATGCGCATTCTCAAATGCTCGCCTTGCTTGAGGCTCCAACCTTATACCGCGAAGCACATTTGGATTATTCGACAGGTCTTCCGGTAATACGAATCCAGTTTTTTCTGCCCATAATCGCCAAGGTGTTTTGTAGGGTGAACGCCCCATAATAATTGGGGCTTCAGATGCCGTAACCCCTGCAATGCGCCACTGGTGCCATGCAGGAGTACGTTGTGATAGGTCGATAACCTTCATATTGCCTCCTTTGAGGGGGAGACTCCCCCGAAGGAGAGAACTCCCCTTCAGGGTTAAGTGGTTACTTTGCTGCTTGTGCTAACGCTGTTTGGTGCTGAACAACACTTGCTTGAACCGAATCAATTGCCGCTTTACCGGCTTGAATCGAACCTAAGACAAGGGCAACAACCAATACCAAGCGAAAAAGTGAGGCTGATTTAGTCATGGAAGATCTCCAAAAAAAGACGAGACCTTCCCCCTGACGGGAGAATAATCCCGCCAGGGTTAGTAAAATGAATGCGTGGCGCTAAGAAGCTAAAGGCTGTGTGAGCGCTTTGGCTGCTTGTTGCTGTGCATTAAATATTTCTTGTTTCGCAAACGTCAGTTCAACACCTTGAAAATGTTCATTGGCATATTCCAATGCACTATTCCAAGCGTTTGAAGCTTCCGCCCGCTCGATAAGCTTGTAAACAAGCCCTCGGGTTCGATCATCAACTTGCTCGGGTGGAATCACCGATGGCTCAACAACGTGTGTTGCTTGGCCTTCGATAATTCGCTCTGCTTCGTCTTGATCGAAAATTCCCACAAAGCCAAACGCAATGCGGGAACACTGGATCATGGATTTATGTCTTAGCATTCGCTTAGTGTGCGTCTGCCATGGACCATCTACACGGTAAGGGCCATTTTTGCCGTTACCTTCAAAAGGTGGTCGATAGACTTCATCCAGATACTCAGTGATTTTGACTGGGTGCGAACGGTCGCGCCGATAGATGATGCATTCCATCCATTCAGGGCATTCTTTCGCGCCATCCAGTGAGACTTTGTTTTCTGAAGTCTTAAACTCCATGCCATCAAACTGGTCGTGTTGATTGATGATGCGAGACCATCCATCGACACCTACCACTGGAATAATTCCAGCTTGTTTATCAGGGAACGCAAAAATCTCTTTGGTGAAAGGGTTCAAGCCGTACTGATCTGCAACCACCAAGAGCGCCATCATCTGCTCATTGGTCGGTGCACTACCGTCACGTTGCTTGAATGCTGTTGCTTTTAGGGTATCGAACAATTTGTTTGGATCGACACTAAAGCGCTCAGCAAAGCGTTGGATTAGCTTTGGTTTTTCCATTATGGACTCCGACAATCAAAGTGGGAGTCTGCCCCTGACGGGAAAGTACTCCCGGCTGGGTTAAAGCGTTTTTGCTCGGTTAAAAATCTGGTGCAGGATAAGTTTGTGCCCAATTAGCTTGGGAGCTCGCATCATCCGCTGGTGATGGCTCAGATGCTTTGTTCACACTATCAAGAAGCAAAAACTCGTCCGCGTCCACTTCGGTCAATCGATGCTTAATACCATCTTTCTCCCATGAACGCGTGCGCTGAGGACCTTGAACAAAAAGCTTCGCGCCTTTTTGGATTAAATCTTTTGCCCTTAGCCCTAACTTAAATCCACCACGATCTCGAAAAACAACCCGATGCCATTCCGTATGCTCTTTGAGCTCATTGGATTGACGGTCGCGCCATTTCTCAGAAGTGGCCAGCGAAATGCTGGTCACCAAATCACCTGATGGATAGGCTCGCGTCTCTGGCTCAGCACCAACGTAGCCTATGAGTGTTACTTGGTTTTTCATGATGTTCTCCTCGTCTTAGTTGAACTCTGTGCACACAGTCGCTTCTACCCGGCTGGGCAAAGAAGACTGACGACGCAGATAGGTTGGTATTTCGAGTAAAGCCATGTCGTACTGATGTGGCTCTTTGTAAAACGCAGATGTCAAACGGGGCATACCAGGAGCTTTAGGCACTGCCATTGGACGACGTTTTGGTGTTGGTGTGAGCAATCGCTTGATTTGAGTAAGTACAAATCGAAACGGGCGCACGCTTTGACGAGCAAGCAATCGCAAAAGCGACCAGCTCAGTTTTGCAAGCAACATAATGCCTGCGATTTGGATAATAAATCCGAAGATATATTCCATTGGTGACTCCTTATGTTGGTTTTGAAGGAGTCACCCCCAACTGGGGAAAACTCCCCCAGCTGGGTGGTGAAAAGGCGAACCGTAAGGAACGCATGGTTGAGCATGTAAAAACATGCAGGCTATTTGTTTAAGGAGGCTAGCTACCTCTTAGTACCACTGAGAAAACTCAGCGGCGGGCTTCCTTTGAGCTCATGCTCTCAGGCGCAGATATCACTGAAACAGATCAGCAATATTTGATAGTCAGTGTAACCGTCTTATCCAGACAGGATAGTTAGAAAGATGCTCAATTCTTCCACCTAGCTGAAAGGCCATTACCTCACAGAGGATTAGTCTAGGGACTGATTATTGTCATATCAGGAGCAAACTTATGGCCCAAGCAAAACCCAATTACTCAAAACCCATCTTTGAACAATCATTCACAATTAACAGCTTACAGGCGCAACGTGTCGTTGACCGTGTTTTTAGGCGCACGGTCAGTGCGCTCTACGGAATCGATGTCATCCTACGCATCATTGGCGATGAGAACGAAATTGATGAAGTGGAACAGATCATTAGCCAGCTGATCGAGGATTGCGCTATGGCGGTAGACAACGAACAAGCTCGTTTGGACAAACTGATGGAGTCCAACGGTATCGATGAAGTACCTGACTACACCGATCCGATTACCTTCAACGCCAAAATCAGCTCGCCTCAGGTTGGCCAGTTTGTTGGCTTAGTGCGCAAACTCGATGCGTTGATGATCTCAATGGACACACTCTGGTTATCTAGCGTGCTTAGCAACAAGCAACGCGTTGATGGCAACTACGCATGGCAACAGCGCATTATCAAACTTGCACGACGCATTATTGATATCGAAATTCGAGCACGAAAATCAGCCCAAGCTAAGGGTAAAGAAGCAGAAGTTGAGCAAGCGGTGCCTTCAACCGATGACGATATCACTGAAGAGGAAACAGATAACCCCGCCAACTAGCCAACTAGGCTCCCATCAACCAGCCCCTCTCGAAGGGGCACTATATCGCTATCCATGCTATCGGTAATGAGTTCAATAAACAGTATACAATGTACGCATAATGCAGTACATTGTATTGCTTATTTATCATGGAGAAGCACAGTGTCGCGTTCCAAAGAAGAGACTTTGTCAATACGAACATCTAAAGAAATCAAGCTGTTGCTAAAAGCAGCAGCGGAAAAAGAACATCGCTCTCAAGCGTCTATGATAGAAATACTAATTTTGGATTATGCAAAATCGAATGGGCTAAGCACCATCATAGCCTCAGATAATACTAAGTAGTTACGTCTGATTATTTTAAATCGTTATTAATATGATGAAATAATTAGTATTTAATACGATAAACGACTGAGTAATTCGATTATAAATGAACATTGCAAAGGGGAATAATAGTGGCTAACGGTAAAATACTGAGACAGTTGATTAGGGCTGGAACCATTGGTGATTCCGAGGCCTTTCGGCTTGCTTCAGAAGCTGTTATTCAAGATGAGCGTCAAAAGCAACATCACCTTCTTGCAAATGATCTTGAGCAGATATTGTATGGTGAGCATTTAAGACCGCTTAAACAAAATGGACGTAACGCTTTGCCTACTCCTCCTGTAGATAAAGAGCGAGGACTACCACTTTTAGATGTTCGACAAGCTCAGCGACCAATAGAAGAAATGGTTTTACCTGAATCTAGTATCGCACCCATCGAGGAACTTCTTGAGGAACACCGCCGTGTCGATGTACTGAGAAGTTTTGGAATGAAGCCTTCTGGAAAAATTATTTTTCATGGTCCTCCAGGTTGCGGGAAAACCTTAGCAGCTGAGGTCATTGCTTTTGAGCTTGATTTACCTCTTGCAATTGTTCGTCTCGATGCGTTGGTATCTTCTTTTTTGGGTGAAACAGCCGCGAATCTTCGCAAAGTTTTTGATTTTGTTTCTGAACATTCTATGGTGGTTTTATTTGATGAATTTGACGCCATAGGCAAAGAACGTTCTGACTCAGGTGAACATGGTGAGTTACGCCGCGTCGTTAACGCAGTGCTTCAGATGATGGACGCTTATCAAGGGAAGAGTCTAATTTTAGCAGCTACAAACCATGAGCACATTTTAGACAGTGCTATCTGGCGACGCTTCGATGAAAAAATTGACTTCCCATTACCTGATGAGCTGCAAATACAACAA
The DNA here is from genome assembly GCF_015767655.1 of Alteromonas sp. B31-7. Lineage (NCBI taxonomy): Bacteria > Pseudomonadati > Pseudomonadota > Gammaproteobacteria > Alteromonadales > Alteromonadaceae > Alteromonas > Alteromonas sp. B31-7. Next base: position 3,178,390 of record NZ_CP065233.1, read on the forward strand.
ATTCTTTCACTCAAATTGCGTGGTGTACGTCGCCAATTTGAGTTAGATGATAAATCTATCCTCGGGATATTTTCTACAAAGAGTGGCGCTGATATTGAACGTATTGTTCGTAGAGCAGTAAAAAGGATGATCCTACGTAGTCAGGAATTTTTGACCGTTAAGGACTTGAAGCAAGCAGCTTCTCGAGAAAGTTAAAAAAGGGACTAGGAATGGCTAATTATGAACATCTTAAGATTGAAAGAGAACTGCTTGAAAATGAACGTAGAACAAGGAAAGTCAATATCCCAAAACATCCACGAGGTGATCTTCGGGGGCATGGTCAAAAATTATCTAGAGACTTAACTGAATCAATCAGATTCGCACAAAGTCAGCAAACGTCACGTCCGGGTAATTTTGTACTGAAAATTCGTTATACAGGACTTCTCGATATTACCCATCTAAACAAACATGGTATCGAGTTTGTAAGCCAAGAAGACAATCATCTGTGTGTTGTTTTTGTTGATGAAACCGGAATGACTGTGTTTGAAGATCACCTGCAACGCTTAGGTTTGGACGAGACAGAATTGACGTACAAGCAGATTCTCGAGGCCATAGAGGGAATCGATAACTGGACAAGTGATGACCGGAAAAGTTGGGCTCTAAGAAGGCATGGCTTACCAAGGTCAGAGAAGTTTCTCTTAGATGTAGAGCTTTGGCCTGTAGCTGTTGCTCATCACCCAGAGAGATTAAGCACTTGTGATGCATTTGAGCGTTGGCTAGCTCATAACGGAATACGGCGAACAGATAAAGTTAACCTTGATAGCTTAGTAATGTACCGTTTGGAGGTTAACTCTAGTCAGGCTAATCTACTGCTGAATCACTCTGATGTCAGACTTGTTGATCTCCCCCCCAAGAGCGGTATTCGCTATAGCCAACTAAATTGTGACATCAATAGAATTCCTGAAGGAATACAATCCCCTACTCATCAAGCTGCAAGAGTTTGCGTCCTTGATAGCGGAGTAAATACTAACCACCCCCTGTTGGCACCCGCAATTGCGGAAAGTGCAGACTTTATTGGTGATACAGACGGCATGGATTTGAATGGTCATGGCACTGCTGTTGCTGGTGTAGCTCTGTATGGTGACTTGGAAGCGTGTAACTCAACAAATTATTGGCACCCTGAACTTTGGATTTTCAATGGTAGAATTCTTGATGAGAATGCAGAATTTGACTCCAGTTCTATCGAAAAAACTCTCATTGAAGCTGTAACCTATTTTGTCGAAGAACACCAATGTCGGATTTTCAATTTGTCGTTAGGGAATTCCAATGCACCTTACGATAATCGTCATATTCGAGGAATTGCGTATGTCTTGGATAAATTGGCTAGGGACTTCAATATCTTATTTGTCGTTTCTGCTGGGAACTTCTCAGGCTCTATCGATCCAGATGTGCCAAGACATAGCTGGAGAGACGAGTTTCCAGAATACCTTCTAGCTGACGAAAGTATTATCATAGATCCAGCTCCGGCACTAAACGTTCTAACGGTGGGAAGCTTGGCTCGACATAATGCGACTTTCGATGCTCAACGGTATCCTGAAATTGGGCAATTGGCTCCAGCCACAGAAAATCAACCATCCCCATTTACACGTCACGGTCCCACTATTAAAGGTGCAATTAAACCCGAGCTGGTAGCTATGGGTGGAAACTTGGCTTCTCCAATAAGAACAGGCAACGAACTCAATGCAGTTATGCGAGGCATGGGGGTACTGACCTGTAATAGTCGATTCGTTGGGAACACATTGTTTAGCGAAATTAGCGGAACAAGTTTTGCGGCACCTTACATTACCCATCTTGCAGGTCGTTTATTGAATAACTACCCGAAGGCTTCTGCTAATTTGCTCAGAGCACTACTGGTTAATCATGCGAATATGCTGTCGGAGATTGAAAGCAGCTTTCCTGAAGATATGAAGAAATCTTATAGGAGCGCAAATGGACGAGATGCGTTTAGAGATATAGCTGGTTATGGTGCTGTTGATGAGGGGGAGCTTTTTAGATCTTCACAAAATGCCGTTGTCTTAATGGCTGAAGAGAAAATTGAAAACAACTCGCATCACTTTTTCGAACTGCCGCTTCCCGATGATTTTTTAAGGTCTCAGCGTGCTTCCAGAGAAATTAGAGTTACTCTGTCTTATTGTCCAGCGGTCAGGACAACTAGGATAGACTATGTGGCCACTAAAATGTCTTTTAGGTTAGTCAAAGATCAGTCGCTTGAGTCTGTTCAAAGGCATTTCAATCACAGTACTCAGGATGAAACTAAAACCAGAAATGATGATGCTACAAGTAATAGGGACATAAGTGCTGAATTAAGAGGTAAAGGTACAGTTCAATCTTCAACTTGGCGGATTAAACAGCCGAAGCCTTCTGAAAAGTGGTTTGTTGTAATTACTCGACAAGATAGAGATTGGGGTGAGGCGTTGAGTTTCGAACAAGAAGACTATGCCTTGGTTGTGACTGTCACTGATCGAGAGAATGAGGAAGCCCAGCTGTATAGCCAAATATCACAACGCATAGAGCTTAAGGCTAGAGAACGTGCACGGGCTCGAGTGTAGGGAATTCTTGTTCTGTAAAAATCACCCATGGAACGGGAAGATTTAATTTTTCGGGCCATATGTATTAGGAAAAAAGGATGAAACTGCACAGTATTCGGGTTTCAAATTTTCAGAGTTTTGGTGCTGAACCAACAGAACTGACACTGGAAAATATTACCTATCTGATTGGCCCCAACGGGTCAGGCAAGACTGCTGCACTCCAGGCTTTGTGCCGACTGTTTGCATTTGATCCATCATTACGCCGTATTCAGCGCTCAGACTTCCATGTCCCGCACGATGAACAAGAAGCGCCCGAAGAAAGGCAGTTATGGATTGAGGCGGACTTCGTGTTCCCCGAGTTGGAGGATGAAGAAGATAACTCGACCGTTGCTCCCCATTTCAGTCACATGCGCCTTGATGACCCTGACGGAATTCCTAGGGTACGATATCGCCTAAGTGCCACTATGGGCCTGGATGGGGATATTGATGAGACTTTTGTGTATGTGCTTGAAGCTGGCCCGGATGGTTCGCCTCTAAATCCTCAAACGGTTCCAAGGTCTGAACGAAATCACATACAAGTCCACTATCTGCCCGCAAGAAGAGATCCGACTGACCACATAGCATATGGAACGAACGCGCTGCTTGGCCGCTTGCTACGGGCAGTGAACTGGGAAAATGAACGGGAGGAAGTCAAAGGGTTCACCGACCAGATTAGTGAGAGTTTGGCTGCTAATCCATCGGTCAATGCTTTTAGTGCCCACCTGAAGAAAACTTGGGGCACCCTTCATAAAGGCAGCTACTTTACAGATCCCAAGATTACTTTTGTGGCATCTGAGATCGAGGCGTTGCTTCGTCATTTGTCCGTATCATTCTCGCCTGGACATGATGAACATCTTGTCGATTTTTCCAGACTCAGTGACGGCCAGAAGTCGATGCTCTATCTGTCATTGGTTCTTTCATCTCAAGCAATTGGGCGTGCTGTCCTTGCCGGTGAGGACGGCTCTTTTGACCCAGAAAAATTGCGTCCGCCAGTCTTTACTTTGATTGCCCTTGAGGAACCAGAGAACAGCCTCTCGCCTCACTATCTGGGGCGGATTGTCAGCGCTCTGAACTCCATGACGAGCAACGAGGATGCTCAGGCCCTAATCGCTACGCATGCTCCGTCAATGTTACGACGTGTCGATCCGGAACATATTCGATATCTTCGACTTACCGAAACCCGGCAATCAAGAATTACGAAAATCCAATTACCCGCTAAAACCGATGAAGCGCACAAGTTTGTACGCGAGGCTGTCCAGGCATTCCCTGAGATTTACTTCTCACGTTTGGTTGTGTTGGGTGAAGGGGATAGCGAAGAAATTGTACTACCGCGCCTTTTCCAAGCAAAGGGTGCGCCAGTTGATGAATCAGCGGTTACGATTGCTCCGCTTGGAGGTAGGCATGTCAATCATTTTTGGCGCCTGTTATCAGCACTGCAAATCCCATTTTTGACCCTTCTCGATTTAGATGTGGGCAGATATCAAGCGGGCTGGGGAAGAATAAAGTATGTAAATAACCAACTTGGCTTATATCAACCTGAAAAAGTTCTGCCAAATACTTTTTCTTTATCAGATTGGAATGATGACAAAGTACCTGTTCGTACCCACCACTTCTTTGAAAACGGCACTAAGAGTGTATTTGCAGAGCTGGAAATGCGTGGTGTGTTTTTCTCATTTCCAATGGATTTAGATTTTTCAATGCTCCTTGCTTTCCCAGATGCTTACGGTGTTCAGCAGGAAGTTCCGGATGACTCAACAATTAAAGCCGTGTTAGGCAAGAGCCATCATGACCCATCCCAATATAGCTATGACGAGTTAAATCTTTTCTCTACGTATCACAAGCTTTTTAAACTGGGCAGCAAGCCCGCTGCTCATATCGAAGCTCTCGCTCAACTAAGCGACGAGGATTTGCTGGCGAACATGCCTGAATCATTTGGACGACTCACTGATGCCGTGATCGCCAAGCTTGCGGAACTGCCCGAGTGATTGCTGTAGATGCATGGCTGCCTTCGGATGGGCTAACTCTTGAACCCAATGCACTGCGGGCTGCGAAGGAACAAGCGCGCTGTCTTGCACTGACGGCGGGGCCGGGCGCGGGCAAGACGGAAATGCTTGCACAAAGAGCTGACTTCCTCCTACGAACCGGAACCTGCCGTTATCCGAAGAGAATACTCGCTATCTCTTTCAAAGTTGACGCCAGCAAAAACTTGAAGGAGCGAATCCAGCAACGCTGTGGACAAGAATTGGCTTCCCGTTTTGATAGCTACACATTTCATGCGTTTGCAAAGCGTATTATTGATCGCTTCCGAGTAGTGCTTACTGGTAATGATGCTCTTGATCTGGATTATTCGATTGGCGAAAGAAAAGTCACAAAAAGGCAAATTACATTTCATGATCTTGTACCGCTAGCAATTCAAATTCTTAAGGCCTCCACTGTCGCAAGAAATGCCATACGCCAAACTTACAGCGATGTTTTCTTGGATGAATTCCAGGACTGCACGGATCAGCAGTATGAACTCGTGAAGGTAGCCTTCCAAGGTACGAGCATTCGTCTCACTGCTGTCGGTGATACCAAGCAGAAAATCATGGGATGGGCAGGTGCATTGGACGGAATTTTCCAAACGTTCGCTAGGGATTTTTCAGCGGTCCCATTAAACATGTACCGAAACTTTCGTTCAAAACCACGCCTGCTTCGGATGCAGAACGAGATAATTCGCGTGCTCGATCCGGCTTCCGTCATGCCAGATCACCAACTTGCTGGTGAAGAGGGAGAGGTCTTCGCGTGGCAATTCGAGAATGCCCAGGGTGAAGCTGAGTACTTGGCCGATTTGATTGCCGGGTGGATAAGAAATGAACAGGTTCCGTTATCCGAAATCGCCGTATTAGTGTCCAAACAACTAGATCTTTACGCCAATCACCTGATGGTGGCATTGGAAGTTAGGGGAATACCGTACCGGAATGAGCAGGAGATGCAGGATATTACTGTCGAACCTGCCGCAAGGCTCGTTGTTGACTATTTGTCCTGTCTCTATGGCCAGCGAGAGCCCAAAGCCTGGATTCGGCTGATGAATCAATTGATTCCCTTTGCCGATGACGAGGTGCAGTCTAGCGTCAGGCAAAATTTCCAAAGCTTCTTCAAGGAACAGCGAAAAATCATCGCCATGGCCGAGTTGTTGGATGAACCGTTTTCGGGATGGTGGGATTCTGTGTGTAGATTTTTGAAGAAAATAGGAATGGAGACTCTTGTTGCTCTCTCGCCTGACTATGAGTCACATGCCAGATTAGGTGAAGTTGTGGGAGATACCAAAGCGCGCATTGAAGAATTGCTTGAACTTACCCCCGACTTGCCTCAAGCCTTGACTCGTTTCTCTGATGATCAGGCTGTGCGTATTCTGACTATCCATAAGAGCAAAGGATTGGAGTTCGACTCAACGATAATTTTGGCCGTTGAGAACGAAATATTTTTTGGGGATCAAGATTCTAATCTGTGTGCTTTCTTTGTTGGTGTATCCCGTGCCAAGCGTCGGCTTGTTCTTACATACGCTAAACAACGCGACAGGCCCCTTAACTATGCTAAAAGATGGGATGTAATTCGAACTCCACAACAGGAATATCTTCAATATGCAGCACAGTTTATTACCGATTTAACGCACATTTAAAAAGTCATTAGCTAAACTACTCAGTTCAAAACTTGCAAAGCCATAAACCGTCCTCAAAAACGTTCTCTTTACTAAATATAATGCAACATCTAGCGCGATGTCAGCTCCAAAATATACTGGAGCTGACAAAGATTTTTTCTTCTAGTTATTCCCCGAAATTTCCTCCGTCGCCTCCTGACGCAGTTTCTGGGCATCCATTCCGTTTAGCCGTTCAAGGGCTCTGTCTGCGGCACTCTGACGATTTCCATCAACGTTTAGCGTACTTCCTGAGCCTGTGAGTCTTTCCAGATCCAGTGACGGTACTTCGGGTAGGTTGCCTGTTATCGATAAGATACCTATCCATTCATCCAGATTGACTTGGCTCCAATCCACCTGGTTTAACTGACTCGCGGTCAATCCTTCACAGTTTGGAGATTTCGCACTGCCCCAGCCAAGGCCCAATTGCGGACGCACTTGCTCTTGAATGATCCGTGAAAGCGGCGAAGTAAAGCAGCAATATGATTGCCGTTTCTCAACACAGGCACCTAAGAACTTAGACTTGCAGTAAGAGCCCACATAGTGGCAACTCTTCAATACCCGCTTAGCGTTCATCTCAAACTCACTCTGCTCACATTTCCAGATAAGCTGAATGAGGATCATGGTGACTGAGTAAATCATGTAGGCCGTCATAACCGTACTCAGAACCGCGCCCGCAGCGCCACCCAGCGCAAAGTTACCACCCGAAACGACACCATCGGCTCCAACTGCGCCACCAACGTTACTAAACAGTGCCGATTGCGCCCCCGAACCAAAGGTCGTACCTACCCATTCAGCCGTTTTGTTGGTCAACACCTGCATGAAGCCAGTCGCAGCTTGCTCCGCTCCCGCGCCAGCAGCCGTTGATGGCCCAGCCCCCATAAGAGAGTCCCAAGCAGACACAAAGGGCTCTTTGACCGCACTCCAAGTACTCGTGATTGGCTCCCTAAGCGTATTCCAGGAACCATAGATTGCCGACGACGGATTCATGGCCATGACTGCCGTATCAAGCTTGTTGACCGCCACAATCATTGTGATGTAATCCGATAACGACACGCCACTTGGCTTTTCACAGCAATCCACTATACCGCCAACGGCTTTTTTGCACTGGCCAGCATTACCTTTAAAGACCGTACACTCGACGTTATCTTGGCCATCAGCTCCCGTGCATGACATATCATTGGTCATAAACTGCGCCGCATTAAGCATCGCGGCGGCCTCTGCAAAGTTAGCCTGCTTGATTGACTCTGGCTCTAAACAATCTGTGCCCATACAGCGAACTGGCCCCTCACAGTTGTATTGAGTTTCCATTCGTGCATTTTGCACTTCAACGCTTTGTCCACAGTCATACACCAAACTTTGGATATAACAGAAGCCTTCATGACCAGCCCCGCCTTCAGTGCATTCGGTTCTGACATACTGGCAGGCCGGGTTTTGCTCCAGCGCGGCACACGTATTGGTGGTCGTGTTTTGTCCGTTATTGACGATGGTTTGTGTATTACCATTGGCATCTACCCAGCTATCTGAGCTGCCCATGTTGAATTCTGGATGAGCAGTCGAAGCATTGTAGGTCGCTTTTGCCCTCCAGCATGAGAGCCCCAGTCCATCAGAGCTGCCACGACTGGTTAAATGAGCAGGAGACGAAACAACCGTCGGATAAAGGCTTCCAAGATTGGCCAACTCGCCACTACCAACTGTTAACCCGTCGATTCGTTTTATGCCCGTATCCAAACACTGCCACTGCACCGCAGTGAACTGATCCGTTTGCATCAAGCATTGGTCTATGCCCGGATCACTTGATTGATGAACAACGTCTTGCTCTAAGTATTTGCCAGAGAAGGTCAAGGAAGCACTCAGTTTCGCAGGAGCCAAACACTTCTGAACTTCTCGGCTGCAAGTATCGAAATCGACTTTGTTCCAGCCGGACTCACATCTGGAACGCGTGACTTCCTGCGGTTCATGCCACGAAATAATCGACCCATTAACGACCTTGCACAATGAGCCAACCAAGGTTCCTTTTGGACAGGTCATTTCAGGGTATTTAATGGACGGTTTCGTCTCTGTGACCGTCTCCTTGTTGCCCGTCAATGAGAGTGTCGTTTTCCAGCCATTTGCCTTGGACGGCGACTCGGTGATTTTTATCTCAGTATTTTGATTATCAAACACTCTCAGCGTCGCGTTTCCAGTTTGCATGGTACTGCTGTGCTGTGGAACAAAGCTGAGCGTTTCAGAGCTAAAGCAACCGCGCTCAATGGACCAGCTTTGTTGATGGGTTTCAGCGGATACACGTCGTTCTAACTGACACTGAGTAAGCGTGCTGATCTTCTCGCACACCTGGTAATCCGGTACATGCTTGGTTTCAGTAAATGGCGTAATCGTCTGAGTAGGCTCACATGCCTCAAAACTACTCGGCATAAGATTGGATACCACGCACTTTGGATCGCTGGTTTGCAATCCACAGTCATAGGTATCGGTAAAACGAATGCATTCACCTTTATCATTGGTTTCGGCACATTCTGACGACATGAATCCACAGGAAGGATTCGCTTCAAGCACTTGGCAGGCCTGATTTTCAATCCCCTTATAGCTTTCATCATCCACACTGACTTGTACACGCCGACACAAAGGCGATATGCCAGCCACAGGGCTTGGAGCAAAGTAGGATTCACAAACTGAAACACCATTGACCACCGTACATCCGTTGGTTGAAGACGGCTGATCCGTGCATTGAATGCTGTAGTCTGAAAACTTAGTCGGGATATCCGCTGCTTGTTCGATACAGGATTGTGGCGACCAACTATCATTCATCACCACCTTGGTTGGATCAAAGCGCACCTTGATACGTGCATACCCCTCACCACTACCCGTTACCGATACGCGAATTTTTACTGGCACTTCTAAACCGGGCTCTACCGCTTTTAGCTTAGAGGTTAAGTCAGTATTAGGATTGCGCTCCCAACTTGTACTGAGCTCGCAGCGGCCAGCCGTTTCTGGTGGAAAGTTATTGTTCGGCCCAGACCAGACTTTCTGATCACCAAGCCACACTTGCATGTAGTCATCCCATTTGGCGTATTCAAGAACGGCTGAGGTAATCGCATCGGGGTTCACGACTTTGAGTGTGATGGCCTGTTCAAACACTTTACAACGGCCACTCCAGTAGTTGTCGCCAATTCGTCCAATCCAAACTTCAAGACATCCCTCACCACAAGAGCGAAGGTTCATTGGTCCTGAAACATGCTCAATAATGCCTGCCGTGTAATCGTGAGTAATCGTGCAGCTGTTAACCGCTGTATTGAGCCTGTCACATTGCTGGTAGTTTGGGCTGCCTTCACCTTGAGACTCACAGCCGGGGAAGCTTTGCGTTAATAGATTTGGGTCAGTTTGAACCGCATCAGTTAATGCCCAAAGCGGATCATTGACCATATCTGGCCGAGACCTGTCTTTGATTTCCTGTAGCGAACGAAATGCTTCACCCGTAGCGCCACTTTCGGATGCCATGCTCTCTTGGCGCTGTGTCCCCAATTGATTCATGCTGGCATCAGAGCCATAAACGCCCGTTAAGACATCCAATGAGCCCTGATCCATACCAGGGAAAAGCTCTTGCAAGTTAATGGACTCATTACCACTGCCATTCGGCACCGACAATGTATTGCCATTGAGTGCGGGCATCGTCCAGTTTTGCAGCAATTGCTTACCTTCTTGTTGTCCGCTTAAGCCGGATTGGCGCTGCACATCAGCGGCCACACCATGTAAGGGCAGGCACGCCATAGTGATTGATAAAATACCCGCTAAAACTCGGGTAAAAAGTGTTGGTTTCATGGTTAACCTCCCGAGTTACAGCAGTCTTGCCAGCGCCACAAAATGTAGAGCGCATCTTCACCGGCACCGGGGATCGTTCGCCACTCTCCCCATTTCATGGTGCTTTCACCGATGACATGCGCACTTTCAGTTTCCGGTACAGGGAAGAACATACTCATCTTGTATTGGGATTTCGGCAGCATGGGTTCGATAACAGGTCGGCATAGCGCACTGCTCCCCATTGTTCGTCTTGCAAGACCACGCCTGTGTTGAGCCGCGATTGCACGCGCCGCTAAATGGCTGGTGTTTTCTGCTAATGAACCAAAGGCTAAGGTGTGGCCAGATAACGGATAGAGATGGCCCCAACTGCCAGCACACCAAAACAACTGATCGATGGGTTTACCAAGCGTTGATGAAGCAGCGTCAGCGGTACAAGCAGAGATAGCCAATGGATTAGCAACAGCAGCAGCTTCAGGCTGAGTAAAAAAGGCCAGTTCATCGTTCAGCCATGTTGGGTCCAATTCCGACAAATACATCAAGTCAAAATCCATGTAACCATCGGCATTGCAATTGCCATCCATGAACAAATCGAGCATGACCAAAAGCGGAAAGGCGTAATAATGGTAATGATAGAAAGCAAGATCACCGGTATCGTATTCACCTTCACCATGACCACCTTGCAATCGCCTATCACCTAACGGTAAGCGAATCCCTCCCAGTGAAGGCGAACAACCCGGCGTTCTGACCAGTTCAATCAGACGCGCTGGCTCCCACATGCTGGTAACAATACCTGGCCTTGGCACACCTAAGTTGTCTTCACATAAGCAAAACGACTTGTTTGATGCGCCGCTTGGGACACTGCCAGAGCCAAGTGGAAGACCTGCAACCCGGATAGGAAAAATGCATGACCAGCAAACATCCGTCAGCAACTTACCGGACAATAAACCCGCGTCTGGGCAGGTCAGTTCGGCTTTAGCAGAAATAGATGCGCCCAGGACAAACATGACAACGAGAGTCCGCAACAGACGATACGTATTATTGAGCTTTTTCATGAACAAGCTCCTTTGCTGGAATTTCTTCTATTTCAAACGCGAGCCCCTTTGCTTGAACAAACGATGGGGTGACTTGCAGATCAAAGCGCTGCTTTAGCGAGGCATTGAGAAGGTAAACCGGACTGTCCAATGTCTTTTCGAGCGCATTGAGGCTATTCCAACCTTGAGTACGGTCGAGCTGCGTGGTGATAAGCGTAATGCGGCGCAGTGTCCTATCTTGCGTCTCAAGCCAATGCGCAACTGCGTCCACTTCTTCAGCGTTCGACGCATTAAACACCACAAGCTGCTGAGTAAACGGCAAGGCTTTTAGCGGGTTAATACGCGTTCCTGCTGGGATCAATGTTCGGCCATTGGCATCCAATAGTGGCCGCTTCATGACGATGGTTGGATCAACCATTCTTATCCGATACTGCGTGGCTTTGGGTAAGTCAGTGAAAGTTTGGCGAGACCAGAAACGCTCAATGGCTTTTTTCTTTAATGCGCCCAGGTCAATCGACTGTAAACGCTGCATCGCTACTTGCACCAAATCCGGTTCTAAAATGGAATGAATAGGACCGCGTTGACCCAATGAACCGGTATTGCCTGTTTCAATTTGACGCTGCAACCAGTCGTTGCTGTAAACCCCTAGTGCACTTGCAGTCACCTTGTCATCTTCTATGCGGAAAATGGCAGGCACGCTAGTCACCCGCCAGTGCACAAAGGCTTTCGGATCGATTCGAACCTGAGGAACAGGATCAAGCCCCGTCATCAGCGTATGCCAATCACGGATAGCCGCCCCCAAGGTCTTTCCTTCAGGAATTCCCCGAAACAACACAATAGCGCCGGTAGCACTGGCCTCTTTAAATAGCTGCTTCAGTGACGAATCTCCCAGTGAAGACGACGCAAAAATCAACCATTCATCGTTGTGTTTGAGCGACGCAGGTTGTTCAATCGGTGCAAAAGGCTCAATAAATTCAGATGAACCATCCACAGCACTTTGTAAAATGCTGCGGCTCATTTCGACGATCTTTTTGTCTTCGTCAGACAACGGAAAAGGCTCTTGTGCCCAGGACACTTGAACCCAAGCCAATGGCGCAACCAACAAAAATAAGAGACATAGTCTTTGCATCATCTACCTCCTACCAAAGCGGCCAAGCGCGACCGACAATCTGCTCGCGCTTAACGGCGTTCCAATAGCGGGAGTCGAAACTCGTTGCGGCCTCACCGGAAAACCAATACTCGTTTTCTTGCAGCGTCAATGAGCGGCTAAATTCTGTTTCAGCCACACCAAGACGCTGGGCTAATGCCATGCCGGTAGAGACTTCAGCACCATTCACCAGTACATGCTCAGGCGTCACCTTGACTTCATCCCCTGGCATCCCTGTTAGGCGTTTCAGCATCCGAGTACCGTCGTTATATAACGGAGCAAGTCCTTTTGAGTGGAAGGCATACAAACCATCCTTAACGGGCTCTTTATTCCATAGGTCAATCAGATACACCGTGGTATCAGGCAGGCAGCGCTCTTGCTGGGTATCAATACCTATTCGGTAGCGCATCATGGCGTAGGTGCCTACCAAGGCCATGATTAACGCAAGAACAGTCAACCGGATGAGGTATGGCCGCCAAGGCATTCTTTTACGGAGTATCTGCATGAGACACCTCCTTTGAGCCTACTGGCACAAATACGGAATCATCAGCACCCACCACCGCTTGGGCATCCAGCACGATAAAACCGGCTGTTTTTAACTTTTCAATTTGCTGATTGGTCTGAAGCAACCTGGATTCGATGTCTTGTTCGCTGGCATTGGGGCCCAGTGACAACACCGCCTCCCCAAAATCTACGACTGCAATGGGCGTACTTAACGCCAACTGGCTGTGGATGGGTTCGAGTGTTTTCATTAAGAGCCAGCTGGTCATTAAACCGCTGCCTGCAATAGACAAAGTAATAGAGGCCATAAATGGCCAAAGCGTGGTCTTATTCATAGCCTCGCTCCTTCAACAACTGAGAGATGGCATCAGCAACAGAAAGGCCTTTGCGCGTTAACTGTTTAATCGCGTTTACATCTTCTGCACGGGACGAGTACAACAGCTTGTGAAACGGATCGACAATGAGGCGGCCAATCCCGGTGCCCATTTCGGTAATAAAGAAAATCTCGGAATAGACACCCGTGACGGTATGAACCGTTTTCAGGTATTCATAGCCGCCTTCACCTAGTGGCAAGCGGCCTTCTTTTTTGAGCGCGTTGATGGTTTCAGCTTTTTGGCCAAGCAGGTACATATTGGCCGAGTTTTCAGCGATGGCTTTACCTGTTGGGCTGTCATACAAATCGTTGACCGACTGCGTTACCGTTACAGCACTGCCGCCATATTTTCGAAATCGACGGTAACCCGTCTCAATGAACTTACCGACATCACCTTGAGTCAGCAGATCCCAAGCTTCATCAATGAACACAATCTTGCGACGATCCCGCTCACCTAAGTACATCTCTTGTTGGATTTGGTAGATAAGCTGAAGCAACACTACTTGTTGTAGATGCTTACGCCCCTTAAGCTCTTCTAACTCCAGAACGGTGAAACGGTTTTTGAAGCGAATATTGTTGTGGCCATTAAAGAATCGGCCATATTCGCCCTGTGTCGTAAACGGATAGAGCTGCTCACCCACGTCTTGCACACGTCGGTCTTCATGATTTTTTAAAGCCTCTGCCACATCATCAACCAACATGGCACGACCTTTTTTCTCCCACAGTTCACGGGTCTGACGCTTTAGGTTTGCCATCTGAAAATCGGTTAATGACTGCGTAGGTGCGGCCATTGCGGCCAATAACCCAACCAACACATCCGCTTCTTCGTCATAGTCCTCAACGATTTCAAACGGATTTAAGCAAATGCCACTGTCTCGCCCGAACTGTAAGAACTCACCGTCATAGACTTCACACAGCTTTTCATAAGAGCGGCCAACATCAATCACCCAGCATTGCCCGCCTTCTGATAGGTAGGAGGAGATGATTTCGTTCACCAGGAATGACTTACCCGATCCCGATTGCGCCGCGATGCAACAATTGTAATTACTGCCCGAGTCATAAAGGGACACACTCATGATCTGGCCATTACGGGAAACAAAGTTAATCACCGGCGTGCCAGTGCCTTTCCAATCCGCAAACAAAGGCAACAGAGGGATCACATGCCGTGTCGCCATGGTCTTGAATCGAAACAAGTCGTTCATCGCCTGGCGGTCGGCACCAAATGGCAGGGCATTCAGAAAAATGGGCAAACAGAAGTACTTGTCTTCCATCAGCTCAAATCCGAGTTCTTTGAAATAGGTTCGAGCATTTGAAACAGAACTGATGGACGCTTCTTCCGTTGGGGAAAACAGCGTCAAAGTCATATTTGCCCGAATAGGACGATCACCTTCTTGCAAAGCTTCAAAAAGAACATCAAATCTCTTTTTCTTGGCTGCAAGCACCGGCACAAACTTGAGCATCGGGCCATAGGCCTGATTGACCGCCCACTGACGCTTCGTCTCTAAACGAGATCGCATCGCCTCAGCTGAGGGAAAGTGAATGGTGACATTTAGCAAAAAGCTGCCGCGTAAACCGCGACTGCCCGTCATCATATCGCCCGCAAAACTTGCGGCATGACCAAACCAGATCCGCTCAGGCAAGCGTTTAAACGATAAGGTTTTAACTCGGTAATCGCCCAGCATCAGACCTTGGCTATCCACCTTGATAGCTCGGTCATAATCCAACACTTGCTCCCGAAGTGGTTTATCTGCCTCACTGCGGATTGGTGATGGATTACGCCAGGAAGCATCTTTTCCCCAGTTAAGCTGAGCACTTATTGCCGCGAGCCAGTTTCGGTCAGTCATCTCAGTGACGCGAAAACCAACCGTTGCCAGCGCTTGCGAGAAAGAAGCCCGAAGCGCGGATGCTCGACTCAACTCACGCTCCGTCGGAATAGGACTTTCCAAAGGCAATTTGCAGGTGACGATCAGTTGAAAGTTGCGTACCTGAGTCTGGGTCGATTCTTCTATCGATTGAACCGTGCCCCCATCGAGGAAATCCGCACGTTTGCGTATCGACGCCCTAAGCAATGGATCAGATTGACGATGCCGTAAGCCCATCATGCGCTGAAGGTCGGTTTGAATATCAGGCGAGGCGTAAAGGCCAAATTGCAGCAAAGTGTCTTTTGGCCAGTCGTTGTTGAGTAGAACATTAACCCTGTCTGCAACAGACTCATCACCACCCGGCAATGGGTCACATAGAAAACCAAAGCCAACACTTTGGTCTTCCATGAAAAACAGTTGCTCATCGTCTGAATAGGCCAATACTGGCAATAGCTCTGAAGCGCGTTGTCCTGAATACAAAGAGGCTTTCATTAACGCCCCTCCAACCAAGCAGAAAGGTCATAAGGACGACCTCGGCTGATGCGACCATCATTGGCGACAATGAAAGGCACACCTTGAATGCCCAGAATTTGAGCCGTCACCAAGGTACGCTGCATTGGTTCTAAGTTGCAGGCATCATCCTGTTCTAGGTTACCAATCCGGCCATTCAGCAATGCATCGGTGGCCGCTTTCTTGTCACGCGCACAGCCAAGCTGGCGAACCTGACGCTCTGAATCTGGACCAAGCACTGGCACAGGGAGAATTTGGAAGGTGTATTCTTTGGTTAACGGCAGGGCTTGTTTCAAAAGCTCATGGCAATGTGGGCACCGAGGGTCAACAAAGACCACCACTTTCTTTTTGCCTTCGCCTAAAGTCAGTGGGTTCAAATCATCCATTTTTAAGCCAAGGCGACTTAAGTCCAGCGTGTTTCCCGCTTCTCGAATTTCTTCAAGGCTGGTAAGCGGCTTTTTGGACCAGGCATCATAGAGCGTGCCATCAATGACGAACCGGCCACTGTCTGACATAAAAATAATACGGTTATTGCTTTCGACCGCTTTCATACCCGTGACAGGTAAAGAAACCATGCCGTCAATTTTGCCAACGGGCGACACTTCAGACACAGGTTCAGCTTGAACAAAAGGAGACAGCGCAAGCGCCAGAATAAATGGAGATAGTTTTCGCATGAGGAGTCCTCGTTAATGTAAATCGAGGCTCCAGTCTATGCAGTTGTCCTATGTGGACTCGGTTAGATAGATTGAAGAATTGAATACCTTACTAAATAGCTGCTCCGAAGTGTAGATCACCTGCGAAGGTGAACTCAGTGTTGAATGAGCGATCAGATAAGTCTCCAAACCGCACTTTACAGAAGCACTTGGTGGTTTTGAAACCGCCCCCTACAGGTAGATTTCGAGAGGCCTTCTCTCATCAGAAATACAGATCCAAAAGGTATTAACCTTTTGTTCGTGGCACACGCCAGCACAACACTTTGATTTTATCGCGCTGTTTTTGGTGAACAGGAATAATGCGCCACTTACTAACGGTAAATCGGTGTCACTTTCGATAATCGCGGCAAGGCCGTTGATGGACTTTCTAAAATCGACACTTTCACGATACAGATAAATCTCTAGTGAGCTCAGCATGCCTTTCATGATAGCGCACCGATGAGTTCAGCCAGGTTACTTACTGGCGTGCATTGGGGATTGCGCAGTTCGATATCATTGACGAAGAGTGTCATGTTGGCGGTTGCCACTTGGGCCTGATACTGAGTTATCTTTTCAACGACTTCTGCTCTAACAAAACCTTGAGATGCGCCAGTGTTGTTGAGTTGCTGGCGCTTGGCAGAGAACGTTGAGGGATTGAGTTGATTGAGCTTACAAAATGTGAGTGTTGATAATGAACTCGATTCAGATTGCTTGATTAGCGTTTGCCATTATTGGTTGGTGCATCGTTTGCCATTTTAAATCTCCTTATGGTTGGAGACTTGATCTTATTCTGCGTGTTAGGTGATTAGAATGCGCGGTTTATGAGGCGCTTACGCTCGATTTGCAAGTTCGTCGAGGAAAGCAGATATTCAGAGTAATAAGGCTCTGTTTTGCCGGAGAAATACGATTTTGCATCTGGCTTATCAACCTCCCGCGGGAAACCTACTAAGCGGATGATGTTATGGCAATCTATCGTTGTCGCTGGCAGGTGAAGTTGCGATTCAAAGAGTTGAAATCCCATACAAACTTGCAGAAATTTATGGCGGCACAGAAAGCGATTGTAGATGGTTTGGTATGGTCAAGCCTGCTCGCTCTGATCATTCGGCGAAGCGTCTTTCTTCAAATCATGCCATCAGTCTAGCTATTCAAGGCCGCCAAAAATGTGGAAATTTGGCTGTTGCCGATCTTGAAAGCATCAGCCAGCACGCATGGTCAGAAATAGCGGAGAGGATAGATTGGGCGACCCGTTATATAACGAAGAACGCCCAAAAAGCCCAACAGTCAAAAGACAAACAAAACATCACGTTAGATGGGATACTGCATGGGCTTAATTCTTAAGGTCCAGTCTATGAATGAATGCCCTGAATGCGAAATTTAAAGTTGCCTCATTCAGGAGGCAACCGTAAAAGGAAAATACTAATCCCGAGGAGGGAAGCCTGCTTCAATTAGAGCATAGGAGACCTTTTCAACTGATAATGAAGTTTTTACCGTCACCTTACGAGTCGGAGGATCAGTTAAAACTGTAGCCTCTGGGTCTATATCCTTAATTGCTTTAGTTACCGTCCGGGCGCAGCCCCCACATGTCATATTTTCTAAATGAAATTGCATTTATATACCTCCAGTTTGGTTTGAGTACTTCTGATTGTAGGGCTTTCCACTGTTGTAAGGTCAAGGTCTAAACTCATTTCACTCTGATATCTTTTCACTAAAGATTGACTATACTTTCTGCGTTTTTTCTTAATGACAGATTTCTTACTATAACGTAAAACACCGGCGTAAGTAGTAATCCAAAGAAGGTTACACCAAGCATACCGGCAAACACTGCAATACCCATGGCGTGACGCATTTCTGCTCCAGCACCACTAGCTAGTACAAGAGATATCACACCAGCAATAAATACAAGAGAAGTCATCAAAATAGGACGCAAACGTAAGTACGCTGCCTCGAGTACGGCCCCAAGCGGTGATCGTCACTAATTCTCCTGAGTCCTTGCAAAATCAACGATTAAAATGGCATTTTTTGCGGCCAGCCCGACTAAAACAACGAAGCCAATTTGAGTATAGATGTTATTATCACCGTTTAGATCCATATACCGCCAATTGCAGAAAGGAGTGCCATTGGTGCAATAAGCAGCACAGCAAATGGAAGCGACCAACTGTTGTACTGAGCGGCAAGAATCAAGAATGCAAAGAATACCGCCAATGGGAAAATATACAGTGCGGAATTGCCCGCTAATTTTTCCTGATAGGTCAGATCAGTCCATTCGTACGCCATACCTTCAGGTAGATTTTCCTTAACTATTTTCTCAATAGCATCTGTAGCCTGACCAAAAGAATATCCTGATGCAGTACCTCCCGTAATATCAGCGGATGGATAGCCGTTGTATCTCATAACGCGATCAGGATCTGAAGTTAGTTTGATATTGATCAATACTTATAAAGGGATCATATCACCAGCAGAATTCCTGACTTTCAATAATCCAATATCGTCTGCCTGCATACGGAATGGGGCATCAGCTTGAGTTATTACACGGTAGGTACGGCCAAATCCATTAAAATCATTGACGTAAAGCGATCCCAAATTTACCTGTAATACATCAAAAATGTCGGTCAAAGCTACCCCCTGAGATAGTCCGGATCTGCTCCAGACTGATACCTAATACTTTGCAACTTAGTATAAGCTGCAACCGCTCAACTTGCTCCTGCCTTTATTGCCTTTAGTTGTTGCTATAACGATCAGGAGCAGGTAAAAGACCCTGAGCCTCGTAGAACCCAGGGAGTCCTCGTTAGCTTTGCAAGCTCGCCGGTTTTCATACTCATCTACACACGCATGGAGGCGACTGCCACCATGCGTCATTTCTTGGTACGAATATCCAATACCAGTGCCAGTAGGGAAAAACTAACTATCGACTCGCTTGCGCCACACCACTTGGTGTGCTCTCTGTCCACCCGCCTCCCAGAGCCTTGTAGAGCGCGATAAGGTTGCTCAACCGAGCCAGACGCGTACGCACCAACGTCTGCTGCGCGCTGTACAGCGTACGCTGCGCGTCAAGCAAGGTGAGGTTATCGTCCACACCTTCCCTGAAACGTTGCTCGGCCAGGTCATACATGCCCTGACTAGCAGCAACCAGGAATTGCTCTGAACGAATCTGCTCATCAAGTGTTCGCTTGCCGGCAAGGCCATCAGCCACTTCACTAAAAGCAACTTGAATGGACTTCTCGTAGTTGGCGATCTCGATGCGCTTTTTTACGTGCGCCACATCCAGATTGGCGCGCAACGCGCCACCCCGGAAAATAGGCACCGTAATCTGCGGCAAGAAGCTCCAGGCGCGCGAACCCGATTCGAAGAGCCCATCAAGCGATGCGCTTGCCGTCCCCGCCGAACCCGTCAAGCTGATGGTGGGGAAGAAAGCGGCTCGCGCTGCTCCGATACTGGCGTTGGCACCCAGAAGTACCTGCTCGGCCGCGCGCACATCCGGTCGGCGCACGAGCAACTCAGAAGGTAGGCCACTGGGCAGTTCGGTCGGCACGATGCCATCCGGCAGCACTATGGCTTTGTCAAGTTGCTGCGACAGCTCAAGCGTCAGCGGCTGGCCGAGCAGTAGCACTAGCGCGTTTCGGTCTTTGGCCGTTTGACGTGTGTAGTCCGCGAAGTTGGCCTCGGCTGTACGCAGTACAATTTCCGAGCGGCGCACGTCAAGTTGCGTGGCATTGCCAGCCTCGAACAGTTGGGCAGTAAGTTCATGCGAACGCTTTTGCGTGCCGAGCGTCTCGCCTGTTAACTGCAGTAACTCCTGGTCAGCCCGCAACGTGAGATAGGCGTTAGCAACCTCAGAGATCAAACTCATCTGCGTCGCTATGCGAGTCTCGTCCATAGCCAAGTAGGAAGCCAGCGCTTGGTTGCTGAGGCTGCGGATACGGCCCCAGACGTCCAGTTCCCAGGCAGCGGTCACCCCAGCAACCTCGTAACGACGCACGACGTCGGCAGCGCCGGTGTTGCTGAGATCGGCTGGCAGTCGTTCTGCGGCCCCTCTGCCGGATACCCCCAAGTTCGGGAGCACCTCAGCGCGCTGAATGCGGTACAGTGCCTGCGCCGCCTCAACGTTGAGCGCAGCTTTGCGCATGTCGCGGTTGCTCTCCAGCGCGATACCGATCAATTGTTGCAACAGCGGGTCGCGGAAGAAATCTCGCCAGCCGATATCGGCCGCGTCCGTGACTGGGGCCTCTGGCGTCGCTTTCGCCGGTTCTGCATAGGCCGCGCCCGAAGGATATACTATATCAATCGGCGCTGGCGGCCGATCGTACTTGGGTGCCATGGAACAACCGGCTAACGCTATCGCGAAAGCTACCGGTGCCAAGCTCTTGGCAGGTTGTGTGAGTGCGAAAGGTTTCTTCATCTCAAAATTCCTCCTGGCCGTTATGCTTGTCGCTCATACCGACGCGGGCTTGACTGGCTTCACGACGCAACGCCAGCTTGCGCACTACGACGTAGAACACCGGCGTGAGCACCAGACCGAATGCCGTCACGCCCAACATGCCGGCGAACACAGCGATACCCATTGCGTGACGCATCTCGGCACCCGCTCCACTCGCGAGCACCAGCGGTATCACGCCAGCGATAAAAGCCAGTGACGTCATCAGAATCGGGCGCAGCCGCAGCCGCGCCGCTTCAAGCACGGCCGCCAACGGATCGACACCTTCACTCTCCTTGGCACGGGCAAACTCCACGATCAGAATTGCATTCTTGGCTGCCAGGCCTACGAGCACCACGAAGCCAATTTGCGTGAAGATATTGTTGTCGCCGCCCGTAAGCCAAACACCGGCGATCGCCGAAAGCAACGCCATGGGCGCGATCAACAGAACAGCGAATGGAAGCGACCAACTGTTGTACTGAGCTGCCAGGAACAAGAATGCCAACAGCACTGCCAACGCAAAAATGTAGATGGAGGTGTTGCCAACCCGCTTTTCTTGGAACGTCAAGTCAGTCCATTCGTAGGTCATGCCGTCCGGCAGCGATTCGCTCACGATCTTCTCGATCGCGGCAGTAGCCTGGCCAGACGAATAGCCCGGTGCTGGTCCGCCGCTGATGTCAGCTGATGGGAACCCGTTGTAGTGCATCACTCGATCGGGACCGGAGCTACGTGAGATCGTCGCGATCGCGCTCAACGGGATCATGTCCCCCGAAGCGTTCCGCACCTTCAGCATGCCAATGTCTTCAGCCTGCATACGGAACTTCGCATCGGCCTGCGTCATCACTCGGTAAGTTCGGCCAAATCGATTGAAGTCATTGACATAAAGCGAGCCCAGATTGATCTGCAGCGTGTCAAAAACTTCGGTCAGCGACACACCTTGCGACTTGGCCTTTACGCGGTCGATGTCCACCTGCAACTGTGGAGCATTGGCCTGGAAGCTGGCCAACATGTTGGCCAGCTCAGGCGCTTGCATGGCTTTGCCCATGATCTGACCTTGGGCCTGTGCAAGTGCGTCTGGCCCCAGGCCCGCACGGTCTTCGATCTGCAACTTGAAGCCGCCCATTGAACCCAGGCCAGGCACCGGTGGCGGAGGAAAAATCCCGACGAAGCCGTCCGGTATTTGACTGAATTTGCCCATGAGCCTGCCTTGAATGGCGAACGCCGACAACGACGGGTCCTTTCGTTCGTTGAAGGGCTTGAGCATGGCGAACACCAGCGCGGTGTTGGGCTGATTCACTGGGCCGTTGAAGGAGAAGCCGGGGAATGCCATCACGCTTTCGACGCCAGGCTCGGCAAGCGCGATCTTGCTCATTTCCTTGACAACCGCGTCGGTGCGGTCCAGCGAGGCACCAGTCGGAAGCTGGGCGATGCCCACGAGGTAATACTTGTCCTGTGCGGGCACAAAGCCGGCAGGTACCTTATGAAAGCCCAGCCACGTCAACCCCAGGAAACCGACATAGAGCAGCAGCACCACAGCACTTCCGCGAACTGCGCGGCGCACGCCTCCGACATAAGCATTCGAGGCGCTGTCAAAGAAGCGGTTGAAGCGGCGGAAGAAGCCACCAAACAGGCCGTCGATGAGGCGCGTGACTCGATCGGGCTGGGCCGCGCCATGATGCGGCTTGAGCAGGATGGCGGCCAGCGCGGGCGCAAGTGTGAGCGAATTGATCGCCGATAGGATGGTCGAGAACGCGATGGTCAGCGCGAACTGGCGATAGAACTCGCCTTGCAGCCCAGACAGGAACGCCGAGGGAATGAAGACCGCCGCCAGCACCGAGGTGATGGCCAGGATCGGGCCAGTAACCTCGTCCATGGCTTTGAGCGCTGCGTCCTTGGGCGACTCGCCAAGTGCCATGTGGCGCTCCACGTTTTCTACCACGACGATGGCGTCGTCCACAACAATGCCGATTGAGAGTACGAGGCCGAACAATGACAGTGTGTTCAACGAGAAGCCGAACATGTGCATTACGGCGAAGGTGCCGACCAGCGAGACCGGCACGGCGATCAGCGGGATGATCGACGCTCTCCAGGATTGCAGGAACAGCACCACCACGATCACCACCAGCAGAATCGCCTCTAGCAGCGTGACCGCTACAGACTGAAGCGAGGCCCGCACGAAGACCGTAGGATCGTAGGCGATCTTGTACTCGATGCCCTCTGGAAAGCTTGCTTGTAGACGATCCATCGTCGCGCGTACCGCGCTAGACACATCTAGTGCATTGGAGCCAGGCGTCATCAGGATCTGAATGCCAACCGTGTTGCCGCCATCAAGTTGGGCGCGCATGGTGTAGTTCTCCGCACCTAACTCCACACGTGCCACGTCGCGCAAGCGTGTAACCTGGCCGTGGGTGCCAGCCTTGATGACGATATCGCCGAATTGCTCTTCGGTGGTGAGACGCCCGAGTGCGTTGACGGTGACCTGAAAGGCAGACGAGGCGTTAGGCTGCTGACCGATAGAGCCGGCCGCAACCTGCACGTTCTGCTCCCGAATGGCGGCGACCACATCGCTAGCGGTCATGCCACGAGACGCAACCTTTTCGGGGTCGAGCCAGACCCGCATCGCGTACTCACCCTCACCACCAAGCAACACGTTGGCGATGCCCGGCAGGCGTGCCAGTTCGTCACGGACGTTGAGCATCGCGTAGTTGGACACATACAGCGGGTCGTAACGATCCCCTGGCGATAGCATGTTCACAACCATCAGGATGTCGGGCGCGGTCTTCTCAGTCACAACGCCGATGCGTTGGACCTCGGGTGGCAACCGGGGTAGCGCACGCGACACCCGGTTCTGCACCTGGATTTGCGCGATATCGGCGTTGATGTGTTGCTCGAAAGAGATGGTGAGCACCATCTTTCCGTCCGTGGACATCTGGGACTGCATGTACATCATGCCTTCCACGCCGTTGATGGCTTGCTCTAGCGGCGATGCCACGGTGTCGGCAATCACTTGCGGATTGGCGCCGGGATAGCTCGCCGTGACCTGTACCGTTGGGGGGGTAACCTGAGGGTACTCGCTCAGTGGCAACTGGAAGTAGCTGATCGCGCCCGCGATCAGCATCAGCACCGAAAGGACGATTGCGAAGATAGGGCGGTTGATGAAGAAACGGGGGAAATTCATTTGCGAGCCTCCGCTGAGCCAGCTGCGCTGTCAGCCTTGACCTGATCGGCCCCAGCCGCCCCAGCGGCCTTGGCAGACTCCGCAGGGACTGCCGGGGCACTAGCCGCAGTCTTAGTCGCGTCGGGAGCGCCGGCGGCCGGTGCTGCCGGCCCCTGCATGGGCACCATGCGCGGCGTGACAGTCATACCAGGTCGTACGAGGCCTTTGATTATGATTTTTTCGCCACCCTGCAGGCCACCGTTTATAACGCGCAGACCGTCGACTACGGGACCCAGCTCAATCGGACGATACTGAGCTTGGTTGTTTTCACCCACGACCAGAACATAGTTTCGGCCTTGATCGGTGCCAACCGCTTGGTCGTCGATGAGGACGGCCTGCCGAGAGCTTGCGGTGGAGAGCTTGGCCCTCGCAAACAGCCCAGGCGTCAGCCGTCCATCAGGGTTGGGGACGACCGCGCGAGCGCGGATCGTGCCGGTACTTCTATCAATCGCATTGCCGACGAAGTCGAGCACGCCCTTGTACGGAAAGTTTCTGTCAGTGCTCAAGCCTACTTGAACGGGCAACGAAGCATGAGTCCCTGAACCAGGTCTCGAGCGGCTCACCACATTGACGTAGGTTGCCTCATCGATGTCGAAATAGACGTGCACAGGATCGATGGACACGATCGTGGTAAGTAGCGTGGCTGCTCCTGCACCGCCGCCGCTGACCAGGTTGCCCTCGGTCACCAGCACTCGGTCCACGCGCCCGGCAATTGGTGCCGATACCCGCGCGTAGGACAGGTCGAGCTGCGCCGCTGCGACTGTGGCCTTTGCCGCCTGTACCTGCGCCTGACGCGCATTGCGTGCGGAGACTGCATCGTCATAGGTCTTCCGAGACAGGGCGCCAGTGGCAACAAGCCGCTCGGCACGATCAAAGTCGGCCTGAGCCTGACTGGACAGCACCTCAGCCTGCCGCAACTGCGCCGTGGCGGTGTCGAGCGCGACTTGGAAAGGCCGTGGGTCAATCTGGAACAACAATTGCCCCTTGCGTACCAGACTTCCCTCGGGCACGCTCACCGCGTCGACGGCCCCCCCACACGCGAGCGCAACTCGACCACCTTCGGTGCGGCCAAAAAGCCGGTGAACTCAGTTGACGGCGTGATTGTGCGCGTGATGGCCTCAGCCACAGGCACCTGCGGTGCCATCGGTGCGCCAGCTGGTGGTGCTGCTGGTTTACTTTCATCCTTGCCATCTCGGGCAGCCACCGCTATCCCCCCGACGGCCGCGATGACGCTAGCTACCAAAATGATCCTGATTTTTTTATGCATGGAAGTTACCTTTTTTATTACGGGGCTTCGGTCCATCCGAAGCGGTTCGCATATGTTTCTAAAGGCTAGCCCTTACAACCACGTCAAGGTCAAGCCTTTTTCGATGACCATGACGAGCATGGGACTGGACTACAAGCTCTGGAACCTTCCGGCCTCCCGGTGAACGCATGAGATGCAGTTACGGCCGAAAGGGACGCATCTGAGCCCATTATCCACGTCCGATCATCCCATCTATTTAAACTCGTTGTTCTAAAGGCATTCGTTTATCGCCTAACATCGATGTTTTCGGAGATCGATTTACAGATGAAGATATGGAAGGGCTTGGCGCCGCAACAACGGCAGTTCAAGCCCTCTGCAATACCTCAATGGGCATCCTGTACGGACACAGAGCTTTGATGACCTCCGTTCTGGCCATCGGCTGGCTCTTGGGCACCCTTAAAGCGGAGTAGGCGCAGCGCATTGAGCGTGACCAAAGCGGTGGCACCGGTGTCGGCCAGCACAGCAACCCAAAGGCCAGTGATACCCAGCACACTGGTGACTAGGAACAGGCCCTTGAGGCCAATGGCGAACACTACGTTCTGGTGGATGTTGGCCATCGTCGCGCGGGACAGCGCCACCAGGTGCGCAACGTCCGTGACGCGGCTCTTGAGCAGAGCAGCGTCTGCGGTCTCTAGGGCCACGTCGGTGCCGCCGCCCATGGCGATCCCTACATCGGCGGTCGCCAAGGCCGGCGCGTCGTTGATGCCGTCGCCGACCATCGCCACCTTCGCGTCGCGCTTCAAGTCGTTGACCAGGCGCAACTTGTCTTGCGGAAGCAACTCACTCTCCCACTCGATATCCAGCTTGCCGGCGATGGCCTGCGCAGTTCTCCGATTGTCACCGGTGAGCATGACCGAGCGCACACCCATCGCCTTGAGCTGGGCCACGCCTTCGCGGGCGTCACGGCGAGGTTCGTCACGCAAGGCCAACAGGCCCATGACATTCTTGCTTGCTTCGTCGAACAGAACCACCACCGTCTTGCCACCATCTTCCAGCTTGGCGATTTCCTGCTGGTGCGCGAGGGTCAGCGTGGCCATCTGCCCTGCATGGACGGGCGATCCCACGGCTAGCTTGCTGCCGTTCACGGTAGCGCGAACTGCCTTGCCCGGGATAGCGAATGCTTCGGTGGCTTGTGGAACCTCCACATCGAGGCTCTTGGCGTGGGCAACGATTGCCTTCGCCAACGGGTGATTCGATCCAGACTCGACGGCGGCGGCGAGCGCCAGTACCTGTTGCTGCTTGGATTGCCCGAAAGGCACGACTTCAGTGATGCGCGGCTTGCCCTCTGTCAGCGTGCCAGTCTTATCGAAGGCGACTGTGCGAACGCGACCAATGGTTTCCAAGGCGTTGCCACCTTTAATCAGCAAACCTCGGCGAGTAGCAACAGCCAGTCCCGAGGCAATGGCCGCCGGCGTTGACAAAACCAAGGCGCACGGGCACGCGATTAGCAGCAAAGCAAGACCACGGTACAGCCAAGTGCCCCAATCACCACCCATGGTAAGCGGGGGAACCACGACGATCAGCGCCGCGATGGCCATCACGGCCGGGGTGTAGTAACGGCTGAACTTTTCGATGAAGCGTGCCGTCGGCGCCTTGGAGGATTGAGCTTGCTCGACGAGCTGGATGATGCGCGAGATGGTGTTGTCCGATGCAGCCTTCTCAACCAGAACTTCAAGCACACCGTCGACGTTGATCGAGCCGGCAAATACGTCATCGCCACCGGCCTTTTGACGCGGCACGGACTCCCCTGTGATCGGAGATTCATCGAGACTGCTTTCGCCGCGGAAGATCTTGCCGTCAGCGGGCACTCGATCACCCGGGCGCACCAAAACCCGGTCGTTCACGCTCAGGGAGGCAGCGGGCACTTCGCGCTGCCCACCATTGGCGTCGAGCAAGACAGCAGTTTTAGGCACCAGAGAAGCCAGCGCTTTAATGCCGGCGCGGGCGCGGCCAGCGGCCACACTTTCAAGCAGCTCGCCGACCGCGAACAGGAACACCACAGCAGCGGCCTCCTCGGCCTCGCCAATCACGAGCGCGCCCAGCGAGGCGACAACCATCAGTGTTTCGATGGAGAACGGGGAGCCAGATATGGCCAGCGCGAAGGCTTTGCGCGCGAACGGGAGTACGCCAGCGATCACGGCAGCGGCGAAGATCCATTCGGCATAGCCGGGGATAAATTGAGCAACTGCATAGGCCGAGCCCATGAGAGCTGCTAGGCCCTGCACATGCTTACCCTTCTTCGTCTGCCACCAGCGTTGAGTGATAGCTGAGGGCACGCGGGCAGGCGCGGCAGGCGAGGATCCATCAAGGCGGCGCACGTCGGAGACGCCGAAACCCAGGCTTTTGATGGTCTTCTCGATGTCGCCAATATGTGTAGGACTTCCAGACGCGAGCGTCAGCTCAAGCGTTTCTGCCGTGAAGTTGATGCGGGCATCTGATACGCCCGCCATGCGAGCAAGAGCCGTTTCAATCTTGCCAACGCAGCTCGCGCAGTCCATGCCTTCCACGTGCATCGAAACGTTGGGTGGGTTACCAGGGGGCTCGCGGCGAGCGTGTGAGGTGTGATCATGTCCACTGCAGGAGCCGTGTTCATGCCCGCCGTTTGTCTTTTGCGTGTGGCCGTGCCCATGATCACCGCCGCAAGCGTGACCATCCTTGTGATCTTCGCTGTGGTCATGTGCATGGACCGATTGGCGCGATACGGCCGCAATCGAGAGCGACGACACTGGCAGTTCTTCCACACCGAACCCCAAAGTTTTGATTTTCTTAGCTACATCGCGAGCAGTGAAGCGGCTTTTCAGATTGCGAGTCAACGTCAGCGTTTCACTAGAAAAATTGACTTGCACGTCCGTCAGCCCATCCATTCGGGAAAGGGCCTTCTCGATTTTGCCGACGCAGCTCGCGCAATCCATGCCCTCCACACGGAAGCTCAGCTGCTCCCTAGCCTTGTCCTGGTACTCCGTTATTTCCCTTGTCATATCTACCTCCAAGTTCTCTGAACACTTTGCAAGTTAGGTTCGCCGCACGCCGCACATACTGCTTAAATATAACAAACACATGAACATACATCCATGTGTTAATCATTAAAAAAGAAGGCTGTTGTCCTTCTGTTTACGATCGTCTGTGGTTGTGGCGTGCGGCGTGCGGCGCACGTGCTTACAGTTTCGACACATTTTCAAAATGCAGATTGAATTTTAGCACACATATGAAGATATGTTCAATTATTTAATTCATGAAGTTAGCATGGTTAATTTCTACGCTCACGATGGGGGGGAGTGAAAGCTGGCGTCGGCTGATGAGGCCCAGGGGATTGAGTGCGGTCAGATTCATACAACCGTCACCCAAACATCACGCATGGGCGAAGTCGCGCTTACTCAGGACTGGGATGGCGCATTACAGTTGCTGACGGGCTGGCACCTCTCTTGCGCAATCGCGAAAATGCCCAGCAAAAAGTAGGCATCTTTGCGTTCGACGCAATTCGCAATCATTCCTCAGAGAAGTGACAGACCATGTCCTGAAACACTTGACTGATGTGCTCATCCGCGATGCCGTAGAAGATATGTTTCGCCTGACGTTATCCACGCACAAGTCGAGCTCCACGCAGGAGCCGCAGATGATGACTGACCAAGAATTGGGATAGATCGAGCGTTTCTGCGATGTCGCCCACCGCGACTGATCCGCGCATGCACTGTAGCAGGATCTTCAGGCGCGATTGATCTCCTAACAGGAGAAAAGTCTCAGCGAGAACAGCGACGTCACTATGAGAGAGCGCCAAGAGCTCTGGGGCCGAACGCTGAGCATTGGTGGCGCAATTCTGAGCATTGTCGCCATTGGCGTGTTTTCGAGAAGTCATGGATTTCTTGTCCCTGAGCTGCCAGCACTACGCTGGCTGCAGCATCAGTGTTGATGACCCGGGACGGAATGGTCGTGCTTATGACCCTTTTCATGGCTGTGGCTAGTGTCATGCTCATGTGGGGTGTGCCCTTGCGGCCCACCTGTCGGCTGCAAGCTGCAAAGGTTCTTTTCACCAGGAGAGTTCCATTCGATCCCGACCGTCACGTGCTCGATGCCAAATTGCTCTCGAAGCACCACCTCTACGCACTTGACCACGGTGCGCGCTTCCTCAGCCACACTAGGGCGAACGTGCAGCGTGGCCATCGTGCGACCAGAGGTAAGCTGCCATACATGCACATGACTGACGGCCGCCAAGCCAGGCACCGCGCCCATCAGGCCTTGTTCCACCTGCTCCGGAGAAGCGTCCTCGGGCGCACCTTCGAGCAAAATGTGGATCGATTTCGCCAGGAGCTTCCAGGCGCTGCGCAGGATCAGGGCTGCCACCAGCACCGACAGGATGGGGTCAATTGGCGTCCAACCAATGAGATAGATGACCACTGCAGCGACGATGGCACCGACCGAGCCCAGCAGGTCGCCCATCACGTGCAGGATGGCCCCCTTCACGTTGACGTGATCGGTCTCTCCGCGGGTCATGATCCACAACACCAGAACGTTTACCAACAATCCAAGCACGGCGACGATCATCATCGGGCCGGCAAGGATGGCGGGCGGAGCTTGCAGTCGCTCCCATGCTTCATAGGCGATCCATGCCACGATCACAAAGAGCGTCACAGCGTTCAGGAAGCCGGCGATGACCTCGAACCGAAGGTAGCCAAAGGTGCGCTTGCTGTCAGCTGGTCGGCGCCCGAACCGGAATGCCGCGTATGCCAGAGCCAGCGCTGCTGCATCGGTCAGCATGTGGCCCGCATCGGCCAGAAGGGCCAGCGAGCCCGACAGCACGCCGCCGACAGCCTCCACGATCATGAAGCCGAAGATCAGGAAGAAGGACAGCAAGACCTTGCGTTCGTTAGCGCCGGTCACTTTTGGAGTGTGGTCATGGTCGTGACCATGTTCATCGTGCGATTGGGACATCAGGGCCTCGCGCAGAAATTAGGTGGTTGACTGTACGTAAAATATAATACATGAACATATGTTTATGCAATGTATTTTTAGCAAACCATACTAAGGACTGCGAAAGATGAGTGGCGGCGATGCGGCTATTTAGTACGCCTATCCTCTTGGCCACACCCTGTGCAGGTCGTCCACAATCAGGTCGTGATGATGTTGGCCCAGATCCAAGTGCTGACGCAGATAGAGGATGACCCGCCGGAAGGTTCGGATGGTCGTGAGCCAGATCGGACGGGGCGCTGGCTGGCCAAAACCGCAGCGCGAGCACCACGCAGGAAAGCGCCTGAAAACATCTAGGAGATTTCAATCATGGACACGAACTTCGACGTCATCGTCATCGTCATCGTCATTGGCGCCGGGCCTGGTGGCGACATCGCAGCGATTCGCGCCGAGCAGTTAGGCATGAATGTCGCCTGCGTCGATGCCTGGAAAACCAAGGAAGGCAAGCCTACCCAAGACGGTACATGCAACAACATCGGGTGCATCCCGTCAAAGGCGCTGCTGCAGTCGTCCAAAAACTTAGACCAAGCCAAGCACCACTTCGGCGCGCTCGGCATCATGTCCACGGGCGAGCTACGCATGGACGTGGCTGTGATGCTGGAGCGCAAGAATCAGGTCGTGAAGTCGAGCAACGAAGGCAAACTCTATCTGTTCCGAAAAAACAAGGTGCAGTTCTTAAACGGTCTGGCGTTTATGACTCGGGCCGCCGTCGGCCTTGAACTGGATGGGCGCGGAGCCGTCGTGGTGAACGGCGAATGGCGCACCAGCGTGCCCAGTATCTGGGCCATCGCCGATGTGGTGCGCGGCCTGATGCTAGCGCACATGGCAGAGGAAGAAGGTGTCGCTGTGGTCGAGCGCAGAAGGTGTCGCTGTGGTCGAGCGCATTGCAGGCCATCGCGGTCATGTCGATTTCAACACGATCCCCAACGTCATCTACACCAGCCCGGAAATCGCCTGGGTAGGTCGCACCGAGCAGCAGCTCAAATACGCGGGCGCAGCATATCGTAGC
Organism: Alteromonas sp. B31-7; assembly: GCF_015767655.1. Taxonomy (NCBI): domain Bacteria; kingdom Pseudomonadati; phylum Pseudomonadota; class Gammaproteobacteria; order Alteromonadales; family Alteromonadaceae; genus Alteromonas; species Alteromonas sp. B31-7. Next base: position 3,209,488 of record NZ_CP065233.1, read on the forward strand.
TGTACATTTCCGTTCATGGCTAACGGTCGCGCGCGTGCATTGAGCGAGACAGCGGGTCTCGTCAAGGTGATCGCAAATCCTACGACAGACGAAATCCTCGGCGTACATGTAGTCGGCCCGCAGATCAGCGAACTTGTGGCTGAGGCGGTCATCGCGATGGCATTCAATAAGGCCTCACTTGCGGTCGATAAGCGCGCTGAACTTCTGATTGATCAGAATTGGACCCGCATTCATCTCATTGAGTGTAGCCGCGGGCGGTCATACGGCCCCAGCTTGTAATAGATCGCAATCCGCATCGCAACGAGCGCTTCGCCCGCGGCTAATCGTCGTTGTGCTCTTCGACGATGTGAGTGGACATGTCCAGCAGCACTTGGTTCACATGCTTGTCGTCCACCTCATAGAAAATTTGCTTGGCCTGGCGCACCCCCTTCACAAGGCGGGCTCCACGCAGCAGCCGCAGGTGGTGACTGACCAGCGACTGCGAAAGCTCGAGGGATTCCGCGATGTCCCCAACCGAGGAGGAACCCTTCATGCAGCACAGCATTATTCTCAACCGAGACGGGTCGCCCAGTAGGCGGAAGGTCTCGGCCAGGATCGTAACGTCATTCTGTGACAAAGAAGCCAGATCGTCGCTTGCACCGCGGGGCGCGTTAACTTGTTTGCGTAAAGTCATTTCTCAAAAATTCCAACTCTCGAACAGCTACTCATGCCGTTCAGAATTAACGAGGCTGCGATAATTTGATCGCACTCGCCGACAAAGATCAGGAGACAGCCTGCGAGCCAAGGCGCGCCGCGTCTATGCGCAGCGAAATCGTCCAAACCAGCAGCGCTCAAAATAGGGCTTAACCTTACAACATAGTAACCCTCAAGTACCCTGTATGTCTAATTTCAATTTTGAGAAGACACCTTGAGCATGCCATTAACAAGTGCTGGTCGTGCCACCGTAGCAGCGATCAGCCTGCCCATCGAGGGCATGACCTGCACGAGCTGCATCGTCCGAATCGAGTGCGCCCTGACCAAGGTGCCTGTCTCTTGATCACATCTCATTGATCAAGAGACTTGGCTAACAGGTAACCTTCAAGGATGGTTTGTGGTAAAACTATCCTTCCCATAACCGCTCCCTGCCGACTCGTCCCGTCCTTTTTGAATCAAACCAACCCACTAATTTTCCGAGACTTATACAAACCCAATAAACACTTGGAGTTCGCTTCGGTACTTTTTTCTTTTCGACTTTTGACCACAGCAGCTTCCAATCACTCACAAACTTACTTGTTAGCACTGATTAAATAAAGTTGACTTTAATCATATGAATTTTAATAAATTAAAAATCAGGCCGCATGCGACCTCATCCTGACGACAAAGGTCTAGCTTTCGAGCTAAACTGCGTATTCCCACCCATGGCGATCACCTAATAACATTGAAGGGAGTCGAAAGTTTAAGGGCAGCTTTCTATGTCCTGCAGATGGGAAGTATCCGCGAGGTAGAGAGCCTTCAGTATTGGGCAGTCGGGTTTTTCATTTCCCGCGCAGCAAGCAGAGAGTGTGGTAAGAATTGATGCCATACGTTGAAATTCTTCAATTTTTAAGGTTAAATCATTAATATGAGATTCAACTATACTTTTAACATCTGCACTCTGACGCGAATGATTTCCCCAAAGAGAAAGTAACTCTCCTGCCTGTGACAGAGAAAAACCGAGATCTCGACATCGACGTATAAAATGTAACTTATAAACATCGGCATCTTTGTAGATCCGATAACCAGCCTCTGTTCTGGAGACTGATGGTATTAGCCCAACCTCCTCATAGTAACGAATCATTTTCGCCGAAACTCCCGATAAGCGGGCTGCATCACCAATGTTCATCTTCACCTCCCAAATGATTTTTACTAATACTGTAGTTAGCTTTAAGTAACATAGTTTCGGGTAACATTTATTGAAGGAAATTTCCTAATCCATTGAACCAAGTAACCATTAACCTGTTCCCAAAAATCTCACCAGCCCCCACCTAACTTCAGGTTAAACCTTCCCCTAACCGGAAGGTCAAGAGAAGTCGATAGATTTTTTGTATGATATTAAAATCTTGATCGTTTAGATTTCCCACATGGTTTAATAATAAATAATTCTTAAAGTTCAAAAATAAATGCCGACTTAATTCATCTGACTCCACTGATCATCTAGTGTTCAAAAAATTATCTACCCATTGAACCATTGCTTTAACCAAATCATCATCATATGCGATGTGCTGACCATGGCGCTGTTCTGGCGAGGGCAGCCTCAAGGTGTCATCGTTCATACTGATAGTTGGACCATTGCAGTTTTGAGAGTCAAATTCATTAGAGATCCGATTGCATTTCGAGCTCTATCGAGTGATTTTGCTTCAATGAGTTCAGCAATAGTAAAGAGCACCATAATCATCGCAGCTTCTGGCCACTGTCTAGAATTAAGGCCCATAACTGCCATATACATCCCCTTATTTCTTTTTAATCAGTTTTTCCTCTACAGGACAATCCATTTGCATAATGCGGATTTCAGTTCGCCCCCCCCAGATTATTTAATCTTTGTAGGCGCAGCCGCGCAACAGTCTCCACTAAGGCCATGATCATCTTGATCATGCGATTTCTGGTCATGGTCATGGCCACAACCTTTGTAAGTAGGCTTATCATGATTTAGGTCTTTTTCAACATGCGAATGGTTGCAATCATTATGAACATACAAATGACCATTCGCCTTGTTCAATTCGCCTGATTTCTGAATCTTGCCTCCCACAACCAAGCTTAATTTTTAAATACAACTAGCAGCTTCCTTCCTACTAGAGTTTTACTTTTTTGCGGGACCACTTGCCCAATATGTTTACTATACTGACTACTGAAGACCCTAATCTAACTACAGAGTCAAGTTCAAACGAGGGATATATGAAAATTGGTGAGTTGGCGCGTAAAGCAGGCTGTCCGGTAGAAACGATTCGTTACTACTAGAAAGAAGGTCCACTGCAGGCACCTTTACGAGACATAGGAAATAATTATCGTCACTACGACAAAACCCGTCTTGAAAAACTACTATTCATCCGCCGCTGCCGTTCTCTCGATATGACCCATGAGGAAATTCGCGCTTTGCTGTTAGCAATCAATAATCAGGGTAAAGAATGTGGCCCGATAGATGCAATCATCAACGCCCACCTAATTCACATTCAGCATCGAATCAAAGAATTAGTAGCGTTAGAAGAGCAACGTAAGGAGCTGAATGCTTTTTGTAGCGCTGACCGCAGCATAGATAAATGTTGCATAGTCCAAAAATTGACAGCTGATGAAAGTGATAGCGATCTTTCCTTAACCGCACCAACCAACCATTTAGGGGGGCATTAGTGATGCCACGCGCTTGTTTAAAATGAAAAAAATGTGATGGTGTTAAAACTGCGTAGTCTTACACCATTATGGGCCAATTTAAAGTACTACATTTTGCCGCTCAGCTTATCTCCAGAGCGGCGCTGTACCGCTCCTCCTCGGTTTACGGTGCGGGCTTTGCCCGAAGCATTGGTTAATGTCCTAAGAATAGGACATTCTGACCGCTCATCCCCAGCACAACTCCGGATTAAAACTCGTAGTTTCTCAGTCATTTGACGTGTACTTTCCATACGTCGTTCTAAGTCAGCAATGTTCTCCTGAGCCAGGCGTTTAACATCAATGCTCTGGCGAGATTTGTCATTCCATAACGTAAGCAAGCCTTCTATATCTTCCAGAGAGAACCCGAGATCTCGGGCACTACGAATAAAAACCAATCTATGAACATCATTGAGAGCATACTTACGATAACCTGACTCCGTACGCTCGGAGGCAGGGATTAATCCAATTTGCTCGTAATAACGAATCATCTTGGTGGATATTCCTGATTTACGCGATGCTTCTCCGATATTCATAAGCCCACCTTGTTAATGCTCAGCGTTAATGCTCAGCGTCCTCAACCAAAGGAGGCTGGAACCGACGCAGACGCAATGAGTTTCCCAGAACGAACACGCTTGATAGCGCCATCGCCCCTGCTGCAAAAATTGGAGAGAGCAGTATTCCATAAGCTGGGTATAGCAGTCCTGCAGCCACTGGAATCAATGCTGCATTGTAAGCAAATGCCCAAAAGAGATTTTGTCTGATGTTACCGATTGTTGCCTTAGACAATCCAATAGCATTAGGAACTCCCTGCAAGTTTCCTGACATTAAGACAACATCAGCTGACTCCACGGCTATATCTGTTCCTGTACCAATTGCAAGTCCAATATCTGCAACTGCAAGTGCCGGGGCATCGTTTATCCCATCGCCGACAAAAGCAACTTTACCGTAATTTTCTTGCAGTCGACGCACCGCTTCAACTTTGCCTTCAGGTAACACTTCCGCAACCACTTCATCAATATCTAATTGTTTAGCAATAGCCTGAGCTGTATTCGCATTGTCACCGGTAATCATGGCGACCTTGAGACCAAGCTGATGTAATGCCTTTATAGCTACTGGAGTACTTGATTTAATAGGGTCAGCTACAGCAATAATTGCAGCCAACCGACCATCTATAGCAACATAGAGAGGTGATTTCCCCTCATTCCCGAGGCGTTCAGAAATCCGGGAAAAATACGTTACCTCCAATGCTAACTCACGCATAAATCGATCAGCGCCTACTTCTACAAGGCTCCCTTCAACAGTCGCTCGTACTCCCATACCAGTGATTGAATCAAACTCAGTAAGCTCTGGCAGTAAAATGCCGTCTCCTTCTGCCGACTCAACAATAGCGCGAGCAATAGGGTGCTCAGAACGTGATTCAACTGCGGCAACTTTTGCTAATACCTCATTACGTTCAAAACCCTGAGCTAGTTCCAGATCTGTCATGACTGGACGACCTTCAGTCAGAGTTCCGGTTTTGTCTACAGCAACAACTTTGGCATCTTTGAGTAACTGTAGGGCTTCTCCCTTGCGGAATAAAATTCCCATTTCTGCACCACGACCTGTACCAACCATGATAGATGTCGGTGTCGCGAGTCCCATTGCACATGGACATGCAATGATTAGCACTGCCACAGCATTAACCAATGCGAAAGACAGGGCTGGTGATGGACCAAATACTAACCAAATCAGGAATGTAAAAAGTGCTGCCAACATCACAGCTGGAACAAACCACAATGTCACTCTGTCCACAACAGCTTGTATAGGTAACTTTGACCCCTGGGCCTGTTCTACCATCCGTATGATTTGTGACAGCATTGTCTGACCACCAACCGCAGTAGCACGCAACCTCAGTGCTCCTTTCTGGTTCACAGTCCCTCCGACAACTCCACTGCCAACGATTTTTTCCACTGGTATAGGCTCACCAGTTATCATCGATTCATCTATAAAACTGGTACCTTCACTTACCTCTCCATCGACCGGAATCCTTTCTCCCGGGCGAACTTCGATAATGTCTCCAAGCACAACGTCTTTGACAGGAATATCATTCATTACGCCATTACGGAGCACGTGCGCCTCCTTAGCCTGCAAGCCTACTAAGCGTTTGATAGCCTCAGACGTTCTCCCCTTAGCTCTCGCCTCCATAAATCGTCCCAAAAGAATGAGAGCGACAATCACTGCAGCAGCTTCGTAGTACACATTAACGGTACCCTCAGGCAAAAGGTATGGTACAAACGTAGCAACCACAGAATAACCAAAAGCAGCAATAGTCCCGACAGAGACCAGTGAATTCATGTCAGGAGCAAGCCGCGTAAGAGCAGGAATGCCTTTCATGTAGAATCGACGACCTGGAACCACTAAGACTAACAATGTCAATACAAACTGGACGTACCAGCTTTCCTGGATCCCAATGGTATTCATCACCCAGTGTTGCATTCTTGGAATCATGTGAGATCCCATTTCGAGAACAAATACCGGCAGAGCCAGTGCTGTTGCAATAACTAAATCTTTCTTTAATAAAGCCTTCTCTGCGTCCTTTCTTACTTCAGACTCATTACTGACCTGATTTTGGGTATCGATGACACGGGCTTCATAGCCAACTTTTTGAATAGCAGATATGAGATCGTCTATGCCAGCCACTCCGCGAATAGTTGCCCTTCAGTTGCAAGGTTAACCGTTGCCGCCTTTACACCATCAACCGCTAAGAGTGCCTTTTCAACACGGCCAACACACGAAGCACATGTCATACCTTGCACTGAAAGTTCAACGGATGTTACAGGAACTTCATATCCTACCTTTTCAATTGCTTCGATTAACTTCAGTCGATCAACAGGAGCTTTAAGATGAATATCCGCCAGCTCAGTCGCAAGATTGACACTTGCGTTTACGACGCCTTCAACTTTGTTTAAAGCTGCTTCAACTCGTCCTACACAACTTGCACAGGTCATACCCTCAATAGGTAAGCTAACCCGGGCTTCAGCATTGCTGGAGAGCTGGTTTTTATGAATGCTCATGATGTATTTCTCATTGTTGGTTCAGATATTAAACAGTCTAGGGCTTACCATGATGGGAAGGTCAAGCGTATTATTTTTAACCTCATGAACACAACAAATGAAGCGCCATCATTCCTGATATTCATCCAGCTGTTTGGTAGTGTGTAACTCTAACTCAAAAGAAACGAGCGCCTAAATCTCAAAATATCAGGCTAGTAGCCTGTTTGAATGTGCTCCCTCAAGAAAAGCCCCGCTAACTGCCTTTTGCAGTGGCGGCGCTAGCATTCTTTTCGGTATTCATGGCCGCTGCTTGTAATCAAGCTAAGTGAATGGGAAACCTATTAACTGAAACGCCGTCATGGTAATCGGGGACGGGGTGGGATGACGCCCAAGCCGTCAGAAATCTGGCCGCTTGGGCGTTTTTTATTGTTATAAGGTGCCCAGTAAAACGGCGCTGATTGCTGGAATTGTTGTGCCAATGACTTCTTGAGTGCTAGCAACAACAGGTAAAGTTGCAGACATGACACTTTCAACGACTGTTGGTGTGTTGTAGAGACCCATACCGCCACCAATGCCCAAGGCAAAGGCCATCAAGCTTTGGCGAGCGATACCGCCCACAATACCCACCAGAACCATGGCTCCCGCTACGATCCGTCCCAAAGTACCTTGGGTCCAATCTTTTAGGGTATCCCACACATCGGTGAAAGCATCACCACCGGTGCCTGCAAATGAGGGCTCCGAAATCATTAACGCCATTAAACCAAGCGCACCAATGGTCATTAGGCGCTGAGTCTGAATGCTGCGAACTGCATTTGTCATTCGTTAGTTTCTCCGTAGATACTCAAGTTATCGCGCTTACCATCAGCTCCCGCTGAGGCTGAATCGCTTTGAGTCTGAAGTGGACGTAGCACTGGCGAAACCGTTCGAGGTGCTGACACCCCAATATCCCACCGGCGCGGTTCAATTTCGGTAAACACGTAGCTGGATAAATTCAGATCTCCACGGTCATCCTCCCAAGGCGCAATCCAAATCCGCATTACCCTTGAAGGAATGCGAATAGGTGCAGATTGCTGCGTCTCGGGTAATGCTGGATGGCTCAGCAGTCCTGTCTCTAAATCAGATTGTGAATACCCAGAGGGAGAACCAATTCGAGTCGCCACAGCATCAATCGTCTTGGGTGCAGCGCCATAACTGGTAAGCTCATAGACTTCACGAGCAGATAAACAGCGCACACCGTCAGGCATACCTGGGCATCCATATTCACTACTCCCAAGACCCAATGAACTACAGCCAGACAATAAGGTTGAGCCGACTGCCAATAAAAGTAATCCAGCTTTAGACCACTGTTTTGACTGGTGCTTTGGGTTGTTCTGCATTGATGTCGTCATGGTTAACTCTCCTCTGGATACACATCTTATTGTCTGAAACGGACTTCGATCGGTTAGCAACATGCAGGATTTTTTCATCTTCTTGCACCCCCCTTGAGAAGTGGCCAACGACAACGAGGCACCACGAGTGACTATGACTTCAATTTTCCTTGCAGCGTCTACCTCTATGACTGGGAACATATTTTCAGCCATGTCCAAATAGAACTTGGCCACTCTATCCAATGCTTTACCTGTGCCTTTAATCGCAGCGCCTTGTAATGCTTCTTGGCTCATGACTTGCTGGTACAGCTGAGTATCACCGGCATTACCCGTCTGAATCGTCGGAACAGGATTCACATCAAATGCGCCTGCCAAGCCCTGAAGGAATCCGGCCATCATCGATTTGGCCACCAGCTGGCCTTGTTTCGACACTAATCGGCCACGAATACCGGCTTTGCCGTCTTCACCCACGGCATAAGAATCCAGTCGCGTTTCAATGACGCCACCATCTTCTCTCACACATGAAATGGTCTCGCCTCGCAAATAAGCACGCTCAGAGCTCAAATCACCGTAACCTGCGGCGATCAAGAAACACTCTTTGATATCCGCTCTAAATCGGTTGGGTAAAATGGCTTCCTTTTGAATCCTCAGCAATGCAGGAAAAGGCTCTCGTCTTGCGGACTCGTGAGTCGGTGCATCCAAACCGGTGATCAAAGTACCTGAGATGATGCTGCCCGCCGGTAGATACAAAGGCGGCGCTTCTTGCACAACAACCTCTGGTTCAGCAACCACTTCAGGCTCAATCATACGAATCGTGATTGGCGGCAATGGAACATCTCGTGCTCGTGTACCTTGGCCATTGGCTGGCTGCCGATAGAGCGGATCTGGCAGCGGCGCATTGGCAAAATAGTCGTCTGGGTTAGACGGCAGAGGCTTTTCGTCTTTGGGTAATTCCATGGCAGATAAAGGCACTTCAAAGCGGCTATTTGTGCCTTCAACTGCTGCATCACCTCCAGCGCGAACATCATCAAGTTCCGCTCTAAGGCGGGCCAGCTCCGCATTGACCTCACTTGGTATAGAAGGCGAACCTGGGCTTAGCCGCCCTGAATCGACGTCACGACGCAAGCGCTCAACTTCACGACGTAACTGTTCATTGCGCTCACTGAGTAGTTTTACGTTCGCAGCCAAACTATCGACCCCAACATCACGAGTATTGGTATCCGTAAGAATGTGCCGGATCGTTTCCTGCCGGTTCCGACTGTTCGCGCCATCGTCAGGATTAGGTGAAAACACCATCACCATAAGGATGAGACCACCAGCAATACCTGCAACCGATAGGCCCCGCTTCATGTTCGGGCTCAATTGCTCCCATTGTGCTTTCATCGTTATTCACCTCCTACAAGAAGCGAAGGTCGCTGACTTTCCACCGCTTCTTCACGATGATTGCGAACAACCACATACAACTCAGTCTTTTCGCCCGGCAACAAGATATTGCGAGGCCAGTAGGCGCTTGCCACTATACCTGGTGCATTGCAGGCTATCTCACTGGCTTCTATCGGCTCATCGGCAAAGCTTTCAACCAGTCCTACATAGACGGTGAAGTAATGTCCCGTCACAATTTGCCCCTGTTTAAAACCAAACTTTAAGCCAGGCTGAAAACATTTCGGGCTTGTGTCAGTTTGGCCAGCTAAACGGATGTCATAGCCTTGTGGTAACTCATTTAGTGCAAGGCGTCTGAGTAAATCACGTAAGCTATCGACGTATGGCTGAGCCGTTTCCCAAGTGGCGGCTTTTCGGTTCACGACGCCCTTAATAGGCCACTGCTGACCATCAATAGCTAAGGTGATTTCACGCGGTGGAATACGACGAGGTACTAAGGTGACAGATAATGCGGGAGCTTCCTGACCAGGCGGAGTGATGTAAAGTGAAACCGGTGATTCTTTGTCCGTGGCTACATATACAACATTCCCCTTGATTTGCGTCTGAGCATCACTGGTTGTTCTCACCTGAGGCGATTCAAACGGCGTCACAATCCGATTCAGATGACCAAGTGCTACAGGGATCAGTTCATTAACCCCCGGTGTCATCAGTAGCATTGTTGGCGTATCCGCTGCAACCGAATTGCTTTGAACCGGTGGATTTGCAGTAGCAGACTGCTTCATCACACTGGCTGGTACAATCGGCAATTCCACGTCTGCATAAGAAGCTTGAGATAACAGGACGCCACTCAAGCTCATTGCGATTAAGCTTGGTATCATCCATCGACTAATTTTGGTTCGCATCATTCACCCTCCGGTTTTGCTCTTGGGTCAACTTTTCACGAACTCGCTTCGTTCTAGCTTGCCCCTCATACGTATCCATCCAACTGAGCTTTGGACGGTATTGCTCAATATCGATGTCAAACTCATAGGTGCGAGTTTGGCGCTGTTCATCTCCAGATGGTCCAGAGACCAAGGAATAACCGGTCACAAAGACATGGCCGGTTTCATACTCATACTCCACTTGTCTGGGTTGGAATTTGAGCGTGACTCGGTCTTCCCGGATTTGTCTTGCCTGAATCTCCAGTGCATCGACCACTTGCTGGTACACCGCTGGAGAAAGTAGCGGCTCAATAGCAACCCGGATAAAAGACACATTACCCGGCGTCACGTTGCCCATAAGCTCAGCCAGGTAGAGCCCCCAGGATTCCAAGTAAGGCTGAGTAGCCTGGTTTCGTGACACTTCAGCCGTTTCAGACAAGGTTGGCGGTTGAATGGCTACCACGGTATTGCGAGAAAATGCCGCTACCGCAAGCAGCAAGTTAGATAGCACCAGCACTGCAATCAGGAACCGTTGCCATCGGTTCTCTAATTGCGTGCCTTGCCATGATTTTAAAAACACGTCGAACTTCACGGCAGATAGCTCCTGATAAATGGGTTAGGGATCGTCTTGGCTTTGGTTGGCAACAGTCCGCCCAGTAGATGGCGTGAAGAATAAAACCATCTGGGCGGCCATCACGAAAACGCCGATAGAGCTTGGTTGTTACCAACCCCAACAGGCATAAAACCAAGGCATTACCGGTAAAAATGCCGATCACTAGCCCCAACAGAATGGGAGCCATCTCATCGGCACTCCAAAGCAGGAAGTGCGGCGGGTCATCGATATAGGATGGAATATTTACAGGTTCCATAGTCACTCCTCGTTGTTTGAATTGAGAAGTGAAGGATGCCTCGGGATTGGCAGCTTCAGTGGTCAGCTAGATGCCGAATTCTTGAAGGTTTTGAGGGTTCTAATCAGACAATACTAACAATTGATCTTTTTGATGCGGTTGATATGATGGGGATATTGGTCGTGTCGAGACCAGCTGCCCACTTTAGCAAACCCGGACGGGACGACATGCATATCAAATTTATTTTTTGCTTAGGTTTTTTCTGCGACCTCGGCAGTGGGCACCGTATTCGCTAATAGGAGAAACTCAATGCAAATTACTAAAATCATTTCCTCTGCCTCGGTTGAACGTTTAAAGCAAAAAGCACGAAAGCTTAAACGTGAAAAATCCATTACACACACTGAAGCACTCGATGAAATTGCAGTATCTGCTGGTTTTAATCATTGGCATCAGGTTGTACAAGCTAATGACTTACTGAAACCATCAGAAGTGGCGTTATCTTCTGGATGTGTCATGGCTTTTGATGTCAAAGATGGTATGGACGTCGATACCAGTGATGGGGTTTTAATTGACCACTTATTGGAGATGCTCACTGAAAAGCAGCTATTTGAAATTTATGCCAATTCCCCTGATGAGGACGACGAACAAAACAGGCCGCTAAAAGAAACGCTATCGGATTCAGAGCTTCATGAGTATTTTCGAGATTATTGCTCATTCATGTACTTTCGTATTGCCGAGCCTCATGCAAACAAACCGTTAAAAGAAGTATTGGCTCTTATACGACAGTACTCGTTTTGGATGCCTCAATATATTTGGCTTCAAGGCCACCTTATTGATACTTACCATTTGCCTGCTGAAGACGAGTGCGTATTTTTATAACTATGAACGCTGATTTTTGCTTAGCGTGAACACTTCCACCCCTTATTCTTGCAGATGCGGCACTTTTACCTTAAGTGTTCACAGTTGGTCAAGATTCGCTTGTTTTTTACGCATGGATTCTCCTTTCAAACTAATTTTATAGGCGTTGTGTAAAAGCCTATCTAAGATGGCGTCAGCAAGTGTTGGATCGCCAATAGTTTCATGCCAATGATTGGTTGGAAGTTGGCTAGTAATGATTGTCGATCCGATTCCGTGCCGGTCTTCAATCACTTCCATTAAGTCCATTCTTTGCTGCCGCTTTAGGGCGTCCAATCCCCAGTCATCTATGATCAGGATTTCAGTTTTCCGCAACTGTAAAAGCACTTTACCAAAGCTACCGTCACCGTGTGCGATCGTGAGCATTTCAAGTAGTCTGCTGGCCCGGTAGTAGCGCACGGAGATTCCTTGTTCACAAGCAGTTTGCCCCATGGCGCAGGCCAGGAATGTTTTGCCTGTGCCTGTTGGCCCTTCAATCAGAATATTTCGATGCTGCTTAACCCAGTCAAACTGCAATAGCTGTGCGACGGTGCTTTTGTTTAAACCACGCTTGGTTTGGTAATCAATGTCTGATGGTTGGGCATTGATTCGGAGTTTGGCTTGTTGTAACAGGCGTGCAATTTTACGGTTATCTCGGGTTGTGATTTCATGATTAACCAAGAGTGCGAGTCGTTCGAGAAAGCTCAGCTCCTCATAGGTATTGGGTTGATCACACTGCTGAGACAGAGCCTCAGCCATACCGGTTAATCGCAAACTGTTTAGCTGAGTGCGTGTTTTATTAACTCAAGTTTCGGAGTTCAGTTTAGCCTAAAATCAGCACTCATCACCAATAGATTTGGCTTCTAGCCTCAGCGTGAAGGTATCCATTTGCATGACTTGCATAAAGAACTCCTGAACCGTTTTGTCTATTTGGTTCATGATCTCTTGTGCGGCGCTGACTCCGTATAGCTTGCTGAGCTCATCAAGCGCTCCCGATATCAGTGCTCTAAAGATAACCCAGAGTCGGCTAGCAAAATCTAAGGTGCACAGACTGTTGATCATGTCGTTACGACTATCACTCAGTCTAGCGGCACCTTCCTCGTGTTGAGTCAGTAGCAGCAAGCAGAATCGCAGCGCCGTTAAATGGATGGACGCGATATAAGCACTGTAATGTGTACTTTGCTCTTTGAGGAACCCAAGCTTTTGTTTCGCTTCCTTAAAGTACACTTCGATGCCCCAGCGCAACGCATAGATTTCGAGTATTCTCTCATCACTGAGGTGAGTGTCGGTGGATAAAAACAAGGCCCAATCATGCTTTCCAGCGCGCTGTTTTTCTTCGTTGACACCACGAACAAACAACAGCTTGACCTTGATCCAGTGATCAGGCTCTTTGATGCTTTTTGCTAGATTCAACTCAACGGTGATCGCCTTAGACTGGTATGGTCTACCCTTAATCTTCTGCCATTGGCCTTTGATGTGGTGTTGGTAAAGCTCAGCCGCTGTTGCTAGAGCCGAGGTGTTATCCATAGTGCGATAGCGCGTCTTATTTTTCTTCATGCGGACAATGGAGACTAACGATTGCGCGTCCATAAAGGCCAGTATGGACTTACTGGCAAACCATGAATCAGCTAAAAAATATTGCGCATGAATGTCGGACCGCGCGGCTCGCTTAATCATGCGGTGGATCATCTCCGGCTTACTCATTGACTGCGCATCACGATAGCGTTTTGCTACGATACTACGACCATCCGCAAATGCTTTGGTGAGTGGTTGTGCTTTCACTCGACTGATATAAAGCTCGCTATCTAAAGGGATAAATTGCTTTTCAGTCGCCAGTCCTAGGGTCAGGATTTGCTGCCCCATCACACAACGACCGTTGAGGTGATCAAAGTGGCTGGAGATGCCTGGCATGGTTTTACCGCGCCGTGTTTTAACTGAATCATCAACAACATAGGCGCGTATGGTGCTGTGGTCAGTCATACTGATGACGGTCTTCGCTGTTTGAAGGTGCAACTTGCGCCAATCCAGATCCTCCCGATTAAGAAGATCATAAAGGGCATCCCTCTTAGTGATCGAGAAGCTTTGTAACGACTCCCTTGAAAACATCGCAATTGAGTCTGCTTTGAGCCAGACCCAAAGCAGTAAAAGGTACACTACATCACTGACGGGTGATCCTGAACGCTTTGAAAACCGCGCTTGTTTCAGCAGTCGATTAAAACCGATGCGCTGCCATGCTTTGCTAAACAGATTATCCACTTGAACATCGTGGCGGCTTAAATACTCAGCGGTGAGTGATGGCAAAACAGAAGAGCTTGTGTCAGAATTCATGTGTAGCCTTTGAGTTGTATTTGTTATGTCTAGACAACTAACATTATACCACGAAAAGGCTATTTTTATTTATACTATTCAGTAACTTAAGCTATAATTTCTGCTGTTTTTGAACCCCGAAACTTGAGTATTAAATTCATATATTTATTTTTTTTATTACCATTAACACACTGACTCAGGCATTAGTTTATCTTAACTTGTACCTGAATCCGTGACTTCAGATTCAATAAATGTGTTCAAAACCCTGCAATAGCAAGGCTTCCAACGTTAAAATAGTCATCACTGTCCATTCACCCAATCAGTGATGTTACTACCATGCGTAAGTTCAAGCTTGTTCAGTCTAAAACCGAAGTGATCACACCTCATGGTGGTCTTGCTCTCATTGGTCATTGCATCAACCAAATGACATCACTTCATAAGACTTCTCGTGATGTCGCTAAACGCCATGGTATCGCTAATATCGATCTTATTCGTACGTATGTAGGACTCGTTTGCTTGGGCAAAAGTGACTTTGAAGCCGTCGAACAAGCCAGACATGATCCCTACTTCAAGGCCGCCATGGGTATCAAACAATCACCCTCATCCGCGCGATTACGTCAGCGCTTTGATGAAGATGTCGTTAATTTACTACCACTGTTAAGTTCGGCCAGTGTTGAGTTTTTACAGAATGCATCCATTCCACTAACAGAGCTCTCAACAGGGCATATTCCCTTGGATATGGACGTGTTCCCCATGGATAACAGTGACACTAAAAAGGAAGGTGTTTCCTACACTTACAAAGGGCATGATGGCTATGCGCCGATTGCTGCCTATTTGGGTCAGCAAGGGTGGTGCTTAGGTTGTGAGTTACGCCCTGGCAGCCAGCATGCTAATGCTGAGTTTATCAATGTACTTCAACGCGTGATTCCAAGAGCACGTCAGCTGACCGATCAGTCATTACTGATCCGACTGGATAGTGCACATGATGCGCTTGAAAACCGTGTTTTTCTGAACAACCAAAACGTCGACTTCCTGATTAAATGGAACCCACGAAAGCAGGATGTCTGGCAATGGTACGATGAAGCCTGTGCACATGCGAAGTGGCATCATCCACGACCCGGTAAAATGGAAGCCGTGTTCTCTCAACAGCTGGATGATGCGGCCAATACGCGTCGAGTGGTCAAAGTTACGGTGAGACACTCTGATGCCAAAGGTCAGTTGTTCTTGGAGCCTGAAATCAGCTTAGATGGCTGGTTGACCTCATTGTCTTCAGATGTGGCAGATGACGCCACGGTGATTAAACTCTACAAAGGGCATGCGCTGTGTGAACAGTTCCATAGCGAGTTCAAGACTGACTTGGATCTAGAGCGCCTGCCATCTGGGAAGTTCGCGACCAACGATCTGGTCATGGGCTTTGCCGTCATGGCTTATAACATCTTACGCTGGATCGGTTTACGCGGCTTAATGCAATCTGACTCACCTGTGCGGCACTCAGCGAAACGTCGCCGATTGAAAACCGTTATGCAAGAGTTGATGTATCTGGCCTGCCGACTCGTGAAGAGCGGTAGACAGCTGACACTTAAGTTTGGCTCTCATTGTCCAGGCTTTAGCGCATTCAATCGCGTGTATCACATTACCTGACATACTCGATATACCAAACATTCCTTGCATGGCTAGTAGCCAGGCCTCAGCATGCCAAATCGGTCAAAATTGTTTGAATTTTAACCAGAGAAAAATCCTTTAATAGGCAAAAATCAGTAGCCTGCAATGCAAGCGCACATCAGTACGAATAAAATCGATTGTTAAAGAGCGATAAAACAGTGACTGCTCCGATCTGTAATCTTAAGCAATACTCGTCACTGATTCAGGAGATAGCTTCCTCAGTTTGGAAATGGTAGTCAGCGTAATCGGACAACTCTTTCAGAATTTGCTCAATAGCCTGTTTGGAAACACCCTGCACATACTGCTGACCCAGCTTGTTCAGCAGGATCACCAAATTACGATGCTGATCATCAATAATCGCAATACCCGTCTCAAGTTGCGGGTTCCAGGGAAAGATTTCAAACGTGTTGTTTGCATCATCTGAAAGTGATGTCATGTGTAAAATAGCCTTATAGCCGAATTCAAACCTTTAAAAAGACATTGTATACCAGCCACCTATTCCCATATATCCATAAGGGATAAATACAGTAAATTTTTGCTATGGGAATTAACACCACAGGTTAATGAAACGTGACCCTGGCCTTTTCTTCCGGTAGATTAATGTCCCTGATACAGAGCCTTTTGCTTTGCAGGGAGACCTATCTGCGATGAAACCATCAAACTCGCTTGCCCATGCACCCGCTACACGGCGCAACAGAGAGCCGATCTTCAATGTCTTGCAGACATACCTTCCCGATCCGGCCAGGGTACTGGAAATAGCTTCAGGAACGGGCGAGCACGCGGTGTATCTGTCCTCAAATCTCTCACAGGTCGTTCACTGGCAACCCACCGATATAGATCCGACAGCCTTAAGCAGCATCGAAGCCAGGCGACAGAGTGACCACCATCCAAAGCTGTTTCCAGCCCGACTCCTGGATGTAACCGCTCCCACAGAAATGCCTCAGGGTGACTACAACACCCTGCTGGCGATCAACATGATCCATATTGCGCCCTGGCAAGCCGCCGAGGGGCTTATGAAATTAGCCCAAAATCTGCTCAGTAACGATGGCGTCCTCTTCCTCTATGGCCCTTTCTGGCAGGCCGATGTCAGCCCTGCCGAGAGCAACCTGGCATTTGATGCATCACTCCGCCAACGTAACCCGCTCTGGGGTATCCGCCATCTGGATGAGGTCACTCATCTGGCAAAAGAGCAAGGGCTGATACGACAAGCGGTAGTTCCCATGCCAGCTAACAATCTATCGGTGGTATTTCGGAAGGAGTGAGCAAGTACAGCAGCCGAACTGCTGTACCCGCCAGGCTGGCAATCCACTCTTTACAGGCTATCAACTCTGCAGATAGTGAACGACTCAATAGTCACTGACTTTCACTTTGAACAACCATGCATAGAGCGCTGGCACAAATAGCAAGGTAATCAGCGTACCCACAGCGACACCGCCAATCAGCACATAGGCCAAGGGTCCCCAGAACAGATCCAGAGCCAGCGGAATAAAAGCCAGCACCGCCGCCAGAGCGGTTAGTACCACCGGACGGGAACGCTGCACCGCCGCCTCAACCACAGCGGCACCCGCCTGCATACCAGAATCGAAGTTATCCTGCACCTGTTGCGCCAGTATCATGGTGTTGCGCATTAAAATACCACTTAAACCGATCAACCCCAGCAGCGCGGTAAAACCAAACGGCTGGTTAAACAACAGCAGTGCTGCCACCGCTCCTACCAACCCGAGTGGAGCCGTCGCAATCACCACAAACGTGCCGGTAAATGAGCGCATCTGCAGCATGATGAAAATCAGCATAAGCGCCAGCATAAGCGGTTGCAGCTTCTGGATGGAGCTATCCGCTTTGCCAGACTGTTCAACCGATCCACCTATATCGATACGATAGCCCGGTGGTAATTCAGCAAGCAGCGACTGCATGTCAGCCCAGATCGCATGGGTCACGTCAGGTGGCTGGGCTCCTTGTACATCGGCATGTACAGCCAGAAAGGGTTCACGGTTATAGCGTTTTATCACCGGATCTTCATAGCGGATACTCAACTCGCCCAACTGACTGAGCGCCACCTTGCGCCCATCCGCTGTCTTAAGCTCTAGCGCCTCGGGTAACAGCCCCCCTTCGCGTGCACTGCGCGCGATCACCTGTACGCTGCGAACATCCTGACGCACATCGGTGACATTAAAACCATTGAGTTGAAACGCCAGTTGCTGCGCAACCTCGGTCGGCGTCAGTCCCATTAACCGCAGACGGTCAGGGTCCATATCCAGATAGTAGGCGGGTGTACGCTCATCCCATTCCAGGTGCGGCATCACGGTATTGGGATGCGCCGCCATCAGATTACGCACCTCGTGAGCGATGGAACGCAAGACTTCAGTATCCGGGCCCAGCACGCGAAAGCTGACAGGCCAGATAACCGGCGGTCCAAATAGCAAACGGGTAACGCGTACCCGTGCTTCAGGAAACTCACCTGCCTCCAGGTGACGATTCATCTCCGCCATAATACGATCACGAGCACCGGCATCATGGCCTATGGCAATGATCTTGGCAAAGGCCGGATCAGGCTGTTCAGGGTTAGCCGAAATAAAGAATCGAGGCGCACCCGCACCGATATAGGATGACAGGCTTTTCACTTCGGGCAGCGTTTCCAATATGGCTTCGAGGCGTTTTACCGTGGCTTCTGTCGTGCCGATTGCACTGCCCTGCGGCAGGTTAATATCGATCAATACCTCTGGACGGTCTGAACCTGGAAAAAACTGCTTTTGTACCAGCGTTGCCATACCCACACCGCTGAGTATCAACAACATCAGTGTCGACAGCACGACCGTTTTACGATAACGCACACAGGTGTTTACCACGCCTCGCAGATACTGGTAAAAACGTGTTTGATAGATATCTCCAGCCTGATGCTGAGTATAGGATGGCAGCAGCTTCACTCCCAGATAAGGCGTAAAAGTCACAGCCACCAGCCAGGAAACCAGCAGTGCAAAGGCCATCACCCAAAAGATATTGCCGGCATATTCACCCACACCTGACTGGGCAAAGCCGATCGGGACAAAACCCGCTACCGTCACCAGCGTACCAAACAGCATAGGGGCGGCCGTCACACTCCAGGCATGACTGGCCGCGCGCACCCGCTCCCAGCCCTCTTCCATTTTAACGATCATCATTTCAATGGCGATGATGGCATCATCCACCAGTAACCCCAGGGCGATAATCAAGGCACCCAGAGTGATACGATCCAGATTGATCCCGGTAATTTTCATCAACAGGAAGGTCAGGCCGATGGTAACGGGGATGGCAATACCTACCACCAGACCCGCACGAAAGCCAATCGCCAGTATGCTGACAGCCATAACGACCAGCACCGCCACCAGAAACTTGATCTGAAACAGATCAACGGCCTGACTGATCGCTTCGGTCTGATTGGTCAGCATATGCAAAGACATACCCAGGGGTAACGCGGCCTGTTCAGCATCAATAAAGGCCGTCAGACGCTCACCAAACTCCAGGCCGTTCTGACCGGCCTGCATCACCACCCCCAACAATATGGCCGCTTCACCATCCGCCCTGATCATATAGGAGGGAGGATCTTCGTAACCTCGCCGTATATCTGCCAGATCAGACAGCTTTAACAGATGGTCTCCCACACGTATCGGCAAAGCAGCCAGTTGATCAAGGTCCGCCAGATCAGCATCCACACGCAGGTAGGCGCGTGGCCCGTCCAGGTCAACAAAGCCAGCTGGCATCATACGATTACTGGCTTCAATCGCGGCAAAAATCTGCTCTGCTGACAACCCCAGGTTATTCAGGCGGTTCATATCAAAGTCGATAAACACCCGCTCACTGCGCTCGCCCAGTAACAGCGCTTTTTGCAGGCCAGGCACACGCTGTAAACGATCACGGACAGATTCCGCTTCACGGGTGAGGCTGTGCATCGGCATACCCGGTGCCGTCAGTGAAATCAGCGAGAAATACACATCTGAAAAATCATCATTAACGATCGGACCTATGACCCCCGCAGGCAGACTTCCGGCTTCATCCAGCATGCGCTTACGTACCTGATAAAACAGATCAGGCACCCTTTCACTGGGTGAAAAGTCCTCGAACTCTATCTGTAAATCGGCCCGACCCGGACGTATCGTGGTTTCAATTTTATACAGGTACTCCACTTCCTGAATGCGTTTCTCCAGACGGTCAACAACCTGATCCTGTAACTCGGTCGGTGTGGCACCGGGCCAGATAGCCGACACCACCATCACCCGTACAGTGAAGGATGGGTCTTCGGCACGCCCCAAAGATGAAAACGCATAGACACCGGCAAAGACAGACAGGAGAAGAAAAAACAGGGTTACCGAGCGTTCACGCACTGCCAGGGCTGACAAATTGGGAAAATTCATCGCGCCTGCTCCCTGACCTGCATGCCCGGCGTTAATAAATGCGTGCCCAGCGCAACAATGCGACTACCCTGCGTCAGGGAAGCGCGAATACGGGCATATTCCTGGCTCAGCTCCAGCACCTCCACAGGCACAGGCTGCACCTGCCCCTCAACTACTTGCCAGACCTGAGCGCCTTGACTGCGTTCATCCAGTGCGCCCAGGGGCACACTAAAGGTTGTCTCCTGCAGTGGCTGGTCAAGCCTGACCTGTACCACACTGCCCAGACTTAAGGCATCAGAGCGCGACTCAATACGATAACGTGCCCGCCAACTGCGACTGTCAGGATCAGCCGAGGCTGCCATCTCCCGCAAAGTAATCGCTAATGATTCACCATCAATCAACAGGCTACCAGACGCTGGAGCATCCTCACCTTCAGGCAGATATACCTCCGCTTCAAGTGAGCTATCGTCAATCAGAGTAGCCAGAGCCTGCCCCATGATGACCACCTGTCCTGGCTCAGCTGTCACGGCATTCAGTATGCCCGCTTTTTCAGCACGCAGTTCAGCATAATCCACAGCATTACGTGCCTGCTCCAACACAGCATTAGCCGCCTGATGACGACTGATGGCTTCACGCAGTGTCAGCTCATAACGCTCCAGGGTTTGGCGGCTGACAAACTGGCCGTCTACCAGTGTTTGTTGACGATTCAACTCGCTGCGTGCAATTGCCAATGCCGCTTCAGTCGTTTTCATGTCAGCTTCAGCCACTCGCACCGAGGCTAACAAATCACGCGGGTCCAACTGGAACAGCAACTGCCCCGCTTCGACCCGCTGACCCGCATCAACATAGCGCTCCAGAATACGGCCCGAAACCTGAAAGGCAACGGGTGTTTCATAGCGCCCTTTTACTGTGCCGGATAGCTTCAGAAAAGCAGAAGAGGCATTACTCACTACCAGAGTTCGAACCCAGGGAGCCGCAGACTGAGGTGCATTGGATGCACCATTATCTGGACTACAGCCCAGCATTAACAGCACAATAGCCATAAAGAATAAGGGTCTATGCATGGTAATCGACTCAAAAATAACTATGATTAATGAACGCAATCGTACACTAATTAAAATGGATAAAAAAGTGCCTTGTAAGTCACGATCGGGACGACCTGTCGATCCCAGCAAAGAAGTCGCTATTCTGGATGCCGCCACAGAACTTCTGTTCACCCAGGGCCCAGCTAAATTCTCGATAGAAGCGGTCGCACGTAAAGCGGGCGTTTCAAAAGTAACGGTCTATAACCGCTTTAACGAAAAAAACACACTGATCGAGGCCATCATTCATCGCCAGTGCGATAGCTTGCTTCAACACCTGGTTATCGAACCTGAGCAGGGCCAAACACCTCGGCAAGCACTGCATGACTTTGCACTAAACCTGGCACATTTCGTACTCAGCCATGAACACCTCAATTTTCTGCGTTTGCTGGGCAGCCTGCACGAAGTAGACCGGGATCTACTGCACAGCATGTACAACAACAGTGTTCAAAACGCCTTAGACACCTTGAGCGGCTGGTTAAAAATACAACAAGAGGCAGGACGTATAGAGTGTACTGATACTGAGCATGCCGCCGAGTTGTTTTTGAGCATGCTTGCAGGACTGGACATAGTGCGTGCCTTGCATCAACTCCCACCCAGACAACCTGGTGAGGAAATCAACAGGCATGTTGACGCTGTTGTGAAGCAGTGCTGGAGGCTGTGGCAGAGATGAAATGTTTCATTTAGTAAAACTGATTACCATTTTGCTTTATTTGCATCTAAAATAAAGATCAAAAGTTAGATCCTGGAGTGAAAAGCAAGATGACTGCACAACTAAAGCAACGACCAGACCCAGCTGTTGTCCTGTCAAAAGCACTACTTAATGCATCCAAACAGCTGACACTCAAGCAAGATGAGCTGGGCAAGGTGATTGGTGTGCATAGAACCGCGATAACACGCTTAAAGCAAAACCTGGACCTGAGTCCCGACAGTAAACAAGGTGAACTGGCCCTGCTGTTGATCAGAGCCGCCCGGGCACTATTTGCACTCACCGGGGGTGACCAGGCCTGGATCAAACATTTCATGCGCTCACAGAACAAGCTTACTGGCGGTGTTCCTGCTATACAGGTACAAACTGTTCAGGGACTTATGCGTGTGGTGACCTGCCTGGATGCGATACGAGGCAAGGTGTAACCATAATCTGGGCTGACTGTAACGGCGAAGCCTGCATCAGACCCATTGAGGGGTTGTTATACCGCCTGGTGGAAAATCAGGAACAAGTCGCCACACTAGGCTATGTGGACACACTCGAAGAACAGGCGGTGCTTGAAGAGTTACTTGAAACCTCAAAACCCGACTATCCTGATACCTACCCAAACACCCTGCACTACCTGCTCAAAACACCTTTTCGTTATCCTCCCTTACACTGGGGATCTCGATTTGGCCGTATCCATGAACCTAGCCTGTTCTACGGCGGAAAATCACTTGAAGTAACCCTGGCAGAATCCGCCTTCTACCGCTTTGTGTTTCTCCGCTCAATGGAAGGAACGGCACCTGCGGCAAAATTGAACACCGAGCATACGCTGTTCACAGTGGGTTATAAGACCGATAAAGGTATCCAGCTTCAACAGCCACCCTTTAGTGCATTCACGGCAGCATTGCGCCACCGCACTGAGTACTCCCTGACTCAAGCATTAGGCACCAACATGAGAGAAGCTGGAGTAGAAGCCTTTGAATATCTATCGGCCCGTTCAGCTCGTGATGAGCTGTGCGCAGCCCTCTTTACCCCCATCGCCTTCACTGACCAGGCGCCGCAATCCAGAGAAAACTGGTTTTGTGAACTAACCCAGGAACAGGTAACCTTTAAAGCAATGGGCTCCCAACAGGTCTTCAGCTTTTGTCTGGAGGAGTTCTCTGTTAACAGGCTGTTTCCTATGCCAGCCCCATCCGCACCACGGAACCCGGTATGATTAACCCAGCGTCATTTACACATCCATACCAATTAAAGAATCAATTCCTTCATCTCTGATGGTCGCCTTAACTTCATCCAGTGCGGCTTCCTCTGTATCGAACTCATCTTCCCAGACTGTCGAAACACCCGATTCATCAATCACTTCAAGAATCCAGCCTCCCGTGTCGCCACGGTAAATATCGACCTGAACAGTTTTACCCTCAGCCGTCAGCTCCTGGCTTAAAGCACTCATTTCAACTTCAAAATCATCTTCCATCTACAACCTCCAACGTGGGATTTTCAATTCATTAGGCTTTTACCATAAGGTATGTGCCTGCACCAACCATAAAACCGCCAGCGGTCTTTTTAACAACGCCTGGTGCTCTGCCCTTAGTCCAGGACAGAATCCTGCTGGCGAAATACGCATAACCCAGTTTAACACCACCGACTGCAACGACAGTCAACACAATAATCGTTGCAATGTCTGACGTGGCGATAGTCGTCAGATCGACAAATGCAGGAAACAAGCTTGCATAGAAAAAAATGGCTTTTACATCACCGAGAGTAATAACTCAAGTTTCGGAGTTCAGTTTAGCTTAAAATCAGTACTCATCACCAATAGATTTGGCTTCTAGCCTCAGCGTGAAGGTATCCATTTGCATGACTTGCATAAAGAACTCCTGAACCGTTTTGTCTATTTGGTTCATGATCTCTTGGGCGACGCTGACTCCATATAGCTTGCTGAGCTCATCAAGCGCTCCCGATATCAGCGCTCTAAAGATAACCCAGAGTCGGCTGGCAAAATCTAAGGTGCACAGACTGTTGATCATGTCGTTACGACTATAACTCAGTCGAGCGGCACCTTCCTCGTGTTGAGTCAATAGCAGCAAGCAGAATCGCAGAGCCGTTAAATGGATGGAGGCGATATAAGCACTGTAATGTGTACTCTGCTCTTTAAGGAACCCAAGCTTTTGTTTCGCTTCCTTAAAGTACACTTCGATTCCCCAGCGTAATGCATAGATTTCGAGTATTCTCTCATCACTGAGGTGAGTGTCGGTGGATAAAAACAAGGCCCAATCATGCTTTCCAGCACGCTGTTTTTCTTCGTTAACGCCACGTACAAACAGCAGCTTGACCTTGATCCAGTGATCAGGTGCATCGAGGGTTTGTGCTAAGTTTAACTCAACGGTGATCGCCTTAGACTGGTATGGCCTGCCCTTAACCTTCTGCCATTGGCCTTTGATGTGATGTTGGTATAGCTCAGCCGCTGTTGAGAGAACCTTGTCACTACCGGCCACGCGGTAACTCATTTTATTTTTCTTCATACGGACAATGGAGACTAACGATTGCGCTTCCATAAAGGCCAGCATGGACTTACTGGCAAACCATGAATCGGCTAAAAAATACTGTGCATGAATGCCGGACCGATCGGCTCGCTTAATCATGCCATGGACCATCTCCGGTTTAGTCATTGACTGCGCATCACGATAACGTTTTGCGGCGATACTGCGACCATCGGCAAAGGCTTTGGTCAGAGGTTGTGATTTAACTCGACTGATATAGAGTTCGCTATCTAAAGGGATAAATTGCTTTTCAGTCGCCAGCCCTAGGGTCAGGATTTGCTGCCCCATCACACAACGACCATTGAGGTGATCAAAGTGGCTAGAGATGCCTGGCATGGTTTTACCGCGCCGTGTTTTAACAGAATCATCAACAACATAGGCGCGTATGGCGCTGTGGTCAGTCAAACTGATGACGGTCTTCGCTGTTTGAAGGTGCAACTTGCGCCAATCCAGATCTTCCCGATTAAGAAGATCATAAAGGGCATCCTTCTTAGTGATCGAGAAGCTTTGTAACGACTCCTTTGAAAACATCGTTAAGCCAGACCCAAAGCAGTAAAAGGTACACTACATCACTGACGGGTGATCCTGAACGCTTTGAAAACCGCGCTTGTTTCAGCAGTCGATTAAAACCGATGCGCTGCCATGCTTTGCTAAACAGATTATCCACTTGAACATCGTGGCGGCTTAAATACTCAGCGGTGAGCGATGGCAAAACAGAAGAGGTTGTGTCAGAATTCATACATAGCCTTGGGTGGGTGTTTTGTTTTGTCTAGTTAACTAACATTATACCACGAAAAGGCTATTTTTATTTATATTATTCAGTAACTTAAGCTGTATTTTTTGCTGTTTTTGAACCCCGAAACTTGAGTTATTAATCATTCGTTTTTCCTTTGCGTAATTAGTGATAGTACTTGGCACCGCGAACATTATCGTGACTGAGGGGAAGGGAAATCTGCTTGTCTGCATCGCCATCTTCCATGGGCAGGTTGTCTAAA
The DNA here is from genome assembly GCF_015767655.1 of Alteromonas sp. B31-7. Classification (NCBI taxonomy): domain Bacteria; kingdom Pseudomonadati; phylum Pseudomonadota; class Gammaproteobacteria; order Alteromonadales; family Alteromonadaceae; genus Alteromonas; species Alteromonas sp. B31-7. The sequence goes on from NZ_CP065233.1 coordinate 3,234,954, forward strand.
CCTTTGCTGAGAATTGAGGCAATGTTTTTGTACGTAATAGCGTTAATATAATGTGCGCGACGACAGGCGGCTTCGAGCCTTTCCTGGCCATACTTCTTTGTCAGGTTAAGTAAACCCAGGCAAGCGCGATAACCGTGTTCGGGGTGACGGCGACCAGCAAGTTGGGGTTCTAGGGATTTTCCCCTCTAAAGTAACATAGAACGCTACAGGTATTATATTATATGGTCTGTGGCGGTGGGTTACCTTCCAATATTCTGCCATCTTATATAAACACCATCAATCATATTGGCGTTTATTCATCATGGCAATTAGTAATGAACTCTCGATTCTGACTCAGGCAGAACAACGAGACTTGTATTCAGCACCTCAGTTTTCTATTGAGGAACAACGTTTGTATTTTTCGCTAAACGATGTAGAACAGGCCGAATGCCGTACTATCAGGCTTACTAAACATCGTTGTTATTTCGTGGCGCTTCTGGGCTATTTTAAATCTAAGCCAGTGATCATTGCTCCGAGTTTCCGTGATATCAGTATCGACATGCAGTTTATTGCCTCCCAAATTCAAAGAGGTAAAGGGATCAGGCCTTTCAGTGTCAGTAAAATGCAGCGTGACCGTATTTACTCAAGGATACTGCGTCTACTTAATTACATTAAGTGGAATGAAAAACAGCACCTCAATGCTCTGTGCCACCACCTGGTTTACATTGGTCATACCTGGCTGGAGCCTCGACACCTCTTTGATGCGCCCATTGAATACCTTGCCAGCCATAACATTGCCATTCCTAAGTACTCCGTGCTTCAAAGACTGATAAGCCGCACAATGCAACAGGTCAGAAAAGACCTGACGCTCCAACTGAATCAACTTACCAGTAATGAACTTAACGTCTTTCTGGACAACATAATCACTACTAAAGACGACGGGCTGAGTCTGAGCCATCTCAGGGGTGGTGCCAAAAGTCTGACCGTGCCTGAGCTTAAAAAAGAGCTCGCCATTTACCACCGGTTAGCACCATGGCACACGCAAATAAATGACGTTGTGGACAGGCTCAATCTGTCGCTAAAAAATCGACAACACTTCAGCGGCCTTATTGATTACTACGGCAGTAAAGTGCGGCGCTTCAAACGCTCACAGCAGCACCTGTGGTTACTGTGTCATCTGACAGAGCGCATGCAACTTGCACTGGAGCGCCTGACGGATGGGTTTGTTTACCATATCCGAAAACAACAGGAAGCCGCCAACGCCTTTGCACAACAAGCAGTGTTCCTGTCCTGGCAGTCAGCTGCGGACAATGTCACGAAAGCGGCAGAGCTACTTCACCTGTTTGTTGACGAGAATATTGATGACAATCAGCCCTTCTCAGTAGTCAGACAACAGGCATTGAAGGTCATGAATGACAGGGATATCCAGACCCTCTGCCTTTACCTGAAAAAACAGAAACGGACCGTGGAAGAGTACCAGTGGCAATATTATGACGAACAACGAAACCTTCTGGAACAGTTGTTAAGACCAGTGTTCCTGTGCCTTGAATGTGAGGCCGGTAAAGGCTCAGAAGCCGTCGTCGCCCAACTTCAAAAGATGCAAACGGAAATTGTATCCGGTGAATCACTGATGACAATGGATACGTCGCTTATCCCCAAAAAGCACCTCCCATGGCTGGTGAAACAGGATAACGTTAATCCGCAACGTTATGAATGGCTGCTCTACCGGCAGTTAACTTCACGACTGAACGGACGTATTTATCTGTCAAATGTCACCAAATACCGGGCACTGGAAGACGACCTGATCCCCCAAACATCGCAGGATGCACTGCTGGAGTCATCAACGCTGGACAGACTAAAACAACCTGTTGACGCATTGTTACAGGAGAAACAACATCGACTGGAAAGCGCGCTCAAAGACGTGGCGTGCCATATTGATGAGGGAGATAATCGCAATGTAATCATGAAAAATCGCTCGGGCACCCGCTGGCACCTGCCAACAAAAGGCGCTACATCTCTGGTCAACAATCCCTTCTTTAAGCGAATGCAGCCAGTCGGTATCGCGGATGTACTGCGGTATGTAGAGCGCGAAACCGGGTTCATGAAATGTCTGACTCATGTACTTCCGATACAAAAACAAGGGTTCACTCATCAGGATGATTTACTGGCCATTCTGATTGCCAACGCCACTCACCGTGGTGTGTATGGCATGGCGCAGATCTCCGATCGAAGCTATGAACACCTGAGTACGGTGCAGGCCAACTATATCCGGCCTGAAACGCTGCATGACGCCAGCGACGTGATCAATAATGCGGTGCAGCGCTACCCATCTTCCGCCACTACCATATTCAGGAGGACCAGCTGCATGCCAGTGCGGATGGTCAGAAATTCGAAACGCATCTGGAAACGTTTAAAACCCGGTATTCCTCGAAGTACTTCGGTACCAATAAAGGGATCACGGCCATGACCCTGGTCGCCAATCACAGCGCGCTGAATGCACGGATAATCGGCTCCAACGAGCATGAATCACACTATATCTATGATCTGTTGCAATCCAACAGCAGCGATATCAAACCTGACGTACTCTCGACAGATACACACGGTGTCAATCACGTCAACTTCGCTTTATTGGATCTATGCGGCTACAGCTTTGCACCGCGATACGCGCAATTTAACAGCGTCATCAACGATCTGTTTGAGGTGACTGAAAATGAACAATGTAACACCATACTGGCGCTAAAGAAGCCTATCAGAACGAATGTTATTACAACGGGATGGCAAGATATCAGGCGTATTGTTCTGTCACTTCAGACAAAGCGGACGACACAAGCAATGCTGGTGAGAAAGCTGTCTGGTTACCCTTCTGGACACCCAATATTACAGGCTCTGACGGAGTATAATCGACTGGTTAAAGCGCAATATTTACTTGACTACATCGACGATGCCAGTTTGCGGCAGTATGTGCAACGTGCCCTGAACCGGGGAGAAGCATGGCACTTCCTTAGACGAGCCATTGCGTCGGTGAATGGTGATCAGTTCCGTGGCAAAAACGAGTCTGAAATCGCTATCTGGAATGAATGCGCAAGATTGCTTGCCAATGCGCTCATCTACTTCAACTCCGCGATACTGAGTCATCTTCTGGGACACTTTGAAGCGAGAGGAGATGAAGAGAAAGCGGGTATCACTCGTGCTGTTTCGCCCGTTGCGTGGCAAAATATCAACTTAAGCGGGACGTATAACTTCACCAATACCGGAAAATTGCCTGATATTAGTGAAATTACGAAGCCAATCGTGGATGATTAAGCTTGGAAACGAAAGTAACCCACAGCTGGAGGCTATATAATACAAAGCCTGTAGCATTCTATGTTACTTTAGAGGGGAAAATCCCTAGAACCCCACTCTCATTGATCTTTATCGGTACGTAAACTAAAAGCTAATTCAAAAAAAGCCGCCACGTTAAAGTGATAAATGGCCGATTCTATATGACTAATTGCTACTTTTCAGGGATCGTTCAAACACATTCACTTACAAAGGTATGTCAAAATAAATATCTAATCGCCATTCACCACAGATATCCTGCCGTTAAAAACTCATACATAGTATTTGATATCAAATTACTATTAATTAAACCCGCGTCACACGTATTAAGTTTAAAAAATGAGTCATCAAGAGAGTCGTAATGAATTAAAAAATATTTTAAGAAACATAGGTTTATTTACAGCACTATTAAGCACTTTGTTAGCTAGCGGGTGCAACACAGAAGGCGCAGCAGAAGGATTAGTACCAGACACTCAACAATCTATTCATCCTGATGAAATGTGGTGGAATATTCCAATACCAGATCTAAGCCAGTCACAAGAAAAGCCACAAATAACGTTAAATGGCAATAACGTCATTATCTTGCAACGAGGCGAAGATTATACTGAATTAGGTGCGCAAGGGTTTGATGAAGTTGATGGCGACATAAGCACACAAATTAATATCAATCATAGTATCGATATTAATACTTCTGGAGATTATATCGTTCGATATACATTAACCGATAGCGACAGTAATGATGCCGTTGAAGTCAACCGCTTGGTTCGAGTTTACCAAGATAAACCCACCCCACTTACTCAACGCCCAGTATTAACGACTCAGTCAAATTTTGGCTATATTGAGCACCTTCCTAATGATTATGGTATTGATCCAGATAAAAAATACCCGTTAATTATCTTTAACCACGGTAATGGTGTTAATGCATCTCCCCGTTCAACGACAGATCCTGAAGCAGCGCTTGCTGCCGTAGTGGATAACGGCGGACCAATTACCATGATAAAAAACAACAAATGGGATGAAAACTTACCTTTTATCGTATTAACTCCCCATTTTGGCTTTGTTGATGGTATTGATAATGTATTTCGCTTTAATGCTTTCGTTGATTATGCGCTTCATACATACAATGTAGATAAGGACAAAGTATACATGACCGGCTGGAGTCAAGGAGGCTTAGCAAGTTATGATTACGCCGTTAAGCACCCTGAAAAAATTGCTGCAATTATTTCAGTTTCTGGTGGTTACCCATACGGTAGCCAAGTCCCAAACTATTTATGTGGTATTGAAACAATACCAATGTGGTTATTTCACGGTAACAATGACGAGGTAGTAAGCCCATGGTACTAGTACTGCTGGATACCACCGTATTATTGAAAATTGCCAACCAACAGTTTTACCAAAGCTTTCACTTATTGATGGCGCTGGTCACGAGTTACATCACAGTATATTTGATTTAAGCGGAATGGCAGGTGGCGCGCAAGGGTACGTATTTGATACTCGATACGATGAGTACGATCAAAATATTTATGACTGGCTGCTAAGCCACTCTAAATAAAAGTGTTTGATAAAAGCATTTGTATTCGTTAAAGGCTAACAGCGTGGTGTTAGCCTTTTTTGCGTATCAATTTACTCTGTTATTTATATTCAGTTTCAACTGCACTGGTAACCTTATCCCTTAGCCACAAATTTGCCGGGTCTTTATCGACATTTCTATGCCAATAAATATGTACATCTAACGGAGGTAATTCAACGGGCATTGGTTTTACCACTATAGGTAAGATACCACAATACATCCTGGCAGACTTTTCCGGTAAAGTGAGTAACATATCATTATCCATGATCACTCGGCACGCAGATAACAAGTGTTGGCACCTAAGTCCGACTTTACGTTTTATGCCTAAGCGCCCTAGTTCAAAGTCTTCTAAGCTAGGACCTGATGCTCTTGTAGAAACAAGAACATGCGTATATTTAAGATATTCTTCTAGGGTAAATGGCTCTTTAAAGATCGGGTGTTCCTCTCGTGCTACAACAACTAAGCGATCTTTTTTTAATTGCTCATGCATAACGTTATTACTCACGGGTAGCAGAATATCGATGGCAATATCAATATCTCCACTTGCTAACTTATTTTCCAATTCACTTCGTTTTACACGTTTACTGGTAAAGTTAATATTTGGTGATTGCGTTAATATGCTTTTGGTAAAAGACGGTAGATATGACGCTTCTAACGAACTATGCATAGATACTGAGACATACTTACGTGACGTAGAAGGCTCAAATTGCCTAGATTGATACAAACTCCCTTGAAGTTGGTGCAACGCTTCTCGAACATCAGCAATCACATTTTTCGCTAATGCAGTTGGCTGCATTGCATTTCCTTGCCTAACAAAAAGCTTGTCATCAAAATGCGCTCTTAGTTTAGCTAATGAATGACTTACGGCAGGTTGTGAAAGATTTAATGCTGACGCTGCTTTACTTATGTTGCCTTCACAATAAATAGCCTCAAAGACCACAAACAAATTAAGATCTATCTTCATCACACGCCTTTAACATAACTAAACCGACACCTACCAGTTAACCAATCAGCTAACCACTTTATTACCATCTACTTAACTGTATTCATAATTCGAATACTTGAGGTGGTTTAATTGAGTTGACCAGTCCAGTTAAGGATATAATTGAACTTTAGCTGGAGAAAGTAAATGGCCGGAAGAAAGCGGTATACGAAAGAATTTAAACTGGATGCTGTGAGCCTGGTGCTAGACCAAGGTCACACGCGCTCTGAAGTCGCAAAAATGTTGGATGTGAGTCAGCAAATCATTGGCCGCTGGGTCAAAGAGTTTCAACAAGATGATGACGGCCATGCGTTCAGAGGAAACGGTAAACTGACGCCAGAGCAGGCAGAAATCAGAAAGCTGAAAGCACAGGTGAAACAGCTTGAAATGGACAAACGCATCCTAAAGGAAGCATCTGTATTCTTCGCCAAAGAAATGAAGTGAAATACGCGTTTATCGCCGAGCGAAAGAATACCTATCCTGTTGATCGGTTGTGCCGGTTACTAGGCGTAAAGCGCAATGGGTTTTATAGATATATGAAAACTCAACATCAACCTACAACGGATGATGACAAGCGAAAAGAAATAGTAGAATGGATGCACAAGATTGCCAAAGCCAGTGAGCATAGTTATGGCAGTCGACGGATGCAAAAAGCACTGAATTGTTTGGGCTATCCTATTGGTAGGCGTCTTACACGCCGACTGATGAAAGAAGCAGGCGTGCAAGTTCGCTACAAGAAAAAATATAAGGTCACGACAAACAGCAACCACACGTTACCAATATTTGACAATGTGCTCGACAGACAATTTGATGTTGATGCACCCAATCTAGCTTATGTGCAGGATATTACTTATATCTGGACACAAGAAGGCTGGTTATATTTGGCCGTTGTTATTGATCTTTACTCAAGGAAAGTCGTTGGCTGGAGTATGGGTTCAAGAATGAAAGCTAAATTAGTATGTGATGCGCTAACGATGGCGATATGGCAGCGGAATCCAAAAGCCGGATTGGTTGTCCATTCAGATCGCGGCAGCCAATATGCGAGTGCAGACTATCGGCGCTTGCTTAAAGGACACCAATTTGTTGGCAGTATGAGTCGAAAAGGTGATTGTTGGGATAATAGTGTTGTTGAGAGTTTCTTCGGTAGCTTGAAGCAAGAACTGGTGCATTGGAAGCAATACCAAACTCGTTATGAAGCACAGCAGGATATGCTGCGATACATCACAACATTTTATAATCCTGAACGGTTGCATTCGTATCTAGATTACAGAAGTCCAAATCAATATGAGGCGGACATGAAGAAATTGAAAAAAGTAGCTTAACTGGGTTGGTCAATTTTGGTTGACCACGTCAACTAACAGATAACTAATATTCATTTGTGTAATTAACGTAGCACAAATAGCATGTCCATATACATAAGTTAAAAGACAAATAACTACAGGAATAATCATGGATTTTGAATATAGCGATAAAGTAAAACAATTAATGGCAACGTTAACTGCTTTTATGGATGAGCATGTTTACCCGAATGAGGCGTTATATCAGCAACAAGTTGAGCAAAATCCTTGGACAACCCCAGCCATAATGGAAGAGTTAAAAGCCAAAGCAAAAAAAGCAAAGTTATGGAATTTATTCTTACCTCTATCTTACGGAGACTATAGCCCAGGATTAACAAATCTAGAGTACGCGCCTTTAGCTGAGATTATGGGTAAAGTATATTGGGCACCGGAAGTATTTAATTGCAGTGCACCTGACACGGGCAATATGGAAGTATTAGCTAAATACGGCAGTGAACAACAAAAACAACAATGGTTAGAGCCACTACTAAGCGGCGATATTAGATCGGCATTTGCCATGACAGAGCCTGATGTCGCTTCAAGTGATGCAACAAATATAGAAACTCGAATTATTCGAGATGGTGATGAGTACGTTATCTCTGGCAAAAAATTCTATATTAGCGGCGCATGTCGAGAACAATGCAAAATTTTAATCGTCATGGGTAAAACAGACCCTGACAATGAAAACCGCCACATACAACAATCGCAAATCCTCGTTCCTATCAATACACCAGGTGTTAACATCACTCGTCCAATGAAAGTATTTGGTTATGACGACTCCCCTGAAGGACATGCAGAAGTGATTTTTGATAATGTGCGGGTACCCGTTGATAATATCATCGCAGGTGAAGGTCGCGGCTTTGAAATCGCACAAGGACGATTAGGTCCTGGACGTATTCATCACTGTATGCGATCAATTGGCGCTGCACAACGCGCACTCGAGCTAATGTGCCAACGAGCAAGCAACCGAGTAGTGTTCGGTCAATCGATGATAAAACAACAATCTGTTCGTGAAGATATCGCTAAATCGGCGTGTCAAATTGAACAAGCACGTTTGTTAACGCTTAAAGCGGCACAAAAAATGGATACTGTGGGAAATAAAGCGGCAAAAGACCTTATTGCAATGATTAAAATTGTAGCCCCAAATGTAGCGCTTGATGTCCTTGATAGAGCAATTCAAATACACGGCGCGGTAGGAGTAAGCCAAGATACTTTCTTAGCACATCAATTTGCAGGACAACGCACTTTGCGACTAGCAGATGGACCAGATCAAGTACACATGATGCAATTAGGTAGAAACTTAGCTAGACACTACAGTAAGTAATCGTGTAAAAAGCTTGCATAACGTATTGTTGAATAAATAAAACTGAAATTTATGTTAGAGATTTACGCCGGAGACACCGCGTTAAAAACAATTCAAGAACGTGGGTTTAGCCAAGAACTATTCAACACCTTTCTTGGCGCTAGTGGTGGTCCGAAATGGTTCACATTATTTGGTTTAGACAAATACGTTTTTGGCGAATTTTTTAACTCGAGAACAAATCCTCTTAATATTATTGGCTCTAGCGCAGGCGCGTTTAGAGCCGCATGTTTTGGTCAAAATGATCCGGTTGCTGCAATATCTCGTCTTGCTGAAAACTATTCACAAGCGCGCTATGCCACAACCAAACCAACTGCAAGTGAGATTTCAGTATCTGCTCAGGAAATGCTTGATTACTCATTAGGTGATAATGGCGTTAAAGAAATTATCCATAACCCAGTGTTTAGATCACACTTTATCGTTGCCAAGTGCCGTGGTTTAGTTGCAAGAGAAAATAAAGCATTACAAATACTAGGGCTAACCAGCAGCTTTATTAAAAATAAAATTTCACGACGCCTATTATCAGGTCAGTACCAGCGCTTTATCTATCAACCACAATCAAGTGATTTAGCCATATCAGATCCTTCCGGCTTTACCACACAAATAGAATATTTAACACAAGATAACCTTCGTGGAGCGCTATTGGCTTCAGGTTCTATACCCTTAGTCATGTCAGGTATTGAAAACATCCCAGGATCGCCAAATGGCATGTATCGAGACGGAGGCATCATTGACTATCACTTTGATATCAAAGTTCATAACCCAGGGTTAACGCTATACCCTCACTTTAGCGCCAATATAAAAGCAGGATGGTTTGATAAAAACTTAAAGCGAAGCGTACACCAAGAAAATTATCAAAATACGGTCGTTATCTGCCCTTCAAAAGCGTTTATACAATCACTGCCTAATCAGAAAATTCCAGATAGAACTGATTTTTCCGATATTGAAACTGAACAACGTATAAAGAATTGGCAACACGTGCTCAAACAAAGCGAGCAACTAGCAATTAGTTTTGATGAATTTATGAATAAGCAAAAGCTAGACAGAATAAAACCGATGAGTGATCTAATACGTAATTAAGTGAACAAATCCGATTGTTCAATATAAACCTTCACAACGTTATTGATTGCGTTAAAGCTTTAGCCAATAAAAATGCCTCAACACTTAACTAAGTGCTGAGGCATTTTTTAAAAGTTACTAGGGCGTGTTGATCTTTCAGGGTTACTTTTGCAACTGTTTGTTTGGTATTTATACAAGGCAGAGCCTTTGCCGTGTGGTTATTCCACATTAAAAGGTGAAAACCTAGTAGAAATGCCAAACAAACGTTGTCATTTGGATTCATTTAAAAGCGATTTACTCTTTGTTGTAGCTCTCGCATATAGAATAACTATACATTGCTCGCTACGCCGCGATTAAATCGCTTTTAAAAAGAACAAAATTTAATCTCGAAAGATCAACACGCCCTAAAACTAGCTACTTAGCTAGCTAGTTCTTTAACCATCATTTCTCGCATTTCAATTTTGCGGATTTTACCGGTAACCGTCATCGGATATTCACTGACAAAGCGCACATAACCTGGAATTTTAAAGTGAGTAATCTGCCCTTGACAGAAGTCTTTAACTTCGTCCTCTGTCAGCTGTTCGCCATCTTTGATTTGTACCCAAGCACACACTTCTTCTCCCATTTTATCATCTGGTACGCCAAACACTTGAACTTCAGAAATTTTAGGGTGTGTATAAAGAAACTCCTCTACTTCTCGTGGATAAATATTTTCACCACCACGAATTACCATGTCTTTTATGCGTCCTGTAATACGAACATAGCCATGTTTATCCATAGTGCCCAAATCACCTGAATACAGCCAGCCATTTTTAATCGTTTCTGCTGTTTTCTCTTCATCGTTCCAATAATGAGACATTACCGAATAACCACGGGTACAAATTTCACCTTGCTCACCGATAGGCACAACTTTTCCATCGCCATCAACAATTTTAATTTCCACATAGGGAATAGCTCGGCCTACTGTTTGTGTTCGATTTTTCAAACTATCATTTGGTAAAGTCATATGATTTAATGGGCTTAACTCTGTTTGACCGTAACCAATTAATACGTTTTCCATATGCATTTTATTAATGATGTTGTTCATTAACTCTTCTGCACATGGCGCACCCGCAATAACGCCTGTTCTTAATGAGGTTAAATCATATTGTTCAAAATTAGGATGTTCTAATTCCATCACAAACATGGTTGGCACACCATGAAGCGCAGTACAACGCTCTTTATGAACAGCTTCTAGTGTCGACTTTGGATCAAAAGCATCATTAGGAAACACCATAGTTGCGCCTTTAGTAATACAGGCCAACACACCTAACACCATACCAAAGCAATGATATAGAGGTACAGGGATACACAGTCTGTCTTTATAACTAAACTCCATACCATTAGCCGTGTTATTGCCGTTATTTTAAATATTATTATGGCTTAAGGTTGCCCCCTTAGGATAGCCTGTAGTACCAGAAGTAAACTGGATATTAATCGCATCATCAGGCTGTAATTCAGAACCTAACTGTTCAAGAAATTGATAGTGCTTTTGCTCTCCTTTTCCACAAACTTGTTCAAAATTGAACATACCTGAACATTGCTCGGTGCCCATTCGTATTACAGTAGTTAAATGAGGAAGTTTAACCGCTGTTAACTGACCCCGTTGGCAAGTTTTAAGCTCAGGAGCTAATTCATTTAACATATCCAAATACCGAGAACTTTTAAAAGATTCTGCGGTAATGATCGCCTTACATTCCACCTTATTTAGTGCGTACTCTAATTCGTGTAGGCGATATGCTGGGTTAATACACACCATAATAGCGCCAATTTTAGCTGTTGCTAATTGAGTCAGTACCCATTCGTAGCTATCTGGACCCCAAATAGCTACGCGATCACCTTTTTCTATACCTTATGCAAGCAAGCCTGTTGCAAGGCGTTAAACTTGTGTTTTAAGCTCCTGATATGTCCAACGAATACCTTGATGTAAAACAACGAGCGCTTCATTTTCAGGATATTGATTAACGACCTCATCAAAGCAATGACCAATTGTTTGATAAAGCAATTGTCCAGAGCTTTCCCCTGTCATATAACTTTGAGTTAATACTGCCAAAATATTTACCTTTAATGATTTACTGTTGTCCTAAATAGCAAATAATGGCATCTCTTTGTGCCTGTTTTTTAATGCCGCTAAAGGGCATTGTTGTGCCTTTAACCATGTCTTTTGGTTTTTTAAGAAATTGCGATAAGTTTTCTTTGGTCCAAGTAATATCACTATTTTTCATTGCTTCTGAGTAATAAAAACCTGGCTGAGTACCCGCCTTTCTATCGATAACTTGGTGAAGAGATGGTCCCATTTTATGGACCCCCTCTTTCACATCATGGCATGCGATACATTTGTTAAACTGCTTTTTAGCTTGCTGTAAATCACAGTTTTGCGCACTAGTAACACTTGAAAATAACAGCGTAACGGTCAGCAAAGAAAACTTTGATTGCTGTTTATAGGCTTTTTGAGCCGTTGCTAACAAGCTGGATTTATTAAATAACTGCATTGTTTTTCCTCTACCGGCTTAACACTAACTGTTTAATAAGTCGTTAACTTTTCGTGCAGCTCTTGCGCCAGCGGCGATAGCACCATCAATAGTGCCACGCCAGCCTTCGCCATGATCCCCTGAGGCAAAGAAAACACGTCCCTGCTCTTTTTGTAAATCTTGGTAGTATTTATTTAACCAACCAGTTTGATAAATACCCCAAGTCCCCATTGAATATGGATCGTTATTCCAATCATATGCCATAGTGCTTTGTACTTTAACGTCAGGAATAAGTAGTGATAACGCTTCTTCTATAGCCTCGTCATCGTAGATATCTAATTTTTCTGGATCATTACCAAAGGCAACTAAGATGGTGTAATCTTTCGCTTGTTGGTAAGTCATAGCAAAGTTAATCGCTCGACTTGGCGCAAGTGACGCAACATTACCGATATCGCCTTTAACTTTAATATACAGCTTAACACCACTGCCTGGGGCACGCTCTTTTGCTACTTGGTGCACCGCTTTAGGGAGTGCTGGTTCAAAAGCTACTTGCGTAATGCTATTCATTGGTAAGGTGCTAATAACACTGCCGCAAGTGATTTTTTCATTACGGACTGTTGTTACGACAACTTTATTACCTTTGTCTTGAACAGACTTAACTGGTGTCGATAAACGCACTTCTGGTTTACCATCATCTATCATTTTTTCAATTAAGCTATTAGTGCCATCGGCTAATTTAAAGCGTGTTGTTGAATCCATAAAGGTAGCAAAACAGCCACCACCGACTAAGTGATAACGCATCACATCAATATAAGACATTTCCATCGGAGAACGATGACCGACAACTTCTATCATGCATTTATTAAAAGCATGTTGCAGTGGCGTAAAACCATTTTGATCGAGAAAATCAATAGCGTTAACTTTGTCAGCAGCAAGTGCAGCTTCTTTGTTATAAAGGATATCGTACGGGCGAGGAACAATTTCACGTGCTCTAGCATTGTACTTTTCCCAACCGGCAATAATTTCACCGAACTGCTCAAGGGTTAACGCATTACGCTTACCATTTTCTTCAACAACAAACATTGCCTCTGCCGCTGCACCCGGTGTTTCTTTGATTTTCATGCCATAACGCTCAATTTCAGCCCAAACAAATGGCTGTGTGTTATGTACCCAAAGACCACCTAACTCAACAGGGTCGCCATCGAGTTCACTAGCGAAAGTACGTCCACCTAAACGATTACGAGCTTCTAATACGAGTACGCTTTGGCCGTTCTTTTTCGCATCTCTTGCGGCTGTAACCCCTGCATAACCGCCACCAATCACTACTACATCATAATCAAACTCTGAATTAGATGAACTTGGTTTAGCATCGTGTGCATTGGCCGTTGTTGATAACGCAGTACCCGCAGCAACTACGGTCGTTGCACCTATGGTTGCCGCGCTCTTTAAAAACTTTCTTCTGTTTAAGTTATTTACGTCATCATTTTTTGACATAAGGTTTGCTCCGAATTTGATTCATTAATCTGTAACACCTTCTAAAAACAATCTGCAATCACTAAACGTATAAAATGTTTATTGGAAAGATAGATATCTAGCAATTACATAAATAGGTAACTACTACATCCTATTTAGTAATTTAGATAAAAGGATGATTACGACTGGTAAAATTAATATTTAATGAAATAAAGGAGTTAGCTTAAATGCTAACTCCTTATCTTTTAAAAGTTTACAGTTAGCTCAGCACCATAACTTACTGGTTGCCCGTAATGGGCCATTACGCCGCCAAAGCCACTTAAGTCGAATGCTTTAGTAAGATACTCTTCATCAGTTAAGTTTTTACCCCAAATGGCAATCTCATAACCTTCATCAGGTGATGTCCATGTCACTCTAGCATTTACAACTGCATACGCATCTTGAGCAATAGCTTCTGTATTGTGAATATCAAAATAGTATTTATCAGACCAAGTCCCATCGACATGCCAATTAATAGAGCCAGAATCGCCCAGTGTTTGGTTATAATCTAAACCAATATTGGCGTTGTATTCAGGGCTTTGTGTTAACTGATTACCAGATACATCAACACCACTAATAACACCGCCATCAACTTCAGTATCTAAGTAACCAAAGCCCGCTCTTAGCATTAAATCGTCTGTTAACGCTGCGGTAATATCAAACTCTAAACCTTTAATGGTTGAGCTATCGATATTTTGTAACGTTTGCGCCGCTGTGTTTGGATCAACATTAATAAACTGCTGTCCTTCGTAGTCGTAATAGAAAGCTGCACCATTAATTCTAAGTTGACGACTTAAAAAGTCCGCTTTAAAACCAAGCTCAAAGGCATCTAAGATTTCAGGATCTACTGGCGCAGCTTCTGATGGGTCGTTAAATGACTGACCGTTAAAGGCACCAGAGCGATAACCTCGATTGTAACTTACATACACCAGATCACCTGTTGACAAGATATGATCAACACTTACCTTGCCTGACCATTCATTCTCATCAATTTCATCTTCTGGCAATAGCTCTTGGGCGATAGTTGGCACAACTAAAGTACCGTCACTGCCGTAGTAGCCTGCGTTGAAATTAGATAACTCAATAACATCATTTGTTGAGCGAGCACCAAATCGAAGCTTGGTATCTTTAGTTAAGTCATAGCTACCATCAAAATATAAACCTAAGCTCGTTTTTTCTTGGGTATAGTCATTTTGTAAACTACAACCTAAACTAGCAAATAAGCCTAAGCTTGCTCCTTCCGTTAATAAAGCCTCTTCAACTTGTTGACCATTTGGCGACATCTCTAAACCGAATGCCGCAGCGAGAGGATCGTAACAATCAAGGTAATCTAAGTTACCATCAACATTTAAATCTAAATCTTGAAATAAACTAAGGCTTGTCGGTGCATCAATTTCTTCTTTTGATACGAATGCACCAACAATGTAATTAAATGGTCCATCTAAGTTGCTAGTTAAGCGTAAATCTTGAGTAAACTGGGTGGTATCGCCTGAAACTACCACACTATTGACCTGATTCGGAGAGCCATCACCTTCTGGAATAGTAATATCGCCACTATCAAAAGAAGTGATTGACGTTAAGCTGTATTCATCACTTACATCCCAAACAATATTTAGTGATGCGCTACTATTTTCAATTTCACGTTTTAATACATGGTCTTCTTGAATTTCATCGAAATCTTGCCCTTCGGGTACAAAGTAAGAATTTTGTGGAGCCCCTTCAGGTGGTGTTACACCAAATAACGCAGGCAAACCAACTTCAGCGTTATTAAATAGTTCATAATACCCTGCGCCATAACCTGCTTCACCCGGAATATTGGTATATGCGTAGTTGTACGGATTTGCCTTACTTGCTGCAACTTTTAGCGTGATATCTACATCATCAGTGGGCAAATAATTGAAGGTTGCTCTAGCTGCCCACTCATCTATCGCATTACTGTCTGCTGCACCTGGGAATGAGTTTTTCTTCCAACCGTCCATTTCAGTAAAAGTACCGGCAACACGTACCGCTAATTTATCTGATAATTCAGTTTCGTACGCGCCTTTTACTTCTTTACGATTATTGTTACCAATACCCGCTGTTAAATAGCCACCTGTATCCCAAGATGGTCCTTTAGTAATAAAGTTAACTAAACCACCGGTAGAGTTTTTACCAAATAATGTACCTTGTGGCCCTCTTAACACCTCAATTCTTTGTAGATCGAACATTTGACCACTTTGTAGAGAAGGGTTGCCTTTGTAGACTTCATCGACATAAATGGCAACTGAGCTCGATTGGTTAATACTGTAATCATCCATTGAGATACCACGTATCGATATTACAGGATAACTATCTCCACCGGGTGTAGAAATTTGCATATTTGGGACTTGTGCTGAAATCTCTGTGGTATCTCGTATTTTTAGATTTTTAAGTTCATCAGCACTTAATGCTGAGACAGAAACAGGTATAGATTGTGCGTTTTCTACACGTTTTGTAGCTGTCACTTCGATTGTTTCTATCTCTGCCGCCTGAACTGTTGTTGCTAGTGATACGGCTGCTGCAACCGCTGAGAGGTAAAATTGTTTGTTCATGTCACTTTCCCGTTTTATTTAGCAGACCTAAATTAAAATGTAATTTTTATTATCGAGACCAAGACTAAATGAAAAAATAGATATACCTGTTGACTATTAACGCCAAAAAATTACCGTAACACGCCACCAAATAGACATATTACGCCTTACGATTGACCTTTTAAGCCATTTAAGAACAATATAGTTTATTTTTATTAATAAAAGCCTTATAAAAATTATGCCTATTAAATGAACTGATTGAAATGATACAAAGGATATATTGTGAGTAATTATCAAAAGCCGGTTTTGCCGGCTGAGTGGCTGAGTGACTATATGCTTGAGAAAGGCTATACAAAGACACAAATATTAGAGGGTGCTGGACTTGATAAAAAGTCTCCAACCTCTAACCTAAAACTGATGCCATATCCAAATGTATTAATTTTATTAGACTTTTTAGGTAAGGCAGAGAATAACCCGAACCTCGGTTTTGATTTATCAAGCAACGCTCAACCTGGTGATTTAGGCCCGGTGACATTAATTGCTTATCAAACCCCAACCTTTAAAGATTTTATCGATACCCTGATTCAATACCAGTCTTTAATGACTACAGCTATAGACTTGCATTTAAATGTAGGCACTATCGAAAGTGAGATAAAGTATAATATTTTGGTTCCAACAAAAGCAGGAACACGCATTGACGTTGACTATACATTAAAAATGTTCGTCGATATGATTAAAGAGTGTAGCGGCAGCGATTGGCGTCCGAATAGAGTTAATGTCTCTTATTCAAAGCCTGATGATATGTCTAGACTCTATGAAGAGTACGGTGAAAATATTAAATTTGATCAACCTACCAATAGTATATTTTTTGAAACCAAACTCTTAAAAACGGTAATCAATGAAACTGATCCTGAGCTATTGGAGTTAATGAAAGCTGAAATTCACCAAATGCTAAGTAACTACAATAATAGGACTAACGATTTATTTAGTAAGGTACGGGCTTGTATTGCTTCATCACTTGCTAGCGGAAACTGTAATTCAGTTAATATCGCAAGGCAGTTAAATGTATCCCAAAGAACCTTAGTTAGGCACCTTTCTAGTATCAATACCAGTTTAAGAGAAATTAAAGCTGACGTCATAGAAGAATTAGCGAAAACTGCGTTATGTAAAACCCATACAAGTATTTATGAAATTGCTATTCAAATGGGCTTTTCTGAAACTAGCTCATTTGATCGCATGTTTAAGAAAAAAACAGGTTATACGCCGATTCAATTTAGAGAAAAATACGTTGATATAGATTATAGCTCCAATCGCTATTTTTAATAAGAGTGGAGCTTTAATCTGATAAAAAATTAACCTTGTGCTTTAGTTGCTACCCAGAAAAAGCACAAAGAAAACGCTAAATATCCGACAACAAATATCCAGCCGGCAGCATTCATCGCACCATTTAGTGTTCCCGCTAGACAAGCAAGAGATGCAATCCCTTCACTAAAGCCGTACAGGTAAGCTGACTTTTTATCAATATCATCAGGCCCGTTGATAAACCAGAAGCTAATACCTAAACCTAAGTATGCCCCGCCTAAAATGCGCGTCATCATAATACCTGCGTCATCTAAAGACATACCAAATAATTGCATAATAAGATTAGCATCAAAGATAAAAACTAAAGCCACAACAATCGATAAAATAGATTTTGGCTTGGTAAAAACAGTAATTGACATGATTTGTTCTCATTAAAAATACATGCCTGACAGCTTAAATAATAAAAGCGAATAAACATTACCTTTACACGCCATACCATTGACAATACGCGCCATTACAAACAGCTAAAGTGGCGTAAATTAACAACTACATGGCGTATATTATCAATATCATTTTCTTTAATAGAGAGTAAGGTAACTTCAAACAATCAAAGGAGCTAATTATATGAGGCTTTTTAAGCTTATTTTAGTGTTGATGTTGTCGCTAACATCCATTAAAGCTATGTCACAAAATAAACCTAATATCGTACTTGTATTTCTGGATAATTTTGGCTGGGGAGAGCCGGGCTTTAATGGCGGCGGTATTGTGCGTGGGGCGGCAACACCAAACCTAGATACAATTGCCAATGAAGGCTTGCGTTTAACTAACTTCAATGTTGAAGTTCAATGTACGCCTTCTCGCTCAGCACTGATGACTGGACGCTATGCCTTTAGAAGTGGTAATAGTAAAGTGCCGATCGGTAATAATATCTACGGTCTGGTTAACTGGGAAGTCACCTTAGCAGAAACGCTTTCAAACGCCGGTTATACCACAGGTATTTTTGGTAAATGGCATTTAGGTCGTACACCAGGCAGGTTTCCAACAGATCAAGGTTTTGATGAATGGTTTGGTATCCCGAATTCTAGTGATGAATCCGTTTACTTTACCCAGCAAGGGTTTGCCGACAGTGGTGTATCTGAAACCTATGTAATGTCAGGGCTTAAAGGGCAAATACCCAAAAAGGTACGCCCCTACCGACTAGATTATCGACCTATTATCGACAAAGATATTACCGATAAAGCCATCGAATTCATCACCCGAAAAGCTAAAAAGCAGCAACCATTCTTTGCTTTTATTCCCTATACTGCGACTCACTTTCCGACCATGACTCATCCAGATTTTAGAGGAGTGTCAGGTAAAGGGCAATGGGCAGATATGTTAACCCAAATTGATAATTACACAGGACAAATACTAAAAACAATTGATGATTTAGACATCAAAGACAATACCATTGTTATCTTTACCGCGGATAATGGCCCTGAAGCTACTAGCTACGGTAACAATACGCTAACCGTTGAAAACGCATTTCATGGCTCAGCAGGACCTTGGCGCGGCACTTTATTTACTGGTTTTGAAGGCGCATTACGCGTGCCCTTTGCCATGCGCTGGCCTGAAAAAATAAAGCCCGGTCGTGTCAGTGACGAAATTGTTCATGCAATGGATATTTTCCCAACATTAACTCACCTAGCCGGTGAACAAATCCCTCAAGACAGAGCCATTGATGGCATTAACATGACTGACTTTTTTACTGGCAAAGAAAAAAAATCAGGTCGTGATGGCTTTATTGTTTACATGGGTAATGAAATATATGGCGTAAAATGGAAAAATTGGAAAATTCACTTAAAGGAGCAAGAAACGGCTTTTACCGAAGTACGCACCTATGAACTGCCAAGACTTTATAATTTGTTAAGCGATCCACAAGAAAGGGACAATGTCATCCTTTCAAACAGTTGGGTGCCTAAAGCTGCTCATAAATTACTAGCGGAGCATAAACGCTCATTTGCACAATACCCACCAATTAAGCCTGGAACTAAAGACCCTTATATCCCACCTAACACTAAAAAGAATTAAACGCTTTTCTTAACTTTAATCCTTATTCTTATCACCAGTTGTAAATGACATAGCAACTGGTGATAAAAATTTCAAAAACACCTTGGTACAATAAATTTAAAGCATTGTTCAAGCTGCTTTTTGTTTAAGAAATAAAATGGTAACACCTGCGATAAATGAACCAGTTGCCATTATTAACGCCACCATTGTCAAAGGTAAGTTAGCGGCAAATAAAAAGCCAGGGAGCATCGGCCCTAATACTGCCCCGCCTCGACCAATACCTAGCACTAAGCCAGACCCAGAGCCTAATAGCGAAGACGGAAATGATGAAGCAAATAAGCCAAAGAAACCGGAAATTGCGGCAAAAATTAACGCACCGGTGATAAAACCAATCACCTTCATCGACTCCAATGTTTCAGTAAAATACGGAAATAAGGCAACGCCAATTGCTGCAGTAATTAAACAAAAAATCATTAATATTTTTATTGGAGCAAAACGAGCAACAACACTGATACCAACAGAGCCAAGTACACCGCCAAGACTGATAACTCCTAAGACCTTAGTTGCGTTTGAGGCGTTATGTCCTAGATCAGAAACTATGGTTGGTAGCCATTTGACAAAATAATAATACGTACCGACATTACCAAAGTAGGCAAAAATCAATATACAAGTAGTGGCTACCATAGTCCCTTTAAATAAGTTTTTAGTCCCTTCTGGTTCTCCTTTTTTTTCACTAATTTCTTGCAACGTCTCAGGTGCACTATGCCCTAACTTTACCATAATCTGTTGAATACGTTGCAATGCCCCTGTTGGGCGTTTTCGTTCTAAAAAGCTAATGGTTTCAGGAACCCAAAAATAAACAAGCGGAATAAAAACAAGACTTAGAGCTGCCCCTAAATGAAATGTCACGCGCCAGTCGTATTGCTTAAGTAGTGGCGCTAAAAATGTCGCACCGGCATAAATGCCAAAGGCAAAGCCACCGGCATAAATGCCAAAGGCAAAGCCACCGGCAACTAAGGTTACCGCTAAAGCGCGGTTTTTATTATTACAATAATCCGATGTCGTCGCAGTTGCCGCAGCTAGTAAGCCACCTATACCAATACCGGTAAATACCCGGGCTACACCTAACACCCAAATATTAGGGGCAAGTGCAGCCACTTCCATGCCAATAGTTAAAATAACTAAGCCAATCAGCATAGTCGGCCTACGACCATGGCTATCTGCTACGCTACCTAGAATAATTGAACCAAACGCCATACCGACTAGCTCTAGTGGTAAGATAATACCAAGAACGGTTTTAGATAAGCCCCATTCAGCGGTCATGCCGGGCGCGGCGAAAGCGATAGATAAAACATCATAGCCATCTAATGCTAATATCCCGATACACAAAGCAACAATCAGCCATTGTCTCTTTGCCATTGGCTCTTGGTGAATTGTCTCTAAAGCACTGACATTAGTACTCATCCTTCCCCCTAGCTTGCTTGTTTTTATAATTATTTCTAACGACTAAAAAATCATCGTCTTATTCAATGGTTTTGTGCTTTTTCTTCGAAGCTCAACTCTATCTTCTAAACCCCAGTATTTGGCATGCTCTTTAAGCCATTCTGTCATCTGAGTTAAATCAATTACACTCGCTTGTTTTACATAACGGGCGATATGCCCTGCGACATTGGCACAACCAACACTTGCACCAATAACGTTAGGATTAGAAGAACGGACACAAGCAGCAAAATCCGCTTGTTTAGTATTAAGCCATGAAAACTCATCAGGCTGACAGCGGGCATCACCTGTCGCACTGACCACTTCTGGATAAGCTGCCGGAAAAACTAAATTTCCACGCGCAGGGGACGACGCAACGACTATGATGTTGTTGTCTCTAGCTCGCTTTACCGCCTCATGTAATAGTTGTCGATCATTAGGTAAGCCAAAGCTCATATTAATGACAGAAACATTGAGACTGATTAGCCAATCAATCGCAGCAACAATTTGTAGCGGTGTTGTTACCAGTCTTTGATGAAACACTTGCGCCATGGCAATTTGTGCATCAGGAACTTGCGTTAAGATAGATTCTGTAATGACAGTACCATGACCTAGCATATCACCTGTGGTTGGCTTAGCTTCAACCTGGTCATTTTCAAGGTAAAAACCCTGTTGCTGATATAGGTTATTGTCTTTACCGTCATTTACATCTGACCCCAAAAAGCCAGAGTCAATCACCCCTATTAACATATTACTGCTTTACTCCACTGCGAAATTCAATCGTGCCATCGACAATCGTTAATAAATAATCTGCATCTTGAATCGGTTGCTCTCGATGACTAACAATCAGTCGAGTTTTATTAGCAAATAACTTATCAATAACGGTCATCAATTTGTGTTCTTGTTGACTATCTACAGCTGAAGTCGCTTCATCTAAGATGAGTATGCTTGGTTGTTGCAAGAGTGCTCTAGCAAGCGCAATACGCTGTTTTTGCCCGCCAGAAAGCCTTGCCCCTCGCTCACCAATAACTGTATCTAACCCTTGCGGTAATTGTGAAATAAAGCCTGTTAATTCGGCTTGCTCTACTGCTTGGTTCACTTGTTCATCTGTTGCATTAGGTGCCGCATAGCGAATGTTTTCTCGCAGCGTTCCACGAAATAGCACCAATTCTTGGGCAACATGCGCTACTTGTTTTCGCCAACTGGCTAAATCTAACTTGGTTAAATCAACACCATCAATTTCAATCTTGCCATCAGTTGGCTCAAAATGTCTTAACAGTAAATCGACAAGAGTACTTTTACCTATGCCAGATGGTCCAAACACACCCACTTTTGCCCCTGATGGAATCGTAAAAGTTGCGTCACTAAATACTACTTGATTGCTATTAGGGTAAGAAAAAGCCAATGAATGAGCGCTAATATTACCCTCAATAATTAACGGTTGTTCTTTTGATTGAGCTGGCTCGACATCTGCTTTTGTTAACGTTAATTCTTGTACGCGGTCTAAGCTGACTCGAACACGTTTAATCGCAACATATAAGCCTAATAGCGTATGTACTGGACCTACCGCCATGCCTAAATAAGCAGAAAACGCGATAAGCGAACCTAACGCCATTTGATCGTTAATCACCCAATAACCGCCAATAATAAATACTAAAGTACGGCTTAGTGTTGTCAGTATTGTCGGTACTGAGCTTGTTGCAAACTCTGTAACTTGCAGCCCTAATAAGGTATTAAGGTAGTTATGGTTTAGGCCTTGTAAGCGTTTTGCCTCACGTGCTTCTGCCGATACCGTTTGAATAAACTTCATTGCCGGTAAAGTTTCAATTAAAAACGAAGAAATATCTGCTGCCCGCTCGCGCATCTTACGAGTTTTAATTTCCACCTTAGGGCGCATAAATTTAAGCCAGCCCCACTCTAGTGGTAATAAAACAAAGGCAATAAGCGCCAATGATGAATTTAAATAAAACAAAAAGACAATCGAGCCAACAAGACCAATCACCGCGCTAACTAACGAAAATAAGCCATCAAGAGCAAAGCGTTGAATTTCAGCAATATCACCATCTAAGCGCGACAAAATATCACCGACCCGCTGCCTACCGTAAAAACTCGGTGATAATGTTTGCAAATGCTGATAAACACTCTCACGAAGATCAAATAAAATATTGCCTGAGATTTGCGTATGAAAATACCGAGAAACGCCAGACAATAAGGTAGAAAAAACACCTAAGCTAAGTAGCATTAACGAAAACTGTAGCAGTAGATCAAATTGTTTAGCGATCAAGCCTTCGTCAATCACTTGCTTAGTTAGGTATGGTTGTAAAAGCGCTAATGAGGAAGCAACGAGTGATAAGCAAAATAAACCAAAGACTCGTTTGTTATGGGGCGTGACAAAGCGAAATAACCATGCAAATGCTGAATGCTGTTCTATAGTACGATTTTCGCTAACAAAAGAAGCTAGATTAGACATCAAAATATACTAGGTTAACTTAAGTCAACCACTTCAATTGCATTTTGTGTTTTCTGCAACGTTTTCGCATCTGGCTTCATACGTACTTCTGGGTAATAACACATATAACCGGTTTGACAATGCTCAGGTTGCTCTCGCATGCCACGGGCTAGCGCTTTTGCCGCATCACCACCCTGCTCGATTAATGTTTCTCGCACCGCATTAACCATTTGCACACTTTTTAATTTACGTTCAGTTGGCGCGTCACGACCAGCTATTTTTACCGAGGTGACAGAGCTGGCTAAAAATCGTGGTAAAGCACATAAACCACAAGGCCCGTATGGCATACCATTAGGACTAACAGAAAAGCCATTACCAAAGCGATACCACAACCATTTTTGGTAATCTTTATCGTTTATTTCAAACGCTTTTTTCTCGGCATCGCTTAACGGTTTGCCATCGATACGTTGATCATTAGATTGATAGTTATCAATACAAATAGCGCCACCTAACTTACCCGGTAAATGTATGGTGTGACACGAGCCTTCTTCATACACACAGCCATCGTTTAGCATAAAAGCTTCAAATTCTAGTGATGGATTAGCAGCGACCATGCTTTCCATTTCACTAATTTTCATATCGCGTGGGAAAATTATACGATCAGCACCCAATGCTTGATGAAAGCTCGCTGACTCACTATTGCGGCAACTGGCAATCGAGCTGACATGAATTTGAAAATTAAAATCATGGCTACCTAAAAGTGCTAATAAGGTTTCATCACCGACAATCACTGAATCACCTTGCATCTCATCAAATAGCCTTGCAAGGTCTAATAAGCAAGCCAGTTGCTCACCCGTATAGTGTTGAGAATTCATCACCAGATGCAATTGTTTACCTAATCGATGCGCTTCAGTTACTGCTTTTTCTAAATCACTAAATTCCGGTAAATTACCAAACGCTCGGCGACTCACTGCGGAGGTTTTAAAGGTACTGGTCCAGGACTCTGGAACAACACTGCAGTAAAATTCGTCAGCACCCGCTGCTGCTAATATTTCGATTTCTTCAACGCGACTAATGGGGGCGGTAATCTTCATGCCAGTCTCCTTCAAAAATCATACGGTTAACTTTATTTTGCGCCACCGCTTGTGCCAATGTTTCCGTCATTTCTTCAGTGTGGCGATAAAACATGGTATTGCCTTGCTGGAAAGTTCGTAAGTCAGGTGCTTTCGGCGTTTGTGTTAATGGTTGTTTGGATGATTGACTAGCTGTCACATTAACCGCTTGTTCATCTTGAGTTGACGACGAACAACCGCGACTCACTTTCGCAGAATAAGTCAAGCATTCTTTATTACAGCCATGACCTGGACCAAATTTACGGTGAGTTTCTATTTCCATGGCACCAATTTTACACATTCTACCTTTGACCGAAAAACCATAAGGAAAATGTGCCGATACCGATTTATCCTCACTCTCAAAGTCAACCACCTTGGCAAACGGTGGTACATCCATTTCAATACGCTCAATATCGAAACGTTTTAAAAGCTGATGAAACGGCCCCGATTGCACGCCATGGGGGTAAAGCTTAGTCCACTGCTCAGAAGGTAGCCGTGGATCTTTGATCATTTTGCAAAGTTGACGACCAATAATTGGCGTTAAATGTTTATACTCTCGCCTTAATATATTTAACGTACCCCAGTCATTGACCACCACTTCAGTCCCTTTGGGTAAAATAGCGAAAACTTGTTTAAGGCGTGCTAATGCGGAATCAGAAAGCAAAGGGGTTAATAGGCTTAACGATAACTGATGTTGCTCAATTAAATTAAGCACTCGTTGCATAATTTTTTTATCTGGCAGTAAACGATCACAAAATTCACCACCAAAATAAATACGAGTGACTTTTTGCTCTGTTGAGAAGTGCTTCTCGGGAAATTCTTGCCAATTAAACACCTTAATGCAATCAGCTAATGTCGGCTCGTTGCCAGAGGCTAACAATTGACTAACCGCTTCTTCTCGGGTGATTGCAACTGCAATTTCAGTACTTTTAGACATAGCGATCACATTTGTATAATGTTTGAAGAGTAAGTGAGAACGAGGTAACTAGCGTTAACGGTTAACGCCAGTTACCTATTCTAGCTAAGCTTTTGCGCGTTCTCGTAATAAGAACTTTTGGATTTTACCAGTTGAAGTTTTCGGCAATGCGCCAAAGATCACAGTTTTAGGACACTTAAAGTGGGCAATATTGTCGCGACAAAAATCAATAATGTCTTGTTCTGTTGCTTCTTGCCCAGGTTTTAGCTCAATGAAAGCACAAGGTGTTTCACCCCATTTATCATCAGGCTTAGCAACCACTGCCGCTTCTAATACCGCCGGGTGTTGATAAATTACCCCTTCTAATTCTACAGATGAGATATTCTCACCACCTGAGATAATAATATCTTTTGAGCGATCTTTAATTTCAATGTAACCGTCGGGATGTTTAACCGCTAAATCGCCAGAATGGAACCAACCGCCTTCAAACGAATTTGCCGTAGTATCTGGGTTTTTCAAATACCCCTTCATGGTTTGGTTACCACGAAACATAATTTCGCCAATAGTTTCACCATCTGCTGGCACACTTTCTAACGTCTCAGGATCAAGCACTTCAACATTTTCTTGTGTAACGTATCTAACCCCTTGACGAGCTTTTAAGCGTGCACGCTCTGCTGCGGGTTGATCATTCCACTCTTTTTTCCACTGACAAATAACACTTGGGCCATATACTTCCGTTAAGCCATAAACGTGAGTAACTTCAAAACCTAAGCTATCCATGCCTTCAAGTACTGTTGCTGGTGGTGGCGCACCACCAGTAATCACTTTAATCGCTTTAGGAATTTTTGCTTTAACGGCATCAGGGGCATTAACAATCGCGTTAAGAATAATCGCCGCACCACAAAAGTGGGTAACATTATGCTCAGCCATCAGATTTGCTACGGTTTCCACATCAAACTGACGTAAACAAACATGAGTTGCCGCGCGTGCCGTAACAGACCAAGGGAAACACCAGCCGTTACAGTGAAACATTGGAAGTGTCCATAAGTAAGCAGAATCTTCATCCATAGGCCACATAGCTACGTTACCCATAGAGGTTAAATAAGCGCCTCGATGTGAGTATACAACGCCTTTCGGATCACCGGTTGTGCCAGACGTATAGTTCAGAGCAATGGCTTGCCATTCATCGTGAATATGTACTTCGTTATACTGTGGGTCACCCGATGCAATAAAGTCTTCATATTCAATCTCACCGATACGCTCGCCACCAGAGGTATTCATCGGATCGTCAACGTCAATCACCAAAGGTTTATTTTTCGCAAGCGTTAATGCTTTCTTAACGATAGGTGAAAAACAGGTATCCATGATCAAAATATCGGTTTCAGCATGGTCTAATATAAATGCAATACCTTCGGCATCAAGACGCGTATTTAATGCATTGAGTGTTGCACCTGTCATCGGGACACCAAAGTTTGCGTCTAAAAATGCCGGAATATTGGTCGCCATAATTGACACGGTTGAGCCTTTTTTAATGCCTTTCGCTGATAAAGCCGACGCCAAGCGCTTAGCATTAGCTAAATATTCACGGTAGGTGATTTTTCGTTCACCATGGATGATTGCCACTTTATCAGGGTAAATCATTGCACTTCTTTCTAAAAAGCCAATTGGCGATAGTGGCTGATAGTTCGCCTGATTTAAATCTAAATCTCTTTCAAAAATATCCATTAAGAACACCTAACTCTAAAGAGGCTAATAAACAAGTTTTAGCCTCATACACTTTACTTTTAATTTAATACACCACTTTATCGCGTGGTAATGAGAAAACTTGGAAGGTACCCAGTGACATATCGCCACCTGGTAACACAATATTGTTTAACTTAGTTAATGATTCTGCGTCATAAACAGCGATATCATTATACGTGCCGCCTAAATAGAGCTTAGAACCATCAGTTGAGAAATTAATAACATAATAAGTACGCTCTAGATCAATTTCTTTGATAACACTTAAATCAGACACTTTATGGCGTTTTAACTGCGTTAATACCGCATAAAATTCATCAGGATGCTGTGGCCTTGCCATGCCGGTAAAAAAGATTTGCTCGAGAACGCCAAAGTCTTTTACTTCAGTTTCACCGGTTGCTAAATCCACTTTTTCATAGCCCCACATAAATGTGGCAGTATCCATGTTTTGAGTTTCATCAGTAAATTTAGGCACGGTATACATACGGACAAATTCATTATTCACTTTACCCAGTGGCCATACGGTTAACACATCTGGTTGACCGTAATTGCTGCGATTATGAGAGTGACTGGCAATAGCGGTATCTACTTGACCCGTTTTCGGGTCGATAACAAAAACATCCGCGCCAGATAAATACACTCTGCCATCGTCAGCAGCTGCCATAATGTTAATTTGTCGAGGTACATCAAACGTACGGGTTGGCTTAGCGTCAATACCATCTTTCGCGTTGTAAACAGCAAATTGACTCGCTAATACCTCGTAGTGATCACTATGTAACTTGGTTGGATTATGGATGGTGTAAATTTCTTCACCATCGGTACTTACCGCTAATGAGCCAATACTTTTGATACGGACATTATCGTAAGAAAATTTAGCATCGAAAGTGAGATCACAATTATTGACATCAACACCTAATATGCGATCAAAGCGCCCTGCAAGGACATAAGCGGTTAAATTATCCGGCGACATCACCACAGTACCCGGTAAAACTGCATCGGGTAACTGACAAGTGCGCACGATTTCGTCGGTGCTCAAATCTACAAAGTGCATATTATTAGGGCGGTTAACCACCACCATATAATCACTTTTTTCAGCGCTGTTTTCAGATGCTACTTTCTTAGTATCACTAGTTTCAGCGACTTGCTCACTGCCGCAAGCAACAAGTAAAAGAGCTAACGAGCTAGCTACGGACAATTGGCGTAATTTATTTGAAAAGCTAATCATGGTATCTCGCCTACTTTTTATCATCTTTTGGAAAGACATCGCCTAGTTTTCGCCAGTCATCACCCGCAGAGTCGGCACCCTTAGTCCAGTCAGGATAAGTATTCATGACATCAGGAACTTGCGCCGGCCACCAGCAAGGATCGGCACAACCATATAAGTCTGACTCCATTGGTTGACATAACCCTGCGACGCCACCAAAAACGTCAACCTCCCAGCCTGGATCAGTTGTGCCTGTACAACCGACAACCGATTGCATAGCAACAACTTCTTCAACGGTAGCGTCATCGCCCTTAACCTGATTTTCACTCTTGTTTTTATCCATTGCAGAGTCTAATAATTCTGCTTTTTTATTCAGTGGTTTTAGATGTTTCATTGTTAGTGTCCTCGACGAGGGGTGATAAATGTATCCATAAATGTTGGGTTTGCCGCATTGATTTCAGCATAGGCTTTTAAGCCAAACTCAACCCAGTCACGCATAAGATCACAATAGTGATAAGTCGGGTTTTGTGGGTCGTTATATCGAGCATAGCTTTCGTGATAACAACCACCAGAGCACATATTGCGGATCCAACAAGTACTGCAACCCGTGTTGGTTCTATCCATACGCGTTTCAATAAAGCCAGCCAAGCCCTCGCTATCGATACCGTCAATAACAGAGCCAAAGGCTGGCAGATCTGAGCCAGTAAAGCGGTGACATAAATTAACGCCGCCACTATGGTCAATTGCCACCATGCCAATACCCGCACCACACGGTAGTGCTTTTTTTGTGCCTTCGTGAATATCCGTCATCAGCTGGTGCATGTTAGAAAAGCCAATATTGCGTCCAGCCTTTGCTTCATCAATATAATGACGACCGACTTTTATCATACTGGCAAATACCGCTTTAAGCTCATCTTCAGATAAGTTGTATTCACTGATATCACCTGAGGTGACTGGCGCAAAGCCAACCTCTGCAAAGCCAAGCTCATGAAACAGGTGTTGCCAAATTTCTTCAATATCAGTCACCCCTTTGGTTAACGTAACACGAGCACCAATAGGTCTGGCGTTATAGCCTTTCATCAGTAATTCAATTTTTCGAGTCACCGCTTTATAAGTTCCATTACCATTAACGGTAATGCGGTTCTTATCATGAATGGCTTTAGGGCCGTCGATACTTACCGCAATGCCAAATTTATGTTTTTGGAAGAATTCGATAATCTCTTCATTTAACAAAGTAGCATTGGTGGTTAATGAAAAATCAATCGGCACATTAAGCTCGGCAAAGCGTGCTTGTGCATATTCAACCACTTCGCGAATTAATGGCATATTGCTTAACGGCTCCCCGCCAAAAAATACGATGTTGTACCTTGGCTGATCAGGCGATTCTGCTAACATCATTTCAATGGACTTTTTCGCGGTATCAAAGCTCATTTTTTGCCCGTTAGCCGGGGTATCTAAGTCTTCTTTATAGCAATAGCTACAACTGAGATTACAACCTGTATTTACATTAAGCACTAAAGTGGTTAATGGGATATTTTCAAGCTGAGTAACTTCAGGGTTATCAGGCTCAAACGCCTGAACGCCAGCATCATTTGAAGCAACCACTTTAAGTTGAATTAATTGTTCAACCGTATCATCAATATCTTTTGCCGTTTGAGCTGATAAGCTTTGCGTTAGTTTATCTACAGATAAGCCACTTTCACTATCTGCCGCTTCAATCAGCTGAGCCGATAATTCATCCAATTCAAACAAGCTAGTTGTCGGCACATGAAACATCATCTGCTTATCATTCACTGCTATAGTGCGTGAATTAGTTGGAACTTTTTTTAGAACTTTGGTCATTACGAGTACCTGATGCCGCTATTTAATTGGCGGATTATTCCAACGTTGTACGGTAACAATCAGCTCCCCTTGCCCTTCTAAGATGTTTTTACCGTCTTGTAATTTAGCCACGACAGCTAAGCGCCCTGCATTGTTAGTTCCGTATTTTCTATCAGGGTTAGGCCCGGCATCGCCTGGTGTGAAGACCCCCGTTTCAGGGTTAATAACACCAGCAAACTTTACATCTTCATCCGCTTCTGATTGAGCATCAAATGGTTTGACACTCCAGCTTGCTGGGAATAAGCCAATGTAGACATCATCATCGGTGCCCACTTCACCATCTTGACCAGCGGCAAATGCTTTGGCCTCAAACGATGCGGTCACTTTAGGTTGACTGCCGCCCCCTTCACCAACGCGAGCTACGGCATAAGCTGGGCTAACTTTGATTTGATCGACTTGTTGATAGGCAACTAAGGCATTATCAAGTGACTGCTTGCCAACGTTAACTGTACTGCTCATGGCAGATGCATCCATCTTAGGTGCTTTTACCTGTACGATAATTTCATCTGCCGTGCGGGAAACTTCAGAAACAACCGTTAAGCCGTTAGAAAAAGTAACATCACCAGATAATTGAGAGCCACGAATTGACACTTGCAGTGTCTCGCCAGCTTTAATGTAAGTAGGGCTTAGCGATAAAATCGATGCCTTATCACTTCGATGACCTGAGATATCAACACCAATATCTTCATGACCATTTAAAAACATACGGCCAGATAAGCTATCGCCCGCCTCGTTTAACGCGAACACTTGACGATACTGCTTATCACCAACTGTTAGCGAGCCACGCCATTCATAACCACTGTAAACTAATACACTTCCCGTACCTGATAACGACTCACCATCATCAAAAGTACCGGTAAAAGTCATAGCATACTGGTTATTGCCCTTATCTTTTAAAGCAACCGTTCCTTGGAACGCCCCTTTACTTGGCATATGGCCAGTAATGCGCCAATTGCCACCAGGAGAAACTTTACTCTTGTCTTGCCACTTCACCCAGTCTTGCGTATTTAAAGCATATTTGTTAGCTAAAAATGGTACCGTTTCATTAATCGCGATTTCAAACCACTTTCTATCACGTCCCATGGCTGAATATTCGGTACTCGGCCATTGCCCCAGATGAAAGTTAACTAGATGTTCCCAATCTTTTTTATCTCTGCGTTGCAAACCGACTCGTGCTTCTGAGTGACAACGAGCACACATTTGTTCAAGCTCAGGTTGTTTATTTTCAATGTGGTTTAGTCGTCTTTCTAAAATATAACGATATGGTGCTGACTCAGAAGGTGTTAAACCTTGAGTATTGGCTAAATATTCAACGAGACTTGCCCTTGTCTCACCATCAATTTTCAAACCATGGGTAGTTTGCATACGAGCAATGGTCATTAACCAACCTTCTGGTGTTTTTCGTTGATAGCTGATACGGCTTAATGTTAGCGGATCTTGACTTTGTTCAATATGACAGCCTGAGCAATGTTGCTGCAATAAGCTTTCACTTGCGACAACTTCAGTGCTATATACACTTGCACCACAGGTAAGCAAAGCGACTGAGCAAGCAGTTGCGGTCAGTGATTTTTTTAATCGATTAACTAGCACGGTTTACTCCTAGTGTGTTTGAAATATAACGGAAAGAAAAAGCCGGCTGTTTATTAAGCACTACCAAAAGTTAAACAGCCGGAAAACAAGCAACTATCCCGCTTTATTGATATTGACTACTTTCATATTAGTGAATTCGTTTAAGCCCTCTTGAGCAAACTCAACACCAATACCTGATTGTTTAGATGTAGGGAATGGAATATTAGGAGCAAACGCACAGTGCTGGTTAATCCAAACCGTACCACTTTCCATTTGGCTTGCCACTTTTGACGCTCTATCGATATCAGAAGACCACACAGAGCCACCTAAACCAAATTCAGAATTATTAGCTCGAGCGATTGCATCGTCTAGTTCTGAGTATTTTACGATAGGTAAAATTGGGCCAAATGGTTCTTCATCAACTACTCGGGTACCGTCACTAATATCTTTAACAACAGTTAATGGTACAAAGTAACCTTTTTGGTCTAATGGCTCACCACCTGCAATAACATTACCGTTCGCTTTGGCGTCTTCTAAGTAATCACATACTTTGGCATATTGCATCTTGTTTTGTACTGGGCCAAATTGAGTGGCCTCGTCTAAGCCATTACCCACAACTGCCTGTCGAGCAAGACTTGCGATCTCTTCACATAGCTCATCGTAAATCGACTCATGTGCGTACAAGCGTTTTAACGCGATACATACTTGGCCGCTATTAATAAAGGCAGTATTAAAGATACCTTGAGCGGCCGCTTTTACGTCAATATCATCTAAAGCAATCGCCGCGTCATTTCCACCAAGCTCCAATGTGATGCGTTTTAATGTACTCGCAGCACTTGACATGATCGCCTTACCAGTTGGTGTTGAGCCTGTGAAAGAGATTTTATCAATACCAGGGTGGCTGGTAATTTTAGGTCCAAGATCATTATCATCAACAAGAATGTTAACTAAGCCTGCTGGTACTACATCTTTAAGAATTTCACCTAACATTACCGAAACAACTGGCGTGGTAGGAGCCGGTTTAAGAATAATACTGTTACCCGCTAAAATAGACGGCGCTATTTTGTATATACCGATTAATAACGGAAAGTTCCAAGGTAATATGCCTGCAACAACACCTAACGGCGTACGTTGTACTTCTACGCGCTGATTTTCATCATCGACTAACACTTCATTTTCTAAGTTAAGAGAAGTGAAGTAACGACAAAAAATCTCAGCATATTGCACTTCCATGGTTGCTGCTGCTAACGGCTTACCTTGCTCTTGCGTTAATGCTTTGGCTAAAGGCTCAATATTGGCATTAATCGCATCTGCAATCTTATGTATTAACGCCTTGCGCTCATCGATATCAGTTAACGCCCATTTAGCTGCCGCCACTTTTGCGCCAGCTACCGCTTGATCAAGCATAGCTTCATCAGCACGCGGCACTTGAGTAAATACTTCTTCTGTTGCAGGGTTAATGACATCTAGTGTCATATCACTCTTAACTAATTCACCATTTATTAATAACCCATAGTTACTCATAACTTTACCCCAATTACTTGCTATACAGTTGTTTTTATGTAGCTATTTATCGTAGAAGTGATTCTTAAGAATCTTTATATCAGCTACACTTATCGAATTTCTGAATTAGATTATTGGAATATAGGGGCGGCAACATCGACTGTTTACGCCATTGATTTGACAATGTACGCCACAGAATTAGCAGAACACGCCATTAAAATAAGCTAAACCGATGATTAATCTCTTAAGAAGTTTAACCCTTGATTTATATTAAAGTGTGGCAATAGATAATAAATTAAAAACGAAATTAACTGTTTATCAGACTAACTATTTAATAGAAATTACAAGTAGCGACAAAAATAATGAAATTTGATCATATCAACATTAGTGCGCCAGCCGATGTATTGGCTAAGGAAAAAGACTACCTCTGTGAAGTATTTGACTTAACTTTAGGCGAACGTCCGAATTTTAAAAAACACGGTTATTGGCTATATGCGAAAGACCAAGCAGTAATTCATTTAACAGAAAGTGACAAGCACGTTCCAAATACTAAAAATGCGTACATTGATCATATTGCATTCCAATTAACAGGTGTCGCTGACTTTGTCAAAAAGCTACAAGCACAAAACATACAATTTGACGTAACCTATTTATCAGATGTTAATTGTACTCAGGTATTTTTTAATTCTCCTGCAGGAATCGGCTTAGAAGCAAACTTTAAAAACGAATCCCTTAAAAAAGTCGTTATTATCGGAAATTCTGGTTCAGGCAAGTCGACCTTAGCAAAGAAAATGGTTACGGATGTTGGCTGTGAACATTTGGACTTAGATACATTAGCTTGGCAAGCTACCACACCTCCAACCCGTAAACCCATTAATGAGTCAAAAGACACAATTGATGACTTTCTATCAAAGCACTATTCATGGGTAATTGAAGGTTGTTATAGTGACCTTGTTGAACTCGTGCTCGATGATGCAACAGAGCTAGTATTTCTTGATTTACCGGCTTCGCTTTGTGTCGAAAACGCTAAGCAACGACCTTGGGAACCACATAAATACCCGTCAAAAGAAGCACAAGATGCCAATTTGTCGCTGTTAATTGATTGGATTAAAAATTATGACGACAGAAAAGATGAGTTTTCACGCAAAGCACATCAAAAGGTATATGAAAACTTCGCAGGTACTAAACAACGCATAATAGAAAATTAGCTAGTAACGTTTTCAACAAGGGTATTATCAACGTTAATAAGCAAAAATATTGATAGGCAAAGGCTTTACCAGGTAAGACAATGACTACGGTAAACAAAACAAATAACACGCCAAGCGACATAATCAAACGCTGGGTGGATATTTTTAATCAAGGAGATGCCTCAACACTTGCTGAGTTTTACACCACTGATGCAATTAATCATCAGGTTGCCAATGAACCAGTCATTGGAAAGAAAGCAATTTATGAGATGTTTAAAGAAGAATTTGCCCAAGCAGAAATGGTTTGTATTATTGAAAACATCTTCGAAGACGGTAATGTCGCGATTTTAGAATGGAAAGATCCAATAGGCTTGCGTGGTTGTGGCTTCTTTCATTTTAACGATGGATTAATTAAGTTACAGCGCGGTTATTGGGATAAGTTAAGTTTTTTACGTGCGCATCAATTACCAATTCCAGAGTAAACCTATCGTCTTTTTATTTCGTATGTCTTTCAAATACTAGATAAATATAGAGCGTTAAATGACCACTATCGTTGTAAACGATCAAATGCAGCAAAATTATCGTTACACCTTAACGGCACAAGTCGGCCAAGATTTCCATCCTGAATTTAAGCCACAACTAACACCAAAAGAAATGCTCGAATTGGGTGTATTTGGTGGTAAATACCTTACTGACTGCCAAGAAGAATTTCCAACTGACTGGTTTGAAAATGCCCTACTTAGCCCAAGCCATAAGGATATAACCTTAAACTATTTTCGCGTTGATGCATCACAACCATTAAGCGAGTGGCGTAAAAAAGGTTGGATTTACCACCAAGACCCACGAGGTTGGTTTCAGTGGTACTGCCGTTATTACCAAGGAAGACGATTAGAGAAAGAGGATTTACGTCAGATAAAACGTTGGAAGAACTTTCGCCGACATTTAAGCGCTGTGATCAAATTTTGTGAGCCATTTGATCACAGCTGCAGGCGCAAGCAGCGACAAGCGCTATTGCATTGGGCATATGATTCGCGCAATGTCTAAACTACTAACGATAGAAAGTTGCGCATAAGTGTGTATGTGTGCAGCTTTTTAATTACCGCATTTTAGCTAATAAGCCTTCACTCGCATCTTCAACAAGCTCAAGCACATATTTAAAGCCACCTGCACCGCCGTAGTATGGGTCAGGAACTTCTCTTTCATCAAAATTTTCCGCGAAATCAAGAAACAACTTCACTTTATGTGCACTTTCTTGGGGGGCAAGATCGATTAAATCGTTATAGTTATTCTCATCCATCGCTAAAATTAAATCAAAGTGTTCAAAGTCATTTACCGTTACTTTGCGCGCTTTAATACCATCAAATGAGTACCCTGCACTTTGACCGACTTTAACAGAACGATGATCAGGCTTTTCTCGAGCATGAGCACCAATAGTCCCCGCCGAATCAATATTAACTTGTTTGCATTGTTGTGCCGCTTTATGTCGAAATACAGCTTCTGCTGTTGGAGAGCGGCATATATTGCCCATACAGACAAAAAGTACCGAATCAATTGTTGAATAATTAACGTCCATGCTGACCTTGTTTTTATTATTTGAGTAACTTTAATTAAGCTTAAAGTATATCGTTATTTTCGTCTATTTAATAACAGGCTATACCTTAACCTATGTTGATGAACATCAAAATATAATGGGCAAGAAAATTCACCTTATCAGACACGCTAAATCAAGTTGGAAAGACGGTTCTCTAACTGATTTTGACAGACCGCTTAACCGGCGAGGCGTAAAGTCGTGTGAATTGATGGCGCCAGCTATTTTAAATGCAGGTTGTTATTTTGAAAACGTGTATGTTAGCCCAGCTAAACGCGCCCAGCTTACTATTACCATAATCAATAAAGCATTAGATAACACCACCATTAATTGGTGCACTGTACCTGATTTATATACATTTGATTCGAATGACCTTTTCAGGTTTTGTTTAGGTTTACATGATTCTATAGATGAACTTGTCATAGTTGGTCACAATCCTGCCTTCACTGAATTTTGTAACAGAGTTAGCAATAGCACACTCGCCAATATTCCTACCTGTGGCTATGTCGCGCTCAATACCAGTATGCCGTTTAAGTGGCGCGACTTAATGACACAAAGGTTTACATTAACATCCTTTATTCGACCAAAAGATCTCGTGCGATAAACATGAGACTTCTTTATAATCTTCAAAACTATAAATTTATAAAAACCTCTTATTGGTCAATACATTAAAATGCTTTTATCAATATCTTCAAATACCTCTTCATCTATAAATTTACCGCTATCAGCTATGCTAAAACCTTTTATTAAAACGTGCTTGTTTTCACTACCTTTAACGCTTATTACTTTAAGTTATTCATACGCTGCAAACGCTGGAGAAATATATGAGTCTTTTCCAGAAACTATCGATGCCAATCAAAAATACGTATTTTATTCTCACGGTTATATTGTTGAAGGGACAAATGCCAAACCAAAGCACCCAGAATGGGGCATCTATGATTTTCCTGAGATTAAAAAAGTCCTAGCTGATGATAACTACCATTTAATCGCTTACCACAGAGCAAAGCATACCGAGCCATTTCAATTTGCTAAAAAGCTGGCAAAAGATGTCGCTAAATTAATCGCTGCAGACGTTAAACCAAGTAATATTACCTTATTAGGTTTTTCTCGTGGCGGTGCATTATCTATATTAACTACAAATGAACTTAAGTTAAGCGAGATAAATACTATTATCTTAGCGGGTTGCGCGGGCTTAATAAAAAAACATACTCAGGTAAAAGTATATGGGCATGTAAAGTCGATTTATGAGACCTCTGATCAAGTTGGCTCGTGCCAATTTCTGATAGATAGAAGTGACGATGTGGCGTCTTTTAATGAAATATCGATAAGCACAGGTAAATCGCACGGCGCATTTTATAATCCATTACCTGTTTGGGTAGAGCCTGTTAAACAATGGATAACTGATAATACCCAAAACTAAACAGCCTACCTGTTGTTGTACCAAACAAACAGGTAACTGCTTTGGATCGTTTGGCAAAACACCGCTTCAATCACTTCGCCTGCGTTAGTTTTTGACTCTAGCTCTAGCGATGGATTAGATTGAAGCGATTTCTTAGTAGATTAAATTTATTTTTGTACTAGCCTCATCAGCGCTTCAATTTGTTTTTGTTGCGCTGCAATTTGTGCTTGTTGCTCTTTTACCGCATTAATTAACACAGGCACAAGTGCAACATAGTTAACTGACTTAATGCCTTTGTCATTTTCGCTAACCAATTCAGGTAAAACCGCTTCAACTTCTTGCGCAATTAAACCGACTTGTTGCTCATTGCCTTTTTGTAACTCAGGCTTCCAGTGATATCGCTTACCATCTAGTTTATCTATAGTCTCTAATGCGCCATTAATTGACTGAATATCAGTTTTTAAGCGTCGATCTGAATTTAACGATAAGTTACCTGCGATAGTCGCGTTACCAGTATTATCTATGCTCAATAAATTAACATCTGAACCAGTCGAAAATGATGAAATAGCAAAATCGCCACCATTGGCAGCAGTTATTGTCCACTTATCGTCGTCGGCAGCGCCTGCATCGGCAAATAAATCAATTTGCGCGCCATTACCGGTTGCAGCATTAACAGAGACTTTATTCGAAAAGACATCAGTAAAACGATAGCTCGCATTACCTAAAGTTGTCGTTGCATCAGTTTGAGCTGACCATAAAGTAGTGGTGCTATTACCTAATAACACAGCGTTATCTGAATGGCTGGTGCCGTTATAACCTAAGACGATACTGTTGGTATTAGCATTAGTGGCATTGGTACCAATGGCAATTGAACCTACTTGCGCAATACGACTTGAATAACCGACAGCAACACCATCGTTGGCAATAACTGTCGCTTGGTTTCCTAATACTGTAGTGCGGCTTACATTAGTACTATTATTAGCCCGTGCGGTACCGTCTAAGTCGTTATAAGTAACATACCAATCACTACCATGCGTAGATACAAACTCGACTTCATTATCATGATAAAATGTCCAATCTGCTGAGTCAGCCAAGGTACCGATCCAAATATTATCTTCACCTTCACGGTTGGTATATCCGGCATAGGCACCTAAAGCGGTATTACGGTTAGCGTTAGTGATTGAGTTTGTTCGGTTATTATCAAATCCCGCTTGAAAACCGACAAAGGTATTAAAATCGGCACTTTCTGTATTTGGTCCGGCATTATCACCAATCATGGTATTAGCATTACCACCGCCAATATCACCACCAGCTGCCGTTCCTATTACTGTATTTCGTGAACCGTTATATAACTCTCCTGCTATACTGTTTGGCTTTCCTAAACTATAACCTGCGCCTGTTCCCATTGCCGTATTATAATTACCTCCTTGAGCGTCGTACATGGAGCCATAACCAATACTCGTATTACCTTGACCTCCTGTGTGTTGATAACCGGCTTCTTCGCCGATAAAAGTATTTTTGTTTTCGGTTGTTATTGCATAACCTGCTCGTGAACCAATATAAGTGCCACCAAACCCTGTGGTGCTAGCAGTACCTGCTTGATAACCAATAGCAGTGTTACTAGCTCCATTAATATTAGACTTCCCTGCTTGATAACCGAAAAAGCTATTGTGGTGGCCTATCGTGTTAGCCATACCCGCTTGGTAACCGAAGAAGCTGTTAAATTGGCCTGTAGTATTAGCTGCACCAGCACTTTGACCAACAAAAGTACTTTGGCCTTGGGTAGTTAAAGCGGCACCTGCATCAACACCAATTAGGGTGTTTTCATCACCGGAGGTGAGCGCTGCACCTGCGTTAGTGCCAAGCTTTGTGTTTTCTGCCATCGCCGATGTCGATATTGCACACAGCATGGCAATTACTGAGCTTTTTAAGATGAAACGGTGACTTTTAGTGTTTGACTTTACTATTGAACTCTTCATTCCGAACGACTCCCGGAGATAACTATTTAATAAAACTGTGTAAGCGAAGCATATTTGCTCTTTTAGATAAAATGAGCATAAGCCCGAGTAACAGCAGCCAGTTAACGGCGCCACCACTATTTTGAGTATCTTTTTCTAACGCTTTGTCATTTTCTTTTTCAACGACTTCTTTTACTTCCCTATTGATAAGGACTGTCGCGACAGCATTAGATGAAAGCTGTCCATCACTTACGACTACTTCTATTTCAACCGTCTCATCTGCAGTTAAAATCGGTGCTGTAATCATCACCGTCGCTGAGTTAGTGTTACTAAAACTAACTGCTGCACCGCTGAGTTGACTCCAGGTATAAGTTAGCGAGTCTCCATCACTGTCGGTTGCTACTGCTTGTAACTCTATCGATTCACCTGATTTAATTTGCGTTGAATAATCTGAGAGCTTGATCTCCGGTGCATGATTTATCGATGTTGGCTTAACTTTTAAAGCCCCCGGATCTTCAATGCTGCCATTAATTAACAAGTCAGCATCGTTAGGGCCACCATCTTCTATCGTTAACTCGATACAGTTATCACCTACGGTTAAGCCCAGGCTATAACTCGAGTCCTGAGCTGCTGGACAAGTACCATTACTATTAAATGGCGCAGAACGAACAATATTACGTTCATCTTCAATAAAGTCATACCAACCATCACGAGAGTTATACTTTCGGTATACCGCATCTGCTGGAATGCTCTCCCCTTGCGATAATGGAATGACTATCGCTGCAGACTCTCCATGACGTAAGATACCTTCTAAAATAAAATTAAATAGTGGTGAATACGCTTGATAATCATCATCGATAATGTCAGCGTCGCCATCATTTAATACTGCAGCAATTTCCTCTTCTGTCAGTGCAGTATATTCACTTTCTAAGCCATTTATCGCTTGCACGTAAGAACCTACGACAAGTGTTAACTCTGGATTAGTTTCGATTGGATAACTATTTTGACTACTAGGAATTCGGCTAGTGTTGTCATCATTATCAAGGTAATCCGCTATGCCATCACCATCGCTATCAGCAAGCCCCTCCTCAGCATCAACAGTACCGTCATTATCACTGTCAATAATTGAAGAAAGATCGATAGCATTCTCAATCACTAATTGAATAGATTGATAAGTAGTTAACTGCTCTTGTGTATTACTTTCAGTAACAATAACATCTAACTGATAAATACCTTCATTAAGTGTGTTTGGCTCGAAGCTATAGACGAACTCCCCATTTAGATCAGCAAAAGCACTATCTGTTGAGAACCACTCAATGTTATGGCTATCATCTTTGTTAACATCGTTAACCGTTGCGATTAACGAGACCGTGCCGTTGTCTGGGTCGATAACGTTAACTGGAACACCTGCTTGTTTCACTTCGATATCCACGAAAGGTGCAAGATTTTCATCCACGATGATAACTTCAGTAAATGCACTCGCGGAGTATAAGAAATATTAACGCTATGTACTACCCACTGTGTCAGCTGTATTTAAGGCCAGTTGCACGTGTGTCAAATGGGTACTTTTCAGGAATCAGTGAAGTAGTTGTCATCAAGATAGACGCAATATAACTGGTCTTGGGTACTGAAATCCGCAATGAGATATGTGAAAGCCCTTACCTCAACATGTTGCATGTTCAAGTGATGGTCTGTTTTTTGTGCTTCATGCGCCAAAATCGAAGTCGCGTTGAATGATGTAGTCACTGAATGAGGCTGTGGCTGGTGGAGCTCGAAGTGGCGGCATTAGAGAATCGTTTTTTGCTTCAAGAAGAGTCTGCTTGTCAAGGTGCGCCAAAATCTTATGGATAACAGCCGGATCCGTAATACAAGTAATAATTTTGACGTTGGTTTTTTCACAAGCCTCACAGACTGTGATGTCAATATTGAATACTCTTTTTAACCTTTGTGCCCACGACATGCTTCGCGCATGGTATGGTTTATCTGAATCTTTCAGATGCTCTGCTAAGCGAGGGCTATTCTTACCGCGTTGTGAAGCCGTTACCTCGGCACGCACCTTAGCATTGGGAGCAAACACGCCATAAAACCTCGTAAGGTTTAGCCTCGGCACTGGCACCAGTGCCGCGAGCTTGCCTATGAAATCCAAGGGAGTAAAAAAGACATGTGTGGTACCGTCTTGATAGGGAGTT
Source organism: Alteromonas sp. B31-7 (assembly GCF_015767655.1). Lineage (NCBI taxonomy): Bacteria > Pseudomonadati > Pseudomonadota > Gammaproteobacteria > Alteromonadales > Alteromonadaceae > Alteromonas > Alteromonas sp. B31-7. Next base: position 3,276,655 of record NZ_CP065233.1, read on the forward strand.
TTCAGTTGATATCTTACTTTTCCTGAATCGGTTAGACTCAATCGTTGCTCGCTTAACGCTGGCCTTGAGATATATCTGCATAGCCTTTCCAGTTTGTCAGTTTGATGGCTGTCTGCAAACACCCCAGCGTGTAAGCTAAAACCGTTTATTTGAGCTAATTGACCGTAATGTTGTTCGTCTTTGGGGTTCTAGGGATTTTCCCCTCTAAAAAGACTTAATCCTCTGTAGACCACACCAATAAATGGCTGCGGAGGTGGGTTACTACTTATAAGTGTGGCAAATTAGGTAAATATCGTACATTTAATACGGAACAGCCCTGATATGGCCATCAAAAACGAAATTACTATTCTCACGAGAGCAGAACAGGCAGATCTTTATTCCCCACCCATTTTTTCAATCGAAGAACAACGTCTGTACTTTTCTCTGAACGATGCGGAATTGGCAGTTTTTCGGTCAATTCGTCTCAGAGCTCATAGATGTTACTTTGTCGCGATTTTGGGATACTTCAAATCAAAGCCCGTCATCCTAGATATCGCTTACTCGCAGGTTTCTAAGGATTTAATGTTCATCAGTAAAGAGCTGCTTGGCGGCAAGGGGCTCAGACCATTCACTCCCTCACAAAAACAAAAAGATCGACTCTACGCAAAAGTATTAGACCTTGCTGGTTATCACAAATGGGACGAAAGTCAGCACTTCAATTCTCTTTTCGACCACCTTGTTCAGGTGGGCAATGCCTGGCTGGAGCCGCGTTACCTCTTTGATACTGCTATTGAATTCCTAACCAGTCACAGCATTGCTATCCCTAGGTACACCGTACTCCAGAGACTGATAAGCAGAGCGATGCAGCAGGTCAGAAAAGACCTGGCGCACCAACTTAATCAACTCACCAGTCCTGAACTTCACGTCTTTCTGGACAGCATAACAGCCATTGATGACGGACTAAGCCTGAACCAGCTCAGAGGCGGTGCAAAAAGTCTGACCGTACCTGAACTTAAAAAAGAGCTTGCCCTTTATCATCAGTTAGCGCCATGGCGCACGCAAATCAATGGCGTTATCGATGGGCTTAATCTGTCTCTTAAAAATCGACAACACTTCGGTGAGCTCATCAACTATTACGGTAGTAAACTCAAACGATTCAAACGCGCACAGCAGCATCTATGGTTGCTATGTCACCTGACAGAGCGGATACAACTGGCACTGGAACGGTTAACTGATGGGTTCATTTACCATATCCGCAAGCAACAAGAAGCTGCCAACACCTTTGCACAACAAGCAGTGTTCCTGTCCTGGCAGTCAGCCGCGGACAATGTCACGAAAGCGGCAGAGTTACTGCATCTGTTTGTGATGAGAACATTGATGATAATCAACCCTTCTCAGTAGTCAGACAACAGGCATTGAAGGTCATGAATGACAGGGATATCCAGACCCTCTGCCTTTACCTGAAAAAACAGAAACGGACCGTGGAAGAGTACCAGTGGCAACATTATGACGAACAATGCAATCTCTGGAGCAACTGTTAAGGCAGGTGTTCTTGTGCCTTGAATGTGAGGCCGGTAAAGGCTCAGAAGCCGTCGTCGCCCAACTTCAACAGATGCAGACGGAAATCGCATCGGTGGACCACTGAAGACGATGGATACGTCGCTCATCCCGAAAAAGCACCTCCCATGGTTGGTTGAAACAGGATAACGTTAACCCGCAACGTTACGAATGGCTGCTCTACGGCAGTTAACTTCACGACTGAACGGACGTATTTATCTGTCAAATGTCACCAAATACCGGGCACTGGAAGACGACCTGATCCCCCAAACATCGCAGGATACCTTGCTGGCCTCATCAACACTGGACAGACTAAAACAGCCCGCAGAGTTATTGTTACAGGAGAAACAACACCGGCTGGAAAGTGCACTCAAAGACGTTGCTCTCCATATTGATGAGGGAGACAATCGAAATGTGATCATGAAAAATCGTACCGGTACCCGCTGGCGTCTGCCGACCAAAAGCGCTACATCTCTGGTCAACAATCCCTTTTTTAAGCGAATGCAACCGGTCGGTATCGCGGATGTACTGCGGTATGTAGAGCGCGAAACCGGGTTCATGAAATGTCTGACTCATGTACTTCCGATACAAAAACAAGGGTTCACTCATCAGGATGATTTACTGGCCATTCTGATTGCCAACGCCACTCACCGTGGTGTGTATGGCATGGCGCAGATCTCCGATCGAAGCTATGAACACCTGAGTACGGTGCAGGCCAACTATATCCGGCCTGAAACGCTGCATGACGCCAGCGACGTGATCAATAATGCGGTTGCAGCGCTACCCATCTTCCGCCACTACCATATTCAGGAGGACCAGCTGCATGCCAGTGCGGATGGTCAGAAATTCGAAACGCATCTGGAAACGTTTAAAACCCGGTATTCCTCGAAGTACTTCGGTACCAATAAAGGGATCACGGCCATGACCCTGGTCGCCAATCACAGCGCGCTGAATGCACGGATAATCGGCTCCAACGAGCATGAATCACACTATATCTATGATCTGTTGCAATCCAACAGCAGCGATATCAAACCTGACGTACTCTCGACAGATACACACGGTGTCAATCACGTCAACTTCGCTTTATTGGATCTATGCGGCTACAGCTTTGCACCGCGATACGCGCAATTTAACAGCGTCATCAACGATCTGTTTGAGGTGACTGAAAATGAACAATGTAACACCATACTGGCGCTAAAGAAGCCTATCAGAACGAATGTTATTACAACGGGATGGCAAGATATCAGGCGTATTGTTCTGTCACTTCAGACAAAGCGGACGACACAAGCAATGCTGGTGAGAAAGCTGTCTGGTTACCCTTCTGGACACCCAATATTACAGGCTCTGACGGAGTATAATCGACTGGTTAAAGCGCAATATTTACTTGACTACATCGACGATGCCAGTTTGCGGCAGTATGTGCAACGTGCCCTGAACCGGGGAGAAGCATGGCACTTCCTTAGACGAGCCATTGCGTCGGTGAATGGTGATCAGTTCCGTGGCAAAAACGAGTCTGAAATCGCTATCTGGAATGAATGCGCAAGATTGCTTGCCAATGCGCTCATCTACTTCAACTCCGCGATACTGAGTCATCTTCTGGGACACTTTGAAGCGACAGGTGATGAAGAAAAAGCGGCTATCACTCGTGCTGTTTCGCCCGTTGCATGGCAAAATATCAACTTAAGCGGGACGTATAACTTCACCAATACCGGAAAATTGCCTGATATTAGTGAAATTACGAAGCCAATCGTGGATGATTAAGCTTGGAAACGAAAGTAACCCACAGCTGGAGGCTATATAATACAAAGCCTGTAGCATTCTATGTTACTTTAGAGGGGAAAATCCCTAGAACCCCAAGTTGATGCTCAACCACCAATGTCGTGTATTCGCCAATTCGGGTTGCCCATAACACAAACCGCTGAGGCGACCACTCTTGATGCTTCAAATGCGCCTTCGCCATATGCGTGGTGTCAGTCGTGTGGCCGTGTTTAAAGGCTCGCGGGTGGTGGGCCACCTGCTTTCCCTGATGATTAATGGTCAAGGTGGTTCGGCTTGCATGAATCATCACGTTTTGTTTTACCAGTTGATATGGTACGGAGTAGAAGTGACCGTCGTATTCCACATGGTAATCAAGATGAACTCTGGCCTTTTTAACCTCAAGGTACTCATAGGGGGATGGTGGTAACGGTCTTAACGCAGGCTTATCAATACTTTCAAATTGAGATTGGCGAGATCCCGGACGTTTTTTAAACGGGCGGTTGTTGAGGTCTGCCAGCAAAAAACGAATGGCTTGATTAAGTGACGCGAGAGTAAAAAATGGCTGCTTTCTCAGGCGCATCATGATCCACCGCTCAACCACTTGAACCGCGACCTCTGCTTTAGATTTGTCCTTTGGTTTGTAGGGGCGAGCTGGGATGACGGCAACATTGTAGTGCTCTGCAAGTTGCTGATAGGTAGGGTTTAGGTCAGGATCATAGCGGCAGGCTTTGCTAACGGCACTTTTCAGGTTATCTGGCACAACCACCTCCGGAACACCACCAAAAAAGTTAAATGCTCGAACATGGGAACCAATCCAGTCAGGCAAGCTTTGTGACCATGTCGCCTCAACGAATGTATAAGAGCTGGCGCCCAGGACGGAGACAAAAATCTGGGCAGTACGTACCTCGCCCGTTTGATGGTTAATGACATCCATGGTCGGCCCGCAATAATCGACAAACATCTTCTCGCCAGCTAGGTGTGTTTGTCTCATCGATAGCTGGCGTGAGCCCTGCCAACGTTTGAACAGAACGGTGAAGCGAGAATAGCTATAGTGATTACTGGGGTGGTCTTGTGTGTACTCTTCCCACAGCAATTGTCGTGTCATTCCCTTGGTCCCCAACTCATCGTGAATTGCATTGAAATCGGGTTCCGCAAACACGGTGACCGTGTCCTTTCTTGGTTTTCGTGACGGCTGCAGGATGGCTAAAACTTGTTGCTCTGTCATGCTCTCTGGCAAAGGCCAACCAATGCCAGCCGCATCGGCTCGATTGAGGTACTTTGAGATAGCCCCCGTTGATATATTCAGGCTACGGGATATTTGCCTGGATGAGAGGTCGGCGCCGTATTTGAGGCGCAGAATTTCTTTGATTTTCTGCATAGAGATCTTCTTCGTTTTCATAACGGCTCCTGAGGGTTAAACAAAGGAGCGCAGGTTAATGGTTAAAAACTGACCTGCAAGAAGGGGTGGGGATTTTTGCTTACCGTGAACACTAAATTTTGTCATGCGGAAAAAGTGTTCACGCTTAGGCAAAAATCAGTGTTCACAGTTAAGAAAATTAGGTGTTCACGCTAGAGAAAAATTGGTGTTCACGGTTGGGAAAAATACGCAACGAGAACGGCAATACCGTAGGCGTAAGGTTTTAGCTCTACAAGATGAGGCCCAACTGGCCTCATATCTTCTTCTGCAAGTGACTTAACGCCAACCCTGCCATCAATGCCAAGCCGATGATCATCGACGGTAGCACCACCGGTGGAATAGCCAGCGGGGCGAACAATCCCATAAACAGCAAGATGACGCCTGAACCCAGGATAATCATGCTGTAGCGGTGAATGATAGGGCTCGAAAAATCAAAGGTTGTCTTCTTAATCTTCCAGGTCATTAAGCCATCCCACAACGCCGGTAACATGAGAATAAGCGCAAAGGGCAACCAGACCATCAGCAACGCAAATCGAGTGAACACTTGGTACAGCACATCAAAAAATGCCTGAATACGGTCTTCTACCCACACAAACCAAAAGCCTCCCATGTTCTCCATCCCTTTAGAACGAAGTCGCTGTTCTTCAGTGGGGATTAGAAAATCACGCACAGATTGCTCCATCTGCGTATCCACAATCCATGACTGATACCAGCGATGGCTAGTTTGACCAATCCAATAGCTTGTTTGTGCGCCCAATTGGTTTTGGATCATCTGCTTCTCTTTACTGATGACCCGGCCAGTCCAATCACGGGCACTAACACGCCAATGGCAATAATCTCCAGCATCAGTGCCAGACACAGCAGCCAAACGGACTTATGCTTGCTCATGCCAAACATCCTCTTCTACTCGCGCCAGCATGGCTGCAACGGTTGGCGTCATAATCCGAGCTTTAATCACTTGCTGAAGCCGCTTTGTCGATGTATGGTCACTGACATAACGCACATCAATACGTCCTTCAGCCAAATACGCCATCCGATTTGGACGATTACGAATCCAGGTGTGGAAATACACACCATCCACGGCGGCCCACTCGAAATGGTCAGGATCACGCAGGCGAATCCCCGTTAAAGCACTGGCGGCAGCCCAGGTCAGTGCCTCAATGAAATGCCAAAGGCGTACACTATCATCATCACAACTGACTTCTTCATAACTGCCCAAGCCATTACACAGACACAAATCAAAGATGGAATGGCCATCTAAAGTGACGCATCGTTAAATAGTCCGCCAACAGTGCACTGAGGCCAAAGCATGAGGCCAGTCGGTTTCAAGTAGTCTTAAGGTTTCCTTGAACTGGGGATTATGTTGCTGCCACTGAGCGAGCATTTCTTTACTGGTAAGTGTTGTCATTTTCAGACAGACAGAATGATGCATACAGACTCCTTATGCTGCCTGTGTAGAGCTGGTTAAAATAGGAATGCGGCCTTTGATCACGCGGCCACCTGAAAGCTTGGCGATGTACTCCAGGTTGGGAAGCTGGCCTAATAACTGCGGTGGAAACATATCGCCTTCTTCCTCCATCAAGCGTTCGCCATGATTGCCGGTAAACAACGCGGGGCTGTCCGAGTTGGACGACATACCTTGAGTTTGCATGATGTACTGCAACCGAGTCTTAGGCAGATTGTCGGTAATGTACTGCTGCGTTTCGGCATCCATCACCCGAAGGCTATCAGTTGTTGATGTTACCTAACACCTGACGGGCCTTAGCTTCGCTGCCTGTACGAGCTGAAAAATCAGCAAAGGTCTGAGTAGCAATCACACAACGCATTTTTGCGCCACGGCCTTTGTTGAGCAGTTGAATGAAGGGATCGTTGACGACTTCAGCAGCCTCATCGATGAAGATATTTACGGGACGATTTTCAACACCATAGTTATAGCGGTCACCGGCCACAGCCGTGAGATCGGATAAAAGCAACGAACCAATGGCGCTGCCAACCATGGCGTCGGTCAATGAATCCAACCCGATATAGGCCACTTGGGCATTGTTGATAATACGGCCAGAATCCGTAATTAACCGGCTGTCATTCACATCGTTTGCAATCGGTGATAGCAGTGGGCCAAGTTCACTTGAAGTGAGCATATTGAGCACCGGCATCAATGAAGCCACCATCTTGGAATAGTGGGTTCTGTCATGCTCAAACATACTCAATAGCCCTTCCAAATCGGTATTGGCGGCAACGGGCTGAATGCGTTCGTAATAAAAAAGCAGCATCGCCATGGCTTGTTTTGCCAAGGTATTGGCCTTTTCGGTAAAGCGCTTAATCTCCACACTAAAGTTCGGATATACCTGCTCACCCCAAGCCGTGACGGCTTTTACTACCAAACCTTCTGGGCCACCTTCCAAGAATCGTCTCAGGGTTTTCAGATCAGGACGTTGTGACGTAAGCAACAGACCTTGCACTATGTTGTTCAATGCCATTTGGCCAAAGGCTTTAAATGGATCAGCACCGGTTTCAGATGGGATTAGTGCCGCAATTCGGCTGGCAATTTCAGTGCCCCGGTTAAAGTTTCTAAGGGGATTAAGCCGTACCGAATGCTCAGGAAAACCCGGATGAAAATACACAAAGCGCTCAGGACTACCGGCGGCAATACAGGCTCGCTGCGCATTATCCTTAAGTTCCTTGTCTCCCTTAGGGTCAATAATAATCACGGCTTCATTACGCAAAATGGCCTGAGTGATCATCGCATCAAAGCATCGGGTTTTTCCGGCACCGGTCGTACCGACAATTAAGGTATGCCCCTCGGTGTGACCAACTGGCTGGTACACATCTTCTTCTTTGGGCTCGACACCATGAATCCAGGTCGAACCCATTTGTTTGCCGTGACCTTGGTTAAGCAAGGTTTGCTTATCCCGCTTTAGGATTTCATAAGCGCGTTGGGCATGGCGTTGGTCCCACTCAAAGCCATAACCTAACCACAATTCATCAGGATGTTTTGCCATTACCTTTTGCAAATGCGACAGCGCCATAAATGCCAATGGTTTGCCTTTTAGCCCCTTCTGCAACTTATAAAGACGGTAAGCCTCAGGCAGGCGATACAACGCCATGCCCGAGGAAATCCCTGTCATCCACCAAAATGGCTCAGGTGGTAGCTCAGTCAGCATTTCTGCGGCAATCGCCCCAGTGGCCCCAACCACCAGCCAACCTGCTGCTGCCATGGCCTCATAGTTCGTGCGCCAGGGCATTTCGTATGCGTTTTCTTTCATTCATGCTCCGCAAAATAACCGTTTGCAATCCACTTAATTTCAAATGGATTAACGTTTAGCGTGAGCGGTAAACAGAACCGTTTCCCCCTCATCAAACTGGCATTGGTCACTGGCCGAGATCCCCCGAAGCAGCTGTCCGGCTGGAATGCCATGCTCCTTGGCGACTTGACGTAAGGTTTGAATCGTGACGCGAATACCATCGGCACTATGATCCACGTCTGGGTAATCGCCATCGGTCAGTAAGATGGGCAAATCTTTCACAAAATTAACCATCTGTTGCCGCTGTGCGTGTTTGGGGTCTGTACTTGAGTTCGCATTGGGCGCAATCGGCGTTTGCTTGCGCTCAGCTCTTGTGGCGAGCTCTTTTGCTTGGGCACTGGTTGTCTCAGTTCGACTCGGACGCTGTGAAGCCTCTTTGTTCTGAATTGCTGCCACTGATTCTTCGTCTTGTTTGGAGATGTCTATCAGTGCAGTAAGCCCCTTAGAAATCGATACTTTCAGTAGTAACCCTTGCTCCTGAACGCCATCCTTCGTAGTCACAGTTCTGGCCTTACGTGTCGGGTTTGCGGGATCTAGTTCAAGCCAATCTAATCGACTGAGTTCAGCAAGTAGTTTTCGGGGGGCACACCAAGGTCTTACGGCATCGGGATAGCGGATCAGGGCTTGCTCACCAACCATAATCAACGCACTGCTGGCCTCTGGGAGCCACGCCAAAGATTCAGGGAGATTCAATGAATCTGCATCGTACTGGTTTACGTTATTTGAGATAGCGCCATCATATGAATTGTTAGGCTTTTCACATCCATCACCCGGAACGTTTTCATTTTCCTCAAGGTGATTAACATCACTGGCATGACGAAGTTCATCATCTTGGTCGGACGATTTTGACGATGGCGACTCATCCGAATTACTGAGTTCGATTGATGATGACGCTTCAGGCAAGCCTGGCTGCTCACTGGAGCTACTCTGTGGCTCTGCTTGTGTTTGCTGTGTTGATTCCCACTCAGATTTGCTAAACAGTCTCACGCTACTTGGTACATTCGAGCTGAACAATAAATCGGCCTCAGATATATGCAGCATGGGTAGCCAGATTGGATTGCCGTCTTTGATCAGTACTTCAGGGGCAAGGCTTTCATATCGCTCATTTGAGGCGGATTTAGTGGCCAATCCTCGCTCAATGAGGATGTCCGCAAGGGTATCGGGATCTCTTGGAATGCCAGGTATCTTGTCTTTAGCCAATAGCTCAATGATGTCCTTAGCCGCGCTTTTCCAAACCAGGTAAAGATCGGTTGATTGATTCGATTTTCGTATCCAAACTCTGGCATCTCGTTGATTGACCAACCACTGGGAACTGGCAAGCAATCGCCTCATGGCATCAAGTAGATAGCGTTCGACTGGGACTCCAAGGGCATTGTCGTCAACGGAAATGCGTTGAGCTTTCAGGTCTCGCTGGACACTGGTTTGGTCAGCTTCAATAACCAATTTGGACAGGACATGCTCGGGATCGGTATTGCCAATTGCTTCCAGCATGGCTTGCAAAATTTCAGGGCCCGGTTGGGTTAACCAGGCGAGCAACTCAGGTGTCATCACCCGGTTTAATACCAAAATTGAAAATTGCTCGTGCCGCTTGCACCGTCCGTCGCGCCAGCGAATGAAATAGCGTTCAATGCTGTTGTTACTGGTCCACTGGGATAAGGTCTCTAAAAAAGGGTTCCACTGATAGCGTCCATCTTCGTCTGTAATGGACAAGTCTGAAACAGGCTTACCAATATCATGGAACAAACCGCCTAATGCCGCCGCAACACGCCACCTTGGCTCTAGCTCTTTTTTCTCAACCGGTGTGCCACTGGCAACAAAGATGATCCCTTCAGCAGCTTGTGCCGCCCAGAAAGCAACTTCCAACGAATGACGTAATAAACCACCAGCGCCACTGTGATGATGATGCTCAGAAGCTGGCAACAAATGAACATAAGCAGCCAGATGATCAATGCAGGGCTGAATCAGCCTTTGAAACTCACGCTGATTAAAGCCAAGTACTTGGCGCAGTTTGGCAATTAGCTCGTCTTGTGTGGACTGCAAATCCTCGGGTGACGCAGCTGGCAACCCCTTCAGGAATGGCGGATAGCGTGGAATGTCTGCATCCAGTTGCGATGACAGCTCTGGTAGTGCTTTGGTTTGAAAAAATAGTTTTTTGAACATAGTGAACCTCCGACACGATAGTGTGAAGGTTCAATCTGGCGTTGCCGGTTGATTAGACTAAAAAATCCGATATGTATTAACACATACGCCAAAAAATGCTGAGGGAGCTGATTAAGCTAAGGCGTATTTCTACTTGGCCTTTTAGTTTTTTTCCCAACTCTCCTTTTGGGTTTTTCAATCGGTGTAAAAGCTTCTTGTAGGTGATCGCGAAACCATCGGCGGCGCTCAACTTGACGAAACTCGTTCAAGACAAACCGATAGTCACACGAGCCAAGACGATCACCACAACCACATGGACAAGGTAATTTATTTGCCTCACGCTTGCGCAAACCTAACGCTTTCAGTGCCCGTAGAACCGATGCTTTACCATTAACATTGAACAACTGAGAATAATCATCAATCAGGCCTTTCTCACCATGGTCCAGTTCGCCATAGGGAAAGTTGCCAAATTCAACCCTATGGGACACCGAATAAAGAAACCTGACAACAATCTTTTCGAAAAAGGTTGTCAATGACGAGTCGGCTTTCAAAATTGACTTAATTTTCAGGTCTGAGCCAAGACAAAATGATCCATCAGAGTAAGTATGGAAGTCCTGATTACGAGGAAAGTAACCAGCTGTATCAAACACCACTGGTAAAGCCCTAGGATACTCACTTGGGCATACAATCCTTAGAGAAAATGTTCGCTCAATAAACCGACTTCCAGCTAGCTGTGCTTTTAACTGATACTCTCCCTGCAACTCAATCTTATCTGCATGGACATCTACTAATCTAATGTTCGGATAGGCCGAGAGAAAAGCCTCTAGGCCCACAGCCTTCCAGTGCTTCATCTATTGCTTAAACCATGGCTTTGGATCAGATGATTGAATTGCGAAAGTTGGTTTTGTTGTCACCGCAGGAATACCCAATAGACGTGCTACCGAACTTGAATCAAGCTTCAAATCCAAACCATTTTGCGCCGCATTTACTATTCGTTGCGTATCATCACTTGAGCAAAGAGCACTAAAGTCAGCTCTAGCTTGATACAGCCATTTATAAAAGTTTTCTTGTAATCGGTATTGAGCAGATTTTTCGTCATACCACTTGTCTGCAAAATCTTCGGCTGGGTTGACTGGGTTCGGAATCATTGGCGCTTGTGCAGAAATATGGTCATCCATCTCGGAGAGCACCGTATTCAACGCTGAAGCCAAATCACTTTCACCTTTATACGATTTAGCCGCCAATGTAGTGATGATTACCGATATTGGCTTACTATCCTCATTGTTTTTAAACATAGTGTCACGATGACGCTTCAATAATTGGATAACCTGCTGTAAGGGTGTCTTCCATTGATAATATGGCAGACTATCTATACTGGCTTTAAATCGCATTTCACGTTCGTTTATCACTAACCGTGCCGTCTTCATGCGCGTTTCAAACCATCGAGCATATCCTTCAGGATTGCTGATACGCCAGTTTTCATTCACAACTGCATAAGTGGAATCTGTGTTGTCGGTAATCGAAACTGCAAGCTGAGACACGTTTTGAGCCAAGTTTTCATCAAACTTAGAGTTTTCGACCATCCGCTTTTTCAACAGTCCTCTTCCTGTATCACTCTCTGGCACACACGGAACTATGTCCATGTGAAAGCTAAGCCCATCGGCATACTCTAAGCGCCAACAGCGTTTCTTCTCGGCTAGCTTTTCCTTAATTCCTCTGGCGTTTCGATAAAGCTCTAATTCATGACCCACTAGGTGCTTTAGTTGCTTTTGAGTGATAGACGTTTTATCCAGGCCACGCCGAAGATTGCACCCCATGTCTAGGTCATACTGTTCTTCTGAATCGGGCCTAATCGCCGTACCTAGACGAAAGGAACCTTGAGAAAACACGTGGGGATCAAAATTCACGCATGTTGACTCTGGGCGATGTAACCAATCACCTAGATCCTTATAGCGTTTTTCAGCCTTTTCATAAGCACTGTCTGGTAGCTCAATTTTTTCCAGAATTGTGTTTAGAACGTCGTTACTTTTAGTATTACTCATGTAGATCTCCTCGAAGCTCGACTGCCATTACGAATTGTTGTGTTTTTATGTCGTGGTCATAAATAAGCCATGGCATATCAGCCTTAGGCATTCTGGCCCGTCCTAATTCGACGGCACACGATACTGGCATCACAGGAAAAATTTGCAGTGGCGTCGCATCCCCGTGTGTATTTTTGATTTCAACAATCAGCTTTCTTATGCACTTTCTGAACAAGGAGAGCTGCTGCTTTGACTGCATGAAATCATTATGAGGCTGCTTGATAGTCACTTCCCAAATCGATGTATCTGGCCCTATAACCCGAGTAATTCGCTCATGCGACACATGGTCACTCAAAGAAAGTACCAGGGCTGGCTTTCCCTCCATATTCTGAGGTCTGTTGATGATGTACTCAAAATCATCTGAACAGTCTTGCCAAAACCAGCCTTTAGGCTCTCGATGCAGCTGATAAGTCTCGACGTCAATTTTGTCGGTGAGCAAAGCGCCAAGTTTTATTAACAATGGTTGAGGAGCTAACGCGAACAATGAAAAATGCTTACATGAATCCTCTTCGATAATCGATGAAATTTTACTTTGAAAACGCTTCGTTAGGTGTTGCGACTCTGCTTGCCAATATTGTTCAGAGTGATCCTTCAGCTCTGATACCATGGATAGGGTCACTGGCTTTTCAGTTGCCGGATACCAATTCGGAAACATTGCCTCAACACAACCGTGATAATTAATCGGTGATCTTTCAGTTCCAATATTGGCACCATATAAAACAACATTTGATTTGCGATCAGGATCAATGCCTGTGAGTATTTCTATACGTTGCTCATGCTGCATTTTCCAACTAATCAAGAGATCGGCTGGATACCTATCCTCGCTGCCTTTCTGATCAATTTTTTTGTGACAGTCATAGCACATCAACATGAGGTTGCTGACGTCATTCAAGCTGGTTGGCTTAGTTTTAAAGAGTCCCCAACCACGAGGCCCATTCTCAGAAAATGCGTAAATATGAGCATTTTGAGAGACATTGACCGATTCCTGGGTCACCGCTGATTTGTATAGCAACTTATTACACCCGCTAAACTGACAACGCGCAGCGGCACGAGCCCAAAGTTCTCGCTCAACAGGGCGTTTAATGTGCCTCGTGACTTCAACGACCATTCAAAACTCCTATAGTTTGCCAATTAACGGAAGTGAGCGCGGTGTTGTCGCATCACAGAGCAAATGGCTTACATAAGCACATCCGGCGATTAGCCCCAGCCCGCGAAGACACTTATCAATTGCCTCTTCCGGTTGCCACTCATACAAATGTTTGAGACCAACACCTAGTGCAGTTAACACCAATAGACTGTGGCAAAACTGGCGATGGTGAGGGTTACCCAAAGAGGGTTCCAGAATATCTGGAAGCTTGCCAAATAGAGAGCCAACCGTAATGGCAGTTACAGGATGGTGACTGACAGCTTGTTTTTTGTTGTCCGCAAAGGCAACGGTTAAACCAACCGCAGCCCCGACGGCCAAATGGGTTTTACCATTAGCCAAACTATTTCTCCTTCCTGACACCTTTAAAAGGTGTTTTGTCGGATGTCTTTACATCCATGAATCGACCAGTATCAGCATCTCGCTTTACCCAATGTCCGCTTGGCGTCTGAGTCTGAGATCTACCTTTAACGGCACCGTTTCTGTGTCCGTCACCTGATGGGGGATTTGTAGCCATAAAGCCTCCTATTCTGCTTAACTTAATCACATTTATCAGATATTAATAAAAAAGATCCAAAGGATCTGATCAAATAATAAACTTCAATTCTGCTTAACGCAAGCAGATTAACCAGAAAATCAAAAAAAACTACAAAATTGATCGGTAGACAAATTCCAGTCCACCTGACTCTGCCACTTCTTTTTGACCTAACACAAGACCTGTAGCATGAAGCTTCTTCAATCGACCACTGGCATTCTGTGCTGAAATGTCAAAGTGCTTAGATACATGTGACGAAGTCACTGTCTTTTTTGCAATAACAAAATCTAGAAGCTCTTTGACAGTCGCACTGAGTTTTATACCAAGTACTTCGTAACCGCTATCGCTCTTTACTAGAAGAGGTTGATCCTTGGCTGTAGCGCCATAAGACCAATTATCCAGAAGGTCACGACTCGGTACATTAGAAAGGTAAAAACCTTTTTCTCCTTTCAATGCTTTAGCCAACGAGATTACACTTTCACGAGGAAATGAAGCATCAGTGAATCGAATGCCTTCCAAGCTGATAGCAAAAATATCGCATGATGGGTGACCATCAACGATCTTTTTAATCTTCACATAGGCTTCACTACCTTCATCGTTACCAAAGGCATGGTCAGAACCTACGACTTCTGAAAGAAGAATTTTATGAGTTAACTGTTTCATCTGCTTAAGTTGACACTATTTATCAGAAATTGTCAACATAGAAGTCAAAACAGATATGGGTTCCTGTGATAGGGAACAACCCTCGATCTTCAGAAACATTGATGAGTTGACCCTTCGAGTATTCCAAAGCCAATGAGAAAGTGAGCTGCCTAATAACAATGATAACTTTCTCTTTACTAGCGTGCTCTCGACTACTCTTGAAGCCTAACCCCCGGCCTTTACCAAAGCGACTAACCTCACCAGATGTAAATGCTTTTTGAACGAGCGCAATGTCATTCTCAACAGTTTCCGCTGAAAACTGTGCGTACAACTTCGGATGTTCACTTTGTAACGTTGTTCTCAAAGTAGCGGCAATACCTAAACCAGAGTCGGATATGACTGTTTGAATATGCTTTGGTTTATTATACGGTCGATACACTTGCAGACCTGCTAGTCCAGGTATTTTGGATTCACTGTGATCAGTAACGTTGCCTACAAGCTCTGAAAAAACAGTCTTAGCCGCTAAGAAATAGCTAGCTGAAGAATGCTCTACAAACCTGTCGCCCAAACGAATTACAAGCTCCTTGTTTTGGATTGGCTGTGCAATTTCGCCTAGTTCGACCAAGGTATCGCTATTATCCCGATAAGTTTTAGCAGCTGACAAAACGGGCCTTTCAGGAAGACAAGTGACACTTTGATTAAGATAATCAAAGAAGCCATTTCTGCTGAAAAAACTGTGAGTATTAGGACATGCTGTAGTATCCATCACCACATCCTTCCCATTAGCAGTAAGCTGATTCGCGAGAGCAAGAAAACGGGCCAATGCTATCAGCAAAAACTTACAATCGATGCCGAATCTAAATGTTATCTTGTTTGCATCTTTTTGATACGCAAGCTTACCGATAGCACTCTCAAAGGCTTTCTCATCAATCCAACCTGTACCGAAATCAATTTCCACATGCTGAGCCCGTATCAAGCACCATTCATGATTTGAGTTTTTCACAAACGTATCCTGGTTTTTGTGAAGAAACGAGTTCACTTGGGACTTATCCAGCCCTAGCTCCTTGGCAATTTGACGTCCTTTCAGGCCTGGTGACCCATCTAATAACTCTGAGACTGCCTTCAGCAAACCATCACTCCTTTCTACCTACCTACATACCTACCATTCGTTGCATACTTTGCGTCCACGAGGCTTTAAATGCTGAATCTCCTGCGAACAACTTGTAGAGCTCAAGTTCATCTTTACGGCGTTGCAGCATAATTTCCTTGAGCATTTTTTCGAAGGCCAAATCTCGATTATGAGGATCTGGGTTGTTTTTGTATTTAGATTCAAAATCTGGGTGATTGCGGATACTCTCAGCGATGTTCACGAACTTAACCTTTTGCTCTTCAGGTGTGGCACTCCAGCCTTGGAACCATCGTTCATTAAATGTGCGAATGATTTCATCCAGCGGGTCAGTTTCTTTTTCACCGCCATGCGCCCCACGTGGGTTCGGATTTTGAGGATCAAGCTCCGCTTCTTGGTCACTAAGTTTAATGCTGTGGTTAAGCTTCACACGTTGCAAACCGTATGAACTCAGATCGACAGAATCGAGAAGCTCATCAATAGCATCAGCATCGGGATCTTCCACTTTCAATTTCGGTATTAAAAACTTCAGGAACCAAAACAGTTTTTCCCAGCTGACCATTTCATAAGGCATGATAGACGCCATCTGCCCATAGATTTTCACGAACTGCTTGGCTTTAATCTTAAAGTCCACTTTAGCTTCAGCTTCAAGCTCCAGCTCATGGTCAAACCGTGCTGCTGCAACATCAATGATTGGACTGAGTGTCTGGGCGTCTTCATTCTTGAAATAACGCGTAACAAAGTCTTCAACTTCATACCATTCGTACACACCGACATCGTCCATTTCATCTTTCAACTCGTGCAGCACGTTTATATCTGTAGCTTGGGACAATGACGTTGCTGTGTAGAAAGGATCGAATGCTGACTGAATATCTTCAACCGAGTTGAAAAAGTCCAAAACAAACAGGTCTTCTGTTTTTTTACCCCATTTAGGCGCACTTCGATTGAGACGAGATAATGTCTGTACACACAAGACACTGGCGAGCTTCTTATCCACATACATGGCGCAAAGCTTAGGCTGGTCAAAGCCAGTCAGATACTTGTTAGCAACCACTAAAAGTCGATACTCATCGGTATCAAACATATCTTTGGTATCTGACTCGGCAAAACCATTAATATCTGCTTCGGTATATTCAATACCATCAACTTCTTTGGTTCCTGAGAAAGCAATGGCAACTTTAAAGGGGTTCCCTTGCTCCTCAAGTATTCGCCTTATCGCTTTGTAGTATCGAATGGCCGTCTCAATATTTTGAGTGACCACCATTCCTTTACCTTTACCCTTGAGCTTTTTCGCATTCACGACATGTGGAACAAAATGCTCCAGCATAATCTCTGCCTTGGTATCAATCGTTTGCTGGCTTCGCTCTACATAAGCTCTGAGTTTTTTCTGCGCCTTTTTGGTATCAAACTCAGGGTTATCAGCGATTGATTTCTCAATCTCATAATAACTTTTGTACGTCGTATAATTTGCGAGCACATCCAAGATGAAACCTTCTTCAATGGCTTGTTTCATCGAATACAAGTGAAACGGCTTGAAAGAGCCATCTTCTTGGCGCTGACCAAATTTCTCCAAAGTGCTGTTTTTTGGTGTAGCGGTAAATGCCAAGTACGATGCATTCCCGCGCATCTTGCGCGATTTCATCGCCTGAAGGATTTTATCCTGAGCATCTTCTGCCTCTTCGATTTCAGACTTGCCCATCGCTCGGTTCATATTGTCATGCGCCGAACCAGACTGTGAGCTGTGTGCTTCATCAATAATCACCGCAAAGCGCTTGTCACTAAGATCGGCGATACCATCAATAATGAACGGGAATTTCTGAATCGTCGTTATGATGATCTTTTTGCCATTTTCGAGCGCCTGCTTAAGCTCAGAAGACTTGTTCGCCGGGGCAATAATGTTCTTTACTTCAGAAAACTCTTTAATGTTATCCCGCAGCTGCTTGTCCAATAGGCGTCTATCGGTAACCACAATTACAGAGTCAAATAACGGCTGCTCCAAGCTTTTTCCGCCTGCCACATCAGACGAAGCAGGATAGGTTTCAATTAACTGATAAGCAGCCCAGGTAATAGAATTAGACTTACCTGAACCGGCAGAGTGTTGAATTAAGTAAGTCTGACCGACACCGTACTGGGCGGCATGGTCCACCAATTTTCTCACCACATCTAATTGGTGGTATCGAGGAAAGAACAGAGTTCGCTTTGGTAATGGATCTTTGCTTGACCCATCCAGACGCACAAAATGCTGAATAATATTCGCCAAGCTTTCTTTGGTGAATACTTCTTGCCATAGGTATGCCGTTTTATGGCCAGTTGGGTTCGGCGGATTGCCTTGTCCAAGATTGTGACCTTTATTGAACGGCAAGAAGAAGGTACTGCCACCTGATAACTTGGTGGTCATATACACTTCGTCGGTATCGACCGCCATATGCACTAGGCAGCGGCCAAAGGTCAGCAAGGCTTGCGCTGCATCTCGATCATCCCGATACTGCTTTTGGCCGTGATAACGTGCTGTTTGCCCCGTCCATGCGTTCTTCAACTCCAGCGTTATCAATGGTATTCCGTTGATAAACAATACCATGTCGATTTCTTGTAGGGGATTTGCCATGGAATAGCGCACTTGGCGAGTACAACTAAACACGTTGTCTGCAAAGTTTTGCTTTACCTTCTCACTACTGCTTGCCAAAGGGGCTGGATAGAGCAAATTGAAATGAGCATCGTCTACGCTTAGCCCTTTCTTAAGTAAATGCAGAATGCCATGCTTCTTAATCAGTCGGTCAAATCGTTCGAGTAACTTACGCTGCCAATCTGAGGAGTTGTTCTTTTGCAGTTTGGCCAACTCTTCTTCTTGTGTCTTTTGCAGAAATTGCCAGAAAAAACGTTCATCAATGGCATATTGCATATTAAAGTCACTAGCAGCACCAATGAAGTATCCAGCACCCAGTGACTGCTGACTCAGCCCCTCTTTGAGCTCTTCAGTACTGATCCCAGCCAGACATTTCTCAATGGCCGACTCTAATGCTTGTTCATTGGTTTGACTGACCATAATTGTAAGTTCCCTTAATCAAAATTCTTCTGTTTCATTGCCTCAGCCGCTTTTTGCAGCGGTCCTTTTAAGGCTTTTTCTAACTTTGTCATCTGCTCTAAGTGCCACGCAACCGCTTGGGGCCACGTATCTTTATTAAACCCATCAGCTTTGGTCGAAAACTGAATACGGCAAGATTTCTTCTCATCCAGCCTCATCCACTCAAGTTCTGCACCAAAAGTATGTTCAATGTCCTGTTTGGACTGACTCAACAAGTCAAAAAGGTATTTATTCTCTTCGGTAACCCCACGGCTGATCCAAAGCTCTACTCGAAGCTCTTTTTGCAGAAATATCAGGTTATACGGACACCCACTTAACCCTGAGCCTGCTGATAACCAATGATCTTTGCTTGGGCTAATGTTGTTATAGAGTTGGCAAGCGCTTTTCTGAAACGCCTCTAAGGCACGCTCCCAGTATTCGCGCCGCACCGTATGGCGGTTTTTTAGTACCACTTCGGTGGTTTTTTCTTCCGCTTCCTTGGCATTAATGCCGATCATCAACTCTTTCGCTTCTGGCGTTGGGATGATCTGGTCAATATTAATCAGTAGCTGTTCACCCAGTGAATAAGGCGTGATTTTGAAGCAGGCAATGCTAATGCCTTGACCCAATAACCACAGCGCGGTGCTGGTCACTTCTTTGCGAAAGTTCGCCGCAACTAACATAATACGCTGGCTGTTACCCAGGTTGAGCTTTAACTCATCCAGATCGGGCGCATCCAAAAATTCACATATTCTCGCCGAAGCACTTGCAGGGGCATTTAACAGGTCAACCTCTCGGGTTACGGGCTCATAGCGGTCTAAGTACTGTTGGTAAATGTCAACGATTTGCGCTTTGGTTAAACTTGCACAGTAAGAGGCATATTTAAGCGCCTGCCACACCACATCGCGGCCACTGTCGTCCAGCTTGTTTTCAATAATGACCAAGTTGCCATCTTTATCCAGTGCCAGTAAATCTAAGCGTTCACGGGTGTCATCAAAGCCATCGAACTCTTTTTGAATAATCAACAACTCTTCACCGAGTGCGGAAGGTTCGTGTGCCAACCACTCCTGAAGATGCTTGCGCTCAGTAAAGCCCAACTCACTGAATCTCTTCGTCTTAACCGGACTAATCCTATTGGTCTGATGATTTACCGTGAACATATGCGCGTCCTATTGCTCAACCATTTCCGGGGTGATTTTTATTTTTCCTGTCACGGCGCTGTTGATCAGGGTGGTTTTGTATTCTTTGAGTTTTTCGATTTGAGCTTTCTGTAGAGAAATATTCATATCAAAAAGTTCGTTTTGCTTGTCGATAAATGAAGAAATTTTAATTTGTTCTTCAAATGGTGGATTAACTATATTTAAATTTCCGATAAAATCGGAACTTGCTCTTGGCATTTTTGACCCATAAGTTGATGCATCAACCACACTAATAAACCCATTCGACAGCATTAGTTTTGAGAAGAAGGCATTACTACCTCTCTTCACTTCGTACACTAAAAACTCTGTGGAACAAACCCCTTCAAAATCAGCGACATAAACTTTTGCCAAGTAAGGGCGTAATTTACCGAATAAAATATCCCCAACTTGAAAAAATGTTGACAGGCCGTCGGCTTCAGATTTTATTTCATTCTTTGTTCCATCAAAGGAGTTAACACACTCCATCCCCAAATATTCTAAATTGCTTTTACCTGCTTCTATCTTTAAATTTTTCAGTTTTAGTATGTGTTTTAGAGGCTTGATTTCCCAATGCTCCGGTATCTCCCCAATCCAATCCACACCGGAGTCTTTCATTGGCACATTGGGATCAAGCCCTTGGGTCACCGCCTGTTGGATGATGATCTGCTTACGCTCTTTGAGCAGGTTAATTTGCTGCTCTTTGATAGCAATCGCGTCGTCGATTTGAGCGGTTTTCTTGTCTAGAAAGTTGGCGATACGGGTTTGTTCTTCTAGTGAAGGAACAGATATAGTAATCGTCCGCATTTCATCGTATCGAGTAGTCCACAAATCTGCGACAATTCCACGTCCAACACGATAGTATTCCTCAATAAATGCATGACTTTTCAAAAGGTGCTCTGAAAACTTTGGATGAATCCCTTTTGGTTTAAGTACTATATTTATAAGCGATACTGATCCATCTCTGTCAGATACTCCACTAGAACCCTTCCGATCAGAGCGGCTATTTATAACAAAGTCACCCTCTTTTACTAGCTTCCTGTTATCGCCATCTTTTGTTTTGGCCGCATTATCCAATTGAGGTAGAACGCCTTTTTTTGTTACGGAGAGTGCAGGGTAGTCTATGTCTGAAACTTTAGATCTACGCTCATTAAAGCGAGTGCCTAATCGTGTTAATTCCCAAGAGGCTGGTACTCGTCCCAACCATTCAACCCCAGAATCTACATAATCGTCATATTTCGGCATCAATGCTAAACGTTCCATTACGCTTCTCCCTGAACTTCCGCCACGTTCACACCCAATATCTGCGCAATAAGACCTTCGGCTTTTTGTTCCAGGTTGATGATGTCGGTTGCCACCTCTTCTAAACTACGCAGCGGTTTATGACGGTAGAAATACTTATTGAAGCTGATTTCATAACCAATTTTCACCGTATCCAGGTTTATCCACGCTTCATCAACATGTGGCTTCACTTCGTCTAGGAAGTACTGGTAAATGCTTTGCTTCAGCGGGACAGATTCTGTGTCTCGCAGGTCTGAGTTGGTTTCGTAAGTGATGAACTCGCCCTTTTTACCGCCTTCTTCTCTAGGAACGGGGTAATAACCAAAATCTGGCAGGTCAGCGACTTCACACTCGTAGCGCTCCAGGAGGTCGTCTAATTTATCACCCGTTAATTTAACTACCTTTTTAACCACTTTCTTGGCGGTTTCGTCATACCAGCTCACCGCGTTTAGGATGGCATTTTTCTCAGGTGCTGAAAGCTTAATGGCGTGGGCTTTTAGTGATTTATCAACTTGGGTTTTAAAGCTATTGAAGTCATCAAATTCATTGCTACCGATATCAGCCATCAGCGTTTGTGCCGTTTCAAGCAATGCTTTTAGCGCCAGCCAATGTTTCACATCGAGCAGTTTTGCCTTAGCCTTTGCATTGAGACTGATGTCGTTATCTTCACACCAAGAAAGAATGTCCTTCTCAATGGATTTTAAGAAGCTCTTTTTCTGATCAGACCCGTAGCCAGTTTTTTCGTAAACACGTTCGCCGTGCTCTGCGTAAACGTGCTCCATCACTTCACTGAGCTGCTTATCAAAACGCAGTGGGGCTATTGCGTCTTGAGTGAACTTGGCTCTGCGGCGATCTGGGCGCTCGATAGTGACTTTGTAGTAGCCAAAATCGTCATTGCTAAACACCTTGCTGGCGATGCCGATCGGATCATTGTTTGCATCAAGTGCTCTTTCAACATCCATACACGCCAGGTAAGTATCGGTAATTTCCGTAATGTGCTCAGGTGCAAATTCGCAGTTTTTGTTACCTAAGTTCTTACGCAACTTACGGTATAGCAAGCTGGCATCAATCAGTTGCACCTTACCTTTACGTGCCTCAGGTTTATTGTTGTTCAACACCCAAATGTAAGTGGTAATGCCGGTGTTGTAGAACAGGTTATTAGGTAACTGAACGATGGCATCTAGCATGTCGTTTTCAATGATGAAGCGACGAATGTTACTTTCGCCACCGCCCGCATCACCGGTAAAGAGCGATGAGCCGTTATGAACAGAAGCAATCCGGCTGCCTAATGGGCTTACACTCGGATCTTTCATCTTGTTGACCATTTCCATTAAGAAGAGCAGCTGGCCATCACTTGAACGTGGCGTGGCATCTACCACTTCGAGATTTCCCCAATAGTCTTTCAGGCTAACCTTAAAACGAGGGTCAATCACATCACTGCCGTCTTTAATGTGCTTCTGTTCAGACGCCCAACTCTTACCATATGGCGGGTTAGACAACATAAAGTCAAAGCGTGAAGCCGCGAACTCATCGGTAGACAAGGTTGAGCCTACTTTGATGTTCTCAGGGTTGTTACCTTTGATCATCATGTCCGATTTACAAATCGCGTAGGTTTCGTCGTTGATCTCTTTGCCGTAAAGGTAAACATCACGGCTGTCGTTCGGGTATTTCTCTTCAATGAAGTTTTGAGATTCAGTCAACATACCACCGCTACACACGCAGGGTCATACACTGTCATGGTAAGCGGCAACTGGTCTTTCACTGGGTCGAACACCAGGTGCGTCATCAATTCAATCACTTCACGTGGTGTAAAGTGTTCACCTGCTTCTTCGTTGTTTTCTTCGTTGAACTTGCGGATCAACTCCTCGAACACGTAACCCATACCCAGGTTAGTAAGGGCTGGCATCTTGTTGCCATCTGGGTCTTCGACCGTTTCATGAGTTAGGTTGATGTAAGGGGAAACAAACTTTTCGACGACATCAAGAAGGACTTGCTTGGAGGCCATGTGACGAATTTGCGATTTGAGATTAAAGCATTCAATGATTTCTTTAACGTTATCGCTAAAGCCAAGCAGGTACTCTTCAAAGTTGGCGAGTAATATCTGTTGGTTATTCGTTGCGGTGTTGAACAGGGATTTCAGCGTCCATTTAGATGTATTGTAAAAAACATAACCACTGGCCGCTTTTAATGGTTCATCATCAAGCTCCGTGGCTTGCATCTCTTCTTTTTGGAACTTTACCTCTTCAAGCACGGCTTCTTTGGTAGGTTCTAGTAACGTATCTAAACGTCGTAATACCACCATAGGTAAAATCACATCGCGGTACTTACCGCGAACGTACACATCACGTAAACAGTCGTCGGCAATGTTCCAAATAAATGAGATGAGCTTGTTATGTACACTATGATCCATTTTCTTTTCCTGTTCAGTGTTGGTTGCATCCCACTAGGTTGCTGCAACGGCTTCACTATAAATTTAAAATTCTGTTCTTTATGTAACGTCTCAATGGTCGCTACATCGTTCGATTAACTTGTTCTACCCGGCGCAATACTTAAGTTTGTGACACCATAAAGAGCCTGGCTGTTACGCAACCAAAGCTGATACTCAAAGCCCATTAATGAGTGTTCCGTAGAACAATCCACATGCCATTGGCGTAGCAAATAGCCAGCGGTTGCTGCTCTAATCTCAACCTTTAGAACGCCACCCGTCATGCCATAGTCCAGCTCTATCGCTTCGCTGTGCTCAATACGTGGATGCGGCACTAACTCAAGCTCTACGAATCGGTTCCACTGTCGATCTTGGGTTTCGAGCTCACTTTCTTTGATAACAGAAGGCGACAAGGTTGAATCTTCAAGCACAACCGCAGCTTTAATGCGGGTCAATACAAAGTCACGGAACTCACCATGCTTGCGGTCAAAACCACGAACATGCCAACGCAGGCCATTGTCCACCAGCGTATGCGGTACAATTTCACGCGTTGTTTCACCGCTCGATAACGACACATAGGTGATACTCAAGGCTTTGCCTTTGTGGATGGCCTCGGTGACTTTCGCTACTATCGATAAACTCGGCTTGTTAAGGTGATAAGGCGCTTCACAAGCCAGAGGTGGTTTTACCTTTCCAGTGAAGCCATCGCCGTAGCCTTGGCTAATGGTTGCCAGAGTTCTCACAACGTCGTAGTCGAACAGGGGTTCAAATGCTTCACCACGCTTGTGCAACTTGAGCTTTTGGTCATACTCAATATTGCCTGGCGCAAGCTCTCTGTACATGGTGAAGTCTTTCGTTGCTTGTGCGGCAGCTATACTGAAGCGATCGACTAAGTCCGCCCGTACCGCTTCTCCCTTAAACAATAAGGTGAAATCAATGTGGGCAATGCGATCCCTGGTTGCTTGTGGCAACTGCGCTATCTGCGAAAGCCTATCTGGCTTTCCTTTCGCACTTTCTTTAGCGAGTGAACTCGCCACTACCGTTTTTTTCAGACCATCATTTGTCATGCGTCTTGTTTATCCAATTCAACCAGATTCTTAAAACTCTGTTTATAAAGTTCGGTCAGACATCACGTAATCACATTGAACGGCATGGCATAAAGCTGCTATTCATCCGCAATGGCTAATCAATCTCTACCGGTTGAAGCTGAACAGATGGCCATAAAACACTGAATAGGCTTCAACCTAATTAATTTTATTAGGTATCATCCTATCACAAATTATTTTGTAGGGAAGACTAAGCGGCAACTTTTTGATCTGGATTACAATTGCCGCTGAGTCATGAGCGTGAAGGCCTTGTTTCATGCCATTGCTGATAGCCGCTATCAATGCGCTACCCGAACCAGTGGCACCACGATGTTACCGCGATGCGATACCCCTTTGTCCGACTCTGTAGAGATCAGGGCTCGTTGCTCACTCTCTCGAACACGCCTGGCAACTTCTGCCTGGGCTGGTAGCAATGGCAGCATCCCTTCAGCAATCGCGTCCGGTGCAGATTCTTGGCCACAGGACATCAAATGCTTCCATGGATCTTTTAGAAAGCGCTCGAACGTGATGCCAAATTCAATGATGCGGGCAGAGACGAAGATTTCGCCCCAGTATTCAATGTAGGTGTCTTGGTACATGGAAAGATTCCTCTTGTTGGTTATATACCCTTCCTACTTGCAGCCGCAGCGGTGTTACCTGCATTCGCTCACCCCAATCACATAGAAGATCTATGCTCATGGGGACTCACTTACTTGCCGCCTAGCTGCAACACCAAGTAGTTTGGGTATAACGTAAGTTCACTTTCCATTTTCCAGAGGTTTTCAAATATGCAAGGCTTACCTTGTAGAGAGCTACAAAGCTTTAAATCGATTGCGAGCATCTTTGTAGTCATAGTGGGCATGTTCTGAGCCACGATGGTACAAATCATCCAGGTAAGTTTGTTCCTGCGGCAACTCGTCTTCGCTGATTTCGCGCCACCAATGTTTGTTGGCACCTTTAACACCGTCATGCCAGCGGTAACCGCGCTCTTTTAAATAGTCCTTTACGTCAAACGGCGCACCAAACGCACGAACTAATACAGTTCGCCTGTCTGCTTCAGACAACAAGTTTGCAACGGACTCGGGCAACAAATGAAACAACCAGGCCATCGCCAAACAATCGGTTGCAGCTCGGTGTCCTTCATAGAACCAACCTAAGCGAAGCAGCAGGTACTCAAGTTTTCGACTTTCAAAACCCAGCGCCTTCCAATCTATGCCACTGGCTGAACAGACCCAAGATAGATGTCCTAATGCAGCAAACCGCTTTTCAAAGAAAGGACGATCAAACTGTGCATTGTGTGCAACCACCAGCGGATCATCGGATAACCAACTCGCTACCAGTGAATCATCAATGTGCTGGCCTTGCACCATCTCATCAGTGATACCGGTTAACTCGGTAATCAGCTCGGGGATTGGCTTGCTGGGATCTTCATACAAGCTGATCACATCAACAATCGACACAATCCGCTGAGCAGAGGGGCTGTAAAGCACCTTTACCATACCAAGCTCAATAATGGACTCATCATCGGCAGACAGTCCAGTTGTCTCTGTATCGAGCAGCACCATTGGCTGTTCATCACCGACCATAGGCGAAAGTTCAAGTGGCCAGGACTGCGGTTCACGCGTTAATGGAATGCGCTCCAGCAATCTAAAATCTTCTGGCCTTTCTGGGATATCCGCGAGGCGCTCTAGCGGAAATGGCGCAGGGGCTCTTGTCATTGATGGTTCCTCTTCACTTCTATTGTTCGCTTTAGGTGATTTCACTGTGCCACAGGTTTTTCTAAATGCACCTTGGATACCTAAGCGTTTTTTTAATCTTTCTACTGGGTGAACCCATGTATGAAGGCTTTGGCTAAGCCTTTCAGAAAGCCTTAGCTAAACCCTTTAGGTAACCCTTACCGATACCCTTTACGTATGGCTTAGCCAACCCCTTTTCAAACGGTTGCAAAAGGCTTGAACTGAGTTCGACTGAGCATTTTAATGGTGCTCCTAACTTCGCTTTAAGCCAGTAAATTCAATACGAAGCAGAATTTTACTAACTGTTTTTAAACCCTTTGCAAAGGGTTCAACAAGCCTTGTCTGACGGTTACTTGACCCATGCGTTAACCAGTAGCAGTAACAGGATCAGTAACAGAAACAAGAGCAGTAGGCAGAAGCAGTAATGTCCAAGCCTTGCAGGCTTTGACGAGGGCGAGCTATCCCCACATCAAGCTTTTCAACACAAAAAAGAAATCACCCACGACACAACGTCTTACTCGAACAACACCAGTTTTACCTACAATTCTACTTGTAGAAATCAGCATAGCATTAGATACTGTATAAACAAACAGTATTAATTATGATTTTTCGAGGTTCGTCATGAGTGTCTCGCTGATAGGCCGTAGCGGCGCACTTGCCTTCATCAAAGCAAAGCGCCTTCGTATTCCATTGTTCATGGAACGTGTTTCTGCTGGTTTTCCCTCACCAGCGCAGGATTATGTTGAGCAAATGCTCGACCTCAACGAGCTGTGCATCAAGCGACCGGCTGCAACGTTCTTTGTGCGTGTTGAAGGTGATTCAATGATTGATGCCGGGATTCACCCAGATGATATTTTGGTGGTTGATCGCTCTGTCCAAGCAGAACACGGTGACATTGTCATAGCGGGAATCCATGGAGAACTCACGGTAAAGGAGCTTCAACTAAGGCCGTGCGTCATGCTGATCCCAAGAAACCAGGCGTATGAGCCCATTCATATTCCTGAAGGAACAGAGTTGGAGATATTTGGTGTGGTCACCAATGTGGTGCGAAACATGCGCCGTAAGTCGTGACTATCCCATGCCTGTGTTTGCCTTGGTGGACTGCAACAATTTTTACGCCAGTTGTGAGAAGCTGTTTCGTCCTGATTTAAAAGATACACCGGTTGTGGTGCTGTCCAACAATGACGGCTGCGTGGTTGCACGCTCGCGTGAAGCTAAGTTACTCGGTATAAAAATGGGTGTACCCGTCTTTCAGATCAAATCTGAAATGCTGCGTCATGGCATTTTGGCCTTTTCGTCCAACTATGCGCTTACAGTTGGGAAATACTTTAGACATCACATGTTGTAATGTTTCAGGTTGTATAAATTAGACGTCGAGATGAGGGGTGGTTACAATTTTTACTATTGGTTAAGAAATATCTTGAAAAAGTAGATGTATGAACGCGTAACCCCCTGGGGGAAGGCTTAGCAGTGTGAATAACGGATGATTTAGGTGTTAATGTGATTGAACAAAATAGGTCGTTTCCAGATGACTTCGGCTTTGACTATTGTCTTATGTGGATTAGTACGGAGAAATATCCCTCATTTATAAGTAGGCCACACCCTGACAGTGGCGAGATCATCCATGACGTTAGGGACAACTCAAAACCATTTGCTCATAAACTTCCAATTTTAATAGACCCCGATGGTATCAATGTGGTGCCAGTGAATCTATATCTTCACTCTTTGTTGGCAGACCCAGATATATCCTCCGATAAGACGATTCAATCCCATGCAGTTGCGTTATTGAGCTTCTATCGGTGGTTGAGCACGGAAATCCCCGAACATACACACCCAAGGACTGGCCTTCTGGTTGATGAAAAACCTCCGTTAACAATATATGACTGCACCGAGAAGGTAGAGGAAAGTCCAATCGTGAGATATCGAGACTATTTATTGGAAAACCTTTATACCAAGGATGAAACTGGAAAAGTCGGTGGTTCTCCAAGTACAGCCTCTAACTATGTTTTGAAAGTTGTCAATTACTTCATCTTCCTTCATCGCCAGCGGATCATTTCAATCAGCAAAACCTTTCGACCATTTGAGTTTAAGGCAAAGACTGTTCGCATAAGCAACAAAGGAAACAGAGCACAACATGAAATGCTCTCACATCTCAATCGCAGTCACAGTAAGGAAATTATTGTATACACCACAGGTCTCACTAGACCATTTAAGAACATAAAAAAACCTCAAGATGCTGATATTCGAGAGCTTAACCCACTTCGTGAAGATGAAAAACAAGAGCTTTATAAACACCTTGATATTGAAAATTCATCTGACACTAAAGCCCTAATGGTGTACTTAAAAACTGAAACGGGATTGAGATTGGAGGAATTAATAACATTTCCTGCCTCTGTCGTGGACAAGCCAAAAGCTAAAGTAGTTAAGGTGCAAATTGGTGAGAATATTAACGGTTGCTTAACCAAGTTCAAAAAAAACAGAACAATTGAAATCCCAGCCAGTGTCATGGATCTGTTGTACGAGTACAAGTTAAGTAAGGCGAGGAAGAAGGCTATTGAAAAAGGATTACTTCGCCATAACCACTTATTCGTTAAATCGAATGGCAATATCTACGCTCCAAACACCATTCAAAAGTATGTGGAAACTATCCGCAATGATTTGACACACTGTGGGCTTGATATTTATTTTGCCCCTCATGACTTACGAGCCACTTTCGCAACCGACTGGCTGTACAGCAAACATATGGAAACAGGTAAGCCCTTCGAGGCTTTGTTACAGGAGCTGGCTGATTTGATGGGGCATGAAAGCACCTCTACCACTCAAAAATACGTTAACTACATGAATGACAATAAAACATGGTTGGAATTCGCTCAGCGTAAAAATCAATTCGCACAACAATCGCTGAGGTGATGATATGGCAAAAAGTCGATTAGCAGCATCGAGAAATCAAAATAAATCACCCGCTCCGCCGATTACTAAGAAAAATGTTACTTCATTAGATTTTATCGTTGATATACGGCCAGAAGGGGTGCTAAACAGCACAAGACACAATTTTATTTATTGGTGTCATGAACAGTGTGATCCCAAAAAACCATTAGCTAAACCCTCTCGACTGGAAAGAATGCAAAAGCTAAAAAGATGGGTTGATCAAGAGAAGAAAAATGAAACCAATGCATGGTCTCTAGTAGTTAAATTAAGCGCCTTAAAGACTTACATTGCATTTTGCGACATTAAGAAGTTCGACCCTTTTAGTCAGGCTGGATATCTTTATTACGCTGGTAACTCAGGTGAGTTACGGCGCTTAGTTGACATTGCTAGTGAGCCTAAAAAATACCAATTTCAGTATCATAATGGTGAAGAGTTTGGTTTGTTGGAATCCTCAGCTCTTCAAAAAAAGATGAATCTCGACTCGATGCTTCCAGTGCTTGATTTTGATGTGTCAGACATGCAAGCCACGCTTAAGAGCTTTACTGGTGAGATAACAGATTTTGCTACACTACCTTATACATCAAGCGAATGGTATGCACTAGTTAGACGCACTCAGCTTCTCTTTTTCTCTTTGGTAACTCAACTTATTGCGTTTAAAGAAGAAAACCCCGAATCGCCCCCACCTCAATACCTAGAAAACATTGTGGTTGAAAGAATAGATAATCGTGACATCACGATTACACTTGGGAGAAAAAATGGTTCAGCTTCAGAAGGCTTAGCGAGTCCTTTTAATCAATGCATGTCGGCAGCTTACACTTTGATTGCCTATTACACTGCATTTAACGACACAGTGATTAGACAGGTTCGCCACCCCATTAAAATGGTTACGTCAAATAAAGATGGTCGGACATCAAAAGTTGCTCAAGTTCGCGCTTACAAAGGTCGTGCATCAAAGGACGTAAAAGCGTTATTTTCAGGCTTAGAAGAAAGCTCCCACCCCGAAGCCAAAGATGAGGAAGCTGGGTTTATTGTCGCTGACATCAATAAGCGCGACACTGTTGGAGAAACTGACGGAATTACCTTTCTTCGAGCACTCGAACTCCTCTCGAAAACCTACAGCGAAGACCCTTATGACACTCTGATATATTTCCTCAATAGCGAAGGTGATAAAGGCAAGGTTGATGTGTCTGGAGCTTCATTCCAATTATCAAAGAACCTAAATTTGCTTTCTGATAGCAGAGCTGAGTTGACCGACCATCTAGTAAAAACCTACGCCGACATTGTTAAAGATCAAAAGATGACCACGTTTAACAAGATTAAACGAGATGATGGTGTATACACGATGGAAGCAAAAGTCACCGTTCTTAAAAAGCAAGTTGTAACAATAAGAGCAATGCCTATTGCTTACGCTGCTCTTTCATGTATGACTGATGTTTCATTGCGGAACGCGCTTATACCGCTTAATTATTCAGAGAAAGATTCCGATGGAGCGATCACAGTTTCTTTCAAATATGCTGATGGCTCTAAAGGTGAGTTTATTGTTGCAGCTAAATACAAACCTTTTCTTCAATTGGTTGAGCGTTATGCTGCGAGCAGAAACCCTTTACCCAGAAAAAATTATGGTTTTGGTGGGGGGAGTTCAACAACCAAGCATCCATTCTTACTACCGCTGGGTGGTAAATATGTTACTTATCAGTGGTCAGAAGGTGAGGTTCCGATTCGCGAAGTTCTGTTAAAATTGTGTGGCATTGGTCGCGGTGATTACTTTATAAATATTACCGCCAGTAGGATTCGCACTACTCATTCTAACTTAGAGTATAAAGCTGAAGAAAAAGGGTGGACAGCCCGAAAAATTTTGCAGCACAATATTGAAACAACTGAAAGACATTACCCCAACGGCCACCCTGTATCAAACAACAAGCAAATGTCACAAGGGATGATGGGGTTAGTCTACATAGCCCAGGGCAAGAGCCGCAGTGAAGCTATAGAATCGGTTAAGAAAGAATTGGAAATTCCCGTCTTAGAATACGATGTTTGGAAACAACGTAATGCTCCTACAAACCCCAATGGCATTAGCTGCGGCGGGGAAATTGATTTGCTGTCAGAGAAAGATTGGCATTATGCAGCACGCAAGTTCGCAGAAAAAAAAGGGATTATTGAAGAGGGTCAAGATATTACCTGCTATCAATACGATCTTTGCGTCTTTTGCAAAAGCGCCAAACTCGTTGATGACCCCTACGCTATTTATAAACTATTGAGCTTTCTCGATGCGTTAAGTGAAGCCATTGACCAATACCCAGAACGCGCTTCGGTAATTCAATTAAAGATAAATCGCTTTCAAGCTAACCTTGACGGCCTCCCATTAGAGACCGTTGAACAAGCTGAGGATTTGCTTGAAGAAAAAGGGCGTTATCCACTTTTCGACTCGTTATCTTCCATTACCCAATTTTTATAAGGGCTATATCTATGCTGTCTTTTGAAAACTCACAAGATATGGATTCAACCTTAGATACCATGCGTTTAATTGGTGATAGAGGCGACTATTTGCAACAGGAACTTCTCCCTGCGCTACTGCGAGGCGATTGGGAAGAATTAGACAAAATGGTGGTCTATCAAGATCAAAAAAAGACCATCTTGTTTGGCGAGGATATATGGGCGTTTAGAAATTCTGACTACAAAGGGAGTGGGGTCACGAACTTGATTTTTAACATTGAGCCAGAGCAAGAAGAAAATGTCATTGTACTTCATCAAAAAGAGCGTCACATGCTTAATCAAATGAAGTGCGTAG
This sequence comes from Alteromonas sp. B31-7, assembly GCF_015767655.1. Taxonomy (NCBI): domain Bacteria; kingdom Pseudomonadati; phylum Pseudomonadota; class Gammaproteobacteria; order Alteromonadales; family Alteromonadaceae; genus Alteromonas; species Alteromonas sp. B31-7. The sequence goes on from NZ_CP065233.1 coordinate 3,308,814, forward strand.
CATTAGCGGATATGTGGTTTTCTGTTAAACATATAGAACTGGCTTCAATAAATAATAAAAAAAACTCTCTTCGAAAGGATATTGCCCAACTAATCAAACGTGGCATCAATTCATTTGAGGAATTGAATCAAGAGCATCTAGAAATTTTGGTTACTGAGGGATGGTATGATATTTCTAGGAGCTATTGTTTTATAGGGTTGAATAGTCTTGTCCACTTGAAAGGGCTGCTACCTTTCAAGGTCAATTTTTCACATCAATCCCATAAGATGTACAACATGAGTTCTGATGCGCAAAACGGAAAAGTGGTGATTCCCCCCCGAATCTATTTTGCGGCATTAAAAGGGTACAGTGAAGATATCGTAAAAGCCTACGGATTAAGAGATGAAATCGAACAAGCAGTTGAGCAGATGATTTCCTTTTATTCCGATGAAGTAAAAAGAAAAATTCTGAGGATTAGAAGCGGCTATAGCCATAAACCTCATGGCGGTTATGCAGAATCATGGGAACGATTTACCCAGGCGCTCGACAACAATGGAATAACCTTAGCGGATAAAGGTGAAGATCCACGGTGGATGCAAATATTCACATCTATTCAACCCCGCATTCAAATACGACGAGAATGTCTTAGTATCTTCAGAGCACGCATTGGCAACACTTATTATGGCTGGGCTGGTTTTAGACAGTATTTGAGAAGCTTGAACACAAAAGCCTCATGGCTTTGCTTGGCATTGTCAGGAATGCGCGTAGACGAGTTGTACAAAATGAGTCCTGTTTACGGTGCGCAAAGAACGACTTTCGATAAAAATGGATGTGAGTCCGAAACTGGCAAGGAAACCATTTACTTTCTAACTACACGCCAATCAAAAATTACGATCAGTAGTCAAACCAAAAATGACACGTTTGTAACCACGGAAACGGGTTGGAAAGCCTTCCATATGTTAAATGCTATTAATACGCCTTATCGCGACAGATTTGCAAAGAAAAATAATCATCGAATGTTTGCAAACTTGAAGGACATCGCTTTTCCCCAACCTATAGGGAAGAGCGCATTGCGTATTAGGCATTTCCCGATCACTAATTCCGGCCTCTCGATCACCCCAATTCTGATACACCCGATCACTGGTATTATGGCTTGCCCGATCAGTAGTTGTGGCAGACCGCAGTCTGCCACAGGTATTTACCTCATGGTTTGTTGCTTTCTCATTGACTCCCCAGTGAGGGTTATCCGGTGAGCATTGTGGATGAGGCGATCTAGTAGCGCATCGGCAACCGTGCCGTTACTTATCATTGAATGCCATTGCTCTACAGGTAGCTGACTACAGATGATGGTGCTACTTACGCCGTGCCTGTCTTCTACCACCTCCAGTAAGTCTGTTGCCTGTTTGACGGTGAGTTTTTCCAGTCCCCAGTCATCCAGGATCAGTAGCTGTTGTTTCGCTATCGTTGCTAGCTGCTTGGTGTAACTGCCATCAGCGTGACCGATGTGTAAGTGCTCGTTTAATCGTGGTAATCGCCAGTAACCAACACGTATTCCCTGGCGACACGCTTGTTCACCAAGCGCACAAGCTACATAGGTTTTACCGCCACCTGTGGCTCCGGTAACAATGATATTCTGATGATGACTAAGATATCCGCCATTTAATAAATCGGCCATTCTTGGCTTTTGTAATCCGCGGCCATTGTCGTATGACAGTTCTTCCGGTGTTGCATTTAACCTGAGTCGTGCCTGTTTACGAAGTCGGTTGATGCGGTTTGTCCGTCTTTGGTTCATTTCATGGTCAACCAGCAGGGACAACCGTTCCTCGAAGGCTAATTCACAGTAGGTGTTGGGTTGAGCGCGTTGCTGTTTTAACATATCCGCAATCCCTGTCATGCGCAGTTGCTGTAATTGTTGGATGAGTAGATCGTTCATTTGAGTTCCTTATTTGTAATATTTAGGGCCGCGGATGTTGTGATGAGTGAGATTGGGCGTTTCAACGTCATCCACTTTCGGGGCATTATCAAGGTGGGTGTGCAACAGCGATTTCACGCTGGCTCGACAGGGATTACCTATATCAATAGCCCGGCGACAGGCTTGTTCCAGGCGACTTTCGCCGTATTTCTTTGCAAGGTTAAGTAGCCCAAGGCAGGCCCGATAACCTTGCTCTGGATGTGGTTTGCTTTGCAGAATGGCGTCGGTGACTTCAAGTGTGGAAGGGCCGATCTGCTTTGCCCAGTTCTTGAGTCTTCCGGGTGACCATTTCTGATGCTGATGATTGGCAGGCATATGCTCATCAACACAGGTAAAGCCACCTTTTCGGTCACTACGCATGTGTTGTGCAATGCACTCGCGTTGGTAGTAAATCCGAATAAGCCGCTTAGAAGCCTGTATTTCAACTGACTTGCCGACAAAGAGGTGAGGAACTGAGTAGAAATGGTCTTTGTACAAGACATGGTAATCAATACCGACTCTGGCAATATGGATTTCAGTGTATTCCCATGGTGTTGTGGGTAACGGGGCCAGCTCTGGTTTATCCAGCGATTCAAACAAGGTTTGTCGGTTTCCCGGTAATCGCTGGAATGGTTTCTGATTCAGTTCATGCAGTAACGCCCGAATAGCAACATTAAGGCCTGATAAGGTATGGAAGACCTGATGCCGCAATTTTGCCATTATCCATCGTTCCACAATGAGTACGGCATTTTCTGCTTTCGCTTTATCTTTTGGCTTCAGAGGTCTTGCAGGCATCACGGCGCAGCCATAATGATTCGCTAATGACTGGTAAGCTGTATTCAACTGAGGTTCAAATCGACAGGCTCTGGTGACCGCTGACTTGAGATTGTCCGGTACCAGCAATTGCGGCACGCCGCCGAAGAAGGCAAACATAGCCACATGCGCCTCCAGCCAGCTTTCGAGCTTCTGGTTTTCTGTGGCAATCGCAAAGGTGTAGTTTGACGCGCCCAGTACCGCAACAAAGACCTGGGCATTACGCACTTCTCCGGTGCCGGGATTTACAATCGGTAATGTCGGCCCACAGAAGTCGATAAATAGCTTCTCGCCTGCTTTATGCGTAAATCGCATCGAGCGCTTTTGCTGGGATTTCCATTCACGATAATTGTCGCAAAACTGGCTGTAGCTATAGCAAGCATCAGGGTAATTAGCCTGATATTCCTCCCAGAGCAGCAGTTTAGTTACACCTTTACGCCGCAGTTCAATATCCATCAGGCCATAATCAGGTTTAATACGGCCCGCTTTCCTGTCAGGATAAAGTGACTGATGTAGCCATTGATCGGAGGCATGCTCAGGTAACGGCCAGCCACAATCCAGGGTTCTGAATTTACCGAGAATATCAGATATAGTGGCAGCCCCCACATTCAGTCTCCTGGCGATGTCCCGGTTACTGAGGTTTTCATCAAGCTTAAGATAGAGAACCGCTTTAACGCGTTCTATGTCAGTAGGTTTTGACATACTTGTTTCCTCTTTAAAATTAAAAGAAGTTAACAAGCATAAAAGACTGATCGGGTGGTGAAGAAAAAGTCTGTGATCGAATGACCGGAATAGAGTTGATCGGGCTAGCCAGAATCAGCGATCGAGAACATCAGAATACGCACGCATTACACACTAAAATTAATACGGGGTTTAACAGCGATAAATTTGATTTTACACTTACAGCAGAAGATATGGGGCATTTACAGACCTCCGACCCAACCCAAACATCTTTTAATCAGGGTGATAAATTTCACTTTTCGCCACACCAGACACGGCGCTCCCTCGCGTACTACCTAATTGGTTATGAGCTGTGTTCTTTCCCCGCCTTGAAGCAGCAATTTTCGCATTTGTCGATGGCAATGACGCGATGGTATGCCCGAAATGCCTATTCATTTGAAAAACTTTACAGCGAAATACAAAAAGAACGAGTCACACAACAGGCTGAGATATTTGCTCGCATATATCAAAAAATGGCGAATGGTAAGCGTATCGCAGGAGGTAAAGGTCAAGCAGCAGCGGCTGAGATTAGTCGCGAAGGTGAAAGTTATTTTGAAGATGGAGTAAGCAAACGCAAGCTATCGGTTGACTACTGGATAGATCGGTTGACCAACGGTAAAGAACATTTACATGCTATTGCTCCTGGGATGTATTGCACTAACACTCAATGTTCAATGCGTATCAATATTGATTTAAGTGAATGTGTAGACTGCGAATATGATTTTATTGAAAATGCTGTTTATGCCGAATCCTCCCGTATGGACGCAATGAGAAACGTTGAGTTTTTAAAAGAAAACAATGAATTAAACTCCAGTTCTGCAACCAAATACTTTATGCAGGTAAAAGCTGCGGAAGCGATCATGGATGATCTAGGATTTAAATATGAAAAGTATGAATTTGCAGAAGATGTGCTGAATTTGGTTATCGAAACGACAAGGAAGGCGTAAGGCATGACAGACAAGGCGGAGTTAAGCTCAACAGAAAGACAGCTAAGAGACGCATTGGCGCGGCTTGTTCATCAAAAGCCGATTAACAGAGAGTTGAAACAAAAGCTTAAAGCCAACAAGCTTAAAATTGTTGTTTCTAATGTTGAGAAAGAAGCGGGGTTATCGAATGGATCGGCCAGGCGCTATCCAGAAACAAAAGCGCTGATCGAAAGCGCTGAAGCAAATCGTGTTCATGGAGTAAGCAATGTGTCCGATACTGTGGTTCGCGGCCACCCTCTCCACATAAAGGCTAAGGAAGACTTAGACAAAGCTAAAAAAGAAATCAAAAAGCTTAAGAGAGAAATTGAGAAGAAAGAAGAAAAGCTTGGAGATTATAAAAAACGCTTAAAGTCTCAAGCCGTGAGAATGCACCAAATGACCGTTGCTATGTGGGAACATATGCCTGAAGAATGCAAGCATATTGAGTTAATGATCGATGTGGAAACAACGGGGGCAACAGGCAACGTTCTAGAATTCAAAAAGCGAGAGAAGCTAGATTAGCTCCGAGACTTATGTTCTTAGCTGGATTAGTCTGGACTCAACCTGTCAAATTCAAATCACGATGCAATTAGGTCCGACAGGTTGCTCTAACTCACCTCTGCCCCTAAGTGTGTTGTGAGCGTTTAAATACATTTCACCAAAGCACCATTTGACTTACTTTTTGTAATACCAGTAATTTGTCTACACAAACGGGTGACTTAACTTTCAGAATCTAAGACACAAGATGTTGTTCTTGGTATCATAAAAAAAAATAAGAAAAAGGACTAAATTGATGACTCAAATTAATAAAATGGCATTCAGCATAGGTAATGATGATATTGATTTATACCTTACGGCAATGAAGGCTAGTGAAATTTTGCAAGTTGCCACAGTTTCTCGAGTAGATGAGGATGCACAAAAGGGGTATCAGCGTCATTTGTCAGAACCACGAGCTAAGCTGATCGCGGAATATTTAGATTCAGGGAATCTAATCCCAGGGGCCGTAATTCTGAGTGCTCAAGAAAACTCAGTTATATCATTCAGTAATTCTGAATTATCGATGGAACTGATTCCTAACTCTTTATTCGTTATTGATGGTCAGCATCGATTATATGGCGCTCATTTGGCAGAGCAAGATATTGAACTACCCGTGTGTATTTTTAAAGGTTTAGAACACACTAACGAAGTTCAATACTTTATAGATATAAACTCTAACCAGAAAGGCGTGCCTAAAACACTTCGTCTTGAGTTGTTAAAGTTTTTGGCTGAAGAGGACTCGCTCGATGCTGTTAGAGCCCGATTATTCGATGAGCTTGGAAATGAGCCTGATTCTCCCCTTTACGGAAAACTCAGTGCAACCTCTAGTTCTAGAGGTAAAATCTCGCATGTTCCATTTCAAGCAGCCTTAGACCCTATATTGAAAGTTCATCCATTATCTAGCTTGGCTTACGATGATAAAAAACGTCTATTATCAAACTATACCTCCGCTGTACAAGGTGTTCTTGAAAGCACATTAGGGAGCAGCGAAAAGCTAACTACAGCAGCATATTTTGAAGCTGTATTTAGCATCTTTGGACAAGTTTGCGGCCTTTCAATGATGTATTCAAAAAGCTACTCTGCCTCCGCACTAAAGGAAGTCTTAGAAGGTTTAAAACCATTCAACTTTGCTATTCATACAGGCACAAACCGTGATGCTATCAAGAAAATGAGTGATGAAATGCAAGAGCTAATTGAAATTCATAGCCACAAACTTGGCTCGGTTCAAGATCTGTTTTAATCATGATCAGTTCTGAAATATCAAAGGAAGTATTAGGCAGGCTTACTTCACTGGGATTCCAAAGAAGTGATAAGCCATCAAGTTATTCGATGGCTAATAGCTTCAAAAAAGCCCTAGTTAGCTCTATTGTCGATATAGATGTTCAAGTGATCAACTCAAGCCGCCTTGAGGTTACCATGCCGATGAGTGACTATCTAAATGCAATTCTAACGGACTTTCACTTTGGAAAAGTTCGTGTAGAAAACCAAATTAAACACTTAACTGAACAGGTTAATGGTGATCTACAAGCTGCATGGTGTGTTGTTACAACTTATTATGCTTGCTACTTCATGTGCAATGAGATTTCAAGGATTGCAGGAAAATTCATAACCAACCTGACAGAAGAAGATCAAACCCGATTATTAAGTGCAGCTCAAGCAGGTACATCATCGATGTTTAACATTGATGGCCCAAGTAGCTTTGCTGTAATGGCTTCTCAAGGTAATAATTTTAATGAAATTAAACTAGATATCATTAAAACGGGAGCTAGACCTCATCAAGTCGCTTGGACAAATGTAAGTAGCCTAATCAATCCTATAAAAGTATCGGATAAACACAATACAGCATGTCAACTGCTAAAGGATATTGTATCTTCATCTAATGACAGGTGGGCTTTACCTAGCGCAATTAGAAATGAGTGGAACTACAGTGCACCTAGTCTTTATGGAGATTCTGGTACTGATATTGGAAAGAATTTTTTATCCCTTATGAAGCAAGGGTCTTCAGTTAAGTGGGCTTCAAAAATAGGTATTCAACCCCATGAAAATAACCGTGTTGCTGCGTTAGCATATGTATATGATTGCTTAAGTGGTGCGTATCAGTTGATCGATGGGCGCTTAAACAGTTGAAGCAAACCAATATTGGCCATTGAGCGGTTCAGTAGTTTTGAATACCCTATCAGTGAGCACCATCATCAAAGCGAGTGAAATTTCCATACTTTATCTAATTCATGTTTTTCTAAATTAGCTAAAATGCAACTCAGAAATGTCCAGAAGTGAGTTGTGTGGTGTCGAGTGGAGATTGTACGATTAAGCCCCTAAGTAATTAGTCCGTCAGTCTCCCTCGGTAATCAAATTAGTACATCTTAGCGATCAAATTGGTAAAAAATTAGACATGTAGATGAATGCCCACCTTAAAAAATAGACAGCGGGTTGGGCTGGGTGATTTTTCTGGTGTTAGACGCCAGCAACCCATGCGGCAGAATGGTTGCTCACTTACTCGCCTATTTTTAGCGGGAATTCTTAGCCAACTGTACTAGCTGTATACAGATTTAAGCAGTCGAGTGATGCGCACTTTGGAAGAGATGGCACCACGAGTAGAGGTTTACTCCATTGACGAAGCGTTTTTGGACTTAACCGGTATTGAGTCTGTCCTATCCCTTGTCGAGTTCGGACAACAAGTGCGAGAGCGCATAGGCCACTGGATTGGGATCACCGTCTGTGTAGGCATTGCACCGACTAAAACACTCGCCAAGCTGGCTAACCATGCCGCCAAGAAATATCCTGCCACTCAGGGGGTTGTAGACCTGACCAATCCAGATCGGCAACGTCGATTGCTCGCATTAGTCCCGGTTGATGATGTTTGGGGCGTTGGTGTCAATTTGCACCCTAATGGCGCCACCCATTTGCGGCCTAATGGAGCCACCTAAACCGGCTCTTTTTACCCTCAAACAAGTTGATTATTGACTGTTTTTAGCACTACGTCCAGCATGTTGGTTTTTTGCTCCTTTTTCTGAGCGTAGTTTTCGGTAACTTTCTCCTTCTAAGATTAAGCGATATGCGTTGTGTTTTAGTCGGTCAAGTGTGGCGGCCCCGAGTAGTTTGTTTGGGAAGGCATCGCCCCATTCTGTGAAGTCTAAATTGCTAGTGATGATGGTCGCGTGTTGTTCGTAGCGCTCGTCTATTAGGTCGTGTAAGTCTTCATCTTGTGGGGATTTCAGTGGTTTTAAGCCGAAGTCGTCTATGATGAGCAGTGGCACCTTTGCCAGCGCTTGGAAGCGCTTTTCATATGTGTTGGTGGCTCTTGCTGCATAGAGGTTGGCGAGCAGTTTTGCTTGAGTGAAGAACAATACGTCCACGCCTTGTTGTACCGCGCAGTGACCAATGGCTTGGGCTAAATGACTTTTTCCCGTGCCGCAAGGACCGGCAATGAGTACAGGTACTTTTTCATCAATAAAGCTGCAAGTGGCTAACTCTTTCACATAGGCTTGATTGAGGTTTGGGTTGTTGCTTAAATCGAAGCTTTCCAGTGTTTTATTGGATTTAAAGCCCGCACGGCGCAGCCGTGTGGCATATTTCTTTTGGTCACGTCTGGCCACCTCATCTTGAACAAGCAGGGCTAAGAACTCTGGATAGGTCATTTGATGTTCGATGGCTTCACGGTTACGCTGAGCCAGTGAATCGGTCATACCCGATAGTCTAAGTTGTTTTAATAGTGGCGATAATTCTGGAATGGGATTAATCATATTAATGTCCTTTTAATGAGGGATGAGTTTGTTAGGATCACGGTGGAAGCGACCACCGCCGGTGTAACTGTCGCTTAAACTGTCAAACGCATCGCCTTGATGCGGTAAGCTATCCAGCCCTTTTTCAAGGATTTGCTTCACCGCAATGTAGCGCACGTTATCGAAGGTCAAGGCACGGGCACACGCGGCCTCAAGACGCTGATTACCATAGCGTTTGGCTAAACTGATAACTCCTTGCGCGGCCCGTAGGTTATCGAGCACACGACTGGCGAACAGGCGTTTGGTAAACACATGGCAGTATTCCCCTATCTTCTCGGATTGGGCTAAGCAATATTGTGGGTCTTGCATGTTATAGGCTTGCGCCGCAGGCGGTTGATGGTCCGGCACCGTGGAGCGGCCACCTTGGTGACGTAACCTGCCGTGGGTCGCCTTCAAGTCATACCCTTGGTAAATGCGCACACTGGTATCACTGGCGCGAAGCCACAGTGATTCTCTAATTAAGGTATATGGCACTGAGTAACGACAATGCTGGAATTGCACATGGCCATCACCATGCACTTTGACTTTCGCCCATGTTGCCAGCTCGGGCGGGACGTCAGGCAACGCGGTAAGTAAACCTTGTTCAATCTCCTTAAACTGCGTTAAGGGTTGTCGCCTTGTCGTACCATGGTCGCGATTACCGGCCACACTTAACACCCATTCACGTAATTGGGCATTGGCATCGGCTAAGCTTCTAAACTCACGCAAGGGAACAAACGCATTTTTGACATACTTGACGTTTGACTCTACACGCCCTTTCTTCTGAGGGTCGCGCACCGGGCATGGCGCAATTAAAAAGCCATAGCCTTCGGCGCATTCGCCATAAGCTCGTTGTACATCGGGGTCGTGATAGCAGGCTTTGGTGATGGCGCACTTAGGGTTATCAATCACGACACGCTTAGGCACCCCGTTAAACCATTCAAAGGCGCGTCGGTGGCACGATAGCCATGTATCAACACTTTGGTCCCAGATAAACTCGGCATACATATGACGGCTCCATGCCATGGTCATAATAAATATCCAAGTCTTACGCATTTCGCCGGTACGGGTATCGACGATGAGCGGACCTGCACCGAAGTCCACTTGCGTCGCATCGCCTGGCTCGAACTCCATCACGGTAGAGACCTTGCCAGGTTGAGTAGCGATGACGCTTTTAATATAACGGTTTACCGCCCAGTAACTGCCGGTGAAGCCGTGGTTATTGACCAAGGTCGTATGGATAGTGCTGCCTTGCACGCCGTCCTCAATCCATTGATTGACCTTATTGGCAAACGGTAGCACCGAAGACACAGACGACGATGGCGTATGCACCGTCACATTGAGCACAGCCGCAAGTTGGGTGTTATCTGGCAAAGCACTCACCTTATCCAACCAGCCATGTTCAACAGCAGTTTCTCTCAGCTTCTGAGCTTTTTTGCGCCCCATAAAGCCTGCTTGCGCGATCGCGCGATTAGATTCACCCATTCGCATCCGAACGAGTATTTGTCGATATTGATACATTTCAAACCTCTTGTTTGCCATGCGTCATCTCCTTGTCTAAAAAGTAGACATAAAGATACGCGATTTACAATGAAGTTTGAGGGAAAAAGAGGGGCATTTAGTGGCGCCATTAGCCGCAAATCCGGTGGCGCCATTAGGTGCAAATTAGGTGGTGCCTTTACGCCGCAAGTCAACTGGCTCCATAGCGGTGCAAATTAACAGTTGGTAAACGGCTTTCTAAGCGATTAAATGCGTTAGGTATCACCACAGCCTTAGACCTAGCCAATGCCTCTCCTAGAGCCATCAGAGACCAGTTTTCAGTGGTTTTAGAAAGAACCGTCAGAGAGCTCAATGGTGAGTCGTGCATTGAACTTGAAGAGATCCCGCCAACTAAGAAACAAATCGTCTGTAGCCGTTCATTTGGCGTAAAAGTAACGCAATTTGAATTGTTACGTGAGGCCGTATGTGAATACGCAACCCGCGCCACTGAGAAGCTTCGCAAAGAACAGCAGCAAGCCAAAGTGCTGACCGTGTTCATACGTACCAGCCCCTTTAAGGACAACGAGCCGCAATACAGCAACTCTGCATCGGGTGAATTGCTAATCCCCAGTTGCGACACGCGGGATTTTATCGAGCTGGCCAATCACTTACTCAAGCGGATTTGGAAGGATGGTTTTCGTTATGCCAAAGCGGGCGTCATGCTGTCTGACTTTTACGATCCCGGCATGTTTCAACCAGGACTATTCGATGACGTATCGATCCGCTCTAATAGCCAGCAGTTAATGTCTGTATTGGACACCATTAACCAAAGCGGTGCCGGAAAGGTTTTCTTTGCTGGACAAGGTACGAAGAAAGATTGGTCGATGAAGCGAGAGCATTTGTCTCCCGCTTATACAACACGCTGGGACCAGTTACCGCGAGTATGGTAATGCTCTCTTTATTTGCTGCTTGAGTTTTCGATAATGTGGAGCGTACGCTGAGGGAACGGAATCGTCAGACCAGCCGCTTCAATAGCTTCTTTTACTTGTTTATTTAAATCCCAATAAGCTGACCAATAGTTTTCATTTGTTGCCCATGCTCTCAGCTGAATATTTACTGCACTGTCGGCCATGGACGCAACCATTACCTGAGGCGCTGGATCAGTCATCAATCTTGATTCATTTTCTGCAACACCTTGCAATATTTTAAACGCGTCATCTATGGAGTCGGAATAGGAAATACCAACAACAATATCCATCCGTCGTTTACCATTACGGGTGAAGTTTTTGATATTATTTCCCCATAAGACGCTATTCGGGGAAGCAATATACAATCCATCTATAGTTTCAAGCACTGTTGTAAAAAGATTTATCTCTTTAACTGTCCCTTGAGTTGAACCAAACTCAATAAAATCTCCAGATTTAAAAGGTCGAAGGATCAGTAGCATGATTCCAGCTGCGATGTTACTGAGCGTATCTTTAAGCGCAAGACCAACTGCCAAACCTGCCGCACCAACCAGAGCGATAAGACTAGCAGTATTTACCCCAAAGATGTCTAAAATAAATACACCGCCGATGACATATACCGCGTAACTGGCTACGGTTGAAAATATTGGTATCAGGGTCGCGTCAACTTTTTTCAACTTAGAGTTAGTGTCTTGAATCGCTTTGCGCACTGCTCTTGCAATAAGTGAGCTTGCCACCAAAATAACAATAGCCAAGATTAAATTATAACCAAGCGCTACTATTGCCTCTGAATGATTTTGCCAAAATTGAATAAATGAATCTTTCATATCTCTCTCTTTCATTGTGCGCATGTGAGTTGAATCCACATGCCCACTTATTATTTTTGATTTTGCTATTAAATCACAGACGAAACTAACCAAGTGTTGTAAGCACAAAATGCGATTAGCAGACCTGCGCCTTCCAATCTGTTAATCCGTCCAGCACCACGAAATCCATAGGCCATAAATAGCAAGGCGATTGTCAAACCCATCATAACTAACCAGTCGCGAGACATAACCTCGGAAGACATACCTGTAATCGGCGATATAACGCCTGCGATACCAACGACAGCGAGTAAGTTAAACATGTTAGAACCCACCACATTGCCAATAGCGATATCATGCTCACCTTTTCTAACTGCAATAATGGATGCTGCTAATTCAGGGAGTGACGTGCCCAAAGCAACAATCGTTAAGCCGATAATTAAATCACTAACACCCAGTGCCTCTGCGATACTCACTGCTCCCCAAACGAGTACTCGTGAACTCACTATCAGAAGAATCAAGCCAATCACCAGCCAAAAAATAGCTTTTTTGATAGGCATCTCGTGTTCAACCAGTTCTTGATCCATTTCACTTTCTAATTTATCCCCTTTACCTCTCATAGCAGAGTAAATACTCCAGCCAATTAAGGTAAAGAACCCCACCAGAAGAAGAACAGACTCAAAACGTGTTAGCGAGCCATCCCAAAGGAAATAACCGAGCGCAGAACTAATAAGCAATAATAAAGGGATCTCTTTTCTGACTATTTTTGATTGCACCAATATTGGGGTAATAATAGCTGTTAACCCTAGAATTAAACCTGTATTGACGATATTCGAGCCGAGCGCATTACCGAGGGCTAAATCTGGATTGCCATCAATGGCCGCCATTGCAGAAACAACCATTTCAGGTGCAGACGTACCGAAACCAACAATGACCATTCCAATTAGCAATGACGGCATGCCTGCATATTTTGCAGTCGCGGCTGCGCCTTCAACGAAGCGGTCAGCACTCCAAACTAATAAAATAAAGCCAGCTAGAATGGCTAAAGAAGCAACTAACATTATGCGCACCTCCCGTTTTTAAAATGACTCGTATTACTACAGAAGGTGCAGTTTAGGAGTTGTTTAATGGCTTTACTGAATGAAAATTTACGAGTATTTCCACTGGCATAAGACGCCAATCGATTGATCGTAATAACGATGGTTAGCTGTGACATGAGTATTTCCTTGGGGTGGTTTAGACAAAGGCAAACGAGACTCTCCACCCCGAGAGCGCCATTTGCCTTAAGTCTTGTCAATCCAAGTATGGACATAACCGCCACGAACTGCTGTTCGGAGACTGTTGACGGTTATCACAGTAAAAACTGAGAGACTACTCCCCTAAGGTTAGAACCGAATGATATAACCATTTATAACCATTTACAACTTAGCAATAAGCGTTCACTCTGCGACGCAACATGTTGAGCTTATCAACTTGGCGTCGAACATCACTGAAGAATTCCTCTTTCTCCATGGCCAGCGCTAGCTCCCATTCTTTGGCCAAACCTTGGCAGTCCAAAAATGCGTATCTCAGCTTCGTCTTTGAAATACGCAGTCCCTTACTAAAGACCACGCGCTTGCCTCGTTGACCGTGAAAACTGTTGATGTACCACTCTATGCCAAAGCCATACTTAAAGTCTCTGATACGGACACCAAGCAGCCCCCAATCTTTAAAGGGCGTATTTTCACGAACCTTGTAATGGGTAACCCAAAAGTCATCAACTTCAGCTCGTGCCAGCGCTTTTAGCCTGTCCGTTTCTTGCTGCAATAAATTTGATACTTCTGATTTCCATTGTTCATTGACGATTTCTACCAAACCAATTTCCCCATCCAATTAACCCCAAAAGCCAAAACCACTATCCGTTTGGCTTTTGGATCGAAACGCCAAACGTAAAACTGCCGTAACAATCGCTGTTTGGCGTCTCGATATAAATCAACTCGCGCAATCCCATACCTGACAAGGGATACAGGCCGATTTCACTTAAAAACGCCTAAAAAGACGTATTGCCATGAAAATACAAACCGTTTGGCAAGTTCAGGCCAGAATGCAAACGACGTTTGGCGTATCGATTTTTTTGGCTCAGTCATCCGCCGCCAAACAGCGCCTATTCTCATACTTTTGCGAAAATGCAATAGGCAGATAGATGAAAGGATTTGTCACCTTTCTGCCCACCGCCAGTGCACCGAATCCTGATAATGACATTTGAGTGAACCGCCAGAGCACTTGGGCATGCCCAAGCGTGACCAGCGCGGTTGATTGAAAACCGTTAGAGCACTTTGAGTGCACAGGAGATAAGTATGTTTGTATTAGGCGTAGATATCGGTTACTCGAACCTGAAGCTGGCTATTGGCCAATCAGGCAGTGAACCGAAAACCATTATTCTGCCTGCGGGAGCCGGTCCTGCGGATCGTATGCCGGAGCGTATCGGTGGAGGCGATGATGAAACTTGTTTGTATGTATCTGTCGATAATGAGCGTTGGGCCGCCGGTGTGCCAGCTGGACGCCTTCAAAGCTGGGAACGAGAGCTTCACCCGGAATATCCCACCACAAAAACCTATAAGGCGCTTTTTCATGCCGCCTTGTTAATGGCTGAAACAGAATCCATCGATTTGGTTGTCACTGGATTACCGGTTTCCCAGTTTCATGAACCACAACGTAAGTCTGACCTTGTGCAGCGTTTAAAAGGTGTCCATCAAGTGACGCCTAAGCGCAGCATCACCGTTCGTGACGTCAAAGTGTTGCCGCAGCCTGCCGGTGCCTATATGGATCTGGTTCAAACAGGTGGTGATTTGGGCTTGATTGAAGAAGGTCGTGTCGTCGTCATAGATCCCGGCTTTTTTTCTGTTGACTGGGTTGCCCTTGAGGCCGGAGAAATTCGCTACAGCTCATCTGGAACCAGTCTTCAGGCAATGTCCGTGCTACTGGAAACCATTGATAAGCTGATTTCGGAAGATCACGGTGCCAAAGTCGGAATGGATCGACTTGAAAAAGCCATGAGAACCGGCGACTTGCAGGTGCTGCTATTTGGAGAAAAAGTCGATATTTCACCTTATCTGAATGCTGCCATGAAAAAGGTAGCGCCTGTTGCTCTTACAGCCATGCGCCAATCCATGCGTGACGAAAGCATCAATGCGGACTTGGTATTGATCGCCGGAGGTGGAGCCATGGCTTATAAGGAAGCGGCCAAGGAGATTTTTTCACGAAGCAAGATCATCGTGCCGGAACAGTCTGTTTTGGCGAACGTCCGAGGCTTCTGGTTTTATGGGGCCTGATTATGAGAGTTGTCGTCAACATTCCCCCAGGGAGCCACCCTGAACTGCTCAAAGAATTAGAAAAGACGCCGCCACGGGAACGCGCTGAGCGTCTGCGGATGCTGGCCACCTTTGGGTTAATTCACATGAGCCAACCCAATCTATCCACGACATCTGTACCGGTGGATGGTCTTGCACCAGATGGTGAAGTTACTTCTAAGAGTACAGCGCCAGAACCCAAAGCAGAATCACGTAAACAATCATTAAAATCAAAACTAGGGCTGGGCTTATAACATGGCGTTATCAGTTAGCTGGCTCGATGCCAGGTTAAATAAAGAAGCAAAAGAAACCGTAGTAAAAGCCGACCGAGATGGGCTAAGTGCTCGGGTATCGCCCAAGGGCAAAATTGTTTTTCAGTTTCGTTATCGGTTTGATGGCAAGCAACAGCGGGTAGACATAGGTACTTACCCACTTATGAAGCTTGCTGAAGCTAGGAATGAGCTGGATAGGTTAAGGGCGGTACTTGATCAGGGCAGAAACCCCAAGCTCTACCTACAGCAGGAACGGGCCAAGTATTCTGCCAACCAAAGCTTCGAATCGATTTTTCGAGACTGGATAGACTCTGCCGGTAAGCAAGGGCTAAAGGAGAAAACGTGGCACTACCAAAAACGCAGCAGTGAAATATATTTGCTGCCCCGACTTGGCAAGTACCCATTAACTGACATCAATGAATTGTCCTTGCGAAACTGTCTTCGTGAGGTTTCGGAGTCGTCCCCTTCAAACACAGAACGTCTGGTGTCTGTGCTGCACAAGTTTTATGACTGGCTGATTGATGAACAAATTTTGGAAATTAACGCTGCCGCTGGGATCACAGCAAAAAAGGTTGGCGGTAAGAAAGGCAAACGAACTCGGGTGCTAAATGACAACGAGATAAGGATACTTTGGCGCTATTTGCATGAGTCAAAAATCACTGAGAAGAATCGCATCTACATAAAACTGCTTCTCTTATTGGGAGGGCGCAAGGGCGAACTCATTCAAGCTGAAAAGCATCACTTTGACTTGCAATCTGCAATGTGGACAGTGCCCATAGAGATCCGCAAACAAGGTGAGAAAATTGGAGCGCCGATCATGCGGCCATTGATTAGGCCTGCTATCGAGCTGATTGAACTGGCGATGCAGATGAGCAAATCAACTTACTTGTTTCCCGCGAACGGACAAGAAAAGCTTGCCACAAATGGCTTTGATACCACTATTCCTAACAATGTGAAAATCTGGGCTCGCAGGTCACTTGGCATTGAGATGGAACACTGGTCTATGCATGATCTTCGCAGAACGATGCGAACGCGAATGTCTGCCATCACGACGCAAGAAGTTGCCGAGTTGATGATTGGCCACAGCAAAAAAGGGTTGGATGCTATCTACAACCAATATCAGTACCTGGATGAAATGCGTCATGCTTACGACGTTTGGTATCAACAGCTAGAAACCATCATCGAGCCGACAGGCTTTCCGTTCAACTGGCGTTTCGGACAGTAAAAGAAAGAGGCTCAGTCCTCTTTCTTCTCATACTCTTCCAAGTCTTCAATGTGCCACAGCTTATTTCGCGTATTTCGGTTAATACGAGGTTGCGGCAAGCTGCCATCTTTTATTCTTCGCCAGAGCGTCGTATAGCTAATGTGGTAACGAGCCATCACTTCGTAAGATGTTAGAAAAGGGGTTACCTGGTGCGCTACTGCTGTCATCTGCATTCTCCTGAAAATCAATGTAAAGCTATCATCGCCTGATTCATCACTTGTTGATGGTCAGAAAGATGCATGATTTGTTCAGAAGATCAGCCTTATCATGACACCGGTATCATTGTGCAGTTTACCAAATTTCCAGTTTACGGCGAAAAGCGCCGTAAAATCGCATTAAGTTAAACCATCTTTATAGATATGCACGCTCTAGCTACTAGGAATTTAGCGTAGCGGTATGCTTCGTAAGTGCGTTTCGATGGCTTCAATCACTGACTTAGTAAGGGGTAAATGCGCTTTTTCTTTCGCCCATACCTCATGGAAGCATGCTACAGTTTGCTTTGCGGTATCTAACACCAATTTTTCTGGCAACATGGCTTTAGCCGCTAAGTGTGACAGCTCATCCAGCGTGAAATCACTGAATTTCTTGCTACGGCTCACCTTCAGCGATGCACTATCATCGGGGATATAAGGAATAGTCGAGACAAAATCATAAGCAGGCGCAATCGATGCGGTGCGCTTGTCTTTGTAAATCACAGACCAATTCTTCAAATGCATATCGGCATTACCAATTAACGTATTGAACACCAATCTGCGTGTAAATTCTGCGATGTCCTCGTCTTGACCTTCGATGCCGATAACCTGAGCAATATTGCGCATACTCGCTTTTTTGTATTTATCTTGAGGATAGACGCCAAACACTTGCGCAAAATCTTCAATATGTACGGCTTGATCACCTGCACGATCAAAGCGCTTGATCACAAACGCCTGAGCATTTTTAAAAGCATCACCAAATTTACCAATACCATCTGGGATATTAGCAATCTGGTTAATGGAAAGTAGCTGAGTCTCTGGCACATCCATCCCAAGCAATCGAGCCAGTTCCATCATCGAATATTCATTTTCTGGCACAGCGTCAAATCGAGATGACGGCAACTTCACAATCCAAGAGCCACCTTTACCAGTTGCTGGAATGGTCAAGCCGCCGTTAGCCTGTTGCACGGCTGAAAACTTCAATTGCACACCCGCCAATGAAAAACGCATTGGAGCATCTATTTTCGTTTTATCTTCAATACCTTGATGCACATTAGGTGGTAAGGCTTCACCATCCGCAGGCTCAACCGTGATCGCTCCAGCCAGATCCTGCCCCAGTACCCACAATAGAAAAAATTCCCGTGCTGGGTTCACACCAGCACGCTCAGCCAGGTAATTACGCATGGTTTCTTCTGGTAAAAGGTTGGAGAAAAACGGGGTTAACTTATTTTGGGTAGGTTTGAAGCTAGTCAGCAGGCCACCGAGCGAATCTTTAAAGCCAAGCCCTAACACAGGCCGCGATTCGTCATTAATGTACGAATCCATAAAGGCAAAAAGTGTTCTGTCATTACCCACGTTGGTGATCGTTGCGATCGGTTCACCATAGAGCAATACGTTGAGCGTAGAGACATGGTTAGTCATCGTCGTCTTCCTCTAACTGATACGCGGGCGACATTGGCTCACCCTCATCGCTGATGCCGTTAATACCTTGGCCACTTCGAATGATCGACTTGATGGCAGGTACAGACTTTTTAGGCGCAACCAATAGCTCTAGGTCTAGTACACGGGCAAGTGCAATCAAACTGGATATTCTTAAATCAACACTGCCAGACTCGATTTTCGAAATATGGCTTTGAGGCACACCCGAACGAGCACTTAACTCTCTCTGGCTAAACCCCTTTCGTACCCGAGCTTCTCGAAGACTTTCTAGTATCTGCTCTGTTACATAGCTCATTTCGATACGCCTTAATGCATCACTTAAGAATAATTATATACAAAAACATATCACAGTAACTCAAATAACACAAATTCGATTAGCCATTACATATCAAAAGCCATGACCTGATACATAATTACATATAAGTAGAAGGAGATTTTTGTCATCGACAAAAGAGCGATACTCTCGCTGATAATCGCGAACTGACGCATCAAACTCCCTAAGTACTTTTGTCGCTCAGCCCTTATACAGCATGGGCTACAGAAGAACTCGCGTCAAATCGCCAGAAGATAAGTGCAACAAAGAGGAAGTTTGTACACAGTTACAGGAAATTTTGTACACACAGGTCGAAAATAAAGTGCAAAATGATGGTGTTAACAGCAACTAAATTTGAAGGTAAGTCTGATATCTCAATTAGAAATAACCGTATTGGTTCGCTTCAAGCATCTTCAAAAACAAACACTAAAGCAAAAATTACACCAATAATAAACTCCCTCATTAAATTTTGTAATTTGGTACAGAAGAAAACATTTACCAAAAAAAGAGACTCTTTTTAACGGTAGTACTTTTTACGTCAAACCCAGTAACCACAAGGCCTACAGCCAGGTTTGTGTCATGGAATTTCGCTAAAAACGGTAAATATGGCGATTTGTACTCAAGTTTGTACACACTTTCCGAGGTTACGCTTGAACATCATTGAAAAGCAAAGAAACGAGAAAAAGACAAAAAGCCTTTAAATTCAGTACGTAGAGATGTGATTGTGGTGTGCAATGAAAGGTGGTTTTAAGCGTTGAAAGGCTGGGCGGCATCAGGGTGCGATATGATGGCGAACGTACGTCGCTTTTTAATCTCTTCTAAAAGCTTTTGATCTGACATTAATACTTATCTTCGTTATCTATTATCCCCGTTCACGCTTGGTTTACGGGCGCGTTTTATAACGGATAAGCAATGCTTTTCCGCGCAAATAAGATGTTGCAGCAAAACGCTTGATTCGGCTTGGCAAATAATTGCGCGGATTTTAGCATTTTACTGGGCGTAACAGTAGAGCGAACCACAAGAAATTAGACACTTTGTCGGCGACTTGGCCAGTCTCACGTTGATAAAGTACTATCGCCATATTGTACTTTTCTCATACTTAAAAATGTAAATACTGTGCTATATTCATCCGATAATAAAATAGAATTGCGAAGTACAGGGAAGGTGTATGCTGAGAGTTGTTGTATCGATGTTTATGATACTTATCACAAGCCATTGTGTAGAAGCAGCTGCATTTTTTAAAAATCCCAAAGTGGAGCTTGCCCTAGACAGCAATGTACTTTACACCATCAGCGACCCAACGTTAACCGGCGAAGAACTATGGGTAGACGACCCTAGCCGCTTGCCCAGGCAAACTCACCAATACCTTCACTTTAAAGTTAGCGTTCACAATGAATTAGAAAAGCTTGTTCCGGTTTGGTTTTCTATTGGCTTCCCAGCTATGAAGGTTTTAGTGGTCACCGATGGCGTGTCAGTGTGGGAAACCGGTGACGATTCGCCATATTCAACACGCCCGGTGAATGCACCTAACTACCACTTCCCCTCCATTTTATCGCCATCAAGTGAAACCGAATTCCGCGGGTATATGCAGGGGGAAATATTGCGGTATACCTTTACGTTAGGGACGCCTGAGTATTTTAATCAACGCTATGTAAAAACCTTGCAGCGAGATATGGCTTTTTTCGGTGCGATGGCGCTGCTTACTGCCTTGTGTCTTGTGGGCTTTATTACTAGCCGAAATTGGGTATTTTTAAGTTTTGCGGCATTTATTTTCTCTACGACCTTTTGGTTTTTCAGAGTTTTTGGCTATGCGTTTGAAATACTTTGGCCTTCATCCCCCTACCTTAATGACATTTCCTACGCCCTCAGCATTTACGCTGTCTTACTGAGTGCTTTTTGGGTTTTGCTTCAGAGTTTGGCAAAAGAAGGGCACTCCGTTTATGGCGCAAAACATATTAAGCGGTTCTGTTTACTCGTGCCATTTGCAGGGCTTTTACTATGGCAAACACTGGGGTTAGACCTAGCCCTTAGACTACCTGTATTGCTCTTTTTCCCTTTTATTATTACTGCGGGCATTGTTATTTATGTAGAGCACAAGCGGGGCTCAGACCGGGCAAAATGGCTTGCTGCTGCTATGGCGCCTGTTACCTTTAGTACACTGGTACTCACTATTATTGCCCTGTTCAACGTTGATTTATATCTTGAACCTATCGCCACCTTTATGACCGGCATTGTACTTACTTGCTTGTTCATGGTTTCGCTAACTGCTAACTACATGGTGAAAGTGGTTCAACGGGAACGGGATACACAAAAGCGGGCGGCTAAACTTAGGAGCGAACAAACATCGAAATTAGAGGCATTGGTAAAAGAGCGCACTAAAGCCCTTGAAGACACGAACAAGACACTAGCAGACATTGCATCAAAAGACAGCCTTACCAACCTACCGAACCGACGAACACTAGACTTGTTTGTCGATAATACGTTTACTCATGGCAATGAAGAACACGAGGTTCTTGCCGTGGCGTTAATCGACTTAGATCATTTCAAAAGCATTAATGACACGTTCGGGCATGATATTGGCGATGAAGTATTAAAAACAATTGCTGAACTTCTCTCCCCTTTAAATAATGATAAGCAGGTTGCGGCCCGGTATGGTGGTGAAGAGTTTGCTATTGTTCAACGGTATCCAGCTTATCAAAAGACACTTAATGATGACCTCGATGCATTTGCAGCACAGCTTAATGATGTACATGCGAATATTAATGCCCTACGTATTGAAGCACTTCAAGGTCGAACAATAGGGGCAAGTTTCGGCTGGACACTCTGTGAAAGCTCCAGTGATATTGTTTGCGCCTTTCGGCGAGCTGATAAAGCCCTTTACACCGCCAAGGATAAAGGGCGAAACGTGATAATAAAGGCTCTTTAGTCCCACTCGGGCGCAAAATCAGGCGTAGCTTGACGGTCGCCACAGTCAAGCGCGTCAATGTGTGCAACATCTTCTGCGTCTAGGGTCAGTCCAAGGGCTTTGGAATTGGTTTCCAAGTTCTTGCGCTTAGTCGACGATGGGATAGTGACTAAACCGTGTGCCAGTTCCCACGCCACCACCACTTCAGCGGCGCTATTGCAAACGTTTTTATAGTCGCCTTCTTTGATAAGCCCGTTTGCACCAGTTTCAACCCCGAAGCGGTGGCGTTTTATCGGCGCTTCATCGCTTACGCCAGCGCGCGCTTGTCTAAATGACCGCTAAAGCGAGTTACCACCAGCGCGGCGACAGAGATAAGTGCACCGACCCATGCGGTATCAGATAACTGCATGCCGTCAACAATAGCACCACCGATAATTGAGCCAAGAGCAATACCAATGTTAAATGCCGCAATGTTTAAACCTGAGGCTACGTCAACGGCATTGGGGGTAAACTTCTCGGCTAGCTGGACAACGTAGACCTGAAGACCGGGAACATTACCAAAAGCAAAGGCGCCCCACACTAACACGGTGATCACTGCGGCCACTTTACTGCCCATGGTGAATGTTAGCGCGAATAAGATGACAGCGAGCGCTGAGAAAATAATGGTTAGTGCGCGGATTGGGCCCTTCTTGTCGGCCAATTTGCCGCCATAAATGTTTCCTACAGCAACCGAAGCTCCGTAAACCAACATGATTAAGCTTATCGCTGATGGCGCAAACCCTGCTTCTTCCTGCAATATAGGCGCGAGGTAAGTGAACGCGGTAAACGTACCGCCATACCCTAAAATTGTCATGAGATAAACCAGCACCAAGCGAGGTTGAACCAATACCTTCATTTGCTCGCCAAGTGTGGCGGGTTTACTTTGCTTTAAGTTGTTGGGTACTAATAATGCACTGCCGATAAGCGCAAGCGTGCCAAGAGCAGATACTACTAAGAAGGTCGCGCGCCAGCCAAAGCTCTGACCAATCCATGTACCAAGAGGGACGCCTGTTACTAAGGCAACAGTAAGCCCGGTAAACATAATTGCTATGGCGCTGGCTTCTTTTTCTTTCGCGACCAAGCTAGTGGCAATGGTAGAGCCAATTGAAAAGAACACACCGTGGGCAAGGCCGGTAAGAATGCGAGCGAGTATTAAACTCTCGTAGCTTGGCGCTTGCCAAGCAAGCAGATTACCCGCTACAAAGAGTGCCATGAGGCTTAACAGAACGTGCTTTCTGTTCCATTTTCCAGTTAATGCTGTCAACACAGGGGCGCCAACCGCCACACCCACGGCATAAAGACTCACTAATAAACCAGCGCTAGGTAAAGTCACACCAAGATCAGCGGCAATCGTAGGGACAAGCCCCACAATAACAAATTCGGTCGTGCCAATAGCAAACGCACTTAATGTTAACGCAAATAATGCAATAGGCATTGTTTTTCCTCATAAAAGTTAATGTTTCCACCTGCACAAAGTGGCAAATAGGCGGGCAGAGACAAGGGTTAGTGATTAAGTGCGCACAGTTTGACGACATTTTCTTTTGCAAAAAACAGCATTAATGACAAAATACTTTTGTAGAAAATGAAAAAGAAGAGTTCATGGAATGCCAGTATCGACGAAATCAGAAGATTTAGAAGCATTTGTTACCGTGGTAGACACTGGCAGCTTTTCCGGCGCTGCAAATTTACTTGAGCAGCAAGTTGCAAAGGTCAGTCGTGCGGTGTCTAGATTGGAAGATACATTGGGAGTCACCCTGTTAAATCGTACCACTCGAAGACTGGAATTAACCGAAGAAGGCCAGTTATTTCTTCAATACACCCGTGATGGCCTAAACACTTTAGAGAAAGGTGAAGAAGCGCTGCGGCTATTAAAGCATTCGCCTTCTGGCAAACTTCGGGTAGATGCAGCGAGCCCGTTTGTTTTGCATCAGCTTGCGCCTTTGGTCGGCGAGTTTCGACAAGCGTATCCCGAGATAACCTTAGATATGACCAGCCACGATAGTATTATCGACCTACTTGAACATAAAACCGATATTGCCATACGCATTGGCGAATTAGACGACTCTAACTTACATGCGAAGCAATTAGGTCGAAGCCGCTTACATTTAGTGGCAAGCCCCGACTACCTGCGCGCTCACCCCATTAACGGTGATGCGACTACCTTAACGGATCATATGTTAATTGGGTTTAGTGACGGAGCGAATTTGAATAAGCTGCCGTTGAAGCAAAAGATACCGCTTCAATCGCTTCACTATGCGTTGCGAGCATCCAGTGGCGAAACCATTCGCCACCTTTGTTTAGCGGGTCAAGGTATCGCCTTTTTATCCCACTTCATGATACATAAAGACATTCAGCAAGGTGCACTTGTACCGGTTTTTGAAAACGATATTATTTCACCCAACCCTAGAGAGCAGATACAAGCGGTTTATTACAGGAACAGTGCAGTGTCGTCGCGAATTACCGCGTTTCTAGACTTCATAACCCCAAGGCTAATCTTATAAGCCACTGGCTATTTCAGCTTAAACACCTTTTTGAGTGTTTTTTGCGACACACCGTTGACCACAAGCGCCGCAATCATAAGTACTGCGCCAGCAACAACACTAAATAAGAGCGTTTCACCTAGTATTACCACTGAGCTTACGTACCCCACTATGGGCGTTAAGGTTGAAATAAGTGCAATTCTGTCTGGGGGAAGTTTGGGCCCCGCGGCCACCATTAAACCAAATCCCAAGCCGGTCGCCACTGGGCCAATATAGGTTAACAATAACCAGTCTTGCCAGTGATATTCCGTAAACTTAGGCATAGGCTCAAAGGCAAACGCTAACGCTAACATAAGGGCGCCTGCGAAAGTAAACTGCCAAAAGACGGCTTCAATAACACTGCCCTGCCATTTGTGGAATGACACTCGGCGTATAGCTACCGCCCAAAGCGCCGATGCTAATAACATTCCTGATAATGGCAACCAAGCGCCAGGTTGACCAGAAGCCATTAAAATCATGCCGCACCCTATAGTAGATACGCCGGTTAATAAAAGGCGTTTAGCCGGCGGTTTGTGACGATACCAAACAGTATCAATCAGCAACATCCAAAGCGGTGTTGTATAGATAAGAATGCTGGCTGTCCCTGCTGGGATAAACTGCAAAGAAACGGTGATCAGCCCCATAGACAAGGTAAATTGGAAGAAAGCGACCATTAGCACCACAGCGCGATCGCGACGATTCAATCGGGGTAGGCGTTTTTTTGTGATAAGCACAAACAGGGCAATGACAGGCAAGCTTAACAAAAACCGCAGACACACCATCCATATTGGCCCCACGATCTCCAGCCCCACCTTCATGCCTGGCCAATTTAACCCTAAACACAGTACGGCAACCAGTAGCATTTTAATGCCGGTAGATTGCGTTTTATCTTCTGATAACACGATAGACATGGTGTAAACCTGAAAAACTAAAATAACAAGACAAGATGGATTAACCCAGTGTCGGGAGACCCAGGTTACAGCGGGCGCAATATAAGCGAATTTAAGAGGAAATAAAACGGTGTAACGATAAGTTAATGCTTTTTTATAGACCAAATGGTCAACTTTTCATTACACCTATAGCAAGCTACACTAAAACGGCGATAGACAGTAAGGTTCGCTGCCCTTTTTCAATTTTACTGACGCTATGCATGTATTTATCGGGGCGGAAGAAATAGACACGATCAAAGAGGTTAAAAATCACTTTTTCAGCGAAAAAATGCCCGCCTTTTTGCGGTTTCTTAAGCACAACATTGAATTTAAAGTAGCGGCCTTCACCCATGGGGTCGTTGTGCTTCAACACATGATGTCCTTCACGGTAGGTCACCACATTAATGGAAAACCGTTTAAACGACACTATCGCTTTATTGATTACCTTTTGCATAAATCCTCTTCGATAACCGCTAACGAGCGCTAGGCGAACACTGATGTTTCATCACCAACGCGTTTTCTTTACCTGTTGCGGTGGTGTAATAGTTCTTACGTATATCAATATGTTCGAAACCACGGGATAAATAAAGCCCGATAGCGGTGTGATTACTTTCTCTGACATCCAGCCAGATTTCACGCATTAGGTGGTGACAGGAAGTACGAATTACAAGGTCTAGCAACGCTTTTCCTACACCTTTTCCTCGCGTACTTTGCGCGACAGCAATATCCATTAATGTCGCTTCGTCGAGGACTTCAAGCATAATGGCATAACCAATAACTTGCCCATCTTCGTATGCGAATACACCGTAGTAAGGCGTTTTAAAGCTATCAGCAAAGGTGGCAAAAGACCACGGAGTGACCTGTACGCTTTTGTGGATGTGATACGCAGCTTCAAAATCGCGCTTTAAGGTATCATCGTTAACAAGACAAAGAGACATTACTTAAGCATGGCCCTTTGATTGACTCGCGCTAACTAAAGCGTGCCACAGTGCTTTTTTTTGCGCCGGGCTTAATTTGTGGGGCAAGGCAGGTAACCTAATTGCGTTAGCGTCAACACGCAATGATGTATCAATGACAATGTTCACTAGAGATGAAGACAAGCCTATTTGCACACACGCAAGGGTAAGATCTGATAGCCACTGGGCACTATCACGCTTTTGCTCTGCGCTAAGTGGAATACCCTGTTGCGGCGAATCTGTCACAGACGGTTTGGGCTTAGGGCTCGTTTCTTTGCTTTCCACTTGCGCGCGAAGCTGTGCTAAACGACTTTGCTTCTCCTCTTGAGAAACAGGTTTCGCGTCTATCGGTCCTACAGGGTTAGCACCAAAAGTGGAGTTTGCCGCTTTTCTCTCATCGGTGGCGGACTTATCCAAATAGGCTTCTTTGGAAATCCAAACTTGAATGCCCATTTCTTGTAACACAGCCTGTTGATACTGAGTAAACGCCATAAAAATGCCTAACTAAAAATGACTAACCTATTCGTGAGCGAGTAAGTGTACTTGAATCACCTGCAATGTTGAATGGCTATTCATGACACGTAGGAATTTCTTGATTCACTAATAGAGTTAGCAATGACAATAAAAACAAACACTAGGATAAAAAGAAGATGATAACGGCATTAAAGTAGATAACTTCAGGCGTTTCAGAATGATGGAAAATAACCGTAAGGAAAAGTGGCAGGGGTGGAGGGACTCGAACCCCCAACCATCGGTTTTGGAGACCGCTGTTCTACCAATTCGAACTACACCCCTAGCGCGCTGTGCATTATACGGATGGCATTAAAAAGGTAAAGCCTTTTTATTGCCTTCACTGTCTTCATGCTTAATTAACCATCAATGCGTTGATTTTTCAATCTATATCAGTAAAAACCTAGCGAGTTCTATTCATCGCGCACCGCCACAAGCTGTCGGTGACGTGCACAATAGCAAGATGCGTTTGGTACTGTGCAAATGCATAGTCAGGGTTAATACCTAGGGTATTTGCATAACCTGTCACAAGGGTTTTACTCTCTTTTTCAGAAAGCTGATTGATGCTGCAACAGGACGCCAGATCAAAATACCGATTCCCCATTGCGGCATATTCCCAATCAATTAATAAGGGAGGCTGACAACGCGCAAAAAGCACATGCCCTTTTAATAAATCATTATGACATAGCACCTTGTCACCAGGGCGAGCTTCGCTTTCGATGACCTGTGCTTCTAACCCTTGGGCACGCTTTAATAGTTCGCTACCTTCTGGAAGTTGAGCCACATTGATATAGTGACGCCAACGATTCACTAAATGAAGCGGCTCAGCCGCCACAGACACGCCATGAATATAAGCCAATACAGAGGCCAATGTCGCTGGGCTAACCTCAGCCTTATTTTGATTGCTTTGTTCACCGCTGTGAGTACTCGGCGTATCCTCTACCCAGGCTTCGACCCACAGGGTTTCGTCGTGACTTAGCCACAGTGGTAAAGGCGCCACGCCCAATGCAGCTAGCTGCTGTTGAAGGTCAAATTGGCTGCGGCGATTAACGCCACTAAAGCTATCTTCACCTAACCACTTTACCGCTGCGTTTAAATGAACATCTTGCAATTGGAATACGTGGTTAACTTCCCCTGCAGGATGGCGCTGTAAGGTCGCGGCAGTAGAAAGCTTAAGTGGTTTCTGTAAGCGAAGCAGTATGTCTCTCTCGTTCATTTTGCCCTTTCCATTGCAACAGCCATTGATAGTAACCAAATAATGAAAAACCGACATAGCCTAAAAACAGACACGCCGATAGTGCATACCCAACTTGTAAGTACAAATAGGCAGAAGCAAGATTGATGAAAAACCAGTACACCCAATTCTGTAACACTTTGTGCGCAACCATAAACGTCGTCACAACGCTTAACACATTAATACACGCATCTAGCAATAAATAATCACTGTTAAACTGCGAAGCTGCAGCCTGGGTTAATAACCAAGCGCCTATCAGTAAACTAGGCACAATGGTGAAATGAATCCATAGCGGCCAAGAACGCACAGGCTTGGTTTCTGAACTGTCGGTACCGCCCTTAGACCACTGATAATAGCCATAGCCCGCCATTATCATATAGAAGAAGTTGAGGGCCGATTGAAAAGGTAAAGTCACTTGCCAAAACAGCCACGTATAAATCGCGGTACTAACAAACGCACAAAGCCAGCACCAGCTATTTTGTTTTGCTGCCAACAGCACATACCCGATGGCTAATAGAACAGCGACCCACTCTAGTGGTGAAGTCGCGGCTATTTGACTTAAAAAGTGGGAAGTAAAGTCACTCACTAGGATGACTTTCTTGCTTGCATGGCATCAAAGTTGAGAAACTTAGCCACAAAAATAGCTTGCCCTACTTCTTCATGAGTACGTTGCATTTCCTTACCTAGAATTGGCAGTACATCACTATACTCACCCGTGACTTGCGTGCTCGTTGAGCAGGTGGTCACGCTAAGTTCTGTATAGGTATTAAGCCTGTCAATAAAGGCTTGAATAGGAGGAATGTACTCATTGACTAATGGGTACAACGACAATTCAACCATAACTTGCATATTCGTTCTCCTTTATACCTTAAAATTCATATTTCACAGTGACACCATATTGGCGCCCATTACCCAGTTGGTAGTATGGTTCGTTAAACGCGTACTCATCTCTTGGATCATTGCTGAATCCACCAAAACCTCGGGTGTAGTAGGTTCTATCGAATGCGTTTTGAATCCACAACGATGTTTGCCATGGTCCGTTTTCAATTAACAGTTCTGAGTTGACCAAGGTGGTAGATGGCGCCATGACGTCATGACCATCAGAGAAACGATACGTGTCTTTGTAATCAACATCGACGCGCCAAGTAATACTATCCGTTAGTACATACTCACTATAAAGGTTAGCAGTCCATTTTGGAGATTGAGCTTGACGTTGCTCGTTTATTTGTGTGCCATCAGCCAACGTATAACCTTCGAAGGTGGCACTCAAATATCCAACACTTGCATTGAGTTGCCAGTTTTCAAGCGCTAACCAAACGAGTTCAAGTTCTGCCCCTTTATTTGTGCCTAAATCTGCATTATCGATAATATCCACGAAGCCTGCAGTACCGTCGTCACGAGTAATGACATCAAAATCACTGATCTGTGTATCTGTTCTGTCCATATAGAAAATAGCGGCGCGGGCACTTAACACATCACTCAATAGCGGACCTTTCACCCCAACTTCATAGTTCCAGTTATATTCCTCATCATAAAACCGTTGTTCGTCGCTTACTCTGCTGTCGGTATTAAAGCCTGCACCTTTAAAGCCTCTAGAAACACTCGCATAATAAAAATGATCATTTTGCGTGTATTGAAGCGCTAGCTTGCCTCCCACCATGGTGGTATCGAATGCGCGCGTTAAACCGTCGTTATCTGCGTAATCAAAGTCATAGTTTTCTAGTCTTAACCCAGCAACTAGTGTCAGGTTATCGCTTAAGCGCGTGTCGGTCTGCCCGTATATTGCGGTCGTGGTGGGCGTATATTCACTCCTGAAGTCACCATCTAAATAGGTGTATTGACGCAATAACGCTTCTTCCGAGCCTTTGTAGAAAGCGCCTATCGTCCAATCGGTTTTGCCATTCAATAACGCTGCGTTTTCTGAAGATACAAAACGCACTTCTCCGGTTTGTGTTTCGACTTCTCTGTAGTAGGCGTCAAACGAAGTATATCCCCACGGATGAAAACCGGTGTAAGTCCAATCTTCATCATACCCATAGGCAATATTGTGAGAAGCATGAGTGGCAATAAGAATGAAATCACCTGCATGAGTGCGAGTGGTAGAGCGCGCGCTGACCGCATGGGTTTGGTGTTCATCAAAACCTGGTTCGTCCGATAAGGTTTTATTATCATTATCAAGTGAAAATGCATCATAGCCATTGTCGATATCGTACCAACGGTAAGTGAACGCCAGTGTGGTTCGCTCATCGGCATTACCCTCCACACTTAAGCGCATGGCAGTTTCATCAATATTGTTTGTATCGTCTCTGTTTAAATAGGTGTTTTCTACGAAACCATCGCTACGATTGTGAACCAGCGCAACCCGATATCCCCAATCGGTGTTAATATCATCGCCGGCCGCCGCTTCCACCCGATAACTGTCTTTGCTGCCTAGCCGCGCCTCAACATACTTGGGCGACTCACTACCTACTTTATTACTAGATAACTTCACCGCACCCGCTAAGGCGCCCGTACCATACAGTGTAGCTTGTGGCCCACGGTAAACATCTAATTGCTGGGTATCAAAAATAAGGCCGGCTGCCGCTAAGCCTGAGAAATCAAACTCATCAACAATAAAACTGACAGATGGGTTGATAGGTTCTGCAAACTGACTTCGCTCACCAATTCCCCGAATTTGAATAAACCGGCCTCGGGACGCCCCTGCGCTGAAGTTAACGTTAGGCACACTATTTAATACGCTGTCAATATGAGACGGTTGACGGCTACTTAAACGTGCTTGATTCAATATGGTTGCGCTAGCGCTGAGTTGATCGAGCGTTACCTCTCTGAAATCGCCGCTTACTAGGATGCGCTCTATGTCATGAGTACTTGCGTCAGCGTCATCAATATTTTGCACATCGGTAGATTGTGCATATGCAGAAAGTGAACTAGCAATGAGAGTAAGAGTAAAAAGGTTCTTGTACATAGGATCTCTTGTTCTTTGTAAGAAAAAAGATCCGGGCTCAGCGAAAGAGGATACGGCTGTATTGTCGACCATCCCTACGCCGGTATTATCCGGATCAGGTGTAAGGGTTCCCACTTGATGTGGATCTCAGACCGTAAAACGGACACCCCTTGGTATAAAACAAACGCACCTAAAACTTAGGAACGTTAATGATTGGGAGTCTACCAGTTCAATAGACTCGGTCAACCAGAAAAATTAACCAGTAACTCGTTGAACAACGGTATGTCCCATCATGTCGACAAACACGTTAAGCAAGTTACTTTCTTTTTAATCGCCCTTTTTTATTCGTCGAGATTTAAATTGAGGCGACGAACTTCATCGTCGGTTTGCGCCTTAAGCCCTTCTAGCGTTTTACCATGTGCTGTAGGCTGGCGAGTTTCAGGATCAACTTTGACAAAAACCACATCATCTGCAAAACAAATGGTTTTCTTGGTGGCTTTGTTGCGAACTAAACAGCTTACCGTAATGGACGTTCTACCTACGGCTTTTGTTTCTAATCCAAATTCAACAATATCCCCTTGCAATGCAGGAGACTCAAAACTGATTTCGCCAATATGCTTAGTGACGAGGCAGTTTGTCTCTAGCTGACAAATGGCCCATATCGCCGCTTCTTCATCAATCCATTCTAGCGCTCGCCCCCCAAACAGAGAATTAGCATAATTTAAATCATTGGGCATAACTAAGCGTCTTGACAAAAAGCGCATTCGAATTCCTTAGCATTAATCGTTACTATAGACGCAGATTATACCGAAAAAAGCTCTTTATGGCGTACAATTCTGTTTACGACTGGCTATATTCCCCTTACCTAACTGAACAATGGCAAATGACCCATCGTAGGATGTTGGTCATTACGGGGACCCTTGAGGCATGCCAAGAAAAAGTGAAACAACTCGAGCAACGGCCGACAAAAGCACAGAGTGACCTCGACATTTCCTTCATCATCTATAATGAACTTGCCGACAGCGCTCAAGCGAACAGTAACTTAAGAAAGCACCTTTTAGGTAACGAGTACGACGTGGCGGTGATGTACTGCCACCATGGTTTTTCTCCCAGTGATGTGCTTGCTCTCACCGGTACACTGCGATACGGGGGGTGCCTGATTCTGTGCTGCCCCAATTTCGATACGTGGCACTTAGCCCCGCCAGCACAAAAAGTGTCTTTTGGATTTGAATGCACGGTAAGCCACGGTATTTCTCGGTGGATAAACTACATCAACCACAGCAAAGACATTTCCGTATGGGGTCCCAACAAAACATACCTCGCCCCCATTAAACAGCAATGCGGGGGCAACAATAGCAAAATGAGCGACGTCCCTCATTCCGCCTTCTTCAAGGTAATGACGCCTTCGCAACATACGGCCTATGGTGCATGGTCACAAAATACAGAAAATAAGGCCGTGATTACTGCGCCTAGGGGGAGAGGTAAATCAGCATTAATGGGCATAATATGTGCTGACACCCTTAAACGCGGACAAACGGTCTTTGTAACGAGTACCGTACATCAAAATGTCGCTAACTTATTCAAGCACTGTAAAGCAGCGAATAGCCACCTAGAGCAGACAGAAAAGCACACCTTTGTGGATAAACAAACGGGAGGGGTGCTTAAGTGGATGGCGACGGACAACCCCAAACTTATTAACCACCATTGCGACCTATTAGTGGTAGACGAAGCCGCTTCACTCCCTATACCTATACTCACAAAGTGTGTAGCAGCCCAGGAAAGCTGGCTGTTAGGCACCACTTTGCATGGCTATGAAGGCAGTGGAAGAGGATTTGTATTAAGGCTGTTACCCAAGTTGCAACAGAGGGAGGTGCCTGTTTACCACTTAAATGAACCTCTACGTTGGGTGCCAGAAGATAGCTTAGAGACAATAACAAATACCCTATGCTTGTTTGACAGTGGTAACAGCCATGCGCAAAGTTTGCATACGCATAATACAAGCGCCATGGTTAACGCCATTCAGGTAATTGAAAAGCCGCTGCATACATTATCGGAACACGCGCTACAGCAAGTAATGCAGCTACTTTCTTTAGCACACTACCAAACCACACCAGATGACCAAATGCGTCTATTAGACAGCCACGAATCCCGTTGCTTTTTAGCGTTTGCGGAAAAGGTTATTGTGGGTGTAGCGGTAATTCATATTGAAGGAGGCGAACGCTTAGCGCCCTTGGCTGTCGATATTGCCAATGGGCTAAGACGCCCCCAAGGCCATTTAAGTGCTCAAAAGCTTGCCACAATAACAGGCCTTGCTCATGTTGCTACCCACCTATATTGGCGTATTAATCGCATTGCAGTTCACCCCGACTTTCAAAACAAAGGACTGGGCTCACACATGGTTAGCGCGTTGTCACAAGCCGCAAACGCACACCACGTGGATTGCTTAACCTCTTCCTACGGGCAATCAGAGAGGCTCAATAAATTTTGGAAGGCCAATGGTTTTACCTGTGTAGAAAAGGGCGACAAAGTGAATAAAGCCAGTGGCGAAAGAAGTGCGTTAATTATAAAACCTGTGTCAAAAAGCTTTGAGAAGCTAGCTGATTTACTTGCGTGTATCTTTCAGCAAGAAAACTATGTTCCCCCAACCTCGCTAGATGAACTCCCCACGTCGCTAAAGGCGCTATATACAACGCGGTTAAACGGATTTACTCGGGGCATAAAAAGCCTTGAACAAAGCGCTTATGCGCTGGCTTGCTTACACAACACACTTGAGTTCCAGCACCTAGAAAACAGTCTTAATAGATTTGTACCCTATTCCGCTGAAGGTACACCGCAAGATCAGCCGTTATCTCGTCAACTAGCATTTCACTTACATCCTTTAGATAAACCATCACTACGAAACATTTTTGGATGTACGAATAATAAAGCCCTTGTTCAAACGCTGAGGGAATATACTAAGCACCTTCTATTTGAAGCCACATTTGCAAACGGGTAAACACGCTAAGTCGCAGACACAAAAAAGCCTCCACTAAGGAGGCTTTTAACGACACTATCAAAGCAAAAACTAGATATTAATACCGCGGTTTTTCGCTTTTTCTTTAATGTACGGTTCCCAAGCTGACGCGTTACGACGTAGCGAGCGATCCTTTTTAGCTTGTTGCACGTGGTTATAAGCCGCTTTGAAGTTACCCGCGTAGAAATTCGCTTCCATTAGAGTGAAGTGAATCTTTTCAGGGTCTTCAGCACCACGTTCTAGCGCTTGATTTAAGGCCTTGATTGCACCTTTATAATCTTCAGCTACTAGCAAAAGCGTGCCTTGTTTTCTGTAATGCTCAGGATCTGAACTTTTCGCTGCTGCTTTTCCGTATAGGCTAGCGGCGTCGTCGTAGTTCTTCGCCTGGTGATATGCATTTGCAATGTTAGCAATCATATCAGCATCATCTTCAAGCAAACCTGACGCTACGTGTTTTTCCAATATTTTAGCTGCCTTGTAAGGCATACCGTTTGTTTGGAACAACTGAGCAAGTGTCTTAATCTCGTTCGCTTTCTTAAGAAAACCTTCGTTGTACGCAATTTCAAAGGTAGATAAACCTTTTTTGTAATCCTCTACCGTAAGGTAGAAAAATCCTAACTGCGTCCACCAACGTGGCTCTTCAGGGAAGTTACGCACTAACTCTTCTGCAACTTCCACCGTTTGAGCAAACATCTTACGTTCATAGAATGAGGTAAGCTTAAGCACATAAGGGTTTTTGTTCGGCTTTTCATAAAGCGCAATCGCTTTATCAGCAGGCTCTACCATTTTGTCTAATTGACCAGACTCATAGTACGCCTGAGCTAAACGAGTATAAACGTCTGGATCTTCTTTACACGTAAAGTCCATCCATGCGTTATACCACTTAATCGCATCAGTATACTTCGTTTCCTGCATGCTCAAATCACCAATTAATTTTAGTGTTTGAGAATGCTCTGTGTCATTAAGTACTTTGTTTTCAACTGAGCTAACTAAGTAACCCATTGCTTTACCGCCTTGGCCTTCTTGCGATGCAAGAAGGTTACCAATGAAACGGTCAACATAGGCTTTGTCGAAGTCTTCAGAAGGATCGATTTCATAAAGAATATTTAATGCTTCATCGATGCGATCTTCATTATAAGCTTCAAACGCTTTTTGTACTTTTTTACCAGTACGCTCACCCACTAACGTTGTTTTGCCCTTCTCGTAACCCGGACAAACAACAGGTGATGACTGGGCTAGTGCCGCAGGTGCACTGAATACAGCACCTGCACCTAGCACCAAAGCAACGGCTGACATTTTGAATTTACGTTTCATCATGATCATTGCTCCAGTTTAAAGTCTAGCTGAACAAACATGCCTGGCTGTTTAACCGGCTTGCCATCTACGATCTTAGGCTTATATTTCCACTTACGTAGAGCACGACGTGCTTCACGGTCGAATATACGCTTAGGTTCTGCTTCGATTACTTCGATATCTTCAACACCACCAACCTCGTTGATAGTGAAAGACAATCTTACCCAACCTTCTCTACCGTCACGGGCAGCTTGAGGTGGATACTTAGGATCGATACGAACGATAGGCGTGGCGTCACCGTCACGCTGCATGGCACCAACACCACCAATGTTTACACCAACACCACCCGTGTCTACAGCTGGAATAGCTAAGCTAAATCCATCTGCATCTGGTTCAGCCGCTTCTGGCTCAACAGGTTCCATTTTAGGAGGCTGTTGCGGCGGAGGCGGAGGTGGAGGCGGAACACGTTGACGCGTTTGCGTCTGGTCGTCTGGTTCCTGCATCACAATATCGATTACCGGTGCTTCAGGTACTTCGTCTGCTGGCCGCGCTGAGTTTTCAATCAGCTTAGCCATCAATACGAAAAGGGCAAATGCAACACCAGCACCTAGCAATATAGATACAATTATACGTAACATCTTAACCCCTTGCTGCTACCGAGACTCGGTTAACGCCAGCGGCTTTAACTTGGTCCATAATTTCAACTACCAAACCATGCTTCGCTTTAACATCAGCTTGAATGATTACATAGTCTGTTGGCTGCTCGGTAAGCAGTCGTTCAATATTCGCTCTAACGCTGTCCGGCGACACTTCACGTTTATCCAACCAAACGCTGCCATCTTCTGTAACTGCTATGAAGATATTCGCATTTTTATGAAGGATCGCCTGGCTCGCATCTGGCTTATTAACTTCAATCCCTGCTTCTTTAACGAAAACAGTGGTAACGATAAAGAAGATAAGCATGATAAACACGATGTCCAACATGGGCGTCATGTCGATCTGTGCATCTTCTTCCTCGGTTCTGACTTTTCGAGCCATAATCTCTCTCTCTAATGATGTGGCAGGCTATCAACTAGCCCTTCTCGTGCCAGCTTCACTTTCGCTTCAAGACGAGAACTGATAAACAGCCCAGATAGCGCGGCGACCATTCCTGCCATTGTAGGAATTGTTGCCATAGAGATACCAGCTGCCATTAGACGGGCGTTACTGGTGCCCTGTGTTGCCATTGTCTCGAATACACCGATCATACCGGTTACTGTTCCTAGTAACCCGATTAACGGACACATTGCAATAATGGTACGTATAATCAGCATTCGCGCGTTCAGTGCATCTGACGCTTGAGAAATCCACGCGTCACGGATTCTATGCGCATACCATGATGTGGTATCAGCTCGGGCATCCCAATTTTGGATGATAGATTTCTTCACCTTTGGAAAGACCGAGGTTAAATACCAGTAACGCTCAATCATTAAAACCCACATGAGAAAGAGCGCGGCAGCAACGAAATACAGCACGTCACCGCCGGTAGCGATAAAGTCCCTGACCGATTCAAATAATCCAATCAGGTAATTCATATTACGCTTTCTCCGACTCTGAGTGAGCAGCTACGATACCCGCAGTTTGCTCATCAAGAATGTGGATGATTGACTTGCTACGAGAAGCTACGATGCTGTGAGTAAGAATCAGTGGCAATGCCGCGATGATACCCTGAGCAGTAGTTACAAGAGCCATAGAGATACTTCCTGCCATCATACGAGGGTCACCTGTACCGAACAATGTGATTGTTTGGAAGGTGGCAATCATACCAAGTACTGTACCTAGTAGACCAAGTAGAGGCGCGATAGCAGCGAAAATCTTGATTACGTTAATGCCGCTTTCAATACGTGGAAGTTCACGAAGAATCGCTTCATCAAGCTTAAGCTCAAGGTTTTCTGCATCAGCAGTTTTGTTTTCTTGGTAAACTTTTAGGATACGACCTAGAGGGTTACCTTCAGATGGGCTACCTGGGTTCTTAAGCTGTGAACGCATTTTGCCACCAACGATGGTTAACGTAATTAGCTTATAAAGACCAATAAGTAGACCGATGATTAGCATAGCAGTGATGGTGTAACCTACTGGACCACCTGCATGATAACGCTCAGACATTGTTGCTTTCTGCTTCAATAGACCAAGGATTGCACCTTGAGAAGGGTCAGCATAGAAAGGAACAAGACCAGACGTCGCATCAACAAGATCTTCAGCAGACGCTACGAAGTGACCATCTGGCTGACGACCTAGAGGCTGAACAATTTCGTTTTCAGCATCGTACGTTAGGTAACCGTCTGCACCAACAAGGTTGAAAGTACCAATACGAACAACTTCTTGCTGTGATGAACCGCCGTCAAGGTTAACAACTTCAGTTGTGAAGCGAACTACTTCACCGCCTTCTGTCATTTCTTTCTGTAACGCAAACCATAGATCTTCAAGTTCTTGAATGTTTGGAAGACCTTTAGAATCTTCAGACATTTCAGCTAGGAACTGGCTACGACCTGGGAATTGTGCACTAACGATAGAGGTTGATACACGGCCATAAGCTTCAGAAGCGGCTTGACGAACAACACCGAACATTTCGCCTAGCGTACCAGTAGCTTGGTCTAGCTCAGCAGATTTTTCGTTCAACGTGACTTCGTTGTCAGAAAATTGCTTTTGAAGACGGTCACCACGACCTTGCTCTGCTTTAAGCTCGCTTTGCGCTTTGCGAAGAAGCGCTTGCTTATCAGCACGTGCTGCTTGGAACTCAGCTTCACGTTGTTTATTAATACGTGTTTCAGAAACACGGTTATCCTGAACCTGTTCAAGCAGTTCTTTCAGGCTCTTTGCTTCCTGAGCTTGAGCTCCGGTTGCTGCAACTGCGAACGTAGCAGCGGCTAAAAGAGATTTGAATACTGGTTTCATTAACTATTACTCCGCTGCACTAATAGGTAGTTTGATTAGGTCTGCAGGAATGACGCCATTGGCCATTTTAACTGCATCAACAACTGATGAAAGATACTCATCACCTAGTTTTTCCCAAGCGCGGCTCTCATTATTCCAAACCCATGCATGAGATTGGTCTAGAGATAGAGCGACAAGTGCTGCACGACCAAGGTTAAAGAAGTCAACAGTAACCTCTGTACCTGCGTCATCAATCGTCCCTTGATAAGAGTTGATCTTAGTGCCGTATTCAACTTCCACAAGATATGCTTCGATAACTTGGCGGAACTGCTCAGATACAGTTACGTTAGAGTTTGCCATAACGTCGCGAAGACGGTTAACACGCTCTAGACGCTCTTCTAAATGAATAGGACGATCAAGCTTGATAAACTGCTCTAGGCTGTCGATCATGCGGAACATAAGAGGAACGATGCCCTGCTTAGTTTGCTCGATGCTGTCGATTTGACGTTGTAATGAATCAATACCGCGTTGCTGATCTGCAACTAGGCTTGCGATATAGTCATTGTAGATTTTAAGGTTTTCTGTCTCATCTACTGTTTGACGATACTCAACAAGTAATTCTTGAGATTGCTCAAACAACGTGTTGATTTTTTCTTGAGATTTCGCTGCAGCCGCGTGGATTTTCGCTTCTTCTTTATGAAGTTCGTCAAGCGTATCTGCAGAGACTGCGCTACCTGTTAGTGCGAATGCACCCATAACAGTAGAAGCAATAAGAGTTCTCTTGCTCATTTTGGACATAGTTCCCAACCAAATTTCTTATTTGAATCCTCGCCGATAATGATAACCACTCGGCAAGGGGCTTATAAAACTTTTACAATTTTGTTTCAGGAATGCAGCACCGACGACAATCGCCAGTACTACGAACGTAGTATACTCACATGGAATGTAACGTGGAGTCAAGTAACAGCCTGTTTACACCACATAGATTTTGCTCCGCTTGGTCAATAAGCGTGCAGTTTTCATTCCAATGTCTTTCACTATGG
Organism: Alteromonas sp. B31-7; assembly: GCF_015767655.1. Taxonomy (NCBI): domain Bacteria; kingdom Pseudomonadati; phylum Pseudomonadota; class Gammaproteobacteria; order Alteromonadales; family Alteromonadaceae; genus Alteromonas; species Alteromonas sp. B31-7. The sequence continues at coordinate 3,347,894 of NZ_CP065233.1, forward strand.
CAAAAAGTGTCTTAAACGATTCAATTTTTGTCGTTATTCATCCATTTTTATTTAGGTAAACGTTTTCAATAAAAAGCGCTAAAAACCCCTCATCATTCTTGCAAATGTGCTTAAAAGACTCGAAGTTATCTTTACTACGAGTTTCTATAATAGCGGCACTGGCGAATAAGTATGCAAAACCCATTAAGAAGAAATTACTTATTTTTAGGCTTAATACGCGCCAAAATAGAGCAGGTTTATATTACTTGCACCAAAATGTGATAAGTGAAGTCTGTGTTAACGAAATTAATTTTAAAAAAAAAGCCTGCATATGCAGGCTTTTTAATCAGCTTATTTCGCGGTATTAGAAACGCGCGGTTAAACCAACATTGTATGTACGTCCGTATGACCACAGACCGACAGCAGTTTCTTTAGGACTTGCTGACCAATCGAACAGATTCTGTACTGATGCACGAACTGAAACTTCTTCAGATACGTAATAGACTGCACCAAAATCGAACAATGTACGAGATGGAATTTCCGTGTACGGGTTACCATTTTGGTCAATATACTGGTACGGCGTTTGATTTACGTTACGCGAAGTACGGTCAGTATAATTGATATCCAAGAAGGTAGTTAAATCACCTACAGAGTAAGTAATTTGCCCGTTTGCGATAAGGTCTGGATTGTCGAATTCACCATGGTCGTCGGTAAAATCGAAGCCCGTATTCGAAATTTCGTCCTGAATGAGCTTGAAGAAGCTAAAGCGGAAAGATAACGAACCGTCATCGCCGTCAAAGTAGTCACCAATGAGTGGATAATCTGTTAAATCGTTCTTGTAGTTTGCTGTATATTCAGCCGCTTTAAAGTTACGAAGTGCAGCATTCACGTAACCAGATGTAAAGGCGTTAAGCGCAGGTAACTGGCCATCTGCTTCACGTTCGAACTGGTCACAAAAACGGTTAGGATAATCTGTTGCATCGTAACACGCGTTCATAATGTCAGTTAGCGTGAAAGATACAATTGCATTGGTTAGTTCAATATCGATATAGTCGAATGAGAAGTCTAACCCTTCAGCCCAACCCGGCGTATAGATAATACCCACGTTCATGCTTTTCGCTTCTTCGTTCGCAAGTGAATCGTTACCACCTGTGAAACCACGACGAGATGCATTTTGCGCAATACTTGCAAAGTCTGTCGGTAAACCTTCAGCCGCACAGTTCGCTTGACGAACATCTGGGTTAGGTCCACTTTCTAGATTACGCGCATCACAAGGGTCGGTAGCAAACTGAGAAGACTCAACCACAGGCAAGAATAGCTCTGTGATTGCCGGCGCACGTACCGTTTCGGTAATGTTGTAACGCACCATCACTTCTTCAATTGGACGATAGTTTAGACCAACAGCCCAAATGCTATCTTCGCCTGAACGATCGTTATCAATATAACGATAAGACGTATCAACACTTAACGTATGCAACCCTGGAATATCCATGTCACTAGAAATGATAGGGATAATCGCTTCAGCATAAACGTCTTGCGTTGTATAACCACCCGCTGTGGAGTTATCAGATAGACCGACTAATTCGGCTGAGCCGTCTGGACGGAACTCTGCGTATTCTTCACGACGCTCGAAGCCTGTTGCAAAACCGACACCACCCGCCGGTAGGTCGAAGATTTCACCACTTAAATAACCCGCCAAAATAGACTGCTCTATACGCGTTTGGCCTTGGTCGTTGTATTTGATGTAATCAAGTGACGCGTCTGTTGGAGTACCAAACGGATTTAGCGGAGAACAGGTGCCTTGTGCACCTAAAATGTTCTCAGAATCAGTCAAACCATGATTCTCTGCTACATAGCCACCTTCGTAGTCATCGGTATAGTTGTACAAGCAGTCAATCTGGCCAGTTTCTGGGTTAACACCCACATCTAACGCAGCAAAGAACTTAGGAATGTTTAGGCCCTGATCTTGTGAATAAACACTACTGATACCTTTCTGGTATGAAAGTGCCCAATCGAAGGTTCTGTCGCCCACATCAAAGAAGCTGGTCAATTCTGCACGGTAGCTGTTTACCGACGATTCATTGATAACTTCACGTTGACCTAAGTTTACCCAACCACGGTGATAATAGAAATCGCCCTCACCGCCTAATAAACCTTCTAACTGGGTACGCGTGTCAGCCGTTAAGTACGGGTTCGAGGTATTAAAGCTAAGCGCCGCACCCGATCCACCAAATACACCAGAGTTATATTGAAGGGCTTGATAGCCTTGGTTACCGGCATCAGAGCGGTTTGAGAAAACCGTCACTTCTAGGTTTAAATCTTCTGCCAGCTCATAGTTGGCAATAACAGATAAGTTATAACGTTCATAGCCTTCACGCGCTGTATTGGTTTCTAGCAGGTTTAAGCCGTCACCACCTGACGCCCAAACTGCGTTACCTGTAGCAACACCTGGATCGTAAGATACCAAGCTACCAGAGCCGGCTGGGTCGAATTGATAAAAGTTACCGTCGCCCCAAGCTCCTAAACCAAAGTTAGTAATTGCCGTTGAACCTGGCGTTACTAGGCCACTGAATGACAAGATACCGGCACGAGGATCGGGCACCAATAACACTTGGTTTGCTGGCACTTCGCCATCATCGTTCTCAACACCGTTACCGTCTGCTGGCGTGAAGTTACCCCAGTCATTCGCAAGTCCAGGCACATCGCGAGCAGCGATATTTTCTGTTTCATTGTACTCAAGCGCAACAACGATATTACCTTTGTCTTCAGCGAAATTGCCGCCGATAAGCGCGCGGAATGAATTGTCAGCCGCAATACCATTTAGAGACGTGTAATCGTAAGAGAACTCAGCGCCTTCATAGTCTTTTTTCAGAATGTAGTTAACCACACCGGCTACGGCATCGGCACCGTAAACTGGCGCACCACCAACTTTCATTACCTCAACGCGGTCGATCAAAGCAACAGGAATGTTGTTAACATCAACCTGGCCACCTGGCGCACCGCCTCCGCCTACTGGTGAGTTACTCGAAATAAAACGACTACCGTTAATAAGCGTAAGTGTACGTTGTGAACCTAAACCGTATAAGCTAATGGTGTTTTGACCAAGGGCTTGACCGTTTGCTGCAGTGTTACCACCAATTTCAGGGGTAACACCTGCAATCACTCCCGGTAAATCTAGTACCGCGGTGATAGCGTTAGTCATACCGCGATCTTTAATGTAGCTATCGTCAATGTAACTAATGGGTTGGGTGGCTTCTAAATCTACGCGAGAAATACGAGAACCAGTGACCTGGATTTTCTCAACTACTTCTTCTGCATCTTTTTCTGTCGTTGCTTCTTCTTGAGCTAGCGCGTAGTTACTAGCAGAAATGGCCATCACTGAACCAAATGCACAAGCAAGCTTCACTGACGTAGCCAGTTTAGAATTATTAAACATGTATTGTCTCCCTGGACCACTAATCGTATTAGTGTGTGTATTCATCGCTTTTTAGCGACATTATTATTAGCAAGGCTTAAAGCCTCTTTAAGATAATAACCACAAGAAAAGAATACGGTCAACTGAGATGGGGAAAGCAAGCCCAAAAAGTTCAATTTTTTTGCAAATTTTTTCTGATTTTTGTAAATCTTTACTTACAATTAACGAGGAAGTAACAAATGAAGGTGATGATGAGGTGTTTTTTTGTACAAATTGAGATGAAAAAACAAGGAAGTGCGATGAGTGCACTTCCTTGTTAGGAGTTCTAAATAATTAGAACGTATAGTTTACGCTGAAACGAACGTAACGTGGAGTCTGCCAAGCCGTTGGCAAACCGTAGTTAGGATCTACATCAGGGTTTAATGGATCAAGCGATGATTCATCATCGTAGATCTCATAAACTTCAGTGACCTTGTCGTTGTTAAGCACGTTAAAGATGTCAGCACGTACAATCAGAGTTTGGTCATCACCAATATCGATGTTGTAAGATGCTGATAAATCAAGTGAGTAGTAGCTGCTTGTGCGGCCACGTGAACCACGTGGAGCTAGCTCACCACCTGCGTAGAATGACTCAGAGTCATACGCTTGTGCAAAAATATCCGTTGGGTGGTAACCAAAAGCGTTAATTGGTCGACCAGTCCAGAACTGGAAGTTAGCACCAAGTGTTAGGTCTTCTGTAACTGCGTATGCACCATATAGTTTAACTTGGTGACGACGATCGTTAGGTAGGTCACCGTATGCGCCATCAAGAAGTCCTGGTTGGTCAAACAATGTTGTTAGACCCGCATCGTCCTGACCGTTATCTGAACGTACATAACCTTCGTTGTTACCCCAGCTGTGTGACCATGTGTAGGCTGCGTTTAACATCCAAACACCGTCCCAAGCACGTTCCCAAGTAAAGTCAACCGCAGCGTATTTACGTACAGACTCTGGGTATCCTAGCTGCTCTGCAGAAAGGTCCATGTATACTAACTCACCGTCAGTGCCTGGTAATTCGGTAGTACCGATAACCATGTCAGAACCTGGGTTAGTTAATACGTACTGGTGGAAACCAGTCCAGATATCAGAAACATCACCGTAACCATTTTCTTCAGCCCAATCGATTACCGCCGCATCGATTGCAACGTCTTCGATAGTAGTGGCAAGTTCACGATAAGTACCTTGGATAGCCATGCTCCACTCGTCGGTAAGCTGGAACTGGTAACCCGCGATGAACTCATCTGAGTACATTGAATCCATGTTCTTATCAACTAGCTCTTCAGGAGACTTAGCTTCACCATTAGCGAATACGTCGTCTGGCTGAGTTTGTGCGCCAGTTAAGTTTGGAATAAATAGAGATTCGTCAGCGTAGCCTTCAAACTCATAGTATTCTTGGATATAGGTCTCAGCACCCGCAAGACGGATGTTAGTGTTAGCCGCAACTGGTAGGTAATAACGACCATAGCTTGCCCATGCTTTTGACTCGCCGTCGCCGTTAATATCCCATACAGCACCTAAACGAAGTGCCCATTGGTTATCTAACTTAACGAAAGTGTCGCCATTAGCATTGAAGTTTTCGAATGAATCATTACGAACACCCATATTGATAACTAGGTTATCAGTCACTTGCCATTGGTCTTGAATGTAGTATGCGAAGTTTTCAGATTCGAAATCACCACCTACCTCATAAGTTCTATGACGAACTTGGTAGATTTCTTCGTTTGCTGGATCGCTATCGTCTACATAGTAAAGGTAGTAAGCGCCACCTGAGTTAATCGTTACGTTAGAAGCCGTTAGCTTCTCAGAATCGATACCAAAGCGGATTGAGTGATCGTCTAAGTACCAGTCAGCGTCGATACGGAATACTTCACGTTCATCATCGCCTTGGTCTACAGAGAAGTTAGCAAAGGTGCTAGTTGGAATGAACGAGCCAGTGCTGTCATAACGGAAGTAAACAGCTGGGTTAGCATCTAATGAACTGCGTGTAGTACGGTCGGTTTGGTTTACACCGTACTGTGCAGAGATAGAGAAGTCATCATTGATGATACTTGTCCACTTAGCCGTGTAGTTTAAACCACCTTCATCTTCGTAACTTGTGGTAAAGGTATCACTTAACGCGCCATCAGTAGAGTCGTAACGACGGATTTCTGTTGAAGCTTCATCTGAAAACGCTGTCACTTCTAGGATGTTGTTTTCTGTCACGTACCAATCAATTTTTGCTACCCAGAACGCATCATCATCTGTTTCTTCATAAACGTTTTGGAATACACCACCGGTAGTGCTTGTTTGTGAACCAGCATAAGTTTGCTCAGTTGAGCGTGGGTTAAATAGTGCGTAGAAGAACAATTTGTCTTCGATAAGTGCACCACTTGCCCAAATGTTAGCATCAAATACGTCGGCTTCATCTTGCGTATTATCAATACGGTATAAACCGTCTGTTGTACGACGAGAAGAATTACGCTGTTCGCGAAGCGCATCTGGCTCCCAATAAACGTTTACACCGGCTTTAAATTCGTTGCTACCACTTTTCGTTTTAGCATTGATAACACCACCAGTAACACGACCGTACTCTGCAGAGTAACCACCTGTCTTAACTTCGAATGTTTCATACATGTCGAATGGAGGGTTGCTTGAACCTACACCAGTACGGAAGTTTGTGATGTTCAAACCATTGATGTAGTAAGCATTCTCACCAACCGATGCACCACCAATTGAAGGAAGGTTACCGAACGCCGAGTCACCTTGTGTTGTACCTGGAGCAAGTAATGCTACTGAAGTAAGGTTACGAGGAACAGGAACGCGGTCTAGCGTTACTGCGTCTACGACGATACCTGTGCTTGAACTTGTTACATCTACCATTGCAATAGTAGAACCAGTCACTTCGATGCGCTCAACATCAGTGCTAGACAGTTTCATGTCAAGGTTGGTTTTACCACTGATGCTTACACGCACGTTTTCTTGGATTGTTTCACGGAAACCATCTTTTTCAGCCACTACGTTATACGTACCTGGTGGTAAAAGAGGGAAACGGAAATTACCGTTAGCATCAGTAGTTGCAGTACGGGTCAAGCCTGTATCTACATTTTTGATTGTGACAGTAACACCTGAAAGGATTTCACCACCGATTTCGATAGCACTACCTTGAATGGCGCCGTTAGTATCATTCGCTAATGCTGGCGTTGCAACACCAAGACTCAGCGCTACAGCTAATGCCGCGGCACTTCTCTTATATTGAAGCATGTTTAACTCCCTGGATATATGTGTGTTTTCGTTAGGTATTAACTTTTTATTAAAAGTTTTGAAAGATAATCTAAACGATTGATTTTTATATGGACTTAGCTTTTCATCCGAAAGTATAAATGCCATAAACCCACAGCACTTTGCAACTTTTTAGTGCACAATTTACGTTGAATGACGGCGACAAAACAACCAATAATTCAATAAATGCATGATATATAAGACTTAAGCATAAGGACTAAAAGTTCCCTATTTGCGATGAATGACATTTTGAAAATGACGCATCTTGCGCTTTTTTTAGCCTGTTTCCATGGCAATGGGGCTAAGTGACCAGTAAAAAAGTAAGATTAAGTCACGACTTTCACGTTGTATCAATATACGAAGGGTCACTTCCTTCTTTTAGGATGGGTTCATTTTGTGACTTTTATACAAATTCTAATGAAAGCGATTCGACATCAATGAAATACCGTCTATACATTTATATGGGAGATGACTGTTTAGGCACATTGAGCCGTAGCAGCAAAAACTAACTATTTTTGAAGGCTATTAACATGAAGTTAGATGATGATATTCATAACTATTACGAACATCTCGTATTAGAACGGTTAACTGAGCTAGGCTTAGATACTGAAAAGAGCCCAGATTACCTTGCTGATGTATGCTGCTTAGCGCTAAACCAAGTACCGCCTCGCTATATCCGTTACGAGGTAGATATGGCTTTCTATCTACCACAAAGTGAACGCAATCAAATGGAAATGAACGTTGCCCATGCCGTGGATAAAGCGATTAAATTTTTAAATAATTCGGAAACAAAGCCACAAGATAAAGAAAAAGCAGCGGTGTGATAATGTGGGGGTATTGGGTGGCAGGCCTCCAGCCACATCCCGGCACATGAGTCGTCTGCTGCGGCTGCTCCCTTCCAGGCCTGACCGGATTCACAGAGTATCATTGCGGGAGGACCAAAAGCCCACCATAGAAGCGCAAAACGGATTTTCGATTAAAAACGAAACCTGATTCAAATCAGCAAATTCTTGCTGTCTGAAGCGCGGGGCGCATTATGACGATTTGCTCCGTAACTTTCAACCCTTATTCGAAAATCGTTCTTCTGCCATCGCATTTGCCACACGACTCGTCGCACAATTTTCCTGTTCAGCCCGCTGATAAACCAGCTTTAACGTAGCGCCGATCTCTTCGATGTGTGTTTTCAACGCATTGTTGCTACTAGCGCCCATACGCTGATGATAAATATCGATGATACCACCGGCATTTATCACGTAGTCAGGGGCGTAAAGTATGCCGCGTTCTACCAAAAGGTCGCCTATTTCTTCTCTGGCAAGCTGGTTATTAGCCGCTCCCGCAATCACTTTTGCTTTAATTAATGGTAATGTCTGATCATTTATTGCTGAACCAAGCGCACAAGGTGCTAATACATCTACATCTAGGCTTAAGATGTCTTCTGGTGCAACAGCAGTTGCGCCCAATTCTTTCACCGCTTTCTCAACCCCTTCTGGATAGATATCTGCCACAAAGAGTTTTGCTCCGGCATTGCGTAGATGCTGAGCTAAGCGATAGCCTACGTGCCCCATGCCTTGTATGGCTACGGTAACGCCTTCTAGGCTTCTATTTAACCCATGCTCTACCGATGCTTTCACGCCAACAAACACACCATAAGCCGTAGAGGGAGCAGGATTACCATCTGGTGTTTCCCCCGCATAATGATACTGCGCATCTACCCCAGCAATATATTCGGAATGTTTTGCCATCGATTTCAAATCGGTGACCGCGATACCTGAATCTTCGGCGGTAAAATATTTCCCGCCTAGTGAGTCGACAAACTTGCCCATGGCTTCCATCATTTCGGGTGTCTTTTGTCGTCTTGGGTCCCCAATGATCACAGATTTTCCACCGCCCAATGCAATATTTGCCATGGCGGCTTTGTAGGTCATGCCTTTTGATAGTCTCAGCACGTCGGTAAGTGCTTCTGTACTATTAATATAGGGCCACATTCGACAGCCGCCTAACGCAGGCCCAAGGTGAGTATTATGTACAGCAATAATTGCACTGAGCCCTGATGCTTCATCATGATAAAATGCTACATGTTCGTGATTATCGAATTCAGCGTGATCGAAAACTGACATTGGGTCCCTTTTACTTTAGTGTGGTGAATTGGCCAAGTGTAACGGATCAATGTGAGGACAAGCCTTGCTATGTTCACTGAAGCCATTTATAAACTGAAATTCAAAAATACCGATGACTATTTTACTAGGATGCTTATCCTAGAATTTATTTTGCGATATAATAATTATCATAAAAACGATGGAATAAATGTGCATGAAATTAGATAAGTTTGACCGTGAAATACTGCGAGTATTGCAGCAGGATGCCACCGTCTCAATGGCTGATTTGAGTCAGCGTGTTGGATTATCTCACACCCCTTGTTGGCGCAGGGTTAAACGCATGGAAGCTGATGGGATCATTATCGGTAAGGTAACCCTACTAAACAGCAAAAAACTGAATTTAGGTGTCTCGGTATTTATCTACGTCACACTTAAAAATCATGACGGAGACTCACTGACCGACTTTGAAAATGCTGTACAGGGTATAGATGAAATCGTCGAGTGTCATACGACCAGTGGTGAAAAGGACTACTTATTGAAAGTCATCGTGGAAAGTATTGAAGAATATGAATACTTGTTAAAAAACAAGCTGACCCATCTTCCACTTGTTGACCACTTGAGTTCTACCTTTGCCTTAAAACAGGTTAAGAACACCACGGAATTACCCATAAAACGGCAATAAATGTAGCAGGGGAAGCCGACATACATGCTGGTTACCCTCGCTACAAAAGCACTTACCCCACCCTATCAGATTGGTTTTCGGGCAATGCCCGTTGAAACTCGTCCAACGTATTACAGTTGTTCACAATTTTACTGATTAACGGAAAAGCACTCATATCCACGCCGAATCGCTTCGCGTTAAATACTTGTGGCACTAAGCAAACATCGGCCATAGTGATATCAAAATCAAAGCAATACTTTCCAGCTTGAGTTTGTAAGCGCGCTTCAATAGCCTCAAAGCCTTTTACTATCCATTGTGCCGCCCACTCAGAAACGTCACCCTGCGAGGCGCTAAAATGCTCTTTTAGCGCATTAAGTACACGCAAGTTACCAAGAGGCTGAATATCACTAGCAATATCCTGGGCAAGCGCCCTTACCCGTGCGCGCTCTGTTTTATGTGCAGGGATAAGTGGGTAGGGAGAAGGAAATCGTTCATCAAGGTATTCAATGATGGCCAATGACTGGTTAAGAATAATGTCTTCATCATCGTCAACGAAGGTAGGAACTAACGCCGAAGGGTTAAGCTTTTTATAACGCTCACTATGTTGCTCACCCCCGTCGCTTGTAAGGTGCACCGGTATATATTCATAATCAACACCTTTTAAATTGAGTGCAATTCTAACTCTGTATGTGGCGGTAGAGCGCCAATAACCATATAACTTAAAACTCATGCTCTGGTCCCCTTGCAAAAAATGGAATTGCACGTAGTGTGCGTCAATAATTCGATGAAGAATGTCCAACCACGTTTTACTTAATACTAGTACAGTGGCTTTACCTGTTGTTCAATGGCACCAAACACGCTGTTTCCTGCCCCATCGAGCATTTCTATACGAATTAAGTCGCCAAATTGCATAAACGGGGTACTTGGTTTACCGTCTCTAATGGTCTCAATCATGCGCACTTCTGCGATACACGAATACCCTAGCCCTCCTTCCACAATGGATGACCCATGGGCAGTACCTTGTTTGTTAGACACCGTCCCTGAACCAATAATACACCCCGCACCTAGGTTCCTACTTTTTGCAGCATGAGCAACTAGCTGCGCAAAGTTAAATGTCATGTCTGACCCCGCATCGGGTTTCCCAAAAAGAGTGCCGTTATAGGTGGTTCGCAGAGGTAAGTGAACTTTGGTGTCTTGCCATGCCCCTTCAAGTTCATCGGGTGTGACAGCCACCGGCGAGAAACTTGACGCCGGCTTTGATTGAAAAAAGCCGAAGCCCTTTGATAATTCACCGGGAATAAGCCCTCGAAGCGAGACATCATTGACCAACATGACTAGGCGTATACGTTCCGCCGCTTGTTGCAAGGAGCATTGCATAGGAACATCATCGGTGATCACCGCGACTTCACCTTCAAAGTCTATTCCCCATTCGTCACTAGGGAGAATAATGTCGTCTCGTGGCCCTATGAAATCATCTGAACCGCCTTGATACATTAAAGGGTCAGTCCAAAAACTCTCAGGCATCTCAGCATCACGCGCTCGTCGCACAAGCTCTACATGGTTAACATAGGCACTGCCGTCTGCCCACTGATAGGCGCGTGGCAAAGGTGAACAACATCTTGATTCGTCGAACGCTGAAGCCTCCAGCTCACCTTGGTTTAATTGCACATATCGTTGTTCTAATTGCGGGGCGAGATGTTGCCAATTATCAAGTGCTTGTTGCATTGTGTCGGCAATACCCGCAGCAGAATAGGCAGTGGCTAAATCACGAGACACTATCATAAGCTCCCCGTCTCTTTGCCCATTCTTATAGCTGGCTAATTTCATATTACGTTCTCCTGTTACCTTAACTCACGCTTCATTCAATACTGGCGATAACTAAACGCCCTGCAGTCGTGATGGCGATCCGCTACTGCGTATTTATGCCACTAATTGGCAAGACAGGGGAAGACGAGAGTTAATAAAATGAAAACGCAACGTAACTTTAGATTTACAAGATGCCTTTCATACTGGCCTTCACACCCCCCTGTAAGGCGGGTGTGCTGAGGCGAGGGAGAGCATTGTCAACTTTACGAAACAGACACCTTCAAAGCTTAATCGTCGCTTTGTTGATGCCGTACTCTCTAAGTTTGTTTGCAATAGCAGTATGGCTTAACCCCAGCTTTTTCGCTAACTGGCGAGTACTGGGATAAAACGGATATAGTCGTTTCAGTAAGTCCTTTTCGAACTTCTTCACTTCATCATCTAAGCTGCCATCAAAGTTCTCATCAATATATGTCATGCTAGGCGCGCAACTTGGCAACTGAATATCTTCTTTAGTTATCTCTTTCCCATCTAACAAAGATAGTGCTCTAAAAAGCGCGTTTTGCAATTGCCTGACGTTTCCTGGCCACGGGTAGTTCTGCAGAAATTCCACACACGACTTGCTTAATTTGGCCGGTCGTCGGCCCAACTTTGTGCTGTGTTGAGCGATAAATGCCTCGGCTAGTGGCACAATATCCTGTCGCCTTTCTTTTAACGATGGCATAACCAACGACAGTACGTTCAGCCGGTAATACAGTTCTTTTCTAAAACGCCCTTCTTCCACTAACTGACCTAAATCACGACATGTGGTACAAATAAAGCGAACGTCTACGTTTACCGGTTGAGTGTCGCCTACCCGCCGAAATTCTCCATCTTCTAATACGCGCAATAGTTTTGCTTGAAGCTGGTGAGACATATCCGCTATTTCATCGAGCAGCAAGGTGCCTCCACGTGCCTGCTCAAGTAGCCCAACTTTTGCTGAAGGTTGGTTGAAAGCCCCTTCGGCATACCCGAAAAGTTCAGTTTCTGCCACACTGTCAGGCAAAGAGGCGCAGTTAAGTGCAAGAAACGCCCCTTCACTGCGGCGGCTAGATTGGTGACACGCTCGGGCTATCATCTCTTTGCCTGTGCCTGTTTCCCCAAATATGAGGACAGGCGCATCAAGATCGGCGATGCGTTTTGCTTCATTAACCACCTTGTGCATCACAGCTGACTCAACAACGAAACGGTCAAAACTGTCGGTGGGCGATTGGTGGAAAGCACTGAATTGCTGCCCTAACCGCATTTCAGATTTTAGTAAAATAACCGCGCCAGCCACGATATTTCCGCAGTCTCCATCACTGACCGTAATGGGTAACATATCGGCCAGGTAATCTTGCTGGATAAACTTCACTTTTGCAGATTGAGGGCGCGGCGCACTTCCTTCCATCCAGCGATGAAAGTTAAAGCCTTTGACCACGTCAGCAATATCACTGCCTACCACCTCGATATCGGGCATTTCTAGCCCCGAGGTTACTGCCTCATTGCAGAGCAGAATTTGCCCCTTTGCATCTATGGAAAACACGGGGTCAGGTAGGGTTCTCAAAATTGCGGAAAGCTGATTTTTCTCTCTTTCCCCAGGCATGAATAAGGTTGTTTTAACGTCGTCGATTCCATCAATACGTCTGATTTTCGGCATTAAATGTTGAAAATCAGCAAATTCGATATTGGGAAAGTTGAGAAAGATCTTTCCTGTGGGGTCTATTTCGATCCCTCGCAGGTCAATCTCATGAGTCACGAGTATATCCAGTACATCTTGTGCAATACCGAGTCTGTCTTGGCAGGTAATTTCTAAGCGCATATGTGTATTCATATCATTATTGTAAACATATATGTACAGACTATCACACTTTTACAAAAAAATAACAATAGAATCGGCAAAATCAAAAGTGGTTATACGGCGCATAGCCGCAGTGGCAATACCGCCTCAATAAAAGCATAGGTGAAGTTAGCGGCAGTGGCTCCCCACTACCGCGTGCGAAGACTAACTGGCTTGTCGTGCTTTCGTGTCAAATAACGCAGGGAAAAGCCCATGGGATTTAGCTTTTTCAACCCACGTCATAATGTCCATCTCAGCGATGTCAAACAAATGATCAAACGAAGGCAAAATGTAATATAACGGCTGCATGATATCGATGCGATAAGGCGTTCTCAGCGCATCTAAAACCGTAAATGGCTGTCTTAATGGTACATCACTGTCCAGTGAATACACGGTTTCTCCCGGCGATGAGAGAATGCCTCCACCATAAATTTTCAGGTCGTTGCCAGACTTCACTAACCCAAATTCTACGGTGAACCAATATAACCTCGCCAAGAACACGCGATCTTCTTTACTGGCTTTTAGCCCTAGCTTGCCGTAAGTGTGAGTAAAGTGAGCAAAGGCAGGGTTGGTTAAAAGTGGGCAATGACCAAATACTTCATGAAAGATGTCGGGTTCTTGCAAATAATCAAACTGTTCCCGGGTACGAATAAAAGTCGCTACCGGAAATTGCTTATTGGCTAGCAAACGAAAAAACTCGCCAAAATTAATCAACGCGGGAACGGCGGCTGTTTTCCACCCCGTGTTCGCCATAAGTACCTTGTCAATATCGGGTAATTGTGGAATGCCATCTTTGGGAAGCTTGAGTAACTCCATACCCTTTAAATATTGCTCGCACGCCCGCTTTTCAATTAGGGGGCGCTGGCGCGCATAAAGCTCTGTCCAGACAAGGTTCTCTTCTGGTGACCAGGCTATCAAGCCTTTATCGTCAGGTTGACGCGACTGGTAATTCGTTTCTTTTGTCATACTCACTTCGATGCACTCATGAACGTTAGGCCAATTAGTCTAAACACATTGTCCTTGAGGTGAAGCTTTTGGAAACGGGAACGAAAGGCAAAACGTGTAACATTACGTTTACAAAATGATATACCCCCTTGAAAAGACATAAAAAAACCACATCAAATGATGTGGTTTCTATACGATGGGGTGGATTACAGTCGGCTTATCTCGCGATTCAATTGGTACTCTTTCGACGTTACGTAGGTTTCCATTTTGCGTAAGCGCTGTTCCGCTCTATCGAATCGGTTACGGATATCATGAAAGGCCTGCTTAGGGGGCTCGCCTGCTTGCCACACCTTCGTTTTCACCTCTACTTTTTGACTTCCGTGATTGCTGCTTTGATTACGCCAGCCCTTGCCTCTTGCTTGAAACGTGGGCGGCTCATCATGTTTTACATCACCCAAAGGTTTCTTATCTAAAATAAACCATCCCGCAATATAGGCAACAAATACAAAGGGTCCAGCGAGCAAAAAGAAACCGGTAACCGTTAGAATTCTGACCAGCCACGTTTCTAAGCCAAAATAATGCGCTATTCCGGCACACACCCCTGCGATCCTCGCATTGTCGGTGTCGCGGTATAACTGTTTACCTTGTCTCATGCGCGGTTCCTCCATTCAGGTGCCTCACTATCAAGAATTGCCTCAAGTGTCTGAATGCGGTCGCTCATTTTCTCGGCCTGTTCAGCCAACGATTGCAACGACGCTTGCTCTTCGGCACTCAACCCCTGATTAACCTGCTTTTTGCTTCGGTAATGTAAAATTAGCCAAATAGGTGCCACAAAAATCATAAATATGACTAAGGGCATTACTAGCATAGCAATGATACCTTCATCCATTGTCAAACCTCCAACAAACCCATCTAGGTCTGCCCATCATGTGGGCAGACACCATTAACTTTCTTATTTTTATTTACTCTGACTGACTCGACGACGTGTTGTCGCCTTTTACTTTGGCTTTCAATGCCGCCAATTCTTCATCAATCTTATCGCCAGACTCAAGTTCCGCAAATTCATCATTTAACGTCTTTTTGCCTAGGTCATAAGCGTCTACTTGCGATTCTAAATCGTCAATTTTGCGCTCGTATTGCTCAAAACGTCCCATGGCATTATCAACTTTTGTGCTGTCCAAGGTACGCTTCACATCTAAACGAGAGCTGGCCGTTTTCTGACGCATAATAATAGCTTTCTGACGCGTTTTCGCATCAGCCAGTTTATCTTGCAATTGACCAATCTCATCTTGAAGCTTACTGATTTGCTCATCAACAACAGACAGCTCTTTACTTAAACTTTCCGCCGCTTCTGCTGACTTTTTCTTTTCCTGTAATGCCGCTCTAGCAAGATCTTCCCTATCTTTACTTAATGCAAGTTCAGCTTTTCCTTGCCACTCGGCAACGTCACTTTCATACTTATTAATCTGACTGACAATTTCTTTTTTGTTCGCCAGCGTTTTAGCAGAAGCAGAACGTACCTCAACTAATGTGTCTTCCATTTCTTGAATAATCAACCGAACCATTTTTTCTGGATCTTCGGCTTTGTCTAACAGCGCATTAATATTTGAATTCACAATATCAGTGAAACGCGAGAAGATACCCATAATAATTACCTCTTACTCGAAAACTGGTTGTACCAAACAATAGGTTATAGAAGAGTATTCAATTTGCTTGCCAATGTGAGTCATTACTATAACACCCTAATTTAATTGAATTTTCAATCAGATTAAATAATGCTCGAACAACAGCTTTTTTTGCTCTACACTATTTATTGGTCGAAATGACTAAATATTGAGGAAATTAATGAGTAGGTACCGCCAACAAGACAATTTGCTGGGCCAAGCCAACAGCTTTTTAGAAGTGCTAGAGCAAATTTCTCAGATAGCGCCCCTGGATAAACCTGTGTTGGTTATTGGTGAGCGGGGGACAGGTAAAGAGCTAGTGGCCGCCCGTTTACACTTCCTGTCAAAACGTTGGGATCAAAACTACGTTAAGCTTAACTGTGCAGCACTTAACGAAAGCTTACTGGAAAGTGAATTGTTTGGCTATGAAGCGGGGGCATTTACCGGCGCAGCGAAACGCCGTGAAGGGCGCTTTGAGCTGGCTCATAACGGCACCTTGTTTTTAGATGAACTGGCAAATACGTCTGGGTTAATTCAGGAAAAGCTACTCCGCGTGGTGGAGTATGGTGAATTTGAACGGGTTGGCGGCAACAAAACAGTGAAAACCGATGTTCGCTTAGTTGCAGCAACCAACGAAGATCTTCCTGCGTTAGCTGACGCAGGTGAATTTCGAGCTGACCTCCTCGACCGCTTAGCCTTCGATGTTATCACCATCCCCCCTTTAAGAGAGCGACCAGAAGACATTATGATGCTGGCGGAAAACTTTGCTATCAATATGGCAAGGGAGCTCGAAATGGAATTATTTAGTGGCTTTACTGAGCGCGCCAAACGAATACTCATGGAGTACGACTGGCCCGGCAATATTAGGGAACTTAAAAATGTGGTAGAACGAGCCGTATACCGCACAAACAACCCTCACCTGCCTGTTCATGAAATTGTTCTGGATCCTTTTGAGTCTATATACCGTCCTAAATCTCGCGTTAAAACTCATGATCGAATTAGCAGCATTGATGAAGCGCCCAGAATCACTCATCAACCCCCTGCCAATGACGATGCAGATACGCAGGATACGACATCTCTGCCTGTAACCAATGTGGGAGAAAGCGCGCCAAATTACCCCATAGATCTAAAAGAGCTTTCTCAACAACACGAAATAGACATGATTAAACGTGCACTGGCAGATAGTCAGTATAATCAGAAAAAAACAGCGGAAAAGCTCAGTTTGACTTACCATCAGCTAAGGGGCTATTTGAAAAAATACAATTTATTAGATTCGTCGGCAGAAAGTGCGGAGTGTTAGTCAATGCGCATTAGTTCATTAGGTTACGTTGCGTTTATCGCCACTCTGCTAGCGGTGCTGAGTGCCTGCACCAAACGTGATGAACAAGCCTTTTATAATAGCGGTCTGATTTATTGCTCTGAAAGTAACCCCGTTACGTTTAACCCACAACTGGATACATCGAGTACGACAGCGGATGCCACCGCCCATCAAATCTACGATAGATTGCTCGACTTTGACCCAGAAACCGGGCGCATTGTACCGAGTTTAGCCAGCAGCTGGCTGGTGTCAGACGACGGCTTAACTTACGCTTTTCAGTTACGCAGAGATGTTCAGTTTCATACTACCGACTATTTTACACCTTCGCGTAATTTCAATGCAGACGATGTTATTTTTAGTATTGATAGATGGCGGGATAAAAACCATCCCTTCCACTATGTATCCGGCGGCCGGTACCCCTATTTCGAAAGCTTAGGTTTAGCCGATAATATCGTGGATGTGGCTAGGGTAAATGGGTATCGCGTTGAGATTACGTTAAAACGCAGAGACAGCTCTTTCCTCGCCAATCTGGCCACCGACTTCTCAGTCATTCTGTCTGCCGAATACGGCCAACAATTACAAGCCCTAGGCTTCCCCAATCGCATTGACCAATATCCCATAGGTACCGGCCCTTTTTTATTCGAGAGTTATCGCAAAGACCACTTTATTCGCTTTAAACAAAACCCCGATTATTGGATTAAGCAGGCTGTGGCAAAGCGATTGATATACGATATTACGCCTAGAAGCTCACTTAGGCTGGCAAAGCTTATGACGGGTGAATGCGATGCAACGGCGTTTCCGGCACAAACCGAACTTGAAGTGATCCGTGCAAAAGAAGATCTCGTTCTTGCTGAAAAACCTGGCCTTAATATTGGTTTTTGGGCCTTCAACACCCAGCGCCCTCCCTTTGACAATCAAGATGTTAGAAGGGCCTTGGCGGCAGCCATTGATAAAAACACCTTGTTAGAAGCGGTTTATTTTGACAGTGCCACCCGCGCAAAAACATTGCTTCCTGCTGCAAGCTGGGCGTTTCAAAGCGACGCGGACGATACCGCTTATAACCCCGTACTTGCCCGAAAACTCCTGTCTGATGCCGGGTTTCCCAATGGCTTTAGCATGACTATCTGGGCCATGCCCGTTGAACGCGCCTACAATCCCAACGCGGCTAAAATGGCAGAGCTTATCCAGCGTTATCTCGCAGAGGTGGGCGTCACGGCCACTATTGTGAGTTACGATTGGGCAACATTCCGTCGACATTTGCGAGAGGGCTTGCACGACTCTGTGCTAATCGGTTGGTCAGCAGACAATGGCGACCCTGATAATTTTTATCGTCCCCTTTTAAGTTGTGGCGCCATCCCTTCAGGAACAAATCGCGCCATGTGGTGTAACCAAGATTATGATAGGCTGTTAGACGAAGCACTGGCCACAGACAACATAGAAGAAAGGCGTGCTATATATCAACAAGTTAATCGTTTATTGTACGAACGTCTTCCTCTTGTCCCCATTGCTCACGCCTTTAGATATCAGGCGTACCGCGAGGAACTACAAGGAATGGAGATTAACCCCTTTGGTGGTGTACGCTTTGGTGGAGTGAGTAAAACACTGTGATTCGAATTTTATCTCGATACAGCATTCTCTTTATTTTAACGCTACTTGTGTTGGCAATATTGTCGTTTGCCCTAGCCTACCTATTCCCTGGCGATGTTCTACAAAATCTGACAGGCATTGTGCCTGCAAATGAAATCCAACGAGAGGCGCTGATGCGCCAATATCGTTTAGACCAGCCTATTGTCTTTCAGTTTGTTCATTACCTCGGTAATCTTCTTCAAGGTGATTGGGGCTATAGCTCAGCGTCAGGCCTTTCTCTTCGAGACGAAATTGGCATTGCCCTGCCTGCCACAATTGAGCTAAGTACATACGCTATACTGATGGCAATGTTTATCGGTATACCGCTCGGTTACTATGCCGGAATTCGCAGCTATTCAACCTCAGATCACGCCATTAATGCGTTGAGTATCACAACCTATAGCATTCCTGTGTATTGGTTTGCACTTATCCTAATTTTGATTTTTAGCTTAAATCTGGAAGTGGCGCCTATCTCAGGTAGGATCAGCCTTCTGTTTGATATAGAGCCCGTGACGGGTTTTATTCTTATCGATATCTTGTTGGCCGAGGGTATTGATAGAGGTGTAGCACTTCGTGATGCATTTTCTCATTTAGTCATCCCAACCTTTGCGATTGGTGCCATTACCACAGCCTCTATGGTGAGAATTACCCGACGTTCCGTGATTGACGTTAAGCACAGGGCATACATTGCGGCGGCACGCTCCAGGGGATTATCTGGGTGGCGAATCTTTTCCCAGCACGTGCTTCGTAATGCGCTGCTTCCCATACTTCCTTTAATGGTTATTCAAATAACCACCTTAATAACAAACGCGATGATTGTGGAAACGCTGTTTTCTTGGCCGGGTATTGGCAGCTGGTTGATTCAAGCCATTTACCAAAGAGATTACCCCGCATTACGGGTAGGGATGTTAGCCGTATCTACGCTTGTCATATCGCTTACTATATTAATCGATTTGTTTAACCGAATAATCGACCCTAGCAGAGAAAAGTACGAACGTGCCTCAGTTTAGTTTATATGAAGAAGCCTTTCATCCGTCACCTTGGCATCGCACCTGGGTGGCCTTTCGTGAAAGCCACATCGCTATTGTGGGTTTATTTGTCTTGGCCATTTTCGTTATTTTTTCGCTATTCGCCCCTTTGCTAACGCCCTACGACCCTATTGCACAGAACATTGATGGGTTACTGATCCCGCCAAGCTGGCAACCCAATGGCTCTATCTCCTATTTGTTCGGTACCGATGCCCTGGGTAGAGACTTATTTTCTCGTATTATGTATGGATGCAGAGTAACCCTAGGTTCTGGCTTTTTAATGGTAGTATTGGCGATGTTAATTGGGGTGAGTATTGGCACCTTCGCCGGTATGCTTCGCGGAGTACGCTCAAGTATTGTGAATCACCTTTTAGATGCCTTAATGGCCATTCCCACATTGCTCATCGCAATTATTATTGTGGCGATTTTAGGAACTGGCTTGGTGAATAGCATGTGGGCAATTACATTGGCGCTGATACCCCAGTTTGTTCATCGCACACGAAGCTTTGTGCGCGCCGAAATGAAAAAAGAATATATTCTGGCGTCTCGCTTAGATGGCGCAAACAAATGGCAATTATTTGTCCATTCTATTTTACCGAACATGACGGAAATGCTTGTTGTACAAGGTACTTTGGCATTGTCGGTAGCCGTTATTGATATTTCAGCGCTAGGTTTTTTGAACCTCGGTGCCCAGTCACCGTTACCCGAACTGGGTGCCATACTTGCCGATGGTCTTGATGTAACCTACCTGGCGCCATGGAACGTGGCGTTACCGGGATTAACCATATTCTTATTAGTTCTGTCGATAAATATCGTGGGTGACGGCCTTCGCTCAGCCCTTAGAAAAAGAGTGAGTCACTAATATGCCAATGCTTGATATAAAAAATCTCACGTTGGAGATGGTCAGTGGCGATACCAGTATCAAAGCGTTAGACAAAGTAAACTTATCAGTAAGCAGTGGCGAAATTCGCGCGCTTGTTGGGGAGTCGGGCTCTGGTAAGAGTTTAATTGTATCGGCAATATGCGGAGCCCTTCCCGCTCAGTGGCAACTGACAGCGGATAGAATGAGCTGGAAAGGCGAAAACCTGCTGGGTATGTCTAAACAGCAGCGTCGAGAAGTGATGCGTCGTGAAATTGCCGTGGTTTTCCAGAACCCCCAAGCCAGTTTAGACCCCTCAGCCACCCTCGGCGAACAGCTAGAAGAAAGTATTCCTAGCGAATTTGTAAAAGGAAGCTGGTTTTGGCAACGGGCACAGCACAGAAAGAAAATTGCGATTAGCACCGTGCACAAGGTGGGCATAAAACACCACAAGCATTATCTCAATGCTTACCCCCACCAAATTCCAAGCGATATTGGGCAGAAGTTCATGATTGCTATGGCGTTAGTGTCTCAACCTCAATTGTTGATTGCAGATGATCCCACTCGCGGCATGGAGCCCACTACCAAAACACAGATTCTGAAGTTACTCACACGATTAAATCAAACCCGCTCTTTAAGTATTTTATTTGTGAGTCATGACTTATTAGCCATCGCAAGCATGTCTCATTCAATGACGGTACTCTACGCTGGGCAAACAGTGGAAGCCGGAAAAATGAAACATTTAAAAAAGCGGCCACTGCACCCGTATACCAAAGCGCTTTTAGATAGTGCACCTAGTTTTAGAAAAGACTTGCCGCCCAAATCAGAGCTTCCCACGTTAGAAGGGTCTATTCCTACGTTACAGCATTTGCCGATTGGATGTCGTTTGGGTCCACGTTGCCCACGCGCACAACGGGCGTGTGTGTCTACACCCAGTGTAAGACGGATTCACGACCATACTTACAGTTGTCACTTCCCACTACATATGGAGAAGTTATGACAGACATTATGGATGTAAGAGGGTTAACCTTTTACCACAACGATAAAAAGCGCTGGTTAAAGAAACCGGAGATATTTCAATTAGGGCCGGTATCGTTAACCGTTAAACGTGGGGAAACCATTGCTATTATTGGTGAAAACCGCGCGGGAAAATCGTTACTGGCTAAATTATTAGTTGGAGCAATACCCGCAGATGCTGGTGAAATCGTGCTTAATAGTCATAAATACTTAGCCAAGTACAATAAACAAGAAACGCAAAAAAAACGTACTCACGATATTCGAATGATATTACAACATAGCAGCGAGTCTATGAACCCTGCTATTCCCGTGGGCAAGATCTTAGATGAACCCTTGCGTTTAAACACGTCATTAACTGAAACGCAGCGTAAAGCTTTAATTGAAGAAACCTTAACTAAAGTGGGTTTGCTGCGGGAACACTATTACTTTTACAGGCATATGCTTTCTGATGGCCAACAGCAGCGCGTTTCCTTGGCGCGAGCTATTATGCTTAAACCCAAAGTGCTGGTCGCCGATGAACCCTTTGCGGCGCTAGATCCATCTATTCGCTCACAAACGGTCAATCTTATTTTGCAACTTCAACAAGAATTAGGATTGGCGTTTATCTTTATCAGTCACAATTTAGGGATTGTGCGCCATATTGCCGATAGAATGATTGTCATGGAAAACGGGAATATCGTAGAAGAAGGTAAAACTGAAACCTTATTTCGCTGGCCCAAGCACCCTA
Source organism: Alteromonas sp. B31-7 (assembly GCF_015767655.1). Classification (NCBI taxonomy): domain Bacteria; kingdom Pseudomonadati; phylum Pseudomonadota; class Gammaproteobacteria; order Alteromonadales; family Alteromonadaceae; genus Alteromonas; species Alteromonas sp. B31-7. The sequence continues at coordinate 3,370,187 of NZ_CP065233.1, forward strand.
CAACAAAAAAAATGGTGCTTGCTTATCAATCGCTGGTTCCCCAACAGACCATCAGTGAGTAACTGATTAACGCACTAGGCTTTAATTCAACGGAACACACAATATTCGAAATATACGCAATAAAAATGCGGTTTGAGAAACTCAAACCGCATTAGGTGTGCGCATTAAAAACCATCTGACAGTGGTGCTAAGTTTGGCTCGTTTACCCCACTAGCGCGAGTAAAATACCCGCGGCGACAGCCGAGCCCAGTACGCCCGCCACATTCGGCCCCATAGCGTGCATCAAAAGGAAGTTATGCGGGTTAGATTCTAGCCCTACTTTATTCACCACTCGTGCAGCCATAGGCACAGCGGATACGCCAGCAGCACCAATAAGGGGGTTAATGGCTTCCTTACTTAGTTTAGCCATGAGTTTCGCCATCAGTACCCCTGCGGCCGTTCCGATGGCGAATGCCACCGCACCTAACCCCAAAATACCGAGCGTTTCTACCGTTAAAAACTTGTCGGCTGAAAGTTTTGACCCCACAGCCAAACCAAGAAATATGGTCACCGTATTAATCAGTTCGTTTTGAGCAGTATTGCTTAACCTATCAACAACACCACACTCCTTCATTAGGTTACCAAAGCAAAACATCCCTACGAGAGGCGTCGCTGACGGCAAAAACAAAATAGTGAGAAACAGCACGGCAAGGGGAAAAATAATTTTCTCTCGCTTTGACACTGGGCGAAGTTGCGCCATTTCTATTTTTCGTTCTTCTTTATTCGTTAGCGCCTTCATAATAGGAGGCTGAATAATGGGTACTAACGCCATGTATGAATAGGCTGCCACGGCAATGGCTCCGAGTAGATCTGGCGCCAGCCTAGACGCTAAAAATATCGCAGTGGGCCCGTCGGCGCCGCCGATTATAGCAATGGCACTGGCATCTTTTAGGGTAAATTCAAACCCAGGGACAAGATTAAGTGCAATAGCACCAAACAAGGTAGCAAAAATCCCGAATTGGGCGGCCGCCCCGAGTAGCAACATACGAGGGTTGGCAATGAGGGCGCCAAAGTCCGTCATTGCACCCACTCCCATAAAAATAAGCAACGGGAAGACCCCCGTATCTATGCCTATTTTATAGATGTAGTGCAACAAGCCTCCCGCTTCCGAAAAACCGGCTAGAGGAATATTGGTCAGCAAGGCACCAAAACCAATTGGAATTAATAGCAAAGGCTCAAATTTTTTCACTATGGCTAAATACAGGAGTACAAAGCCCACCGCCATCATGATTAACTGGCCGCCTTCAAAGTGGGCTAATGCTGTGCTGTCCCACAGCACCGAAAACTTATCCATGCACTACCCCAACATTATCAAAGGCTGACCACTGGTGATGCTATCGCCTTCACCCACACACACATCACTGACAGTGCCTGTAAAGGCTGAACGAATTTCAGTTTCCATTTTCATCGCTTCGATAATCATGACCACATCGCCTTCTGACACCGCGTCTCCGGCACGCACAAGAACTTTAAACACGTTTCCTGCTAGCGGTGCATTAATTGACTGCTCATTTCCTGCTGGCGCTGCTGTAGACGCATTTTGTGGCGCAGCCGGTGCTGGAGCAACATGAGTGAGTTCACCAGACGGTGCCACTTGGACATGATAACGCTTTCCGTCCACACTGACGTCGTACGCTGCGGCTGAACCAGAAGTAGGTTGAGAGGCCGCTGAAGTATCTGTCACTTGCGTTGGCGCCTCTTGCCCTGGCGCTGGCTCAAAGGCGTCTGGATTGCCTCTGTTTTCCAAAAATTTTAAGCCTATTTGAGGAAACAGAGCATAGGTGAGAATATCGTCAATTTTTTCGTTGCTTAATGAGATAGATTTTGTACTGGCTAGTGCGGTAAGTTCTTTCTCTAAACTGTCTAATTCAGGCGCAATATTATCGGCTGGACGACATGTTATTGGGCTGTTGCCATCTAACACGCGGGCTTGAAGTTCAGCATTGACTGGCGCTGCTGTCGCACCGTATTCACCTTTAAGGACCCCAGCCGTTTCTTTCGTAATACTCTTATAGCGCTCACCAGTGAGTACATTTAATACTGATTGTGTACCCACAATTTGCGACGTCGGTGTTACCAGAGGAATGAAGCCAAGATCTTCTCTTACACGGGGAATTTCTTTCAATACTTCTTCAAACTTGTCTTCAGCGCCCTGCTCTTTTAGCTGGCTTTCCATATTGGTTAACATGCCACCTGGCACTTGCGCCAATAAAATTCGAGCATCAACCCCTTTGAGGCTGCCTTCAAATTTACTGTATTTTTTGCGCACTTCCCTAAAGTAACTAGCGATTTCTTCAAGGTGAGGCAAAGAGAGACCTGTATCTCTTTCGGTACCTTCTACTATAGACACCATGGTTTCTGTTGCCGTATGACCATAGGTCATACTCATCGATGAGATAGCGGTATCCAGCATATCTATACCAGCATCAATGGCTTTCTGGTAAGTGGCTGTACTTAATCCGGTGGTTGCATGACACTGCATAGCAATAGGCACCTTCACCGTTTCCTTTAGGCCGCTAATTAGGGCTTCACAATCGTAAGGCTTAAGAAGGCCAGCCATGTCTTTCACACAAATAGAGTGAACCCCCATGTCTTCCAGCTGTTTAGCCATATCGAGCCAAAGTTGCAGATTGTGAACAGGGCTTACCGTGTAGGAAATCGTTCCTTGTGCATGGGCACCGCAGTCTACTGTTGCCTTTATTGCTGTTTCGAGATTTCGCATGTCATTCATGGCATCGAAAATTCGAAAAACATCTACCCCATTTTCGTGAGCGCGCTCAACAAAGCGAGTCACCACGTCGTCAGCATAATGACGATACCCCAATAGATTTTGCCCGCGTAAAAGCATTTGTTGCTTGGTATTGGGCATAGCCGCCTTTAACTGCCTGATTCGCTCCCAAGGATCTTCTCCTAAATAACGAATACACGCGTCAAAAGTTGCGCCTCCCCACGATTCAACTGACCAGAAGCCAGCTTTATCTAATTTTTCAGCAATAGGTAACATATCCTCAATACGCATACGTGTGGCAAGTAGCGATTGATGGGCGTCACGCAATACTAGCTCGGTTAAGGCCAGTGGCTTAGACATGAGAACTCCTGATATTATTTTTTATTCGCTTGACGATGTGTGTGGACGGCCGCAGTAATAGCGGCAATAACATTCCCATCCACGCCAGGTTGTACTGCGCGACGAGGTTGCGGCTTTAATTCCTGAACGGATTCGCCAGGAAAGGCTTCACAAAATTTTGCAATCAGGTGAACACCAACGATAAGTAGGCCTAAAAATGCGAACACAAAAAGCATTCCAATAAGCATCAGTGAGCCTGCTTCTATGAGCAAGTTAGAAACTGATCCTGAATCCATGGGTAAACCCTTTTAATGAATAGTGCAGAATAAGTACCATGGTGAGAAAATAAACACAACTCCCTAAGATAATTAACTGAATAATTAACGGTATTTATGCACATTTCTATAGATTAAATATATTTTTATGCGATATGAATTAATAAAGACCCGTATTGATAGGTATGTACTAAGCACACTCTATTGACCCAGCTGAGTACGCAGAAATACAGGGCGACAGTAAAAAGTTAGCAAGAAAAGGAAGATAAGCACGAAGAGGCAGAGATAAAAAAACCCCACCTCAATGAGGTGGGCTTTCTTATATGGCGCGTGTGGAAGGATTCGAACCTCCGACCGCCTGGTTCGTAGCCAGGTACTCTATCCAGCTGAGCTACACACGCGTTAACTTGTATACTTTTGGATTTTACACCAAAAGGTGACGCTTTAAAATAAGTGGCGCGTGTGGAAGGATTCGAACCTCCGACCGCCTGGTTCGTAGCCAGGTACTCTATCCAGCTGAGCTACACACGCGCAAAACAAATTGTTGATCGCCACTACCAACGAATAATGGCGGAGAGGGAGGGATTCGAACCCTCGATACGCGTAATGCGTATGGTTCCTTAGCAGGGAACTGGTTTCAGCCACTCACCCACCTCTCCTTGAGTGCGGGGTGCATTTTACGGATTCATTGGCCGGAGTCAAACCTTTTTTAGAAAGAAAATGACTGTACGCTGGCATTTTAAACGATTTGTTTAAAAAACACATTTTTTGTACGAAGAACAAACGAATTATTCGTCCTATGCGCCTAGGGCGATAGGTTATCCATGGCTAATTAAATGCCTCCGTATAAGGATAATTGAATAACCCACGTAAATGCTTTGGTTTGCCGAGTATAAGGCGAAGCGTGTTAGACACAAAAAAGGCCAGCATTGCTGGCCTTTTTCGTTCCAAGATATGACTTATTCAGCAGCGTCAGACTGACCACCCTTTTCTGCTTGAATTCGCATATATATCTCTTCACGGTGCACAGAAACTTCTTTTGGTGCATTCACACCAATTCGAACCTGATTCCCTTTTACACCTAAGACAGTCACGGTCACATCGTCACCAACCATCAGTGTTTCACCAACTCGACGAGTCAAAATAAGCATTCGCTTGCTCCTGATCCTTAATTCTAAACCTATCCATAAACACTTCGCCAACACATCGGCACGACCCGATGAGGGCAACAGTGATTCCGTGTTTCTGTGTCACTTCAAAAACTCACTGCAGATTACGCGTTGATTATAGCTTATCTTCTAACCAAGCGTTAATCGAATCTAACGCCGCACTTAAGTTCTCTGGTTGTGAACCGCCAGCCTGAGCCATGTCAGGACGGCCACCGCCTTTACCACCTACTTGCGCAGCAACAAAGTTAACCAATTCTCCAGCTTTAACTTTGCTCGTAAGCCCTTTTGTTACACCGGCAATAAGGTTGACTTTATTATCACCAGCCACACCTAACACTACGATACCTTCACCAATTCGGTTCTTTATGTCATCCATCATGCTTCGCAGCGATTTAGACTCCACCCCTTCTAAATTGGCAATCAGTACCTTGGTGCCCTTTATCTCTATCACACTATTAAGCATATCAGCACCTTGCTGACTCGCCAGTTTTTGTTTCGCAGAATTCAGGGCTTTTTCTAGTTCTTTAGTATGATTTTGTAGGGAAATTATACGTTCGACTACATTTTGTACATCCGATTTTAGCAACCCTGAGACTTCAGACAGCATAGATTGCTGTTTCTGAACATAAGCAATAGCATGTTCTCCGGTGACAGCTTCTATTCGGCGAACCCCTGATGCGATGCCCGCTTCTGTGACAATTTTAAATAAGCCAATCTCGCCGGTGCTCTTCACGTGGGTGCCCCCACATAACTCTACAGAGAAAGGTCCCATCGTCACGACCCGAACTTTCTCATCATACTTTTCACCAAACAACGCCATTGCACCCGACGCTTTTGCCTCATCAAGTTCCATAAGCTCTGTTTTGAGTACATGATTCGCGCGAACTTCTTCGTTCACACGGCGCTCGACTTGCGCTATTTGCTCTGTGGTCATGGCTTCAAAATGCGAGAAATCAAAACGCATACGTTGCGCTTCTACTAACGAGCCTTTTTGCGTCACGTGCTCACCCAAGATCTCTCTTAGCGCGGCATGCAAAAGGTGTGTGGCACTGTGATTTTTCTTCACCGCCTCGCGGTTGCTATTATCGATAGCCGCCGATGCCTTATCACCTTTATTAATGACGCCCTTGACTTTTCCTTTGTGAGCAAAGGCGTTACCCATTTTTTGAGTGTCGGTGACAATGAATTCACCCTTCGCTACGCGCAACACGCCTTTATCGCCAGATTGACCACCGCTTTCTGCGTAAAAGGGCGTTTGATCTAGTACGACGACGCCTTCTTGCCCATCGGCAAGTGAATCACAAAACGCGTTGTCAGCAATGAGCTCAACGACGTTCGCTTCACCTTCTACCTCGGTGTAGCCCGTAAATGAGGTTTGATGTTCAACCGCTAACTTACTGTTGTAATCTGCACCAAAGCTACTGGCTTGTTGTGCACGTTCTCGTTGAGCCTGCATTGCAGCCTCAAAACCAGCTTCATCTATTTTAAGGTCGTGTTCGCGGGCAACGTCATTGGTTAAATCGGTAGGGAAGCCATAGGTATCGTAAAGCTTAAAGACCACATCACCAGGAATGGTGTCACCTTCAAGGGCGTCAAGGGTATCATTAAGCATCGCCATACCCCGTGCTAAGGTCTTACTAAACTGCTCTTCTTCTACACGTAGTACTTTTTCAACAACGGGTCGCTGATCAACCAGTTCAGGATAAGCTGCCCCCATTTCTTTACTTAGCGCCTCAACTAATTTGTAGAAGAAAATATCTTGCGCACCCATCTTATAACCATGACGTACGGCACGGCGAATAATACGGCGAAGTACGTAACCTCGCCCTTCATTTGACGGCATAACACCATCGCAAATAAGGAAGCTGCAAGAACGAATATGGTCAGCAATAACGCGCAAAGATTTATTTTCTAAATCTTGAGTTCCAACAATATCAGCAGAGGCTTTAATTAAGTTTTGGAAAAGGTCAATTTCATAGTTGCTGTGCACATTTTGCAAGATAGCCGATATACGCTCTAGCCCCATCCCCGTATCAATGGATGGCTTAGGTAGTGGCTCCATAGTGCCATCGGCTTGCTTATTATACTGCATGAAAACCAGATTCCATATTTCTATGAACCGATCGCCATCTTCTTCTGGTGTTCCAGGAGGGCCGCCCCAAATATGCGCGCCGTGATCATAAAATATCTCGGAGCAAGGTCCACATGGGCCGGTATCACCCATAGACCAGAAGTTATCAGATGTACTGATACGAATGATTTTTTCTTTCGGTACGCCAATGTGGTTTTCCCAAATATCAAACGCCTCATCATCTTCTGAATACACGGTAACAAGCAGCTTTTCTTTAGGTAATTGAATCTCTTTAGTGAGGAAATTCCACGCAAATTCAATGGCTTCTTTTTTGAAGTAATCGCCGAAACTAAAGTTACCAAGCATTTCAAAGAAGGTGTGGTGACGGGCGGTGTAACCTACATTTTCTAAATCGTTGTGTTTACCACCAGCCCGAACGCAACGCTGAGAAGAAACCGCTCGGGTGTAGCTTCGTTGCTCTGTACCCAAAAACGTGTCTTTAAATTGGTTCATGCCTGCGTTAGTAAAGAGAAGCGTTGGATCATCTGCCGGCACCAGAGACGAGCTTGCCACCGCCTGGTGACCATGACTTTTAAAATAATCGATAAACTTTTGGCGTAAGTCAGCAGTTGATAATGTCATTGAAAACCTAACTTCCTTAATTCAATTAATATAGAAATGCGTATCGGCAAATAGAAATCACATTCATTGCCCTCGCGGGTGTGCGCAACAATAGCATAATTGTCGCTTTTTTGTTAAGCCTAAGAGACCGAGAGCACGCATAAAAAGCCCGATAAAAGCACGATTGCTAACATCGAAAATAGGAATTACTCCCCTTTCACAGCAAATTCTATGTGTTCACTGTAGAAGCCTCGGTATTGTAAGAACTGCTTTTGCTTCATTGCGTATTTAAAGTCAGCTTCTCGACCTGCGCCAAATTTTTTCACTTTCACCTTAAGCGCGGCTTCAAACCAATCGGCCTCTATCTCTTGTATTGCTTTTTGTGCGTCATACTCGTTTACCCCATATTGTTGTAAATCGAGTTTAATTTTTCTCGGCCCCGCGCCTTTGTGATAAAGCGCCCTTGCTCTACTTTCGGCAAAGCGCTTATCACATTGAATGTTGGCCTCTCTGAATTCTTCCAATATGGGGATGAAGGCGTCACTTTCTATTCCCTTTTGCGAAAGTTTGCGACAAATTTCATCAAAACTATGTTCTCGTCTTGCAAGCATGCGAGTAATCGCGTCTGTAATGAACTTTCTATCGAAGTCTGACATTTTCTTAATAATGTCCCTACTCTATTTCTTTATTAGCTTGGTAGTATTGTACCCTCAACACTAGGGTGAAGCGCAATTAAGCGTAAAACATATATATAATGATGAGCTACGATATTCGTTTTGTTGAAAATATAGCTGACATAGGTCAATTACAATGGGATGCCTTGGCGAGTAACCACGGCCCGTTTCTTCGCTATGCCTTTTTACATGCTTTGGAAAACAGCGAAAGCTGCACCGCTGACACCGGTTGGCAACCACTTCATGTTGTGGTTAGAGATGGCCACGACATTATTGCGCTTATCCCCGGTTACGTAAAAACCCATAGTTATGGTGAATACGTGTTCGACCAAGGTTGGGCGAATGCTTACCATCAACACGGAATGGAGTATTACCCCAAGTGGGTATCAGCCATTCCTTTTACCCCCCGTGACGGGTTCTCGCGTGCTCGTTAAACAGGGCGTGGCAGTTTCATCACAATTAATACAGCAAGTGATAGATACACTTAAAGGTTATCATCACGAATGCCTATCTTCTGTGCACTGGCTTTTCCCGAATGACGCATGCACGCCGTTACTGGATAACGGGCAGCAGCTTTTAACGAGATACAGTGTACAGTTTCAATGGCATAACTATGATTATGAGAATTTCGACGCATTTTTGTCGGCGCTCACAGCTAGAAAAAGAAAAGAAATTAGGAAAACGCAAAAACGCCACCAACAAAGTGGCATTACCTTTACCCATGCCACAGGCACGGAGATATCCTCAGCCATTCTTGACTGCTTTATCGCGTGCTATCAGGCGACCTATTTGAAAAGAAGCGGCCATCTTGGCTACTTAAACAAAGCCTTCTTTTATGCCCTTTTCAATAGCATGGCTGACAATATGCTGATTGTCACAGCGCTTAGCCATGAGCGCCCCATCGCGAGTGCATTGTTTTTTTACGATGAAACTGGGCTGTATGGCAGATATTGGGGAGCACTAGAAGACGTAGACGGGTTACACTTCGCCACCTGTTACTTTGAGGGCATTGCGTTTGCCATTAACCGAAAACTCCCTTTATTTAATCCTGGAACCCAAGGCGAGCACAAAATTTTAAGAGGTTTCGAACCCATCTATTGTCAGTCTGCACATCAACTTTTTCACCCTGCGTTTCATGACGCTGTAGCACAATTTTTACGCCAAGAAACGCCTCAAATCATAGATTATTTCAATCAAGCTAAAAATGTTTTACCTTTTAACAGTCATTTTGCACCAAAACTTAAAACGACAATGGTGTCTTCGCCTTCCACCACGGTGGAAGCAGATACCCACAACAACAATGAGAAAATAAAATGAAGAAAACCTTACTTGCCGCCACCATTGCGGCGTCTCTTGGGCTAATAGGTTGTAGCCAACCTGAAAACACAGAAAAAAGCGTTGCTGACAAAGCGGCAATGATGGACGCGCAAAATGCCGAGTTGAATCAAGCTGAGCTCGGCTCCTTCGGTGTAGATTTAAGTGCGCGCAACGAAGCCATAAAACCTGGTGATGAATTCTTCATGTATGCCAGTGGTACTTGGTACGATAATTATGAACTCCCTGCAGACAAAACCCGCTACGGAGCCTTTACAGCGCTCGCTGAACGAAGCGAGGAACGGGTGAAGAATATTGTTGATGGTCTACTTGAAAAAGAAACCCTGAATGACGAAGAAAAGCTTGTTCACGACTTTTTCGTTTCCTACATGGACACGGACGCCATTAACGAAAAAGGCTTAAGCCCAATTTCAGATGTTCTTACCACTATTGGCAACATTTCTACGCAAAAAGACCTAACTGAAGTGTTCGGGAATGCTTGGCTCACTGGTGCCAGTTCCCCTATTAATAGCGGTATGTGGTACAACCGTCTAGACCCCAATGAATACCAATTAAGTGTGGGTGTGGGCGGTTTAGGCCTTCCTGACAGAGACTACTATTTAAGTGACGATGAGCGCTTTGTGAAGATTCGCGAAGCCTATGAGGCGCATATCGCACAAATGCTAGGGTTTGCGAAAGTTGAGAATCCGGAAGAAAAAGCAGCGGAAATCTTGGCCTTAGAAACTGAAATTGCAAACGTGCAATGGCCACGGGAAAAACGTCGTGACAGAGATTTAACCTTAAATCAAATTGAGCGCGCAAAACTGTCTGATGATTATCCTAATTTTGACTGGGATACCTACTTTGCTCAAACAGGCTATAAAGTCCCCGAGCTGAATATTAGCCAACCTGAGCCTGTTAAGGCGGTGATTGAAATTATTAATGACACGGCCTTAGATAAGTGGAAGTCATACTTAACTTACCATACGATAAAAAATAACGCGGGCTTGTTATCAGAAGATATTTATCTCGCCAATTTTGACTTTTACGGCACAACATTAAGCGGGCAACAAGAGCCCCGCCCTCGTTGGAAACGCGCTGTAAGCCAAATGTCGGGGACGCAATCTTTAGGGTTTGCTATTGGTAAGATTTACGTCAACGAGTATTTCCCGGAAAGCTCTAAAACCCAAATGGCTGAGTTAGTTGAAAACCTGCGTACCGCACTGGGTCAACGCATCGACAACTTAGATTGGATGAGTGAAGAAACCAAGGTTAACGCAAAAGAAAAATTAATGGCATTTCGTCCTAAAATTGGTTACCCCGATACGTGGCAATCTTTTGAGGGTCTGACCATCGAAAGTGATGATCTTATTGGCAATGTCAGAAATCTACGTGAATTCTTCCACCAACAATCGATTGAGAAAGAGTTAGAGAAAACTGATAGAGAACGTTGGAGTATGACTCCACAGCGTGTTAACGCGTATTACAACAGTTCATTTAACGAAATTGTTTTCCCTGCCGCTATCTTACAACCCCCATTTTTCGATCCAAATGCGGATCCAGCTGTGAATTACGGTGCTATTGGCGCAGTCATTGGGCATGAAATGGGTCATGGTTTTGATGACCAAGGCTCTAAATCCGATGCCCACGGTATTCAGCGTAACTGGTGGACAGACGCAGATCGTGCCGCATTTGAAGCGAAAGCAGATAAACTGGTTGCTCAGTACAATGCGTATTCACCGATTGAAGGTAACTTTGTTAATGGGCGCAATAGCCTAGGCGAGAATATTGGCGATGTAGGCGGTTTAGCCATGGCTTATCACGCTTACAAACTCAGCCTAAATGGAGAAGAAGCACCGGTTATAGATGGCCTTACTGGCGACCAGCGATTCTTTTTAGCATGGGCACAGGTTTGGCGTGAAAAACAAACCGAGCAGAGCATGCTTAATCGTCTACGCTCAGGTACTCACGCGCCAAGTCGCTATCGCGCACTTGCACCACGTAACCATGATGCATGGTACGACGCGTTTAATGTTCAACCTGGTGACGCACTTTACTTAGCGCCAGAAGAACGTGTTCGTATTTGGTAACTTCATGGCATTGACATGAGTCAAACTAAGAAACCGCCCTAGAGGCGGTTTTTTTAGATGCTATAAAAAAGCCCTCTTGCGAGGGCTAAAAAGGGAACGCGTCAATTAATTACGATTGCTTAGCGGCTTGAAAGCGGTGATTAGCGCTATCAGTTCCGGCTACTTGCTTTTCTGCATATACGAGAGCTTCGTGTAGCGTTTCAAAAGCAACAATTTCTGGATGGTGTGCATTGATGCTTTCAAGTACCTTGTTCACATCCACATTCGCACCACAGATAACCAATTTTCTGCCAGCGGCTAATGCATCAGAGGTCACGGTTTCTACCGCCATAGCAGCTGAGACGTCCATAGTCGGAACGCGACTAAAATCTAAAATAGTCACTTTAGAACCTGGCTTAACTTGTTCACGAACATGGTGACCTACATCTGCGGCTGCACCGAAACTTAATGGACCGCCAAAACTAAAGATAGACACTTTATCTTTTAGCTTTTCAAGCAATGCATTTTCCTCAGGGTCATTCAACGCTTCTGGGATCTTTTTAAGTTCTTCAATTTGCAACTGCGCAATTTGTTTAACATACGCTAACGCAGCAAACACAACGCCCACACCTACAGCGGTAATAAGGTCAACAAAAACCGTTAAACCCAGAACCGTAAGCATAAGTGCGAAGTCCCAACGTGGACCTTTGTGGGCACGTTTTAAGTAACTCCAATCGATGATATCTAATCCAACTTTCACCAAGATACCAGCCAGTACAGCATGAGGAATTTGCGCCGCAAGAGGACTCAACCCAAGAACAATCGCTAGCAATACAAGTGCGTGTATCATGCCAGAAAGGTTATATTTACCACCACTACGAATGTTCACCACCGTACGCATAGTGGCACCAGCCCCCGCAATACCACCGATTAAACCGGCAAATGTATTACCAATACCTTGGCCAATAAGCTCTTTATTGCTGTCGTGACGGGTACGCGTCATGTTGTCTGCTACCAACGAGGTAAGCAAGCTATCAATTGCCCCTAGCACGGCAAGAATAAATGCGGCTTCTAATATAAGCAGTGCTTTACTTTGATCAAACACAGGAAGATGCAAGCTAGGTAAGCCAGTAGGAATTGCGCCTAAAACTGGCACACTCAAGGCTAGGCTAACAAGAGTACCAATGATCAGTGCAGCGAGTGCGCCTGGTACATATTTACCTAATGAAGGCGGCCATTTATAAGCAATTACAAGGGTACCCAAGCCCAGTGCAAGAGTGGCAAAATTGATATCGGCAAGTGCCGTCGGTAGGTAGCTCAACGCGCCTATTGTTCCGCCCGGAGGCTCATGCCCCAGTAAACGACCAAGTTGCAGAATAATAATGATGGCACCAATGCCTGACATAAAGCCGGAGATGACCGGGTAAGGCACTAATCGAATGTATTGGCCCACACCTAAAAAGCCAAATGCAATTTGCATAAGGCCGGCGAGCATTACCGCTGTAAAAATAAGCGCAGCATCACCCGATAAGCTGGCGAATAAGCCTGCTAATACAACCACCATTGGGCCTGTAGGGCCAGATATTTGAGAGGGCGTGCCGCCAAAAAGGGCAGCAAAGAAACCCACAGCTATTGCACCATACAGCCCCGCAATAGGACCAAGACCAGATGCAACACCTAGGGCTAACGCCAGAGGCAAAGCAACAATACCGGCGGTTAAACCGCCAGTAATGTCGCCGCGTAAATTAGAAAAATTCAAGTTAACCATAAGATCAGTTCCTACTCAGTGCGCGCAAGTTGCGCTTCTGCGGCGGTTTGATCCATGGCTTTGAACTCACCAGTCTCATCGTTATAACAAAGCACGTCGCCGCTACCAATGTTGTACACCCATCCGTGCAGCTTTACTTGCCCAGTGGCCAATTTTGCCGCTACCGCTGGATGTGTTCTAAGGTGCTGAATCTGTTGAACAACGTTTTCTTTTGTGACCGCTTCTAGATGGTCAATTGACAAGTCGTGGGTGCCACAACGCTCTTTCACTACGTCAGTTGCCACGCGGCAATGACCTAGCCACTCTTTCACGTGAGGTAAAGCATCAAGGCCTTCAGGCTTAATAGCGCCCTTCATTGCGCCGCAGTCTGTATGGCCACAAACCACAATGTGAGATACGCCAAGTGCTGCGACAGCGAATTCAATTGAAGCTGTCATGCCACCGGTTTGATTACTGTGAGGAGGCACAATGTTACCTGCATTTCGGCAGATAAATAGCTCACCTGGGTCGGTTTGCGTGACAAGGTTAGGATCGATACGCGAATCAGAACACGTAATAAATAGCACTTCGGGGTTCTGACCGTTTGCTAATTTTTGGAATGTCGCCTTTTTGTTCGGGTACACTTCCTTTTGGAACTTTGCCACACCAGATATAACGTGATCCATAATATTCTCCAATATTTGTAATTATTGTGATTTTAAGTACATGCCAGTGTCACCTGATAGATTAATAGTTTAATATACCAACTCGTGATAGACATATACTATCACCCAACAATTGTATACGAATGTAGAGTAGGGCCGCCATGCAACTTAACGGGAAGAATCCGTCAATTAACCAAATTCGCTATTTTGTAACCGTTGCGAAATACCTAAGTTTTCGTCAAGCCGCTACTTTCTTAGGTATAAGCCAACCCACGCTCACCAGTCAAATAAATGCGCTGGAAAGCCATTTGGGTTTAGTGCTGTTCGAGCGATCTCGCACAGGCACCTTGTTATCAGCACAAGGCAAGCTTCTCTTTAACGCAGCGGAAGAAGTACTCGCGGCAAGTCAGCGTTTTAGTGAAACAGCAAGAGACTTAGCCGAAGGAGAAGTGGTGACGTACCGTCTGGGTATTCCTCCCACTCTTGGCCCTTACTTGCTGCCTCACGTGTTGCCTGAACTCCACAAGCAAAAGCCTGGGTTACGATTTTACGTACGAGAAGCCGCGCCCCAAGCACTGCAACATGGGCTTTTACATGGCGAATATGACCTTATTCTTTCGCCACTGGTGGGTGAGCATTCTCAGTTAATTAACCGGCCTCTATTTAAAGAGCCCCTTAAGTTTGTTATTCCTTCCGATCACCCCCTTGCAGGCAACGCGTTTGTTAAGCCGCATCAATTACGGGGTGAAAAAGTACTCACCCTTGAAGACCGTCATCACTTTCACCATCAGGTACAACACATTTGCGACAAAATAGGGGCAAGCTTACAACGAGACTACGAAGGCACCAGCTTAGATACCTTAAGGCAAATGGTGGTGATGGGGATGGGCGTGGCCTTTTTACCTGGCTTGTATATTCATTCAGAGTTACATCACCCTGAAGCTTTACACGTATGCGAAATTGATAGTATGCCCATTGAAAGGCAACACGCGTTAACTTGGCGAAATACAGCTCCCGATCGCCAAACCTTTCGAGAAATTAGCGAAATTATTCGCCATATTATCGCGACACGCCTCTCGGGCGCCGTAAAGATAGTAGGTTTAGACGATTAGGCTCTTAGCGCAGAACACGCCTTAGGTTATGTATCTCTGCCATTTTATATAAATGAAAAAAATGTTAACTTTACCTAAAAATCATGAATAGAATTCATAATGTATGATTGACCGTCACCACCTAAAAATTGTTCGCGCAATTGAAACACATGGCACCATGACTGAAGCGGCTAACGCTTTGTTTTTAACACAGTCGGCATTAAGCCATGCCATGAAAAAGGTAGAGAAAGATTTTGGCGTGCCCTTATGGCGAAAAGAAGGTAGACGCCTTGTACTCACGCAGGCAGGGAAAAGCTTGCTGAATTTAGCTCAGCGAGTTTTGCCTCAGTTTGAGCACACAGAGGCGCAGTTACGCCGTATGGCAGAAGGAAAGCAAGGCACACTTCGAATTGGTATGGAGTGTAACCCTTGTTTTGAATGGTTACTCAAAGTAGTGGCACCTTTTTTAAAGGCCTACCCTGATGTCGATGTGGATGTAAAGCGTGCGGTGACATTTGGGGGATTACAGGCGTTACATGGGTACGACATAGATATTTTGCTGACTCCCGATCCATTAGAACTTCCTTCAATTAGCTATAAAGGGGTATTTGATTACGAACAAGTGTTGGTCATGAACGCCCAGCACCCGTTAACGCAATACGACATAATAGAGCCAGAATATTTGGCGCATGAAACCCTCATTACTTACCCTGTGGAAGAAAGCCGGCTGGATATTTTTTCGCATTTTTTACACCCCGCCAATCGCACAGTGAAGCAACATAGACAAATAGAAACAACAGAAATCATTTTGCAAATGGTCGCCGCAGGGCGTGGTGTAACGGCACTGCCTAAATGGTTGATAGAGGAATCTAAGGACTACGCTAATTTAGCCTATCGTTCTTTAGGAAAGCAGGGGGTTCAAAAAACCCTCTATTTGGGGTATCGGAAAGAAGACGATCCTTTTCAGTTGGTGGATGCCTTTATACAGCTGGCAAGTCAGCCATAAACAAGGTGAAAACAGGAAAACCAAGGGTACCCTTGGTACCCTTGGCAAAATGACTAGCTATAAAAACACAAATAGGCTGTCGCTACTGAGACTTTGACGTCAAAAGAAACATTTGCTTCAACCTCAAATTCTGTGCCCGCAGGATAAGACGTCCACTCATCACTGTTGGGTAGCTTCACTACCAATTCACCCTCAACCACTTTCATTAGCTCATGTTGCGTGGTACCGAAGGTATATTCACCTGGTGACATGACACCAGAAGTACAAGGCCCCTGGGCAGATTCAAACGCGATTGAGGTAACTTTGTTATCGAAATAATGATTCACTGAAAATGACATCTTGTATCCTTTATCTTTAAAACTTTATTTTACAGTAACCTAGTTGAGGCTACTGTGCATGGGGTTATAAAAATCAAGTTAGACTAACTTAGTGCGAATTCGACTACCTCTCCCCCTTGCACTCCCTATTTGGCGTCCCCAAAAACGTGTGGTACGGGCGGTATTTTTTCAGTGCTATATTTTAAATTGCCCTACCAAATCTTTTAAATCGCTTGATACACCGCTAAGTTGAGTCGCTTCCACCGCTAACTCTTGGGCGTGAACACTGGTTCTATCGCTTAAATCCGTAATGGCCACTAACGACGAGTTAATATCTTGCGCCGCTTGCGTTTGTTGTTCTGTGGCTTGCGCAATATAAGTACTTTGCTCATGCACCTTGCCAATTGCACTATTAATTTCAATAAGCGTATTGACCACTCTTTCTGTTTTTTCCACGCCAGAGTCAGAACGGGCCTTGCCACTATTCATCACTGCATCCGTTTGTTCCGCCATATTCTGCAGACGTTCCACCATACGGCGAATATCCGTGGTTGATTCTTGGGTTCGACTAGCTAACGACCTCACTTCATCAGCCACCACGGCAAAGCCTCTGCCTTGTTCACCCGCTCTAGCCGCTTCAATGGCAGCATTTAATGCCAGTAAATTTGTTTGCTCTGCAATGCTGTTAATCACATCGATGACCGCACCAATGTTATCTGACTCCTTGCTCAACCCACTAACAACTTCAACACCGTCACTGACCGATACCGCCAACGAACGGATTTCCGCCATGGCCTCTTTTGCCTGATTACTGCCTAACTGCACCAACTCATCGGCTTCTGTTGCGGCAATACTTGATTGTGATGCATTATTTGAAATTTCCACCACCGTTTGCGCCATTTGGGTGACCGCAGATGAGACGTTATCAACTTGATTGCGTTCTTGATTAATTTCGTCGCTGGTATTTTGTGACACATCACGTAGATGCGCCGCTGCCTCCGCCACCGCTTGCGTATTTAACGCGGTTTCTTTCAGTAAATGGCGAAGTTTGTCTGTGAAAGTATTAAATTCTTGGGCAAGGGCACCAATTTCATCATTGCTATGAACGGTGAGTCGCTTGGTTAAATCCCCTTCCCCTCTGGCAATTTCTGCCATTGCGTAACGCATGTTGACTAAAGGCGTGGTTATTTTTGCACTAGCAATAAAAGTAATCAGAGCAATCAGTACAATGATGATAAGTGCAATAATAATCGCGGTAGTGATTGCACCCTCAATGGGGCCATCGATGATACTGGCCGGTATCAAAATACCCAGCGACCAATCCATGTGAGGCGAGGTTAAATTAGCATGGCGAAAAAAGGCCACGTATTCTTTCCCTTTCCAGGTGACTTCAACCATACCATCACTGGCGGTAGAGATTTTTCCTGCCAGAGTTGAAAATGCCGATGTTTCATCAAACAGTGTGTCAAAGTTAGCCAACGAAGAACTGAGTGGCAACTCTTTACCCTGTTTTGGGAAATAGACGATATTTTGATTTTCATCTAACAGGAAGGCCGTACCTTGCCCCTGGTATCTAATGCTATCAATGACCTTGCCTATTGTACTGATTAAAATATCGACGCCTCCCACCCCAATCAGCCTTCCTTTTTCGTAGACAGGTTTTTGTACTACCGCTGAGATACTGCCATCTTGTGAATCAACGGCAGGCGGGGTAACGTAAAGTTGACCAGCATCAACGGCGGCGTTAAACCAAGGTCGTTTGGTAGTGAAATACCCATAATCAGGATTTCCTGCATTAGGTCCGCTGGTATCTACGCCAACTCTTCCCTCTTCGTAAAAGTACTCCCCGGTTAGGGCTGAGCCAAAAAACGCCGATTTAATCACAGGGTCATCATGACTAATGTTAGTGAAAAGTTGATAGATTTTAGCGCTGTTTTTCACGCGGCCATCTTCGCCGCCTCGTTGGGTATGTTCATAGAAGAAGGTTTTAAGAAAGGGGCTGCTAAGAAAGGTTTCTGCTACTCCTCCGTACTTGTTAAAAAAACCTTCCACCTCATTTGCTTCTCGCGCAACCAGTGCGCTGACGTCTTGTTGGACGCGCTCACGGGTGTTATCAGCAACGATATTTACCAAGATGGTAGCGGCGATAGACAGCATGACGGCAATACTACCGCCTACGATCAGCATAAACTTTTTCTGTAGCGAGAGTGATTTCATAGCGACTTCTCATTGTTATTTTTATGACTATTTGCAGTGGAGGAGAATAAAACCATTGAGATGGGCGCCAACTGCAATACAACTAACTTCTTCGGCTATACGCGAGATAATGAATGGAGGACAGCGTCACAGCATTGCGCCATGTCGTACGTTTAAACTGTCAGATGAATAAAATGACGAGTAAAAGCGAACGTGACCACATCCACTATTCATGAAGTTATCAATTACTTAAATATTCACAAATAATTGGAATCTACTACTGTCTAATAGATTGGCGTTGTTTACAACTATAGATAGAAAAAATTTGCAATTATACAAAAGTGTAAAAATAGAGTAACTTTTCTGGGTTAACTAATTCTTGTGCCATTCCAATAGTAGGTTATTGGCCGGCATGGTATGTACTTTCTGCAGTTGTAGAGAAGGTGCCCACGTTTTTAGCTCATCAATATCCCGATATCCCCCATAGCCTCGCGCCAATAATGACTGATGAAAATCGAGGTTACTTTGCGAGGAGAATTCACCGTTTTGGGTAAAGGGCCCATATTGGCAAAATACGCCCTTGTGGGGCAGGTTTTCAGCAATCATTGACATAAGTGACTGAATCTCTGCTTTTTGCATGATATGAGCAGTATTAGCGCTAAAGACACCGTCAAACGAACCGGCTCCTGCCGTCTGAGGGAAGTGATCCACGCCCACGGTAAAGGACACTGGCGGTTCAATATTATCCACAGAAGAGGCCATTAACCAAGCGGCGATACCGGCATGGTTAACGGCTTGATCACTACAATGCCAATGCAAATGTGGCAAATGCTCAGCAAAAAAAACCGCATGCTGGCCGGTCCCACTGCCCACTTCCAATACGCGTTTCGTATTGGCAAAGGCACGCTCTAGCACATGCAAGATTGGGCGTTTATTATTTTCGCAAGCTTGGCTAAACGGTTTTTCCATTGGGTATGTCTTGTTGTGATTAATCGCTTAAATTAGGAGACAGCCATTTTTCTGCCTCTTCCAGTGTCCACCCTTTACGGGAAGCATAGTCTTCAACTTGGTCAGACTGAATCTTTGCCACGGCAAAATATTTTGACTCTGGGTGGGCAAAGTACCAACCAGATACCGAAGCCCCTGGCCACATGGCATAACTTTCTGTGAGCTTCATGCCGGTATGTTTTTCAGCATCGAGTAAATCCCAGATAACTTGCTTTTCAGTATGCTCTGGACACGCAGCATAGCCTGGCGCAGGACGTATGCCTTGATACTTTTCTCTAATAAGCTCTTCATTAGATAAGTCTTCATCCTTTGCATACCCCCAGTATTCTTTGCGAACACGTTCATGGAGATATTCAGCAAAGGCTTCTGCCAACCGATCGGCCACCGCTTTTACCATAATACCGTTGTAGTCGTCACCGGCTTGTATAAACTGGTTCGCGAGTTCGTCTTCGCCAATGCCGCCCGTGACCGCAAATGCGCCCACATAATCACGAATACCTGAGGACTTAGGTGCAACAAAATCACTTAAGCAATAATTGGCAAACTTATCTTTAAGGGTTTGCTGACGAAGGTGGTGCCCCACAGCTTTGATTTCACCGCGTTCCTCATTGGCATAAATCTCGATATCGTCGCCTACACGGTTTGCTGGAAATAGGCCTATCACACCTTTTGCTTCTAAGCTATTGTCTGCAATAATAGTATCGAGCATCGCGTTAGCATCGGCAAATAACGACTGTGCTTGTTCGCCCACAACCTCGTCTTCTAATATGCGAGGATACTTGCCTGCCAATGACCATGTTAAGAAGAAAGGCGTCCAGTCAATATAGTGCCTAAGTACCGATAGGGACGCCGTTACAGGTGTTACCCCTAGCTTGTTAGGCGCAACGGGCAGCACTGAGAAATCGGGCTGATAGGCATTGTCACGTGCCTGCGCTAACGTCACCGGCTTACTCCGTGGTTTTTTCCGTGCGTGCTGCTCCCGAACTTTGTCGTATTCCGCAGCCAATTCTTTCGCGTAAATATCACGAGAGCCTTTATTCAATAGCTTTTGACAGACCCCTACCGCGCGGCTGGCATTAGGTACATAAGCCACTGGCGAATGATAGTTCTGCTCGATTTTCACCGCAGTATGGGCTTTTGAGGTGGTAGCCCCACCAATTAACAGGGGAATTTCATATCCTTGGCGTTCCATTTCTTTCGCTACATGCACCATTTCATCGAGGGAAGGCGTGATTAACCCTGAAAGGCCTATCATGTCGACATTTTCGTCTTTGGCAACCTGTAAAATTTTTGCCGCAGGGACCATGACGCCAAGATCGATCACTTCAAAGTTATTACACTGAAGTACCACGCCCACTATATTTTTGCCAATATCGTGAACATCCCCTTTTACCGTTGCTAGCAATATTTTGCCGTTGCTTTTAGCGTCATCTGATTTTTCTGCCTCAATGTAGGGCTGTAAATGAGCCACGGCCTTTTTCATCACACGGGCTGATTTCACCACCTGCGGCAAAAACATCTTACCTTCACCGAATAA
Source organism: Alteromonas sp. B31-7 (assembly GCF_015767655.1). NCBI lineage: Bacteria > Pseudomonadati > Pseudomonadota > Gammaproteobacteria > Alteromonadales > Alteromonadaceae > Alteromonas > Alteromonas sp. B31-7. The sequence continues at coordinate 3,391,053 of NZ_CP065233.1, forward strand.
GTCACCCACCACGTTCATGCCGTCCATCAACGGCCCTTCAATAACATGCAATGGACGCTCGGCTTTTTGTCGTGCCTCTTCGGTATCATCAATAATAAAGTCGGTAATACCTTTAACTAACGCATGCTCTAAACGTTTGTTTACATCCTGTTCGCGCCAGCTTAAATCTTCTTTCGCAGCGGCTTTTCCGTCACCTTGATAATTAGGGGCAATATCAAGCAATCTTTCAGTAGAGTCGCTTCTTCGATTGAGTATCACGTCTTCTACCGCATCGCGTAACTCAGCTGGAATTTCATCATAAACTTCCAATTGGCCCGCATTCACAATAGCCATATCCATACCTGCACGAATGGCATGGTAGAGAAATACTGAATGCATGGCTTCTCGAACAGGGTTATTGCCTCTAAATGAGAAGGAAATATTCGATAGCCCACCAGAAATGTGAGAATGGGGACAGGTTTGGCGAATGACACGTGTGGCTTCAATAAAGTCTACTGCGTAATTATCATGTTCTTCTATACCTGTAGCCACAGCAAAGATATTGGGGTCGAAGATAATGTCCTCAGGTGGAAAGCCAATGTCTTCTGTAAGCAGCCTGTAACTGCGTTGGCAAATTTCAATTTTACGGGCTTGGGTGTCGGCTTGCCCTTTTTCATCAAACGCCATGACTACTGTTGCAGCGCCATATCGTTTAATTTTCTTGGCCTGTGCTAAGAAACTTTCTTCACCTTCTTTTAAACTAATGGAGTTGACAATAGCTTTGCCCTGCACGCATTTTAACCCCGCCTCAATGACTTCCCACTTCGAAGAGTCAATCATAATAGGCACACGGCTAATATCCGGCTCAGAAGCAATGAGGTTTAAGAAGGTGACCATGGCTTGCTTCGAATCGAGCATTGCCTCATCCATATTAATATCGATGATTTGTGCACCGTTTTCTACTTGCTGGCGTGCGACATCTAAAGCAACTTCATAGTCGCCTTCTAAAATTAACCGTTTGAATCGAGCTGAACCGGTTACATTGGTTCGCTCACCAATATTAATAAAGGTTGAAAATTCTGCGCTCACATTACCTCCTAGTGTACGAATGGCTCAAGGCCTGATAGGCGCATTTTGGGCGCAATATTGGGCACGGCTCGGGGTTTTATACCTGCAACGGCGTTAGCGATATCTGCAATATGTTTTGGTGTGCTGCCACAACAGCCCCCCACAATGTTCACTAGGCCAGATTCCGCCCACTCTTTAATATGCGCGGCCATTTCTTCCCCTTCCATATCGTATTCACCAAACTCGTTTGGAAGACCTGCATTCGGGTGAGCCGACACTAAGCACTCACTAACGCCAGCAATTTCGTCTACATATTGGCGCAATAAATCCGGCCCTAAAGCACAGTTTAGTCCAAAGGAAAAGGGCGCTACATGTCGCATAGAATAATAAAAGGCTTCTGCAGTTTGACCCGACAAAGTTCGACCTGATGCATCTGTAATGGTGCCTGACACCATGACAGGTAAGGTGACATTCAGCTTTTCAAATACACTATCTACTGCATAGGCAGCGGCCTTCGCATTCAGCGTATCAAAGATGGTTTCAAGCATGATAAGGTCGACCCCACCTTCAATTAAGGCCTCTGTGGATTCACTATAGGCCTCCACTAATTCATCAAACGTGACGTTACGTTTGCCTGGGTCGTTTACATCTGGCGAAATAGACGCGGTGCGGTTAGTTGGGCCAAGCACGCCTGCAACAAAACGTGGTTTATCTGGTGTTTTCTCGGTATACGCGTCAGCCGCTTTACGCGCCACTTTTGCAGCAGCAATATTAATATCACGTGAATACGCTTGCATATCGTAATCTGCCATAGCGATAGTGGTGGCGTTAAAGGTATTGGTTTCAATAATGTCGGCACCCGCCTCAAAATACGCACAGTGTATGTTGTAAATAATGTCGGGCTGAGTGATCGCGAGTAAATCATTGTTACCTTTCACGTCACAATGCCAGTCGGCAAATTGTGTTCCGCGATAGTCTTCTTCTTCAAGTTTATGCTCTTGAATCATGGTACCCATAGCACCATCGAGAATAAGGATTCGTTTTTCTGCTGCTTGCGTTAACAAAGCTCGCTTCTTGTTTGAGATAGATTGTAAGCTCACGCGTTACCTCTTTGGCTGTGGTTTTTCAGCAAGCTGATTTAAATCGTACGGTGTGGTTTGATAAACAAAATAGTTTAACCAATTTGTAAATAAAAGGCTGCCGTGAGAACGCCAACGAACCATTGGCGGCTCATTCGGGTTATCGTGTTGAAAATAGTTCGCAGGCACTTTCGGCGTTTGCCCTGATTGTAAGTCTCTTAGGTACTCATCCTTCAACGTATCTGGGTCGTACTCGGGGTGCCCGGTCACAAATACCATACGCTTATCTTCAGAGGCCACAACGTATGCCCCCACTTCTTGAGATGAAGCCACCACGTTTAACCCATCAATGCTGTTGTAAACTGACGTGTCGATATGCCCGTAACGAGAGTGCGGTGCAAAAAACGTGGGGTCGAAACCTCTGAGTAATTCATTATTGGGATCTAACACTTGATGTTCAAATACCCCAGAGAACTTTTCTTTTTTAAGCTCCCTCATCACCCCATGAAAATGATACATGGCGGCGTGTGCTGCCCAACAAAGATACAAGGTTGAGTTAACATGACGTTGCGCCCATTCCAAAATGGTGGTCATAGACGCCCAATAGTTAACGTCTTCGTAGTTTAAAAGTGCAAGAGGTGCGCCTGTCACAATAAGCCCATCATACTTTTTATCTGCAACTTGTGAAAAGTCATGGTAGAAGGCATCCATGTGCGATTGAGGCGTATTCTTAGGGGCTTGGTTATCAATTCGAATCAAATCAACGTTGATTTGCAAAGGCGTATTTGAAAGCAGTCGAAGTAATTGCACTTCGGTTTCAATTTTATTCGGCATCAGATTCAAGATACCTACCTCAAGGGGGCGAATATCTTGGTTTGCTGCCCTGTCACTCTCCATCGTGAAAATGTTTTCGCCCAGCAACACATCCTGAGCGGGCAGTTGATCGGGAATACGAATTGGCATGAAAAGCTCCAGTCATTTTTACAATGACTGTATTGTGGCAATTCACGGGAAGATGTCAACATCTTTACGTCTAGACGTCTAAATGAATTTAAGAGCCAGCGGGTTGACGGTGTACCATACTCAACATTTCGGCCTCTGCCCGCGGTATATCGCATGCCTCCATTATTTCTTCAATAGAGGCGCCTTGCTTCACCAATTCAGCTGCGCGTTGATAAAGGCGAAGGGAAGGATCTTGTAGTTTGACTTCGCGCAGTTGGTTTTCAAGATCGTCAAACTTACCTTGCAACGCTTGGATGTGTCGCGTCACCACGAGGTTGCGAGCTTGCTCTTCATTTTGCTGATGGGCAAAGTTGCGAACCGAAGAGACCGTTTCTTCTAAACGGTTATCATACTTGGCTTCAAGGTTTTTGATCCCTTGCTGGAGTGATCTTATTTGCTTAAACAGCCAAACTATCAATAATGAAAGCACAACAACGAGCACCAGCAATATACTTTCATAAAGTGTCGGTGCGATGAACTGCATTTCCATTTGCGCTAGGCCTTTTAACTTGGTGAAGTCATTAAACAAAAAAGGCAAGTAACTAGGTTACCTGCCTTTGCAGAATATGACAGGCTTATAAGCTACTTAGCTCATCCCATTCATCATCACTAAGGAGTTTGTTCAAATCTACCAAAATGAGAAGTTCACCATCTCGGTTACTCACACCTTGGATAAATTTAGCACTTTCCTCAGTACCCACGTTCGGCGCACTATCTATTTCAGAAGAGCGTAAATAAACCACTTCTGCCACGCTATCGACCAGGATACCTACCACTTGCTCATCTGACTCGATGATAACGATCCGCGTATTGTCGGTAATTTCCGTAGGGGGTAACCCAAAACGCGCTCGGGTATCAATAACCGTAACCACGTTTCCGCGTAGGTTTATGATCCCTAATACATAATCAGGCGCGCCGGGCACTGGCGCTATTTCGGTATAACGTAATACTTCTTGTACCTGCATTACGTTAATACCGTAAGTTTCTTCACCTAGGCGATAAGTAACCCATTGAAGGATTTCATCGTTGCTGTCGGTGGCATTACTGTTTGTTCTTTCATCGCTCATGAACCGGCTCCCAATACTATGGCGTCTGGTCGTTACTGCCTAAGCCTTTGTTAAGCATAGATATTAATTCGCTAACGTCAATTAACGCGCACATTTTTTCTTTTACCATCCCCGCTAACCAAGGACGCTTACCTACAGACTCACGCCATTTGACGTCAGCTTTCGTTAAAGTGACAGTATTGACGAGCTTTTCGCAAGCCATCCCCCACCAGCTATCTCCTAACATAATAAGATATCGGTAGTTTAGAGATTGTGCGAGGTTTTCGTCATATTTTTCTGGCATAACCCACTTTGCACTGTCAACCACATTAATTTTTTCCTCTCGATGGATCATCACACCCATAAACCAATCAGGCTTACCAAAAAGAGGCCCCACTTTATCAAGTTGATGTATTCCACCAAGCGTAGTCAGTGGAACCGCGAGGGTCAAACCCGCTACCTCAAAGAATAACGCTTGAAAGCGAGAATCGAGAGTATCCTTTAGTGGAATTTTTTGCTCTGGCGGTATATTTCCGCCTTCTTGACCCGCCGAAACCTCTGAAAAAGCCTGCTCATTGATATCTTCAATCAGTTGAGCGTCGCTATTTTCACCTTCCTCGGCTTCCACTGAAGAGGGTATATCCCTTTTTTCGACAACAGGAGGTAGCGGGGTTTCCACCGGTACCTCTGGTTTAATCGTTGTCTCTTCAATACTGAATGTTTCATCTGCACTTAACCCGCTCTCTGCGAGTTGCTGTGCAGCTTGCTCTAATAACCTAGAGGTACGCGCAGTCACATCGCCTGGATCTTCCTCAGGCTCTTTTAGAAGGCTATCTAGATAGGCTTCCATAACGTCTTCTCGCGCGAAGGGAGACTGCTTACTCATGCTAGGTTATTTCTCCAAAACCTCTAATAATTTTGCATAGGCCGTGACACCACGTGTTTTCGGGTACGCGACTGAAATAGGTAACTGTACAAGACTTGCATCTCTAAAGTGAGTATCAACGGGCACAACACCTGTCCAAACCCGCTCGCCGTAATCGGTCATGAGTCGTTCACGAGACGCCAATGCGGCATTCGTACGTTTGTCAAACATGGTCGGAATAATGACAGTATCAAACGACTTTTGTAATGAGCGCCCCATAATTTCCATGGTTCGAATCATGCGATCGAGACCTTTTAATGCTAAGTACTCGGTTTGCGTTGGCACAATCACTTTATGGCACGCTGCAAGTGCGTTAACCATTAATACCCCAAGTACAGGCGGACAATCAATAATGACTACATCAAACTCGTGCTCTACCTTGGCCAGTGCCTTTTTCAGCACTAAACCCATACCTTGTTCGCTCCCCATGGTTCTATCTAGGGTAGCTAATGCCATTGTCGCGGGCAATACGTATAGGTTGTCCAACTTGGTAGGACACAAACAGTCCATCACTTTATCGGCAGATATGTCTGGAGATTGAATAAAAATATCGTAAACCGAATGACTTAGCGCTTCTGCATCGATTCCAAAATAATAACTTAAAGACGCGTGGGGATCAGTATCGACCATAAGCACACGCTTCCCCGCCTGTGCCAATAATCCACCCAGTGAAACGGTTGTCGTGGTTTTCCCTACCCCGCCTTTTTGGTTTGCAACTGTCCACACCTTCATTACGATATTCCTAGCAAAATTAATAAACGCGCGACTTACTTCATTTCAGTTTGGATACAGGTACTCATATCGTCAATATTGATACTTTTTTCCGAGACACCCGCCACTGCAACGGCTTGCGGCATTCCATATACCACACAAGAAGCTTGATCTTGTGCCCATATTGTCGCCCCTTTGTCTTTCAATACACGACAGCCCTCTCGGCCATCAGCCCCCATTCCGGTCAGGATTACACCTAGTACGTCTCCGCCATAGGCTTTTGCTAGCGTTCCAAACGTTAAATCAACGCTGGGTTTGTAGCTAATTTTGTCAGAGGGATTCGCATCTGTAATGGCAATCGTCTTTTTAACACCTTGCCCTTCAATAAGCATCTGCTTGCCCCCTGGCGCCAAATAAGCAACACCAGGATTTAGCACATCGCCATGCTCAGCCTCTTTCACCCCAATATGGCAGTGAGTATTAAGCCGCTGCGCAAATGCGTGAGTAAACGTGCCAGGCATATGCTGAACCAATAATATCGGGTACGGAAAATCTGCGGGCAGTGGCGTGAGTACTTTCTGAAGCGCTACGGGTCCGCCTGTAGAGGCACCTATAGCAAGACACTGGTACTTTTTACCTGACGCCTGTACCGACGATACTGTGGGCTGAGTGACAGCCTCTTTTCTACCCGACAATAAACTGGACGATTTTAAAAAGGGTTGCCTAGGTGCATTGGCGGGCAGCTTGCAAGTTTCTATCCGCTTGAGTAAAGGCCGACTTAAGCCCCCACTTCGCCGTGCAATTAACCGCACCTTAGTACATAACATGCGAGCTGCGTCTTTTCTATCCTTAGCGATATCTTCAAACTTTTTAGGAAGAAAGTCTAAAGCACCTGCTTCAAGTGCGTCTAAGGTCGCCTGCGCGCCATGATGTGTAAGAGATGAAAACATCAAAATAGGCAGTGGTCGCTTAGCCATAATTGCTTTAACGGCAGAAATCCCGTCCATCACGGGCATTTCTACGTCCATTGTCACAACATCTGGCGCTAACGCGTCAATTTTCTCTAGGGCTTCTCGACCATTCTTGGCTTCGCCAACAACTTCTAGCTCTCTATCATCGTCAAGTATCTCGCGAACCCGACGACGATAAAAAGACGAATCGTCCACCACCAGGACTTTAAAGACCATGGATGTATATTTCCTATTTGTTTCGTCGTTCTACTTTAAAGGTTTACGCGCGTACCGTTTAAGTAAACTTGGAATGTCTAGGATGAGGGCGATACCGCCATCAGAAGTGATTGTAGCGCCAGCCATGCCAGGCGTTCCCTGTAACAAGGCATCTAGCGGTTTAATGACGACTTCTTCCTGTCCAATCAATGCATCTACTACAAAACCAACTTGCTGCGTGCCTATTTGAACGACGACAACGTGACCTTTTTCTTTATGAATATTTTTAGGGCCACGAATTAACCATTCACCCAAGAAGAACAACGGTATCGCTTTAGAGCGCACAATCATTGTTAACTGGCCATCAACGGTATTGGTCTTTTTGATGTCCATATTAATGATTTCGTTAACCGCGCCTAAGGGTAAAGCAAAGGTTTGCTTGCCAACGACAATCATCAGTGTGGGCAGGATAGCTAAGGTTAACGGAACCTTGATATCAAGGCGCGTACCTTTGCCCAACTGTGAGTCGATGTTAACCGTACCATTCAGTTGATTAATCTTGGTTTTCACTACGTCCATGCCTACACCACGCCCAGAAATGTCACTGATTTCTGTTTTCGTGGAGAAGCCTGGCGCAAATATTAAGTTAAACGCTTCAACGTCAGACATTCTCGCTGCGGCATCGGCGTCGAGTACACCACGACTTATCGCAATGTCTTTTAGCTTATCAGGATCCATTCCCTTACCATCATCTTCGATAGTCAGTAGGATATGGTCCCCTTCTTGAGACGCCGACAATTTGACTGTTCCCATGCGAGGCTTACCAGCCGCAGCACGGTCATCTGGCATTTCGACACCATGGTCTACCGAATTTCGAACTAAGTGAACCAATGGATCAGCCAATGCTTCTACTAAGTTCTTATCTAAATCGGTCTCTTCACCTTCTAGTTGCAGCGTAATTTCTTTTTTCAGACTTCGCGCCAAATCTCGTACAACGCGAGGGAAACGCCCAAACACTTTCTTGATGGGCTGCATGCGCGTTTTCATCACCGCACCTTGCAAGTCACCGGTAACCACGTCGAGATTGGCGATGGCCTTTGTCATGCTTTCGTCATTGGTATTAATACCAAGACTTAGCAATCGGTTACGCACCAATACCAGTTCACCCACCATATTCATGATTTGATCAAGGCGTTTGGTGTCAACCCGAACCGTTGTCTCTGCTTGCGGCGGAGCTTGCGCGGCTTTTTTATCGTCTTTCTTAGCGGCTTCTTTCGCTGCTGGAGCCTTAGCTGCCGGCGCTTTGGGCGCTGGCGCGGCTTTCGGTGCAGATGCAGCCGCTTGCTGTTGCTTCGCCTTTTGTACCGCTTGAGTCGCCTTCTCGTCCACAGGCGCTGGGGCCGGTTTAGAGGGAGCTTCCTCTTTCTTCGATGGCCCTTGTCCTGAGCCATGAAGTTGATCTAGCAGTGCTTCAAACTCATCATCAGATATTTCGTCGTCTGAACCTGCTGGTGCAGTAGGTTGTTGCGCTGCGGGTTTTGCCGGCTCGGCTGCCTCTTCACTACTGAATTGACCTTTTCCATGAAGCTCATCGAGCAGTGCTTCAAATTCATCGTCTGTAATATCATCCCCCCCGGCTGGAGGCGTTGGCGCTGCAGGTGCTGGTGCCGCTTTGGACGCTGCGCCAGGTGCACTAGAGCCGTGAAGCTCATCAAGAAGTGCTTCAAATTCGTCTTCGCTTATATCGTCAATACCACCGTCAGATGCAGCTTCCTGAGCCGCTGGCTCTTCAATGGCAAACTCTTCTTCTGGTGCCTCACTACTCGGCGCGGGCGGGGCAGGCGCGTCATCGTCACCGAAGATATTCTCCCCTGGCGTTTCAGGATGACTTAACTTATGCAGTGTATCGACTAACTTCGCGTCTGCGGGTACAAGAGGCTCGCGCGATTTTACATTTTCGAACATCTCTACAACCACATCGGTGGCTTGTAATATGATGTCCATAAGCTCTGGTGTTAAGGTTCTTTGACCGTTGCGCATGACGTCAAAAACATTTTCTGCGCCGTGGCAAATTTCAACCAACTCAGTGAGTGATAAAAATCCTGCTCCACCTTTGACAGTATGGTAACCCCGAAAGATTGCATTTAATAAATCTGCATCCTCTGGATTGTTTTCAAGATCAACGAGCTGTTCTTGTAATTGTTCAAGTATCTCCCCGGCCTCAACCAGAAAGTCCTGTAATATATCCTCGTCAACATCAAACGACATGCGCCCGCTCCCCTAAAAACCTAAGCTAGACAAAAGGTCATCAACATCATCTTGGCCAGACACAACGTCATCTCGCGTGTCGGCATCGATAATGGGGCCTTCCGCCTCTACACCATCGATCTTCTTGACCGTTTCGACCGGTGTTTTCGTCTGTTCAGATGTCTCAGGCTCACCAAACATAGTAAGCATGTTTACTAAGCTATCTTCAACTTCCTTAACCAAATCTATAACCCGGCGAATCACTTGCCCGGTCAGGTCCTGATAACCTTGTGCCATTAACACTTCGGTCAGTAACTGTGTAAGTTTAGCTGATTGTTCAGCGCCGTCTTCCAACAATTCGTCTAAATCTGCACATAAAGCTTTGAATTCGCCTAGTTCAATTTGACGGCTCATTAGTTTTTTCCACTCTGGCATCACGCTGCTTATGCGTGAACTTAATAGTTCAGCAATTGGCATGCTGGCCTCAACGGCATCCATAGTGGTATTTGCGGCTTTTTCTGTTTCTTCAATGACATAGGTAAGACGCGATTGCGCATCGGGAATATCATCATTGGCCAAGTTTTTGATGCGATCATCAATTTGGAAGTTGTTTAACGCGTCGTGAAGTTGGCGCGTCAATTTTCCAACCTCGGCGAAGAGCTCAATAGACTCTTTCATTGACGCCGCTTCTAAGATGGCATTAGCTGAAGCAGAATCACCCTCTTCCAAATAGGCAACCAATTGTTTGGCTTCTTCAAGGGTAATAGGAACATTTACTTGTGTTGACATCCAGTAAACCTCATATCTCTGGTGAGCGTCTGGATCAACCTAAACGTTCGAAAATTTTATCGAGCTTCTCTTTTAACGTAGCAGCAGTGAATGGCTTAACAACGTAACCGTTTACACCGGCTTGCGCTGCCGCAACAATCTGCTCTTTTTTCGCTTCTGCTGTTACCATTAACACAGGCAAATGCTTAAGCTTATCGTCAGCGCGAATTGCGCGTAACAGATCGATGCCTTGCATGCCTGGCATGTTCCAATCGGTTACTACAAAATCGAAATCGCCTTGCTGTAGCATAGGTAAGGCGGTACTGCCGTCATCCGCTTCCTGGATATTGGAGAAACCCAAATCTTTAAGCAGGTTTTTTATGATACGTCTCATGGTAGAAAAATCATCAACCACAAGAATTTTCATACTTTTATCCAAAATAGCCTCCGCTGAGGGGTTAATTGTTATTAATATCTATTCTTCGTCAGCTTGCCACGACTTCATTCGTGATTTGAGTTTTAACATGGCCTGACTGTGAATTTGACTGACTCTTGACTCACTCACATCAAGAACTTCACCTATTTCTCTGAGGTTCAGTTCTTCATCATAGTATAAAGACAGCACTATCGCTTCTCGCTCTGGCAAGGTAGTAATCGCATGCGCTAACGCTTTTTGAAACGCACCTTGCATCAAATCCTCTAGGGGCGCGTCGGAACCACGATTTTGCTCGGTAGAAATCACATCTTCCGAAACACCTAAATCCTCAATGCCTACCAACTTGCCTGCATTCACTTCATTCAGCATTTGATGATAGTCTTGCATGCTGACATTTAGCTTAGCAGCAATATCTACATCCCGCGCGTCTCTGCCTGTTTCACTTTCGACTAATGAAATGGCCTCGGTGATGGCACGACCATTTTTATGTACCGAACGTGGTGTCCAATCACCCTTGCGTATTTCATCTAGCATGGCGCCGCGAATACGAATACCGGCAAATGTCTCAAAACTTGCGCCTTTCGAGCCATCGAAATTTCGTGCTGCTTCTAATAAGCCAATCATTCCCGACTGGATAAGATCATCTACCAACACGCTGGCAGGGAGCCGGGCCATCAAGTGATGGGCTATTCGTTTTACTAGTGGAGCGTGACGCTCTACGAGTTGCGACCTATCTGTTTGTTGTTGATAAGCGGCTGCCTTGCTATTCAACGCTGATTTCCTACTGCTTTATCCGACACCAACTGCTCTATAAAGAACTCTAAATGGCCACCTGGTTGCGCGGGAATAGGCCATGACAATGCTTTATTCGCCAACTGACCAATCGCTACCGCTGCGGGCGAGCTTGGGTACGCATCTACAATAGAAGTTTGCTTTCTCACCGCTTTACGGATGTTCTCATCAAAGGGAACTGTCGCCACTAATTCTAAGGCAACATCAAGAAAGCGCCCGGTTACTTTTGATAACTTACTAAATAACTCTTGCCCTTCGCGCACGTCACGCACCATGTTTGCCACAATTTTAAAGCGAAACACACCGTGCTCTCTGTTGAGTATTTTTATCAGCGCGTAAGCGTCGGTCAGTGATGTTGGTTCATCACAAACTACCACCATGATGTCTTGTGAGGCTTTTGAAAAGCTGAGCACCATATCTGAAATACCGGCGGCGGTATCGACAATAAGCACATCAATTTGCGAGCGTAACTCACTGAACGCGCGGATTAACCCGGCATGTTCAGTAGGAGACAACTCAGCCATAGACTGCGTACCTGAAGTGGCTGGCGCAATCTTTATGCCGTGTGGTCCAGTGACTAACACCTCATCTAAGGTGCATTCGCCAGACAGCACATGGGATAAGTTCTTTTCTACCCTAAGCCCAAGCATGACATCAACATTGGCCAAACCTAAGTCTGCATCCAATACCATGACACGCTTTCCTTGCTTTGCCATCGCAATAGCGGTGTTAAGCGTTATATTTGTTTTACCGACGCCACCTTTACCACCGGTGACTGCGATAACCTTGATTAACCGTGATTGCTTCATTTTTCGTAAGCTACTCGCTTGATCGTCAATCATACTGCTCGTGCTGTTCTGATCACATTATTGCTACTAGTATGATTCAAACCATACTTTTTATAAAGCTTTGCCGCAGCAGATACTAAAGATTTTGCTTCAGCAACCTTAATATCTTCTGGTACTTTCTGTCCATCGGTAACATAGCTTACTGGAAGCTGATACTCTACCGCAGCACTAAGCACTTCCCCTAAAGAGTAGCACTCATCTAGCTTCGTGAAGATACACCCATTTAACTCAATGCCATCGTACGCTTCAATAATACGCTGTAAAGCAGGGTATTGCGTATTCGCTTGCGCCACTAAGTATTTTTTCACCGGCTGCATTTGACCGTTTTCAAATTGCTGAATTTGCTTAATTAATCGGCTATCTCGCTGACTAAAACCGGCGGTGTCAATTAAGACTAGTCGCTTGTGGCGTAATTGGAAAAGCAAATCCGCTAATTCTTCGCTACTTTGTGCTTTTCTCACGGTACAACCAATAATCTTTCCGTATGTCGCCAACTGCTCGAAGGCGGCAATACGATAGGTGTCTATTGTAATCATTGCTACTGAATCTGCGCCGTACTTTTGCGCATAGCGAGCAGCAAGTTTAGCAACGGTGGTTGTCTTACCTGTACCGGTTGGCCCAACTAACGCAACCGCACCTTGTTGGGTAAGTATATCGTTACCTGTGACATTAATGCGATTAGCCAATAGGTTTAGAAGATACACCCAAGCATCACGTTCATTATAGTGAGCTGGTGTATAACTAATCAATTGTGAAGCTAAAGAATGACTTAGCCCCATATCAGTAAGACGCTGTATTAAATAATGATGAACAGGCTGCTGACGGCGCTGCTTGGCTTCCATCAAGTCGGCCACTTGGTGCTGCAACACATTGCGCAGCGATGCCAACTCTTCTTTAATTTGAGCCAGTTCACCGCTAGATTGCGTGTTGCTGTCGTCAATGCTTGCCGCTTGATGGGAGGGAAAAGAATCAGCGGCTGGCGTAGATTCAACTTCATCAATAAAGGCTTCAGAAAAATCAAGGTGAGAGGCTATATCGTTAGCGTGTTGTGGATTTCCGCCGACTGGCCGTGCCTCATCCTTGTAAGCACTGGCTTTAGTCGCAGGCTGGTTTTTTCCACCATGCTGCTTTTCCAATAAGGCTTTAAGGCTATCTGGACCATCATCTCCAATGATTTCGCTTAAACTAGGCATTGGCTGTTGCTGGGGTGTGGATGCCGCCTTTTGCGCTGGTTTAGACACAGACAGTTTCGCTTCAGGCTCTTTGTCATAGGCTGCAACCAGCTCAATGCCATCGGCGACTTTACGGTTAGACATGATAACAGCATCGCTGCCTAACTCAGCCTTAACCTGACGTAATGCTTCACGCATATCTTTGCCAAAAAAACGTCTGATTTTCATTGCACCCTCTCCAATCACCCAGCGTCAGATTATTGACCTACCGAACTGACTATTTTTATCTGTTTATCGTCAGGCACTTCTTGATACGAAAGTACATGTAGGCCTGCAACCGAATATTTTAAGAAGCGAGACAGTACTGGACGCAACATGCCTGACGTGAGTAATACTGCTGGCTCACCCTCAAGCTCTTGTTGCTGACTAGCTTGTTGCAACGATTTCTGCAACTTATCGGCTAGTCCTGGTTCAATTCCAGCGCCATCTTCACCACCCGCTTGTAGAGACTGGTGCAACATCTGTTCCAACTCTGGCGCCAAGGTTATGACAGGTATCTCTTTCGCCCCTTGCGTTATCTCTTGAACAATTAAACGCTTAAGCGCGATACGCACCGCAGACACCAACACGTCTGGGTCTTGGCTTCTAGGGCCATACTCACTGAGGGTTTGCACTATGGTACGCATATCGCGGATGGGCACGCCTTCAAACAACAAGGTCTGAAGAATTTTAACTACCGTGCTTAATGGCAATACCTCCGGCACCAGCCCTTCAACCAATTTAGGGTGCTGTTTAGCGAGCATATCCAGTAGCTGTTGCGCCTCTTCATGCCCTAATAATTGATAGGCATTGTTGGTCAGCAATTGGCTTAAATGTGTGGCGACTACCGTGGCTGCGTCAACCACGGTATATCCTAATGTTTGTGCATGCTCTCGCTTAGTAGGTTTAATCCAAACCGCATCAAGCCCAAACGCAGGGTCTTTCGTTGCCCGACCGTCGAGTTTGCCAAATACTTGACCTGGGTTAATAGCGAGCTCTTCATCATGGCTAATTTGCGCATCGCCAATATTTACGCCAAGCATAGCAATAGTGTAGGTATTCGGCTCAAGGTCTAGATTATCTCTAATGTGCACAGGCGGAATAAGAAAGCCCAGTTCTTGAGATAACTTTTTACGAACCCCTTTAATCCGGGTAAGTAACTCACCACCTTGAGATTTATCAACCAAAGGAATTAATCGATAGCCGACCTCTAAACCAATGGTGTCGACCTGTTGAACATCATCCCACCCCAGTTCCTTCACCTCAGGCGCTACGGTTTGCTCGGTATTCGAGTTGGCTGGCACTTTGGGTTCTTCAGCTTTTCGTTTCGCCACAACACCTTGCCAATAGGCGAAGCCCGCTATAATGGCGGCAAAGCCTAAAAACGCGATATGCGGCATACCAGGAATAATCCCCATCACGAACAATACGCCCGCCGCAATATATAGCGCTTGATTGTTACCTAGCTGGCTGCGGATTTCTTTACCCATTTCTTGGGTTTCATTTTCACGGGTAACGATAATGGCAGTGGCGACAGACAGTAATAAAGACGGAATTTGCGCCACTAATCCGTCACCAATAGTAAGGATGGTGTAAACCTCAATAGCCGTTCCAAAACTTAAACCATGTTGAATCATGCCAATAAATAAGCCACCAACAATATTAATAAGCATGATAAAGAGGCCGGCTACCGCATCCCCTTTTACGAATTTTGATGCACCATCCATTGAACCGTAGAAGTCGGCTTCAGCGGTAATTTCCTCTCGCCTTTGTCTTGCTTGATCTTGATCGATGTACCCAGCATTTAGATCAGCATCTATTGCCATCTGCTTACCTGGCATTGCGTCTAACGTAAAGCGAGCACTAACTTCAGATATACGGCCAGCCCCTGCTGTCACCACTTTAAAGTTAATGATAAGAAGAATCGCGAAGACCACGACACCCACTGCATAATTTCCGCCAATCACCACAGCGCCAAACGCTTCAATTACCTTCCCTGCCGCATCGCCACCTTCATGACCATATAGCAACACCACCCGCGTGGACGCTACATTTAGTGCCAAGCGCAATACTGTGGCGATAAGCAAGACCAAAGGGAAAATGCCGAAATCTACTGGCTTCTGGGTAAGTACAGCCACCAAGATAATGACGAGTGAAAGGGCAATATTGAAGCTAAATAAGACGTCAAGAAGAAACGGTGGCATGGGAAGAATAACCATGCCCATGATAGCGAGTAATACAATGGGGGCGCCCAAACCGCTGGTAAATTGCTGCAGCTGATTTTTATCGAATCGCTGAAGATAACCGGATAACTGCATTTCGTGGTGTCTCTCTATCAGAAAATTGACGCTTAATTGCTTTCTAATAGAGCTACTTCAACTACCGTGCCATCTTTGTTGCACAGGTTTTAGCCATTTATCGGCGTAATTCTGGCGGAATCGGTAAGTCTCGATTGAGGGGTTTTGGTCGCTTGCCTTTGCCCGAACGATGGGCTTTTAGCTGGTAAACATGGGCAAGCACTTGCGCCACCGCCATAAATAAACCGTTGGGCACTTCATCATCCACTTCTGTGGAGTAATAAATAGCGCGAGTCAGTATGGGGCTGGGTATCAAAGGAACATCGTTGGCCGTTGCAATTTTTCTGATATGCATAGCCAGTTCATCCGCTCCTTTAGCCACCACTACGGGGGCTCTTGAACCACTTTCATCATACTTGATAGCCACAGAATAATGTGTGGGGTTGGTGACCACAACGTCGGCATTAGGCACTTCTTGCATCATCCGCCTTGTTGCCGCCTGATATTGAAGACGACGAATGCGGTTTTTCACCATTGGGTTACCTTCCGCATTTTTGTGCTCGTCCTTCACTTCCTGCTTGGTCATTTTCATTTCTTCGTTGTGCTTATACATCTGGTACGGCACATCAATAATGGCGATAGGGATCATGGCGCAGGCTAGGATTAGAAACGCCCATTGCAACATATCAAGCGCTTGAAAAATGTTTCTGGGGTAAAGCTCCATATCTAAATGAAGTGCCTCATCTTGAAAATAAAGAAGTGCACCTATTGCCATGCCTATCACCACCACCACCTTCGCAATAGATTTCAGCAATTCAACCAGGCCATTGGTACCAAACATGCGCTTAAAGCCACTTAAGGGGTTCATTTTAGAACCTTTAGGCTTGGTCCCTTCCCAGGTAAAGTTGTAGCCCCCCAGAGCGATAGAACCATAAATGCCTGCAATCATTGCCACTATCATATAAAGCAACACCGGTGATGAGATGGACGTAAAGGCTTCGCCCCACGCAGCAAACATGTGAGTGGTGTCGTATGTTTCGTCTCGTGATAACACAAACATGCGTTTCGTCAGCGCAAACAAACTTTCCGCAATCCAACCGCCCATAAAGATGAACATGAATGCACTGACAATGAGAACAAGCGTGGTTGAAAGCTCGCGAGAGCGAGCCACTTGGCCTTTCTGTCGCGCTTTCTCGAGCTTTTTCCCCGTGGGGTCTTCTGTTTTTTCGCTTGAATCTGCCATTCTCTATAAGCTCTACTGTTCTACTTTATTAATCATGCTACTTCCCTCAACTAGGGGCATATTCGCAATAGCTGACACATAAACTGTTCGGCACGGTACCATTGCGTTTCAAAATGGGCAGTGAAATTGTCCAGGGTAATCCAAATGATGAATAAGCCCATCACTTGCGCAATTGAAAAGCCAATGCTGAAAATGTTCAGCTGAGGGGCTGCTTTGGTCATCACACCGAAAGCAAGGTTCACAATAAGTAACGATACAATAGGCGCCAGCGACAGGGTGAGCGCTGACACAAACATCCACCCGCCCCAATGCGCGATAGATTGGAATTGTTCTGCCGACCACCATGCCTCGCCCACTGGAAACGCATGAAAGCTCATCACTATCATTTGAATCATAGAAAGATGGCCATCTAAGGTCCAAAACAACAAGGTGGCTAAAATCAAGTAAAACTGGCCCACCGCCGGCACGTTAATGCCGTTTACCGGGTCAACAATTGATGCAAACCCCAAACCGGTTTGCATCGCAATAACCTGCCCAGCCAATACAAATGTATTCAGTACCATCATGGAAACAAAGCCAATGGCTAATCCAATCACTAATTGCTGAATACCCAGCACAAAAGTGCCCACATCCACCAATTGGGTGATTGGCGAAGGAGGAACAACGGGCATGATAATCAGCGTGAGCATGATAGACAAAAGAGCTTTCACTGGCGTAGGGATTGACTTACCACTGAAACCAATCATAGCGGCAAATAGCCCGCTAATGCGCATAAAGGGCATTAACATGTCCGCTAAAAACTGGTTTATGGTAGACAGCTCAAAAACCATATTAGCCAACAACCTGAGGGATCATTTCTACCATATGAAAGGTAAAATCCATCAACTTCTGTACGAGCCAGTTACCACCCCAGCTCAATGCTAAAAGGGTGACCAACAAACGCGGCAGGAAGCTCATGGTTTGCTCGTTGATTGAAGTCGCAGCTTGGAATACCGCCACGACTAACCCCACTATTAAGCTAGGCACAATGACCGCCGATACCAGTACGATTACCATGAACATGGCTTCTCTGAGAATCTCTACAAACACCTCGGGAGACATAAGCCCTCCTAAACACCCATACCAAAACTCGTGGCAAGGGTTCCGAATATTAGGTTCCAGCCGTCGACCAATACGAACAACATAAGCTTAAATGGTAAAGAAACGATCATAGGTGATAGCATCATCATCCCCATTGCCATAAGAATTGACGCCACGACTAAATCGATGATCAAAAAGGGAATGAACAACATAAAGCCAATTTGAAAGGCAGTTTTCAGTTCACTGGTTACGAATGCGGGGATCAGAATCGTCATAGGGACTTCATTGGTATCGGCATATTTACCTTCATCCCCAGCAATGCGTACGAAGGTCTCCAAATCTTTCACCCGAGTCTGCGAAAGCATAAATGCGCGCATGGGGCCCTTGGCCTGTTCAAGAGCATCTAGGCTAGTGAGTTCTTCGTTGAGATAGGGCTGCAAGGCCCTTTCATTCACTTGCTCAAATACCGGCGCCATAATAAACATGGACAAAAAAAGGCTCACCCCGATAAGTATTTGGTTAGAAGGTGACTGTTGAAGCCCAATGGCTTGACGCAATATAGACAGCACAACAATAATGCGGGTGAACGACGTCATCATCATGATAAAGGCTGGAATTAAACTCAGCGCCGTCATGATGAATAATGCCTGTAGGGTCATTGTGTAGTCTTGAGACCCATCCGCGTTTGTCACCACTTTTACCGCGGATATCCCCTGCTGAGCAAAAGCGGGCTCACTCCATGCCACTAAACCTACTAACGCGAAGCATAAAGCAAATAACCTACGCATCCCTGTTATCTCCTTTTTTAATCTCAGGATTTATTTTTCCTGCCATTGCTGCAATGAGTTTTTGTTTAAATCGCGCGGCGCCATCTGCTTTTATATTGTCTTTGGCAGGTATCGGCGTGTCGAGTTTACTTAAATGCGTAATCGTATGACTCGTCACCCCAATCAGGTGCTGCTCATCGCCTACTTCAATCACCATTATTTTTTCTCGCGCACCCGCCACCATACTGGCCACTACCTTCACATGTTGGTTACCTATGCTGGCGACATTAAACCGTCGCGCCACGTAAGCGAGTGCGAATATCATCGCCACAACCACTAATAAAGAGAGGAAAATTGACAGTACCGAGGTAGGATTTGTGATTGATTGGGTTTCTTGCGCACCCACTGACTGAATAAAAACAAGGGGCAGCAAAGCGCAACCCCTTAATGTAAAAGAAGTTTTATCTGAGCTTCTTAATTCTCTCAATTTGACTAATAACATCCGTTAATCGAATACCGAATTTATCGTTGACCACTACTACTTCACCATGAGCAATCAACGTGCCATTTACCAATACATCTAATGGTTCACCGGCAACACGATCCAGTTCCACCACAGAGCCCTGATTCAACTGTAGCAGATTTCGGATACTTATTTGACTACGACCGACTTCCATCGATATGGTAACCGGAATATCCAGTATCGTATCGAGTTTCTTTTTTTCTTCCTGAGTTATGGGTGCATCATCAGTGAGTTCGTCAAGTTCAGCAACTTGAACATCATCATTTTCCTGCTCTGCGTCCTCAGACTCAGCCTGCTCCGCCATAGCGGCAGCCCAATCGTCCATACCATCTTCACTCATGGGACTCTCCCCTTACCTTAAAGGTCTTCTTCGAGTACTTGCAGCTCAGCGTCATTATCGATAATACGCCCGCCGCGGGTTAATAACTGTAATTCAGACTTCACAGAAGTCGGCCGCGCAATTTTTTCCACTATTTTCAACGCCAAGCTGTCACGTGAACGCCCAAGCTTTGCTCTAAAAGTAGGAAGGTCTTCAATTAACACGGTAATGGTTTCTGGCATTTCCACCGGAATGATATCCCCCGGTTTAAATTCCATAATATCCCGTAACGGCACATCCACATCTAGCATGTGTGTGGTAAGTGCAACTTTTACGTCCATAATTTCATCGCGAAGCGCTTTGCTCCAACGTAAATCGGTATCTTCTTTGTCGCTTTGTACCCCTGCATCTAGAAGCTCTCGAATGGGCTCTAGCATGGAGTAAGGCAAAGAGACATGAAAGTCGCCCCCGCCGCCGTCTAACTCAATATGAAATGAGCTAATCACCACGACTTCCGTGGGGCTGACAATATTTGCCATGGCAGGGTTAACTTCAGAGTCGAGATATTCAAACGACACATCCATAACGGGCGCCCATGCTTCTTTGTAATCTTCAAAGATAATTTTAAGCAGCATCTGAATAATACGGCGCTCTGTAGGGGTGAATTCTCGCCCCTCAATTTTGGCGTGATAGCGTCCATCCCCGCCAAAAAAGTTATCAACCAAAATGAAAACTAAACGGGCTTCCATGGTGATAAGCCCGGTCCCTTTCAGGGGGCGGAAACGCACCATGTTTAAACTGGTGGGTACAAACAAGGTATGTATATACTCACCAAACTTTATCATTTGAATGCCGTTAATCGACACTTCTGCGGAGCGGCGCATCATGTTAAACAAGCTCACCCGCATATGCCGGGCAAAGCGCTCATTTACAATCTCAAGCGTAGGCATTCGCCCACGGACAATCCTATCCTGTGAGGAGAAGTCATATTCGAGGGTAGAGGCGTCGTCGTCTGTACCGCCTACCTCATCTTCCTCTACATCATCTACCCCATGTAATAGGGCATCGATTTCATCTTGAGATAATAAATCACTCACCGTCTTCTACCTGTTATTGCATGACAAAGCCAGTAAACAAGACACGTTCTACAACGTCATGCCCTGCAATATCTTTGAGGACTTTCTGTACCTCATTAACAGCTTGTTCACGCAGTTCAATTTTACCCGCTTCCGTCACAAGGTCGTCTGCATTAGCCGAACTAAACACTTGCAACAAGGTGCCCTCAATGAGTGGTATATGGGTTTTTGCCAACTCTTCGTTGTCGCTACCACGCACTAATAGCTGCACTTTAATTTGCACCAACCTATCTCGACCTGAGCCAGGCACGTTAAACACGAAAGGACGAGGCATAGCAACATACAATGCCGTGCCCACTTCAGCCTTCGTTGAAGGCGCTGCTTCGCCAGCCGCTTGTGCGGCTTGGGCATCGGCTTCAGCTAATTGCTCCGCAGCAGGTTCATCACTGCCTGAAAATAGAAGAAAGTACGCCGCCGCTCCACCACCAAGTAGCACAACTGCAACAATAATGATTAACATCATTTTGCCTTTCTTTTTGCCACCTTCTTCTATTTGTAGTTCTTCTTCAGCCATGTCTAATCCGTCATAAATGCAAGAGGCTTTGTATTATCAAGTTTCACCCGAAAATGGCAATGCCAATTCGTAGTATATTTCTCGGACTTAATGCATTTCCCCGTTAATTAGCGGGTTATAAACACTAAGCATAGTAATCAATTCCACCTTTCGCTTGCCGGGTCACCGCTTGCTCCACCACGTGAGTGTCATCTGCGCCATCCGACATTTCATCGCCATTTTGCTGACCATTGCCTGAACCTGCAAGTTGCTGGCCAGACTCTCCAGATTGCGACGAATTATCTTTTCGCACCTCGGCATCGCCCAACTCAAGCCCTTGCTCTGCTAACATTTCTTTTAATCGTGGCATGGCATCAGCAAGCGCGTCTTTTGCCTGCTGAGATTGAACCACAAAACTTACGCTTGCCGCGTCTCCGCTAACATTCACCCTTACTTGCATACTACCGAGTTCTGGGGGATCAAGACGAATTTCGGCCATGGTATTTCTGGCATTAACCATCCAACGAATTTTTTCGTTAAGTTGCTGCTGCCCTTCCGGCTTGTGAATGTTTACGGCCTTATCAAACCCTTCAAATTGTTGCTGTTGTTTTGACGCTTCACTTTTAAGCTGACCATTTTCCACCAACTGGGTGTCAACATTCATCATTTGGCTTTGTAAAGCTTGATGCGCTGCGCCTTGGGTTTGATTAACCAGTTGCATAAACTGCCCAACTTGCGCCTCTGTTTGTGCGTTTAGCTGCTGCATTTGAGCACTGGAGAGCCCCGCTTCGTTAGCGGCACCATCTATAATTGATTGCAAGTCGATACCTGGCTCTCTGCCCTGAGCGATTTGTTGTTGGTACTCATTAATACCAGCTGCAATACTGGTTTTAATCGCTTCTTGTTGCGCTTGAGTGGCGGAAGGTACACTGGCTGCCATGCGTTGCGCAATAGCTTCCGTGGCTTTCTGCGCACTTTCTGGTGACATGCTTGCGAGCATATTTGTTAGTTCATCGGCCCACGTTCCTTCTAACTCCGCTAAATTTGGCGTTAGCACTTCGTTCTCAGACCCCATTGCCTTAGGATCCGCCGTTGCCGATTCTGGTATTTTTACGCCATCGGTCTGTTGAAGTTGGGCTAAGGCATCTTTCATCAAACTAAGGACTAACACTTCGTCTTCAGACAACGACGCCAGCGCGAGGGTTTCGGCATCGGTTAAAGCGGGGTCGCCATTCAAATCCGTTGATACGCTGGAAAACTGAGCAAGTAAGGCGTCCAGTTCCGTATTCGACGTGGCATTTTCACTAGACGTGTCTTGAATGACCGCGGTTAAAGCTTTTAAAGTGGCAAGCGCCTCATCGGAAACCTCATCGTTGTCTTGCGCTAATTCACCCATTAATTGCTGAGTAATCGATAGCACCTCTTCCCCTAAATGATGAGGCTTATCGCCGTCGGCCATCGAGGCGGAGGCTTCAGCGTTCAAGGCCTCTAGCATTTCTGCGAGATAGGCGTTTATCTGCCATCGCGCTTTCTTCGTTAAGGAGCTCGTCGAAAGTAGCAACCTGGGGGTTAGTTTCGCCTGTTTCTGTGTTTTCCGATTTACCTTCGCCTTTAGCCGCTAATACTGCGTCTACGTAGTCAATCCAGCGGGTTGCATTCTCGTTTTCGGTATTCACCTCGTCATCAGTGACGTGGTGACTTTTAACAGGTAAGTCTGCGCGAATGAAAGTGTCTTCCTGCTTTTCACCATTTAATAGTGCATGAAGCCGTTCTTTCAATGCATCGGGTGTAGGTTTTTCGGGTGAGAGTTCGCTTTCACCCGAAAGAAGTGAAGTCTTCGCTAGCGTCTTGAGTCACATCGCTATTGTCTAATTCGCCTATTAAAGAGCTCTCATCTGTTCTGTCAATAAGCGGCTGGTTTGCAGCATCACTCTTTTCGCTTTGCGCTAGGTTGTCTTGTTCATCGAGTGCTGCTTGTAGAGCGCCTTTTGCTTCGTCGTCGGAAACTTGATGACTAGCAGCTTTGTCTTGCTCGGGTTTCGCACTTGATTTACTGGCGTTTTCTGCACTGTTTTTCGTTGATGCTTGAAGCTCGCGATTTTCTTTTCGCTGAAGGTTTTCTTCTCGCTGAAGGCTTTCTTTTCGCTGAAGGCTCTCTTCTCGCTCAAGGTTTTGTTCTTGCTCAAGGCTGTCTCTTCGCGCTAGCTTTTTTTCCTGTGCCAAGTCTTCTCGTTTGAGGCGAGCATCATCGAAAGCTTGTTGGAACGCCTGGTTATTTTGCGAGCGCGACTCAGCGCTAATACCTGCCTCTACGGCTTTTGCCGGTTTACTAGTGGCAAAAGGTAAAGCGGCAGAGTCTGTATTTTGTGCGGCAACTTGTTGCATCATAATATTTACATCCTACGCTGGCATTGCATGCCAATGGCTATGCCTTCTCACACGATTACAAGCTTCTACAATTTCTATAAAATCAGCAACATAGAAATTTTAAATTGTGTCCTTCCTGAGCAAGCGAATAGCGTAACAAGGTGAATAATTATCACCTATGCAATCGGTGACATTAACTAATATAGGGTTATTGCAAAGGGTGTTCCAAGGTAGCGGAAGTCGTTAAAGAAAGTAAGAATTCAACGGTATACTGAGCGTTAGAAGCCTTGTTTTTTGGCGCGAAAAAATCGCTGAGTGGCAAACTCATCCATCATGGCTTGTTCGGCTTTGGCCTCTTTCTGTTGTTTAGCCCGTTGCTGCTTTTCAAGCAAAAGGGTTACCGCTTTTACTTTTTGTTGTTGTTTCAGCCACACTTGCTTGCGTTGATCTGCGGCTAAATTCGCCTGCGCAATCACGTTCATTTGCTGTTCACAGGCTTTGTCTAATTTTCCTACAAAAGAGAGGTGCTGCTGATAATGCTGAGCCGTCACGCCGCCTTGCCCTGTTTGCTGGATATTTCTAATATAGTCGAACCGGTATTGCTCTAAACTTGTGAGTTTTTGCTTTTGCTGATTAACATTCAATTGTGCCTGTTGAAACAATTGCGCGGCCTGCTGCTCTTTCTCTCGCTCAAATTCAGCCACTCGCTCTAACTGCTTAGACATGGATCACCTACCCCTTACCCAAACCTTTCGCTAGCGCACTCATGCCTTCTAAGCATTCGTCGTAGGGTAAAATATTTTTCATTCCTTGCTGCAAAAAGGCGTTGATGGCGGGTTCTGCACGAATGGCGAGGTCTATACGAGGGTCTGACCCCTTCGCATAAGCACCGATGGAGATCAAATCTTGGTTCTGCTTAAAATTAGAATATACCTGACGAATGCGGCGCGCCATCATTTGGTGTTCGTCACTGGTCACCATAGGCATTACGCGGCTAATAGACGCTTCAATATCGATAGCGGGGTAATGGCCGCTGTCAGCCAGGGTTCTGGATAGAACCACATGGCCATCTAAAATAGCCCGTGCAGCATCTGCGATAGGATCTTGTAGGTCATCCCCTTCAGTCAACACAGTATAAAATGCCGTAATAGAGCCTTGTTTCTCGCTACCATTGCCGGCACGTTCTACCAGTGCCGGCAAGCGTGCAAATACCGAAGGTGGGTAGCCTTTGGTCGCAGGAGGCTCACCTACTGCTAACGCAATTTCACGTTGTGCCATGGCGTAACGTGTAAGTGAATCGATAAGCAACAGTACCTTCATGCCTTTATCCCGAAAATATTCGGCAATAGTGACTGCAGTTTCACAACCTTTTAAGCGCATCAGCGGAGAAGTGTCCGCTGGAGCGGCGACAACCACAGCCCGAGCACGCTCTTCTTCTGTCAGAATGTCGTGAATAAACTCTTTAACTTCACGGCCCCGTTCCCCGACTAAACCCACCACTACCACATCGGCTTCACAACCACGGGTCATCATGCCAAGTAACACACTTTTTCCCACACCACTGCCTGCAAACAAGCCCATTCGCTGTCCAACACCCACCGTATTTAATGCATTGATGGCACGCACGCCCACATCCATAGGCTGGGTAATAGGCCGACGAATCAGCGGATTCATCGGCGCTCGAGTCGTGGGCGCCCGTGTTTCAGCCTGAATTTCTCCTAAGCCATCTAAAGGTTGCCCGTTTCCGTCTACTATTCTCCCCAGTAATTCCATTCCAACCGGCAATCCGCTTTGCCTGTTGAGCGGCATAACACGGCTACCTGGCACGATGCCACGCACGGCTTCTGTTGGCATCAGGTAAGTAATGTCATCCCCAAACCCGACAACTTCAGCTTCAATTTCACCTTCAACGGTTTGAACTAAACATTGGCTTCCAACGGGCAGTTGGCAACCAATGGCTTCCAGAGTTAAGCCTATGCCTCTTACGAGTTTACCTGCAGCCACAACGGGGGGAGAAGTCACTTGTTTTGCGAGCGATTCAAAGTGTGAATGCCAAGGGCTAGTCATCAGATAAACCTTGGTTAAGTAAGAATTTGTCGATGACATCACGACAGCGGCGTTCGATAGACACATCAACCGCATTATGTTCAGAGGTAATATCACAGCCTCCACGTTCCATTGCTGGCGCTTCAAAAAACTGCCACCCCTTATCCTCAATGGTTTCATCACCAAAATGGGCTTTAACAAGCTCAATATCGTCAGGATGCATATGCAATTGATAGCGTGTTTGATTGATAGGTAAGGCCTTCATGCCTTCAGACAGCGCCTGAAGAATAACTTGCTCATTTGTACTCACCTCTACCTTCAACACAGCTCGGGCGAGCGAAACGGCAAGTTTAACCAATTGGTCGCGGGTTTCATCATTCGCTTGTGACAAAGGTTGATGTAACTTTTCAGCCAGCTGTTGCCATACCTCGGCTTGCGCTAGCGCTTGGCTACGCCCCTCATCTAAGCCTTGTTCAAGGCCTTCTGCGTGACCGGTTTCACGCCCTTCTGATAAGCCTTGTTCAAGGCCTTCTTGCTTTCCTTCTTCAAACCCTGTGGCTTTGCCTTCTGCATAACCTTCATCGTAAGCGGCTTGACGAATAGCCTCAATCTCATCGGCGGTAGGAGGGAGAATCTCTTCTTCCTCTTCCGGGGGTTCGTACTTCCAATCGGAACGAAAGTTAAGGGCGTTGGTTTTTCCGTCGTCTTGCTGCTGTCGCGCATCCTCCACAAAAGGCAAATCCCATGCCTTTGCTTCGTGAAGTTCGTCGTCGCTAAAGCCTTTATTTGATGACATTTGACTACCTAAATTGTTTGCTTCATTGGCGTAAACTGGGGAGTATTACAAGAATTCTTCACCACCGCCGCCACCTAGCATAATTTCGCCAGAATCAGACAGTCTACGTGCCACCGATAGAATTTCTTTTTGTGCAGTTTCCACTTCAGAAATACGCACTGGCCCCAAGGCCTCAAGATCATCGTTAAGCATTTCTGCCGCGCGTTTAGACATATTTTTCATGATCTTATTCTTCAGCTCTTCATCAGCACCTTTTATCGATTTAAGTAGCGCATCTTGCTGAACTTCTCGAAGGATAGCTTGAATACCTTTGTCATCAACATCAATCAGGTTATCAAAGACAAACATGAGGTCTTGAATTTGCTGACTCATCTCTTCGTCTTGCTCTCTGATCGCATCCATTAACTGCCCCTCAATAGCCGTATCGAGGTAGTTCATGATATTGGCTGCAGACTTCAAGCCGCCCATCTTGGCCGCTTGCGTACCCGCTTGACCTGCAAACTGTTTCTCCATAATTTCGTTCAGTTCTTGCAGTGCAGCTGGCTGAACTTCTTCGAGGTTAGCAATACGCATTAATAAATCAAGGCGTACTTTCTCTGGGAACTGTGCCAAAATTTCGGCGCTTTGTTCAGGTTCAAGGTAAGACAACACAATGGTTTGAATTTGCGGGTGCTCATTGCGAATGATACTGGCCACCTGCTTAGAGTCCATCCATTTAAGTGAATCTAAACCTTTGGCCCCACTGCCCATAAGAATTTGGTCAATCAGGTTGGCCGCTTTGTCCTCACCTAATGCCGCTGTAAGGGCGCGTTTAACAAAGTCTTGGCTTTGGAAGCCAATGGTGCTGTAGTTTTGAATTTCTTCAATAAAGTGTTTATGCACAGCCGTAATCTTGGTCTGTGTCATATCATCTACCTTGGCCATCTCTGAGCCCAACTTCTGGACCTGTTTGGGTTCAAGGTGCTTTAATATTTGAGCAGCGTCTTCTTCTGAAAGACTCAGTAGCAATATGGCAGCCTTCTCGACGCCCTCTAACTTACTTACATCGTAAGACTGTTCTTCAACATTGGCGAGTTCTTCAGCCATAATACGCTCTCACTTACTCATCTTGCATCAGCCAGCCTTTAACAACTTGGGCTGACAATTCTGGTTCATTGGCCACGAGTGCACGCACCGCTTTTAATACGTCTTCATCTTTATGTAAATCTGGCAGCATCAAAGACCCGTCGGCAGCAAAGCCCACTTGACCTTCATCGAAATCGGAAGACAGCATGCTGATGGTTTCATCACCAAGGTCTAGACCTTCATCTGCATCAAAATCTTCTGCTTCTTTGGTGTCATCAGGGTTAATCAGGCGACGTAGCATGGGTCGAATAACAAATATGATGAGCACGATAATGACGAGGCCACCCACCACCAGCTTAAGTATAGGCAAAAATCCGGGCTGTTCCCACAGTGGAACCTCTTCCATAACGCCGCTGTCCATTCGTGTGAACGGAACACTGACCACTTCAAGAGAGTCGCCTCGGGTAACGTCAAAGCCAATACCGCCTTGCAACAAACGGCGAATATTCAGTAACTCTTCTTGTTTTCTTGGCTCACTGGTTGTACTGCCGTCTTCGCCAGTCAGCTGTGTATAATCTACAGCCACCGACACGCTTAAACGTCGAATAACGCCACTTTGCTTTTTCGTGTGGCTAATGGTGGTATCTAATTCATAGTTGCGGGTAGACTCTTTCGCCGTTCTGCCTGGCAAGGTTGGTTGGTTGCCAGCTCCGGCTTGCTCAGGAATATTCGAATCAAGAGGAGGTTGATTGGAAAGCGCGCCAGGAATGCCGCCAACGCCGCCGCCCACACTGTTTTCCTCTACAATCATTTCACTGCGCACGGCGGGCAAATCAGGGTTATAACTGCGCTGGGTTTGCTCCATGGCAGTAAAGTCCATGCTGACGTCCGCTTGCGCCGTGTAGTTACCAATGCCGAGTACGGGGATCAAAATAGCATCTATTTTCTCCAGGTATTCTTGTTCCCGTTGACGCTCTATTTCGTATTCTTTATGGGCTCTAGCACTTAATGAATCTTGCGAACCTGAGTTGAGTAAGCGGCCGTTGCTGTCGGTGACCGTGACTTTTGATGGTTCCATATTCTGCACAGCAGATGCCACGATATCAATCACGGCATCCACTTCCTCACCCGCGATAACCGACCCGCGTTTTGCGGTTAATACTACCGTAGCTGAGGCCTTTTTTTCACGTCTCGCAAAAACGTTTTCTTTCGGCATAGCCAGTAGTACCCGGGCTTTTTGAATACTTGTCATATCTTCAATGGTGGATGCAATTTGCTGTTCACGGGCGTGTTTTAATCTTTCCATTTCCACCCGTTGACTGACACCGAACCCCATGTCTTGCATGATAATGTCGGTTCCGCTATCGCTGCTATTGGTTAAGCCTTGGCGCGTCATACCTAAACGGATATTTTGAAACTCATCGCTTCTTACATAAACCGTGTTTCCTTCTAAACGGTACTCTATTTGGTTGGCATCCATGTAATCTAGCGTTTCGATGAGCTCCTGGGTCTCCATTTTGGCTAGAGGACGAAAATCAGGTTCTTGTGCCCAAATCAAAATAAACACCGCAATGGCCACACAGATAACAAGCACGACCACAAGTGCCATTTGTCGCATCATGTCTGTGTTGCCTAAGGTATCCATGAACCCAGATTTATTTTCTGGTTCCACATCGCCTGCTGTACTTTGATCGGGTACGGTTAAATTTGTGCCTGTTGCCTCAGCCATGATCTACTCCAACTACACTGGCATGTTCATGATTTGCTTGTACGCTTCAAGCACTTTATTTCTCACTTGCACGGTTGCCTCAAACGCAATACCCGCTTTCTCTTTGGTGAGCATAACTTCAGCTAAACTTAATGAGTTGTCGCCCATTTCGAACCGTTGTTGCGCATTTTTCGATTCTAACTGCATACCATTTACACCATCTACCGCTTGCTTAAGCATGTTAGAAAAATCATCTTTTGTGGGATTAATGTCTGGTAATGTCTGGGGCTCATTAACCTGAAGACGAGACTGCCCAATCATATTTTGCATTTCTTGATACAAACTGTTGGCTTTGACGTCCATAACCACTCCTACACGATTTCGTCGAAAAATTGCCGCTATGCGGCGAAATGTTGCTGTTAACCAGAACAAATGCAATCAACAAGCCAACTTTAAAAAGCATTTAAAATCAGAGGTTTGAATGTAAAACTCAGAGGAAAGCCAATTTTATGACAGGATGACGCCAATTTCACAACAGCACGCATTCATGGTGGTGCTTGTCGTGCTCAGCCAGATTGAAAATGAATAAGTCTCGCTAGGCGGCTAGTACCTAACGAGACCTCAGTCGTCGTGCATTTAAGCACGTTGCTTTTTGACAAATAACTTTTTATATCTGAACTTAACTATGCAGGCACTTCAATACCGTCTTCGCGCATTCTAGCGAGCTTGTAACGCAAGGTTCTAGGGCTAATCCCCAACTTCTCGGCCACATCTTTACGCTTGCCATTGCACAGCGCTAACGTATCTAAAATAATTTGATGTTCTTGCTGGCGAAGTTCAGAACCCAGTTTGCTATTGTCATCAGGTTCAACCTGCATTTCCATTTCGCTGTGCACCGCCATATCTATCATCAAATCGCCTGAATCAACAAGGCCCCCTTCACAAAGAATTAACGCCCTTTGCACTACGTTTTCTAATTCGCGAACGTTGCCCGGCCACGTATATTGAGACAGTTTGTTTCTCGCCGCGGCACTTAATTTTACTGTCCCCAAATTCTGATTTGCCGCATGTCGCGATATAAGATGTTCCGCTAAGGGGACAATATCACCCGGACGCTCAGACAAGGGACGCCATGTAATAGGAAATACATTCAAGCGATAATACAAATCTTCTCTAAACTCCCCTCGTTCTACGGCTTTGCGTAAGTCACGGTTGCTAGTAGCAATAACACGCACGTCGAGTTTGATGTTTTTTCTGCCGCCCAAGCGTTCCACTTCCCTTTCTTGCAACACACGAAGCAACTTTGCCTGCAACGCCAAATCCATTTCTGTAATTTCGTCTAACAATAAGGTCCCGCTTTGCGCTTGTTCGAATTTACCAGGACAGGCTTGAACCGCGCCGGTAAACGCGCCTTTCTCATAGCCAAACAACGTGGCTTCCAACATATTTTCAGGAATAGCGGCGCAATTAATGGCCACGAAAGGCGCGTCAGCACGCTGTGACTGGTCATGAATATAGCGTGAGAGCACCTCTTTACCCGAACCACTCGGCCCCATGACCATCACAGTAGCGTCAGACTTCGCGACTTTTCGCGATAAGGCGAGTAGTTGCAAACTGGAAGGGTCTGCCACGATGGGCGTGCGTGACTCAATTTTTTGTGCTGGCGCATATCGCCCAACTAAATTGAGTAACACTTCCGGTGCAAACGGCTTAGATAAGTAATCTGTTGCGCCATCTCGCATGGCTTGAACCGCATCATTTATTGTGGCAAACGCTGTCATGAGTAACACTGGCATTTGCGGGTATTTCGCTTTAATGCTTTTAAGCAAAGCGAGGCCGCTTATTTCGCCCATTTGAATATCGCTCACCACTAGGTCTATTTTTCTCCCAGATAGCACCATCAACGCCGATTCTGCGCAGTCGGCATCAACGACATCATAATCGCCGAGTAACAAGGTATCGTATAAGGCTTCACGTAAGCCTGCATCGTCTTCCACGATAAGAATGGTTGTTTTAGCCATAAGAAAGTACTCCTGCCTTTATGCGACCTTAGTTTTTTGCTCAGAAGAATGAACCGCCTGTGAGGCTGAACAAGGGATTGCTATGGTGAAACACGCGCCACCATGGGCAAGATTTGACACCGTGAGTTGACCGTTATGCGCATTCACGACTGATTTCACAACGGCAAGCCCTAAACCTGTACCATGGGTTTTCGTGGTATAGAAGGGTTCAAAAATTTTGTTTTGCAAGTGTGCTGGAACGCCAGGACCCTGGTCACAAACGGAAATAGCAAGTTTGTTGCTGACAACGTGCGCTTTAACACAGATAGCTTGGCCTTTAGGCGTCACCTGACTTGCATTATGTACCAGGTTCAATATGGCGCCCTGCAAGGCCGTAAGGTTTCCGGTAACCGATATATTAGCGTTAAACCCCTCTACCGATATTGATTGAGCCGCCTGACTAGCCATGGTTTGCGACGTAGGCAAAATAGCCTCTTCAAGCTCTTGTGATGAAATAGACGCAACCACTTGCTCTTCACCCGACTTCGCGAATAGCAACATATCGTTGACCTGACTTTCTAGCTCTTTTAACCGGTCTGTCAGTTTATGAGCAAATTGCTCGCCGGCATTTTCTGGTAAATTTTTACGCGTTAAGTTAGAGGCATAAAGCATAGCTGCAGATAGCGGCGTTCTAATCTGATGAGCGAGTGAGGCCACCATTTTGCCAAGTGAAGACAAGCGCTGCATATGACTCACTCGTGCTTGGAGCTCACGGGTTTCCGTTAAGTCCGTTATTACAATAAGCTGGCCCGGCTCTTTCTCCAATGGCGTAATAGACAGCTTCACACGACGCCCATCCACCAAGGAAACCTCGTGACCATCGTCAGCTCTTGGTTTAAATGAACGTGCGATAATATTTCGCCAAACCTGCTCTTCGAGAGGCTCGCCCAGTAAGGACTTTGCTTGATCATTGGCTTGCTTCACTACGCCTTTACCATCAAGCACAATAACCCCAGCTGGCATAACCTTGAGTAAATGTTCTAGTTGACTTGCTTGGCGACGAAGCGATGCCACCTCATCAGCGCTTACCACAGAAACAGGGGCGGAATTAAAACTTTCTTCAAAAGTAGCGCCCACGGGAGCTACATCATAAGAAGATAAAAATGAGTCTGTTGTAGATATATTGCTGTCGTAAGTCATATCGCCCTCGTCAAATAGCAGACGTTTTACTCTATGACTTTACTTAGCAGGACACGTGCCAATATTTATATCGTTAAATATCAACACGTTATCTTGATTTAATCTGATTTTATCACGTCAATTCCCTGACGTTAGACTTCCTCAACACGTTGAATATCGTACTTTCGCATCTTTTCAACCAAGGTGGTTCTTCGCATACCCAACTTATCAGCCGCCCTTGCAACAACCCAATCTTGTTGCTCCAATGCTTGACGAATTAAGTTAATTTCTAACTCAGATAAATACTCTTTCAAATTCACCCCCTCTTCAGGCAGTGAAGAGCGCATCAATAAGCCACTGTCATCTTCATCAGGATCTTCTTCTACTTCCTGTGCCGCCGCCTCGGCAAATAATGCATTAAAAGCGTCTCTTTCAAGCAATTCTTCTGGGTAATCAGGTTCGTAAGCTTGAACATCGCCGTATTGATATTTATCGGGTAAATCTGCCACATCAACCACTTGAGAGGGGTAAAGAATACTGAGGCGCTCCACCAGGTTTGAAAGCTCTCTAACGTTCCCGGCCCAATCGTGTTCCATCAGGGATGCAATCGCTCGTTCTGTAAAGTGTACACCTTCGACACCGTCGCCTTGAATACGGCTGTTAAGTTCTTGCAGCAGTAACGGGATATCGTCTTTTCGTTGACGCAGCGCCGGACTGTCTATGGGAAAGACGTTCAGCCTGTAATAAAGGTCTTCTCGAAACTTATCTTCCTTTATCATGGTTTCTAAGTTTCGGTGGGTGGCTGCGATAATACGAACATTACACTTTAAGGGTTTACTGCCGCCCACTCGCTCGAATATTCTTTCTTGCAGCACCCGAAGTAACTTTACCTGCATTTGCAACGGCATATCGCCAATCTCATCAAGAAACAGCGTGCCATTTTCCGCAAGCTCAAAGCGGCCCTTTCGAGCACTGATGGCGCCAGTAAACGCGCCTTTTTCATGACCAAAAAGTTCGCTTTCCAGCAATTCGCCTGGAATTGCGCCACAATTTACAGGAATGAATGGCCCATCTTTTCGTTCAGACAAAAAGTGAACGTTACGCGCCACGACCTCTTTACCGGTCCCCGATTCCCCGAGGATTAAAACAGTGGCTTCAGTGGGCGCTACTTGCTCGACTAACCGTCGAACAATTTGTATCTGATCGCTTTGACCCACGAGGCTTCGAAATAAGCGAGTTTTTGCTCCACCCGACCGTGTATTCCCCGGCTTTCGGCGTGAATATTCTTGGCAACGATGAATGGCTTGCGTCAAGACAGGATAGGTAAGCGGAAGCGTCACTACACTTACCAAATTACACTCAGCAGTTGTCTCGCCATTTTGTTTTTGAAGCACAACAAAAGGAATATGTGGGAAGCGCGCAATAAGCGCTTTTACCGCAGATGGCAATGTGTAATCAATCAAGACAGCATCTGCGCCACTGTCTTGCAAATAATCTTCGCATTCATGAAAGCCTCGCGACTGACACGACTCACCTAGAAACGTCACTATGGTTTCTAAACTATGAATTAGTTCCTGGTTATCGCTAACCAGCAGAATATCCTTCATTAATTCCCCGAGAACGCTTTGTTATTATTTACAGTTTAGCGCATTTGCAAATTGTAACGACAAAAGATCACAGCGCAACTGGTGTTTTCGGAAATATAGCAATAAAAAAAGCAGGTTACCCTGCTTCTTTCGATTAAAATCATTAACTCGCGCTTAGCTAAGCAAAGCTAAAACCTGCCCTTCCTGCTGATTAGCTTGGGCTTGAATGGTAAGTGCTGACTGACTTAATACATCATTAGCAGCTTGTTGCGATGTTGCTTGTGCAAAATCTAAATCTTGAATTCGACTTCTCGATTCCGCCGCATTGACATTGGCTTGGGTTAAATTTCGAGCAGTGCTTTGTAATGCATTTTGTGTTGCACCTAGTTCACCTTGCGCACCACCGACTAACTCAATAGCGTCATCCGCCGCGCTTAACGCGTCGTTAATACTGGTTCCAGAGGTTAAATCGATTGAAAGTACACTGGATAGCTGGCTCGCAAAATCCTGAGTTTCGATATCAACACTGTTGCCAGCATTTGCCCCTACTTGAAAGCTTAGTGCGCCGTCTTCAGACAATAATGGCTTACCTGCAAAGTTAGTTTGCTCTATGGTTTGACTGATATTATCTTGAAGTTGCGATATTTCAGATTGAAGCGCTTGACGATCGCCATCGCTTAATATGCCACTACCCGACTGCAACGTTAACTCTCTAATACGGTTTACATCGTCGTTTATGCTGCTCAAGCCGCCTTCCGCTACTTGCGCCAATGAAATACCATCATATACGTTGCTTACGGCTTGTCGGCTGCCTTCTACTTCCGATGTTAAACGGTCGATTATCTGCTGCGCTGCCGCGCCGTCAGTCGCGTCATTAACTTGTTTTCCAGAGGCAAGTTTTTCCATCAACGATTCTTGCTTTTCTTGCACCTGACCAAGAATAGAGGAGGTTGAATTAATGTTTACTTGCATAAGGCCTTCCTAAGTTAACTTATTAGACAAAGTTTAGCAGAAAGCTGAATAAAATGTAGTCAGTCATTTGTATAAAATTTGATACCTATCCCTTCAAAGTTATACCTGTGAATGAAAATATATTTAGAATAAACCTTAACTTTCGATTGTATACATTCTATCCCAAAAAAAGCTACTGGATTAATACTTCGACAACACGTTGGATTTCTTCATCAGCAAGATAAGGATGCATAGGCAAACTAAAACAACGCTGTGAAACCCGTTCCGCTACTGGGAAATTATCATGGACTTGATTTTTCAGTTGTTTGAATGCTGTCTGCTGATGCATACACGTTTCGTAATAAATTGCACTTGAAATACCTTGCTGCTTCAACTTGTTGATATAGTAGTTTCGAGACTCAGATAGAGTGAGCACTGTATACTGAGCCCAGCTGCTTTTCGCAAGCGCATTCAAATAAGGAGTTTGAATTTTTTTATAGTGACCTAAAAGACTATCATATAGCGCTGCTATTTGATTTCGTCTACGTAACTCATCTGGAAAAACATCTAATTTTTCCAGTAATATTGCGGCTTGTATAGTATCTAAACGGCTATTCATACCTATGCGAACATTGTCGTACTTGTTCCCCCCCTTGCCATGCACTCGTAAAGAGGATAGTAGCTCAGCATAATCATCATTATTTGTGAATATCGCTCCACCATCACCATAGCATCCCAATGGCTTAGCAGGAAAAAAGCTGGTAGTTGCAATATCTCCAAAACTGCCAACTATTTTGCCGTTCAAACTTCCCCCAAACCCCTGCGCGGCATCTTCTATTACCCTTAAGTTGTATTTTTGGGCTATTGAAGATATCGTTTTATAATCAGCAGGTTGGCCGAATAAATCAACCCCCATAATGGCTTTTAACGTCAGGTCACTTAAGCTTTCTACTTTCCTTATAGTATCTTCTAATAACTCACATGAAATATTAAAACTATAAGGATCTATATCCACGAAAACAGGAGTTGCCCCAACGAAGGATATAGCTTCCGCCGAAGCAAAAAATGTAAAAGTAGGCACAATAACCGCGTCACCAGGCCCTATACCCAGTGCCATAAGGCTAAGTTGTAATGCATCTGTGCCATTGGCACATGAAATAACGTGCTTAACACCTACATAGTTAGCTAGTCTCTCTTCTAACTCAGTAACTTCCGGTCCCATTATATATTGCCCATGAGCGAGGACACGGTTTATCCGTGTATTTATCCTATCATTGATATGGATATATTGAGCTTTTAAATCAATTAACTGCATACAACGTCAACAAAGCGCCCATGTTGATCTCCACTCTTCAAATCTCAATTCGACTTCTCGTTTTTCTTGGGTTGTCATCGGTGGATTCTTATTCGGCCTTATAATATCCTCTAACGTTTCCGAGTTAATAGTCCGACGTTCTAATAGTTCTGAGAGTGCAAGTAATTGTGCTTGAAATATACTTTCGTTAATCACCGACAAGGAATCTCTTTTCCCGCACATAGCGTTGCGAAAAAAGAGTAATCTCCCAGCATCTACTTTTTCATTTACAAAGTGTACTGACACTCCTGGTTGCACATTATTTTTAATCGACCAATAGATGGCATCTAACCCGCTTGTCTGAGGAAGCTTGCCTGGGTGGAAGTTGATAACCCCATCTTCAAAAAAATTTATAATCTCAGCTTTTAGTATTCTCGCACCCGCTATAAACGCTAATGTAGATTGATTCTTCGTAATTATCTTTTCTATTGCCTCATGGTCATGATGGGCGACGCTGAAAAACGAGTATCCGTATAAAACGCAAATATCTCGTGTATTGGGTATGAAACTCGAGTCAATTAATGAAGAAAAAGTATTATTGCCAGATCCTGTTTTCAAATTTTGTTTTGGGGCAGCCAGAACCACTACGTTCTCATAACCTAACGCCTTAAACCGAGAGAGAAATTCATAGGTCTTTCTGTGAGGAAAATCATAGGCAAATACAACCAATGGCCGTTCAGTCAATTTGATCACTGACAGTCTCCAAGCACCTGTCTAAACATTGGGTGTTGAATCTGAGCATTACAGGCTACGTTATCTTTTGTTTGTAAAGAAGACACGACCTCTATACAGTGGCGAGCATCTTCAATTCCGTACCCTCGCCCTGCTAGTATTTCTTGATAACTAACGGTATGTAAATCTGTAAAGCCTTGAGAAAATTCAATTTCTTTCCCATCAACAGTAATTGAACGAAATGTACTTTGTTTCCCCTGAACGAATCCGGGCAAATCCGCAGCATCAATCGACAAAAACCATGGCACTCTTGCTTTTTCGTATTCAAGATAACCAAACGCTTTCTTATTATCAATGTAATGAAGCTCGTTCTTGATCAAGTTGCCAAAGATGAAATGCAGCATATCAAAAAAGTGGATACCAATATTCGTCGCTATACCAAAAGACTTTTTCGGATCGCCCTTCCAACTCTCCATATACCACTTTCCTCGAGAAGTGATGTATGTCAGCTCTACCTCATATTTATCATCTCGCTTTTCTTTTTCAATTTGACTTTTTAGGTCTAAAATTGCGTTGTGATGACGTAACTGTAATATATTGAATACACGTCTCCCAGTCTCCTTCTCTATTAAAGATAGGTCGTCAAGTAACTTTAGACTTGGTACAAGAGGCTTTTCACATATTACGTCACACCCCAGTCTCATTCCTGCTGCAATATGGGCATGGTGTAAATAGTTTGGAGAGCATACCGATACATAATCGAGTTTCTGATGAGGAGTCCTCTTAAGACTGAAAGCAAATTCATAGAAGCGTTCGAACTCCGTAAAAAACTCACTTTGCGGTGAGATGCTATCAATAATACCTACAGAATCATTCTTATCATAACACACTGTCAACGTATTTTGAGTTTCTTTGATTGCTTTCATATGGCGTGGAGCGATATAGCCTGAAGCACCAATAAGGGCAAAATTCTTCATATTTTTTTCATCTAAGCTTTTACAATTTTGGGAGAGCTATTCTTATAATAACCTCTAGCGTCAATAATGAGCATACCGTGTTTTTCTATCAAAGCGTAATCAAATGCATCATGAGCAGTTGCTAGAACTATTGCGTCAAAAGATGCCAATTCTGTTGGCGTCAAATCGATACTGTTAAGCTGAAAGGTGTACTTTCGAAATTTAGGGAGTTTTGCAACATGGGGATCTGAATATTCAATATGCGCTCCTCGCTCCAGCAACCTGTTCATCAATTCCAGCGATGGAGACTCTCTCATGTCGTCTACATTCTTTTTATATGCGACACCTAAAATGAGAATTCGGCTTCCGTTCACAGCCTTTTGATGTCTATTTAAAGCTTCAGTTATTTTATCAACAACCCACAGAGGCATGGCTGAGTTGACCTCTCCAGCAAGCTCTATAAATCTAGTGTGAACACCATATTCACGGGCTTTCCAAGTCAAATAAAATGGATCTATAGGTATACAATGACCACCAATACCTGGTCCAGGGTAATAGGGAGTAAAGCCAAACGGCTTTGTCGCTGCAGCATCAATAACTTCATATATATCGATGCCCATTTTGTCAGCCACAATTTTCATTTCATTGACCAATCCGATGTTTACAGCGCGATGAATATTTTCAAGTAACTTTGTCATCTCAGCAATTTGTGTGCTTGAGACTGGAACAACTTCATCTACAACTTTGCTGTAGAGTGCAAGGCCAACTTTGAGACACTGAACAGTACTACCCCCAACAACTTTAGGGATACGCTGAGTGCTAAACATCTGGTTCCCGGGATCTTCTCGCTCCGGGGAATAAATGAGAAAAACATCCTCGCCAACAATAAGCCCTTTGTTTTCTATTAAAGGACGTAGTATTTCTTCTGTTGTCCCTGGGTAAGTAGTACTTTCCAACGAAATAACCTGACCTGGTCGAAAGAAGCTCGAACAAGCTTCCATCGTACTTAAAATATAACTTAAATCTGGTTCTCTATGTTTATTTAGAGGTGTTGGGACACACAAGATAACAGCGTCACATTCGCTAAACCGGCTAAAGTCGTAACTTGCCTCAAGCCCTTTTTCTCTTGCAGTAGCAATAGAGCTTGCAGAAATGTGCTCTATATAGGAATTGGCACTATTTATGGCTTGAACTCTTTCTTGAAGAATATCAAAGCCTATTACTCGGTGAAATTCTTCTGAACATCTGATAGCAAGAGGCAAACCAACATATCCCATGCCTATGACACCTATTGTTGCTGTCTTCTGTTCCAGAAGTTTTAGCAGATTATTTAACAACTTCAATTCCACCTTCGATTACAAAACTATTGCGTATACTGTATATTATCGGCAAAGCATAATAAAACTGTAAATAGAAATTTGAATACTATAAATCAGCGACTTAGCTTAAATCTCGACCTAAAATAGATACAATGTAGAATTTTTACGTTATCAACGTAAGCAACAATTAGATTATGCAATTGACGACACTCTTGCTAGTATCTTGGTATCAAACTGAATGTGGTATACCCTCAAACGCAATATGGAACGTAACACTCTGCTTATAGCTAGTTGTAACGAACTTTCTAACTCTTTAAGGTTTCAACAATGGCTCTCAATCCTCGAACCGCACTTTGACATACAAATCTTGTCCACAGATACAAACGAGACGGAAAATAAACGGGTTTATTGGTTCTACAACGCATCGTCGAGCAAACTTGCCCTCCTCCTCAAGCGTATAGCCTTTTATACTAGGTTTAAGCGTATAAGCGAGTATCTCGATCTAAAGAAGTTGAAATCGAATTTAACGAAGCGAGATTTAAAGGATGTTGATTTAATCTTAGTTCTAGATTTGTCACTAATACCTTTATTTAAAAAGCATCTTAATAAAGTTGTTTTTGACAGTATTAATATCAAGATAAAAAAATCAGAAAATATCTATTATGATAAATTTACTGATGCGTGGTTGGGACACTTTTATTTTTCCACCTATGTTAATCAATGTGCATTGGTTTTTTGTCATACCATTAGCATGAGAAATAGAATAAGCGACATGGTAAGAGCAAAGTTCGTATACATTAACAACGAACTACTACATGCGGATAAAAAATCTGATAATAAAAATCGACCCAAGCGTATAAAAAGATTCATAACAATTTTGACTTCTGAGCACTCGCTGGAGACCATTGAAGAGTTAGCACCCTTTATCTCCATAATGTCACCAGAACGAAAACTCACTATTATCGCCCCACATGACGCACCTGAACTACTAAAAGCTCTTGTATCTTTTTGTAGAGGTAAGCATTATGTATCGCTTACAACGAAAAGTTCATTAATCAATCGAATTAAGATGTTATCAGAGTTTGATTACGCCATTTATTTTCCAACCAATGATTATGGAAGCTCAATTCATTCGCCCCTCTTCTATGACCTAATTATTGCAAGGTTAATCATAATATCAGTGCACAAAAACGGACATGTCGACATATTTCCCGATGCTAAAGTAACAGATAACTCCATAGCAGGAACTGAGTTAAATTCGATGATGTCCACTGTGAAAAGCATTCACTCAGTATCCATAAAAAACATCGAAAACAACTATAAGCCACTGAATAAAAACAAAAATCACGAATCAGACATCATTTGCATGCTCAAAAATTTGATAGAAAATGAAAAAATATAACCACTTTAAAGAACTCCTTGAGCACCTTTGTAATAGTGGCAGAAGTTTCATTTCTTTTAACGAAATAGAAAAAAGGAGTGAATTTGATTCCAATTGTGTTGCATTGAGATACGACATACATTTAAGAGATATTCAAAACGGAATGGATATGCTTAAGATGGAAGAAGAAATATGCGGTAAAATCAGTTCAACTTCTTTCGTCATGTTCGGCCTAGCGGGCAGCACCATGCTCGAATCTCTTACGGAGCTAATTAACTCAAGAGCATATGATGAATATATTGAGAAATGCCTGGCTCTTGGAGCTAATATTGAACCTCATATATCCCCGATTAATGACTATTTGTATCGCTACCAACCAGTTTGGAGTAAATATCCTGAAGAACTAGTTGCTAAACTGTTGATAGAAAATTATGAGATAAGCGAAACCCCAAACGGGCTCAAAATCAACATAAAGCATGATGACGTATTTAACCTAGCTCATATCAATCTCCATTTAGTCGAATTTATAGAAGAGTTTGCTTGGAACTGGAAGAGCCGCTTCGGCCTTGACATCAATGGTTTTGCAGTTCACGGGAATGGATTATCTTTAAACCGTTTACTACATAAT
This sequence comes from Alteromonas sp. B31-7, assembly GCF_015767655.1. Classification (NCBI taxonomy): domain Bacteria; kingdom Pseudomonadati; phylum Pseudomonadota; class Gammaproteobacteria; order Alteromonadales; family Alteromonadaceae; genus Alteromonas; species Alteromonas sp. B31-7. The sequence continues at coordinate 3,432,197 of NZ_CP065233.1, forward strand.
GGAGTGCTAATGAATCAGCTATTTATGGCAGACAAGTTTCCTCGTTATTTTGAAGTTCACTCTTCAAAAGTTCGACGCTTTCTGTCACTTTACAGCGACTGCACTCTTCCTTATTGGATGTGGGATAAACCTAGCTTTAAACAAGATAACTTACAGCTTCTCGTTCATCCTGCTCAATGGAACGATGACAAAATTCAGAAATGCAAAGCAGCTTCAACTCAGCTCCAAATCTCTAAGCGCCATCTTAACTACCCGTATGCTGCACCGCTGGACACGATAATTAACCCAATTCACTTTATAAATTCCAAACTTGGCCGATATGAATATGGTGAAAAAATTAAGAGTTGTTACTACGAATGAAGAAGCCTACCAACACAAACATTTGGCGAAAGGATTATGAAGCCTTCTACAAATTGCATGCGGATGAAAATAAACCTGTATACGCTTACGATTGGTGTAAAAAGTTTATTACCGAACGTCTCCCGAAGCCAACGGAAGGCTACAGACCCTCAATGGTTGATATTGGGTGTGGGGACGGTATATGGTCAATTGTTCTTTCTGATAACTATAAAGTGACAGGAATAGACAATTCAGAACAGGGCATTACTAACGCTAATATTTTAGCTGATAAGTATAATGCAAAAGTACATTTTCAATTAGCTGATATCCTAGAAACACAACAAAAGTTTGAATATGCATTTTGTCGGGGACCTGAATTTTTTGGAGGCTATGCGCCAAATTCTGAAGTATTTCAGCTTTTTAAACGTGCCGTTGCAAAACTATTCACTAAACGGATGTATTTTATTGTGTACTCAAAGCCTCCTTTTAGTCGCTATGCAAATGATGAGAAAACTTCTTATTATCATGACCCGGAAGTACTTGTTGAGGAATTTAGCGAGTACGGCACATGCAGCTATACATATCTACAGAACTATATCGTGTTACAGATTAACAAGTAGCTACATTTCACATTTCCAAATTCAACCATGGAAAGATTGGGGCAATGTTGTTTTGCCCCCTTTAAGCATTACTCTAGAACAAGATCTTCTTTTAGTGTATCCGGCCAATTGCCTCTATCAAAACCATATTGGCTAAGTATAGAAAACGATAGACGCTCTAAGCCAAATCCTACACAAGACGATATAAGATTTTTTCCGCCTTTAATTCCGTAACTTTCAGTTAACGTTTCCATATGATTATTGATAGAAACGGCTGAAATAGATTGCTGTTTAAAAGGCAAATATAACTTTACTTCAAATTTAGTTTGATTCATTGCTTGAAAGTTGCGTTTATTTTGGCTTCCTGCAGGGAAAAATGGGTCCGTCGCTGTCTCAACTTGATAGTCAAGCTGCCATCTTTCAAAAAGCGCTTCGCAATCAGACTTTATTTTTAACCTGTTTTTATGAACCCATGATGACTTACCAAAAAGAACGATTTCTCGCATATTGAATATATGAGTACGCGAGAGGTCTTCTGCTGAAGGCCCCTCAAATCTATGACATTTACCCGTACTGGTAATGATCATATTATCTTCAAGTTTTGCCCCTTTAAGTTCTTCGAAACAATGGTGGCAAACTGTTGGGGCAAGCATTATTCCGTTTGTACTGACTAAATCATTAAGGCTCTCTATGTCTTTAAGCGCTGACAAAGATTTTAGGGTGTCAGAATCTTGATGCGCCATACTGACAAAAAGAGCATGATGAGGAAATCCTGAGACGTATCCATTTTCTATCATGCTGTTGACCGGTAAAATATTTGGATACAAACGCTCGGATGCCCCCTCTCGAAGCGCATACTGCCTGAAAAATTCATCTAGTTTTTGCATCAATTCCAAAAGCGCCCCAGAGTATGTATAAATACCCGGCATCATTTGAACTAACTGGTTAGATTCAAGTAAAACTGGCATAGGGTCTTGCGTAAATATAGAATGTTCCGTGCTAGCTTTACTCTGCATGAGATTAACTTTACGGTATGACTTTTTCGTCTCGTCAATTAGACCTTGAATATTGTCAATTAGGGCTTGAGGTAAATCATTCTCACTTGTTACGCGGATATCACTATGTTCAGTTGATATCTTACTTTTGGGTGGTAGTAAGTAACGAATCTGTGTTTCTAAAAGCGTCAACATTTCTTTATTATTCACCACACCCAATGTAAAAATCTGCTCCATTAGCAATCAACTCCATAGTCTAGTTTTTTCATCATGGCTCCAGCAAAATTCAAAAAATCGGCTTTATCGTTGGCAGACCATTCTTCCCAAATGGGTAGATACTTAGTGCTTCGACTATTGATTCGAGAAGTGAGAAGAGCTTTTGTTTGAGTGGAAATAGGATGCTCGATACATAAGAAACGTCTAATTTCATCGTAAACAATTTGAGGTGAGGACACGAAATCCTCAAACCTTACGGTAAGTACGTTATCGTTATCAAATTCAGCCAATTGTTCTATTATAATTCTATTTGTTTCTGCCCAGAGCCAAGCATTTTTAGCCACTACACTCAATGAGGACCATTTACGATAAAGAGGGTCATTTCCCCTAGGACTAATTCTACCTAGGTTAATATAACGCTCCAACTTTGATAGTTTTTTCCCTTTGGGCGGCCAACCTACAGGAACTGGGTCAGGTTCTTCGTTCGTCGTGCTGGAGCGCACAAAATCAATACCATTCCTATACAGGAAAATAACTTTAGCAGACGGATATTTTGTTCTAATCGAAGATAGAAATGGCGCATAATTATATGCTATATCACCAAAGAACCCGACATTGTGTTTTTCAAAGTTATCATTAATATTCTTTCTATATTTATCGAAAAGAAAATCAGCGACACTGGGATTATCATATGCTTGTTTATTTTGAAGAGTGAGAAAGGGAAGATACTGGTCGCCTACGGACTCTTCTACTCGAATTTTTCCTTCATGAAGCGCTAATGTATTCTGTTCAGAATTGAGCAAATTTGATAGCCACATAGTGCCGCATCGTCCAGAACCTGTTGCAAAAAATAGCGTCCGCACTCAACTTTTCTCCTCAGAAAATATTTCATTGAGGCGATTAATCGTTTCTTTGGTATATAGGTCCTGCTTTTTGAAAATATGACCAGGATCACGATAGTCGTTGTCAGTTATTCCAGACGATTTAACGCTATCTACTAAAATAACAGAGCCATCTTTGATTTTAGTGTCGATATAATTTTTTGTTTTACTGACTAATTCTCCTAAATCTTCTAAAAATGATTCAGTCTTTGAGTGAAGTGTTAGATTTAACAATACTAACTTATTTTGTTTCGTGGCTACCTTATCAACTAACACCTTAAGCAACTGAACATTGATTTCGTAACTTTGACTAAAGTTTAAAGGAGCATTATTGTAATAACGTAAAATTGCATCTTCATCACTAAACTTTTCTTCATCCCATGGCTGTAACGTCGGATATTTGTAGGGGGTATATCTCAACTCTTCGAGTGATAAATCTGCCAAATATCGATTACACCACCCTTCTATCGTCGTCACAACTATATCACTATTTTTGATAAAACCATTTTGTTTTAGAATTAAAGAAGTTGATGGGCATGGAAGCGAAAAGCGTTCTAAGTCACAACTACGATTAAACTCATTCATTCCACAACCAAAAAGAATAATGGGAGAAAATCCAATAACGAGTCTGAGGTTTTGAATATGCTCTAGCGATTCTACAATCTGGAGCATTTCAGCTATAACGAGTCCACTTACACTTATATTGTAAATTCTAATTTTTTCTTCGAACTCACTTTCTGCTAGTGCTTGCATTTGTGACAACGGTAAAAAACCCTCTCTTGTCGAGCTGCCAGATAAAATGGCGATTTGCAAACAATCATCGTTTGAGTACTGCTCAATTAAACGCATTTGCGCATAGGCATGCTTCACATCGTCATGAGGCTCGTGATGCACAATGGAATTGATTATCCGCAGAATGTGTTGAATTTGAAACATTTGAGCTGATTCAGTTTCAGAAAACTCTATTCCAAATTCATCCTCTAATTCACAAACAAAATCGATATAGTTGAGGGAGTCCCATTCAACAAAGTCATCCATACTAGATTCCACAGATAATTTGCCTGCATATTGCTCACCGAATACTCTAACGAAGCTCGCTTCTACACGTCCAAATATTTCTTTATCAAACTCTTTTGTCATCGTTCTATTGAACTTCCCACTAAACAACAATTTTACGTTAAGCCCTCACTCCAGAAAATTATGGAGTTCGAGGCGTGAATAAGGTCTCCTATCTCGTTTAGAGCACCTTTATACACTTAGGCATAGCTTGTTATCGGCTAAAACGACTAAACCTTAACTGATATTAAAATATTAACGATAGCTCTATCGACTCCTCAATAATTCTTTATACAACAGAGTTATAATAAGAACGATGATGAAACACAAGTAAATAAACTATTGACTTTCAAAGAGGCCAACATATCACCTAACGGAAGGATGTTTTATGTTTATTTTTGGAGTGAGTTAGCTCAGACATTCCTAAGATACGTTAATCCTTAAACCTTTCCATACCGCTTCGCATTGTCTCCTACCGGTTTTGCGACTACGCTACAACACGGTCAGAGTTGTATATCTCTTATTAAACATTAGTCAAGAGTGGTGCACTTTAGCCTGCATTACAGTTACTATTGACGAAGAAACCCCCACAGGTGTGCATAAAAGCGGAGTAAACCAGTGTAGAAAGAGAGTAAACTTCGGCAAAGGATGATGCCAGAGATAGGTGGGCTTGATAACCGTATTTTAAACTTTAAAATAAAGCTTTTTGTCTAGTGGGCGATAACTATAAAAAGGCATATGAGTATTTAATATATGTACAGCTTAAACAGCAACATTTGCGTAATTTTTGGTGCAGGCGAAATGGGAAGGCTGGCCTATGAGAGCCTTAAAACCAAATTGAATATTTGTGCTTTCATAGATAATGACAAAAAAAAATACAGCTCATATATCGATGATTTACCAATAAAGCCGCCACTAGAGTTACAGAACTTAAATCCCAGTAAAATTATCATTGCAAGTGAATACTTTGAGCAGATTTGGCAGCAATTAGTTGTGGATTTAGCCATTCATGAGAATCGAATTTCAGTTTTTAAAGCTACTGATTCAATCGCACAGTTTGGCCTAGATGAGCAGAGAAAAAAATTAGCTGAAAATTTACTGTTGAATGTATGCCGTGAGCTTGATGCCCACTTCGTAAATTACTATGTCGATGCGGGAACTCTATTGGGTATCATTCGTGACGATGCTTTGATTCCTTGGGATGATGATCTTGATTTTGCAGTCAGCTCTCTCCACATAGATAAATGTAAGGTTGCGATTGAAAATTTTATTAAAAAAATTTACAAAACGAAAGGAATCGAACTCGAAATAGATGCCTATTACGCAGAGTATAATTTTAAGAAAATCGCTCAAGGCGATTTAAGATGTTTTAAGTTAAAGCCGAAACACAAAAATTTAGATGCACCAGCTTTAGACTTTTTCATTAAGTATCAAGATACTGACGAAATGAATTATTTAATGTCTTCACGGGCGATCACTATGCCTGCTTATCATATTCGCAATACACAAGTAAGAATATTTCGTGGAGAAAATATTAGAATCCCGGATAATGTCGAAGCATATTTAACGGAACACTATGGTGACTGGAGAACGCCAAATAAAGAATGGAATGTCTCTATGTTAGATAACGCGACTGTATTTAAACATGATTAATAAGCCGCGATTATACACCCCTGGACCTGTGCCTATGTCTGATGATGTGCTAGCTTTGGGAGCTACTCAAGTACCGTACTTCAGAAATAGTGCTTTTTCCAATGTGTTACTTGATTGCCAAAATAAGCTGTTAGAGCTCGTCAACGCTGAATTAGGAAGCAAGGTACTTTTCTTCGGATCTTCAGGTACTGGAGCGATGGAAGCTTGTATTGATAACTTAAATCATGTGACTGGAAAAGCGTTAATAGTAAATTCGGGAGGGTTCGGTCAGCGCTTCGCCGATATTTGTCAACGAAAAAATCTCGAATTCGTTAACGCAAAATACGATGTTAATGAAATAATTAATTATAACGATTTAAAAAAAATTAATTTTGATTATTTATTAATTAATGCGTGTGAGACAACGACTGGAAGAAAATTAAATATTGAGCAGTCAGGTAAACTTTGCAGACAAAATGGTGCGTTGCATATTGTCGACGCAATTAGTGCTTTTCTATGTGACCCTATTGACATGCAGTTACAAAACATCGACATGTTGATTGTCAGCTCTAATAAAGGGCTCGCGTTGCCGCCTGGCTTAGCAATGGTTATTTTAAGCCCAAAAGCAATCCGTAAGTTAGAAAGTTCCTCCTCGATCTACTTCGACTTTAAAGAAAGTTTAAATAACATGGAGAGGGGGCAGACCCCCTTTACTCCCCCTGTCTCAATAATACTTCAACTTCAGTTTCAATTAACTCAATTAGTTCAAAAAGGAATAGAGAGTGTCATTGCTCATAGGGCTGAGTTAGCTAATTACTTTAGAGCTAAAATAGCCCACTTACCTTTAAAAAATTATGTTCATGATTCCTCAAACTCTTTAACCGCTTTATCTCCTTTGGAGCAGAATGCGAATGAGGTTGTTGACTACTTTGAGAAAAAACACAACTTGATTTTAACGCCTAGTTCTGGTGATTTAGCAAAAATTTTATTTCGAGTAGCTCATATGGGACATGTTGATAAAAAGCACTTCGATGTATTAATTGAGGCTCTAAGCGAATACTATCAAGAGAGGATATCATGAAAGCATTATTGATGGCTGCTGGCGTTGGAACGCGCATCAGTCGCTATTTAAATGGTATCCCTAAATGTTGCGTAACAATAAACGATGATAGTTTAATTAAATATACAGTTGACATGCTGAAGAAGAAGGGTATTGACGATATAGCAATCGTTACTGGTTACAAGGAGGAATATATTCTGAAGCAACTCGAAGGATATAGGTATACACATTTCCAAAACCCTTTTTTTGATGTTACCAACTCCATTGCATCAACATGGTTCTCCCAATCTTTTCTACAGCCAGATGATGACTACATTATTATGAATGCAGACGTTTTTATTGAAGAAACTGTCATTGATATTTTATTGAAAGAACAAAGTTCTCCTCTATTTCTTGCGGATAGTTCACGTATTGAAGGTGCAGACTATCGATTTAACTGGAAAAACAATGTACTCATTAAGTATGGCAAAGAATTAGAATTGGAAGAAACAACTGGCGAATATGTTGGTATCGCAAGAATAGCAGCTAGGGATATTAATTTTTTTAAAAGCGTATTAAAAAGCTTAATTCAACAGCAAAAGCATGACTATTGGTGGGAAGATATATTTTATCGTAGCAATGATATTAAACCAGTTATAATTCACGATATAAAAGGTAATTTTTGGGCGGAAGTTGATTATATTGAAGATTATGAACGTATTAAAGATTACGTTGAAGAGAATTTTCATGAATAAAGTAAATCAAGATATTATTAAAGATTTAACTAGGTTGTTTGAAATAGAACAGCAACAAAAAAAATTGAAACAAGAATATAAATTATTAGAAGATAAAATACATTTAACTTTCGACTCGGCAAAATATGATACTTTACAAGCAGAAAAGCATATTATTAACAAATTTTGGTCGCGAGCCTATGATGATTATCTAGATGGTGGATATATAACCAATGACCAGTTTATAGTAGATGCTCGCTTTGAATATGAAAAAATCATTATTCAGAACTTAGTAAACCAAAACGTCAGTGAATATAAAACGTGCCTTGATATAGGTTGTGGTAACGGCCGTTATACTAAATTTTTATCTACAACTTTTTCTCGTTGTGTAGGCATTGACCTTAGTGAACAAAGAATAGCTAGCAATAATTCTGAGAACAAACTTAAAAATGTTGAATATCAATGCTGTGATATATCTAACTCAAGTGATTTGGTAACAAACGGTTACGACTTTATCTTCGTTGGAGATATTTTCATGTATACCCATGAATCAGTTATTGATGAGTTATTTCATAAGCTGTTGAGGCTGTTATCTAAAAACGGATTTCTACTTGTTAGAGAAAGCACCCTATTGCAAGGGAATGATAATTATAAATCGAAAAATTATGTGGCTTACTATCGCAACTATGAATTTTACTGCTCTAATATTTTTGAAAAACACTTTATTAAGTGCCAACGAAATTACGCGTATAACTTGTATCATTTAAGTAAGTATTTTAATGTTTATCAGCAGCATAGTAAGGTTTTAAGGAACCCTCTTATTCTCGAAAATATTGTCCGGGAGTATCTAGCTAATGAAGTTAGAGCAGGACACTTCTTTCTTTACAGAAAATAACGATATGACACAGGCAGAGATTGACTTTGTAATTATTTGGGTTGACGGTGATGACCCTAATCATCAATTAAAACGAAAACGTCATTTATCAATTTTATCAGATGATGAATTAAGCATTAGAAGCCAAGACGATTTCGAAGAATCTATTAGCGATTTAAGATTTGTACAAAGTAATGAGCTAAAATATTGTCTTCGGTCTATAAAAAGATATGCTCCTTGGTACAGAAAGATAATTTTGATTACTGATCAACAACTACCAAAGTTCTTGGATTCTAATAAGCTATTCTTAGATAGAATAGAAATTGTTGATCATAAAGAACTTTTTAAAGACACACCTGAATTTTTACCAACTTTTAACTCTCGAGCAATTGTTACAGCACTCCATACACTTGATTGCTTAAGCGAGCAATTCATTTTGGGTAATGACGATTTAATGTTAAGTGCAGACGTTACTCCGAGTTTTTTTTTCGAAGGAAGAAAGCCAATTGTCAGAGGAAGCTGGTGTTCGCTCCCCAAAAATGATGATATTAAATTGCATATGCAGGGGATATTAAACTCTGCATTTATGCTTGATTATTCTTCCAGTAGTTTTCTTGTTCTTAGTCATGCCTTTGTTTCTCTAGATAAAGCTAGGTTAAATAAGTTAGCCATCAGCTTCTCAGATGAATTTATGAACAACAAGAAATACAAATTCAGGCATAGAGATCAGTTCTTGGTGGAATCTCTATATAATCACTATTGCATGAAATATGGAGAAGGAATCTTGGGCGATTTTGATTTTATGGTGCACTTTAGTATTCAACTATGTCGAGAAGGAGCTCCGGAGAAAATAGATTTTCTATTTGATTTAATTATGAGGAAAGAAAGAAAAACGTTTTGTATAAATGAATTTCAATCTTTACTTAAAATATCACCAAATCTCCATAGTTTATTAGATGAAATATGCGGACCTATGCTAGATTCAGAGATAAAAATGTGAAATTGACGTGCAAAATTAGAGTTAAAAAGTTTCTTAATAGTTGTTTAAAACACTATTCGGACGTCTCATTGAGGTTCTAATCAGTGTATGAATATTGTATATTAAACGAGCTAAATTTTATGACCGAACGTCTTTCATCAATTTCATTTTCCAACTTTACCGAAAAGGAGAACAAGACAAAATAGACTTTTTGTGTAACTTAGTAGAAGGAGAGGAACTGACTATTTTCTGATTGAACAATTTTGACACGTTAAGGAATAGATTTACAAGAGGTAAATAGAAGCGCGCGATATGGTTTGAGCACAAATTTAGGTTATTTTTGCTATTTAAAACGATTCTAAAGAAATAGTTAATACTGCCGATAAGCTGGATAAATTACTGAGACATATTATGAAAAAAATATTAACCGTTGTCGGAGCTAGACCCCAATTTATCAAAGCAGCGGCTTTAAGCAAAGAGATTCAAGACTCTCCGAAGCTTCGTGAATTTATTATTCACACTGGGCAGCATTACGATGCTAATATGAGCCAGCAATTTTTCGATCAATTAAAAATTCCAAAACCCACCCACGTCTTCAAATCGAATACGTTTTCGAGCAGTTCCTTCATTGGTGAATCCGTCACTAAGATAGGAATGGCAATAACAGAACTAAAACCTGACTGCTTATTAGTATTTGGTGACACCTATAGTACTCTGGCCGGATCGGTTGCCGCGAATGCACATGGCGTTCCTCTAGCCCATGTTGAAGCAGGTTTAAGAAGTTTTAACCGGAACATGCCAGAAGAGCACAATAGAGTAGTGACAGACCACTTGTCTGATTTTCTATTTTGTCCCAGTGAGGTTGCAACTAAAAACCTTCTCCAAGAAAATATTGGGAAAAATAAAACGCCAATTGTACGTAATGTTGGTGACATTATGTTCGATGCGTTAAAGCTATTCGCACCATTGGCAAGCCCGCCAGAAAATATAGTCGACCTTGACGACTTTCTTCTTGTTACGTTGCACCGTCCCGTGAACGTGGATAGTAAACGTAATTTATCTCGTATCGTAGATTCGATAAACCTATATGCTAGTCATAGTAAAGTAGTATGGCCTGTACACCCTCGTACGAGATCTCGGATGCAAGAGTTTGGAATAACGACCTCACCAAATGTGATAACTATCCCTCCAGCCTCATATTTCCAAATGCTGTATCTAACGGCTAGTTGCACTGCTGTAATGACCGACAGTGGAGGGCTTCAAAAAGAAGCCTTTTTCTCCGGCAAAAAGTGCTTTGTCGTCAGAAATGAAACAGAATGGAACGAGTTAGTTGAAATCAATGCTTCTAAACTCATCGGGGACGGCATGGGCAAAGAACAAGATTTAACTCTTTTGCTTAAACATAGTGAGATGCCCCATGTTTTATCGTATTCTCCTTACGGGAAAGGAGAAACCAGAAAAAGTATAGTGTCAGAACTAGAAATTCAACTGTAGCTTTTCGAAGCAAAATTAAATGTATTAGAAGATTCATAGTCTATGGAAAATAAAAAAATTTTACTAGTTTATAGAGGCAGGTTTGCGAGTTGTCCGAGACCCAAGCGCCTTTATTTGCAGCTTCGAAAAAAAAACATAATAGATATTTGCTCCCTTGATACTAATAGTTTGGACGGTGTGACTTCATTTCCAATTATTAAGAAAACGCCATCACCATTGAGGCGGTTAATCAAAAAGATAATAATGAGATTAAAAATTGGCAGTTTAGCAGAATACGTCGCTTCTGCTAATTGTGAATTGTCGATTGAAAAAGAAAGGGTACAGAGATATGACTGGATATTTATACACGATTTATCATTACTACCATTTTTTATAGAACATAAAGAGAAAGTAATTTTTGATGCAAGAGAATATTACCCTAGACAATTCATCCCTCAAAACGATTGGCAACAAGAGTTACTCGATGTCTATGATTATTATTGCAGTACGCTATTATCAAAGTTTAGTAGAAAAGTCACTGTCTCTCAGGGGATAGCTGATGAATATAAGAATAAATATAATGAAGACTTCAAAATATTCAAAAGTTACCCGGTTCAAGAATTAATAGAATCTGAAAAAAAAATAGATATAGACAAGTCAAATATAAATCTAATACATCACGGAGGTTGTCTTCCAAACCGATCTATTGAAAAGCTTATTGAGTTTGGTGGTAAAATGGGTAAAGGTTATCACTTATACTTGATGCTAGTATGGCTAGATGAAAGTTATTATAAATCGGTTTGCAAACTGGCGTCCAAATTCGAAAACGTAACCATTCTAGAGCCCGTAGACTTTCAAGAAATAATTCCTTTCATATCACAGTTTGATATTGGTATTCACTTTCTAGAAGATATAGAAGGTCAACACGCTGTATCTTTACCCAATAAGTTTTTCGAATTTGTTGCGGCCGGATTAATGTTACTTGTTACAGGCTCTCAAGAAATGATTAAAGAGACACGTCATCACAAGTTAGGTTTAGCCTATGAGGGAGTGTCGGATTTAAATAAACTAGAACAAGATCTAAAACGAGTGGATAGATCCCAAATAGAGATATTTCGAAGAAATACAAGAAAAACTGCGCCACTCTTTGACTTTGGCAAACAGTTTGAAGAGCTAGAACAAGATCTTTCTTTATAGAGAATCGTAATTTTTATTTTTGATATATAGGGTTTAGTGTGAAACTTTATTATTATTTCCTACAATTTGTTGTACCTGAAAAGTTGAAGCGTTTAATGTTTAGCTTTTCCACTCGTGCGATCTTAAGATGTAAAACTGTAAGCGATAGCAATATTGTACTCTATGGCGCTGGTTACCTAGGCATAGAGGTTTACATACGGTTTAAGAAAAAGGGTATTCCTGTTTTTAAATGGGTAGACATTAAAGCTAATACGATGCCATTTAAACAGTTTGATATTGAAATAGAAGCAACCACTGAACTCGCGAATCTTGAGCCACGCACTAAAATACTCATTTGTAGTCAAGCTACAGTAAAACCAATGTTCAAAGAATGTCTCAAACGCGGTATTTTAGAAAAAGATATTATTGTCATCGACTGAATTTATCTAGTGGAGATGAGAGTTACTAATCCTATTTATCGAATAGTTACGTGAATTAGTCTCGAAATCGGTAACTCTCATCCTTCTACAAATAAGTTATTATGTCCACTTCCCCTTTAATGAGACAGTGCTGATTTAGAGTTTTCTAGTTTTTCTCGGTAAGCTGCCGGAGGCAGGTTACCGAGACTTTCATGTGTTCTTTCTTCGTTATAATCCAGTCGCCAGAACCAGGCCATTTCTCTTACTTGATTGAGATTTTCAAACAAGTAAGCATCCAGAAACTCTCTGCGGAATGAACCGTTAAAGCGTTCAACAAAGCCATTTTGCTGTGGCTTACCTGGCTGGATATATACCAGTTCAATATTATTGGTTTCACACCAATCTGTTAGCGTCGCCGAAATTAGCTCTGGGCCATTGTCCATACGCAGCTGAGTTGGTAATCCACGCTCAGCCTTAAGTTGTTCTAATACGCGTACGACACGGCCAGCGGGCAAAGACGTATCGACCTCTATAGCAAGGCATTCCCTCGTGCCTTCATCCACCACATTCAGTGTTCTGAACCGTTTGCCGCAATATAACGTGTCATGCATAAAGTCCAACGCCCATTGATGATTAGCCTGATCCAGCACTTCCAGTGGCTGGGCTATTCGCTTGGGCAGTACCCGTTTAGTTCTGCGCCGCAGGTTCAATCCCATTTGGCAGTAAACACGATAGACGCGCTTGTGGTTGAAGGGAAAGCCTTTGAACCGCATTCGGCCAAAACACTTCCAGAAGCCCGCTCGTGGCGACTTCTCCAAAACCGCATTGATGGCATCAATGACAGCAGCATCCGCTTTGCGCCAGTCTCTCTCTGGACGATAAAAGGTCGCACGGCCAATGCCAACAAACAGACAGGCCTTTACGATACTTAGTCCCGCATCAACTAGGATGCTGACGCACTCTCGTTTCTCTGCTGTCACCAACCCTTTTTTGCGACAAGCTCCTTAATGGCATTATTTTCTAAGCTGACATCTGCAAACATCTTTTTAAGCTTGGCATTTTCTTCTTCAAGCTCTTTCAATCGTTTGACGTCAGACGCTTCCATGCCGCCGTACTTGGACTTCCAATTGTAATAGGTTGCGCTGCTGATACCGTGTTGACGGCAGACTTCCTCAACCTTCATACCTGCATCAACTTCTTTTAACACCCCAATAATCTGAGATTCTGTATATCGTGATTTTTTCATAGTCGTCTCCTGCATTAATCATTGCAGAAAACTCCAATTAAGTCTGTCTCAGTTTAGGGGAAGTGGACAATTACAAATGGTATGGCCTACGCCCATCCCTCCCAATTTGTTGTTTTAATATTCCTATTTATAGCATCTTTATTGAATTTTCCCTGCCTTAGTGTATGAGGGCAAAAATGCTCTATTCTTTTCACCACTCCGCGAGCACCGGATAAGTTCACTAAGCTACTATAAATATGTTCATTTTTCGAAAATACTAAGTAATCTGGAAACTCTAGAAAATGAGTAAAATTCGTTACATTCTGGGAAACTTTATCGAAGTACGAAATGAGTCCTTTCTCGGTATGCTCCGTTTGATTTACTTGAACCTTAGCAACTATAAAACGAGGTAATGCTGAATGGATATCGAATTTTAACGTCGCATATGGCAAATGCCCCTCCAGCCAATATAATCCATCCCCGCGCTCAAACATTGCCCGGCCTTTTTCACCTCTCAAAAAATTAGGATGTAAAAGTAGACTGCATGGACAGTTGATACGCGAAAGGTCTAGTAGAGATGCATTTTCACCACACAAAAGTAAATGCATATCTCTATCGAATGGGATAGTTATTAAATCAGCTAATTTGTCTACTTCGTCTTGTGATTCTACTCTACAGAATAAGCGATGTAATTCGGTTACTTTACTAGATAGTAGTTGAGCGCTAAATGCATCTATGGAAATCGTGTTAATAATATTATCATTAAACATTGAACTAGAAAGTGTCGAGAACGTGTCTATAAACCTATTGTTAGTATATAAACATACCTTTTGACTAAACGACTTTAAAAAAGCACGCTCACTTTTACTAGAAAAAGACTTGGATGTATCAAACGATAAAAATATAGAGCTCTGATTAGATTTTATATCTAATAAAAACTCATCCCATAATGAACAAATATCTTTATAAAACTTCCAAAGCAAGTGTTCATCAGCAATGTATGAACACTTGCTAAATAACACGTTTGCGTAATTCATACTACCGTAAAGAAAATAGAAAAATAGCGAACGCCCACGTTTATAGGAGCTAAATAGTAACTCTCGTTGTGCCTCTATTAATTCCTCTATTTCATCTACGTTTGCTTTTGGTTTATTAACAAATTCTACTAGAGTTTCTAGTTCCTTTACAAACTCGTCACTATTGAATTTATTAGTAAAACGATTGAAGTAGCTACTATACTCTTTAGCAGGTCTAAATACGTTATTTGTTAAGCGATTCATTACATCTAGTTTCGCAGTCAATGATGTAGTAAGTAACACATCATCAACGCCCAAAGGAGTTGTTCCTTTGATCAAAGCACCGTTACTGCAGTTAAAACAATCAACTTTATGCGTAGAAAGTGTCGACTCCATTATGGTCTTAGCGACTTTAAATTCATGTTTGGTAAAAACTTTGGAACGAAAGTTCCCTTCAACCATTAGTTCAGTGTTGTTTCTCTTTGCGTAATCATACAGCTCATTGCCATCAGTTTCATAATAACCTGAAAGCTTGGAGTGATGAGATTTTTGGTGGACAAACCCCAAATCAACACCAAATAAATAGACTTGTGTAAAACCAATTTCCAAAGCTATGTTTAGCGCAAAGTTAGATACAGTTGGAAAAGCAAACTCAAGCTCCGCGTAATCTTTTTTGTTTAAAATGTGCATTGCTGACTCTGTGGATGACTCTCCACACTTGAATGCAATATACGTTTTTTTAAACAGTTTACACGTGTCAGGATGAATGCCATTGCAGCTGATAAGGTTGATCTTACTCAGATACTCGAAATCTGCTATTCTGCTTATCCAATCAAACGTTGATCTGTTCTGTTCAATTTCGGCATGAAAATCGGGCACTATACCGTTTTTATACAAGGGCATTAACGCGGTGCCACAAGACACAACAATCGCTCTATCTTTCAACTCTTTTATGGTGTCAATCGAATCGTCAAGGGAAGGACCATTACCTACAATAAAAACCGGCACATCTTTGTCTTGGAGTGAAAGGTATTTATCAGCCTTCGATTGAAGAATAGGTGTTCCGCGACTAATAATCTCTGTGGTATGTGAAATACCGTATTTTGCATGATCGTAATATTCCCCCATAGATATAACGATTTTAAGTTGCTCTCTAAGCTGGCTTAAAGAGTTATTCAAATAGTCGTTTTGATAACCTTCATATATGTACGTACTCGCGAGGATATAGGGACCTATTGAATAAAACTGGGATAGTAAATCTCTGAATAGATTTGTCCCGTCATCCCCTATATTGATATACAAACGCTGGTTATTTTTATCGATATTACTTAAGATCGTCTGCCAATCTACCGCGAACAAGGACGAGTAGAAAAAGTCTTTATTGGGTTCACAAAGGAATAGCTTTTCAACATTTTTCTTGTCGTAGAGAGTATTTATTTGATAGCCAACGCCTACCCCAAACATTACAAGTGATTTTACTGTATCAGGTAACTTCCCCACATGTTCAGATATTTCATCTAGTAATTTTTCTGTCTTTTCAACAAATTGGTAATGGTGATACTTTTTTAATTTGGTTCCATTGTATCCTAACACTAAACCATCTTTCTGGGGGTATTGCTCGAAGTATTCGAAACGCAAATCAGCCGAGCTTTTTGGGCTCCCGCCATAATACGCAACCAATGAATCTGATCTGATGACATCTATTTGCCCATCGCTCAATTGTATTGGAATCCAATCTGTAGGCGTATAATCTGAGAACTCTTGGAAAATTTGAGGGAAGTAAACTTTAAATGCACTTAAATTAGAATTAAACTTTTCATTATTTTTATCAAGCAAATTAACGTTGCTCAAATCTACGCCTGCCGACCATTTCGGTAAAAATAGATTGGGATTTGTTTCCTTGCCAAATGTAATTCCTGTTTCGCATAACTGATTCCAAGTTGAGCTTATAAGCGATTGAGTTACAGCATCGAACACATAATGATTAAAGTGTTTGTAGAAATAAAACCGATCGAACCCAATATGTTCTGCCAACTCATTCACGTTTTCAACAATATCACGACCATCGTGCTCCAGTTGAAGATAAATAGTCGTTCCCTTTGATTTCATAAGTTTGAATAATCGTTGCCAATCAAAGGTAAACAGAGAACACTTAAAATGTTGAATCTCTGGCTCGTAAATAACTAAATGCTTTATAAGGTTATCTTCTACCAATTTTTCTATATGCAGTCCAAGACCTAACCCGAAAATAACGAGAACATCGACTTGCTGCGGCAAAGGTTCGAGTTGCTTGTATTGATTTAAGCGCTGAGAAATGGCCGGCTTTTCGGTTGCGCCAACATTAAACGCCGAATTATTATCACCATTAATCGTAATATTTGGCGCATGCTTAGAAAATAACTCAACGTGCTCAATTATCTCCTCTTCAGGACGTAGCCCGTAAACAGTCTTTCCTGTGCTGTAATCAACCATGTTGTATTGCGCGTTCTTGTTTACGAAAACGGAGATATTTTGTGAGGCACTATTTTCTACATAATTCATTACACTGGGCATGAATTGAGAAAACGCCAGAGCGTTGCTTTTGTAATTAGAGATAATATCTCTAGATAATTTTTCTTCTAACGCTTTTTGTTTTAATTCGTCGGTTTCTACGTGTAACCGGATATCATTTAACATTAGCTAACCTCAAGAACTCTTTTACTGACTAAATACATGTAGCAAGTCTATTCCGTCCCATTGGGTATTAAACTCAAGAGCCATACCCAGCTTTACATGTCGTTTAAACTCTTTGTTAGCCAGAGCATCTACATCAATTGCTCCTCCAATGGAAATTGTCTGTAACGCAGCATCGAAAGGCAGCTCATTTACTCCACAGATGTCACATTCTAGGATTAACCCGTTCCCCGTATGCAATTTTAGTATTTTCGGCGTAATACGATTCAATTTACAACGCCCTAGAGCAATATTTCCATTAACTCTTGCAAACCCGTTCTGCTGTCCAACTTCCGACTCAATTACGTTAAGGGCATTGTCTGCTAACATTTGCTGTAGCAAAATCTGCTGTTCAACTTTACTGCTTGAATCCAACTCATGCTTGATTGCGCCAATTTCTGCACTAACAGCGTTCCAAAATTTTTGCTGATAGCAAATGGAAGTATCTAACCAAAATAAGGCTTTGGGTGATGAGCATGCTTGTTGATTAAAGGGTAAAATATCAGTTAAAAACGCTTTCGCCATCCGATGTACATCCACTTTATCATCGATCGTTAATACTGAAATAGAGTAGCGGTCTGGGAAACAAATTTGGTGTCTATGCGGTACAGAAAGATTAATTGTCTCAATCGCATCATTCCCCCCCCAGATGACCCTTAAGTCTGCCCATTCACTGAATTCTTCCGTTATACCTACCTGTTCCGCATTATATTCAACAATAGATATCAGTCGCGCTAAAGGGGCACCTTTTTCTGTTCTTAAATACTCTTTGAAAAGGTTAATGAGAAGCCACGTCACTTCGCCGCTTCGCTGGCTCACCCTAACAATATTTTGGTTGGCACAAAGAACAGAGAGTAATACGGAATACATAAAAACAGTATCCACGTTGGCAGGAGCGATATGGAATACGCGTTTTACCTTTTTTCCGTTCCCTTCAAAAGGGATGGACTCGCTTATTTTCACCAGATTAGCTTGGCGAAACCAAAACGCCAAAGCCACTATTTCTGGGTGCGCTTTTACGTCAGCTTTTTTAAGTAGAAAAGCTGCAAATCCAGCAACAGCGGCATGTGTATCTGTTAACGAATGTCTATCGTCATACTGGCTATTATCTAAAGGGATATGCCAACGCATGTGCGATAATATATCACTAGGAAAATGTATCACTGCAACCCTTCACTTGCGCTTTTGGTACCCGCCCATGGACTTTGAAGTACTTTCCTAACCGTCCACATTCACAGTCATCTTCACCGAAAACAGTGCCCAGATCTTCTGTTAAAATGCAATGTCCAGGATAGCTGGTAGGTAACACAGAATTGACTTGAATTAACCCTGCTTCGCCGTGTTCGAGAAGGCTTAAGTCTTGTGGGCTACGAATAAGAACGTCCGACCAAACGGGTGTATGGAGAAACCCCTTCTCACATTGCATGTATATGGTACCAGTTTGCTCTACCATTCCATAGTAATCATGAACACTCACGTTGCCTAAGGTTTTATAAATAGATGCTTTAAATATCTCGTCAGTTACCGCTTGGTCTTGCATTTTCTTCCAACCACCGCCGTGAATGAGAATAGCATCCGCAAAGTCAAAACTTATGTTCTGCTGTGCTAATGCTTGAATAAATGTCTGCCAAACAATAAAGGTAAAACCAAAAATCAAAACAGGCTGTTTGCCGTACTTAGAAAAAAAGTCGCGAACCTTTTCAATATCCAGTTCCATATTTTCGTTTAATGCATAACAATGGTGTCGCCCAAAAAACGATAAACCTTGAAGACCCGCCGCTCTCGCTGTCATTGCGCCTGCTTTTTTTACCGTCGATGGTGCATCAATTAACAACATGGGGCGGCGCTGTTTGCCCAAGCAGCTTTGCAGGATTTTCACTAATACTTGGCTTTGCCGTTTGGCTGACTCTCCATCAAGAGTAATCTTTGACGCCTGTCCGCTGGTACCTGAAGATCGCATTTGACGAAAGACGTCATTCGATTGAATACTGGTTAACGCTAAATCTTTGAACAATCTTGCTGCAACGGGGAATTGCTCAGTATGTGCAGCAGAAGCAAAATCAAAAGGCCTGCTATCTAGCAATCGCCTATACGCTTCACAATGCTGATAATGGTGCTGACTAAGCTGCGACATCACACGATTTAGCATGGCTTGCTTTTGCGTACTGGGTAAACCGTATACGGGTAGGTCAAATAACTCTGGCGGGTAAGAAAACACGCTAAATAACTCCCATCACCAACTGTGAAACACCTGCATAATCAACTTTACCATTGCTCAGTAGTGGCAAAGATTCAACTTCATTAAGCGCGATGATACGTTTCGGTAAAGACAGAGACGTCGATAAACTTTCAATCACGCAACTGCGCTGTTCTCCCGACAGTTCACCTGCATAAACCGCAATGAGCTTATCGTCTTCGCCGATAACACACGCAGGTGAAAGTAAACTATGTTGCTCTAGTGTATCGAGGAAAACCTGTTCGATGACATCAAGATTAGTCCGTTCGCCAGCCACTTTAACCATACGTTTTATACGGCCGGTAATAATATAGTCGCCGTCAGCATCTTGTATAGCCAAATCCCCCGTCGCTAGCCACTCATCTGTCAAGAAACTATCTAAATCAGCTGCATCCGAGACATAGCCTAACATGACGTTGTCGCCTCGATAGTAAAGTTCGCCTTCACCGGGACGGGCGGTATTGCCTACTAGCTTAAATTCCCCCCCTGCAATGGCTTTTCCTACGGCATTGGGCTTGGACATAACCTTATCGGGAGACAAATATGCCATTCGTGCTGTGGCTTCAGTTTGGCCATACATTACATAAAACGCTTTATCCATTTGGTGCGCGTACTTTGCCAAACGTGTTACGCAAGATTCTGCCAGTTTCCCCCCTGCTTGGGTGAAGTAGCGTAAATGAGGCAGTGCCATGGTAGTAAAGCGTAATCGTAGTAACATTTCATAAAACGATGGCACCCCAGAAAGCGAGCTAATGGGATGGTGCTTGACGATATTCCAAAAGCCTTTGTCGAACACACTATGGCGGGTAAAGCATACAGTAGCCCCCATGCTTAAATGGGTATGCAACACTGACAATCCGTAAGAATAACTAAGAGGCAGTGTTGCGAGCGTTATATCTTCTGCCTCTATAGGCAAGTAGGTTAAAATTGCATCGCAATTGGCAGTTATGTTGTGGTGAGATAAGGCCACGCATTTGCCAGCCCCCGTACTACCAGAAGTAGATAAAAGTAAACTCACGCGGGGATCTATTTGCCGGAATTCGTGATGAATCAGTGAGAACTGACCGTCATCAATAATGACGTTAGGCCTCAATCTACTTGAGTATTCAGCTTTTGTCGCAGGTGTACAATTTGGATTAAGTAACAATACGACGTAATCGAGAGTCAACGCGGCTAAATAATCAATGACGCTCGTCATGCTATTGTCAATAAACAACATGACAACGGGGCGTTGTCGCGAATCGCAATTTATGATGCGTTGCCAATCATGTGCCCGTCGTTGAACCGCTTTCGATAACTCACGGTAAGAGAGACTCCCACTGTCATCCATTAGCGCAATTGCGTCACTGTCTTTGTAGGAAGTAATGAATGGAATATTTAGCTCAGGGCTGTTTTTTAGCTCAGGGCTGTTTCTACGCTCAGGGCTGTTTACGCGCTCAGGGCTGTCATCTGGTTCAAGGGTTTTCACGGGCAAAATAGTCCGTCCACTGGTAATACATGCCCCGTGGTATAGCTTGCGTGATGAGAAAGTAAATATATAGCTGCATTGGCCACCTCTTTTGCTGTACCTTCTCGTTGAAGTACGACACGCTCATAAACTTTCTGCTTCGCTTTTTCATCGTAGTGGGCAGTTAAAGCGGTATCAATAAAGCCGGGCGCCACTGCATTTACTCGAATTCCCATGGGCGCTAACTCTTTAGCAAGAGATTTTGTTGCCCCTGTTAGCGCCGCTTTGCTTGCTGCATAGGCGCTCATACCGCTGCTTCCTAACTCTCCGACCTGCGACACTATGTTGACGATACTTCCCGCCTTTTGTCGGCTCATCAGTCGACTGGCCAACTGCATATGTTGGTAAGGCGCATAAAAATTAACCGCCATTTGCTGCTTTAACGCGTCGGCACTTGTCATTGCGAGTACTGTCTCTGACATTACGCCAGCACCATTCACTAAACCGTACAACGCTGGCCATTTCTTTGCGGATACCCCTTTTTGAACTTCTCTAAAGGCGTTGCTTATGGCTTTTTCATCAGTCACATCATAACAAAGGGTGTGAATGTGCCCCTCAAACTGTGAGGAAAGTTGCTCTAGCTTATTCGCATCGCGACCGCAAGCGATGACAAATGCCCCGTCTGTAATAGCTCGGGTGACAGTGGCTTGTCCGATACCTCCGGTTGCCCCTGTAATCAATACCGAACCGTCAGCTAAGTTAGGCGAACTCAATGTTGTCATCGTACTTTTGTAAAATGATTTTTGCCTGTGCTACCGAACTTAAATCAATAATATCGTCGGTATCTAACATCACATCAAACACATTTTCCAACTCGGCAATCAACACCATGTGAGCCGTAGAGTCCCATTGAGGAATGGTGTTGTAAGTGAGTTCATCAGTAACCAGTTGTGGTTCAATGCCTAGTGATTCGGTAAATGCCTTAGTAAGCTTCTCTTTATTTTCCACCTTACCCTCTTTTTATTTTTTACTCGAGCGTGACAAAAACTGTTTTAACATTTTTGTACTGCTTTGATAATCATTGTATGTCAGTAACATCTCTAACACAGAGCCTTGCTCTTCGGTACGAATGGTCTTGTAACCTAATTTTTGATTATAATGAATTGCCGCAGAATTTGTCGCTTTTACCCTCGCTTTAAAATGTTGAGTATTAAATTGCTCGAAGCAATAATCATACATGGCGAGTGTTGGTGCGAAGGCCAGTATGTTATTTTTGTAACGACCCTCGCCAATATACAAACCCGCCTCCAATTCAGGAGATTCATTCACCGAGGCGCTCTCTTCCGTGGCCTTAATGTTTGTCGAGCCGATAAAAGTGCCCCTGTAGGACACTATCCAATGCCACTGGTTTTCACATTCTTTTACTTGCTCAAACCATGTTAATTGTTGCGCATCACTAATGGTTTCATCGGAAAACATGCATTGTTTAATTTCTGGGCTATTACGCCATTGGCGAAGTAATGACTGATGTTCTAGCGCAATAGGCAGCAAGGTGACTTGGTATCCGGTGACAATAGTATTGTTCATTGAGCTTCTCCTTACCTTTATCGCACCTAATGATTAAGCGTATCTAATAAGGTATCTGCACCTGTCACGAACGAGAACTGCGCAGCACACTTGTGCATCTTTTCTAGACGCGCTTCATCGTTCCAAAGCGTCACCACTTTATCAACCAACTGAGGGATAGCTAGACTTTTCCGCGCATCCCACATATCACACCAACCTTGTTGCGATGCTTCACGTGTCGCATTCAATTGGTTATCGGCGACTACCACCAAAACTGAAGGACTCTGGCACGCTGCCAGCTCGAATTGAGCACCGCCTGCGGCGGCAATAGTAAGGCGAGAATGAACCCAAACGTCTGCCATATCTTGGCAATTATGAATGTGCTGAATAGGCGAAGGACTCTGCTGAATAAAGTGTTGAAGTGACGCTAGTGGTAAAAAGCCTGGTCCGGTGACAACACGAATAGGCGTATTGGCTAAGCTTTCGGATATTGCTTTTAGTACCGGCAAGGTAAAATGCTTAGGGTCGCTACCCCCGAAATTGATGGTAAGGCTTTTTCGCTGAGAAACAGGCAAAACGGGCGTTTGCCTAAACTCTCTGCGAAGTAATCGGTATTGCGACCCCAAACATAATTGCACATTCGTATTGAGGACACGATAGTGATTTTTTAGGTTTTCACCTGCGGCGTTAACAATAACATCGGCGTATTTACAGATGCCATTCTCAATATCATCCAATAATACAAGTGGAACAGGTAATAAGGCCAATTGCGATACAAACTGGTCACTAAAATGGTACCCATCAAGTATTAGCGCCACCGCATTTTGAGTGGCAATCTTTTCTTTTATTTGCGCCACTGTGGCGTCATCATTAGGCTTGGCAATAATGATTCCACCGCACCAGTCATGTCGCGCCTTACAGACATCTTTCGCATATTCTGGCACAAAAAAAACGCTATTGAGCCCACGCTCCTCGGCGGCTTGAGCAAGCGCTAAACAACGCATCAAATGGCCTATTCCAGAGGAATGAGATGCCTCCACCACGAACAAAAGTTCGCTCATACCGCTATATGCTCCCACGCGAGAGCTGTACCTTTTGCAAGTGCTTTAGTTGCGCACTTTCCTTGTATAGTGTCCCAATGTTTGGGGGCAAGGCCAAAGGCTGGACGCACTATTTTTAAATTATGTGCACCGAGCTTATCGCCGGGTAAAATGTCTTCACTCACGTAGATGGAACGTCGATATTGCTTGGCTTTTTCTTCAGCTTGGCTACCTCCATACGTTACCTGCCCAAGCGCTTGCCATGCACGGTGTGTTTCTATAACTAACGTCTTTAATTCATGGGGCTCTAGCGAAAACGCAGCGTCTACGCCGCCGGCGTTTCTATCTAACACGAAATGTTTTTCAATCACAGGCGCGCCAAACGCCACTGCAGCTACCGCAGCGCCAACGCCAGCGGTGTGATCGCTTAATCCCACAGGACATTGAAATGCGTCAGACATATGCGCAATAGTCGTCAAATTGGTATTCGCCGGCTCTGCTGGATAAGTACTGGTACATTTCAGTAAAACAATGTCATCACAGCCCGCACGTTTAGCGGTACTCACTGCAAGCTCAATGTCACTTAAACTTGCCATTCCGGTAGACATGATAAGAGGCTTGCCTGTACTCGCCGCCTTTCTTACTAAGGGAATATCGGTCAATTCAAAGGATGCAATTTTAAAACAGGGGACGTTAAGCCCTTCAAGAAAATCTACAGCCTCTTCATCAAAGGGGGAACTAAACGCGAGCATACCTAATGAATTTGCGTAGTCGAAAAGCTCCTTATGCCACGCATAGGGTGTCGCCGCCTTCTGGTAAAGACTGTACAGGTTTTCCCCATGCCATAAGCTATCTTCCTCTTCTATGACAAACCCTTCGCTAGTGACATCAAGCGTCATACTGTCGGCAGTGTAAGTCTGTAACTTTATTGCATGGGCCCCACTTTGGGCGGCTGCTTTCACCATCTCTCTTGCAGTAGCAAGTGACTGGCTATGATTGCCGCTTAACTCAGCAATAATAAAGGGAGGGTGGTCTGCGCCAACAAGCCGACCACCAATGTTAATCGATTCGTGTTGCCAATTAGTCATTTTCATTGTCTTTTATATAAGCGCGATACATAAGCTCGGCTCTTATCCAATCTTCATGTGTATCAATATCTTGAACTAAGTAGCGAGGTATGACTACAGGGCAGCTATGCGCTTTAAACATACCGGCTTGGTCTAACCAGGCTCTCTTCGTTCCCCAGTAAAATTGACCCGCATCATGATAGCACTCATCTAAATCTTGTGAACGCGCGCCCATATTTTCGGGCGACACGGGTTCAACTCCTTCCCCGACTATTTTTATCGCGCGCTGTATAGGAAAAGCATACGATGTCACAGAGAATGCGAATTTTGCAGCAGGAGCTTGTGTTAACTGATGATAACCAGCAAGCAGCGCATCAGAAGATAAAAAGGGCGCCGTGGCATAGATGCAACAAACATACGTCACCTTACTGCCTGACAATTTTTCATACTGCTCAATGGCATCACGAACAACGGGTGTTGTGCCTGTATAGTCATCAGACAACGTGGGGGAACGCTTAATGATACAGGTCGCACCGTGATCACGGGCAACCTCTGCAATATCATCCGAATCAGTGGAAACGATAATATCATCGAAAATAGCAGCCTGCTGCGCAGCGGTTAAGGAATAGGAGATAAGCGGTTTACCCGCAAACGGGCGAATATTTTTGTTTTTAATGCGTTTACTGCCGCCTCTAGCGGGAATAACGGCTACGATCACAGTAATATCTCTTCTAACTGGGATACCACAAAATGTTGTTCTTCCTGCTTAAGGCTAGGATAGAGTGGAAGCGTTAAAGCATGGCTATAATATTGCTCTGCATTTGGAAACTGGCCGACTTTGAAACCTAGATTGCGATAGTAAGGGTGTAAGTGAATAGGAATATAATGTACGTTAACCCCCACTCCTCGTTCACGCATTTGGTTAAATACCCGCTTTCGGTCATGCTCTGGCACTTCAATCATGTACAGGTGCCATGCACTGTTTTCGTCGAAAATTGGCTTTTTCACAGGCAAAGTATCAAGTAGCGTATTGTAGCGCTGCGCTAAGCGTCGTCGTAACGAAACAAATTCGTCTAAACGATTTAACTGAGATAACCCAAGTACCGCATGAAGATCACTTAATCTGTAATTAAAACCTAATTCGTATTGCGCATAAAACCAAGGCTCATCCAAGTGTGCCTCTTCAAAAAGGTGAGGGTCTCTTGAAATACCGTGGCTTCTATATCGACATAAAAGGGTAGCGACTTTTTCATCGTTCGTCACCACCATGCCCCCTTCAGCGCTAGTGATAGATTTTACCGGATGAAAGCTTAACACACTCATTAGTGAGTACTTACATGCACCCACCTTATTGCCTTCACTGTCTTTTCCACCAAGAGCATGCGCCGCATCTTCAATTAAGGCAATGCCTAGTGGTGTAGTAAGCTTCGCAATGGCCGCCATATCACAACTGCTACCAGCAAAGTGGACGACGATGAGTAATTTAGGGAGTCGCCTGTTCTTTATCGCGACTTTAAGCTTATCCTCAAGGGCACTAACACTAAGGTTACGTGTAAGGGGATCGATATCGACGAAATCCACATCGGCGCCGCAGTAGCGAGCGCAGTTCGCTGACGCAGCAAATGAATTGGGTACAGTCCAGACTAAATCCCCTCTACTTACCCCCGCAGCTAAACACGCGATGTGTAAACCCGAGGTGCCGCTATTACAAGCCACCCCGTAGCGCGCGCCAGTATAGTTGCTCACCGCTTTTTCAAATAAGGGAGTTTGTTCGCCCTGGGTCAAGAATCCATCTTGAAGAACTTTTGTAACCGCCTCTATATCCTCAGGAAATATCGAATGCTTTCCATACGGTATCATAGCGTTACCTTGTCGAGTTCCTTTAATTCATCGACACTGAGGAAATGTGAATTAGTACCAGAGTGGTACTCAAATTTACTTTTAGAAGGCACGCCCTTTTCACCTAGCTTATTGTGAAAATAGTCCAAATTCTTATCAAAGAAAGTAATGGCAGGCGCGATAACAAAATGGTCATCAAATTCTACAGTATGATGTGCCATTTCCTCTGGAACCATGATCTCGTGCAGCTTTTCACCTGGGCGAATACCAATGACGTGGTAGTCTTTCTTTCCACTCATTGCCTCAACCAAATCAACGATTCGAACTGAGGGAATTTTGGGCACAAATACTTCGCCGCCTTGCATACGAGAGAAGCTTTTCACGACAAACTGAACCCCCTCGTCTAGCGTGATCCAAAACCGTGTCATTTCAGGGTGTGTGACGGGCAAGGAGCTTTCCCCCTCTTGCAACAGCTTCCTGTAAAAAGGCACCACTGAGCCTCTTGAGCCTACCACGTTGCCGTATCGAACTACTGAAAACCGCGGCCCTGTTGCACCAGAGATGTTATTCGCTGCGACAAACAACTTATCGGAAGCTAACTTTGTCGCACCATATAAGTTCACAGGATTTGCCGCTTTGTCTGTAGATAATGCCACTATACGAGAAACATTATTGAAAATGGCAGCGTCAATAACGTTTTGCGCACCATTAATATTGGTTTTAATACATTCGTTAGGGTTATATTCTGCTGCAGGGACTTGCTTTAGTGCGGCAGCATGAACAACGTAATCCACGTCCTTCATGGCTGTTTTTAATCTTTCCTTATCTCGCACATCTCCGATGAAATAACGCATGCATGATTGGGAAAAACGCTGCTGCATTTCAAACTGTTTAAGTTCGTCGCGCGAATAAATGATAATTTTTTTGGGGGAATAATTGTCTAATAAATAACGAACGAATTGGTTACCGAAAGAGCCAGTCCCTCCAGTAATTAAAATAGATTTATTATTAAAATCTGCCATTTCGAGGCTCTCACTATCTTTTAATTTTTATAGCGTATCTAAGAACGCCACGTTTAAGTCTTGCGCAAAAACAATCTAAAAATGGCTGCGCGAGTGGGCGTTAAAGCTTACTTATATTTCTTTATTGCGGCCTTGCCTCGAACTAATCGCGTTACCTCATCCTTAGTTGAGTCACGCAAATTTCGCGCCAGATCCCTTAGCTTATTATTTACATCTAATTCATGATTTGCAAACGCTTCTTTCGCGCCACCATGCACTTGACTAAGGTGTGCCCTAATCACCGTATCACGTTCTTTTATAAGACGGTTTATTTCAGAAAAATCAGCAGTTGAAATGTCTGCCAGCTGCGCTGTAATTTTATCATTAATATCACGCAGCGCCGCTGGCGTATAGGGATGGTTTAAAACGGTATTATTCACACAGCTTGTCGTTTTTGACGCTGAGCTTCAAAGGCTTCCTGCTTCGCTTCTTCAGGAATTTGAACCCAAGCGTCTCGAATGGGTGATAACAGGCTAGACACTTCGTCAAGTATTTTCAAGTCGTTCTTGACGTGAGCATCCCCTAACCGCTCAAGCATATAATTATACAAAGCGAACATATTTTCGGCCACTTCACCACCAATTTTAATGTCCAAGGTGTCTCTTAAATGCATGATAATTGCGCTGGCCTTAGATATATAGTCAGCTTTCGTCGCAAACTCTTTTCGCTCTGTGGCCCCTTTAGCGTACGCTATACGGTCCAATGCGCCTTGCAATAACATTAAGGTTAACTTGTGAGGATCGGCTGTTGCCACATCCTGTTTGATGTTCCCCTTCTTGTAGGCATTAATACCTTTTAGTGACATAAGATACTCCAGTATATTCTTAACCTAACGACGCCAGCAAGGCTGAACTCGTTTGATTTAATTGCGCAACGGTTTGGTCGAGATTTAAATATTTACCACGAAGCGTATCTTCGTAACTTTGCATTCTAAGCTCTAAGGTTTCTCGTTCGTCGTAAAGCTCTTCTCGATTATCTTTGGCCGTTTGCTCTCGCAAGCTGATAAGGCCACCATAGGAAGTGTATTCATCAGCAAATTCATACAATCGCGTTGCTATACCTTCATTTTCGTCGGTAAATAATTTCGCAATTTCATCAAAATTGTCTTCTAGTGCGTCTTCTAATCGGTCTTCACCAGTACCAAGGCCGAAGTCGGTTGTGCCTATTTCAAGTTTGCCATCGTCGTTGAATTCAATGCCCACTTGAAATAGCCCACCTAGCGAAGAGGCGCTAACATTCCCCCCGACAATATTGGCCATGGTTGTTTGAATACCCCGTAGCAATGAATCACCGGCAAGCGCGCCGTCTTCTTCTAGTTCAGATTCACCATAACGAGTGAGCGTGTTTATTTCATCAATCAACGAATTGTAATTCTCGACAAAGTCGCGAATTTTCTTTTCTAACCCTTCTTTGTCGTAGCCAATATCCAACGTGGTCGCCTGTAAATCACCATTGGCATCTTTGGGTGAAACTTCATTAACTTCAAATGACACGTTTTGAATGGTGTTTTCGAACTCGTTTGATTCACTTTGAACTTCGATGCCATCAATGTAAGCAATAGCATTTTGCGCAGACTGTATGTTAGCTGCACTAATATTTCCGGTACCGCCAGTGGTTGAAAGCCTGTCTAGTTCAGCCGCACCTGTATCGTTGGTAATAACAAGGTCGTTACCTTCACCAGTTTCACTTGAAGAATACACAAGACGCGGGCCAGCACTTGTGCCGGTATCAATAATATTCGCGGTAACACCAAAATTGTCGTCTGCGTTATTAATCGCTTCGCGAAGCTCGGTAAGCGTCATTCCTGCGGTGACGTCGATAGTGAAGCTATCGCTGCCACCCACATCAAACGTTAACGAACCCGCGCCTGTGCTTAAGACTGCCTCGGTGGACGATGTGAACGCACCGTCATCAGTTGTAATTCGGCTACCAGAGGCAAGTTGTTCTACGGTGATTTCGTAGCTACCCCGTAGTGCAGAATTTGAGGCTTCAGCTGACAAAACATCATCGTCTTCAGAGGGGTTGCTAATAGTAGGCTCACGACCATTTATATCGGCATCACTTCTCAACTCATCTACAGAGTCTTCAAACGCCGATAGCTTCGATTTGATTTGACCTAGGCCAGAAATCTCAGCTTCAATCCGCTCTTCTTTTTCATTCAACCTTGCATCTTTGGGCGCACGTTCGGCCTCTAGCAACTGTTGAACTAGGTCATCTAATGCTAAACCTGAACCTACGCCTAACGACTGAATTGTCATACGTCACCTCATTAAACCTGGTTGTCGATGAATACGCCTACACTAGTACCAACATCCTGCTGTAAATCTTGAATACGCTCAGCGAGCGCCAAAACTTCTTCAGAAGGTATTTGTCTGATAACGTCGCCAGAATCAGAGTCTCTTACTGTTACTACCGCGCGATCCGTATCTTCATCAATGGAAAACGCTAAATTGCGATTTTGCATTTGTATGAATGATTCGACATCTTCAATTGCCGTCTCAAGGGCAATTTCATTCCTCTCTACAGTGACGTTATCGGCAGTGTCACCATTAGCTTGAAGAATTTTAACCGCTTTTTCAGATTCTTTGCTGTCTTGGAACGCCTGCTCATTAACATCTGTTGACCCTGATGCCTGCTTGTCACGCTCAGCTTTGCTTACTTGAGACTCGTCATCAGCCGCAACAGATATGTTTTTATTGCTATTACTTAAACTACTTTTAATAGCAAAATCTTGGCCACTTTGATTATTGACTATATCCATACGTATATTCCCCCTTATGAAACGACAAAACGGGCCCCCGCCATTCAGCAAGCACCCGTTACATCTCAACTAAGGTTAGTTTGTATTATAGCTTATCCAAGCAAAGATAGCGCAGCTTGTGGACGCTGGTTTGCCTGACTTAGTACAGATATTGATGCCTGCTGAACAATCTGATTTCGCGTTAACTCAGCCGTTTCAGAGGCAAAGTCTGTATCCATAATTTGCGAACGTGCAGCAGATAAGTTTTCGCTGATGTTACTCAAGTTGCGAATGGTAGACTGGAAACGGTTTTGAAGCGCACCTAAATCCGCACGAACCGCACCAATACCCGAAATTGCCGCATCAACATCACCTAGCAGCGCCGAAGCACCGTCGGCAGTTGAGATATCGTTACTGACAATTCCCAAGCCGGTGGCACTAAAACCACCAATTTGACCAAGGTTAGTCGACGATAAATTCACAGAGATAGTTTGGCCTTCGTTAGCACCTACTAAAAACTTTGCAGAGAAGTTGCCGTCGAGTACATTCACGTTACCGAACTGTGTGGTGGTCGCAATACGAGATATTTCAGTACGTAGTGCAGTCACTTCTTTTTGAAGCGCTTCACGGTCTGAGTCACTGTTGATCCCGTTTTGAGATTGTACCGCTAACTGGCGAATGCGTTGTAGGCTTGTGGTTACCTCACCCAGTGCGCCTTCGGCAGTTTGTGTTAGAGAAATGGCGTCATTCGCGTTACGTACAGCTTGATTCAAGCCCTGTACTTGAGACGTAAGACGATCTGAAATTTGAAGACCTGCTGCATCGTCTGCGGCACTATTGATCCTAAACCCAGATGACAATCTTTCAAAAGATGTATTTAAACGATCATTCACGTCAAAAAGCTGACGTTGAGCGTTTAACGCTGATACATTAGTATTAACAAATAAAGACATTAGATTACCTCCTAGGGATTCGATGGAGACAGTGCTACCATTAAATCCAACCAGTTCAAATTGGCCGGGTCACTACTCCCTACCAATCCCTCTCAATAAGTAAATTAAATTACCCCTCAACTAAAGGTATCGGCCAACACTTTAACTTCTTTAGCTTTTTTTTGATTTTTTTTGAAAGAAAAACAAAGAGCCTGCATAACCCATTGATTTAAGACAATTTAAATCAATAAAATTTAATAAACTTTAGTTGAAAAAGGCGCAAGAAACGGCTTGCTGGTGAGTAAAAGCCATAGACACAGTCTTTTCTATTCCACGAGAAAACCCTATTATTATGCTGATGTTCGGCATGTGTGGTGCGGCCATGATGAATTTTCATGAATATCGGCAGGCTGTCATCAGAAAAAGCCCAGGGGTTGGTAGCGTCGTGATTAATGCATATGTTTAATATTGGCATTTATCATGCATTTAAAAATTGAGCTTTCGATATTGCTCAGTGGAAAGCTTGAAATTGGCGGGATGTTTCGGTGAAAAACAAAAAAAGGCCGAGACATAAATCTCGGCCAATTTGCTCACGTTAGGAGATTGAGCAAATTCAGTTTCTGTCGGCTGGCAGCGTACTTAGTAGGATAAACTGGCCTCTCAACCAACACTTCTACACTCTTAGTCCTGTTAGTCGGCATTTTCTTAAAAGGGGCGGCCTTAATGGCCGCCAACCTTTCTTGGGGGATGGCCTCTCAACTCCTTCCCATTAAACGCCTAATAGAAATTAACCTAGTAGCGATAGCGCAGCTTGTGGACGCTGGTTCGCCTGAGCAAGTATAGTTGTACTCGCCTGTTGAAGGATTTGGTTACGGCTCAACTCTGCCGTTTCGGTGGCAAAATCCGTATCTTTAATGCGCGATCTTGCCGCTGATACGTTCTCAGAAATGTTACTTAAGTTTCTGATTGTTGATTGGAAACGATTCTGTAAAGCACCTAAATCTGCACGCAGGCCTCCAATTGCCGAGATGGCATTATCTACTGAAGTTAGCAATGCAGAGGCATTAGTTTCAGTTAACACGTCAGAAGTCGTTATTCCAAGACCTGTCGCACTGAACCCATCAACACCAGCGCGCACTAATGCCTGAGATGAAAGATTAACCGAAATCGTTTGACCTGAGTTTGCGCCCACTAAGAAACGCGCTGAGAAAGCACCTGATAAAACTTCAACGCCAGCAAACTGCGTAGTCGTTGCTATACGTGAAATCTCAGTACGAAGCGCATCAACTTCTTTTTGCAGTGCTTCACGGTCAGCATCAGAATTAATGCCGTTTTGAGATTGAATAGCTAGGGTACGAATACGTTGTAGCGCGGTAGTCGTTTCAGACATTGCACCTTCTGCAGTTTGTGCAAGTGAAATACCGTCGTTTGCATTTCTAACAGCTTGATCTAGTCCCTGAATTTGCGATGTCATACGGTCGGTAATTTGAAGACCAGCAGCATCGTCTGCAGCACTATTAATTCTAAAGCCAGATGACAAACGCTCAAAAGCGGTATTAAGGTTGTTACCAGTAGTAAACAATTGTCTTTGCGCATTCAGTGATGACACATTGGTATTTACGAATAAACTCATGAGACTCTCCTAACAGATTAGAGTGTTGCGCTATTGGTTTTATTATTTGCGCGTGTTTTAAAATATTTTGGTATAAGTTTTGCTGTAACAATTGAGTCAGATGTTTTTCTGACGCTTTGCGGGGTCACCCCCTTCAAAGTATTGCTACACCGAGAAGTTACCTTCTCGTTTGCTGGCCGGTGGGTTTGTTGTTCCAGACCTCAAACCTCTCACTACCTCCTGGCTTCATTCTCGCCTGTCAGCAGCTCTACCAACTTCCTGCAAACTTATCTTTTTATCGGCTAAGACCAATTATTCCTTTAGAACTTTTTAGAAATAATTTTTAAAACTTAACCTTTTGTATTTCCTAATATTATGCAGACAAAAGTCACAACAAAGATAACGCTTTAACATTCTTTATAATGAATTAATGCCATTTTTTTCGTCACTAAAGGTTTAAAACACTGTGTTCTTCCCCTTTGTACTTGTTATCGTCAAGAAAAGAGAATTCCTTTAACATTTTTAGTCATTTTTTTTGGCGAGTTTAAAAAAGGGGGGGAGATGAGGTATTTAAACAAAAAAAAGACCAAACGAAGTTTGGTCTTTTTGCCATATTAAACCGGAAATTTCACTACCTCCTGGCTCATCATGGTTGAAGCATTAACCTAGTAGCGAGAGAGCCGATTGCGGACGCTGATTCGCCTGAGATAGGATGGTGGTGCTTGCTTGCTGAATGATTTGGTTACGGGTTAGGTTTGCCGTTTCAGTCGCAAAATCAGTATCTTTAATTTGCGAGCGCGCAGCTGACACGTTCTCAGATATGTTGCTTAAGTTACGAATTGTTGATTGGAAACGGTTTTGTAGCGCACCCAAATCAGCGCGTAAACCACCAATAGCAGAAATTGCATTGTCAATTTTCGCCATCATGGATGACGCGTTTTCACTGGTTAACACGTCAGTATCTGTACCAGTAAGGCCTAAACCTGTTGCACTGAATCCATCAACACCTGCGCGCGTTAACGCCGGTGATGATAGGTTTACCGAGATGGTTTGACCTGAGTTTGCACCGACCAGGAATTTCGCAGAGAATTCACCAGAAAGTACCTCTACACCTGCAAATTGGGTAGTGGTGGCGATACGTGAAATTTCGGTGCGAAGTGCATCCACTTCTTTTTGTAGCGCTTCACGGTCTGAATCACTGTTGATACCGTTTTGTGATTGTACCGCTAACGTACGAATACGCTGTAGCGCAGTGGTCGTTTCAGACAATGCACCTTCAGCAGTTTGTGACAGTGATATTGCGTCATTTGCGTTACGAACGGCTTGGTTTAAGCCTTGAACTTGCGATGTCATTCTATCGGTAATCTGAAGACCAGCAGCATCATCAGCAGCGCTGTTGATACGGAAGCCTGAAGACAGACGTTCAAAGGACGTACTCAAAGAATTGCTAACATCAAACAATTGACGCTGGGCATTCAATGAGGAAACATTGGTATTTACGAACATAGACATAAAGTCTCTCCTACACTCTCAGTCCAGCGTGTGCTGGCTGCCGGTGTGACCCGGCGTTTCATTTTAGTAGTCACCAACACCTGAGGGGTAATTGATGAACTGGCTCTCTCAGTGTTTGTATCGACGTAAATAGCAAAGCCTTTAGAAAAATTTACGAAAATTGCCGTAGCGCGGAAGATATTTGCCACCTACTATCTTCTAAGCATCCGTTTTTAAAAGGATATTGAGTGAAAAATAAACTAACCCTAAACAGGGTAGAACGTATTTCCGCCCCAGCACCGCACTGTGCCTTTACCGATCTCATTGCGTCGCCCTTCGCGCAAAATTTAACTTCCATCTTCTGTTGTTATCGTCAAGCTAGCGATCACGTCAGCCTTGATGGGCAGATCGTCATTGTGAAATACTCGCTATTGAGCAAAGAAAAGCACTATCAACACTTACAGGTGCCAGACACGGACTTAAGAGATCCTAAATTCAGTTTCGATGGTGAGGTATTATATTTAACCACTTATGCGAAACGAAAGTGTCCGACTACCGGCAGGGTTTCAACTGATATGCTGAGTTTTCATACGACCACGGGCATGTCGTGGTCTGGTCCACATTCTTTTGGAAAGCCAAGCTGGTGGCTTTGGAACATCACATTTTTTAATCAAACTGCTTACGGCTTTGCCTATAACCGAGGAAAAAACCGAATAGACTTATACGCTGGGCACCCTAATAAACAAATGGATTTAGTCACAGATCATGCGCTATCACTTGCAACCCATCAATTAGGCTACCCCAATGAGAGTCATATTTTATTTTCTCAAAATGGCAGCGCCACCGCAGTAGTGAGACGTGATGCTGACTCTTATTCAGCCATGCTCGGTGAATCCTCCCCGCCTTATACTTCTTGGACTTGGAAAGATTTAGGTTGTTACATTGGCGGGCCAGTTATGTATGCACTATCAGAAACGCATTATCTAGTGGCAGGAAGAGATTGGGATGGTGAAGTTTCAACGACAAAAATCTGGTTATTAGAAAAAGAGACAGCCCAACTGTCTGTCTTATTTACCTTACCCAGTGGTGGAGATAACAGTTACCCCGGCATGGTTATAGATGGCGACACCCTTTATTTGTCGTATTATTCCTCACATATTGACGAATCAACCCGAGTTTATTTAGCTGAAATATCAGGTCTCAATGCCCTGCACTGTTAAGCGAAAACAGGTCAGGGCATCAGCGTGGATGATTAAATATAATTGAATAGCGACAGGTTTGACACTTGAGGAAAAGACGCCAATGCGGCTTCTAGTGCCGTTTCTTGTTTAGCAAAATCACTGGAAGCTTCCGCATAATCCACATCTTGAATTGCACTTCGAGACGATTTAGCGGCAATTTCCATGTCTAAGTTACTCTCATAGGTAGACTCGGCAATATTTAGCCGACTACCAATGGATGCCCGCTCAAGTGAAATCTTCTCTAAGCCGTTGTCTAAACCGACGAGAGAGTCAGCAATCGCTTCTTGTAACGCACTATTATCAATGGTGCTATCCATGAGTATTTCTTGCACTTCATGAAGCGTTTGCGCCATGCTCTTTTTCTCTGGCGCATCTAAGGAAAACTCTATGGTGTCGCCAGCGACAGCAGAAGCGGTAAACTGCATTCCTTTTACGGTAAACGCTTTCCCAGACTCGAAACCCACTGTATCAACGACGGCACCTGTACCTACGTTAGTCAACTGTGCTTCGCCCGAAGCTAAAAATGTAATTTGATAATCATTATTCGCACTGGTAACAGGGTCATAGTTTTTGTTAAAGAAAGTATCGAAAGTACCCTGTTCAGAAACGTTAGGGTTAGATAAATTGGCCACTGTGTCGTTGGTTACTGAAAACTTAAACCGGGATAACACATTTTCGAAAACTTCATAGCCGTTACTGGTAGATTGAATGGAGGAGCTGTTGGAAAGCTGAATAAAGCTCACTCCCGCATCCCCAGAAAAGCTTATTGCGTTACCCGTCGCAGCGGGGTTGTAGGTAAATGCCTGGTTGGCAGACTGGTAACCCGCATAGATGTAATTGCCATCAGCGTCTTGCGTGTTCATTAAATCGAAAATTTCGAGCTTAATCTGTTCCAATTCAGCCCCAATCGCACGTTTATCAGGATCTGACAATATTCCCGACCCTGCTTGCACAACTAAGGTTCTGGCACGGTTTATTGAGTTGGTTATATTTGTAAGTACAGCTTCTTGTTGCTCAAGAGAGCCTGTCACCAAATCATTGTTACGCTGAAATTGTTCCAGCTCATCTATTTCTTCTGTCAGTCGCAACACTTTCGCAGCGCCTACAGGATCATCTGACGGGGTAATAATGCGTTTACCGGTAGCAAGTTGCTCTTGAGTTTTAACCAAGTCTTCTTGGTTATTCATGATAGAACGAATATTCTGATCGTAGATTTGACTTGTTGATATACGCATAAATGCTTACCTCGCCGACTGTAATATGGTGTTGAACAGTTCTTGCGCCGTAGATAAAATTCTCGCAGCCGCTGCATAACTTTGCTGGTACTTAATCAAATTCGCCGCTTCCTCGTCTAAGCTTACGCCAGATACAGATTCAAACCAGTTTTCAGATTGCACTTTCATAGCTTCGGCAGATTCCAATGAAACATTAGCCATGGCGGCGTCTTCGCCAATTCGTCCAACCATAGACGCATAAGCATCTTGAAAAGTGCGTGGTGTATTTGATGACTCACTGCTCACTTGCACGAGAGGGTCGTTTTGCAACGAAGCCAACGCAAGGGTATTAGTGTTGTCGTTAAAACCATCGGTATTGTAGCTTATAGAAAAACTATCTCCGGCTTTTGGGACACCATCAAGGCTAAAGTCGTAGCCAGGATCCGAAGTCAATCCAGCCTGAGCGAGCAAATTATTTAGGTTAGTTGTCCCCGTGACCGTTGCCAACGTTGTGCCGCTTGCATCTAATACTTCATAGGTATCTTCAGCGGTAAAATAAACTTGCGCTGGCGCAGAGCTGATTAGGCCTCCCGACCCATCAAATCCTGAGTCCCCCACCGTGGTATTGGTCACTTCTACCCCTGAGACATTTGCACTACCTAAATTTGTTGCATCGGCCTGGGCGCGTATTGGTGATGCAAACGCTAAATCTTCAGGGCGCTGAGTCGCAAGCGTTATTGAAGACGCTATATTCTTCGTCGGCTGAAGTAAAAACTGAAACCCTTCTTCGTAATTACTCGTGCCAGAAAACTCCACCTCAATTCCACCCGGCAATTCATTGTATCCAGCACTCACCGCCATTGTGCTGACAAGATCATTACCCGCACCATCGGTTTGCACGGTGCCATCTGGGTTGATCATTGATACGATAATGGAAGTCGGTACGCCAGATGCGTCCACGGCATCAATTTCAATAAGATAATCTGCGTCGGTTAACTCGCTGCCTTTGCCTTCAATGAGCTGCCCTGTCACTTGGAAGTCGCCGGTTTCCGTTGTAAGCGCCGTGAAGCTAGGAATATCAAAAATATTACTACCGAGCTGGCCATCTAGGTCCATGCCTAATTTGTTTTGGGTATTCATGGCATCTGCAAATGCCACTGATAACTGCCCTACGTCACGCATTGCAGGACCAAGCACATCATTCCTATACCTAAATAGCCCTCCCAGCGCACCACCTAGATCATTTTCCACCACAGGTACAGAGGCATCTCCTTTGGTGTCTGAACCAAAATCAGTTTCTAATTTAAGCTCTTTTGATGTCACATCACCGTTGCTATTTAATTCAAATAAATTAAATGCGCCATTATCCAAGACCAGAGATTCACCGGTAATGAGGTTGATCGTCACAGCGCCATTTTGACTTTGGCTATCATTGACGTTAATGGCCATAATCGACGCCAACTCATCGATAGCTTGATCACGCTCATTTAATAATGCACTGGGCTCATCGCTGGTACTGTTTCCTTTAGCGATAACAATATTTTTATTTAACTCGCCAATATTAGCAATAAGGCTATTCGCTCGGTTGACCATAGAAGTAAACTCTAAATTGAGCTCTTCCTCTTTTTCTATCATGTAATCAGAAATGGTCTTCATTCGCTGATATAAAGATTCGCTTTTACCCAAAACTTGTTCGCGAGAGGCTAGGTTTGTAGGATCATCCGCGGCGGTTTGGAGTGCTGCAAAATAGTCACTTATTCCTTGTGAGAGAGAGTTAGCTTCACTGGCAAGTAGATTGTCGATGGCCGTTGTTTTTGAGGAGTAAGATTCTAACTCACCTACCAAGGTGATATCACGACGCAATTGGTTTTGCGCAAACACGTTAATAATTCGCTCTGTATTACCAATTTCTACGCCAAACACCTGGCTATTATTAAGTTCTGTACGCTCGCGTACATACCCGTCCGTATTAACATTTGCTATGTTGTTACTGGTGGTTTGAAGCAGTTTACTGCTAGCATTAACGCCACTGGTGGCGAGAGAAAATAAATCAACGCTCATCTGAATTTCTCCGCCTTAGGGCATTAAGCCATTGAGCCTGTCACTGTGGTAAACAGACATAATTTTGTTTGCGTATTCTGGATCTGTGGCATAACCCGCATCTTGCAGCGCTTGGGTATATTTCCCGGCATCTTGTGCGTGCGCTACCGCTTGCTTGTAGCGAGGCTGGGTAGCGATGAATTTGCCATAATCATCCATGGCATGGGCGAGTGAAGAATACGAACGGAACGCGGCTTTCTGCTTTTCAGGTATATTCCCGTTAAATTCCAGTGTACTGACCACAGCCTGTTCACCCTGCCACTGTGAATTAGCTTTAATACCAAATAAATTGTGTGAGCTTGAACCATCTGAATTGTGTATCACAAACTGTCCCCACCCTGTTTCCACCGCCGCCTGAGCAATTATGGCTTTAGCATCTAGGCCGTATTTTTCCGCTACCTCTTGAGCAAAAGGCTGTAAAGTACTGACAAAGTCCTCTGGGCTTTCGAACATACTGTCTTTGTGCGCTGAACGAGTACCTTTAGACGCTGAAACAAGCGAATTTTCCTGCGCTTGCTCAGTCTGTTCAACTCGATTTCTGTTCAGAGAACTCAAATTGCCATCACTACGAATGGTGCTAGCTGGCTGGTAACTGTCCTCAGAATGCCCCATCTGCTTTACAATAATATCGGCTAATCCCATACCACCGTTTGATGTTAAGTCCGCCGCCAATTGCTGATCGTGCATATCGCGATAGAATTTCACTTGTTCAGAGTTAAATGGGCTGTTTTCATCCGCTAGGGCGTCTTGCGCTTTACGCATGGATTTCAGCATCATTTGCACAAAGATAGCTTCGAACTGTTGTGCAGCCTCTTGCAACACATCCTCGTCACCTGAAGCGATAGCTTCTCGCATCTTGTTAATACTGCCGAGATCATGAACGTTTCTCGCCATGTCTAGCTGTGACTTAGACCCTAACCCGTCCATCAGATAATCACCAATTCACCGCGCAATGCGCCTGCTTGTCTTAGGGCCTCTAGAATTGCCATAAGATCGCCTGGCGCAGCGCCCACTTCATTCACTGCTCTAACCAATTGATCCAAGGTAACGCCAGGTTCAAACTTGAACATGCGGCTATCGGCCAAATCCACATCGATAATTGACTGGGTTGTAACCACAGTTTCTCCATCAGCAAAAGCATTAGGTTGAGAAACTTGCTGATTTTCTGCAATGGTAACGGTTAACCCACCGTGGGTAATGGCAGCAGGCAGTAATCGCACTTGACTGCCAATAACGATAGTGCCTGTTCGGCTGTTTATCACTACCCGCGCGGGCGCATCAGCCGGCGTAAATTCAAAATTTTCCAGTGTGGCTAAAAAGCCCACGCGCTGCCCAACATCACGGGGCGCAGAAACACGTACAGAAGCTGCATCAATGGGGGTTGCTATTACATACCCTCTATCCGGCTGTGCACCTAAACGTTCATTGATCGTATCTGCGAGAGCCTTTGCTGTAGAAAAGTCGGGGCGGTGTAAATTCAGCGTAAGCGAATCGCCATTCGCGAAACCGCTTGGTACAGATTGCTCCACCATCGCGCCGTTGGGAATACGCCCGACAGTAGGGGTATTAACCACAATCCGTGATCCGTCACCGCCTTGTGCTCCAAAACCACTCACCACCAAACTGCCTTGTGCCACGGCATATACTTTTCCATCCACACCTTTTAAGAAGGTTTGAAGAAGCGTTCCGCCTTGCAAACTATTGGCTTCACCCACAGATGACACTGTAACGTCAATGGTTTGCCCGGGTTTCGAAAAGGCCGGAAGCTCAGCGTGAACCGCAACCGCAGCCACATTTTTAATTTTTGGTTTGGTGTTGGCATCTAAGCTGATACCGAAATTACTTAACATGGTTCGAAAGCTTTGCTCGGTAAACGGGCTTTGCTCACCCGTTCCCGGTAACCCCACCACCAGGCCGTAACCCACCAATTGGTTACTTCGTACACCTTGAATACTGGCTAAATCTTTTATGCGCTGACCACTCGCTAGGTGCGGCGTAAAAAGGCTTAATGCGGTAAGAACAACAATAAATAAACGCATACTCACTCTCCTATTGGCTTACAACGGCCACCAAGTTGAATCGAAGAACTTGGTTAACCAGCCCCTTTCTTGCGCACGAGCGAAAGAACCTGTACCAGAATACTGAATGCGAGCATTAGCCACCTTGGTTGAGACAATCTCGTTTTCAGGGCTAATGTCCGCTGGACGAATAATGCCAGTCAAACGAATGTATTCATCACCATGATTGAGGGTTAACCACTTCTCCCCTCGAATAACAAGGTTATTGTTGGGCAGTACGTCAACCACGGTGACAGAAATGGCCCCCGATAAACTATTGCTTTGATTCGCTGCCGAATCACCAGAAAAGTCACTGGAAGACCCTATACCTAATTGAATAGATTGCCCGCCAATATTCACTGCTTGCCCACCTAACCCGGTAATGGTGTCTAGATTCACGGAAGAGTCTTTCGCGGTAGTGGTGTCAGCCGATTTACTCGCTGACGTACTTTCGCTGAGCGCCACGGTAATGATGTCACCCACTCTGCGCGCTGTTACATCAGAATAAAGGCTGTTTGCCATATAAGAGCGAAACAAAGAGCCGTCTTCTACAATCGTCTCACGGGGGTAATCCGGTACCACTGGAGCGAAAGAAGGATCATTCGCTTCAACAGGAGGTTGGCTTGTACTTGCACAGCCCCCTAAAGTTATTATCGCCACAGAAAGTGCCAGAATACGTTTCATCACGTTACCTGCTATAGCTGCTGAATGACTTGACCAAGCATCTGGTCAACCGATGAAATCACTTTGGAGTTCATCTCGTACAAACGCTGGCTTTCGATAAGGTTTACCAGTTCTTCTGTAACGTTAACGTTCGACGTTTCTAACGTACCTTGAGAAATGTAACCCAGCCCTTGCAAGCCAGGTACGCCTTGGATAGGTGCGCCACTGGAAGCGGTTTCTACAAACAGGTTTTGACCAATAGGCTGTAACCCTGTGGGGTTAACAAAATCCGAAATATTCATTTGCCCAAGCACTTGAGGCTCAGCCTCGCCACGCACAGACACGCTAATTTCGCCATCTTGTGAAATCGTGATTTGTTGCGCATCTTCGGGAACAGCCACTTCTGGTTGCAAAAGGAAGCCAGCACCCGATGTCACAATTTGACCTTGATCATTCAATGAGAATTGACCATTTCGAGAATATGCAATGGTGCCGTCAGGTTGTAATATTTCAAAATACCCGCGCCCTTGGATAGACATATCCAAGGCATTTTCGGTGGTCAACAAATTCCCTTGAGTATGGGCTTTTTGGGTTGCCACTACTTTAGAGCCCGAACCTAACATTAAACCTGACGGGAGCTCAGTATCCGCCGAAGAGCGACCACCCGGCTGGTTTATGTTTTGATAAAGTAGATCTTCAAATACGGCGCGGTCCTTTTTAAAGCCCACCGTTGATGCGTTGGCCAGGTTGTTAGAGACAACGGCAACATCAGTCTGTGCAGCATCTAAACCTGTTTTACTAATCCACAATGCTGGGTGCATATAAACCTCCCGTCGTTGCAGTTATCCACAACGTCACTAAAAACAATTATAAAATGCGAAGCAGGGTATTGCCGCGAGTATCCAACTCCTCGGCTTGCTTCATAACCTTTACCTGTAACTCGTAGTGACGCTGTAAATTGATCATATCGACCATCTCTTCCACAGCGTTTACATTCGAACCTTCAAGCATGCCCGACATCACTTTTACATTCGCATTGGCGGGTGCCAGTGTGCCGTCTTCCATTCTAAATAAACCGTCGGTACCCCGTTCCATATCCGCATAATTGGGGCTGACTAGCTTCAACCGACCAATATCTTCAATAACATTTGCTGGGGCGCCTAGCTGGCGCATAGACAAAGTGCCATCGGCGGCAATGTTGAGATTATCTAGAGGAACGGGCAAAAATATTGGACCATTGTCACCCAAAACCACGCGGTCATGGATATCTGTCAAAATTCCGTCGTCGCCCAGTTTGAAGTTACC
Organism: Alteromonas sp. B31-7; assembly: GCF_015767655.1. Lineage (NCBI taxonomy): Bacteria > Pseudomonadati > Pseudomonadota > Gammaproteobacteria > Alteromonadales > Alteromonadaceae > Alteromonas > Alteromonas sp. B31-7. Next base: position 3,475,173 of record NZ_CP065233.1, read on the forward strand.
ATCACGAGAATAGGCTTCTTGGCCATTTTCATCTTGAACGGCAAACCAACCATCACCTTGAATCGCTACGTCAAGGTCACGCCCCGTTTGTATCATTGGGCCTGATTCGTAGTTATTAGAAGGGCTTTCTGTCATAGAAAAAACGCGGGTCGGCAAACCTTCGCCGTACGCCGGCATTGCTCTTGCCTGCTCTAGCTGAGCACGGAAACCCGTGGTTTGTGCATTGGCTAAGTTATTTGCCCTAATCCCAGTCCCTAAAAGGTCTTGAGAGGCACCGCTTGCTGCTATGTAGAGAAGTTTGTCCATGACTGACTTTTGACTCTGGTTAAACCATACACAGGTTTTGCAAGGCCGATGCCAATATGTACAAAAAATGAAAGATATAAAAAAGCCGCAGTAATCTGCGGCTTTTTTGAAGAGTGACTATTTATCGAATATTCAAGATAGTTTGATTCAGAGAGTTATTCACTTCAAGGGCACGAGAGTTGGCTTGGAAATTACGCTGGGCAATAATCATATCAATCAACTCGGTGGTTAAGTTAACATTGGCCTGCTCTAGCGCTGATGAGTTAATTTCACCATAGGTACCTGTTGTGGCTTCCCCAGCAAGTGCTTCACCCGATAGAATACTCTCTTTCCATTCTGTGCTGCTTTGCTGAGTTAACCCTTGTTCATTGGCAAAACGCACGAGAGCAACACGTGTAATGGGCTCTGAAGTCCCGTTTGAGAATGTGGCACGTACTAATCCATCCGGACCAATATCAATCCCCGTCAGTCGCCCTACTGGTAAACCATCTTGCTCTAATGAAGTCACTTCAAACGCTGACGCATACTGTGTAGGCTCATTTACGGTAGCTTCATCGGGGTCAAGGTTGAAGTCGATGGTAATTTCTTGAGTAGGATCGGCACCGTTTGATAATACGCTGGCAAGTGCTTCAGTATTTAACGTGTAATCAGGATTGGTGCTGCCATCCGGGTTTTCGATGCCAACGAAATCACCGCCATCAGAAAAGATTAACTTCGCGGCAGTCACATCGTTACCCGTCGCTGTCCCTAATGAATGCACACCCACATCACCAGGTGTTGACGTGGTGCCATCTTCATTTTGTAAATTAACGAGTTGATCATCTACAGCTGTCGCGACATACCATTCGTTGGTGGCAGAATCATCTTTCACAAAATAGTAAGTCATAACATGTGAGTCACCCAGTGAATCATACACGGTGACTGATGTCGCAGCGTTGTAAGTAGACGGGTCTTCCGGATCAAACTGGGCAGCTTCCACACCCGCATCACTTGCCGGAAGATTCATTCTTATATCAACTTCGGAAGTTTGTGCAGGTGAGCCTGATGAGTCTGGGATCAATACCGGCTCAGTGGTACTTAGTGCCACTGATGAGCTGGTACCGTCAGAATTAACGGGGAAGCCTAGCAGTAAATCACCGTTGCTGTTTACCACATAGTTGTCATCATTCAATTTGAATTGACCTGCCCGTGTGAAAGAGAAATCACGGGATGTTTCATCTGGCACTGTGGCAAAAAAGCCGTTACCTGTTATCGCTAAATCAAGTGCAGTGTTGGTGAACTGTAAGCTACCTTGAGAAAATTGCTGGGCAACATCTTGGGTTAACACACCATCGCCCACTTTTGTTTTACTTCCTGCGAGCAACGAAGTGGCATACACGTCACCGAACTCTGCCCGTGATTCTTTAAAGCCAACGGTATTAACGTTAGCAATGTTGTTTGCGGTTACATCTAAATCTTTTTGAGCAGCAGCTACGCCGCTAAGTGCGATATTAAAAGACATGGGTTGTTCTCCTACTAACTGCCTATCTGAATGACGTCATCAAGATTGATACTGACATCACCAGCCAAATTTAAAATGACGCCCTGTCCGCTACCGGCCAGGCTTACGCTGCCTACATGACGATTAACTGCTGTAGACAATTGGGTGTTTTCACCATCCACTTCACCGGTTGCGGTAATGACATAATCCCCTTCAGGCATATCATTCCCCTGAGTGTCTTTCCCGTCCCACTCAAATGCGATATTGCCTGCGGCTTGGGTTCCAGCATCTATGGTTTTAATCACCTCTCCATACTGGTTCTCAATATTTATTTTCATGTTTTGAACGGTTTGCTCATTCACAACTACGCCTGAAAGCCCATCACCTTGCGCTGCCATGTGTCCAATATTGCCCTGAACCAATACGTTCTGCCCTATAAGGCTGGATGCTTGTAGCGCCTGATTAGACGTCATGGAGGCGGCAAACGATTCGAACTTATCGTTTAATTGCGAAATACCATCCGCCATAGTGAAGGATGTCATCTGCGCAACCATTTGATCGTTATCCACGGGGGCGGTGGGATCTTGGTTCGCTAACTGTTCTGTAAGCATTGCAAAGAAGTCTTCTTGCGATAACTGTTGTTCAGTGCCATCTGCAATCTTGACGGTTTCTTCCTGCCAATAAAGGTCGGTGTCGAGCCCGCTGTTATTAATCGTATCCACGTTTGATTCCTCAATTACCTAACCGGCAAGTTATTGCCCTTGGCCTAATTGCAATACACGACGAAAGATTCGTTTAGTGGTATCGGCAACCTGAACATTGGTTTCATAAGCTTTAGACGCTGACATCATGTTTGCCATTTCTTCTACAATATTCACATTTGGCTTGTAGATATACCCATCTGCATCCGCCATGGGATTATGAGGGGCATATTCCACCTGCAATGGCGCATCACTCTCAACGATACCACGCACAGATACCCCTGCTCCCTTCGACTGATCTTGCATAGCCTGCTGCAACTCTGTGGCAAATACTGGGTGGCGTGCGCGGTAGGTTTGGTCATAACTGCTGCTTACCGTATTCGCGTTGGCGATGTTACTTGCCGTGGTATTAAGGCGAACATTTTCAGCTTCCATTCCTGTGCTAGAAATTGACATTACATTAAATAAGCTCATGGCTACTGGCCTCCAGAACTAAGGGCTTTTTTCATGCCTTTGATTTTACCGTTGAGAAACTCAAGGCTAGCTTGGTAGCGAAGGCCGTTGTCAAGAAAGCGATTTCTTTCGGCTTGCACTTCTACTGTATTTCCATCGCCGGTATCAGGCTGCGTGGGTACGCGGTATTGCATTTCAAAATTTGATGCAACAGAGGTGCTGCTTCCACCTAAGTGATTTTCATGAGTTTTAAGCAGGCTATTGCCGCCTAAGGTACGTGTGCCTTCCGACCGTTGCATGGCGGATTCCATTGCTTTATTAAAATCAATGTCTTTGGCTTTGTAACCCGGCGTATTCGCATTCGCTAAGTTGCCAGCAATCACTTCCATTCTATCCGTACGAATAGACAGGGCTGATTGATGGAACCCGACGAGCTTGTCGAGATTAATTGCCATGATAAAACTCCTAACTGCAAAATGCTGTTGTATACCGCATACAACAAAATTAGCTATTAACGAAGATTTACTAGCAAGGTAAATGCCAGTTCAAAGAATGAGCGAGAGGTAAGATACGGAACTGGCAAAAAATTAGAGAAATAAACACCTTTAAATCATAAACTTAAAGGCATTATTTCTTTTGATAATATAACCCCGGATGGCATTTAACCATGGCATAAAAATCACTGGCGGCACTGATAGATTCGGAAGCGCCAAGGAATAGTACACCGCTTGGCTGCAATTGAGCGGCAATTTGTTGCAGTATCTTTTGTTTTACTTCCGCTGAGAAATAAATCAGTACGTTACGGCAAAATACCACATCAAATCTGCCCAATGAGGCATAGCTACTGAGCAGGTTTAAGCTTTTAAATGACACCATTCTGCGAACTTCAGGGCGAAGCTGCATTTGCCCGCTTGCGTGAGTTTGAAAGAAAGCTTGGCGACGTTGAGGAGATAAACCACGCGCCAATGACAGTTCATCATAAATCCCTTGCTCGCTCTTTTCTAGCATTTCCGAGGACAGGTCAGTGGCAATAATTTCTACCCCTCCTCGTAACGCACCTGGACGCTGTTTTTGATACTCTAGTATAGACATGGCAATGGAATAAGGCTCTTGTCCAGACGAACAGGCCGCACTCCAAATTCTTATTCTTTGTGACTTTTCGGCTAATTTAGGCAACAGATCTTTGATTAAAAGATCGAAAGGATAACTGTCTCTAAACCACAGCGTTTCATTTGTGGTCATCGCATCGATAACACTTTGCAATAACGTCCGGTCATAGCCTTTTACCACAACGTCAATAAGTGCATCTGTACTAGGGTAATTAAATTTATAGAGAAGCGAGGCAAGGCGGCTTCGAACTAGGTATTGTTTGTTCTCACCTAACACGATGCCACATTGTTGCTCTAAGAATTGCCTAAACTTGAGATAACTCTCCGGGGATACATCTTTACTGTTCAATCCCTGACCGCTCCGTTATTCACAATCTTTCATAAGCCATTTCTGAACTGCCGTAGCCAGTTCATCGGGGTGGAATTTCGCAATGAAATCGTCGGCTCCCACCTTCTGTACCATAGCTTGGTTGAATACCCCACTCAGTGACGTGTGCAAAACCACATGAAGTTTCTGTAACTGTGGCGTATTTTTTATTTCAGCGGTAAGCGTGTAACCATCCATTTCTGGCATTTCAATGTCCGATACAAGTACGCCAACTCGGTTTGTTACATCACCGTACTCTTCGGCAATTTCCTTCAAACGGTTCAAGGCTTCTAGTCCATTTTTAGCTAACTCGATTTCCAGGCCAAGGGTTGTCAGTGCTTTCTTCACCTGATTTCTCGCCACGGCAGAATCGTCAGCAATAAAGATAATCTTGTCTTCTTTACCTTCGGTAGTAAGCCCTTCGGCGACATCAGCACTTACATCGGCATTCAGTGGTGAGATCTCATTCAAGATTTTTTCAACATCAAGAATTTCAATCAATTCGTTTTCTACTTCTGTCACCGCAGTAAGATAACTTGCTCTGCCGGTACCTTGGGGCGGTGGCATAATCGCGTCCCAATTTGTGTTGATGATACGTTCAACGGCCCCCACCAAAAAACCTTGTACGGAGCGATTATATTCTGCAATGACAATAAACGCGTTTGACAAGTCTTCTATACGACGACCCCCTGTCGCCATACTCAAGTCGATGACAGAAATAGTTTGCCCACGAATATGCGCCACACCACGAACTAAAGTGTTCAACTTTGGCATCGACGTTAAAGGTGGGCACTGAAGTACTTCACGAACTTTAAAAACGTTGATACCAAAGCGCTGTCGGCCATTTAACCTAAACAATAATAACTCTAGCCGGTTTTGCCCAACGAGCTGCGTGCGTTGGTTAACTGAATCCAAAATACCCGACATGTGTCACCTCTTTTTAATTCTGGGCATGATCATTGCCTTCTCTTATTGAAAATAGACAATATCACTAAATAATAGCCGTTCAAACGACAGAAAAATGACACTTATTGCCAATTCGTTATCCTTACTGTGTCGTTTGAATGAACATTGCATGCATTCTTATCTGATAAGCATAGACAATATCTAAGTAACTGAACACGAAAAGTAGCCATGAATATTTTAAAACACAAATTTTTTACGATAGAACAATGGCAATATGCACTTTTTGTCATGATGTTTTCCATTGCAACATTCCCTTGTAATGCTGCTGACTTACATGAAAAAGTTCAACAAGGTGCGCAAAAATATTTAATGTCAGTACTTAGTCCTAGCGACGAAGATACTAACATCGACATACGTATTGTGAAGATAGACGATAGGATAAGTATTCCTCAGTGCCCCACAGGGTTTCAGTACTATGCATCAGACGAAGCACTCAAACAGTCGTATATTTCTGTTCGTGTTAGTTGTCAAAATAACGATTGGTATCTCTTTACCAGTGCGCAAGTTAGTAGAACAAAACAAATTGTTGTCACGTCTGGTGCAGTAAGTCCAGGAACCGTTTTAGGTGCCGATAACTTAACCCTCGCCGATGTGGATATTCGGCGCCTAAGATATACGGCCTTCACAGACCTGAACAGTTTAATTGGCGCCCGCATGAAACGTAGAGTGGTCGATGGTCAAGCCATACAATCAAATATGCTGTGTTTTGTATGTAAAGGTGACAGAATAACCATTAAAGCCCATATTGGCACTATGGCGGTGAAAACGGCTGGAATCGCCGAACAAGATGGTGTCATTGGTGATACAATTAGGGTGACAAATACGAGCAGTCAAAATACGGTAATAGCCGAAGTCGCCAGTGCGAAAGAAGTCGTGGTACACTTGTAAAATAGCGATTTAAAAGACTGCATTTTCATCTCAAAAAAGCCTAAAGAAAAAGCATGAAGGGCCGATAATATATACTGAGGTGAATAGGTAGTGGAGAAAGACTATGGCAATTAACAATGTAAACAATGGGTTACCAAAAACACCCGTTGATAATACAAAAATTTCGCAGCAGAATCAGACGCAACAGTCTCAACAGCAAGCGTCAGATGTCGCTGCAAAGACGCAAAGTGCGCCCCGTCAAGATTCGGTGTCGCTCACGCAATCTGCGCAACAATTGAATCAAGTACAGAAAAAAGGTACTGAAGCGCCTGTTAATCAGGAAAAAGTAGATCGCCTTAAAAAAGCGATTCAAAGCGGCGAGTACAAGGTTAACCCTGAAGTGTTAGCCAATAAAATCGCCAAGGCTGAATCAGAGATTTTTGGCGCCGATTAACCACAGTTGCATTAACATTTAGTTAGGTGATTATGACCAGCACACTTACCTCAGCATTACAGCAACAAGTTGAAAACTTGTCTCAATTAGCGCAACTACTTGAGCAGGAACTTCACTTGATAAGTGCCCGTGATGCTGAAGCACTAACGAGTTTGCTGGAACAAAAAGCCGAGCTACTTGAAGCGATTCAAGCTGCAGATAGGCAAATTGAGCCCGTTTATCAAGCAGAGAAAAAATCGAGTAGCTTGCCTGAAGAGGCAGAAAGCTTAATGCAATCGGCGGCTCAGATATTAGATGAATGTAAGTATAAAACCAGTGTCAACCAAAAGGCAGTGGAGCAAGGTCAGCTTCGTCTGACTCACTTACGTAATCTTATGTTAGAAGTGCGCGCAAAAGAATCCCTAACCTATGACAAAAAAGGCAAGCCCAACGGTGGGCGTTTAGGTTCAGGTGTAAGCGCCTAGTATTTTTCACACTCCTCGATCTTTAAAGAAAAAGGGTGCAATTGATATTGCACCCTTTTTCTATTTCTTCTCATGACGCTTGAAGCTAACGGCTAGTAATATTTAATGTCTTTAATTCGTCGAGGTTTTGCCGTTGAAAGGTAAATGTCGTATACCCGCTGCATGTCTAATTCTAATTCTGTGGCGTAGGTATCTTCACCAACCGGATAGCTTTTTATAATTTTTGCCCCGCGAATGACACCTTCTACTGACGCCTTTAAGGTTTCATTTGATACAACAAGGCTTGAGAGTGATTGACTTCCCTCGATACGTTGCCCATACACTTGCTCAGCAAGCTCTCGATACGCCTCTAACTTTGACGCTTTAATTGCCATCAACATTTTAACGGTTTCGCTTTCTCCACGCTGAGAAGCAATGGGCGCATACCCCACCGCCGTCAGTGTAGGGTAAGATTCCGGCTCCACGGTTTCCCATTCAACATGTTTGTCTACAAACAGGCTGCATCCAGACAAAATACTGGCGCTAACCAATACTGATGTCAGCAACTTCACCGAATGCTTAATACGCCTTTTCACCATTTTCATATTGGTAACCTTAAAATGACCATCCTACTTGACTGATAAACCGCTATTATTCACGCTGACACACTCTCGCTAACGCAATAGACTGAACTGAGTTAGTTTGACTGCATCGATAAGGTTAAACCCAAGGTGACAGCCAAGCGGTTGACGTGCTTTATCACGTGTGACTAAAACTGAAAGCAAAGTTTGCGCCTAAATGTGAAAGTCAGTGAATTGACACTTAATGAAAGAGACCAAACCACCGATGGTGACCGCTGTCTTCATCACATTTTGTATTTTTGGCACTCTATTCGCTTACACTCATCTGTATATGAAAATAACCTTGTGTGGTGAAGCTTTTTTGACACCCAGCGCATGCGGACAACAACCACTCCGCCTGGGTAGAGCAATAGCGCAAGGTAAAATGCTTTAGAGCAACGTAAAACTAAGCTGAGGGGCGCTTGTGTTCGCACAGAAAAATAAGTCTTCGCATTGCATATTCATGGCGCTTATTTGCCTACTGGCATTATATGTAGGGCAAGTAAATGCCGTTTGGTACGAAGCTAAAGGCCAGGCAATTATAATGAAGGGCGATAAACATAGCGCCCGCAAAGCCGCCACTGAGGAAGCGCTTAAACAGGCCCTGTTGTTTGCTGGCGCATCGATAAACAGTGTTCAGCAATTAACCAACGGCTTATTAGAAAGCGAAGATATTACTATTAGTAGCACAGGTGAAGTAAACCAAGTAGAGCTTGTGGATGAAGTGTGGCATAGCGACTATGTTACCGTTACCATCCGTGCTGACATTTTTCCAAAAGAACAAATATGTAAAGCCAGTGAATACACCAAGCACGTTGCTAGTAGCTATTTCTCTGTTGCCAATAGAGAGCACCTTTTAGATGGACAAATCGCCGACTTTCCTGCTGCGTTTACCCGTCACTTAGCTACGCTGATGGACACTCATGGCACTCACGCCAAATTGTCCTATATTGCACCTTATACTACCTACTGGTCTCCATCTACGTTGCCCGCCAATGTTAGAGAGCTAGCAAAAGTGGCTGACGCTCAATTTGTTTTAGTAGGGGAAATTACCGACCTGAGCGTGACCCGAGAGCCCCCTTCTCGGTTGGCCTTTTGGGCCGATGAAGACGCTACCCGCTATTTCGCTTTTGATGTCGCCGTTTACGATGGCCTTAACGGCGGTAAGCTATTCCAACGAACATACCAAACACAAGATACTTGGCCCTTTGATCGCTTTGCTGAATTAGACGAATACTCACAATCGTTTTGGTCAACCGCCTACGGAAAAGCGATTGATAAGCAAGTGGCAAAATTCATTGTCGACCTTGAAGAAACCACCTCTTGCCAACCCCTTACCGGCAGGGTGCTACAAGCCAATAATACAAATGTCACCGTTTCTTTAGGCAGAGATAATGGCGTAATGCCAAATGATGAGCTATATATTTATCAAACACGGCAATTTACAGATGGTCGTGGCGAAACCTACTTACAATATAATATTTATCCGGGAGTTTTTATCGTTGAATCGGCGTATAGCAATTCTGCACAAGTTCGCCATAAAGACGCTAACGTCATCATTAACATTCAAGAGAACGACTTCGTTATAAAAAAGTAGAATCAAGCTGCATCTACCAAAACCTAAATCTTTGTTTTTTTATATTATAAATATTACCAATCTAGGAATACCATATATTTGGTAGCAAGCCACCTCAACATAAGTATATGTCCCAGTGAATTGTTGCCATTGTCAGACTAACGACAATTTACTTCAATATTGCAAAATTGTTTTAAACCAAGGGTTCCGATTGAGCGAGACTCTCGTATAATAACAATATACTCAGTCCCCATAGTTTAACTGGATAAAACAAGAGCCTCCTAAGCTTTAGATCTGCGTTCGAGTCGCGGTGGGGACGCCACTCTAGCGACTACCTTTTTCACGTCACACGCATGTTTTTGTCATCCTCTGAAGTAGAACGAGCGTATAACAAAGATGCGTGCAGACAACTTGTTCGCCCATTACAATGTACAGGCTAATCGGGAGACACGATGACCCACCTAGAGCATGACGATGTCGACTCGTTTTTTGCAGAAATGCAGGATGTTAAACCTATTGCATCAGGCGATAAGGCTTTATTACATGATCCAGAAAAAGCGCTCGCAGAAAAGCAAAAGCGTGCAGCTTTGCAAAATAAAACCCGTGAAAAGCTAACCAACCCGTTAAGTTTAGAAGGGGTTAAACCTGTCCCGCCGAGTGACTTTATATGTTTTCAGCAACCAGGGATCCAAGATGGGGTATTTAAGAAGCTGCGTATGGGCAAATACCCGCTGGAATACACTTTATCACTTAAAGCTTTAAACATTGAGCAAAGCCGTGATGCACTCTACCAATCGATAATATCAAGCCACGAAAAAGGGGTAAGAGCGCTATTAATCCAGCACGGTACTGGAGAAAACAGCAAGCCATTTCCTGCCTTAAAGAAAAGCTATGTTAATCATTGGCTTCGGGAACTCGAGGAAGTCATTGCCTTTCATACCGCACAACCCATGCACGGTGGTTTTGGTGCTACTTATGTATTGCTGAAGAAACATCCTCAACAAAAATTGATTAATAGAGAAAAAAACCGGAAAAGGTAATGATTTTGTCATGTAAAGAATACATGATGATACAGAATTGATTAAGGGCAGTTTCCTTGCGAAAACTGCCCTTAGAATTTTACTTTCAGACTACTTAACTGAAGACTGCACACTTAGCGTTGAAGGAGCTTCGTCAGATTTTGCTGAAGTGCTAAAAACAGCAGTTACAAACATCAGCACAACAGCCACAGCCACTCCGGTTAAGCCAAACCCTTTTGAAGAACGATTCATTAGTCGTCTCTTATTATCGATACTGACGTTTTGCCAGATAAACCCGCAACAAAACCTCCTGTAACCAATCTGCAATCCCTGCACGCACTACAATAGATCAGTGACTTAGAGATGACAAGCCCCTCTGTTCATTTTTTTGACAACTTGCCAATTAGTTGACACAGATGCGCCGTTTTATGCGTAAAAGGAGCGATTTTTACCGCCCCTTAACGATCACTCATTTTTAGCCTACGAATTTTCTCGCGTTTCTAAATATACGCATCCACGCACCATCTTCTTGCCATTCGTCAGGACGCCAAGAATTTGCCACGGCTCTGAACACCCTTTCAGGGTGAGGCATCATAATAGTGCTGCGTCCATCGGCCGAGGTAAGGCCCGTAATCCCCTGCACAGAACCATTCGGGTTAGCTGGGTATTGCATGGTAGGTGCACCATAGTTATCAACATAACGCAGTGCCACTTGATGAGACACCTGCGCGAGGGCGTCCTGATTGGCAAATTCCGCTTGCCCTTCTCCATGAGACACCGCAATTGGCATACGCGAGCCAGCCATTCCAGCTAACAAGACAGATTTTGACTCCATCACTTCTACCATCGCCACCCGTGCTTCGAAGCGTGCTGACTGGTTAGTAACAAAGTGTGGCCAATGTTCGGTACCAGGGATAAGCGACTTCAAATTCGACAACATTTGGCAGCCGTTACACACACCGAGGCTGAAAGTATCATCGCGATTAAAGAAAGCTTCAAACTGGTCTCTGGCTATACCATTAAACAATATAGACTTCGCCCAACCTTCACCCGCACCCAATACATCACCATACGAGAACCCGCCACAGGCGGCCAAGCCAGCAAATTGCGCTAAGGTGGTTCGGCCCGCCAGTACATCACTCATATGCACGTCGATAGCATCGAATCCTGCGCGATTAAATGCCGCCGCCATTTCTAAGTGAGAGTTAACACCTTGCTCCCGCAATATTGCAACTTTAGGCTTTATACCTTTGGCAATGTAAGGTGCCGCAATGTCTTCATTAACATCATACGTCAGTGCCGCGTGTAAGCCTGGATCTGCCGCGTCCTGTTTAGCCAAGTGTTCTTGCTCAGCGCAAGCTGGGTTATCACGACGCTTTTGCATTTCATAGGTCGTTTGTGCCCAGGTCGTTCGCATTGCAACCCGGCTGTCTGCTAACACAGCCACGCCATCCCGACTAAATTCAATCATATCCGTACTATTTACTGTACCAATAACATGCGCAATATCTGCAATATCAAAGGCAGTAAGAAGGTCGTTAACAGCGTCAATATCTTGGTTTAATACTTGTACCACACCGCCTAGTTCTTCATTGAACAGAACGTCAACATCATTGCCCGTTAAAGTATCAAGAGTGATACTCACGCCAGTTTTACCTGCAAATGCCATCTCTGCAACAGTGGTGAATAAGCCGCCGTCTGAGCGATCGTGGTAGGCTTGAACCAAGCCTTTTTCGATAAGCGCCTGCATGGCATTAAAGAACTGTTTTAGGCGAGTGGCCGATACCACATCGGCTGGGCTGTCACCTAACTGAGAATAAACTTGCGCTAAACAACTCGCCCCTAAGCGATTCTTACCTTCACCTAAGTCGATAAGTATTAAGGTACTGTCGCCTTTGTCGGTACGTAACTGCGGCGTCACGGTTTTGCGAATATCTTTTACCGCGCCAAATGCTGAAATAACTAAAGACAAGGGGGAAGTTACGGCTTTGTTTTCACCATTTTCATTCCATGCGGTTTTCATCGACATAGAATCTTTACCCACTGGGATCGTCAGCCCAAGTTCAGGACAAAGCTCTTCACCTACCGCTTTAACTGCTTCATACAAACCTGCATCTTCGCCAGGGTGTCCCGCTGCCGACATCCAGTTAGCTGAAAGCTTAATACGCTGAATATCACCAATATTAGCCGCCGCAATATTCGTTAACGCTTCACCTACCGCTAAGCGAGCCGAGGCACCATGGGAAAGCAGTGCTACTGGGGTACGCTCCCCCATCGCCATTGCTTCACCATGATAGGTATCAAAGGCGCTAGCAGTAACCGCCACATCAGCAACAGGAATCTGCCATGGCCCCACCATTTGGTCACGACTTACAAGGCCCGTTACAGAGCGATCGCCAATGGTAATCAGGAAGGTTTTTTCCGCCACCGTAGGTAGCGACAATATGCGATTCGCGGCGTCGCTAAGGGTAATGCCTGCGTCATCTAATGCGGGGGAGCTGACTTTTCTCGAGCTCACATCACGATGCATTTTAGGCGGCTTGCCAAGCAAAACATCAAGGGGCATATCGATAGGTTTGTTATCGAATTGGCTGTCATTCAAGTTTAAATGCTGCTCAGCGGTCGCTTCACCCACTACGGCGAAGGGCGCGCGTTCACGGGCACAGATGGCTTCGAAAACCGGCATATTTTCTGGTGCGACCGACATCACATAGCGTTCTTGCGATTCGTTACACCAAAGCTCAAGAGGCGTCATGCCCGGCTCATCAGATAACACCTTGCGAAGTTCAAAGTTACCGCCCCGACCGCCATCATTCACCAATTCAGGCAAGGCGTTTGATAAACCACCCGCGCCCACATCGTGAATAAATTGAATAGGATTGTTGTCACCTAACTGCCAACATGCATCAATGACTTCTTGGCAACGACGTTCCATTTCAGGGTTATCACGTTGAACCGAGGCAAAATCTAAATCTTCGTTTGATTGTCCAGAGGCCATAGACGACGCTGCACCGCCACCAAGACCAATATTCATGGCAGGGCCGCCAAGCACAATCAGCTTAGCACCAACGGTGATTTCGCCTTTCTCGATGTGATCACGGCGAATATTCCCTAAACCACCAGCAAGCATAATTGGCTTATGGTAACCGCGCACTTCAACGCCATTAAAGCTATTGACTTCTTGCTCATAAGTACGGAAGTAACCTAATAATGCTGGGCGACCAAACTCGTTATTAAAGGCTGCGCCACCAAGTGGTCCGTCGGTCATTATGTCCAATGCACTTACAATGCGCTGAGGCTTACCGTACTCTTTTTCCCAAGGCTGCTCTGCACCAGGGATCCTTAAGTTTGATACTGTGAACCCTACCAAACCGGCTTTTGGTTTCGAACCACGTCCAGTTGCGCCTTCATCGCGAATTTCACCACCCGAGCCTGTTGCGGCACCTGGGAAAGGAGAAATGGCAGTAGGGTGATTGTGGGTTTCAACTTTCATAAGAATATCAATATTCTCATGATGGTATTCGTATTGGTGTGATTGCGGGTTTGGGAAAAATCTTCCCGCTTGCCACCCTTCCATTACCGCCGCGTTGTCTTTGTACGCTGAGTACACGTGATCAGGCAGTAACTCGTAGGTGTTTTTAATCATTTTGAACAGGGATTTTTCTTGCGCTTCCCCATCTATTGTCCAACTTGCGTTGAATATTTTATGACGACAATGCTCAGAGTTTGCTTGAGCAAACATGTAAAGCTCTACGTCGGTTGGATTTCTTCCCAACTTAGTAAAGCTTTCAAACAAATACTCTACCTCATCATCCGCCAGGGCTAATCCTAGCTTAAGGTTTGCTTCAACCAAGGCGGCTTTACCATTGGCCAATACATCTACTGATGTGAACGTTTGTGCCGTTGCTTGTAGGAACAATGCTTGCGCATCTTGTGTTTGTGCAAACACTGATTCAGTCATGCGATCATGCAGGAAACTTGCGACTTGCTGATACTCACTCTCGCTAATGCTTCCCTCAAACGTTAAATAGTATGCACAACCTCGTTCAATACGATTAATACAATCTAATTTACAGTTGTGAGCGATATCGGTAGCTTTTGAAGACCACGGAGAGATGGTGCCGGGGCGAGGAGTAACAAAAAATAAGGTTCCTGATGGGGTTTGCGCTTGTCTAGCAGGGCCATATGTCAGCAGTTTATCGAGAATATCTCTTTGCTGCGACGACAAGTCACCTACAGAATCTACAAGGTGAATATATTCACTATAAAGGCTTTTCACCTTAATGCCGGATTGACCCAGCTTTGCAATCAGTTTAGTTTGGTTAAACTCGGATAGTGCGGGAGCGCCTCGAAGGACCAACATATTGCTTTACCTGGTTGTTTGGAAACAACGACCATCAATGCTACGCGTTGTCTCTGTAATTGATGAGGATTTCGGCGCGGATTATAGATGAAATATGATGAATTGGTAACCTACATCTCGGGGTATGTTGCAGTTTTTTTTAAAAATCACCCAATTAACAACAACAAGAAAAGGTCTATGCTGTCACAAGACTTAAAAAACCGATTAAAAATTACATTTTTTATCGCTTTGTGTTTATTTGCTACCAGCTGCGGAGCACCGAAAATTCCTAACGCGCTTTCCTCATTATTAGAAAGAGGATCGGTGAAAGTAGGAACCCTCTATGGTCCTGCTACTTATTACAATGGTGCAGAAGGTCCTCAAGGCTTTGAATATGAATTACTCGCCGGCTTTGCCGACTATTTAGGCGTAACCCTCGACCTATATCCCTTTTATAGCTACGAAGCTATGCTAGAACAATTAGAAGAAGGCAATCTCGATATTGTTGCCACCGGTGACGCCGTCACCGACGTGTTGCAGTCTCGGTTTAGCTATGGGCCCGCCTATCAAACGGTTTCCCAGCATTTAGTGTTTCAAGCGGGCACCTCTCGCCCTAGAGACATGGCTGAACTCGATGCGCCTGTGGTTACGGTAACAGGCAGCAGTCAAGCTCAACTATTAACAAGCCTGAGCGATGACGCCGCGCCCACCTTGATTACAACGGAAGATTCAGACTCTGAAGAATTATTACAAAAGGTGGCTGAGGGCGAATTAGACTACACCCTTGCCGATAGTAACCGACTCGCCTTACAACGTCGTCGTTATCCTAACTTAGCCGTAGCCATGACGATAGAAGACAGTATGCCTATGGCATGGGCTTTAGATCGCTCACAAGACGATTCCATTAAAGCGGCTATGGTGGAATATTTTGGCACCGTACACCAGTCAGGATGGTTCACTGTTTTAGAAGATAAATACTTTGGTCACATCCGTACCTTTGACTATGTCGATAGCCGCGCGTTTAACAAGTCGGCAGAAACCACACTGAAACGCTACAAAAGCATGTTTCAACAATACGCGGGAGATTTGGATTGGCGGTTATTGGCAGCCATGAGTTACCAAGAAAGCCATTGGAAACCTGACGCAGTGTCACGTACTGGTGTTCGTGGGCTTATGATGTTAACCATGGATACCGCGAACGACTGGGATGTAGAGGATAGAACAGACCCAGAACAAAGCATTCGGGGCGGGGCCCGTTACTTTGCCAGCTTACTTAGCCGTATTCCTGCTCGAATTGGCAACCCTGATAGAACATGGATGGCCATGGCCGCGTATAATATTGGGATGGGGCACTTGGAAGATGCGAGGGTTTTAACCGAACGCCAAGGGGGTAACCCTGACCTGTGGGTAGACGTTAAGCAACGACTGCCACAACTTAAACAGAAGAAATACTACAGAACCACCAATTACGGCTATGCTAGAGGTGATGAAGCCCTGCAGTATGTTGATAACATCCGGCGATATTATGACAGCTTGGTGTGGTTAGACGAACAGGGAAAAATTTAATTCTTGCGTATTGAAACTTGTCATTTTGGTGTCATTTAAGCTTAGTAACATCGCAGCAAGTTGGTGCTAATGCTGCCACGATATTTTCCCTAATTGGTGATGCAAGGAGGGTTAATGAAAAGAAGTAGATTTATGAAGAAAGGAATAACATTGAAAAATAATAATAGACGCCGCCTGATGCTGAAGCGGGTACATCAAAAGGTGCTTCAACGTCGCAAGCAATACGTAACCAGTGACATGTTCACTCAGCTGAACCGCAACCCTTAGCTAACGCCTGTTTATTCTTTTTAGCTAACTTTATCTGCGCTCTACGTTGTTTGAAAAATGAAGACAGTTTTTCAGCACACATTTCAGCAAGCACACCCGGTACAACCTCAATTTGGTGATTCAGTGCTGGGTGTTGCAATAGGTTCATCACAGAGCCAGCCGCGCCAGTTTTAGCATCCCAAGCACCGAAAACCACTCTATCTACACGCGCGTGAACCAACATACCGGCACACATGGAACAGGGCTCTAGCGTCACGTACAAGGTAGTACCCACTGTACGGTAATTTTTAACCTGCTTGGCAGCGGCGCGGATTGCGGCCATTTCTGCATGAGCTGAAGGGTCATGGTCAGTAATCGGTGTATTCCAGCCCTCTCCGACCAATATACCTTCTTGTACCACACAAGCGCCCACAGGAACCTCCCCCATCTGCGCCGCCTTATCTGCTAGCGATAACGCGTGGGTCATCCACTTTACATCTTCCTCTGAACTCAAAGAGTGACTAATTTCATCAATCATTCGTCAATTTAACTATCATTTGGTTTTTGTTCATATACATGATGCACGCCACTCTATTAAAAACCCCCTAAGATATTGAATAATAGCACTTTTAATTTATGGCAAACAATTTGCTCTAGGATAAAGGTAATGTAATGCATCACTGTTGTTTACGCTGTTATCACGTAAACAGCGGCTACTAGGTGGTTTATCTGACCGATGAGGCTTCGGCGTGTAATAACAGTACATTTAATGTACTGACAAGCACAGATAACCTGCTATTGTAGTATTAGGTGTCATAGTAACGAAAAAATCATAAAGGGCGTAGCGATTCCGATGCAATCGCTACAAAATAGAAGGGGATTATTATGAATTTAACAGCCATCTTTATTGTAGGCATTGTATGTTGGTCAATTGTTGCCATTATTCAAACCGCCAAAGGCAAAAGTCACGAGCAAAAGAAAGGCGAACAGAATGAAGCCTACGAGGCTGAAATTACGGCATTAAAAGAGCGAGTGTCTGTGTTAGAAAAAATTGTGACTGACGAAAAATATGATCTCAACAAACAGTTTGATGCGCTGAAAAAAGACAAAGTTGCTTAAGTTAAACGTCTTCTAACAACTTTCTTTCTGCACGTTCTACTCGTCGGGGCTTGCCTGCTATCACCAAGACATCGTGGGGCTGTAACTCAGCCTCTCCGCTAGGATCGATCAGCTCGGTTCCACTGCGTCTAAGCCCTTTTACTTTTACCCGCATGCGTGAAAAATCAATTTCACTAAGACGTTTCCCTATGCAGGCTGCGTCTTCAGCCACAACAACCGCATGAATAAATTCTAACTTATCCTCTGTTCCGTAGGAGATTTCTGTGGTCTCCCCTGGATAAAAGCCATGCAAATGATCGTAGCGCCCTTTGCGTTCGGCGCGTACCCGCTTCAAAATTCGAGACATGGGCACGCCTGCATAATGCAATACTTGAGAAATCAACATTAGGCTTCCCTCTTGCAGCTCAGGCACCACTTGATTTGCCCCCGCGTTGTAAAGACTCTCTAGCTGATAATCTCGTTTGGTTCTCACCATCACATCACAGTCTGCGGAAATCTGGTGAGTAGCACTAATGACTTGTTTTGCTTTTATGGCTTCGTCAAAGGTCACCAGTACCAATTTCGCGCTTGTCACTGAGGCGTTTGTTAAAATGTCTTTTTGACTGGCGTCACCAAAAATAACAGGTTCCCCCGCATTTCGGCTTTCTTGCACCCGCACAGGGTCGATATCGATGGCAACAAAAGGAATGCCTTCCATTTTTAGCATACGCGCAACCGACTGCCCTACCCGACCAAAGCCACAAATCACCACGTGTTGTTGTAACCTCGTTTGCTGGCTAAATTGCGATGTAACGTCAGGAGACAGAGGTTTCGTTACGATTTTCTTAGCCAAGGCTAAACTGTTCGTCATTAACCAAGGGGTTAACGCCATACTAATGACCCCCATACTGACGATGAGTGAAGACTGTTGATTGGAAAGCACTTCATGGGTAGTAGCAAGCGCGGCAATAACAAAACTAAATTCACCTATCTGACACAGTTTAAACCCTGCCGACCATGCATCTAAACTATCGCTCTTTACCATGGCGGAACAAATTCGCACCAGTACCACCTTACACGCCATTAACCCAATAACGCCGAAAACAATAGTGAAGAGCTCATGCCAAAGCACAGTAAGGTCAAGCTGCATACCAACGGTAATAAAGAACAGCCCCATGAGAATATCCCTAAAAGGCCGTATATCAGCTTCCAATTGATACTTGTATTGGCTTTCGCCTAACATCATACCTGCTAAAAAAGCCCCCAAAGCCATAGACAAGCCAAAGTAGTAGGTGAGCCCGCCAGCCAGCAACGCAATCAAAATAGTGGTTAGGACAAACAGCTCGTCAGTTCTCGTTTTCGCCACCTCTCGGAATACCCAGGGCAACACCCATTTGCCAATAGACATAAGTAAGGCCACCACAAAAATACCTTTAAGTAGCGCGCCGCCTAGCGCCAGCGCAATACTGTTCTCGCCACTTTGGGCGAGTAAAGGAATGGCGATGAGAAAAGGCACCACGGCTAAATCCTGGAACAATAGAATACTGATAGCGAGCTGAGTTCGACGGTTATTCAATATTCCCATTTCATTGGCTTGCTTAATCACAATCGCGGTAGAGCTTAATGCTAACGCGCCGCCAATAATGACAGCAGCACTAAGGGGAATGCCAAATAAGTAAGGGATTAGGGTGAACACGCCTGTGGTTAAAGCCATTTGCCCAAACCCAACCCCAAACACCAATGACCGCATGGCAAGTAGCTTAGGGAGGGAAAATTCCAAACCAAGAGAAAAAAGTAAAAAGACGATGCCCACTTCTGCGAGAAGATGCATCTCTTGCGGATGGGAGTACAGGCCAAGTAATTGGGGGCCGGCAAGTACGCCTGCAAACAAATAAGCAAGAATGGGAGGGAGCTGCATACGTTTGAACACTGCCACACTGCATACTGCAATAAGCATTAACGCAATTATATTTAAGAAGCCGTGACCCAAATTTACACTCCCAAAGAATACTTGGCATCCAGATTGCAAATCACCCTTTAATTAGTGCAAAAACGGCAATGATTGCCACTGTTTTAACACAGAACCGTCAGGGCTTTGACGCAAAATTAATTTTGCATTTTAAAAGCGTTTTGCAACAAGGGGCGAACCTGTGGATTTCTCAACTACTATCTACGATAGCACACAACATGACAACTTTTACCCGTCGGCTAGCGCAGGGCAAGGGTTATCTATTAGTGAACTATCCAACTTCGTTAGTCAATTATTGTCAACGTTAGAGATTGATGAGTTAAGTAACCTCTACTTTAACCAGTTATCGGGGCTTATGCCTATCACTGGTTTTAGCCTGTCGGATTTTGATTCTCGCTGGGTGTTCGGTAACGCGCCTATTTCAGCGGTGCTGATTGAACTCCCCTTGCATACTGACACGCTGACAGATTCATCCTCAGATGAGAAACACAGCGCCTATTACTATATGACTCGCTCCCTGTCATTATCACAGCAAAACGTATTAGCACAGTTACATAGCATATTTAATCAACAACTCGCTCACGCCCTTAGCTTTCGTAGAATGCGAAAAATGGCAACGAAAGACATGCTAACAGGGCTAGGCAACCGCAGCGGTTTCGATGAAGCGCTTACTCGCCAGTTAGGCTGGGCACAGCGTCATGAAGAAGCGTTTGCGTTATTGATTATTGACCTGGATAACTTTAAGCAAGTTAACGATAACTTCGGTCACCGCGAGGGAGACACAGTCTTGGTCACGGTGGCGAATCAATTACTCAATGTGCTGCGTGATGAAGACGAAGCATTCCGCTTTGGTGGAGACGAATTTTGTGTGGTATTAGATTGCCAAACTCAGCAACAATTGGCCTGTGCGGCGTCTCGAATTCAGCTTTCAATAAATCAATCTGCCTATCTTTCGAGAATGAATGTGTCGTGTAGTTTAGGTGGTGCAGTGTTTCGAGAAGGAGACGACCTAGCGTCAATTTTCGATCGGGCTGATACTGCGCTATACAAAGTTAAACATTCTGGTAAAAACAGCTATCAAGCGGCTTAACCAGGACTCAGTACTACTCACGACCATTTGAATCGTTCAGACATTGCCACCTGGCAATGGCTTGCCGTATTTGTTGCGGCTTTATATGGAAAGAGCGTTGAATCGCATTACCCTATATCGCGGGTTTAACTAGAGACCACAGTGAGTTGAAAAGACGCTGGGCAACGATGAAGGCGAACCACGTCGCCGTTAATCAATAAGGCGATAGCGTCTTCTTTAAAGAACACCACCGGAATTTTTGCTCTTTCCCAAACAGGAATTTTCCAATACTTGTACCAGTCCTTAAGCGGTTTACTTACCTGAGCGTTTGCCGGTTTGATTTTTAATCCCTTAACATCCGTTTTTACCACTAGCAGTAAAGGCTTCTCTTCCTCAAAATTGCTTTCAAACCGTAATTGTAAGTTAAGCCATGCAAGCGTTAGTGTGCTGCCTTCTGGTAAAGTTAATTCCCGTTTAACCCGCTCATCGGCATTATTCACCCAGTAAAGACTTCCCTGATAGCGCGCCACGTACCCCCAGGAAAAAGTGACTTTGGGAGTAGCATCCTCTCTCGCATTTAGCATATTAAGCACTTGTACTAACTGAGCTTGGCTGGGTGCCAGCGCGCCCTTCGAGGCGAACCATTGCCTAATCACGGCTCTTTTCCAGCTGTCAGATAGCGATAGTATGTACTTACCACTAAGCATACTAGTTCCAAATGCAGAAACGCTTTCACAGTGAGAAAGGTGGGTTTTCGCCTCTGTTTCCAACAGGGCAGACTGCTCGGCGCAAAGCGCCGCACTTCTGCCTGTGGTTTTTGCCATTTGAGGCCAACGCGCAGTTAACAGAGGTAACACTTCATTGCGTAAAAAGTTTCTATCGAATCGGGTATCAGCGTTAGATTCATCTTCTACCCAATTTAAGTTGAGCTGCTGGGCCGCACTAAGAATGTCTTGTTTGCTCTCTTGTAACATGGGGCGCAGTGTGAGCACTTTATTACGCCACTGAAACGCGCCCATACCGGCTAATCCCTGAGGGCCAGCACCGCGCTTAAGTTGAAGTAATACCGTTTCTAATTGATCTTCGCTATGTTGCCCTAGGCATAAAATACTGTTGTGTTGCTTACAGTAATCATGCAACGCCGCATAACGCGCATTACGCGCAAGGGCTTCTAAGCTGGTGCGGGTAGTTTGTTCAATATCCACCTTGTTAGCCGTAAAAGGAATATCAAGAAATCGACATTCACGTTCACAATGCGCTAGCCAGGAATCAGCATTGTCGCTTAAGCCATGGTGAACATGTACCGCGTGGACGTCGAGATCGTGACGATCCCGATAGTGCGCGAGCGCATGGAGTAATAGCGTAGAATCTACGCCGCCACTGTAAGCCACCGTCAAAATTGGAGATGGGTCTACCTCAACGCTCTCAAGAAGATGATGAAGCGTATCGCAGATACGATTAACGATATTACTCACGGGCGGCCATAAGGCTTAATACCTAGCAGTAACCAAACGACATAAGTCGCTGATAACGCTCTTCCATGAGAGAAGCATTATCAAGTGTTTTAAGTTGACTCAATTGCTGCTTAAGCACCGCTTTCAGGTTTGCTGCCATACCGTTGTGGTCACGGTGGGCACCCCCAAGAGGCTCCTCAACAATACTGTTGATTAAGCCTAACTCTTTAATTTGTGGTGCACTTACCCCCATCGCTTCCGCCGCCAAAGGTGCTTTTTCAGCGCTTTTCCAAAGAATTGAAGCACAGCCTTCTGGCGAAATAACTGAATAAGTAGAGTACTGCAGCATGTTCACGCGATCGCCCACCCCTATAGCTAACGCGCCGCCTGAGCCACCTTCACCGATTACGGTACAGATGATAGGCACCTTTAGCTCTGCCATTTCAAAAAGATTTTTTGCAATAGCTTCACTTTGACCACGTTCTTCTGCACCCACGCCTGGATACGCCCCAGGCGTATCAATAAAGGTGATAATCGGTAGATTGAAACGCTCAGCCATTTTCATGAGTCGCAACGCTTTTCGATAGCCTTCAGGCTTTGGCATACCAAAGTTACGTTTTATTTTTTCGTTGGTATCGCGACCTTTTTGGTGGCCTATGATCATCACTGGCTGGTCATCTAGCATGGCGGGACCACCGACGATAGCCTTGTCATCGGCAAATGCACGATCGCCAGCTAATTCATCAAATTCAGTGAAGATACGCGGAATATAATCCAGTGTATAAGGCCGCATGGGATGACGAGCAAGCTGAGACACTTGCCATGCACCTAGGTCAGAAAAAATCTTCTTTGTTAGCTCAGCACTCTTACCGCGAAGCTTATTGATTTCTTCTTCAATGCCTACGTCAAACTCACCGCCTTGATTTACCAACCTTAGCTCTTCGATTTTTGCTTCTAGTTCGGCTATTGGCTGTTCAAAGTCCAAAAACTGTATACTCATTTTATGTCCTATTCGTACTACGCTCATCAGTGCCAACGCGAGATAGTCAATCTATCGAACTCTGACCCTTAATGGTAGAGGATTGATACGGCTTTTTCCCCTAAACACTGTTTAAGGTCGTGAAGTAGTTGATCTTCTGGTGTTACATACCACTTAGCACTACACGCCAATGTTGCCTCAACATCTGGGTGTGTTATGGCTAACTGAACAGGACAACTACCCCCGTTAAAAGCCTGCAAAATAGATTGCAACTGGCTCATTTTCTGTTGTTCAAGCACCTGGGTATCTACATATAAGGCCAGTGCTCTCGCGTTTTTCTCCCGTGCTTGAACTATGTCCATTACATCACGGGCGGTGATTGTATTGCCCCCAGAGAAATCATCAAAGCTGACCTGTCCCTTTATGAGCAATATTTTGTCAGTTTCCAGTACACTTTCAAACTGTTCGTACATATCTGGAAAGAATCGTACGTCTATTCTAGCGCTTTTATCGTCTAACGTAACAATAGCCCAGCGGCGACCCCGTTTGTTGGTCATCACTCTAACGCCCAATACCAAACCCACTGCACTGGCCATTTGATCTTTACCCGTAGGCTTTAAATCCACCAGCCGACCTTCGGTATAATATCGAATTTCATCGGCGTATTGGTTGATTGGGTGCCCCGTAAGGTACAAACCTAGGGTGTCTTTCTCCCCTTCAAGCCACACTTTTTCAGGCCACTGAGGTACATCCGCAAACGCTTGCAGTACGTCTTCTGGTTCGGTGGTTAATAAACCAAACATATCTGATTGACCAAACGACTCTGCTTTTGCATGCTGACCAGCCGCCGCTATCGCTTCGGGTAACGTGGCCATAAGCGCTGCCCTATGAGGGCCCAAGTTGTCCATGGCCCCTGATAAAACTAGCTTTTCTAATACGCGCTTATTGACACGCTTAACATCAATTTTTGCGCAAAAGTCGAATAAATCCTTAAACGCGCCTTGGGTTTCACGCGCTTCAATAATGGCTTCAATAGGGCCTTCACCCACCCCTTTGATTGCACCAATGCCATAAACAATACGGCCTTCGCTATCTACCGTAAATTTATATTTCCCAGCATTCAAATCAGGCGGCAAGATCTCTAATCCCATACGATCGCATTCATCCACCAAGGTAACAATTTTGTCTGTGTTATCCATATCGGCAGACATTACTGCGGCCATAAATTCCGCAGGATAATGCACCTTCAACCATAATGTTTGGTAAGACACCAACGCATACGCGGCAGAGTGAGATTTGTTAAAGCCGTAACCCGCAAATTTCTCTACTAGGTCGAATATTTTCATGGCGAGATCTGGGTCGATATTATTGTTCTTCGAGCCTTCTGCGAACGCCCCTCGCTGCTTCGCCATTTCTTCAGGTTTTTTCTTACCCATTGCTCGACGCAGCAAATCAGCGCCACCAAGGGAATACCCAGCCATTTCCTGCGCAATCTGCATCACCTGTTCCTGATACAAGATGATGCCGTAGGTGGGCTCAAGGATTTCTTTTAAGCACTCGTGCTGATATTCAGCATCAGGATAGGAAATTTCTTCTCTACCGTGCTTTCTATCGATAAAGTTATCGACCATACCCGATTGAAGTGGGCCGGGTCTAAACAGGGCTACCAATGCGATTATATCTTCAAAGCAATCTGGTTTAAGGCGCTTAATAAGCTCCTTCATCCCTCGGGATTCTAGCTGGAATACCGCAGTAGTTTCTGCATTTTGTAGTGTTTTAAAACTTCGCTTATCTTCAAGGGGAATGGCTGCAATATCTACATCGATATTTTTGCCTTCTTTGATCATATCGATCGCCCACTGAATAATGGTCAGTGTTCTAAGGCCTAAGAAGTCAAATTTTACCAAGCCAGCCGTTTCAACATCATTTTTGTCAAATTGGGTGACAGGGTTTTTCCCTTCATCGTCGCAGTACAACGGAGAAAAGTCGGTAATCGTGGTAGGTGCAATAACCACCCCACCAGCATGCTTACCAGCATTACGTGTAACCCCTTCAAGAATACGCGCCATATCGATGAGATCTTTAACCTCTTCATCTTGCTCGTATACTTCGGGAAGTTGGGGTTCAGCCGCGAAGGCCTTTTCTAGCGTCATGCCAGGGTCAGGCGGGATAAGTTTCGATATTCTGTCTACAAAACCATAGGGGTGACCTAATACCCGCCCCACATCGCGCACCACAGCCTTAGCCGCCATGGTACCAAACGTAATGATTTGAGATACCGCCTGACGCCCATACAATTCTGCCACGTGATCTATCACTTCATCACGTCTGTCCATACAGAAATCTACGTCGAAATCTGGCATGGAAACACGTTCTGGGTTCAAGAAACGTTCGAAAAGTAGGTCAAACTCTAATGGGTCTAAGTCGGTAATTTTCAGTGCATAGGCCACGAGCGAGCCCGCACCAGAGCCTCGTCCCGGTCCCACGGGAATGCCGTTGTCTTTACTCCACTGAATAAACTCCATCACGATGAGGAAGTAGCCAGGGAATCCCATTTGGTTGATAACTTCTAGCTCTATCCGTAATCGGTCGTCGTAGGCTGGGCGCTTTTCCTTTCTTTCATTTTCATCAGGAAATAAAAATTCGAGCCTATCTTCCAGCCCTTCTTCAGAGACTTTGACTAAAAAGTCTTCTGTGGTCATGCCGCCAGTAGGGAACTGTGGCAAGAAGTATTCTCCGAGACGTACGGTTACATTACACCGCTTGGCAATTTCTACCGTATTTTCAATGGCTTCTGGAATATCACTGAAGAGCGCAAGCATTTCCTCAGCACTGCGTAAATACTGCTGTTCGCTATAACGCTTAGGCCGACGATTATCGTCAAGTGTGTAACCATCATGAATACACACGCGTATTTCATGGGCGTCGAAGCCTGCCTTATCAATGAAGCACACTTCATTAGTGGCCACCACGGGCAAACCTTCTTGTTCAGCTAAAGCCACCGCTCGATGAAGATACTCTTCTTCTCCATTACGCCCGGTTCGAGTGAGCTCTAGATAAAAACGGTCTTCAAAGTGTGTTTGGTAAAACTGCAATGCAGCGTCGAGGATCAATTTGTTATTTTTAGTTAGCCCAACACCTAAGTCGCCATGTAAACCGCCAGAAAGTATAATAACCCCTTCTGAGTGTTCAGCTAACCAGGCTTGGTCGATAACCGCTTTATGCGCTACGTGGCCACGTAAATAGGCTTTAGAGATAAGAATAGTGATATTCTTATACCCTTCATTGTTCATGGCTAATAACGTTAGTCGAAATGGCTCATCGCCGAAGATGTCATTGGTGACCCAAAAGTCTGTACCAATGATGGGCTTAATACCTAAATCATGAGCCGTAGAATAAAACTTTACCAACCCGCACATATTCATTTGATCGGTAATGGCGACTGCCGGCATATTTAGCTCGGCAACCTTATTCAAAATGGGCTTAACTTTGTTAAGCCCATCCATCATCGAAAAATCGCTATGTACACGTAAATGAATAAATGGCGAGGACATGATTTATATCTCTTCTATTAGTGCCCTAACGGGTTTAAAACTTTTACGATAACAATCTAACACACCAAATTCAGCTAAGGCCGCAAAATGGGCCTTTGTGGGGTACCCCTTATGGCCTGCAAAATTATATTGGGGGTAGGCTTCGTGCAATACCAACATATCGTTATCACGCTCAACTTTGGCAATGATAGAGGCGGCGGAGATTTCTGCGTGTAAGCTATCTCCTTTTACTACAGCCTCAGAAGGATAATTCCACGCTGGTAAACGATTCCCATCCACGCGAACAAAGTTAGGTGTTACCCCTAAAGCGTCTACCGCTCTGGTCATGGCTAACATGGTAGCATGTAAGATGTTTAATTTATCAATCTCTTCTGGACTGGCTCGCCCAATGCTCCAATATAACGCTTTAGCCTTAATCTCTTCACTCAAGGCGTTTCGTTTTTTTTCACTGAGCTTTTTGGAGTCGGTTAGCCCTTTAATAGGCTTTGCAGGGTCTAACACTACCGCTGCTGTTACCACATCCCCAACGAGAGGACCTCGTCCCACTTCGTCTACACCGGCAATTAGGTTATGCAAGTAATTCCTCCACTACGGCATGTGCTGCTGTCTTATCTGCATTACATTTTAACGTATGGTGGAGTTCGGTGAAACGGGAAATCAACGCGCTATTGTCACTTTCAAAATAAGACAGAAGGTGTTCGCTCATATTGTGGGCATTAACATCGTCTTGTAATAACTCTGGGATAATTGCTTCATTGGCCAAGAGGTTAGGCAGTGTAAAAAAGGGCGCTTTATAAATGCGCTGCATTATTTTATAAGTAAGCGGCGCGAGTTTATAGGCAGCCACCATGGGGCGCTTACATAACATGGCCTCTAGAGTGGCGGTACCGGAAGCCAGTAATATGACGTCACTGGCTATCATGGCGTCCCGAGAGGTGCCTTCGGTAAGATGTATAGGCAGTCGATTTAGCGCGTCGTCAGCCTCTTGTAAGGCCGCTTTAATTTGCAAAAAGCGGTGTGAATTTGCAGCGGGTATGACAAACGAAATGTCTGGACGTGCGTGATGAATCGCTTCGATGGTCTCAAGAAACACCGGTAATAGTGTGTCTACTTCCCCTCTTCTAGACCCCGGCAACACCGCTAATAGTGGACCAGTAACCGGCAACGATAATGCGTGTCTAGCGTCTGCCTGGTTAGGCGTGATGGCAATAGCATCAGCCATAGTGTGACCGACAAAGGTATAGGGCACTTGGTATTTATCGTAAACCTGCTGCTCGAAAGGAAAAAGGCCAAGTACGCGATTAGCGGCTTTGGCTATCTTGTGAATGCGCTTTTCTCGCCAAGCCCAAACAGTAGGGCTTACATAGTGTATGGTTTTTATGCCTTTCGCTTTTAACGCTTTTTCTACGCGCAAATTAAAATCGGGCGCATCAATGCCGACAAAAATATCAGGAGGGTGCTTATCAAAGTGGGCTAACAGCTGCTTTTTGACTTTCAAAATAGCGGGTAAATGAGCCAGTACCTCGACCAGTCCCATGACCGACAAGGTTTCCATATCAAATAAGCTATGAAAACCTTGCGCCTGCATGTGCGCACCGCCAATACCTTCAATAATCGCATCTGGGTACTGGCGCTTCAGCTGCGCCACCATGCCAGCGGCCAAAACATCACCTGATGGCTCTCCTGCCACCATTGCAATTCGAAATGGGCCTGCCATATTAGCGAATAATGCCGCGTTCAGCTGTCTTTAGAAACGCCGTCATGACAGTGACGCCCTCAACATTATCTTCCTGAGCGGAGAGTTTACTGATGGCTTCTTCTAACGTATTGCCTTCACGGTAGATTGTTTTATAAGCGCGCTTTATTGCCATAATATCGGCTTTATCAAAACCACGACGTTTTAGCCCTTCTGAATTAATACCCTGCGGTATGTTCTTCTGACCACTTACCATCACAAAGGGCGGAACGTCGCGTAAAATAATGCCACCGGCTCCCAGGAACGCGTGAGCACCTATTTTACAAAACTGATGAATACCAACGGCTCCGCCAACAATAACAAAATCGTCGATGTGCACGTGCCCTGCTACAGCAACATTGTTCGCTAATATAATGTCGTCACCTAACACGCAATCATGAGCAACGTGAGCGTTTGCCATCAACAAACAGCGCGAGCCAATAATCGTTATGCTGTTATCTTGAATGGTGCCACGGTGAACCGTAACGCCTTCTCGAAACTCATTATCGTCACCAATAACCAGTTCGGTAGGTTCGCCAGCATACTTCTTGTCTTGGCAATCTTCACCAATGGAAGAAAATTGGAAAAATTTGTTATTTTTGCCAATACGAGTTGGACCACGAACCACGACATGAGACTTTAAAATACAGCCATCGCCTATAGTGACATTATCGTCAACGACGCAAAAAGGCCCAATGGTGACATTGTCACCAATGTTCGCGTTTTCAGAAATTACTGCAGTAGGATGGATCACCTTATGCTATCTCTCTCATTGCACACATAAACTCTGCACTGCACGCTAATTCGTTATTCACGGTTGCAGTGCCTTTAAATTTCCAAATCCCTCTGCGCTCTTTCAATAAGCAAATATCAAATTCCAGTTTATCACCGGGTACCACAGGGCGCTTGAACCTAGCGTTATCGATTCCTGCGTATAAGTATAACTGATCATTATTCCCCATGGTTTTAAAACCAAGAATACCTGCCGCCTGTGCCATAGCCTCTAAAATAAGCACGCCAGGAAAAATTGGCTGCTCAGGGAAATGCCCCGTAAAGCAAGGTTCATTGATGGTGATATTTTTATACGCTTTGATTGATTCACCCAGAACATAATCTGTAACTCGATCAACCAACAGGAAAGGATATCTGTGTGGTAACAGCGACATGATTTCCTGAATTTCAATGGTATTGAGTGAATTGGCCAAAAACTTTCTCCTATAATGCAAGCATGACCCAATTGCAGTTTTATGATCACGCTCACCGTTAAAAAACTAAAACGGCGGCAACCATACGCTTTTAAGCGCGAAAAACAAATCAGACCAACCCCTTTCGGGTGTTGGTCTGATAAATTAGCTGTGTGCTACTCGACGTAGTCGCGCATTAATTAACTTTGCTAACTTGCTCGAGTACTTGCTCAGATAAGTCGTGCTCTTCTTTTGCAAATGCAACCGCACCAGCATTAAGCACTAAATCGTAACCTTGCTTAGCCGCAACAGAATCGATAGCTTGCTTAATAAGACCAAGTAGCTTGTTACGTTCTTCGTTGCTACGACGCTGGATATTTTGTTGTAAAGGCTGGCCTTTTTTAGCGAGCTCTTCACGAACGTTTAAGATCTTTTGCTCAAGATCTTTTTTCTCTTGCTCACTCATCGTTGCTGCGTCACGTTGGAGACGCTCTGCGTAGAACTGACCATCCCGTTGAAGCTGATTAACTTCTTCAATTTGATCTTTAAATTCAACCTGAATTGCGTTTTGAATCTCTGCAGCTTGAGGCATTGCTTGGAATACGCCCTGAACATCAACGACAGCAAGTTTTTGCTCTGCCATAACTGATGTACTTACCAATGCGCTACCCAACATTGCGCCTGCAACAATATGTTTAACCAACTGTTTCAAAAGGAACTCCTTTTTATGCATCTTTTTATCTGGGCGCACCGCAAGCGGCCCCCGTTTAGTATTTAGAATGTCTGACCGATATTGAAGGTGAAGAATTTAGCATCGTCACCATCACGTTGTTGTATTGCTTTCGAGAAACTGAACACCATCGGCCCCATCGGTGAAATCCATTGTACCGAAATACCGGCGGAACTACGATACAGGCTCCAGTCAGAATAGTCCAACAAGGTTCCGTTTTGCGTTGAAGCTTGCTCGAAATTTTTATACGTGTCGTAATCGAACTCAGTATCCCACACGTTCCCCACATCTACAAACAAACTGGTTCTTACTGAGTTATCCATATCCGCTTCAACAAACGGCGTAGGTACAATAAGTTCGATGCCGCCCAGCGCCATCGCGTTACCACCTAAGCTTCGGCTAGACAACGTGATGTAATCATCATCAGGATCGTTTGGATAAACTTCACCATTCGGCCCACTGATTGTACCGCTTGTAGAACGAATGACACCACGTGGTCCCACTGTGTTGTTTTCAAACCCACGCAGTGAATCGGCACCACCTGCAGTGAAGTTCTCGGTGAACGGTAGAATTTGCTCATTACCGTTAATGTCACCATAGCCGTTACCATAACCCAAGCGTACGCGGGCTAAGAAAGACCAACGCTGATTGCGCGATAGCGGGAAATACCACTTACCGTCAAACAAGGTTTTAAAGTAATTTACGTCTGAGTTAGGCGTAGTAATACTGAAAGACGCACGTTGCGAAGACCCTGCCGTAGGGAACAAGCCACGGTTTAGCGTACTTCTGCTCCAACTTACACTGGCAAGATAGCTGTGATACTTAATTGCCGCATCTGGATCATCGCCATCTAAGAATTGATTATAAAACTGTTCAGTTTGCTCGTAGTATCCACGGTTATAGAGTTCTACATTACTGTAAGTTAAACCGAAGTTAATACGGTTGAATTCGTTAATAGGGTAACCAATGTTGGCACCAACAGACCACTGCTTAGAGTTATACTGGATAACGTTGAAGTCTGAACCGTCGAATTCACTGTAACCTACCGAGCCACCTAAACTGATTCCGTCAATGGTGAAGTACGGGTCGTTATAGGTGATTTGCGCAGAGCGCTGATAAGATACCGTGCTCAGGTTTAACCCCACACGTTTACCTGTACCTAGGAAGTTATCTTGTTGAATTCCCGCTTGTAAGCTTAGCTTGGTGCGGTCACCATAACCAATACCGGCGTTGAATGAACCTGAAGGCTGTTCCTTCACGTTAAAGTCAACATCCACTAAATCTTCTTCACCGGGAAGTCGAATGGTTTCAAACTCCACTTCTTCCATGTACGTTAAACGAGAAAGCTGATTTTTAGAAGATTCAAGCAAGTTATTAGATAACCAGGTACCTTCCATTTGGCTTACGTTTTGACGCAACACGCTATCAGCGGTTACCACGTTACCATTAAATTTAATACGGTTAACGTAAATACGCTTACCTGGGTCAACGGATAAGGTGAGCTTAACGGTTTTATCTTCGTCGTTTATATCAGGTACAGTGGTCACAGTTGGGTAAGCATAACCAAAGCGACCTAAATACTTACTGATAAATTCTTCAGTGTAGGTAACTTCAGCTTGGTTATAGAGCTCACCGGGTGTTAACGGCAACACTCGCTCTATATACTCTTCGTGACCCAGTACGTCACCCACCAATTCCACTTCTGAAATAGTATATTGCTCGCCTTCACTGACGTTCATGGCAACGTAAATACCTGACTTTTCGGGCGTCATTGACACCTGAGTAGAATCTACGTTAAAACGCAAATAACCACGGTCGAGGTAATGGTTACGCAAGGTTTCCATATCTCCTTGCAAGGTTTGCTGCTGATAGCGGGTTTCTGACAAGAAATCCCACCATGGCGTATCAAACTGTAACTCGAATTGCTCCATTAACTCTGCATCAGAGAAAACTTCGTTACCAACGATGTTAATTTGTTCAATTTTCGCAGCATCGCCTTCTTCGAAAAGCAATTTCAAATCTACGCGGTTACGAGGTAAAGGCGTAATAATGGCCGTGACATCTGCATTATATTTACCAATACTGTAGAAGAAATCTTTCAGGCCATTCTCGATTGAGGTTAAAACCGTTTTATCGAGAGGCTCGCCTATGCGTACGCCATTGCCGTCCAGACTTTCTTGAAGTTGTTCATCTTTGATATCGTCGTTACCATCAAAAATAATGTTACTGATGGTTGGACGTTCAGCAACACGAACAACAAGCGTATTTCCGTCACGGGCAATTTCGACATATTCGAAATGCGTTGAAGAATATAAAGAACGGATAAGTTGGGTTACCCGAAATGTGTTTAGCTCGTCGCCTACCTGAACGGGCAGATAAGTAAGTGCTGCACCGAGTGCCACCCGTTGAAGCCCTTCTACACGAATATCTTCAACGACGAATTCACTGTTTTGCGCCGCAGCATTGGCAAAGCTAGCACTGGAAAAAATGGCTCCGGCTGCTACTAACTGTTTTAACTTCATCTATTTTTCTTTTCCTGGCCGCGTTTTTATATTAGCTGTTTTGAAATGCCTGATTTTCATCAGGCTATGCGAGCAATATCGTTCATAATAGCGATACCCATTATCATAAACAGAAGCACGCCACCTATTCTGTAACCCCATTCTTGCACCGCTTCTGGTACAGGTTTTCCAGTGATCCACTCTGCTGTGAAAAACATCAAATGACCACCGTCAAGCATGGGCAAGGGTAATAAATTAATTATGCCTAAATTCACGCTAATTAAGGCAAGAAAGCTCAAAAAATAAGCCAACCCATAACCGGCACTGACTCCCGCTCCCTGAGCAATAGAGATAGGCCCATTTAAGTTTTTAACAGACACATCGCCTGTTAACAACTTGCCTATCATATCGACACTCAATGTCATTAGACGCCACGTTTTATCAAGTGACTTCCCTATTGCCTCTACTATGCCATATTGATGCGTAAACACATACCCTTCAGGCCAAGGCTCAAACGTAGGGCTCACACCTAAATACCCACTTTGACCTTGCGGAGTATCTCGGCGCGCTATGGTTGCATGCAGTTGTTGCTGCTGTCCATCCCTTTCAATAGTAAAGATGACTGCTTCACCAGGACTTTCAACAATGACATCAACTAATGCTTGCCATGAGGTTAAAGATTCACCGTTAAGTGCTATTAACGTATCGCCTACCTTAATTCCAGCTTCTTGTGCAGCACTGCCTTCGCCAATAAAACCTACCTCTAGGGTTGGTGAAGGCCTAAATGGGGTAATCCCCAGACTGCTTAAGGGAGACTCGTTATCTGCGTCAAAGTTCCAATCGCTAAGTGTAAATGTCACGACTTTTTCATTATTTTCGGCACTTTGCAGGGTTACTTTGGCGGTATCATGACCAATTTTTGACATCAATTCTAAGTTAACCGCTTCCCAGTCAGGCGTGTCGCGATCCCCTATTTTTAAGAAAGTATCACCATCATTCACACCTGCCTGTGCAGCAATAGTGTCTGCTTTTACTGTCTGAACCACAGGTTTTACGGTTTGTAATCCCACTAAAAACATTAACCAAAGCGCCAAAAAGGCAAACACAAAATTGACCCCAGGACCTGCTGCAATAATCGCCATGCGTTTTAATACATGCTTGTTATTAAAAGCTTTATCCGCCATATGAGGGGGAACATCATCAACCCGGCCGTCTAGCATGCGCACGTAACCGCCAAGCGGTATCATGGCAATCACGTACTCGGTACCCGAGGCACTTTTACGTCGCCATAACGGTTTACCAAACCCAATTGAAAAGCGTTCTACATGGACTCCACATTTTCGAGCCACGTAAAAGTGCCCCCATTCGTGTACCGCCACTAAGATACCTAGAGCGACGATGAATGCGCCTAGGCTCCATAAAAAACTTAGCATGCAAATTTTCCTCTAATAATGTCTACCGCCACGGTTCTGGCTGCTTTGTCTTGCTCCAGTATTTGCTGGATGGAGGAAACTGATACCTGTTCCATTTGATTCAATGTTTCTTCGTTTACACGGGCAATATCACAAAACCCAATATGACCGTCTAAAAAGTGGGAAACCGCTACCTCGTTCGCCGCATTAAGACGCGTGGTCGCAGCTTGCCCCTCTTCACATGCTTGTATGGCTAACTTTAAATTTGGATAACGTTCGTAGCAGGGCGTCTGAAAAGTAAAGTTGGCCATTTCGGCAAAATCCAAAGGTGTAACACCTGCATCAATTCTCTCAGGGTGGGCCAAACCGTAAGCTATCGGTGTGCGCATATCTGGGTTACCCATTTGCGCAATTACCGACCCATCAATATATTGAACCATAGAATGGATAATACTTTGAGGGTGAATAACCACCTGAATATCATTGGCCTTAGCCCCAAATAACCAACATGCTTCGATGAACTCTAACCCTTTATTCATCATTGTGGCTGAATCTATGGTTATCTTTCTGCCCATTGACCAGTTTGGATGGGTACTCGCCTCATCAATGGTAATGGATGAGAAGCTTTCTAAACTGCGCTGCCTAAAAGGCCCACCAGAGCCAGTAAGCAAAATTTTCTGAATACCCGCTGCGGATAACTTTCCATACTGAAAGTTCTCTGGAAGGCATTGGAAAATAGCATTGTGCTCACTGTCTATTGGTAATATTTGCGCACCGCTTTGGTTGGCTGCGTCAATAAAGAGCGCTCCTGACATCACCAAGGCTTCTTTGTTTGCCAACAGTACTTTTTTACCCGCTTTCACTGCCGCAAGTGTAGGCAGCAATCCTGCGGCCCCGACAATGGCAGCCATAACCGCATCAACTTCAGCCGCGCAGGCTACGTCTTCGAGTGCTTTCGCGCCACACAAGATTTCAGCAGTTACGCCATACTGCAGTGCGTATTGCTTGGCTTGTTCTAAGTAATTATCATCAGCCAACACCACAAATCGCGGGGCACATGCTTGCGCTTGTTTCATAAGCAACTCTACCTGCGCATAGCCGGTAATCGCAAACACACGATATTTATCAGGATGTCGATTAACAACATCTAACGTACTGCAACCAATTGACCCTGTTGCACCTAGTACAGTAATGGTTTGCATTATGCCATCCAAGTTACATAGCAAAAGGCAAATACAGGAAACGCTGCGGTGAGGCTATCAATACGATCTAAAACCCCACCGTGCCCGGGTAAAATACGGCCGCTGTCTTTAATACCAGCGCAACGCTTTAACATACTTTCGTTGAGGTCGCCTAGCGCTGAAACTGCAACTGTAATCCCCCCTATAGCAAGGTGTAATACAATGCGAGAAGGCTCCACCTGATAGTGCAACGCCGCAAAAGCAATAATGGCAAACGATGCTGCAATACCACCTAACAAGCCCTCTAAGCTTTTGCCAGGTGATACATTAGGGCGCAATTTATGTCGGCCAAACTTCACGCCTACAAAGAACGCGCCAATATCCGCTGCCCACACGATGCCTAAAACATAAAAGATTAACGAAGCTCCATAGAGGGGATCGACATCGTAAAGGCTGGTGCGCAGCGCAATAACAGCAACCCAAGTAGGAATAAGTGTTAACAAACCAAAAACGGTTCGAATTGCCCGGCTATTACGCCAAAATGAAGTGTATTTTGGATAGGCAAGCACCATAAGCAGAGACACCACCCACCACAGTACTGCTATTCCCAAAATAAGTCGGTAGAGGCCATGCAGTTGCCCTTGATACCATATTAAACTGGTATCCACGGCCAGTGACAATGCAATGCAAATGGCAAATGCCACTGCCATAAAAATGAGTTTTTTAGGTCGCTCGCAAATACCTGACATATTGGCCCATTCATAGGCACCTATTGCCACCACGCCTGAAATGGCAATTTCAAACCAAAAAACGGGAAGGTATAAAATAGCGAAAAGCGCGGATGGCGCTAAAATTAATGCGGTTATTATTCGTTGTTTTAGCATAATTGGCTCTCGGCTCCTGTGTGCAGGTTGGCCCTATTGCCCGCGTGCATAGTATTAACTGCCGGCTGTAAGGATTTGCTCACCGGTAAGCCCGAATCGGCGTTGGCGAACATTAAAATCGTCTACGGCTAATTGAAAAACGTCTTCGTTGAAGTCGGGCCATAGCACGTCGGTAAAGTACAACTCAGCATAGGCACATTGCCACAATAGAAAGTTGCTGATGCGGTGTTCACCGCCGGTACGGATAAGGAGATCTAATTCAGGAAGGTCTGCTGTGGAGGTTTCACGTGTAAAAGCTTGCTCGTTAATGTCCGCGACCTCTATTTCGCCGGCTTTAACTTGCTCGGCTAGTGTTTTAGCGGCATTAACAATGTCCCAACGGCCACCGTAATTAGCGGCAATATTCAACACTAAATCCTTATTGTCCGCCGTCATGGCTTCCGCTTTGCGGATCTTTTCCACCAACTTATCGTCAAAAGCGCTGACATCGCCTATCACTTTTAGGCGTACGCCATTTTTATGAAGGCGTTTAGCTTCACTGTTCAAAACTAGATTAAACAGCTCCATAAGCACGCTAACTTCTTCTTCTGGACGCTTCCAATTCTCACTGGAAAAGGCAAACAAGGTAAGTGATTCAATGCCGGTTTGTCGTGCAAAACGCACCACTGCACGTACTGACTCTACCCCAGCTTTATGTCCAAAAGTGCGAATTTTCCCTTTCTTTTGAGCCCAACGACCGTTGCCATCCATGATAATAGCAACATGTTTAGGGCCTGCCGAATCTGCAGGCCCTACTGGTTCAGTCGTTTTGGCTGCGTTTGACCGCTTCCCAATCATAATACTGACTACACTTCCATTAATTCTTTTTCTTTATCAGCAAGCAAGCTGTCGACTTTCTTAATGAATTCGTTAGTTATCGACTGAATATTTTCTTCTGCTGCGCGACTTTCGTCCTCGCTGATTTCTTTTTCTTTCAGTAGGTCTTTCACGTCACCATTGGCATCGCGACGAATATTACGAATAGCCACTCGCCCGCCTTCAGCTTCATTCCGTACAACACGAATGAGGTCTTTACGACGTTCTTCGGTAAGCGGCGGAAGAGGGATGCGAATTGAACCACCCGCACTCATCGGGTTTAATCCCAAATCAGATTGCATTATGGCTTTTTCAACGGCTTGAATCGCGCTTTTATCAAATACAGTAAGAGCCAACGTGCGGCTGTCTTCGGCAATAACATTCGCGACTTGCTTAAGGGGCGTGTCTACTCCGTAGTACGGCACCATAATGCCATCTAAAAGACTTGGATGCGCGCGGCCTGTGCGAATTTTGCTAAACTGCCCTTTCAGTGCAACGAGACTTTTTTCCATGCGCTCTTGCGCATCTAATTCAATTTCATCAATCACAATTGTGTATCCTATCGTACTTAATTAACCGTTGTCAGCGTGACAAATAATTGTGCCTTCTTTCTCTCCCATCACAACACGCTTCAAGCAACCCGGCTTGTTCATGTTAAATACACGGATGGGTAGACTGTGATCACGGGCGAGAGTAAAGGCTGACAAGTCCATGACTTTCAATTCTTTCTCAAGAACTTCTTGATATGAAAGCTGATCATACAAGGTAGCATCTGGGTTTTTAACCGGATCGTCGCTATATACACCGTCAACTTTGGTGGCTTTAAGCACTGCATCCGCTTCTATTTCAATACCGCGTAGACAGGCGGCTGAATCCGTGGTGAAGAATGGATTACCTGTACCAGCAGAAAAGATAACCACTCGACCTGACTTAAGTAAGCTTATGGCTTCAGCCCAGTTGTAGGCATCACACACGCCATTGAGTGGGATAGCCGACATCATACGTGCGTTAACAAAAGCCCGATGCAACGCGTCACGCATTGCCAGGCCATTCATCACAGTCGCTAGCATACCCATATGGTCGCCAACTACGCGATTCATACCTGCTTTTGCTAGGCCTTCGCCACGGAATAAATTACCGCCGCCAATAACAAGCCCCACTTGCACGCCAAGTTCAACTAATTCTTTGATTTCCTGTGCCATTCTATCTAGCACTTTTGGGTCGATACCAAAGCCTTCTTCACCCATTAGGGCTTCACCACTTAGCTTTAGTAATATACGTCGGTATGCTGATTTAGGTGTGATACTCATTATTCGATATGTCCTCGTAAACCCATTTTGTCCTAGGCCTTTCTATCATTCATTCATCCCAATAAACAATGAAAAGAATAGGAGAAAATGCTTTATTATCTTGGTCCTGTAAGTGCCAGTTATAAAAAAGCACCTCCGAAGAGGTGCCTTAGTTTATCTGACATTCGTAGAATGCAAAAGCCAAACGCCCAATTATTTCTTGGCGGCTTCCATTTGCGCAGCAACTTCTGCCGCGAAATCTTCAGTTTTCTTCTCAATACCTTCACCAACTTCAAAACGTACGAAGTTGATTACGTCAGCACTGTTGCTCTTAAGAAGCTCAGCAACAGAGATTGAAGGATCTTTAACGAAAGGCTGACCCGTTAAGCTCACTTCGCCAGTGAACTTCTTCATGCGGCCTGCAACCATCTTCTCAGCAATTTCAGCTGGCTTACCAGACTGAATAGCGATTTCGATTTGGATTTCTTTCTCTTTCTCAACAACTTCAGCCGGCACGTTCTCAGGCTTAACGAACTGTGGGCTCGCCGCTGCAACGTGCATAGCAATGTCTTTTGCTAATGCTTCATCACCACCAGAAAGGATAGAGATTACACCAATACGGCCGCCGTGGATGTAGGCACCTAAAGTGTCGCCTTCAACGTTGATGACACGACGAGGAGAGATGTTTTCGCCAATTTTAGCCACTAGGGTATCGCGAGCTTCGCTAACTTTAACGCCATTAAGTTCTGCATCATTTAGAGAATCAATGTCGTTGATGTTGTTTGCTGCTGCTACTTCTAGTAATTCGTTACCGAACTTAAGGAAACCTTCGTCACGAGCAACGAAATCAGTTTCACAGTTTAGTTCAAGCATGGTCGCACGACCACCTTCAACTTTGGTTAGGATCACACCTTCAGCTGCAATGCGACCTGCTTTTTTAGCCGCTTTTGCTTGACCTGATTTACGCATGTTCTCAATGGCTAGCTCAATGTCACCATCCGTTTCAACCAGGGCTTTCTTACAATCCAGCATACCTGCGCCAGTACGTTCGCGCAGTTCTTTAACTAGTGCTGCAGTCACTGCCATTTTTCAATTCCTCAGCATTAAATATAAAATTCGTTAGGTAAAAGGGGCGGAACCGCCCCTCTCAATACGTTTCGTATTGTAGCACTGTCATATTATTGTGTTATGACAGTATGCTCGCAGAAATTACTCTGCAGCTTCTACGAAGTCGTCTTGCTCAGCTTGTGCTTCAAGATTGCTATCGCGACCTTGATTAACGGCATTAGCTGCTGCGTCCAAGTAAAGTTGGATTGCGCGGATAGCATCGTCGTTACCAGGAATGATGTAATCAACACCATCTGGGTTTGAGTTAGTATCTACAACACCCACTACTGGAATGCCTAGGTTACGAGCTTCAGTGATCGCGATGTGTTCGTGATCAGCGTCGATAACAAAGATTACGTCTGGAAGGCCCCCCATATCCTTGATACCACCAAGGCTGTTTTCAAGCTTATCCATTTCACGTTGAAGCATAAGCGCTTCTTTCTTAGTTAGCTTTTCGAAAGTACCGTCTTGGCTTTGTTGCTCTAGTTCTTTCAAACGCTTGATTGATTGACGAACTGTTTTCCAGTTAGTCAACATACCACCTAACCAACGCTTGTTTACGTAGAATTGGTCACACTTAAGTGCCGCTTCTTTCACTGCTTCACCTGCAGCGCGCTTAGTACCTACGAAAAGGATTTTACCTTTTTTAGAAGCAACACCTGAGATGTAGTTAAGTGCGTTGTTAAACAGTGGAACTGTTTTTTCAAGGTTGATGATATGAACTTTGTTACGAGCACCAAAGATATAAGGCTTCATCTTTGGGTTCCAGTAACGAGTTTGGTGACCGAAATGCACACCGGCTTTCAGCATGTCACGCATAGAAACATTAGCCATTTTTAATTTCCTCTTGGGGTTAGGCCTCCATATATCCCTTGTATCGATTCAGTCTAAATTAAACTAGCCTGAACACCCCGATAACAAGTGTCGATATATGTGTGTTTTAGTAAATTAATATACTCACTTAGCAGGCAATCTGCCGGAGCGCGCGCTTTATACCATAGCCCACGAAAATACTCAAGTTTTCAGGCCAAGATTAATACATAGCTGCGGCCCAGAACACGTCAATACACTTACCTTCACGCGAATAACCTAATGAGCAAGAACGCATAAAAACCACATGTATTCAGTAGGATACTCAGAAAGGCTTGATTAGTGTTATACTTACCCCAACAAAAATTGGGACTTACTTTAGTTAAAAACGATTTGAGAGGCGCTGTGTCAGCAATTATCAAAACCCCTGAAGAAATCGAAAAAATGCGTGTGGCTGGAAAACTGGCTGCCGACGTATTAACCATGATTACACCCTATGTAAAAAAAGGCGTGACTACTGACGAATTAAATACAATTTGTCATGATTATATCGTGAACGAGCAAAAAGCCATTCCAGCTCCGCTCAATTACGGCCACCCACCGTTTCCAAAGTCTATTTGTACATCGGTGAATCACTGTATTTGTCACGGCATTCCTTCTGACAAAAAGCTAAAAGACGGCGATATAATTAATATCGATGTCACTGTCATCAAAGATGGCTACCATGGCGACACCTCTAAGATGTTCATCGTGGGCAAACCCTCTATTTTGGCAGAACGTTTAGTGCGAGTGACACAAGAGTGTCTGTACAACGCCATTAGGGAAGTGAAACCTGGTATGCGCTTGGGTGACATTGGTCATATTTGTCAAACTCATGCGGAAGCGCATAACTATTCAATTGTTCGCGAATACTGTGGTCATGGTATTGGGGCCAGCTTCCACGAAGAGCCTCAAATCGTGCATTATGGCCGCCCGGGTACAGGTGAAGAATTGGTTCCCGGTATGTGTTTTACTATTGAGCCAATGGTCAATGCCGGCAAGCGCTATTCAAAAGTATTGCCTGACCAGTGGACGGTAGTCACCAAGGACCGAAGTTTAAGCGCACAATGGGAACACACGCTTTTGGTAACTGAAACCGGCGTAGAAGTGCTTACCTTACGTGAAGAAGAAACACTAGAACGCGTTATCTCACACGACTGAATTTCAGTAGTGGCGCAATACGGTAAGTAATACGGTAAAATACGACGCGCCCCTGTGCCGCGTATTTTACCTTACTTTTGAACACCACACCTGCGCAACACCTTAACCTTATTATCACCATCTATAACATTTTTGTATAATTATTCACATTTTAACCGGTGCTATGCACTAAATACCCACTGCGAATCTGACTCAATTCATGATATGGTTCAATGCGTTCAAAACGACGTACGCATAGAAGGTGAATTTTGACGCTGCAATCCCTGATAAAATCAATTGAAACCATAACCACGGTAGACGACTTACCCGCCATTAAAGCTTGTGTAGAAAAAAGTTACGACTGGATCCGCGCATCTTTTGATACCACGGCGGTCAATCAGTTAGTCACAGGCCGAGCGCAGTTTGTTGACGCCCTGCTATGCCATTTATGGGAATTGTATGGGTTAGACAACAATAGGGATTTGGCCTTATGTGCCGTGGGAGGATATGGGCGTGGACATCTTCAACCCTATTCCGACATCGATTTACTGATAGTTAGCAAGCGTCCGTTAAAACCAGAATATCAAGAAAAAATCGGGATGTTTATCACCCTATTGTGGGACATTAAACTCGACGTAGGTCAGTCGGTTCGCACAATCAAAGAAACCGTTAAATTAGCCAAAGACGATATTTCCATTGCGACAAACCTTGTAGAAAGCCGATTACTTTGTGGCAGCGAGCAAGTATTCGATAAGCTTTGGGACGAAGTTAACGGTCGCAACTCTTGGACGAGTAAAGCATTTTTCACCGCGAAATACGAAGAACAAAAAAATCGGCATGCTAAGTTTAATGGTACCGCCTATAACTTAGAGCCAAATATTAAAGAAAACCCCGGCTGTCTCAGAGATATCCAGTCAATAGGATGGGTAGCAAAGAAGCACTTTAAAGAATATGACGGCTGGAATTTAGTTGGCCATGGTTATTTTACTGAACAAGAACACAGTGAATTAATTACCTGCCGAATGCATTTGTGGAAAATGCGTTGCGCATTGCATTTAATCGCTGGGCGCAGTGAGAACAGACTGCTTTTTGATTACCAGCCCGATGTAGCTGAAATGCTAGGTTATGGTAAGGAAGGAAAACCGTCTGTTGAGAAAATGATGCGAGACTTTTTCCGTACCATTGCTCGCGTATCAGAACTCAATCAGATGCTTTTGCAGCGATTCAAATATGACATGCTTAATCAGAGCGTGCAGCGCTCTGCCATTATCAATGAAGATTTTGAACTGCTAGATAATATGATTTCTCCTCGGCACGAACATGTTTTTTCGTCGCCAGAGAGCATCCTCGACTTTTTGAATGTGATCACCAACACCCCAGAAGTACAAGGGCTGTCTACTACTTGTATTCGCCAACTTCGTAATGCCCATAGAGCATTTGAAGATAGTTACTTTGTAGACAGACCAGAAAGTCGTGAAAAACTCATGCACCTGCTCAGGCAACCCGACTTCTTCAATTACGCATGGGATGTGATGCACCACTACGGCATTTTACAGGCGTACTTACCTGAATGGGATGCCATCGTAGGCATGATGCAGTTTGATTTATTTCATGCCTACACGGTTGATGAACACACACATCGCCTTGTTAAGCACGTAAACTACTTTTTCTCGAAAGAGAATAAAGACTTTCCACGGTGCGGAAGAATATGTCGTCATTTAGATAAGCCCGAAGTCCTTTACATTGCGGCCATTTTTCACGACATAGCCAAAGGCCGAAATGGCGACCACTCTACCCTGGGCGCTGTAGATGTTGCTAACTTCTGT
The DNA here is from genome assembly GCF_015767655.1 of Alteromonas sp. B31-7. NCBI lineage: Bacteria > Pseudomonadati > Pseudomonadota > Gammaproteobacteria > Alteromonadales > Alteromonadaceae > Alteromonas > Alteromonas sp. B31-7. The sequence goes on from NZ_CP065233.1 coordinate 3,518,504, forward strand.
AAACGACACAATGTGCCGGATGATGACGCTGCAATGATAGCCTGGTTAGTTGAGAACCACCTGCTTATGTCGGTTGTTGCACAACGTAGAGATATTTACGATCCGGAAGTGATTAGCGAGTTCGCCAGTGCTGTTCGTAGTCATAATCACCTAAACTTATTATATACCCTGACATTGGCAGATATTCGCGCCACCAATGATAATTTATGGAATGATTGGAAGGCGTCACTGTTGCGCGAGCTGTATCTTATGACACAGAAAGCCTTAGACAACGGGCTACAATGTCAGGTGACATTGAATGAACGGGTAGCAACCCATAAGCATCAAGCGCGGCAAATTTTACAAGAACGGGCGACTAACCCTACGTCTATCGACACCTTGTGGTCTCGCTTTGACGATGATTATTTCGTTCGCTTTAAGCCAACACAGATTGCTTGGCATACCGATGAAATTATAAAGGCCCAAGATGAATGGCTTACGCCTGATCATGAAGGGCTGTTGGTTAAAGCCAACGATAACAGTGCCAAAGGCGGCACTGAAATATTTATTTATGGCAAAGATCGTAAGGCATTGTTTGCACAAGTTGCCTCGGTGTTAGATAGTCGTAACTGTTCCATTCACGATGCCCACGTCACGGTAACACGTGATGGTTACGTGTTTGATAGCATGCTTGTTTTAGAAAATGACGGCTCTCGCCTATCATCGAGTTCGAGAATTGCCTCTCTTGAAACTGCCGTGTCTGAACAACTTGAAAAGCCTGGCAGGGCGCATGAAAATAAACGCAAATTACCTCGGCAAATGAAGCAATTGGATGTGCCAACTAAGGTGCGATTCTTTAGTATAGGAGAAGATGCCACCTTAGTTGAGCTAGAAGCACTGGACGCCCCCGGCATATTAGCTAAAATTGGGCATGCGTTTGTAGATACGAACGTCACCCTTAAACTTGCTAAAATTGCTACAATCGGTGAACGTGCCGAAGACATTTTCATTGTCAGCAACGACGCTGGCAAAGCATTAACCCAAGAACAACAGGTCAGCCTGAAAAAACGGCTTCTGTTTAAACTCGACCAACTTGAAGATATCACAATACCATGAATGAATTGAAAGCCATCATTGAAGACGCCTTCGAAAATCGCGATAGCATCAGCCCTTCTGCCGCGCCAGATGACGTAAAACAGGCAGTGGCCGACGCCATCGCTTTACTGAATACAGGTAAAGCCCGCGTAGCAGAAAAAATTGCTGGCGAATGGGTCGTGCACCAATGGCTAAAAAAAGCGGTGTTATTGTTTTTCCGTTTACACAATAACGACGTTATTGAAGGTGCTGAAAGCAAGTTTTATGACAAGGTTCCTTTAAAATATACCGACTACACTGCGGCTGAATTTGCCGCTGATGGTGTACGTATTGTTCCTCCTGCCGCAGTGCGCACAGGTACCTTCGTAGGTAAAAACGCGGTAGTCATGCCTTCTTATGTCAATATCGGCGCATTTGTTGACGAAGGTACCATGGTGGATACATGGGCTACCGTAGGCTCATGTGCACAAATTGGTAAAAACGTTCACCTATCTGGCGGTGTCGGCATTGGTGGCGTACTAGAACCTCTTCAAGCAAACCCAACAATTATTGAAGACAACTGCTTTATCGGCGCACGTTCTGAAATTGTTGAAGGCGTTATTGTGGAAGAAGGTGCGGTAATATCAATGGGCGTTTACATTGGCCAGAGCACTCGCATTTACGACCGTGAAACTGGCGAAGTTCACTATGGCCGTGTACCAGCAGGCTCTGTTGTGGTACCGGGTAACCTACCTAGCGCTGATGGCAAGTACAGCCTTTACGCGGCCATCATCGTTAAGAAAGTTGACGCTAAAACCCGTGCTAAAGTAGGCATCAATGCTTTACTACGTGGCGTAGAATAAAAGACAACAAATATTGTTTCGCATAGAAGCAATATCTACAGCACAGAAAAGGGCGCTTCATCGTAAAGATTGAAGCGCCCTTTTTAATAGATTGACTTCGTATGTCTATAAAAAGAGTGGCTTGCTAACCAGTATTTTTAAATTACTCGCCCACAAGCGTGGCTTTAATACTGTTTACCCACTCCACCACGTCTTTTTCTGGCTCGAGGGTTTCCATTGCATCTACTTTTAACAAATCTGCAGCGGGCTTGCCCTGAAGTTCTTTTAGTAAGTCAAAAATCTGATGGCCAGCACCACAAAAACTTTCACCATAACCACTATCCCCTAACGCTGCAACGGCAAAAGGTTTGTTCGTTAGCATTGGGAACTCATCTTTTAAATCGGAAAATACGAATTCCAAATTTGGTGGAATATCACCCTGACCCGTGGTAGAGGTAATCACTAAAATTGCATCCGCATCGGTGAAATCACTGACAGAAGGGTCGCTTTCTAGCTCACAATCCACACCTTGTTCAGCCAGATTTTCTTCAACCTGTTCTGCGACATGTTGCGCGTTCCCATAAACGGTACCCGCGATAATTTTTAATGTTGCCATTACTTCCCCGTATTTTACTAGCGCTTTATAACTCGTATTCGCGCCATCGATTTAAAGTATTCACCATATTGGTATGCATATTAGCAGACACAGTCATCCACTTCCCACTTACGGGGTGATAAAACCCCATTTGAGTACAACTTAAGGCCAAATTATGAAAATTAAACTCACGTTGAACAAATTTATTTTGCTTGCCATCACCATGTGTTGTGTCGCCAATGATAGGGTGGCGTAAATGCACTAAGTGACGACGAAGCTGATGCTTTCTGCCTGTGGTGGGGTTTAATGTGACCAAAGAGTAGCGCGCCGATTGGTATTTACCCACCGCATAAGGAAGCTCGAATCTCTTCCTGACTTGATAGAATGTACTTGCTGGCTGTGGCGCTTGCTGCTGCCGACGATGCTTATCTGCTATCTTGTCGAATCGGTATTTTAACGGGTAGTCCACCATACCGCAGCCATACATAAAGCCTCTCACAATCGCGTGATATTCTTTATACACCCGCTTAGACATCATCTGTTCACCCAGTTTTGCAGCCGTTTTACCATCAAAAGTAAACAACAGTACCCCTGACGTAGGGCGATCTAGCCGGTGAGCAGGAAACACATGCTTTCCTAACTGATCACGCAAAGTCTGAACAGCAAAACGTGTTTCCTTTTTATCAATAGGGCTTCGGTGCACCAATAAACCCGGAGGCTTGTCTATTGCGACGATATGCTCATCTTGATATCGCACCGATAACGGGGGCTGCGTAAAGAAATCTGAAGCACCTTCTGTATGTAGGCAAGCAGATAAATCCGAATTCATTTTATTCTTTTCCGGTGGTCGGCGAGAGGCCGTGTGTGAGTGCGTCTAGTGATGTTAGTATTTCAATGATAGCTTTCTCACAAGAAGATAACGCCACCTGGGCTGCTGGCGCTACTGCCATAGGTGGTGGCAACTGTTTCTGCGCCACCAGCGCCCTGCACTTTTTAAGAAAAATAAACACCAGCCAGCTAACGAAGTCCATAGTATCCACAGCGAACGGCTGCTGACTTGCTAGTGCAAGTTGGCTTGGCTTTACCGTGGGCCATACACCACATTGTTTGATCGCGTGTTCTAATGCGTCGAGTTGTAACTCAAATTCATAAACAGATGACATGCACACTCCGAATGTCACAATAATAAGGTGCCACTTACTAACCACGGTGTAAAAGTAACGTTGTAAGTATACCAAATTAAGGCTATTGGCGGAATTTTTAAGGGGCTTGTAAGCGTGTGCAATATCTGTGATAAACTCTGCGCCCTACTTTTTCAATGACTAATGAGAAGGCTTCCAATGGATGCAAAGCAAATTAACTCTATCAGCGAATTCCTTTTGCAGGCTGGCACTGAATATTTAGTGTTCGATTTAGGGCGCAGAATAGAGCCCCTTGAGAGTCAAACCTTCCTAAACATTGAAAATGGCCTACATATTCCCCCGTTCCCTCGCCAAAAGCATGCTTGGTTTGGCATTGTTTTCTGGAATAAATGCGCCTCTAATCAACATTATATATGGTTCATAAAATTACCTATTGATGAACAAGGTTTAGTGGTTACCGCTACCCGAAACCATTTTTTACAAATCATTGTAGACGCGCTTGGTCAATCTATTGCCGACGATACAGAAAACGCAAAATCGCTGCCCGACAATCCCTATTCTTTTGTTCCCTCACAATCACAGTTAGCCCAGTTTAATGCGAAAGTACGCCAGCAACTATCGCTACCTTTAAGTAGCAGTTATGAACAAGTTTTGGCTTATATTAAAGCGCCATCAGTAGTGGATTGGCAAACCTTACCGCTGCAAGGCATTGCCGATTTAGCAGCTTCGCTGCAGCAGCAAACTGAGGTAGCAAAGACAATAGAAGAAGGTTTCACCAGCTATGCGGTGTCCTTTCAACAGTCTTTCATGGAAATGTGCGAAAGCGTTTCAATACCGCCGACAATTGAACGACACTTTTTAGACGCAGTAATAACACAAAATGATATCAATATTGCTGCACTACGAGGGCTTTCCAGCGGCAATGAGACTTCGCAAATAGGTAACCTGCTTCGTAAACTACTTACGCGCGATACCTCCGTACGTCTTGATATATTAAGTGTGGTTGCTGCTCGGCATTTTCAGCAATTAAACGACGAACTTCTTCATTTATTTTTTGAGACTGTGGCGAAAGCTGACGACAACGAAAATTATAACGGAGAGTTATTTATTGGCTTCTTTTCGGATTTAGTACAAATTCCGAGTTTAAGAACATCGGTACTTTCCATGCTGAGAAAGCCAGAAAGAAGTGAGCAACTTTCTGTTTGTATAGGTAAGCTTTTTACACAAACAAAAGGCCAATAAATGCCATGACGCTATTAGAATTAACCGTATGGCTGTGCTTAGCCTTTGTGATATTTCAGTTTTGGCGTATACGAAGTATTTCAGAAACCGCTGACAAATATATAAAGCAATATTGCGACACTCATCAATTGCAGTTATTGAGTGTTGCCAGAGCAAGAACATCACTCACTTTTAAATATCAAAAACCGGATTGGTTAAGTCTGTATCGCTTTGAGTTTTCGGGAAATGGAGAAGACAAATATACCGGCGAGATTACATTAGTTGGTAATACTGTGATAAACACGACGCTGCCTCCCTATCGCGCGAACTAAACAAAAAAAGAGGTAGCTAAGCTACCTCTTTTGTGGAATTTTGAGCTTCCCTCTCTGCGCTCCCTTGCGACTAAAATCATCCCGATTAAAATCCTTATACGCCCCTTTCCTTCTTCTCTCACTCTTCCTAAGCGAGCTACCCGTCCGTGCGTAGGTTCCTTTCCGTTTATCCCTTAAAACCTGCCTATCCTTAACATGCAGGGATCCTCTTCCTGAGGTCGTCCTTTTCAGCCTCCGCTGATATCCTTTCCCTTACTCCATGCTACGCTGCACATCCTGCTGCAGCAGGTTCTTCCTGAACCGTCCTTACAAACGCATCCCGCGTGATATCCTATCTTCCTTGAGGGTGACGTCCTGTACCCTAAAACACACCCTGTGTTTTCCTGACTGTCCTTATACCGCATCCAGCGACGTTACTTCCTGTGTCGACGTCCTGTCGAAATCATCCGTGCAATTCCATTTCGTCCTTTAAATCATCCGTGAGCAATTCCATTTGTTTACACCTTGGTGTAATCCTGTAGCTTCCTGCTTATCCTTAAACTCTCACTCCTGTGAGGAGATTCTCATCCTTAAGTTGTCCTGGGTCTTCCTTGAATCATCCTGACTCGTCGTGTTTCCCTGTGACGATGTTTATAGTATCCCTCTCGATAATTAGCGCTATGGCTAATTAAAGGAATTTAATAAGTAACCGATGAACCCAAATGAAGCAAAATTAAAAAATCTTTATAAATCAGAGACGTTAGACTTTAGTAGAAATATGTCTTGCGGTAAAAAGGAGGCTTTTCTTACAGTCTTGTAAGAGATTTCGTACAAATTAAGTAGAAAATGTGGAGATGTTTCGCAGATTGATGGGAAGTTGATAAGAATAAACTTCACCCAGCATGAGGAACGATGAGTATCACATACACTGAGTCCCTTTGCGCCCCCCTTTACCAAAGCTTTACAAACAGCAAAAAACAGCATCTGTAAGCGTCGCCATTATCATTAAGCCCAGCAATAGTACGGTTTCAAAAGCATTTTCTAATCAAAACCAAATTAGTGGCTATGCGGATTTTCTTGCGCACACCCAACTGCGATTGATAATGATTATCATTTGATATATGTTATCCATGAAAGGAACGTTACGCTACACGTTGACACACTTTCTTCGTTTCCCTTTCTTGATTTTTTAAAAAGGACTATTCATGAAAACCACTCCCCCCTTGTTCAACAAGCAAAAACTTGTACTCGCTTGTTGTGCCGCCCTCTCAGCCACTGGCCATTCAACTGTATTTGCACAAGAGGAAACCAGTGAAAAAGAGCTAGAAGTCATTTCGGTCGTTGGACATAAAATCACTGAATTTGAGCAACAAAACGACGGTGGCGCTTTAGGCAAACGCGCGATTAAAGACACCCCATTTTCTGTTGATGTCATTTCGCTAGAAGACATGGAAATTCGACAAGTAAATACGCTGAACAGCTTGTTCAGTCGAGAAGCTTCAGTATCAGTAGACGGCAGTGCTTATAGCTCGTTCGGTGACACAATAAGGGTACGGGGCTTACCACTCGATTATACGCAAAGTTTCAAAGTAAACGGAATGTCGATAAACAGCTTTAGTGGTGAATTGCCCTACGAAGCCTTCGAGCAAGTGACCTTAATAAAGGGGGCAACCGGTTTTATGTACGGCATGGCTGCTCCCGGTGGCATTGTTAACTATGTGACGAAAAGGGCCACGTCAGATGCACTAAGCGCCAATGTAGGTTGGCGTAGTGACAGTGTATTTAGTGGTCATATTGATGCTAGCACGCGATTCGGTAGTGAAGATGCTTACGGCTTGCGAGTAAACCTGGTTAAAGAAGATGGCGATACCTATCTTGATGACGGCGGCATAGACAGAGAAACCGCTTCTATCGCTTTAGATGCCGCGTTAACCGACAATGTATTGTGGACAGTTGATGTTATTTACAGCGATCGCTTAGTTGAAAATTCCTGGAACAGATTTACCGTATCCATGGACAGCGCCGAACCATTGCCTGATACCGTAGACGGCAGCAGAAACTTGGCAGTGCCTGGAACATACGACGGCTATACCAATATGATTGCCATAACCGGATTAGAGTGGAACATTGATGATAACTGGCAACTCAAACTAGACTACGACTACTCTAAAAATGAAACCAGTTGGATAAAGAGCCTTAACTACCTGTTAAATAGTGATGGTGACCTTAGCATACTTACCTACGAGCAATACTTTGATGTTGACTACGACCAAATTCAAGGTGTATTGACTGGTAGTTTTACTACCGGTGGACTACAACACAATATTGTGGCTGGAGCGGCATTTCAAGAAGCAACTACTTACCGCAATGACGGTGGTGAGTATGGACGAATAGTTACCCGCAACTACGCCACCAATAATTTGTACGAACAAGCAGATGTGCCCACCTACGTACCTACACTTCAAAAAGATTTAGCTCTTGCATGGGTGGATACACAACGCTCTGTATTTATTAGCGATTTCATCGCCCTTAACAATGAGTGGGAATTGTTAGTCGGTATTCGTTCAAATGAAATTGAACATGAAGTAAGTGAGTATTTTTCATCGTCACAAGACGATTACGAAGATACAGCCGTGTCTCCCACTTATGCATTAATGTACAAACCTAGCGCCAGCACAACCTACTATGCGAGCTATGTAGAGTCTTTTGAAGGACAAACATCAGCTGTTGGTGAAGAATATGCCAATGCCAATGAATTACTCGCGCCACTTGAAAGCTCGCAGTATGAATTAGGGGTAAAAACATCAGGAGAGGGTTGGTCGCTCAGCGCCGCGGTTTTTGAAATTGAGCAAGGCGCAACCTTAGTCACCGAAGAAAACTACCTTATTCAAGAAGGTGTGACACTTTATCAAGGAATTGAATTTAGTGGTGCTTACGAAATTACGCAAAATCTTTCCATTTACGGTGATGCTATGTTCTTAGACGCCGAATATGATAAAACCACATCCAACCAAGGAAACGATGTAGCGGGTTGACGTGGTCAACCAAAATCACACAACCCAGTTAAGCCGCTTTTTGTAAGTTAGCCATGTCAGCCTCATATTGATTTGGACTCTTGTAATCCAGATATGAGTGCATTCGCTGACTGTTATAAAACATAGTGATGTATTGCAGAATATCCTGCTGGGCAGCACGGCGACTCTGGTAGTGACGCCACTGCACTCGCTCTTGTTTCAATGTGCCGAAGAAGCTTTCTACGACGGCATTGTCCCAACAATCACCTTTCCTGCTCATGCTACCTGTTACCTTGTATTGCGTCAGTAACTGTCTAAATTGTCGGCTTGCGTATTGAGAGCCGCGATCCGAATGATGTATCAGGCCCACTTTAGGTTTACGTTGCCACAAAGCCATCGTTAAGGCATCACACACAAGCTGGGCATTCATCCGCGATGCCATACTCCAGCCCACGATTTTTCGTGAGAATAAGTCAATCACTACGGCCAGATACAGCCAGCCTTCTTGCGTCCAGATGTAGGTAATGTCAGAGACATACGCCTGGTCTGGCTTTTGAGCATCAAAGTCGCGTGACAGCACGTTATCGAAGACAGGTTGCTGATGGTCGCTGTTAGTCGTGACTTTGTATTTTCTACGTCGTCTGACGCTCACTCCAGCTTCTTTCATCAAGGCTCTCGTTCGCTGTTTTCCAACCGGATAACCAAGCGAATTCAACGCGCGTTTCATACGTCTTACGCCATAGGTAAAGTCACTGGCATCTGCTACTTTCTGTACCCACTCAATTAACTCATCATGTTGCGGATCCGGTTCAATGTGTTCCTTGCGTCGCACGGCGCTATAGTAATTACAGCGACTGACACCAAGAATCTCGCACATCAGGCTAATCGGCCAGGTCTTCTTATGTTGGGTGATGAAACCGTATTTTACTTGGTTTCTTTGGCAAAGAAGACCGTTGCCTTTTTTAAGATCTCTTTCTCCATTTTCAGGCGCTTATTCTCTGCTCGCAGTTGGCGAATTTCTTCCTGCTCGGGCGTCAACTTACCATTGCCACGAAATGCGTGAGCCCCTTCTGATTCTTGCTCTTTAAGCCAGCGGCCTAACATATTGGCACTGATACCAAGACTGCGAGCAGCCTCAGTAATCTTGTAATTTTGTTCTGTAACCAGACTCACCGCATCCAGTTTGAATTCTTTCGAGTAGCTTTTTCGGGTTTTCATATACACTCCAGTTGAGATAATTATCTCTTAACTGGGTGTGTGAATCTATTGGAGCACGTCAGGTGCACCCGACCAACAGTTCACATTACAGACCAATTACAATGTAGAAGCGATTCCAGGCCTAACCCTTAACTTAGGCGGAAAATTCCATGGTGAAGCGGCGCTTAATGCGGCTAATGCTTGGGAAGTTCCGTCTTATACGCTTATATACGGTGGTGTGAGTTATGCCACGCAGATAGACAATCACGCCGTTACTTTAATTGGATCAGTAGACAACCTTCTTGACGAAGAATATTGGGCTGTAGGCGACTCTTATGGAGGAGGCAACTTACGTATTGGCGAGCCTCGCACAGTGGCATTGAAGGTAAAAGTTGACTTCTAAGTATTGTTCATAAACGCAATGAGACAGGCATGTTTATTTTTTGCCTGTCTTTTTTGCTGTTTTATTGAAATACAAGCGGTTCGATTATGGAGAAAGCAATTAATCTTTGGCTGCTTTAAAGGATTTTCCTACAATCTTTTGACAAGTAGTTTAGTTCCCCCCTATTGTTTATTTAAGCGACGATATAATTGTTAGCTATATCACTATATCGTGTTTTGAGTGCTAGATAATTTAAGAGGGATGTTTATGAAAGTTAGTCATTTATTATGTACGCTGCTCGGATTAATAGCAGTGTCAGGCTGCAGCACCATGTCAACACAGGCTAAGCAAGAAGATTCACAATTTCGATTCGAGAATTTTGAACAAGACAAGGCGTTCAACAACGACTACGCCTATTTAATGTGTTTTAGACAGCGTCCAACTGAGTGGCAACCCGCTAGACACTATGACAGCGGTGAACACAATCTGTGGGTTCGTGCCGTATCATATGAGCGCAGATTACCCTCAACAGAGCGAGAAGCGCTTGTCAACTTTAAGCTTGAATTAGACGCAGGGAAAGACTATCGAATTAACAGAGAAATTAATGACGGTATTGTAAAAGTTTGGATTGAAGAAAAAGATTCAAGTGAGATTATCTCTGAAGTTAAAACGGCGGAACTAAAACGCCCGATTAACGCTCAACTTACCCGTGATTTAAGCTTGTGCCAAGAAAGCACGGTTTAATTATCCGCTTTAAAAGCTAAACTAACCTAATAGGGTCGGCATATTTATCTTATGCCTGTGTTATTTAGAGCAAGTGGACAATAGCCCAGTTTACCCCGTCTATCTTTAGAGTTTCACTAATCAGTAAATTTCACCGCTTCATTTTGTATTAACGAGCCATATGCATGATATTGTGTGGTGAACAGTTTTTAAAAATCACCGCTTCCTAAACATCACCTCGCCCTTCACATGCGACAAACATAGTTCACCCACTACACTGTAGTTATCATCGCTAAAGAAAAGCTTATGTTTAGGTACGGTAACGAAAACCGCAACGCCTTCGGCAGCCACATCGTCGTTCACAATACTGTCGATGGCTCCCAGCAAAATATGGCCTAAGCCGGCGTGCTGGTAATTAGGATGAACAGCAATAAAACTCAACATGTGGAAGTTTTCGGCGGGTACTAAATTGCGTACTTTCTCTTCTTTTTCTAACATCTGCTTAGTACCAAACAACCCTGCAGTAAGCAGCATACGTGATCGCCAATGCCAGTATCTTCCTGCGCCAAAGGCGACATCTGGCTCTGTTAAGCAGGCTAATGCAAGTAACCTTTTTTCATGAAAAAGCCCTATCATGGGTTGCTCAAATTTAATGAGACAGGCATATTTATTTTTTGCCTGTCTTGTCAAGTTCTTTAAGTTCTCGGTTTTGGTACCGACGTGTTATGCCTGCCTTATTACTTCGGACCACTTTATTTTCGAAAAAACAATCAGTTAGCTCAAAAACAAGCGGTTTGCTTATGGAGAGAGCAATTCGTCCTTTGCTGCTTTTAAAAGATCATCCCATCCATCAGGTGGATGACCAGTCTTTAACATCTTTTCGAATACTTTGTAAGCATCTGTTTTGCTACCGTATGCACGTTTATTTTTCTCGTCATTGACCCAAGCATATACAATGACTTTTGACTCCAAGTGGTAGCGAAAAAATAAACGGTATTGTTGGAAGAATTTCGCCCGAAACCAGTGCTTATTATCATCCCCTAATGTACTTCCTTGGCGAAATTCAGCACTGGTAGGATCATGCGGTATTAATTCAAAGATTAGTCGTTGAATAGCGGCTAATCGTTTCGTGGCATTCTTTTTAAAGTAACCTTTCGGATCTTTTTCACGTAAACCCTCAACTTGTGATTTCAGATTAAGGTATTGCTCTTTAAACAATGGATGAGTGTAAAGTGTCCAACCATTTACAATCATTGGTATCGTTTTTTGCAAATTTACTCGTCCTCATCCAATAACGGAGAATCTAAATCAATTTCAACACCTTCAACCAACGCATCAACACTTTCACGCATACTTGCTGATAACGGCTCTAGTCTTTCAGGGTGAGCCTTCATATCACGCGCTATGAATGATAAAAACTCGCCAAGTACAGGGTCGCTTTCTTGCGCTTCTGCACGCGAGATAACAACGCTGCCATCAGACTGTATCGCGTATTTAATTTTGTCTTTCTTGCCTAAGTGCAACGCCTGACGAACAGAACTAGGCACCGTAGTTTGAAAACGGTCTGTAAGTGTTGATTCAGTTTCTAAAGCAACTTGTGCCATAACAACCTCTATCATTTGCTTGTTTCAATTGTTTTGATTTTAGTATGAAGGGAAAGGTAATGCAAATGCATTACCTCTTTTTGGTGAGCTAGAAAATGCTCAAATTGCTTAACGCTGAAGGATGGGACTTGCCGTAGACCTCAGCGAGCTTAGTGCGCGAAACATGGGTATAGATTTGTGTGGCGGCAAAAATAACAAGAGCCAGCACGCTACATAGCGAGACACCATATCTGACAATTTATTGGGTTTAAATCGTTTGCCATTATTTGCCAAATGATAATGCGCTTCCAGAGCTGATGAATGAAATTCGCGGTCTGATTTTACTCAAATAGTATACTTAGCGAGACAGGCATTTTTGTTTTATGCCTGTCTTAATTGCAGTTTATCACCAACCAGATGTAGCATCTTATAACTGGCTTCTAGCTCCAGTCTCCTAGCCAGAAAAAACAAAGCCCCGCGAGTGCGAGGCGATGTGGTTGGATTCAAAATCATTTAGTTTTTATCGAAATCTAAACTCTTATACCTCGCCTTGAACTCCAGTAAGCCATTAGAATAGAAAACGGGTTTAAAATCTTTGTCTTGAATAGCGAAAGTACTTTCTTCAACTAAAACGCCTGTTACATCAGCAAATATTTGGCACTCTAATTTATCCAAATTACTCTTATTACAACTTACCCACATCCCTCCATCGGAGCCACCTGCCCATATCGCACTTTCAGGAACAGTTGAAGGTTTCTCTGGAATACTACTGGTAGTACCTTTAGAGGATAATCGTTCATTTGAAATCCAGCCAACTACTATTCCAAGTAATAAAACTAATATGATTAATGCAAATTTACCCATTTCAAATTGACTGTCTGTCATCCCATTGGGTTAAATTGCGTATTTCGGTGAATCCGAACGGTCATTTCGGTTTTATCCGATCACTTTTTCTTCTTCTTTTTCGTCCTTGCCAGTTTTACCTTAAGTGATCGGATTGGTCTAGTTTTCTCATCGATTCGCCAGCCAGTTCAATTCGATGGCTGTTGTGCAGTAAACGGTCGAGTAATGCATCTGCCACGGTGGGGTTACTGATGAGTTTGTACCATTCGGTAACGGGCAACTGGCTAGCGATAATGGTGCTGGTGTTTTGATATCGTTCTTCCATCACGTCAAGTAAGTCATTGGCCTGTCTTGCACTCAGTTTTTCCATTCCCCAGTCATCTAGGATGAGCAGCTCTTTCTTAGCGAGTTGTGCAAGCTGTTGTCGGTAACTTCCATCGGCGTGGCCGATATTCAGCTCATCTAGAAGCTGGCCGAGCCGGTAATATCGTACTGTATGATGCTGTTCACAGGCTTGTCTGGCTAATGCGCAAGCGAAGTACGTTTTACCGCACCCCGTTGCGCCAGTAACGATAATGTTATGGGCATGATGTAAGTATTGGCCGCTCAACAGTGTGGCGACTTTATCTTTGCGTAGACCGCGCTCTGCGCGGTATTCCAATCGGCTGGCGTGAGCTTCTAAGCGCAAGGTTGCCTGACGCAGTAAACGCTTCACTTTGCTGTCTTGCCGACAGTGGATTTCATGCTGTGCCAGTAATCCTAAGCGTTCTTCGAAGCTCATCTCGTCGTAGGTTGTCGCTTGGCTTTGTTGTTGCAGTAACGCTTGAGCGAAGTGTCCAAGCCGTAAGCTACGCAGTTGCTCTTGTAATTGAGATTGTGTCATGGGTTGTCCTATTGATAGTAATGTTGGCCGCGGATATTGTGGTGGGTTACAGGTTGCTCATCGTGTTCGACAGCGGTGCTCGGTACGCTTTCTTGGTGATGTTTGAGTAAGTTCATCACAACGCTTCTGTGAGGGCGTTCTAGCAGTAACGCCTTTTGGCAAGCGGCTTCAAGTCGCGCAGCACCATGCTGTTTAGTGAGATTTAGAATGGCTAGGCAGCTTTTTATCGCTTGCTCTGGATGTTGACGGCTATGGATGTGCCACTGCACCACACCGCGCGTACCTACACCAATATTCTCCGCCCAGTGCAATAAGCGTTCAGCGCTGAAGCGCTGTTTTACATGGCTGTCCGGCATGTGTTCTTTTTGCGTTGAGAAGCCGCCGTCTTTTGCTGATTTAGCGTGCTGTGTCACCAGTTGATTTTGGTGATAGATACTGACCACACTGCCACTTGCCTCGATGGTCACCGTGTTGCCTACTAAGGTGTGCGGTACAGAGTAAGCGTGCTTTTGGTACAGCACATGGTAATCCGGCCCCACCTTTGCTCGTTTACTGTCGATGTACTCATACGTGGTGCCAGGCAATGGCATTAACGCGGGTTTATCGAGCAGTTCAAACTGCTCTCGGCGAGAGCCTGGATGTAAGCGCTGCGGCCGATTATTTAACTCTTCCATTAACACTTTGATACGTGCGTTAAGGCCCGCTAAAGTGTAAAAGCACTCCCGTCGCAATCGCATTAGTATCCAGCGTTCAACAATCAGTACCGCATTTTCTGCTTTAGCCTTATCCTTCGGTTTATAAGGCCGTGCAGGCACAATGGCGCAGCCGTAATGCCGCGCCATTTTGGCGTAGTTTTCATTCAGCGTGGGCGCGTAACGATGGGCTTTGGTAACGGCTGATTTCAGGTTATCCGGCACAAGTAAACGGGGTACACCGCCAAGGTAGCGGAACGTTCTTACGTGCGCCATTATCCAGTCTTCTTCACGCTGAGAGCGGCCAGCTTCAACATACGTGTAGTTGGTCGCGCCTAAAGTCGCAACAAAGATTTGTGCATGATAACGCACTTCGCCTGTGTAGGGATTAACAATCGGTACTGTCGGCCCGCAGTAGTCAATAAACAACTTGTCGCCCGCAATATGATGCTGGCGCATACTACGCTTCTGCTTTTTAAGCCATCGCTGATAATGCTCGCAGAACTGCGTATAACCGTAGGCTGACGCACTATCTTCGGCGCAATACTCTTCCCACAGCAACAGCTTAGTCATGCCTTTACGCTTCAACTCTTGCTGCATAAGCATAAAGTCAGGCAGCCGTTTTTGGCGCTGAACGGGACCAGTGTTATACAACTGAGCCTCGAGCGTTTTATCATTGAGCGCTTCCGGCAACGGCCACGATAAATCACTGGATTTAAAGCGCGAGAGTATTTCACTCACGGTTGAAGGGCCGAGACTTAAGCATTGGCCGATGTCTCGATGGCTTAATCCTACTTCGAATTTGAGACGCAGGACGTCTTTAATCTTTCTCATATCGGTTCTCTTTCTCGCCATGGCAGCTCGTTCCTTCAATAAAGTGATGAAGTTGAGCTTACCAATTGATTTAGTGAGAAAAAGAAGAAGATTTCGGGATTCCGAACAGTGATTTCGGAAAAACGTCATTTTTGATCGGATAACGCCGAAATAAGCGATCGGATTAGACCGAAATCACTGATCGGATTGAACCGAAATGGGTGATCGGAATGGGCCGGAACATGCAGTTAAATTGCCGTTTGCATCCCAACTATAGGCGTTGTAAACCACATTTGTTGTGCCACAGGTCGTTTTCTGTAGATAGGGTAAACCAGAGGTATGCTGGGTTAACGTATTAATACAACCGTTTTGGTTGCTTATATGATTTATATTGGCCATTACCATGAAAGGCAATTGTGTTCGCAAAATTACCTTTTCCTAAACATCACCTCGCCCTTCACGTGCGACAGACAAAGTTCGCCAACTACGCTGTAGTTATCATCGCGAAAGAAAAGCTTATGTTTGGGTACGGTGACAAACACAGCAACACCTTCGCTAGAAACATCTTCGTTCACAATACTGTCGATGGCGCCAAGCAAAATATGGCCTAAGCCGGCGTGCTGATAATTAGGATGAACTGCAATAAAGCTCAACATGTGGAAGTTTTCGGCGGGTACTAAATTGCGTACTTTCTCTTCTTTTTCTAACATCTGCTTGGTACCAAAAAGGCCTGCGGTAAGCAGCATGCGCAATCGCCAATGCCAGTATCTTCCTGCTCCAAAGGCTGCATCTGGCCCAGTTAAACAGGCTACTGAGAGCAATCGTGATTCGTGGAATAGTCCAATCATTGGTTGTTCAGCCACCCAAAAAGCATTGAGCTCTTCACGAATGGCTGAACGGAGCCGACTTTCGTAGCCTTCTTTTTCAGCTTGGAAAATATCAACAAAAAGCGGGTCATCTACATAGGCATTAAATAAAATGGATGCGGCAATTTTTAAATCGTCTACCGATAAATGTATTGCTTTAATCTCTTCTTTTTTTGGTGCCAATGATGCTGTTGCAGTATTCATACCCGCCTCCTGAGAAAACCATTGAAATCGCTTTACTTGATTTTCTACTGTACGGGATTACCTTGCCAAAGTTAACAAATATTTAACAAGCTTAATGAATCATGCTAAACGCACTGTCACCCCAACCTGCCAAGCTGCCATTGATGAAGACCAAGGGCGTGCACTCATCTTTTGTTGTTATTCCATCTCCCATGGTTTTCTGGGTTCTGTAGTAAAGCACACGATACGTGCCATCTTGTTTTTCAAATAGCTCTGTAAAGTCAGCCACGCCCATTTTTCGCAGTACCTGCTCATAGGTAGTACCGGTTTCTAATTTAGCGATGTGCTGGCGATTGTTATACTCGCGATCTTCCCAATTGGCGCCGTAGTGACTGTCACTATCTCCTCCTACAGAGACTACGCATCCAGATAACAAAGCTGATGATGCCACGATGGCTGAAAGTAGTATTAATTTCATGTGTGTTCCTTTTTTGTGATAGGTTCTTATTCTTGAAATACTGTAAGCCCTTAATCAATTTTAAGGCCAACTTCTAAGACACTGATATATAAATAGTTTCAACTTTAAGCCAGCCTTCAAAAGCGCTACACTATGGCGAAAAAAACTAAAAATTAGCAAATTAGACAACTGGATATACATGAACATGCAAGAAAACAACCTTCAACAACTCATGATTGTGTGTCAGCAAATGGCTGAATCAGGAACGCCGCCCTCTGTGGGCCTTTTGCGCGCCAGAGCCCCTTTTAAAGTGTCAGTCACGCAAGCTATCGAAGCCATCAAACGCTTTAATGCGGCGAATGGAACAGCCTCTAAACAAGTTACAGAAAAGCCGAAAGAAACGATAGCATCCTTAACGAAAAGAGTTCAGGCTTTAGAAAACACCGTTGAAAAATTACTTGAGACAATACAACAATTATCAGAAAAATAGTTGCCTTATGCCTTACCTACTAGCGAGGGGTTAACAACGCTAAGAAATCACCTAAGCTAGCTGCAATAACCTCTTTAGGTGGTTTACCTACCTGTTCTAAGACCACTTCGCCTGTATCGTTAAGTAGGCTAAGTATAAAATCGTCTTCATCGGTAAGGGCAAAAAATAACGTGGGTGCCTGCCTTAACCTTTGTTTCATCAGCAGGTGGCCTATTAGATTTTGTTGTAGGCGCGTAAAGTCATCGCTATTCCATACTTGCAGGAGTTCGCAATTTCCTTGGGGCGCTACTGCGGGCAAATTGTCGCTGAAGTAACGGCTAAAGAATTGGCAATACGCCTTATTTAGGGTGATCCCTAGCGCTTCTTCAACGTTACCAAAAGTAGCAGTGGTGTCGCGCTTTTGTGGTAACCAGGGAACGGCCTCACCTTCGCGGCCTGTGGCTTGATAGCAGGTTGACGGCCAGCTGCTGTCATAAGGAATGGTTAGCCCGCCCTTATTTTGCTGATGATAGGAAATGAAGCTAGATATAAATTGGTCTAATTGATTATCGATTGTCACTGGCTTTATCACATTAAACGGCGATTTTTGCG
Organism: Alteromonas sp. B31-7; assembly: GCF_015767655.1. Taxonomy (NCBI): domain Bacteria; kingdom Pseudomonadati; phylum Pseudomonadota; class Gammaproteobacteria; order Alteromonadales; family Alteromonadaceae; genus Alteromonas; species Alteromonas sp. B31-7. Next base: position 3,536,385 of record NZ_CP065233.1, read on the forward strand.
TTACACTATAGATATCGTTGCTTAAGTCAAGTAAGCAACGAATGCGTATAAACTATTCATATCAAGGCTCATATGACCGACAACGTAAAAGATAACTTAACTGTTTCTGCTCCTGATGGCTTGTCTTTGGGAAAGCAAGTTGAATACGAATTTCATTACAACCCTGACTTACTTCAGGGTGTGCCAAGAAGCCTAAGCAGAGATACGCTATCGTTGAATCCGCTTAACTTGCCTTTCAGCGGAAATGATACTTGGACAGGCTACGAACTTTCCTGGCTTACGCCGAAGGGAAAGCCTCAAGTGGCGATACTTGAATGCCGTGTACCTATTACTTCGCCTAACCTGATTGAATCGAAGTCATTTAAACTCTACCTGAACAGCTTTAATCAAAGTAAGTTTGAAAACGCAAATGCAGTTAAAGATGTCATTCAGTCTGATTTATCTGCATGTGCTGGCAGTGAGGTTGATGTTGCGCTAGTTTTGCCCTCGCAATTTGCTTCTCTCTCATTTAAAGAGTTTGAAGGGGAGTTATTAGATGACCTTGATGTTGAAATAAATGAGTACTCGCCCAACACCGCGTTTTTATCACAGTCAGATAAGAATGTGGAAGAAAGCTTAGTGTCTCACTTATTGAAATCCAACTGCTTAATTACAAGTCAACCTGACTGGGCAAGTGTCATCATTCGCTACCAAGGAAAGGCAATAAACCGTGAAGGCTTATTAAAGTATCTGATAAGCTTCAGACAACACAATGAATTTCATGAACAATGTGTCGAACGAATATTTTGTGACATTCTCGCCCATTGTGAGGTAGATAAGTTAACTGTATGTGCTCGATATACTCGGCGGGGCGGTTTAGATATCAATCCGTTTCGCTCTAACTTTGAAGCACCATACCCAAATTTTAGACAAGCTCGTCAGTAAAAACACAAATCCGGCGCAAGGTTATTTTCATTTAAGGTTGTGAAATCGCACTTATGGACGCTAAACAATTACAAAGCTATAAACAGCACAGTACCCTACTCTCACAATTTATTGTTCGATTGTCGGCGTTTTATGAAGGTCTTTCTGACGACCTCGATAAAGAATTGCAAACCTTGCGAGGGCACCTATCGGGCACCCCGAACTTCACATTGGCAACTGTAAGTATAAACAAGCTAAACCGTGCGCTTCAAAGTCAGGAGATTACGGTTAAGAAATACAATGCGGATGCTATTGCGCGACTCGAAAAATCCATAAAAGTGTTACAAAAAGTGGTGTTTGAAAATGAAGCGCTTAAGCAAAATGCCACAAAGCAATTGATCACCTTGCATCAACCCGTGGGCGATTTGTTCAGTATTTATCCGCTTTTTCAGCAAGCATTAGATTTACATCACAGCGCGTTAACCGGTCAATTTCCTAATGCGCTTAACACCCCTACTACGGCAGACAATGCTGACCCTGCCAACCCTTTATACAAATCAATTCTAGAAGAGTTAAATCAACTGCTAGATAGCTATGCGCAAAAAATGCCTAACGACGTAAAGTTGCTAGATATAAAAAATAAGCTATCGTCTGGCATGGATGAAGACGAATTGCTGAAAAGCTGTGTGATTGTGCTTCGTATGATAGTACAAGATGCCATGTCCGAAGCCAGCTTAACGGGCAAAGTTATTCAAAGCTTACACAACTCGTTGGCAAAAGTAGGCAATGAAATCCAAGTGAGTATGGAGGACAGCCGCAGCCAGTTCAAACAGCGACAAGCCGGTAACGCGGTATTGCAATCTCACATAGAAACTATAGAAGAAGCGGTTAATCACAGCGAGTCTTTCGATACTTTAAAAGAGCAAACTCAATACTGTGTTCAAAATATCGCGCAAACACTTAATCAGCAGATTCAGGCCGATACCGCAGGCCAAGAGCAATTGATGAATTTACTGGGTTCGATGCAATCTCGCATTGAGCAATTGCAGCAGCAAACCAATATTTATAAAAAGAAATTAGCAGAGCAGCTCTCTTTGAGCCAAACCGATCCATTAACCCGGTTGCCTAATCGCCAAGCTTATAATGATAAGCTAAGTAAAGCCTTTCAAAAATGGCAAGATACCAGTGAAGATTTAGCCGTCGCCATTATTGACATAGACCATTTCAAATCAATTAATGACCGATTTGGCCACGCTGCTGGTGATAAAACCTTGCAAGTAGTGGGAAGGCATCTGAAACAGCACCTTTCAAAAGATGCATTTATTGCGCGCTGGGGCGGTGAAGAATTTGTTTTACTCCTGCCAAGAAGCACCATGAAAGAAGTAAAAGATGGGCTTGAGAAGATGCGTCAAACTCTATCAGAGCTCCCATTTAAGTTTAAGCAAGAGAAAGTCACCATTACCGCCTCTTTTGGGGCAAGCCTGTTTAAAAAGGGCGATACCCCAGAGCAGGTGTTTGACCGTGCCGACAACTATTTATACCAAGCAAAACGCGAGGGCCGAAACCAGGTTGTCACCGATTAGGAAGTAGACGTATGAAAAAAGTGCAACTCAATCCCGTTGGCTGGATGAGCCAGCTTTCTCAAATAGAAGTATCTCAACTTCAAGATACTGCCCACAGTCAACTTTTTCATTTGTTCAAAAATTGCTGCTTAGCCGTGCTAAATAGCGGCGTTGATGAAGACAACTTCGAAGCCCTTTTCGCCCCTTATAAAGATTTCAATATAAAACTTGTTCGCCGAGAGCGGGGGGTGAAAATAGAGTTAGTCAATCCACCCGACGTGGCTTTTGTTGATGGAGAGTTAATGCAGGGGGTGCACGAACATATTTTTGCCGTGCTGCGTGATCTTCTTTACATGGGAAATAAGTACGCCTTTTTAAAGCAAAATGCCCCCGCTGATGGCGATAGCATCACCGATATGGTATTCGATATGCTTCGGCATTCAAATGCCCTAGAAGGCAATGACAACCTCAATACCGTTGTATGCTGGGGAGGTCACTCCATCAACCAAACCGAATATAAATATACAAAAGAGGTGGGCTACCAACTGGGTTTAAGGGAAATGAATATATGCACTGGGTGTGGCCCAGGCGCAATGAAAGGCCCCATGAAAGGTGCCACAATCGGGCATGCAAAGCAAAGGTATAAAAATGGGCGTTATATCGGTATTTCAGAGCCTAGTATTATTGCCGCCGAGCCCCCCAATGCGATTGTAAATGAACTAATCATCATGCCTGATATAGAGAAGCGTCTGGAAGCATTTGTGCGTCTTGCCCATGGTATTGTTATATTTCCTGGAGGCGTAGGTACAGCCGAAGAACTCCTTTATGTGCTTGGCATCTTGCTTAATGAACATAATGCACAGCAACCTTTCCCTCTCATTCTTACCGGCCCTGCAGGCTCTGAGGAATATTTCGAAGCCATTGATGACTTTGTTGGAGCCACATTAGGGAAGGCGGCGCAGGCTAAATATCAAATCATTATTGATGATCCTGAAGAAGTCGCCCGCTGCATGCGTAGGGGATTTGAAAAAGTTCGAGAATATCGCGTCGCCATGGGCGATGCGTTTAGCTTTAACTGGTCACTTAAAATAGAGGCGTCATTTCAACGCCCATTTATACCCACACATGCTTCCATGTCACAACTGGCCTTGCACCACCAACAAAGCCCGGGAGAGCTTGCAGTAGCGTTGCGCCAAGCATTTTCTGGCATAGTGGCCGGTAACGTAAAAGCAGATGGCATTGCCCAAATTAAAGCACAAGGCCCCTTCTCCTTAACCGGCGAAGCTGAACTTATGCGGCGTATAGACACCTTACTAGAGTCTTTTGTTGCCCAGCACAGAATGAAGTTACCGGGCAGTGCCTATGAGCCTTGCTACGTGGTAAAGTCGGAGTAAATGAAGCATTTAGTTACGTTTACTATTTATTGTTCTTAATTAATTTGCGGTACACTATCCGCATCCGTCGGCGTATGATAGTAATTCGACTCATCGTGTATCAATATTGCGTTGCTCCATCAATAAATTGCATTAAATATAAGAAATTAGGGTTATGAACGCCAAAGTAATTCGACTTATTCTCGCAGGTGTAGCGCTATACGCTACCTTTGTATTTATCGTGATTGCATTTTATCCAGACAAACCTGAAAACATGGATTGGCAAGACCGCGAAGAATACAACCGCGTTCAAATTACAAAGCTAAAACTAGGAAGCACACGAGAAGAGGTGCTGGCTTTACTTGGCTCTCCAGATATTACCGAAGCCAAAAAACAGGGTAATACCGCTATTCAGGTGATGTTCTTTAGAACTCAGCATGTTCGTGCTGATGGCCTAACAACACAAGATGAATGTACCCCTTTGTTATTTGAAAACGATAAACTTATCGCTTGGGGCGAAGGCGCTTACTTAAGTTACCAGCAAAGCTAAATTGATGGATGACACGCCAATTCATGATATAGCGGCTACCCTCGCTTCCCCTATTATTGATGCCCACACGCCACAAGAGCTGGTTAATGCTTGTTTAAAAAAGTCAAAAGCGCTACTCACGTTTGTTGAGAATAACGCTGCTTTAGCGCTGGCCGTGCTTGAGTATCCCCAACTAGACATTTCACCCTTCGCTAGGCACTTATTCACATTAACGACGTTTGCAAAACTTAACCATTTTAACGATCATTTTCTACAACACATTGTCGCTGCACATGTAGCCGCTTACTATTGGCAACAAAGTGGCCAATCAAAGTCTGAGAAAAAAGCCTTTGTACGCTTTTTATTTGATAACCATCTCACGCTATGGCGACATATTCTGTCATTGCAAAAAGTATTGTTTAACTCTCAAGCACTAAAGCATATTTCTAGCGTAAAATTAAACAGTTTGCAGCGTTTTGCACTGTTAGCATCTGTGTTTACCTACGCAATTGAAAAACACACTGCGCAAACACTTATAAGCTATTTAACGCCGTTATTGCCAACCAATGATCGTCATATGTTAAACGTGCCACTGCTGATAATGGATACCCCATTACCTGGAAGCCGTGTTTATTATAAGGCACACCCTGCCGTCGTGGTCGACTTACAAAAGGCGCATGTGCTGATTTCAGTACCCAGCCTTCCTGAAGAAAAAGAAGCAATGTGGGTAGCTAAAGAAGAAGTACTTCGCCCCCGACATGTGCACGTAGACTTTAGCCAATTTATCGCCTTACATCGTGCATGTGAACTTGAACGTACTGTGCGTGGCGGCGGGCCCTTTTTTGCCGGTGCCTACGCCATTCAGAAGCCGCCATTGGCCCTTTTAACGATTATCGATACCTTGCAAAAAGCCGACATAGATATCAATTCCTTGTGCGAACAAGTCGAACGTACTCCCGCGTTTAGTCACTTTCTCATGTCTACGGCTAGCCAAGATAACCGCTTACGTCTGCCTGTTACCCACCTTAAACAAGCCATACTCACATACGGCTTAGAAAGAGTGGGAGACATGTTGATTCAGTTTGCATTGATGGAACGGCTCACGCAACACACCTACCCTTTATTAAGTATTGGCAAACAGTTTACCCATTTAAGCTGTGCCATAGCATCACAGCTAGTAGCCTTAAGCGATACGAAGCTTACGCCTCAATCTGCGTCCCTACTCACGACATTTGTGTGCGCGCCATTGTTTACTCTACCAGGGTTAAAAGTGGCAAGTCAGTTGCCCGTGAGCGATAGCCATTACTTTCAAATACACCGCACATTTAAAGTGAAAGCTCAGGTGCCTTGGCACACTGTGGCGGGAGAATTGGCCGCAAATTGGCACCAAGGTGCGACATGGCGAGCGTTAATCCATAATGCAGGTAAACGACACCACGATGTACCTAACTCATTAAAGAAAGAGCATGCTATTATTCAGTTGGCGTTTGGCCTTGCCAGAGAGGCGCTATTCCCCTTACCACATCCCGATGAAGACAGTGAAAACACCAAGTCGGCGTTATTACGCACATTATCGTTAAGCCAGGCTGATATCACATTATTACTGAATCGGTTGAGCGACTACCTTTTTTGCCCTTTTCCCCTGACTGAACTAAATTAATCGTAACGAATGGCTATAACTTAAGCTTGCTATCGTATAAAATACGCGGGCTTTAGCGGGCTTTAGCGCGCTTCAACGCACGTTCCCTACTATGAAACACATAATTAAGGTAGAAGCTCGCATTTTTTGGCGCATTTTCCTCGCCAGACTACATTTTAAAACCTAACGATTTTGACAACAGAATTACCAGAGGATCCCTCAACATGACTCAGCAACGCATTACGGTCATTCGCGGTGACGGCATTGGCCCGGACATCATTGATGCAACCACAAAAATTCTAGATAAGGTTGGCTGTGATTTCGCCTATGATTATGCCGATGCAGGTTTAGTAGCACTAGAAGAACACGGCGAGCTTCTACCCCAAGAAACTCTTGATCTTATTGCAAAAAACAAGGTCGCACTCAAAGGGCCACTAACCACGCCTGTAGGTGAGGGTTTTACATCAATTAACGTAAGCCTACGTAAACAATTTAAGCTTTACGCTAACCTTCGCCCAGTGTTGTCGTTCAAAGGCACCAAAGCGCGCTACGAAGATATCGACATTATTACTGTACGTGAAAACACGCAAGGGATGTACTCTGGTCTAGGTCAAGTGGTATCTGAAGATGGTAACGAAGCCGAAGCCATGAGTAAGATCACCCGTGATGGTGCTGAAAAAATCGTCACTTTTGCTTACGAACTTGCACGTCGCGAAGGTCGTAAAAAAGTAACAGCGGTTCACAAAGCAAACATTCTTAAATCTACTTCTGGTTTGTTCTTGAAAGTGGCTCGTGAAGTGGGTGAGCGTTACCCTGACATCGAATCTACGGAAATGATTGTAGATAACACCTGTATGCAACTTGTGATGAACCCTCACCAGTTTGACGTAATCGTCACTACAAATCTGTTTGGTGACATCTTGTCAGACTTATGTGCTGGTCTTGTGGGTGGCTTAGGTATGGCACCAGGTGCAAACATAGGCGAAGACTGCGCAATATTTGAAGCGGTACACGGTTCTGCTCCTGATATCGCTGGCAAAAACTTAGCGAACCCAACGTCAGTTATATTGGCAGCTGCGCAAATGCTTGAATACCTCAACATGGGTGACAAAGCTGAAAAAATTCGTGCCGCACTTAAAGATGTTATTGAAACAGGTGACCGCACTACTCGCGATCTTGGTGGTGAAGCTGGTACCACAGAATTTACTCAAGCCCTACTAGACAGACTATAAGTCTTAGTTAGGGTTAAAAAGCGGGCAGTGCCCGCTTTTTTTGTGCGTGTAATTTAAAACGGTAGATATCAATACTGGCCAAAAACTGGACTACTCATCTCTTCCCTAAGGCGTAACATCAAATATGTACAACAGTGTACATAAACTTTAAAAGGAATAGACATGAAAAAATACTTAGCCAGTATTGCGCTTGTTGCTGCTGTTACACTTACGCCAGCGATGACCAGCGCTAATGAAAACACGCCTGCAGCAACCCCATCTAATTCAGCTGCGGCACAGCAACGAATTGATCTGAATACAGCGAGTTTAACTGAACTTCAAACCCTACCAGGCGTAGGTGTAGCGAAAGCCGAAGCCATTATTGCTTATCGAAATGAAAAGGGGCCCTTCGTTGAAGTAGCAGAACTGACACAAGTAAAAGGCATTGGTGAAAAGATGCTAATGAAGATTGAGAGTCGTGTCGTCGTCGCTAGATAAAAAAACGCGCCAGTTGGCGCGTTTTTCTTTATAACTTTAAAGGCCTAAACCAGAAAGGTACTCTTTGAATTCACCCGAAAGAGTAGGATGTCTGAGTGCGTATTCAACGTTGGCTTTCATATAGCCAAGTTTACTACCACAATCATGACTCTTACCTTTCATGTAATAGGCGTCAACCTGTTCAATCTTCATTAGTGCATCGATAGCATCGGTCAATTGAACCTCACCACCTGCTCCAGGAGGGGTAAACTCAAGTAGATCCCAAATCTTCTCAGACAACACGTAGCGACCAACGATAGCAAGATCTGAAGGAGCATCTTCAAGTTCTGGTTTTTCAACCATCTTATGAATTTTTGCCGATTCACCTTGTTGAATATCCGCGCCATCAAGATCCGCAATACCAAACTTAGTCACGTCTTCTTCAGGTACTTGTTCAACCATCACTTGGCTGACACGGCTAGTGTTAAATTTAGCCACCATATCTGCCAAGTTATCCTTTTTAGGGTCGCTGGCAGCGTCATCAATGATTACGTCAGGAAGGACAACAGCAAAAGGTGCATCTCCAATGAGTGGGCGAGCACACAATACAGCGTGACCTAAACCGTTCGCGACGCCCTGTCGAATATGCATAATAGTCACATCTTTAGGGCAAATAGATTGTACTTCTTCAAGTAATTGACGTTTAACACGCTTTTCCAGTGTAGCTTCTAGCTCAAACGAGGTATCGAAGTGGTTTTCTATACTGTTTTTACTTGCGTGGGTAACCAGTATAATTTCCTTAAGCCCTGCCGCTACACACTCACTTACTACGTACTGAATAAGTGGCTTATCTACCACAGGAAGCATTTCCTTAGGAATTGCTTTTGTGGCGGGTAACATACGGGTTCCTAATCCCGCTACAGGAATGACGGCTTTTTTTACCTGACTCATATTTATCGTGTCCTTTTTACTTATAACCTCAGCTAATCGCAATTTAATGCAATAATGCAGTATGCAATCCATATTCCATTGTATGCTTTAGCGTTAACCGATACGTTTTCTACTTCCGTTTGGTTTACTTGGTAAACCACAGGGTTTATATAACAAACTTATAAAAACATAAGCTTTAATAACTAGTTGTGCAAACTTTGACGCTACAACTAAGCGACGAATTGCACATACCTGACTAACATCTACGCTATCACCTGATGGAAATTTGAACAAGCCATGTACAGCGACTTGCACCAATTTATAACACTCGCACCAGAATAAACGCCAGTTATTCCTCAAAGCACTATTATGGGCTGACAACTTTCCCTTTTTTAGCTCGAATCCCGTCGTACAACCCTTTTCTCATCAATTGCCCGCGACGTTTTCCATTTTCGAAACAATAGCGGTTCACAAGATATCGCAACGGTATTGCGGTTAAATGACGAAACTTCCAATACAATGGAACATAGGGTCGACGAGATAATACTAGTAGGTTCCGCATTTGATAATACAAGCGTATAGGCGCGCCCTTTTTAAAGGTTACACCTGCAATTCTAACTCTATCGTCGCCTTGCCGATGGGGCATACATACCGATAAGGATTGATAAACGCGCCAGCCTCTCTCTTTGGCGCGCCAGCACCACTCGTGATCAACGCCATCAATAAATAAATCGCTTTCTTTTTCTCCTACCTCATGAAACGCTTGTTGGGAAAGCAACATGCCTGAGGCAATAATTTGTTTAACCTCTTTCAGGTCTTTTGTAATTTGCTTACCTTTTTGTAGCTTTCCTTCCACTTTTTTCCGGCTAAATTCACAATGAATAGAAGGACCGATTGCTGCTACAGGATTTGCGCGCTCAAGCGACACAAATTGAGAGAGAAGCTTGGCTGCCATATCAGCAGAAAAATGACTGTCTTGATCGAGTAAAAAGGCATAGTCGACACAATCAAAGGCGCGTTTTAAACCTTCATTTTGCGCTTTCGCTATGCCTTCGTTGTTAGGGAAATGCAGATACTCAGCCTGCGCGGGTAGGTTAAATTGATGAGCGATTGGTGAATTGTCGACCAAATAGATACGCCATTGAGGATCAGCGAAGCCATCGATTATGCCCTGAACATGAGCAATGTCAGGGTTAAATAAAACAACGATTAGACCGCAGTTCAATGTTTACCAAACCTCTCAAGAAGGTGCCTATCAAGTTTGTACGCCCACTTAACCACATTGCCTGGCATTATACGTAGCGTTAGCACGCCGCAGGCATAAAATACGTTATAGGGCGTTAGGCGTTTAAGCTTAACCATTGCATGCCACCGCGCTTTAAACTCGTTGATAGATTTGGTTAACCCTCTACGTTTATAAAAGTTATTCACCCGCCTGAAGGCCAGTAGTCTGTCTTTTAAGTTTCTAAAAACAAACCCTTCGGCAGCGAGGGTAATCCAAAGGAAATAGTCTTGAGTGTTCAGTAAGCTGTTGTTATATCGGTAACCTTGCTCAAATACGCTATAACGAATAACCACAGTGGGGTGATTTAGCGAGCACCGCCTTGGTAAAATGTTGATAATTTGCCTGTGGGATGACGGCATTACCCGTGAGCCTACTTTTTCGCCTTTTTCATTGATCTCAGTTAAGGCGGATCCTAACACTGAAATATAACTGTGCTTTCTTAGATAGCTAACCTGTCTGGAGAGTCGGTTCGGCGTAGAAATATCGTCGGCATCCATACGTGCAAAAAATGTGGGAGAAAGGCATGCGCCCCACTCCACAGCACGATTCATGCTCTCGGCTAACCCCACATTAAAGGTATTTTGCGCCAGCACCAACCGGTTATCTGAAAACGCCTTATCTTTGAGGAGATTCGTCATTTTAACGGATACTTCACCATCGATAACAACAACAAAAACAAAGTCTTCGTAAGTCTGATTTAAGATACTACCAATGGCTTGGATAACCCATTCTTCTTTATCACCATGATACAACGCCATCCCAACCAAGGTTTCTGCATTATTTTTATTATATTTGTTATGAAGCAGAGAGAAATGTTTATGCAAAGGTAACTACCACACTAAAGAAGGCGCACGAATCCGTAAAGGAAACACGGCCTTCAAAACAAAAGGCAAAGAATACTAAGTGAGGAACCCTTTGGATGAGTTATGGCACTCACTTAAAGGTGCGTTTGATAACTCTTAGTACGCTCCAAATATTTTGGATAACAATACTATATACCACCAGTAAAACCAAGAATCCCCAAAACATAATCGCTTCAGGTACTTGATAAACTTCACCGAGTATACCTATTAGGCAGTAGCACGCGCCCATGCACAAAATAGCAATGAGTGATTGACGACTACTTAGCCCTGCACGCATGAAGATATTATGAAGGTGTTTTCGGTCTGGGCGCAGCATCGATTGGCCTTTGCGAGCCCGACGATACATTATAGCTGCCATGTCCATGAGCGGCAGGCCCGTTAACCATACTGCGGTAATGGGCCGAAATGCTGCCCCCTCGCCTTGAGTGTGATCCACCAGTAACCAGACAATAGTAAGGCCCACAAACATACTTCCGGCATCACCCATGAAGATTTTGTTGCCTTTAAACCCTTTCCAGCTAAGGTTAAATGCTAAGAAAGGCACAATAGCAGCAACAATGATGAGCGGCTCCATAATAGAAGCACCATTACCAGTAGCCACCAAAAATCCTACCATGGTAAGCAAAATAACTAAGCTCATCCCTCCAGCAAGGCCATCGATGCCATCAATCATATTAAATGCATTAATGACACCCACTACGCAGACAATGGTAAAGAAATAGCCACCAATACCCATGGCGACGTCACCGAATCCAAAGATATTGCCAAGTGAAGTAATGTAGTTTTGTGCGCTCCACGCCATAATAGAGGCAACACCGAATTGACACATCAAGCGCCCTTTAGCACTTAAATCGAATCTGTCATCAAGCATTCCCAGTAAAACAATAAATGCAGATGCCGTGAAAAACAGTGGGTTGTTTTTCATCCACACATCAGTGGCAACACTTGCCACAAGAACAGCCATGAAGATGGCCACCCCTCCCGTTAATGGGACAATGCCAGCATGTCTTTTTCTGGCACTAGGTTGGTCTACAAGTCCAAATTGATGAGCAAGGGGGGTCATCACTACCAGTAAAATAAGTGCAACAAAAAAAGCCGTACACAGGGGCACAAACTGCAAATAAGCTAGCATTTCAAGCAAAACCTCTCGACATTCACATGCGCGTCGGGACACGTGGATGGTATAAAATACGATATGACTTGAATAAACGAAGTGTCCATTTTAAATAACCTTTCCTTTTTCCATTCTGCTGAGGGTTGTATAATTATTTTGTGAGCGAGTACGGAAACGCTCATACATGATAATAAACATTCTCCGCGGAGACCACCTTTGCCTGTAAAAAAGTTTCGTTTTACTTTCAGCTTTTGTTGACATTTTTCAGATTCCCCTCTTAGGAGGCCATGATTTTTCCAAATCTTGTGTTATCCTACGGCCAAATTGCGATATGGATATGACAGTCAATGTTAAAAATTTTCAGAGGCTCTGCGCTTTTAATTGGTGTTGCTACCCTCTTGGGCGGTTGCGCGTCAGCCCCAAGAACCACCGAAGCAGACATTCCCCTAGTGCACGCATCGCTCGCATACTCGTTGTCAGCTGAGCAAGATGTAGCAATAAATATTCCAAAATTAAATACGGCGTTTCATACCAATAGCCCTATCTCAATAACCTACCAAGGGCAGAGTTATAAGACGTCGAAATATTACGTATCAGCATCGGGTAATCAGTGCATGCGTTTAGACCCCTTGCAAACGAGTACGGTTTCATCGCAGCGCGAGCAGCGCCTTACTGCATGTAACCGAAATGGCCAATGGTCGGTCATTGCACCATTAGTTGTTTCAACGGATGAATAAAGGTACCACAATGAAAATCTCGAAAACGCACCACTTTTTCGCGGGACTTCTCTTATTGTGCAGTTGTGTAACCAGTCCAAGTATTCTTGCACAAACCACAGAACAGCTGTCGCAACTTCGTCAGCAGGTGTCTCAATCTAATAACAGCGGCACGACAAGTACCCCTAATGTATCTCCCTTGAATGTTAATTCACAACGCACATTGCCTGACAACGGTGGCGATGTGAACACCATGGGGCAATTTTCCACGCAACCTCGAAACGGCGTAAGCTTGCCAGGTGAACCAACGATTAACACCGTTTTTCCAGCGCAAGAACCTATGCAGAACCCTCCATTTGCTGCCAACCTATTTATTGGCGGCTTCGAATCGGAGCGTACCAGTGGCCTAAACGACAACTATATGGTTGCACCAGGCGATAAGATCTCTATTTGGATTTGGGGCGCTGTTAACTACTCAAGCGTGGTGACTGTTGACAATCAAGGCAACATTTTCATCCCCAATATTGGCCCAATTCGTGTTGCCAATACGCCAGCAGGTACAGTGAATCAAACGGTTACCACTAAAATACGACAAGTTTATACCAACGACGTTAACGTTTACGTCAACCTATTGACCACTACGCCCGTGTCTATATATGTCTCTGGCCCAGTTTTAAGACCAGGTCAATATGCTGGCTTAGCCTCAGATAGTGTTCTGTACTATTTGAAACGCGCCGGTGGCATCGATTTTCGCCGTGGCAGTTTCCGCCAAATAGATATTGTAAGAAATGGTAAGGTAGTTGCCTCTGCGGATTTATATGCTTTTTTCAGAGATGGTAAGCTTCCTAACCTGTCGTTTAAAGACGGCGATACCATTCTAGTTAACCCTATCGGCAATACCATTGTGGTTGAAACAGGAGCACGAAATAGCTTTACCTTCGAATTCTCTAACGAAGAGCTAAATGGTGAAGTGGTAAACTATTTTGCACGTCCTGGGGAGTTTGCGTCTCATGCTTCGGTTGCTGGCGTGCGTAACGGCAAGCAGTTTGCGCGTTACCTTTCAATTAGTGAGTTTTCTCAGTTACCACTACAAGCCGGTGATACCGTAGAATACGTTGCCGATAACGAACCGCAAATTTATCGCATTAATGTGGCAGGCGCTTTCGCGGGCGCCTCCCAGCTAATGGTCGATAAAGGTACACGGCTACTCGACATCCTTGATCATATTGAAGTCGATACCACACTATCTGATACTCAGAATATATATTTATTACGAGAATCAGTGGCGGTAAAACAAAAGGAAATTATTGAGCAAGGTTTGGAGCGTCTAGAGCGCAGTATGTATACCGCACCTATCAGTTCTACAGGTGAAGGTGCAATTCGTGCTCAAGAAGCTCAGTTAGTTGCAGACTTTATTGCCCGAGCGCGTCAGGTAGAACCTCAAGGTCGCGTGGTAGTGTCTGAAAATGGCGACATTGCAAACATTCTTCTTGAACCAAATGACACCATTGTAATCCCTGAAATCACCGATTTAGTGCACGTAGGTGGCGAAGTGATGTTACCTCAATCTGTGGTCTTCAACCCTGACGCTACCACTGAGGACTACATTGCGTGGGCTGGTGGCTTCACTCAAAGAGCTGAAGATGAACGCATTATGGTTATTCGTAAAAACGGTAATGTTGCCTTTAGCAACTTAGATGATGGCATGCTGTCTTTCAGTGACAATAAACCTCACTTGGCACCTGGGGATCAAATTATTGTATTACCGGCTATTGATACTAAGGTTTTACAAGCGGTGAAAGACATTACCCAGGTAATTTACCAAATTGCCATTGCAGCAAACGTAGCTACCTAACTTGATATGGTCACCTTTAAAGCACAACTTTACGCATGGAGAAGTGTAATATTTGCACTTTTCCTTCGTGAACTACAAAGTAAATTTAACGACAAATTTGGCCTGGGCTGGGCATTTCTCGAGCCTTTTGTTTTCATATTTGCGTTGTCTTTCTTTAGAAGTATTTTAAGCCCAGGGGATGTACATTCTGTACCACTGTTTATCTTTATGATGATTGGGCTTATGGGGTTACAGTCGCTAACCACCTGTTTACAGTCGGTGTCGACTTCCATTAAGCGTAATAAGCCCCTGTATGCCTTTAGGCAAGTGCAGCCCATATCCGCCATTCTTACCGCTGGCTTTTTAGAGTTTTCGATAAAAGTCATAGTGGTTGCCTTACTTGCGCTAGCACTTTATTTGATTGGCGAGGGCTTTGCTATTCATGACCCTCTCCTCTTAATATCGCTGTTCGCACTTCTGTGGATTTTTTCAATTTCTTTGGGGTTAATATTCGCGATTGCCGCCGCGTTCGTCCCTGAAGTTGACAAAATCAAATCCATGCTTACCCGCCCTTTGATGTTTATTTCGTGTGTATTTTTTAGTTTGCAGGATTTTCCCGAGAAGTTTTGGCCTTACTTAACATGGAACCCTTTGGTGCATTTCAACGAACTAGCACGTTATGCTTGTTTCGAATCATACGGCGACAAAGGTGTATCTATGGCATTCATTGTTGAAGTCACAATTGCAACGGTGTTTTTAAGCTTAGCTATGTACCATATAACTTGGAAACGGGTGCTATCGCGATGATCAAATTAGAAAATTTAACAAAAAGCTACCCCAGCAAGATGGGGCCACAGTACATTTTCAGAAATTTAAATTTTAATTTCCCTACCGAAAATAACGTCGCTATTTTAGGTAAAAACGGAGCGGGTAAATCTACCCTTTTTCGCATGCTGGCGAAGAGTGAATATCCTGATAGAGGGCGAGTGTTAACCAACAAAGCGATGTCTTGGCCCGTTGCTCTTCAAACGGGTATTCACCCTCAAATGACCGGGCGAGAAAACACCCGCTTTATTGGTCGAATCAATAATGTCACTTCTATTGCGGAGTATGAAGAAAAAGTACAGGCTTTCGCCGAATTAGATAAACGCTTCGACTTGCCAGTGAAAAACTATTCTTCCGGTATGCGCGCCAAACTGGTGTTCGCGTGTTGTATGAATGTCGGTTTTGATATTTATTTAATTGACGAAGCTACCTCAGTGGGCGACCCTCTGTTCCGCAAAAAAGCGCGGCTTTCACTGAAAGAAAAAAGTGAAGAGGCTGGCGTTATTATGGTGAGTCACGAGCTTGATCAAATTCGCGAGTTTTGTACCTCTGCGGTAATCATAGACGATGGCAAATTACATTATTACGAAGATTTAGAAGAAGGCATCGACGTTTACACGCAGGATGCAGATAACAAAAAGTCGTTAAAATAGGTTTATTAAACGTGGAAAAATCCCTTACCCAATTGAATGCTCTTCTGAAGAAACACAAAACACTTTTGCTTGTTCTTCCTTGGCTTTCATATGCTTTTTATCTGATTATTTGGGCAGCGCCCCAATACGAAAGCCACAGTCAATTGATTGTTAAATCTAGTGATGGTGGCAGTAGCTTCGACCCCTCATCGTTACTTGCCACTGCAGGCATGGGCAGTACGGGTGTGACAAACGATAGTCAATTGGTGGAAGCCTACATACAATCGGCCGATATGATTGAATACCTCGACGAAACCATAGGTTTACGTGGGCATTATATGTCAGACGAAGCTGACATGTTCAGCGGCTTGTCTGAAAATCATAGAAAAGAAGACTTTTATCAATTCTATCTCAGTCACATTGAGGTTAGTGTTGATTCAGCTTCATCAGTGATTTCTCTGCGCACTCGTGCCTTCACACCTGAATTTGCATTAAAAATAAACCAAGCTATCGTCAAAAAAGCTGAAGAGTTTATAAATAATATCAACAACGATCTGGCTAAATCTAAGCTAACATTTGCAAAAGGTGAGCATGAGATTGTTGAGCAAAAGCTACAACAAGCCAAAACAGATATTCTTGGCTTTCAAGCTAAATATAATGTGTTAGACCCTACAGCTGAAGGTGCTGCGTTCCAGCAAATCGCCTTCTCTTTAGAAGCAACGCTTGCACAGAAAAAAGCCGAGCTCAGTACCATGTCTACCATGATGTCTAACATGGCACCCGAAATTATCAATATAAGACGTGAAATAACCGCCTTACAAGAAGAAGTCGAAAAGCAAAAAGAGCGCATTAGCACCGCTGACGGCCAAGGTGAAACGCTTTCTGTGAGTGAGTTAATGGCACAATACAGTAATTTACAAGTGCAGTTACAGTTAGCGATTCAAGCTTACTCGTCGTCATTAATCACCCTTGAAAATGCGCGCGTGGAAGCTTATCAAAAATTACAACATCTGGTGACCATAGAGTCCCCTACCTTGCCCGACGATAACGCCTACCCTAAAGTCACTTATAATTTGATTTTATTTGGCGTTATTTTGCTGCTTCTTTACGGCATTGTGCGCATCGTTGTCGCCACCGTTCGCGAATTGTAAAGCGCAATAGGTGCCCCCTACCTGAGCTCACCAGCCGGCCAAAAATGTTCAATATTTGGCCGGTTGGCACATCATTTCCCCAGATTATCGACCAAATCTTGTGTCTTCGCGTTCGCTCTAGTATAAGCATTCATGGATAGGTAGCCTAAGCGAGCCCATAGGGAGTAATTTCTAACAGTAGATTACTGAGCCATGGGATACGCGCGCTACAATAATAACCATACTCAATATGGAATAAATAAAAATATGAAACCATCTAACGATTCTAGTTTCTTTGGCCATCCAGGAGGCCTTAAGACACTATTTTTCACAGAAATGTGGGAACGAATGAGCTATTACGGTATGCGTGCGCTACTGGTCTTGTTCATGACAGCAAGTTTGCAAACTCAAGGGTTAGGCTTAACCGTTGCCACCGCGGGAGCTATTTATGGCTTATATACTGGCGCGGTATACTTCTTAGGCTTACCTGGCGGTTGGTTGGCTGACCGTTTGATTGGCGGTAAGCGAGCGGTATGGTATGGAGGCATCATTATATTTGCTGGCCATATCGTCCTTGCCATCGACCTACAAAACCTCTTCTTTGTTGGTCTTATTCTTGTTGCTACCGGCACGGGGTTGCTGAAACCTAATATCTCGGCCATGGTAGGCCAGCAATATAGTGAAGAAGACACCCGTCGAGACAGTGGCTATGCCCTTTACTATATGGGTATCAATATTGGTTCGCTTATCGCTTATTTTGTTACTGGCTATCTTCAGGAAGATTGGGGCTGGCATTACGCCTTTGGTGCAGCCGCGGTAGGGATGGCATTTGGGTTAATCCAGTACCACTTTACCAATAATACGCTCGACCCTAAATCTGTTGAACCTGCTAACCCGTTTGTAGGTGAAGCCCGCAAAAGAGCTTGGATGGCGGTTAGTGCGGTCGTCGTCGCGGCGGTGGTCGTGATCGTTCTTGCACATATGGGAACCATTGTAATTGAACCTGTGGCCCTTGCTCAAAAAGTGGCTATCTTATTTACCACGGTATTTTTCGCTTACTTCGGCTTCATTTATTTCAAAGGCCAACTAACCGATAATGAGAAAAAGCGCTTATGGGCACTTTTACTTGTTTGTATCGCTTCTGCTTGTTTTTGGTCTGGCTTCGAGCAAGCTGGCTCCTCTTTAAACCTCTTTGCACAAAACTATACAGATAGGGTTTTAGAGGGCGGATCTTTCCTAACGTCGTGGTTTGGCATGACAGCCATTCCTACCGTTTGGTTCCAGTTGTCAAACTCGCTGTTTATCGTCATTCTGTCGCCATTTTTTGCTGCGCTTTGGATAAACCTTGCTAAACGCATGATAGACCCCTCATACACACTAAAGTGTGCTATCGGTATTGTGATTATGGCAAGCGGCTTCTTAGTTATGTTTATGGCCTCTCAGTACGCTGCTCAGGGTCTTAAAGTCGCGCCTATGTGGCTAGTGACTACCTATTTCTTACACACTGTTGGTGAGCTGTGCTTAAGCCCTGTTGCATTAAGTGCGGTCAGCAAATTGTCGCCTAAGCGCTTTGCTGGCCAAATGATGGGGATTTTCGTACTTACATACTCAATCGGTAATATTATCGCGGGTCTACTTTCTGGTAATTTTGACCCAGAGAATGTCAACGAAATGCCTAATCTATATCTCCAAATCGCGTTGTTTAGTATCGCTATTGGTATCATTATCGCGTTGCTAAGCCTTAAATCACGCCATTGGGAAAAATCCGGTATCGAAGAAAAGGCATAAACAGTTTCAACTGTTTTCACAATCCCCTACAATAACCGCCGTAAACGCTTCGTTTCGGCGGTTTTTTATTTAGAGCAACTTATGAATTTTTACTTTTCAACACGTCATATTCCAGCACTAAAAGGGCTCCCTTTGGCTGAGCGGGTTAAGCGTTTAGACCAAGCGGCAAAGAAGCTTACTGTGCCAGAGAAAACCCTGTTAAATGTACTCAAATTGCTCGTTATTGTGCCCGTGTTTGCTCTTATTCTTCAAACCGCATCGAATTGGACCTCGCTGCTATGGGCACTTCTTGTTTTTTTACTTTACCCCTTGCTTGTGAAACCGATACAAAATTCAATGAGCGCTAAGTACCTAGCGCCAGCACCAGAAAAGGAAAATGCATGAAAACCATCTTAGTGACCGGCGGAGCCGGCTATATTGGCAGTCACACAGTACTGCAACTTCTTGAACAAGGATACGGGGTTGTGGTGTTGGATAACTTGTCTAACGCCAGTGCAGAATCACTGCGACGGGTAGAAGCACTGACCGGAAAGTCGGTGGCCTTCGTACAAGCCGATATTCGTGATATGGCAGTATTAGATGGCATTTTCAGCGATAATGACATATTTGCGGTTATTCATTTTGCTGGGCTTAAAGCGGTAGGCGAATCTGTTCAAAAGCCGTTAGCGTATTATGAAAACAACGTTTACGGTACACTTACCTTGTGTAACGCCATGCAAAAACACAACGTTAAAAATATTGTGTTTAGTTCATCTGCGACTGTGTATGGTGACCCTGCGTCTCTGCCACTTCGAGAAGACATGGCAACAGGGCAACCCACGAATCCCTATGGCATGTCAAAATTGATGGTTGAGCACGTACTGGCCGACCTTTATAACTCTGATAATCAATGGAATATTGTACTATTACGTTATTTCAACCCTGTGGGTGCCCACGAATCTGGCCAAATAGGTGAAGATCCCAACGGTATCCCGAATAACTTAATGCCATTCATTTCACAAGTAGCAACCGGTAAATTGCAGCGTTTAAGTGTATTTGGTGATGACTATGACACCCCCGATGGCACAGGAGTAAGAGATTATATCCATGTAGAAGATCTCGCTAACGGCCATTTAAAAGCATTAGACCGTCTTTCATTGAATATGGGGCTAGATAAATACAATTTAGGTACAGGGCAAGGTTATTCTGTGCTCGAAATGGTAAAAGCCTTTGAACAAGCTTCTGGCAAAGACATTCCCTATACCATTGCTCCTCGCCGAAACGGCGATATTGCTGCCTGTTATGCCGACCCAACAAAAGCAGCAACTGAGTTGAACTGGCACGCAGATAAAGGCCTAGATGCCATGTGTGCAGACACTTGGCATTGGCAATCAAACAATCCTCAGGGTTACCCGAAAGATTAACACCTAGCGGTTCATTATTAGGTTAGCCCCATTAAAAAAGCCCTTTCAGCACAGCTGAAAGGGCTTTTTTTTGCATAAGAAATGAATGGACTTAATATTAAGGCTGTGGCTCTACCGCTTCTTCTGTCGTCTCTTCATCAATCGATTTCTCAGTCTCTTCCTCTACTTCCTCGTAGTCCAACATAGCTTCAAACTCAGCGAAATCGTCTAGTTGTTCCTCGTCGATGGCTTTATCACCGCTTTTTCCATCGGTGACCTTAAACGCTAAATTCTCAAAATAAGCGTTTTTCACAAAGGCATAGTCATCTATTGATTGTTCAATTTGTTGCTCCTGCTCAATGAGGGCAGCGCGAGTTTCAAGCAGTGAAATAAGGTATCGAGCAATGGCTAAGTTGCCATCAATCACTGCCATAGGATAAACCATGCCGTCAACCACCTCGCCAGAGAAACTGCGAGGATCATTAGGGCCCAATGCAGGAAGCATTAAGAAAGGGCCTGTACCCACGCCCATTGTTCCTAAGGTTTCACCAAATTCTTCTTCTTGAGAGGTAATTCCGAGCTTGTCCGCCACATCAATTGTGCCCAACAAGCCTATCGTTGAGTTCAACACAAAACGGGCTAAGCTATCCATTCCTTCATCAAACTTACCTTGTAGCATATTGTTCATCATATTGGCAGGCTCTTGCAGGTTTTCTGCAGCGTTGAGCAGGCCGGTACGAGCGAACTGAGGCATAACAGTGACGTAACCTACCGTTACTGGGCGAAGAAAATAAGCGTCTAGCACTTCCCAGTTGAAATCCCACATTAGTCGGTTAACCGACTCTAATGGATCTCTCGGATCCGAGGTATCAACCACTTCTTGCTGGGCGTTGTCGCTTTGTTGATTGGCATTATTTGTAGCGCAACCACTCAATATACTGGTGAGAGCAAATCCACTGACCACAACCCATTTTGCTAATTTGTTCACTGTAGTTCCTTATTAATGGTAATACTTATCGCAGTATTTCGACCTTTACTCACTTTAGACTGAACACTGCCTTCCCACTCACCAGCGGCCACAGCCACATTTTCATCTTCTGAAATACGTGCGGTTAGCTTAACGTTCTCGAGGCTATCGAGTGTAAATTGCGGCATCATGGCATTTTCAACGGTTAAGTTAACGGTAAGTGGAAACGATGATAAAGGTTGTTTCACTACTGCCGCTGGCATACGATTTTGCGAATCAGCATCTTGTGCAAATACAACCAAAAAGCCTTTTGACGGTAGTGAAGCCCTCGCCGCTTTAGACAAGTCTATCGTAATTAAAAAAGCCGTATTCCCTCGTCCAGTATCAGCCACAGCCTGATCACCACGCTGGCTAAATGCCACTTTTTCTACTTGCCCTTCCAGCTCAGCAATACGACTAACCAAGTTTTGCACCAATTCACTGTCTTGCGGCAATTTACTTTTCACTTGATTGTAATAAGTCACCGTATTTTCTAAGTCACCTAACTGCGCTGAGACCACCGCCATCATAAGGGCTAAATTATCATTTTCAGCATTCTCTTGAAGTAGATTCGCTAGAATACCCTGTGCACGAGATAAATTGTTTACATCACCTGTTGTCATCAGCGCCTGCGCTAACGAGATCACATTTGCCTTTTTATCTGGGGCTAAGTTAACTGCACGCTCGATAGCTTCAATGGCTTGAACTTCTTGCCCCAAACTCAACATTAATCGCCCAAAAACCATCCAACCACTGTCGTCTTCGGGCACAGAGCGTATTTGCTGTCTAAGTGCTAAAGCAAGATTAATCATATCCTGCTGAGAAAGATTACTGCCGTTGCCGGCAGCTAATTGTTGGCTCAATTTAGGCAGTGCGGCCATAGCATCACTCGCTTGCTTCACTTTTGCCAATTGATTTACGTGAGCATAAACACTCACTGCAGTGGCAATAGCGATTGTTGCCCCCACCGCCAAGGGTAACCATGCAGTACCTGTTTTTTGCGAAGCGAACGCCGACTCATCCACCAGGGCCACTTTTAGCTCATCGACCGCTTGCGCTTTATCGCCGGCAGAAATAAGCCCTTCTCGTTCTTCACGATCCAGTTCTTGCAGTCGCTGTTTAACAATTTGTGTATTGCTTAAGCTATCGGCTTTTGCATGATTTTTACTGCGCAACCAAGGAAAGGCGACAATGAGCAGTATCAGAGTCATTAACCCTGATACGACGAGGTAAAATTCAGACCACATCATTCTTTTTCTTGCTCCAACAAAGCATCCGCCTTAGCCAGTTTGGCCTGAAAATCCTCTGTTTTTTCGTTCTTTTTGCGTCTAACAATGAAAATAAAAGCCAATAAAACGAACAACACTGGCGCTGCCCATAGCCAAAAAGTGGCGATTGTAATAGGCGGTTTATAGTGAACAAAGTCACCATAACGTGCTTTCATGTAATCAATCACGTCTTGTTCGGACTTACCCTGCTTTAGCAGAGTGTAAACCTTGCGCCGCATGTCGTGGGCAATCATCGCGTCGCTGTCAGCAATGTTTTGGTTTTGACACATCGGGCAGCGAAGTTCACTTGTCAGTGATAAAAACTGAGCTCGCTGCTCAGGTGTGTCGAAAGAAAAATTATCTTCTGCGGCAAACGAAGCAGCACACATGAAAAGTAACAAAAAAAAGAGCGTAGACCTCATTCACCACCTTCCCTATTTTGTTTAGCCTCAGCCACCAGTGCACGATACAGGGGACCAATTTTTGACGACCATACGCGTTCATTAATATCGCCAATATGATGCATACGAATAATACCATGGGCATCTATAACAAAATGCTCAGGTGCGCCTGTGACCCCTAAATCTAAAGAGGTGTCGCGATACACGTCGAAAATATTAAACGCATAAGGGTTGCCATATCGGCTAAGCATATCTGTCACTTCTTGTTGCACCCGCGTCAGCGTTTTTGTACCAAAATCGGGATCTAAATCCTGATCAAAATACAACCCCACTATGCGCACATTCTCTTCTTCCTTTAATTGCGTTAAATACGGCATTTCCACCGCACACGTCACGCACCATACGCCCCAAACATTAAGGATAGTCACTTCGCCTTTTAAATCAGCGGGTTCATAAATTAACTCTGGCTGCATTAAATCTGGCAAAGAAAATGGCGGCAGTAACTTTCCCTTAACTTGAGAGTCAAGCGCTCTAGGGTCGGAAAAAAGCCCTTTAAATAGAAACACAACAAGTAAACTAAACATCACAAGTGGAATAATAACCAGTGGCGCTTTTTTCATGGCGCTTCTCCTTGCGTAGAGGGGCTACTCGATTTGACAATTTTTGCTAATGTCGCCTTTACTTTTTTCGCTTTTGCCATTCGATAGCGTTTGTCAGAAATAGAGCAAATTCCCCCTATTGCCATCACCACAGCACCCGCCCATAGCCACACCACAAAGGGTTTAATATAAATTCGAATAGCCCAAGCGCCATCGTCTAAAGGCTCTCCCATAGCAATGAACAAATCACGGCTAATGGTTGAATGGATAGCCGCCTCTGTCATGGGCATGCGCTGAACCGTATAAAGGCGCTTTTCAGGTGTTAATCTCGCTACAGGCTCACCGTTTTGAGTGACATCAAAGACACCGGCATCAGCGGTGTAGTTAGGCCCATTAACATCAAGAACATCAACAAATGTGAAATCATACCCGCCTAAAGACACGGTCTCGCCTACTTCCATACGTACATCACGTTCTGATTCATAGTTTGACACCAGAGTAATACCAATAATACTAATGGCAAACCCAACATGGCCTAATACCATGCCCCAGTGACTGGGAGTTAGCGAGCGAAGTTTCGACATTGCCCCTGTATCCGCGGGTAATGCCGATAGCCGTTGCAGAACTTCTTGCACCGTTGTGACCAAAATCCAAAATACCAGTATCATGCCTAGTATCCCCATATAACTTGGAGTGTCGTAGGCAAAGTTAACTAAAAGGCCGGCACTTATCGCCAAACCAGAAGCAATAAGCATTTGATTCTTTAGAGCAGAAACTCGTTGTTGTTTCCAACGAGTAAGCGGGCCTAACCCCAACATCAATACGAACGGCACGATAAGTAATGTAAACATTTGATTAAAGAAAGGCGCGCCAACAGAAATACTGCCTAACCCCAGTTCTTTGTGCACTAAAGGTAATAGCGTACCCAATAGCACCACTATGGTAGCGGCACATAAAAATACGTTATTCCCCATTAACATGACTTCACGAGAAAACGCGTTGTAACTACCGGGGCTTTTCAACGACGATGCGCGTAATGCGTAAAGCAACAAACCAAACCCGCATAGTACAATGAGGATACCCAGAATAAACAAACCTCGGGTGGGATCACTGGCAAACGAGTGCACCGATACAATCACCCCTGAACGTACTAAAAATGTACCTAACAGACTTAAACTGAAGGCAGCAATAGCCAATAATACTGTCCACGACTTAAACGCCTTGCGTTTTTCAGTAACAGCCAACGAATGCATTAATGCAGTACCCACAAGCCAGGGCATAAAAGAGGCATTTTCTACTGGGTCCCAGAACCACCATCCGCCCCAGCCAAGTTCGTAGTATGCCCACCAGCTACCTAATGCAATACCCACAGTGAGAAAGGCCCACGCGGCAATCACCCAAGGTCGTGACCAGCGTGCCCACGTAGAATCAAGCTGACCAGAAATCAGCGCTGAAATAGCAAATGCAAATGCTACCGAAAACCCTACATATCCCATGTAAAGCATGGGAGGGTGGATGATCATGCCAAAATCCTGAAGTAAAGGATTTAGATCACGGCCGTCAACGGGGAAAAACGGAAGCATGCTGTCGAAGGGATTGGAGGTAAGCAGCATGAAAAGATAAAACCCGATACCTACCATGCCGAGTACAGAAAGCACTCTTGCAACCATAGCGAGCGGAATACCTTTGCTAAAAATAGCAACGGCCACCGTCCAGATAGAAAGCATTAATACCCACAACAGGAAAGAGCCTTCATGGCCACCCCATACCGCCGTTATTTTGTAGTATATAGGTAATTTACTATTAGAATGCTGCGCGACATAAGCCACACTAAAATCGTCGTTCACGAAGGCATAGGTTAAACATATATAAGCGATAAGCGTAAACAGAAACAACCCAATTGCTAATGGCTTTGCTGTAGCCATTAAATTTTCGTGTTGACGTTGCGCGCCCCAAAGCGGATAAATTGCCAGCAGGATAGACACAACTAAGGCTAACGTGAGAGAAATATTACCAATTTCTGGAACCATACTATCGCCCCTCAGTATCGTACTTTGGCATATTTTCTGGCTTAACGTGCTTTATTCCTTTCATTTTTTCAGCGAGTTCAGGGGGCATATATTCCTCATCATGTTTCGCCAACACTTCTTGAGCTTCAATGTGCGATGAGTCAGTTAAGACTCCAGTGGCAACAATGCCCTGACCTTCTCTAAACAGGTCAGGCAGAATACCCTTGTAAGACACGGTCACTGTAGGCCCAGTATCCATAAGTTTGAACGTGACCGCTAAACTTTCATTGTCACGACTAACACTACCCGGCACTACCATTCCACCAATTCGCAAGCGTTGGCCTATCTGTGGTTTTTGACCATTTTTGCCGTCAATGATTTCGCTAGGTGTATAGAAGAGGTCGATGCTATCGTTCAATGCGTATAGCATTAAACCTATGGCAGCACCTACTAATACCACGATGGTTCCAACGGCGGCCAAGCGCTGCTTTCTTCTTGGATTCATGAAACTCACTCACTTAATATCTGATAAAACTAACGATCATGGGATACTGAAACAGCGGCATTTTTTTTAGCGCGTTTAATTCGCTGCAAACGTTCTTGCTCTAAAACTACCGATTTCAGATGGGACCTATGTTGCCGGTAGCTGGCAAAAACTAACACTGCCATGACACCGAAACTGACGGCGAACGATAGCCACACGTAAAAGGCGTAGCCCCCCATATGAAGGAACGATGAAAAAGAATCAAACTGCATCATGCTACTCCTGATTCATCTGCAAGGCGTTTTACCCAAGGCCTATGCATTTCTCGTAAAACAATTTCGCTACGAAGCCTGACGGTGGTCACCGCAGCAATAAAAAACGCGAACCCAGCTAAATTAATAAGCAATGGCCACAACATTTCAGGGGCAATTGACGGGCTGTCGAATTTACTGATAGTGGCGCCTTGATGCAGTGTATTCCACCACTCAACCGAGTAATGAATAATAGGAATATTGACCACTCCCACTAGCGCCATGATACCCGCTGCTTTACCCCCTTGTTGCTTATCTTCAAAGGCACCATAAAGCGCGATAACCCCTATGTATAAAAATAACAGTATTAATTCTGAGGTCAGCCTTGCGTCCCATACCCACCAAGCACCCCACATGGGTTTCCCCCATGCAGCGCCTGTAAACAACGCGATGAATGTCATCACCGCCCCCACTGGCGCCATTGCTATCATCGCCATATACGCGGTTCGCCATTGCCACACCATGCCCACTAGCGCCGCGACTGCCATGGCTATGTAAGTGCTCATTGATAAAATGGCACTGGGTACGTGAATATAAATAATTCGAAATGAATCACCTTGTTGGTAATCCTGCGGCGCGAAGGCAAGCCCCCA
This sequence comes from Alteromonas sp. B31-7, assembly GCF_015767655.1. Lineage (NCBI taxonomy): Bacteria > Pseudomonadati > Pseudomonadota > Gammaproteobacteria > Alteromonadales > Alteromonadaceae > Alteromonas > Alteromonas sp. B31-7. The sequence continues at coordinate 3,563,249 of NZ_CP065233.1, forward strand.
AACGGTGCCTACGATCAAGCACACGAGCGCGCAGCCCCATAGCCAAGGTTGTAAGGTTAAACACAACTGGTAAGCATTTTCTGTCTTCGCGTAGGGATGTAACCACTTCCACATCAGTTTTGACTCACTTTTAAAGAATAAGCTATGGCAAATGGCGCTGAGGCCGCTGCCAACAACAGCATGGCGCCTATAATAGCAAGTTGGGAGTAATAAGGTAAGTGCAGTGCAGCGGAATCTACCGCCGACGTTGCGAAGATTAATAAGGGAATAAACACCGGAATCAATAGCAGCGCAAGCAAAAGCCCTCCCCGTTGAAGCCCAACGGTTAACCCTACGGCAATCGCGCCAACAAATGACAGTAAGGGCGTGCCCAAGATTAATGTGGCGATAAGCGCAACGTACATATCAAGGGTTAAGTTCAAAAACATCGCCAATAACGGGGATAATACCAGCAAAGGAAGAAAACTAATCAGCCAGTGAACAAGCACTTTGACTGCGGCCACGCCACTTAGCGGCATACCTGACAACATGTATTGTTCCAATGAACCATCATTGAAATCTTCTCGAAACAATCTGTCCATGCTTAATAATGACGACAAAATAGCCGCAATCCAAATAACCCCTGGCCCAATGCGCTGAAGGGTTTCTGGCGCTGGGCTGACACCAAGAGGAAAGAGGGTAACCACCATGAGTAAAAACATAATGGGTTGCACTAACTCTGCTTTCTGCTGAAAGGCAATACGCACATCCCGGCGAGCGATACCTAGTAATAAGTGCTTCAAAAGCGATACTCCAAATCTAATGTGGAATGCTTTCCTGCGTTTTCTGACAAGGGCTGATGCGAGGTTGTAATTATCATGCCCCCGTTATCTACATGCTGCTTAAATTGCCTTTCAAGCCATGCAATACCTGCTATATCGAGTGCGGTAAAAGGTTCGTCTAACACCCATATTTTTGCTGGCTTCAGCCATAAACGGCTTAGCGCTACGCGTCGCTGCTGGCCTGCCGACAGTAGTCGAACCGGGATGTCTTCCAAGCCCACTAGCCCCAAGGTTTCTAAAACGGCGTAAATACCGCTAGGAGAAACTTCAGTGCCGTGTTGCGCTAACCAAAACTGCAAGTTATCCATAGCCGACAAAGCGCCGTTCAAACCCGCTTTGTGACCTAAGTATATCAGTGCGCTTAAAAAGGAATGCGACGAAGCAATGGGCATATCGTCATAACAGACCTCTCCCGATTCAGGCTCGCTTAACCCAGTAATGATACGTAACAGGCTTGTTTTTCCTGCCCCGTTTGGCCCGCGCAAATATAAGAGCTCGCCAGGCATCAGTTGGAAATTTAATGCCTCGAACAACACGCGATCCCGCTTTACGCAGGTAAGCCCAGATATACGTAAACCGGACAAACGCACTCCTCATCTTCAGTCACTATTCAAATCCGCGCTAGTTTACCACACACGGTAAATTTCGCAGTCGCGAAAATCGATTAAATATGATTTACTTCAAGGACAAGGATAACGCACGCAGGCAGTGATGAAGATTCTCCTGACTCAACTAAACTTCGCCGATATCGTGCCGATATATGACCTATGACATCTCAACTTTCTTTCATTCTTTCGCAAATTACCCAGCCCTCTGGGCAGGCAGCGCCATCGACCGCAAATGTGGCTGGGCAGCTTTCCCTTGCTACGCGCCTTACAACCGCTGCTGAGGTCATCATTGCGAGGCTTCCACAAAGCATTCTGGCTATTAAGTCTCACCAGCAAACCGTAGCGAATATCCAACTGCCACCGTCATTAACGTTACCTAAGTCGGCCACCTTGCAACTTGCCGTGCTCAATCAGGGGACAAATACCTCTCCAACAGCCATCATAAGCACGCAAAACTCGGGAGCGCAATCAGCGCCTCAAACCCCGCAACAGCTAGCACTTATTAGTAAAGAGCTTGCCAGTTTAATTGTGAAAAGCACCCAAGTTGCTGCCACGATTCCCGCGACGGTTTCATCAATAAATGACGCTAGCCTTTCACTAAACCTGCCCAAAGGTGGCCGCATTTCGCTGCCTGTAGAACGACAAAACGCCTCCAATAACCCATTGCTCACGGAGGTGTTTACCCCTGGTAAGAAAGTCAATATCAGCATAAGCGGTGACGGCAATAGCAACATAAAGGTCACGGTAGCACCACAAGAGCAAACATCTTCCTTACGTAGTCAAACAACAATAAACGGTACGCTTTCTCTCGGAACGACCAATAAAGCGGGGGAAGCGAATCTACAAAGCTTGATAATAGGCGCTCTTAAACATAAAGGCGTCGCATTTAATCACTCTAATACTGTGCTTCCGCCAACCATCGCACGCAATATACCGCCAATTGCTCAAGGCAATACCGTTCAACAAGCGTCTCATCTGACACTACAAGGGGAAACGTTGAAAAGCGTAAGCGCGGTCACAAACGTACTGGCAAAGGCGCCGTTGCCTTCGTCATTACAGGGAGTATTGCAATCAAATATGGCGAATGCGTTACTTGATACCGCCTCTTTTTCTAAGAAAGCCTTGTCTGACAAGGTGCCCAACGCTCAAATTCTGGCAACCCCCTCCCCCGTGGATAAAACAAATAATGGTGCAATTACTGAGCCCGACATAACTGGTAAATCGCTTTCATCCACTGGCAACGCTACGCAGTTGAAGGGTTCAGACATTCACCAAACTATTTTAGCAGTATCTCGCACCTTATTGAGTCAATCCGGTTCCACTCAGCAGGCATTAACGCAGCTGCTCAGCGTATTAAGCGGTAAAGGAGATACTAGCGCTAATTCAGAAACCTTGTCGCCCCATGCTCAACGCTTTATCTCAAAGATGAGGCAACATATTGACTCATTGCATGCAAAGGTACCTGCCACGCGCTCCAATGCTCTGCCCCCTCATACTGAGGCGACCATCACGCCAGCGCATTCTGAATTAACAGCGAAAGAAGTAACCGATGAAGCGGCCGCAACGAATGCCAAAGCGCTTCCACAAGAGAGAAGTGTTAAGCACACCCTTGGTCAACTGGCAAATTTGCTTTTAAGCAGTGTCAATAAACCTAAACCACAGGTTAGCCAAGGCTCGCCTGGGCAAGCTCAATACGACACCAATAAGGTATCAGATGCTTTATCGTCCGGCCCCCAAGCGACAAATAGTGTAGCAGACACACACTCTGAAAATTCCACGTCAACCCCGAATCACCCAGACATGGTTAAACAGGATGCCAACCTCGCTAGCCGTATACAAATCATGTTGTTATCCCCAGCATTACTTGCCACGCCAACGACGTTGAATAGTCCAATTGCCGCGTCTAATTTCGTTCAGGGCTTGGTGGCCTTATTGCAAGTATCCTTAGCCGGGCGTGCACTACAACGTCAGCCAAGCCTAAAAGCTCAGATAGATTTACCAGACAGCATTATCAGCCGAACGTTAGGGGCAACCACGAATACTCAGGGTGCCACCAGCCGTGTGGCGCAAGATTTTGCTAATTTGGACAGTCGCACAAATATACTCAACAATTTGAAAACCCTATTAGCGAACCACCAGCAGCATAAAGTATCGCAGGTAGAATCACGCATTCAGGGGCAAGACAACTTTTACTATATTTTGCCGTCCGTATCTCAGCATACGGCTGCCCCAGAACTGCTCATTCAACGTGAGCCAGACCACCACGGCGCGAAAGGAAAAGATAGAGGCAAGCAAAGCTTGTGGCATGTGACCATGAAATTAGATATTGGTGAGATAGGTGAAGTGCTGGCCAAATCAAAGATTAAAGGCGACACCATTACCCTTGATCTGTATGCGTCGAACCAAACCATAGTGGCCCGCATTGGCGATACGCTTCCTTATTTAAAACAGCGCTTGGCCGAATTAGGGCTAGAAGTCGCTTCTTCCAGCTTTCAACAAGGGAGCATCCCAACTACCTTGAGCACGCGTCCACATTCAATCTTTGAGACTCGCGTATGAGTGATAAAGCAAAACGCGCTATTGGTTTAAAGTATGACAGTAGTGATAAAAAGAATGCACCCAAGGTGGTGTCTAAAGGCTATGGCGATTTAGCACAAGCCATTATCGACATGGCTCACGAGACTGGCGTTCTTGTGCATGAAGACCCCTATTTAAGTGAAGTACTTGGTAACCTTGATGTAGGGCAAGATATTCCAGAATCCTTGTATTTTGTGATTGCCGAGTTACTTGCTTACTCTTATGTACTTCAAGGAAAAGTCCCCCCTGGGTGGGAAGACGTTATAAAGCGCATCGATTTTCATGCCTAAGCGTTAAGGTGAGCGTATTAAGGTGTACGTACTAATGCATCAAAATCATGACGCAATAAAAAGCCAGCGAAAATACAAAGCTTCTCACTGGCTTACTCAATGATATTTTAAGGATGGCTTACCTAAATAGCACTTTTTCTTTATTGAACCAGTGAACGCAAAACGCAATAAGCGCGCCCGCGATGACTGCAGTAGAAGTAAAAATGCCAAACAATGCAAAATAATCCATTGTGCCTTTAAATAACTCTTTCATCGCCAAAGCAACATTGGTTAAAGGTACCCATACCCAACCGCCTTTGAGTTCAACGCCAGGCATCAATGCAATAATGACAGGAAATATCACTACCATTATTAAAGACCCCATATAACTCTGGGCTTCTTTGAATGACCGAGCATAAATGGAAAGCGACAAAAGCACGGCGGCAAAAATCGCGACTACAGGAATTAGCATGAGGAAGATAAGCACGAAGTCGATAATGCCAATCATCGACATAATTTCAACCACAAACTCTATCGCCATCCCTTGTGACAACACAATTCCCCACATGGCCATGGACGACACAGTGATTAATGCGGTGATCAGCCCCGCACAACTAATAGTAAAAAACTTCCCAAGGACTAGCTTGTAGCGATCCATAGGTGAAATAAGTAAGGTCTCTAAAGTTCCCCTTTCTTTTTCACCTGCACCTAAATCGGCAGCGGGAGCCATAGCGCCCTGTAGGCATAAAATAAAGATAATATAAGGCAACATGCCGCCAATGCGCTCACCCCATACCTCTCTGTCGTCTGCCACGTTTTGTTTTTCTAGTACAATTGGTGCAAGCAACGCGGCTTGCTGATCTTCATTTAAGCCTAATTGCGCAAACGCCGTCGATTGAAATTCATCAATATACACATCGACTATTTCTGACACCCTGCCCACTACGCGATTTAATCCAGCGTCATTTAAATAAAGGTTCAGCGTATGCTGACCCGAGGTTAACACCTCACTATTGAAACCCTCTGGAACCACTAAAACAAAATCAACCGTTTCCGATTTAATTAACGCTTTATAGTCAATGGAATTATCGATATCTACACGCTCGAACTTGTCGGGTTGCGCGGAAAACTGAGCAGCCATTTCTGGCGCAAAGGCTTCACCCACAATGGCGTATTTTAATATCTCGTTCTCTGCTTTATCTGCAGCGTTACTCATGAAAAAGATGACTGCGCCAAAAATCAAAGGGAAAAATAACAAAGGTAAACCAATCATAAAAATGATAGTTTTTTTGTCTCTCAATAGCTCTTTGAATTCCTTCTTAAAGATTAACCACATTGTCTGCGTCTCCCGTGTCCATTGATAAGGTCTTCAAAAAGCTTTGATGCATTTGCCCATCAGACAGGGCACCGAAGTTAGAAAGTGTGTCGTTGAACACCGTTTTGCCTTGATTAATAACGGTAACGCGGTCACACAATAACTGCACTTCATCTAGATGGTGCGTAGAAAAGATAACTGGCGTGCCTTTATTTTTAAGACGTTGGATAAATTCCATGACCGTGCCCGTTGCCATAATATCAAGCCCCGTGGTTGGCTCATCTAGCACCACGAGTGCAGGCTCATGAATAACCGCGCGTGCAATGGAAGTTTTTTGTTTCATGCCAGAAGAGAAGTTCTCAGCGCGTCTATCAAGGAAACTGTGCATATCAAGTAAATCTGCCATTTCATCAATTCGCTCTGCTATCACCTTTTTATCAATGCCATGTAGCTCGCCAAAGTAAGCGATATTCTCTCTTCCTGACAAGCGTCCATATAAGCCAGTAGAGCTGGATAAAAAGCCAATTTTTTTACGTGCAATTAATGGGTTAGCCAGCACATCTTCACCTTCAATGCTCACTGACCCACTATCGGGTTTTAATGCAGTTGATAGAATACGCAAGGTCGTGGTTTTCCCTGCTCCATTCGGCCCAAGCAACCCTAACACTTCGCCTTTTCCACATGAAAAAGACACATCTCGCACCGAATTAAAAAAGCGCCCTTTTAAACGTGGATCTTTTTTTTCCTGTTCACTAAGCTTCTTTGGGTTTTCCACCGCAAAGCGCTTAGCGAGACCTGATATTTCAATCATTCCCTTTCCCTCTATCATTATTATTAAACTGAGCAATCTTGTTGTTAGCTAGGTACGCATTGCAAAAAGTACTGCGTGATATTCGTTATTAGTCTTGCTCACCTAGATTTTATTACAGCATTCCTGCTTTTTTTTGCCGGCACAAGAATTATTGAAACATTAAGTGTTAAAAAGTATGTGGAAGACACAAACACAACCTGGCAAATGTTCTGAGTGACAAATGAATCCTAACCTTTATTCTCGTTATGTCGCCGTTCAGCCGTTAAAGGGATTTAATGATGAACCTACAACACCTGCATAGCGGGTAGGTATAGTTGATAGCGTTTGTAGTGCCCAATATATTCTAAATTTGAGTTTCAATCGTGAATATCTTTCTTAAGAGTGCATTGTATTTATTAATATTCACTTTGTGGGCATCGAGGAAGTCTCAGAGTCGCTGCTGACAAGATCGGCTCCAAGGCTCACCGCTGCCGTTCATGTATGTATCATTATTCTAATTTTTGTAGCAGAGGTTTCAGCCATTTTGGTAGTTTATAATCCTCTAATGGTGTAACACGGAAAAGACTGAAATTACCATTGCTAATCAGCCGTTCTGGGTAACGTTCAAAGCGTTGCTCGAAATCTCCTTTAATCATATCTTTCAGAGGAAACCTGAATGTCATTTCGCTTGCAAATGGAGCACCTTTTAGCTTAGTGATTAATTCACCGTTATTTTGCTTTAGCCATTCAGGCTTAAAATGCATCTTTACTTGGTAAGGTAGCCCTGGGGTATAAACCGTAAAAGTTGCTTCCTGCCCGGGTTGATAATCCAATGTAGCGAACTTTAATTGGTCTTCATTTGAAATCTCTAATATGCCAGACCAATAACCAAACCTCTTATTTTTATGTATTGAAGCTATCGCTGTTAATTTTTCAGTTTCTTGTGCTATAAACCGCTCTGGCGTTGTTGTAGCTTTGACTGTTTTAAGTCCATAACTTGTGCTGTGTATCTTTTCTGATGCTAGCCAAACGGCTTCCGTCACTAAGTAATCTTGATCAACGAATTTTGTCAGAGTAATTTTTAAGGGGAGTTTTCCATCTGCCGTGTGAGTATAAATATGGCAGTCAAACTTATCGCATTCTATATCTTTATTTGTGAACGAGACACTTTTTTGAAACTGCATACCTGACGCAATATTGTATGAAGTTAGGCTGTGTTGGTTGTTGGGCATAATTTTCAATACTTTAAATTCTGCCCCTGAGCGGCTGATCCCTTCCCAAGTCCCAATTGGCACCCTTTCTTTAAAGTTTTGGGAGTGACTACTCTTTGTTGTAGTTTCTAATGTACTTTTTGGTTGGCGATCGTTGGTTGGTTGCATGGAGCAACCAATGACATTTATCAAAACAACAATAATAATTAATACTTTCAATAGCCTTCCTTAGTTTGATCTCCATTAATACATGAGTTTAGTATATTGCGAAAACTTTATTCAAGCACAAACTATATAGACGGGCTTTAACTCATTAAACGAATGCTCAGTGTTCCCTCTATTCATTCAATAAAACTAATTTTGTGGATGAGCTTGATTCTGCTTGAGCTTAAGTGGCTAAGAGGACTATTTGTTCTGATAAATTTGTATCTAAATTAGGCCAGTCACGTGGTAGTGACAGCCCTATTAACCTACTTGGCTTGTGATGAAAATACTATGCACAGGTCTAGTGGTTACATGAGTGCCCAATAAGAACTTAAGTAATTGAAATTTAGAAGCGCCCAGTACGATGAAAGGGTTACCAAACAACGCCCAGCTATTGATTTTACTGGCTTATAGATGAACAATGGCTATTCATATTCATGAATAGCCATTGTTTGACTTAAAAGCCCACCTATTAGGTGGGCTTCTCATTATTCTATTTAACTAAAACTTTACTCAGGTAGTACGCCATCTTCACCTTGTGGTAAAGCCTCTTCTGCTTTCATTGTCTTAGAAAGCAATAGCTCTTGGCGGATCTTAGTTTCAATCTCGTTAGCCGTTTCTGGGTGTTCTTTAAGGTACTTCATGACGTTTGCTTTACCTTGGCCAATGCGATCGCCCTTATAGCTATACCAAGCACCGGCTTTATCAACCAGCTTCTGCTTCACACCCAAGTCGATAAGCTCAGCCTCTTTACTGATACCTTCACCGTAGCGAATCATAAATTCAGCTTGCTTGAAGGGAGGGGCAACCTTGTTTTTCACAACCTTCACACGGGTTTCGTTACCAACGACCTCGTCACCCTCTTTAACTGCACCAATTCGACGAATATCAAGGCGAACAGAAGAGTAAAACTTAAGCGCGTTACCGCCCGTCGTAGTTTCTGGGTTTCCAAACATAACACCAATCTTCATACGAATCTGGTTAATGAAGATACACAATGTGTTTGAACGCTTAATGTTACCGGTCAGTTTACGTAAGGCTTGTGACATAAGACGCGCCTGAAGACCTACGTGAGAGTCACCCATGTCACCTTCAATTTCTGCTTTAGGTGTAAGCGCAGCTACCGAGTCAACGATAACCACATCTACTGCCCCAGAGCGAACCAGCATGTCACAAATTTCAAGCGCTTGCTCACCGGTATCAGGCTGAGATACTAATAGCTCATCAATATTTACGCCAAGCTTTTCAGCGTACACTGGGTCTAGCGCGTGCTCAGCATCAACGAAGGCGCAGGTTTTGCCTTTTTTCTGGGCTTCAGCAATAACTTGCAGTGTTAGTGTCGTTTTACCTGATGATTCAGGGCCGTATATCTCTACGACACGTCCACAGGGTAAGCCGCCTATACCTAGAGCGATATCAATGGTCAGTGAGCCAGTAGAAATTGCTTCAATATCCATGGCTTGATTGTCGCCAAGGCGCATGATTGCACCTTTACCAAATTGCTTTTCAATTTGGCCTACAGCGGCGGTTAAAGCTTTTGATTTGTTATCGTCCACGTATGTATCCTCTAGGATTTGCGGTTAAATTCTGTTTCGGTACTCTCTTATCAAGCCCTTTTCACAAGCGTGCTATTTAAGCTTCCTCTTGACGAATTTTCTTTATCAACTCGTCTTTTCGAAGAGTGAAGGTACCAAATAATGATCACATTCTATACTGTACAAGCATACAGTTTCAAGCCATGTTTTTAATTTTCGCTCAACATTTTTACTAAGTGCGTCATGGCAAAGGCGATAGCGTGTTGTCGCACTTCATCTCTGTCGCCACTGAATACTTGTTTAATTTGTTCTGACATTGCGCCACACATAAAGCCAAACCATACAGTGCCCACAGGTTTTTCTTCACTGCCACCACCTGGCCCGGCAATACCGCTCACCGTTACCACCAGCTGTGCACCACTGTTACGGCGAACACCTTCCGCCATTTCCTTTACCGTTTGCTTAGAAACGGCGCCGAATTCTTGCAGGGTCTGTTCACTCACGCCCAAAGTACGTTTCTTAGCGTCATTAGAGTAGGTTATCCACGATTGATTAAACCAGTCGGAACTGCCCGAGACACTAGTAAAGGCAAATGCAATGCCTCCGCCAGTGCACGACTCAGCGCAAGACACACTCCACCCTTTTGCTCTAAGTGAGTCCCCCACCACCTGCACTTGGGCAGATAATGCGCTATCAATCTTTAAAGGGGTGGTGTTTACTGTCGAATCAGTTGAAAATGTTGTGTTCATTTGGTTATACCTAATTACACTTGTTGTGCTTAATCAGATCTTCCCTTGATCTTAATGGGGGTGAGTTTATCATTTATTCCCTTGAACAGGCATTAAACCCAGTAACAAATTCGCAGAGGTTTTTTTGGAATCACATACTCCTATGATGCGCCAATACTTAACAATAAAGGCGCAACATCCGAATATTTTACTTTTTTATCGCATGGGCGATTTTTACGAATTGTTTTATGACGATGCCAAAAAAGCTGCCGAACTACTGGATATATCATTAACCGCCAGAGGCAAGTCCGGTGGCGACCCTATCCCTATGGCAGGTGTTCCCTATCACGCCGTAGAGAGTTATTTGTCTCGCTTAGTAAAAATGGGGGAGTCTGTGGCTATTTGTGAGCAAGTTGGCGACCCCGCCACCAGCAAAGGGCCTGTTGAACGCGCAGTACAACGCATAGTTACTCCCGGCACTGTTACAGATGAAGCACTCCTTGAAGAACGTCGCGACAATATCCTTGCCGCTGTATGCGGGCACAGTATGCATTACGGGTTAGCCACCCTTGATGTCACCAGTGGTCGCTTTGTCGTATTTGAATGCGAAAGCGACGAGAGTTTATTGGCTGAAATTCAGCGGATAAATCCCGCTGAACTGCTTTACCCAGAAGGGTTTGAAAGCCTGCCGCTCGTGGAAAACCGCAAAGGCCTTCGCCGTCGCCCTGAATGGGAATTTGACATAGATACTGCCACAGAACAACTGAACGCCCAGTTTGAAACCAAAACTTTAGACGGCTTTGGCATTCAGGGCATCAGCAAAGGGTTAGGCGCTGCAGGTTGTGTATTGCAGTATGTGAAAGATACACAGCGAACTGCGCTGCCTCACATTCGCCATATTCAAACCGAGCAGCAAGATAGCCGCGTCCAACTTGATGCTGCCACGCGCCGAAATTTAGAGCTCACCCACAATTTATCTGGCGGACAGGAAAACACCTTATTTAGCGTGATGGATACCACCACAACGGCGATGGGCAGCCGTATGCTTCAGCGTATTATCCATTCGCCATTAACCGACCAGCACGAGCTACAAAGTCGTTTAGATGCGGTAGAAACCTTTATTAGCGACGACCCGGAAGACATCCGCGCTGCATTAAAGCACATAGGTGATATTGAGCGTATTATGGCGCGACTCGCCTTACGTTCGGCGCGCCCACGAGACTTTGCCCGTTTAAAAAACGCATTCAATGCATTGCCTGACCTGCAAGATGCCCTTGCCCGTTTTGACACCGGACAAATTAGAAATATTGGCGAAACCATTGGCACTTATCCAGAGCTTCAAGCCCTGTTAAACAGCGCTATAATTGATAACCCCCCGGTGGTTATACGCGATGGTGGCGTAATTGCTGAGGGCTATAATGCCGAGCTTGACGAACTGCGCAAGCTATCCCAAGGGGCGACCGATTACTTAGACGCGATGGAACAACGCGAGCGCGAACGTACGGGCATTTCTACGCTAAAAGTAGGTTACAACAAGGTACATGGATTCTTTATTGAAATCAGCCGTGCAAACAGCGCATTAGCACCAGCCGAATACATCCGTCGACAAACGCTTAAAAACACCGAGCGCTACATTACACCTGAGCTTAAAGAACACGAAGACAAAGTACTAAGCAGCCAAGGTGCTGCTCTTGCTTTAGAAAAGCAGCTTTATGACGCTTTGTTCGAAAATTTTGCGCCCCACTTAAATCGCTTAATCGACACGGCCGCCGCACTGGCGAAGCTCGACGTGCTGTGCTGTTTTGCCGAGCGTGCCGTCACCCTTGACTGGCATCGCCCACACTTAAGCCAAAAATGCGCGCTTACCTATGAAGCAGGTCGCCACCCCGTGGTAGAAAACGTGATGAAAGACCCTTTCATTGCCAACCCGCTTGAACTTGATAGCGAACGTCGCATGCTCATTATTACGGGTCCCAACATGGGGGGTAAATCAACCTACATGCGCCAAACCGCGCTGATTGCGTTATTGGCCTGTATTGGTAGCTTTGTACCTGCGGAAAATGCCCATATTGGTAAGCTAGATCGTATTTTTACGCGCATTGGCGCATCCGACGATTTAGCGTCTGGACGCTCTACTTTTATGGTGGAGATGACAGAAACAGCGAACATTCTCAATAACGCCACAGAAAACTCGTTAGTATTAATGGATGAGATTGGCCGAGGCACCAGTACCTATGATGGCTTGTCCCTTGCCTGGGCTTGCGCCAGCTATTTAGCCAAACAGCTCAATGCTTACACCCTTTTTGCTACACACTATTTCGAGTTAACGGAACTGCCAGATAATCAAAAAGGCGTGGTGAATGTGCACCTCGACGCGGTCGAGTTTGAAGATACTATACGCTTTATGCATACCGTATCTGAAGGCGCAGCAAGTAAAAGTTTTGGTCTTCAAGTTGCGCAATTAGCCGGTGTGCCCAAAGCTGTCATTAAATCAGCACAGCAAAAACTAGCAATGCTTGAATCCGCTCACGTATTAAGTGAGCCCCCTCCTACAGACGTGCCTACTACCTCAACGGCACCTGGGCAAGCAGAGATGCGCTTCCCTGATAAACCGAACCCGGTTATTGACGCAATCGCGCGCGTTTCACCTGACGAACTCTCACCCCGTCAAGCGCTAGACCTCATCTACACACTGAAACGGCTTAGCCAAGCTTAATCTTCGGCATCATTTATTTAATAACAGGGCTTTAACATTCAAATTTAGATACACGGGAGCAGGCAAATTGATTGTCTGCTCCTTCTATTTTGCGTATACTATTGCCCCGTCCAAAGTGTGGGTGGTTTTATTCTTAAACTACACTCATATTTACCATACAACCCAAACGTTCTAGGTTTCGCATGACAAATTATATTTTCGTCACCGGTGGTGTAGTTTCATCGCTTGGTAAAGGTATTGCAGCTGCTTCTCTTGCCGCAATTCTGGAAGCCCGCGGGCTCACCGTCACCATGTTAAAGCTCGACCCTTATATCAATGTCGACCCGGGCACAATGAGCCCCATTCAACACGGTGAAGTATTTGTAACCGATGACGGCGCAGAGACCGACCTTGACCTTGGCCATTACGAACGTTTTATTCGTACCCGTATGACCAAACGCAACAACTTCACCACTGGCCGCGTGTACGAAGAAGTACTTAAACGCGAACGTCGTGGTGATTATCTAGGTGCAACCATTCAGGTTATTCCACACATTACCAATGAAATTAAGCGCCGGGTTATTGAAGGTGCGGAAGGTCATGATGTGGCCATTGTTGAAGTGGGCGGAACGGTTGGTGATATTGAATCACAACCCTTCTTAGAAGCCATTCGCCAACTCGGTACTGAAGTAGGCCGTGAACGTGCGATGTTTATGCACCTTACACTCGTGCCTTACATGCCTGCGTCAGGCGAAGTAAAAACAAAACCAACGCAGCACTCGGTAAAAGAGTTGCGCTCAATTGGTATTCAACCAGATATCCTCGTTTGTCGCTCTGTAGGCGCATTACCTACCAGCGAACGCTCAAAGATTGCCCTATTTACCAATGTTGCTGATAAAGCCGTTATCTCGCTCAAAGACGTAGACAGTATTTACCGAATTCCTGCTGCACTTAAAGCACAAGGAATGGATCAGCTTGTTGTCGACCGCTTCGGACTAGACTGCAAAGAAGCCGACTTATCCGAGTGGGAACAAGTGCTTTACGCAGAATCTAACCCCACGGCTGAAGTCAACATTGGCATGATAGGTAAATACGTTGAGTTACCTGATGCTTATAAATCGGTTAACGAAGCACTTAAACATGCGGGTCTGAAAAATCGTTTAACGGTAAACATCCAGTATATAGATTCACAAGATGTTGAAAGCAAAGGTGCGCAAATCTTAGAGAACCTTGATGCTATCTTAGTACCAGGTGGATTTGGGGAACGTGGGATAGAAGGTAAAATTGCAGCTGCGCGTTATGCCCGTGAAAACAAGGTGCCCTACTTGGGTATTTGCTTAGGCATGCAGGTTGCGCTAATCGAATTCGCCCGCAACGTTGCAGGTATGGAAAACGCAAACAGTACTGAATTTGACCCTGAAACACCTTACCCTGTTGTTGGCCTTATTACCGAATGGCTAGACGCCGCCGGTACCACAGAAATCCGTACTGAAAGTTCAGATTTAGGTGGCACCATGCGATTAGGCAGCCAGCTTTGTCATTTAATTGAAGGCACAAAAGTACACGATATGTATGGTAACGTTGAAATATACGAACGCCATCGTCATCGTTATGAAGTGAATAACAACCTTCGTGATCAAATTGAAGCGGCAGGTCTAAAAGTAAGTGGTTTGTCCACTGACAAGCGACTTGTAGAAGTTGTCGAAATCCCTGATCATCCATGGTTTATTGCGGGTCAATTCCACCCCGAGTTTACGTCTACACCTCGAGATGGACACCCATTGTTTACTGGTTTTGTTGCAGCCGCAGGAAAATACCAAAAAGAAAATCACTAGTTTCTAATAAAGGGAATGCTCTCTCCCGTTGCGTTCCCAATTCAATTGTTGAGGAAAAAACATGGCGAAAATTAGTCGCATAATCGGACGCGAAATCTTAGATTCACGCGGAAACCCTACCGTAGAAGCAGACGTGTACCTAGAGTCTGGCGTAATGGGCCGTGCTGCTGCACCATCTGGTGCCTCTACAGGTAGCCGTGAAGCACTAGAACTACGCGACGGTGATAAGTCTCGTTACCTAGGCAAGGGCGTAACAAAAGCCGTTGCAGCAGTAAACGATACTATCGCTCCTGCACTTTTAGGCAAAGACGCACTCGCACAAGCTGATATTGATGGCATCATGATTGACCTTGATGGCACCGAAAACAAAGAAACACTGGGTGCAAATGCCATTCTTGCTGTGTCTCTTGCGGTAGCGAAAGCAGCGGCAGCTGAAAAAGGCGTAGCGCTTTATGAGCACATTGCCGACCTTAACGGAACGTCTGGTGAATACTCAATGCCTGTGCCTATGATGAACATCATCAACGGTGGTGAGCACGCTGACAACAACGTAGACATTCAAGAATTCATGGTTCAGCCTGTTGGCGCGAAAAGCTTTAAAGAAGCCCTTCGTATGGGCGCTGAAATTTTCCACGCCCTTAAGAAAGTACTGTCTGCCAAAGGCCTTAACACCGCAGTGGGTGATGAAGGTGGTTTCGCACCAAACCTTAGCTCAAATGCTGAAGCACTGGCAGTAATTGTTGAAGCCGTTGAAAACGCTGGCTACAAAATGAATGAAGACATCACGCTGGCACTAGACTGTGCGGCGTCTGAATTCTACAAAGATGGTCAATACGTGCTTTCTGGCGAAGACAAGAGCTTCGATTCAGAAGCGTTTGGCGACTACCTTGCTGATCTTTCTGCACAGTACCCAATTGTATCAATTGAAGACGGTCTAGACGAAAGCGACTGGGACGGCTGGGCAAGCCTAACGAAGAAGATTGGTGAAAAAGTACAGCTAGTGGGCGACGACTTGTTTGTGACTAACACTAAAATTCTTAAGCGCGGTATCGATAACGGTATTGGTAACTCAATCCTTATCAAGTTCAACCAAATTGGTTCACTGACTGAAACTCTTAACGCCATTAAGATGGCGAAAGACGCGGGCTTTACAGCGGTTATTTCTCACCGCTCTGGTGAAACTGAAGACGCCACCATTGCTGACCTTGCAGTAGGTACAGCGGCGGGCCAAATCAAGACAGGTTCACTATGCCGTTCTGACCGTGTTGCTAAGTACAACCAACTTCTTCGCATTGAAGAAGCACTGGGTGATGCTGCAACCTACAAAGGCCGTTCAGAAATTAAAGGTCAATAAGCCAATATTGACCGCATCGTAAGGGCATCATATTGCATGTCCTTACCCAAAAAGCGTTAGCGGATTTGTTCCGATAACGCTTTTTTTTTACTTTCTGTTTGCGCAACAGCCCCATAAACTAAACAGCGCTGGCGCAAAAAAATAGCCCCGGGGGTACCGGGGCTAAAACTCACACACAACAGCTAAATTAGGAAGTTTAGAATCGGTAGCTTGCACCTACTGTAATCCGGCGGTCCGTTAAGCCTTGGAAGCACAGCAGCGCCCCTTCGTTCACACAGTATTGCTCGATATCTGACTTAGTAATGTTGACGGCTTCGACACCGATATTTAAGTTTTCATTAACATCGTAGTTTACGCTCGCGTTTAACTGACCGCGATCGGCTTGTACCGCGGGGAAGCCCCAAGGGAAGCTCGATGTGCTACCGAAATCATCTGTGCGATACGCTTCACGCCAGGTGTAACGCATACGTGCAGATAAACCAAACTTCTCGTAGTAAACCGTTACGTTGTACGCATTTTCAGACAGGTTAAGTAAACCTTGAACCGCTGACACTTCTATGTCGTCATCGCCAGTAGTAGCAGCAAATACGTTGCCAGCACGACTCGTTGCAGAGTTTTCTGCCTCACCACCAGAGAATTCTTGGATGGTGTAGTTTGCTAGCACACCGAAACCAGATGCCCAACCAAGTTCCTCTTCAAACCCTGCCAAATCGTACTGAACCGCAAACTCGATACCTTTTTGGGTAGTTTCACCAGAATCGTTAATTTTGGTTTCTGTACCGACGCACACACCTGTACCTAAATCTGGGCCAAATACGTTAATATCAGCAATAGGGTTGAATATACCGCCACCTTCACAAGGGTCAGTAAGGTCACGGTAACCCGTAATAGGGTCTTCGTATGGACTTACAATTTGCTCTACATGTAAATCTTTACGGGTTTTATGGAAAATACCCACACTGACCACACTGCCTTCAGCAAAGTACCATTCAGCCGCTAAATCGTAAGAAATAACCTCTTCAGGTGTTAGATTAGGGTTACCAATCGCCACGTTAGGGTTAGGACTGGTACTGAAGGTTACAGAGGTTGATAAGTCATCAAAGTCAGGGCGACGAATATCTTTGCCCGCGCCGAATCGCAATACAACATCATCAGCAACGTCAGCCACAATGTTCACACGTGGCAATACGAAATCGTAATCGCCTGTGGTGGTTACTTGAGAAACTAACTCGTTACCTTCGTCATCTACAGTAATGGAGTTACCTACCGACGTGACTTCTGTTTCAAGATAACGAACACCAAAGTTACCGCGGAACATCTCATATTCGAAATTAGCCTGCGCGTACAAGGCATGAGTTTCTTCTTCGATGTCAAAGAAACCAGATGAGCTAGACGTTGGCGCGCTAATGCTTGCGGTTGAACCGTGCTCGGTCATCGCCGCTTGCAGCGTTTCAAGCACACCATCAGGGTCTGATGCCACTAATTCCGGGTCAATAATCAAAAAATCTTTTACGTATAAGTCACGACCATCTGCATCATTAAAGTTGTCAGGGCCCGCCACCAATAGCTCAGAGAATAAATCACCACGAGGGCTATCTTCCATTGAACGAAGACCTACACTCGAACTGATATCTTCTCGCTTACTGCCGGCCTTACTGTAACGATAACCAAAATCGACCGAGGTAATCATAGAATCTAAGAAGTAACTGAAATCTACACGAAACGCATCTTCAAAATTTTCTGTTGTATCGCGACCGATATTAACGTCACGTAAAACCACATTGTACGGGTCAAGTAGTTGCGCTGTAGTAGGCGCATAATCTGCACCTTCAGCAATACCAAATGATAAAGAACCACCAGTTAAGTCATAGGCAAAGGGCACACTATTATCATTCGCACCGCCAGCGTCCAATGGTGCATTTGGGTTAATGAAGTTAAGCGTAGTATTGAAGCTTGGTGTTGTGGTATCCGATGAAGATGAGGCTATTTCAGCGCTTGCGAACCATTTATCTCCTGTCCATTCACCGCCTATACGGAATATCTTGCTTTCTGTCACCCGTGAATTGGTATCACTGGATAGACGAAGGTTAGGATCGTCATCATCGTTTTCCAAATTCACTGGAATAACACCCGTAAGTGCCGCTTGAATAGAGCCTAAATCAGTGCCACCTAACGAACCAAAATTGATGGTTTCGAAACTATCCGGTACTGAGATGTCATTCAGTGCGCTCACACCTGAAGCTTGCACACGTGAACTTTCCTGCAAGCGCTCTTGATCATTAATGACCGCGTCAAAGTAGAGGCGCGAATTATCATTAGGTGCCCATTCAAATGTACCTACAAAGTTCTTCGTTTCATATTCAAAGTTATCGTAATCTTGAACGAAGAATTGAATAGGTAGGAAATCAAATGACTGCGCGCTTGCAACACCACTGTCTGATGCGATTAGGTTATCGCGGTCGGCGCGAGGACGAAAGGCCGTTACATCCTGCTGCGCGTAACTACCACTTATCACCACACCAAATTTACCGTGGTCATTTTCCCAGTTGTCACCATAGGTACCTGAAATACGCGGCTGAAAACTGCTATCTGTTGTCAAGCTACTGTTTTCACCTTGCGCACGAAACGCAAGTAGTTGCTCTGTTAACTGTAATGGGCGAATGGTTTTTAAATTTATTGTTCCACCTACTGAACCTTCAATGGTCTTAGCGTCAGGTGATTTAGTCACTTCTAAACCGGCAATAATAGACGCTGAAACATCTTCAAAATCAATCCCGCTTCGACCTGTACCAGAACCCACCGTCGACACACCATTGATTTCGGTTCTGTTTGCATCGGTACCACGAATTTGTACGCCTGTACCTACACCGGCTTCACGAGTTATTTGAATACCTGTAATATTTTCCAATACTTCAGCTAAGTTTTGGTCTGGTAACTTACCAATATCTTCAGCTTCGATGACTTCAACCAAGTTATTTTGAAAGCGTTTCTCATTAAGCGCACTGGCGAGTGATGCACGAATACCAGAAACCTCAATAACCTCCACGTCTTGTTCCGATTCAGTCTCAGCTTCTTGCGCTAGTGAATGTTGCGCAAAACCAAGCGTACCGAGGGATAAAACGGCAAGGGTGATTTTAGATAATTTGTGTCCCATGTGTGTTTCCTTTTACGGATGTGTGATAGCCCGAAAAAACTGTGTGTGTTCTATGTTGGGCGTCGTGTGTCACGTTTTAATTTTGTTTCGCTAATTCTTGAATAAAGTGCTTCACACTCAATTTACAAGATACTTACAAAAGCATTTCAAAAAACGCAATTGGTCAACACAAAATCAATAAAAAAGCATAAGATTCGACCAAAGTTGGTATTACCAATATTATTCACCTAGTTTACAAATCCCTTTAAAAAACCGTTACAAAATGCATTAAACTACATATTATCAATAAGATAATCAGTCACCCTGCAATAAATATGTCACATAGAGGGGGAAGACCACATAGTAAAGAGGATGTAAATAAATTCACAAGAATGATAAGAAGTTGGAGAATAGGTTTAAAAAAAGCGGATACACCTAAGTAACATTATTTCCCCTATGAATTGGTCATATAAGTTACATCAATATTAGCGGCCAATAAGCCTTACCATTCTTTGTTAATCAGAACGAGAATGCATCATTCACATTGCATAGGGCGCTCGAACTAGATACTCAGTCTAAATACTGCTACGGTAAGTCAATTGCAGCATGATAATTTTTACTATGGTATCTGACAGTCCGATGTCTTCAGAGCAATCTGGCTTTTTTTCTCACTCAGGGGAAATAGAGGGAACCAACCCTCAATTTACTGAAATTTGTACCGCACTTTACGAACGAGAATTGCTCAATATTGCTCACAATGGCCCAAGTAATGTGTCGATTTTACGTCGGCGACTAGCGGGCCTCCCCCACCATATTCGTAGCGTAGCTCGTTATTTAGTTAGCCATTCCACGCCTCTTGATGTAGACGCGCACAATGGAAGCTGGTTTTTCAAGCAGCCTGCAAAATGCCCCGGTTTAACGCAAACCGCTGAAAGCTGTAACACCTGGTACCAAAAAAACGCCCAGTGGGGGTTAGTCATTCCAATAGTGGTAAAGAGCTTAGAAGGAAGCCATATAGAACTCGACTCAATCGATAAGGTACAGTGGGAGAATCAAACACTTCACGCCAATTTACACGGGTGGTTTACCTTTGAAGGGATAGGCCTGAACAACGAAACACTCTGCTTCAGTGAGAAAACCTTACTGAAACCCAGCAAGGCGATAATGGCGTCGGCATGCTGTGGGCATACTTGGCGTCACAAAAGTAAAGGGATGCCTAGGGCACTTTCCCTGAGAGAAATGCGACTCTCGACTAATATTGAATGGCGTACTTTTAAACTCGCAGGAAATGAATAAAAATACATTTAAATTAAATAAAAACCCTTTCTAAAGTCCAAATCTGTGTCACATTAAACAACCAGTATTAGGATGCACATCCTATTAAGAGGAGATGAAAGCCGTTTTAAATGGACTACCCCTTCTTAATTGATATTTTCTAACACGCTAATCGATAAAAATTAGGATGTGTCTACTAAATTCCAATAGTCACTAAATATAACCAAAAAATATACGCATTATAGTAAACAAAGGTTGACCTTAGGCCTCTAGATGGTTAAATTGTCGCTATCAAATTGGTCAGCAAAGAATTACCGCAAATGAAGACGCGTTTTCTACTTCTAACTCTACTCCTTATGGCAGCCAGACTGCACGGGTAGATTGCGACCAGCGATTAATCACACAAAAACCCGTGCCAAGCACGGGTTTTTTTTTAACTATTAAACTGAGAGAGTGTCATGACAAATCAAGTGAAAATCTTTGATACCACATTGCGAGATGGCGAGCAGGCGTTACCTGCTAGCCTAAGTGCCAAAGAGAAATTGCAGATTGCTCTGGCACTCGAACGTTTAGGTGTCGATATTATTGAAGCTGGCTTTCCCGTTTCTTCGCCAGGTGACTTCCGTTCGGTACAAATGATTGCTAAAGAAGTGAAGAACTCTGTGGTATGTGGTTTGTCTCGAGCGTTACCCGCAGATATCGATGCATGTGGTCAAGCGTTGAGCGTAGCCGAGCAATTCCGTATTCACACCTTTATCGCCACCTCGGAAATTCACGTTGGCGCTAAGCTGCGTAAGTCGCAAGATGAAGTGGTAGACATGGCGGTGGCGGCAGTGAAACATGCCCGTAAATACACCGACGATGTAGAATTCTCTTGCGAAGATGCAGGCCGCACGCATATAGACTACTTGTGCAGAATGGTTGAGTCAGCCATTAACGCCGGTGCTACCACCGTGAATATCCCCGACACGGTGGGATACACCACGCCAACAGAGTTTGGTGGTATTATCCAGCAATTATTTAATCGCGTACCTAACATCGACAAAGCCATTATTTCGGTTCACTGCCACAATGATTTGGGTTTAGCTGTTGCTAACTCTCTTGCCGCGGTGGAGCAAGGCGCTCGCCAAGTAGAATGTACTATCAATGGCATTGGTGAACGTGCAGGTAACGCCTCATTAGAAGAAATAGCCATGATCTTACAAACCCGTAAGAACATGCTTGGCTTTGATACTAATATTAATTCCACGGAGATATCACGCACATCGAAATTGGTTAGCAACTTGTGCAACATGCCCGTGCAATCGAACAAGGCCATTGTAGGGGCTAACGCATTTAGTCATTCATCGGGTATCCACCAAGATGGTGTATTAAAAGCGCAAAATACTTATGAGATCATGACCCCTGAGAGTGTGGGCATAAATAAAAACAACCTAAACTTAACCTCACGTTCGGGCCGTCATGTTATTAAGCACCGATTAACAGAGCTTGGCTACAAACCGGAAGATTTCGATTTAGAAGCGGTTTATCAAGCCTTCTTAAAGCTTGCCGACAAAAAAGGGCAAGTGTACGACTATGATTTAGAAGCCTTGTTATTCTTCGATAAACAGAAACATGACCAGGCCCACTTCCAGTTACTTTATTTGCAGGCTAATTCTGGGCGAGAAATCATTCCAAGTGCCACAGTTAAAATGAAAGTAGGCGAGGAAGAAATTACCCAATCATCCATAGGGAATGGTCCCGTTGATGCCGCTTACAAAGCTATTATGTCGATACTTGGTCATGAAGATTTAGAAGTCGTCGATTTCAAACTAGATTCAAAAGGTGAAGGCGCGGACGCACTGGCACAGGTGAGTGTTATTGCCACCTATAAAGGCCGCCGATTCCACGGTATCGGCTTAGCGACTGACATTGTAGAAGCCGGTGTAAAAGCCCTTATCTTTGTATTAAACAATACCTATTTAGCTGACCAAATTGATCAGCAAAAAAACCAACAAGAACGCGTTGCAGGAGTGTAAATGAGCCAGTATTCAATTGCCGTATTAGCCGGAGACGGTATCGGCCCAGAAGTTATGCAGGAGGCCAATAAGGTCTTAGATGCCGTCGAGAAAAAGTTCAACATAACCTTGAACCGTACGGCATTCCCTGTAGGTGGTTATGCCATTGATACTGAGGGTGAAGCACTTCCGTCAAAAACTCTGTTGGGCTGTGAACAGGCCGATGCAATTTTGTTTGGTAGTATCGGCGGCCCTAAATGGGATACCTTACCTCTTGAACAACGCCCAGAGCGAGCAGCATTACTGACATTACGTAGCCATTTCGACCTTTTCAGTAACCTACGTCCTGCACGTATTTACCCAGGTTTAGAGGCGCTTTCGCCGTTGCGTGAAGACATCGCACAGTCAGGTGTGGATGTACTGGTAGTTCGTGAACTCACCAGTGGCATTTACTTCGGTCAACCTAAAGGCCGCGAAGGTGAAGGTGAAGAAGAATTTGCATTCGACACCATGCGCTATAGTAAGCGAGAAATTAGACGTATTGCCGTAGCGGCATTTGAAGCTGCGCAGAAACGTCGGGGTAAAGTAACCTCGGTAGATAAAGCTAACGTATTGCTAACCAGCCGTTTGTGGCGTGAAATTGCCGAAGAAGTCGCCAAAGACTACCCAGATGTAGAACTTGAGCACATCTACATTGACAACGCTACGATGCAGATAATGAAAAACCCAGCACAGTTTGACGTGATGCTGTGTTCTAACCTGTTTGGTGACATCGTATCTGATGAATGCGCAATGATGACTGGCTCAATGGGATTATTGCCTTCAGCCAGTATGAATGAAGATGGCTTTGGTCTATACGAACCAGCAGGCGGCTCTGCCCCTGATATTGCGGGACAAGGTATTGCTAACCCTATCGCGCAAATTTTATCCGCTGCCATGATGCTTAGATTTAGCATGAATTTAGGTGAGGCAGCCGATGCTATAGAAAAAGCCGTTGTGGCCACGTTAGAAGCAGGTGTACTTACAGGCGAGTTACTGCCTGCTGATAAGCGCGAACAGGCCTCCAGTACATCGCAAGTGGGCGATGAAATTGTTAAACAATTAATGGCGCAGGAGTAAATAGACCCCATGGCCAAGACCTTATATGACAAAGTGTGGCAGGCACACATTATCGATCAACTAGGTGAAGACAGCTTAATCTATATCGATCGCCATCTTATTCACGAAGTGACCTCACCACAGGCCTTTGCAGGGCTTAACGAAAAAGGCCGTAAGGTGCGTCGTCCTGACCGCACAGTGGGCACAATGGATCACAGTATATCCACCCGCTCATTAGCCATTGATGCATGTGGACCTCAAAATGCCCTTCAGCTAAATACCCTAGCACGAAATTGTGAAGAACACGGTATTCAGCTTTTTCCCGTAGGACACCAAAAGCAAGGTATTGTGCATGTAATGGGGCCAGAGTTAGGCCTTATTCAACCTGGCATGACTGTGGTATGTGGCGACTCTCATACAGCAACTCATGGTGCGTTTGGTGCACTAGCATTCGGTATCGGCACCTCACAAGTTGAACACGTACTGGCTACGCAAACTCTTAAACAAAGCCGCGCTAAGAGCATGCTGATTAATGTTAACGGTAAGCTTCCTATTGGTATTACTGCAAAAGACATTATTCTTGCCATCATCGGAAAAATTGGTCATGCCGGTGCGACCGGCCATGTTATTGAGTATGCTGGTGAGGCAATCCGTGGCTTGTCTATGGAAGAACGCATGACGGTGTGCAACATGAGTATTGAAGCTGGCGCGAAAGCAGGGCTTGTGGCACCAGATGAAACCACCTTTGCTTACTTAAAAGACCGCGAGTACGCGCCTAAAGGAAAAGACTGGGATGACGCTGTTGCATACTGGAAAACGCTTTACACCGAAGAAGGCGCTGAGTTTGACACAGTCGTAGAGTTGCAAGCTGCAGACATTGCACCACAGGTCACGTGGGGCACTAACCCAGGTCAAGTGATTGGTGTCGATACGCCCGTGCCTGCACCAGAAGACTTTAGTGATCCGATTGAAAAAGAAAGTGCTGTAAAAGCGTTAGGCTACATGGGACTTAAACCCGGTGAAAAGCTCGCTGATGTGGCCGTTAACCATGTGTTTATTGGTTCCTGCACAAACGGTCGTATTGAAGACTTACGTGCCGCCGCACACATTGCTAAAAACGGCAAAGTTGCCGATTCAGTAACGGCCATTGTGGTCCCCGGTTCTGGTAACGTTAAACGCCAAGCGGAAGCAGAAGGCCTAGACAAAATTTTTGAAGAAGCCGGATTTGAATGGCGTCTACCAGGTTGCTCCATGTGCCTAGGTATGAATGACGACAAGTTAGTGTCTGGTGACCGCTGTGCGTCAACCAGTAACCGAAACTTTGAAGGTCGCCAAGGTCGTGGGGCACGTACCCACTTAGTTAGCCCTGCCATGGCCGCCGCCGCTGCCATCACTGGCCGCTTCGCCGACGTTAGAGATTTTCAGGAGTAAGTCATGTCAGAACAAGGTTTTATACAACATACAGGTATTGCCGCTCCTTTAGACCAGGCTAACGTGGATACCGATCAAATTATTCCAAAGCAGTTTTTAACCGGTGTTACCCGCGCGGGCTACGGAAAACATTTGTTTCATGATTGGCGCTATCTAGATTTGGAAGAAAAAGAGCCGAACCCGGAATTTTCTTTAAACAAGCCTGAGCATAAGGGTGCCAGTATTTTGCTGGCACGTGAAAACTTCGGTTGTGGCTCAAGCCGAGAGCATGCGCCTTGGGCGCTGGCTGACTTTGGCTTTAAAACGGTCATCGCCACCAGCTTTGCAGATATTTTTTACGGTAACTGCATTAACAACCAACTGGTGCCTGTGGCATTACCTAGCTCAGAAATGGATAAACTTTTTACTGCCGTAGAGGACAATCCAGCCATTCAGATTACCGTCGATTTACCCGCCCAGACTGTGACGTTCGATGGCGTATCTGTTTCCTTCGATATTGCTGAGCACCATAAAAACAATTTAATTAAAGGGCTAGATGCTATTGGTCAGACCCTCGAACTGACTGAAACCATTAAGGCTTTCGAAGCTAAGCAGCCTGCTTGGCTATAATAGTAAGTAGAAGCACTGACCGCTGTTTATCAGTAGGTTAGTGCTTGCTTTGCTGATACGTTAGCGGCCCATTATTATCTCGTGTAAGACAAGCCCCATTGCTTGTCGTATATCATGTCATTTTGCATCGACAATTAAATCTGCCAACAAATATCAATTATACACTGACGTAGGTATGAGTTTGTCGTAATATTTAGTGGCGATTAAGCCCCTTCACAATTTGTGTCAGAAAGCGCTCTTGGAGAAACAATGTTAAAAGCCGTACCCATTGACGAATTGAAGCCTGGCATGTACGTCAATCAAGTGCTTGAACAAAGCGGCGCACTAAAAATGCGTTCAAAAGGAATAGTCAAAACTCAGAAAGTCATAGACACACTTAGAACACGGGGTATTCAACGGGTAGAAATTGATACCGAAAAGTCGAAAGGCTCAGTGGAAGACGTTGCCCCAGCACCAGAGAGTGTTGCACCAGACACAGCAAAGCAACCACAAGAAAAACCCATTAATCGAGAATCTCTAAACGAGGCTAACGACTTATATTTTGACGCAGTGAATATTCAAAACGGTTTTTTGAAATCGTTAAAGCGCGGCGCAGCAAAAGACCTAAAACCCATCGAGGAATTATCGCAAAGCTTAATTGAAAGCGTATTCGATAATAAAGACGCCCTCTCCTGCTTAACCTTAATCAAAGATGCCGACGCCTACTTGCTTGAGCACTCTATCAATTGCAGCATCATCATGGGTATGTTTACGCAGTTTTTAGGTTACGACCGAGACACTATTGATCAAGCCAGTTTAGGGGCATTATTGATGGACGTGGGCATGTCTTCTCTACCCGAAGAAGTAAGACATAACACAGGTGAGTTCTCTCATGCTGACTGGGAAGTAATGAAAACCCACGTGGAAATTGGTATAGATTTAGTTGAGCAATGCGGCGACATTTCAGATTTAGCGCTTTCTATAATTGCACAACACCATGAACGGCAAGACGGCAGTGGCTACCCTCGTGGGCTAGCGGGTGATGATGTCAGTGAACTTGCTCGCATAGCGGCCATCGTAGACGCGTATGATGCCATGACATCCAACCGCCCTCATAAAGAAAGTATCACGCCTACCCAGGCACTAAAGCGGTTAACCAGTATTGATAACCTCGACCAAAATTTAGTGACCCAATTTATTCAATGTGTGGGGGTTCACCCTGTGGGGTCATTGGTTCGATTGAAAAGTGGCAAGCTGGCCATTGTTAGTCAGCGCGGTAAGCGAGATGCCTTAAGCCCTGTGGTCATGTCTTTTTATAGCGTTACGTCAAATCATTACAATGAAATTAAGCGAATCGATTTGAGCCAATATGATGACGAGATAGTTTCTGGTGTTCGCCCAGAAGACTTTAAACTTAATTTATCGAAGTTTTTCCAAGAAGTATTCATAAGCCAGGCGCCGACTTAGGCGCCTGTGACATGGGCTGGCAAACAGGCCAAAAAATAGCGTCGCTCGCTACCAGTCCGTTAATGCACTCATAGAAAACAGTTCTCCTTCATAGGAAAGAATGACGCGCTGCGCCTCTATATTGATAATTTGCACTTTATCGTCAATCCAGTCCCCCTCAAACCTTTGCACACCGTTTACGCGAACCCAGCGATCGTCCACTTGTGACGCATACATATGCGCACTGAAATTCATACTAGGAAGACGTGTTAATAGGCGCACCGGTAATTGGTCCACCCGTTGAATATCATCGTGAACGGTAAGAGGCCTTGCAGGTTCAGAGCGCCCTTCGTCAGTTTGCTTATCTAGCGCTTCTACAGCTGCGTTAAAACGGGCTAACAACTCAGGCGACACAGCAATATCAGTGTCACTGCCACTGTCATTGAGTACTTCTCCACCTTCTTCTGATAACGACGCAACCGCACTTTTTTGTACCTCATCGTCCTTAATCTGTGGTGCAGAGGGTGGTGTCTGCTTGCCATTTACCCCGCTGGATTGATTGACGTTAGTTACCTGAGGGGGCTGTTTGCCCTCGGCATTAGCGTCTTCAGCGGACGCAACATTTGCCACAACCTCTTCGTTAATATCAAGGGGCGTAAGAGTATTGTCGGTAACAGGCATAGAAGAGATATCCTCAGGCGGGGTTAGCGCAACTGGGGGAATTTGCGTATCTTTATGTGAAATTAACGGCCACCAAAGACTTGGCGTAGCGGCCATAAAACCGATGCCCAACCCCAACAATAGGGTAACACCGAAAGCTGCAAGCTCTTTCGCATACACAGACCACATTGACGGTAATCCCTGAACCGTAGGCAAGAACAAACTGCGATTAAACTGCTCGGAAAGCGACGAGTCAAAGTTGGCTTTGGTATCATGCTCGCCTCTCAATAGGGCTTGAGTTTGGGTTCTATGTTGTGTAACCGGTGCAATTTCTACTGTTTGATCTGGGTCTATTTCTAACTCTTGCACGCCCATTTCCGCCAAACCGTGCACCATGGCATCACTTGTCACTAAACCTGACTTTCTAATTTTGACAGGGCCATTTTGTTTTGTGATTTGAGTAATCACCATGCCCGGCGTTAAGTTTTTAATGGTCACCACGTTAGACATACAGGCTCCCTAAACCATAGCCACACACAATTGCGAGTAAAAACACGCCGACAAGATGCCATTTACGCTGACTATGTATACGCTGCCTGACAACGTCTTCACCTAAAATTTGTTCTGCCGCAGCAAAAAAAATGGGCTTTTTCACTACCGCGTGTTGTTTTGTAAAAGACAGCGTTAAGGCTCTGTCGCAAAGCAAATTAATAACCCGAGGGATCCCCCCGGTTATTTGATGCACCGCCTTCAATGTAGACTGGCTAAAAATGCTCACATCACCATGGGCAACGCTAAGACGATGTGCAATGTAAGCTTTCACTTCTAACGAGGTCAGCGGCAGTAAATGGTATCGCGCGGTAATACGTTGGGCTAACTGACGTAATTCGTTACGTTTTAGTAACTGCTGCAATTCTGGCTGACCTATTAATACTACCTTAAGAAGTTTCTCACGGTTGGTTTCTAAATTCGTGAGTAATCGCAACTGCTCTAATACTTCTGGCAATAAATGCTGGGCTTCATCCACCATAAGTACAGTGTTAATTCCGGACTGATGATTCGCCGCTAATTTACCTAAAATAAGATCGGTAAAATACTTCAAGCTGGCATTAGGCCCACTGTATTCAATACCTAACTCGTCACATACTGTGGCAAGCAGTTCTAACGCAGATAGAGTGGGGTTTAAAATCATGGCCACTTGCGTATTATCGGGTAATTGCTGAAGTAACTTTCTTGATACAGTGGTCTTCCCCGTGCCCACTTCACCAGTAAGCATAACGAAGCCACCGCTTTCGCGAAGCCCAAATGTTAAATGCGCTAATGCTTCCTTATGCCTAGGACTCATATAGAGATAATCTGGGTTCGGGGCAATTGAAAACGGGTTATCGCTTAACCCGAAATAGTTCAAATACATGGTATTCGCTAAGTAATGGTAAAAACGAGGATTAAACTACCAGAGCACGAGGGTAAGTAAAAGGGCGCTTTACACGCACTGACAATTTTATTTGGAACATTGATATACTACTTCTTTTTTTCACCCCGATTTAAGAGCGAGAATACATGCAGGTTTATTTGGTTGGTGGCGCCGTGAGAGACTCTTTGCTAAAAAGACCTGTCACCGAAAAAGACTATGTCGTTGTGGGCGCTACGCCAGAGGAAATGCTACGCCAAGGTTTCACCCAAGTAGGCAAAGACTTCCCTGTATTCCTACACCCAAAAACCCAAGAAGAATACGCCCTTGCCCGCACAGAGCGAAAATCTGGAAAGGGCTACACGGGGTTTGAGTGTAATGCGTCGAGCGACGTTACATTGGAAGAAGATTTACTGCGCCGAGACCTTACCGTGAATGCCATAGCCCAAGATAACCTGGGTAATCTTATTGATCCCTACGGTGGTAAGCGCGATTTGGATAACCGTCTTCTTCGTCATGTTTCAGGTGCCTTTAGTGAAGATCCGCTGCGGGTATTTCGAGTTGCCCGCTTTGCCACCCGTTACGATTATTTAGGCTTCACCATTGCGAGTGAAACCATGGTACTGATGCAGTCCATGGCCAAAAGCGGTGAGTTAAGCACGCTAAGTGCTGAGCGCGTATGGCAAGAAACAAAACGAAGCCTTTTAGAAAAGACCCCTTACGTTTTTTTCGCCGTGCTAAATGAGGCTCATGGACTTAGCGACTGGTTTACTGAACTTGAAAATAATTTAGATGCAGCTTTAGCAACATTAAAAACGGCGGTAGAGCTAGAAAAGACTGCTAACGAAAACGGCGACAAAAGCGCCACGACTAAAGCTAAAGCGTGTGAAAGTAACGCTTTAGAAACTCACACGCTCATAATAAGATTCACTGCCCTGCTCTCCCACCTTGAAGAAGCAGAAGCAAAACGCCTCTGCGATAGGCTGAGAGTGCAAAACCAAGTAAGCGAAATTGTTATTCTTGCCTGCAAATTTAGAGATTGTCTTGTAAACACATCGAACTGCCCTACAAAGCTCCTCGAATTATTCAATGGCTGTGATGCGTGGCGAAGAGAAGAACGATTTACACTATTGCTCAGCGCTTTTGCGCCCTATGCTCATAGAAAAGGTATAAATTGGCAGCGCCAACAAAAACACATTAAAAATGCACTGACAGCCGCCAACCAAGTGAATGTGCAAGATATTATTGCCACGGGTGTAAAAGGGCCAGAAATAAGAGAAGCACTAAACCATGCGAAACATACCGCCATTGCTGCGCTAAATGAATCGTTCAAAAACTCATTAGACTAACAGGGTCTAATATTGGCATTAACCTGTGGTTAACCATAGTGCGCGAATTTAACGCCAGTTTTTCTCTATGTTTTGGTATAGCAATGCTACAATACGCCCCATTCATTTAGAGTATTTTTTAAACTATGACTTTCGAAGAACTCGAATTAGACGATGCACTGTGCCATGCAGTTGCAGATATGGGGTTTGAAACCCCAACTAGCATTCAAGAGCTTGTTATCCCTCACGCCTTAGACGGGCGTGATATTTTGGCCTCTGCGCCAACCGGTACAGGTAAAACGGCGGCCTTCTTATTGTCTGCTTGTCAGTTTTTACTCGATTACCCACGCAAGCAGCCAGGCGCTACACGTATTCTTATTCTCACACCAACCAGGGAACTCGCCCTGCAAGTACATGAACAAGCAAAGGCTATTACTCAGCATACGCAATTAGTATGCGGTGTCATTACGGGCGGCATAAATTATGGCACCGACAAAGAAACCCTGAGTCAAAATCTGGACATTTTGGTTGCTACACCTGGCCGTCTACTTGAGCATATCGAAAAAGAAACCGCTGACTGCCGCGATATCGAGTGCTTAATCCTTGATGAAGCGGACCGCATGCTGGATATGGGTTTCTCAACGGTCGTTAACCAGATTGCTGCCGAAGCGCGCTGGCGCAAGCAGAACCTGCTGTTCTCTGCCACATTAGAAGGTAAAGGCGTTCAAACCTTTGCAAAGGATATTCTTAATAACCCTGAAGTGATTGAAGCGAACCCGTCTCGTAAAGAGAAGAACAAAATTCATCAGTGGTATCACCTTGCTGACGACATGAACCACAAGCAAGCTTTGCTAGTGAATATTTTGAAGCAAGAAACGACGACGTCAGCGGTTGTGTTTGTGAAAACCCGCGAACGCCTGCAAATGCTAAAAGACTTCTTAGCCTCGAAAGATATTCCAGTGTGCTGGCTACAGGGCGAAATGCCACAAGACAAACGTATTGCAGCGCTAGCCCGTTTCAAAAGTGGTGAAGTACCTATTTTGCTGGCAACGGATGTTGCTGCCCGTGGCATCGACGTACCTAACGTAAGCCATGTAATTAACTTCGACATGCCGCGCAAAGCTGACGTTTACGTGCACCGCATTGGCAGAACCGGCCGCGCTGGCGCCAAAGGTACTGCAATATCTTTGGTTGAGGCCCACGATTTTGACATGGTAGCCAAAACCGCACGTTACATGGGCGAACCACTTAAAGCTCGTGTTATTGACGAGTTACGCCCTAAAAACAAAACGCCGAAGATTGGCCCTAAAAAGAAAAAAGTGAAGGCCAAAGACAAAGCCAAGGCAAAAGCTAAGCCTAAGAAGAAAAAGTAAAACTCGAGCACGTAGAGGGTGAGCGATGCGACGGCCGAAGGTTGGGAGTGGCTTTCGCAAACACGCGGTAAACACATCCATGTGCGCTCCGCTGCCGCATCCCTGCGGCAGAGGGTTTGCTCAAACCACTCCCAACCTTCGTCCTGAATAACCTAAAGTAACCCGATGAATGTGTTCGAGCTTATTTCAGGAGCAAAGAAACAACGAGGAGTCTGGCACAATGAAATTCCCAGAAAAAATTGTTTTAGCCACAGGTAATCAAGGCAAGGTGCGTGAGTTTGCATCCTTGTTTGCAGAGTACGGTGTAGACGTTGTGGCGCAAAAAGAATTAGGTGTATCTGATGTGCCTGAAACAGGTACAACATTCGTTGAAAATGCCATTATTAAAGCGCGTCATGCCGCAAAAGTAACAGGCCTTCCTGCTATTGCCGATGACTCAGGCTTGGTGGTCGACGCGCTTGGCGGTGCTCCCGGTATTTATTCAGCCCGCTATGCTGGCGCTGATGCAACTGATGATACCAATATCGACACGTTGTTAGCTGCCCTAGATGGCGAAACCCAGCGTAAAGCGCATTTCTTCTGTACTTTAGTGTTTATGCGCCATGCTGAAGACCCAGTACCACTGGTTAGCCAAGGTAAGTGGCAAGGCGAAATTTTAACTGCTCGCTCTGGTAACGACGGTTTTGGTTACGACCCAGTATTTCACGTGCCAACTCATGGCTGCACTGCCGCAGAATTAGAGAAAGCCGAAAAGAACCGCATTAGTCATCGCGGCAACGCCCTAGCGATTTTGCTTGATAATATGAGAGCGACTTTTGCGTAATCCACCGCTTAGCCTTTATATCCACATTCCTTGGTGTGTTCAAAAGTGTCCGTACTGTGATTTTAACTCTCACGGGCTTAAATCTGATTTACCCGAGAAAGAATATGTAGCGCACCTGTTGGACGATTTAGCCATTGATGCGAAACGTATTGGCGACCGCCCTGTTGAGACTATCTTCATTGGTGGTGGCACGCCTAGCTTGTTTTCTAGCGAGGCCATGGCTGACATCTTAAACGGCGTTAAACAGCGGGTTAACTTGAGTGACACTGCTGAAATAACCATGGAAGCCAACCCAGGTACCGTTGAAGCAGGTAAGTTTGCAGGCTTTTATCAGGCAGGCATAAACAGAATATCGGTGGGCATTCAAAGTTTTCAGCCTAAGCATTTAAAAGTGCTAGGCCGTATTCATAATGACAGCCAAGCTGAAAATGCGGTAAAACAAGCCCACAGTGCGGGGCTACCTACGTTTAATTTAGATCTCATGCATGGCTTACCAGAGCAAAGCGTAGAGAATGCCATGGCAGATTTAACACAAGGGATCGCATTAAACCCTTACCATTTGTCGTGGTATCAACTCACTATTGAACCCAATACGCCTTTTTATTCGCGCCCACCTGAATTGCCACACGACGATATTTTGTGGGAAATTCAACAACGCGGACATGAGATTCTTGAAGCCGCAGGCTATCATCAATACGAAATATCTGGCTACGCTAAACACGGGCATCAATGCCAACATAATTTAAACTATTGGCGATTTGGTGATTATCTGGGTATCGGTTGCGGCGCTCATGGCAAAATTACCGACGCGAGTAAAGGAACCATACATAGAACGGTAAAAGTAAAACACCCGAGAGGCTACATGGAATTGAGTAGGCCATACCTGGATACTCAAACCCTCGTGGAAGAGGACGACTTACCGTTTGAATTTTTTATGAATAGGTTTAGGTTAGTGGAGCCTTGTCCTATTGACGACTTCTCATCATTCACGGGGCTGTCATTGCCGAAAAACGTGACTAATGCATTGGCCGACGCACAGCAGCAAGGATTACTTCGACTATCACCTTCACACTGGCAAGTGACTGATAAAGGCCGCCGGTATTTAAACACACTTCTCTCTTGTTTTGTGTAATCGTTAATCTTTGCTGTCTTGGCTAGAAGTAATAATGTTATACGGTTTGAACGCGGGGATGCTCTCTCGTAACTTTTCTTCAGCAATGTCTAAGCGTTTAAGCTTGTTACAAAACCACTGCGCCTTTTTACGAAGCGTGGTGGCTTTATCGCCTACATCGCGCTCGAGTTGTTCACCCACCGTTTCAAGCTGACGGGTAATTTCAGCCACTTTATCACTGCTGACTTCGCCATTACTGGTATTAATGCCACTAATCGCCGATAAAATGCCGCCTACTGAGGTGGAAATTGCTTCTTCAAGTTGTGCTTCTATTTCGCTATCCACGAAATCATCAACACTTTCTAGCGATCCAGGACCGATAAAATAATGGTTGCTCGCATGGCGAAACTTATCTTTTACCCGCGCCTGAACGCGTTTCATCGCGGTATTCAGCCTAGCGTAGCTGTCGTGATCGCTACCCACTAACCCCAGATAGACATGCTCTATGGTATCAATAGCCAAATCCACGCCTTCAGTAGCCAATATAATCATTTTGGGCACCACATAATGTAGCCCATCGGAATACTCTTGCAACCACACAGCCTGTTCTGGCGTGAGCTCTTGCCATCGGCCTGCGATGAAAAGCTGATCTTGATTATTAATTTGAACAAGAGTTCTCGACTTTTCCATCACTCTGACTTGAGTGTCGTTAACGGCAAGGCCATAGCCAAAGTCGATATTACAGGTAAATTCAGCCATGGCCGGCGTACACCAGCTAAGCGAAAGAAAACTAAGTAAACCCGTAATCAGGTATTTAAAATCATTCATGTGAGTATTGTGGCTAGCTTCTTCTGAAATAGGAAGGTGACATGAGTCTAAACCGCTAAAAATCAGGGTGAAGCAGAGGCGAGAAGTACCTTTATGACAAAAATAAAAGCACGCAGTATAACGGCGTGCTTTTTAGTATTATACTTAAAGCCTTTGTATTTATACTAAAGACTAAATGCTTTAATCGTCGGTGTACGTTCTCACTAAACGCACGTAAATGTAGCGATCTTTCTCCTTTATAGAATGACTCGCGTTAAAGAATGCGACCACCCAAGCCCTATCGGGATCGTCTGAGGACGGTGTTGAAGTCCAAAAGTCATCTGGTGGGGTTTCTGGAAATAATGTGCTATTTACCGCGGGACGCACACATTGGCGCTCTGCAATAGAAGCCAACTCTTTTACGTTCGGTAACCGCCAT
Source organism: Alteromonas sp. B31-7 (assembly GCF_015767655.1). Taxonomy (NCBI): domain Bacteria; kingdom Pseudomonadati; phylum Pseudomonadota; class Gammaproteobacteria; order Alteromonadales; family Alteromonadaceae; genus Alteromonas; species Alteromonas sp. B31-7. Next base: position 3,598,111 of record NZ_CP065233.1, read on the forward strand.
CCTAATAAATCTTCGTTACTGGCTTCATGCGCTAACTGCAATGCTTCTTGCCATGTGTATTTCACCGCTTCACCGTCACAGGTGGTGCCATCCCAAGTTTGCCCTTCAGCACATCGTTTCCATACTAAATCTGTTGTATCGTGCAAATACGTACTATCTGAAACGACACTAAAATCAGATTCTGGTGTGGTTTCAATGCCGCTAGATAAGCAAGTCTGAGCGCTAACATGTCCACAGATACCCATTAATAAAGCCAGTGAGGCAACTTTCTTATTCATCATTATCTCCCTGCTCTGACTAAGCGAACTCGCGCCGCGGTAGATTTATTTAAAAAGTTGTCTACGCCAGAGTCAAAATCTAACGCCCATGCATTTTGTGCATCTTCACTATTTACACCGTCAGCACTGGGTATGGAGGTCCAATACCATACAGGGCTAGTACCCACCGTGCCTGTATAGGGGAAGTAATCTTCATCTATGGCAATGCTGTCAGACAACCCTAAGTGCATAAGTGTGAATAGCTCATGGTGAGTTGGCATCCGCCAGTCATAAAAGCCACATAACCCTTGTTCGTTCAGTGCATTTTCATAGGCTTGCGTATTGCAGCTAGTTAATGTACAGCTGGTATCATCGCCATTTTCATCGCCCACGTAGCCGCCATTTTCATCGTCGCTGTACCACGAATAAAGATAATCTTTGTCTTGTAAACCACCGTCATCGGTTTTTACTTCCCACACTAACCCCGTAACGTTATCGCGAACGCAAGACCAAGTGTCGGCGCTTGCATCCTGCTCATCGCCGTTTGCGTTTAAACGCGTAAAATCGAAACCGGCTTTTCCTCGCCCTGCTTTTTCGATATAACCATTTTGCTCCACAATGTCAGCACCTCGTTGGCCATCTTGACCGGGCCAGTCGTTTTGCTGTGCCTCGGTGAGTGCGTTGTTTGTGGCTTGCTGTAAAAAACCTGTGTCATTGATAAGTGGCGTGGGCATTTCTCTCACCCCCACGTTAATGGTGTCTTCCACTTGGTTACCAAAAGCATCTGTCACTGTGAGTGTGTAAGCCACCACTGTGTACTCGCTTACCGAGGGTGCAATGGCAAAGGTAGACAATACATCGGTGTCGTCGATGGCTTTTATGCTTACGTACCCGTCCTTCTCAGTTTCCGCGTACTGGGAAGCTGTTACGTTGTTACTTCGTGCCCAGCTATAGGTTAAAGGTTCAGCTTCAGAAATACTGGTACTGGCCGTGCCCTCTAAAATAATGACTTCACCGCTAAAAACACCTTGAGAATATCCTGCATCCACAAGAGGTAAAGTGTCACTTTTGGACTGTATAGTTAGCGTGACTGTCTCTGTATCAGTCGCACCTTCACTATCTGTTACTTCTAGTTGAAATGTCAGACTTTCTTCGTCGTTTAAAATGGGGGTTGTAAAGGTAAGTGTAGATAAATTCGTTTCTTCCCCCACAATCACGTTGGTACCGTCGGTTTGTGTCCAGCTATATTCACTTATCGCATCGCTGGTATCGCTAGCGTCCTCATCGGAACTGCCCGAACCATCTAGGATGACCTCAACGCCTCCAGGGAAATAGTTTTCGCCGAGACCGTCCCATTCGGGAACCGAAATGGCAGCGACTGGGGCAATATTGACTGGGCTCACGGTGATAATAGTGAAGTCGCTGTCGGTATTTCCAGACGTATCATTTACCGACACCGTCAGCGTATATTCAGTGTCTACAGACACGGCAGGGGCAGTAAAACTGGCTTCTGAGGAGCTCGTATCGTCATGTGTTAACGTTAACGAAGGCGATGCGGTCCAATTGTAGGTGTATTCCCCGTCACCACCGGTCACTTCCGCGCTTAGTGAATAGGTAGCACCTTCGGTGACGGTATCATCGGGCCCCGCATTGACGAGTAATTCAGTGTCGTTATCACTATTGGAACCACTATCTGAATTGCCGTCAGAACCGCCACCGCACGCGGATAAAAAGAATACTGTGGCAACGGTGAAAAGCGCACACTTAGCATACGCACCACTTCTAATTTGCATAAGAACTCCCACAATTCAACACACTATAAGTAAGGGCCGAATAAAAAACGTGAATAAATTTAACTGTGAGTAGAGCGCATGTTGTGATGCACTTTATAGCAGGGATTGATTGCGCTCTTGCGCCTCAGATATGGACACCTGTAGTGCCTCAAGTTGTTTTTTCCCTACCGCCACGTCCGTCATGTCGTAAATCATCATACTGACGTAATCAACTTTACCGGTCGCCGATGTCAGCGGCGTTAAAGTGATATTTTGATACATAAATGACTCACTACCTGTAATCGGCCGATAGTTGGGAAACTTGAATAAATAAGGGCGCTGTTCCCATGTCATAAAGGCACGGGTTTTTAGATCAAATACGGGGTTAGACTTCTTCTTAAACCAGTCCTCTTTAATCGCCGGAAAGAGGTCGAATAACGATTTATCTCGGACTTCGCTGGGTAACATACCACTGTGGCTTTCCATGAACCCATTCCAGACTTGAATTTGGAACTGTCGATTAAACACCACAATGCCCACGTCCACAGATTGCAGCATGTCCATCATCCAGTGGAATTCTAACAACTCATCTAATTGCTGGCTCATTACATATCCTCCAACAAGTGAGCTAACTTAGCGTTCATGGTTTTCATCGACTCTTCGGTAAAGAGCAAAATGAGATCGCATTGAACGTTGTAACCTTCTAGCCCGTAGCTTAATTCAATGGCAAGGGTACGTTTCCACTGCATTTGATTCATACTGATAATCTCAGTAATGGCTCTGTGTTGACCCAATACTATAGGGTGCCCCTGACTGAAATTCACATCCATTTGTACCGCTAACCCGCTTAAGCAAGTGCCAATGAGTATGCTGGCAGCGTCCATTAGCAATTCAAGCTGTAGTTGATCGTCTACCTCACCTTCTACATTGAGTATTTTAGCCACGTCTTCAAAACTGGAATCACTTAAAATGCACAGCGCTTCGCCACTGATACCTGGGCCTAGGAAGCCTTGGCACACCGCAGTAACTTGCTCATGGCTCTCAATATCTGACAACATCATATGCAATTCAGACACTTCAATAAGATTAACATTAGGAATGGGTAAGCGAACAAATACGTTCATGATACGGGCAAGGTGATCGCCAGCCTGCCCCATCGCAATATTGGTAATTTCTTGGTAGCAATCGCGAATATCTGGGTCTAAGGGGGTTTGCTCAACCACCTCTTCCACTTCAACGTGACGAATGTGATGCTTTTCAAGCATTTCGCTCAGGGTTTTAGGATTAACCGGTTTGCGAATAAAGTCGAGTGCACCTAACGCGGTAACTCGATCGTAAGCCTCTGGCTGTATATCGCCGGAAATGACGATGACTTTGGTGTTTAATCCTTGATTTTTGATTGCTTCTAGCGTGCCATAACCATCTAATATAGGCATATTTAGGTCGAGTAGAAGAAGATCCCCTTTTCCTTCGCTCAACGCTGCCACAGCTTCTTGGCCATTTTTAGCAAAATGTACCGCTACATCCCAATCCTGCGGTAAACATTTAGCCACTTGCTTGCGAGCAACCAGTGAATCGTCACAGACGAGTACAGAAAACATTGAGCGAATACACCACCTTGAATTGACGATAACGCAAGTAATGCGCACCACTTTAACTTTATCGGCACTTAAACCAGAAACTAAAGCCACCAAAAACAACATGTCTATAGTGACGTGTTATTGCTCTATTAGGAATAGCACTTTTGGCGGAATTTGCCACATTCAATCGGTGCAAATTAGCACAATGGCTAAGCGCTAATAAAAAATAACGGCAACACAATGGCAGTAACAATACCGTTGACACACAACCCCAATGTTGCCATTGCAGCTACATCATCGCCCAGTTGCAATGCTTTTGCCGTGCCTACTGCGTGGGCTACTGTTCCAAGCGCTATACCTTGCGCTTGAGTGTCTTCGACTTTGCACAGCTGAAAAACCCAAGAAGACATAATTGCACCTGCAATCCCTGTCATGATGACAAACACAGCGGCTAGCGCAGGAGTACCGTTGATTTGGCTTGCGGTTTCCATGGCTAAAGGAGTAGTAATTGACTTCACCAACATTGACATCTGCAAAGCGGCAGACGCACTGCTTATCCATAAACCAAACCATGCCGTAATGGGCGCAATCACGCCGCCAATAACGATACTAAGAAGCAAGCGCCAGCCATAATGCTTGAGCACTTGCCATTGTCGGTAAATGGGTAAGGCCAACGCCACAGTTGCTGGGCCTAGCAACCAATGAAGGAAACTTGCGGACGTCTGATAGTTTGCCACCGACACCTGACTCACTAACAGGGCCAAGCTAATTATTGCAGAAGTGGTAATTAGAGGATGGGCAAGAGGGTGTCCCTTGCAGTGTTTATTCAAAACAAGCGCAGCGGCGTAGGCTATTAAGGTAAGGCTTAGCCAAACCCCGCCCGTGATAGATAGTGTTGTAGAGAGAATATCGCTCACTGATTCCCCCTATCGCCCTGCGGGTGTCTATGGCGCATAAATTTACTAGCAATTTTAGCCGTAACTCCCAAGCTAAATGCAGTAGACAAAACCACAGCAACCACAATCGCTGCGCCATGGCGCTGAATGTCGGGCCAATACACAGACACACCAAGCACGGCAGGTACAAATAGAACTGACATATGTTTTAGTAATGGCGCGACGGCGTTAGAAACTAAAGGTTCAACAATATGAAAAGTAAACAAGGCCCCTAGCAGCAAAAACAACCCAATTAGGGTACCTGGGAGTACTAACTCAAAATGGGCAGAAAGAAAAACACCAGAATAATAGCAAAAAAGTACCGAGGCCCAACCCGACAGCCATTTTACTGCTTTATTCATCGACTATCTCCCTTACTGCATGACATCGCGCTTTAGTAGGCAGAAAGTGTAACTGATATCACAGACGAGATACTAGCAGGACAAAGGTCTTATTGTATGTTCACTGCAGTTCAGCAAGCATAGACGCGGCTTTTGTAGGGTGCCATTGCGGCGTTTGATAACGTCGGCTCATCTTAAACCGCTGACCATCATCTAATATGACATGAAGCTGACTCCCTACTTTGTCTATTTTATCTACAAAGTCGAGATTAACCGCAACCGAACGGTTACACCTTATGTAATATTCATGCCCTAACTTTTGCATCAGTTGACATAGGGTTGAACGTACTAACAAACGCCTATCAAGGGTATGAATTTCCATATAATCCCCACACGCTTCAATCCACTTAATATCCTGTGGTTGTAAACAACACCGTCCATCTTGTGCTTTTACACTGACGATACCTGGCGCTTTAATAAGCGCGTGTTGACGACGAAGCGTAGCTAAAAGCGCATGCTCATTCACACCGTATTGAATGCATAACCCCTTCACCAAGCGTTGATATTGTCTGCGATTATGGGCTTTTTCGCAATGAAGGGTTAAGCGCTGAATGACGCATTCCAACTGTTTTTCATCAAAGGGGGCATGAATAAACCCTTGGGCAGAATAGTGAAAAGCCGTTAAGGCATCGGATGTGGTTTCGCCCACCGCCACCCAGCACGAAGAAGGCGGGCAAAGCGACGCAAAACCTACGGTTAAAAAACTTAAAGCGTTCGGGTTTCGCTGCAACAACGCACTACAATCTTGCTCATTCTCGGCATGATATATAGTGTCGAAAACATCCAGATGACAAAGCAAATTCACGAGCTTTGTTGCCTGACTTACCGATTGTAGAAAAACCAATGCAATCATGTTTAATACAGTTAAAGAGTTTACGCGATACTAGGGAGAAAAAGGGACTGTGCAGAGCACAGTCCAACGCCCAGGGATGGTATCAAAGTAATGTGTCATTAACGTTTAGCAGTAAGCGTGGCGCTGTCGGCATTGGTACGACGAGCAATAAGTTTACCCGTGGTAGAAGCATTATGTGTAAGCGCAAAGGTCAACATGTCTTGGCCGTTACACACTAAGCCTTTATTAAGGGTTTGAAAGCTTAAACGGCTGCGCTTTACTGCGCGCATCAAGGCTAAACGGTTATCACTTTTTATTGCTTCACACACGGCAATAAGATCGCTTTCAATTTCTTTAGGGTAATCTCTTGCGTTTGCTGAACCAGCAGCTAAAGCAAGTGACATACAAACGAGTGCAGATAAGGTAACGCGGCGTGACATAGACATAATCAATTTCCTCTGATGTATTAAATGTATGCGACAACGACCTATTTTCGTAACCGCACACATAAACTAGTGAAATTTTGTAATAATCACGCTATAAAAACGTTAAAAGGTCGCTTTTTGCGACGTTGCGATAAGATGCCCATAAAGGCCGTTTAATTATCGTTGTAGCCTGCGGTTTGTCGGCATTTGTACACACTTTGATACAACCATTGAACTTTTATGAAACAGGGAAGACAACATGCTAGAGCAACAACCCTACCATTTGATTCGAGAACAAATGCGCCCCGGTGACATCATTGCATTTGGTGGTAACAGTCTATTTTCAAAATGGACAAAGCTGACTACTCGTTCTGCGGTGACACACATTGCCATCGTGATGCAAACTAAAATGCGAGACGAAGACAGTGGCAGGTACTTTAACCAAGTGATGGAAGCCACCGTATATGAAGGCAAAAAAGGCGTGATGACAAACCGGCTAAGTGAGCGGGTACATACTTACGACGGCGATATCTGGTGGTTGCCACTGGGTGAAACAGCACGACAGCGCTTTAATGAGAGAAAACGCGACTTTTTCAACTTTATGTTTGCTCAGGATGGAAAAAAATATGATGTGCTTCAATTATTCGGATCGGCAGTTGATGCACTAGACGATCACCCTATCTTTAAGAGCATCAGTTACAACCAAGAGGACTTTAGCAGTTGGTTTTGTTCAGAATTAGTGGCAGAAGGATTAGAAACGGCGGGGGTTATTTCAGGGGTAAATGCGTCGGAAGTCACCCCAGTAGACATATGCCGATTTTCAATTTTTGAGCCCAGGTATGTACAAGTAAAAGGCGAAGGTAGGCTGATAACCGGATTTAATAGCTTATCGGCAGACAACTGGGGGCAAATTGCTTAAGCCCCCGCGTTGTCCCGCGTTATAATACAGAACAGCTTAAAAAATGCTGTCTTGATGTATTTTAATAAACATACTAGTACCAATTTTACTGTAGTCTATTTTGTATTCTTTACCGTTAAGGGTTTGAATAAACAGTAGTGTTTTTTCATCACCAAAAACATCGCCCGTTGTTACGTCAACAAGCTCCATATCCATCATTTTGGCTTCGCGTTTGTTTTCAGGGATTTTCCCATCATACTGCTTTATGCCTTTATAAGTCACGATTATCGGTGGATGCTCGTCACCATTGATGACTAACAAATCTAACTTTCTAATCTTATGGATAATGGTGTTACGACCACTAGTAATGAACGGCTTCTCTGTCATTCTTCTCTCCGCACCAGTCTGACTTATTTAGATCTGTGTAAAATTTGACTCAATAACGCCAAAGTTTAACATGCTAAAGACAATATAAATATTGGCATTTGGTTGAATTTATTGTCTAAAGTATAAACACAAATTCAACAAATAGTGTAATTTAGTTAACTAGGGTCGTATTTTTACGTAAACAAGCCTACCTACGCAACTAAATACCTCACTAATCCCATTTCAACCAAGGCCTATGCAATAAGTTTTTAAGCAGCTTATTACACGGCGGTGCTTCTGGTGACTGCACCGCGCAGTCTTGTGGCAAATCTAAATTTACTTGCGAAACAATATTAGAAATGGAGATCTCAAGCGCTAGGTCGGTATCTAATTGTGTCATAGGAAGGATGAACTCCACGCGGTTAGTAAAGTCACACACTTTTTCTGGCGCTTCGTCTGCTGACGCCGAATGACACCCTACACTGCCTAAACTATAGCGCCACTGTTTGTCTGACGCTGCGTGAGACAAGTCCAAGCGCATAAACTTGTGCCCCTGCTGCACACTGTTAAACATGGCTTTGTTATTTAATGGTGTGGCTAAAGACTCTGGTGATTGATGGTTTTGTTCAAAAGGTAAGCCCAGCGTAAAACGTAAATTTGTGGCTAGCTTCATAAACTCATCAGACACGTCCAATATAATCTTACTGTTGGCGTTTTCAGGGTGATTACAAAGAGAATGGAACGTAAGAAATGCCACGTTTTTCGTTTGCCATTCGTTTTGTTTGAATTTAACCACCTGCCAGCGGCCATCTATACGAACCTCAGGATTGCTTAAGTAAAAGCCAAAATAATCTAGTTGCCATTTGTCTTGCCCAATACGCGTTTGCAATGGACACGCGCCCGTTTCAACGCCAATGAGTTTAAACGGAATTTCTCCCGACTCACGCTTATCGAACCCAATTTTAGTACAGGCCGATAAGCTAAGTAGTGAGAAGAAGACCACACCAGTACGCAATATAATATTCATGTTTTAAAAACTACCCAGCTATAAATAATGAATGCAAAAGAAGAAAGAGAAAGGCTTCTGTAGATTCGACAACAACGAAAGGCAATAGTGCTAGCCCGCCTACCTATTCGTCAAGAATTGCTTTTAATTAACATGAAATTGAGGTGAAAGGGCAAGCACCTGAACAAAAATAAAGCAAACTGTTCACAGTACGCTGTTCTAGACGTGACAAGAGATTTAAAACTGCTTATACTTGCGCTCGCTTGTTAGGTCGCTGTACCTAAAATCACAAGTTTCAAAATGGCCCCATAGCTCAGTTGGTTAGAGCATCCGACTCATAATCGGCAGGTCCCCTGTTCAAGTCAGGGTGGGGCCACCATTTTTCCTCGCTTCAAGCGATAGTAACTACCAACCATATTTTCCTGTGCTACATATGTGGGCTCTACCCCATAAACGGGGGATCAGCACTCATCTTACCCTATTGATAACACCATCCCATCCGCAATGGGTCATCACTCTTATTCTGTAATTTTCAAAGTTTCTAAAACCATACGCTCTTCTCGATATCATTTCCATTTTGTTGTGGAAGCCTTCGGTGACGCCGTTGTTCCGTGTAAAGCGCCACATTGCCACTATCGGTTGTAGCCAGGACGTCAGGGACTTCGCTAAGGCTTTGAGTGGGCTTTGATGCAATTGTGCGAGTAACTCTAAGAATTGAGGTAGCTTTTTTTCCATCCGATTTTGGTTCATCGTTTTCATCAGCACGAAACGGATAAGCTTTTGTTTCGTTATATACAATGCGCGTAGGACGGGGTAGTTCGCCAAGTAACGGTCTAAGTTTGCTCTGTTATCTTCGTTTAGTCGCCATTGATGCCGTCGCATTAAACTCAGTAAGCCACGATTCTTTCGCCCCTCGGGGTGCTGTATTTGCCATGCTTTCAAAAAATGATGGTTTATCAATCGCACGACATGAAAGCGGTCAGCGACGATTGTCGCGTTAGGAAAGTACTTTTTAGCAATGCTGCGATACGTTTCGGACAAATCCATAGCGATGAGTCGCACGTTTTCTTTGCCGGGTAAATGGCGTAGATAGCTGCGTAAGCTCAGCTCAGAACGCCCCAACTTCACATCAAAAACGTTGCGGTTACGTAAATCCACTAACGTAGTGGCGTAGCCCTTTTTGCGCGTGAAGAAGTGTTCGTCTATGCCCAACATCTCGGGGCAGGGGCGACTGATAATCTCTTTATATTTTTGGCTGATATGAGATTGGTACCACCGCTCTACCGTAGTTGGACTAATGCGATGTGTGCGTGAGATGCCACGCTGCGTAACACCGCCGTGGTGCGCCTCAAAGACTTCCAAGCGAAAGCACTCTGATGCCCGATAGCGAGGCCGAATCCCAACAAAAGGATGCCTGAAATAACGACCACAGCATCGACAATGATACTTAGGCACCTTTAAATGTAGCGTTAGCACCTGATTACCTTGACGCGTGTGCTTTACAGTGCGCTTATGTGTGGCTTTTATGCGTAAATGTCGACTCTCACAATGCTTGCATAGAGGCTTTTTAGTAGGCTTCGCCCACACTTCAATAAAATCATGTCGATGAACACGTTCTATTTCTAACTCACTTATGCCTAAAATAGTACCTGCGTGGGACATCTGTACTCTCCATTAAATGATTCTTCGCAAAATCAGTTTAATGAATGCGGATGTCCCCCGTTAATGATGAAGAGCCTATACACTTAACTTAAATTATCATTGGTGCACAAAGCATTAAAGAGATGCTACCTCCATGTATTTCTAAGTGGCCTGTGCGGCCATGAACTCTGTTATTTCTAACCGATACCACTGCTTATTTTTCTAAGTGGCCTGTGCGGCCATGAACGATGCCACATGTCGGGCTATGTTGATTGGGAGTTTCTAAGTGGCCTGTGCGGCCATGAACTCATCCCACTGCTCGCCGTCCGTCCACCCATCTTTCTAAGTGGCCTGTGCGGCCATGAACACTTCACGCCGAATAGCCATCTCACTGTCACGTTTCTAAGTGGCCTGTGCGGCCATGAACGTTGAACAACTTTAGCGCCAACCTCCGGTGATTTTCTAAGTGGCCTGTGCGGCCATGAACTGGCTAACGATACGGAACTGAATATCGACCTATTTCTAAGTGGCCTGTGCGGCCATGAACACTTATCGATTGCGGTTCTAACATCGGTTTTGTTTCTAAGTGGCCTGTGCGGCCATGAACTTGCTTGCCTTGGATCCATCCGGTGAACTCTATTTCTAAGTGGCCTGTGCGGCCATGAACACTTATCGATTGCGGTTCTAACATCGGTTTTGTTTCTAAGTGGCCTGTGCGGCCATGAACGCAGCCTTAATTTTTGGCTCGCTATACTTTGCTTTCTAAGTGGCCTGTGCGGCCATGAACCGTAAAATTTGCTCAAAAAAATGATGTGTATAAATGCGTTAGAGTAAATCTAATGGAAATACCAATTATTTCTTGGCACCTCTAACGCATTGTTATTTTCACTTAATTTTAAAGAGCGAAATTTATTAGTCAAAATTTGGGTAAAATAGCCGTTCGGTTTAATCCATAGGTGTTGAATCGCTGGTGATCTTGCAGCTCAACAGTGTTGTCAACAACACGCTTCCTATCAATGTTTAAACAGAACTCATTCCCGCTGGTCAAGCTTTTAAGTTTGATAAAGGGGACTCGTGATTTAACGTCGTCCTGTTCATAGCCTTCATAGTTCGATAAAGCTTGCTCATAGGTCTCTTCGTGCCTTTTCATCCTTCTTCGGATGTGCTTCTCCAATGAGCCCTTTGTATTCTCTCGAGAAAAGCTTTCATAGCTATCAGCTTCGGGAACAAGCGCGATCTCTTTAACATGAACATAGTCAGATAGGCGACGAAGCCACTTAATAATATCTAAGCGAACTAGGTCGGCCCTATCCAAAGCCATCAGGCGCAACTTCTGACCAAGAAAACCAGGTTTATTGTTCATGTATTCTCGGTATTCGGGAAAGCTTGTCGCGACTGGCACCTGTTTAGTGTCGTCTTGAATTTCCACCAATGCTAAATGAACTTGCATCATTACCTTGGACCATAGGAAATGTATACCTATGTCGTCACTGGGCAAAAGAGTAATGTCTATGTAGTGTTTCATTTCACTACTCTCCAAATACGCCACCACGGATAAACATGGCCATAATATAGTGCTGTTGTTCTACACTTGGCTCTTTACCTTTCAACATCCAACCATCGAGCAGGTTGTAAAAGTCTGTTTTCTCTTTAGGTTGACGATAGGCAGCTCCACGGTTAGTAACTGAGCCATAGGGCTCCACGGCAATAGGGCCAACATCATCTGCAGCGGGGTGCCATGTGTCTATTGTTCTTAGTGCATTTCCTATCTTTTGTGAATGTATTGCGGCTTGGCCATCAAGCTGGTACAAAAACTTGCTCTTATCACCTTTAGCTCCCCCCATTACTAACTCTTGAGATGGGTACACTGCTTGACCTTCTCCTAGTTGAGCAAACGCCTCTACTTTCAGTAAACAATGGTCTTCTGTTAAACCTTTAACAATATGGTTAGCAAGTTGAGTAATTTTTTCATCTTTTGAAAATGTATGTAGAGAGTAATCTTGTGTGTCGAATTCTGTCGTTTCACCTTCAACTGTAACTACAATTTTTATTTGCTGGGCACCGACTCGGTTACGCCATAAGAAACGCCCGCTCGCGATGTTAAAAGCATAGCGCTCTGCAAGCTCCATGAAACCAACGGTTGTTTGATAGTTACTGATTTTTTCAGCTAGCGCTGCTTGGTAGTCAGGGCTATTGCATGTAGAAGGCGTAGACAAACCACTCAGCACACGTAAGGTAAAAACCACCTTTAATGTATCCGTCTTATGATCGAGCGCTGCGATGTCCACTGTTTGAAGATTTGCTTTTGATACTTCCGCATCAAGCTTGACAGGATCATTGGCCATTGCCGCCTTAAGACGGTTCGATATTGTTCCCCTCACCGCTTTTTCACCGACCTTTATTGGGTCCCAACTTTCCTCTCCCCAGTTGCCGGCAAACATCAATGCATCAGAAGGAATTAATTTTGCTTCAAATGCCAATACTGAAGGGGTTTTTAGTTTAAGTTCTGCCATGATGTATCTCCATTACCAATGTTAATTCAATTTATATTTGCTGTTCGTTTAAAAGGTCATTTCACTGCTTTCGTCGAAGTTATCGGGCTCTACTAGATCTTCGACGAAAGGCTCAGATTTCGCTAAGTACCAAGGGTATTGGTGCTGGTATCGCCAGATCGCCGTATTAATTGACGGCAGTCCATGCAGGCTTTTCCATTCTCCAACACTGTAAGCCGCTTCGGCGAAAAGTGCTGGCACAAGAGGATCTCTTATATTGGCAATTTCACCCTGCTCATACACTTTTGAGATAGCGCAATAACCCGTATTTATGGGTACTAAATAGCCTGGGTGAGGCTTTCTTACGTAATGCCACTCCGCTTTAACAGTGCCACTTTCGTTACTCGAGCTTGACGAATCGACAATGCGCTTCGCTTCATACTTAAGCGATGTAAAATCGCACCAAGCATCGAACTGTGTTGCCGTGCTGTCCTTTTCCTGTAATGCCCTATAATGCGCGGCAAGATAATCACTACGGTCAACGAGCGCAAAACCTGGCATCAGCTGTCGGAGTGTGGCGAGTTCGTTATCTAAAGTTGTAATAGAAACACTTTCAAAGCGCACAATCTGTCCACCAGCAAGGCGCAATGTGGGAAGAAGATGTGTCACAGCACAGGTAAGTTGCTCACCTGTCACTTGATCTCCAGCTTGATAGCCTTTCATTTCAACTAATAGTGAAATTTCCATGGATAAACGACCCTCTTCGTTGATAGGGGCTGTATCTCCTTTCTTGGTTAATGGATTTCTAGAGAGTGCAAAAACATAGTCGCCCCACCCTTTAGGCTGGCGGACATGAACGGTGTTTTTGTGGCTAATGACCATGACACCATCTAAAGCCACGTTAAGCTCATTAGGAAGCTTTCTAGATATCGCGTGTGCAAATCCTAAAAAGTTGGTTATTGCAGGAAAGCCGTAGGTAAGACCAGCAATAGCATTTGCGTTTTGGACATACAGTTTCTTAATCAAAAGGTATTGGCTCATTAAATGCCCCCCTTTGCTGGCGTTACACGCTCAAAACGCGTTAAGTGGTGTAAGCAAAGTTTATGAAAGTAAGCATGCTCAACATCACCCAATAGGTAGTGTTCGTCACTTTTTAGCTGCTTGATTAGCCAAGTAGCAAAGTCATTCGCTACTACTGAAAGCCAATTGCGCTTACCACGCTCAGTTTGAAAACCTGAATCTTCGTTGTTGAGATCTAACCAAAGTGCATGCTCGGCTTTAAGGCTGCATTCAGGCAATAGCGCCCAACCACTTTCTATTTTTTGGATTGAGCTGGCGTAATGTAGTAATTGCTCAATGATTGGGATGACAAAATAATGATCTCGCTTATAGCGCGTTTTAAAGTTGTTTTCGTGTGGTTTTAAATTTTCCAAAAACGTTTTGAACTCTCTTAAGCTAGCAATCACTTTTCTCGTAAATTGATTATCGAATATAGTTTTGTGAGACAGCGGGGGCTTGGCCTGTGGCTGAAAGGTCGGTGGTGAAGCATTGAGTAAAAATGTCTGACCATACCGTTCGCGGTTCAGTTGTGAAATGTTTTGAGCATTTGAACCGCCAAACTTTTGTATAGCGGTTTGAGGAAAGTTAACGTCCATTAAACTATGGTAGTTGCCTACTTTTCGCGCTTCCCTAACCTCTTTGCTAGTACCATAGCGTGATGCAGTCACTTTCTCATGAAGTTGGTGGCATAACGCGGAGGAAAATAAAGGACATATCAGGTGATACTCGCTCTCTTCAGCGTTTGAAACTGGAAAGTACACCTGCTTCGTTAAACTATTAACGGTTAACTCTTGGTCACCCAACGCCTCTTTAAACCCCTCAACCCAAGAAGACAGCAATGCTGCATCAGAGGTAAATTCACTCAGCGCGGGCGACGAGCCTTGTTGGATTTGATTTATAAGGCCTTCACCTTCTACTTTGAGGTTTAGCAGCTTGGCCACATCAAGTATAGCCGCATTGCAAACCGCATCTATGGCTTTATCTTTTAGAGAGCTCGTAACTAAATAAGCATCGTCCAAGACAGTGTGTTCAACAACTAGCCGGCTTGTCGCCTTGGCATCACTGTGCGTGAACTTAGCTGCGTGTGTCGCCAAACTGATTTTTTTTGCTCGTTTAGCGGCGTTGGTTAACCAAATTTCCGGTTCAAAGCTTTCTTCAATAGACAAAGCCGCAGAACGATATTCAGTGTTGGCTGCAGCAATGGCTGCCTCATCACCTTTATCTATAACTTTCTGGCGCATCTTTTCTAATGACTCAAGTTTCGCTGTTTTTCGCTGCTCTATGTAGTTTGCAATCGCTTCGGCTAACGTCATATCCATGACGTGCTCCAATAGATTCACGCAGCCAGTTAAGGGATAATTATCTCAACTGGAGTGTATATGAAAACGCGAAAAAGCTATTCAAAAGAATTCAAACTGGACGCTGTTAGTCTGGTTACAGAACAAAATTATAAGATTGCTGAGGCTGCTCGTAGTCTTGGTATTAGCGCGAATATGTTAGGCCGCTGGCTTAAAGAGCAAGAATCAGAAGGCGCTCACGCATTTCGAGGCAACGGTAAGTTGACACCGGAACAGGAAGAAATTCGTCAGTTGCGAGCAGAGAATAAACGCCTGAAAATGGAGAAAGAGATCCTAAAAAAGGCGACGGTCTTCTTTGCCAAAGAAACCAAGTGAAATACGGTTTCATTACCCAACATAAGAAGACCTGGCCGATTAGTCTGATGTGTCAGGTTCTGGGAGTCAGTCGCCGTAATTACTACAGTGCAGTGCGACGAAACGAGCAACTCGAACCAGACCCTCAACATGATGAGCTAATTGAATGGGTACAGAAGATAGCAGATGCCAGTGACTTTACCTATGGCGTAAGGCGAATGAAACGCGCGCTGAATTCGCTCGGTTATCCGGTTGGAAAACAGCGAACGAGAGCCTTGATGAAAGAAGCCGACGTGAGCGTCAGACGACGTAGAAAATACAAAGTAACGACCAACAGCGACCATCAGCAACCTGTATTTGATAACGTGCTATCACGCGACTTTGATGCGCAAAAACCAGACCAGGCGTATGTCTCTGACATTACCTATATCTGGACGCAGGAAGGCTGGCTGTATCTGGCCGTTGTCATCGATCTGTTCTCACGCAAAGTCGTGGGTTGGAGTATGTCTTCTCGGATGAGTGCCCAGCTTGTGTGTGATGCCTTAACAATGGCTTTATGGCAACGTAAGCCCAAGGCTGGCCTGATACATCATTCGGATCGTGGTTCGCAATATGCCAGCCGACAATTTAGACAGCTACTGGCGCAGTACAAGGTAACAGGTAGCATGAGTAGGAAAGGTGATTGTTGGGACAATGCCGTTGTAGAGAGCTTCTTCGGCACATTAAAACAAGAGCGAGTGCAATGGCGTCATTACCAGAGCCGTCATGCTGCTCAGCAGGATATCCTGCAATATATTACTATGTTTTATAACAGCCAAAGAATGCACTCATATCTGGATTACAAAAGTCCAAACCAATATGAAGCTGACATGGCTAACTTAGGAAAAGCGGCTTAACTGAGTTGTGTGAATTTGGTTGACCACGTCAGTTGCCACTGGTACTCTTCCACGGTCCGTTTCTGTTTTTTCAGGTAAAGGCAGAGGGTCTGGATATCCCTGTCATTCATGACCTTCAATGCCTGTTGTCTGACTACTGAGAAGGGTTGATTATCATCAATGTTCTCATCCACAAACAGATGCAGTAACTCTGCCGCTTTCGTGACATTGTCCGCGGCTGACTGCCAGGACAGGAACACTGCTTGTTGTGCAAAGGTGTTGGCAGCTTCTTGTTGCTTGCGGATATGGTAAATGAACCCATCAGTTAACCGTTCCAGTGCCAGTTGTATCCGCTCTGTCAGGTGACATAGCAACCATAGATGCTGCTGTGCGCGTTTGAATCGTTTGAGTTTACTACCGTAATAGTTGATGAGCTCACCGAAGTGTTGTCGATTTTTAAGAGACAGATTAAGCCCATCGATAACGCCATTGATTTGCGTGCGCCATGGCGCTAACTGATGATAAAGGGCAAGCTCTTTTTTAAGTTCAGGTACGGTCAGACTTTTTGCACCGCCTCTGAGCTGGTTCAGGCTTAGTCCGTCATCAATGGCTGTTATGCTGTCCAGAAAGACGTGAAGTTCAGGACTGGTGAGTTGATTAAGTTGGTGCGCCAGGTCTTTTCTGACCTGCTGCATCGCTCTGCTTATCAGTCTCTGGAGTACGGTGTACCTAGGGATAGCAATGCTGTGACTGGTTAGGAATTCAATAGCAGTATCAAAGAGGTAACGCGGCTCCAGCCAGGCATTGCCCACCTGAACAAGGTGGTCGAAAAGAGAATTGAAGTGCTGACTTTCGTCCCATTTGTGATAACCAGCAAGGTCTAATACTTTTGCGTAGAGTCGATCTTTTTGTTTTTGTGAGGGAGTGAATGGTCTGAGCCCCTTGCCGCCAAGCAGCTCTTTACTGATGAACATTAAATCCTTAGAAACCTGCGAGTAAGCGATATCTAGGATGACGGGCTTTGATTTGAAGTATCCCAAAATCGCGACAAAGTAACATCTATGAGCTCTGAGACGAATTGACCGAAAAACTGCCAATTCCGCATCGTTCAGAGAAAAGTACAGACGTTGTTCTTCGATTGAAAAAATGGGTGGGGAATAAAGATCTGCCTGTTCTGCTCTCGTGAGAATAGTAATTTCGTTTTTGATGGCCATATCAGGGCTGTTCCGTATTAAATGTACGATATTTACCTAATTTGCCACACTTATAAGTAGTAACCCACCTCCGCAGCCATTTATTGGTGTGGTCTACAGAGGATTAAGTCTTTTTAGAGGGGAAAATCCCTAGAACCCCATATCGGTTCTCTTTCTCGCCATGGCTGCTCGTTCCTTCAATAAAGTGATGAAGATGAGCTTACCAATTGATTTAGTGAGAAAAAGAAGAAGATTTCGGGATTCCGATCAGTGATTTCGGAAAAACGTCATTTTTGACCGGATAACTCCGAAATAGGCGATCGGATTAGACCGAAATCAGTGATCGGATTGAACCGAAATGGGTGATCGGAATGGGCCGGAACATGCAAATAGGAAAGGTGTATTCAGATTGAGCTTTCCACTCAATAAGTCAACGTATGAAGATAGTTTCGGAAAACATCCTGAACGACCTCTCAAAGGTGAAGTGATTAAGAGTCATTTTGACTTTACAGAACTAAACCTATTGATGCCCCACCCTGTTTATGGATGGATGTCTTGGGTTCAAATTCTCAATCCATCACATACAAATTTCGAATTATTAATGCCCAAGCTTGAAGTTGCTTATAGTTGTGCTCAAAAGAAATTCGAAACTAGAAGTATGAGACGGTAAAAGGGTCTGCAGCTTGATTATGCCCAATCATAAAGCAGTCAATTACTACCACAATTTACTTAATCGATGAAAAAAAGATTAGATTTGACTTCGCTTGTCTAAGTGAATAATTTCAATTAATACCACCCTTCAACTAAATAATATCTTTTTGAACAGTCAGTACTCTACTTATACCCCTCGAAACAAGTTTTCTCATCAATTTACATATATTCATTACATCAAAAGCACTCGCTCAACTCCTAACAGACATTGTTTGTTAATGACTGTACTTTTCCCGCGTCAATAGAGTGTCGTTCTACAAGAGTTCGTACAAGATGGCACATTGACCATCTGATTGAAAGTTACTCATAAAAATCAATACATTACAAGTCACACAAAGATATAGCCAATATTTTAGAATTGATAACGTATACAGCAGACTTTGATCAACCTCTCATATTGAACTATAACATCTAGCAGCCAAAAAAAGCCCGGCATAAAGCCGGGCAAACAGACATACGTAGCCTCAGCCAAGACTACGAATAGCCGACGGACACATTCGCCGGCATCCAACTTCCCAGACAAGAACTGCTACGGAGATAGCATGCCTAGGAATCTGAATTTCCAATTTAAAACAGGAGAAATTAAATAGCATCTAAAAATTAAAAACCCGCTCTTAATTTAATATACAATAATTAAAAATAGCTTCTTTAAATTTATTTAAATTGATATTATAAAGATAGAGGGCTGCTCATTTTGTTTCACAAAGATTCGAGACCTTTTCAAAATAAGCGCCCTCTATTTTAATAATTTCATATATCGAATAAAGCAACCACCTCATTTATTGCATCAATTTGCTCTGTAATCTTTTCCGCACTATCCTTAATACTTTCTATTTTACTTAAAGAAAGATTGGCGCTGTCTGAAATTGATTTAATATTCAGCGCAGATTCTTCTGTGCTTACCATTTGTTCTCTAACTGCTTCTTCGGTTTGCGCTGTCGTACTTGTTATTAATGATATATTTTGAACGCTAACTTCCATTGCATCGTAAACTTTGAAAATTTGATTCTTAGAATCGTTCAACTGTTTTTGACTTGTATCCATAGATGACACAACACTTGCTGAGTCAGTATTGAGTTCCTCTATCAGGGTTTTAATCGAGTTGGTTGAACGTGTTGTTTGCTCCGCTAGTTCGCGAACTTCATCTGCGACGACCGCGAAACCTCGACCGTGTTCTCCTGCACGGGCAGCCTCAATTGCAGCATTGAGTGCTAAAAGGTTTGTTTTCGAGGCAACTTCATTTATGACCTCTACGATTCCACCAATGTTTTGAGTAGAATCCTCAAGCTTAGAAATTAGACTCGATGTCTCATTCATTTTCCCTTCGAGCAAAGTAATGGTGTCAACACTAGCCTTAACTTTTTCTTGCCCCCCCAAGATGTCCTTTTTAGTAATCTTTGCCAAAGTATGATTGTTATTCGTGAATTCCTGCACTTCTTTAATAGAAACATCCATTTGCTTTAACGCCGTAACTATCTCAACTATGTCTTTATTTTGTCGTTCCAAATTCTCCTTAAGCTCACTTGATATAGATAAGTTTGAATCTGCTACGTTTGTCAAATTACTTGAAGAAATGCTAAGTCTAGATAAGAAGTTATGTGTCTCTGAAATAAGAGTATTAATAGAAGAAACAAGTGAACGAAATTCACCAGAGAAAAAGTTATTCATTTCTTGCTTGTAATTACCCTTAGCTAAAAGAGATAATTTTTCAACCGTTTCACGAAGGGGTATTTTTATCGACTTACCTATAAATAGAGAAATAGTGCATGCCACAAGTACTGAAACAATCGCAGTAATCACAATCAAAATATAAGAGTTAGTGAGTTGTCCCTTTATCTTACTTTGCAGCTCAAGGTTATTATTATTACTAACGTTAAGTAACTCTGTCGCAAGTAAATTAACCCTGTTCGTTCTACTTGAAAAGTCTTTAACTAATTCAGATAAAATACTCTGACTATTTCTAAAATCAACAAACTGATTAATAATCCCTTCTTCGCCTTGGATACGATTGAGGAAATCCTGCTTTTTGCTCAAAATAAAATCCAATTCGCTTACTTCGTATATCATGTCTTCGATGTTTGCATCCAACAAGATGGTACTACTCTGTAACAGGTCGATATTGTTTTCGATTGGTTCCCCAACTGATTGATTCAGTAATGTGATCATTATGTATTCGACGTTGGTGAAGTCATTCAAAATTGTGGACAGTAGGTTTGCAATATAGATATCTTTCGCAGCGGCGCTTTGAGACATCTGAGTAATTGAGAGTTTTAATTCTGAGGAGAGGAGAAATAAATCAGACATCCCAGACTGTATACTACTGCGGACCGACAGGTTCTTTTCCATCAACGACGTCACGTTTACCGCACTAGCTTTGTTTTCTTCTATCAAAGAAAGCGTTTCATCTAGCTCATTTTCTATACTAAAATTCTTTACAAAACGAGAAAGAGCTTCGGCATTTTCAATGTGAGCAAGCAGCTCGATATACAAGTCATTTGCACTATCAAGCCTAAGGTTTAGTTCTTCTAGTGTTTCGCTATTTTCGAGGTCTAAGATTGTTTTTCCATACGCCAAGTTTAACTTTGACAAACTGGATATCGATTCATGTAGTGGAAATGCCGTCTCAGAGACAGCCTTGGTACTCTTACCAAATGCCATTACTGCAACAAGCGCTATCAAACTGATCACGCCGACGAGAAATGACATTACGGTAAACCCAAGATATATCTTTGTTACTACTGACAGGTTTTTAAACATAATTCACCCATTCAAAAAAGGACTCAACATTCCATAAAATATGAGTTCTAATAAATTCATGAACACTCAACTACACGGTAAATCTACTCACTAGGTCCGAGAGGCTTTTGCTTGAGTCGTTGAGCGAGTCTCTGGTATCGCCTGTTTCCTGCCGATTGACTACAAGTAGATCGACTAACTCTTTTATCGAGTTCATGTTCGAATCAACTTCATTAGCCACATGGCTCTGCTCTTTAGAGGCAATCGCAATTTCACTGACTAGCTCTCTAATACGCGCGACAGACGTAACCACAAGGTCAACCTTGTTTTCTGCGATAGCAGTTTTATCCATCGTCTCTTCGCAGCTCGATTTAGTCCTTTCCATTGCATCAGCGACGTTATCAACTCCACTTTGAAGCGTTTCTAACATCCGGTTGATCTCGAGAGTGCTAGTATGGGTCCGACTAGCAAGTGTTCTAACTTCGTCAGCTACAACAGCAAATCCACGGCCTTGTTCACCTGCTCTTGCAGCTTCAATAGCGGCATTTAGCGCCAATAGATTTGTTTGCTCTGCAATTTCTCCGATCACCCCGAGAACTTGAGTAATCTCCGCAGCACTGGATTTCAAATCAAGAACCGTATCCATGGACACTTGAACATTTTCACTGAGAATATGAGCAATCTCCTTAGTGGATTGCAGGTCTCCTTTAGTACTTTGCGCATTGCTGTTTACCTGTTCAACAAACTCATTACTCTGAGCTGCTATTGACGCAACTGAGTCAGCCGAAACCGCCATTTCATTAACAGCAGTTACAACAACCATCGTTTCGCTGGCTTGTTTATCTAACAAACTGGAATTCTTTGAGATTTGTCTATTCAACCCATCAATACTTCGACTGGTTGTTTGATTGCCACTGACGATATCCGTTATAAGCTCTTGGAGCATTTGAATAAATGCATTAATTGACTCGCTGATCTTGTCTAATTCGTCATTATTTTTTATGCGAAGCCTCATTGTTAAGTCCGCATTACCCGATGACAACTTCTCGATACTTCGGACTAAATGACGAACCCTCCTAAACAAAGTTCCAATAGCGAATATCACCAATACAATAAGTGCCGAGAACATTGGTATCTGTAACATCAGAAAGGTATCTATTACACTTGACGTTCCTACATTGAGACTTTGGGAGGGAAGATCGATAGCGAGATACCACGGGGTATTTGCGACAGGCATAACAATAATTGTTCGAGCCTGCCCTTCCCTATCATAAACGGTCTCGTAGTAATCGACAGAGTCACTGATTTCTGGTAACGCGTCTGATAGTGCCGATACAAATGGCGTTTGACTTATCGTCTGCAGATTTTTGAGTACAAAGTCATTGTCCTGGCTGTGTAAGTTACTAACCAACTTTCCAGAGCCTTCAATAATAAGAACCTCTGCTTCAAGCTCGATCTCAAGGGCTTTCGTAAGTTCATTGAAAAATCCAAGAGTTAAATCGATGGTCGATACACCATAGAACTCACCTTGTTTATAGATAGGCATCGCACAATTTGTTCGCGCCTCATAGCCAGCATCAGCGTATGCAGGCCACCACTCACAACGCCCAGGAGACTGCTGCCTCGCAGTTTCAAACCATCCCTGATCATAGTAGTTCTCTGTCGCTGCTTGACTGTTCCAAAACGTACTCTCTACCAGTACATTACTGGAATCTCTAACATAAAAGCTGCTAAACCTGTCTTTTGATTCATCACGTCTAAAAGGAAGCGGCCACACACCACCACCGAAAACCGCGGAGTTACCGTATTGGTCAAGTAGCAAAGGCAGTATCTTGTCAATCTCATCACTTTCAGATTTCGAGACAACCTGAGTAATAGAACGAGACATGGCCTCAATTTTAGCAAGCTCGACCGTTATTCGATTAGACAATATTTCTATCTCCTTTCGAACAACCGTTTTTTCAATATCAGATAACTTCGGCGCGACAAAATAAAAAATCGCACCAACGACAATTGCAAGGCTCAAAAGTAACAATGACGACATACTTGCAATATATTTTTTTTTCAAAGACGCTGGTTTCATAACAACCTCCAACTCGCTTAACGGAACACATTTCGACCAAAATCAAAAACAGCCCTAGCTGATATCATTTGATATTAGTTTGACTCGGTTAGCGTGCTGTCGAGAACGACTCGCTGATCGAATCAAAAATATTTGAGATTCGTTGTTTATAAGTCTGTAACGTTGATAGCTGCACGAAAAAAGGGTCGGACACTGTTTAGGTATCAGTTGTCCGACACAATTACTCTTCTTATTATTTTTTGTTGTTATTGATAATCCGCTCAAATGAGCGCGTAGAAGCACAAGAGGCTTATTGAAAATAGTGTTGCACTGGCTAATGCAACTATAAGTCCGACTCAAGTAGAAAACGCCAAAACATACACATTCAAACAAGTTTGATAGCTTTCCCATTGCAAAAACCAGCAATATCGTGGCTAGACGCAGACACGGTATTTTTAGAATGATAGCGATGGAAGCTAAGTTTAATGTGTTCATCGTGATTACTCAGGCGGAGGCATCGAAAATTGAACTAACGTTATAAGCCAGCTGTCGGGTATAGTCTTCGGCAGACTGAAAGAAAAACAGCCCCTCAAGCAAAGCGCGAGAGAAACTCGCCGCTACTTTGTCGTTCTTGGCTAGCTTGTAACACGCTTCTGCTCTCTTGTACCCACCAGAGAGCGCGATAACTTTTAGTACATTTGGGTGAGAGGTGAAGTCAGAGTAGAAGTTTGGTTCTTCAGGAATTGTTATCTTGAGCATCACCACCTGTGAACTATCTAGTTCCTCAAGCTTTGATGAGATTTCCTGTTTTAGGATTTGTTCCGCTAGGGTCTTGTCTTCACAAAAAATAGACACTTCCGGCTCTATAATCGGAACTAGCCCTTTTGAAATAATAATTTTGGCGATCGCAAACTGTTGCTTAACGATTAATTTAATACCTTCTGGGTCTGGCTCATGTATCAGGGAGCGCATTTTGGTTCCGAATATGTTATGCGCGTTCGCCTTGTCTAACTTTGAATCCAAGTCATGAATATACTTCATCACTTGCACGCCATTCTTTGTATCCCTAAGGCCACAATCAATTTTAAGAAATGGAACAATTTTTTTGTTTTGCCATAGGTACTCTGATGTTGGTATACCATCTATCAGACGGTCCACAGTATCCTCGAACAATATGGCTCCAGTAACATAATCCTTGTTGAAAGCATCGTCTTTAATAAGTCTTGAACGCATATCGTGAACATAATCGAACATCCCATCTGCATCTTCATAAAGACCTAAAGAAACACCATAACGTTTTAGCGCGCTAGGTGTACTTCCACCACTTTGATCTAACGCTGCAATAAAACCATGATCTCTAGTAATTCGCTTGATCATTTCTAGTTTAACTTTAACCTGATCACCCATCTTTTTGCGCTGTCCACTATTAAGTAATTATTGAGTTGAAAGACGATATAACTAAATGGGGGCTCCTATTAGGAGCCCCAGCGTCATAAATCAAAAATCGTATTGAAACCCGACTACAATGGCAGAGTAATCGTCCTGTACGGTAGACGAGTAGTCTTGTAGTTCACCTATCAATCTAAATTGAGGAGACATCTGATAATTCACGAACAGCATCGAAAGCTCATTATCAACCTCACCTACAGCTGCAAGACCGCTTTCGGCATCGGCTTCACGGGCATCTTGACTACCCTCACCATAACTTGCACCTACGGTGTACTTACCAAACGTATAGTAGGTTTCGACGTACCACTGAGTTGCATCAACATCAGCATCTTCAATCGTTCCGCCATAGAGACCATCAGCTCCGATTCCAGTTGTATCTGTATAATTCAACGTAAGCCCGAAGCCAGCTAATTCGATATTTGCACCTATATCGTAACCCTGCATGTCGTAATCGAACGCATTCTCGCCAGTGACACTTACAGCTTGTTGGAACAATCCAGACCACACAGATAAAGCACCACTTTCAATAGGCATTGAATAGTTGACCTGAGCCTCAAGTCGCGGGCTATCAGTCTCGACAGAAGCATCCTGGGGCTCCTCTGGGTTGATCATGGCAATCTTGAAACTTAATCCGTTGTAATCCTTGGATGTGAACTTCACTTGCGGGTTAAAGTTTGCATAAACGTAACCCGTACCAATTCGCCCACCAGTTGTATTTGCAGTGTCTGCGCCACCGCCCAACCAACCAACGCCACGTTGACTTGATAGATCACCAATCGCACTACTATTGAATACGCCAAAATCCTTACCGAATGTGAGCGTACCGAAATCACCGCTCACTTTGATGTTCGCTATACGGCTCTCAAACAGTCCATTGTTTTGTACTCCACTACCTTGCAAGTGCGTATCAATTTGGAAATGACCAGAAACTGTAATCCCACTTTCCATCTCAGGTGCTGAAACACTAAAATTTATGTTGGCTGGATTAAATCCAGATTGCACTCTAAAGCCCTTTTCAGCGTCATCGTTGTCGGTATAAACAACGAACACTGGAACCGAACCATAGATATCAGTGCTCCAACCGCCGTCTGATTCCAGAGATACACCGGCTAACGCCTGAGAGGAGGCAAAAACGCCTGCCGACGTCAATACGAACAACGCTTTTGAAGTTGAGTTTTTTGAGAAATTAATCATTTTTGTTACCTTTATTCTTGCGAGCGAGAGCGCAGCAGATGGAAGCACCATCTGCTGTCTCGCTAAATTTCTACCCTCTGAGAGAAACAGAGGGATTATTTTAAATGTTGGCTACGATTGAAAACTAATCAGCTTTCCAGCTCTCTAGAAGTTCCTCATAGGCAATAGTTCTGCCTTGTGGCTTCTCATTTTCCAAACGTGCTTTAGGTGCACCAGGCTGGTTTAACCAGTATTCTGGATCACGCTCTTCATTGAGTTTAGGACCGCACTCGCCTTGAACATTAGCTCTTTCAAGCCTTTGCATAACTCGGTCCTGTGCCCGAGCAAGGTTGTCTAGTGCTTCTTGTGGAGTTTTCTCGCCACTTGCTGCTTCAGCAACATTCTGCCACCACAGCTGTGCAAGTTTCGGATAGTCTGGAACATTGGTTCCGGTAGGTGTCCACTGCGATCGTGCTGGGCTTCTATAGAATTCTACAAGCCCGCCAAGCTTAGGTGCAGCTTCTGTCATTTGATCAGAGTTGAGGTCAGACTCACGAATAGGTGTTAAGCCATTCAACGTCTTCATTAGTGAAACCGTTTTTGAAACAGTAAACTGAGCGTATAGCCAAGCAGCAAGACGACGCTTTTCAGGTGTGGAACTCATAAACGTCCACGCACCAGCATCTTGATACCCCAACTTCATACCCTCTTCCCAGTATGGCCCCTTGGGAGACGGAGCCATTCTCCATTTTGGTGTACCATCGTCATTAACGACAGGTAAACTAGGAGTAGTCATAGCCGCGGTGAAAGCGGTATACCAAAAAATCTGTTGCGCAACATTACCTTGAGAAGGAACTGGCCCAGCCTCGGAAAAAGTCATTCCTTGCGCTTGTGGTGGCGCATAGTCCTTCAGCCAGTCAACGTATTTAGTTGTCGCATACACAGCCGCCGGACCATTGGTTGCTCCGCCTCGAGAAACACTCGCGCCAACAGGTCTACAACCCTCGACTCGAATTCCCCACTCATCTACCGGAATCCCGTTCGGTAACCCTGCATCACCCGCACCAGCCATTGAGAACCATGCATCAGTAAACCTCCAACCTAGTGAAGGATCCTTCTTACCGTAGTCCATATGACCGTATACACGCTCACCATCTAGACTCTTAACAGTATTGGTAAAAAAGTCCGCAATATCTTCATAAGCCGACCAATTAAGTGGTACGCCAAGCTCATACCCATAAATTTCTTTAAATTGCTTTTTAAGGTCTTCGCGCTCAAACCAATCAGCCCTAAACCAGTACAAATTAGCGAACTGCTGTGTAGGTAGTTGGTACAACTTACCGTCTGGTCCTGTTGTAAAGTCGAGACCAATAAAGTCCTGCAGATCTAGAGTCGGCAGTGTCAGGTTTTTGGCTTCGTTTTCAATCATATCTGACACAGGAACCACTTTCCCATATCTGAAATGAGTCCCAATAAGATCGGAATCATTAATGTACGCGTCATAAATGTTACGGCCAGATTGCATTTGAGTTTGCAGTTTTTCAACAACATCACCTTCTTGGATTAAATCGTGGACGACAGTAATACCGGTGAGTTCACTAAACGCGCGTGCTAAAACCTGAGATTCATACTCGTGAGTAGCAATCGTTTCAGACGCTACATTTATTGTCATTCCCTGAAAAGGTTTAGCGGCATTAACGAACCACATTAACTCTTCCATTTGCTCTTGCTTAGTGAGTGTCGACTCCGTGAATTCTGTTGAAATCAGTCGTTCCGCAATATCTGTAGATGGATCAGCAATGGCTGCCAGTGATGTTGCTCCGAGTGTGAGCGCTGAGCTTACAAATACAGCCAGTTTGAGTCTTTTTAGTATCATGTTTAATGACCTCATTATTTTGAGATTGTTATATTTTGCTGATAAACTCCGTCCAGTAGCATACTGTGTGAATTTTACAGCAGTTGGTGTCGAGTCACATCGACACGTCGCTTCCTGCGCTTACGCAGGTTTTTAGGTGCACTGGCTGCTCTTTTCCCAATTTAGATTGGCCAGTGCTCCTAAATTCACTTTTTATCCCCACCTCAATACGGACACTAACCACACCACAGACAACGCGAGCGCAATGTATAGTGATAGTTGTGTAAATGCGATAAACGCTAGGTGTATGTAACCGCTAGCCAAAAGCCCTATGAACAAACGGTCACCGCGCGTTGTCTCTATGGGTAGAAAGCCTTTTCTTTCCTTACACGGCCTCTTTACTTCAAAAATAGTCATCCCGATAAGTATCATCGCAATGACGCAAAAGAAAGCTACAGTTAATGGTGTCCACGCCATCCAATTCATAATTTATTCTCCAACCTGACGACCTAAACTCTACCCAGTGCGAAACCCTTCGCAACATGGTTTCTTACGAACCAAACGACTACGACGCCTGGGATTATTGTTAGTACACCAGCGGCAGCTAAAAGCCCCCAGTCAATACCAGCAGCACCAACCGTCCGAGTCATAATGGCTGCAATTGGTTTCGCCTCAACAGAAGTTAGCGTTCTAGCGAGCAATAGCTCAACCCACGAGAACATAAAACAAAAGAATGCAGTAACACCGATACCCGACCGAATCATTGGTAGGAAAATTTTCACAAAGAACTTCGGAAAGCTGTAACCATCAATATATGCAATCTCATCAACCTCTTTTGGTACCCCAGACATAAACCCTTCTAGGATCCAAACGGCTAAAGGTACAGAAAATAAACAATGTGCCAGTGCAACGGCTATGTGTGTATCAAACAGACCCACTGAGCTATATAGCTGGAAAAAAGGTAACAAGAATACTGCCGGAGGCGCCATTCTGTTACTGAGTAGCCAAAAGAACAGATGCTTGTCACCTATAAATTTATAACGACTAAATGCATATGCAGCAGGTAGTGCCAGAGCAAGCGTTATAGCCAAGTTAATACATACATACACAATTGAATTTACATAACCCATGTACCACGACGGGTCACTAAAGATTTGAATGTAATTGTCAAACGTAAAGTTGTGCGGCCATAACGTTAGCCCCCCCAATATTTCTTCATTTGTCTTGAATGACATATTGATTAACCAGTA
The DNA here is from genome assembly GCF_015767655.1 of Alteromonas sp. B31-7. NCBI lineage: Bacteria > Pseudomonadati > Pseudomonadota > Gammaproteobacteria > Alteromonadales > Alteromonadaceae > Alteromonas > Alteromonas sp. B31-7. Next base: position 3,626,731 of record NZ_CP065233.1, read on the forward strand.
TATCGGTAAGAAAAGAAACACACCGAAAGCTGATATACCAAACTTCTTATATTTGTTGTCTTCCATCGGCCTTCCCTATTTAACTTTGTCTTGATGTGTAATGATTGTGAAAAACAAATAGCAGACTAAAAGCACAATCAGATAGTAGATGAGTGAGAACGCAGCAGCTGGTCCCAGGTCAAACTGCCCGATCGCCATCTTTGTTAGCTCCTGACTTAAGAACGTTGTTGAGTTTCCTGGACCACCGCCCGTTAGAACAAACGGCTCTGTGTAAATCATGAAACTATCCATGAATCGTAAAAGTACGCCGATGATCAAAACGCTTCTTAATCTTGGTAGCTGTACGTATCGGAATATTGCCCAACGAGAGGCTCTATCAATTCTCGCTGCTTGATAGAAGGCTTCCGGAATGGCTCTGAGTCCAGAGTAGCAAAGGAGCGCTATCAAAGAAGTCCAATGCCATACATCCATCAAGACCACAGTGAACCACGCAGCGAAAGGACTAGACGCGTAATTGTAGTCGATACCGATAGCATTGACTGACCAGCCGAACAAACCTATGTCCTCTCTGCTAAATACTTGCCAAATAGTTCCCACAACGTTCCAAGGGATAAGTAGCGGGATTGCTACGATAATTAACCAAACAGCAGCCATACGCCCTTTGGATGGCATCATCAAAGCAACACCGATCCCAAGTGGGATTTGTATTGCCAAAACAGCAAAAGAGAATCCAAATTGACGCAACAAAGAATCTAACAATCTTGGACTGCTCAACATTTCTCGATACCACTCAGCACCTACAAAATAAGCGTTGTTCTGATCAAAGATATCCTGCACAGAGTAGTTAACAACCGTCATTATCGGTATGATCGCTGAAAAAGCGACCAGCACAAAGACCGGTAAAACAAGCAACCACGCTTTATTATTTTGAACTTTATTCATTACTGTGAGCCCTCCAATGCCTCAAAGTTTGGATCCACAAGATACTCATCTAAATACACTTTCAACCATTGCTCTGGGAAACTAATGTAAACTTTTTGAGCTGGCACGGGAGCGTCTTCCTCGATTCGCGCCTTGAATTCAACACCATCAAGTTCGATGGTTAAAATTTTGTACGTGCCTAGGTCCTCAACTACCTTGAGGTTGCACTCGAACGCGCCGTCAGTAGGTTCTTCCCAAACATGTACAAATTCGGGGCGAATGCCGATTTTGATATTAGTGGACGTGGACTCGTTAAGGATTGCATTTATAGAATCGTCCAAGGGAACTCGCGTAGAGTTAAAAACAACACCGCCTTCCCATCGCTCTACCTCGACCAAGTTCATACCCGGGCTACCAATAAAATACCCGACAAATGCATGATTTGGACGCTCAAACAACTCTCGCGGTGTACCGAACTGGACGATCTGACCACCATACATAACCGCTATTTTATCTGCAAAAGTAGACGCCTCTAGTTGGTCATGCGTCACGTACACCATGGTAATATTGAATTGCTCATGGATTTGCTTTAGCTTTCTACGCAACTTCCACTTTAGATGCGGATCTATAACAGTTAGCGGCTCATCGAAAAGGATTGCTGATACATCACTTCTTACAAGCCCGCGCCCCATCGATACTTTCTGCTTCTCATCAGCCGTAAGATTCTTAGCTCTCTTGGACAATAAATCGTTTAACTCAAGCACCTCAGCAATTTCGTTAACCCTTGTGTTTACTCTAACTTCGGGTACCTTCATGTTTCTAAGTGGGAAAGCCAAATTGTCGAATACGGTCATCGAATCGTATATCACAGGAAATTGGAAGACCTGAGCAATGTTCCTATCTTCTGGCGGAATATTGTTAACCTCCACTCCGTCAAAAAGAACTTGCCCTTCTGAAGGAGAAAGGAGGCCTGAGATAATATTGAGCAGTGTACTTTTTCCACAACCTGACGGGCCTAGCAGTGCATAAGCGCCGCCGTCTTCCCAAATATGATCCATCTCCCTGATAGCATAGTGAGATGAGTTTGTTGGGTTCTTACTGTAGCTATGAGCAAGAGATTTAAGATGTATTTCAGCCACGTTTATACCTCCACTTCCGCGCTGGGAAACTTAACTGTTTTTCCATTTTTATCGAAGACAAAAAGCTTGTTTGGTGGCAGATAGACACTTATTTGACTATTGATATGCAAATCAACAACACCCTCTAGCTGCAACACTAGCGAAAAGCCGTCTTTGTATACGTGGATAAACGTTTCGGAGCCACTGATTTCAGCAAGCTCAACAATCATGGATAATTCAATATCCTTATCACTAACTGGTGACAAACTTAGATGATTGGGACGGATACCAAAGACATAGTCTTTTTTAGGTAATACCTTCATGGAATCATCAATAGGAAAGTGAACGCTACCGTCAAAACTAATTTCATTTTCTGTCAATGAACCAGGCACAAGATTCATGGGAGGCTCACTGAATAGTTTTGCAGACTCAATCCGCTCTGGAAACTTATAAACGCTCTGAGACTTTCCATTCTGTAATAGCTTACCCTCGTGGAGAAGCGTTGTTTCACCGCCAAGCGCCAGAGCTTCGTTAGCCTCTGTTGTTGCATAAACAGCTATACAATTTCGCTCTTTGAAAATCGTTCGTAACTCAGCTCTGAGTTCTTCACGAAGTTTGTAATCGAGGTTAACGAGTGGCTCATCAAACAGAATCAAACTCGCGTCTTTGACTAACGCACGAGCCATTGAAGTCCTTTGTTGCTGACCTCCAGATAGCTCTAACGGAAATCGATTAAGGAACTGTGAAATTTGAAGAATGTCAGCGGTCTCTTTTACCCTTCTTGTAATCTCACTCTCTTTGATTTTCGCTAACCTTAACGGCGACGCGATGTTCTCAAACACTGTTAGATTTGGGTAATTAATGAACTGTTGATAAACCATTGAAATGTTGCGTTGTTGAACAGGTACTCCCGTCACATCCACACCGTCCATCACTATTAAGCCGCTTGTGGGAGCCTCTATACCCGCCATGATTCTCATCAACGTAGTTTTCCCAGCTAGCGTTCTACCAAGCAGCACATTAAACGAGCCTTGGTTGAGCGTTACGCTTATATCATCTAGATACGTTTCAGCCCCTACGACGTGGCTAACGTTTTTTAATTCTAATGACATTATCCCCCCTATGGTGCGGTTCTAATTTAAATAAACTGTGAAGACTTTTGCAGATAGTAGGCCAAGTTTTTAACATTTCTATCATGAACACTTTTGGCAAATCATATAGCATTGATATTTATGAATTTATTTTATTTAGCACCAAACTGAGCGACACATCCAGTTTACAATCATTTTGTGTAAGTGTGTTCAAAAGTAAACGAAATGTTATTGTTCATTGTTCATTTTTTTGTTCAATATTGAACAACCTTAGTGTCATCAAATTGAACAACAATTATTAAGACTGTCAATTAACCATTTCAAGAAATAGAATAAGCTATTGATTTTAATATCAAAAAATACATCACCCGTTATATATGAACAAAAAGTAGCCTTTGTAACAGTTAACAGATATTATTGAGTGATGAGCGTATCAAGAATTCAGATACGAATTTGAGGCGATACATCAGTGTTGAATGTTAAGTTTGTTAACACCGATGTGATGAGAAGCAAGGTCTGAGTTGTAGTTAGATGTAAGAAGCACAATAGCATGCAAAGCGAAAAAATAATCAAAGAGTCATGGCGTCGGTGTGCAGAACACGGTCTTACGCAAAGCGAAGAGCCTATACTAGAGTCGCTTCCTTTAAGTGAGATAAAAGATCTGAGCCAGATATATAGAGAGTTAGTTGTAACAACGAATTCAGAAGTGCTTCCTTATTACCAAAACATCCTATCAAATGCAAACTGCCTAATAATACTAACCGATAATAACGGTTTCGCGCTAAATAGTTGGGGAGATAAAAGATTTTTGCCTAACAAGCACAAACCCTTCTTCGAAGCAGGCGTAGACTGGAATGAGAAGTTTATCGGTACAAATGCTATCGGAACCTCATTAGTCACTGGTAAGGCCATTCAGGTACAGCGAGACGAACACTATTTTAAGATAAATAGGTTTATGGTTGGTTCTGCAGCACCAATTTATGATGCAAACCGACAGCTCATTGGTATGCTCGATATCACAAGTGACTCCTACTTACCGCAAGCTCACACCCTCGGGCTTGTCAAATTGATGTCTCAAGGAATTGAAAATAGACTGCTGTTCAATCAGCACAACCAGAACCACTATATTTTCACCTTCAATACAAATGCTGAAAATGTCGATAGTCAGTGGTCTGGATTAATAATATTCGACGACATTGGGAGAGTAGTAGCAGCAAATAATCGCGCGGAAACACTACTCAAATTTGAGTTGTTGAAAGTACACATCGAAGATATATTGAACGTAACCATCAGAGATTTAAGAAATCAACCCGAGGGTATAATCTTCGAGGTTACCGCAGTCGGTAAATATAAAATGTATGGTCAGCTCAAGCGACCAGTCATTAAACTAAATCTTCGTAATAAATCAAAACGAGAAGAAATTAATTTTTCCGTACGCACCGAAAGTGATGTAAGCAATGACAGTCAAAGCGATAATAAAAACAACAGGGTAACCCTTGATACCTTTTCATTTGGCGATCCCTTCGTTGATAAGCAGATAAGCCAAGCAAAACGAATTGTCAACAAAGCCTTACCAATACTCGTACATGGAGAAACCGGAGTTGGAAAGGAAGTTTTTGTTCAGTGTTTACATAACTATAGTGTTAGGCAACAGTTCCCACTTGTTGCAGTGAATTGCGCTGCAATTCCAAACGATCTCGTTGAATCCGAGCTTTTCGGATACGAAAAAGGGGCATTCACCGGCGCCAACGTTAAGGGCTCGATTGGTCTGATAAGAAAGGCAAATGGTGGGACACTTTTTCTCGATGAAATTGGAGAAATGCCGCTAAATGTTCAAGGGCGGTTACTAAGAGTATTGCAAGAAAGAACTGTAACGCCGCTTGGCTCAACAGAATCCTATGAGGTAGACATAAAACTAGTTTCTGCGACGAATAGAGATTTGAAAAAGGAAATTGATAATGGCAATTTCCGGCAGGATCTTTTTTACAGAGTGAGCGGTCTTAATATCCATCTTCCTCCGCTTCGAGAACGGAGAGACAGAAGACAATTATTTCAACAAGTGAATGCGCTGCAACATGGGAGTGAATTGGTTTTTCCACTTTCAGATAAAATACTCAATCTCTTCAATAATCACCCGTGGCCGGGCAACGTCAGACAATTAATAAGCGTGCTTCAAATAGCTCAAGCAATGGCTGATAATGAGCCAATACAAGAATGGCACTTACCTGAGGACTTTTTGCAAGATGTGAATAAAAATGACGAACAAACGATACCTGTTGCCTCCATAAATGTAACATCTGAAAACCCAAGTGAAATAGCAGCTCGAAAAAAATCCAACGACAAAGACGAGCTAATTTCAGTTTACACAAGGTTCAATGGGAATAAGTCTAAAACTGCAGCAGCTCTCGGGATAAGTAGAAATACTCTGTATAAAAGACTCAGAGAAATAGGTCTCTCATAGAGTTGAAAGCATATTCAGATATCAAAATCCAATATTCTGATAAAGAACAAGCACAAAATCATCAACCGCAATAACGCACAACAGCTGCAAACTAGAAAAAACCTTACAACAAATTCCGGTATTTGTAGACATTCACCGGCCTCTGATCAAAGTTTGAAACCAGAAAACACCACTTTGAATTTATATTTCCCCAGGCAGAGAGGGCATAAAACTGTGTGTGCTCTAATTAACAAGCGAAGGTCATCATCAAACTCCATAGCTCTCAAGTAGCACGCTGTTTCTGCAAACGCAGTAAACTATGCTCTGACTACGAATAGTTTCTTAATTGAAGTCCACGCACTATTATGTAACAAAAAAGTCAGATTAATCTGGCACCTAAGCTTTCCATACGTTGTCATTCGTAAAATCAGCAAAATGATAAAATTTGTTCCATATTTTTCGGCACCAATGACGCCCCTCCGATAAGGAGGCCGTCAACGCTAGGTAGACCTAATATCTCTTTTGCATTGTCCGGTTTAACGCTTCCACCATAGAGTACTGTTATACGGAGTTGGCTAAAGTGTTGATAGAAATTACCTACAATCGTGTGTATCTCTTTTGCCATCTCCTCAATTTGCGCCAATGTTGCAGTTTTACCCGAACCAATTGCCCAAATTGGTTCATATGCTATTACAATATCCCGAACGTTCTCTCCAAACTCTAGGTAAGGCAGTCCCTGTTTCAACTGGCTCTTCACAAAACTAAAGTGCTGACCGTTGTTTCTAACTGATTCATCCTCACCAACACAAATAATTGGAGTGATCATCTCATTTAGTAGTAATCTTGCCTTTGCTCTGATGATAACATCACTGTCCCCAAACGTTTCTCGTACCTCTGAATGACCGATAATTGCGTATTCACAACCAAATTCTTTCAACATATTCACAGAAACATGAGAAGTATGAGATCCTGATTGATAAATGCTAACATTTTGAGTGCCAATATGAGCCTTATGCGGATTAAATTGGCTTAAGTAGGGATATGGCGGACACACCACCAGGGTCGCTTGGCCCTGCCAATCACATAGTATTTTATATTCTTCGCACAGCGAGGTAGAACCGTTTACTTTCCAATTTGCAACTATGAGTTTATTCTTGCGCATTACTTTTTCCTTGTTTTTCATTTTTGAAATAGCGCTCTACTTCATTTTTAGACCCTATTATGAGTGGAGCTCGCTGTTTTACAGAGTTTGGTACGATGTCTAGTACCCTCATTTGATCGGCATAAGCCAAACCATTGGCTTGCTCAGCAATGAACGCCATTGGCATCACCTTGTACAATAACTTCAATTTCCCGTTCCCTAAGTACTGCCTTCGTGTTCCTTCTTGAGGATACAGAAACACACCACCACGACACAAAATTCTATACACCTCTCCTACAAAAGAGCCTACATATCGGAGACTGTAGTCCTTTCTGCCAACACCATAACGCCCGTCAGTGAAATGCTTAACGTACTTTTTTACATTTTCAGGCCAGTATCTTTGTCTAGCAAGATTTACAGAAAACTCTCGCGAATCTTTTGGTATAGCGATGTTCTCTCTCCAAAGGACAAAGTCTCCGAACTCTCTAGAGAACGTATAGATGTGAGTACCTGTTCCCGTTGTCAAGACTAGCGATGTAGCTGGACCATATAGCACAAAGCCTGCGGCCCGTATTAGCTCTCCAGGCTTATTGAATTGTTGTTCGTTGAAAGAAGATAACCAGTCTGTGGATGACGTGATGGAAAAAATAGTACCGACGGGTCCATTAACTTCTACATTCGAGTATCCGTCAAGTGGGTCGAAACTAACGAGAAACTTACCCTCCTCATTTATCGATAGTATTTGCTCTTCTTCTTTGGAGGCTACAGCTTTCACGACACAAAGGTCGACGAGTAGATCTTTGAGAATGTTATTTGAGATTGTATTGAGGGGTTCTTTTTCATTAACTTGTTGAACACCAAATGAATCCAGCGGTATATAACTAAAATCACCAGACGATAGTATGTTAGAAATCTTTTTGCAGCCAGCTAAGACGGTTTTTATAACGCTTAGCAACTCTGTTGAGCACCCGTCTTCGGACAACTTCGCATCAAGCAATCTCATAATAAGTCCTCTTCCCTTCTGAACGAGAGTACAACAAGCTGGAAATAGAACGACGTTCGTAAGCCCATTAACATAAGCCTTGAATATATGATGAACAGATTTTTACCTCTTCACTGGAACCGACTATTACTGCGTCTCTTTGATGTATATTACCCGGCACAATATCGAGAATAGATTCAAAGCCGTTTGTTGCTTCCCCTCCCGCCTGCTCGATCAAAAATGCCATCGGAGCTGCTTCATATAAAATTCTCAACTTAGACTTCCAACCATGAGAGGACTTCAATCTCGGATAAGCAAAACATCCGCCTCTTACAAATATTCGATGTAAATCTCCGACCATTGATGCAAACCATCTCATTTTAAAGTCAACCTGCCTGGGACCATCGGCTCCTTGTAGCAAATCTGATACATATGCTTTAAATCCATCGTCCCATAATCTCTGGTTCATCATGTTCAACGCTACTTCATTAGAGCAGGGCGGAATTTGGATGCAGGGGTGACTTAATACAAAAGTGTTTTCTTGCTTGTTCAATGAGTACAAATCAGTACCTTTTCCTACAGAGATTGCTGCAACTGCAGAAGCCCCATAGAGTACATAACCCGCTGAGACAATCGCTCTACCACTCCTCAGGAAACTTGACTCATTCAGCACGCTACTTTTTTCCACAGACGTAATTGAGAAAATTGTACCTATCGAACCGTTTACGTCGATGTTAGAGGAACCATCAAGCGGGTCAAAACTCACTAAATAGGCAGCCCCATCAGTACACTCAACAACAGACTCCTCTTCTTCTGACGCGAGCGCCCTCACAACACCTGATTTTGAAATAGCATCTTTGAGAATTTGATTGCTCAGTACATCAAGCTTCTTTTGAGCTTCGCCTTGAATGTTCACCTCGCCGACATCTCCAATGATGTCTTCAGCGTGTGGACAACTAGCCAAACCAGCTATGCGTTGGCATCCTTTCATTATGCTGTAAACAAGGAGTGTTAACTCAGGACATGTTTCTAACTGCTCGAGCCGTTCAACTAATCCGACATTTTCTTTTTTTTCTTTCACGATTGGAGAACCCTAGGCTGTTTTCGTTTTTTCTGTAGCCTTATGAACAGATTCAAGGAATGACTCTAACGACGCTACTTGGGAATCACTTAGCACTAAACCAAGCTTTGTGCGCCTCCAAATGATGTCATCTATAGTCAGCGCCCATTCTTTTTCGATCAGATAATTCACTTCAACCTCAAACAGCCCGTGACCGAAATTTTGTCCTAAGTCGCTGGTGTCAGCTACTCCTTTCAAGAACAAAGTAGCTCTCGTGCCATATGTGCGAACATACCGTTCAAGTACAGATGTGTCGATGAATGGATATGAGAGAACAAATTGGTCGAGTAGCATCGCTTGGTCCTGAAAATTACCACCAGGAAGCGGTTCACTTGCGGTCTTACAGCGTGTAGCTTCAGGAAATTCTTCACATAGCTTGTCTACCGCTGCTTGTGCTAGTTTTCTATATGTTGTTATTTTCCCGCCAAAAATTGACAACAGTGGTGCTCTCGAATCGCTTGCATCATATTCAAAAGTGTAATCTCTGGTGACTGCATCTGGATTTTCTGCTTCATCGTCCAAGAGTGGTCGAACGCCCGAGTATGAATGTATAATATCCTTTGGAGTAATTTGAGAGGTAAAATGTTCATTGGTGACGTGAACTAGGTAATCTATCTCTTCTTTGGAAATCGACGCGTCACTGGGATCCCCTTTGTGCTCTACATCAGTTGTTCCAATGAGCGAAAAATTCTGCTCGTAGGGAATAACAAACACAATCCGACCATCTTCATTTTGTAAAATGTACGCCTCTGGCTCATCATGGATTTTAGGGACAACGATGTGGCTCCCTTTGACCATTCTAATTTGCTTGGGTGCATTGTCTTCTAAAGACTCATCAAAAAATTTCGATACCCAAGGACCTGCTGCATTGACAATTGCCTTCGCCGTAACTTCAGTTGTGGCGGAAGTAATCGAGTCTTTCAACGTAATTACCCAACGGTTTGAATCTCGTCTTGCACCGACACACTTTGTTCGTGTGAAAATGTCTGCGCCACGCTCTTTTGCTGCGAGAGCATTTAATACTACAAGTCGAGCATCGTCTACCCAGCCGTCAGAATACTCAAACCCCTTAATCAGATGAGACTGGAGAGTGTTGGTCCGTTTAAAGCTGATCGACTTCGAGCCTTTCAATGTTGCACGTTTGGCAAGGTTGTCGTATAAAAATAGTCCCATCCGGATTAACAGTGCAGGTCTTAGATGTGGCCGGTGTGGTAATCGGAAACGCATTGGCCACATGATGTGTGGTGCAACCTTGAGGAGTGTTTCTCTCTCAGCAAGCGCTTCTCTGACTAGTCGGAACTCGTAGTATTCTAGATACCTGAGTCCGCCATGGATCAGCTTCGAGCTATTGGACGATGTAGCTGACGCCAAATCGTTCATCTCGCACAATCCCGTTTTCAAGCCTCGCCCCTGTGCATCAAGTGCTATACCGACGCCATTGACTCCACCACCAACAACAAAAATGTCGTAGTCGCTACTTAAGTTTGCATTATTAGCCATATCAACACTCGTATAATTTTTGATCTAAAACGAATATATACGAACACAAACGAACAATAAAGAAAATTTTAACGTTTTCTTAATATAAGTGGTAATTAGAAAAAAGTAGATAAGACAAACGAGTTTCCCCTTATTCGTTTTGTTTCATATAGGAGGTTTCTCAGACTGCGACCATGTCTGTTCAGTGTGACCACCAGTGGGACTTCGCATTTATGGTGTAGTTAAATTGCTGCAATAGTTATTTATAACAGATAGTTAGGAATCACACTCTTTTCTGATGGAATGTATTTGCATAGCATCAAACCATGCAACCTTCAGATGCCAGTTCAACACAATCGAAGGATCGAGTATCAAAAACACGAAAGGTTATCGGATCACTCAGGGGCATCATAGTCGAATCATTGTTTGTTAAACAATCATAAAAAAGTCTTGAAATTTGCGGTAAAGAACAGTTACCGTGTATTAAAGAACACAATCGAACATAATCGAATAAATACGAAATTAAATGGTGTTTCCATGGCCGATATAATCTTAGCTATTGATCAAGGTACAACAAGTTCACGAGCCATACTCTTTAACAGTGATGGGCTATCTCTGGGCTCAGCACAGAAGGAGATTCCGCAACATTTTCCTGACAACGGATGGGTCGAACATGACCCTGAAGATATTTGGGGGTCGGTCCTTGAGACCACAACGTTAGCAATTGAAGAGTCAGGTACCGACGTTAGCAACGTTAAGGCCATAGGGATCACAAACCAAAGAGAGACAACAGTTGTCTGGGACCGACGAACCGGAATCCCCATTTACAGAGCAATTGTATGGCAAGACAGAAGAACGACCGAATATTGCGAAAACCTGAAAAATGATGGCTTAGAGGACTTTATAGTCGCAAAGACTGGACTACTTATTGATCCTTACTTCTCAGCAACTAAAATAAGATGGATTCTTGATAACGTCGATGGAGCGCGAGAGAAAGCAGAAGCCGGTCAATTAGCATTCGGCACTGTTGACACATTTTTGCTTTGGAAGTTAACAAATGGAGAGTCTCACAAAACCGACGCGACGAACGCCTCGCGTACAATGCTGTACAACATTCATGATTCGAAATGGGATTTGGAATTGCTCGAATTATTCGGGATCCCAGAGAGTATCCTCCCTGAAGTGATGAATTCCTCGGACTCCTTTGGGCACACATGCGAGAGTATCTTAGGCAGTGCTATCCCAATCGCAGGTATAGCTGGAGATCAACAAGCAGCATTGTTTGGTCAAACTTGTTTCCATAAGGGTATGGCGAAAAGTACATATGGTACGGGATGCTTTATGATGTTAAACACAGGAGACACAGCACTTAAGTCGTCAAACCGATTATTAACAACTATTGCTTATCAGCTTGATGGCAAACCTACTTATGCAATTGAAGGCAGTATTTTTGTTGCAGGAGCTACAATTCAATGGTTAAGGGATGGATTGAAACTCATTGAAAAAGCGGCGGATGCTGAGCCATTAGCCAAAGATACATCTCTCGAACATGGTGTTTATATGGTACCTGCGTTTACTGGCCTAGGAGCACCATATTGGGACCCTAACGCGAGAGGTGCAATTTTTGGGTTAACACGAGATACAGGAATCAAAGAAATCGTAACCGCAGGACTACAATCTGTATGTTATCAGTCTAAAGACCTTCAAAAAGCGATGGAAAAAGATGGTGTACGTCCTACTGTTCTTAGAGTCGACGGAGGAATGGTAGCTAATAATTGGGCAATGCAGTTTTTAGCTGATGTTTTAGGTGCATCAGTTGATAGACCACTAGTTACTGAAACTACAGCTCTGGGAGCCGCTTTCCTCGCTGGACTGCACGTAGGAGTTTTCAATTCACTGGAGTCGTTGTCAGAGAAATGGCAAGTCGAGAAACGATTTTCTTCGGAAATGTCTAAGGAGCATCGGGATTCCCTATATGATGGTTGGGTTAAGTCAATCAAAAGAGTGCAGGTTAGCTAGTAGCATATGTAGTATCGTTATTAACGCTGAGGTGTTCAAAAAGATCGGATTAAGTTAATATCAAGTTTTTATTTTTGAAAGAACTTGTGTAGTTAGTGTCGATAGTATTTAAGAACGTTTCATACAGTGGAGATGCATCGGAGCCAGTATACAATATCTCGATGGATCTCCCGTCTGGTAGTTTCACGATACTTTTAAGTGACAGAACAGATGATGCCGGGAAGGTCACTATCTGTAAGTTACTTTTGGGAATTATCAAACCAACCTCTGGCACTATCCTCATTGACGGAAAGGATGCGTCGAAAGTCCCTACTCAAAAGCGAAATGCCGCAATGGTCCATCAAGAGTTCATAAACTACCCGCACCTAACGGTTTATGAAAATATTGCCTCTCCATTACGCGTGCTCAAGATCCCCAAAACACAAATCCGAAAAGCCGTATACGATATCGCTAAAAAACTTCGAATTGAATCTTGCCTCAATCGGTTACCGAATGAAATATCTGGAGGGCAACAGCAAAGAACCGCTCTAGCGCGAGCACTTGTTAAAGATGCGAAACTAATTTGCTTATATGAGCCTCTAGTTAATTTAGATTACAAGTTGAGGGAAGAGCTTAGAAATGAACTCAAGCAGCTTTTTCGCTCAAAGAATACCGTTTGCGTTTACGCGACGGCAGAGCCAAATGAAGCATTGCAACTCGGAAGCAAAGCAATACTTCTACACAAAGGTGAAATACTTCAAGCCTCCGATATTTCTGAGATATACAGAAATCCAATAAATCTTACAGCCGCGCAGATACTATCTGATCCGCCCCTAAATATATTTCAAGGCGAAATTACCTCACATGAGTTAGTAATCGGCGAAGTTCAAAGGTTTCCGAAAACAAGAATACTAGAACAACTCCCGATTAATAACTATATCTTAGCTATAAGGCCCAGTCATGTAAGCTTAGTACCAATAAGTGATGACGACCTGGAAATATCGATGCGAGTTAATATAGCAGAGATAAGTGGTTCAGAAACCCTCATTCATACAGTTGGTAGCAACATAAACTTACTAATGAACTTATCGGGCGTTCATGATTATAGCCCTGACACGAAAATTAAAATTTACATACCGTCACACAAACTGTTTGTTTTTAATGCAGCCGGAGCTCTAGTTAAAGCACCAGGAGCAAACCTTTGAACAATTCCGTTAATACGACAACTTGGCGCTTATCGGTGAACAGAGAGTCATCAGCTCGTGACATTTTAAAACAATCAACCAATGACGAGAACTTTTGCAATTAGGGATAACGCTATACATCTATTGTGAATTGGAGACTTTTCATATTCGCCAAACTTGATCTTTTTGTCTGATAAACTATGAAAACCACTCCTAATTTTAATACGTTTTGATTAATCGTGAAGGAACCGTAAGGCTTCCTAATCGTTCTGCCCCTCAGCCTGATTTTTTGCCCATTGGTTAGCCCAACTCTCTAGGGCCAACAAATGACAGCTTAATTGTTTACCAAACTCTGTATACCCATAACCTTCACTGTTATGGTCAATAAAATTTAGCGCTCGAAATTGCTTCAAGCGTTTATTCAATACTGTTGGGGATATGTTTCCGCACTTTTCTTGAAGGCCTCTAAAGTTTAATCTCGTTTGACTTAATTCCCATAGTATTCTCAATGACCATCGCTCACCCAAAACATCAAATAAAACCATTATTGGTTTTCCAGTTGAGGAACCTCTAGCGGATTTGCCTACTTCTTTCATGACTCTTAAACTCACTTTTTGCTACACATTTTGTAGCCAAATGCTATGCTACAAAAATGATAGCATAAATTGAGAGTAGATATGATGCATAAACTAAACCCTATACGGTCACCATTTAATAAAGACGTTGAAGCGATATTAATGAACTACCCTAAAGGTCCGAATGGTTACACTCTTAAGCTATTCAGAGTATTCGCCAATAGTCTTAGATTTTTAGCTGGGAAAGGAGTAGTTAATTTGCTCGACGAGGGAAGCCCGCTAAGCGCAAATGAAAGAGAATTAGTTATCTTGAGAGTCACGGCTAATCTCAACTGTGAATACGAGTGGGGACTGCATGTTAGCGTTTTTTCAGAGGCTGCTGGTTTGTCTAAAGAGCAAGTCGCTAAAACTAAAACAGGATGCAGCACAGACCCAGTCTGGGCAAAACGACAATCACTATTATTAAAATGTGTTGACGAAATTTGCGATGACTCAAAGGTCCATGAAACTACCTACGCACAATTTCAAAAGACATGGGATGTTCAACAGCAATTAGAGATACTAGCGCTCTGTGGGAATTACCACACGGTGAGTTTCGTAGCAAATACATCTAGAGTCGAAAGAGAGGATTTCAGCGCTTTATTTCCCTCAGGCTGATATTTGTCAAACTTTGAATTATTGATTTCTCGTATCCGTCCGGTAATCCCACCTAGCGGTTAGTAAACTGCCATGGTAGTAGTTGCTCGATAATCGGCTCTGGCTTGCTCAACTCATCAAGGCAAGTCATCACATACTCGAACACATTGAGGTCGTTGGCTTTTGCCGTTTCGATAATGCTGTAGAGAACCGCACTGGCGTTTGCGCCTGTGGCAGTTTGGCTAAAGAGCCAATTCTTCCTGCCTATCACAAACGGTTTAATCGCGCGCTCAGCGCGATTATTATCGATATTCAATAATCCGTCGAGTGTGTAGCGCGCTAGCTTTTCCCATTGATTTAAGCTGTATTGTATTGCTTCACCTAATTTGGTTTTCGGTAACACCTGTTGCACTGATTTCATTAGCCATGCATGAAGCTGATTGAGTAGCGGCAGGCTTTTCTCTTGTCTGGTGAGGTAGCGCACTTCCACTGTTTTATCTTTTAACTGTGTTTCGATGCGGTAGAGTTTTTGGATATGGTTGAGTGCCCAATCCGCTTTGCCACTGCCTTTTTTACCTGCGCCTTTTTTGGCTTCCATGAACTTACGACGTGCATGTGCCCAACAGCCAATGAGTGTGGCTTGCGTTTGCTCATAGCCTTGATAGCCATCCACTTGTAAGTAGCCGTTATAGCCTTTGAGGAAGTCTACCGCGCATTGCCCTGCGCGACTATTGTGATAGTCGTACAGCACAATATTAGGTATTTCTGTATCAGGTATATTACCCGCAGGTGAGTCAGCCCCACTGGCGTACAGCCACATATAGCTAGTCGCTTTATCAGATTCAACCACCTTCAGCGTGGTTTCATCTGCCGCGACAACGGGTTGTTGCAGCAGGTGTTTATGTAGGTGGTCATAAAGGGGTTTAAACAACTCAGCGCAGCGGACTATCCAATCAGCCATGGTTTTACGGCTTAGCTCGATACCATGCTGTTTAAACATTGCTTCTTGTCGATAAAGCGGTAGCCCATACTGATATTTGCTGGTAATGATTTGACTTAACAAGCTTGGCGTTGCATATCCTTTGGGGATAACACTGTGAGGCACTGGCGCTTGCTTCACCTTATTGCTGATGCCGTCTTTTTCACAAGTACGGCACGCATATTTAGGACGAACATGCTCAATCACTTTTACCTGAGCGGGGATAAACTGAAGCTTCTCTGACTTATCTTCACCAATGCGATGTAATTCGCCCGCACAACAGCCACAGATTTTTTCTTCGTCGCTAATATCGTGAACGATAACTTCACGAGGCAGGTCTTTAGGCAGCGGTTTACGTGTCGCCTTTTTGCGGGTGTAGCTCATCGTTTCTTCGGCGGTTTCAGATTCAACGACCAGTTCTTCCGCTTCATTAAACAACTCACCTTGCCCAGGGTGGCCTTCAGTACTTTTACCGAACTGCTTGTGCTGGGCAATACGAAACTGTTCTTCGAGATATAGATAGCGAGACATAACCTGCGACAACATCTTTTTCAGTGTCGCGGGGTCGTCGGGTAAGTTTTCGATATCAATATTCATGACCTTATTATCATGCAATAAGATACTGATTACCCGACATTATTAAGACAATTTTGCGATCGTTAATCGCTACTTATGATCACAGGTTATAAGCCGGATGCAGTGTAATTTAAGGGCTGATGGCCAATCACATCAAAGCCGGATAATAACCATTGCAACTGCTGCTCACTCACATGCATCTGCTGTAAATTCTCATCGACAGGCCATTTAAACCGATGCTTCTCAAGTCGTTTGTACCAGAGTGCGAACCCCGTTTTATCCCAATAGAGTATTTTTAGCTTATCGCGCTTTTTATTGCAGAAGACGAACAATGCATCACGGAACGGGTTGAGATTCATATCCTGCTCAACCACGACAAGTAAGCCGTTAATTGATTTACGGAAGTCGACGATTTCCATGTATAAATAAATGTCGGCAGGCTCAACGAACATCTTCATTCGGCCAATACCTTCATCACGGCGGCAACCCAATGAGGGTTAGTAGTGGTTGGCACGGTAAGTTCTGCGTTTCCCAATTTCAGGAGGAGGTCGCCACCCATTTCCTCAGTGTATGACTCAACTTTAGTGACTTCACGCTTAACCTGAACGAACTTACTATTTGTTCGCTGTAGCCTGATATCACGACGCCTAGTGTAGTATGTTTGAACATTAATCTGTTGCTGGCGACAAAACGCCACCGCAGTGAGTCCGCTTTGTTTTTGTTGGTCAAATAAATTGAGCCAGTCTTGCACGTCTCTTCGTTGATGTTGCTGCATGGTCATTCTCCTTTGCAAAGAGAGCACCATGCCGGAGCTAACTTATGAATTGAATGTGGGGATTACCGGACGGACACATTGGAATAACTTTGGTGGATACGTGGGGGGAACGTTGGGCCCCCTACTTAGTTTTTTGTCTGTAGTTTTACTTATTAAAACTCTCGAGCTTCAACGAAAGTCCTCAAAATCACTTGAGGATGAAATAGAAAGAACAAAACAACAAGATAAGCTTAAGACTTTTGAGTCACACTTCTTCAATATGGTCTCATCACAGAAGAAGAACTTCGACAGTTTTTACCTGGTTTTCGAAAACACCAAAGTGGACGGTGTTGCATCAGCAAACAATTTGGATGATCTTATTTTTCACTTGAAAAGCCGAGGCGCAGCGAGACCACATGTTCACAGCGTTATTTCAAAGATTGATACTCATGGAAGTTTGTTCAACGCAGCACGAATTTTCTACGTAATATGTAAAATCATAGAAGAACATTTATCTGACTCTGAAGGCTTTGATGAAAAAACAAGGGAAAAATATTACCAGACTTTGATATATTTCACTGACTTTGCCCTTTTAAGGCTCATTTGTATATATACAGCGTATTTCCCTGATACAAAAATCGCTTCACACATTACCGCTAATAAGATTTTACGTAGAATTTCTAAGCGCTCTGGTTTAGGGAAATATATAAGCGACATTTCTCTCTAGTACACTTATTTAAAGAACTCCAAGTAAAAGCGAAAAAGCCCTAAGCGGCCTTTTCCTGTCTGCGCTCAATGCGCCATGAATGCTCACGAGTGATTATTTCTTTACCTTCATATTTAATTTAAGCCCTTTTATTTTTACCGTGGGTTCTTCATCAAAATAGCTTTGTTTCACTTCACCTGTGTCTGAAGCTATCGTGATGTCGTAATAGGGGTTATTAGGGGGGATACATCCCTCTGTTTGAAGAAATAGACAGCGCACTCTGTAAAGATATTTGTCATGCGGCCAAACTTACTATGCCACTACAGTAAGCTTTATCACGCTAATGGTTTGAGAATAGGCTTTCGATGCCCGAAAAACGCATGGAGAAATCTATGTAGACAATATAGATGTAATCAGTAGCCCTACAATAAAAAAAATAAGAGCTGTTACTGACGCTACAATAACGTCCTTCATAAAATTATAATCTTCGTATTTTCTGCGACGCTTCCAACGTTTGTGTAACCATTGTACTTGTTCAAAAACGTAGGTGTTCTGACTATTTATTTTATAGGCATCTATAAAGGGGATGAGATAATCAATCAGCCGAATAACATGCGTACAATAGACTTTACGCAGTACTTTTTCCTTATACACTTTGCAGCGTATACCATTTGCGCATCGCTCCCAAACGTTCAGCGCTTCCATAATGGCTAAATGTGCTTCTCGGTCGATACTTGGTTGGGCGACTAGCTGTTTTAACGCCATTGAATCAGAGCTCGTCTGCTTTCGATAAGAGCTAATGTGATCTATGTAAACTCTATATTGCTCTGTTTCTTCGAGGGTTTTCTCAAAGTCAATGGCGTTTTTGCTTCGATGGAAGTGCGAATTTGCTCGCAAAGTAATGAAAGCAACTAACACACCAATAACAGTAAGCACAGCTGTTATTGTAGCTGGTAAAAAAAGTGGTGTTACCTCAAAAGCTTGCTTTAGGAAATTTTGAAGTCCAATTCCATTCGAACTATTCATAATTACAAAAAGGTAAGCTTAAAAGTCACCGTAGCCATGTTCTGAATACATTGTAATATCCTCCGTTCACAACTTAATACTAGCACTAGCGTAGTGCGGATCAACATAAATTTACAACAATTTTGTTAAGTTCGCCCTCTTCAGGGACGTTTATGATACATGAATAGGCTCAAATGTAAATCACGTTCATATAAGGGAATATTGAACCCAACAAGACAGGCATAAAACTAGCCATTAGAAACGCCGGCCCTAAGCAGAAAAACACCTCAGAACTCCCCTGCTCCTTCCCTTTACTCATTTATCGTTCTAAATACCTTTTGCGCTGAGCAGCTAATAAGTAAAAAACCAGTGGCAGATTCAATGCCTGCCAACATACGCAAGTCACCGGTAGGCTCAACGCTTCCAAGCCCCAGTGTGGTAATGGTGGTCAGAGAAAAATAAAAAATGTCGGTTAAGGTAGCAGGTTGCCCGAAACCGCCTACTCCTAGCTTCATTGCTATTACATAGGAAACAGTGAAGATTCCTGCTATCAGAATTTGGCTGACTATCGCAATGGTCACTACAGCGGGCGTTTTTATATACAGGTTTTCGCTTTGCGATTTAATTCTATCCGCAATCCAAGTGATATTTAAAAGATGAAAAAACACCCCTATCAATAGCGTAAAAATTGAAATTATAAGCACGACTATCACTTTTGCCTCCCTACCGGTATAGAAATTGTAACCACCTTACTACTCGTTAATTTTCGTAGTTAAATCAGAAAATTTTTCAAAGTCCCTTTAGGTTTTAACGTAAGGATTACAGATGAAATACGCAAAATTCTTCGCGATGATAGCAACATCTACCCTCGCCATGTTTGTCATGATGTACTTAAATACCTACGGGGTGTCCCATATATGGTTTAGTGAAACCCGCACATTTATGGCGATATACATGGGCGCGGGCATGGCCATTATTATGCTGGCGTTCATGTTGGGCATGTATACCAACAAGAAGTTGAACGCCGTGATTTTTCTCTCAGCAATAGCGCTATTTTCGCTTAGCCTTTACCTTTTACGTTCACAAGCCACGGTATCAGATTCTGCCTATATGAAAGCAATGATACCGCACCACTCCATCGCCATTCTTACCAGTGAGCGTGCCAATATTGAAGATGTTAGGGTGCGCGAACTCGCTAATGGGATCATTAAAGCCCAACGTAAAGAGATAAAACAAATGGAGTGGCTTATTCAAGATATTGAAGACAATGGAAAAGCGCTTAATGCCTCGCAGGCAGAAAACCGTGCTGTGCCCAGTTTTGAAGGGCAGCTAACTAAAAGTAGCGGTAAAGACGACAGTAGCAGGTAATACGCTAATACTCGTTTAACAAACTAAACCAGACAGGCATTAAATGGCGCCATTACAACGCATAGCTTTGTATAAATAGGCGTGTCTTGTTTAGTGTGAACCGCTAACCGTAATGCATGTGGGTACTAAGAGATTGTGCTGAGCCAAGCAAATTTTGAGCACACCCTTCCCGCCTTCCGTACAGAACGTGAAGTCTAATGCCAGCTTACTCAGGCGTTGCGCTTTGGTGCGGTACCTTAACGCCCTCCTGCTCAGTATTAATGGCAGTAATGGGAAATGGGATAACAATACCTTCTTCATCAAAACGTTTTTTAAGGCTTTTAATAAAAGCACTCTTGATAAAGAAACGGTTAAAATATTCTTTGGTTCTAAGCATAATAGTTAAGTTAATACTTGAATTATCAAAGGTATGAAACAGCACGAATGGCTGATAGGTGTCTACACCATATTCGTGCTCTTTGAGTATTCTTTCGGCAACTTCGATACATACTTTTTCCACTAACTCTAAATCTGAACTGTAGTGAACGCCCACTTCTACAGGCACGGAAAGCTCTCGCTCGGGATAGTAGTAGTTTATCAATTTAGAGTTAGATAATTTACTGTTGGGCATAATCACAATGTTGTTCGGCAACATTCTTATCCACGTTGAGCGCCACCCTATTTTCTCTACAAATCCTTGTTCGCCCGAATCAAGTTCGATGTAATCGCCAATGCGAATAGGTTTATCCATTACCAGTTGAATACCGGAAAAGAAATTTTCTAGGGTGGGTTGTAACGCTAATGCCACCGCCAAAGAAGTAATGCCCAACGACGCGATAATTGGGGTGATAGACACTCCCATATTGCTTAAAATTATCAACACAGTTAGGGTTGCTAGCACTGCTCTTAGTGCGCCACCCGCAATCGCACTGGTATTTTTCACCAATGTTGATTGCTCTCGATAGCGTTTAAGTGAGTAAGTGAAAAAGCGCTCTGCAAATAGGAAAATCGCAATAATGACGCCTGCCTCTACAACCCCATCAAGAAACACAGGCACACGTTGCTCGTGCAGGCCACTCCAAGTGAAAACATTTCGTGCCAGTAGCAAAAATATCAGTAAAATAACGACGGTGAGGGGCGCATTTAGCGACAACACCAATACTCGATAAATACTCGACATAGAACTGGTTTCTGAGCGAGCCTTTTCTTTCAAACGCACTAAGATGATGCGTTTAACCCCAAACAGCAGAAGTACAACGGCGATTAATGCGCAAAACGTGTAAAACTCTTGTTGCTGAAACCAAGCTGGAAGTTCCATGTAAACTGCGTTCCTCAGGCAAATGTATAGATAACGTGGGTAAACCAAAGCCCATTCTCTTTCCTTTGTACCTGCAAAACCCAAACCAAGCTCAACACCCTGCGTTTTTTATAAAAGAGGAAACGGTTTTGCTTTTTCCCTCACGCTTGATTGTACTGCTACCCGGCATTCGTTATGCTTTCGCTAAATCGTTATGCATGTTGTTTATTTATGAAAACCTACTTTGCCCCGCGTATGTTTGACGGCAACCAAATGGTGTTAAACCGCCTTATTCACACCAGTGAAAAGCAAATAGAAAAAGTGGAAGACACCACACTTTCTATACCCGAACTTGAGCAACAAGGGGTTAGTATACTTCAAGGTTTACTGGTGCCCGGTTTCATTGATTTACAAATTAATGGCGGGGGCGGTATGCAATTTAACCATACGCCCACCCCTGAGTGCCTGCACACCATGTTTAACGCTCACGCTGCCACAGGCACAAGCGCCATGTTTCCTACTGTGATCACTGATGATATTGATGTGATGAAGCAAAGTGCCGATGCAGTTGCCCAGGTGCGTGCTGAAGGCATTCAAGGCATTGCTGGCGTTCACTTTGAAGGCCCCCACCTTAGCGACAGCAAAAAAGGTATGCACGAAGGTAAACACATTCGCCCCTTAAGTCAGGAAGAAATGGCGATTTATTGCCGCAAAGATATGGGGCAAGTTATTGTCACCGTTGCCCCAGAAACTGTCTCTGAGGAGCAGATTCGCCAGCTTGTGTCTCACGGTATAATTGTATTTTTAGGCCATTCAAATGCCAGTGCTGAGCAAGCTAATGAGGCGTTAAGTGCTGGAGCGATTGGCTTTACCCACCTATTTAACGCTATGTCAGGGTTCACTGGCCGGGCACCAGGGTTAGTGGGCAGTGCGATGGCCTCTGCGGATGCATACGCCGGTATCATTGCCGACATGATCCACGTTAGCCCCATCAGTTTGCAAGCTGCCTATCGGGCGTTGGGTAGTCATCGGCTATTCATGGTAACCGATGCAATGGCGCCCTCTGCCAGTGGTCATACGTCATTTAACTACGGTGATGACACGATTTGTTTGAAAGACGGCAAACTCCTTACCTCAAATGGGAATTTGGCAGGGTCGGTTTTAACCCTCGTTGAGGCGCTGCAAAATGCTCATTTCAAGGCTCATATCCCGCTTCAAGAATGCCTAAAAATGCTGACTTCAACGCCCGCTCGCGCCGCCAACATTCACCAGCAATTTGGGGCAATTAAACCGGGCTATGCCAATGCCATGCTGGTTTTAGATGAACATTTAACTGTTCTTCCCATTCCGTAACAGTCTTATTTCACTGGTATTTACGGGCTGTTTTTAGCCGCCAAGCGCTCTTTAAGTGCTAAAAGCTCGCTGTCGTTAGGAAAAGTGTCTATTGCATTGGCCAATACATTTTTTGCCACTTCCTGCTGGCCTGTCTTTATTAACGCGAGCGCGTAATTGTGCACATAGGGCTTCTGCCCCTTTCCGTACGCGTAACCTTTTTCAAACCACTCACGGGCTAAATCTGGCTGCGTCTCTAAATAGAAGTTTGCTAATAAGAAATAGGCTAGCCATTGGCTGGGCCATTGTTGGGTCGCACTTTGCAAAAACGCTAATGCCTGGGTTTGTTGAATGGGGTTATTTTCTGCCACTTTAAGCATATCGTACGCGGCGCTAACATAGGTAAAGGGCATCATATGTTCGCTTGTTACGCCAGGTGGAACAGGCGCAAGTAACCAATAATTCCCCCGGCCCCAGGTTTTTTCAAAAAGGGAAAATGACATTTCATGGTCTTTTGTCACCCCAGTGTGCAAGGTTATGGTTTTCTTAGTTAAATCAAAGCCGGTTACAACGGCGTAGTGCCATTGGGGTAACAATGAGATGGATAAATTCTGAAAAACAATGACGGGAATATCGTCGCTAATTAACTGCATTAACAGGGTAAGCGAACCTTGGGTTTGGTAAGGTAGGTATTGGTACTGGCGGGTGGCCGTCACCATTTCTAACTGCAAACTCCCTTCTTTGTCGGGAATAAAAATTTTAGGTGCAATATCATTGGCGCTGACTGACGTACCATAGAAGCCAAATACTTCAGCGAGTGTCGTGGGGCCGCAATAATATTGCTGTTGCGCAATGAAAGGTACATTATCGATTTGGTGGGCGCTCACTAACCCCACAGGCGTGGCCTTGGCCAATTGGTCGGTTTGAGGTGTCCCTTGACACCCGGCTAACACTAAAAAGCCTGCAACAATGCAGGCTTTAACAATAGGCTTCATACTTCTAGCTGTTCACTGGGCGAATAAATGGGTACACATCGGTGACGCCCACCAAATCTAGAATAGCAATAATGGCTAAAACGGTAAGCACCGCACCCACAACGCCACCCGCTGGCGCTTGATTAAGCTCTTGATTAAGTTTTGCGATTTCACTTTCAGTCATGCCATTAATACGCGCCACCGCATCATTACTGTCTACCCCTAAACTCATAAGTTTATTTTGCACATCTTCGCGGCTAACCATGGCAAGAAGTTGTTGCTTATTGTACTGTGCAGACTGAGTTTGCATTACGCTATCTGAACTAATCGCTTCCGCGTGCACATTACCTGCTACTAATACTAGCGCACTCAGCGCGCCCGCTAAAAACTTCGTTAAAATCTTCATGAAATACCTTTTCCAATGTTATTTATTAAACTTCTGTCATTTTTACTTTGCATGCTGACTTTAGGTTCAATTATGCAAAGGGGATATTCCCTAAATGCTCAAAATTTCCTCGACAGATGGCCATGAATTCCTTATAGTGCGCGCCCATAGCTACAAGCTTCATGGCGTATTCTTCTAATACCTATGAAAGCAGCTTTTCTTCTATTTTTACCCGCTGGATACCTGTTTTGATTACCACCGCAAATATCACCATGCAGTTTGGCTCTAAGCCGCTGTTTGAAAACATTTCTGCCAAGTTTGGCAATGGCAACCGTTATGGCCTCATTGGCGCAAACGGCTGCGGCAAATCTACTTTCATGAAAATATTAAGTGGTAAGCTTACCCCTACCTCTGGCAACGTTTCTATGGCGCCAGGGACTAAATTGGGGATTTTGAGCCAGGATCAATTCGCATTTGAAGAATTTAGTGTGGTTGATGCTGTAATAATGGGTGATCGTGAGCTATGGGAAGTTAAGCAAGAACGTGACGCCATTTACAGCAAGGCTGAAATGAGTGAAGAAGACGGCATGCGAGTCGCCGACTTAGAAACACAATTTGCTGAAATGGACGGCTACACTGCGGAAGCAAGAGCGGGAGATATACTCAACTCAGCAGGCATTGATGAAAGCTACCATTTTGGCTTAATGAAAGAAGTGGCACCAGGTAAGAAAGTGCGTGTTTTGCTTGCCCAAGCACTTTTTGCTGAACCGGATATATTGCTGCTCGATGAGCCTACCAACAACTTGGACATTTATACCATTAGTTGGTTAGCAGATGAACTGAATAAGCGTAAATCAACCATGCTTATTATTTCTCACGACAGACACTTCCTAAACTCTGTTTGCACTCATATGGCCGACATTGATTACGGTGAATTACGTGTTTACCCCGGTAATTACGATGACTACATTCAAGCGGCGATGCTGGTTCAAGAACAGCTACACAATGAGAATGCTAAAAAGTCAGCGGAAATTGAAGAGCTTCAAAGCTTCGTCGCACGGTTCTCAGCGAATGCCTCTAAAGCCAAGCAAGCCACATCGAGAGCGCGTCGTTTGGAGAAAATTGAATTAGCTGAAGTGAAAGCGTCTAGCCGTCGCAAGCCATATATAGTGTTTAAGCAACACAAAAAGCTTCACAGATTAGCCATTACCCTAGAAGAATTGGGTCATAGCTACCCTGAACTTCCTCTATACAGTAACGCCAGCTTGCTGTTAGAAGCGGGCCAAAGACTCGCCATTATCGGTGAAAATGGTGCAGGTAAAACCACCCTACTGAAATGCCTTGTGGGTGATTTAGACCCGACAGAAGGTAGCCTTAAGTGGGCTGAAAATGCGGCCATTGGCTATATTCCGCAAGATAACGCTAAATTCTTTTCTGACGATATCACCTTGTTTGAGTGGATGAGCCAATGGCGCAGCCCTAAGCACGATGACTTACAAATAAAAGGTATGCTTGGACGACTACTGTTTAGCTCTGACGACTTCAACAAAAAGGTTCAGGTTTGTTCTGGTGGTGAAAAGAACCGGCTATTGTTTGGCAAACTCATGCTGCAAGACATCAATGTACTGATTCTAGATGAACCGACCAACCATATGGACATGGAGTCAATCGAGGCGTTGAATAATGCCCTTTATAAGTTTGACGGCACGGTTATCTTTGTCAGTCATGATAGAGAATTCGTCTCTTCATTGGCCACGCAGGTTATTGAAATCAAAAACAAACAGTTAAACCACTTCGACGGTAATTACGAAGAGTTTTTGGCTCACTCTGCAGAGATGTAACTGTTTCACTGGCTTAAATTTCCGTGTGAATTGATAGAAAAAGGGGGTCTACGACCCCCTATTTTCTTTACTATATGAGCTGGAAGCCGCTACAGGTACAGCGCTTTTCTCACTTTCTGTTTCACCACAAAATTCCATAAGGCAGTGCGTATAATCCACCCCAAGCCGGAATCTTTCGCAATCAGGTAATACCTCGACTTTACGCGTTTAAAAACCCGATCTCTGGTGGGTTTGTCCACGTCTTTAACAGATATTTTATTTAATGTTGAGTTGGCAAAATAGGCGTCTAACGTAGACGTATCTCTAGCAGAAATATTCAGCGGTAAATGTTCGCCAGGTATGAGTTGCTTTACCCCTTTTTCACTCGTATTTTCTCCGCTTAATATACCGTTTATCACATGCATGGCGTTTAAGCGCCCCCGTTGATAATCGTAGTGCCTAAACTTTTCATCAAAGAAGCCCAAAAAAGATTGGAGTAAATCACCCACTAAACAGTCTTCGTCAGCCGAAATTGTGTATATTGTTTTTAAATCTTTAAGGCCTAATTCTGCGCTTTTCTCCAGCACCGCAATGGTATCAATCCACAACTTAAAGGCATCAGGGCTTAACGGCTTGTCTTTTACATCTTCGGCATATTGCTCGGCTAGTCGAGCAAAAGCGTTTTCGTAGCTTTCATCCCCATTGTTACCGCTAAACGTTTGCAAAATGAGTGGCGTTATTATGGCTTGCTCAGCGGCTATGCTCTCTTGTGACAATAAATAATACTCATCTCTTAGCGTAATGGCTTGCTCGTCTAAACGTATAATGAGAGCGTTGTTTTTCGCTTGTATCAACCATTCTTGAAAACCACTTTGGGTAAAAATACTGGTACCGAGTTGAGCGGCAATCTCTAACAGGTTTGAGGTATCACTGTTAAACGTGGGATTCGCGGT
Source organism: Alteromonas sp. B31-7 (assembly GCF_015767655.1). NCBI lineage: Bacteria > Pseudomonadati > Pseudomonadota > Gammaproteobacteria > Alteromonadales > Alteromonadaceae > Alteromonas > Alteromonas sp. B31-7. Next base: position 3,653,544 of record NZ_CP065233.1, read on the forward strand.
GCTCTCTCGCTTTGTTGGGGATACATAAAAATAGAAACGCCGTTTGTAGTCTGTATTTTCGGTGTCGTTCATTTTCGCTAAATCCACTGCCATACCTAGCGGATAATTATTGAAAGTACCTCCGTCAACAAAGCAAAACTCGTTTTCCTCAAATTTAACCGCATCTCTCGCTTTGTAGTCATCATGTTGCCATTGTCGTGTCATTCTAATTGGCGAAAACGCAAGCGGAAACGCCCCACATGCCCGAGATGCTGTGGTAATGTTTTCCCAATGAGAAAAGGTATCTGAATGCCACCCTAAGACTTCGGTAAACCTATCTTGGTGACGGGTTTGCGTGAAGGTATCTTGTGCCAGCGATTCAGTCTCATAGCTAAAAACTTGTACATTATAATCAACGCCATTTAAGTTAGACATAGCCAACCCTAAGCGAATAAATTCCGCACTGGCGGTATGAGGGTCACGTTCTAGCGGTGCAGGTGTCGCGGCGTACCTATTAAGGATAAGCTTATTCGCAATGTCTTTAATAAAGCCGTTTGATAACAGCGACGTCTTCGCGTTATCGCCTTCAAAGGCCATTAATAAGCCATCAATATCTACCGACTTTACCCAGGCTTCGTAGCCAACGTTACTCTCTTCTCCGTCTAGGGCATCTTTATCGTACAACAGCTTTTGCGCTATCATTGCCGCTGTCATACCTCCGGCACTTGCGCCAGTAAGTACGTCTATTTCTATGGGTGTATTTTGCGGGTTGGCGTTGTGCTCTTTGAAGGCGTTGAGTAACTCATACACACACCCTGCTTCATAAGAACCTAAAGACACAGCGCCAGAAATGGCCATTGCTACTCGGTAAGTCATGGTTAACCCCTGTTAACTCAAAATCCATTTGAATCACCAAGAGCATGCTCTTAGAAAGCAGATCCACCCTTCTTGGATGTATTTTTATTAGTATAGTGCTGATCGCTTTTCCAATAGTGATACCCACCAGGCAAAACAGAAAACCGCATCAGCTTTAATAGGTTAAGTAAAAAGTAAATTAAGTGTTAATTCAACTAAAAATTAACATTAACCTTTCTAATGCAATCTGTAGGGTTAAGTTTTAAGGGGTGGCTCGGCATTGCGCTTTAATAAGGTTTCTTTAAGATAGTGAATCGCCCCTTTTTGTGCGTTATGTGCAGGTACGCAAAGTTGCTTTGAAATATCCTTACCAAGTAAAGGTTGATAGGACTCAGCGAGGCCACCCACTAAAGCCACGGGCAAGGGTCTGTCTTGGCTCATGCTACGTATTAATTGGGATAAATACCCCGCGCCTAAATGAATGATGCTAGCGGCTGCCTCACACCCTTCATTAAACGCCGCAAACACCAAAGGCGAGAGCTTGCCAAAGTCTGAGGCGCAAAAATGCATGGTTTTTTCAATCATATCAACGCCATCGACCACACCAAAATGCGTCATTATATTTCGCGATAGCAACGAGTGACTAGTAAGGGCGTCGATACATAAAAGGGTATGCCTAACCGCCTCCACCCCTAACCAGGCGCCGCTACCATTGTCTCCTAACGTTAAACCGTATCCACCCTTGTCGGAAAAGCCTGCTTCTCTATAACAGGTGGCCGCAGAACCGGTTCCGCAAATAACTAAAATGCCGTCTTCTCCTTTATGGGCACCTAAGCAAGCCGCATGTAAATCGCTTAGCGTAGCAAATGTACGAAAAGGCCAATGTTGGGCATCAAACGTCGTTTTTGCTGCTGCCACATTCGCGCCCGCTAGCCCCGCTGCCACATGCAATTCATTAAGCGCGATAGAAAGGCCACTGCTTTCTACTGCACCATTTACCGCCATGAGGATAGATTGTGTAGCCTGCACTTTGTTGCTGACGATATTTGCAGGCCCAGAGGTAGCTGTACCCAGAACATAACCATCGCTATCTTCCAGCTGTGCTCTGCACTGAGTTCCGCCGCCATCAATTCCGATGAAATATTCGCATGGGCTCATTGGGTATCCTGTGTATTAACTAAACTGGGCTTAGTCTCGCCAATATGGCAGACATTTTAGCAATGCATTTCAGCATAATGTAAAACCGCTGTACAAAATGCCACCACCTTAGGTAAGGTTTGTGTAAGGCGATCACTTTGTCGCTTTTGTATAATAAGTTGTCACAAACCTGAGGCATACTTCTAAACGGATTTTCAAACAAAAACAAGGACATTCTTGAATGTTGCTTTCCCATAGTAAACAGTTTCTTTTTGTTCATATTGCAAAAACGGGCGGCACTAGTATCCGAGGTTCGCTAGCCTCTTATCGGTGGGGGCATCCGTATTCTTTCCCTCAGTTTCTTTGCCATAAAATGAGTCAGTTCTGTGGCCACAAGCTTGCTAGTCGTTTTCCTCGCCATGCAAAAATTATTGCTGCGAAAGAAATGCTCCCCGACGAATACTTTAATAAGCTGTTCAAATTTGCGTTTGTTCGCAACCCATGGGACTTGCAAGTGAGTTCTTATCACCACATTAAACGAGAGCGCCCGCATTTAATGGAGGGGCATGAATCATTTACTAGCTTCATGCGCTGGAAATTCGACCCTGAACGCCCTTATCAATATCACATAGACACGTCGCTACAACTGCAAACCGATTATCTAATAGACCTACACGGAAACTTGCTTACCGACTTTATTGGCCAATATGAAACGTTCGAACAAGACTATCATTATGTTTGCGATAAATTAGGACTAAAGAAGAAACCCTTACCCCATAGACGTAAAGCCACAGACAGGCAAGAGTACCAAGCCTATTACACCGATGAAACGAAAGCGATGGTGGATAAGCACTTCGCACAAGACATTCAACTACTGGATTACACCTTCGATTTAGAATAAATTCACCGAGTGATCGAATTAAAACGCCGCTCTGTATTCCTTTTACGCTATTAAGGAAAGCCAATAATGAAAACCAGCTTATTAGGCGCGATTGTCGCACTTACCTTTTCAACTGCAAGCTTCGCCCAATCACCCAGTAACTCCCCGCAAGGCTGGATGTGGGGGGTAGGCGTTGCTGCGTCTCAAGACGTGTACACAGACTTTGATAACCGTATAGTACCTATTCCCATCATAGGTTATGTCGGCGAACGCTTGCGCGTATACGGGCCCTTTGTAGGTTATCAGTTATTGCAAGATGACGGATTCACCCTGGATGCCCAGCTCGTGCCCATCTTTGCAGGCTATGAAGAAGATGACAGTGCTGTGTTTAACGGCATGGAGGACAGAGATTTCAGTTTTGGTGCAGGGCTAAGCTTGCGTTATGCCAAAAATGGATGGACTTACGAACTGGCTTCAAACGCCGATATCCTAGGCACTTTCAATGGTTATCAAGCCACGGCCAGCATTGGCAAAGCGTTTAGAACAGGGCCATTTGTGATAGAGCCCAGTGTGGGTGTTACGTTTCAAGACAACCATTACGTTGACTACTACTATGGCGTAACCGCAGCAGAGGCCACGGCAACTCGTGCCGCTTACAAGGGCGATAACGCAGTGAATACCGAGCTTGCCCTTGCTGTTTCCACACCTATTTTTTGGGGTGGAATGACGCGGTTTCAAATAGGTGCAACCTTTTATGATGACAGTATCAGTGATAGCCCTCTTACCGACAGCGACAGCGCATTTAATGCCATGTTGATGTTTTCGCGTTTTTTCTAAAGCCGAATAAAAAACAAGATGACGTTCGTACATCCCCCCCGACATTTGGTTCGTCGAATTAGTGGGGGGTGTAACTTTTAGGCACGCTTTTGTACCTAACACATCCTTAGTTGCTTACATACGCTTGTGTACCCCACAACGGCACGGTAGATAAGCTGTGTTTGTAACTGCCAGAGGTTTCTTTCGTACTGTAGGTTAAGTACATCAGGGTTTGCGAATTCGCGTCGAATATTCGCCTTACTTTCATATTTTTAAAGAAAACACTTTTCGATTTTCTAAAAATAATATCCCCCGAATCAGAAGTATCAATATTGGCGAGCATGGCGGGCGTAATTGGCCCCGTTTGCCTACAAGCAATGGCGCTGTCGGAAGGGTCAGACAAATCCAAATTCGCTTCAATGCTGGATATATGGCAGGTTACGCCCGGAATGTCTGGGTCTTGTAATGCATCAATTTTAATGTCTTTGGTGGTAAAAAGCCCCAAAGATACATCGCCCACTTCACTATCACTGCATGCTGAAAGCCCCAACATCACAGACACTGCGCCAAGATATTTCAACCAGGATCTTATGCCATCATTTTGTTTATTCATTCTATTCACTTCTGTCATCTTTGTGAGTGTGTATTGCTGGATTATACTTTTTAAACCACGGCTTGGTTTAACCCACTAAAAATAACACGGCATGCAGTGTTTGAAAAAACATTAAAAAGACTTATTGAAAAGGGGTGCAAACACGCCATATTCAATATGGCGTGAAACAGATAACTTACGCTTTTGGATAGTTTGATGGAAAGAAGGCACGACGGGCTTCTTCATCAAATTCTGTTTTAAACTCAATACCCTTAGCAATTTCCCGTGCTCTTAGCGCAGCAGGTCGCCCGTTTATTTTATCAAACCATGCCGATAAATTTGGATAAGGCTTAAGCCCCTCTTCACCTAGCACCACGTTGGCTTTATCTATCCAGCCCCAAGCTGCCACGTCAGCAATCGTGTATTCATCGCCCACAATAAATTCTCTATTCGCTAAATGAGAATCGAGCACTTCATAGTGACGCTGCGCTTCCCGTAAATAACGGTTAACGGCATACTCTAACCCTTCTTTGGGAGCCGCATGCCTAAAATGAACACATTGACCAGAGTATGGACCTAACCCTGTGGCAATGAACATCATCCAGGATAAAAGTTCCGCTCTGTCTTCAGCCTTCCCGCCCAATTTGCCCGTTTTTTCCGACAAATACATGAGTATCGCGTTCGAGTCGAATACACGCTGACCATTATCTTCAATAGCCGGGGTTTTGCCATTAGGGTTAATTAAACGAAACTCCGGGGTATGTTGGTCGCCTTTTAGGGTATCCACGGGTACCAATTGAAAATCAAGCCCTGTTTCCTCAAGAAACAAAGCCACTTTCATTGGGTTAGGCGTATGGTGAAAGAAAAATTTAAGCATAGTGACATTCCTATTTATGTGAATAGGCATTCAACCATGCAGTGAACGATCGTTCAAGGAGTTTTTGATTGCGCTTTTATGAATAAAAAGTGACTGTTATTGTTTACTAATAGTAACCAGACTTCAGGTGAATAAATCTTCACCCCGCCTGTAAGTTTCAGATTAGCTTTAGCGCTTTTTTATCACCGAAATACAATCTAGGGATTTTACTCCCCAATCGATAACCAATTGCTCTTCAATGATAAAGCCACTCTTTTGGCAGATGTGCGCCATATCTTGAGCGTTAAATTCACTACGCCAATGTGGGTTTTTTCTCCAGTTTTTGTCAGCTTCAAAACTGCTATGCCCTTTTGCATTTGAGTGATGTATGACAGCCTGACCACCACTTTTTAATACTCGGCTAAACTCAGTTAATATGTAATCAATACTTCTATAATCAAAATGTACCATGGCATCCCAGCTATAGATAAAGCTCATACTGCCGCTGTCTACAGGGATACTTTCTGGCTCACTGACTTTACAAACTACGTTATCTTTATTAGAAAAACGTTCCGAGCAATACGCGATGGCTTCGTCATTTGTATCCACACAAGTTAACGAACCTGAAAAAGTACTTAAAAGCTCTGCAATCCTTCCTTTCCCACAGGCAAAATCCAAAACATTCGAAAAGTCGAAGTGATATTTATTCATTAAGGGTTCAAGATAGGTATGGAAATGTACTTCGTTATGCCCTTCAGCATTGTTATAGTACTCATTCCAGTTGTAGGAATGAGGCTCTACCTGACTCTCTTCCAGTGCATAACTACTATCAATAGTAACAATCCTATCTTGGCTTACACCTTGGGAAACTAAACTCTGGCTTATTTCGCCACCAAATTTGACTGAAGCGACAACGATAGGGTAGTTGGGCAAACTCGGCACTTCCTCTGCAGGGACATAACGAATGTTTTCTATTGTTTGTGGCGAAGTAAATTTTTTGTCTGCCATGTATATGGTTGGAAATAAATTTAACACGTTTAATTGCCGTACAAATGACTGACCGACTTCGCCTGCTCCGTAAATAATGACGCCGTCTGCAGTAGCCACACGCCCAAATGGAAATAGATAAAACATAAAATCCCTTAATTTATAAAATTCGATGGTCTATAGTGAAACATAAAGCGCATCGTTCCAAGTTTATAGACTTTATTCAAGCTATTTAATCGCTTAAGCAACAAGCCGTCTAAAGAAATTAGAGTAAGAAGTGGTAAATTTAAAAATACGCGAAATAAAACCCTTTGTTCCTGCAAAGGACGTTGAATGCTCCAAGCGCTTTTATCAGTTGATTGGCTTTGAATTGGTATCCGAATTCGGGGATATCGCTTATTTTAAATTAGGTGCTTGCTCATTTTTACTTCAGGACTTTTATAAACCGGTCCACAGTAACAACTTTATGATGCACCTTTTGGTGGAAGATGCACAACATTGGTATGAACACATCCAAACACTAAATCTCACTGAAGAGTTTGATACCAAGGTTACTGAATTGATTGTTCAACCTTGGGGAACGCTGGAGTTTTGTGTGACAGACCCTAGTGGTGTGTTGTGGCGCATTGCCGAGAACAAGTAGTTTATCAATGCCATTGCAGACTTGGTTCGCAGGGACGCACGCTCGCTGGGCGTCTTATTTAAAAGTTAGACCTCATCGTTAAATTAAGGAATGTTTACAATGAAAATAAAATCTCTACTCATATCGATACTCTTAGCAACATCTTGTTACTCCTATGCCGACAGTGAATCAAAGCAAGCAAAATTAAATGAGCTAGTCAATGTTATGGATATGGACTCTATGGTTGAGCAAATGTATTCGCAAATGGAAGCAATGATGCAGAACATGTCCACGCAAATGGGGGTTCAACCTTCTGAGCAAGAGATTTTTGATGATTATTACAGTCAGATGGTTCTCATCATGAATGAAGAAATGAGCTGGGCCAAAATGGAGCCCCTCATTGTCAATATCTACGATAATAATTTCACGGAAGAGGAAATTAACGATATTTTGGCCTTTTACAAAACAGAAACAGGGCAGTCTCTATTGTTAAAGATGCCAGCGGTGATGCAAGAATCGATGCAAATATCACAGACTTTAATGCAAGCTTCTATCCCCAAAATTCAAGAACTTGCTAAAAATCTAAGCGAAGATTTAGCAAAATCTCGAAACAGTCAATAAACGATTAAAAAGGGATATTTAAGCGCTCAGGTTTTCAGCAAACCTGAGCGCTAGTAAATAGGCTGCCACACTTCGTTTTAATTTTAGCCAAAACACTAGCGCTTTTAGCTTAAAGTTCGGTGATTAAGTGTATCCAAATCTGACAGCCTCTTGTGTACGTGAAGCAGTCATTGGCTTGTTGTAATTCTAATGGCAGCTATAAGTGAATAGCGGACCTTGAACGAAGTGATATTGCATATTACACATGATACTTGTCAGTTAAGTTGGAGTAATTTAGCGTGGGTGTCTCTGTAGTTTTTGAACAACTAATGAACTCAACCAAAGCTCTTGGTGATTTAAACATCTTAGGCACCGTTTAGCATTCTAATTAAAAGAAGCAAACATGGAAAATTAGAAGAGTTAACTTTAAATAAGACATCATATAGGTTTTTGTCGGAAAACCACATTCTGTCTTATGTGAAGATGCTTAATAACAATAGGAAGTTAGATTATGAACATCGATCCAATACTTAAACAGTTTGTTTTGGAAGGGAAGATTATTTTATTTTTTGGATCGGGTGCTTCGCTTGGTGCCAAGAACTCAGATGGCCAAACAATGCCAACAACCTCGAAGTTAAGAGACTTGATCGCTAATAAATTCTTAGACCAAAGTTGGACAAGCAGCCCTCTATCAGAAGTAGCTGAAATCGCAATTAGTCAAGCTGATATAGTCACAGTGCAGTCATTTTTGAGAGATAACTTTATAGATTTTGAACCCGAGAATTTCCAAAAGAAAATTCCCCAGTTTAGGTGGAGTGGAATTTATACAACCAATTATGACTTACTTATAGAAAAGGCTGACGTGCTCCAATAGATTCACACACCCAGTTAAGAGATAATTATCTCAACTGGAGTGTATATGAAAACCCGAAAAAGCTACTCGAAAGAATTCAAACTGGATGCGGTGAGTCTGGTTACAGAACAAAATTACAAGATTACTGAGGCTGCTCGCAGTCTTGGTATCAGTGCCAATATGTTAGGCCGCTGGCTTAAAGAGCAAGAATCAGAAGGGGCTCACGCATTTCGTGGCAATGGTAAGTTGACGCCCGAGCAGGAAGAAATTCGCCAACTGCGAGCAGAGAATAAGCGCCTGAAAATGGAGAAAGAGATCTTAAAAAAGGCAACGGTCTTCTTTGCCAAAGAAACCAAGTAAAATACGGTTTCATCACCCAACATAAGAAGACCTGGCCGATTAGCCTGATGTGCGAGATTCTTGGTGTCAGTCGCTGTAATTACTATAGCGCCGTGCGACGCAAGGAACACATTGAACCGGATCCGCAACATGATGAGTTAATTGAGTGGGTACAGAAAGTAGCAGATGCCAGTGACTTTACCTATGGCGTAAGACGTATGAAACGCGCGTTGAATTCGCTTGGTTATCCGGTTGGAAAACAGCGAACGAGAGCCTTGATGAAAGAAGCTGGAGTGAGCGTCAGACGACGTAGAAAATACAAAGTCACGACTAACAGCGACCATCAGCAACCTGTCTTCGATAACGTGCTGTCACGCGACTTTGATGCTCAAAAGCCAGACCAGGCGTATGTCTCTGACATTACCTACATCTGGACGCAAGAAGGCTGGCTGTATCTGGCCGTAGTGATTGACTTATTCTCACGAAAAATCGTGGGCTGGAGTATGGCATCGCGGATGAATGCCCAGCTTGTGTGTGATGCCTTAACGATGGCTTTGTGGCAACGTAAACCTAAAGTGGGCCTGATACATCATTCGGATCGCGGCTCTCAATACGCAAGCCGACAATTTAGACAGTTACTGACGCAATACAAGGTAACAGGTAGCATGAGCAGGAAAGGTGATTGTTGGGACAATGCCGTCGTAGAAAGCTTCTTCGGCACATTGAAACAAGAGCGAGTGCAGTGGCGTCACTACCAGAGTCGCCGTGCTGCCCAGCAGGATATTCTGCAATACATCACTATGTTTTATAACAGTCAGCGAATGCACTCATATCTGGATTACAAGAGTCCAAATCAATATGAGGCTGACATGGCTAACTTACAAAAAGCGGCTTAACTGGGTTGTGTGATTTTGGTTGACCACGTCAGGCTTACAAAAGCTTCAATGAGCCAAATAAGCAGGAGCTTGTGCCGATATACCGAACTACAGATAGGATAGAATCTAAAATTAAGGATGGAAATCAACAAATTGCATACACGAAATTACATGGTTGTATTACCAAAGTGGCTGAAGAGGACTTGCCACTAATTCTCACGCCTGAACAGTACGTGTCTCACAAAAAAGGTAGAGAAAAGCTTTTTGATAGGTTAGAAGATCAAGCCTTATCACACCCAATTCTTTTTGTAGGCCATAGTCTTAATGATTCAGATGTAAGAGAAGTTTTGCTAAAAGTCGGAAATCTAACTAGCAGCCGTCCTAGGTGTTGGGCGCTCATGTACGACTTCAAAGATCAACACAGAACCTTATGGGAAAGTAAAAGGATATCTTTAATAAAGGGAAGTTTTGAAGATTTCATAAACTCTCTCGATGAGCAAACAAGTGAGATAGAAAAAAATTATGAGCGTAGATCCTCTTCTCACCCGATAGAGTCCAAATTCGTCTCCAATGATTACTCCCTGACTATGGAAACTTTAAGGGTAATGGACAACCCATTGATTTTTATCAACCAAACAATGAGTCTTGATGAGTAAGCGATCAATTTAGACCGTCTTTTCCTCATTGAACTACCCCGTAAAATAGTCCCCGTAGATTTTACTCACGGAGACTTAATCGATGGCAACAAAAAGACGTACACGCGAGCAATGGCAGGAATTGGTTGATAAGCAAGCAGCAAGCGAACTGTCGGTCAGTGAATTTTGTGCACAGCATGCGCTAACAGTATCAAACTTCTATCTGTGGCGTAAAAAACTGAGCGATGATAGTCAATCGCTTGCGCCGCAGGATAACTGGCTTGCTTTTGATATGCCCGCGAGTGGGAACCAGAGTGCAGGCTCTACCTGGGAGATTGAATTAGCCTTGCCCGGTGGTGTGGTGCTGCGGATGAACCGGGCCGCCTGATGTTACCCTTATCCAATGGGCGTATTTGGCTGTATACCGGTAATACGGATATGCGCAAACAGTTTGATGGGCTGGCAGCACTGGTGCAGGGCAAGTTGGGCATGCAGGCGCATTGTGGTGACTGGTTTGTGTTTATCAATAAACGCCGCACGCAGCTCAAGGTGTTGTATTACTACCAGGGCGGTTATTGTTTGTGGAGCAAACGGTTAGAAAGAGGTACCTTCGCCAAAGTCACTGATGGCACAGCAAAAACACCATTAAACAGTGCCCAGTTACAGTGTTTGATTGATGGGATTTACTGGCAAAAAGGCAAACAAAACAGACGATTTAATTAACTGATTTTGTTATAATTTACGCCATGAAAACGCCCTCAGACAATCCCTCAAAAGATGCACAAATTGCGGCTTTATCCGATGAAGTTGCACAATTAAAGCATCAACTCGACTGGCTTAAACGCCAGTTGTTCGGGCGTAAGTCTGAAAAGGTGTTAGTGGATAATCCGGCGCAGAGCAGTTTGTTTGACGAGGGAGAGTCGCACGCCTTACCGGCAGACACCAAACCGGTGAAGGCCCATACCCGCTCATCCCAAAAACAACGCCGCGACTCGGATGTGAATGATGACGGCCTGCGCTTTGATGAGACGGTGCCGCAACAGGTGATTGACCTGCCTGCGCCGGAATTACAAGGAACGAATGCCGACCAGTATGAAGTTGTTGATATCAAAGAAACCCGTCGCTTAGCACAACAGCCCGGCAGTTATGTGGTACTGGTGTATCGTCGTCAGGTCGTGCGTCATAAAACCACGCAAACCCTTAAGGATACCCCGGCTCCTACCAATGTACTGGAAGGCTGTTACTGCGATGTCTCACTACTCGCTGGGCTGATGGTGGATAAAGCGGTATATCACTTACCGCTTCACCGCCAACATCAACGCATGCTTGATAGCGGTATCACCCTTAGCCGGGCTACCTTAATCAACTGGATACAACAAGGCATTGAGCTGCTTCGGCCCATCGCCAAGGCCCAGTGGCAGCACATTCTGCAAAGCAAAATCCTGATGATGGATGAAGTGCCCATTAAAGCCGGGCGTACCAAAGGGGCTGGCCGAAAACCGGGGCAAATGAAACAAACCTACTTCTGGCCGATGTACGGTGACAGTGATGAGGTGGCGTTTACCTGGAGTCACAGCCGGGGCATGTTGCACGCCAAAGCACAGTTACAGGACTTTACCGGTACCTTGCTCACAGATGGCTATGCCGCTTACACCAAAACGGTTGAACAATTAAATCAACACGAACGGCAGATTGTGCACGCTGCCTGTTGGGTACACATGCGCAGAGGCTTTGAAAAAGCCCTCGACAGTGAGCCTCACACCGCACAACAGGCATTGGATATTATCGCCACACTCTACCGGCATGAAAAACACATCCGGGATAAGCAATCAGACCTGGCCGATATCCATACCTACCGCCAACAACACAGCGAACCACTCGTGACTGACTTCTTCCGGTGGGTCTACCAACAACGACAGCGCACTGATTTACTACCCAAATCCCCCTTCGCCAAGGCGCTTCATTACACCGCTGAGCGAGAGAGCCAACTCAAGGTGTTCCTGAGTAACCCCGCGTTACCCATGGACACCAATCATCTTGAGCGGGCACTGCGGGTAATCCCCATGGGCAGAAAAAACTATTTGTTCTGTTGGTCCGAACTCGGGGCTGAACAACTGGGCATATTACAAAGCCTGATGGTGACTTGCCGCCTGCAAGGCGTCAATCCCTACCATTATCTGGTGGATGTATTGCAGCGTGTAGCACTGCACCCGGCCAAAGATGTACTCGACCTGACGCCAAGAGTCTGGAAAGAGAAATTCGCGGACAAAAAATTGACGAGCGATTTAGATAAAATGGGGTGATCCGGGTCTATATTGATCGCTTACCTTGATGAACATTGCTCACCCAACCTATTTTACCGAGGTTATTCGAATGGGTGGTCCCCAATAATTGAAGAGCTTGATGTTAGGCGCCGATTATCAGATGAGATTATTTCAGATGTTGTGTTGGCAGAAGAATCTGAGAAAAGTAACAAAGTCGAGCTATTCAATATTTCTGGTCCAGCGGGATGTGGAAAGTCTGTCGTACTTAAAAGAGTTGCATATGATTCAGCGATAGATTACGAAAGAATTTGCCTGTTTTGGAATTCAAACGAGAGTCTAGACATAAATGCAATTTTTGAAATTGCAGAAAAAGTAGGCGAAAGAATTTGTCTATTTTTAGACAAAGCTTCAATTCATGTCCATGATTTATTGTTATTACTGACCAAATTTAAACGGGCAAATCTACCTATAACGTGTTTTGTTGCTGAAAGAACTAATATTTGGAACACTGAGTGTTCTGCCTTGAATCGATTCCTTACGAACACCTTTGAATTGAGAAATCTTTCTCCAAGTGAAATAAATGATTTAATTTACAAGCTGGATAAGCATGAGTGTCTGGGAGCGTTAAAAGACCTCAGCAAAGAAGAGCAAATAAGTGCGTTTTCCAATAGATTAGGAAGGCAGTTATTGGTCATGTTGCATGAAGCAACCATGGCAAAAAGCTTTGTCGAAATAATTCAAGATGAATATGACAACATTGCTGAACGAAAAGCCCAATTAATATATAGAACAGTTTGCATAATGAATCAGTTTGGTATTCCCGTTAGAGCAGGAATAATCCATCGTATTCACAATATTGATTTTGAGGCATTCAAAGATGCCTTTTTTGAGCCTCTCGAAAACGTGCTGCACGTAACAGGGGCTCTTACTCAGGATATTTCTTACGAAGCTAGGCATCCGTCTATAGCTGAAATGGTGTTTTCACACGCCTTATCGACTGATGATGAAAAGCTGCATTCCTACTTAAGCTTACTTCAATCATTAGACATTGGGTATAGCTCAGATAGAGCCGCATTTAGGGAATTGATTAAATATCGCCACTTAAATAGTGTTTTTGGAAATCCTCTGGATATAGAGAAAATTTATAAAATGAGCTTTAGCGTATGCGACCACGATGATTATTACTATCAGCAGTTTGCGATTTTTTATATGCGCTCGAGTATTCAAAGACTTTCATTAGCTGAGAAATATTTGAGTCTTGCTAGAGAATACGGTCATCATAATAATTCAATTTCTCATACGTGGGCTGAATTAGAGTTGATTAAAGCTGGTAAAGCAAAAGGATTAGAAAGAGAAAGGTTATATAATAAAGCAAGTCGATTAGCTTTAGAATCTTCGCAATCTGCTTCTGATTCTTCATACGGCCATAGCACCATGTGCAAAATCGCGATTCAGCGCTTGGAGGATGCTTTAACAACAGAGGATGACGAATTGATTTCTGACGCAACCGATAAAGCGAAGCAAGCTTCAAAAAGTGCCTTAAAGTCAAACCCGGACAACGATGTTTTGCTTGAATTAGATGCCAAGATAGCGTTGCTACTCAACGATAACGAACGAGCAACAAATGCATTAGAAAAGGCATTCTCCATTAACAATGGAAATAGTCATCTGGCTAGCGCATTGGGAGACATTTATTTATCAAAAGGGGAAGTTGAGAAGGCTTTGAGCGTGTATGGCAGAGTTTTGGAAGCAAACCATAATGACAAAATAGCTCATGGGAAACTCGCTCTTATTTACTCTACCATACTTGCCGATGGCAAAGATGATAAAGCTGAGTATCACTGGAGAAAGTCATTTACCGACGGTGATGGAAACATTGTTAATCACGTATGGTATTCAAGACAGCTCTACTTAAATAATAAGTACGAGGATTTCAAAACGTTTATCAATAAAATCAGAGGCTACAGGATGCCTCCACTTACGAGAAACACTATCCGTGGGATTGTTAGTGAAGATGGTAAAGCTTCATTTTTTACAGGTACCGTTGTTAAAAAGGAAGCCAGTTACATGTTGCTAGTATCGACAGGATTCAAAGGTTTTCATTTCTTACATGTTTCAAATTGTTCTGAAGAAGAATGGGAGAAATACACTTTGGGCTCCCAAGTATGTTACAACCTAGGTTTTACAGTATCCGGAGCCGCAGCTGTAATACCTTAAGATGAATTAGTGTGATTACCAAGGGATTATGTCGGTCTAATTACCGAGCGATTTTGTCGTAAATAGCATATCAGCCAGTTGCTAAACTGGCTATCTTTTATGCCGATTCAGCCAGAGCATTAGATTTTTCGACTCGCAATGCGGTGGTATTCATATTGTTTCTTAGCCAAATGCTACGCACACCGCCCGCGCTAATATCAACACCTAGGGCTTCACTGAGCTTTATCGCGACTTTCTGCTGACCAAGGTGAGGGTGTTCAATTGAGAATTGCACAACGGCGTCTTCTATCGCCTTATCCACACAGTTTTTGTGACGCACATCAGGTGTTTCTTGGCGTTTTAGTGCGGCAGGGCCACCTTGCTTAACCAGTCTTAAGTGTCGATGAATAGTGTCCCGTGATACGCCACTTTGGCGCGATGCAGCGCTGACACTTCCAAGCTTTTCGATTAACGCTAATACTTCAAGTTTCTTCTGTATTGCCAAGTCTTCTGATGCCAGTTTGCTTGGTTCATTAACTTCCGAGATCTTCAGTTTGCGACCAGCGAAGTGAGCGGTAAACCCTTTTTTACTCGTGTTCCTTATCTCGATTTTCTGATTGGTAATGGAGTGCTTGAGCGGTGAATCTATTAGGTAGAACTTGTTGCCATAACTGAAGGTATGGTCATTACGTATTTTGCGGTGATCTTTAATGACGCAGATATCATCAAGGTTGATGTGTTTCGACAGAGGCGTAAATTCAGGTGCTTGTTTTGATTTAACTTGAATTTTGGTTTGCCAGAACTGCGGAATAAAGACGTGTTTAAGGTAGGCATTGGCGGCAGCAATATCATTAATATTGTTCAGCCTAAGCTCGGGAACAAGACGGTCTTGGAAGGTATCGAATGCTCGCTCAATACGGCCTTTGCCTTGTGGTGAATTGGCAAAGATGATTTCAATCCCTAGCTCTTCGCAAGCCCTCTGCATCTGTGAGAAGTTGCAGCGTTTAGGGCCGCCGAAGATACCGGCTCTATCGACATAAAGCGTTTTGAACACGCCTTTGGCTTCAATACAATCTCGCATCACTTGCAAACAACCAACCGTCGTTTCTGAGGGAAAGAACTCGGCGTAGACTTCACTGGTTGCATCATCAATCATGGCAATTAAACAGTGCTTTTTATCCCCAAACCAGAGATGTGGACTGCCATCCATTTGCATCATTAGACCCGGTGCTTCCATGCGCTCTCTGCGTTTTCGAACATTGCTACGTCTTCGTTTGGCTCGTTTAACATGATGAATATCATGTGCCCAACCACGCAGTGTCTCTCGTTTCACGACAATGTGTTCATCAGTTTCTAGCTTTTCCGCAAGATGGAGCAAATTTAAATCAAAATACTTTTCTTTGATTAAGACCTGCACCGCTTTTTTTATTGATTCCGGCGTTTTGTTGAGTGGGGCTTTACCACTGTTACCATGAATAGCGAATTGAATACCAACTTGCTGATATTGCTTTACGTAGCGTTCAATGGTGCGTCGAGACTTGCTGAGTAACTTAGCAGCATTGACAATTGTTATCCTGCCTTCAACCACTTTAGCAATAATATCAACGGTTAGTTGAGCTTTAGAATCCATCACGATCATCCTCAACATGCCTCAAATATTCAAAAAAAGAACATTACCAGACATGTAAAAAAGTGACCGACAGTTTCCCTTGGTAATTAGCGCTTACGACAGAATCGCTTGGTAATTAAGATACGACAAAGTCGCTTGGTGTTAACACCTTAAGATGAATTAGTCTCGACTTAATCTGACACTTCTTCTTGAAAAGATGAGAGTTACCCGTTTTGATAAAGGTGTCGAATCTTTAATCAAAACAAAATAGGTAACTCTCATGTTGCATACTAACAATCCAATCATTAAACACAAAGCAGGTTTGCTTAATCTCGCAGAAGAACTCGGAAATGTATCAAGAGCGTGTAAAGTTATGGGCGTTTCTCGCGATACCTTTTACCGTTATCAGGAACTTGTAGAGGACGGTGGAATTGACTCGTTAATCGATAAAAGTCGCAGAACTCCAAATCTTAAAAACCGCGTTGATGAAGTGACAGAACAAGCTGTCATTGATTACGCTATCGAGTTTCCAGCTCACGGCCAACACAGAACGAGCAATGAGCTTAGGAAGAGAAGTATATTTGTGTCTGGCAGTGGAGTTAGATCCATTTGGCTTCGTCATGACTTGGAGAACTTCAAGAAGCGGCTGAAAGCGTTAGAAGATAAAGTCGCTAATGACGGCATAATCCTCACAGATTCGCAGGTTGCAGCGTTAGAGAAAAAGAAGAATGATGACGAAGCTTGCGGTGAGATAGAAACCCTTCACCCCGGCTACTTAGGCTCGCAAGACACGTTTTATGTGGGAAACTTGAAAGGTGTTGGTCGTATCTATCAGCAAACCTTCATTGATACGTACAGCAAGGTGGCCTTCGCCAAACTGTATACCACCAAAACGCCGATAACCGCTGCTGACGCTCTCAATGACAAGGTACTGCCTTACTTCGAGCAGCATGACTTACCGATGCTCAGAATACTTACCGATCGCGGTACAGAATATTGTGGGAAGGTAGAGCACCATGATTACCAGCTTTACCTTGCTATCAACGACATCGATCACACAAAAACTAAAGCAATGTCACCGCAAACCAATGGTATCTGCGAGCGCTTCCACAAAACGATATTGAATGAGTTCTACCAAGTTACGTTCCGTAAGAAACTATATGCGTCGCTAGAAGAGCTTCAAAAAGATCTGGACGTGTGGATGGATTACTACAACAATGAAAGGACTCATCAGGGCAAAATGTGCTGTGGCAGAACGCCACTGGAAACATTAATCGATGGGAAACGGACTTGGGCTGAGAAGAATCTAGCTCAAATCTAAACTGACAGCGACACCTGAAAAACGGGTAACTGTCAGATCAAGTCTGAGCTAGTACACTTAAGAACTATAAAATAAGGCGTTTCTCACTCAATGCTGGAGGTTATCGGGTGGGTAAGGCCTTATGTCTGCTTTTGGCCCTAATCGGATATTTAAAAAGCTCAGTGTAGAATGTCCGTTATTTGTCTAATTGCGCCTGTCCTTCGAAGCAATAGTAGGATAGAGTCGCTTTCTTGATCCATTCGATTGAAACAAAATATTATTGGTATTGAATAGTGAAATAAGCTGGCCTTTTACTGTTGCTGGTATACCAGTGAACCGTTTGTTAGCATGAATTTACCGTCATCATTCATTGATGTGGTAATAGGGCGTGATATGGAACCAAAGTGAGCGACATACTCACCGTCAACGTTCAATAGAACACCTTCTAATACGCCCCAACTTACCTTTATCTGATTATCTTCAACATAAATTGTCATCTGCGGCCAGTTTTGCGTATTTATGTAAGAACCAATTAGACTGTTAACCTTGCCGTCTGCAGGCACGATTTGCGATGGAGAAGGTGCAGACAGTCGTTGTTTGTCAATGAACTGCTGCAACCGCTGTGATTCTTCAGCAAGGAGCGACTGGGTATTGTCTTTAGACAACATTGTGTTGTATGCGTAGTTAGCGATGACGTGTGGTAAGAGAAAGGCAATATCCTGATTGGTAAAGCTGATTACGCCAATTTTTTTCTCAGGCATAAACGAGACATGGATGCTGTACCCCGCATAAGTGCCGAAGCGTGTTAGCAAGGTCTCAGCATTGTATTGTGCTACATCCCAGCCTAACGTGTAGCCTGTTCTCTGGTAAGTGAAATATTGTCGGTCTTGCTCAACCTGTTTGCTGTGCATCAATTCAAATAGCTTCGAGTCTTTTTCGTTGCCTAGGCTTTGCTTAATATTGGCTTGCAGCCAGCGGCTGAGGTCAGCGACTGTAGACGTTAGCCCGCCAGATGCGTGCATAGTTTGGTTAGTTTTAAAGTGTCCTTGCAGGAATCTTGTGCCATTATTTGCGGTGACAATCGAGGGAAATATTTTGTCGGGAACTTCATGAGTGGTATTTGTCATTCCAAGTGGTGAGAAAATACGTTCATTGAGCAGGTTCTGCCAAGGTTTCCCTAACGTTGACTCGAACGCCATAGCCGCAACAATCGGACCTGTGTTTGAGTATCGGAACCCCTTATTCGGTGCAACTAATGTATTAAAATTTAGAGCGTTAACAAGTTCGGCTTGGTCGGCATACCCTAAGTAAGCGGTTTTAAATGAATGCTGAATACTGGTAAAGCCGCTAGTGTGTGTGAGCAGCTGCTTAAGGGTGATGCTTTGTGCATCTACCTTGTGGTTAGTGATGAGATTTTTGTTATAGCCAACGACTGGCTTGTTTAAGTCGATTTCCTCATTTGCATGTAATAATGCCGCCAAAGTGCTGGTCATCGCCTTGGTGTGTGAGGCAATCAAAAATTGACTATTTTCGTCAAAATGTAGCGTTTCTTGTGAAAATTCATCAAAAGACACCAACCCTTCTTCGTTCACGATTGCCACAAATTGTGTACCAATTAACTGATTCTCCTCTACCAGATTCTTAAGAACCTGCTCCATATCTGAGACCTGAGCTGCGTCGGTCGAGAATGCAAGAGGGCTTGCAAAACCCAGTGAAAGCGCGACAATCCTATATAGTAATCTTTTCATTATCTTATATCCAAAACGAGAATGTGAGTTAAGTGTGTTTCCACGGTTGCCAGCTTTGTCCCTAAAAATGTGGTCAGTCATGCACAACTGGGGTCTGGAATAGCAATAGCTATACCAGTATTATCAGGAAGGTTATGGAGATACCCGCGGACAGCAGGTGTTCATCTTAGTGGGGATAAAACGGTCAATTACATCAGTTATGCTTGACTCCGGATTTCAAACGAAGTCCAGCTTCAACAAAGAGTTTAAAACGCTTAAAAACCTATCACCGTCTGAATACCGAGAAAAGCAAATGAGTAAATTGAAATGACTGCTCAATTGCTTAGTATGAATCACACATATGAGCCACTACATATTACGCAACCATATACCTTGCATCCAATGCACTTAATCCTACCCCGTTGCGTTTGATAACTTTTAGTTGCGTGGGGATGCGCTCTTTCATCGCTTCAATATGGCTAATGACACCAATCATTTTGCCGCTGGCATTCAGGTTGTCTAACGCGTCGAGCGCGACATCTAAGGTTTCAGCATCTAAGGTACCAAAGCCTTCATCTAGGAATAGCGAGTCGATACTGGTTTTGTGGCTCACTAAGTCTGACAGCGCTAGCGCCAACGCTAAACTCACTAAAAAGCTTTCTCCGCCTGACAAAGTTTTGGTGTCTCGCTCCACATCGCCCTGCCAAGTATCCAGCACACTTAAGCCCAGCCCCTCGTTTTCTTTACGGCTTAACTGATACCTACCGTGCAACTTGTCTAGCTGCTGGTTGGCCAATTGAACAAGATTATCTAGCGTTAATCCCTGTGCGAAACGCCTGAATTTATCACCACTGGCCGAACCGATAAGCGAATGCAAATAGGTAATGTCGTCGTAATAGGCTTCAAACGTTGCCATTTCTTCCACGAGTTTTTGCTGCTTTTCACGGGCTTGATGGTTCGCGTGAAGTTGTTGCTCAAGTTGCCCTAACGACGATAAAAGCCCATCTCTTTGCTGCGCGATTTCAGTTATTTGCAGCCCTACCCACTCTGAACCATGGTGTTCTAACGACTGCGCCCAGCGTTCGGCATGCGCTTTAGCTGACAGCGACTTTTGGGTGGCCAATGCATTTTCTACTAACAAGTCTGCCTGCTGCTTTTTATGGGTTAAGCGCTTTTGAAGTTCAACGTAGCCCATTCGGGTTTCTTCATCGAGTAACGCATTGCTGAAAGCTTGTTCGTTGGAAAAGGGGCTGTCTGCCAGTTTGGCGTTAAAAGCCTCAGTGGCGTCATTGAGCGCCTGTTGCTTTTCAGCCATTTGCCCATTGAGCTGCGCAATTTCAGCCTCTAAACGGGATAACGCGTTATCTGTTTTTTGCAGCTCTGCTTTGGTGTCACTCAGTTGTTGTTCTGCATCATCGACTTTTTTTCGTGCTTTGCTTCGAGCTTCATCAATATCAGCTTCCGGGAAAATGTCTAGGCGGGTATTCCGCAGCGCAACCAATTTCTCTTCGTGCTGTGTTAATTGGGTTAACACTTCCTTAAGTTGCGCCTGCGCACTTTCGATATCGCGGTCTATTAGTAGTAATGTTTCATTAACACTTTGCAACTCGTCTTTAAGTGCGTCGCGCTGCTGTTGCTTTTGCTTATAGGTTTTAAGCGCGTCGGCTTTTTCATTTAACCAGTGAAGAATATGGCCCACGACCGGTGCTTGGCTTTCGGTAGCGTCACTTTCGCTCGCTGAAAAAGAATCATGATGGGCACTAATATCTTGCCTCAATGCAGCCACTTTCTCGTTAACCGCCTTGGTTTTGTGCGTCAATTCATTTTGGCGTTCGCGTATTTGCTTTGCCAATGTCTCCCTCTGTTGCTGATTCATCGCATGGGCAGACTGTTCAGCTTGCAAAGTAGTGTGTGCTTGGCTCGCTCGTTGCATTGCAGTATTGAGCGTCTGTTCACATTGCTCAATATGCTTTACCTGCACATTTATTTCATCTAAACGGGTTTTAAACTGCTGAGTAAACTTCTCCACACTTTGGGCAGTGTCTACTTTCACCTCTTTAAAACGAGGAATATCGGTGCACAGTTGGTTTGAGATCCTGTGCCATTTAACAAGTAGCGCCTCACTTTGTGAGTGAGCCTGAGTAAGTTGCTTTTCCACTTGGGCAAGCGTCAGCTCGGTTTGCGTGACACTGTCTTTTGCCTTGGCCCCTTTTTGTTCTATGTCATCAAGCTGCTGCTTCGTGATGTCTCGCTTAGCAATGGTGTCTGGCACATCTATGGTCACGCTAGACGTGGTGTGATCATTAGCCCCGCATACCGGGCAAGGTTCTCCACTTTTTAATTGCGCACGCAAGTGAGCCACTTCTGCATCAAGGGCAATAAGCGCGTCAATATCTTTTAAGTTACTGCGGGTTGCTTTATACGCCTGGACTAAGCTGTTTCGCTCTGCTTGTTGCTGTAAAAGCGTGCTAGCGAGTGCATCTTGTTGAGCGGTAAGAGACGCTTTATCCTCTTCACACACAAGATATTGCTGTTGAACATGGGCTAGCTGCACCAAATTGTCCCAATGGTTTAGCTTTATATCGCGCTCTTGCTGCAAACTGGCTTTGCTAGTGTTACTAAGTACTGCGTGTAACGCCTGTTCACAGTGGGCTACCCTCGTTTTTTCAGCGTTGTAATTATCCGTCAGTACGCTCAATACTTGCTGACTTTCTTCTATTGAGCCATCGAGTGTGGCTAGCACTTCCCTTTCTTTACTTAAGGCTTCCGTTAGCGCTTTTAGTTGCTGTTGCTCGTTGTCTATGTAGCGAGCAGTTTCACCCCATCCACTCATAAATTCAGCTATACCGAGTAATGCGCTGTGTTCGCTTAGGAAGGTCTCTAATGTCGCCAGCGTTGATTTATTCTCCGCCGAAGCGCTTTCGGTATCCGCACGGTGCGTTTTTAGCTGTTCTAGCGTTTGCGTTAAACGCTGTGATGCTTCCTTGGCTTTTTGCTGCGCGTTGATATGTTGCGCTATGTCACTATCAAGGGGAATGACGTGTTCATGTATACGCTTTTCAAGGGCCGCAGTTTGCGCTTTGGCTTCTTTGAGTTCTGATTCAGCATAACTAGCGGCTGCAATTAACTGCCCTTTTTTGCTTTGCAATTCAGGTAGTTGATCTGCTTTGTGGTTCACACTATTTTGGTAGCGGGTAACATCTTGTTGAAGTGAATTGCGCTGTAAGTAGGGCACGCGAAGTTTTTCTGCCGGTTCGCTTTGTGCTAAACGCGCAAGCGTTTGCTCTGCCCCATTAATGGCATCATTCGCTGAATTCTGGGCTTGTTTCGCGTCATAAAGCGCCTGTTCGTTGCTTTTTACTGCAAGTTGCCATTGTTGCTGTTGTTGCAATTCGGCTAGTTGCTTATTAAATGCTTCTATCCGCTGCTGGGTACTGGCTTGCTCTTGTTTTAACTGTGCAACGTGCTCATCACTGAGTAAGGTAACCCCTTCAAGCTTCAATTCATATTCTTTTTTCTTTTGTTTGGCATCGCTAAATTGTTGATGCACTGCTTGAGAAATTTGCCCGTAAATTTCTGTTCCCGTCAGCTCTTCTAAAAGCTCTGCTCTGTCACCTTCATTAGCATTTAAAAAGGCGGCAAAGTCACCCTGCGATAACATCATCGATTTTGTAAAGCGCGCAAAATTAAGGCCAGTCAGTTTTTCTATTTCTTCATTTTTAGGTCTCACTTGCGTGGCTAAAACATCGCCGCTTTCAACTTCTGCCAGCTCTACATCAGCACTTTGCAAGTTACCGTCAACCTTTCCTCGCGCTCGGCGCATACTCCAAAATGCTCGATAGGCTTTGCCTTTAATATCAAATTCTACTTCGGCCAAACACTCGGCTGTGCCGCGAGTCATAATGTCATTGTTCGATGTAGAAATAGCACCAAGACGAGGAGTTTGGTGATATAACGCCAAGCAGATGGCATCTAGCAACGTGGTCTTGCCTGCCCCCGTGGGGCCGGTAATTGCGAACAAACCATTGTCGATAAAAGGCGATTGAGTGAAATCAATTTTCCACTCTCCTTTCAGGGCATTGAGATTTTTAAGGCGTAAAGTCAGTATTCTCATTTATGCTTCGCCTTGTGTTGCTTGGTTTTGCTCAGAAGCCGACGCACTGCCGCTCAACGTGCTTAGCGGTTCTGTCTCTTCTTTGTTTGCTAAGTCTTCTTTGTTTGTATGCACAAGCTCTACGGCATCAGAAAACAAATGCCTAATGCGATCAATACGCGACAACGGTGTACTTTTCGACTGTGGTTCTATCGTTTCAGTTACGGTGTCCGCAGGTGTTTCGTCTAAAGACGCCAAGGCCAGACGCGCTTCAAATACATCTTTAACCGACAACTCACTAAGCTGAACATTTTGCGTTTCGCTCAAGCTTTTCGCTGTGCGCTGACGTACCCGTTTAAGCTGCAGAATCTCAGCGTTTTTGCCCTCTAAAAATTGCTGAACCCGTTGCTGTAAATCAGAAAGGTAGTCTTGTGTTTCCACTTCAATGCAAAGCCACACCGTACTTTTATTGCTATCAGTATCTACGCCATTGGTTGAATCAGTCTTTGATGCCTGGGCAATTGCCTCGCTTGCGTTGATGGCTTTTTCAATAGCTTGTAAGTCTCCTTTAATCACCTCCATGGGTTGGAAGCGAGGCACAGGGAGTGTAGAGATGCACGGGGATGTACTTTGCGACGTAAATTCCACCAATACCACTTGTTTTTGCGTATTGAGCTCATCAAAGCTTAACGGTATCGGCGAGCCTGAATAACGAATATGTTCGGTTTTTGCCACTTTTTGCGGCCTGTGTATGTGCCCAAGCGCAATGTAATCAGCGGGCGGAAAACCTCTAGCGTCAAAGCCCTCAAGAGTACCTATGTAAATGTCACGCACACTTTCTGACTGGCTGACACCTAACGCGGTTAAGTGTCCAGTAGCGACGATTGGAATCCCGTTATTCTGCTCGTCGTTGGCCCCTTTTGCTTTTTCAATCAAAGCCGCCCGTTGTGCTACCGCTTGATGGTACAGTGCCGCATAATGCTGTTTGATTGCATCGCCCAGTGCCTGGCGCTTATCAGTGGCGCTTTGTCCTGCTTCACTCACCAGCACATCACGAGGCCGAATAAAAGGCACAGCACACAACACCGCACTTGGCTGCCCTTCGCGGTTATTTAAGGTAATTACCTGCTCGCTTGTCTCGCCATAAGTACTGGCAATCACATGGCTATTTAGGTACTTAAGTAGCGCCTTGCTTTCATTTAAAACCGACACAGAATCATGATTTCCACCCAGTACCACAAGCGTACATTGCAACCCTTGTAATTCTCCGATAAACCCGTGGTAAAGCTCTCTGGCATAACTTGGCGGCGTCCCTGTATCAAAGACATCACCAGCGACAATTACGGCATCAATTTCATGTTTCTTTACTACGTTTAAAAGCCATTTTAAGAATGCTTGGTGTTCGTGTTTTCGGCTTTTTGTAAAAAAGCTTTGCCCTAAATGCCAATCAGACGTGTGCAGTATTTTCATGTAAGTGAAACGCCAACAAAGAAAAATAGAAATGAATTGGGCTCATTCTAATATGAATGAGGTATGCATCAACAGCGCATAAGACAGAAAAAGGCCGAATCGTCAGTATCTATGAAAAGAAGCACACATTTATGGAAAATAATCAAAGTGAGAAAACCTTTTAAGTTTACAAAAAAACATTATTCTTTCGACGAGTTTTTCATGCCCTCTTACACCAAATTGTCACGTCAGTGCAGTAAAAATAGATATATTGTCTAAGCGCTTTTTCGAAAAACTTTGCTTACTATATTCAATATAATTTTTATAAAAAACTTAAAAAACACTTAATCAGTAATTATTCGCTTGCCGGAGTTGATATGTTTGTAACAAGTTCAAGATATACTAACGACATAGCTTCTCTCACGGACGAGAACACCAATCTTTTAGTAACGCTGGATGCGTTGAAGAACAATTTAGCCTATGCCATTTATGACGGTTCAGGAAATTGCACCTATGCTTCTGACAGCCTTATGGCAACCTTAGGTTACCCTAAAGGATCTCCGCCTTCATTTAGCCACCGTCAATTGCGCGTTGAGGCTGTACAAACAGACAGCCAATACAACTACTTCTGGCAATCATTACTTAACGGTGAAAGTGTAAGCGACACAGTAGCCCGTAAATCGGCAACGGGTACCACCTTATGGTTAACGGCTAGTTACGTCTCCGTAAAGGTTGCCAACGGCACAGAAGTTCACGCTGTCTACCACGATGTTACCGAACAGCAGCGTGCTTATTACGAAGGGAAAGCGGTTTCTGATTCTCTAGATAAATCGATGGCAGTTATCG
This sequence comes from Alteromonas sp. B31-7, assembly GCF_015767655.1. Lineage (NCBI taxonomy): Bacteria > Pseudomonadati > Pseudomonadota > Gammaproteobacteria > Alteromonadales > Alteromonadaceae > Alteromonas > Alteromonas sp. B31-7. The sequence continues at coordinate 3,679,054 of NZ_CP065233.1, forward strand.
AGTTTGAGCCTGATGGCACCATTATAACCGCAAATGAAAACTTTACGGCTACCGTTAAATACAATTTAAGTGAAATCCAAGGCAAGCATCACAGGATGTTTTGTAAGGATAAATTCTACCAGGAAAACCCGACGTTTTGGGAGTCACTGGCACAAGGTAACTTCTCGTCAGGCACCTTTGAGCGCGTTGATGCGAATAGTAACCCTTTGTGGTTAGAAGCTACCTACAATCCTGTTTTTGATGCATCAGGCAAAGTCATTAAAGTGATTAAGTTTGCCTCTAACGTTACTGACCAAGTCACTGAAAAACACAACATTTCTCAGGCAGCCGAATTAGCCGTATCCACGGCGGAAGAAACCTCGCAAATCGCCGCAGAAGGCGCTTCCTCACTACATCGTAGTATTGACGTGTTTCAAACAACCCTCGATGAAGTTGATCAAACCAACTTGCTCATGCATGAGTTAAGCGAACAATCACTAAAAATTGAAACCATTGTAACCACCATCAGTGGCATTGCAGACCAAACCAACCTACTGGCGCTTAACGCTGCAATTGAAGCTGCACGGGCCGGTGAACAAGGTCGCGGCTTCGCCGTTGTTGCCGATGAAGTTAGACAACTGGCGCAGCGCACCAGCGACTCCACCGTAGAAATTGAAACGGTGGTAGCAGAAAACCGCAAACTCGCCGACAAGTCCACCAAGAAAATGGCCGCCGTTAAAGATAACGTTGATTTGAACAGCCAGCAAATTACTCAAGTTCAATCGGTCATGGATGAGATTCAAAAAGGTGCGGTGAACGTCTCAGAAACTGTATCGGGTATTCTGCGGTAGCAATAGGCGGCGCTAAAGCTACCTCTATACCGTCTAAGGGTAATGTCACGCCTACCGGACAAACTCACTCATATCTTCCATTAGCCACAGCGGCTAATGGAAGATATACTTCTCGAATGACGTATCCTGTGCCTGCAGTACAGCATGAAATCCTGTACGAAATTAAAAAAAGTAAGTTTATCGCCTTTGCCACTTTTGCTGATAGTAGAGAGGCTGCCATGGAGCAACTTGCTGAAATAAAAATAAAATACCCAGACGCCCGCCATCATTGTTGGGCATATTTAATTGGGTCTCCCGATCAACCTCGTTCACTTGCTATGGCCGATGATGGCGAACCTAGCGGTACCGCGGGTAAACCTATTCTCAATGTTTTACAGCATAAAAACGTGGGCGATGTGATGGTTGTTGTTACCCGCTATTTCGGGGGCATTAAGCTAGGGGCTGGCGGCCTTGTACGCGCCTATTCTGCGGCTGCTCAGCAAGTAATGGAACAACTCGAAACCAAACAAGAAGTTAGCCTGCATGAATTAAGTCTAGATGTAGACTTCAAACACGAACAGTTTGTTCGGCATTTAACCCAACAATTCCAGGGTAAAATTCAGTCTTGCAACTATGCGCATTGCGTCACTATGACACTGGCACTTCCTGAGCAAAGGATGGGAGAGTTTGAAGCTCATGTCGCTGCAATTCGGTTATCCACGTAAACAGGCTATGACGCATAAACCGCCAGGCTACACGTCATAGTTTTTCGGGTATTAGTAAGCGCGCGTTCCGCGAACAGGATAGCTATTTTCTGGGTCGCGAATAAATGCTAAACCCGACACGAGTTGTTCAAGGTCTGGACGAACGAATGGTGCATTGGCAATTTCACAAATTTGAATACGTCCTTCACCATTGATGATGAACAATGCAGGTTCAGCGAAATTATGATCGGTCTCTTTTTCTGATCGCGGCTCAGAGATATATAAACCGAGCGCTTTCATATCGTCTTCAGTTAACCCATAAGCGATAGGGAAACTAATAGAAAGGTCGTCTAAGTGGGCGTCTAACTGAGACTTACTGTCTGCACTGACGGCAATTAAGTCTATATTTTGTTCCAATAAACGCCCTTTAAAGTCCTCTAGCGCGTTTAAATATTTTGTGCAAATTGGGCAATGCTTACCGCGATAGACCACGACCATTTTCCAATCGCATTCTTCACGCTTACTGCTTAGCGATACTTCCTCTCCTGACGTTAATGTTGCCTTAATGTCAGGAAATTTAGCGCCGGCATGTAGCTTTTGTGTGTACATAAAAACTCCTTCATCACGTACCATAAAATGTTAAATCAGTGATTAATGACACCGATTCACCTAACACACTTAGGATAAAGTGGTTACATACAGCTACGTGTGAAAGAGGGTTAAGATCGTTTTCAGTCAATGTAGAAAACGTGAACGGGATCCGTATTCAGATAATAAGTGCGCCACTCACTAGAGCGGCGCCTACAACCGTCAGACTAGGGAAATTTCTACTTCAATGTTGCCGCGAGTCGCATTTGAATAGGGGCACACCTGATGCGCTTTTTCCACTAAGCTACGAGCTTGCTCTTTATCCATGCTGCCTAAATCTACGCTGAGTTTCGCTGCAATGGCAAAACCCACTTCAATAGGCCCAATGCTCACATCGCCAGTCACCTTAATATCATTGTCTAGCTTAACCCCTTCGGCTGCCGCGACATGCTTTAATGCGCCGATGAAGCACGCAGAGTACCCAGCTGCGAACATTTGTTCTGGGTTTGTGCCCTCTCCTCCTGCTCCCCCCAACGCTTTTGGCGTTGAAAGTGTAACCGACAAGTTGCCGTCGCTAGAGGTGGCGGTACCTTCGCGTCCTCCGGTTGCCGTGGCCGTACCTGTATAAATCACTTGCTGTAGTTTATGCATGCTGTTCTCCAATTATTTAGTTTGCATGCAAACTAAAATACCACCATCTTTATTTGCAGATCAAGTTATTTGTATGCAAAATATTATTCAGACCTTTTTCTTCCGTGTTAGTACCCATGACTGAACGCCTTAAATTAGAAAATCAGCTATGCCATCGCTTTTACACCTTGTCTAATGCCTTCACTCGGGCCTATCGCCCGTTGTTAAAAGCGTTAGATATCACCTATCCGCAATATGTCACCTTGATGGCGCTATGGGAAACAAGTGGTGTGACAGTGGCATCCTTGGTACAAAAGACCATGATTGATGGTGGTGCCATGTCACTTATATTGAAAAAGCTGGAGGCAAAAGGGTTCATCACCATTGAAAAAGACCACGCTGACAAACGAGTAAAGCACGTTCATCTCACGTCGTTTGGCAACACGGCGAAAGTGAAAGCTGGAGACATCCCCGTACAAATGCTGTGTAAACTTGATGGGCTGAGCAAAGAAGAAGCGAGCCAACTGGCGACGTTAATTGATAAATTACATGGCTGCTTTATGCCTATTGAAGATGAATAAGTCACTTAAGGTGTAAAGCTTAATAAACTATTTCACCTTTTTGTCATCACATTATTCTAGGGAGTTTGCTATTATTGCCTATTGAGCGTACATGTGTACGCCAGATTTCATAAGGAGTGTTTATGGCCTCAATTCCAACTAAAGCCTACTCTGTTATAGAAGAATGGCTTAATAGCGTAAGTCACGGCGTTGGCTTTGTCGCGGCTATTGTTGGTTTAGTATTTATGCTTTTTAGAGCTGAAGATGCGCTTACTATTACGGTTGCGGCAATTTACGGCTCTACCCTTATTCTCATGTTCTTAAGTTCAACCTTGTACCATGCGATTAGCCACCAAAAAACTAAGGGCTGGCTTAAACTTTTCGACCACAGTGCAATTTACATATTGATAGCAGGGACTTACACCCCATTACTTTTAGTGTCTATTGGTGGTGCGTTAGGCATTACGATGACCGCAATTATCTGGTGTCTTGCTGTGGGTGGTGTAGCCTTTAAACTTGTGGCGCAGCACAGATTCCCTAAAGTGTCTGTGATGACCTATTTGCTCATGGGCTGGATTGCTTTGGGGCTTATTTATCCGTTATACGTTGCGTTGCCAGGCACGGGATTATGGTTGTTAGTTGCTGGTGGTTTGTGCTTCAGTATTGGCGTGTGCTTTTACGTGGCGAAGAAAGTAAAATATACCCATGCAATCTGGCATTTGTTCGTTATTGGCGGATGTGCCTGCCACTACTTTTCCATTTATTATTTCGTAGTATGACAACACAATTGCAATACCTTTCTTCTAACCCTAAAGCCATTGCCGATGACAATGGCAGATTTCCGTGGTTTTCACTGTACGGCGGCAAAATTTGCTTTGGAAATCGTCCAGACACCGCTAGTTGGGCGCCATTATTGTCAGCAAAAGTTAGCCATATTGCCACTGTGCAAACCCGCGATGAAAATGCCGCGGATATTAGACATCAGTGTCTCACGTCGGGACTAAAATGGATGTGGGTCCCTTTTGAGACCACCTCAATATCTGCATCGATTGAAGAAGCCTTTTTACATCAATATTTGCGGGAAATAACAACCGTACTTAAAGACGGCGCACATCTCTATTTACATTGCGATTCAACGCTATGTAGATGCAGTTTGCTGTTTTATGCCCTTTGTCACTATAACAGGCTCCCTTCAGACAGTGCATATTGCGCCCTCCACAGCATTAACCCGCAAGCCAATGCCCTTTCTCGCCGCGAACTCAAATGGGCAGCATCGTTAGGCCACGCAGCCCTCAAGGGCTAATAAAACCCATTCCAACATTATCTACGATGGACTATCACGGACAAAAAACGTTAAAAACTACTTTAACGTCGGAACCGGTAATAAAGGCGCAATGATCTCGCCAATACGTCGAAATAATTGCATCCGAGTGGTGCCTGAACGCCACACTAGGCCTATTTCTCGATACCCCTGCTCTTCCGCCGCAAAGCTTTTAAGTTGGGTATTTTTGATAATCGACTGATTTAATGCAAGCTCGGGTAAAAATGTGTAACCCATTTTACTGTTAGCCAATTGCACCAGCGTATAAAGGCTGCTAGCGGCAACACTGCTAATTTGGTCGCTGTGCTGCAAGTTACACGCGCTAACGGCGTGACCGGTCATACAGTGCTCTTGTTGCAATAAGAAAATGCTTTTCTTAGGTAAATTAGAGATATCTACGGGATCAGGAAGTTGAGAAGCCACATCTTCATGGGCGATAAGATGAAACGGATCATGGCCTAACACCATTTGCTTACACCCTGGCGTTTCCATCGGCAAGGCTAAAATCAGTAAATCTAATCTGCCGTCGGTGAGCTGCTGAAGCAGTTTCTCGGTTGTGTCTTCCTGCATTTCCAAATTAATCTCAGGAAGCGATGTAGAAAACGCACTTAGCATACCTTCAAACAAGAAAGGCGCGATAGTAGGAATAACCCCTAACTTTAACGTGCCCCGTTCCCAGTTGCCTGCATTTTTTGCATACTCAACCAGTTCCCCAGCCTCTTGTAGCAACACTTTACTACGTTCAACGATATCAAGCCCTAGAGAAGTAAACACAAAGGTTTTGTGTTCACGTTCGAGCAACTGACTGCCAAAATGCTCTTCGAGGTTTTGAATTGCCGTACTTAAGGTTGACTGACTGACATTACATCGTTGGGCTGCACGATGGAAATGCTGCTCCTGATACAAGGTAACAAGATAGTGAAGGTGCTTTAAGTTTGGCCATTTCATAACGTATAGAATCTGATTGAAAATGATATTCTTAATCTAACATAAAGATTATTAGTAAACACACTTTTATTACGGTTTTAAGGCCTCCGCGAAAGAAAGAGAGATTTCTCATTGTGCGCTTGATTTATTGCAACTTTCGCCCGTGTTTCTGTTGAATTTCGGTAGTCAGGGCGCAGTTCAAAGGTTAGGATATTATTAGAGTTTTACCCTACCTTACTATCTTGCTAGGAGCATTCATGAAAGGCCATTATAGCAATATATTGTGTGTGCTAAGTGATACCCATCGACAAGATGATGTTATCGCACAAGCTGTGCATATCGCCAAAAGCCATCAAGCCACACTCACCCTTATGCTCTCGCTAGAGTCGCTTCCCCCGAATGCCAATATGGTGATGGAGTCCTTCTCATATATAGATTCCCAATCATCAATGGAAACCCAAGCACAAGACTGGCTGCGCAATCAGGCAGAAAAATGGGAAGAAAAATACCCTACACAAACCAAGGTAAGTATTGGAAGCCCGCTTATCGATATCATTACCAATGTCATTAAATATCAATACGACTTGGTGATAAAACGCGCTGAAGAGAGCTTTTTAGATCGTTTGTTTGGCAGTTTAGATATGCGCTTATTGCGAAAATGTCCTTGTCCTGTTTGGGTGCTGCACCAAAAATGTACAAGCCAATATAAAAACGTGGTTGCGGCGTTAGATTTAAATTATCACTACCCCAAACATGAAATTTCGGTGCGCAAAAAACTGAATGCCGATATTCTTCGCCACGCTATTCAAATATCATTGCTGGAATTTTCCCAATTGCACATTGTCCACGTGTTTGATGCCGTGCCGGAAAATATTGTACGCGATGGCTTTATCACCGTTGATAACGACCAGATGGAAACCGATTTAGCAAAGATACATGCCGAGCGCGAGCAAGCGCTTGAAGATCTATTGCAAGCGTTAGAAGGCGAACTCGCGCCAGACACCATGGATTATTTGAAACCGCAAAAACATATTGTCCACGGTTATCCAAGACGAGAAATTGCTGCCACAACGAAATCACTAGATACCGATGTGATAGTCATGGGAACGGTGGCGCGATTAGGCGTGCCTGGCTTTATTATGGGAGGAACGGCGGAAGAGACCATGAATCAATTAAACTGCGCCGTGGTAGGTATCAAACCGGCTGGATTTACCTCGCCTATTACCTTGGCGGATGCCAACGACTAAACCGCCTAGTTTTCTATCGCCCGAAATCAAAACACCCCCTCATTGAGGGGGTGTTTTAGTTTTGGTACTGCATATTCTATTTGCTTTAACCCATTATCTGTATGGGCAAGGCCTTCAGCATCTAGGCAACACCAAATGCGGCCTTTAATAGGTAGAAGAAGATAATGGACAGCAAAGCACCCGCTGGCAAGGTAACAATCCACGACACCACAATGTTTCTGACTATACCTAAATTAAGTGCTGACACGCCCCGCGCTAATCCAACACCTAATACGGCACCCACCAATGTTTGTGTGGTTGATATAGGTAAGCCGGTGCCTGAAGCAATAACCACGGTCGTGGCGGCAGCTAGTTCAGCGGCAAAACCGCGACTTGGTGTTAAATGCGTAATACCTTGCCCGATAGTTTTAATAACTCGATGACCAAATAATGCTAAACCTAGCACTATCCCTACGCCACCTAAGGGCAAAATCCACGGCGCTAGTTTTGCACTAGAGGTTATTTCACCGCCACTACTCACAACGCTCACTACTGCCGCAAGAGGACCAATAGCATTAGCCACATCATTAGAACCATGCGCAAATGCCATACAACAGGCAGTCACCACCATAAGTAAGGCAAACACTTTCTCTACATTGGCGGCCTGTAAATCTTTATCTTCAGAGCCACTGAATGTCATTCTACCGATAAACCACTTTCCAAAAAGGCCCAACGCAATAGCAATGGCAATGGCTAACAAAAAATCATTTGGCGAGCCAATTTCTAGACCAACGTGCTTCAAACCCTTCTTGATGGTAACCAGCGACATAACAAACCCTGCTAGCGCCATATAGAAAGGCACATAACGTTTCGCGTTTTGAAAAGGGGAGCTGGTTTGAAAAATGAGTTTGTGTGCACTCATAAAAATAAGGTAGGCAATAATGCCTGATATGGCAGGGGTAACAACCCAGCTTCCCACGATGCCACCGACTTTGTTCCAAGCCACGGCATCCATACTAACGCCTGTTGCAGTGAAACCAATAATGGCACCAATGATTGAGTGCGTGGTAGAAACCGGCCAACCCAACCATGAAGCTACTGCTAGCCAAATGCCAGCCGCAAATAGGGAGGAAATCATGCCCAATACTAGGTATTCGGGCACCGCAGAGAAATAATCGGGATCGATAATGCCTTTGCGAATAGTTGATGTCACTTCACCACCAGCGAGATAAGCGCCGGCAAACTCGAAGATCATCGCAATGATTATAGCTTGCTTAATAGTTAATGCTTTTGAACCTACAGACGTTCCCATTGCATTGGCAACGTCATTTGCACCAATACCCCATGCCATTACAAAACCAACACCGGCGGCAAGCAGTATGAGAATTAGGCCATAACTTTCGAAAAATTCCACGGATAATCGCTCCTGATCTTATACGCGATTTAAGCTGGACACTACTACACGAGATAGCAGCAACTCTTGCCAATGAAGGCAACAGGATGAAGTTGAGGACAAATTGTGTCTACGCATAGGTTTAGAGTATTTTTTGCACGATCTGTTCTTGGCTGCGGCGCATAATAACGTAATCATCTGCGAAGCCATAGAGAAAATCACCGAAAAATTATAAATTGACATGGATATTTTGCGATACGGTGATTATTAGAACAATTATTTCAGTTTTGTGACAATTCACTCCCCTATTACGAGAGATCTTCTAATTTTTGCTGCATGTTTTCCAAAGGCATATGTCGAACATCTGTGCCCCGGGTTAAATACACCACGTATTCGCATACATTTTTACACCTATCACCAATACGTTCTAAGGAGCGAAGCGCCCAAAGCACATCTAACCAATCTTGCATGTCTTCTGTGGTTTTTTCCATTTCCAATGTGGTGTAGGTTAAAAGACGCTTATATTCACTGTCGATGCGGTTATCTTGATCGTATACGGCAAGAGCCGCACTTTCATCTTGTCGTGCAAATGCATCAAAAGTACCTCGCATCATAGCGGCGACACGCTCTCCAATGAGCAACATACTGGTTTTGATTGTGTCTGAGCTTGGTAGCTTGTTACGGGTGACCAGTTTAGCTATACGCTCTATTTCATCCCCCATTCTCTCTATATCTGTAATGGCTTTTGAAATCGTCATAATTAAGCGAAGGTCGCTCGCGGTAGGATGACGCTTTGCAATAATACGTAGACACTCTTCGTCAATCTGCACTTCCATAGAATTAATCTTCAGGTCGTTTAGCACCACCTTTTCGGCTAATGAAGCATGATTGAGCTTTATCGCTTTTAACGTGTCTACCAATTGCTGCTCTACTTCTCCCCCCATGGTGAGTACTGAATTTCGTAAGTTTTCCAACTCAATATTGAAGGTGCCAGAAATGTGGGTATTCAGGGCTACTTGACGCATAGGTGCATTCTCCTACAGTAAAAACCATTAACCATAACGACCGGTAATATAGTCTTCTGTTTGTTTTTTTTCTGGCATGGTAAAGAGTGTATCGCTGTCGGCATATTCAATGAGTCGTCCTTGATGAAAAAACGCGGTGTAGTCCGATACCCGCGCGGCTTGTTGCATATTGTGAGTCACGATAACGATGGTACACCGCTTTTTGAGGCTAGCCATTAACTCTTCAATAAAAAGGGTGGTGAGCGGGTCTAGCGCTGATGTGGGCTCGTCCAACAATAGAATATCGGGCTTTAGCGCTAATGCTCGCGCTATCACTAAACGCTGTTGTTGCCCTCCGGAGAGCAGGTGCGCAGGTTCAAATAACCGGTCTTTTACCTCTTCCCATAGCGCGGCTTCTTTTAACGTACTTTCCACTGCATCGTCTAGCTTGCGTCGCGTTTTCACACCTTGTAGTCGCAATCCATAACATACATTGTCATAAATACTCATGGGAAACGGGTTAGGTCGCTGGAAAACCATGCCCACTCGGGTGCGCAATTTAGACACGTTTATTTTTTTACTATTAATATTGCGACCATCAATGAGAATTTCGCCAGAATATTTGCACCCATTGTACAAGTCATTTAAGCGGTTAAAGCTACTCACCAAGGTAGATTTACCACAGCCACTTTGACCAATCAGTGCCGTCACTTTATTTTTCGGGATACGCATAGATATGTCATGCAGTACCTGTTTACCGCCAAACCATAGATTAAACTGCCTAACATCAATTGCCGTACTGGCTTCGTCTATCTCATCAACATTTAGCGTGTTATGTTCAAACAACTTCAGCATGAAATTCCATTACCCCTGTAAGTAACGTTTGCGCAATCGCGTACGCAGTATAACGGCCAGTACATTTAACACAAACACTACCACCAGTAACAATAGGCATGCCGCAAACATCATTGACGCGCTTTTTGCGTCTGTTTGGCTATGAAAGGCACCGTCATAAATAAGTACGCCCAAATGCATAAATTGGCGATCGAGGTGAAGATACGGAAATTCGCCGTCAAAGGGTAAGTTGGGGGCAAATTTCACCGCGCCTACTAACATAAGAGGAGCAACCTCTCCTGCTGCTCTCGCTATCGCCAATATAACCCCTGTCATTATTCCCGGTGAAGCGATGGGCAAAATGGTTTTCATGATGGTCTCAATCTTTGTTGCCCCTAAAGCATAACTGCCTGCTTTTAACCCTTCGGGTACGCGACGCAGCCCTTCTTCAGTTGCCACGATAACCACCGGCAACGTCAGTATTGCCATGGTGAGTGCAGCCCAGAAAACCCCTGGCGTTCCCATGGTTGGTGCGGGCAATGAATCGCTAAAAAATAGTGCATCAATGCTGCCACCAACTGAGTAAACGAAAAAGCCCAAACCGAACACACCATAAACAATCGAAGGTACACCAGCCATGTTACTGACACTGATTCGAATGGCAGTCGTAAACCCGTTATCTGGTGCATATTCGCTTAAGTAAATAGCCGCTAACACACCAAAGGGTGTCACTATTATGGTCATTAAAAACACCATTAGAATAGTGCCGAAGAGAGCCGGAAAAACACCACCTGAGGTATTAGCCTGCTTGGGGGACTCTGTTAAAAAGGTAATGAGGTTTTGAACAACCACCTGCCATTTTTCAACATAGTTTAGCTGACTCACGTAGGTGACAGTGGCTATATCAGACACTTTAATAAATAGCGTTTGACTACCTGAAAAAGTCAGCGCGAGTAAATACTCAGACAATTGCCCTTCTAGCTCAATAACCTTTTCCTGAACGCGATGAAACTGCGCAACCAATTTTTCTCGCGCTGGCGCATCTAGTGCCACGTCTTTAGCATCGAGTGCAGCTAGGGCATTGTGAATATCAGCAAGTTGTTCACTGCTGATACGATAGATTTCATTATTTATTTGGTTCACCGTGCGCTTTACATCGGCATACTCATCTAACGATTCTTTGTCCCCTGTCGGGGTGCGAAGAAACATAGGCGTTGCCAACAAGTTACGTCCATCAGTCAGCTTAATTTGAGCACTTTCTACGGCGAGTGACTCAGCAACGATGTCACTTTCTTTTACCAAAGCCTGCGTTCCATAGGGGTGGTGAAAGTCACTATAATTGAGTTGAAAAACGCGTTCAGTCTCGTCGCTTAAGTATCGCTGAGCTAATACTTTGGGGGTTATTCCGCCTTGTGAGTAAGAAACCGCATAAATTGGCTGAGGCCAAAAATAAGCGCCGCCCCGAATCGAAATTAGCGCCAACACGGAAATAAGTGCAATGACCAGCAACCCAGTAAAAAAGGCCGTGAGACTGATAACTAAAGATTGTCGCTGTACTGGATTTAAACCCAGTTGCTTAATGCTCGCCATATTAACCCTTAAGCCTCATACGCTTTCGAACAAGCTCTGCTACTGTGTTCACTATAAAGGTGAAGGCGAACAAAATGGCGGCGGTTAAAAATAGTATTTGGTAATGCGCAGAAGACACATCAGCTTCAGGCAGCTCGATGGCTAGATTTGCCGTTAATGCACGTAACCCTTCTATAAGGCCCCAACTCGATATCGGGGTGTTGCCTGTGACCATTAACACAATCATGGTTTCACCAAATGCGCGACCAAAACCAAGCATAATAGCAGCCACCACGCCAGGAAAGGCCACTTTCAAAACCACGTACATCAGCGTTTGTAGCCGTGTTGCCCCTAAGGCAAAAGAAGCAAACTTTAATTCATCTGGCACACCGCTGATGGCATCTTCAGCCAACGAATAAATACTGGGTGAGATGGCCACTCCAAGGGCAATGGCCACAACAATGGTGGTTTTTCCTATAGGGCTATCAGATTCAGCCGCGAGTATTTCATAGCCATTTAATCCAAACAGCGACTCTAGCCAAAATGGCGCCCACTCAACACTCACAAAGCCAAGAACAAACACCCCAACAATGGCAAAGCCTAACTCTGCGCCATGGCGTATTTTACTGGGAAGGTAGCCGGCGACTTCCCGCTGAACAAGTGCAATTCCCACCAAAACGAACGGCACGACCATGAGGAAAAAGGCAAAGGAAAACAAAAACTGCTCAGCTTTAGGCGACAACCAAATAGCAGCAATGAAACCAATAAGGACACTGGGAACCGCTTCTAGCATTTCTACTGCTGGCTTTATAATATGCCTTAATCGGCTTTTGGCAAAAAAGGCCGTATAAATGGCCGCGCCAATGGCTAAAGGAATAGCCAAAATAAGTGCCAGTAACGAGGCTTTAATACTGCCAATTAAGAGAGGAGTTAAACTAAACTTTGCTTCCGTAAAATCGGAGGCACTGGTGGTTTGCCAAACGGTATCAGGTTCAGAATAGCCCTCATAATGCAAAGGCGAGAATAAAGAGCGCCACGTGGTGATTCCGCTTAAGTGATCGGCTCGCCATATATATAGCTGATTATTATCGTAGCCAAAAATGCGGTCACCAAACCAGGTAATGTGACTAACCTGATGCGCAATACTTTGTTGGCTTACTATTTCACCCGACACACGATTCACAAACAATAGGCTAGATTGATTAGTTAACAGGACCAAAACGTTCCCACTTGCGTGCTCACCCACATCCAGCACTCGCACCTGTTTGCCTAGCGCGATGCTATAGGTTTTCTTGAAGGTTAATCCTCTCTCGTCACGCTGCAGTACCCAGCGAGACACGCTGCTCTCACTGTTCGTTTCACCCTCAATAAGTAAAAAGGTACGATCTTTTTCGAGCGCAAATACCCGTTTAGACAAGGGTATACTCATTCCCGAGTCACCCACATCGCCTAGGGGCTGTGGTGGTCCATTGAGGGACATAAGGGTTAGTTCATTGTTTTGCTCAACAATCATCATCTCTGCCCCAGGAAACAGCACCACATCCTGAGCATCTTCAAATTGTTTATCTATTCGTAATGTGGGGTCTTTTCTATTCACCCAGCGCACAAACACGGCCTCGTCGGTTACCACCTTCGCCACCGCCCAACGAGAAGAAAGTTCTACATGCCAGCGTTTACGGTTCTGCCATACCTGTACTGGCAAAGAAAATGACACACTAGAGGGCGACGTTGCAGCGAGGCGTCTGTCAGATTGCTCTTGTTGATTTGAACGTGAAGCACCTTGAATGCGAGAACCATACGTTAACCCTCTAGCGAAAACGATACGTACCTGACCACTACTCGAAATATCAACAAGTGCATTCTCACCCATTAAGGAAATAGCCGCTAATTCATGATCACAAGGACGCGTAAAGTTATGTAGGCTTAAGAAAGTTTCTCGATTGTCTACGTTCATTAACGCTAAACGACAAGGGCCATTTTTCACAATCATTGGCTGGCCGCTAAAGATATCGCCATTTGCAACTATTGGGTGTTTATCTGGCAGCCCATAGGTCTTTTCTAACTGAATTTTGGGCAATAAAGCGAGGGGCAGCGATTGCGTTAAAAGGTGAGAAATGAGCACAACCAGCGTAATTAACACCAAACCACCGAATGCAGTTACAGTATAACGGCTCCACTTATCATAGCGCTGGCGTTTTTTATCTATACTATCGCTTTCGTAGGTCATGCTTAATTTATTAAATATTCAGGCGAAATTTGCACTGGTGAGCAGTGTAAGTTTTGTTATGCTAATAGCAAGCGAAAGTTTCGGGTACTGCTATAGCGCCAGATCAATCCGACTCATGGTATTACCCTCTATCCCTACTGGCAAATGCATTTCTTTACGATGTGAATAGGAGTTTTTATGCAATCCCTGGTAATCAGCATTTTAGGTAAAGACAAACCCGGTATCGTTGACGCATTAGCAAAATGTATTTATCAGCATAACGGCAATTGGCAAGGTTCTAGCTTTGCACATATGGCAGGCATGTTCACTGGCTTTGTCGAAGTTCACGTGGACGACGCCCAAAAAGACAAGTTAGTCACAGCCTTAGACGGCCTTACTGATGTCACAGTACAAACCGTGGTGACCAGTTTATCAAAAAGCGAAACGCTCACCGAATTATCCGTTGATGTTATGGGCAACGATAAACCCGGAATTGTGCAAGAACTTACCAGCATACTGAATCAGTTTAATTTAAACATTGTTAGCTTTTCGTCCCATTGTGAAAGCGCACCTAACTGGGGAAGCCTGATTTTTAAAGCCACGGCTGTTATTGCCGTTCCAGCATCCTTTGATCAGGACGCACTGCAAGATGCGTTAGAAGCGCTATCGAACGATTTAGTGGTTGAAATAGAAGATAGTCAATAAACACCTTCACCTTACTAAGGTAATGGATTTACCAAATTACTCTGTATTACAGGGTTGTCACAGTAGTGTCACCGACTAATGGCAGTCTTTGACCATTTTTAATAGTGAATATGAACATTTATGGATAACGAAGATTTATATTATCCCAAAGAGCTTAGTTGGCTCGCTTTTAATGAGCGTGTATTACAAGAAGCCGCGGACAAAAATAACCCAGCGGTAGAGCGTATACGCTTTCTCGGTATTTACTCAAATAACCTAGATGAGTTTTACCGTGTACGTGCGGCGGATGTTAAGCGGCAAATTACCATTGCTCAAAATGACGGCAACGAAGAAGAAGCGTTGCGTCAAACTGAGTTGATGGAACGCATTCAAAAGAAAGTTGTGCAGTTGTCAGACAAGTTTGACGAAATTCATAAAGACGTATTGAAGTCGTTAGCGCGATATAACATCCACATTTTGCGCAAAAATGATCTTAACGACTATCAAAAGCAATGGGTTCGCAATTTCTTTGTCAACAAAGTCCTTCGTCATATTGCCCCTATTCTTATCGATAAGAAGGTTGACCTGCTTAGCCGACTTAACGGCACCTCAGTATATTTGTATGTGGCGTTGAGAAGAAAAGAGCGTAACACCCGCTTTGCTGTTATTCAGGTTCCTACCTCTGAAATGTCACGCTTTAAGCTGATTCCTCCGGAAAAAAGCCGTAAGAAAAAACATATTATTATGTTGGACGACATGATTCAGCTTTGCTTAGAAGACATTTTCCGAGGCTTTGTGAAGTTCGACGAAATTGAGTCCTTTTCGTTTAAAATGACACGAGATGCTGAATACTCAATTAATGACGAAATTGACGAAAGCTACGTTGAAAAAATGTCAGAGAGTATGAAACAGCGCCTTATCGCAGAGCCTGTCCGGGTGATTTACGATAACGACATGCCAGATGACATGGTGAATGACTTGCGCAAGCGTTTACGGATCACCAAGCTTGATACCATGCATGCTGCCGGACATTACCGCAACTTTAAGGATTTCATCGGCTTTCCCAATGTGGGGCGAGAATACTTAGAACATGGGGCTTTACCCGCTATCGATACCAGCGCATTTTCAAAATACAACACGGTATTCGATGCCATTACAGCCCACGACATACTCCTTTATTACCCGTACCATCGCTTTTTGCACTTCACTGAGTTTGTGCGTCAAGCCGCCTTCGACCCCAGCGTAAAAGCCATTCGTATCAATATTTATCGGGTAGCCAGTAATTCTCGAATCATCAACTCACTGATTGATGCGGTTGATAACGGAAAGAAAGTGACCGTTGTGGTAGAGCTTCGCGCTCGTTTCGACGAAGAAGCCAATATTGAATGGTCGAAACGTATGACCGACGCGGGTATTCGCGTTGTGTTAGGTGTGCCAACCCTTAAAATACACTCTAAATTATGTATTGTGAGCCGCGAAGAGCGTGGCTCGTTGGTGAACTATGCCCACTTTGGTACAGGTAACTTCAACGAAAAAACGGCAAAAATTTATACCGACTTCAGCTTATTTACCCGCAATCAGGAATTGGCGAATGAAGGGGTGGCCGTATTCGACCTTATCAATTACCCGTACCGTCGTTATAAATTCCAGCATTTACAAATATCGCCGCTCAATGCGCGGACCAAGATACAGTCATTAATTCGCCAAGAAATCCAGCATTTAAAAGAAGGGGCTGATGCGAAGATAACGTTTAAGATTAACAACTTGGTTGATAAAGAACTGATTGATGACCTGTACCGAGCGAGCCAAGCTGGTGTGAGGATACGAGGAATTGTTCGAGGCATGTGTTCATTGAACCCTGGTGTAAAAGGGTTAAGTGAAAATATAGAAATCATTTCCATCGTTGATAGATTTTTAGAACACCCCAGAGTGATGATATTTGAAGGCGGCGGCGAACGAAAAGTGTTTATCAGTTCAGCCGACTGGATGACTCGCAATATGGATAACCGTATTGAAGTTGGCTGCCCAATATACGATAAATCCCTTCAACAGCGTGTGGTGGATATCATGGAAATGCAATTCCGTGATACTTTAAAAGCGAGAGTAATTGACAGAGATCAGAGCAACAAGTACGTTCGCAGAGGCAACCGTAAAAAATTACGCTCACAAATAGAGATTTACGACTATTTAAAGCAACAAGAAGACAAATAAGCAGGAAATGAAGAAACTACATGACCCAACATGAAACCGTATTAAGCTCAGTAGAAAGCCGCGAAACCAATAAAGTCGCAGCATTAGACATTGGTTCTAACAGCTTTCACCTCGTGGTAGCGCGTATTGTGGCTGGGTCAGTTCAAATTCTTCACCGTGTGAAACAAAAAGTTCGACTGGCTGAAGGTCTTGATGAAAACAATGTTTTATCAGAAGAAGCCATGGAGCGTGGCTTAAATATGTTGCGGGTTATTGCCGAAAGCCTACGCGGCTTCGAGCCAGATTCTGTACGTATTGTTGCCACACATACACTGCGTAAAGCGGTAAATGCCCGAGACTTTATCAATCAAGCCAAAGAGATCCTTCCCTATCCTGTCGAAGTTATTTCTGGGGTAGAGGAAGCTCGTCTTATTTATTCTGGCGTTGCCCACACCAATCACGCTGATGGACAACAGTTAGTGGTTGATATCGGCGGCGGGTCAACTGAATTTGTGATTGGTAAGGGGTTTAAGCCTTTGCTGTGCAGAAGCTTACAAATGGGCTGTGTGAGCTACACCCAACGCTTCTTCCCCGATGGCGAATTAAAAGGTAAGTCATTTGATCGTGCCATTACTGCGGCGGCACAAGAACTTGAAATGATTGACGGCAAGTACCGTCGTCTCGGCTGGGTACAGTGTATTGGTACCTCAGGTACCATTCGTTCATTATTTACCTTGTGCCAACAAGACAATGCAAATGGTCATGATGTGCCTGTCACCCAAAAAAGCCTACGCAACCTAATGAAAGAGTTTGTCAGCGCCGGTCATGTAGACAAACTTAACTACCCGAACCTAAGCGATGATAGGCGAGTAGTTATTGCAGGCGGCTTAGCCATATTAATTGCCGTGTTTAAAGCCTTAGACATAGAAGGGTTAACCTACTCGTCTGCGGCGCTGAGAGAAGGCGTGTTATATCAGATGGAAGATGAGCTTCATCATGCTGATATTAGAGGCAGAACCGCCAGCAGCCTAGCGACGCGTTACGACGTAGACACGGCGCAAGCCACGATGGTGTTAAACACAACCTTGCAGTTTTTCGATCAAGTGGCAAAAGAATGGAAGCTTAAAGGAAAAGATTTCAGAAGTATGCTGGGTTGGGCAGCGCTGCTGCACGAAGTAGGAATGCAAATTAACACCCGAGGCATTCAAAAACACAGTGCGTATATTTTGGCAAACGTAGACATGCCAGGATTCACCCAAGAACAACAGTTGCTGTTGGCCACCCTCGTACGCTTTCATCGCAAAAAGATACGCACCAACGAGTTACCGAACTTTAACCTATTTGAGGACAATGCAGTAAAACGCTTAATTGCCTTATTGCGGTTAGGGGCGTTGTTGAATATTAAACGCCAAGAAGGCTTTGTTCCTGACGTCAAAATACACGTTGATAAACATACACTTACCCTTACCTTCCCCGACGAATGGTTAGATGAAAAGCCAATTATCTCAGCAGATTTAATCAGAGAAAGTGTGTATTGGAAAAGTCTAGATTTGTCGTTGGTGATTAAGCCCGACATCACAAAACTAGAGAGTTAGTTAACACAGAAGCTTTCGATATAGCCTATAAGTAAGCAACGGTTAACAACAGATAACGGCAAGCGTTACCCTAAATGGGCGGGAAACAAACACAAAAAAGGAGAGCAACGCTCTCCTTTTTTAATGAATTCATATTTTACTTTATGACTTTGACGCCTGATAGATGCCTTCAATCGCTGCATCTAGTGTCGCTTCAAATTCTTCTTGGCTTTGCTTAGCCGAAACACCTTCGGTAAGTGCTCTTGAGAAACTAGCAATAATACCTTGGTTTTCAGCCAATTTCGCATTCGCATCATCGCGGCTATATCCACCAGAAAGTGCGACCACTTTCAGTACCCGCGGATGATCGACAAGCTCTTTGTAGAAATTCGCTTCCGTAGGCAAAGTCAGTTTCAGCATAACTTCTTGGCCTTCATTCAGTAAATTTAGCTGAGTGAGGATTTCAAGTTTCAGTAATGCTTCTGCTTCTGCTTTTTGAGGGCTGTTAATGTCAACCTCAGGTTCAATAATAGGCACTAACCCTGCGGCGAGAATTTCCTTACCCACTTCAAACTGCTGAGCAACCACATCTTTGATACCTTGATGGTTAGCGAGTTTTACCACGCTACGCATTTTTGTACCAAATACGTCTTGCGCAACCGCTTTCGCTAGCAGAGCATCTAGGCCGACAATAGGCTTCATTACCTGCACACCGTTGCTTTCAGCCTCTAGCCCTTTGTCCACTTTTAAGAAAGGGATAACACGCTTTTTCTGCCACAAGAAATGCGCAGTAGACATGCCTTCAATTTCTCTATCAAGTGTGTTTTCAAACAGGATTGCGCCTAATACGCGCTCACCGCTAAAAGGGGTGCTGGTAATAATGCGGGTACGCATTTCATGAACGAGGTTGAACATTTCTTCGTCTGAACTGTATTCAGACTCTTCAATGCCATAAAGACGCAATGCTTTAGGTGTACTGCCGCCACTTTGATCTAGGGCTGCAATAAAACCGGTTTGCGTATTGAGTTTATCCAGCATAGCTTGCTGAGCTTGTGATGCCATTGCAACACTCCTTTTTATATTCCTGTCCTGTGGACAGCTGTAGGGTTTATAGTTATAAGCCGGTGTACGTCACTGTAGCACCGGCAAAATCGTTTCCGATTCTTGTAACCTGTTAGTATTATTTATTTTTTTCTTCTAACATGGCTACTGCAGGTAGTGTTTTTCCTTCTAAAAACTCAAGGAATGCACCACCACCTGTTGAGATATAAGATATCTTGTCAGCGATTTCATATTTATCGACTGCAGCTAGTGTATCACCACCTCCTGCAATTGAGAACGCATCACTTTCGGCAATTGCTTGAGAAAGCGCTTTCGTTCCCGCACTGAACTGTTCAAACTCAAAGACACCTACTGGCCCATTCCATACAATGGTGCCGGCATTTTTAATAATAGACTCTAGAGCTTTTGAGGAATCAGGGCCGATATCAAAAATCATATCATCATCAGCGACATCAGATACCGCTTTCAGGGTGGCTTGTGTATTTTCATCAAACGCTTGCCCTACCACAACATCAGTAGGTACTGGAATGTTACCGCCGTTAGCCTGTGCTTCGTTCATAAGCTGAGTGGCTTGTTCGGTTAAATCCATTTCCACAAGAGATTTACCAACATTGTGACCCTGTGCTGCAATAAAGGTATTGGCAATACCGCCACCAACAATTAACTGGTCAACTTTTTCGGCCAACGTTTTTAATACCGTAAGTTTTGTAGAAACTTTAGAGCCACCCACAATGGCTACCATAGGGCGCTTAGGGTTATCTAAAGCCTTGCCAAGCGCGTCAAGTTCAGCCGCAAGTAGAGGGCCTGCACACGCTTTAGGAGCAAACTTAGCGACGCCATGAGTAGAGGCTTGTGCACGGTGTGCAGTACCAAATGCATCCATCACAAAGATGTCGCACAGGGCTGCGTATTGCTTCGCTAGGGTTTCGTCGTCTTTCTTTTCGCCTTGGTTAAAACGAACATTTTCCAAAATAACCAATTCACCGTCGGCAAGTTCCACGCCATCAAGGTAGTCTTTGACAAGCTTGACGGGAACATCGAGCGCGTCGTTAAGGTAATCGACAACAGGTTGTAGTGAAAACTCATCGGCAGGCTCCCCTTCAGTGGGGCGGCCAAGATGAGACATCACCATTACCGCTGCGCCGGCTTCTAAGGCCGCTTTAATCGTGGGAATAGATGCTTTAATACGCGCATCAGAAGTCACTTTGCCGTCTTTTACCGGCACGTTTAAATCTTGTCTGATTAGAACACGCTGACCGTTAAGGGCCATATCGCTCATACTTGGAATTGCCATTGTCTTTCCTATGTTAATTTAAATTTACCGCCCCTGTGAATCAACAACATGATTAACAAGGGCATATTAACTTATGAAAGCTGCGCGGGTTGTGCTACCAACCCTGGCAGCATTGATGCATTATTTTGCGTCGAACATCGCTTTGGCGGTGTCGAGCATTCGGTTAGCAAAACCCCATTCGTTGTCACACCATACCAGGGTTTTAACCAGCTGCTTATGGCTTACTCGCGTTTGTGTGCCATCTACAATACACGAGTGTGGGTCATGATTAAAATCTACCGACACCAAAGGCTCTTCGGTGTAATCCAAAATTCCCTGTAATCGCCCCTCCTTTGCACTACGAAGCGCCTGATTTACCTGCTCAATAGTGACTTTAGCATTAAGGCTGACACTTAAGTCCATAGCAGTGACGTTTATCGTGGGCACACGCACAGCGATTGCTTCAAACTTCCCTGCAAACTTAGGCAGAATACGCTCTATACCTGCCGCTAAGCGCGTATCAACGGGAATAATTGACTGGCTTGCTGCGCGGGTTCTGCGCAAATCTTCATGGTAAGCATCAATCACTTGTTGGTCGTGCATAGACGCGTGAATAGTCGTAATTGTTCCACTTTCTACGCCAAAAGCCGCATCAAGCGCTTGGATGACAGGCACAATACAATTCGTGGTACAGGATCCGTTAGAGACCAACTTTTGTTCACTGGTTAACGTATCTTCATTGGTACCAAAAATAACGGTATTGTCTAAATCTGTGGTACCTGGTGAAGAAAAAAGCACCTTGCCTGCCCCAGCATTGATATGCGCCAGGCCTGAGGTTCTATCATCGAATTTACCGGTGCACTCTAGCACAATATCCACGCCTAAGGCTTGCCACGGCAGGTGATTAATGTCAGGTTCGGCTAACAGCTGGGTAGGGCTCCCCGCCACCTTGAGGGTATTATTTTCTAAGGCCACATCAAAACGGAACCGCCCGTGGGCGGTATCGTATTTAAGCAAATGTGCGATGCCTTCGGGCTTAGCAATGTCGTTGATGGCCACAACGTTAAACTCGTTATTGCGTCCACTTTCATAAAGTGCACGCAACACGTTGCGACCAATACGACCAAACCCATTTATGGCAATATTTACCATAGGCTTATTTATTTACCTCTTATAGAGACAGTGCCGCCTCTACTACCGCGTCAGTAGTAATGTTGAAGTGCTTAAACAACTCGCCAGCAGGCGCAGATTCACCGAAGGTGTCCATACCGACAATCGCGCCATTAAAGCCAACGTATTTGTACCAGCTGTCTTTAGATAAGGCTTCAACTGCAACGCGCTTAACCACACTTGATGGCAATACGCTTTCGCGGTATTCCGCTGACTGACGATCAAATACATCAGTAGATGGCATAGACACAACGCGAACTGCTTTACCTTGTTCAGTCAGCTTATCTGCGGCTTCCACTGCCAACTGTACTTCTGAGCCTGTACCAATCAGAATTAACTCTGGCGTACCGTCGCAATCTTTCAGTACGTAACCGCCTTTTGCAATATCGGCTACCTGTTCAGGCGTTCTGTCTTGCTGCGCCAAACCTTGGCGAGTAAAAATCAGCGTGGTTGGGCCATCAGTGCGTTCGATAGCCGACTTCCACGATACCGCAGACTCTACTTGGTCACATGGACGCCAGTTGTCTAGGTTTGGCGTTGCACGTAGTGCAACCACTTGCTCTACCGGCTGGTGAGTAGGGCCATCTTCACCCAATCCAATTGAGTCGTGGGTGTAGACAAAAATAGCTGGCTGCTTCATAAGCGCTGCCATGCGTACCGCGTTACGCGCATATTCCATAAACATAAGGAAGGTTGCGCCATAAGCTTTAAAGCCACCGTGAAGGGTAATACCGTTCATCATGGCAGACATACCAAACTCACGCACACCGTAGTAAATGTAGTTACCTGATGCGTCGTTTGCTTCAACCCCTTTGCTGCCATCCCAAATGGTCAAGTTTGAACCTGCTAGGTCGGCAGAACCACCTAGAAGCTCAGGAAGCAGTGGGCCGAAAGCATTTAGCGCGTTTTGCGACGCTTTACGTGATGCAATGTTTTGTGGATTAGCTTGAAGCTCGGCAATAATGGCATCAGCTTTTTCGCTGAAATCAGCCGGTAGCTCACCATTTACCCGGCGCTTAAACTCAGCAGCAAGCTCTGGGTAAGCCGCTTCATAGGCTGCGAAAGCCTCATTCCACGCGCTTTCGGCTTTAGCGCCCTTCGCTTTACCATCCCAGCCAGCATAAATGTCGTCAGGAATTTCAAAGGTGCCATGACTCCAGCCCAGTTTTTCACGCGTAGCAACAATTTCATCGTCGCCCAATGGTGCACCGTGGCAAGACTCTGTACCTTCTTTATTTGGCGAACCAAAACCAATGGTAGTTCTACAGCAAATAAGGGTCGGTTGAGCGGTATTTGCTTGGCCTTTTTCAATAGCTGCTTTCACTTGCTCAGCATCGTGACCATCAACACCTTCAATCACTTCCCAGCCGTAGCTCTTGAAGCGCGCAGGCGTATCGTCGGTAAACCAACCTTCTACTTCACCGTCGATGGAAATGCCATTGTCATCCCAAAACGCAATCAGTTTGCCCAAACCTAGCGTGCCTGCTAGTGAACAGGTTTCGTGTGAGATACCTTCCATCAAGCAACCGTCACCTAAAAAGGCGTAAGTATGATGATCAACAATGTCGTGACCGTCACGGTTAAACTGTGCAGCTAGCACTTTTTCAGCTAGCGCCATTCCCACTGCATTGCTAATGCCCTGACCTAACGGCCCTGTGGTGGTTTCTACACCAGGCGCATAACCGTATTCTGGGTGACCTGGCGTTTTAGAGTGAAGTTGACGGAAATTCTTCAACTCTTCAATAGGCAATTCATAGCCAGAAAGGTGAAGCAATGAGTACAACAACATAGAGCCGTGGCCGTTAGAAAGCACGAAGCGATCGCGGTTTGCCCATGAGGGGTTGGCAGGGTTGTGTGCTAGGAAATCTCCCCACAATACCTGTGCAATATCGGCCATCCCCATTGGGGCGCCCGGGTGACCAGATTTAGCTTGTTGAACAGCATCCATGCTTAATGCACGGATAGCATTGGCGAGTTCACGACGAGAGGGCATGTTGTCTCCTGATTTTATTTGTATCTTTCGTATTCAAGTGAGCGTGGAGGTAAGGCTTTTGCTCAACTTCTTTATACGCTTGAATGTGGCGTTATTCTTACCTATGCCACCTTACAGTTCAATGGGTTTTCATTGCCAATAACGAAAGTCATAGTAAAAAATGGTCTATAGCGTGACCTATACGTATTCGATAAACAATAAAAATAACCATCTTTATTTCTTCCTTAAACTTCGCGTCTTGTATTGTCGTTCGGTTCAGGCCCTGTATAACCCTATAAATGATCGGGTAATGTCAACTATACGTGACGAAAGACTTTTAGACGTCTAGAAGTAAAGACTGGTATTTATAACTTGTTTTAGTACAATATACGACTATTTTGATAATTTAACGCTTACGGAGCATTTATGGCCACGCATTTATTCACATCCGAGTCAGTGTCTGAAGGACATCCGGACAAAATTGCTGATCAGATTTCAGATGCCGTTCTTGACGCAATTCTAGAGCAAGATCCTCGCGCTCGGGTGGCCTGCGAAACGTATGTAAAAACCGGTATGGTTTTAGTCGGTGGTGAAGTCACTACCTCAGCGTGGGTAGACATTGAAGAGCTAACCCGTAAAACAGTAAAAGAAATTGGCTACACGCACTCTGACATGGGCTTTGATGCCGACTCATGTGCGGTACTGAATGCTATTGGCAAACAGTCACCTGACATTAACCAAGGTGTTGATCGCGCAAGCCTCGAAGAACAGGGCGCCGGTGATCAGGGTTTAATGTTCGGATACGCCAGTGACGAAACTGACGTATTAATGCCAGCGCCGATTACGTACTCTCACCGTCTTGTGCAAAAGCAAGCTGAAGTGCGTAAATCAGGAAAACTTGACTGGCTGCGTCCCGACGCGAAAAGCCAAATTACCTTTAAATATGAGAACCACAAGCCAGTAGGCATTGATGCCGTTGTACTTTCAACCCAGCATTGTGATTCTGTGAGCACGGAAACGGTTCGCGAAGCGGTAATGGAAGAAATCATCAAGCCTGTACTACCAAGCGAGTGGATTGACGCCAGCACCCGCTTCCACATCAACCCCACTGGCCGCTTCGTTATTGGCGGCCCCATGGGCGATTGTGGTTTAACCGGTCGTAAAATCATTGTAGATACCTACGGCGGTATGGCCCGTCATGGTGGTGGTGCATTCTCAGGTAAAGATCCCTCAAAAGTTGACCGCAGTGCAGCCTACGCAGGCCGTTACGTAGCGAAGAACATTGTTGCAGCAGGTTTGGCTAAGCGCTGTGAAATTCAAGTGTCTTATGCCATTGGTGTGGCAGAGCCAACGTCTATCAGTATCGATACCTTCGGCACAGGTGTGGTTGATGAGAAAACACTAGTTGCCCTTGTACGTGAACACTTTGACCTGCGCCCTTACGGCCTTATTCAAATGCTAGATTTAGAGCGCCCTATTTATCGCCCCACAGCGGCATACGGCCACTTTGGTCGCGATGAATTCCCATGGGAAGCTACAGATAAAGCAGACGCGCTACGCGCGTCTGTATAAGTCCGAATATAGATTTACGCAATGACTTGCTGCCCGCTGGAAATGACCATGTCGGGCAGCCCATATCTCGCCAAAGCCACGTTTTGAAATTCCTTTCGATGGGTCACCTCTAAGTCAGCAAAATCTGGCGGCAAGAATTGTCGGCTACTGATTTCACTGTCAAATTCAACCTCAACCAGCTTTAGCGGGGCAAGGTTGCCAACAAAAATATCAACGACCAATTGATCGCCAAAAAAATCTATTCGATAACGCTTCTTCTCCACCCTCATATTTTGAGTTAATGGCCAGAGGTCATTAAATTGCGCTGCGTTTAATTCTATTCGTGTGTCTCGACGTTTAAGCCCCATGCCCTGTTTCACAGTCATAGTGTAATGGCCACCTTCATCACGAATTCGAATGTGTTTATCCCGTTCGGTCGCTAAATACCCTTGGCGAATAACCACCGACTTCCGGGTATCTAGCAATCCCTCTGGAACATAAGAAACCACAAATTTGCGTTCAAACTCCCATTCCGTTTGCATTTCTCATCTCCTGACACTCACTAACGTAAAACTCCCCTTTACTGCATTGGGATAATCGCATCATCGTTGCTCGATAACTTTAAAAGTGACAACACACAATCACTTCTCTCATTTAAAATTAGTTCAGTATGGAAAAATCTATCAAGTTTATTTTCATACTTTTCAAATCGGACTACACTTAAAGTGGGTATATAGCGGTTACCAAGCATTTTTACACCTCACAAATCATATTGTTAGCAGAGAAACTCAGTGAGGATGACTCCCTTACTATTTTTTTGCGAAAGCAAAATGACGCCTTCGCGCAACTCGGCTTATGAACACATTTAGGGAACCGTTACCATGCACACAAAACACACAGGCGTAGCATTTATTGCTTTATGCGCCATAGTTGTTTGTTCATTGCCGGTTTATGCAGCCTCGATGACCTCGGATTACCGTGTGGCGGGCTATAGGGAAATGGGTTATGGTCCCATTGTTTTTAAAAGTAAAAAGTTATCAGGGTGGCAACTTCAAAGTCGATTTAATTATCAATCTAGCCCGTATTATGCTGCTCCGTGGATTGAAAACGCAGTGTTACCGGTAAGTGTCACTAGTGTGCGTGCCAGCCACGCTTTTTCTTTCGTACTGCCACAACGGATTTACGCTTCGTATGATCGTGCCGACGCCACCATGAGGTCGTCAACTAACTGGCAATACCTTCCAGCGAATATGGGCACCTTTACGCGATTAGGTTGGCTGCTGGGTGACCCAGAAACATTGAACATGGCCATTGAATATGAACATAGAAAAGTAGGAAGCAGCGAAAATAATGCACTTTCTCTTGGTGTACACTACTGGTTCTAGCGCTGTTGAGTATAGTGGCTTTATTTAGGCTATTTGCTTCGTTTTCACAAATGTCTTTTGAATAATAAGTGCATCAGTACTGGCTCGATGGCGAGAGTCCTTTGTATGATCTTCAATATCAGACTTAACTTGGTGCCAATACTCCATCTGCGTTTCATTCAATACGTAATCTAAAGCGCGACAAGTAAAGCTCATTTCCACGCCAGATGCTGCGTACAATTTGATAAGCCAGGGGTTATCTACCACCCACCCATCACTATATACCTGTGTATTGCTAAGAAAATGATTGAGCTCATGACACACACGAATAGGACTTAAACCATGGTTGTTTAGCATTTCGCGGGTTATGCCATGCAAGGCTTCGGCTTCTTCATCCCAATGCACCCAGTGATCGAAAGGCCTGATTAATTTGCACCACTTTGCACCATCATGGCGCACAACACCAATTTCAATGGGGTAACTCTTGGCCCCAAACCCGCTAGCTTCCACATCTATAATGGAAGGAGGATACGTATTTCGCAAGCTAGCTCCCGTTGCCGCCCGCACAACGGGCTACCGCTTTACTTAATCGCAGCATCACTGCGTATTTACTGTCTTTTTATACGGAGACGGGGAAATTAGTGTCTTCGACAACCCCAAACCGGCACCGTATTACTATGTCGTCTCTGTGACTTAATTTAGACTAATAGTAAAATCGTGCCAGTTTGCGTGTCAGTTTTATTAAACCTTAATTTACCTTATTTAAAGGTATGAGACTTACTTGGCCACCGCCAGAGAAAGTATCTCTTTGCTGACTTCAGGCGTAATCGCTTGATGCTCACCCAACGCCACCATTTTATGCTTTTCAAGTTGCGCAATAATGGCGTCGATTGCCGATTGCTGATCGCCCTCGTGTTCGGTTAGCGTAGTGGCCACCGATAAGCTTTGGTAAAAAGACTCAATGGAATCGATGGTTTTTTCAGCAATATCGTCCGATGGTGCTAGGCCAAATACGTTTTTACCCATTTGCGCTAATTTGTCTTTCTTCGTATCAATTTGAACACGAAGCAGTGAAGGCTGAACGATGGCCAGTGATCGCGCATGATCCACACCATATAAGGCCGTTAACTCATGACCAATCATGTGGGTTGCCCAATCGTGCACAACGCCAGAGCCAATTAGCCCGTTTAATGCTTGGTTTGCTGACCACATTAAGTTGGCGCGCCACGCGTCATCTGGATTATCTACCTCTTTACCCAGCGCAATAAGCGTTTTAAGTAAGGTTTCTGCGTAGCCATCTTGTACGGGCGCATTTTGTGGATAGGTGAGGTACTGCTCACATACGTGCACAAACGCATCAACCAAGCCGTTGACCACTTGGCGCTGAGGCAAGCTTTTGATAACGTCAGGGTCTAGTACAGCAAACTTCGGATACACCAAAGGCGACATAAAGGGCAGTTTTTGCTTCGTGGCTTTCTTGCTGATAACCGAGCCACCGTTAGACTCAGAACCCGTCGCCGGTAGGGTTAATATAGCGCCAATAGGCAACGCGTCATCTACAGTATGGGCACCGGTAAGAATGTCCCAACCTTCACCTTCGTATTTCGCACTCGCGGCGACGTATTTAGCACCATCGATAACACTCCCGCCACCTACGGCAAGAATAAAGTCGATGCTCGATGCTTTGACTTGTTCAACGGCTTTGTCCAGAGTTTCCACTGTTGGGTTTGGCTCTACGCCGCCAAAGGCTTCCCATGTATAGCCATCAAGGGCGCTTTCTACTTGGTCATATACACCATTTTTCTTGATAGAACCGCCGCCATAAAGCACTAGTACTCGCTGTTCTTTAGGAATAAGTGTATTTATTGAGGCTATTTGGCCTTGGCCAAACTGAATTTTTGTTGGGTTACTAAATGAAAATTTCACGGTCTTTCCTCTGTATTTTTGTGCCTGTGTTAATGCATAATAGTGCCAACATATAAATAAAAACCGTCTAATTCTGGAAACAATTTGCCTATTTCTACAAAAGCCCCGTTTTCGTCATCAGATATACAGTGTCTTGCTGCGTTAGCCTGCGAGTTCTTATTGGCGCAAGGGAAGTCTCATCTCAATGGAGTAATAAAAACCCCCGTTGATGGCGTACGACTATTTAGAGATCCCACAGGATGTAAAAAGCAGCCGTTACTATACCAGTCAGGCATTATCATCATGCTTAAAGGTAGCAAACGACTGTACATAGATAGTAGGGAAATTGTCTATAAAAAAGGCGACTATTTGGTTCTAGGTGTCCCTTTGCCTGCAGAATGCGCAGCCTTCACCGATGATGACGACTGTATATTGGGGCTAGTGGTAGATGTTCCCCCCTCGTTACTGGTTGAATTAACACAGTTAACACCACGAGAGGCGTCTTCAGCGCGCCCCACATTTACGGTGAGTCAGCAATCGTTAGACACGACCATTGCTGATGCAACCCACCGCTTATTAGCTGCATTTACCAATAAAAATAAAGCGTTAGCCCTAGGTGCAAGTTATGTTCGTGAAATTATTTACCATGTTCTTAATGGCCCAGCAGGTTACGTACTGAGTGGGCTAACCGAAAATGGCCATTACGCCCGTGTAGCCAAAGCCCTTCACATTATTCACGAAAAGTATGCAACGTCGTTAAATGTAGAGCAAATTGCCCGTGACGTTAACATGAGCCCATCAGGCTTTCATCGCGTGTTTCGTGAGGTGGTACTAGACACCCCAATTCAATACATAAAAAAGGTACGTTTAGCAAAAGCAAGAGAACGCATTAATGGCGGGGAGCGTGTGAGTGAGGCAGCTGAAGCAGTCGGTTATAAAAGCGTTTCTCAATTTTCTCGTGAATTTAAGCGCTATTATCAGTTTACGCCGTTACAAGATAAATCCTCTGAAATAGCGTAAAAGCGCTAAAATACAGCATAGATTCAAACGATTAGTTATTTGTATCACCCACTAACCTTACTTATCAGTAAAAAAATTAGACGAAAGAATAAGGCCACAAACAGTCAACTCTATTTTTAATGATATAGAATTGAAGATGATTATCATTTTTGTGACTACGTATGTCTTTACGCAAATTTTTCGTGTTTATTTTTCTTTGTTTTACTTCACTTTCGCTAACGGCAGCAGAAGGTGATGCACCGCTGTACGTAGGTATTGATGCCGACTTCTCGGCGGTAGCCATTGAAGGGGGTTTTGCCATTAAGCATGGTGCCGAAATTGCTGCAGAAGAGATTAATCAATCGGGGGGGATTCTAGGGCGTACGTTAAAAATTGTTTCCTTAGATCATCGTGGCAACCCCGCCCGAGGTATTTATAATCTTCAGCAGTTTTCCCAAAATCCGGATTTATTAGCAGTCATGGGCGGGGTGCATACGCCAGTCGCCTTAGCTGAATTACCCTTTATACATGAACAAAACCTGCTGTTTTTAATCCCATGGGCTGCGGGCACACCGCTCATTGACAACGGATATACCCCTAACAACGTTTTTCGAGTGTCGGTCAGAGATGAACAGGCGGGGCAAGTATTAATTTCACATGCCAAGAAAGTAAACGCCACCCGCATTGCACTTGTTCTTGAACGTACGGGCTGGGGGCGCTCGAACGAAGCTTCACTAACCCAAGCGGCGAAAGCACAAAATATTAATATTGCGGCTACTCATTGGGTTAATTGGCAACAAAAGTCTTTTAGTGACGAAGCAGAAAAAATTAAAGCGGCTGATGTCGATGCCGTTATCTTAGTTACAAACGCGCCGGAAGGCGCAGTGGTTGTAAATGCATTGCATCAAAGCAAACTTGCTGCATTGCCGATAATATCCCATTGGGGTATTGCATCAGGGAACTTTGCAGAAAGGTTAAATATTCTCCCTTCGCAGCTTAACCTTGCTATATTACAGACGTTTCACTTTCATTATCAAAATAATATAAAGTCGCAACGTTTACTGAGCGCCTACTTTCAGCAGCATGGTTTACTAGCCCCTGAGGCTATTCCAGCCTCTGTAGGCATGGCGCATGCGTACGACCTCATTCATTTGCTTGCCATAGCCGCTGAAAAGGCAGGCGCGGTTGATACCGATAAACTGCGCGCGGCGCTAGAAAACATAGATAACTATAACGGTGCAGTAAAACTATATGCCCCCGCATTTAGTAAAAACCAGCATGATGCATTAATGGCGAAGGATTATTTTATGACGACGATGAATGACAAAGGCCATTTGGTATTGCTGGAACAGCGATAATGCGCGCACCACCACTTAGAAAACTTCTTCTTAAAAGTATGCTGCCAAGGTTGGCTAGCGTAATTCTAATCATTTCAATATTGCTTTTAGGGATAACCCTTTACTTTGTACGCCTTCAAGTTTCAGACGTACAAAAGCAGTCATTAGAAGGTTTGCAACAAGATTTATCTTTTATCGTTAGCGATACTACACGCCAACTTTCTGATCTCGCGGCTAACGACATTCTCATTAATTCCCTTGTGGATATTGAGCAAAGAGATAGCTATCTCCCCATGTTTTTCCGTTCACTAAACTTAACGCAAGCGAATAATGTCAGCTTTGCTCTTTACGATTTTTCAGGTAAAAAGTTAATCGACAAAAACTTCGATGGCACACTTCCGAATAACTTGCAAAATGCCTGGCAACAGGAAACCTTGGGGGCATCTCAAGCCTACTCTTCAATCAGCCGTTATGGCGTATTAATATCTGTGCCCGTATTGCTCGGTGGTGTAGCCGAGGGTGCCTTAGTGATGTATGTGGATAGCCTGCAGGCGTTACTTGCACCCTACCCCCGCCTAACCAACCAGATAGTCACCGACAACACAGGTACCATTTTATTTAGTAGCGACACCGAGAAGTTTGTTCCCTCTTCACCATTTAATGACGTAGATGTAGAGAATTTTGTGGTTGAAATGGTGCCTTGGGAAAATTTGAGCTTGTACAGTATTAAGCCATCCTCGGAAGCTTACAGAAGCCTGTACTCTCTAGCCATTGTGTTATGTGTCATGATTATTGGCATTCTTTTAGTAGGCCTACATATTGTGCGTACCACGGGGCTACTTGCAGAAAACACGCTATTGAATTTATACACTGATATCGAAAACCGAATTAATACTAAGCAGGGCCAACCTCGTGCTGGCAGTACGCTTGAAGCCAGAGAACTGGTCAATATTCGTGAAGCTTTCGATAAACTGCTTTGGGACTTAACTGAAGTGTCTGTGTCTAACGAACAGTTTTCGAATGTCATCGATTCTATGGGCGATATGCTTGTCGTGGTAGATACAGCCAATGCCGTTATTTTGAGTAACCGTCGATTTGAGGCGTTTTGCGCCGATCAATACGGTGAAGTAGAAGGCACTGTTAAGTTTGTTGTGAATAAACTTAACAATAAATCTAGCGACGAATTAAAGCATTTTTCTATTCAGGACGGCCATGAAAAGCAAATTCGTTGGGGTAAAACAGCACTGAAAGACGCAAATGAAAATGTAAGAGGCAGCATTTTTGTCGGCCTTGATATCACTACTCAACGCTCATTAGAAAGCCACGTTCAAATACTCAACCATGCTATGGATGAAGCAACGGTATCCATCGTTATTTCTGATGTACGACGAACCGGCCAACCTATCATCTATACCAATCACGCTTTTTCCGAGCTTACAGGCTATTCAAGAGAAGAAATTATAGGTAAAAACTGTCGATTAATGCAGGGTGAAGAAACCGAACAAAAAAATATTGCCGCGTTGCGACAAGCCATTATTGACAATAGACCCATCGAAACCACCATATTAAACTATAGAAAAGACGGCTCTACCTTTTTTAACCGTTTAATCCTTACCCCGGTAAAAATTGACGGCGTAGTAACCCATTACATCGGGTTCCAGCAAGACGTTACCCAACAACGACAAGCAGAACTATACCTGCAAGAAGCCAAACAAAAAGCCGAAGAATCTGCCCGCTTAAAATCGGGGTTCTTAGCTAGCATGAGCCACGAAATTAGAACACCTATACACGGTATATCTGGCGTATTACAGCTAATGTCAGATTCCCCGCTTTCCGATGAACAAAAGCATTATTTGTCGCTGGCTAAGTTTAGTATTCAAGGTTTACTGCATATAGTAAACGACATTCTAGATTTCTCGAAAATTGAGGCTGGGCAATTACAAATTGAAGCCCAACCCTTCGACATACTGGAAGAATTAGAAAGTATACAGTCACAGTTTGCTATTTTGTGTCAAGAAAAAGGCTTAGCGCTTCACTTCCACTTTAATTTGCAGGGCTATCACGTCGTTATTGGTGATGCCGTGCGGTTTAGGCAAATTCTGTCTAACTTAATAGGCAATGCTGTGAAATTCACGCAAAATGGTGCCATTGATGTTACCACCAGCATAGAAAGCGTGCCTGACGGTAATTTACGGCTAGTGTGTAATGTACAGGATACTGGTATCGGCATAGCCGATGAAAAACAATCTGGCATTTTCAATGTTTTCACTCAGGAAGACATTTCTACCACCCGCCAATTTGGTGGTACCGGCCTAGGTTTATCCATTAGTAAACAATTGTGTGAGCTTATGCAAGGCAGCATAAATGTTGAAAGTACGAAAGGTGAAGGCAGTACCTTCACCTTTAATATACTTCTTCAAGAGGGCGATGATAGCTTGCTGCTTCCTGCACACGACACTCGTGCATTTAGGCCTACCAAAGGTAATAAACGGAAAATTTTGATTGTAGAAGATAACGATATTAACCAAATCATCGTTAAACAACACCTTAGCCACCATACTACATTGAGCGCCAAATCAGGCATAGAAGCGCTGCAAGCGTTAGTTAAAATGAAGGTGACCTTTGATGTTATTTTAATGGATTGTCAAATGCCAGATATGGACGGCTTTGAAGCCACTCGTCGAATTCGTGCAGGCGACGCCGGAGAACGATATGTGGATATTCCTATTATCGCATTGACGGCAAATGCAATGAAAGGCGACAGGGAAGTGTGTGAAGAAGCCGGCATGAACGACTACCTCAGCAAGCCCTTTGATGCCAAAGATCTTCTCGACAAAGTGCAATATTGGGCGGAGCGTAGTAAGGAAGCTTTAGATAGCCAATAGCTTAGGCCGATTGACACTAAAAAAGAGTGGAGTTGGCCGTAAGCCGGGTTCTGTCGTGGGCAATCATTCCTCTAGATCAGCAATCACTCACTGATTCAAGCAACCTACCCGATCCCCATGCGGGCCACACGTTAAGGGATCCTATTTGGTCTTGCTCCGGGTGGAGTTTACCTTGCCACACTCTGTTGCCAGAGGTGCGGTGCGCTCTTACCGCACCCTTTCACCCTTACCGGCATGTAAACATGCTTAGGCGGTCTTCTCTCTGCTGCACTTGTCGTCGGCTCACGCCGCCCAGACGTTATCTGGCACCCTGCCCTATGGAGCCCGGACTTTCCTCCCCTTTCCTAAGAAAGCGGCGATTGCCAGGCCAACTCCGCGGCGCATTCTACATGAAGTGATGGCGAATAGCGATATGCAAATATTCCCGCTACTCATAGTGGCTATTTTTCGGGGTAAAAGCACGCCTCTACGGCGTTTTTATCCAACAGCTTAGTGACAATAAACACTTGATCGTCTTCTTGAAGTGTAATGCTACCTTTAGGAATTAAGGTTTCTTCGCCTCGCGCTACTAACGCGATAATCGTGCCCTCAGGTAAAGATAACTCGCTAATTGTTAACCCCACAGCCGGAGAACCATAAGGCAGTTCAATTTCGATGAGTTCCCGCTTACTTTTTGCCACTTTAACAATCTCAATGGTATTGGACGCTTTCGGTTTACCTTCCAGCACCAACCCTAATTTACGGGCAGCAAAGGGTAAGCTAGAGCCTTGTAGCAATGCCGAAATTAACACAATGAAAAACACGACATTGAAAATAAGCTCCGCGTTGGGCAAACCAAAAATGAGCGGAAAAATAGCCAATATAATGGGCACCGAACCTCTCAGCCCCACCCATGAAATTAGCAACGCGGCATTGAACGAGAATCGGTTGAGTAAAAGTAGTGGCATAACCACTAAAGGGCGAGCAACAAAAATGAGCACCGCCGCGATGAGTAACCCCTCTTTCCAACTTTGAAACAGTTCTGAAGGCGTTACCAACAACCCTAAAATAACGAACATCGCTATTTGTCCCAGCCATGCTAAGCCATCTAAAAACACAAATGTATTTCGTTGGTACGAAAAACGGCTATTGCCAATGACCACGCCCGTAATGAAGGTGGCCAAAAAACCACTGCCGTCTACATTCGCTGCAAGGCCGAAAGCCAGTACCCCAAACAACATAACAAACACAGGGTACAAACCTATGGCCATTAATGTCACTCGCCTAAACAACCACACAGCAATGCCGCCAACTAGCCCGCCGACTAGCGCGCCTAGCCCCATTTGGCTGGCAAACAAGGTTAATAACTCAAGGGGCTTAGTGGTGCTATCTTGTATTAGGGTAATTAAACCTACGGTAAGAAAGATAGCCATAGGATCGTTTGAGGCGCTTTCTAATTCTAGTGTTGCTTTGATTTTGGCTGGAATAGCGATGCCCGCATTACGCAGTACCGAAAACACCGCCGCAGCATCGGTTGACCCCACTATGGCACCTAGTAGAAGCCCCATATACAAGGGCAAATCTAGGATGTACATAGCAGCTAACCCGGTTACCGTGGCTGTGCCAATAACGCCTAAGGTAGCTAGCAGTGCCGCAGGCTTCCAGGCTCGCATTATCGATTTACGCGAGGTTTGTAAGCCACCATCAAATAAGATGAGAATTAACGCAAAGGTTCCGATAGAGTGCGCTGTGTCTGCATTATCAAAGTGAATACGACCAATACCATCTTCTCCCGCCAACATACCTACGCCTAAAAAGAGCACAAGCACAGGTACGCCAAAGCGTGGGGAGAGCTTACTCGCAAGAACACCTAAAATGGCAAGTACCGCGCTCAGTAAAATAATGTGATCAACTGCAAACATTATCGGTTCCTTATTGGCCCGACGTGCAAAAGACGGCCTTTACACATCGGGCTTTCCTATATTAACGACTATTATGACATATATGTGTTTAAGGTATATGTGCTAACGACGCCTGAATTTCTGCCTTGGTGGGCTTTAACTGGGCTTTCCCTCGTTTTTCCCTACGTTTACCTAATACATATAATAAACCAGAGGTGATAAACAGCGTAGATGAGGTGCCAATCACCACAGCAAATACCATAGGTAACGCAAAACTAGCTACTGCGTCTCCACCAAATACTGCCATGGGAAGCAAGGCTAACAAGGTGGTTAATGACGTAAATACCGTTCGGCTTAAAGTACTATTTACCGCATCGTTAATCGTTTCTTCCAGGGGTTGGGTAGGTTTCAGCCGCAATAGTTCACGCACTCGGTCTAACACCACCACTTTGTCGTTAATTGAATAGCCTATCAACGCCAGTAATGCAGCCACTGCGGTAAGGTTGAATTCAATGCCTGTCAATGCAAAAAAGCCAATGGTCTTTGTTAAATCAAGTAGCACAGTAAGCAAAGCAGCAGTGGCAAAATGTGCCTCAAACCGGGCCCATAAGTATACCAGCATACCCGCTCCAGCAATCAACAAGGCTAAAATAGAGAGCTCAGCGAAACCACCACTGACTTTTGGCCCCACCATATCCACTTTATCAAATGTTACCTGGGTATCTGCATTCGCAATCACTTGTTTAAGCTGGTCGGTGTATGCTGCACCTTCTGCTGATTGCACTGGGGCACGTAACAAGTAGTGGTGCACACTGCCGTACTCTTGAATAGTCACTTGCTCAAACCCTTGGGTGCGAATAAGTTCTCTTAAATTATCAGTAGACAGTGAAGGCGCTGTAAGCTCCACCATGGTGCCGCCAGTAAAATCTACGCCGTAGTGCAAGCCCGGCTTAGTAAATAGCCCTACAGATAACAACGTGAGCACTACCGAAACGATTAGAGCAGCTTTACGGGGCTTTATAAAATTTACGCCTCGCAATTTGTCGCTTAATTTCAGCAGTGGAGACGAGAACGTTAGCGGCTGGCGTCCATACCTATTGGCTCGTCTTCGTACAATGAATTGCATTAATATTTTGGTTAATGCCACCGCGGTAAACACCGAGGTTATTAAGCCTAGAGCAATGGTTATAGCGAACCCTTTAATCGGCCCGCTACCGAACATGAATAACAAACTTACCGCAATGAGTGTAGTAAAGTTAGCGTCGACAATGGTAGCAAAAGCTTTTTGAAAGCCGATATTGATGGCACTTAAGGGAGGCCGCCCTTTTTTGCTTTCTTCTCGAATTCTCTCGTTAATAAGGATATTTGCATCGACTGCCATCCCCATAGTAAGGATGAGGCCGGCAATGCCCGGTAAGGTTAATGTTGCCCCAAACAGCGTCAGTGCACCAAACACCAATGCCATGTTAATACTAAGAGCAAAACTCGCAATAGCACCCCAACGCCCGTATATAGCGACCATAAATGCCAGCACCAGCAAAGCGCCGGCTACGCCGCTTTCAATGCCTGTCTTAATAGCATCACTGCCCAAGTCTGGTCCCACGGTGCGCTCTTCTATTATGCTTAATGGCACAGGTAATGCACCGGTACGTAACATCAGCGCCACATCATGGGCTTCAGGCAGCGTAAAAGACCCCGCAATTTCCCCTCGCCCGCCGGGTATTGGCCCATTAATTACAGGGGCAGTAATTACTTCATCGTCAAGTACAATCGCAAGTACCCGGCCAACGTTATCGCGGGTCATGGTGGCAAATTGTTTTGCTCCTATACTGTCTAATCTGAAGGTCACCACAGGCTGGCCAGTTTGAGCACTGAGGGCGCCACTGGCATCGGTGATATGCTCTCCCTCTAACGCTATATTTTGCTCCAACCTATAGCTACGGCCGCTGGCATCATGGCGCAGCATAAATGCCGATGTGTTGCTATTTGCTTGCCAATGAAAGGACATTTGCGCAGTTGTTCCCAGTAGACTCTTTACCTGAGAGGGGTCTGACATGCCTGGCATTTGGACCAATATTGCGTCACTGCCTTGCAACGTCACCGTAGGTTCAGTTAACCCTGTTTCATTCAAACGCTTTCGAACCACCTCCACGCTGCGTGCGAATGCGTCTTTTAATAACCCTTGAGCGTAAGTATCACTCAGCGTGATAGTCACAGATGTACTTTGACTGGTTACCGCTAACGCGGCGGTACCAGAAGGTTGTGCTGAAACCTGATAAGCCGCAGCGTTAATCTTACTGACATCCTTTGCATCTTTAAGCACAAGCTGAACTTGAAGGGGGGAGGCACTATCTTGTTTTGCATAACGCACCCCTTTCTCTCTTAGTTCGGTTAGCAAAGACGTAGCGTAACTGTGTAGTTGGCGTTCAAATAAGGCATTTTTATCAGCCGACAATAGTAAGTGAGATCCACCTTGTAAATCTAAGCCAAGTGACAGGGTGTTTTGGGTATACCATTGAGGTAAATGTTGCTGGATAGAGTGTGGCAATATGTTGGGAGCCGCGCTAAGCAAACCTAGCACCACGACAAGCCCATACACTAAGCCACGAAGAGATATTCGTGTCATTGTTTTATTCCTGTAATTAATTCTATAACAGGCGCACAGCACTAGGTTT
Organism: Alteromonas sp. B31-7; assembly: GCF_015767655.1. Classification (NCBI taxonomy): domain Bacteria; kingdom Pseudomonadati; phylum Pseudomonadota; class Gammaproteobacteria; order Alteromonadales; family Alteromonadaceae; genus Alteromonas; species Alteromonas sp. B31-7. The sequence continues at coordinate 3,717,346 of NZ_CP065233.1, forward strand.
TCGAAATATCAGTGAATAATGCCGAAAATTGAGTTGGGTACGCCATAGGCATGCACTACAGGAATTGGGGAGGTGCCCTTGGATGTATAAGGTAACGAAAGGAAAGTTGAACGGCCTTGGGTGAAACAAGCTCTATTGACGCTTCGGCGGCAAACCGCTGAATAGCTAGCGAAAAAAAAGCGATGTCAGTAGGGGGTTCGCTATCGTCATTGGCAGGCGCTAATGACGCGTTGCCCTGTCTGTGGCTGTAACTCAGTCCAGGGTGAGTGAACTTAGCGAGTGGCGAGGGTGAGGTAACCTCAGCGTGGGCAGGCAACATCTGCCCATTAAAGCCAACACTAAAAATTAGCCACGACAACGCCCACGCCATAACAAAGGGCGTGATCGAAGGGAATGTAATACTTCGATGTGGTGTTTTCACGTAAATGCGTTATCGCTTTATTATTCTAACGGCCCATTGACTGACGCTGTTGCCAGTAATACCAGCGGGCCATGAAGGGAGTAAAATGGCGCCAAAATTAAAAAACTCAAGGACCCGTTAAAAAATAACCTAGCCCCCCGTATTCACGCTTAATGGCTAAACTCACCGTGACGCAAAAAATGAATGGTTTGCTCTGCCACCGCTTTGTTATAGCGCATTTGAGTATGATTTACGTCCACAGTGATGAAATCACGCATGTGTGCCAATTTAGTGGATTCCACCGACACTAAACCGTCATTGGGACCCGAAAATTGAGCACGAGTTAGCATAGATGAGCGGGAGCCAGCAATAATGCCAACGTTAACCTTAACCTCATCAAGATTATTTCCCAAGCTATGGGTTCCTGTGACCAGTGCTTGGCTTATTCCACCACCCACGTCCATTAACCAGGTGCCGTTAAAATGGTCAGCCAATTCGCTGCCTTTATTCGGAGTGCCTATTAACACCACTTCACCAATGTTATCTTTATTCAACGTTGCGAGTTTTCTTTGAAGGTACGAACGAATAACCAGCCCACCTAAAGAGTGTCCCACGAAATGTACTCTAGCCGCGCCCAATAGGCACTTATCAATTTGCGCTGTGGTTTCAAACAAAACACTGCCAACGCTTTCACCTAGGGTGTCATAATCTAACAAGCAAACTTCATAATTAGCCGCCTCTAAGCGATGTGCAAAGCGCCACATAGCCCAATCACTGCGCCCTAAACCATGCACCAGCACCACTAACTCGCTCTTTGAGGCTGTACTCCCCTCATCAACTTCAGAGGCAGCACAACCGACGACGTATAGCGCAGTTATCACACTCAATATACATGCAAAAAAAAACCTCATGACGCTTAAGCCTCCTTCACACAGCGAACCGAGAACATATAGTTTTTATTTAATTTGGCACGGCGAATTTCACCTTTATGGGAATTCCACCACGCGTAAGCCAAAGTGCGTGCAAAAGCTTCTTTTTCAGAGGCGCTACTGCTTGTCCAAAACTCGGTGTAAACACCTTGAGTGAGATACCAATTCCCCACCTTTACCCCAGCGGGGCGGGCATTAAATTGATGAGCGTTAATTTTTGTTTTATCAAAACGCTTCAACCATGAATCAGGTTGCTGCGCTTTTAGGGTAATGGCTACGTCATTGTCACCACGCCACCCTTCGCGATGAAGTTCTTCGACTGCTACACCTATGTGTCGCTCAAGCTCTTTCCAGTCGTCATCAGTGGCAACCCGAAAGCCCTCGGGGCATAGCTTTCTTTCATCCGCTACATCCACCCAGCTATATAAGCGACCATAGGTAGCCAAGTTTTTTTCATCGTCTTTAGGTATAAAGCCTGATGTCACTGGCGAGAGGTCCTGAAACCGTGTGGTTTTCAGGTTTTCAGAGAGCCAAGTTTGCCCACCTAACGTCACGGTTTGATAAAGGTTCCCATCAACATCTTGAACAGACGTTGATTCTCCACTTTTATCAGGGTTCGCGTTATTAACAGGCAGTGCCGCTAGATTCAACATAACTATTCCTAAAACAAACGCTAAAATTTTCATGTTACTGACATGAAGAACTGCAAAGGCGCAACGAGATACAACCTATAAAGACCAATTAAACGACGTAGCTTCTTCAGATCGTTCCCACAAAGTAGTTAATACAGGCTTATCTAAAACGAAAGGCTCTAGCTTACATTCACCCACTGGCCCACCAAAATTCATTAGCCCTGTAGGGCCATAGTAAGCGCGCTCTTTTAGAGGTGTTTCTGTGGCACACATCACTTCAGGGTAGGCACCTCTTTCGGCAGATTGCGCAAGCCCTAGCTTCACCATAATCCACCATGACACGCGCGTCATCACACTTGCGCTTTCTCTAATAAGTGAGGTATTCGACGCACCTGGGTGACACACATACACTTTTACGTTTCTATTCGCAGCTGCAATTTTGTCTTGTAGCTCATAAGCAAACATCATTTGTGCTAGCTTACTTTGACTGTAGACCTTATTCGGGTGGTAGTTTTTATCCCAATTCATATCGTCGAACTGAATAGTTCTTAGCCCCATTTTATGCCCTTCACTTGAGACAACCACAATACGACCTGAAGTAGCGTCGATGCGCTCGAACAACAAGCCGCACAGTAAAAAGTGGCCATAGTGGTTTACCCCAAGCTGGCTTTCAAAACCATCCACTGTTAGTTCTTGTTTTGAAATTTGTGCAATCGCACCGTTACAGATTAACGCGTCTATGTGGGGGACGTTTTCGAGTATTTCATCGGCGGCAGTGCGAATAGAAGACAAATTAGCCAAATCGATAACAATGTAGCTGACGTTGGCGTCTTCACCAAATTCTTGCTTTAGTTCACGAATGGCGGCGTCCGATTTACTCGGGTTTCTATTTAACATTACGACATTAGCGCCTTTCGACAATAAAATTCGCGTAGCTTGAAAACCCGCACCTGAATTTGCGCCGGTAATGAGATACGTTTTACCCGCAATAGATGCGATGTTTTCTGGCGTCCAGCCTTTCGGACCAAATTGATTATCAAACGACATAAATGACCTTTTTATTTTACAGTGACTGTCTAACGTTGATTCAACGGCACGGCGTTTAAATAACCGCACTTGGACAAAAAAATCGGAAAAGGTGAAAACCTTAACCACTAATTGGTATGTACTATAAGGTCATCATTGCAATAAAAATAGGCGAAATAATCGCTAAAACATGCCTAATTGTATCAACTTAATCTAAAACAAAAAGGATAGAGGACAGAAGAGTGGGGAGAAAGAACACGTAATGCATTGCCAGAAAAAAGCGAGCACAACGCTGCATAGCAGGCTATACAGCAAATTGTAGAAAGATTATTGAGCTACCTCAACGAATGCTTTTAAGTCTTGGGTTAAGCCGGCATCAGCCCGCTCTACCACACGGCCAATTTCTTCACCTTCGCGAAGCAAAATAAAGGTCGGCGTATATTTGAGGCTGTGTTTCTTTGCCATACCCTCTGGATCACGCTTTGTTCTATCAACCGCAATCAAGGTAAAATCAGGCGCATCTAATCCGCTAACATCCAGGGTTTTCAGAAGGCGAGGCACCTCTCTTTCGCTGTCGTGGCACCATGTGCCAAACAATATAACTAATTGATTACCCTCTAATGCGGCAACAGCATTAAGCTCTTCCTCACTGGGTTCATAGGTGGAGTACTCGCTCATAAAAGCAGGAAATTCTGCCAATAGCGCTTCGCTACTCACCTCTCCCAACAAGTCTCCTTTTTGGCTTGCTATCGCTGAGGTGCATAACATCGTCATCATTATCAGTATGACTGACACATTGCGCAACACGCTAAATTTAATCACCTGAATTCTCCTTTTAAATATGTAGAGGTATTCAATAGCGGAGGGGATGAAAAAGCAAGAAGCTTTTCGAATTAAGACGAAACCACTACTGAGACAGGCATGAAAACTCCGACAACCATTATTGAGACAGGCATAACACGGCGGGCATAACACGGCGGTACCAAAACTGTACTTCAGTACACTTTTTTTACTTTGGTTTGCTATTCACACTATTAATGGAGTAAACCAATGCCAGAAAGTGCAGATGCCTAAAGCCAGAAAATCACAAATTAGTTTATTAGATACGCCGTATTATCATTGTGTTTCACGCTGTGTTCGCCGCGCATACTTATGTGGTGAGGAAAACGGTAAGAGCTTTGAACATCGCCGCTACTGGGTGGAAGACCGCATTCATGTACTCAGTGATGTGTTTGCTATTGATGTGTGCGCCTATGCGGTGATGAGCAATCATACACACGTGGTGCTACACGTAGCAAAAGATAAGGCGGATATCCTCACCACAGAAGAAGTGATTCAACGTTGGCACAGGCTATATAAAGGCACCTTGCTCACGCAGCGCTACCTATCACCAGAGTTACGCAAAGACTTTCACGAAGCACAGATTAAAACGGTGGAGGCCACAGCAGAGATATGGCGTAAACGGCTGTATGATATTAGTTGGTTTATGCGTGCTTTAAACGAATATATTGCCAGAGCCGCAAACAAAGAAGATGACTGCACCGGGCATTTTTGGGAAGGGCGGTTTAAGTCTCAAGCGCTACTCGATGAATCAGCCCTTGCAGCGTGTATGGCCTATGTTGATTTAAACCCGGTACGGGCGAAAACAGCAAAGACGCCAGAAACCTCTGACCATACGAGTATTCAATATCGTATTAACGCCGCCAGAGTAGGTAAAACGCCTAAACGACTCATGCCTTTTTCACAAAGCTCAAAACAAAGTATGCCACAGAGCCTACCTTTTACACTTCCAGACTACCTTCAGCTTGTCGATACGACCAGCCGATATATTCACCCCACCAAACGCGGGAAGGTTGAACATACCTTGCCTACTATTCTAGAACGTCTCAACATTGAACATGAGCAATGGTTAACCTTAACCACCCAATTTGAAGCCTGCTTTAAACATGCCGTAGGCAAAGAAGCGCTCCTTGAGCAGTATGCCCACAACCAACATCAGCAACGGGTTCAGGGGCGACAAAGTGCTCGGCGATTACTGGGGTAGTGATGCGCCCAAAGAGCTAAACGCACCAAATTTACTGATGATTCACGCCATTAAAGACATGGACCCTTAAGCCAAAACTATACTTACACATCCACATTTCCAGCCAACCTCCAAAACAGATAAATTCATCTGCATAAACGACCTCATGCAGCGCCGTTGTGCATGCCACTTTTCCCACTCTAAAGATGCCTGTCTCATTAGGTAGGTACACTCTAAAGATGCCTGTCTTGCTAAGTAGTCTTGCTAAGTAGTCTTGCTAAGAGTCTTGCTAAGTGAGTACCTTGAGAGAAACATGCCTGTCTCATTAGGTAGGTAAGTGAGAGAGAAGCGCGTATCCACTCCGCTCGCTTGAAAAACTCATCGTGTCAGAAAAAATACATTGAACGCTTTGGTTTTGCTGTGCAATTTTTAGCTATCTGTGACTCACAAAGGCAACTTATTATGGCTTCAACTCTCACTGCTTTGGCTCTACGGCTGTCCGTTACATTTTGTACACTCTCGTCACCTGTATACGCCAATGTCGACCCTTCATGGTTAGCTTCTTGGGATGAGGCTGTTGCGAGTCTACCTTCTGAGCTAAAATCATCGGCCCTCATGGTTAACAATGATGAACCTGGTACACGGCTACAGATTAGAGGTCTTGTGTTTGACCCAAATGGCAATGTAGCAGAAGGCGTTATCGTTCACGCTTACCACAGAGATAGCCAAGGATTTGATTTTGGCCTTAACGATAAAGAAACAACAACCTGGCGCATACAAGGATGGGCGATGACAGATCAGCACGGTCGCTTTACGTTTGACACAATCAAAGCGGCGCCTGATCATTTAGGACGTGAAGGTGGTCATATTCATTTCACTACGATATCCGAAAAATATGGCCGTCAGTGGGCACTAAAAGCGTATTTTTCTGACGATAAATTACTAACAGAACGCCAGAAGTTACTTTCAAAAAAATCAGGAAAGTATGGTTCCATACCCGAGGTTGTGACTACCGAAGCTGGAGCAACAATTCATGTTGCGATTAAATTGAAGACTGAGCCAGACTTTTGATGGCAATTCTAGTTTTAAAGCATTCATGACTTTGCTAACTTAAACGTTCAATCACAGCCTTCACTCAGGTGCTTATTGTGATAAGTGCAGTACGAAGAAAGATATACCCTGTTATCCTCGGAAAATCAGTTGTACTTGTGTGCATGGTCGCGTTATGCGGAATGATCTTGTCCATATTTCAGGATTACTTGTTTACCGAAAGGCATAACACATCCTTTGTGTTTTTTGAGTCACTACTTTTCAAGTGCGTTTGGGTAGTGTTTTTCCTCGCCTATCTCTGTTCGTATAAGTCTTTTCATATGATTAAAGAGATGTCTCACCAAAAGCTGATTTTGCTTTATGGGGCATTAGTTTTCTGTCATGTTTTTGTGTCCACTGTTATGGTGTGGGCAATCTCTTGGATATTCAAAGACCAAGGGTATGGGCTTGCAAAAATTCTCGCGTTCACTTTCTCAAATGATAGTTCCAAGATCCTATTCATCTATTTTTTGTCGATAATTTACCTAAAGCGTTTCTATTCGCCCACATTAGATTCAAAAGAAGCCAATGAGATTACTGATACAGCAGAATCTCAACCTAAAAACCTTGAGATAAAAAATGGCAGACAACATCACCTTGTTAGCTTTGACGCTATCCTTTGCATTAAGGCAGACTCGCCGTACGTGCTTGTTCAGACAGAAGATAACAGTTATTTGCACTCATCCTCTTTAAAAAAAGTAGGCGAAGAGCTCGATTCGCGATTTTTTAAGCTTCACCGTTCCTGCATAGTAAATATCGATAAGGTAACGTCTTATCAATCGAGGCTAAATGGTGATTATGACGTGTGCCTCTCGGGCCACATAAACGTTCGTTTGAGCAGAAATTACGCTAAGCAATTTAAGGCTGTGATTGGGGATCTAATAACGATATAAAAAAGCCTTACGGTGTCCCATAAGGCTTATGTTCTTCTCTTAAAGCAAATATCACTTTTTACTTTCATCGCAAAACGCGGTGTTCGAGCTCTTTAAACAACAGGTTTGCAGTAAATATTTAGCTTGGCGTTATCGCGTTGTGATAAACGTCTTGCACGTCATCACAATCGTTAAGCATGTCCATGAACTTTTCAAACATAGGCATATCATCTTCGCTGATTTCCGTTTCTGTCTGTGGGATCCAGCTCATTTCTTCCGTTTCAAAGGTCATGTCTGGGTAGGCCGTAGTAAGCGCAGTTTTTACTTGGTAAAACTCAGTATGTGGCGCGTACACAGTCACTTTACCGTCTTCTACTTCAACGTCAGTAACATCTACATCTGCTTCCATAAGCACTTCTAAAATGGCATCTTCGTCGTCACCGGCAAACTGAAAAATGGCTTGGTGATCGAACATATGAGAAACCGCACCCTGTGCGCCAAGCTTAGCGTTGGTTTTAGTGAAGCAATTACGCACGTCGGTAATGGTACGGTTCGCATTGTCAGATAGGCAATCCACAATAACCATGCAATTACCTGGGCCAAAGCCTTCATAGCGCATAGGCTGGAAGTCTTCTCCCGCACCACCTGCCGCTTTATCGATAGCCTTGTCAATAACGTGGCTGGGCACCTGGTCTTTCTTCGCTTTCTCCATTAAACGGCGAAGCGACAGGTTGGTGTCTGGGTCTGCACCACCGTTTTTAGCACACACATAAATTTCTTTACCGTACTTAGAGTACACTTTTGTTTTTGCGCCAGCAGTTTTTGCCATGGCGGCTTTACGTACTTCGAATGCTCTTCCCATCTTAAAATTCTCTTTTTCGCAATAAGGATGCTGCGTTGCGTTTTTATCGACTGCCTGTACCCCATCACCTATTGATTAAGCGACACCAGCGTTGAAATACCTTGGGCACAGAAAAATTGCCGAAATTCTACCTATTTTAGCTAAAACAATACAGTGTTTATGCTGTTTTACTTATCTGCTAACCTTTAAGGTAAATGCTCAGTTGCCAAATAGTCATGCGACTGCATCTCTTTTAGTCGGCTTAAACAACGCCTAAACTCAAAATTGAGCAACCCTTCTGTATACAAGGATTCCAAGGCGACTTCGGCAGATATTATCAGTTTAACGTGGCGTTCATAAAACTCATCCACCATAGCGATAAAGCGGCGTGCTACATCGTCATTGTGTTGCCCCATTTCTTTCACGTTTGCCAGCAACACCGAATGGTAACACCGGCTAAGTTCAATATAATCGCTTTGACTACGGGGTCCGCCACACAAGTCTGAAAAGTCGATCATAAGTACACCGTCGGCATCCCTCAGGGTGGGTATTTGTCGATTATTGACTTCAATATTTTGTTCTCGAGTACCTTCTTCAGGCGCAAGTTGATTAAAATATTCATGTAAGTTTGCTGTCGCTTGTTGATCAAGTGGATAGTGATAAATTTCAGCTTGCTCTAGGGTACGTAAGCGATAATCAATGCCACTGTCCACATTAACCACCCGGGTGTTTTGATTGATAAGCTCGATAGCAGGCAAGAAACGCGCGCGTTGAAGGCCATTTTTATAGAGTTCGTCGGGCACAATATTCGAGGTGGCCACAAGCACAACACCATGGCCAAAAAGCGCTTCCATTAAAGTGCCAAGAATCATGGCATCAGTAATATCCGAAACAAAAAATTCATCAAAGCAGATAACTCGCGCTTCTTTTGCCAGTTTTTCCGCTACGGTTTTCAGGGGGTCTTGGGCATTATTTAGTCGCTTAAGTTCATCGTGAACACGGTGCATAAAGCGGTGAAAATGCACGCGCATTTTTTTCTCGAAGGGTAAGCAATCGTAAAATGTATCAACCAGGTAGGTTTTTCCCCGCCCTACTCCACCATAGAAGTAAATCCCTTGAATGCCTGCTTTTTTGTGCCCTTTCCCAAAGGCGGCTTTCAATTTCACCCTCCACGTGGCTTTCTTACGTAGCTCTGTGAGTTCATCGTATAACCGTTGAAGCTCTTTAACTGCGTTTTCCTGCGCCGCATCGTAATGAAATTCTGGTGAGGTTAAATCTGCTTGATACTTTTCCCATGGCGTCATCGCCCAAACTACTCCGTAAAAATGTCAATACTTATGGTGGCTGCACCGACCTGCTTGATTTTCTCAATTATGACCTTAATTTTAAGTAAAATCACGGTAGAATCGCACCTTGCGTGGTGTCCTTTGTCGTATTATCGCAATAAACAACGACAATGGGCGCACTTAACCATCGACCTTGCTATAGTAAAGTATGGTCGTTTGCCTCTTATTTACCGTATCAGGTTAGCTGAGGTAAGTTGTAGTATGATTCGGAGATGGAAATGGAACTGTTAGTGTCCCTTGCTTTATTAGTGGTTGGTGTAATTATTGGCTTTTTTGTTGGTCGCTTTGTGCAATCTAAACAAGGGTCGGGCAATGCCGCGACGGCAGAACAGCAAGTGAAGGAAATTCTCTCGCAACAGGCGCAACACCATATTCACCAAACTCGTCAAAGTGTTGAAAGCATTGAAAGCCAGTGCGCCACCTTGCGCTCGCAAATGGAAGAATACGAAGCCTTGCTCCACCAGTCTGACGACGAAGACGCTAAAGTCCCTTTTTATGGTGAGCAAGCCACAACCTATTTACGTAATAACCTAAAGAGCACTGAAAAAGCGAAGTCAAATAGGGTTTCTGATACCCAACCAAAAGACTTTGCAAACTCGGGGTCAGGTCTATTCGCCGGAAAATCGGAACAGTCTACCGCAGAGAAACCCTAACACCTGGAACTTTTTCAGTAACTTAAGACTCTTTAGTAAAATCGATACAATGTCGCAATAACCTGAAGGAGTGTAAGCGAACATGAAAATGTCTTTTCGCCATTATGTATTGGCGTCTGCCGTTGTAGTTAGCTCTATGGGCTTTAGTGTTACCGCAAATGCGGCACTGCCTTTCTTTTCAGATAAGAAAGACGAAGTGCCGTCGTTAGCACCCATGCTTGAAGAAGCCACCCCTGCTGTGGTGAGTATTGCAGTGAAAGGCACGCAAACGTCTCGCCAACAAGTTCCAGAAATGTTCCAGTACTTTTTTGGCGCACCACAGGAACAAGTGCAAGAACGCCCGTTTAGAGGTTTAGGCTCAGGCGTTATCATTGATGCAGAAAAAGGCTATGTGGTTACCAACAGCCATGTGGTCGACAACGCAGACGAGATTACCGTTAAGCTTACCGATGGCAGAGAGTTTACGGCTAAGAAATTAGGTGCTGATGAACAAAGCGACATTGCTTTGTTAAAAATTGACCCTGATGACCTAAAAGCAATTCCTCTTGCCGATTCTGACGAACTGCGAGTTGGTGACTTTGTTGTGGCCATTGGTAACCCGTTTGGTCTTTCGCAAACAGTGACATCAGGCATAGTCAGTGCCCTTGGGCGCTCTGGCCTAAATATTGGCGGATACGAAGACTTTATTCAAACCGACGCTGCCATTAACCGAGGCAACTCCGGTGGCGCATTGGTGGATTTACATGGTCGCTTAGTGGGCATCAATACCGCTATTTTTGGGCCTAATGGTGGAAATGTAGGTATTGGTTTTGCTATCCCTTCAAATATGATGAAAAGCTTGGCTGATCAAATTGCCGAATATGGCGAAGTTCGCCGCGGCCTATTAGGTATAGTCGGTAGCGACATTGACGCAGGGCTCGCAGAAGCGATGAACGCCAATGTAAACATTGGCGCATTTGTTAGCGAAGTCACGCCGGAATCCGCGGCCGAAGATGCCGGTATAGAAGCGGGAGACATCATAACTGAAGTTAATGGCCGTAAGATTAATAGCTTTCTTGAATTACGTGCGCGTATTTCCAGTATGGGCGCTGGCGCAGAAGTGGAGCTGACGCTACTTCGTAAAGGTGAAGAAGTCACCGTAGAGGTTGTATTGGGTGATGCTACGCAAGCTACCGTCACCGCGCAGCAAATTCACCCTGCCTTGGAAGGCGCTACGTTAACAAATGGCGCAGATGAAGCCGGCAATGCTGGCGTAGTTATTTCAGATATTGAGCGCAACAGCCCGGCTGCACGCATTGGTCTTAAGCCTGATGACGTGATTGTGGGTGTTAATCGTAAACGCACATCTAGCGTGTCAGATTTTAGAAATGCGTTAGATGATGCCAGTGGTGTTATCGCACTCAATGTAAAACGAGGTAACTCCACGCTTTATCTCGTTATCCGTTAAATAACTACGTTTAATCGGCCCCCAAAAAGCAGCGTTCATTAGCGCTGCTTTTTTTTGCTTCAATGGGGGGATTTATAAACAGGCGTTGTTGTTTACCGTGAAATACGTCTTCACTATCGGATAAATTTAACCTGAATAATGCATTAAATGTTATGCTCTGCTTTAATAGCGCTATAGCAAACGCCAATAGTGCAGTTGTTGACAATAATAAACCTATAAATAAGTGTGATCCGTGACTGGCAGCTCAATCGTTAGCTTTTTCTTAAAATCTGTATTTCTCGGCACAATCGTCGCATTGTTGCTGTTGCTCTTCTTACCTGACTTACGGCAAGGCAACGGTTTTACGCAAGGCTTGTTTTCCGACCCTTCCGTAAGTGCAAGTAGAGAAAGTTACTTTGCGCCTCTTAGCCGTTCAGCGCCAGCGGTAGTGAATATTTACAGTGTGAGTATAGAAAAAGACACTGGTTTATTCAGAAACCAACCCCGGGAACGCACGAGTCTTGGGTCTGGTGTTATCATGACAGACAACGGGTACATACTTACGTGCCATCACGTTGTGCGCAATGCAGATAGCATTTTTGTAGCGGTGCAAGACGGGCAAATTCTAGAAGCGGAAATAGTGGGTAACGACCCCCTTACCGACCTTGCCGTATTAAAAGTGTCTGCCGATAACTTACATGTCATTCCACAAGTTAAAGAGCCAGACATTCATGTAGGTGATGTCGTCATGGCCATTGGTAACCCTTTTGACTTAGGCCAAACGATTACCCAAGGTATTATCAGCCGTGCGGGCCGCAATGGGCTGTCGAACTATGTCGACTTCATTCAAACTGATGCGGTATTAAACCAAGGTAATTCAGGTGGCGCGTTAGTCGATAGCAATGGCTTTTTACTGGGAATTACTAATGCAAACTTCCAGGTTCGAGACTCCCGTAATCGCGTGCGAAATGTAGATGGTATCAACTTTGCCGTGCCTTACGAGTTAGCCAAACGCGTGATGGACGAAATCATTTCTCACGGCCGTGTTATCCGCGGTCAACTCGGATTCATTGGCAGTGAAAACCGCAACCATCAAGGCATTGAAGTAACCGCCGTGGCAAATGGAAGCCCTGCTGCTGAGGCGGGTTTACAACCCGGTGATATTATTGTCGCCATCGATGGTATTCGCATAGAAAGCGCTTCAAAGACTTTAGATATGATTGCGGAAACCACCCCAAACACACCGTTAGAGTTAGAGGTCAGCCGTGGCGAACAAACCATCACCATAAAAGCCGTGGTCGGGGAACTGCAAGCGGCAAGTAACTAATGCGCTTGCAAGGAAAACACAAAAAAGGCCGCTTTATTTGCGTAATGCCAGTCAGTTAAGCTGACTGGCATTTTTTCTTTTTGAGAGGATATTTCTTGGGTTTTGGCTTAACCCATCTTGGATAACACCTGTCCTCGCGCCTCGGCGGAAGTAAGCAGTATCCCATCTGAGTAAGTAAAGCATTGTATATTTTTGGTATGTTCCCCGGGCTACTTAGAGATACAGTAACGAAGAAGTGCGTAATGGCCATAGCGCAACTTGTAAAGCTGAGTTGATTCGGTAATACACCGCCTAGTTTATTCGCCGCCGCAGTCATACCTTGTCTGATTAAGTTGTAACATAATAGAACGCCCCATAACTCTTGCCTTATCATGTCTGGGCGTTTACTTCTCAGCGTATACTCATTGTTCAGTAGTGACTGCTTCATCTCGCGATAACCCAGTTCAATCTCCCAGCGATATCGATACAACTCTACCATCTCGTCGCTAGGAAAACGCAATGGGTCCACCATTGATGACAACATCCTATACGTTTTTCCTTTATAGTTTTGGTTACTAATCTAGCTTCTATAAATTCAGGTAAATCTTCGAACTTCTTTCTTGCCTGAGGCGTGCACGCTAGGCGTATATGCTTGTCTTGCTTACTAAAGCTGCTTATCACTTCGTATCGAAGGTCTTTTCTAGCAGGTATCATCCAATGCCTTTGCTCACCAGCTTGGTGCCAACGGTTTAGTAAGCCAAGCGAGTAGTACCCTTTATCGAATAGTGTTAAAGAATGGTCAGGGGTTGTTTCTACTAGCTCCTCTGCCAACTTCATTTCATTGGTACGATAGCCTGCAAAAGCGCTATTTATAAGCTGATGGCTATAATCTCCATATGACAGACCATACGGATTTGGGGGTAAATATTTTCACTATGCTGATTACTTTGCGTTTCAAACACCTTATGATTTTCTGGTGTATCGGCGGTTCGCCAAACGACACCATCCACAGCAAGTAAATTGAGTCCCGCCCAACGCTCAAACCGCGTAGACTCATAGCTATTTTTTGCCATCAAACGAAACACTTCTCGCACTGCATCTTCTCCTAATCGTTGCCTAGCTTGAACCATTGCGCTTGGTGCAACTAAAGCCTTTTTATCTGGCAGCATGATGTCCATCTGCGTCGCGATATTCCAGACAGATTCTTGCCGATACAGTGCCATGCCAACAATTGACCAGAGTACTGTTTCTAAAGGCAGCCTTCGTTTACGAATAGTAGCGACACCTGCTTGTTCGAAGCCTTGCTTAATAAGCTCTGGAGAAAGAAGCTCCGCATATTTTTCAAAGGTATGAAAATTGTCTGAAGACTTAAAAACATTCGCTAATTCGCTTTCAAAACGCATAAAAAAATCCGATATCAGAACCTGATATCGGATTTTGAACCGTTAAAAAGATCGGTCAACCGATCGTTAAATTATTTCTTAACTGATCGGCATTACGCTTTATTTGCGGCCTTTTCTTTTCGTTAACGATGATTATTCTTTAACGCGTTGGATATTTGCCCCTAAACCGCCTAGCTTCTCTTCGATGGCTTCGTAGCCTCGATCTAAGTGGTAGATACGGTTAACGTGAGTTTCACCGTCGGCAATTAAACCGGCTATGACTAAGCTTGCAGATGCACGTAAATCAGTGGCCATCACAGGCGCACCTTTCAATGCTGAGCTACCTTTAGACACGGCGGAGTTACCTTCAAGGGCAATTTCTGCGCCCATCCGTTGTAATTCAGGCACATGCATAAAGCGGTTTTCAAAAATTGTTTCTGTGATAACCCCTGTTCCTTCAGCAACACAGTTCAATGTAACAAATTGTGCTTGCATGTCGGTAGGAAACGCAGGGTGAGGCGCTGTTTTAACGCGAACAGAGGTTGGCTTTTTGCCTTCCATATCAAGCTCAATCCAATCATCACCTGTGGTAATTTTTGCGCCTGCTTGTTCGAGTTTATCTAGTACCGCATCAAGGGTATCCGGCGCGGCATGGGTGCAACGGATTTTTCCGCCGGTGACCGCAGCTGCAACGAGAAAAGTTCCGGTTTCAATGCGGTCTGGCAATACGCGATAGTCACATCCGTTTAAGGTTGCAACACCTTCAATGGTAATTTTATCGGTACCTGCGCCTGAAATTTTCGCGCCCATCTGAATTAGGCAGTTCGCTAAATCTACAATCTCTGGCTCGCGAGCGGCGTTTTCCAGTACGGTTGTGCCTTCAGCGATGGCGGCCGCCATCATCAGGTTTTCAGTAGCACCTACGCTGACCATGTCCATGAAGATGCGTGCGCCTTGTAACTTACCGTCTACTTCAGCACGAATGTAACCTTCATCAACCTCAATTTTAGCCCCCATCTTTTCTAAGCCAGTAAGATGCAAGTTAACGGGGCGTGCGCCAATGGCACAACCACCAGGTAACGAAACATTTGCTTTACCTTGCTTCGCCAACAATGGCCCTAGCACTAAGATGGATGCACGCATAGTACGCACAAGCTCGTAAGACGCGGTTACGCTTTGTAAGGTACTTGCATCTAACAGCACATCGTTTGCTGCCGGTTGCGCCACTTCAACGCCCAGTTCGCGTAGCAACGATAGCGTGGTATTAATATCACGTAAGCGAGGAACATTGGTGTATCGACAAGGCGAATCCGTTAGTAAGCTTGTCATCAACAGAGGAAGCGCTGCATTTTTAGCGCCTGAAATTCTCACGCTTCCCTGAAGAGCAGGGCCTTTTTTTATTACAAGTTTATCCACGAAAAAAGACTCGCCTATTGAGGAATATTAAACTGGCGCTCGCGCTCCCAGTCTTTCACTGAAAATGTTTTTATCGAAATGGCGTGCATAGAACCATCTGCAATTTTATCTGCAAGGGGTGCGTATACCGCCTGTTGGCGTTTTACTCGGCTCATTTCATTAAACGCATCGCTTACGGCGATAATGTTGTAATGAGAACCTTCTCCACGCACATGTACCTCATCAAGGTTTAACGCCTCTTTAAGGATATTTTCAATCTCTGACAATTCCATAACTTACTTCTTTTCTCGTTTCACTGTCTTAATTTACGGGCAAAAAGCTGTCTAGGTCACTAATTTTAGCAAGCTTGAGCAACTTTTCAGGCATATCATGCAGGCTAACATCTATTCCCTGTTGCTTTCCATCTCTAATCGCGTTCAACAACCAAGCTAACCCGGCACTGTCTACTCGCTCTACATCACTGAGGTCGATAGTACACGTTTTTGTACGTTTCAGTATATCCTGTTCTGCCCCGCTTAAGCATACCCAAAAGTCTTTTGACAGTGTGTTATGGTCGAGGTGCCCATGTACACTAATTTTACCGGTTTCGCTTACCTGAAAAAGGCTCACTCAGATGCTCCGTCAATATCGTAGGATTCATCTTGATTCAGTTCTACTGGCTTACCAATTTTATCTCGCATTAGTGCAATCACTGAATCAATGCCTTCTTGTCGTAAGATCGACTCAAATTCGCTACGTTTGCTATTTAGCATACTAATACCTTCAGCCACCATGTCGTAAGCTTTCCACTCGTTGGTTTTGCTGTCTTTACGTACTTTAAATGCAATTTTAATTTCTGGACGCTCAGGATCTTGCACTACGGCACGCACGGTAACTGACTTTTGATCTTCAAAGTTAGATTCTGGCTCGAAAATAACCTCTTGGTTGTCGTAGTAACCCATCGCTACCGCGTAGGTAGTAATTAGGTATTGTCTAAATACACTAATGTATTCACCCATTTTTTCTTTTGGTACCGATTTAAAGTGCTTTCCTAACACCATAAATGCGGCAAATTTGTAATCAATGTGCGGCACCAATTCCTCTTCCATAATGGTTCGAAGCATTTCTGGATCTTGCTTAATTTGTTCTTGGTTCGCTTTAATTCTATCAAAGGTTTTTGTCGCTACGCCTTTCACCAGTTGATAAGGGTTTTGATCATTAATTTCTTGTGCCTGAACGTTCCCTACCAACGACATCAGCAATAAACCGGCAACTGCCATCAACTTTTTCAATGTAACTCTCCTAAATCGTGTCCTACTACAGCAGACCTGATAACACCCCGTATGGTTTCATCCGCCTACCTAAATATTCGTTAATCTTCGTCGCTACCGCGATTGAATAAAAACTGTCCAATTAAGTCTTCTAGTACCAACGCAGACTTGGTGTCTTGCAGATAATCGCCATCTTTCAAATTAGCCACGCCATCGAATGAGAACCCAGGCTGGAAGCCAACATATTGTTCGCCTAACAAGCCCGACGTTAAAATTGATACCGAACTGGTTTCAGGGAAACCGTTGTATTCGTTTGATATTGACAACTCTACAATGGGAGTGAAGTCACCTTGGTCGAGGGAAATTGAAGTCACTCTACCTACCGTCACGCCGCCTACCTTCACCGCAGAGCGAGGTTTAAGACCACCAATGTTGTCAAACTTTGCGTACAGGGTGTAGGTGTCGCCGTCTGTGGCCATCGATTGATTGGCCACTTTTAATGCCAGCAACAAAATAGCGCCAATGGTCAGGACTACAAATACACCTACCATCATTTCCGTTTTATACTTATTCATACCAACCCTCTACTCGATACCAAACATAAGGGCGGTGAGCACGAAGTCCAGCCCTAATACTGCTAATGAAGAAAACACAACGGTTTCAGTTGTTGCTTTACTGATCCCTTCCGAAGTAGGAATGGAATCATACCCTTTAAATATGGCAATCCAGGTGACAACCAAGGCAAAAACAAGGCTTTTAATCACGCCGTTTATTACATCTTGATTCCAATCAACGGTGGACTGCATGATTGACCAATAGCTGCCTGCATCGACGCCTAGCCAATCCACTCCCACTAAGTGACCACCTAAAATACCTACGGCGCTAAAAATCAGCGCTAACATAGGCATAGAAATCATTCCGGCCCAGAAGCGCGGCGCGACAACCCGTCGAAGCGGATCTATCGCCATCATTTCTAAACTACTTAACTGCTCAGTGGCTTTCATTAAACCAATTTCTGCGGTTAAGGCAGATCCTGCGCGACCCGCAAACAATAATGCTGTCACCACAGGGCCAAGCTCTCGTAATAACGAAAGCGCCACCATTGGTCCTAAGCTTCCCTCAGCACCATAGTCCACTAGAATGGTATAGCCTTGTAGCGCCATGACCATTCCAATGAACAATCCTGACACTAATATAATTAATAGAGACTGAACGCCTACCACATTAACTTGCTTCACTGTCAGCGGGATATTCTTTAAGCGGGGCACGGCAATCAACGCGCCAAAGAGCATCACACCTGCTCGCCCAACCGCGCTAATCTTACCTAAGGTAGAGGCGCCTACCGACTGAAAGACATTCATTTCCCACCTCCAAAGAAGCTTTGCTCTAAATCAGCAGCAGGAAAATGAAAGGGAACAGGCCCGTCAGCTTGGCCTTTTAAAAACTGTTGAACCAATTCAGACTCGCTTTCTTTAATTTGTTGCGCTGTTCCTTCGCCAATAACACGCTTGTCAGCCAAAATATATATGTAATCAGCGATAGTAAGTACTTCTGTCACATCGTGGGTTACCACGATACTTGTCAGTCCCAAAGCATCGTTAAGCTCTCTAATAAGCTTGACCAAAACGCCCATAGAAATAGGATCTTGGCCTGCGAATGGCTCGTCGTACATAATTAAGTCAGGATCCAATGCAATAGCTCGCGCTAGTGCGGCGCGTCGTGCCATTCCGCCCGATAATTCACTTGGCATTAACGAGGCAGCGCCTCTTAAGCCAACAGCCTGTAGCTTTAACGCGACAGTCGTAGCAATAATGTCTTCTGAAAGCTGAGTATGCTCCCTTAACGGAAATGCCACGTTGTCGAACACACTCATGTCGGTAAACAGCGCGCCACTTTGAAACAACATGCTCATGCGACGACGGGTCTGATACAGCTCTCGTCGATTCATGGCAACAATTGAATTGCCATCAAATCTCACGTCCCCTTCATCGGGGATAAGTTGCCCGCCGATTAAGCGTAGCAACGTGGTTTTGCCTATTCCGCTTGGGCCCATTACTGCTGTTATTTTGCCTTTCGGAACCCGCAGCGATATACCATCATATATAAGCCGCTCGGCGCGTCGAAAGGTAAGATTGTCTACTTCAACTAAATGATCCATAGCTCTATTATGGCCAACCTTTGAATGATTAAATTTAGTCACTGCAGAAACCCTGATGCACTTCTACAGCCATTAATTATTATTACTTGTTTATCCGTGTAACCACGCATGCGCATTCTAAATACCACGCGTTAGTACAGGGGAGTTCCCCATCAGTTCCTTGTCGCTTTTTTCAAGGGTTGCAAGCCCCACTGAATGAGCAATAACTATGCCTATGAGTGCAAAAATAATAGAAAGTTTACTGACGAGTGTAATTTTGAGGCATTGTACGCTTTTTCAAGGCTCGCGCCAAAAGCAAAAAGTTACAATATATGTTCTATGAAAACGAATGGTTGATCATTGCCTATTGCTTCGCAATAGTTTCGCATCAGATTTACCTTCAATTTTCACTTTATTTGTCATGCGCTTCACGAGCCTTTTATCCCCGTATTCTATCATTAATTAAAATATCCCATAGTTCCCATAGGCAAATGGCATTGTTTTTGCGACAATCCCATGAAATCATCAAAATAACAGGTTGTTGTGTTTTTAAGCGTAGTTATTTTTCTTGTTGGCCTCATTGTGCTCAGTTGGAGTGCTGATCGTTTTGTGTACGGCGCGTCTGCCCTCGCCAAAAACATTGGTATCTCCCCCATGATGATAGGCCTGACTATTGTTGCAATGGGGTCTTCGGCGCCGGAGATTGTTGTTTCTGCTATGGCGTCAGCCAATGGCAATATGAACACCGCCGTTGGCAATGCCTTAGGCTCGAATATCACTAACATTGCGCTAGTACTAGGTATAACCGCGTTGGTTAAACCTCTAGTGGTGGCTTCAACAACACTTAAACGAGAACTTCCCGCCTTATTAGTCATTACCCTAATTGCCGTAGCATTTTTGTTTGACGGTGAATTAGCCAGCTACGAAGGCTTAATTTTAATGGGCTTATTTGTCTTTGTCTTGGCCATGATGGCTTGGCTATCTCTACAAGTAGATAAAGAAGACCCCCTTGTTGCCGAAACTGCCGACGAAATTCCCTCAAACGTATCAACCACTTCAGCACTCATATGGATCGGTGTCGGACTGGTTCTTTTACCCTTAAGTGCACACTTCTTGGTAGATTCAGCGGTAGAGATTGCGCGCTACTTTGGTATTTCCGACTTGGTTATTGGCTTAACCATCATTGCATTTGGCACAAGTTTGCCTGAATTAGCTGCCAGCATCGCAGGGGTTTTGAAAGGTGAAGATGACCTAGCATTAGGTAATATTATTGGCTCGAACATATTCAATTTGTTGGCCGTACTGGGAATGCCAGGGTTGATAGCCCCTGGACTACTCGACCCTGATGTATTTAACCGAGATATGTGGGTAATGCTTGGGCTAACCCTGTTGTTGTTTTTATTTAGCTTTGACCTTATTGGCAAACGAATAATCTCCCGCACGAATGGGGCATTATTCCTTGCTAGCTTTATCGGTTATCAAATTTGGCTCTTTGGATAATGACGAATACAGAGAACTCCTTTATCGCGTCAGCAAAACGCGTAATTGACATCGAAGCGAAAGCCATCAGTGCCCTCAACCATCGCTTGGACGCCCATTTTGTTGACGCCTGTCACTTACTGCGTCAATGCAAAGGTAAAGTGGTAGTAAGCGGAATGGGGAAATCTGGCCATATTGGTAATAAAATTGCCGCGACGCTAGCGAGTACAGGCACCCCTGCGTTTTTCATGCACCCTGGGGAAGCCAATCATGGCGATTTAGGCATGTTATCTAAAAATGATGTCCTTATTGCCATTTCTAACTCTGGCGAAACCGCTGAACTGGTCAACTTGCTTCCCGTGGTTAAACGCTTAAATGTACCCATTATTGCCATGACAAATAGCCGGCAGAGCGCGTTGGGGCAACACGCCAATATTGTGTTGGATATCAGTGTGGAAAAAGAAGCTTGTTCTTTGGGGCTTGCACCCACTAGCAGCACTACCGCTACGTTAGTTATGGGCGACGCCTTAGCCGTCGCTTTGCTGGATGACAGAGGCTTTACCTCTGACGATTTTGCGTTGTCTCACCCCGGCGGCAGTTTAGGAAGAAAGTTACTTTTAAAAGTGAGCGACATCATGCTTACTGGCGATGACCTTCCCATCGTAAATCACCATGTATCGGTGGCAGAAGCACTCCTAGAAGTCTCGAAGAAGGGACTGGGCATGACAGGTATTGTGGATGATAAAAATACGCTAGTGGGCGTATTTACCGATGGCGATTTACGCCGCATTCTAGATGCCAGGCTGAATTTGCATACCGCAAAAGTTGCGGAAGTGATGACGAAAGGTGGCAAGGTTGCCCACCCTGAGCAACTCGCCGTTGAAGCAATAAATGTAATGGAAACCTTTAAAATTAGCGCACTTATGGTGGTTGATGAGCATCGCCAGCCGTTAGGTGCCTTCAATATGCACATGTTATTAAAAGCAGGCGTGCTATAGTGACTATCATGACAGAAACGACACTTTATACTTCATTACCCCGCACCCTATACACTCAATTGGCCCAGGTGAAATTACTTGTGTGCGACGTCGACGGTGTATTTTCAGATGGTCGTATTTATCTTGGAAACGCCGGCGAAGAACTTAAAGCATTCCATACCCGCGATGGTTACGGTGTAAAAGCATTGGTGAAGGCAGGGATTCCCGTAGCAGTCATTACTGGGCGCCGCTCTGCTATTGTTGAAAATAGAATGAAGGCACTGAATGTTGACCCTATTATTCAAGGTGAAGAAAACAAAGCTGACGCCCTACAAGATTTAATGCGTTCGTTGTCCCTTTCCAGTGAGCACGTTGCTGCGGTAGGTGACGATATGCCAGACACCGGCATGTTCGAACACGCGGCGATTAAAATTGCAGTTAACGATGCCCACCCGACGGTGAAAGCCCAAGCCAATTGGGTGTTGGAAACCCGCGGCGGGTTTGGTGCAGTGAGAGAAATTTGTGATACCTTGTTACAAGTGCACGGCAAATTGCATGGCATACACGGAGCCAGTGTATGAACTTATTTGGCTTTAATCGCTTAGGGTTGAGTATTTCTGCACTTTTTACGTTGGCCTTATTAATGTACTTGCCAACCTGGATGAAAGAAGAACCAACATTGGCAAGAGATAAAAGCCTAGACGCGCTGCAGCCTGCATATACAGCCAAAAATATCACCACCACCTTATACGATAAAGACGGAGCGTTAAATCACAAAGTATTTGCGCGCGCAATGGAACACTACGATCAATTGGGGTTTGTTTTGTTTCAACAGCCCAGATATACCTTATATAGCGACAATGCAAAAGCACCGTGGGAAGTCACCGCCGTTGAAGGGACGCTGTACAACAACGAATTAATTCAATTAGAAAATAATGTTTTAATTGAAAACCAAAGCCAAGATGATTTTGTAAGAACCATACAAACGGCGTTTATAGAAATCAATTTGAACAGCAAGCAAATGGCTTCTGACGAGCCAGTGGAAATTCGAGGCTTGCGATATGTAATTAATAGCAACGGGTTTAACGCTAATTTACGTACCCAGGAATATGAGCTAATTGACCATGTACAAACCATTTATTCCCCTAGCAACTAGCCTAATTTTAGGTTTTTTTGCAGTTACAGCGTCGGCGACAGAAAGCGACTTTAACAAACCGATAAAGGTAGATTCTAAATCGCAGTTTGTTGATGGTAAGAATAAAACCTCGTTGTTTAAGGATAACGTGCGTATTTCCCAAGGCACGTTAGTGATTAACGCAGATGAAGTGGAAGTGGTTGCAACAGAAGGCGAAGGCCGTGAAATATTCATCGCCAGAGGCGCGCCAGCAAGTTATTCGCAAACCTTAGAAGACGGCACCCCGGTAACAGCCAAAGCCAATGAAATTCGCTATGAAGTGGTTAATCGCACTCTCTCGTTAGACGGCAATGCAGAGCTGCAACAAGACACCAGTTCTGTGAAAGGCGATAAAATCACCTTTGACATGATTACCGAACAGCTTCTTGCCACCGGCAGCGGTGACAATGATGAAGGCAGAGTGACCACCGTTTTTCGACCAGAAGCGATTCGCAAGCTGACCGATGAGAAGGCGAAAGAAGACGAGAATAACGAGGACGATAACTAACCATGGCAACACTAAGCGCAAGTAACTTAGCCAAAGCCTATAAATCTCGCCAAGTAGTGAGAGACGTTAGTTTGTCGGTCTCAACCGGGCAAATCGTGGGCTTACTAGGCCCTAACGGCGCAGGTAAAACCACCACCTTTTACATGATTGTGGGTCTTGTGCCACTAGATAAGGGAAAAATCACCATTGATGATGGTGAGCTCACCCACCAGCCTATGCACGAACGCGCACGTAAGGGCATTGGCTACCTGCCACAGGAAGCCTCTATTTTTCGCAAGCTAACCGTGTTTGAAAACATCATGGCGATTTTACAGACACGAAAAGATTTAAATTCATCACAACAGGAAGAAGAAGCCGACGCCCTTCTTGATGAATTTAATATTAACCATATACGTAATAGTACAGGAATGAGTTTATCAGGTGGAGAACGCCGTCGCGTAGAGATTGCGCGTGCGCTAGCAGCCAATCCGCAATTTATTTTACTCGATGAACCATTTGCTGGTGTTGATCCTATATCGGTTAATGATATAAAGAAGATAATACAGCACCTTCGTGATAGAGGTATCGGTATCCTCATTACAGACCACAATGTACGAGAAACATTGGATGTATGTGAAAAAGCCTACATTGTGAGTCACGGTGAATTAATAGCCCAAGGAACGGCAGAGCAGGTTTTAAGTAATCAAAAAGTAAGGGATGTATACCTAGGTGAACAATTCAGGCTATAGTTAATGTAACAGAATTGTCATTTTTCAAATTATGCACCTGGTATATTCACAATAAGAGCACAGTAAATAAGACGTAGATGAAACCATCTTTACAGTTAAAGTTCAGTCAACAACTTACCATGACACCTCAGCTACAGCAGGCGATAAAACTGCTGCAGCTGTCAACGCTCGACCTGCAACAGGAGATCCAGGAAGCCCTAGACTCAAATCCTCTACTTGAAGTAGAAGAAGGCAGTGATGAGCCTCAATTAGAGAAAAACAATATCGACGGGGATGACGTCGCTCAAGACGCCGTTACTACCGCATCAAGCGATACGCTTGAAGCCGGTGACGCATTAGAGAAGAATGACCTACCTGATGAATTACCCATAGACAGCACGTGGGACGAATATTACTCAGCGTCTTCTGCACCCGCCCCTGGGCCCTCGAATAATGACGATGAGCAGATTTTCCAAGGCGAAACCACCGAAGACATTCAAGCACATTTGCTATGGCAAATGCGTCTTACCCACTTTTCAGATACTGACCGTGCCATCGCAACGGCTATTATCGATTCAATTGACGAGTCTGGTTATCTTACCGTCACCCTTGACGACATTTTAGAGTCTGTCAACTCCGAAGATATGGAGGAGCCGGTTGAATTAGACGAAGTGGAATGCGTATTAAAACGTATTCAGATGTTCGATCCTATTGGTTCAGGCTCGCGTACACCACAAGAATGCTTGATGGTTCAGCTTCGCCAATTTTCAGATGATACGCCTTGGTTAAAAGAAGCCAAACAACTGATAGAAGAATACTCAGACCTACTCAGTAGCAAAGACTATCGTACGCTGATGCGTAAAAGCCGTCTTAAAGAAGATCAATTACGCGAAGCTATGCGCTTGTTGCAAACATTGAATCCTCGCCCAGGTAGCGCTCTTATCACTAAAGAGCCTGAGTATGTTATACCCGATGTCTCGGTCACCAAGAAAAGTGGTCGTTGGGTGGTTGAACTTAATCCAGATAGCTTGCCTAAACTTAGTGTGAACCAGCAATATGCGGCCATGAGCAGAAGAGCGAAAAATAGTAGCGACTCGCAGTTCATTCGCTCTCATATGCAGGAAGCAAAATGGTTTATTAAAAGTCTTGAATCAAGAAACGACACCTTGATGAAGGTTGCTAATTGTATTGTGCAGCAACAAATGGGCTTTTTTGAACATGGCCCTGAAATGATGAAGCCCATGGTGCTTAACGATGTTGCTGAAATGGTTGATATGCATGAATCCACCATTTCACGTGTCACCACGCAAAAGTATATGCATACCCCACGTGGGATATTTGAATTGAAGTACTTCTTTTCTAGTCACGTTGCCACGGAGTCTGGGGGTGAGTGTTCATCTACTGCCATCCGCGCGCTGATTAAAAAGCTTGTAGCGGCTGAAACGCCAAGCAAGCCACTAAGTGATAGCAAGATTGCTCAATTGTTGGCCGAACAGGGCATTAAAGTCGCCCGGCGGACAATAGCAAAATACCGGGAATCATTGTCGATTCCACCGTCTAACCAGCGAAAGAGCTTACTTTAACTGGCTCATAAATATAAGGAAGACGAAATATGCAAATCAACCTTACTGGTCATCACGTCGAAATCACCGACTCTTTGCGTAATTATGTCGATACCAAGTTCAGCAAACTAGAGAGGCACTTTGATCACATTTCTAATGTGCATGTCATTCTCAATGTTGAAAAACTTAATCAGAAAGCCGAAGCGACCATGCATTTAAGTGGCGCTGAGGTTTTTGCTTCCTCTGAAAATACTGATATGTATGCAGCAATAGACAGCATGGTTGACAAACTAGACAGGCAAGTCATAAAGCATAAGGAAAAGCTGAAAAAGCATTAACTCACGCTTATGGAAATTCAAGCAATCGTAAGTTTGGACCGCACTGAATGTGCGGTTCAATGTAACAGCAAAAAACGAATTCTAGAGATCATCAGTAATATCGCTGCCAAAAACAACGATAATATTGATGAAACGACAGTACTCACGAGCCTATTGAACCGCGAGAGAATGGGCAGTACGGGTATTGGAAATGGTATTGCACTGCCTCATGGTCGACTGGCAGGATTGGAAAGTGTTATCGCCATTATTGTAACTAGTAACCCTGCCATCAACTTTGACGCGCTGGACAACCAACCGGTAGATATTTTCTTTGCCTTATTGGTTCCAGAAGAGCAAACCGAGGGGCACTTACAAACCCTAGCCACGGTTGCAGGTAAATTGAGTGACAAAGAGACCGTGAAGGCAATTAGGCGTGCCACCAATAGCGACGATATTATTGCAGCGCTAAGCTAACTCTAATGCCATCTTAAGGGAGAGGCCAATTGAAACTAATTATTATTAGTGGTCGTTCGGGGTCAGGGAAGTCTGTTGCTTTACGGGCACTGGAAGATTTAGGGTATTATTGCGTAGATAATATCCCCGTCAATTTATTACCTACCCTTACCCATACGGTAGTCGACGAATACGATCAAGTTGCTGTAAGTATTGATGTACGTAACCTACCCAAAAACCCAGACGATTTAGTTGAAATACTCGACTACCTTCCCTCTTCTTGGTCCATGACCATCGTCTACATTGATGCCAGTGACGACATTCTCGTCAAACGCTTTAGTGAAACCCGACGATTACATCCATTGGCAAAACTGAATAAGTCTTTGTCTGAATCTATTAAAGCAGAAGCCGCTTTACTCGCTCCTGTGATTGAACGAGCAGACTTATACATAGATACCGATAAACTGACCATTCACCAACTTGCTGAATTAATACGTGAGCGAATTTTAGGTAAAAAGAGTTCTCGCCTGGTATTGGTATTTGAATCCTTTGGCTTCAAACATGGTATTCCTAAAGATGCCGATTATGTTTTCGACGCCCGTTTTCTCCCTAACCCTCATTGGGAGCCTGATTTAAAACACCTGACAGGGTTAGATGCCCCCGTAGAAGTATTTTTAGGCTCTCAACCGGTGGTGACCAAGTTTATTTGGCAAATTCAAAACCTCATTACCACGTGGCTTCCCCACTTAGAGCGTAACAACAGAAGTTATGTAACCATCGCCATAGGGTGTACCGGAGGCCAGCATCGCTCTGTGTTTATCGCCCAGACATTGGCAAAGACTTTCAGCGATTTGCACCCTGACGTGCAACTTCGACATAGAGAATTGAATCAGTAATGACCATTGAAAAAACACTTACCATTGTGAACAAGCTTGGCCTGCACGCCAGAGCGGCTACTCAACTGGTGCAATTAGCGAATCAATTTGACGCTAAAATTATTCTTGTAAAGGGCGACAAACAAGCAGATGCCAACAGCGTTCTTGGGCTCATGATGCTAGAAAGTCACCAAGGTGAACAAGTCAAAGTGGTCGTAGAAGGCAAAGATGAAGAACAAGCGTTAAAGGCCATTGAAACGTTAATTGAAGGTCGCTTCAACGAAGACGAATAAGCGCGCGTTAGTCGAATGCCTCCCTTCCCCCTCTCTTAGCTTAAATTGCACTCTCGAAGTGGCTATATTCTAAGCATATTGTCCTCTAGCCACTTTATTTGTCATGACAGCGTCATGCCTATTGCGATATCCTAGAACAATAGAAAATCCAATTCCTTAGGCGAATTTTGTGGCAGAAGCTCTGGTCTCTAAATACGTACAAAGCCAATTACGTGCACTTAACGGTGCACTAATAAACGGTCAGTTTGTTTCCGTACGTAAACTGTTGCTTGAACTGCCCCCATCCGATGTTGCTCACATTTTAGAGTCTAGCCCTAGCCGCACACGTGACGAGCTATGGGAGCTTATTGATAGCGATTTTCATGGTGATATTTTAGAAGAACTGTCGGACGACGTGCGTAACGGCATCATTACCAAAATGTTGCCTGCTAATGTTGTGGACGCACTAGAAGAAATGGACACCGACGACTTAGCGGAAACCCTAAGTAGTCTTCCAGAACCAGTATTACAAGACATCCTTGCCTCGATGGATGCCCAAGACCGATTACGCGCCGAGCAAGCCCTTTCCTACGGTGAAGAAACCGCCGGTTTCATAATGAATACCGACACCATCACTCTTCGCCCAGATGTCACCATTGATGTCGTCCTTCGATACATTCGCTTAAAAGGCGAATTACCGGAAAACACCGATACCTTCTACGTGGTGAATCGTACCGATAATTTGGTTGGCATTGTTCCCGTAGCACGATTACTGACCGCAGATACAGACGCAAAAGTGTCTGATGTAATGGATGAAGAGTCAGAAGCTATCCCGGTCAATATGCCCGACGACGAGGTAGCGAGTTTATTTGAAAGGTATAATTGGCTATCTGCCCCGGTTGTCGACGAACGCCATCGCTTAGTAGGCCGAATTACCATTGATGACGTGGTCGATATTATTCGTGAAGATGCTGAACACTCGATGATGAGTATGGCGGGTTTGGATGATGACGAAGATACCTTTGCCCCCGTTATGCAAAGTACTAAACGCCGTTCAGTGTGGCTGGCCGTTAACTTGGTAACTGCCTTAATGGCGGCGATGGTCAGTGACTTATTTGAAGCAACATTAAGCCAATTGGCGGTATTAGCTATACTCAACACCATTGTGCCGAGTATGGGAGGGGTTGCTGGAAATCAAACCCTGACATTGGTGATACGTGGTATGGCATTGGGTCACGTAAACGCCAGTAACTCACGATGGTTGATTAGCAAAGAAATATCTATTGGCTTTTTGAACGGGGCTATTTGGGCAGTGTTAATTGCCAGTGTTATTGCCTTATGGAAACAAGACTATATGTTAGGCGTTATTATCGCCTTTGCTATGCTGGTTAATATGATTGCCGCAGCGCTGGCTGGAGCCACGTTACCTATGATCATGAAACGGCTTAAAATAGACCCAGCCTTAGCCGGTAGCGTTATATTAACGACCATCACCGATGTGGTGGGAATATTTGCTTTCTTAGGCACAGCAACCCTGTTTTTAGTCTAACCTCACTTTAGTAAGAGGAACACGCAAACGTGCCGCACGTCACTTGCAGGTATGTTATGCGCTCATGACTTTGTTCGCTAACCCTTGGCTGTTGAACTTGTAGCCCACTCCCCACACCGTTTGCAGAAGCTGACCAGCTTGATGATAAGAAATCACAGCATCTAATTTATTGCGCAACCGATTCATATGGGTGTTCACGGTATGCTCGTATCCTTCGTGGTTGTAGCCCCACACCGCACTTAATAATTGATTGCGCGAAAAAACCTGGTTCGGGTGACGACATAAATGGTACAGCAGAGTAAATTCTCTGGCGGTTAGCTTCACATCTTCACCGTTTACCGTCACCGAATGCAAGCGCGAGTCAATGGTGAAAGGTCCAACATTGACCGCATCAGTGTCAGCTGTCTGAATGTCGGGTATAGCGACACGTCTTAAATGAGCACGTACTCGGGCAATAAATACACGTTCATTAAAGGGCTGCGGAAGGTGGTCGTCTGCGCCGGCTTCAAGATAACTGGCGCCATCGGTTAACATACCTTCAGGTTCAATAGCCATTATCCAACTTCCGTCACACTGCTCACGTATACGGGTGATTTTTTCACTGCATGCCGCACTGCCTTTCGCTTCTACAATAATGAGCGGGTAGTGCTGAGATAACAATGTTTTCGCCGACATATAAGTAGAGACAAGGTCATGCACATAGCCGTGTTCGTTTAAGCATTGTTGTATTTGCCGCTGTTGTTGGTTACAGCTGAATATTACAAGAATCATGTCACACTCCAGTATTGCCCTTATTACACAAGACCGGAGTGTGTTAAAAATTATTCCATTCTCATTACAGAAATTCTTAATGTGGGGTTATCGAATCGCTGATCTGCAGTTAATACCGAGGACGATAACCCCCCTTCAGTTGACACCACACCCGGGTGCATGGTCACAAAATCATGGGCTTCCCTCCCCTCACTGGGGCCTTCGCCACCGCCTGCTGGGCCTGGCACCGACATTGCCGATTCAGTATTGGCTTCTGTTCCCGCATCATAAGTTAAACTGAAACGCGTCATCACCTCGCCAACGTTAAGTTGAGATAGGTCCATTGCAGTCAACCCGGTGAACGCATCATTGGTGTTACCTAACATGGCAGCCACCGTTAATGCTGTCGCGGCGTTGTCGTTAATGCTGATGGTGACTGAAACACGTTCGCCAGGCGGTGTAGGATCGTCTGCTGATGCTGTGGCCAGTAGCTCTGTTACCGCTAAAAACTCACTGTTATCACCAGACTCGGCTAGCAACGCCAAACCGTCCGTAGCCGGCTCACCAATCGCCCACATCGGCATATCAAGGTCGTGTAAAGCAATGGCAATGGGTGAGGCAGGCTGTCCATTGGTTAAATTTACCACGTCGATTTGATACGTATAGGTAATGGGCTGCGGTGGTGTCACCACTACTTCATCGTTGTTATCGTTGTCAGAACATGCTGACAATACCATCGCTGCGCTTAGCAGGCTGGCACTATATATGATTTTATTAATACGCTTCATAGCTTCCCCCAGCTTACTCGCTAATAACAACTGTCACTTTCGCTACCGGGTTCAGCCAGCGTTGCACGGTATTGTCCACATCACTTAGCCCCCCCATCCCTTCGTCGTCCCCAATATTGCCAGGGTGAATATGGACGTTGGCGTTAGATATCGTTGCTGCCACACCGGTACCATTGTTACCCACCAGATCTTCTAATGGCGGAGGAACCGGTAAACCAGCCTCGCCCGGTGCACCGCTACCGCGAATTTCATCATTGGCTTCTGTGCCAGCGTCATAGGCGTTAAGGTATAGAGTGTAAGTGCCCGCTTCTTCGGGAATAGTCCAGTTATCTAAGCCAATAAAACCATCGTTAGTTGGTAACATCATTGCGACAATGCTAAGTACATCGTTACCTTCATCGGTGCTTAAACTTGCAGTGGTGCTCATTGCGGGAGCTAATAGGCCTTCTGCCGGGTTAGATACATTGTTGGCAGATAGCGCCTCAGTGGACGCCGCTAACCCGCTGATATCTCCGCCCTCAGCCATAGCTTGTAACTCAGTGGTGGCGGTTTCGCCTAACTCAAATAAACTAGCATCACTGCTGTGAGCCGAAATTAAAATAGGCGTAAAATAAATACCTTGCGTCAGGTTTTGCACCGTGACATCTAACTCAGCACTATGTGCTAAACCAGAAGCGGCTAACAGTCCGGTTGCTAATACGGTTTGACGAAAACGGAAACCATTTGAATTGAAACGTAACATTGCTTTTTCCTTCTTTGTTGTTAAAGCTCGAAGGAAATATTGGCGGGAATTTATCGCAAAACTATCACAAAAAAGTCACGATAAGCTGACTTTCTGCAAGAACGCAGAAAGTCAGTGAAGGAATTACTTAATAATCTTAAGCGTAGGCTTACCTTTTTTAGGTGGCACTGGCGCATCTGAATTATCAGGCGTTTCTGTCTCATCAAGAGAGGCTGGGCCTTGAGGCTGAGAAGGCGTAGACTCTGTGTTCTTCGCCATTTCTTCTTCTGTAGTAAATACAGTGCCTGCACCGTTTTCACGGGCGTAAATTGCCATTACGGCATGACAAGGCATACTTAAACGCCGAGGTTGACCACCAAAACGCGCTTGAAATGAAATGCCGTCCAAATCGAGCATAAAATTAACGCAGGCGCTAGGCGAGACGTTAAGCACTATTTGGCCGTCTTTCACAAACTCTTGTGGCACATCAACCAATTCATTCGTTGCATCAACAACAATGTATGGCGTTAAATCGTTGTCCACTATCCACTCGTAAAAGGCCCTTAGTAAATAGGGCTGATTCGAAGTCATGGATGTCATAGTGGGTTATGGATCTCTCGTTCCTGGTCAGTTAATGACGCTTTAAACGAACTGCGTGAGAAAATGCGGTTCATGTAGGCGTTAATTTCTTTGCTGCCAGCACCGTTTAGCTCAATACCTAATGCCGGTAAACGCCACAATAGCGGAGCAAGATAACAATCAACCAAACTAAACTCTTCGCTCATGAAGTAAGGCATTTCACCAAATACAGGTGCAAGCGCGAGTAAAGCTTCGCGTAAATCATTACGTGCTGACTCAACATCACCTTCTCCACGGAAAATCCGTGCAGCAAGTGAATACCAATCTTGTTCAATGCGGTGCATCATAAGACGACTTTGACCACGTGAAACTGGGTATACCGGCATCAATGGCGGATGCGGAAAACGCTCATCAAGATATTCCATGATGATATGCGAGTTATAGAGCACCAGTTCGCGGTCAACAAGAGTTGGAACAGTACCGTAAGGGTTTAGCTCCAGCAGATCTTCTGGCAGGTTGCTAGGATCTGTGTAGCTGATTTCAACACCCACACCTTTTTCTGCCAACACAATTCGTGCCTGATGGCTATAAATATCAATTGTGTCAGAGAACAACGTCATAATAGAACGTTTATTCGCGGCTACGGCCATTCATTTTCCTCCGTCGAGAAATGAGTTATGCCCTTAAGATAAGGACGAATTTTAAATGCCAAAAAAGGGGGCGAGACGCCCCCTTTCCTATTATACATAATTCTTGGAGAATTAGTGTACTTCTCGCCAGTATTCTTTCTTCAATAAGTAAACAAAGACGAACAACACAGCGATAAAGGCAAGTACCCACTTACCTATTTTGTGAGACTCAAGTTTTGCTGGCTCACCGGTGTATTCCAAGAAGTTAACAATATCTGCAACCGCTTGGTCGTATTCACCCGGTGAAAGCGCGCCAGTACCATCTGATTTGATACCCACATAACGCTTAACCTTTTCACCATCAACCATATGTTCTTCGTAAGTACGGGTAGGCGTACCTTGAAGAGGTTGTAATACGTGTGGCATGCCCACTTCTGGGAAGACGGTGTTGTTTACACCGAACGGACGACTTTCATCAACATAGAAAGAACGTAGGTAAGTGTAAATCCAGTCTTCACCTCGAACACGAGCAACGAGTGTAAGGTCGGGTGGCGCAGCACCGAACCAACCAGCAGCAGCCTCTTCAGGCATAGCACGAGTGATATAGTCTGAGACTTTTTCACCCGTAAACTGCAAATACTTTTCACCCAGTTCGTCAGAAATACCTAAATCTTGGAACGAACGCTGATAGCGCTGATACTTCATTGAGTGGCAGCCCAAGCAATAGTTCATGAATAACTGAGCACCACGTTGCAACGACGCCTTGTCAGTTAAATCAATCGGCGCTTTATCCAAATGTACGCTTCCACCTGCAGCAACAGCTAAGCCCGGCAGGAAGAAGACTAAAAAGCACATCATTTTTTTCATTTAGGGATCCTCTCTGGCACAGGTTTAGTTTTTTCGTTTTTGCTGTACAAGAACAGTGCCACGAAGAAACCGAAGTACATTACCGTCGCAATTTGTGACGCAATGATTTTCCAGTTTTCTTGCGGTGTACCACCTAAGTAACCTAGGAAGATAAACACAATCGCAAAGACAATGAGATTTACCTTGTGTAGGCCACAACGATAGCGCCACGATTTAACGCGTCCACGGTCTAGCCAAGGCAGAGCAAATAGCGCTGCAATAGCACCAAACATAGCAAGAACACCAAATAGCTTATCTGGAACCGCTTTAAGGATGGCGTAGAATGGCGTGAAGTACCAAACAGGGAAAATATGCTCAGGCGTCTTCAGTGGGTTGGCAATTTCAAAGTTAGGGTGTTCTAGGAATTTACCGCCCATTTCAGGGGCAAAGAACAACACATAAGTGAACAATGCTAAGAACACACAGAAGGCAACAAGGTCTTTCAACACAATGTGCGGGAAGAACGGCAATACGTCATCAGCAATGTCGTACTTGCTTGTGTAATACTCGTGAATTTCATATTTAGTCTTCTCAGACTCAGGCAGCGAGCCTTTCTTATGCTTAATCGCAATACCGTCTGGGTTATTAGAACCCACTTCGTGAAGTGCGATGATGTGAAGGAAGACAAGAATAACGATAACCAGTGGCAACGCAATCACGTGTAATGCGAAGAAACGGTTAAGGGTAGCGCCAGAGATAACATAGTCACCCTGAAGCCAAATAACAAGGTCAGGCCCGACAACAGGAATAGCACCAAACAGTGATACGATTACCTGTGCACCCCAGTAAGACATTTGTCCCCAAGGTAGTACATAACCCATGAAAGCTTCTGCCATAAGCGCTAGGTAAATAAACATACCAAACACCCATAGAAGCTCACGAGGCTTCTGGTAAGAGCCGTAAATCATGCCACGGAACATGTGAAGATATACCACAATAAAGAACGCTGACGCGCCAGTACTGTGCATATAGCGAATAATCCAACCGTAGTCGATTTCACGCATGATGTATTCAACAGAAGCAAAGGCGCCTTCTGAAGAGGGAACGAAATTCATGGTTAGCCAAATACCAGTAACAATTTGGTTCACCAGAACAATCGTGGCTAGGAATCCGAATACGTACCAAAAGTTCATGTTTTTTGGCGCCGGATATTGAAGCGCGTGCATGTTGGCTACGCGCATCATTGGGATGCGTTCTTCAATCCAACCTAGGAAAGCGTTCATATTATGCAACCTCCGCTTCTGAGCCGATGATAATGGTGGTGTCATCAACGAACTGATAAGGCGGTACAACTAGGTTTAATGGAGCAGGTACGTTTTGAAAAACGCGCCCAGCCATATCGAACTTAGAACCGTGACACGGACAGAAGAAGCCATCTGGTACACCTTCAACCACTTCTTCGAATGCGCCATCTTTAAGATGCTGAGGAGAACACCCTAAGTGCGTACAGATACCCACCAAAATTAGGTACTCTTCTTTCATCGAACGGAAACGATTTTGAGCAAAAGTAGGTTGCTGCTCGGCTTCAGAGTTAGGATCTTTAAGTTTATCTTCGTGCGTACCAAGCTCTTCTAAAATCGCTGGCGTACGACGTACAATCCATACTGGTTTGCTTCGCCACATTACACGTACAAGTTGTCCAGGCTCAATCCCGCTGATATCAACTTCAACGTCAGCACCAGCAGCTTTCGCTTTGGCACTTGGATTCCAGGACGCAATAAAAGGCACAGCAGCACCGACAACACCCACACCACCAACGACCGACGTGGCAACGGTCAAGAACCGACGTCGAGTGTTGTTTTCTGGCTGGTTATCATTCTGTGCAGACTCTGTTGCATCTACAGATACATTGCTCATCCACATTTCTCCAGGTTTGGATATTTATGATGTGAAACACAAGCTTATACTGGTTTTATCATGCTTGTGTCGTGGCATCATATGGCTTGTCATGAAAGCAACTTAGGGGCATTTTTTGACGCGCCTAAGAATTCACGAGATTTTACTAAATTTTCGACCGCAAATGATAAAAGAAAAGCCCTTATAAACACAAGGTTTTACTGATATTTAAGCAATAATTTAATATGCGCCGTGAGTAAAGAATTAGCGAGGGATTGGAACAAAATCAAGAATTTGAGCAAAATTAGCCCAAATTCTTGTTAATTATTAAATCATTGTTATTTGCAGCTACGACTCAAATTCACCGAAAAGCGCGTTTTTATTTCATTGAGCAAGCCGCTTGAATGCTGTGCGTTGGTCATCGTTAACAGCTTTCTGCCGGGCAGGTGTTAAGTACAAAATCTTCAACCTTAGTATCAAGCAGCACATCAATGAGCGTCTTTGCTGCATGGCGCGCAACATAGCGTGTTTTTACGTCGGGTTCATTATCGCCAACTTCGTAGGTCACTCCGTGTACGTTATAAACGTCTGCCATAAATTGCTTAAATACCCCCTTACCCGGCGATGTTCCAGGCTTATCCAGCACCTTGAACACACCTTTCGTTTTCTGCTGAAGATTATCTAGCCAAGACACCACCATAGTGGTGGGAGCGATGGATTCGGTTTGTGGGATAGTATAAAAAACATTATTGTGGGTGGAATGAAAATCCATTCCCATAACGATTTTGCCTCCAGCATCGGTAATCTTATCTAAGTAAGCTTTCACCGCCCGAGTTTCCGGTTGAGCAAATACATTCCAGTCGCGGTTCAAATCCTTATGCCCTAAATTGTGACGCCAATGGCCATGGTAAACGCCGTCGGGATTAATATTAGGTACCACCAATACATTAAAACGTGACAAAAAGGCCGAGGCGTTTTGGGTGGTCGTTAAGAATTCCTCCAAAAACGCAAACATGGCCACTGCGCCAGTCACTTCGGGTGGATGCTGTCGCCCTACAAATATCACCCACTCCTTATTACTCTCTTTGCTTAGTGTAAAGCCAGCTATATCCCGCCCCTCTATTGATTGACCCAAGGTGACTGGCTGAATAGCAAATTGCTTCGCCGCCTTTTCCATCCACGACGTATAGTCATCGTTCAATATGGGCTTTTGTGCCGCGATGTAAAGCGGTGTTGAGGTTGCTTCAAGGGTGATAGTCATACCATCTCCCTTTGTATCAAAAGGCAGATAAGACCAATGCTTTTTATCGCGACTAAACTTAGGTAGATAGCGCGGCGAAAAGCCATCGAAGCGTAACACGATGGCCACACTTTGAGGTTGCTTCGCGGTAACACTAAAGTAAAACCAAGGACTGGGATTAATAGGTTTATCCTCAGGCAAAAAAGTGAGTACATACTCTCCTGAATCATTCAAATGGCAACTATCCAAGCTTCCTGACACAAAATCAGCTGAGAAGGACACATCACTAAATTCACAAGCATTAGCCTTAGGTAACAGAAAGAGCGTAAAAACTGCACAAAGCAGTATTGAAAATCGAAACATAATATCTCCATTGGGTTGCCGCCCTTAACATTTCATTCGCGAAATGACATATCGCTAGGGCGGCGTGCGACTAAATTAAAACTTGTGATTTAGCGTGACATAGGTGTAACGTCCTAAGGAAGAATGCAAAGCACTGCTGTAACCGAATGTTTCATCAGTAAACGGTGGCGTTTCATCAGTGAGGTTTCTCATGCCAACGGTTAACTTAGTGCGGCCGCTAAATAGCGCATCTTCACTAAAGCGATAACTCACATAGGCATCTAATGTTGACCAATGATCGATAATATAATTAACCAAATCACCTTCATCGTTAGTGTAATTTAAGCTGGTATCTTCAACGTCGCTCACATATCGATATTTTAGCCCTGCACGCCACGCATCTTTTGCATAACCTAATGATAGATTTGCTCTCCACTTCGGCCGCTCATTTTGTCGGATTAAACTGCCACTTGTGCCTGATATAGATACTTGATCGCCCTCATACAATAACGCTTCGTTACCCGCATCTTGAGCCTCAAGCACCATGGCGGTAATAGCATCTGTACCTTGGTCAAACTTTGTTAAATTTGCAGCACTAAGTTTTACGGAAAAGTTGCCCATTTCTGTTTCAAATCGATAGTCCACACTGTAGTCAACACCCGAGATTTCTCTTGGTAACAAATTGGTGTAATCGTTTCGAATATAAACAATTTCATTGTTTTCGTCGCGGATCACATTTTCATATTCGCTTCCCTGACTGCGTAACAGCGCATCATATAAAATCAGAGTCTGACTACTCAAAATGCCTACGGTATTTTCTTGTTGAATCTCCCACCAATCCACAGTGAGAGTCAAATCTTTCATCGGCGTAAGTACAACACCAAAAGAGTAGTTTTCACTTTCTTCAGGGCTTAAACTATCGCTACCGTTCCTAAGTTCAAGGGTACCTCGGCTAGTCTGAGTGACAGGATCGCTGCGAGTATTCGAGCGCGCCACATCAACGGCCGTAGTTTGTGGCAAACCAGGCGCTTTAAAACCGCCAGAATATGCACCACGAATCATGGCGTTGTCATTCATCACCCATGCCATTGCCACCTTTGGTTTAAAAATGCTGCCCACATCAGAGAAGTCCTCATAACGACCGGCAATCTGCAGATTCAAGCTTTCAATAAATGGTTTGTCGACAATCAAAGGGACTGCAAATTCGGCAAATGCAGACACGACGTTTCGACTTCCACTGGCATCAGGGGTAGGGCTACTCCCCAATACTTGGCTAGCAATCTCTGTTGAGGTACCTCCTACTAGGTCACTAAAGTACAAAGTCCCATTTAGTGCATCGCTTCGTTTATCAAAAAAGCTTTCGTAGCGATATTCAACCCCAGCGGCAAAGCCCACTTCACCAGCTGGGAGGCTAAATAAGTCTGGGCGGGATATTTTTGCATCGATTGAGGCCAATTCTGTTTCAGATTCTCTTTCAATATCAATGGTAAAACTATCAATAACGCTTTGTGGCACCTCAGTATCGTCAGCCGTATTGGGATGTGTCAGACTAGCCCCACTAAATATGTTGTAAGCGGTGCTTTCATCCGTACTGTTTACTGCCTGTTGAAATAACGTGGTATTAATTCGGTTGGCGGAATCTAGCGTGTTTGCTTTCGAGTACAATACGGCTGAATCAAAATCCCAATCTCCTAGATAGCCTCGGGTGCCTGCAAGTAAACGATAACTGTAGTCGTCCACTTCAATATTCCGAGACCCCGTATCTATAGGGCGATAGCGACGTACCGTGACTTCCTCGCCAAACGGATTGTAAAAAGCGTCTGCGGCCACGGTAAAACGCTGCGCGGTCAAATTGCCTGATTGTTCACGAATACGTTTTGCGGTTGCAGAATAGTACAACCCCTCCGCGTACACCTCTATGTCATCGTTAATATAATGGTTAACAAGGGTATACAGGTTTAACCTATCCACTTCAGAGCTCAAGCTACGTTGTGAGTTCGAATCAAATCGCAAATCACGGGGTGTTGATCCTGATGATGCACACACGTCTTCATTAACTTCGGCACTGCAGTCTCCATAACTAGCCGGCTGTAAATGAAAAGTACCTAAGCTACCTGAGGAAAATTCTCCCCAAGGGGTAGTCGTGGTTCGATTATCGAGTTGCGTATCACCAATGAAATCAGTGTCTAGATCATCGAAATTACGTAAATCCGAACTTGCGGCATAATCACGTTCGCTGGCCATTACCATATCGCGGTGGTAGTAACCGCCACTAAAGGTGATATGAGTTTGGTCGTCATCAAACAACCAGCCCCCGGCTCCTGACAGGTTAATTTGATCTCGATTGGTTCCTTTGCTGCTGCCATATTGCGCTTGGACTTCACCGCCAGTGTATTTGTCGTCTAATACATAGTTCACTACGCCTGAAATAGCGTCTGTTCCATAAATGGCGGCAGCACCATCACGTAAAACTTCCACCCGCTTCACGCCTTTTACTGGCAGAGTATTTGAGTTTACTGTGGTGACAGGCACCAAATTTTCCGCTTGCGTACCTGGGTGTAAAACAAGGCGCCTACCGTTAAGTAGTGTGAGTGTATATCCTGTACCTATTCCTCTTAGATTAACCGAAGAAACATCGCCCCGTGCGTCGTTAACCCCGCCAACCACACGCTCGCTATTAAAATTTACTGCCCCCTGCTGCGGCAGTTCAGCCAAAATTTCAGCACCGCTACTTAGTCCTAACCCTTCAATGTCTTCTGCAGACATTGTTGTCACGGGCAAAGCTCCCGTATCTTGCATTCCACGAATATTCGACCCTGTCACTTGAATACGCTCTACGCTTGCTTCATTGGTCTGCAATTCACGGCTTCCACCGTCATCGGTTGTTGATAATGACTCGGTATTAGGGGCCGGTGAAGGTTGCTTTTTTATGGGCTTAACG
Organism: Alteromonas sp. B31-7; assembly: GCF_015767655.1. NCBI lineage: Bacteria > Pseudomonadati > Pseudomonadota > Gammaproteobacteria > Alteromonadales > Alteromonadaceae > Alteromonas > Alteromonas sp. B31-7. The sequence continues at coordinate 3,756,679 of NZ_CP065233.1, forward strand.
ATGTAGGTTCTTTTAGACGTTTTCTGAAAAGTGAAACCCGTATCTTTTAGTAGAAAAGAAAGTGCGTCTTGGACATCCATACTGCCAGATAATGAAGGTGATGACAGTTGCTGTATTCGCGGATCAGAAAACAGAATTTGAATGTCACTATGCTCTGCGAGAGAGAGTAGCGCGCTATCTAATGAAGTTGATTGAATAGAAATATTATTGATTTGCTGTGCGTGAGCGCTTGAACCTAATGCAAGCGCAACACACAAGGCCAATGCACTTGTTGTGTTTTTTGGCAACGTCATGGCTGCTCCTTTAGTATTGTATTGTGTTCCCTTTTAGTAATACGCAGCCCAAAATGAATTCCTCCGCTATTTTTTCACAACGGTGATATTTTCCTCACTTTTTTGCACATCAATAGGTAAGGTCGCTTCTAGCGCAGTAAGAATTGCATCGCCTTCAGACAGTTTAAAAACACCGCTAATTCGCAAGCTAGAAACCTCTTCGTCAACCACGATTTTCTTTGTTCTATAGCGGTTAAAACTCTCTATAATTTTATCTAGACGCTCGTCATCAAAACGAAGGTACCCTGAGCGCCAGCTTTGTGCTTTATCCACGACATCTTTATTTTGTTTTGCAATCAGCGCATTATTGTGATTAAAGGTGGCCATTGCACCGGCTTCGAGCAAGACGGGTTCGGGCTTCACCTCAGGGTTAGCAGCGTTCCTTGACGTTGCTTCCTCAATAGCGACAATGCCCTCAGCCACGGCGATATCAAAACCACTGTCGGATAACTTAACATTAAATTTAGTGCCAACCACGCGAATGATTTTCTCTCCCGTATGAATAAGAAAAGGCCGTGCGGGTGCTTTAGCAATATCAAAAAATGCCTCACCTTTAAGTAACCATAACTCCCGAGCTTGCGCGCTGAAGGTTACAGTGACAGCGGTATCCGTGTTGAGCGTTATAGTAGAACCATCGGATAAACCTACGTTGCTTACCTCGCCAATTGCCGTGGCATAATGTTGTGACGGCGACGCTACACTCGGTTCACCTTGAAGGCTATGGTGCAGATAAAGCGTTAAACAAAACAACGCGACTACAATGGAAGCTGCCATATAACGTATGTGGTAGAAACGCCCCTCTAATTTTTCTCTCCATCCTATGTTCATAGGCAAAGCGCTGGCTGCATCCCACACTTTTATCGCTTCATCGAAGGCCGATTGATGCCTTTCACTCTCATTGCACCAAGCGAGAATATCCTGTTCCTCTTTGGCGGTTAGTTCGCCCGAATACAAGCGAACGACATAATTGCTCGCTGTCTGATTAATTTTACTTTGCGTATTGGCATCCGATGTCATTAATCACAAACCTTATTTCTTATGGCAGTAAGCGCTGCCGCAATATATTTTTCAACAGTACTGACAGAAACACCCAGTATGTCACTGATCTCTCTGTAGGGCTTCCCTTCAACACGACACAATACAAAAGCTGATTTATGGTAGGGATTCATTGTATCTAACACCTGTTGCACTTCGGAGAGTTTTTCGGCAATACCCGCTTGTTTTTCTGGCTCATTTTCCCAGTGCGTTGAGTGGGTATCGGAGTAACTTTCGTGAGCGTCCCTTGCGCGTACTTTAGCTCTGCGTTCTCTGTCGATAATCAGGTTAGTCACAACGGTAAATAAAAAACCCTTAAACGTATCTTGCCGCTGTTCGGTTTTTTCTACCAAGCCTTCCATTGAAAATAGCTTGGTATACATTTCTTGTAGGATATCTTCCACTTCCGCATTACTTGCGCGAGCACGCACACGAATAAAACGCCGCAACGCGCCTTCGTGTTCACTTATAAGGTCATAGAGCGCCCCATCGCTTTGAGCATGTTGTGGCGGTTTCGATTGTGTATTCAAATAAACAACTTTCACGCGTTCTCTTATTATTTCTTAGACCTTACTGTTAATACGCACACCAGAATCAAACCCTCCAACATTTTTGCTTTTTTTCAGGCAATAAAAAACCCGGCATAAGCCGGGTTTTTGCAATACAAAAAGCGGAAAATTAACGCTTTGAGAATTGTGGACGCTTACGCGCTTTGTGAAGACCCACTTTCTTACGTTCAACGCGACGTGCGTCACGAGTAACGAAGCCAGCTTTACGAAGTGCTGGACGTAGTGCTTCATCATACTCCATAAGAGCACGCGTGATACCGTGACGGATTGCACCCGCTTGACCGTTAGAACCACCACCTTTAACAGTGATGTAAAGGTCGAACTTCTCAGTCATTTCAACAAGTTCAAGTGGCTGACGAACAACCATGCACTCTGTTTCACGACCAAAGTACTCGTCTAGAGCGCGTTGGTTTACTTTAATGCTACCTGTGCCTGGACGTAGGAACACACGAGCAGTAGAACTTTTGCGGCGGCCTGTGCCGTAGTATTGTGTATCTGCCATGTTAATAGCTCCTTAAATGTCCAAAACTTGTGGTTGCTGTGCTGCGTGCGAATGTTCTGCACCAGCGTAAACTTTCATTTTACGGAACATTGCACGGCCTAGAGGACCTTTTGGCAACATGCCTTTAACTGCTTTTTCAAGAACCATTTCAGGCTTGTGAGCAATTAGTTTTTCAAAGTTTGTCTCTTTAAGACCACCTGGGTAACCAGAGTGCGCATAGTACATTTTGTTTTGCGCTTTACGGCCTGTTACCGCTACTTTTTCAGCATTGATTACGATGATGTAATCACCAGTGTCCACGTGAGGCGTGTACTCTGGCTTGTGCTTGCCACGAAGGCGTAGTGCGATTTCAGAAGCCAAACGGCCTAGAGTTTTGTCTGTGGCGTCTACCACATACCAGTCACGTTGTACCGTTTCTGGCTTAGCAACAAAAGTTTTCATTTTCAAATTCACCCGAATAATATCGTCGTTACTGATTTCTGAACACCAGAAATCACCTTAAAATCAACACAAAGACCCCTTCGAGCCGGCCGATTCTTCCACCTTCCCAAAGGTGGGCGTAACTGGGCAGGGCGCGAATTATACAGGAATTGGGGGAAATGCGAACCCCAATTTAGAAAAAAGTTGCGTAAAATTCGTGCATAAGTCAGTTATTCCCAACCAATGAAGTGCATTCTCTTTTTCTCTAAATAAATCTTGGGTGAATTCCTACTTGCCAACGCCTATGCGTTAAGAGTACCTTTTGCCGCTAATTTTTCGCCCACATAATAATAAATGGCTTATCACTATGCTTAAACGATTACTTATCGCCTCCACTTTTTTACTATTTAGTACTGCCCTATACGCCAACCCAAACGGCTTAGCATCCATCCAACAAACATGGGACGAAATCACCTACACGGTGCCAAAAGAGGCGCAATTTCGCCAATTCCTAACGTTAATTGACACGGCCAGTCAGTACGCTGAAGACGCTAACCATAGCCCTGAATCTCTGATATGGCTGGCTGTCTCTCAATCCGGCGCAGCTAGAGCCAAAGGCGGCCTTGACGCATTAGATCTTGCCAAACAAGCGAAGGAAAATTTAGAACGCGCCATCGCGGCCGATAAAACGGCATTAGAGGGCGCAGGCTTGGGTATTCTCGCTTCTTTGTACCATAAGGTACCGGGCTGGCCTGTGGGATTTGGCAGCGACAAAAAAGCCCGGAAACTGTTTAAAGAAGCCCTTGAAGTTAACCCCAATGGGCTAGATTCTAATTACTTTTATGCGGAATTTTTATTTGATGAAAAAGACTACGATGAGGCCGCGCAGTATTTAGAGAAAGCCAAACAAGCGCCGGGTAAGCAAGGACGCCCCCTTGCCACGAAAGCAAGACAACAAGACATTGTCGAGCTTGAGGCTAAACTAAAAGAAAAGCGTTAAGTCAGTTTCCCCTTAACCCTTGCCCTTTGATGCCGCTTTCACCTGTTGCCAAAGGGCTTCCATTTCGTTAAGTGACAAGGCAGATAGTGTTTTTTGTTGCTGCGCCGCCGCGTTCTCCACCCCGTTAAACCTATCAATAAACTTATGGCTCGCTTTTCGAAGGGCGGTGTCTGCGTCTACCTGGCAGTGCCGTGCAAGGTTTACCATGGCAAACAATGCATCTCCAATTTCTTCTTCAATAGCTTCTTGATTAGGTGAAGGTGCTTCAACTTCCTGTTGAATTTCATCTACTTCCTCGCGTACCTTAGCTAATACAGGTAGCGTATCTGGCCAGTCGAATCCCACCTTTGCACACGCTTTTTGTAACTTTTGTGCAAACATTAGGGCAGGTAACCCTCTTGGCACAGCATCAAGTAAAGAGGGCTCCCGTTCTTGCCCTTGCTTTCCTTTTTTTTCTTCGGCCTTAATACGTGCCCATTGCTCACTTAAGTCTTCATCGCTAAGTACCGCGCCGGTTTCATCACCAAATACGTGGGGGTGCCTACGAATTAATTTTTCACATAGCGTATTAGCTACATCGTCAAAATGAAATAAGCCATCTTCATCGGCAAGCTGGGCGTAAAACACCACTTGAAAAAGCAAGTCGCCTAACTCATCACGGATATCCGCAGCATTACCTGAGGCAATCGCATCGGCGACTTCATAGGCCTCTTCTATTGTGTAACGGGTTAAGCTTGCCATGGTTTGCTTAACGTCCCACGGACACCCATGCTCAGGGTGTCGCAGTTGCGCCATAATAGAAAGAAGGCGGGAGACGTTGGCTAGCTTAAAACTGTTTTCGTCTTGCATCGGTTACACCACTTAACTGCCTGAGTCGAGAAAGCACTTTTGATAGGGTATCCCTGTCTTGCACTTCTACGGAAATAGTAATAAGCGCCGTTTGCCTATGTTTATCACTTAAACTGTTTACACCCAGTAATGGCACATTTTCATTCGCAAGCACTGTGGTAATGTCGCGTAATAATCCGGTTCGGTCATGACAGAAAATATCAATGGAGGTTTCAAACCCAACATTGATGGCGTCAGACCAATTCACTTCAATTTGCCGTTCAGGATGCTGTTGTAGCAGATGCCCTAATTGTTCACATCCCTCTTTGTGCACACTCACGCCGCGCCCTTGAGTGATATAGCCCATAATAGGTTCACCCGGTACCGGCTTGCAGCAATTTGCTAACTGACTCATAAGGTGGCCAACGCCCTGAACGACCACAGCATCTTTTTTGCCAGCCCCTCGCGCAACTTTGCGGGTTTTTACTTTCGGGCTAATTTCAGGCGCTTCTTGCTCGGGCTCTTGTAAGTGATGCAGGAAATTAATAACCTGCATCACCCGAACATCACCAGCACCAATGGCGGTGTAGAGGTCTTCTACTGTTTGCAGATTAAATTTCTCACAGGCTTCCTGAGGTATTTTTTGTGGTAGGTGCGCGCGCTGCACTTCACGCTCTAACAACTCTCTACCCGCCGCTTGGTTTTTATCTCTGTCTTGCTTTTTAAAGTAGGTGTGTATGGTAGCCCGCGCCCGTGACGAATGGACATACCCTAATCCAGGATGCATCCAATCTCGGCTGGGGTTCAACGCTTTACCAGTAAGCACTTCAATTTGGTCGCCGCTGTGCAACTGATAGGTAAAAGGAACAATTCGTCCATTCACTTTTGCGCCTATACATCTATGCCCAACATTACTGTGGATGTAGTAAGCAAAATCAAGAGGGGTAGCGCCTTGCGGCAAGTCTACAACGTCTCCTTTTGGCGTGAACACATAGACACGGTCATCGAAAACTTGACTGCGTAATTCTTCAACTAAGTCACCGGATTCGGCCACTTCTTCTTGCCAAGCGAGTATTCGACGTAGCCAGTTTATTCGTTCATCATAACCCGATTGCTTACCTGTACTGCCCTCTTTGTATTTCCAGTGAGCAGCCACACCAAGTTCGGCATCCTGATGCATTTTCTGGGTGCGAATTTGAATTTCTACTGGCTTGCCCTCTGGCCCCACAATCACAGTATGTATCGATTGGTATCCGTTGGCTTTAGGCGTGGCAATGTAATCATCAAATTCGTTAGGCAGATGCTTGAAGCTGGCATGCACGGTGCCGAGTGCGGCATAACAATCTTGCAATCGCTCGGCAATAATTCGTACCGCGCGAATATCGAAAAGCTGCTCAAACGTCAGCCTTTTTTTCTGCATTTTTTTCCAGATACTGTAAATGTGCTTTGGCCGTCCATACACATCAGCACGGATATTTTCAGTATTAAGAATATGTTGTAAGTCATCAACAATGGCATCTATGTATTCTGCGCGGGCTTTACGCTTGCCATCTAGTTGTTTAGCTATTTGCTTGTAAGTGTCTGGATGTAAGTATCTAAACGCAAGATCTTCTAGCTCCCACTTTAACTGCCCTATCCCAAGACGGTTTGCTAACGGGGCATAAATACTGGCGCATTCCCGTGCCACCATGACGCGAGTTTCTTCATCCGCTTTTTTGACTTGCTGAAGCGCGCATATACGTTCAGCCATTTTAATCACGACGGCTCTCACATCTTCCACCATCGCCAATAACATACGGCGAATACTGTCTATGTGTTGCTCATCTGACTTTTCGTTAAAAGAAGAGCCGCTAATTTTACGAGCATGAAGAGACTTAATGGCGTCCATCCGCCTAACGCCAACCACGAGATCGCGAATTTCTTCGCCAAACTCTTGGGCAATATCATTCTCCGATAAGGCGTGTTGCTCACAATAAGGAAAGATAAGGGCAGCCTGAAGCGTCACATCGTCCATGTTTAGCTGACACAATATCTCAACCATTTCTTGGCCAACTAACAATCGCTCAGGTATGGAGGATACATGATGAAGTTTTTCTTTGGTTTCTTCACTCAATGACAGGCTGTCCAGCCAAACCTCAAAGGGAGGGCGCTCTGCGGCGTGAACTTTTCTTGTAGATACCATAACCGTTACTCGTTGTTTTCCTGGCGTGTAAAGAGTGCCATCATTTCCATATGCTGGGTGTATGGAAACATTTCAATTACACCGGCCTTCTTCATTTTATAACCTTGCTCTAGCAATACACGTGCATCGCGGGAAAATGTGCTGGGGTTGCAAGAAACATACACTATCGTGTTTGGTTTTGCTTTCGCGAGCGCGTGACAAACCGTCAATGCCCCTTCTCTAGACGGGTCAATCAACACTTTATCAAAGCCTGCGGCTAAGGCTTCGTACACCTGTTTTTCATCTGACAAATCTAAATGCAGATAGTCAATGTTTGTTATGCCCTGCGCAAGTGCATTTTCTTTTGCCCTTTGCACCATTTGGGCTACCCCTTCTACCGCTTGCACTTCTGCACCGCTTTTCGCAATGGGCAGGGTAAAGTTACCTAAACCGCAAAACCAATCTGCAATACGCTCGTGTGGCTGAGGCGATAACCACGCTAAGGCTTGGTGAATCATCTTTTGATTCACCAAAGGGTTAACCTGAACAAAGTCGTTGGGCCCAGGCATTAGATAGTAGCCATCTACCGTATGACACTTAAGGGGCGCCTGCAAATGGAGTGGCGTGATATGACCTTTTGCATCTTCAAGTAATACGTTAACCCGGTATTGTTGAGCAAAGTCTAACATCATATCGGTATAAGCTTTGGCCAAGCTCTGCGTGTGTTTTACTGTGACTTGTTCAACATTGTCGCCCGCTAAAACACTAACGTGCCCAAGCACGCGTTTATTATCATGACTTGCAAGCACCTTTTTAAGCGGCGCAATAAGTGCACTCAGTTCAGTTTGCAATATAGGACAATGTTGAATATCTATCACAGCATTGCCCGCTTTCTCGCGAAAGCCCATTTTCAGGGTATGGGGGTGGCGGGCGTCAATCGCAAAACGCGCTTTTCGTCGGTAGGCTGGGCGCGCGCCTGACAAAGGGGGTTGCCAAACCTCTGCATGCATATTCAGTTGGCGCATCAGCAATTGCTTTAAGGCATCATCGCGAAGAGCAAGTGCCGCTTCCGGCTCGATATGCTGGAGCTGACAGCCCCCACATGTATCTGCAACGTCACAAAATGGCGAAACTCGGTGTTCAGACCGGTTCTCAATATTCTGCGCCTGCCCTGCGATCAGTGATTTATTGCGTTTTGCGTGTTTGATTGTACAGCGTTCGTTAGGCAGAGCGCCGCTAACAAAATACAGGTTATCTCCCCGACCGACGCCTTGACCTTTCCAATCAAGGGCATCAATATCTATTGGAGAACTTGGCTGAGAATGCTTGTTCTTGTTTGTTTTTTTGGGTTTATAGAAGGTAACCACCTGTTACTCCATCACCTTTACATTTCTAATATTACGGTTGCAACCGCATAGTGCCGCTCATCAGAAATGCTGACAAAACTGCGGGTTATTCCTCTTTGCTCACAAAGCCGTTTTACTTCACCGCTTAGATGTAAAAAAGGGGCACCAAGTTCATTGTTTTTTACCTCAATATGCTGCCAACTCACCCCGTTACCAATACCGGTTCCCAAGGCTTTAACCATGGCTTCTTTCACGGCGAAACGTTTAGCAAGGTAGCGGCTTGGCATTTTACTTTCAGCAAAAATTGCCCATTCACTGGCGGTCAACACACGCCGCGCAAGACCTTCATTAGCTCCATCGCCTTTTTCAAAGCGTGAAAACTCAACAATATCTGTACCTAACCCCGCTATGGCCACACTTTACTCCGTTTTAAAATGACCCATTAAATGCCAGCTCGTGCTTCTAGCATCAATTTGCGCATGTCTGCTACTGCGGTGTGCAGTCCGTCGAATGCCGCCCTCGCAATAATGGCGTGCCCAATGTTTAGTTCTATCAACTGAGGTATTGCCGCAATTGGCTTCACGTTATGATAATGCAATCCATGCCCCGCGTTGACTTTCAATCCTAAGCTGTGCGCGTATTCAATGCCTTCTACTAAACGTGCTAGCTCTTCTTGTTGCTCGACTTCGCTGGGCGCCTCGGCATATTGCCCAGTGTGAATTTCAATATAAGGTGCCTTACAGGCCACCGCGGCGTCAATTTGCGCCTTATCGGCATCAATAAACAGCGATACTTGAATGCCTGCCTTCGCTAATCGTTTGCAGGCCGCTTTCATATTTTCCACGTTGCCAGCCACATCTAAGCCTCCTTCCGTGGTGAGCTCTGCCCGTTTTTCCGGAACCAGACAACAAAAAACAGGCTTTACCTCTTCAGCAATGGCCAGCATTTCATCGGTCACCGCCATTTCAAGATTAAGGCGAGTATTGATGGTTTGTGCGAGTAATCGTACATCTCTATCTTTAATATGACGGCGATCTTCTCTTAGGTGGACGGTAATGCCGTCTGCTCCTGCCCGCTCGGCAATATCCGCAGCATGGACTGGATCTGGGTAAGCTGTGCCTCGCGCATTTCGCAAGGTTGCAATGTGGTCAATATTAACGCCAAGAAGAATAGAGCTCATCAGTAAAACCTGTAATATTTCAAATTCATCAAATGTCGCGCCACCCGCTAAGCCATATGCAGGTAACAATAAAAGGAACGAGTGGGATAGTGTAACAAAGTTTCGCCAGCAAACTGGACAAAAAGCCGAGATTAAATAACCGTAACATGGCAAGGTTATTTGGGTTGTCGCAAAAATAACTCCCGACTTTTTAGCGGCTTATCCCCCAATAAGGTTTTCAAAAGTTCTCTAAACAACACCTTTGCCACTTTTTTACTTAACGGAGTATAAACATGCTCTGCTAAGTCGATAAGCGCTTGTCCGGGAAATGCTCGACTTCCCCCTTGCCCTTCAACCTGACGACAGAATCCATGTTCTGCTTGTAAGCGATAAAGATACTCTGGTTGAATAGGCGCTTCCCATTCTACATCGTAAGTGAAATCGGGCATTAGCCCCATTTCTTCTAACAGCGCGCGTTCAAATTGCCTGAGGGTCGTTTCAATGTTTCCCTCGGCGTCTTCTTCGTTTAGCCTTTGTAACGCCTCGGTATACGCTTGATAAAGCGGCTCACTGGCAAGCCCTGGCGGCATAATGCGGTTGGTTACCTCGTTAATATACATGGCACAAAACAAAGGGGTTTTTGTGAGTGGCAGATACGCCGCCGCGCTTTCAACACTGCGTAAGTTTTTTAACTCAGACTTCCCCGCTAATTGAACGTTAAGGGGCTGAAAAGGCTGCAAAAGGCTTTTACGGTCGGATTTGCTGTTTTTCACCCCTTTCGCTACGGCGCTGATTTTGCCTTCCTGAAGCGTAAAAAAATCGACAATGTAACTGGTTTCCCGATAAGGTCGCCGGTGCAAAACGAAGGCGGTTAACCACTCATTGTTCATATTTTCGTCTCGATTATAGAATAATTGCTGTGGTGTTCTATTAACTGCGCTTAATACGCACCACTTTCATGGTTTCAAATTCAATGCCAGCCACATCCTCTACGTGACGGTAATAGGTAAGGTTAACCCTTGCCCCTTTCAAATTTTGGTATTGCTGCTTGCGTCGAAAAACAAACGGAACCTCAAGCCCCTCTAACATTAAGGTGTGTCGTACCCAGTCTCCATCTTCTCGCTGCACATGGGATATTACCTTTGCATTATCAGTTTGAATAAGCTGTTTGTGTTTATTAACCAACTTGTCTGATTCTGATTTCACGATGTTTTACCTGTTAGTGGCATTCTCTGCACGGGTCGACTCTGGCTCGCTGATCTGCTCAACAATGAGTTGCACCGACTCCTGCCCCCGAAATACGTTAACGTCAAGACGATAAGCAATGTGCACGCGAGAGACCGAAGCATTAGGCCAGGCTTTAAGATCTACATTAAATGCAATGGCATCTATTTCGCCTACGCTTTCATCCCGTAGTACTAATTTGAGGTGTTTCTCCCCCACCAGCCGCTGGCTCACCACGGTAAAATGACCATCAAACAACGGAGATTCAAACCCTTGCCCAAAGGGGCCTGCCTGTCTAAGTACATGGGCAAACGACAAACTGAGTTCATCTTTTGAGAGTGCACCATCGCTAAGTAAAACTTGATGACCTTCTAGCTTACTCATGTGCAATTGTGTGATTTCGACAAAAGCCTGCTGGAACGCCTCAAGGTTTTTTAAAGGCAAACTGAGCCCAGCTGCCATAGCGTGACCGCCAAATTTACTTATCACTTGAGGGTACTTGGTGTTGACCTCATCGAGTACGTCACGAATGTGGATGCCAGGAATGGAACGCGCCGAACCTTTAATCACGTCATCATCTTGATGCGCAAACGCAATCACAGGTTTTAGGTATTTTTCTTTTAGTCGCCCCGCCACAATCCCAATCACACCTTGATGGAAATCGGCCTGATATATCACAAGCGCGGCGGGAATATTACCTTCGTTAACATTGAGCTTTTCAAGCACTTGCTCGGCTTGTGCTTTCATGCCCGTTTCTATTTCTCGACGCTCTCGGTTAAGCGCATCTAACTCTGCGGCAATCATCCGCGCTTGCATAGCGTCTTCTTCCATCAAACACGCAATGCCTTGTGACATATCGTCTAATCTGCCCGCCGCATTTAATCTTGGTCCAATAACAAAACCCAAATCTGTTGATGTAAGATGCGCACTGTCGCGATTTGCTACATCAATCAAGGCGCGAATACCCGGTCTACATTGGCCAGCTCTAATACGTTGCAAGCCCTGATGGACGAGAATGCGGTTGTGTTTATCAAGGGGAACAACATCCGCTACCGTGCCCACCGCAACGATGTCTAGCAGTGAGGCTAAATTGGGAGCAGGCAGGCGCTGACTATCAAACCAACCTTGTTGCTGTAACTGCGATTTTAGTGCCAGCATGATGTAAAACGCCACGCCTACGCCAGCCAGGTTTTTGGACGGAAAGTGACAGCCTGGCTGGTTCGGATTCACTATGGCATCGGCATTAGGCAGGGTGTCGCCAGGTAAATGGTGGTCGGTAACTAACACTGAGATGCCAAGGCTCTTCGCATGCGCCACGCCCTCAACACAGGCAATGCCATTGTCCACCGTCATTATTGTTTCGGCGCCCTGCTGTTTAGCGACATCCACAATCGGTACACTCAGCCCGTAGCCAAAATCAAAACGATTCGGCACAAGGTAATCGACATTATCAAACCCCATCATACGCAGGGCTAACATGCACAAGGAGGTACTGGTAGCACCATCCGCATCGAAGTCGCCTACGATAATTAACCGTTTCCCAGAAACCACCGTTTCTGCTAGCAGCGTGGCAGCCTGATGCATACCCTTTAACTGATTGAAATGCGTTAAGCCCTTCAACGAATGCTCTAGCTCGTCAATACTATGCACATTTCGGCCGCGGTAAATACGGTTTAGAACTGGGTGTAAGTGGGGCGCAAGCGGCGTGGCCTCTACGTCTCGGCGCACGATTGGCAGTATCATAGTGTCATGTCTTCACAGCAAAATTATGGCTTATGATACCGAGGATAGTGTATGAGGTAAAATGCTGTCTGCGCCGCTTGATGGCGGCGCATCTATTGCTGATACTTTCAATATTGAAAGCATCAGCAATAAAAGCTAGTTAAGCTCTTGCAACGTTTGAGCAATAGCTTGTGCTGGCTGATAACCGGGAATGACCGAGCCGTCGGGAAGAATAATATTCGGCGTGCCATTCACACCGACTTTTTGACCCAACAGGTATTGCTCCGCCACTTTATTGTCGCAGCGTGCGCTTTTCACTTGATCCCCTGATTTGGCATCAGTTAGGGCCTTTTGAGGATTCTCTGCACACCAAACAGACACCATGTCGCCATAACTTTTGCCAGATAACCCTGCCCGTGGAAAGGCGAAATACTGAACGGTGATACCTAAATCGTTAAGTTCACCCATTTCGCGGTGAAGCTTTCGGCAATACCCACAGGTTATATCCGTAAATACCGTTATAACGTGTTTCTCATTTTTTGCTTTATACGTGATGGCAGAAGATTTCAGTTCAGCAATGCCTTGCAAGCGCATCTCACTCAGTGCCTCTTCTGTTTCGTTCTTCATGCCTTCATCAATATTGAAGATACGTCCATGCACTAAATATTGGCCATCCTTACTGACGTAATATAAGCCACGGTCGGTGGACACTTGAAGTAAGCCCTCTACTGGCGCATCTGCAATGGTATCCACTTCTAAACCGAGTAGCATTGTTAACTTCTCTTTTACCGCGGCTTCATCGTCGGCCTGTGAAAAAAAGCTCACACAAAGAAAAGCGAGAAGCATACAAGTTTTTACAAATTTCACTACGTTAACTCCAATTGCGCTGCGTTTTGCTAGCATAAACATATATTAGATACAGACCGATGAAGGCGAAGAATTATTTCTCTAGCCAATGACATGGTGAGCCTTACACTTACCATTTCGTCGAAGTTTGCAATGCTAACATAGGCAAAGCAAAGAGAAATAGGCCTTTGTCTTCTAGCCCCTCGGGTGATGGCTATGAATCAAGGTTTGTAAGCGTTCAGTGGCGACATGCGTATATATTTGTGTCGTCGACAAATCACTGTGCCCCAACAGCATCTGTACCACTCTTAAATCGGCGCCATGATTTAACAGGTGTGTGGCAAAAGCATGGCGTAAGGTGTGCGGCGACAAATGTTGTTCAATCCCTGCTTTTACGGCGTAATATTTCACTCTATGCCAGAAGGTTTGGCGGGTCATCTTTTGCCCTCGACGACTCAAAAAAACATAATCTGAGGCTTTCGTAGCCAGTATGGGCCGTGCGTTTTTTACATAAGTAAGTAGCCAGTCGATGGCATCTTCACCTAAAGGAACTAAGCGTTCTTTATCGCCTTTCCCTACCACTCTTACCACGCCTTGCTGTAGGCTAACCTGATCCATGGTTAAACTGATAAGTTCACTCACGCGCAAGCCGGTGGCATACAACACTTCCAGCATGCTTTTATCACGACATTCTATGGCGTCGTCTGTTTGAGGCGCTTGCAATAAATCCTCTACCTGTTGCTCGCTCAACGACGAGGGCAACGCCTTGGAAATCTTAGGGTTGGCTAAGGTAGAAACCGGGTTATCTATACGCACCTGCTGCGCAATTAAGTACACAAAAAAAGCACGCATGGCGCTCATTGCACGCTGTGTGCTGCGGGTTGATAAGCCCTTGTCATGACGATGCGCCAAATATTCTTGCAGCAACCCGGTATCCAAAACACTGATGTCTTTTAACCCTTGGTTATTACAAAAAATGGCGAGCTTAGTGAGATCGGTTCGATAGCTTTGTTGGGTATGCTCAGATAGCCCTTTTTCCAGCCACAGCATTTCAATAAAGCTATCAATGTGTGCTTGGCTGGCAGCAGGCACATAGGTAAGCTCACGTTTCATTAAAAGCCACGCTTCTGTTTTACCAGTTCATAAGCTGATTGAATATCTTGCGCTTTCTTTTTCGCAATTTCCATGGCTTGCTCTGGCAGCCCTTTTGATACGAGTTTATCTGGATGGTGTTCAGCCATACGCTTGCGGTAAGCCCGCTTTATCGTTTTCTCGTCGTCAGAGGAAGATACCCCTAAAATGCGATACGCATCATCGAGTGACTGGGTTTCGGTGTACGGGCTGTGTTGCGAAGAACGTTGCTGACCGCCTCTTTGCCTAAACCGAATTTCCGCTTCAAACATAGAAATCAAGTAATCTAAATCCCGTCGTCTAAAGCCAAGTGGCTTGGCCACTTTTTCTAATACCACATACTCTTCCTGAGATAGCTTGCCATCGGCAAACGCAGCTTGAATAAGAATTTCTAGGAATACTTGTAGAATGTCGCGGCGGCCATGACACGCTTCGTATAACCCTTTTAGGGTATCAACCAGTGGAAAATCCCGAGCTTTCCCTTCTCTGAAGGCGTTTTGCGCTTCTTGCCTTGCGTCGCCAGACAAGTTCATGTCGTCCATAAGCGCCGTGGCTATTTGAATTTCTCGGTTGGTCACTTGCCCATCTGACTTTGCTAGATGACCCAGTGCGGAAAACAGACTATGAAAGAAAACGGCTTGTTGTTTGAGGCTATTCTGGTCGCTAAAGAAACGCCCAAAGCCACCTAATTGATTAAAGTCTTGGCTATACGCTTTATCAAAAAAGTGCCCGACAATCACCCCAAGAATGGCACCAGGTATCTTCAAAAACATTAAGCCAAATAGAAAGCCTAAAACTTTTCCCCACACCGTAAACTCTCCTCGTACTCTTTTCGCTTTCTGCTGTCAATTGGCTTGTGATTGTCAAAACACTATCGCTATTACCACTGCGCAAGGGTTCCAATCATTGTTTTGGGTCACTATAGCAGACCATCATTGCAATAGAAGTAGGTACAAGAATGCGTTTTTCAACCTCAGGATGCAAATGCCGTGTAGCTTGAGCAAGGGCTGTACCGTTTTTTACCGAGAAAATGGGCAAGGTTACGTAAAGATACGCTTTATTCACCATATTTTTTCCTTACAACGGTTGGTTAATCACGCATATATGCTTAGAATTGGTGCTCAGTGAGTATAGATAACTGCTGCGCGAGACTCAGTCGCAGTGTATTATTAATGATTTGCCGAACTAAATGCGTGCTCATAGGGTCACAGCGTTAAGTTCACGCACCTAATTTATCTAACAGGCCGTTCACCACCGCATGAAAAACACCTGCGCCATGCTTGTTTCCGCGACTTTTGTATTGCCCGTCGCGAATGCACAGGAAAACATAAATGATTCAACGCCACCATTGTCTACATGTGCGGTGGAACCTATTTCATTCAATAGCGCTGCTTTGATGCCTAAGGGGCACATCAAAGTGCAGGCGAATCGTACCGAAATTATTCAAAATAAAGTGGCGCTGTTTTCAGGCAACGTTGATATTACGTCAGACACGGCTGTCATCAGTGCATCTCAAGCACAAGTTAATGAGAACGGCAAAGACCTCATCGCTAAAGGCAATGTGCGCTACCAAGATCCTCAATTAAGTGTTGAAAGTGATGCTGTCTCTCTTCGTTCAGAAGAAGAACGTTTAGAAATGGAGAATACTAAATATCAACTCACTGGGTTTGTTGGACAAGGCGCCGCGCAAGACATCTTGTTAGATACAGACACCGGCATCGTGCTTAAAAATGTAAGCTTTACCACCTGCCCTGAAGGTGATGAAGATTGGATGATAAGAGCCAGCGAAATCAGCCTTGAGAAAGGAACCATGTGGGGCCAGGCTAAACATACTCGATTTTATGTGGCCGATGTCCCGGTATTTTATCTTCCTTATTTTGCGTTTCCTGTGAGTAATCAGCGTCAAACAGGGCTTCTTTTTCCTGAACTCACCAGCTCTAGCACCACTGGCGTTGACTACCAGCAGCCGTTTTATTGGAATATAGCGCCTAACTACGACATGACGATTACCCCAAGAGTAATGACACTTCGTGGGTTGCAATTGAATACCGAATTCCGCCATTTAGGTGAAAAAAGCGAAAGCATGGCCTATGTGGAATATTTACCCAGTGATAATGACCTAGATAGCCAGCCCGACAGGTATTTTTATCGTATTGAACACCAAGGCGAAATTAATGACAACTGGGTATTAGGGGTAGATTTTAATGGCCTAAGTGACGACAACTACATTGTAGATTTAGGTTCTGACTACTACAGCCGCGCTGACACTCACTTGTATCGTACCATTAGCTTAAACTATTACTCTAAAAACCTACTTGTAGGCATGCACGTCAAAGACTTTGAGGTCCTTGGCGATACCGCAGAGAGTTATCGCGCCTTACCTGAGCTTAAAGTCAACTACCAAACCCCATGGGGAAAATATTTAACCTTTAACCTAGATTCTGAACTGGCCTATTTTGATAGCACGTCAGAGTCTGCGCCTAAAGCGACCCGCTTTCACGTAGCACCGACTGTGGCATTGCCGCTTCGCTCCGCATGGGGCGAGTTTGTGGCTGAAACCAGTTTACTGCAAACCATTTATAAGCAAGAAAATATCCAAGACACCGACTTGTCTGAAGATGTGACTCGAACCTTAGGCCAGGCGCGCTTGTTTGGTGCCCTTTATTTTGAAAAAGATGAAGCATGGTTTAACAAAGATATGTCGATGACATTGGAACCTAAAATTCAGTATCTTTATACCTCATATGAAGATCAGACAGATATTGGCCAATACGACTCTACGCCTTTGCTTACCGATGTGGAAGGCTTGTTTCGCGGCCAAGAGTTTACCGGTTTAGACCGCATCAGTGACAACAACCAAATTACATTAGGCCTCACCACCCGTATGTTGGATAAAAACAATCGGGAACAATTCGTGTTAAGTGTGGGTCAGATATTCTACCTTGAAGATAACAAAGTCGTTGCGGCCACGAAAAACCAAGATCGTTCGGCCCTTGCAGCAGAAGTCGATTGGCGTTTAAACAAACGCTGGTATTTACACTCTGATGTGCAAGTGACCACAGATACAGACAAAGTGGATTTAAGCAGCACCGGCATTGAATATAGAAAAGATGCCGCACGCTTCATTCAACTGAGTCACAGATATGTACGTGATTTAAGTGGTGAAACCATCGACCAAGTGGGCGTTTCTGCCAGTTGGCCTATTGCAGAAAATTGGCAATGGGTGGGGCGTTCGTACCGAGATTTAGACGGCGATAGAAGTATCGAAACCTACACTGGGCTGCAATATGAGTCTTGCTGTTGGGCGGTACGCGTTGTGGCGTACAGAAACCTAAATAACCGCTACGATTCAACAGGAGAACAGTCTATTGATGATTTCGATTCTGGTGTCTCAATGCAATTTATCTTCAAAGGTATAGGCACCTCTGGTACGCAAAGAAGCATGTTAGAAGACGGCTTGTTTGGCTATCGTCAGCCATATAGTTTAAATTAACCCGATATTACGCTTGTTTAATGCAAGCGTGCAGTATTAACCAATAAGAAAAGAGTGAGTATGAAGTTCATAATCCGGGCCTTGTTATTAGGCGCAGTACTATCTTTTAATAGTATAGCGCAAGAAGTTATGCTTGACCGTGTAGCGGTTATTGTCGATCAGGGCGTTGTGCTTGAAAGCGAAGTTCAGGCACTCATCAGTGATGTTAAACGCAATGCACAAGCCAACAATCAGTCATTACCGTCTGACCGTGCACTTCGTACCCAAGCCATCGAACGGTTAATCATTAAAAGCCTTCAGCTTCAAATGGCAGAACGTATGGGTATTCAGATTAGTGACCCGCAACTTGAGCAAACGATTTCAAATATTGCGGCAAATCAGAATGTCACGCTAGAAACGCTGAGACGACAGCTTGAAATAGAAGGCATCGCTTACGAAGATTATCGCGAAGATATTCGCGAAGAAGTCATTATGGGTGAAGTTCGTCGCGCTAACGTTCGCCGTCGTGTTTACATAACCGAGCAAGAAATCAATACCCTACTCGAGTTAATGGAACAGCAAGGTGCAGAACAAGCAGAATATAACCTAGGTCATATTTTGATTGGATTACCTTCTGATCCTACCGATGAAGATATTGCGGCGGCAAGAGACAGAGCCGATAAAGTGATTTCCTTGTTAGAGTCTGGCTCTGATTTCAAAAAAATTGCCATCGCATCGTCATCAGGTAATGAAGCGTTAGAAGGCGGTGAAATGGGTTGGCTTAATATCAACGCCATGCCAACGCTTTTTGCCGAAGCCATTCAAGGCAAAGAAAAAGACGCACTAGTAGGCCCTATTCGTAGTGGTGCAGGCTTCCATATCCTCAAGGTTATTGATACCCGAGGCATCGAAAAAGTTACCGTTGAAGAAGTTAATTCTCGCCATATACTCATAAAGCCCTCTATAATCTTAAGCGAAGACAAAGCGAAAGAAATGTTGGCTACATTCAGAACTCAACTTGAAAGCGGGGAGGCAGATTTTGCCGAACTAGCGAAAGAATATTCTGAAGATCCAGGGTCGGCGTTACGAGGAGGCGAGTTGGGATGGACTGATCCAAACAACTATGTCCCTGCTTTTAAAGAAGCCCTCGCACAATTATCGCCAGGTGAATATAGCGATCCCGTTCGCTCAGTTCATGGTTGGCACTTAATTCAACTCATCGATAGACGCACAGACGACGCAACCGAACGTAGAAAAGAAGACAAAGCGTATCAGCTTATCTTCAATAGAAAGTTTTCAGAAGAAACGGAAAACTGGCTACGAGAAATGCGCGATGCGGCTTATATCGAAGTATTAGAAACGAAATAGAGCATTAATGACAGCACCGTTAAAAATAGCCGTTACGCCAGGAGAGCCAGCGGGCATAGGCCCAGATCTTATCATCAAGCTGGCTCAAGAGCCTTGGCAAGCACAGTTAGTTGTATTCGCCGATGGTGAAGTACTTCACGCCCGAGCAGAGGCGTTAGGTTTACCTTTAACCCTGCTTCCTTATGACGCTAATAACACGGATATTCAACCGGCAGGTTCGCTTTACCTTAAGCAAATCGATAAAGCCGTTGATGTGGTGGCAGGCGAGCTTAATAGTGACAATGGGCTGTATGTTGTAGAAACCTTACGTCAGGCCTGCCAAGCGAATATAGACGGCGATTTTGCCGCGGTGGTAACCGGCCCGGTTCATAAGGGTATTATTAATAAGGCGGGCGTGTCATTTAGCGGCCATACCGAGTTTTTTGCCTATCAGTCTAATACCATTGATGTGGTAATGCTGCTGGCAACCGAAGGTTTAAATGTTGCCCTTGCTACCACACATATTCCTCTTGAATATGTGTCTAGGGCTATCACTAAAGAACGCTTGCACAAAGTTATTCATATTATCAATACCGATTTAAAGCTTAAGTTTGGTATTCAAACGCCACACATTTATGTTTGTGGCTTAAATCCTCATGCTGGTGAAGACGGCCATATAGGTACAGAAGAAATTCATACCATCATCCCGGCCCTTGATGAGCTTCGTGAAGAAGGCTTAAAAATTACCGGTCCACTCCCGGCAGATACTATTTTTCAGCCTAAATACCTCGACGATGCCGACGTTGTGTTAGCTATGTATCACGATCAAGGCTTACCCGTGCTAAAATACAAGGGTTTCGGCGCCTCAGTGAATATTACGCTGGGCTTACCTTTTATTCGAACCTCAGTAGACCACGGTACTGCCCTCGACCTCGCGGGCTCAGGTAACGTAGATCCTGGGAGTTTTAGAAAAGCATTGGAAAAAGCCATTGAGCTTGCACATCATCAACAATGAGTAAAACACATTTAGGCCATACGGCCAGAAAACGCTTTGGGCAAAACTTTTTGCACGACGATTATGTTATCGGCAAAATCGTTGCAGCAATTAACCCTCAAAATGAGCAGAACCTTGTAGAAATTGGCCCTGGCTTGGGGGCGTTAACCGACCCTGTTTGTGAGGAAGTAGATGCACTGACTGTGGTTGAGCTAGATAGAGATTTAGCTAAGCGATTGCGTCACCATCCTTTTAATGGCGATAAACTGACGGTTATTGAACAAGATGCCATGACCTTCGACTTTACGTCGCTATTAAAATCCATGCCCTATGAAGGCAAGAAGCTTCGGGTATTTGGTAACTTACCTTACAATATATCTACCCCGCTTATGTTTCATCTTTTCGACCACGCTGATAGCATTGCAGATATGCACTTCATGCTTCAAAAAGAAGTGGTTAACAGGCTAGCGGCAGGGCCGGGTACGAAAAACTACGGTAGATTGTCGGTGATGACGCAGTACTACTGTCATGTGATCCCCGTTTTAAACGTACCACCTGGCGCGTTTAAGCCGCCCCCAAAAGTAGACTCTGCGGTGGTTAAACTTGTGCCGCATGCCACTCCTCCGGTGGAAGTTAACTCGCTGAATACCTTGGAACGAGTTTGTGCCCAAGCGTTTAATCAACGCCGCAAAACGATTCGTAATTCATTGAAAGATTGTTTAACTGAAGCGCAAATATCTGAACTAGGTATCGATCCTACCTGTCGCGCCGAAGTACTTTCATTGAAAGATTTCGCCACCCTCGCCAATGCGGTAACCGCATTGGAACAGAGCGACAATCAACAAGGTTGAAAATGATTGCTGATAACATTGAGGTACGGGTGAAAACCCGTCACCTCCCTGAACATCTACCATCAGACTCTACGCAATTCGCGTTTGCCTATCACATTACCATTATTAACAATAGTAATGAGACGGTACAACTTATTAGCCGTTATTGGCGTATAACAGATGCAAACGGAAAATCTAGCGAAGTACAAGGTGCAGGCGTTATAGGGAAGCAGCCTATTATAGAACCAGGTGAAAGCTTTGATTATACCAGCGGCGCGGTAATAGATACGCCAGTTGGAAATATGCAGGGCTACTATGAAATGGAACAAAGCAATGGCGGCCGCTTTCGTGTTCCCATCGACGTCTTCAGGCTGGCTGTACAAAACATTCTTCATTAATTGAGCAGGCTATGTCAGTAGAAAGAAACTTTATCATTGGCGATATTCAAGGCTGCTATGAGGGGTTGCAACGCCTTCTCGATAAAGTCAGCTTTAACCCTGAACAAGACACCCTTCACGGCGTAGGTGATTTAGTGGCTCGAGGTGAAGACTCTTTATCTACCTTGCGGTTTTTACGTTCACTTGGCCCACGTTTTCACAGTGTATTGGGTAATCATGATCTTCATCTGCTGGCAGTAGCCAACGGCATTAAAAAGCCCAAAAAAGACGATAAGCTCGCCCCTCTTCTGGCCGCCCCAGACTTACCAGAATTACTCGATTGGCTACGCCAGTTCCCTCTTGCTACACAAGTGGGTAAGCAGCATACCCTTGTGCATGCGGGGCTTTATCCTGCTTGGTCGACAGAAAAGCTATTGATGTTAAGCGAAGAGGTGAGTCAGCACTTACAATCTGCTTGCTATGCAGACTTACTTGAAATTATGTATGGAAATACGCCGAGAGTGTGGGAAGACACGCTGTCAGGTACAAAGCGATTACGCTTTATCATAAATGCCTGTACGCGTATGAGGTACTTAAATAAAACGATGCATTTGGAGTTTGAAACAAAAACCCACCCCTCTCAATCTCCAGCATCCCTTGCGCCTTGGTTTACTTTTCCCAACCCCTTTATTCGCGCAGATGAAACCTTGGTATTTGGCCATTGGGCAGCCCTAGCCGGAGACACTAACCATCCACAGTTTGTTGGTTTAGATACGGGGTATGTCTGGGGCAATTCACTCACGATGCTACACATTGAGACAAACCAATTAATATCCGTTGACGCGTAAACTTACTGGTATTACCACTAAAAACGTCTAGGCTCGTATTATCTACTTCAGCAATTAAGCGCGGCTGCCGATACCTTATACATTCGGCAAAAATACCTTTTTTATCCTTAAGTATAAAACAAAACAGGTTTAAGAGTGTATTTCGTGTCTATTGCGGGGTAATATCGTCCCGTATAAAAATAAAAAGCATCAGTCCAGGAGTTCCGATGAAGATTACAGTAGCCACTCGCGTAATCGGGGGATTTGTTGCAATCAGCTTGTTACTGATTGTTATTAGTGTAGTGTCACTATACAACCTCAATTCGATTGGGTCAGCAACCGAAGAAGTTAATGACGTTGCCTTACCCACCGTTGCCGGCAGTAATGCCCTGAAAGCCAGCTTTCTCAATATGGGAAGACTCACCTTTGAGTCGTATATTGAAGAAAATTTAAGTGGCCTGGAAGAAAAGCGCAGCGCGTTTGATAGAAGCCAAAACGACTTTGAGCAAGAGTACAAAAAACTTGCCTCAGCAGTAGCGGACGAGCCCGAATTAAGAAAAACCCTAAATAGTGTTAGGGATGCTTACGATGCCTATGTAAAAAATGTCGAAAACATGTACGTGAATCATCGCAAGTATATGGATTTGAGTAACGAGATTGACGACCGTCTAGGTGATGCAGAAGATAACGCCGATGATGCCTCTACCTACTTGCTCGATTTTTCAGACCTTGATGCGGTGCAATCAAACGCAAATTTACAACGGGCAGCCTCAATTGGTGGCCAGTTAGAAACGTCTTTGCTTTCCCTTTTAACGGTATCGTATGAATACGTTAAAACAGAGACCCTAGTTCGCTCGCAAACGTTGGGTAACGAAGTAAGCTTAGTGGTAGACAAAGTGGCAACCCTGCTAAGCGACATGGTACAAACCGCCGGCGGCCGCGACGACTCAGGTACCCTAGACGAAATCAATGAATTGGTTAACGATGCTTTAAACGCCATTACCGCAAGTGATGGTGTTGTGCAGCTTCACGTGAACCGTTTAGAGCGCCGCAACCAAGCCGAACAAGCGCTGAATGCGTCAGATAAGAATATCTCTGATGGTGTCGTTGCATTAGGTAAATTGTTAACCCTTGCGGACAGTAAAGCGTCGGACATTGAAGATCAGGTTAATTCAGCCATCACAACCGGCAATACCTTTGTTATTGTTGTGGTACTGCTTTCTATTGCGGTGGCCGCAGGTATTGGCTATGTCACCGTTCGCGCGATTACCCGTCCACTTTATCGCGTAAACGAATTACTAACGGTAGCGGCATCAGGCGACTTAACCCATCGCCTTGACGACTCGGCTCAAGACGAATTTGGTTTGCTAGCGCGCAACTGTAATAACCTAATCGACAGCCTGAAATCACTCATATCTGCGATTAACGTACGTGCAGAACAGCTTGCAGCCGCTTCAGAACAAACGTCTGCGGTGACCGCACAAACCACCCACTCCATCCAAGATCAGAAATCTCAAATTGGACAAGTGGCCACAGCAACCACTGAAATGCACTCAACATCGCAGCTGGTGGTACAAAACGCTGAGGATACCCTAAGTCAAATTCGTCACGCTGATGCCGAAGCAGAAAATGTGCGTCAAATATCGTTGGAAAATAAAAACACCATCGAGATTTTGGCTAAAGACGTACAAGACGCCGCTGACGTTATTAATAAGTTACATCAAGACAGTGCAAGCATTGGTGGCATTCTTGATGTTATTCGCGGCGTTGCCGACCAAACCAACCTGTTAGCCCTTAATGCTGCCATTGAGGCTGCACGCGCTGGCGAACAAGGCCGAGGCTTCGCGGTAGTTGCCGATGAAGTGAGAACACTTGCCAGCCGTACGCAGGAGTCGACACAAGAAATCAACGCCATGATTGAAGTGCTGCAAGCCGGCGCTGAGCGCGCGGTATCAGTGATGAACCAAGGTAAAGATCAGACCGTGGCCTGTGTAGCGCAAACTGAAAAAGCCACGCAAGCCCTCGACATCATTTCTGAAGCCGTGCATAAGGCTCACGATGTTAGCTCTCAAATTGAGCAATCAGCGAGAGAGCAAAATACGGTATCGCAAGAAATCAGTGAAAAACTGGAAACCATTGTGGGCATCGCAGAAGAAACCACCGCAGGTGCACAGCAAACCTCTGAGTCGAGCCATGAAGTGGCCCGCCTAGCAGAGGAACTACAACAGTCTATTCGACAATTTAAAGTATAGTCTGTCCTTCTGCCAGTCAGAAATAAAAAACGGCCGAATTTTCATTCGGCCGTTTTTTTATGCCTGGTGTAGGGCATTTCAGCCTTATTCAAACAAGGCTTTGTGCAGCTTTCTGACAATATCGTCACTGTCAGTTTCGTTCACCAAGAACGATAAATTGTGCGGGTTTGCGCCGAAACAAATCATGCGTAAATTAAAGTCTGACACCGCAGCCAGAATTTTACTGGATACGCCAATAGCGGTCTGCATATTGTTGCCTACTACGGTAACAAGATCGTAGCCTTTCTCAACTTTCACGTCACAGATGGTTTCAAGCTCAGCGATGGTTTCTTTATTTAAACGCTGCGCCACTGAGTTTGCTGGGTTATCTAAGGTAAAAGACACCGAGATTTCAGACGTTGTGACCAAGTCTACGCTTAGCTTGTGCTTAGCAATAATAGAAAAAACTTGCTGAAGGAAGCCCTGAGCGTACATCATCTTAGGGGTTTTCACCGTCACCATTACCTGCTCTTTACGGCGTGTAATCGCACGATAGGGTGGCTCATGCTCACAATCACGTACAATCCACGTTCCGCCTTTTTCTGGCTCTTTACTTGATCCTACGAAGACTTTGATATCTTTGCGTAATGCCGGTTCCATGGTGGCAGGATGCAGTACCTTAGCCCCAAAGGTGGCCATTTCGGCAGCTTCTTCAAAGCTAAGCTCCGGTAAAGGATGAGCCGCCTCTGTGATACGCGGGTCGGTTGTGTATACCCCAGTGACATCGGTCCAAATTTCACAAGACTCTGCGTCCAATGCTTCGGCAAGTAATGCCGCTGTAAAATCAGAACCACCACGACCTAATGTCGTGGTGCGGCCTTCCACATCAGCCCCTACGAAACCTTGCGTCACGACAATAGCCGAAGCGATTTCAGGTGCTAAAAGCTGTTGGGCCAACTTCGCAATTTCTTCAAGTTGAGGGGCGGCTTCACCAAACTCACTGTCGGTACGGAGAACTTTGCGTACATCAAAGTTCATGGTGTTCACACCCTGCTCTGCCAATACACTTGAGAACATCAGTGACGACATACGTTCACCCATAGACAACAGCTGATCTTTAAGATCATTTCTGTGCAGTATTTCCTCGTGAAACGCTAATGCGCGCACTTCCTCAAGTAAATCCGTTAATTTAGGGGCTACTGCCTCTTTGTCTTCAAGCTTATCTAAGATAGCCAGCTCGATATCGGTTATTGCTTGGCATGTCTCTTCAATTTTCTGCTGTGTCATGGGAGTGTGCGCGAGACTGACGAGGTGATTGGTCACCCCAGCTGATGCACTCACCACCACGATGCGTGTTTTTTCATTACCGGCAACAATTCGCGCGCAGTTTTGCATAACTTCATAATTGGCAACACTGGTCCCGCCGAACTTGGCTATCGATAAGGCATTTGTCACTTTGTTTAACTCCGAATGTACTCCAGCCTTTTTTGGCTGAACTGCGCTGATTAAATGCGCAGTTTAACGATGAATATTTATTTGGTCTCCAACACGGATATTATGTTTGGCAAACCACCCTTGGTTCATTTCCAGTGCAAACAGTACCTTTTTAGATGACCCCACAGACGCTAAGCTGTGTGGTGTTAAAGGTTTTATATCTGAGATCACACCGTTTCTGTCGATAAACGCTACATCTAAGGGGATATAAGTATTCTTCATCCACATACCGGCAAGTTTGGCGGTATTGAACTTGAAAAACATGCCGCAATCTTTACATAATTCTTTGCGAAACATAAGCCCTCGAGCACGCTGTTCGAAGGTTTTTGCGTATTCTACGTTGTATTTTTTACCACCCAATTCAATAACAATGTTATCAAACTGAACTTGTTCCAATTGTTGTACCGAATCGTCCTGCGCGTGAACGCAGCCTAGTGATACCATAAGCATGGTGGCTACAAAGAAAAATTTTCCCATTAGATAGTCCTTCAACCATAAAAAAAGCCGGCTACCTACGTAACCGGCTTGGTAGTTTATACACTATTTTAAGCAACATTCAATGTTGGAATAATTCGCGCTTTCGCTTCCTCTTCAGCCTTCTTAAAACTTGGCATTTTATCGAAGTTTAAGTAACGGAACACCTCACCGGACATTGCATTGATTTTACTGGCATATTCCATGTATTCCTCGGCGGTAGGGATTCGCCCTACAATGGCTCCCACAGCCGCAAGCTCTGCAGAGGTCAGGTACACATTTGCGCCGTCACCTAAACGGTTCGGGAAGTTACGGGTAGACGTTGAAAGTACGGTAGCACCTGCGTCTACGCGGGCTTGGTTACCCATGCACAAAGAACATCCAGGCATTTCCGTACGCACACCGACCCGGCCGTAAATATTGTAATACCCTTCTTCCATCAACTGGGCTTTATCCATTTTCGTCGGTGGTGACATCCACAAACGAGTAGGCAAAGTTTTGTTGAACTGCTCAAGCAATTTACCGGCAGCGCGGAAGTGACCAATATTTGTCATGCATGAACCAATGAACACTTCATCCACTTTGTCGCCCGCTACCTCAGACAAGGTTTTCGCGTCGTCGGGATCATTCGGGCAGCATACAATAGGCTCATTAATGTCATTAAGGTCAATTTCGATAACCTCTGCATATTCTGCGTCGGCATCGGCGCGCATTAACTCAGGGTTAGCCAACCACTCTTCCATTTTCTGTGCACGGCGCTCTAGTGTACGCGGGTCACCATAGCCTTCATTAATCATCCAACGAAGCATAGTGATGTTTGAGCGTAAGTACTCGGCAATCGATTCTTCTGAAAGATTAATGGTACAACCTGCCGCAGAGCGCTCTGCCGAGGCGTCAGATAGTTCAAATGCTTGCTCAACCGTTAAGTTTTCAAGGCCCTCTATTTCTAAAATACGACCAGAGAAGGCGTTAATTTTGCCTTTTTTCTCAACGGTTAATAAGCCTTGTTTAATACCATACAGCGGAATAGCGTGAACCAAGTCGCGCAAAGTAATGCCGGGTTGCATTTCCCCTTTAAAGCGCACAAGAATAGACTCGGGCATATCAAGGGGCATAACGCCCGTTGCCGCAGCAAATGCCACTAGCCCTGATCCTGCTGGGAACGAAATCCCGAGTGGGAAACGGGTATGGGAGTCACCACCGGTGCCTACCGTGTCAGGCAGTAACATGCGGTTTAACCAGCTGTGAATAATGCCGTCGCCGGGGCGAAGTGACACGCCGCCGCGATTCATAATAAAATCCGGTAACGTGTGCTGGGTTTCAATATCCACAGGCTTGGGGTAAGCCGCCGTGTGACAGAATGACTGCATGGTTAAATCGGCAGTAAAACCAAGACAAGCTAAGTCTTTAAGTTCATCGCGGGTCATGGGACCTGTGGTATCTTGTGAGCCCACGGTGGTCATTTTAGGCTCACAATATGTGCCTGGGCGGATACCTTCAACACCGCACGCTTTGCCCACCATTTTCTGTGCTAAAGAGAAACCTGCTCCGCTGTCTTTAGGCTGCTCTGGCTTGCGGAATAAATCTGTGGGCCCTAAGCCTAAGGTTTCGCGGGCCTTTTCAGTCAGGCCACGACCTATAATCAGGTTAATACGCCCACCCGCGCGAACCTCATCTAAAATGACCTTCGACTTGTAGCTGTATTCTGCTAGCAGTTCACCGGTTTCATGGTTGGTAATTTTACCTTCAAAGGGGTAGATATCTATCACATCCCCCATATTCATTTTTTCCACATCGGCTTCGAAAACCAGTGCTCCAGCATCTTCCATGGTGTTAAAGAAGATAGGCGCTACTTTGGAGCCTATGCACACACCGCCACCGCGCTTATTCGGCACGCCTGGCAAGTCTTCGCCAAAGAACCATAACACTGAGTTTGTTGCCGATTTACGTGATGAACCCGTACCAACCACATCTCCCACGAAGGCGACAGGGTAGCCTTTGCTTTTCACTTCTTCAATTTGTGACATTGGGCCTTTAACGCCGGGTTCTTCTGGCTCTAATCCTTCACGAGGCATTTTGTAAGCCGCAAGTGCGTGAAGAGGAATGTCAGGACGTGACCATGCATCAGGCGCGGGGGATAGGTCATCAGTGTTGGTTTCCCCTGTCACTTTGAACACGGTGTAAGTGATTTTGTCGTCCATCAGTTTGCGCGACGTAAACCACTCCCCTTCAGCCCATGATTTAATAATGTCGGTAGCATACTCATTCCCTGCTTTATGCTTTTCTTCCACATCATGGTAGGCGTCGAACATGAGCAACGTATGTTTAAGCTCTTTCGCCGCTAGCGGTGCAAGGGTATCTTCATCGAGTAGTTCAACCAGTGTGGCTATGTTGTAACCGCCGTGCATATTACCGAGTAACTCCACGGCCTTTTCTCTTGAAATAAGATCACAGCTGTCTTCGCCTTTAGCGATGGCGCTTAAAAAGCCCGCTTTTACATAGGCGGCTTCATCTACACCGGGTGGTACTCGTTCAGATAATAATTCGAGTAAGAATTCGCCTTCACCCTGTGGAGGATTTTTCAAAAGCTCTACTAGGCTAGCAACCTGTTCTGCATTGAGAGGTTTTGGGGGAATGCCTTGTTCCGCACGCTCTTCAACGTGTTTGCGATAGTCTTTTAACACAGTCTCTTCCTCTAAGTTAGCTTGCGCAATGGGAGTAAACGGTCTTATACGCACTGGCGCAAGGTGTGATTAATAAATCGCCTACAGTATAATGCTAAAGGCGTAGAAATTAAATTTCGCATTGGAATTATCCACTTATATTCGCCATTCAGATGGGAAATTATGATAGCTTTTTACAATTAAAATAAACCCACAATAAATAGAAAAGCTATCAATATTAGTGTGCAGGTAATTCAGTTAACGTCGGGTCTGCGCGTTTCGTTATATCTCTGGATGAACGCACATGCAAAAAGCTAGCAAACCTAGGCTTACCATTTTTAGTCACACCATAATATTTATAGGTAACTATGCTACCTATTGCCGGCGGTGACCGACGTTGCGCCATAGAAAACCCCGAGCCTAATTTAAATGTAATACCGTCTGGGGTCATCACGCTAAGCGCCCCCATCAGCCCGCTTATTTCCCCTTTACCTTCTATATAACTAAGCACTCGGGCTTCGCTGTCTTGATACCGCTTTACCTTGAGTAAATGGGATGCTCGACCTTGGACATATTTTGCTTTTCGATGGTGTAGCATTAATCCCTCGCCACCTTTTTGAGTTACCTCGTCTAACGCAAGCTCTAGCGCTGCTATGGTTGTTAAGGTGTATTGAGGAATCATACCAAACCACGCTTGGTTAACCTCCTTTACCAGTGCTTTCATATGCGTTACTCGTTGTTCGAACGGACGGGTTTTGTCAGGTATATCAAACAACTTAAACACTACCTCATGCCAGCGTTCATCTGGAGTTTGTGACAATACGATAGAAGACACGTCCTCAAACCTAGCTCTGCCTACCCATAACTCTCCATCAAGGGGGATAGCGGGCCATTGGCGGGTAAACCATGCTGGACTATAGATGAGGTGGCCGCCGCGAGTGAGCAACTGATTACCTGTCCAGCGAGCGCGTATACCGTCTAATTTTTCGCTAACGAAATACGCTTTTATCGTGTTATCGGTAAGTTGATGGTTGTACGTCTCAGCGAGTTGCAGCGCTTCGCTTGACCCGCTCCCTTGATACGCCAATCCACTTAGAGGATATATAAGCACAAGCAACAGTAAAAAAGGGGATATACCCAGCATGATTATTCTTCCAAGGTTAAAGTGTGCAGTGTACGTAGATGGGCGGAATAAAATACTGTGCTAAATGTTGGTTTTTCTCGCTTTTCACTTACATGCTTTGTCACTATCACCGCGGCGGATACGTGAAATTTGCGCGTTCCAAGGAAAGACCATAAAAGGCTTGGATGTTAGTGTCTCATCTATCGTTAACTCGCACTGGTTAGCTCAATTTACAAGTGAACAATAAGAATGAGAGAGTAGCATGAAAAATAGCGCCCCCTATTGTAATTGGATACAACGTTTGCTGCCCAAGATGATAGTGACAACGTCAGCGTTAACACTATTTGCCTGTGGCGGTGGCTCTGATTCTAATACATCAATACCCACAACCCCTGAAGAAAGCCCCCCCCCTGCTTCCACATTTTTAATCAGCACGACGGTTGGCGCGGGCGGCTCGATCTCACCTACCTCAGCCAGCGTAACAGAAGGCGAAACCGTAACATTTACGCTTGCAATGGAAGAAGGCTATGAAATTGAAAGTATAAGCGGTTGTAACGGTAGTTTAACGAACCTCACTTACACCATAGGGGAAGCATCAACCGATTGCGAAATATCAGTGACTTTCCTATTAACACCTCCTGACGAAGAGACCGAAGAAGAAGGAGAAGACAGCGGTGAGACTAACCTCGAAGACAACCTAGGTGAACAGAAAACGCTAGTTGCCCTTATCGGGTTTAAAAACCAAGAAAATAAAATCACGCGGCAGCAAGCCCATGACCTGATTCAAAATAATCCTAATTCCCTCAATACCTTTATAAAAGAAAACTCAAATAATAAAGCCTGGTTGGAAAGTGATGTATTAGATTGGGTAGAACTTGATAAAGAAGCAGATGAATACTTTTCTGCAGATAACTATGACAACGAAAAATATCACGATGATGCCATTGCAGCCATTAGCAACCTTGCTGACCTGGCGTCATACGACCGTCTCATTCTAATGGGCTCGCGCTCAGAAAGAGGAAACCCAGGCTGCTATGCTTACCAAACGAAGCGATATGTCGGGCCTGACAACCACTACTTTGGTTATTTCGCCGTAATGGGTGGGGGCGGCTTGGATGACGACGTGGTTGGATGCTTAACACCAGGTCGCATCGCCCATGAATATGGCCACACGTTCGGTTTTGGTCATATCTTTGAAACCGATTGTGCCATAGGCGATTTGCCGCAAAGTCTAATAGACCGTCATTTTGATAATAGTTGTCAGAATAAGGGGTATTGGGAAACCTATGACACCATGAGCTTTGACGTTAATTACCCTCTCTACTCTACCATTTGGCGAAGTGAAGCTGGTTGGCTAGAAGACGATCAAGTTACCGTTGTGTCCGAATCTGGGCTGTATACGCTAACCCAAGCTTCGCTGTCATCTTCCGGTACAAAGCTACTAAAAATCCCTATCGGCCAAGGTTTAGAAGGAAAGCAATTATACTACTACGTCGAATACCGTAAAAAGCTGGGTGGATTTGATGAAGAGGAATTCATCGCAAAAAGCCAAGAATACGAAGTATTAGTGCGTCATACTGACTTTAACGGTGGCATAGAAAACAAAGACAAAATTACTTACGGTTATGAAACAGCCGAAGGCATAAGAGAAGCCATCACGCCCTTAGATGTAGGGCAAGACTTTGTTGATACTTACCGCAACCTATCTTTTCGTGTTGAAAGGCTTTATGAGGATCAAGAAATGTCAGTCGCTGACATTCGTGTATCTTTGCCTGCGCTAACCATATTGCCATCTTACGTTTATCGATTTAGCGCTAACGACGACCAAGAGCAAACCGTTACCTTGAAAAACACCTCAGATGATAGTTGGGTGGTATCTTCATTGACCATGAAAGGACGACATCCGAATGCCTTTGCAGTCAGTAATGAAAACTGTATTGACCAACCCATCATGCCCCAGGGTAAGTGTGAGATAAATGTGTCAAGAGTACGAGACACGGCATCTTTGGGGTTCCTTGCTATCAGCATAAATGACGGTGATATTCTGCACGCAGCAGAGCTCATGGGTGAATCTTTGTTAATAGAAACCGAGTTCGACCCCAATGCACCATTAGAGTGGCAAGACTATACTTCACAGTACGCAAAAGACATAAACTGGGAAGACGCGGTAGCCTATTGCCACGACTTATCGTTTAACAGTCACGACGATTGGCGCTTACCTTTGATTGAAGAACTCAGAGCGGCTTTTCAACAAAGCTCTACGCCCCTCTACAACATAACCACTCAACTCTGGTCTATTAGCGAGCCTGCAGGAAATCTTTACAATGCCTATTATATTGACGGTAGTGAAGCTTGGTACAATGGCGATAAATTGCAGAAATACAATGCGCTATGCGTTAGAAGTCAGTAGTGTTTTTACACCATCTTAAACTTTATCTTCTACGCCTATGAAAGCGCGGCCATAAAAAAGCCCCGACCGAAGTCGGGGCTTTTTAGCTCAATATAAAAGCTTAAATGGTTATACGCGCTTAACGGCTAAATCAGCTTCAAACTTAGGTTTAACCGCCAAATCTTCTGAAGGAGGCGCAAACTTAGTTAGGTCAATGCCTTCAACTGCTTGCTTGTATTCTTCCGTAGTTGGGAAGCGACCAAGCACAGTTGAAAGTACTACTAGCGGCGTAGAGCCTAGTAATGATTCACCTTTCTTCTCAGAAGAGTCAGCCACTACACGGCCTTGGAACAAGCGAGTCGAGGTTGCAATTACCGTATCGCCTGGCTCCGCTTTTTCTTGGTTACCCATACATAGGTTACATCCAGGACGCTCTAGGTAAAGAATGTTGTCGTACTTAGTACGCGCTGCTTCTTTTGGCTTAGCATCGTCAAACTCAAAACCTGCGTATTTCGCAAGGACTTCCCAGTCACCTTCTGCTTTAAGCTCGTCAACAATGTTATATGTAGGTGGCGCAACCACTAGCGGCGCTTTAAACTCTACAGAGCCGTTAAGCTTCTCTAGGTTACGCAGCATTTGTGCAATGATTTGCATGTCGCCTTTGTGCACCATACAAGAACCTACGAAACCTAGGTCTACTGGCTTACCATCGTAGTAAGAAACCGGACGGATTACATCGTGGGTATAACGCTTAGATACGTCTTCGTTGTTTACGTCTGGGTCAGCAATCATTGGCTCGTCGATTTGGTCTAAATCGATAACCACTTCTGCGTAGTACTTCGCGTTGTCATCTGGTGCAAGCGCTGGCTCTTCACCCGACTTAATTTCAGCGATACGCTTATCAGCAAGATCAATCAGACCTTGAAGCATGTTTGCTTCATTGTCCATGCCCTTGTCGATCATGATTTGGATACGGCGCTTAGCAAGCTCAAGTGAGGCAACCATCGTCTCATTGTCAGAGATACAGATTGACGCTTTCGCTTTCATTTCTGCAGACCAGTCAGTGAATGTAAACGCTTGGTCAGCCAGTAGCGTACCAATTTGTACTTCAATGACACGGCCTTGGAATACGTTTTCGCCAGCGAATTGCTTAAGCATTTGCGCTTGCGTCGCGTGAACCACATCACGGAAGTCCATGTGCTCTTTCATGCTACCTTTAAAGGTAACTTTCACAGACTCTGGAATTGGCATTGCCGCTTCACCTGTCGCTAGTGCTAATGCAACTGTACCTGAGTCGGCACCGAATGCGACACCTTTAGACATACGGGTGTGAGAGTCACCACCAATGATGATAGCGCGGTCATCTACTGTGATGTCGTTAAGCACTTTGTGAATAACGTCAGTCATAGAGTGGTAAACACCTTTAGGATCACGGGCTGTGATGACACCAAAGTTGTTCATGAATGACATAAGCTTAGGAATGTTAGCCTGTGCTTTCTTGTCCCATACCGACGCCGTGTGGCAACCAGACTGATATGCACCGTCAACAAGAGGTGAAATAGTCGATGCCGCCATAGACTCTAGCTCTTGGCAAGTCATTGGGCCTGTGGTGTCCTGAGAACCTACAATGTTGACTTTAACGCGCACGTCAGAACCGGCGTGAAGCGGTGCGTCAGAGTTTACGCCAACGGCGTTACGGTTAAAGATTTTCTCAACCGCTGTTAGGCCTTGGCCTTCGTGTGATACTTCTTTAGAAGGTGCGTAAACGGCTGGCGCTTCAATACCTAAGGTCGTGGCCGCAAACGTTTGTAGCTGCTTACCGAAAACGACCGCGTAAGACCCACCTGCCTTCATGAACTCCATTTTCTGAGGAGTAAACGACGCAGATACGTCAGCCAGTTCTTCTGAACCGTTATAAAGTTTTTTCGCTTTAGTATCGATAGTCAGTACCGTACCTGTCGCTACAGAGTACGCTTCTTCTAGCACTGGGTCGCCGTTTGCATCGCGAACGATTTCGCCATTTTCATCCGTTTTCTTAACCCAGTTCTTAAGGTCAAGACCAATACCACCGGTGACATCAACGGTAGTCAGGAAGATTGGTGCGATACCGTTAGTGCCTGCAACAATTGGCGCTTTATTTACAAACGGAATGTAAGGGCTTGTTGGCTCACCTGCCCATAGTGCTACGTTGTTCACACCAGACATACGAGAAGAACCTACACCCATGGTGCCTTTTTCAGCAATAAGCATGACTTTAGCGTTAGGGTGCTTTTTACCTAGCTCAACAATTTCTTGCTGCGCTTCTGGCGTGATCATGCACTGACCATGAAGTTCGCGGTCTGCACGAGAGTGTGCTTGGTTACCTGGAGAAAGAAGGTCT
The DNA here is from genome assembly GCF_015767655.1 of Alteromonas sp. B31-7. NCBI lineage: Bacteria > Pseudomonadati > Pseudomonadota > Gammaproteobacteria > Alteromonadales > Alteromonadaceae > Alteromonas > Alteromonas sp. B31-7. The sequence goes on from NZ_CP065233.1 coordinate 3,791,555, forward strand.
GTTGAAATATCACCTTCAGCGGCAATGTAAGTGACCACTTCAATTTTCTCTGGTACTTCAGGCAGTTTGGTGAAGAACTCTGCTTTTGCATAGCTTTCTAGCACATCTTTAGCAATGGCGTTACCCGCTTTGTACGCAGTTTCAAGACGTTCAGTGTCAGCTTCGTACAGATATACCTGGGTTTTCAATACTTCTGCGGCAGGCTTAGCCACAGACTCATCGTCAGAAAGCGCTAGGTCTAGTAACACTTCTACTGACGGGCCGCCTTTCATGTGTGAAAGCAGCTCTAATGCAAACTCAGGGGTGATTTCTTCTACTTTTTCTTCGCCAAGTACAATTTCTTTTAAAAATTGTGCTTTCACACCAGCAGCAGGCGTAGTACCTGGCAGGGTGTTATAGATAAAGAATTTTAGAGAGTCTTCGCGGTGCTCGTTTGTTGTATCTTTAATTTGAGCAATAATTTCAGACAGCAGATCTGCACTGTCGATAGGCTTAGGGTTAAGACCTAGTTCCGTTTTACGGGTCTCGATCTCAGCCAGATATTCTGAATACAAACTCATAGGGTTCTCTCGGTCTTGGTTCTCGTAAAAATGGCTTTTACGTATGGGTTTTAACACGCCTGCTTAAGCGGTACGTATTTAAAAAATCGCACTATCTTAACTGATTTTATCCCTGCTGGTAATAAGGCAATATCAACAGAGCACGATTATTAGCCATTAAAATGCTTGCGTTGTATCTTCAACACTAAGGTGAATGAAGCCAATGATTTAAATCGTTTAAAACAACGCAACATTTATCTTTTTATATCAGAAACTTAAAGCAACCACTTAAGAAAACACGTGGAAAGCCAGAATTCTAAATGAGAACTATTTACCCATCAAAGTCACTGAGAGTTATCCTAGCTATTTCTCATATTTATGGGGAAGCCAAGGCTCCCACCTCTTTTTTGTAGTAATTTTACAAGCAATTACTGCAAAACCAGGGGTATTCTCGATGAAAACTCCGCCTTAATTCTCATTGTGACAACAAAAAACTACATGGGAGATGAAAAACGAATGAGAGACGCGTCATTACCGTCTGTTAAAATATAAATACTGCCATTCTGCCCTACAGCTACATCTCGGAGGCGCTCGTTTAAATGGGGAAAAACGCGCCGTTGCACTACCGGGGACGCTGAGAGATCCAAGCTATATAACGCCTTTGCCTTAAGCGCGGTGACCAGTACTTTGCCGGTTAACGCGCCAAAGCTATCACTGTGATAGTAAGCCATCGAAGAGGGCGCGATTGAAGGCGTCCAGTCGACGATAGGATTCACCATTCCCTTATAATGTTTAAAGGGCGAGATACTTGCCCCAGAATAGTCGGTACCCAAGGTAACGACAGGCCAACCATAGTTTGCGCCTGCCCTAAGCACGTTGACCTCATCACCGCCATCGGGGCCATGCTCATGCAACAATATTTTCCCGCTAGGTAATGAAATAATCCCTTGAGGGTTCCTATGGCCGTAGGAATAAACATAAGGTGCCTGCGGAAACGGGGGCGTTGCTGATGGCTGCCCCGCCTCGTTGAATCTAAGCACTTTTCCTAATTGTGATGTTAAGACCTGGGCTTTTTCGCGATAATCGAAGCCATCGCCAATGGTAACCAACCACTCATTGTCAGCAAGAGGCAGTAATTTCCCCCCGTAATGCACCGGTGTATCCTTATCATCCGACACCGCAAATACCGTTTCAAGCGCAGAGATAGAACAGTCTTTATGCAAATTCCCCTTCACCACGGCTATTCCATTGTTGCTTTTGGTGCCTTTACTGTAAGTCATTAGCACTTGTCCATGTGATAAAAAGTCACTGCTTAACTCTATATCTAGCAGCCCACCTTGCCCTTGTGCATAAAGATCTGGAAGCGTAAGTTTGTGTGTTTTTATTGTTGAATCTGTATCAACACAGACAAGCTCACCGTCTCTTAGGGCAATAACCCAACGCCCATCTTGTAACGACAATATCGCTTTCGGGTATGCGAGCTTGTCGACCACGAGAGACTGCGTAAAAGGTAACGGTTGCTCTGTTACCTCAGCTTGCGGTGCAGCACCAACAGAGTAAAGAAATAGAAAAGCGGCAAAAAGCACGACAATTCGCATCACGTAACCACGCCATTATTAATAAAGGTGTGCTAAATAGTAGCATAAAGACATCGACGGTTTCCTTCTATGCCGGATAACACCTTTAAAGCTGAATAGGTACTTGTAGCTATAAGCTAATAATGTTTGCTAAGGTAAACGCACGTTAACCTAATTCACTGCACTGTTATGAAATATCTGCTCGTTCGTTTTCTGTGTGCTTGGCTAACGACCTATTTATTCGCCAGCCTATTTCATACAAGTAGTGTATTGTATCGCTTAACCCAGCTCGATATTCGTATTACACCATCCATCTGGCTTTCCACCGTTGTAAAAGACGTGCTGGGACTGTTACCTACCTACGGTGCCATCATTGCGATAGCACTCCTTATTGGGTTCGTGGTTACCAGCCCACTTGCGAAAAAAATTGCTCTTCGCTCGGCATATAAACAAAACGAACGCCCTATTTTATTGCTTAGCCTCTTTGCCTTATCGGGTGCCGCCGCCTTAGCTACCGCGCTTATCGCCATGTACCCCATTCTTAACGTTACCCTGATTGCGGGCGCGCGCGGATATACAGGGTTCGCCCTTCAATGCTTAGCTGGCGCTATGGGAGGGATGGCATTCGCTCTCACCCATCATTCATATAAATAGTTAGCTATAATGTAACTAGTATGTAAATAAAATTGAAGTTTTGCTACTGTAACATTCATTAGAAATCAATTGGATGACGCATATGATCACCTTCCCAGAGGGCGTAACAAGTTTAGCGGATTACATCGAAACAGTATTAACAAAGTATGCGGACAAGCCGGCATATACTGCGCTTGGTCAAACATTAACTTTCAAAGAGATTGATGAGAAAGCATCAGCCTTGGCCAGGTTTTTTGTGCATGAAGCAAAATTGTCTGCTGGAGATAGAATTGCGATACAGTTGCCCAACTTAATCCAAAACCCCATTGCGGTATATGCCGCTTTAAAAGCTGGCTTGGTAGTTGTGAATACCAACCCGCTATATACAGAAAGGGAAATGAAGCATCAGTTTACTGACAGCGGTGCTGTCGCGCTGGTAATTTTAAGCGACCTATATCCAAAGTTTGATGCAATAAAACAAGATACGCGTATTGGGACCGTGATAACGACCTCAGCCACCGAACTCATCGACCCAAAGAGCGCCCCTACCATTAAAGATACAGTATCGTTAAGTGAGGCTATCAAAAAAGGCGAAGCGCTAGCCCCCTTTACGCGGGCGGCCACACAACTCGATGATTTAGCCATGCTGCAATACACCGGCGGCACCACGGGCGTATCAAAAGGCGCAGCACTCAGCCATAAAAATGTCTTAAGTAACTGTATTCAAATGATCGATAGGTTAGGCGGCTCGTTCAAAGAGGGTGACGAAATTGTTGTGTGCCCTCTGCCGCTTTATCATATTTATGCGTTTACCGTATGCATGATGGCGCTTTTTTCCAAAGGCAGCCAAATACTTCTTATTCCAAACCCAAGAGATATTGATGGTTTTATTCACACAATGAAACCTCACGCCATCACTGCCTTTGCCGGCATCAACACATTATTTGTTGGCTTAGGTCGGCACCCCGAATTTGCGAAATTAGACTTTTCTCGCCTACACCTCACTATGTCCGGGGGCACCGCACTCACACAGGGCGCCGTCAATATTTGGAAAGACGTGACGGGCAATATGATAACCGAAGGGTACGGTTTGTCGGAAACCGCCCCCGTTGTGTCATTTAATATACCGGGCGAGGAAGAGATTGGTACCGTCGGTATGCCATTACAAGACACGGATGTGGCGTTACTGGATGTGAATGATGACCCTGTAAAGGAAGGCGAGTCGGGGCAAATCGCGGTAAAAGGCCCACAGGTGATGCTGGGGTACTGGAACAGAGACGACGAAACAGCCAAAGTGATGACGCCAAACGGCTATTTCAAAACCGGTGACATCGGTGTTCGCTTAGCTTCTGGAGCCATAAAAATTGTCGATCGTCTCAAAGATATGATCATTGTGTCAGGCTTTAACGTGTACCCCAATGAAATTGAAGATGTACTGACTTCTCACCCGGATATTATGGAAGCGGCCGTCGTGGGGCAACCTGATGACAAAACCGGGGAAAAAGTGTGTGCCTTTATCACGGTAAGCACGCCGGTCGATAACGACGATGTTATTGCCTATTGTAAAACTCACTTAACGAATTACAAAATACCTAAGCGTATCACCGTACTAGAGGAGCTCCCTAAGTCGACGGTAGGCAAAATACTTCGCAGAGAACTGAGGTCGGCGTAGTACACTCTACCTTGAGAGCATACCGCCACTTTAAATCAGGTTATTTCTACCAAAGAATAACCTGATTTTTTTGCTCCAATTCACTTTCCGCACTATAACTAATGTATGCCTTTCTTTTTATAATCTGCGCTATTTTCAATAATGTAGACGAAACCTTCGTATACGCCAGTATTACCGATGGCGACAGCACCGAGATTTAACCTTGTTAAGAGAGCTCAACTTGTGAAACAACGTTTAGAAAGTCAGTTCCGCAATGCGTTTTCGCTATCGAGTGAACAAGACCCCAAAGCGTGGTTATACGATCTTCTAAAAACGAAAGAAAACCTAACGCAAGTAAATGAACGCTTAATTCACGGGCTGCTTCACCTAGTAGACGATATTGAAGACGCCTATCACCGCCATGAAACAGAAATAAAGCTCAGAGAACGAAGCCTGAATTTAAGTGCCGATGAGTTAATCGATGCCAATCAAAAAATTAAACAGCAGCTAGAGCATCAGCAAGAGGTGAGTGAAGCCCTACGCAACGCCATCAACCGGCTTCTTTTGCAACAAGGCAAGCCAGTACTTGAAGAAAAAATCAGCAATATCCACGAACTCTCGAATCGGGTGCTTGAGTTAGTGCTTGATAGAGAACGGACTGAAAATGAAATGCTGGTACAACGCGAAGCAATGGACAACCATGGCATTGTGGTAACGGTAAATGTCGACGGCACTATTCTTACGGTCAACGATAAATGCTGCGCTCTCTCAGGCTATAGCCGAGAAGAACTCATTGGAAACCATATTAAGATTTTCAATGTTTGGAATATTACAAAGGAACGCCAAAAGGAAATATTGAAAGGCGCTTTTTCTGGGGAGGTTTGGCACGGTGAATTACACAGTCGCTCAAAAGCGGGGGAGGCGTGGTATGTCTCTTCTACCTCTGTGCCCATTTTTAGCCCCGCGGGGCGGGTAAACAAAATTGTTTTTATTTGCACAGACATAACAGAACAAAAGCGACTTGAACAAAAGTCTGCTGCGAAGAAGCGGTTTTATCAAAGTATTACCAACAGTATCGGTGAAGGCGTTTACGCGGTTGATGCCAACGGGAAAACCCAGTTTTTAAATCCAGAAGCTTCTCGTCTATTAGGCTGGTCTCTCGACGAACTGGCCTCTCACCGCTTTCACGATGCTGTGCATTACCAAAAAGAAGATGGCTCACTACTTAAACGAGAGGCATGCCCCGTCAACCTCTCTATTCGACAGGGGCAACCTTACAGCTCTGATGGCGATTATTTTACCGATAAACAGGGGCGTCTATTCCCTATTTCAATTGTCGCGGTGCCACTGAAAAATAATCACGGTGACATTGAGGGGCATGTGGGGGTATTTAAAGACATTAGCGATAGAAAGCGTGCGGAAAATCGCTTAAAGCGAGTGTATGAAGACGCTAAAAAGGTGAGCAATGCAAAAAGCGACTTTCTCGCCACCATGAGCCATGAAATTAGAACGCCGATGAACGCCATTATTGGCCTAAGCCACTTGGCACTAGAAACAGAGTCCCAGGAGCAGAAACAAAATTATTTAGAAAAAGTTCAGGGAAGTGCCACATCCTTGTTGAGCTTAATCAACAATATTTTAGACTTTTCCAAGGTAGAAAATGAAGAAATCACCCTCACCCATGAGCCCTTCACACTTCACCAAATTATCGAAAAGCTAGCGCAGATTTTTCAACACAAAGCCAGACAAAAACGACTAAAGCTTATTTTTGATATTCGCCTTAGTCTTGCAACGCCTTGCATCGGCGATAAAAACAAAATTTATCAGGTATTGGTCAACCTTATAGGCAATGCACTTAAATTTACAGACAAGGGGTTTGTTAAACTCTTTGTAAAAGAAAAAGACAACGGAATGACCTTTTGTGTGTCTGACACGGGTATTGGTATCAGCGATGAACACAAAGAAAAACTGTTCAATGCGTTTGTGCAAGCTGACCCATCTATTTCCCGAAAGTATGGGGGAACGGGGCTAGGATTATCTATCTGTAAGAGACTTGTAGAAAGAATGGATGGAAAGCTAAACCTCGTTAGCACCAGTGGCGAGGGAAGCGCCTTTTCATTTACGCTACCAGCGCTGATTCAGCCTGAAGGACGGCCTGAAGAGGCAGTGTCTATTACGTCTGATCCACTTTTATGTGTCTCGCTAAACGAAGACATGCACAGTGTTTGTGATGTATTGGGCCATACTTTTTCACGCCTACATATAGGTTTCACCCATCATAAGTGGGAGGAAGCGCCCCTACCCACATTTTCCGCAAAAACACTGATAGCCCTATCAGATAACCCTTCTGACTGGGATACGTTTTACGAGCAACTACATGCAGGTGCATTCAACTCCCTTAACCTCGCGGCTATTGTTACGCCTTTAAACACCGATGAGGCTGTACGCCGAATTGGAGAAGCCTCATACGATAAACTGCACATCATCGAGCTGCCCTTTACTGAACATACCTTACTGGCTGCGCTAGTGCCTAACGCAAACATAACAGCGAAAACGCAAGTTACTGGCCTAGAAAGTAAAAAATGGCGTCATAAACGCTTGCGCAATAAACACATTTTGCTTGTGGATGACGACAGTATCAGCCTTGAAATTGCCCAACAGATTTTATTGGACTCAGGCATTGAAGTCACCACAGTGGCGGATGGAGAACAAGCACTGGCCGCCTGCAAAAAGCAACCATTCGACGCGCTATTGTTAGATTGCTTACTACCCGGAATAAGCGGCTTCGATGTGGCAGAAAAACTGACCAGTGAATTAGCATGGCAAACACCTATTATTGGTATTAGCGCAGATGCGACTCAAGTTAACATTAAAAGAGCCATTAGTGCGGGGATGTGCGCTCACTTACTAAAACCCGCCAGCGCTGAAGAAATACTACACACAATAGATATTCATATTCATCGCGGTTACAAAACATTAAACGTGGTGCCAACCGATGACACTTTTCTACAATCGCTACACCAATTTTACGTTCGCTATAGTAATGCGAACACCCTCACGCAACTGATTAATGCCATTAGCAATAGTGCAGATATTAGTACTAAATTGCGTCAACTAGAAACAGATGCATCGGCAATAGGCGCCACCACACTTTGCCACAGCCTAACCAAGCTGAATGCTGTAAAAGCTGGCGATATCAAAGGGATATCTGATGTTTCATTTGCCATAGATATTACCCTCAAACTGATTGCCCATACTATCAATCTTGCCTTCAAGCCAGAGAACTCAACACATACCAAGTTTCCCTTAAACCAATTGATAAAGGCCATCGATAGCTTAACCGCGTATGATGCAGAAGCATTGGCATTATTAGACAATCTTTATCGCGCAGCCCCGAGAGAATATTTACATCGATTAGACCGTGCTCGCCAAACCGCCAGCACCTACGACTATGATAGCGCAGTGCAAGAACTAGTCAGCTTGAAGGAATCGCTAACCAATGACGAGTGAGTTAATCAATAAATCAAGCGCCTTTAATATCCTTGTGGTTGACGATGAGCCAGCCAATATCGATATACTTTTGGGCGTACTGTCACCGCACTATAAAGTAAAGGTAGCACCTTCTGGTGCGTTGGCACTAAAAATTGCACAACAATATGTGCCCGACCTTATTCTACTCGACATTATGATGCCCGGACTCAGCGGGTTTGACGTCATCAAAGCATTAAAATCTAATCCCGCTTTAAATAATATTCCGGTTATTTTCGTTACCGCATTGGGGCAAGGAGAGGACGAAGAAAAAGGGTTTGAATTAGGCGCGGTTGATTATATTACCAAGCCCATTTCCCCACCGCTGGTACTCGCACGAGTTAAAACACATATTACCCTCGCTCATCAAATGAAAATGACCGAGTTAGAGGTGAAAAAGCGCACCGCAGAGTTACAAAAAAGCCAGCAAAGCGCTATTAGCATGTTAGCCGCAGCTGGACACTACAACGATACTGATACAGGCCACCATATTTGGCGAATGGCAGCGTATTCATTGAAATTGGCCATGGCTTTCGGGTGGTCTGTCGAACAGGCGTTATTGCTTGCGCAAGCGGCCCCTATGCACGATACCGGCAAGATAGGTATACCTGATAGCATATTGAAAGCACCTCGACGATTAGATGAAAAAGAAATGTCGATAATGCGCACCCACGCTGTCATTGGTCATCAAATATTATCGCAATCCGATACCCCACTCTTTAGGCTTGCTTCGGAAATTTCACATTGCCACCATGAAAAGTGGAACGGCACTGGCTACCCTCAAGGGCTAAAAGAAACCGATATCCCTGAGAGTGCAAGAATTGTCGCTATTGCTGATGTTTTCGATGCGCTCACCATGAATCGCCCCTATAAAAAAGCGTGGTCAGATGAAGACGCATTTAACTTTATTGAAAGTGAATCAGGGAAGCACTTCGACCCTAGTCTAGTGGCGTGTTTTTTGTCCATTAAGGCGCAAATACTCGACACAAAGGCATATTGGAACGCGCTAGAGAAAAAGAAAGAGATGCCCAGTATCGATGAATTTCTCCACACCTCTGCTCCCCCCTCTAACCGCGAAAACGCATAAGATAGTCGAATATAATTTTTCGTAATTTTCGAATAATCCTATTCACTATTTAGAATTGGGTTATTTGTGACTCCCCCCTATATAGGCGGTGGAGGAACACACATGAAAAACACACTTTTAATCACTTTACTTTTGATCAGCGCGCTCATCCCCGCATACGCAAACCATGGCTACGCCATTGACTTCATTCGAGGTGAAGGGTCAGTTAACGGGGTTAAATTGGCGTATCAGTACAATATTGACCAACCCTTAGATATTTCATGGCCCCTAACATTGACCATGGAAACCAGTGCGAATTTCTGGGAATACGGGGAAGAAAATAAATACGATTCTAACGTGGTGATCGCGCTCTCGCCTATTGTCAGATTACCTATTGGCACCGCTTTTAATAAACCAATAGAATTGGAATTAGGCATAGGCGTTTCACTTTTAGACGATACACAATTCGCCGGTAAAGATGTATCGACACATTACCAATTTGAAGATCGTATTGGCTTTTCTACTACCTTCGGGCAAAGCAACGAGTATCGAATATCACTAAGATACCTACATTATTCAAACGCGGGCTTCAAAAAGCCAAACCCTGGACTGGATTTTCTATCACTTTCTTTTAGCCAGCGACTTTAAAATTAGCCAAATAAAAAAACCGCAATAGCCAAGCTAGTGCGGTTTTCCATCTACTTATTTTCAAGCTTATTCGCTAGCTTGCGCCAAGTTCTGCTTCTATACGTTCAGCTTGCACTTTCTCGCCTTGCACAAACTGCTTCCACTGCTGTGCCATGGCTCGGCTCTTCTGATGCTTTTCTGCTTCCGCCAACTGATTAAGCGCTAAGGCATATTGCTTTTGATTATACAGCGCCATGCCCTTAATCAAGTAAACCAAACCTGGGTTACGCAAGTCGCCTTTCTCTACTGCTCTGTCGGCCGCCGCAATGGCGTCATCAAAGCGGGCTTCATTCAAAAGAATTTGCGCAAGTTGAGCGTCTAATTCGCCATCTTCAGACAACTCAGCCGCTTGCATCATAACAGGAATCGCTTTGTCCTGTTCTTTCGCAAGAGACCAACTTTGCCCCAAGAATTTAAGGTTACGAAGGTTCTTTTCAAGCATGCCATCATTCATGGCTTGCTCCATTAACTTCGCCCCTTTGTAAGGCGCACGATGGTAGTAGTAAAGCTGAGCTAAATTAAAAATATCCGATGCCGTCTCAACAAAACCACGCTGATAAGCGGTTTCCATGATGGCAAGCTGTTTGCGTTCTTCACCTAACTCGCCGTACATACCGGCAAGTTGGATCCAATATTTAGGCTCATCAAACAGTTTCACCATTTTCACAAGAACGTCTTTCACCTTTTTAGGCTGTTTGAGTTCGTAGAAAACAGCGCGCTGAAGAATAAGCCAGCCTTCGTCGGGGATCATACCCTCAGCTTCGTGATCTTCGATAGCCTGCGTAATCCAGTCAGCGGCTAAGTCATACTTCTTATTTTGATAGTATGCTTGTGCTTTGATGACTTTATTTTTCGGTGGTACAGGCCCTTGGTTAAGCGCTTCCCAACGTTCAATATACTTAATGGTATCGTCGTAATTCCCTTGCATAAGGTTAAGCTGCGCTAAACTGAAAAGCGTGGTCATTTCAAACTTTTCAGGAATAGGCTGCTGCTCTACCACTTTGGCGAATGACGATAAGGCATTATCATAATCTTCGTTGTTGTAGTAAATGAAGCCGAAAAAGTTATACATCATGGCTTTTTCGTAGCTATTCATCGAGTCAGATTTTTCTTCTACCTCGTTTAATATAGCGATAGCTTCTTCAACGTTGCCAGCATCATCAGCTGCTGATTGCGCGCGTGCTAACTGCTCGTAAACCTTTCCACGAAGCGTAGGAACGCGACGTGTCTTTTTTTCACTCGCTTTTTGTTCTTGCGCTAGCACATCGGTGGCAATGAGCATACTCGGCACAGAAACTGTGGCTGATGCGATTGCAAACGCCAGTGCACTAAGCAACGTATTCGTCTGTTTCTTCATCATCTTCTGTTACCCGTCAATTTGGAAGGTAATACGGTTTTGCACACCCGATACTTCTGTGGCTTCCCCGTTTACCACGCGAGGCTTATATTTGAACTTCATTGCAGCATCAATCGCCGCTTGCTCAAATATACCTTGGGGATTGGCCTCTACCACTATAGGGTCTCTCACCGCGCCTTGCTTAGTTACCGTAAACTCAACAATAACAAATCCCTCAATACCACGTTGTAGTGCACGTCGTGGATACACGGGGGCAACTTTAACAATAGGTAGATACTCGCCATCTCCCGACTCAAGCGCTAACCCGCCTTCTAACGAAATATCGTCGCCCACGTCAGCGCCAAAATCCATTGACGTACCTTCCGCATTTGGCGTTGGAGAGTCCATCTGTGGCTGCTGCATTTGAGGTGGCGGCTGCTCAGGCTTAGGTGGCTTTTTCGGTTTGCGATCTTTTTTCTCTACTTGCTCATCCTGCTTAACCCTTACAAAGTCAAGCACGCTTCCCTTTGGCGGTTCCGTTAAGGCGCTGCCACCCATCTTGATCAGCGACTGCATCAAGAAGAACAGGCCCAACGTTATCGCAAGGGATATAACAAATGCGATTATATATCGTGGCATGATTTATGGCTCTTGAGCTGCAATCGAAACATCGTAAACACCGGCTGCGCGCGATGCATCCATTACCTTAATAAGGGTTTCTGTTGTGGCTTTTTTATCAGCCTGGATAACAACAGTGCCTTGCGGGTTTTCAGCGTGAAGACGTTCAATGTTCGCTTGTACTGCACGAACATCAATGCGACGCTTGTTGATCCAAATCTCACCTTTGTCTGAAATGGCGATAAGGATATTAGCGCGATCCTTCTTCACAGCCGTGGCCGCTTCTGGGCGGTTAACATCAATACCCGCCTCTTTTACAAACGATGCAGTCACGATAAAGAAGATCAACATGATAAATACAACGTCCAGCATGGGCGTCATGTCGATGTTTGCTTCTTCCTCATCGACTAAGTTTTGAAAGTGCTGCTTCATAATAAATACCTTACCTTAATGCCCAGTGGCATTAACGTTGAATAACCAATGCATCCTCAAGATGCGTGCGTTCTGACTTCACTGTACGGTTCAACCATGTGGCCGCAAATACGCCTGACAGTGCGCCGACCATTCCAGCCATAGTGGGGATGGTGGCTTTCGATACACCTGATGCCATAGAACGCGCGTTTCCTGAACCCGCAATTGCCATTACATCAAATACTTCAATCATGCCGGTTACCGTGCCCATCAAACCAAGGAGAGGGCAAAGTGCAACCAAAGACTGAATAATCGGTATACTTCCATTTAAACGCATAGTTAGCTGTGAAATCGTTTTCTGACGGACTTGCTTAGCAAACCATGAAGAGCGGTCTGAACGTGCTGTCCAGCTTGCCACCGCTTCACTTTTTGCTTTTTTATGCCAAACCATCAGATACATGGCACGCTCGAGGATTAAAAGCCACATAACGAATATCAGCAGACCGATGACCAGGAGAACCTGGCCACCTGTTTCTGTGAAATCGCGAATTGCTTCTAGAAACTCGATCATGATTAGCCTCGCTCAGCGCGCTCTGCAATAACGCCAGACGCTTGTTCTTGTAGGATGTACACAATGTTCTTTGAACGTGTGTTAAGCATTGCATATAGCAGTGTCATTGGAATCGCTACAACAAGACCGAGTACTGTTGTGACAAGTGCCGTTGAAATACCACCAGCCATTAGTTTCGGGTCGCCTGTACCGAACAAGGTGATGGCTTGGAAGGTGTTAATCATACCGGTTACCGTACCAAGTAGACCCATCAGCGGTGCGACCACTGAGATAATCTTAATGATAGTGAGGTTTCGGCTAAGCTTAGGTACTTCACCTAGAATTGCTTCGGTTAAGTGAAGTTCTAATGCTTCAACGTCGGCATTGGGATGCTCATCACGTACTTTAAGCACTCGACCTAGTGGATTATTTGTTTTTACTTCAGTGCTCTTAAGCTGGCTGTTAACTTTCATTCGTGTAATAGAAAGCGTCACTAAGCGTTCTAGGGCAAGCAGTAAACCAAACGCACCAACGATAAGAATGATGTAACCAACCACACCACCTTGCTCTACACGCTCTTGTAAGTTAGGTGCCTGAACAAGAAGGCCAAGGATTGAACCACCTGTTGGGTCGATACCAAATTGCACTAGGTCGCCACTCGATGCCTGAAGTTCTGCAGCTGAGTCGTTATAACGGTCAGCAGGCTGACGAATAAGCTCAGAGACTGTACCTGTTACTCCATTATATTCTAGGTATTTACCGTCAGAAACCAGAGCAAAAGGACCTACGCGAACCACTTCTTTGTTCACTTTCTCACCACCGGCTTCAACTACGTCAGTTGTGAATTTAGTCACCTTGCCTGATTCAGTCATTTCACGCTGCATTTCAAACCACACGCGCTCAATTTCTTCAATAGACGCAAGCTTCGAGCTTGACCCCATGTCTTGTGCCATTTGATCTAAGAAGTCTGCGCGACCTGGGATTTGCGCTGAAACAACAGAGTTATAAAATTTATTTTTGGTGTCGCCAGCAATTTGCTGTAGTACACCGAACAGTTCTTTCAATGAACCTAAACGAGTATCAAGAGCACCGTTCAAATCAGCCAGCTTAAATTCATTTTCTTCAAACTGAGTTTCAAGCTGCTCAGATTGCTTAAGCATTTGGTCACGTTGAGCGCGTGTTTCACGCAAAATACGGTCTTGCTCAGCGCGTTGGGCAATAAAATCTTGCTCACGTTGTTTGTTTTGCTGTGACTGGGCAAATTGACCTTCTTCTAACTGCTTAAGAAGCGCGTCTAAGTCCATGGCACGGTCACTTTGTGCAAAAGCACCTACGCTGATACTAAGGGCTGCTAGACCAACAGCGATACGTTTTACTGTATTAAACATTCTCATCAACCTCTTAGTCTGTAATTGCAACTGGCAGCATTAGTAAGTCTGGGGCAAGTTGCTTCTTCGCCATGCGCAGACCTTTCGTTATTTGTGTACGGTAGCCACTGTCTAGTTCTTCCCACTGACGAGTTTGCTTGTTCCACACACCTTGAGAACTTGCATCACGGGTTTGATAGATAAGTGCTGTACGACCAAGGCGTAAAAATTCAACATCACGTTCTTTGCCGTCGATGGAGTGAATACCGCTGTATGCTTCCATTGTGCGACCGTAGTCCATTTCAACTTGATACGCTTCCATAACGCGGCGGAACTTTTCAGACGCGGCCACATCTGCGCGGTCCATCATAGCCTTAAGGTCGGCAACACGATTGGCACGCTCTTCAGGTAAGAAAGGTACGTCTAGCGCAATAAACTGTTCTAGACCGTCAATCATACGAATCATTAACGGCGTAATTTGACGCTCAACAACAGACACTTCATCAATTGCAGCGTTCAGATCTGCCATTTCTTGTTCTTGGCTATTGATCTGCTTACGAAGCTGAGTGTTATAAACCTCAAGGCCTTCGATTTCTTTCATCAATGTTTTGAACTGCTGAAGTTTGCTATCGATTTGATCAGTGATGCTATTGATCTTCTCTTGCGACTTCGCCGCTGATTCGTTTATTTTCGCTGCCTCATCGACAACGGGTTTTAAGACTTCATCGTCTTGTGCCAGTGCTGGTGCCGCCGCTAGCGTACCTGCAACAAGCAAAGCATTGATAAGCTTCATACATTCAAACCTTTAAAGTTAAAAGAAATCGGTTTAATCCGACTATAAATTTCTGCGCGTAGGATAGGGTTTTTCTGTGACAGTTTTATTACGAAACTGTCATAAAGCGTTACTAACGAAAAAGCCCAGCTAAATAGCTGGGCTTGAAGATGAATTAAAAGTCGTACTGCACGCTAGCACTGATTGTAGTGCCAACGGTTTCTCGACGAAGCAGTAATCCCTCTTGCTCTATCTCTTTATCTTCACCCAGTAAGTTCTGGAACTTGAATTTTACTGTGGTGTTGAAATCTGGATAGTAGGTATATACCACATCCAATGAGTGGAATGGATTCTCGATACCGTCTTCAAATCCACGCACACCCGGCGCGATAATGCGCTCACCAAAGGCGTTATAAACTAATGATGCTGAGTGCTCGCCATTAGAAGAGTCCCAACCCATTTGAATATTTGCTACCCATTCAGAGTGGCCCACTAATCGACGTTGATCGTTAGTGATTGTCGCAGTAATCGTACCGCCGTACGCCTCTCGAGCTTGTTGTGAGAACAACGAATCTTGGTCGTCGCTGCCAATGGTCACTTCTGAATCAGATAACGTCATGTTGCCTGAGATAAAGAAGTTAGACAGTGAATCATCCACAAAGCTTAAATCATGCAAGAATTCAAACTCGATACCGTATAGCTCGCCTTCTTCACCATTCGCGGTAAGCAGCTGAGGAACACCTTCACCGCCATCGAATTGCACCATCTCAATAGGATTTTCCATATCTTTATAGAATAGCGCTACAGAGATATTGTTGCCTTGAGACATGTACCATTCCCAACGAAAATCCACATTAGTTAGTTCAGTTTCAACCAAAGAGGGTGAACCACGAACTAAGAATTCCGTTAATGGGTCGATAAAGAATGTTGAGCTAATATCACGTAAATCAGGACGAATTACGGTCTGGCTTATATTCAAGCGATACTGTGTTTCTTCGCTAGGAATATAGGTGAATGCCAACGATGGAAGAATATCGTCTTCAGCGTAAATCGTGTCCGCAATCTCTTCAATAGTATCTGCAAACTCGTTTGAATGTTCTACGTAAGGAATAGACACTTGCTGGAATTCTTCCCAACGAGCACCACCACTCACGCGGAACTTCTGATTAAAGAAGGCATCAACCATGAAATATCCCGCTGTAAGCTTGCTTGCTGCAGAATACTTATCACCTTCACCAGTATTGTCCTGGAACAATGAACTACCTGTAGAGCTTACATAGAAATCCGGATTGTAGATGTTGTCTTCAGTGAAGATCTCATCAATGCGCGAACCTGCTTTCAAGTCATCGTCAATGGCAAAGTTTCTGATGGCTAAATCGATGTTGTTTCCGTCACGGGTCTTTTCGAAATAATCGAAACCCGCTTTTACTTCAATGTCGTAACCTTTACCAAAAAATGGCGTTGACACGTTGAAGCCGTAAGTATCAGAGGCATCGTCTAGCATCTGATATTGACGGTTAATGTTAGTCCCTGGCGTATCATCTAAACGCTCAAGCTCTAAAGCGCCACTGTCATCGTAAAACTGTTGGAATGTCACTTCTAAGATGTCTGGCGCTTGACGTGATGCACGGCTCGTCCCTGCGTACCAATCAAAAAACACACCGTTTCCTAACTGAAGAAAGTTGTGCGTTCCCTTTAACTGTGACGACACCATTTCACGTTCTTCGAAGATAATGTCTAAACGACGGAATTCTTCAACGCCATCTACCGTTTCACTGTCATCATAATATGAACCATCACGCAAACGATCACGCATGTCATGGAGGATCATATTGACCAATTCGATTTTGTGGTTACTGTTGTACTCGTAACCCATATTGAACATTCCGCTCCACGTCACGGTTTGTTCTGTTGAGGTCATGTCACGATATTTAGTGAATCTCGGGTTTTCCTGACCACCACCAATATCGTTGCCCAATTGCTCTTCCGTCACACGCCATTGGTTACTATAGGCAATTGTTGCTAGGAAACCCAGTACGCTTTCGTTGTCAAAAACGTAGTTATTACCTAATGTCGCGCCTATGTTGAAGTCTGGATCTACAGACTTTTCATCTGGGCCAATATCCCAGTTAAACGCGTTTAGGATATCTTGGGTTTCTGCTAGCGTACGTGAAGAGTCCCCTTCAAATCCTTCAGAACCACTCTCTGCTAAGGCAGAAGAAATGATAGAAGGCAAGCCCCGTGTACCGTCATCACGACCGGTCCAATCATCACCACCGCCTGAGTAGAAATAGCCATCATTACTATTTTCCGTATTCCACCCTGTACCACCAGATAACTGGAAGGTAAATTCTGATGGAATAGTTTTAGTCCGGATATTCACGTTACCACCACCGAAGTGGCCAGGCATATTCGGTGAAAATGACTTTTGTACATTTAAACTTTCAATGATGCTGGATGGGAATAAATCCAGCGGAACAACTGAGCGCGTAGGATCTGGACTAGGAACGGTCATACCGTTTAGCTGTGTGCTTGAATAACGCTCACCCAAACCACGTACGTAGATGAATTTACCATCGACTAACGTCAAACCAGTCACACGACGAAGCGCAGCGGCTGCATCGCTATCACCAGTACGAGAAATTTGTTCCGCACCTAGAATATCTGCAACGAAGGCTTGGTTTTGTCGCTCCTGAAGAACGGCTGTTGCTGTGCCTTTTAGTCGCGTTCCTGTGGCAACAACTTCTTCGATAACTTCATCTTCAGATTCTTGTGCTATTGCCGAAAATGGAAGTGCGCTTGCGCCAAGAATGGACGCGATTGCCAACGACAGTCCACCGACTTTAAACGCTGACGTTTGTTTATTTTTCATTTTGGAAACTCCTGAGGAACTGTAATCGGGTATGCCACTTTCAACACAAAAGCTAAGACGCATTCACGTCTTAGCTTCCACGTTACTCGTTAAGGCAAATTAGTCTTCAAGACCAACTGTTACCCAACCCAGTGTCCAGTCAGACTCACCATCGAATGCGCCTTGGAAATCAGTGCTATCAAAGAAGCTATCCAATGTTGATGCATCGAAACCTGAGCCTAATAGTGCTGAATCGCTACCAGGCACATAGCCTGTTGAATCTAGGCTTAGCGCTGCGGTGTCAGCTAATACACTGTTACCGTCCTGGGCTAAGAACCATGCTTCAGTAGTGTCAGTGCCGATGGTATCAGAACCAAATGCGCTGTCAGAGCTACATGCAACCGTTGAATGTGTCACAGTCAGTTCACCTGCATCAGCATTGGCAATTGATTCGTCACCGTTCACACGTAGACAGTTGCTGTAATCTGCACCACCAGTAACCACCAAGTTTTTGATTGTACCTGCTGTACCGTTACGAAGACGTACGCCGTTTGTGCCATCAGCACCGATGATAGTCACGTTCGATACTGTTGGTGTAGTCAGTGGTGTCCAAGATGGGTTGTCTTCGTTGTTATCTGCTTCGAAGGCATTGTCGCCACCGTCAGCTGATTGCTTGATAACCACGTACTGTGCGTTACCCGTCCAACCGAAAGACCAATCTAGTGAGTCATCACCAATGGCAGTCAGTACCAAGTGGCTTACGCTCACTGTGCCACCGAAGAACTCAACACCGTCATCTAGGTTTTGGTGAACTTGGATAAAGTCAACTTCAGTACCGCTACCTACACCTGCGAATGAAATACCGTTAAGTTCATCACCTGCCGCTAACGCTTTACCAGCGTGCTTAACCACGACATAACGAAGAGTACCTGAACTGTCTTCAGAATCAGCACCGCCATAGAGGCCTGCGTCACCTTCAGCAGCCACACCACAGCTGGCTAGCTCAGCATCTGACGTATCTGCGTCATCACCTGTGTTACATAGGTTAGTCGGTGCATTACCTAAAATAACCAAACCACCCCACTGACCGATATCGGTTTCGCCACCCGTCATATCCTCAGACGAAGTGAAAACAATAGGTAGTGTCGCTGTACCTGAAGCTTCAATTTTAGAGCCGCGACGAACCACTAAGAAATCGTCACCGTCTTCACCGAATACGGTAGTACCACGTTGTATATAAAGGGTTGCGCTATCTGCGTTGTCTTCACCGACTGCAGTGCGGCCTTTAAGTACCCAGTGTGCGTCGTTGGTTAACGATACATCAGTAGTAAATACTGTGTCAGCAGCGAGTTGGTAAACTGGCTTATCAGTAATAGACGCAAAGTTAGCAGATACGTCTGTTGCAAGACCTTGCTCAAATGCACTTGTTACATCTGAAGGAATGGAATCGTTAACCGCGACAGTCCATCCGTCCATCCAGTTGTTGTCGCCATCGAATGCACCTATGTAATCTGTTGCAGCGAAGAAGTCATTCACTTCAGAGGCATCCGCGCCAGCACCCAGTAGTGGTGAACCAGAGCGTGGTGTGAAACCGTCAGTTGAAAGCATTAGTGCATCAGCTGTTAATACGCTGTTGCCATCTTGACTTTCAAACCATGCTTGCGTAGTGCCACCGTTAATGGTGTCAGAACCGAAGTTTGCATCTTCTTCACAAGCAACAATTGAATTTTCAACGGTAAGCGTACCTGCTTCAGCGTTTGCAATTGACTCGTCACCGTTTACACGTAAGCAGTTAGAGTAACCTTCACCAGCCGTCACCACCACATTGTAAAGTGCGCCTGCCGTTCCGTTACGTAAACGAACACCGTTTGTGCCGTCTGCGCCCACGATAGTCACGTTAGAAATAATAGGCGTCGTCAACGGCGTCCATGCTGGGTTGTCTTCATTGTTGTCGGCTTCGATAGCGTTATCGCCACCCGCGGCAGACTGTTGGATGTACACGTTTTGTGCATTACCTGTCCAACCGAAAGACCAATCTAGAGAGTCATCACCAATGTCAGTTAGTACAATGTTACGTACGCTTACCGTACCACCGAAGAACTCAACACCATCGTCCAGGTTTTGGTGAACTTGGATATATTCCACTTTAGTGCCTGAACCGATACCCGCAAATGAGATACCGTTAAGTTCGTCACCAGCCGCTAATGCGCGACCTGCGTGCTTAACGACAACATAGCGAAGCGTACCTGAGTTATCTTCTGAATCGGCACCGCCATAGAGACCTGCATCACCTTCAGCAGCAACACCACAGCTTGCTAGCTCAGCATCTGATGTGTCAGCGTCATCACCTGTGTTACACAGGTTAGTAGGCGCATTACCAAGAAGAACAATACCACCCCATTGACCAATCGAGGTTTCATCACCCGTTAGGTCTTGAACTGAAGTGAAAGTAATTGGCGCAGAAGCCGTACCGCTTGCTTCAATCATTGAGCCACGACGAACCACTAAGAAGTCATCACCCTCTTCACCGAATACTGTTGTGCCCTGTTCAATGTAAAGCGTTGCACTGCTGTCGTTATCTTCACCCACCGCAGTACGACCTTTGATTAGCCAGTAAGCGTCGTTTGTAAGGGTTACGTCAGAAGTGAACGTTGTGTCATCACCAAGTGCGTATACCGGCTTATCTGTTAGCTCTGGGAAGTCGCTAGATACGTCAGTTGCTAAGCCTTGTTCAAATGCATTTTGAACATCACTAGGGAAACCGCCGTTTACACCCACAGTCCAGCCAGAAGTCCAGTCCTCACCATTAGGGTCGAATGCACCGATATAGCCGCTACCGCTAAGCGCAACAGGCGATGAAGACGTTGGGAAGTAACCGTTGTCTTCAAGCATTAAATCAGCAGGCGTTAATACGCTGTTGCCTTCTTGGCCTTCAAACCACGCTTGGGTAGTGCCACCGTCGATTGTGTCTGAGCCAAAGTTGTTGGCCGGCGTTTCACAAGCCACAATGGAATCAGTAATGGTTAGTTCGCCAGACTCAGCATTAGCGATAGACTCATCGCCATTAACACGCAAGCAATTTGACGCGGTTGCAGAACCCGTCACTAATACATTTGATAGCACGCCCGCAGTACCGTTACGCAGACGAACACCGTTTGTGCCATCAGCACTGACGATAGTAACGTTTGAAACAGTCGGCTTAGTAAGCGGTAACCAAGAAGGGTTATCTTCATTGTTATCTGCTTCAATCGCGTTGTCACCGCCGTCTGCTGATTGCTGGATATAGACGTTTGTTGCGCTACCTGTCCAACCGAATGACCAATCTAAAGAGTCATCACCGATATCAGTAAGTACAACGTTACTTACGCTTACCGTACCGCCGAAGAATTCGATACCGTCATCAAGGTTTTGGTGAACTTGAATGTAGTTTACCGTCGTCCCTGAACCGATACCTGCGAATGAAATACCGTTTAGCTCGTCGCCAGAAGCCAGTGCTTTACCAGCGTGTTTAACCACAACATATTCAAGAATACCTGAATTGTCTTCTGGGTCGTTACCGCCGTAAAGGCCTGCATCACCTTCTGCAGACACACCACAGTTAGCTAGTTCGTCATCTGACGTTTCAGCGTCATCACCTGTGTTACATAAGTTGGTAGGTGCATTACCTAAAAGAACCACACCACCCCATTGTCCAATAGAGGTTTCTTCACCAGTTACGTCTTGGATAGAGGTCATAACGATGGGGTCTGAAGCCGTACCGGTTGCTTCAATTTGAGAACCACGACGAACTACTAAGAAATCGTCACCGTCTTCACCGATAACCGTAGTACCTTCTTCAATATAAAGTACTGTGGAATCTGAGTTATCGTTACCTACCGCGGTACGGCCTTTAATGATCCAGTGCGCATCATTGGTCAGTGTCATTTCCTGAGTAATAACAAGGTCGCTATCTAGGCGATAAACTGGCTTATCTGTAATAGCAGAGAATTCACTAGAAGCATCTGTTGCAAACCCTAGTGAGAAAGGAGTATCCACGTCAGGGGTGGTAGGCGTAGTTGGTGTAGTGGGAGTTGTTGGTGTAGTTGGAGTTGTTACAACTTCATCACCTTCGTTAATAACGATATCGCCGCCGCAGCCTGCAAGAATAAGTGCAGTCGTGATTGCACTTACCTTAAATACATTACGAAATTCCATTAAATTCTCCAAGGTTCTAGTAGTATGGATTTTTAGGTTTCGTAGAGAGTAAATGACATGGGTGACATTTTTGTTACAAAAGGAAAATCTTTGGAATTTTATTGGAACTTTTTGGAATTTAAGCTAACCCGATGATCGAGAAAGAATTTCTCAATCAACTTCAGTATCTTATTGAAAAAGCATGTCCCTCGCCGTTAGTTTTTTGTACGAAACCACTTGGTTATGACAGTTTTATTACCGTCTGTGACAGGCTCAGCGAAATGAATACTATTAAGATTTGGTTGCCCATCGTACAAGAGGTTATTCCAAAATAGTGCCTTGCCGATTTTGGGTTTGATTGCGAGTTTCAACTTAGTAAATCGAGTATGCCCCCCATCACAATCTTCGTTCAGGTAAATCATACAGGTCCAACTTCTTTGCCCTCGTGCAGCACAATGGGCTTTATACTGCGGCGTGCCTGGGGGGAAAAAGTCATAATGTGGTTTGTAATATTCCCCCACGTTATAATGCTGCGCTTGAATAACCTCTTTCTCACCTACCCCTAACTGCAGGGCGTTAACAATCTTAGTATTGATTGCCTCCACTAAAGGGTTATTCAAAAATGCGAGTTCACAGGTAGACGAGGTACGAATATTGTCAGAAGACGCAGCACCTGCGAGTTTTGACGGCGCTAGCTTGTCTTTTGATAGCTGAATAACACCCTCACATTCCTCTTTCGTTAAAAAGCCGTCAATGGCATATAACTGTATTCTATCGTCAGAAACCAATTTTTCAGCGTTTGGGTTGTTGATTATTGCTGCGTTTGCAAGGGCGCGATAAAATTCACTCTCGTGTGAAAAGGCAATATTCGGGGGGAGGTTACTACCTAAAAGTGTGCGAATAACGGAAGGAACAAAACCATTTTCATAAAGTGTTTGCGCAATAGACACGGCGTTTTGACCGCTAAGTAAGCACTTAACCACCCAACTTTTCCATTCTGGCGCGACGTTACTCATAACCTGATGTCACTCTAAAATTCGTCGCTGACGCACAAGGACATCTTCACGAATAGGAAAATAGCCATCTCTCACCACCTGCTGCTGCCCTTGTCTAGACAATACATAGCGCAGAAATTCCCGCTCTAACGTGGGCAGAGGTTCACCCGGCTTTTTATTCACTACCAGATAAAGGAAGCGAGCAAAAGGGTATGACTCGCTTCTCACTGTATCGATACTTAAGGGCGTGAGCGTATCCATGGTTTCCCCCAAGGGCAAGGCCCTTACGCCCGCTGTTTTATATCCATAAGCAGCGTATCCCATGGCACCTTCACCAGATGCAACAGAGAGCACAACTGACGCAGAACCGGGTTGTTCGTTAACCGTGTTGCTGAAATCGCCATCACACAAGGCGATAACTTTGAATAGCCCATAGGTTCCAGATACGGAATTACGACCATATAAGCGTATAGGGCCCTGAAATTCTGGGGCCGTTAAGCCCAATTGTGACCAACGCTCGATATTGCCATTCCCACCACAGTATTGGGTTTCAGAAAAAATCGCATCAACTTGCTTTAATGTTAGCCCTTCCAGCGGATTTCGTCTCTCTACAAAAATCGCTATGGCATCCATAGCCACTTTCAGCACCACTGGCGGATACCCATGTTTACGCACAAAATCTCTTACTTCACTGGGTTTTAATTCACGGCTCATTGGGCCAATGGTCGCCGTCCCCTCAATTAGGGCTGGGGGAGCAGTAGACGAACCGGATGCTTGAATTTGAAATCCAACTTGCGGATAAAGCGCTTTAAACTCTTGAGACCAAAACGTCATTAAGTTGGCGAGAGTATCTGAACCTACAGAGGTGATTTTTCCAGCGACCCCGGGTTGGCGTTCATACTCAGGGACATCAATAGGCCTATTTTCAGGGGCGGATAACGCGATATGAGAGACACAGAAGAACGAAAAAAAACACAATAAAGATGTAACACGCCTTGACCACATTTACTCTTGCTCCGCAATGAGCTCTTTATCTAATACGAAGGAAAACTGACTGCCCTCGCCCACCGTACTGGTAATTTCTAGACGAGAATTATGATGGCTTAATACATGTTTTACAATAGAAAGCCCCAAACCTGAACCGCCGGTTTTTCGCGATCTTGCCTTATCGACGCGGTAAAAACGTTCTGTTAGTCGGTTGAGATGCCCAGGCTCAATGCCTTCGCCGTTATCAACTACGGAGAAGCGAGCACCTTGCGGCGTACTTTGCCAATGAACGTTTATTTCGCCTTTTGCAGGCGTATAATGCACCGCATTGAATACCAGGTTTGAACAGGCACTGCGTATCTCGGTTTCAACGCCATAAACTTGTAAATCTGGTGCAACATGAAACCGGATAGTATGCTGCTTTTCTTTATTGAGGGTGTTGGCTTCTAGCTCTATCTGCTTTAACACCGCAGGCATGTTCACTACATTTTCATAAATACGTTCAGAGCTTGCTTCAATACGAGAAAGTACAAGCAAATCCTCAATAAGATTTTGCATACGGTGGGTTTGCGCAGTCATCTCTTTCATGGCTTTTTGCATAAAAGGATCAGCGTCTTCGTCCATCGGTATTATTTCTAAATAACCGTTTATCACAGTAAGCGGTGTACGTAATTCGTGAGACACATTGGCCACGAAGTCTTTACGCATTTCTTCGAGCTGCGACACCCGAGTGATATCCCTGGCAATTAACAATAAGTGTTCTTCGCCATAGGGCATTATGCGGTATTCAAAGGTTTTGTTCGGATTGGTGGGTGACGGCACTTCTATTGGATATTTAAAGTTACCAGCATGAAAATACTGGATAAACTCAGGATGACGTAGCAAGTTATCTAATCGCCTGCCTGCGTCTTGCGGCCACTTTAAGCCTAGGTCGAGACGTGCCAAACGGTTGCACCAAATAATGCAAGCTTTAGAATCCACCACAACTGCAGCATCAGGCAGGGCTTCCGACCCTTCTCTAAAGCGCTTTACCAGTTCCCCGAGTTCTTTACGTTTATTTCTGTTTCGGCGTTGAAGATAATAAATACCTTCATAAATATGCTCCCACACCCCTTTCACCATAGGCGGAGACATTTTTCGACTGTGCCACAGCCAACGATTTAATTTATATAAGTGCCAATAATTAAACAGCAGTAGTAGTGTCGCGCCTATTGCGATGGCTAAAAGCATATCATCGATGTACCACCCGATTAGCGCGAATACCAACAGGTATAAAACTAATCGAAGAGAGCTTCTCAACCAGGAGAATGGGTAATACATAATAAAAATAGGCCTAAAGAGGAGAAAACAATTGCAGGTTTAGGCGCTTGCGCCCCTAAACCAAAATAACAAAACCTAACCGACTATAATTTGGTAGAAAACCGATAACCGGCTCCACGCACTGTCTGAATCATAGCATCATGACCATGACGAGAGATAGCTTTGCGTAGGCGTCTTATATGTACGTCAACGGTTCGATCTTCAACATACACATTTGTTCCCCAAACATTGTCGAGCAACAACTCACGGCTATATACACGTTCTGGGTGCGTCATAAAGAAGTGTAACAGCTTAAATTCCGTGGGCCCCATATCTAGAGGTTCATCGTTAGCCATTACACGATGAGAAACAGGTTCTAACTTGAGCCCGTTAAATTCGATTGGTTCTTCATTAGACGTAGGCGTAACACGACGCATCACGGCTTTAATTCGCGCAATGAGTTCTTTAGGTGAAAACGGCTTGGTAACGTAATCATCAGCCCCTGCATCTAATCCACGAATTTTATCTTCTTCCTCACCTCGTGCGGTAAGCATAATAACGGGGATATCACGAGTAAACTCATGTTGCTTTAGGCCCTTTGCCAATTGCACACCGCTGCCGCCAGGTAGCATCCAATCGAGTAGAATTAAATCTGGGTAAGGCTCACAAATTTTTTCTTGTGCAATATCGAAATCTTCAGCTTCAATAATATTGAAGCCTGATTGCTCAAGCACAAATTTAAGCATTTCACGGATGGGCGCTTCGTCCTCAACCACCAAAACTGTTCGAGACATTGTTGTTTTCCTGCTCATCACAAATCGCCGCTATTATTCATGTGCTCTATGACACTTTTATTAAAACGATTACATTTATGTGTCAACTTGTTTATTGGTACATAAGCTAAAGTTTAAATTCACCTGCTTGTTTATTCATTCTTTTATGCATATTCTTGGCTATAGCGTAAACGGATATTTTAACATCGGAGCAGTTTTATCAATGAAGGCCATTAAAACTGGGTTATCAAAAAAATTATTAACCAGAGTGCTTTCTGTTTACTTCATTCTTACTGTCATCGTTACTGTAGGCCAAATATTTACCGAATATTTAAGTACCAAAAATCATGTTGAAGGTGAATTACAAACCTTAAAAAACACCTTCTCATCTAGCCTAACTCGTGCATTGTGGGAATTGAATACCGAACAAGCCCGCTCTATCGCCGAGGGCCTTCTTGAACTGCCCATCGTAGAGGGCGTGCAAGTACGAGGGGAAAACGGCAATTTTGTCGCAGAGTTTGGCATTAAAGCACAACGAACGAGTAACACGGTACAAGAAGCGGTCATTGAAGACCATTCAGGGGGGTTATTTAGTTATACCTTTCCGCTTATTTTCAAATTTGCTGGCCGAGAATCTACCGTTGGCGACGTCACTTTATATTCAAGTTTCGATACTATTTTTGGCAGAATCGAAGTGGGCATTTTCTTTCTAATCGGCAATGCGATTTTAAAAACCACCTTTTTGGTTTTTTTATTCATGACCGCCTTTAGAAATATGCTTTCTGAGCCATTAGGCGAAATTACGCAGCAAATGGAAAGCTTCGATCCACAGCATCCTGAAGACAGCAAACTCGTCATACGAAAAGTCGATGAGTGTGAAATATTACAGCTAAAGGAATCATACAATCAGGTTATCGACGACTTAATCGCCTCGCATTCGAAACTTAAGGGCACCCAGGAACAACTTCGACATGCGAATAAAAAACTCGATGACCAAAACCTAATTTTAGAGCAAGAAGTCGCTAAGAAAACCGCGTCACTTTCGCAAATTATGTTGGATTTAGAACAACAAAAAGATGAATTAATTGCCAACCAAAGAGAGTTGAGGCAGGAAATAGAAAATCGCCGCTATATTGAGGATGAACTTCGCAAACGTAATGATGAGATCGCCAGCTCTATGGAGCATTTGCAATTAGCGAAAGATCAATTAGTCGATTCGGAAAGAATGGCCTCTTTAGGCGGGTTAGTGGCAGGTATAGCTCACGATGTCAATACACCATTGGGCGTAAGTGTTACCGCAGCCAGCTTTTTACAAGAACGCTTAAATAATGTGAAATCAAACTTTGAAGATAAAAGTTTAACCACAAAAAACATGGCAAATTTTATTGATGAAGCTGAGCAAACCACCCATCTACTGCTGACCAACCTAAACCGAGCATCAGAGCTGATTGCCAGCTTTAAACAAGTTGCGGTAGACCAAACAAGTGACGCTGTACGTGAGTTTAATTTAAATGACTATTTGGCTGAAATTGTGCAATCCCTTAAACCGAGCTTCAAACAAACCCACCATGTTATTAAGGTAAATTGCCCCCCTGATTTAGTCATACGCTGCGCTCCGGGAGCGATTGCACAAATAGTCACAAATATGGTGATGAATTCATTAGTGCACGGTTTTGAGAGCACCAATGAAGGGGTCATTTCACTTGAAGTCACCCAGGCAAATAACGAAGTTGCCATGCTTTACCAAGACAATGGCAAAGGGCTATCTGAGTCGCACCTAGAAAAATTGTTCGATGCTTTTTTCACGACTAAGCGCGAAGATGGCGGAAGCGGCCTGGGTACGCACATCATATACAATTTAGTGACCCAGTCTTTGTCAGGGCATATTGAGGCGCGCAGCGAACCTTACCAAGGGCTAACGTATAGCATTCATTTCCCCACCGGCCTTGGCGCCTAACATTCACTATCTGGGGCGCATTTTGCGTTGCGAAGCAGCGGCTTGATTGGTACGCTTGCGCCCCGTTTTGAAAAGAGACATCCCTATCATGTGGTTCAAAAACATAAAAGCTTATCAAATTACCCAGCCTCTCTCGCTGAACGATGAAGACTTAGAAAGCGCATTACAGGCTCAAGCCTTTCGCCCTTGCGGTAGTCAGGATGTTGCTACTATGGGCTTTGCGTCACCATTTTCACAGGCCGGAAAACAGGGTGCGATGTTTCACTGTGTGCAGCAGCGCTACTGGATAACCGTTAAAAAACAAGAAAAAATCCTCCCTGCGGCTGTGGTCAATGCAGAACTTGACGAGATGGTGGCGAAAATCGAAATGGAAACGGGTGCGCCGGTAGGTAAAAAAGCCAAGGCCGATCTCAAACAAGAAATACAAACCCGATTACTGCCACAAGCCTTTACTAAAAACAGCTACACCCATGGCTTTATTTCCCTTGCCGATAACCTGGTGGTTGTCGACGCCTCAGGAGACGGAAAAGCCGAAGCCTTTCTGGCCCTTGTTCGCAAAGCGATTGGCTCCCTTCCGGTTGTTCCTTTTGCTCGCCATAGCTTACAGTCAGAGCTTACCCATTGGCTAACTGACAATGCGCCAGACGGTATTGGGTTATTAGAAGAAGCAGAGTTTAAATCAACGGATGACTCAGGCAGTATTATCCGCTGTAAGAATCAACCGTTAGACAGTGACGAGATTAGCATTCACCTTGATGCTGGCAAGCTGGTTCAAAAAGTCGCGTTTGAATACCAAGAGTCCCTTACCGCTGTGATTGCAGAAGATGGGTCCCTCAAGCGAGTGAAATTTACCGATAGGTTGAAAGAAGAAACCGATGATGTGCCTAAGGACCAAGTAGAAGCAAGGCTTGACGCCGAGTTTGCGTTAATGTCTGCAGAAGTATGTACCCTAATGGGCTTTTTGCGCACGGCATTAAACCTTAACGAAGATAACCTTTAGTTCTCATTTTTCGATGCATTTGGGTAATGGATGATAGTGAGAAAACGGGTTTTCCCTACTTTGTCTTCGTACCTATGAGGTTGGTCTGCGTCAAACACCCATTGCTGACCAGCCTCTATAATATGCCATTGCCCCTTGGTGAATATTCCCAGTCTACCTTCCAACACATGAATATGTTCACTCACACCTTTCTGATGCGCGGTAGACTGCTGTTGGTGTAGGGCGGTAAGTGTAATGTCGAAGGCTTCAAATTGTTTTGATTTATCGTAAGAAAACAGCGTTTTTACATGCATGTTAGGGTCGTAAATCGAGCCTTCACCTTCTTCAATTGAATGGCATGATTCTGCTGTTAAAAAGGAAGAAAAAGAAACCTGTAAACCCGTGGCTATTTTCCATAACTTGGCTATTGTGGGGCTAGATTCACACCGCTCAATTTGCCCGAGCATGGCTTTAGATACCCCGGTGAGCGCCGCAGTTTTGTCTAACGACAATCCCCTTTCTTGTCTTATTGCTTTTAGCCGCTCTGAAATACGGTAAGCAAACACTTCATCTTTTTTATTCTTCATTCTACCTGCCAATAAATTGCATTAGATTAGTCACTCTTAGCCCACCGTTTTACCTGTATTCGAACGCCGCTAAGGCTAAGGTGCCACCCATCACTTGTGCGTTATAGCGCACAAGTGATATAGTAGCAATCTTGTACGTTATAACGCACAACGATATAACTCAATAAAAAAGGGACCGCCCCAGAATGATTCCGTCTTTTTCACTTCGTCATGTCACAGCTGGGTTTACCGCGGTGGTGGTTGGGTATAGCAGCGCTATTGTCATTGTGATTGATTTAGCCCGAAAGGCCGGCGCTAACGACGATATGATCATTAGCTGGCTGTTAGCACTGGGCTTGGGGATGGGAGTTTCTTGTATCATTTTCTCCTGGCTGACCAAAATGCCTGTAGTCACGGCCTGGTCTACCCCAGGAGCCGCCTTTTTAATCGGTAATGTAGGAGATTATACTTTAGCAGAGAGCATAGGTGCGTTTGTTGTGTGTGCGTTACTCTCACTGGCCACCGCACAAAGTACACTGTTACTTAACGCCATAAAGCGAATTCCTTCTTCGATTTCATCAGCATTGCTGGCAGGCATACTGTTGCCCATATGCTTAGCTGTGTTTGTTGACGTAGGCAACCACCCTTTTATTGTTTTTCTCTATCTTGCGGCCTACATTTTGGGTAGCTTATTTTTCGCCAGATACCTCATGCTGATGCTTTTGGCACTGTCCATTGTCGTCAGTTATTCATTGCAAGGCACCATAGATATCCACTTCACCCCTCCAATTCCAGTGTGGGTAACACCTACATTTTCTCTTTCTGCGACGATTGGGTTAGCTATTCCTCTTTTTATCATTACCACCCTGTCGCAAAATTTACCCGGGATCGCTATTCATCATGCTCACGGGTATACGCCCCAGCATAAGCCGATTTTAAGCGGAATTGCACTGATACAATTAGTGTTAGCCCCCTTTGGTGGTTTTACTTTCAATTTAGCTGCCATTACCGCCGCGTTATGCATGGGCAAGGACGCAGACCCGGATAAGAATCAGCGCTATAAAGCCGCAATAATGGCTGGCTGCGGGTATTTACTGATGGGGGCGCTAGCGTCTTTGGTGGTGGTTCTGTTTGTGGCAATGCCTGTGGTGGTCGTGCATTTGTTGGCGGGGTTAGCGTTGTTAGCCACACTAAAAACATCTCTGGCACAGAGTTTACGCGATGAGCAACACCGTCATGCGGCACTTGTCACCTTTTTATGCACAGCATCTGGCTTTACGTTCTTGACCATTTCCTCCGCGGTATGGGGGCTTTTACTCGGACTTATTTTGTTGTTTGTAGAAAGGCGGCAAAAATAACCTGGGTTATCCTTGCCACCATAACGACGGAAAGCTAGGCAAAAATCTGTCTGGCCGCCGCAGAAAGCTCTGCAAATTCGTCTGAGTGTAGTACCGCAATATCGTCTACTACATCCCGCTGAACGGCAAGGTTTAACACCGCATCTTTTTGACTGTCCATGGAGCCAGCCAGAGCCGCTCCCACTCTTACGAAATCAACGTAAGACACGTTTTCTGGTATAAAACTCAGATCTTTACAGTGCTTCGCAACATCCACAAAGACATCGCCAAACGCCCATTCACGCATGATACTTGCGCCAATTCGGCCAGATAACTTATCAATCGCCACTTCTAAAAAAGTGGGGTTAGCAAATACCTCAGGGTGCCTTTCCGCTTCCGTTAAGATGGGCAGCACACCGATATTGTGTACGAGAGCCGCTAGCGTCATGGCGTCCATGCTCATCTCTCGGTTTTTCGTTCGGGCGATATAAAGCTGTAAAACGGCCATGGAATTAGCAACAACATTGACGGTGTTTTTCCATTCTTCTTGTAGATAGCGCGCGACCACGTCATTTTTTGAAACAAACAGTTGTTCCATGGCTAAGGCTGTAGAAATGTTCTTTATTTGTCTAAGCCCTATACGGGTGACGGCTTGGCTAATAGAAGCAACTTTGACACTGCGGCCCATATAAGCACTATTGGCAATTTTTATCATTCTTGCGCTTAAGGATGGGTCTTGGCCAATGACTTCACCCATGCTGTTTAGGTTAATATCTGGGTTATCTGCCGCCTTTCGCACTTTCAGTGCAATAGCGGGAAGCGTGGGAAGTACTAGTGTGTCATTGTTGATTTTCTCAACTAATATAGTTGAAAGCGCGTTCTGTGTAGACATAAACCTACCTTTTTAAGTGTGCCGTACCGCCTCATCGGACAGTATACGACTGCTGCCTGCTGTTAAATATCGATCGACTCGTTTAAGGTGATCAAATTTCCGTGACTATTATAAGCTTACTTTTTTCCACTCGACGCGTCCAAAAAGAAAAGCACTGTTTTTATGATAGCAGGAATACTCCTGCTCAATTATGATAATGCCAGTTGTATAATTATTGTTATTAAACATAAGACTAAGCTTAGACAACCAGGACGGGTTTGCCGAATAATTTACGGTAATTTTTTTAGCATTAACTAACGATAGAATAAATGATGATATTTAAAAAAACGATGAAAGCATATGCCCCTTTATCTCTCGCTTTAGCAGTAGCTCTAGCCACTAGCGGTTGTGGTAAGACGCCTAGTCAAGTGACAGAGTCGAGTAATGATAGTGCCCAACAGGAAGCCGCTAGACTGCTGGTAGACCCTTCTAGGCTCAATATTTATCATCCTGTTGAATTAAAAAGTGACCTTTCACATTTAAGTGATAATCAAAAGACCATGGTGAGCTTGCTGATTGATGCAGCGGAAATCATGGATGACTTATTTTGGAAGCAAGCTTTCTTTGGTGATAAAGCCACTTTTTTAAACAGCTTTAACAATGAAAACATCCGTCATTTTGCCGCTATAAACTATGGTCCTTGGGACAGGTTAAACGGTGATGCACCTTTCTTGTCTGGCTATGATGCTAAATCTCACGGCGCGGAGTTTTACCCCCACACTGTCGATAAAGCCACACTCGCCAGCGCAAATATTAGCGATAAAACGAGCCTGTATACGCTTATCAAAGAAAACGAAGCAGGTAAGCTTGTTTCAGTGCCTTATTCGGTTGCCTACAAGCAATCGCTTTCAAGAGCAGCGGATATTCTACGCAAAGCAGCGACATTCGCTGACAATCAGGCTTTTGCTGAATACTTAACTTTGCGTGCCGAAGCGCTGGTGACAGATGAATATTTTGAGTCTGACATGGCGTGGATGGACATGAAAACCAATCCTATTGAATTGGTTTTAGGCCCAATAGAAACCTATGAAGATCAATTGTTCGGATACAAAGCTGCCTTTGAAGCTTATGTCCTAATTAAAGATCTCGCATGGAGTGAGAAGCTAGCAAAATACGCAGCTTTCCTCCCAGAGCTGCAGCAGGGTTTGCCCGTGGCAGAAGAGTATAAAGCGCAAATGCCCGGTTCTGACGCCGACTTAAATGCCTACGATGTGGTTTATTACGCGGGGCATTCAAATGCGGGCAGCAAAACCATTGCAATAAACTTACCCAACGACGAACGCGTTCAGCTAGAAAAAGGCACTCGCCGCTTGCAACTTAAAAATGCGATGCAGGCAAAGTTTGATCATATTCTAATGCCTATCGCGCAAACTCTGATTGTGCCCGAGCAGCGTCAGCACATTACCTTCAACGCCTTTTTCGCCAATACTATGTTTCATGAGGTCGCTCATGGTTTGGGAATAAAAAACACGCTGAATGGCAGCGGTACAGTTAGGCAGGCCTTAAAAGAGCACGCGTCTGCGCTTGAGGAAGGAAAAGCCGATATTTTAGGGTTATATATGGTGCAGAGCTTACTTAAAAAGGGCGAGATCACGGAAGGCACATTAGAAGATTACTATGTGACGTTTATGGCAGGGATTTTCCGTTCAGTTCGCTTTGGTGCATCAAGTGCCCATGGAAAAGCCAATATGATCAGATTCAACTTTTTTGCCCAGCAAGGCGCTTTCGAAAAAACACCAGACGGGTTTTATCGCGTCAATATGGTGAACATGGGCGCAGCAGTAGAAGCACTGTCTGAGCTTATTCTTACCCTTCAAGGTGATGGAAATTATGACGGCGTAGCTGAACTTGTCGATACGATGGGCGTGATAAAACCGCAACTTGCTAGTGATTTAGCAAAACTTGAAGCCGCGAATATCCCTGTGGATATTCACTTTATTCAAGGAAAGGACGTGCTTGGTTTAAGCTAGAGACCATGCTACCTATCCATTTTGCCAACAGGCTCGCCAGTGGCGAGCCTGTCTCATATCAAGACGCTTCCCACTTCCTAACGACTTAGGCGGCGACAATGTTTAACTTACTCCAGCGGCTTCGCTTTGTCGGTGTAAGGAGGCCACCCCATAAGACGCCCAGCTAAAACATGCAAATGTATATGGTAAACCGTTTGGCCGCCAAACTCGTTACAGTTCATTACCGTACGATAGCCCTGTTCAGCAACACCGAGCTCTGCCGCCACCTTGGCAGCTACGTAAGACAGGTGCCCCACTATTTCTCGGTCTTCTTCTGCAATATCATTAATGGTAGCAATAGGCTTTTTAGGGATAACAAGAAAATGAACCGGTGCTTGTGGATTAATGTCTTTAAACGCAAGCGATAACGCATCTTCATATAAAATGTCGGCGGGAATGTCTTTATTTATAATTTTGGTAAAAATAGTCTCTGACACGTTTTATTCCTTCAAGTACTCTCGTAGGGTTTTCCCTACACAAAAACGAACCATAAAAGCAGGGCGCCCAGCAATAGCCGGTAAATGACAAAAGGCAGCATACCGATGCGGGAAATCCAGCTTAGGAAAAGGTAAATACATAAGTAAGCACTAACAAATGAGAAAGCAGCACCATAGAAAAGTGCAGCCCAATCAACGGCCTCTTTCGCTTGCAGTAAATCCCATGTTGCCAACAAGCCCGCTCCCAAGATGACGGGAATAGATAATAAAAACGAAAACCTGGCACAGCTTTCCCGATCTAGCCCCATGAGTAATCCAGCCGTCATGGTAATACCTGAGCGAGACGTGCCTGGAATTAGCGCCAAGACTTGAAAACACCCAATAATGAGTGATTGTTTTAATGTTAGCGAGTCTAATTGGCGTGTGTGTTTTGCTTTGCTGTCGGCATACCAGAGTAACAGTCCAAATAAAATCGTTGTGGCTGCAATAACAAGTGCCGTTCGCGCATTTTCTTCTATCCAGCTCTTGGTCAAAAAACCAATAATCACCGCCGGTATGGTCGCCACAATCACATACCACGCCAGCTTACTGTCGGTGGTCTGATTTCGGCTAAACCCCTTGGTTAACCAAGCCACGGTCATCTGACTTATTTCTTGCCTAAAATAAATCATGACAGCCAACAAGCTACCTACGTGTACGGCCACATCAAATGCTAAGCCTTGACTCACCCAACCAAATAATTCTGCTGGCAGCAATAAGTGACCCGAGCTACTGATGGGCAAAAACTCCGTAATTCCCTGAATCAACGCAAGTATTATTATTTCAAAGAGTGTCATTCCTTTGCTTAGCTCCAAGTAAAATTGATAGGTTGTAATCGCTGTTTCTGTTTATCAAATGCACGCCACAACTGCGCATAGCTTTTGCCTGTGGTGGGGTGAATGCCTTCTGGCACCAACTCAGCCAAAGGCCACAGTACAAATGCGTTGTAGAGGATTTCTTCCCGCGGTAAACGCACCGGGGTATCTATGACAACATCATCATATGTCAATAAATCGAGATCGAGGGTGCGAGAACAAAACTTTTTTTCTTGATGTTTTCGGCCATGATCTCGCTCTATTTGCTTAAGAACATGACACACATCTTCTATTGAACGTTCGGTATCTGCGCTGACGACCGAGTTATAAAAAGGGCTGCCGTCAAAACCTACAGATTCACTTTCATACACCGACGAACATTTAATATTAAAGAAATACGCTTTCATGGCAACCAATGAAGCGCGAGTATAATGCGCTCTATCGATATTCGACCCTACACTAATTAATATTTGATGGAGAGCCATTCACGTTCTTGCCCGAGAAAGCGCCACCGCCACACGACGGGCATTTGGCAAAATGCCAGGCTTAACGATTTTAATGCTAATCCCTTGTACAGGAAATTGCTGAAGCACGGTATCCATGACTTTAGCGCCAAAGGCTTCAAGTAATTCAAATTGACTTTCTTTTCCCACCTGAACCACACAGTCGGCCACTTTGGCATAATCGATGGTATCCATAACATCATCTGACGCCATGGCTTTGTCTAATTCGGCCTCAAGCTCAATATCTATGCTTAATTCTGTTAAACGCTCTCGTTCCCAATCGTATACACCAATGAGCGTATCAACGGATAACCCTTCAATAAATATTTTTCCCATAACCCTTTTCAACATTACGCACTGGTCTTACTAGCACACATTCGTTGCTGTTCGCGCCAAGTGAACTAGATTAACAACTTAGAATAAAGTAGTTTTACGCTTCACAAGCGTTTACTGACTACTTGAGTAGGTCACTATACCGTTGTAGTGTCGATGGGGGCAACACGGATAAGTGTAATCGCAAAAGATAAATGGCAACTGCCCGTCAATGGCCAACGTGGAGAGATTTTTAACGCTTATGATGCTGTCGCTAACGCTTTTGATGATGGGGGTAGCCTACTTATTTGGCTCACTCTCTAGTGCGGTTTTAATTTGCAGGTTGTATGGCTTACCAGACCCGCGCACAGCAGGTTCTCAAAATCCTGGGGCAACAAACGTGTACCGTATAGGTGGCCGAGTACCTGCTTTACTGGTGTTAGTGATGGACATTTTGAAAGGCACCATCCCAGTGTATGCCAGCTACTTTATGGCCATAGAACCGGTTTACTTGGGCTTAATTGCGATTGCAGCCTGTCTAGGGCACATATTTCCCCTGTACTTTGGTTTCATTGGCGGGAAAGCCGTGGCTACTGCATTTGGCGCTATGCTACCTATTGGCCTCGACTTGGCAGGTTTGCTGGTATTGAGTTGGATAGTGACCGTGTTTTTAGTCGGCTATTCCTCGTTAGGTGCCATTGTCGCCGTGTCGTTAGCCCCCATTTTCACTTGGTTAATAAAACCTTTGTATACAGTACCTGTGGCCATGCTCTCTCTCCTTATTATTTTGCGACACAAGCAAAATATAACAAGGCTCCTTCAAGGCACCGAAAGCAAAATTTGGGACAAGGGTAAAATTAAAGAATAAACCCTGCCATCACGTTTCACCTACGCACTAAATGGCCGTCAACTCATCTAGCGGCCAACGAGGTTTGGCTTTAGATGACAGCGGTAGGGTCTCACCGGCTTTTAGTCGCTGCATACCCGCATAAGCAATCATTGCCCCATTATCGGTACAATATGCGAGGCTAGGATAGAACACCTCACCGCCCATGTCTTGCATGAGCGATGTCATTTTCTCTCTCAACATGGTGTTTGCACTTACCCCTCCGGCAATAACTAAGGTTTTCATTCCCGTTTGTTTAAGGGCGCGCTTACATTTTATAATCAGTGTATCAATCACCGCCTCTTGGAAAGCAAAGGCAATGTTTGCCTGGCTCTGCTCACTACCGTCACTATCGCGAATCGTGTTGGCCGCAAAGGTTTTCAAACCACTAAAGCTAAAATCTAAGCCTGGTCTGTCTGTCATGGGACGAGGAAACTTATAATGACCAGGCTCCCCTTTTTCAGCCAACTTCGCCAATAAAGGCCCGCCAGGGTAATCTAACCCCAGCAGCTTTGCGGTTTTGTCAAAGGCTTCGCCGGCGGCATCATCAATTGATTCGCCTAACAATTCGTACTGACCTATACCCTCTACCTTCACCAACATAGAGTGGCCGCCTGATACAAGCAATGCAACAAAAGGAAAACCTGGCGCTTGTGTTTCTAACATGGGGGCGAGTAAATGCCCTTCCATATGATGAACACCTACGGCAGGTACATTCCATGCGTAGGCTAACGAGCGCCCTACTGATGAGCCAACAAGCAAAGCGCCAACCAGGCCTGGCCCTTGTGTAAACGCCACACCATCAAGGTCTTGTGGTGATGTGTTTGCATCAGCCATTGCTTTTTCAATTAAAGGGACAATCTTTCTAACGTGATCCCGAGAGGCGAGTTCTGGCACTACGCCGCCATAGTCTGCATGTAATTTTACTTGGCTGTATAACTCATGGGAAAGTAGCCCTTGCGCATCGTCATATACGGCGATACCTGTTTCATCACAAGATGTTTCAATTCCTAAAATTCGCATAGTGCCAATACCCTAATAACTCACAATAAAACATGCGTAAACAGCAACATAATGATGACCGTTGCCAACCACGTTAAAAAAACAAAAAACTTACGACGTAGAATGCTCGCGCTTTTCTTCGATTTTGTGTAGGATCCGCGCCTTCGCGGGAAGGATCAATACCGATTGTCGCTGCCATCGCCCTTTTTAAAGGCTTAATTGGCGCAGAGTTTACCTTTATTCGCAAATTCATGAAATGGTAACAAACAGAAATACGCAGTATTGGCTATTTTTTAGCAATTCGTGCTTTACATTCTGCGTAGAAATGATTAGAATTTCGCACCATTTTTAACCCGGGTGGCCTTTTTAGCGCACAATTTACCCGGAATTACACAGCAAAAGTTTTGAGGTGAGTGTTTAATGCCTATCGTTAAAGTTAGAGAAAACGAGCCGTTTGATGTAGCGCTGCGTCGTTTTAAGCGTTCTTGTGAAAAAGCAGGCGTACTATCTGAAGTTCGTCGTCGTGAGTTCTTCGAAAAGCCTACTTGGGAACGCAAGCGTAAGAAAGCCGCTGCTAAAAAGCGTCATCTTAAGAAGTTGGCTCGTGAAAACGCACGTCGCGTAAAACTCTACTAAAACAGGGTTAAGTTACGAGCTTGAAAGGTGTTGCATTTGCAGCACCTTTCGCGTTTCTGGGCCTCTATTTTTATTTCCCGCTATTTTTGGAGAGCATCATGGCTTTGATTGACGAGTTAAAAAATGCGCAAAAAGACGCAATGCGTGCAAAAGACAAAGTTCGTCTTGGCACAATTCGTATGGCGCTAGCAGCAATAAAACAAAAAGAAATTGATGAACAAATCACCTTAGATGATACGGCTATTTTGGCGGTTCTCACAAAAATGGTGAAACAACGTGTTGATGCAGCAAGCCAATTTGATGCCGCCAACAGAGACGATCTCGCCAGTAAAGAGCGAGAAGAAATTGTGGTTATCGAAGCGTTTTTACCTAAGCCGCTAAGCGAAGACGAATTAAATAGCCTAATCGACGATGCAATGGCGTCTACCGGGGCTTCAGGCATGCAAGACATGGGTAAGGTGATGGGTGTGCTTAAACCTCAAGTACAAGGCCGAGCCGACATGGGCGCATTAAGCGGCAAAATTAAGGCGCGTTTAAACGCCTAACGCTCCGTTGTGATAAAAAGGTGACAGTATGGCAACCCTATACTGTCATTCTCATTTATCTCCTTCCCTGTTAAAGTACTTCCCTGTACAGTACTTATCGTTTTAAGCATTTATGTCTTCTCATGGCCGGAAAAATACCTCGCGATTTTATTGATGATCTCCTCTCACGCACAGATGTTGTCGATATTGTCGACAGTCGCGTTAAATTAAAGAAGGCGGGAAAGAACTACCAAGCCTGCTGCCCTTTCCACAATGAGAAAAGCCCCTCTTTTACCGTAAGCCAAGAAAAGCAGTTTTATCATTGCTTTGGCTGTGGTGCTCATGGCAACGCCATTTCCTTCATGATGGAATTTGACCGCCTAGAGTTTGTTGAAGCGATAGAAGAATTAGCCCGTTTTCATGGTCTGGAAGTTCCCAGAGAAAAAGGCAGTCGTCCTGCCATGAGCGAAGAGAAAAAGCAGCAGCAATTAGATGATTATAGCTTGATGGATCAAGTTGCACGCTTTTTTCAACAACAGTTACGCCAGAATAGTAACAGTGAAAAAGCCATTAATTACCTGAAACAACGGGGATTAAGCGGCGACATCGTGAAGCAATGGGAGATTGGCTACGCGCCAGACAGCTGGGACGCACTGCTTAATACCTTCGGTAAAAGTCCGGATAAAGTAAAGCAACTGATCGATCTGAAACTGGTTAATCAAAACGATCAGGGACGCCGATACGACTTTTTCCGCGACAGAATCATGTTTCCTATTCGCGATAAACGTGGTCGCGTGGTGGGCTTTGGTGGTCGAGTTTTAGATGACGGCGGCCCTAAATACTTAAACTCGCCAGAAACCCGTATTTTCCACAAAGGCAGCGAGCTGTTTGGTTTTTACCACGCTCGTCAGCAAAATCGTCAGCTCGACACCGTGGTGATTGTTGAAGGATACATGGACGTCGTCGCCTTAAGTCAATTTGATATTAATATTGCCACTGCCGCCTTAGGGACTGCCACCACACCAGAGCATATCCAAATGTTGGTGCGCGCGACATCACATATTGTGTGCTGCTACGACGGTGATAGAGCCGGGCGAGAAGCCGCATGGCGCGCACTTGAAAATGCGCTTCCAGCGTTAAAAGATGGCGTAAGGCTATCCTTTTTGTTTCTTCCTGACGGAGAAGATCCAGACACCATGGTGCGACAAGTCGGTAAAGAGGCATTTATGACCATGCTTGATTCCGCTATGCCCTTGTCTCGGTTCTTCTTCGAAAACCTATTAAAAACCCACAATGTGGGTACCCCCGAGGGAAAACGTGCATTAAAAAATGCGGCCCTGCCGCTTATTGAGGGCGTATTAGGGGATGATCAAAAACAAATGCTGCTAGAAGAACTGGCGAAACACACCGGTGAATACGACAGATTTAAATTACAGCAAGATATCTCAAAAGCGAATAATGCTGGCCGTAAACCTGGCTACTCTCCCAACCTTAACCAAGTGGGCAAAACCCGTTTATCGCCTTTACGCATGCTTATTCGATTATTGCTAGACATGCCTTCTTTGGCCACGAGATGCCAGGAAGTGCAGCCAGGGGTATTTGCCGGTAGCCAAGCTGCAGGCATGGATTTGTTACTTGCGGTTCATCAGTATTGTACGCAGCATCCACATGCTACAACAGCGCAACTGGTTGAAAACTTCCGTGACCATCCCCATTCTCCTACTATCGCGAAATTATTGTTACAAGAACATCTCGTAAAAGACGAAGATGCTGAACGTGTATACACCGACAGCTTTGCTCGTCTTCTTGATTGGCATTTCGATAGCCGCATTGAAACTTTAATCTCCCGTTCACGGGTTCAACCGCTGTCAAAGGCGGAGAAAGAGGAATTAAACCTGTTAATGAAGGAACGTCAGAAAAGCTGACTTAATGGTTAGCTTGAAAAACTGGCTAAAAAACCAGCCGCCAATCTGGTAAAACCACCTGTTATTCTGCTATACTGGCTAATTCGCTGCAGGCATACTTATAATCACAAATGTGAACAAAAATGCAGCAACGTAAGTAGCAAATATATCGCCGAATATAACGGGCAGAACCAAACCCGAGCAGATGTGCACCGTTAAGCTTAACGTGACATCGAGCGGAAGCGGCAGTAAACAACTAGCAGTACGACAGCATAAAGGGAACATACAATCATGTGTGTTGTCTTTTCTATTGCAAACTAATTGAATGTGAGAAGTGTAGGTTATATGGCGCAAAGCAAGCAGTCTCAGATTAAGCTCCTGATTGCAAAAGGTAAAGAGCAAGGTTACTTAACCTTTGCAGAAGTTAACGACCACCTGCCGCAAGATATCGTCGATTCTGATCAAATCGAAGATATTATCCGTATGATCAATGACATGGGTATTCAGGTATCAGAATCTGCTCCAGATTCTGACGAGTTACTCAT
This sequence comes from Alteromonas sp. B31-7, assembly GCF_015767655.1. Taxonomy (NCBI): domain Bacteria; kingdom Pseudomonadati; phylum Pseudomonadota; class Gammaproteobacteria; order Alteromonadales; family Alteromonadaceae; genus Alteromonas; species Alteromonas sp. B31-7. The sequence goes on from NZ_CP065233.1 coordinate 3,832,750, forward strand.
GCAAGAAGCTACCGCCGATGAAGATGCTGCAGAAGCAGCAGCCCAAGCGCTAGCTACCGTTGAAAGTGAAATAGGCCGAACTACCGACCCTGTGCGCATGTACATGCGTGAAATGGGCACCGTTGAACTGTTGACCCGTGAAGGCGAAATTGAAATTGCCAAGCGTATTGAAGATGGTATCAACCAAGTTCAGTGTTCAGTGGCGGAATATCCCGAGGCTATCACCTACCTACTTGATCAATGGGATCTTTATGAAGCAGAGGAAATTCGTCTAAGCGATATTATTTCTGGTTTTGTTGATCCTGACGATGATCAAGATCTAGCGCCCACGGCCACCCACATCGGGTCAGAATTATCTGAAGAAGAATTGGAAGATGAAGACGACGACGATGATGATGACGATGAAGAAGAAGACACAGGTGTAGATCCTGAACTTGCTCGCGCTAGGTTTGACGAATTGCGTGAACAGTATATTAAAGCCCGTGATGTTATTGAAAAGAAAGGCCGTTCTCATCCTGCCGCACGTGAACAAATTGCAGCACTAAGCGATATTTTTAAAGAATTCCGATTAGTACCTAAGCAATTTGACCGCATGGTTAAAAACATGCGTGCCATGATGGACAAGGTTAGAATTCAAGAACGTTTGGTAATGAAATTTTGCGTTGTTAACGCAAAAATGCCTAAAAAGGACTTTATTAAAGCGTTTGCTGGAAACGAAACATCATCAGCGTGGTTACACGAAGCCGTGAAGTCTGGTGCGCCTTATGCTGACGCACTTGCCTACAACCAAGAAGAGATTGAACGCTGTATTAGCAAAATGAACCAGGTTGAACAAGAAACGGGTTTAGTGATTGCTGATATCAAAGACATTAACCGTCGCATGTCGATTGGTGAAGCAAAAGCTCGCCGAGCGAAAAAAGAGATGGTTGAAGCCAACCTACGTTTGGTTATTTCAATTGCTAAGAAATACACTAACCGTGGTTTGCAGTTCCTTGACCTTATTCAGGAAGGTAACATCGGCCTGATGAAGGCGGTAGATAAGTTTGAATATCGTCGTGGTTATAAGTTTTCAACGTATGCGACATGGTGGATTCGTCAAGCGATTACCCGCTCTATTGCCGACCAAGCACGTACAATACGTATTCCTGTACACATGATAGAAACGATTAACAAACTTAATCGTATTTCTCGTCAAATGCTGCAAGAAATGGGTCGCGAGCCAACACCAGAGGAATTGTCGGAACGCATGCTTATGCCTGAAGATAAAATCCGCAAAGTGTTGAAGATTGCTAAAGAGCCTATCTCCATGGAAACGCCTATTGGCGACGATGAAGATTCGCATCTTGGGGACTTTATTGAGGACAGCACTATTATACAGCCCCTCGATTCAGCCACAGGCGGCAGCTTGAAAGACGCCACGCAAGAAGTATTAGCAGGCCTTACCGCTCGTGAAGCGAAAGTACTTCGCATGCGTTTTGGTATTGATATGAATACTGACCATACGCTAGAGGAAGTTGGCAAGCAGTTTGACGTTACCCGTGAGCGTATTCGTCAGATTGAAGCTAAAGCGCTTCGCAAACTTCGTCACCCTAGCCGCTCTGAGCAGCTTCGTAGCTTCTTGGATGAATAGCAAACATAGAGCTGTCAGCCTTTCCTGAGAGCTGTACGTTGCCGCAATAGCCACTGGCAATTTCATTGTAAAGGCTATTAAAAAATCCCCGGTTTAACTGGGGATTTTTTTTATCTTAAAAGCCTTACAGTCAGGTTACTTCTAATGGCATTCATAATGCCTGAGCTGCTATCAGCGAATGGCTATACAACGAAAAAAGCCTTGTCGGGCGACAAGGCTTTTTCGATTTGCGCAGCACGTTCCCCATGGGAAACGTAAAGCAGGCTACACCCTAAATTGCTTAGCAATAGATTCTAAGTGCTGAGCTAGGTCAGCCAGCTCATTACACATAGTGCCTAACTGGCCAGAGCTTTGCGCTGTTTTTTCTGTACGCTCATGAATTTCATCTACGTGCTTCACAATATCTACCGCCACCATACGCTGGTCTTCGGTATTGTGAGCAATTTGCTCATTCATGTTATTAATACGGCCAATAGTACTTGTGATGGTTTCAAGGCTACTGCCCGCTTTATTCGCAGTATCCACACTCGTTGTGGCTTGTTCAGTACCGCGAGACATCACTTCAACGGCAGAGTGTGCCGCACTTTGTAACTGCTCTATCGTGCTTTGAATTTCTTCAGTCGATTGCTGTGTACGTGATGCTAGGGTACGCACCTCATCAGCCACAACAGCGAACCCACGCCCTTGTTCACCCGCACGAGCCGCTTCAATAGCAGCGTTAAGTGCCAACAAGTTTGTTTGCTCGGCAATACCTTTAATAACGTCTAGCACCGAGCCAACTTTATTAGAGTCAGACTCCAACCTTCCTATCACATCCGCGGTTTCTCTCACGTTGTCCGCTAGCTGCTGAATGCTCGAGACCGTTTGCTGTACAATTTGACGTCCTTCTCCTGCCGCTTCCGTTGCTTCATTAGCATCACTTGCCGCTTGAGCTGCACTATGTGCCACGCCTTCCACTGAGCCACTCATGGTATCCACAGCATGCTTCGCATCTTGAGCAGAGCGCTGCTGAACATCAATCGTGCGTTGTGTTTCTTCGGTGAGTCCACGCAGATTCTGCGCTAAATTTGACAACGGTAAGCTGGCTTCAACCACATCCTTCACCACACCTTGAAGCTTATCCATGAATTGATTGAACCAGTACACTAACTCGCCAATTTCATCTTCGCTCTGAGTATTAATGCGAACCGTTAAATCACCATTTTCTTGCGCGATATCTTTCAGTGAGCGAACAACATCATCAATACTTGATTTTATACCACGTACAATGGGGATGGCGGTGGCGAACAACAATAAGCTAACCACTATGGTCATCACAACGCCGGTGCTAATCAGTGACGTGTTTGCCGAATCAATTGTTGCAAATGCGTTTTCAAAGTCAGCTTGCTGCTGGTCTTTAAATCGGGTCATTGACGCAATAACGGAATCATAAGACCCATTCATCTGAGCAGACAGCTCACCTAATCGGCTAAAGTCGGCGGTGCCGTTCACCATAGATTGAGACACGCCGAATGCCACTTCGAAGTAGTCATCAAAGCCATCGGAAATGCGAGAAATATCACTACGAAATTCAGGACTAATATTGGCAATGCGATCTAAACCGGCCTTCGCTTCAGAGGCGATGGATGTCGCCGCATCTAGCGTGTCTTGATCGCCGGTAGTCGCTGCACTGCTTAGTGTATCCCTGACCTTTTGCATCTCAACTAACGTTGACGCAGACAGTTGAAGTGCTGGAAATTGAACCTGTTGTACTTCTTCAAGCACATCGCCATTGTTTAGGGCGGTGTAAATCGTAATAAGGAGATACAAAACGAAACTCAATGCTGCGATGCCGGGAATAAGAAATATCTTGGTGGCGATTGGCATTTTCTTCAAAAAATTCATTGTATTCTCACTCGTAACTACGTTTATGATCTTTTCAGTCTACCTGAAAAGCCTTGTTATGTTATTTATCTTCTAATTACGTAAAAACTTTAGAAAAAATTCCGCCCTTCGACAATGCCGAAGGGCGTCTTCTAAGTAAATTAACTTTGCTTAGAATGTATAGTTTACACCAACACGCAGCAATGTCGCGTCGTTCGCATCATTGACTTCATCAGTATACCAAGTCACTTCACCTTTCACAGCGAAACCTGGCTCAACATCATAACGAAGGCCTGCAGTCACCGCTGATCTGTCTTCATCTTGAGCGGCAGCAATGGCAGTAAACGTTTGATACAACGTAGCCCACGTTGCATCAGTCACTGCATCACCTGTGCTAATGGTAGAGGGCACATCGTCCAAATACTCTAGCACATCATTCGCGTCTGACTCTTTGTGTTCGTAGGTGATATGCGGAGTGAATTTACCAAAACGCATACCCGCCGTAATATACCAAGCGTCATCAGCTGCAATAGGTGCATCCTTAAGATTAATATGGGTATATTCAGCGCCAACAAACCAGTCGTATTTATCAATGGCGAGCGCTAACTCGAAGAAACCTGTTGAATCTTCTTCAAGTAGAAAGTTATTTGATAATGAGGTCACCGTCGGTACAACTGCAGAAAAATTACTAATTGCATCTGTTAAGGTGGTTAAATCTTCATTTGGACTAGTAAATTCAGTGTGTGCATAAATTGAACGCACACTGAACCAATCTCTTGTTGCTTCAAATGATACCCCTACAAGCTTCTCTGCATCTATGTCGCCATTTTCACCACGGCCACCAAATACCTGAAAACCGTATTCCCAATCACCGTAATAATTGGTGTAATCGTAACGCACACCATCCATGTTATTAATGAGAACACCGTACACTGAATCTGGTGGTGTAAGCCAGTGGTATGAGTAACCCACATCTAGTGATGCAGAATACTTAAATAAAGGTAACCGCACGCGACCCGCGCTAATGCTAGAGTTACTTGAAAGTGCGTACGTCATGTAAGCCCATTCAAAGCTTGCGTCGTAGTCTTCACTACCACGGCCAACGAGTTGCGCAGTCGCAGATAGCTTATCACTTACATCGCCGCGTACTTGAAGGCCAAATACACTCGCTGGATTAAAGGTAAAGTCACTGTCGTAACCGTATACCGCTTCGTCATCATCTAGCGTCATTCCACCTATCAGATTAGCAAAGCCATTGATTTGAATTTCAGCAAAAGTTGGGGCTGCAAACAGTCCAGCTAATGACAATAGAGCAAGTTTGGTTTTCATGTGTGTTCCTTAAATATGATCTAATACTGTGGAATTAAAAGGTTGCAACTACTCGAACGCTATCGTTTACCGAGCCTGCGTCTACGTAACCGATTCCGCCGGGGTTACCTGCAACAGCAGAAATAACCTCAGCGTCACTAGATAACGCTTTCGGTGGTTGTCCTTTTCCAGTAAATACCAGCTTCGACCAAAATGCTGTGAGCTGGGCAGCAGTTTTGTTTAACACTTTTCCGTTGAATTCGTCGGTAGTAGCATTTCCTTCTGCCAAGGCAAAGGGAGCGACCTTTGTTCCATTGGAGAATGCTTTTGCTTTATTTAGAAAAAGACGGCTAATGGTGTCTTTATCTAAAGCATCGCCATTGCTTGGATTAACAATAACGGCAACATCTGCAAACGCCATCCCGCTGCACAAACTTGCGGCTAGTAACCATTTTTTCATTGTGTTTCCTCAAACGTTTTATTCAACGAACTATTGTTTGTTTTACTGTTCATTTTGAACTCTTTCTGTCAGTGCAACAGAAAGAATCACGAGAAGTCCCAACTCACACTTCACACGAGGTAACGTAATAAAGTATTGTCTAGGGTTTAAAAAATTTCCAATTAACAACTACCTAATTGGTGTTATTTCTTTGTGAAAGCTTACTGAGCTGAATGTGGTTAGAAGTGTAAGGGAGATTGACAGATAGACAATTATACTTATTATCTAGGTACAGGTTTTCATACTCATCGAAAGCCCCCTTTCGTACCATGCCAATTCACACGAAAAATAAAAAACCTTTAAAATTATATAGATAAAAACAGCAACCACTTTACTTAAAGCATAAATAACCATATAAAGGTATTAATTAATATACCTTATACCAATAGAAATCACACTTTAAATGAAATATAGCGAGCGCGCTAAAACGTAGCTGGTTTAGCATTTGGGTCGCTAGTTTTCGTCGCCCCCTTAAAGTGAACGCCATCATCTTGTTGGAAAACGGGGTGTGTATTTTCGAAGCGACTTCATCGTGTTCGCGAGACAAAGATTGCTCGCAGGAAAAAGGTAAGGACGGTTAAGTGCTACTTTTGGAAAGCTTGAGGTCAAGGTAAAACATAACACTGGCCTCACCCGACTGTGTGAGGCCAGCTAACATATTAGAAGGTGTAATTAACACCGACTTTAAGTAACGTTGCGTCATTCAGATCGTTTAAATCGTCCGAATACCAGGTTACATCAGTTTTCAATGCAAAACCGGGCTCAACATCGTAGCGAATGCCGACCGTTAAAGCTGATACATCTAATTCCTGTTGAGCGGCAATACCTGCAGAGGTCTGGTAAATTGACGCCCAAGTGGCATCTGTTACTGCTTCACCAGTAGAAATTGTTGAAGGTAGAGCTGAAACTAGGCCAAGCTGGGTACCATTATCCGCTTCTTCTACTTCGTACGTAATATGCGGTGTGAATTTACCGAAGCGCATACCAGCCGTAACATACCAGGCTTTATTATCAGCGATGACAGCACCATCAACTTCTGTTTGCGTAAACTCTGCGCCTACAAACCAATCGTATTTATCGATATCAACAGCGACTTCAAAAAATGTGCCTGTGTCTTCATCTACACTGAACCCAGCTGCAGCCAAAGACGCTGAAGGAATAGAAGAGCCGAATGCATTTAAACCGTCAACAAAGGTTTCAAAATCATCATTGAATGCACTTACCTTGGCACGAGCAAATAAGGTACGCGCACTGAACCAGTCTCGGGTGGCCTCTAGCGATAATGCCATTACATTTTCAAGTTCTAGCGCCGCAGGTGTGCCCGAAATCGTCGTATCGGTTTCAACACGACCCACAGTGAGCTGCCCACCGTACTCCCAATCTCCCGAATAAGTCGAGTAGTCAAGGCGAACACCGTCGATATTGTTGAAGTCAATACCATAGATTGCATCCGGTGGCGTTAACCAGTGGTAAGAATAACCAATATCGAGAGAGGCTGAATATTTGAAAAGCGGCATACGTAAGCGACCCGCACTGATGTTGACGTTATTGTTCAACATGTAAGTCATGTAAGCCCACTCAAAATCGGCGTCGTAGTCGTCACTGCCGCGACCCACTAACTGGGCTGTTGCGGATAATTTATCACTCACATCGCCGCGCACTTGAAGGCCAAATACACTGGCTGGATTAAAGTTAAAATCACTGTCGTAGTCGTAAACCGACTCATCGTCATCGAGTGTCATGCCACCAATTAGGTTGGCGAAGCCGTTAATTTGAATATCGGCCAAAGCAGGTGTAGTCAGTAGACCAGCCATTGATAAGATAGCGAGTTTGGTTTTCATGGGTGTTCCTTAAATTCTTTGTAAAATCGGGAGATTAAAACGTAGCAACAACGCGTACGCTGTCATTGACAGCGGCAGCGTCAACGTAACCTATTGCGCCCGGGTTTGCCGCTACCGCAGATATCACTTCTGCATCACTGGCTAATGCTTTAGGAGGCTGACCTTTACCCGTAAATACGAGCTTTGACCAAAACGCGGTAAGTTGGGCAGCTGTTTTGTTTAGCACTTTGCTGTTGAACTCATCAGTGGCCGATTGGCCTTCGTCCAATGCAACTGGCTCAGCCTTTATACCGCTAGGGAATGCTTTCGCTTTGTTCAAGAAAATTCGACTAATACTGTCTTTATCAAGCGCGTCACTATTATTGGGGTTTACGATAACGGCTACGTCGGCAAGAGCGACGTTGCAGCATAAACCTGCTGCGAGTATCCACTTCTTCATCATCTGTCCTTTAGAGTATGTTGATATGCTTGCTCGTCGCTTTTTACTTGCCTGCCCGTCGTTTTAAACGACATTTGAGACTTTAAACGCATGCTGGCAAACATGTATTTGTGCGTACAAACGCTTACAACGGGGTAAGTATTGGTTACAAACGTTGTTTTCGCCAATTTGAATGAAAAAAAATTATGTCTAAAAATGAATAGCTTATACAAGCTGTTGATTTTGCCGCGGAGTGTAAAGGAAGAAAAAACTAACGCAAGTATACGATTGTCTAATGAGTAGTTTAAATACCTATCGCGCTTCATAAAAAACAATGATAGTGCGCTTTCTGATTAATTTACTGATTAAATTCAGACACTTGACGCATTAACATGGCGCTTACAAAGTAATTCGCATCCATATTTAAGTATATTTAAAAATACCTAAATATGGACACATTCTTTGCAAATCGTTTAAGTTCAAGCGTACGCAATGCAGAGCAAGCATGTTGCAAACACTGTTATTCACCTTTTATGTAGGGGAGCTTGGCGTCTAATCGCGCTATTTCATGAGTTCGCTGCAGTGGTGACCCAGTATTACGTGCCAACCAGCTGTAAGCGGTAGGCACCACATAAAGGGTCATAAATGCCGACACAAGTACCCCAGCGAAGATGACCATGCCTATCACCTTTCGACTTTCAGCCCCTGGGCCTGAGGCCATTACCAAGGGCAGCGCACTAAATACAGTGGTAAACCCCGTCATTACAATCGGACGTAGTCGCTGCATGGCCGCACGTTTTAATGCCTCCTCAAACGCGAGCCCTGCATCTCTTAACTGATTCGCAAATTCTACAATCAGAATGCCATTTTTAGCAGCAAGGCCAATCAGCATCACTAAACCTATTTGACTGTAAATATTCAATGTCATACCTGCGAAGTAAAGCCCAATGAAAGCGCCCACTAATGCTAACGGCACGGTAAGCATAATAACCAAAGGGTGAATCCAGCTCTCAAATTGTGCAGCAAGAATTAAATAAGTCACAGCAAGCGCAAGGATGAAAACATACACAAACGAGCTACCCGCTTCATGATAAAGTTGCGACTCACCTTTATAATCGATAGAGACATTATCAGGTAACTCTGTGGCCACAATGTTTTCTAAGTAAGACAAGGCTTCGCCTAACGTGTAGCCATCAGCGAGGTTGGCCGAAATTGTTACTGCTCGCATACGATTGTAGCGATTCAGCTGCGCAGAAGTGGCTTGCTCTGTAAACGTCAGCAAATTGTCCATAGGAATAAGTTCGCCAGTTCGCGCAGAGCGCACATAGAGATTATCAATACTACTGGGGCTTCTATAGTCTGCTTCTATTCCTTCAATAATGACATCGTACTCTTCGCCTCTGTCTAAAAAGGTCGACACCGTCCGTTGGCCTAGCATCACTTCCAGGGTTCGACCAATATCACTGATACTTACCCCAAGATCGGCGGCTCTATCTCTGTCGATGTTAATCAGCAGTTGCGGCGATGTCTCTTTATAGTCGGAATCAATTCTCACCAAGTTGGGGTTGTCTGCCGCTTTTGTCAAAACGGTATCTCGCCATGCCACCAGGTTTTCATAGGTATCTCCTTGCAACACGAATTGCACCGGGCGACCAAATCCACCACCAGAAATACCGCTACGCATAATGGCAAATGCGCGAACATCCGGCACCGCGGTTAGCTTTTCACTGATTTCATCCATTAAGGCAAATGTACTGAAATCCCGTTCGTCCCAATCGGCACTGCCGATGATTGCCATGCCCGCGTTTCCGCCAAAGCCTGGCGTTCTCACTAATAACCGCTGAATTTTTCCGCTTTCCCGGTATGGCATCAACACTTCTTCAATCCGTGCTAGGTTAGCGGCATTACTTTCAAAGCTAGCCCCCTCTTGTGCATTCATAAGAATAAAGAAATTACCCCTGTCTTCTTTAGGTACAAATTCACTCGGCACCTTCTCGGAAAGTTGAACAATGGCAAGCACGGAGATAATCAACAACAACACCATGAGCAAAGGCTGATGTAAGGTTTTACCCAAGCTTTGGTAATAGCGAGTTTCGAGTTGGCCAAAGCGTTTATCCATCCAAACGCCAAAGCCAGATGAACGGGTCTTTTTCTTGAGAAGTTTCGACGCCATCATAGGCGATAGCGTCAAGGCGGTGAAACTTGAAAACGCCACAGCAGCCGCGATGGCTAGGGCAAACTCGGTAAACAAGCGACCAATATTCCCCTCAAGGAAGACTAAAGGAACAAATACAGAAATCAGCACGAGTGTGGTGGCGATAACCGCAAACCCTACTTCTTTTGCACCGCGATAGGCAGCTAATAACGGGGGCTCACCCAACTCGATTCTGCGGTAAATATTTTCTAATACAACAATGGCGTCGTCGACCACTAAGCCAATCGCAAGCACCATGGCCAATAAGGTCAGTAGGTTAATAGAAAAGTCTAACCCATACATAACAATAAAGGCGGCCACCAGAGAAACAGGGACGGTGACTGCGGGAATCAAGGTTGCGCGAATATTGCCTAAAAATAGATAGATCACAACAACCACCATTAACATGGCAATTGCTAAGGTTTCATACACTTCATCAATGGAAGCTTCGATGAATACCGAAGAATCATAGCTAGGCACGATAAAAATGTTATCTGGTAAGGTTTCTTCAATACGCGCAATTTGAGCCTTTGCGGCCCGTGCAACTTCCAATGTATTGGACTTCGACTGTTTAATGATGCCCAAACCAATCATGTTTACGCCATCACCACGAAACTCTGTTTCGTCATCTTCAGCGGCGAGCTCTACGCGAGCTATTTCGCCAAGGCGAACTAGATAGCCGTCGTCTCCCATGGCCACTGTTAATGCAGCGAAATCATCGGGTGTTAAAAAGCTGCGTGCCACCCTGACTTCAAAATTGCGATCGAGAGACTCCACCTCACCCGCGGGAAGCTCTACGTTTTCAGCCCGAATAACGTTTTCTACATCCGTCACCGTAATCCCTCGGGCGGCCATGGCATTTCTGTCTAAAAATACCTTCATTGCATAGCGGCGGCCGCCACCAATTTGAACACGGGCAACACCATCAACAATAGATAACCTATCGACGAGGAATCGCTCTGCATAATCGGTTAATTCCATGGTATTAAGGTTGGTACTGCGCAGGTTGTACCAAACCACGGCACTTTCATCAGAATTGGCTTTTGACACTTCAGGTGGATCAGCCTGATCGGGTAAATTATTTAATGCGCGGCTAACCCGCTCACGAACATCGTTCGCTGCGGCGTCTATGTCCCGTGACAATTTGAATTCAATTGTGATATCAGAACGGCCATTACGCGACGTAGAGGTAATATTTTTTATGCCTTCTATGCCTGAAATTCTGTCTTCTAGTAATTGTGTAATCCGTGTTTCAACAATATTTGCCGATGCCCCCGTATAATTGGTGCTCACCGATACAATAGGCGGGTCTATATCAGGGTATTCTCGCAACGACAGCATTGAAATAGCCACGATGCCGAAAATAATCAGTAGCAAATTGATAACGGTAGCGAATACAGGACGTTTTACCGACACATCAGAAAGCAGCATTGTTTACTCCTTTCCTACAGCATTGAGCACGTTGACCGGAGACTGATCTCTTACTCGCAGTGTACCTTCAGTGATAACGACATCGCCTTCGCTAATGCCTGAAAGAATTTGAACCTTGCCAGGACGGCGTTCACCAATTGCCACCTCTTTTTGAATGGCAATATCGTTTTCAACCACATAAACAAATTGTTTATCTTGCACAGGCACTAAGGTTTTTTCTGGTAGAACTAGGGTGTTTAATACCCGCTTTTCTACCACGATTGTCATCAACATGCCGGGGCGAAGTCGCTTATCACTATTGTCGATATTGGCTCTCACCTTAATAGCCCGGCTAATGGGGTCAAGTCGTGTATCAATATGACTAATTGTGCCGCTAAAGGATTCGTTAGGATAGGCAGTTGTGGTGGCAGAGATTGTTTGACCGACAGCAAGACTGGCTAAGTGGTTCTCTGCAATACTGAAGTCCACTTTAATTACGCTAATATCATCTAACGTAGTGATAACATCGGCGGGACGGACTAATGCCCCTTTACTGACCGACCGCACCCCTAATACACCGGCGAACGGCGCGCTAATCTGCAGGTCGCTAAGTTGAGCTCGGGCAATGTCTAACTGTGCTTCTAATCCCTTCACCCGCGCTTGCTGTTCATCTAAAAGCTGCTCCGATGCCGCACTTGACTGCCTTAAATCTTCAATACGCGCATACTGACGCTTGGCTTCATCGATATTTGCCTTTAACTCTGCTATTCGTGCGTACTCTTCTCGATTATTGAGCTGAACCAATACCTTACCAGCCTCGACCTCTTCACCATCGTCAAAATACACAGCCTGCACCGTGTCAGTCACTTGTGCAGTAATGGTGACAGACTCATTTGCCGTGGCGGTGCCCAACGCCTCAATAGTGATTGGCATGGTTTGCATGCTGGCTACTGTGGCTCTTACTGGAGTTGCACGTGAGCCGTTTTGCTTGCTTGACTCATCAGCAGGTAAGTTGAGATAAACAACCACTCCAGCGAGTAACACGACACCGAAAAGAAGCGGGGAGATGGATATACGTGACGACATAACCTTTCCTGTTGGTAATGCTGCACTCCGTGGTAAAGTACCACGCTGGTGCAGTGACGTGTTAAATCGCCTTTTGGCGTAGTTTTAACGCGACATTATGATTGTTATTTATTTTTATTGTCTCTATTTTACCGAAACTAATGCCTATCAAAATTCGCTTATCAGCAATATTCGTTATTTTAACGCTTTTTAGTTGCGCAGATTCAACGCCCTCTGCGCCCACCTGCCGTACCTTAAATCCAGTATCGAATGTCGAGAATACAGCAGCTTCTTCGCCACAAGCGGCGGCGTGCATTATTCGGGTGCAAGATAGCTTACTATTAATTGAACATCGCGGTTCAGGAAAGCTAGACTTTCCAGGCGGCACCCAGCAGCCAAATGAGCCTCTACCTTGTACAGCGCATAGAGAAACATGGGAAGAAACGGGGTTCAACGTACTAGTAGGGCCAAAGCTTAGTGTGACTACCAACGGATTGGCGCTGTATGCTTGCCACACCAATGCGGGTATTGACACATTGCCCAGTAACTTTGCCGCCCCACCCTGGGCAAAGATAGAGGTAAAGGGGCTAAAAAAGGTAGCGCCCTTTAGCCTTACCCATTCACAATTGCGCTTTGCAGACGATTTAATTCCGCTGCGAGATGCATTCGCAGCCTATAGCCAATACGAAACACAGTTTAAAGCGCATAACCCATAACACAAAGTGCATTGTAGGTTTGCTTTGGCTTTGTTAGTTTTGTGGCATTAATGAGAAAGGAGAAAATACCGTGTTTAGCCTTGAAACCAATAGCCTGAAAGGCAAGGTATCAGATGAAGAGTGGCAAGCTCGGGTAGATTTAGCCGCGTGTTACCGATTGGTTGCCGACATGCGATGGGGCGACTTAATATATACCCATATTTCAGCGAAAGTGCCTGGCACCGAGCATTATCTCGTGAATGCGTTTGGCCTTACATTTGACGAAGTGACCGCCTCCAACCTGATAAAAGTGGATTTGGCAGGGAATATCCTTAGCGACACGCCCTATTCTATCAACCCAGCCGGCTTTACTATTCATAGTGCCATTCATGAAGTTCGCCATGATGCACAATGTGTCATTCATCTTCATACCTTAGCGACTATTTCTGTCGCCTCAGTGAAAGGTGGACTCAAACCATGGAGCCAATATTCCATGTTTTCTTTGCCTTCTTTGTCCTATCACGGGTACGAAGGGTTGGCAGTTGATGAAAATGAAAAGAAACGCCTTCAAGAGGATTTGGGTGACACTTATCATATGCTACTTCCCAACCATGGCGGCTTAACGTTAGGGCCGACTGTTGGCGATGCCTTCATGCGGTTCTACGATCTTCAGCGTGCATGTGAAATACAGCTTGCTCTTATGCAGGCCAACGCTGATGTTATTGAAATTCCCCAATCCATTATTGACGGTATCTATGCCCAAGCCAATGTTGTACACAGTGGTCAAACTGGCGGCCAAAAAGCGTGGCCAGCCATGTTAAGAAAGGCCTACAAGCTTGATCCTGGTTTTTGTGAATAAGCGTAATAGGCATGTTTACCCCCATCGGTTACACCAATTGAGAACAGATAAATGAAAGTAACAAAAGTTGAAATCTTTGACATCGAATGCCCTAAACGCCCGCAGTGGAACCCTGTTTTTGTCAGGGTCTACACTGATGAAGGTATTACAGGTGTTGGCGAGGCTGGACTCGCTTACGACTGGGGTCATAGTGCTGCAGCTCACATGATAAAAGAAATTTCTGAAGCCATGCTCATTGGCTTCAACCCATTAAACACAGAGTTATTGTGGTCTCGTATGCTCCGTGAAGGTTTTTGGGGATTAGGCGGTGGGCCTGTCATCTATGCGGCAATGAGTGCCATCGACACGGCATTATGGGACATTAAAGGTAAAGCGTTAGGTTTACCTGTTTACGAATTGCTTGGGGGTAAAACCAATGGCAAACTTCGTAGTTACGCGAGCCAATTACAGTTTGATTGGGACAAAGAAGTCACCAAATTAAACGCCCCTGCAGACTATGCTCGCGCTACCGAAAAAGCCATGAAAGACGGTTACGACGCCGTGAAGGTTGACCCTATTGTTTATGATAAAGAGGGCAATACCCACTTCGATAGAACCAAGCTATTTACCAAGCCAGAGCTGAAACTGTTCAAAGCACGTTTACAAGCCATTCGCGACACCTTAGGTGAAGATGGCGACATTATCTTTGAATGTCATAGTTTACTTGGCGCATCTACGGCGATTCAGCTAGGCGATATTGTGGAAGAAATGGGTTGCCTTTACTACGAAGAACCGGTGAATTATCTCAATGCCAAACTGCACGATAAAGTGGCGAAAAACGTTAAGGTTCCCATTGCCGGTGGCGAACGCCTTTATCATAGATGGGACGTGCGACCTTACCTAGAAGATCAATCTATTGACGTACTTCAACCCGACGTGGGATTGTGCGGTGGCTTCACCGAAGCGAAAAAAGTCTGTGATTATGCTGATATCTATGACGTACGCATTCAGGCTCACGTTTGTGGTGGCCCTGTGGCAACCGCTGCCAGCCTTCACTTAGAAACGGCTATTCCTAACTTTTTAATCCACGAGCATCATACTTATGCCATTAAGGGGTGGAACAGAGAGTTATGCCTTCAAGATCCTCAACCCGTGAATGGATTTATTGAGGCGCCTGATACGCCGGGGATTGGCATAGATTTAAATGATGAAGTGGTTTACCGCTCTCCACATATGACAGTCACCGAACTAAAATAACAGGCGATTTACAGCATGACAGAAAATTAAGGGGATGGTTTAGGACATCCCCTTTTTATTTGTCATTCAAGCGGTACCATTGTGTCGCATTTTCATGCAGCAAACCCCGTTGAACCTTTTTAGGTAGCTGAGCCACAAGCTTTTCATATCCTTGCCACAACGCCAAATAAGGTAGCCGCCAACCACATAACGGAAAGTTGCTCGCGAACATCAATTGATGGTAAGGCACCCTTTCAAAAAGGGCATCACATACCCGAGCGACCTCCTGCCAACGCCAGTCTCTAGAGGCCATTTCCCACCCAGACATTTTCATTGCAACCCCTGGGCATTCACTCAGTAACTGAATATGCCTTAGCCAGAGGTGCTTTTTTTTCGCACTGCGTGCTGCTAAGAATGATGCCCCCGTGTGATTAATCATTACCTTCAGCTGGGGCAGTGCAGATATGACATTAAGGAGTGCTGTTACAGCTGTGCTGTCTGTTAAATCAAGCTGCGCATCAAAAGACAATTGGCGGTGACTGATATGCGCTAAGCAATGCTTTACTCTCGGGGTGGTTAACAGTGTGGTCGCCTCATCATCGAGAATATGGCGAAGCCCAGTAACAGAACGCCACCTGAGTAAATTATCCACTGTCGAGCACGCCTGAGGATCCGTTAAATCGATGCAA
Organism: Alteromonas sp. B31-7; assembly: GCF_015767655.1. Lineage (NCBI taxonomy): Bacteria > Pseudomonadati > Pseudomonadota > Gammaproteobacteria > Alteromonadales > Alteromonadaceae > Alteromonas > Alteromonas sp. B31-7. The sequence continues at coordinate 3,848,436 of NZ_CP065233.1, forward strand.
GCCACGGCCTTAAACGGAAGAGAACAGTGCCTGTCCAAATATTCAATTTCCCGCCAAGGCAACCTATTGTTATAGCCGGCTTCAATATGGACAAACCCCTCAACCTTGCCTTGGCTTTGGGTCATTAAATGACGCTCTGTGGTGTTGCAGGCAATTCGTGGTTTATCTGGCCAAAAGGGGGGATTGTCTGGCTTCAGCCAATCATAATCTCCCTGTTGCAGGGCGAAAAAGTGAAGGTGAGGATCAAACCATGTCATCACTTACCCTCAGGTTGTTGTATTCCCACATCGATGCTAATCCACACTGAAAAGCCACTATATTCACCCACTGGTTTGTTACTGGGCGGTATACCCGCCGTCTACGGCATAGAGACTTCCGGTGATAAAGGCCGCTTTATCACTACATAAAAAGCAGACAAGATTAGCCACCTCTTCAGGCTGCCCTAACCGACCTAAAGGTTGAGCGGCGGCCTCTTCTGCCACAACCTCACCTTTGTCTGCGCCACTTGTTGCAACATATTTATCTATGGCATGATGGAAAAGCGGTGTTTCAATGGTGCCTGGGCAAACGGCATTAACTCGGATACCGAATTCAGCATAATCTAACGCGGTGGTTTTGGCGATAGAGGCCAACGCCGCTTTTGTTAATCCATACGCGAATGAATTGCGTTTTCCTACAAAGGACTGGTCTGAACCCATGACGACAATAGCGCCTTCTTTGTACTTTTTCATTGCAGGTAAACTTGCTTTAATCGCCCCGTAAGCCCCTTTAATATTTAAACTGATGATGCTGTCTAACATGGTTTCGTCAGTTTCTTCAATGGTTGCCGAAATATGCTTACCTGCGTTACAGACCAGCGCATGTATTTGTCCATACTGAGCGACCGCGTCATCTATTGCCGTTTGTACTTGAGCAACCTGGCTAACATCACAAGACATCCAAGTAGCGTGATTTAAAGGCCGATGAAAATCTCTAACGTCAAGATTGAGCACACGGTAACCTGCTTCAATAAATGCTTGGCAAACCGCATAACCAATCCCTAAACTGCCACCTGTTACAATACAAAGGGGCTTTCGGTTTTCTGTTTCGCTCATTAAGTGTGTCTCGCTGTTTCTTAGGCTAGAGGCAAATACCTAGTTTAACCCCATAGGATGCCAGCCATGGCAGAAAAAGCCAATGCAATCTCGGGTGTAAATGTGGCTTTATATTCTCGTCTGTGAATAATTTTTTATTAACTTTCCTTTAACGGACTACTCTGACTATGCTTTTTATGCCTATAATGAGGCAAAATTAAAACACCTGTTTGAAAAAGGAGTCACACATGCCTCTGTACCATGCCCCTACCGCTGATTTTCAATTCCTATTAAAAGATTGGCTAGGTCTAGATGCCCACTACCAGAAACTCGGCATTGGAGATTTTGATAGTGAATTGGCAAGTGAAATTATTGCCCAAGGCGCTAAGTTTGCCCTCGATGTTGTAGCCCCTTTAAACCGCGAGGGCGATGAAGAAGGCTGTCACTTAGAAAACGGTAGTGTGACGACACCAAAAGGGTTTGCTGATGCCTATCAAGAATACGTAGCAAATGGCTGGAACGCCATGCTAGGCAGTGCCGATTACGATGGTCAGGACCTCCCCTACACCATGGCTGTGCCCGTACATGAAATGCTTAATGCCGCCAATTTAAGCTGGCGTCTTACCACCATGCTAACGGAAAGCGCCGTGTTAGCCGTTACAAAGCATGCCAGTGACGACCTGAAAAACAAGTATCTCGCGAAGCTGATCAGTGGTGAATGGACAGGTACCATGAACCTCACTGAACCTCATGCAGGGACAGACTTAAGCTTACTCAATACAAAAGCCGAACCTCAAGATGACGGTAGCTACAAAATAACCGGCAATAAAATTTTTATTACCGCTGGTGATCAAGATTGGAGTAGCAATATTGTCCATTTAGTCCTGGCACGTTTACCTGACGCACCAAAAGGCGTAAAAGGTATCAGCCTTTTCTTGGTGCCGAAGTTCTTATTAGATGACAACAATGAACCTGGCGAAGCAAATCAGGTGTCGGTGGGCAGTATTGAACATAAGATGGGTATTAAAGCCAGTCCAACCTGTGTTATGAACTTTGACGAAGCTACAGGCTGGTTAGTTGGTGAGGAAAACAAGGGGCTAGCATGCATGTTCACCATGATGAACGATGCGAGATTCCAAGTTGGACTTCAAGGTTTAGGTGCCGCTGAAGCCTCTTACCAAGGCGCACTGACGTATGCCAGAGAACGTGTTCAGTCCCGTGCTCCGCAAGGGGTTCAAAACCCTGACGGTAAAGCTGACCCTATTGTGTTTCAACCTGATGTAGCTCGTATGCTGCTTACCCAGAAGTCACAAATTGAAGGTGCCCGCGCGCTTTCGCTTTTTTATGCCAAATTTATGGACATCGAAAAACTGGGTACAGAAGAAGAGAAAGTACATGCGGATAAAGTGCTTCAGTTTTTAACGCCTATTTGCAAAGCCTATATGACAGACATGGGACTGGAAACCACCAGCTTAGGCGTGCAAGTTTTCGGCGGCCATGGCTTCATTCGTGAGTGGGGCATGGAACAGTTAATGCGCGATGTGCGCATTGCTATGTTGTATGAAGGAACCAATGGTATCCAAGCGTTAGATCTTATTGGTCGTAAACTGACCCGTGATGGCGGCGATATGCTAAACGCGACCTATCAGGCGTTTAATGAATTGGTTGAGGCCATGACAGATAACGACAATAAAGCCCTTGCTCAAGGTTTACTTGACGACTGGCGTGCTTCATCAGCAGACTGCCTAGGTATGGATGCCACAACCGCGGCCTCTGCCGCCTGTGATTATTTAGCCTATACGGCCTACTCACTTATTGGCGTGCTTTGGTTCAGTATGGCAGACACAGCCGCACAATCGGATAACACGGTAATAGCTACCGCTAAGCAAAAAACTCGTGATTTCTATATTGATCGCATTTTGCCACGTAGAGACGCCCATAAAGTGGCCTATTCAGCGGGCGCAGAGAGTACCCTAGCGATAGCCGCCAGCGAATTCGATTATTTATAATTGCGATGTGCAAAAGCAAAATGCCGCTTATTAAAGCGGCATTTTTTAAACGTTCACATTCGGTGTACAAAGCATTAGTTGCTGGCGAAGCTTATAGAGAATGTATCGTCAAACCAATCTTCAATCATGGCTTTCTCATACACTAGCGTGTCACGATTCAACGGACGTACCCGAGAATCCATAAACGCCATGTCTTTAATTTTAATGTCTTCACCTTGCTGAACAATGCGATCATTTTCAGTCAATGTATACGACAATGTCATTCGTGGGATATCTAAACTTCGAATAATACGAACGTCAGTCATACTATTACCAAAACCGGCGAAACTTGCAGGCCAAACATGCCCAGCAAGATCCAGGTTGGTCACTTTCAGCGTTAGGCTTTGTTCACTTGGGAGTTTTTCGCCCAGCTCAAGCATAAAGGTTTCGAGTTGCTCCAGTGTGCGCTCTCTAAACCGCTTACGAGGCTCGTTACTTGGCTTAACATCTACATATTTTGTAGGCTCTACCCACTCTACTTTCACCTCAGCAGCTTGACTCGTTGCAGCCCCTGCGAAAAGTGTTGCAGCAGTAACAACGAGTCCCATTTTAGTGACGGCATTTCGAATTGTCGCTGACATCTTGTTGCTCCTCAAATATTTACCTTTTCTTGCCACTATAGCAAACTAACCTGAATGATAAATGAACAAAATAAACACAAAATGAAACTAACAGTATAAACCTCACCTTTACCATGGCTTGCAGGCAAATGCGCTAAGTACCTGATACCAAACCAGCCCCTGCCACCTTGGTACACAGGGTGACCCTGTCTTGGCCGAAAAAATTCGGATTAATCTCGTTATGCGCACAATACGCACGATAAAAATGGGATAAGTGCACACTATCTAGTGTGATGCTATGTAGGTATTCACGTTGGTAGGGTTTTAAATGAGGCATTTCATTTTCAATATCCTCTCTTAGATTTTGCAATAGGCGCTGTTGCGGCAACCTTTCTAAGGCGTAAAAGGTATCGGCAAGATTGTATTGCACTTCGTTAAGAAAATGCTGCGCGAAAGGCGAACGAACAATCAGTATAATTAACCCAATCTCAGCTAAAAGCACCATGAATCGTCGCATTAAAAATGCCCATAATAGAAAAGAATACCTTAGTGTATCTCGATTTATGCCTAGACAAGCTACCTTCAAATATACCTAGGTATAAGGAAATACGAGGATAAATGCGTGGCATGTTTTAGCGCTGAACTGCTATTACACAATATTTCTGAACTTTCAGTATTGACTGAAACATGTAAAAAAGCGATCATTCATGCCATCATTGATCTACATTAAAACGGTCAATTATTTTGGCTGTTACACTGCCTCCTAGCAGCATTGTGAAGTCGGCTAAGGTCCCCTTATGAATGAGCAGATTCCTGTAAAAAATGTTACCCCTGTTAAGGTACACAAGCCATCCTCTGGCGATGGTGGCAAACGCCATGACAGTAGAAGCCGAATTTATGTTCGTGCCGTACAGGGCCCGTTAGAAACCTTTCGTCGGTTTTTTGGGCTTATTTTCCTTGCGTTGTTCGCCGTGATCCCTTGGATTCAATACAATGGCAAGCAAGCCGTATTATTGGATATTGTTGAACAACGATTTACTATATTTGGGCTGACACTTTGGCCTCAAGACTTAACTCTGCTGGCCTACATCTTTATCGTCTCGGCGTTTGCGTTGTTTTTTGTCACCACATTTGCTGGGCGAGTGTGGTGTGGTTTTATGTGCCCTCAAACCACTTGGGTTTATATTTATACGTGGTTTGAAGAAAAAATAGAGGGGCCTCGCAATAAACGAATTAAGTTAGATGCGCGCCCTATGGATGCAGACAAGTTTATCCGTAAAACGTTGAAACACACCGCATGGGTGGCTGTGGCGCTGTTAACCGCATTAACCTTTGTGGGTTACTTCACGCCTATTGGCGCTCTGTTCATTAACTTTTTCACTTTCAATACCGGCTCTTGGGCAGCATTCTCGGTGTTGTTTTTTGCGGTTTGTACCTACGCAAACGCAGGCTACATGCGAGAAATCATGTGTACGCACATTTGTCCTTATGCCCGCTTTCAGTCTGCTATGTTCGACAAAGATACATTTACTGTATCTTACGATGCCCATCGAGGCGAGCAGCGCGGGCCCCGACCGCGTAAGCTCAGTCACGAACAGGTTCAGGAAAAAGGGCTGGGCGACTGTATCGACTGTAACCTGTGTGTTCAGGTTTGTCCTACAGGGATTGATATCCGCAATGGCTTACAATACGAATGCATTAACTGTGGTGCCTGTATCGATGCCTGTAATGGTGTAATGGATAAAATGGGTTACCCCAAAGGACTGATTAGCTTTACGTCTGAGGAGCGACTTTCTGGCGGTACAACGCATATTATCCGCCCCAAACTTATCGGTTACTTTATTGTTCTGCTCATCATGGTGGGGCTGTTGATTGCCGATATTGTCACTCGAATTCCTCTCGCCGTGGATATCATTCGAGATAGAAACGCTTTATACAGAGAAACAAACGACGGCTTGATTGAAAATGTCTATACCATCAAGGTACTCAATAAATCCCAAACCACCCAAACTTATACTATTAGTGTGGAGGGTTTACCTGAATATCGCTTTTATGGCGAACAGGAGGTCACGGTAAAAGGGGGCGAAGTATTTAGTACGCCGATATCGGTTGCAACAGACCCGTATAATCTGGAAGATGTGGTAACAGAAATCATGTTTACTGTACAAACCACCACCATTGACGGTGACGTGGTCACAGTCAACGAACCAACGAAATTTATATATCGATGACAGACTTTTCATTTTCTGGTTTAAATCCAGATACCATTTTAGATGCCCTGGAAGACCAGGGCATTTTTTTACAAAGCGGCCTGTTGGCGCTTAATAGTTATGAGAATCGGGTTTATCAGTTCCAGGCCGAGGACAATCAGCGTTACGTGGTGAAGTTTTATCGGCCCGGACGGTGGACCGACACACAGATTGAAGAGGAGCATGATTTTGCCCTTGAGTTAGCTGAAAATGAGATTCCCATAGCGGCTCCCCTTCTTATCAATGGTGAGACACTGCATCACCATGGAGGCTATCGCTTTACTTTGTTTCCATCAGTGGGCGGGCGACAATTTGAAAATGATAACCTTGACCAGCTTGAATGGATGGGCAGGTTCATTGGGCGCATTCACCGAGTAGCACAAGCAAAGCCGTTTGCGGATCGCCCAGCCATTGACACCCAGAGCTACTTAGATGAGCCAAAGCGGATACTGGAAAATAGCCAATTGTTACCCGACCATTTAAAGACGGCATTTTTTGCCATTTTAAATCCGGTCATTGAAAAAGCATCTGCTAACTATAAAAGTCAGGGCGTTATTCGCCTGCATGGAGATTGTCATCCCGGTAATATTCTATGGCGTGATGGCCCCACTTTTGTTGACTTGGATGATTGCCGAATGGGTCCCGCGATTCAAGACTTATGGATGATGCTAAGTGGCGACAGACAACAACAATTGCTGCAGCTAGACACACTGGTGGAAGCTTACGAAGAATTTAATGAATTTGATAACAGCCAACTGGCGCTTATCGAACCGTTAAGGGCCATGCGTATGGTTCATTATATGGCATGGCTTTCGCGACGCTGGGAGGACCCCGCGTTCCCACGTGCCTTTCCTTGGTTTGCCGACGACAAATACTGGGAAGGTCAAATTCTTGCGTTAAAAGAGCAAATGTCTGCCATGCAAGAGCCCCCACTTAAATTAGGGTTTTAGCGCTGACAAGCAAACGATGAAGCCGCTTACAGGTTCAGTACAAGAGCATACTCAGGCCATTCGTTGCATAAAATACCCAGATGGTCGCGTACGCTAGTGCCTTGTAAAGGCTTGTGTTAACCTTCATCGTAACAATGAAAAATCTCATCGAAGGACTTACTCCAATGAAAAAGTTTGCAGTACTGTTTATTATGGCGTTACTTATCCCGCTTACCGCGTGTGCACAAGATAGTGACGTAAAATGGAAAGAAGGCACTCACTATAAGGTGCTTGATGAAGACGCCACCAGCAAGCCTGTGATTACAGAGTTTTTCTCTTTTTGGTGCCCACATTGCTTTCAGTTTGAGCCAGTGATAAAAGACATCAAAACTAAAATGGGCGACAACGTCAAATTTAACAAAGTCCACGTTAACTTTATGGGCTTCACTGGCCCTGACGTACAAAACGATGCAACAAAGGCAATGCTCATTGCCCGCGCAATGAAGCAAGAAGACGCGCTTAACACTGCTATTTTCAACTATATTCACAAACAACGTGCATCTGTTACTGGTCTAAAAGACTTACGTAATATCTTTGTTGTTAATGGTGTTGACGGTGCTGAGTTTGATAAACTCGCCAATAGTTTTGGCGTGAACAGTATGATGCGCAAAAACCAGCAAGAAATTGATAAAAATAGAAATTACATAAAAGGTGTGCCTAGCTTTATTGTAAACGGCAAGTATCAACCCACCTTTACCTCAGACATGTCTCTTGACGATATTTCCGACCTTATTGTTTGGTTATCTAAGCAAAAGTAAAATACATTGAGTTATTTTGAAGGCCGATACTCTTATCGGCCTTTTTTTATTAGCATTGGAATCTTTATGACATTAACTCCAGCCCAATTTAGCGAATTTATAACCGAATTAGATAAATTAAAAGCAGTAAAGCGGCAGATTACCCTTCCCCTTGATAACGATAGGCAAGAAAATTCCGCGGAGCATAGTTGGCATGTTGCTTTAATGGCAACGACGCTTGCTCCCTTTGCTGCACAACCGATTGATATTAGCCGCGTTGTTCGAATGATTCTTATACATGACGTAGTAGAAATTGATGCCGGAGATTTGTTTGCCTTTCAAGAAGCAGCCGAACATGAAGCCCAAGCAGAAAAAGAACTGGCAGCCGCTAAACGAATCTTTGGTTTGCTTCCTGCGCCTTTAAATCAGGAGCTGCTGGCATTATGGCTAGAGTTTGAAGAGGCAGAAACGCCTGACGCTGAATTTGCAAAAGCGATGGATAGAGTGCTGCCTGTGTTTCAAAACATGCAAAATCAAGGGGGCAGTTGGAAAAAGCATGGGGTGACACGGGAGAAAATTGCACAAAGAAACAAACACCTTATTACCTGTGCACCAAGCTTATGGGATTACGTTAATACACAGTTGGATAATGCCGTAAAAAAGGGGTGGCTACTGCCTTAAGAAATCTGCGTTTGGCCACGTTGGGTTAGTGATTGCAACTGTGAAAAGTCGTGTGGCGTATTGACGTTGAGTAATGCTAAGTGCAAACGCGAAGAAAGGGGAACCGTTTGTGCGTGACACACGTTGGCAAGCGCTTTCATTGAAGGCATCGGTGAGTCGGTGATTAACTTATTAAGTTCTTCGAGGTAATCAACGGGTTTGTAGATAACCAATGGAAACCAGTCTCTATTGTAATAACAGCTTGTTTGCTGAGATAAACTCAACCCAATAAGCTGGTGTAGTAACACCGCACTTAACATCGGCATATCTACCGGTAAAAGAACCAGCGCATGTGCCTGATTAAGGATGTTTTCTTTTGCCTCATTCATGGCAAAAATCGTGGCCGCTGCCGGCCCTCGATGAGGAATACAATCGACAATATCTTTACCCTTGCCTCCCACAGTGCAAACATCAGTAACACCGGCGTCAAGGGCAATACGCTTGGTACGTTGCTCAAAGCTAGTTCCTTGAAACAACAATGAGCTTTTGTCTCTTCCCATACGACGTGACTGGCCGCCGCAGAGAAGAAACAAGTGCACGTTTTGTGGTAACTTCATACGCTTCATAAGCTTAGAATTTTGTCCCCACCCAGACCCACAGTTTATCCGCATCCACTTTGATATCTTCAGCCGTGTAGTGACCATATTTGATACCGAAGTTGAAATGTTCCATCACTTTTGCAGTGTATTGCACGTTAATTTCGCTGCCTAAATCGTCAACACCTTCGGTACTCTCATCTGCGCTAAAGTTATGATAAGCCAATAACCATTTACCTTTGCCCAACTTCCCACTTAAAGAGAATGTTGTGTCGACTAAACCTTGCGCTGGAGTGGCAAGAAACTGATCGGTCCAGCCATTAAATTTGTGCAAAGTCGCAAGAGGGGTAGAGAAACCGTAAGCACCGTCGTCACTGCCTAACACTTCGTGGTCAATTTTCGCTGTAATACCTGAAACCGTTGCCGCTAAGTACGCATTCAAATAGTTAGCATCGTATTCGGTGGCAGTATCGCCAGACCCTGACTCACTGGTTTGGGAAGCGTATTCAGCGCCGTATCCCCAGCCTACGCTCTGTGTTTTATAGCTACCGCTATAGCGAATACCATAGGTATCTAAGCCATTGGCGGTATCATTATCAACTTCTAACAGGTACGCATAAGCGGTGAACTTACCCATTTTAGTTTTGAAATTAGCGTTGATCAGGTGATCTTTAGAATCAAAATCTGCAGCTTCTGCAAAGATACGATTACGTTGATTGAGGTAAGCATAAAATACATCCACGTTCTCACTGACTACGTATTTCGCGCTTACGCCATCAAACGTTTGACGGTCTTGACGCCAGCCCACATGGCCGATGAATCTATGATTGTCCAATGCGATAACTTGGCGGCCTGCTTTTAAGGTCAAACCTTCATTCTTGTATTGTAGAAATGCTTGATCTACTTCGGTGGTTTCAGGGTCTGCAATCACCGAATACTCGCCTACATTATAGCCTGTAGGTCCCACAGTATAATCGCCCTGCCCCATAACAATTCGGCTGTCTTCTACTTCTGCAGTAAATGAAAACCCATTTAAACTGCCTGTTTGAAAGCCCAAGCGTGTCCTTAGTGTTAACGCGCTGGCATCGTCTAAGGCATTATCTTGATCAACACCTTCATAGCGCAAGTTTAAGTCTGCCCATGCTTTGGAATTGCTAAGTATGTCGTACCAATCTTCATCAGCCATCGCTGAAACACTCAACGATGACAATACCGCTGTACTGACTAACGCCAGTGTGAACCTCTTTTGATTTTTCATTATGCGTTCCCTTATCGAACTAAACTCTTTCTTAAATGTGAGTTTCAAATAGTGATTTTTAGGTAAAGGGCTCCCTTCCTGGTGTAAAACCAAGAAAACGTTCCTTTTACAATTAACGTATTTAAATCAGATTACGGCGTACAGCTTAGGCAGCATCTGAACTGTTTGAAGCTTTTGATTCAGACGTCTCCTTTTCCTTATTGGCTTTAATATGTGGCGAGACAGGCTCAATTTTTTTTTGTTTATCATACAAAAAGGTGAGCACTTCATGACGATAGTGGTTGTATTCAGGATTATCCGCCAGCGCAAGACGTTCACGTGGGCGTGGCAGTTCAACGTTGAGTATTTCACCAATGGTGGCCGCTGGGCCATTGTTCATCATCACGATACGATCGGATAACAAAACGGCTTCGTCCACGTCATGGGTAATCATAATCACTGTGTTACCCAAATTTGCATGAATTTCCATAAGCGCATCCTGCAAATGTGCACGTGTAAGTGCGTCAAGCGCCCCAAAGGGTTCATCCATAAGTAACACTTTAGGTTGCATAGACAGTGCCCTGGCAATACCGACTCTTTGCTTCATGCCACCAGAGATTTCACTGGGCAATTTGTCTAAGGCATGGGTCATATGAACGAGTTCAAGGTTGTGCATGACCCAATCACGCATTTCCTGTTTCGATTTTCCACGCATAGCGTGTTTTACCGCTAACTCAACATTTTTATACACGCTTAACCAAGGCAGCAATGAATGATTTTGAAACACGACTGCACGCTCAGGCCCCGGAGAGTTCACCTCCGCACCATCGAGGATAACGCCTCCGGTAGTGGCTGTATGCAAGCCCGCGACAATATTCAGTACGGTGGATTTACCACAACCTGAGTGGCCAATAAGAGAAACAAATTCACCTTTCGCTATTTTAAGGTTAACGTCGGTGAGCGCAGTAAACGGGCCCTTTGGTGTAGGAAAGTCAATCCCTACTTGGGTTAGCTCTAGATGTTTAGGTTGCATATGTGTCTCCTTTGACTAGCGTAATACGCTGGTTTTGTCCCAGCTTACGAATCGCTGTATCGATAACATGGCTCTATCTAACACAAAGCCGATAGCCCCAATAGTGAGCACTGCCACCATAATTCGAGCCAGTGACTCTGAACTACCATTTTGGAACTCATCCCAGACGAACTTCCCTAACCCAGGGTTTTGCGCCAACATTTCTGCCGCAATCAATACCATCCAACCTATGCCTAACGACAAGCGCAAACCGGTGAAAATCATAGGGATGGACGATGGCAATACAATTTTCGTGAGATGGGAAAACGGTGTTAAGCGAAGTACTTTACTCACGTTTATAAGGTCACTATCGATACTGGATACACCAACGGCTGTATTAATAAGCGTCGGCCATAAGCAGCAGAGTGATACGGTAAATGCTGAGGTAACAAACGACTTCGAAAAGGCGGGGTCATCACTGACATACAAGGCACTCACGACCATAGTGACTAAGGGCAGCCACGCAAGCGGGGAAACCGGCTTGAACAGCTGAATAAGCGGGTTAATCGCAGTATAAGCTGACTTACTTAAACCACACACTATACCTAACGGCACAGCAATGATAGACGCGATAAAGAACCCCACCATCACGGTATACAAACTTGTCCATATTTGGTCAATGAAAGTAGGTGCGCCGGTGAAGTCTCTCACTTTAGGTTCATAGCTTGGATCTTGTGCCACTCTTGCCGCATTACGCTGCGCTTGTCGCTCGTAAAATGCATCCGCTTTTTCGCGCTGTGCGTTGTGCTCATCAATCAATACACCCGCTTGTTCCCATACCTGAGCAGGACCAGGGAACTGCCCTAAAGACGTATCAATGGATTTCGCCACACCATTCCACACCGCTAAAAACATCAGCAGTCCAATCAATGGCAACAACAATACCGGTGCTGATTGATACACTTTAGCGAGTGCCCCGCCAGAGGGGGCTCTGGTAGGGGACACACTGAGGATATTTGCCATTTTGCTCATAAATTTCTCCATGAATACCTGTGGATGTTTGGATTACAGTACCGTTTCGCCTTTCAAGCCAATGTTAAACTGCTCTAAATAAGCGTTGGGTTTTGAACCATCGTAAGTGACGTCGTCGATAAACTCGCTTTGCGGTGGTTTAAACCCTGTTTCTGTATCGAATTCTGGGAAGTCTGCCGCATCGGCTTTGCCTTCAGCGATAAGGGCTTTCGCCGCCACCGCATAAATTTCAGGCTTGTACACTTTGCGCGCAATGTCCTTGTACCAGTCGTCTGACTTAGGTTCAGAAATTTGCCCCCAACGACGCATTTGCGTTAAGTACCAGATGGCATCACTGTAATAAGGGAAGGTAGCGTTATAACGGAAGAACACGTTGAAATCAGGCACCTCGCGTTTGTCGCCTTTTTCGTATTCGAAAGTACCTGTCATACTGTTAGCCAGTACTTCTTCATCCGCACCTACATACGTGCTTTTAGCAAGAATTTTTACTGCTTCAGGACGATTGGCATTGTTGTTTTCATCTAACCACATGGCGGCTCTAATAAGCGCTTTAACCACTCGGATATGCGTATTAGGGTATTTATCCGCCCAAGCCTGGCTTACGCCAAATACTTTCTCTGGGTTGTTTTTCCAAATTTCGTAATCGGTGATCACTGGCACACCAATACCTTTAAATACCGCCTGCTGGTTCCATGGCTCACCTACGCAATACCCGTAAATGGTGCCGGCTTCCATCGTGGCTGGCATTTGTGGTGGTGGCGTAACCGACAGTAGCGCTTGAGCATCTATTTGCCCAGAGGTATCACCTTTATGAGGTGCATAGTAACCAGGATGAATACCACCTGCTGCTAACCAATATCTAAGTTCATAGTTGTGAGTAGAGACAGGAAATACCATCCCCATTTTAAATGGCTTACCCGCTTCGCGGTATTCATCCACAACAGGTTTTAGGTAATCTGCTTTAATAGGATGTACTGGTTTACCCTCTTTTACGGGAATATGGGCTTTCATTTTGTCCCAAATTTCGTTGGAGACAGTGATACCATTACCGTTTAAGTCCATACTAAATGCAGTGACAACGTGGGACTCCGTACCAAACCCTATTGTTGCGCCTAGTGGCTGTCCAGCCAACATATGCGCACCATCTAATTGCCCGTCGATAACACGGTCAAGCAACACTTTCCAATTCGCTTGTGCTTCCAGTGTTACGTACAGTCCTTCATCTTCGAAGAAGCCTTTTTCATAGGCAATGGCAAGGGGTGCCATATCGGTTAGTTTAATAAAACCGAATTTAAGTTCTTCTTTCTCTGGCCACCCCACGCTTTCTTCGCTTTGCGCAAGGCTTAGGGGAGCACTGACCATGAGCGTCAGGGCGAGTACTTTCGTCAGTGTTTTGGGTACATTTTTTAACAGCGAGCTAGTTTTTAACGTAAACATTTGCGTTCCTCGAACCAAAAAAAAACCCACCAGCGAATAATGGATTAGCATTATTTGCTGGTGGGCTTCGTTGCCATGCCTGTTATGTCACCTCGCGATGAGAAACAAGCGACTGTATTGTTATATGAAGAGGATTCCTTCTCTTCCTTGCATACCTCTGAAGATGTACGCGATATATTCCAAGCGTTTCTTATTTTTATTATCACTCAATGTCATATTATGCATTGAACGAGTTACATTTATAAAAAGCACTGATCATGCCAAAAGTTTAACCTTATGAAATTACTAAACTTTTGACTTTACCCCCTTCAGGCCACAAAAGAGACTGAACAAAAAAAGTGCAAACCATGCACTAGATAAGCACGTTTTTGTGCATAACGAGCGAGACCTTGGAACGTCAAGCGGCCGCTATAACCTTTGGGTAAATTGACCGATGGCATTTACCACTTCTGTGGCGCCTTTCTCAATATCACTCATCACTTTGCCTGACTCTGTTGAGTACTCTAGGGCTTCACGCGCTTTTTCTTGTCCTGCCTCAATAAGCTGTACGGCATTTTCTGTGAGCTTTCTGTTCTCTACCACTACGTTAACAATCTCTTCTGTCGCACTGCTGGTGCGTGAAGCGAGTTGGCGAACTTCATCGGCAACCACTGCAAATCCTCGACCTTGATCCCCAGCACGCGCGGCCTCAATAGCGGCATTTAAAGCCAGTAAATTAGTCTGGTCAGCAATACCACTTATACTTTGCACCAAATCAGCCACTTTTTGAGATTGCTCGTCTAATTCTTTAATTCCACTGCTCGCCTTCCCGGTTTCCTCTGTGAGTTCTCCCATAATGCGAACCGTGTTATCTAACACTTGATTGCCATTTTTTGCGTGCTCGCCGGTTTCTTTTGAAATACTAAAAGCGACGTTAGCTGCCTCAGAAATAGCAAATTCCCTTTGCATCTGTTCAGTAATCACAGTGGCAAATTTCACCACTTTGTACAGTTTTCCGTATTCGTCTCTAATGGGATTGTATGAGGCCTCAAGCCAAACCTCATTCCCGCGACTGTCCACCCGTTTAAAGCGATCTGAATACATTTTACCTTGGCTCAGATCTTGCCAAAACCTTTTGTATTCGGGAGATTCAGCGTCTTCGGCACTACAGAATATTCGATGATGTTTACCGACAATCTGTGACTCGCTATAGCCCATGGTAGAAAGAAAGTTATGGTTGGCTTTCAATATATTTCCGTTTAAATCAAATTCGATAACGGCCGAGGCATTGTGAAGCGCTGCTAGCATGTCTTTCATTTCATGGCTTTTGGTGATGTCTTTGGTCTGTTCTGCCATGTAAATGGCAAACTGGATCACGTTGTCCTTCTGCCCCTCAATGGGCTGTAAAATACCGCGAAACCATAATTCCTCGCCGTTGGCGTGAAGAAAGTTCATCATACCATGCCAATGATCGCCATCTTTTATGGCCTTCAACATACGCTTTACGCCATCATGTTGGGTAAGATGCTGTGGAATTAAAGAAGATAAACTTTTGCCTTGTAACTGGGGTAATCCATAGCCTGATACTGTTGAGAAGCCATCATTAATATCAGTAATTTGCCCTTGAGGGTTAAGGGCAATGTGTAACATTTCTTCCCGCAACTCATCTTGTACCGTCAAAAAGGCAGCCAGCTCCTTTTTTAAACGTGCATTTTCTGCTTCTAGTTCTTTGTTTTTAAAAAACATCTCTTGCTCCTAATATCACAGCACCCTGCTCGCCTATGTTTGTGTTGAAATGGAAAATTAAGTAGATCAGGCGAGGAATAACACATTACGTATGTAGTGCATTAAAGATAGCAGAGGATTTTCACATGTCCTGTTTTGACCACGAAAAACAAAAAAAGCCGGTCAAAACCGGCTTTCTGAAAAATGATTGGGCTAACCGCTGAAGGGGAATTGTGTTGCTTCCCGTTGATTCCATAACTCGAGAGCCAGCGCTATACCTCGCTCGACGCTAATATCTTCCAACAGGACTAAGTAACTTGCTAAGGTTGCGATAACCGCTTGTTGTCCATAAGCGTGTTGAATTTCACCTCGCCAGAATTTGAGCATATCGTTGACATCCATTGCGGTATCTTTCAATGCCCACTTTTGCGTTTGTGCTGGCAGGATAATTTCTTGAGTTTGTCCGCTTCGGGTAATAAATAGCTCGGTGTCTCGCTCGCTGTTTACCTCAGGATCTCCCCCATCGCCACGAAAGCAAAGTGCATCGAACTCGGGAAACGCTTCATTCACACGACAATGTTTATGATCAAGGTGCATATGATAAACACCTTGTACGCAACATTTGGCCAAGGTGGGATTCAATAGCCTTGCTAAGGTATTCGCACATGAGCGCAAACCAAAAAACTCGCGTAATTTGATCAGTTTATTAAGCGGGCTGAGTAAATGCGACAAGTCCAGGTAGGTTACGCCAACCTGTGCTAATTGTGATTTTGCGTGAGGTATATCTGTTGCCGGAGGTAAACCTAAGAGGGGCAGCGCTTTGCTGGCGTACAAACGGCCTGAACCCGGCTCGTGCGCGCCGTGTAGCATAACGGTGTAGCCTTTTCGTGCTAATAGCGCCACCGCCAATAAATACCAAGGTAATTGCCTGCGTTTACCTGCGTAACACCCTATATCGATTTGTGGAGTAAGGGTTGATAAATCAGGCGCTAGCAGTTCCCTACACGCGTCTATAAACCCAATCACCTCTTCGGGCGTTTCTTCACGGGTTCGCAGCAACATTAAAAAAGCCCCTCGTTGCTCGCCCGTGACTTTATCAGCTAACACCATTTTCATCGCGTGGTAAGCTTCTTCCCGCGTTAAACTTCGGCTACCTTTTTGGCCCTTGCCAATTATTTTAATATATTCGCTAAATTGCTGTGACATTGAGATTCGATTGAAGCAGAGATAATGAAACGTCTTGTCTCGACTCTACCACTTTTCCAAATACAAGTAACGTCGGACCTTGAAGGTTTGCTGTCTTAACCTGCTGTGAAATGGTTTCAAGGGTGCCGGTCATCGTTTGTTGATTGGCGCACGTCGCATTTTCAATAACTGCCACCGGCCATTGTGCACTTAGCCCCGCGGCGATTAATCGCTCAGATAACAGTGCTAGCCGACTTAACCCCATATACACCACGACCGTTTGCTGCTGCATAGTGGCACAAAGGCGCTGCATATCAGGCCAGGTCTTAGGATCGCTAAAATGTGCGGTGATAAAACTGACGGCTTGGGCGCAGCGTCTGTCGGTTAAAGGGATGCCCGTGTAGGCCGACATACCGGATGCGGCTGTAATACCAGGGATAATAGCAAATTCGACGCCGGCTTGAGCGAGCGCGGTGGTTTCCTCGCAGGTACGCGCAAACAGCGCTGGGTCACCGCCTTTCAGCCGTACTACGTTGACACCTTGCTGAGCAAGTAACACTACTTTTTGACAAATTTCCTGTTGAGTCATGCTGTGCTTGCCACAGCGTTTACCAACAAATTCTCGTTTTACGTGGTGAGGGATCACCGCCAATACTTCTTTACTAACCAGGGCATCAAACAAAACCACATCAGCGCTTTGAATAGCATTGACCGCTTTAACCGTAAGTAACTCTGCATCCCCTGGTCCTGCCCCAACAATAAAGACATGACCATACTCAGAGCGATTAGCTCCAGAGCGGCTAAAAGATGATAAATAACGTGAAAATACCTCTTTTAACTCCACTGAAGTATCAATGGTTGCTTTTAAAAAACAATGACAACGATGCGTGAGTGTTTGCATGTGAATGCCTCCTATTTAATTAGGCTGTTTCAACAGAGGGGATTTCAAGGGAAGCAAAAGCGTTAAGCATTTCGCTCAGTCGAGGCTTACAAGAACCACAATTGGTGCCACACTTTAATCGCTCACCCAACTCATCCACCGTTTGGCATCCAGCTTCAATCGCTTCACTGATGGTCTTTTCTCTCACATTAAAGCAACTACAAACCTGTGCTCCTTTTGTGAAGGCATCGTCCACACGGCCATGAAGCAAATTGGATAAGGTGTCGTTAGTGAGCGCTGAGTTGAGTAAGCTATCAATCCACCCCATTGGCAGTAGCCAATCCGGTGATTGACTAGGACATACCTGGCCAAGGGAGACGAAGGCACACACGGTATCGTTATGAACACCGACTAGGCAGACGCCTGAGGTATTTTTGTGTTGGTATATTACCCAATCTTTGGGTAAACGGGTTAAAAGGTGTGATAACCACTGTGAAATATCAAGGTGACTTGCCACTGACCAGCTGACGCCATGTGCCGTTTGAGTTTTGGCCCAGTAATCTCCCCAGCTATCGCCTAAACGCTGCGCATCTTGTTCTCTTATGCACACTTGCCCGAAACTCTTAAATGAGGTTGGCACCAGGTTAACCGCGGCATGCTTTAACTCGGGTTGGCCAGAAATAGCATCTGTCGCCGGAGCATAAAGCTTTGCGAGCTTGCTGTGGGAACCCCAAACTCCGGACCAGTGAATGGGAATAAAAAGCTCTCCCCGTCTGATACCCTCATCAATACTTACAGGGAAAATACACGGGGTTTCTCCACTGACTTCACTGCTTAAACTCACATAAGCCTTTGAGGAAAGCTGCAGGGCTTGTGCGTCCATTGGATGCATAGACACGCTTGCGTGTGGCATATGCGCATGTAATTTAGCGGCCTTCCCTGTACGTGTCATGGTATGCCAATGGTCTCTAGAGCGGCCGCTGTTAAGCACAAATGGAAAGCTAGCGGTGGTGACTTGTTGGGGTAACTGAGGCGTCACTGCAATACATTTCGCCTTACCGTTGTCCGTTGGAAAGGTTAACGAAGTAAAGGGGCGAATAGTTTGTACACTTCCATCAGAGCGCCTTTCAAGAGGCCATTGTACAGGGCTGAAGTTGTCGTATTCCTGTTGAGTCATGCCAACCAAAGCGGCTAAATTCAGCAATTTTTCATCGTCATTTTCGTAAGCAGTAAGACGCGCAAATTCATCAAAAATTTGGTAAGGATGAGAATAATCAAAGGCATCTTCAAACCCCATTTTTTTGGCAACATCGCACATAATTTGCCAATCGTGACGCGCCTCTTTGGGGGGAGGAAGTATGCCTCTTTGACGAGACATTCTTCGCTCTGAATTTGTCACCATCCCATCTTTTTCTGACCACCCGGTTGCAGGCAAAGCAATATGTGCAAAATCGAGGGTATCATTTTTATTGACAATATCTGACACCACCACGGTTTCACATCGGCGAAGGGCATTTTCCACTTGTTCTCGGTGTGGCATACTCACCACGGGGTTTGTGCCCATTATCCACACAAACTTCACTTTACCTGATGCCATAGCATCAAATAGATCCACCGCCTTAAGGCCTTGGTGTTCACAAATATGCGGCGCGTTCCAAAACGATTTGACACTGGCCCGGTGCTTGGGGTTTTCTATGTCTCTGTGAGCCGCAAGCATATTTGCTAATCCGCCCACCTCTCTTCCCCCCATGGCATTAGGTTGGCCGGTAATAGAAAATGGCCCCGCCCCTTCTCGACCTATCTGCTCCAGTGCTAGGTGACAATTGATGATGGCATTTGCTTTGTCTACGCCAAAGGCCGATTGATTGATGCCCATTGAGTAAAACGTAATCACGCGCTCAGCGTCACAAAACCACCTATAGAAGGTGTGTAAATCGTTAGCGTTTACATCGCTATATTGGCTAACGCTATCTATGTCCATGTCGTTAGCAGCCGCCACAGCGTCATCCAGTCCATCGGCAAAGGCATGTACGCGGTTTGCGTCAATGCTGCCATTGGTGTGAGCAAAGTTAAGCAACCCATTAAACACCGCCACGTCTGTACCTGGCTTAAGCGGTAAATGCAAATCTGCAAGGGTACAAGTTTCTGTTTTACGCGGATCTAGCACCACCACTTTCATGTTGGGATTACGCAATTTCGCCCGTTGAATTCGTTGAAATAACACAGGGTGGGCCCATGCGGTGTTGCTACCAGTAAGCACCAGCAATTCAGTGCTCTCTAAGTCGGTATATTGACAAGGCACCACATCTTCACCAAATGCGCGCTTATATGCCGCTACTGCTGAGGACATGCACAAGCGAGAATTGGTGTCTATGTTGGCACTACCAATAAAGCCTTTCATTAGCTTATTGGCAATATAATAGTCTTCTGTCAGGAGCTGACCCGAGACATAAAAAGCAACGGCATCCGCGCCATACTGCGCTACGGTCTGTGTTATTTTGTCGGCAATCAGGCGCGTTGCTGTGTCCCATTCCACCTTTTCCCCTGCTATGGTTGGATGGAGCAAACGCCCGCCAAGGCTGTTTGTTTCTAGCAGGTTTGTACCTTTCACACATAAGCGACCGTGATTGGCCGGATGCTCGGGCGTACCACAAATCTTGTCCAGGGATACGACACGCCCATTTACGTTGCAACTGATATCCACACCGCAGCCCACACCACAGTAAGGGCAGGTAGATTGCCTTAGTTGTTCTGTCGATGTATTCGCTTGGTAGGTGGGTGTGGCCATATTCATCCTATTTCACTTCGCAATCTTATTTGGAATTATTCAACGGCAACAAAAATACGGTCACCGTCTCGCTTCACTTTATATGCCAGCACGCTGACGTCATCCCGCTCTAGACAGCGCCCCGTCACTAATGAGTAATGCTCTTTATACAGCGGTGAGGCTACGACAATTTCATCGCCAATAGAGCCAAGTAAACCGCGGTAAAGTACATTTGCTTTCCCTACGGGATCCCAATTGCTAATCGCGTAGATTTGCTGCTCACCCTTGATAGTGAGTGAAAAAATGGCAATTTGTTGTTCGCCGATGAGGGCACATACGCCACTATTGTTCACTAAATCGTCTAGCCCGCAGACATCATGCCACTGAGCGGCAAGTTGTGTTGTTGCTGTCATCATCTTCTCCCGGAATTAAATTACGTCCACTGGAATCGCTTTATTCGTACCTAGCTTTTTTTCCATTTCTGTTGCCGGTCGAACTTGTCCACGCTCTTCAACGAATTGAATATTGGCATCTGCAGCTTTGCTATTTACAAACTGACGGAAACGCTTGCGTGATGCTTCATCTTCAATAGTGGTTTTCCACTCGCACTGATAGTTTGCTACCAAGCTATTCATTTGTGCTTCAAGTTCATCGTTGAGATTCAACGAATCATTTATCACCACATCTTGAAGGTATGCCAAGCCACCTTCTAAATTGTCCATCCAAACTGAGGTACGTTGGAGTCGATCGGCAGTACGCACGTAGAACATCAAGACTCTGTCGATATAACGTACTAGGGTTTCAGTATCTAAATCGGTGGCAAACAAGTCGCCATGACGAGGCTTCATACCGCCGTTACCACACACATATAAATTCCAGCCATTCTCGGTGGCGATAACACCAATATCTTTGCTTTGCGCTTCTGCGCATTCACGGGTACAACCAGAGACCGCAAATTTGATTTTATGTGGCGCGCGCAATCCCTTGTAACGGTTTTCTAAATCAATAGCGGTTTTTACTGAGTCTTGAACACCGTATCGACACCAAGTACTGCCTACACAGGATTTCACTGTTCGCAGCGCTTTCGCGTAGGCATGGCCCGTTTCGAATCCACCGGCCACTAAGGTTTCCCAAATTTCAGGTAATTGCTCCACCCGCGCCCCAAAAAGGTCGATACGTTGGCCACCGGTTATTTTTGTATAGAGGTTATATTGCTTGGCGACCTCACCCAGAAGAATGAGTTTTTCTGGGGTAATTTCGCCGCCAGCCACCCTTGGTACAATGGAGTAAGTCCCGTCTTTTTGCATGTTACCAAGGTAAATATCGTTGGTATCTTGCAGGGGGAGGTGCTCTTGTTTAAGAATATAGTCGTTGTACACAGAGGCCAGAATTGAGCCCACGGCAGGTTTACAAATCTCGCAGCCTAATCCTTTGCCATGACCTTCAAGCAACTGCTCAAACGAGGTAATGCCATTCACTTTAACAATGTGAAAAAGCTCTTGTCGGGTATGATTGAAGTGCTCACAAATAGCTTTAGACACTTCAACACCGCGCTTTTCAAGCTCACTGTCTACGACATTTTTCAGCAATGCAGTGCATCCGCCACAGCCGGTGCTTGCTTTCGTTGCGCCTTTCACATCCCCTAAGCTACAGCAACCCCCATCAATTGCAGTGACAATGTCGCTTTTGGCTACGTTATGACACGAACAAATCGTGGCGGTATCAGGCAATGCATCTGCCCCTAGCGCAGGTGCGGCATCGCTACTTGGGAGGATAAGGCTTTCTGGCTGTTCGGGCAGTTCAATTCCGTTTAAGGCATACTGCAACAACGTGTCGTAATCACTGGTGTCACCCACAAGTACAGCACCTAACACTTGCTTTTGCTCAGCATCGACCACTAATTTTTTATACACACCTTCCGGTTGATTAAAGTAGGTGTAACTTTGCGCCCCCTCTGTTCGCTCGTGAGCATCACCAATAGAGCCAACCTCTACACCCATTAACTTTAATTTGGTGCTCATATCTGCGCCGGTAAAGCGTGTATCGCCACCGGTCAAATGACTGACGGCGGCGCGTGCCATAGTATAACCAGGCGCGACTAAGCCAAAAATACGGTTTTGCCACAAGGCACATTCACCAATGGCGTAGATATCGGGATCTGAGGTTAGGCAGCTATCGTCAATGACGATGCCCCCACGTTCACCTAGCGCCAAATTGGCTTTTTTGCCCAACTGGTCGGAAGGACGAATACCTGCAGAAAACAGGATCATGTCCGTTTCTAAATAAGTATCGTCGGCAAACACCATACGGTATCGCGCCTGCTCGCCACTCTCAATGACCTGAGTGGCTTTTTGGGTATGCACAGTCACCCCTAAACCTTCAATCTTGTCCTTGAGGACTTGACCGCCAGTAACATCAAGTTGCACGGCCATGAGCTGAGGTGCAAATTCCACCACGTGGGTATCTAAACCGGCTTCTTTCAAAGCATTTGCAGCTTCTAATCCCAGTAGACCGCCACCTACAACAACCCCTGTTTTACTTTCTCTGGCAGAAGCTTCTATTGCCTCTAAATCGTCAATGGTTCGGTAAACCAAACAGTGGGGTTGGTTGTTGCCTGGAATAGGAGGAACAAAGGGGTACGAACCCGTTGCCAAAATGAGTTTGTCGTACACATAGGCCTGACCTTCAGAGGTTAATACCTTTTTTTCATCACGGAGAATGTCGGTTACCATGGCGTTCGTAACGAAATTCACTCCCCACTCTGTATAAGTAGCAGCATCAGTTAATGCAAGGTCTTCTGCACTGGCACCACTGAAATAAGAGGACAGATGAACACGGTCATAGGCCAAGCGCGACTCGCCGCACAACACGGTAATTTGAGCATTTTCGTTGGCCTGATGTAACTGCTCAACAAAGTGGTGACCCACCATGCCGTTACCAACAACAAGAATTCGTTCTTTCGAAGCCAGAGATGTCATGGTCTCTCCTCTTTTTTCATCGCAAAAAAAAGCCCGCTCCAACTAACGTTGGAGCGGGCTTCGTTGCCTATCTACTGTTATGACCATTCACGTAATCACAACACACACATTGTTTTGAGCAAATTGCTCGACACACATTCACACTTTCACTAAATACGTATCCAAAAACGATGCCATATTAGTAGGCGCTTAATTTATCGAGGTTTTTTCGCTTATTCGCAAATGACACTAGCCTTTAGTGCACCATGGAAAGGCAAAAATGCCTTTCCATGGTGCGAACAAGAGCGGGCTTCCCTTAAGCAAGTTTGTCTGTGGCTACACGATAGCGAGGGTCTTCACTCACGTTGATTTCAACAAATTTATCCGCTTTGCGAAGTAAGCTTCGGCACTCGTCACTAATATGACGAATGTGTAGCTTCTTACCTTGTAGCTCATATTTATCAGCCAAGGTATCCAATGCATCTATACCTGAAGAGTCCCATATACGTGACTCTTTAAAGTCGATAACCACGTCTTGGGGATCGTTGGCTATATCAAACAAATCCTTAAAGTGAGTCACTGATCCGAAGAATAATGGCCCTTCAAGGTCGTAGACTTTCCAACCATCTTTATCGATATGGCTTTTCACTTCGATGTGACGTGCATGCTTCCAAGCGAAAACAAGCGCTGACACGATGACCCCCACGACCACCGCAATGGCAAGGTCAGCAATAACAGTCACGCCGGTGACTAAAAACAGAACGAAGGCATCTTCTTTGTTAACACCTCGAATAATGCGAAATGAAGCCCATTCGAAAGTGGCAATAACCACTACAAACATCACACCTACCAAGGCAGCCAAAGGAATCATTTCAATAAGTGGCGCAGCAAACAATATAAACCCGAGCAAAACTAACGCCGCTGTAATACCAGAAAGTCGACCACGACCACCTGAATTAATATTGATCATGCTCTGCCCAATCATGGCACAACCGCCCATGCCGCCAAAGAAACCATTTACTGTATTAGCAACGCCCTGACCCACACATTCTTTGTTGCCTCGACCCCGTGTATCTGTCATTTCATCAATAAGTGACAACGTAAGAAGCGACTCAATTAAGCCCACCAAGCAGAGAATGACTGAGGTAGGTAGAATAATCATTAGGGTGTCCCAATTGAACGGCACCATAGGGATAGCAAAACTAGGCAACTCACCCGCTAAGGTGGCACTGGCTTTTTGTTCAGCAGGTAATAAATCGCGAACGAAATCAATCACAGTACGAGCCTCTAAATCTAAGCCGTGCACCAGTGCTGTGACAGTAATAATCGCCACCAAGGAAGCCGGTACAGCGGTGGTCAGCTTAGGCAGCAAGTAAATAATTGCCATGGTTAGTGCCACCAAACCTAGCATCCAATGAAGCATAGTGCCTTGCATCCAGCTAAGTTCGCCAGCGGCGTTAATGACTTTAAATTGTCCTAACTGGGCAAGAAAGATAACGATGGCTAACCCATTCACGAAGCCTAGCATGACGGGGTAGGGCACAAGTCGAATAAACTTACCCAACCTGAACACGCCACACAGTATCTGGAGTAAACCGGCAAGGATGACCGCAGCGAAAAGGTACTGCACGCCATGCTGAGCAACCAGGGCTACCATGACCACCGCCATTGCACCTGTGGCCCCTGAAATCATTCCAGGACGTCCACCAATTGCTGACGTAATCAAGCCCATCATAAAGGCGGCATAGAGGCCTATCATAGGCTCAACACCTGCAACAAAGGCAAAGGCCACTGCTTCTGGTACCAATGCTAACGCAACGGTAATGCCAGAGAGCACGTCATTTTTAACATTGCTATCGCGACTCGTAATTAAATCAAACATGTTTTCTCAGGAGTTAAAATAATTAATATAGGCATGCTACGCTGTGCTTGCAGACAAGCAGCACTAAGTAAGCACGTAGAAAGTGGTGGCGATTCTATCACCATTTTGGCTTAAAATCTTTTAATAGAATGTTAAAGGGCACCAACCTAAAGCACACTCTATGACGATGAAAGCGTAGAATAAATTACCTAAGTAAGCTGACATTCATAGTAATACATGGCATCGTTACTTTTTTGCTAGTGTCGTCGTGTCAGGTGTTTATTTTTTGTCTAACGGCCAACGCTGAATCTTAATTAACGTGTTAAGGAGTGTATGTGGTCCCTTATATATTGACCCTTTTGTGTGTATTGGTTGCAGGCGCCATACACTGGACTGCCCCCAAGTCTTATTGGAAAGCCACCTTTATGTCCACTGGCGTCATTCTGTTATTCTCAATCGCCGCATTATTCATCTTTCAAGCCTCTGGCATGCTGATCAGTGAAGAAACCGGCGAAAACGCTAATTTTTCTGGCAAACTTCCCACTATAACGCTGCTTATGGCATTTTTCGGCTTTTTGATTTCCCTCTTTGTTGGCTGGTTTTTAAGAGTAGTAAGACAGTAGCGCAAGGCAGAGGTATTTCTGCTAGGAAGGGTCGTGCCGCACCAAAATGGCGCAAACAGAGACTATCAATGTCTCTCATTGCTTCTCCACACTGCGACAAGATTTAAAGAAATACATTTAAATTCAGCAATCTAGCTCATTTTATGCAAGAGGCAAAAAGTGGGCATAGCCATTGCTTTTCTTATGTTATTCACTCAAATTTTATGCATACGGATAGTGAGCTTACGTGAGACGGCGCACACGCCCGGTATAAGCTCATCTATTAGGGTGTAAACACTGAATCATGCCTACCGATACCCAAACTGCACATGCCGATAATTTAAGCGATGCAACCAAGCGCTTTTTATTAGCTGCCAAGCATGCTGAAATTAACGTGCTAGAACAGTTATCCAGCAACTGCCGTATTGTTATTGCCGTGAAAAATGTCGTGCATGCTCTGCAAAAAGAGCGGGGAGCCAGTAACATTTACCTTGCATCGAAAGGTACCCGTTTCGTTGAGCAAAGAGACACTCATATTGCGCACGCAAAAGACGCTGAATCCATATTACGCAGCCAGCTTAAATCGCTATTTCTAACTCAAGATAGAGTCAACGCTAACCCGCGCCTGTTAAGCAGCATCACGTTAGCCCTTCAAGGCATCGACTATTTGCCGGTGTTGAGAGAAAAGGTGTCGGGCTTAACATTATCAGCCCTAGAGTCTACTCGTGCATATTGTCGGTTAGTGGCTGGGTTACTTACCGTGATATTTGAAGCTGCGGATATTGCCAGTGATCCCACTATCACTCGCACCCTCGTGGCACTGTTTAACTTTATGCAGGGCAAAGAGTATGCGGGCCAAGAAAGGGCCTGGGGGGCCATTGGTTTTGCCGAAACTCATTTTGATAAACGTTTATGTGAAAAACTATGCACGCTCCAACAAGCGCAATTGCACCACTTCTCTGTATTTCAAGAATTCGCCGCCGCCAAGCAAACCGCCTTACTAAATAAATTAAACGATAGCCCTGCGGCGCATGATATTAACCAGCTACGAAAAATGATTGCGCAATTGGCCGATGGTAGCCCTATTGCACCTGAAATTAGTGAAGTGTGGTTCGACGTTGCCACTCGCCGCATCGATGCCATGCAAGAAATTGAAAATACCCTCACCGAAGGGTTAATTAACGAGGCGAGACACAAAGTCACGAACGCCCAAAATGAAATGAAAAACCATCAGCGTCTCATTAGTAGTTTTTCTGATGAGTATGTGCCAGAAGGCTCCCCATTAACGTTGTTGTTTGACCCCAGCATGCCTGGGCTAGTGGAAGATCATGATGCACATCCCCACCCTACGCTAGACGGACAAACTGAAACGCTATCGGCACATCGCTCGTTTTATGATTTATTGCGAGGGCAGGCACAATACATCGAAGATATGACCCGTGAGCTAGAGGAAGCCAAGCGCGCCATCACAGAACATAAGCTTATTGATAGAGCGAAATTAATTCTAATGCAGCAATTTAAAATCAGTGAACACGAGGCCTATCGACGATTGCAAAAACAAGCCATGAATGAAAATACCACTTTGCCTTCCATCGCGAATAAAGTGGTAGAGATAGCGCAGAAAGCGGCGTCACCCCGAAAGGGTTAAAAAAGGCCAGAGGGTCAACCAGCCTTTGTCGTTCACTCTTTGACGAAATACGCTGGGTCTGGGGTATTGCGGATTAATACTTAGCGTACCTGAAAAATTCGCATCTATACCGTAAGGCGCAAGAATATCGCATTTTCCCTCATCGGTTAATCTTACCGCCACGCAGGTTTCTCGCTCTATCCAATACGACAAAGCTTCTTCACAGTTTTTATAGGCAGCATGACCATGCTTAAGGTGCATACGCGCTTGATTTCTTACCTGCCAGTTAGCTTCAGGAACCCTACGGCTAAGTTGTGTTTCCAATAAGCGTTCTGTTTCTTTGCGTGTATCCTTTACATCAAAATAGATAACGTCAATATCGTTAAGCGGTGAACTATGAGTGAAGTTTGAACGATGCTCAGGTAACAGGCTGTCCCAAATGCAATTACGTAAAAAGCCAGCACCGATATAACCTTGGGGAAGTTGAAGAGACTGCAGGGCCAGTAAGCACCGCCAGCGAAACGGGTCTGCCTTTAGCAATAACCCAATACGCGCATTATATTCATTTGACCCTGCCAATGTTAATGCTGCCTTACCCTTTACTGATGGCGAATACGCAGTTTTCGCTGCCACTTTAGAATATAAAAGCAAAATGCCACAAAGGCACCACCACCTAACCATCCCGCCAGCACATCGGTAGGCCAATGTACGCCCAAAAATACCCGACTAATCCCCACAAAAAAGGTAAGTAAACCAGCCACCATGTACACCCATATTTTGACTGAGATCTGCGTGGTCGATTTAGCAAAAAGGCGAGCAATATAAAAATACACTATAGTAGACATCATTGCATGGGCAGAGGGAAAGCTTTGCGTGTATACGTCTACCTGGTGTTGAGCCAGCGGTGGACGGCCGCGACTTATTCCATACTTTAACGCAAAGGTTAACGCTAACCCCGCAATAACGGCAAATACCAGGGTACTCGCTTGTTTAGTATAGCCTTGAAATTTAAGTCCTAATGCCGCTACAAAAGCAATAAACAACAACACACTGTTGCTACCCATGGCGGTAGCATCCCTCAGTATATCCTGCTGCCACTCAGCCAACGGGTACTGTGATAAGGCGCCATGAAGCTGGGTATCGAATGGCGTTAATACTCCCATTGTCTCAAACAGCATAAGTAACAAAAAACCACCGCCTAATAGCACGACTTGCACCGTGGGGGTTTCAAGAATTTGAAAGTAGGCCTTAAAGGTACTTTTCACTTCCATGTTTGTATCTGCTCCATATAAAGGGTTAATCGCGTTTACTGCCACCAAGGCACGCAGGGGAATTCGCCGCTTGACCGCCGCGCGCTTCCCACTCTTGTGGCGTATAAGTATGCAACGCCAATGCGTGTACCGGGCCTTTAAGGGCCTCATCGGCCAACGCATTTACTTGGCGATGACGAGCAATCAAGCGCTTACCTTCAAATTCGTCTGACACCACTGTCACCTTAAAATGACTTTGCGCGCCGTCGGGGACACTGTGCATAAAGCTTTCGTCGCGGATATCTAAATAGACCGGGTGCAACGCCTCTTTTAGTGCAGACGTTAAAAAATCTTGTACATTCATGGTTAACTCAATCAGGCAAAATTAACTGTCGATACGTGAGGTTGATTCTATCACCGATTGGTTTTGTCGTCTTTGCAATACCATGAAAATAATGGTGTTGTGTACTACCTGACATCACTAACAAGCTTCCGTGTTCCAACACTTGAACATGGCGCGCTTTTGTTTCTTTGTGCTTAAAAACAAACGGCCTGGCTTCACCCAAGGTTACCGACGCAATCGTGGGCGCGGGACCAAGCTCTGGTTCGTCGTCGGCGTGCATACTCATGCTATCTTGACCATCTCGATACCAATTTGCCAGTACGCTATTAAAGTGTGCGCCAACTTCGGCCGAACATAAGTCACGAATAGCGGCCAATTCCTTGGTCCATGGCGCGGGGGAAAGGGACAAACCTGAATAGGTGTAGTGACAATTGGCATCCCCGTGCCACGACTGTAATCGAGGAATTGGGATAGACTTACCAAACATACGTAGACTGTCTTGGCGCCATGGCAACGACTCGACGAGCCGCTTCTTGTAAAGGTTGGCTTGCTCTGTGGTAAGCCATTGCGGATAATAGCGCACGTGGGCTTCTGGTAACGGAAGCGTGAACGGTGACTTCACTGCTTTTTCTGTACCGGAAAAAAGGGGTAGTTGCATAATGACCCGACAACCTTAGAAAGAATTAAATGAACACAGAATTTATTCTGGCCGACCGCCAGTTTACCTTAATTCGCTATCCCGAAAAGCACCAACATGTGAGTTTACAAGCATGGGACAGTGCCGACGAGCTACTCATTTCTCATGTGGACGATTTAGTGAGCGAGCAATCACTAACCGGAAACATGCTCATTTTCAATGACGACTTTGGTGCTCTTGGTTGTTGGTTTACGCAACATAACCCTATTTGGATTTCAGATTCTTTCATTGCGTTAAAAAGCCTAGGTGAAAACTTAAAAGCCAACCAATTGAACCCCGTCATTGATGATAACGACAAAATAAGCGCACCGGTAAGATCACTCACCAGTGTGGAAAGCCTTACGCTAGACACACATTTAGCGCCTGACATCATATTAATCAAAGTTCCTCGCACTTTGGCGCTGTTAGAACAACAGCTTATCGATATTAGAAAGGTGGCCACACCGGATACTCAGATTATCGCTGCAGGCAAAGTAAAATCTATCACTAAATCTGTTTTAGCACTGTTTGAAAATATACTGGGGCCAACCACAACGTCGCTGGCTAAGAAGAAGTCTCGTCTCATCTTCTGCCAAGTGTCGCCGGCACTTCGCCCAAAAACCAATGATTACCCTAGCCGGTGGACTTGCACATTGCCCACCGGCAAAACAGTGCAACTGAATAACCATGCCAATGTATTCTCTCGTCAATCGCTAGATATTGGTGCCCGCGTACTTTTGCCTCACATGACAGTGAGCAGCAATGATGTGGTCGTAGACTTAGGCTGCGGCAATGGCGTATTAGGGTTACAGGCACTGGCGATGGCACCGGATTGTAGAGTGTTTTTTGTGGATGAATCTTACATGGCTGTGGAAAGCGCCCGCTTAAATGTCTTAGAAAATTTCCCAGACAAAATAGATCAGTGTGAATTTGTGGCCAGTAACTGTCTTGAAGCCTTGCTAAACAAAAAGCCCACACCTGAAATCACTAAAGTGTTCTGCAACCCGCCGTTTCATCAGCAAAATGCGATTACCGATCATATTGCGTGGCAGATGTTTCAAGATGCCCGAGAATGCTTGGTGAAAAGTGGTCACCTTATTGTTGTAGGTAACAGACACCTTGAATATCACATAAAACTTAAACGCCTATTCGGCGGTGCTAAGGTGATAGCAAGTGACAATAAATTCGTAGTACTAGGCACAGCAAAACGTTAAAGGACTTATTATGTTAAAAACATTTGCCTCCATTTTTTTTGTATTGAGTGTGGCAGTGACCAGCCTTGCCCATGCGGCAAATAAATCCGATGGTTCACATATTCAACCTGACAACTATTATCCTCGGGTTAAGATTGAAACCTCCATGGGTGATATTGTTGTAGAACTTGATAGGCGTCGCGCGCCAATTACTGTCAATAACTTTCTACGGTACGTAGATAAACGCAGTTATGAAGACACCATTTTTCATCGTATTGTGCCTGGGTTTGTTGTACAAGGCGGCGGTTACACCACTGATTTTGAAGGGAAGTCGAACTTTCCTGCTATTTTTAACGAATCGGGTAATGGGTTAACTAATGACTTACACACCATTGCCATGGCTCGCCAAAATGATCCTCATACCGCAAACCGTCAGTTTTTCTTCAACGTTAACGATAACGAAAGCCTGAACCCCGGGCGAGATTGGGGCTACGCGGTTTTTGGCCTCATCGTGGAAGGGGAAGATGTGGTAGATGCCATGTCAGAAGTAGAAACAGAGTACTCATTGGTGCTAAATGCGAACAACGTGCCTATTGAGCCCATTGTGATAAAGAAAGTGACGGTACTCCCACCACTTTAATCACTCCTTTGCGAGGTGCACATAGGTGGCCTCGCTGAACACCTGCAGATATAAAGGTTTACTAAAACTTAAGCCAATACAAATGCTGAACATCAAAGCCTTTATCTGCATAAAAACCGTGCTTGTGAAACCCCAAACTCACCAGTAATTGCTGTGACGCGACATTGTGTGGGTGGGTCATGGCGGTAAGAAAATCAAAACCTTGTTGCTTCGCCCACGCCATCACGCCTTGGCAGGCTTCATTTGCCACGCCTTTTCCTCGTCCTTCTGGCAGTAATGCAAATCCTAAATCTGGGCAGCGAAAAGAAAACCGATTAAACAAACCACATACCCCTAGAGGGTTACCCGTAGACTGACATTCCACAGCACACAAACCATATCCCCACTCATCTCGTTGGGCATTGGTACGCGCAATGTAATCACATGCATCTTGTAAGGTGAAGATTGATTTACAGCCAATAAATTTAAGCCATAGGGGGTCTCGATTTAGGGTGAGGATCCAGTGCTTATCATCTAATGAAAGCGGGCGTAAACGTAATCGAGGGGTAACAATGTTCATACCATTTGAGCCGAGAGACAAGGACGCTACTGATAATACCTGTCACGCCCGGGTATGTTCAAACCAGCAGTCGCACAAACTCAACAAAATGACGCATTGGCAGCAACGCTGCCAATGCGTCGAGGTAGGATTTTTAGAATAACGCTCTTACACCAAAGGTGATATTTCTGCCCGGAAGCGGCGCCTTGTCCTTCAAAAAGGAGGTGTGAACACGTGCCTCTTCATCGGTAAGGTTGCTGCCTTTAGCGAACAGTACCCAATCAACACCCTGGCCAGATATCTCATACTGCACATTGGCATTAACCAGCGTATAGCCGTCGGTCGTGGTTTCGTATGAAGCCACATCGGTTTGGTCGTCATACCACGTAAAACCGACATCGGCAGTTAAGCCGTCATTGACATAGCTTAGTTCACTGCCAAATCGCATAGGCGGCGTGCGAGGTAAATTGTCGTCCTCCACTTCAGCATTAATATAATCACTAAAAACGGTTAAACGGAAAGCGTCGTTTAAATCGACATAAGCTTCAGCTTCTACGCCCCAAATATCAGCATCGGCTTGTTGGAAGTAATACACAGGGGTTGTATCTTCGTCACTGTGATCCTCTTCCAACTCGGCGTCATCTTCATCATGTTCTTCATGCTCGGTTAACGCGAGCAAGCCCGTGTTCGACTGGAAGATATAATCATCGGCTTGGTTATAAAAGAAGGAAACACTGTAGCCCCAGTCGCCGGTAAACTTACGGAAAGTAACGTCTAAGTTTGTGCTTACTTCCTCATTTACATCCCTTAATTCATCTTCAATATGGCCTTCGTCGTCCATATCAAACACTAGGCCTACTTCGTAACTTTCGGTCGCTAAATGCTGGCCCGCCGAAAATAGCTCTTGCTGACTCGGCGCTCGCTCGCTCCGTGATAGGGTAACAGCAACAGACTGACCATCGGTATATTCCCAATTCACACCCGCTGACAAAGATAAACTGGTGAAGTCATACTCAGGGAAACTAAACTCGGTCCCATGCTCTTCTCCATCATGGTCTTCCTCGTCGTGCTCGTCCTCTTCATGCTCTTCTTCATCTTCATGGAAAATATCTAACTCTACGTCACTGTCTTGTGCATCATAAGCGGTATTTTCTAGCCGGCCACCAAGCTCGAATGTGAGGTCTCCGACTTTTTTCTGCTCCACAACATAAAAAGCGTAATTGGTGCTGGTGTTAGCAGGGGTAAAAGCTTCTTCGCCTTCAGCAGCATAATCACTATGAGCAAACTGCATGCCGAACACGCCATGCCAGCCCTGCACTTCTTCATGATAAAGCGAGACTCGGATATCACTTGATTCATTAGAGAAAACGGTGGCGGGTTCACCATCTTCTATTTCTGTATGCTCATAGTCCGTGTATGAACCGGCAAACTTAATATTCGTTAATCCTTCCATTGGTGAATGCCATTCACCTGCCGCTTGGTAGCGGGTCATATCTACGTCAAGAGACACGCCTTCTTCATCTTCGTGCTCTTCGTGTTCTTCTTCATGCTCGTGGCTGTGACCCGGTACACCGTATTCGTTGTCTAATTGTTCAACCGCAAAGCCAAAGTACCCTTCATCTGCCACATAGGAAATGCCCGCGACAAGATTAGAGGTCTCCATTTGGCTGTCTTCCAATACTCCTTTTTCTTCGTCTTCATCTGGGTCTACGGAGGCATAACCAGGAATATCCGCGTTTTCGGTGTCGCGATAGTATCCATCTAGGTGCCAAACGATATTGCCGCTGCCACCTGTTACATCACCGCGGGTATACTTACCCTCATTTACAGTGCTGTAACTCACTTCAGCCTCACCTTCTACACCGTCGACGTGGTACTGTGGAATACGTTTATCAACAATATTCACCACTCCACCAATAGCGCCACTACCGTATTGTAGGGTTGCTGGGCCGCGCAATACTTCAATTTGGGTTGCACTCGCCGTGCTTGAAGCGACATTGTGATCTGGACCTACACGGGAAACATCAGACACATCTAACCCGTTTTGAACAATCTTAACTCGTGGGCCATCGTTGCCACGAATAATCGGGCTACTCGAGACAGGCCCGAAATAGGTACTGTGCACACCTGCGGTGTTTTTGAGTGTTTCACCTAAAGTGGGTGCTTCAATTTTACGAAGTTTATCAGCGCTGATAACCGTGACCGGAGTCACTGACTCTAATACCGACGAGTTTAATGCGGTCGCAGTCACGACGATGTTTTCAACCGAGGCTGGGCTCAGTATAAAGTTAACCGTTTGATCGCCCTGGATGTCGCCTAAGTCATTATCGCCGTGGATAAACTGGGGTGAAAACACATGAAGATGGACATGAGGTTGTGCGACGCCCTCAAATCGATAGACACCATTTTCATCGGTCATCGCTACGCGACGTGTGCCTTCAATTTTCACTTCAGCACCCGCTACAGGGTTCCCCGCAGGATCAGTCACTTTTCCCGAGATGGTTGTGGCAAGGACAGGCGTACTTAATAACGCTGCTATAGACAAGCTTAGCAGTGAACGCATCTTCATGTGGTTTCCTTTTTTAAAAGAGAATGTTGTTATTAGCTGTGATGTTATAACATTCTTAAGGATGTGCGCGAGAAAGTCAACAGCCGTTAACCGGAATAAAGATTCCATTTATCGTGAAATAAATTTAAGCGCGGCTAATGGGAAAGTTAATGACTTCGCGGATATGAGAGGCGCCCACTTTCAACATAAGAAGCCTGTCTATACCAATGGCAACGCCAGCGCAATCAGGTAACCCCGATGCTAAAGCGGCTAAAAAATACTCGTCTATTGGTTTTTCAGGTAAATTGGCTTTTTTACGTTTCGCATTGTCTTGATAAAAGCGGTTTCGCTGCTCTTCTGGAGCGCATAATTCATAAAAGCCGTTTGCCAGTTCAGCGCCTTTATAGTACACCTCAAATCTGTCTGCGGTGCGACTGTCTTCTTCGTTGATTCTTGCCAGAGCAGCTTGTGTAGCGGGAAAACCATAGATAAAACAGGGCCGTACTTGACCGATTGAGGGTTCTATCACCACAGAAAAAAGCAATTGTAATTTGGCATCATCACTGAGCAACTCCGGTGTGTCGATATCAATGCCCGATGCCTCCATTGCGTTCAGTAGTTCGTCACTGCACGCAATAAGCGGATCTACCCCTAAATACGTAATAAATGCCTCTTTATAACTCATTTTATCGGCGGGTTCTGTGTCTAAGGTGGCCATTAGAAGCGCATCCACTTCTTCCATTAATTCAACATGGGTGAAGTGGGGGCGGTACCATTCAAGCATGGTAAATTCTGGGTTGTGCCAGCGACCTTCTCCTTCATGCCGAAAGGCCTTACCTATTTGATAGATTGCCCCGCTTTGTGCGCACAAAAGACGCTTCATGGCATATTCAGGTGACGTTTGAAGGTATAAGGTTGTCGGCTTACCTGACTCGTCGTAGTGAAATTCAGTACAAAACCCGTCAAGATGTTCATCGGTCACTGTGCCATGAGAAAGCACTGGCGTGTCTACCTCTAACACATCCCGCTGGGCGAAAAAGTCACGAATGGTAGAAAGCAATTTAGCTCGGGCTAAGCGGTTTTCATGAGAGGTTGTTGGTTGCCAATGATGCATAAAAAAGAAAAGCGAAATGTGGAATGAAAATGCCGATATGCATGAAGAACATATCGGCAATAGGTGTATGGCTTATTTTTGCGCGCGAGACACATATTCACCAGAGCGCGTATCTACACGGATAACTTCTCCGGTTTGAACGAACAGTGGGACACGAACTACAGCACCCGTACTGAGTGTCGCAGGCTTGCCACCTGTGCCCGCAGTATCGCCTTTTAGACCTGGATCCGTTTCAGTAATCTCTAGTTCAACAAAGTTAGGCGGTGTAACGGTAATGGGAGAGCCGTTCCATAACGTAATGGTACATACATCGTTTTCTACCAACCATTTTACATTCTCGCCCACAGCTTTTTCGTCAGCAGCGATTTGTTCGAATGTATCGTTATTCATAAAGTGGTAGAATTCGCCGTCGGTGTACAAGTAGGCTAGCTCTGTATCCATTACGTCAGCGCCTTCTACTGATTCACCTGAGCGGAAGGTTTTTTCAAGAACTTTACCTGAAATAAGCTTACGGATTTTTACACGGTTGAAGGCTTGACCTTTACCCGGCTTCACATATTCGTTTTCTAGAATGTTGCATGGTTCGCCGTCCAGCATGATTTTCAGGCCGCCTTTGAACTCGTTAGTGCTGTAATTAGCCATATTTCCTCTGTCTAAACATAAGGTACAAAAAGTTTCGTGGAACAAATAATACCTAAAAAACCGATTTCTGTAGAGTCAAACTGGCAAAAAGAATTAGCAAAGAGCTTTACTGATCCCACTAAATTGCTCGATTTTTTAGATTTAGACAGCAAAAACTACCGCCAACACATAAAAGCGCGTCGTTTATTTCCGATGCGTGTACCTCGGCATTTTGCTCACTTAATAGAAAAGAGAAACCCCAATGATCCTCTATTGAAGCAAGTCATGCCGTTAAGTGATGAATTTGTTAGCGAGCCCGGTTATACCCAAGACCCCCTCGAAGAGCATGACACTGCGGGTCGAGGCGTGCTGCATAAATACGACTCTCGCGTGTTGCTTATGGTCAAAACGGGCTGCGCCGTCAATTGCCGATACTGCTTTCGTCGCCACTTCCCTTATCAAGATAATGCGGTAAGCAAAAGGCAATGGGACGACGCCCTCGCCTATATTGCGAGTCATCCTAATATTAACGAGGTGATATTTTCCGGTGGCGACCCGCTAATGGCTAACGACAACCAGTTAGCATGGCTTGCCGAGGAAATAGCGGCGATTCACCACGTTAAACGTTTACGCATACATACACGCCTCCCTGTGGTGTTACCAGAGCGTATAGACCACGCCTTTACCACATGGCTAACCCGTTTACCGCTACAAACCGTTTTGGTGCTGCACGCGAACCATGCCAATGAAGTAACACCCGCATTGGCAGAGCGATTAAGTGGTTTGCGACGAGAAGGCACGACAATACTGAATCAGGCTGTACTACTTAAAGGCGTAAACGACAATACATCTTCACTGTGCGATTTAAGCGAAACCCTGTTTGATGCTGGTATATTACCGTATTATCTACATGTACTGGATAAGGTTGAAGGGGCGCATCACTTTTATGTTTGTGATGATAGCGCACGGCAGCTAATGAAAGAAACGATAAAACGTCTGCCAGGTTTCCTAGTACCAAAACTGGTGAGAGAAATTGGTGGGCAACCTGGCAAGACGCCTATCGACTTACATTTGCATCCATAATCTTACGCATAGGTGTCAATATTGGCACCTAGTGACGGGTTAGATGACGCAGGTTTTGGTACGTCAGCTGCTGTTTCCAGTAGCTGAAGCGTCGCTTTTCCTTCTTGCTCCTGTTGGCTTTTTGCCAACTTTAGCGAAGCTACCTCAAGTGACGCACCGGACGTTCCAGATGCACTTGCACCTTGTAAATCCATACCGATTTCCTTTGTTGCTTGTAGCAAAGTAAAAAAGTGGGCAGAATTGCCCACCTCTTAAGGTATCGACACCTTAAACAGTATCTTTAATCATTTTTTACATAGGCAGCTTTGAGGGTAACCATGCAAGCGATACATCAAAAACTTCAAGACACCATTCAAACCCTTTACCGTAAAGCCGTCGATGCAGATCAAGCGCTCGATCATTTACAAAAAGACCAAAAGGGTAAGTTTGCGGCGGTTTTCACCGCAGACAGCCCGTTTAATACCTCATCCAAACGATTTGGCCCCTACGTGGAAGAAATAGCGCAAGATTGGCAAGCGCTAAAGGCGATGTCTGAAGAAGAGGCAAAAGCAGCATTGCCTCTGCTGATAAAAAAAATAGAGTTGGCCTTAGTCACTATTGCCCAGTTTCAGTCAACACTGAGCAAAAAGTAATCTCGTGTTTCTAATCACGATACAGGGGGATGTTGGCTAGTCGGCGTCTGATTTCATTGACTTGTGCAATGTAAGGCGGGCTATCTACCCGTTGGTAGCGCTCAGTAAATTTTGCCTTGCTGAGCCCTTCGGGCAATCCCTCGATAGGGGGCATAATATCCAAATCAGATTGTATCCGCGCCACCGCATTTTGAACCTCTATTGCGTGATCTGGATGATTTGCAACCTTGGCAAATTCAGCACCAGCCATATCGGCCGCTAAATCGACAAAGCTATATCCGGAACCGCCTAGCCCTCTATCCATAAGTTCTTTAAATTCACCAATGGCCAAGGACATACCCGCTTCACCCATTAATTCTAATGCAGCAGAGATAATAAAATGGCGCGCTAAATCGTTGCGTTCAGCCAAAATTGCCGCAGAACGTGGCTTTAGTGCTTTGTCTGGATTAGGTTGAATATTGCCCACTAAATGCCCCACTCTGTGATGCCCAACAAAAGCGGCTAAAGCAAAAATAACCGCCTTGTTATGCATTACGGCGTCATCTGGGGTCTGACTTTGTTCTCTCGCTCTTGCCATACCTTCGCGTAGGTACTCTATAAGTGGAACCGGGGTAGAAGACAGGGCAAGTTCTCGGCCAGAAATGTAGCG
This sequence comes from Alteromonas sp. B31-7, assembly GCF_015767655.1. Taxonomy (NCBI): domain Bacteria; kingdom Pseudomonadati; phylum Pseudomonadota; class Gammaproteobacteria; order Alteromonadales; family Alteromonadaceae; genus Alteromonas; species Alteromonas sp. B31-7. The sequence continues at coordinate 3,886,936 of NZ_CP065233.1, forward strand.
CAAATAGTAAGCGGTAAGGGTCTCTAATTCGTTGTCGGTATCGACCGAAAGCTGATTACTGACGTTGTCAATTTCATGAAGCAGTTCGTCGAGGGGCCCCAGCTGTAACTCTACTTCATTATCTCTCATTACCACGGCTTCAACCCGTGTTAGCGCAAGCGTGCCGATTTCAGAACGGGTATAGCGATTGATAGCGGCCTCTGCTAAACCTAACGCGGTGTCACCGGGTATAGAGATATCTCCCAGGGTGATGTAATCAATTGTCAGCGCTTTACCCGGTAAAATCAGCGCCGACACATTAATATAGATGTCATCGTTATTCGGTGAAAAGGTAAAGGCCACTGTACCGCCATTCGCGGTAACATTCACTACACCTCGAAAATGGGGCATTGCGCGCTGCAGCACGCCCACCAAGCTCTCGATTTGAGTTTCAGATAACACAATGGTGTGACCTTCTTCCCGCTGAGAGAAGGCCGTATTGAGTTGCGCGAGAAGCGTATTTACCGTGTCTGCACCATCTAACTGGTTCGGGGCGCTAGCCGCCACTAATGGCTGTTTTTGAATAATCGCGATGCTAAGCCCAACCACCGCAACAAGTATTAGTATAAACAGGGTAACAAGCAGGCCAATTAGCCAACGAAATGCACGCGCCATAATTTAACTTCTAATCCTCGTGGCTAAGCCTGTGAAAATAAAAATAGTAACTGAAAGTCACCCGTAAAAGCTAGCTTACAACACCTCGGCTTCTAACCAATGTTGTAACGAGCCGTAACTGACGGTGGCCAGTCCTAAATCGTGATTCGCGGTTTGGGCGGTGGGAATAACCACGCAATCTAACTTCGCCGCGACCGCTGACTGCAAACCATGCATCGTATCTTCAATGGCGACACAGGCAGATGCTGCCACACCTAACTTTTCCATTGCCAACTGGTAACTTTCGGGGTCTGGCTTACTTCGGGTAACGTCTTCGACGGCCACCACTGTGCTGATGTATTCTCGTAATCCATAGCCATCTAAGGTTTTTTCGACGGAAAGCTTACTGCCACCAGTGACAATCGCCAAGGTATACCCCTTTTCGTGGCACGCCTTTATTGTCTCAGCAGCATATGGCATGAGTGGAAACGGTTGCTCTTTCAAGAAGGCTTCAACCTTTTCATGTTTTTCATTTTCTAAGGCTAGCGTACTTGCGCTAATGTCGAAGTGATTTTTTAGATCGATGGCGTTTTGTTTCACCGGCACCCCAGCCATCATATCGCAATACAAAGACTCAGAGAGTGACACGCCGTAGGGCAACAATATTTCGTACCACAATTTATAGTGGACAGCCTCTGAATTTATCAAAGTACCGTCATGATCGAACAGCAAAGTGGATGTGTTGGCGGTGACAGCTTTTTTAACCATGTAAACTCCTAGGTGCGTCAAATCAAATTTGTAACTTACGCCTCTCTCATCAGGGAATCTAGCGTGATTAGGTGAGTAATCGTATAAGTGCGGCTCTTAGCTTTTTCGCCAGTAACAAATCCCTTTTTGACCACGGCAGACTTTGTTCACCGTCTACCTCACTCCATTTTTCAAACGACGCTCTGGGTGACAAAACGCCGTGAGCATTTACTTTTTGTATGGTTTTGACGGGGTTACCTGCCCAGTGAGTAATTTGCTTCTCAGGTTGCCGAAACACATAGAGGCGCAAGCTTTTAAGCTCGAAGTTCAAGCGAATTAACATTACGCCACGTACTTCCTCATGAGACACACTCGCGAGTCCGTCGACCTCCCTTATATCTTGTTTACTTAAAAGAACATCTGAGGTGTCATGTCGACAGGCATTATCTATATCTCGCACAAGTCGCTGTTCGGCCTTTGGCAAGCAAAGATGCCAATCATCGTTAATGTACATAGCAGCGCCGCTGGCCTGAAACGCCGTCTTTGCTGCGTGCAAGAATGACGGAATACTCTGCTCACCTTGTATTCTCAATTTTTGCGCTAGTACGCTAACTTCATCGTCTAGGCTGGTCAGTAAGGCTAAACGCTTTTTCGACTGATACGTAGAGTAAATCATAGAAAAATATTTAACTAAACTTTCCGCCTGATAGCGCAGATGCGCGTCAATGGGCGTAGCTGTAGCATGGTGACAGGAAATAATTCCCCATAATTTTCCCGTTTGCATAATGGGAACAGAAAACGACGTTGCTACCCCCATATTTTGAAGGTATTCGCCGTGTAGGGGCGACACGCTGCGTAAATCGGAATAGGTCAAATCCAGTGGCGTGCCGTATTGGGTGAGGAAGTTAACTGCCTCCTGACGACTATCTGCAATGTACCGTGAGGGATTCTGATAATACATTTGCCTCGCAATGGCGGGAATGTCTGACGCAGGAAATTTTAGGCCTAGATAAGGCGGCAGCCCCGTAACCACTTTTTCAGCCACCACTTCCCCCGACCAATGTTCATTGAAACGGTAAAGCACAATTCGCTCACAGGGGAGGAATTCATCGAGGGTGTGAATAAGTTGGTTCCAGTAGTCATGTTCTTGCCAAGATGCATCAATGCGCGGCAAGATAGACGCGCGCAATTGCAAATACTGGCGCTGGGTAACCGTGGCGGTACTGCGTTCAATTTCAATTAAGATGCCTGCATCACTGCGATGACTTCTATAATTCAAAGACGCTGTCGTGGTATTGTCATTAAACGCATAAGCACGATTGCCCGCTTTGATGCCCAAATTGTACAGTAATTCTAAGGGTAGCCAGGTTAAATCGTGAACTTTTGTCCCCACGAGTTGCGCGACAGATAAAGGGCAATACTCAGCAATATTTTCACTGGCGGCAGTGACCGTTAAGCTTTCGTTGTCAATAAAAAATGCACCGCCAAAACCTTGAATTTGACCGCTTAAGTGCAATGCTTCATTTTCACAATTTGCAACGAGCTCATTGAAATCGTCGGTCTCCAAATTGGTCCCCTTAGTCATTTTCTGCATTGTTGTTAGCGGTCTAGTTTTTCGAGCATGTTATCAAACGTCACTGGTGCAGAGAACACGAAACCTTGCGCTAATTCGCACCCTACCGATACGAGGTAGTCCATTTGTTCTTCCGTTTCCACTTGGTCAGCCACCACTGTCATACCCAGTACGTTGGCGACATCAATATAGGCGCGAAGCAACTGCTCACTGGCATCGTCTGGTTGTTCAATAATTTGACGAGAAAGCTTCATTTCACTGGCACCACATTGCTGTAGCTGCGCAACTGCACTTTGGTGAATACCAAAATCGTCAATACAAATAACCGCGCCCATCGATTTTAGCGACTGTAATCGGTGGAAAATGCGCTTCTCACCCTTTTGGATATCACGCTCGGATATTTCAAACTTAAAAGCTTCTGCGGGTAGAGAGGTGCGCGACAGTAGTTGTTCGAAGCGTTTTGTGAAGTCTGATGTTAGCAACTGCTTTCCAGAAAGATTAACAGATACTCTAGGTAGAGAGATACCTTTTTGCATCGCCATTTTTAAATCGAACGCCACCAGCTCTAGCGCGTGAAATCCAATAGCATCAATAAGATTCGCTTTTTCAGCAACATCGATAAACTCTGCTGCCCGGGTAATATCTTGTTCATCATTCGCAATACGTAACAACGCTTCCATTCCCACTATAGCATTGCTGGCAATATCGTACTGGGGTTGGTAAACCAAACTAAACTGACGCTCTTGTAACGCGCTTTTTAATCGCGCTTCAATTTGAACCCGGGCTTGTGCCTTTTCCATCATTCGGGCAGTAAAATACTGATACTGGCCTCGCCCTAGTGATTTCGCATGGTACATGGCTTCATCAGCATGGTGTAACAGCACGTCTGACGTAATTCCGTCATTAGGATAGACAGCCACTCCCACGCTGGCAGAAATTGCGATTTGGTGATTGGCCACTTGGAACTCAGTTTCTACTTGGGTAATAATCCGTTTAGCGATTTCATCTATTTCATCTACACGAGCCGCAGAAACAATCGCCACAAATTCATCACCGCCTAGTCGTGCCAACATATCGGTGTCACGGATGCACTTATTGATTCGCTTCGTCACTTGTTTAAGTAACAAGTCTCCCACTTTGTGTCCTAAGTTATCGTTCACCGGCTTAAACTTGTCCAAGTCGATAAAAAGCACGGCGCACAATTGTTCCGCACGCTTTGCGTTACCTACCATCAACTCTAAACGCTCAAGCAAAACCGCGCGATTGGGCAGGCCCGTTAACTCGTCGTGGGTGGCCAAATATTCAATACGCCGCTGCATGTCTTTAATTTCGTTAACATCACTGAAAGCTGCAACATAGTTCACTATGTCGCCATCGCCGCCTTTCACAGCGTTAACGGTTAGCCACATAGTGACACTCGACCCACTTTTCACCTTTATCTCGGCTTCACCCTGCCAAAAGCCGCGCTCACTTAGCGAGGCCCGTATTCCCCGGTAAAAATCGTCGGAATGAGAGGAAGATTGAAGCATGCTGGGCGCATTTCCGGTCAATTCCTGGGTAGTGTAACCGGTAACTTCCGTGAAGGTTTCGTTGGCCGTGACAATTTTTTCGTTAGCGTCCGTCACTAAAATGGCTTCACTGGTACGCTCAAAAATTTTCCCCGCCAGTCTTAGCTGTTCATTAGCGTGCTTTTCCTTAGAAATGTCGGTGGCTTGAGTGCAAATGGACTTAATAGTACCTTCAGCATCAAAAATCGGAAAACGTACACTGTTTAACGTGACTTTACCTAACGGTAGCGTGAATTCATCAATGGTTTCCAATGGTGATAAAGTACGCATAGTATCTAAATCTTTATCACGAAACTGCTTAGCCGTTTCTCTTTCGAATATTTGCAAATCGGTTTTGCCCACCACCTCATCGGCATGCAGTCCAAACACTTCTTCAAAACGCGCGTTGACGAACTCGTAACGTCCCGCGTTGTCTTTAAGCGCAATCACAGCCAGTGAATTATTCATAATAGAAAGAAGTTGTTCTTGGCTCTTCTCTATACGTTCATGGGCCAATACCAATTCTGAATTATCGATAATAACAATAATTGCGCCTGTAATACGCTCGCGGCTGTTGAAGATAGGCGTAATGAATACGTTATAGGTTTCTTGGCTCGAAGGCTTGATAATCACATTCTCTGCCACACCCGTTTGCAGCGTTTTATTCAAACGCATTTCAATGTCTTCGAAATAATCAGGAAAGTTCAGGGTGTCCATGGGCTTTCTAAAAGACCCATTATTTAAATGAAAGCGCCTATTCGCCGCATCATTAGTGCGATTTAAGCAATGATCCATGTCGAACACCAAAATAGGAAAATCCAAGGTGTTATATACACTCATTAACTCACTGTTTACGGCTCCAAGTTCTGCGGATTTACGCATACTTTCTTCATTCACACTAATGAGTTCTTCATTGGTGGCTTGAAGCTCTTCATTGGTGGCTTCCAGTTCTTCGTTATTGGCTTGCAGTTCCTCGTTTGCAGCCTGAACTTCCTCGTTGAGCGCTTGCATTTCTTCTGCTGAGGCCGCCATTTCTTCGGTTAGCGTTTGCAATTGCTCTCGTGCTGCAATGAGTTCGGCCACGTCCGCTTCACTGTTATCCGCTTCCTGCGACGGCGAGGTTGATGCTTGGACTTCTACTTCGAAAAAATTCACTAAAAAATGAGAAGGCGAGTGGGTCTCTAACGGCAGGATCCGCATTTTCCATTGCTTTTCGTCACTTTCGTCCAGCTGCTTACTTCGGCTGACGATCATCTCACCTGTTCGACTGGCTTTGTTCATGCAGGAGATAAGCTCAGCGGAAAACGGCGCCGCAATGAGTTTTGATAAATTAAGATCGGGAATGCCTGATGGAAAACGAATAAAAGGCTCAAGCCGACCATGCGAATGCAAAATAGAGAAGCGTTCATTAATCAATAAGCTAGGGCCAAAACAATCTAACACCGAACGGGTGAAGATGTTTTCATAGCTGTTAGTGACCGTGTCTTTCACTTTCGATGTGGATAAGTGACTTTTCAGCATTTTCGGCAAATTAGGCCGCTTCGAAGCTTGGCTAACCTTGAAAATGCGGCAACGCCTATCAAGGGCCACAAACATATCTTCGGTGGACCCAATAGATTCAGATTTTCCTAAGAAAAGAACACCATCTTTGAGCAGTGAATACCTAAATAGCGATAACACCCTATGCTGCAACTCGCTGTTGAAATAAATAAGTACGTTGCGAAACGACACCATATCTAAATGTAAAAATGGCGGGTCGCGCGTAATGTCTTGGCGCGAAAATGTAATCACGTCTCGTAATTGCTTCTGAGGATAATAAGCGTCTCTCTCGTAGCGAAAGTACTTATCCATCATTTCACTGTCTAAGCCTGACATGGATTGCACCGAATAGGCACCTTTGCGCGCTACGTTTAAAGCATGTTCATCAATATCAGTGGCAAAAACTTGAAGCGTAATCTCTAAGTTTGCATTTTCTATGGCTTCGAGAAATACGATGGCGAGTGAATAAGCTTCTTCCCCCGTGGCACAGCCTGCCACCCAAAGACGAACACTATCGCCGTTACGCTTTCGCGCTATAATTTCTTCAATGTGATGACGAATGGCGTTAAAGGCCTTGGCGTCACGGAAGAAATCGGTGACCGAAATAAGCAACTCTTTCGAGAGGGCGACGACTTCGTCTGCATTTTCGTCAAGGTAGCTAAGATACTCTTTTAGTTCCGTTGTTTGCGTAGCAATAAGACGACGATTAACCCGGCGTAGCAAGGTAGATTGTTTGTAGAAACTAAAGTCAATTTTAGTGGCTTCACGAATTTTTCCGTAAAGTTCACTCATTAGCTCATGCCGATCATCTTCTTGAGAAGAAAACACGTTTCGGGAAATGTTTTGCGAAATATGGGCAATTTCCTGCCCCATTTCTTGCGGCTCTAAAATACCGTCAACCGCAACACTTTCCAGTGCCGCTTTGGGCATGCCGTCATACTTTGCGGTGGCTGGGTCTTGTACAAATGCAAAGCCCCCCACACTTTTAATGGCTTTTAGACCACGGGCGCCATCACCGCCAGTGCCCGATAAAATAACGCCAATGGCATGGTCCCCAATTTCATCGGCTAATGACTCAAACAAAAGATTGACCGAAGGCTTTGGAGACAATTCGCTGGGCGTCTTGTCTAAGGCAATGCGCCCTTCGGTATAACGCAAATGGTAACCCGGCGGCCCTACGTATATGGTATTGGCTTTAACGCGACATTGCTGGCTAGCTTCTTCTACAGGATATTCGGTTTCACGCGCCAAAATATCCGACATTTGACTTTTATGGGAGGGTGATAAGTGCTGTGCAATAATAAAAGAGGCGTTGATTGACTTAGGTAGGTTGCTAACAAGATTAATCAGTGCTTCGATGCCTCCCGCTGAAGAGCCTACGCCAACGACAAATGGTGCAACGTCAGTTTTCCCATCATTCGATACAGGTAAAGAATCCATTTTACATTTCGCCTCATTTTAACAACCGGTTCTCAGCCCCCAAAGGAACACCGTCACTATACCAGTAACCCTTCAACCAACCCATACTAAAGTATAGGTTTGAGGGTATAAAAAAGGGGTAATTGTTATCATTACCCCTTAGTATGATTCGAATTGTCGCGAACTACAGATCAACTTCTGCCATATTTCCTTTGCTTTCTAACCAAACTTTCCTGTCACCTGAGCGCTTTTTCGCGAGTAACATATCCATCAGTTCTAACATTTCTTCGGCATCTTCAATGGTTAGTTGAACCAATCGGCGCGTGTTGGGATCCATAGTAGTTTCACGCAATTGCATCGGGTTCATTTCGCCCAGTCCTTTGAAGCGCTGTACGTTTACCTTACCGCGTTTTTTTTCTGCTTCTATGCGATCTAAAATGCCCTGCTTTTCACTCTCATCCAGCGCATAGAAAACCTCTTTACCAACGTCGATCCTAAACAAAGGAGGCATAGCCACATAAACATGCCCATGATTCACCAAGGTTCTGAAATGTTTCACGAATAACGCGCATAGCAGGGTAGCGATATGCAGTCCATCGGAGTCAGCATCGGCCAGAATACATATTTTTCCATAGCGCAGACCCGATAAATCTGAAGAGTCAGGGTCTATGCCTAAGGCAACCGAGATATCGTGAATCTCTTGCGACGCTAATACTTGGGACGAGTCGACTTCCCAGCTATTTAGAATTTTTCCGCGCAGCGGCATGATGGCTTGAAACTCGCGATCTCTCGCTTGCTTTGCTGAACCACCCGCGGAATCCCCTTCCACGAGGAAAAGTTCAGAGTATGAGATATCTTGCGAGGAACAATCGGTTAATTTTCCTGGTAAGGCGGGCCCTTGCGTTACCTTCTTACGCGCGACTTTTTTGGTTTGACGTAACCGGCGTTGAGCATTGTTAATACACATTTCAGCTAACGCTTCAGCCACTTCAGTATGCTGATTTAACCACAGGCTAAATGCGTCTTTAACCACGCCAGAGACAAAAGCTGACGCTTGCCGAGAAGACAGTCGCTCTTTGGTTTGCCCCGCAAATTGTGGATCTTGCATTTTCGTTGATAAAATATAAGCACAACGGTCCCAAATATCATCTGGAGAAAGCTTCACACCGCGGGGCATTAAATTTCTAAATTCACAGAATTCGCGCATAGACTCCAGCAAGCCCTGCCTGAGCCCGTTAACATGGGTTCCGCCTTGTGCGGTTGGAATAAGGTTAACGTAACTTTCTGTGACCAACTCGCCGCCTTCAGGCAGCCACATTACCGCCCAGTCGGCAGCTTCAGTATTGCCACTAAAGTTACCAATGAAGGGACTATCGGTGGGCAAGGTTTCAAACTCTTCAACGGCTTGGTATAGGTAGTCTTTCAAGCCATCTTCAAAGTACCATTCTTGGCTGTCTTTGGTTATTTTATTATCAAAACGAATGCGCAGGCCGGGGCTTAATACTGCCTTCGCACGAAGGTTGTGCATTAAGCGGCTTACTGAAAACTTCGCTGAATCAAAGTATTGTGCATCAGGCCAGAAGTGAACACGGGTCCCCGTGTTACGCTTACCACAGCTATCAATAACCGCTAAATCTTCCACTTTGTCGCCATTTTCAAAGGCGATTTGATACACCTTACTATCTCGACGAATCGTCACTTCAACACGGGTAGAAAGGGCGTTTACAACTGATATCCCCACACCATGTAAACCACCTGAAAATGCGTAGTTCTTGTTTGAAAACTTGCCCCCTGCATGTAATTTACAGAGGATAAGCTCCACCCCAGAGATTTTCTCTTCTGGGTGAATATCTACCGGCATGCCTCGACCATCATCAATCACTTCTAAAGATTGATCTTCATGCAATATCACTTTGATATTAGATGCGTGTCCCGCTAAGGCTTCATCTACACTGTTATCGATGACTTCCTGCCCAAGGTGATTAGGGCGCGTGGTATCGGTATACATCCCCGGACGACGTTTAACCGGGTCTAAGCCATTTAAAACTTCAATTGCATCTGAATTATATTGATTTGACATAGTTATGGTTGTTATTTAAGCCAGCAATAAGAAAAACATGCACACATGCACATGACGAAAGCAAACGATTTTGATGTTATCAAGGCTTTTCGAGCCTAGCAACGAAAAGCACGTTTACCGTGTTGCGTGTCAACCTACTCACTATTTTATCCCGTTAAGCAGGAATTCAGCGATATCGGGTAAGTGACGTGAGTAATCAACAAAACTGTGGTCTCCACCTTGCTCTACAATAAGGTGGCTATGGGCATATTTTTGTTCTGCCTGACGATAATCTAAGGTCTCGTCGTCAGTTTGCAACATTACGCGATAGGCACTGGGATTATTCAACCTGGCGGTATCCAACTGTTTTAAAACATCTATATCGCTAGGCACAATATTAAACCCTTCATTGGTGTAAGGATTAACATGTTCTCCCAGGTAGTTTTGGAGTAGTTCATAGGGACGTACGGCTGGGTTGACTAATACAGCCTTACCACCATACTTTTCAATCAAGTAGGTTGATAAGTAACCGCCCATGGAACTGCCTATCGCTTTTAGCCCATTTTCAATCAGTCCAGGGTGCTGCGCAATGAGGGTAAGAAGCTGCTGTTCAACATGGGTTGGGGAATTGGATAGCTGCGGAATGTGCAACTGAACGTCAGGGTAGTACTGGGCGAAATATTCTCTCGTGGCTTGCGCTTTCACCGACGCCGGCGAACTTAAAAATCCATGAAGATACAAGATGTGATGCATAGGGTTAAAGTCTCTCTATATGCCGTGTTACGGCACCTGTGTCGTGAAGTGTAATAATTTGCCCGCCCGGAGTGAGCTCACTTACCCCAAATTCTGAGGTCATTGCCCACTGCCAACAGGTTGATGGCGCGCCAAACACCGGCACTTTGTGTTCCTCGCCTAACTCATCAAAAATAGGATAATGAACGTGACCGTGTATGATACCTCGGATTAACCTTTGGGTATTTAGCCAATGCAGTAAATCGCTGGGGTTCACCAAAGCATGTTTATCCATCCAACTGTTACTTGGGCGTATATGGTGATGCAAACACAACAAATGAAAAGCAGAAGAGTGTTGTGTTACATCATCAGAAATATTGGCAAGTTGCTGGCTGCACACCTTACCACTTGCTCCCTTCCCTCGGGTGTCTAAGCCATGAATTTGCCAATTCCTTAGCGCCACACTCTTGCCCGGGGCAAGTGTCACATCCCCCAAAAACTCTTGGAAATACGGGTTGTCATCATGGTTACCAGGAATCACAAAAAATGGCACAGGCGAAAAATGCGCTACCAGCGAGAGGAAATGGTGATAACTTTGTGCTGAATTATCACCGGAAATATCGCCGGTAACCACAATAGCCTCGACGCCAAAATGGTTAACTTTGTTTGCAAAAGCGCGTTTAAGAAGGCTTTTTAACGAAGAAAATGGGTTAACTTGCCCATAACCACTGCGGCTAACGTCTGCAAATAGATGACAATCTGACAGGTGCAGTAACCGAATCACGCTTCAGACGCCACCTTGGGTTTCAAGCTAAGACAGAAGTGAAGCCATTCAGCGAGAAAAATATTCACCATTTGCTTTTCGTTGCGTTGTCGCATCTTAATATTGGGGTAATCGTACGAGGGGGCCAAAGCCCCTGTATTCTGACTATTGATCACTTCCGCCATTCTTGCATCATGATACAACCGCACTGTCATTGATGGCGTCAGGTATGCCGGCATGTCTTTGGTGGTTTGTTGTACAGTAAGCGTGCTGGTGTAGCGAGAACTTTCAATGATTCTAATTTCATAGGTTAGCGTGTCTCCTACTGCAAAAACGTACTTCAACGCTTCAGTATCGCAATCGGGTAAAATTTTTAGCACGTGTGCGTAGTTTAACTCACACAGTGCCTGCATAGTTGCTAACTTCGGAACATATTTTCGCTGCGTTAAAGAAGTCACCTGGTCTGCCACTGCTCCTGTAGTTTTGTTTTGTTCATGAAAAACCATTGTAGCGCAATTACTGCCGCAGCGTTGTCTATAAGGCCACTTTCTAGCCATTCAAGGGCAGTTTCCTCTGAAACCCGATGCACTTTTATATCTTCAGACTCTGTGGCTAAACCATGAATCCCCTGGGCTAAGGTGGCATCGGTTTTAGCTACATAAATGTGCAGGCGCTCTGTGGTACCTCCAGGACTAGACAAATAACTTAACGCCTTGATTAATCCGTCTAACCTAATACCCGCCTCTTCCATGGATTCTCGATGACAAACGGCTTCCGGCGTTTCTCCTTCATCAATCATCCCCGCAATAATTTCTATCATCCAAGGGGTTGAAGATGTGGCCAGTGCCCCAATTCTAACCTGCTCAATTAACACAAACTCTTTTTGAACTGGGTCGTAAGGCAAAACGCCAACAGCGTGACCTCGCTCGAAAATTTCTCGTTTAACCATGGCGCTCCATTCGCCGTTAAAACATTTGTGCCTAAATTGATATTCTTGCATGGTAAAAAAACCACGATAAACTGGCGTGATTTGAGATATTTCCACATCGTTTGAGGTAAATGAAAGGATTTTCTTGCTCATTTGCAGACACTTTTGGTTTGAAACGCTTTATCATGCATAGTACAGATTGACTCCATTTTTGTATACGCTGCGCTTTTTGCAACGAGGGTGGATAAAACACGAGAGCAAATATAATTATTAGCTTGGGTACTGGTGAAATATAAAGGCCAGATCACACATTCTGTTACAGTTAAACCAAGACTGTTACGAGAAGACGCTTTCGGTTTACCGTTAATTATTCTTAAACTAATAAAATTCGCAGTCTATAAGACTCAACAAGACTTAACAGGAATACGTAAGCATGAAACGAACACTTCTGTCGCTGGTAATCGGTTTATCTATAAGCACTAGCGCCCTTGCCGATGACTTAGTTCAGGTTTATGAGCAAGCAGTATCTAACGATCCCATTGTCAACCAAGCAAAAGCGGAGCGAGATGCTGCGTATCAAGGTATTAGCATTAGTCGTGCAAGTTTACTTCCACAAATTTCAGGCTACGTTGACTATACAAAGTCCACTTCAGAAAGCGCCCAAACACTAGGTTCAGGCACCGAAGATTTGCAAGTAGTGACCTTCGAAAGTGACGCTGATTCCCTCGACTACGGCCTATCGCTAAGTATGTCGTTATACGATCATGCAAACTGGGTGGGGTTAAATCGTGCTGAAAAAATCGCACAGCAATCGGACGCAGCGCTAGCCGCCAGCATGCAAGATGTGATTGTGCGCACAGTGACCGCGTACTTCGATATTTTACGTGCCCGCGATAACGTTGAATTTGTAGGTGCGGAAAAGCGTGCTATTGAGCGTCAGTTAGAACAAACTCGCCAACGATTTGAAGTGGGTTTAACGGCCATCACTGATGTACATGAAGCACAAGCAAATTATGACAGCACGGTAGCACAGGAAATTCAGGCTAAAAACGCGTTAGAGTCGGCGTTAGAAGCCCTTCGAGTGATCACTGGAAAATACCATGATCGCCTTTTCGGTTTAAATACAGAAAACTTCTCGGCGACCATGCCCGTTCCTGCGCAAGTTGACGAATGGTTAGACATTGCTGAAGAAAGCAATTTGTCGTTGTTAGTTGACCGTTTGGCCATGGATGTTGCAAAAGAAGACATCGCCGTCGCAAAAACAGGCCATTTACCGACACTAGATTTAAGCGCGAGCGTTAGCCGCACTAAAAATGACGTAGAAAATGAATTTCTTGCTTACGAAACCCCGTATTTAGATAGCCGCTCAGTGGGTGTTACCCTTAGCGTGCCAATCTACCAGGGTGGCAGTGTCTCTGCGTCAACTAAGCAAGCTCAGTATAACTATGTAGTGACAAGCCAGGTGGCAGAACAAACCTACCGTCAAACCGTACAATCGGTTCGAAGCTCGTTCAACAATGTCAAAGCGGCGATTTCTACCATCAGAGCACTAGAGCAATCTGTAGTGTCTGCTAACAGTGCTTTGAAAGCAACAGAAGCGGGCTTTGATGTGGGTACACGAACTATCGTGGACGTACTTGATAGCACAAGAAATCTCTTTGATGCTCGCCGTAACTTATCTGGCGCACGATATGACTTCATTCAAGCCGTGATTACATTGAAGCAGGCAGCGGGTACGTTAACCAGTGAAGATGTGGCAATGATAAACCGAGGCTTAAAACCGATGGAATCTACCACCAGCAACTAAAGAAAATGCTATGCACAATGAATGGCGGCATTTAGCCGCCATTTTTGTATCAGCAATCTAACGGGTTATTGTGGTTTTGCAGCCGTCGAAGAATGGGAACATTGAGCTGCGCGCTCTAAGGTTTCAATAAGGTGTTTTATATCCTCGCAAAGTGCACTGACATTGTCACGATGCACTGCACGTTGGCTTAGCACAGCAGAAACACGAAATAATTTTTCTTGCAACGAACGTAAATCATCGTCCATGATATTGCCCCTTTTTTATTCCAGTATACTCCAGTGATGTGTAGGCTCAATGCCTAAGGAGTATTAGTTTGTATTTTGAGCGAAAAAAACATGCAAGCCTCTGAGTTACAAAACCGTTTTGAACACATTCGCGCCAATAAGTGGTTTGAAGCGTTTGTGGTTAGCGTCATTGTTATATCCGCCCTACTCGTCGGTGCTAAAACCTATGAGTTACCCGCTGGCTTTGGTTCCGTCACGCTAGTATTAGACTGGTTTATCAGTGCGTTTTTCTTAACAGAAATAACCATTCGATTTTTGGCAGAACGCAAAAAACGACACTTTTTCAAGAGCTTTTGGAACTGGTTTGACACTCTCATTGTGATAATAAGTTTAATCCCAGCTGACGATGCTGAACTGGCCGTTATCGCCCGCTTAGTGAGAGTGTTTCGGGTACTTCGTATGATATCAATTATACCTGAACTTAGAATTCTTCTGGTCTCTTTGGTCAAAGCCCTCCCACAATTGGGCTATGTCATGCTGCTGATGTTTATTATCTTTTACATTTACGCAGCCATTGGCAGTACCTTATTTGAGGACATTAACCCTGTATTATGGGGCGATATCACCATTTCACTGCTAACCCTGTTTCGGGTAATGACATTTGAAGATTGGACCGATGTCATGTACGAGACCATGGAAGTGTACCCGTTAAGCTGGGTATATTACTTAACCTTCATCTTTTTCACCGCCTTTGCGTTTTTAAACATGGTGATTGGCATCGTGGTGAATGTCATGGAGCGTGAGAACGAAAAGGCCCGTGCAGAAAAAGCCGCATTACTAAAAGCTGAGAAAGAAGCTGAAGGCTATCGAGAAGTCACATTAGAATTATTGATGTCTGAACTGCAAGCCATTAAAGCTAAAATAGACCACAAAGAAAAATAAAAAAACGGCCGCTTGAGTATCACTCAAACGGCCGTTTTTTATGTCACGCTAAATCGTGAATGGTCTTATCTAAATACCGTAAGTCGTTTTCAAGCTTTCGATCCGCACTAACGAAACTTTTTGCTTAAACTCTCGGCTTGATAGACGCCGTTTCGCTAAACTGTCTTTGTCTAGCTCTAGTAATAACTCCACGTGATTTAAGTACACTTCCTCATTGGCAATAGGCCGTGTTGCTATTTCTTCATACAAACTCAACGCTTCTTGTTTCTCACCTTTTGCAATAAGTACCTGTGCTAGCGTGTCGATGGCATCGGCATTTTCAGGTTGTAGCGCAATTGCTTTATTGGCAAGGTTTTGCGCCGCTTCCAGCTCATTTTCCTTGAATTTGAGATAGGCTAAGTTATTCAACACGACGAAGTTATCTGATGTTTTCTCAAGAATTGTCTCGTAAGTGCCTATCGCTTGCTTTCGATCACGGTTAATTTGTCGCTCAGCTAACAGCATTGCACTTCTAATATCGTTTGGCTTATTTTCAACGTGAGTAGCCAAAAATGCGTACGCCTCACCGGCTTTATCTGTCATCTCCAGGATAGCCACCATCAATAATGCGTTATCTGCATTTGGTGTAGCTTCGTAGGCAGCTTGCGCGTGATCTAAGGCTTGTTCAGGGCGCTTATCGATAACGTACAAACGGGCAATGATGCCACGCACGAAAGGTAAACGCTTCGCCTCGTTCGACAAGTTGTCGATAATGCTCCATGCAGGCTGGCTTTGACCCAGCATACTATGGAAGTAGGCTTTTAATAGACGAATTTGCGGATCTGGGCGTTTCGCTAACACTTTATCCGCCATAGACAAACCTTGGCGATAATTTTTCTGCGAATCAAAAATAAGCAACATGCCTAAAACCGCGTTTTTGTCTTGTGGGTAAAACTCTACCCAACGCTCAAACAAGGCTTTAGCTTCTTCCACTTTATTGGTGGCTACCAATGCCTGCCCTTTTAGATTCCAAAAGGCCATTGGTGTGGTTTCGTCACCTTCCACTTCTGAAAGTAAGCTAACCGTTTTATCAAGGTCGCCGGACATTGCGTACATACGCGACAGCAAAATACGCAACATGATATTGTCTTTGTCGCGGTTTAACTGCTTGGTGGCATGTTGAATTACCGTGTCACCATTTTGTTGACTCGCTTCAAGGGCATACCATAACGTAATGGCTTGCACATCCGCCGGCTGGCCATCAATAAACTGCTTGATTTGCGCTATTGCCTGGTCGCGTTTTTCTTGCAAAATTAACAATTTAGTTCTGGCATAAACCACTTCGTTTTGGGCACCTTCTAAGGTGGCCGCCTTCGCTAAATAACCTTCTGCCGATGTGTAGTCTTCTTCTTCCATGGCAATATTTGCCAAATACACCATGGGTAACGCCAATTCTGGCGACTGCTCGCGCCATTCGGTGGCGGCCACTTTCGCTTTATCAATTTGCCCCGTGGCAAGGTAAGCTCGCAACAGGGTATTTTGCGTGGTGGTAGACTCAGGCGCCTGCTGCACAGCCTCTTCAATCTTCACTAAACCATCAATATCATTTAATGAAAGCTGAAGCACACCAAGACGGGCTAAATCTTCTGGCGACGAGCTCGCTGTTTCGCTGCGTTCCGCCATCTGTTGCGCCCCTATCACGTTGCCCTCTTTAAGCAATTGATAACTGGCTTTTGAAAACAAAGCGGCGTCTGCGTTGGCCTGCCCTTCTACACGATTAAGCACTTCTAGTGCTTCATCATTCTCACCTAACTGCAACATGCTGTCGGCAAGCATACGAAGGCCTGGGTGGTTATCAGGTAACGTTGATGCAATCATGGCAAGGTGACGTTGCGCCGCTTCAAAATCTTGAATTTGATAGGCACTAAAGCCGGCCACTAAACGCACAATTTGATCGCTGCGCCCATTTTGAATAGCCACTTCCAAGTAGTCTAACGCCTGGGCATAATTTCCATTCGCTGACTCGATTATCCCTTTGAACGTGTTCAATAAGGGGTGCGTGTTATTCAGGGTAAGTAAATCATCAACAATAGGCTCAGCTTTGCCTAACTCTCGCTGCTCAATAAGTAGGGCGGCAAAAGCAAATTTACTGGTGAGGTCATTGGGAAATGCGCTTACATAGTCTTCGTATACGCCTAATGCTTGCTCTTGTTGCCCGGCGAGTAAATAGAGGCGTGCAAGCTGTAACAATACATCTTTATTTTGCGGCGCTTGCTCCTGCAACGCTTCAGTCGCGGTAAGGGCGCTTTGGTAGTCTTTATCTAAAATGTACTGGTAGCTGTCAATGAGCCCTTTATAAACAGATTCTGTATCTAAGGTCATTAAATCGCTGAGCAACGCTTCTGCATCGTTAAATTTTTCTAGCTGTACTAACGCTTGCAGTTTGTAGAAACCCACCTCTGCAGACTCAACCACCGTCATACCTTCTGCGCGATAGTCTACCCCAGCCAATGCTGTTTCCGCGCCTGACTGCTGATACGCCACTGAAAGTAATGGAATAACTTCGCTAGCAGCATAACCAAGCTCGAGGGCTTTATTCAGCTCTTTCTCTGCCGCCACGTAGTTGTTACTTTGCAGGTATAAGCGTCCTAACTCAAAACGCGGTTGCGCAACATCAGGCTTTAACTGAATGGCGCTTTTGTATTCCACAATAGCAGCATCTACACGCTGTTTCTGTACATACGCCCGAGCATCTTCTAAGTGCGCTTCCATCGATTTTTCACCACAGCCTGTCAATATGAGGCTGCTGAGTAGCATGGCAGCTACTGATGCGCGCTTAACAAAGCGGTGTGAAGATTTTTTGTTCATTCTATTTCCTTTGCCCTGCATGTAATTATTTGTTGTCTATTCATCGAAGCTTACACCAATGCCTGTGCATTTTTTCATCATTATTGTGCAATTTCGTGGCAACCTGCCCATTATTCGAATATAATAACGTTTTTTGCAATACCGCAGGCATACTCCGGCACAAACTATTGCCGGTTCACGTTTGCCGCGCCCTCCTTACTTAATGCACCAGGACCCTTAATGACAACAACTGTCGACATGACATTTAAAGATCTCAAACTACCAGAACCTATCTTACAAGCCCTTGAAAAAGTTGGCTACGAGAAACCATCGCCTATTCAAGCAGAAAGTATTCCATTACTTCTTGAAGGTCATGATTTACTCGGTCAGGCCCAGACAGGAACAGGAAAAACCGCCGCGTTTGCCCTGCCTATGTTGGCAAATATTGATCCTGAGCAACGTAAGCCGCAATTACTGGTACTCGCACCGACTCGCGAATTAGCGATTCAGGTAGCCGAAGCGTTCCAAGTTTACGCAAGTTTTAGCCAAAAAATTAAAGTACTGCCGGTATACGGCGGTCAGTCTTATGACAACCAAATTCGCCAACTTAAACGTGGTGTTCAGGTTGTTGTAGGTACGCCGGGTCGTGTTATCGACCATATAAAGCGTAAAACATTAGATTTAAGCGAACTTAAATTTTTGGTTCTCGATGAAGCTGACGAAATGCTACGCATGGGCTTTATCGATGACGTAGAGCTTATTTTAAGCCATGCACCAGAAGAGCGACAAACTGCGTTGTTCTCGGCAACCATGCCAGGGCCTATTAAAAAGATTACTCAGCGTTATCTTAAAGACCCCAAGCAAGTTAAAATCGCATCGAACGTAAGTACCGCAAGTACGATTCGCCAGCGTTTTTGCCAAGTTGCTCCACACCATAAGCTTGAAGCGTTAACCCGTATTCTGGAAGTGGAACCTTTTGATGGCATGATTATTTTTGTGCGCACAAAAACCGCTACCGTAGAGCTTGCAGATAAACTATCTGCGCGTGGATACGATGTTGAACCGCTTAATGGTGACATTCCACAGAACGCCCGTGAGCGTACTGTTGATAAATTGAAGCAAGGCAATATTGACATTTTGGTCGCCACAGACGTAGTTGCACGTGGCCTCGATGTTGAGCGTGTAAGTCACGTGGTTAACTTTGACGTTCCTTACGATAGTGAATCGTATGTTCACCGTATTGGTCGTACAGGCCGTGCTGGACGCCAAGGCGATGCTATTTTGTTTATTTCGCATCGTGAAAAGCGCATGCTGTTCTCTATAGAGAAAACTACCAAGCAGCCGATTGAAGCTATGCCCATTCCTTCAATTAGCGAAATCAATGAAACTCGCCTTAGCCGCTTTAAACAATCTGTGGTTGAAGCTGCTCAAGACGATAGTATTGAATCGCTTATTCCTATTGTTGAAATGATAAAGGAAGAAGCGGAAGCGTCTCCTGAAGTTATCATGGCTGCGCTACTTAAAATTGCCCAAGGTGACGAACCGCTTATCTTGAAAGAAAGCGACCGCCCTGATCTTCACAGCAAGCCACCTCGTGAACAACGAGAGCGCCGTGACGGAAGAGAAAGCCGAGATCGTAAAGGCAAGTCCACTCGTACTAGCCGCAAACCAGAAGAAGGTATGCAGCGTTATAGAATTGATGTAGGCCATGTACATGGTGCTAAGCCAGGTAATATCGTGGGCGCTATCGCCAACGAAGGTAACATCAATTCGAAACACATTGGCGCTATCGAGATATACGATAACTTCAGTACGGTTGACTTACCTGCTGGTATGCCAAAAGAGACGCAAGATAAGCTTACGGGCACCCGTGTTGCGGGCCAACGTTTGTCTATTCGTGCTTGGTCAGACACGCCACCTAAGCGTGAAAGCCGCGGCGGACGTAGTGCTGAGAAAGGTAGCCGTGACAATCGCGGAACCCGAGACAAGAAACGTAAGAACTAAATAGCACACAAACCAGCCTGCATATAACGTAAGAGAATATAAAGGCTGATTTCGTTGTTTCTAATAAAAAAGAATTAGCGCAAAATAGCGTTAGTTCTTTTTTTTTGCGTACCTGTTCATTATGGATTATTTCCCTCTGTTTTTAGATGCTCGTTCTATGCGCTGCTTAATTGTAGGCGCTGGCGAAGTAGCGGCCAGAAAGCTTGAGCTCATCATGAAAACACCCGCCACTATCACTGTGGTTGCTCCGTGGGTTTGCAGCACGGTAAAGCAACTTGCCGATGCGCCTAACGTAACCCTTATCGAACGGGAATTTAGCGACGCAGATCTTAATGACAAAGACATGGTGTTTGTGGCAACGGATAAGGGAGATGTTAATCAATACGTTCATGACCTTGCCCGCCAACAAAAAGTATTAGTTAATGTGGTGGACAACACGCCACTTTGCCAATTTATTACCCCCTCTATTGTTGATCGCTCGCCTATCGTTATTGCCATGAGTAGTGGAGGAGTCGCCCCTGTACTACTGCGTTACTTACGTCAGAAATTAGAAACTGTCATACCCGCAAACTTAAGTAAGCTGGGCGCTTTTTCTGAAAAATTCAGGGACAAAGTTAAAAGCGCACTTTCAAGCGTGACGGCAAGACGCTACTTTTGGGAAGATGTATTAGACGGTGATATCGCAGAAATGGTCGAAAAAGGCCAAGATGAAAAAGCCGATAATGCCTTTCTAAAAGCCCTGGAGGCTGCGGCGGGGAATCAGCAGTTAGAAGGCCAAGTTTATCTCGTGGGTGCAGGCCCTGGCGACCCCGATTTACTGACCTTTCGCGCCTTACGTTTGATGCAGAAAGCCGATGTTGTGGTATACGACCGCTTAGTGTCACCGCAAATTTTAGAATTGGTGCGCAGAGATGCTGAAAAGATTTATGTAGGTAAAGCAAAAAGCAATCACACGCTACCACAGCAGGATATTAATCAGTTGATGGTTGATGAAGCGAAAAAAGGCAATAGAGTGGTCAGGCTGAAAGGCGGCGACCCCTTTATCTTTGGCCGTGGTGGAGAAGAGATACAAACCCTTATTGAACATGGTATCGACTTTCAGGTTGTGCCAGGCATTACTGCAGCAAGTGGGGCATCTAGTTACGCTGGCATTCCGCTAACGCATAGAGATCACGCCCAGTCTGTGGTATTTGCTACGGGCCACCTCAAAGACGGAAGCATAGACTTAAACTGGCCTTCTTTGGCCCAAGCCAATCAAACCATAGTGTTTTACATGGGCTTAACTGGCTTACCCATTATTTGCCAGAAGTTAATTGAAAACGGACTCGATGAAGATACGCCTATCGCCTTGGTGCAGTCCGCTACCACAGAAAATCAAACAGTGGTAACAGGCACGCTTAACACTATTGCTTCTTTGCCTGAAACCGCAAACCTCAAACCGCCCACGCTTATTATTGTGGGTACGGTGGTGAATTTGCACAAAGAGTTGGATTGGTTTACCCAAGCATAAACTTGCACTTTCAACGGCCATGCGCATACTGATACTAACCTTTAATCTTCTGTAGGCGCTATGGCCGATACGTATTTAACCCCCTTACGCTATACTTGTATGCTTTGCTTCTTACTGCTGCAAGGTGTGGCTCCCTCGGCTTTAGCGGAGCAATTGAATTTTCAAAAAACACAAAAAGGTGATGCCACCGATTATTATTATCGCTGGCTAGATGCTGACAACGAAGTACAAGAAATTCGCTTTCGCCTACCCCATACCGCCTTTAAAGCCGCGCCAACGCTACAGCCTAACTATAAACCTTCTTTAGCACAGCGCTTCGTTACTGTAGCCTTAATGAAGAAAGCCAAAACCTACGACCCTAAAGACGCCCGTATCGCGATAAAAAATGATAATCAGCGCATTCACATTGAAGTTCGATCGCAAAGTGAAACACGCGCGGATGTTATTTTAGAAGAACTGCAAGCAGAGCAAGTACGAGCTTTTAACGCGTATCTTGAACAAAACTACTACGTACGTTTTACCACCATATTCAACCAAGGCGCCGTGAAACCCGACCACTTACGCTATGTTGAAGAAACCACTAAAGCCCTTGTCCCTGTTTCTCAATCATTTTATGAAAAAATTAGACAAGATGCTGATGCGCGAGACTATTTCGATTTACTGCTTGGGTGGATACAAAGCATTCCATACGACACCTTAGAAGATCGTGTGGCCAGCAATGGTTCGGGTTTTGCGCCTCCGGTTGGACTACTTAACCAGAATCTGGGAGATTGTGACAGTAAAGCGGTATTAACCAGTGCGTTGGTACGGGCGTTTTTACCTACCACCGACATGGCAATGGTATTCTTGCCAAACCATGCATTGCTCGCCGTTGCACTTACCCCCTTAATCGACGATAGCACCATACAAATAGATGGACGCGACTTTGTGCTGTATGACCCCACGGGGCCAGCACTGCTTCCTTTTGGGCAGGTATCAGAGTCAACCCAACGATACCTGCAAACCGGTCGCTATCAAATAGAAGTGATTGATTAAGTAAGTGAAAAACCTGCCGCACACCCTTAAACGTGGATAAAATACCGCGTTTTGTGTGCTTAGCAGGTTGGTATTGAGGGGCTTATAGATTTTCTTCCGCAAAGCTGGCTAAGCGGCTTCTGACCACACCATCAAGATTAATCGTGGCACTTCCTGAGAAGTACTTAAACTTCTCAACTAAGTAGGTTAAACCAGAGGTGACTGCCGAAAGGTAATTGCTGTCTATTTGCGCCAAATTCCCTCCCACAATAATTTTCGTCCCCTCGCCACAGCGCGTGATAATCGTCTTAAGCTGAGAGGCAGTTAGGTTTTGCGACTCATCAAGAATAACAATGGAGTTTTGTATACTTCGGCCGCGCATGAAGTTAACCGATTTATACTGAATATTGGCTTTCTCCATGATGTAATTCATCGAACCTTTCGTGTTCTCATCGTGCTTATGCAGCACTTCTAAAGAATCCGTAATGGCTGCCAACCACGGCAACATTTTTTCTTCCTCGGTACCGGGTAAAAAGCCAATGGATTCAGCAATTTCTGGCGTACTTCGCGTCACGATGATTTTGTCGTACATGTTACGCTCTACCACCATTTCCAAAGCAGCGGCAAGGGCGAGAAGAGTTTTACCGCTGCCTGCCGGCCCTGTCAGCACCACTAAATCGATATGGGGGTCGAGTAGCGCGTGAAGCGCCATAGCCTGGCCTATATTTTTGGGCGTAATGCCCCAGGCATGGCGACTCATTAATCGCTCATAGCCTAAATCGAGTATTTCAAGGGAGTCCTGATTAACAGCCTCCACTAACCCGGCAAAATGTTTGCTGTCGTCCAGTAAGAACTCGTTGACGTAGGCTTCTGGCAACATAGATTTTGGTACCGTGTGAATGGTGTCACGCCCTTCTGTTCGGCTATCTACACTTTTAACCGCATCCCAAAAATTGCCTTCGAACTGATGAAAGCCTCGGGACAGATATTTGATATCAGTAATTAATTGGTCGGTTCGGTAGTCCTCAACGTGAGCTAAGCCTGCGCCTTTTGCTTTCAAGCGCATATTTAAGTCTTTCGTTACCAACACCACCTGCTGAGGCGCGAATGTCTTTTGCAGATGTAACGCCACATTGATAATGCGGTTGTCATTTTCATTGCTAGTAAAAACCTGCTGGGTTTCCGCCATATTCAGATCAGTGAAAATGGAGAGGCTTCCCGAGGGCGCGGTAGAACCCGCTCCCATGCCTTCCATCGTGACTCCCGCTAACATTTCTTCCGGTGTGGCATCATGTAGCAAATCTTCCATTGCGCGAATTGATACCCTGGCATCACGAGCCACGTCTTTTTTACTGTCTTTTATATAATCGAGCTCTTCTAACACTGTCATGGGAATGACCACATCGTGTTCTTTAAAAGAGAGAAAGGCGTGAGGTTCGTGCAGCAGAATGTTGGTATCGAGGACGTATATTTTTGTATCGCTAGAATTTCTTTTGGGCATCCTTCACTCCGGTAAATAAAGCCAGGCTCACTGCAACTGCGCAGTTTGCAAGGTAACAGTTCCGCGTAAAGGAGAAGTTGTCGCTCGAACAGGACTTCACCCCCTTATCGCGTCGACTGAGAAGCAAGCTGTGTTACCTTGCCTCCAACGTTCGCTTTTTCAATTTCACGAACGTCTAATTCCACCATAATCCAGATTTTTAAATTTGGCACTGTTTTTCTACTTTTATTTTTGACGGCAAAAAGCATCGGATGCATTCACGCTTCTCTCAATCGTCGACAAATGAGCTAGTATTAATGACTTATTATGTCGCAATGCGTACAATACCGCCCCCGTAAAAAAGGTTGGTGATATATGAGTTCAGAAAGCCCGTTTTCTATTGGTCAGCGTTGGTTAAGTAATACAGAAACCGAGCTGGGTCTTGGTGCGGTTATTGGTGTCGATTTTCGTTCAGTTGAAATTCTCTTCCCTGCCACAGGCGAAGCGCGAATGTACACCAAACAAGAAGCGCCGTTAACGCGGTTAATTTTTGATATTGGTGAAACGGTTAAAAGTCAGGACGGGTGGGAAATGACCATCTCTGACATCGAAGAAAGCCAAGGCGTGTGCATTTATTCTGGTATCAGGGAAGACAATAAAGCCCAAGTACGCCTCTCTGAAACCATGCTGGATCACCACATTCGCTTAAACCAACCTGAGCGACGATTATTTAGCGAGCAACTCGACAATCCCAAATGGTTCGATTTACGCCTTAGTGCACTTAATCATCAATACGAATACTTACGTTCAAGTACTATAGGGCTTGCAGGAGCGCGTATATCCCTAATCCCTCATCAGCTACATATCGCGTCTGAAGTGGGCTCTCGCCACGCCCCAAGAGTATTACTTGCTGATGAAGTTGGACTGGGTAAAACCATTGAAGCCGCCTTAATCATTCACCAACAATTGCGCACTGGCCGTGCCCAGCGGGTGCTTATTTTGGTGCCTGACTCACTCGTGCATCAGTGGTTAGTTGAGATGTTACGACGGGTGAATTTACCTTTTGCTATTTTCGATGAAAGTCGATGTGAAGCACTGGATGACGATGATGCCAATCCGTTTGAAAACGACCAGCTGGTACTTAGCAGTATCGATTTCATTAGCCAAAACCCTAAACGCCAAACGCAGATTCAAGCGGCCTCATGGGATTTAATGGTCGTTGATGAAGCCCATCACCTTGCATGGTCACAAGACACGCCTTCACAAGAATATTTATGTGTAGAGGCTTTGGCAAACGCAACGCCAGGGGTGCTTCTGCTCACCGCGACCCCTGACCAATTAGGCCATGAAAGTCATTTTGCTCGCTTACGGTTGCTTGATCCTGCCCGTTTTCATAGTTACGAGGCGTTTTTAACCGAAGAATCACGTTATAGCCAGTTGGCGGACGCCGTCGCCCCCTTGCTATCTGATGCCCAGCCCAATCCAAAGCAACGCGCTAAACTGAATGACTTCGCCCCTGACATAATGGCTCACGCCGGCGATTTGAATGATGTAAAAGCTCGCAATAACCTTGTTCATCAACTTATTGATTGTCACGGCACCGGGCGAATGTTGTTTAGAAACCGCCGTGCAAATATTGAAGGCTTTCCTGAGCGTGCATTATCTGCATATCCGCTTGCCTTACCCGCGGCCTACGATGCCGCCTTAAGCGAAGGCAACCTCACTTACGCGCTTTATCCCGAACGCATGCCTACTGTGGTCAATACTTGGACGCAGGTAGACCCCAGAGTTGAGTGGTTACTCGACTTTATGAACTCGGTTAAGCCAGAAAAAATATTGCTCATTTGTGCCAGTGCACGCACAGCACAAGAGCTTGGCGAAGTGATAAGAACACAAACAGGCATTCGCCATAGTGTGTTTCATGAAGGTATGAGCATCGTTGAGCGAGATAAAGCCGCTCACTATTTTGCCGATGATGAAGATGGTGCTCAAATTCTGCTATGTAGTGAAATTGGTAGTGAAGGGCGCAATTTCCAATTTGCCCATCACTTGGTCTTGTTCGATTTACCCATTACGCCAGATTTACTTGAACAGCGCATTGGCCGTTTAGACCGCATAGGACAAATGCATACGGTACAAATCCACGTACCCTACTTAGCACAAAGTGCACAGAATGTGTTGGTAGATTGGTATCACCAGGGCTTGAATGCATTTGAAAAGACCTGCCCCACAGGTGCTGGGGTTTTTGACGACGTCAAACCCTTACTTATTGGGGCTTGCCTTAAGCCGCCAGACGACCGTGCAAGAGAAGAACTCATTAATTTAAGCCATACCCTAAATAGTCAGCTCGTCAGCCAACTAGAAGCAGGACGGGATCGCCTTTTAGAACTCAACGCGTCGGGTGAAGGTCGGGTAGAGAAACTATTAGAAGACATTATCGACCTTGATACTTCCCAGGACTTGTCACGATTTATGGGTCGCGTCTTCGACGCTATTGGCGTGCAACAAGAAGAAAAAGATAACGACTGTTTTATTCTCATGCCCACTGAACATATGGTGAGCCAAATTCCTGGGCTTGATCCAGAAGGCATGACCGTAACTTATAAGCGTCGTGTGGCCACGGTATTAGAAAATGTGCACTTCTTAAGCTGGGATCACCCATTAGTGCATACCGCCATTGATGTCATTCTTACTGATGTTCATGGCAAAAGCAGCATGGGCTTTATGGCAGATCCCACATTGCCCAAAGGGGCATATTGGGTAGAGGCGTTATTCGTACTTGATGCAAGCGCACCAAAATCTCTACAGCTAGGCCGCTTCTTACCTCAAACACCGGTGCGGATTTGTTTAGATGCGCAAGGTAACGCCGTCGATCTTGATGTGCAAATTAGTCGCAAAGTGGGCCGTAAAATTTCCTCACAGCTCATTAAGGCTTTACAACAACCCCTTACGCTTGCTATTGAAACCGCAAGAAAACTGGCGCATCAACAAGCCAACACACTATTGCACGATGCCCTGGAAAACATGCATGAAACATTAAATGGGGAAATTCAGCGTCTTAAAGACTTACAAAAACGTAACCCTGCGGTAAGAGACAGTGAAATTGCATTTATAGAAACGCAAATGCAAACGTTAAACAAGGTTATTCAGTCTGCTGATGTACAATTGGATGCATTACGTATTGTGGTAAATAATCCCTAATGGCGAACCCCTCTTTCGTGTACCGGCCTCCAATGTCACCGTATTTACGTATAGTGTATTACGATGACCACATCTTAGTGGCCGATAAACCCAGCGGGTTACTCAGTGTGCCTGGAAAGGCTGACGAGCATAAAGATGCCCTAATCGGCCGAGTAAACCATGTGTTTCCAACTGCGACTGTCGTGCATCGCTTGGATATGGCCACTTCTGGCATCATGGTGATGGCCTTGAATAAGGCCAGTCATAGGCATATATCGAAGCAGTTCGAGCTTCGTCAAACTCGAAAGCGCTATTTCGCTCGAGTGTTTGGCAACG
This sequence comes from Alteromonas sp. B31-7, assembly GCF_015767655.1. Taxonomy (NCBI): domain Bacteria; kingdom Pseudomonadati; phylum Pseudomonadota; class Gammaproteobacteria; order Alteromonadales; family Alteromonadaceae; genus Alteromonas; species Alteromonas sp. B31-7. The sequence continues at coordinate 3,914,199 of NZ_CP065233.1, forward strand.
TTGAACAAGCAGAGGGCGAGATAAGGCTACCGCTTATTTGCGATTGGCCTAACCGACCAAAGCAAATGGTGGATCATGAAAGGGGCAAACCTGCTCACACTCGATACCAAACCATACAACGAGAGGGTGACGAAACACTGGTAGCGCTATATCCGGTGACAGGTCGCTCCCACCAGCTTAGGGTGCACATGTTAGCCCTTGGCCACCCCATATTAGGTGATAGGCTATATGCCCATGAGAAGGCGCTAGCCATGGCGCCTAGGTTGCAACTCCATGCTGAATCGCTCTGTTTTGCACATCCGGTAACCCTAGAAGCAATGACATTTAATAGCCCTATTCCTTTTAGTGACTATGTGCCTAGGCCCCTTGTTTGATGAGATCAGGCCCTAGCGCATAGCGCTGCGAATGCGTTGCGCTCAAGGAGGGTTAACCCTTTTATACGCTGTATACTAGAATTTTATTGAAGAAGTCATCGCGCTTGCCGATATAAATATGAAGAAAATATACAGGTATAACATGGTCCGTTCTTTTCGTTTCATTTTGGCTTTTTTAATTGCTAGCGCATTTTGCAAAATGAGCTGGGCAAGCTTTTACAGCGACATTTCAAACGCCTTTTTACCCAACGAACTGTCTCAATTGATGGTGGGCGATACGGCGGTACCTATCTTTGACATTCCCGCTTCTACACCGCTTTCTCGCGGGGTGGTGTATATATTAGCCGACCAGTCCTCTAACGAGCTGAATCTTACGCAATCAAAAGCGTTAGCTGAATCGTTAAGTGAAAAAGGTTGGCATTGTATTGTAAGCCCTATTCCTTTAATTTTAGGCAACCCCGTTTGGACTGAAAATACAAGTGAAGATGCAAAGGGCGAGAATAGCGGCGCCCATCCAAGAATAGACAGCCGTTCAACCCAACTCGATTATCAAGCCAGTGCCCAACATCTTGTGGTATTGCTTAACGCGTTAGACAATTACAGTCAGGGACATCAAGGGTTTAGAGTGATTGTTTCCCAAGGAATGACCGCCGCACAAGTTTTAGATTTAGGGGCGCAGGAGAAAATAGCGGCACCAAGCACCTTGGTGACCCTCTCGCCATTTTGGCCAGAAGCGCAAATAAACCGTGCCATCCCTGATGTCATTGCCAGTACTAGTTTTCCCGTGCTCGATTTATCATTGCCCAATGTGAATGCCTGGGCACATCAAACAGCCTCTAAACGCAGGCATAAAGCCGCCACCTCATTAAAATTACACTACCGCCAACAGTCCATCCCCGCTCAAATTTCAACCTTTAGTCTAATGGACAATGACAAACCCCCGTATATTCATATTCTTAGTGGACATATTATTGGCTGGACACGATATTTAGGCTGGTAATACAAACGCAAATTGTTTAGTCTAATTTTTGCAATAAAACAGCAACCTAGCTTTAAATGCATCGGCGTTTAAGGCAGTAAGTTCGTAATAAACTATAATTCATTGAAACAAATTAACCAGCGGCTGAATCTCTGTGACTGTACAAGAGTTTGTCAATAAAAAAGCCAAGCAGCTGTGTTTTTATTTGCGAGCATTCTGGCATGGAGAGCTTCCAATCGAGGAGGTCGAGCTATTCTTTTGGGATAGTATGGAAGAGTGGGGCCAGATAGAATACACCTTTACGCAACCCTATACGCCCAAAGAGCGTGTATTTTGGCATTTGTTACACCAAGTTCATTATTGGCCTGAAGATAAATTGGCGCACGATACCTACCTTATAGAAGAGCTCACTAACTGTGTACTTTTTTTAGAAGGCAAAGGTCACTGCCCGTTTGACTGCGTAGGCATTCGCCCTTAAATGGCGGCGTAGAATTTTCATTTGTTAATAGCCCTTCTTGGTATCAATGGTCATTGCTATCAAGAAGGCATTATTTCCTTATTTAAGACGTTGCACATTAAGTGCTAACATGGCTCAATAGCATTTTCCCCTATTGCTGATGAGTTGTTCTTTGCTGCAGTCCCTTAAAACCTTTAACGATCGTCGCTACCTCAGTATTTTTATCTTTGGTATTGCAAGCGGTGTCCCCTGGGTGATGATTGGTTCAGTTTTAAATGCTTGGCTTGCCGATGAAGGCTTGTCGCGATCGGCCATCGGACTCTTTGGCATAGTTTTCTCAGTTTATTCCCTTAATTTCCTATGGTCACCGCTGATAGACCGCGTTAAACCCTTATTCTTAGGGCAGCGGAGAGGATGGATTATCTCCATGCAAATAGGCATTGCCCTCGGCTGTGTTGCAATGTCACAACTTACCGCTGACACGCATCTTTTCTACCTCGCTCTTTTTAGTTTCTGTATTGCACTATGTTCATCCACACAAGATATTGCTATTGATGGCTACAGAATTGATATCATTGATGAAAGCGATAAAGATGGGCTCTCTGCCGCATCGTCCGTTGCCACTGCAGGATGGTGGACCGGCTTTGGAGGCCTGGGCGCCATTCCGTTTTTCCTCGTAGATACGCCCTACTTTTATTGGCCCAACGTGTACCTCTTACTTGCCGCGGCAATGGGCATACTGATGTTAGGCACCTTATTAGCAAAAGAGCCGGCGATTGCCAGAGAGCGCTTATTAGAAAGTGCGGTGTCTCACATTCCGCTTTCAACAAAAAATCGGTTCCTAACGTGGATAAAGCAAACCTTAATTGCGCCTTTTGCTGAGTTTTTCGTTCGTAATGGGGTACAACTCGCTCTCTCTTTTCTATTGTTTATCTTTCTTTTTAAAATAGGCGAAGCCTTCCTAGGTCGCATGAGTTTGGTTTTTTACAAAGAAATTGGATTTTCAAACAGCGATATAGGCACCTATTCGAAACTGCTTAATTGGTGGGTGACTATTTTATTCTCACTTGTGGGCGGTATGGTGAATATTCGCTATGGTATCTATCGTGGTTTAATGACGGCGGGTATTGCCATGGCCGCGTCCAATTTGATGTTTGCATGGATTGCTCAATCCGGACCAAACGTTACCCTATTAGCTGCCGCTGTGATCGTGGATGGTTTCACATCAGCATGGAGTACCGTAGCCATGGTGGCCTTCATTTCGCTTTTATGTCATCGAGCGTTTAGTGCCACGCAATACGCGCTAATGGCCTCGTTAAGCGTTGCTGGGCGAACATTTTTAGCGGCGGGCAGTGGTTTCGTTGTCGATGCCCTTGACGGCAATTGGAGCTTCTTTTTCATTGCTACCGCCTTAATGGTGCTACCAAGCTTGTATTTCTTATATCGAATAAAGGACAAAATTCAACACCTTGAACACCCGCCAACCTAACAGGAACACAAAGTTGGCAATTCAGCCTTTAGCGACTAAAGTTAGGGTATATTCCATCTACCTTGGAAATTAACGCTCGCCTTAACCCGCTATATCGCGCACAACGAGACGACCTTGGCTGTCATAATGGAGTATAAATGCGCTACGTCACTCACCTGCTATCGATGTATAAAACTCGCCTTGTGCCGCTTATGTGGCTAATGCTTGGATTAACCTTATTCTTTTACGCCTATCACTACACACTGTTTCAACAGCAAACCGCCTTGCGCGCCTCTCTGCTATCTTTAAATGGTGTAGAGAATACCTTTTACAATATTGAAAGAAACGTTGAAAGCTATTACCAGGATGAAAATCTAGATTCCATTTTCGTATTACAACGTCAGTTACTTAGCCTTACCACTGAAGCTGACTTTCATTTCGTCAATTACCTAAAAACACAAGCGGACGAAATAGACTTTTCCCGCCGCATCATACAAGTTGATCAATATGAGGCGTACCGAGAATCCATTGGGAATGCGGGGCTTATTCATCAAAGTATAACCACCCTAAACCTGCTAAGAAGCTTGGTTCAATATTCTCCGGATGAGGCACTGCGGCTTTTATCAAATAAGCTCCCCTTAAACGCCATCATTACTCATTTGCAGATACAAGAACAAGTACTGATATCCCAAGAAGATGCCTTAAGTAAGAAAGCGCAAATGACGCTCAATTTGGCCTTCGCAATACTGTTGCTTAGCCTTACTATCGTATCCTGGCACCTGTATAAAAGCCGACAGCAGGCGCGTACACTCGAGGCGAATCCTCTCACCGACGAATCAAAGGAAAGTGAAAGCAATTTATCAGCTTATTCCTCTCAGTCACCTTTGCCATTGGAGCCGGGAAAAAAGCAGTTCTTAAACTTAATGAGTCACGAATTTCGCGCTCCAATAAGTGCCATTATCGCCGCTTTAGAACTACTACCGAATATGAAAGACAAGCAATCCAAATTAATTCAGCAAGCGGAACAGTCTTGCTTTCGCCTACTTAATTTGACGAATAACTTACTCGATGTGCTAAGTGATGAATCATCCATCACCCCTCACACTACACGTATTGATTTAATTAGCTTACTGGATGAATGTATTGCGCCCTTCTCAGTTCAAGTAAGGGATAAACAAGTAGAGTTCAGTATGCACTGTAGTCATAGCGTGCCCCACTACATTGACGGCGACCCCACCTTAATTGCCAATATATTAAAAAATATTCTAGATAACGCCGTTAAATTTACCTCCAACGGTATTATAGATACCAATATCACGACTAAAGTGAAGGACAAAAAAGTCTACCTTGTGGTAAAAGTGGTAGATTCAGGCATTGGCATTGGCGATGGGGAACAAGCGCGAATCTTTGAACGCTTTTACCGTGGGAGCCAACCCTATAATCAACGCTACCCAGGTGCAGGAATTGGGTTGTCGATAGTGAAGAAGTCGCTCGACGCACTGAATGGAAGCTTAGAAGTGAACAGTGAACAAGGGCTAGGAAGTGAATTCACCCTTAATATACCCATCAGCCCCATTAACGACGATGTTCCTGAGCAACACGTTTGTGGCACTGCCCGCTTTGCGATTGTGGATGATTTAGAAATATCCCGCGTTCATATTCAAAACCTCATTAATGCAGAAGGCTATAGAACGCGATGCTTTGCATCCGGTTCTGACTTACTCAATTTACATGACGAGGTACTGCAATTTTCGGGGGTGTTTGTCGATTTATATATGCCTGGCATTAACGGCATCGAGCTCATCAACACCCTTACTGCCATTTATGGCGACCGTACTCCACCGATTATTGTGTTATCAGCAACACCGGATATCGCCAATATTATCGCCAACCATAACGTTGAAGTATGGCAGTCTTTTGTGAAGCCAATTGATAAGAATAGAATTGTAGATTGTCTTCACCATTTAGCGAATCCACGAGGAAAAACATTACAAAGCTTTTCTCATGCTAGGGTATTAGTGATAGAGGATGAGGCAATAAATGCTGAAATGGTTGAAAATATGATGCTGTGCATGGGCCATATCCCCACCACCGTGCGCTCTGGGGAAGAAGCTATCATTGCGGCGAGAGAAGGCGCATTTGATGCTGTACTGTTAGATATTAACCTTCCAGACATCAATGGGCTTGAAGTGGCGCGTATAATAAGAGAACAGCACCCAAGTATTCCCATTATTGCGCTCACGGCCAATGCCCATAAAAGCGACAAGGAACAAAGCTTAAAAGCGGGTATTCGGTATCATCTAGTGAAGCCGGTTACCTTCCAAGAATTGAAAAATACACTTAGGCTGTCTTTTTTATATCAATCAGAGCATTAACCTGTATTGCATGACGTGTCGCCACTACCGTCGCAAGGCTAACAGGCATAACCTAAGGTTACTGCTCTTGCCACACGCAATATTTATTTCGGCCGGTTTGCTTGGCTTGGTATAAGGCCTGATCGGCTCGCTCAAGCCACTCCATAGGCGAATCGCACAACGGAGAAAACTCTGCTAACCCCACGCTTATATTGAACTTGATAATTTGACCTTCGTGCTCAACCTGTGAATGCTCAGCCAGACGTCTTAGGCGCTCGGCGACCGTAACAGCATTATCCACCGCTGAGTCTGTCAAGATAACGGCAAATTCTTCTCCACCGTATCTCCCCGCCAAATCGGTTTCTCTGACGCATCGCTTAATTAAATGTGCCAAGCTTTGAATAACGCTATCTCCGGCTTGATGCCCATAGGTATCATTGACTTTTTTGAAGTGGTCAATGTCTAACATGAGTGCCGTGCTAGGTTTTTCTCTTCGTTTCGCTAATTTGTAGGCTTGCTCGAAGCGCTCTTGCCAATAGCGCCGATTAAAAAGCCCTGTTAAACCGTCAATGCGACTGGCGACTTTAAGCTCGTCGTTCAGACGGCTCATGCCTAATTTACTTAATGCTTGATCGGTAACGTCATACACCATGATACAAAAACGCGATACTTCGCCATTGTCGCCGATGATCGGAAACATGGTGACATTTTGATACATGTGGTGAGCGCCACAAGTGACTGGGCGGTTTGCGCCAAATTTAAATAAATACTGACGCTGCTCCCAAATAATAAAGACAGGGCTACGTAAGTTGAAAATAGGAACCGACTTTTGCCTAAGCCACCCTTCATCAATTTCCGGAAAGTGACTAAATAAGGACTGACCAACAATATCTGCTGGCTTAATTGACGCATGATTTTCCATGAACTGGTTCCACACCTCGACACAAAAGTCACTGTCGAGCACCACTACACCTACATCAATGGCATTTATAAGCTCGTTGGTAATACTCTGTTTTAAGGCGAAGGCGTCCATCAGTTTACATCCCTGTTTGTTTCTACTAGCCGCGCGTATATTTCATTCATGGCTGCATCGGGAAACAATAACAATAAGTCAAAAGCAATGTTTCTCGATTTAATGGCGTAACCAATTTCAATGGCCATCACCTTTCCCCACTGTTTAACGTTGTCACTTAACAGGGCGGAGAGGCCTTGATGTTGTCCCAGCAAAACTGGATGCGTATGGCTAAAAGACAGGTTTAACTGCTCTGATAGTCCATTAAGACACGCGCCTATAAGGATGTTAGATACATCCATCAGTGCCTCTAACTCCACATTGCCCGATGATTGATAGTTTTCATACTTCAATAATTGAACGATATTTTGTGAGTTAGTGTCGTTGAATATGACCAGCGCTTCACCCCCCACCCCGGCACTAACAAAGCCTTTAGAAACCGCTGACACACTGTCTTTACTGTTAATTTCTGCAATGGCCATCGACAGTTCATTGCTCTCAAGTAAATTCACATTGGGAATAGGTAAATCAATAAACTCCCCGAAGAGCTCGGCTAAATTCTCTCCGGCACGCCCCATAGCGATATTCACCATTTCGCGATAGGCGTCAAACTGATCTTCAAGGGTAAGGTTGTCGACGCTTGCCGGTGCCGCGTGACGATCGCTGGCCTGTTTATCGCCACTATAAATACCATAGGCATTTAAAATATCTGATAATTTTTCGTTGTCGATGGGCTTACGAATAAAGTCGATAGCACCTAAGCTGAGCATTTTACTTCTCGCTTGTGCCTGCACATCACCGGATACCACGATGACTAAACAGGGAAGGTCGTTTTGGCGGATATAGGCCATCGTTTCATAGCCATCCATGACCGGCATATTCAAGTCGAGAAACAGGACATCGCCTTTACCCTCGCGAATAAGATCGATAGCCTGCTGACCATTTTCAGCAAATGCGATATCTACATCCCACCCATCCGGAATACTTCGTGCCATTTGTCGTCGGGCAAAGCCCGAGTCATCGCAAATTAGAACTTGGGTAGTCACATTCTTTCCTTAGATTGCTACTGGGGCTTTTATAGGTGGATGAGATTGGTAGTTCTCTAAGGTGAAATCGTCGAAACTAAAGCCAAAAATATCATTTACATCTGGGTTTATTTTCATTGTCGGCGGCGTAAACGGTGTACGGCTTAACTGTAGCTCCACCTGCTCTAAGTGATTACTGTACAGGTGAGCATCACCTAAGGTATGAATAAACTCGCCGGGCTCTAAATTGCACACCTGCGCGACCATCATGGTAAGAAGAGCATAGCTGGCAATATTAAAGGGAACGCCGAGGAAAATATCCCCGCTTCGCTGGTATAACTGGCAACTTAACTTACCTTCCAACACATAAAACTGAAACAGCGTATGGCAAGGCGGCAAAGCTTGTTTACCCATTGCGGCATTTTCTTTCGGAGAATAATCGGTATCGGGTAAAACAGCTGGGTTCCAACCGCTCACGATTAAACGACGGGAATCTGGGTTGGTTTTAATTTGTTCAATAAGCTCTGCAATTTGGTCCACAGAGGTGCCGTCTCCGCGATCCCAACTGCGCCACTGATGACCATAAACAGGCCCTAATTCGCCTTCATCTGTGGCCCACTCGTCCCAAATGCTGACGCCATTTTCCTTAAGGTAGGCGATATTTGTTTCGCCTTTTAAAAACCACAAAAGCTCGTGAATAATAGACTTTAAATGGCACTTTTTGGTGGTAACAAGAGGGAACCCCTCTTGCAAATCAAAGCGCATTTGATAACCAAAAACACTCAAGGTGCCGGTGCCTGTTCTGTCTTCTTTTTTCACGCCGTTGTCACGAACGTGGCGCATTAGCTTAAGGTATTCTTTCATTATTTTTCTTATGTTTTCGTTTGTTCAACTTGCGTGGATGAGCGCGTATAAGCGCGAATGATCAGCGCTAATCCTAACGCAATCATTGGTAAACAAAGTAGTTGCCCCTGACTAAAACCTAATTGGTACAAACCAATATGTGCATCAGGCTCTCTGAAATATTCTACGAAGAATCTAAAACTGCCATACCCTAAAAGGAATAAGCCGCTCGTGGCCCCTACAGGTCGTTTTTTCGCAGAAAACAGCCATAAAATAACAAATAGCACCACACCTTCAAGGGCAAACTCATAAAGCTGCGATGGGTGGCGTGGCACACTGCCCGCATTAGGGAAAATGATGGCCCAAGGCACATCTGTGGTTCTGCCCCACAACTCGGCATTTAAAAAGTTACCAATTCGCCCTGCACCTAACCCTATAGGCACTAAGGGCGCAACGAAGTCCCCAAGTTGCAAAAATGTGGTTTGCATTTTTTTTGCCTGCCAAAATAAGGCGGCAAGCACCCCGAGTAAACCGCCGTGGAAGGACATTCCACCGGCCCATATTTTAAATAGGTACAACGGATTATCTAAGAACATGCCAAACTGGTAAAAGAATACATAGCCTAACCGCCCGCCAAGGATAACCCCGACAAAACTCCAAAACAGCAAATCACTTAATTGGTCACGATTCCAATTTGTTTGCGATAGACGCTTTTGTGCAAGTAAATAGGCGGCGATAAAGCCGACAAGATACATCATGCCATACCAGCGTACGCTTACTGGCCCAACACTAAAAATGACGGGGTCAATACTCGGAAAAACCAAATAACCACTTTCAACCATACGTTTTATTCTAATCCTGAAATCATTTTAATACTTACCACTACCAGCAGACATGCCAAAATGGCCTTTAACACCTTTGTGTTCACTTTTTGCCCCACCTTTGCCCCAATAGAGGCAGTAAATACCGAGGTAGCCACTATGCCTAAGGTAGCGGGTACAAATACATATCCTACACTGCCAGGCGGCAAGTCAGGCACATTCCAACCGGCAATAACAAAACTCACTGTACCAAAAATAGCGACGATTAATCCGCCGAAAGCGGCGCAACCAATAGCGCGGCGAATATCGATATTAAACCAAACTAACGCAGGAACTAACAGCGCTCCGCCACCTATGCCCATTAACGCGCATACCACGCCAGTGACAGCCCCAATGGAGGCAAGCATAATAGGCGAGGCATTATTCCCTGATGCCTTCTGTTTACCAAACAACATTTGCAATGCGATGACAATAACAAACGCAGCAAAAATATTTTTTAACCATGCCCCTGACATATAACTTGCTAACTGCGCGCCTATTACTGCACCCATAGCGATACCTAAGCCGGTATAGCCCACAATGGTACCGTTCATATTTCCTAGTCGGTAATGCGCTGATGCCGAGGAAAGCCCCGTAAAAATGATGGTTGAAAGCGATGTAGCCACAGCCACAGGCATGACATTGTCTATGGTCATACCGGCAAAATGAATGAGCAGGTAGGACAAAATAGGCACAATAATCAATCCGCCGCCAATACCTAACATGCCCGCAAGTAAGCCAACGACAAGCCCTAGCACCAAACAGCTAATAAATATAATTGAAACGGGTTCCATCGCTTCCCTCTATCTAGCGATTAACAAGCCTACCATAATCTCAGCTGACTGCACCCGACTTTATACTTTAGTCTACATGCGACTGTGAATACAATCTATTGAAGATATCTACAAGGAGGCAAATTACGCTCCCGCTCTGATTAACCCACCTAACCCTTTCGTTTCCAGATAATCATTCAGATGTCCGAACACTTCTTCATGACTAACGGAATTCAACGCCTGCGAGAGTAAATGTTTGCTCTCTTCTAAGGTGACCTTTCGTATTAGCCAGTTTATTTTACGTAAATTAAACGCGTTCATACTTAAGCGGCGATATCCCATTCCCATTAAGAGAATCGCACCCGCTGGCTCGCCAGCAATTTCACCGCAAATAGTGACTGGTATTGCATTTTCGTTTGCTTGCTTAACAATATTATTAAGGGCTGCAAGGACCGCGGGGTGGTAACTGTTGTATAGACTAGCCACGCGGGTATTGTTTCTATCCACCGCGAGCAAATACTGCGTCAAATCGTTGCTCCCCACAGAGAAGAAATCAACATGTTGAGCCAACTGAGAAAGTTGATACAGGACTGAAGGCACCTCCAACATTATCCCGAGTTTTGGGCGCTGCAATCCGTGGCCGTTTTCACATACTTCGTCACAAATCTCAAAGTAAGCTTGGTTCACTAATCGTTTTGCTTCTTTAACTTCACTGACCGTTGAAATCATGGGAAGCATAATTTGAAGATTGGTTAATCCTACGCTTGCGCGCAACATAGCCCGAACTTGGACAAGAAATATTTCAGGATGATCGAGGGTTAAACGAATTCCTCGCCAGCCCAAAAAAGGGTTTTCTTCATTAATGGGGAAATAGGGCAAAGGCTTGTCCCCGCCCACGTCCAATGTTCGCATGGTAATGGGCAAGTTAGGAGCCGATTCAAGAACCTGACGGTAAAGCGCTACCTGCTCTTGTTCAGAGGGAAAGCGCTCTCGTAACATAAAAGGAATTTCAGTACGGTACAAGCCGATACCTGAGCCGATAAAGTCAGCGTTGGCCTCTACATCCGCAGAGAGTCCTGCGTTAATGTAAAGCTCCATTCGACAACCATCTACGCTCTCGCAGGGCTGCCCGGCCTCAGCGTCTATGCGTTCGGTAATGGCCGACTCTTCTTCAATAAGTTGGCTAAACTCAGCCTTAATGTTTCGCTCGGGCGAAACAATCACCTCACCGGCGTAACCATCTAGCAGTATTTCTTTGCCTTCGAGTAACGACGGAGACACATTTTGACAGCCCATGACCGCGGGTACGCCCATGGCTCTCGCTAAAATAGCCGCGTGAGAGTTGTTAGAACCTCGAATGGAAATAATGCCTTTCAAGGTCTCCCGAGGAAATTCCGCTAACATGGTGGCAGAGACTTCTTCAGCCACCAAGATGCTATCGCGGGTGGGGCGTTTTTCTTCTACTTTTTGGCCATTCGCTTCACTGAGGATATTGACTAAAATACGGTCAGATAAGTCAACAATATCAATGGCGCGCTCTTGCATGTACGGGTCTTCCATAGCTTGGAAGCGCGCCGCATAACTGTCCACAACCATTTTAAGAGAGGAGCCCGCATCCCAACCCTCGCGAATTTTTTCCTCAACTTCGCGACCTAAACTATTGGCATCAAGTAATTGATGATACAGCTGAAATATAGACTTAACGTCGTCAGGTATGCCGTCGTCCAAGCGCAAAGACAGGCTATCAACATGCTGGCGAGTAATTTCAACCCCTGAGCGATAACGCTGAATTTCTTGAGATGGCGAGCGAGTTCGCTTGATAACGTAGTTTTTGAGGTTTATCGATTTATCGGGGGAAAAACCAAAACCTATGGCCAACCCAGGGGAGCCGGCAATACCTCGCACGTTCTTTTGCTGCACAATGGCTTCAACGCTTGACGTATTATTCAGTGCTCCTCGAATATCGGCATTGGTGATCTCAAGAGCCAACTGTGCCGCCAACGTCACTAAAAAGGCCTCTTCGTCTTCACTGAAGCGGCGCATTTCACTTTGTTGCAACGTAATAACGCCCAGTACCTTACGCTGATGAATAATGGGCGTGCCTAAAAAGGCGTTATAACTTTCTTCTTTAACTTCTGGGTAGTGTTTAAAACGAGGGTGGCTATGGGCATTGACAATATTAAGCGGCTCTTCTCGCTGCCCTACTAGCCCAATAAGACCTTCAGAAAAGCCAATTCTCACCAACTCTACGGCATCGGGGTGCAAGCCATCGGTCGCTTTTAAGGTGAACACTTGGGCATCGTAATCGGCAAGATAAATCGAGCAAGAATCCACTTTCAAGGTTTGCTTGACTTGGCTAGCTAGGCGAAAAAGCGCAGTATCCAGTGCAGGAATACGATTCATTTCCTGCACAATACGTTTTAATGTGGTTAGCATTGCACCTGAATTACCCTGAGACGACACCTAATACTCCTTCACCTATCCTCGCCTACGCTTTTTTCCACGTCGTTGAGTTGCTGAATGCTGGCGCTGCTGTGGCCGCTGTTGTGCCGACATTACCACGGGCGCAAATTCTTTCATCACCCGACGGTAGACGTCACGTTTAAACGACACCACGTTTCTGATGGGATACCAATAACTGACCCATCGCCAGTCATCAAATTCTGGATGCCCTGTTTTCAATACATTTACATCCCGCTCGTTACAGTCTAACTGTAGCAGGAACCATTTTTGTTTTTGGCCTATACAGACCGGATTACTCCCTTGGCGGATTAACCGCTTTGGCAGTTTGTATCTCAGCCAGTTTCGAGTCACACTTAAAATGGTGACATCTTTCGATGTCAGTCCCACTTCTTCGTGTAGCTCTCGGAACATAGCCTGTTCAGCAGATTCCCCTTCATCAATTCCGCCTTGAGGGAACTGCCATGAATGTTGACCATAACGTCTTGCCCAAAATATTTGACCCATTTTGTTGCAAATCACTATGCCCACATTCGCACGGAATCCATCGGCATCTATCACATAGACTCCCGGGCACACTATACTTTTATATTCTTGCATTCTTCCATAATATATACAGCATTCAAAGCATTAATCGAAATACCTGCATTTCGTCACCAAATTATCGAGCCCAATATGCAACCACCTTCTACCCCGCCTTCCTCAGCAGAAGCCCTACTTGAGCGTTGTTACGCGATTGCAGGCTTAAGTTTAGGCGAACTTGCTACATTGGCTGAAGTCGCCATACCTAAAGACTTACAGCGACATAAGGGCTGGCCAGGCATGCTTATAGAACGTTGGTTAGGAGCGAGTGCTGGGTCAAAACCGCAACAAGATTTCCCAGAGTTGGGTATCGAATTAAAAACCATTCCAATTGATAGCGATTTTCGGCCGCTGGAAACCACCTATGTGTGCTTTGCTCCTTTGCTAATGCCACCAGGCATCACGTGGGAAACCAGTAATGTACGAAATAAATTACAGCAGGTGCTATGGCTCCCTATTGAAGGAGATAGGCGAATCCCCTTAGCTGAGCGGCGCGTTGCAACGGGATTTATGTGGCAGCCTAGCCTTCAGGAAGACACTCTTCTTCAGCGGGACTGGGAAGAACTGACTGAACATATTTTCACCGGAAATGTAGAATCGATGACCTCACGGCAAGGTGTGGCCTTGCATATTCGTCCTAAAGCGGCAAATGGCAAAGTTCTCACTGACGCATTAGGCCCTGAGGGCGAACGAATTAAGACTCGCCCAAGAGGATTTTATTTACGCAAAACCTTTACTCACAATATATTGATTAACGCGTTTTCAAGCCGCTAGTTTTAGGGGTGACTTTGAAAGTGTTTAACCAAAACGTCACCAAGAAACTTTTCAGAGTTCAACCCCAAACGTTTGGCAACACTGGAAATATTAGCATCACTTCGTAACAACACTTTTTTAGCGTAATCTAATCGATATTGATAAATAAAACTGCGAAAATTCTTTTTCTGTTCCAACTGAAGTGCAATAGCCAACGTGGTAGGGTCTACTCCGGCATCGTGACTAAAGCTTTTTAATGTTAGCCCGAGTTGCTTGTAAGCTTTGGTTTTGATCACGGCACGTTCTGCACGGCTGATGACTTCGCGCATTTCTGCTGGTTTAGCCTCTCCAATATCCAATCGCTGATAATCTAAAGGGGAAGGCGAAGTGCTAACCTGCCGTGTCAGCGCATATAAAATTGCCAGTAAAGACAGGCCAATAATAACATGATGCAAACTTTGCCAAAATGGCAAAGCGAAAAACCCAAAGGTTGCTGCCGTCACCATCAGAATACTAGTAAAAGCCACACCAACTGTTGCTCCCGACGCCCCAGCGACGCCTTTTATACGGAATTCACGGACATCCACAACCTGTTCAGGTAAGTGATGGTGATACATTTGTACGTGTTCGGTAATAAAAATACCCAATAACAAAACACTGAACCCTGTCAGTAAAGCTGGCAGATAGGCGGGCCATAAGTTCAACGGTGCGCCGCTTGGCGCAGCACCAAGCCAAAGGGCTTTCTCACTGGCAGGTATAAGGAGAATGGCACATTGACTTAGCGCGGTTACCGCCAAAGGAATCCAAAGCCGACGGCGGCGTGTTGGGTGAGCCAGTAACATAGGTTTAATCATGCGGTAGCAAGCAGACATTAACATAACGGCGAAAACATCCCCTAAACCGTACAGGGGTAAAAAGGCGTCAAGTTGCCACAGGCGAATCCATTCATCTAGCATAAACAGTGGCCAACTCACCATTGCTAACGCCAGCCACTTGGTTTGTGCAAGGTGTTTGCTGCGGTACAAATAACGTATCACTACCACGCCGTACCCTGCAAGTAAGGCATAAAGTAGGTAATCAAATATCGGTACTGAACTCATCTTAACCACATCCTTGTTAACGTGATGCTACGGATTTACCAGTAAATATCTTTTTGCATGGCTACCGCGCGCGTGCGCTCCATGACTTTAATTAAGGTACTTAGTTTTTCACTGGTCCACTTGCTTAGTTCTGCTTGGCTTTCTAATTCGGCATCTTGTACCGCACGCTTTAACATGAGTAAGGCATTTAATTCATCGATACCTGTGAGTAAGTCAAGCCAGGGTGCGCGGAAGTTTCCACGCTCTTCCACAAACAAGTCACCGAGTAAAAAACCACTCCACAAGGTTTGGCGCAATAGCATTTCTACTGCGGAATAATTAGCCGGTGCCATCGGTTTATTCACAGGCATACTCTGCTGCACCGTTTGCCATCCTTGAGACAACCATCCCTTCGCATGATCAAGTACAGGTAATTGGTAACCCGTCGCCTCTTGACGCCATGGCAACGCATTGATGACATCAATGGCTTGCAACTTGATTTCGGTGGCGGGTGAATCGAAAAATAAACGGGCAGGGTCGTGCGCATGTAATAAACCGGCTTTTCTGCCTTGTAAGTAACTGACAATAGCGGGGTGCTTACTCAGGGTTTTATGGAACAAGCTTTTTTTCGACAGCAAATAACGCAAACTCTGCAAATCATCTTGCCAACCCCATTGTTGCGCATAGGCGGTGAGCCTTTTGTGCAGCGACAATAACTGAGGGCACTGAAGCACGGGCAGATATAAAGAGACACTTTGTAATAACAAGCGCACACTTTTCGCCACTTCAGCCAACATTTTAATTGACCCACTTTCTATAAACATATGCTCGTGGTGCTGCCAATGGGCAAGGGCCACTTGAATTGCACTGCAAAACGCTTCTTCGGTGGTAGTTTCGGTGGAAAGTGCGAGAAAATTGGGCAAGGGCCTAATTTTAGCAGTTAATCCATGGAGTAATTGGTAACCTTGAGCCGCTTTTGAGACATCACTAAGTCGCACGTTCATGGCGTTGTTGATATAGGCAGCCAGTACAAACAAGCTATCGATATCGCCTTTTTGCAATTCCAATTCAATTTCGTTGATGGGTGAGCTTGCTTTAGTGGTTGCCGCCTCTCCGCAATCCAGCACCACTTCTACGGTACTATGATTCACTTCCACGACATAGGCGTGGCGGGTAAAGTGGGTGCTAAATTGCTTCACCAGCTGGCTATTCATCGACTGAATTTGCCAATCGTTGGGCCAAACATCGGACTCAAACAAAGTGAGATCAGGGGATGGATTTGCTAAAGGTATGTTGTATTCAGCTCGCTGATGCAAACCACCGCTTACTTTTCCATTTGTCTTTAGCGTTTGCTCGTAAGTGCCGTTATTGCCACGTACGCGAAACCCCATTTTCGCTTGTTGAAAATGTTGCTGCTCGGTATCGTAGTAGTCGTTCTCTAAGCGCAATTCTTCATGGGATAACACCTTAACGTGATGACGTTCGAAAAGCGGAAGCACCCGCTCTTTAAACGCTTGATGGGCATCGTGTTGCGTGACAAATTTTAGTTCTATTTCAGACATATCGACGCGCTGTGACCTTTTTATTATGTTGTAAACTTATACCAACCCTTGCTGTGCGCTGTCTAGCCCTGCACGAAGATCAAGCGGTACTAATGTGCATCGATAGTGCTTTGTTCTTATGTGCTTTTAACGCGATGAAACAGCAAGCAGCCATCGCCATCATACCTTATGCGTACGATTAAAATTAGACAAAAGTGGAACAAACTTGCCTTTATGTCGGTCAACCAATACCATCTCCATGTTTTCAACGAGTATTTGGACTACCTATGATTCGAAAGTGGTTATTTGTTGCCCTGTTTGTATGCTCATGCCAAGCGTTCGCCTTGCAGGACAATACACCAACACAAGACGCATCTTCTTCACATTATATTCGTGACGACCTGTTTATTTTTATGCATACAGGCCCTAGCCGAAACTATCGTATTTTAGGATCGGTAGAGGCAGGCACCCCCGTCACTGTATTAAGTCGCGATAATGAAACTGACTACACTCAGATAAAAGATAACCAAGACAGAACGGGCTGGGTAGAATCTAAGTTTGTCACCACCACTATGTCTCAATCTGAGCAGTTGCCTATCATTAGCGAGCAACTGGCTGACAGTCAAGCTGCTCTACAGGCCGCTTCCCAGGAAAATGCACGTTTACGCCAACAACTTAATGACGCACGTCAACAAGTCGCGCAGCTGAGTACTGAAACACAGACACAGGCTGAAAAAGTCACTCGACTCACCGCTAAGGTTGAAAGTGCAGATAAAGATGAAATGGTCACCTGGTTCACACGTGGCGGCATGGTCGCGGGTGCGGGGATTTTACTGGGCGTGTTTCTCACCTACCTACCCAAAAAACGCAATCGCAGTAAAGAGTGGATGTAATTTAATGATGGCGCGGGCTCATGCCCGCGTGCGTATGACGTTGAAATAGTGGCGTGCATGACCTTAAAACCACAGGCTATACCTGTGGTGCCGTCAATGAACGAATGGCTAACGTAACCGAATACCCTTTCTCAGTAAACTCAGGTCGATACGCCCAGTTAAGCTTGATTGAAAGCTTTTCAATCAGTTTAAGACCAATCCCAAAGCCCTCTTCAACACCACTTCCTGTATCGTCTAAACGAGGCGCTGCCAAGGCACTGTCCTCGACGTTGGTGACGACAAGTTGCTTGCCTTTAAGACGTATATTGACCTTTCCTTGATAGGTATGTTGAAAGGCATTACGAATAATATTGCCAATAACAATTTGCGCGGCAGTCTCCGGCAGCATGAGCGTACATGGGTCTAAGTTAAGAGAAAGTGACACCGACTTCCCTTGTAACAAGTACATTAGATCGTCAGCTAACCCTTTCACCATCTCGGCGACATCCACTTGATGTTCAACTAACCCGGTGGTTTCTTCTCTGCCTAACCACAACAAAGTTTCGGTTAAGTCAGCCATGGTCTTAGAGGCATTATCAATACGCGATACTGCATTCCTGCCTTTACTGTTTTCCACATCCACCACGCGGCATAAAAGCTCCACACTGCTTCTTACTACCGCGATAGGGGTTCTGAGTTCATGACTGGCATGGTTCACAAACTCTCGCTCTCGCTCTAATGTCTGCTTCACGCTTTGCAGGCTTTTGTGAATAATAGCAGCAAGGGCGTTTAACTCTTTGTAACGGAAATTAGGAATAGGTGCGTCTAGCTGAGCTTCATCCAATCCTGCGGCCCATTGTTGTAGCGACTCTACCGGTCGAGAAACAGACCGTAGCAGTAGAAAAAGTGCAATAGCAAAGGCCATTAACGCTGCCACACCCACAAGAATACTATAAAGCTCATGACCTATTCGAAACGACCTTTTATTCGGTGTAGGGGGAGCACGAAAACTTTGAGATACAAACACCTCACCGCGGTCTTCTAGCGGAACCACGACCAAAAAATTAGCCGAACGAGGGCGGGAAAACATATCGGGCTTATCAATATCTTTGTGCAAGATGAACGGCATTAAGGTGGCTTCACTAAAGCTCTGTTTTACCGTGTCGGGTAAATCGTCATACGTTGCAGCAATATAGAAGTCTAGTACTTGTGTAGGGGCGCCTGGCTCAACAACGACATTCTTTGCGGCTCTCACCATACTGCTTCTTAGCATGCCATCCATGCCGTCTAGAAAGTTATCCGCAGACTGAATAGAAAACAGGGCAAAAATCACACTGGCCACTGCCAGTAAGGTTAAAATAACATACTTGCGAAGACTCAGTCTTAACCCTTCAACCATGGGCAGGCTCCGTAAACAAGTAAAACCCGCTATTAGGCCGTGAGAGTAACTGCACGTTAGCGTTTGCTTGCGTTAGTGCTTTGCGCAAATGATGGATATGGACTTTTAGCGCGTTGCTTTCCGGTGCATCTTCCCCCCATACGGCTTCAACCAAGGTAGCACGAGACACACACTCTCCCCCTGCGCGGACTAAATGCTTTAGCAACCTATAAGTTGTAGGGCTAAGTTTAATTGCCTCACCATTTGCCATGGCTACCTCTGGATTTACCGTTAAAATCACATTCCCAAAGGTTAACTGATTCACTTGGCTTGAGCGTCTATTCGCCAAAGCACTCACTCGCGCCACCAGTTCGGCCATGGCGAAAGGTTTTATGAGGTAATCGTCAGCGCCCTTTTCAAACCCCACCAGCTTGTCTTCCAACTTGTCGCGTGCAGTAAGCATAATAATCGGCGTATCATCACCTTCGTTTCGAATATGCTCACACACACTAAGGCCATTCATTTGCGGCAAATTAATATCAAGAATAATGACCTGATAACGGTGAGTTTGCTGAAAGTGCAGTGCAGCCATGCCATTTGCCGCATGGTCACACACCATATCTTCAAGCTCTAAATAGTCGAGTATATTCCCAGCTAAGCCTAAGTCATCTTCAACTAATAATACTCGAATCATTCTTTCTACTACCCCGTCACTCTCAATACGCTTTTCTTCGCGCGCGCGCCTATGCCCGCAACATCTTCATAAATTAGCAGCAATGCGGGAATTAATAAAAGCGTGATCGCCGTAGCAAACAAAATACCATACCCCAAAGAAGCTGCCGCCGGAATGAGAAACTGTGCTTGAATCGACGTTTCACCCAATATTGGATACAAACCCACAAAGGTGGTAATTGAGGTGAGCAATACCGCCCGTAGTCGACTGGTACAGGCCTCAATCACTGCATTTTCTAGTGCCATACCCTCTCGGCGTAATGCGTTAAACCGCGACACCAACAACAAGCTGTCGTTCACCACAACGCCGCTTAGCGCTAAGATACCATTAAGTGATAATAGACTAAGCATTAAACCGTTCGACCAGTGCCCAATAATAGCGCCCACAATACCAAACGGAATGGCCGTCATAATAATCAAAGGTTGGATATATGATTTAAGCGGTATGGCCAGCAAAGCAAATATAGACAGCAATGCGAGGATAAAAACGCTTTGCATCGAACTTTGGGTTTCCGCCTGCTGCTCAGCTTCCCCAGCAAAATACAGCGATAAGTCTTGATACTGTTTTTCTAACTGAGGTACAAAGCTCTCGTTTAAGTAATTAACCAACTCTGTTGACGTGATGATGTCACTATCTACCGAGGCGCTTACTGTTAGGGCGCGCAATCCATCTATACGGACCACTTGCTTTTGCTGAACATCTTGAAAAACGGTGGCCACCACACTCAAAGGCACCACAGTTCCATCATCTAAGCGCACTTGCGTATTCATAACGTCAGAGGGGTTCATGCGGTCTTCTTCAGGGTACCGCACCCTCACTTTTACTTCGTTTTTATCGCGCAGGTAACGCTGTACAATTTCACCACCAAACGCTTTTAGTAACTGTTGCGACAAGCTTTGCGTGTCCATCCCCAGCGCTCGCCCTTGAGGCGTAATCTCAAAACGCATCATCGCTTCGCCAGGCGTTAGCGAGCTTTCAATGGCATACACCCCATCAATGTCTTCAAGTACTTCCTGAAAAGCTGTGTTCGCCGCAATAAGCGTATCTTCGTTAATGCTTTTAAGCTCCACTTTAAAGCCATCTACCATTTCTCTGCGGGAGCGAATTTTCAGGCTTTTCACCCCCTCCAAGGTGCCGGTTAACGCATTCCATCGTGCCGAGAGTTCATCTAACGAATAAGGCTGAGATTCATCTAGCGAAATGGTAATGGTGCCACTTTGATCACCACTGGCGGTGACTTGTAAGCTGCTGATGCCAGAGCCCTCTGCGCCTTTTTCAGCAATGAGTTGACGGTCAGCTTCTAATGCATTTTGCTCTAGCAACAATAAATTGCGCTCGTTTTGCCCAAAGCTTGCGTCACTGTAAAGAGATAAGTTAGCGGTGACGGTGTCCCCTTGCATGCTAGGGAAAAAGCTCACTCGCACCGCGCCGGTTAATGGCAAACTCATGACAACAACAAATAGTGCAATAAACAACAGCACAGCGGCATAGCGGTAAGTTACCGTGACCTTTAAAAGAGGCTGATACAACCGGTAGTTAAACCATTGCAATCCAGCATCCGCTTTTCCTTGTACCTTATTCCACAGCCCCGCAATGCCCTTTTTAGGTGTGGTTTTGGTTGGTAGGTGCGCCAAGTGAGCAGGCAATATGAGTTTTGACTCCACCACTGATAGCAGTAAACACAAGGTGACAATGGTGCCGAACTGGGAATACAAGGTGCCTAAACCACCAGAAACATTAGAAAGCGCAAAGAAGGTTGCCACTGTGGTGAGCACCCCAAACAAAGTAGGAATAGCCACTTTGTGCGTTCCCGCAATGGTATTTTGTAAAGTATCACCGTACTGTTTACGGGTGGCGTAGACACTTTCCCCCACCACAACCGCATCGTCAACCACTATCCCCAATGCCATAATAAAGCCGAAAGTGGTCATTTCGTTCAACGTCATATTGGTATATGAGTCTGTCATGAAGTACAGGGTGCCGAAGAAAATAAACGGTAATCCCGCCGCGACCCAAAATGCCACTCGAAGGTTCAAAAACAGCGCAAGTGTCACAAACACCAGTGCAATCCCCATTAGGGCGTTATTAGTAAGTAGGGTTAAACGCTCCGTGATAAGCGTACTTTTATCGTACCAGGTTTCAATTTCAATCCCTTGTGGCAACAGCCCTTTTTCGTGCCATTCATCCACCACTCGATGAGCTTGTTCAACCATTTTGGTGACGTCGCCATACTCATCCATGAGCACTTGGATACCATAACCATTTTGCCCATTATAGCGTGATAAATTATAGCTATCGTCGGCGAACATGTCGGTAACCTTCGCTACATCACCTACTGTTAGGATAACCCCATTACTGCTGGTAAAAAGCGGTATACTGGCAAAGTCTTTCGCATAGTAAGCCTGTTCAGACGCTTTTAACCGAATCACCTTTTCTTTGTTTCGTAAACTGGTAGTAAGTGCGGTATTAGATTCTTCATTAATGGCGTTTGCCACGTCTGAAAGCGTCAACCCATAGGCTTGAAGTTTTGCCTCGTCAATTTCTATCGACATCATAGGATCGATAAAGCTACCTGCGCTGACTTCCCGAATCGCCTCCGTCGCCAATAAGTCCCGCTCTAATTTCTCACCTAGGTATTGCAACGTTGCATGGTCTGCATCACCGTAAAGCTGTACCCAAATAGCATGTTCCTGTCTGCGCGCCTTATCAATAACAGGGTTTTCAGCATCCGAGGGAAAATTAGAAATACTGTCTACTTCAGTTTTTATATCGTCGAAAAGCACATCAAGGTCGTACTCGGTTTCCTTTTCTACCTGTACGCTTGCACCGTTTGCATTTGAGGTGGAGGTAATGCGTTTAATACCCGGAATGGCTTCTAGCGCATTCTCTATTTTGATGGCAATCCCCTCTTCTGCTTGCTCAGCATCACCACTTTCATAGGTCATAGAGATAGTGACAAATCTGGGTTCCATACTAGGGAATGCTTCTTTTCGAATATCCCCCATCGAGACCAAACCCAAAATGATCAAACTCACCATTAAGAGGTTTGCTGCCACAGAGTTTTGCGCAAACCAGGCAATAATCCCTTTGTGATTAGTCATGACCTACCCCTCCCGTACGTCCTTCAACCACAGGGGCTACGGCAGTATTTTCTAAATAGCTGTTTAACGGGCGAGCCACAACTAGTGCCCGTAATGCATTGTTGTACGGCGTAATAAAGGCAAACCCATCCCGTTCAAACAACACCTCAGGGGTAAATTTTTTCAATAACCCAGTATCGGGTTCAACCAACCACACTTCTTGTTTTTGGGATACCGAAGACGCCGGAATTTTCCACACATTGTCCAGCGTGCGACCTTCAATTTCTGCACTAACAAAACTGCCAAATGTTAACGGTACAGGCTGCATCAAAGGGTCGTTTACGGTAACCACAGCATTACGCTGGCGCGTACTGGCGTCTTGATGTAATTCAGCCCGTGAGACCACGGCTGTCCAATGATTGTCGGTAGCTGAATCGGCAATCGTTACAGGCCAATCTAAAGATTCACCGGCAGTAAAATTGGGCAGTTGTGCCCATTGACTTGGCGATAGTGCAACGGCAATTTCAGCTGTGTTTAGCGAATACAATGTAGCAACCGTTTCACCAGATTGAACATAGCTCCCCAAAGAAACATCCCGGGTCACCACGAGCGCATCAAAAGGTGCCGTTATCTCAGTGAATGCCAAATCTCGCTTCGCAGTTTCCAGTATCTGCTTAGCCTCATCTAAACTTGCTTGCGCCGCTTTTAATTGAGGTTGTCGCAACACTAGCGCTGACGCGGGTTCGCCTTCTAAGCCAGAACGCTGCCATTCATCTAATGCTTGAACACCTTGTAAACGCTCTTCTTCCAAAGCCACCACGGCACTTTCATAATCAGTTTTAGCGCTACTTAATGCTTCGACATAATCGGTATCATCAATAAAGGCTAATACCTCACCTTTTTTCACTACAGCACCGGTTTGAAATGTATCGGAAAGCTGAGTAATACGGCCACTGACTTGCGCCACCAAGGTGAGCGCATCTATGGGCATCACTTCGCCGTACCCTTTTACCGACGCTTTATAGGACGAGTTTTTTACTGCGAACACCCCCACCTGAGCCAAGTTACTGTTACTCGTTTCTGTGGCATTGCTTTTTCGCATTCCGGCCCTTGGGCCCACGCCACGCATTCCATTTGCAGGCCTTTCACCTTGGGCTGGCGCAAACGCAGCATTTTTATTCATTCCACGAGGCGTATCTGGCTTTTCACTTACCTGTTTATTTACAGGCACACTATTGGCTTGGGCTTTATTTCCGGCACTAGATGGCATCCCTGGGCGTCCACCGCCCATGTTCATCATGGTATAAACAATAGCCAACGCAATGCAGGCTGCCGCTAAAAGGGTAACGATAACTTTCTTGTTTTTCATTGAGACACTCCAAGGCCCAAAGCGAGGCCTAAGTCGATACGATTTTGAAGTTGTGATGCACGCAACTCAACCTGTTGCGCTTGCAAATCAAAGCGGGTGTTGTAAACAGACAGCAAGTCAAGAATGTCAGCGAGCCCCTGACGGTAATCACCAGAGGTGCTCTGGACACTTCTTTGCGCATTGTCAATTGCCTCTGCAGTAAAGCGAATACGTGCTGTTAGGGTACGCTCGTTGTCTATGGCATCTTGGGTTTCTTGAACCGCATGAAGTAGGGTTTCTTTGTATTGCCACCACGCAGTCAATGCATTTAGCTCGGCCGTATCTACTTGCGCTCTTAATTCCCCCCCCTGAAAAAGTGGCGCGGTAATCTGGCCTAACAAACTCCACAAAGGGTTCGTGAATAAGGCGTCAGAAGCAGAGCTCGCTGTGTCGGTTAATGCCGCAGATAGATTAATGCTAGGTAACAAGGCTTTGTAAGCGACATCGACATTGTATTCTGAAGCTTTGATCGTAAAGTAAGCGGCTTGCAGGTCGGGGCGTCGTGCCAAGTCTTGATCGGGAACAGACGTTAAAGGTACAAGTACGTCTGGATAGGACACATTTAAATGCAATTCAGGTAGCGACTGCTCTTGGCGACCCAGCAACACCGCTAGTGTGCGCTTGGATGCCGCTAAAGCGTATTCGTACTGGGCAATGGTAGCACGGGTACTTGCACTGCTCGTTCTTGCGGTATCCAAATCATCCAAATCTCCTAACCCAGTTCTGTAACGGGTTAAAATTATGGCTTCTTGGTTCTCTAATACTTGCAGGCGCTGACGTTCAATCGCAAGCAGATTCTGTTGAGTGATAACCTCTATATAGCTTCGAATTACACTGGCAGCTAAGCTATCTCTGGCCGACTGATAACTCGCCCGCGCGCTCGCAGCATCTAAGTTAGCCGCGGTGACACCATCAGCAATTTTCTGCCATAAATCTAGCTCCCAGCTAACCGATAAGCTACCGGTAAAACTCGTGTCAGATTGCTCACCTTTAGCGCCACTTAAGCTGGCGTCTATATTAAGATTGTCTTGAGACTCAGCACTTTTAATGGCCACCTGCGCTTGTCGCAGAGTAATCAGTGTTTGCTGCAAACTGGGGTTGTGACTTAGCGCTTCATCAATGAAGTCAGACAGGTGCTCTATGCCAGACACATCAATGAGATCGGTAAGCTTGCTTGCGGTAATTGCCGCGGCAGGCGTTTTGTCATCACGGGTAAGAGGCTGCCAAGCCACTTTATTGCCGGTGATTGTCTTTGCAGATTCGCTAAGTGATTTGTCACCCACATTGGCACATGCACCTAATAGCAAACTCAGTGCTATGGCGCATGCTGTTTGTTTCGTTTTAATCATTTACCTTTCCCATACTGCCCTTATCGGTGCACCGCGACAAACAATGCCGCTTATATGGAGGTATTATTTCAAAGCCAAGGTTAAGGAAGGGTTAAGGCAAAAAAAATACCAGCACAAAGGCTGGTATTTTTTATTTAGCGGCGTACACAACGCTAATGGAGATTATTCATCGTCTTCGACTAGGGTCATCAATGATGTATTACCACCGGATGCAGTAGTATCAATACTGATGGTTTTCTCGGTCATTAATCGCTGAATAAGATTGTCGTTATATTCAGCAGTAATAACAGGTAAAATGGCGCCTTCACGGGAAGACAACATTGCCGTGATACGCGCCGTTCTTTCCGTGCTTGAGTCCACCACTACCCCAGACAAGTCTTCGTCCATTAATAACGTATCTAGATGAGCTAGACGAGCGACTTGGAACAGCCCTTTCGGTGCGCCAGTGGCTTCGAACTTGTTCTGAATTTCCACCGCTTCGTCGTAGAAGATTTCCGATACTACCGACACCACAGGGTTCCCTGTAGAAAGCGCCGTCACAATAGAAAGTAACCAATATTCAAACGTGACTTCTTTGTCGGCAAAACATACCAATATACCTCGGGGCTCTAGATATAGCTTATTCGACTCACCTGTTGGACCGGGTAATGTCTGTGGTTTTGCTAACCTACGCTCTACACTGGTAAGTTGTTGACGGGCTGTGGCAAGGGTACGATTTAAATCGTCTGCCAACTCATCAACAATATCGACCTTGGCTATCTTAGCAAGCAACTGACGCACCATTGAAATGCGATCATTTAGTGCGGTATGACGCCATTGAGCTTCTACCGATTTAGCTCTGTCCATCATGATGTGCGCACGCTCAGCAATCTTTTCATCACCTACAAGTGCCGTATCGGTAGTATCGATATCATCAATATGTGACGGCTTAGGTGTCGCTCGCTCCATCATTAAGCGTGGCAGATAATTAGGGCCCCCCGCTTTCGGCCCAGTGCCAGAAAGGCCTCGTCCACCGAATGGTTGCACACCCACAATGGCACCAATCATATTGCGGTTAATATACACATTACCCGCACGGCTTTTCGCGGCTAATTCATTAGCGCGCTCTTCAATACGAGAATGAATTCCCATGGTCAGTCCATAACCTGTGCCGTTAATTTGCTCAAGCACATTGTCGAGCTCTTTCGACTTGAAGCGAATAATATGAACAACAGGGCCAAACACCTCTTTTTCAAGTACCTGTATGTTGTCAATTTGATAAAGCGTTGGCGCAAAGAAGGTGCCCTTCTCTGCACCAGCTGGCATTTCATTGCGGTAGAGCAAGGTGCCTTTGTCTTCCATAAAGGCTTGGTGATCGGTCAGGCTCTTCAATGCTTTTTCATCAATTACCGGGCCCACATCGGTGGCCAATTGAGTCGGGTCACCCACCGTCAGCTCTTTCATTGCACCAATGAGCATTTCGGTGAGATCATCAGCAATATCTTCTTGAACAAACAAAACACGCAACGCGGAACAGCGTTGACCCGCGCTTTGGAAACCTGAGTGAATAACATCATCAACCACTTGTTCAGGCAGTGCTGTTGAATCAACAATCATACAGTTTTGCCCGCCGGTTTCGGCAATCAACGGGACTTGTTCCCCGCCACGCTCTGCCAACACCTGAGAAATTAAGGTGCCGGTTTGCGTAGAGCCGGTAAACATAACCGCTTTAATACGCTCATCAGGTAACAAGGTTTCGCCCACTTCTTTTCCGGGAGAAATAATCAATTTAAGCGCATCTTCCGGTAAACCCACCGAGTGCATAATGTCCACCGCCCGCTGGGCAATCATGCTTGTTTGCTCTGCAGGTTTTGCAATAACCGTGTTGCCTGTGACTAACGCAGCTGACACCTGGCCTAAGAATATGGCTAATGGGAAGTTCCACGGACTAATACACAACACCACCCCGCGAGGTAGCAAACGCTGATCTTCTGCTATTTCCTGAGCACGCACCGCATAGTAGCGACAGAAATCTACAGCTTCACGCAC
Organism: Alteromonas sp. B31-7; assembly: GCF_015767655.1. NCBI lineage: Bacteria > Pseudomonadati > Pseudomonadota > Gammaproteobacteria > Alteromonadales > Alteromonadaceae > Alteromonas > Alteromonas sp. B31-7. The sequence continues at coordinate 3,941,607 of NZ_CP065233.1, forward strand.
TTCATCTATGCTGTCTTGTGCAACCTTGCCCGCTTCACGCATACAAATGGCAATAAGCTCTGCCATGTGACGCTCTAAGGCATCGGCGGTACGATTTAAGATTTCTGCTCGCTCGGCCACATCCCTTTTAGACCAAGCTTCAAAGCCAGATTGCGCTTCATCAAGGGCTTGACGCATATCATCTGGCTTGGCGTAATAGTGATAGCCCACCACATCATTTTTATCGGTTGGGTTTAACACCGGCGTGGCACCTTCAGGCACGCCGTCGGTCACTTTGTAGTACTCTTGCCAGCGTTCTAGTTCGTGTTTAAGGGCAGTGACCGCATTGGTATCGGTAAGGTCCAGTCCTCTTGAGTTGTCGCGCTCTGGTGCATACAGGCCACGGGGCGTCTTAATCAACTTGTTATAACGAACCTTCAAACGTTGGGTTTTTTCTACCGGGTCTTCCAGTAGTGCTTCAACCGGTTTTTCATCATCAACAATGGCATTAACAAATGATGAATTCGCCCCATTTTCCAGTAAACGTCGAACCAAATAGGCCAAGAGGTCTTCATGCTCTCCCACGGGGGCATAAACTCGGCACTGAATTTTGTCTTCTGTCACCACTTGATCGTAGAGGGTGTCGCCCATGCCGTGTAAACACTGGAACTCAAATCCCTCTTTGTCATCCCCTGCTAATTCAACAATGACTGAAGCGGTATACGCATTATGGGTAGCAAATTGCGGATAAATAGTATCGCGATATTCAAGCAGTCGGTTGGCACACGCGTGATAAGATACATCAGTGGATGACTTGCGGGTAAACACCGGGAATTCCTCTAACCCTGCTTGCTGGGTCATTTTTATCTCAGTATCCCAATACGCGCCTTTCACCAAGCGAACCATTAATGGTCGGCCCACCTCTAAGGTTAAATCTCGCAGGTGCTCGATAACATGAATGGCGCGTTTTTGGTATGCCTGCACGGCAAGGCCAAAGCCGGTCCAACCGTTTAGCTCATTATCGCGAAAGACGGCTTCAATAATGTCCAGAGATAACTCAAGACGGTCGGCTTCTTCCGCATCCACGGTAAGGCCAATATCGTATTCTTTCGCCATAAGACATAAGGCTTTAAGGCGCGGTGGAATTTCCTCCATGGCGCGTTCACGATGAGAGAACTCAAAGCGTGGATGAATCGCCGATAATTTAACGGAAATACCTGGCGAGCGTTTCGGCCCGCGACCATTCGCCGCTTTCCCAATCACCTTTATGGCTTTTACGTAGGCATCATAGTACCGGTCGGCGTCACCCATAGTACGAGCACCTTCACCCAACATATCGTATGAGTAAACGTAACCCTTGGTTTCTTTGTCTTTGGCTCTGTCTACCGCATCTTCAATGGTTTCACCCATGACAAACTGACGCCCCATCACCCGCATGGCAATATTCATGGCACGGCGAATAACGGGTTCACCCAAGCGGCCCAAGGTTTTTTTCAACAACCCAAACTGTTCTTGCTTACGCTTATCTGCATAGTTCACCATGTTGCCGGTGAATAAGAGCCCCCAGGCAGATGCGTTAACAAATAGTGAATCAGAATTCCCCAAATGCGGCGTCCATTGACCTTTGGACAATTTGTCTCGAATTAACTCATCTTGTGTTTCGCGGTCTGGCACACGCAATAGTGCTTCGGCCAAACACATCAATACCACCCCTTCGGCGGTAGACAATGAGTACTCATTCAACAGCGCGTCAACACCACCGTGCCCTTCTTGCTCACGGCGAATTTGCAGCACCATTTTTCTGGCTCGTTCCCAAGCTCGACTTCGCGCCCGAGGGTTTACTTCGGCAATAGGAAGAATTTGATCCACGGCCACTGACTCGCTAATGCGATAGTAGTCACGAATGCGCTGGCGCAGAGGAGATGTTGTATGAAGTGTGTCGTTAGTGAGCATTGCAACCCTTTCGTAGAAATAGCTGTAATAAAAGCGTTTCGTCAAGAAAACCTTTGGTTCTTTCATCGCGAAACACGCTGTTTTGCTAGCAAAGCTTTCACTTTGCTTTTATTCGCCTGTGTTCTTTAAACTTTAGACTAAAGGATGAAGATCACGGTACCTTTTAATTTGCGCGGATACTAGCACAAACTTCCTATGTGAAAAGCCTCTGCTGTCAACTTTTTCTACCACCCAAGACAATCTCTTTAAATACCGCTAATTCCCCGTCAGCTTCCACAGGTTTACGCTTTCTTATCACTGGGCAAAGTAAGTCTATCGTCTTATTACCTTCACACAAAAAAAGGCGCACACTAAATGTTAATAAAATGTTTTCTCTCTTTTTAAATACGAGATTAAGACTACACTTATAAAACGAAAAAAATGGGTGTAAATTATGTGGTTAAGAAACTTTAGTTTGATTCAACGACTAGGCATTATTGCCGTGCTTATTGGGCTGCTCTTTTTGCTTCTCACTGGGGTTGTATTAAATCGACACTATCAAGCCTTAAAAGACAAATCTTATGAAGAAAACAAACACCTCGTTGAGGTGGTTCATACATTATTAGGCCATTATGCAGATAGAACGGATATCGATGCGCAACAAGCAAAGTCACAAGCGTTAGAAGCAGTCAAAGCGCTGCGTTATGACAACAGTAATTATTACTGGATTCAAGATGCAACACCTAGCATGGTGATGCACCCTATAAAGCCGGCATTAGATGGCAGAGATCTTCGCACCTTTAAAGACGGGAATGGCAAAGCGTTTTTTGTTGAAATGGCACAAACAGCCAAGCAGAAGGGCGAAGGCTTTGTGGATTACGTCTGGCCGCTACCCGGCGAAGATACGCCTACGGATAAAATTTCTTACGTCAAGGCCTTCAAGCCTTGGGGGTGGACAATAGGCTCAGGCATTTATTTAACGCATTTAGAAGAAGAATATGCGCATTTAAGAAACATCATTATTATTTTTTGCGTGATCAGTGTGGCGTTGGTGATTCTGCTGATTTACATCATAGGAGGCCGCATTGTTAAGCCTGTGCAGGAAATCGCAGAGCGCATGAAAGATATCGCCAGTGGTGAGGGCGATTTAACTCGCTCGCTACCCGAAAAAGGGCAAGATGAAATAACGCGTCTGGCACGCTACTTTAATCAGTACACAGACAAAATGCGCCAATCGCTTATAGGCATTAGAGACAACATTGCCGCCCTCACTGAACAAGCCGAGAAAGTAAAAAGCGTGAGTGACGACAGCAACGCTCAAGCGCACGATCAAAACGAAAACATGTTGCAAGTGGCGGCGGCCATGGAGCAAATGACGACCCAAATTCACGACGTGAGCAACAACGCTGACGCTGCTGAAAAAAGTACCGTTAGCGCGCGTACGAATGTCCAAGATGGTGCTACGGTTGTGGAGCACACAGTGACCGACATTCGTTCACTCACCTCTGACATTGAAAGTGTTAGTAGCGTGGTGACGGCATTAGCCGAACAATCACAAAGCATTGGCGCTGTACTTGATGTGATACGCGGAATTGCAGAGCAAACAAACTTACTGGCCCTTAATGCTGCCATTGAAGCTGCCCGTGCGGGTGAACAAGGAAGAGGGTTTGCGGTGGTGGCAGACGAAGTGCGTACCCTTGCTAGTCGAACTGGTCAAAGTACCGATGAAATACAAGCGATGATAGAAAAGCTGCAAAGTAATGCCAAAAGTGCCGTTGACGCGGTGCATGTTAGCCAATCGGCATCGGTTAAAACGGTGGAAAATGCAACGCAGGCCAATCAAAGTCTAAAAGAGGCTGACAGATTAATGACCGACATTTCAGGCATGAGCAGTGAAATTGCCCGAGCCACTGAGCAACAAGCTGAAGCAGCCAATGAAGCAAACATACGTATAAACGCGCTTTCAGGGGCAGCCGATAGCAGCTTACGAACCGCTGATGACCTCGCAAAAGCGAGTTTAGCGCTGAAAGAAAGCTGTGTAGCGATAATGGATATTGCGAATAAATTTAAACTCTAACTGCTACTTAGTATGTATGGAAGTCTGCGTATGACTGATTTACACTGAATCACGAAAACGCAGGCTAAGCAAAATCAAGGAGTGGAAAATGAGTAGCAAGGCTAAAGGCAAGTCGATATTACTGTGGGTGGTCGGCTTTTTTGTGGTGCTTTTCTTGGTGTATTTTTTATTCGCCAACACCATTATTAAATTAGTTTTAGAGTCTAAACTGGGTGAATCCTATGGGGCGGAAGTTAATATTGCAGAGTTTGATCACTCATTATTTCCCACCACTGTCACCTTAAAAGGGATTGCACTAACCAACCCCACCAAACCCACACACAACCAAGTTCTGGTTGGAGAGGCGAACGCCGATGTGGCTTTAGCTCCCCTGCTTGACGATGAAGTTATTGTTAATGAACTCAATTTATTAGATGTGCAATTTGATACGGAGCGCGCCTCCACTGGCGAAGTATATCGTGTACCTGAGCGTTCACTGTCCTTTGACGAAATAAAAAGTAAAGCACAAGAAGCCGTTCCTGGTGTGGACGAACTCCTTGAACGGAATCCATTGAAAACCACTGCCGCTATCGAGAACGCCAAAGCTGCCTATGAGACCTATGGTGAAGGCCTCAAGACAGATTATGGTAATTTGCCTGATAAATCTCGAATCGACTACTACAAAACACAAGTCTCGCAGCTGAAAGAAACTAACTACCAGGACCCTCAAGCGTTGCTTCAGGCTAAGTCAGCATTTGACCAGTTAAAAGAAGAAATGTCTGCCGACCGCGCGCGCATTGCCGACTTTACTAGCAAAGCCTCAAACGCAAAGCGTGAGTTAACGGAAGCCATTAGCGCGCTTAAATCAGCGCCTCAAGAAGATTATGCTTTGCTTAAAGGCGTGATTGCTGGCGATCAAGACGCACTGTCACAAGTTACCTATTTTGTGTTTGGCGATAAAGCGGCGGAATACACAGAGTACTTGATGTCGGCGATGCAAATTGTCATGCCCCTTATTCAAGGGGAAGAAAAAAGTGAAGCGCCTACCGAAATTCCCTCTATTTTAGTGAAAGAAGCCAATGTCTCTGTACTTTGGCAAAACGAGGCAATCACCAGCAAATGGAATAACATCACCAATGTTCACGAAGTATTTGGTAACCCCACCACCTTTAGCATTGAAGCAGCAGGAGACTTACTAAAATCGTTTACTTCTAGTGGTGAATTTTGGATAGATAGTAGCGGAGTCGATGCTAGCCAAGTGTGGTCTTTAGCGGGCGTCAATATGTCGAATGTAGCTTTTAGTGGAAACGACACGCTCGACGCGGTTTTAACCTCGGCATTGATGACCACCACAGGGTCGATGAAGGTGACTGACAACACCTTAACCGGCACCGGCGATGTTGACTTGCAAGACCTTGTGATGGAAGCAACCGGCAGCAGTGATGTCACTAGCGCTATTGCCAATGCACTCCAATCATTAAGCAGCCTAAGTATGACCATGCTTCTTGATGGTACACTTTCAAACCCTAACTTTAATATAAAGTCAGACTTAGACAACAAGCTTGCGCAAGCAGCACTGTCTCAGTTAACGGCCTCCCAGCAAGATAAACTGGACGAACTTAACAATAAACTTAACAGCATGATAAGTAACGAGCAGTCGCTTTTATCTGGTGAGTTGGTCGACGTGAACAGTATGCTGAGTGCAGCCCAAGGCGACAGCGAAGCATTGCAAGCCTTGTTGCAAACCCAATTAAACAGTGTGGTAGAGCAACAGAAGAACAAGCTATTTGATAAATTAAAGGGCAAATTCGGTCAAGGGGAGTAAAGCACCTTTGACTCAGCGCCGCTTCGCGGCATAATACAACACATGAGAGGGCGGCTAGCCGCCCTTACTTATTCTTCGCTAACCCAATATCAGGTGCTCTCGTGTGGCAAGATAAATGGATCCCCGTTGTACTTCTCGTTTTGCTAGGGTTACTGCAATACCGGTTATGGTTTGGCAAAAACAGTATTCCCGATTATTTAAACCGTGAACAAGAAGTACAAGCACAGGCAGAGCAAAACGCCAACCTAGCTCAGCGTAATGCGTTGTTAGAAGCTGATATTAATGACCTAAAAATTGGCTTAGAAGCCATTGAAGAGCGTGCTAGAAATGAGCTTGGGTTAATAAAGCGAGGTGAAACTTTTTACCGGATCCTACCTGCTGATAGTAAGTGAGAATAATGACATCCCCCCATGTTGTTGCGGTTATTCCCGCAGCCGGCGTTGGCAGCCGCATGCAAGCCGACCGCCCCAAACAATATTTATCCCTAGCGGGTAAAACCATTCTAGAACATACAGTGACACTTTTACTTAACCACCCATCGGTGAGCCGAGTAGTCATTGCGATAAGTCATGATGACGACTTTATTCATTCGCTGCCAATAATAGCAAATGCCAATATAGACTTGGTGGAAGGCGGTAAAACCCGCGCCGACTCGGTGTTAAATGCTTTAGCTACCTTGCCAGAAGAAAGTTGGGCGTTAGTTCATGACGCAGCGCGCCCTTGTGTATCCCATCAAGACATTGACGCCCTGCTGGCCGTAATGAACAACAGCAATACTACGGGAGGCATATTGGCCTCCCCCGTGAGAGATACCATGAAACGTGCCTGTGATCACGGCCAAGCCAGTCTCATTTCCCATACGGAAAGTCGAGAAAATTTGTGGCATGCACTGACCCCGCAACTATTTCCTACAGGCGTACTTTTGCGGGCATTGAACAAAGCGCTCTCTAACAGCGTCACCATCACAGATGAAGCCTCGGCCATAGAATATGCTGGCGGTAAAGTGGCACTCATAAACGGAAACCCTGCCAATATAAAAATAACCCACCCCGCTGATCTCCCACTGGCTGAGTTTTATATAAAACAAACACATAAGGTAAATGAATAATGCGAATTGGACACGGCTTCGATGTACATAAATTTGGCGGTGAAGGCCCCATTACTGTCGGCGGTGTAAAGATAGAACACGCGCAAGGCTTACTCGCCCATTCTGATGGTGATGTGTTGCTACATGCCCTGTGTGACGCTATCTTAGGTGCAGCTGCTATGGGTGACATAGGTAAGCATTTTCCTGATACCGACGACGCCTATGCGGGTGCAGATAGCCGTGTACTGCTGCGCCACGTTGTAAACATTGTAAAAAATAAAGGTTTTAGGTTGATTAATGCAGACACCACTATAGTGGCTCAAGCCCCTAAAATGGCGCCACACATTAGCCAAATGCGAGAACATATTGCGCAAGATTGTGAATGCGACCTTGATGATATCAACGTTAAAGCCACCACCACTGAAAAGCTGGGCTATACCGGCAGAAAAGAAGGCATTGCAGCCCACGCTGTGGTGCTATTGGAAAAAGCATGAAGCCATTAGAAACACAGCATTGGAATTATTATTTTAGCAAACCGGTATCCACCGGTATCTTTAAGTTTCAAGCCGACGATTTTGTCGTTGAAGAGGACTTAGGTTATACGCCTTGTGGTGAAGGTGAGCATCAGTTTATTTACGTAGAAAAGGTGAATAACAACACCGCGTTTGTGGCGGAGCAATTAGCTCGTTTCACAAAATTACCATTGCGACAGGTAACCTATGCTGGGCGTAAAGACAAATATGCGTTAACGCGGCAGTGGTTTGGTATTCACGCACCAGGCAAAGCCGATTTTGACTTTAGCGATTTTGAGCTGGAAGGTGTGCGTGTATTAAAACAAGTGAGGCACAATAAGAAGCTACGGACAGGACAGTTAAAAGGCAACGCATTCACCATCACGCTTCGCCAAGTTGTTCATCCCGAAGCCATTGAGTCTCGCTTAGCAGAGATTGCCGAACATGGTGTGCCTAATTACTATGGTGAACAGCGATTCGGTGTCATGCGCGTAAACGAAATGGGAGACGTCCAACGAGGCGGCAATTTGCTCATGGCGGAACGCATGATAAACGGAGAAGCCATTCGCCACAGAAATAAACGTTCAATGGCATTATCTGCCTTACGTAGTTGGTTTTTCAATGAGGTGATTTCATCACGAATTGCACAGGGTGACTTTGACAAGGTGCAAGATGGTGATGCCATGGTACTCGCAGGCTCAAACAGCTTTTTCATTGAAAACGCCGAATCAAAAGAAAGCCAGCAGCGCTATCAACAAAAAGACATTTGTCCTTCTGCGCCTTTGTGGGGGGCGGGCGAGTTAGCCACTCTTGGAAAAGCTAAATCTCAAGAGCAAGCGATAGCGAGTACGCACCCTGAGGTAGTAGACTTTTTATCCCAGTGCGGATTTGAACAAGAACGCCGTGCAATAAAAATTTGGCCTTCACAACTTGAATGGCATAGTAAGGGTGATACATTAACCTTATCGTTTTCGTTGCCAAGTGGCTGTTTTGCCACATCAGTACTTCGAGAGTGCATTGAGACAGTGGCGCCTGTACATAGTATTTAAGAGTGTTTATGAAAATATTAATGAGTAATGATGATGGCGTTTTTGCAAAAGGATTAGCCGTATTGCATGACATTGTCGCCCGTGAACATGACGTGACAGTGGTTGCCCCTGATCGAAACTGCAGTGGTGCGAGTAATGCATTGTCACTGCATCAGCCACTACGCGTTCAGACAATGGACAGTGGATATTACTCAGTAAGCGGTACACCGTCTGACTGTGTTCATTTAGGGTTATCACGCATTTTAGAAAATGACCCTGAATTGGTGGTATCTGGCATCAATCATGGCGCAAATTTAGGGGACGACGTGGTGTATTCAGGCACCGTTGCCGCCGCCACTGAAGGCCGTTATATGGGCTTACCGGCGATTGCAGTCTCATTAGTGGGAAAGGATGCTAAGCACTTTGAAACCGCCGCAAAGGTTGTGTTAGAAATAATACGTAAGTTACAAACACATCCATTGCCAGCCAATCAAATATTAAACGTCAATGTACCTGATGTTCCTTATGAAGAATTAAAAGGCATTGAAGTGACCCGTCAAGGGAGAAGGCACCGCGCTGAACCCATGATTGAAGACACTGACCCTTTCGGCAGAACCGTGTTTTGGTATGGTCCAGCGGGTAAAGAACAAGACGCAGGACCGGGAACAGACTTTCACGCTATTGCTGAAGGATATTGTTCTGTCACCCCATTGAGTGTTGATATGACCGCTTACCAAAGCCTAGATAATATGAAGGCGTGGCTAGCAAAGTAACGAAAGTACACAAACAATAATAAGCGCCGATATCACGTTGTAACACCGCGCATAACAAGGAAAATAAGCAACATCATGAGAGCTTCCAGAAAAGGGGATGCCCTGGCACAGCTGCTTTATGACGAAGGAATACGTTCGCAGTCTGTGCTCAATGCCATAGCCGGCACGCCAAGGGAGGCATTTTTACCCGACGCCCTAAAACATAAAGCTTACCAAAATACCGCGCTACCTATTGGTCAAGGTCAAACAATCTCACAACCCTATATTGTGGCGAAAATGACCGAATTGCTGTTAGATAGCCCCAATAAACCTGAAAAAGTGTTAGAAATAGGCACAGGTTCGGGTTACCAAACAGCTATTCTCGCGCAACTGTTTGCCAAGGTGTTTAGCGTAGAACGGATAAAATCGCTGCAATTTCACGCTAAAAGGCGAATGAACCAGCTGGATTTACATAATATTGCAATGAAACACGGCGATGGTTGGAAAGGATGGAGCTCAAAAGGCCCATTTGACGCCATTATCGTGACGGCTGCTGCCAGTAGCTTACCGCAAGATTTGTGTGAACAATTAAAAGAAGGTGGGCGCTTGATCATTCCTGTTGGCAATGAACAACAATCGTTGTTGTGTATCGATAGGGTGGAGGGTGAATTAAAAACCACCACAATAGAGGCCGTTAGGTTTGTTCCTTTAATTGCAGGAGAACTAATGTGAAACTGTTTGAGCCATTGTACGACATGGCGTTACGTTGGGCACGACACCCCAACGCGGAAAAGTACTTGGGTGGCTTAAGTTTCGCAGAATCTGTTTTCTTTCCTATTCCGCCTGATGTCATGCTAGCTCCCATGTCGCTATCGCAACCTGATAAAGCATGGCGGTTCGCCATTATTACTACCTTTGCGTCCATTGTGGGCGGCATTGCGGGATACTTCTTAGGTTACCTAGCATTCGATGTGTGGCTTGCCCCCTTAATTGAACGTTGGGGGTATGGCCATAAACTAGACGTAGCGATGGACTGGTTTGCACAATACGGTGTCTGGGTTGTATTTATCGCAGGCTTCTCTCCTATTCCCTACAAAGTATTTACGATTAGTGCTGGTGTGCTAAACATGGCATTCTTCCCTTTTTTACTCGCATCAGCGGTAGGCAGAGGCGCACGCTTCTTCTTGGTTGCTGGGCTAATGCGATGGGGGGGCGCAGCCATGGAGGCCAAACTGAGGCAATATGTCGAAATACTGGGCTGGGCCACGGTAATCCTCGCCATCGTCGCCTATCTGGTATTGCGGTAATATGAATAGACAGGGATGGTTTATTTTCATTGCTGCTAGCGTAATTACCCTACTGCAAGCTTGCAGTAGCCGCACCGCACCAGCCCCTGTGGTGCTGCTAAATAGTCAACTTGAAGAAGAGTCCGGTGGCTTTACTGCCTCCACCTACGAGGTGAAACCCGGCGATACGTTGTTTGCTATTGCATGGTATACGGGAAATGATTACCGCGATCTTGCAGATTTCAATAATTTATCCGCCCCTTTCCGAATTTATCCTGGTCAAAAATTGCGCGTCACTGCTCCCGCATCACAACAAAAAAAACCAACAAAATCAGTTAAATCTACAAAAAAATCAGACAAGCAGACCACTCAGTCTACACCTCCGACCACCAAAACCATAGTCAAAAGGTTAGTTGACCCTCCTATACCACAGGGGTATGGTGAAGGTGAAAAAGTTGTTAAGCGACAAAGCGTTACCAGCGTCAAAAAGACGGCAGAAAACGTCAAAAAGACAGCGCCCACCCATTTCCCGGATAAGGTGAAAAAGTGGGTTTGGCCAGCTAAAGGAAACATTGTAGGTACCTTTAGCAAATCAGAGTCAGGTAACAAAGGAATAGACATTGCTGGGGCAAAAGGAAGCGATATTCTCGCTGCCGCAGCAGGCAAAGTTGTTTACTCAGGTAATGCGCTACGTGGTTACGGTAACTTGGTTATTATTAAACATACCGACACATTTTTAAGCGCTTATGCATACAACGACACCATTTTAGTGAAAGAAAGAGAATGGGTGTATGCGGGGCAAAAAATAGCCACCATGGGAAACAGCGGCACAAATTCGGTAAAACTTCATTTTGAAGTTAGGTATCGCGGTAAGTCATTAGACCCTATGCGTTATCTGCCAAAAACACAAAAATAACAATAAAGAATAAGAATAAAATGAATAAAGGAGAAACGTCATAAGGTAAACCTTAGAGTAGGAGATTCATTATGGGCCAATTAAACAAAGCCGTCGAATCAAAACCGCAAGATGACATAAACGTTATTGACATGCCAGCTGACCTAAAAGCTGACGACACACTAACCGATGCACCCGAAACTGAAGACGTTGTAATTAGTTCGGATGACCATCCTAAAAACCTTGATGCAACCCAGTTGTATTTAGGCGAAATAGGCTTCTCGCCTCTGCTAACAGCAGAAGAAGAGGTATATTTTGCCCGCCGCGCTCTCAAAGGCTGTGAAGCCTCTCGTAAACGTATGATTGTAAGTAATCTTCGCCTAGTGGTGAAAATTGCTCGCCGTTATAATAATCGCGGATTGGCTTTACTGGATCTTATTGAAGAAGGTAACTTGGGCCTAATCCGAGCTGTTGAAAAGTTTGATCCTGAACGTGGATTTAGATTTTCTACCTATGCAACTTGGTGGATTAGACAAACCATAGAACGTGCAATCATGAATCAAACTCGCACGATTCGCTTACCTATTCATGTTGTTAAAGAACTTAATGTTTATTTACGTGCTGCGCGTGAATTATCACAAAAGTTAGATCATGAACCTACTGCTGAGGAAATTGCTGAAGCATTAGAAAAGCCAGTAGAAGACGTCACCAAAATGCTTCGTTTAAACGAGCGTATTACCTCGGTTGATACCCCTATCGGTGGTGAAAACGACAAAGCATTACTCGATATTCTTGCAGATGAGAAAGAATTCGGACCTGAAGAAAACCTACAGGATTCGGATATCAAAGCGAATATAGTGACATGGTTACAAGAGCTTAATCCAAAGCAACGCGAAGTTTTAGCACGTCGTTTTGGCCTTATGGGGTATGAGCCTTCAACCCTGGAAGACGTAGGTGCTGAAATTGGATTAACCCGTGAACGTGTACGTCAAATTCAAGTAGAAGCGCTCAGACGTCTACGTGATATGCTGAGTCATCAAGGCCTTTCGTTAGAAAGCTTATTTGACCAGATGGGTGATTGACACACTCGAACACCCGCCGAAGTAAGACGGGTATAGTAAAACAGAAGAAACTTAAATTGCCGATGCTTACAACATCGGCAATTTTTTACTCCTTCTTTTTGAAGGTTAAAAACCGGTAGCGATGAGGGTTTTTTTTGTCTGCATCGTGTCTTTCTTCGAATGTACATGCCCATTCACCACGTGCATGATAATCAGGGAAGTAAGTATCCCCGTCTACGGCTAAATCAATTTCCGTTAAATACAGCGTTTGTGCCCTCGCTAAGAACGCTTCATAGAGCGTCCCCCCTCCAATAATCATGATTTCGTCATCGTCACTTGTAAGGTACGTTGCCGCTTTTTCAATAGCATCATCGCAAGATGAAACAACGTCTGCATCCGCTAACTGCAGTGACGTACTGCTTGATATAACAATATTCGGCCTACCAGGTAGCGCTTTACCAATAGAGGCATAGGTTTTTCTCCCCATGACGACAGGTTTGCCCAGGGTAATTTGCTTAAAGTGCTTCAAATCTGCGGGCAAGTGCCAAGGCATATCATTATCAGCCCCAATAACGCGTTCATGCGCCATTGCAGCAATCATTGCAATTTTCATACATCAACTTCCAGATGGTTAATAACCCTATCATACCTCAACTTAGCCCGTTATTTGAAAAGAGTGTACCGTCTTGTAAGGCTTAATCTTCACCACCAGCAACATGCAGGCAAGAACACTCACAACGACAAAGGCAAATAGCAACCATTATCATTTGCATTGATGTTATTAATGGCCTATTGTTAAAAACAGGAGGGACAAATCATGCAGATAAATTATTTATGTCCGAAACATGCAGACTGGGTATATGGTAATCCTGATCAGGCACTACACGTAATGGCGAGAGACGAAATGCAGGGCACACTCTTAATGCAGTGCGACCAAGCCAGCGAAGCTATTCCGTATTTAGGTTGTGCATTTGATATCGCCGTTATATTGCTAGAGATTGACGGAGGTGAAAACCCCGCCATGATAAAAAAGCTTACACAGCTTTCCCAACTCCTTGAAGACGCTTACTTTCAAGTCAAACTCCCGCTATACCGAAACGCCATTGTTGATAGAACACACGCCATACTGTCAGCGGTTAATCGAACTTCATCTCGCGCCCTTACCTTCAATTTCACCCTTTAGACAAGAGCACTCCGATGACTAATTCCCCTATTTATCGCAGCACCACTCTCTCCCTAAAACCAAAAGACGAGTACGCGGTAGACTTTGCACATTGGGAAACGCTTATTCGTGGAGGTAACAACCAATATGAACAAGGGGGGCTTTTTTCGGCAATAGGTACATATCATCAAGCCATCCTGGCAGCGAAAGTTTTAGTGAGTATGGCGCCAGCCAAAAAGGAGTCACTCACCGCCCTTTTAACCAGTTACCACAACCTTGCCGATGCGTACCTATCTAGTGAAACGGCTCCATGCAATACGCAGTTGTCGTTGGCCTACGGCGCAATTACAGAGGTGGAAGGGTTAATAGACACTATTGAACGCCAATTACCTCGGCATCCCCACGTCGTGCGTTGTAGCAGTATTGCCCGTCAACAACGATTTGTATTCTTAAAACGTTACCCTCACTTTGCAGCCTTGCAATGTGAGCACCCTACCCGGTCGAATTTGCAATACATCAAGAAGGCATTGCATTGACCGATATCATTCACTTTGTATTAAAGGAACCACTATGAACACACTTATTCATCGTATGTGTATAGCAATAATGTCTATTTTAACCAGTGCCAGCGCATTCGCACACGCGGGACATGATCATGGACACTGGACAAGTGGCGTATTGCACACCGTGTTTTACGTAGCACTAGCAAGTGTTGCTGCAGCCTGTTCGTATAGCGCTTACAAATACATCAACCGCAAAAAGCCGACATCAAACTAGGAGCCCGTCATGATTTACGACATTCTTTCTTCTATAAACAAAGTTAACCCCTTTACCACAGCCAGTGCGCACTGCGATATTCCTTGTAAAATATATGATCCCATGACGGCTCAACTAGCAGCACTCAGCGTTGTGCGCTTTACTGACTTGCTCAATGAACTTGCGGAAAAAGACAGCCTGAGTTTTGCCGATCAAGCGCAGATGAGCCGCCTCATTTCAGAAAAAGAAACGCATGCCGAAAAAGTAAAGCATGAAGTACGCGTTATATGGGGCGATTATTTTAAGGCCCCTCAATTTGAACAGTTTCCTGATACCAATGAATTGGTGCATAAAATTATGCTTGCTGGTTCAGCGTGTAAGCAACATGTGAGCCGAGAGAAAGGTGAAGATTTACTGACGTTAGTGAATGAATTTGCCGAACGATTCTGGGTGACTAAAAAGGTTAAAACGAAAAAGGCAGTATGCCCTTACCCTCCTTCATTAACCTTGGTTTATCCAGATCTTTAATGCTGAAAATTGTGAGGGTTTCAGGAGATAGCATGCAACCGACATTATTGGATGGCGATTTCGCTGTTGTGCTTACGTGGCCGAAAAAAGCATTACGGCCAGGGCAAGTAGTCGTGGTTAATTGCCCACACTTTGGCACCCTCATAAAACGGGTTCAGCAAATTGTTCCTAACGGCGAATTCTCCCTTAGCGGCGATAACACTGCGGCTTCGTTAACTACCGAAAAGATGGGGTGGTTTAACCGTCAACGTGTTATCGGCCGTGTACTCTATTATGTAAAACGCCCTCGCTAAATGCAAAAAACACGAACTTGAATAATCAGGTTCGTGTTTTTAGTGACGTTTACGTTATATACTGCAAATCCACTTTGCTAGCAACGCAAAGAATGCGCCTTTTATCAGCTTACTTACGATACTCTACTTCAACATCGTAGTCGTCTTCATCCCAATCGTCATCATCTAAGTCGTCGCCTAAATCGTCGTGAGCTTCAAGGGTATTACGATGATACGTATCCCACTTAAACTCTACGTCTTCAGCTTCTTCTTTCGTTTCCTCAATAGCAGGAAGGGTTTCAATGAAGTCCATAATATCGTGGCACAGCGGCGCTAAATTAAGCTTTTGGAATGCTGAAATCTGATACGTTGGACCTTCCCAATTAAGGGTTTCAACAACGTGTTTTATACATTCTTCTACTTCATCTTCTAGCAGTAAGTCCACTTTATTGAATACTAACCATCGGGGCTTTTCTGCCAATTTCGGACTGTATTTCTCAAGCTCTTCGATAATAGCTTTTGCATTTTCAGCCGGATCGCTTTCGTCGGCGGGAAGTAAATCCACCACATGTAAAAGTATACGGCATCGCTCAAGATGCTTTAAGAATCGAATCCCTAGTCCAGCACCATCAGCAGCGCCTTCGATAAGACCCGGTATGTCGGCCACCACGAAGCTTCGCTGCGCATCCTGACGTACAACACCCAAGTTAGGCACTAGAGTGGTAAATGGGTAATCAGCCACTTTCGGCTTAGCCGCAGACACTGAGCGAATAAAGGTAGATTTACCCGCATTGGGCATACCCAATAAGCCCACATCGGCTAACAACATAAGCTCAAGTTTAAGGTTGCGGATTTCGCCTGGCGTGCCGTTAGTTTTCTGACGAGGCGCTCGATTGGTACTACTTTTAAATCGCGCATTACCTAAGCCGTGAAAACCACCTTGTGCTACTTTAAGCTTTTGGCCATGAGCAGTTAAGTCGCCAAGCACTTCACCCGTATCACTGTCTGTTGCACGCGTACCTACTGGCACACTCACTTCAAGGTCTTTACCTTTTTTTCCAATACAATTGCTGCCTTGTCCATTTTGGCCACGCTCGGCTCGATGGAAACGCTCGAAACGATAGTCGATCAATGTATTTAGGTTTTCATCGGCAACGAGAAATACGCTGCCGCCGTCGCCCCCATCGCCACCATCAGGGCCGCCTTTGGGTACGTACTTTTCCCTTCTAAAGCCAATTACGCCGTTTCCACCGTCGCCGGCTTCCACTCGAATTTCAGCTTCATCTACAAATTTCATTTATCACTCCGGGCAATTCTGCCTTGGGTTATTACTTAAAAATACGAACTTAAAGTTTACACCAATTTGTGCATATACGCTTCGTTGTATAATAGATAAAAGCGTATGCACTTGCTGATAACAAAAAACCCCGCTAGCGCGGGGTTTTTCTAAGCCTGCTCGGCGAGAAGCTTTCGCGCTTACTCAGCTACGATGCTTACAAATTTACGGTTCTTCGGTCCTTTAACATCGAACTGAACTTTACCGTCTTTTAGTGCAAACAACGTGTGGTCTTTACCGATACCCATGTTGTCACCAGCGTGGAAACGAGTACCACGTTGACGAACAATGATGTTACCAGCAAGAACAGATTCGCCACCAAAGCGCTTAACACCTAGGCGTTTACTCTCTGAATCACGACCGTTTTTGGTACTACCACCAGCTTTTTTATGTGCCATGTGTTCGTGCTCCTATTATGCGTTGATACCAGTGATTTTCACTTCTGTGAACCACTGACGGTGACCCGCTTGCTTACGAGAGTGCTTACGACGACGGAACTTAACGATAGTTACTTTATCGCCACGACCGTGTGTAACAACCTCAGCTGTCACCTTACCACCAGCAACGATTGGTGTGCCGATTTTTACATCGTCACCGTTGCTTACCATTAAAACTTTGTCAAATTCAACCGTTTCGCCTGGGGCTACTTCGATTTTTTCAAGACGAACGGTTTGGCCTTCGGCCACACGGTGTTGTTTACCGCCACTTTGGAAAACCGCGTACATAGTTAACTCCGCTCTGCGTCACTGACGCTTCAATTCAAAAAACAGGGCGCGAATTGTACGTGAAACATCCGCAAACCACAACCCCGATTCTAAGAAAAATAGATTATTTTTCCAACATTTTGCAATTTAATCTCGAATTCAACGAAAACCGAGAGCTCTACCTCATAATGTTAATCAGGTTGAGAGTAAGCAAATGAGAAATTAGCTAGTTTCATGGTGCTCACTCACATACCTATTACTGGTATAACGTAACGAGGTAGCAACAAAATGTTGCCCTTTATATGCATAGTGATGGTGGCACGTTTGCCCTCTTAGCTGTGAATGCCACCTATTAAGGATCGATACCGATCCCACAGGGATCATTTACAGCGAAAAAGAGAGATGCCACAAATGTATATGGCGGGAATGTTAACATAAGGCGGGTTAAAGTTGTAAGTTTTACCTTGTCCAAATAGCATGAAAAACACGAGAAAATTGAGAAAAACACCTGTCTTAACACATTTCTATTGAATAACGCCTATAATAGTAGACGAGCGCGCAAAACATGCGTTTACTAACCGCCAAATCATTAGGTTACACAGACAAACCGATGGGGTTGGATGGCTGACTAACACGCATCGTCAATCATAAATAAAGGGATCTTACCTATTCATGTTTTTATTCAAAATGCGTTAAGCGGTCATTTTTTAAGACAATTTGGTGGATAGTAGACAGCATTCAGGTACAATCTGCCCTAATTATTGCCCTAGAAATTAAATAAGTTTTTACATCAATGCCCATGGATATTAATTCAATCCGCGCGTTATCAAATGACGATATGCAAGCGGTTAACCAGTTGATTCAACAACAGGTCGACTCTGAAGTTGCGCTAATCAATCAACTTGGTTTTTACATCGTTAATAGCGGCGGGAAACGTCTGCGCCCTCTTCTTACTGTGTTAAGCGCACGTGCGATGGGCATTAAAAATGACGATCATCACACCCTTGCGGCGATTGTTGAATTTATCCATACGGCCACCTTGCTGCACGATGACGTGGTAGATGAGTCCACAATGCGCAGAGGCCGTGAAACGGCTAACGCTATCTTTGGAAATCAAGCTTCCGTACTTGTAGGCGACTTTTTATATACTCGGTCATTTCAGATGATGGTGAGTTTAAAACGTATGCGAGTGATGGAGATCCTTTCTGAAGCCACCAACCAAATTGCCGAAGGCGAAGTGCTACAGCTGATGAACTGTAATGATGCTAGTACTACCGAAGCCCGCTACTTTGATGTTATTTATGGCAAAACTGCCCGTTTATTTGAAGCCGCGACGCAATTAAGTGCTGTACTGACTGACCAACCCAGCTCAGTTGAAGTGGCCATGCGAGAGTACGGGAAGCACTTAGGCACGGCATTTCAGTTAGCTGACGATATATTAGATTATATGGCGGATAGCGAGGACATGGGTAAAAATGCCGGTGATGACC
Organism: Alteromonas sp. B31-7; assembly: GCF_015767655.1. NCBI lineage: Bacteria > Pseudomonadati > Pseudomonadota > Gammaproteobacteria > Alteromonadales > Alteromonadaceae > Alteromonas > Alteromonas sp. B31-7. The sequence goes on from NZ_CP065233.1 coordinate 3,960,268, forward strand.
TTGCTGAGGGTAAGCCCACTTTACCTTTATTGTATGCCATGTGGCACGCCGAATCTGAGGACGACAAGGCGTTGATCAAAGAGGCGATTGAGCAAAGTAATGGCTTACCCCATTTACAGCGAATTCAGGGCATTATGGAGGCCACGGGCGCACTAGATTACACACGAGAATGTGCGAATAAAGAAGTGCAAATGGCCATTGACAGCTTGCAAGCTATTCCTGATTCCGCCTATAAAGAAGCGCTTGTTTCATTAGCTTACATTTCAGTTGAGCGCACCAGCTAACCTTTACTGTTAAAACTAGCACCGTTAACACCGGCGTGTATTAAGGGATAGTTTCCTTGCTTTGCACGCCAGCGTTTTTACCCCTCTAACATATGCCCAACAATGCCCACTAAAAACCCTAAGATGCCGCCAAGAGGTGGCAGCCAGTGGTTTTCCATTCGAATTTGGGGGGCAATATCTTGAAACACCGAATATAAAATCCCCCCCGCAGCAAATAACATGATACCACTCATGACGACCGGGAATTGGGACAAATAATAAAACCCGACCAAACTAAACAGTGGCCCAAGCAGCGCCATCAATGCAAAGATGACAATTAGCTTAGTACTACGCTGTTTATTTTTTGGCAACATTTCTCGATAAGCGTTAAAGCCTTCAGGCAAGTTTTGCACCGCAATCAGCACGCCCAAAAGTAACGTACCGCCGCCTAATGCCGCAGTTGTGCCTAGCGCAATGGACTCAGGCACAAAATCGCTTAACATGGCCGCTAACTGGCTTCCCGCGGTTTTCTTTTTTGCTAAATAAATGTCTAACGACATAAAGGCTAATGCACCAGCGATAAAACACATTAACGCCCCCGTCACAGACACATCTTTAATTCCCTCAGGCACCAGAACTAACCCCACCGCAGAAATCAATGCGCCTGCCCCTAAGGCTAAAATACCGTGGCGTAATTCTTTCTCTAGCCACTTGGGTTGAATGCCGTGATAGGTGGCTAACATTGCCCCCGCTGGCATGGCGAACCCGGCGATAAAGGCTACCACCAATAAACTAAGAATATTCGGCTCCTGCATACGTGTTCCCTTTTTATGTGCAAGTGAAGTACGGAATTAGCATTCAAACAAAAAGAGCAGCTTATGCTGCTCTTCAAGTGACTTATTCTTAAACGAATTAAACCTTCAGTTAGTTTAATCCTAATTCGCGGGTCATATTCTCGTTTTTATCGCGATGCACAATAATATTGTCTTCAATACGAATGCCACCAAAGGGCTTATAGGCCGATACCGTGTCCCAATTGATATATTTTGAAGCCTGTGAAGCTTTTAAGTCACGTAGCAAGCTATCGATAAAATATAAACCGGGTTCAATTGTAAACACTTGTCGAGGCTCTACTATCCGTGTGCATCGCAGAAAAGGATGCGCTTCAGGCGCTGGCTTAGGTGTACCTCTATCGTCATTGACGAGCCCGCCCACATCGTGAACTTGCAGGCCTAGGAAGTGCCCTATGCCATGCGGGAAAAACGTGCGCGTTATCCCCATTTCAACAATGTCTGGAGGGGTTAAGTTGACAATACCTGTATCGTGAAGGATTTGTGCAATACCGTCGTGGGCGAGCAAATGAATATCGGTGTAGGCTACCCCCGGCTTCAACCCGTCTATCAGGGTAAGTGTAACTTTATCTACTGCCTGGATTAAATCGCTGAACATCGCTGAGTTTTGGCTATAGGTACGTGTGATATCAGCGGCATACCCGTGATAATTCGCACCGGCATCGATAAGAAAAGAACGAGATTCTTTGGGAGCAAGTGTGTCACATTGCATATAGTGCAATATGGCGGCGTGCTCGTTAAGTGCCACAATGCTGGTGTAGGGCACATCGTTGTCACCCTGACGGCACGCTTTTGCATAGGCTAAATTAATGTCGAATTCACTCTCCCCATTACGGAAAGCGCGTTCTGCTGCTTGGTGCCCAGCCACGGCTAATTTATTAGCCTCGCGCATACACAACAACTCATATTCGGTTTTATAAGCTCGCTGGTAATGCAAATAATGCAGCACGCGATCGGGGTTTACATTTTCAAACCCCAATGCTTTCGCCACTTCAATATACTCACCAATGTAGGCGTAGCGCTTTTTGTCATAGGGAAGATGCTTTTCTACCGCATCGGCTTGCTGCAATAACACCACGTTGAAACATTGGGTCCAAAACTCATTCGGTTCTGGCGGCACCTTGTGCCAAAAGTCTTCCGGACGATAAAAAATAAGCGTAGGTTTATCTACACCATTAGCCACAATCCAGCAGTTAGGGTTGTCAATAACAGGTAGCCAAGCTTTAAACTGAGGGTTCACTTTAAACGGATAGTGGTTATCGTCTAAAAATATTCTCTTCCCCTGCCCCGAATGAATAACCACGCCATCCAGTCCTTCTCGCTGAAGCGCTTCTCGGGTTCGAGCCTGCAATTCTTCGATATGCTCTATATATAATGCCTGCTGTTGTGACATTCTTCCCTCGTGTTTACTAAGTTAACGTTATCCTAAAGTGTAACATGAAGATAAGCGCAGAGTTACCTCCTGCCCCAGCCTCGGTGAGCACACGTGTAAATCTAAATAACCACTAATGAGGGGCTAACTGTAATGTGCCAGTAACCGGATGCGTAGTAATGGACTCGGTAGAAGGAATAACATCTTGGGTAAGTTGCGGAAAAATATTTTTGTTTGACCCCAGCTGCTGTTCGTAGATGTGCTGATAAGCCATTACCGCTTTTACGTAGTGCCGCGTTTCCCGGTATGGAATATTTTCAATCCAAATATCCACTGGCAGTGACGCATTTTCAGGCAACCACTCTAACACTTTGCGCCAACCCGCGTTATACGACGCGGTGACTAATACGGGGTTGTTGTCTAATTTATCCATGAGATATCTTAAATACTGCACGCCAAACTCTACATTGTGTTTGGCGTTAAATAAGGTGTTTCGACTGACTTTTTGTTTGGCAATGTATTGGGCAGTACCCGGCATCAACTGCATCAAACCAGTGGCGCCTACAGGCGATACTGCATCTGTCATGAACGAGCTTTCTCTGCGCGCGATAGCCATGGCTAATGCGTCGGGCACCTCGTAGGTTTCACCTTGCTCCTTAAAGTAAGATTGAAATGCTAATGGGAAACGTCTTTCTACGTCGTCCCAATAGCCACTTTTAGCAAAACTAATGATGGCTTGGTCGTACAAGCCCCACTCATACGCCAACACTCCGGCGTGGGTAACTTGTGGGTCCGGTAGTGCATTAATAAGGTAACGCCACTCTCTACGTGCTTCATTCTTGCGGCCTAAGCGGTAAAATTCCAATGCCCTCAATGTGGCGGGTGTTCTCGCTAGCTTTTCGATAGCACTATTGTCACGGGGTACAGGTTTATTGGATAAACTGGGGGTCTTACCTATACGTGCGCTAGCCATAAAACCATAATAATGACGCTCTTCAGACAACTGCTGATATAACACAGTTGCTTGCATTGTATTCCCTAGCGCTTCTAACGCTCTGGCTCGCCAATACCGATAATTTTCATCTTGTTGCAATTCAGGTTTGGCTGATGCAATCACATCTAATACATCTTGCCATCGCTGTTCACGCAGTAGGTAGGCTACGTGCCATAACTTGACGTCTTCATTTGCTCCCTTTACATCAGCAATAAGTAACCACTGACCGGCTTCAGGCATTCTGTCGAGGGTGAAACTTAATGCTATAGCGCGCTGAATAATGTGTAACTGAGGCGGTGAAAAAACACCCTGTGGCACATACTTTTCATAGGCCTTCACTGCTTGCTTTGGGTTTCTCCACGCCAGTTTCTCAATAGCCCATGTAAGAATGGTAGATTCCCTATCAGGTTGCTTAAGGGGGAAGTGGCGGCTGCGGTTGACTGCCGCCACGTCACGCGTGACCGCCAACCATGCATCGGCAATATAGGTTTCGTTATCTGGGAGTTGACGCTTAAGATAGGGAATTATACGCCTATTTCCTTCCTTAGCTGCAATCTCAATGCGCGCAATCACTTTTTCAGGCGTCATCAAACCATTTTTACGCCATTGATAAAATAAAGGGTCGCATTCGTCTGGCTGCGACTTTCCGTGATACCACAGTGCATCTACATCGTTAAGCAACGCCTTCGGATTGTCGCTACTTGCTAACTGGTAACCTAAGGCTTTGCAGGTGAGCTTGGCGCCCATGCCTTTTCGATAGCTGTCCATAAAGGCGCTATTGTGCCCTTTTGATGCTAGGTAGTTTAACCATCTATACCGCAACCCATAGCTTGCAGGTTGCCCACTATAGTCTTCTAAGAAAGATTCGATGGCCCGCTTATTTTTTAACGAAAGCGTGCGCTCTAATTTCAGCCTTAGTAAATACGGGTACAAGGGGTATGTAGCGAGGGCGTGAATATCGCGATCTAGCTTATCTAAACTTCGTGAAGGCATGGTTCTTAAGTTTTTTTCAACCTCTAAAAAGCGTTCACGTTGTGCTTCGAAAGTGTCTTGTGGGAGCGCTTGAGCAAATACTGATGTTTCACCACACGCGAGCATTAGCAATATCGTTAACAAACGAAAAGACAAAGAACCTAAGTAACTGGTGCGGCAATGGGCTAAGCCGAAACGTTGAAATGTGATATTTAAAGACACAATTGAACTCCTACCCTGTGATGCATTCAAACACACACATAAAGGTGTTGTGTTGATGAGTATGCGATTAAAACCGATAAAACGGTGTGGCTCCTTGCCACGGAAGTTGTTGTGCCAGCGCGTTATATGCTGTTCATAAACATTAACGTTGTGATTGTAGATTATTCTTATGCTGGATTGGCGCTTTTCGCCAATAACGCTCATTATACAAGCACTGATATTGAAATGAAGCGTGAATTCAAACTTAACCCTTGAATTTAAGTCATCCGACCACTACCTTAGACAGATTGAAACGCTTGTTTGATTTTTTGTTGAAATTTTGTGTGGTTTTGTAAAGAATCTAGCCACACTAACGCGTTAGTAGTTAATTACGACCCTACGTACTTGTTGAATTAACTCACTAACATCCTGGCCAATGCCGAAGGAGATGATAATGATATACACAGGCAAAAGTCTTTCCGTCAGCCTGTTAGATGACGGCTTTGCTGAGCTGGTATTCGACGCCGAAGGTTCAGTGAACAAGTTCGACCGCCAAACGGTAACTGAACTTGACGAAGCAACACAAGCTCTGCTAGCTAAGGGCGACGTAAAAGGCTTAGTAGTACGCAGCGCAAAATCTGCATTTATTGTAGGTGCTGATATCACCGAGTTCACGGGCCTTTTCGCCATGGACGATGAAGAGGTACTACAGTGGGTTGCTAATACTTCACAGGTATTCGATCGCTTTGAAGACTTACCATTCCCTACCATTGCTGCCGTTAACGGCTTTGCATTGGGCGGCGGTTGTGAGATGGCATTGGCATGTGACATGCGTATTGCAGACACCACAGCTTCCATTGGTTTACCAGAAGTTAAGCTAGGCCTGATGCCTGGTTTTGGCGGTACCGTTCGCTTACCTCGTCTCATTGGCGCAGATAATGCCCTAGAATGGATGACCACTGGACGTGACAGAAAAGGCGCGAAAGCCCTTGCTGAAGGCGCAGTTGACGCAGTAGTAGCACCAGAAACGTTAGTGGAAGGTGCACTATCAATGGTGAAAGACGCCGTTGACGGTAAGTTTGACTGGCAAGCACGACGTGCGGTTAAGAAAGCCCCACTACAGCTAAACAAAAACGAAGCCATGATGAGCTTCTCTACTGCTCAAGCTATGGTGTTTGCACAAGCAGGCAAACATTACCCAGCACCGCACAAAATGGTGGAGACAGTGCAAAAAGCCTCTGTACTGGACCGTGAAGGTGCGCTTAAGCTTGAAAATAAAGGCTTTGTAGAACTGGCGAAAACCGACGCGGCGAAAGCCCAAATAGGTATTTTCCTTGCCGACCAGCTTGTTAAGAGCAAAGGTAAGAAGCAAGCGAAAGCAGCCACTAAGCAGTCTAAGCTTAACGCCGTACTCGGTGCTGGTATCATGGGCGGCGGTATTGCATACCAAAGCGCCGTGAAAGGCACACCAGTTATTATGAAAGACATTAATCAAGGTGCACTAGATCTTGGTCTTTCAGAAGCGGCGAAAATACTTGGTAAAGGTATGAAGCGCGGTAAAGTTGATGCGACCAAAATGGCGCAGACGCTTAACGCAATTACACCTACCCTCGAGTACAGTACACTTAAAGATGCAGACCTTGTTATTGAAGCGGTGGTAGAAAACCCAAAAGTGAAAGGTATTGTACTTAAAGAGGTTGAAGAGAATGTCGCTGACGACGCTATTATCTGCTCAAACACCTCGACTATCTCTATCAACCAGCTAGCAGAAAGCCTAGACAAGCCAGAGCGTTTCTGCGGTATGCACTTCTTCAACCCAGTGCACCGCATGCCACTCGTTGAAATTATTCGTGGCGAAAAAACGTCGGAAGAAACCATCAATGCAGTAGTAGCCGCTACGCTTAAAATGGGCAAAACCCCGATTGTGGTTAACGACTGCCCAGGGTTCTTGGTAAACCGCGTATTGTTCCCATACTTTGCGGGCTTCAGTAAGCTACTTATCGACGGCGCTGACTTTGTTGCTGTTGATAAAGTTATGGAAAAAATCTTCGGCTGGCCAATGGGCCCGGCTTACCTAATGGACGTTGTAGGTATCGACACAGGCGATCATGCAGCAGACGTTATGGCTGCGGGTATTCCAGAGCGTATGGCGCGCCTAGATAACGACCCAGTAACCTTATTCTATAAAGAAGAGCGTTTAGGTCAGAAAAACGGTAAAGGTTTCTACAACTACGGTGTTGATAAGCGCGGCAAGCCGTCTAAAACACCTGCTGAAGAAGCCTACGCACTCATGGCGCCACACGTAGCTGAAAAGACAGACTTTGAAGCTGACGACATTATTGCACGCCTAATGATCCCTATGGCAAACGAAGCAATTCGCTGCCTAGAAGAAGGCATTGTAGATAGCGCAGCTGAAGCTGACATGGCGCTACTTTACGGCTTAGGTTTCCCTCCATTCCGCGGTGGTATTTTCCGTTGGATTGAAACCATTGGCTTGGCGAACTTTGTTGCGATGGCAGACAAGTACGCTGAACTTGGTCCAATTTACCAGATTTCAGATGGCGTTCGTGAAATGGCCGCTGCTGGTAAATCCTATTTCGCATAAGACCCGGAGGAAAATCTAATGAAAGAAGTGGTCGTAATCGATTGCGTACGTACCCCTATGGGTCGTTCAAAAAACGGTGTTTTCAGAAATGTGCGTGCAGAAGACCTTTCTGCAGCACTAATGACCGCGCTACTAGAGCGTAACCCTGGCGTAAACCCAGCGGAAATTGAAGACATTATTTGGGGCTGTGTTCAGCAAACGAAAGAACAAGGCTTTAACATTGCGCGTAATGCGCAGCTATTAACACAAATTCCACGCACAACAGGCGCGGTAACGGTTAACCGCTTATGTGGTTCATCAATGCAAGCCCTTCACGATGCCACAAGCGGCATTATGACTGGCCGTGGTGATATATACATGATTGGTGGTGTAGAGCACATGGGCCATGTACCTATGAACTATAACATCGACTTCCACCCAGGCCTTGCTAAGTACACGGCGAAAGCGTCGGGCATGATGGGCATGACTGCCGAGCTACTTGGCCGTCAAAACGGGATTACCCGTGAACAACAAGACGCCTTTGGCGCACGTTCCCACCAGCTAGCGCATAAAGCACACCTTGAAGGCCGCTGGGCTAACGAAATTGTGCCTGTTGAAGGCCACGATGCAAACGGCGTATTAAAGCTTATTGACTACGATGAAGTTATTCGCCCAGAAAGCACAGCCGAGAGCATGGCGGCGCTTCGCCCAGTATTCGACCCTGTAAACGGAACTGTTACTGCGGGTACGTCTTCTGCGCTGTCTGACGGTGCATCTGGCATGCTGCTTATGTCGGCAGACCGTGCGAAAGAGCTTGGCCTTACGCCACGTGCGAAAATTCGCTCAATGGCAGTGGCTGGTTGTGATGCGGCAATTATGGGTTATGGCCCAGTTCCAGCCACACAAAAAGCCCTTAAGCGCGCTGGCCTGACGATGGACGATATTGAACTTGCCGAGTTTAACGAAGCATTCGCGGCACAAGCGCTATCGTGCATTAAGCAACTAGGTTGGATGGACCACCTAGATACGAAGATTAACCTTAACGGTGGTGCTATTGCACTAGGTCACCCGCTAGGTTGTTCTGGTTCACGTATCTCAGGTACGCTTATCAACCTAATGGAATCACAAGACGTAAGCCTAGGCTTAGCGACTATGTGTATTGGTTTAGGCCAAGGTATTGCTACTGTATTCGAGCGTGTATAGCGTTTGAATTAGCGCTTAACTGAGCGCTTAAATAGCTAAGTATTGAAAAGGGCCTTCGGGCCCTTTTTTATTGACGTTAACTTGATGTGCACATTACTTTAATACGCGAGATAAAGGACTTACCACACCCTGAGCGCCTTGCTGAAGCACGTGAGTGTAAATTTGTGTAGTTTTCACATCTGAGTGACCAAGCTGTGTTTGCACAGTTCTTATGTCGGCGCCCGCTTGTAGCAAGTGCGTTGCAAAAGAATGGCGCAATGTATGAGGCGTCACTTTCTTTTTAATGTCGCAAGCTTTTGCCGTATTTCGTATGGCCTTCTGAATACTCGATTCATCAATATGATGCCGGCGTACTTTCTTATCCTCCGGATCTATAGATAACCGAGAAGACGGAAATAAATAATGCCAGCCTAATTCTCTTGGCGCATTTTTGTATTTCACCCGCAGTCTATGCGGCAAATAAACGCCCGCATATTTCGGGTTTTCTAAATCAGCTGATAGGTAATTTTCCACCATGGCTATTTGCCGAGTAAGACCCGGCTTCAATTCTGCCGCAAGTGTAACGATACGATGCTTTCCGCCTTTACCATCCCATATACGAATGGCGTTGTAGTCGAAATCAATATCTTTAACACGCAGCCTTACGGCTTCCATTAAACGCAAACCACTGCCATATAGTAGGGATATAGGGAGCTTTAGGTTGGCAGGAATTTGTTCAAATAGCGCAACTACCTCGTCTTGCGTTAGTACGACAGGTAACTTGGCCTGCCTTCGACTTGAAACAAAGTCTAACTCTAACGACAATGGACATTCCAATATATCGCGATAAAGAAACGCCAATGCATTAAGCGCACTCGCTTGTGTTGCGGGAGCGACATTTTTCTTGTTCACCAAATAAGACAGAAATAACTCTACGTCTTTATCTCCCATCTCTGATGGATGCCTATTATCATTGAAGCGAATAAAGCTAATTATCCATTTGCTATAAAGCTCTATCGTGCGTTTGGCATAGCGACGATTACGCATATGCTCAACCACCATTTGCATGAACATTGATTTCATTTGTTAGTACTTTTTATCTGTATATAAGCACAGCATTACGACTTTTTAGTGCGCCGTAAAATAAAAAGGAAACTTTCCGTACTTCAGTACAGTGTTTTCAGATACAAAGTATAGGATATTGATGTAAATGACATTACATGCGAAAGTGAGTAAATTATTAAAGTTATATGCGGATTTTATCCACGTTGCATGAAGGATTTTTTCCGTACATTAAATTGTTAGGCGTCATTTACTCACAGCATTAAAGTGTGGGTTCGGACGTGACATTCCAGCATCAAGGTTGTTTCGCTAGGTTGTCTTTACAGCTTGCTGTTTCGGTAGTTTCAACGGCTTTAGCAACGCGCTTTTTATCAACACCGAAACGCCAACATTTAACATCATCAGTATTCTAAACTCGCTCTTTTATCCAGCAATGTCGTTAACATCTGGCATTTCGCATAGGGTTGTTTTATCTTAAATCCAATAATTTAAACACGCGGTCTATTTGGCTAGTGGTGGCAGCAAAGCTGCGTACTTTAAGTTGTACGCCTAACAAAACGCTGTTGGCACTCCCTTCGGTCGCTGGGACGCTAACACGTGGGCTGGCTCGCTTCGCTCGGATTTTAGCCCACGTGCTAGCGCCCCAAAGCTTAGCGTTAGCTGCCTTTGGAAAGATTCATGGATGTAATAGATATAAAAACATTTGTTCCAAGTAAGGATTACGAGATTTCTAAATCTTTCTACTCGGAAATTGGATTCAAATCAGAATACGTAACCGATGACCTCACGCTTTTTGAAAACGGAGATTGCCTTTTCTTTTTGCAGCGCTTTTACAATGAGGACATGGCCAAGAACTTCATGTTGCAAATCTGCGTTTCAGACATATACGATGCGTATGAGATATGTTCTAAGTCGGAAAACAAATCCAAGATTACGCCAATACAACAAGAATCTTGGGGCAAAGTTTTTTATTTATGGGGGCCAGTAGGTGAACTGTTGCACATTACGCAGTTGGGCAGCTAACAAAACGCTCAAGCCACTCCCTTCGGTCGCTGGGACGCCAATACGCGGGGCGGCTGCGCCAATATGCCCCACGTATCTGCGCCCCTTAGCTTAAAGTTAGTAGCCATATGAAAATGGAGACAGCAGTGGAAATAGATGAAGATAAAATCGATGAAGCGGCACTTGCTCTGTTTTACCTTACTCTTCATGACAAGTTTGGTAGGGCTTGGAAACAAATAGATTGGAGTATCACCGATCGGCTTTATGAAAAAGGATATATTCACGATCCTGTTGGCAAATCTAAGTCTGTTGTTTTAACTGAAGAAGGTCTTGCCAAATCAGAAGAACTTTTCAAAAAGTTATTCGTCAAAAGTGAGTGAGCGTTGTGCGCAATTTTAGCTGTTAATCTAGGATGTATTAGCGTGGCAACTAACAAGCCAATAAACGCACTCACTGCGTTCGCTGGGACGCATACACGCGGGGCGGCTTCGCCATTATGCCCCACGTGCCTGCGCCCGTTATTGGAAAGTTATGTGACTCAGGATATTCATGGATAGAAACACTAAAAAAGCACTGAGATGGGATTCTGGTTACAGAACTAAACCAATCAAACCAGACAAAGCTTCCTTTTCAAGTAGCAAGTATTCTATGGCGTATGCGTGCCTCGACTGCAAAACATCTTTTCAACGCAGCTTTCCTGGTGCGCCATGCGATTATCCATTGCACGGCCAGTGTGTTTCTTGTGGTGGTGTTACTTATAATTTAGGCCGGCATTTCAAAGCACCAAAAAAGTCGGATATTGCCCAATGGAAAAAGGTGGCATATCTCGTCCACCATGGTTTCTATTTTCAAAAAATCAGGCCTATCAAAAATAGCTATTTCAGCGTTTCTTACCCTTCAACGTTGGCAGAAGCAAAAGTGTTTGTTAAAAAGTATAAAAAGCATGCTCTTATTTAGGGTAAAGTCACATAACAAACAAATTATGTCGCCCGCAGGCGGGCTGGGACACAAACACGCAGGCGGCTTCGCCATTATAGCCTGCCTGTTTGTGCCCCATATTTAGGTGTTATGTTCTTGTTTTTATATGGATGTTTATATGAGTTCAGATATTAAAGTCGATATCTTATTTGCAGGGTTGCTTATTATTCCTGTTGTAATTTTAGGCATACCTTATGTGCAAAAAAAGTTAAACGATTATGTAAGGAATAAGCCTATTTCGGTTTTGCCGCTACCCATAGCAGTTTATTTGGTTTACGACATTTCAATGGAAAGTAACATCTTTGGAAAGATTGGTTTGTTTGTTGGATTTTGTGTTTTCTTTTTTACCTATGCGGCATCAGTCTCTCTGCTCGCATCAACCATAAAAAAACAGAAAAGCTAATTAAATGTTTCGGTGTCATTTAGTGGAACATAACAAGCCAATCAACACACTCACTGCGTTCGCTGGGACGCATACACGCGGGGCGGCTGCGCCATTATGCCCCACATGTCTGCGCCCGTTATTGGAAAGTTATGTGTCAGCCGTGTTATTTAGAAAATTGATTTTAGAATAGAAAGTATACGTCATGGATGAAACCTTTAAACCAAAAGTGAGGCCGTTTTATAGAGTCTTAGCTTCGATTGTAAGTTTATTTGGCTGGCTTTCGTTTTTAATCACATTTGGCCAACTCTTTTCGTATGGCCTTTATTCGGTCAGCGTTTGGGTCTCAGTTATTAGCGCTTTTTGCTTTTCTTTCTGGCTTACATACATAGCCATCACAGGTAAAGCTCCGACATTGCTTAAAAACTGGCTTAATGTCTAATAGGTTATTTAAACATGCCACATAACAACTCAATAAACTCGCTCACTTCGTTCGCTGGGACGCATACACGCAGGGCGGCTTCGCCATTATGCCCTACGTGCCTGCGCCCGTTATTGAAAAGTTATGTTCTTTAATTGGATTTAGTAGGTTGAATAAAAGCAGAAAATTTAAACTTTGGTTAGTAGCTTTGATTGTCTGTATTGTTGGCTTTCAGTTTTCTGAACCAAGCATGACTTTTTATACTAACCCGTTCTATATCGGCGGCATCGTTTTTGCTGTTGCAATATTGATAAATACGCTTAATTACTTCTGTCCACAGTGTAAAAGAAATCAAGTTGTACTTTCGTTAAAGCGGTTTAAGCTACCCAATAATACATGCCACAATTGTGGTTACACATTCGGTAAAAACGGTATTGAGTAACTTCAGTGACTTAGAACATAACAAGTCAATTAACGCACTCACTACGTTCGCTGGGACGCATACACGCAGGGCGGCTTCGCCATTATGCCCTACGTGCCTGCGCCCGTTATTGAAAAGTTAGGCGCTACATGGAAATACGTAATGCCATATAGATTTAAACACTATGCTCAACCTGTTAATGTCGGTTATTCCGTCAGTTGGGAAGCCGTCGCCATCGAGCTTTTCATCGGTGCCATATGTTCTGTTATGGCATATTTTGGCTGGGTAACTAGTGTAATTCTTATGGCCGCTCCATGTGCCTTTGTTGCACTTTCATGTTATCTGCTAGTTATTGTTCAAGTATTTATATATTTCAAAGAAAAACATCAGAGTAAAAACCAAATGCAGGGTGATATTAACAATGACTAAAACTAGGTTATTTTTGCACGCCCCTAACAACAAAATTAAGTCACTCACTTCGTTCGCTGGGACGCATACACGCGGGGCGGCTTCGCCATTATGCCCCACATGCCTGCGCCCCTTATTTAAAAGTTATGCACCTAGGAGACATCGGAAGTGATTTCACACATTACGTTAGGAACTAACAATCTTAATAAAGCTATTGAGTTTTATGACCAAATTCTTGGTCTAATCGGTGCAAAGCAAGTAGCAAAAACAGAAGACGTTGTGTTTTATGCATTTCCAGGCTCTGATACAAAGTTATCCATTACTAAACCACACAATAAAGAAAATGCAACATTCGGTAACGGAACTATGTTGGCTCTCAAGGTTAACAGTAATGAACTTGTTAAGAAGGTCTATCAGCTAGCAATCAGCTTAGGCTCGACTTGCGAAGGCAAGCCTGGCCCTCGAAATGATAATGCTTATTTTGCTTGTTACATTAGGGATTTGGATAATAATAAAATCGCTATTTTTCATAGAGATAACAGTGTAAGTGCATAACAAACCACTCAAGGCACTCGCGCTGCTCGCTGGGACGCTAACACATGGGCTGCGTCACTTCGTTCCTAATTTTAGCCCATGTGTTATCGCCCCTTAGTGGGGTGTTATGTGCCATGAGAACATTCAGCGATAAAACAAGAAAGCTAATAATCGCAAGCATTACCGCACCTATTGCAATTGTCCCAGCGCTATTTATACCGCTCGTCATACATGATGTAGTCAATTCTCTATTTAATCTTGGTCAGTCAATATATTACAGTATGCTTGCAGCTATACCTGGTTGGGTAGTCGCACAGGTTTTGACGTTAGTTTTTGGGTTACCGCTTGTTATTTTTTTACAGCGTAGCAATAAATTCAGACTAGTTTATTTGTTGCCAATAAGTGCAATACCAGCTCTTCTGTTTTTTTCAATTAGTGGTTTTGGGTTAACAATCACCTTGATGTATATTTACTTTTCAGTTTGCGTAGCATATACATTCTGGTTCACTTATTGGAGGGTGAGCAATGGCACATAACACATATGAGCCCAACTCCTGTCAATAGGTAATAGTTATTCGCTGGCTGCGCTAACAGTCAGTCCAACTCCCTAAGCTAAACCTCCTAACTTCATCTGTCATGGTCATCGTCAGGTATCACCTGCGGCAAACACATATAGAGGCTCTCTTAGTACGAGCTCATCGCTGCCTGTTGCCGTGCATTCCATGGCGTGAACAGGGGCACTAGACATTCATCGGTTAACCTGACGCTGGCACTATTCAAAACGTAGTGGCTGAGTGGTTTTCGCCAGTTAGGGGCAGGCTCAGCTCAGGTGCAAGCGATTTAGCTCAGGGTATTGATGCGCAACAGGCGGATGTCTAATCAAAACGTGATGGCTGTGGACATTGGTATAGTTCATGCCTTACAGGTTATTCCCCTAAATAACCATGAACACCATACTCACCATTCGACCAGTTAGATGTTCAGCTCATCCGCCTGTGCGACTTACCCTGCTAAAAATCGTTCACTGTCGAATACCGTTTGATTCTTCAACATAAAGTACATACAACGACCGAGTTTATGCGCCAAAGCCGATAGTGCTTTTGCCTTGCTCATTCGCTTTTGTAACATAGCTAAATAAGCCTGCGCAGGCGGATTACCCTTTAGAAAAAGTACCGCTGCTTCAGAAAACGCCCACTTAAGATGCGCATTACCAATTTTATTTCCCTGAGTACCGTAGCTTTTACCTGCTGACTCTGCTTTGCATTTAACTAGGCGAGAATAAGACGCAAACTTCTGAACACTGTCGAAACGCTGAATACTACCTATCTCGTAAAGAATAGTCAGCGCAAGAACTCGTCCGACACCAGGTAATGAACGCAGCAAATAGTAGTCTCTGCCATTATCATGCTTAGTGAGCTTTTCTACATGACATTCAATGCTGCTGACTTCATGGTCGTAAACTTCAATCAATCGTAGATTCATATCAATACTGCGTTGAACTTGTGGATTGGGGAAATACCCACGCATTGCATCGCGACCTGTGGTGTAGCTTAAGTCTGACTTATCAGGGACTGGCAGGTTGTACTGTGACAACGCGTTCTTTATAAATGCCTTTAACTCGGCACTATGGCGCATAGCGTGCGTTCGTCTGCGTAACAAATCTCGAATAGCACGCTTCTCCTTTGGATAAACGTAAGCCAAAGGAAAATTACCACCTCGCATTAACTTGGCGATCTTATACGCATCAATTTTATCGTTCTTCGTCTTACCACCATGAATAGCCTTCATGTAGAGAGCGTGGCCGAGGATGAAATCAATATTATGATGTTCACAAAAATCACTGAGCCAGTACCAACAATGCATACATTCTGCGCCCACCACAATATTCCCGATGTAGGGTGCAAGAAGGTTTAAAAGCTGTTCGGGAGAATCCTTTATCTTCTTATGAACCAGTATCTCGCCGCGTTCATCTAAGATGCACACATAAAGCATTCGTGCATGAAGATCGATTCCGCAGTAAAAAGGATGTAAGTTAGTATAGAATTGCATTGAGTCTTCTCCATTTTGGGTTTGGTCGCCTTCCAGCTTAGCCAATAAAATTGGTTAAGCTGGGGAGAAGGCTCAATAAGTATCAAGCGCATGTTGTCGGACTGGTTTTGCGCTGCGCTCCAAACCAGCCACAAATGCGGGCGTTAGCAATACAAGGAGAGTCCGTTGCAAATTTTGATCTTCATTTTACTTTTATGTTCATTTTCTGTCTCTGCGAATCTATTTGAAGATATGAAGTGTGGAGCATATGACGCTTCAAAATACCCCAATAAAACAGAATTTAAGGGAAGCGCGGAGCGAGAAGTATCTGACTCTGGAGTAAAAGAGTTTTTTGATGAATTAGGAGAGACCGATTCTTCACAAAGACAGTGGGTATTTAAATTAGTTGACAGAGCAACGGGAAAATATAAAAAATCTTTTCCTCGTCGATCGCCAAACTCAAAAAATGAAATTGCTATTGAACATCAAATTATACAACCAGAAATTATCATTACCTTAGGGGATAAGATTATCACTGGCAGCAGTAATGGTGAATTTGGTGGAGAGCTACTTTTAATCGATGAAAATGATAGTGTTACCCTAATCAAAGAAATGAATGTTGAAGACATTTATGAAATGCCATTTGGTTTAGTAGTTACATCAGGTTTAGCCCATATGTCATGGAATTACGGTGATATTCATTTAATAAATTCAAACTTTGAAACTGAAAAGTTATATAGCTTAGTTGGCAAGCCCAAATCATCTTGGCTGCTAGATAATGGTGATCTATTAATTAATAGTTATCCAAAAGGCTCGCAGGTTTTAACTAAAAGTGGTTACTTAAAGCGTGTGCAATGTATTGCTAACAAGCCACTAAAGCAGGACTCGTAACAGTTGGCTCAGTTCCGCTTCGCTACACATTTTAGCCAACAATTACTCGCCTCTTAGTGGGGCGTTAAATTTATGAGGAGAACTAAGATGTTAATATTAGAAACATTTAATACGAGAGTGTATTTAGCAATAGGCGTATCAATTTTATTCGCACTTTTGTCTGTTCCCGGAGTGCTGAGTGCAGACTACTTGAAGTTTTTTTCACATATAAGTCTTTCCTTTGGTGCGGCGGTATTCGCTTACGGTGAATGGGCCAAAAACAATAACGTAGCTGTTAGTAATACGGTAAAGTCATTCCTAATAGTTTCATCTGTTATCTTGGTGTCTCTATGTGTTTATCTTTTAATTGCTCGTTATGTGTAGGCTAAATTTAACAAAGCTGTCATAGGGACATTTTTTGCTTCGTTCCGTTTTGGGGTGGCTTCGCCACTGTACCCCAAAACTACACTACACAAAAAATGCCCCATACAGCGGCGTTAGGTGCTAAAGGTAACAATGATAAGACTTTTGTTTTCTCTACTTCTTTTTACTAGTCACCTTTGTGCAAGCGATGATCCCCAGAATTTTTGGCGTTTCAATATCTATGATAATAGTGGTCAACTTACCTCTAATGCTGTTATTAATCTTACTAAAACTCCAGCTAATGCGTGTTTAGATGGCAAATGGTTTCAAGTGAAGGTGCTAGAGTTTAACGCAATGGAAGCTGAAACTTTTCCTTTCACTAACCAACTTTCATATAGATTTGATGGCAACAAAATACTTTTAGGTAGAAATAATAGATGCGATTCCTATGCTCAATTAGCAGGAGAACTGAGTGGCAATAGTATATCTGGTAGTTATTTTTCGTTTGGCTTAGGTTGGTCAAAAGACCTCGGGACATTTAGCATGTCTAAGGTTGATATTTAGTCGCACCTAACAAACCAAGTAAGCGGGACAATAACACGTGGGCTCCCGTCACTTCGTTCCGTATATTAGCCCACGTATTATTGCCCCTTATTGGGGGGGTAGTAGCCATATGAAAATGGAGACAGCAGTGGAAATAGATGAAGATAAAATCGATGAAGCGGCACTTGCTCTGTTTTACCTTACTCTTCATGACAAGTTTGGTAGGGCTTGGAAACAAATAGATTGGAGTATCACCGATCGGCTTTATGAAAAAGGATATATTCACGATCCTGTTGGCAAATCTAAGTCTGTTGTTTTAACTGAAGAAGGTCTTGCCAAATCAGAAGAACTTTTCAAAAAGTTATTCGTCAAAAGTGAGTGAGCGTTGTGCGCATTTTAGCTGTTACTCTAGGATGTATTAGCGTGGCAACTAACAAGCCAATAAACGCACTCACTGCGTTCGCTGGGACGCATACACGCGGGGCGGCTTCTCCATTATGCCCCACGTATCTGCGCCCCTTAGCTTAAAGTTATGTCCTAGGAGAAGAGATGGAACCCGATTTCTCTAAATACAACTTGGAAGAACTTCAAGAAATTAAAGAGGCCCTGGATAAAGATAAATATCCTGAAAAGTATTCACGGCTCTTAGACGCAATTGCAAAGCATCCTTCCTCACCTATTCAAGCCAAAACGCAAGAGTCAGATTATGCTTTGCGTTCTCTATTTAAAGAGTATTGCGTATTTCGGTGAATCCGAACGGTCATTTCGGTTTTATCCGATCACTTTTTCTTCTTCTTTTTCGTCCTTGCCAGTTTTACCTTAAGTGATCGGATTGGTCTAGTTTTCTCATCGATTCGCCAGCCAGTTCAATTCGATGGCTGTTGTGCAGTAAACGGTCGAGTAATGCATCTGCCACGGTGGGGTTACTGATGAGTTTGTACCATTCGGTAACGGGCAACTGGCTAGCGATAATGGTGCTGGTGTTTTGATATCGTTCTTCCATCACGTCAAGTAAGTCATTGGCCTGTCTTGCACTCAGTTTTTCCATTCCCCAGTCATCTAGGATGAGCAGCTCTTTCTTAGCGAGTTGTGCAAGCTGTTGTCGGTAACTTCCATCGGCGTGGCCGATATTCAGCTCATCTAGAAGCTGGCCGAGCCGGTAATATCGTACTGTATGATGCTGTTCACAGGCTTGTCTGGCTAATGCGCAAGCGAAGTACGTTTTACCGCACCCGTTGCGCCAGTAACGATAATGTTATGGGCATGATGTAAGTATTGGCCGCTCAACAGTGTGGCGACTTTATCTTTGCGTAGACCGCGCTCTGCGCGGTATTCCAATCGGCTGGCGTGAGCTTCTAAGCGCAAGGTTGCCTGACGCAGTAAACGCTTCACTTTGCTGTCTTGCCGACAGTGGATTTCATGCTGTGCCAGTAATCCTAAGCGTTCTTCGAAGCTCATCTCGTCGTAGGTTGTCGCTTGGCTTTGTTGTTGCAGTAACGCTTGAGCGAAGTGTCCAAGCCGTAAGCTACGCAGTTGCTCTTGTAATTGAGATTGTGTCATGGGTTGTCCTATTGATAGTAATGTTGGCCGCGGATATTGTGGTGGGTTACAGGTTGCTCATCGTGTTCGACAGCGGTGCTCGGTACGCTTCTTGGTGATGTTTGAGTAAGTTCATCACAACGCTTCTGTGAGGGCGTTCTAGCAGTAACGCCTTTTGGCAAGCGGCTTCAAGTCGCGCAGCACCATGCTGTTTAGTGAGATTTAGAATGGCTAGGCAGCTTTTTATCGCTTGCTCTGGATGTTGACGGCTATGGATGTGCCACTGCACCACACCGCGCGTACCTACACCAATATTCTCCGCCCAGTGCAATAAGCGTTCAGCGCTGAAGCGCTGTTTTACATGGCTGTCCGGCATGTGTTCTTTTTGCGTTGAGAAGCCGCCGTCTTTTGCTGATTTAGCGTGCTGTGTCACCAGTTGATTTGGTGATAGATACTGACCACACTGCCACTTGCCTCGATGGTCACCGTGTTGCCTACTAAGGTGTGCGGTACAGAGTAAGCGTGCTTTTGGTACAGCACATGGTAATCCGGCCCCACCTTTGCTCGTTTACTGTCGATGTACTCATACGTGGTGCCAGGCAATGGCATTAACGCGGGTTATCGAGCAGTTCAAACTGCTCTCGGCGAGAGCCTGGATGTAAGCGCTGCGGCGATTATTTAACTCTTCCATTAACACTTTGATACGTGCGTTAAGGCCCGCTAAAGTGTAAAAGCACTCCCGTCGCAATCGCATTAGTATCCAGCGTTCAACAATCAGTACCGCATTTTCTGCTTTAGCCTTATCCTTCGGTTTATAAGGCCGTGCAGGCACAATGGCGCAGCCGTAATGCCGCGCCATTTTGGCGTAGTTTTCATTCAGCGTGGGCGCGTAACGATGGGCTTTGGTAACGGCTGATTTCAGGTTATCCGGCACAAGTAAACGGGGTACACCGCCAAGGTAGCGGAACGTTCTTACGTGCGCCATTATCCAGTCTTCTTCACGCTGAGAGCGGCCAGCTTCAACATACGTGTAGTTGGTCGCGCCTAAAGTCGCAACAAAGATTTGTGCATGATAACGCACTTCGCCTGTGTAGGGATTAACAATCGGTACTGTCGGCCCGCAGTAGTCAATAAACAACTTGTCGCCCGCAATATGATGCTGGCGCATACTACGCTTCTGCTTTTTAAGCCATCGCTGATAATGCTCGCAGAACTGCGTATAACCGTAGGCTGACGCACTATCTTCGGCGCAATACTCTTCCCACAGCAACAGCTTAGTCATGCCTTTACGCTTCAACTCTTGCTGCATAAGCATAAAGTCAGGCAGCCGTTTTTGGCGCTGAACGGGACCAGTGTTATACAACTGAGCCTCGAGCGTTTTATCATTGAGCGCTTCCGGCAACGGCCACGATAAATCACTGGATTTAAAGCGCGAGAGTATTTCACTCACGGTTGAAGGGCCGAGACTTAAGCATTGGCCGATGTCTCGATGGCTTAATCCTACTTCGAATTTGAGACGCAGGACGTCTTTAATCTTTCTCATATCGGTTCTCTTTCTCGCCATGGCAGCTCGTTCCTTCAATAAAGTGATGAAGTTGAGCTTACCAATTGATTTAGTGAGAAAAAGAAGAAGATTTCGGGATTCCGAACAGTGATTTCGGAAAAACGTCATTTTTGATCGGATAACGCCGAAATAAGCGATCGGATTAGACCGAAATCACTGATCGGATTGAACCGAAATGGGTGATCGGAATGGGCCGGAACATGCAAGTATAAAAAAGAAAAATATCACATCTGGAAACTTTTTCGCGGTGTGCTTGTAATGTTTATCTCCTTTAGGGTTATGCAATATTTTGAGTGGTCTACAAATCAACAAATTGTAGGTGCAGTGATCATCTTAATTGCTTATGCTTCTATACTTATCGCGATCAATGAATACCAATTCAAAAAGTTCAAGGATGGTTTTGAGAAACGGACATAACGAAACGCTCAAGTCGCAACCCGCTCCGCGGGCCGCTGGGACAAAAACACAATGCGGCTTCGCTATTCTCGCATTGTGCTTTTGCCCCTTAGCTTAGTGTTATACGCAATTGGTCAGAACAACTTTTTAACATCGCGGTAAAAATTTTCATGAGAACCAAGAGCTATCATTTCAAGTATTACAGTGCCATCCTCGTAGCTGTAACCTAGTAAGGTTAACTGCTTGACCATCTTAAATTTGTACACGCGAAGAAAGGCTAGGTCGCCTTTTTTCTGCTCACCTAGAAGAGGATCGGCCATTAGTTCCTTAACGGCTTTATCCAAGTCTTTTTTCTGATTCTGATGTAACTTCTTTACTGCTCTCTTAAAATTAGCTGTCTGTAAAACATTGGTAATCTTAGCCAAAATCGTAAGGCTCCAATTTTCCAGCCTCTTTTTCAGCTTTAGAAATAATTGCCTGTTTCACAAATTCGTATGGCAAATCGGGATTATCTTCCATCATTTCACCTATCTTTGCCCAATGCTCAATCTGTTTTGGCATAGTTCGATTTAGTGCTTTGCCCATAATGGTAGCTTTCTCAACTAGATCTTGGTCTAGTCTTACGCTCGCGGTTGCCATAATATGTCTCCCAATAGTTAGCCGTTACATTGTAGCAATGCGCTACAGATGTAGCAAATTGCGTATAACAAAAGCATTAACACTCGCTGCGCTTGGTATTGTAGCCTACGTGTTTTTGCCCGTAATGCGGGTGTTAGCCAGATCACAACAACAAGGAAAGTTATGCGTAAACATATCCTCATTGCGATTCTGTTTCTACATTATCCTACTTTCGCAAAAGAGAGTGTGCTGATTGAAAATGTGACCGTCGTATCATCGCACCTTCAGGGGCCATTACAAAAGGCGTATGTTCTTATTTCTGATGGACGGATAAAAACGGTATCGTCATCTAATATTAAAAAAACAGTTGATACTCAGGTCATAGACGGAACTACTTTATATCTAGCACCCGGAATCATTGATAGCCATGTTCATGTTTCATCTATTCCTGGTATGGGGTTTGGCGTGGAGCCTGTGGCACAAAAGAATGGCGCACTTGCTGAAGATTACTATAAACAACAGCCCTATAGCTTTTTGTATTACGGTATCACGCAGGTTGTCGACCCAAATCCTGGGCTTGAATGGACAAAATTCACTTCTTCTAAAGTACATCCTGATTACTATCGTTGTGAAGTCATCACCGCACGCTCAACGTTTCCTTTGGTAGAGAAAAATGATGAGCTTTCGAAATCCATGTTTTCCTATATTGTTGAACAGGACGTTGCTGAAACAGCACTGAACTCTCCTGAGCAAATTGTTAAACGTATTGCTGAATCCGGCGCATCTTGCATAAAAGTATACTTCGAAGATGGCTATGGGGATGAAAGTCAGTGGCCGTTGTTGTCTGACGATACCCTGAAACGTATTCGAAAATCTGCATTACCACATAAACTACCTCTCGTAGCGCATGCCAATGCATTGGATATGTATCAAAGAGGTATTGATGCAGAGGTGGATGTAATTGCACACGGGCTTTGGAATTGGGGGGAGTTTTCGCGTGAAACTGAAGTATCCAAACCAATGCATGGCGTGATTAACCAGTTAATGAGCAAAAGCATTGGTTACATGCCAACCCAAAGGGTAATTGCCGGACTAGGTGAACTCATGTTGCATAACTCACATGGTATTCCTGAATTTAGTAAGGTCACGCCCAAAGAATTACTTGAGTGGTATAAGCAACCTTCGGCACAATGGTTTAAAGAAGAATTACGCGCAGGATTTGACGGACTACCCGACGAGGTTATTGCTCGAATCTTTTTAAAAGATCGGATGGGGAAAGGTAACAAAATTCTACAAACCCTCACCGAGGCAGGCTATCCGCTGTTATTAGGTTCTGATTTTCCGGGAAGTCCTAGTTTTTCCAACCAGCCTGGTTTAACAACTTTTCTTGAGATGAAAGCAATGGCAGACGCCGGAGTATCTTTAGTTGCAATACTTGCAGCTGCAACCATTAATAATGCGCGACAATTTAATATTGATGAAGATTACGGAACGGTTGAAGTTGGCAAGGTTGCAAATTTACTTTTACTAAAACAAAACCCTTTAACTACCGTGGACGCTTGGAGCAATATCCACCAAGTCATCTTACATGGGGAAGTTTTTGATCGAACAGATTTTGCTGCAGATACTATGGCTAACAAAGCATTGCAGCGGACAAGCCGCTGAATGCGGCGTTATGCGCCAAAGCGTAATGGATTTACATCCATACTTTTATGAAGAATTCTTATAATCAGAATTTCCTGGCTACCAGTTTGCTTGTAGAAAATAACGTGACTACCTTGCGGAAACTTTCTGTATCCGTCTCTTATGTCGTCGCAGCTTTTACCGATAACAGGATTTTCAGACAACATCCAAAATGAATCGTCGAACTGTTTTAGGTACACATTACGCTGTTCCCGTCCCCATTTCCGTTGCGTAAATAACGTGATATCTTTTAAATCGGATTTTGCGAGTACAGTTAACTTAAATGGTTTCACTCTTTTAATTCACCATCTAGTTCTGATATCAAGTTCTCAAGGTCGTATTCAGCCTCGCCGCTTTCTTCACCTGCTACAAGTAATTGACGCAAAGTGTTTAATTTGGTCTCCTGTGTTTCTAGCAAGCGAAGAGCTGACCGAATTACTTCGCTCGCTGAACCATATCGACCAGTTTGAATTTGGCGAGCAATAAAGCCATCAAAATGGTCACCAAGGGTAATGCTGGTATTTTTAGCCATTTGTTTCCTCCAAGTACCAATATATACCTAATTATGGTATTTGCGTACTGTAAGTCAATAGCGCATAACAAACGCATTAACACTTACTGCGCTCGCTAGGGACAAAAACACGTAGGCTCCCGTCGCTTCGCTTGGTATCGTAGCCTACATATTTTTGCCCGTTATGCGGGTGTTATACCTAATCTAAACAGTGGAGGTTTTTATGAATAGATGGATGCTTACTTTTATTACCTTAGTCTCGTCATTTAACGCGATAGCAGACACAGATTTATCCGAACTCGGAAAAGAGTATTTTTTAGCATGGGCAGCAACACAGGCACCTGATGCTACTGAAAAAGACTTAGAGCACTACCTGTCTTTTCTTAAAGCTGATGTCGCCCACCAACACTTGCCCTACGATTCGGATGACTCGCGTTTACCTGACGGCAAAGAAAGTATACGCGAAGGGATGCGGTTTTATTTAGGATCTCATTCTGAACATGAAGCTACTTTGAACCAAGTTATTCCTGCTCACAATGCGATTACCATTACATACACCACATCTAGTAAGGGAATTCACCCTCAAACAAATGAACTCATTGAATTACACTACTCAACGATGGAAGTTTTGGAAATCGAAGATGGAAAAATAGCGGTGATTCGGAAATATGAAGAATAGCGTAAGGTATAACAAAAAAATTAAGTTCGCCCGCTGCTCGGGCTGGGGCGCAAACATGTGGGCTGCTCACTTCGTTCGGATTTTAGCCCACATGTCCGCGCACCTTATTTAAAAGTTAGGCGTAAGCGATAATATTTAAAGGATGAAATATGATTGAAGAGCTGATAAAAACAATTCCAGAATCGATAATGGAGAGCTTGGGAGGTGTTTTCTGCTCGGGAAGAGAGGCATTTTCGGGGCAAAAAGATATTTATGTTCTGGGGCTTAACCCAGGTGGCGTGCCAGATGCTGAGTATGGTGTTACCGTTTCGCAAAGCATAGATAGAATCTTGGATGTATCCGAATCAAATTGGTCCGCATATCGTGATGCTTCGTGGGAAGATGCTAAGCCTGGTACTTGGGGTATGCAGCCAAGAGTATTGCATATGTTCGAGATTTTAGGCTTGAATCCGGGCGAAGTGCCTGCAAGTAACTTAATATTTACCCAGTCACGCAGAGAGAGATATATAGAAGTAAGGTGGAATGTTCTCGCAGAGGAATGTTGGCCATTTCATTCTGAAGTTATTAGAACACTGGGAGTAAAAACAATCATTTGTTTTGGGAAGAAAGCAGGAAAATTTGTAGCCTCTAAAATGTCGGCCAAAACATTGGCTGACGAATTTATAGAAAATAATAAGCGGCGCTGGCGTAGCGAGGCATATATTTCAGATGATGGCGTGAAAGTAATAGTCGCATCTCACCCTAGTATCGCCAACTGGAGATCTACATCTGCAGATCCGTGCCAAATGATAAAGCGTGTTTTAGAGTAGTATGCCTAACAAGTGCAGGTGCTACAGGCGTTAGTGCTTAAAACCATGAATCAAATATTTCGTTCTATTTCAGCTTTTATTGTGTCTCCTATAGTGCCAATAGTTTCGCTAAGTGTTTTTGTTTTAGGTGCCGAAAAATTTTTACAAGCTTTACCGTTAGTAGCTTTTTTTGCGTACTTAATTACGGCATTTGTAGCGGTTCCAATCTACGGGGTCATGCTATGGAAGCAATGGTTAAAATGGTGGCATTTCGCTATTCTAGGTGTGCTTCCCGCTTTGTCACTAGATTTATTTGGCTTGCTATCTAGCTTAGGTAGCGAAGGTGGTTTTATTACTGTACGCCAGCATGGTATCGATCTTATTATCGAGGGTGAGCGCACCTTGGCCGGCTATATTTACTTGGCTTCGAGGCTAATATTTTATTCATTAACGGGTGTTGGTGCGGGTGTATTGTTCTGGTTTATCGCACATCGCGGGTATGCAAGGAAGTTTCGTGGAAATTAAATACACAAATACCAAGGAAGATTTGCTGGCGTTCAATGAGCACCATTTGGCAAATAGCCAAGTTTATCAGCGGCGCAGAATTATAAACCTTTATGTTACCCCTTTCGTTGTATTGCTGCTTTTCTGCTTACTTGCATTCTTCACTGAAAAAATGAGTTATTACGTTGGTGGTATTCTCGGAGCATCGGCTTCTTATTTTTGGGCGTTTTTTGCGTACAAACGATACTCTAATAAGTGTGCTGAGGTATTTCAAAAGGAAGTTTTTTGTGAACATAAGGTCGTTATTTCTGACGTTGGGGTAAGTGAGTCAACGGCTAACAGCAGTAGCCAATTTACTTGGGACGCGCTGGAGAAAATAGAAAGTAACGAATGCTAAATTTTTATTTATAACACCCCTGCAACGGCGTTTGTGATTCCAAAACGAGATGTAGGTAAAGACTCTTTTGAAGCAGTTAAACTAGCACTGGATAATGCACAGTAGTGCATACCTAACAAACCAAGTAAGCGGGACAAGAACATTCTGCACCGCAAGTTGCCTCTTCTCTCTCTTTTATCCAGCATCGCCGTTAACATCTGGCATTTCGCACAGGGTTGTTTTATCTTTATTTCAATAATTTAAATAAGTGGCCATATCGGCTAGCGGTGGCAGCAAAGCTGCGTACTTTCAGTTGTACGCCTAACATAACGCTGTGGCACTCCCTCCGTTCGCTGGACGCATACACGTGGGCTCCCTCGCTTCGCTCGCTATTTTAGCCCATGTATTTGTGCCCCAAAGTTGGGTGTTAGCAGTCTAAAGGAGAATCAATACATGGAATCATTATTGAAATCTATTGTTATCGGAGCGTTTGTTGGTGTAGCAGGCGCTTTGTTTCTATATGTCTTTTCGGGGTATATATCAAAACAAAATGAAGCAATAGTATTTGGTGTTTTTGCAGGAATAGCTTTTCTACTTGTTGACCTAATTGCTAAAAAGTTAAAGTCCAACAGCAGAACCGACAGCTAACGAGTGGTTTAAAAGGACAAAAAGCCGTTGGCTTTTGCTCTTTCGTCGCTAATTTTCGCTAACAATTTTTTGCCTCTTAACGAGGCGCTTTGCTTAAGCATATTCCCATATTCTATTATTTATAAAGTTATCGAAAATAGGGAAATTAGTGTGGTAGCTTTTATGCATAACCAACGAAAACCTGAGTATTGGCACGACCGCGGCTAACAAATCGCCCAAGCCCCTGCTGCCAGATAAATTTTCCGCAGAGCGCGGCGTTATTTAGACGTTATATTCCAAGGAAGCCTCAATGGACGTATTAGAAGTCACAAAGGATAATTACCAAGAGCTTATCGAAATCTGGGAGGCATCAGTTCGTGCAACTCATGACTTTCTACCAGAGGAAAGTATTATTGAACTAAAGCCTCTTATTCTTCAGCATTATTTTGATGCGGTAGCGCTCCGCTGCACTAAGCAAGGTGAAGAAATAAGCGGCTTTATAGGTGTTGCAGATTCAAATATTGAAATGCTCTTTATTAAACCACAGCATTTTGGTGAAGGTATTGGTCGTAATTTAGTAAAACATGCAGTAGATAATTTGAATGCATCAAAAGTTGATGTCAACGAGCAAAACCCAAATGCTATAGGGTTCTATGAAAAAGTAGGTTTCAAAAAAGTGGGGAGGTCTGAGCTAGACGGTCAAGGCAACCCTTTCCCACTAATACACATGGTACGCAAAGGAATATAACAACCCAACCAAGATACTTACTGCGTTCTTGGGGCGCATACGCGCGGGGCATCTTCGCATTATAGCCTGCGCGTTTGAGCCCCTTATTTAAAAGTTAGGCACGTCTTTGCTTGGAAATAATATAAAGGATTTATTGATGTACAAGGGCTCTTGTTTATGTGGTGCAATTAAAGTTGAACTCAAGGGTTCAATTGATAGCATTATTCACTGTCACTGTTCACTGTGTCGTAAAAATAGTGGCACGGCGTACGCTACAAATGGATTCATAAAGACTGAAGATTTCAGCGTCTTAGATCCGAAAAAAAAGCTTACCCACTTCAAGTTCAAAGAAGGGAAGTTAAGGCATTTCTGCTCTGTGTGCGCCTCTCCGATTTTTAGCTCAAACACGGATAACCCAACAAAACTTAGAATTCGTCTTGGTATTCTAGACACAGACATCGAAGAAAGACCAATATCTCACAATTTTTATTCATCCAGGGCTAACTGGGATAATATCGATGCAGAGCTACCAAGATATGATAGTTTCGAACCAAGCAGAGCGAGGAAGTAATATGCACAAGCCCAACAAAGTGCAAAAACTCACTCCCTCTCGTCGTCGGACGCATACACGCGGGGCGTCTTCGCCATTATTGCACACCTGTCTGCGCCCGTTGATAGAAACAATAGATGCCTAGGAACCTATTTGTAAATGTCTGATATTAAATTCACGAATCAAGAAAAAGAAGCAATGGTAGTTAAACTTCAATCTTATTTTGAAAAATCGTTGGCTCAAGAATTGGGGCAATTTGATGCAGAGTTTCTTTTAGATTTCGTTTCTAAAGAGTTAGGGGCGTATTATTACAATCGCGGGTTGCATGATGCGAGATTGATTTTCGAAGAACGTGTTCAAAGCATTGATGATGATCTCTATGCTATCGAAAAGGAAGTTCGTTAGGCATATTGAAGAAGCTATGGATATCCATTACTTTGAAGAATTGCACGCATAATTAATACAGAACAAAAAAGGGAGCATATAGTGGTGGATATAGAACTTTTAACCCAGTCGATTCTGGAGTAGAGCAAGGAGCCACCTCTTAAATTAAAGCTAACTTTGGTTGAAGATGAACGTCAAGTTAGCAAAATTGCCTAGCAAGTCATTCAAACGGACGCAAAACGCTTGGCTTGCGCTCATTCGTGGCTAATTATAACGAGAAGATTTATGCGTCCGTTATTGAAAATTTAGGCATTTATAAGGAAATTCAAAATGAAAATCGTTTTATTAAGTATCGTTTTAGTCTTAGCCGGCTGTGCTGCAAAACAGCCTGTTTCTTCGTTAAAAACAGATATCGTTCACTCTGACACTATGGAAATTATCAGAAGTGCCGCAGAATCAGCGCCTAGTGGTGTGCAGGGAGATTTTATTTTAGAAATCAAAGCGGCAGGTAACCAAGGCCCATTTATTTATCTCAACTCTGAATTAGACTACCGTGACCAACGTGCAGTCACCATAGCAATTCATCCTCGTGTTACGCCTTTATTCATTCAAAGATATAGTGTTCCTCCACAGGAATATTTTGTTGGGAAAACAGTTGCGGTAGCCGGTGAGGCTAAAAGGATAAGAATCAACTTCATTTCTCAGGGAAAGCCTACTGGCAAATATTATTACCAAACGCACATTAGGGTTACCGATATATCACAAATCAAGGTAGTAGGTGAATATACCTTACAAAACGCTCACGCGGACCACTACGAGTTAAAGGCGTTTTCGCGCCAAGAGTTTTAAACGCGGGGAATAGGGTTATAGGTTTGCTTAGCTTAAAGTCAGATACTAAGCGCAGTTACAACCACAAGGAATTGTTGATGATTATTAGAGATGCCGCATTAGAAGATGCATCAGAAATTGCCGACATCTACAATTTTTATGTTGTAAATACACGCACAACTTTTGAAGAGCGCAAGGTTTCAGAAAAAGAGATGTCGATAAGGCTTAAAAAAGTCGTAGACTCAGATTTGCCATGGCTTGTCGCTGTAATCGATGAAGCAGTGGTTGGATACGCTTATGCCACTAAATGGAAAGAAAGAAGTGCTTATCGGTTTTCCGTAGAGTCAACTATCTACCTTGCAAATGGAACTGAAGGAAAAGGTGTAGGTTCCATTTTGTATCAAGCACTGATTAACATACTTAAACTAAAAGGGATCAACAATGTAATTGGGGGCATAGCCTTACCTAATCCAGCGAGTGTTGGTCTACACGAAAAAATGGGTATGGAAAAAGTTGCTCATTTTTCCAAAGTAGGCTTTAAATTTGATGAATGGTTAGATGTTGGATATTGGCAATTGAAACTTCATACCTAACAAAAAATGAAGTCGCCCGTTACAGGGTAACGAAGAACGCTGCGTTAAACCTAATTTTAACAACAGAGGTGATTATGAATAAGATGGATGCTTGCTTCTTTTACTTTACTCTGGTCTTTTGGCTCTCTCGCAGAGACCGATTTATCTGAGTTTGCTAAGAAATACTTTTCATTATGGACTGCAACACAGTCACCCAATGCCATTCAAAACGACTTAGCATTACGCCCCTCTGTAGCTACGCCCTTTGGTGGGCTGTGAAATGTCAAAGAAAAAAGGAATTAATGATTGTTTAAAAGTAAAGTTGTTATGGTTGTTTTTGCTTTATCACTGTGTTGTTTGGCACAGGCCAACCCAAACCACAGTGATTTAGAGGAAGAAGTATTGAACTCGTTTCAAAGTCTCGTAGAAGCATCAAAGAGGCTGGATACAGAAGCTTATTTTCAACATTTTGATGCAGACAAGTTTGTCGGTTTGAATAGTGACGGAACAAACTGGAACTCTATGGATGAGCTGGTTCCAGTGATAAACACTGGCTTTAGCGCAATACAAAAGCTTAACTCTCTGGAATTCCTAAACGTTAAGGTGTCGATCATTGATGATTTCACTGCGATTTTGGTCAACGAGTTTTCGCAATCTGTATTGCTAAAAAGTGGCGCTACCTATACTTTTTCAGGTGGGGGTACACAGGTCTGGTCTAAACGCAGCGGGCAATGGAAGTTAGTTAGTGTATCAGCTAGTATTACACCGTCTGCCAACAAATAAAGCCAAAGCTGTTTCTGGCAGTGACATATGAATAGGCGCCTTTTCAATACGCCTCTCTATACAAAGGACATGTATGAAAATATTTATCATTTCGACAACACTTTTACTTGCTAGTTGTTCTGTTAACGATGTAACCCATCATCTTTTGGAAAATGTCACTCAAAGTGATATCGGACGAAATGCCGCGTCGTGTAATCAAATTAAAACCAGTTGCAGCATTCATAATCGAAATAATCCAAGCGACTATCGCCACTATTCTCAGTGGAAAAGCGACGATGGTAGCGTCGGTTGTTCATGCAGCAATAAATAGTTTTCCTAAATCAAAAAGACAATGATAAGAGAGCTTTGATGTATGGGAAAGCATAACGCGGTTTTGCTGCGAGATTTCTTAGATAGTGACGTAGAAAGTCTGAAGCGCATTCTCAACGATGATTCTGTGACACGCTTTTTATCCACAAAAATCCCTTCTCCGTATACCACTGACGATGCTGTATGGTGGGTAAATGAAGGGAGTAAAGGTGAGCTTATTAAAGCAATTACGGTAGATAATTGTTTGGTTGGCTGTATTGGCGTTAATAGAGGTGAATTCGAATACAACAGGTCGGGCGAAATAGGATACTGGCTTGCAAGAGAATATTGGCGACAAGGCATTGCTTCTTGTGCCATTCAGAGAATTACAAATTTCGTCTTTTCTAATACTGACATTGTCCGTGTATTCGCCTCGGTATTTTCAGATAACGAAGCCTCAATGCAGCTTTTGTTAAAGTCTGACTTCAATCAGGAAGCGGTATTGGAAAATGCCATTTATAAAAACGGGCGCTTTTATAACAATCATATATTTGCGAAGGTTAAACCGTCTTTGGGTGCAACACGCCCACTATAACGCTATCGTAAACATTTTCTCCTTGGGCATCGCGAACAAGCAAAGATATGCGGCGCAAGACGCAGCGGCGACACATGATAAGTGAAAAACTAAACGACAATGAACAATGGGTATTACACCTTACCCTTTCACGGAGTTTACAATGAAATTTCTAGTTTTTTTGGGCACGGTGCGAGATAGTACGCCGCCTAGCCCGGCCAGATTAGGGGCTAGAGTGTCAGATGCACTGGTAACCTGTTTACAACGCCGTTACGGCGAGCATGACGTTGAGTTGGTAGATGCTATGGATTTTTCGCCCAGCCCTGTTTTCAAACCTCACTTTGCTTACCCTGAAGGGAAAGCGCCTTCGGCACTTAATCAATTAGCTGAAAAAATAGAAGCCGCTGATGGATTTGTCATGATAAGCCCAGAATACAACCATTCCATGAGCCCAGCCTTAGCCAATTTACTCAACCATTTTGGCAGCTCTTTGTATTCCTACAAACCCAGTGCCATTGTGACCTACTCTGCAGGGCAATGGGGCGGGATGCGAGCTGCGGTTGGAATGCGAACTTTTCTTTCGGAACTTGGCTGCCTGCCTGTGTCTGCCATGATACATGTGCCGAAGGCGCAAGATATTTTCGAGGCGGATGGTTCAGTAAAAGCAGGTGAAAAGCAAGAGGCGTGGTTTGATTACTTTGGTAGAACCATCAACCAAATGATTTGGTGGGCGCAGGCTGCAAAAGAACATCGAGACCAGGTGAACCCTCACCAGCTAGTAAAAGATTTTAAGCGTAATCCCTCGCAACGTAACGCACCATAAGGTAGTTCGCAGATAATCCTTTTACCCTGTTCATCACAATGTTTATAGTAATACCTTTATGCTCATCCATTACATCGTCAATCTTTAAACGTTTTTTAACTCCAAGGGTTTAAGTATGTCCCAGCGACCAGTCGGCCGGTTAATCCTGTTGCCTATTTTAAGTATGGCAACGATACCAATGCTCGTTAGCGCCCATGTAGATCCAACAAAATTTACACCGTCTGCGTTTGCTGAAAATAACATTTCAACCACATCATCCACCGGCATTGGGTCTCAGGGGAATGCACGAAGAGGCCCTGGACAGGGCATGCCCCCTGGCTTTGAGGAAGCTGCGCAAATATTAGGGGGCTCTACAGAAGACCTGATGAATGCGTTAAAAGGTAATGGGCAACGCCCCAACATTGCTGCCGCTGCAGAGAAACTCGGCGTAACTGAGAAAGCATTGCGCTCTGCACTACCTCAACCGCCTCAACATGCTCGGTAGGTAGAAACCACGCTTACGGCTAAGTAAGGCGACTTACTTAGCCAAGCATTAGCTTATATAACATTGAAAACATTCACTATGAAAAAAGCCTACTTGTTCGCTGTAACCTTTATTTTTTCTTGCCTGACTGCATCGGCATCACAGTCGGATTGGGATTCGCTTGTGCATTTTTCTTCTACCTACGGCGAAAGGCTAGCAGGAAAACCCGGTGAGCAGAAGGCAGCGCAATGGCTTACTGCGCAGTTTGAAGCGCAAGATGTACCCGTCAATATTCAACCCTTTACGTTTTTCCATTATGGCAAAAATCTCCCCTCTCAGAATATTGAAGTGGTTATAGAAGGCCAGTCGGATAAAACACTCATCATTGGTGCACACTACGATGCCATTGGTTACAAAAAAGGCTCTCATGGACTGACAGATAACGCCTCTGGCGCAATAACCCTGTTAGCACTCGCTAAACAACTTCAAGGAAAAACGCCATATTACAATGTACGCATAGTGCTTTTTGGTGCAGAAGAAGTTGGCCTATTTGGCGCGCGACACTATGTATCATCATTAATAGAGTCACAAGAAATAGCGCATACAGATATTGTTGGCATGATAAACTTAGATACAGTAATTGGCGGTGATATGCTGTATGTTCACAGCGCGCACGCTTTGCCTTATAAATGTGCTGATTCGCAGGCCAATAACTTTAATTCTAACCCCGTTCTGCGGGATGCCTTACTGACCACCTCCACAACCGTAAGCAATACCCTTGAGTATTTAGTTCACCCTACGACTGAAGATTACCCCGAAGGCGTGACTGGGGGATGGTCAGATCATGCGCCATTTGCGTGTGCTGGCTTTCCTATAGCGTACATAGAAGCAACAAACTTTGCTATTGATGGTGAATCTGGACGGGATGGATATTCGCAAACAGCAAACTCAGAATTTTGGACTTGCTTCGACGACAAAACGCTGTCGGCGTGTAATCGGGAAGAAGAAAAGTTTTGGGGTAAGCTTTGGCATACCAAGTTTGACCAACAAGCCTATTTAATTCCAACACACGAGAAACACATGAAAGCGCAGTTTCATTCGAACGTTGCGTTGTTGAAAGCATTTGTTCTACTCGAACCCAACGGGTAAAAACTAAGGTGGGCGTGCAATGATAGCTAAGCCTTACAAGTGGCTAACATAACACGCCACACTTCCTTCGCCCGTTCATTTAAAAGGCTGAGTTCTTGTTGCCAAGATACTTCCATGGCATGTCGCCATGATTCGCAGTTTTCAATAGTGGCGTGATGGAGCGGCGCATTTCTTAAACTGGTATTTAGCGTTACAAGCCACTTGGCCATTTCACCTTCTAGCGAGGCAATTTGCTGTTCCCGTTGTATATATAACGGAAGGGTTTGATGAATTTCCTGCAATCTTGCGAAAATAACCTGCCTGTCACTTTCTTGTGTTAGCAAGTGCAGTTCATTTTCTATGTCGTAAGCATTATGCCATGTTGTTTGTTCCTCTGTGCACGCAGAACAAAAAAGCATAGCAATGCCTAACAGCGTCACTTTTGTCATTGAATGACTCATCGGAAACAGCATAAATACTGGCTCTCTACCTATTCATTTACATTGAATAAGTATAGGCGATGATCTGCCACTCTAGGGAAGGTTACAACTAATTGATGAAGAAGGGTTCGATAACGTAATACCTAACCGAACCATTTCCAACCTACAAATAAAAGTAAGAACCCAAACAAATAGAGAAGACCTGCATAACTGAGGATTTGAACCAATTTATTTGCTTTCACATCTGGGTGCAGTGCAAAACGTTTCACAAGACCGTGATTCAGCCAAGCAAAAATAGGTGTTGTCAGGAACGCTAATGTCATCGCAAAACCTAACATGGCTAAAAGCGCAGACTTGAAGAACAACACTATGCTGAAACTACATATCGCCATAGTTATGAGAACTGGGGTAAAAACAGCTGTGGTGCTTAGTTTTGTAGGTGCAAGCAACGCTATCGCCTCCGCAATAACACGTGCGTAACCGTCATATACCGTCAATGCAGAACCAAATATACATAAAAATGCCACCAGCGCGATAAGCCAATGTGACCACGGACCAATGGTGTTGGCGTATAAACTGACCAGCTGCTGTGAGAAACCAATGCCGCTTGTTGCTAATGTTTCGCCACTACCGTGCAAAACTAACGCCCCTAGCGCCAAGAACATCAGTGCTAAAAGCGTCGTTACGGCATAGCCTAAATTAAAATCGAACAATGCACTTCTTGCCGACACAGGCTGAACTTTGCATTGTCGCTTTAGCCACAATGATGTGATGCTGGATATTTCAATGGGGGCGGGCATCCACCCCATAGTAATCACTAGAAACCCTAGGGTGGCCATTGTCCAAGGTGAAGGTGAAACATAGCCACTGGGTTGCACGGGGCCGTTAAATAAAGCCATAAGAAACGCGGCAAAGGTAGCTATCACGAGTACCGCCATAATTCCTTTTGCGACGCCATCCAGAGCCGCAAAGTGCCCTGCCAGTAAAATAAAAAGGATAGCGCAAAGTACGGCTGCGCCGGTCACGGCGACTGAGACATCAATGGGTATAAAATAAGCCAGTAAGCTAGCCGCGAATAACAATAATGCCGCTGCATTCACAACTGAAGCTACAATATTTAGGGCAAGCGCTAACCCTAAGTAACCCTTTCCCATTTTTCGATAACCTTGCTGTAAGGTTTCTTTGGTACTAATTGTGTAGCTTACCCCTGCGCGAAAAAAGGGGTACTTCAAAACATTAACAGCCAGAATAAGGACAATAAGTTGCCAACCAAATTTGGCCCCAGCTTGGGTAGAAGCAACCAAGTGACTCCCGCCGACGGCAGCGGTTGCCATGAGTACGCCTGGCCCTAACAATCGTAAAAAAGCTGCACACTTGGCCCATGGTGTAGGCTGTGATAATTCCGACAAGCTAACCTCTTAATGTAGATATAAAGAAATTCAAACGGCAACCTTATCAGGTAATAGTTTTTGGCGGAAGAAGATTAGTCTATGTGCTGCATTCCAACCTGCAATGAAGCAACGCTTAGAACGTGTAGCGCGCACCGGTGAATAGAAAGCGGCTGTCGCCACTGTAATCACCACGCTCAAATCCCTTGCCTTTTTTAAGATATGCGCCGCCAAGAGCAAGCCTGAGATTGGGCTTAACTTGCCAACGCCAACGGAATTCAATTTGATTCCCAATAAAGCTATCCACTGACTCGGGCGCTTCTTCATACCACATGGCTTTATAGCTCACCATAAGGTTGTGATGATCAAATGCTGTGTTCACACTTCTTGCCCCTATCGCAACCAGATTTCTTCTTGGCATAGCTTGATAAACATCCGTTGGCCCGAAGTCGAAGCGACGAACGCCATACAGGCTATCGAAATTCGTTATAGTGTCATCAGACGCGTCATTGTCACCACTGATGTAATCAAGTTCTGCACGCAAAAGCGTGGCAAGTTTGAGCTGTTTTTCAATTGCACCATGCATCATAAAACCGCGCACCTCTTTTTCAGTGAGATCCGTGGCACTTGTGGTTTGATGGGATGTGCCTGTTTGCCCTATTACTTCAACGTTGGCTTTCCAGGTGTTGGCAATTGACCACGTATAGTCAACAGAAAGCGTGAATAAGTCGCGGTTTTTTGTAGATAAACGTGCAGAATCATCCTCTTTGAACCAATAGCTTTGAAGCTTCACATTGTCATCTGGCGAGGTTGAATATAGGCCAAAGATTTTACGTTCACTAACGCTTTTATCAAAGGCTCGCTCATTGTTATCCAGTGCTTGGCTTGTAGAAGGATTACGGCTCACCGGCAATAAATAAAAGCCTCTGATATCCCATTTATTCCAAACCCAATCGAGCAATACGCCATCGAAGCTATTTTTGGTATTCCGATAGACTGCTTGAGCAAGTAAGCGACGGCTGCCATGATCAATGGTCATACGGCCAATAGAAACGGCTTTAAGCCCGCCATTACGCGGTAACGTGTAGCGCATAAAAAACTGGATGGGCTCTAAAGTATTAACCTGCGAAGACGTTAATGTGGGATCGTTGTCATCGAGGAACACCCGCGAGTCAGCGAGCTCTGCGGTAACCTGAAAGTTGTTCCATGCCACTTGCCCTTTAACAAGCAGCTGAGAGGAGATGCGTTCATTGGATTTATCGCGCTCGTCACGGGTAGTAGGGAAAATAGGGTTATGTAGAGTTTCATAACGCAACCGATATGAGCCACTGACATCATATTTTATTGAAGATGCATTAGCGACTGCTGAAACCAGAATGAATAGTAGTGGCGCTGAAATAGAGAATTTTCGAAAATAAAACCAACTAGCCTTACGCTTATACTTCATCAACATCTATCAACCTGTGGGTCCGCGCATGCTTTAAGTTAGTGCGCAGTATAGGCGGTAGGGCAAAAAATGCATTGCTTCTTTGGTATAGCGAGCGAGGCAAATGTTTTGTCATTAGGGGTGAAAAAAGGTGAGAGAAACTCACCTTTCATCATCAATCACACCGTATGTTCCACTATTCCATTAGCGCCTATCGAAATTTACTTTCTTTTGCGGATGCTGGTAATACCCCTCTTTTAATAGGCGCTTGAAGCGCGT
Source organism: Alteromonas sp. B31-7 (assembly GCF_015767655.1). Lineage (NCBI taxonomy): Bacteria > Pseudomonadati > Pseudomonadota > Gammaproteobacteria > Alteromonadales > Alteromonadaceae > Alteromonas > Alteromonas sp. B31-7. Next base: position 3,997,637 of record NZ_CP065233.1, read on the forward strand.
TAACTTACCCTCTAACGTTAAGGATTCTAATCCTTTATTAAATAAAGCGAGAATAAGTTGGCTGTCACTTTGCCCCTTAGGTATCAGCAAATGCGTGGTTACTGTAGAGATAAATGGCTTTATGGCCATCACCTTATTGCGTTCAGCGTTCGAATAATCCCGTTCAAGTAAGTACCAGCCTGTGAGTTCATCGATGGGAAAAACATCAATATCACCTTGAATGAGTGCTCGCAAATTGGTGTCGTCGTCACTGTTCTTAACAATGTTGCTACCAGCCTGAATATAGGAAGCGAGTTCATCATTATAAAGGTAGCCGTCAGTGACACCCATTTTATGTTCTGATAGGTCAGAGAGTTCACGCCAATTCTCCGGCCCTGCATTTTTATTAACGTAGAACACCAAACTTTCGGCCGTTATAGGCTCGCTGTGAAAGAACTCATCTTCTCTCGCCCTTACAAAGTTGCCATAAGAGACCGCATCGTATTCTCCGCTTTTAGCAGCTTCTAGCGCGTCTTCCCAAGACATGGAAACAAACTCAACTACCACACCTGTTTCCAAAAATGCATCAGCAATAATATGATTAATGTATCCATCATGCTGCATCTCGGTAGACGTGTAAGGCGCGTATTCCATTGTTGCAATTTTAAGCTTTAACCATGCGTGCCCAAAGCTCGGTAAAGGGACCAGTGCGCACAGTAAAGTTAGCGTTATTAAAAACCGCATAGTCATTCCTTATCCTTTATGAATTAAAAATAAATACCCAAATTGATATTCAACCTGTGCGTAGTTTCTTGCCTGCCGCCCAAGTCTAAGCCTACCCCTGGGCCACCAGAAAACCACATGTTTTTGCCTTGGATGCTGTCGACATATACAAATAATTTATCCCATCCGAAACTGCACCCGTTGATCCATTGGGATGAGCGCATACCAGAAGTATCCTCGCCTTTCGCTTCACTGTACTCAGAGTAACAGGTGAGAGATTCGATATGAGAAAATTGATAAGGGACCGAATAAACCAAGTTGGCTGAGTAGGTCTCACCATCTGCCGCAGCAAGAAACGGAAAGGTAAATGAAGATAGCGCAATGCGATCATCTGCTTGCTCGTCAGGCACGGCCAGATCATAGTCGTAATCAATATATTGCAGTTCTACTTTGAAATTCCCTTGGGTATGCCTTAGGTGTGCGGCATACGCACTCATATCGCCATCATCAAGTGTGTCGAGATTGAGAATTTCCCCGTATTGATAAGACACACCTATTTCGGTGGTTCCCCCTTTAATGAAGTTTCCTGTGTAGTTCGCACGAAGGTTGTATTGGCCATCTTCCTGATTTCGATACTCTCCGTCGTCAGCTACATCAAATGAATATCGGCCAAATTCGGCGGCGTCATTATATTCATCGTTCATAAAGTAGGCTGCTTGGAAATCCCACGCCCCGCGCTGATGGTTAATTTTAACCCCTGCGTCGTAGTCGTCCTCAAATCCCAAATAATAATTCACCGAAAACCAAAAGTTATTACTGGCGAAGGGTTGCAAGCCAAAAGGGGTTTGAGTGATACCGGCAGTTATCTCGGTTTGCTCGTCATAATGGTAGGTTAGGTCGGCGAAGCGAATCGTGTCGAAGTCGGTATTCTCATACCACCGATACTCTGCTTTATAACTGAATTGGTCAGAACTGCCTGACACTCCTAGCTTAATGGACTCAAATTCAAATCCATCGCGAAACTCAGGCAGCTGCCAGTCTTGATGCCCGTAATTAACCCGCACATGGCCAGACAGTGTAAAAGGGAGTTCATCGGCATAAGCATGATTCATTTCACTCACGCCTAAAAGAGTTAAGGGAAGCACGGGTAATAGTTTTTTCATTCCTCTTCCTGCATGCTTGTGGTACGCGTATCCTTGTAAGGATAAACCTTCTGTCAACGACGTACCAAATTAATTCCATCACTACCACTATACTCAGCCAGTGCGGTAAAGAGATCACATATGCCCCCTATTTCGCCACCTACAGACGCTTAAGAGCCAAGGGTTAATAACCATGAAATGCGGTTAACTTATCGAGTGCTGGGTTTGCTTCGTTGCCCTGGTTGGTTACACTGATGCCTTATTTTCTAAAGTATAAGGCCACGTATGCCCCACAACCTTTCCGCCATTAGCTATTTTGTAGATGACTATGATTCCGCAATCGATTATTTCACACACACGTTAGGGTTTACGTTGAGTGAAGATAAGTCGACGGGCAAGGACAGTCGCTTCGTATTAGTCACGCCTAGAGGCAGCAGTGCAAGCATATTGTTAATGCGCGCCTCAAACGAAGAGGAGCGTGCGCTCATTGGAAAACAAGCAGCAGATCGTGTATTTATGATTTTAGCTTCCGAAGATTTTTGGCGGGATTACGACACCTTTAAACAAAAAGGCGTTGAATTTTTAGAATCTCCCCGAGAAGAGCCTTATGGCACTGTGGCTATTTTTAGGGATAAATACGGTAATAAATGGGATCTCATTCAACCCACTGTTTAGTTTCCTATTTGATATCCCGGCTGACATGAAAAGGTAGAAGGAGAATAAATTGCACGCAATGAAGCGCTCTATACTCATTGATATTATTGCAATTGCAGCTATCGCTGTTTTGATTTCACTTACCTTTTTCTGGATTGAAGCGAAGAAAGAGGTGTTTTATCTGTGTGATAACTTCTATCCTGGCGTATCGAAAAGCAGCGTAATAAGACAATTAAATACCGCAGAACTATCGACGTACGATACAACATTTATCGCTAACGGAAGTCGTATCGTGGCTTATAGCCCCCTTCATCTGGGTATGATGTCATGTCGCATTGATTTTAATAAGCAAGATATTGTGGTGTTTTCTATTGCGCAATAGCCTGTAGGCCAAGCTGGTCAGGCGCCGACCTATTGGCTAGGCATGCTTTATAACCTCGTATCAATGGAAGTATTAGGTTAAATTTTACATTTAAACCACATTATAATTACCAAATCTTTAAGAGTCGTAAAGGCTTAGGTACCCTTCGCCTTAGGTTTACCCTCTTTGATTCATCCTCTTCCCTGTATCCGTTTACTATGTAAACGTATAATTACACTGTGTCTTCTTAATCCGATCTTCTTCCTATGCATAACACAACTCACAGTGTCATTGAGGATATCTTTGCTCTTGTTAGCGCAGGCTTATTTGTCGCGTTTGGGGTATTTTTATTTCAATCTCAAGATCTCATGGTAGGCGGGGCTGCTGGCTTAGCATTACTAGGCACCTACGCAGTGGACATGGATTTTGGCTTGTTATTCTTTTTAATCAATTTGCCCTTTTATACGTTGGCGTGGACGCAAATTAGTAAGCGGTTTACGTTCAATACCTTCATTTCCGTTACCACAGTATCTATTTTGACAGAGCAAATTCCAGCTTTTGTGGATATAAGCCATATTAACCCGTTTTTTGCTGCGATTTTCGGCGGCATACTCATTGGTGTGGGCATGCTAATCATGTTCAGGCATAGCTCCAGCTTAGGCGGCGTTGGTATTTTAGCTTTTTACCTCCAAAGTAAATTCAATATTCGCGCAGGATCATTTCAATTGGCCGTAGATAGCACAATTTTGCTCACCGCCCTTTTCTTTATTGAATGGCATCTGGTACTCATTTCTATTTTAGCGGCGATCTGTTTAAACATGGTAATCTCGCTAAATCATAGACCCGAGCGCTATTTCCCCACTGCGGATGCGAAGACTAAAAATAAAAAGAGAAACGCTAAGGGCACACAACAAGAAGCGAATGTGGCGTCTGAGTTACACCCTCAAAATAGCTAACAAAAAACCCGGCACCTCATTTTACTGATGTACCGGGTTCGCTTTGTATCTCTTACTGCTAAATCACTCGCTTACCAGCGTAGTGTTCTTGCCTCTACCTTACTGCTTCTTCTGCACAGGCCTTGACGGTCTACTTACAACTCCACGGTTCACCCTTGGGCGAGAATACGAAGTGCGCATAAAAACCTCTCTGACAAGTTAATACTTAGTGCAGTAGGTCATGAAAAGTTCACGCCAGTCTCATCACTAAGTTCAACTAGTATATGCCTAACACGGGGGGTAAAGTCTCATTCTTTTGATGAATACTTTTTAACTTTTCATACAAATATTGTTAACCCCTTGATAAGATTAACGATACTTAACGATTCTCGGCACTCGCGCAGACACCCGTGTCATCAATTCATAATCAATGGTTCCTGCGGCCTTCGCCACTTCTCCAATGGCAACGTTTTCCCCCCACAGTTCTACCGAATCGCCAATAGCAACGTCAGGAATATGGGTAACATCGATTGTGATCATATCCATTGAGACCCGCCCCGCAAGAAAGGCTCGTGCATTGTTAACAAACACAGGCGTGCCATTAGGGCAATGCCTAGGGTAACCATCGGCGTAGCCGATACCCACTGTCGCAATAACGCTGTCTTGTGTTGCCGTCCATGTTTGACCGTAACCCACCGACTCTCCTTGAGGTACTTTTCGTAATGCAATAACGCTACTGCGTAACGTCATAGCGGGAAGAAGAGAAAGTGCAGATTCATCTTTAAAACCACCATACACAGCAATGCCAAGCCGGTTCCAATTGTTTCTACTTGCTGGCCACTGAATAGTGGCGGGAGAATTGGCCACACTTACCGACAGCCCGGTTTGCGTCGCCATGCGGTAAAAGGTGTCTAGTTGGGTTTGAGTAAACGTATTGCTGGCGTCATCAGCGCAAGCTAAATGGGTCACCAATACTGTATCTTGTTTCAATACACGAGGATAGTTCGACAAAATACCTGGCACCTGATTCACAGCAAAACCTAGCCTATGCATACCACTGTCAACTTTCAACCAAACCTGGGGCAATCTATCCTCAGCACATGTTTCTAGCCATCGTAATTGCTCTTCATTGTGGGTGACCAAAATGCAGTTATGCGCAAACGCCATTTCACATTCTTTGGGTTGATGCGCGCCTTCCAGAATGACAATCGGTACGGTGACACCGGCTTCACGCAACACTATAGCTTCTTCAATTATTGCCACGGCAAAGTGAGGTGAAACATGTTGTAGAATGCGCGCAACATTAACGGCCCCATGACCATAAGCATCAGCTTTAATCACCGCCATAGATGTGCTTTGAGGGGCCATAGCCGATAGCAATTTAAAATTGTGAATAATGGCATCGGCGTGGATGATAGCTTGTGTTTGTCGACTCACGTGTGCAAAGTATTCCTTCAGTACAGCGCAGACGCGCAGTGTACCATGACTAGGGCAAGATCAAATTCGCTGGCGTAATTATTTTCACCAATGGCCTTGGTGGTGGTTATTTTTATTAATAAAGCGGCTTACAATAACAATGCGCTATTTTTCAAACCTATTTAGGATCTGCTATGTCATCCACGCCGTCTTCTCAAACGACCTCAACGTCTATTTTAGCTGAGGAGTTATCACGTATCGTGTCTGAAGGGAGAAATCCAGAGACCACACATATGGACACGCTCTCTACTGAAGAAATGCTCGCCTGTATTAATCGTGAAGATGCCAAAGTAGCAGAGGCGGTTAAACAAGCAATCCCCGCCATTGCAAAAGCAGTAGACGCTGCCACTTCAAGCCTCAAAAAGGGTGGCCGTTTAATTTATTTAGGGGCTGGAACCAGTGGCCGATTGGGGATTTTAGATGCCGTAGAATGCAGACCTACCTTTAGCGTGCCAGACTCTATGGTTATTGGCGTTATTGCTGGAGGCGAACCTGCTATTCAACATGCAGTAGAAGGCGCAGAAGATAATCAACTTGCCGGGGAAGAAGACCTGGCCTCACTGGCCTTGACCAAAGACGACACCGTCATCGGGCTATCTGCAAGTGGCCGAACACCTTATGTGTGCGGCGGACTACGATACGCACGCCAACTTGGTTGCAGCACTGCTGCGATTGCATGTAGCCCTAATGCCGTCATGTTTAGCCATGCTGATATTGCCATTTGCCCCTTGGTAGGGCCTGAAGCGCTAACCGGTTCAACTCGTATGAAGTCGGGTACTGCGCAGAAAATGATTCTGAATATGATTAGCACCGCCACCATGGTAAAGCTTGGGAAAACCTATGAGAATTTGATGGTGGACGTCAACGCCACCAACGCCAAGTTAAAAGCAAGGGCGAAACGCATTGTGATGCAAGCAACTCAATGCACAGAAGAGCTCGCAGCTGAAACTCTCAGCGCGGCAGACAATAACGCCAAATTAGCTATTTTAATGATATTGACGAATACAGATGTTGATACCGCCCGAAAACACCTCGCCGAAAGCCAGGGTTATTTGCGCGGCGCAATAGGTCACCGGGAAATACCGTGAGGACACCCATTAAAACACTGCGGCTACCTGCAATAACGTTAACTTTAGTCTTGCTTTTAGAGCTTGTGTTTACTGGTGTGGCTAGCGGAAATGAACGGGTCACATTACAAGACGTTGGTGCGGCACAATTCCCACGTTACCTTTCGCAATTGAAAGGTAAAAAGGTCGCCATGGTTGTGAATCAAAGTGCGGTTGTGCCCGATTCAGAAAACGCAGAAGAATACGTGCATTTGGTGGACACTCTACTCAATAAGCAAGTCAATATTATTAGCATCATGTCTCCTGAACATGGTTTTAGAGGTGACAAAGGCGCAGGTGTAACAATTAGTGATGAGCGCGACCCCATCACTCATATTCCTATTTACTCACTGTATGGGCACAACAAGAAGCCCACGTCTGCCATGCTGAAAAACGTCGACCTGATCGTTTTTGATTTACAAGATGTTGGAGTACGTTTTTACACCTACTTAAGCACCCTGCACTACGTGATGGAAGCCGCCGCTGAGCATGATATACCGGTAATGGTTTTAGACCGGCCCAACCCTAATGGGCAATATGTTGATGGCCCAGTACTTGACCTAAACTACCGCTCTTTTGTAGGTATGCACCCTATCCCTGTATTACATGGTATGACCCTAGGCGAATTGGCCCTCATGATTAAGGGTGAAGGGTGGATTGAAAACGCTGATCAATTACAGTTAACCATTATTCCCGTACGTCATTACCATAAACAAAAAGCTTATCGCCTCCCAGTGCCGCCTAGCCCAAATTTGCCTAATGATACCGCCGTGTCTTTATACCCCACCCTTTGCTTATTTGAAGGTACTGACGTCAGTATTGGCAGAGGCACGCCGCTTCCCTTCCAAATTATTGGCCACCCAGACGTTGCGTTAGGAAAAGACACAATTAAAGTCAGTAGTTCAACAGCGGCATTAAACCCGAAACATAATAATGCCACACTGCGGATTCAAAAATTGAGCGCTGAAGATGCTTTAGGTTTATCGCCTACATGGTGGGTTCGCTCCTACAATGCGTTTCAACAAACGCATACACCGTTTTTTACGCGACCTCAGTTTTTCGACAAACTGGCAGGTACATCGTTATTGCGGCAACAAATAAAAGATGGGTTTACAGGGGAACAGATTAAGGCAAGTTGGCAAGCCGATTTAGCGGCGTTTAAAAAGCAAAGAGCCCCTTACTTACTCTATTGAGCGAAGCGCGAATTAGCTTGGCGGGGCTGTGGTCATGACACCTTCTAATTGCCTTTCTAGTGCCATTTTCTTTTCCTTAAGGCGCCTTTTATTTTCCCCTTCTGCCATCGCTAATTGTGCGTCGCACTCAGCTATCTGCTCTTGTAATTGCGCTTTGCTTTTTTCTTGCTCCGCAGCCTGCTCCGCTTTGTCATAAACGATGGCTTCTGGAGAACTTTCTTGATCATCTACTGCGCCCTTATCGGGGGTAGACATCTGCGGGATCATCGTACTCCCCACCGGTTGCACCCGTTGATTCATAAACGAGGGGGAAACAATTTCAATGCCTGCATGATGCAAACTGTCTAGCACCGCTTTGTGAAGACGGGAGCGCGCACTTAGCATACTTTTCACGTCTGTTAATAGCCCCGCTACCCGATAGCTTACCGAAAAATCGCCTAGCGAAGTTACCTGAACGAAAGCTTCATCCAGACCGGCATTGGCTGCTGCAGTAAGTAAGTGCTTCTCTACAAAGCTGTGGTGTAATTCGTAACCCAAACTAAGGTCTACCGATATTACGGCGCCAGAACCCCGCGTAACTGTAATCGGTGTATTCACCATGAAGGTATTGGAAAGCGCCACTAGCTCTCTTGTGTCGGTTTGTATTTCGGTGTCAAGTAACCCCATTTCTGCCACTCGACCGCTAAACTGCTCTACGCGAATGAAATCCCCCACTTTGAAGGGTTTGTTTACACGCAGAACTAAGCCCGCCATAAGGTTCCCAACCATGGTGGTGGATGAAAAAGCGATAACTCCAGACGCAAGTACACCTATGAGCGCTATCACCTGATTTCGCGTACTCTCACTGACTGGCAGAGACATTGCAATCACCACCAGCCCTATCAAAGTAAGTACTAACATACTTAACTGACGGGGTAACTTCTGCTGTTGTGTTAAATGAACCGGTTTCGCTAGCAAAAGAAAGTGTAACCCGGCCAGTATCACAATAACGAGGGTGAGGGAGGCCAATAGGGGTAAAAAAGGGGTAATTCCGTGAAACATTGTATCCATAAATAACGTCGCCACTCTCATTGATATTCTAGTTTTAACCCTACCCTCTCTAGGGTAACGGTATTAATGCTGATTAAAACGCCAGCTTAAAGGGGCGTATGAATGCGCCTGAGATTTCCCCAATAACACCTCAACTAATGCATCGGTAATGGCACTGCTCACCGGGGATTCCTCTTCTTGATTTAACGTCACAGAATAGCTAAAGGTGGCAATACCGATATCACTATACGGCATAAATGTATTTGCGACATAGGGCATACGCATAGGCACAAACACAATTTGTTTGTTTTGCTGTTTCGACGACTGCATTAACTGAATCAGAAAGTCGTGTCGGGTACCTTCATCCATTCGGTTTTGTATATTTTCTGGTGACTCTAACCCCGCAAGCTCGTATACAGCGTGTTGGGGACTAATGTCACCTACAATGATGGTTTCTGCGTGTGGAAGCAAGCGTGTAAGGACTTGCTTACTGGGTTTAGCCGTTAATGGAATGCAAGCCAGCGATATGTCGGGTGCTAGCACAGACACACTGTGGCTAAATGCTCGGCAACGTGCAGTGTCAGGCATCATGGCTAACCATGTGGTTGTACGCAACGGAAGCGCTTCCGCCCCATAAAGAAGTGTAATAGCCGCGTCAGCAAGCGCTTTCTCGACAGCTTTATTCTTTGTATTCCAAGGGTTTTCTGCCACTTCCTCACGCCACCAAGAAAGCCCTTTCTCATGAAAATTCCTTAAGGAAAACGAAGACTTAGCATTGGACACCCTTTGCAACGACATAAGATGTTCCTGGCGCTTTATGGTTCCCTTCTTTAGCTGGGTTTGCAATTTGTCGAAAAAGTCACTGAACGCCTGTATATCTGACGGTGTGCGAATAGTATAGGGCATGAGCGCAATATCGGCACCAGCCTGAAATGCGCGAACCACCGCATCCTCCTTCGTAAAGAAAGAGGCAATTCCCGCCATATCTAGGGCATCTGTGATCACAAGCCCCTTGTAGCCCATCTGGTTGCGCAAAATATCATGTAAAATTTTTCTTGAGAGGGTTGCTGGCACTATTTGAGATTGGCCATGCTTGTTAGGCAAAGTGGTTGAATCTAACGCTGGATATTGGATGTGGGCACTCATGACAAACGCGGGCGGCGTGGCACTGCTTATAATGTGTTGGAAAGGGAGAAGATCGCCCTCTCGCGCTTTCGTTTCACTGTGGTTGACTCGCGGTAATCCAGAGTGGCTGTCAACGTGGGTATCGCCGTGCCCGGGAAAGTGTTTAACCGCACTCATTACCCCCTCGGCTTGTAATGCAGCAACAAACGACTCGCCTAATTCCGCTACCCGCTCTGGCTTTTCACCGAAACTTCTTACGTTAATAACAGGGTTTTTAGGCTCGCTGTTTATATCAATTGAAGGCGCAAAATTCGTGTTAATTCCAAGAGGTCGAAGTACTCCGCCAATTCCCTGTGCGACATTCTTTGCAAATGCAGTACCGTGCTCATGATAACTGGCGCCAATGGCTAAGTTGCCTGCAAACGGTGTAAGCATATGGCTTGGTAATCTCGCCACCCGCCCTCCTTCTTGGTCTACCGCGATAAACAAGGGCGGCTTGTGCGCCTCAGCCATTGCAGCCTGCATAGTATAATTGAGGGTTAACAGTTGCTGTGCACTGACAATATTTTCCGAAAACAAAATGACGCCACCAATATTGTAATCAACCAATAACCGTTTTAGTGCTTCGGGTAAATGGGTAACCGGTGTGCGACAGGCCGACGCTGGCGTGCCATCGTCACAAAAGTATCGTAAATCGAGAATGAGGCGCTGACCCAACGAACGGTCCGTTGTTTCAACAACATGGGATTTCGTTTGCGCTGCATGGCTCATTGAATCCATTGAACCTATCGTGGCAACGCATACAACACATAAAAGAAAAGAGGCAAGGTGATTCAACAAAGTGTCCTAATAAAAAAGCATAAGTCGCGTTGGAAAGTTAGGTTAGTATGATAAAACTCCGTGAGTATTCAATAAATAACACTAACAAAAAATACTAAGGCGCTGGTAATTACCGCGTCGATTACGGTACGCTTACACATTAAGTTGTCGCTGAGCCTATGTAAACGCTTATGTAAACTAAGTACAGCCGCAAAAAACGTCAATAGGCCGAAACCTTACCTTCTGTCGTGTTCTGGCCAATGTTCATTAATTAAAACCTATTGGAAAGATGTATGGATTGGGTGTCAATCATCCCGCCACTCGTGGCCATTTTTGTCGTTTTCTGGAAAAAAGAAGTTATTTTAGCATTATTGCTTGCGGTGCTATGTGCCGAAGCTCTCATTCTATTGACTTCAACGCCTGAGATTAGTTTTTTAGCACCGATTAACGCCATTGAACGGGTAGTGAGCACTGCATCTAGCCCTGGCAATACCCGGGTTATTTTATTTTCCGTATTGGTTGGCGCCTTATTGGCCTTTATTCGCGACTCTGGTGGCGTCACGGCAACAGTCAATTATTTGGTTAACAAAGGCGTCGCTAAGAGTAAAAAGCAAGTGGGCGCACTTACCATGTTTACCGGCATAGCGGTGTTCATTGAGTCCAATTTATCTGTTTTAACCGCAGGTATTTTTGCCCGAGGCTTGTTTGACCGCTTCAATATGAGCCGCGCTAGACTGGCCTATATTATTGATTCCACTAGCGCACCGGTTTGTATCCTAATATTACTCAACGGGTGGGGAGCGTTTATACTGAGTTTACTCGATACCTATGAACTTCCCGAGTCATCAGCGTCTATTTTGTGGGGCAGTGTTATCTTTAACTTCTACGCCATTTTCACCCTTGTTATTGTGGCGTTTACCATTGCTACCGACAAGGTGCATGGGCCAATGGCGCAAGAAGAAAAAGCCCTGACCACTTCAGACGCTATTCAACACACAGCACCAGCCACAAAAGTACGATTTATGCTTGTTCCTTTACTGGTCATGGTACTCAGTATGATTGGCTTTATGCTATGGACGGGCAATGGCACGTTATCCCAAGGCAGTGGCAGTAAGTCAGTACTGTTTGCAACGGGCCTAGCGACTGCAGTGGCTTATGGCCTTTTGCTTATTCACAAGCGTTTTACCCACCAGCAAGCGGTAGAAATTGGTTTTAAAGGTATGGGTGAACTGCTGCCGCTAGTCACAATTGTGCTTTTGTCGCTAACGTTAGGTAATAGCTTAAAAGATCTCGGTACCGGCGTGTTTGTGGCTGGCGTCGTCGGCGAATATCTCCCGGTTGTGTTTATTGTACCCATGCTTTTTGTCGCGGGTGCCGTCATGTCATTTACGACAGGAACCTCATGGGGCACGTTCGCCATTTTGATTCCTATTGGCGTTCCTCTTATTCAAACATTAGGGCTTCCCCCCTCGTTAGTCGTGGCGGCTATATTGGGGGGTGGAATATTTGGCGACCACTGTTCGCCAATTTCAGATACCACTGCCGTTTCATCGTTAGCCGCAGGATGTGACGTTCTCACCCATGTAAAAACACAGTTCCCTTATGCCTTGTTAGCGGGGGGATTAACCTTAGTGGCCTATTTTATCGCCAGCCTAGTTATGATTGGTTAAGGTAAACCTATTTAAAGGAGCAGTCTTAATGGCACGTATCTTTGCATTAATATTAACGGTAATCGTGGTCACCGCCTGTAGTCATAAACAAGCGACTACACAGGTGTATCAGCAGGCCGTTGCGATGCCTGACTCTTTCAGTGCAGACGCAGCAATGGCGGTATTAGAGGAAGGCGGAAACGCGGTAGATGCAGCAATTGCAGCGCAGTTCGTCTTGGCCGTGACGCTACCAGAAGCGGGCAATATCGGCGGCGGCGGGTTCATGACCATCGCATTTGAAGGCGAAAACGACTTCCTTGACTACCGCGAAATGGCACCGGCTAACGCGCATAGAGACATGTATCTAGACAATGAGGGTAACGTAAAGCCTTACGAGTCATTATTCGGTGCTAAAGCCTCAGGCATACCTGGAACGGTTGCGGGAATGTGGGCAGCACACAAAAAGTACGGCAGCTTACCCTGGGAACGGTTGCTTGAACCTGCGGTTTCCCTTGCTGAAGAGGGCTTTATCGTACCTAAAAAGCTATCAGATAACATCGCATGGTATTTAGAGAAAACCGAAGAACAGGGACTAAAAGGGAATTTTGCGCATTATTTTTCACAAGCCAAAGCGAATACACGCTTTACCCAACCTGAGCTAGCCACCACCCTAAAACATATTCAAGCACAGGGAAAAGACGGTTTTTACCGAGGTGAGGTGGCCGAGAAAATCGTTTCTTTTATGCAAAATAATGGGGGGCTTATCACCCATGACGACTTACAAGCCTATCACGCAGTGTGGCGCGCTCCCCTCACCTATCAATGGCAAGATTACACCTTAGTGACTGCGCCCCCGCCCAGTTCTGGTGGGGTTGCAGTGGCGCAATGGATTGGCATGCTCGACGCCTACACCACGATGGCAACGCCTTCAACAAGCCTGAAGCATAATAGCCTAGACTACATTCATGTTATGTCTGAAATTGGTAAGCGGGTTTTTGCGGATAGAGCACAATATATGGGTGATCCTGATTTTGTGAACGTCCCCGTCAACGCGCTTATAGCACCTGACTATATTGACGCCCGCGCAAAAGCAATCAATCTCCACGAAATTTCAGTGACTGAAGATATTAAGCCGGGTCTAAAGGAAAGTGAAGATACCACCCATTTCTCTATTTTAGACCGCTGGGGCAACGCGGTCGCCAACACCACCACCATTAACCTTACCTTTGGCAGTGGGGTTGTGGTGTCTGGAGCAGGCTTCTTACTTAATGATGAAATGGACGACTTTAGCGCAAAACCCGGCGTACCCAACTTTTTTGGCGCAGTAGGCGGTGAAGCAAATGCCATTGCTCCCTATAAGCGTATGCTTTCTTCTATGACACCCACTTTGGTGAAAGAAGGCAACGACGTGGTATTAGTCACCGGCTCGCCAGGTGGAACCACGATTATCTCTTCGGTGACACAATCTTTGTTAAACGCGCTTTTGTTTGATATGACAGCAGAAGACGCCGTGAATGCTCCGCGCTTTCATCACCAACTACTGCCCAAGGATACGATAAGAATGCACGACGGCTTTTTAGACAGTGACGTTCAGCAGCTTAAGCAACGAGGTTACGTAATAGACCAACGGCGTTTTGGTGATCTACATCTTATTAAGCGAACACACCAAGGCCTAGAAGCAGCATCAGAGGCCAGTGGCCGTGGCAAAAGCATGGTTCGTTAGCCGGTTAGCTTCCCTCTCCCCGCTGACTGTAACGGCGGGGAAATCACCATTAAAGAAAGCGTTTTAGCAAGGCTAATTTTAGTTTTGAGAAAGGCGCATATCGAAAAGGTACATCAAGGGCGAAGCCACGTTTCATAACGGTCTTGATATGGCTAAATGTATCGAAGCCTGCCTGCCCGTGATACTGCCCCATGCCGCTATTCCCCACGCCGCCAAAGGGAAGTTCGGGGTTTGTCATGAATAACATGGTGTCATTGGTACATACACTCCCCGAGCTCGTATTAGCAATTATATGGTCTAGCACGTTATCGTCGTCACTAAATGCATAGAGCGCTAGCGGTTTAGGTCGTGCATTGATAAAACGAATAGCATGGTCAACAGACGCCACCGTGATAATCGGCAGAATAGGCCCAAAAATTTCGTCGCTCATAAGGGCGGAGTTTTCAGCAGGCTCTAACACTAATGTGGGTGCCATGGCGGGACGTTCAGGGTCTACTTGCCCCCCATAAATGACATTAACGTCTTCTAAATAACGTTGAAGGCGAGAGAAATGACGGTGATTAATAATGTTCCCGTAGTCTCTCGAATTCAACGGATCCTTAGAATATTGGGATTTAAGTTCCTTTTTAATGGCATCTATTAATTTGTGCTCAAATCCACTTTCAACCAAGACGTAATCGGGTGCAATACAGGTTTGCCCTGCATTCATCCATTTCCCCCATACCAGCCTACGTGCGGTGGTTTTGAGATTGGTATTTTTATCAACATAGCAAGGGCTCTTGCCGCCAAGCTCTAGGGTTACAGGTGTCAAATGACGGGCGGCTGCTGTCATCACAATCTTGCCCACGGCCTCGCCGCCAGTATAGAAAATATGATCCCATTGGCAGGCTAACAGGGCCGTACTTTCATCTTTCCCCCCCTCTACGACCTCGACACAGGTGGTATCCATATATTGCGGTATCAGGCGCGCAATTAGCGCTGAAGTATCTTCTGCTAGCTCTGAGGGCTTCAGAACCGCACAATTACCGGCAGCTAATGCGGCCACATAAGGCGCTAAGAGTAATTGTAGCGGATAGTTCCATGCCCCCATGATGAGTACTGTTCCGAGAGGCTCTGGTTGTTGAAAGCTTTTACCTGGCCAAGCCACCAAAGGGGTAGACACTTTACGTACCTGCATCCATTTAGCAAGGTGCTTGAGAGTATGGTCTATATCGGAAAGGAGGAAGCCTTGCTCAGATACCACGGCTTCCGTTTCACATTTGCCTAAATCAGACTTTAGCGCGGCAAGCAGATCGTGTTGGTTTTCTTCCAACAACCGTTTAAGGGCTAAGAGTTGATTACGCCGCCATTCAATAGAGCGCGTTTTACCCGTTTCAAAACTGGCCTTTAACTTTTCTACTTTATCAAGGTAGCACACGCCTGCATGCACAGCTTGTAAGGATGGTCTCATTGGCATAATTTGCTCCATCAATCGTCAATAGGTAAAACGAGTAAAACCTTATACGCATCTTATCTTAATATGGGTAATAAAGAACATCACAATAAAAATGTTAATAATGATTTAACAACAGCATTGATATTAGAGCGAGGATAAAAAGGGAAGAAACAAAAAAGCCCAGCGTTTAACGGCTGGGCTTTTAATTGCGTAATGATTGATTAAGCGTCGTAAGGATGTCGCAAAACGATAGTTTCGTTTCGATCAGGCCCTGTCGATACAATATCAACTGGTACACCGGTTAGGTGCTCTAAACGCTGAATATAATTTTTTGCTGCTTTTGGTAGCGCATCATAGGAAGTCACACCATAAGTGGTTTCACTCCAACCCGGCATTTCTTCATACACAGGAGTCACTTTATCGTAACCGTCTGCGGCCATGGGAGGTACGTCTTTCACGTTGCCATCAGCATCTTTATAGCCCACACAAATTTGCAATGTGTCTAGACCATCAAGTACATCGAGCTTCGTTAGGCAGAAACCGGTAATAGAGTTGATTTGCACTGCACGCTTCATTGCAACCGCGTCAAACCAACCAGTTCGGCGTTTACGGCCGGTAGTCGCACCAAATTCATGCCCTTTCACACCAAGGTGTTGACCTACATCACAATCTAATTCCGTAGGGAATGGGCCTGAACCTACTCGCGTAGTGTAGGCTTTAACAATACCCAGAACATAATCAAGCTTAAGAGGGCCAAAACCCGCGCCTGTAGCAACACCACCTACCGTTGTATTCGATGAGGTTACATATGGATAGGTACCGTGGTCGATATCAAGTAACGTGCCCTGTGCGCCTTCAAACATAATAGGAAGGCCCGCTTTATGGGCTTTATCTAGTTCGTCTGTTACATCCACGACCATTGCTTTGAGGATATCTGCTACGGCCATAGCGCCTTTAAGGGTTTCATCGAAGTCTACAGCGTCTTCACCGTAGTATTGAGTAAGCGTAAAGTTATGCACATCGAGCACTTCTTTCAGCTTGGCCGCAAAATCTTCTGCGTTGAACAAATCACCAACACGTAAACCACGGCGGGCTACTTTGTCTTCGTACGCTGGCCCAATTCCGCGCCCCGTTGTACCAATCGCCTTAGCGCCACGGGCTTTTTCCCGAGCAACATCAAGGGCAATGTGATAAGGAAGAATTAACGGGCAGGCTTCACTAATTTTTAGGCGCTCACGCACTGGAACCCCACGCTCTTCAAGCATAGTGATTTCTTTCATTAGTGCGTCTGGGCTTAATACCACGCCATTACCAATAATACAGGTAACGTTACTGCGTAAAATGCCAGAAGGGATTAAGTGAAGGACAGTTTTTTCACCGTCAATGACTAGAGTGTGACCTGCATTATGCCCGCCTTGATAGCGAACTACGTATTTTGCACGATCAGTGAGTAGGTCTACGACCTTGCCTTTACCCTCGTCACCCCATTGGGTGCCGAGTACCACAACGTTCTTTGCCATGAATCATATGTGTAAAAAAATTAGGCGAGGATTCTACAAAATTATGCGCAAAGGATCATCTGTTTTTCGCACAAAAATACAGCAATTGTTTGTTTACTCAAATGATTTATTTTTCATCGCTGTAAAAATAAACAATAGGGGCACTTTTTAAGGAGGCTTTTAGGACGAGTAAATTAAATCTAGTTGGAACAAAAAAGGCGCTTTCGCGCCTTTCCTAGTGTGTGATTAGTACAGTAATCCATAGACTTTACGTCTAAACTCAGATTTTAATGGGTCGCCATCGGCTAATGCACCAATCATGTCTAGCATAACCTTACGGGCATCACCAAAACTGAGCTCTTGTTTCAATACGCCAAATAATAAAGGCAACGCTTCATCGGCTTTGTTAGCCTGATGCAATTGAATGGCTAAATCCACTTTGAGCTGCAAATCGTCTGGGTTTTCTTTAACCGCCGCCTGCAAGTTTCTAATTTCCGGTGTATCAGCGGCTTGTTCCGCTAATTCTACTTTGCCCACTAAGGTTTGATAACGTGCATCTTGGTCCACCAGCTTAATTTCTTCTAGCGCTGTTTTCGCCTGCGATACTGAGCCCGTCTCAATGTAGCAATCAATAAGCATATATTTCGCGTCGATATTATCGGCGTTAATTTCCAGTGCTTGTTTTGCCTCAGGTAATGCTGAGGCATAATCGCCAGCTTGAATAGCCTTTCCTGCTGCCGCGAGGTGCTCTGTTTCTGGGCTAGGTAAATACTTTGCTAGCATTTCACGAATTTGTGCTTCAGGCTGAACCCCGGCGAACCCATCTACCGGTTGCCCATTTTGAACCACCATCACTGTGGGCAGGCTACGAATGCCAAATTGTCCAGCAACCTCCTGTTGTGCCTCACAATCTACTTTTGCAAGAATCATGTGCTGTGCATATTCACCTGCCAATTTTTCTAAAATTGGCATGAGATCTTTACAGGGTTCACACCAATCTGCCCAAAAATCTATAAGAACCAGCTTTTCTTGCGAGGCTTCAACGATAATTTGCTGAAAATTTTCTATCGTGATGTCGACGATGGTTGCAGCGGGGTTTGCAACAAGGTTATCCATAAACAGACCTTTTAACCGATTAAATTTTTAAAAAGAATATGGGGCGAATATACACAAAAAACAACCTTTATGCAGAAAAGGGACTTTGCCTAGCTAAAGTTGTAAAATTAGTGTTAAATTCAAACTTCAACTACTGGAGATCACCATGTCTGCAACCTCACAAACACGCAAACAGTTTGAAACCTTCGCCGAGTTTTACCCCTACTATTTAAACGAACATGCTAATCCTATATGTCGGCGTCTGCATTTTGTCGGCTCTTGGCTCGTCATCGCAGTGATTGTTACTAGCATAACAGAAGGAAACCTCGCCCTTCTGTGGTTGATTCCCGTGGTAGGTTACGGCTTCGCATGGGTTGGGCACTTCTTCTATGAGAAAAACAGACCGGCTACCTTCCGCCACCCGCTTTACAGCTTATTGGGTGACTGGGTTATGTTTAAAGACATTCTTTTTGGTAAGGTAAGTTTATCTCGTCATGATTAATGCGTAGCGACGAATGAGATAAAAAGCTGTCCTGGTGAAGGTAACAGTCAACATCATTTAAATAAAAAGGAAAGCGACATGGCAAACTCACGCTTTGCATGGGTAATAGGGGCAATGGTATTTTTATTAAGCCTACCGACACAATCCAATGCACAACTTCCCACCACACTTTCGCTCGAAGACACCTTTAATCTAGAATTCCCAGCATCGCCTTTTTTCATTGATGATCACACGCTGGTTTACGCTAGGCAAAGCATGGACATAATGCGAGATAGTCGGCGCTCTGCATTATGGCAAGTTAATATAAAAGACGGCACTCACCGCCCATTTCTTGCAAATAAAAGCTCGGTATCTCAAGCGACGCTGGCACCCACAAAAGATAAAATTGCTTTTACTCAAAGCGTCAATGGGCGCACCCAGTTATTCTTATATTATTTAGATACGCAACAAAGCATCCCGTTAACGAATGTTTCTGAAACTCCACGCAACCTGACTTGGTCTCATGATGGTAAGCAGCTAGCCTTCACCTTATTTACCCCTCACACATCGAAACCCCTGTTCAGTGATATGCCCAAAAAGCCGAAGGGCGCATCATGGGCAGAACAAGCCACGTATATTGAGAATGTGCAATATCGTTCAGACGGCCAAGGGTATGCAAAAGCAGGCTTTGAGCAAATTTATATTTTACCGGTTGAGGGTGGCACACCAAGACAACTCACCCAAGGTGCTTTTTCAAATGGGGGGACGCTAGCCTTTAGCCATGACAACCAAGCCCTCTATTTTGCGGCCGACAGAGCTGAAGATTTTGCCCTGCACCCAATGCGCAGTGCTATCTACAAAGTTTCAATTAATAGTGGCGACGTGGAACAGGTTACTGACTTAGAAGGCCCTGAGTATGGCCCAGCTATTAGCCCTGACGGGAAATGGTTAGCATTTAGCCATGTTATTGACAACAAGATGGCCTATCAAATCGATGACCTCATGGTAATGAACCTTAAGACGAAAGAAATGGTTCGCTTAACGGAATCCTTAGACAGAACCTTGGGTAAGTTTGTGTGGCGACACGATAGCAAAGGGATTATTTTTTCTTATTTAGAACAGGGTGAAAATACCCTTGCTGCTGTGAACTTAAAAGGGGATATAAAGCCCATTGACGTGAGCCTAGGCGGCCAATCGTTTGGACGTCCCTATACATCAGGGGATTTTGCATTAAGCCGTAACGGGTCAATTGTATATACCCAAGCGTCTCGCACTCGCCCCGCCGATTTAATGCTGTATCGCAAAGGCAAGCAAGACAGTCAACTGACCACATTAAACGACGATGCCCTTAACCATTTAACCATGGCCAAGGTGGAAGACCTCTCGGTGGTATCCTCCTATGACGAGCGCGAAATTGATGCCTGGGTGGCGTACCCACCTAACTTCGATAGCAGTAAAAAATACCCATTAATACTGGAGATCCACGGTGGCCCCCATGCCGCGTACGGACCGCATTTCTCACTTGAGATACAGCTTATGGCTGCACATGGCTACGTGGTGGTATGGTCTAACCCTAGGGGTAGTTCATCCTATGGCAGCGAATTTGGTAACTTAATTCACCACAATTACCCTTCTCAAGACTACGACGACTTAATGGACGTGGTAGACACCATGGTGGCAAACAATTATATAGATAGTAAGCAACTCTTTATTACTGGGGGCTCCGGCGGTGGTGTATTAACAGCCTGGTCCATTGGCAAAACAAATCGTTTTGCCGCGGCCGTTGTCGCTAAACCTGTGATTAATTGGATGAGCTTTGCCCTCACGGCTGATGCGTACCCTTTTTTCAGCCAGTACTGGATGGCAGATATGCCGTGGAAAATTGCTGACAAGTTATGGAAAAGAAGCCCCTTATCTTTAGTGGGGAATGTAGAAACTCCAACACTTCTGCTTACAGGGGAAGCGGATTATCGTACGCCAATAAGTGAGTCAGAGCAGTATTATCAAGCGCTAAAGCTACGCGGGGTTGATGCGGCTATGGTTCGTATTCCTGGTGCGTCTCACGGTATTGCGAGTAAGCCTTCTAGGCTTATACAAAAGGTAGGCAATATTTTGGCATGGTTTGAACGCTATCGCACGAAGGATAAACCCGAAAGTTAAGGTTTTCCTAGACACAGCAACGTGTAAACATCGCCGTCTGCTTTCACTATACGCATGAAAAGCAGGATAGAAAAAGGGGCGAGGATGATAACAACTCCTTGCCCCTTCTATTTTGTAGCACGCTTTCAACGTGTACGCTTATTTTGCCCGAGTCAGTTTGATCACTTTCCCATTAGGGGCATCGGTTAGCAAATAGATTGCGCCGTCAGGTGCAATCTCGACATCTCGAATTCGTTCACCGTTATCGCGCAGATATTCATGCTGGTCAGCAGGCTGACCATTGTTTACTTCTACCCGTCTTAAATGGGTAAATTTCAATGAGCCTACTAATAAGTCCCCTTCCCATTCTGGAAACATATCTCCGGTGTAAAACGCCATGCCACTTGGTGCGATAGAAGGGTCCCAATATAACCACGGCTGTGCCATTCCTTCTTTGTGAGTTTTATCACTAATGACCTCCCCACTGTAGTCAATACCATAGGTAATGACCGGCCAACCGTAATTGGCGCCTTTGTTAATCAGATTAACTTCATCGCCACCTTTAGGACCATGCTCCATTGCCCACACTTTACCGGTTTGCGGGTGCACAGTGACGCCTTGCACATTTCTATGGCCATAGCTGAAAACTTCAGGCGCGTCGCCCTCTGTGAATGGATTGTCTGT
Organism: Alteromonas sp. B31-7; assembly: GCF_015767655.1. Lineage (NCBI taxonomy): Bacteria > Pseudomonadati > Pseudomonadota > Gammaproteobacteria > Alteromonadales > Alteromonadaceae > Alteromonas > Alteromonas sp. B31-7. Next base: position 4,018,884 of record NZ_CP065233.1, read on the forward strand.
AGGTACTGTGCCATCGCTATTGATACGCACTATGGTACCAAAGTGGTTATTGGTATTTTGCGCTTCGTCCATGTACTTGTATCTGTCGCCAAGGGTAACAAATAACTTCCCTTCATTATCAAATGTAAGGCGACAACCAAAGTGAAAACCATTGTCGATAAGCGGGGCAGCACTAAAGATAACAGAAACATCAGAAAGGCCATTATCGGCATAGGTTGCGCGAGCTACACTGCTGCTACTGCCACCTTCACCGGGCTGACTGAAACAAAAATAGAGGGTGTTATTGTCTTCGAAATCAGGGTCTAGGGTAATGTCTAGCATCCCCCCTTGATTCACGGCGGCCACCTCTGGCACATTGCTGAGACGCGGCGTTAGCGTACCGTCTTTTTTGAGAACACGGATCCCACCAGCACGTTCTGTCACCACGAGGTCACCGTTTGGCAAGAATGCCATCCCCCATGGGTGCACTAGCCCTTCGGCTAACGTGGTGCTTTCAAGGTGAACATGATCGGAGTCTTGGTGTGAATGCGCTGGCAGGGATGCCCCAGCCAGCGCTGTGCTTGCAACTAATAGCAAGTGTCTAAATGTACGCGCCATACTATTTGAACCTGTGGTTATTAAGCGTTGTTGATCTTACGCTATGTTACCCTGTTCAGGTTCACTTATCGAGGCACGCAGAAGTGCGGTGTATTATCTTGGAAGCATAGCACGAAGCATCCACGCGGTCTTTTCGTGCACACGCATGCGATCACCAATAAGTGCAGCTGATGACTCATCGTCAGCATCTTGAGCCAACTTCAGAGAATCACGGCATGTTTTCACCACTTGCTCATGACCATGAGTAAGTAATCCAACCATTTCAGACGCTTCTGGCACGCCTTCAACCTCATCGATAGAACTTAGTTCAGCGAACGATTTATAGGTGCCAGGCGCAGCAACGCCAAGGGTACGAATACGTTCAGCAATTTCATCAACCGCTTCAGCCAGTTCAGTGTAATGCTCTTCAAACATCAAATGAAGCTCACGAAATTGTGGCCCTTCCACATTCCAGTGAAAGTTATGGGTCTGAAGATAAAGCGTGTATGAGTCTGCAAGTAGCTTTTTAAGCCCGTGCGCTACCGCATTACGATCGCTTTCTGAAATACCAATATCAATCTTACTCATGAGTCACTCCTTCGTTCGGATGTCCGAAATCAGATTAAAATATAAATTAACAATCTATAATTATGATACTACATTAAGGTGAGGATGGATTAGTGTATTAACTAATTAACCCCATAGAAAATAATGATTAACGGTTCAAGCTATATAACGCCGAGCGTGCGGACATTTTAATGATGGTGATGCTCATTTTTCATTGTCTGCTTTTTCACAGGCAGCGTAACCGTTTGTGAACCAAGACTATCAAAGTGAAATGTCATTGTTATTTCACTGCCTTCCTCAAGGCCCTGTGTTAACCCCATTAACATGACATGATAGCTACCAGAGCTAAATTCAACCGTTTCGCCAGCATTTAATTTTATGCCATCCTGTAGTTGCTGCATCTTCATCATGTCACCTTGCATGGTCGTGGTGTGAATCTGTGCTTCTGAGGCAATGGCTTTACTCACTGTAACGCGGGTTAATGTAACCGGCTTTTCGGTGGTGTTTTCTAACGTAAAGTAAACTGCCGCCGTTTTTGCCATCGGGAAGGTGGCACGGGCATAGCCTTGGGTTATTTTTAGGTCTTCATTCGCATCAGCGTTGCAACCGAACAACATCAGTAGTGCTGCACCAATAGCAATAAACGAACGAAAAAAGCGAAATACGAACATAGCGTTACTCCCAGCAAGAATTGAGAGTAAGTGTAAGACAGGAATAGGAAAGAAAAAAGAAAAATGGTGCCGACTGCCGGAATCGAACTGGCGACCTACTGATTACAAGTCAGTTGCTCTACCAACTGAGCTAAGTCGGCACACTAAAAGTATGACCGCTGCCTAAGCAGCGGACGCGTATTCTATAGTGATAACCTTGATTGTCAAGCCTTTAAACGCTGTGCTTCGTCAACTAATTTTGGAAAAAACGACAAGGGTAAAAACTGCCCCAGTTGTTCGAGTTTTTCGCCCAATTCAACATAGCTTTTGGCGGTCACATTAATGTGCCCCATTTTGCGTTTTTCTCTTACCGATTTACCGTACCAATGCAAATGACTACCATCAATACTAAGCAGTTCTCTGGAAAAGCTGCTGCAACCAATGATGTTCACCATGGCACTTGGCCCAATTGCGCTAGTGTCTCCAAGAGGAAGACCGCATACCGCCCTGAGGTGGTTTTCAAATTGGCTGGTCACCGCTCCAGATTGTGTCCAGTGCCCTGAGTTGTGCACACGGGGTGCCAGTTCGTTAACCAGCAATGTATCGCCGCACTGAAATAACTCCACGGCTAACACACCCACGTAATCCATCCCTTCAGCAAGCTTTACAAAGATGTCGTGTGCTTTGCGTTGTAACTCATCATCAACTTGAGTCGCAGGCGCTACTGAAACGTGCAGTTGGCCTTGGTGATGAAGGTTCTCCGCCAAGGGATACGTGCGGATATCACCTTGCTTATTGCGCACACCGATGAGGGAAAGTTCTCTGTCAAACGCCATCATTTTTTCAACCACAAGGGGAACCTCAGCGAGGTTTAATTGACTCATGGCTTGGGTTAGTTTTTGTAAATCTGCTTTATCGGTAAGACGCCACTGACCATACCCGTCGTAACCATCGCGGCTTGCTTTGAGAATGAGTTTATCACCTAAAGCGTCAACGCAATCAGCTAGCTGGTCAGGGTGTGTAACGATGCGGTGTTCACAATTGGGCACCTGCATTGAGTCTAGTAATTTTTTCTCTCGTACTCTGTCTGCCCCCACCAAAATACTGGCGATATCTGGCATAAGCTTACCGGTTTTCGCCGCTTCGTCGAGTAAGCGTTCTGGGACGTGCTCAAACTCAACAGTAAGTGCATCTGCGCTTTCTAATGCTTGCGCTAATGTGGTATCAAGAGGGGTTTTACTTACTGGATGAACAACTGAATCGTTGTTTACGTCGACAGCCTGAACTTCAATACCTAAGGGCGAGCCCGCTAGGTACATCATTTGCGCTAATTGTCCTGCGCCGTAAACAACAACTCTCATTCGTCCAACTCCAAGCTATTACTTGATGCCAGAACAGTCTCAGTTTGCTGTTGACGAAAGGCAATAACAGCGTCGCGAACACGTTCTTCTTGTAACGCAACCACTTGCGCCGCTAACAGACCCGCGTTGGCCGCCCCCGCTTCACCAATAGCGAGTGTCCCCACAGCAACCCCTTTTGGCATTTGAACAATGGAAAGTAAGGAGTCTAAACCATTAAGCGCTTTAGATTTAACCGGGCAACCAAATACCGGCAAATGCGTGTGTGCCGCTATCATACCTGGAAGGTGAGCGGCGCCCCCTGCCCCAGCAATAATTGCACTAAAGCCTTCGTCGGCGGCTGCTTCAGCAAACTCAACCAACAAATTTGGTGTTCTGTGCGCAGACACCACTTTTGCTTCAAATTCAACACCAAACGACTTCAGCATTTTTGCGGCCTGCTGCATGGTAGGCCAGTCTGAAGTTGAACCCATGACTATCGCGACTTTTGCCATCTAGACATCCTCTAGGGGTAGGTAAATTGGATAACTTGGAAAAGCTGGCGATTGTAGCCTAATTTAAAAGCAAATCCCACTGATTCCCCGTGAGTGATCTTTGACGATTAGGCGCACCGTATTAACCATAATTAATAAAAATGTAAATACCCACTATCTTTTTCCTCTTAGCGGCGGAATGTAAAGGTGATTGCATGGCGGTAGGGTAAGTAAAAAGGAGTGCGAAACCATGTCAAATAAACATAAGCCTGATGCGATAGATGAAGTCATTGAAGAAGTCCAAGTGGTGGTTTCTGATTTTCTCAATAGAGAGGCAGCGCCCGGCATACTGCTAATGGCAGCAACGATACTCGCCCTCATTATTGCCAATTCCCCTCTTGATACGTTGTACGACCAACTTGTTAGCCTTCCGGTGCAAATTTCGGCGGGCAGTTGGGCCATAGACAAACCTCTATTGTTATGGATAAACGACGGCTTTATGGCCGTTTTCTTTTTCCATGTCGGATTAGAACTGAAGCGGGAAGTCTGTGAGGGAGAACTCTCTAACCCAAAAGATATTGTGCTCCCCGCTGCGGGTGCCATTGGAGGTATGCTATTGCCTGCGCTTATTTACGTAGGCATCAATTGGGATAATCCCGTGGCTATTGCCGGCTGGGCTATACCCGCCGCCACAGACATTGCATTTGCATTGGGTATTTTGGCGTTGTTGGGTAGCCGAGTCCCCGCAAGCTTAAAAGTGTTTTTGGTTACCCTTGCCATCATTGATGATATTGGCGCTATTGTCATTATTGCGCTTTTTTATACCAACAACATTACGGAAGGGGCATTGTTGGTAGCGGCGGGTTGCCTTGTTCTACTTTGGCAGATGAACCGCCGGGACGTGGTCGACATTCCCGCTTACATGTTGGTCGGCACTGTACTTTGGGTTGCCATGCTTAAAAGTGGTGTGCACGCTACCTTGGCCGGGGTAGTACTGGCGGCATTTATTCCCATGCGGGACGCTAAAGATGAAACATACTCTCCGGTTACGCGCTTAGAGCACAGCCTTAATGGTACGGTAAGTTTTGCCATTCTTCCTCTTTTTGCCTTCGCGAATGCGGGCATCAGTTTTGGTAATATCAGCCCAGAAGGCATTTTTCACCCAGTCACCTTTGGTATTTTCTTAGGCTTAGTGGTGGGCAAGCAAATTGGTGTCTTCGGTTTTTGCTATTTAATGATAAAGCTTAAACTTGCCAGTCTGCCCCGCGATTTATCGATGAAACATATCTATGGTTGCGCCTTGTTGTGTGGTGTAGGTTTTACTATGAGCCTGTTTATTGGCGGCTTAGCCTTCGAGGAAACGGGGATTAATCAAATGTTTGATGAAAGAGTGGGGATTTTAGCCGGTTCCCTGGTGTCTGCTATTCTTGGTTACATTGCCCTGTATATCATGGGCAACCCTAACGACAAAGACACCAAAGCGGTGGCTTCAAACGCCAGCAAGCTCACTGGCAATACAGTCGAATAACACTTTCTTTTTAATAGGCTTGCTTAGGTGCGCATCCATACCCGCGGCTAAGCAAGCTTGACGATCTTCCAAAAAAGCATTGGCGGTAAGGGCGATAATCCTTACCGCATCTTTGTTTTTGCCCTTTTGGCGGATGATTCTTGCGGCTTCCAGCCCGTCCATTATTGGCATCTGACAGTCCATTAAAATAACATCGAAACTGTATTTGGCTGCTGCTTCGACTGCCTCTACGCCATTTTTAACCCTGATACATTTCACCTTTGATGGGGTAAGCATGCTCATGACTATTTCAGCATTGATGTCATTGTCTTCTGCTAAGAGAATTTTCAACGAAGGCGATAGTGTGGCTGTGACTTTCGTATCTTCATACGCCGCGAGTTCACCCAACGACGTTGGCAAATAAAAACTAAACCGTGTGCCCTCTCCTTCCAAGCTGTCAACTTCAATAGCGCCACCCATTAATTCAACCAAACCTCGACTTATAGCTAGGCCTAAGCCGGTGCCGCCGTAGTCTCGGGTGGTGGAGGCATCGGCTTGTTCGAATTGGCCGAAAATGGTAGCCAGTTTTGCTGGAGGAATACCAATACCCGTGTCGCTAACTGAAACATGCAACGCGTCTTCTTCGTACCAAGCCGTCACTTCAATGCTACCTCTGTGGGTAAACTTGATAGCGTTACTGACTAAATTGTTAACCACCTGGCTGAGTTTCCCTGCATCAAGCTTGAGGGAACGCGGTAAGTCTTTGTGCACCTGAAGATGAATAAATAGCCCTTTTTGACTGGCTTGATATTCATACAACGTAGTACTGGCTTCAAGTAACGTGGCCACATCGGTGTCTTGGGCATCGAAAAGCATTTTACCCGACTCTATTTTTGACCAATCCAAAATGGCGTCCAAGATCATTAATAGGTTACCGGCTGATTGGGCAATGGTTTGCGCACGCTGCTGAGCACTTTCTGACAGCGCCTCTTCAAGCAGCAATTCACATGAGCCGATGATCCCATTCATTGGCGTTCGAATTTCATGGCTCATATTGGCTAAAAATTGGGTTTTAGCCACACTGGCCGCTTTCGCTTCATCTAGTGCAGACGCTAAGTGCTGGGTTTTTTCGAGAATACGCGACTCAAGTGAATGATTTAATTTTGCTAACGCTTTATTTAGTGTTTGCTCCTTCGCTGTCGCATCGGCTAGCGCATCAAACGCACTCACTAAGCGGCTTTCTAGACTACTAAATTCATCACTTAAGGATGCCAGCTCTTGGATGTGCAACGCAGAATTGGGTAACGATTTGGCATTTTCTTGCGCCGTGGGATTAAATTGTGCAATGTAGCGAATTAACCGTCGAATAGGTGACTCAAGCATTCTTGATACATGGTAACCGGTAAAGGTGCCAAACAAGGACAATACCAACAGCAAAAACAAGTCTTTCAACAAGTACTCGCTCATGCCATTAAGCATTAATCGGTGTTCAAAATAGAAGCTGATTTTCCACGGTACATTGGCTAATTGCCCGTTCACTACAAACCAGGATTTAGCTAATGGCCCCTGAGAGATTTTAATGTCACATTGTGGCTCACACTTATACACGGGCGCTTTAGATAAGGGGGCCAGCCCTAAATTGTCAGAGGCATAAATAACATCGCCATTTTGATCTTCAACCAATAAACCAAAGCCGCCTAGATTTAACTTATCTACCGCAGAAAAGCTCTTTAACGACAAAGAGCCTTCCAAAATTCCTACGGGCTGACCTTCGCCATCAAGGATGGGCGCAGAAATCGCGATAATGGGGTCGTTTCCAAACCCTCGCCCTTGGAACACGTTGGAAATGAAAGGCGCCCCGCTTTCCATCACCTCATAGAAGTAGGGGCGATAGGCAACGTTGCCCGCCCCTAACGCTTTCGCTTTGTTGAGCAAATTTGGCGGGTGAGCGTGTGAAATATCGCCCTGTTTATCGGCAATTAAGAAAGTGAGAAAATCAGGGTAATGTGACGCGAGTATAGTCAGTTGTTGCGCGTAATACTGAGTCCGGTTCGTGCCCACCGCTGCTGAAGACAGTGTTTGTGCCGACACGTTAATGGCGTTTTCGTGCAACGATATAAAATGGGCAATTTGCTGCTCCATCACGCTGACACGCTGATTCATGTATGTGGCTATTTGCTGCTCTTGCTGATTTTGATAAAGCGAAACAGACAAATAGATAACCGCCATTGAGGCAACAAAAAAGCTACCTGAGAAAAAGTAGCTGAACAAAAAATGAAGGCTTATTTTCTCTACACTGGGGTCTTTTTGAAGGCTAAAACCGTTAATTGCTACGTAAGCAAAATGGCCAGACACCAAACCAAATACGCCACTAACCCAAGTGACTAACGCCCCCGAAAACATGATGGGAAACTGAGTCGATTCAAATAGCGCGTGCTCTAATATCAATATTGGCAAAAAGACAATCGACCAAAACCCAGCGCCTACCTTGGTGACCTGCTTTAAGGATTTTTGATAGCCAAATAAACTGACCACAATAGGCAATAAGGTGAGACTTTCCTTGCCTACAATACTGCCGTCGCTTAGCCACAGGGGTAAGCTAATCAATAAAATGACGGGAATAGCGAGTTTTGGCGCAAAACGAAGGGCGGCATATACGCCAGCCCCTACGCCAAATACAGAGGTTCCGGTACTATCAAACGGGGCAGGTAATGCATTTAAACCTGCGCCCAGAACCGAAACGAAGAAAAGGTGAAACGCCAGAGGCAGTCTGTGCTGGAAGGAACGAAATCGAGAGACTGCATCTGATGCCATTATTTAGTGCATCGCCATGTAATCAAGGGTGAAGTTGGTGAGTAGTTCCACGCCTAACTTCAACCCTTCATCATCCACATAAAACTCTGGCGTATGATGAGCAGGACTTTCTTCTTCAGGCACATCAAGAGGCTTGCCGCCTACCCATACGTATAGCCCAGGTACCTTTTCTTGGAAAAAAGAAAAATCTTCGGCTCCTGTCACAGGCTTCGACAAAATGGTGTTTTCAACACCGGCTGTGCGTTGCATGGTAGGCAGCATCGACTGTGTTAAATCAGGGTCGTTATAGGTAATGGGGTATGAAAAATCTAATGGCAGCGTCAGCGTTGCTTTTGCGCCCATACTGTCGGCAATACCCTTCACTTTGCGCGCCATGGCGTCATAGATATGCTCTCTCGCAGCACTGTTTAGTGTACGAATGGTGCCTACAAGCTCCACAGAATCAGGAATGATATTTGAGCGGTTGCCGCCGTGAATGGAACCCACTGTGACAACCGCGGCATCATCGATGAGCTTTATTTCACGACTAACAATGGTTTGTAACGACATGATCATTTGGGCTGCAGTGACCACAGGGTCGACGCTCTTCCACGGATAGGCCCCGTGCGCTTGCTTGCCATGAATCACGATTTTAAATGGATCTACCGCCGCCATGGTACCGCCTGAATTATAGCGAATTGTGCCCACATCGGCATTAGAGCTAATGTGAAGACCGAATATCGCATCCACGTCAGGGTTCTTAAGCACCCCTTCTTTTACCATCAACTCTGCCCCACCCGCTTCTCCCGCTGGTGCACCTTCTTCAGCTGGCTGAAAAATAAACTTCACTTTACCTTTGAGCTCACCCTTCAATTCGCTTAACACTTTTGCCGCCCCCATTAGCATGGCCATGTGCGTATCATGTCCGCAGGCATGCATAACAGGGACTTCGTTGCCATTGTATTCACCCATTTGCTCAGAGCGGTAAGGCAAATTGCTTTGCTCTTTTACCGGCAAGCCATCCATATCAGCTCTTAAGGCCACCACCGGGCCAGGTTTTCCGCTGTCTAAAATAGCAATAACACCAGTTTTGGCGACGCCGGTTTGAACGTCAAAACCCAGTGAGTTTAGGTAGTCAGCGATATACTTGGCTGTATTGAATTCTCGATTAGATAATTCAGGAAATTCATGAAAGTGGTGTCGCCACTTAATGACGTCAGGCTCAACATGAGAAACAAGGTCTTCGACCTTATCTTGAGCGAATGAAAGCGTAGAAAAAGCTAATAAAGTCAGTGATATAATTTTTTTATGCATACCTAATTCCGTCAAATACGTGGAACATTCAGATTAAACTATCCCGTATAGAAAAACATCACTGTCAAAGCAAAACTAAACGTTGAAAATACCCCATTCGACTGAGAGTTAGTATTAGACAGAAGTATAATGAAAATGATTTTTGATACGCGACACCTGATCCACAGGCACAAAAAAAGGCGCCTAAGCGCCTTTTTCAATACTTTGAAATTCTTAGCTTTTTTGACGACGCATCGCATCGAAGAATTCATCATTCGTTTTGGTCATAGAGAGCTTACTAATAAGGAACTCCATGGCGTCAATTTCAGACATTTCATGGACAATTTTACGTAGTATCCACATTTTCTGAAGCTCATCTTGAGCGGTAAGTAGTTCTTCTCGACGGGTGCCCGAACGGTTAAAGTCAATTGCAGGGAATACACGCTTTTCCGCAATTTTGCGATTAAGGTGAAGTTCCATGTTACCTGTACCTTTAAACTCTTCGTAGATAACTTCATCCATTTTAGAGCCAGTGTCGATAAGCGCGGTGGCAATAATTGTTAAGCTACCGCCTTCTTCCACGTTACGTGCAGCACCAAAGAAACGCTTAGGCTTATGCAATGCATTGGCATCAACACCACCGGTAAGCACCTTCCCTGATGAAGGAATTACGGTGTTGTAAGCGCGGGCTAAACGGGTAATGGAATCAAGCAAGATAACAACGTCTTTCTTATGCTCCACTAGGCGCTTCGCCTTTTCAATCACCATTTCAGCCACTTGTACGTGTCGGCTTGCTGGTTCATCAAAGGTTGAGGCTACCACCTCACCTTGAACAAGGCGGTGCATCTCTGTCACTTCTTCAGGTCGCTCATCAATCAGCAATACCATTAATTCACACTCAGGGTGATTAGCAGCAATAGATTGAGCAATGTTTTGCAGAAGAAGGGTTTTACCCGCTTTAGGTGGCGCTACGATAAGACCACGTTGACCACGACCAATAGGTGAGGCCAAGTCTAATACGCGAGCAGTAATATCTTCGGTTGAACCATTACCACGTTCCATACGCAAGCGATCTGCTGCATGAAGCGGTGTCAGGTTCTCAAAAAGGATTTTATTACGCGAGTTTTCTGGCTTGTCGAAGTTTACTTCGCGAATTTTTAGCAACGCAAAATATCGTTCACTGTCTTTTGGCGGACGTATTTTCCCAGCAATGGTATCACCCGTGCGTAGGTTAAAGCGTCTGATCTGGCTTGGTGATACGTAAATATCATCTGGCCCGGCCAAATAGGATGAGTCAGCAGAGCGAAGAAAGCCAAACCCATCCTGCAGTATTTCTAACACCCCGTCACCGAAAATGTCTTCACCGCCTTTGGCGTGAGTTTTCAGTATCGAGAAAATAATATCTTGTTTTCTAGCGCGAGCCATATTCTCGAGGCCCATTTCTTCGGCCAGGGCAACCAACTCGCTAATCGGTTTATTCTTTAATTCGGTTAAATTCATACTGGTGGGTCTTTGTGCTTGGACTTGTTACAGGACTATATAGTCACTCTGTCTGGTTTAGAATTGATTACGCCCGGATATGGGCTAAGCAGAATGCTGCTCGGGTGAGCGCTGAGGAAAAGTTAGCACTATATTTAACCAACGTCCAGCTTTTTTAGCTTGCTTGGGAAAAATATGAGAAAACTTCTTTTACGCGCCAAGGCCCAACTGCGCAATTTAAATAAAAAACCGGTGAACCCGTCACCGGTTTTACTCATTACGAAAATTATAGGTTTTCGTTTAGGAACTCTGTGAGTTGCGCTTTTGAAAGTGCGCCCACCTTAGTTGCGGCCACGTTACCGTTTTTAAACAGAAGTAACGTTGGGATGCCACGAATACCATATTTAGGCGGAGTTTCGTTATTTTCATCGACATTCAACTTGCCAACTGTTAACTTGCCTTCAAACTCGTTCGCAACTTCTTCTAAGATAGGTGCGATCATTTTACAGGGGCCACACCACTCGGCCCAGAAGTCAACCAGCACAGGACCTTCAGCATTGATAACATCTGCCTCGAATTTATCGTCAGATAACTGGATAATTTTGTCGCTCATTCTTTTCTCCATTTTTGGTCTGTCGCTGATTTGTATCAGCTCAACCATAAGTGTTATATAGAAACTGTTTTTTAATGCAAGCACTGATAAGCTATAAGCTATGCCTACTCACTTAACTGATACTCATTTTTCCGACCTGCCGATTAATAGCAAGGTGGTTGACGCCTTGACGGCAGCTAATTTTAACAACTGTACGCCTATCCAAGCTCTCGCTCTGCCGCCTTTACTTGAAGGCTTAGACATTGCAGGACAGGCCCAAACAGGAACGGGTAAAACCATTGCGTTTCTGGTCGCTACATTTCACCATTTGCTAAGCAAAGCAGAAAATGTAGATAACAGCAAATCCAATGATGCACATTCTGCAGGCCCTCGAGCCATCATTATGGCCCCCACCCGTGAACTCGCTGTTCAAATCTATAATGACGCCAAATTGCTCAGTGAGCATACCGGATTGTCACTTGGTTTGATTTATGGGGGCGAAGGATACGAAAGTCAACGAGAAACCCTTCAAGAAGGGGTGGATATTATAATTGGTACGACAGGGCGCATACTCGATTATTATAAACAGAATGTATTTTCACTGAATAATATTCAAGTTGCCGTGCTTGATGAAGCTGACAGAATGTTCGATTTAGGCTTCATTAAAGACATCCGGTTTTTGTTCCGCCGCATGCCTGCCGCTAGCGAACGTCTTAGTATGTTGTTCTCAGCCACTCTTAGCTACCGCGTACAAGAACTGGCGTATGAGCACATGAACAACCCTACCCATGTGCAAGTTGCCCCTGAGCAAACCACCGCAAGCCGTGTAAGCCAAGAGCTCTTTTATCCGTCTGATGACGATAAAATGTTGCTTCTTCTCACTTTGCTTGAGGAAGAGTGGCCAGACAAGGCCATTGTCTTCGCAAATACAAAGCACAGCTGCGAAAAAGTGACTGACTGGTTAACCGCCGATGGTCACCGTGTGGGCTTGCTGAGTGGCGATGTTCCGCAAAAGAAACGCTTGGGTATATTGGAAGACTTCACGAATGGCAAACTGGATATTTTAGTTGCCACTGATGTCGCGGCACGGGGTCTTCATATTGATGCTGTCACCCACGTGTTCAACTATGACTTACCTGACGATGCTGAAGACTATGTTCACCGCATTGGCCGTACAGGTCGGGCTGGACAAAGTGGTATTGCTATTAGTTTCGCTTGTGAAAAGTATGCCTTGAATTTACCGGATATCGAAAAGTATATTCAGCACCCTATTCCCGTTACCGACTACGACAGCAGTGCTTTACTTGATGACGTGACAGCACCGAAACCCCGTCGTAAACGGACACCAAATACTAGAAACTCTTCTCGTAGAGGAAGTAACAAAGGGCGCGGAAGAGGCAAGCCCTCCCACCGCGGGAACAACAATTAACGTTTAAAAGAACATATGCAGGCAGAGATTCAACATGATACACAAAGCTACGGCGAGTATTACGCCGCCGTAGATTTGGGTTCCAATAGCTTTCACATGGTCATTGTGCATGTCGTCAATGGCAGCGTACAAATTATTGGCAAAGTGAAACAAAAAGTACGGTTAGCGTCGGGCTTAGACGATGATTTGGCCTTAGACGACATCAGTATGGAACGAGGATGGCAATGCCTGCAAACTTTCTCAGAACGCCTGCAAGATATTCCAGCATCTAATATCAAGGTGGTGGCAACAGCCACCCTTAGATTAGCGACCAATGCTCACATTTTCATTCGCAAAGCCGAAGAAATTTTAAAGCACAAGCTCGATGTCATTAGCGGTGAAGAAGAAGCCCGCCAGATATATTTAGGCGTAGCCTACACTTCGGCCAACCAAGGCAATAGCTTGGTCATTGACATTGGTGGTGCCAGCACTGAAATTATTATTGGCAACGACATGCAACCCATCAATTTAAAAAGCTTGGACATGGGTTGCGTTACCTTCATGGAACGCTATTTCGAGAATGGCAAGATTGGCGAAGAAAACTTTCGCCGCGCTAAAGCAGCCGCTAAAGCGTTAATTACACCTCAAGCCGATGCCTTTTTATGTTTTGATTGGGAAAACTGCTTAGGTGCATCCGGTACGCCACAAGCTATTACAGAGATTTTAGTCGCACAAGGCATTAGCGATGCTATTCGTCTAGATTACCTTCGTCATCTAGAATTGCAGTGCATTGAGTGCGGGCGAATTGAAAACCTGGACATTGAGGGCCTAGAAGATAACCGCAAAGCGATTTTCCCGTCTGGGCTTGCCATCCTAATTAGTTTGTTTGAATGCCTAAACATTAAGCACATGAACATTTCTGGTGGGGCACTAAGGGAAGGTTTGATTTACGGCATGTTAGACAACGTGCAGGAAAACGACCGTCGCGAACAAACCTTAAACCAAACCATGGCCCGTTATCATATTGATAAGTCCCATGCTCATGCGGTGAAGGGCGTTGCCTTATCTTTATGTCATCAACTGTGCTCACAGCAAGATATTTGTCATTTAGACACGGAAGCCATTTTGAGCGCGGCGGCTATTTTGCACGAAACAGGCTTGCACATTGAATACAAAAAACACCACGAGCACGGTGCCTATATTTTAAGCCATATTGATTTACCTGGCTTTACCCGCTTGCAACGCGCCGCGGTGCGAGACCTGGTGTCCTTGCATCGTCTGGTTATAGCGCCGTCACCGTTTTCTCACTATCATGCAGAGTATCAACCTATGCTATTGGGTCTGTTACGTATTTTGAGGATTTCGGTGGTGTTGTGCCTACGCCGCCAAAACAAACATATTCCTAACATTGAACTTGAATGTCATGGCGAAAGTTGGACGCTGCATTTTCCTGAAGGTTGGCTGAAAGCCCACCCACTCATCAATGCAGAGTTAGCCAATGAGATCTGGCTCCAGCATAAAGCTGGCTGGGAGCTCATTTGCGAATAAAAAAAGCCGCAAAACAGGGCGGCTTTTTTATCCGTACTGGCCTAGCGTTGAAGTAGGCGCGCAGCTTGCGGTGCAAAATAGGTTAAAATACCGTCAGCCCCTGCACGTTTAAATGCAAGTAATGATTCTAGGATCACCGCCTCCTCATTTAGCCACCCATTTGCAAAGGCAGCTTGGTGCATAGCGTATTCTCCACTGACCTGATACGCAAAGGTAGGTACTTTAAATTCTGCTTTGCAGCGCCTTACAATGTCCAGATACGGCATACCTGGCTTCACCATCACCATATCTGCCCCTTCTTGAATATCTAAAGCGATTTCATGCAAGGCTTCATCAGAATTTGCAGGGTCCATCTGGTAGGTTTTTTTGTCGCCACCTTTAATATTAGCCGCAGATCCCACCGCGTCGCGAAATGGCCCATAGTAAGAAGACGCATACTTCGCCGAATAAGCCATAATACAGGTGTTGATAAAGCCACCTTGCTCTAAAGCGTGACGAATAGCGCCAATTCGCCCGTCCATCATATCTGAAGGGGCCACGATATCTGCGCCAGCTTGTGCGTGAGATAAGGCTTGTTTCACCAGCACTTCAACGGTTTCGTCATTCATCACATAGCCATTCTCATTGACTAAGCCATCTTGTCCATGAGAGGTAAAGGGGTCGAGGGCGACATCCGACATTAATAAAACATCAGGGAATGCAGATTTAAGTGCGCGTAGCGCCTGTTGTGCTAACCCGTCAGGATTAAAGGCTTCTTTCGCACACTCGCTTTTTTGTGACATGGGCGTAACAGGAAACAAGGCCAATGCTTTAATGCCAAGGTCGTACCACGTCTTCATCTCTTCAAGTAGCAAGTCGATTGACAAACGCTCTACACCTGGCATGGAAGGCACAGCCTCACGCTGCTGGCTGCCAGGTAAAACGAACACGGGGTAAATAAGGTCATCTGTGGTTAAGGCATGTTCAGCCACTAAACTTCTTAGTGCGCCTTGCGCTCGTAAACGGCGTAGCCTGCGAGCAGGAAATGAAGAGGAGTTCATAAGAGGATCCTAACTGTTATTAATGAGAAACGCGATTTCGGCCTGCGTCTTTTGCCGCATAGAGTTTTTCGTCGGCATCACGGAATAACGCAAGAGCATGCTCTTCACTTTCAATGACCGCAGTTGCCACGCCGGCGCTTATAGTAAGTGCAATCTGTTGCCCTTCAAAGTCTACTGGCTGCTGCTCCGTGCTTTGCCTAAGTAACTCAGCCACGTGGCATGCTCCTTCACTGTTGGTGTTCGGTAAAATGATAGCGAACTCTTCTCCACCTATACGACAAAGATCATCTGTTGGCCGGTGTAATAATTGTTTAAATAGGGACGAAACATGCATAAGGCAAGCGTCACCTCCTGCATGACCGAATTTATCGTTAACGGTTTTAAAGTGGTCGACATCGATAATGATGAGTGACAAGGGGGTTTGTTCTCGACGGCTACGGCGCCCTTCCGATTTAAGCCGCTTATCGAAATGCCGGCGATTATTAATCCCTGTTAAAGGGTCTACCCCGGTAAGCCTTTCTAGCTCTTCATTCACCTCTGAAAGCTCGCGCAACGTAATTTCTAGCTCTAGGGTACGCTCTTGTACTTTATATTCTAAATCATCTTGATAGCGTTGCTGAACAGCCAGCAAATCTTCCTTGGCATTATTTGCCTGTATTTCTTTGTCCAATGCAAACTGCTGCGCTTCAATAAGGTCATCTCTGCTATGGCTATAACTGATTGCCAAAATAAAGGCTAACATTAGGGTTTCAACGGCACCGCCAATAATCAGTAAATTGTTCGATGAAAGCGGAATATCAATAAGGTTAACGTTGTCTAAGCTGGCTGCCAGGCCGCTGACTAATAAAGATGCCCATGCAATGGTGAAATAACGGGCAATGATTACCCCCTTCACCGACATCCACACCCCTAAACTAATCGTAAAGAGCACGGTTAGACACAAGGCCACAAGGTACACTTTAATCACCAAGCTATAGGGCACTAAAAAGCTGGCAAGGGCACTGAGTCCAAAAAATAAAGCCAGTGCTTTAATGGCGTTATCTAGCCAAACACTGTGCTCTTTTACTTGCAATATTGTGCGCGTAAATATGGCCGCAAAGAAAATAGTAGCGTTGGCAAATACCACCACAGCTACGCCTTGGAACCAAATGAAATCGTGCCACAAATAGGCATAGCCTATTCCTTGGAGCGACGCCAACGTTAGCCCCAAACTGAAGACGTAACCAGAGTAAAAAAGAAACGCAGGGCGTTTAGTGGTTAAAAAGAGAAATACATTACTTAACCCCATGGCGCAAAGAAACCCGAAAAATAAGCCTAAGGCAAGATTTCGAGACGATGAATATTCTACAAATTCCCGCTCTTCCCACACTCTTAAAGGAAGCCTGATCGTGCCCGAGGTTTTAATACGGATATACACATGCTGGGAAAACTGGCTTACCGGTAAAGGGATTAAAGGGGTGGGATAATGAATGGGGCGACGATCAAATTCTATGGTGTCGCCGGCAGTATACCGGCTCGTAGGTAGGGTGCCTAAGTGACTGTAGACAGCCATATCCAACTCATCTAACAAGGGGTAGTCTAACTGTAAAAGAAAGCGACCTTGCGTATGTTGTGTGGGTGAAACAGTCAGCCTAAACCAATGAACATTTTCACTCATGCCCAAGTTTACTGGTGACGTGGTGGGTGTCCAACGACTGTCAGACACGTCGAGAATGGTTGAAAAATCGAGTGACGGCCCCTCTTTACTTCCATTCCCATCTTCCACCAAATAGGCTAACTGTGAGAAACGCTCTTCGGTAACGGCGCTTGGGGAGAGATGAAAGGCCACTAATAAAAAAAGTGATACAGCGACTAGGGTAGTTAAAATTAAGCCCACATCATAACTGCGCACTTTATCTGTGTTTATCAGCATAGACTGCTCAAGACATCAAAGAAAATAATCGACAAGTATTAGCATAACTGCAAATACGCAATTTATCAGGGCTGACTTGCATCAATTCACTGACTTTTTCGCCGATATGAGGCAAAAAAGCCGGCTCGTTGTTTTTCTTTCGGGGTCTTAACGTTTTGGGAAACAAGTAAGGCGCATCAGTTTCAAGAATAATATTCTCAAGAGGAATATGCGGTATCGCTTGTCGAAGTGCTTCACCACGCTTTTCATCACACGCCCAGCCCGTAATGCCTATGTATAAATCCATAGCCAAATACTCAATTAGCTGTTCGCTGTCTCCAGTGAAACAATGAGCAATACCGCCTGGAATGTGTGATATGAACTTATTTAAACTATGACGTTGTGCGTCAAAGGCATCTCGCTCATGCAAATACACCGGCAATTGCATAGCCTTAGCAATGGCCAGTTGCGCTTCGAAAACAGCAATTTGCGTCGGCCGGGGAGAAAAATCACGGTTAAAATCTAGACCACATTCCCCGATGGCAACCACACCGGGTTTCGCTGCATGAATTTTTAGCTGGCGGAGGTCTTCCTCGCGCACTACTTTAGCGTTGTGAGGATGAACCCCAATGGTATAGCAGATATGCTGTGGAAAAGCCGAATAAAGCTGCTCTGCTGCCGCCCACTCATTGGGGTGAGTGGTAATCACACATAATTTTTCAACACCGGCGTCCACTGCTCGCGTTACTACTTCGTGGGCATCGAACCTGCGATCCAGCAAGTTCACACCGGCATCAAACCAAGGCATATTATTTAATTCGTTTTACCTTCATTTTTCGTTTTATACCCTCAACTTTAGCGTAAAAAGCGCCGAACATACCACGTTCAACCACCACTTTTTGCCCTTCTTTTAAATTGAGGTCGGTGTCATCCGATTGTTGCCACACAGTACCATTGTCGAAAGTGACAATAAGGCTGCCTCTAACGGTAGACGATAACGCCGCTACGGTTGCTACCATAGACGCTTCTTTTTGTTCGCGTACCCGTTTTTGTTCCATGCCAAACGCGATATCTTCTGTTGCGTTGTTATCCACTGTTGGCTTAGCAGAAGGCGTTGAGGATACAGACGGTTTCGCCGGCGGTGGTGGCATTGTTGCTTCAGGTGCATTGGCAGGCGCTAATTGAGGGCGAGGCACCGCGCTAATGGATTCTTGTCCACCCGCGTATTGGTTAACATTCTTCGCGACCCGATCGTAACAGACCAAACGCTGTAAACTGTTGTCCACGCCTCGGCACTTTTCTAATGCTTGCGTGACGGTTTCTGCCTGAACAGAAAATGCTAACGAAGAGACGATAGCTAAAAGTAGCGTGGTTGCGGTTGCCTTCATGTGTTCCCCTTTTTCTTTTTTGTTATTCACTCACATTTTCAACGGATTCATCATCACTTTGTTTTGTCTTACCCGCATATAAACCACCCACAATGACGCCAACTTCAAACAAAAACCACATCGGAATAGCCAGCAAGGTTTGCGAAATAATATCTGGCGGCGTTAGTAGCATGCCTAGAATAAATGCGCCCACCACAACATAAGGGCGTTTTGCTCTTAGTGATTTTGCGTCTGTCACTCCGGTCCAGCACAGTAAGATAATGGCTATGGGAATTTCAAATGACACCCCAAAAGCAAAGAACAATTTCAGCACAAAATTCAAGTAACTTGAAATATCCGTGCTTACCGTTACCCCTTCTGGTGCCACGCTATTAAAAAATGCAAAGGCGATAGGAAAAACAACAAAATACGCGAAGGCCATGCCTGCATAAAAAAGGAGCGTGCTAGACAGTAACAAGGGTGCAACCAGCTTTTTCTCGTTGCGATAGAGGCCTGGCGCGACAAATCCCCATACTTGATAGAGTACGTAGGGAATGGCGATAAAAAACGACAGCACCAAGGTTAACTTAAACGGGGCGAAAAACGGAGAGGCTACGTCCGTTGCTATCATGCTGGCATTTTCAGGCAGCGATTCAAGCAATGGTAGCGCCAACAATTGATAAAGATCTTGTGCAAAGTAAGCCAGGCACAAAAACACGACAAGCACACTTAAAAGCGCTTTCAATATTCGACTACGAAGCTCGATTAAGTGAGAAATTAAACTATTAGCGTCAGACATTTACTGTTTTTTATATGGTTCCTGAACGGACTCAGCGGCTTTCTTTAACTCATCAACACTCTGTTCTAACTCAGGCGATAAGTCTTTTAAGCCTTGCTGCTCAGCTTTTTTCAGGTTTTCGTGTAATTCATGTACTCGCAACTGATGCTCTACTTCCTGCTTAAAGCCGGTAGCAACATTACGCACACTTCGAATGGTATTTATGGTAGAACGCATGGCGCCAGGCAAACGCTCTGGCCCTAATACAAGTAGGGCCAGGACACCAATAACCAAAAGCTCCCAAAAACCTATATCAAACATTAGGACTTTTCTTTAACATCGCTCTGGGTTTTCGTGGCCACAGGGTCGGCCGTGTCTTTTTCTTCCACGTGCTTTTTCTGCTCGAAATCTGCGTCTTGTTCGTTTTCGTTAACCGCTTTTTTGAAACCTTTAATAGCGCTACCTAAATCAGACCCCATGCCTTTTAGACGCTTTGTACCAAATAATAAAACAACGATAACCAGTATAATTAGCAATTGCCAAATACTAATACCACCCATAATATTTTTCTCCCTTACTTCAATGCTAACAGTATGCCACCCCCTGACTCAGCTTTCACCTGAATATTTGCATGGCACATTAATCATTGACGTTTGTTACCACAAGTCGCATGCTGATACCTAGCATAAAGGTAAGGTTTTGATAGGTATTTCACCTAAAAAAAGGAGGTTTAAAAAGGATGTTGTGCGTTGCAGTAACGCTTTGCCATTTAATGTCACCATCATCGACCCTTCTCAACTCACAGCCTGTGACCGCGATACAAAGCCCGCAAGATAGTGTCGACGATAGTGCTTGGTTTGATGTGTGGCAGCGCAGTTTTACAGACTCCATCGATTTTACCGTTCGTCAGTTTGACGGCATGTTTTCCCAAGAAAACGGCCCCCATAGAAATAAGCAAGCCAAAGCAGAAGGCCGCATTCAACTCAGTTGGGAACCTCGAAGTCGCGACCTTGCAGAAACCGACCTTCGTTTTCGTATACGGGTGTCGCTTCCCCATCTAGAAGATAGGGTGGATCTATTGCTTAGCGACAATGAAGATGAGACGCAAAGTGACACGCTGAAAGCGGCTCGAAACGATTCACTAGGGCGACGTGATAACACCACCATTGCCCTTCGTTTCCGGCCCGATCAGAATTCGCACTATTCATATCGCATAGGCGCAGGCCGACGTGACCAGCTTTACGTAAAAAGCCGATATCGCGACGCCATGGCGTTCAATGCTCACTGGGCCATGTTGTATGATGCTGAATTGTATTACTACACCCGAGACAGACTGGGTGCTGAATTGGGCGCGGCGATTCAGCATGTGGCTGAAAATAATAACGTGACTCGATTAAATAATCGCTTTTATTTCAGGGATGACTCCAACGATTGGCTTTGGCGTCACGAGCTTCAACATTTGTATCCTATTGATACTCACAATGCATTGATGTATCGACTAATGGTAGAAGGATTAGATCGCCCGCAATACAAGGTGGAAGAGGTTTACACAGGGCTACGTTGGCGCTCTAACCCGTTACGTGAATGGTTGTACTTTGACGTCGAGCCCTTCGTGTTGTGGCGACGAGATGAAGGCTTTAAGCCTTCATATGGCATGGCGTTTCGCATTGAAGCCTATTACGGTAAAGCGCATTAAAAAAGCCGGCGCTACAAAATAGCGCCGGCTTGCCAATTCAATCAAACTCGACTAGGGGCGCAACGCGCGATCCCCTCGAGCTAGACCACAAACACCAGTGCGAGATGATTCAATGATCTCCGCACACTGCCCCATGGTCGTTGCAAAAGCATCCAGTTTATCGGTAGTACCTGTCAATTCAATGGTGTAGTTATTCGCGTTTACATCCAAAATGGTACCACGGAAAATATCCGCATTTCGCTTTACTTCGGCGCGCACTGATTCTGTCCGTGTCGCCACTTTGATAAGCATCAGTTCACGCTCAATATGGGCACCTTCAGTAAGATCGACCACTTTCAATACATCAACAAGCTTATTCACTTGTTTTGTGATCTGCTCAATCACTTTGTCGTCGCCATGGGTGATGATGGTTAAACGAGATAAACTTTCATCGTCGGTCGGTGCCACACATAAAGAGTCGACGTTGTAACCCCGTTGTGAAAATACACCTACGATTCGAGATAGTGCGCCAGGGGCGTTTTCCATTAATACAGAAATAATGCGTTTCATCAGGTTCGCTCCGTCTTGCTTAAGCGCATGTCGTCCATTGCGCCATACTTAATTTGCATTGGGTATACGTGTTCGTTTTGGTCGATAGCAATGTCCATAAACACGAGGCGATCTGTGTAACTGAAACATTTCTCCATTGCTGCGTCGAGGTCGTCTAACTTATCTACTTTGATGCCAACATGGCCGTAAGCTTCCGCTAGCTTCACAAAGTCTGGCATTGAATCCATATATGAATGAGAGTGACGCCCCTTATAAATCATATCTTGCCACTGACGAACCATACCCAAAGCACGGTTATTCAATGAAATGATTTTAATCGGCAAGTTGTACTGTAAACAGGTAGACAGTTCCTGAATATTCATTTGAATACTGCCATCACCCGTCACAACCACAGAAGTGGCGTTAGGATGAGCAAACTGCACCCCCATTGCCGCCGGTAAACCAAAGCCCATGGTGCCTAAGCCACCTGAGTTTATCCACTGACGCGGCTTATCGTACTGATAATAAAGTGCCGCAAACATTTGGTGCTGGCCTACATCTGAACTTACGTAAGCTTTACCGTCAGTGTGCTTATACAAAGCTTCAATGACTTTCTGCGGCTTAATAACCTCATCACCTTGCTCGTAATTAAGACACTGTCGCCCACGCCACTGCTCTATTTGCTGCCACCAATCGGCCAATTTCGCTTCTTGGTTGGATAAGTCTTTATTCACCATATGTTCGTGAATTTGATCAAGCACTTTATCTACCGAGCCAACGACTGGAATATGCGCATTGACGGTTTTTGAGATAGATGCGGGGTCAATATCAACATGAATAATGTCTGCATGAGGACAAAACTTGTCTACGTTGTTCGTTACCCTGTCATCAAAACGAGCACCTAGGGCAATAATGCAATCGGCATTATGCATGGTCTTATTCGCTTCTAACGTGCCATGCATCCCTAACATACCCACAAATTGTTTGTGAGTGCCAGGCATCGCACCTAAGCCCATTAAGGTACAGGTTACTGGGGCGTGCAACTTCTCAGCTAATTCAATCACTCGTGAAGAGGCTTCAGACGCAACCGCGCCGCCGCCAACGTATAACACTGGTCGTTCAGCTTTAAGTAACGCTTCAACCGCTTTCTTCACCTGTTTCGGATGACCCTTTTCGGTTGGGTTATAAGAACGCATTGTTACGTCTGTAGGGAACACATAAGGGTGTTCATCTGCAACGTTGACTAAATCTTTGGGCAAATCCACAACCACAGGGCCGGGGCGACCTGTATTTGCAATGTAATAAGCTTTTGCAATGGCTTCTGGAATATCTACCGCACGCTTAACCAAGAAACTATGCTTAACGATGGGACGGGAACAGCCCACCATATCGGTTTCCTGAAAGGCATCTTCACCGATATGCATAGAGGGTACTTGCCCTGATAACACCACCATAGGGATAGAGTCCATATAGGCGGTTGCAATTCCGGTAATGGTATTGGTTGCACCTGGGCCTGACGTGACAAGTACTGTGCCGGTTTTGCCTGTTGAACGTGCATAACCATCCGCCATGTGAGCGGCTGCCTGTTCATGACGTACGAGGACGTGTTTGACATCATCTTGCGCAAATAACGCATCATAAATGTCCAGAACGGCACCACCTGGGTAACCGAACACGTGTGTCACTCCTACATCTTTTAGCGCTTCTACCACCATGGCTGCGCCCGACATCATTTTCACAGTACTTTCTCCTGTAATGGTTTAACGGGTTGTTAGCGTACGTTGACGATGACCGGACTATAACGAAGGATGTAGGAAGATAAAACAGCAAATTGCACAAAAGTGAGATATATATCCCAATATTCAGGATAATTAGGATAAATGTTTCGCGAAGGGGAATAAACAGGCTGTATTTAGGATAGCTATTTACATTTAGTTAACAGCTATTCTGTATCGAGTTCGATATCAATGTCACTGTTATCCCCTATATCCTCGTCCTCGTCAACTTCTTCCGTCATTGAACGTTTAGAACCGTAAATACTGGCGGCTTTGGGGCGGTTTATTCGTGCTTGATACTTAAGCCATGCTTTTTCCTGAGGCGTCTGTGGCGGCCTATGACCAAGCGCTGATTCTAGGTACTGTTGCTCTTCATCGGTTTGCGGCGTTAATTTACCGTCCACCAGAGCGGCAAAGAGAGAACCATGAGACTGTAGCAGCTTGCTCTCCGAGATAGAAAAGTCACCAGAGCGACCAAAACCATAAGGGTAATGTTTTTTATCTGAAAAAGGACGTTTAGTCAGTTGCTCTCTCGATAGCTCTGCCATATCTACCTCTAACGCTGCTCGAATGACGTTTTATTTATGCTACTTTTAGCCATGCTTTAAAGACGAAACATATCGCATATCTGGCCAGTTAATTATTTAATAGTAGGGATATAAACGGCTGTCAAACTCATTCGGGCGAGGTGAGAAAACTTAATAAAACTGTAAAGAGGAAGCGCGCAACCGCTTGCCATTTTCGGCAAATTCAACGATTGCGTCAGTTGGGTATATGTACGGACTTTATGCTTTTTTCTGTTTCGGCACCCAAGCCCAAATCATTTCGCATATAACGGGTTCTATACCCTGTGCATCGGTGACTTTCACGGCTACCGACACTTCACCTTTATCTTGTGTTTGCATGAGTGATATTTGCTCGTCAGTCAAATGCGCTACCGCATGCATATCCCCTTGTGCTCGCTTTACATATTTTAGATTCATTTCTTTAATAAGGGGCAACTTATCACCGGGTAGGTTGACGCCAACCACAAAGCCCGTAGAAGATTCGGCGAGAAGCGCCATACCTGCAGCGTGTACACTACCAATGTGATTTTGTACTTTTTTATAATTCTTTTGACGAAAGGTTACCGATCTCAAGTCTGTTTCTAAAATATCAATGCTGACGGTACCCGTGAGTTTCACTTTATAGCGGAACATCCATGTGAGCATTTTTTGACGAAGCCAATCAGGATAGGTATTGGCTTTTTTAGCGAAGGCGCGAAGCGGATTAGGTGCAGACATGGTTATCTCTCTGTATTACTGACTTCTGGTTAGACCAGTTAACATAAAGCTAACGTTTCACCCTTGCAACTGGATTTTTCTTTTTCCATAAAAAAAGCAGCGCTAAGCGCTGCTTTTTGTCTTTGCTGATAAACCTATTTACTTAAACTGCATGTCGAAACCAACGAAGTAGAAGCGACCTCGAGGACTTGCTGGATAAGCGAAGTTAGTGATGAATGGTTGTTCATCAGTAATATTCTTGATACCACCATACATTTTCAGGTTTTCTTTCACCATGTATGAGAAGTTAATATCGTGCTGCCAGAACTCGTCCATCATGGCAGTATCATCAAAGTCACCTCGTTCGTATTCTTCAACTTCAACACCCGCTAGAAGTTGCTCGTCCATGTACTGCGTCTGCCAGCCTACCTGAAGTTCTTCCCACTTCCACGTTAGATTGATGTTACCTGCCCACTCAGGACGGTTCACTTCACCTAATTCAGGGTTAACTTCGGTAAGATCATTCGGATTAGTGTACTGATCAATCTCATTGACTTTAGTACCAGACACTTTCGTATAGAAAGTATGCGCACCAACTTCAAAATCGTAACCTACGCTGAAATCGACACCCGATGTTTCAAGACGAGCGAAGTTAACCTGTGTAGAGCGTAAGAAGTTCAAGCCACCAAATTGCGGTGATGACGCATCTGTATTACGGGTAAACAGTGAACAGAAGTTTTCATTCAATGACTCGCCTACATAGCAACCATTGACAATGTCATCAGAACTTACTGCGCTAATGGCGTCATCAATTTCGATACTCCAATAATCCGCCGTGACTGAGAAACCTTCTAACCAACTCGAGTTATAAACGAAGCCAGCGGTAATGGTGTCGGCGGTTTCTTCTTGCAACTCAGCATTCCCCCCAGTTACACCAGGGAATGCCGCTGATAGTGGGTCGGTATAAACGTATTCACCGCTATCATCGAATGGGTTGTAACCGATAGACTGCAAGTCGGCCACACAGTTAGCTTGCAACTGGTTAGCCGCGGCTTCATCGTTGCTTCGAATACCCGCGATAACGCTGGCGTTACAAGGATCTGTTGGACGGAAAGTGGCACCCACTTCAGGACCAAATAATTCACTGATATTAGGCGCACGAATGGCTTGAGACTTTGATAAACGCACCATTAAATCTTCATGAGGTGAGTACATGAGGTTTGCACGCCATGTCGTGGTATCACCAACCGTAGAATAATCAGAGTAACGTGCAGCTAAGTCTAAGGTTAACTCTTCAATTAAGGTTTCGCCTTGAATAAGCGGAACAGATACTTCCAAGAATACTTCGCTTACGTCAAAGTCACCGGTTTCATTCGCCGTTCTAATTGATGGCTGGAAGACCAACGAATTGTTGGTTGAGTAGTCTGATACCTGCGTGCCTGCGGTATACTGAGATCCCTCTGGTATAACACCTAAGCGCCACGCATCAAAGGTCGCTTCTGATTCTTCTTTACGGTATTCGCCACCTAGCGCGAAATAAAGAGGGCCATAGGGCAATTCGAAGTATTCACTTGAATCACCGGCAATCGACGCGCTAATAACTAACTGTTCGATAGTCGTTTGACTATGACTGTCTTCCGTTACCCAATCCACGGCTTCTTGAGTAATGCCAGTGGAACCCGCCCATATATTGAGTGGTACACAGCTACCATCACCCGGCGTGAACGAGAAATACCCTGGGTCATAGGATGGAATGTTAAATGCTGTAGTAACTTGTGGCGTATCTGCATCCAAGTTTACACGACAGTTCGCTTCGCCTGTTGAGGGGTCGGTCACTGCATCAATAGCAGAGAAGAAGCGGTCAACAATAATTAAGTTTTCTGTTCCGTTTTGTTCGTACTCAAACTTACCGTAGTTAACCGATACATTGTATTCCCAGTCGTTTTCGAAGAAACCTTCGAGACCGATAACACCACGTAGCGTACGACGTTCGTTTTCCGTTTTACCCTGGCCAATACCAATAGGGTCTACCGTAATAGCCACACCGCCAAGTTCACTGGCTAATGGTTGAATAAACTCAGGTAGGTAAGGGTTATCTGGGGCGCCGAAAAGCAAATCCCAATATGACGTAGGCTGACTTTCGTTTTCAGTACCTTGAACAACGTATTTCAATTCACCAAATACCGTCATACTGTCACTAAGGTCGTAATGGCCTAGTAAATTAACAGCAATTTTGTCATTTGGCGTGATGAGGTAGCCTCGCTCTTGCTGAATAGTGTTGTATGAATCACCACCAAACCCTTCGAAGTTCCCCGACACTAAACCATCTTGAACTGGGCGATAACTGCCGTCTTCTGTCACATTCCAACAACCACCCAATACACCAAACGAGGCAGCACCGAACACACTGTTATAGCCAGAAAATGAATCAAGACAATCTGGGGTTCCATTGCCATCTAAATCGATGTTAGTAGATGGATCGAAACCAGCAAAGCTATATGGATTACCCGGTACGATATAGCCGTAACCAGAAGTAAAAGGGAAAGTCCGATACGGTAATACAGCCCGTGGCGCAGAGGTTGCTGCGCGGTCAAACAAGGCTAATTCAGCATCAGTCAAATTAGGCGCACTACCAAATGTGTCAGTATAGTTTTGAGTGAAGGCTTCAAGGCTTGGAATGCTTAAACCGAAATTAAACAAGCCTGTGTTATCGTAGTTATAGTACTCAGCAAGGTTAGGTGTACTACTACCAATATCACCTTGTTGGAAACGAAGCGCTGGGTTTGTCCAGTCACCACCAGAGCCAATAAGAAGGCCGTTATCGCGCTCGCTTACCCGTACACCTTCGTCACGCTGGAACTCAACATTGATAGCAAAGTTACCTTTATCGTCGTCAAAGTTAGTCCCATACAGTGCTGAGATACTTAACTGTTCGCCGTCGCCTTCGGAAGAAATGCCGGTATTAACGTCGACTTCGAAGCCTTCGTAGTCATCTCGCAAAATGAAGTTAACAACCCCTGTTACCGCATCAGCACCGTATACGGCTGATGCACCACCGGTAAGCACTTCTACCGATTTGATTAACTTAACGGGGATTGAACCTACATCCACGGCAGCAGAACCTGCAGATCCACCTACATGACGTCGTCCATTAACCAAGGTTAGGGTACGGTTTGCACCCAAACCACGTAAGTTTAGAATGTTTGCACCATCGGAAAAACTGGCTGAGTCAATTGAGCTCTCAGCCGTAGTAGATGAAAACAGAGCCGGGATATCATTAATAACATCAGTGACGGAGAATTCACCAGATAGCTGAATATCTTCTTCAGAGATAGCTTGAACAGGCGACGGCGAAGCAAGGTTGGGATCACGGGCAATACGCGACCCTGTGACAACCACCTTTTCTACATCTTCTTCTTTTATTTCGGCCTCTTCCTGTGCCTGCACTACGCTTGCATTTAATGACAACGCAGATGCGACGGCACAAGCTAGCGCCGTAACGTGGTAACGCTTTGATGAATCAAAAGCCATGTGTGTTTCTCCGACTGGATTTTTATTTATTTTTGTTTACTACAGTGATTGTTTTTATTGTGTAGTGACGGCTAAAGGTGAATAAAGGATTCCTCTGCCGTAGTTTTACTTTGTTTTACTAGCTTGGTTTAGCAAACACCGTGCCCATGTAAATACCCTGTCAACTTTGTCAGCTACGAAAAAGGGGGCGAATTATGCATAAGTATTTATAAAAATCCATTTAATATGCGATTTTAGTGAGCTTTCAACATTTGAATGCTCAAAAATAGGGCAATTTTGGTGTCAAAACAGAGAATTATTGAGGTTTGCACCAAAATCAAGCGCATTGCGCACCATGAAATGCCGAAAATGCACGACGAATGGTGAATAACCATTCACATACTTTCAGGAAAGGGTGATTTTTTAGGGACTTAGCCTTTACAGCCTCCGTCTACTTATTCTTTAGTATAAATTTGTAAATAATGAAGGAAATTTCGTCAAAACACGCGATCCGCATTGAATTCCCCTTTATAAGCGCACGGGACTTCACTAACGGCTCACGCGCAACAGAGGGTTCGCGTGAACATATCTCATCATTTAGATTTAATATTCGATGTGTGAAAATTTGGAGCGGGAAACAGATTTGAACTCGTTGCGAAGCAATGACCTACACTCGGTCGCGGCGCCACTAAGGGGTCGCATAAATACAACTACATTATTTTGGATTTTCTTGATGTGTGAAAATTTGGAGCGGGAAACAGATTTGAACTCGTTGCGAAGCAATGGCCGACACTCGGTCGCGGCGCCACTAAGGGGTCGCATAAATACAACCACATTATTTTGGATTTTCTTGATGTGTGAAAATTTGGAGCGGGAAACGAGATTCGCTAACTGGCCGACACTCGGTCGCGGCACCACTAAGGGGTCGCATAGATACAACTACATTATTTTGGATTTTCTTGATGTATGAAAATTTGGAGCGGGAAACGAGATTCGAACTCGCGACCCCGACCTTGGCAAGGTCGTGCTCTACCAACTGAGCTATTCCCGCATAGAGTCGATGCTTGCGCATCTTATTGAACGCCTGATTTTAAGTGAAAATCGGCTTAAACGAAATACACCAGACATTTAGAGCGGGAAACGAGATTCGCCAACTGGCCGACACTCGGTCGCGGGCCCACAAGGGGGCGCGCTTTTCACGCTCACTGAAAGTAACATTTACTATCAGCTTTAGAATTTGGAGCGGGAAACGAGATTCGAACTCGCGACCCCGACCTTGGCAAGGTCGTGCTCTACCAACTGAGCTATTCCCGCAACAAAATGGGCACTTCGTTTGAAGTGGTGCGCATTTTACAAAAATATTTCAGTAACGCAACCATTAATTCTGTTTTTTTCGCACCCACTGAAGCGAACGATTAAATCGTAAACACTTTTTCTCGATAATACTGCATTTCCGCGATGGATTCGCGAATATCGTCTAAGGCAAGGTGCACGCCCTTTTTCTCAAACCCATCGAGAATTTCTGGTTTCCAACGCCGGGCCAGTTCTTTAATCGTACTTACATCAATACTACGGTAATGAAAGTAGGCTTCTAATTCTGGCATGTATTTCACCATGAAGCGTCTATCTTGACCTATCGTATTACCACACAGGGGTGATTTACCTGCATCAACCCACTGCGCTAAGAAAGCAATCGTTTGAGCAGCCGCCTCTTGTTCGCTCACAGTACTTTCACGACAACGGGCAGTTAAGCCGGTTTCTCCATGCACCCGCGTACACCATTCATCCATGTTGTCTAACACACTGTCCGGCTGATGCACCGCAATAACAGGCCCCTCGGCAAGAATATTTAACTGTGCATCCGTCACAATTGTGGCAATTTCCATTACCACACAGGTTTCAGGATCAAGCCCTGTCATTTCCATGTCTATCCAGACTAAGTTGCTATCATGTTTGCTCATATCATTCCTCATCGCACTTCAGACATGGCAACCATGCCTGACAAACGGTATTATTGGCATAGTATACGTGAAACTAGAAAAGAATCGTGGCGAAAAAACCAAAACTCACACAAAGACAGAAACGCCAAGTGGCCGCTAACCGCAGTAAACGCCTGCAAGGTAAACACGGCGGGCAAGATGGTCAGCAACAAGCCCATGTTGATGAAAGTCAATTGGCTAAAGGCACCGTTATCGGGCGGTTTGGAAAACATGCCGATGTAGAGGATAGCCACGGCAATGTGTCTCGATGTCATATAAGACGCACGGTGGATTCGGTGGTCTGTGGCGACAACGTGTTGTTTAGCAAAGGCGATGACGCAGAGTCCGGTGTAAAAGGGGTCATCGAGATAGTTAATGATAGACACTCGGTACTCACCCGACCCGATTTCTACGATGGCATAAAGCCCATTGCGGCCAATATCGATAATATTATTGTGGTTAGTGCAATTTTACCCTCGCTTTCAACCAATATCATCGACCGCTATCTTGTGGCCTGTGAAGATATTGGCATTACGCCTGTTATTGTACTCAACAAAGTTGAATTGCTGGATGACGACGCTCGCCCCCTAGTGGATAAGCAACTCGAAGTTTATCGTCAATTAGGTTATCGCTTACTCTTTACAAGTTGTAAAACCGGTGAAGGTATTCAAGCTTTAAACGACCTGCTTAAAGACAGCGTCAGCGTATTTGTGGGCCAATCTGGTGTAGGTAAGTCTAGCCTTATTAACCAGGTGCTGCCTGATGCAGATGAGTTAACCGGGGAAATTTCAGATAATTCTGGCTTAGGTCAACATACCACCACTGCGGCTAAGCTATTGCATCTGCCAGCAGGCGGCGATCTTATCGATTCACCGGGCGTACGTGAATTCGGCTTATGGCATATTCCCACCGAGCGCATCACTTGGGGGTTTATTGAATTTCGCGATTATTTGGGTGGCTGCAAATTTAGAGACTGCAAGCATTTGAACGACCCTGGTTGTTTATTAAGAGCAGCCGTTGAAGAAGGCAAAATTAACGCCGAGCGGTTTGCCAGCTATCACAAAATATTGGTCACCATGGATGAACAGCGCCCTAGTCATAGTCAGCCTCCTGGCGGTTAGTCACCTCTTCTACCCTGTGTAATTATCATTTTTATGCTTGTTGAACACCCCGTCATTGGCGTCCAACAAGCTCAATTTTTATTTATTTCCTTATACCAAGTTGGTTGCATACATAATCTTAAAGTTACTTGTGAACATACAACTTAAGGTACAATTAACTGGTTAACATGATTGGAGCGTTTTTGTGCTGGACTGGCTTAAAGTAAATCTACAATACATTACCCCTAAACATTTGTTGTCTCGCCTTGTAGGCAAGTTGGCAGCGGCAGAGTTGGGCGGCTTTACCACATTCATTATCAAACTTTTTATTAAGCAATATAATGTCAATATGGATGAGGCGCTGCACTCAGATCCTGGTTATTACCGCAGTTTTAATGCCTTTTTTACTCGGCCATTAAAACCCGAAGCGCGCACGATTGACGAAAACCCTTCCGCGCTCATTCACGCCGTAGACGGCGCTGTGAGTCAATTTGGCGATATTCGTGATGACAGTATTTTTCAAGCGAAGGGGCATGACTATAGCCTCACAAGTCTATTAGGCGGTAAACCTGACATCGCCCAGCCATTTAAAGGCGGAACTTTCGCTACGGTTTACTTAGCACCTCGAGATTATCACCGTATTCACATGCCTATTGATGGCACGCTTACCGACATGATTTACGTGCCGGGTGAGCTTTTTTCTGTCAACCCGCTAACGGCACAAAATATTCCTGGCCTGTTTGCCCGGAATGAGCGCGTTGTGGCTATTTTCGATACCCCAGTAGGTAAAATGGCGATGGTGCTGGTTGGAGCAACCATAGTAGCGAGCATAGAAACTGTTTGGGCAGGAACCGTGACGCCACCAGCAGGCAAAAATGTTCAACATTGGCAATATGACAAAGACAGCGAAGCCAGCGTGAAATTGAAAAAAGGCGATGAATTGGGCCGTTTCAAACTTGGCTCGACCATTGTAGCCTGCTTCGAAAACCAAGCCATTGATTTTGAGCCATTAGCGCCAGGACAAGTAACACGATTGGGTGAACCCATGGCCTATGTTGCTGGAAGCAAAGAGCTTTCTAGCTAGTTTATGGATGCTGTAAAAAAAAGCCTTATCTCTCTTCATTTAACGATTGTCCTTTTAGGTGGTACGGCGCTCTTTTCACGTGTAGTACCACTTAGCGCTAGCGATATCACGTTAATGCGGTCAGTATTTGCGTGTATCGCCCTGTTTATTTTTTTGGCAATATCAAAACAAGGTTTACGTTTAGCCAATAAACGCGACTATATTATTGCGATAGGGCTTGGGGTGCTGATGGCACTTCACTGGGTGTCTTACTTCGCCGCCATGCAGTACTCTAGCGTATCTGTTGGCATGATTGCTTTGTTTACTTTCCCCGTTATTACTGTGCTTATCGAGCCCTTTTTCGAAAAAACGCGGTTGGTATGGCAAGACATTGCGTCTACGTTAACCGTCATTGCAGGGGTGTATTTCATTGTTCCGGAAACGTCTCTTGATAACGATATAACCCTTGGGGTGCTAATCGGTATTGCTTCCGCCGTCACCTATGCGTTTCGAAACCTTATCCATAGAAAGTACTTTAAGCAGTATAGTGGCGCTAAAGCCATGGCATGGCAGACCCTTGTTATTGCCTTTTTCTTACTTCCCACTGGGGGCGAGGACATCGTTTCAGCACCGCTGAGTGCATGGTTACTCTTATTGCTATTAGGTACCGTATTTACCGCTCTTCCTCACGCGCTCATCGCCGCGAGCCTGCGCCACTTGCGGGCAAAAACATTCTCTCTCGTTGCCTGTATGCAACCGTTTTACGGGGTGGTGCTTGCCGTGTTGCTCCTTGATGAAAATCCTACATGGCATACACTGGTAGGTGGCCTACTCATTACATCTGCCTCAGTGTATGAAACACTCAATACCCATAAGCTGCACAGCAACAATCAGGATGATAAGGGCGACTAAATGTTAGTTTTTGCTCACAGAGGTGCCAGCGCAACTGCACCCGAAAATACCCTTTTAGCCTTTAATCTTGCCTTCGAACAGGGCGCTCAAGGCATAGAGTTCGACACCTATCAACATGCTGGCGGCATTGTGGTTTTTCACGATAAAACCTTGTCTCGCACAACAAATGGTACTGGGGCATTGCTAGACACGCCTTTTGACCACTTGCGCTTACTTGATGCCGGCCAAGGGCAAAAAATTCCCACGTTAACGGAAACCTTAGCAACGCTTCCCCGCGACCGCTGGTGTAATATTGAAATTAAACACCTAGATAACGTGACAAAGTGGGTTCGCGAGGTAAAACAGGCTTTAACTGCACAAGGCATTAACCCTCAGCGCTTATTGATCTCTTCATTTAATCATCATTGGTTAAAGGCTATCAGTGCACAATGGCCAGAAGTGAAAATAGGCGCGCTGACGGCAAGTTATGAGCTGTTACCCTTCACTAGCGCGAAAATACTGCGCGCATATTCTGTGAATATCGCCTTGGATATTGCTAATCGCGAGTTCGTTGAAGCGGCTTTAGAAGCGGGCTTTAAGGTGTTTGTGCATACCGTGGATAATGACGAAGACATGAAAATGCTGAAGGCATGGGGTGTTACCGGCATATTTACGAATGTACCGCAACGCGCTAGCCAAATATTAGCAAGCAATCAATGAGTGAAATTTCATGTTTCGCAGGCGGCCTTCAGCCGTTGAGTTGAAGCGACACCTGCTCATTTTGCATGGATCTGTTTACGCTGAATTTATTTCGCTTGCGTTGACAAATGCGTAGAAAAAACACTGTCTTTACAGCACTTGCACTGACGACATAAACGCATATTAATCCAATGTCCGGCCACAATCAGCAATGCCCCAACGGCAATAGTGAAGGGTTCGTACGCCTCGCCAAACATATTTTTATTCCAGTAGATGGCTCCACCAGAAAACAACAGGAGAAGAGGATACCATTTGCCATGAAAACGGGTTGCGCCACTAATGAGGGCAACCGCGCCGATGATAAGCGAGATAGTCAGAATGGTGCGTTCAAACCATAGTTGCGCAAAAAATGATGAGCCAATTAATGGAAGCAGAGGCACTACCACGGGTAACGCTAAACAATGCAACGCACATAGCCCAGACACCCAAATGCCAAGCCTGTCTAATTTTGTTGGATTATCGTTTACCGGATTTATTGCCATTGCTTTATATCACCTCACTATAGAGACGTTATAATATAACAGATACAGCAAAATTGAAATTTTTCTTCGCTAAATATTTAGTATGAGTTATAGCCAAAATGCATCGGCTCTACGAGCATACCGCCGCGACGCACCGCGCTAATTATTCTTTGGCATGTTGAGCCATCGCGACATGGCGAAGGGGCTTATGAGGTTTTAAGTGTTCTGTTATGGAAACCAATTGTAGCCCTTCATCGCTCAAATGAGGTAACGCCTCGGCAAGGAACGCTAACGTTTCAGGGTATGGATGGGCAATGACCACCACGCTTCCTCGTTTTTTTGCTAACGTTTTTGTACGTTCAAACTGCTGCGTTAAAAATGAGGGTGTACGCTGATGATCTAAAAAAACGTGGCGACTAACACTAGGCACCCCAAGCGCCTGAGCGACTTCTTCACCTCGGGTGTAGACGCTAGTGCGACTGTCTACAAAGAATAACCCTTGGCGTTTTATTTCTTCCATGATTGTCATCATGGCATCTTTTT
This sequence comes from Alteromonas sp. B31-7, assembly GCF_015767655.1. NCBI lineage: Bacteria > Pseudomonadati > Pseudomonadota > Gammaproteobacteria > Alteromonadales > Alteromonadaceae > Alteromonas > Alteromonas sp. B31-7. Next base: position 4,053,771 of record NZ_CP065233.1, read on the forward strand.
CACCGGTAAAGGCACTCCCCATGTGATTATTCACACCTACCGCATAAGGCACGCTTTTTAGCGCACGGCGAAGTGTATGAGTAATAGCGGCAGGATACATGTCGGTAGTTAATCCCAAGGGCCCCATTTTCTTACCGTTGGACGCTTGCATGGGCATATGTAGCATAACGTTACGCCCTTCTGCATGGGCGCGCTCTGCAATAGTCGAGGCTAGCGGCGTTTGCGGCAAAATAGCGAAGGTTACCTCCGTAGGGAGGGAAAAGGCGGCTATATCTGTGGGACGATAACCAAGATCATCAAGAATAATGATGATTTCCGGTTTGTTATTTTCAATTTTCGCATTGACGTTGCCTGCCAGCATAAGTAAGCAACACACTAATAGACGCCACTGCATCTTCACTGTCCATTCTTTGTGATTATTATTTTTTATACGCGCACATTGTCAGTGTAGTACCGTTACCGTATTACACTGAAATGACTTTCTTTAAAGCGGGGTTAAGCATATCAACCTGATGACAATCTACAAGTCATTACCTTCTAAATTTGGCTGCGCTTTTTCCAAAGCCATTTTATTTCGGACACGCCAACAGAGTGGCAAGCACATTGTAGTGTAAAGCTTGCGTAAAGACCTTCAGCAGCGCTCAAATTTTCAGCGCTTAGCCGATACTATTGATGACGAAACTTCACTTAGTGTTAAAGGGTACATTATGATTTCATCAGTCAATAGCGGCGCTATGCCTCCCCCGCCACCTCGTAGCGAAGGTGCAACGTTAACCGACGATCAAACCGATACGGTAAATAGCATTTTATCCTCTTACGATGCGGATAATTTAACTGAGAGTGACGCTCAAGAAATTGCTGAACAGTTAAAAGAAGCAGGGATAAACCCAAGTAAGTCGTTAAGTTCAGCCATGAATGAGGCAGGCTTTGATAGCAAAAATATAGCTGAGTTGGCAGGGCTTGGAAAACCACCCCCGCCACCACCATCAGATCAAACTGCGCAGAATCTTCCTGATACGGCGACGTTCTCTGTAACAGCGTAAGGCGCGAATAAAACGCAATTAGTTAAACCAAGCGGTGGGATTTAACGCTTTGCCTTTATGGCGAATTTCAAAATATAAGTTTGGCGACGCCTGCCCACCGCTGCGCCCCACTAGGGCGAGATTTTCACCGCGTCGAACATCGTCACCCGCTTGCTTTAGCAAGGCTTGGTTATGACCATATACACTCATATATCCTTCACCATGATCTACAATAGCAACTAACCCAAACCCTCGTAGCCAATCGGCATAGAGTACTTTACCAGAAGCAATGCTTTTCACTGCATCTCCTTCTTCTCCGTCGATAATAATCCCTTTCCAACGGACTTGCCCTTGCCTACGATTGCCAAACAATTTACGTACCCTTCCCTCCACGGGTGCTGACAACTTGCCTTTTAACTTGGCCAAACCATCTAAGGATATCTGGGCAGCTTCTGCCGCGCGCTGGGCGGCTATTCTTGCTGCTTCAATCGCCTCCCTTAAGGCTTTTTCGTCTTCCTGCAGCGCCGCTATTCGCTCACTTTCACTCGCAATGGTTTGATTAAGCTTAGCAAGGGTCTTTTTACGGTCGTTTTGGCGAGTGAGTAATACCGCTCGTTGGTTTTTCTGCTCATCGAGTAACGCAAGCAAAGAGGCCGCTTTTTCAGCTAATGAGGCAGTCACGGTTTCAAGGCGCGCAACATTGTCTTTAAATTTAGTAATTTCAGATTGGCGTGCTTTAGCGAGATATTGATAATAAGTGATTACCCGCTCGAAGGTTTTCGCATCTTCTTGGTAGAACATCATTTTTGCGTAATCATAATGCCCTGCCATGAATGCGCTTTTCAATTGGCTAGACAATAAAGATTGCTGTTGGCGAATGGCGGCTTTTAGCGAGCTTTGTTCTTGCTGCAGACCTTGTTGCTCCGCCTGCAGCTGGCGTAAATTATCATTGGTTTGCGTTAGTTTTTTAGCCACTTTTGCAATGTCTAGTTCAGAGGCTTTAAGCACATCAGCCAGCTCTTTTGCGCTGGCTTTGCTATTGTCGAGCACCTGTTGACGAGCACGAAGTTCAGCTTGCAGTTCTGCGAGCTTTTCTTGCTCATTGTCTTGACCAAACACTTGGCCGCTTATCAACGCAAGCGCAATAATGCATAGGGTTTTACCTACATTATACGCGCGCTCAAATTCATTCATTAAAGAAAAAGCCTTAAACCAAAATATAAAGAAGAAGTACGCGCTATCAGTGTATCCGAGGGAGGTAGCAAATCCCAGTGCAATTTATTCGTAATATCAAGCATCTAAAATATTCTCTCAGCGAGGAAGGGGCATCAAGAAATAGCAGGCTGGTTTCTCGCCAGTTTTTCTATATACTTTGCACTCTTTTTTGGTCTATAGACAAGGTTTGAGGTAATGGATCAGGTAATCGAGTTTGCCGGAAATAATATTGTACTCGCCGGCGTGTGGGTTGCGCTTGTGGCTATGTTGATATTCAGTTATGTATCTTCACTCACCTCTTCAATCAAAGAGGTAAGCACACACGACGCCACGTTAATGATAAATAAAGAAGATGCTGTGGTGTTAGATATTCGTGCACAGAAAGAGTTTAAAGCTGGGCATATTCTTGGCGCAAGGCAGATAAAACCCGAAGCATTAAGAGAGAAAAATTTTAATACGCTTGAAAACAGTAAAGATAAACCCATTATCGTAGTATGCGTGATGGGAAATCAGGCGCGTGGAACAGCGAACGCTATGTCTAAAGCTGGCTTTTCAAAAGTTAGCGTACTTAAAGGCGGCATGAACGCTTGGCAAAGTGCCAGTCTACCAATATCAAAGTAATAGGTGAACTTCATGAGCAAAGTCGAATTATACACAAAGGGCCACTGTCCCTATTGTCATCGCGCAAAAGCACTTTTAAATGAGAAAGGTGTGGAGTTCCAAGAGTACCCTATTGATGTTCAGCCTGAGCTACGCGATACCATGATCGAAAGGGCGAATGGCGGTTGGACAGTTCCGCAAATTTTCATCAATGACGAACACGTTGGTGGCTGCGACGATTTAATGGCTTTAGAAGCACAAAACAAACTAAACCCAATGCTAGGTTTAGCGTAACGCGTCAGCGCATGTAGCAACGCACTAGATTAAATAAAACGACAAATAAATAGGAAATACCATGGCTGACGAAAATCAGACAACCGACAACCAAGCCGCAGGTGAACAAGCTCAAGCGCCTCAATTTAATATTCAGCGCATTTTCACAAAAGATATTTCTTTTGAATCTCCAAATGCCCCTGCCATTTTCACGAAAGAATGGAAGCCTGAGATAAAGCTAGATATTGACACTAGTACCAACAAGCTCGATGAAAGTGTTTTTGAGGTTGTGCTTTCCGTGACGGTAACAGCATCACTAGGTGAAGAAACCGCGTTCTTATGTGAAGTACAGCAAGCCGGTATTTTTGCCATTGGCGAAATGCCAGATCAGAATAAAGCGCATATGTTGGGTTCATATTGTCCAAACCTCCTGTTCCCTTATGCGCGTGAAACCATTTCTAACTTGGTTAACCGAGGCACATTCCCTCCACTTAACCTAGCGCCAGTAAACTTTGATGCTATCTTTGCTGCATACATGCAAAAGCGTGTGCAAGAAGCACAAGGCGATGCGCCTAAAATGGACGCCTAATTAGGTGACCAGGAAGCACGTGGATATGAAGTCGAATTCGGTTTCAGTATTGGGGGCGGGGTCGTATGGCACCGCCCTTGCTTTTTGTCTTGCCAGAAATGGCAACCCCACACTATTGTGGGGCCGGGATGAAAAGCACATAGCACAAATGGCCACCCACCGCGAAAACACACGGTATTTGCCTGGTGCACGATTCCCAGATAGTTTGGAACTCAACGCAAATCTAGACGATGTTGTTGCGGCCAGCCAAGACATTCTCGTTGTGGTACCCAGCCATGCCTTTGGCGCTATGCTAAAAAGCCTAAAGCCTTTGCTAAAGCCACACCATCGAATTATTTGGGCAACCAAGGGGCTGGAACCTAAAACGGGCCGTTTATTGCGCGATGTAGCAGAAGAAACACTGGGTACAGATTATCCTCTGGCCGTATTGTCAGGCCCCACTTTTGCCAAAGAAATGGTCGCCGGCTTGCCTACCGCTATTTCATTATCGTCTACTGATGATACCTTGAGTGACGAGTTTGCAGCAAAACTCCATTGCGCGAAGTCATTCCGTGTGTACAAAAACTCTGATTTCACTGGCGTGCAATTAGGTGGAGCGGTGAAAAACGTGATTGCCATTGGTGCAGGATTAGCTGATGGACTAGGTTTTGGCGCTAACGCCAGAACTGCACTCATCACCCGCGGTTTGGCAGAACTGACTCGCTTAGGCGTAAAGCTTGGCGCTAACCCTGAAACCTTTATGGGTATGGCAGGGCTAGGCGATCTCGTACTCACCTGTACCGACAATCAGTCTCGTAATCGACGTTTTGGTTTGGCATTAGGCCAAGGCAAAAGCGTCGATGTCGCCATTGAAGAAATTGGACAGGTGGTTGAAGGGTACCGTAATACAGAAGAAGTTCATGTACTGTCACAAAAAGTGGGGGTTGAAATGCCTATCTGTGAGCAAATTTACGCTGTGCTTTATCATGGAAAATCGCCAAAAGAAGCGGCTTTAGCGCTGTTAGGCCGAGATCTAAAACAAGAAGCGTAACCTACGCTTCTTGTTTCATTATTGCTTGTGATGACTCATACGTAGCGTTAACGGCTTTCTCTCACCACCACAACTTTCTTATTTTTTGGGGCGTGTTTAACCCCATGCGGCGCCTCAACCATCACATAGCGCTTTCCGCTCTTTTTGTAGTAAACATTGTTCACCACATAGTAGTGGGTGTTTCCTACCGTCTTTACCTTGTGGTTTTTCGGCAATACGTTCACGAAGACATTCACCTTAGCCCCCGTTGCACGTGATGATGGTGCAAGTGTCTGTGAGACCACTGTGGTGACTTTTTTAAGCACCTGATGAGTCGCAGAGTGGGCTTGATGAGAAGAATGGGCGTTAGCGGTGCCTGCGGTGAGGAGTGCAATACCCGCCAGTAAAGTCAGTGTAATACGTTTCATAATCAATCTCCTTGGGTTACAACACTTCGCATTGGTGCGAACACAAGGCCAATATTACTGGGTGAAACTGAACCAAACCTGACTGCATGGGTAACCGCCCACGCCTTTACATATTCTTTGCATTTACGTGTGGTGCATAGCGCTATGTCAATCTAGCGCTATGCACCAATGTCAAACTGGATCATCGTGCTCCATCGTAGCCTAATTGACGCCAGCTTTCATACACAAACACAGAGACCGCGTTTGATAGGTTCATGCTACGGCTGTCCGGTAACATAGGAATGCGAACCCGTTGCTCTGGTGGTAACGATTGAATGAAATCATCAGGCAACCCTCGGGTTTCTGGGCCAAAAATAAGCGCGTCACCTTTTTGATATGACACATCGCTGTGAAAGGCTTTTCCTTTTGTTGTACATGCAAATATACGTTTAGGCTTAGCCCCATTGATATAGGCCTCTAGGTTAGGATGGCGCTTCACATGCGCAAATTCATGATAATCTAGCCCTGCTCTGCGCACACGCTTGTCGTCCCACTCAAAGCCTAACGGTTCAATTAAATGCAAACTGAACCCACTGTTTGCACATAGGCGAATAATGTTCCCGGTATTCGGCGGGATTTCTGGCTGATAAAGCACAATGTCTAACATAGTGATATTTCTTTTAAGTCAATTAAGGTGATGGTGAGCGTGTTCGTACTCACTCCCAAAACGGGGGCAGCTTAAATTTAAAGTAGTGACTGAGCAAGAGATTAAAACGCTAAGTTGCGGCGAGAAAATCCAGCACCTTTGTCATCGCCTCTTCCCGTAAGTCATCAGATTCAGTAAAGATTTCATGATACGCTTTTTCTATCACCACCAGCCGTGCATTCGGCATTTGCCCAACCACTCGCCGCTGGCGTTTATTGTCGATAATAGCGTCATTATCTGCACTGAGTACTAATGAAGGGGTGGTAATAGCCCCTGCGCTTTTTTCTATGGTATTCATTGCCCCATGTGCTGCGCACAACCATTCAGTTGTGACGCCACCAAGTTGAATGCGACGCTCCTCATCATACAGTGCACGAAACAGCCCATAACGTGTTTTACTGTGAGTGAGTTTATTTAATGAATATGGGTATGCAATATAGGGCGTTTGACCAAAAAAATACCCAGACTGTTGCTTCCTAAGCTTGTTAACGGCAAGCCCAGCAGTAATAAGGCTATTAGCAAGCCAATTGGGCAGTGCAGGCTTTATTCCAAACATAGGAGAAGCCAGTACGGCTTTAGAAAACAAGGTGGGTAAGCGCAACAGCGTCAATGCACCAATTGCCCCGCCCATAGAGTGGCAAAGCAACTGTAAGCGACCTTGCTGTTTAGGGACGACAATATTTTGGGTGAAATAAACCAAGTCATCTACGTAATCGTCAAAATGCGCGACGTAACCATGCTGAGGGTCGTATGTCATACGCCCCGACAACCCTTGACCTCTGTGATCGAGAATAAATACAGCGAAGCCATTCTGGTACAAGTCGAATACCAACTCTTTGTACTTCAGATAAGATTCGATACGGCCAGAACTGATAACAATGGTTGAGCGAGGCGTGTCTGGAATACACCACGCATAGTGAACATCAACGTCACCTTTGCCAGCAAAATGCCCGCGAGACACCTGCTCTTCCCAAAATGGATCTATGGTATTATAAAAGGTATTTGCTAAATCCTTTTCCGACGTAAATTTCCAACCCATCAACACATCCTACAAAAATAAACGCTATGAGCAGGTGTTTAGATAAAGAAACTAACCGGTTTTTTTCGGGAACGACAAGGTTACCACTAGACCATGCTTCTCACCTGGCTCGGCTTGAATGGTGCCATCATGCAACTCTACAGACGCTTTTGCAATGGACAGACCAAGACCAACACCGCCAGACTCCCTTTCTCTTGCCAATGATGCGCGATAAAAGGGCGCAAAAATACGTTTACACTCTTCTTTTGATAATCCACTTCCATCGTCACTAATGATAATAGACCACTGTTTATCAGTAACAGCAAAACTCACTTCTACAAGGTAGTTTGCATGCCTAAGCGCGTTACGTAATACATTCTCCACCGCTCGGCATAACATGGTTTGATCTGCCGTTACCGTAAGTTTTGGGATAGGCTCAATATCGAGCATTTTATTGCTATTGGCAGCCTCGAACTGTCCGTCGGTAAATACGTCTTTCAATAGTAAAGAAAGAGTGAAAGAGGAGAAGTCATGCATTCCTGCTTCCGCTTTGCTAAGGGCAAGTAATTGCGCGACTAACGTTTCCATACGTTCAGCTTCGCGCTCTATACGAACAAGACTGGCAGGATCGACATTTTGTTGATGAGCTAAACCCAGTGCCATTTGTAAGCGCGCCAAAGGTGAACGCAATTCATGTGAAATATCGGCTAAAAGTCGTTTTTGCCCCGTCCACATACTATTTAGCTGATTCGCCATTTTATTAAAATCGCGGGCTAATTGCCCCAATTCATCTTGTCGAGAATCGGCATTTTCTACACGACTTTGCCATTCTCCCGCCGCAAGGGAGCGCGCGGACTTTTGGATGCGCAAAATAGGACGAGTCAGGGATTTTGCAAAAAGCCAGGACAGCAAAGACGTAGTGGCAATAGCGATAAATAAAATCAAGAAAAACGGCATGCTATTGCCCGAGGGCCCTTCAAAGCGCAGTAAAAACAATGCATAACGCTTGTCGCCTCGCTCAAATTGCATAGGGCCAACCACACGAAAAGCACCACGCACAAGTGAAATTGGCACCTGTTGATCGACAATCCGCAAAATGTCTGTTCTTTCCTTCTCTCGCAAAGGCGGGCCGCCAGGAGAAACAAAACGCTTTGTATCCAAGTCAACCGCAATAGCACGCCCATGGAAGGGACGTGAATTTCGCTCAAGCGCCATCATAAGTGGCCCTCTCGCAGCTCTTGGGCTACTAATGCGTTCAGCCACTTGCTCCAAATCAGCAAGTTCTTCAGGTAACGCCGCGTTAACCTGTAAATCTTCAAATAATAATCGACTCCCCCATACTGCCAACACTGCTGTGACAATAAACGTCGCCCAAAACCAGAAGAATAAGCGCCCCATAATGGCGCGAGTAGGATTAATACGGCGTAAAAATTTCATTAATTAGGCATCAACATATAACCCACCCCACGGATGGTTTTGATTTTCTCTTGTGCGGTAACTTTCGCCATTTTTTTACGGAGGTTACTCACGTGCATATCAATACTGCGGTCAAAAGCCTGGAGGGGTTTGCCCAACACTTTCAAACTAATCTCTTCTTTTGTCACGCGGTTACCCGCATTTAGCATAAGCAGTCGAAGGGTTGAAAACTCGGTACTGGTCAGCGCCATTTCCGTGTTTTCGATTTTGGCCAGCTGACTACTTGGGCTTAAGAAAATATCGTTTACTAATAAATCTTGTTCTATGGTACCGCCGTTACTGTTTAGCGCCAAACGGCGAAAAATCGCTTTAATGCGGGCAACGAGCTCTCGGTGATTAAAGGGTTTAGGTAGGTAATCATCTGCACCCAGTTCAAGCCCTAAAATGCGGTCGTAATCATCCCCTCTCGCCGTTAACATAAGTACTGGGGTAGCATGACTAACACGTAGTTTCTTGAGTACGTCAAATCCATCCATCATGGGCATCATGACATCAAGCAAAATGAGATCATAATGGCCGCCGGAGGTCGCTTCCGCTAACCCCGACTGACCATCATTACATACTTTCACCTTATACCCAGAAGTACCAAGGTAAGTGGCAAGCATATCGGTTAATTCAGTATCATCATCAATGATTAAGATAGACTGTAAGTGGATTTCTGAATCCATGGTCTTTGACTCTACTATTACTTGGTTCATTGGTTATTTACTCTGATATGTTACACCGAGCTGGCAATACACAAAATATGCTTTGCAGGCTTATCGATATAAAGTAGTAAAGATACGCCCGTTGGATACTTTTATTGCTTATTAGTCGCGCATATTCGGGCTTTCTTTAAGGTTAATACAGTAATTAGCGCTACTATAAAGCCTTCGACCACCGGAATCTTTATCGGGTTCAACCTTTACACAAGCTTTACAGTGACTTGACGGCGTTAACACGACTTCACGCTACTATTTACTCGTCAATATCAAAAGGAGACGAGCATGAAGATGATTGTGATTGCATCCGTGTTAGCAGGCACCCTTGCCTTAAGCCAAAACACGTATGCAAACCCTCAACCTTCGCATCAAGGAGCGCATATGCAGGTTGAGGAATGGATTAATTCCCTACGCGGCCTATCGCTTAATTCAACGCAGAAGGCACAAATAAAAGCCCTATTTGAGGATTTTCGTGAGGCTCAGGAAAAACCTGATAGGCCGAAAATGATCGATAGCGAGACCCTTGCTAAGGCCTCAGCTGAAACAATACGCAACTGGGCTGAAGAGCGGGTAAAAACGCGTCATGAACACGGGTTTGCGCTCGCGACATTTCGTCATCAGGTTTTCGAAAGCCTAAACGAAGAGCAGCAAGCAAAAATAGTCGATAGATTGACGCGCTTATCAAGTAATAAGCCTCGGTCTCGCAAAGGCAAAAACATGAAGGGCCCTAAACGAATGCCTTCTATGGCAATGGGTATCATGTTGACTGACGAGCAAAAAGAAGCGCTGAAAACGCTAGATGAAAGCCAAAAAGACAGTGGCCAGCTAGACCGAGAATTAATGCAGCGCTTTATGATGGAATCATTAACCTTAGTGCATAGTGATAACTTTTCTATTGATACCTGGAATACGCTTATGCAACGCTATTACGAAGACATGGTGTCGTTAGAAGAAGCCAGAATGACTCACCAGCAAATGCGACTCGCTATATTTACACAACAACAACGTGAACAATTAGACGCGAACCGAGAAGAAGTTCGCTCACTTAGAGAACTTTTTGCTCCACCTCGGCCAAACGAGTAGTTCTGTTTCGCTCTCGTATATAAAGCGCCCTATTGGGCGCTTTTTCGTGCTATAGGAGCTACGATGTCAAACAATTGCAATGCCCCTTCAATGCCTTCGTTAGAAATTATGCTCACTTCATCCCCTATATGGGTGACAGACAGTCTGCCTTCTTCAACCGGCAGCATGACACTTTTCGTCGGAGCCATAAGCACAGGCAAAGATTGCTGTTTGTACAATTGAAAGCTGTCCTGAGTAGTGATGCCATGCGATGCGCCCATATCTACCACATACTGCTGATTGTAAATATTCACGATACGGGCAAAAGTTGGCTCACAAGCAATAGCAGAAGAAACATCAGACACCGCTGCGTTCACTGTGTTTAGCACCATTCGGCCAAAGTCGCTGCGCCAAAATAAGCTGTTGCTGGTATCTACACGATAATGGCTATCGTAGGGCCAATCGGCTTCGCTGTGATAACTTTCATCGAAGATGACCCGCTGCCGAAAGGTATCGAGTACAAATACTTGAAGGGTGAAATTGCGCCGTAAGGCCACTTCATCGCTACTGAATAAAGCGTCACTTTCTGAAACCTGTTCAAACAGGCTAATGTCTCTAATATAACCGAACAGCGCAAACTGCTGGCCATAGGTGTCTCTTAAATAGGTGGCTTTGGTTTGCAAGTCGGCACCACTTAATGCATCTGCGGCCCACATATTAGGTTGTGTCAGTGATTCTGCTATTTGTATCACATCCGGGAACTCCGGCGACCCTTTAAATTGTTGAGCAAAACGCTGTGTAATGTGAGTACCCAAATTGTAAAGAGCCCCAGTCGCGGCTTGCCTTGGGTCAAGCAGCGCGAAATGGGTTACCAATAAACGCTTCTGAAAACGCTGTGGTTTACAATCGAAAAGTGGTGTTAAGTTTACATTGACCACCACAGTCAGAACGTTATCTTTTACCGTTTCACTCAAAATTTCTACGCGCTGTATTCTGCCTGCGGTAGATAATTCCGCTTTACTACTCAGTACCAAACCGTCAATGAGCACGTCTTCAGCGGCAATAACGGATCCACTCTTATAAGAGGCGTCAGCGATGGCATTTTTAATCACGGTGGCACGCACAGACGCAAGATCAGCACCTGTAAAGTTTAAGCTCGCCTCACCTTGCACCCATTCTCCGTATGCCGCAAAAGGGCAACAAGCTAATACCAGCAAGAGGCGTAGTGTACATCGAAATAAAGATGCCATTGTGCGTTAACCGAAGATCGCAAAGAGCTTGTCTATCACCGAGCGCTTCTGCGTATCTTGTAATTCTCCCGTACCGCTGTATTCAATTAGCGCATTACCTACTTTTGAAGACAGTACCGAGTTACTTTCATCAACGTCCTCTTTTCTCACTTCACCAGAAAAGCGTATGTATTCTTTACCTCGATTCATGGTTATCCATTTTTCACCGGTCACCAGCAAATTGCCCGCAGGGGTAATACCCGTAACATACACAGTGATACTCCCTTGCATTGAGTTAGATTGCTTAGTTTGTGCTGAGCTATTAAACTCGCTGTCTTGTGCATGCTCTACTGTAAAATCATCACCTTCAATTTGGATCCCCCCCACCTTTAACGTCAACGGGTCAATATCAAAGCTGCTGTCTTTATCGGTATTGAAATCTAGCGACTTTTCAGATGATGTCTCTTCATCAAGCTTAACGAGAATCATATCGCCCACCTTGTAATGGGTGTGGCGTTCATACAATCCCATAGCGAGATCGGGATTAAACAAAGAACCGCTAGGCAGGCGCACATCTTCCACTGGGTAGGAACGAACAGGCGTATAATCTGGGTGCCCCGGCCTAGGTTCTTCTTCTGTTTGCGTAACGGCTCGCTGCACCACTTGTGGATTGGTCGGGCTGCTGGCCACCACAGCCTCTTCTTCCGATACCGTTTGTGCGCACCCGCCCAATGTAAAGATGAAGCAAATAGAGAATATATGGCATCGTTTTTTCATAGTTCTTTCTGACATTAAGAGATTAAAACCAAGTTTAGGTGCCATCCATGACCGTTGAACGGGAGCAAGTTTAACCAATAATTTATAGCGCGAAATAGCCGACTGATTAAATTTGCAAAACCTTTACAAAACAATGAGATGCCTGCGGGTAAGGGGATGTTATGGCCTTAGAAATGTCAACACAAGGAAGCATTAATTCATTGCTTTCATCAATACCGTCGACCAGCGTAAATGCAACGCAAACTGAGTCTACTCAAACCGATGAAGCGGCAAATGATAGCCAAGGTTTGCCGTCTATGTTTGCCGCTTTGCTTTCACAGTTGCCGACCTCCTCTGATGAAGAGGACACCAGTACGTCAGATGACGCAGAACCAAGCTTAAGTACAGGCATGTTATCTGCGCTAACCTCAGATGACGCCATTGGCACGATGCAAAACTCCCTATTAAGTGCATTACAAAATAATGTATTTTCAGGGTTAACCAGTGCCGCTATGGCATCATCAAGCGAAAGTGACAGCGGCACGACAACCAATACCACTGTTGAAGAAACCGCGCTGGATGAAAATACAAGTTCGGCGGGGGCCATTTTTGATAGCTTATATACATCCGCTTTCGGGGAAGATGGTTTAAACTTAAATGACGGTTTTGACACCCTCAACATTGTGAATCACTTACCCATAGTGTCGGATATTTATGAGGCCACAACATCCAGCCACGTTGATGCCGCTGCAAGTCTGGCGGGAAGCTTTTTATATGGCGGAATGGCTGGCATGCTATACAACGTGGCGGATTTAGCTGTTGAGGGAATGACAGGTAAAAGTATCTCTTCCAATTTGTGGGATGTAGGCAAGCAAGTTTTTGGCTCATCGAGCACAGAGGCTGAAATTTCCGGGGTTGTGGCTGAAACCGAACTGGCTTCCACCGGTGATGATGCGTATCAATTTGTGAAAAGAAATATCGGTGGCTAACCGCCGCCCTAGGCATCTCTTACAAAAAGCGATGTGATCATCGCTTTTTGTGACTCGGCTACCTAGGTGACGCGATTAAAACGTGGGTTTGATTGGCTTATATTCTGAAGATAAAAACCAAGGTGAAGTCACCACTAAATCAGCCGTAGCGGGCGTACAAGCTACTGGTACATTCCACACTGAACATAATCGAAGTAAAGCTTTAACGTCAGGGTCGTGAGGAGCGGCGTTTAACGGATCCCAAAAGAAAAAAAGCGCATCCAATTTATTTTCAGCAATAAGAGCGCCTATTTGCTGATCGCCCCCAAGTGGGCCACTTTTATAGCGGGTCACTTCAAGGCCGGTCTCCTTGTTGATTAAACCGCCTGTTGTGCCAGTGGCAACAAGATTACATTGCTCTAGTATTTTTATATGCTGCTTAACCCATACTAATAACTCTGGTTTTTTATGATCGTGAGCGACCAGCGCCACGGTTAGTTTACTCATCTTATTATTCTTCCTTTCAGAAACCTTGGCTAATTTATAGCAAACCGCTAAGCGAATTACGACAACCAGTATAAATATTCAGTTTTATACCTTTTATTGTCAACTAACTGTCATCGGCAGTTTGTTAGAATGTAGAAAATAAAAGTGGTGCGACCAGGAAAAACAAATAAAAATATTTATACATTAATATTGCATAAATATTCTTTTTTAGTAAACTAGTCAGCGGTTAAGGCATCTACCCCAGATTGGGTTGATACAGAAACAGGATACAACGATGACACAACCAACTCGCGTTCACAGCATCATGGCTTTGAACGTCACAGAGTTTACCTCTCCCCTGGCTGGCTACACATTGCAGAGCCTGCGACGATGCATGCTTGCAGGTTTGCTTTTGCGGTAGCACACTTTTTACCTTTGTAATGTGGTCGCGGTTAGGCATGGACATACGCCAAACCAGTTTACAAAGGTAAAAAGTGATTTTTTTCCCTCTTTCATTGAATAGTTAATTATGTACAAAGTTGCAATTATTGGTGCCAGTGGTTACACCGGAGCACAACTCGTTCAATTAGTTCAGCAGCACCCAAGCCTTGCGCTTGCCGGCACTTATGTGTCGGAAAATAGTGCTGACGCAGGCAAGAACATAGGTGCCCTGCATGGAAACTTAGCCCACGTTGATGCCACCTTAACCCCAATTTCTAACGAGATATTAGTCGCACTTACCTCGCAGGTAGACTTTATTTTTCTCGCCACACCTCATGAGGCAAGTCACGACTGGATGCCCACCCTATCTTCAGGGCGTGCGAAGGTACTTGATTTATCCGGCGCATTCAGACTAAAAGACACGGCGGTATTCGAGCAATTTTACGGTTTCGCCCATACACAAAAATACAGCCTTGATGTATCAGTCTACGGCTTAGCAGAATGGCACGAAGACAAAATTGCCAATGCCAGTGTTATTGCGGTGCCCGGTTGCTATCCCACCGCTAGCCTAACCGCATTGAAACCCTTAGCCGCAAATGGACTTCTCGATGCAAATGTACGCCCGGTGATAAACGCAGTGTCTGGAGTTTCTGGCGCAGGTAGGAAAGCAAGCCTAACCACCAGTTTCTTTGAAGTCAGCTTGCATGCTTACGGCGTATTAGGCCATCGTCACACCCCTGAAATAGAAGCCTATCTTGGCACACCTGTTATTTTTACGCCGCATTTAGGCAATTTCAAACGGGGTATTCTTGCCACAATTACAGTCAAGCTTGCGCCTAATGTGTCGCAAAGCCAACTTGATGCCGTGTACCAAGACGCTTATAACGGCAAACCCATTGTGAGGCTGCGCGATAGCTTCCCAAAAATTGATGATGTGGCACATACTCCTTTTGTCGATCTTCATTGGAAACTTGATGAAGCCTCTGGTTATGCGGTGGTAACAGCCGCCATAGACAACGTCATGAAAGGGGCAGCATCACAAGCCATCCAGTGCCTCAATATCATGACTAAACAGCCAGTTGAAACGGGATTAGTACTATGAACCGTTCCCCTATTGTTATAAAAGTGGGTGGCGCATTACTCGATGATGCAGCCGCAATGACCCGCTTATTCCTGAGCATTAAAGACGTAAAAGCCACCCGTCCTGTTGTGGTTGTTCATGGTGGTGGCCCGTTAGTTGAAACACTGATGGCGAGCTTAGGGCTTCAAAGCACGAAAATTGATGGCCTACGGGTGACGCCTGACGATCATATGCCTTATATTTGTGGCGCACTGGCGGGTGCCGCCAATAAACAGCTTTGCGCTGCTGCGCTCGCCACAGGTGTAACACCGGTAGGGTTGTCGCTATTAGACGGAAATATGGTAGTGTGTGAACCCCTCGCGGAAAAATACGGTGCGGTGGGGGTGCCAGCAACGGCTGAATCTACGTTTTTGAAAAATGTATTGGCGCAAGGCGTCTTGCCTGTCATTAGCTCCATTGGTTCAAGCCCACAGGGGCGTTTGTTAAATGTGAACGCCGATCAAGCGGCCACCGTCATCGCAGAACTCCTTGATGGGGAGCTTTTACTATTATCTAACGTCGACGGCGTATTAGATGCAAACAAGGCACTCATTGATGAGTTAACAGCAAATAGCATTAAACAATACGCCGATGATGGCGTCATTACAGATGGTATGAAGGTTAAGGTAGATGCCGCCTTGCAATCTGCCGAAACCTTGAAGCGCGCCGTATTTATCGCAAGTTGGAGTGCCGACATTGCTGATATATTAAATAAAAATACGGGAACGCAAATTCTTCCCGAAAAGATCGCGCCAAGAGAAGGCGACGCAGGAGACACAGAATGAAACAGGATTTATTAACCTTTGCTAACTGGACACCAGAAGCAATGCAAAACTTGCTGCAATTAGCAGTAGAAATTAAACAAGCCCCAGCTAGCTACAGCAATGTGCTTGCGGGTAAGTCAATCGTTGCCCTGTTTGAAAAACCGTCTCTGCGTACTCGCGTCAGTTTTGATATTGGCATTAACAAGCTTGGCGGCCACATGGTTTATCTCGACGTGCAGTCTGGCAAGCTAGCTGGCCGTGAAGATGCAGTAGATACTGCGGCCAACCTCGCATGTTGGGCTGATGCTATTGTGGCCCGTGTGTTCTCGCACACTACGCTAGAAACCTTTTCGAAAGCGGCCAACGTGCCTGTAGTCAATGCACTTTGCGATAAATATCATCCGTGCCAAGGTCTTGCCGACTATCTCACTATGTTTGAACGCTTCGGTAAAACCGAAGGTCTGACGATGGCCTACGTAGGCGACGGCAACAACGTGACCCACTCACTGTTAATTGTGGGGGCACTACTCGGTTGTAATCAAGTGGTTGTGACGCCAGAAGGTCACGAAGCCAGCCCTGAAATTGTGGCGCAAGCTAAAGCTATTGCCGAGAAAACCGGCGTCACCATTGTAGAAAGCACCGAGCTTAGTGCTGCAAACGGCGCAGATGTTATCTATGCTGATACGTGGCTTTCAATGGGCGACGACACACCACTTGACGTTATCAAAGAAAAATTCATGCCTTATCAGGTCAATGAAGCGCTGATGGAGGCCACAGGTGCAAGCTATGTGATGCACTGCCAGCCTGCCCATCGCGATTTAGAAATCACAGGCTCGTTAATTGACAGCGACAAGTCGCTATTAATGCAACAAGCCGAAAATAGAATGCATGGCCAAAATGCCATCCTTACTCAATTACTTAACGCTTAAAAAGACGCCTAAAAAGTCGCTTAAAAGGATTACTTAGATGCAAAACGTTAAAAAAATCGTGCTTGCCTATTCAGGCGGGCTTGATACATCAGCCATCATTCCATGGCTAAAAGAAAATTACGGCTGTGAAGTTGTCGCATTTGCAGCAGATGTGGGCCAGGGTGATGAAGAGCTAGAAGGTCTTCACGAAAAGGCTATCGCGTCTGGTGCAAGCGAGTGCCACATTGTTGATTTGAAAGAAGAGTTCGTTAGCGAATATATCTTCCCAACAATTACTACAGGTGCCGTGTACGAAGGCGAATACTTGCTAGGTACGTCTATGGCGCGCCCAGTTATCGCTAAAGCGCAAGTTGAAATTGCACGTAAAGTTGGTGCTGATGCCCTATGTCATGGATGTACGGGTAAAGGTAATGACCAAGTTCGTTTTGAAAGCACCTTTGCAGCCCTTGCCCCAGATCTAACCGTTATCGCGCCATGGCGTGAGTGGGACATGGTAAGCCGTGAAGACTTACTTGCCTATCTTGCAGAGCGCAATATTGCCACCACAGCGTCGGCCACTAAAATTTACAGCCGCGATGCAAACGCATGGCACATTTCACATGAAGGTGGTGAGCTTGAAGACCCATGGCAAGAGCCTACCAAGCAAGTGTGGACCATGACGGTAGACCCTGAAGATGCGCCAGACGCCCCAGAGCGTGTCACGCTGTCTTTCAACGAAGGCAAGCTTACTCATGTTGATGGCGAAGCGCTGTCTCCGTATCAAGCGCTAGTTAAGCTGAACACAGTGGCTGCGGCTCACGGTGTGGGACGAATCGACATTGTTGAGAACCGTCTTGTGGGGATGAAATCTCGTGGTTGTTATGAAACACCAGGAGGCACTGTACTGCTGAAAGCTTACAAAGCCCTTGAAACCATGGTGCTTGATAAAGCTGCCCTTAAATACCGTGAACAAATTGGCCTTGAGTTCTCGCACGTCATGTACGATGGCCGTTGGTTTACTGCCCTTAACGATGCACTGCTTGCTGGTGCAGCGTCTTTCGCTAAGAAAGTGACTGGCGATATCGTAGTTAAGCTTTACAAAGGCCAAGCTACGGTGACACAACGCCGTTCGCCAAACAGTCTTTACTCTGAAGATTTTGCCACCTTTGGTGCCGATGACGTATACGACCAAAAGCACGCTGAAGGCTTTATCCGCCTATTCAGCCTTTCAAGTCGTATCGAAGCACTGAAAAACCAAGGTTAATCGCATACCGCGCGCACTTGCGCGCGGATAGCGAACGCAATAAACAGCATTTAAGGAGCATCACATGGCGTTGTGGGGTGGCCGGTTTGAATCCGGTGCAAGTAGTATGTTTAAACAGGTTAACGACTCGTTGCCGTTTGACCAAGTTATGGCAAGCCAAGACATTCAAGGCTCTATTAGCTGGTCGCGTGCTTTGCAAAAAGCAGGTGTACTTACCGCTGATGAACAAGCGCAGCTAGAAGGCGCGCTTAGTGAGCTAAAAGCGCAAGCAGACGCCGGTGAATTAGACTTTAACGCTTCTAGCGAAGAAGACATTCACAGCTTTGTTGAAGCCGCGCTTATCGAGAAGTTGGGCGATATTGGCCGTAAGCTTCACACAGGCCGTAGCCGTAACGACCAAGTAGCCACCGACTTCCGCTTGTGGGTTCGTGAACATATTGCCTCACTTCGCGCTGATGTATTGGGCGTAATCAAATCACTTCTTAATGCCGCAAGCCGTCATCAAGAAGCGATTATTCCAGGTTACACCCACCTGCAGCGTGCTCAGCCCATTCACTTTGCACACTGGTGCTTAGCGTATGTGGAAATGCTAAAGCGTGATTTAAGCCGATTAGACGACTTAAAAGTACGCATGAACCAGTGCCCGCTGGGCTCGGGTGCACTCGCAGGCACCACGTTTCCGGTGGACCGCCACGCCATTGCAGAAGAGTTGGGGTTTGACTCTCCCTGCTTAAACAGCTTGGACGCGGTGTCTGACAGAGACTTTGTACTTGAACTGCTGTTTGTTGCTAGTACCAGCATGATGCACTTATCCCGTCTTGCCGAAGACATGATCTTCTATAACTCGGGCGAAGCAGGCTTCCTTCAACTCGGTGACAGCGTGACCTCAGGCTCGTCACTGATGCCGCAAAAGAAAAACCCTGATGCCCTTGAGCTTATGCGCGGAAAATGTGGCCGCGTATTTGGTTCACTACAGGCACTGCTTGTAACCATGAAGGGCCTTCCTCTTGCGTACAACAAAGACATGCAGGAAGACAAAGAAGGCGCTATCGACACGGTTAATCAGTGGCACATTTGTTTGTGTATTGCCAGTGAAGTACTGGATTCACTTCAGCTTAACGAAGAATGCTGTCGCGAAGCCGCGGCCCAAGGTTTTTCGAATGCCACTGAATTGGCCGACTACTTAGTGGGTAAAGGCGTGCCGTTTAGAACAGGCCACGACATTGCCGGGCGCGTAGTGCTTCAGGCCATCGACAAAGGCTGCGCCATTGAAGATTTGCCGCTTAGCGACCTGCAAGCTATTAGCGATAAAATTGAAGACGACGTATACCCTGTCTTACAACTAGAGTACGGCGTGAACCAGCGCAATATTCTAGGGGGCACCAGCAAAGAAACCGTGACGAAAGCTTTGTATCAAGAGCTGGAAAATTTAGACAAGCAAGGGTAGTTAAGGAACACTAGGATGGTATTAGCGCATCATGATGGCATAAAACTGTTTCGCAGTTCACTGCCTTACATTAATGCTCATCAGGGAAAAACTTTTATACTGATGTTCGGTGGTGAAGCCATTGAACATCCCAACTTTCCTAATATTATCCACGACATTGCCCTGTTAAACAGCTTGGGCGTACGCGTGGTAGTGGTGCACGGCGCCAGACCGCAAATAGATCAACGCGTCGCCCTTCGCAACATTGAAGGCCGCTTTGAAAATGGCGTGCGCATTACCGACAAGCAAACCCTAGAATGCGTAAAAGATGCCGCTGGCTCGGTACGCTCTCAGGTAGAAGCATTGCTGACCATGGGCTTGCCGAACTCACCTATGCACGGCTCGCAAATTCGCGTGTGTTCTGGCAACTTGGTGGTGGCCAAACCCATGGGCGTGCGCGGTGGTGTAGATTTTGAAAACACAGGTTTAGTGCGCCGAATTGATATTACGGGTATTAACGACCACCTGAACGACGGCTCTATTGTATTGCTATCGCCTATGGGCTATTCCTCTACCGGCGAAGTATTCAACCTTTCTCACGAAGATGTGGCGACACAAGCAGCTATTGCGCTGAAGGCCGATAAGCTTATTGTGTTTTCAAATTTTGATGGCATCTTCAATCGGGATGGAAGATTGCTGCGTACCATTGAGCGCCCGCAGTTGGAACAGCTTATTCTCAACGGTGACATTACCACTGAAGACACCGTGCTCAGTGCGTTGACCACCAGCGTAGCCGCAGGTGTGCCCCGTGCTCATTGTATCAGTTTTGAAAAAGATGGTGCCTTACTTCAAGAGCTGTTCACCCGCGATGGTACAGGCTCGTTAGTTATGGAGCACCATTACGAGCAGCTACGTGCGGCCACGATTGATGATGTGGGCGGCATTCTTAAGCTAATCAAACCATTGGAAGAAAGTGGTGTGTTAGTGAAGCGCTCTCGTGAACGCTTAGAAAACGAAATTAACCAATTCATCGTGATTGTTCGAGACGGTATGATCATCGCCTGTGCCGCGCTTTACCTGTACCCTGAAGACGGTTGTGCAGAGTTAGCTTGCGTGGCAACCCACCAGGATTATCGCGGTAAAAACCGCGGCGAACGTATATTAGATGAAGTGCGTGTGCGCGCAAAGGAAGCGGGGATCAACCGTATTTTTGTACTGACTACAGTGACTGCGCACTGGTTTTTAGAGCAAGGCTTTGAACCTGCTGATATCAGCGCATTACCTGAAGTAAAGAAGGAACTTTACAATTTTCAGAGAAATTCAAAAGTCTTTACTTTACCGGTGTAATATATGCGCGTTCCGCGCGCATATTAGCCATATCATCCCCTCTCCCCCCTCGACAAAACAAACGCTTTCCTATAATTTATCTATATAAAAATAATGATAATTAATTCGGTCAATTGTGTGTTCTCTAATGTAGTATCTCGACTCAAGCGTTTTCTGCTTATCGATGAATTAAATTTACAAGCCGCTGAACCTACCATTTGGAAAATGAGCGTTTTACGCATCATATTAGCCAGTGGGTTACTCTTGACCTCAGCCATTGTGCTGCACTCTTCTTACCAAGCGTATCAGCAAGGCCTATACTACGTTATTGCACTAACAGCAGGATTCTCACTGCTACTTTGGAGCACCTTAAGTTTACGAAAGAAGCAGCTTAGGGCAGCGTCAGCAAGCTTGGTGCTAACCATTGTATTAGCGGGCCTATGTATTCTATTTTTTACTCTCGATATTGCATCCGCACGCTATGGCCTCTTATTCTTTTTCACCTTACCCATTGTGTTGCGTTTGTTCTATGGTAACCGTGTTGCCATTATTGGGATTGTCCTGAACCTTGTGCCCTACTTTTTATTGGTCAGAAACCAACCCGTCGCGCCATTATTTGGCATCGATATTACATTGCCGGAAACCCATACTTATTTAAGCTCCTTGGTCTTTCTGTTTTTTAATATCTGCTTACCCTTTGCGGTTATCCGTGTGATGTCTTCTCTGGAACGACAAGCGACGCTAAATCAACAACAAAGTCAGAAATTAAACAAGCTGGTCAATCGCTATCAAGAAATATTTAATAACGGCGGCACACCTTCATTTTTCTGCGATCAACAAGGGAAAATACTGCAAGCTAATCGCAGTGCTCGACAACTTATAAAAAGCTACGCGCCGTCATGCCAATACATTCAACACTTATTTGAGATAAAAGCCCCACTTTCAGCAGGGGTGAAACAGCAAGCCCACATCGTCAATAGCGACAACTGCGTGTTCGAAATTCAACTGGCCAGTTTGCTGCATCACAAAAAGCAACTTATACATTGTTTTGACGTATCATCTACAACGGCCAAAGTGAAAAAATTCGATGCCTTCAAGCGTCAACAGTATGAAAAGCATTATATTGATAGCCTTACGGGACTGAAAAACCATCATTTTTGGAAATACTCAGAATCAGCAGAGAGTTTAAGCTTTAGCAATTGCGTCTTACTCAAACTAGCCAATTTAAAAGAAATAAACTTACAGTATGGTCATGCTCAGGGTGATAAAGTACTTGCACAAGCCGCGACGCTGCTTGAATCTACGTTACCTAGCGATGTGCAGCTTTACCATTTCCCAGGGGCTAAGTTTCTGCTTTGTAGCAAATCAAACAGGGCGGATTTTTGTACCTGGTTATGGCAAGAGCTGCCGCAATATATGCAACAATCCATGGCCTCTAGTTCTCGCCTTTTGCCACTGATATGGCGAGGCGGACACACCAAAGTTACACGCATCAAGGCCATTGAAAGTATTATAGAGTCGTGCTCAATTGCGCTCACCCAAACCAGCAGTGACCTGCCTATTTTCACCTTTGACACAAATACCGTTAAAAGCATTCGTGAACACACACAGCGTAAAGACAGAATTAAACAATTATTAGAAGACGGCCACTTATCTCTCCACTTGCAGCCCCAAGTATCGATGGAGGAAACTATCGTTGGCTTCGAGTGCCTAGCCAGACTAAAAGAACCCAATACCGGCAATATATTACAGCCCTACCAATTCATTCCTATTGTGGAGGAGAATAACTGGCATGTGTTGCTTACCCAAAAGGTGGTTGAAGGCGCTATTCACCTATTAGAACACTGGCCGAGCGCCATGCCTAAAGTGCCTCTCGCCATTAACCTCTCGGGCCCTGAGTTACTTAATGACGTTTTCTACGAAAAACTACTACGTCGCTATTCAGAAAGCCCCACGTTATGCGCTTACTTAAAGTTAGAGCTGACGGAAACGTCTGTACTGGCAAGCCATCTAGATACAAAACGGCGCCTGACCACATTAGCCAATATTGGCGCTACCATCATCATTGATGATTTCGGTACAGGTCACGCGTCCCTTGCCCAACTGATTGATATCTCCGCATCCGTGCTAAAAGTTGACCGCGAGTTTGTGGACAAAATTGAAACCTCAGAACGTCACCGAAAAATTGTAAAAATGACGCTAGAGCTTGCCCGCAGTTTAAATATGCAAACCATCGCTGAGGGGGTAGAAACGCAGGCTCAGCTGTTGGTATTAAAAGGCATGGGGTTCACTTTATTTCAAGGCTACCTTTATGGAAAGCCAGGCCCTATTGAGCAATGGCAGAACCAAGCTTCCCCAGCCGAGCCTACGTTAGTGCACGAAAATACACTGTCATAACGCGAATAAATAACAGATGACTTGATTTCTTCATCTGGACAGGCTTTACTGGTAAGACCAGATAAAGCTGCGCTAAAGACACACAAATAATGAAAAAAGACATTAGTGTAACTTGTGAAGATCGTACTCACCTAACGGCTACCTTATATTCGCCATCGGCTCCCTTGAAAGGCGCGATAATGATTGCCCCAGCCACCGGTATTAAACGGCAATTTTACGCGGCTTTTGCTACCTATTTATGCGAACTCGGTTTTGGTGTCATTACCTATGACAATCGTGGCATTGCAGACTCGCTAAAAGGAAAAGTTCAAGACAGTGATGCTTCACTTATTAAATGGGGCACATTGGATATGCCTGCCGTACTGGAAACCCTCAAGCTTCATTTCCCGCATACGAAATACTTTCTCATCGGTCACAGTGCTGGAGGGCAACTGCTCGGCCTTATGCCCAACGTCCATGACCTGACAGCGTTCTGCAATTTTGGAAGTTCTTCTGGCAGCTTGAGAAACATGCGAAAGCGTTATTTGTTCAAAGCGCACTTTTTTATGAACCTGTTTATCCCACTTAGCAATTTGTTCTTTGGGCATACTAAGTCACAGTGGGTGGGCATGGGCGAACCCTTACCTAAGCAGGTGGCCAAACAATGGCAACAATGGTGTAATGGGCAAGGCTATGTAGAAACCGCATTTAAACGAGATATTCACACCCATTTTTACGATGACATTACACTACCATCAAAATGGCTATTGGCCGCTGACGATGACATTGCCAATTTAAAAAATGTAGAGGATATGGTGCGTGTATTCCCTAACGCTAGCGCACAAATAGAGATACTTCACCCTGACGATTTTAAGGTGAAAGAAATAGGCCATATGAAGTTTTTCTCCCGTAAATGTCAGCACATTTGGCCCCAAGCCTCCCACTATTTAGCGCAATTTATAGACACCTAGCGGGCTTGTTCAATACGTGACAATAGTGCATTTGCTTGCTCTCGTTGTTCAAAAGGCGCTGATAACTTTACCAAGCGCCTTAAAATACGCTTTGCTTCTGAATCGTTTTCCAATTCTACCAGGGTATAAGCCAGATGATATTGCAGTGATAAAGATGTGGCGTTTCGCACTGACGCCTCACGAAGCAGGGGCAGCGAGGCTTCGGGTTGGTCATTAATGGTGAGTGCCCAACCGTAAGTATGAAGCACATCGGCGTCTTTAGGTTGCAACCGGTAAGCTTGCTCTGCAAAGTGTAAGCTCTTTGCTTTATTTACCGGCAAATGCAGCTTCGCTAATCTATTGTACAATGCAAAACGGTTTGCCTCAGGTGCTAACTCTAGCATGTAAAGGTAGTGGTTAATTGCGGTGTTAGCGTCGCCATAATAATAGTGATATTGCGCCAGTAAATTACGGGTGAAATATCTATCTGGCTGTCGTTCTACGGTCGCGGTTAGTCGCGTAATCAGCGCCGAAAAATCAGCTACTTTCACACTTAGGGCGTACAGTTTGGCGTAGGCTAAATCGAAGTTTTCGTCTTCATTCAGCACCTTTTGATAAAATGTCATCGCTTGGTTGGGGCGACCTTTTTGCTGTGCTAATTCACCAAATTTGAATAACACCTGAGGGTGATTAGGGTAACTTTTTATTAGTGCTGATAAGCTAGATTCTGCACGTTCGAGTTTATTTAAGGCTAATAAGAGCTTCACCCACTGAAGTTGTAAATTTAGGTTTTCTGGTTGCAATAAACGGGCTCTATCCATGCTGTTCAGGGCTTTCTCTTTATCACCCATTGCCAACCAATTTTGCGATTCGCTGACCAGTACGTTAACCGGCCTGTCAAATATTAGCTCTAGTTTAAGAAGCGTGGATTTTGCATTTTCGGCATCGTTTGCTTTGATATAAAACGTAGCCAATTGCACTAACGCCAATGGATTGCCTGGTTCCTTCACTTCCAATTTACGTAAAACAGCAATTGCGCTACGGTAGTCTCGTTGCTGATTCATTGCAGCCACGGCGGAGAAAGTAATTTTTCCTATTGGCCCAAATTTTTGTAAAAGGTATCTATACCGTCTATCAGCCGATTCAAAATCTCCTCGACGCATGTCAATATTCGCCAATTGAAATACCACTTGAAGGTGATTGCCTTTTTCATTTTCTAGCGCCAGTAAAATAGCTTCAGCGTCGTCTAACAAACCTTTATTGATTAACATTGTTGCTTGATTGTACCGCGCGGCGAAAAGCTCTGGAGCTTGCTTGAGCACTTCCGATAATATAACGTCAGCCTCTGCGTATTTTTTTTCAATCAGCAATTGTGCAGCGTACATATTCTGAATCGCGATATCATCAGCAAACTGCGCTCTTAATGTCGCGATGGCTTTCGCTGCTTTTTGAGTTTCGCCGATATCGAGGAAGTAAAGAGAGTAGGCCACTAACACTTGTCTGTTGTTTGGGAATTGCTCAAGTAAGTTATTTAGCTGTTCTGCGGCTTCTTTAAATTTACCTCGGGAGAATTCTACCCGTACCGCAAACAAGGCAACGTCTACACTATCGGAATATCGCTCTGATAAGGAGGATAGTAATCTCACTGCTTTAAAATTACGGGCGTTTTCTAAATACAGACTTCCTAGCAAAATTGCCTGCTGAAGATGCTGTTGTATCAATTCCGCCTCGTGGTTTTGTAGGCCTAACATGGCGGCTTTTTTATCACCCAACGCCATATTGGTAGTGGCTAACAGAATCGCGGTTTGTAGGTCTGGTTCGCTGTAGGTTGTAAATAGCGTAAAATTATCTCTGGCTTGTTCAAAATTGCCCTGCATCAAGGCCACCATACCCCGCAAATAGAACAAGGAAGGTTCGGCTATCATCATTTCTTCTGGCACGGTAGATAAGCGCTGATCGATTTGCTCTAGTTGAGGCCGAATGTTAGATAGGGCATCTATCTGGCTAGTTAGCCAGCTATTAACAAACATCACATATAAATCGTCTTCCGTTTCCAATAACAAGTCTTCGGTGACTAATAGCGCAGCGTCCAAATCGGCTACGGCCACATAAGCATCAATCAGACTTCGTGCAATTTTCGCGTTATTGGGCGAAATAAGGTAGGCGTTATTGAAATGGCGCTGTGCCAGCAGCACATCCCCTGTTGCACTGGCAAGACGGCCAAGCGCCCACCATGTTAAGGCTTGACTGTCATCCACAGCCAGCGAGCGTTGAAGCAGGGTATCGGCCTGCTTATACTGACCATCCTTAATGGCCAATAAGGCCAAACCGTTTAATCCCAGGGGGTGGTCTGGTAATTGGGTAAGTAGTTCATCGTATTCCCTTTGGGCACATAGCGGCCTTGATTCAAGCAGGCATGCTTCAGCGCGGGTAGCCCGCCATTGTGCCAAATGGGCCTTAGATAAGCCGGCAGATACGTCTATGGCTAATATTTGCTCTGACTTTCGCAGACGCACCAATACTCTGGACCAATTAGGCAACACTAAATTAGGATCAGCGCCTTTTTCATAGGCATGTAAATAAGTTTTATGGGCTTGTTCCCACAACCCAGTTTCAAAATAAAGGTTGGCTAGAAGCAGATGTGCGGGGAGATAGTCAGGGTTGGCTTGTAAAACATTCTTTATATGAATGAACGCTTCTTTATAGGCTTTTGCTTCATAACTAACGATAGCAGATTCATAATCAGCGTTCGCAGCACTATCTTGGTCAGCATTGGCGAACGCCGTGAATGAAAGTGTAAGTAAAAAGAGGCTAACAACACTTACACAAATTCGATTTTTCATTATTTAACGGGTAACTTTAAGCCTGCGTGTAACCATCAATATACTGGCGAAAAGTATCAAGAACAAGCTTGAGTGGGGTGCTGGGACTTCAACAACACTCGCTTCACGTTCATAGTTAAATACAAAGTTGTGGAACTCGCGAGCCCCGGTGTACGATTCCGCGGCAAAAGATCCATCAAATGATGAACCGCCCGTAGTGTCTGCAAAAGGCGCAAGTACAGACCCTTTTACGTTCAGGTTATTGAAATCAATGCTTTCAGCATCATAAAAATTCCACAGAATATTTGAAAAATAACTTTGCTGGGTGAAATCACCTGTACTGTTAACGCCACCACCAATCACAATGTCGTTACCGGGTAAGTCGCTTGCGGACACATTGATAATGATGGTTTCCGCACTGCCTGCAATTAGGTTTAACGCGCTGTTTTGGGCAAACACTTCGCTGGCAGAAACGTTGAATACAGCAACTTCATCGGACCCCGAATAATTAAACGTGCCATTGCTGTAAGTGCCATTTTCGGTAAGGCTTGCGTAGTAAGCGGTATCTGCATAAAGGGAACTGGCAATGTCGGTAATTGACACGTCGGGGTTATAAATAGCCTGGCCGTCATCTCCGTCGTTCAATTCTACCGTCGATGCGTTTAAGGCGCCGCCGTAAACAAGGTTATTGTCTCTCAGCACCCTAATCCCATTCGCATTAACATCACCCACAATGGTCACCGCATCAATAGCGGTGTCGGTATTGGCTAATCGACTACCAAACTCAGCAGTGCGCCCTTGCGCGTTTAAATCGCCGCCAATAAATGCCTGCCCTTCAACATCTCCGCCTTGGAAGTTGTAATCTTCTAACAAAATAAGATTATACGTCCCAAGCACATTCGATGTGCTCGTGCTGGCAGTTTCAGCCGCTACATCGGTGAGCTGAACAACGCAAAAAATAAAAAAAAGTGCAAAGCGCATAAGACGACTACCCAACGTGTTAGCGAAAGTAAAAGAGCATTGGCCCTTCAAGGGCACTGCCTAAAATACACGGCAATGACCATGACTGAGTCGGCCCGCCATTATTGGATAGCTATAAGCAATAAACGCACCAGTTTTAAAATTATAACAAACTCATACACTTCAACGGTTTACATAACTTTAACATGTCGTTTTTGTATATTTTTTTGACAGCCTAGCACCTAAAAGCGCGACTTTAGTTGGAGGTCAAACAAAAAGGAGGCGCAAGCGCCTCCTTTCTCAGAGCAGCGGGCTAAATGTGCCCTTTATCGCAATGGCTACGAGATCCTCGCTGCCACCGCTTGCCTCACTCGCTTCCCGTAGTCTTCATCCGCTTGATCGTATTGTGCAAACATTGCCTCTTGCACATCTTGACTTGCTTGACTTAAACCGTCGGCGATATTGCTCACCAATTGGCATTTTTGATCTTCATTCATAATGCGATATAGGTCTCCCGCTTGAGAGAAATTATCATCATCACGATTGTCGTAGATATCTAACCAAGCATCTTGCTCAAGGGGCATTGGCGGCTCCGCCACTGCGGGAACTTCAGCCGGTTCGCCTTCTTGAGCCCGATTGTTAGGGTAGAAATTAGCGCCTGCCCCTGCCAATGCTGGATTGACTCCTGCAAATGCCCCATCACGCTGATAGTTGTTAACAGGGCATCGCGGGGCATTCACTGGTACCTGATTATAATTGGCCCCCACGCGGTATCTATGTGCGTCTTGATACGCCAATAAACGTGCCTGCAGCATTCTGTCAGGCGACGCGCCAATGCCGGGCACAAGATTGCTTGGTGCAAATGCGGCCTGCTCTGTTTCAGCAAAGTAATTATCCACATTGCGATTTAGTTCAAGCTGCCCGACTTCAATAAGAGGGAAGTCACTGTGAGGCCAAACTTTAGTCAGATCGAAAGGGTTAATTTTATAATTTCGTCCTTCTTCTTCCGTCATAATTTGCACGTTAACGGTCCATGATGGGAAGTCTTCTTTGTCGATACTTTCCACAAGATCTTGCTGAGCGCCAAAGGCAGGCATGGTGGCCGCTTGCTCATTGGTTAAGGTTTTAATTCCTTGGTTTGTTTTAAAGTGCCATTTCACCCAAAAGCGTTCGCCATCTTTGTTCCAGAAACTCAACGTGTGTGAGCTATAGCCATTAACGAAGCGGTATGAAAGTGGAATACCTCGATCAGACATTAAAATGGTGGATTGATGTAACGATTGTGGGTTGTTCGCCCAGAACTCATAAATAGCTTGTGGGTCAGGCAAGTTAGTTCTTGGGTTCTTTTTTTGGCTATGGATAAAGTCGGGGAATTTAATTCCATCGCGTAGGAAAAATACCGGCGTGTTATTACCCACCATATCCCAGTTGCCCTGCTTTGTATAAAATTTAACGGCAAAGCCCCTTGGGTCTCTCGCGTAGTCACTAGAGTCCTGCCCACCACCGACGGTTGAGAAGCGCAAAAAAATGTCGGTCTGCTGGCCGGGTGTTTGCAAAAAATCGGCAATCGTATAGTCAGCTAAGCTTTTGGTCAGCGTGAATGTGCCATAGGCCGCGCTGCCTCGCGCGTGAACGACACGCTCTGGAATTCGCTCACGATTAAAGTGCGCAAGCTTTTCAAATAGATAGTGGTTATCGAAGGTAACTGGGCCACGGGCCCCCGCTGTGCGGCTTTGATTATCGTTAGCAACTGGCGCGCCATTGCTCGCGGTTAAGGGGGTGCTTGATGCGCCTGAAAATGGACATTTACTCATCTTTCGCTTCCTTTTAATTCATCTACCTTTCCAGTCAACCACTGAGGATTAAACTGGGGGGTAACGCCATTCGTTACCGATGAATCCATCCTACCTAATAGGAAAAAGCGAATCTAACGAACTATATCAATCTACATGATTGATTTTTACAATCCTGTATAAGAAAGTTAATTGAAAAGCCCGATTCAATCGGGCTTTTAGGGTTAGGTTCACGTGGATTGTTCACCTGTGTTTGGAAGCCTATTGCGCGCAAGAGCGGGAGGTCGCTTTAATCGCTTAAGGCTATTTGCGTTCGCTTAAGGCTATTTGCACCCGCGTAAGGCTATTCCACTGCCCGTAAAGCTTCATCAATATCAGCTGCACTATGACGGTGGCTTAACTGCCCATCGTCGCCCCATGTTTTATTGACAATTCGACCACGTTTTACCGCCGGTCGCGACTCAATCTCTTTTGCCCAACGTAAAAGGTGCTCGTATTCATGTACTTGCAAAAAGGTGGCCGCATCGTACAAGTTACCTAGCACTAAATTTCCGTACCATGGCCAAATTGCCATATCAGCAATGGAATATTCATCACCCGCCAAGTAACGATGGTTCGCTAAATGTTTATCCAACACATCAAGTTGACGTTTCGTTTCCATGGTAAAGCGATTAATCGGGTATTCCATTGGGTAAGGCGCATAACTATAAAAGTGCCCAAATCCACCTCCTACAAAGGGGCCAGATCCAACTTGCCAAAACAGCCAATTATAACAGGCGACGCGTTGAGCAGGATCCTTCGGAATAAAGGCATCAAACTTTTCTGCTAAGTAATGAAGAATAGAGCCCGACTCGAATAATTTAGTTTCAGGAGACGTGGTGGTATCGACCAGTGCAGGAATTTTAGAATTGGGGTTCACATCAACAAAGCCGGATGAAAACTGCTCCCCTTCCCCGATATTTATCAACCAAGCGTCGTATTCTGCTTCAGCCTTACCCGCGGCAAGCAACTCTTCTAACATGATAGTGACTTTTTGACCGTTGGGGGTGGCTAGTGAGTAAAGTTGTAGCGGGTGCTCACCAACCGGGCGCTCTTTTTCATGAGTCGCCCCAGACACAGGGCGATTAATACTGGCCCACTTGTTACCGTCATCGGTATCTTGGGTCCACACCTTTGGCGGCGTGTAAGAATGTGCATTGCTCATAACAAACTCCTAAACATCGTTTTCATTGAATTGATAGCGAAGACATGTGATTAACATTGACTAAATACTAGCCTTAGCATAGTACGAATACGTTGAATAACGTGTATTTGGGGCAAACTGCGCACTGGTTAAATCGCACACGGTAAGTGATGAAAAAATAAAAGGCGAGCAGTCCATTGCCCGCAAACTGGGAGTTCTGCCCGACAAGGTATCGGGCAGTCAATTACTTTTCTGAAATAGAAGAGAGGGCGTTTAGCAACATACTGGTGTTGTAATCGTTCACCTTGCTGTGATTATTCGCTTCAAAAAGAAAGTGTGAAAATGGTGAAATAAAAAGCTTGGTAAACATGGCGCATCTCCTTCGCAGATAAAACCTAACAGCAGAGGTTAGGTCACGTTTTAAGTCACTGACTGACTATACTGAAGCAAAGCCTAGGCCAATATCAAATTAACAATGTAAAACAACATTTTATAGAAAAGCGGATACTATAATCAGGGAGGAAATGAGATATCCGTAGCCTGTAGGTAACACTTATTTACGCAGCATAGTAAAAACTACAAATAAATGTAAAAAGTGGTGGGCCACAATAGACACAAAAAAAAGCAGCGTAAAGCTGCTTTTTCGAGGTTATGGGGAACGTAGGCTTAAATGCTGACCCGCTTGTACGGGCGATACTCCGCTTTCCAAAAATTTCGTTCAATACTTTGCTTGAGCGCCTCATCTGAAAGCTCTAGTGCTAACCCTTGTGCCATGGCTACTTTGGCCACTGCAAAAGCAATATCTCGACTGATTTGAGCAATGGCTTCCAGTGGCGGCAACAACGCGCCCTCCCCTGTATTAACCATAGGGGATGCATCGGCTAACGCATTACTGGCAGCCATTAACATTTCGTCGCTAATCAGCTTCGCTTTTGCTGCAACCACACCCAGTCCAATGCCCGGGAAAATATACGCATTGTTGCATTGCGCTATGGCAAAAACTCTTCCTTTATATTCAACCGGCTTGAAAGGGCTACCTGTGGCAATAACTACCTCGCCATCTGTCCATTCAATCACTTGCTCTGGTCGGGCTTCAACCTGACGGGATGGATTACTTAATGGGAATATGATGGGCAATTCACAATTTTGCTTCATAGCTCGAATCACTTGCTCGGTAAAGAGCCCAGGCTGACCCGAAACCCCGATAAGTACATCTGGTTTAGCACAGTTCATGACATCAAGCAGAGACGGGTAATCGCCGCTATACGTCCAGTCCGCTAAATCTGACGAGCTCTGTTGAAGGCGCTGCTGAAAGTCTCTTAACCCCTCCATGCCTTCAGTTAATAAACCGAACCTATCCACCATGAACACTTGTTTGCGTGCCTGACTATCGCTAATACCTTCATACACCATTTGCTGTATTAGCATTTCCGCTATGCCACAGCCTGCTGAACCTGCGCCAACAAAGGCCACATTCATTTCACTCAGGCGCTGCTTCTTCATTCGGCACGCCGCCAAAATAGTACCAAGGGTTACGGCTGCAGTACCTTGTATGTCATCGTTGAAGCAGCACACTTTGTTACGATAGCGATTGAGTAGCGGCATTGCATTGGGCTGCGCAAAGTCTTCAAACTGAATCATGACATCTGGCCAACGACGTTTAACCGCGTTAATAAACATGTCAACGAATTCGTCGTAGTCTTCTTGCCCAATTCTTGGATGACGTGCGCCCATGTACATGGGATCATTCAAGAGCTTTTCGTTATTTGTGCCCACGTCTAACATAACCGGCAGCGTATACGCTGGGCTGATGCCACCGCATGCGGTATACAAAGAAAGCTTTCCGATAGGGATGCCCATACCCCCAATACCCTGATCGCCAAGCCCGAGTATGCGTTCCCCATCGGTCACGACAATCACTTTCACCTTACGTTTTGTGGCATTTCGTACAATATCGTCGAGTTGGTGGCGCTCTTCCCACGACACAAACAAACCTCGCGAACTGCGATAGATATCAGAAAACTGCTCGCACGCGTCACCAACGGTAGGCGTATAGATAATTGGCATCATTTCATCTATATGCTTCTGAATAAGACGGTAAAACAAAGTTTCGTTATTATCTTGAATAGCCCGAAGATAAATATGTTTATTAAGGGTTTCATCAAAACTACTGTATTGCATGTAGGCGCGTTCCACTTGCTCCTCAATAGTTTCGTAACGAGGGGGAACCAAACCTGTTAGGTTGAAAGCCGCCCTTTCTCGGGCGGTAAACGCGCTGCCTTTATTAAGCAAAGGCGTTTCAAGTAGTGAAGGCCCCGAGTGGGGAATATAGAGATATCGCTGTGTATCTTCTGACATGGGTAATCCGACTGAGTATTTAGGCAATTTTGCCCGAGCCTCTAGCGCGTGTCTATCACACACGCTGTACTAAAATATTTCTTCCGGCTCAGGCCGAGTGACAGTGTTCTTTTCAGCAGGGTCAATAACCTCGTCATCTCTCACGTACGACTTGGGTTCAGTGCCTTGCAGAAAATATTCGAATAGTGTCGTATGGTCTGTCCTGCGGGTCAACTTCCCACTGGTACGATCAATCCGAATTCGCACAATTTTTTCCGGTACAGGCATTGGCGAATGCGGTTTATCCGCCAGGGCATACTGCATAAAGCGGATCCACGCTGGGCCGGCTGCTTTCGCCCCATCTTCGGTGCCAATTAATGCGTTACCTATCCAGTTAAACTTCTCAGGGTTGCGGTTGACTAAATTCTGATTACGGGTGGCCCTGCCCAGTTGACGGCCCATGTTATCGAAACCCACCCAGGCGGTTGCAACGATGTCTTTATGAAAGCCACTAAACCAAGTATCTCGAGAATCGTTAGTCGTACCGGTTTTTCCCGCAATATCCGTACGCTGCAAAATATTACGTGCACGCCATCCGGTGCCTAACCAGTAAGTTTTCTTGTTCCAGTTACCATTGGCTCGAACCGCTGTACGCATCATTTCCGCCACTAAAAAGGCATTTTGTGGCGTAATAACTTGAGGCGCAATGGGCTTATCCTCTTGCGGCCCTTCGGCCAAGATCACATCTTGATTTAGCTGGGCTTCAAGAAGCGCTTCAATATCAGCTTCTTCGTTCTCATCCAGCATATTATCAGGCGCTGCACCTTTAGTGCAGGCCTCACAAGCCCAAACAGGGTTTGCTTTCCACAGTTCGGTGCCATTTTCATCCAACACTTTGCTAATAAAGTGCGGGTTCACAAGGTATCCACCATTTGCAATAACAGCCATCCCTCTCACCACTTCTAGCGGTGTATGCGAGCTCGAGCCCAAAGACACTGTTTCATCTAAAGGAATGTCATCGGCATCAAAACCAAATCGTGTTAGGTAATCAACGGTATTACGTAAACCCACGCCTCTGAGCAAGCGTACCGACACCACGTTTTTAGATTTACCCAGTGCTTTGCGCATGCGAATAGGGCCATCATATTCCGCAGGTGAATTTTGCGGTCGCCACGCCACTCCAGTGGCGGCGTTCCACTGATTGATAGGGGCATCATTAATAATACTAGCAAGGGTATAGCCACTGTCGATGGCTGCGGAATAAACAAAAGGCTTGATGTTTGAACCCACTTGCCGTTTTGCTTGTGTTGCTCGATTAAATTGACTTTGATAAAAGCTGTAGCCGCCCACAACTGCTTCAACCGCGCCATTTTTAGGGTTTAACGCAATAAAAGCACCACTGACTTCGGGTAACTGAGAAATTCGCCATTGGCCTTCTTGCTCACGAATATAAATAACGGCACCGGGCTGGGTGATATCTGCGGCGACTTCTGGTTCGTTACTTTGCCTAAAGTCTGTTATGTAGCGTCTTGCCCAATCTAACCCGGCCCATTCAATGGTACGGGTGTTGCCATTAACATCAAAAACAGTAATGGATTGCTCGCTCATTCCTGTCACCACAGCTGGCACTAAGGGCTTAATATAAGGCACTTCTCTTAGTACCCGTAAGAACCCGTCCTCTGTCCAATCGCTTGGTGTCTGCTTATCGCTAATATCAAAACTTAAATTTAAAGTCGGTAGTGGATCATCACCTTCGTTAACCTCTGGCGCATTGAAGAGGTAACCTAAAGGCCCTTTATAACCGTGACGTTCATCGTAATCATGGAGGTTTCTTACTACCGCTTTTTGTGCAGCTAATTGCATATCTGATGTAGCAGTAGCGTACACCTGATACCCCCCCGTTTCAGCCTCTTCCTTGCCGTATATTTCCACCATCTCGTTATAAATAATGTCAGCAAGATAGGGCGCGTCTACTTCTATTTCTGCGCCATGCTTTTTTGCCGTTACCGGCATACTCGCAGCCTCTTCAAACTCTTGCTGTGTAATATAGTTTTCATCAAGCATACGTAACAGCACAACACGTCGACGCTCAACAGAACGTTCAGGGCCGCTAATAGGGTTCAGTACCGAAGGCGCTTTAGGCAAACCCGCAATAGTAGCAATTTGCGCTAACGTTAACTCTGTCAGCGGCTTGCCGTAATAGACCTGTGCGGCGGCACCAAATCCAAAAGAACGATGGCCTAGCTCTACTTTATTAAGGTACAGCTCTAATATTTCTTCTTTTGTAAGTACCTGCTCCATGTGCCAAGCGATAAAGATCTCTTTAACTTTACGGATGTAGGTTTTTTCTCTAGTTAAAAAGAACCCTCTCGCTAGCTGCATAGTCAGCGTACTTGCGCCCTGCTTTTTTTCTCCCGTTAGCAACAAACTCACCGCGGCTCGGGCGATACCTATAGGGTCTATTCCGTGGTGTTCGTAAAAACGGCTATCTTCAGTGGCCAAAATAGCGTGAATTAATTGTTCGGGCACTTCATCAAGTTTAACGGGGATCCGTCGTTTCACACCGTATTGGGAAATCAATTTTCCATCGTTGGTGTAAATTTGCATGGGGGTTTGGAGACGAACGTCCTTCAGTACAGTGACACTAGGTAGGTCTGGTTTGATATAAAAGTAGATACCCACAAGTGCAGCACAACCAAGTAGGCCAGAAAGAAAAACGAATAACAAAAGCGGTTTAATGAACTTCACTGTTTACGATTACCAAGGCATTTTTGTGGATATGACGTATATTTTCATACGTATGTGTTTTCTATAGAACCATACTTAGAAAAAAAATTAAGTAATATTGTACTTTAGAGCAACTACCTTTGAAACCGGACACTTGTTAATGAAATCACTGTTCAAGAAAAAGCTACCTCCCATCGTGGGTCTAGATATAGGTACGCGTCAAATAAAAGCAGTGTGGATAGAACAATCTAGTGACGGTTTCGTTTTACAAGGTTATGCCTGTGAGTCTATCAGTAAAACCGCATTTTCTGAACGTGATATTAAGGATTACGAAGCGGTTAGTTTAGCGTTGAAAAAAGTAAGAAGTAGCCTGAAAACTAAGTTGAAGCATGCGTGTGTGGCAGTAGCAGGTAGTTCTGTCATTAATAAAGTGGTGCATATGTCACCCGAACAGAACGACCATGAACTGGAAAGCCAAATTGAAATAGAGGCCGACAGCCTGATTCCTTATCCGATAGAAGAGGTTTATTTGGATTTCGAAGAGCTCGGCCCAAGCGAAGCATACGCTGGAAAAATCAATGTTCTGTTAACTGCAGCACATAAAGAGCTTGTGGACAGTCGTTTGCTATTAGCAAGAGAAGCGAACTTCGAACCCAAGGTCGTGGATGTCGAAAATTTCGCGCTTGGCAACGCAATTGACTATTTTTATACAAGTGGCGCGCAAGACCAACCCATTTGCTGTATAAATATTGGCGCGTCTTTACTGCAAGTGTGTGTTGTCCATCACGGCGAAGTGGTTTACAACAAAGAGCATGGATTCGGGCTCAACCACCTAATTAACGACATTAGTGCCATTCATATGATTGAGAGAGACGACGTTGAAAGGCAGCTCTTAGAAGGTACCCTTTCTGAACAGTGGAAAGACGACACTCTGCCCCTCTTTGCTGCCAACTTACAACAAAATATCAATCGCGCGTTGCAAATGTATATGTCAACGCTGCATGCTGAACGCCCCGCCAAACTGCTAATGACAGGTGGGGCAGCAACCATCACTCCCCTCATTGATATTCTGCAACAAGATTTGGCACTGGACATTGAAGCCTTCAACCCTTTTTCAACCATGAAAATCAGTGACAAATTAGATGCAGCGCGCTTGACACGTATTGCCCCCCAACTCGCCATTGCCGCTGGCCTAGCAAGCCGGAGTTTTACTACATGGCATATGTAAACTTACTCCCTTGGCGGGAGAAACAACGCCAATATCAGAAGCAGCAATATCTGGCGGGGCTGGTCGCCACCGCAGCTATCGTTGGGCTTGTGTTTTGGTTTATAGGGCAAGCCATCGACCAAGCGGTTAGCCACCAAAACACGCGAAATCAGTACTTACAGCGAGAAATATCCCTGCTTGACGCGCAAATTGCTGAAATTCAAAAAATAAAAGAAAGCAAAAACGCCATCGAGCAACGTATGGTGCTCATCGAGCAACTGCAAGCCAGCCGAAATGTATCACCTATTGTTTTTGATGAATTAGCGCGACTGGTTCCCGCTGGTGTGTCATTTCGTGTAATGCAGCGCACCGGGAATCATATAAAAATTGAAGGCACCAGTGACTCGAACAACCATTTGTCAGATTTTATGAGAAGACTAGAAATGTCTTCCGTGTTTATCAATCCAGAACTCTCTACTATTAAAGCTGACTCTGCCACATCAAGAGCCATCAATCACTTCACCCTGACGTTTATGATAAGTCCCACTGTCGCACCACCCAAAGTGGCCATCAATGAAGGACAGAAATAATGGCGTTTGATTTTAGTAAATTAAAAGAGCTCAACGAACTAGAATTTGATCAGGTAGCCATCTGGCCAAAAGAAATTCGAATTGTTGTTGGCTTGTTTGTGGCCCTATTGGTAGCCACCCTCTGCTATTTTTTAATTGTCAGTCCAAAACTTCCCATATTGGATGCGGCAGAATTAAAAGAAGAGCAACTGAAATTGCAATTTGAAGCTAAGTATCGCATCGCAGTGAATTTATCAGCGTACAAGGCGCAACTGGCGCGAATAGAAAAAGACTTCTCATCGATGCTAAAAAGTTTGCCCACCAACAATGAAACTCCGGGCCTGCTTGATGATATTACGTTTGCGGGCACCACGTCAGGACTGACCTTTGAGTTGCTAAATTGGCAAAAAGAAGTGCCCAAAGAGTTTTACACTGAACTTCCCATAGAAATGGAAGTTTCTGGTGGCTATCACAACTTTGGTGAATTTGTTTCCAAAGTGGCTGATTTGCCTCGTATTGTCACCCTTCACGACTTTTCAATGACCCAAACATCATCGGGTTTAAGCCTACAACTACAAGCCAAAACGTATCGCTCTGAAAATAGCTCGCCTAATCGTGGAGCGACGCCATGAACCTACAAAAGTACGCGTTGGTAGTGTGTATTTTGCTGGGTGGGTGCTCACCTCAGCTTGACGACCTCAAAGCCTATACTGCGCAGGTAAAAGCGTCAGCCGTTGTGCACATTGAACCCTATCCAGAGTTTAAGTCGCACCCGTCGTTTAGTTACGACGCGCACTCCCTTCGCAGCCCCTTTATACGCCCAAAAGATAAAACCGCGCCTACACTAAAGGTTCCACAAGGCAGTTGTTTGCAGCCTGATTTTTCGCGCTCTAAACAAGCACTAGAAGCTTATGGGTTAGATGCATTGAGCTTTTCCGGGCAATTTTCCGCTAACGGCGTAGATTGGGCGCTGATACAAAGCAATGACGGTGTTTTACACAAAGCCCAACGGGGCAGCCGAATTGGATTATTTTACGGCACATTAAAGCACATTAATAAAACGACACTAATAATAGAGCAGTTACTGCCAGATGGAGCCGGCTGCTGGCAGAAAAAAGAAGCGACATTGACCTTAGCGTCAATGGCAGGAGAACAATAATGGCTGAGCGTTATATTTTTAATAAATCCTTAAACCGTCGAAAAAATCCATGGTACTGGCTGGCTATTGTGGCTTTTACTCTGTGTCTATATTCTCTTTTCAGTGGCCTAACTCTGGCGGCACAGCAGCGCCTCCTTGATCCGCAACAACGCCATGATTTATCGTCGCAGGGTCGAGTGACACAGATAGATTTTACTCGCGATG
The DNA here is from genome assembly GCF_015767655.1 of Alteromonas sp. B31-7. NCBI lineage: Bacteria > Pseudomonadati > Pseudomonadota > Gammaproteobacteria > Alteromonadales > Alteromonadaceae > Alteromonas > Alteromonas sp. B31-7. The sequence goes on from NZ_CP065233.1 coordinate 4,092,824, forward strand.
CAGACAATACCGGGGTTGTATTGGTATCTCTCTCTGAATCATCAACTTCTGCGCAATTAATTGAGTCGCAGGGCAAAGTAACCGTCACCCTTGCCAATACGCAATTAGATGACGATCAATTAGTGGAACTTAACGTGGTTGAGTTTGCTACGCCGGTGACTGCCATAGAGACGTTTCAAGACGGTGAAAATACCCGTATCGAAATTCGCTACCAAGGTGCCGTTTTGGCACGTCATACGGTAAATGACGGATTATTGCGTGTGGAAGTGCAGCCTATGTCGCAGGCGCAACAAGACCTACTAGAAAACGAAGCCAAATATACCGGCAAGCCTATCTCATTAGACTTCCAAGATGTCCCCGTACGCCAAGTGCTTCAAATAATAGCTCAGGTTAATAACTTCAATTTAGTGACCACTGACACGGTAAATGGAAACGTCACTATTAGTCTATCAGGCGTGCCTTGGGATCAAGCGCTAGATATGATCCTTCGTGTAAGAGGCTTAGATAAACGCCTAGAAGGAAACATTTTACTGATTGCCCCTACCGAAGAATTAATGGCCAGAGAAACGCAAGCGCTGCAATCTAAAAAGCAAGTCTCTGATTTAGCGCCCTTGCACACGGTCAACATCTCGGTTAACTACGCTAAAGCGGCTTCCCTCGCCAGCATATTGAAATCTTCCGAAGGCGGGATTTTATCTGACCGGGGCGCGGTTACTGTAGATGAAAGAACCAATACGCTATTAATTCGCGATACCCTATTATCCATTGATCAAGCACGGAAGATGATTGATGCTCTTGATATCCCAGTGAAACAAGTGCTCATAGAAAGCCGTATGGTCACTGTACTTGATAATGTCGACGAGCAACTCGGTGTTAGATGGGGGTTCAGTGATAGACAAGACGACAATGGCGTTTCAGGTAGTTTAGAAGGGGCGGACACCATTGCGAGCGGTGTGGTGCCGAGTATTGATGATAGACTCAATGTCAATTTACCTGTATCGGGAGCGGCAGGTACCATCGGCTTTCAAATAGCCAGCTTAATTGATGGCACTATTTTGGATTTAGAGTTATCTGCATTGGAATCTGAGAACAAAGGCGAAATTATCGCTAGCCCACGAATTACTGTAGCCAATCAGCAGGAAGCGTACATTGAACAAGGTACTGAAATTCCCTATGTTCAAGCCACATCGAGTGGTGCCACCTCAGTAGAGTTCAAAAAAGCCGTGTTATCACTCAAAGTTACGCCGCATATCACCCCGGACAACCGTATTATTTTAGATTTAGTAGTCACCCAAGATACCCGCGGTGAAACCGTCTCTACCTCTACCGGCGAAGCAGTCGCCATTGATACGCAAGAGATCAAAACTCAAGTGCTGGTAGAGAATGGTGAGACCATCGTTTTAGGGGGTATATTTCAGCAAACCAGCTCAGATGGCGTGACGAAAGTGCCTGTTTTTGGCGATTTGCCTCTGGTCGGCGCATTATTTCGCAATACTTCTGTCCTTCAAGAGAAACGAGAATTACTTATTTTCGTGACACCGAAAATTGTCATGGAAAGACCGTAACAAATTGAAAATCATAGAGATAAACAACATTCTACGGCAACTTCCCTACGGCTAATTTGCGAACTCAGCGGGTGTTTTTCCCATATTAGGGCTAATAGTTTTCAACAATACTTGCAACCCCTTGCGAGAAACTGAGATAATCGCGCTCTCGAAATTTAAGCGAGGTTTAAGGAGTGGTGCTTATTGGACACTAAATAGGCACGAGTCAATGGGTAGGCTGGTAAGGCAACAGTGCACTGCCCCTAACATGATTAAGTTGTGATATAAGCAAATATGGCTGAAAAACGTAATATCTTTTTGGTTGGGCCTATGGGCGCTGGTAAAAGCACCATTGGTAGACACCTAGCAGACGAACTTCACCTAGACTTTTATGATTCCGATCAGGAAATAGAGCGCCGTACTGGGGCTGATATTGCCTGGATTTTTGATCTAGAAGGTGAAGACGGGTTCCGCAAACGTGAAGAAACCGTTATCAATGACCTAACCGATAAGCAAGGTATTGTGCTTGCTACTGGTGGTGGCTCGATTGTAACGAAAGCCGTGCGCAATCGCTTGTCTGCTCGTGGTATTGTGGTTTACCTTCAAACGACTATCGACAAACAAGTTGCTCGTACACAGCGTGATAAGCGTCGTCCATTACTGCAAAATAACGATCCTGAACAAGTACTTCGCGATCTTGCAGACCTTCGTAACCCTTTGTACGAAGAAGTAGCAGATTATGTCGTGGATACCGATGACCAATCCGCTCGCGCTGTTGCGAACCAAATCATCAGTAAAATTGGTCTTTAATTAGCTAACAAAAATATTTTTAGGAGGTGCTGCGCCCATGTCAACCTTAACTGTGGAACTTGGAGAACGTAGCTATCCTATACATATTGAGGCTGGGTTGTTATCGCAATCCGGCCTTTTTGCGTCGTACATCAAAGGGCCTTTAGCCGTCATCGTCACAAACGAGACGGTTGCGCCTCTCTATTTAGAAAAAGCCAAACGCGCTTGCGGTGACGTTCGGGTTGAAACCATCGTGCTTCCTGATGGCGAACAGCACAAAAACCTCGCTCAGTTTGAAGTGGTCATGACGCGATTACTAGAACTCAACGCTGCCCGCGACACCACGCTTATAGCCCTTGGCGGCGGTGTTATAGGGGATCTTTGCGGTTTTGTGGCAGCGACCTATCAACGCGGCGTGCCTTTCATCCAAGTTCCCACCACCTTGCTATCCCAGGTCGACTCCTCTGTAGGCGGGAAAACCGCAGTCAATCACCCGTTAGGCAAAAACATGATTGGCGCCTTTTATCAGCCGGTGTTTGTGGCAATTGACACAGACTCTTTAACGACCTTACCCGAGCGAGAGTTTGCCGCCGGCATGGCTGAGGTGATTAAATACGGAATTATTTACGATGCCCCATTCTTTGCATGGTTAGAAGCGCACATCGACGCATTAAAAGCGCTAGACACCCATGTATTAAGCGACACCATTAAACGTTGCTGCGAGATAAAAGCAGAAGTGGTAGCCAAAGATGAAAAAGAAGGTGGGCTGCGCGCAATTCTAAACTTAGGTCACACTTTTGGTCACGCCATTGAAGCTGAACAGGGCTATGGCAACTGGCTTCATGGCGAAGCGGTAGCAGCTGGTACTATCCTTGCTTGTTTAGCTGCAGAGCAGTTAGGTTGGTTTACATCGTCAGAAACCCGTCGCGTACGTACCTTGATGAGTGCATTTTCGTTACCTGTTGAAGGGCCATCCAATATGGGCATGGACGACTATGTTAAGCACATGAAACGGGATAAGAAAGTAGAGGCGGGAAATATTCGCTTTGTACTTCCTAAAGGCATGGGCACTGCCGTAGTCACAAAAGACGTGACCAACGACATACTGGCCAACATTCTCTAATTCAAGCCTAGCGCTTGAATTAGCGCACTTTTTCTAAGGTTAGCACTTGGCTAATGAACAACGGGGCTTTACGACATGCAAAGTGAACTGCATGAACGTCTTGAATATCTGGTTAACTATTCATCACAACTGATTTTTATCAGTGGTGATTCTATTGCTGAACAGCAGAAAACCTTAGAAGCCTTCGTTTTTCAACAACACGACGATACAGAAATTGCCTACCTCACCGCCGACGCAGACATGGACATTTCTGACTATCGTCGCCAACTGTGCCGTCAACTACTCGGCCAGGTGGTAGGAAGCTTTGTTCGCCCATTGAATGAATTGCTTTCGTCACTCAATGATTTCGACGGCCCCATATTGATTGCCATTACACAAGCACAGCACATCCCTGACAAATTGCTGCAAGAGCTATGGGACCTGGTCTTGCAAAGTCGCTTTGCGGGCAACAAACAGCATTTGAATGTTCTGCTATTTGCCCAAACCCAGTGGGCAGAAAAAGCAAAGCAATGGCTACCCGCCAAAAACACCCAAACACCCTTGTTAATTAGCAGCCAATCCATTTCGTTAGAAAAACCCGCGTCTGAACTAGATCAAATGATGGCTGAGCGACGAGCGGCCTTTCAAGCGCATTTAGATAAACGCAAGATCCCCTTGGCCGCAGCAACCAAAAATCCGCTGTCATCCCCTTGGCTATATATTGCGTTGGGCATTGTTTTTTTACTCACTTTTGGCGGGCTAGTGGCCTGGCAATATGGCGGTGCAATTTCCTCTTTGTTTGAGCCCATCGAAACCACGTCGTCGCCTAAAGCTCCTATGGTGGCTCCCGGTTCCGCTTATGATAAATTAGCCCCCCTTGCGAATGATGAGCTCGATGAAGTCAATCCCCAAGCATCGGAAACCACAGACGGTTCACCTTCACAGCCGGCATCCCCGTTAATTACTGACTGGCAGCAAGCGCTTGGCAACCTAAATGCTCAAACTGAAAGCTCAACCACAGAAATAAAAGGTGACGAGCAAGTTACCTCGGATACGCAAGAAAACCCAGCCTCTACGGCTAGCGCTCCAAAGACGCCAAAGGTTACCTCTTTTGAAGAACCATCAGACATTGTCGCTGGCGACAATGATAATAGCGCTACCCATAGCGCTCAGTACCCGTCGATAGTCCAATGGCTTAAGCCCGAACACTACGTGGTACAAATGATGGGAATGGCTGACAAAGCGGCCATAGAAAACTTTATTGACGCGCACCAACTTACTGACATTACCCATGTCTACACCACACAACGCTACGGTGGCAACTGGTATGTGATGATTTTTAATCGGCCATTGAATAGCCTTGCTGAAGCCAGAGAATCCATGAGAAACCTGCCTGATTACCCTACCAAAAGTGACGCCTTCATTAAGGGTGGCGCACAAGTGCTAGAAGAAGTTGCTAAAAGCACTCAAGGTAGCAATACGCCATAATTGCACTCGATGTCATCGACTTTAGAACCCGCCTTAGATAAAAGAAAACCCCTCTCGAACGCTATTCTAGGTTGTTCCTAGTAGCGCGGGAAGATACAATCTATGTTTAGCGTGGCACTGCCAGATTTGGCGCCATTCCTCAGAAATTCGCCAATCTAGGCATGAAACGGAGAGACCTTTCGTCGATTTCCGTGCAGGTAGTAACGTTTTAGCATGATGCAGAAGAAAAACCGGGCATTTTTAAAGTGGGCCGGTGGCAAGTACAGCCTGGTAGAGCATATTCAGGCCAGGTTACCGCAAGCTAACAAACTCATTGAACCGTTTGTGGGCGCGGGATCCGTGTTTCTAAATACGCAATTTTCGCGCTATTTGCTAAATGACATCAACCCAGATCTCATCAACCTGTACAATTTATTAAAAGCGCAGCCTGACGCGTTAATTAACGACATAAGCACGTTTTTCTCTCCCCGTTACAACGAAGAGGCCATGTATTACAGCTTGCGTGAAGAATTCAACGCCACTCAAGACGAATATTACCGCGCTATTTTGTTTGTTTATTTGAACCGACATGGTTATAACGGCTTGTGTCGCTACAGTCTTGCTGGCAAGTTTAATGTTCCCTTCGGGCGATATAAAAAACCCTATTTTCCCGAACACGAGATGTTTTTCTTTGCCGAAAAATCTCAAAAGGCCACCTTTACCTGCCTGCCTTTCGAAAAAGTATTTAGCCGTGCCCGCAAAGGAAATGTTATTTATTGCGACCCTCCTTATGCGCCTATTAGCAAAACGGCCGCTTTTACCAGCTATGCCGCACTAAGTTTTGGGCAGCCATCGCAAGAAAAATTAGCTGAACTGGCGTTGCAAACATCGAAAAAGCGTGGCATTCCCGTACTTATTTCAAACCACGACTTACCTTTTACTCGCCACCTCTATAAAGGGGCAGACTTCAGTATGTTGTCGGTAAAGCGCTCAATCAGTCAAAACGGTGCTACCCGTAAGCCGGTAGATGAAATACTCGCATTTTTCCCGCCAAGCGCAATGAAAACCGCCGGTAATCCCGTAGGAAAAGTAAAATCAAAAAATGCGATAAAAGTGATGGGACATCACAAAAAAGAACAAAGCATTAAGCCCTAACCGAGTCAAGCTTGGGATACGTGTGCTAATAAAAAACTAGCCGCTAAAAACAAGGGAATCTAGGCACCAACCAGCCACTTAACCAAGGCAAGTAAACCTACAACAAAAAGCGCAACGAGTATTACGCCTATCACAACAAAATGAATGAACCGCCCCTGAGAGAAGTCTCGTTGGTAGTTCGCACTACTCTGTACACCGAATAAACTCGCAAGCACACTGACAAACGTATTCACATACCCTGTAGATGACTTGGTCAGGTTCGCCATTTAGTTGTCGCTAGACGAGGAAGAGAAATCGCCAGCACCATCATCATTATGAAGAAGTTCTAGCAAATCCAAAAAATGAAATTGAAAAGAGGGAGATTTACCCGCTACCCAAGAGAACCAACTGACTTCTGTAACGCCTTCTCTAGCCCGGGCGCATTGGTTTTGAATGTGACTAGCAGGCAACTTGGGGTTAAATTCAGTAACAGGCTGAAATTCACACACAGAAGCATTGACGCTGCCGCGAGGCGACAAGGCGACACTTAATAAAGCAACCACGCCACATAGTGCGAAAAAAGGGATAACTTTCATCCTGAAATCTCTAAACCCGTTTAAAATTTAATCTCATTATAACCAAAGAAACATGAGTAACAAGTAAAAAATGCCTAAGGTGACGTTCACCTTAGGCATTGTACTCAACGTTAATGGTTAAAGGTAATAAAACCCTTACAGTTCGAAGTCTACTGCGTAACCCACGGTAAACTTGATTGAATCGTTGTCGTAAGCATCAGCACCAGAGTCATCTAAGTCTGTACCTGTAATCGCGAAGCTGAAACCGTCTTTCGATAGTGATACACCGTAATCTACATAGCCATCTGGTACACCGTTGAAGTCTTCAGCGAAATCACCTTGATGGTAGCCAGCGTGAATACCCACTTCTGCACCATTAAGCACTGGGAAGCCATAATCTACAGAGATGTAAGACGCTTGACCGAAACCATAGTCACGACCTTCGCCTTCATCAGCTTCTGTGTGTGCAAGCAATGAAAGTGTGACGCTTAAGCCGCCAAAGCCGACTGAGCCATAGACTTCCGCGAAATCGAACTCTGCTTCAGCATCGTAGTTGTAGTATAGGTAACCTACGTCATAGCTGATATCGCCAGACTCACCTGAGAAACCAAAATAGAGGTCGTGCTCGTAAGAGTAAACATCGTCGGCACCATAGTTTACGTTTGATACCCAAGTACCTGCGTAAAAGCCGCTTTCGTTTGCGTAGTCGATACCGCCTTGAACCGCTGCATCGTTTGTTGTTTGTGTAAGACCACGCCAGATATAGTTGCTTGTTACACTTGCGTTAGCCGTAATTTCTGCATACGAAGGTGCAGCAGCCGTTAAGCCTGCTGTTGTTAATGCTACTGCGATTAAGGCTTTTTTGAATGACCCTTTCATGTGTGTTCTCCAGTCTATTTAAACTTGTTGTTGACGTTTTTCTGTCTTGTTTTTCTTATATTTAGCTAGAGAAGAGCAAATCTGATGCCCATTTATGGCGCTTAGACCAGTTTGTTAAAAATAATGTTAAACAATTGAATTTACGGCATTATTATTATCGGTCAAATAGAGACTTCGGAAATAAGACGCAAAATGAGTGCATAAAAATGCACCATAAATGAGCGCGCTCACCATCTTAGGGCAGGCTTTCTCTGTGCCACAAAGTAAACCTAGAGCTATAGGAATGATGCGAGGCAAAACAAAGGAAAGGAATAAAAGCCTCTCGTTTACTTTTTTCACTGCAGGTAATTCGGTAAACTCCCCATTCTTGTTACATCGTCGTGTGCACCATGCACTAAGGAATAAGAATGAAACCCTATTGGATAGCGCCTTCTATTTTATCTGCTGACTTTGCGCGCTTGGGCGAAGAGGTAGAAAATGTGCTTAACGCTGGTGCAGATGTTGTGCACTTTGATGTAATGGATAACCACTATGTGCCAAACCTCACTTTTGGCCCTATGATTTGTGAAGCACTACGTAACTACGGCATTAAAGCCCCTATCGATGTTCACCTTATGGTAAAACCCGTTGATGATCTTATTAGCAAATTTGCTGATGCCGGGGCCAGTTTTATTAGCTTCCATCCAGAAGCTTCAGAACATATAGACCGTTCTTTACAACTTATTTTAGATGCTGGGTGTCAACCTGGGTTAGTCTTTAACCCCGCTACCCCCCTTCATTATTTAGATCACGTCATGGATAAACTGCATCACATTCTCATTATGTCTGTGAATCCGGGGTTTGGTGGGCAAGCATTTATTCCCAGTACCCTAGACAAAGTGAGAGCCGTTAAGCAGCGAATTAACGAAAGTGGCAGAGACATTCGAATAGAAATTGACGGTGGCGTAAAAGTCGATAACATTCGTGCCATAGCTGAAGCGGGTGCAGATATGTTTGTGGCAGGCTCTGCCATTTTTTCCCAACCCGATTATCGCCGCGTGATTGATGACATGCGCGCAGAATTATCTTGCCTTAATAAGGCCTAATTTTTTACAGGTAAATGTTATGAGTAATAAACCCGTTGTATTGAGTGGCTGTCAGCCTTCTGGACAATTAACCCTGGGCAATTACATGGGTGCACTTAAACAGTGGGTTTCCATGCAAGACGACCATGAATGCCTTTACATGCTCGTTGATTTACACGCGATTACAGTAAGACAAGATCCTAAGCAGTTATACGATGCGTGTTTAGATGGCCTCGCGCTTTACCTCGCTTGTGGTATCGACCCACAGAAAAGTACCCTGTTTGTCCAGTCTCACGTGCCCGAGCATGCACAGTTGTCATGGGTATTAAATTGCTACGCGCAAATGGGCGAACTTAACCGCATGACGCAGTTTAAAGATAAATCAGCCAAAAACGAAAATAACATTAATGTGGGGCTATACAGCTACCCCGTATTGCAAGCCGCAGATATCTTAATATATCAAGCGAACAAGGTGCCTGTGGGTGAAGACCAAAAACAGCATTTAGAACTCACCCGGGACATCGCCACGCGCATGAATAACCTTTATGGCGACGTGTTTACCTTGCCTGAGCCTTACATCCCAGAATTTGGTGCGCGCATCATGAGCCTTCAAGAGCCAGAGCGTAAAATGTCTAAGTCGGACACTAATCCCAATAACTTTATTGGTTTGCTCGAAGATCCTAAGAAAATCACCAAGAAGATTAAACGTGCGGTGACTGACTCAGATGAACACGCTAACATTTACTTTGATCCAAAAGAAAAAGCTGGTGTTTCAAACCTATTAACCTTGCTCTCTCTATCGACGGGTAAATCTATCGATAGTTTGGTGCCAGAGTACGAAGATAAAATGTATGGGCACTTAAAAGGCGATGTTGCTGAGGCGGTGGTTTCTCTTATTACCCCAATTCAAGAAGCTTATGCCGATTTACGAAACAACCGCGATTACCTAAACGAGGTGATGCGAAGTGGCGCTGAGAAAGCATCTGCCCGTGCAGAAAATACCTTAAAGCGGGTTTACGAAGCAGTAGGCTTTATTCCTAAACCTTAATACGCTGATTCATAAAGCTCGTTGTAGGCTAGACGCTCTTGTTGCTTTTAATAGATAACTTCGATTCATTTACACATAACCTAGCCAGGTACTTTCGAGAACTTGGCATTGACGTCAAGGTTGAGCGCAACAATGCCCTCAACCTTGCTGATATAGAAGCCTTATCGCCTAGCCATATTGTTATCTCTCCTGGCCCCTGTACGCCCAACGAATCTGGAATTAGCTTAGATGTGATTGCTCACTTTCAGGGGCGTACGCCTATTTTAGGGGTGTGTTTGGGGCATCAAGCGATCGGCCAGGTGTTTGGCGCAACGGTCACGGGGGCGAAGGAAATTAAGCATGGCAAGGTGTCTCGCTTATATCACAGGCAAACGGGGTTATTTAAAGGCCTGCCAGGCGATTTCTCTGTCACCCGCTATCACTCATTGGTCTTAGCCCCCGGGACATTCCCTGATTGTTTATCGGTAGATGCGTGGTGCTTAACGGAAGATGGTGAACGAGAAATTATGGCCTTATCCCATAAGACGCTGCCAATCTGGGGGGTACAATATCACCCAGAGTCCTTATTAACCGAATATGGTCACGCCGTGCTAAAGCACTTTCTTGAGGCCACCTAGGTGTATTCGTATTAGCTGAACATACCCTGGTGTCATTTCCGATAAATTAATGCATTAAGTTGTGCGCTATCCTGCCGATAAAAAATTACGCGCTAAATTCGCATTTCCGGTTGTTTTTGTTTACTTTTTATAGATATCAGTGTTGATATCGAAACCAGTGCATTAACCGCCTATTTTCGTGAACCTATAATGAGACAAAGGTGAGTTGAATGTACGTCAACCGTGCACAGACGCATGAGCAACATCGAAGCAGGAGCTTTTTCAATATGACGATGCCGTCAGCGCCGATTTCCGTCGAGGAACGGTTCGAGAACCTTCTCATTTCTCCAGAGCGCGCAATAAAACTGCTGGGTAAACGGATGCCCGGCGAAATTAGTTTTGAACAATCAGAACAGGGCGACGCGCGACGCCAACTTTTACATGTTGAAAAGGTTGCTATTGAAAACAAGCGCTTACAGGCGTTGTCTGAAGCATCTTATATTGATAGCGTGAGCCACTACTTACACGAGGTAGTGCTTAGCGAATTAACCGAGCAGCTAAGTTTTCCGGATGAATTATTTTCGAATGTGCTTAATTTAGGTGACGACACAGGCACCTTGTTAGATGCGCTTTCTGTTCGAGCGGCCTCCATCTCGAAATTAGAGCCCTTAGCAGCCAGCCAACCTTGGCTTTACGACGAGCTTATTCAAGTGGTGAATACACCACAATTTAGACGTCGCGATTCAAAAGGGCGCACCATTGTGGTTGAAACCCTTCGTACCGCATTAAGTTTTCTCGGTATCGAAAACCTTCGGCTTCTTATTCCCTCGCTAGTGGTTAAGCGAGCCATGCCGCAAATTACCGATCCCTTTCCTTGTATTAAATTGAAATTGACGCAATACAGCCAGGGAACAGCAGTCACCGCAAAACATATCGCCCCCTTATACAAAGTGCGCGCCCATGATGCCTTTGCCTTCGGCATGCTAAGCCAACTCGGCCGCTGCGCTATCATACGTTTGTATTTCAAGTTGTTCGACAAGGTGCACCTACATCTACTGCAAGAAAGCCAAAGAGACAAAGAACGCCAGCGCCATGAAGCATTATTAAAAATAGCGCCCTCAGCAAACTATCTCATTGCTTTACAGGAAGAGTTCGCTGACAAAGTCGCTGCTGATATGCTTGAGCACATGATGCTGAAACGTTTGTTTTTAGGTAACGCTATGCGCAACTGTGCTGATAATTTACCCGCAGAACAGGGCAGCCTGCACAATATACTGGAACAAGCACGTACCTATACAAAGGTGAGAATGCTCCATTCCACTAAGCTCGTTAGTATTGCCGATGTAAAACCGGTATTTAAGGCGCAGAATTACCCAGAGCGCGCGCTGGAAAAACTAAAATCTGTTGATATTTTCACCCTTCCGATGTCAAAAGAAGAAGAATTTAGTTAAATTTTATTGGATATTCATGCATCTGAGAAGCAAACTTTTAACCCTGACTAGATGCATGCCGCCCTCTTTTCTCCCTTATTATCCCTTCGCATAACGGCGTGTTCACCGGCGGTACCAAGCTATTCCTAAAGAGTATGGTTTAGCATTAAATAGTTATTCACTTTTCCTGCAAAATAAGCCACAGTCCTTATAAATAAAGGGCTGCAGCCCTTTTCAAACAAGACATTTGGTACAATAAATGTCATACTAACCCGCAATTCCGATTATTTTTTGCGCCTTTTCCTACTCTTGACCAAAGGCGCCTAATGCAGAGGTAACACAGATGAAAGTAACTCGCGCAACGTTTGATGATGTGATGGTGCCCAATTATAACCCCGCTGGTATGGTGCCTGTTCGCGGTGAAGGCTCTCGCGTCTGGGATCAGGATGGTGCGGAGTATATCGACTTTGCAGGCGGCATTGCAGTCAACGTGCTAGGCCACTGTCATCCAGAACTGGTGAATGCACTTAAGGAACAAGGTGAAAAACTTTGGCACCTAAGCAACGTATTCACCAACGAGCCGTCACTTCGTTTAGCCAGCAAATTGGTTAACGCCACGTTTGCCGATAAGGTGTATTTCGCCAACTCTGGCGCAGAAGCCAATGAAGCTGCCTTGAAACTGGCTCGCCGTTGGGCACTCGATAAACATGGTGAAAATAAAAACCAGATTATCGCATTTAACAAAGGCTTCCACGGACGCACATTCTTTACTGTTACCGTAGGTGGACAAGCCGCCTACTCTGATGGATTTGGTCCTAAGCCCGGTGCTGTAGATCATTGCGACTATAATGATTTGGCCGCTTTTGAAGCATTAATTTCAGACGATACCTGCGCTGTAATGATGGAACCGCTACAAGGTGAAGGGGGCATTATATTACCCGATGCCGACTTCGTTAAAGGCGTACGTGCACTGTGTGACAAACATAACGCGTTGCTCATTTTTGATGAAGTGCAATCGGGCGTTGGCCGTACCGGGCACTTATACGCATACATGGGCTTAGGCGTGACGCCGGATATTCTAACCACAGCCAAATCCCTTGGTGGCGGCTTCCCTATTGGTGCCATGTTAACCACCACTGACATCGCCGCGCACCTGAAAGCAGGCACCCATGGCAGTACCTATGGCGGAAACCCTTTGGCATGTGCTGTAGCAGAGCGCGCATTAGACATTGTTAATCAGCCAGAAGTACTTGAAGGCGTAGTGAAAAAAGAGGCGCTGTTTAGAGAATATATTAGTGCGATTAACGAAAAATACGCTGTTTTTGAGGAAGTTCGAGGTCAAGGTATGTTATTGGGCTGCGCGCTTAATGAGAAATATCAAGGCCGAGCACGCGACTTCATGATGGCCGCCACTCAGGAGCACCTCATGTGTTTAGTGGCAGGTGCTAACGTCATCCGTTTCGCGCCTTCTCTTGTTATCCCAGATGAAGATATCAAAGAAGGTTTAGCGCGCTTCGAGCGTGCAGTAGCAGCGGTTGTAAACGCTGAATAACGCCATCACTAGCGAGCAAGCGAACATGAATGTCATTCGCCCAATCAAACAAACCGACTACCAGGCTCTCCACGATATCGCGGTAGAGTCGGGTATCGGCTTTACCTCGCTCCCAGTGAACGAGGAACTGTTACAACGCAAAATTACCAGAGCAGAGCACGCATTTAATAAAAAAAGTGTTACTGCACCTGGTGACGAATCGTACCTTTTTGTTATGGAAGACAGCGCCACTCAAGAAGTGGTTGGCACTACCGGCATTGAAGCCGCTGTGGGTATTGAGGACGCGTTTTACCATTATCATTTAAGTAAAGTGGTGCACGCCTCGCGGGAATTGAATATCCACAATACCGTGGAAATTCTTACTTTCTGTAACGACTACACTGGCGTTACAGAAATTTGCACACTGTTTTTACGGGAAAAAGCGCGCGGCGGGATTAATGGGCGATTTTTATCTAAAGTTCGCTTTCTGTTTATGATGGAACACAGAACAAGATTTTCTGAAACCGTCATTGCTGAAATGCGAGGCGTCAGCGATGAAAAAGGGCGTTCTCCCTTTTGGGAATGGCTAGAAACCCATTTTTTCTCCATGGATTTTCCCACCGCAGACTACTTAACTGGTATCGGAAATAAGGTATTTATTGCTGAGCTTATGCCGAAATACCCGATATACGTCAATCTGTTGAGCAAAGAAGCGCAGGCAGTTATTGGTCAAGTACATACCAAAACCCGCCCGGCATTGCAGTTATTGGAAGAAGAAGGCTTTAGCTGTAGAGGCTATGTGGACATTTTCGATGCAGGCCCAACGGTAGAAGCTAATTTAAGCCACATTAGAACGGCCCAATCAAGCCTTAAGTTGCCCATAGTGATTGATGACGCCACGGCGGCACAAGGGCAAACCCACTATATTATAAACACCTCTGTTGCTGATTTTCGCGCGGTTGCCACCGAAATGGCCGTAAGCGAAGAACAGCAAGTGGCCGTATTGACCCGCCAGGCCGCGGCAGCGCTTAATGTAAGCGAAGGCGAGTATATTCGCTTTGCCCCAGTTAAATTCAGAGACTAATCAAAGGACACCCTCATGCTTCACACACATTTTATTAATGGCGAATGGGTAGCCGGTGAAGGTCACGAACTTTCATCTATAGACCCAGCAAAAAACGTTTCGATTTGGCAGGGTAAATCCGCCACATCAGCGCAAATTGATGCAGCGATTAACGCAGCTCGCAATGCGTTACCTCAGTGGAGCATGATGTCGGTAGAAGCCCGCCTTACCATTATTAAAGCTTATGGTGAAAAACTCGCCGAAAACAAAGAATACCTCGCAAAAGTGATGGCACAAGAAACCGGTAAGCCTGAATGGGAAACTGCCACAGAAGTAGGCGCCATGATGGGTAAAATTGGTATTTCCGAGAAGGCTTATTTTGAGCGTACAGGAAATGTTGAGAACCCCATGCCTGTAGGTAAAGCCTTTATTCGCCATAAACCCCACGGCGTTGTAGCAGTATTCGGTCCATACAACTTCCCTGGGCACCTTCCTAATGGCCACATAGTACCGGCATTAATTGCAGGCAACACTGTGGTGTTTAAGCCTAGCGATCTCACGCCTATGGTGGCACAAGAGATGGTTAAGTTATGGGCGGCAGCTAACCTGCCTGCTGGCGTTTTGAATTTGGTTCAGGGTGAAGTTGAGACTGGCAAGGCTTTGGCCTCCCACAATGACATAGATGGATTGTTTTTTACGGGGAGTTCACGTACAGGAAAAATACTGCACGAGCAATTTGCTGGGCACCCCGGCAAAATTCTCGCCCTCGAGATGGGAGGGAACAATCCACTCATCGTTAAGGGTGTTGCCGATACAGATGCGGCAGTTCATGACATCGTGCAGTCTGCTTTTATTACCTCAGGTCAGCGCTGTACCTGTGCACGACGATTGTTTATCCCTGCGGGGCAGCAAGGTGACGCATTGTTAGCCCGCCTTGTTGATGTTACCAAAAACATTAAAATGGGTGACTATGATGCTCAAGAGCAACCTTTCATGGGTGCCATGATTTCGGCGAATGCAGCAAAAGGCATGGTAAATGCCCAGTCTCAATTGGTTGGCCTTGGCGCCAACGTGCTGCTAGAGCTTACTCAGCCAGATGAAGAAAAAGGCTTTGCTACCCCAGGCATTATTGATGTCACAGATATATTGACGTCATTACCGGATGAAGAGCATTTTGGCCCGCTGCTAAAAGTGATTCGCTATACCGACTTTGATGACGCTATTCGCGAAGCAAATAATACCAGCTTTGGCTTATCAGCAGGTTTGCTTGCTGACAGTGAAGAAGATTACCACTATTTCTTTGCTCGAATTCGAGCAGGAATTGTCAATTGGAATCGCCCTATTACCGGCGCCAGCAGTGCCGCACCTTTCGGCGGCGTGGGAGACAGCGGCAATCATCGTGCTAGCGCTTTCTATGCAGCAGACTACTGTGCTTACCCTGTGGCGTCTGTTGAATTAGATAAAGTGACGTTACCCGGCAAACTTAGCCCAGGTTTATCTTTGTAAACGGAGAAGCGACAATGCACACTAATATTGATAGCTTGTTTGCGCATTTGTGGCAAGACTACGTATCTATTACGCCATCTGCGCATAAGATTCATGCCCTGTTAGCGGGTGAAAAAGAAGCGCGAGAGATTGTTAACGACCATGTCGCCTTTCGAACTTTTGCGCTGGATAAAACCCGTTTAAATACGTTAGCTGCACACTTTCTCGCATTAGGTTACGAAGAAAAAGGCGACTACAACTTTGAGGCGAAAAAGCTTAGCGCCAAACATTTTGAGCATCCTGATGACACCCAGCCTAAGGTTTTTATCAGCGAGCTGAGAGTTAATGAGCTTTCAGAAAAAGCACAAACCATTATTGAACGTCTCGTTGACGCTATGGACGCGGATGCCGTACATGCCGATAATTTTCTCTATTCTGGTCGCCACTGGGCAATCAGCAAAGAAGACTATGATATCTTATTGGACGAGTCGGAATATGCCGCGTGGCTTGCTGCATGGGGATTTAGAGCCAATCACTTTACCGTGAGTGTTAACCACTTGAATCACATAGACACCTTGAGCGACGTGAATGAACAGCTTAAGTCGGCGGGCTTTGTGTTAAACAGTGCTGGCGGTGAAATAAAGGGCGGCCCTGAGGTATATTTAGCGCAATCCTCAACAATGGCAGATAAAGCTGAAGTAGCCTTCAGTGATGCAGCGGCCGTCATTCCCAGCTGTTTTTATGAGTTTGCTCAGCGTTACACCATGCCCAATGGTGAACGCTACCAAGGTTTTGTCGCCGCCTCCGCAGACAAAATTTTCGAAAGTACCAACGCGAAATAAGCCAAAATCCAAAGCGCGTAATCGCGCTTTGGATTATCATTTAATGATGCCGTTTTCTGCCGTAGATGCCTAAGCAAATTCCACATTATGTTTGGCAAGAAATTGGTCGTAGGGCATTGGCTTGTCAAAGTAAAACCCCTGCATTAAACCTATGTCAGCTTCTTTCATAAAAGGAAGGTAAGATTCTTGCTCAACACCTTCAACCACAATTTCAATCTCTAAGCTGCTTAGCATGGCCACTAGCCCAGTGAAAAGCGCATGAGCTTTACTGTTTTGATGGATATCTTTCACTAAACTTCTGTCCACTTTGACCACTTCGAACTGGAAGCTTCGCAAGTAACTCAGTGATGAAAATCCACTGCCGAAGTCGTCTAGTGACAACCTAAAGCCAGCGTCCCGCAAACTGTTAAGCGACTGAACAGCGGCGCGCTCATCTCGTATAAATATCGACTCTGTTAATTCTAATTCAATCATGGAAGGGTAAACGTCACTGGCTTTGCATATGGCTTTCGCTTGTGGAGGGAAATCGGGGTCAAGCATCTGGTTTACGCTGATATTGATGGATAAGGGGACCGCCGTCCCCTGTTGCGATTCCATCATTGAGATATAGTCGCACGCAGCTTCCAATGCTTGCAGTCCAATGAGATGATCTAAATTATGCTCCTCAGCAAGAGGGATAAATACCGCGGGCGAAATAATGCCATGAAGCCCAGATATCCACCTGCATAATACTTCCCCTCCTTTAAGCTTGCCGTTAAGGTCGTATTTTCCTTGGACATAGTAATCTAGCAGGTGGTTTTCTGTGGCCCGACGCAAATCGTTGACCATGCTCACTTGCTGCGTCATGCTTTCATAGAGGCCTTCTTTATAAATGAAAACTTGACCTTTCCCCAGCTTTTTCGCTTGATACATGGCTGCATCAGCGCACTGTATCAAGCTTTCCACACTGTCTCCATGCTCTAAAGAGTGCGCCACACCAATACTCGCCGAGAGTATCAACTCAGTTTGATGAACAGGTATGACTTTCGCTTCAATCTTCTGTATTAACGAATTGGCAATTTGTATTGCTTGGGCAATGTCAGTATCTGGCAATACTGCAATAAATTCATCGCCTCCCCACCGTCCCACTTTACCGGTTTGACCGAATGAATGTATCAGTAAGCTGGCAACACGCTGTAATTCATTGTCACCCTTTTCATGCCCAGCGGTGTCATTAATTGCCTTAAACCCATCGAGGTCAATGAATACCAATATGAATGACGATTGCCCTTCGTAAATGTCTTCTATATACCCACGAAGGGCGTTACGATTGCTTAAGCCTGTAAGGTCGTCATATAGCGCTAACTGCTTTAGTCTATCCTCGTTTTGCTTTCTATCACTTATATCTCGCATAGTTGCAATGAGGTATGAAGACGTTTGCATGTAAGTTTCAAAAAGGGCGATAGAGACATCGACGGGAATTTCCTGTTTCGCGAGGGTGGTCACTTGAGATTCGAACCGCAACTGCTTATGCGCTGCTAAATTTTTTTGCTCCACCCTTTTCGCACTTAGAAGCTCGTTAAAATTTAGGCCCAGGCAGGCGTCTTTAACAGGGGCTTCTATCAGCCGAATAAAGGCTTCATTACATTCGGTAATCAGCAAGGCGGATGACAAAACCAGCATGGGTTCTCTGGAGCTGGCAAACGCAGAGGCCATTAAATGGAAAGATTGTTCGGCTTTACGTTGCTGAGTAATGTCTTTTGTTGTGCCAACAATGCGCAACGCCTCTCCTGCGCTTTCTCTATCAAGCACTCTCCCTCTTAGACGGACCCATTGATAGCCTTGTTGAACGTTGAGCCGAAAAGACAACTCAATTTTATCTCTATTCCCATGCAGTGCCATTGACCAATGAAACTGTAAACTCTCTAAGTCGTCCTCGTGAACTCGGGACATTAAGTCGATGAGAGTGCCAGACCATGTCGACACTGAATCGGCATGCAATGAAAACGCGCGGATATCCATCATGTCGGTATCTGCTTGCCATTGCCAAAATGACTCTTGAGACGCCCATAATGCAAGCTCTAGATTTTTTTGTTCCTGTTGGCTTTGCTCTAGCGCACGATAAAGCCCTGACGATTTTTCAGAAAGTAATTGCTCTGCGTTAATGCGCCCAGCTTTTTCTCGCTTTAACCGCCGTTCAAGTAGCGCGAGTTGTGCTTGCCAATCTTGAGGGGAATGAGTCACCACGCACCTACGAAATAACCTTTAGACTAAATTCATAGGTGTGTGGTGTGTCGAGTTGATGAGTCTCCCGCTCGAGCTCGCAATCAAAATAATGGGCAGCTCCATCCATAAGGCCTTCAGCCAGAGGATAAAGCTCACGTTCTGAATAATAACGCAGGCGCATTGTAGAGTCGGTACGGGATATAACGGTAAAACGAGGCAAATCAGCGTCAGGGTAAAGCTTTCTTACCTGAACGTGAATATCACCATCTAAATACTCAAGCATATGCAGCACATCATCTGCACCGGCTAGCACATCACCATGCACAGTAGACAGTTTCCCGAACAAGTAGTAACCGAAATCCCTAAGTAAGTCATTGGCCGACTTACCGGTTTTCTGTACCAAAATACCGACTATTTTTTGCATTTCTTCAAACGGGTAGTAGCCCACCGCGGTGTAGGCACCGTCATTAGTGAGATTGGCTTCTACAATAACTTCGTCAGCAAATTCTGGCGACACCTTGTCTTCAAGCATATCAATTAACGAAGTAAAAACGATCCCTAACATATCAACTCCTTATGGCTGAGTAGAAAGTGTAGTTCAGGTAAGCGCAACAACAACTTAAAAGTGAGCTTATTCGCCGAAAGGCTAAGCCAAACTTAACTTAATGGCTCACTGTCTGACGTACCTGTGCTGTTTTCAATTTCAATGCTGTCTACCCGTTGCAAACCCCGAGGGAGTTTATTACCTCTTCGTCCTCGCTCTCCTTGATAATGGGTAAGATCATCAAACGTTAGCGTCATATTGCGCTTACCCGCTGAAATTTTCAGAGATGCGCCGTCAGGAACAATAGACAGTACCTTTACATACTCTTCGCGGCTTTGCGCTTTTGCTGAAGGAATACTCATTAATTTATTACCCTTCCCTTTGCCTAGACTCGGCAGGTCTTTTAATGGGAATAACAACATGCGGCCTTCATTTGAAATGGTCAAACACCAGTCTTTTTCTAAATTTGTGACCGGTTGTGGTTTCATCACCTTTGCCCCTGAAGGCAATGACAAGTAGGCTTTACCCGCTTTGTTCTTACTTATCATGTCTTTGAAGGTACCCACAAAACCATAGCCTGCATCTGAGCCCAGCAGGAACTTGTCGTCATCTGCGGCCATAATCACATGCTCAAACGACTCGCCTCCTACAATAGCAAAGCGACCAGTCAAAGGTTCTCCCTGACTTCTAGCAGAGGGCAACCCATGGGCATCACACGCAAAAGTTCGCCCTGACGTATCCATAAATACGGCGGGCTGATTACTTTTCCCTTCGGCACTGGAAAGAAAGCCATCTCCGGCTTTATAGCTTAATCCTTCGGCATCAATATCATGGCCTTTCGCACATCGTGCCCACCCTTTTTCCGACAGCACCACAGTTACAGATTCGGCCGGTACCAACTCTTTTTCTGAAAGCGCTTTGGCTTCGCTACGTTCTACAATAGGCGAGCGCCTATCGTCACCATAATTCTCGGCATCGGCTAGAATTTCTTTTTTGATCAAGGTTTTTAATCGGCGATCAGACCCTAATAAGGTTTGTAACTTATCCCGCTCTGCGGCAAGTTCATCTTGCTCACCACGAATTTTAATTTCTTCCAGTTTGGCTAAATGACGTAGCTTTAACTCTAAAATGGCTTCCGCTTGTTTGTCGCTTAACGAAAAACGCTGCATCAATTCAGGTTTGGGCTTATCGTAAGTGCGAATAATCTCAATCACTTCATCGATATTCAAA
The DNA here is from genome assembly GCF_015767655.1 of Alteromonas sp. B31-7. Taxonomy (NCBI): domain Bacteria; kingdom Pseudomonadati; phylum Pseudomonadota; class Gammaproteobacteria; order Alteromonadales; family Alteromonadaceae; genus Alteromonas; species Alteromonas sp. B31-7. Next base: position 4,113,352 of record NZ_CP065233.1, read on the forward strand.
AAGGCAATGAGTAAACCTTCTAAAATATGTAGTCGTGCCAGCACTTTGTCTAATCGATACTGTAGGCGGCGGGTGACCGTTTCTTTTCGGTATTGCAGCCATTCACTTAAAATAGTACGTAAATCTTTTACCTTAGGCCGTCCATCTAGGCCTATCATGTTTAAATTCACACGATAATTCTTTTCAAGATCTGTGGTAGCAAACAAGTGCTGCATGAGTTGCGCAGTGTCGACCCGATTAGAGCGTGGCGTTATCACCAAACGTGTGGGGTTTTCATGGTCTGATTCATCCCGTAAATCGCTCACCATGGGAAGCTTTTTAGCCTGCATTTGCGCAGCAATTTGTTCGAGTATTTTGGCGCCGGACGCTTGGTGAGGTAAAGCAGTTACAATGATATCGCCGCTTTCTTCATGAAAGACCGCGCGCATTTTGATAGACCCTCGTCCGGTCTCGTACAATTTGCGAATATCAGATTTAGGGGTAATCACCTCAGCTTCTGTGGGGTAATCGGGCCCGTTTACGTGTTCGAGCACATCCTGTAAATCCGCTTTACTGTTATCTAGCAATAAAGCACAGGCGTTCGCTAACTCTCTCACATTATGCGGCGGGATATCGGTTGCCATTCCCACTGCAATGCCAGTAACGCCATTTAATAAAATGTGCGGTAGGCGTGCAGGGAGCATGCTAGGTTCTTGCAGGGTGCCATCAAAGTTTGGGACCCAGTCGACTGTGCCTTGCCCTAACTCATTAAGTAGTACTTCTGAGAAGCGTGATAACTTTGCTTCCGTATATCGCATGGCCGCAAACGATTTTGGGTCGTCAGGCGCGCCCCAGTTCCCTTGCCCATCCACCAGCGGGTAACGGTAGGAAAATGGCTGAGCCATGAGCACCATCGCTTCGTAACAGGCAGAGTCACCATGAGGGTGAAACTTACCGAGGACATCACCCACGGTACGAGCCGATTTTTTGTATTTCGCGTTTGCGCTTAATCCTAAATCGGACATGGCGTAAATAATACGTCGTTGCACCGGCTTTAAGCCATCTGCGATATGTGGCAGGGCTCTGTCCATAATGACATACATGGAATAATTCAGGTACGCATCTTCGGTGAACCGTCTCAAGGGAAGCTGTTCAACACCGTCGCGGTTTATTATGATCTCGTCGCTCATGATAATTTTTCGTTTTGTTATTTGTACTATCGAACGTTAACCGTCAAGTTAACGAGCGGTGTAATGAGAAGAAGCCAAATTAGCACACTGCAAGCACCCCTTCATCGTGGTACTGCTTTTGTATTGTGAGGTAAAGCGAAGACTTGTGCAATAACACTCACCCGTGATGCGCGTGTACGCCATGATTTTGCGCACCCTTTGTACATTCTGTAATGAAGTGGTTTAATACCCTGAGAATATCAAGAAATAGTAATCTCATGCGCGTTTGCCAATCGTTATTTATACTCTTTTCGCTGTGCTCTGTGCTGCTGTGCCCTGCTTTTGCCCAGCATACTCAGCAGCTGTTTGAAGAAGATACCAGTATCGAGTTATCTAAGTCTCTCTATTATCTGCATGAGACAGACCTGCCTCTTACCATTGGTGATGTAAGCAACAGACGCAGCGATTTTCGTATGCACCCCCATGACAACCCTAACTTTGGCTTCCGCTCACAAGGTATGTGGTTACTTACTTCTTTTGCAAATATCACCAACGAAGAAGATTGGGTGCTCACCATCAATTTCAGCCAACTCGATAAAGTGGATTTTTACCTCGTTCAAGATGGCAAGGTCCTTAGCCAAAGCCATCAAGGTAAATCCCAGCAAGAGCAACGCTTTCGCGTCCCCACCTTCAGAGTACACTTACCCAACCCCGAGCGGGTTGACGTGTATATCCGTATAGAAAGCCAGTCATCTAGCCTGATTACTCCCCTCAAAATCCAACCGGAGCCATTACATAGTACCTATTTTCAGTGGGACAGCCTGCTTTGGGGGCTATTTTATGGTGGGTTACTTATCTTAGCCGTTTACAATTTGGTGCTTTTCTTTGGCGTGAAGGAAAAGAGCCTAATTGCCTACATCGGCTATATCTTGGCCGTTATCCTCTGGCAATTTGTATGGGGTGGACATATCCACTTTTTCTTTCCCTCAGGTATACCTACCTGGTTGGTGGGGCATACTGAACTTATTTTTGTGATTATAGGCATATGCTCTGGTTTGTTTACGGTTAGCTTCCTAGAAACCAAACAAAACGCGACCATGGCACACCCCATAATTATGCTGCTTCTTTTCGTGCAGGTAGCTGTTGGTGTAATTTGCTTTACTGATGTACTGCCGTCCATATGGAAAAACAACTTAGTTTATGGTGTGGGGTTAATCGCCATATGTAGCTATATCTACGCTGGCTTTGAGGCTTTTTTCAATCACTTTAAGCCCGCACGTTATTTCATGATTGCATGGTCTATGCTGGCGCTGGGTGCCATTATTGGCATGCTAAGTTTGATTGGCGTATTGCCATCTAATGACTTCACCACCTACTGCTTTCAGGCCGGCGTATTTTTTGAATCTGGCTTGTTTTCATTGGCGCTTATGGAGAAAAGCCGAAGCCAATTGGAGCTCGAAGTTGCGCAAGCCACTGACGATTTACGCAACAATATGGAGCTAATAGAAGAGCAAAACGCCAGGCTGGATATTGCCCGCAAAGACGCCATAAAAGCCAGCAATGTTAAATCACAGTTTCTTGCCAATATGAGCCATGAAATCAGAACTCCGCTGAATGCTATTTTAGGGTTTAGCCGTGAGTTAACTAATGCCGCTTTACCTACCGAGCAACAAGAACAGGTGCGTATCATCGATACCGCAGCAGACAACCTACTCACTATAGTGAATGACGTTTTAGACTTTTCTAAAATTGAAGCTGGCAAGCTACAAATTAACAACCAGCCATTTTCACCTAACAAGCTGTTAGAAGAGATGGTCACTCTCATGGCAAAGTCTGCGCACAGCAAAAAATTAGAGTTTGTCCTTGATGTAGCGCCGTTACCAGAAAAGCTGATTGGCGATGTATTTAGAATAAAACAAATCCTTAATAACTTGCTGAGTAACGCCCTTAAGTTTACTTCATCAGGTACTATCACCTTGGCGGTATCGGGTCGCTCTTTGCCCCATGGCATACATGAAATCAATATTGTGGTAGAAGATACTGGCATTGGTATAAGCCGCCAAGATCGCAAAAAACTCTTTAGTGCCTTTTCACAGGTAGACGATGCGCTCAACCGAAATTATCAAGGGACCGGCTTAGGTTTAGTGATCAGCCGAGAGCTCGTGCGCTTGATGCGGGGAGATTTAACCCTAAAAAGTATACCCGGCTTAGGCTCAACCTTTAATGTGACGTTAAGAACAAACCATTTAAGCCAAAAATATGCACTGAGTACCGACCCTGACTGGCAGAACAAACATGTGGTTATCTATGACCCCATACCCGCCACACGACGAGCAAGTGCAGCTATGTTGACTCGCTTGGGCGCAAAAGTTACCAGTGTAGAGTCGTTAGACTATCTTTCCAACCTAACGATATGCCCTGACTTTTTCATGGCTACCGCCCCTGTGAGTAAATTGAACCAGCGAGATACCTTGCTTAGCCGGTTTGTACAGTTTCCAGCGAAAAAACGCATTTTATGGTATTCAGGTCCAGAGCCTTTCACACAGTATCCAAGCTTAACTCAGCATTTTAATACGCAACTTAGAATGCCGATGACCGCCACTAAATTAGATGGCTTAGTACACAGCAAGAAAACGCAGACGCGTAACCCGTTGCAGCAGAAAATTAATGCCCTTCCCAAAGCGCGCATATTAGCGGTGGACGACATGGACATGAATTTAAAACTGCTCCATACCTGGTTAGACGGTTCTCCTGTCACCCTTATTACTACCAACAGTGGGCAGGATGCGGTAAGCCGCTGTCAAACCCAAGAGTTCGACCTTATTCTAATGGATGTTCAAATGCCAGGCATGGACGGTTTACAAGCATCTAGAGGGATTAGACAAACGCCATTGAACTTAGGTACCCCCATTATTGCGGTTACTGCTCACGCCTTTAAAGAAGAGCAAGAGCGGCTTCTCGCCTCAGGAATGGACGACTACTTACCTAAGCCCATTGAACTCGCGCAGCTCATCGACTTAATTCGTTCTTGGTGCCACCAAGTTGAACCGGCACACATTACGCTACCGAGTATAGATTGGCAGCTTGCCCTCAAGCGGGCAAACCAAAATCACGACGCCGCGAAGGAATTGCTGACGGACTTTATCGAACTCCTGCCCGACGCTATCGTCACTATAAGAACACTGTGGGAAAAACGCGATTTCAATGGTTTAAAAGCGGAGATACACAAGCTTCATGGTGCCTGTTGCTATACTGGGGTACCTCGCCTGCAAAACCTGGCAGACGAACTAGAAACGGCCCTAAAGCTGGGCCAGCACTTTATTGTTGAAGAGCACATTCCTACCTTCCTGAATGAAGCTCAGCAAATGGTGATAGACAGTAAAAAATCAATTATTCATTGATAGATGATTGTGTCTCTAGCTTTAATTGTGCACGTGCTTGCTGGCACTGTGCAATTAACGCAGCAAATTCGGTTGGGGTGCGATCTATATCGGACGTGGCAATATACACATCAAAACCAAGCCTACGCCTAAGTTCAACCATGCGGTTTGCCAGCATAGCTTTCACCCCAGTGAGGACTGTGCCGTCACTTAGCGTAAAGTGCTTGTCGTCGAACATAGACTGCTCATAACAACTGCCCGTGGCGCAATTATCCTCTGAGTTTTGCAATAAAAGAGGCCGTTGCTCCATCAGTAAGTGGGTGGCTAACCGGGGCGAAATAGAATGCAAAAAATTGCGGTAGTCTTTAAGCTTAAACCCCACCGTTTCTAACTCTACGTGGGTGAGACCCGCTCTCACCTTTGGGCAATCAGCCCGCTGCAGGTTGTCCCAATCGATTTGCCAACGCCCTAATCTATGGCGATAAATAATATGCTCTGGAGTCATCTCTAAACTAAATTCGGGCTCACGAACTTTGAAGTAGCCTATCAACAGGGCGATTAAAGATGCGCTGGTAATAAAGATACCCGCCAATACCAACCAAGATGGCAACAATACAAACCAAAGTGCAGAAACAAATAGCCCGACCAAGCCAATGACAATAGAGGTAATGCCGTTACTTTTAGACGCAGCACGAATATAAATGGGTTCAGCGTTATCGCCAGACATAAAAATACACAACCATCATGATGAGGCCCCAGACCACGTAAAGGCGAAGCCGAAAACAGACAGGGCAATGTGTTTGCCACCAGCGCCGCGGCGATGAATGCTGCTGAAGCTTTTTGTTCATAAAACCAATACGTGCGTGTTAAAGCAATAGTTTACCCTGTAAATGGGTGTTTTGTTAACGGCTAACACGATAACGATAGCGTTGAAATGCTGCCACCACAGTAGGCGTGAAAACCAAAGACAAAATAACAGAGAAGCCTACCCCACCCGCTAGTACGACCGCCAGGGGTGGCCAAAAGCTACCTTCGCTGAATAATAATAGTGGAACCAAGCCGCCCACGGTGGTGAATGTAGTTGATAAAATATGTCGGCTACACCCCATGGTTTCCTTAACAATTTCCCGAGTATCCCCCTGTTTGGCTTTGGGGTTTGCATTAATTGCGGCGATAACCACTATGGAGCCATTGATAGCAACGCCAATAAGCCCGGCGCACCCGAGTAACGGATTAAAACCAACGGGCAAACCTGATAACCAAAGGCTAAACATACCCAAACCCACTGAAAGTATTGCCACAAGCGCGATAACACCTGCCATACGTAAGCTACTGAATGTGAGAATAAGCGTGGTGATCATGAGCACAAGCAGGACGGGCGCATAGGTTCCTAACTGGCCTAAGGCTTGCTGCTGCTCATCGGCATCCCCGGCTAAATGGATACGATACCCTTGAGGTAAGGATAATTGCTGAGCCAGCTTTTCCCTAAGGGCATTACTGGCGTCTACGGCGGGAACACCAGGCAATAAAAACGCTTGTACGCGATTAACCCTTTCTCCGTCCTGCCGCGTGATACTGCTAATGGCAGGTGCTAACGTTAACGAAGATATTGCACTTAACGTGGACCACATTTGCGCATTTTCAACGGGCAAGGGCATTGCACCAAGGCCTGACACATCTTCTCTGAAATCGGCAGATAACCTTACTTTCACGGGGATTTCTTCGGTGCTTTCTAGCACCGAGCCGCCCGCAAGACCTGAAAAATTCACTTGCATCTGAGTGGCGAGATCGGACAACGACATACCTAAATAAGACAAGGTATCGCTGTCGGCTTTTACTTTGAGTTCTGGCTCGCCAATGGTAATACTGGCAATCGACTGGGAAACGCCCGGCACTTCAGAAATCAAATAGCGTACTTGCTGCCCCAGTTCGTTTAGTACCTCTAAATCGGGGCCAAATATTTCCACTTCTACAGGGGCGGCAATGGGGGGGCCTTGACCAAAGGCCCTGACGACCACTTGTACATTAGGCATTTGCTCATCAAGTGTTGATTGTAAAGTAGCAATAAGCTGTGAAGCATGAGCAACGGTTTCAGTGGTTACTACGGCATTGGCGAAATTAGGCAAATTATCGCGAGTCATAATTTGGTTGTAATACACCGAGGGAGCAGACCCGCCCACTAACCAGCTAACTTGCTCTACACCAGAGCGCTGGCGGATAATAGCATCTGCTTCTATAGCCGCCGCTTGGGTATGAGTAATACTGCTGCCGTCTTTGGTCCAAAGGTACACTTCAAACTGGTCTCTATCGGCACTGGGAAAGAACACATTGGCCAATGTACCCGACAAAATAAAGCCAGAAAGGCAAAACACCAGCACGATAGGAATGACCCACCATGGCTGCCTAATCCAGCGTCCTAGCTGCAGACTAAAACTGTGTGACAAATTAGGGGCTTGTAAGCCAACTTGCCACCAGGATTTCACGGCAACACTGCCACTCTGTGCACCTTTTGGTAAAAAGCGCGCAGCAAGTGCAGCAATGATAGTTAATGAAATGAATAACGAGCCAATTAACGCCATGACCACGCTGATGGCAATGGGCCCAACAAAATCTCCAATATTACCGTTAAGCAAGAATATCGGCATGAAGCCTAATACTGTGGTCAACGTAGAAGCCAATAAAGGGGCAAATAAATGAGACACGCTTTTCGCCATAGCCCCTACTCTGGTAAGGGCTGGATCTTGCAGATTGATTCGTATTTCATCTGTAATGACAATGGCATTGTCTATTAATAATCCGATGGCGATAATCATGCCGAAAATCGACATTTGATGAATTTGCTCGTTATAGAAGTTTAACGAAAACAAGGCGAAGGCGGCGCATAGGGGTAAAGCTAGACCCACAATCCATGACGCTCTAAACCCCATGAATAAAAAGATAACCAGCATCACCACGGCACAACCCATCACCAAATTTTCTGATAAATCAGCCAGTCGTTTTCCGGTATATTTATTCTGTTCGAAGGTGGTATGTGCGGTCACCGTACCTTTAAAATCTTGATTGAATTGGTCTACCACCGCAAGGGCGTTTTTCGTCCACACATCAGCCCGCAGGGAGGTCTGCATACGCGCTGCTACAAATATGACTTCCTCGCCGTCAACCAGGGCAATGTCGGCACGAGGGGTGGTATAGCCGCGCGTGACATCCGCTATATCGTCCACCCGTAAATAACGACCTTGCTGGTTAATGAGGGGGATGGCTGCAATAGTGGCGATACCATCCAACCCTTCTGCCACGCTAAAACGTAAGTTATTCCGCTTTGTATCTAACACCCCCGCAGGAAGCTTTGGATCAGCAGCTTGAATAACACGACTCACTTGTTGCAGGGTAAGCCCTGTAGCCGCCAGCTTTTGTGGAGAAATACTGACACTAATTTCCTCCTCAGGCGCACCATAAATGCGAACCAGTTCTGTACCGTTAACATTGCGCAGGCGATCGGTGAGTTCTTCTGCAAGTCGACCCACCAATGTGAGCGGTGTGTTTTCAGGATACTCAGCGGAAAGACTGAGTAATAGAGTAAACGCGGTGGCGCCCCGCTTTTCATCAAAAACTGGGGCAGCAACCCCTTCAGGAAACGTTTCTGCAACGGCGTTAATGCTGTCTCTTATCTCGCTAAATAGCTGTTCGTTACTGCTATTATCAATCCAATCTTGGGTTTCAATATTGATAACAGAGATACCCGCACGAGACGTAGATTTCACCTCTTTAATTTCGTAGATTTCCCGTAACTCATCTTCAATCACGTCGCTCACCAAGGCCTCTACTCGGGCCGCCGATGCGCCCGGATAAGCGGTAATAACGAGCGCATTGCGGGTATCAATTCTTGGGTCTTCTAGTCGAGGTAGCGCAGACAATGCAGAGAGGCCTGCCACCATGAGGATCACCAAACTTAAAATAAGTAGGTGTCCATTACGGTAAAACAGGGTGTACCAGGGGTAATCTTTACTTTCTTCGACAGGGATAAATTTCATTGCCCAGCACCTGTGGTAATGGGCGAAGAAGAGGACACCCCCACGGTTTGCCCCGGCGATAATTTGTGGGTACCACTGATGACAAATTGCTGCTGATCACGTATGGCGCCGCGCACAAATGCTCGCTCTCCATTAGTGTAGAGTACTTCCACAGCCCGCCCTTCTAACGTCTGCGTTTGTGGATTAACCACAAAAACACGCCACAAACCTCTCAAGCCGTTACTGAGCGCCCCCACTGGCAGCCAAGCGCCAGTTTCGGCATGTCTTTTTTCGCCACGTACTTTTGCCATATCACCGGGCCGCAAGCCATCGTCAGCGTTCACGGAGACCAAAACATCAATGGTGCGGGTTTGTCGATTCCGTATAGGGAGATGTTGCAGTACCTTTCCATTTAACTGACCATTTTCAAACTCAACAGAGACCATTTCACCCAGCGCAAATATAGACAGCATGTCGGCGGGAACGGCTAAGCGAATTTGATATGCCTGTTTGCTGGTTAATGTAAACAGAGGAGCCCCTGCTGCCAGCACACCCCCCTCATCGACATAGCGAGCACTGACAGTACCTGAGAAGGGAGCCAGCAATCGGGTTTTGTCGCTGTCAACGGCAAGGCTGGCTAGCGTAGCGTTGATTTCTTCAACTTGCGCCTGTGCGGATGCTTGAGAGGCATTAGCTTCATCGAGCTGTTGTGAAGAGATGAGCTTTTTATCCACCAAGGTTTTCACCCGAGACAAAGTCATGTTCGCAAGCGCTAAGTCTGCATTTGCCCGTGCTAATGAGGCTTCTAGTTCAACTTGCCTTGCTCGCAAACGCTCAGCATCAAGGGTGGCCATTACCGCGCCTTTTTCAACCCAATCACCTTCCTCGTTGAAAATAGCCGTGACTTGCCCTGCACTATCAAAAGATAAATCTGATGCATTCGGTGACTCAACGAGACCGTACACATAGACAGAGGTCACAAAACCTTCTTGAATATGGAGAGTATCAGTTTCAACTCGGGTAGCTGGAGCATCACTGGCCTGTTGAGGCGCACCATTAAGGCCAGCTGCAAACATTAACATGACTAATACTAAGGCAAATAACCCGATAGCAGAGTAAAGCGATAGCGTCCCTTTTATAGGGTAGTGAGAGGTACTATTCATGACTGACATCCTTAGCAATCGCCGTCCAATTTGGCATTCTAGTGCTGATATGCTAATTTATAAATACTAGACCGTCCAGTTTGATATTAATATTTTTTTAATGAGAGGTTAATTTGCCTGTGACAGAACCCCGTCGCCAAGGGCGTCCAAAGAGTGAAGAGAAGCGACAAGATATTCTTAGAGCCGCATCAACCCTCTTCCTGAAGGAAGGCTTTGCCAATACCTCCATGGATTCGGTAGCTAAAGCCTCTGGGGTGTCGAAACAAACGGTTTATTCTCACTTCTCCAGTAAAGATAGCCTTTTTAAAGCGGCAATTGGTTCTAAATGCCGCTCGTACCAACTCGATGCGTTGCAGATTGAAGACGACGCTAAAGCCCAACCTATGCCCAAGTATCTCACCAAGGTTGGCACGCAATTTATTAAACTTTTGCAAGACCCTGACGCTATAGCACTGTTTCGCGTCATTATTGCTGAGGGTGGAAATAACCCACGTGCTGCCCAGCTGTTTTATCAAGCCGGTCCTTTAGCCACATTAGATACACTTGGCGCAGCTTTTAAGCGCTACGGCAGCCCTACTCTCAGCACTGAGTTAGCCCATAAGTTAGCCTTTGATTTTTGTGCATTGCTGAAAGGTGAATTTCACACCATGCTTTTATGTGGCCTTCGTCAACCCATGACAGATTCAGAAATTAGCGCTCATGTAGCGCCAGCAGTAGAAAAAATTACCACCCTGTTTAGGGCATATTGCACGAAATAAACCCCACGTAGTGGTATGGCATTTAGCCTAAATTACACTGCCAATATATGACCGATAAGGATTACATAGCCTTAGCTTTGTTATACACTACGCACGTTTTCGTTGATGATTGAGTGCCCTATGTCAGACTTTACTGGTAACCATATTCTTTCGGTTAATCAATTCGATCGCGATGCTATTGAGAAAGTCTTCTCCGTCGCTCATTCCATGCAGCCTTACGCTAAACGTCAAAAACGCACCACCGTGCTAGAAGGCGCTATTTTAGGTAACTTATTTTTTGAACCTAGTACCCGTACCCGTGTAAGCTTTGGTACGGCTTTTAACTTATTGGGCGGGGAAGTACGTGAAACCACCGGCATGTCGAGTTCGGCATTAGCCAAAGGGGAATCACTTTACGATACAGCCCGAGTATTAAGCGGCTATTCTGACATTATTGCCATGCGTCACCCTGCCGCAGGTTCAGTGGCAGAGTTCGCCGAAGGCAGCCGTGTCCCCGTCATCAATGGCGGTGACGGAGCCAATGAGCACCCTACCCAAGCCCTGTTGGACTTATTCACTATAAAACGTGAACGGGAATACAATGGTGGTAGCATTGATGGCTTACATATCGCCATGATTGGAGATTTACGTTACGGGCGAACGGTACATTCACTGTCTCGCCTGTTGTGTTTGTTTATGGATATTCATTTTACCCTTATTTCACCTAAAGAGTTGGCTATGCCCCAACCCGTGATTGATGCTATTGACAATGCGGGACACCGACTCACCATTACAGACACATTGGAAGGGAACATGGATGCAGACATTTGCTACCAAACCCGTATTCAAGAAGAGCGCTTCCCGTCGCAAGAAGAAGCCAATAAATATCGCGGTAAGTTTCGTTTAAATCAGTCTATTTATACCCGTCACTTTCAATCAAAAACAGTGATCATGCATCCACTTCCTCGCGACTCGCGTATTGAAGCTAACGAACTCGATAACGATTTAAATTTAAACCCCAACCTTGCCATTTTCCGTCAAACCGATAACGGCGTGTTAGTTAGAATGGCGCTGTTTGCCCTTACGTTAGGGGTAGAAAACGTGGTCAGTAAACACGAACGTGAAGTGATTTGGTACAGCAATAAGAGTAAAGAATTAAATGCAAAAATCTGAAGCCCTTTTTTCTCGCGCGCAGCAAACTATCCCTGGCGGTGTTAACTCTCCTGTGCGTGCCTTTAAAGCCGTAGGTGGCACGCCGCGCTTTATTACTAAAGCTGACGGCCCGTACATTTGGGACGCCGACGGTAAACAATACATCGATTATGTTCAGTCGTGGGGCCCTATGGTCCTTGGCCACAACAATGAGAAAATACGCCAAGCGGTTATCGACGCCTCATACAATGGTCTTTCCTTCGGCGCGCCTACAGAAGCCGAAGTCATCATGGCTGAGAAAGTCAGTAAATTGGTGCCTTCTATGGAAATGGTACGTATGGTTAACTCTGGCACAGAAGCCACGATGTCAGCCATTCGGTTATCGAGAGGTTACACTGGGCGCAATAAAATTGTTAAATTTGAAGGCTGTTACCACGGCCACGCAGATTCTCTGTTAGTTAAAGCTGGGTCGGGCGCGCTGACATTAGGGGTGCCTAGCTCACCAGGTGTCCCTGAGAATGTAGCGGAGCATACCCTCACGGTAGAATTTAATAATCTTGATAGTGTCAAAGAAGTGTTTGCCGCTCACGGTGACGATATTGCCTGTATTATTGTAGAACCTGTTGCGGGAAACATGAATTGCATCCCGCCGGTTGACGGTTTTTTACAAGGCCTTAGAGACGTTTGTAACCACTATGGCAGCTTGCTGATATTTGATGAAGTGATGACTGGCTTTCGAGTGTCTCGGGGCGGCGCACAAGAGCGATATAGCATTACTCCCGACTTAACCTGCCTAGGCAAAGTGATTGGTGGCGGTATGCCTGTGGGCTGTTTCGGTGGTAAGCGAGATATTCTTACGCATATAGCCCCTACCGGCCCCGTTTATCAAGCAGGTACCTTGTCGGGTAACCCTGTCGCCATGGCAGCGGGTCTTGCTGCATTAACCCAAATTGAGCAAGATGATCTTTATGACAGCATATTCGACAACACGAAAGCTTTGGTTGAGGGGATGCAAGCGTTAGCTGATAAACACGGTATACCATTTACAACAAACGTGGCGGGCAGTATGTTTGGACTGTTTTTCACCGATGTAAAAAAGGTGACCAACTACCAGCAAGCTATTAACTGCGATACCGAACGTTTTAAAACGTTTTATCACGGAATGCTTAATGAGGGAGTATATTTAGCACCTGCGTCTTACGAGGCCGGCTTCGTGTCTAAACTTCACGATAAAGACATTATTGAAAAAACCTTACAAGCAGCAGATAAAGTATTTGCTACTTTGTAGGTCGCAGGCTGACGCATTGTTTGGGCGGCTTAGCCGCTCATTCAATGATTTTGGCTTGTTCGCGTATAAATTGAATAGAAGGCGCAAAAAACGCAGCGCCTGTTTCAGCACTCGTAAAATCTAGCCACCTGTCGTAATCGCCTTCCCCGTTGCCGTAAATTTGGCTATGAAGCATGGCCTTAAACGCCCTCGCGGTGGCCGAACACGAAACAAAAAACATCCCTTGAGACGCCATGTCCCCATAAGGCATGCCTTGCTTTATTAAACTAGGCTCACCACTTTCAGTGGTGGCGATGCTTGCGCGAATACTGTGGGATGATTCTGACTGTTCTGGGCTTACTAGGTTATGCTCTTGGGTTGTGCCCATCACCTGCTCTTTTTGCCGAGTGGACAAGGAATCCCAGCGTCTTAAATCATGACGATAGCGCTGAACGTGCAAATAACTGCCCCCCACAAAGTCAGGGTCGTTGTCACCAACAATAGCCACTTTCCTTCGCTTCATGCCTCTGGGGTTATCTGCACCATACAAGTAGCCATTAAGGTCTCGGCCATCTAAATAACGAAAACCACGCACTTGCTCCACAAGCTCCACGTGCAGCCGCAACAAGTTCATCACCTCAATGCCAATGGCATGGCATATATCTAGCCGGTCTGCGCGAATTTGTATGAACAGATCACAGGGCATGGTAGGCGCACTGCGGTCTTCGCTTTGCATGTCGGGAAACGGGGCAAGTTCAACGGGGATCAAGCCGGGGTATATTTCCATCCAATAACCCGTACCTATTGCCACAACCCCCGTTACCATAGCCTCGTAGTGCTCATTCTCAAAATGTTCGAATACATCAAGTACCCGTGACAGTTTGGCGCGTACGGCTTCACTATCATCATCGATAACATTCAGTAATAGATATTGCGCATGCAAATTAGGCTCTGCACATATGCCTTTTTGTGGTTGAGTCATGGGCGTACTTTATTGTTTTATTTCACCATGTCGTAGTCATTTGCAAGTGTGTATTAATACCCTGCGGCTTGTCCATCTTTTCGGCTCTCAGACGCACCAATATACACCTTTTTTTGTTTATCCCAAGCAATGGCTTGGTAGCCACCAAACACCCCAACTTCCCGTTGTAAAGTATGGCCACGCTTCATCAGTTCACGCTGCACCTCTTCGGAAAAACCTGACTCCAAGCTCACATAGCCACCATCCCTCATTAACGCGCCGGTAGGGCTGCTCGAACCGCTATGAAGAATACGGGGTGCATCGCCCGCTTCCTGTAAATTCATGCCAAAATCGAGCAAATTCACAATGATTTGTGCATGCATTTGGGGTTGAGTGCCACCGCCCATCACGCCAAAGCTTAGAATCGGTTCACCGTTACGGGTTACAAACGCAGGAATAATCGTGTGAAAAGGCCGTTTACCGGGTCGAAATTCATTAAAGTGGCCCTTTTCTAACGTAAATAACTCACCTCGGTTTTGAAGCACAAAGCCCAAACCCGGCGGTGTCATACCCGACCCCATTCCTCGGTAATTACTTTGGATAAGCGAGACCATGTTGCCCTCTTTGTCGGCCACAGTCAGGTAGACAGTATCGCCTTCATAGCGGCCAGCATCCACCCGCGTAGCCGCTTTCTCGTTGTCTATAAGGGCCTGACGCTCTCGGGCATAGTCCTTTGATATAAGCCAGTCCACGGGAATGGCGTTAAATTCAGGGTCGGCGTAAAACTTGGCTCTATCTTCAAATGCCAGTTTCTTTGCCTCAACAAAGGTGTGAATGTAGTCTGCCGAATCAAACCCCATGCCTTCAATATCATAACGTTCCAATATATTGAGTATTTGCAGTGCCGCTATGCCTTGCCCATTGGGTGGGAGCTCCCACACGTCGTAGCCACGATAATTTGCAGACACGGGCTCAACCCACTCTGACGTATGAGATGATAAATCTTGATACGAAAGGTATCCCCCTTGGCTTTTCATATATGCGTCAATAATTCTGGCGATATCCCCTTTGTAGAAGGCATCGCGGCCGCCAGTCGCAATTTTCTCATAGGTGACGGCGAGGCCGGGGTTTTTAAATATATCGCCCTTTTGAGGCAACTTACCATTAATCAAAAAGGTTTCAGCGAACCCTTCGTAGTGCCCAATGCGCTCTGCATTGACTTGCCAATAGTAAGCAATGAGTTCAGAAACAGGAAAACCATTTCGCGCGTACCGGATGGCAGGCGTGAGCAGGGTCGACATAGGTAACGTGCCAAATTTGTTGTGCAATTCAAACCAACCGTCCACCGCACCTGGCACAGAGACCGGCAAGGGGCCAAATTTGGGAATCTGTGTCAGTCCTTTTTCAGTAAATACGTCGGCGGTGAGTTGTCGAGGAGAGCGGCCTGATGCATTTAGCCCGTACAGCTTATTTTCTTCAGCATACCAAACCATAGCAAAGAGATCGCCGCCCACACCTGAACCCGTGGGCTCTACCAGGCCCAACATGGCGTTAGCAGCAATGGCCGCATCTATGGCATTGCCGCCTTGCTTCAAAATGTCCAACGCCACTTGGGTGGCGAGTGGCTGGCTGGTCGCCACCATACCATTTTGCGCAATCACCTCAGACCGACTTGCAAAGGGCTTTCCAGTAATTCTGTCGTAGCCATTTGCAAAATGACTGACAAACAGGAAGAACACACTCACAACTAAGCACACTCGAAACAACATTTTCTATTCCCTGTTATCAACCTCTTTCAGCGATTAAGAGGTAAAGATATTTTTATATTATGCGCAACGCACCAAGACTAACGTCAGAGTCCATACACACTAGGTGCTTTGCATCCTACACTAGCAAGTCGCCACGGTCTCTCCTAGTGTAGACTTATTTGGTCAAGGTGAAAAACGAAAAAAGCCCTGCAATTGCAGGGCTTAAACTTGGTGATGAAGGCATTATTATTGTATTTTAATTTGCCTCTCGGACTTTCTTACGAACGACCGCCAGTGAAATCAGGATAAGCTTCCAATCCACATTCACTCATATCTACGCCGTCGAATTCTTCTTCTTCGCTTACACGGATACCCATGATTGCTTTAAGCGCTAACCAAACAACCAAGCTGGTTACAAATACCCATACGAAGATGGTCACTGCACCTAAAAGCTGACCGGTAATGCTTGAACCAGGGTTAGTGAAAGGCACTAGGATTAGACCTAAAAGACCTACCACACCGTGAACAGAGATAGCGCCTACTGGATCATCAATCTTAAGCTTATCAAGGGTTACAATGCTTAGTACAACAAGGATACCACCTAGGCCACCGAATAAAGTTGCTTCAAGGGGGGTTGGTGTTGAAGGCTCAGCAGTAATAGCAACTAGACCTGCAAGTGCGCCGTTTAATGCCATTGTTAGGTCGGCTTTACCGAACATGATACGTGCGACGATAAGCGCTGCGATAGTACCGCCAGCTGCAGCTGCGTTTGTATTCATAAATACGATAGCCACTGAGTTTGCGCTTTCTACAGTAGCCGTAGCAAGTACAGAACCACCGTTGAAGCCAAACCAACCCATCCAAAGAATGAATGTACCTAGTGTAGCTAGAGGTAAGTTTGCACCGGGGATTGCGTTAACTTTACCGTCAGCAGTGTACTTACCTTTACGAGCACCAAGTACAAGTACGCCAGCCAATGCAGCCGCTGCGCCTGCCATGTGCACGATACCTGAACCCGCGAAGTCAGAGAAACCTTCGTCGCCAAGCGTGTACATGCCGAAGACCGCTTCGCCGCCCCATGTCCAAGCACCTTCCATTGGATAGATAAGGCCTGTCATTACCACTGCAAAAGCAAGGAATGCCCATAGCTTCATACGTTCAGCGACAGCACCTGATACAATTGACATTGCCGTTGCAACGAACACAACTTGGAAGAAGAAGTCAGCAGATGGCGCATAGGTTGCTGCGTCTTCAGCAACACCAGTCGCACCGTCGCCCATGATGCCGTCTAGGAAGATACCGCCGCCGTACATGATGTCATAACCGCAAATCATATACATTGTGCAAGCAATAGCAAAAAGTGACACGTTTTTAGTTAGAATTTCTGTGGTATTTTTCGCTCGAACCAAACCGGCTTCTAGCATTGCAAAACCTGCAGCCATCCACATGACTAGTGCACCGCAGATTAAGAAGTAAAAGGTATCTAGCGCATACCCAAGTTCAAAAGTGATTTCCATTATGGTTTTCTCCGCAAATATATCGTAGTGGCTTACAGCGCGTCGCTATCCGACTCACCAGTTCGAATACGAACAGCGTGTTCAAGGTCGTAAACAAACACCTTGCCGTCCCCAATCTTGCCTGTTTTGGCTGCGCCAACGATGGCTTCAACCAGGCGTTCTACTTGATCATCCTGAACTGCAATTTCCAGTTTAACCTTAGGTAGAAAATCCACCTGATATTCCGCCCCGCGGTAAAGTTCAGTGTGTCCTTTTTGACGTCCGAAACCTTTCACTTCGGTAACGGTTAACCCGTCAATTCCGATTTCTGAAATGGCTTCACGAACATCATCTAGCTTGAAAGGCTTGATGATAGCTGTGACTAGTTTCATGAGTTGCTCCCAGTATGTAATGGTTATATGGCACATAGTGTGTCTTATGGGATTGTTAAACCAAGAGATGTGCCACAAATTCTTATCTATAAAAAACAACCACTTAGGTAAAACGGTAAACAAAAACGCAACATTTAATGCACTATTTCTGTGCAACTGCATTGCGCTGCCCACAATTGGAGCAATATGAGGTAGATAAACTAATTAATACGATAAATATAGGACGGAACTTTTGTATGTATAGTGCGGTCTGTATCTGTTGATGACAGCGATAACCCATTTTATCCAAGATACACCGGCACATATTTACGTTCCTAAGCGCAAGCCTTGGGGACGCGCCCTTGTTGTGTCTGGCTTATTGCACGTGATGGTGGTGCTGGTGATAATATTGGCTCACCCGCATATCATTGAAACTCGAGAAACCGTTTTAAAACCAACAATAAAAGCCCAGCTATACTTCCCGTTAGTCAAGGCGCCCACAAAGGTGGAACCACCCGCTCCCACTATTGAAGATGCGCCGGAAATGCCGCCCGTAAGCGCGCGCCAGACACCAGTAACGCCAAACAAAACGGCAGACACGTTACCAGCCCACATCGAGGATGAAAGCGCACCAGCTTCACAAGAGAAGGCTGCTGAGCCACCGGAAACTTTGCCCCTAAATGAAGCAAAAAAGTCGGTATCTACTGATACAATGACACAAAATGCAGAGCAGCCCTCCAAACCCTCAGTAAGCGCCCAAAATCAACGAGCGGGCAAGTTAAACCTGTCACCTCGGGTGGGTGCACTTGATTATTTATCTAGTCAGCACGAACAAGCGATTGAAGAAGAAAGTCGTCGAGCAGCAAAAGAATTTAGAGAAAAAAAGAATAGCCCAGATATCGTGGACACGCGGAAAGGCAAAGAAGATAGAAGTTATCATGAACGCCCTAAAAAACGAATTAACTGCTCTTCAACGATGAATAAGTCCTTTGCTATGGTTGCGACGTGGACTGGGGGGACACTTGAATGTACCAATACCGGCGAACACGACAAGTTTATTGAAGCCCGTATCAATAAAGAGAAAGTTAACTAAGTGAATAGTGACACCCACCGCCCACCGTGACGCGCGCGTTCTTTTGACACTATATATTTCTCTTTAAAACAACAAATCGCATGAACAACGCAGGCAATGCATTACTCATTAGCGCCCCCACCAGAATAAAAGCAATAGCCAGGCCTACCGCGGCTGAAAGGGCGCTCATTCCAAAAACATACAGCGCAATACTGGAAATAACAGGCGTAGCAAAACTTAAGCTTGCTAACAAAGCCTTATTGCCAAATTTCAGCCCTGCATCCCACAAATAAAATGCCCCTCCCACGGGCCCTAAGCCAAGCATGATCGCACTTACCCATGCCTGGTAAGAAAATTGCCAGTGGTTTTCTTCAAGCAATAGGTGAGCAACAAGTGCTAACACCGCCACCGCACCAGAAATCCAGCCAATATCTTCGACATGGCTATTGGTGCTCGACATAAACCAAGAATATCCCGACCAAATAAACGCACATACCAGGGCAAGGCTGTAGCCTAAAACGAACTCACTTTTAAAGTTAACACCTTCACCGCCAGTGACTAAAATTCCGCAGCCGATAAAACCGAATATGCCGCCAGCAAAGGCGAAATAACGCTGATGGGCATTGGCCACAGCAACACCTAATAAAAGCGGCCATAAGTAACCAATAAGACTGGCCTCAATGGGCGGAGCAAACCGCAATGCCAAAAAGTAGCAAAAATGAAACCCGAATAACCCTCCTATGGCAACAGCCCACTGGCGTGGCGTTAAATGCGGCTTCCGCAAGACCGGCTCTTTTTTAACCAGCCGTTTGATAACCACCAAAGAGCACGAAACGGCAAAACAAACAAACAGTAGTTGGAATGGAGGAATGTCGGCTGAATAGACGCTTAGCACTGCAAGCAATCCCCACATCAAGATTGCAATTATTCCGCAAAATGTTGCCACTTACGCCTCCAACTGGGTTATTCATATGAAATATTCAAAATAAACAGTAAGTGATTTTACACGTACATTCTTTGCAGATTAGCCGAATTTCTTGTTTGGTTAGGCGTCGTTAAACCGACTTTCGATGGTAATACTTTGGCGGCTTCCCAAAATAATGGGTAAACCGGCGGGTGAACGCTGACACATCGTCATAACCCACTTGGGCTGCCACTTCAATAATAGGCGTATCGGTTTGGCTTAATAGTGCCCGCGCTTTTTCCATTCTCAGCTTTATCAAATAACGCCTAAGCCCCATCCCTGTAGCGTCAGTAAATTTCCCTTTAAACTGTGTCACGCCCATACAGGCCGCTTTTGCGAGGTCGTTAACCGTGTGTTTCGCCGCAATGTTTTGATGAACGCGACTTAAAATAGGTGTAATACGCCTATCTAGTTGCTTCCCCGTGGGCTGAGTGGCCAACAGTTGGGTGAATAAGGCGACCATGGAAGACTGCAGATCATCGCTGTAACTGTGGGTTAATTGCACCTCAATATAATTGAGTAACGACTGTAAAGGCGGGGTAATTCGAAATAACGGGCTTGGCGCGGTTTCTATGTTGTGAGGAACTTCAGTTAAATCTGCCACCACAAACCTTGCTGCTTGTTCTGCATTAAACTGATGTAGCATGTTAGGCCCAATGCAAATGCCCTCACCCACTCCCACATTGCCATTGAATTGCGCCACCTGAATGGCGATATGCCCGTTAAGGGGGAGCACTAATTGATAGAAATTGTGGGAATGCTGTTGCATCGCCTTGGTGTATGAGCGGACAGAGAGTGCAGCTAACATAGTTATCCTTCGTAGAGCCAATGACCAAGAGTAGTTACCGTAAATAGACTAGTTTGAATCATAATAACATCGCAAATATAGCAGGTTACCGTTGCCAATTGAGGTATTCGCAACGTATGCTGCATTTTTCAATTTAATAAGGACATACACAGGTGGCAGCTGCAAATTTACTCGCATTGCTTGATGATATCGCAACACTAATGGACGACATCGCCGTTATGTCTAAAGTCGCCGCCAAGAAAACTGCCGGCGTTTTAGGCGATGATCTTGCCCTTAATGCTAACCAAGTCAGTGGCGTGAAAGCGGATCGAGAGCTTCCGGTTGTATGGGCCGTCGCCAAAGGCTCTTTGCTCAATAAGGTTATTTTGGTGCCAGCCGCATTGTTGATCAGTGCGTTTGTGCCAGCGCTAATTACGGTGTTACTGATTATTGGTGGCCTTTACCTGTGTTTTGAAGGCGCAGAAAAGCTGCTTCATAAATACCTGCCTCATGAAGACGAAACCCACAGTAGAGAAGAAAGACTCGCAGCAATTAGCCACAGTGAAACCGATATGGTGGCGTTCGAAAAAGATAAGATAAAGGGCGCTATTCGCACCGATTTCATCTTGTCAGCCGAAATCATTGTCATCGCGTTAGGCAGTGTTAGTACCGCTAGCTTTACAACACAAGTTGGCGTGTTAGTCGCACTTAGCATTGCAATTACATTGGGCGTTTACGGTATTGTCGCCGCTATTGTGAAAATGGATGATGTGGGCTTGTATTTACTGAGAAAGTCGCTAACTGGCTCTATGAATACTACCCAGCGTTTCTTTGGTCGCGGTCTACTTATTGCGGCACCGTTATTGATGAAAACCCTAGCTATAGTGGGCACCATTGCCATGTTTTTAGTCGGTGGTGGAATCCTCACTCATAACATTGAGTTTGTGCATCATAGTGCAATAGTTGCCAGCAACTTAATTCCTCAGATTGAGCCTGTAGCAGCGATTATTGTTGATGGCATTGTCGGGTTCGTTGCAGGTAGTATTCTCACCGTTACGGTTACGCTAATCACTAAATTGAAACAGTAAGCGCACGAATACATAGCGAGGCGTAGCCAGCACCGCCTCGCTTTTTACTCAGTATTTTTACACCCTATGTTTGGCTTCTGACTCCCCTCAGGTGCTCCCACCAATTGCCCTCCAAAACCGCATTAGCGTTATTGACCACTTCAGTTGTGAATATCACCAACTTTTAGTAATCAACAAACACAGCATGGCAGGCACCTTGTTCCCCATAAAAATATAATTCAATAAAATCAAGAATTTACAAAAACAATCAAGAATGGCACGCCCCTCGCTATAGCTAAGGTACCAAGTACAAAAATAACGAATATCTTCATTATTCATGTTTAAACCATTTGTACTTAGACCACGACTTAACTAATAACTGCAATGCAGTACTGAAGATATGCAGTTTGTAGCGTTTAATTAAAGGAGCTAACTATGTTTACGAATTTCACAAACCGCACTGCTATTTCAATGACTGCATTAACCTTGCTAGCCACGAGCGCGTTCGGCGCGCAAGCCAATGAGCCAGAAAACGAGCTGGGCCGATACACAGACTACCTTGTAAGCTCGGCGGTCGCCCAAGTGAAGCAAGAAATATCGTTGGATATTACCCACGAGGTCCTCACGGCGAGCCATATTTTCGAGCCAACCATTGAAGAAGACAATTCATTAATGGCCGACATCACTATCACGCCAATGACGCAAGATAGTGTGACCAAAAAAGACGATGTTTGAGAGGCTACCATGTTAACGACAAGTGCTTTGTTCATGCTCGTATTAGGCCCCGTATTCGCCTTTGCCATTAGTGCGCTGATATTTTCTACCGCACGGTATGTTTTGAATCAGACTTAAACTTAGATGTAAGCCTACTCCCTGGGCGTTTTTCCAGCGAGGCACTAGAAAGCTCCCTACTAGGTGTTTTCTAGTGCTCAGCTGGCTTTTTTATTCTCCAAACCAACGTTCCCACCAGCTCTTTTTATCGCCTTTTTCCTGCTCTTGTTTACTGCGAACAGGTTTGCCCGCGCAATCTTGTTGCGGCGGAGGAAGCACATCAAGTATGGCTGGCACACTTAAGCTTCCCGCACAGCCTGCCACCACCACAGCGCCAGTCTTCGCATCAAAATGCGCAATGCCAAGCCCTTCCGGAAAACGCCTAGATAAGGATTTAGGCGCTTGGGATTTCATATAGTTAACGAACACAGGTAATGCACCTGATGCACCGGTTAATCCCACAGGTTGGTTGTCGTCATTCCCCACCCATACAGTCACCACATTGTTGCGATCGAACCCGCTAAACCAACTATCACGATAATCGTCAGTTGTGCCTGTTTTACCCGCCATATTTGTGGTGCCAAAGGTGGCGCCAACACGTTTCGCTGTACCCTGCGTGGTGACTTTATAGAGCGCGTAATTCAACAAATAAGTGGCAGCTTCATCGGTACGTTGTGAGAAGAATTCTGCCTTTTGCCATAATAAGCCATTGTCTGCCGTTACCACCGCTGACACTGTGTGCAGTGGGATGTAGCGCCCCCCATTTGATAAGGTTTGATACATTTGGTTAGTATTAAAAGGCGTAAGCTCAAAAGCGCCTAACGTGAGCGATGGCACTTGTTCAATAGCTGCCCCTACCCCTAACTTTTCTAGCGTATTCACTACCGCATCTAAACCCACCTGCATGCCTAAGTTAACAGTAGGGATATTGAGAGATTCCGTGAGTCCTTGTAGCAAAGACACTTGGCCTCTGAACGTTTTGTCATAGTTTTGTGGTGACCAGGTTTTCCCCCCTTTGCTTTCCAAGGTAATAGGTTCATCAGCTAAAGGCGTGGCCAAGTTAAACTCGGTAGGATCCTCGAGCGCGGTCAAATAGACCGCAGGTTTCACCAAGGAGCCTATGGGTCTTTTGGCGTCAAGTGCACGGTTAAAGCCTTTAAATGACACGTCTTTACCCCCCACAATCGCGCGGACTTCACCCTTTGCACTGTCAGTGACTATCATCGCGCCTTCTAATGGCACGGTTCGATTTTTTTGCAGCGCATTTAACGTGCTTGAAAGTGCTTTTTCTGCTCTGCGCTGCGCCACAATATCAAGGGTTGTAAAAACCTTTACCCCTGAATCACGTAAGCTCGGTTCGGCTAATATTTCATTTAATTCACGCCTTACCTGCTCCATGAATGCGGGGTGTTTACCGCTGGCTAAACTGGCACCCGATGCTAACCCTAAAGGCATAGATACATACCGTTCATACTGAGAGCGATCAATTTCGTTTTCGTCAAACAACATGCGTAAGACTAAATCTCTACGTTCTTTAACGCGCTCGGGGTAACGCCTTGGGTTGTAATAGGATGGGCCTTTGATCATAGCGACCAAGGTGGCAATCTCAGGTACACTTAATTCATTGGCGGGGCGGTCAAAATAGAAATAGCTGGCAAGGCCGAATCCGTGCACGGCCATATCGCCATTTTGCCCTAAAAACACTTCATTTAAGTAGGCTTCCAATATTTCCGATTTACTGTAACACGCATCAATAATTACCGCCATAATGGCTTCTTTTGCTTTGCGTACGATAGAGCGTTCGCGGGTTAAGAACATGTTCTTAACCAATTGTTGGGTAAGCGTACTTCCCCCCTGAACGGTTCGCCCTGCCGCTATATTTGCCATTAATGCACGAAGAATAGATAAGGGCGCTACCCCGTGGTGATTATAAAAATTTCTATCTTCAACTAGTGTCAGTGCCTTTGGTAGCATGTCAGGCGTGGTATCTATACTCACTAGCATGCGGTCTTCGTGGCTACCGCTCACCATGCGAGTCACAAGCCAAGGTTCTAATTTCACTGAGCCGAAAGCGCGTCCCTGACTAACATCTTGTATCTCTTTAATTCTGCCACCTTGCCAACTGATCACTAAATGTCGCTGTGGCTCAGCGCCTTCTGGGAAGTGAAACGCCCGTCGCTGAACGGTTAAAACACCATTTCGGTAACTGTATTCACCACTACTGTCTGCATCAGTCACCTTTCGATAACCGAGTAAAGATAGCTCATCGAGGACTTCTTGAACGGTGATTTCTTCCCCTTTGCTAAGTCGTAATGGGCGGGCAAAAATCTGCGCGGGCACTTCCCACTTGTTGCCCGAAAATTCGTGCTTTATTTGCGCATCAAGATAAAAGGCATAAGCACCTAGCACCACTAAACCAACGAAGAAAAGTCGCCAGAATAATTTAAATAAGAAAGAAGACTTCTTTTTGGGATTACTTTGCTTTTTTGCCACGGGAGACGCCACTTAGATGATGAGTATTGATTCTTGCAGTCACCAGCGCTTTTGCGCCAACGATGCACCTTTCGTTTGCGAACCCTATCACTGCTATAGACAAGCAACAACAAGAATAATTCTTCGCCCTTTGATAAATCGATAATGAGGATTATGCCGTAGCAAGAATAGCTTTATCAACAAATGGGGTAAGTTTATGTCTTCTCAATCCGTTCCACATAGTATTGCCAATATGGAAGGGCTACAGTCATCAATTGTTCGCGGCGAGGCTGACCGCGTGGTGGAATTGCTTGGTAGCCAAAAACTCGATGAACTGCAAAAAAGCTACTTGCTGGAACTTGCCGAACTCAATGGTAATGCCGAGGTCATAAAGGTTATTAAGCAAGCCCCAACCAAATAATAGGCTGACAATTTTACTCGCGTTAGCCAGTCAGTATGCGATAGCATGTAGTCGGACAATACAGGAATTATACTATGGGTTTTATGAGTAGAGGCACGCAGTGGGTTGCCGCTTTATCGTTGCTAAGTGCATGTCATGTATCAGCATCGGACACCTTTTCCGTATGTACGGCAGAATTGGCTGAACAAGCACTAGAACAGGGCGTGAGCCAAACCACCGTCGACGCTATCTTCCCCAAACTTGAGTATCAAGCCAGAGTCATTGAACTTGACCGTTCTCAACCTGAATTTGTGCAAACGTTTCCGGGCTATTTTAGTAAACGCGTCACCGATTGGCGCACCACTAAGGGCCAAGAGATGTTAGCAAAGCATGAAAAATTACTCGATGCACTAAATGATAAGTACGGAATTCCTCCCCATTATTTACTGGCCTTTTGGGGGCTAGAAACGAATTTTGGCGGATATAAAGGTAAAATGTCAGTGCTCGATTCGTTGGCAACCTTGGCCTGTGACCCACGCAGAAGCACCTACTTTACGCAGGAGCTTTTGGTGGCAGTTAAGCTATTAGAGCGCGAATCGTTAACCAAAGACGAAATGGTAGGTTCGTGGGCTGGCGCCATGGGGCATACCCAATTTATGCCTTCTGCCTACACCCATTATGCCGTTGATGGTGACAACGACGGGCAGATTAATCTGTGGAACAGTGAAGAAGACGCGTTAACCTCGGCGGCAAACTTTCTCAAAAGCTTGGGTTGGAAACCGGGTTTCCGCTGGGGCCGTGAAATTACATTACCAGAGGGCTTCAACTTTCAGCTCTCCGGCTATAAAAATCGGCGTAGCCTCAGTGAGTGGCATGAACTAGGTGTGACGAAAGCCGATGGCAGCCCCCTAGGTGAAGACGACACGACCGCCTATGTGATTGTACCGGCAGGGCACGCTGGCCCGGCGTTTATTGCCTATCCTAATTTTCGCGTGATCATGCGGTGGAATAATTCTGAGTTCTACGCTATTGCCGTGGGCGTATTGGCCGACAGAATTGCCGGCGCACCGGGCATTAAAGCCACCCTGCCAGATTTGCCCGCGTATAGCAGAACAGACATTATTGCCTTACAACGCAAATTAAACCAACTGGGTTACGATGTGGGTAAGCCTGATGGCATTATTGGCCCCGCCACTCGCGAAGGCATTCGCAATTATCAAATTGCCAATAAGATGATTGCTGATGGATTCCCTGGCTTAGATGTTATGGCTGCATTAAAGGTCACGCCAAGCCAAAACGCCAGTTAAACACATTAGTTTAAATACTTAGCCGCTAAGCCTGATTACTTGCACGCGTAACTTCGTGTAAGCCTAATTACTTAGCGGCTTGTCTATCCATTGCCTTTTTCGTTTTAGTGGTGGGTATGGCGTTGGCAGGGTCATCCGGCCAAAAATGTTTTGGATATCGCCCTTTCATTTCTTTTTGCACTTCTTTATAACTGCCCTGCCAAAAACCCACAATGTCTTTCGTGGTTTGCAGTGGCCTGCCCGCAGGTGACAATAATTCATAGGTAATTTTCACCTTGCCATCGGCAACCACATAAGGGCTAGATAGCCCGTATAGCTCCTGCATTTTGACGGATAGCACCACATCCCCATTTTCGCGGAAATCTAAACTGACTTTGCGCCCCGTGGGAATAACTACGCTGTCAGGCAAGCTTTGGCTAAGGGCATCTTGCTGAGGCCAGCTTAACGCACTGGTTAATATTTTGCTCCATCCCAGCCCATGTAACGACTGTAAGTTCTTGCAGGTGCCCAGAGACTGTGCCAATTGCTCTCGTGCCTGAGTAAGTAATTCGCTTAAGGATGTAGGCCACGGGTCAGGCGTATCGTAGGCTTGAGGCTGCGGCAAATTTAGCTGTGCCGCCAGCTTCACTCTATACCACCAGCGCCAATTGGCCTGTGATAAAGGCCATTGCTTCAACGGCAATGCATCTAAGTAACGCAACCATGCCGAGGCGGTTTCCTGTAAGTAAAACTGGGGGTCATCCGCTCTTTCACTTTTCGATAAGGGCGACGAGGCTAATTCTATGGCATAAAAAGAGGTCACCTTCCTTGCTTCCATCACCTGGGACTCTTTATTAAATTGCACCTTGGGCGATGAGGTAAATTGATTAGGGTAAAGCGCTTTTAGGTGCGCCTCTGCAATGGGCTGCGCCAATCGAATTTTTACGCTGTTACCGATATGCTGCCCTTGCAATACCGCTATCCATTGCGGCGGGTTAACAAGGCTTATATCGGCGCCTTTCCCCCCCGCTAATTTATACGAGGCAGACGTTTTAAACGCCACCTGCCTGGGAAAGGCTATGGCAATACACAGCCCCAACGCCTCATCATCTAACGCGCTTAAGTCTAATGCCTGCTCACTGAGCCCCACGAATTGCGCATAGCGTTTGGCTTGTTTGGTGATGTCGTTGCGCTGAGCGGGCGTGAAGTGCAACAACGCATCGCTAATCAACACATGTTCACTTTGAAGTTGCGCTTGGGCTAGTGCCACGATAAAAGGCGCGGCGGTTTTTATTGCGTGTTTTTGTGCGTCGCTGAATTGTGCTACCGCACTGATATTTTGTTTTGCAAACAGCAATAAATGGGCAAGCTGGGGGTGGCAAGGTATCTGCGCTAGCACTCGTCCATAAGCCGTTAAATCCCCTTTTTCATTCACTGCGCCAATTTCCTCTAGCGCCTTTATGGCAATGGCACTTTGCGCCTTTGAAGGCTGAGTTAGCATGGCGAGGTTTGAAAAATGGGTACCCCAATTCAGCGTTTCTAATAATAACGGCGCTACGTCTTCACGTAAAATTTGCGGCGCACTATGCTCGGCAAAGCGCTCAAAGCTTTCCTTTGCACTTAACCTGTAGCACACCCCTTCACTTACACGTCCAGCGCGGCCGGTTCGTTGAATGGCAGAGGCTTTTGAAATACGAGTTTGGGTTAATTGGGTTAAACCGCTGCTGGGGTGAAATTCTGCCGAATTCTCCCATAAGCTGTCTATCACTACCTTTACGCCTTCAATGGTTAAGCTGGTTTCGGCAATATTGGTAGCCAGAATCACTTTACGCTGTCCTTGAGGGTCGGGAGCAATAGCCGCTTGTTGGGCTTGTTTACCCATGGCGCTGTAAAGGGTATGAATAATATAGTCGTTTTGCTGCTGATGCGCCGATAAGCGAGACGCGACGGCGTGTATAGCACCGGCACCGGACAGAAACACCAAGATATCCCCCTGATGATTTGTCACAGCGTTCATAATGACTTCAACACAATGAGGAATAACCTCGTGCGCCAACACCTCTTTGGTGTAGTTCACCGTGACTGGAAAACTGCGGCCTTCGCTAGCCAATTCTGCAGTAGGAACTGGGCTATGCTGGGCAAGCAGCGACGCAATAGGCGCGGTGTCTAATGTGGCAGACATAATCATTAAGCGTAAGTCGTCACGCAATCCTGCTTGCACCTCCAACGCTAGGGCTAAACCAAAGTCGCTGTGAATGCTGCGTTCGTGAAATTCATCGAAAATAATCACCGCCACCCCATCAAGCTCAGGGTCGCTTTGGATCATGCGAGATAAAATCCCTTCGGTAATAATTTCCAGTCGGGTACTGGCCGACACCTTATTTTCCCCCCGTATGCGATAACCAACGGTGTCACCCACTTGTTCACCTAATACACCAGCCATGTATTGCGCCAAGTTACGCACCACCACACGCCGTGGCTGCATGAGTAAAATTTTGCCTTTGATGTGGGTATTTAATAAGGATAAGGGCAGCACCGTGGATTTACCCCCCCCCGGCGGCGCACCAATAATCATATTCTGATTAACAATGGCTTGCAGAAGGGGCTCAACCAAGGAAAACGCGGGTAAATGAGATAAGGGTTGCAACATACTTACAGCACAATAAGAAAACCTGTCATGCTATTGTACCTTAAGTCGATAACAGGGCCACGAGTAAAGTACTCTGGCCCCTTTTTTTGACCTCTTTTTGCTGAAGCCAGTGGCTAGCAAGACACGAGAATAGAACTATCTCTGCAATAAGTGCCTTCATCTTTGGGCGTTGTGCAGATGTTGTAAGTAAGGCGTACTGCGCAACTGCTTCCTAGCCCTCCCGTGCCAGGGTAGCTAGAATCTGGCGGAATGCCGTCACCGACATCACTGCCACCACCCGTGGTGATCACTTCTGCGCTCCCCATTTCAGTTAAGTTCTCAATTAAGCACTCTGACAGTTCAGAGTCAGTCAAATCGTTTGTGCCGCTAATGACAATAAACTGATCTAGAGCTAAACCATCCATGCGAGATGACCCCATCCGTAGGCTGGTCGTTAAATTTAAATCTGATTCCCCGTTAATGACCGATCTACCTTTTAGCGTGACCTCAAAAACTAACTTATTATCACCTAGTGTTTGGCTTGGGTAACTAACGGTGGCATAAACCTTTTCGTTCGAGTGGCTCCAAGTTACAGATATACCCGCAGAGCCTTTACCAATTTGAAACCCTAGACCAGTAAAATCAGTATCTTCACGAAAATCTGCCCAGCTTTTGTTGCCGAGTTCTTGTGTTATGTAATGCCTTATTTCTCGTTTTACCGACTCTCTCACCGCCACGCTTTTAAAATAATTAGATGGATGGGCATCACAGGTATCGAGAGACGATGTTGTCGTTGACGTTGCCACGCCCTTATTACTAGCCTGAACCGCTGAAGGTGCCCCCACAAGCGTAGAGACGTTCGATGTGTTATGGGAAAGCGAGGTATTGGCCGCCAATGCGTAAAAGTCATTATGAATTTCATACAAGCGCTGTAATAATTCTATTTCAACAAGGCTTAATGGTTGCTCTTGCGCCTCTATTTGCAGGGTATCACCGTGATTATTTTGATTGGTCGCAGTCACTTTAAATTTGTAAGAGCGATGGGTAGAAGGGTTTGCAACAATAACGTCTTTAGGCGCCGCTTGGCACGAATTGCTAGCCTCAGAAGCGAAAGTGCCACTTCCTCCGTTGCCTTGCCATTCACAATCGGGCAATAGGTAATCTTGCTTAGCCAACGCAACGGCGTCATCGTAATCACACCACTCGCATACTTTCGTTTCAATATAGTGGTCATCTGCAACAGCATTGCTTCCGACAAAAAGCGTACTAAAAAGCGCACTTATAAGCACCAATGCCAATATTGGCCCTTTGTTACCATTATTGTTATTTTTCCTTTTCTCTCTCATCATCATAAATCCCTTATAAAGCAAACAAAATTATCAAGTCCACAGCCACTACCCTACATGTGCTGTTCAAAAAACGTAGCACATTGTTTTTTTTTATTGTAAAACGTTTTTCCTTGATGCCATTTTGACGCGCTTCATTTTGTTATCACGACACCCTTGTAGCTGTTTATTTGTTCTCTGTTTCCTTACGCGCTTTTATGCCAAAATAATACACTCTTCGAACGTATAGGGAGCCAGTTTATGCGCTGTTTTCTCGGGTTAGATTTAGCGGTAAGTGAAAAACTCGCGCTGGACAGCTGGCGGCAACAAGCTTTACCAGAAATAACATCTAGAATGCCCTGCTATCACGGGGACAGGAAGCTCGGAAACGGAAAACTCGCAGGCAAAAAGGGCAAACAAAAAACGGGAAGCCGAGAATTTACCAATACAGCACCTTATGCGGTAGACCCAGCGAATTATCATATTACTCTGTGCTTTTTAGGGCAAATTACCCCAAGGCAGCACGAAGCATTAATGAATGAGTTGGATAACCTAGCACATTCACCGTTTTCTGTTGACCTTGATAGCAGTGGCATTTGGAATGGCCCCAAAATTTTATTTGCCGCGCCATCGTCGCCTCCCAATGAACTCATGCAGCTTGCTCGCAGTGCGCGAAAAGCGGCACGTCGTGCAGCGATAGAGGTGGACGGTCGCGAATACAAACCTCATGTGACTGTAGTACGTAAAGCCACTGCGGCACTGCCCATGCCTTTGTACGCGCCCCATGTTGATGTACAGGCCTCGGCGTTTCACTTGTTTGAGTCAGTGTCTACCCCACAAGGTGTGCGTTACCCCATCCGACAAAGTTGGCCATTGAAGCATGCTATGACCGTGCGCGAAAAGTTACGTAGGGGCATCACCGACGAATAAATTCGAAGCAGGGCGTAATCCACTAAAAAGCCACGCTATTAAATATAGCAAAGCGAACTACGGGATTACCGTATTTTTACGCTAAAGCCCTTTACTTAGCGGGCGGGGATGGGTAAAAAGGGTGCCTGTTTTTTGAACCTGCTCATATTCATGCAACAAACCTATAGATTAGTTATCGACTGCCCAGATCAAGTGGGCTTGGTCGCCAGTGTTTCTCAGTTTTTAGCTAGCCACAATGCCAGTATTGTGGAAGCAAGCCACCACACCGATTTACAAACCGGTCGCTTTTTTATGCGCCATGAAATAGGCGCTGATTCACTGAAGCTAGACCATGAAAGCTTTGTAGAAGCCTTTACGCCACTGGCCAGCGAATACCAGATGAACTGGAAGTTTACCGCGTCCTCGAAAAAGCAGCGAGTTGCTCTTCTCGCTAGCCTTGAATCCCACTGTTTAGTTGATTTATTACATCGCTGGCACACGGGCGAGCTACACTGCGATATTCCAGTGATTATTGGTAACCACCCGCAAATGAAGCAATTTGCTGATTGGTACAAAGTGCCTTTCCATTGGGTCGACTTTAAAGCGTTAGGCAAAGACGCCGCCTTCGCGCAAATTTCTACCTTGTTAGATGAGTACAAGATTGATCTCATCGTACTTGCTCGCTTTATGCAAATTTTGCCAGACTCGCTATGCCAGCAACTTGCCGGCAAAGCGATTAATATTCACCACAGTTTCTTACCCAGTTTTGCGGGTGCTAAGCCGTATCAACAAGCTTATGACCGCGGCGTGAAGTTAATAGGTGCCACCTGTCACTATGTCACCAAAGATTTAGATGAAGGCCCTATTATTGAGCAAAGTGTAAAACGTATTAGCCACAGCGACAGTGCTGCCGATATGGTTCGCAAAGGTAAAGATTGTGAAGTGACAGCCCTCGCCCATGGCGTTCGTTACCACTTAGAAGATCGCGTGATTATTCATCGCAATAAAACCGTCGTGTTTGCCTAACGTAAAAACGGGCACAGGCTTGCTGAATGATTTAAGCGATAAATTAGCTTAAATAAAAACCCGAAGGTAACCTTTCCCTTCGGGTTTTCTTTTTTGTCTTGGGATTGCCTTTAAGCCGTGGCCGCTACATTGCTTTGTATTTTGGCAAAGGTGTCCTCACCTAAAAGTTCGTGCAGCCGTGCTTTAACTACACTGGTTTTATGTGGGTATTGAAAGTCAAAGCCCTGACCGTTGTTATCCAATATGACCCCTAAATAGTGATGTGAAAAATTAAGGGCATAGATAGCGTCGATGTTCACCTGCAAAGGCTTTTTTTGAACGCCGTGAAGATAATGAAACACTAGCGTGTCCCCATCCTTCTCAATGAGGGCATCAATGGGGTATTTTTTGCTAAATCCTCGACTTCTCATGTAAGAAATAAAGCCAAATAAAATGCCAACACTCGCGATGGCTGTGGCCGTCGACAACTCGTCACTGGTGGCCATATTGGCGAAGAAAAGAATCAATAGCAGTGTCGGCACAGCAATAAATAAGGCTTTATCAAATTTGCTTTTACGCATTAGCGTTCCCTGTGGTTTGATTATCGATCCCTTAGTTGACTCTCAATACACCACAAAAGGGCTTTTCAAACAACGTTTTATTACAAAACGCTATACATGGCTTACCTGCATAGCACGTCTAAGTTTTACGTAATACCATAGGTTAGAGGCAGCAAATAACGCTTCGGTTATTGCTAAGCCCCAAGTTTGGGTAATCAAGCCATAAACAGTAAAATTAAACGACCCCACGATCATACATACACGCAAGCCCGCTTCTTTACAGTGAAGTTCCCCAAAACGATAGGCCATAAACGTAAACGCTGGCATGGTTTCAAGCAAAGAGGTCTTCCCTGTAAAGTGATTCACAGTTAACACTAAGCACATCATTAAGATAAGTGTCACGTAGGTGGCGACGCGGGAAAGCAGCTTTTGAGTAATGAGTCGGTAACTTGTACTTAGTCCTGCTACGGTAACCACGATGGCGCCTCCCCATGCTTGCTCGAACATCAGTAACGATGCCACGGCTAAACACAGCGCCAAATTGAGGACCAATAATTTACGTTCGGTATTCGACCAAAAAGAGGCTAAAGCACAAAAAACCGGAAAGGCGTTGAGTAAAAATTCAAACATGAAACTTCACTTAATAATAAGAAAAATGCTCAAAAGCATAGGAAAAAACAGTGACGACATTTAAGCCATACCCCATGGCGTCGAAGTGTAAGTTTGGATACAGGATATGCCAACTCAAAGTTGTGGATTTTCGATGAAATGCATACAAGCTAGATGCAACGCGCTGCGTCTTTGTATAGGGTCACGTTACTGCAAATTACGGTAAAGGGCATTTCACTTGAATTTACATTCTAATAAGATACCTAAGCATCTTGTAATCTAAGCCGTATCATTTAGGTGAATGTATTACACCTTTTTATTGCGTTCTTTTATTACAATAAAAAGTATTCATAACAAGAAAAGACAGGAAATAATATGGGTAAACTCAAAACGTCACTTACCGCCTTAGCCGTGGTGGTTGCATTAAGTGCGTGTTCAGAACAAAAAACAACATCGTCACCTAGCGCAGAATCAGAAAATGCGTCATCAGCGTCACAAGCAGGCGAAAACAATATTTTACTGCAAGCGTTTAAGGGCCCCTATGGCGGCGTACCGGCATTCGATAAAATGTCGCTGTCTGACTTAGAGCCAGCCTTTGAAAAAGCCATGGCAATCAATTTAAAAGAAATTGAGGCCATTGCGAATAACCCCGCGCCGCCGACATTTGAAAATGTGATTGTGGCATTAGAAAAAGCAGGGGCAGAGCTTAGCCGTGTATACACTTACTATGGTATTTGGCGCTCAAACAAATCAAGCCCTGAATTTCGCGAAATTCAAGGTAAATTGTCGCCTAAGCTGTCAGCATTTAGCACGAAAATCATTCAAAATGAAAAGTTATTTGCCCGCGTAAAAGCCGTGTATGAATCTGACGAGATGAAGCAGCTTACGCCAGAAGAGCAGCGCGTAACCTGGATGCGCTACAACCGCTTTGCACGCAATGGGGCTACCCTTGATGGCGAAGCGAAAAAACGCTATGCAGAAATTAACCAAGAATTGGCTACCTTACACACGCAATTTTCAAATAACGTGCTGGCGGATGAAGAAAATTATGTCACTTACATTACTGAAGATCAGCTCGACGGATTACCGGCTTCTTTTGTCACCGCAGCGAAAGCCGCAGCCGACGCTCGGGGCGAAAGTGGGAAGTATGCAATTACTAACACCCGTTCTTCTATGGATCCATTCCTCACATACTCTACAAACCGGGAACTAAGAGAAAAAGTATGGCGTACCTACTACAACCGTGGGGATAATGGCGATACCTTTGATAATAATGACATCATTAAACGTATATTAACCCTGCGTGATGAACGTGTGGCGCTACTTGGCTATGACAATTATGCCCAGTGGCGACTTGAAGATCGTATGGCTAAAAACCCTGAAAATGCCATGGATCTCATGATGAAAGTCTGGCCTGCCGCTATTGCTCGAGTGGAAGAAGAAGTGGCGGATATGCAAGCCATTGCAGACGCTGAAGGTGCCGACATAACTATTGCACCTTGGGACTACCGTTTTTACGCTGAAAAAGTAAGACAAGCAAAATACGACTTAGACTCTAACGAAGTTAAGCAATACTTGCAGCTGGGTAAATTACGTGAAGCGATGTTTTACGTGGCCGGTCGCTTGTTCAACTTTAACTTCACTCCGGTTGAAGCGGGCAAAGTCCCGGTCTTCCATGAAGACGTAAAAGTGTGGGAAGTGACAGACAAAACCTCGGGCGAACATATAGGCCTTTGGTATCTTGACCCCTTCGCGCGCAAAGGTAAGCGCTCTGGCGCTTGGGCAACCACTTACCGTTCTTATACCACCTTCGACGGTAAGAAAACCGTGTTATCGTCAAACAACTCAAACTTTGTTAAAGGTGCAGAGGGAGAGGCAACCCTCATTTCTTGGGATGATGCTGAAACTTACTTCCACGAGTTTGGCCATGCGCTTCACTTCCTTTCTGCCAATGTAAAATATCCGTCATCACATTCTGGTGTGCGAGATTACACTGAATTTCAATCACAGCTGCTAGAGCGCTGGTTAACCACTGACGAGGTGATCAATCAATTTTTGGTGCACCACGAAACGGGAGAGCCCATTCCTGCACAACTGGTTGAAAAGATCAAAAAGGCTTCAACCTTTAATGAAGGCTTTAAGACCACAGAATACATGGCTTCAGCGATTATGGACCTGAAGTATCACACCACAGATCCTAGCAAAATCGACCCAGACACGTTTGAGCGTGAGCAACTGGAGCAGTTAGATATGCCCGAAGAAATTGTGATGCGCCACCGCTCACCACATTTTGGCCATGTATTTTCTAGCGAAGGTTATGCTGCAGCGTATTACGGCTACATGTGGGCGGAAGTGCTTACTGCTGACGCCGCAGAAGCGTTTATGGAGGCACCCGGCGGCTTTTATGATGAAGAAGTGGGAGAGCGTTTAGTGAAGTACTTATTCTCAGTTCGAAATGCCATGGACCCTGCTGAAGCCTACCGTAAGTTCCGAGGGCGCGATGCAAAAGTTGACGCGCTTATGCGCGACAGAGGATTCCCCCTTCCGGAAAACAAAAATTAACGACTTAGATAACTTTTAACACATTAATTAACATAAGCTGGGCAGATTTACACGTCTGCTCAGCTTTTTCTTGACCTTTTAGTCAAAATTGCCTCACTATTAATTTTCGCTGTAAACCTAAACAAAAGTATAAGTAATTAGTTAGGTTTGCCGATAATAATAAATGTGCTTATAAGCACCAGCGTTCCTCTCATACCAATATTAATATCGAGTGACTCTGCGTGATGTACACGTTTATTCCGGACGTTGCTGTGCCTGCAATGCCACGTCATACTCTTAGAATCAACTTACGTGGTCGAAAGTCATGACTTTCAGTATTAAACAAAAAATAATCCTAGCATTGATGTTTGCTGTTCTCGCTGCCGCAGTGCTTGTAGGATCGATAAGCCAATGGATTGCTAGAGACTTAGTTAAAGACAATATGGAGCAACTGCAATTGCCGGCATTGCTCAAACAAATCGGCAATCAAGTAGACAGAGAAGCCAGCGTCATGCTGACGGTTGCCCATGGTGTGGCATCAGATCCCAACATTCTTGCTTGGTCCGACGCAGGCGCCAATGCCGATGGCGAACGAAAACTCATCAACTACCTTAACGATTTAGTGCGCTTTAACGACCTTACCGTTGCATCATTTGTTGATAGGCAAACCCATAAATACTGGAATCAAGACGGCTTTTTGAGAACCCTCAAAAATGACGAGTTCGATGGCTGGTTTTTCGCTTATAAAGACAGTGGTGAACCCATATCATTAAGTTTGTACAACGAGCCAGGACAGGGCTATCGCTTATTCGCGAATTACCAGCAAGTTAGCGGCCGCGGCATGTCGGGTGTGGCTAAGTCTGTGGACGAACTACTGAGCATTATTAACGACGTAAAAATTGCTGAAACCGGTTTTGTTTATCTTGTGGATGGCTCGGGCACCATCATTGCCCACCCCGATACATCACTATTAGGGAGCGCACACTTGTCATCAATTAGCGGCAGTAACGCTGCTAACCGCTTGTTGGTTGAACGTGAGTTTGCCATGGCAAGTAATGAAAACGACGATGGCAGTATGCTTTACGCCAGCACCTATGTGGATAAGGCCGGCTGGTACGTAGTCGCGCAAGTACCAGAACATGAGCTATACGCATCGTTAAATGAAGGTAGCCAACAAATTATTATTTGGGCGCTCATTATTGCCGGCATATTTGCTGTGCTAGGTATTTGGTTAGCGGCCTCCTTAACTAAGCCCATCGAATCACTCGCTGACATTTTCCAACAGCTAGGGAAAGGTGAAGGTGATTTGCGTACCCGTATTCACGTTCCAGAACAAAAAGAAACAGCGCGGCTAGTTGAAGGCTTCAATGGATTTATTGGCCACTTACACAATACCATTTCCTCGGTGGCCCAAAGTAGTGAGGCGCTTAAGCTGTCTGCCTCTGATGTAGCCAAGCAATCTCACAACACAAAGAACTCTACCAGTCAGCAACAAGATCAAACTATTCAGGTAGCCACTGCACTGACCGAGATGGGAAGCACGGTATCAGAAGTCGCTCAATCTGCATCAAAAGCAGCAAAAAATGCCAATCAAGCCGCAACAAACTCATTGGAAGGACGAAAGGTTACTCAAAATGCCGTGCAGGCGATTAACCATCTGAATATGCAAATAGAAACCGTATCTACGGTCATTCAATCGCTAGATGACCATACCTCAGCCATTGGCGGCATATTGGAGACTATCAGAGGTATTTCAGAGCAAACCAATTTGCTGGCGCTTAATGCGGCGATTGAAGCCGCCCGAGCAGGTGATCATGGCCGCGGCTTTTCCGTGGTTGCTGATGAAGTGAGAACCCTCGCCCAACGCGCAGCTGAAGCTACAGATGAAATTCAGGTTAAAATTGATAAGTTCCAACAGGACTCTAAAGACGCCGTAAGTCAAATGTTAGATAGTAAGTCGCAAACCCAAAAAGTGGTCTCGGCAACGGATGATATAGATAACCTTTTAGTACAGATTACGGAAGAAATATCACTCATCAACGACATGAATACACAAGTGGCAGCGGCCACTGAAGAACAAGCCACCGTGGTAGAAGATATCAGCAGAAATATCAATGAGATCAGTATTTCAGGTGACCATACACTAAGGGCAACTGCCGCATTGGTGGCAGTAAGTGAAAAGCTTGATGAACTTGCCTTGGGATTATCCTCACAGGTTGATCAGTTCAAGCTTTAAGCGTTACGCTATTACAGGAAAACAATAAAAAAGCGGTAAGGTTGTGTTAGCCTTCACCGCTTTTTCTTTGCGCTTACTTAATTGTTGCGCGGGTTAAAGAAGCTTTTCTTAAGTCAGTGGCTTCTTCAGAAAACCAATAGTCACCCTGCTTGTCCACACAGATACCTTCCACCTGTTTATATTCATCAAGCGGCCACACTTCAATTGGGGTAAAGCTGGTGTCGAGTTGAGCTAAAAACGTGGAGAAATTTCCAAAAGGATCTGACTTATAGCCAACCACCACATACAGATTTCGCATTTCATCAAAGTCTGCTCCAGTAATCACACCGGGCAATCCGGCTATTTGTGCGATGGGCGTCAGTATTTGCAGCGTTTCGCTGCCGACTTCATAAACATTCGCAATGCCTGTGCGCCAACTTTTCGAAAAAATGAGCAACTTCCCTTCGGCCAACACCATTGCCTCAGCATCAAAATCATGGGCATACGGAAAATTGTCGCTTGGTGTATTCCCTTGGTATTGAATGGACACGGAAGAAATTTCATCGTAGTGACGTCGGCTTACTTTGTGTATCGCTAGATTTTCCCGCTTTCCCTTATTGTTTCCAATATCCGCAATATACAAAAAATTATCATCACCGGTAATCGCTTCCCAATCTAAATTTTGCAATGCCAGTGTATGGGTTTGTTTCACTCTGGCACCATAATCAAGCTCAAATACCGTCGCCTCATTACCCGAATCATTGATAGTAAAAAGCCCATCGTCGGTACAATAAAGGCCTGAGGTTTCCTCTAACT
The DNA here is from genome assembly GCF_015767655.1 of Alteromonas sp. B31-7. Lineage (NCBI taxonomy): Bacteria > Pseudomonadati > Pseudomonadota > Gammaproteobacteria > Alteromonadales > Alteromonadaceae > Alteromonas > Alteromonas sp. B31-7. The sequence continues at coordinate 4,152,213 of NZ_CP065233.1, forward strand.
GCTGAGAAAGCACACTCAGTGGCGCTAGCAAAAGAGACTTTGTAGAAGGCGGATATTGGGCTGCACAACCACTCATTAGTGCTACTGCGGTGGTAAAAATAGAAAACAAGCCTAACTTCAACAAAATATATGCGCTCTACGTAAAAAGTGAAAAAGTAAGCAAGAAAAATACTATGCCTAGGGATGAACAACAATAGTAAAATAGTCTGCGTTCTGATCTGCCTTCGTCTAAACTGAGTTTTAACTATATTAGGCGCAACAAATCCCATGACGTTTCCAACTAACACGTAGCGTAAATACTAGGAAATAGGGAACAAAAAATACAACAATTACTCATAAGGAATGCACCTTGTCTGATCCGTTGATGTCGTTAGTCGCAGTCGGTTTACTTTCAATAGGATGCCAATACTTCGCATATAAAGTGCGACTGCCTGCAATTTTGCCCCTACTTATTGTAGGTATTCTTGTCGGGCCCGTTTGGGGTGTGCTAGATGCCGACGCATTATTTGGCAATTTATTATTTCCGGTGGTTTCATTATCGGTGGCCATTATTTTGTTTGAAGGCTCACTAACACTGAAATTCCGTGATATTGCTGGCCATGGCAACATGGTGAGAAACCTCTGCAGTATAGGGGTAGTAGTGACTTGGGGGATTGCAGCAGTAGCCGCCCACTACAGCTTAAATATTTCCTGGCAACTCGCCTTTTTATTTGGTGCTATTGTCACCGTTACCGGTCCCACCGTTATTGTCCCCATGTTGCGCACTGTCCGACCTAAGACTAACTTAGCCAATATTCTTCGCTGGGAAGGCATTGTGATTGACCCCATAGGCGCACTATTAGCTGTCTTGGTGTTTGAGTTCATTGTCGCATCGCAAGGAAACGCTATCAGCCACACATTTATTATGTTTGGCAAAACCATCGGTATCGGTGTGGTGCTTGGTCTCGGCTCTGGTTACCTATTGGGCCTATCTATCAGAAAGGACTGGATACCCCATTACCTATTAAATACCGCGGTGCTAACGATTATTCTTGGCGTATTTGCGGCTTCAAACTATGTGGCCCATGAATCAGGGTTATTAGCTGTGACCATTACAGGTATGGTACTGGCCAACATGAAGAACGTAGATGTAGAAGATATTCTTGAATTTAAAGAAACCCTTAGCGTGTTACTTATTTCAGGTTTATTCATTTTGCTCGCCACACGCTTGAACCTTCAGTCAGTTATTGATGTAGGCTGGGGGGCTATCATTATTTTAATTGCCATTATGTTTGTTGCCCGGCCACTGGCCGTTATCGCATCTTCCATTGGTACAGGGCTTAAGTGGAATGAATTGGCCTTGTTAAGCTGGATTGCACCGCGGGGGATTGTGGCCGCTGCGGTATCAGCTTTGTTCTCATTAAAGCTAGAAGAAATAGGTTATGAAGGCGCTGGTATCATCGTGCCCATGGTATTTTTGGTGATTATTGCCACCGTCGTCGTGCAAAGCCTCACGTCGCGAAGTGTGGCGAGTTTACTAAAGGTACGTGCCCCCGCGCCCACCGGTTATCTTATTTTTGGTGGCAGTAAGTTTAATCGCCTATTGGCTTGCGAAATGCTCAATCAAGATATTGCCGTTACTATCGCAGATACAAACTGGGACGCCATCAGGGAAGCCCGTATGATGGATATCCCCGTGTATTTTGGTAATCCTATGTCTGACCATGCGGCTCGGCATTTAGACATTGCCACCTTTGGCACTGTATTAATTATGTCGCCCTATAAGCAACTTAATCCGCTTATTTCCTATCATTTTGAATACACGCAAGGAAAGGACAAAGTTTGGTCACTAACCAGCAACGAACAAGCTACCCGTCCAAGCCATCAAGTGAGTGAGCAATACGCGAAAAAACTCACGCTTTTCGACGAAGGCGTAACGTATGGCTACTTAGCTTCTGCAGTTAGTAAGGGAGCCAGTGTAAAAACCACACGTTTAACCGACGAGTTTTCGTTTGAGGATTATAACGACAAGTACAATGACAGAGCGACGCCGTTGCTGGCAATCAATAAAGAAGGGAAAAGCTATACCTTTATCAACGGTAACAGTATAGAACCTAAATCTGGTTGGCGAATTATAAGCTTGGTATTGCCGGAAGAAGATAAGTAAAGAAGAGTAGATTTGTGTAAGAAAGCACCCCGCCAAACGGCAGGGTGCCTCTCCCTGGAAAACGTGTAATCTGGTGACCCTCTTAAGCGGGGTTTTATTGTTTGATTTTTACCATGACTACGCCGTCGCCGATATAATAGCAACCACTAGGCCAATACTGCAAAATCATTAGTAAACAACGAGTTAAATTTAAACTAAAGTATATATAGTAAATATGATATAAAGAATGTAAGGCTATGGTGCAAAGTGCGCACCACCGTGGTGACCAAATTTCAAACGACGCCTATAAAAACGGCTAAATGACGTTGTGAACACAGGCTAATGTCACGTCCAATGCGCCTTTATTTTCATCCAGAACATCCCTGCCTAACTGGCCTACTTTAAGGCGTAAGGCTTCGTCAGCTAACCAGGCTCCACAGTGTACCGCAATGTCGTCTGCGCCTTCGCAAATATGCAGCGCCCCTCGGGTGTTTAAATATTCGCAGATTACAGGGTTGTTATAGGTATTTGGACCCATAAGAATAGGCACAGAGAACGCGGCAGGCTCTAGCGCGTTATGCCCTCCTTTATCGGCAAGGGAGCCACCCACAAATGCCATACTAGCAATACTGTATGCGTGATTAAGCTTCCCCATCTCATCTAACAAAATGACTTTACTATCTTCGGTTCCTTGATTATCCCTAAGAGTACTTGTGCGCAAATAATCAAGTCCGTTTTCCTTCAATAACTTAGCTACCTGCTCAAACCGCTCAGGGTGGCGCGGTACAATAATAAGCGTCAAATTAGGATGATCTCGCCACAACTTTATACAGGTATCTATCACTGCCTGTTCTTCAGGTTCGTGGGTACTGCCTGCAACAAAGACAGGGCGACTTCCCTTGGTGATTCCCACAAACGTATCGCTGGCATGGGGTAGTGACGCTACTTGGTCAAATTTTATATTGTTAGTGAGGGTTAGTTTATCGCTTGGCATACCGAGAAATAGGTAATTATTGTAATCACGCTGCCCTTGTGCACATACATGGCTAAGCTTATTGAGCATGGGGCTGAAAAGCTTACCTATTTTTTTGTACCGTCTGGCAGAACGATCTGTCATTCTGGCATTTATCACCATGACAGGTATATCACGCTTCCAACATGCATGAATAAGATTGGGCCACAATTCCACTTCAGTGATAAATACCGCTTTGGGCTTAATTCGCTTAATCATTCCTGCCATCGCCATATGTAAATCATAAGGAAGATAGAAATGATGCACCCCGTGGCCAAAAATATCTCTTACCCGAGCCGATCCGGTGGGCGTGGTTGTGGTGACAGTAATTTGCACGCCTGGCTCTTCTTGCATGATACGTTTAATCAAACACGAGGCTGCCACAACCTCACCCACAGACACACAATGAAAAAGATAGCCTTGCTTTTTCGGGGCATGCGAGACAAACCCGAATCGTTCGAATCGACGACGATTATAATCTTTATTCCTTGCTCGACCTCTACGCATTAATGTGACGAACGCAAAGGGGATCGCTAGCACTAAGAGAAAGGAATATCCCCATCGACAGATGTCTTCTACTAGCGTGGGACGATAGCTCTTGTTATTTACCACTGACATGACCCATGTTTACTCAAATGAAAGGCGACTGTGTAGATGACTCTACCTGCCTGAAACGTCAAATATATGAAGCTAATTCACAACGTCATTAAAGTGTCGCGAATTTATGATTAGCTAAAAGGATATTCTAAACTACTTCGAAGTATTATGCCGTCAACTTCACCTACGCCCAACGTATTGCTCATAAGGCTAAGCGCAATAGGCGACATTGTCATGGCTTCAGGACTGCCGTCAAGCATAAAACACGTTATGCCGAATGCGAAAGTGACATGGCTGGTTGAGCCAGCATACGCTGAAATGATGCGTCATCACTCACAAGTCGATGACGTGATAAGCTGGCCAAAAAACGAGTGGCGCAACTTAGCAAAGAAAAAGCGCTACTTCTCCTTATTAAAAGCCATCTTACATTTTCGTCAGACACTCAAGTCACACAGCTTTACTCATGCTATTGATGCACAGGGTCTACTCAAAAGTGCCTTTCTCGCTTGGTTAAGTGGCGCCGAAAAACGCATTGGCTTTATCAGTAAAGAACACAGCCATGTGTTGTTAACTGACCCAATACAAAAGCCTGTATCCAATGAAATAAGCAGCGAGTACCGCGCACTCGCTACCTTTATTGGCGCTTCGCATTACGCTTTAGATATGCAAGTGAGTCAGGCCGTTGATAATGACGCCCTCGCGAAACTCGGCGTACTTAATGTCACTCAGCCTTATATCGTACTTGCGCCCTTTACCACACGCCCACAAAAACACTGGCCTGTTGGGCATTGGCAAAGGTTAATAAAAGAGATAAGAAAAATGACGCCTTGGCCTATGGTTATTCTGGGCGGGCCAAGTGATGAGTGTGATGCCCAAGCCTTCTCGTTCACCGCAGACAATGTACATACACTGGCGGGTCATGCGAGTTTGGCGGAGTCAATTGCCTTGGTTGCCCACAGTGCACTTGTGGTTGGCGTTGATACTGGCCTTACCCATATGGGGACGGCATACAACAAACCCACCATTGCCATGTTTGGTTCAACCTGCCCATATACAAAAACCGATAACCCAGACACCCATGTTATCTATAAAAATTTGTCTTGCGCTCCCTGTAAACGAAAGCCTATCTGTGCAGGCACTTACGATTGTATGTGGGAAATATCCCCTGAAGACATCACTGCTATCATTAGGAAGTATCTGTGACCTTACGCGTATTGCACATTGAACTCGGCAGACACCTCTACGGAGGAGCCAAACAAGTTACCTATTTACTTAATGCTTTAGCTGATAGCCACGACATCGAGAATCATTTGCTGTGCCCGGTAAATAGCGAAATTAGCATCGCTCCGCTTTCAAAATGCCAGTTACATACTATTGCCTACCACGGTGAAACAGACCTCTTCGCGCTGGGTAAAATGATGCGTATTTGTCGCTCGGTAAAACCTGACTTGATCCATATACACAGTCGAAGAGGCGCGGATGTTTGGGGCGCGCTACTAACGAAATTCACTAAGATACCGGCAATTTGCACCCGGCGCGTAGATAATACGGAATCAAAGTTTGCTAAGTACAAGTATGGAAAATATGCCGCGGTAGCGAGTATATCCCACGGTGTGCATGAGGTGGTCAAACAGCATTGTGATAATGTTCAATATCAACCTGTTATTCACTCAAGCGTAGATTTAAGTGAATTTCACCACTACGCCGATAGAGAGTGGCTGCACGAGCGCTTTGCGATACCAAAGCATCATAAGGTGGTGGCTAATTTTGCGCAGCTTATTTCTCGAAAAGGGCAAGCCGATATCGTTTTGGCCATGAAAAAAGTGGTGCAGACCCACCCTGACGTCACCTGTTTACTATTCGGAAAAGGCAAGTTGCAAGAAAGCTATCTGGCACTGATAGAAAAGATGCGGTTAACTGAGCATGTGAAACTGTGTGGCTTTACTCAGAAAGTAGCAAAAATATTGCCTTGCGTAGACATAGTATTACATCCAGCCTACGCAGAGGGTCTAGGCGTTATTTTATTGCAAGCGGGCGCTGCTAAACGCGCCGTCATTGCCTGTCCAGTGGGTGGTATACCAGAAATTATTCATCATGAAGAAACCGGCTTAATGGTGTCGCCCGGCGATATTAACGGCATGAGCGCAGCCATTGAAAGATTATTAAATGACGAGGAACTTACTACAAAATTAGGGGAGCGACTTTTCCAACATATTAAAAGTGAATTTAGCCCTCAGGAAATGGCAAGACGATACCTTGCATTATATAAACAGGTCTGCGAGAAAAATGCATAAAAAAAGCCGCTCAATAGAGCGGCTTTTTAAGACTTTTTGAAAAGTTAGCGATTAAACGCCAGCTTTTTCAACAACGTCAACTAGAGTCCAAGTTTTGCTCTTAGACAATGGGCGACATTCACGAATAGTTACTACGTCACCTTTGTTGCACACGTTGCTTTCGTCGTGGGCGTGAAGCTTAGTAGAACGCTTGATGAACTTCCCGTAGATAGGGTGCTTAACAAAACGTTCAACAACAACAGTAATGGTTTTATCCATTTTGTTGCTAACCACACGACCTTGAACTGTACGAATTTTTTGCTCAGTCATTACGCATCAGCCTTTTGAGTCAGAATGGTTTTAACACGCGCGATGTTACGACGTACTTTTCTCAACTGATCAGTTTTTTCAAGCTGACCGGTTGTGTGCTGCATGCGCAGGTTGAACTGTTCGCGTAGCAGGTTAATCAACTCTGCGTTCAGCTCTTCTACGCTTTTGTCTTTCAGTTCAGTCGCTTTCATTACATCACCGTCCGAGTTACAAAGGTTGTTTTAAATGGCAGTTTAGCCGCTGCCAATTCAAACGCTTCGCGTGCAAGAGACTCAGGAACACCTTCCATCTCGTATAAAACACGACCAGGCTGAATTTGGCATACCCAGTACTCAACGTTACCTTTACCTTTACCTTGACGCACTTCAAGAGGCTTCTCAGTAATTGGTTTGTCAGGAAAAACTCGAATCCAAATTTTACCTTGACGCTTAACGTGACGAGTCATAGCACGACGCGCTGCTTCGATTTGACGCGCAGTCATTCGACCGCGGCCAGTCGCTTTAAGGCCGTAAGTACCAAAGGCTACAGTGCTTCCTGCAGCATAGCCGCGGTTGCGGCCTTTGTGCATCTTACGGAACTTCATGCGTTTTGGTTGTAACATGATTAGCCCTCTCGCTTAGCGTTGCGGCCTTTCTTCTTAGGTTGAGCAGCTGGTGCTTGCTCTTGAGTTGTAGGTAGTCCACCTAGAACCTCACCTTTGAAGATCCATACTTTAACGCCGATGATACCGTAGGTAGTTGCAGCTTCTGAGGTTGCGTAATCGATGTCCGCACGGAAAGTGTGCAGAGGAACGCGACCTTCACGGTACCATTCAGAACGTGCAATTTCTGCTCCGCCTAAACGACCGCTAACTTCAACTTTGATACCTTTCGCGCCTAGACGCATTGCGTTTTGTACTGCGCGCTTCATAGCACGACGGAACATAACACGACGCTCTAGCTGGCTAGAGATGCTGTCAGCGACTAACTGACCATCTAGCTCTGGCTTACGTACTTCAGCGATATTGATCTGAGCTGGCACGCCGGCTAGCTTAGATACGTGATTACGCAACTTCTCTACGTCTTCACCTTTCTTACCGATTACTACGCCTGGTCGAGCAGTGTGAATAGTCACACGGATGCTCTTAGCAGGACGCTCGATCACGATTTTAGAAAGTGAAGCGTTCTTAAGTTGCTTAGTCAGATACTGACGTACCTGATGATCGTTATACAGGTTATCTGCATAATCTGCAGTATTAGCGTACCAGGTAGAAGTCCATGGTTTGCTGATACCCAGGCGTATACCTGTAGGATGTACCTTCTGTCCCATTATCTACTCCTAGTTATCCGCTACAACCACAGTGATGTGACTGCTGCGCTTAAAGATACGATCAGCACGGCCTTTAGCACGTGGCTTGATACGCTTCATAGTTGGACCTTCGTCAACAAAAACTTTGGCAACGACTAGCTCGTCGATATCCGCGCCTTCGTTGTGCTCTGCGTTTGCAATTGCAGATTCCAAAACTTTCTTTACTAGCGCTGCGCTTTTCTTCGGGCTGTACGCAAGAACTTCTAAAGCTTTCTCAACGTGTAAACCACGAATTTGATCCGCAACCAAGCGTGCTTTTTGAGCCGACGTGCGGGCAAAACGGTGTTTAGCTAATGCTTCCATCTTCCTACCCCTTAACGTTTAGCTTTCTTGTCCGCGACATGGCCGCGGTAAGTACGCGTTGGCGCAAATTCGCCCAACTTGTGGCCGACCATTTCGTCACTAATAATGACAGGTACATGTTGGCGACCGTTATGGACCGCAATGGTCAACCCAATCATATCTGGGATGATCATAGAACGACGAGACCAAGTTTTAATTGGTTTACGTTCGTTCTTTTCCACTGCAGCCTCTACCTTCTTCAGCAAGTGAAGGTCAATAAATGGACCTTTCTTGAGAGAACGTGGCATGGTGAATCCTCGCTATTACTTGTTTCGACGACGTACGATAAGCTTATCAGTACGCTTGTTGCTTCGGGTTTTCTTACCTTTGGTAGGAACACCCCAAGGAGTTACTGGGTGACGACCACCTGACGTACGTCCTTCACCACCACCGTGTGGGTGATCAACCGGGTTCATGGCAACACCACGAACGGTAGGACGGATACCACGCCAGCGAGTTGCACCAGCTTTACCTAGTGAACGAAGCATGTGTTCTGCATTACCTACTTCACCAATGGTGGCGCGGCAATCAGATAGAACTTTACGCATTTCGCCAGAACGTAGACGTAAGGTAACGTAGTTTCCATCACGTGCTAGTATCTGAGCGTAAGCGCCAGCAGAGCGTGCAATTTGTGCACCCTTACCAGGCTTCATTTCAATGGCGTGTACAACAGTACCTACAGGAATGTTACGCATAGGTAGTGTGTTGCCAGACTTGATCGGAGCACCCGAACCAGACTGGATAGCATCACCTGCTTTCATACCTTTAGGAGCCAGAATGTAACGACGTTCACCATCTGCGTACAATACTAGAGCAATGTTTGCAGAACGGTTTGGATCATATTCTAAACGCTCAACTTTAGCTGGAATGCCGTCTTTGTTGCGTTTAAAGTCGATTACACGGTAGTGTTGCTTATGACCACCACCAATGTGACGAGTGGTAATACGACCATTGTTGTTACGACCGCCAGATTTGCTGTTCTTTTCAAGCAAAGGTGCGTACGGTGCACCTTTGTGCAGGTCAGGGTTAGTAACCTGAACAACGTGACGACGACCGGCAGAAGTTGGCTTAGCTTTCAATAATGGCATTTCTAATCCCCTTCTTACTCAGCGCCACCGACAAAGTCGATGTCCTGACCTTCTTTAAGAACCACGTAGGCCTTTTTCCAGTCGCTGCGTTTACCGAATGACATGCCGTGACGCTTGGTTTTACCCTTAACGTTCACAGTACGAACACCTTCAACCTCAACTTCAAACAGTTTTTCAACTGCTGCTTTGATTTCAGCTTTGTTCGCGTCTTTCGCTACTTTAAATACAACTGTGTTATTCGCTTCAGCAGCCATAGTAGACTTTTCTGAAACGTGCGGTGCTACTAGCACCTTCAGTAGACGTTCTTCTTTCATGCTAACGCCTCCTCAAGTTGTTTAACCGCATCAGCAGTGATTAGCACTTTTTCAAATGCAATCAAGCTCACTGGGTCGATGCCTGCTACGTCACGTACGTCAACTTTGTACAAGTTGCGTGCCGCTAGGAACAAGTTTTCATCAACTTCAGGAGTAACGATAAGAACATCATTTAGTTCATATTCGTTCAGTGCTGAAATAAGTGCTTTTGTCTTAGGTGCGTCAACACCAAACTTCTCAACAACAACCAAACGGTCTTGACGAATAAGTTCAGACAAGATGCTCTTAATTGCACCGCGATACATTTTCTTGTTAACTTTTTGATCAAAGTCACGAGGCTTAGCAGCGAATGCACGGCCACCACCAACCCAAATTGGGCTGCGGATAGTACCGGCACGAGCACGACCTGTGCCTTTTTGACGCCATGGCTTCTTACCACCACCACGTACTTCAGCGCGAGTTTTCTGCGCCTTTGTACCCTGACGAGCACCTGCACCGTAAGCTACAACGACCTGGTGTACCAGGGCTTCGTTGAATTCACGTCCAAAGGTCGCTTCGGATACTTCAAGAGCGCTTTGCGCATCTTTCAATGTTAATTCCATCAGTTCACTCCCCAGACGTTACGCTTTAACAGCTGGCAAAACGATAACATCGCCGCCAGTTGCGCCAGGTACGGCACCTTTAACAAGGATAAGGCTGTTTTCTACGTCTACACGTACAACTTCTAAAGACTGCGTAGTCACTTGCTTGTTACCAAGCTGACCGGCCATTTTCTTGCCTTTAAAAACTTTACCAGGTGATTGGTTTTGACCAATCGAACCAGGTGCGCGGTGAGACAAAGAGTTACCGTGAGTCATACGCTGTGAACTGAAGTTCCAACGTTTGATTGCGCCAGCAAAACCTTTACCCTTTGATGTACCAGTTACATCAATTTTCTTAGTGTCGTTAAAGATTTCAACAGTGATTTCACCGCCTACTTCAATATCAACACCTTCATTTTCTTCCAGGCGAAACTCAACTAGAGTGCGACCAGCTTCAACACCAGCTTTAGCAAAATGACCTGCTTCAGCTTTGTTGACGCGGTTAGCTTTCTTAGTTCCAGTAGTAACCTGAAGAGCGCGATAACCATCTGTTTCTTCAGTGCGTAACTGAGTAACACGGTTTGGGGTCGCTTCAATAACAGTCACAGGGATAGACGTACCATCTTCAGTGAAGATGCGAGTCATACCCACTTTACGACCGACTAGACCAATCGCCATTGTTATTACCCTCTCTTGTTAGCCCAGGCTGATTTGAACATCAACGCCGGCAGCCAAGTCCAAACGCATCAACGCGTCAACTGTTTTATCAGTTGGCTCGATGATGTCTACCAAACGCTTGTGAGTACGAATCTCATATTGGTCACGTGCATCTTTATTTACGTGAGGAGATGTCAATACTGTATAGCGTTCTTTGCGAGTAGGCAGAGGAATAGGACCGCTGACCTGAGCACCAGTACGTTTCGCCGTTTCAACGATTTCAGCCGTAGACTGATCGATCAACTTGTGATCAAACGCTTTCAAACGAATACGAATTCTTTGATTTGGCATCGATTAAGCTCCAATCGAAAGAACAAAAAAATTCACCCTTTCTCTTCCACTTATTTCGGAAAGAAAGGATGTGCGTAAACCGATGGTTCCCAATTGGAACCCTGTTCTTTATTCTCAGCACGCCCGCGACAGTCTTATCAGTAATGATGAACCTGCTGCTTCGACAACCACCCTAAAAACAGTGAGGTCGTGGCTAAAAATTCAATGCCTTATGTAGGCAGTGGGCGCGAATTATACAGAAGCCGCCCATCATTGCAACCACAAGATTGCTTTTTGTGCATCTTTTTTGCACAACGTCATATTTTCAAATAAACGCCTTCTTCTGCATTTACACGTGTCCCCGCCTTAAGTGCTATTGCAGCAATGGAGTCGGCGTTATATTGTGTGATGGAATTTAATGAATTGGATAAACCGCAGCCCTACGCTCGCGCTCAGTAATTATGGTAGAAGCACCTCAACCACCGCTTTTTGCAAACATAAAACGCATTCTTGATAATCATTCGTCATTATTAGACGCATACAGTTTGTTAGAGCCGATAATACTTGATTTGTTTAATGCTCAGCGTATGAGTATCTTCCAGCGTCGACGCCAACATCAAGACTTAGTGGCGCGTTTTAAAACCGGTAAAGAAACGCTAGAAATTAAAGTCCCCATCAGTCCCATGTCTATTGCTGGGTATGTGGCGCTTTCACAAACCCCATTGCTTATTGACAACCCTTACGATCAACAAGAGTTGAAAGCGGTTCATCCGCGCCTTCGCTTTGCCGATAAATTTGATAAAACAAGCGACTTTAAGACCCATAATATCCTTTGTATTCCTATCATGAATGCTGGTGTGCTGATGGGCGTCATGCAAATCATTAATAAGAAGGCCGGTGGGTTTACCCAGATTGATTTAAAGCGCGCTCAAGATTTGACCTTAGTATTAGGAGATAAGTTTCGCTTCGAACTTGGCGGCACTCACCATCCCTTCGACTTGCTTATTCACCGCCAGTTAGTGTCAAAAGCAGTTCTGTCTGAGTTAGAGGCGACAAGCAGCGACACCAAAACGCTCATTCAACGCCTAAGCTCTGAACACCGTATTGCAGACCAGGAAATTGGCAATGCGTTGTCGACACATTACCAAGTTCCCTATATTGGTTATCTCCCGGATAAATACCAAAGGTATGAGGGTGAAAGTAAGCTTAATCTTTCCTATTTAAAGCGAAATTTCGTTGCCGTTATTGCCGATGTACGAGACAACCCAATTGTGCTTATGGCTGAGCCGAATAATGCCGCGTTATTAATGGAAATTGAAAGCGCCCTTGGCATAGAAAGTTACGACATTGCGGTTGGCCTACCTAGTCAAATATTACAGTATTTAGGTGAAGGTTCTGGCGGTGGCACGCCTGGAGAAATGAGCGAAATTCTTGATGAGATTGGTACTACAGCGGAAGAAAAGGAAGAGCATCTTGACGAACTCTCTGATGACGCCCCGGCGGTGGTTCGCCTGGTAAGTCGCATTCTGCATGATGCAAAACGCTTGAGTGCTTCTGACATTCACATAGACCCCGAAAAGAATGCGCCCACGAGGGTGAGAATGCGAGTAGATGGTGTTTGTCGAGATATGAGCCAAGTACCTAACTCTCATCACAATGCGGTAATCGCACGGATTAAAATCATGTCTAATCTGAATATCGCAGAAAAACGGGTGCCTCAAGATGGCAAGCTCGCCTTTAACATGAACGGACAACTTGTGGAAGTTCGGGTTGCGACCATTCCCACGGTGGCTGGCGAAGGCGTTGTTATGCGTATTCTTGCTTCTGGTGGCGCTATGCCAATAGAAAAAATGAATTTAGCCCCCAGCAATCGTGCACGATTAGAAGACATGATTAAAAAGCCCCACGGCATACTCTTGGTCGTTGGCCCTACGGGTTCCGGTAAAACCACCACGTTGCATGCCATACTCGGCTACTTAAATACACCTGAAAAGAAAATATGGACAGCAGAAGACCCCGTTGAAATAACGCAGCCAGGTTTACAGCAGGTTCAGGTTAGCCCCAAAATTGGCTTTACCTTTGCAAACGCATTACGTGCATTCCTTCGTGCAGACCCCGATATCATTCTTATTGGCGAAATGCGCGATAAAGAAACCGCCCATGCAGGTATAGAAGCGTCGTTAACAGGGCACTTAGTTCTGTCAACACTGCATACAAATTCCGCCCCCGAAACCATTACGCGGTTATTAGATTTAGGCCTAGACCCGGTTAACTTTTCTGATGCCTGTGTGGGTATATTAGCTCAGCGTCTTATTCGAACCTTATGTAAGCAGTGTAAAGAAAAGTACGTGGCGTCAGAAAGTGACGTGGCTTTTATAAAACGTCAATATGGCAATGACTTTATAGAAGAACTCAAGCTTCCCGCGTCTCTTTCCTTGTTTAGAGCAAATGGCTGTGAAGAGTGTGGCCATACCGGCTATAAAGGAAGAACCGGTGTACACGAACTATTGGGGATGACGCCAGAGCTACGCTCGTTAGTCTACAAAGAGGCCAGTGTCGCGCAGATGAAACAGCAAGCTGCGAAAGATGGTATGCGAACCTTGGCGCAAGATGCCATTTTGAAAGTACTCAAAGGGGATACTGACATTGCCCAGGTTCAGATTGTCAGTGGTGAATAAAAAGGGAGCTTTACGCTCCCTTTCACATCGACTTACGAATTAAGCGTGTTTTAAATATTCACGAATCACGTAATGTAAAATTCCACCATGTTCGAAGTAGGTGAACTCATTAGATGTATCAATCCTAATATCCATCATGAACTTTGTGGTTTCCCCTTCGAAAGAGGTCATTTTCACTTGCACGTCTTTTTGGCCTCGCTCAATAGCATCTATAGAGAAGGTTTCATTCCCCTTAATGTTTAAGCTTTCAGCGCTGTCGCCAGATTTAAACTGAAGAGGTAAAATCCCCATCCCAATGAGGTTTGAGCGGTGAATTCGCTCATAGCTTTCAGCAAATACGACTTTGACGCCCATCAACGAGGGGCCTTTTGCCGCCCAATCTCGACTTGAGCCTGTACCATACTCCTTGCCGCCAATGACAATGGCTGGGGTACCTTCTTCTTTATAACGCATTGCCGCATCGAAGATAGACATGGCATCACCACTCGGGAAGTGAGTAGTAGCGCTGCCCGTTGTACCTGGTGCCAAATGGTTTTTTAACCTTACGTTAGCAAAGGTGCCGCGCATCATCACTTCATGGTTACCACGACGAGAGCCATAAGAATTGAAGTCTTTTACGTCAATACCATTTTCCTGTAAATACAAGCCTGCCGGACTGTTTGGTGCAATGGAGCCCGCCGGGGAAATGTGGTCGGTGGTAATGGAGTCGCCCACTTTAACGAGACAACGGGCGTTCTCAATAGACGTGAGAACTTCCGGTGTACTGCCCATGGTTTGAAAAAACGGGGGATGCTTAATATAGGTAGAGTCGGGCCAGTCATACACAGACGTTTTACTGACAGGCAAATCATTCCACACGCCGTTTCCTTTGAAAACGTCCGCATACTTTTCTTTGAACAAGTCACCAGACACATACTTCGCAATACGTGAATCAATTTCCTCTTTTGTTGGCCAGATATCTTTCAAATACACTGGATTTCCACTGTCATCAGTGCCCAAGGGTTCTCGAGTAATATCAATATTCATATTGCCCGCTATAGCGTAAGCCACAACCAACGGCGGTGAAGCCAGGTAGTTAGCCGCAATATCTGCATGAATCCGACCCTCGAAATTACGGTTACCAGATAAAACCGATGTCACCGTCAGCTTGGCCTTTCTAATGGCGCTTGAAATTTCGTCAGGCAGAGGACCTGAATTTCCAATACACGTGGTACAACCGTATCCCACTAAATTAAAACCAAGGGCTTTCAGGGGATCCATTAATTGCGCATCTTCAAGATACTGAGTGACAACTTGCGAACCAGGCGCGAGTGATGTTTTCACCCATGGCTTGCGCGCTAGGCCTTTTTCAACCGCTTTCTGGGCCAGCAAACCTGCCCCTATTAGCACGGAAGCATTTGACGTATTGGTACAGCTGGTGATAGCCGCAATAACAATTGCCCCATCTTCCAAATTAAATTTCTTGCCACCAAATTCAACATAGGAATCGTGTTCTTCATCAATTTCTGGTGCAACACCGCCTTCCGCTACAAATTTAGCCTCTTCTTCGATGACTTGTACATCAATCTGAGACTTATGCCACTCATTGAAGGCCTCCGCCGCGTTATCCAACGCGATTTTGTCTTGTGGACGCTTAGGCCCCGCAATGGAGGGAACCACTTCATTCAGATTGAGTTCTAGTGTTTCGTGGTACTGTGCATCTTTAGTGAAATCGTCATGCCACAGATTGGAAGATTTGGCGTAAGTTTCCACTAGCGTAATTTGCGCTTCGTCTCTTCCTGTCAGCCTTAAATAGTCGAGCGCCACATCATCAATAGGAAAAATACCACATGTGGCGCCGTATTCTGGTGCCATGTTTGCGATGGTCGCTCTGTCTGCAGTAGTGAGATGTTTTAACCCTGGACCATAAAACTCAACAAACTTACCCACCACGCCGTGTTGTCGTAACTGTTGGGTAATAGTGAGCACCATGTCGGTAGCCGTAACGCCGGCAGGCAATTCACCTGATAATCTAAACCCGACCACTTTGGGTAGTAACATAGTCACCGGTTGCCCCAACATTGCTGCTTCAGCTTCAATGCCACCTACGCCCCATCCCAATACACCTAACCCATTGATCATGGTGGTGTGGGAGTCGGTGCCAACTAACGTATCTGGATAAACTAGCGTGTCATTGCCGTCTTGCTTAGTAAACGCACATCGAGCTAAATACTCAAGGTTTACCTGATGCACAATACCTCGGCCAGGAGGAACCACTTTGAAGTTATCAAAGCTAGATTGCCCCCACTTAAGGAACTGGTAGCGCTCTTTGTTACGCTGAATTTCAATATCTGTGTTCTTCTCAAGGGCATCTTCTTCACCGAAGTGGTCAACCATAACAGAATGATCAATAACTAATTCCACTGGATTCAGTGGATTAATTGCCTGGGCATCACCACCAAGTTTGTTAATGGCATCTCGCATGGCGGCTAAATCAACAATGGCGGGAACACCAGTGAAATCCTGTAGGATTACCCTTGCCGGAACGAAAGAAATTTCATGTTGCGCATGGTTCTCGGTATCCCACTTAGCGACTTGCTCTATATCGTCGCTTGAGACAAACTCTTTGTCTTCATGACGTAACAAGTTTTCTAACAGGATTTTGATACAAAATGGAAGTCGGTCTAGTGCGTATTTTTCACTAAGATTGTCGAAACTAATTGCTTTATAAGCGTTGCCACTACTTTCTATAGTGGTAAATGATTGGTATTTCACGCGCTCACCTTCCTTATTTGCCTGTTCAATAAATAAAATTCACGGAGCAGCTAGTGTGTCTGCGTACACTTACCTGTTTCATTTCGTATCAGCACAAACCTATTTATGCTGATTGACCGTGACTTACCATGTATACGCAACAAAGGTGAAAAAAAGTTCATCAACACCGACCTGTAGAATTCCAGTTAAGGAAACTGGATTTTTTATTGCCAATCAAGGATGATAGCAGCACGATTTTCTATATACGTCTGAACGTCTATTTGATTAGGTGTTATTCAGATATATTCACTTTAACGCCACAGGTAACTTTACTATGTATAAACTGGTACTTATTCGTCACGGAGAGAGTCAGTGGAACCTTGAAAACCGTTTCACAGGCTGGCATGACGTGGATTTGACCGACACTGGCGTAGCGCAAGCTAAGACGGCTGGTCAATTAATGAAGGATGCAGGTTTTGAATTTGATCAGGCCTACACCTCAGTATTACTTCGCGCTATTAAAACCCTTAATATTGCGCTTGAAGAAATGGGACAACACTACCTTCCCGTTGAGCGTCATTGGCGCTTAAATGAACGCCACTACGGTGCGCTTACTGGCCTAGATAAAGCTGAAACTGCAGCTAAGCACGGTGAAGAGCAAGTTAAAATTTGGCGCCGTAGCTTTGATATTCCACCGCCAGCGGTAGAAACGGAAAGTGAACATTTCCCTGGACACGATGCACGTTATAACAACGTAGATGCAGAGATTCTTCCTCGCGGTGAAAGCCTTAAACTCACGATAGAACGCGTGTTACCTTACTGGCACGATGTTATTCGCCCAGACATTCAAGCTGGCAAACGCGTTATTATTGCGGCCCACGGGAACAGTTTACGTGCCCTAGTTAAATACTTAGACGGCATGTCTGATGAAGAAGTGCTTGGCTTAAATATCCCTACAGGTGTACCGCTAGTATATGAACTAGATGAGAACCTGAAGCCTATTTCTAAAGAGTATTTAGGTGATGCTGACGCAATTAAAGCAATGATGGATGCTGTAGCCAAACAGGGTCAAGCTAAGTAAAACACGTTTTGTTTTGATTAAGCTAAGCCAGCTGTGTGAAGAGCCTACATAGATGTACGTCTAATTAGAGCACTTTATTCAGCTGGTTTTTTTATGCGTGGCGAACCAGAGGTGTATAAAAACGACGTGGCGATAATACTACTGTTTTTTCTCTCTCAGCATTTCTTCTAAGAGCACTTCAATTCGCTTTACACTCGATAGTAGCTCTGTCATTTCGCTATCTTTTGTACGTTTGTTTTCATAGTTAGGCGTTGCAGCCGTATTCATTTTATCTTTTTGCGAAAGTATTGTTTCTCTAAAGCCCTCTGCATCATCAATTCCTATTAATGAAACTAGTGCACCTTGTGCTGACTGACCAGCAGTTTCAAAGCTAAGCCGGTATAGATCGAACATACGCATTAGGGGCCCCTGAATCATGGCTACGTCGGTAATTTTTTCTAACGGAATAGACTTCTCTTCTTTATGCCAAATACCGCGTTTAACAACTAACTTGCGTTCGGTAATCGTCGCAGACATTGCATTTATAATTTTGGAACTGAAAAATAAAAACAGGGGTATGGTAATAATCAGTAAAGGAATACCCACAACAGTGAAGGTTGAAAACAACAAAAAGCTAACTAGCCAATAGCGTTTAACCGCTGGGTTAAAGGCTGCGTTTAATATAACTGGTTCGGTCATCGAATATTCTCACCGTGTCTGAAAGTCATCCTAAACATGCCAACCTTCAAAAGCTTAAATCATACTATTAGCTTACTCGCTAAATGTTCACTTGTCTTGTGAAAGCAAAAGTAAGGACCAGCGTACTGGGTAAAGTGTAAACGGTGAGATTGATGGTGTGAGATTAATGGGGTCAGAGTACTTTATTGTGAATAAAAAAGTACTCTGACCCCATTTTTAGGCTTTGTCTAAACGCCAGAAAGCAAAAAACCCGCCGTAAGGCGGGTTTTTCTAATAGGGACTTGGCAGTGTCCTACTCTCACATGGGGAAACCCCACACTACCATCGGCGCTAATACGTTTCACTTCTGAGTTCGGAATGGGATCAGGTGGTACCGTATCGCTATGGCTGCCAAGAAATTTGGTAACAATTTGGGAAAGATAATATTAATTCAATCAGTGAGTAACTACTTTTTACTCTATCTTGCTTTTAGCTTGTCTTTGATTACAACGCCAACTTCTCACGAAGCCTTTTAGGCGTTGTATGGTTAAGCCTCTCGGGCAATTAGTACAGGTTAGCTTAACGCCTTACAACGCTTCCACACCCTGCCTATCAACGTCATCGTCTATAACAACCCTTCCAGACCTTAAAGGTCAGGGATGACTCATCTTTGGGCCGGCTTCCCGCTTAGATGCTTTCAGCGGTTATCCGTTCCGAACGTAGCTACCGGGCAATGCCATTGGCATGACAACCGAACACCAGCGGTTCGTCCACTCCGGTCCTCTCGTACTAGGAGCAGCTCCCATCAATCATCCAACGCCCACCCAGATAGGGACCGAACTGTCTCACGACGTTCTAAACCCAGCTCGCGTACCACTTTAAATGGCGAACAGCCATACCCTTGGGACCGACTTCAGCCCCAGGATGTGATGAGCCGACATCGAGGTGCCAAACACCGCCGTCGATATGAACTCTTGGGCGGTATCAGCCTGTTATCCCCGGAGTACCTTTTATCCGTTGAGCGATGGCCCTTCCATACAGAACCACCGGATCACTATGACCTACTTTCGTACCTGCTCGACGTGTCTGTCTCGCAGTTAAGCTAGCTTATGCCATTGCACTAACCTCACGATGTCCGACCGTGATTAGCTAACCTTCGTGCTCCTCCGTTACTATTTGGGAGGAGACCGCCCCAGTCAAACTACCCACCAGACACTGTCCACATTCCCGATAAGGGAACTATGTTAGAACATCAAACATACAAGGGTGGTATTTCAAGGACGGCTCCACATCATCTAGCGACAATGCTTCAAAGCCTCCCACCTATCCTACACATGTAGGTTCAATGTTCAGTGCCAAGCTGTAGTAAAGGTTCACGGGGTCTTTCCGTCTAGGTGCGGGTACACAGCATCTTCACTGCGATTTCAATTTCACTGAGTCTCGGGTGGAGACAGCGTGGCCATGGTTACACCATTCGTGCAGGTCGGAACTTACCCGACAAGGAATTTCGCTACCTTAGGACCGTTATAGTTACGGCCGCCGTTTACCGGGGCTTCGATCAAGAGCTTCGTCCGAAAACTAACCCCATCAATTAACCTTCCGGCACCGGGCAGGTGTCACACCCTATACGTCCTCTTACGAGTTTGCAGAGTGCTGTGTTTTTAATAAACAGTCCCAGCCACCTGGTCACTGCGGCCTCCATGTGCTTACGACGCGAAGTCTTCACACACAGAGGCGTACCTTCTCCCGAAGTTACGGTACAATTTTGCCGAGTTCCTTCACCCGAGTTCTCTCAAGCGCCTTAGTATTCTCTACCTGACCACCTGTGTCGGTTTGGGGTACGGTTCATATAATCATAAGTTTAGAAGCTTTTCCTGGAAGCAGGGCATCAACAACTTCACCACCTTGGTGGCTCGTCTCGTGTCTCGACTTTAAGAACCCGGATTTACCTAAGTTCTCGGTCTACGCACTTTCACTTGGACAACCAACGCCAAGCTTGCCTAGCCTTCTCCGTCCCTCCATCACTGATTATATAAGTACGGAAATATTAATCCGTTTCCCATCGACTACGCATTTCTGCCTCGCCTTAGGGGCCGACTTACCCTGCCCTGATTAGCATGGGACAGGAAACCTTGGTCTTCCGGCGTGGGAGTTTTTCACTCCCATTATCGTTACTCATGTCAGCATTCGCACTTGTGATATGTCCAGCAAGCTTTACAACTCACCTTCATCCACTTACACAACGCTCCCCTACCCAGCACAGTAAACTGTGCTGCCGCAGCTTCGGTATATTGCTTAGCCCCGTTACATCTTCCGCGCAGGCCGACTCGACTAGTGAGCTATTACGCTTTCTTTAAAGGGTGGCTGCTTCTAAGCCAACCTCCTAGCTGTCTGTGCCTTCCCACATCGTTTCCCACTTAGCAATATTTTGGGACCTTAGCTGGCGGTCTGGGTTGTTTCCCTCTCCACGACGGACGTTAGCACCCGCCGTGTGTCTCCCGGATAGTTCTCATTGGTATTCGGAGTTTGCAAAGGGTTGGTAAGTCGGGATGACCCCCTAGCCTTAACAGTGCTCTACCCCCAATGGAATTCGTCCGAGGCTCTACCTAAATAGATTTCGGGGAGAACCAGCTATCTCCCGGTTTGATTGGCCTTTCACCCCCAGCCACAAGTCATCCCCTAACTTTTCAACGTTAGTGGGTTCGGTCCTCCAGTTGATGTTACTCAACCTTCAACCTGCTCATGGCTAGATCACCGGGTTTCGGGTCTATACCTAGCAACTCAACGCGCAGTTAACACTCGCTTTCGCTACGGCTCCGCTATTCGCTTAACCTTGCTACTAAATATAAGTCGCTGACCCATTATACAAAAGGTACGCAGTCACCCCGAAGGGCTCCCACTGCTTGTACGTATACGGTTTCAGGTTCTATTTCACTCCCCTCACAGGGGTTCTTTTCGCCTTTCCCTCACGGTACTGGTTCACTATCGGTCAGTTAGGAGTATTTAGCCTTGGAGGATGGTCCCCCCATATTCAGTCAAGATAACACGTGTCCCGACCTACTCGATTTCACTGTAAAGCACGCTTTGTGTACGGGGCTATCACCCTGTATCGCTCCTCTTCCCAAAGGATTCCACTACACACTAAACAGCTTAAGGGCTGTTCCCCGTTCGCTCGCCGCTACTAGGGGAATCTCGTTTGATTTCTTTTCCTAAGGGTACTTAGATGTTTCAGTTCCCCTCGTTCGCCTCGTTACACTATGTATTCATGTAACGATACCTGTAAACAGGTGGGTTTCCCCATTCGGACATCTGTGGCTCAAATGCATTTTGTCGGCTCACCACAGCTTTTCGCAGACTTACACGTCCTTCATCGCCTCTAACTGCCAAGGCATCCACCGTATACGCTTCGTCACTTAACCATACAACCCTAAAAAGCCTTGAGTATCGGCCTCATGTCCGCCTTTTGAAATCGGACAAGGGTAATGTTGTATGCATGACAAGCTAATCGGAAGAATTGCCTTGCTATCAATCAATGTTGATAACAAGCAATTCAAGTCAAGTAGAGTAAAAAGTACGTCTTTCGACTTCTCAGTTACTCAATTTTGATTGATTACTATTAATATCAGCTTTCCAAATTGTTAAAGAACATTCGATGTTTCCTGCTAAAGCAGTACTTTCATCTTTAGAGTAAAAAACCCTAATCAATGCTTACTGAAACAGTAAATATTCATTAGGATTTGATGTCCATCTCGACACATACGCTAACGATGTGTATGACTACCAACACCTTTAGCGAGTAGCAAAATCGTCAGGAAGCTCTGCTTCCGGTAAAGCGATTTTTCACGACCACTTGCAAAGCAAGTAAGAAGGAGAATGGTAGGCTTGGGCAGACTTGAACTGCCGACCTCACCCTTATCAGGGGTGCGCTCTAACCAGCTGAGCTACAAGCCTATTTTCTTAGCCAGTCGGCGTTGTGACCTCACCGCTCTTATTCGAGGGCAGGGCTGCAACCATCCAAGCTACAAGCCTAGGGTAAAACAAGCAGATGGTGGAGCTAAGCAGGATCGAACTGCTGACCTCCTGCGTGCAAGGCAGGCGCTCTCCCAGCTGAGCTATAGCCCCATAAGCTTATGTCGTTCTTTATTTTTTAAACAAGACTATCTGTGTAGGCACTGCATCAAGTGCGTCTTTCGACGTAATGGTAAGGAGGTGATCCAACCCCAGGTTCCCCTAGGGTTACCTTGTTACGACTTCACCCCAGTCATGAAACACAAAGTGGTAATCGTCCTCCCGAAGGTTAGACTAACTACTTCTTTTGCATCCCACTCCCATGGTGTGACGGGCGGTGTGTACAAGGCCCGGGAACGTATTCACCGCAGTATTCTGACCTGCGATTACTAGCGATTCCGACTTCATGGAGTCGAGTTGCAGACTCCAATCCGGACTACGACATTCTTTAAGGGGTCCGCTCCACATCACTGTCTCGCTTCCCTCTGTAAATGCCATTGTAGCACGTGTGTAGCCCTACACGTAAGGGCCATGATGACTTGACGTCGTCCCCACCTTCCTCCGGTTTGTCACCGGCAGTCTCCTTAGAGTGCCCAACTTAAGGCTGGCAACTAAGGACAAGGGTTGCGCTCGTTGCGGGACTTAACCCAACATCTCACGACACGAGCTGACGACAGCCATGCAGCACCTGTGTCTGAGTTCCCGAAGGCACCAATCTATCTCTAGAAAGTTCTCAGCATGTCAAGTGTAGGTAAGGTTCTTCGCGTTGCATCGAATTAAACCACATGCTCCACCGCTTGTGCGGGCCCCCGTCAATTCATTTGAGTTTTAACCTTGCGGCCGTACTCCCCAGGCGGTCTACTTAGCGCGTTAGCTTCGCTACTCACGACTTAAAGTCACAAACAGCTAGTAGACAGCGTTTACGGTGTGGACTACCAGGGTATCTAATCCTGTTCGCTACCCACACTTTCGCACATGAGCGTCAGTCTTTGGCCAGGGAGTCGCCTTCGCCACTGATGTTCCTCCAGATATCTACGCATTTCACCGCTACACCTGGAATTCCACTCCCCTCTCCAAGACTCTAGTCTGCCAGTTCTAAATGACTATCCCAGGTTGAGCCCGGGGCTTTCACATCTAGCTTAACAAACCGCCTGCGTGCGCTTTACGCCCAGTAATTCCGATTAACGCTCGCACCCTCCGTATTACCGCGGCTGCTGGCACGGAGTTAGCCGGTGCTTCTTCTGTTGTTAACGTCACGGCTAGCAGGTATTAACTACTAACTTTTCCTCACAACTGAAAGTGCTTTACAACCCGAAGGCCTTCTTCACACACGCGGCATGGCTGCATCAGGGTTTCCCCCATTGTGCAATATTCCCCACTGCTGCCTCCCGTAGGAGTCTGGACCGTGTCTCAGTTCCAGTGTGGCTGATCTTCCTCTCAGAACAGCTAGAGATCGTTGCCTTGGTAAGCCATTACCTTACCAACTAGCTAATCTCACTTGGGCCTCTCTTTGCGCCGGAGCCTAAGCCCCGTTTGGTCCGTAGACATTATGCGGTATTAGCAGTCGTTTCCAACTGTTATCCCCCTCGCAAAGGCAAGTTCCCAAGCATTACTCACCCGTCCGCCACTCGTCATCTTCTAGCAAGCTAGAAATGTTACCGTTCGACTTGCATGTGTTAGGCCTGCCGCCAGCGTTCAATCTGAGCCATGATCAAACTCTTCAATTAAATATATCGAAATATGAATCGTCGTTGTGACACTCTTAACGAGTGCCCACACAGATTGTCTTGTCTAAATTGTTAAAGAACATCGTGCAGAATCATGACGCTTTTTGTCGTGACTTCTGCGCAAGGAGGACCAACATTACTCTCAGTTGATTCGTTTTCCTTGCTCACCCTGTTCGAGTGAGGTGCGCATTATACGCTGGAAGTTTTTGTTGTCAACACTTTTTGAAAATTTATTTTCTGAAGCGTTTCTTCTAAACTCCCGTCTTTACTGGCCTATAAAGGTAGTAGAGACTTACTTCAGGAGGTTTGCTGTTTTGCTTTTCCCCCGAAGCGGATGCGCATTTTAGGGAAATGAGCGCTCACGTCAACAAGTATTTTCAAAAAATAGGAAATTTGCGTTTTTTCGGTGCTTTTCTGTACACATGCATTAAATAGTGACCAGTAAACCTTGTTTAATGTTTACTGGTAGTACTTTACCCTTCACCATATTCGCTTGCTTCTAGCTCAGCTAACCTGGTTTGGGTTGGGTTTTTAACGTAGTTATAGCAAAGCCCTAAAAATAGAATAAGGGCAAAAACGGTCGCAACAATAAATCCGTATTTTGCATCGCCTCCATTCGCATCGCTCACCACCCCCATTATAAATGGACCCGCCGCTGCACCTGCAGCAGTAAAGAATAGAATGACGCCAGCCACACTACCGTGCTGATGTTTTGGAAAACAGCTAATTCCCTTTGAGTTAAACGTAGGGTAAATAACAGACATGAAGATGCCTGTTAAGGGGAACAAATACAGAGCAACGTGTTTGCCACCTACAAGGCCTAAGGTGAAACAGGTTACAATAGCACCGCTAAATAACATTAATACTAGTGCCCAGTTAAAGCGTGACATCATCCAAATACCTAAAAAGCGCCCTGCTGCTCGTAATATAAAGAAAGCAGTAACGGAATAAATGGCGAGCAATTGTGATGCGCCCTCACTGTAGCACTGGTAAGTTGCCTTCATACTTGTTGCATCACATACCAAATACGTTGGCATCCAAACATAAATAGCACTTTCAGCTGCCACATATAAAAATGCGCCTATCGAGAACCCCATTGCATAAGGGTTTTTGACCAAGGCTAGGCTGTTCCATAAAGACACTTTGTCTGTAGATGAAGAAGGTTGTGTATTGTAGGTGGGGTATTTCACGAACAGTGCGCCAAGGATAAGCAGCGTACATACGCCACCGGCAATAACGTAAAGCCATTGCCACGGCACCCCTTGGTGAATTAAGTACGCAACAATCAGCGGTCCTATAATTGCGCCTACACCAAAAAAGGCCTCGGCCCCGTTCATAGTAGAGGTATGCTGTTTGGTTGACGTTGATATATCGCCAATTAGCGCCAATGCGCCTGTTTTAAATATTCCAACAGCCACCCCAGACAAACTCATCAGACTTACAATAAGCAAAAAGTCATTGGCGACCAAAAAGCTATAGCAGGCTAATCCAAATAGAAGCAAACCAATAATAATAGTAGGTTTGCGTCCAATCTTATCTGCAAGAAAACCCAAAAATAAGCCAGATAGAGCAATTCCCAACATAGGTAGAGAGTGCATTAAGCTTGCTTGGGCGTTGGTGACAGAAAATGCCACTTTAACCTCTTTAATGATCTCGCCAACAGAGTCAGATGTCATCGCAAACATCATGAACATCAAATAGGTTAACCAGCGAATAACCCTGCTGTTTGGATCCTGGTTCGTCATAGTTTTACTCGTTATTAACTGCTTTTTGGTTTGGGTAAACTAGCCAACTTACACCCTACATTTACATGCTTTCAAAAATAACACGAATGTGAAATACGTAACTCAGCTGCTATACAAAACGAAACTTAATCGATTAAGATAAAAGTTAACAGAATATGAAAACCCTGTAAACCTTTTAATTTCGCCGGCACCAAGTGATCATTTTATTCATAACTAGGTAGAAGAACCTAGTTGATAACCAATAAGTGTTAAGTCGCAAGCGTATTATCCGCAGTCCCTTGTGACTAGCGCAGTAAAGGCAAACTCCCACCGAGGGAAAACTATTTTTCTTTACATTTTCTAGGGTTAGTTGAGTGCACTTAATTTATCGGCGCATTTCGTCAATAAGTGGCTATATTTTAGGGAACGAACTTATGCACGTAAAAGTATAAGCGCGTTGCACGTTACATGCGTGGTGATGTCAGCAAGGAGCATTAAAGATATGGAAAGTCTAATAAGGAAGTGTCATGAACAAAAACCAACCTCTCGAATACTTGTGTCCATACTGTGGCGTTATAAACGCGTTTGAACTCAATTCATTGCGAGACATGTATCACGAGCAGGTAGAAACGTGTTTTTGCTGCAAAAAGAAACTTAGCCTAACGGCGGCTGATGGCGTAGAAGGTCAAATCAACTTGGTGATTACTGAACTGGAAAATGAACTTCAGGTTAAATAACGTATTCCATCAATAGAAAGGAATTCGCCCACACTAGCCTAGCGCTTGCTTAACCTGGCTGTTGGTGTGGGCGTAAGCGAATCACCTATTCAATGAATTGTGCTTAGGCGAAGAATTGTCGTCTTAGTTCTGCATCTTCTAAGAACTTCCCACCTAACGCAGACGTCTTGGTGTAGGAATTGGTATCACGAATACCTCTTGCCTTCACACAATAATGTGTGGCGTTAATGCTCACCGCAACATCTTCAGAACCGGTTAAGGTTTGGATGGCAACCAACACTTGCTGAGTTAAGCGTTCTTGTACTTGTGGGCGCTGAGCAAAAAAGCCAACAAGACGATTGATTTTAGATAATCCTAGCACGGTGTCTTTCGGAATATAAGACACAGTAGCGGTTCCATCGATAGTGACAAAGTGATGTTCGCAAGTACTGGTAAGGCTGATATCAGATACCTGCACAGGCTGGTCTAAACGCATTTTATTTTCAATTTGCGTAATTTTTGGAAACTTACGGTAATCGAGGCCGCCAAAAATTTCATCGACGTACATTTTGGCGATGCGCTTGGGAGTATCGCATAGGCTATCGTCCGATAAATCGAGACCTAGCGTATCCATGACCTCTCTCATAGCACTTTCAATTTTCAGTCGCTTTTGCTCGTCAGAAAGGCCATTACCTGCCATAGGTGTTTCTAAACCTTTCTCTTCTAACGCTGCTCTTACACGCTGTGCCGATTCGGAAATGGAGGGATCCAGCGCATCGCGCACGATTACCGCTTCTTTTGCTAACATTAACTTATTCCGTAATTACTTCTTTTTTGACCTTATACGCCCAATAAAACGTAAAGATCCGTTGGGCATAAAGATGACATTATTTTAATCTAATGGCAGTCCTCTATACCTTACTGGTAGTGTGATTTCGTTACACTACTATACCTCATTAGAGTAGTCCGCCCCCTACACAGAAAAAGGAGACTTACTTGTCGTTACCTGTGTTAATTACCGGCGCTAGTCAGCGCCTTGGATTGGCTATGGCTGAAAGCCTTTTAGACCAAAAAATTCCCGTTGTTATCACCTACCGCACATACAAGCCGTCGGTGGCGTCACTTAAAGAGAGAGGGGCTACTGTTATACAGGCAGATTTTAGCACTGAGCAGGCTATTGATCGAGCAATTGCTGAGATTAAGGCAATCAATAAAAGCTATCGCGCCGTGATTCACAACGCCTCCGACTGGGCAATTGATGACAAATACGAGAACAAAGACCAATTAATGGCATATATGATGCGCATTCATGCCCTTGTGCCTTATCGCATAAATTTAGCGCTAGAAACCCACCTTACCAACCACAACTTGGTGGCCGACATTATTCACATGACCGATTATGTACAAGAAACCGGTAGTGAAAAGCACATGGCGTATGCGGCAAGCAAGGCTGCATTGCACAATTTGACCTTGTCCTTCGCGAAGCGCTTAGCCCCTAAAGTAAAAGTAAATAGTATCGCGCCTGCGTTATTGATGTTCAATGAAGGAGACTCGGATCACTATAAAGAAAAAGCGCGCACTAAGTCCTTACTTGAAGTTGTGCCAGGTGCACAAGAAGCAGTAAAGGCAATGCGCTATTTGATGCAAAGTGAATATATTACTGGGCAAACTCTTCATCTCGATGGTGGCAGGCACTTAAAATAAAGCGTGGGGTAAATGTTGCGTATTCAGTCACGCAAAATTTTATTCTTTTCCAGCAATTAAATTCATGAAACCAGCTATTGGTAGGCAACCATTCCCTAGCTATAATTGTGGGTTTACACAAATCAACGAGATTAACATGCAAGGTAACCGAGTCATGGCTCCGGAATGGAACCAAGTGGATGCAGTACTTTTAGCTTGGCCCCACGCTCAAACTGATTGGGCGCCGTGGCTTGAGCATGCACGATTAACCTATATTAACGTCATTAATGCGGTTAACCGTTATGGTGCCGGCGTAATCCTATTGTGCGCACCTGATGACATTGATGCGCTTCAAGCACGCCTACCTGAGCAAGCAAAAGTGCTGATTATTCCCGCGTCGTTCAACGATACTTGGATGCGTGACTACGGCTTTATGACTTGTATAGACAGTGAAGGTAACGGCGCACCTGTAGAGTTCAAATTCAATGGCTGGGGCGAAAAATTCGATGCCTCCGAAGACAACCTAGCTAACCAACGCTATTTAGCGTCTTTGTGTCAATTGCCCCTGCGCAGCAGTCCGATTGTTGTGGAAGGCGGCGCGCTTGAAATTGATAGCACAGGGCACCTGCTCACCACCGCGCAATGCTTACTTAACCCTAAACGAAATGGCGATATGGATTTAAACTCATACGCTGAAGTGTTTACGCAGATGCTTGGCTGTAACAAAGTCACCGTGCTTCATAATGGCCATCTTGAAGGTGATGATACCGATGGGCATATCGATACCCTAGTGCGCTTTACGCCAAACAATGGTTTGGTCATTCAAGCTGCCTTTAACCGGCCACAAGATAGCCACTATGCGGGGTTGAAAGCATTATGTGAAGAGTGCGAACAATACCTCCCTCAGCACACGCAGTATCATTTACCTTTGCCCTATATTGTGGACGAAGACGGGGTTAGGCTACCGGCTTCTTATGCCAACTTTTTGATCTGTAACGACGCTGTTCTGCTACCCATTTATAAGCAGGATGAAGACGCCATTGCCATTGACGTTATGCAAAGCGCCTATCCCAACCATGTTATCGAACCCATTGATTGTTCTGTTTTGGTTAAACAGTATGGCAGCTTGCATTGTATTTCGATGCAAGTTCCCACCAACACACTGCAGGCTTCTGTACTAGCGCTGCTGGAAAAAGGAGTATCAATTTATGCCCAATAAAACCCTTAAAGTAGGCGTGGTTCAGCAAGCTGTCGCCGACAATAACAAGCAAACTAATTGGAATAAAAGTGCTGAGCAAGTGGCTAAGTTAGCCGATGAAGGGTGTGAGTGCATATTATTGCAAGAGCTTCACAGTACCTTGTACTTTTGCCAGCAAGAAGATACCGATGCGTTTGATTTAGCCGAGCCGATTCCTGGGCCCGCTACCGATTTTTTTGGTGAACTTGCTGAGAAGCATAATATTGTGTTGGTGACCTCTTTATTTGAGAAACGCGGTTCTGGCTTGTATCACAACACCGCGGTGGTATTTGATAGAAGTAAAGAAATTGCAGGTAAATATCGTAAAATGCACATTCCCGATGATCCAGGTTTTTATGAGAAGTTTTACTTCACACCTGGCGATATGGGTTTTCAACCTATACAAACCAGTGTGGGTAAATTAGGTGTATTGGTTTGTTGGGATCAATGGTATCCAGAAGCGGCGAGATTAATGGCCATGGCAGGCGCGGACTTACTATTTTACCCGACGGCCATCGGCTGGGACCTCAACGACACTGATGATGAACGCGTTCGCCAACATGGTGCCTGGGAAACCATTCAACGTTCTCATGCTGTGGCCAATTCCGTGCCTGTTATTGTGGCTAACCGTACTGGATTTGAAGCTTCTCCTGTGGACGGCGACCCTGGTATTCAATTCTGGGGGCAAAGCTTTATCGTTGGCCCACAAGGTGAAATTCTTGCCAAGGCAGACGCCAACGAAGAAACCACATTAACTGTTGAACTTGACCTTGCCCGCACTGAGCAAGTTAAGCGTATCTGGCCTTACTTTAGAGACAGACGCATTGATGCATACGAAGATTTAACCAAACGGTGGCGCGATTAAGGCAGGACGCAAGTAAGTTTATGTGAAACGGGCTACGTGATTGCCCGTTTCTTTATGCGATGCTGTTGTCTGAAGGACACAGAATTACACCTTAAAAATCGCACGGTCATACAACATATAACAAGCACGGGATTTTTCGGACACTAATGCCAGCATAACCTCATCATTCACATCTAAGCCCCCGGTGAATTGACCAAACGCAGGCATGATGAATAAGTTGTCAGAAATCACGAAACACTTACCGGAAAATCGGCGTCGAGAAATGGTTTTTCGTGTTTTAGGGTGGTAATGCCCTATGACTTGCGGCGTGCTTTCAGCCTGGCCGGTTGCACTTACACTACTTTTCAGCGCGTCTGGTTCATGGCGAAACACCACACTATCGTGCGCTATTTCATGACAAGGGTTGCCGGGAATGCCTACAGGCAAATCAGGATCGTGATTCCCCTCTACCCAATCCCATTGGGAAACGCTATTGACGATATCGCACAACAGGTTTTTGTCTTGTAGCGTCATGCGGGACAGACTGTGATTATCGTGAAAGCTATCACCCAAGCTAATCACCCGAGCAGGCATATAGTCTTTTATAACCAGCTGCAACCGTTTCAGCGTAGCTACTGAATCTATACTTGGCAGCGGATTACCATAACTACGTAAATAGCTGCCTTTCTCAAGGTGTAAGTCGGATACCACCAGCCAATCGAGCGCAGGTAAATAGGCCACTCCTCTGGCATCTAATACCCAAAGCAGTTCTGAAAACTTCACAATACTGATGTTTCGCAAGGCCACCTGCGACGATAGCCACTGCTCACTTATTGCCACTCTTTATTTACTTCCTCAGTCGATGACGACTTGATTTCTACCGTTTTCTTTAGCTCTATACAAGAGGGTGTCTGCACGTTTAATTAAAGAATCCAAAGAATTAGGTGATTTGCTATTTAGCGTTGCTCCTACGCTAAATGTCATCTCTTTGTTTGGATTAAAAGCTTCAATGGCATCGCAATATTTTTGGAAGGCGACGGCAAGCTTTTGAAAGATGCTTCTAACTACTTTTTCATCTGCCGAATTTAAGACGAATAACCATTCCTCACCACCGTATCGGCCAAATTCGTCGCCTTTAGGTAGTGTATCTTTTGCTGCATTGGCAAAAGCAATTAGCACCATGTCGCCTATGTCGTGGCCATACTCGTCATTAATCTTTTTAAAGTAGTCTAGGTCAACAATAGCGAAGGATACACTATGATGAGCTAGCTTAACGCTGGCAGCATTAAGTATTCCCCTACGGTTGAGACAGTTTGATAAATGATCGGTTGATGCCATACGATGGTATTTTTTTCGTTGGCGCACTTGCCGATAAAATAAAAGCAAAGCCACAAGTACTAAAATAAACGCTATTGCCGCACTAAGGCGCCAAATTATTTTTTGTTGATACTCTTCTTTTGCCTGAAGTTCACTGATATTTTTTTGGTATTCTAACCTTCGAATTTCATCTTCTTTTTCTTTGACTTCAAACTTGACTTGCAGGGCTTTAATATTGCTTTCGCTGGTCGCTTCATAATGCTTATTAATGAAAAAAAGCTTTTTCTCCAGCGCTTCGAATGCTTCATCTACTTGATTAATCTTACGTTTTAGTTCATACCTTTCACCAAAAAACTCTGCTTTATAAATACTACGGCTAAATTTTTCAATGAGGTTAAAAACGTCATCATTTATTTGATTCGCTACTTCCAAGTTACCCTTTTCAATATATATATTACTCAGCAGGATCATAGAAGCCAGTTGCATATCATGAATACCCGAAGCCCGTGCAAGCTCTATATTTTCCTGAGCTAACTGTAAAGCCTCATCAAGATTGCCTTGAAGATATTGAACATTAGCAATGGAATATTGAGCAAAAGCCAACCCCTTTTTCATGTTTACTTTTTCAAAATAAGCTAGGGCTTTATGTAAGTAGAGCAACGCATTTTGGGTGTCATCGTTTTCTAGAAGTATATTGCCTAGGCTCCAATATGCCTTAGCAGTAAAAAGGCCGTCATTCGTTTTTTCAAACGTACTAACAGCCTTTTTAGCGTAATATATCCTTTTATCGTTTTCACTAAGGTAGGTGTAGGCGTCAGCTATTTTTCGGTAAAAATAGCCTTGAGAAGCTACATCGCCTGTTTGCATCGCCAACTCGAGGCCATCTAAAGCCGCTTTCAGCGTTTTGCGCAACGCATCATCAGCCGTATAGTAATAAGCTAAAGCTCGATAGATAGTAATTTTTTCATCGTTTGAATGTTGCGATAGCTCTACTTCTAGCTTTTTCGCAAGTGCTTGTGCTGGGGCTGGATCATCCATTAATGTTAAAGACTTTAATTTCGTCTCTAGAAATAATAAATGAATGTCTTCTCGTTCTATGAACTCTTTTTTATCTAAGTAATATTGAAGGTGTGACGTTAAATCGCTGTATTTTTCTTGTCTGAAAAGAAGCTCGGAATAAAGCGCTGCCGCTTCAGCGTGAAGCGAATTCCAACCCTTTTCTTTAGCCAAATTAAATACTTCCTTTAGGCTTTTTTCATTTTCAAGGTAATCAAGTCTGCTTTTTCTTACGTCACTAATAAACTGCTGAATCGCTTCACGATTCGGCGTATCTAGAGAGAGCTCGAGTGCTAGGCTCTGAAGGCTAAAAGAAAACACGGAAGCGAGCACGAATGCTCTGAAAAAATATCGAATACTTAGGCCTCTTGAGTGGGTGTTATTTTCAACAATTATCACTTTTGAACCAGCAAACTTAATCACACCATTTATCACTATAGCACTTCTTTACAAAGTTAAACCCATGTTTTTCGTTAATAATTTCCATCTAAATTGAAGTATTCAACGCTAACTCTAACTCACGCAGACAATCATGATTCAATAAGACTGCATGACAAGGTCTACTTTACCCTTATGATGATTGTTTAAAGGGTAGATTCACTTATCAATCTCACCCTAATACCTCTATCATCACGTTTTCGTCACGTTTTTTCACACAAAAATCAT
Organism: Alteromonas sp. B31-7; assembly: GCF_015767655.1. Taxonomy (NCBI): domain Bacteria; kingdom Pseudomonadati; phylum Pseudomonadota; class Gammaproteobacteria; order Alteromonadales; family Alteromonadaceae; genus Alteromonas; species Alteromonas sp. B31-7. Next base: position 4,185,336 of record NZ_CP065233.1, read on the forward strand.
TACATTGATTCATAAATTGAGCACCCTGTAATAAATCAACAAGGGACGACTTAGTAATGAATTCAAACCTAATAATACGAACTTTAGCGCTGTTGCTGACACTGGCTGCCTTTCATTCATACGCGGTTATCACCCGACATGATGTGGACCCAGCCCGTTATAAAATCGATACACCACCAGAATATTTTATTGATATGCCTTTTCAAGGTGCAGCAGTCTTAATTGATAAACATTGGTTACTTGCTCCTGCACACGTTATCTACACGTTTATGTATGAATATGAAAACAAACCCATAGCCATACACGGGGTCGATAACGTAATTGCAGAGGTTATTTTGCACCCTGATTACGAACGAGTAGGGGCATCATCAGATAACTCCCTGTTGACGCAGCTTAATAACAGCGTAGATATTGCATTAATCAGGCTGGAACATCCGGTGACACATGTTTCGCCTATTCCACTTTATGGTAGCAACGATGAGAAAGGTATGAAAGTTACAGGATTTGGTCGCGGTGCCATAGGCACAGGGCTAACTGGCGAGGTTGAAGACAGTCAAGGACCAGGCTACGTGACCTATTATTGGTATCAAATCACAAAGTTCTTCTCAGACTGGGCATTTACTCAGGAAAACTATCAGCTTCAACAGTACAATAACCAGATAACTGAAGCCTCACAGCAATGGCTAAAATTTTCATTCGAAAAAGAAGACAACGCCATGCCCCTTGAAGGGACTATTGGTTCAGGGGACAGTGGTGGCGCGATTGTGATTTTTCGAGATGACAAGCCAGTTTTACTAGGCATGGCTTCATGGCGAGAATTTGAAGGAGATGTGAAGCAATTTAGCTTTGGACACTATGATGAGGTTGCAGTTTTTACACGGGTTTCATATTTTAAGGACTGGATAATGGAACATGTTGAAACTGCTGAGGTAATTTTTAGGTAGTTAGCTGCCTAGAAAGCAATGATGTATTCATCCTATGATTACACCATGAGGACGTCAGTCTCTCACACCGTTGGTATCAATGATTGTAAATTTCTCAAGATAGCGTGTGAGCGAAGCAGTTTCGTCGACTTACCTCACCAGCCCTTAAAATATTCAGTCAAACAGATTTGGATTCAGCGGTAAGTACTAATTGATGCTTCCGCGTGTGTCTGGCTGCTTAAGACAATTAGCGGACATTCACTTGCAGGGATTCAAGTAAATATGTCCGACTTCAATTTGCGAAAAATAGATAGTGAAGCTGATGCCTATGAATCACGCAGATTATTCACTTCATTACCTTTAATTTCCCGTTTGCGCCAATTTATATCGCAACTCGTTGACATCTTTCGCTGGGGAGCACCCGTACATTCGCCCGTATTCACGACTAAACTGGGAGGGACTTTCGTAACCAACCTGAAATGCCGCAGTTGCAGCGTCGAGGTGCTCGGTTAGCATTAAACGTCTGGCTTCCTGAAGTCGAACTTGCTTTATATATTGCAGCGGACTCATCGCAGTCATATTTCGGAAATGGTGGTGAAACGTTGAGACGCCCATATTAGCGACCCGAGCCAGATCCTCCACCCTGATATGTTCTGAAAATTGAGATTTGAGCCATGCGATTGCCTTTGCCACCTGATGCGTTTGCGTACCCATTGCGGCGAGTTGCCTAAGCTTTTCACCCTGGTCCCCGACAAGCAAACGATAAAATATTTCTCGTCTTATCATGGGCGCGAGCATCGGAATATTTGTACTCTCATCAGCCAAATCAAGTAGTCGTTGAAACCCGCTGATTAACGCTGGTGTTAGTTTACCCGTTGCCATACCACGATCTGAACGTTGCCCCTTGGGAGGCGGTAGTTGGCTGTCCGCCATCAATTGCGTGATGTCCTGATAGTCGAAAGTCAGCTTAAGACCAAGATAAGGATGTTCGGCACTTGCTTCCGTGATTTGAGCTACTACCGGTAAATGAACACCTGAAAACAAATAGTGCTCTGTGTCATAAAAGAAGGTTTCCTCACCTAATTGAACACGCTTTGCTCCCTGTGCAATCAGACACACACTGGGTTCATATGCGCCGGCCATCGGAATGTTCGCGTCAATTTTCTTGAATACCGTCAATCCAGGAACATCTGTCGGGCAGTAATCATCGTGTACGGTCAGCTTCGAAATGCTTGATGCTAAGTGCTTCATATTGTTTACATGGGTAGGATCGGTTTTCATCTTTATGCCACATTACAGATGTTTCAGATACAGTCAGTATAGCCACCCTGTAGGCGCTAATACATAGATCTAATTTGTACTCAGAGAAATAGGCAATTATTGAACAGAATTTGATTACTGACTTTTTCTCGCCGTTACTATCCTTAAAAGCATGAGATTAACTCTTGGTGTGTGAGCGCTATTTGGCACATTTTTAAGTATCGGGAAAAATATGAAATCACTGGTTAAAACGGCTGCATTCCTACTGTCGGCAAATCTATTGTCTGCTGAAGTATTGTCGGCGGACTATCGACAGAATCCATTTACGTTGACCTACAAAGGGGCCATTACGAAAAACGTTGAGGGTAAGGTCAATATTCATGCGGTGAGTTATAAATTAAATAACATCGACATCGCCGCGAATGTGTACACTCCACCTGGTTTTGACCCGTCGAAACAATATCCTGCGATTGTCATCGCTCACCCTAACGGTGGTGTGAAAGAGCAGGTTGCGGGGCTGTATGCTCAACGACTATCGGAACAAGGCTACATCACCATCACTGCTGATGCCGCTTACCAAGGTGCCAGCGGAGGTGAGCCTCGAAATATTGATAAACCGGCTAACCGTATTGAAGACATCCACGGCATGGCGGACGTCATTTCTACCTACCCTGGGGTTTCAACATCCAAGATTGGACTTCTTGGCATTTGTGGTGGCGGTGGCTACTCCCTTAAAGCAGCGCAATCCGACAAACGTTTCAAATCCATCGCGACACTTAGCATGTTTAATTCTGGACGTGTTCGCCGAAACGGTTACATGGACTCTGCGCTAGATACCATTCAGCAACGTTTAACGTCCGCTTCTGAAGCGCGAGAAATCGAAGCCAAGACTGGAGAAATCCGTTATGTCGGTGATGCAAAGCTAACCGACGAACAAATTGCAGCCTTGCCCTTCGATCTTTACCGACAAGGATTCGAATATTATGGCAAAACCCATGCCCATCCAAATTCGACTTTTCGCTATACAGAGAGCAGTTTGTTGTCGCTGATGAATTTTGATGCGGCGACGAATATGGATCTTATTAATCAGCCCTTATTGATGATTGCCGGTAGTAAAGCGGATTCATTGTACATGACCAAAAACGCGTTTGAATTAGCGACCAAGTCTGAGGATAAGCAATTATTTCTTATCGAGGGTGCTACACACATTGAGACCTATTGGAATCCTGAATACGTTTCAAAAGCCATGACGCAACTCAGCCACTTCTTTGATGACGTATTGAAGTAAGGAGTTAGTGACATGATTTCGATCATAAGAAGCTATCGTTCGTTGACTCTAGTGGCGTCAACAGTTCTGGTACTGAGTGCATGTAGCACTACCTATAAGACAAATGACTCAGCATCCCCTTTAATGCTCGCAGAACAAGGTAGTTTCGCAGTGGGTGGTACTGTCATTCAAAAAGAAGGGGAATTTGATCCGATAAAATTGACGTCTGCCGGGCAAACGTTACATGGCGATCACGCTTATGTCTTTTATCAAATTCCAGTCAATGAACGAAAATACCCGTTAGTAATGTGGCATGGTTTCGGGCAGTTCTCGAAAACGTGGGAATCTACACCAGATGGCCGTGAAGGTTACCAGAATATATTCCTACGCAAAGGGTACGGCGTTTATTTGATTGACCAACCCCGGCGTGGTAACGCCGCAAAAGGCACACAACCTGGTAGCTACGAGCCGATTCCGAATGAGCAAATGTGGTTCAATACTTTTCGCGTTGGTACATGGCCTGACTACTTCCCCAATGTACAGTTTCCGACAGATGAAGCGTCGTTAGAACAATATTTTCGACAAATGGTGCCTGATGTCGGCCCTATCAATATCAATGTAAATGCTGATGCGGTTGAAGCCTTATTTACCAAGATTGGCGATGGCATCCTGGTTACCCATTCACACAGTGGTGGCATGGGGTGGCAGGCAGCCATGCAGAGTCAGCACATTAAGGCCATTGTTTCTTATGAACCCGGTAGTAACTTTGTTTTCCCTGAAGGCGAAGCGCCTGCCCCCAAGCAGAGTAGCAGTGGTCTATTAACTGCGGTAGAGGTTCCTTTGGATGATTTTAATAAGCTGACTCAGATCCCAATTGTTATTTATTACGGTGACAATATTCCTGAAAAACCCAGTGAATTGCCTGGCGAAGATGGCTGGCGAATCAGGCTTGAGATGGCTTATGAGTGGGCTGATACCATAAACCAACATGGTGGAGATGCTACCGTTATTCACCTTCCCCAAATAGGTATTTATGGCAACACACACTTTCCATTTTCAGACCTGAATAACAACGAAATAGCAACGCTTATGTCGGATTGGTTGCATGAGAAAGGTTTAGATTAAAAGTACACGAATCATTCTATTACGGGAGGAAATCATGTCGCAAAGTATTAGTTTATCGTTAAAACAGGTCATCGTAACGCCGCTTCTTGGGTTATTTGCGTTGTTCGTCAGTGCCGTCGATGCCACAGAAGAAAGTCAGTCTCTAGACAAACGCCAAGCCGCTATGATTCCGATTGCTGCACTCACGGCATCAGGCGATGTACAAACGCTGAATGAAGCGCTCAAGGCTGGGTTGGAAAATGGGTTAACCGTCAACGAAATTAAAGAAATTTTCATCCACTCTTATGCGTATGCAGGGTTTCCCCGTGCACTAAACGGCATTATGACTTTTATGGATGTGGCTTCAGAACGAAAAGCGCAGGGAATGACCGATGAGGTAGGCAGAGAAGCGACACCGCTTCCGGATGATTACAACGCGGATAGTTATGGTCATCAGGTTCGCAATGCACTGGTAGGGCGAGATATGTCCAATCGCAAAACGGGCTACGCGGGCTTTGTACCAACTATAGAGACATTTCTCGTAGAGCATTTATTCGCAGATATATTTTATCGGGACGTACTAACCGTTAAAGACAGAGAGCTACTCACTATTAGTATGCTTTCTGCGATACCGGGGGTTGAAGCCCAATTGACGTCGCACATGAAGTTATCACTAAGGGTCGGTTACAGCCCCGCACAGTTGCTCGAATTCACACGCATTCTAAAGGACTCCGTGAGTCAGGACAGCGCAATAAGAGCCAGTCACGTTCTTAGTAGTGTTGCGAATATCGATGTGAACAACGAAACCACTAAGCACGTCACTGTGAGCACTGATTCAACAGTTACACAAGGCTCACCAACTAACTTTAGCGGTGTAGCGAAAGTCAGTTCTCGGTTCACGTCGCCAATAAAAGGCCATTATCGCGGAGCATTGGTGGAGTTTGAAGCGGGAGCTCGTACTGCCTGGCATACCCACCCGAAAGGCCAAACACTCATCATTATCTCAGGAAAAGGACTGGTTCAGAATGAAGGTGGGGATATTCAGCAGATGTTACCGGGTAATGTTATCACTATCCCACCCAATACCCGGCATTGGCACGGTGCTGCGCCAGATTCATTCATGTCACACATCGCAATTTCAACGCCAGACAATGGCGAGACCGTAACCTGGATGGAGTTGGTCTCGCAGGAACAGTCTCATTAATAATTTTAACCTGATTTGACCGGAACAGTTTTATGCAAAACAGAAGACAATTTCTTTTATCGGGGGCGAGCCTGGCGGCTGCATCACTGCTGAGTACCAATATACAGGCGTCAACCTCTGAACAAAAGAAGCGCACAATTTCAACAAGTCCAAACACACGAAAGCTTGGCAAACTGCAAGTTTCGTCTATTGGATTGGGCGTTCAGAACATGAGCCGGAAGTACGACACATCGGTTCCCAATCGACAGGAAATGCATCAAGTGATCCGAAGCGCCTACGAGGAGGGAGTCACATTTTTTGATGCGGCTGAAGCGTATGGTCCCTTCGAAGTCGAACGTATTCTTGGTGAAGGCGTTAAACCGTTTCGGGACAACATCGTCATTGCCACCAAATTTGGCTGGAATATTGACCAACAGACCGGGGAGAGATTACCGGGATTGAACAGTCGCCCTGCCCATATCAAGATGGTTGTCGAAGGCATGTTATCGAGGTTACAAACGGACCGTATTGATTTGCTTTACCAGCATAGAGTGGACCCCGATGTACCCATTGAAGATGTGGCCGGTGCAGTAGCAGATCTGATGAACGAAGGAAAAGTCCTGCACTGGGGGCTATCAGAAATGGGCATCAATACACTCAAACGCGCACATGCGACCTTACCTGTTAGTGCCGTACAAAGTGAATATTCGATGTTATGGCGCGGTCCTGAAAAATCTGTTTTGCCGTTGTGCGAGAAATTGGGCATCGGCTTTGTTCCCTGGAGTCCGCTGGGAGTACAGTTTTTAACAGGATGGATTGACGAAAATACTCGTTTTGCACAAGGCGATTTTAGAGCTACGGAGTCTCGATTTAATCCTGAAAACCTCGCTCATAATATGTCACTCGTAAAGCTATTAATGCAATGGTCTGAACGAAAAAATGCATCACCAGCGCAAATCGCGCTTGCCTGGTTACTGCATCAGAAACCCTGGATTGTACCAATACCAGGAACAACCAGTTTGGCACATATGCAGCAAAACACAGCTTCAAGAGATCTTTCTTTCTCTACGGCAGAGATGCGCGAGCTAAACGATTCGCTGGCTTCAATCACGATACAAGGCCAGCGACTACCCGACTTTGTTCAGGTGTTTTCTGACGTTGAAGCACCTGAAAAACTCTGATCAAACCCCATACCCCGGAGACACTATGAAATCAATAATCCCAGCACCATTTTGGCTAATGTTACTGCTATCGGTTTTTCCATTCGGCTCTGTGATGGCACAGCAAAGCCCTCAAGTGAACTTACAAGCCGAAATGCCTGCCGAAGGCGGCATGCAGAAAACAGAGGAAATACTTTCGGCCTTGTCAAAACAAAAATGGCAATGGATGGCTGACAAAAATGTCGATGCCCTTGCTCCTTTGTTTCACAAAGAATCAAAATTTGTCCATATGAGCGGTTCCTGGAAAAAAGATCGTGAGTTAGAAATTATTAAAAGCGGCAGTATTTGGTACCAAAATACCGTTGTCCATGACTGTGATGTGGAAATTGTTGGTCAAACCGGTGTTGTCTGGAGCCGCATTACCTTAGATGCCCATGTGCGTGGCCAGGACGTTTCAACCGAATTTACCACCACGGAAGTCTATGTAAACACCGCCGGAAATTGGCAGTTACTTGCCCTGACCTTCAGTAGTGTGCGTGACACTCACAAAATTGAGCACTAAGGGCTGCCGGTAACGTGGCCTGCGATACTCAATGACTAACAACGAAAATTAAGCCGTTTTAGACAAACAGCAGACGGTCAACGCCTGATTAACAGGCAATAATAGAATTGGCTAAAATAAGCGACGAATGAGCAAAAGCCAACTGTACTTTATCCTTGTTTAACAGATTTTTATGCATATTTGAACACCACATGTTTAGCTATTGTTGGTATTTCAAGATACTCATATGCAGCATTAACTTTTTTAATAAAATGCTCATCATTGGATAAAAGGAAATTACAAAATGATGCTATAGATGCGTGACTATTATCACTTGCTGCTGCAATAAATCGTCTTTCTTTGTGTACTTTTGAGTCAGGATAATACCCCAAAGTGTTTAACATATTATAAATAACCGTCACTTTTTGGTGTTTAAAATATGGCTGTTCTGGGTAAATAGGATTCTTCTTTAGTTGAAAAAACTCATCAATATCCATGTTTACTTGGCTATAAGTTGGGAGAGTTTTTAGTTTACCCCAAATTTTGACAAGCACATTTGGTGGTTCAATATTATTGAGTTGCTTGGGGCCAATTCCGACCTGTGAACGGAAATCTTTAATGCCATCCCAATTTTTATCATCTTCGATATTCTCAAGCATCATGCTTTCAGTTTTTTCTAATGTTGCTTTGTACTGGGAAATCATTTCCTGAGTGTAGCTTTGTAACTCGCTTTGAGTCTCTTCGGGAAACTCGTCAGAGTTATCCATTATTGATTCCATTAGCTCGGAGAATGCAGAGATTTGTTCATTATGAATATCATTTATGCTATCGCCTTTTCTTCCACCAGAGAATTTGAACAGCCATTGTTGCATTGCATATTCTATGTCGACACTATCGTCAATATTTTCACAATATTCTTTATAGACAACAAAAGGATCACGATCTCTTATTGTGGCGTTGTCAGTGATAGCAAAGCTAGGCGGTTCAACAATTAATTTTAAATAGTTAGCTTTAAGATCTTTAAGCACGTTAAGGAAAATCTCTTCAAAACCTTTAGAACGTCGAATTTCCTTGAGCGTTTCATCTGAATAAACTACTTGATAATCTTTTATAAGCATTTGGCCGAATTCACCTACTCCTTGTTTCGTGAAAAAATCTAAAACATTCTGATCAAGGTAAACAGTTGGCTTTCTTTTGTATGGTGGAATTGACTCCATTGCTTAATCCTTTATGCATAACTTTCCAATAACGGGCGCAGACATGTGGGGCATAATGGCGAAGCCGCCCCACGTGTATGCGTCCCAGCGAACGTAGTGAGTGTGTTGATTGGGTTGTTATGCACGTGCCAATTCAGGTTGATAAACCACTTTATCAAGCTTTAAGTTTTCTGATGCGCTCAACTTGTTCAATGCTTCACTAAATTCTACTGAGAATAATCGTCTGTTTACACAATGTATTTTTACTAAAACTTCAGCACGGCTTGTTTTAACTAACGTAAATGAAGAGAGTAGCACTTCTCCCGTTTGAATAGGAAGTAAAACACTGGGCTCGAGTAACTTACCAAACAGTGAACATTTATAGAAATTAAGAACTTTGTCTGAAACTTCTCGCTGAATTAAGTTGTATTCCGAAAGCTGTTTATCAAACGCGGTATGAACATTTTTAGGAACTGCTTGTAAACACGCCTTAATTGCGATGTGTTCGTGAACACTTAGTCGAGCTTTGCTATGAAATAATTTTAAGAGCAATGATTTCAAAATTTACACTCTAGTGCATAACAATTTAATAGCGCGCAAATCGCGCGTTTTTCTCCCGAGCGTGTGCTCGTTTTAATCTATAGTGCCATCGTTTCAAGTTTACTGAAAGTCAAAGAATACAAAGGTTGCGCATAATTGGAGCTAATTATGTTTAGGACAAAACGCGCGATTGGGTCGTTTTCCTGAATATAGGGGAAAGGTCGGTACAACTGTATATGCAAACAGATATCTAACTCTCAACTTCCGGTTTACGTACTTTGCTGCCTAACCTCGAACACTGACGGGCTTTAATAAACAAAATATAGTCACCACTACTTATAAGTTTGAGTTGAGCCTTGCGCTCAAGTGGTTGAGTGTATCGCTAACCTTAGTTGAGGATGAACGCACTGGAAACTTCAGGGTTCTTTAAACATCGTTGTAAGCAACCTTTCTCGTAGCGTTTTTCCGCTCACTTCGTCAATTAGAATAGTTAACAGCACATAGCCTATGTTGCCATAGTGCCATTTAATGTCTGGCGCATGGGCAAGAGGCAACGTTTTAACAAGAACGTGAAACTCTTCCACCGTAAGATAGTCTTCATTGCCAATACGAAACGGGTTACCCGATACAGCGGAAGACATCAATAAGGTCATAGGGTCCGCATCCCAAAAACGTATTCCACACCTTCGTCTTCTAACGCTTTTACAAACAAGTCAGACGCTTTCATGTGCTCCTCTCTCCTTTTAAGCTAAAAAATAATAGAGATCTTCGCTACGAGAAACCATCATAGGGATTTAAGACAGATAAAAAAATGCCCGCGAGCAAGCGCGGCATAATTTCAATGAAGGAAGAGGCGTGTTTATTCGCTAATAATAATACGTTTATAGGCAAGTAATGAGCCGTCTTCATTCTGTTCTATATCGAACAGGTAATCGTTATAGTCACTGCCAAAAACCGTATCTTGCCCTAGCAATGTATAAGGCTCTCCATGATGACTGTAGTCAACATGATTAGTACAAATGTCCTGACAAAACGCGTCAGTAAAGCCGAACTGAGAAATCAACTGATCATTGTTATTGCGACGAATGCGGAAGTGAATATGTATTGCTCTACTGCTATACCAACCAGGGAAGCAACTTTTTAGATTAACTCTGCCGCTGGAATCTGTTACCGCAATGCCTCGAAACCATTTGGCGCTCAGTGCGTCAGATTCATTGTCGGTACAGAAAGAGGAATTAAAATTGCTGCTGTCCGCACTGTCACTTGTATCACCAGAATAAATACCGTCAACATCACAGTGCCATACTTCAATTTCGTAGCCAGAAAGCGGATTACAACTTTCATCGATAAGCTGAAGACACAACATCATCGGTAGCCCGGTTTGCTCTTCGGAGATATCATCAAGATAGTCACTTTGAAAATAGCAAGGGCCTTCCGTTTGCGCGCCAGTTAGCGCAACGCTGCATACTGAACTGCTCTCGAACAAAGAATCATCTGGGAAGTCAGATACCATTGAGGCAGTGCCGCCACTTGCCCAGCCATCGGTACTCGTATCACTGCCATTATCGGTGCTATCGTCAGACCCAGTGGAACCATTTGTGTCAGAAGTGGTGGAATTAGAATCAGAACTACCGCAACCCCATAAGCCAATAGCGATAGGCGCTAGGGTAAGTCCAGCTGCCGTTTTAATGAAACGACGTCTCTTCAATGTTGTTTTATTATCTCGCTCTAAGGTCATTATTATGTTTCTTAAAAGTTGTGGTATTTGTAAAGACTACCTATACACAATTGCGTTCTACTCTTTACGCAAACTTTACGAGAGCTGACCAAATTATTAACTCAACATTGCGAATATTAGGCTCCATTGCTTTGCGACTTCCATTGTTCAAGTGCCTGTTGGGTCGCTTTGTCTACATTCGCTTTATTTTCAAAAATCCACCAACGCTCCATAATTCTTACATTCTTCTGATTTGCTTTGTAAAAAATATCAGCGACATCTCCGACAAAAGGAATAAGTTCCCTTTCAATGTAATCTAAGAAAGCATCCGCTTTACCGCTGGGTACATCGGCAGTTGCGTGTGGGGTAGGCGTATAATCTATCTATCAATATTCAAACTTACGAATGCTTTAGCAATAATGGTGAGTATTTCCAGGTAATGAGTTTGGTCTTCTCTCAAATACCTAGGCGTGTGTCAGACTTGTCCCTGCTCCACCGCTGTTAGCTTTTATGACAAAAGCGCCCGTACTTCATCCAGCATACTTTCCGCTTCGGCATACAAGTTAGCTTGTTCTAGCATGGCGTGGGCGCCAGCCCCCTTTATTTGCTCACTTCTTACATCTAAAACAATAGGAATGGCCATAGGAGACACCTTTTCAAGGTTGACTAATGTGGTTTTGCCTACATACCGAATAAGCAAATTCGCTAAGCGCTTTATGTCCAGCAGCTCACGCTCAGCATCTGCTCGGGCTACGGTTAGTAAGATATGGTCGGGGTCGTGCTCTCTCAGCGTATCGTAAATTAAATCGGTTGAGAAAGTGACTTGCTTCATGGTTTTTTGCGCCGCATGGTAGCGCTGCTCCGTTAATCCACTCACCACAGCCACCTGCCTGAATGAACGCTTCAGCATTGGCGCCTGTAACATCCAATCTTCTAACTCATCGCCTAAAATATCCGGTTGAAATAAGGTGGTAAGCTGCGCCTCACTAATACGATTTACCGCGCTAATCGACAGCCCATAGTCTGTCACACTAAAACTCAGCGGCTTAATGCCCATCTTTTCCATACGCCGGGTAATTAACATGCCTAAGGTTTGGTTGGCCTTTCTGCCATCAAAGGTATAAAAAAGCGTGTAATGGGTTTGTCTAAATGGAAATTGTTCAACCAACAGTTGCCCTGGAGACGGTAAGGTTGAGAAAGCTTGTTGCAAGCCTAACCACTCTTTCACTTGCGCGGGTAAATTACGCCACATGGAAGGGCTAGCAAGAATATCCCTTACGCCGTCGGCTAAGAACGTAGATAAGGGCATTTGCCCTCCGGCATAACTCGGTATTTTTGCTTCTTTCGCATTCGCCGGTTTTGCATGTAATTGCATGTCGCGGATAGCCTCAAATTTAAGTACTTGCCCCGCAAAGTAAAAGGTATCTCCTGGCACTAACTGTTGCGCGAAATACTCTTCAACTTCGCCGATAACTTTACCTTGATTGCCCCGCCGAATGCGCTTTACTTTTAATCTTCCTGCTTCGACTATGGTACCTATATTTTGCCGGTGCCGCTGAATCACTCGCTTGTTCGCGGGCGAATAGGTGCCATCGTTATTTTTAGTCAGCCGTTGGTATCGTTCATAGGCATTTAAGGCGCTACCGCCATCAAGGGTGAATTGCCACAATTTGTTAAAGTCGTCTTTGTCCAACCCTTGATAGGGCGTGGCGTTTAGTATTTCTTTATACAGCGCTTCAGGTGTACTAGGGTAACTACACAAACAATTTAGTATGAACTGAGGGATAATATCCATCGCCCCGGGCTGGGGAGACTCACCATCTAGCTGCCCTTTTTTGATCGCGGTAATCGCCGCCTGGCACTCTAGCGCCTCAAACCTATTTGCTGGCACAAGAAGCGCATCACTCGGTTCATCCAATCTATGGTTGGCTCGGCCTATTCGCTGGAGTAAACGGCTTACCCCTTTAGGCGCGCCAACTTGAATGACTTTATCCACATCCCCCCAGTCGATCCCAAGCTCAAGTGCTGACGTACACACTACAGCTCGTAGTTCTCCAGTAGCCATCAAGGATTCCGTTTTTCGCCTTTGCTCTTTACTCAAAGAGCCATGGTAAAGCGCAATGGGCAGCGCCTGTGTATTGGCTTCCCATAAATGTTGGAATAGCATCTCAGCTTGTGCTCGCGTATTGACAAACACTAAAGCAGTGCGTGCTTGAGCGATAGCGTGGTAAATATCATCAATAGCATAGCGCGCCATAAATCCGCCAAACGGTATCCTAGCCTTGGATTTCACTATTTTTATCTTTGGCTTTTTACCCGCTTTCACTTTTATAACGTGAGCCGTTTTTTCACTACCGGCCAACCAAGCACCTAACGTTTGGGGGTAAGCCACAGTGGCTGATAACCCTATCCGTTGAAGGTCGGGCGACAACGTATTTAGCCGCGCTAAGGCTAGCGATAAAAAGTCGCCCCGTTTGTTCGTATTTAAGCTGTGCGCTTCATCGATGATCACCCGCTTAAGCTTGCCAAATAAGGTGTCTGCGTCCGCATAACTTAGCATCAGCATAAGAGACTCTGGGGTAGTGAGCAAAATGTGCGGCGGCTTTCGTCGCTGCCTTTGCCGTTTATGAGAGGGGGTATCTCCGGTACGGGTTTCGGCAGTAATCGGCAATGCCATTTCTTCAATGGGCTGCAGCAAGTTTCTGTGAATATCTTGAGTCAGTGCTTTTAGCGGCGAGATATAAAGTGTATGTAGGCCCTTATGCTGATTTTCAGTTAGCTCGACTAAGCTAGGTAAAAACCCCGATAGGGTTTTCCCAGCGCCCGTAGGCGCTATTAGTAACGTCACCTTGTACTTATCTTTATTCACTAACATTTGCTTTTGATAAGGTCGCAAACGCCATGCCTTACTCGAAAACCAATGTGTAAAAACGTCAGGAATTGTTGGCCGCTTGGCTGTCATAAACGCTCGTTGGATGTCTTACATCAGAGTAAAATCTATACGTTGCTCATTCCCATAGGTTTATTTTGTTTCATATTCAACCAATTGCAACCTACCAACGTACCCATTTTCAACGTTGTTAAAACACCCTTAATGTAGGAGTCATGGTGCACCCGTCAAAGTGGATGAAGCCAGATGAGATTGGCTTGTTTTGCATACCCGGTGGTTTTTATATCGACCCCATGCAAAACGTGAGCACAGCCTTGATAACCCATGGACACGCAGACCATGCGAGGGCTGGTCATAAGCAGGTATTCGCTAGTCGCGAAACCCTCGCGATTATGCGTACTCGTTATGGTGACGACATGGCCGAAGAGCAGCACGTGGTTGATATGGAGGTGACCTATCATTTTGGTGAAGTGGCCGTTACCTTTTTCCCCGCAGGGCATATTTTAGGCTCGTGTCAGATACTGATTGAATATGGGGGCTATCGACTCGTGGTATCTGGAGATTACAAACGCAGACATGATCCTACTTGTCCGCCATTTAAGGTTATCCCATGCGACATTCTCATTACGGAAGCCACCTTTGGTTTACCGGTTTTTACTCACCCTCCCATTGACGTTGAAATTGCTAAATTGCTTCACTCTCTTACTGTGTTCCCTAACAGATGTCACCTTGTGGGTGCCTATGCATTAGGCAAATGTCAGCGAGTGATTTTGGCGCTAAGAAATGCGGGATACACGAAACCCATTTACCTTCATGGCGCTCAAATTAAGTTGTGCCTTCTGTATCAAGAAATGGGGATCGCATTAGGCGAGCTTGTACCGGTCAGCGAAGTGAACGACAAAGCTTCTCTGGCGGGAGAAATAGTGCTTGCGCCACCATCAGCCCTGGCCGACCGCTGGTCTCGAAGTTTGCCCCAAGTTCGCCCCGTCATGGCCTCTGGCTGGATGCAGATACGGGCGCGAGCGAAGCAACGGAATGCAGAGTTACCTTTAATTATTTCCGACCATTGCGATTGGCCAGAACTGTTACAGACCATCACAGAAGTTAACCCTAAAGAGGTCTGGGTTACTCATGGAAGGGAAGATGCGCTCATGTATCAAGCTGAAAAAATGGGTTACAAAGCAAGGGCTTTATCATTAGTGGGCTACGACGAAGATGAACAAGGGGCATCATGAGTGAAAGCGTTCAGTGAATTACTAGAACAAGTGTATTTTACATCGAGTAATAATGCGAAAGCGGAGCTTATTAAAGCCTATTTAGCCGCCACGCCCGATCCGGATAGGGGGTGGGCAATTGCAGCCATGGCCGGAACATTGAAGTTCGACTTTTTTAAGCGAAATACAATAAAGAAATTGATTAGCGAAAACGTGGATCCGGCCCTTTTTGCGATGAGTTATGATTATGTAGGCGAAGTCAGTGAAACTGTGGCGCATTTATGGCCTCACTACACGCCCGTTAGCCCTTTGCCTTCACTTAGTGAAACCGTAGAAACCTTTCAACATGTTAGCCGAAAAAACGTATCAACTACCTTAGCTCAATACCTTTCTAAAATGACACCCGCGCAACGCTGGGCACTACTTAAGCTGGGCACTAGAGGGCTTAGAATAGGAGTATCTGCCCGTTCCATTAAACACATATTGGCAGACTATGGAAATAAAGATATCAAGGACATTGAAACCTTGTGGCATGGCGTAAAGCCACCTTATACAGAACTGCTTGAATGGTTAGACAACAAGGCGCCAAAACCAGATATTTCTGGCCACGTGACCTTTCACCCCGTGATGCTATCCCACCCCATAGAAGACAAAGAGATTGATACGTTCACCCCCAAGGATTGGCAAATAGAAAACAAGTTTGATGGTATACGGGTACAACTTTCTTGCCACACTGGTGCCGCCGCCCCTGAAAAGGCACTTTATTCAAGAACGGGGGATGATATTAGCCAGAGTTTTCCTGACTTGCTAGGCGCGGTATCGGGTCATATGGTATTAGATGGTGAGCTGCTCGTCATGCATGGCGACACGGTAGACACCTTCAATGCGTTACAGCAACGCTTGAACAAAAAGCGCCCTTCTCAAACTCTACTTTCCTCCTTGCCCGCTGCCCTTATGGTATATGACGCCCTTGTATTAAACGGTAAAGATATGACTCACCTTCCTTTAGTACAGCGTCGTCAGCAACTTGAAAAATACCTGTCCAAGGGGGCACCTGAACGCCTTCATTTATCACCCTTACTGCAGGCCGATTCGGTCAATGACCTGCGCGATTTACATCTAAGCGTGTGTGAAAATCGTGCAATAGAAGGTTTAATGCTGAAGCGTTTAGATGGCACTTATGTACCGGGGCGACCTAAAGGACAGTGGTATAAGTGGAAGCGAGATGCGCTCACTGTAGATGCGGTGATTATGTATGCACAACGTGGGCATGGAAAGCGCTCTAGCTTTTACTCCGACTTTACCTTCGGAGCATGGCAAGGTGAGCGGTTATTACCCATAGGGAAAGCCTATTCTGGCTTTACCGATGAGGAGTTAAAAAAGCTAGACAATTGGGTTAGGCGCAACGCTATTGGCCGCTTTGGCCCAGTAAGGGAAGTGAAAAAAAGCTTGGTGGTTGAAGTGGCCTTCGACGCCGTGCACCCATCAAGTAGACACAAGTCGGGGGTTGCTATGCGGTTTCCTAGGATCCACAGAATTAGATGGGATAAACCGGCCGAACAAGCCGATACCCTTGCAAGCGTTAAGTCGCTCATTGAAACCTAAAAGCGCAGGCTACTTATTGCCTGTAACCTGGCAATAAGTAGCACCAATATATGTCAGAACTATTGTGCAATATCAGTTTGTGTAGGCAACGCACTGAATGCGCCATACTGCGTCACGGTGAATGCGCCACAGCGAATAGCAAATTCTGTTGCAGCACTCACATTCTCAAAACTTTCTACCCAAGCATTAAATTCTGTGGTGTTGGCCACCTGCGTAGTGAGGTAATAGAGGAAACCTCCGATGAAGGAATCTCCAGCTGCTGTGGTATCTTTTACATCCATTTTAGGTGACGCTAACGTACCGCTAAATTCCCGCGTGATGTATTGAATAGGCTCGCCACCGTCGGTAACCAATACCACTTTCACGCCACTGTCTAACCATTGCTGGACTTTTTCTTTGGCATTTTCTTCGCCGTACAATTCAGCCAGCTCTTCTTTACTCGCCTTCAGCACGGTCACTTTCTTAGCGACTTCGTCAATACGACCCGGCGCGTTCGCTGTATCATCCCAGAAAGCCGGGCGGTAATTGATATCTAAACACACCATCATATTGGCTTGCTTAGCTTTCTCTAAAATATATTCTGTACCTGGAATGAGCTCTGGCCCTGCGATAGATCCTGAACAAAAATGCAATATGCTGCTTTCATCACAGTTTACTGTAGCCAGGTCGTCTTCGTTAATATGTTTATGCGCTGCATTGTCGACATAAAAATCAAAAGAGCGCTCACCATCTGCGTCTAGGTTGACGAACGCAAGAGCTGTATTGCCTTTGTCACAACGCCATACATGGTCGGTGTTCACGTTATAGTGGTTTAACATTTCCGTTAAAAATGCGCCGAAAGTGTCATTACCCACTTTCGACACCATGGCACTTTCTCCGCCTAACTGAGCAACCCCAACGGCCACATTAGCAGGAGCGCCACCAGCATAAGGCTGGAATGGCTTCATTGCGGGAATATTGCCCTCTTTGGGCGCGGCGCCTTGGCTCAACATATCGATTAATACTTCGCCTAAACATAAAACTTTCATTTTCCACCTCAGAGCATTTCAAGTAGTTAGTCATTAACATTTTTTGTTTGAGCGAAGGTATTGCTGGAGTACATTGCTCACTTTCGCACCTGAGAGCCTAGCGCAGTATGTCATGCTTTGCTCATATTAAGTGCCAATGCGTTAATGATTCGTTAATCAAATTCGCGACAGTATTCACCAACGCGACAAATAAATCAACCATGTTGATTTATTTATTTCGTTGTTTGTTTTTTAAACTCACCGTCGTCATTTTTATGTTTTTGAATCTAGGGAATTTTTAGAGTAGGTTGATATTTATGACAGTAATCTAAAAACCTCAGTGCAAATACCTAGGTGAGCGAGTTCATTTCACAAATCATAATGAGGCAGTTTAGACATGACATGAATCTTTTTATTACGGCAGGGAGGCAAAATAAATCAGCAAATATGATATAAATGATGTTATACACCGCGCGAAGGAATGATCAACTCACATGACGACTGCAGAAGCTCCAACCCTTCTCGACCCTCGTACTCAAAACGAACGCGACATGTTACGGCTTATAAGGCAAGAACGTGCCTTACCTAAAGCTGAGATAGCCAAGCGTACGGGCCTGTCCGCGCAATCAGCGACAGTGATTATTAATAAACTTGAGGCGGATGGGCTAGTGTGTCGGTTACCCGCGATTCGTGGAGGGGTAGGCCAACCCAAAATTCCCTTTGGCCTAAATGCACAAGGTGCATTTAGCGTCGGGCTTAAAATTGGTCGCCGCAGTTATGACATGCTGTTGCTAGACCTTTCTGGTCACGTTCGTGCCACACTTCATGAAAATATCGCTTACCCCACGGTAGACTCTTTACTTACCTTTTCACAGCGTGCCTTTGCACTTTTAGCACAACAACTGAATGAAGAAGGTGTATCACGCATTCGAGGCTTGGGTGTTGCCATGCCCTTTGAAATATGGAGTTGGGCTGAAGAAGCTGGTGCATCAGTTGAAGCGTTGAACGCCTGGCGTACCGTTGATATTAAGCAAGAGCTTGAAAACCAACTGCATTTACCGGTATTTGTCAGTAACGACGCCACCGCCGCATGTGGCGCAGAAATGGCCTTTGGTAATAGCCAACGTCTTAATAACTATATGTATATGTTTGTGGGTACATTTTTAGGTGGCGGCTTGGTCATTAACGGTAATTTATTTACCGGTAAATCGGGTAACGCAGGGGCAATAGGTTCGTTACCCTTCCTTGCGCCGCACAGCACACATGGCGCAGAATCCAGCCAGCTTATTACGCAGTCATCTTTGTACCTACTAGAAAAGGCACTGACCCATAAAGGTGAAAACGGCCTTCGCATTTACGATGACACTGAACATTGGCCTGCTTATGGTGAAGTATTGGATAATTGGATACAGCAAGCTTCATTGGGGTTAGCTCACGCTGCACACTGCGCCTTTACCTTGCTTGATCTTGACGGCGTTATTATTGAAGGGGCTATGCCACTAAAAATAAAGCAGCAGCTGGTAGAGAAAACAAAAACGGCACTTGCTAATGTAGACCATCGAGGCGTTAATTTCGGGGGCGTAAAAGCGGGCGAAGTTGGCAGTAAAGCCCAGTCTATCGGCAGCGCTAATTTGCCTTTAATTGCTAACTACTACTAAATTTCACACCCACTAAGCCATAGAGAAAGGAAGTGATTCACCACTTCCTTTAACTCGTTAACGGGTTTTCTCTAAAACTAGGCGCCTTTAATATTACGCGCAAGAAAATTTAGCAGCCCTTGATACAATTCTTTTCTGTTTTGTTCATCATATACGCCGTGGCCCGCTTGCTTGTACTTCAAGTACAAAGGGGTTTTACCTTGTTTTTTAAGCGCGTTGTATAAAGCTTCAGAGTTCACTTCAGGCACGCGAGTATCTTTTGAGCCATGAATAAGCATGACGTTCGCTTTAATTTTATCCACATGATAAAGAGGCGAGAATGCACGAAGCTGCTGAGGATCGCTCCCAAGTACACGTTGTAAATACTCTTTCCCGCCCCAGCTGTTGGGAATATCACTTTCAGTAAACATGAAGTTAAGGTCGTAAATACCCACGTACCCAATCGCGCATTTGTACAAGTCAGGCGCTTTTACTGCCGACATTAAGGCCGCATACCCACCGTAACTGGCGCCGTATACACAAACACTATTGCCATCTACATAGCCTTTGTCTATCGCCCAATTGGCTGCGAAGGTAATATCATCAATCATTTTACCTCCCCACTCTCTATAGCCTTTCTTTCGAAACTCGTCGCCGTAACCATAGCTGCCTCTATAGTTAACTTGCAATACCGCATACCCTTCGTTGGCCATGAGTTGAACTTCAGGGTTGTACTCCCAATAATCTCGGGTTCCAGGCTGGTGTGGCCCACCGTGGATCATGACCACAAGGGGGGGCTTTTTCGCTGTGGTGTGTTTCGGCAACGTCAGGTACCCATTCAGGGTAACGTCATCGTCAGTATTGAACTGAACAGGCATCATTTTGCTTAACGTACGAGGGTCAATCCAAGACGCATTAGCCCACAAAAATTTTGCTTTTAGGGTATCTCGTTGGAAAAGATAGTATTCGCCTGGGTTGATATCACTGCTAACGTGAACCAGTAGTTTAGAACCATCTGCACTTCTGCTGGAAATCATGGCTGTTTGACCCGCAAAAGCTTCGGCTAGCATCTTATGAATGTCCACAGTGCGAGATTCCACACTACTATAGACATACTCTGACGCCCCAGGGAATGTCAATGCAACTGCGGGTACACCCGCTTCATTTGACGTGTAAGATTCTATGTCTGTTTTATGGCCAGTAAAAAGCGTGGTTAACGTGGCAGAACCAAAATCGTATTGATAATAGGTCAAAATACCGGTTTCTGGCGGGCGGCCCAGTAGTATGAGCTGCTGACCATTTTTACTTAATTTTACCGGCGACAGCGAGTCTGAAATACCTAATGCTGTGCCTAAATCTTGCCAAGGCGCATCGCTATTTTGTCGATACGCGCTAAAGTAATCTCCCTCTTTCGTGCGCCAGCTCATGAATTTAACCTCACCCTTACGGTTTGCAAAAGCCACCGCGCCGGGGTGAGGTAACACTTCAACTTTTCGCTTCTTACCGTTGAAAACATTAAGCTTACTAATAATAGGCTCACGTTTTCTTGCATCGTAATAGGTATTCCTCTCTTTCGACCAAGGGTATTCAATAATAAGAATGTGCTTTTTGTCGTGTTCTAGGTAACTCAATATTTCCTGAGTAGCGAAATTGTCTTCTCTGTTTGATATGCGGCTTCCAACTTTTGCATCACCGGCTCTATAGCCATAGATCATCAACCTATGGCTGTTATCAATATTGGCTGCGTATAGCTCACCGGTGGGAATTGGCTGGTCAAAATTATGGGTCTTTTCGGCATATTCAAACACCACCCTTTCATTACTGACCCAATTAACGGAGTGAATAATGTCCCTTTTATCCGGTTTTAGTCCGCCCACCGGTTTCATGGAGTTTGTTTCGAGAATAACCATAAATACACGGTTGTCTGCCCTAACACGGGCGGCTAGGTGTTTGCCGTCGGGTGATAACTTGAGGTCAAGGTAGTCGCCGTGCTTAACAAAATCGTCAAGGGGCAAAGAAGAGAGAGCCGGTTTAATACTTAAAAATAAGAAACACAGTATCACCAAGCAACTATAGACAACTTTCATTTAAAATCCTTTTTAGAAATACTTATTGTTTTTATTACCATAATTGCTGTATTGGCAAGTCTCAAGTATCACTAACTGTTTTTTATACTAAAGACTAATCTCACTTTTTAACGGGTTACCACGCTTTTAGCCCCTTTTAATAGGTCTTCCTTATCTATTTTATTGGGTACTGCGACTCCTCGGCGCGCAGCGGGCCTATCTTCAATACTGTTTTTCCAGCGCTGTAAATTCGCTAACCCCTCTATGCTTACCCCCGACCATTCATAAGTGCGCACCCAACACCAGTTGGCCATATCAGCAATACTGTAATCGTTTACTAGGTATTCGTTGTGGCTCAAATGCCCGTCCAAGACGGTAAACAGACGCCTAACTTCATTTTGGTAACGATGGATAGCAACAGGAATTTTCTCGTCTAAATAGCGATGAAACACGTTTGCCTGACCCATCATGGGGCCAACGCCGCCCATCTGGAACATTAACCACTGTAAAACTTGGCTTCGCTTTTTGGCATCCTTAGGTAGATACTTTCCACTACGCTCTGCCAGGTAAATCATAATGGCACCAGACTCAAAAACGACAAAGTCATCATTCGCTTTATCAATAATCACGGGGATACGACCATTCGGGTTCATGGCTAGAAAGTCAGGCTGCTTCTGCTCCCCTTTCATTAAATTAACCCCATGCACCTGATAGTCAATTTCCATTTCTTCAAGGGCGACAGAGGCTTTCCAGCCATTCGGCGTTGCAGCTGTATAAAGTTCTATCATTAGGCTTTTGCGCTCGCTCGGTGGGTTATGGCGTCATACCAACGCTGTAAATGCGTGTGATCTTCCCTTATTCGAATTTTAACAACACGAGCAAAATCGATGGCACACACTGCCGTAATATCAGCTATTGAAAAGTGATCACCCGCAATATACTCATTGTTGGCCAACCGGCGTTCTAAGATAGACAGGTACTTGGCGGCGTTTATTCCAGCCTGTTCGCCATACTCTGGTACCGGCACCATTCTGTCTTTGAAATACCCAGTGGTATGTTGGAAACACATGCCGACTTGCATCATAAAGGCTAACTCAACCTGGCGCTGCCACATGGAAATGATGCCCTTTTCAACGGGCGTTTTACCCATTAATGGAGGCTCGGGTTGCAGCGCTTCAAAGTACGTACAAATAGCATCGGTTTCAGCGATACAGGTGCCGTCATCTAGCTCTAAAATGGGAATTTTCCCTAAAGGGTTTTTAGCTCGCATTTCGGGGCTTAAATTCTCGCCCTTTTGAATGTCGACCTGAACGTAATCTACGTCAATGCCTTTTTCTGCTAAAAACATGCGTACCCGGCGAGGGTTCGGGGCGGTGCGGGTTTCATAGATTTTCATAAGCATACCTAACATTTTATTAACATGCTTAGCATACTGGCCAGATTTAACAGATACAAATAACGATGAAAGGGGGTGAACTATTCAGCAATTGAATATTATCAGGTATGACTTAACAGGGTATGGCGCTTCTCATAACCTCATCCAGCTAGGGTACGTTCAAAGCAAAGCAGGTAATTGACTGCCATGCTAGCACTTAGCTTCCATTTACCGGTAAACGGATTCAGTGTCATTCCCGTTTGGTACTTTAGCGTGAGATGTTCCCCAGACCATGCATCAAGCTCGCTAGGTTTAGCAAACTTTCGCCAGTCATGCGTGCCTACAGGTAAGTAACGTATCACATATTCCGCCCCCACTATCGCAATGACAAAGCTCTTCACAGTGCGATTAAGGGTAGCCAGAATCAGTAAACCGCCAGGCTTAACCAGTTGCGCGCATTCTTTTATTAATTGTTGTTGATTGGGTACGTGTTCAACCACCTCAGCATTGATAACCACGTCAAACTGCGCACCGTCGCTAGCAAGCTCCGAAGCCAGTCGATGGCGGTAGTCTACGTGTATCTGGTTGGCTTTGGCGTGACGTTTTGCGACTTCAATACTGGTAGCACTGGCATCTACCCCTGTCACCAATGCCCCTTTTTGTGCTAAAGGTTCACTGATTAAGCCGCCACCACAACCAATATCAACGATAGAAAGGTTGTCGAAAGGTGCGTCTACATGTTGTCGGTTAAAGTGTTGACGTATTTGCTGCTCAATAACCTCTAATCTTGCTCGATTAAAGTCTAAAGCCGTTTTGTACTTACCGTTTGGGTCCCACCAACTTTCTGCTAGAGCATCAAAGCGGGCAATTTCTGCCGTTGATAAATTGATCGGCGCTGACTTTTCGCTTTTGTCTATCATGAGGAAGTCGCTATGCCTTTTATTTATTATCTATAATGTACTAAGTGTGAGAGGCTTTGTCATACTACCCCCCAGGCTACCTGCGTGTGGCTGCTTGGACTTTACCTAAAGTGTATACGTTGTAACTGAGGCTTTTGATTTTGGCAAATGCAAAAAATGTTTATGGTAACCCGCTACAACTCTGTTGCGGAAATACGGGTTTTACGCGGGAAGGATTCTGCTATGTGCCCGACGCCGATGTGGGCAATCACAGTGTTTGCGCAGTCATGACTGACGAATTTCTGCAGTTTTCTCTTCAACAAGGTAATGATCTCATTACGCCATGGCCAAGCATGGCATTTCCAGGATTGTTAGCGGGCGATAGGTGGTGTTTATGCGCCGCTCGATGGCTTCAGGCATATGAAGCGGGCGTGGCACCCAAAGTACGATTAGCTGCCACCCATGAGCGCGCACTCGATATTATTCCGCTTTCTGTTCTAGAGGCCCACGCAGCGGAATAACAGCATACTGTTTTGTGGCTACATAGCCCTTTCAGCGTGAATCATGGCTTACGGTGTTCGAATTACCATTAGGCGCGTTTCCGTCATATCTTCTATGGCGTACTTAATACCTTCGCGCCCTAAGCCAGAGTCCTTCACGCCACCGTAAGGCATGTTATCCACCCGCCAACTGGGTACATCTCCAATAACCACTCCACCGACTTCTAACGTATTCCAAGCTTGATGGGCCTTATAGATATCACGGGTAAATACACCGGCTTGTAATCCATAGCGGCTGTTATTCACTTCTTCTAGCGCTTCCTCAAAGTGGTCGAACGGATACAGCACAGAAAGAGGCCCAAAAGCTTCTTCTGCACTGGCGTCGCAGGCTTTAGGTACATTTTCCATTACCGTGGCCTCAAGCATTGCGCCCTTTCTTTTACCGCCGCACAAAATGGTGCCACCTTCTTCTTTCGCGCGCTCAATCCAATTGTGTAAGCGTTCAGCTTCCGACTCTGAAATCATCGGCCCAATAAAGGTATCTTCGCTTGCAGGATCGCCTGCAACCAAGTTACTCACCTTGTCCACATAGGCCTGTTTAAATTCATCGTAAATGCTGCGATGAACAAGCAATCTTTGCACGCTGATACAACTTTGACCCGATTGATAATAAGCGCCAATGATAATACGCTGTATGGCGTCGTTAATATCCGCATCTTCATCCACTACGCAAGCCGCGTTCCCGCCAAGTTCCAGCACCACAGGCTTTTTCCCCGCTTTCGCTTTCAGTGCCCAACCCACGTCAGGAGAGCCAGTAAAGCTAAGCAGTTTTAAACGTTCATCGGTGGTGAACAAATCTGCGCCGTCTCGGCTGCAAGGCAAAATAGAAAACGCCCCTTTAGGTAAATCTGTTTCTGCCAATACTTCACCAATGATCAACGCGCCTATTGGCGTCCGTGATGCTGGCTTAAGTACAAAAGTACAGCCTGCTGCAATAGCCGGTGCAACTTTATGGGCAGCAAGGTTGAGCGGAAAATTAAATGGCGAGATAAAAGAACAAGGACCAATGGGCACCTTCTTCGTCATGCCTTGATACCCTTTCGCACGGGCTGAAATTTCTAGGTTAACAACCTCGCCGTTAATTCTTACTGATTCTTCAGCCGCGATTTTGAAAGTATCGATAAGGCGTGTTACCTCACCTTTAGCATCATTAATGGGTTTACCCGCTTCTATACATAATGCTTTTGCAAGTTCATCAGCGCGTTCGGTGAATCGCTTCACACAATGTTCGAGTATGGCTTGTCGCTGGTAAGGCGCTAACGTGGTCACTGCGCCTTGTGCCTGCTCAGCGGCTGCGATGGCCTTATCAATAACCTCGGCGTCCGCGAGTGCCACACGAGTGGCACACTCACCGGTGTATTTATTAGTTACCTCTAAATCTGTATTTGCATATACCGCTTCACTGGCTAAATAGTAGGGATAGCTATCCTTCAACATAATAACTCCTTAAAGTTTGGCACTTAATTCAGCAATCGTCTGATTAAGCGTTTTGTCGTTTTGGCTATAGTCCACGGGGCAATCAATCACATGTACTCCGGGGTTATTTAAACAACTCTCCACCATAGGAATGAGGATATCTGCACTATCCACCCGCCAGCCTTTGGCACCATAGCTTTGCGCATATTTCACAAAATCAGGGTTGCGATAATCTAAGCCAAATTCATCGAACGTCATGTGAGCTTGCTTCCACTTAATCATTCCGTACGCATCGTCACGCAATATGATCACAACCAAATCTAGCTTTAACCGTACGGCGGTTTCAATTTCCTGACTATTCATCATAAATCCCCCGTCGCCGCACACGCTAAGTACCGGCACATCAGGCTTCACCAACTTTGCGGCAATGGCCGATGGTAAGCCTGCGCCCATAGAAGCTAGCGCGTTATCAAGAAGTAACGTATTTGGGTGGTAGGCTGGATAATTGCGTGCGAACCAAATTTTATAAACGCCATTATCTAAGGTGACGATTCCCTCGTCCGGCATGACCTTGCGAATATCCCTAACAAAACGCTCAGGTAAAATAGGGAAGCGACTGTCGTTTTCGGCTTCAGCTCTATGTTGTACATACGCCTCATGAACATCTTTATAAAAGTCGAGCTTCCACGTTTCTTGTGGCTCAATCCCTTCTTTTATTTGCCAAACACTATTTGCAATATCGCCTATCACTTCCGCTTGAGGAAAATATACCGGGTCCACAGCGGCGGATTCAAAATTAATATGAATCACCTTTTTGCCATTGTGATGCATGAAAAAGGGCGGTTTTTCCACCACGTCATGGCCCACATTAATGATGAGATCGGCACGTTCAATGGCACGGTGTACAAAGTCGTTGTCTGATAACGCTGTGTTGCCTGCAAACCTAGGGTCGCTTTCATTCAGAACGCCTTTGCCCATTTGGGTAGTCACAAAAGGAATACAGGTTTTATCTACAAATTCACGCAACATTTTTGCCGTTAGCTTGCGATTTGCACCTGCGCCAATCAGCAGCAAAGGAGAGGTGGCCTGCTCAATCATATCTATAGCATTGGCAATGGCTTTGTATTCAGCGATAGGGCGTCGAGTTAGGCTGGGGGACAGTAAAGGTTGGGTCGTGGTTTCTACCGCAATATCTTCTGGCAATTCAATATGCACAGCACCTGGACGCTCTTCATGAGCAAGGCGAAACGCTTCGCGCACCATGGAGGGTATTCTATCTCCACTGACAACTTGGGCTGTAAACTTTGTGATTGGCCGCATCATGTCAACAATATCGATAACCTGAAAACGGCCTTGCTTGCTGGTTTTAATCGGCTTTTGACCGGTTATCATTAACATGGGCATCGCACCTAGCTGTGCATAGGCGGCGGGCGTAACCAGGTTCGTGGCCCCCGGCCCCAAGGTAGCAAGGCATACACCCACCTTTCCCGTGAGTCGCCCGTAAGTGGCGGCCATAAAGCCCGCCCCTTGTTCATGGCGTGTTAATATGAGTTTGATTGTGGATGTGCGAAGCGACTCTAACAAGTCTAGATTTTCTTCGCCGGGGATCCCGAAAATATACTCTACACCTTCGGCTTCTAGGGCTTTAACAAATAAATCAGACGCTTTCATTGCTCATATACTCCATGCGGTGTAATGGCGCAGGAATGCACCAAGATACTCTTGCTACGGAGGGAGTATAATTAACGATTGATCTTATTTAATGACAGCCCTATCCATTTGGCGGACTAACGCCTGCTACTTATCTAAACCGGCTTCCCACTGAGCCAATTTCTGTTGGGTAGCGACATCCACGCTCTCTTTGTTCTGGCTTATCCACCAGCGCTCCATAAGACGCACGTTTTTTTGGTTAGCTTTGTAAAAGACGTCAATCAAATCACCAATAAACGGAACAAAGCCCAAGCCAAAATCTATCGCTGAGTTCTTAACCATTTGCGCTACCAGCGCTCTAGGCATGCCCAATGACTTCCCCAGCCAAACAATACGCAATGAAATTAACAACATCAACGCATCACCCGCCCCAGGAATAAGGCCAACAATAGAATCTAGGCCTATACGAATCGGAATGAAAGGAAGCTTAATTGCCGTGTCTAGAAGGTTGGCGAGCTTCTGCGCTTTAAGTAAGGCTTTGGGTGCTTTAACTTCCATGTTGCTTCTCCACTTTCAAAAGGTTACTTCGTCGCGCCAAGCGCACGAGCAAGGTCTGCGCGTAAGGCATTTTCACCGCCTAGTTGCCAACCATGCAGATTTTCCTTAACAATGTCGAAAATTACATCCATATGTTCATCGTCGCTGTTCAACGCTGGGATATACTCATACTTTTCGCCGCCAGCCTCCATAAAGTATTCCCGGTTTTCTTCACCAATTTCCTCTATGGTTTCCAAGCAGTCGGCAGAGAAGCCTGGACACATAACCTGAATAGATTTAACGCCTTTATCAGGCAATGACTTCATGGTTTCGTCAGTATAGGGAGTTAACCACTCTTCACGGCCAAATCGAGACTGAAATGTAGTCATGTATTCATCGTGTGCCAAGCCCAGCTTTTCTGCAAGTAAACGCGAGGTTTTGTGACACTCACAATGGTAGGGGTCGCCATTCATGAGGTAGCGCTTCGGAATACCGTGATAAGAAAGCACCAGTTTTTGCGCTTTACCATGCGTGGACCAATGCGCTTTTACCTTATTCGCCAGCGCGGTAATGTAACTGTCTCTATCGTGGTAATTATTGACGAATCTCAATTCTGGTAACCAACGGCGTTTAGTAAAATCGGCAGCCACCGCATCAAATGTAGAACCCGTAGTAGACGCACAATATTGGGGGTACAGTGGCAATACAACCAGCTTTCTCACGCCTTTTGCTAGCATATTGTCTATGACACTAGATACCGAAGGATTGCCATATCGCATGGCATAATCCACAACCACATCATCGCCATACTCGGTTTTGCACCGGGCTTCTAACGCTTTTGATTGCGCTTTGGTAATAGACAATAGGGGCGACCCCTCATCTGTCCATACCGTGGCATAGGCTTCCGCTGATTTTTTCGGGCGCGTGTTCAAAATAATAAGATTAAGTACAAACCACCATATGGCTTTTGGTACTTCAACAACACGGGGGTCGGAAAGAAACTCTTTTAAATACGGTCTTAACGCAGTGGCAGTTGGGCTTTCTGGGGTTCCCAGGTTGGTAATCAACACGCCTATTTTGTCTTTTTGCGCGTGAGTAAAGCCCGTATTACTTTTGTATTTCATGAATTCTTTCCGCGTTTAGTATTTTTAAAGGATGTACTTATTATACTGAATTAGCGCTAATTATGATCGCAAGTGAGAGAAATATCCGGCGATTGACCTAACAAGAAAAAGCGATTAAAAAGGCGGTTTAAACCGCCTTTTTTCATAACTCTCGCTATTATGTAGCTGATGCACAAAGTTACAGCTAAAGTTTTTCTTGAGCTTTAGCTGTAATTAAGATGTTGTTTTATGCATGCTTCTGGATTGATTCACGACAAGCGTTACTCATCACACGGGCAAACTCACAAGGAAGAGCATTTCCAATAATTTGACAAACATGGTCTATATAGTCGGACTCAAATGAAAAAGAATCAGGAAATGTTTGCAGTCGAGCTGCTTCACGAACAGATATAGTCCTATCTGCAACTGGATGACCAAATCGGCCTTTGCTCAAAACAGTACAACCACCAGTAATCGTTGGTGATACGCTCTCAAAGCTCATCCTACCGTAAACATTTGAAAAACCATTATTTACTCCTTTATGACATTCGGGCCTCAGGTGATCTGGAATATCATATCTCGGTCCCCCTGGTTTCAAATGCTTTAACCTTTCGAGATTAATAGAGGCTAGATTTCGAGTTACATTCCAATTAAACTTTCGCCCTCCACCATTTCGATTGGCTTCAGACAGTAAAATGGGCTCGTCGACATCCTTCAGCGCTTCTCCTACTGTTACCCAAGGTCTCATGTTTTCATCCCCTTTTCTTGAGTGAGTCGGTTTGGGTATCTCAATTTCAAAACCCAACCCAGCTAAAAGTACAAATCTTTTTCTGTCTTGTGGCACACCATAGTTTGCAACCTGAAGAACATCGAAATTCGCCTTGTAGCCCAAACTAGCAATACTCGAAAGAAAGTCATCAAGGAATGTTTTACCTCTTTTAGCCAACCCAGGAACATTTTCAATCATAATTGCTTTGGGCATAGTTTCCCGAACTAACCTAGATACTTCTTTAATGAGACTATTTCTAGAGTCTTCCTCTCGATAATTTCTTGTTAGTGATGAAAAGCTTTGGCAAGGGGGGCAACCTGCAAGCAGGTCAAGTTCCCCTTTTTTTATTTCTGCTCTTTTGAGGATTTCCTTGCCTGATACAAACCTGATGTCGTTTTCAAACATTACCGCATCTTTGTTATTGGCTCTAAAGGTTTCTGCGGCATATGGATTATTTTCAACAGCAGATAAAACAGAAAAACCAGCCTGCTTCATACCCTCTGAAAGACCGCCGCCGCCAGCAAATAAATCTATCGAACTAAGCACCAAAATCTCCACCGGTCTTTTTATTAATTCGTTGAAAAAATTCAGATAAAGTTGAATTAGCTTCTGCCAACTTCTTGAGAAGATCTATCGATTCCTTTCCACCAAGCTCAATTGCTCTTCTTATCCTGTAATCATCAACATATTCTGCAGAAACACCGTTGATCATGGATGCTAAAAGCTCTACGTAGTCTTTTCTAGAAGACAAGCAGACATCCTGCCAAGACATAATCTCTATTTTGTTGTTGTTATTCTTTCTGCGCCATTCATTAGGATTACGTCCAATAAGATAACCAAAAACATTGGAGTCTGAGTAGTGGTCTTGAAACCATCCCATATACGTTTGCAGCTGGTTGTAGTGCCTTCTTTGCAAATCCACAAGCGGGCTCTTTAGCTCAATCAATATGATTGTTTTATTGTTTGCATCGGAGAAAACGGTAAAGTCTGGTCTAGTACCTGAGTCCGGCTGGTCTTTAACATCTCGTTCAGTAAAGCCATGTGCCTCGAGTGTTCCATCCAAAGCCGCTTTTTTCGCAACCTCCTTCATTGTCTCGTCTGCGTAGACCTTTCCTTTATCGGAGCCAAGAATCCAAGGAAATTCTTCTAATAACGCTTGTAACTGGGGTTCAGTTCCTGTTTTACTCAACCGCTCAAGTTTTGTTAGAGCATAAATTCTTTGTGAAACCATGATTGAAAGTGACATTGCTTCTGGCACCAGGTGCTCGTGGATTTGATCTAGTACCGTAATAAACTCATTTTCATTATCAACTGAGTCAACCCTGTTCCATAATGACTTGATGATCGTCTGGCTGGGTTGATGGGTCCATGCTGACGCTAATTTAGTGATAACTTCATTTTGCAACTGCTCATCTTTTTGGATTTTATTACTCATAGAGCAGACAATATCTGTTATAGCTTGCTGTTCCACGGGAGTTACTTTGAGCTCACCCTGCAAACTTCTAACTTTTTTGGTCACGATCCCTTCGTTTTTGATTTTGCGGTCTTTCTGGTACTGTCTGATCCACTTACCAACTTCATCTTTTCCCCAATCATACAGATCCTTAGTGTCATCGTGCTCCCAGTTGATACTTGTTCTATCTGTCGAAACAATATCCTCGTCAAATTCGTCTAACCAGTCAGCTTCTACCACCCCATACATATAGCGAGTCCATATCTCGCTTCCTTTTAAACCGAATACGAATGGCCTGTCCTGTGCAATTTTTCCATGTGTATATACACCCACACCCGCTTGGTCTTGAGGCCAATCTGCCTTTTCGACAAATCCTACCCAGAACTTAACTTCTCTATCCTGGCCATTAATTTTTACAGTTTCCGACTTGTAACCTTTTTCTGGATATCGTATGTGGAAAGCAGGTAATGCATCTTTTTCTTCTACAACTTTATCATTAACATTTACGGAAAAATCATCTCTCAATAGAGTTACCGTGAAACGTTGACCTATCGATTCCTTCAGGCGCTTTTCAGATACAGATTTTTTGAGGGATAGATCAGAAAGAACGATTAAGGTTCCTTGTCCATCAATTTTACGTAAAAACCGACTGACATAACCATTTCTCTCTTCTTGGAGCGGTAATTCAGACTCAGCCACACCATCACAAATTATTTTCGGCCTATATTCTTTTGCTTGTGGCTCTAAAAGGCTATCAGAATCCGAGAGCATTCCAGATAGATCAAGTTCAAACCAATAAAATAACCCTGTTGTACGGCTAACAGTTATAAGCGATAGCTTTCGAGCTATTCCAAATGGAGCAAGTTTACCTATACCTTTCCTGCCCATTATACATCGCTCTTTCGTTGTTCTTGATGCGAGTGTACTTCCTGCTCTCTTTTTCTTGCCTATTATGAAGTACTTCTCGATCAGTTCCTGCTCTGTCATACCAACACCGTCATCCATAATGGCAATACTTTCTGGCTGGTTTAACTCTATCCAAACACTCTCTGCGTCAGCGTCCCAAGAGTTAGAGATTAGCTCAGCAATCACGTTTGTTGGCTTGTTTTGATATAGCTTTAATCCCAAATGCTCTATGATGTTATGACTATATTTAAGAACAAACTCTTTATTGTTTTTATTGTCAACTTTTTGATTCATCTCAATTCCTTTTTATTCTTGAACATACTTCTTTGAGGATTCCCACCGAACTTTCCAATCTCAGCACCTCCTCTAACTTTACGGGTTTGAATATCTAAGCTTAAATGTTGCTCTCTAAAGTCTATATTCTTCTCAGCCATCGTACCCATCAAAGCAGCAATAACTCGTAACTCATTGGGAATTCGTCCACTTTTTGCATGAATTGGGTTGCTTTTTTTAGAAGCAATGCAAACTCCTTGGCGGTCCAGCCAGCTTTTCCCAAATATCGAGAGAATTCATCGTAAGTCATTTTTACATCATGCTAAACTCTAAAATAAATTTAAATATTTTATGTGCTAAACACATTAATAAATTTGTTTGAGGTGAAGGTCGTAAGGACGTGTACGATTAACTCGCTAAAGTCTACAGTCATTGAAACGTGCTGTCGTGTTACGACGGTTTCACACGACTAAAGAAATTAGGTTAATCAATCGAATGGTTAACTTTATACAAGTAGCTCAATTTGCAATCATCAGAATCTTCGATTTTTCTTTCCGAAATTACATTTTGTGCAAGCTCTGAATAGTATCTTAACCAGAACGGCATCTAATTCTCGCTCTAAAGCGCTTTTAACACACTGTAGGCGTATCAGTTCACGTTCAACATCAGCCAATTCGCCATTGAGCCTTTGATGTTGCTTTATTAACCAATTAATTGAAGGTGGAATACGTATAGTCATGAGGAGCATAATATTTGCTCCCCACAGAAATATCATTGGTAACAGCTACATTATAGCGATAACTTTAGAACAATGGCGCTTTATGGCTGGTAATAGGTGGCAGCACCTGGCCCCACTGGCATACCTAGCAAAAATACCCAAATGTAAAAGAGAATAGTCCACCCTACAATAAACACCATGGAGTAAGGCAGCATCATTGCTATCAATGTTCCCATTCCCAGGTCTTTTTTGTATTTAGCGGCCATCGCGAGAATTAAGCCAAAATAGCTCATCATTGGCGCAATGACATTGGTGACGGAGTCTCCTATTCGATAGGCAGCTTGAATAACCTCTGGCGAATAACCAATCAGCATTAGCATGGGTACAAAGATGGGGGCGGTTACCGCCCATTGTGCAGATGCACTACCCAAAGATAAGTTAACCACACCACACATTAAAATGAATAAAATAAACACAGACGGGCCATCTAAACCCACAGCCTGAAGCAGGGCTGCACCCTTCACGGCCAATACTGTACCTAAATTCGTCCATTTGAAAAACGCCACAAACTGCGCAGCAAAAAACACCAGGGTGATATACAGCCCCATGGCGCCCATGCTTTTCGCCATGGCGTTAATCACATCCTTGTCGTTTTTCATGGTGCCAGTGATTTTACCGTAAACAAAGCCTGGCACCGCAAAAGTGACAAAGATAAAAGCAACAATGCCTTTTAAAAATGGCGAGCCTGGCACCGCACCGGTTTCTGGGTGACGCAAAATTCCGCTTTCTGGCACCACGGTTAACGCCAATATTCCACACACCACAAGAAACGACACACCAGCCCACACTAATCCTTTTTTCTCTAAGGCCGTAGGTTTGTGCATACTTTGTACGGCTAAATCATCCGGGGCGTCGGCTTCATCAAATTTCCCTAATCTAGGCTCTACCACCTTTTCAGTGACCAAGGCGCCCATAGTGGCCACCACGAAGGTACTGACAAACATAAAGTACCAATTAACTTCAGGCCCCACGGTGTAATCTGGATCTATCATGTGCGCGGCGGCCTCAGTAATTCCAGACAGAAGCGGGTCTACTGTACCTAATAAAAGGTTGGCGCTATAACCCGCAGAAACCCCAGCAAATGCTGCGGCTAAACCGGCTAAGGGATGACGACCCAAGGAATGGAAAATCATGGCAGCCAATGGAATAAGTACAACATAACCTAATTCACTTGCCGTATTGGAAATAATGCCGGCAAACACAATGGCGAAGGTTACCGCCCGTTTAGAGGCGTTCATTACCAATGCACGCATTGCCGCTGACAATAGCCCTGAGTGCTCAGCAACAGAAACCCCAAGGAGGGCGACCAATACTGTACCAAGCGGCGCAAACCCCGTGAAATTAGTCACTAATCCTGTAACGATGCGCTGCAGGCCTTCTGCGCTCATCAATGATATTACTTCAATCATGCCGTCAGCTTCGCGCCCTTTCGCGCCTTCAGGGCGAGGGTCAGCCACGGCAATATCAAAATAGCCCAGTACGCCGCTAAGCAATACAATAAACACAGAAAGGAGTGCAAAAAGCGTTACTGGGTGTGGAAGCAAATTCCCTAACCACTCTACGGTGGAAAGAAATCGCGAAAATAGCCCACTATTTCCGCCGTTTTTATCGGCAGAATGGGTGTTTGAATTATCCGGAATCAAAGTATTCCCCTGTCGTTTTTATCTCATACTTACCGACCCGTCAGCAGGGTGCTCTGCGGTGCCGTACCAATAAGCTGATTTTTATAATATGTAATTTTCGCGTGTATTTTACCCGATTTTGTCGCAATTGGGCAGAGGGGGTAAAAACAGAGAGGATAGAGAGGCGTAAATTAGGCGTAAAAAAACCAGCTGCAAAGCAGCTGGTTTTTGTTTAACTAGGTGAGGTAAATTAGTTCTTACCTTTCGAGCCATTCATGTAACGGAAGAAATCGCTATCGGGGCCAATGACCATGACGTCTTGCTTGCTGTCAAAACTGGCTTTATAGGCATCCATACTGCGTAGGAAGCTATAAAACTCTGCGTTTTTAGAGTAAGCATCAGCATAAATTTGTGCTGCAAGTGCATCACCTTCACCACGAAGCTGTCTTGCATTACGTTCAGCATCAGCCAACATAACGGTAACTTTTGCATCAATGTTTGCACGAATCACCTCAGCTTGCTCCTGACCCTCTGAACGGTGCTCTCTTGCCACTGCATCACGTTCTGCACGCATACGTTGGAAAATAGAGTTGCTCACCTCAGTCGGTAGGTTAATCTGCTTAACACGCACATCAACAATTTCAATACCCAACGCGTCAGATGATGTTGCGGCTTGCTCCATTGCTTGGTTCATCAATGCAGAACGTTCGCCAGACACAATCTGACCGATGGTACGTGTACCAAATTCAGAACGAAGGCCATTGTTCACTTTTTGCTTCAATAGGGCTTCGGCTTGCAGTTTGTTACCGCCAGTGGATAGATAATAGCGCGCAAAATCATCAATACGCCACTTAACGTAAGAATCAACAATTAAGTCTTTCTTTTCACTTGTAACGAAACGGTCTGGCGAGTCATCTAACGTTTGAACACGCGCATCTAAATGCTTAACCGAGTCAATAAAAGGCAATTTAAAATGCAGGCCAGGGGTAAACACTTTGGTGTCTCCTGTTGCATCATCACGCTGCACTTTACCAAATTGGATAACAATGGCGCGCTCGCCTTCTTTGACCACAAATAAGGCGCCAGACATTAGCACGACAACTAAGACTAAAATTGCAATCGCTAAATTCTTAATCATGATTATCTCCCCTCTCTGTAACTTTCGCCACGTAACCCTGTTGAGGGCGAGCTGTTACGGCTGCGTTGCCCTTCATCAAGCACTGGCATTTGCAAACCTTCTAAGGTGCTGCGAGAGCGAGGCGTTGAACTGTTTTGCTGACGTTCCATTATTTTATCTAGCGGAAGATACATCATGTTGTTCCCGCTTTTGCTGTCCACTAGGATTTTACTCGTGGCGCTAAGTACTTGTTGCATCGTTTCCAAATAGATACGTTCCCGAGTAACTTCAGGCGCACGCTCGTATTGCGGAAGTAATTCTTCAAACCGTGCAACTTCACCTTGGGCTTCTAGTGTAACTTGCTCTTTGTATGCTTGAGCTTCTTCGTTCATACGATTCACTTGGCCACGGGCGCGCGGCTCTATCTCACGAGCGTAGGCTTCGGCTTCGCGAATGAAACGCTGCTCGTCTTCCTGGGCGGCAATAGCATCGTCAAATGCATCTTTAACTTGCTCTGGCGGACGGGCATCACGGAAGTTCATATCAATAATCGATACACCCATGTTATAAGGTTCGATAATTGCCTGTAACTCTTCCCATACACGTTGACGAGTGACTTCACGCCCATCGGTCAATACGTCATCCATAGTGGAGTGACCCACTACATATCTGATGGCGCTATCAAGCGACTGACTGAGGCTCATTTCAGGGTTCTCTACGGCAAACGTCCATCGGAATGGGTCAACCACGCGATATTGCATTTCCATTTGAACATCTACCACGTTCTCGTCTTCAGTCAACATAGAGCCAGAAGAAGATTTATCGCGGATAGACTGCACATCGACAGGAATAACAGAATCGACAAAAGTAGGTGCCCAGCGTAAGCCAGGTTCAACCTGTTGATAATATTCACCAAAGCGCAGCACTACGCCACGTTCTGCTTCACGTATGGTATAGAAACCACTGATGATCCATATGACAACGATGAGGCCAATTAGTATACCGGCACCAATGCCACCCAAGCTTTTGCCTGAGCCACCATTGCCACCAGATTTACCAAACTTACCAAATAAGTTCTTAAATACATCATCTAAATCCGGGGGACCTTGATCGCGTCCGCCGCGGTTTTTCCACGGGTCGTTATTATTGCCACCCGGCTCATTCCAAGCCATGCTGATACTCCATAGATTACAGTTTTATTTTTGAAATTCGCATGCATTGCCGTGTTAATTTAAGCACGGTTAATGTCGCACAACATACTCTGATATTCCGTTTTCCAAACGCTTTTCAAGCCTATTCCAGTCTGCCGTTTGCATACGCACATCGACGACCCAATCCCCGTGGCTGTCATATTCTTCGTTTGCTATACAGTCTAATTCGTATAGCACTCCGCGAAGACGACTTTGCGCAGGTGGGATTTTAAGCGTGTAATTTACCATACTTGTTGCCAAGCATTCACTAAGCGCTTGAGACAGTAACTCGGTACCTTCGCCAGTCTGGGCTGACAACCAGACGCGAGTTGGAATACCGTCCTCATTTCGTTCTATACGCGGTTCAACGTCTTCAAGTTTATCAATCTTATTACAGATAAGTAATTGTTGAATGTCGCCCGCATCTATTTCTTCCAATACGTTGTTCACTTCGTCCATGGTTTCACGATATTTCGCGTCGGCAATGTCCACTACATGTAAGAGTAAGTCTGCTTCTTGCGTTTCTTGCAGTGTTGCTTTGAACGCAGCAACCAGATCATGAGGCAGGTGACGTATAAACCCAACTGTATCGGCCAATATAGCTGGCCCTACGTCTTTCAGTTCAATTTTTCTAAGCGTA
This sequence comes from Alteromonas sp. B31-7, assembly GCF_015767655.1. Lineage (NCBI taxonomy): Bacteria > Pseudomonadati > Pseudomonadota > Gammaproteobacteria > Alteromonadales > Alteromonadaceae > Alteromonas > Alteromonas sp. B31-7. The sequence goes on from NZ_CP065233.1 coordinate 4,222,934, forward strand.
GGGTCTAGCGTGGCAAACAACTGATCAGCTGCGTAAACATGTGAATCGGTTATTGTATTGAAAAGGGTAGATTTTCCTGCGTTGGTATAACCCACTAAGGATACAGTAGGAATTTCCGCACGTTTTCTTGAACGTCTACCTTGCTCCCGCTGCTTTTGTACTTTTTCCAAACGGCGCAAGATAGCTTTTATTCGTCCTCGCAGTAAACGACGGTCGGTTTCAAGCTGGGTTTCACCCGGCCCACGTAAACCTATCCCACCTTTTTGTCTTTCAAGGTGAGTCCAACCCCGAATAAGCCGGGTTGAAATGTGACGCAACTGGGCCAGTTCAACTTGAAGCTTACCTTCGTGTGTTCTGGCTCGTTGGGCGAATATATCGAGGATAAGCCCAGTTCTATCTAGCACCCGACATTTGCAAACCGCTTCTAGGTTACGCTCCTGTGAAGGTGATAGTGCGTGATTGAAGATAACGACATTAGCGTCGTGCGCTTTTACAGCTGCCGCTATCTCTTCCGCTTTCCCGGATCCAACAAAAAATTTTGCATGAGGCGCACTGCGAGACGTCGTTAATACATCTGCGGCGGCGACGCCAGCAGAAGACACTAGCAACTCTAGTTCAGCTAAATCTTCTTTGTTGTTCTCATCGGTAAAATTGACATGAACAAGTACAGCCTGTTCACCGGCTTCATAACGGTCAAACAAGCGCGTTACCTTTTAAATTATTCACTTTTAGTATTTTCAGAATCTCCTGTTGAGCTCGGCATTGTAATAGCGCGAGCAGGCACAACGGTAGAAATTGCGTGCTTATACACCATTTGGCTCACTGTGTTTTTAAGTAGAATGACGAACTGATCGAACGATTCCACTTGTCCCTGCAACTTAATACCATTAACCAAATAAATTGATACTGGTATACGCTCCTTGCGTAACGCATTTAAGAATGGGTCTTGTAAAGATTGCCCTTTAGCCATTTGATATCCTTAGTTTTTATTATTCGCAGCATGGAAAAAATGCTACTGCACGTCTAATGTATACCACACTCCATTAAGTTAGAGTGTGACTTTCGCTGTAATTTTAGTCAAATTATCTTTAGCAAATGTGTCAAGCCAGGTTACGTCTTCCCATCCACGCAACCATGTGAGCTGGCGTTTGGCTAATTGGCGAGTAGCAATTATACCCCTTTCGCGCATGTCGTCATACGACATTTGCCCATCAATGTATTGCCACATTTGCCGATAGCCTACGGAACGTATAGAAGGTAGATCTTCATTTAGATCACCCCGTTCGTATAGCTGTTTAACTTCCTGTTCAAAACCTTCTTCAAGCATGATATCAAAGCGCGTAGCGATACGCTCATGCAATATACTTCTTTCAGACGGCGCAATAGCGAATTGGCTAATGGGGTAAGGGCAAGCCTCACCTTTCTCTTGTTGCCAATACGTCAAGTTTTTGCCCGTACTGCGATAAACTTCTAGTGCGCGAGTTAAACGTTGCGGATCATTAGGGTGAATTCTCGCACCACTAACGGGATCGACGCGACACAACTCGTCATGCAATTTAGACCATCCCAAGCTTTCAGCCTGTGTGGTTATCTCTGCACGTATCTTTTCATCAGACTTAGGTAGTGGCGAAATTCCATTTATCAAGGCATTAAAGTACATCATTGTACCCCCTGCCAAAATTGGCACCTTGTTTCTGCCGTGTATATCTTCAATTAACTTAACGGTATCACGACAAAATTCCGCCACCGAGTAACTCTGCGACGGGTCAATAATATCAATAAGATGATGAGGTACCGACTGCCTTTCTGCTTGCGTCGGCTTCGCCGTACCTATGTCCATATTAGTGTAGACTAAAGCTGAGTCTACGCTGATTATTTCGCACTCAACTTTTTCTGCTAGCTCAAGTGCCAGACCCGTTTTACCAGAGGCAGTTGGCCCCATGATAGCTATCACAGGTTTTGCAGGTTCTGTGCCATTAACCATCAACACCTCTCCAAAACTCAAGCACACGGGTTAAGTCGCGCACTTTACCAAATCGCTCAACCATTTCCCATTGTTTACGATCACTTTGCTGATCCAACCAGTGCCATACATCCAACGCCGTATTCTTATCGACTTCATCTTCATCAATGAGAAACGACGACGCTATATCATCTATATTGTTCAACGTGGAAGATATGAGTTTTTCGAACCATCGCAACCAAGGCAAATGGCGGGTTCCGGCGGGGACCTGTTGTAATCTAAATTTTCCCGCAACGTGATTGATTTCAAAGTTGAGCTGCTGCAAAAGTGCAATGGTCGCCTCATTTGCCCCCTGACTATTTAACGCCACTGGCATCAATAATGGCTGGCTATGCTCGGCACTCTTGCATTGTTCAAGCAGCCATAACGGCACTATTTGAGTAACTTCTAAAAGGAAAACTTTCTCACCTTGTGTGTAAATTCTACACAAGCTTGTCAGTTGAAAAGCGGCTTCGTCGGCAATGCTTCTACCTGACGCCTGGGCTTGAGTGTTGCCATTTGGCGACATTAATGCATTAAATCCAGCTTGATATGCCGCACTTGGGCCTTTTGACTGACGCGATGAATAAGTGCCCGACTCTCGCGCTTGAGGCGCCGGCTGCGAACGTGGCGTACTCGTTAACGGGCGAATATAGTCATGATTTACGTGACTGTGCTCAAACGCTTTGACCGGTACTTCTATGGATGTGTGCTCTGAACCTGAGTGTTCACTATTAGGTTCACTGGCTTCAGGTTCGCTTATTTCCTGTAATGCATCGCATACCGATTTACAGATAAAATCATGTACCAGCCTGCCTTGCTGAAAACGGACTTCATGTTTCGCTGGGTGAACATTGACGTCCACATCTTTGGGGTCGATGGTCATATAAACAACAAACGCTGGCTGCTCTACAATTCCCCATACACTCTCGTAGGCCTGCCGTATAGCATGCATTATAAGCTTATCTCGCATACTACGCCCGTTAACAAAGCTAAACTGCAAATCATTACTGCTTCTAAGCATCACCTCATTGCCTAGCCATGCAGTTAACGAAATACCTTGATAATCCACCTTAACCTGTACCGCATTTTCGATAAATTTCTGACCTAACACGGCAGCAATTCTTGATGCGAGTGACCCCAGCTTATCCGCAACATAACGTTTTACCATTTTGCCGTTGTGTTTGAGCAAAAAGCTGGCTTGTGGGTTACTTAAAGCGATGCGTTTAATCACCTCTTCAATATGCTGGAATTCTGTTTTTTCAGTACGCAGAAACTTGCGCCTTGCCGGGGTATTGTAGAAAAGGTCGGCCACATCTATTGTGGTGCCTTTAGGGTGAGCTGCCGGTTGAATAGTGACAGCCATCTCGCGCCCTTCACAGTAAGCTTGCCACGCTTCTGATTGGCTTTCAGGCCTTGAGGTTAAAGTTAACCGGCTAACCGAACTAATACTGGCTAGCGCCTCACCACGAAACCCCAATGACATGATATGCTCTAGGTCATCAAGGGTGACTATTTTACTGGTGGCATGACGACTTAGCGCAAGTTGAAGTTCATCTTTCGCGATCCCTTTGCCGTTATCACGAATGAGAATACGTTTATGCCCCCCCTTTTCGATTTCAACCTCGATTCGATTGGCACCCGCATCAAGGCTGTTCTCCAATAGCTCTTTAACTACGGAGGCGGGGCGCTCTACCACTTCGCCGGCGGCGATTTGGTTCGCCAACTGGGGGGATAATAACTGTATAGGCAAAGGAAAACCTGTTTACTGTTTTAATGTGAGGAAATTAGGTACTTGGAATGCTAAGTACTTGCCCGATTCGTACAACGTCACTGTTGAGATTGTTCGCCGCTTTAAGGCTACTGACTTTAACATTATAACGCTGTGCTAGCAGAGAAAGCGACTCCCCACTTTTCACTTTGTGCGTTCGGTTTGACGATCTCATCGACGCCCATAACGTGCCATCCGGTGGTACTTGTTTGAAATACCGCTTAGTTGCACTGAACATGGCATTGGCTAGGCGTTCACGATGCTTCGCCCAGTTAAGGTTTTTCTCTTCCTGTGGATTTGAAATAAACCCGACCTCAACCAATATGGAAGGAATATCTGGTGCAGTGAGTACAGCAAAACTGGCCGCTTGCGGTCGTTTCTTATGGAGGGATGTCACTTGCTTCAATTCTTCCACAACCTTATTTCCAAGGTCATGACTTGTGGCCATACTATGATCCATCGATAAACCCAGTATGGTCTCTGTTAAGTATCGCTCGCTTGATTTATCGTTAATGACTTCAGCAGCCCCACCTAGCAACTCTGAATGGCGCTCTGATTTCTCCAACCATCGACCTAACTCGGTGTCGGCCCTTCTCATTGATAATACCCATACCGACCCGCCTTTCGGTTGCGGCTGACTAAATGCATCGGCATGGATGGAAATAAGTAAGTCCGCTTTTTTCTGGCGAGCAATTTCAGGCCGCTGATTGGGAGAAATATAATAATCGCCGCTTCTGGTCATAATCGCGCGCATACCGGGCTCGTCGTTCACCATAGCTTCGAGCTTTTTGGCAATACTCAAGGTGATATGTTTTTCATAGGTGCCAGCAGGCCCCACTGAACCCGGGTCGTGGCCGCCATGGCCCGCGTCAATTGCCACGATGATGTCTCTATCTCGTTGGCTGTGGCTTTCGTCCATGACCACGGTATTCTGTTGTGGCTTCGCCGTCACAGGGGCACTGTCTTTTAAATCGACCACAAGCCGATGCCCATAAGGGTGGGTGGGCGCCATAGCAAAAATAGAGGGGGTGGCTGCGCGATTAAGTTCAATAACAATGCGCGCCGATTGCTTATTTTTAGGCGTGGAGTAGCGTACTCTTTTAACCAACGAGCCAGTTTTATCGGCAGTTTTCAATTTTGCTTTGTCGGAAGTTCGGGGTAAATCGATAACCAAACGATGGGGATTTTTTAACGTAAAGTAGCTAAATTCTGGTGCACCCGACATATCAAAAACCACACGGGTGGAGTCTGTTGATGGCCAAATGCGAAGGCCATCAATGTTATTTTGGGCAGCGAAGACAATTTGCGCCCATATGCACAAGCTCATTACCCATAATATTTTGCGCACCATAGTTAAGCCTTACTTCGCCTTTGCGTACCTGTTGAACCAGGTTTATCGTTGTATTTTGTCGTCTCTTTGCTAAATGCACTTACAGTTTTGCAGTATTTTAGCGCCTTTGGCAGAGCGCGCCTCTATTTTAAATTGGCGTCCTGCAGGGTCAATATTTATACTAATCACTATGTCGGGCGATGCCAAGTATTCCGCGCCTTTTTCAGACCATTCTACTAGCGCGATAGTTCCGTCGCCGAAATAATCGCGAATGCCCATAAATTCTAGCTCTTCTGGGTCAGCCAACCGGTATAAATCAAAATGGTAAACAGACACGGTTTCCAACTCATAGGGCTCAACCAGCGTATAAGTTGGGCTTTTTACACTGCCATTGTGACCGAGTGATTGAATAAAATAGCGACTAAAGGTGGTTTTTCCCGCCCCGAGATCGCCGTCTAAATAAATCACCGCCTCAATGGGCGATTGCGCAGCAACCGCCGAGGCTAAATCTTTTGACAACACCTCTGTTTCTTCAGGTGTTTTGGCGTAAAAGGTAGAGTGGGGATACGACATTAATTTACTTTCCACAAAACAAAACCAGCGTAAGCCAGCGCATTATTGATTAATTAGCACGCGAACCGCGTCAAACAGGTCACTTGCAATCATACCACGTTGCCCGTACTGCTGCGCAATATCATCACCTGCTTTAGCATGAAGTACCACGCCATATTTTGCCGCGATGTCTACCGCTAACCCTTGCGCCATTAAAGCACCTAGGATGCCACTTAATACGTCTCCGCTTCCTGCGGTGGCAAGGGCTGGATTTCCATGGCGGCAAACCCAGGTTTTTTCCTCGTTATCAATGAGTGTGCCCGCCCCTTTTAGCACACAAACCGCGTGGTAACGTTGAGAACACTGACGAGCATAATTGAAACGGTCACCTTCTACATCGTCTACCGACACGCCCAGCAAACGAGCCGCTTCGCCAGCATGGGGAGTAAGTATACTTTCGTTAATGGTGTATGCGGTGGACTGTTTGCATAAAAGGTTGAGGGCATCAGCATCTATTACTACCGGTTTGTTGTGCGCCTGACAATGCTTCATTGTGATTGCAAACGCCTGGTCGGCCCAACTATCTTGCCCTAGCCCTGGCCCAATAACCACACAGCTAGCCCATTCTAGCGCGGCATCTAAGTCGCTGTCCGTCACCATAAGTTCAGGTCTACCCGCACTGACTTGTATCACCGACGATTGATGCGTGTAAACGCGAACCATACCAGCGCCGCTACGCAATGCCGCTTCACTGGCCAGCCTAATCGCGCCCGCTGTGCCTTTGTTGCCACCAATACATAATAGCCGGCCGTATGTGCCTTTATGGCTGTGCACATCGCGGGGGCCCATGCCTTTGAAGTGGTCGATGTTCAGCAAAGTTGCACTGGCCTTTGCCAGCGATTGAAACGCTTTACCCACACCCAAATCGGCGTAGACCAATTGCCCACAAGACTGCTTACCGGCCCCAGTCACTAATCCAGGTTTAATCCCAACGAAAGTGACAGTGACATTGGCTTGAACACATCGCCCCATGCTTTGACCGGTATTCGCATCTAAACCAGAAGGAACATCGATACTCACCACGGGGGTGACGGCACTATTTACCGCATCGATTATATCTGCAAATTCATTTCGAATCGTGGTTGTGATCCCGGTGCCTAACAATGCATCAATAATGATATCAGCTTTGTCTATATCACCTTTCTCAAAGGCTTTTATTTTGCCTCCCGCATTTAACCATTTCGCTTGTGCGTCACCGGCGTCGCCCTCAAGCGTGCGCTCTGGTTCAACCGCGCACACGATAACCTGTTTTCCTGCTTGTTTTGCATTAAGCGCTGTAATATAGCCATCGCCAGCGTTATTGCCCTGCCCAACCAGAACAAGGTAAACATCTGAATTGGCAAACCGCTCTTGGCACTGTAGGTACACGGCATCGCCAGCCCTTTGCATTAAGGTGGCCAAATCACAGCCAGACTCTGCTGCCGCTTTTCCTTCATTTTCCCTTACCTGATCGGCGCGAAACAGTTTGTATGATAAGCTTGAGGAGAGTTGAGTATCTAACATAGCAGCATGTCCAAAATTCATTCTATTGACCTAATTCAATTGAGCAACGATATCAAGGCTTGGGGCCGCACGCTAGGCTTTCAAGACGTAGGCATATGCGATATTGATTTAAGTAAACACGAAAAGCCGCTGCGTGAGTGGTTAGACAAAGGCTATCACGGCAGTATGCACTTCATGGAAAGTCATGGCATGAAGCGCGCCCGTCCCGACGAACTGGTGCCCGGTACGCTTAGGGTCATCAGCGTTCGCATGAATTATTTGCCGCCAGATGCCTCGTTCGCTTCGCATCTCAACGATCCCGACATTGGCTATATAAGTCGTTATGCCCTTGGGCGAGATTACCACAAGGTATTAAGAAAAAAGCTTAAACAACTTGGTGAAAAAATAGCACACGCCATCGCCAATAGTGATATTGAACATCAATACCGCCCTTTTGTAGATTCTGCGCCAGTACTTGAGCATGCCCTTGCTGAAAAGGCTGGTATAGGGTGGACGGGAAAGCACAGCTTGACCTTAAATAAAGACGCTGGTTCGTGGTTTTTTCTAGGGGAGTTATTTACCAATTTACCCTTGCCGATTGATGCGCCAGCAGAGCCTGCCTGCGGAACGTGCAACGCCTGTATGACGATGTGCCCGACGAATGCGATTGTTGCGCCGTATACCGTCGATGCTAAGCGCTGCATTTCCTATTTAACCATCGAATTGGACGATGATATTCCAGAAGCGCTTAGACCCTTAATGGGCAACCGAATTTACGGGTGTGATGATTGCCAACTCGTGTGCCCGTGGAATCGCTATGCAGACATTACCGAAGAAAGTGACTTTTACCCGCGCCAAGTGCTGCATGGAAAGCGCTTAATCGACCTTTTTGCATGGTCTGAAGCCACCTTTTTAAGCCATACCGAAGGTTCTCCAATACGGCGAATTGGCTATGAAAAATGGCAAAGAAATATTGCCGTGGCCTTAGGCAATGCCCCTTATAGCAGTGAAATAGTGGATGCACTTCAACAGGCCTTAAAAAAGGTGAGTGACCGAGTAGATCGCCATATTCAGTGGGCGATTGCACAGCAACTTGCGCGCAAGTCCAACTTAGGAAAGGACACGCCTCTTCGGCAGCAAGACCGCTTAATAAGAATTGTCCAAAAAGGGTTACCGAGGGATGCCTAGCTGGCTTGGCCGAGCTTCTGCGAACTTAATGTTTTACGGGTAGAAAAGGTAACTTCAATAGTCGCTATACCGTCGCCGGAAACTGCACGGCGCTTAGACTCATAAAAATGCCACCAATCTTGCTGCTGTAAATCGTGGATTAAGCGTAGAAAACCATCATTATCTCCCGCATATCGTGCCGTGAATTCACAGGCATCGCTGGCATCGCATTGAAACGCCGTTAGGGTGAACGCCTTTCCATTTGGATGCGTATTTAGGAAGTCGGTTAATACTACAGAACGTTGCGGAAAAGTCCCCGTTCCATGACGTATTGATGGCTGTTCGTGTTTTCGGGAACGGGTTAGCACGTCATTGATGCGCGCTTTTTCTGCAGCAGAGGCCACCAGTTTGCCTCGATAAAAGCCAAACTGATAACCTGCTACAGCGATAAAGCCCACCAATAGCACGAGGATCCAAGTTTTCATGTTGCGCGAGTGGATACCTTGTTGAACCTGTTAAGTAAGCTCAAATACGTCAACCTATTTGTGATAGGGCTGACTGAGTTCATGGACGGCATTCACAAACACGCCTGCGTTTTCTGGTGGCACGTCTAAATGGATGCCGTGGCCCAAATTAAAGACATGGCCAGAGCCGTTTCCGTAGCCTTTTAGAATATGAGCAACTTCTTCACGAATGCGTTGTGCAGGCGCATACAACATGGAGGGATCCATATTGCCTTGTAACGCAACCTTATCGCCCACTCGTGCGCGGGCATTTTCAATATCAATGGTCCAATCCAGCCCTACTGCATCACACCCAGTGGCGGCGATTGACTCAAGCCACATCCCACCATTTTTGGTAAACAGTGTAACAGGTACTTTGCGTCCATCTGCTTCGCGGGTTAAGCCGTCGACGATGCGAGCCATATATTGCAATGAAAACTCATTGTAATCACGAGGCGACAACACCCCACCCCAGGTGTCAAAGACCATGACAGACTGCGCACCGGCGGCAATCTGTGCATTAAGGTATTCAGTGACTGAGTCAGCAAGTTTTGCCAACAATGCGTGCAGCGTGGCCGGCTCTGCAAACGCCATTTTCTTGATTTTCGTGAACGCTTTGCTTGACCCACCTTCAACCATGTAGGTGGCAAGTGTCCAAGGGCTACCAGAGAAGCCAATTAAAGGGACGTCACCTTTAAGCTCGCGACGAATAGTACGCACCGCATTCATGACATATTGCAACTCGCCTTCTGGATCGGGAAGACCGATTTTATCCACATCGGCTTTGCAGGTGATTGGGTTTTTAAATCGAGGACCTTCGCCTGTCTCAAAATAGAGTCCAAGTCCCATTGCATCAGGAATGGTTAGAATATCAGAAAATAAGATGGCAGCATCAAGGGGGAAGCGTCTTAAAGGCTGTAGTGTCACTTCACAGGCTAATTCAGCATTTTTACACAAGGACATAAAGTCGCCCGCTTCCGCTCGCGTTGCCTTGTATTCAGGTAGGTAGCGTCCCGCCTGTCGCATCATCCAAACAGGTGTAACATCAACCGGTTGTTTTAAAAGAGCCCGCAAATAACGGTCATTCTTCAACGCTGGCTTAGCAACACTATTTTCATTTTGCGACATACTTACACCTAATCAAATAAATTAATTCAAAACGTCAAAATTATACCAGTAATCTGGGTTAATGTATTAAAACCTTAGTAAAAATCACCCCATGAGACCAACCCCTGATTAAATAAGATGAACTTATATTGAACTTTAGTCTTGATTTAACCGTAGGGGTTTGCTATTACTATTACCAGCAACGAAAAAGAAGCCCTCAAGGGACCGTGCTAATCTCATTGAAACCCTGCTTCGGCAGGGTTTTTTATTCACTGCTTTACCTTAGCGATAAGGTTAACGCGCCTCTCATACCTTATTACTCATCCTTCACATTTTTAGCCTTCATTTTTTCTATGGTGGCCTCAATTAGCTGTCCCGCAATAGACAACTTTGGCGGAATATTCGGTAAAGCATCAGGCGAAAACCATTGTGCGTCGTCAATTTCATTTTCTTGGCAACGAATGTCACCTTGCTCATACTCGGCGATAAAGCCCACCATAATTGAATGTGGAAACGGCCAAGGCTGGCTGTCAAAGTATTGAATATTTTTGACCTTAACTCCCACTTCTTCAAACACTTCGCGATGAACCGCTTCTTCTAAAGATTCACCACTTTCAACAAACCCCGCTAATGTGGAATACATGTTCGCTTCTTTGTGACGCACGCCTTTGGCAAGAAGAAGCTGATTTTCGCTATGGATAGAGACAATGATACAGGGCGACACCCGTGGATAACTTCTATGATTACAGCGATGGCAATGCACAGCCATTTCCCAATTCACTCGCTCTGTATGCGCGCCGCATTTGCCGCAAAACCTATGGGTACGAAGAAAGTGAACATACTGCCATGCGCGTCCAATGACCGAAAATACCGTATTTTGCTGCTCGTAAAGCAAATGTCGCAGTGACACGGCTTCCCACTCAGGGGCTTCGACACGTTCAGCCCCTAAATCCACCACATACACAGGCGCGTTTTTCTCTGCTACGGGTTCAGATAAGGGCGGTAGCTCATGGATATCGTCTGCATACTCAGCAAGAAAATGAAAATCGCCTATACTGCCCGATGGAATATTGTTGTCGCCCTTACGAATGATGATACGGTCATTGCTTACAATCACCCAATGGCCTGCTTTGGCCGAAAGATGCTGAATACTGCGTTTTATCATCATAATATTGCCACCTATTCGCTATATATTTGCCGATAAGATAACATAAATATAATGTAAGCTTTTATCACGGTTCAATTTGTGTCGTGTTAGCAGAGTGTTATACTAAAACTCATTTGCGCTGAGCGGTTATCGGTTTTAAGGAAGGACCCAAACATGTTACAGCAGTTAGAAAGAGTGAAAGCTAAATGGGGCGGTAAAAGTGAAACCGTTGATAACTGGCTGTTAGCAAGGCAGCGCTTACTTGTAAGCTATTGCGCATTGGCAGGCCTGAATACGCATAATAGCTCGTTGCCCGAGGCAAACGATATTTCAGAGTTTTGCGAAAATCTAATGGATTACCTTTCTACCGGCCATTTCGAAGTGTTCGATATGCTGGTAGATAATGACGAAAACGGGCAGGCGCTAAAACACCGTCTTTACCCTAAACTTACGCAAACGACTGATGCTGCGCTTGAGTTTAATGATAAATTTGCCGAAGCCGTAACCATTGAACAAGCTGAACATTTTGATAGCGCATTAGCGAATCTTGGCGAAACCTTAGAAGAACGTTTTGGGTTTGAAGATGAGCTAATAGAGCACATGTACGCGAGCGATGCTGCGTCACAGGTGACACACCGTGCACCGCAGTAGAATAAACAACGTATATAATGGTAGTAATTAATGAATAATACGACGCTGATCCATAAAGCCCGCGTTTATTGCGAACAGCGAGGAGCAAGGTTCACACCGCTAAGAGAAAAGGTGTATGAAATCTTAGTCTCCAAGCATGGGCCAATGGGCGCCTATGAAATGCTAGATGCTTTGAAGGAAACAGAGTCTAGTGCAAAACCCGCTACTGTTTACCGCGCGTTAGATTTTTTACTGGATTTTGGCTTAATTCATCGGCTGGAATCAAATAAAGCCTTTGTTGCTTGCTATCATTTTGGTTGTAAACACCCTGTACAGTTTCTAATTTGCGACAGTTGTGGTGACGTTGCAGAGATACAGTCAGAAGGTTTAAAAGACACATTAGATAATCAAGCCAAGGCAAACGGTTTCCTTATTTCTAAGCAAACCATAGAAGCACATGGTCTTTGTGCAGATTGCCAAGCGTCGGAAGAAACCGTGGCCGAGGAACACTCACATGAATGCTGATTTTGTAAACCCTTTCATTGGCGGCTTGCTCAACGTTATGGAGACAATGGCGCAAACCAAGTTGACACCAGGTAAACCAAAGCGTAAACAAAGTGATGTAGCTAAGGGCGATGTTTCTGGCCTTATCGGTATGGTGGGCCCAAATGTAAGAGGCTCGATGTCGATTACCTTTGATGAAGCGTTAGCCCTGACCATTATGGAAAGAATGGTCGGCGAGCGTCCTGAAAAGCTTGATGCAGAAGTGGGCGACATGGTAGGTGAAGTGACTAACATGATATGCGGCAGTGCTAAGCGCGACCTTGCTGAGCGGGGTTATGAATTTGGTATGGCTACCCCTATCGTGGTTTCAGGCAAGCAACATACCATTAGCCACCAAGTAGATGGCGCCAAAATTATTTTACCCTTCATGTGCGATGAAGGATTAGCGCACTTGGAAATATGTTTTGATAAATAATTTCTGGCACTCTGAAAAAATTACACTCCCGGCATTTCCAAGAGGCTTTCATTTAATCACTGATAACATTATTGAAGCCTTGCCGGATTTAAAAAGAGTTGAAATTGGTGTGCTGCATTTATGGTTACAGCATACGAGTGCGAGTTTAACGGTTAATGAAAACGCCGATCCTACCGTAAGAGCGGACATGGAGAGTTTCTTTAACCATACTGTAAAAGAAAATTTATCTTTTTACAGGCACACTTACGAAGGTAGTGATGACATGCCAGCGCACTTAAAATCAAGTATACTAGGCTGTCAGGTAACCGTGCCTGTAGAAAAAGGTAAACTCCTGCTAGGTACATGGCAGGGGATTATGTTAGGTGAACACCGCAATCATGGCGGCCCAAGAAGAATTATTGCCACATTACAAGGAGCTGAAACTAGCTCTATATAACAAATAGGCATAAATCGTGCTTAGCTATTTAGTTGAGCACTAGAAAGAATTATCACAAATCGATAATCACTCAACGTTAAACAGGATGTGACTATGAAAAAACACTTTAAATTGGCAGCAATTTCTTTAGCTGTTCTATCTACAACTGCGTTCGCACAAGACTCTTCAGAGCCGGAATATAAGCAGTGGTTTGGTTTATCGGGTATGTTTTATAACACCGACCCAGGTCGTCCGCTTACTGAAGGCGTTTATGATGATGGTCAAGGTATATCTTTCGAATACGGTTTCCGCTTTACGCAAAGCTGGGCTGCTCGTATTGAATATACTGACCTAGAACTTGATTACACATCTGCAATCAGCACAGGTTCTACATCTGAAGACGGCGAAATGGTCGGTATCGACGCACTTTACTTCATGCCTGACGACATGTACTACCTGTTTGGTGGTATTAAGCGCCAGTCAGTTGGTGAGTCAACTACCCTTGCTAACGTCGGTATTGGTAAACACTGGGATTTGTCTGATACGGTTAAAGTTATCACAGAAATCGCGACTTACCACGACTTCGGTGAAGACTACAACGACTACAGCGTTAAAGTTGGTGTAAGCATTCCATTCGGTAAATCAACGCCAGCGGCACCTCAAGACAGCGACAACGATGGCGTAGTTGATAGCCGTGACCAATGCCCTATGACGCCAGCTGGTGTTCGTGTAGATGCAACAGGTTGTAGCGTAGATAACGACAACGATGGTGTTCTTAACAGTGTTGACCAATGTCCAAACACGCCTGCTGGCACGAAAGTAGATGCGAAAGGTTGTGCAATCAAAGATGCCGACAATGACGGTGTTGTTGATGCAATGGACGAGTGTCCTGACACAGCTGCTGGCGTAAAAGTTGATGCGAAAGGCTGTACAGTATTTGACGAAGAAACGGTAGAAATTACCCTACGCGTTCTTTTCGACAACGAAAGTGCTGTTGTGAAAATGCCTAAAGATCCTGAAATTTCAGAATTTGCTGAGTTCATGAAGCAATATCCTTCAACCACTGCGGTAATTGAAGGTCACACGTCTGCTCCAGGTTCTGAAGCGTACAACATGGACCTTTCTGAGCGTCGTGCTGCTAACTTCAAAGATGTAATGGTTGATATGTATGGTATCGATTCAGACCGTCTAGAAACTATCGGTTACGGTGAAAGCCGTCTACTTGATACTGCGAGCAATGCTGAAGCGCACCGTGTAAACCGTCGCATTTCAGTAACAGTGAAAGACACTGTTAAAGTTCCAGAAGAGAAGTAATAGTCACTCTTATTAAAAAAGGCGCCTAGGCGCCTTTTTTATTGCTCTGATAACACAAAATTCTAATATTCATCAGGCACAGCAGGGCCTGCATAGTTGTCGAAACGGGAAAACTGGCCTTGGAAAGTCAGACGGCTGGTACCAATAGGTCCATTACGCTGCTTACCAATAATAATTTCAGCCACGCCCTTATCTTCACTGTTCTCGTGATACACCTCATCACGGTAAATAAACATGATAAGGTCGGCATCCTGCTCGATAGATCCTGATTCACGAAGGTCAGAGTTAACTGGACGTTTGTCTGCCCGTTGCTCCAAGCTTCGGTTCAACTGCGACAGGGCAACCACGGGCACTTCCAACTCTTTCGCCAGCGCTTTTAATGAACGGGAAATCTCGGCAATTTCCAAGGTTCTATTGTCGCTCAGCGAAGGGACTCGCATAAGTTGCAAATAATCCACCATGATTAAACTGATGCCGCCACGTTCTCGTGCTAGCTTTCTTGCTCGACTGCGCACATCCATGGGCGTCAACCCAGAAGAGTCATCGACAAACAAGCTATCTTTGTCTTTCAGCATGGCCATGGTGTTTGAAATACGCGCCCAGTCTTCATCATCAAGCTGTGCGGTTCTGATTTTCGTCTGATCCACGCGACTAAGGGAGGCCAGCATACGCATCATGATTTGTTCCGACGGCATCTCTAAACTGAACACAAGTACCGGCTTTTCTTCCGACATCATGGCATTTTCAACCAAGTTCATGGCGAAAGTGGTTTTACCCATAGAGGGTCGAGCTGCCACAATGATAAGGTCTGATGGCTGTAATCCACTGGTCTTTTTATCAAGATCGGTGAACCCGGTGGTTACCCCTGTCACTTCTTTATTGGTTTTTACCAACACTTCGAGACGGTCAATGGTTTTGCCTAAAACCGACTCTACATCACGGGGGCCTTCGTTCTCGCCGGTTCTGCGCTCGGCGATTTCAAACACTTTACTTTCGGCTAAGTCGAGAATGTCTGCGCTGTCGCGACCTTCTGGGTTGTAGCCAACTTCTGCAATTTCGTGTGCCACACCAATGAGTTCACGGGTTATGGCACGCTCACTGATAATTTGAGCATAAGAGACCACATTTGCAGAACTCGGGGTGTTTTTAGCAAGCTCGCCTAAATAAGCAAACCCTCCCGCATCCTCGAGCTCATCATGCTTTTCAAGCTCTTCAGACACTGTGATAAGGTCCACTGGGTTACTGTTGTTCAGCAACCTAATAATGGCACGAAAGATAATTTGATGAGAACGGTTGTAAAAATCCGTGTCTGTGACCAGCTCAGCCACTTTATCCCAGCTTTCAGGATCAATAAGCATGCTGCCAAGAACTGACTGCTCTGCCTCTATGCTATGAGGCGGAACCTTCAATTTCTCTACGCTTTTATCGCCTTGGGGAGGAGATACCACTAACGTTACCTTCTTAGTTCACCAAAAATCCAGCTTGCTATTATGCGCTTTTGCGATGCTTTGAACAATAAAGGATATTGCCCAAAGCGTTTGAAGGTCAAAATTTTAATCAGGTGAATCGGCTCAACCAGCGGATAATAGAGGGGCTATATGGGTGCCACCTCTAACGTTTTTTCTATGCGATAGAAGGTACCATTAAAAACAGTATAAGCCGTGGTATCTTCCTGAAACACCAAAGTGCTACCTATATCTTTTGCGCCCAGTCCGCAATCTATGGTGACTTGTGTCACTTTGCCTGGGACAAAGCCAAGTGATTTAGCATCCACGCGATAATATTGGCTAAAGTCATCTAGGTGAAACTGTTGTTCATGATAACGCGGGGTAATGCACTGTTGTTGATTCAGCGTCGCCCTATCACTTTTATATTGTAGAGAACGGCCTAATATCGTTTGTGCCTGCTGTGGTGACACAGCAGATATACCCGGTTGGTGCGCCTCTGTCACCACCCATGTTCCCTCAAAAAAGGCAGGCTCTTTTACCGCACAACCTAGGGTAAACGCACTGACACTGAGTGAAAGGGCAATAAAACTGTGAAAGCGCCAAAACCGCTTAAAATGGCGTACAACACCCACGAAAAACTCCTTATTTAAACTTTTTTCGTCCTATTCGCTACAGAATATGAGCCTCCCAGTAGAAGAGCGTTCATTTCTTAAGACAAAACGACAATAAAATACGTTGATAACACAGAAGAAAATAAAAAGTGCGGCGGCGTTCAATTTCTGAGTCTGCCCCTTTTCTTTCTCATCATTCATGTGTTGATGGTGAAGAAATGGGGGCAGATTTTGTTTTTTCAATCGTTATAACTAATTAGATTTTGACTATTTAATTCATTTTTCGTCTATGGTGATACTACCATGGACAGTAGAGATATCTACACTGCCTTCGCCACCATTGTTGATAAAGCGCAACCAGCTACTCGGGCCGTACTTTGGTTTTTGAGGCTTGTCGCTAGATATATTGTTTGAAATATTACCGCCAGCATGGGTCTCAATATCGAACTGTGCTGACACCCCTGGCTGAAATACCATATTGATGGTTCCACCTACTGAACTCGCCTTCACCCTGCCATTAGGGTTAAGTGTAAGGAGGCTTTTTACATAGCCATTGACGGTGTTAATAGATAGCGCATCAACCGTCTGTAGCGTCAAATCAATCTGACCATTGACGGTTTCGACGGTGACATCAGGGCTAGATGTCGTCACCGCAATCTCGCCGTTCACAGATGCAAACGACACCATTTCATTGCCTATATGGGCAGCTTGTATTTCGCCATTTACTGTCTCTGCATCTAAACGACCATTGACATTCTCTAGGGTAATATCACCGTTCACTGATTCGGCTTTTACCCGTTTACCTGTATTGCTGATACTCACATTTCCATTTACTACCTCGACGTTGGCACCTTGGGTGACACCTTCTAAATACACATCGGCATTAACCGCAGTGTAATTAATATCGCTGTCTTTAGGCACGTAAATGGTCAGATCGTCGCCTTCGTCGTTATTTTCCCACCACTTTTTACCAAGTCGGTTTACTTCAACGTGTATGATAACCACGTTACCTTTGCGTTCAAAAATGAACTCATTGGTTCTATCACTTAGCTCGCCTACCACCTTGACTTGCTGATTATCCCAAACTTGAATATCCGCTTTACCATTTACATGCTCTATATCGAGCTTAGGTGAGGAGCCAGTGTCTAACGTACGATCCACCTTTTCACCGGCATCAGCTGGGGTACTTGCCAGGCTAAGGCCTAAGGTAAATAGGCTTAGCGAAAGCACGCGTGCATAAGTAGAACAGTTGCTATAGAAATTCATGATGAATTCTCCTTAGATTTGCTGCCATTTGGGCGCGTGCACTCGCTCAATTAGGGCAATTTGTTGTTGATAAACTTGATGTAACATTCGAATAAGCGCCGCGTTATTTGGGTCGTTTTTAAGGGCTGTTTTAATCGCCAACGCCGCGTCGTCTAACTCATTCATTTGCGCTTGCCAGTTATCCGTTACCGCAGGCACACTTTGATAACTAGCGAGTAAACTGGTAACTTGCTGTTGCTGTTGCTGACTCATTGATTCCACTAAGGCATAGCCTGGGCTCTCCTTGTCATGCGTATCGAAAAACTGAGGAACCGTTAACCATAACACGCTGGCCAAACACACACTGGCTGCCAGTGCGAACCACTGATTTGATGACACTCTAGTCGAAACCGCTTTTTCTTCTACAATGGCTTCAGACGTTAGTCCCAACTCAATCCCTTTCCAGAGATCTCGCTGTGGCTGTTTCTCTGTTGGCAAGTCGTCGATTTTAGCGTGTAATTGTTTGTCGAAATCATTCATCTTCACACCCCATCCAACCTTTTATCAATTGCTTCGCACGGTGAAACTGCGCTTTACTAGATCCTATCGCCATGCCTAACATGGCCGCAATTTCTTCATGTCGGTAACCCTCTATGGCATGCAGCACAAACACCATGCGCGCGCGTTCTGGTAACCGTAAGATTAGCGCTTCCAAATCGACTTCTGCGCTGTCAGATTCAGCGACATTTGTCATTGCAGAACTCGTTTCAAGGTTAAACATGCGCTTTACCCATCCCCGCTGCTTACGCATATAATCCACAGTGACATTTGCTGTTACACTGTGTAGCCATGTAGTAAATAGGCTCTGACCGTTAAAGTTACTCAATTTATTGAATAACTGGATAAACACCTCTTGGGTCGCATCTTCAGCTAAACCTTTGTCACCGGTTAGGCGAAAACATAAAGCGTAAACACGACCCACATGCCCATGGTACAGCGCCTTGAAGGCTTGCTTATCGCCTCGTTGCGCAGCTGATATAACAGCCTGTTCGTCGCTTGATGCCGACACCGTACTGGCGTGTATGACACGTTGTTGGGTGTGCTCCATGATAATCTCTATTATTTATTAGCAAGCCTGAACATTCGCGGTTTTTGGCTGGCGTATTTGTTAGTATTGTTAGGTTAGTCGTACCCTATACTAGAAAGGTTTAAAGTCACTACAATTTTTTTGGAGTTTTCATGGATGCCGTTTTCACCGTTAATGGCCTTTTTGCTGGCCGCGCACAACCTTTGGGCCCAAGAGGCGCCCCGAGCTGCATTGTAAAGTCCGCTGTTGCTTCATTAACTGTAAGGGAAGATGGGACAGATGAGGATGATCAGGCGAATAAGCGATTACATGGAGGGCCAGAAAAAGTCCTTCACCAATTTGCCCCCATTAATTACCTTACTTTGCAAAAGCACTTTCCCGACGGTAAATTCGTTGCCGGAAGTATTGGTGAAAACATCAGTGTAGACGGCATGGATGATGCCACTGTATATATTGGTGATATCTGGAAATTCGGCGAGGTAGAGTTGCAAATAAGCGCGCCAAGGGCGCCATGTAACAAAATATCCCAGCGCTTTGAAATACCGAACCTAGACCGGTTTGTCGGTGAGCGAGGCATAACGGGTTGGTATTACCGAGTGATTAAAACAGGGAAGATTCACGTAGGGGACGAAGTCACGTTACTTCATCGTGAGGAAAACAGCGTGAACGTCAACACCTTGATGCAATGCGTACACACCAAAGCTGACAAGGTTCTCGCGAACACGCTTGCTCAACTGACTGTGCTTGATGACGAATGGCGCGAAAAATGTGAGAAAATTGCAAAAAAATAGCGCTGAAATAAGCCCATAGACACAAAAAAGCCGCTCAAAAGAGCGGCTTTTTCATATACGTCAACGCTTACGCTTCAGCAATGATGATCACTTTGATAGAAGTGATTACGTCAGAGTGAAGTTGTAGGTCGATGTCATACTCACCAGTCTCACGAAGAGTACCAGTAGGTAGTTTAACTTCTGCTTTTTCTACTTCAACGCCAGCTGCAGTGATTGCATCAGCGATGTCGCGAGTACCAACAGAACCAAACAGTTTACCTTCATCACCAGCAGGCGCGGCGATGGTTACTTCAGCCAACTCGTTGATTTTATCAGCGCGTGCATTTGCAGCAGCTAGCTGCTCAGCAATTTTCGCTTCTAGTTCAGCACGACGTGCTTCAAACTTTTCAACGTTGTCTTTTGTTGCAGGAACCGCTTTACCCTGTGGGAAAAGGAAGTTACGAGCATAACCAGACTTAACAGTCACTTGGTCGCCCAGACCGCCAAGGTTGGCGATTTTATCTAGTAGGATGATATTCATCTTAGCTACCCCTTAAGTTCGCCAAATTACTTGTGTGAATCAGTGTACGGAAGCAACGCAAGAAAACGTGCGCGCTTAATCGCAGAAGACAGCTGACGCTGATATTTTGCGCTTGTACCAGTAATACGGCTAGGGACAATTTTACCGCTCTCTGTGATGTAGTTCTTAAGAGTAGCGATATCTTTGTAATCTATCTCAGTCACACCTTCTGCAGTAAAACGGCAGAACTTACGACGTCTGAAAAAACGAGCCATGAGTGATCTCCTTAAGCGTTGTCTTCAGTGGTTTCAGTTTTCTTTTCTGCGCGCTCTTGGCGAGGTGCAGAATCGTCACGACGCTCACGACGAGGCTCTTCTTTCATCATTGGAGAAGGCTCAGTTACAGCGTTCTTAGTGCGCATTACCATGTTACGTAGGATAACGTCGTTGAAACGGAAAGCATTTTCCAGTTCGTCAACAGCTTCTGCAGTGGCTTCAGCATTGATTAGTACGTAGTGGGCTTTGTGCAGCTTTTCAATTGGGTAAGCCAGTTGACGACGGCCCCAATCTTCTAAACGATGAATCTGACCACCGTCTTGCTTAAGAATTGTAGTATAACGCTCGATCATACCAGGTACTTGTTCACTCTGATCAGGGTGAACCATAAATACGATTTCGTAATGACGCATTATAGCTCCTTACGGTTGTAGCCTCGACAGTACAGCCGACTGTATGGAGACAAGGAACGAATTGGGTTGGCTGTAAGGGCGCGCATTATACGCGCAGGCAATTAATTGCACAAGCATTAATCACCGACTAAAACCGCTTAATGCGTATTTAGCGACGTAAGTTAGCAGAGAAAGTAAACACCGTTGCCTGTTCGTTTGACACCACTGACAGTTTTCCTTGATGAGCTTCGGCTATTTGAGAGGCGATGAAAAGCCCTAATCCTAGCCCGCCCGAGTGTTTGGCATTTTTATTCCGCCAAAAAAGGTTGGAAAAGCTTCGCTTTAGTGTCTTCTGGTATAGGGGTACCGCTGTTAGCTACGCTAAGGGTGAACACGCCATTCACCTTACCGGCATAAACATCGATAGGGTGGGCATGGTCGCCATGGACAATGGCATTAATCAGCAGGTTCGAAAGCAATTGGCCTATGCGTTCTGGGTCGCAATAATGAGGCCCAGAAACCTGAATATTGGTATTAATATGGCATTCGGGGTGTAGCGTAGCCAATTCATTTACACCGTGCAATAACTCTTCTTGAAGCGTCTCAGACGAGCGTACATTTAGGGAAATGCCTTTGCCCATTTTACCATGGGTGAAATCCATCACATCATTAATAAGGCGCTTCATTTTATTCACACTGTTATCCATGCGCTTCAGTACCTTTTGGGTAGTGCCATCGGAAAGTGTTTCAGAGAGAAAGTCCACGCCCATTTTTAACGATGATAAAGGCGTACGAATATCATGGCCTAGGATAGCAATGTATTGCTCTCGCAATTTCGCCGCAGACTGCTCATCGAATAAAGCGGATTTGGCAGAACTAAGCTGATCGTTTACCTCAAGTTGGCGAGAGATGAGCTCAGCAAATGACGCTATTTGATTATCAATTTTTGCTGTTTTTAATGCGGTAGGGGTGGGATCTAACCCACACAAGGTGCCAAAAAATGAGCCGTCGGTTTTGTATATTGGGTAAGAAAAATAGCTCTCAAATCCATACATGACAGGAATGGGGCTGGTTTTATATTGACTGTCTTTAGAGGCTTCTTCTATTACAATGGCCTTCGCAGACTGGCGAACTTGGCTACAAAACGTGGTTTGGATTTCAAGCTCATCACCAGGCTTTAAATTAAAGTCTACCTTGTCGAGTACCGAACACATGGTCCAATTATCTTCGGTGACTCTGGCGACGCATATAAAGCGTAACCCTGTGGCTTCTGACAGAATATTCATGATATGCGGTACCGCTTCAATAGCTTGGATGGCAGCAATATCTTGTTGAATGGCCTGTTGCATTACATCTCCTTTCCTACCGAATTTCTGTCGTTTGTCTTTTTCCTATGCGAGGACAAAGTAGTGGGTCAGCACCACTTAAACACATCGGTGTTTCGCGAAATCTACCGAAATGGCGAAGCTTTTCCCAGAATAACAGACTTTGCCAGTTCCCCGCATCAAAAGTTATGCGAGCGCGGTGGCGGGCGCTGATATTCGCTAGGCGACCAAATACGTGTATAAACCGCAAATTAACTGTTTATTTATACAGTAAAATACTGTACAGTTTTTTTGTCTTTTAAAAAACAGGGGACCTACCATGGCCATTACCACACAGTATGTTGTTACACACAAAGGGGTAGAAAAATTGGTAACTACCGATAAAAAAGAAGCCGATCAATACGATAAAATGCTTGACGCTGCCGACCAGCTAGCAGAATACATTCAAGCGAAAGGCATTAACTTAGACGATAGCCTTGCTGAAGAGCTTTCTATTATGTTGGCAAAAAGCAAAGATAAAGTGGCTAAGATATTTAAAGGTGCAACGGCACAGAGCGTCTTAGAAGACGAAAGCGCCGAAGTGGTAAAGCTAAAGGCTAACGGTTAACCACGGCGAGGTGACCTACCGTTAGCAAAGCGCTTTTCAAACGATTTGCCTGCGCTACGTAGTGAATGAATTACGTTTCGCGCGGGCAACTATCCACAAATGAGTCTAGCGCTTGTCAGTGCTAAAACGGAGAATAAGCGAATGCACTTGTTCTACTGTTGTTTTAAGGTCGTTACTGGCTTTCAGTGACGCTTCAGAGGCTTGTTGGGTGTCTTGCGCACCGTCAGCCACTTCTACAAGCTGCTGATTAATATGGTCGGCCACGGTACTTTGCTGTTCAACGGCTGACGACATTTCAACAGTGGCAGAGGCTATACCAGAAACTGCATTGTTAATTTCTTTAAGCGCCCCTCGAGTCTCTTCAACAATTTCGGTGCCGTGTTCTGCTGAACTTAGCCCTTCCGTTGACACTTTTACAGCGCGTTCGGTACGCGCTTCTAATTCTTGAATAATGTTGTGTATTTTATCCGTGGACTCTCGTGTTTTTGAGGCTAATGTTCTCACTTCATCGGCCACCACAGCAAAGCCCCTTCCCTGTTCACCTGCTCTAGCGGCTTCTATTGCTGCGTTAAGGGCTAACAAATTGGTTTGATCGGCAATCGTGGAAATAATACTGGCAGCTTCGCCAATATCAGAGGTGGATTGGGCTAGTTCTGTTACTGTATGAGAAATAGATTCTACGGCTTGACGTAACTGCAAAATAGCCTGCATGGATTGCTCAGCTTTGTCATTACCGGTTTTAACATTGTCTGCTGCAGTTTGCGCACTTGCAGCATTGGCCTCCACACGTTGAGCCACATCTTGGATGGCTTGGCTCATTTGGGTAACGGCAGATGCAATTTGCTGTGTCGCCTGATTTTGTTGTACTACGGCGGCACTGGTTGTTTCTGCTTGGCAATGTGTGGTGGATGCGATTGTCTCTAGCCCAAATGAAGCATCTTTAATTCGCGTTAGCGCCGTACGAGTTCTGGCTAGCTCACAGGCAAGTACTAGCTTAGCTTGAGCAATATAGTTCACATCCTGATAATAGGTTTGCGCCACAATATCGTTGCTGTAGCTAGCGGGACTTAACGCTAAAAGCCCCTTCCATTGCACGCGGCTAACGCTACTTTGCCATGAGAGCATAACAAGGGAAGCCATCAGGGCTAACAAGCCTGCGAATGCGCCGTATGCAACCCCCGCCCCTATCGCAAGTAAGATACCAATGAGCCATATTGGATAGACGGAAGCGAGTAAAGAAGCGGCTTTACTCATCATACTGACCGGCGATTTATTCTCCTGTAAGCGGTGGTAAATTCCTAGCGCTCTTTCTTTTTCATGGTCTTGGGCTGCGATCCTGACAGATTCGTAGCCCACAATATTGCCATTTTCATACACCGGCGTCACAAACGCCGACACCCAGTAATGATCGCCATTTTTGCACCGGTTTTTAACCAGCCCCATCCAGCTTTTTCCCGCCTGAAGGGTCGCCCACATCTCTTTAAAAACGGATGCTGGCATATCAGGGTGCCGAATAAGGTTATGATGTTGACCCACAAGCTCTTCGCGGGAATAGCCACTCACTTCCACAAACTCATCGTTGCAGTGCTGAATAACACCTTGGCGGTCGGTAGCGGATATAAGACGGTAGTGGGGAGGGAATACGTTCTCGCGTTGAGTGACGGGCTGATTACTTCTCATAGTTTACGCTATCTCCATCAAACGTTATCACAGCGTGATACAAATTGTTCGTTATTGTCAGGCATAACAATAAGCCTAGAACACAATTCACAAATTTGTATACTAAAGTAGCATCTTTAAAAAGTCACTCTCTATCAAATACGTACCGAGGTGAATTAGGCACGTTTAAGCGAAACCGATACGGTTGTCCCTTGATTTTCTTGGCTCACCACTTCAATTTCGCCTTCGTGCTCTTCAATAATGGTTAACGAAATAGACATCCCTAATCCCGTGCCATCCCCCGGCGGTTTCGTGGTAAAAAATGGGGTAAACATTTTATCTATCACATCTTTTGACATGCCGTGCCCCTGATCTTCAACGCTGAGTATGGCCAACGTATCTGTCTCGTCTAAGCGAATAAAAATGCTTTTCCCTTCAGGTGTAGCATAAATAGCATTGGTAAGTAAATTCACCAATACCTGTTGAATTTGCCCAGCATTTCCTAGTACTTGCACATCATGAGAAGGCGCAATAAAGTTAACGCTGTTTTTGTACTTATGTAAGTTGGCTGTCAGTTTTACCGCGGAATTCACAGCTTCCACTAGGCTTACGGCACTACGCTTGCCTGCGCTCGGGTATGAAAAACTACGAAGCGCTTTAACTATTTCGACAATACGTTCAATGCCTTCGGATGACTCTTCGAACATTTCGGCAATAGCTTCAGCACTTTCGTTTAGAGAGTATCTATCTTCAAACTCACGAAAACGCGCTAGGATGTCGCCCCCTGCTTGCTCACACAAACCTTGAATATCGCCAAGGGCACTTTGATAATCTTTAAAGATATCTTTCGCCACTGAAGTATTACTTCTCACATACCCTATGGGGTTATTAATTTCATGAGCAATACCCGCTGCTAGTTGTCCGAGCATGGCCATTTTATCGGCAGAAACCAGCTTCTCTTGTAAATGTGCTTGGTTTTCTTGCATGGATGAAAGCGCGGCTTTTTGATGCCTAACCTCGTGCTTAGTGCTTTGATAACCCAAGCCAAATTGCAGGTAATGTTTCGTGGTGTCTAAGATATGCAGCATTTCTTCATCTAAATGGTCGTCTTTAGTCACCAATGCTAACCAAGCGTTTTCATCCTTGCCTAGCTTTTGCATAAAGTGGAGTAACCTCACCTCTTGCTCAATCCTTGGGTTATCGATTGCACTAACACACCAGTGAGAATAGTCGTCACAGTAAGAAAGAGGCAGCGCTTCCAAGATAGTACTCACCATATCAGGGGCATCTATCCACCCTTCCTCGTGGGTCCACACCTTATCGTCCGCTATTTCAGGTTCTTTTCCTGGCGAGGTGATGAGCACAATACCGCAATAGGCATCGGTGAATTCCACCGCCGACTTGAGGGCGGAAAAAATGAAGCCCGATCCGCTGTCGGATTGCGTTAGTTGAGAAGCAGAGCGATTTAAATAGAGAAGTTCTCGTTCACGCTTTTTACTCTCGTGAAGCGCTTTACGTAAAGCTTGGTTAGCAAGATAGGCGTCGTTGGAGTAGCTTTCTAAAAACCACTCCGCATTTTTTCGGGCGTGTTTTTGACGCTTTAATTGGCGTTCAAGTGAGCTCACCTTAGCCTTAAGTTCGGCGACTTCTTTGGCTTCACCTTGTTGTGATGAATGCTCCAAAATCTCTTTCTCCTGACTTAAGGCTAGTGTTTTCCCTTATGGGTAAGTATAGCCCAAGATTACTGAGTGAGTTTATCCAATACCATCATGACGCGTTCACTTGCTTTTTCCATTTCCAGCACTTTGCTTTCTACAGTATGAGGGTCATTTTTCATATTGGCTTGCAGTGCCGCCACGCCATGTTGGTGAACCGCAGCGTGAGGGGCTTCAAGCTCTCTAAACGCTGAAAGTTGGGCCAATTGAGCATTCCGATTGTCGCTATACCATTGACCTAAACGACATTGTGTATGGTCAGCAAAATCACTGGCTTGTTTGCTACTATAGCCACACAGTACCGCATAAACCTCAGATTTCCACACTACGTGATCTAGTTTAACGGTTTGAATAAATGCACTGAGTGCGCCTGTGCTTATGGTGCTTCGCATGCTATCGCAATGGTTGACCATCACTTCGTAGCTGTTGTTTAGCGTATTGATGCCAACTTCAAGGGCTTCATTGTTGCCTCGTAGCTCATTAACCCCAGACACTGCTTTCGCTGTGGATTGAATGATACCGTTAACCAACTCAGACACCTCCGTCGCTGATTTGTTGGTTTCGGTGGCCAACGCCCTAACTTCATCTGCGACTACACTAAAGCCTCTACCCGCATCACCTGCACGGGCAGCTTCTATCGCCGCATTCAGTGCTAGCAGGTTAGTTTGATCAGAGATACTGGTAATCGTAGAAACAAACTTGTTGATGTTATCAGCTGTGGTGGATAACCCTGAAATGCGCTCGCTCATGCTGCTCATTTGAGAGCTCAGGCCCCCCATGTCTTTGATGATTTTTTCCAATACACCGGAAGAATCACTAAATAACTGGCCAATATCTGCGGTGGCTGTATTTTCTGCATCTATGTGTTCAAATGCAGCGAATACCGTTTCTCTGATTCCCCCCACTTGCTGCAATGAATCAAGCAAGCCCTTGGTGATCCCAGGCGCGTATTGGGTTGACTGTGACTGCTGCAGCTCGTTATTTTGTTGATGTAGCGACTGATTTTCAGCCTCTAGCGCGCTTATTCTGTCAAGCGCTTGGTGGTATTGTTGTTGGAGTTGCGATACTTCAGCCGCTTTTTCTTCATAGCGATGGCGAGAGACAAACATAGGTGTACCAAATTAGATAAATTATTTTCAGGGTAACAGATGTGTCGGCACTTCCACCATTAGTCTGAAGTCGAATCTCATATTAATTTTGCGGTTGTACCTCTCACAATGACTTGAGGCGCCAGAATGTGCTCAATAGACATTTTCCCATCTCCGTAAGCATGATTTAAAATCCATTGCGCCGCCATCGCACCTATTTCCCTTATGGGGTAGTCAATGGTGGTGAGTTTAGGCGTTAGGTAACTGGCAAAATCCACGTTATCGAAGCCGATAACCGATACGTCTTCTGGTACCCGTTTGCCATGTTTTCGCAATGCATTTATGGCTCCTGAGGCCATTTCATCGTTCGCGCACGCAATGGCAGTAAAATGCACTTTGCGAGCCATTAATTCGTCTACGCACTCTTCACCAGAAAAAGCCTGGAAGTTACCTTCTGCCATCATGCTGTCTTGAAAACTAAGCCCATTTTCCTGTAACGCTTTTTTATGCCCGGTTAGGCGGTTAATACCATCAGCTTTAAATAACGCACCAGCGGCATAGGCAATGTCTTTGTGGCCTAGTTGAATAAGGTGATGTGTTGCTAAGTATCCACCCAGTACATTGTCTAAACTGATGCACTTTTCACCAATGTCCTCGATGTACCTATTAACTATAATCATGGGCACATCTTGGCTGGCTAAATCAACCAAATAGGCATCACTCACCGCTTCCACATGCAGTATAAGTGCATCGCAACGGCGACTTAGCAGCGCTTCAATTTCTTTCTTTTCAAGGTCTTCATCACTGTGACCTGTAACCACAAACATGTGTTTGTTGGCTTGTCTAAGTACCTTTTCCGACCCCGCCATCATAGTACCGAAAAACGAACCATGTAGTTCTGGCACCACATAACCTACGGTATGTGTTTTGTTTGAGGCGAGTGAAGCTGCAATAACATTATGCCGATAGCCTAGCTTTTCCATGGCATCGACAACTTGTTTGCGTGTTTTTTCCTTTACTGTATCTGTGTTGTTTATCACACGTGACACGGTTGCTGAAGACACTCCCGCTAATTCACTGACTTGCTTAATTGTTACCATAGTGCTCTAAAAATACATCGATTCCCGTGTACTTATCCCTGCTGTATTAGAGAAATGCCTGTTAGGCGTTATTTGTTTTTGTCGTTAAACCCAGCGCGTTTTGTATGGACACCACGGTTTGGTCATCTAATGTATACCAGCGCATAATTATCGCAACACCTATTGAAGCAACTGCAGGCCCAATGCAAAACAAGGCAACAATACCTTGCGCGACATCTGGGTTGAACACGCCCGCTTGATAATTGAAAAACGCAAGTAGCCAACCAGCCAGCGCTCCTCCTAATGCCAAACCAACTTTGATAAAAAATACCACGGTAGAATAGGTTAAGCCGGTCATTCTTAGGCCAGTTTTAAACTCGCCATAATCCACTACATCCGCAATTTTCGACCATAACAAAGGGGTCGCCATCTGCAAAAACAGCCCCCATAAAAAGTGCAAAGAAATAGCGGCGTACCACGCATCATAAGGAATGAAGAAGTTAACAACGCAAAGACAGGCACTGATTATTTGTAAGCCAATATACACTTTGATTTTACAAAACCGTTTGGCTACAGGGTTGGCCAGCGCACATCCGATAATACTGCCGATCATGCCGGCGGTCACAAACAAGGTGGCAGACTCTGGACGCTGTAATACATATTTCACGTAATATAGTGCAAGTGTATTACGCATTACCATGCCTGTCAGAAGTACTATTGCCACCAAACAAAGCACCCGACACTGGTCATTTTTAAATAACGCCGCAAGTTGAGACTTATAGGCTACTGGCGCATCATTAGAGGGAGGCACTCGCTCTTTTGTGCCTAAAAAACAAAGTAAAAATAGCATGGCACCAACAGCACTCATAACCATCATTGCGCGCTGATACCCCAGCGCTTCGTTTCCCTCTCCAAGCCATTCAACTAACGGTAACATAAACGAAGTCACCAGTAGCCCACCAGCCATGGCGAAAACGAATCGATATGACTGTATGGATACTCGTTCAGAAGATTCTGCACTCATCACACCGCCTAATGCAGAATAGGGAATATTAATGGCGGTATACATCAACATTAACAATGCATAAGTGGCAAAAGCATAAATAAGCTTGCCGTTTTCGGGGAGCCATTGAGGAGAGGTGAAGGCCAGTACACTGCATAACGCAAAAGGTAGCGCTAACCACAACAAGTAAGGGCGGTACGATCCCCAACGGGTGCGTGTTCTGTCCGCTAGCGAGCCCATAAGAGGGTCGGTAATCGCATCAAAAATCCGCACTAATAAAAACATGCTTCCAACGGCAGCTGCCGATAAGCCCACCACGTCCGTGTAGTAAAATGTCAGAAACAACATCACGGTTTGAAAAATGAAGTTGCTTGCTGTATCGCCTAACCCGTAGGCAATTTTCTCCTTTGCACTCACCATAAGCTTCACCGTTATTTTATTGTTATAAGTGTATTAAAGCATCTCTTTACGTTGCATGAGCAGATTTTGTAATTTCTTTGCACTCGCTTTTAGCGTGCGCTTTTGGGTACTGTAATCCACATAGACTATGCCAAATCGCTTTTCATACCCTAAAGCCCATTCAAAGTTGTCTAGCAGACTCCACACAAAATACCCCGTAATATTCACCCCAGCTTCCATCGCATTGGCCACCGCCTGTAAATGCGTGGTCAAATATCGAATACGCTGCGTATCGTTAACTTCACCTTCGTCGTTAAGAAAATCGTCACTTGCGAGGCCATTTTCTGTAATGAGCAACGGCGGTAAGGTGTAATCAGTATGCAGTTGTATAAGTAAATCCGTTAAACCTTGTGGATAAACCTCCCACCCCATTGCCGTGGTTTCACTGCCTTCAGGAGGGGGGAGCTGACACGGATCGCTAGTGCCATCATCTTTCACTTTAGCCCGCGTGTAATAATTCACCCCTAAATAGTCTAAAGGAGCCGCAATAATATCCATGTCGCCGTCTTTAATATCCGGACGATGTGCCTGCGGTATTTGCTCGATAAGTGAGGGATACTCACCATGAATAAGCGGCTTTATATACCAGTCGTTATGGTGATCGTGAGCCAGTTTCGTGGCACGTATATCCTGTTCGCTGGGTGAGTTAGAATAAAACGGGGTAAAATTCAGCACTATCCCCGCTTCTGCCTTAGGCGCATTTTTTCGGATAATAGGCATGGCTTTGCCATGGGCTAACAATAGGTGATGAATGGCTTTTTTGCCATATTCCTTACCCACCAAGCCTGGCGCGTGCACACCAATTTCATAACCTAAATAGGCGCTGCAAAAAGGTTCGTTTAACGTCGCGTAGGAAAAAACCCTGTCACCAAAGGCTTTTGTGACGACATCGACATAATTGGCAAATGCGTCGGCTGTCTTTCTATTCAGCCACCCGCCGGTATCTTCCAAATACTGAGGCAAATCCCAGTGATACAAAGTGACGTAGGCCTTAATATTGTTGCGTGCAAGGGTATCTAGAATTTTGCCGTAAAAATCTAAGCCTTGCTGATTAACGCTACCATCTTGTCTTATTATCCGCGGCCAACTCACTGAAAAACGATAGGCATCAACATTTAAGGCGTTAATGATAGAGAGGTCTTCTTCTATGCGGTTAACGTGGTCACAGGCCACAAGGCCATGACTGGCATCTGCAATTTTACCGGGCTTGTTACAGAAAGTGTCCCAGATGCTTAACTCTCTGTTATCTGCATCACCTTCAATCTGAAACGACGACGTGGCCACGCCAATCGTAAAATCACGTTGCGCGAATGGAGAACCTGCTTCGGCCAATATATCCATGAGTTAACAGCCCTAATTTAAAAATAGCTACTACGACAAGGCGATTCATCTTGCCTAATAAGACGGCAAAGACGACCACTAAATTCATTTGAGCTTACCAAATCTTGTAAGCGCTTTCATTTCATTTATATTAGCGTTACTTTTACACAAAATACCAGCTTTACATTTAACAAATAATTGGCACTCCAGTTGTAAAAATGCAGTAAACCAAAATAAAATCAACATTTTCCCGTGTGCAAAAACACCCCAAAAGCCCTTAGAAATGGGCAACCCCTGTTGCAAACACCAAAATCAAACATGCGTTTAAATGTTAAATTAATGAGAAGATGATTGATTTTTTCTCGTTGATATATTAATTTAATGTAAGCGCTTTCAGAAGGCCTTTTTATTTTTCTGACTTTGTAAGCGCTTACAGCACCCTTTTTACTGGCCATCGCGGCAATGATTACAACTAACTTCTATTGAACAGGGCTGAAAATAATGACTAAAAAAGCAACTCAACTTACGCGGATAGCAGCCGCGTTATCAGTCACTACCCTATTTGGCTGCGGTGGCGGTGCCACCACCTCAACTGACATCGACAGTGTTGACGTTTCTGCACCTGTCAGTGATTGGCAACTCGTATGGAGCGATGAATTCGACGATACGGGTATTGACGACAACAAATGGACTCATGAAGTTAACTGCGATGGTGGCGGTAACAATGAAGCCCAATGTTATACCGATAGTGAAGAAAATGCGTTCGTTAGTGACGGTGTACTGAATATTGTCGCTTTGCCGGCAGAAGAAGGGGCGGCAAAGCCTTACACGTCGGCACGCCTGATTACCCAATATAAAGCAGATTTTAAATATGGCCGCTTTGAAATACGCGCCAAGTTACCTGAGGGTCAAGGCAGTTGGCCAGCATTTTGGATGATGCCAACTGATAGCGTATACGGTGGTTGGCCGCGTTCTGGCGAAATCGACATTATGGAAGCAGTGAACTTGAAAGCTGCAGATGCTGACGGTAATCCTGAAGCGCATATTTATGGAACGCTACACTATGGTCAAGAATGGCCAAACAACGACAGTTCTGGCCAAGCCTACTCGCTACCTGATGGGTCGAATCCAGCAGACGATTTCCACACTTACGCCATCGAGTGGCAAGAAGGTGAAATTCGTTGGTATATGGACGATTACCTTTATGCTACCCAACGTCGTTCTGAAGTAAGATATAACAGCAACGGTGAAGCCACAGGCTTATCACATCGTGGTTGGTACACTGAATATTTTGAACAGGGTACCGGAGAATTGGTTACTCACTGGGACAATGCCCCATACGACCAAGAATTCTACATGATCTTAAACCTCGCGGTAGGCGGTAGTTGGCCTGAAGCAGTCAATGAAACAGGCATCGATCCCGAAGCGTTCACGAATGGACAGAGCTTCGAAATTGACTATGTTCGTGTGTACGAATGTGGTTCAGACCCTGAAACGGGCGCGGGCTGTGAAACCATTCGTCCTGGATACGACTCACTGGACGACGCGTTAGTAGAAGGTGCAGCCCCCATTCCTTCGGCGCCTTCAACAGGCGTTGCGGTCAATCTAACCATTTTCGATGGTACAACAAACCCTGACTGGCCTGCATGGGACTGCTGCGGTGGTACCACACCCGCCATTGTTGAAGACAGCGAAGAAGGCGACGTTTACGAATTTAGTATTGGTGCTGAACCTACCGTAATGGGCTTTATCAGCCGCGAACTTTTCATTACCGATCCAGAAGGCGAAGCCTCACCATTTGACGCCTCGCCAATGGAAGAAAACGGCAGCGTTAAGTTTGACTTAAAGATGGTTTCTTCACCCGCAGACGCATCGGCAGCATGGCTATTTAAAATAGAAAGTGGCGAAGGCACGACGGCGGTAGAACTGCCATTGATGGATGGCTATGTAGGGCCTAATGCAGACGCTGGCGCGACACCCGAACAAGGGGTGTGGGAATCCTATGAATTTCCTTTAAGCGCATTAGCCGAAGTTGGCCTAGATACCAGCGCTATCGACGTCATTATGGTATTCCCAGCATGGGGCGCCGGTGAAGGTGCAGTATACCGCATGACTAACATCGAAATTTCTCAAGAATCAGCCTATCCAGAATTGGTGATTTTCGAAGATGAGATGAATGCTGATTGGCCAATGTGGGATTGCTGTGGTGGGTCTACCCCCACAGAAGAAATCGATAACGAAGAGCATGGTGTGACCGCTGAATTTCGTATTGGTGCTGAACCTACCGTAATGGGCTTTATTACTCGCCCAGTTTCAGGTGGCGGTGATACACCTTTCGACGCGTCGGCGTTAGCTGATGGTGGACTACTTCAGTTCGATATGCGTGTGGTTAGCATGCCAAATGACGCCAGCGCCGCTTGGTTATTCAAAGTAGAGTCTAATGATGCTTCCAGTGCAGTAGAGCTGTCACTATCGGATAGCGTTGAAGGGCAATCGCCTGTGGCAGGCGAATGGCAAACTTATACCTTCCCCATTGCTGACTTGCAAGCCGCGGGCCTCGACATCAGTGCTATCGACGTACTTATGGTATTCCCTGCTTGGGGTAGCGGTGAAGGTGCTGTTTATCGCCTTGATAACGTAAAACTTTATCACCCTGACGGTGACGCGACTGTGGCAGAAGGTCTTACTGTGTTTGCAGACACCGCCGCTGACCAATGGTCTATCTGGGATTGTTGTGGCGGTTCAACCCCCACCGAAGAAGTTGATGATGCTGACCACGGTACGGTCGCCGAGTTTCGTATTGGCGCCACGCCGACGGTAATGGGCTTTTTGGCTGACGATGACGTGTACTTTGACGCGTCTGCCTTGTTGTCTACCGGTGCGGTTAGCTTTGACCTGAAAGTTAGCGCAATGCCAAACGACACTTCTGCCCCTTGGCTATTCAAAATTGAATCTGGCGATGCAGCTACCGCTGTGGAGTTAGGTTTAGCTGATAGCTTAGAGGGTGTAGACCCAGTCTTGGGCGAATGGCAGACCTATACCTTTCCGCTGCAAACCCTTTACGACGCAGGTTTAGATATCAGTGCTATCGACGTCATTATGGTGTTCCCAGCCTGGGGCGCGGGCGAAGGCGCAGTGTATCGTATGGACAATGTTGAAATAGCAGCGCAATAACAAAGCTACTGCCGCCGGCTATTCTCAGCGGCGGCGGTTAAACAGTGAAAAGATTAGTAGGGCAATTATGAAAAATACAACCTTTAAAAAGACCCAACTTGCCACCTCAATGGCTTTGTTGATGGGCTCATCATTAGCACTTCCAACTTACGCGCAAGAAGCCGATGCAGAATTACAGCCTGAAGGCGAAGTAGAAGTGATTCAGGTCAGTGGTATTCGCGGCAGCATGATTCGTTCAATGGATTTAAAGCGCAGCTCTAGCGGTGTGGTTGATGCCATATCGGCCGAAGAGTTGGGTAAATTTCCTGACACCAACCTTGCCGAAGCGCTACAACGTATTACCGGTGTTACCATTAGCCGCTCAAACGGTGAAGGTAGCCAAATTACAGTGCGTGGTTTTGGGCCAGAGTTTAACTTGGTTACTCTGAACGGTCGTCAAATGCCTGGCACAGGTTTCACCCGTTCTTTTAATCTGGAAAACCTCTCTTCAGAGGGGGTTAACACCCTTGAATTACACAAAACGGCTCGAGCTGAAAACCCAAGTGGTGGTTTAGGCGCAACAGTTAACATTATCACCATGAAGCCGTTAGCGCGTCCGGGTCAACAGGCATCTTTCTCAGCAAAAGGGATTTACGACACATCCAATGTTGAAGGCGATGATGTAACCCCTGAAATAGCCGGTGTTTATAGCAACACCTTTGCCGATGACCGATTTGGCTTTGGCGTGTCATTTTCTCACCAGGAACGCGACTTCCAGCAACAATCTGCCAACATTCAAGGGTGGGTATTACAGGAAAATGCAGAACTGCCTGATTTAGATGCCGCCAATGTAATCGACAATCGCACGAATATTACTGACGCTGCCTTTTTTCCAAAAGACATGAACTACAGTATCAATGATGTTCAACGTGAGCGTTCAAACGGACAAGTTACCTTTCAATTCCGCCCTGTAGACAACTTCACGGCCACCCTGGATTACACAGCTACGCGTGCCATTACCGGCACTAACACAGTAGGTTGGGGTATTTGGAATAACTTTGGTTCTAACATCAATGCTTATGAGCTAGATGAAAATGGCACTGCGGTTTACGCCGACATCAGTGGGGATGACGCCTCATTTACTGCTAGCCGCAATACCACCCGCGTGGATGCCCGCTCTCTAGGTGTAAACTTAGATTGGGAATTGAATGATGACTGGCATTTCACCCTTGATTACCACGATTCTTATAACGAGACTGACAATGGCTACGATGAAGGCCTAGGCTCTTCAGGTCAAATTATCTTAGGTTCAGACCAACTTAGTTCAAAGGTTTATGATTTCAGGGAAGGTGAAATTCCTCAAGTATACGTAAACTGGAATAACGGAACCAATGAAATCCTTCCTAGCGAGATAGACTCAAACTTCAGTCAGTTTATTTATTCACCGGGCCGTTCTGATATAGAGCAGCTTCAATTGGATGGAACCTGGTTTAACTCTGCCTTTGATATCCCGCTTGTGAAAGTTGACTTTGGTGTAGCGCGCACCGAGCAAGCACTTACTGGCTTCACTGCATGGAGCGGATTACGAGGCGGCCCAGGTTTTAACCCCTCGTACACCGAGATTTTTCCCGATAGCATGTTCGTACGTCACGACACCGATGGCTTCTTAGATGCCTTTGACGGTGGCGGTGCCGACATGAACCCAGGCTACTACTATACCTTTGATTTTGATGAAGCCATTGCGCGTCAATTGGCCTATTTAACTGCAGATGTTGTGGGTGAAAGTAACGTTTACTCTACCGATCCTTACTTTAGTGGCGACCCTTCTGTCAGTAACGTTGAGGAAGTGACCAATGCAGTTTATGTTCAAACTGAATGGGATTTCGACTACAAAGGCTATTACATTCAAGTGAATGCCGGTGTTCGCTACGAAGAAACGGAAGTGCCTAGTGCCGCCGAAGTACGTGTACCTACGCAAGTTAATTGGGTATCAGCCTCTGAGTGGGTCACCGATTTCGAAGATGACCTTCAGCTACTAGACTTTACCGGTGAGTACAGCATTGCGTTGCCGATGTTCGACGTAAAAGTTGACTTGACCGACGACATTGTAGCTCGCTTCTCGTGGGGTAAGTCGATAACCCGTGCCCCTATTGGCCTGTTACAAGGCGGTTTGTCGTTTAGCGGCAGTCCGAAAATTGGCGCTCGTACAGCCTCAGCCGGCAACACTAGTCTCCTGCCTTACTTATCAGACAACTTAGACTTGTCATTTGAGTGGTACTACGACGAAGCAAGCTATGCGTCACTGGGCTTATTTAGAAAATCAGTGAAGAACTACATCTCCTACACGTCAGTGCAAGAAACCTACGAAGGGCTTCACGATATTTATCAAGGTCCACGTTGGAACGAAGCAGTCTCGGCTTTAGAAGCTGATGGGGTTCAGGCAACTGACTCTGCCATTTACGATTACTTTGTACAAAATGGTTATGCTGATGAAAACGGTGTGGTGTCCCCTACTTCTGACGATCCTCTGATTGAATGGCGAGTCACGCAGCCTCGTAACCTAAGCGACAAGCGCACGGTTGAAGGCTTAGAAATTGCGGTTCAACATACTTTTGGTGATACCGGGTTTGGTGTCGGCGCAAACGCCACTATCGTTGATGGCGACGTAAACTACGACCCATACGATTTAACTGCAGAGCAAAATCCGATTGTGGGTATTAGTGATTCAGCCAACTTCCAGGTGTTTTATGAGAAGAATGGTTTGTCGGTAAAAGTCACTTATGCATGGCGTGACCAATACCTAGTAGGCATGGGCCAAGCCCAAGGCTCGGAAGACAACCCTGCTACTCAATTTGATACCTACGGACAAGTAGACGCCAGCGTGAACTACGACGTTAATGAGAACTTAACCGTCTTCCTTGAAGGGGTGAACATTAACGATGAAACCGAACGTGGCTTTGGCCGCTTTGAAGAGCAATTCTTATTTGCTCGTCAATATGGTCCACGTTATACATTTGGTGCGCGTTACACGTTCTAAATAATAACGCCGCCCATGGTTATCATAAAAACCACCGCCTAAGTTTAGCCGGTGGTTTTTTTCGTTTTGCCCAATAGGCTTCTATTTACCGCAAGCTACACTATTCTAGCAATAGAGCTCCAGAGCCACTTGACGCGAGCTCGTCCTCAGGGTTCCTTAACGCACAAGCTTCCATTGATAAGCAGCCACACCCTATACAACTTGAAAGATCATCTCGAAGTTTAGTGAGCTTCTCAATACGTGCCTCAAGTTGCCTGTGCCAAAACTGAGACAATTGTTGCCAATCTGATTTGCTGGCCGTTTTGTTCATAGGCAGTACCGCGATGGCTTCTCTTATCTCATTCAGTGACATACCCAATTGTTGCGCCACTTTTATGATGGCCACACGGCGTAACACCGCCCTAGGGTATATTCGTTGATTTCCATTGTTGCGCGTGCTTTTAATCAAGCCTTTATTCTCATAAAAATGAAGCGCTGAAATACTCACACCACTGCGCTTTGCTAGTTCACCTACTTTTAATACCTGTTCCATACCTTTCTATCGCCGTTCAGTGCTGGGCCGTTTCCTAATTCACTCATTTAAGGAAAAAAGTTATTGACCTCAACTTAAGTTGAGGTTTTAGGCTAAGTATAAATCACAATGTAACGGCCAACACAATAGGAAATCCCAATGAAAAAACTACTTACCCTATATTCGAGCGCACGCGCCACAGGCAACACTTTTCAACTGGTTAATACCTTTCATCAAGTTATGCCAACAGAGATATGTTATTTAGATAAAATGCATGTAGAGGGTTTTGACTATCAATACCGAAACCAAAACGATGATTTCAATGGGCTTATTGAAAAAATGCTAGAGGCAGACATCATTATTTTTGCTTCCCCTGTGTATTGGTATGCCTTTACCCCTGCGTTTAAATGTTTCTTTGACCGCTTTACCGATCTCATCACTTTGGCGCAACAAAAACACAAGGGAAAAAAATTACGCGAAAAAGCCTTTTACGTATTTGCTACCTCAGCACACACCACACTTCCCGACAGCTTTATCACTCCACTTCAGCAAACACTAAGCTATTTAGGTTGGCAGTACCGAGGGCTGCTGCACATAAATTGCAAAACGGGCTTTGACCCGATAGTTGCACAGTCACTGTGCGAAAGAATGGCGAAAAGTATGGTTAGCAAACCTAAGCCATCCTTGTTAAGTCAGGTAGGTCGTTTCGCACAATATATGTCTTACTATAAATGATGATAAACGCATACGGACGAAGGACTGGAGAGCAGTGGCAGATATTGAACCACTGAGGAATCTCCTTCCTTCACCGGATTAATCGTTTTTAATTTTCTATCGCTGGGCTTAAAGCTTCACGTGCCTGTTTAGTTTGAATCACTAGCTGTTCGCGAACGTGTTTGGCCGACAAGCACACGTCTTCGAAAGGCACAAACCACACGTTGTCGCCATCGGTATAATGAGCGCCTTCAGGAAACACACCACACATTTTAGGGGCAAGAACGCTAACATTCAGTGTATGCTTTAATATGAGTGACATTGCATCCACATGATCTTCGTTCATATGGGTGATCATGCCGTCGACATTACTGTGCCATTCCTGTTTTTCTTGGTGCCAGTAGGCTTTATCTACCCAATGAATTTTACCAAACCCGCCTATGTAACGTACCCGTTCTGTTTTAATCACATAAAAGTTAAAGTCATGGGTTTGCCTATACCCTTTGGCTTGCGGAAAAAGACGAATGTACTGGGCTTCAATGTGTGACTCATTGACACACATTGCATTCCCCATAATTGTGACTCGCCCATTCGCTTGGGAGTCGTCTTCTTCGTTGTCGAAAATCGTTAAGCTCACTTTGTCGTTGGCTTTAATATTGCGCGTATGCAGCGCAATGTCACTGATATAAATAACCGCATCACCTTCAGGTGTCAGGTAGTATGGCACCACAGAACCAAAAGGATAACCAGGCATCGACGTAGAGTGCGTGCCAAGTACGCCACTGTGTTGTGCTCTGGCTAATTGTTTTGCAGCAAGTGCAATTTCGGGCATGCCCATGGTTTCTTCCTCTTCTATTTCGCTTAATGAGTAACAAAAACACCATGTTCAGGATGTTTTATAAGGTGTAAATCAGTTTGGTAACATTGCTTTAAAATCCGCTGATCAAGCACATCCGCGGGCGGTCCATCAGCAATGACACCTTGATTAGCTAGCACCAGCATTCTTGTACAATAGGGCGTCACAAGATTAATATCATGGCTAATACATATGATGCTAAGGCCGTGTTGGCTTAATTTTGCCAATAGCCCCATCACCAGTTTCTGGTGGCGTAAGTCTAGCGCCGATGTGGGTTCGTCCAGTAAAAGCAACTTGCCAGTTAAATCGTCCTCTAGTGACGAGGGGACAAGTTGTAGCAAGGCTTTGGCCAAATACACCCGTTGTTGCTCTCCTCCTGAGAGCGTTTGAATGTTCCGGTGCAACAGGTGGCTTAAATCAAGTGCATCAGACACAGTCGCAATACACCCACGACGAATGTGGCTTGGTTCTATCATTGCGTGTCGCGCCAAGGTTAAAACTTCATCCACTAAAAAACCAAAAGGCGAGGTTTGATGCTGACACATCACCGCTCTCATTGTTGCTAACTGTTGAGCGCTGTAGTGCTCTAGTGGCGTGTCATGCACATATATCTTTCCGCTCACCAGTGCGCGAAATGCCCCCTCTCCACCGCATATAATGTTAAGCAGTGTGGATTTACCACACCCATTTTCTCCGGCTATAGCAATAAATTCTCCGGCCTTTACGGTGAAATTAACCTTGTTGAGCAGTGAACGTTCACCCCGTTTCACCTGCACCGCTATAACCTGTAACACCGTATTTTCTGGTGTTTGAGTAATGCTATTGTCCACCGCTGAACACTCCTTTTTGCTGCCACAAAAGATACAAAAAGAACGGGGCGCCAATGGCAGAAGTCACAATGCCAATCGGTATTTCCATTGGTGAAAACACGCTGCGTGACAATGTATCAGCCGCACTTAATAAGAGTGCGCCAACAAGCGCAGACGCTGGAAGCAATATGCGATGGTTTACCCCAAATAGCGTTCGACAAATATGGGGAACCACTAAACCGACGAAACCAATTATTCCGCAAAGCGCTGTGGCCAGCGCCACACAAAATGTCACCAACCATAACATGCGCTTTTTATACCGTTTCACATCTAATCCCATGTAGGCAGCCTCGCCCTCACCTAGGGCCAATAAATTAAGTGCATTTTGCATTCTGAATAGCCCAATAAAGGCGGCCACACAGGTAATACTGACGATGATGGCTTTGTTCCAATTGGCACCTGCCAAGCTCCCCATTGTCCAATACGAAATCTGACGTAAGGCGTCATCACTGGCGACGTAGCTGACGGCTCCTATAATCGTGCCGGTAAACGCATTAATCGCTACGCCGGCTAAGATTAACGCGGCCACAGATACGCCTTGCGGGCTTTTTGAAAATTTCAGAACCAATAACACTGCAGCTAAGGCACCAAAAAACGCCCAAACGCCTACCCAGAGAGATGCCATAGCAGGGGGGATAAAAGAAAAGGCACTGGCCGGCATCACAGCCATGCTTACCGCAGCTGCCGCTGCCGCTCCCCCTGAAATACCAATTAAGCCGGGGTCGGCTAATGGATTTCGCACTAAGCCCTGCATGGTACAACCTGCCGTTGCGAGCAACGCACCAATTAATGACGTCATAATGACCCGAGGCAGTCTCAGCTGGGTAAATACATACCAGTGAGTGGTGTTACTTATGCCAGAGGCGTCGCCAAAAAGCCCTTGCATATAGTCCACAAGCAAACGCCCCGTATGAATATCTAAACTTCCACGGGTCAACGACAGATACATACTGACTAGGAGCGCAAAAGAGAACACCCATAGACCACGCTTGTGTTTTTGTTGCCTTGATCTCATGAAGCTAGGCAGTGACGTGCACACTTCAGCCATTTACTCTGCCTTATCACGCGCAGGCGTGGCAGTTTCATTGACAGCCTTTAATGCCAGTGCCTGTAAAGCATGTTCAGAAATGGCAGACATGCCTTGTGCAAAACGGGGCGATAAACCTAATGCCACGTTACTGTCCAAGGCTTTTAC
Organism: Alteromonas sp. B31-7; assembly: GCF_015767655.1. NCBI lineage: Bacteria > Pseudomonadati > Pseudomonadota > Gammaproteobacteria > Alteromonadales > Alteromonadaceae > Alteromonas > Alteromonas sp. B31-7. Next base: position 4,264,331 of record NZ_CP065233.1, read on the forward strand.
CAGACAATGCTTACCCGCAAAGGTAGCAGCGATAGCAGGGTGGCTACATAAGTGACTCAGCGCTTCTTTGCCATGCAGCATGTGGCCTGCCACAAAAATGACGTCTGGGTTATGTTGTAAAACGGCTTCGTTATTAATCAGCTTGTACCCTTCTAAGGACTCGGCACCGTTTTGAATTCCCAACAGATCGAACATTGCCTGAGGGACGGTATTATGTCCGGCCACGGTAAGCCCTCTGTCGTTATTTGAAACGACAAACAACGCTTTCATCGGCCTATTATCGACAGGGGAATAGGCGGCTTTTTGCTTTTTGAATGCCTCTACTTCATGGCTCACTCGCGCACTTATGGTTGTCGCTAGGTGTTGCGCTTTATCTGATACCTGTAACTTCTCGCCAACGTGTTCGATGAGTTGCCTTAAGCCTTGGAGGTTTTTAGGCATATCGTAAATAACCACATCAACACCCGCCCCCGAGACCTGCTCAATCATGTCACTGGGGCCCGTGGCACTGGCACCGAGCAACAAAGTGGGTTGTTGGGCTAGCACGCCTTCGGTGCTTAACTGGCGAAAGTAACCAAGTTTGGTTATGTGTCGGGCTTTTTCTGGGTACATGCTGGTACTGTCTGTAGCCACCACTTGGTCGCCCAATTCAAGAGCAAAAACGATTTCAGTTAGGCTTCCCCCTGCGGTAATAATTCGCTGCGCATTTTGCTGTTCATGAGCATGGGCGTCTGAAAGACACCCTACGCTCACAAGCAAAATAGACAGACCTATCTGGGCAACCCATTTTGCATTTACCATTCTTCTACTCCGCGCTTAGCGCATCGCTGCGGAAACTGTAACTTCCTGACGTGCCTTCTTCATCGTAGTAGCTTGTAATTTGCATTTTAAACACAGTGTCACCCGCCTTAATTAAATACACGCCAAACTGGGAATAAAGTAAATGTGTCGTACTGTCGTAGTAATACCAGTTGTTTTCAGTTATTGCATATTCACTCACTGTTTCACTACTGAAGCCATAGTAAGCGGCCGCTGCTTCATCCACACCCGAATACGTATCTGCATCGGTTCTTAACACTAATGCATCATCGGCTAGGTTTATAGCAAACTCGCCTGCGCCATCGCTGCATGGAATGGTAATATCCCAAGCATCGTCGGCCGTTACGGCTTGTTGAAGATCAAAGTCAATATAAGCGGGTTCGGTACAACCGACTAAATTGGCAGTAACGGTTACCGCTTCCGCAAATTCTGTTTGCCCATCCAATACACTTTGATGCATAACAGTGAGGCTTATTTCTCCCATTCCATAGCCTTCAGTCACTATGTCTGTCACATTAAATTTAGTGTAATTGTCGTCGGATGAAACGATGTAATACACATCCTCAGCCGCGCTCACGACGTGCGTGGTCGTATCATAATTGTAAAACGTGGTGCCAATCACTTGGCTATCGCTGTCAGTCGAAAACTCAGTGTCATCAGGAATATCACTGGCTGACACCGCGAGGTAATCATCTAGCTCGCTATCTACGGTGGCATTTAGGAAACTATCGGCAATGGCATTGCCTTCGTCATCAAAGAAGTCTGCATTATTACCCGTAAAGTAAAGACTGACAGGCGTCTCTTGATGAGTATTTAAAAATACACTGGTACGTTTAAAGCCAATGTCCCACTGGGTGTCGGATGCAGCTTCTTCGTCGGTAAGCGTCACTTGGCTTTGGGTATCTAAATCAAAATACACGGCTACCGGCTCTGACGTCGTTCCTGTACTAAATGGGCCATAAATCGAGCCTTCCTCATTACTTGTATCATCAGTGCCGGAATCCGTGTCGTCGGTGCCGCTGTCGGTGCTATCGTCGGTTCCCACACCGGTATCCACATCTGTGGATGAATCACTGCTGGAACCGCCGCATGCTGCCAACCCTAAGCTAAGCGCAATAAGCCACGCTAATTGTGTGTGCTTCATTCTTTTTTCCTCTTTTCTATTTTACGTGTTGTGGCAAAAGTCATGGTGTTTCATGGTTAAAATGTATAGCTCGCCGAGAGATACACTCGACGCGAAGAAGTTGGCCTTGCATCAAAGACCCCCGCCGATACAGCATCCGGTGCGCGATGTTCGTTAGTGAGGTTTTCTACCCCAGCTCGCACGGTGATATCAGTATCAAGTTCATGCTGCAGTACGGTGTTGATAGTGGTGTATGCATCGTGAGAAGTTTGTGTGTAGCCGGCAGTGGGCGACACATCATTTTCATGAACAGCGTAAAGTTGAATACTGGTATCAGTATGCGTAAATCGATAGGTTAAAGCGGTTTTAATAAGGTGAGTGGGCCGTTCAGGTAAACGTTCGCCATCTTGATCTTCTGTGTGTAGATAACTGTAGTTGGTTTGCCACTTCCAATTGTCATTTTGCAGTGCAACACTGACATCGGTGCCATAAAGACGTGCTTCATCCAGATTGTTGTATACAGAAATGTCTAGGCCGGCGTCGGTAGACGCTTCATCGTCTCTCAGGGTAATAATAAAGTCTGAGGCTTCCGTATAGTGAAGCTCTACGTCTGTTTTAATCGTCCATTCACTGTGTGAAATTGGCCATTCAAAGGCAGCGCCTATGTGACTACTGAGTGCTGTTTCGGGTTGCAAATCAGGGTTTCCAAGAACCATGTAACCCAAGTTGCTGTGGTCAAAAACGTAATAGCGTTCCTTCAAATTAGGCACACGGTAACTGCTACCTACCCCCCCTCGTAAATGTACAGATATCCCGTTGTAGTTCAGAGAACCCGTCGCACTCAGTTTTGCGGCGGTATGCCAATCAAAATCTGAGTCGTTTTGAACACGTACACCCGCTAATAGTTGTGTATTGTTATGCTGCCACTGCCCTTGAAGATAGGTTTCAATGCTTTGTCGGTTTACATCATCAACCTCTACCACACCGGTGTCTATGTTCTGTTGATCAAGGGTATCCGCGTGCAAAACAACACCACTTACCCAGTCTATTCTTGCTTCGCCAAGTTGAGCAGTGAACGGGTACTGCGCGTCTATTTCGCCTAATGCGATATCCGTATTGCGCAGGCCATTAGTATTACCACTGGTTTCATCATGCGCTAAATAACGCGTATTCACTTGCCATACACCGGGTTGTTTAATACTTATATCGTGCTGCCACTGCTGAACATCTGATTGATAACTGATAATGCTGGTTTGCCCGGGTATGGCTGATTGAGGTCTATGCTTTGATTCATCAAACCACTGTAAAGCGTAGCTGATGTCAGTCCTATCAAGTTGGCTAGAAAGGGCCAATTTAACAAAGTTTTTATCTACCGCGCCGCCGTCTTGAGCAATGCTAGATGCATCATAGTCAAACCCAGGATTAGCAATATGCTGCGCGCTTATTGACCCCTGCCAGCCCTTTAATTGCTTTGTGGCCGATAAACGAGCCGTATGCGTTAAGGTGTCTCCATCAATGGCATCATCGGTATAATGCCCAAGCTCATAATCTAGCGAAGCACGGTTTCCTCGTGGCTGCGCAGTGATAATATTGATTACGCCGCCCATGGCAGAGCTTCCATACAACACCGATGCAGCGCCGCGAACAATTTCTATTTGACGGATATTCGCTACGCTTATTTGGTCTAGGTCTACCGACGAGCCTGTGGGAGAGACAATTGGCTGGCCGTTAACTAACACTAAAACGTGGTCACCGTTAAAGCCATGCAGTTGTACATTGTAGCCATCTTTCTGGCTTCGCCTAACGACTACGCCAGGCATAACTTCCAATACTTGTCTTAACGTCCCCTTGCTTAGGCGTGTAATGGCCTCTTCGTCGATGACATCTACTTTAACCGGTGAATGAGACAACAGGGTAGGTAAACGGGTACCTGTGACGACCATGTGTTCAGTTTCGTCTATTGCCTCAACCACTTCCTCAGTAGGCACCCCTTCTACCACCGTTGAAACCATACCCATCATTAGCGTACAAGCAAAGGGAAAAGGAAAGGTAGAAGCGCGCATAATTAACTCTAATACAAATGATAATAATTTGCATTTGATCTTATTTATTTTCTGTTAAATTGCAAGGAGGAATTTCGAGATGGGAAAGATATAATTAATTTTATAATAAATACAAAGGGTTATATTAGTAGCTTTTTGCTTCCCCTCGCCTATGCCAGCGTTTGTATAGGTATGCCTGTGTATATGATCACGAGGGTTTAACAAAAAAGGCCGCTGAGCACGACAATGGTGCTTAGCGGCCTTTACACATTAATATGGATGATTTCTTTAGATTACTGACATGAAATCACAGCTTGTTCTGCGCTGTCCGGCGTAAACTGAATATCCGCAACACTCACGCTCGCTTTGCCTTTAGTCCCTATTTCAAAGGGTACGACTAAGCCCGTGAAGTCGATACCTTCTTTCACAAAACACTGTAGATCAATGCTCATCGACGACCAAGTGTCTTGCGGTAGCGCATTAAGTTGCTCACTAATATCAATTTGTGTAGAGCAACTACCAGGTGCGTCACCTTCGCCCTCACAATTCATGCCGATAGTGAGAGGTTCTGAAATATCAGTGTGGCGGCTAACATTTAAGGTTAATGCTGAGTTCATTACCAATTGCGCACTTAGGTCTTCTCTAAAAAAGCTTTTGCTTGCAAAACGCATCGCTGCATACTGACTGCCATCAAACGTGAGCTTACGGGCGTCTTCTTGAACCACTTTGTCGATGGTTCGGTAAGTGAGCGCGCCTACGTTATGGATGCTAGCATTTACCGACAAGGATTCCTCTCCAGAGTAAAGCCATAATACCCAGGGTGCTTGTACTGCGCCATTAAGAATTTCCATTGGCTGACTAGCACTTGCATCGATTATGACTTCAGTATTTAGGTTATTGTCTAATTCGCTTTCATCACTGAGCGTTAAGCCATAGCCATAAGGAAGTAGCGGCGCGTAATCCTCATCGCCTACATTGACAATTTGATCGGGAGTGGCCGGCCATGAGAAGGGCAACTTCCCTTTAAAGTCGTGCTCACCAAATAGTACATCGGCAACCGCTATACCTTCCGACCCAGGTAACCAGGCAGCAACAAACGCGTCAGAGGCATTTAATTCGGCATTCACCCACATTGGACGACCACTAATAAATACAGCGACAACCGGAATACCTTGCGCTTTCAGCTTGGTGAGTAAGGCCAAATCACGTTTATTCCCGTTTTGGTAAATTAACGTTTCTCTGTCGCCGTGCCCTTCTGCGTAAGGTTCTTCACCAAATACCACCACAGCAACGTCAGGTTTGGTGTCAAATGTACCGTCTACTGACAGCTGCACTTCGCCACCGGCTTTTTCTACTTGGGCTTGAATACCATCAAAAATAGAGGTGCCACCAGGAAAATCTTCATTGGTGTTGTTCGTTCCCTGCCAAGTGATACTCCAGCCACCAGATTGCTTGCCAATATTGTCGGCAGCGTCACCAGCAACTAAAATACGTTGTGTGCCTTTTAGAGGCAGAACCTGGTCATTGTTTTTAAGCAATACCAAAGACTCGCGTACGGCTTGGCGTGCCACTTCACGATGTGCTTCAGCACCAATGAGTGACTTGTCTCCCGACAATGGGCGGTTCGCTGGGCTTGGTTTTTCGAACAACCCTGCGCGAACTTTTACACGTAAAATACGACGTACAGCATCATCAATACGCGACATGGCAATGGTACCGTCTTTAACTTGCGCCAGCGTATTATCAAATAAGGCTTTCCAATCATTGGGCACCATGAAAATATCTAGGCCCGCATTAATCGCTTGTGCGCAGTCTTCGTTGTTACAGCCTTTCACTTGCCCGTGACCATTCCAGTCACCCACAATAAAGCCGTCAAACCCCATTTGCTTTTTCAACACATCTGTCAGTAGATATTTGTGCCCGTGCAACTTATCGCCGTTCCAACTATTAAACGACGCCATTACCGATTGCGCACCTGCGGTTAACCCACCCACATAACCTTGGGCATGGATGTCGAACAATTCCTGTTCACTTGCCACATTGTTACCTTGGTCATCGCCACCGACAGTACCGCCGTCGCCCACAAAGTGTTTCACAGTACTGATAACCCGCTGGTCACTTAAAAAGTCTTTATCTGCTGCGCCCTGTAAGCCTTTGACAATGGAGGCTGCATATTGACGAACTATCTCTGGATTTTCAGAGTAACTTTCGTAAGTACGCCCCCAACGATCATCTCTCACCACGGCGACAGTAGGTGCAAAGACCCAATCAATGCCAGTAGCCATCACTTCTTTCGCCGTAATGTGGGCTATTTTTTCCAGTAACTCAGGGTTGTTAGCCGCCCCTAAACCAATATTGTGAGGAAACAAAGTCGCACCAATGACATTGTTATGGCCATGTACCGCGTCTGTGCCCCACATGGTAGGAATAGTAGAACCGTCGAGGCTATCGTCAATAGACGCTTGATAGAGTTTTTCAGCCAGTGCTACCCAGTCATCTGGGGTAGCATGCTTGTCGTTATTTGGGAATGCGCCACCGCCATTGAGGTACGAGCCAAACCCATATTTGCGCATATCTTCTTCGGTGATATTCCTAATTTCAGGCTGAATCATCTGCGCAATTTTCTGTTCTAACGTCATGTCTGCCATGATGTCAGTCACTTTTTGCTCTACGGCTGGATCTGCTTTCACTTCTATATCAAGTTTAGGCCAAATATCCGCCGCCTTGCTTATTGGCATTTTTGCCTCTGAAGACGGCTCATTGATGTCTTGAGGTGCCTGAGTGCAAGCGCCTAAAAACGCCACTGATATGATTGAAGCAAGAATTTGTGTTCTCATCATACTTCCTTAGTTGTTTTTAATTCAGTAACGCGACAGCCAATTAGCCCATAATAGGCAATGTATACATAACATAAGGCTGGCAATATAAAGGATAAGGTTACGCCTACGCTGTCTGCTAATACACCTTGCAGCAGGGGCACAATGGCGCCCCCTACAATGGCCAAGCAAAGAATGCCTGAACCTTGAGGTGTATGCTTGCCTAGCTTTTGTAGTGCCAAACTAAAAATGGTGGGGAACATAATGGAATTAAATAGACCCACACCCAGCATGGCCCATAACGCCACACTGCCTGTGCTACTAATAGACACGAAAATTAAGGCAATCGCCATGGTTCCGTTAAATGCCAATACTTTTCCGCCAGATATTTTCTGCATAACCAAGGCACCAATGAACCGGCCCACCATAGCGCCCCCCCAAAAATAAGCCAGTAGCTTAGATGCCTTGCCCTCTGACAGGCCAGCCACATCTGGGTTGGCTAAATAGTTCACCAACATACTGCCTATGGATACCTCAGCGCCCACATACATAAAGATACCCAGAGCACCCAGAACCAGATGGCGATGTTGCCACGCTCCGCCAGAAAATACTTTGGTATTGGCATTGGTATGATTAAGCTTTGGAAGTTTTAAGTAGAGGAAAATAAGCGCTAACAATAACAAAGCGGTAGCGAGTATCAGGTAAGGAATTTGTACATCTGACGCCGACGCCGTGGCGCTATTGTGCTCTCCGCTGGCGCCAAAAATAAGGTAAGAACCAAAAAATGGCGCAACAGTGGTTCCCAACGAGTTGAATGCTTGGGTCATCGTGAGTCTTGAAGAGGCCGTTTTAGGATCGCCAAGCGCGGTAACATAAGGGTTTGCAGATACCTGTAATATGGTAATCCCTGCCGCCAATACAAATAAGGCGATGAGGAAAATGGCATACACCCCCATAGAGGCGGCAGGATAGAATAACAGGCACCCTGCGCAGGCAATGCCCAAACCAAGTACAATGCCCTTTTGATAACCTATACGCGACACCACCATTCCCGCCGGTAACGACACGATAAAATAAGCGCTAAAAAAGCAAAACTGAATAAGCATTGCCTGAGTATAATTTAGACTAAATGCCCCTTTTAAATAGGGTATAAGAATATCATTAAGGCATGTAATGAAGCCCCACATAAAAAATAATGTCGTTAACGATATCAGTGCGAAGCGATAACCACCTGTAGGTAAGGATGGGTGCTCGTCTATTTTGTGGGGTTGAATGCTTGTCTCCACTTTATCACCTCTAATGATAATTTCATGCTAAGGGTTTGTGATGTTAGCGCTTACATTCACAAATTTATCATTCTGTAAGCGCTTACATTGATTCATTAATAATTACACGAAGCATTAACAAATTCAATGTAAAAAACATGTTATTTGACGTAAGCAAGCATTTTTAAATGGAAGAAGATGCTGCTAAATACAAGAAAAGTACGTAAGTTCAAGTAGAAAACCAATACAACCTCCGCTAACACTCTCGCTAAGGTTGTGACTTTCTATTCACAATTTCGCCACCAAACATGTTAACAAATGTAAAAACACCTAAGGGAGAAGCCTCTCAGCTAACGCCCTTTTAACCCGGCGCATGTGCTGTACTTACCCACGGTTTTGGGTGTACGCCAATTACATATGAACATGAGGATGATGGTGAGGATGAAGGTGCAAGTTATCACTTTCGTCACGGCAGGGTTCGCCGGGCAATTCAAATTCAATGGTGGTATGCGCCAATGAATAAGGCGATAAGGCAGCGGCAACCTCGGATTTTAGGCCTCGTAATCTTTCATTATCAATGCTGCAGTTAATCACTAAATGGGCGGTAAGAACGTGTTGCTCACCGTCTAACGACCAAAAATGAAGATGGTGTAACTCCTCCACGTGAGGTAACGCCAATAGCGCCTGCGAAATAGCCTGTTTTTCCTCATCGTCAGGGACGCCCTGTAAAAATAGCGTCATTGTTTGGATCACATATCTCAGTACGTTAGATAAAATAAACAAGGTAAAAAGAATAGATAAAATAGGGTCAAGTATGGGCCAATGGACGAAATGGAGCACGATAGCCACAACAAGCACTGCTACCCACCCCAACGCATCTTCAAGCAAATGCCAATTAAGTACTTTTTCATTCATGGAGTGCCCCCCATGCAGCTTATAGGCGGCAAAGCCGTTAACAATAATACCTAACACCGCCATGCCCATCATACCTTCGGTGACTGGCATCTCAGGCTGCATCAACCGTGGAATCGCTTCTGAAAGTATCCAAACCGAGCCCACTACCAGAATGAGTCCGTTGATCATTGCTCCCAATAAGCTTAATCGCTTAAAACCATAAGAATACTTATCGGTCGCGGATTTATGCCCCAGTTTACTTAGGTACCACGCTAGGCCTATAGATAAAGAGTCGCCTAAATCGTGCACCGCATCCGCCATAATAGCTACGCTATTGGTCAGCCACCCACCAATAAACTCAATAATAGTAAACACAAAATTTAACCAGAACGCCCAAGCAATACGCTGACTGTCAGCCCCTGCCTGGGGGGGACTATGGGCATGGTGATGATGCATAAAACACCTCAGGATCTATACTAGATAAGTAGCATACCCTGTCAAAGCAGCTATTTCCTAGACTTAGTGACTCACGATAGGCGATTAAGAACAGATAATATTCGCTTTGCGCGTCTTATCACACTAAACGCTTTCTAATGAATATTAAAAACAGTAGATTAAAGACAGCGTTCATCTTTACAAAAGAAATAGCTTATGGATTTAAAAAATATGCAAGCTGTGCTGGATGCGTTACCTGATCCGGCATTTATACTTTCAAAAAGTGGCAAATATGTCGCCCTTTTTGGCGGTAAAGATAGTCGCTATTATCATGATGGCTCAGCCCTAGTCGGCCGGCTACTTTCAGAAGTGCTCAATGCATCGAAAACACAATATTTCATTAGTAAAATAGAAGAAGCCTTACATTCAAAAGATATGATCGTGGAAGAGTATGCGCTAAAGGATGAAGACTTTATTGCGCTGCCCTACGAAAATGAGCAAGAGACAATATGGTATGAAGGGCGTGTGAAGTCGTTAGATTTTCTCGTTGAAGGCGAACCCGTGGTACTTTGGGTAGCCACCAATATATCTAAGCGCTATCAATTAGAAACTCAGCTGCGCTTTTTAAGTACTACCGATGAACTCACTGGCTTGTATAATCGTCGGCGCTTAGAAAAAGACCTTGCCGTACATTTTGCGAATTTTAAACGCTATAAAAGCCCCACCTCGGTGCTAATGCTTGATCTTGATAATCTTAAAATGGTGAATGATTTGCACGGTCATCCACAAGGTGACGAGGTGATTAAGACGTTAAGCGCCGTCATGCATCACGAGCTTAGAGAAATGGACGCCGCGTATCGCTATGGCGGAGACGAGTTTGTTATTATCTTACCCAACACCAATGTGAAACAGGCGGAGATATTTGCCAACCGCCTCAAATCGTCTTTCATAGCACAAATGAAGCTATGCCAAGGGGCGGATAGCACGACGATACAATGCGTGAGTGCCAGCATAGGCGTGTCCGCTTTCGAGAAAAGCGACACGAATGAGGCAGACGCACTTGTGCGAGCCGACACCTTACTTTACCAAGCCAAAAATGCAGGCAAGGATGCGGTTCGCCTAGGTTAGCGCTTTTCGACCTGCCCTCTCGATAACGCTTGTACCTTCGTGCATTGTTGACGAACTGCCTGAGGAACAGGGTCAAGCGAGATACAATCGACACGACACAAAGCAGCGGGCACAACATGTGACGCAACCACTATTGGTGTGGTAGCAGACACCCGTTTAAGTAGCGTACACACCCGTTGTTGAGATTCAGCATCCAGTCCTTCGAATGGTTCATCTACACACAGTAGCGAGGGCGATGACAAGATAGCGCGAGCCAACACCAAGCGCTTACTTTCTCCACCTGATAAGTGCCGCCCTGCCTTGCCAACCCAGGTTTCCAGCGGTAACAGCGAGTCCAGTCCGAGTGCACGCAAGCATTCGTCCATTTTTTGCTCTGTAACACCCAAGCCCGCAGGGTCTAGATTTTGCTTAATCGTTGCCGACAAAACGGTAGGAGACTGCTCTACATACCGCCAGCCTTCTATTAACCCTTGAGGTAAGGGCACACCATCAACAATACGCCTTCCCGTACTTGGGATTAAACCTACTATGGCTTGTAACAAACTTGATTTACCGCTGCCAGACGCGCCCTGCAATAAGGTTATTCCTTGCCGTTGAACAACAGCAGAAACACTTGCACTGCGCCTCTCTAGGGGCTTTAAATGTTCACATTGCAGTTGCTGATTAAACCCGACGTTATTTAAATTATCATAAGGCACTGTAGAGAGGGCATTAAGGGCATTTCGACTGTGCTGCCATTGGGAAACCCGCGTGACAGCGTGAAAGGCGCTCGACGCCCAATCTGGTGATGCAAGCAACACCATGGGCACCACTATGGCCAGCGGCGTATAAAACACACTCGACGTTGCCAGTAGCCCCCCTATAAGTAAACAGTAGGCCACGCCTTGAAACACCCATGCCGCGCTATGGGCGCTTGCTTGCTGTGTTAAGTTATCTCGCCATACCTGCTTAGCACTAGGCACATTTTTTAACTGATATCGCGGTGACTGACCTGAGGTGATGCTATCGTTTTTTTTAAGATGCCAAATAGCACTGGTATCAAAAAACGCTGTGGTTTGCTCTCTAAAATGAGTCGTGGACGCAGCATAATGGCCCGCACCTTTCAAACTTCTCACCCCTTGCCAACTCATGATGAATAGCCAACCAACAAAACCAACCCATAATATGGGCGCGCCGGGTAAGCCGAACGTAGATGCCCCAACACACACACTAACAAACAGAATAAGCACACTTGAAAGTGGTGCAATCCACGCAATCCACATAGATGCGACCTCTTCAGTATGATGCGCTAGTGCTTCAGTAGAGTATGCATGGCTTCCACTATGCGCATTCGTTAACTGAGAAAACACCAATAAGCGCACACCACTTATCCGGTAAAGTAAGTCGTTGTGACCCACCCACATTGAGGCATAGCCTGATGCGATGCGAAGTAAGGCTAGCGCGCGAATAACCACGGCAGGAATAACATAGTTAAATCCTAAAGGTGCAATAGCGCTAATCGCAATAAACCACGAGGAAATAACCAAAATACTTAACCCCGCAGCTCCATGTAAAATAGCAAGAAGCAAGGTTAATATAGCTGGCTTTTCAGTACGATTACGGTGTGTCATTGCACATTCACTTGTTGATGTTTAACGTTCCAAAAATGCGTAAACCAATTTGCTGGTAATGCCTTGTGAGATGCCCACAGTACCGTTTTATCTTGCGTCACCGAATGGATAAGCCGCGACAGTCTGTGATGTTGGCTATCAGATAAATGCGCAGTGGGTTCATCTAGCAACCAGATGTCGGCTTCTCGCAACAGGGCTCGGGCTAATGAAAGACGTTGTGCCTCGCCACCCGACAGTTCTGGACAATAAGAAAGTTGCGTATCTAAGCCGTCAGGAAGTGCTTCAAACCAAGATGTAAGCTCAACTTGGAATAGCACCTGCAAAAGTTTTTCATCATCGTATACGTCATCTAAACACAGGTTTTGGCGCACACTTGAGGGTAAAACAACCGGTTGCTGTGTTAACCAAACCACCTTGCCTTTTAAACAATGGGAGCTTTCCCTTTTTGCTGAGAGCGCTTCAAGCAACAAGGTTTTACCGCTTCCAGAAGCCCCGCTGATAAGTATGTGATCGTGAGGAGAAATTACGAGTTTGTCGGCATGCAATACATCACCCGCACGAAAGGCACTTGCCTCAAAGCCTGAAAACGGTTGAGTGCTATCTGGGTTAAATGGCATGTCCGTTGATGAAAGCAGTGGCGCCAAATTATCCTGGGCTGCCTCAGCTTTTGCTTTTTGATGGTAGATGGCCCCTAGCTTTTTCATTTCGCTCAGCAGCAAAGGGACGGTTAACAATATCCAAAGGCCATCTTTCAATTCGATAGAAGGCCCAATATTAAGCTCCCCTAGAAGCGAAAAACCAATAAATACCGCCACCAAGGCCACGGATAAGGTCGCAAAGAAATCTAACACGCTGTTAGACAAAAACGCCACCCCCACCACATTCATGGTGCGCTTGTTAAGCTCGTCACTGGCTGCCACCAATAAATCAGTTTGCTTTTTATTCGCGTTGTAGTTCGCCAGCATAGGGAGCGCATTTAGCCGGTCGGTAAACATGCCACCTAATCGTGCTAATGCCAAAAAGTGTTTCCGATGCAGTGCACCGGCGCCCTTGCCTACAATCACCATAAACAAAGGCACAACAGGTAAGGTGATAAGTAACCCTGTGCCAATCACAGGGTTGATAGAAAATATCACTGCTAATGCTAAAAGCGGGGCGATAATCGCTACCGTTTGTACTGTTCGATATTCAAATGCCCAATTGACCAAATCGACCAATTGATTTTGCCAGACATCTTGCCAGTAAAAACTGGAATATTGGCGGGCCAACGCGTGTTGCTGCGTCGCAAACCTGTGATGAAGTAGACCTTCAAAGCGCTCAAGCGTGTTAATTTTACTGCGCATTAACTGTACGTTATAAACGCCATTTAATACCCAATTAATCAATAAACTCACCATAATGCCAATGATAAGTTCGTGGCTTGCTGGTTGCTTCAGCACAACCCATGACTGAGCAATGTGCGCGAAGAAGTAAAACGCGAACACCAGAGAAAAAAGTGACAGACACTTTATCACCACAAGTGTCATAAGCGACGAACCCATGCCAAGCCTATGAGCATCGTCTAACCTCTTACACCAAGATGACAATGTCTGTCTGTCAGAAACGGTTTCTTTTTTCACAGGTACTCTTACTTAGTTATCAAGTGCGCAGACAGTGATATCGTCCGCGCACGTTTTACCGAATATGATGCCGCATACTTTTTTATTCAGCGTCTTCGGGGCGATCTAGGTTTTCAGTCGATTCCAACCACATGGCGTTGATAATGCCAAAAGAACACGCGAGTAATACGCCTAAAATCCATGTGAAATACCACATTTTCGACTCCTTAATAGATGGTATGAGATTGGTCGAGATCAGCACTTTTAATGCGACCACGCATAACGTAAAAACTGTACGCTGTGTAACTAAGTACAATAGGAACAAAGAGACAGGCGACGAAAAACATGACATTCAATGTTAAATGGCTTGATGTGGCATCCCACACCGTTAAGCTTGCTTCTGGCATGGTGGCGCTAGGCATTAAAAATGGGAACATTGAAATCCCAGCGGTTAAAATGACACCTGCAATAAATAATGCACTGCTCACAAATGCCATACCGGCATTTCCCTTATTAGAGAAAAATGCACAGGCCAATCCAGCAACAATACCCAAGACTGGCGCTATCATGGTCAGAGGGTAGTCTCGGTAATTATTCATCCAGGCACCGCTTTGAATAGCCACCTCTTTTTTGAGGGGGTTAGACGTAGCCAGCGTATCAAGGGAAGACGTAATAACGAAACCATCGATACCAACGGCCACCCATACTCCGGCTAAGACAAAGCATGCCACACCCACTAAACTTAATACCTTAGATACATTTCTAGCCCGGGATTGAATAAACCCATCGGTTTTCATTTGCAACCAAGTAGCACCATGGTTTAGCAAAATGGCAACCGACAATACGCCAGATAAAAGCGCAAACGGCGTGAGTAGTCCGAAGAACGAACCGGTATAGGTAGACTTAAGGGTGTTATCCAATTCGAAGGGAACGCCGAGTAGCAAGTTTCCAAAAGCGACACCAAAAATCAACGAAGGGATAATACCGCCAGCAAATAGCGCCCAGTCCCAAGCATTACGCCATTGTGGGTTTGGCAACTTACTTCGATAATCAAACCCGATTGGGCGCATCCAAAGCGCAATTAAAGTGAGCGCAAGGGCAAGATAAAAGCCTGAAAAAGCCGTGGCATAAATCATTGGCCAAGCGGCGAATATAGCGCCCCCCGCCGTAATAAACCATACTTGGTTGCCATCCCAGTGGGGGCCAATAGTATTGATCATGACCCGGCGTTCTTTGTCGTTCCTGCCGATGAGTGTTAGCAATGCACCTACGCCAAGGTCAAAACCATCTGTCACCGCAAAGCCAATAAGTAGCACGCCAATTAGGCACCACCAAATAATGCGAAGAAGTTCATAATCAATCATGCTTTTGCTCCTTTGCTGTCTATATCGACAAAGTCTAAATCTGAGTCAGTTTGGCTGTTGCTAGGGGGTACTGGGCCTTTCTTGGCAAATTTTTTCATTAAATAGAAGCCAATAATGAACATCATTGTGTAGAAAAGGGTGTAAGCAATTATGGTGGTCACCACATCGCTTATGGCTAGGTTAGAAACAGAGGTATGAACAGGCAGTACTTCGGCAATCGACCAAGGCTGACGACCATATTCCGCCACAAACCACCCTGCTTCACAGGCTATCCAAGGTAGCGGCAAGCCATACAACGCCGACTTTAATAGCCAGCGTGGCTGAGTAATCTTATGTTTAGTGCTGAAATAGAAAGCGCAAACAAACAAAGCAAGCATGATAAAGCCAGCCGCAACCATGATACGAAAACTCCAAAAGAGGGGCGCTACAGGGGGAATGCTGTAGTCAACAGCTTGCTGAATTGCCGCTTCAGAAGGGGTAGCTACATTATCGGTAAAAGGCTCTAGCAGCATGGCATACCCTAAGCTGTCTTTATGCGCCTCGAAGGTGGCGACTTGTTGCTCAGATGCGGTTCCGCTGCGCACACTATCGAGCAATTCATAGGCTTTAATTCCCGCTAAAATTCGCGCTCTATTTTCTGCTTTTATTTCTTTTATTCCTTTCACTTCTTCGGTTAACGAGCGGGTGGCGATAATCCCCATCGCCCATGGAATTTGAACGGCATATTCCGTTTCCTGGGTTTCATCATTAGGCAAACCAAAGAGTGTAAAAGGCGCGGGCGCGGGATGTGTATCATATTCCGCTTCCACAGCAGCCAACTTCACTTGTTGGACATGGCCGAGTTCATATCCGCTTTCATCCCCTAACACAATGACGGAAAGCGTCGCGGCCAAGCCAAAACTTGCCGCAATGGCAAATGAGCGTCGTGCGAAGGCGATATGTTTATGATTGAGCAAGTAGTAACTGGAGATGGCGAGCACAAACATAGCACCGGTGACATAACCTGCTGATACCGTATGAACAAACTTAACTTGGGCTACTGGGTTAAATACCACTTCCGCAAAGCTTGTCATTTCCATTCGCATTGCTTCGAAGTTAAATTCCGCCCCAATGGGATACTGCATCCAGCCGTTAGCGATTAATATCCATAAGGCAGAGAAATTTGAACCAATGGCAACTAACCACGTTGCCATAAGGTGCTTTACCTTCGACATCTTGTCCCAGCCGAAGAAAAACAACCCCACAAAGGTAGACTCTAAGAAGAAGGCCATCAGCCCTTCAATGGCAAGCGGCGCACCAAAGATATCCCCCACATAGTGTGAGTAATACGACCAGTTCATACCGAACTGAAATTCCATGGTTAAGCCTGTTGCCACACCAATTGCGAAATTAATCCCAAACAACTTTCCCCAAAACTGCGTCATTTGTTTGTAAATCTCTTTGCCCGTCATCACATAGACAGACTCCATAATGGCAAGGAGAAAGCTTAGTCCTAGGGTTAGGGGTACGAATATAAAGTGGAACATTGCGGTTAACGCAAACTGCCACCGCGATAGTTCTACTAACGTATCGCTCATGGGTGATCTCCCTCATCTTTTAAGTGTGCTGGAAGCGCCCAATGTGGATGGGCGCAGTTTCTCTACAGAAGGGCGCAGAGCATTCTCTGTTCCAGTCTTGCAGTAAAAGTACATAAAATAGGTTTTTGCCCTAACTACAGGGATTTCCTACTGTGCGGGAGAATTATGGCATGCGCGGAAAAAGCGAATTTTGATCCAACGCAAGATAACCTTTACTAACTACGCCAAAATTGACAAACAAAGTGCCATATTTGACACAAGTCCCATTTTTATCCTTATACCCCTGTGTTCTAAGGCGTATATGTCAGGGTAAATGCTCCTCGTAACGTGCCAATATCGAACCCCATAGCTTCGTCCTCTGGATAGGCGTCATCAATTGCAGCCTGCACTCTTGGGGCTACAGACTGGCCATGGCATGCCGTGCATATTTCGTCAGTTTTTATGGCTTTCAAGTATCTAAATTCACCTGTCGCGCTATCATAATGGGAGGCTTCAAGTGGTCCATCAAATTGAGCCGATAATTGATTAGAAAACGCGATAAGTTGTTCTCGTTCCCAAGCATCAGGGGTATTGGCTGGGTTGCGTACCCGCAGGGCCGTGCGCCCAACAGTCCAACCATTACCACTAATGGCTTTAGCTATCGGCCCAGCCTCTAATTTACAAGCCTCAATCCCCTTGACCAAACCACCTTGACCAATAGCTTCTTGCAAACGCGCTTTTAATGCACCGCCTAAGGCTTTCGCATGCTGCCGCGCGACAAGGGTTCTCGCCTTTAAATCGCCCACGGATTCGCTTTCTATCGTTACATTGGACGCAAAAGCAAAAGTAGTACTTAGCGCAAATATACTTAAGGGTAAAATTAACGTTACTTTCATCACTTGATTTCCTCTCTTATTCACAGATATCGGCTATCGAGATTAGTTGCTAATGCAAGGCCCACTAAACCTCGCTATGGCAATCCACAACAATGTTTATGCCAATATGATAGTCTTTAATTAATAAAACGAGGCTAAACCAATGTAGGGCAGCAAAGGTATGAATATCTCCATCATTCAGGGAATGATCGATGCTATTGATAAACCCGCAATTTTCATCAACCAAGACTATGTAATAGAAGCCGTTAACAAGCCCTATAGAGATACCTATCCTGTTACCATTAAGCTGGGCTTCAGTACCTGCTACCAAGTCTCTCACCGCAATAGCAAACCATGCGATCTGTGTGGTGAAAACTGCCCAATGGAGCAAGCCAAAGAAACAGGGAAAACCGCCAGCGTGGTGCATGTTCACGCCACCAATGAAGGGCAAAATTACTGCGATATTCGTATGAAGCCTATCATTGATGGCGAAGGAGAACTCCTTGGTTACCTAGAGATACTCGACAAACTAGCTTACGCCTCAAACACCTCATCCGAAGGAAAGATGGTAGGCGAATCTGATGCGTTTAAGGCTATGTTGAGCAAAATCAACCGTGCTGCCAACTCAAATATTTCTGTGCTTTTACACGGCGAAACCGGTACGGGAAAGGAACTCGTCTCTCACGCACTTCATAGCAGTAGTCATCGCGCTGAAAAACCCTTTGTCGTCATTGAATGTACAGGCCTAACTGATGCGCTATTCGAATCTGAGTTATTCGGTCATGAAAAAGGCGCCTTTACCGGCGCAGTAAATAAAAAGAAAGGGTTGATAGAAACGGTTGAGGGCGGCACGCTATTTCTCGATGAGGTAGGTGATATCCCTCTTGCTATGCAAGTTAAACTCTTACGCTTACTAGAAACGCAAACATATCGGCCAGTAGGAAGTATAGCCATTAAAAAAGCAAATTTTCGCTTAATTTGCGCCAGCCACAAAGATTTATTGGAGCTTGTTAATGCTGGAAAATTTCGCCACGACCTATATTATCGAATAGCTGGGCTCTCGATTCATTTACCTCCATTACGTGAACGCAATAATGATATTGTTTTGCTAGCAAAACATATATTAAATACATTAGGCAGCGATAAAACCTTGTCCCAACCTACTTTAGCTGCACTTAAGAAGTATACATTCCCCGGCAACATAAGGGAGCTTAGAAACATAGTTGAGCAAGCAATTCTAATGGCTGATGATAGAATCATTGAGCCTAGCGATTTACCTGAATATGTCTGCGCATCGACACAGCAAACGGCTCACTTATCACCACAGGGAGAAAAAGACATAATGACGCTAGCGGAAGTCGAAGCACATTATTTGAAAGATAAAGTCGATGTCTACACCGGCAATACTGAAGACTTAGCCGATGCGTTAGGAATAAGTGTGCGAACGTTGTACAGAAAATTACAAGCATTAAAAATAAACGCTCCTTAGTGCAAAAAATTTACTAGCAAACACCTAATCTCTAACGCTATTATACGATGCTCATATTTTTGATAGTTTTAAAGGCTCGTTATTAAAACGCTTATCACCTTTTCTGTGTGTATGGTTCTACTAATGCAAAATGCATTGGCGATCGGGCTGTCTGCCTATTCGATGAACAAAGCACATGAACAAGTGGACGGTGGCCTGAGCGATATTGAGCTTATATGTACCGGCAAAACTATGCGTTATGTGTCCGTTAGCGCCTCTGAATTGGCCGGTGAATTCGTTTTTGTCAGCCCTGAATTAGTTAAAACGCCCCCTCAAAACATCGACTGTACCAATGGTACGCTAGCCGATTTACCCAGTTATACTTCCGTGAAATACGATTTACAGGTGAGTGTTCTCTTTCAGCGCTTCTATGCGCTTACTGAGTCACTCGTTCAGCGCCCCTATACTGCCTACCCTTACGCGGCTCCTATTGGCAGAGCACCGCCCCTTTCATAACTGCCACCTAGTATTTCGAGCAAGGCAACTTGCCACCTAATACCACTATAAATGGAAACGTTATGAAAAAAACACTGACAGCCTTGGCGGTTATCGCCCAAGGTGTTACCCAATGCGCCTTGGCACAAGAATCACAAGGCGAAATAATTACGGTTATCGGAAGCCCGCTTACCCAAGTAGACGCTGAGCGTATCAACACTTCATCAAATACCGATGCCGACTTTGGCGATCAACTTGAGAAGTTAACAGGGGTGAGCATTACCCGTAATGGCCCTGTTACTGGCCTTGTTCAATATCGCGGCTTGTACGGCGATCGAGTGGGCATAACCATAGACGGCGTAGATATCGCAGGGGCTGGGCCAAACGCGATGGATTCACCTCTCTCTCACGTCCTTCCTGAACCCGGCCTTCAGGCGGTACTCTATCGCGGTATTGTGCCGGTAAGCGCTGGTGTACAAACCCTTGGCGGTAAGCTCGATATACGCGCCGATGACAGTGCCCTGTTTAATTTGGCAGATGGTTTGAAGGCTAATTTTAATGGCGCACTTTTCTCTCCTGGCACAGGACAGCAATATCAAGCTAATGGCGTATACCGTTTCGAAAGTGGTTTTTTAACTGGCGCGTTCACCCATCAACAACGGGATGAGCGGGAGGCCGCTGACGATATCGCGATTCCTAATAGCGCGTATTTACGTAACGGCGCAAAATTACGGGCTGGCTATGAGCAGGGCAATCACCAATTTACCGCGTCGTATCAAGCGCTAAATACAAATCAAAGTGGCACTCCGGCTTTAGCCATGGACATCAACTTTATTGACGCAGCTTGGTATCGCTTAGGCTATCGATACCAAGCTTCTGATAACAGGTACTTTGTCTTAAATGCATTTGGAAATAGTAACCAGCACGCTATGGATAACTTCAGACAACGTCCCGTGATGATGGACAGTATGGCAAGGCAAAATGACGCGGACGCCATTGCTCAGGGATTCAACACGTCTTATGTCACCCCTCTCTATAACGGGACGATTACTCTAGGTGCCAATGTTGCTCACAAACGCAATAATTCCACCATCAGCAACCCAAATGACGCCAGCTTTTACATCAATAATTTTGCCTCCACCGAGCAAGATACTTACAGCCTATTCTCTGAATGGGAAGGTGTAAGAAACACGGTGCAGTATCAATTTGGCGCCCGTTTTACACAGGTGAATGCAGATGCAAACGATGTGGGCTCAAATATGGAGATGATGAACGATGCGGTTGCGAGCCTCGCCATAAGCTTTAATGGTGCCGACCGAGATAAGCGTTTTACTATGTTAGATTTAGCGGCAACCCTTGAAACAGCCATTGGCGACAATGCTATGTTCTTTGCGGGGGTATCTCAAAAGAACCGGGCGCCCAATTACTATGAGTTATACACCTGGCTACCATTGGCATTAACCGGCGGTATGGCAGATGGGTTTAATTACATAGGCAATACGGCTTTAAAAGAAGAAACCGCACGCCAAATTGAATTCGGTACCACCTTTAGCGCAAAAAATTGGACGATTTCTCCGCGGCTCTTTTACCAAGATATAGAGAATTACATCACTGGAATGCCCAGCGAAAATGCGTCAGCTATCATGTTTTCTAATATGATGAGTGGTACCGTACCTTTTCAATGGGCCAATACCGACGCGGTAATGAAAGGCGTTGATATCACCCTTCACGGTGAACTTTTAGATAACCTCTCCTTAGACATGCTGGCAAGCCACACCCATGGCAATAGAGACGACATTGACGATGCGCTTTTTCGGATAGCCCCCGAACGCCTAGTGACCCGTTTACAATGGCAAACCACATTGCTCGCCTCCCCGCTCTCCCTTGAAGCCACGTCTGAAATGGTAGGCAGTCAATCCCATGTTTCCGCCTTGCAAAGCGAAACCGCTACCGCGGGCTATGGCCTTTTACACTTAAGCGCAAAATGGCAACTTACCCCCGTATTTGCCGTTTGCACACGGATTTCAAATGTAACCGATAAGTACTACGCGGCGCATACTGCCGGTATAAATAGAGTATCGGATGATGCCAATATTGCCACAGGAGAGAAACTACCAGGTGCAGGCAGAGAGTGGCAACTATCGCTTCAACTGGCGTTCTAACAACGTTTACGTTGGCATAGTCCCATTAAACGTTATGCTATGGGTCGACAACTTCTTGAATATAAGGCACTGCAGTGCCTTATATTCTAGTCGCTAAAAATGAATCGGTCGTGATAGGATTTACGTTATAAAACAATTTGCCTAACGACCTGCTTTATAAAGGATTAATCTTGCGCTCTTTCTTAACCATGGTAGTTCGCTCTCCCGTCATGCTCATGTGCGTATCCATTGTTCTGTGGATGCTATACCCCCCTCTTGTGAACTATTTAATTGATCGCTCAAGCACCTTATTTGTCGCTGGCATTTCTCATACGCTCGCTGCGATTGCAACCTTGGCGGTGGTCGTTTTTGTATTCATTGGTGATAAGAAAAATGGATTAGTGTCCCTTTTTATTAAGTACAAGCGCCGCGAATTACTTGTTCCTACACTCGGTTCGGGCGTACTCATCTGTGCTAACCACCTGCTACTTTATGCTGCGCTAGAGTCATCTCGAGAGTTTGATGTTATTGCCATTTTGATATTTGAAGCCTGGCCCATCTTATTCTTTTATATTGATAGTACTTTTAGAAAAGCTCAGCGTACTACCTCAGCTACAGACTATATCTTTTCTGGCGCGGCATTCGCTGGCTTCATTGTGTTGATGGCGCCTAACATCAGCCTCGCCGACTGGCTGCTACTTGAGAGCCCCATGCTCAACACCATTCTGCTTGCTGCTTTAGGTGGGTTAGCAATGTCCATAAACTGTTATATGCGTATGAAGTGTATGGACGCCTGGAGTCAGCTTTCTGAGCAATACGATTTGTCGCTAACACCCTTACGCCGTGCAATTCTTACTGAAGGTGGCGTGCGCTGTGTGGCAGCTCCACTAATTCTCACCACATTATTTTTGTTTGGTCATCTAGAAAATCAATTTACGCACATTGACTACCTCATTGTTGCCTTTGTCGGCATAGCAATCTTAGCTCTGGGCAGTTTACTTTACGATCTTTCTGTTTACTCTGCGCCTAACGCCTCAATCAGTGTGTTTTGGTATTTTATGCCCGTGGGCGCAGTGATTATCCTCGCGACCATGCAAGGGCGCATCCTTAATCAATACGAAGCTGTGGCTTCTGTGCTTATCGTCTCGGCAAACATTTTCTTAGGGTTAAAGTTTCCTTTGCGTTCGTCTCTTTTAATCTTATTTACCTCTGTTTGTTTAATCGGTATTTGGCTGATTTTTGCCCCCACTTTTCCTATTGACTCGTATTACGATTTACTCGCCGTCTCAACGGTTTTCTTTGTGTTGTTGGCCACGTTTGCATTGGAAAGAACCACCTCTTTAAATCGTGAGAGAGAGCGTTTGCTAGGGGAGTTCAACGAAGCGGTCATGCGTTTGCCCAAGCAACCGAATACTGACGAAATAATGAGAGAGAAATATCAACCGCTGATTTACAACTATGTGACGAAGCACCTCTTTACCTTTGTGCGTGCGTTTGGAAATCTCAGCGAAATGCGCCACGTTCAAAATGAAATTCAAGAAATAAAACATCAGTTACTTTCTCAGGCAGGCGAAAAAGGGCGACTTAGAGAACAGCTTTTAAGCACATTTAACGTGGGTGAGAAAATCATGACCATGGAGAGTGATAGGATCCCCCCTGAAGAATTTGTTATTTTGATTTTACTCGGTGCCACCAATGTCTTCTTCTCTTTGATTTTCAGGCCCGATAATTTTTCCGCAGCGCTATTCTCGCTGATAGTGGCAACCTCAGTGATTTTCCTCATTTTATTAATCAATGAGAGAGACAAATATACACAGGTTAGACATGACCATGCGTTAGTTTGTGGGGATATGCTTAGTTATGCGGCTACTTTTAACCAAAGCGCAAATTCTGAAAGTAACAGCACGGTGGCGGCGGTAAAACACACGTTGGAGACCAAATCCACGGGTGTAAACAATGCCGTGCGCAGCTACTGGGTTTTTGGCGTATTTACCTTTCTTTTCTTTGGTTTTGGCTATGCGCTTTTGTATGAAACACTCAATAAAATGCAGGCCGATGAATCATCACCCATCGTCTCTAGTCGAAACATGAATAACGCCCACGTTAACATTGCTCTTTTAGATTGGCCTGCGGCGCAAATTAAAGCGCACATACTCAGCGATATCATTAATACGCATACCGAAACGAAGGCCCATTTAGTTTCCGTTGCTCACAAGCGCGCATTTGAAGAAATAGGGAAAAAGAAAGGCGCTATTGATGTACACCCAGATATCTGGGTGGCTAACAATGCCCCGCTAATTAGAAAGTTTGTTCGCGCATTTAAATCAATGACATTAAGCCAAGCTTCGTCCTACGGTCAGCAAGGGCTCTGTTACACAAATTACCAAGACGCTACGCCGCTTTCTATTGCAGAATTAGCCTCTTCTGATACCGCAGCACAGTTTGATTTATCCAATGATAGTAAAGGTGACATCTGGGTAGGCGCAAAAGGATGGACCGCAGTCGATATTGAAAAACGTCGACTAAACGCTTATGGGCTATCAGCTTATTACGATTATCATGTATTTGATCAAGATTTATTGCATCAATTGCTTAAGCGCAATAATGAAAACCAACAACCAAGCCTGTTTTTCTGCTATTACCCAGATGCGCTGTTTAGTAATGCTAACGTTCAGTTTGTCGATGAAGCGCCCCATAACGAAGCGCACTGGCTATCCATCACAAGAAGCGCTGAAGATAATGATGACCTAATAGGTACCTCATGGCCTCGCACCGAAATAAAAATAGGTTATCGCGCTTCTCTTGCAGACTCTTTACCTTCCATCGCTAAGTTACTAGACCACTATTTAATAGCAAATGAGGAATTAGTGAGCATGCTACATGAAATCGAGGGCGGCGCTCACGTTGAAGACGTTTCACAGGAATGGGTGAATGAGCATAACCATGACATTATTGAGTGGCTAACTGGCTTTGCCATTGCATCTGACAATGACGATAAAGCCCCTTAACGTTTTACCGTTGACTTTTCACACACCACGTTGAATACTGTGAACATGAATTTATACCTGACGAAAACAATGCCCATTACACAACCGGTACTAAGCATTATTATTCTCGCTATTCTTAGGAATTGGCGGGTACGTTAGTGTGTAAATAAAACCTTCACTAAAACCCGCCGTTACGGCGGGTTTTTTATAGGCTCGCTGTTTCGGTACTAAAACGAGACGACAGCCATGAACAACGCGATAACCCATGTATTACACCATTTGCATAGCGCGGTGAATGCAGGTGATAAAGACGCCCTTTCAGCCTGTTATGGTCATAACGCAAAAGTGGTAGCTAGCCCCATAAATAGCACAACACAGCGCGATTGCATTTCAGCGCTCAACCAATTTCAGCAGAAATTTATGCCTGAGCATATTGTCACGACCGGAGACGAAATCGTGATTGAGGCCGGGGATGTGGCGCTAGTGATAGCGAAACTCTATCTCGTTCCAAAGCATACCCCCCATGCGCTTCCTTGCGAGGGTAAGCGTGCTGTGTATGTGATGCAGCGCCAAAGCGACGATAGCTGGAAATGTATCATCGATAATTTCTTCGGCACTGATTTGCTCGATTTCGCCTAAGGTGAAAGTCGTACATACCGCGCCCCTATACCGTCCCCCCAATGAGCAGGATCCCCTGCTCTTTTATTATTCGCTTGCAAGCAAAAATAATACGCCCAATGCCGCTGGGTATAACTTCATGTTAATGTCTTCCCAATGCAAATGTGATAATATAACAATTTCAACTTTAGATATGTTATACTGTAACAATTAAGCAAAGGGTAATTGTCATGAGTGTCAGTTTCTTGATTAGAACATTTACTTTAGGTGTGGCGGGCTTGGTCACGATAGCTGGCGCTATGCTTATGATTGGATCTGCCCAAGCCGCTGAGAATGAACACCGTCATGGTCAAGGAAGCCTGCAAATTTTGCAGGCTGAGAATCAATGGCAATTAACGCTTTCATTACCCCTCGATGACGCGTTTGGCTTTGAGCATGCCCCTGAAACAGATGAACAGAAATCACACATACTGCACTTCGTTGCTCAGGCGGAATCTTTCGATACATTTATAAAAGTGCAGGGAAATTGCTCACTTCAAGGTGCCACCGTAAATTTACCTTGGCCCTTTCATGCAGATGGCGAACCTCCTCGTCACAGCGAGAATGCGCACAATGAAAGGATGCATGAAGAAGTGCATGCGCATAAAAACGTAGAAACGGTTTATCAGATTGGCTGTGAAGAGGCGATTGAGTCAATAACAGTAAACGTACCCGCCATTTCACCCTCCTTGGTGTCTATTGACGCGCAATGGGCTACAGAAAAAGGGCAAGGCATGCAAATAATCACGCCGAATGACAATACGCTTTTTCTGCGCCGCTAAGATTAACAATAACTGATGTGGAGTGATAAATGAGAAACACGTTTACGGATTCATCAATGCCAAAATTTGCACCTAAATTACAAACACGCACGGATAAGCTAGCCATATTGTTATCGTCTATGTGTGTGTTGCATTGCCTACTTACCCCTATTTTGCTTATTGCCATTCCTTCTCTTGCAGGCGTTGCTCTGTTAAATGATGAAACCTTTCATCGTGTGATGTTATTTTTTGTGGTACCCAGCGGTGTTTTAGCCTTGGCTATTGGCTACTCTCATCATCAAAAAGGGGGGTTAGCAATATCGGGGATATTGGGTCTTGTGGTGCTCAGCAGACCTTTGTGGCTGGGTCATGAGTATTTGGGCGAAACAGGTGAAGTGGTTGTAAGTGTCATCGGGTCTGCAATTATTGTGGCGGTGCATACCGTAAACTACCGATTAGGCAAACGTAAGCCCGCTTTACCGCAATAATGCGGTAATTAATCTAAGCCCTCGAAATTTATACTTTCTTTTATCCTCTGGCAGCATAAACTGGTGGTTTCATTATAACCTGCTGGCATTATTGTTTGACACCAAGCCATCGCATTCAAAATTCTAAGGAAATTTATTTTGTTTTCATTCCCAACGGCTTTGCTTAGCAAACGCACACTTCCTCTAATCATCTGTTCGCTAACGTTGGGCGCCTGCGCTAGCACTACTGGCGCTATGCAAGCGGAAACTAATGCGGAATCTAATGCGGAAAATTACCCCCTGTCTACCGCCGTGGTATACCAAACCGAAAGCAAAGAATACCCGCTACTAAGCAGCTACGTTTATGCGCAAGCGACAAAAGCCCTGCCGACGTCTTTCCAGCCAAGCGATGTCATTGTTATGGATGTTGATGAAACGGTTCTCGACAATAGCCAATATCAAAGAGAGCGCGAACAGCAAGGCTTGGGCTATTCCTCAGAAAGTTGGAACGCTTGGATTGCCCGTAAAGAAGCCACAGCAGTACCTGGCGTAACCGCCTTTTTAAACGAGGTTGTCGCGCGAGGAGGTAAAGTGGCTCTAGTGACCAACCGCGACAAGTCTATGGATGATGCAACCTGGCAAAACTTATTAGCATTAGGCTTACCCTTAACTGCTGAAAATACCTGTGTGCTGGGCCGCACGGCACAAGATAAAGCGGCGATAGACGGTAACACTGTTATTAACGATAAAGACTTAAGACGCAGCCAACTTAAGCAAGGTACCGTCAACTGTTCTAATTCGACAACGGCAAGCAAGCCCACTTGGCAAGCCCAGCACAGGTTACTTATGCAAATTGGTGACAACATTGAAGATTTTGAAGGTGTGACGCAGGAGCATGCCAATGTAGATGCCTTATTGCCTAAGGTAGGTAAAAGCCTGTTCATCTTACCTAACCCTATGTATGGCTCTTGGTGATTTAACAGTAAGCAGGTGCTGATAATGTAGCACCTGCTATTGTTGGCCGAGTATTTGAAACCAGAGCATCTTTACTCCTCGTACAGCGCATAATTATCCAGTGACAATGAATAGGCCGATGTACCCATAGCATCTACTTTTTGTTCTATGGAAACGATACCTTCAAACCAGTAAGGATCGTAAAGATTTTCCAATGTAATGCCTTGCTCTGACTCGACATACAAAATTTGATTTGGCGGTGGCGGCGGCATGTGTAAGCAGGCACCGAAATAGGGCACAATAAAAAAGCGCGTTACTTCTTTATCTTCATTTTGGGCCAAAGGTACGATGAATCCGGGAATACGAATGGCTTTTCCGTCAAACCCTTGAATAACACGAGTGGATGACAGCGCGGCTTGGTATTGTTGCGCCTGTTCATCTTCTAACTGACGTTGCTGGAAGTTGTCGAGAGAATCTTGCGCCGAACCATCGGCGATGTCATCCAAAAATGCTGGCCTATTTAACAGTGCACTTAAGTCTTCGGCGGGCATTAATTCTGTCCAATCTATGTCTTCATAGCTTTGCGCATCTGCACTAACAGCGGGCGCACTTGACACTATCAATATACCGCTAGCAATAAATACATAAGCTGCCACTTTCATGGAGGCGATTACGCGCAAACATTTTGCGGTTGTTTTTCCAATTACGTACATATAAGGTTTTACTCAAATCCGTCAGTTAAGCGTTAGACGCGATAACATGCATTCGCCTTACCGCCACAGCATGTTATAACATAACATAAACTACAACGAGTCGTTGAGAAATTTTGACCGCTAAAATACCCCCTTCATCGCCAACGCAAGTCATCTGTGTTGAGCACTTAGAATACGCCTACAATAAGCAGGCGCCGTCTTTTGTTTTGCCCAAATGGCAATTAGAAAAAGGGCAGCGAATCTTTCTTCATGGCCCCTCTGGCGCGGGGAAAACAACCTTGCTTAATTTGTTAGCAGGAATTTTAGTCCCCCAGCAAGGCACCATTCATTTACTCGATAAGCCCTTTTCAACCTGTCGCGACAGCCAACGAGATAAACTTCGGGCCCAACACATAGGCGTTGTTTTTCAGCAGTTTAATTTAATTGCTCATTTGAGCGTTTTAGACAATATTAGGCTTGCCGCCTATTTCGCCAAGCAAGGTAAACAGGTAGATGAGCACGCCTTCGACTTACTGCATAAATTGCAGCTACCCGATAACATTGCCAGCCAATCTGCCAGCAGCTTAAGTATTGGCCAGCAACAGCGCGTTGCCATAGCACGCGCGTTAATTAACGCCCCTGAATTATTATTGGTGGACGAGCCAACCTCGGCACTCGATGCCAACGCGCGAGATGCCTTTATGTCGTTGTTATTGAATTTATGTGAGGCACATAACACTACCGTCATTTTTGTCAGCCACGACCCGCAATTAGCAAGCTACTTTTCTCAAAAGGTGGCGTTGCAAGATTTAGTGACGATAAAGGAGCCAAACCATGTTGTTTAGGTTTGCATTAAGTAGCTTAAAAAGTAGAAGAAAGTCGGTACTGCTTACCTTTTTGTCGCTGCTGATCAGTATTAGCGTACTACTTAGTGTTGAGCATATTCGCAGTCAAGCGGAACAAAGCTTTTCCCGCACAGTATCAGGCGTAGATTTAATTGTAGGCGCGCCAAGCGGGCAGTTGAATTTACTGCTATACAGTGTGTTCAGAATGGGAAGCCCTACCAACAGCATTTCGTATAGCAGTTATGACATGCTTCAAAATCACGCTCAAGTTGCGTGGGCCGTGCCCATTGCGCTAGGTGATGCCCATCGTGGCTACCGCGTTTTAGGGACAAGTCGCGACTATTTCACGCATTTTCATTATGGCAATAAACAGCCATTAGTGTTTTCATCGGGGGGCGCTTTTGCCCAGCCTTTAGAGGCGGTGATGGGTGCCGATGTAGCCAAAAAGCTAGGCTACCAAGTAGGTGACGATATTGTTATTTCTCATGGTGTCGGCGCGGTTAGCTTTAAAAATCATGACGATGCCCCCTTTACTATCACAGGCATTCTTGCGCCAACAGGGACACCT
Organism: Alteromonas sp. B31-7; assembly: GCF_015767655.1. NCBI lineage: Bacteria > Pseudomonadati > Pseudomonadota > Gammaproteobacteria > Alteromonadales > Alteromonadaceae > Alteromonas > Alteromonas sp. B31-7. The sequence goes on from NZ_CP065233.1 coordinate 4,293,891, forward strand.
GTGGATAAAACAGTTCACGTAAGCTTGCAAGGTATTGAAGCTATGCATATGCCTGCTAAAGCATTGCGGCAATATTTAAGCGCCTCTAGCGAAACGCAACTAAACCCAAAGCCAAAACAGATAAGCGCGGTATTGGTGGGGCTTAACAATAAATTTGCCACCTTCACCTTGCAGCGACAACTTAATAACTACAAAGGCGACAGACTCATGGCCATATTGCCTGGGGTAGCATTAGCCCAGCTGTGGCAGATGATGGCAAGTGTAGAAAACATTCTTATGGCCATCAGTGGCTTGGTGATGCTCTCTTCATTATTTGGGTTATCCACCATGTTGTTAGCCTCTATGCAACAACGAGAGCAAGAAATAGCCGTACTTCGAATACTAGGGGCAAGCAGCTTAACATTGCTTATGCTGATTGTGGTGGAAGCCTTAATCATCACTCTCAGTGCTTGCTTGGCTTCCCTATTACTGACATTTGGCTTGTTTACTTTATTTAGTGACACACTTGCTAACCATTATGGGCTATTTATTTCAGCCAACGTGCTCTCCCCCACCAACGCTGTATTGCTAGCAGGTGTGGTAGTCGCCAGCTTACTGACGTCCCTCATTCCAGCTATAGATGCCTATCGAAATGGCCTTCATGCCCGGCTATAACCGGGCATGCAAGATTAGGCGAGTTCGCGTTCACTTTTAAGCCCCAACACCTTTTTAAAAAATAACGTGGCTGGGCAAAAACCGGTAAAACTTTGCTGAAATAAATTGGCACCAACAAACACCGTTAACCAAACAAAGTTTGGATGAACCCAATAAGTTAGCGCCACTGACAACAGCACCATAAAGCCAGCAAATGCCGTAAGCGCTTTTTCTTGAGACATACTATTTCCTCTTTAAGTTTACGCGTTAATAGAAATAACGTAACGCCATATAACCGTTACTGCCATTTTCAAATTGCCCCCAGAAGGTGTCATCTTCGCGGCCGCGAAAACCATTAATGCCGACGCGAAACTGCCAATTGTCTGTGGGCGTATAACGTAATTCGGCTTTCAGATAACCATCGTTATCTGTGGGTGAATAGAACAAAAAACCGTTAATCGTGAGGGTTTGACGCAACGCCAACCATGTAAGGCGTGCGGTCAACCAATGTCGCTCCTGAGCTTGTTCATGCTCTGGGTAATAAGCGACGTCCATCAACTGTGAGTAGTGCTGGGTAACTTCACTATACCATTGAGCTCCACCGTTAAGATTTGGTGCTAGCTCTTGGTTATAGCCAAGCAGAAAACGCTGTTGCGAATTAGGAATTCGAGGGTTGCGTCCACGGCTGTCGTCTACACTGTGATAATAAGCATACTCAGCATTGAATATGCCCTTATATAAGGGCATAACCACACTTGCTCCCACCACATTTAATCGGCTGTAAAGGAGCTCACCCTGCTCTGTCGTCGACAGCGGTTGCTTGTAGTAACCTCGGTATCCGTAAAGCGCCCACTGCGTGCTATTGAAGTTGCGATGTAACCTCACGGCTAATTCTGGCGAATTTGGCGTATGCTCTTTTGAAACGGAAAATGCGGGGGCGATATTTTGACCTGCTTGCGCACTAAAAAATGAGAAGACGTCACCGTTAATGGCAATATCCTGCTCAAACTCCGGCGTAACCACTACGTCAATATTCAATGCTGAAAAATACCCCGAAAGCTTAATAGAAGCACTCGGCGCTTTTAAATATTCGTCACTTCGACCAGCAAAAAAAGAGGGGTAGTCTTTGGGAAAAAGGTCATTTAAAAATACATAGTCTCCCGTGCCCCATGTCAGGACTTGTTGGCCGATTTTTACGTCGAAGGCATTACCCCATTCCCCTAACCCTGATAAATTACCCTGCCATGCTAATTCACGTACTTGTGCTTGCCATTTATCTTGTACGCCATCAAACCAAAGGTCACTTTTAAACGATAGCGCGGAGGTAGAAAGTAGATAATCTAGGTTAATGCGTGCTCTAACGTCACTTAAAGTTTGGCGTGTGGATACTGCGTCATCAGACTGCCATCGGTAACCTTGAGTCGCTTCTAGAAAGCCGGAAATAGTGAGCGCAGAGGAAGTGTCAGTTGCAACATCCCACTCATCGTCAAAAACCTCATCCCACTCACTACTGTCGCTAGATGTATTGGCTTCTTGCTGCACGGCTCGATTTTGCATGGCCGTTTCTGATGAAGACGTTTGCGCTTGCACCGCTAATGGCAGTAACCCCACTACCGCCATATACAATGGCATAAGCCCCAATGCCCAACATGATCTTTTCATCATGTTAACCTTAGTTTAAGTACGCGTGGGGAGGTGTACGTAAGCTTCGCTCACTAAAAATAGAATCAGGTAAACCTATATTGTAAGCGACTCCCCGAAACTCCATTAGGGTATAACCACCAGAAGTAAGGTCAGACACTTTGCTTCTTACTACTGTTGGCTTGCCTTCTATTGAGTCAATTTTTACCGCTTCCACTCTACGATAATTTTGCTCTCCCTTATAAAAGTTAATTAACGTGGGCAGGTAGGTTGCTTTGTCTATCTCTACAATATAGTGAGAAAATTCGACGCTGTCTGGGTTGATGGGAGTCGCCCTCAAAACGAAATGGGAGTCGGTTTCAGGAAGCAACGTGAAGTTATCCTCTTTCGTTGCTCTGCCCGACACATCTTCATAAAAAAAGTGAGAGCCAACAAAGGACGTTCGCTTATCACCAGCGGCAATACGTTTGACTAAATCAAGCGCGGGAAGATAAAGCCACCTATCGTCGTCTTCAGACAAGGCTGCATGCTTCTCCACACGAAACACCGTGCCTTTAACTTCGGTAGGACGTTGGAAAAAAACCAACATACGTTGATCGCCGGTTTCAACACCCGATTCATCAAGTACGTCTTTACGTAACAAGGTAAATTGGCGCATTTGTTTTCGGCCTTGGCTATCGACAATGATCATTCGCGCCATTGATCGGCCATCATCACCAGCATAGTAAGCCGCCTTTTCAGACATTGCGACAAGGCTTTTTACATCGGGGGCCGCGTCGGCTTTAGCCACACCAACCAATGTAACCGCCAATGCCAAAGACACACAAAGTAGTTTAATCATTTTCATCTTATTACTCCTTTGGGAACACCCAAGGTTTAAGTAAAAACATAGCAGCAGGCAAAACAAGCAAAGTGACTAGGGCAGAAATCGCCATGATGCTCGCGAGAAACACTCCCACAGTGATATAAGGCACAAGCGGCGCTAGTAGCAGGGGCGTAAAACCCAGAGCGATAACAAGGGCGTTACGGCTAATGGCGCTCGCGGGCTCGTCAAACATAGCGTTTAGCGTGAAATTCACATCACCAGTTTGTCGATAGATTTCACGGGCCCGAGCCAGGAAATGAATGGCGAAGTCTACAGACAACCCCAACGTAAGCGCCGACAGAACGGCGATTGGCATGTCATAATCTTTACCCACCAAACCAATAGCGCCGTATATAAACGTGATAGTGATGGTCAGTGGCAACATGGCGAGAATACCAAAAACGAAAGAACGGAATAGCAGCACCATCATCACAAATACAATCAAAAAAGCACTCAACAAACTATCGAGCATGCCTGCAACCATATTGTCTTGCCAGACTACATTCAGGTATGCCTTACCTGCCCACTGGTGGGTAAGGCCCTCTGGCAGTGGATTGTCCTCAAAGTAACCATTGACGGCGTTGATTACCTGCGTCATATCTTGGTTGTCACCACTGGTAAGCTGCAGCCAAATAAGTGTTTGCTGATAATCTGGGGTTACAAAATGCCATAAATCTTGCGGGCGATGAGACGATTGGTACTGCAGAATGTGCTGTGCTACCGCTTGCTGAGAATGCGGCAAGCGATAATCTAGTGGGTCGCCAGATAATAGCTCTCGGTTAACCACTTTTACGATATCAGCAAGTGACTGGCTTTTCCCTACCAGAGGGTGTTCAGTCAGAAACGCCTGCAATTGAGACACCACCGCCAAGTATTCAGGCTGCTGAAATACGTTGCCCTGGACCCTTGCGGCATCCACTTTTTCGGCTAAATCTTCAAGCACCGCTATGGCTGCATCGGAATACCCCTCAAACAAGGCGTCATCAATCGCCATAGCCAACACAGTCAACTTATTATCACTGTGGGCAACGGCCAGTTCAGACAACGCGCCTTTTGACCACGCCGCCAACTCATCAGGAAGAGGGGATTGATTGAGCAGGGCTTTTGCATCTATCGCATTTGCGCTATTTTTCAGCACAATATACGCATTGTACGTGCCCGCGAATTCCTTATTCAAGGCAGTATCAGCAACCCGTATTTCATGATCAGCCTTAAACCATCTCACGGGATTATCATTAATTTGTATCTGGGAAATGCCCCACACCGACACGCCACACACCAACGCAAACGCTACCAACAACACACCTTTGTAGCGTAAGGCGATAACCCGTAAAGCCTCTGTCATTTTTTGAAGTAATGTACGGTTTTGACTATGTGGCGTATGCATTGCTTGTTGCAATTTTGCCAGGGCTTTCGGCGACATACGGGATATATAAGCAGGAATAAAGGTTAGGGTAACAATAAACGCTAACAATATTCCCATACCAATATAGGCACCAAAAATCTGCACCGGGGGAATGGGTGTCAGCATTAATGAGAAAAAGCCTGCCGAGGAGGTTAGCGACGTAAATAACATTGGCTTATACAAATGCCCGACAACAGTTTGAATCACTGATGCTGCACTTTCACCCGGTTTATATCTATCAGAAAATTCAGACAAAATGTGAACGGCATCTACCACCGCAATCGGCATGAGGAAAATGGCGATCATGGAAGACATAATATGCACGGTAAACCCCATGCCAATTAAACTTCCCATGGTGATCATAACCGTTGCCATTGCCACGACCATAGGCGCCACAATCAATGGAATATTGCGGAAAAATACAAACAGCAATAGAAATATCATTAAGCCTGCGGCGGGGGCGGCAATACCCATTTGCACAAACATTTCTTTACCAAACTGATCTTCAGCTATAGGTAAACCTGTGATGTGCCAATCCCCGTTGACCGACTGAGTTTCGGGCAGCTTGGCAATAAACTGGCGTATTGCTTGGCCGATAGCGTAGCTTTGATTTTTGTCCACTATTGGCACATAAATCGCCGCCGCTTTTCCCGTTTCGGAAACCAGCGTGTTGTATAACATGGGCAAACGCTCTACAGCGTGTTTCACTTCAAGCGCTTGCACAGTGTCCTTTGGCGCAGTAGGCATAAGCCACGAAAAATTAAGGGCCCCATCGCTGCCTTGACGAATATTATCCACCGTAGACAGTGCCATCACGTCTTGCGTCACAACCCCGTCTAATTGAAGAATATATTCGGTTAACGCGTGAATGTTCTTTAGGAGTTCGGGGGAATAGATAACACCATTCTCTCTTCCGGCATTTTCTCGTCCTGCATTATCGTGGGACTGGGTAGCCACCACCCCCACAACAATAGCGTCGTACATCGAAAAGGTTTGCTTAACCTCGTTGTGTATTACACGTTGTGGATGTTCTTCAGGCAGCATATTTTCTGGGTCGGTGTCTATTTGAATCAGCCTGATTTGCCATGCCGCAATAAGCGTTAAGACAGCCAAAATACCGTATACCCACTTACCATGAGTCGAGCTTACTTTGATAAAAAAAGAGGCCATTAGCACCATCCCAAACAAATATTAGGAAATCATTATATAATAATCTTCTAATATTTCAACTCCACAGAGTTGCACTAATAAAATAGGGGCCATCTATGAATGGGTGAGTTGACCAAAGAAGGGGGCGTTTAATGCTTTATTTAAACACCAATGACTGTTAGCTTAAGGGCCACTAGGCGATAAAAATGAAACAAATTGCGCCGTGCTGACTAGCACATTAGTTATCAAGGAGAGATACGTGCCTGTTTGGGCTTATATATACTGCGTCTTCGTTATAGGCGGTACTTGCTATGCCATTTTCGACAAAGATAAGCTTCCTCGAGCCTATACCGTCGCCGGAGACATTCTAGACGGCTTGTGTTGTATCAATGTGTTTCTAATCGCCTTCAATCAAGTTGCCTTTGCGCACCCCAACATTGTCTCCACACTCTGTTTCATCTATACCTTAGCCTGGTCCTATCATGCCCACCGGCATTATTTTAGTTACCAAAAGTTTCGTGCTGACATTCATCATTCAGCGAAAGAGCTAGATAAGATAAGTGCGAAAAAGCATCGCGATGAAGGGCTAAACTTCACGCCTCAGTACCAATATGAACAAACAGAACGAGAAGCAAAAGCATGGTATAAGGGGGTTATTATCTTCTCAATACTCGCCTTACTGCCCTATGTATACGTTTATCTCATTTCCCTAAATTAAATTGGCGTATAGCCAAATCATGAGCCAAATTTATTATGCACACATTAGAACTCGCCCTCCTTTTTCTAATCGTTTTGTTTCCCATTGCTGACCTCTTTTTAGAGAAACACAAGTTCAATAGCAAAAGTGCGGAGTATGTGAAAAGTGCAGCCATGCTGTGGGCGGTAACAGGTTTTTTACTGTATTGTTTTTTCGAAGGAAGCTTAAGCGTGGCATCTCCTCAAGTACTTCCTACTGTAAGCTGGAAGGGATGGAGCGCAATTGCGCTATTTGTTGTTTTTATTGCCTACTTAGTGTTTGTCATCATCTCAATGAGAAAAAACCCCGATGTAAGGAAGCAGGTCTTAGACGCCTTTAATAAAGGGGGAGATTCACTCAATGACATTTTGCCTTCCTCATGGAAAGAATACATGCTTTTTACTGCCCTGGTGTCTGTGTCGGCGGGCCTATGCGAAGAGCTCATTTTCAGGTGGTATGTGTTTAACTTTATAGACGTTCACGCACATTGGGCGGTTGCATTAGTGGTCAGTAGCCTACTTTTCGGCATATGGCATTTGTATTTAGGCTGGCAGCATGTGATTAAATCAGCGGTGGTGGGCGCACTATTGTGTGGGCTCTATATATACACTGAAAGTATTCTCATTGTGATCGTTGCACACATTCTTATGGATATCTATTCGGGAACCGTCGCCATTTTCGCTCGCCAAAAACACACCTAAAAGGGATATTTCTGGCCAGGCATCGATGAATTTTTGTGCCTGTCTGTAAGAAGGTACAGACGGTGAGTAAATAATTCTCGCCTACACTGGCCTGAAATACCTCGATGTATTTTCACCTCAAAACTCACCATGGAAAATCATTTAAAAACATGAGGTTAAATAATTTTAACCTAAAAATAATTACTTGGCATGGTTAAAGCATATATTAGACTAACGGATAACAGTGAAGCGTTATCGTGAAGCTAGGATGGCTTTTGATTACAAGAGTAATCACAGGTAACGGGTTAGGCATTGAGATCGGCTGATAACATTGGATGTTATGGATTACGTCAGCCAAGGAAGCAGGGATGACTGGCTCATGGCAACCACTTTATTGTTAGTTAATCAGCTTTTGCGCGAACACCAATATGGATGTTCAAAAGGAAAGTTAGGAAAACATACTTGGCTAACATCGGATGTTAGAACGTACTCGCCAGGAAAGGCCAGTGCTTAGATGGAAAGGTTTTCGCAATGGTGATTAGCCGTTTTACCGCTAGATGAAGACAGGTTATTTCACGAGTGAGATAACAAATGTCTGCGAGGAAGCGTTGATGAATACGGTGATGGAGCCACTGTTTAGTCTGACTACCTGTATCACTAGCGTTGACATGATGTCCATGTGCAGCAAAGGACTGTGACCTATTTTGGTAGCGTTGAGTAGACCTATTGAGCTACTTAGCGAAACCAACCTGAGGACACACAAACTATCTTCGATACTTTGTGTGCGTTGTCACCCGACAACAAGCCTCTCCCCTCAAAGGCCCATCCCGGCCTTTACATACCTCTGATTTTGGCCCGCCTCTGGCGGGCATTTTTTTATATTCCAATATGTTACTATGCCTAGCATTATTAAGGTTCAGCCACTACGTCTTTTCTTTCATGACAGCCCAGACCTCTACAAGCGCCTCGCTTAATATTCTATTTTGCGCCCTACTGGCCACCGCGATAGGTCAAAGCGTTATGCTCACCACCTTACCCTCCCTCGGTAGGGAAGCGGGGTTAAGTGAATTTCATATTGCCACTATTATGTCTAGCTCTGCGCTTATTTTTGCCTTCGGTACAAGCTTTTGGAGCCGAGTTGCAAAAAAGCGAGGTTACAGACGCATACTGATGGTGGGCTTGGCAGGCTACAGCGCCGGTACCTTAGCGTTCGCAGGCATGTGGTCTTTGGGGTTTTCTGGTGTACTATCAGGGTCGGTTTTGTTTATAGCCTTATTGGTGAGCCGCAGCTTACAATCTACTATTATGTCTGCTTCGCCACCTTCTGCTGTGGGCTATGCCATTGCAATCAGTGCCAACGCAAAACGGGTAGGTGCTATTAGCCGCGTAACCTCAGCCAATAACGTAGGTCAATTGGTAGGGCCTGTTTTTGCGGGTGTGCTGGTATCTTTTAGCTTGGTATTCCCGCTTTATTGCGTGGTCATTTTCACCTTAATCGCACTGTTTTTAGTGTGGTGGAAGCTGCCGAATATTGACCATCCTAGCGTAACAACGGCCAACAAGGGTAATGCATCCGCTGCCGCTAAAACCAATAAAGGGATAACACTGGTATTAGTGCTTACTTGCGCCAGCTTATTTTGTGCTATGGCGATGATGCAACAGACCCTTGGGTTCTTTTTTATCGATCACTATCACCTTACCCCAGTGCAATCCGCGCAGCAGGTAGGCATTGCTATGATGTTAAGTGCCTCCACCGCCTTAGCGATTCAACTCCTTATCGTGCAAAAACACCGAATATCCGCCGATGGAATGATACCGCTCGCCCTTCTATGTTTGACCCTTGCCTATTTTGTTATGTATGTTCATCAGCATATGGTGTTACTTTACGCAGCCATGCTCTTGATGGGTGCTGGCATGGGACTAGGCTATCCGTCTCTTGCAGCGGCGGCCACCCAATACTGCAAACCGGGTAATCAAGCCCAAGTGACAGGATATATTACGGCGACACCCGCTATGGGTTACATTATGGGCCCGCCCGTCGCGGCCATGCTTTACCAAAAAAACATTCACTACCCCTTCTTAGCGGCCAGTCTACTGCTCGCTGGCTTTTTAATACTGGTCAGTTACTTTTTGCTAAGAAACAAATAATCCATAGATTAACGTACAGAAATTCAAACACTTATTGCCAAATAAGAACACTCATTCGAAAAAAACTAAATTATTTTCGCTATTGTTGAACTTTCTTATTTAAACACCGTCTTACATTACATATAAGGTCATTTATGTGTGTGGCTTTGTAGTGTGTAAATGTGTTTTCCAAGTTATGTTGTAGTTTTTTTAAGGGGCTTATTTAGCCCCTTTTTTTATTTTCTAAAAAGCAGAATTGTTTCGCGACTTTAATCCTAAACTTACAAATGGAAATGAGAACCATTATCAATATAAAATAATCTCCTGTCATCAAGAGGAGTCAAGTATGTCTAAACCTATCCCCCGTCAAGCCACTGTCATTAAATCTGAGCGTCTTACACCCAGCATTCAGCGCATTGTATTGGGTGGCCAAGCATTGCAAACTTTCCCTGCAACAAAAGCGGGCGCCTATGTAAAACTTCTTTTTGATACTCAGGGTAACCCTGTCACTGCTATTCAACAAGATTCCCCAATGGCCATGCGAACCTACACAGTTCGACATTTTGACAACGAGAAAGCGCGCATCACTCTAGACTTCGTTTTACACAGCGAATCTGGAGTAACCGGCCCCGCTTCGGCATGGGCAATGAACGCAAAAGAAGGTGACAGTATTATGCTAGCCGGGCCTGGCAGCAGTAAAGGTCTCGCTGAACGATATGACTGGGTTTTATTCGCCGGGGATCTCACTGCATTGCCGAGTATTACCAATCATTTAGCCGCGCTGCCTGAACACGTCACGGGTACCGCCGTTATTGCCATCCGCCACCCTGATGACAAAATGGCTTTAGACAAACCTAAAGGGGTTAATATTATTTGGATTGACGAGAACCACACGTCACTACATGAAAGTTTACAAAAGGTGCAATGGCAAGCGGGACTCCCTGCGGCCTGGGTAGCCTGTGAATTTTCTGATATGCGCGCTATCAGAGGGTGGTTAACGAAAGAGAAGCAACTACCTCATGAACAAGTGTACATCAGCAGCTATTGGAAAAAGGGCCGCAGCGAAGATCAACATAAAATCGAAAAGCGCCAAGACAGTGAAGCGTTTGCTGCTTTAGCGTAATAATTGGGGTTGCGAGCTAGGTTTCTGTTATGTAGGCCTTTCAAACCCCTGTAAATAATGCGCATCAAATGGTTCACCCACCTGATAAAATTCAACTTTTACCGCCTTATTTCAATAAGATACATACTGGAACAGCCATTGCAGGTTTAAGGATAACTGGCAATGTGTGTCAGCAATACTGGAAAAGGAGCCAAGTTATGAATAACGATCGTATTGAAGGCAATTGGAAAGAAATGAAAGGCAAAATCCAACAGAAATGGGGGAAGTTAACCGATGATGATATGGATGTAATCGACGGCCGCCGTGAAGAGCTAGTGGGTAAAATTCAACAAGCCTACGGCAAAAGCCGTGATGAGGCCGAAAAAGAAGTCGACGGATACCTCAATTAATCCGTAAAATCTTCCCCAGAAGCCCCTTTGCAGGGGCTTTTTTAGTGCGCACTTCTTCAATTTTCATCACCGGCTTGTGTGAGTTTCTCTAAAAAATATGAGAACAACTCAGAGTTGGAGCGCAGGTTCATTTTTGCATACAATTTCGCGCGGTGAACACGTTCAGTGCCAGGAGATATGCATAAAATATCCGCCGCAGATTGTGATGAATGCCCCATGATCACCAGCTTGGCAATTTGCTGTTCTCGTTTTGTCAGCAGTTCTGGTTCGAAATTATCCAGCAAGGCATTCACTCTATCTAGCACCAACGACGATAAGGGCTGCGCTTGCTGTGTATGCTTAAGCTGGCTCATTTCCATATGCTTGTTGAATAGTCCAATAATGGTATCGCTAACCGCATTAACTTCTTCAATATCCGCCTCTTGAAATACCGGGTTTGGCGCATAGCGTCCCATACTCATTTGCACGTAACCTAACTCGCCACAATCCACAAACAAATAAAGTAAATCTTCAATACGGCTTGGGCGATAGTAGGTTTCGTACATTTGAGAATCTTTAAAGCCTTCAGGCATTAACGTATGCCAAGGGTAAATGCCGCTTTCTGCATGCTGCATGTATGCTTGATAGGCTGGGCTTGCCACATACGCGCCATGGAGAAAACGGGCATGAAAGATTGTCTGTTCTGAGGGGGTTAAATCTGCATACAGCAATTCTGGTACGTGGTCTTTTCTATAGTGGATGGCGGAAGCACTATCAAACTCAATAAAGTGTTGAAAGTAAGCAAGCAAACAGTGGCAAAATTCAGGCTCGCCAATGGCATTTACAATGTCGACAAATTTGTTGGTGTCGTTGTTTTTCATTAAGGTAAGCCCAGATTTACATGTCATTTTTGTGGCTCAATAGCCATTTTCGAAACTGGCGAATAGCGTAGTCTTCTTGGCGCTCCTCGTCATACAAAATGTAAAACTTTTGCTGTGGCGTAAAGCTTTGTTCGCAGGCCTCCAGAAGGTCGCCTTTTAATATATCTTCTTTTACTAAGTATTCGGGCAAAATAGAGACACCAATGTTATTTTTAACCGCTTGCAGTAGATAGATAAAATAGTCGAAGTGCTGCCCGCCTATCATAGAAATTTCTTTTTCAGTCATGCCAGCCTCAAGAAACCATTGTTCGGTGGTGGAGATGGCACTGCTTTGGTGGATGAAATCGAAATTAGCCACATCCCGCATGGTTTTGGCGGGTTTACGCCCACGCAAATATCTGGGTGTACACACCGCAAGGTAGGTTTCGGGCCTCAGTGGCTCCGCAAAGTAGTGAGGCCAGCCGCCATCTCCCCATAAAATGGCAAAATCACAACGACGCGTATTCCGTGTAACCGACTCAAAGTCTGTGCCTAAATCAATTTCAATATCAGGGTAATTGATATAAAACTCGTTCAATTTTGGCATTAGCCAGGCAATGGCAAAGGTAGGCTCTGTGACAACTTTGAGTTTTACTGCTTTTTTATATTCCGTGTTTGAAGATATTTTCTGCGTTATTGCATTCAGGCTAGTCAAAATTTTATGCACTTCCTCTGCGTATTGCTCGCCTACTGGTGTAAGAATCAGCTGATTGTCTTGCCGGTAAAACAGTTTTCGGCCAATCATGTTTTCGAGGTTTTTCACCTGGCGGCTGACGGCACTTTGCGTAAGGTGTAATGCCTCTCCCGCATAGGTCATGTTCAAATGATGGGCAACGGCGTCAAAACACTGCAATGAAATAATGCTGGGCAGTTTGCCTCTCATCACCTTTCCTTATTTATAAAGTAAAAATAAAACAACAATTTAGCGCCCTATCAAGCCTGAATTTACGGGGCGACCTCGTCATGATTTGGCTTATGCCAGAGTGTCGCACAAGCTATTACATTTTGGAATGGCACTAGGATTTTTCATTGTTTGCTGGTTAAAAAAACCGTCTCTAAGATGGAGCCACATCGACAAAAGTATAAGAACAATTCTTACAACAGGTAGATCTTGAGGGAGTATTTTCATGTTTAAACCCAGTAAATTACGAACAGCGATATGTTGTGCGTGCATCGGATTACCACTGAGTGCTATCGCTCAATCAGATTCTCCCGACGCGCAAGAAGAAAAAAACGCCAACAGTGTTGAAACCATTTCTGTTACCGCCACCCGTCGCGAAACGTCGATTCAGGAAGTCCCTTACAGTATTTCTGCGTATGGCGGTCAAGCGTTAGCAGAGTCTGGCGTTACCGACTTTTCAGCCTTGGCACGCTCTATTCCAGGGTTAGTGCTTAGCGATGTAGGGCGAGGTAAAAATGGTATTTCCTCAGGTATCATTATGCGTGGGCTTAACCTAACCGGCGGCGCACAAGAAGATTTCGCTATGACCACTGACCCTGTGGTCTCTGTGTACTTGGGTGAAACGCCACTTTTCGCCAATCTTGAGCTACGTGATATGAATCGCGTAGAGGTACTTAAGGGCCCTCAATCAACGTTATACGGCTCAGGGTCACTCGGTGGTACCATGCGATACATTCCCAATAAACCTGAGTTTGAGGAATTTTCGGGTAACGTGAAGGCGGAGGTGTCTAGCACCGACCACGCGGGTGATTTAAACCACGATATGGAGCTGACATTAAACCTTCCTATCAGTGACACGTTTGCACTGCGTGGTGTGGTTACTCAACTAGAAAATGCAGGGTATATCGACAGCGACTACATTGCTGTTTTAGACGCCGACAACCAACCCACTGGCGAATACACAAGCGCAAAAGATATTAATGACGAAAAAGTTTCCATGGCACGCCTTTCAGCGCGTTGGTTACCCACACAGAGCACCGATGTCTTACTGACTTATAATTATCAAAAAGATGATGTACAAGGATCTGCCGCCACCTCTGAAGGATTAGAAGGCTACCAAACCGCGGCAAAACTTATTGAACAGTTTGAGCGTGAAACTAGCATTACCTCGTTAGTCATTGAGCACGATTTAGGCTTTGCTGATTTAACCTCTGCGACATCAATTACCAATAACGATGCCGAAAGCTTATACGACCAAAGCTATAACTATGGCTTTTCATCATGGTGGGGGCCCTATTACGTGGCGTATTACGGCTATACCGGCGGTACAGCACCGGCCGCAGAAGTCATTGCCGGTGAAAAAACCTACACCACGGATACCTTCACGCAAGAATTCCGTTTAGCAGGTACTACCGACAGTAATATCGATTGGTTAGTTGGCTTGTATTATAACTCTGTAGATTTTGACGCTGAAGCTTACGACATTGTATATGGTTTAGACGAAGCTTTTAACATCACTAACCCTCTGGATACTGATATAGGCTACGCCAATATTCAGCAAACCGAGTTTGAAGATTATGCCCTCTTTGGTGAAGTGACTTACTACCCTACAGATAACTTAAGTATCACTGCAGGTTTACGCTACTTTGAGCAAACCTTCTACGCTAAGCAAGAAGTCCTTCTGCCTGCGTGTGAAGAATTTTGGTATACCACCTTAGGTTTCTTCACCTGTGGCGATACTGAAAATGCTGGGATTGACCCTCGGGGCTATGCCGCAGGTGAAGACGAAAAAGACTTCGACGATTTACTTTACCGCTTTAACCTTGCCTACGATTTTGACCTAGACACTAAGTTCTACGTGAATATTTCACAAGGCTTCCGCCATGGTGGTGCCAATGGCCTCCCCACCACAGGCATATTCGCAGAAAGTGAAGAATATTTATTTTTCGAGCCAGATAAAACCACAAACTATGAAATGGGCATAAAAGGCAACCTGCTCGATAGTGCCGTTTACTACAGCGCAACGGCATTCTATATCGACTGGGAAGACCCTATTTTGCTGGTGCAATCCCCAGCGGGCGGCTTTCCTGCCATGATTAACGCCCAAGAAGCGGAATCAAAAGGGATAGAAGTTGAAGTTAACGCTACCTTAACCGACACCCTTAAACTGAATGTAGGTTATACCTACACCAGCGCCGAGTTAACCGAAGATTTCATTGCCCCTGACGGTTCATTCGCCGGTGCGGAAGGTGAGTCATTGCCTGGTATTCCAGAGCAAACGTTAGTGAGTTCATTAATTTACTCTCAAGAGTTTGGCGCAGGCATGCTGTCGGCCCAGTTAGGCGTGTCTTATAAAGGTGGGTTTAACACAGGCTTTGATGACCCATCATTATTTTATGAAACAGGCTTTGATGAAATTTCTTCATCTACCCTTTGGAATGCAAATATTCGTTATAAGCAAGACGCCTGGTCGGTTTCCCTTTATGCTGAAAACCTCTTTAACGCTGACGATGCAACCGCTTCTGATGGTGACGGAAAGTACATTATCAATGAAGCTGCTGGCGAGTCTAAAGCGGGTGAACAGTATGACATTGCCCAATTAGGCGACCAACGCTACCGTGTTAGACCCCGTACAGTAGGTGTTTCGTTTAGCTATGCATTTTAGCCAACCGTCCCCTTCGGCTTCGGCCGAAGGGAAAACACATGAGACGCCAATACGTATGCAAACCGCCTCCCAGTATCTAAAAGACGTAAAACAGGCAATGGTGGAAAATAAACTTGCTAAAGCCTCCCATTATTGCACGCTTGCGCTTAAGGCTTATCCTGAAAATGGCGATTTATGGGTGGCTTTGTCAGACATTAGTCTGCGGTTGGGGCAAAACAAAAGCGCCATTAATATGGCGTTAAAAGCCATTAATTGCGCCCCTCAACAATGCTGGCATTACTTCCATTTAGCGGGATGCTACATCCACCTTCACGTCTTTTCCGCTGCCAAAAAGGTGTTGGAGCAAGTTGAAAAAAACATGGCGACCACCGCATGTGAAAGCGCATGGAATAAACTGGGCGAGCTGTATTACATGACCAACGACGTTGACGGTGCTATGCGAGCGCATCAACGTGCTCTTAGCCTTGCGCCTGATAGTGTGAGTACTCGCAACCACTTAGCGGCACTGTTACGATTTAAAGGCCAGTTAGACGACGCGCAACAATTGTACCTAGAAGTACTGGAACGTGACCCAGCCAATTACCAAGCCTGCTATAACTTGTCGCAATTGCGGGTGGTGCCCAGTGATAGTCAGTTAGTCGCCCTCATAGACAACTGCGAGAAGCAATTGGCCCACCATCATCATGGTCACATCATGTTGAATTATGCCAAGGGCAAAGCGTATGAAGATGCGGGGCAATTTGATGATGCCTTCGCCAGTTATCAAAATGGGGCAAGTCGAAAACGCACGCAACGGGGCTATTCCCTTGAGCGTGATATCGCCCTTATGCAATCCGTAGTTAAAGCTTGCGATAGCCTACCTGCGCCTGCTAACGCGGCCAATACTCTTGCACAGTCTCCCATCTTCGTTGTGGGTTTACCCCGCACAGGTACCACACTGGTAGAACGTATTTTAAGTTCTCATCCCGACATGGTCAGCGGCGGCGAACTCAATGCGTTTCCCATGGCATTGCTGGAAGCAGGTGGAAAGTCGCTGGCGGCTGGACTAGACGGGCTAGACAGCACATTGATCAACGCGTTAAACGACGCTGGCATGGCAAAGCTATCTAGTCGCTATTTACAGCTTGCGAACAACTACGTAGAAGGCGCGCCTCGATTTATCGACAAGCTGCCGTTTAACTTTTTGTATTGTGGCTTCATTCTTCACGCTATGCCACACGCGAAAATTGTTCATGTAAAACGTGACCCTTTTGATGCCGCAATCAGTAATTTCAAAATGCTGTTTGACCGTGGCTACGAATATTCATACGACCTTGCGGATACCGCCCACTTCATTGCCGCATATGAAGCGCTTATGCAGCATTGGAAAGCCCGTTTCCCCACGCAAATCCACACCGTGGAATATGAAAAATTGGTGGCAAACCAGCGTGTTGAAACCGAACAACTTTTACAGTTTTGTCAGCTTAATTGGCATGACGACTGCCTTCACTTTCATCGTAATAGCAGCGCTAGCCACACGGCCAGTGCCAGTCAGGTACGAGAACCTATTTATCAGAGATCGGTAGATTTATGGCGTCAATACGATGCCCATTTAGCGCCGTTAAAAGCTGCGTTTGCCAGCCATGGCATTTTGCCAACTACAGCAAGGAATAATCATGAGTAGACTCGATGTTTTTCAATCAATGTGGGCAATGGAATACCGCCGACCTGATAGATTTGAATTAAGTCTAGAAGAAAAAATCACAAAAATTGCCCAAGCGGGTTTTGTGGGTGTGAGCTTCGATATTGGTTATCACAGCTTTGAAACCATTGAAGCCGCTATGCCGCTATTGCAAGCTCACCATCTCGATCTTGTATACAACGCCTTTATAAAAAGCACAGAGCACTACGAAGAAGTCATTGCATTCGTGGCCAGTCAGCCGATTAAACCGCGATTTATTGCACTTATTGGCCAAATAGAACCGTGGGATGTCAACGACGTTGCAGCGCAAACCAAACAATGGATGGCCATCAGTGAACGAGAAGGCATTCCTACCTATGCAGAAATACATCGCAACTGCATGACAAATGACTTACTGTTTACGTTGCAGTTAATGGAAAAGGTACCTGATCTTCTCATGGTGGCCGATTTATCTCACACCCTAGTGAATCAGGAATATTACTTACCACTGCACGAGCTTGCTAACCAGCGTATTTCAGAGTTTCTTACCCGTGCTGAAGCTTTCCATGGCCGTGTTGCAACCCGCGAACAAGTGCAAGTACCCATCTTGTTTGAACAACACAAACCCTGGTTTGAATTATTTAAACAATGGTGGCTAGAAGGGTTTCAGAATTGGCTGGCACGTCATGGAAAAGACAGCGACGATGCCTGCGTATTTTTATGCGAATTAGGCCCGCCTGTTTACGCAATGACTGACAGCAAGGGTGAAGAATTAAGCGATCGATGGGAAGAAGCTCTCCTGTTAAGAGAAACGGCCCAAACGCTATGGCAACAAGCCATGGCTGGAGGCGAATAATACAACAATAAATAATGCCTCACCGCGCGCTTTCATCGCAGTGTAAGCACTGCGCCGTGGTGAGACACAACCAGCAAGTTAGACAAGGTTATAAAACATGAAGCAACAAAGAACCTGTGGTGAAGCACTAACCGCACTTTTAGAAGCCTACGGCGTTGATACCGTATTTGGCATCCCTGGCGTACATACTATTGAGCTTTATCGCGGTTTCAAAGACGCAAATATTCAACATATTACTCCCCGTCATGAGCAAGGTGCTGGCTTTATGGCGGATGGCTATGCCCGTGTTAAAGGCAAGCCTGGTGTTTGCTATATTATTACTGGCCCAGGCATGACCAATATTGTTACCGCTATGGGACAAGCCATGCAAGACTCTATTCCCATGTTAGTAATCTCATCGGTTAATCGCACAGCGCAGCTCGCCATGGGCGAAGGACGTTTACACGAACTCCCCAATCAATTAGCCATAACAAAAGGTGTATCTCGCTATAATCATACCTTGTTGAATGTGGATAATTTACCCAAGGTTCTGGCACAAGCATTTGCCGTATTTAGCAGCCAGCGTCCTGGCCCCGTTCACATCGAAATTCCTATTGACGTATTGGCACAAGATGCGAGTCATATCGACATGACGCCTTGGCCTATGCCTGCACCACCTGCTGCTAACCCGCAGAGTATTGATGCTGCGGCCGCGTTATTAGCTAGCGCTGAGCGCCCATTAATGATTTTGGGTGGCGGTGCCCGCCATGCCTCCAAACCGGCACAGGCGTTAGCAGAAAAGCTTGCCATGCCTATTGTCAATACCTGCAACGGGAAAGGCGTGGTCCCCAGCAGCCACCCGCTGTGTATTGGCTCAACACCTTCTCACCCGGCGATACGAGAAGAAATTGAGCAGCATGCAGATGTGGTCATTGCGGTAGGAACCGAACTGGCTGAAACCGATTATGACTTCTTCTTCTTGGGCGATCTTGCAATGCAGGGCAAGCTTATTCGGATAGATATCGACAACGGGCAATTGCTTCGTAATCACCGTCCGGATGTTCCTGTGTTGGCCGATGCGAGCCTATCCCTAGCGGCGATTAACTCGCAAATTTTAGAAGAAAAATCATCAAAAATGGATGCCGCCGTCGCGCGCTGCAAAGCCATTCAAGATAAAACCCTTGATATGAAAAAGGCAACGTATGCTGACTTTTTCGCTACCCTCACCGACACCCTAGGAGATTGTGTTATCGTCGGTGACTCTACGCAGCCGGCTTATTACGCGCAGGCTTACTATGAAACTCACCATACCGCCCGCTATTTTCACTCCACAACAGGTTATGGCACCTTAGGTTACGCCTTCCCAGCAGCCATTGGGGCGGCATTAGCTAGCCCTGAAACGCCAGTGATAGGCTTAACCGGCGACGGTGGCGGTCAGTTTAGTTTAAGTGAAATCATCAGTGCAGTAGACGCCCAAGTGCCAGTGATTTATATCGTATGGAACAACAGCGGCCATGGCGAAATTCGCCGCTTTATGGACGATGCCAACGTCACTCGCACTGGAGTAGATATCACCTCTCCCGATTATGCGGCCCTCGCCGCAGCCATGGGGTGCGCCTCTGCAACAGTAAACAGTTTAGAAGATTTGAAGGCTTCCTTGCTTGCTGCAAAACAACATGCAGGCCCATTTCTTATTCAGCTCAACGAAGATGCGTTAGGTTGTGGCTATGCGTTTTAAGGAGTCTGTTATGCAAGCTTTTCTATTGCGGCACGTATGTGACGCCCTTCATTTATCAATACGCCCGGAGAAAACAGGCACTGAATTACCCGCATCGGTTCATTCAGCGATAGGAGCGTTTTATGATTAAAACTCAAACCTCTTCGGAAAATCTGGATGCTACCCCTTTTTTGGTATGGGTTAAGTTATTATGCTGCTCTTTTTTTGGTATAGGTTTCTTTCTTGTACCCTTTACCTATGATGGCTCTTGGACCATTGTACTAGGGGTTGCCTCTGGCGCAGTTTCAGGCTGGCTTGGCGACAACATGAAGTACTTCACCTGCAGTATTTTCATTGTTGGGGCGTTAATCTCTGTTATATACAATCTCACACCCCATTCATTTGCCATTCGTCTACCGCTAAGTCGCCGACTAATGGCATCTCACTGGTCTTGGACACTGCTCACCCTTATCGGTGGTATTACTGCTGCTATGACCCTATTTCAAGTGGGCCCAAATTGGATAATAGGCAAAGATACTGGGATTACCGCATATATTGATGTGGCTGGGGCCATATTTTTGCTTATCGGGTTGGGCTGTTTATTTTTGCCCTTTTTAACCGATTATGGCTTGCTAGACTTTATTGGCACCTTGTTACAACGTACCTTCCAAAGAGTATTTAACCTGCCGGGACGCGCGACCATCGATACACTCGCCTCTTGGGTGGGGTCATCAAGTATTGCGGTTGTCATGACCAACTATCAATACCAACAAGGGTATTATAGTGCGAGAGAATCAGCCGTCATTGCGACTAACTTTTCGGTGGTTTCTATTCCGTTCGTGCTGCTTACTTCTCAGGTGGCGGGTATTGAGCAATTCTTTTTGCCGCTGTATGGCACCATGTTTGGTATTTGTATTCTGTGCGCCATCATTACACCTCGTCTGCCGCCCTTAGCTTCGTTTAAAGACGAATACTACCAAGGGCAAGAAAAGCAACTGAACGAAGATGTAGAGCAGGGCGAAAGCCGACTATCCTGCGCCTTACAGCGCGCGGTAAGTACAGCCAAAAAAGCGCCATCTCCAGCGCAATCTATGAAGAAAGGCTTTTGGTCTATGTTCGACATCTATTTAATGATGATGCCTGCCGCCATGGCCATAGAATTTTTAACCCTCGCGGTTTATTACAATACCTCGATTATGCAAACCTTAGCTTACCCTTTATTCTTGCTACTCGATGCATTGCAAGTACCGCAAGCAAGCATGGCCGCGCCTGGCATGTTTATTGGCCTGCTAGATCAGTTTGTTCCAACCATTATTGCTGGCAGTATTGATAGCCCCTTCACCAAGTTTATTCTTGCTGGGCTTTCCATCACACAGCTTATCTTTTTTGCGGAAACCGCCATCTTGATTATGCGCTCGGCTATTCCGTTAACCATCATGCAGTTGATTGCTATTTTTGCCATTCGCACGCTAATCGCCTTTCCGATTTTGTACGGCATGGCACATTTACTCTTTTAACGTGCAAAAACCACAGACAACATAACATTCTTCGTATATTCCCCACATGTTGTCTGTGGTTATATAACAACATAGAACAGGCATTAATATTTGGAGTTATATATGACCCCGGTAAACGCTATTACTAGCGACCAAGTAGCGAAGCATGGCCTTCCTGCTGACGTGTTTAAAGACCCTAATACATACACCGCAGAATGCGACACCATTTTTGCAAAAGGCTGGGCGAGCATTGGATGCGGTCAACAAATCGCAAAGCCTGGCGACATTCTTCCTGTTCGCATTGCAGGACAATCACTGATTGCCATGCGCAATAAAGATGGCGAAATAGGGGTATTTCACAACATTTGCCGTCACAAGGCCGCCCCTTTAGTGGACGAGCCTTGTAATAAGCGTTCCTTGGTTTGCCCCTACCACAAGTGGAGCTTTAAAATAGATGGTTCGTTACTGAATGCCCCCCGCTATTTTGGCAAAGAAAACAAAGTGATGACGCCGGAAGACAAAGCGGATAAAGGCCTGATTGCGGTTCGCTTTGCCGTGTGGTGGGACATAATTTTTGTAAACATAAGTGGCGACGCCGAGCCTTTTGAAGCATTCATCAAGCCCCTTGATGAGCAGCTTGCTGACTACCCGAAGGAACACATTCAAAAAATTAGTACTACGGATTACTCCGGTGACGTTAACTGGAAGTTGGCCGTGGATAATTTCCTCGATGGCTACCATGTTCCCTTTGTTCATTCACAAGCCTGTACGGTGGAGTCGGTACTAGAGCAAGATGACTTATTTTTGTCTGACAACATTGTGGGTTTACGCCTCATGAATGGCGCCAGTGCAAAACCCGCTAAAACCAGTAAACAGCTACCTCACTGGGAAGGGCTTAAGCCCGAGCTTAAAGGCACTCAGCAATGGTTTGGCATTTTTCCTAACACGTTATTTTTCGTGGACCCATGTTGGGTACAAACCATCGTCATTAAACCCATGGGCGAAACGACTACAGATGAATCTTTAAGTATTTATGTGGTGAATGAAAACGCAGCCAGCGAAGCGTTTGTGGAAGAGCGAGCTCGGCTTCACGACGTGCTAAACGAAGTCAATCAACAAGACATTGAACTGCTCGATAAACTTCAAGTTACACGGAGCAACGCCATTGCTAACCAAGGTCACCTTAACGACGCCTGGGACCAAGTGAATATGACATTCCATCAAATGTGGTTATCCAAAATGTCAGCAGCAAGCACAGAAAAATAGGAAGGCAAATGGCTTCACTTTCAGATTTATCGTTACTCACGACCCAGGCTTACCTGAACGGTGAGTGGGTAACAAAACCTCATTCCTTTGCGGTAAGTAACCCGTTCTCTAGTGAAGTAATAGCCGAGGTTA
This sequence comes from Alteromonas sp. B31-7, assembly GCF_015767655.1. NCBI lineage: Bacteria > Pseudomonadati > Pseudomonadota > Gammaproteobacteria > Alteromonadales > Alteromonadaceae > Alteromonas > Alteromonas sp. B31-7. The sequence continues at coordinate 4,316,210 of NZ_CP065233.1, forward strand.
GCGATTGTGATGAACACGACGCTGCCTCGGCCGTTGCTTGTGCCAAAGCAGCCTTCCCTGCTTGGGCAGCCACCCCTGCAATAGAACGCAGCAAGTTACTGAAACAATGGTATGCACTGATTATTGAGAATCAGGCTGAACTTGGCAAAATATTAACCTTGGAACAGGGTAAACCGCTAAAAGAAGCGGTGGGCGAAATTGCCTACGGCGCGTCGTTTATTGAGTGGTTCGCAGAAGAAGCTCGACGCTTATATGGAGATACCATTCCCGCGCCGAGCCAAACTAAGCGTATTCTAGTGATAAAGCAGCCTGTGGGTGTGGTCACCGCAATTACGCCATGGAATTTCCCTAATGCCATGATTGCTCGAAAAGCCGCTGCGGCATTGGCGGCAGGTTGCACATTTGTGGTTCGCCCAGCAGCGGAAACACCCCTTTCAGCCCTTGCGTTAGCCATACTGGCAGAACAAGCAGGCATACCTAAAGGGGTTTTTAACGTATTACCTAGCTCAAACGCCGCGGCCATTGGTGAAGTACTGACTCAGCACCCTGATGTGGCTAAATTCTCATTCACCGGGTCCACCCGGGTTGGCAAACTGCTCACCAAACAGTGCGCTGACTCGGTAAAACGCGTGTCGATGGAACTGGGTGGCAATGCGCCTTTTATTGTCTTTGAAGATGCCGATCTAGACGCCGCAGCCACTGGACTGATTCAATCTAAATACCGTAACGCTGGGCAAACCTGTGTGTGCACAAATCGTATTTTAGTACACGAAGCCGTGCACGATGAATTTGTGTCTATTTACCAAGACAAAGTGGCGCGTCTGACGCTGGGTAATGGCCTCGATGAAAACACAGATATTGGTCCTATGATCCATCCGCAAGCCAGCCAAAATGTGCATAACATGGTGAAAGACGCGCTAGATAAAGGGGCTACGCTGCTACTCGGCGGCACCCCGGCCACTGAAAACAATATTTACCCTCCCACCCTATTGACTCATGTCACGCCAGAGATGCGGGTTTTTCGTGAGGAAATCTTTGGCCCCGTATCACCTGTGGTGAAGTTTTCTCACGAAGCCGACGCGATTGCCATGGCAAACGATACCGAGTACGGCTTAGCCGCTTACTTTTATGCCCGAGATATTGGCCGCGTATGGCGAGTCTCAGAAGCGCTTGAATACGGCATGGTGGGCATCAACGAGGGGCTAATTTCTGATACTGCCGCCCCTTTTGGTGGGGTAAAACAGTCTGGTACCGGGCGTGAAGGTTCTCACTATGGTTTAAACGACTACATCAATATCAAATATTTATGCATGGGGGGAATTGGGCAATGAAGGTAGGTGAAACAATGACAAAGAACAGTGCACTACAAGAAAGAAAAAACGCCGTTTTTGCACGGGGACAAGGTAATGCCTATCCCGTATACGTAAAAGAAGCCCGCAATGCTGAAGTATTCGACGTAGACGGCAACCGCTATATAGACTTTGCCACCGGCATTGCAGTATGTAACACCGGCCACAGCCACCCTGAAGTGGTGAAAGCCGTGACCGAACAAGTGAGTCAATTCAGCCATACCTGTTTAATGGTAAACCCTTATGAAAGCGCGGTTGCATTGGCGGAGAAGCTCACCGCATTAGCGCCTGGGGATAGTAACAAAAAGGCCGTGTTTGTGACGACTGGCGCAGAAGCAGTAGAAAATTGCGTTAAAATTGCCCGTTGCCATACCGGTCGTCGTGGTGTCATTGCCTTTAATGCTGGCTTTCACGGCCGTACAAATTTAACCATGGCCCTTACCGGTAAAATTGCGCCGTATAAGAAAGATTTTGGCCCCTTCCCTGCTGATATTTACCATGTCCCTTTTCCAAATGCTGTACATGATGTCAGTGAGAAAGAGGCGCTACTTAGCTTAAAAAACCTCTTTAAGGCCACTATAGCCGCAGAAGATGTCGCCGCTATAATTATCGAGCCGGTGCAAGGTGAAGGTGGCTTTTATGCTGCCCCTGCCAGCTTTTTGCAGTCGTTACGTAAACTATGCGATGAGCATGGCATTGTCATGATTGTCGATGAAATTCAAACTGGGTTTGGTCGTACAGGAAAAATGTTCTGCTCAGAATACGCCGGTATTGAACCCGACTTAATGACAATGGCCAAAGGTATCGCGGGAGGTTTCCCTATTGCCGCCGTTGTTGGCAAAGCGGAGATTATGGATGCCCCATTGCCTGGGGGGCTAGGCGGCACTTATGGCGGCTCTCCTGTCGCCTGCGCGGCTGCCCTCGCCGTACTTGACGTCATTGAAAAAGAACAACTTATCGACAAGGCCAATGCACTAGGCGAGCGCTTTCACACCCGTTTAACCAAGCTTAAAGAGCGCTACCCGAGCTTCATCGCTGATGTCCGCCATAAAGGCGCAATGATTGCCATTGAATTTATGTACAACGGCGACCCTCATCAGCCTAATTCGGCGCTAACACAAGCCATTATTGCTAAAGCCCAGGAATATAAACTTATTCTATTGGCCTGCGGATTTTACGGTAACGTCATACGCTTTTTGCCTCCATTAACCATGCCTGAAGCGCTGGCAGAAGAGGGCCTCGACCAGTTTGAAGCGCTTTTGGCCAGCTTACTAGACGATGTAGACGGCGTTGACTTTGAAGGTACACCTCAATCATGAGCTGCATCATTATTGGAGCCAGCCATGCTGGCGTACAGGCGGCAGTGAACCTGCGAGGTCAAGGCTATGAAGGTGGGATAACCCTGATAAGCGCTGAAAAGGTACTGCCTTATCAACGCCCCCCGCTATCTAAAGCCTTTTTGCAGGACACGCTGCCTGAACAACGATTATGGTTAAGGCCTGAAGCTTTTTATCAGCAAAAACATATCGATTTAAAGCTCAATACCCGCGTGACTGCCATAAACCGGGAACAACAAACTGTGGTCTTGGAGAATGGCGATACCTTGCCGTATAGCCAGCTCATATTAGCCACGGGTGCCTCGGTGCGAAGGTTGAACCTTCCAGGTAGCGAGCGAAAAGGTATTCACTATTTGCGTGACCATAGCGATACAAGCGGTATAAAAGCCCAATTACCTGACGTGACTAACGTGGTGGTCATTGGCGGAGGCTATATTGGTCTTGAAGCCGCAGCATCGCTGAACAAAATGGGGAAAAATGTGACGGTATTGGTCAATACCGCCAGACCGCTTCAACATCTCACAAGCCCAGTTATCAGCGATTACCTCTGCCGTTTACATGAGGGTAATGGCGTGACTATTGAGACAAACATACTGGCAACGGAAATCACCGGCGGTGCGCACCTTGATGGCGTCACCTGCGACAATGGAAAACACTACCCTGCCGACATGGTAGTGGCTGGGATAGGCGTAGAACCCTGCACTGAATTGGCCGCAATGTGTGGCTTGGCGATTTCAAATGGGGTTGAGGTTAATGGGTATATGCAAACCAGTGATGAGCACATCTACGCCATAGGCGATTGTGCTAATTTTCATCACGCTATATACAATAAGCCTTTGCGTATTGAGTCTGTGCAAAATGCAACCGATCAAGCTAAAACCGTGGCGCAAGCCATCTGCAATAAAGCCTCGGCTTATACCGCGCTTCCTTGGTTTTGGTCAGATCAGTATGACGCAAAATTACAAATTGCGGGGTTATCTACTGGCTACGATGAAGTTGTGGTTAGGCAGGAGTCAGACACCAGCCTTGCGGCTTTTTATTTTGCCAAAGAACGCATGATTGCGGTGGATACCATTAATCAGCCTAAATCTTTTATGGTAGCCAGAAAATACCTTCCCACACTACCTAACATTGATAAAACACTTTTGGCCGACCCCGACGTTGCCGTGAGTGATATTTTCACAGGAGCAGAAGCATGCCTAACGTAACCTTTATTTTACCCGACGAAAGCGAAGTCACTGTAGAGGCATTAGCCGGCGACAGCTTAATGCAAACCGCAGTAGACAACGGCATTGAAGAGATTACTGCAGACTGTGGCGGGTGTTGCTCGTGCGCCACCTGCCATTGCTTCATTACCCCAGCGTGGCAAGGCAAAGTCAGCCCAGCCGATGACATGGAACAAGCGCTATTAGAAACCGCTATCGAAGATGTGCAACCTAATAGTCGATTATCCTGTCAAATTACCCTTGATGACTCATTAGATGGGCTTGTGGTGAAAGTGCCACAAAGCGACTGGTGATGATTACGATACCGCAGCCACAAAAAAGGGCAAGCAGATGAACCTGCTTGCCCTTTTTATTGCCATCATGACACTCACACAAATTGCAGCATAAAGTTATCTATTCGCTCGCACGCTTGTGCCAACTGTTCGTCATCGACCACATAGGAAATACGAATATAGTCTGATGCACACTGCCCAAATGCGGTTGCCGGCAGCACACCAATTCGCTCTTGCTCAAACAACGCTTCTGCAAACTGCTGAGCGTTTAACCCTGTTTGACTCACATCCACAAGTAAAAACATGGAAGCTTCTGGTGGTATACAGGCGAGGTTTTCGTGTTTTTCGAAACAGGCTACCAAAGTGTCCCGCCTACGGCGATAACTCTCACGCATGGCTTCTGAGTCCATCAGCGCTTGGCTATCAGTGAGCGCAACATAAGCGGCTTGTTGCACAAAGCCGGGAAGGCCATACAACATACACAACGACAAATTAGACAAATGCTTTATGAGAGTTTCAGGCCCAATAGCCCATCCTGCTCGCCATCCCGTCATAGCGTGAGACTTAGACAAACTATTGAGGGTAATTGTACGCTCAGCCATTTTATCGAAGCCCGCAATACTGACATGCTCCCCCTCAAAGACAGTTCGGCTATATACTTCATCAGACACGACCCACAAATCGTGGGAAATGGCCAAATCTGCAATATATGAAAGCTCGTCTTTATTCAACATAACGCCGCTGGGGTTATTTGGGGTAGCAAAGAAAATAGCCCGAGTTTTCGGGGTAATCGCGGCGGCCAGCGCGTCTTTATCGAGTCTAAAGTTATTGTGCTTGTCCATAGCCACTGGCACAAGCTTGGCACCGGTTAATTGAATACACGCCTCATAGGTGACATACATAGGCTGTAAAACAATGGCTTCATCACCGGGTTGCAAAATGCAAAGTGCACTGGAAAACAGCGCGTTTTGTGCACCTGCCAACAATATCACATTGTCTTTTGTGACTGGCTGACCACACTTAAGTTGGTGCTGGTTGGCAATTTCAGCCCTTAGGTTATCTCGCCCTTCTATTTCAACGTAGTGAGTGTCGCCGCCTTTAAGCCCTGCAACGGCAGCATCTATCACTGGCGTGGGCGTATCAAAGTCTGGATCGCCAATACTTAACACAATCACGCTTGGGTCTTTTTCTTTTAGCGCGGTGGCTTTAAAGTGAATATCCCAAGCATCGACAGTTTCACCCTGAATGGCCTGAGTGAGTGGCGCATAACGCATAAACTTACTTCCTACTATAGGGTTATCGCGAAGGCCACGGCAGCGAACAGTGTCACCACCATGGTGCGCGTTTTATTGAACAATAATGGCTTTCGTTTCAGTGTATTCGTGTAGCCCTTCTGCGCCCCACTCACGTCCATTTCCAGACTGTTTATAGCCTCCAAATGGCGCATCGGTATTAAAGTACGCGCCTTGAATTAAGCACTGTCCCGCCTTTAATTTCATGGCAATAGATAACGCCTCTTCTTTGGACTTAGCATACACCGCAGACGACAGACCATATACGGTGTCATTCGCCATCGCTATCGCATCATCAAGGGTTTCATAAGGCATAATGCAAAGTACCGGGCCAAAAATTTCTTCTCGCGCCACCGCCATATCTGGGGTGACGTTTGAAAAAATGGTGGGCATAACATACGCCCCTTTAGCCAATGCTTCGGGAAGTGAAGTGCCACCACAAAGCAATGTTGCCCCTTCACTTATGCCGGTTTCAATGTAGCTTAGTACTCGGCCTTGCTGGGTTTTCGAGCTTAGCGGCCCCATCATGGTATCGGGATGTTGAGGGTCGCCAGGTAACCATTCGTTCGCGCGCGCAATCGCCAATTGTTCTATTTCTGGCAAGTCTGCTTTTGGCACTAACATGCGGGTTAATGCGCTACAGGTTTGCCCAGAATTTATCATGATGTCTTCAACGCCGTATTTAACGGCTGCCTCAAGATCCGCGCCCGGAGCAATGATATAGGGCGATTTCCCCCCTAACTCCTGACACACTCGCTTCACCGTAGGAGCGGCTGCTTGTGCGACTTTTATCCCCGCTTGGGTGGACCCCGTAAACGACACCATATCCACACTTGGGTGGCTGCATAGCGCATGCCCAATGTCACTGCCAATACCTGTCACTACGTTGACAACCCCCGCTGGTACATCACATTCGTGAACGATGTCGGCCAGTATGAGATCTTGTAGCGGCGTTTGTTCCGCTGGCTTTAATACCACCGTACAGCCTGCCGCTAACGCTGGGCCAAGTTTGCCCACTAATTGAGACAACGGATAATTCCACGGGTTAATTAGCACGCACACGCCTATCGCTTCGTGTACGGTAATAAAGGTGTCATGTTGTGTTTGCTGCTCTACCTGTGGCGCTAATGCGGCAAAGCTACGTAATGAATCAATGGCGCCCTGCACCTGAATGTCGTCAACGAAGGCCACGGGGCAGCCCATAGTGCTCACGATAGCGTCATTGAGTTCGCTTTTACGCGCTTCCATTACGTCACAAATTTTGTGTATAACGCTAGCGCGTTCTGACGCTGATGTGGCACTCCATGCGGGAAAGGCCTGCTTGGCAGCCGATACGGCGGCATCCACCTCTTTTTCACCGGCCGCAGGTACGCTAGCCACAAGATCGCCATTGGCCGGGTTTACAACGTCAATGGTTTGTTGTGATTCAGCGCTTACCCAGCGTCCACCGATATAGAGCTTGTTATAAATCGTCATGAGGTTTTCCTTTATTCGGCATTAGCTAATTGCACCATAGCGCCTAAGAGCACCTGGCAGCCAGCAGTAATGTCTTCTGGTGTGGCATTTTCTGCTTCATTGTGGCTAATTCCATTTTCACATGGAATGAATATCATAGAGGTTGGCGCCACTTTAGAGACATATACCGAGTCGTGCCCTGCGCCGGAAAACATTTCCTCATAAGGTAAACCCGCCTGTTCTGCCGCGAATCGAACAGCGTCAATACACGATGCATTAAAGGCAACTGCAGGTGAATTCCATTCATCAACAATGCTGTGCTCTACCTTGCATTGGTTGCAGATATCTTGCGCTATGCGTCTGAAAGCGGCATCCATGTTATCAAGCACCTGCTGATCGGGATGACGTAAATCGACGGTGAGGGTGACTTGCTCAGGCACCGTATTACGAGAGCCTGGGCTTGCATTAATATCGCCAAAAGTCGCTCTAGCGAGTGGGCCTGTTTCTTCCGCCAAGTGATACAATTCGCTGACGATTTTGGCGATAGCCTTCATGGGATCGCGACGTTGTTCCATCGGCGTTGGCCCAGCATGTACGGGCTGCCCAGTAATAACCAAATCATACCAGCGCATACCTTGAACACCTTGAACCACGCCAATAGGCTTTTCAATCGCTTCAAGGATAGGGCCTTGTTCAATGTGTAACTCTAACGCCGCTTTGATGTTAAAAGGCGCACAAGGTGTGCCGCCCAAGTATCCGTGTCGCTCAAGCTCTTCTTTAATGCTGACACCCGACTTATCTTTGCGACTCCACCCGTAGTCTAGGCTGAATTCTCCACTCCATACCCCTGAACCAACCATGGCGGGAGAAAAGCGCGCCCCTTCTTCGTTTGTCCACACCGCCACTTCTATCGGATGTAAGGTTTCTATGTTGGCATCATGCAATGTGCGAAGCACTTCTAACCCCGCCAGTACACCATAAACACCATCGAATTTTCCGCCGGTGGGCTGCGTGTCTAAATGGCTTCCGGTCAGCACAGGAGGTAGGCTGTTATCTCTACCTGCCTTGCGTAGAAACAAGTTACCCATTTCATCCACGCGCAAGGTACAACCAATCTCTTCACACCAACGAATGAATAACGCGCGTCCCTGCTTGTCTTTGTCGGTGAGTGCTTGACGATTGCACCCCCCTTTTTCAGTGCCGCCTATGCGGGCCATTTCCATTAGGCTGCTCCATAAGCGCTCACCGTTTACTTGTAATGTCATGACTTTCTCCTAAGCATCGGCGCGGCTAAGGGGCTGGCACATGCAATGCACGCCACCACCACCTGAGGTAAACATAGACATGTCAGGGGCGAACACTTCCAGTCCATGCGCCTTGGCTTTACCAACAAGCTCTTCACTGGCCTTTGGAATCAGTACTCTGTCTTTTCCAAGCGCCACAACGTTCACACCCAACTCCAGCACAGAGCGGTAAGAAATATCGATAATCTCAATTTGTCTCGCCTTCAGCCAATCAAGTAATTCGTCTTCAACCGCCTGTGTGCATACTGCCGCCAGCTTCTCAGACAACATGGCAAATTTCACATCTAGGTGCAAAAAGTAGGGGTCAAACTGGTAGGCTTTAAATTCCCACCCTTCTTTTTCAACCCAAGACTTCATTTGATTTAACCCTGCTTCACTGGTTCGCTCGCCGGTGTAACCACATAGCACCACGCCAGGTTCTAGCACCATAAAGTCGCCCCCTTCAAATGCCCCAGCGGTTATCACATCGTATAGCGGAATGTCTTGCTGCTGATAGAAGTTAGCTACACTCACCCACTCGCCTCTTCGCCATGGGCTATACATTTGCGTAATGACAGGACCCCACGGGGTGAGTACCGAGGAATCTCTCGCATATATTTGATAAGGTAAGTGTTCATCTGCCTCAAGAATGTGAGTTTTAACACCACAATGCTGATAAACATCAAGCATCTCTTGATACTGTTGTTGGGCAACCGATTTATCAAACTGTCGGCCTAATCGCATTGAGCGACGAGACATAGCATTGCCGCTCTTCCAACTGTAGTGATCCATTGGCCCTATTAAGACTTCTTTAAGCTCTGCATATTCAGAGTCCATACTCCAGTGGGCTAAACGCCCCGTGCCACCTTGAGGATTACGACGGTAAAAAGATTTGTTCATGGTTTTCACTCTTAAAACATTGTGAAAACCAGTTTATGGTGACATATTAAATACACAAGCATCTATTTATTACCATAATGGTCTAATAACAAGACCAACAAGCCATGAAGACAGAACAAAGCCCCTATTTAGATTTACGCCAAATTCCATTAAATGCGCTGGTGGCCTTTGAGGCTGCAGGCCGGCATTGCCATATGCGAAAAGCCGCGCAAGAAATGTTTGTGTCTCACTCGGCGTTAAGCCGCCATATTAAGCAGCTAGAGTCACGGCTAAATACCCAACTTTTCGAACGAAAAAGCAATAAACTGCAATTAACCGCCCCCGGCATGCGATTACTTGCGTCTGTTCAAGCCGCCTTTGGTGAATTAAATAATGGGCTTCATATGCTGAATCCCACTCAAGTAGAAGGCGAGGTAGTGATTGGCACCACAGGTACAATTATGCTGAATTGGCTTTTGCCTGTGCTGGCCGACGTGCAAAAGCAATACCCGGAGATATCTTTCAAGCTACGCACGTTAGATCCTCAGCAAAAAGCGCTGCCGTCAGAATTGGATATTGCCCTTTGCCTAGGCTGCCCTGATGAGCCTGACAAGGAAGTGAAAAAACTTTACGACGAATATTATGTTCCTGTGTGCAACCCCGCATTACTTAAGGGCCAAACCCTACAGACAGTAGACAGTTTATTGGCTTATCCCTTACTGCACGATGGCTTGGGGCAATGGCTTCCATGGTTTCAACATCATCAACTCGATGGACGAAAGTCGCCTCATCATACTTATTTCGATTACGCCTATCAGGCCATTGAGGCCGCCAGAGTAGGCATGGGGCTGGCGCTTGCAGATATTGTTGAAGTGGCTGAAGATATTCGCCAAGGCAAGCTTATGCAGGCCATAGACTCAGCGCATACTGAAGGGGAATCAGTTTATTTGGTGACGCATCCCACCGCGTTAATGAACTACCGTACCCAGTTAGTGCTACAAAGCGTGATTAACAATTTAAGAGAACGAGGCGCACGACTCTGTGTGTAGTGCGCCTGCAATACTGAGGATATTAAGCGTCTTTGGGCTGTAGATTGTTGCTCACCTCTCGCGCATCGAAACTGGTTGCACGAGTAGGGCGAGTACCTTTCCCCATTTCAATACTCAAAATTGTTTCAATTTCGCTTTTTTGCGCGCCGCCGACAAACACTCCCGTTTCAAACTGAGTGGTAGGATGATAGGCGGTTCGGCAGGTAATCACCCCACACTCGGTTACCCTGGCGTAGCGCTGGCTAAAGCCCACTTGCGGCGACGTTTCTACACGCTCTTTGTCTACCATGGTTTCTCTATCTGTAACCACGAACCAATCATAACCTTTCAGTAACGTGAGTTCAGCAGCCCTTAACATAGCGTAATCCATCGCCTTGGCTTTATCCGACCCTTTAGCTTTGAAGTGCACCCGGTATTGGGTCTCACTCATCTGCGATTCAGTGTAACCAAAACCACCCTGAGTGGCTTCTCTGTAATCAGGTTGACTTGCGCAACCCGCCATTAACAACACAACCAATATCATACTCAATTTAATTTTCATGAGACTCTCCTTCGGCGGTAGACACCACCTGCCATTGTTGTTTAATCGCTTGCTGCTCTTGTTGATGGTTGAGCGGCAGCGACAGCATCATTTTGTCTAACTCATTTTCAAAGACGTTCGATGCACTGGCCGTTTGATATTCGCCACGCATTGGCGAGACCAAAAAGGTCTCAGTGGCTTTCAGCTGCCAGTTACCTTGCTTGTTTTTACAAGCAATCATTACATTTAGTTCATCATTGCTCTGCACTTGGGCTTGACGACAATAATTGTGCTGAGTATCTTCAAAAGACAATTGCGGGGTAATGCGCTTGCCCGAGGCCAACGTGATGGTGGTACCACTGTGCACCGTATTCAACGCTTCAGACACATTCGCCCAGTAGCTGGATTGCTGTGATTCCTTGCTGTCGAGTTGGAAAAAACTCAACCCTGCTACAACAGCAAGACTGGCGGCTATTGCCAACGGAAATGTCCACGACTTACGCTTGGTAGGCCGCATACCAATGTGTTTCAACGTTGCAGAACCATCAAATTGCCGTTCAGTATCGGCGAACGGCAGTTCCTTGCGCGTCACTTGGGTGTGCTTTGTGTTATTGCCGTGAGTCGCATCCATGCTGTGCTGCCCCAACAAATGAACAACAGCAGCTGGCAAAGGTCTTCGGGTAGCCACATCAGCCGCTTTTTTTACTACCATATCCACTTGTGCCAGCTCAGCGAGACGGTCGGCTAAGGCCAAATCTTGTGCCATGGCATCCCTCACTCGCTCCATATCACCAGCAGATAGCGCGTTATCTAAAAACGCTGAAAGCATGTCATCGGTAATCATTAGGACAATACCTCGTTATTCGCGCGTAACACGTTACTTAGCTTGGCTCTCGCCCTTGCTAGTCGGCTCATAATAGTACCTGTAGGCACCTCCAGTACGGCTGAGGCGTCACGATAACTCATGCCTTGTACGGCAATAAGAGACAAGGTTTCTCTTTGTTCATTGGGTAAATCATCCATGGCTTTAGTCACTTGCCTTAGCGTCATTTCGCTGGTTAATGCAGTATCTAAGGCCCCTTGTTCTTGGGCACGTAATTCGGGAGAGGCGGCCGCTTGCGTTCGTACTTTTTGTGCGCGGTATTCGTCTATCCAAATATTACGACACACCCTAAATGCCCATGCCATCAATGTGGCCTCTTGGGGTAAAGGCTTGCTAAGTAGCTTTTCAACCGTTGCCTGCAGTAAATCGTCTGCATCATGCATATTTCCAGTGAGCGAAAATGCAAACTTTCGCAAAGATGGAACTAAATCGGTAAGTTCTTCATTCATTTTGTTTACCCGTGTTCTTAACACTCTTTCACTGATAACGAGTGAGTTCGCAATTTATTCCCTAGATCATGGAATTTTTTTGATGGCGAACCGTTATTAAGGAAACCCTCGTTGCCTATTACTGAATGTTTTTTCTTTATCAACGTGGAGTATGGGCACGATTTGTGCCACCAATGAATGAGAGGTAACAACCTCAACACAATATAGTTGTGTAAATTGACGAGAAGGGGACCTATGACTAACGTGACATTCTTAGCCATATTTTTGATGCTAATCACAGCGTTTAATTGCTATGGGCAAATCGCAATACCCAGCCAAGTCGCCCGCCCTATTACCCCTATTATTGAAAAATTACCCGGCGAATTATCACGCATTCGAGAAACAGTAAAAACCCCTGTAGACACTACGCTAGCAAACGCTTCCTCCCTTTTAGATAAGGCCTCTGATCCCCTTTATGCCCTGCCCGATGCCATCACCATTAAACAAAGTAACGGCACTGCTGCGCTCAAGGAAATAAAAACCCCAGACGGCTTTTTAGCGATTGAAAAAGAGTGGGTATTAGTCGCGAAAGAGGCAGACATAAAGGCATTGTCTGACCCAGACATTCAGGTAGTCGAAAAACACTATTTGCAGGCCATTGGGCAATGGATGTATACCCTTAGAATCACAGCGAACCTTGAAAAGCTGTCTGCAATAAGAGACAGCCTGCCAGCAGAGCTTCAACAACAATTAACTCGCAATTATGTTTATCTTTCGCAAACATCGAATCCTGTAGACACTTCCCGCAGACAGATGGACAGCGCACCATTACTAACATCATCTTCTCACTCACCTTCCGCTGAACTAGCAAAACCTGACGTTAAGACGTGTAGCCTAGCTTCAAGGGTGGGCATGATTGATACGCCTATTTTTGAATCTCATGAAGCATTTGCACATATCGATGTCACCCAGAAAAATTTTTTATCTAAGCCCCTCACGAATAACACCGTGCACGGCACCGCAGTGGCGGGCATTTTAGCGCAACGCCTTGCTAGCAATAGCCTTATCTTTAACGCCAGCGTGTTTTACGAACGTAGCCAAGTCAGCCAAGGCGCCACCCTTGCTAACTTGCTCGAAGGCTTAAATTATCTCGCCGAGCAAAACGTTGATGCAATAAATATGAGCTTGTCGGGCCCTGAAAATGAAGTGCTACGTTTAGCCCTAGCCTCCATAGATAAACAAGACATTCAAGTGATTGCCGCGGCGGGTAACAATGGCCCTGCGGCACCCGCAGCCTATCCAGCCGCGTATTTAAGCACAATAGCGGTCACTGCCGTAGACAGCGAGCATCAAATTTATCGCTGGGCCAATCAAGGCAGCTATATTGATTTTTCGGCACCTGGGGTATCGGTAGAAACGGCACATCCCACGCTAAGAACATCAAGGGAGTCGGGTACGTCCATGGCCGCGCCCATCATTACCGCGTGTTACGCCTGCGCCCTACGCCATCGCGCACATAGAGGAGAGGCCTTAACTTCGCTCATTGAGGCGTCGATAGATATGGGGGAAGAAGGTAGAGACGCTGTGTTTGGGTATGGGCTGTTGCCATAACATCCATGGCAACATATCCTCGTTGAAACAGGGCTGCGGTGGTTTAAAAATACAGTTTCATACCAAGCTCAGCCAGCGTTTCTTTGTAATCTGCGCTGTCCGTGGTAGAGGAATAATTCCCGTATTGCGTACTCAGCATGACATCGACATGTCGGCTAACCGGGTAATCGATGACCGCTTTAATGCGCTGCCGATGGTCATTGCGCCCGATGCCTCCTTCCCTCGCGCCTGCATAATCTCTCGTTTCATAGTGATAATATAGCGTAAACTCGGTGTCTTTATGTAACCATGTTAGCGGGGTGGTGTAAGCGACATCCGCTAAATAGCTGGTGTAATCAAAGGTGTTATCCTGCGCGTCTTCTTGCTGAAAAGTGAATCCAAACTGCCAAAATGCCTGGGCTTCATTAAACCAAAATACATCACTACGTAGTGCGTTTGCGTCACTGTCTCTTTCTGGTGTTGCCACAAAGATTTTTGAGATATTGTCTACGCTAAGCCGCCAGTAGCCCTTTTGTTGCCATGCACGCCCCACAGACAGCCCAGTTTGCCGATAAGTGAGATAGTCGCTGTCATCTAATTTGGCATCAGCTGAATAATGGTGCAGCGCCACTTTTGCCCAATCGGCCTTATAGACCGCTTCTGCCGACAACGTGGTAATAGCGAGGTTAAACACAGAATAGTCGTTGTATTCGGTTAACGCATATTGCGCAGACGTGTTTAATTGCCATTTCTCATGAGGCGTTATACTGGCTTTCACCTTTCCTTTCGCATAAAGCGCTGAATCACCTTCACCAGTGTTAGTGTCTATTTCACTCACACTCACATTGCTGTCATAGCCATAGCCTGCGTAGGCTTGTGCATCAAATTCAATCCATTGGGGCTCTGTAGAGGCGTCCTGTGCCAATGCCAAAGGAAACGGGCTTACCAATAAAATCGAAATCGCGGTTTGCATTGCTGTATTCATAAGTCACCTATCAATACCTGTACTTATGGTGCGTTGAGGGGAAAAACGAGGTAACAGCCGCTATCCGGCTGTTACCGATACATCGTGGTCAGGTGAAAATTACTGACCTAATACAGCCGTAATACTGCTAGTTACTGTGTCTTCGACAGATCCAGAAACCGTGTCATTTACATTGGAAGTAATGGTGCTATCAATGGTTGAGGTAAGCGTGCTTTCAACAGAGGTGGCAACGCCAGATGTCACAACAGCATCAATACTGTTGCTAAGCGAATTGTTTACGGTGGAATCAACCGTATTGGTAATGCTATTTTCTACATTTCCATCCAGGCTCGACACTAGTGAATTTACGCTGTCTGTAGACACTGTGTTGTCGAAAGCAGTAGAAAGACCAGATTGCACATCGGTGACGGGATTAGCAATAAGTGAAAGAGACGATTGTGCGTCTTGTGTAGCAGATTCACTGGCCTCCGTGGCTTCGTCATCTTCTACAGTGGCGTCCGTCGCGTCTACTTCTGTATTCGCTACGTCCGTATTATCAGCTAATTCGGTATTTGGTTGAGTATCTAATTGCGAGTTAACCTGGGCGCTGGATTGTTGTGACAAATTGGCATCGAAAGATGAGGCACCATCAGAAGTGGCTGACACCTGAGTTTGCGATGAGGTGTCTGATGACGCCGATAGATCAGCAGAGATTTCCTGCCCGTGAGCAGCGTAAGTGGTAAGGCCTAAAGCAAGTACGATGGAAGTGGTTAAAGTATTCATCCGTTAATCTCCTGTTTTTCATAATGGACATAGAGATAACGGGCGACTTGTGAGTTTATTCCTTTTTTATTTCTATTTTTTATTTTTAGTCTTCCGACGCGAGTTGCGACTTTTCCCACCATGGCGTCGAAAAATCGATGTTATTTTGCTGCAAAACGTTCTCGTATTTCACTCTTACCGATTCCCAAAACGCCGCTTTAAAAACAGGATCGTAAATCACAAACTCCCCTTGTTCACGATACTGCTCAAACAGTTCTTGGTAGGCACCTACAGGTGTAAGAGGGTTAGTCTGCTGCATAACCACGTCACCACCGTATGTGTTGTAGAGTGCTTTTGACACCTTCCAATTTTTTGCCATACCTTTGGCCATAAGCAAACGATAACGCTCAATGTCTTCGTCTGAATACTCGAGGCTACTTTCTAAATCGGCTGTCCAAGACTTAATGACACTATACGCAGACTCCACTTCACCCACTGTAGGTTTAATTTCATTTTTTGATGCGTAGTCTGCTAATACTGATTCAGTGATTTTTGTGCCTAAAGCACGTTGCGCTAAAATTTTGCGGATTTCAGGTTCAGATTTATCCGTGAGAATAGCCTGAAAGCGATTCACGTCGCTTTGAGAGGGTTGCAACTCGCTATTTGATATCGATTTATCAAATAAACGTGCAATAATTTCGTTTGCCGCTTGGGGGGTATTTATACCCAGCGACACCAATATAGCGCCAAATAGCACCATAGGTATTATGTCTGAACGTGTCATTGTGTGTGCTTCCCTGAGTTGTTGCTAACAGCGCGTGCGCAAAACGTATTCTTTAGAATTATTAGAATTTTCCATTCGTTTTACGAAATGACGTTGCTGAGCTACTACTTTAGGCTATATAGACCTAGATTTCCACTTTTTTACGCAATGACTTTCGTGCACTTCGCTGCTTTTTCGCTTCACCTCGACGCGCTTTCACTGCACGGCTTAACTTTGTTGGCCTTCTTGGCTTTTGCTTTTTCGTCGCATTGATTATCCAGGTTTTTAACCGAGCAACCGCATCGTCTCTGTTCTGCTCCTGGGTTCGATAGTTTTGCGCTTTTAGCACAAACACGCCGTCTGTTGTAATGCGGCTGTCATTGGTTGCCAAGAGCGCGTCTTTCACGGTTTGCGGTAAATCGGCGTTTGCAATATCGAATCGCAAATGAATAGCGCTACTGACTTTATTAACGTTTTGCCCACCCGCACCTTGCGCACGAATAGCCTGCATGTCTATATCGCTTTCCCGAAGTTGAATGGATGACGTGACAATGATCATAGTGTATTGAATTCCTATCTTTCATATTTTATTCGTCGTGTGACTTTTCAGTATTAAGGTAAACGCAATTGACGACACCGCGTTTTGTGATTAATTTAACTTTACCTACAGCGGTTGCGCATGGAGCGAACCTTGATTTACGTTGCTATTTTTCTTGCTTGCTTAGCCTGCATGCTGTTTTTCGCTTGGCGTTTTACCCGCCACATAGACAGCAAAATAGAACGCCAATTCCAGCCTTCAGGATCATTTACCGAGGTAGAAGGCGGCAGCATTCACTGGTACAAGCAAGGTTCGGGGCCTAATCTTATTCTCATTCATGGCCTTGCCGGTAGCGGCCTTAACTTTTCCACTCTCACCGCTTTACTCGCGAATGACTATACGGTTTACGTCATTGATAGGCCCGGCAGCGGATTTTCCACGCGCCAACCTTCTATTTCTGCCAATTTCGATGTGCAAGCGACAATGATTTTACAATGGATGGACAAATTAAACATTGAAAACGCCAACCTCGTTGGCCATTCAATGGGTGGCGCCATTGCATTAAGACTAGCCCTTGATGCCGCCTCACGAATTAACGCAGTAAGCTTATTGTGCCCTCTCACTACACCAGCAATGGACCCCCCTGGGCCGTTAATTTCGTTGTATATTCCCCATGATGGCCTGCGTAGCTTACTTGCCAATACTTTCGCGACACCACTTAGGGTAACCGTTGGCAAGCGTCATGTGAACCAAGTGTTTTACCCCGAATTGGTGCCAAACAAGTTTGCCATACAAGGGGGTGGTGCTTATGCACTGCATTCAACACAGTTTTTCAATGCCAGCTGTGACATAGTGGCATCGACGAGAAGTTTGTATAAACAGTACAAACGCTACAATGAAATAACCTGCCCTGTGGGCGTTTTATTTGGCGAGAAAGATAAGATTTTAAAGCCGTCTACGCACACACCTGCGGTCACTGAGTTAATTGAGAACAGTATCAGCGAGGTCGTCGCCAATGCAGGACATATGATTCCTGTTACCCAGCCGGATGCCTGCAAAGCGTTTATCGATAAAGTGAATCAAATGGCACAACCTAAGCCCATTTGATTTGGTTTAGTGCGCCATTTGTGGCCTAACTGCAGACGTCGCTAGCGTTTGCGTAGGTGGATAAGGCGAGGTCGTCATAGCGTCTTGACGCAGCTCCCTTAGGAAGTGAGAAAGTTGCTCTATACCGTCTTCCATTAGACACAGATCCACAGGGGCCGCATTAATGGGCATTTGAAATTCATGAAACCACGCTCGCATGGTATCACTGTCCCCTTCTGACAACCCTATGAGTAAATGATACATACGGATGAAAGCAAGCTGGGTACGGTATTCAGGGGTGCCACTTTCAAACCCAAGCAACAATGTCTGCGCCAATGCATTTTCAGAAACGCCCAATAAATCAGAGGCTTGCTCTTGGGATAAACCTAGCTCTTGATAGGCCCAAGTGAAGGCTTTAGTCACCACGCTGGGTGGATATACTGATTTCATCATAATTTCGCCTCGCGTTAACACACAATAATTGGTTACATACTAAGCGGGGTTGCGAAATTCGTTCCAACTATTAAAAAACCGCGATCTGCGCGTAATTTAGCATTTTAAAGTGGTGTAAAAGACAGTGTAAAAGGTCGGTAGAGCCAACACATTCTCTAAGGCTGGCACGTCAGTGTGCTAAAGGCAGATGACACCCCACTCAAACTAGCAGTTTAAGTGGGGTAGGTTACCGCCATAAGAAGATCAGGCAGCCAGTACCTGCATTAAACCTGAAAACGTAGGCTTATTCTGTATGTTTAACGGCGCTTTAAGCTCGCGAGCAATATCGCTAACGCTAATGACGCCTCGTACTTCGTGATGATCTCTGTCTAACACCAAACAATGATGTTGTCCGTAATCTTTCAGGGTTTCAATAACGTCACCCACGGAAGATTTCGCCAGTTCATAAAAATCGAAAGACATCAGTGCCGTTTTCGGCTGCATAAAGTCTCTGACTTGTAGCTCTGCACGGGCAGTTTCAAGTTCGGCAATACGCTGAACAATATGCTGTTCGTCAACATCCTCAGCCGTCACAATACCAATAAAGGCATTGTCGCTGTTAACGACTAACATCATTCGCACATGAGATTGGCGCATAATTGTTTCCAACTTAACCGCTGGAGCGTTTGCGTCAATAACATGTGGCATATGCTGTTTAAAGTCAGTAAACACTGACATTGCTGATGATGTTAAAGAGATTTTGTTTTCGATAATGGGCCAAGCCAGCTTATCGGCGGCATCAGTTTTGTAAAGTGGTAAGGTGTGCATAACCTTCCTCCTATTAAAGCGTTGAAATGAGTTTAAATACAATTCATCAACGAAATAGTGGAGGGGCACGAATTAAGATAGCGCCGAAAAAGGCGCGAGACGCAGGCAGCGTGGGGAAATGCCACTCACTGAAAGTGACAACCGCAACACCGGCGTCGAAGTGCGAAGCGCACGTGTCGTCTATATCGGAATTATCGAGACTATCTTGGCTTAAACTACTGAAATTTGAGCTGCCGGCGATACGGCCAGTGTCCACCAACGCCTGTTCTTGCTTGGTATTTTTTGCACCCGCTTCCCCCCCACCTTGTTCAGGGGTAGCAAACACAAAAGAAAACAATAAGAGGAGTAGGTTGATACTCAAAATCTTTCCTAAGCAGCCGTTAGCACGAATAACGATATACACATCTACTATTACTATATGCCCTTATACTGCGTTCAAAAGACCATCAATCTTATCTTTTAACCACTTTGTCTCACCGTAGAAAAAATAGAGCCTGAAAAACTTCAGGCTCATTGTTACTTTGGCATTAGTGAAGTTTCAGTTTAGGGCTAATTGCATTACTTAGTTTTTTGATTGCCAGTTTCAAAGCGCCCTTTAGTTTTCCATGTACAGCAAATTGGTGCATATTATACAAAGAGACATAGACAAGCTTAGCTAACCGCCCCTCAATAAACATACTACTATTAGAGAGCGATCCCATTAAACTTCCCACGGTACTGTATTTGCTTAAGTGAACCAGAGACCCATAATCTTTGTAGCTGTAAGCTCGCATTGGCTTGCCGGTAACTTGCGCTTGAATATTGTAAGCCACAGTATCCGCCATTTGATGAGCCGATTGCGCTCTTGGCGGCACCCATTTCCCGTTTTCCTGTTGAAAACCACAGCAATCGCCCAATACCCAAATATCTTGGTTCGATTGGCTACGCAAATACTGATCTGCAAGAACCTGGTTGGCTCTGTTGGTTTCAAATAACCCCATATTAGCAATGAAGTCTGGGGCTTTCACACCGGCAGCCCAAACCATTAAATCGGCATCTATACGGCTGCCGTCCTTAGTGATTAAGCCTCGTTCATCGGCCTCAGCCACCATCGTTTGCTCTTTAATGTCAACGCCAAGCTTGTACAGGGCTTTTCTTGCCGAATTAGCAATGCGTTCAGGTAAGGCGGGTAAAATGCGTTCACCAGCTTCTACGATGGTGATCCTCAGCCTCGCTGCCGACATGTCTGGCATGCCGTAGGCCTTTGATAAGTTGGCAACGTGGTGCAGTTGTGCAGCCAACTCTGTTCCCGTCGCTCCCGCACCAACAATAGCCACGTCAATTCGACCATCACTGTCATCTTGCTGATTAATTCGAATAAGCTGATTTAACAAGGCGCGATGAAAACGCTCGGCTTGTTGGAGTGAATCAAGAAAGTAGCAATGTTCACTTACCCCTGGGGTCCCAAAGTCATTACTCACGCTGCCAATGGCTAACACCAGTTGGTCGTAATGAATTTGACGGGAAGGCAGTACTTGCGTGCCTTCTTCATCAATCAGCGGTAACAAGGTTATGGTTTTTTGTTGCGCATCTATGGCGCACATTTCTCCCAATTGAAACCGGTAGTGATGGGCAGCAGCGTGTATAGCGTAGTCAACGCCATCAGAATGCTTGTCAATAATGCCCGCTGCCACTTCGTGAAGTAAGGGCTTCCAGATGTGGGTTCGACTTCTGTCGACCAGGGTAATTTCAGCGTGTTTTTTTCTCCCTAAGGAGCGGCTTAATCGGCTAGCTAATTCAAGACCACCAGCTCCGCCACCAACAATTACTATTTTTTGCATGGGTAAACCACCTATTTACAATCATTCCACCTATTGCCGCTTGATTATCAAAACGGCAATACATGGCATGACTGGCCCTACCTAGGTGATGGGCAGGGTACGTTCAACCGAAAATACTGACAACAGTATAGCGCCGGCGCCAACTAAAAATGCGACAAAAAAAATATTAGAAAGTATAATTTGCGCTAACCATGTAATGACGGGGTCGCCCAGGGAAATAACGGTCGCCAGTAAAGGTCGTATAATCTGCCCGTTCCGCATAAGCGGTATCGAGAATATTGTTTATGGTTACCGCGAGGGTTACGCCATTATTTAACTGATGCTCCCCACGCACATGCAGTAAATCATGTCCCTCATAACTGTGTGCATTCTCTGGATCGGTAAAATAACGCCCTACATGCTGCCACTCCAATTGAAGCGCGGTATCGGGGTTTATTTGGTAATGGGTTCTTGCATTGAATTGAAGTTCCGGCGCGGTATCCATATCGTTACCTTGAATGTCCACCTCTCCAACTTGCTGTGAATGTTCGTAAGTGTGTCTTGCATAAGTCCCTGCCACGTCTATGGCCCACTGCGGTAGCAGTTGGTAGCTCAGCGTAACCTCAACGCCCTTATGTAGCGTTTTGCCGTTATTGACATTAAAAAAGTCACTGTCTCGATAGATGACGTTTTCTTTTCGCAATCGATACACCGCGATATCAAGGCTGCCATTGTTAAACCCCGTGCGTAAACCTACTTGCGCACTTACCGCTGAAACCGAATCTAAATCAGCCACTTCTTGATCTCGTTGCAAGCGGTATAACTCAGTGGCTTGTGGCGCTCGATACCCCTTGGCTACATCTAAATACCATTGAAGATTGTCTTGAGGCGAGTAACTCAGGGTAAATTTAGGGCTAAACTCTGTGAAGTTATTTTCACCACTCTCTGGGCGAGAATACCGGCAGCCGCCAAAACCACATTCAGTGCCATCGTCTCTGGTTCGTCCATCTATCATATTGTTGGTGTAGTCGTAGGCAAGCCGCTCGTATCGCCCACCTAGGGACACATTCCATGTTGCTGTTTGCCACTCTAGCGCAGCGAAAGGGGCCAACATAAACGCTGTCACGTCGTAATCGTAGTGTTTTCCTACCGGCACCGTTTCGACTAGAAAGTCTGAGCCTTCTGTTTGGGTGTCTTGCGATTGTACTAAGCCACCTCGGGTATATTCGGTATCCACACCTGAATTCAGGTATAAGTTAGGAGTAAGCTGATAGCGCAGCTGAGATAACAATCCTGCGCCTTTTTGGTCATTTTCTTCTAGCGGCGTTCCTGGTAAAAAATGCATGCGAAAATCCATATCCTGATGACGCACATAAGGAGTAATAGACAACGCCAGTTGCTGGTTGACTTGCACATCTAACTTAACCCACCCCCGAAAACTTTGGGCTTTTCTGAAGGCTTCTGGATTCGGGTTGGTTTTGATTAAAAGCGGATCTTCATAGCTTTCAAAACCGGTAATATAGCCCGCGGTGTCCTGGTCTAAATGGGTGTATGTAAGCCCCGACGTCAACGTTCCCTTCTCAAGGGCGGTTCTGTATCGTACATTCACCTTTTCCTGTTTCACGCCTTCGCCATTTCTATACCCGCTGTCATCTGTAATACTGGCATTCACTCCTATGCCACTATCACCGAAATCCTTGCCATTGCGCACTTTTATTCTAGCGTATCCATATGAACCATAGTCGGCGCCTAGCCAGCCACCTCCTTGCGTGGTATCCGGCGTGATTACATTTATGACACCATGAATAGCATTTGAGCCGTACAATAGAGAGCTTGGCCCCTTAACCACGTCTATGCGCTGCGCCATTTCGCTATGCGCTTCAAACAGCTCGTTAATATTACAAAACCCCGCTGCGCGTAATGGAATACCATCCTCTGCTGCAAGTATCCCCCCACAGGCACCCGCCCCCGTTAAAACTGGCGATCGCAAAGCGGGTAAATATTCTTGACCATTCCCTCGCTGCACGCCCGCACCCGCCACATAATTTAGCGCTTGTTGTATATGTTGTGGCGAGAGTTGTTCTATTTGCTGCTGGGAAATCGAAGTGATCGGATAGGGGGCATTTTGATTATCACTTACTATGCGTGACCCCGTGGTAACAATACGTTCAATGTTTTCTACCTCTTGTGCAGAAACACTCACCGCCATACCTGTAAAGGCAAGTACGCCTACTGCTAATAACGTGTGGCGTAGGTGACCGCAAACTCTTGTGACCATGGTAAATATGTACCTGTTATCAAATAAGTTACAATACGCGATTTTAAGCACTTATGCTGTAAGAAGAAAGGCTTGTAATTAATCAAACCTAAGGTACTTTTAGCATAATTTGCGTTACAACCCCCTATTACCTTGTTGGAGGAATGATTGGACACTCTGATTCCCAGCCTTTCACAGCTCATAGAGTTTGCCGTAGCCCCTGTATTTTTACTTACCGGTATTGCGGGCTTTCTTAATGTCATGTCATCCCGTTTGGGTAGAATCTCAGACCGCGTTAGAGTAGCAGAACGGCAAATCCATACGCTGTCAGACCCTCATATTGTGGAACGCTCAAAGCAAGAAATAAAAGTACTCTGGCGTAGAGTGAAGGTGATTAATTGGGCCATAGGTTTGTGTGTGGCATCGGGCCTTATGGTATGTACGGTTATTATGGCGCTGTTTGCTGGCTCGCTTTGGCTGGTAGATTTGAAAACCCCCATTATCGTACTGTTTATTTTAGCTATGATGTTTCTGATAAGCGCATTGCTGGTCTTTTTACTGGAAGTCAAACTGGCTACCAACACCATAAACTTAGTAAGAACCATACGCTAACAAGTGCGTTCGCAGACGAAAAACAAAAACAGGCGCTTTTGCGCCTGTTTTTTTGTGCCTTACATACATAGCACCCATCAATGTCGTCAGGCTATTGAGCCAAATTATCTAACACAGAGAAAAGGACATTTGCCCCAATTCTAGACACTTCTTTGTCATACGTATTTTCACTATTCACACCTTCCTGGCCCCCTGCTAAATCACTGATAGCACGGATGATAACCCAATCAACATCATTAACAGTACATACTTGTCCTATGGCCGCCGACTCCATTTCGGTAACTTCAGCGTTAAACACTTCTCGGGTCCATTTTCTGTATTCACGGTTGTCCATAAATACCGAGCCCGTTATGCCATTTCCGCCCACGTGTAGTTTAGCGTCGCGCTCATCAAGTACACGCTGCACAGGCATAGTTGCCATCGCAGACTTCGCCGCCGAAAGAAGCCGTGGAGTAGCAGAAAAATACGCCGTATCCTTTGGCTTACTCATTCCATCTTTAATAATGAGCACTTCATCTGGGTGAATAAAATGAAACGGCTTATAATGGGGTAGATGAGGGTCTTCGGCGCGTCTTTCCGATTGTTCTTCTAAAAACTTTGCATAGTACTCAGGCAATATGTAAGCCCCCGGATTTTCAGGGTCTTCATTGGTGTAAACACTTTCGTCGTGATAGTACCAACGCGCTGGAACAGTCACATCACCGGGCTGCCAAGCGGGGTTAACGGCACCCGCTATTCCCATATACACCACTTGCTCCACAGGAAAGTAATCAAGCGCCATCTGCATCGTCATTGCAGCATTTGCTATGCTCATGCCCGTTGCAAACACTAAAATAGGTTCATCATGGTAAGTCCCCATCCGATATGTCACACCCTTGATGGTTTTAGTGGTATCAATTTGAGCATGGGGATCTTGCTCTATGCGCTGCAAAATGCCTTCCATTTCGGGGGCGTAAGCCACCACTACCGCAGTAAACGCGTCGCTATTATGAACCTTAGGGCCAAATTGCCCAGACGAAGATGCACAACCGGAAATCCACACTAGTACGGGGATGAAAACAAAGACTAACTTTATATTTTTTATCATAATAATACGCTCTCGAATACAACCTTGCAGTAAAAGTAAACATTATGTAAAGGCACGAACATTCTCATTCTTTTCTATTCTAATGCCTGACGTACTCACCAACCGAGCTGGTTGTGTCTGTACAAATAAGTGACACCACTACTTTACATTGCCATACGTAATCACAGAAGCAAAAAAGCCCTGTGCGTTCCTTGTTATTCCGCACCTATTCGCTTGGTTTAATAAAAACGCGTTTAAGCGCAACTTAATGGGGTGAGCACCACTACCCTTGCTGAATTTTTTGTTTAGAATTGGTTGCCATTGTTCTTATACTTTAGTCAAAGGCCAGTGCCTTTTTTGCGATAGGATTTGCAAATGAATATGAAACTACTTCGCTCCTTACAAGTCTTTATAGCCGTTGCTGAGAGCGGCAGTATGAGCGTAGCAGCAAGGTCGTTACACATGACAGTGTCTGCAATTAGCCAACAGCTAAGAAAGTTAGAGCAGGACATAGGGCTAAGCCTATTTAATCGGAATACCCGCAGCCTAAGCTTAACAGAAGCAGGCCGGATTTATTACGATACCAGTAAGCAAATGCTAAAAACGGCAGAAATTGCACAAGAGCAAATTGAAACCCTGCAAGATGCACCTTCAGGGAAAATTAATATTATTGCGCCAGAAGGCTTCGGGGGCGGGTTGTTAAGTCAGCCTATCCATAAGCTTTGCGAAGAATTTCCAAAAATCACCGTATCACTTACTGTCACCGACGAGCCAAAAGATATTATTGCTTCGGGTGCCGATTTGGTACTTTGTTTTGCGCCATTGTCAGACACCAATTTCAGTAGTTTAGAGTTAGCAACGTGGAACCGCATTCTTTGTGTATCATCAGAACACCCTTTAGCTTCGGCTAACATTGGCTCTACAGACGCATTGCAAGAATTCACCTACATTGCACACCGTCATATTGAAGATTACACAATGACACACCCAACCCATGGGAATATGGCTTTAACTTCACCGCGTATTGAAGTTAATTCAATGCAAACACTGATTCAGTTAACTAAAGATGGTATGGGCTATGCGGTTTTACCCGAGCCTGAAGTGAGACATTTACTGAATGATGGGTCGATGAAACAGCTTTTCAACGACTGGCAATTACCTAACTATACGGTATATGCAGTCACACCTAAACGAGAATTGGTACCTGCCAAGATTAGTGCGGCCATAAACTGTTTACAGGAATGGTTTGAAGCAATTTAGCCTCTTTGAGGGTGCTTATTTCATTGATTAAACACCGCGCTATAGCCAAAAGACACAAATAAGCAGCCGTTACGCTGCTTATTTGTGGCTAAATGTATTAGAAGCTCATGTTAACCTGAGCACTTAGTACGTGCGCCGTGGCAGATTGGCTGCCCTCAATAGTAGAGGTAATACTACCAATATCACGAGACTTATCGATGTTTGCTTCACGACCATTGATGTAGGCATAGGCAAAATCGAAAGTGGTAGAATCATTTAGGGTATAAGTTACCCCCCCTGTAATCCAATGGCGGTCTGTATCAGGAATACTTAAAGAACGGTTTTCAACTGTTACCACACCATCGTCATAGGCGTAACCGGCACGTAAAGTATATTGGTCGTTTAGCTTATAAGTTACCCCTAAAGATCCTCTCCATGAATCATCGAAGTTTTCTTCTTTAATGAGGAAATCATCACCGCTAGCTAAGTTTGCTTCAAGCTTTTGGAACGTACTCCAATCAGTAAACACTAAGCTTGCTTGAACAGACCATTGGTCATCAATAATTTGACTAACAGCAACTTCTGTAATAGCTGCAAGGTTGAGATCTAGGCTGCCATCTTGGTTTAACTCAGCCGATAAATCAGAGCTTACTTCACCATCAAGTTCGAGTTCGGTTTCTGCGCGGTAAGATAGCGCGAGGGTTGTGGTTTCAGTAGGCTGATAATAAACACCCGCATTCCAACCGTAACCAATATCGTCACCTTCCAGCTTAAACACAGAGGCATTGTCTACTGCCAAGCCTAATACTGGGGTAAGTGAATTAGGGATAGCTGAGCTAATTTCAGCGTCGGCATAAGTAAAGTTAAGCCCAAAACCTACACGTAGTGTGTCGTTGACTTTGTATGAAACCGCAGGGTTAAGGGTAAATGATTTTACCTCAGCGGTATCAGCAAAGTGTAGCGCTTCAAAATCGTCGCTGTAATCAGAGCGTAGGCCATAGGTTGTGAATGCGCCGATACCTGCTGACCATTTATCATTAATAGGAGTGGTATAGAAGAATGAAGGCACAAATGCAGTATCTGCAATATCATCTTCAGAGGCGTCTTCTGATGCCACGGTTAGGTTACCCGCTTCTGTAGCAACATAAGAGGTGGTTTGTGCACTTACATCAACATTAGGATCAATAAAGCTGATTGAACCACTGAATTGTGACGTAGTAAACACACCAATAGCCGCAGGGTTTGTCGCTAAAATAGAGGCATTCTCAGCCATTGCAGCTTGACCCGCCATTGCACGGCCTAAACCATTCGCACTATGTTCATTGACCTGAAAGCCCGCCGCTAGCGTAGAAGAAGACGCGAGAGTAGCTAACGCTAAGCAAACAGAGGCACGTAAAGATAATTGTTGCTTCATAAAAAACTCATTCATTAAGGGAAAAAATGCAGTCGAGCATTCTACGTATATGGTGACTTTTGTTCAATGCAAGTAAACGTTATTTACGCGCTTTTATCGCATTTTTTACAACTTTACCGTCTATTTCACGACCATTTGCGACATTTTTGCAACATTTACTAAACACCATGTTTACTTATTTTTAAAGAATGGCCCATTATCAGCATAATGAATTGGATTGAGTGGATTTATCGTCCGATTATACCCACTCATAGTAAACAGGGTTGGAATACGCCAGTGTTACCCTCAGTCACAATAACAGACGAGATTTCACACGTTAAAGGAGAGCTATCTATGTCCACTTACAAAGAAATACACTTAGTAAATCGCCCACACGACGGAAAAATAGGCCCCCATTTATTTGAGCAGAAAACGCTGCCTATCCCCACTCCCGGCGAAGGGGAAATATTGATAAAGCAAACCTATATGTCGTTAGACCCTGCCATGCTGGGTTGGATGAGCGAAGACAGAGAAAGTTATATTCCCCCAGTAGAGCTTGGTGAAGTCATGCGATCAAGCGGCGTAGGGGAAGTGGTTGCCTCCAATCACGCCGATTTTAGTGTGGGTGATAAAGTGATGGGCATGACTGGCTGGCGTGAGTACGTGGTGAGTGATGGTTCAGGCTTTAACAAGCTGCAAGACGGCGTAACTGAAGAAATGGCACTGTGCGTATTCGCCCTTCCCGGCCTCACCGCCACCACGGGACTCTATAACTTTGGCGAACCCAAAGAGGGTGAAACCTTAATTGTCACAGGTGCCGCAGGGTCGGTAGGATCCATTGTTGGCCAACTTGCCAAAGCTGACGGCCTACGGGTAATTGGTGTGGTTGGTAGCGACGAAAAAGCAGACTGGATTGTGAACGAACTAGGGTTCGATGGTGCAATCAACTACAAGACCGACGATCTAGAAGAAAAGTTGAAAACACTAACCCCTGACAAAATTGATGTCTTTTTTGAAAATACAGGTGGCCCTATTCAACAGCACATTTTTAATCGTATGAATACCCATGGACGAATTGTCGTATGTGGCATGATTGCTGATTATCAGTCTGACAATCCCGCGCCGGGGCCTAATTGGATCCCCTTAATTAAAAAGCGTATTAACATTCGCGGTTTTGCTATGCCCGATCATTGGGGTGAGGTACCCAAGCTACTTCAGAAACTCACACCTTATGTACAGCAAGGCAAAATAAAATATCGTGCTCATACCATTGAAGGCCTAGACAATGCTGAAGAAGGGTTGAACATGCTGTTTAATGGGGAAAATAAAGGCAAGATGATGGTGAAACTCTAATTGCTTATTGGTGCTTAAATATTGACTGGAGGCGAGTCAACTACGGGTTGGCGTAGCTCTCCAGCTTAATGGTGTTTTTGCCCGCGCTTTTCGCCTCATAAAGCGCCTTGTCTGCAGTTTGAATCAAGGCTTCTAGTGACGTACTTTTGCCTTTTTCCATACACGCGATACCAATAGAACAAGTTACCCAGCGGTGGGTCGCAGTGTCAGCATGAGCGATACTTCTGCTTTGCCATAGCATGCTCATTTGCTCACACTTACTATATACTTGCTGACGGGTTAGGCCACTGACGACCACCATAAACTCTTCGCCGCCATAACGCCCTAACACATCAGTTTGACGCTTAAATATCTCCCGCATGAGGTCAGCCTGCATCACAATAACATCGTCTCCTTTTTGGTGACCGAAGGCGTCGTTGTATTTCTTAAAATCGTCTAAATCTAACATAATGACGGCGAAATCGAGAGATTGTCGAATACTCAACGACAGCAGCGCTTCACTGCGCTGCATAAGCGCACGCCTATTAAGAAGGTTAGTTAAGGAGTCGATACGGCTTAATTTAGCTAACTTTTTATTAGATGACACCAACAGCTCCATCACCCTATCAAGCCGATACTTAGCATACACACATATGAATAATGAGCCTGCCACAAAGGCACTTGAAATCATGACCCGTTCGCCATAAACCGGTGAAACCACCATAAGTAAAACGAACCCTATAACGTTAATTAGGGCGGCCAATAGGGCTAGTTTAAACGGTATCCCTAAGGCAAAAACACAATAGAAGGCATAAAGTATGGTGCCCTCATAAGGGAAAGCGAAGTTGGCCTCTATCCAGCTTTGATGAATTAACCCGAAGTTGGATAGGGTTAGCACAACCATCAATAGTGTAAAAATCCAATGGCGTTTAGCATAAAAGAAGGGGGCGTACGATAAGCCTACCACCAATACGATGGTGGGTACTTGAAAATATAAGCGGTTAAAAAAATAGGTGTCATGGAGATTATCGGGAAGCAGAACGATATCAGCCCACATGAAACCACATATCAATAGTGCGCCCACTATAAGTGCGAGACGAAGTCGTACTGTTTCTTTGTGGGGCGAGACTACATCCATTACGGTATCCTAATCAGGGCTTAGCATATGCGATTCAATGCGTGTATCACCAGTATAGTACAGCGGGTAACGCTACATTGAAGAGGTGAGTGTATTTTCTCGCTCTAGTTTTACCAAACTCTCTTTCAGCGCTTCAATAGTAACAGGCTTAGTGACCACATTATTCATACCGGCTTCGATAAAGGTATCGTGACGCTCTTTGAAAGCCTCTGCCGTTAAACCAATTATAGGCGTGCTGGCAGCGCCACTGTCTAACTTACGAATACGTTTTGTGGCTTCAACCCCATCCATAACAGGCATATGAATGTCCATAAAGACAACATCAATATCCCCCTCTAATACGCGAGTGCTGGCCTTAAGACCGTTATCAACATGAATCACGTTGCAGCCCAGTTGCTCGAGTAACGCTTGCGCCACTACCGCATTAATCGCGTTGTCTTCCGCCAACAACACATTTAAATTGTGATTAACTGCCGGCGTTGCAGCGCAGGCCTCTTTATCTACGTTTGTGCCTACCAAATCTACAGATCTAGCGCGTACATTAGCGGTAACGGTAAAACACGAGCCCTCACCCACCTTACTGCTTACTTTAATGTCGCCGCCTAAGAGTTGGGCGAGTTCTCTTGCAATCGCAAGGCCAAGACCGGTTCCACCATAACGCCTTGAAATAGAGGAGTCTGACTGGGTAAATTTCTCAAAAATACTTTCTAGACGATCGGGCTCAATGCCAATGCCTGTATCCTTCACTGAAATCACAAGTTTATTATCTTGCGCTTCTTCCTGCGCCACCTGTTTCAGCTTGGCCGAAATGCTTACCGTGCCCTGCTGGGTAAACTTAATCGCATTGCTGATTAAGTTAATAATAATTTGGCGCAGCTTGGTAAGGTCACTGGTCACCATAACTGAGTCTAAATTACGGCTCTTATACTCAAGGCGAGTATTATTGGCACTTGCGTTAGTGCCTAATAAAGTCACCAAGTCGCTTAACATTGAGTCTAAATTGAACTCAATGAGATCAATTTCAGACATACCGGATTCTATCTTCGATAAATCGAGAACATCGTTTATTACGTTCGCTAAAATTGAGGCCGACGCTTTTAGATCTGTTGCGTATTTCTTTTGTTTTTCGTTAAGCTCCGTATCTAACAATAGTGTTGCAAGCCCTTGAATGCCATTTAGCGGCGTACGTATTTCATGGCTCATTACCGCTAAGAAATCGGTTTTTGCTTTATTGGCCGCTTGAGCTCGAGATACATAATCTTGAATATCAGCCGACATGGTTTCCACATCACGGGCCAGCTCACTCAGTTCATCAGTGCCTTTAACATCGATACTTATCCCTTGATGATTTTTTGCAATTCGACTGGTAGCACTCTTGATTTTATTAATAGGGGTAATAACAAGGTGCTGGGTAACCGAACCCATAAGTACACTTACCAGCGCCACGGCAAATAGGGTGATAATAATCGTAAGAAGTGCGATGTTCGATAAGGACGTTTGCAACGCATCGGTAGTTTGGCTTACCGTCAGTTTCCAATTCCAAGGCGAAAACTCGCTGCACGCGAAAAGTATTTCTTCGCTTCCCATGGTCGTTTCGCCAAAAGCCACTTTTTTGTTATTAATCGTTTGCCTATTGGCTTCACTAATATCGAGGGGCGACCAATTTTGTTGAGACGTATAAATCAGTTGCCCTGTGCTTTTTTCGCTCACCGTGAAGTGTTTATCTGTTGAAAGATGCAATGCGTCTAACTCGTCAAACACTTCTTTTTGATAGGCTTCGCGAAACATAGGGACATTTTCTAACCCTGAGTCCACCAATAGCTTATGTCGCTCTTCCACCAACTCCACAAAGGTGAGTGATAAGGTTTGGGTAAGTAATTTATACTCCCGCTCTCTCACGGATTCGTAGGCAGTAAGGTAAGCCCAATAGCCGATAAGCGTCATTCCAATCAGCAAGATAGGAATGTATATGGCTAATAATTTCGATTTAATTCGCATAATAACGTTTGGTCAACCCTTACTGATACACGTTGTTTTTAGCTAACTTCAAATAAGAAGAGGGAATTGGCAATCCCAGTTTAATCGCAGTAGATACGTTGACCGCGACGGTATATTTACTCATTCTTGAGACCGGGAACTGATTCGCCGGTGTGCCGCGAAGAATTTTCGCTGCTCGTTGAGCTGCGGACTTACCTATGCTGTTCACGTCCGACACCACACCTAGCAGTGCGCCGTCTTGAACCGACTCTATACTTTCCGCAAAAAGTGGAAATAATTGGGTTTGCTTTCTGATTTCACCAATCAGATTCTCCGCCTGCAATAGCGGCCCCGTGGACAACCACAAGCCATCAATGCTTCGGCTTTGTTTATGTTTAACAAGGGCGTTAATAATGCCTTCTCGCATAACAGGCAAGCCTTTGTCTCCATCAACATAAGGCGTACTAATCGCCACAAACTTCACACTGTCGTAATCGCTTTCTAAGGCAAGTAGGCTATCGACAGAACTCGCCGATGAAGGGTAGTCGGTATGAATTAGCCCTATAGTTAGCGGTAAGTCAGTGTCAGATGCCGCAATCAACCCTTGCAACATATCTAGCTTTACCTTGGCGTCCAGCACATGAGACTCGCCGGTGATATTATCTGAGCTTGTTTCATCAAACTGAGTCACAATACCTTCCTTGACCGGGTCGGCTACCGTCATAAATAATTTGGGTGTTTGACGACTAATCTCAGCTTGATAGAGCGCTCGGGTCGCCAGTGTTGCGATAGACACAATAAGATCCGGCTCGCCCACTTGGTATGCTGCTTCTATTGCCGCGCGCGCGCCCTCGAAGGAGCCGCCAGCATCATAAACATCAAATTCAACAGACGCCTCAGGCATTATAAAACGAAGCTCTTTTTCAAAGGCGGCTTGAGATTCCATCACGATGGGCAAGGCATTTGTTTGAATGATGACGACTCTAAGCACAGTGTCATCGGCCTTTGTTAATGAAGAAACACTAGCAAAGGTAATAAATACAACGAAAAGGATCCACTTCATCGGATGACGCCCAAGGCAGAGTTGCTCAAAAATATTAGTCGAAAGTGTAATATGCTTGTCTGTGCGTATCATAATGTTATTCAAACATTTTGCATAGGCGATATTTGCCATGTGGCCTCGAACACCGCCCACATTCTCAAGCTATTGGCAGAAAAAGCACCCTATGGGTTTAAGCTTCCCATCAACTCACTAAACAATTTCACACTTTTTAGGCGCTGTTCAATAGGATGAATTGGCATAGAAACAATAATTTCATCAGCTTGGGTGGCTTGCAAAAACCCATCTAGCTTGTCAGCTACCGACGCTTTTGTTCCCACCATGGCATAGCGTAAAACACTTGCTAGCATAGCTTCATCGGCTGGGCTGCAGTTTTCTTTAAAGTTTTCAGACGGTTTCGAAAACGGCTTATTCGCGCCTTGGCGCAAGTGAATGAATTGCTGTTGAACCGAAGTAAACAGATATTGCGCCTCTTCTTCAGTGTCTGCCATGACCACCATGACACCCACCATCGCGTAAGGTGCGCTAACCTGATCAGAGGGCTGAAACATAGACCGGTAAACATGTAAGGCATCAAATAACTGATCGGGCGCAAAGTGAGAGGCAAACGAATAAGGGAGGCCCAGTTGCGCCGCAAGCTGTGCACTATACAAGCTTGAGCCCAACAGCCATAAAGGAACATGAGTATTTACTCCAGGTATGGCTACTACCTTTTGCGATGGATTAGGCTGCCCTAAATATGCCTGCAGCGCTTGAATATCACTGGGGTAACTGTCTACCGAATCTATCCCATTTCGGCGCAGGGCTTTTGCCGTAGCCATATCGGTGCCCGGCGCTCGCCCTAATCCTAAATCTACACGATTAGGATACAAGGTGGCTAAGGTTCCAAATTGTTCAGCCACCACCAAAGGCGCATGATTAGGAAGCATCACGCCTCCCGCCCCAATTCGGATGGTGGAGGTTGCTTGCGCAATGTGACTTAACACCACAGCGGTGGCTGAACTGGCCACACCGTGCATACCGTGATGCTCAGCCAACCATACTCTTCGATAACCACAGTGTTCAGCCTGCTTAGCTAATTGCCGCGAATGTTCGAACGCCGCTTGAATAGTGGAGCCTTCTGCAATAGGGGCAAGATCTAACAGTGAGAAAGGGCGAGACATGTTACTCCTTAACCTGGTTTACTGGATATACCCCGCACGACGCATCACCGAGGTAGTTTGATACTGCGCTGTTTTCAACGCCTCTGATACTGATACCTGTTTCGTTAGCGCCATGTTCACTTGAACGCCCACTAAATGTCCTATTGCGGTAAATTCAGCAATAGGCACAAACTGCTTACCAATTGCTGACGCACTAGTATCAGTATGGGAAAGTGCGCGTAACGCTGAATACTCATAGGATGCCGATGGGATAGCCCGTTGATAGCTCTCGTCATAAGTGGAGTGACGCGTACCAGGAAGTACTGCATATAAACCGTAGTTTTCTCTTAGCGCGTCATTCAACGCTTTTGACGTTAACCATAATGCCAGTTGTTGCGCAGCTTGTTTACGCTCACTGCTTGCTGGCACCGCAAAGTTCCAAGACCAAAACCATTGAGAACCCCTTTTAACTGTGCCAATAGGCGCTTGTGTTACCCCGACATTTTTCGCCACACTGGATGTTTTGGGGTTTAAAATGCTACCACCTAATGAGGAAGCATCCACGAAAAACGCAAGCTTTCCCTCGGCAAACAGCGCCTGATTCTCTTGCCAGCCTAAATCTTGGTGATTAGGTGGCCCAAAGTTGCCTAGCAAATCAATATACGTACTCACCGCCTTGTGCCACTCTCGCGTGTTAATTTGTGGCTGCATTTGTTGATTAACCCATTGCCCACCATAGGTATTGACCATCACAGAAAGCAGGGCCATATTTTGCCCCCAGCCCACGCGGCTTCTAAGGCCAATGCCATATACCTCTTTTTCAGGCTGATGCAACTGCTTCACCATTGCGTACAATTGCTCGTAAGTCAGTGGCGACTGTATATTAAGGCCCGCGTTTAATAGCAAGTCTTTGCGGTAATAGGTTAGGGTGGTTTCAGCTACAAAAGGTAAGGCATAAAGTGTCTCTTCATACGTATTGGCAGTAAGCGCGGCGCCAATAACATCATCGATATCATAGCTTTCGGGCACATCGGCAAACGCTGCTAACTGGCCTTTCTTGGCCCAAATAGGCACATCATAATTCCCAAGCATAACCAGGTCATAGTTCGTCTGGTTCACTGCGACATCCCCTTGCAGGCGCTTCCTAAGTACAGTTTCATCCATGACTCTCCAATCGATTGCAAGCTGTGAAAACGGCGTGTCATGGCTGCTTAAATACTGTATTACCTGTTTGATGCCATTAATATCCGGCACACCTACGGTTAACGATGATGACGAAGGCGCCGCCTCATACATACCGTATTGCTTTAAAACTTCCTCTATTTCACCCCTAGCTTCTAGCGCATGATATGCCTCATCAAAGCTTTCTATAATGTTTGCGGCATTGGGAGTGTCTTTTGATACCGCAAGGAAAAAGGGATGATCACGATTAAGCGCTTCTATAAAACGGTACTGCCCTTGCAAATGAGGGCGTTCGTTAACCAAGGTTTCTTTCACTAAATACTCATCTGCGAAAATCATGTCTACTCGGTCAAGCGCCAACATATCAAGTAACGAAGAAACGCTGCTTACCGCGATGGTGTCTATGTTACTTGCGTCAACCAGTGCCTGTGGTATCGGCGCGCCAGTGATATAGCCTATTCGTGTTAAACCAAGACGCAAAAAGTGGGCGTTAATATCGCCATTTTTGACTGGGAGAATCGTGTCTACCTGGGTTGCAACCGGTACCAAATAGCCTATTTTTGTGCCCGGTATGGGGTTTGAGTAATATAAACTGTCTTTGTGTGCCTGATTAGAGCGCAGAGGAAAAACGCCTGCGGTTTTTCCCTGGGTAGCCATAAAAACAGCGCGGGTGTGAGGATAATGTTCAAATCGAGTGGAAATCGATTTCGAAGCAAACGCACGGCGAATAATTTCATTGACGTAACCTGCTTGAGGGTTATGCTCTGAACTGAAAGGACTGGCGTTTGAGGTGGAGAATATAAGAGGTTCTGCGACAACGAAAGCCGGCAAATTAAGACAAAGTAACCATAAAAGTGGGCATACACTGAGCCTCAATGCGCGTAGGCAAATATGACCGTTAATAAATTCATAATTAAAGCATCGCCCACGACTAAGTAGCATGATTCCACTCTATCTGCTCGAACCCTTCCCTATTATTAACGGGAATCTCGAAAAAACAACACATTAAATGAAATACTATAAGATTGACGAAGCCTATAATCGCGTAGTTTGGGTGATATAGAAGGTGTGACCATGCGCCTGGAAAATGGCTAAACAGGCACATCTTTGCGCTTGTTTAGCCATAGCGATGAATTAGGTGGGGTTTATTTTAACAAGCCAGTTGTGTTTATCTTCCGCTTTACCCCATTGAATATCATTAAGGGCTTGGCGCAGCTTCATGGTCACTGGGCCCGCTTCACCGTTACCTACTTGGTATTCTTTTCCATTGTGAATAAAGGTTCCCACTGGCGTAAGCACTGCTGCGGTGCCCGATAGTGCAGCCTCAGCGCTTGGCTTGGCAGCACGCTCGAGTAGTTCTTCAACAGTAATATCACGTTCGCTTACTGTCATACCGTGATCTTTGGCAAGCTGTAAAATAGTGGCCCGCGTTACACCGTGTAAAAAGCTTGTATCCAAGCCTTTAGTGATGATTTCGTTACCATCAACAAGTAAGAAGTTAGCTGCACCGGTTTCTTGTACATCACCGTTAGGGCAAAACAAGATTTGATCGGCTTGCACGTCTGCTTTTGCTTTCAATATAGGAGGGAGTGCGCTGGCATAGTTACCACCGCTTTTCACCATGCCCATGTGTGGCGCGCAGCGCATGCCTGTTTCATCAAGCAACAAGCGCAGCGGTTTTAGACCACCAGCGAAGTAATCACCTACCGGCGATAAAAGCACATACAACATAGAGGTAGCTGAGGGTGCTGCCGCTTTACCAATAGACGCCTCGGTACCTATGTGAGTGGGACGAATATACATAGAACCTGGAGGCTCAGGAACCTCAGCGCTGTACGTAGACACGATGTCGATAATCATTTTTTCAACTTGTGCTTTGTCAATCTCAGGCAAGTTGAGTAAACGGCTGCTTTGCGCAAAGCGTTCGATATTTCTATCCATACGGAAGATATTAATACTGCCGTCTTCGTGCCTAAATGCTTTCAAACCTTCAAAACAGGTACTTGAGTAATGCAAGACATGGGCACCCGGGTGCATTTGTATGCTGTCTGCACTGACAAACTCAGTCTCAGTCCATGTATCGTTTTCAAAGCGGGTAAGCGCCATCGTGGGCATGAATACAGTACCGAATACGGCCATTAGTTTTTCCTGTTTACGTCTACTCAAAAAATACACGAGAGAGTTTACCAAAAAATGGTCGTATTGCTAAAAGAATGTCCAATGATGAAGCATTATTTCGCGATAGGGTTTTGGCAAGGTATGCGTACGGGCGCATCGGCAACGCCATGACTGAATGGCAGCGAGGCTGCTATCTTGCGATAGCAGCCTCGTAACATGCGCGATTAGGTTTAAAATCGTGTTAGAACTGTGCTTTAAACGCTACACCAAAATAACGGTCTGCGTCCCTTGGAATTTGATAGCGAAAGTTATCACCGCTATACGTCGTCGCATAGCTTTCATCAAGTAAGTTTTTGGCGATTAAAGACACCCGGAAAGCATCATCTTTAAACGACATACCCACGCTAGCATTCACCATGGTGTAGTCAGGCAGTAACGAGGCCGCGTTGAATTCGCCGGTATTACCCGGCAGGTCTGAGTACTGCTCATCGGTATAGATATATGACGCATTGTAGTAAATGTCGAAGCCATACTCGGTTTCCATAATATACTCTGCTGATATTGAGTATTTAAGGTCAGGGGAGAAAGGCACATCTAAGCCAGAGCGATCAGTACAGGCATCAGCGTCTACTTCAGCAGGGCAATTAAACTCGTCGATTTCAGCTTTGGTGTAAGCCACGCCACCAATCAGAGTAAGATTGTCCGTCGCATTGTACATAAAGTCTAGTTCAACACCTTGGGTGGTGACGTTACCCGCGTTAGTTAAGCGAGTAATACAGGCACCGTCAGAACAGTCAAAGTTGTTCGCCTGAAAGCCTTCAATATCAGTGGAGAATACAGCCACATTTAGTAGTAAATCACGGCTAGCGTATTTATAACCAACCTCATAGGCATCCGACTCTTCTGCCCCAATAGGTCTGCCATCATTCTCGGGGTTAAAGTTGTAATAGACGTTAAAGCCTGGACCTTTATAGCCTTGCGAATAAGTACCGTAAATCATTTGGCCTTTCGCGATATCGTATTGAATTCCAACACGACCAGACAAATTGGTTTCATCGACACTCCCTGCAGCATCAGTATCTAATGTAGCAGGGCGCACGCCAACACCCGTGCGGCCATATTCATCGTTGTTCACACGCCGGTGGGTGTAAGACACTTCGTCATCGGTATAGCGCAATCCAAAAATTAAACGCATGTCATCGCTAAGATCGTAAGTCCCGTCACCGTACAAGGCCCAGTTGTTAAACTCTGTGCTCATGTAAGCTGTGGCCGACACAATATCATTGGCGTTACAGCTTACACCCAATGAATCGGCATAAGCGCCTAAATCAGATAACGCGGTTGTTAAGTCGTCACCGGAAAGGTTGTTTTCGGCATAATTGGTCAATGCAGCATCTAACTGCCCAGCATTGTTTTGACAACTCGCGTCACGGGTAAAGCTTCGCTCGGAGTCCATATTCCAGTAGAACAAGCCGGCTAAGAAATTGAAGGGGCCAGACAGGTTAGATGCAACGCGGAACTCCTGTGAAAACTGACTCCACTCTTGCGGGCCCACATCATGTAATTGGAAAGGTGCGCCAAATACCGGTTCGTTACTGTCCCCCGCAATGGAAGTGAAATCGCCCTCACGGTATTCGGTATTTTCCCACGAACGCTGTGCAGTAATTGAGGTGTAAGTATAGTCACCCACGGTTTTGTCTACTTGCACAGAAAACGCAGCATGATCGTCGATGGTTCGCGACTCAAAATCATGATCGATTTGACGCTGATCCAAATCGATATCAGCGACACCATCAACAATGCCATCACTATTTGGCGCAGCTTCTGAATCAGGGTTACGACCACTTGGCAAGCCTTCTAAATCGGCACAGCAGTCATCGTCTGCGCTATAGAATTCGCTAATAAATTTAACCGTTAAATCGTTTGCAGGCTCGTAAAGCACAACCGCACGTGCCCCTTCACGATCGTAGCCATTTACCATTTCATTGTTGTAGACATTTTTTATGTAGCCATCAAACTTGCCTTGGAAGACCGTTAAACTGGCAGATAATTCATCGGTTAAGCCACCGCTTACCGTCCCTTTCATACGGTATTCATTGTCTTGATAAAACTCAGTAGAAAGGCTGCCGGTTAGCTCTTGTGTAGGATCTTTCGTAGTAATATTCACCACACCTGCCGACGCATTTTTACCAAACAGCGTACCTTGCGGGCCTCGCAACACTTCAATACGGTCAACATCGTAAAGGTCGGCAAACGCTTGACCCGAGCGCCCTAATACGACGCCATCCACGACAGTAGCGACACTAGGTTCAGCGGCAATACTAAAAGAAATGGTGCCAATGCCTCGCACGGTAAGTGCGGAGTTTCGAGTAGTGGTGCCTTTTCGGAAACTAACAGAGGGGACTAACGCTTGAAGGTTTTCAACATTGTTTGCGAAAGCGGATTCAATCTGGTCGCCCCGTAGTACGGAAACCGCAACCGGTACATCACTGATGCTCTGCACACGTTTTTGTGAAGTTACGACAATTTGTTCAAACGACTTATCATCGTCTGGCGCTTGTGCAGGCTCTGCTTCTTGCGCGTAGGTGTGGGCGCTAACGAGCAGTCCAGACGTCATAGCAAGCGTGACCGCTTTACTTATGATTGATCGCTTTGTATTCATGTTGTTCTCCAGGTGTTTCGCTTATCACATGTAGGTTTACGACACGTGTTAATTCCCGCCTTATTAAGGGGGTGATTTATCGCAAGCCCATCACGCGTGGTTTTTATTGTGCGGCGTAGAATTAGAGTACAGCGCTACGCAGTGCGTTTATGAACCTTGTTTATTGATATAAGATATCTTGCGTCTAATGTCTTATATAAGAGTTATTAAGTTAAACAATTGTTAAAGAGTTTGCAAACGTTATGTTAATTTTTTTGTGTTTTTTCTGTACAGCCCCGTAGAAACGGGGCGAATACTTATAGACCAGGCGTAGCAAGACGCTTTAGGCCTCGCTCGTATTTAAAGCGCCACCACTTCAGGCTAAAGCCGATAGCGACAAAACAGGTGCTCCATAGCGCGAAAAGCGATGGAACAAAGAGATTGCTAATGCCGCCAACAAACCCAACAGGAGAGAACATGAGATAGAGGGTGACAATCAGGCCTACCAGCACTATGGCGCAGGGAATAGCGTAACGCCAAGGTGTCATATTCACTTCCGCTTTAGGCGTAAAGTGCCAGGGGGTTTGCAGGGGGTACAGACGGCCTATAACCAGCATAATGGCGAGCTCTATGGCAAATAAGATGGCATAGATGTGAATAAAGTTAATGTCTACTTCCCACACAAATTTTAGCAATCCGTAAGCAATCACATGGAAAATAATGGCAACTTTTGCCGCTAAAGCTGGTACCCGTTTGGTAAATAAGCCTACCAACACAATGGTAATAACAGGAATGTTATAAAACCCGGTGAAGATACGAATAATTTGCCACAGGCCCTCAGGGGCAAACATTAAAAGCGGAGCCGTAATAAATGATAAGACAGCAATAACCAAGCTGGTTATTTTGGCCACACGAATAAGCTTCTCATCTGTCACTTTGTCTTTTTTCAGAGGCTTATAAACATCTAAACAAAACAGCGTGGCAGCACTATTGAGTAACGAGTTGAACGAACTGAATACTGCGCCCAGCAAAACAGCCAAAAAGAAGCCAGACAAATATTGAGGTAGTACGTCTTTCACCAAATGAGGATAGGCTAAGTCGATGGTTTGTAAGTTCTCATCTTGATATAGATGATACGCAATCACACCAGGTAGCATCATCATAAAGGGCACTAGCACTTTAAAGTAACCAGAGAAAAGCACACCTTTTTGCCCTTCTACGAGGTTTTTAGCCCCCAGAGTGCGTTGAATCACATATTGGTTAGTCCCCCAATAAAACAAATTAGCGAGGATCATGCCGGTAAATATGGTGCCAAAAGGCACAGGATCGTCACGACTGCCTATGGCATTCAGCTTTTCTGTTTCTGTGGTGGCAATGGTCGATAAACCCTGACTGAAACTGCCATCACCCAGCGCGATTAACCCCAATACAGGCACCAAGAGCCCTACAATTAACAAACCAATACCATTAATCGTATCCGAAACCGCCACGGCTTTAAGACCACCAAAAATAGCATAGAGCGCACCCACGGTTCCCACAACAATAATGGTAAAGACCAATGACGCTTCATAGCTAATATTGAGTAACCCGGGTACATCAAATAGCCTTAGAACAGCAATAGAGCCTGAATACAGCACTGAAGGAATGGTGACCAAAGAGTAGCCCACCATGAAAAGCACCACCGTCATTCTTCGCACGCTGTCATCGAATCTGTTGCGCAAAAATTCAGGGAGCGTTGAAAACGCTCCTGCCAAATATCGGGGGAGAAAAATTAACGCCATAATGATGGTGGATATACCTGCGGTGACCTCCCATGCCATGGCGCTTAAGTTATAGCCAAATGCAGAGCCGTTTAGCCCGATGAGTTGCTCTGCAGACAAATTAGTGAGAATCATAGACCCAGCAATAAAGGTGCCGGTAAGCCCTCTCCCAGCGAGGAAATACCCATCTTGAGTATTCACTTCGCCTTTGGTTTTCATGTACGAAATTACGGCCACAATAGCCATAAACGCCATGCATGATAATAGGGTTAGGGTGATATCCATGTACGACTCCTAGGGCTTATGCCGGCCAAAAGTGGGTGTTGGTCATGTCCATATCGGTATGCTGAACATCAGGTCCCATCACAATCTGCTTACCTTTTCGGATAAACACCGCCACTTCATCAAGGGCTAGCGATTCCTCTTTGTACTGACCTCCACCTACGGTTTCGTCTGTGCCCAATCGCACCCAATCCCCTTCGGGTAAGTAGTACTTAATTTTCCCACCAGGGACCACACATGGCACTACGAGCAAATCATCGCCGCACATAAATTGCTGTTCAAAGCTATGGCATACGGGCTGTTCTGGGAAAGCGAGTGCCATGGCGCGCTGCACAGGCAAACCCGTCTTCGATGCTTTTTCAGCCGTTTGCTTTAAATAAGGAATAAGACGGTAGCGCAGTTTTAGCGCATTAAACACCGCTTGAGACGCTTCATCGCCGTACGACCAAGGTTCTCGCGGGCCAATACCATGAAGGCGCATATGGGCACTAAATACGGACGCTTGCGCCCAACGGACATAAAGCTCTGCATCACGGGTATCTTTATAAAAACCGCCAATATCGGTAGCAAAGAAAGGCCCACCAGACATACCCCATGATAAACTACCGCGAATACTGGCAGCTAAACCATGCCAATCAGCCTGTGGGTCGCCGCCCCATTGTGATGGATAGCGTTGGCTGCCCGTCCACGCTGAACGGCTAAACAAAAATGGCCCCGTTTTACAGTACTTTTCAGCCGCTTCGTAAACACAGCGGTTGTACAGCATGCTATAAACATTATGCAGGCGGTTGCCCGTGTCACCGCTGTACGACACCATATTGTCGTCTTCTAGCTGCTCGCCAAAGTCAGCCTTAATCATATCTACACCCAGTTCAAATAATGGCTTGTGCGAGGTTTTCCAAAATTCGTAGGCGTCAGGATGAGTAAAGTCTAAAATGCCAGAATCAGGCAAAGGCGTAAGCACTTCACCAAACGGACTTAAATCCCACTCGTAGCGATAAGCTTCGCCGGTACGCTTGTCTTTAATTAACCAGCCTTTTTCTGCGGCCTTTTTATACAGTGGGTTTTTCACTGAAATCATTGGGTATTCCCATACGCAAATTTTAAAACCTAGGGATTTCAGTTCATCAATAACCGGTTGGGGATCAGCGTAGCGTGTTGGATCCCACTCAAATGCAAAACGGGTATCGGTATCTTGCCAAGCGCGGCCATCTAATGTGATCACATCGCAGGGCATATTTTTTTCGCGGACTTCTCTTGCCACCGACAAGAGTTCTTCTGCGTCTTTGTAGTAGGCCTTTGACAAAATAACACCAAGACTCCAAGTAGGAGGCGTTGGGGCAAAGCCTGTTAGCTGGCTATAGGTGTGAATACTTTTTGCGGGGCTGTCTTGGTGATAAATGAACATATCAAGCACCGCATCTTCAACAAGGCACACATAGGCGCGCTGAGACCAAAGCGCATAGCCAACGCCATGGGTAACGGGTGCAGGGGTATGCACAAACAGGTTCCAACCTTCAGGGCTCCACGCATAAGGGGTATTTTTGTAGGATTTCTCGGCATTCACGCCCAGCGCATCATGATTGTACGAACGTACTAGCTGCCCCCGTTTATCTAACTTGCCCCATTTTTCACCTAACCCATAAACAGCTTCGTCGTAGTTAAGTTCTAAACTGATTAACCAACCACTGTCAGTTTTTGCCAAAGGCGGCAGACGATGTTGGCGCACAAAATGACCATCCGTCGCGCTCTGCTGTACTAAGGTGTCGTTCTTGTACAGTTTAAAATGCAGCGGAGAAGCATATAGCTCAAGACGGTAATCGCCCCCTGTTAACGTGCTGTGGGATTTATCGCCTTTAAGGGTAA
Organism: Alteromonas sp. B31-7; assembly: GCF_015767655.1. Taxonomy (NCBI): domain Bacteria; kingdom Pseudomonadati; phylum Pseudomonadota; class Gammaproteobacteria; order Alteromonadales; family Alteromonadaceae; genus Alteromonas; species Alteromonas sp. B31-7. The sequence continues at coordinate 4,360,010 of NZ_CP065233.1, forward strand.
GCCTTTCATTTTGTGGAACCGTGCACAGCATTTTGAATTGATCATCTTGGCTTTCACCTGCTTGAAGGCGCATTCCAAAGGCGCTAATGGAAAGCTTGAGTTCGCCATACTGGGTAGGAACCACAAGCGTGGTATCGTTTGCAAGAAACGGCTGCGCTGTGATGTCGGCAGCCACAATATCATTCCAATTTGGTTCAATTAGACTAAACGCATTACCCATTTATACATTACCTTTAATGTCTTATATAAGACACAAGTTAATGAAATGTAACTCGAGTGTCAATCACGAATGATAAATTTATGAAAATTCCGATCACATATACAGAAGTTTTTAAAAAGAGACATTCCGTACAATCAGGGTAAAACCACTTAAAGAAAGCATACTTAGCGCTAATAAGCGAACAAAAGACGCGGGTATGCGAGCAGCTATAAGACGGCCAATACGAGTAAATATTAAAATAACAGGCACGGCGCACAGGGTCGACACAAAAATTTCTTCGGAAGGCAGTGTTCCAAAAGGCACAATGGCTAGCCTCAGCAACGAGGTGACGCTAAACACCGCCAACAAGGTAAAGCGAATTTCATGAATGGGCCAATGTTGGCGATAGCATTGAAATACCACCGGCGGACCAAACGTGGAAAATAGCCCCCCAAGCAAACCGCCCAACGCTCCCGCTATTGTAAATCCGGTCGCACTACCTGAAGGTACGCTATGTTTACGTTTTGCCAGCAGAAGGCCGCAACAACTAAGAATCGCCACTCCAAGGATGATGTTAAGCCAGGTTGCCATGCCAGCCGAAAGGTATTCTAGTAATGCATAACCCACCCCCATCAAGGGAATACCGCTTACGAGTAAAAGCGTAAATGCTCGCCTGTTCACTTGCTCGGTATTTTTAAGTACTAAGCTTACCGAGTTGAACAGACTTAAAAAACTCACCACAAAGGTGGTGGCGGTAAGCGGCATAATATTAAACAGGGTAAAACTCGATACCACCATAAGACCAAACCCAAAAGCGCTTAAGGTTTGCAGAAGCGTAGCCAAACCAAGAAGCGCAAACATGGGGAGGAGTGTTTCCAGTAGCATCTCGTGTTATTCCTTCGATGTATGTGATTTATATTAAAAATGCGCTATAACTCTTGTGTATGATATAAAAACAAAAACTAAGCATTGGGTTACGGTTACATGTCTTCATCACAATTCGACCACAAACTTGGCGGTCCAAGCCTTGCCTTCCAACCTCTTTACCAGCAGGTTGCTGAGTACATTAAGCAACTTATTGTAGAACGCAGGTGGCAACCGGGCGAAATGCTTCCAAGTGAATTCAAGCTAGCCGACGAATTTAACGTAAGCCAAGGCACTGTAAGAAAAGCCCTAACCTTGTTAACCGACACCAAAATAGTTAATCGCCGGCAAGGTGTTGGCACATTTGTATCTGAGCACACCGCACAAGATGCTTTGTTTCGCTTTTTTCCATTGCAAGCCGATGGAAAGGGAGCCGACTTACCCAAAGCCGAGCTTTTGAATAAAGCGTTAGCAGAGCCATCTGAAGCTGTTCAACTGGCACTATCTTTATCACCTAAAGATAAAGTCGTTAAGCTAAACCGCAGACGTATTCTTGATAACGAGTTCTGCATGCTCGAAGCCGTATATTTACCCGCCAAGCTTTTTGCCGATATTGAAAAGCGGGAAGATATACCTCATACGCTGTATCACTTTTACCAAACCGACTATAACCAAACGGTATTTAAAACCCGTGACAGCATTAAAGCGGTACTCGCGTCAAAAAGTGATGCGAAAAGCCTGAATATCGAAAAAGGCACACCTTTACTTCTGGTTACCCGAGTCACCGAGTCGATTGACGGTACACTCATAGAATACCGTGAAAGCAAATGTCGTACTGATCACTACCATTACCAGGTTGAATTAGATTAACTTTTTACTTTGCAGAAAAAGCGCAATCACATACTATTTTAGCCTCACACTCATCCGCTTTCTAATCTTTATCTTCGCTTCTCTCGCGAGCTGCAACTCCTGCTAATGCCGCCTATCGCATGCTTTCGCTGATTAGGGTGAGGTTAGACCCCCTGCAACCATTAAAAGATCCAGCCCTATTTGTTAACACTTTGTTGACATCGCTGGTTACGTATAATAACTTATGTCTTATACAAGACTAAAGTATTCTTTGTGAGGTTATACCTAACACCGCAATTGAAGTAAAACCCTTTAGATTAAATTTTCGACTGACAAGGTGATATACGCGATGAAAAATATACCCGAGGTGGGATTTGGCTTTTGGAAAGTAGATAAAGCCACATGCGCCGATACAACCTATGAAGCCATTAAAGCTGGCTATCGCCATTTAGATTGCGCCTCCGATTACGGTAATGAGAAAGAAGTTGGTGAAGGGATTAAACGCGCTATCAATGAAGGTTTGTGTACCCGTGAAGAGCTATGGGTCACCTCGAAACTTTGGAATACTTTTCATGCGCCGGAACATGTTAGCTTAGCACTAGAAAAGTCACTGAGCGATCTTCAACTGTCGTATCTTGATCTTTACCTTATTCACTTCCCTATCGCACAAAAATTTGTTCCTATTGAAACGCGCTACCCACCTGAGTGGTTTTACGACCCTGACGCTGCAACGCCCACGATGGAGCTAGCCCCCGTTCCTCTCTATAAAACCTGGGAAGCCATGGAATCGTTGGTAGATAGCGATAAAGTGAAGCAAATAGGGGTGTGTAACTACAACACTGGCTTACTTAACGACCTAATGAGCTATGCACGCATTAAACCCGCCATGCTGCAAATTGAGTCTCATCCTTATCTTACCCAAGAGCGTCTCATCCGTTTAGCGAAAGACTATGGGTTGGCAGTAACGGCATTTTCTCCTTTAGGCGCGCTATCTTACCTTGAGCTGGAAATGGCAGATAAAACTGAATCAGTATTACAGCAAAGTGTCGTCAAAGCGGCGGCGGAAGCGCATGGTAAAACACCAGCGCAAGTCGTTTTACGCTGGGGTATACAACGTGGCAACGCCATTATTCCTAAAACTTCAAAAGTTGAGCGCATGAAAGAAAACCTTTCCTTGTTCGACTTCACGCTAAGCGACAGTGAAATGCAGGCAATTTCTGCATTGAATATAAACCGTCGATTTAACGATCCCGGGCACTTTTGTGAAGCTGCCTTCAACCGTTTCCACCCTATTTACGACTAGGAGTAAACTATGAATAACGTCAATGATACTGCTGCGGTAAAATACGCACGTGTGCCTACTCAGCACACTTACAACGACGATGTGTTTCCGCAAATAGTTGTAAATAATGATAATTGTAAAACCGTGGCGGACACGGTTGAGTTTATTAAAGCCAATCAGGCAGAGCTTGAAGCCCAACTAGCAAAAGCCGGAGCCCTGTTGTTTAGAGGTTTTCCCATCGACTCGGCCGAAACCTTTGACGTTTTTTCTGCCGGCTTTGGTTACCCGAATTTCACCTATCAAGAGTCGCTTTCTAATGCGGTGCGCATCAACTTTACCGAGCGGGTATTTACCGCCAACGAAGCACCAAAAGACGTAGAGATTTTCTTACATCACGAAATGGCGCAAACGCCTATTTCACCCAGCAAGCTGTTTTTCTTCTGTCAGTACGCCGCTGACGAAGGTGGGGCAACGCCGCTTTGCCGTTCAGATAAATTATTTGAAGCACTAAAAGCAGAAAACCCTGAATTGGCTCGTGACTTTAAAGAAAAGGGCCTTAAATATACCACCACCATGCCCGCCGCAAACGATGCAAACTCTGGCCAAGGTCGCAGCTGGAAAAGCACGCTGAGTGTTGAAAGTGTGGAAGAAGCCGAAGCTAAGTTACAAGAATTAGGCTATAGCTGGCAATGGATGGACGATGGCAGCTTAAAAGCCATTACACCTGTTTTACCCGCTGTCATAGAATTAGATGATGGGTCTGAAACCTTTTACAATCAACTTATCGCCGCCTACATGGGTTGGAAAGGGGTAAGAGAAAACCCTTCTTCGGCAATTACCTTTGGTGATGACAGCGCCATTCCCAAAGAAGGCTTAGAGAGAGTGGCGGAACTTTCAGAAGATTTCACCTTCGATCTAGAGTGGCAAGATGGCGATGTCGCTATTGTTGACAATTATCGCGCTATGCATGGTCGCCGCCCCTATTCCGGGGATAGAAAGCGAGTGGTATTGGTAGCACTTGTAGCCTCTGAGCGATAACCATCATGAATGACATAGCAGTAAAATGTAAGCACATTTGGCCGGGTCTTGGCATCGCCACCATCACTGGAATGGCCGCGTTGTTTTTAAGTGAACATTACAACGCCCCTGCTATGTTATTTGCCTTACTTCTTGGTATGGCAGTTTCATTTTTGTATCAAAATAACACCCCCTGTGCTTGTGGCATCGACTTTACCGCCAGCACGCTTTTGCGCGCGGGCGTGGTATTGCTAGGGCTGCGTATTGCCTTAGGCGATTTAGCCGTTTTAGGATGGCAAACTGCGCTGATGTTAGCGATGGCTATTTTTACCACCATCATACTTGGGGTAGTGTTAGCCAAATCTTTGGGGTTACAAAAAAGGTTCGGTGCCCTCACCGGCGGCTCTGTGGCTATATGTGGAGCGTCAGCCGCACTGGCTATTTCGACGATATTACCTAAAGGTGAAAACCACGAACGAGATACGCTGCTCACTGTTATTGGCGTGACGGCCATGTCTACCATTGCAATGGTGTTATATCCCATAGTGGCAGCCCAGCTTGGCATGTCTAATAACGAAGCCGGCATATTTTTAGGGGGCACCATTCACGATGTGGCGCAAGTTGTGGGGGCCGGTTACTCGGTTTCAGAAGACGCGGGCGATATGGCTACCCTAACTAAGTTAGTGAGAGTGGCAATGCTTATGCCTGTGGTGCTGATTATGATGCTGGTAGTCAAACGGTTTTACACCGCCAGTACGGCAAAAAACACCGCTGATGTACCCAAAATGCCCATGTTTCTTATTGGCTTTGTCGCCTTAATGCTACTAAACAGCTTTGTCACCCTACCTGAGTTTGTCATCAGTACAGGCACCGAAGTATCACGCTTTTTTCTGGTGCTATCCATTACTGCCATTGGCATGAAGTCAAACCTGGGTAAGTTGGCAGAAGTGGGTATGCTGCCTATTGTGATGATTATTACAGAAACCCTTTGGATAGCCCTTCTGATTCTCGGGTATCTATACCTAATGTAACAATATTCGCCCCAGATCAATGAGGTAAAGAAAGTGAAAAAACGTGGTTTACATTCACTGTATGCAAAAGACCCAGTACATGCCGATGAAGCCGTCTTTGGCAGAACCAGTCACCATGTAACGCGCCGAGGTTTTCTGTCTGGCTTAAAGTCGTTGTCTGTGTTGCTTGGTGCCGAAGTTGTATATGGGCAATTCATGCCCGCAGGGCTTATCCCTGCGGCATTTGCACAAACCGACAATCCTTTTACCATTGAAGGTAAAGACGGCCTGGTTGTGCTTAACGACAGGCCAGTTAATGCAGAAACCCCAGCCCACTTACTTGATGACGCGGTGACCCCCGCATCCCGTTTTTTTGTTCGTAATAACGGCATCGTGCCTGAAAGCCCTGACCCAAAAACATGGACACTCACCATAGAGGGTGAATCTGCAGCGCAATCTAAAACCTTTACCCTCGATGAATTAAAAGCCCAATTTAAACACTACACCTATCAATTAACATTGGAGTGTGGGGGCAACGGGCGCGCCGAGTTTTCCCCTGCTGCCACGGGGAATCAGTGGACCACAGGTGCAGTGGGTTGCCCTTCTTGGACAGGCGTACGCCTAAAAGACGTACTTAATGCTGTGGGCGTGAAAGACGACGCCGTTTACATAGGCTATTACGGAGACGACCAACATTTAAGTCGAACCCCGGGTAAAGCCGCCATTTCTCGCGGCGTGCCCATGAGTAAAGCGATGGAAGATGAATCGTTAATTGCCTGGGCCATGAACGATGCGCCCCTGCCATTAATGAACGGCTATCCATTGCGCTTAGTGTTTGGTGGTTGGCCGGCGTCGACCTCAGGCAAATGGCTTAAAAAAATAGTGATTCGCAACCAGATCCACGATGGCGCAAAGATGCTTGGCAAAGCCTACCGTACGCCGTGCAAACCTGTTGCGCCGGGTACTAAAGTTGCCGATGAAGACATGTGTATTATTGAAGCTATGCCGGTTAAGTCGCTTATCACTTATCCCCAATCTGGCACCGCACATACTTTATCTTCGTCTCTGGAAGTGCGCGGTCACGCATGGTGTGGTAGTGCAAGCGTAGAAAAAGTGTATACCTCCATTGATTTTGGCCAGACCTGGCAACAAGCAAGGTTAACTCGCCCCAAAAACCGCCATGCCTGGCAACACTTTAAAACCACCGTGACGTTTCCTCAGGCAGGCTACTACGAAGTGTGGGCTAAAGCAGAAGATGCAAACGGACGGGCGCAGCCTATGGTGCTGCCAGGGTGGAACCCTAAAGGTTACTTAAACAATGCCTGTCATCGTATAGCAGTAAGCGTAACGGCCTAACAATACAAAAAGTGGAGCTGTCTCATGCGTAATTGTTGTTTACTGTTTGCCCTACTGGCGGGTTTAGCTACACCTGACATGGTAATGGCTCAAAAAAGCCCTGCCCCCCACACCACTAACCAAGTTAACGTAGACCCAAAATCGGGCTTGGTCATTGCAGAAGGTTACAATATGGTTGCTGCCCATTGCAGCGCATGCCACTCGCCGTCGCTTATTACACAAAATGCCATGAGCCGAGAACGATGGCTAGAAACCATTCGCTGGATGCAAGACACACAAAAGCTTTGGCCGTTAGGTGAGGCAGAACCTGCCATTCTTGATTACCTTGCTACCTGGTACGGCCCTAAAACGCAATCCAGAAGGCCTGCTCTCGCCCCTCACCTAATGCCTAAACCTTAACCACAGTTTTGTGTCGGGCGACGTTGTCAACAAATTACCTTTCTAGAAGCGCGCAGGCCCTATACAACGGGATCTTAAAGTTTAAGTTCTGACAGACTTGGAAAATCATCAGGACGACGGCTTCCTTCCCAGATAAGTTTTCGTTCGTCATTGTTTATTGGGTGTTCATTAATGCTGGCAATACGCCGTTGCATTAATCCCTCAGAGTTAAACTCCCAATTTTCATTGCCGTAGGCACGAAACCATTGCCCGGTTTCATTTTGATACTCATAGGCAAAACGCACAGCAATTCGGTTGTCGGTGTGCGCCCAATATTCTTTCACTAATTTGTAATTAAGCTCACGAGCCCATTTTCGGGTTAAAAAATCCTCAATCTCTGCAGTACCTTTAATGAATTCAGCCCTATTTCGCCATTGGCAGTCTCCGGTATAGGCAGCAGACACACGCGCTGGAGAGCGGCTATTCCACCCATCCTCAGCTAAACGAATTTTTTCAATGGCGGTTTCTTTGGTAAAAGGGGGAAGTGGTGGTCTCATCAATTTATCCTGCAGAATTTAGGTTGCGGTAAGTATGATGGCTTGCGTGAATTAAATAATTACCATATTTTGAAATTTATAATTTCACTATATGAAATAATATGAATGTAAGACAAGGGGTAATAAAAAGGGGGCGTGGTGGATAGAATTCAAGCCATGACGGTGTTTGCCGAAGTTGCAAAACTGGGCAGCTTTGTAAGTGCGGCTGAACAACTCTCTATGTCAGCACCAGCGGTAACCCGCGCTATTGCCATGCTAGAAACGCAACTAAATACGCGGTTATTCCATCGCACTACCCGTCGCATTAGGTTAACAGAAGCAGGGCAACAGTACCTGAGTGACGTTAAACGTATACTCGCTGATATTGCCCAAAGTGAAGCCGCTATTGCCGGCGTACAATTACTACCCAAAGGCACACTACGTGTTACGGCGCCCGTATTGTTTGGCGAGCTTTATGTCACCCCAATTATCGTAGATTTTTTGCGAGATTTTCCCGAAGTCAACGTACATGGCTACATGAACGACAATGTGGTTGATTTAATTGATACGAATATCGATGTGGCTATTCGCATTAGTAAACCCAAAGATTCTGGGCTGTACGCTACTTCTGTTGGCCACGCGCAAAAAGTAACCGTCGCCTCGCCAGATTATTTAGCTCACGCACCTAAATTAACAACTCCAGAAGACTTGAAGCAACATACTTTGCTGTACCCTAGCGACTTTACCGAACCACCTGTGTGGAACTTCAAGCGAAATGGAAAAACAGTTGCTATTCGACTACAACCTAGGTTTGAGTGTAACCAAAATCGCTCAACCATTCGCGCAGCAAAAGCAGGGTTAGGAATCACACGCCTAATGTCTTATCAAGTGGCTGACGCCATAGAAAGCGGTGAGTTAGTCAACGTGCTAGAAGAGTACAACGATATTAAGTTGCCGATACAGGTAGTTAGCCTTGAGGGACGACAAAACTTAGAAAAAGTAAAAAAGTTTGTGCACTATGTGAAAAACGCGCTCGCAAAAGATACGTATTTAAACCCCTGAACTGTCAGTACTTTTTATTTTTAGTCCGCTCATAGGGTTCAACAGAAATAATGGGGTCAGAGTTAATTACCGTGAACGTATGCTCGCAAAAAGTACTCTGACCCCATTAATTTACTTGTTTTACCTAACATCAAAGAAGCTGAATGAGGGAGTTGGCGAGCGGCTTTATCACATCGCTATCGCTCCAGTACCCGCCATGGCTAGCAGGGTTCCAGGACGTGAGTAGCTTGCCAGCATTAATGGCGTGATCGTGAACAATATGATAACTGTCATCTAACTGCCGAAGCGGCCAGCCAAGTACATCATCTGCATCATAGTAATTATCCCATTTAAACTCATGTAGGTGGCTGGCATCAAAGCACTTTCGTTGAGCAAACCCGCCATTAAATAGAGGAATATTACAGCCTGTTGTAACCAAATTTCTCAGAGAATGGAGTTTAAGAAATGCCTTTTCATTCTCCGTATAGCTATTAAAACTGGGATTTTTTTCTAAAGAGAAAAAATACTTATTATGTCCTGCATCCCAAAGGTAATTTGAGATAACTTGGCAGCCAAGAGATTGCGCTACAATAACAACGGGTTTGGTGGGGTCGTTCCCTAGCTCATTTAAAGCGGTCATCAAACAATCGCGAATGGCGTACTGCGTGTCCAAATACAGGTTAATGTCTCTGTGCGCACTATGCTCAAGAGAGGCAGCATCACTAAAACTATATAAAAACCACTGTCTCAAGCCGTGCCAGTCAATATCATTGTTCGGTTCAGATTTGATTTTTTTCCACAACTGCTCTTGATTGTTATGTGTTAAGGAATAGTAGTCTACGACTTGAAATGAAACCTTATGCCATGCGTTACCCATTCGTTTAGCTAGCTTTTCTTGCAAATCTTCCTCATAGCCTTGCTTGAAAGCACCCATTCCATGCAAAGTAATTAATGCCACCTCTTTCATCTTTAGCTCCTTACTCTTTTTTCACTCGTTCCTTGTATGTGGTGACGCTGGCGTCCGACTTCTCTCACTCTTCACACCATAGATAAAGAGTTAGGACAATGCGTCGACTTACCCGCTTTACGCCGCAGTGAAATTTAATCTTGCCCAAGACTTTGGGCGCATGAGTAAGAAACAAGCTTTGAAAGTTGTAAGTAACGCACTTCCTAAAGACTTGTCGGAGACAGTTAAAAGGGGAACCTAACTTCGAAGCAAAGACGCGGTAGGAAAACCTAATTAAGTTGGCCACCCACGTGGCACATGTTTAAGTTTTACTACCACTATTTGTCGTTACCAGTTACAAATCACTCCACCGTAACACTTTTTGCGAGGTTTCTTGGCTGATCCACATCCGTCCCTTTAATTAACGCGACGTAGTAAGACAACAGCTGTAGCGGCAGTGTGTATACAATGGGCGCAATAGGCGCATCACAGTGTGGTACGTCGATAACGCGCATGGTCTCATCGCCCGCAAAACGGGCATCTTTGTCGGCAAATACGTACATGATGCCGCCCCGCGCCCGCACCTCTTCCACATTCGATTTTAGCTTTTCCAGTAGCTCGTTGTTCGGCGCTACCACAATAACCGGCATTTCTTCATCGATAAGGGCTAACGGGCCATGTTTAAGTTCACCAGAAGCGTAAGCTTCAGCATGAATGTAAGAAATTTCTTTAAGCTTAAGGGCGCCTTCCATAGCAATGGGGTACTGATCGCCGCGACCTAGAAACAGGCTGTGGTGTTTGTCGGCAAATTCTTCGGCTAAGTCTTCTATGCCTTGCGTGATGGTGAGCGTTTCTTCTAATTTTGCGGGCAAGCTGTGCAACGCACTAACAATGTCTTGCTTGTCTTGTGCGGCCATGCCGTTGTATTCACCTAGCGCCAGTGTCAACATTAAAAAAGCCGTTAACTGAGTGGTGAACGCTTTGGTTGACGCAACACCAATTTCAGCACCCGCCTGTGTCATAAAGGCTAAATCTGACTCGCGAACCAGGGAAGAACCTGGCACGTTACAAATCGCCAAACTGGCGTTGTAACCTAGCTCTTTGGCTAACCTTAACGCGGCTAACGTATCGGCGGTTTCGCCCGACTGCGAAATAGTAATCAGTAGGCTGTCAGCATGCACAACCGATTTGCGGTAGCGAAATTCTGAAGCAATTTCTACATTGCACGACACATTGGCATATTGCTCTAGCCAATACCGCGCGGTCATGCCAGCATGATAACTGGTACCACAGGCCACAATTTGCACATGCTTAACCTTAGACAATATGGCATCAGCTTCTTTACCAAAGGCATCACGGGTTAGCCCACTTTCCCCCAGTCTGTCTTTTAGTGTATTGCGTACAACTACCGGCTGTTCGTGAATTTCTTTAAGCATGTAATGGCGATACATGCCCTTATCACCAGCGTCGTGCTCTACATTCGACTCTATGACTTCTCGCTCTACAGGACACCCGTCTTTATCAAAAATCGCCACGCTTCTTCGGGTAATTTCAGCCACATCGCCTTCTTCTAAGAAGATAAAGCGGCGGGTTACAGGCAATAGTGCCATTTGGTCAGAGGCAATAAAGTTTTCACCTAACCCTAAGCCAATCACAAGGGGGCTGCCTGAACGCGCGACCACAACACGGCTGGGGTCTTCTTTGTCCATGATAACGGTACCGTATGCACCGTGGAATTCTTTCACCGCGCTTTGTACCGCACTCAATAGTGTTTCACCGGTTTTTAACGCCTCGTGCACTGTGTGGGCAATGGTTTCAGTGTCGGTATCGCTGCCAAACACGTAGCCTTTTTCTTTCAGGGCATTACGTAATTTCTCGTAATTTTCAATAATACCGTTGTGAACCACGGCTACGCGCTCATTAGAAAAATGGGGATGTGCGTTGGTTTCTGTTACGCCGCCATGGGTAGCCCACCGTGTGTGCGCAATACCCGTTGTACCTAATGCTTCGCCCTCGGCCACCGCATCGGCTAACTCTTGCACCTTACCTGTTCGGCGAATGCGAGTTAAGATGCCATCGTTTTGCAATAGGGCAACACCAGCAGAATCGTAGCCGCGATACTCAAGTCGTTTTAACCCTTCTAGCAGAATTTCAACTACATTACGTTCGGCAACAGCGCCAACAATTCCACACATAATTATTCTCCACTTGGCGCAGCAATTAATACCGTCACGCCCTGATTTTCAATTTTGAGTTTGTCTTGATTGCTAATACCGTCATCGGTGATCAACACAGAAATTTGTTCCCAACCTAATTCTAAATTCGGCATTTTATGGGTGAGTTTTTTCGAGCTGGCGAGTATAACAACCTTACTGGCAGCCGCCGCCATTGCGCGAGTGACGCCAATGAGCTCATTAAATGTTGTGGTGCCTCGATTGACATCAATGCCTGCTGCGCCAATAAATGCAATGTCAAAACTATAGGCGCTAACCAGCTGTTCAGCCATAGCGCCTTGAAAAGACTGCGATTGGCCATCCCACGTACCGCCCACCATCAACACTGTGGGCTCTTTTTCACTTTGGGTTAAAAAGTTCGCCGTAGAAAGCGTATTGGTCATAACGACTAAGTCATTTATCTGTGTCAAATAGGGCAACACAGTGGCGGTAGTAGAGCCACAATCGATAACAAGCTTGGTACCAGGCTTAACTAATTCGGCAGCCTGCTTACCTATTACGCTTGTTTTTGGGTTTTCTGTTGGCTGTGGTGGTGCGCTTCTATGAAAGCCTTTAGCCGCTGAAGTGTCGGTACTCGGGGAGGGCACGGGCACTGCTCCACCAAACTGGCGAATGAGAACACCTAGCTGCGCGAGGGCAGCTAGGTCTTTTCGAATGGTCACTTCAGAGGTATTAAATTGCGCAGCCAGCTCTTCAACCTGAGTTTGACCCTTTGCATTTACCCACGCCACTATTTTCTGGCGACGTTCCTCGACTGACTTGCTGCTCTTCAACGCACCCTCAATATTTATTTTTACTTTCAAAACGAAAGATATAAGTTTTAAACTGAAAGCATCGTAAGTTAAAATGAAACTTTGATCAAGGGCGCTGTTTAAATATACGTCAGTGTTTTACCTGTTTCACTGGCCTTTATCGCCAGTTCCATCACCCGTATAACTGGGATAACGGTGCTGGCATCAGCGGGTGAACGCTCTGCATGCTCAATAGCATGAGCAAGCCGAGTGAAAAAAGTAAGGTATTCACCTTTTTGGGTAGGAATAGTCTGTTCCACCACGTCACCGCTTTCATTGACTAGCGCTAATACGCCATCCTGTGTGGGTTCTGAGGTCGCCCAACTTGCATCGTCAAAAGGAAGGCCAGCACGTAATTGGTTTTCCTGAGGATCTAAATGGAATTTACGGAAGCTGCCTTTAGTGCCCTGTAAATCATATCGCAGGGTGGTGCCCGCCTGAAAAGCGCTACTGCCTAGCTTAATCATTTTGTCAGTGTAATGAAGTGTTATGTCGAAGGTATCATCTGATTGTCCACCTTCTCGTAAGGTAAGTATGTTTGCAGACACTGCCTCTGGCTGGCCAAACAATTGTAGTGCTTGATCGATCAAATGCGGGCCCAAATCCCAGAAGATACCACTTCCGGGACCTGCATTTTCTCGCCATCTATTCCTAGGTACAGGACGAAATCGGTCGAAACGACTGTCCAATCGTTTAATGTCGCCAAGGGTACCTTCCTTGATTAATGCTGCCAGTGTAAGAAAATCGCCATCAAAGCGTCGGTTTTGGTAAACACACAGTTGTTTACGCTGTGCGTTAGCCAGTGCAACGAGTTCGGTGGCGTCTTGGCTACTTAAGGTGAAAGGCTTTTCTACTAACACGTGACAACTATGTTCTAACGCTATTTTAGCTTGAGGCGCATGAAGATGATTAGGGGTAGTGATCACAACTAAATCCACGTCATGAATTTTAAGCGCCTCTTCTAGTGAAGCGTACACTTCTGCGTGAGGTAAAACCGCTTTAACCGCGTCTGGCTTAGAAGAGATAACCACATCAACAGAAAACTGTGGCAAATAATTCAAAAAGGGTAAATGAAAAGTGGTGGCGGAGAATCCAAAGCCAACCAATAAGGTAGAAATCATTTCAAGAGCCTATGTTAATTGGAGACCATTTTGTAAGTGAGTATACACTATCAATATACCGCAAGGATGTAAAAGCAAGAAGGCTAAGTAGGTTGAAGGAGAATAGATAAGAGGCCTAAAAGAAAGAAAAGCGAAACCAGCACAGCTTCGCTTTGGTGTATTTGCCACTCTATTAGAAATAGCCTGACTTTACTTCTTAGTTGGGCGAGGCCAATTTGCAATATTGCGCTGCTTGCCGCGGGCAACCGCAAGCGCATTTTCATCAACCTTCGAGGTTATTACTGACCCAGCTCCAACCGTGGCGTTATCGCCAATGGTGACAGGCGCCACCAGCGATGAGTTTGACCCAATAAATGCATTTTGCCCAATGGTCGTTTTAGATTTATTAACCCCATCGTAATTACAGGTAATCGTCCCCGCTCCAATATTGGCGTTAGCCCCTACGGTGGCATCACCTAAATAGGTCAGATGGTTGGCTTTGGCCCCTTCGCCAAGCACGGCTTTCTTCATCTCAACGAAGTTACCCACCTTCGCTTTGGCGTGCATTACCGCACCAGGACGTAGGCGAGCATATGGCCCTACTGTGCAGTACTCACCCACAAGCGCTTCTTCAATAATTGAATTGGCTTCTATTACCGTATTATCGGCAATTTCGCAGTTGCGTAAAATACAGTGAGCACCAATTTTTACGTTGTTGCCTAAAATTACCGTCCCTTCAACTATCACGTTGATGTCTATTTCTACGTCTTCACCCGTAGTGAGCTGGCCACGTAAATCGAATCTGTTTGGGTCGGCAAACGTTACGCCATTCATCATTAATTCGTTTGCATGGCGACGTTGTAATGCCCGTTCTAAATGTGCCAGTTGCAGGCGATTGTTAACCCCTTCCACTTCTACAATATCTTGCGGGTGCGCGGCATTGATGCGCTTGCCTTCTTTCGCTGCCATGGCAATAACGTCGGTGAGGTAATACTCACCTTGGGCATTATCGTTACTTAATGCGTTTAACCAGCGTTTCAAATCTTGACCCGACATCATCATCATGCCGGTATTAATTTCTTTTATCTCGCGCTGTGCATCGGAAGCGTCTTTATGTTCAACAATGGCGGTAATATTGTCATTTTCACGAATAATCCTGCCCATGCCCGTTGGGTCGTCAAGTTCAACGGTTAACAACGCCAAATCGCAACGGCTTTTTACCTCAATAAGCTTCGCCAGTGTTTCTTCACGAATAAGAGGGGCATCACCGACTAATACCATAACGTCTTCGTCGTCGCTGATGTGAGGCACCGCTTGTTTTACAGCATGCCCTGTGCCCAACTGTTCTTCCTGCAAGCACCAATTGAGGTTGTCGCCCTGTAATGCCGCTTTCAGCTGCGTTTTACCATGGCCATAAATTAAGTGAATATTGTTTGCATCCAAGGCGTCTACGGTATTGATAATACGCTGCACCATAGGTAAACCTCCTACTTTGTGCAGCACTTTTGGTAATGCAGACTTCATGCGAGTGCCTTTTCCGGCCGCTAATATCACCACTGAAAATGCCATTTCATTCCTTTCACATTGTTCGTATTGGAAACTGGATATAGTGTAACGAAGGATTCCAAAGAATTCAGCGATTCATTTTAATCCTTCGTCCATAAGTCTAACCTACGCTGAACAGCCTAGCAGTTCATTAAAGCAACAGGTATACTCACTCCTTTATTTGTATTCGTTCAGTCAGGCAAGGGAGTATGCGTAGTCTGTGAACACATTTCGAACTCTTCACCGAAGTCTTCTAGTGTTATTTGCTGTTGTGGTCATCGCAATCGTGACACTTGTTCACTTTAGTGTATCTAAAATCGTAGCAGAGCAAAGTCGGGCCCAGCAACAATCACTGTCGCCGGCTATTTCTCTTATTGTCGAACAACTTTTAAAACCCCTTCATACGTCTGAGGCATTAGGCCATTCCACCGAATTAGTGCATTTGATGGACGGTGAAACCTTGGATGAAGACGCCATTTTTGCCAGTTTAACTCGGCTTGAAGAGAAATTTGGCCTGTCTTTCTTTATTGCCAGCGAAACTAGTCGCAAGCTTTATAATTCAGACGGCAGCACGCTTGATTTAATTGAAGGCGAGGTTAGCTGGTATTTTAAGTATCGCGACTACCCGGAAGATGCTGTAGCCGATATTGGTAAATGGGAAGATACCCATTTTTATATCGACATTAAAATTTACGACTTTGACGGAAAATTTCTCGGCTTTTTTGGTATTGGCAAAAGCCTTCGTAGTTTCTTAAGCGTATTTGATAGCTACAAAAAGCAATACGGTTACGATTTCCTTTTTGTCGATGGCAATGGCGATATTATGTTGTCTTCCGACCCCAAATTAATTGCCACTTACTCTGATTTTACGAACCTCTCTGAATTACCTTGGTATGCCAGTTTGCCACTCAGCGTGCGAAACGATCAAGCGCTGAATAATAAGTTGGTGACTATCGATCAGAAAGATTATTTAATCGCCGAGGTAAAGCTAAACCAATTTGGTTGGACGGTATTTCTGTTAAGCCCGTTAGAAGATAGACAAACAGAGATCTCTCAGGCGTTTATTTTCAGCGTCGTCACCTTATTAGTGGTGATATTTTCGCTATTCCTGCTTATCTACAACTTGCTTTACTATTTCCGCCGCGACATGCAGCCTGACATGGTTGTGCGCCATGCGAATAGATTGCCTGACAGAGCGGCCGTTGAGTTGATTTATCAGTCGTTGTTGAAAGAAGAAAAGTCGATAAGCGTTGTACTTGTAAGCTTAGATGACTTCTCCCATATTTCCGACGCATTCGGCCGCAATACTGCCGATGATATACTCGACAAAGTGGCGGGCTATTTGGCGGATAACCTACGAGAGCAGGATGTACTAGGTCGTTGGAGTAGCGAAGAATTTATTGTTTTGCTGCCACAAACTGGCCCTCATGAAGCGTTCGATACGGCGCAAGGTTTGCGCCATGGAATTGCAACCTTGCCACCACCGGTAGGGCAAAACTCACTGCAACTTACCGCTTCATTCGGTATTTCGTTTACGGCATCTGCACGCATAATGAACGAAGTGACTGCCCACGCAGAAGACGCCCTTTATCAAGCTAAACGAGATGGCAGTAACTTAGTTCGCATGCAACTTATTGATTAATGTCATTACGCGTCTTTAACCCGCCGGCGTAATGGCTTTTTCTGTATAGCGTTAACCACACCTGTGGTTAGCGCTACGCCAAACAAAATCATTAAGCCACCAATAATGGTTTGTAACGACAAGTGTTCGCGTAAGAAAATAATTCCCCAGATAATGCCAAATAAAGGCACAAGATAGGCAACGGTTATTGCTTTGGCTGGGCCAATATCGGCAATGAGCTTAAAGTAAAGAATGTAAGCAATACCGGTTCCAGCCACCGCCAGTGCAATGGCATTAAACCACGCATTAAGGCTTGGCATAGTGTCAGGCAAGGTCGCTAACGCAAATGGCGCAAGCATGACAGTGGCCAATGCCTGACTTCCTGTCGCAACCACAAGCGGCTTCACCCCTTGCAGCCATTTTTTCATCATGCTGGCCGCCAAGCCATAGCCCATGGTAGCCAGCAAGGCGGTAACGATAGGTAAAAAGCTAATGTCTCCCTCGCCCAACTTCTGTTGGCTTATAATGGCAACACCAACAAAACCCACCGCCAAGCCAGCAATAGCACTTTTTGTAAGTTTGTCACCTAGCCAAAGCCATGCAAACAAGGCCCCAAACATAGGTGCCGTGGCGTTTAATATGGCATTAACACCCGCTTCTAAATGCAAGCTACTGTAGTTAAACAGCACAAAAGGTACTGCTGTGTTTGCCATACCCACCAAGGCAATCGGCACCCAGTAACGATAGATTTGGCGTACCCCGCCCATAATAATTAATATCGGTAAAAGGACACAGGTTGCCAGTAGCGTACGTATCGCCACCAGCACATAAATACCGAATTCGGGGGCAGCCACGCGCATAAAGATAAATGAACCGCCCCAAATTGCCGCTAGTATCAGCAACGCTACTACATGCTTTATTGCCATAACACGCCCTGTGCTCCCTCTAAATTGAGTAAAAATTGTTTACGACTAAGTCCACCAGCATAACCGGTAAGTGTGTTATTGCTGCCGATAACACGATGGCAGGGCACGACAATGGCTATGGGGTTTTTCCCATTTGCCATGCCCACTGCACGTACGGCTTTAGGGTTTCCTATGGCATTGGCTATGTCGGCATAACTGGCTGTGTCACCGTACTTTATTTCACCTAGCGCTTGCCATACCTGATGCTGAAATGGGGTGCCCTTGGCCGCTAAAGGTAAATCAAACTGCGTCAGTGTACCTGAAAAATACCCGTTTAATTGCTTACAGGCCTCTTGCACAATAGCATTGTGTTGCGCGTTCGCGGTTGGCGCTGCAACAAAGGCAATGGCGGTGACACCACTGTCATTGGCGGTAACTTCAACAATGCCTTGCTCACTTTGAATATGCCCTGCATAAAAATTGCTGGGTTCCTGACGTTGTAGAGCCGATGTCATCGCTTACTTAACTCCCATAATTGTAGGGTGAGATAACTGCGCCAAGGCGCTGCTTTTTCAGCTGAAACCGGATATTTCGCCGCCATTTTTTTAACAATAAGATCGCCCGCTAAATACACATCAGGGTCTTTCTCCCCACGCATCTTAATGTAATCTAGTGTCCATTGACCAACACCTTTTATTGCCATAATGGCATCATCCTCTGGGGTGGTACCACTTGGTTGTTGAGCAAAGAGCGACGCAAAAGATATCAGTGCTTGCTTTCGTGCATTAGGCATTCTCAAAAAAGACACATCACTGCTTGCCACCTGCTGCGGCGATGGGAATGCAAAGCCAGGGCATGTAACGGTACCTATGGGTGAATGCAGTTGCTTGGCTAACAAGGAAGCTTGCCCTATGGCCGCTTTTACACTGACTTGTTGCCCCACTATGGCCCTACAACCACTTTCAAATACGTCCCACGTGCCCGGTAAGCGAATCCCCTCATCAATAAGAGCTAAAGGTAGCCCAGCACCATGAAGGCTGGCTTTAATCAATTGTGGGTCTGCATGTAAATCCAGTACGCCTTTTATCTTTTCAATAATACTGTGTAGCCCGTCTAACGAAGGTAAGCGCAATTCGATATCAAAGCCATTAGCATGGGCATTATGGGTCGCTTTTATTCGCCCCACTTCCCCCTTCACGCGAATATACCTTTGATAGCTATTATCGCTAACCGCTTCCACGCCCTCAATGGCACGCATCTTTAAAAAGTCTCGGACTTGTGGCCAATTGTACGGGGGAAGATAGGCCAGTCTAAGTGTTACGGTGGGTGCATTGCCCTTTACCGATTTACGCAGTGCTGAGGGGGTTGTTCTACAATACTGCTGCACGGCGCGCTGCAACTGACGAGACGACCCATAGCCAGCACTTAAGGCCACATCATCTACCGTCATTTCGGTTTGCTGCAATAACTGCTTGGCAAACAAAACACGATGTAAACTTTGATATTGCTTTGCCGATAGCCCAAGCCCACTTTGCAGCAGCTTGTTGAGATAGCGTTCACTAATCCCTAATCGCTCCGCTACATGACTGACAGGTTGGGAAGGAATATGGCTTAGCAACGAGATACCCCTTTTTACGGTAGTGGTGACACCCTGCCACGCGAATGAGCTTGGCGCGCTGTCGGGCCGACAGCGCAAACAGGGCCGGTACCCATGATGCAAAGCTTGCGTGGCATGCTCAAAATACTCCACGTTTTTTTCTAGTGGTAACTTCGCTGGGCAGATTGGACGGCAAAATATGCCGGTAGACTTCACTGCCACAAAAAAGCGGCCATCGAAGCGACTGTCTCGGCTTAATCGCGCTTGTGCGTAAACACGCCATTGCTCTTCAGTATCGCTTGCGCTGTTGGCTAACATTTATTGTGCACCTAATTACAAAACGAACAGTATGAAAGAAGTGTATCGCGGTTTTCGTGATGGTGTGCGACAAAATCGGAACTGACTATTATTTGAGGCAAAGTTGATAAACTGATGATGCATACGCATAATGTAGAAAAAATAATAACGCCAGCACCCCCACGGGCGTGCCCCAACTGAGCGAAATCTATGCTGCACACTTTCCGCTACGGGTATCAACGCCTTTTCTCTTTCATGCCTGTGTTTTTCGCCTTATTGTTGATGTGGTTAGCTTTACCTGCGCATGCCGAGAAGTGGTTAGACGATTACGCTAAACACGTTAAGCAACAAGCTAACAAGTATAACGTACCAGGCTATGCCTTTGTTTATTACGAGCAAGGTAAAGTTCCACAAGTATTTGTGTATGGTTATACCCATAAGGGCGGTGAGCGTATTAATGAAAATACGGTATTTAGGCTCGCGTCTGTATCTAAAACATTTACCGCGTTACTCACCGCCAAGCTGGTTGAACAAAACAGGCTAAAGTGGGAAACCCCAATCTCCACACTATTGCCCAATATTTCATTTGAAAAAAATGGCATGCAGTCGTTGCAGCTACAGCATATTGTGGGGCAATCCAGCGGCTTTATTCCCAATGCGTACGATAACCTAATTGAAGCTGATTACTCTCTTGAACGGGTGTTAATGTCCCTCTCGGAACTCACCCCCTTGTGCCGTCCAGGCGAATGTTACACCTATCAAAATGCCTTATTTGGCGCCTTGGAATACTATTTCAGCAATAACAACACCTCGTATTCTAGAGAATTGCAAAACCAGATTTTAACGCCGTTAGGCATGAGTGCGTCTAGTGCAGGTAAAGGCGGCTTATTAGCGTCTGCGTCTTGGGCTCACCCTCACATTGCCATTGCCCGTAATCGCTGGCGAGAAGGCAGAGTAGAAAGCAATTACTACCGTTTCTCACCCGCCGCTGGCGTTAACGCCAGTATTCGCGACATGACCATTTATCTTCAAGCGCTGCTGGGCGAATTCCCTACAGTGATTTCAAAACAGATGATTGAAGAGGTGACAACGCCACGGGTAAGAACGCAGCGAGAAATAAGGCGTAGAGGGTGGCGTGGGCACTTAAATGACGCCCATTATGGTTTAGGTTGGCGGGTTTACGATTTTGATGGCAAGCGCATTAACTATCATGGTGGTTGGGTAAAAGGGTATCGCGCAGATGTTGCCTTTGCACCAGATTACAGCGTAGGGTATGTGATGCTAATGAATGCGGAATCTAACATGATTAACACCACTACCGCCGAGTTTTGGAAACGCTATTTTCAGCAAGCCGAACAACAGTAGTTCAGCTTGCTGTGTTACTTAGATTAAGGCTTAAGGTACGTGTAACCGCTTAAACAATTTTCATAAAAATCAGTCCAGCGTACGCCTTCTCTTGGATTTATGTTTCCACTAGACACGTGTCTGTCAATCAATCGTTTAACGTCTGACGCCATTGCCCGTGGATTGTATTGCATAATATTCAACACATCTTCCACAGACGAACCTTTCACCACTTCTTCAATGTAGAAGTCTTCTGGATCATCATCGTAACTAAAGATATGCACTTCGTTTAGGCGCCCAAACAAATTATGCATGTCTCCCATCACATCTTGGTATGCCCCGGTTAAGAATAGCCCCACATAATAAGGCTCATCTTTACGCAATGGGTGCATAGGCAACACATCGGTAATTTCACGGCCAATGGTGAATTGATCAATTTTACCGTCACTGTCACAGGTAATATCCACCAGTGAACAGTTCACCGACGGCTTCTCGTTCATTCGCGTAAGAGGAACAACCGGCAAAAGTTGGTCTATTGCCCACGTATCCGCCGCCGATTGAAACACCGAGAAGTTACACAGATATTGTGATGACAAGCCATAATCTAGCTCTTGCAGCTCTTCAGGTACGTATTCCTCTTTGCGGTACCATAGCTGTAAACGCCCCATAATGTCCCAATAAAGCGTTTCTATTTTTGCCAATTCTTCTAGGGTAATCACCCGGAGCTTAAAGGCATCCAGCGCCTGCTCTTTATACTGAGACGCATCGTTATACACTTCATGCATGTTAGTTTGACTGTCGAAGGTTTCCGACAACTCACGCATGTTTTTCAAAAAGAAGTGTTCACCTTCTTTTTCGCTTGTATCTATTTGCGCCGAATTCGACTTAATTTCACCGACAATTTCTGTAATAACACAGCTGTGGTGCGCGGTAATCGCCCGCCCACTTTCACTTACCAAATTGGGATGAGGCACGCCTTCTAAGTCGCACATTTCCTTCATGCCGTATACCACATCAGCGACATATTCTTGCATACTGTAGTTACGGGAAGATTCATTGGTGGAATTACTGCCGTCGTAATCGATGCCCAAGCCACCGCCAACATCAACATAATCAAGAGGGAAACCCATTTTATGAAGGTCAGCATATATGCGAGCCCCTTCCGTCATGGCTTCTTTAACTGCACGAATGTCTGTTAGCTGGCTACCAATATGGAAGTGCAACAGTTTTAAACAATGGGCCATACCCTGTTCTTCAAGGTAGCGAGCCGTTTTAATGATTTCAGTAATGGTTAAACCAAACTTCGCTCTTTCGCCGCCAGAACTTTCCCATTTACCTCGGCCTTTAACCGTCATTTTTGCGCGAACGCCAATGATAGGATCAATCTTTAGCTCTTTTGAAATTTTAACCAACAGCAGAAGTTCGCTGTATTTTTCAACCACCACAACCACTTTACGCCCTAGCTTTCTACCTAGTAACGCTAAACGCATAAACTCATCGTCTTTGTAGCCATTTAAGATGGTTAATGAGTCTTCATTGGTATTCATGGCAAGTACAGTAAGAAGTTCGGCTTTTGAACCGGCTTCCAAACCATAGTTAAACGGCTTCCCGGCTTCTACGATTTCTTCCACCACTTCGCGCATTTGGTTAACTTTTACCGGATAAACACCTTGATATACGCCGTTATAATCGGCCTCTTTAATGATGTTCCTAAACGCATTGTTCAAACTCGACACTTGCGAACGCAATATATCGTGAAACCTAACGACCACTGGAAATTGCACGCCTTCTTGACGAATTTCTTCAATCACGGCTTTAAAATCGATGCGGATACTCGGGTCATCGGGCACGGGGGTAACATGAACGTTGCCATTTTCACCAACTTGAAAATAGCCGCCACCCCACTGAGACACGCCATAAACGCGTTCTGCTTCTTCAATGCTCCAATCAGACAATGTTGTTCACCTTGTAAAATGCCCCGAGTTCATGCTCGGAATTAATGCGAAATAGGCGCGTATTATAGACAACACAACCTGCTGTGCTACGTAAAATATCTATGGTCGCGACTAATTTTGTTTATCGACTTGGTTTTGTTGTAACCACTGCGACATGTGCGATACCAGCGGCTCATTTTCTAACACCTTCATATGCGCTAGAAAATCACTGGAACTGTAGGTACGGGTAAGCTTGACATGTTGCTCATTAAAAAATTTATTAGCAATATGATCAACCTTCATCCCCTGTTCTTCTAGCCATACTTCACAGCGCTGGTTACGCCTGTCTAGATGGATAGGGGCTTTAATTCTCTCGGTAATTTCAGAAAAAGGCACAACCCACCCGCGCATATCCACAGCGATATTAAAGGACTTACCTTTTTTAGCATTGAGTTCGTTGGCTAATGCTGAAAGATATTGGATATTGGTCGCCATGTCCCAAACACCACGTAAGGTAATGCAAATCCAATTATCCAGGTTTTCAATTTTGTAAGGCGGTTGATACATCTACGTCAGGTCGCTCTATAGAAGATGGCGAGAAAGCAACGCATTATACTAAAGTTGTAGATGATGTGTGTACATAAAGTGCCCGCAATTTTTGGTCACTTTATCGTCCATGAGGCTTGGTTTACTATAAAAAAAACGCCTGAGAGGAGTTTTATTTATCCTTATCAGGCGCTTAGATTTTCATGCCCACCAAGTTTGATGGTTTAAGGGTTTAGCGCTGCATAACTACCCAGTAAAAGGGATACGTTAATCGTCGCCAAACTCTCGAACAATGCTATTAATGGTGTCTTTCGCATCACCCAATACCATGCGGGTGTTATCTTTAAAGAAAAGTGGGTTGTCTACGCCGGCAAAACCTGCGTTTGCTGAACGCTTTAAAACAAATACGGTTTTAGCACGATACGCTTCAATAACCGGCATACCGTAAATAGGGCTGCCTTTCATTTCTTTTGCCGCAGGGTTAACCACGTCATTCGCACCAATTACAATGGCCACGTCATAGTTTTCCATACGCGGGTTCACATCATCCATTTCGTATAATTGGTCATAGGGCACATCGGCCTCAGCCAATAACACGTTCATATGGCCCGGCATACGCCCAGCAACCGCGTGAATGGCATATTCAACGGTACAGCCATTCTCTTCTAGCAACGATTGCATTTCGCGCACCGCATGCTGAGCTTGTGCTACTGCCATTCCGTAACCAGGGATAACCAATACTGACTGTGCGGCTTCAAGTACATAAAACGCATCCTGCGCAGACAGTACTTTAATCTCACCTTCAATTTTTTCACCTGCTTCAACGGGTTTAGCAAAGCCAGAAAGAAGCACATTCATTAATGAGCGATTCATGGCCTTACACATAATGTTGGTAAGAATAAGTCCTGACGCACCCACCAGCAAACCAGTAACAATCAAAATGGTATTGCCTGTGGCTAAACCTGCTGCCGAGGCTGCAATGCCTGAATAGCTATTTAGTAATGCGATAACCACGGGCATGTCTGCACCGCCGATAGACACAGTGGCCCATAAGCCGAAACTAAGCGCTAGGGCAATGGCACAGTATAACCACACGGTGTTTTGAGGGTCGGTAGTAAACAAATACCCCACCACTATCATGGCAATAATATGTGCAATACTTAACTCTCTTAAGCCAGTGAAAATAACCGCTTTAGACGTCATCTTACCCGAGAGTTTGCCCCATGCGATGACAGAGCCAGAGAAGGTCACGCCACCCACTAAAACAGTGAGAAACAGTGTCACAAAGGTAAATACACCTGTATTTAGCATGGCCAGGTCGCTCATGCCTGAGAGCGCAGCCCAACCTAGTAAAAGCGAAGCCATGCCGCCAAATCCGTTGAACAA
This sequence comes from Alteromonas sp. B31-7, assembly GCF_015767655.1. Lineage (NCBI taxonomy): Bacteria > Pseudomonadati > Pseudomonadota > Gammaproteobacteria > Alteromonadales > Alteromonadaceae > Alteromonas > Alteromonas sp. B31-7. The sequence continues at coordinate 4,384,788 of NZ_CP065233.1, forward strand.
CGACACCATTTCAGGCATGGCTGTCATCTCTACGGTTTTTGCCTTCCAAGCGCCAAACGCGCCACCGATGACGACGCCGACTACGATCCATTGATAGCTAATAATGTGTTGATCGAGCAGTGTGACAACAACGGCAATAAGCATGCCCACGGCAGAGACAAAGTTGCCCCGTTTGGCCGTATCTGGGTGGCTAAGTAATTTTAGCCCTAGAATAAATAGCGCCGCTGCAACAACGTACGCAAGATTAATTATGGTTGCTATATCGTTCACTTGCGCACTCCCTATTTTTTATCTTTCTTTTTGAACATGCTTAACATGCGGTCGGTAACAAGGTACCCGCCCACCACGTTGATGCTCGCTAAGGCTACTGCGGCAGTGCCCAATACCGTGGTTAACCAAGAATGGTCACCACCCGCTGCTGCTAAAGCGCCCACAAGGGTAATCCCTGAAATTGCATTTGAGCCTGACATTAGCGGCGTGTGCAAAGTCGCGGGGACTTTTCGAATAAGCTCGAAACCTAAGAAGGCAGCAAGTAGCACAATGAAAAGTAGGTAAATGATTTCCATAATTAGGCTCCTTTATATGCGTTTAATAGCATCTCGTTGGTAATTTTACCTTCGTGTGCAATCACGCACCCAGCGAGAATGTCGTCCTCTAAATTCAACGCAAACGTTTTGCTCTCTTCATCAAGGAATTCATCGACAAGGTTGTAAATGTTGTTGGCATACATATCAGTGGCGGCTTTCGCCACAAATTGGCTCCAATTGCCGTTACCAATCACCTTCACACCATTGATTTCAACCGTTTCACCCGCTACAGACCCTTCAACATTGCCGCCTGACGTTGCCGCCATATCCACCACCACACTGCCGGGTTTCATTAAGGCTAAGGTGTCTTTTGATATCAACACGGGAGGCTTGCGGCCAAATAACTGGGCGGTTGTAATCACAATGTCCGAGTTGGCAATCGCATCACGCTGCGCCTCTTGCTGCTTGGCTTTTTGCTCCTCGGTAAGTTCTTTGGCGTAGCCGTCTTTAGTTTGGCCGGTTTCACCGATGTCTATTTTTAAGAACTTACCCCCTAGCGACTCTACCTGTTCAGCCACAACAGCACGGGTATCGTAAGCCAATACATTGGCTCCCAAACGCTTAGCCGTTGCAATCGCCTGTAAGCCCGCTACGCCGGCTCCAATAATAAAAACTTTCGCAGGTTTGATGGTGCCCGACGGCGTCATCATCATGGGTAGGATTGAAGGAAGTTGATTGGCCGCTTGCATCACCATGACATAGCCAGCCAAACTGGCTTGCGAACTTAACGCATCCATCTTTTGTGCCCGTGACGAGCGCGGGATCATTTCTACAGAGATGGCCGTTAACGCCTTTTCTGCAATAGACTCAATTAGCGGTTGTTGAAAGAAGGGGTCAAGATGGCCAACCACAATGGCCCCTTTTTTCATCACCGACAATTGGGCTTCACTTGGCTTGTTCACACTTACAAGCATGTCCGCAGATGATAAAGCATCATTCACGTCATTAATAATGGTTGCACCAGCATCTTCATATTCGTTATCAAGGTAATGAGATAATTCGCCACTTCCCGCTTCAATGTTCACCTCTACGCCCTTTTTACACAGGCGCTGCACACTCGCAGGCGTTACTGCACACCGTCGTTCCACATTTATTTGTGGTGTCGATGTTTTTGATTCATTTAAAACAATGATTTTCACACGCATCTCCTCCCATTCAGGCTCTATGAGAATGACACTGATCGATTGAGATCAAGCCATTTAATTCACTTATTATGAGCATTCTTTTGGTCAATTGAATGCCAGATATACACGTTTACCACGTTCTTTTACGTCGGCCTTCCTGTTATAGAAGGCGAAAAAGTCGGCATTACGGTGGGCAATCTACGTCAAATATAAATCATCAACTAGTATTATTTCGATACGATACATAACTAATATTTATATAGAGGTGGCATGATGTTAACTTAACTCACCCATAAATGCCACCGGTGGCATTTATCTTTATTTATGTTAACATAAGGTATATTTGGTTCGAATACATAGTATGGCGAAGATGGATAGGTACCTGATCCCAAGCGTTTTTCAGGCAATACAATTGTGTGATTTGCTAGCGCAAAATGCAGAAGGGTTAGCGGCGGCCGAAATTGAAAGCGCCTTGTCGCTACCACGTACCTCAGTGTTCAGGTTATTGAGAACGCTGGTCAGTGAGCGGCTTGTAGATAAACGCGGAAAGCGCTATTACTATGGGAATAGAATATATGAAATCAGTGCTTCTAATGCCCAAAGCCAACAGATTCAACAAGCCTTAATTCCCGCTCTAGCGCCGCTAATTGCAAAAACCAATAAAAGTGCCATTTTAAGTATTCCAGGGGGCTCCGCGGTATTTGTAATAGACGTGCTAGATGGTAGCCCCAACCGGGTCTCATCCATTAGGCCAGGCGCCAAACTCCCGCTGTTTGATTCGGCGCCAGGACATATTATGTTGGCCTACCAGAATCAATTTAGTCTGCCTTTCTACACCAGTAAATTAGGTCACTTTGATAAAGCATTAGCTGAAAAGATTAGCCTGTCCACCTGCACGCGAGGCTATGCCGCCGTTTATGATAACGCGCTTGGCACCACCTGTGTATCGGTACCTGTTTTTATCAATCATGGCGAATTAACCGCCATGCTCGCGATTGAAATCCCCGGAAAAGAGGGGTCGACGAAGGCACTGCAATTTTGGAGCGAGAGCTTAAAAGAAGTCGCAACTTTAGCGTTCAACCATCAACTAACCAGCAACTCGGGCCTAACGTGAAAAACATTATCTATCTATTTTTGCTGTTGAATGTAATGGCATGCTCAAGCAGTTTCAGCACCACTGAAACGCCCCTCGCCTTTCCCGGCGCGTTAGGCTTTGGCAAATACACTCAAGGAGGAAATGAAGGGCAAATTGTCGTGGTAAATACACTCGCCGATAACGCTAAAGACCCGATAAAGGGTAGCCTTCGGTGGGCTGTAGAACAGCCTTTCCCGCGCTTAGTGGTTTTCAATGTCTCTGGGGTTATTGTGTTGGAAGATGAGTTAAAAATATCTCACCCTAATATCACTCTTGCCGGTCATACTTCTCCAAATGGCATTGTCGTAACAGGGGCCAGCACCACCGTAAAAACCCATCAAGTCATTATTCGGCACATGCGATTCCGGCCGGGTCATTTGATGAAAGAAGGTGATGCTCTCACGGTGCGAAACTCCAGCGATGTCATTATCGATCACTGTTCGTTAAGTTGGTCCAATGACGAGGTAGGGTCTTTTTATAATAATCAGCGATTTACACTTCAACACTCAATATTATCAGAAAGTTTAAACAATGCAGGGCACCATAAAGGGAGCCACGGGTATGGCGGAATATGGGGGGGCGCGAATGCTAGCTTTACCAGAAACCTGTTGGTGAGTCATACCAGCAGAAATCCTAGAATTAACGGTTGGCGCTTAAACGCTCCCTATGAGCAGGCACGTGAATTCGTTGAAATCACCAATAATGTGATTGCGAACTGGGGAAGCAACAGCATCTATGGCGGGGAGAACGGGAAGGCTAATATTATCAACAACTTATTTATTCCTGGCCCCGCCTCTCGCAACCTCTGGTTTTATCAATTATGGTACGAAAAAGCCCCGCTCACCCGAGTATTCCTTCAGGGTAATCACATGAAAGGCCACCCTAAGCTTCGCGAAAAAAACCAATTGGGTGTGGTGGTAAAAAATGAAAGAAAACACTCTAAAGGGTGGCACAAAGCGCTAAACATCCATATTGCAAAACAGAAAATTCCACACTTAGAAACTGAAACCGCCTTATTGCCGCTGCCAACGAATGAGGTTTGGTCAACATTAATTGAAAACAAAGACGTGGGCGCTAACCTTAGCCGCAGCGGACTGAGAGCGGACATGGTAGATGAACGGATATTCACCTCTATAGAAACCCAGCACTACGGCAATAGTAACGGGATTATTGACAGTGAAACCCAGGTTATTAACTGGGAAGATTATAAAAAATCCCTCGATAGCCAGAAGGCTATTAGTTCAACTTCTCTCTCGCCGGAGGCATGGAGAGCCTTAGCCCTACGCTAGTCCAAAACTTCAATAAATATTCACATATAAACTTTAGGTTAAAAACTCGTTAAAATAGTGTGCATTATGTAAAGACTGAGCCATAATGCCACCGGTGGCACAGCTGCGGTGTGGATAGTCTGTGCTAATAATAAAACTAAAGGAGTGCTCAGCATGCACATGTTTAAATGGACAGCATTAGCGCTGTCTGTATCGGCAGCATTTGCAACGATGGCGCAAACAGCCAACCCTATACCTAATACAACCCCACAAGAAAACACCACTCAACCGCAAGAAGGAGACGAACAAGACATAGAAATTGTAGAAGTTAAAGGTGTAAAACAAGCCGACTTAAAAGCCCGTGATTTAGAGCGCATGAAAGACGGTTTCAGTTCTGTTATTTCAACAGATGACTTGGGTAATTTTGTCGATCAAAACGTGGCTGAATCGTTACGTCGTTTACCTGGGGTAACACTTCAACGGTCTGAAGGCGAAGGAAAGTTCGTCACTGTGAGGGGTTTAGGCCCAAGTTTTGTCTCTGTAAACATGAACGGTGCGCAAATGTCTGGCGCAGGTGAGGAGCGTAAAGTTGGCTTAGATGCGCTACCAGCAGATTTATTGGGCACCATTGAAGTACTGAAAACACTGACGCCAGATCAAAACCTTAACTCCATTGGCGGCACCGTCAATGTAAAAGCCATTTCGGCTTTTGACCGTGGTAAAAATACGCTAAAAATTAGAGCTCAAGATGCGTATTCGCAAAAGCGAGGAGCTCACTCGCCCAAATTCAGTTTAGATGGCACGCAATTCTTTCTCGACGATACCTTCGGTATTGGATTTGCCATATCTCATGAAGAGCGAAAAACCCTTATTGATGAAACCCGTCATCACAGCACAAATGAAATGAAGTTTTATAAAGCAGACTTAGGTAAAACGGATGACGAAATTGCTGCCGGCGACGAAATTTTAGCACCAGCCCAATTGGAGTATAGAAGGGAAGTAGCGGGACGAACCCGCCAAGCTGCCGCGCTCAATTTAGAATACAAGCCCAATGCGGATAGCTACTATTACGCTAAGGGCACCTACACACAATTTGAAGACGACGATCTCGCGCAGCGTGAATTCTACGATTTTCAGGATGCAGGTTCGGTAGGCAACAGTGAAATTGTCTATGTGAACAGTCAAACCAAGGAATTCATATTAAGCGATATCGATGTATTCCATCAGCACTTTATCCAAGAAAGTGAAAACAAGACGACTACCTTTAGCCTAGGTGGCGAAAATCGCATTGCGGAGCGCTTTGTGCTTGACTATGAGTTTGCGCAATCTCGCTCAGAAGAAGACTCTAGTGGCGATCGCCGTGTACAATTTAGAGAACGAGATTTAATCGTCTATGGTCAAGGAAGCCGGGATACAATAAGTGCAAAAATAATGTCGGCCGAGGATGCCGCCGAGATTGCGGGCCTCACTTACGACCCAAGCAACAGTATTTTTGGCACGTCCGGAAGTGGTAACGGATTTGAACTGTCAAATTATCAGTTTGATAACTTATTCTTAGAAGACGGTAAAAGAACCGATGAAATAAAAACGGTTAACTTAAACCTTCGTACAGATATTTTTAATGACTACCTTAACTACATCAAGGTTGGCGCTGAAGTAACCGAACGAGATCATGTTCGCGACAAAGACCGCTGGAGCTTCGACCCCAACCCAAATGATTGTAATGATGATGCCGCCTGCATTGCCGCCGTAAACTCAACCTTGGCTGATTATGACAGCAGCATTCCTTCTGACAGCAACTTTCAGCTACCGTTTGAAAGCCGAGCCACCGTGGATCAGATTGTCGATGCCACACGACAAACCGTGGTGCCAGCGACGAATGGTGAAGTGTCGATAGAAAGCACAAAAGGTGATTATGCCATTGTAGAGGATACTAAGGCCGTATACGCCATGGCAGAATTTCCCATTGGCTTAGATGCTACCCTCATCACTGGTGTGCGATGGACAGAAACTGAGTTCTCATCCACTGGGTTTATGTCACTGGAAAATGACGACTTTGAATTTAATGGCGCTGGCGCCGGTGCGTTGGATATTGCGATTCCTTTGCCAGAGGCAGCGATTAAATACAGCGAATTCTTTCCAAGTGCACATATTAAGTGGGAGCCTTCTGAGAACATTTTAGTACGCGGTGCAATTTGGACCAGCTTCACTCGCCCCTCCTTCAAACAAGCCCGTGCCTATGCCATTTTTGATAGCGACATTGAACTTTGCCCACCGGGTACAGATGATTGTGACGACAGCCAAGGTGGCGCATCGTAACAACAACTCAGTCAGTACGTATTAGGTTCAGACAATGCGTTAGATGTTGGTAACCCCAACTTGCTTGCGATGACATCGGTAAACTACGATGCCTCGGTAGGTTGGTATCCTAGCGAAAACCTGTTTTTAGAGGCTGCGGTCTTTTATAAAGATATTGAGAATTTCATTGTTGATGTAAATGGTATCGGGATGTCTATCGCTGATTTACCCCTTACCCTACCGGTGAATCAAGTTACAGAGTTTGTTATTCCACAAGATCTCTATCTAAACGAAATCAATGTGACGGTTAATGGTGAAAGCGCCAAGGTATATGGCGTTGAGCTTAGCTATAACCAATATTTCGACAATGGCTTCTTTCTGCAGAGCAACGCAACACTTCTCAATAGTGAGGCCGTGCTTGATGAGTCAATTCGACAGGGCAAAGTGGCGCTGCCCGATCAGGCTGACACCACGTTTAATCTGGTGTTCGGCTGGGAGAGCCAGACTTTCTCAGCACGTCTTATCGGCAACATCCGCTCTGATGTTTTGGAACAAATTGGCTCTTGCCCAGTCACCGCTGACATAAACGACCCTAAAGGTTGCAAAGTGTGGGGCGATCAGTACCAAGCCGATGTGAAAAGCCTCGACTTTAAACTTCAGTACGACGTCACCGACAAGGTTCAGGTGTATTTTGACGCCATCAATTTAACTGAAGAAGCAGACTTACGTTACTTCCAAGGTAATGCCTTAAGCGGCGGCAATATTCTTTATCAAAAAGAAGAATATGGCAGAAGTTACCAATTAGGTGTGAACGTTAAATTCTATTAATTAGTTCGTTCTGAGCCATTGGCTCAGACATTGAAAATTTCAATGCCAACGCGAACTGATTAATAGGGTACGCGTGGCATTTCATGGAGGTTGAGTCAATGAAACTCACTTATGTTGCTGCCCTTATAGGTAGTGTTTTAGTTATTGCTGGCTGCGGAGAGAAAAGTACGACTAACGTAAAACTGCCGCCAGATCCTGCGCTTACAGGTGTTTTTGTGGATAGCCCAGTCAGTGGGCTTAGCTATAATTCTGCGTCCGTTGAAGCCGGCCAAACCGATGAAAATGGTGAATTCTCGTACTTTCGAGGCGAGCAACTCTCATTCTATATTGGGGACTTAGTCTTTCCTGAGACCCCAGCATCAAGTGTTATATCTCCGCTAGATTTATTTGCTACTGACAATGCTTTTAACCAATCGGTGGTGAACACTATTAGATTGCTACAGTCGCTAGACACAGATGGCGACCCAACAAACGGTATTACGCTTAGCGCTGATGCTGCAAATGTGGCAACTGTCACCTTAGAAGAGGGCGAAACCCTCACTGACTTTTTCAATCAATCGGATGCAGATTTTGCCTCCGATGTTGAAGTTTGGTTACCCGCTGCAGGCGGGGCAAGCAACACACTAATAGACAAATCTACGGCACTGTCGCATTTCGTCAGTTACCTTGAGACCGAGCTAGGTACACTCTTTCCTAATACCTTCGATGTCACTAAATTTACCGGCGACGTGTATGCTCCCTTCATAGAAAATAGGCAAGTGACGCAGCGGACATTTACGTTTACTCCAGTCGATGAAAATAACTTAGCGGGTGACTTTACGTTAGTGACCGGGGATGAAACGCTCAGCGGAAACTACGAATTCGCTTTTGGCAGAAAAGTACTGGTTTTACATGCACAAGAAGAAACCCATTACCTCATTTCACGTGCCTACAATACCGTAAATGATGTCTATAGCCTGTGTTTAATCAGTGCTGATGACGCCACACCGATTGCTACCTACGTTGAAAGCTGTTTATCAAATGACGACCCACAAGCAGCTGTGTTTGCCTTTACCCAAGCACAAGCTGACGCAGAATCAATAAGACTTGAAGAAGCTGCCAATGCGATTCAAGCCGCTTTAGAAGAGAACTTTGATACCGATACCGATACCTTTTTCTCATCCTCATACAAGCGACTTAGCGATGCGCCCGATGCAGGAGCGCTCTACTATGTTACCGGCGGTAGCCCGCTTGTGGATGCCTCAACAGGCCAGTTAACACTAGAAGGCGATCGCTTTTCTATTGGTAATGCGGCTGCAAATCCAGGGGCCAATACCTCAGGTACAGATACCGTTGGTCAAGGTATTTATAACCTAAGCGAAGGCTTTACGATTAGCTTCGATATTGTCGCAGTTGGCAGTGCTGGTAGCTTTAGCTTGTATGTTGACAACAACACCACAGGTCAAGACAATTCTATTCATGGCGCCGCGTCAAAATTTGTCAGTATTTCTCTTAGCGACGGAGAGCTTGAAGCCGGTACTCGCTATTCATACACGTATGAACCAGGCGATGATGTGAATGGCGGCGACCCTGCAGCATCCGATGCAAAGATTCTAGATAACACTGTTACTAACAGTTTCTTCCAGCTTCGAACCGACTCAAGTGGCTCAATTACCCTAGATAATCTTAAAATTGAGACCGTTGCAGATGCGGTTGACGTACCCACTGCACCAACGGAGCCTGAACCCACTGAACCTGAAGAACCGGTGATCATTCCTACTACCCCACTGCCTCTAAGTTATTCGTTTGCTGGCATTAGCGAGGATATCTTTTCCACCAATTTTGCTGCCATCGAAACCGCTGACGGTGTTAGCGTACCAATGTTAACGAAAACAGGGGGGCAGGTAACCCAGGTTAGCAATGGTATTGAGCTAGACGGTGGTCGTTTCACACTAGGCAATACTACACCCGATACTCAAAGCTCCGCAGATGATACATCAGTGAACGGCGCCCTCGATTTGAGTCGACCGTACCACGTCATCTTTGACGTAGTGGCTGCAGAAGATACTGAAGGCGATAACAAGTTCCAAATCTATGTGGACAATAACACCTCTGGCAGCGCCAATTCTTACCTAGGTGGAAGCTCTCGTTTTTACAATGAGCTTGTCACTAGTTTAGTTGCTGGCACCACTGTCACCGTGGAAGGGCCAATCGCTAGTCAGAACTCGTATTTACAGTTTAGAACTGAAAGCGGTTCGAGAGTGGTTATCGACAATATTCGCATTGAGTATATTGCAGCTAATGTGTTGCTTGAAGAAACCTTTGAAACCGACGTTGATAGCTTCTTCTCGCCAAGTTACAAAGCCACAGATGGCGGTGCTCAAACACCGTTTTATAGTATCACTGGCGGAAGCTCTGGCCTTACCATGAGCGACGGCTCACTCACCATAGATAGTGCACGCTTTACGCTGGGTAACACCACGCCTGATGTAGAGACAAGCGCAGACGACACTACGACCACAGGTATATTAGATTTAAGCCGCCCGTACATGATTAGTATGGACATTATTAATGTTGAAGATACCGAAGGTGATAATAACTTCATCATCTATGCAGACAACAACACCAGCAGTAGCAGCAAGTCAATCCATGGCGGCGACGCCAAGTTCTTCAGTGAACCTATTACCTCACTCACTGCCGGTCAGCGATTATCTATTGAAGGTTTTGTGGCCACTTCGTCATCATTTTTACAATTGCGTACCGAAAGTGGTGGCGTAGTCACCATTGATAATCTCGTGATCACCTACTTGGATGATGGATCCTCAAGCCAAGCGTTTAGCTGCGACTCTGCCCCCACGCTTTATTTTTGTGATGACTTTTCTTCGGGTTCATTCGATAACTTCGACCTATTAGCCAATGAAAGTGGCAGTAACGGTGCGCAAGGTAGCTTCGATATACTGGATGATGATGGCAATAATGTAATGCGATATACCGCAGGAGGTGAAGGTGGGGAGATTCTCTTAGTTAAAGACAGTGTACTCACCGACTTGCCTGAAAGTGGAGATTATTTTGTGGAAGCACGAATTCGTCCACGCCAAAATAGTACCACCAGAAACAAGCAAATTTTTCTACTTGGTCGATATGACAGTGTAGGCAATTGGTTTGCAGGCGGCTTGAACGTGCAAAATGCTAGCACCAGTACCCAAGTTGAAATAGCAGTGAGCAAAGCGGGCAGTATTAGCCGACCTCTACAAAAAAAATCGCCCATAGAAATAGGTGAAAAAGACGGTGTTGACGGCACTTGGTATCGAGTGCGTATAGACATGGTTGGCGATGAACTAACGGTTTATCTCAATGGAGAAAATCTGGGCTCAACCACCGATTCCAGTTACAGCGCGAAAGGCTTAATCGGGCTATTCACTAACAATCGCTCATTTGAATTAGATGATTTAAAGGTGGGAGACCCAACTGAAAGGCCTGTACAGCTTACGCTGGACTACGCCACCAATGCATGGGAAACCACGACCAGTGAGGACCCTCTCTATGTTCACGTCACTGCGGTAAAAAGTGATGGTATTACTGAAGACGAATTTTCAGTCATAAGCAGTGATGAAAGTGTGGTTAGCGTAGAGCAGGATGGCTCGCTGGTTGTGCTAACCGCAAACGCGGAGGGTAACGCACAAGTCACCTTCACTTCTGGCGAAGACCCTGCATTATTCAAAGTGCTAAGCGTGACTGTGCAAGAAGGTTTTACTATGCCAAGTGCCACGTATGGTGACTTGTTTCCCCTCACCACGCCCTTTGCAGGCCAACAAAATGCGTACCTCGACGGGCTCCTCACACTTACGTTTGACGATGCCCCGACCCTTGGCACCTCCGGCGAAGTGCGTATTTACAAACAAAGTGATGATAGCATTGTAGACGTCATTTCAATGGGTGGTGACATAGACGCTCTTGGGTATCATGGGCAAGACAAACTGCGTCATGTAAATTACCTTCCTATCAAGGTGGAAGGTAATCAGCTTATTGTTAAACCTCACAATAATGTATTGGAATATGGCGAAAGCTATTATGTAGCCATTAGCGACGGTTTGGTCACTGACGCTTCACTAAATAGCCAACTTTTTAACGGTTTGGGTAAAACGGCAAATTGGACCTTCACAACGCGGGAAGCCGCTCCTACAGGCACCCACCTTTTAGTGGATGATGATGGCGAAGCAGATTTTCGTTCATTACAAGGCGCATTAAACTATGTCATGGAAAACCTTCCTAAGGATCAGCCTGCAACCATTACCCTACGGGATGGTGAATACGAAGAGCTTCTCTTTTTACGCAATCAAAATAACGTCACCATTGAAGGGGAAAGCAGAGACAACACCCTTGTTTATTACGCCAACTACGACAGCCTAAACAGTGGCAGTGGAAAGTCTTCGCCCGTGGGCGCCACGGTAGCAGAAGGGGGACGAAGCGTGTTTCTTGTGGAGGGCGCAGATAACTTAACACTTCATAACTTCACCCTGAAAAATACACACACACGTAGCAACGCCTACTCCAATCAAGCTGAAGCCCTTTATTTCAACAATGATAATGGACGTTTAAGTGCGGTGAACATGAACTTCATCAGCGAACAAGATACATTGCAACTAAAAGGTTATAGCTGGTTTTATGAGACCCTTGTTGCTGGCAACGTGGATTTCATTTGGGGTTATGTGAATACCGCGCTTTTTGAAAACAGTGAAATTCGTACCATTGGTGATTCTAAAAATGGCAACCCAGATGAAGATACCGCTGGCGGCTACGTGTTACAGGCCCGCGTGCCAGACATTGACCACAAGGGATTCATTTTTCTAAACAGTCGTTTCACCAACGGCCCCGGCCCTCTTGGTAATGGTGTATTGGATAATTCTACTTACATTGCCCGAAGTGGCGGCAGTGAAAACTACTTTGATAACATTACCCTTATCAATAACCGATTTGATACTCACATTGCGGATATCGGTTGGGCGGGTGAGGGCGTGCGTGATCAACCCGCCCCCAACCCGGTTACGGCAACGGCGAATGCGGGATGGCGAGAATATGGCAGTATGGATTTGCAAGGAAACGCGCTAAACCTTTCTACCCGGGAGTCTGCTTATTTGCTCACTGAAAGCGACGTCAGTTCACTCACCACCCGAGAGGCTATTTTTGCCCATTATGACAATGATACTGGCTGGCAGCCTAGCGTACCTAGTGATCCGGTTGTGACTGTACCCGATGTTTCGGTGTCGCAAGGTTTCGCCCAACATAATTACACCCTGTCGGGCGGCGCGGGCGGCACTGTAGTCACCGTGAATACGGGGCTTGCATTGCAAGCGGCATTAGACGACGCAAAAGCAGCGAATACCCCGGTGACCATATACGTCGATGGCACCATTACCGACGCCAACAATGGCAGCTCGGGGGCGCCAATTGAAATTAGAGACATGAACGATGTTTCTATTATTGGTGTGGCCAGCCGTGGAGAATTGGACGGCATAGGCATACTGATAAAACGTGCCAACAACATCATTATTCGCAATCTGAAAATTCACCACGTATTAACTGAAGGAAAAGACGCCATTGCCATTGAAGGTGACAATGATGGCTCAACCACCAGCCATATTTGGATTGATCACAATGAACTGTACAGTACCCTCAATGTAGACAAAGACTATTACGATGGTTTAATTGACAGTAAAAGAGGCGCAAAAAGTATCACTATTTCCTATAACTACCTGCACGACCATTGGAAAGGTTCGCTGCACGGTCATACGGAAACCGATACTGACAGTGGCAATACTGATCGCATGATTACCTTCCACCATAACCGGTTTGAAAACATCGAATCCCGATTGCCACTGTTTCGCTACGGTGTAGGTCATTTGTATAATAATTACTATAGCAACATTACCTCTACCGCCATCAATTCACGACAAGGCGCTGAGTTACGCATTAACAATAATGTGTTTGAAAATACTCAGAACCCCATCGTGTCTTTTTATTCCGATGTGGTTGGCTACTGGAATACATCAGGAAACGTGTTTGGTGAGGGTGTAACCTGGACAACGCCTGCTGACGGCGACGTGGTTGCGGGGCCAGAGGCTACGCCAACATCCAGTTACGAAGTGCCCTATGAGTATCAATTAGATGATGCCGATAAAACCAAAGCGATTGTCATCAACCATGCTGGAGTGGGTAAAATCAAACAAGATCCTGAGTCTATTCCAAGTTTATAAACCCTGTAAGATGACAAGCCCTTAAGTGAAAAAGCTTAGGGGCTTTTTTGTTGCCGAGCTTAGCGGTATTAACTAAGGCCTATGCGTAACAAGAAAACCCAGCACGCTCGCATTGTGATAAAGATGCCCGTACACTAGCCGTTTTGTGGTTATCTTGGTGGGGTTAATATGAAAATTTTGCGTAATATGCTAGGTAGAACCAAAGCACTCATTGGTGTTTTTGCCCTACTGTGTTTGCAAAATGCGTACGCCATTGATGCTGGGCAATATTACTATTATATTTCTGAAAAATGTGTTCCCAAAGGCCCTCAAGAACAGAAAGCGCGCGCCGCCGTTACCCCAGATCTCTGGCTGTTTGAGGTATCCCCTGCCGGCATCAGTGATTACTACGTTCATATGAATACAGAAGCCCTGAACCAATACACTGACGAAGGCAAAAGCTATTTAGCCGAACTGGAGACCGAGCAGGCATATAACGCTGGGCACGCTAGCGAACAGGGCACAGGCGTTACCCACAACTTTATGCTTCAGCGAGAGGCCGTTGGATTAACCGAGCTCATCGACATACTAAGCGGCTTTTCACAGCACCAAAAAGAAAAGGGCTATTACTTCCGCAAGATTTTGTCATTAGACAACCAAAACGCACGCTTTAAAGCCGTGACCAAGGTGCAACTTGTGGATGTAGGAATGGAGGATAAAATGTTCGTGGCTGGCTATGTATCAAATTACTATTTGCTGGATAGTAAGGGAAAACCAGACACAGATGCCTTTATTTCTGTTGATCATAAAAACGCCCTCTCTGAGGCTATCCACCCCTACAAAAGCCCGTTCAACCAGTACACGAAAAACGGAATTTGCGGCGAACGCTGGGTGCCCTAAAGGGGCTAGCCGTTTCGATATAGCGTCTTTATCAAATGATAACCAAAACGGGTCTTAACTGGCCCGTGCACCTTTAACACGTCTTTTTTAAACACCACATCGTCAAACGCTTTTACCATTTGGCCCCGACGAAATTCCCCTAAATCGCCCCCCCGTTTGCCTGAAGGGCAGGTAGAATGGCGTTTTGCTAACGTAGCAAAGTCTTTACCCTTTCTAAGTTGTTGCAAAATGGATAACGCTTCTTTTTCTGTTTTCACTAATATGTGAAGTGCGGATGCCGTGGCCATATAAGAACCTTAAAAAAATCACTATTGCGCCATTATAACCTACTCCACGAAAGCCTTCATAACTGGGTTTAGTTATTGTTTTTGATTACCCTGACTCGCAAAGTTTGCTATGCCTTTTTGAGTTCGGCGAATGGGTTGTATGGTGCCATCTTCATTAAAATAGAGGTATTCAGCAGCAACGTGCCTTTGTCGACCACAGGTAGAGTCAATGTCTAACCAACGGTGGTAAAACAGTATCCATTGCCCCTGATAATTTACAATAGAATGATGATTGTTGCTGTTCGCCTCTTGTTCCATTATCACCCCGTGGTAGGTCCAAGGGCCTTTGGGTGACGGGCTGGTGTAATAGCTAAGTTCGCGATTATTTTCAGGCATAGTAAAGTAATATAAGTCTTCCCGTTTAAATACCCAAGGCCCCTCCATTTTGGGGGTATACCCCCCCATATCCATCTTTTCCAGCTTACCTTTAATACTTCGCATGTCGTCAGCCATTTCTACCACATGATAATCAGCGCCTTGCGCGTGAACATATAAGTACGCTTTGCCATCATCGTCGATAAATAGACTGGGGTCGTTAGCATAGGGCTCGCGCCACAAAGGCGCACCAATCATGTCTTTAAAAGGCCCTGTGGGGGAGTCACTTTCTGCCACGCCAATCCCCATCCATTTAGTGCTTTTTTCAGGGTTTTTTCTATCTTTGTGGCCTGTACCTGCGGGAAATACTAAATAATACTTTCCATTTTTATACGCGGCATCTGGCGCCCAAGCGTAGTTGTCTGCCCACGCAATTTCGTCTAACGATAAACTTGGGCCATGATTCGTCCAGTTCACTAGATCGGTAGAAGAAAAGGTATACCAATCTTGCATCCAGAAGTCTTCTTGGCATTCCATATCGTGTGAAGTATATAAATAGAGACGGCCGTCTTCCCATACGTGAGCGGACGGGTCTGCAGTTCTTAGCCCTTCACCTAATGGCAGCGGGTTTTGAGCAAAAGCAAATAACGACGTCCCCATGAATAACCCCAAACACGATACCTTGAACATGCGCCCATTCTCCTAGCAACATAAATAAATAGTAGACCAACTACATTCTCACTAAGCGGCTATGCGGGCTAAGACTTCTGTTAAAAATATTCAAATAGGAATAATCACTCGAACCTACAAGTTAGACCTAGCTTGGCACTTAACCGGTTACTGCGAAAAACGGCTTACCTGATAAACATAAAACCACTGAGGTACAACAACTTGAGGGTAAAAAGCATAGGGCTTTAATTAAAACCCTGTAATAGATGATCGCTTAGGCTTGAATTTACGTTAATTAACCGTCACCCCACCACTGAGATTGGCCTGTGTTTAGTTTATTTAAATCTAACCCAACTAAAAAATTACGCCGACAATACGATAAGTTGCTTGAACGCGCCATGCATGCTCAGCGAAACGGCGACATAAAAACCTATTCTATGCTGACTGCAGAGTCAGAAACGCTTTACAAGCAAATTGAAGCGATTGAAAACAAAAATCGTGCTTGATTGGTTCGTGATAATCCACAGACATAGCAATAGACAGCGCGATTATGTTTAAAATTGAAAACCCAAACACTTGTCGCGCCCAGCCTTCAATATTGATGTCGCGGCGGTATCCCCGAAGTGCCATGAACAACCACCACAAACTGGTGGTACACGCCACAGCCATAAAGCCTATGCCCGTATAACCACTTAATGGCAGCAATAAAACGACAAGGGCAAATACTGCAATATAAAGCACTATGTGTTGTTTTGCTTTGGCCACCCCTTTAGCCACCGGCAATACAGGTATATTTGCCGCTTCATAATCTTTAAAACGGAAGATAGCAATGGCATAGGAATGCGGCATTTGCCAGAGGCTAAACATAACCAGCAAGATTGCCGCGGCAGTGTCGAACTGGCCGCTTACAGCACAATACCCCACCACAGGTGGTACCGCGCCGGAAAGGCTTCCCACCAAGGTACCGTATACCGAGTTCCGCTTCATGTAGAGGCTATATAACCCCACGTAAATGATGTACCCGAAGGCAGCAAAAAACACGGCGGTCATATTGGTGTAAATGACAAGGATGGCAAAGCCGAGTACACCTAAAAACAGGCCATGGAAAAACGCAGCGGTAAGGGACATTTCTCCCGTTACCGTAACCCGAGTTTGGGTTCGCTGCATTTTCCTGTCGATATCACTGTCGATACAGTTATTGATGGCGCACCCAGACGCTACCACCAGCGATAGGCCCACCAAAGTGGCTATCATTAGCATTGGCTCCACATGACCTTTCGCTGCAAGTAAAAATCCCCCAGCAACAGAAACTAGATTCCCGAAAATAATGCCCGGTTTCGTTACGGTAAGGTAGCGTTTGAATGTCGCATTCATTGACTGTTTGCCTTCTAACTTAAGCGTTCATTAGTACATCATCATGGCGTTAGACTCATAAATTATCCAAATAGATAAGCCAACGACCATAAAAATGATAAGCGCACTGAATAAAAACGAAAAAGTATTGGCTCGCCCGTCGTCAGTGACAAAATTAAGATGAAGGAAGTATTTCAGGTGAACCCAAATTTGAATTAACCCTAAGATAATCACGCTCCAAAGCGTGGTCACCTTTGAAAAGTCGCCCTTCATGACCAACACAAACGGGATAACCGTTAGAACCACTGAAAGGATAAACCCCACCACGTAGGATTTAACGCTACCGTGATCTTCATGCGATGCCTGCGCTGGCGCATCTTGATGCGCTTTGCTATGTGAATCGTGTAACGCCATTACATTGCCCCCATTAAATAAACCACGGTAAATACACAAATCCAAACAATATCGAGGAAGTGCCAAAATAAACTAAGGCAACTTAACCGCGTTACCGTTTGCTCGGGTAAGCCCCGGCGGCTAACTTCAATGAACATCACCGTCATCCAAATAAGACCGGCGGTAACGTGCAAACCGTGTAGCCCTACTAGGGAGAAAAAGGCCGTCAAAAAAGCACTTTGCTGTGGCCCGTGCCCATGGGTAATGAGATGATGAAACTCATAGACTTCCATGCCAATGAAGCTTGCACCTAATAGCCATGTTACGGCTAACCAGGCTAACGCAGCCCCCCTGTTTTGTTTGTGAGCACCAATCATTGCGAAGCCAAACGTGATGCTACTTACTAACAGAGCAGCGGTTTCCACCGCCACAAAATTGAGTTCGAATATGTCTTTCCCTGACACGCCGCCAGCGGTATTCATAAACAATACCGCGTAGGTGGCAAAGAACGAGGCAAACAACAAGCAATCGGTCATTAAATACAACCAGAAACCAAATACCGTGTTGTTTTCATGAAGCCCGTGGTGTTCGTGATCGTCGGTGTGCATGGTGGCTGTTACTGTATTCATGCATTTGCTCCTGTGGTATTTGCGCCTAAATGCGTTTGTTCAATACGCTCTATCTCATCTACCTGAACGTAGTAGTCCACATCGCGGGTGTAGCAACGCTTAATAAACACACCAATTCCTGCCATTAGCCCTACTATGGCTAACCACCAAATATGCCAAATTAACGCAAACCCCATCACGGTAAAGCTCATGCTCATAAACACACCTGCTGACGTGTTTTTAGGCATATGAATAGGTGAATACTGCTGTGGCCGTTGGTAAGACTCCCCCCGCTCTTTCATGTCTGTCCATGCATCAATGTCCTGGATATGAGGAATGTGCGCAAAATTGTAAAATTGCGGCGGGGAGGCTGTTGACCATTCCAGGGTATGCCCATTCCATGGGTCGCCAGTGGTATCGTTTAGCTTATCTTTATTTTTAAAGCTGACGAACAACTGAAGCAACTGGAAAAAGATACCGATTGCAATAACGAACGCCCCCACCATGGCAATGTATAACCAGATATTCCAATCTGGATTATCGGTATGGTTAAGACGGCGTGTCATACCCAAAAAGCCAAGCACATAAAGGGGCATGAACGCCAAAAGGAAACCAATTTGCCAGCACCAAAACGCTGCCTTACCGGTTTTTTCATCTAGCTTAAAGCCCATGGCTTTAGGGAACCAAAACGCGAAACCTGCGAGGTAGCCAAATACAGCGCCGCCGATAATTGTGTTATGAAAGTGCGCAATCAAAAATAGACTATTGTGAAGCACATAGTCGGCACCAGGAATGGCAAGCAATACGCCAGTCATACCGCCAATGGTAAAGGTCACCATGAACCCTAAAGTCCATAAAACAGGAACGCTAAGGACTAAACGGCCTCGGTACATGGTAAATAACCAATTAAAAAGCTTCACCCCAGTCGGCACAGCAATCACCATGGTCATAATGCCAAAAAAGGCATTGACGTTGGCGCTAGAGCCCATCGTAAAGAAGTGGTGCAGCCAAACTACGAACCCTAAAATGGCAATAGCACCAGATGCGTACACCATCGACTTGTAGCCGAAGAGACGTTTTGCAGTAAAGGTTGAAATGACTTCCGAGAAAATACCAAACGCTGGCAACACCAGAATATACACTTCCGGGTGTCCCCACGCCCAAAATAAGTTGATGTACATCATGGAGTTTCCACCCGCTTCATTGGTAAAGAAGTGGAAATCCATATAACGGTCAAGGGTTAACATGGCCAACACGGCAGTTAAAATTGGGAAAGACGCAGCAATCAAAATGTTCGCCCACGTGCAAGTCCATGTAAAAATAGGCATTTGCATCAATTTCATGCCCGGCGCACGCATCTTAAATACAGTGACTAAAAAGTTAACGGCAGTAAGTAGCGTGCCGAGCCCGGATATCTGCAAGGCCCATATATAATAATCGACCCCCACCCCGGGACTAAACTCTAACCCCGCTAACGGCGGATAGGCCACCCAACCCGTTTTAGCAAATTCTCCTAAACCTAACGAAACATTCACCAAAATTGCGCCGCCAGCAGTCAGCCAGAAACTCAAGTTATTCAAAAACGGGAAGGCCACATCACGGGCACCAATTTGAAGCGGCAAAATGATATTCATTAAGCCAATCATGAATGGCATTGCCATAAAAATAATCATGATCACGCCGTGAGCCGTGAAAATTTGGTCGTAATGCTCTGGAGGCAGATACCCTGGCGCGCCATTAGTGGCCATGGCTAATTGGGTTCGCATCATAATGGCATCAGCAAAGCCACGCAGAAGCATAATCATCGCCAGTACAATATACATAATACCTAAGCGCTTATGATCGACGGAGGTTATCCAATCAAACCACAAAGTCCCCCATTGTTTATGCTTAGTAATAAGTGACGCTATCACTAATCCCAATACAGCAACCACTGCGAGGGTCACCATAATAATGGGTTCGTGATAGGGCACAGACTCTATCGATAATTTACCTAAAAAAGACATAATTAGTGTGTAACCTCTTTATGATGACCATTGTCCATTACCGCTGTCTCATGCATGCCTTCAGCGGCGTGATCTGGCTTTGCGTAAAAGTCCATAGAACCGTGGTCTGCCATATACTTCATGACGATATGGTGAAATAAGCCATCTTCCACGTCGCCGTAATAGGTAACAGGGTGATACTCTGAGGGCTGCGCCAATACCTTGTAAGACGCTTGACTTAAGGTTTGTTGCTGTGACTTAACTTTGCTTACCCAAGCGTCAAAATCAGCGTCAGTGGGCGTAGCAATAGCGTTAAATTTCATTCCCGTAAAACCAGCACCACTGTAGTTAGACGATATTCCCTTAAATGTACCTGGCTCGTTGGCAATAAGGTGAAGCTTGGTTTCCATACCTGCCATAGAATAAATTTGGCTTCCCAATTGCGGGATAAAAAATGAATTCATGGTGCCTTCCGATGTAATTTTAAATTCCACCGGTTTATTGGCAGGAAACACCAACTCATTTACCGTCGCGATGCCTTGCTCCGGATAAATAAATAACCATTTCCAGTTAAGTGATACCACTTCAACGGTAAGATGCTCACCTTTTCCTTCTAACGGAGCGTAGGGATCGAGGGCGTGCGTCGAACGCCAGGTTATGACCCCTAAAGCAATAATAATGAGAATGGGCACCGACCATACCACGGCTTCAATTTTGGTCGAGTGCGCCCACTTTGGGGTGTATATTTCAAAGTCACGACTGGCGCGGTATTTCCACGCAAAATAGAGCGTTAGAACAATGACAGGAATAACAACAAGCAGCATGAGAATGGTGCAAAGAATAATAAGGTTCTTTTCATCCACCCCCACTTGCCCTTTCGGATCGAGAATACCACCACTGCAGCCAGCCAGTGTTAGCACGCAAATAGTGACAAGTAATTTAAAAAGGTTACGAATAGACAAAATGGTTTCCTATAACCCACACGTTAAACGGCGATAGCTGCATGCACGCGCTTTACGCAAGGTACAGCTGGTTTAAAACATCAGAAAAAACATCACCACCCTGCCTACTCACACAAAGGGAAGTTCGGCATTCAGGTTTCAGATGTATAAATTTAAGACGGTTAGTTAAAAACCGGAGGGGCTCGACTACCTAGCTTTTGAACAAAAGGCTGAGGAAATGTAGGGCAAGGGTAAGATAAAGAGCGACGTTTTTTGGCAATTGGCGCTTTAGCTATGGCAATGGCTTTAACCAGTAGGCCACTTAGCACCAGGGCAATGGTAGGTACCATGAATTGAGAAAGCGTATGATTGGCAAACGCTATAACAAAAGGCTCTATAACAAGGCTTTCGTTTAACGCACTCACAAATTCCGCAGAATCTGCCATAGTGCCGCTAATCACTAATACCACATTTAGCAACAAGGCCGCATTCGCCAGGCACAACACAGCGCCTAAACCACTGGTGTAGTTAAAGGTGTGTTTGACTGATGCATATAATCCACTGGTAAAAGTGGACAATGGGGTTGCCATAAAAAGTATTAGCCTCAAATGAAAACGCGCTAAAGCAATATCTTGTTGTCTCAAGAAGAGTAAGACAAGCCGAGGCAGGGTAATGGTAAAAAACGGCAAACACAACCAAGTGGCTGTGAGGCGTTGAACGACATTGCAATACAAAGTTAGAAGGAGGGTTTAGAAAAAGCACAAATTATTTAACACTTCGCCTAGCCGCTGCGATATTACTTTCCGCGCCCTCACTCCCCATCAACCCTAACAAAAACGATAGCTATCGCGGACACTTCAATATTCTGCGATAGCACGAAGAACGTGCATTGTTAAAATTATGATAATAAAGCTAAGAGGTAATTTTCGCTCGGAGTAGGAATTTGATGGGTATCAAAATGCGTTAATTGCCAGTTACCGTGCGATGAAACGTAGTATTTTTAAATGCTCATGCGGTGTCTCACTATTAAAAAGCGGTCATCAATGGACTGTAAACAATACGCCTGAGTCACTCGAATAGATTTGGCTTGCAACACCGTTGACTTATATGGATAGATTCAGCTGGGGTACGCATTTATACGTTGGTAATCCAGTAATTGTACGTAAATGCACAATCTTCCATAAGACAAATCCCGTAGCATCAATCTCATCGTTTTTATCCAAGTTCACATAAAGCCTGAGTTTTACAGTCTTTGTGTCACCCCAAACTTTGTGCAGGAGCCACTATGAGCCCGTTTTTTTTAAATGATGAATTTTTTGATAGTTTAGAGAGCTCAATACAAGAAATAGAACACGCTAATACGCTTCCGCCGTTATGTTATACCGATGCCACATTCTTCGATTTTGAAAAACGCGCGTTGTTTGATCATGAATGGCTATGTGTAGGCCGTGAAGATTGGGTTCCTAACCCGGGAGACTTTTATACTACATCTGTAGTCAATGAGCCTATTGTCGTAGTACACGATCGCGACGGTACTATTCGTGCGATGTCTTCAGTTTGCCAGCATCGC
This sequence comes from Alteromonas sp. B31-7, assembly GCF_015767655.1. Classification (NCBI taxonomy): domain Bacteria; kingdom Pseudomonadati; phylum Pseudomonadota; class Gammaproteobacteria; order Alteromonadales; family Alteromonadaceae; genus Alteromonas; species Alteromonas sp. B31-7. The sequence continues at coordinate 4,407,300 of NZ_CP065233.1, forward strand.
GCCATGTTAGTCGCTGAAGGTGCAGGAAACACCAGAACCTTCACTTGCCCCTATCACCATTGGGTGTACAACTTAAAAGGTGACTTGATAAACGCACCAGCAATGGAAAAAACCTGTAATTTCCATAAAGAAACAACGGGGCTGCCCAACTTTAAATTAGAAATATGGCATGGATTTATCTTTATTAACTTTAACAACAGTGCCGAGCCGTTAGCACCTCGATTAACCGCATTGGAACCTATATTGGCTAATTACGAAATTGCCGATGCAGAAGGGCCGGCCCCAGACCGTGATATTCAATATTCCTTTAGCTGGAAAGTGATGTTTGAAAACAATAATGATGGCTATCACGCCAACCGTTTGCACCAAGGTGAGTATCACGATTACATTCCGTCAGAATTAGCCAAATTTCCCGAGTCGCTACCAAAGGAGACGGCTGGTTTTTACCGTACCAATGGCACATTGCACAAAGATGCGAGCTTTAATCCAACACAAAAAGCGCTCATGCCGATATTTCCAAAATTAAACGAAGAAGAACGTAACCGAATGGCGTTCGCGAACTTGCCGCCTAGCTTGTCCCTCGTACTTACCTGTGACGCCGTAATTTACTTAATTCTTCGCGCTGATGGACCTGAAAGTCACCAGCTTGACTTGGGTGTACTGTTCGCCAAAGGTGCCATGGATGATCCAGACTTCGACAAAAAAATGGAAATGGTGGTAGAGCGGGCACTTGATATCAACGCACAGGATATTCATGTAGATGAGCTGGTACAAAAAGGGCTTCGCTCGCGCTACGCACCTCGCGGCCGCTATTCATGGCAGGAAGGCGCACAACGTCAGTTTAATACCTGGTTAGTCCCCCGCTATCGCGCGCAGTGGGAAAAAATGAAACGCAAGGGTCAGTAATTCAGGTTGGTGCAATTATGGAAAAAATAACGTTTACGCTCTCGGTACATAGTATTCGCTACGAAGGAGCAAGTACTCGCCTCATTGAATTACGACCTCCAGCGGGAACTTATTTACCTCCCGTGGAAGCTGGCGCGCATATTGATGTTCACATCAGCCCCACTATCACTCGGCAGTATTCATTATGTAATACTCCCGGTGAGACCCACCGATATATTATTGGAGTAGCACTAGACCCTTGTAGTCGTGGCGGCTCTCGAGCATTGCACGAAGTCATAAAAGAAGGTGACACTCTCAACATCGGAGGCCCCCGCAATCACTTCGAATTGCTACAGTCTGAAGATCACTCAGTATTAATTGGCGGTGGGATTGGCATCACCCCCCTGTTATCTATGGCTTTGCAATTAGAGGCGCAACAACGTACTTGGTCGTTGCACTATGCTGCAAAAAGCGCAGATCTCGCACCATTATTTCACACCATTAGCACACTTGCGAAGCAAGCCAGGTATGGACAAGTCAATGTGTACTTTAGTCAACCAGTGTCTCAACGTATGCAAGTGTCAAAGATTATGGCCGATGCACCTAAAGGCAGCCATTTTTACTGTTGTGGCCCGTTAAAATTATTGGATGACTTCGACGCTTGTAGTGAAGATTATCCTTCAAATCACTGCCACAGCGAACGCTTTTCTGGCGACCTTGACGTGGCCAAAGGTGGCTATACTATTGTGTTGGCGCGAACAGGCAAAGAAATCTACATTAAGGAAGAACAAACTATTTTAGACGCGTTGAAAGCAGAAAAAATGAATGTGACATATGCGTGCGCTGAAGGGGTCTGCGGAAGCTGTGAAGTTAAAGTATTAGAGGGCACACCTGACCATCGAGATGATGTGTTAAGCGAAAGCGAAAAAGCTCGTAACGATACTATGATGGTATGTTGTTCAGGTGCCATTTCAAAGCGATTAGTGTTAGACCTTTAGTAAAAATAAAGTAGTCAAGCAAGCCCTTTTCCTTAAGTAGCTTGCTTGGCGCATTGTGATTAACTCGCTATTGCGTTTTCACTATGCTTACGTCGGTATTCGCGTGGTGTAATATCAAACTCGCTTCTAAACACTCTGCTAAAATGACCCGCATCGTTGAACCCCCATCTAAAGCAGATATCCGACACAGATAAATGACGATACTCAGGATGTCCTAGTTCAAAACGGCATCGTTCTAGGCGCCTAGCTCTTACATAATTCACAAAACTGGTGCCGCTAGATTCAAACAACTTCTGAATATAACGTTGCGATACATGGTTTTGTACCGCCACCATGTTGAGTGATAACTCTGGATCTGCCAAATTTGCATCTATCATATTACATACCCGCTTGAACTGATCAATTTTCGCGGTACTGCCAAAATCCAAAACGCCACTTTGGTGAATAAGATTGCTAATTAAAAACTCAGAAAGAGCGATTTCAATTGGCCGTAAGTCAGTACTGTCTAATTCGTCCATGTTGTCACACAATGAGGAAAGCATAGTGGCAAAGACTTTGTTTATCCCAGATTCACAAGGCAAGTAGCCTACATTCAGTAAATTCAGATTCAACAAGCGTTTGTGAATTAGGTTTTCCGGTACTTTCATGTATAAAATTTTAAAATCAGAGTGCACTGACAGGGTCATGTCTAAGCCCGTTGGCGCATAGATGATGGAATTGACTTGGGCAGGGTACTGGGCACCCTTGTACTTTAGTGAAAAGTCACCTTCTAACAACAGTGCCAACCAAAACGAGAATGGTTGTTCTGAACATTTCCCGGATATCTCCATAGGAGAACCAGATAGAATGGAGAACTCAATACCTAAAGGGGTATCAATGGTATTAATGTTGCCTCGAAACTTCGTGTTACCCGTTTGAAATTGACAGGGCGGCATAAACACTTTATGCATCGCTTGTTGCCAAACATTAGAGCGTTCAACCATTGGACAATTATCGGTAGATACCTTCCAAGAGCTCATTACTGCACCTCCTTCGTATGCAACGTTTAAAGAACACGACCAGTCAGTACGTACCCGATAACACATGTTAAACAAAAAGCGAGAAGGCTGGTCTATTAAGACCCTTTGGAAGTGATTACGCGTAATCTAAATTTACCTTGCCTGTTAAAATCACACTCACGGCGGCGTCGTTTATTATGTTTTTTGACGCTCTATATTTTTTTATCGCCAGTGTGGTTGACAGCATGTTTAGGCTGTCGGAATGTAAATATGCATATCGTATACTGACTAGCCTTTATACTCAGCATAAACCATACCATCAGCAAGCAATTGTTTTTCAAGGAAATTAAAAACAAGAACAATAAAAATTGCACCAAATTTGTACACTTTGACACCAGTCTATAAAGATAACTGCGCGAATTAGGGGCAAAAAATGTGCTCAAGTGTCCAATTTAGCCTTTGATTGTTTAAATCCCGTTATCCGTGCAGCAAACATTTAATAAATAGTGTTTTTTCATATCCTTCGTTCGTACGCTCATTCCCTAAAAGTCATACACATTTGAACAATTATAAGCAAATAAACTGGCGTAGTATGAAGATGAAGCTAAGCAATTTGCGGTTTTTTTAGAGCAAGTTTGCCGATATTCACGTGAAGAGATTGGCGAGGAAAGCGGAATAAATATGCGTGTCATTGCTTGCGTTATAGATTAACGAATCACAGCGTATTTATGGGACTCCTATAACAAAACAAACGGCTGATGCAACATGGCTCCTAAGTAAGCCTGTTCATACGACCGCCTTAGCTGTCGCTTCTGCAACCTTTCAACAAGAGTAATCACCACCTAAAAAGACAAGATTACCAATATTAGAGGAAACATCATGCAGGAACTACATTTTAGAAAGACCTTGATTCAAAGTGCGCTACTTTCCATCTTTTGTTCTACCTCTGTCGCTTTCGCTGCGGAAGATGCGGAAGATAAAAAAGTCCCCGACGATGTAGAGACCGTAACTATCACCGTTGATCAGCGCCGCGTTAATTTACAAGATGCCCCGCTGTCTGTTACAGCGGTGAACGGTGAGTTAATGGAACAGGCTAATATTACAGATGCAACCGACTTAAATGGTTACGTTCCTGGACTTCAAATTAATAAAAGTGGCGGCTCAGAACGGATGGTTAGTATTCGTGGCGTAGGTTCGCAAACTCCGGAGAATTTTTTTAGCAATCCAGGTGTGTCGTTTCATATGGACGGCGCGTACATCACTAATAACATCGCGTTAAATATGGGCTTTTTAGATGTAGAGCACATTGAAGTACAACGCGGTCCTCAGGGAACAGCATTTGGTGCAGCCTCTACCGGAGGCACACTCAATGTCATTAGTAAGAAGCCTGTGTTGGGTGAGTTTTTTGGCGAAGTGCAGGCGGGCTTTGGTAATTACAACTACAATCAAGGACAAGTCGCTGTTAACCTACCTCTCGGCGATGATTTTGCGATTCGTGCCGTGGCGCAAACCACCAGTCACGATGGTTATGCTGAATCTAACGGCATTCCTGGTGGCTATGAACTCGACGATGCCAATAATGATAACAGTCGAGTTTCAGCCAAATGGCAAGCGAGTGACGATTTAAGCGTGGTCTTCATTGCTCAACATTATGATGCCCATAATAATGGTGCCGCGTTGAAAGCCATTGATGATCCTAATTCAGACCCGCGAGTGGTTTCACAGGATTTTCCCGCCAAGTTTGATATGACCATGGATGTCACGTCCGCCATTGTCACATGGCAGCTATCAGGCATGACCTTCAAGTCGATAACAAGCTACCAAAACATGGATCATGCCCAATCTTTTGATGCAGACAGAAGCACCATTGATAATTTTGGCGGGTACGATCACGTAACGACGTGGGCAACATCGGCCGAGACAGTGATGCAAGAAATATCACTAAGTTCTGATCCGGGCCGTTTTTTTGAGTGGGTTATTGGCGGTATTTACCTCAACTCAAACAGTGACCAATACGTCAATGAATACGCCGGCACCGATCCCGACGATGTCACTAGCGTTCTGCCAGCCGACACTGATCCTAGTTCACTTCCTGCTAATTTATCTTATGCCGAAAACTCATCTTTAGAACGCACATCGTGGGCTCCATTTTTACAAGGCACATTAAATGTTACCGACGATATGCAAATTATTGCAGGCATTCGTTACAACGACGATAGCTTTGAAGGCTTATCCTCTACCTACTATGCCACACCTTCACCAAAGAAATTTGATACCGATGAAGTCACAGGCAAAGTTGCGGTGAATTACACGTTGTCATCAAACAATATGGTGTATACAAGTTTGTCTCGTGGATATAAACCCGGCGGTATTAATAGCGGCGCTATTAACGCGATGGTAGTAAGCACCACCATAGAGCCGGAAATTGTGGATGCCTTTGAAGTAGGTAGCAAAAACCAGCTACTCGACAATAAGCTGAAGTTAAACGTATCGGCGTTTTACTACAAATACAAAGATATGCAGTACATTCAAGAAGACCCCATTCCCTATTCAGGCGGACTTGGGAATATTCCAGAAGCAAATATTTGGGGGATAGAAGCAGAGGCCTCGTGGTGGCTATTTAACGACAGCGTTCAACTTGGCATCAACGCCACATCGCTGCACGGTGAATATCCCATGGAGTACTATGCATTAGACCGTCGAGAAGCCGACGCTGCTGGCGCCGCTGCGCTTGCAAATGGTGATGCGCCTTACGCTTGGAGCTACGAATGGTTTGTTGCCCGAGGTTCAGCCACGGTTAACGTGGAGGGAAATACGCCACCAAACCTACCTAAATTGGCTGGCGGCATTAACGCCACTTGGTTTGGTGAATTAGAAGATGGCCTTATCACTGCGCGTATAGAGTACCTATACCGAGGAGATTATAGTGCCCGTATCTTTAGTACTGACGTCGATCAAGTCAACAGCTACGGTCTCGTCAACATGTTCCTTCAATATGAACCTGACGATGCAAACTGGAAAGCTTGGATCACTGCAACCAACCTTACTGACAAAGCGGCAATTGCTGGACGCTTTGTCGATCCGTACGGGAGCGGCGTGGTTAGTGATGAATACGTTGCACCTCGCCAAGTGATTGCCAACTTTAGCTACAATTTTTAAGCCTATTTGGTCGGAACATTTTTGTTCTGGCCATTCTCCTCACCCTATTTAAACCTTTATACAACCCACAAACAGGTGCTACATGAGCAAACCGAACACACTGATATTTGTTGATTTGACCTCCGATGATCCCGCTGCCGCTGGCGAATTTTACGCTGATGTTTTCGGGTGGGAAAACGACCCTAGGCCTTATGGTGTCTTCCACCGTATGGTTCCGGGCGGCAACATGTATGATAGTAATGGTAACGAAACAACTATCGGTAATTTTCATTTAGGCATCCATAAAGCCGACAACACTCGCCCCCACCCTAATAATGAAGGTGCTGACCCCAGAGAAATTGCAGGCCCTGGCCGCAAAGCCCGAGTATGGATATTGGTGAGCGACGATGACACCATGGAAGACATCCTTGAGCGGGCGGTATCGAAGGGCGCGAAGGTACTTTGGAAAGACCATTTTTGGTACGAATTTAATGGCTTTAACTCTGCCTTTGAAGACCCATGGGGAAATGAAATAATACTCTGGGGAAAAGGTGGAGCTGAGCCTCAAATACCTGCGCACTTTACCACGGAATAACACTAAGCGCTCCATGCCGTACGTCAATCAAAGCCCCATTACTTAGATGATATTGGGGCTTTTCTCGTTCTCGTATTATGGCATTGGCAATGGCGTCTTGAAGAATGCGATATTTGGAGTTTAAGGCGTTGTAAAAAAGAAAGCCACTACTTAGGTAGTGGCCAGCGGGATATAACAATTAAATAATGAAATCATCACGAGAATAATATACCCCTCATTTGAGACGATTAAGTCGCTTAGTATGCGTCAAGAGACTTTACGTTCAGCCACATTGCTATTATCAACCGCGATAGGACGCTCTCCTTTTACCCATAGTCTATGAGCCATTCGCTGGTATTTCACGTCGTCGTAGCGAGTACCCGTGTGTAATGTACAACGGTTGTCCCACATCAATAGGTCACCTTTTTGCCATTTGTGTTGATAAACATATTTTGGTTGAGTTGTGTAATTAACCAATCGCTCGACGAGCGCCATGGCTTCTTCATCGTCCATACCCAAAACATGTTTTACAGTGCCAGTGCTTACCCATAACGCTTTACGCCCATCAGAAGGGTGTACACGTACTAACGGATGAATCACATCGGGGTTTTCTCGACGCAGTTCATCGGTGATTTCATAGCTGTTAAAGTCACGATTTTGGATAAAATGCACCAGTGAATGGTGAATTTTTAAAGTGTCTAAAAAGGCTTTTTCATCGTCGGGTAAATCATTGTAGGCCGCTACTTGATCTGCTAATAGTGTATCTCCCCCCTCTTCTGGCACAGTCACCGCATACAACATAGTGCACATTACAGGTTCTTCCTTGTACGAATAATCGGTATGCCAACCTAATCCATCATTATGCGCGCCAATGGGCTCGCCATTCGCATCGACCATATTGGAAATTTTGAATATATGCGGGTAATTAGGTAAGCAGAACTTTGTCTGCGTATGCAGTTCTGGTTCACCAAATGCCTGAATAAAACGCATTAGGTCATCTGGCTCCATGGTTTGGTTGCGCAGAACAATAGCGCCATGAGCGTGAAATGTGCGAACAACTTTTTGTAGCAATGCCTCGTCAGCATGTTGTAAATCTACATCAAATATTTGCGCGCCAAAATTGTCCTTCAACGGCGCAATCATTAATCCCGTTTCAGGGCTTTTACTTGCTTGTTGCATTGCAAACCTCTTGGTATTCAATGTTTCTAGGTAGCGCGCCCACAAATGGCAAGCGCAGTCATTGCGTAAATTAGAGCACTGTCGGTTAAATCTTTGGGTGTCGGGCGAAAGCGAGGCATACCCGACGTCACTGCAGGAATGCGTTGCATGTTAAACACATTGTGATCACGCCACATGCTTGAATACGCTGTATGAGCCAATGTAAGCGCTTCTCCCTTCACGGCTGAGGTTGCTTGACTCAGGGATTTAACCAGAGGAGCCACCTGTGCCTCGTCTGCAGCGAAGCCGTGGCGAACGACCACGGGCTCAATGTTGTAGCCCGTCAACCCTAAGCTAGCCAACAACCGATTAAGCTCATGGTAAGGTTGTGACGCTGTTTGTTTTGCAGTCAGGCCTACTTCAACATATATAGAACATACATCTGTACCAGCACCAAAAGTCAGGGGCGAACCGGCTTTAATAGCGTCAATTTGCACTTTCGGAACAGATTCTCCGCCACGACTTTTATAGTGATTCGTCTGTTCATAAGTTTGTGCCCATTGGTGCACCGCATCTATTACTTTCCCTAACTGGTAAATAGGGTTAGGGTGATCATTAGGGTCTGGAGAGTTGTCTAATATTGGGGTGAATACGCCTTCGCCGAGCAATTGAATGCGAAATAGCGCATAGCCATTACCCTGCCAAGTGACTCCCCAATCACACCCTTCCGCTGCAATAGCATAGTCTGCTACCACCCCTCCGTGATGAAACAGATAGTTTGCGCCAATATCTTTACCTAAATAGTCTACACCTTGCCATTCTTCCATCGGCTCTGGGCCAATTTCACCCGGGCACGCAGTAAGATATAGCTTTCCAGATAAGTCTATACCTGCTTTCTTTAGTGCCTTGGCCGCCATCAAAAAACAACTCATGGGGCCTCGATCGTTACTAATGGGGTAACCTCGGAAACTGCCGTCTTCTAACCAACATTGCTGCCATTCCGGATTTGCCAAAGTTTCAGGTCGATATTTGTGCCTGTTAATATGCTCATCGTCGCTGGGGCTTTCCGTATCTAAATGAGCAGTAAACAGTAGGTTTTTTCCTAGTCCCTTGCCCCCGTACTCACCAATAACATTCTGCCTATGGGCTACGGCTCCAGTCGTGCGGGTTGTAAACCCTTCCTCAACTAGCCAATTGCGCACAAACTCACCCGCTTGCGCTTCTTCTCCAGAGCGACTAGGAATATTGCCGAGACTGAGCGCTAATTGCGTTAGCTCTTCCGTTTCAATGGCACTAGCAATAGCTGCCTTTTCCTCGACGGTAACCGTGTAAGGCGTTTGAGTATCTGGGTTAAATAGCGATGTCATTGTGTCCCCCATATTGCGTGCACACTTTGCGTGTCAGTGAGCAGAGCAAAGCTTAATGCCATTGATCTTAAACTCGCCTGGTGAAGCTCGTCTTCATATGCAGCACATGCATCACTTACCACAAATACATGGTAATCGTGGTGAAACGCATCACGCACGGTAGACTCCACACAGCACTCTGTCGTTATTCCAGTTACCACTAGCGTGTCTATACCTTGAGTTTTAAGCCAACTATTTAGGTCGGTTTGCCAAAATGCACTGTAGCGCGTTTTCAATACTACCTTATCGCTTGGCGTCGGCATGCACTGATAGAAAGCTTCACCTTGTGTCCCTCTACGACAAATTGCTTGCTCGCTTGTAGAGTCTTTTCCCTGTCGAGCCATCCATTCGCTCCACGCTTCAGAGTCTGTCTCAGGGGAAGTTTGTAGCCCTATGAACACAACAGGCAGCCCAATTCTGTGTGCATCTTCCACAAGTGAATTGATATTTGAAATGGCCGGAGCCAACCGTGACATGTCTACTCCATATTGGCCTAATAAGCCCTTTGGGCTTGCAAAGTCGTGCTGGACATCTACGATGCATAAAGCCGAACGCTCAGCACTTAGCCATGTGGGTTTTGATGGGGTCAGTACGTTTTGTTTGCTAGCCATAATGTGCTCTTAGCACTGGCAGAATTTCCTCGCCGAATAAAGTTAACCCTTTGTCATAGTCGTCAAAGTTCAGCATTACTCCGTCCATTTGGGTGTTGTCGAGCATACTAATTAGCTGGTCTGCGACCGAAGCAGGATCTCCGACAAGCTCACGACTCATAAAGGCACCTTGCGCACGTATTACCATGGCATTATCTTTTAATGCTGGGTCAATACCGTAGGAGCGCATCATTCCTTCTACTGCACCAGCATCTTTGCCCTCGCGATATGCCTGAGCTTTCGCGAGTGCCTTTGTATTGTCTTTGTCTAGCACAAGAGTTGCCATGCAGTAGCACTTTATTGATTCGTCATACTCTTTGGCAATATCACGCGCCATTTGAGTAATAGAACGCGTTTCTGCATCATCCTTACCACCTACAAAACATGCGTCGGCATTCCGTACAGTAAAGCGTAAACCACGCTCAGACTGGCCTGCACACACCGTGAATGGTTTTTTCACCGGTTTAGGCTCTGAAACACAATCTTCTAAGGTGAAGTACTTTCCATCAAAATCTACTCTAGGCTCAGTCCACAAGCGATTAACAATGGTGCTCCACTCTTGTGCGTACACGTACCTTTCATCATGGTCAATATCGTCGCGCCACGCGCCCATTTGATTTAATTCATCTCGAAACGAACCCGATACAATATTTAGCCCAGCCCGCCCATTTGAAATTTGGTCTAATGTGGAAACCATTTTTGCCACTGCACCTGGGTTCATCAGTAAAGTATGCACTGTGGCAATAATTTTGGCGTGCTGTGTAGCCTCTGCAAGTCCTGCCATCATGGTCATAGACTCTAATGAACAACCCCAATGATTGGTCTCGCCACCATAACCACGCCATTTTGCCATGGACATAATGAAATCCATGCCATATCCATCGGCTAACATAGCCGCACGTTTATTTTGTGCATAAGATCCATCTAGGGTGGGTGTGGCTGTTGATACGATCCAACCGCCATTCGCAATTGGCAAAAATACACCAAATTCTTTTTTAGACATGTTATAGCTCCTTAGCTGCAGTGAGCTGAGTATCATTATGAACAGTGGGTGGCGAAACAGAGGCGGTTTTTCCCGCCTCTTTCACTAGCTTTGGTGGACGCATAAAGGACACCACAACGAACACTACAGCCGGCATAGCCCCAACCAGTAAAAATGGCGACACAAACGACCCAGTAACATCGCGCATCGTGCCGCAAATATAAGGGGCACTTGCGGCCACGGTGGCAAACAGGTTTAAAGTTGAGAACAGTTGTAAGTATGGGCCTGATCCAAAGTAGCGTAGGATCAATACTGTGCACGACAAAAACGTGAGACCAAAACCAAAACCAATTGCTATTGCATAAATCACTTGAATGAAAAGGCTATTGCCGTAGCTAAGCGCAACCATACCACCTGCCAACATTAATAAAGCGGCCTGCAACATTGTTTTAGGCTCAAAAAACTCAGCAATAAAGCCACCAATAACCCGAGACATCGCATTGCAGAATGCTTCTAACGACAGCATGGTGCTAGCTAGCGCAAAGGTAACGCCTATTTGTGTTAAGTGGGACACAGAGAAGCTATTCACTGTTGTACCTACCAACAACACACTGGTGTAAGCCGCACAAATTGCCCAATATTGCGGCGTGCGCAATGCGTCGCGAAAGCGCCAAGTTTCTCGGGTTTCATATACGTTGCTTTGGGTTGTTTTTTCTTCATCTTTAGGGGGAAGTTTTAAACGAGTAGCATCGGTAAAAGCCAATGATAGCCACATGAGCAACACAGAGGACGCAATTAGGGTAAGTGTAATAATCCAATGAAGTCGCCAATTGCCTAATGCGTCATTGGCTAACCAAACAATAAGGGGGCCTGCCACCCCACCAAGCCCGCCCATGGTGTAATAAAACCCAAAAGCCGTCGAACGCTTAACAAAGAAGTGGGTAATAATATACGTGCCGGGTATCGCGCCTACAAAGGTGTAACCCATCCCCACTAAAATACAGCCTAAGAAGTAGGTTGCTGGAATGTGTGTGGCATACAAGGTGAGAAAACCCACAGTCAGTAAACACAAACCCACAAAAAGGGTTTTGGCGATACCCCAGTTTTTAATGGTAATGGATGGCAAATAACCACTCACACCGCATGCCATGGCAAGGAAGGTAAATCCAAGCCCTGCAGTGGTCCATGTCCACTCTAATTCATTGACCATGAAAGGAATCACTACGCCTAAAGAAGAGAAAGTGGACGCACTGATTACGAAAAAGCACCAACTGAAAGTAAGCAAAATGAACCACGATTGTTTTTGGGCACTGATTTTAGGCATAAGTTATTTCCTCGTTAGCCTGACAACATTAGCAGCGTTACAATTCAGGCCCTAGTCGCTAAAAGATGAAATCGGCTATTACCAATCCCATGTATGGCAGGGTATAGTGTTAAGGTATCACTAGTTGAAGTACTACTTTTGTCTATACCCGCCTAACTTCTTGGCAATTTATGCAAACGTGAATAATTCCGGCATTTTTAGCCTTTCATCGTGCTATTTGCTGTCAGGTTCGCCTTTATTCATAACACTTCTTGGTATTTTCACGTGAACGCCTTGTACCGTATCGACCACCTGCGTTACCGTAAAATCGCTGCCCACACTCATAAGAGAATACGCATCGTCTTTGCTTAATCCTCTGTGTTCGCTTAACAGCTCAAGCATATCAAGGGAGGCATTTTTCATGGCGATATTCAAATCCTCGTCAAATCCATGAACAATAAAATAATTTGGTGTCTCAAGTAGTGGCGATGGGAACACAAAGTCCTTTCGTAGAATAATTTGCATAGTAACGTCTAAGGATGCTTCTATCGCTGTACCACTTATCTCTCCGTCACCCTGAGATACGTGAGGGTCACCGATGGAGAATAGTCCGCCCTCTACTTGCACTGGATAGTACATGGTGGAGCCCGCCCCAATGCGCCAGTTGTCAATATTACCGCCGTGTTTACCCGGAGGAATGGTGCTAACACGGCCTGATTTGTCTGGCGCTACACCCGCTGTCCCTAAATGAGGACGAACCGGAACACGTACACCATTTAGCGCTTTGTGACGTTCGCACTCCGGACAATGGGTTACGGTGCCCGGCGTTTCATATTTACCCTTAAAGTCGTAGGCATAGTGTCCATGCGCCTGCATGCTTGCCGAATCTAGTCTATAAATTGTTACCCGCTCCTTCTCACCAAACTCTTCATACAAATGGCCCCAGTTGGCCGCCAAATTAGAGCCATAGGAAAAGCGAGGACGCATAGAGAGATAACGCACTTCTAGCATGTCGCCGGGCTGCGCGCCTTCTACATAAATGGGGCCTGTCATCAAATGTACACCCGGGTTTCTGTCGTCTTCAGGTATGCCCGCCCATACTGCTTTTAATGCATCATCCATCATAAGATCCGGCGCATCGCCCGCGTGGTGGGTCACGGCCTCCGCTTGAATAATGTCCCCACTTTTCACTTTAATTGCAGGAGCTTGAGTGGCTGAAAAGTAGCCCCAGTGGCAGTTTTCTACGGTGGCTTTTAAGGTGTGCAATGCCGAAGGATGCTTGCGGTCAGCATTGGTCAAGTCATCAATTTTTAATAATGCCATGAGGCGCTCCAGTAAAAGGTGAGGTTAGTATTTATTGGCGTATGCCCTTATTCGTAAATAAAGATTACTGGTGCTCCTCCCCAACTTCTTGCTTAGATACGCCCAGAAAGTTGGCCAAAATCCCCCGTTCACGTCGCTATAATGCAATACCTTACTGCAGTATGATGGTGGTCATATCTAACGAGCCATATTCACAGTATTGTGATTTAAATGTAACATTATCAGTAGGTTGACGAGCACCTAACACGTATAGTAAAGGAAGGTAGTGATCAGGACTGGGGACAGCTTGCTGAGCTTCTGGGCCGAAGGCTAAATAATCTACTGCGTGTTCCGGTGTGTTATTAGTCACTGCATTACGAATATAGTCACCAAACCGTTGTGCCCATGGATAGGTGGTATTACGCGCATTCCAGTTCATTACACCTAAATTGTGGACAATGTTTCCACTGCCTAAAATTAGGTAACCTTGCTCACGCAAGGCGGCTAATTTCTTTCCAATATTAAAGTGGTATTCGTTGTTTTGGGTGCGATCGATGGAAAGTTGTACCACAGGGATATCTGCCTTAGGATATACCTTAGACAATACACACCATGTACCGTGGTCAAAGCCCCAACTCGTATCTAAGCTAGCATCTTCTTCGACTAGTAAGCTAACAACTTTATTTGCTAGCTCAACGCTTCCAGGCGCAGGATATTGCATTTCATACATTGCGGGAGGGAAACCACCAAAATCATGTATTGTGCGAGGGTTTTCATTGGCAGTTACCGCGGTTTTGTCGATATACCAGTGGGCTGATACACAGACAATACCTTTAGGCGTCGAAAATTCACTTGCCAAGTTGTCCCACATTTGTGTAGCTGGGTTATTTTCCAAGATGTTGCCTGGACTACCATGACCAATAAATATAGCTGGCATAATAGTGTTGAGTTCACTCATCGTTGCTTACTCTTAGCGTTGTACTAGATGCCATTACGCTATCCCGATAGACCTGCACAGTCTTGTATAAACCTGATTAAATAGTTGATAAAAAACGCCTAGCAAATTCAAGCAATGGCACTACATGCGTAAATTCCCCAGTTCTTTGGGCGTAAACAGACAAGAATCTCCTACACGGCTGACATACCGTTTACATGTTCATATTCAAACTGTGGGAAAAAGTCATGAAAGTAGCGGTAATCTGTGGCAGCCAACGAAAATCATCACAAACTGCCAAAGTAGGCCAATATGCGGTAAACCACTTAACCGACCTTGGTCACGACACCTATTTTTTAGATCTCGCCGTGCATCCGCTGACAAATTTCGACGATTCTTTTTGGTCTGAGCCTTCAGGCACATTGCAAACGCAATGGCAACCCATATCAGACGAGTTGAAAAGCGCCGACGCGCTTATTGTAATTACCCCTGACTGGCACGGGATGGTACCCAGTTGCTTGAAGAATTTCTTTTTGTACTGTGGGGTAAAGGAAACAGCAAATAAACCGGGGTTAATCATTGCGTTGTCAGCGTCAACCGGTGGCTACTTGCCAGTGGCAGAACTACGTATAAGTAGCAGTAAAAATAATCGTATTTGCTGGATACCAGACCACCTAATTATTCGTAATGTCAAAGCGTGCTTTAATACGCCACGTCCCTCGGAAGATAAAGACGATACCTATATACAGGCTAGATTTTCCCACTCACTGAGTTTGCTATTGCAATACGCAGTAGGATTAAGCGGTGTGCGCGAAAGTGCTGTCGCCGATTACAAAACCTATCCTTTTGGCATGTAACAGTCGCTATAGACTCATTGAGACCGGAGTAAATCATGGCATCTAATACTATTAGTATTACCCCACTTACACGCAATATTGGCGCTGAAATTGGCAATATAGATTTAACCAAGCCCATAAGTGCAGAGGTAGAAAATCAACTCAAAAACGCCATAGCCCAATATCAGGTCATTTTTTTTCGTGACCAAAAAATTAGCCATGAGCAACACATGGCGGTAGGGCAGATATTTGGCGATCTCATTATTCATCCCGGAGCAAAAGGAATAGAGGGCTACGACAAAATTGTGGCTATACACGCCGATAAAGACTCTAAATACATTGCAGGAGACAACTGGCATTCTGACTTAAGCTGTAATGCGCAGCCTCCGATGGGTTCAATGTTGTACATCCACACGCTTCCAGAAGTTGGCGGCGACACGCTTTTTTCATCCATGTATGCTGCCTATGACGCGCTATCTCCCGCTATGCAGCAGTATTTAGAGGGATTGCAAGCAGAGCACGACGCAAATCACGTATACCATGCTATTTATGGAGATTACGGAACGGCTTACCCTTGTAATGTTCACCCAGTAGTACGTACTCACCCCGTTACAGGTAAGAAGGCTATTTTTGTTAATGCTTCCTATACCACCCGCATACTCGGTGTATCTAAAAACGAAAGTGATGGTATTTTAGCGATGCTCTATGAACTGACCAAAGATCCAAACTTTCAGGTGCGATTTAGCTGGCAACCTCATTCAATCGCCATATGGGATAACCGTTGTACTCAACATTTTGCAGTATGGGATTACTTCCCCGATACCCGTTCAGGATACCGCGTGACCATTGGTGGCGATACGCCTTATTAGCTAAGCACGTGCAACTATGTTGCCGAGATAATTACGATGTCGGTAGACAATCTGAATTTCGCCAAGATGATGCAGTCACTACTTCTGTACAGTTTCGTATCGTTAAAACTCAATGCATATTTACATGGCTAGCGGAAGTTAGCGTAGGTAGATTAATAGGCGGCCTTTTTGGCGTTGCTCTTGATGCCTATGCTGCAATCACCATGTCATATTGAATTGAGTATACATAATGAATACAACGCTTCTAAAGGTTTGCGCCATATGTGCGGTTGCCGGCATCAGCGGCATACTGCCGCTCCCCACTCTTGTTAAAGCCGTTGTTGTCGTTGCGGCACTCATTGGATTGTTATTAATAAAGACAGAAGACGGCGAATAAAAAAGCCACCAAGAGTTAACTTGGTGGCTTCTTATATATGTCATGTTGTTGATGTTAAAAGCTATGCCTTTAAATCAACAAGCGAGACGGATGATTACATCATGCCGCCCATTCCGCCCATGCCGCCCATATCAGGCATTGCAGGCGCAGCTTCTTCTTTAGGTAGTTCAGCTACCATTGCTTCAGTAGTGATCATTAGTGAAGCAATTGACGATGCGAACTGAAGTGCAGAGCGTGTTACTTTAGTTGGGTCAAGAATACCCATCTCAAGCATGTCGCCATAGGTATCGTTACCTGCGTTGTAACCGTAGTTACCTTCGCCGCCTTTAACTGCGTTGATAACAACAGAAGCTTCAGCACCGGCGTTAGACGCGATTTGACGTAGAGGTGCTTCCATCGCACGTAGTGCAAGCTTAATACCTACAGTTTGGTCTTCGTTGTCGCCAGTTAGCTCGCTAAGCTTAGATGCGGCGCGAACGAGAGCAACACCACCACCAGGTACTACGCCTTCTTCAACCGCGGCGCGCGTTGCGTGTAGTGCATCTTCAACACGGTCTTTCTTCTCTTTCATTTCAACTTCGGTTGCTGCGCCCACTTTAATGACTGCAACACCGCCTGAAAGCTTAGCAAGACGCTCTTGAAGTTTTTCTTTATCGTAGTCAGATGAAGACTCTTCAATTTGACCTTTGATTTGAGCACAACGGCCTTCAATCGCTTCTTGGTCGCCGTTACCGTCAACAACAGTGGTGTTATCTTTGTTGATAACAACGCGCTTAGCAGTACCAAGGTCTTCGAGTTGTACTTTTTCAAGCTCAAGACCAATCTCTTCAGAGATTACAGTACCGCCAGTTAGAATAGCGATGTCTTGTAGCATGGCTTTACGACGGTCACCAAAACCAGGTGCTTTAACCGCTGCCACTTTAACAATACCGCGCATGTTGTTAACGACTAGAGTAGCAAGCGCTTCGCCTTCAACATCTTCAGCGATGATCATAAGCGGCTTACCTGCTTTCGCTACACCTTCAAGGGTAGGAAGTAGTTCACGGATGTTAGAAATTTTCTTGTCAACCAATAGGATGAACGGGTTGTCTAGTTCAACAGTGCCGTTTTCTTGGTTGTTGATGAAGTATGGAGATAGGTAACCACGGTCGAACTGCATACCTTCAACAACGTCTAGTTCGTTTTGAAGTGCTTGACCTTCTTCTACAGTGATAACACCTTCTTTACCTACTTTTTCCATTGCTTGTGCAATGATGTCGCCTACTTCTGCGTCTGTGTTTGCAGAGATAGTACCAACCTGAGCGATAGACTTGCTGTCTGCACAGTCAGTAGAAAGCGCTTTAAGCTCTTCAACTGCAGCAATAACAGCTTTGTCGATACCGCGCTTAAGATCCATTGGGTTCATACCCGCAGCAACGCTCTTAAGGCCTTCAGTTACAATAGCTTGCGCGAGTACTGTTGCAGTAGTAGTACCGTCACCCGCTTCATCGTTCGCCTTAGACGCTACTTCTTTAACCATCTGTGCGCCCATGTTTTCAAACTTGTCTTCAAGTTCGATTTCTTTCGCTACAGATACACCATCTTTAGTAATGGTAGGGGCACCAAATGACTTATCTAGTACAACGTTACGGCCTTTTGGACCTAGGGTTACCTTAACTGCGTTTGCTAGGGTGTTAACACCTTTAAGCATTTTTGAACGCGCGTCATCACCAAAACGTACTTCTTTAGCTGCCATGATTCAATTCCTCTCTAATTCGGTTAAACGTTAGTTGTTATTACTCAACAATCGCAAGAATGTCGCTTTCGCTTAGGATTAGAACTTCTTCACCATCCAGCTTTTCTGTTTTAACGCCGTAACCGTCATTGAAAATAACGGTGTCGCCAACTTTAACGTCTAGCGCTTTTACGTCGCCGTTATCAAGAATACGACCGTTACCTACTGCGATGACTTCACCGCGAGTAGATTTTTCCGCTGCAGAACCAGTCAGAACGATGCCGCCTGCAGATTTACTTTCTTGCTCTGCGCGTTTAATGATTACGCGGTCGTGTAAAGGACGAATTGCCATTTTCAAGTCTCCTGAAAATTCCACTATTCAAGTTTAAGTGATTACCGGTATTCAGTTGTCTGAATACCGAATGCTTGGGATGCCCATTTCTGGGCAGTTAAAATCTTATCTGCGAGGATAAATGGGGGAGTGTCCTGACAACTTCAAGGGTTTTTACATAAAAAAATGTAAAAAAATTGATTTTAACGTTACTTCAATCGCTTATCAGGATCGTTTTGCGTTTTATCAGCAAACTCGCCTTCGATGACATCACTGTCGTCACGCCCGCTATTACGCTGGCCGAAGGGGTCATTGCTTTGCTCAAATGGGTTATGTTGCGCACCTTGCTGATAGTTGAACCCACTAGCGGCTCCCGCACTACCTGGCACGACAACCCGCATCTTCATGTGTTTGCTTACTTGGGCAGCAAGAAAATGGCGTGAACCTGGTAGCGCAAATAAAAAACCGAATATGTCAGTGATAAACCCTGGCGTCACCAGTAATATGCCCGCCACCACTAGCATGAGCCCTTCAACTAACTCGTTGCCGGGCATCTCATTGCGCTGCATTTTCGCTTGCGCGGTTTGCAAGGTATTTATTCCTTCACGTTTAACAAAGTATGCCCCTATAAACGCGGATAAAATAACCAGCCCAACCGTGTTCCAACCACCAATAATGTCGCCAACATGTACCAATAGTGCTATTTCAACTATCGGTAGAATGGCAAAAAGTAAAAATAAAACCCGCAAAACCCTTCCTCTTTCTAACGTGTCATAGTCAGTTATAAGGGCTAAGACACTAATAACAAGCAAAGGTGCAATGGTTTCGGCTAATAGGCAAGGTAAAGCGACCGATGACGAATATGGTAAGCTTGGTTTATGAAAGAATAGGCCGCACATCCCGGTCTAATCAATCAGATCAAATGAGGAGGCGAATAATGTCGTTACGTGTGGTTTTGTGTACGGCGCCAAATAAGGCGATTGCACAGCAAATTGCGAATTCCTTGGTGGCTGAAAAGCTTGCTGCATGTGTCAATATTATCAGCGGTATTGAGTCGGTGTACGAATGGCAAGATCAAATCGAAACCGACCAAGAGTACCAGCTAATCATAAAAACCGCCTCCACTTGCCTCGACAATGCCTTTCAATGTGTTTGTGCGTTGCACCCTTACGATGTGCCAGAGTGGATAGTGTTAGATGCGTGTGCAAGCGAACAATATGGCATGTGGATGCGTAACGTTCTAAACAATCACTAAGTATGTGTAACAATAAAAATAAAACAAAGACGAATTAACCATGATAAAAATGAAAAATCCCATGCTGTTGTTGCGCACACTAATGTGTCTGTTAGTGGTACAAGTCAGTGGGCCAGCATTTGGGCAACTGTCTAACGACTTCGACGACCCTTTCGGTGATGAACCTGAATATTTGCCTGTGGATCAGGCATTCATGTTCGACTTTAATCAAGATCAACAAGACTTAACGGTAAGCTTCACCATTGCAGAGGGTTACTATCTATACAAAAAGCAATTTAAATATGTCGCGAAAAATGCCGAGATAGGGGAAGCCTCTTACCCTAAAGGCAACATCATTGAAGATGAATTTTATGGTGAATCTGAAGTTTTTCACCAGCAAGTAGACATTCATATTCCCCTTACCCAGGTATCGGCAGATGGGATAGTTAAAGTACGTTACCAAGGTTGCGCCGAGGCAGGTTTGTGTTACCCGCCAACGGTAAAGGTGGTGTATGTAGACGCATTGGCGAAAAGTCCCGCGCACGGGAGTACGGCAACAAGCGAGCAGTACTCTTTGGCAGATAAGCTAATCAATAAAGACAATCTTGCCCTCACGTTACTGCTGTTTCTAGCCCTAGGTATTGGCCTTGCTTTTACACCCTGTGTATTCCCCATGTATCCCATTGTGTCGGGTATCGTTATTGGCCAAGGCAAACCCAAAGGGCTATCACACTCATTTTGGCTTACTTTTGTGTACGTTCAAGGCATGGCAATTACCTATTCTCTGTTAGGTGTCGCGGTGGCGGTTGCAGGGGCGCAATTTCAGGCTGCCTTACAACACCCCGTGGTGTTAAGCGTATTTATTGGTTTATTTGTACTATTAGCTGTTGCTCTATTTGGCGGGTTTGAGCTGCAACTGCCTGCAAAATGGCAAGAACGATTAACCCATTTAAGTAACAACCAAACCGCAGGTAGCTTTGCCGGTGTGTTTGTGATGGGTGTACTTTCAGGGCTAATTGCCTCCCCCTGCACCACGGCGCCGCTCACTGGCATTTTGTTATTTATCGCCCAAACGGGGGATATGCTACTGGGGTTTGCCTCGCTTTATTTGCTTAGCTTAGGCATGGGTATTCCGCTTATTCTTTTTGGCATCACTGGCGGAAAGCTGTTACCGAAAGCAGGTAACTGGATGAATGTGGTAAAAGTCACCTTTGGCTTTATGATGTTAGCTGTGGCCATTGTGTTTATTGAACGGCTGTGGACAAGCCCATTATCAGATTTCATTTGGGCGGCCTGGGGCTTTGGTCTGTTTGGATATTACTGGTATATCAATCGTCACACGCCTGCCACCAAGGCAAAATTGATACGCGCCATTATCGTCGCCATGGGTATTATGGGCAGTGTGTCGGTGGCACTCCATGCGGGCATTAACGCCGAATTGTGGGGCGAGCAAAAAGCCCACCCTACGTTTCAACAGGCGAGAAATCTCGATGAACTTTACGCGAATATTGCACAAGCTAATGCCGAGGGTAAAACCGTGATGGTGGACTTGTACGCAGACTGGTGTGTAGCGTGTAAAGAGTTTGAAAAATACACCTTCCCCAGCGAAAACGTGCAAGAAGCACTTCAAAACACGGTGTGGATGCAAATGGATTTAACCGATAACACGCCAGAGCGGCAAGCGGTGTTCGACAAGTTTGACGTGTTGGGTTTGCCTACTATCTTGTTTTTTGACAATGAAGGAAACGAGCTTAAACGCGCCCGAGTCACCGGCTTCATGAAAGCAGATGCCTTTGCCGCCCACGTTAACTCATCGGTAAATAGCGGAGCTTCTCGTTAATAAACACGAGGAACCGCTAACCAACTTGTGTTTTTAGGGGCGGCGTTACCCCAACGTATAAGATAATTTTTCGCCATGACTTGGTTTATTTTTAGCTAAGTCATGGCGCTATAACGCCCTTACTGCCTACCTTTGGCGAAATCGTCAGCGCTACTTTTCGGCTAACCTGTACTCAAAACTTTGCACCGAAAACACCTGATTAGACCAGTATTTTGCTGCGAAAACTTTCACTTTTACTATAATCGGTTGCTAATTCAATAAACGAGCGGAATTATTGGCTTTTTTTCGTGCAACTGTCACATTTTTTTGTTGAAATGACATTTAATGTGATTTTTTAACGAAGATAGCAGCAAATTCAATGAATATTTTGTTACTAAATGGCCCTAACCTAAATATGTTAGGACAACGTGAACCTGATAAGTACGGCTCGCAAACCTTGCAAGACATCGTGGATGATCTTCAAGCGCAAGCTGAGTCAAGTGATGTTACGCTTAGTCACTTTCAGTCGAATGCTGAGCACGAGCTTATTGACTGTATTCACAATGCAATGGGGAACATAGATGCCATTATTATTAACCCTGCTGCTTTCACGCACACCAGTGTAGCCCTTCGCGACGCACTGCTAAGTGTCAGTATTCCATTTATTGAAGTGCACCTGTCTAACGTACACGGTCGCGAACCGTTTAGACACCACTCCTATTTTTCTGATGTTGCAGCTGGCGTCATCGTTGGCTTTGGCGCAATAGGCTATTCACTTGCGCTAACTGCAGCAATCAATTTACCGAAATCGCAAAATTAACGCAGAGACAGAACATGGATATTAGAAAAATTAAGAAGCTAATCGAACTTGTGGAAGAATCTGGCATTGCCGAGCTAGAAATCACAGAGGGCGAAGAGTCAGTACGTATTCACCGTGGTCCCACCGGCGTTCAAGCGCCTATGAATTATAGCTTTGCGGCGCCTCAAGCTCCACAAATGGCACCGCCACCAGCGGCGCCTATTGCAGAAGCCCCTGCTGCTGTAGAACCTGCTGCGCCAGAAGGCCACGTGGTTAAGTCTCCTATGGTAGGTACCTTCTACCGCGCCTCTTCTCCTACTGCTAAGCCGTTTGCCGAAGTTGGTCAACAAGTCAAAGTTGGCGATACCCTTTGTATCGTTGAAGCAATGAAGATGATGAACCAAATTGAAGCTGATAAAGCCGGTGTGGTGAAAGCCATTCTGGTAGAAAACCAAGATCCAGTAGAATTCGATCAACCTATGTTCATCATTGAATAAGTGAGTGCTGCATCATGCTAGATAAAGTACTTATTGCTAACCGGGGCGAAATTGCGCTACGTATACTTAGAGCTTGTAAAGAGCTAGGTATAAAGACTGTAGCCGTGCATTCAACCGCGGATAAAAACCTAAAACACGTGTTGCTTGCTGATGAATCTATTTGTATCGGTAAAGCATCTGCCACTGAAAGTTACCTGAACATTCCCCGTATCATTGCCGCCGCGGAAGTGACTAACTCTATTGCTATTCACCCTGGCTACGGCTTTTTAGCGGAAAACGCTGACTTTGCGGAAGCAGTAGAAAAAAGTGGCTTTATTTTCATTGGCCCCACCGCCGAAACCATCAACTTGATGGGTGACAAAGTGTCGGCCATTAGTGCAATGAAAAAAGCGGGTGTACCTTGCGTACCGGGCTCAGACGGCCCTCTTTCCGGTGATGAAGAAAAGAATAAAGCGATTGCTAAGCGCATTGGCTACCCAATTATCGTAAAAGCTGCCGGTGGCGGTGGTGGTCGCGGTATGCGCGTGGTTCGCAGCGAAGGTGAGTTGGTGAAAGCCATAGAAACCACCCAAGCGGAAGCTGGTGCAGCGTTTGGGAACGCCACGGTTTACATGGAGAAGTTCTTAGAAAACCCACGCCATGTTGAAATTCAAGTGTTGGCTGACGGTCAGGGTAATGCCATTCACCTTGGTGAGCGTGACTGCTCAATGCAGCGTCGCCACCAAAAAGTCGTTGAAGAGGCGCCAGCGCCGGGCATATCCGAGCAAATGCGAGCCAAAATTGGTGACCGATGCCGCAGAGCTTGTATTGAAATAGGCTATCGCGGTGCAGGTACTTTCGAGTTCTTATACGAAAACGGCGAATTCTATTTCATAGAAATGAACACCCGTATTCAGGTAGAACACCCTGTCTCTGAAATGATTACCGGTGTAGACCTTATTAAAGAGCAACTTCGCATTGCCGCAGGCCAACCACTTTCAATTGACCAATCGCAAATTCAGATTCGTGGCCATGCTATTGAATGCCGTATTAACGCGGAAGATCCTGAAACCTTTATACCAAGCCCAGGTCCCATTGATATCTTTCACGCACCAGGCGGTTTAGGTATACGCTGGGAGTCACATATCTATTCTGGGTATGTAGTGCCACCGTATTACGACTCTATGATTGGCAAGCTTATTACCTATGGTGAAAGCCGCGATGAAGCCATTGCGCGCATGCGTCACGCCCTAGATGAACTTGTGATAGAAGGCATTAAAACCAATATTCCTTTGCAACGTTCGATTATGGCCGATGAAAACTTCTTCGCGGGTGGAACTAACATCCATTACCTTGAGAAGAAATTAGGTATGTCATAGTACCGTTTTTATCCCCCTTAGCGTCGTCTCTTAAGGATAACGAGACGGCGCTTTTTCGTTTTTTCCTTCCTCAAATACCTCTCACTCCCATTTTCTGTTTTTACGATTAAAACAATCAATATTTAAGATTTTTCTTATTAAGAGCAAAACTCTATACTGATTCCATTGTTAGCCCTCCCTGCTAACAGTGAAGCAATTTTGTTTCTAGTTGTGTTTACCCTCATTGGAGTCCACCTCCATTTCTTGCCGGTGTCTATCACCGGCTTTTTTTTGCCAAAATTAAAATCATTTAATAGGCTTGGGCAGTATCTAATCTATCGCGCGTAAACTTATCATCCATGGTGAAGCATAATAATGACAGGTAATCATCCCAAAGCAGTAGTCATGCCCTTTGCACTTTTGTTCGTTGTCGTGAGTATTTGCGGTTGTATGCTTTTTACGCCCGTATTAGCTAGCTCAGTCGTGTCGCAAAAGCTCGATCTTCAATATCGATTTGATACGCGCTCCGACCGACCTAGTCGACATCAATACCGTGTGCGCTATTACCCTAGCTTATCCTTTGGCGATCAACGTCATTGGTCACTCAATGGATTCATAGTCAGCGGCGACGATTTTGCTTCTAGCCATAATACCCTGGGTAGTGATAACGCCGATTACCTGTATGCCCGCCGCGTTTTTGTTCGCTATCAATCTGATTATGGAAAAACAGAGATAGGCGTAATACCGACTTACAAAGGGCGAGTTTCTTCAACGGGGTTATCTAAAGATGGATGGATCTCCGGCATCAGAAACGTGTTTCAATTACAAGACGACAGCGCCTTTGAAGTGGTTGTCGGCCAACTAAGCGACACCCAAGCAAATCGCGCGTTGTCTTTAGGGGGCGAAGAAGATTACGTAGAAATAGAGTATTCCGCCAACATGGGGAAAAAGCACAGTTATGAAGCCAGTATTGAGCGAATGACAGCGCAAAACTTTATACGGGGAGAATATCGCTACCAGATTACCCCGAGCCACACCGCCTTTTTTGAAGCGATAAAACGTCTTGACGATGCTAGCGCGAAAATTGTGGTGGGTTTGTCAGGTTCGCTGTCACTTTATCATTATCCCCTTGAGTATTTTTCTCACTACTCTCATGTTGATGACGACTTCGGCGCCCGTGCAGAACTAACTGAAGATTTTCTTGGCACAGGACACGGTGTATCGCTGGAAGTCAGTGGAAACCTGGTCAGGCATCATCACCTTGAATGGTTTAGTCGAATCGATGTTGTAGACAGTGTCACCAGAGTAATGGCGGGAATAAAACTCTCTCTGGCTCAAAATTAAAAAAAGGCCCATCAAACGATGGGCCAAACAGCAAGAACGCGTACGCACTTTAACAGTGCATAATAGATACGCCACCTGGGCTTATTGTGTTCACCAAAGTAAATTACGTATTTTTAACCTTCACACCTTTCATATGCCAGCGCGATTTATTAGTATTGATAGTGAGCACTATCAATAAACGCATTGGTTTTTAATAGTGCTCACGCCGTTCATGTTTTTCCATTTGTATTGATTAAGGTAGAGAAGGTTTCTTCAGTGCCCCAGAGATATACACAACTAAAAGATCAACTTCCTGTTTCTAGACTCACGCTTAACGTGCTGCTCGCCTTACGGCTGATGTATGATGATGTAAACGACGTGGTAAAGCTCGACAGTGATATAGAAGAACTCAATCACTTTCCAGAAAGGCTCAGTGACAGTTACCGTGCGGAATGGGAAAGCTACGTTCGTCGCGCACTCGTTAACGAGTTTAAGCAACATGGCGACGCGTCACCCGCCACTTTCATTGCTTCAATTATGGAACGGGTAGAGGCTGTGCAAGCATCAAACCCTCGCTATGCCGCATTAATGCCTATTATCGAGCGTGCACAACAGGTTAATCACGCTGAAAATACGCACCTTTTTCCGTCACCATGGCGGCAACAAATCATGGCGCTACTGCTGCCGGTTACCGCGGTTACGCCGCCAGACAAAGATAACTCATAATTCCCATTACGCTTTCTTATTAGCACTTTTTACTTTGTATTGAGAAGGGCAATACCCTCTGTCTACCCCTGCTGGACGTAAGCTGGCGTGCTTCGTTTTTCGTCCTGATACTCGTTCTCGCCAGTTCTTAAAGGTCTTATGCCTGAGGTGCGCTCGCATCAACGCAATCACTTCTTTTTCGGGTATTCCATACAAAGCCTCTATGGCTTCAAATGGCGTGCGGTCTTCCCACGCCATTTCAATAATTCGAGATTTGTCTTCTTCGCTGTACATGGCAAAACAACATTCACAATTAGGTACTGCTTTTACGCATTTAGGAATATTTTGTTCACTACACCCAATGATTAAGTACTACTTTCATCGTCTTTTTCGAACGCCAACTTGAGCAGTTCCGCGGCGGCTTTAGCGTCGCTCAACGCGCGGTGATGCCTTTCCATCTTAATATCAAAATGTTGGGTTAAATTTGCAAGGGAATAAGATGTTAAACCAGGATATGTACGTCGCATTTCGCGCACTGTGCACATTTTAGGCCGGCGATAGGTGTGCTCCAATCGAGCAAACTCTTGTTTAATGAAGCCATAATCAAAATTAACGTTGTGGGCCACAAATACAGCGTCTTCCGTGAAAGCATTGATATCTTCTGCAACATCGGCAAACACCGGGGCGGAGGCTACCATTTCATCTGAAATACCCGTTAAACGCGTTATATTGTTTGGAATTCGCCGCATTGGGTTAATTAAGGTTTGATACTGAGCAATCTCTTCACCCGCCACAAGCTTAACCATGCCAATCTCAGTTATCCTGTTATAACTGTTGTTACCACCCGTGGTTTCTATGTCGACCACCACGTAAGGTTGTGCTGGATCTCTCACCCAGTTCACTGTGGTAACCGCCACTTCAAATCCTGCCTGCTGTAAGCGTTGAATAGACACCAGCTGGTTACGCCGTAATTGGTCGCCAGGCGCTTTAATCTCTTCAAAACGTAGGGTGTTATCTAACACCATAATATCGGGAAAGCCATCTCGTAAGTTTTCGAAATCTCGGCTCATCATACGCAATAAATTAAATATTGCGGGCAACTCTCCATGCGTTATCAGGGCGTCTAGGGGCGCGAGTAGGCCACTTGACCACATAAATAAGCTATTCACCTTCCCGTAATGTTGGGTAGCCATTTTGTGTATATGGTGGCGTAGCTTTTGTTTGCTGTTTAGTGCAGTAAGCAACGACTCTATGCTATTTTCAAATTTTGTGTAGAAATTGTTTTGCTTAAGAGAAAGCGGGCGACGGTCAAATTCTGTAACCAGTGTGTCTTCTTCATAAAGCTGCTGCCAAAATGTTAATCCAAACAAGCTGCGCCAAAGCCGGTTTTCGGTACGCCAACCTTGCACGCCTTGTCTTGCATAATAGGCTAAAACGCCCCGCTCTACTTGTTGGTTTTGGCTAACATCTATATCCAGAGATTTGCTTGCGTTACGCAGCATATCGGTCACCGTACTGGTGCGCTTCTTGTGATATTTTCGAGCATAGAAATCCTCGGCGAACGCTAACAGCGTGTCTGATTGCGGGTTGTCTATAATGTGCTCTAGATGCTGTTTTACTGCATCGGTATCGCCCGCTTTGTAGGTTTCTCTAAGCCATTTTTCTTTTGCTTTATCGCTTTGTGCCAATTTAAGAATATCGAGAGCTTTTAACTTATCAAACTCCATTAATTTCATGCCCAAAGCATAAATAAATTGGTCTCGATAAAATGCAGCCGACACACTCTGTACATCAGGAAACGGTAACTTGGCTACTCCAAGTAATGCCGCTTGATCGTAATAGGCCAGCTTGCTGTAGCGATCGGCGTAAAACCACGCCGCTTCTGTATCTTCTTTGCTGTCAAATCGCGCGCTATTGCCAACCGAGTCAGACCGCGTACGCATGACACCCAGATCGCGCATTGAAAACTGATTCAGCCGGCTTTTGGTATTGCCAAAGTAAACAAACAGTAAAAAGCGCAGAGCATTGTCAAACAAGCATACTAAATAATGGTCTAGTGAAAAGCGATCAGGCCACCCATGTAGCGCTATTTCTTGGCGCAACCTTTCAACTAATTTGGGTTTGGTGAGTGCCGATAACCCTTGCGTACTCCCGTAGGTAGCCATGAGTTCGATAATGGCGTCTTTCGTCAGTACGCCCGCCATATCCTGTACCGAGGCATGGGATAAATCACCGAACCACCCGCTTTCAATAAGGCTATCGATTTGCTGTTGCGGGAGTGATATTTCAGCATAATTAAATTGGCTACGATCGATGACGGCGTACTTGCGGTTGGCAGCACGCACCACAATGCACTGTTTATCTTCATCTAAGGCGCAAAAGCGCGTAATAAAGGTATTGGCCTGCTCGGTCAATAAGTGGCCACTCGCCCCATCAAAGAAGCGCAAAAATTCATGAAAGTGGGTTAAATAGTATCGGGGCGGTAAGTCTTTTCGCATTTTAAGGTACTGATCATCGAAACCACCAACAGTGTATATTTATACAGCACACTTAATCAACCCTTTACTTTTTAGCAATCCAGAGCCGCTTTTATCGCGTAAAAGAATAACTCGGGAATTAATGGCGGTGAGAATAATGAGTTTAACGCGTTCCATGGGGTTTTCATGCCCCTATTGCATGGCGCCCAATGAGGTAGAAATAGATGAGATCAACGACGTTGGTCAAGTTCAGGTATTAGATTGCCAAGTATGTTGCCAGCCTATCGAATTGAGAGTGTTCCAACAGGGTGATGACATTGATTTAGAGGCGACCTGCGAAAATGAGTGAACCATTTAATACCTACAAGCTTGACGATATCACCACCATGCCTCAACGCTATCGGGCAAACTTTATCAACAGTTTATCAGGCTTTAAGTCAGCGGCACTGCTTGGTACCACTGATGGAAAAAGTCATAACTTAGCGATTGTAAGTTCGGTGGTACATGTAGGCGCTAATCCTCCTTTACTCGGTATGATAATGCGCCCCCATACGGTACAACGAGACTCATTGAACAATATTAAACAGCAAGGTGTGTACACCCTCAATCATGTTCATACGCAATGGGTAGATAAAGCCCATCAAACCTCAGCCCGCTATCAACCAAAAGAAAGTGAGTTTGAAAAAGTAGGGTTAACGCCCTGGTTTAGCGATAATTTCAACGCACCGTATGTGGCTGAGAGTCATATAAAGATAGGCTTGAAGGTAGAGCAGCATTTTACGTTGTGTAACCAAACAGAGATGGTGATAGGGGCAATTAAAGAAGTACACCTTAATAAGGCCATGATGTCTGAGGACGGTTATGCGGATATCGAACGTGCAGGTAGTGCCTGTATATCTGGCCTTGATAGTTATCATAGTACCCACCGCATTGCGCAGTTTAGCTATGCGAAACCTGACACACCGTTAACCAATAAGTAAACTTTATGGGTGCCATTCATGTCTCATTCATCTAAACAGGCTATAGTTAGATGAATGAGATTTAATCTGGATCAATGAAGTTATTTCGTATTTAGCCGATCCTGACAATGCGCGTTATAGTATAATGTAGTGATAGAAAGAAACCTGCCTACGGGCAGGTTTTTGCGTTTAAAGCCTTGAATAAAAAAGAATCATTCTCGTTATTATCTCACTTGGAGAGAATTATGAAATCTGTAAACCGTCGCGACTTTTTGAAGTTGTCAGGGACAAGCTTAATAGGGCTAACCTTAGGTAGTGTTGCACTTCGCGCTCAGGCGCAAGAGCAACTTCAAGCGGATGATCCAACAGCCAAAGCACTTAACTACACCCCAGCCTCAACGGTTGACGGCGCACAGTGCAAAAATTGTATGTATGTACAAGGCGCAGATGGTGAAAACTATCGCCCTTGTGCGTTATTCCCCAATAAATTGGTTAACGCCAATGGCTGGTGTAGTGCTTGGGTTAAACGCCCCAGCTAAGACAGTGACAACAGGGCAAGTTAGTTAGCCTTTAGGTAACTGGCGTAGCCCCATTAGTGGGTAATGCCAGTCAGTTAAGCTGACTGGCATTTTTTCTTTTTGAGAGGATATTTCTTGGGTTTTGGCTTAACCCATCTTGGATAACACCTGTCCTCGCGCCTCGGCGGAAGTAAGCAGTATCCCATCTGAGTAAGTAAAGCATTGTATATTTTTGGTATGTTCCCCGGGCTACTCATAGATACAGTAACGAAGAAGTGCGTAATGGCCATAGCGCAACTTGTAAAGCTGAGTTGATTCGGTAATACACCGCCTAGTTTATTCGCCGCCGCAGTCATACCTTGTCTGATTAAGTTGTAACATAATAGAACGCCCCATAACTCTTGCCTTATCATGTCTGGGCGTTTACTTCTCAGCGTATACTCATTGTTCAGTAGTGACTGCTTCATCTCGCGATAACCCAGTTCAATCTCCCAGCGATATCGATACAACTCTACCATCTCGTCGCTAGGAAAACGCAATGGGTCCACCATTGATGACAACATCCTATACGTTTTTCCTTTAATAGTTTTGGTTACTAATCTAGCTTCTATAAATTCAGGTAAATCTTCGAACTTCTTTCTTGCCTGAGGCGTGCACGCTAGGCGTATATGCTTGTCTTGCTTACTAAAGCTGCTTATCACTTCGTATCGAAGGTCTTTTCTAGCAGGTATCATCCAATGCCTTTGCTCACCAGCTTGGTGCCAACGGTTTAGTAAGCCAAGCGAGTAGTACCCTTTATCGAATAGTGTTAAAGAATGGTCAGGGGTTGTTTCTACTAGCTCCTCTGCCAACTTCATTTCATTGGTACGATAGCCTGCAAAAGCGCTATTTATAAGCTGATGGCTAGTAATCTCCATATGACAGACCATACGGATTTGGGGGTAAATATTTTCACTATGCTGATTACTTTGCGTTTCAAACACCTTATGATTTTCTGGTGTATCGGCGGTTCGCCAAACGACACCATCCACAGCAAGTAAATTGAGTCCCGCCCAACGCTCAAACCGCGTAGACTCATAGCTATTTTTTGCCATCAAACGAAACACTTCTCGCACTGCATCTTCTCCTAATCGTTGCCTAGCTTGAACCATTGCGCTTGGTGCAACTAAAGCCTTTTTATCTGGCAGCATGATGTCCATCTGCGTCGCGATATTCCAGACAGATTCTTGCCGATACAGTGCCATGCCAACAATTGACCAGAGTACTGTTTCTAAAGGCAGCCTTCGTTTACGAATAGTAGCGACACCTGCTTGTTCGAAGCCTTGCTTAATAAGCTCTGGAGAAAGAAGCTCCGCATATTTTTCAAAGGTGTGAAAATTGTCTGAAGACTTAAAAACATTCGCTAATTCGCTTTCAAAACGCATAAAAAAATCCGATATCAGAACCTGATATCGGATTTTGAACCGTTAAAAAGATCGGTCAACCGATCGTTAAATTATTTCTTAACTGATCGGCATTACCCATTAGTGGGGCTTTTTAGTTTTACTGTCCACTCACAATATCTTCAAGTTCAGGGCTTTCCAAACGGCTTGGTAATAAACCTGGTTTTACATAAGCGCCATGCTTGGCTTCAAAAACACTGCCTATACGCAAAACTTTTTCATCTTGCCATTTACTGCCTATAAAACTTAATCCTACCGGTAATTGTTTTACCTCACCTGCCGGTACGGTTAAATGTGGGTATCCAGCAATGGCGGCTAAATAGCCAATTCCAATAAAGCCAACTGGCGAATGATCACCATAGACACCATCAATCAAAAAGGCGGGGCTATTTGAAGGCGCGACCAATATGTCCACCCCATTGTCCTGCATGAGTTTATCAATGCCATTTGTACCCGCCGTATTTTGCACTAAGCTTAATGCACTTTTGTATTCATCACTGTCGATGGCCGGCGCGGCTAGGGACTTTTCAAAAATATCTTGGTTGAAAAGCACGAGCTCTTTCTTGTCGGTTTTATTAAACGCAATAAGCGCTTCTAAATTGCGAGTAGGAATATCCGCGGGGCTATCCGCTAAATACGCATCAATTGTATGATGAAACTCACTGAGCAGCACGGTGTACGAATCAGACCAAAAGCTGTCTGGTTGCTCAAAATCATTAATATCAACCAATTCTGCGCCCGCGGCTTCTAGAGTTTCTAGCGCATTTTCATACACCGAAAGTACATGTGGGTTGTCGCCCTGACGATAGCGTACTACGCCAACACGTATGCCTTTTAGATCCGTGGCCAACATACTTTCTTCGAGGGAAGGCAACAGGTGATCTTCTGCATCGGCGGTAGCGGCGTCTTTAACATCCACGCCATCCATGACCGAAGCCATTAACCACGCGTCGTTAACATTGGCGGTCATTGGCCCTGCGGTATCTTGTGAGGATGAAATAGGCACTATATAAGAACGTGAAAGCAAACCAACGGTAGGCTTAAACCCCACAATTCCATTCATAGATGATGGGCAGATAATAGAGCCATTGGTTTCTGTTCCTACCGCTAAAGAGCTTAGCCTTAGCGCCATCGCTGCCCCTGAACCGGATGACGAGCCGCAAGCGGTGCGCGACAGCAAATGAGGATTACGGGTCAATCCACCCACTGCGCTCCAACCACTGATAGAAGATTCCGACCGAAAGTTTGCCCACTCAGATAAGTTCGTTTTACCTAAGATTATGGCGCCTGCCGCTTTTAAGTTGGCAACAATAGGGGCATCGCGACCTGTACGGTTGTTAACAAGCGCCATAGAACCGGCTGTTGTCGGCAACTCACTGGCTTCAATATTATCCTTTAATAATACCGGTATACCATGCAATGGGCCGGTGAAAGTGCCTTTCTGCGCTTGTTCATCGGCAGCTTTCGCTTGTGCAATGGCATTCGAGTTAAGCACTAAGATACTGTTTACTTTTTTGTCCCGCTCTTCTATACGCGCTAAATAACCGGTAACAAGTTGTTCAGAGGTAAGCGTACCGTTTCTGATGGCCTGTGCCTGCTCTGCAGCAGGCTTATCTAGCCATGTGTTGGTAACACTGGGGGCTGTGTCATTCGACTGAGCTTTGCAACCTACCACCACTATTGCTACTGCTGCAATTAAGAGTTTGAGCTTCATTATGTATTTCCCTGTTATTGTTTTTTATTTGTCGTTTTATACAGCATGCGACATATATAGTTCACAGGTCAACAAACATACAGAAACTAACGAAAGTTTAAAGGCTGGACAGGAGTAAGGGGTAAGGCTTCTTGTCGAATAGGGGTAAAAAGCAAGTTTTCTAAACCGAAATTATCAAGCAATGCTTGATAGCGGCCGTCGGCAATGAAACGCGCTAGTGTTGTGTTGAACTGATGACGTAACGCTGGGTCAGGGATGGCTGCACTATAGGTACTGACGGGAAAGATTTCATGAATTTGGGTAGCATACTGTTGTTTTTTTGGAAACTGGCTTTTTATATAGTGAAATATGTTTCTATCGAGAATAGCCACATCAACGCTACCAAGCAGTAGCAAACTGACTTGGCGTTTCTGCTCAGCCAACTCTAAGTAAGTGGGTTGCTGGTCAACCACGTTAAAAAATGCTTCCCCCAGTATCGACTTCGCCGTTTGAAAAGCAATAATGCTTTTCCCTGATAGGTCTTGCAAGTTTGAAATAGTGAGGTGACGCTCCTGCAGAGTTACTGCCACATTTTGATAGGCAATATACTCATTTGATAAAAGCGCTGGGTCAATATCATGCCGAGGAGTTAAGGTAAGGCCCACATCAACACTGCCAGAATTAACAATGCGAGCCGTTCGGCCAAACGGCACATAAATAGGGGTTATTTCATACCCCATCTCCGTAAAGATAGCTCGCACTAACTCCACTTCAAAACCAGAATTTTGCGCTGCTATAACATAGGGCGGTTTGTCCCAGCCAACCACAACATCAAGCCGCTTCCCGTAAGAAGCCGACGTAACAAGCAGTAGTAAAAGCAAAATAAGTGAGCGGCGCATGCAGTTATTCAGTTAAGGAACTCATTATTGAGTGTATAAACTCAGGGCGTTTTCACCATTACCTAAAAGACTAAAATATCGGCAGTTCGCCGTTTAAACCCGTTAACCTTCATAAGTTTCTGGGCCTGAACTTCGCATTGCGACTTATTGGCTGTACAATAACTGCAAACCTCCAAACACTCTATTTCACATGGCCTGGCTACAACTACGAATTAACACCACCTCTGAACATGCTGACGCCATCGGCGATATGTTAAGCGCAAATGGCTCACAAGCTGTTACTTTTGTAGACGCGAAAGATACCCCTATGTATGAACCTAAGCCGGGCGAAGTTTTGTTGTGGCCAGATACGCAAGTAGTGGGTTTATTCGACGCTTCAGACGATATGAAACGTATCATAGATCGGCTCGGTAAAGCCCGCGTATTAGGAGCAGACTTTAAATACAAACTCGAACCTCTTGAAGACAAAGACTGGGAAAGAGAATGGATGGATAACTTCCACCCTATGCAGTTTGGCGAGCGCTTGTGGATTTGCCCAAGTTGGAGAGACGTGCCAGACCCTAATGCGGTGAATGTGATGTTAGACCCTGGCCTTGCCTTCGGTACCGGCACTCATCCAACAACCGCTCTCTGTTTGCGTTGGCTAGATGGGATAGACGTTAAAGATAAAACAGTGGTGGATTTTGGCTGTGGCTCGGGCATTTTAGCACTGGCGGCCCTTAAACTTGGCGCCAAGCGTGTTATTGGTATTGATATAGACCCACAAGCACTGCAGGCTACCGAAGAAAATGCTCGTCGCAATGATGTTGCCTCGCGGTTAGATGTTTACCTCCCCGAAAATCAACCGCAAATAGAAGCCGACATTGTGATGGCCAACATCCTGTCTGGTCCATTGCTTGAACTCCAACCTGTAATTGCTGATTTTTGTCAAGCAGACGGCCTTCTTGTCCTTTCCGGCATATTGGCAGAGCAAGTTCCCAAAATAGAAGCGGCTTACCGTACACAATTTACCCTCGATAAAAGTGCAATTGATGGAGAGTGGGCGAGAGTATCTGGTAAGAAGCACCCCTAAAGCGTAAATTTTTTGTTATTGAAACCCTTTTAGGGCGCGGCCTATGCGCCCTTTGAATATTTTTTAGCCAGCAAACCGGCACTAGACTCCTAATGTGACAGTTTTTTTTCACTGTCAAGCCCACTAAGTGAAATTTTGTGTGATTTTTAGCCTTTTCAAGTATTGCGAAAACGCGTACACTTAGCGCCCCGTTTTAGCGGGGTGTATATTTTATGTGCAGTTCTTTGATGGCGATTTATGCGTATTGGTCCTTACACGTTAGAAAACAATTTGATGTTGGCACCAATGGCAGGCGTAACGGATAGACCGTTTCGTCAGCTGTGCAAACGCATGGGCGCAGGCCTCGTGGTTTCGGAAATGCTGTCTAGCAATCCGAAGGTATGGAATACCGCTAAATCACTAGCCCGAATGAATCATGAAGGCGAAGATGGCATTCGCTCTGTACAAATTGCAGGTGCTGATCCTGAACTTATGGCACAAGCGGCACAATTTAATGTTGATAACGGTGCGCAAATTATTGATATCAACATGGGTTGTCCTGCGAAGAAAGTGAATAAGAAGCTAGCAGGCTCTGCTTTATTACAGTATCCAGAAACAGTGGAACGCATTATTCAAGCCGTGGTTAACGCGGTTGACGTACCTGTAACGCTGAAAATTCGAACCGGCTGGAATCCAGAAAATCGCAATGGGGTAGAGATTGCCCGTATTGCAGAGCAAAACGGCATACAGTCGCTTGCAGTTCATGGCAGAACACGAGCTTGTATGTATAAAGGGGAAGCAGAATATGACACCATTCGCCAAATAAAGGCGGCAATTTCAATTCCTGTTATTGCAAATGGTGACATTACTTCTCCAGAGAAAGCACAAGAGGTGCTGAATTACACTGGCGCAGATGGTGTGATGGTAGGGCGCGGAGCTCAAGGTAACCCTTGGATTTTTAAGCAAATCCAACATTTCCTTGAAACTGGCGAGAACCTAGCGTCGCCACCACTGTCTGAACAATACGAGATCTTGCATGAGCATGTTGCAAATGTGCAGAACTTTTATGGTGACGTGGCCGGTGTAAGAATTGCCCGAAAGCACGTGGGCTGGTATCTCGCGGAGCATGATACGGATCGTCAGTTTCGTAAAACGTTCAACGCTATAGATTGCGCGAAGGCGCAACTTGAAGCATTAGACACTTATTTTCAATCGTTGCAGAACACGGAAACCCGACAGATTTCCCCTGCAGCATAGTGATGACTAACTTAAGAGCAACACAGTATTATGTTCGATCAAAACGTGACTTCACCTTTTACTACTACAGTAACTACGCCTTCTCAAACGCAAGCTCAAAAGCCATTGCGTGACTCAGTTAAGCAAGCGGTTAACAAGTACCTAAAACAGCTAGACAACGCCAACATCGACAACTTGTACGAAATGGTGCTTGCCGAAGTTGAAGCGCCGCTGCTTGAGGAAGTCATGACCTACACCCGCGGCAACCAAACCCGCGCCGCCATCATGATGGGCATCAACCGTGGCACACTTCGCAAGAAGCTAAAGCAATACGGCATGAACTAAAATCCTAAGGGCATTGCCCGCCAAAGAGCACCAATCGGTGCTCTTTTTGTTTCAACACTACAACTTTGAAGCTAATACATTTATGCAAACACCAAAACCCATTAAACGTGCTCTTTTAAGTGTCTCTGATAAAACCGGTATCCTTGATTTCGCCACCGCGCTGCATAACGCTGGGGTAGAACTTCTGTCGACGGGCGGTACTGCGAAACTGCTAGCTAACGCAGGCTTACCTGTGATTGAGGTGTCTGAACATACTGGCCATCCAGAAATTATGGCCGGACGTGTAAAAACCCTTCACCCTAAAATTCATGGTGGCATCCTTGCACGCCGTGGCACCGACGAAGCCGTCATGGCAGAAAACAACATTGCTCCTATCGATTTAGTGGTAGTGAACCTTTATCCCTTTGCCGCCACCGTGGCAAACGAAGACTGCACATTAGAAGATGCCATTGAGAACATTGATATCGGTGGCCCAACAATGGTGCGCGCGGCAGCGAAAAACCATAAAGACGTGACTATTGTGGTGAACGCCTCTGATTATGGTCGTGTGTTAGCAGAAATGAACGATAACAATGGCTCACTCACCTACAGCACCCGTTTCGACCTAGCCATTAAAGCCTTTGAACATACCGCAGAATACGACGGCATGATTGCTAACTACTTCGGCGCACGTTTAGACAGCACTGAATGCGAAGCCGATTGCGACCACCAGCACAGCGAATTTCCGCGCACGTACAACATGCAGCTGACCAAGAAGCAAGATCTTCGTTACGGTGAAAATAGTCACCAAGAAGCGGCATTTTATGTTGAGAACGACATTCAAGAAGCCTCTGTGGCTACAGCAACCCAGCTTCAAGGTAAAGAGCTGTCTTTCAACAACATCGCCGATACCGATGCAGCGCTAGAGTGTGTGAAAGAATTTGAACAGCCTGCATGCGTTATCGTTAAACATGCAAACCCGTGTGGTGTGGCGATTGGTGAAGACATCCTTAGTGCTTATGACCGTGCGTTTAAAACCGACCCTACGTCAGCGTTTGGCGGCATTATTGCTTTTAACCGCGAACTTGATGCGAAAACCGCGCAAGCGATTGTAGACCGTCAGTTCGTCGAAGTGATTATTGCACCAACGGTCAGTGATGAAGCGAAAGAAGTTGTGACCGCGAAGAAAAATGTACGTCTTCTCGCCTGTGGCGACTGGGCAGGTCAGCTTACTGAAGGGTACGATTTTAAGCGGGTTAATGGCGGCTTGCTTGTTCAAGAGCGCGACTTTGGCATGGTTGAAATGGAAGACCTGGAAGTAGTGACTAAGCGTAAGCCATCTGAAGACGAACTCCGCGACCTGATGTTCTGCTGGAAAGTAGCGAAATACGTGAAGTCTAACGCCATCGTTTACTGCAAAGACGGCATGACAGTAGGCGTAGGCGCAGGCCAAATGAGCCGTGTTTATTCTGCAAAGATTGCAGGCATTAAAGCGGCTGACGAAAACCTAGAAGTGGCCGGCTCTGTAATGGCATCTGATGCATTCTTCCCGTTCCGCGACGGTATTGACGCTGCCGCTGAAGCTGGCATTAAAGCAGTTATTCAGCCAGGCGGCTCTATGCGTGACCAAGAAGTGATTGATGCAGCTGATGAACACGGCATTGCCATGGTATTCACCGGCATGCGCCACTTCCGTCACTAAAAAGCATATAAGCGCGCTTAGTACGGTTGCTTTAACGCGATAACAAACACGCAGTATGCCAATATTTTAAAGCGTACTGCGTGTTTTATCTCTTCCCATGAAAGCGATACATGCTTTTTAAGATTACGATACCTAAGCGACAAAGGTGCGAATTATTCTGCTGAGGCGTAAGTGTAGCTAAGGGTCAGCTGATAGGCTTGATCTGACCTGTGGTAATTTGTAGTAATAGTGTTACGCGGGCCTGTTAACCTTTGCTTTGCCATTTTGCATAACAAAGGCCGACAGCCCCTAAAAATGTTATGTTATTTGCCTACCCTCGACAGAAAAAGGAAATAAGAATGAAAAAGTTAGCCCAACTTGTATTAGCTGCAACACTTGGTGTTACCGCCACTTATGCCAGCGCCGATGCTATTTCAGATGCAGCCATGAGTGACATTCGTTCAGAAAAAGCGAAAGCCCGTGATGAATATCGTCATCCTCAACAAACCCTTCGCTTTTTTGGCTTAAAGCCTGATATGACTGTAGTAGAAGTCTCTCCAGGTGGTGGTTGGTATGCCGACATTCTTTACTCTGTCGTAAAAGAGGAAGGCAAATACGTTGCCGCGCATTTTTATGTTGATGACTCAAGTAGCGATTACTACAAAAAGTCAGTGAAAGGGTTTAAAGAAAAAACCAAGCCAGGCATGAAATACGAAGGCGCAGAAGTGACCGCTTTCGACCCGATGAAAGCACTGGATATCGCAAAAGCAGGCAGTGCCGATATGGTGCTCACCTTTCGTAACGTTCACAACTGGTATATGGGCCACGGTGAGGAAGGCATTAACAATGCATTCGGTGCCTTTTTCAAAGCGCTTAAGCCAGGTGGCGTATTAGGGGTAGTAGAACACGAATTACCAGAAAGTGCAGACGTTGAAGCCATGAAGAAAAGTGGTTACATGAAACGCTCATACATTGTTGCGGCGGCGGAAAAAGCAGGATTTGTGCTTGAAGCAAGCAGCGATGTTAATGCGAACCCTATGGATACAGCAGACCACCCTCGTGGTGTGTGGACATTGCCTCCTCGTTTAGCACTTGAAGAGCAAGATCGCGACAAATACCTTGCTATTGGCGAGAGTAATCGCATGACGTTAAAATTCAAAAAGCCAAATTAATACAACTCAAAGTTTAAAACGGAATAGTTAATGAACGTACTTGTCATTGGCGGCGGTGGCCGCGAGCACGCGTTAGCCTACAAAGCAGCGCAGTCTTCTGATGTATCAACGGTATTCGTTGCTCCGGGTAATGCCGGCACCGCTACCGAACCTAAGGTAGAGAACGTGGCTATTGATGTTAACGACATCGCTGGTCTTGTGTCTTTCGCTCAAGGTAACGACGTAGCGCTTACTATTGTAGGCCCAGAAGCACCGCTAGTTGCAGGCGTAGTCGATGCGTTCACTAACGAAGGGCTAATGATATTTGGGCCTACCCAAGCTGCAGCGCAGCTTGAAGGCTCAAAAGCCTTCACCAAAGACTTTCTCGCTCGTCACAACATCCCTACGGCTGAATACCAAAACTTCACTGAAATAGCCCCCGCTCTTGCTTATGTGCGTGAGAAAGGTGCCCCCATCGTAGTTAAAGCAGACGGCCTAGCCGCGGGTAAAGGCGTTATCGTCGCCATGACCCTTGAGGAAGCCGAAGATGCCATTCGCGATATGCTAGCAGGAAATGCGTTCGGTGAAGCAGGCAGCCGCGTGGTTATTGAAGAGTTCTTAGACGGTGAAGAAGCGTCTTTCATTGTTATGGTCGATGGCAAGAATGTACTGCCTTTTGCCACCAGCCAAGACCATAAACGCGCAGCCGATGGCGACAAAGGCCCGAACACTGGCGGTATGGGAGCATATTCTCCAGCCCCAGTAGTGACCCCTGACATTCATGACCGTATTATGAATGAAGTGATTATGCCAACGGTAGATGGCATGGCCTCAGAAGGTAATGACTACGTAGGTTTCTTATACGCAGGGCTTATGATTATGGCTGACGGCACGCCGAAGGTCATTGAGTACAACTGCCGCTTCGGCGATCCAGAAACGCAACCGATTATGCTACGTTTAAAGTCAGATATTGTGCCTTTATGTCAAGCTGCATGTCGAGGTGAGCTAGCCGGCAAAACCATTGAGTTTGATGAGCGTGCGTCTGTGGGCGTGGTGCTAGCAGCGGGTGGTTACCCTGGCAGTTATAATAAAGGTGATGAGATCACAGGCTTTGAAGATGCCGCCAAACTAGATGGCAAAGTATTCCATGCGGGAACAGCCCTTGAAGACGGTAAAGTGGTGACCGCTGGAGGCCGTGTATTATGTGCCACTGCGCTAGGTCACAATGTTACCGAAGCGCAACAAAACGCTTATACACTGCTTAAAACCATTCAATTTAAAGATGTGTATTTTCGCAACGACATTGCCCATCGCGCGATTGCTCGCGAAGCAGAGGCCAGCTAGTGGTTAGCCTTTAACGAGAAATAACGACAAATAACACAAAAGCGCTAACCCAGTAGGTAGCGCTTTTTTTATGCCAACCCTTAACGACTTTTCAATATCAGCTTGCCAAAGACAGAAGCATCCTTAAAGCCTAAGTTCTTGTCGCCATTCACTGGGGTAATTTCATGGGATCCCATGAAATGTTCTCTGTCTTTTCCAT
This sequence comes from Alteromonas sp. B31-7, assembly GCF_015767655.1. Lineage (NCBI taxonomy): Bacteria > Pseudomonadati > Pseudomonadota > Gammaproteobacteria > Alteromonadales > Alteromonadaceae > Alteromonas > Alteromonas sp. B31-7. The sequence goes on from NZ_CP065233.1 coordinate 4,448,442, forward strand.
CAGCATCACAATACGCCAACATAAAGCCAAGTTGCATCCCTTTTTTAAGGGTGAGTGGCGAGTTGTCTTTTCCGTGCTGATAGCTATCATCAAATACGCGGATGGCGGCTTCCCAGTAAACAAGAAACGGCGGGGTAAGATCACGCTTCCAGGCGCTGTCTACATGATCGTTATATAACTGAGCCACAGCGTCACCATTTTCATCAGGGCCAATATCTACCACTTGATTATCAAGGGCAAGGTGATAAGCAAAAGCATTGTAGTTATTAAAGTGATCGCCACCAGAACCATCGGCATCAATAAAGATTTCTAGGCAATCATCATCCCAGTAACGCTCTAAAGGGTCTGCATAGGTATCTGAGAGGTGGTCATCTTGAATTTCTGCAAGCAAATATAGGGCACGCTCGTCCCAGCGAAGCTTATAGCGACCCGAAAAATCCGTGGCTTCTGGCAGCGTTCCCCACATCTGGGATGACATGACATTCCACTTAACGTCTTTCCATGCGTCATCATCTGCAATGCCGTCAATGACCGGAGGCGTGGAAACATACGCAGCTTCATCCTCTGTCATATTGGCAAACGTTGCCCCTGATGCCAATACTGAATAAATGAATACTGCCTTGGTGAGTGTATTAAATACCGGCTTGAACCGCTTTCGAGTCATTGAATTTGCTCCGTATGGTTTCACTACAAACGTAAGGTCGACTATATACCCTCTGCGTACAAATACCAATTTGCCACGGTTGTTGGTATAAAGTGACTATTCCATGCCTTTTACGCACTCGGTATATGTCATTTCAACGCACTTGTTACAATATACTTACCCCTCATAGCGATGCACATGAGTTTAAAACACTGAGTAAGATTTTTGATTTTGCTCTGGTGATACTTATTCTCGTTAATGTGGGCGCGATGATGCTTGAAACCGTGCCAGGCTTATCACCAACATGGCAGCGCGAACTTCATACTATTGAAATCGTATCTGTACTTATATTTACTGTGGAATATCTCTTACGTGTATACAGCAGTGCGGCAGCGCCCTCCCGCCATGGAGAAGAGAGGCGTAGTGCGAAGAAAAAACGCTGGAACTACCTTAAAAGTCCTATGGCTGTGATCGACCTTATGGCCATTTTACCCTTCTATTTAAGTATGTTTGTGGCCTTAGACTTGCGTATTTTGCGGGTATTTAGAGTCATGCGAATTTTAAAAATTGGCCGCTATTCGCGCTCAATGCAAACTTTGCTCACTGTATTAAGAAATGAGGCCCATAGTTTAGGTGCCGCCATCAGTGTTTTATTCGTGTTTACTGTTATTGCGGCAACCTGCATCTATTACATTGAACACACCGCTCAACCAGAGGTTTTTAGCAGCATTCCCGCGTCATTGTGGTGGGCGCTGGTAACACTCACCACAGTAGGCTACGGTGACGCCGTTCCTATCACCACATTAGGTAAAGTGTTTGGTGGATTCATTACAATTATGGGCATTTGTTTCTATGCGCTACCTGCTGGTATTTTATCTTCTAGCTATACCGCACAAATGCAACTTAAAAGAGACAGATTCACAGACACGGTTCGTACCGCATTAGACGATGGCCATTTAAGCGAACACGATAAAGGGCACATCGAACGTGTTCGCGATTTGTTAGACCTCGATGAAGAAGAAGCTCATCTCATCGTGCGCCTTCTTCAGCACCACCATAGCACGTCTCCAAACCCTAACGCCGACAAGAAGCCGCATACATAGACGCCATTCTCCACTACGTCACTGGACTTGCTTGATCACGAGGCCTATCCGATTCCATATTAAATTTCTGGAATAACCATCCTATTCCCACCAAGCTTAACCCCAAGCCAATGAAGGACAGGGCACGATATAAACCTTCAAGGCTAGACATGTCGATAATAAAGGCTTTCAGTAGTACAACCGTTAACAGGCCAAAGCCTAACTTCACGGACCTATCTTTATCCATGTATTGGCCGAGGAAAATCGTTAAGGTCGCCAAAATAAGCCATACCACCGAGTAGGTGTATTGCTCAGCTTGACCTATCCCTAAACCGAACTCAACGTGTCCATGATGGAAAAGACGCCGAATGATGCTATTGATATAAAGCACCAAAAACAGACCGATAATCACCACAACACCTTTTAAGCATGGCCCTGAAATGAGCGCTTTTATCTGTGAAGCGCTGCTCGGCAATACCTTAAACCAAGGTGGCAACCACAATGTACTAAGCAGTAACGCTGGGGCTAACCATTGTAAAGCCATATAATTCAGTACTGCATTACCCCCCGTATTTTGTGGGAACACAAAGGGGTTATTCACCACTGATATATCTAAGTGAAGCCAAAAAGCCCCTATCATTAAGATAAAGCCTGCCACACGATAGAGTTTAGCCAACTGTTGAGCAACACAAGCACGGTGCCAATAGGTTACCGCGAGCGCGACCCATCCCAAGGCTAAAAAGACTTTTTCCGTGTAGGAAGCGAGGAATAGCTCTGGGTAGGCCCCCGTTAACCAATAACTAGGCTCGGTAGTAATAAACAGTGCAACAACATGCAATAACGCACCTTCCAACCACACCTTTAATGTCGGCGACGGGTTGTATTTTCGTGCTAACCATAAACTTAAAAACACCGCCGGATAGACAACAGCCGTCCAATGTATGCTGAAAATATGTTCGTCAGCATAATCCGCTAACCATGGCGCGCCAGTGAGTCTTAACAACACGGCAATCAATAAGGCTTTAAACAACCAGTCTGGTAGCGCTACGCGATACTTTGCACTTTGTATACTCACCATAGCCACTTGAATAGCCAACGCCAGTGATAATATTGCGGCATCAAGTACCATGGTAAAACACAATGTTAAACACGCATTGGCAAGCACGGAAAAAGAGAGCTTTTCTATATGAGGGTTAACTCTCAACGTGACTAAAGCACTTATTAGTGCAATCAGCGCAAGTTCAAGCGCCCAAATACCGTAGAGTACGTCGGTGATCTTGCTAGGAGCTAGCGCATAACTTACCCCATACAACGCCACTGGGCTTACTACCATGTAGAGCCAAAACGCCGGTCGCGCGGTGTCATGGGTATTGTGTTTTCTTGCTAACATCCCCCCGTACACACAAAGCCCTGCCGCGAGCAGCTGAGAAAATAGATACTTTCCACTAAGAATAAAGCTAAGATCTATGGGGCCTTCAGCTGGCCTCAACATAGCAAAATGCGTCAAACCAGTAACCAACATCAGTGCAGGCCACACATCAAAGGCACTGTGTCGAATAGGCGCAATAAGCAGTAAAGCGGCCAGTGTGAAGGCGCTAATCCATATTTTTTCATTGCTGCCGTATTGAATCAGAAACCCATGAATGACGATTAAAACCAGTGAAATTGCCGCGAGTTGTTGCCGTTGAGCAAATAAACTTCTCAGTGTCATTCCCTGATGTTGCGTAGCCATTAATGACCAGCCCAATGTGCGAACCAACGCAAACAAGTAGGTTGAAAATACGCTAAAACACAACCAAGCAACAAAGTGGCTCGCCTCTGTACTTGATAGCCCCACTAATGCCCATAAAAATTGCCCTAAAAAACTCACTCGCCACAGCCAAACCGCGGCGACCTTTTGTGCCACCCACACGCCAGATAAAGAAACAAGACTAACAAACGCCAAAAGCAAAGGAATATTATTCGACCCCGTATTCACGAGCGCTGGAATGGCAAATGCGCCCAATATCCCAATAAACGCCAGTAACGGGCCAAATCGCAGTGATAATGAAACCGCGCCTAATGCAATAAACGCTAACGTTGCAAATGCAATGAAAGGCGATAAAAAGCCATAGTAATTGAAGGCCACCAGCGTCATGGCGTAGCACGTGACCATACCGCCTGAGGCAAGTGCCGCACATACCGCTGGTGAATAGATAGAAAAGCGAATGCGATGGCGAGCTAAAAATTCTGAGGCCACCACCAGAGAAACACCAAATACGCCACCGAGTATCACGCGAAGTTCGGCTGAAACGAAACCCGACTCAATGGCGTAGTTTGCAAGAAAAATGCCCCCCACCGCCAAAACTAAGCCGCCAAGCCATAATAACCCGTTACCCTTAATGGCGTTAACTAGCCCCTGTTGGTGCTTTTCAACATAGGAAATAAGCGTAGGAGGGCTTGACGGGTTGCTTGATGCACGAGGTTTGGAGACGCCCTCTAAAGCGCTAGCAGAGGCGTCGCGTTTAGACGTGGTTATGCTTTCAACGCGAGGTGCGGGTTTTGAAGAGGCAGATTTTTGCTCAAATGCCCTTAAGCGTCTTTCCAATTGCTCAATATGGATTTGCATGCGTGATAGCTTGCCCACATGTTGAAAAGAAAGCACAGCACCAGCTACGGTGACTAAAACCAGTATACCCAGTAAAAAAGATTCCATCGCCACTTCCTCATTGTGCTTTTTGTTATTTATTTTCCCCCAAGTTAGCGCTAATTCGTGCTTATAGTCAATTTCTCAGTAGGAGGGTGGTCTTGATTCTTAACCCACATCAGCTTATAACTAGTACCCGTCATTTCCAAAAAGAATTTCTATGTCTGTCAAACACCCTATTATTGCTATAACAGGTTCTTCTGGTGCGGGCACCACCACAACAACCAATGCTATTCGTCACATTTTCAGAAATTTAAGTGTAAATGCGGCGGTAGTGGGTGGCGACAGCTTTCATCGTTTTACGCGCCCAGAAATGGAAGTGGAAATCCGTAAAGCCCAAGAGCAAGGGCGACATATTAGTTACTTTGGGCCAAAGGCCAACGATTTCGAGTTGCTTGAAACCCTATTTAGAGAATACGGGAGTTCGGGTTCTGGCCAATTTCGTCAGTACCTACATACCTTCGATGAAGCCGTACCTTTTAATCAAATGCCGGGCACTTTTACACCTTGGCAGGATTTACCTGAAAATACTGATTTATTGTTTTACGAGGGCTTACACGGCGGTGTAAAAACCGAAGAAAATGACGTAGCTAAACACGTAGACTTACTGGTTGGCATGGTACCCATTGTGAACCTTGAATGGATCCAGAAAATTGTGCGCGACACCACAGATAGAGGGCACTCTAGAGAAGCAGTAATGAGCAGTATCGTGCGCGGCCTAGATGATTACTTCCAATACATTACGCCGCAATTCTCTCGTACTCACGTCAACTTTCAACGTGTGCCTACGGTAGACACATCAAACCCCTTTAGCGCCCGGGAAATCCCCACCCAAGATGAAAGCTTTGTTGTCGTACGTTTTCGACGAGAAATGAAGCACGTTGATTACCCCTATTTACTGCAAATGATTGATGGCGCATTTATGTCGCGCATTAATACGCTAGTGGTACCGGGCGGGAAAATGGGGTTGGCCATGGAGCTCATTCTTACTCCACTGCTTGAAGATATCCTCAATAGAAAACGACGGGCGGGTCATCAAATGGACTGGTTAAACACCCAAGAATAAACACACCGACCTGTGGCGGGTTAATGATGATACTTTTCCTTTATATGAGAAGATACGTCATCAACAGAGCAATCTGCCAGCGAGATAGAGTATTCGTCAGTGATATAACAATCTATTTACAACTTAAAGTCGAAATCACCTAAAAAGTGCGTCATGGTAAGCTCACTTAACCAACATTTTAGGTGATGCCATGCCAACGGTAACCAGTACGCAAATATGGGTAAAACAAGACGACTTAAATCAAACACAAGTGGTTGAACACGTGCTTTCTACAGACACGCTGGGGGAAGGCGAAGTCTTACTTGAAATGGATTCCTTTGGGTTTTCTGCAAATAACATCACCTATGCCGCTTTAGGCTTTAATATGGGCTATTGGGGCTTTTTCCCCGCCGCTGAAGGCTATGGCATTGTACCGGTGTGGGGCTTTGCCACGGTTGTCGCTTCTAATCACAGTGGAGTGAACGTGAATGAGAAAGTGTTTGGCTACTTACCCATGGCCAGTCACTGGATCATTAAAGCGGGTAAAGTCGCGTCCCATGGTTTTTCTGACATTCATGAAAACCGAAAGAGTATTAGCCCTGTTTACGATCAGTACCTACGCTGCGCTAACGACCCTGGATATGATGCAAATCGAGAAGCGTGGCAGTTAAATTTCCGTCCTCTCTATATGACCTCATTCGTATTGGATGATTTTGTTGATGAGTCTAGTCAGGGCGAGTCGCTGTTATTGTCTAGCGCATCCAGCAAAACCGCACTGGGTACCGCGCAGTTGCTGAAAGATCAAAAAGCGCAGCGGGGGGCTAACTATCAAGTGATTGGGTTAACATCGACATCAAATGTTGAAATGGTGAAGACAACGGGCTGTTACGATCTTGTCGTCAGCTATAACGACATCAATACACTGAGTGATAACCAACAATATTGGTTACTTGATTTTGCTGCCAATGGCAGCTTAATTGGCGCTTTAGGCGATGCACTAGGTAACACGCTCTCGAAAATTACCCTTATTGGTGCCACAGATTGGAAAGCCGAGAAAAAGCCCAATAAAAAAGCCTTAGATGCCGAAATCTTTTTTGCCCCAGCCCGCGTCAAACTGCGCCAACAAACGTGGGGGCACGACGCATTTTTGTTGCGGTACGCGAAGGCGTGGCAAGGTTTTGCAAATAAGATACAAGACACTTTCTATCAGCAAAACCATACAGGGGCACAACAGATAACGTCTCTGTATCTTAATACCTTAAACGGCAACGCAGATACCAAAGCCCTCAATGTCGTGCGCTTTAACTAACCCCCGTTGACACTATTTGTAACAAAGAGAGATGCGCATTAGTGCATTCATCTCTTTTGTATTGTGCACCTTGTGGTTATAGTGAAAGAAAAGTAATTTCAAGGGTCTACATAATGGGTCAGGAAACGTCTAAAATTCTTGTGGTTGATGATGACATGCGTCTTCGCAGCTTATTAGAACGCTATCTGGTAGAACAAGGATATCAAGTTCGAAGCGCCGCCAATGCAGAGCAAATGGACAGATTACTTGAACGAGAAAATTTTCACTTAATGGTGCTGGATTTAATGCTACCCGGTGAAGATGGACTGTCTATTTGCCGGCGCTTGCGCCAAGCCAACAACGAGCTCCCCATTATCATGCTCACCGCTAAAGGCGATGAAGTAGACCGCATCATTGGTTTAGAAATGGGGGCAGACGATTACCTGCCTAAGCCCTTTAACCCACGAGAACTGCTGGCACGTGCGAAAGCCGTACTGCGTCGTCGCAGCAGTGAAGCCCCTGGTGCGCCCTCTAAAGATATACAAATAATCGAGTTCGGCGAGTACAAACTGAATCTGGCCACACGGGAAATGATCGCAGGAGATACGCCATTAACGTTAACCAGTGGAGAATTCGCGGTGCTTAAATCGTTAGTGACTCATCCTCGCGAGCCTTTATCTCGGGACAAGCTAATGAACCTAGCTAGAGGACGAGACTACAGCGCCCTTGAACGGAGTATTGACGTTCAGGTATCGCGACTACGTCGAATGTTAGAGAAAGACCCTGCCAACCCCCGCTACATCCAAACAGTGTGGGGACTAGGCTACGTATTTGTTCCTGATGGCGCAAAAGTGTAATTATGACGCCTTTACTCCCTGTTTAGCGACATTTCACTGAGATAAACACCGTGCGACTCATTCCTCAAAGCGCCTTCGGCCAAACTGTGATGCTTATTGGCGTTTTGCTGTTAATCAATCAAGTGGTGTCTTATTTATCGGTGACTTATTATTTTATTCAACCCAGCTATCAGCAAATTAATAGCTTACTGGCGACACAGGTGAAAGGCGTATTGGCCAACGACCTTTTAGTGAGTAACGAAGAAAACCGCCAACGCTACTTTAAACATACCCAAATACGCATCCTCAATAGCAGCGACGCCAAACGTAAAGGGTTAGAAAATGCCGTTTACTATGGCTTTATGTCGTCCCAAGTGAGTGAGCAACTTCGGCAGTTGGCCGATGTGCGTATCAGTACAGTATCGCAACAGTCTGATAATTCTGCGCCCTACACGGTGTGGGTATCACTGTCTCGTTACCCAGATACATGGATTGCCATTCCAATTACCGGCCTTAATGAAGCTAACATTTCTCCTTTAACCATGTATCTCATGGTTATCGGTATTCTCAGTGTTGCTGGCGGTTGGCTATTCGTACGCAGGATGACACGACCGTTATCTGCTTTGCAACGCGCAGCGTTTGAAGTAGGAAAGGGAAAGCACCCTGCGCCACTGGCCGAACAAGGCAGTACCGAAATGATTCAGGTTACCCGCGCATTCAATAAAATGAACCAGGGTATAAAGCAGTTAGAACACGACAGAACCTTGATGACGGCGGGCATTTCACATGACTTACGCACGCCACTCACCCGCATTAGGTTAGCATCAGAAATGTTACCCGATGATCAAGATTGGATACGAGACGGCATTGTTAACGATATCGAAGACATGAATGCCATCATCGACCAGTTTATTGATTACGCTCGTTACGATAATGAAGAAGCCAAAGAAGAAACTGACCTTAATGCGCTTATCAGTGAACTCACTCAAGCCCGTCACGTGGAAGAAGGTCATCATATAGACTTAAAGCTTAATCCACTTCCTCCTGCGAATTTACGCCGTGTTGCGATGAAGCGTGTCATCGATAACCTGATAGAAAATGCCTTTCGCTATGGCTCTGACAATATTGTTATCACGAGCTTTTATGACCGCCATAAAAAGCGTATTTATTGCAAAGTACGGGATTTTGGGCCAGGTATTCCGCCGGAAGAATTAAGCAGCGTATTTATGCCGTTCGCCCAAGGTAACAAAGCACGAAGTTCGTTAGGCTCGGGGTTAGGATTAGCCATTATACGCCGTATTGTTGAAGCTCACGATGGCCAAGTTCAGTTAAGAAATCACACTGAAAGTGGCCTGATTGCGGAGTTTTATATTCCTATTTAAGCGTGGTGTTGCTTTACCAGCCTACTATAACCAAATGCCGCCAACCACAATACACAACCGCCCATGGGGATAACCCAAAACGCGGTAGTCAGAGGCACATAGTTTGCCCACAAGCCCGTAGAAAACGACGCCACTTGCACCCCTGTTGAATTACCAATAATACAAATACCGGATAACACGGGGCCGTTTTGGCTGTCGATATTCATTGCCGCCGATAGCATTAATGGAAAAAGCCCACCTAGACCTAGCCCCAAGAAGAGATTGCCCGCGCCAATTCCGTACAAACTCGGCATCAGCTTGATAGCAAACACGCCCACTAACGAGGCGCTGGCCATAAATACAATGAGGCGGTGAACCGACACAAACCGCAATAAAAAAGGAAACACCAAACGGCTAATGACCATGCCCGCTGTGAAGCAGGCTAGAAGGTTTCGCGATTGCTCGCCGGTAAAGCCAATTCCGTTTTGGGCGTAGCTGACAAACCAGTTTGCGTTACCAAATTCAACCGCACCATAGCCAAAGCTTAACAGCGCCATAAAAATAAATATGGGCTGCTTAATCACCGCGCCAAACGCCAGTGTTTTGCGCTCTGGCTTAGGTTGGCCTTTTAACACTTTAGCTTGTGAACGAGCAGCAATATAGGTGTAGGCGGACACACACACCATGACCGCAGCTAGAACTTGGATGGGTAAGCGCCAATTTTCTGCTATGCCGTACAGTACAGTAACAAAGAAGGAAGCGGCAAAGGTTCCTAAGCTGAACATAAAGTCCATTAGCCCCATCATGGTAAAACGCTTTTCTTCGTATAACCGCGCTATCAATGTGTGGCCTAGGGTAAATATGGTAGAGCTAACTATACCAATGAGTACAGCAACCACTAACACCCATTGCCACTGATGCAATTGAGAAATGGTGAACAGCAATAACGCATTGATGCTGAGCAATGCGGCTAAAAGCGGCATATGATCAAAGCGGCTCACGTATTTTCCGCCTATCACCGCACCTAACATCATACCAATACTAAAAAGAGAGAAAAAAGTCCCACTAACAAGCTCAGACATGCGTAAGTCTTTAGCAATATCTGGCAATAATATTCCCCATAAAATGAACAACATACCCAGCAAAAAAAAGCCAGAAAAGATAACAATAGTAACGGGGCGGCGGCTCATCCGGTCTCCTTGAGGTCCAGCATTTAAAACAAACTTAACGTCATGTGCACGGGACGTGCGTTATCGTAGGTAGGGTATGTGTTACTTATTATGAGGATTTGCATCGCTTTAGTGCGAGTTGAGCATAGCTTACGCCTTTAGTATAAAAGGCACAATAGAATCGCATAAAAAAGCCCGCGCAAGGCGCGGGCAATAACATCAATCACGTTGAGTGTGATGAACGTTGGGAAGGGGGAGGGTTTAATTCCCCTACATCTCTTTGACTAAGGAATCGCGCCTAAACTCAACCTTAATCAGCAAGATTTAGTGGCCAGGGCCTGCGTTTACTATGGCGGCACTGACATCATATTTAGTAAAGTTTTGCTGGAAGCTTTCTACAAGACTGCTCGCAAACTCCTCGTATTTATCGGCGTCTTTCCATGTATTTTTGGGCACAAGCAAATGGCTATCCACACCTGGCACAGCAACAGGTACATCTAAATTTAGCCCTTCAATATGCTGCGTTTCTACGTTGGCAAGTTCACCTGATACCACGGCATCGATAATCGCCCTTGTAGTGGGAATATCAAACCTTTGCCCAATACCATAAGGCCCACCCGTCCAGCCGGTATTCACTAAGTACACTTTCGCGCCAAAGGCTCTTACGCGTTTAATGAGTAACTCCGCGTACACACCCGCTGGGCGTGGGAAAAACGGCGCCCCAAAACAGGTAGAAAAGGTGGATTCAATATCTGACGTTGAGCCTATTTCGGTTGACCCTACTTTCGCCGTGTAGCCACTTAAAAAGTGATAGGCGGCGGCCTCCTCGCTTAGCACCGATACTGGAGGTAAGACACCGCTGACATCGCAAGTTAAGAACACCACTGACCGAGGCTCACCGCCTCGATTTTCAAGCACCCGTTTCTCGATATGAGACAAAGGGTAAGCAGCGCGAGAATTTTGAGTTAAACGGGTATCGGTATAGTCCGGGGTGCGTTTTTCATCTAACACCACATTTTCCAATATGGTGCCAAATTTTATAGCGTCCCAAATCACCGGCTCATTTTTGTGTGATAAGTCGATACACTTGGCGTAGCACCCGCCTTCTAGGTTAAACACGCTACCAGGCGCCCAACCGTGTTCATCGTCACCAATTAAGAAGCGCTTGGGATCCGCCGATAACGTGGTCTTGCCCGTTCCCGACAAGCCGAAGAACAAAGTGACATCCCCTTTTTCACCCACATTTGCAGAGCAGTGCATAGGTAGAATATCTTTTGCCGGTAGCAAGAAATTTTGCACTGAAAACATGGCTTTTTTCATTTCCCCTGCATAGCGCATCCCTGCAATCAGAACCTGCTTTTTGGCAAAATTGATGATGACAGCGCCATCGCTGTTCGTACCGTCCCGGTCTGGTTCACAACAAAATCCAGGTACGTTAAGCACTTGCCAAGGTTGCTCTTGGGCTGGGTTCCATACTTCGGGAATGATAAATAGGTTTCGTGCAAAAACGTGCTGCCATGCGGTTTGTGTTCTCACTTCTAAAGGTAGGGCATGAGCAGGATCCGCACCTACTTGCAAATGCGAAAGAAAATGCTCTTGAGTATTCAGGTAGTCTTCCACTCTCTTCCACAGCACATCAAATTTATCTGCATCGAAAGGTTTATTTACCTTACCCCAATCAATATCTTGTTCCGTCGAAGGCTCTTTCACAATAAAACGGTCATTGGGAGAACGACCCGTTCTTGCGCCCGTTTCCACCACCAGCGCACCGTTTTTATCCAGTACACCCTCGGCGCGTTTCACCGCACGCTCAATTAACTCGGCGCTTGATAGATTCACCAATGGTGAAACCTTTAATCCCGTTTGCAAAGACGCTGCTGCACTCATACCTGCCACCCTAAATGTAATTTTTCAAAAGCACTTTCAAAAAGTAACACTAAGACAAGTGTAAAGTAAATAAGGTATTTTTATGCATTCTTAAAACACATACCGACTATTTACCACGGATAACTTTCATAAATATTGTAATAAAATTACATAAATAGAGGGAGATTGAGAATAAGGATGCATAATCATGCAAAAAAACCAAAGATAAGTGGGAAGGGACGGCGAGAATGAAAAAATGTAACAAGATTTGACTCACGTGTCGGGAGCGCGAACGCCTAACCAGTAAGCACCTATTGCATTAAAAGAGGGGCAATAGGTGCAAGAGTCAACTTATTGGCTTGCTTCTGGCGGCGTAATATTTCCGCTGTGGATAGATTCAACGTCGATACTGTCGAATCGATATTCAGTATGGCAATACTGACAGTTCATTTTGATCGCGCCTTCTTCTTCAATGATGGACATAAGCTCCGACTTTTCAACATGTCGTAAAGCTTCTGCACTGCGCTCCTTTGAGCATGTGCAAGCAAACTTAACCGCATGAGCGGGGAACAATTCCACGTCTTCTTGATGATAAAGACGATAGAGAATGTCTTCTACAGAGAGAGAGAACATTTCTTCTTCCGTTAAGGTCTCTGTCAGCGTTGCAATATGTGAAAACGCTGTAGACTCATTAACATCGGTGGCGCTAGCGTCTGTTGGTAGCACCTGAAGCAAAACGCCCGCCGCCTTAACACGTTCTGGGTTTTGCATATCTGTCATTAAATGTACACGCGTAGCTAGCTGTTCAGATTGCGTAAAATACGCTTCTAAGCATTCGGCTAACGTTGGCTTTTCAAGTGCCACTACGCCCTGATAGCGCTCGCCTTCCTCAGGCGTAATGGTCATAACAAGTACAGCGCTTGTCAGTAGCTCTGAGAAAGTTTCTGGTAAGGTAGACAAACTGTCGTCCCAGCGCGCGACACCACGCAGGGTCTGGTCGTGGGTGGCGTTTATCACTGCGTAACTTACCGGCCCTTTGCTTTGTATTTGTAGCGCTATTTCACCTTTAAATTTTAGCGTCGCTGTAAGCAAGGATGTGGCTGCCGCCATCTCACTCAACAAACGCTGAATTTGTACGGGATACTCATAGCTATGCACAATATGGTTTAAACTCTCATCTAAGCGAACCAGTTCGCCACGAACATTCGCATTCGCGAAAATAAAACGATGTAATGTGTCAAAAGCACTCATAAACTTATCCTAATACGCAGCACACTATTGCTGCTTAAACTTAATAATTTGACGCCGTTGTTTTTTATCCGGCCGATGATCAGGTTTTGGACTATGAAACGCATTAAGCTTTCTTGCCGCTTGGTTCTCTTCCCGTTTCTTTACACTTTCTTCTATTTCCTCAAAAAGTGCCTGCGCCAACGCGGCTCCCAGTCGTTTATCACTTAAACCTAGCACACGAATTTCGCGAATATCCCATCCTGTGGGAACTTTTATCATCGCGCCATGCTCTACCGTTCTGCTTGGCTTCGCACGTTGGCCGTTGTAGTGAACTTTCCCTGACTGAACCATGTCTCTGGCAATGGCGCGCGTCTTAAAGAACCTCGCTGCCCATAGCCATTTGTCTAGCCTTACATTTAGCGGTGTATTCTCGGTTTCCGATTTGGACATGTAATATTTTCGTAACGGTTGGGCTTTAGTGTTGTGACCCCCACCTCTACTAGGCTATTATGGGTCGGCTAAAGCGCGGTTAACCAAAATTTCACTTTTAATAAAAAGCAGTACCATCAGTGGCAGCATGACATTCGACAAACTCAACCCACAATCGCTGGTTACCTATGTAAACCAGCACCAGAAACCACTACACACGCTTCTTGTGGTGCTGTTAAGCTTGTACCTAATAGCTTTCGCTGCCAAATTTGTGTGGCGAATTATACCTGAACCTCAGCTATCTGCGACTACTCAAGTGTCAAAAGCATCTGTTGTATCTACGCCTTCAGGGCAAGGTGGGGTCAATATCAGTAAAATACAACAGCTAAATTTGTTTGGTGACGCCAAGGCCGCCCCTAAAATTGTAGAAGAAGCGCCCGTTACCGATGCACCGGAAACCCGTCTAAAGCTCACGCTTGCTGGTGTGGTTGCCAGTTCAGAAGAATCCGCAGGGACGGCAATAATCGAGTATAAAAACAGCCAAGCGGTTTATGGTCTGGGTGACAAAATAGAAGGCACCAATGCTTCGTTAAAGCAGGTGTATGCTGATCGGGTAATTATTAAAAATGGCATACGCAATGAAACGCTCATGCTTGAAGGTATAGACTACGAAGAAGCCAATAGAAAGCGTCAGCAGCAAGCTCGCCGTCAACCCGCACCTAAAGAAGAGGAATCACGTACCCGTGAGTTAAGCGATAAGGCACTTGAAGCCACTGCGGCCTTGCGCGAAAGTCCGGCAAACTTTACTGACTTCATTTCTGTGTCGCCAAAAACCCAGGAAGGTCGCCTTATTGGTTATCAAGTTGGCCCAGGTAAAGACCCTTCATTGTTTAAATCGGCGGGCTTAAAAGCCGGCGATATTGTTTCTCAAATAAATGGTTTGGATTTAACTGATATTCGTCAGTCGCAAAACGCACTGTCAGAATTACGCACAGCCCAAACTATCGAGCTTACTCTCATTCGTGATGGAAGCCTCACCACGCTCTATCTAGATTTGCCAGAGCCTTCAGTCGAATAAGAAATAAAGGAAGACGGAATGAAAAGGCGCACTAGCCAAAAGATATTATCTCGCGTAAGCACAGCACTATGCACTGCCCTTCTCTGCTTTTCAGTTAGTGCAGCCGAGTACATGCCTAATTTTAAAGAAACGGATATTAATGAATTTATTAATATTGTGGGCAAAAACTTAGAGCGTACCATTATTGTCGACCCAAATGTGCGAGGGAAAATAAGCGTACGAAGTTACGATATGCTGGATGAAGACCAGTACTATCAATTTTTCCTCAACGTGCTTCAAGTCTATGATTTTGCCGTTGTTGAAATGCCTAGCGGCATTTTAAAAGTCGTACGTTCTAAAGATGCAAAAACTTCAAATATTCCTGTGGTTGAAGGCTCAGCTCGCGACGGCGATGAAATGATTACCCGTGTGGTTCCAGTGTATAACGTACCTGTACGCGAACTTGCCCCCATACTTCGTCAATTAAACGACCAAGCGGGTGGCGGTAATGTGGTGAGCCACGACCCTTCAAACGTTATGATGCTTACCGGTCGCGCCGCAGTGGTGAACCGTTTAGTGGAAATTATTGAGAGAGTCGATAGAGCCGGTGACGAAGAAGTCGAAATTGTTAAGCTTCGCTATGCGTCTGCGTCAGAAATGGTTCGTATCATCGAGAGCATTAACAAATCCCAAGGTAAAACCAATTCAGGAACCAAATCTGAGCCTCGCGTAGTCGCGGATGACAGAACAAACTCTGTGATTGTCAGTGGCGATATAAAAGCTCGTCAGCGCTTAATCAACTTGATTCAACGTATGGATCAAGAGCTAGAAACTAATGGCAATACCCGTGTTCTTTTCCTCAACTACGCCAAAGCAGAAGACTTAGTCAAAGTGCTTCAAGGCGTATCCGCTAGCATTCAAGCGGAAGAACAAAGTGGTGGCACAACTCGCCGTACGGGAACTAACCGCGAAATCAGCATTGATGCTCACCAAGATTCTAACGCCATTGTTATTACCGCAGAGCCCGACATGATGCGTTCATTAGAAGACGTGGTGCGCCAATTGGATATTCGTCGGGCACAAGTTCAAGTAGAAGCTATTATTGTGGAAGTCTTTGAAGGCGATGGTACCACCTTTGGTGTGCAATGGGCCTCTGAAGCGGGCGGCGGTACACAATTTAGTAATGGTGTTGTGCCTGTAGGTTCTTTGGCCGTTGCACTAAAAGAAGCGGAAGACGATACCGATACCGAAGCTTATGTTACCGATGACGGTGAAGTTGTCACGGTCACCACCACCGACGAAGGCGACTACTCATCTCTTGCCAGCTTGCTCGGCAGCGCCAACGGCCTGATAGCGGGTATTATTGAAGATGGTTGGGGTGCAGTGGTTCAAGCGGTCAGCACAGATACCAACTCAAATATTCTCGCCACACCGCACCTGACGACCATGGACAACGAAGAAGCGTTTTTCATTGTGGGTCAAGAAGTCCCGATTATTACCGGGACCACCACTGGGTCGAACAACTCAAATCCATTCCAAACCGTAGACCGCCAAGAGATAGGTATTAAGTTGAAAGTGACCCCTCAAATCAATGAAGGCGATGCGGTACAACTGTTAATTGAGCAAGAGGTTTCTAGCGTTAGTGGTGCAACGTCTGTGGATATTTCTATAAACAAGCGTGAAATTAAAACCACCGTTATTGTGGATGATGGTGGCACCATTGTACTGGGTGGCTTAATTGACGAAGACGTACAAGAAAGTATTTCGAAAGTCCCTCTATTAGGTGACATTCCCATTTTAGGGCATTTGTTTAAAAGCACGTCGAGTACCAAGCGTAAACGCAACCTGATGGTATTTTTAAAACCCACGATTGTGCGTGACGGGGCCACCATGAATGCCATTAGTCACAGAAAATACAATTATATGCGTGCCTTGCAGCTTAAGCGCCAGCAAGAAGGCATCACCCTTATGCCATCAGCGGAAACCCCGTCTATGCCAAACTGGGATGATAAGCTTTCACTTCCGCCGTCTTTCGAAGAGTACTTAACTGAGAAAGAAAAACAGAAAGAAGAAGAGAAGGAATAACATGGCGGGGCAAGACGAACAGTTAAGCTTGGCAGTAGAGGCGCAAGAAGAAGCCCTAGAAGCCATGGCACAAGACGAAGGATTGCCAGAGGCCCCCGTCGGCCCCAAACAACTTTCGTTTAGCTTTGCCAAACGCAATCAGGTGTTACTTGAAACCAATGAAACACCTGCGGTACTGTATTTTACCGAAAATACCCCTTTTGAAGTTTTTGCAGAAGTTCGACGCTATTACGGCGAACCTTTTGTGCCAAAAACCATTGCCTCTGATGAGTTTGAACACCTGCTAACCAGTGCATTTCAACGGGACAGTTCCGCCGCCAAACAGTTAATGGAAGACTTAGGCAACGAGAGCGACTTATTCGCTTTAGCCGAAGATCTACCAGACACTGAAGATTTGCTAGATAGTGAAGATGATGCCCCAATTATCAAGCTTATTAACGCCATGCTTGGCGAAGCTATTAAAGAAGGTGCCTCAGACATACACATTGAAACCTTTGAAAACCAATTGGTTGTACGCTTTAGGGTAGATGGTGTATTGCGGGAAATATTACGCCCTAATCGCAAGCTTTCTTCTATGTTGGTGTCGCGAATTAAGGTAATGGCGAAATTAGACATTGCTGAAAAACGCGTACCGCAAGATGGCCGTATCACGTTACGCATTGCAGGGCGAGCTGTAGATGTGCGTGTATCGACCATGCCTTCTAGTCATGGTGAGCGTGTAGTGCTGCGCTTGTTAGATAAAAATAACGCACGCCTGAATTTAGAAGATTTAGGCATGACAAAAAATAATCGTGGTCACTTCTCATCATTGATAAGAAAGCCCCACGGTATCATTTTAGTTACCGGCCCCACAGGGTCAGGTAAAAGTACCACGCTGTACGCAGGTTTAAGTGAAATCAATTCACGAGATCGCAATATATTAACCGTAGAAGACCCCATAGAATTTGATCTTCCAGGTATTGGCCAAACCCAAGTTAATCCTAGGGTGGATATGACCTTTGCTCGGGGTTTAAGGGCCATTTTACGACAAGATCCTGATGTGGTGATGGTGGGTGAAATCCGTGATATTGAAACCGCCCAAATTGCTGTTCAAGCCAGTTTAACCGGTCACTTAGTATTATCGACCCTGCATACCAATACTGCGGCTGGCGCAATCACACGTCTGGAAGATATGGGCATAGAGCCTTTCCTGCTGTCATCAAGCTTATTGGCTGTGCTATCTCAACGATTGGTGCGCACCCTTTGCACTGAATGTAAGAAGCCCCATTCCCCAGATGCGCAAGAGAAAGAGGTATTGGGGATAAGTGCTAATGAGTCATTAACCATTTACACGCCTCATGGCTGCGCCGCGTGTAATCAAACGGGTTACCGAGGCAGAACCGGCATACACGAGTTGCTCATTGTAGACGAAAAAATTCGCGAAATGATGCATGAAGGCGTAGGCGAACAAGCTATAGAAAAACATATTCGCCACACAACACCAAGTATACGTGAAGATGGCTGTCGCAAAGTTCTGGCTGGTATTACTGCCCTAGAAGAAGTGCTTCGGGTAACCAGAGAGGATTAGTATGGCCGCATTTGCTTATAAGGCCGTTAATGCTCGTGGCCGCAATTTAAATGGAGTACTGGAAGGGGATAACGCCCGTCAGGTACGACAACAATTGCGCGAGAAAGGGCTAATACCTCTTGAAGTGGAACAGGTGGCTGAGCGCTCTCAAGAGAGCAAAAAGGGGTTTGCAGCCTCCTTATTTAAGCCACGTATTTCGGCTTCTGACTTAGCGCTATTAACCCGCCAATTAGCTACCTTGGTAGAATCGTCGTTGCCGGTTGAGGAAGCGTTACTCGCGGTTGCAGAACAAAGCGAAAAGCCCCGTCAAAAAAATATGATGATGGCCGTACGCAGTAAAGTCGTCGAGGGCCACGGGCTGGCTGATGCACTCGCAGAATTCCCCAGTGTGTTTGATGACCTGTTCAGAGCCATGGTGGCCGCCGGTGAGAAGTCAGGGCATTTAGACACGGTGTTAAACCGCTTGGCTGACTACACCGAGCGCCGACAACAAACCCGCAGTCAGATTATTCAAGCCATGGTCTACCCCTCGCTTATGTTATTTTTCGCGTTTGGTATTGTGCTCTTACTGCTGACGGTGGTGGTTCCCAAAATTGTCGGGCAGTTTGATCACATGGGGCAAGATTTACCGGGAATCACCCAGTTTTTGATTGCCATAAGTACTTGGCTGCAAAACTACGGGCTCTTTATGCTGATGGTGATTGCAGTACTTGTGGTTATTGCGCAGCGTATTCTTCAGCAAAAACACATGAAGTTAAAATTCCACCAGCTCATACTCAAATTACCGCTTATTGGCAAAGTTTCCCGAGGCATGAACACGGCACGCTTTGCCCGTACACTGAGCATACTCAGCGCCAGTGCAGTGCCACTACTCGAAGCTATGCGCATTTCCGGTGATGTGCTGGAAAACCAACATATTAAGAACCAAGTGGCCGATGCTGCTGTCAATGTAAAAGAAGGCAGCAGTTTGCGCGCCGCACTAGAGAACACAAAAATTTTTCCGCCAATGATGATGCATATGATTGCCTCTGGTGAGAAATCTGGCGAGTTGCAACAAATGCTAGCCCGTGCCGCCGACAACCAAGACCGCGAATTCGAAGCCCTTATTGGTATTTCACTAAAAGTCTTCGAACCGTTACTAATCGTTTCTATGGCAGGCATAGTTTTGTTTATTGTTATGGCAATTTTGCAGCCAATTTTGGCCTTGAACAACATGGTGAATATCTAATGAGAACCTTAAAACGCAATTCTGGATTCAGTTTAATTGAAGTCATGGTGGTATTACTTATCATCGGCATTATGGCCTCTATGGTGGCGCCGCAAATATTGGGCAACCAAGAAGAAGCTCAACTAAAAAAGGCCGCCGTTGATATTCAACAGCTTGAAAGTGCCCTTGAGATGTACAAGTTACGCAACAACCGCTTTCCCACCACAGAGCAGGGTTTAGATGCGCTAGTGAATGCGCCCACTATCGACCCTATTCCACGCAATTACCCCGATGGTGGCTTTATTAAACGTCTGCCTGAAGATCCTTGGGGCAACCCATACGCATTAATTAGCCCAGGGGAATTAGGCGCAGTTGATTTATTTTCAAACGGCCCTGATGGCGAGCCGGGAACTGACGATGATATTGGTAACTGGAACATTAACGATTACCTTAACTAAGTTATCCTATGCCTAACGTGAACCCAAAGCGAAGTGTACCCCGAGGCTTTACCTTGTTAGAGGTAATGTTAGTCCTCTTACTGATGGGGTTAGCCGCGGGCTATGTGATGTTTAACGCGTTTGGTGCCAGCAAAAGTGATTTATTAAAAAGCCAGGCCCAACGGCTACAGGTTATCGTAGATATGGCCAGCGATTATGCTGTATTAAATCAGCAGCAATTGGGTATACGAGTAGAGCAAGCGGAAAATAGCTATTATTTTGTCTACCTCGATGATGAGGACGAATGGCAACGAGTAGAAGACGAAAAAATGTACGCCCCTTATACGCTGCCTGAACCCTTTACCTTAACGCTGAATTTAGACGACCTACCTTGGGATGAAGAAGACAGTTTATTCGATCGGGACTTGTTTGATGAGAACCTCAGTGTGTCTGATGCTGGAGTAGACATTGGTAGCGAGGAAGAAAAAACATTGCCTCCACCACAGATCCTCATTATGTCCAGCGGGGAAATTACGCCCTTTAGTTTGATGTTTAATTACGAAGGTGATTTCAACGAAGAGCCGGTTTACTTTGCATTGCAAAACAAAGAAACACCGCCTCTTTCCCTAACAGGCCCTTTGGATAGCCCAGAATGAAGTGCTTCAATACGCCCTGTGGGCCAATCAAGCAACAAGGCATGACGTTACTTGAGGTGATGGTCGCCTTGCTGATTTTTGCACTAACCGGCAGCGCTATTTTAAAAGCCGCAGGGGATCACCTAAGCAATGTAGGGCAAGTAGAAGCGGTTACCTTCGCCAATTATGTGGCCAGCAACCGGCTAAATCAGCTACAAATTGACGCCACATGGCCGCCAAAAAATAATTTAAAGGGTGAGATGCCAATGGCCCAGCGCACTTGGTACTGGCAGCAAAACGTGGTGAAAACTAACGACGACGACTTGCGCGCCGTAACTGTGAAGGTGGGGCTACAACAAGACTATAGCGACAGCGTCACCAGCGTCACCACCTTTGTTGCCAAACCGACCTCAGGAAACCGCTAATGCAAAAAGGATTTACATTGTTAGAAATCCTCATTGCCATGGCCATTTTCACCCTGATTGGACTGGCATCAACAGGGCTACTGACCACCGTTATAGACAGTAACGACTTATCAAGCGAACGGTTCCAAAAATTACAGCAACTACAGCGCGCGATGGTAATACTAGAGCGAGATATTCAACAAGCCGTCCCCCGTGCCGCTCGTATTGAGGGTGAGCAACAAAATGTGGTCATGGCGGGTGGTGAAAGTGACATGGGCGACGGCGACACCCTAGGTTTCGTGCGCAGTGGTTGGCACAACCCACAGTACATGCTGCCCCGCAGTACGTTGCAGTCGGTAGTTTATCGCTTACAAGACGGCAAATTAGAACGGCTATACAGTAACTACGTAGACAATGTCATTGGGCACGAGCCTAAAATACGTGTCTTGTTAGACAATATTGAGCGCTTTGATGTTGAGTTTCTCAGCAATCAAGAGAATGCGGATGATAGCGACAGCGAAAGTGGCTGGTCTAAAAGCTATAAAGGCTCGGTATTACCGAAAGCCGTGGCGATAGAGTTTGATAGTAAAGATTTTGGCACGATACGTCGTGAGTTTGCCTTGACGCCAGGAGGGCAACAATCGTGAGACATTCTCTCAAACGCCAGCACGGTGTCGCCTTGATGATAGTGCTGATGATTGTGGCGTTAGTATCGGTTTTAGCGACAGAAATGGGCACGCGTTTGCAATTACAAATACAACGCACAGCAAACATCAAAGATAACAATCAAGCCTACTGGTACGGCGTAGGTGCTGAAGCTTTTGCAAGAAAATCGATTCAAACCCTGATAGAAGAAACAGGCGATAAAATTTCACTCAGCCAACCTTGGGCACAACCTATTGCCTACCCGCTAGAAAACGGGGGCTTAGAAGCCGAACTAAAAGACTTACAAGCGTGTTTTAATTTGAATGCGATTTTACAAGGTGAATCAACGTCAACGGAGTCTAATAGCGATAGCGATATCACTGAAGCCATGGCAGCATTTCATACCATGTTGCTTGCCCTTGAAGTAGATGGAATAGACGACTATACCGCCGATACAGTAAGAGACAGCCTGGCGGATTGGATAGATTCCGATGACAACATGCGTCCCTATGGTGCGGAAGACAGTGAATACGAGTCAAAAGAATTCCCTTATTTAGCCGCCAATGGGGTTATGGCATCCAAGTCAGAACTTCGTATTGTTAATGGCGTCTCAGCTAACTGGCTAAATGAGGTTATGCCCCTTGTATGCGTTATACCTGGCGTGGAAACCATGGCGATTAATGTTAATACCATTGAAGAAGATAACGCCGCTTTGCTAGCGGGTTTGACAGGCTTAGACATCACCCAGGCAAAGGGCGTAATCAGTAGCCGGCCCACTGATGGGTGGGACGACGCTGACGATTTTTTAAATGAAACCACCATTGCTGCTCTGGATTTGTCAGACACGCGCAAAGACTGGTTTAAAGTCACATCTGAGTATTTTATTTTGCACACGAAAACCCGCTACAATAAAGCAACCTTTAAGCTTTCCACCGTGTTTCATGCTGAAGAAGGCGCGGGCGTAAGCATAGTAAAACGCGAGTTTGGAGGAATTAAGTAATGGAACAACTCCTTGTCAGATTAGGCGCGACCGAATCTGATCCCATTAGCTGGATAGTCTACTCCACCTCAGAAGAAGAAATTATCGCTTCTGGCGAACTCACCCATGCAGACGACCTTGCAACCTTACGTGAACGCGCTGGCAATCGTGCGGTGATAGCGCTGGCCCCAAGCAGCGAAGTTTTGCTCAAATGGGTGACTTTACCACCTCGGGCAGGCCGCAAAGTGCTCTCTGCGTTACCGTTTATGCTAGAAGATGAACTGGCCACCGATATTAGCGAGCAATTTTTTGCCATTGGGCCCAAACAGGGTGACAAACAAGCCGTGGCGGTAGTCAGTCACGAAAAGTTAGCCTTGTGGACACAATGGTTGAGTGATGCCGGATTATTTTGCGACCGTTTAATCCCAGATGTATTAGCAGTGCCGACTACAGAGAACGGTTGGTCACTCCTGACGATGGGCGAACAATTACTGGTTCGCCAAGACACGTTTAAAGGTATTCAAGGTGAGCAAACCTGGTTACTTCCTACCTTAAGTCACTTTACCGCCCAGCACGATGGTCCTGTTAACATCACTAATTACGCCGGTATTGATTTAACCGACACACCGAATATTAATGTTAACGATGCGCCTCTAGATTTGCCTATGCAGGTGCTGGCAAAAGAAGCCATGACAAGCAATTTCAACTTGTTACAAGGCGATTATAAGGTTAAGCGTCAAACCAATACATTATGGTCGCAATGGCGAGTAGCTGCGGTATTGGCGGTATTGGTGCTTTGCACCAGCCTGATTGATAAAGGGGTTACCTTGTATCAGCTGAAAGCTGAAAATGCGGCGCTAAAAGCCCAAATAGACAGTGCCGTAAAACAAGGGTTTCCTAATTTAGGAGCCTATCGCAACGTAAAGCTTAAATTGCAATCTGAGCTTGATAAACTCGCGCTAGGTGGCGGTAATGCGTCTATGTTGATTATGCTGGAACAGTTAACGCCTGCATTTTCCAGTACCAAAGTGAAGCCGCAAACCCTTCGCTTTGACGCCAATAGAACCGAAATTCGTATTCAAGCAATGGGGAAAACCTTCGAGTCATTGGAGCAATTTCGCCGCCAGGCAGAAGCCGCTGGGTTTCTTGTTGAACAAGGTGCAATTAACAACCGTGATGATATGGTGATTGGCACAGTATCTATTCGGAGTGCGTCATGAAGGCCATGATTGAGAAATTTAAAGCGTTAACAGAGCGCGAACAAACCTTGGTATTAGTGTCGGGTGTCGTGGTGCTTATCGCGCTGTTTTATTACCTTGTCTGGTCGCCACTTAACCATGCTCTCACTCAGCAGCAGAAGCTATTAGATAATCAGCACGCATTACTAGTATGGGTGGAAGACAGTGCCGCTAGAGCGAAGCAATTGCGCATTAATAGCGCCGGTACCCGTACACTTTCCGGTTCACTTCCTCAGGCCGTTAACCGGTCAGTGGCACAACATAATATTGAAGTGTCTCGCATGCAGCCTCAAGGGGATGAATTGCAAGTGTGGGTCGATCAGGCCCCCTTTAACGATGTGCTTGCTTGGCTTAAATCCATGGAGAGTATGGGCGTAGTTATACTGCAAGCAGACATTGCTGAAGCTGATGCCGCAGGTTATATCAAAATTAGACGTTTACAGTTAGGAAAAGCATGAAGTTACGTATAGGTTGGATACTTGGCGGCCTGATCGCCTTTTTGGTTTTTGTTATCGCCTATATGCCCGCCATTCATGTTGTTGGACGGCTCGATTTACCAAAAGGTGTTTCAATCAATAAGGTGTCGGGGACGATATGGTCTGGCAAAGCACAAACCTTAGTGGTTAACGGTTTACCTATTAACAACCTTAAGTGGTCAATATCACCTTGGTCGTTATTCACCGGCACCTTAGCAGGCGACATAACCGCTGGAAATATTCGTAACACTGACGATATTGCCTTTAGCGGCTCGCTTTCCACCTCGTTGTTTAATTTCAATGTTTTGGATGCAGAAAATGTGGTGGTTTACCTTCCTGTGGATCGCGTACTTGCTCAAGTAAAACTGCCCCTACCGGTTAATGCTGGCGGGCGTTTTAAAGTTAATATTCAAGAGCTCGCTATTGGGCAAACTTGTCAAACCTTGTCTGGCACAGGTGACTGGTTAAATGCCACCGTAGCAGGCACTCAAGGCCCTATAGATTTCGGTACTTATTCGGCCAAATTAAGATGTGAAGGCGATGATATTGGCATTAGTGTCAGTGAGCCTAACCTATTGGGGTTATCGGTAGATGCCATTGTTGCCATGAATTTAAAACGCATTAATGTAGAGGGCAAATTCAAGCCAGATGAAAGTTTGCCAGAAGAAGTTCATCAAGCCTCTCGCTTCTTTGGTCAGCCAGATGCTAATGGCTATATTGCCGTAAAATTATAAATTCAGTGACATTTGCTGACTGAATACCACACCAAACCTAAACAAGGGATTGTACTATGAAGAAAATTGCCTTAATCAGCGCTGCGGTAACGCTAGCGGTTCTCGTTATTGCGCCTAAATTTGTTGGCGATAACGTGGAATCCCAGGTGATAGACATCACTGATGCCTTAAACAACCATAGTATTTACGGGGCCGAGATAATTGAATACCAAAAGGGTTGGTTCAGTAGTACCGCGGATATCGCACTGACCATTAACGTCAACGATATTTTTAATGCTCAAAATGGCGCGACCTCTGCTGCCCCCACCGAAAGCAACCCCACCGTTATGGCGAAATTAGTTGCGCATCATGGCCCGATTTACGTAGGCGATAGCGTAGGCATTGGCCAAGCTCAATACAGTGTGGTGTTAGAAGGGGAAGGGTTTAGAGAGTATTTGCAATGGGATCACGACAGCCCTTTTTATCGTAATCAAGGGGTAGTAGGGTTATTTGGCGGCTTGTCATATGAAGATGAACTGCCAGCCATGACAGCAAGTATCGAAGAAGAAAGCTTTTATTTTTCATTTTCCGGCTATCAAGGTAAGGCAAACAGTGAGGGAGACGCCACCCACTTTACCGGTTTAGCCCCCACTTTCTCATTTTCTACGGCCGAGTTTACCACCACAGTATCGACCTTAGATGTTGCTATGACTAGCTACGGTAGCATGCTTGCTGCCATTAAAGGCGAGTTGTTGGCATCAAGTAGCACCTTGTCTGTGGAAAAAGTCACCATTGAGCGCATAGAAGAAAGCGCGGTAACCGTGAATGACATGGTCTTAACCACAGACGCCACACTCGAAGACGATGGTGCACTGGCTAACCTTGGAATGAACTACACAGTGAGCTCTGTTATGGCAGACGACTTTGAAGCTAGCTCGCTAGAATTTGGCCTTGAGTTCAACCGTTTAGATACCGATTTCATCAAAGCATATCAAAAGTTTAATAATGAATCGCTTTCTACACCGCCTCTGGAGATGGCGGCAAAATTAACCTCACTGATTGACGATCACCTATTAAGTTTACTGGCCGCATCGCCAGAATTAAATATTACCCACTTGTCGGGCACCTTTCCTGAAGGTGACATCCGCGCTCATGCCAATACGAAGCTGGTTAATATCGACACCTTACCCGATAACCTGATGAACCCAAGTTTTTGGGCCAAGCACTTAGACGCTGAGCTTGCCCTAGATGCGAAAGAAGAAGTTATGGTTTGGCTCACGTCGCTCTATTTGCAGAATCAGTATCAATCTACGGTAGAGGGTGCCAGCATGAGTGATGAGGAGTTACGCCGCGTAGCGCTAGAACAAGCACCAGGGGTTTTAGATTTCATCATAATGCAACAGCTTATGGTCAAAGAAGAGGGTCGCTATCGTTCAACAATAGCGGTCAAAGACGGTTTTTCTACTGTTAACGGTACTAAGGTTCCCATTCCTCTTGCTCAATAATAATGAGTGTAAATAAGAAAGCGGTAAGGTTGAAGCAACCCTACCGCTTTTTTTAGCACAATACCGTGACATACTTACTCAGCTTGCTTTTCTGCCACCATAATTGTCTTAATATTTACAAATTCCCGCATACCATAACCGCCATGTTCACGACCATAGCCGCTATCTTTTACACCACCAAACGGTAGGTTTGGCTGAGCCAATGAATAACCGTTAATATTGACCATACCGGTATCAAACTCATTCTTCGCTAAATCAATAGCATTATCAGTATCACTACTGAATATTCCGCCCCCTAGGCCGTAGCGAGAATCGTTAGCCACTTCCATCGCTTGCTTGTCATCTCTTGCGCGAATAAGCGAAGCGACGGGGCCGAATAGCTCGTCGTCATAAGCAGGCATGCCTGGTGAAACGTCTTCAAGCACGGTAATAGGATAAAAATAGCCACCGTCGTCGGGGATTTCACCCCCTAATGATAACGTGGCCCCTTTATCGATAGATTCTTTCACTTGTTCATGCAACTCGTCCCGCAAATCTTTTCGCGCCATGGGGCCAAGATCGGTATTTTCATTAGTAGGATCACCAACTTTCAGCTTTTTACACTGGGCGATAAATTTATCTTTAAATTCGTCGTACACGCTATCGACCACAACAAACCGTTTTGCAGCCACACAGGTTTCGCCATTGTTAATCACTCGGCCTTGAATACACATCTCTACGGCGTGGTCGATATCGGCGTCAGCGAGCACAATAAAGGCATCGTTACTACCAAGCTCCATGACGGTTTTCTTTGACAAGCTCGCCGCTTCTTTCGCGACTTGTTTACCTACTTCATCGCTGCCGGTAAAGGTGACACCACGTACATACTTATGCTTGATAAGGTCGCTTGCGGTGCCACCATCAATCAGTAGTGACTGATATACATTTTTCGGAAATCCTGCATCTTCGTAAAGCTGCTGAATAGCCACCGCCATGCCAAATACATTTTTAGCATGCTTAAGCACGGTAGTATTGCCCGCCATGATATTCGACACGCTGTATCTGATCACTTGATACAGCGGAAAATTCCAAGGCTGAATACCTAAAATAACCCCAATGGGTTGATAGGTAATAATGGCGCGTCCTCCTTCAAAGATACGATGTTCATCTTCTAGAACAGCAGCGCCATGCTCTGCGGTATAGCGACAGATTTGCGCGCAAAGCTGCACTTCTTGTTTACCTTGCGCGGTAACTTTCCCCATTTCTTTGGTCATGAGGTTGGCGAGATCATCAACCCGAGCTTCCATTAAATCGGCAAGATTGTTTAGCAAATCTGCACGGGCAGCAAAAGATGTTCTGCGCCAATTTAAATACGCTTCTTGAGAACGGGTAATGGCTTGTTCGGCATCGTCCGCTGACATCAAATGATAATGATCTAACTTCTCACCCGTCGCTGGGTTGTAGGTATCAATTGTCTCGCTCATAGTTACACTCCTTAATCCGTTGGTTAAGGAGCTATTGCAACTAAGAAGCCAAATTAAAGCGAACTCACAAATTCTTTATATATCATTAGATTAGCTGTAGAAGCGCCAACAAATTTCATTGTTCAACACGCTTAGCAGTTGGTAAAGATTACGGCCAAAGGTAAAGATTTCATTCTCTTTGGCCGCCAAGATTAGTCTGTGTAGAGGTCGGGAAAGTGGAACTTGGCCATGGCCAAGGTGAGAGCGACTTGATACACACTTTGCCGGGTAGCATGGTGACGGGTAAGCAAACCAATAGCGCCGCCTTTTTGTTTGATATTGTGTGTGTCAAACAAGGCATCCATCACATCGCCTAACTCTTCTCCACGCTGTAGCGCTTGGTACACGCTCACTGGCAAAGGTAGGTTTGCACTTCGTCCCACTGACCAATGTCCTTCATGATAGATAACCACATAGGCAAAGGTCGCTGGGCCATCTTCAAAAACATCTACACCACCTTCGATGGCAACATACCAGGCTTCGTTTTCCCCACCATCATGAAGGGACAGCAACGCTTTCACCCGGTTGATGGCGCCTTCTCGGGTTTCTTCTTCTGTCATGGGTTGGTCGGATACGCCACTGGGAACAGATATTCCCTCTACCTCAAAGGCTTCATCAAGTGTGTCACTTAAGGTTTCAAGGGCGGCATTCACTTTTACTGGATTTTGAGATCCCACATAAAGATAACTAATCATGGTTTTTCTCTATTGCATGTTGACGTATGTCATCCAGCATAAGGCGATAATCGGTGACAGCGGGAAACTCTGTGATATTGCGGTGCGGCAAGGTGCTATCAGGGTTGTCCACGGCGAGTAAGTGTTTAATACCGAATTCTTTTGCCGCGGCCAATATAGGTAAAGAGTCGTCCACGAACAAGGTGCGCTCGGGGTTGAATTTCACCCTAGCTTGCAGCTTTTGCCAAAGAGATTGAGACTCTTTGGTGACACCAAACTCGTGGGTAGATATTAAATTGTCTATGTGGTCATCGAGTTGTGTAAACTCAAGTTTTAGCGCTAGGCTTCCAGGGTGGGCGTTGGTCACCAAAACCACGTTTCTACCCGACGCATGCAAGGCCTCTAAAAAGGGAATGGTATCGTCTCGCAAGGTTAATAAATGCGCTAACTCTCTTTTGAGTGGCATAAATTCGTTATGTAAATCTAGCGCTAACGATTCGGCCCAATACTCAAGACAGTACCACTGTATCTGTCCAAAAACAGATTCATACCTTTTGGCCATTTCTTCTTGGCTTTGCGCCTCAGAAATACCACGCAATTCGGCTAACCGTTTGGGTAAATGATGAAGCCAAAACTGGTTATCGTAGTGAAGATCCAACAAGGTGCCGTCCATATCCAGCAACACCGTATCAATTTCATTCCAGGGCAGAAAGGGCAAGCGATTTTCCTTATAATGAAGTAAGCTAGATACAGTAGGTATGATAACAAAGTTGTAGCGAGAGACATGCGAAAAATTGACCCGAATAAGCCGTTACCACAAATTCATCATCGGGAAATCGTTGCCCAGAGTAAACTCTTTCGGGTAGAACGCCTCGATTTAGAGTTCTCAAATGGTGCAACCCGCCAATTTGAACGAATGGCCGGGGGCAATCGCGGTGCCGTTATGATTGTACCTATGATAGACAAAGATACCTTAGTGCTTATTCGAGAATACGCCGCGGGCACCCACTCATACCAGTTAGGATTTCCAAAAGGGCTAATTGACCCTGGTGAAAGCGCCCTGGAAGCCGCCAATCGCGAATTAAAAGAAGAAGCCGGATTTGGCGCAAACGAATTAATTGAGCTACATAAAGTAAGTATGGCGCCTACATTCTTTAATGCCAATATGACCATTGTATTGGCACAAGACTTGTATCCTCAACAGCTAGAAGGTGATGAGCCAGAGCCCTTGGAGGTTATTCACTGGCCCCTTGCCGACGCTGATGCGTTACTCGCTCGCGAAGACTTTATTGAAGCTCGCTGTATAGCCGCCCTGTTACTAGCTCAAAAGTGGTTTAAGGAACAATAATTTATGCCCGATGATGCCCACGAAGACCTATTAGAAATAGCCAAAAGAATTGCAATAGAAGCTGGTGAGGCCGTGCTCACCGTGTATGATAAAGGCGAGTTTGATGCCTACCAGAAAGAAGATGATTCGCCGGTAACCAGTGCAGATTACCTTGCCAATGACATCATTACGAAACAGCTTAGCGAAGCCACCCCCGATATTCCCATTCTTTCTGAAGAAAACAAACACGCCAGTTTAGAAGAACGCAAAGACTGGCCACGTTACTGGCTTATCGACCCCATTGATGGCACACAAGAATTTATCGCCCGCAGCGGCGACTTTGCCGTGAACATTGCCCTTATTGAAAATAATGAGCCAAAGATTGGCGTCATTTTTTGGCCCCCAGGGCAATCATTGTATTACGCGGAAAAAGGAAAAGGAGCGTTTAAATCGTCTCCCGACGGGGATCATCCGATTTCGGTTCGCCAACTAGACGACCCCAAAAACAGCGTGGTTATGATTGCCATAAGTCGTCGCCAATCCCGTGAAAAGGTATTAGGCCGTATGTGTGCTAAACGGGTATACCAAACCCTGCCTTTAGGCAGCTGTTCACTGAAAGCGTGTTTTATTGCAGAAGGTAAAGCCGACGTATTTATGCGTATTGGGGTTACCGGAGAATGGGATACAGGCGCCTCACAGTGCATTGTTTCAGAAGCGGGTGGTAGCATTGCGGCCGCCAATTTCGAACCTTTGACATACAACCAGCGCCATTCGCTAGAAAACCCGGATTTTGTGGTAATGGGCGATCAACGGGTGCCTTGGCAAGACGTTGTGCAGTATAATGATTTTGTAAACCCTCATACAAAGTAATAGATTTATCGTAAGGTTTCACGTTTACTGTGAGTCATCCTCGCAGGTATTTTGTTTGCGTAAACAAAGGAGTAATAACATGATTACAGCTCGAATTCGGACGTTGTCTGCTGCGCTTATTGCCTGTGGATTTGCTTTCCCTGCGATGGCTGACTGGAATGTAGACAAAGACACCAGCGCATTGCATTTCCTCTCTACTAAAAATGCACAAGTCACAGAAGTGCATCAATTTGATAGCTTCGACGGCAGTCTTTCAGACAGTGGAGCACTAAGTATTGAGGTAGATTTGGCCTCGGTAAATACTGCCATAGATATTCGCAATTCACGAATGCAAGAGATGCTGTTTAATGTCGCTGAGTTTGCAAAAGCCACGTTTGTTGCAGACTTACCTGCCACCCTCACAGACCTGGAAAATGGCGATGTGGTAGTGGCCAAAGTTGACGGCATCCTTACCCTACATGGCAAGGCCGTACCCACGACCTTTGCAATAAAAGCCAGTAAACTCGATGACGATACAATGACGGTAAGTACTGTTTCTCCTACTTTAATTAAGGCTGAAGCATTTGGCCTGACAGAAGGGGTAGAAGCATTGCAAAAGATTGCTGGGTTGAAAAGCATTACTACCACAGTACCAATCACGTTCTCTGTGACCTTTACCCGTTAAAGATAAAATGGGTATACGACTGCGCGACTCAGGTAGGTAGTGACCGCCGTGAAAAGTAGTGACCGCCGTGAAAGTCATAAAAAATCCGATATCAGTTGCCTGATATCGGATTTTTTGTATGCGTGAACGTCTGTTGTAACTTATGCGGCCTGTTGCTGAATACCCTGCATAGGCAGTGGCTTTTGATGTAACGCCTGTTCAGGCATTGTTACCCACAAGCTATCTGGTAGCGCTGGAACTTCCGCTTTATACTGAGAAATTGAGAAGTAATTCATGGCGACACGTAAACGCTTAAGTGCCATACATTCTTTTACTTCCTGGTCGATAACGAAAACACCCCAATTGCGTAAGCTAACACCTAGGTGAGTAGAACTAGACAAGCGGATAATAGGCGCCGCCAGTACCATCCCAATTAATACAGGAAGTAGCCACATAAACAGTGATGGCGTGTAGTAGAAGGTTGTCACGCCCCAAATTACTGCTAAACAACTCATTATTTGGGTATACTTAAAGGCCACAGACCAAGGCACCTTGCGTCCTTCACGTTCTTGGGCTTCCCATTTAACTGAATGGCCAATAAAGACACTGATCACAAAGTAGCTGTGATAAAACATCATGAGCGGGGCAATCAATACCGCCATTACAAGCTCTAAAATGGCGCTTTTAAGCAACGAAAAGGCGCCGCCAAACTCACTTCTACGCTTGATGAGCGCTAAGGTAATACCCAGTAATTTAGGTAGAAATAATAGCGCTGCTGTGCCCCACATTGTCACCATCATCATGTCTTGGCGTGCCACCTGCCAACTTGGGAAAAGTTGATATTCTGACACAAAGAAGTCAGGCACAGAAGTAGCACGAATAAGCGCATCTGCGGTACCTAGCGCCAGCATACAAAATAGTACAAGTGAAGAAATGTAGGCAAAAGCACCGAATAAAAAATGCAAGCGGTTAGCTGTTTTTAGCCCTTTCACCTTTAATAAACCCAAATGCTGAATGTTGCCCTGAACCCAGCGGCGATCGCGAATGGCATAATCGACGATATTACTAGGTACCTCTTCGTAACTGCCTGTGGTGTCGGTCAGTAAGTAAGCCTGCCAGCCAGCTCGACGTAAAAGTGCAGCTTCCACAAAATCGTGACTCAGTACTTCGCCACCAAACGGTGCGCGGCCTTCAAGGGTTGGTAGGCCACAATGCTGCATGAAAGGGGCAATACGAATGATGGCATTGTGCCCCCAGTAATTTGCACTGTCTGTCTGCCAAAACGACAAGCCTGTTGCCAGCATAGGGCTATAGAGATGCGCTGCAAATTGAACAAACCGACCAAAGAAAGTATCTTGGCGAACGGGCATAGGTATAGTTTGCACTAACGCCGTTTCTGGATTCTGCTCAATGCGGCGGGCAAGGTCTAACATGCGCTCACCACTCATGATGCTATCAGCATCCAGCACAATCATAGACTCATAGTTAGCTCCCCAACGTTCGCAAAAGTCTTTCAGGTTCCCCACTTTTCTATGGCTGTTTTCTTCCCGGCGACGGTAAAAAACATGACTTGCATAGCGGCCTAAGCGCTTAGTCATGCGGTTCCATGCACGCAGTTCTGCCTCAGCTTTCTGCTCGTCCCGTGTATCGCTTAACATAAAGAAGTCAAACTGTTCAGCCTGAGCGCTGCCCATGATTTCGCGTACACACGCTTCAAAACCTACCATAATTCTGCGGGTATCTTCATTGTACACCGGCATTACCACCGCGTGTTTTTGCACCAGAGGGCTATCTTGGTCTGGCGCACATTGCTTTTTACGGAGGCTAAGGGGGTCAATGTTGAACAACTGCAATACAAACCCAATTATGCCTGTCCAAAATGCCATGCATAACCAGGCAAAAAGGGTTAACCCAAGACCCAATTGGGCTATTTCAAGGTTCGTTAGCCCGTTGGGCAGAAATATCTCGTATAAACTCCAACCGGCCAGTGCCGTGCTTGGAATAACTAGCATTGCCATAATAAACAAACGCATATGCTCTCCTTTGGTGTTCAGGTGGCTATGGGTCGACGATGCGTCTGTCGACGGTTTCTTTGTCTGCAAACCTTCTTGCAAACCTAGGCTATTACTGTGGTTGGTAGACATAATTCCATACCTCGCTAATACGCTTGCCGTCTTGCTCGATGTAGGCCCGCATATCTACCGTTTGTTTCTCTTTGGGTTTCAAGAAGAATGTCGCTCTAACTTCTGCGCCATCTGCAACGGGGTGCATACGTTGCTTCGACACCTGACCGTTACTGGCTTGTACAATGAGTTTTGTCGTATCGCTGTTAAAGCTAAACCCTGAAGGCGCACTAAAGTCGATGCTAAATTGACGCGTCGTATTCAGTGATGCATCTTCAAATTCATCACCAGGCAACACCGCAGCCCCTTGGCGCGTGCGAACGACCGACGCCAACTCGCTCACAAATGGATTTTGTTCCACTGTGCTTAAGTTGTAAGAAAAATAGAGTGACTCACCCGATACAAAGGGCTTCTCAGGCGTCCAAAACGCAACAATGTTGTCGTGAATTTCAGAGTTCGTTGGGATCTCAACTACTTCTAAACGGCCTTTTTCAAACCCAGCCTCTGGTGTTACCCACAACCCAGGACGTAGGTGATAATTGGCCTCAGCATCGAGATAGTTGTCCCACTCGCCATCGCGCTGCAACATACCAAACCCTTTGGGGTGGCTGTCACTCAGTGATGTCACTTGTAATCTGCTAGGGTTAGTTAGCGGACGCCAAATTTCTTCACCGGCGTGCGTCACCATAAGTACACCATCGCTATCGTGGACTTCTGGGCGATAGTCGTCGTGACGTTTTTGGGTATTCTCACCGAACAAAAACATGCTGGTAAATGGCGCAATGCCTAACTTATCAACGTCTTCACGGGCAAATAACCAACTTTGCACTTTTACCTCTGTGTCGACACCGGGCTGAACAACGAACTTGTACGCGCCAGCCACGGAAGGGCTCTCTAATCGCGCATATACCGTAATAGGTTGACCTTCCTTCGGCTCAATTAACCAAAACTGAGTAAAATGGGGAAATTCTTCACCTTTGGATAATGCAGTGTCTATCGCCAAGCCTCTGGCAGAGATGCCGTACACTTGATTTTTGCCCACTAGACGGAAGTAAGAAGCGCCGAGGAACACCGCGAATTCATCTTTATATTCCTCATTTTTTATCGGGTAATGAAGGCGAAAGCCTGCGAAGCCATTTCCATCTTTCGTATATTGACCCAAGGATGACGCTTTACCATCGTAGCTAAACATCGCCTTTTCAAACGCGATTGGGCTTGCGTCATTATCTGCATCAATAACATTGACGGTCACTGGAAGTTGATACAAGAAACCAGGGTGAAAGAACTGAACCTCATAGTCATTTTCCCCATGCCACAAACTTTGTTCTGGCTTAAAACGAATAGCACGATAGGTTTGGTAATCAATGTCTTTCAATTTGTCATCAAGGCCATGATCATTTTCTTTATAGCTTTGCTCTGCAGACTGCTTTGCTTCATCAATAATAGACTGCAGAATAGGCGAGCTTTCGCCCGGTTGATTGTCTTGATTCACGTTTGTCGCTAATGCCCACGAAGAACCAAATACTGAAAACAGGGCGCCAACCAATAACGCCACACGACGGGTTGTCGCTATTGAAGTAAGTAATCTTGTCGTACCTTTTTGTCTTACCTTATACACCGTATATCTCCCTTAAGAAATAATGCGCTTTTGAGCCATTGCCCTAAAAAACAAGTTTGGGCTGCGTCCATCCGTTGAAAAATCCAGAACCGAAATGACCTTCAAATTTGCAAAAGCACAGGAAAAAAAGTGAAAGCTACACCTAGCAAAGCAAGAGCTGTTCCAATTGCATATTTTTATTAATTTACCTTTACTTTACATTGTCTTACGATCTAAATCCCCTGTAACCACGGTGCTAAACCATTGTGTAAATATGCGCCAACACTTAGACAAAAGGATATGTGTTGTGTATTTGCAACACATTCCTTCAGCGTATCGGCCCCTATGTGTAGGACAAGAACCTTTTCCTGTTCTGTTTACGCTAAAGCCGTTTGGTCACAAAAAAAGAAAAAGGCATGAAAAACAGATTGATAGATAGCTAATTTGGGTCGAATGTGGAACGCAAGCGCTCGGCTGGCAAGGCAATTGCTGTATGAGTTTCGTGGGATAAAGGTAGTCGCGTGTCATTGCCTATAGACAGTCACGGGACAACACAGCCTTTCCCATGTAACAACGAGGCAGATAATGATTATCTGTACATAACAAGGAGCATTTATGCGTAAAGCACTCACACTACTTACCGCACTTTTCACCTCAGTTTCAGCGACACTTTCCTTTCCAGCTCTGGCAGACACGCCAGATTGGCGATATGTAGAAGGGGGATACACTAAAATCGACTTCGACGATGATGAATCTTTTGAGCCAGATGGCTTCAACGTCTCCAGCCGATATCTTCTTAACAGCAATATATTTTTAAACGGTGAGTACAACCGCGTAGAAGAGGGCAGCTTTGATCTTGATCTT
This sequence comes from Alteromonas sp. B31-7, assembly GCF_015767655.1. Taxonomy (NCBI): domain Bacteria; kingdom Pseudomonadati; phylum Pseudomonadota; class Gammaproteobacteria; order Alteromonadales; family Alteromonadaceae; genus Alteromonas; species Alteromonas sp. B31-7. The sequence continues at coordinate 4,484,625 of NZ_CP065233.1, forward strand.
CTTACATTAGGTGCAGGTTATCGTATGCCTATCAATAGCACCACAGACGCCTATTTTACTGCCAACTTTGAACAGCTTGATGCTGATGCCACCGATGAGAATGGCTACAGCATCAATGCTGGTTTGCGTTCTATGGTGACAGAACAAATCGAATTAAATGGTGAAATTGGCTATTACGACGTCTTCGATGGTGAAGCCACGATAAAAATAGGGGCTAACTACTATGTCACCCCTCAATGGGCGTTTGGCGCAAGCTACAAATCTGTTGATGATTTAGACATACTTCAAGTGAACGCCAGATATGCGTTTTAATCCTTCCTTTCCTCAGGATGGTTAGCCGGTCACCCGACCGGCTTTTTTATTCTTCATCGTTACCGTTAGCCAAAACGTCCTCTTTTGGACGAATATCCACACTCTCATGAAGCTCTGAATACACCAATACAGCATCACCTGAATGCAGTGCGCTAAGGATTTGCTCAACTTTATCGGTAAGGGTAATTTCCTGTTCGCCATAGTCTGTGCCTTCTCGAAGTACGAAGGCTTCAGCTATGCTGTAAAGGGTGTCTTTTTCGATGGCGTCTAAAGGAATGATCATACGGGGTCCATATAAGGCGTGTCAGAATTGATAGGCAGCACTTCACTAACAAAGCGCTTTACCCGTTCATGTAACCAAACTTTCGGTTTTAAAATAGAGCCTTGCATAAAGCCTACATGCCCGCCACGTTCACTGAGTTCTAACGTGACACTGCGCGCTAACTCTTCCTCTTTTGGCACAATAAGGTGGTTCATAAAGGGGTCATCAATACTATGTAGAACCAATGTTGGGCAATGTATAGCACTTAGAAAATGATAAGCACTGCATTTTTCGTAGTAATCTTGTGCATCAGCAAAACCGTGCAGTGGCGCGGTAATTTTCTCATCGAACTGTGAGAAACTCGTCATGCTGTCTACATCGTCTTCCGTGAGTTGAATAAGCTTTCGGTAATCAATGTACGCCATCTTTTTCTTCAACGTGTTTTTCATGCTGGCGAGCAGATATTTTTGATAAACTCGGGAAAATCCATGATTAATCGACTTCGCACACTCAGACAGCTTCAAGGGTGACGACACCGCTACGGCGGCTTGCAGCCACTTTTGAGCAGGATTTTCGCCCAGTAGTTTCAGCAACATGTTTCCGCCCAACGAAAAGCCAATAGCCACTTTGGGCAGGGAAGGAAACTTGTCGTTAATCCATTGCAAAAAGAAGCTGGGATCTTCCGTTTCTCCCGAATGATAAGCTCTCGCCTTTAAATTAGGGACGCCACTGCACCCTCGATAATGCATCATCACGACTTGCCACCCGTTCACCGACAACGTGGCCATCATATCGTTGGCATAATGTGATCGGATACTGCCCTCTAAACCGTGAAATAGCACCACCACACCTGAGGGTTCCGCAGGTTTTGGCCCCCAAGCCACGTCAACAAAATCGTCATCGGGCAGCGTTAACCTCTCCATACCATAGGTTAAAGGCAACCGCTTTTGTATGAACCTAGGCCAAATGGTTTGAATGTGACGATTTTTCGCCCAAGTAGGAATACGAAATTGGCTTTTAACGATTTTTCCGTGTGCTAACGCAGATTTGCTCATAGTGTTTCTTATTTTAAGGTAGCGCTTTAATGATGGCGCTTAATAGTAATCGGGCTTGAGGCGCTTCTCGTAACGCATAGGCGTTAATAAATGCAGCAATGGACGCATTAAAGACATTTCCACCGACGGCCGCTTCTTTAGGTAGATACGACACATCGAATTGATTAAACTGCGCCAAAATTAGTGCTTGTTGTGCTTTTTCCAGCTCAAGTTCTTCCGCTTTCAAATCGTCGTATCGCGCTGAAACCTCATCCTCTTTTGGCTTTGCAGCATGCCGTTTGTGCCTATGCGCTTTTAATTGGTGTTCGCTGTCTTCTACACACTCAATCAATTGCTGGCATTGGGTTAGCGTTAAAATAACGCCTTCTTGCAAACACCAACACAACAACATAATAAGATTCACATTGACGCCAAACCTGTCTTGAAGGGTTAACGAGGCTGGGGCCACGTCATCAATAGCGTAGGTGATATAGCTATAACGCCAAAAGTCCGCCCTACTAAGTAATACCTCACTGTTTTTCATAGGCCGCTCTTTGTTGTTCCATGTGTTCTTGAGCGTCTAGCCATGCCATTTCATGCTCTTCCAATTGTTGTTTTATCGATGCTTGTTCGTCTAACAAAGCCATTAAATCCGCTTTTTTATCATCACTATATAACGTGCTATCCGCCAATAATGCTTCAACCTCGGCTAAACGCCCGGTGCATTTATTCAACGCTTTTTCATGTTTTTCGAGCGCTTTTTTAAAAGGCGCGATTTGTTTTCTAAACTCGGCTTCTCTGCGCTTTTCTTCTTTCCTGTCTATTTTACGTTCTTTTTGCTCACTCGGTTCGCTATTCGCTGCTTTAGCATCACTGTTCGCTTTGGCTTTGTCTTGTGCTTGTTGCTTTAAAATCCAGTCACGATAATCATCCAAATCACCATTGAACGTATCGACTTGACCGCTATCAACCAAATAGAAATCTTCACAGACTGACGTCAGTAAGAAACGATCGTGAGAAACCAGTACCATGGCGCCTTCAAACCCTTGCAAGGCCACATTTAATGCATGTCTCATTTCTAGATCAAGGTGGTTTGTCGGCTCATCGAGAAGCAGTAAATTGGGCTTTTGATAAACAATTAACGCCAAAACTAAGCGCGCTTTTTCTCCCCCAGACATGGGCGCCACTTCGCTTAGTGCTTCATCACCGTTAAACCCAAACCCACCCAAATAATCGCGTAATTGCTGTTCCGTGGCTTTCTCATCTAAACGCTGTAAGTGCAATATTGGCGTAGCCGAAGGGTCCAAGGTTTCAAGCTGATGCTGCGCAAAGTAACCAATTTTCAGCCCTTTTGCAGTATCAAACATGCCTTGCATAGGAGAGTGTACGCCAGCAAGCAATTTGATTAAGGTAGATTTACCTTGTCCATTTCGCCCAAGTAGGCCAATACGACTGCCTGGCACTAAGTTTAATTTAACCTGTTCCAACACAATGTGTTCGCCATAACCAAGCTGTACATGCTCCATGTTAACCAAAGGGTTGGGGAGGGCAGAAGGGGGCGCAAATGAAAAGCTGAACGGGCTGGCAGCATGGGCAGGCATCAGGGTTTCCATCTTTTCCAGCTGCTTTATACGGCTCTGTGCTTGCTTTGCTTTACTGGCTTTCGCCTTAAATCGCGTAATAAAGGCATTGAGGTGCGCTACTTTTTGCTGCTGCTTTTCAAACTCAAGGTTTTGCAAACGTAAGCGTTCAGCTCGCTGAGTTTCATACGCAGAATAGTTACCTGTGTAGGTAACCAGCTTTTGCTGCTCCACACTGATAATTTGTGCCACTGTGTTATCGATAAAGGCTTTGTCATGAGATATGAGTAATAGGGTGCCAGCGTAACGTTGTAACCACTTTTCTAACCAAATTACCGCGTCCAAATCGAGGTGGTTGGTGGGCTCATCGAGCAAAAGGAGGTCAGACGGACACAACAGTGCTTGCGCCAAATTAAGTCGCATACGCCAACCACCAGAGAAGTCTGATACCGGCGCGTCTAACTGCTGATTCGTAAAACCTAAACCAGACAAAATGGTGGCCGCCCTAGCTTCCACATCGTATGCGCCTGCTTGCTCTAATTGCCCATGAGCCTGAGCAATGGCCACACCATCTTCTGCATGTTCGGCTTGCGCAAGTAAGTGCTGTAATTGTCTGAGATGTTTGTCTCCGTCAATCACATAATCAATGGCTTTTCGGTCAGTGGATGGCGTTTCTTGGGCCACACTCACAATTTTCCAATCGGCTGGAATGGTACAATCACCGGCATCTAACGTTAATTCATGACGTAACAAGGCAAATAGTGAAGATTTGCCGCATCCATTGCTGCCAATTAGCGCAACTTTGTGGCCAGGAAATACTTGTGCAGACGCTTCTTCGAGTAAGACTTTGCGCCCTCTCATCAGCGATACGTTAGTGAGCTTTATCATCCGGTACCTGTATTGGAACAATTTAAGTGGCGTATAATACCAAAAACTCTCGTTAAAAGCTGATCAGCAACGGTCATTTCGCTGTATAATAGACTGATAACAAAGATTGAGATTTATTATGCAAAAGAGAGTAAAACGTCGCTTTGTGGCGGGCGCAGTTTGCCCTAAATGCCAAGAGCTCGATACTATTTCCCTCTACTATGAAAACAATGTAGAAAAGCTTGAGTGCGTGTCTTGTGGCTATCACGATGTTCAAACCGACGAAAGCGTGGAAGCGGTTACCCGAGAAAACGAAAACGTCATCGGCATATTTAAACCCCATTAAACATTGCCAAAGCTGGAAAATTTTACCCTTTTGACTGTAGAAGCCACACTGTTTATCTCTTCTTAGCCCGTGACTTCTTGGTTCCACCTCCCTCGCAAAGTCATTTTAAAACAAATAATTTCAACAACCTAGAGTGTATTCTTAATAGACATTTTATCTAGGCATACTCTTTGATGGCATAAGCCATAAGGAGATCACTATGCAACGTAACAATCGTCGAATCGTCATCAGTCTTTCCGTGGTACTGATTTTACTGCTTGGCGTAAGAATAAGCCTACCCTATGCCGCCCAATGGTATATAAACAGTACCTTAAGCCAGCCAGGGAACTATGATGGCCGCGTGGGAGACGTGGATATCATGCTGTGGCGCGGGGCTTATCGACTACAACATGTGCTTCTTTATAAAGCCAATGGAGAAGTGGAGCGCCCGCTTTTTCGAGCCAATTCGGTGGAATTCACCCTCATTTGGTCACAATTATTTAAAGGTGCCGCCGTTGGCAGTGTTCATCTCATTGACCCAGAAATTAACTTTGTGGATGGGGCAGACGAAAGCAAAGACCAAGTCGGTAAAAATGAAGATTGGTTGAACATAGCGAATCAGCTTTTCCCTTTGCGTATAGACGCACTGACCATAAAGCAGGGAAAAATTACCTTTTACAACCCTCAGACAAGCCCAGCCATTGATATTTCCCTGCATCAAATCAATGGCACGTTATCTAATTTAGTGAACAGCGACGCGTTGTCAGACAACCGCGTTGCTACCGGATCGGCCACAGCACAAACAGCCGACCAAGGTAGCGTAAAGGTGGACGCTTCACTCAATCCTGCCACGGCAAAGCCTACATTTGATATTAATCTTGAAGCTGACAATGTTGCGCTGGTGAACTTTAAGAACCTACTAGATACCTACGCCCCCTTTGATTTAGAGGCGGGCACCCTAACTCTCGCTGCCGAACTGGCGGCTGACAATGGCGAAGTAAAAGGGTATGTAAAACCGATTCTTCATCACGTAGAGGTCTTCTCGTGGAAAGGTGATATTGAAGAAGACGGCGACGGCCCAATTGAAGGCGGTATTGAACTTATCTCAGCATTCTTCACTGAACTGTTTGAAAACCAGAGTAAAGATCAGGTCGCCACACGCATCCCCCTTGAAGGAAACCTTGCCAACCCTGATACCAGTATGTGGTCTGCATTAGGCGCGCTGATTAAAAATGCCTTTGTGAAAGCATTGAGTGGCGATGTAGAAGATTCTGTTGAATTAGATACATTACCGTCGAAAAAACAAACGGATGCGTCTACCTCGCCGGCACGAAATCAATAGTGCGGCGGAGGCATTTCCTCAGATTGCTTTGCAATATTAGATGGCTGGATAGATTTAACACGGTCTATCACATGACGCACTTTGTAGTGTAAATCTTCAAGTTGCTTTTGCTGTGAGGCCAAGGCTTCATTTAACGCCTCTATCGTGTGCTCTTGAAAAGCCACCTTAGTTTGCAACTCTTCAATGTTGTTGTTGGCTATTGCAAGTGCTTCGCTTAGCGCCTCTTCACGTTTATTTTCGCTCATTAATTACTCTATTTTTCCCATTGCCAAACTTCGGCTAAACCGCTGCTGCTTTCAGTCACAATAGTACCATTGGATTGAAAGGCAACGCCATAGACAACTGCAGTGGGTGGCGACACAGACTCGCGGGAAGCCACTTGCCAATTCTCTTCTTGGCTACCATCTTCAACATTCCACAGATAAACCTGTCGCGAAGGCGAACCAGTAAGTAAATACTTACCATCTTTGGAAAACTCAGCGTCTGTGAAAATACGCTGGCGCGCAAAATACCGTAACGTACTCACAGGTTCACCGGTCTGCACATTCCAGATTTGCGATTTGTTTTGGCTGTCAGCGGTAAACGCGAAGCGGCCACTGTCATCTAGAGCCACCTTGCTCACCCGCGTGGGATGGGTAAAAGAATGGATTATTTGCCCAGTATCCGTGCTCCACAAATAGGCAATGTAGTCGTTGCCTCCGGTAAGGGCATATTTTCCGTTGGGCGAAATATCAATCGAATTTACCTTTTCCTGATGCCCTAGAAACTCTAAACGCCGTTGCGTTCGCGGCTCAAAGAACATCACCTTACCATTAGAACGAGCCACCAAAATGCCCTCACCGTTGTTGGTAACTGCCACATCTCGAATAGAAGCCTCGTCAATTCGCCAGAACCCTTCTGGCTCGCCAGTTTCCAAGCTCCACAGCGCAAAGGCTTCTCTATCTGCGGTAACCGCGTATGAATTATCGGCGGCGATGTGAATTGAAATGACTAAATTATTCCCTTCACCTTGATGACCCCAATGATAAAGCGGCTTTTCTTCACCAATGCGCCATACGTTCACACCATTATTGATGCCGGAAACAACAGCGAGAGTACCGTCGGTAGAAATATCTGCCGCATACGCCCCTTCTTCAACATGACGCCATTGCGTTAACGGTGTGGTTTCTGGCAGGCTACACCCTACCAATCCACAAACTAACGAGATAAGTAACAGTTTTGTGGGGAACAAATCAGCCCTAAACATAATCAAATGGGTTTCGCTTTGTGAGTGCTACGTTTAACATAGCACGGATCACGCATCTTTCACTATCGTGCACACTGCCTTAGATGCAGCAGTAAAGACACAGAAGCATGATGAAAAATTTATGGAGAGGTTTTTATGCAGAAGTCGCTTGTTGCCCTATCTACCCTGGCTGCGCTAGGTTTGTTTGCTTGCCAGCCAAATACGTCAGATGAAGCAACTACCACCACAACTGAAACCACACAAGCGCCAAGTGGCTCAGGTGAGTCAATGACAGATGCGCAGAAGCAAGCGTATGCAATGGGTGCGAGTATGGGGTTATTTGTAAATAACCGCGCACAACAGCAAGAACAGCTAGGTTTACCCTTAGATCAAGCTGCCCTTAAAGAAGGGTTTAATGACGGGTTAAACGATTCACTGAAATTCACTCAGCAAGAAATTCAAGAAATTGCTCAACAAGGTGAGCAAGTATTGCGTGCCAAACAGCAGGAAATGGCCGAAGCCGCCGCAGCAAAAAATATAGAGGCTGGTGAAGCTTACTTGGCTGAAAACGCAAAACGTGATGGCGTTATCGTGACCGAGTCTGGTTTACAGTACGAAGTGCTAGAAGAAGGCGAAGGCGCAAGCCCGTCGGCAGAAGATGAAGTAAAAGTACACTACCGCGGTACGCTTTTAGACGGCACAGAGTTTGACTCGTCCTATGCCCGCAATGAACCCGCTCAATTCCCGCTAAATCGGGTTATTCCAGGTTGGACTGAGGGTGTACAGCTGATGAAAGAAGGGGCGAAATACCGTTTCCACATTCCTTCAGAGCTAGCCTATGGTGAACGCGCTACAGGCTCCATTACACCTAACTCGACCCTTATCTTTGATGTTGAGTTACTAGAAGTGATTCCGGTAAACGCCGAAGGCGCTGCTGAATAATATGGCCTGATAAGCGGTATTATTCCGCGTAAAGAATAAAGCCGACACAAAAAATTGTGTCGGCTTTTTTAGTTGAGTCAGCATAATCCATGCTTACCTTTTCCCTCGGACTTAACGACACATCACACGAAGGTGATGGCCCCTTATCCGTTCTCACATAGTAATGCGAGTTATTCGGTGAGGTATCTCGAATCTACCTCTTAAGCATAGTGCCTTTTTGCGAAAAAAGGCGGGGGAAACTGTGCAGTTTTTGGACTTTATTACGATAAAACCTGGTCACTTATAACTGTAAGTTTTAACCCACCGATGTTCTTACTCTCGGGGCATTCTTCGACGTTCATGATGCACTTTAAATACCGCAAAATGTTTCATGATAGCTTGTCCAAGTTTGAACATGACGTAACCGATCAGCAGGTATCCTGCTGTTTTCAAACTCTCGATTCGAACTACGATATCCAAAAACCCGTAAATCAGTAGCAAGGCTCCACTTAAAAACAACATAAAGCCTAGAATGGTACCTATGGTGGCAAAGCGCTTATCGCTTTCACCCGCGGTCAAACTGCGGCCGTTTTGTGAAGTTTTAACCATGAGAACTTGCTCCTTTCCCTGTTTATTTTGACTACAGCAACAAACTAAAGGTTCATGTTCAACTAATAACCGACCAGTTTAGATTAACCAGTAAATGACGTAGTAGAATATTGCCTTCTGCATATTTACCCTCATACACTAGGGTAACGTTATTTAATTTACCTAATTGCTTGTGAAAACACCACTTATTACCCGCAAAGGATACCTCAAGCTTCAACAAGAGCTCGATCACCTTTGGCGTGAAGAACGGCCAGAAATAACCCGCAAGGTCACTTGGGCCGCTAGCTTAGGTGACAGAAGTGAAAATGCGGACTATCAATACAACAAGAAAAAGCTAAGGGAAATCGACCGCCGTGTACGCTACCTGCGAAAATGCCTAGAAAATTTAAAGGTGGTTGATTACAGCCCTCAGCAAGAGGGCAAAGTTTTCTTTGGTGCTTGGGTAGAGATAGAAAACGACGAAGGGAAGGTGCTGCAATTACGATTAGTCGGTTACGACGAAATTTTCGGCCGTAAAGACTACATTTCCATTGACTCCCCTATGGCTCGAGCACTGGTGGGGAAAGAAGAAGATGACGATTTATCCGTAAAAACCGAAGCTGGAATAAAAGAGTGGTGGATTAATAAAATATGGTACGACACCACGGACAAACTCTAACCTAGGTTTAAATACAATTGTGGGTGGATAAGTAGTCATTTTCTCCTATGCTACGGTGATATACTTGCCATCTTATTTTTCATTTTTTAGACAGTTTGCCCAAGGTCGATAAATATCCACCCGCAAACCATTGCCTAGAGCGTATTATGATTATCAATAAAATTGCTGAAGAACTATCGGTTCAGCCCAACCAAGTAAACGCAGCCGTTCAACTGCTTGACGAAGGAGCGACCGTTCCTTTTATCGCGCGTTACCGTAAAGAAGTCACTCAAGGCTTAGACGACACTCAGTTAAGAAACCTACAACAGCGTTTAACCTACCTTAGGGAGTTGGAAGACCGTCGAGGTGTTATTCTCAAATCTATTGATGAGCAAGGTAAACTCACCGATACGCTAAAGGCCGATATTAATAACGCAGATAGCAAAACCACCCTTGAAGATTTATATCTTCCGTACAAGCCCCGTCGCAGAACAAAAGGACAAATTGCTATTGAGGCAGGTTTAGCGCCTCTAGCCGACGCCCTGTTTGCCGATCCAAACCTTACCCCTGCCACGGTCGCTGCCCAATACATTAGCGAAGAAAAGGGAATTGTTGATGAAAAAGCCGCCTTAGAAGGCGCACGATTTATTTTGATGGAGCGTTTCGCCGAAGATGCTTCGTTGCTAGGAAAAATACGTCGTTACCTGACCGAAAACGCGCACTTAGCCAGCAAGGTAGCACCTGGGAAAGAGAAAGACGCGGCCAAGTATAAAGACTACTTCGAACACAGTGAAAAATACAAAACGGTGCCATCCCATCGTGCACTCGCCATGTTCCGTGGACGCAACGAAGGTCTTTTACATATTCAGCTAGATGCCGATCCACAACAGGACGACAATGCGTCAGGCTCACATTGTGAACACCTTATTGCCAGCCACTATAATATTCTTCACCGCAATAGACCGGCTGATGACTTCTTAGCCCAGGTAGTGCAGTGGACGTGGAAAATAAAGATTGCGTTACATATGGAAACCGAGCTGTTCAGCACCTTGCGTGAAAGAGCAGAAGAGGAAGCCATTGAAGTATTTGCCAAGAACTTAAACGACCTGCTAATGGCCGCTCCAGCGGGGGCTAAAACCACCATGGGGTTAGATCCCGGTCTACGTACAGGGGTCAAAGTGGCTGTGGTAGATAAAACGGGTAAAGTCCTAGCCACCAACACGATTTTCCCTCACGTCCCGCAGAATCAGTGGGATAAATCTATGCGTACACTCACCACCTTGTGTAAGCAATACAAGGTGGAATTAATCAGTATTGGTAACGGCACCGGCTCACGAGAAACCGATAAGCTAGTTGCCGAGATGCTAAAAAATAACAGTGATCTTCAAGCCCAAAAAATCATGGTAAGTGAAGCCGGAGCGTCCGTCTACTCGGCCTCTGAATTGGCCTCTAAAGAACTGCCAGATTTAGACGTGTCGCTTCGTGGCGCAGTGTCTATTGCGCGTCGTCTACAAGATCCATTGGCCGAATTAGTTAAAATTGAGCCCAAAGCCATTGGTGTGGGTCAGTATCAGCATGATGTTAGCCAAAGCCAATTAGGCAAATCTCTCGACCGTGTCATCGAAGATTGTGTAAATGCCGTGGGCGTAAACCTTAATACTGCCTCGCCAGCGCTCCTTAGCTATGTTTCAGGGCTAAATAAAACACTGGCCCATAACATCGTTCATTTTAGAGACACTAACGGAGCCTTTGCGGATAGAAAGTCATTACTTAAAGTAGAGCGATTAGGGCCCAAAGCGTTTGAGCAGGCAGCGGGCTTCTTACGTATTATTAATGGTACTAACCCCCTCGATGCCTCTGCTGTTCACCCTGAAGCTTATCCCGTGGTAGATAAAATCATTGATACCACGGCGGTGGCCGTGAACGATATTATTGGTAATACCGAGCTACTCAAAAGTCTGTCGCCTGACACCTTTACCAGTGAGGCTTTTGGTCTACCTACAGTGCAAGACATCTTTAAAGAACTTGATAAGCCAGGACGAGATCCTCGCCCTGAGTTTAAAACTGCAGCGTTTAAAGAGGGTGTTGAAACCATCAACGATTTGAAAGCAGGTATGATTTTAGAAGGTGTGGTCAGTAACGTCGCAAACTTTGGTGCGTTTGTGGATGTGGGTGTTCACCAAGACGGGCTCGTTCACATATCGGCGTTGACCAACAAGTTTATCTCAGACCCTCGAGAAGTGGTGAAAGCGGGTGATATTGTTAAGGTGAAAGTGCTTGAGGTGGATGTAGCACGCAAACGTATTTCTTTTACGATGCGTTTAGACGATACCCCTACCCCCTCTGCCCGCCCCGCCAAAAATGGACCGACGGCAAATAAAGGAAAAGCCCAACGTCCACGCAATGACAAAGGCTCAAAGCGTAATACAGGGAATGCTCAACCACAAAATAGTGCCATGGGTAATGCGTTTGCCGACGCTTTTGCTAAAGCCAAGAAATAAAGTGTAGTCATCATTCTAACCGGCGTATTAAACGCCGGTTAGCCCATGGCAACAAAGTGAAAGAAACGAGGGTAAGGTGACCCAATTAAGCGCTCGCTGAAAACCCTTGCGAAGCAGGTGTATAGGCTTGCGTATAAACATTTTGAATACGCCCTACCCGTGCCGCCATGGCTGGGCTGATTTCCTGTGCTTCCCCAAAATCAAGTGAACGTGCACCACCCGCATAGGCGTTTTTCTCACTGTTTTCCTTTGCTGCTTCCTGCGCGGATAGAACCGCATCGTCAAGGCTTCTTGTCGGAGGCTCTATGGTGTTATCTGTGATGTCATTTAATGACGGGGGTGTGATGCTAACACCATTACTTTGTGAGGATGAGCCTTCAGAAGCTAAGGCTTGCCCGCTTTCTTCTGCTTTTTCTTCCGCAATTTCTGCTCGTGCTTCAAAGGCTTTCTGTGATGCTTCCGCAGCCACCTTTAAGTCTTGAGCGGAAGGTTGCGCAGGGGCGAGCGCAGCAGTGCGCACTTGCTGCATTTTACTTAAAGTTTGTTCTGGCGTTTGCGCTTCTGAAATATCAATGGAGACTTTGCCATCGGTAATGTATCGCTTGTTGTCTGGCCCCGTTGTGTACTCGTATTGCGGCGTACCTGCATACTGGCCCCCGGCGACTGCATGGGCTTGCTCATGGGTACGAACTTCCTCATCACGAGCTTCTAAAGACGCAATTTCTTGTTGCTCTTGCTCGGTTTGCTGCTGCGACTGTTGTTGAGACTGTTGTTGGTCTTGCGCGTTTTGCTTACCCGCGCTTTCATCTTCAGCATTGTCTTGCTCTTGCCCAAAAACATTATCAAAAGCGGCCTGTAGTTCAGATTGAACTTGAGGGCGTTCGTACGTTACCGGTGCAGGGGGTTGACCCGGCGTTCTTGCCTTATCAGTATCTGAACCCAAACCTTTCTGGGACGCGCCTTGTTCAGCATCGCTTGCTTGGGGAATGGTTTCTCGAAGGGTATTGTCTCTACGTGCCGACTCGGTATTTAAGTTGGCCGTAGGAAACGCTAGCGCAGTCAATATCGGCGTGACAATATTCACCTTAAAACCCCCTTTTAAGCTAGCGTATCTATAATGGTTCCGACAGTTTCATTCGCCACTTCTAACACCTTGCTAGAAGCCTGCGCGTTAACGCTATTAATCTTTAATGACAATAGGTTAGACGTGAAATCATCGCTCGCGGTGGGTAGCACATTACGTATATTACTTAGCCCCTGCAAAGACGCATTGGCCAGCACAGCTTGTGGGCCATTCTCTGCAAGATTCACTTGCGCCGTTTGCTGCGCAATATTTGTGGCGGCTTGGGTTAACCCGCTATTCGCCTGCTGCAAGCCAAATTGGCCAGACACAATGGCTGAATTGACACTATTGGTCACAATACTAGACATACACTACCTCTACACTCTCATGCGCAATTATTAACCAGCTTGCACAAAAAGAAAAGCACGCAAGTAGAGGGGAAAACTAAGTCCTTGTCTTTTTTATAGTTATTGTTCGGCCATTTTATAACCAGCCGCATAGAAACACAGAAAGCGCCAAATTAAGACGCTTCCTGTTTACAAACGTTGGTCGCAAAACTGTAAAGAATATCGGCCGTCTGCTGCGGGTGGGAAATAAACGGAGCATGAGAAGCGTGAGGTAACACCACAGTGTCGGCTTGGGGGTGTAACTCACAAATACGGTCTATACCACTGGTAGGGACAAGACTGTCTAACCTGCCATATAATCGCAATGTAGGCACAATAATGCGCTTTAATTCACTGCGCAAATCCTCACAAGACAATATATGCAATCCTTCTTTTAACGCCTCTTCCGATGGCGATGGAAACTCGGTGATTTGCTCACGAATGGCTTTAATGTCTTGTTTAGCAGTATCACTTCCCATTGCTTGAATCGCTAAAAAGCGCTCAAGGGTTTTACTGAAATTTTTCTCTAGTTGCTGCTTAAACATATTCAGTAAGTCTGCTGCTATACCTGGCCAACAAGGCCCGGCAACAAACCGTGGTGTAGAAGCAATAGTGACTAACCCCGCGAGAAGATTGGGTCGTTGAGCAGCAAGTTTCTGCGCCACTAAACCGCCAAGAGACCAGCCAACCACGATACTTTGAGGGGGCATTAAAGGTGCGACCATTTCACTTAAGTTAGCCACCGTATAGGGCGTGGGTACATGCGCGGCATTTTCACCAAAACCGGGCAGATCGATGGTGGTAATTCGGAAATCGGCACTTAAATAGGGAATAAATGAGGTGAATGCGCCACTGTTCATTCCCCACCCATGAAGGAAAACCAGATCTTTTCCTGTGCCTAGAGTACGGGTGACAAGCGGAGTGTTTGTATGCAAATCTTTCACTGTATACATCCTTAAACTGTTGCAAGACGCGACTTAGGAGCAAGTCTATCTGCGCGTTGACCCAATTCTTTAAAGCTCGTGTTGCGTCCATTAAACGTGCTTTAAATGTTTCCTGCTTACTATGCTATCAGGCAAGTCCCACGCCAGTATGTCAGTGGTGTGAAGATGACATATTTTCTTTTGATACCCGCAAGTATAAAGAAAATTTACTGTCCTTTGGTCTTATCAGTCGGCATGTGCGGCACTGCCGCTACCAACGACTTTGCGTGTATGGCTTGTACACACCGCCTCTTTCAAGCCTAATTCACTTAATGAAGTTTCGCCATTCTCTCACCGCAAGCCAAGAGATTGGCAGGCTGTTTGTCGACAAATGGCAACAGCATACTGGGCCAAAACCAGATTTGTTATTACCCGTTCCTCTAGGCGCGCGGCGCTTTGCTCAGCGGCAATTTAATCAATCTGCTGTACTGGCTTTATACATAGGGCGCAAGCTAGGTATACCGGTGTATCAGCACTGGGCAATTCGTCAAACAGATACCGCCCAACACTTACTCGACAAACAAGCCCGTTACGTCAACGCGAAACACAGTTATGCACTGACAAAACATGGAATAGATGGCTATGTAAGCGAACCTAGCGCCGTGCTTCGGGTCGCCATTGTTGACGATGTTATCACCACGGGGATAACGGTGGATAGGTTAGCTGGTTTATTAAGCGCCCGTTACCCTCACCTAAATATTGAAGTATGGGCAGTGGCGTTTACACCACCGCCTAAAAGCCATTTACTTAATGTAGAAAATGGGATTGGTAAATAGCATTACTAAGCATCTTATTCGTGCCATACCAGTACCCCCTAAATTGGGTGTTATCCACAAAGCCAATAATCAGCCCTTTCCCTTTATTGGTGGTGACTACCGCGGGGGTCTTTGCGATGAGTTTCACTATTGGGTCTGCGCTAAACCCCGCCATTAACGGCGCTTCGGTGTAACGGGCAGGCGTGGTAAACGGTGAGTAGTGATTGTCGATGATCATATTGCTGGTTTTAAACATGGCCAATGTTTCACCTGTATAACCAAAAAACAGAGGGTGACTGGTGTCTATTTCTGCTTCGTATACCGCACCAGCTACCAACTTTTGTGCGCCATGAGACGCCCTGTCTTTGTAAGACAAACCTTCTTCTTTAAAGAGATTATCAATTTCCTCACGCAGTAAAACATCGATGTTTAACCAACTATTCGCGGAAAAATACCGTAGCGCTGATTTTTGACCTATCAGTACCCCGCCTTGTTTCACCCAGTCGATAAGGATGTCCTTGGTATTCTGAGACAATTCGAAGCGACCACTTGGAAATAGAATATGAGTGTAATCCCCTTGCAGCGCTTGAAGAAGATTTCGTTGCTCAATAATGGTGGTGGGTAGGCCAACACGAGTATCAAAGTAATGCCACATTTCACCGACTTCATACTCACGGGTTCCCTTTCCACCCACTATTAACACTTTGGGCATGCTGATAGGTGAAATCCCGCGACTTCCCAGATCGCTCCCTGCAGGCGTTAAACCACTTTTGATGCCATATACACTCATGCCAAGGGGTTGCGCCTTTTGTTTAATGAGTGAAACCAAATTGTTGGGCTGCTTTAAGCGCGCTGGGCCTGCTGGAATAACAATACTGCCTGGCGGGAACTCTACCTCCCCACTAAATTGCGTACGCGCGGTGAAACTGTTCTGGCTACTGCGAACTTTTACACCAGCCTCGAGTAAAGACTGCAGTAGTGCAGGTGCATAGTAATCGTGCCAAGAAAACGCGTAGGCATACGCGTTGCTGTCAAACTTAAGCATTGGATTAGCCTGCACGAGTTTAGCGTTAGCATCCCATTTGACGCTACTGCTTTGACGGCGGGTAACAGGGGTGTAATCAACATTAAATGCCAGCGCAATATGCCAACTAGAGACATCATAAAAGGTGTTATCCTCAAACGAGGTTTGGGTTGAAAATAGCGATTTAACTAAGCGATATTGGTATTGCTCTAATGGAATATAAATGGCGCGATTGGCTTGAAAGGTTTGACTGTCCACTGTGACATCACGGGTAACAACATGAAACACAACCTGGTGTTGTGATAGTAATTCGGTAAGCGCACTAAATCTGCCTAAATCGTCAGGCATGGCCAACAGGTAGCCACCTAACTTGTCTTGCTTTGCCAATTTTTGTGCTTCACCCACAAAGCTGCTCTGGTATTGCAATAGCGCCGGTTTGTTGGCAACGGCCCCAGCAAAGGTGCTAAGCGATGTGGTGACCTGGTTTGCAATTGTGTCGGCGAACGCAAGATTGCCATTTATCGACGCTTGAAGATGGCCCCTTGACCTTGCCTGTTCAAACAAAATCCCCACACTGCCATGAAGATCAGGGTATGTAGAGCCTTTACCTGCGTAAAAATCGTCGTAGGCTTCTTCGGTAAAATACAGCTCGTTTTGACCGTCTAAAGCGCGAGCGTGAAACGACGCAAGTGCTTCGGTGAGGGTTACGTTGGCGTCTGGCGTTAGCGGGTTTTTTCTAGCGCGTACACCAGGCTGAAAGAAATAGCTGCTGTTCGTGCCCATTTCATGAAAATCAGTTAACACATGGGGGCGCCAGCGATGAAACTGTGCAATACGTGCCTTAGATTCCGGGTGCGCCAGTAATAACCAGTCTCGATTTAAATCGAACCAATAGTGATTGGTTCTTCCCGATGGCCAACCTTCGTTATGCTCCCGGTGCAAACTATCAGCCACCAGTTGGGTGCCCTTATGCATATTAGCCCATTGTGCAAAACGAGATAGGCCGTCGGGGTTGAAAGAAGGGTCAAGCAACACAACATTATTGGTTAGCAAAGTATCAATGGCTTCGCCTTGGGCAGCGGCTAAGTAATAGGCTACCGCCAGCGCGGCATTTGAACCGGAGGGTTCGTTGCCGTGAATGCTATACCCCATGTATAGAATGAGGGGGGCGTTTTCACTGGGCTCTGAGCCTGACGCGAGTTGTGATAAGTGACGTTGTCGAAGGGTTTCTATCTCAGCGTGATTGTGTGGCGCAGTAATGGTTAACAGGAGGAGAGGCCTGTTTTCATGCGTACGACCCATCTCTTTGATTGTCATACGGTCAGAGGCGTCAGCAAGTACATTAAGGTAATGTACGAGTTGGTCATGCCTAACATGCCATTCGCCCAATTGCATACCCAGTACAGATTCTGGGGTAGGAATTGCCGGGTTATAGTCGACATTTTCAGGAAGATAATCGAGTACGGGACGTCCTCCCGTATCTACGTCGATATCAATGGCATAGGAGGGTAACGAGGTTACCATTAGTAAACTAAAAGCCGCGCCAATTAGAGACGCACTGCGTAGTAGGGTAAGAGCAGCGTGTGAGAATGAAGCTAACATAGCGTTCCCGTCTTGTTGTTTTGCTAGTACATCGAAAACAAAAAATACTTGACTGATTTACTCAAGTTAATTTGTTATCATAGATAAAATTTTAATCGTATGTAGGACTTGCTGATGATCACTATATCAGAAGATGCTCAGGCTCACTTTGTAAAATTACTGAGTAAACAAGAGCCTGGCACAAATATTCGCGTATTCGTCGTAAACCCAGGCACATCAAGCGCAGAGTGCGGTGTGTCCTATTGCCCACCTGACGCGGTGGAAGAAAGCGACACGCGCCTTGAATTTAACGGCTTTGACGCCGTAGTAGATGAAGAAAGTGTTCCTTATTTAGACGAAGCGGAAATTGACTACGTTACAGACCAAATGGGCTCTCAACTGACCCTGAAAGCACCTAACGCTAAGGCACGCAAGGTTGCTGACGATGCTCCGCTAGTTGAGCGTATCAACTACATGATAGAGTCTGAAATTAACCCGCAATTGGCCAGCCATGGCGGACAAGTCATGTTGGTAGAAGTGACTGAAGAAGGCTATGCCATCTTACAATTTGGCGGCGGTTGTAACGGCTGCTCAATGGTAGATGTCACCTTAAAAGACGGTATTGAAAAACAAATGCTAGAACACTTTGCCGGTGAGCTTAAAGGCGTGCGAGATGCAACAGAGCACGAAGCTGGCGAACACTCTTATTACTAACCGCCATTCAGCGCAATGAGAGACGTAAATACAAGCTGGCAACGTTTTAAAATCGGGCTATCGATTTTCGTTGTCGGCGCTGTATGTTTGCTGCTTTTAAGCCAATATCACATTGTTATATACCTATTTTCTCTAGCCACATTGTTTATTGGCTTTGCCTTCGCCATGTATGGCTATGTAGGTATTTTTCTCTCTCGTTTTTCCTCCTTAAAAAGTAAAAAGCCCCCTGATGACATTTAACAGTTTCTCACGTATCGTAAATATCCCTTATTGATAAAGCGTGCTCTTTGACGGCCAATTCCCCTAGCCCTTGAGCCATCGCAAAGAGGAAGGCCACCAATGAAAACACTTGGATTAATTGGCGGGATGAGTTGGGAGTCTACCGTCTCGTATTATCAATTTATCAATCGCGGAGTGAATCACCAATTAGGTGGCTTACACAGCGCTAAACTTTGTCTTTACAGTGTCGACTTTGCCGATATTGCGCGATACCAGCACGATGGGAATTGGAAAGGTGCTGCTGATATTCTCATTAGTGCAGCGAAAAGCTTGGAAGCCATGGGTGCTGAGGGAATCGTTATTTGTACCAATACAATGCACAAGGTGGCTAACATTGTACAGAACGCGATAACCATACCATTACTTCATATTGCAGATGCCACCGGCGAAAAGCTGAAAACCGATGGCGTCAAACATGTAGGGCTATTGGGGACAGCGTTTACCATGTCAGAGCGCTTTTATTCCTCACACCTCACTGATAAATTCGATTTAAATGTTCTTACCCCAACGACAGATGAGCAAACAACTGTTCATGAAATTATCTACAATGAATTATGTAAAGGTGTCGTTTGCGAGGCCTCCAGAAATTGCTATATCGAGATTATAAATAACTTAAAGCAACGAGGCGCGGAGGCAATCATTTTGGGATGCACTGAGATTGCTTTACTGATTTCTCAGACCGATACCCCACTGCCTTTGTACGATACCACGCAAATTCATGCGGATGCGGCAGTGGCATTCGCCATCACTTAATCGACTTATGCTTTGAAGGAAGCAAGGACACCCCATGAGCCCAGAAGAAACTGGACAAGCCTATAATAGTATTACCCACTTATGGACGTCTGAGGAATTTAATCGCAGCAATGGCATGAACGCATTAGAGCAAGCGCTAGCCTATTTACCCCAGCTCCCTAAAGATGCGAAAGCCCTTGATGTTGGTTGCGGCTGCACCTGCCGCTTTTATCCGCGCCTGGCTGAACAAGGATTATCGATAGAAGGCATAGATGTGTCATCTGGCATGCTTGCCATTGCACAAAAAAACTACCCCGAAGCCACCTTCACCCACGCCGATATTTGTACCTATCCCCTCAAGCCAAACACTTATCACTTTATAATGGCCTGGGATAGCATTTGGCATGTCCCGTTAACTCAACAACCGCCATTAATTAAAAAGCTGAGTGATGCATTGGCGCCTAATGGCGTGTTTATTTTTAGTTTTGGCGGCGTTGAAAGCGCGGGTGAACACTACGATAATTATATGGGCCCTAGGGTTTACTATGCTTCTCTTGGGATTCATGGTTTTATTGAACTAGCAATGCAAACAGACTGCATCATTAAACACCTCAATGTGGGAAAAGGGGATGAACCTCACAGTTTTATAGTGCTTCAACGTAAATCTTAGCAAAATCGGTAGGGCAAGGCGCTTAAAATTGGGTTAGTTTGATACTGGTTTAGTCATTCACCTAACTGAGTAGCGAATAAGTACTTTTTATGAATCCCCTATTTCAACGACTGGTTAACGTTGCCGAAGCCATAGAGAGAGAGCCATCTCTTGCCAGTGATTTACAGGCCCTTAGCGACGTTGCAGCATTATCCCCCTTTCATTTGCACCGGCTTTTTGCCTCGCACTTTAATCAAAACATAGGGGCTTATGGCAGGAAAGTACGGGTATATCGCGCCGCTTATCAGTTGGCATTTCGAAATGACATTCCTATTTTAACCGTGGCGTTAGATGCTGGCTTCTCAAGTGCAGAAGGTTTCGCCCGCGCGTTTAAGAAGCTTTTCGACGTCGCGCCATCCACATTTCGAGCACAACCTCAATGGGAGTTACTGCATCAACGCTTTACTCCTTTATCATCCCTTACCGTCCATAGAGGAAACCCCATGAATAACCCACCGTTCTCTGCTCAACAGGTCAACGTTCAACACTTCCCTACCATCCCTATTGCCGAATGGGTACATCAAGGCCAACCCAATTTAGTGCTGAAGACCGTAAAATCCTTCATTGACTGGCGCAAACAGGAAACCTTACCGCCCTCTGCTTATCGCACCTTCAACGTGCTTTATGATGACCCTAATGCCACCCGCGACGAAGACTATCGTTTTGGCGTTGCATGTGAAATTCCGCAAGAAAAGACGATTGATCACAGCAACATTGAAAAAAAACACATTCCAGCTGGCCTGTGCGCGACAGTGAGGCTTATCGGCGATGACAGTCAAATTGGATCCTATGTGCATGAATTATATGCCTCGTGGCTGCCTAGTACCCTTTTTGTTTTGCGAGACTTCCCAATATTTATAGAGCGTGTCCGCTTTTACCCAGAGGTGGGGGCAGCCGATGCTATTACCGACATCTACTTACCCATAGAAGAAGCACAATCGAAGTAAGTTTTTCGTTATTCAGTCAGGCGTTGGCGTTTGTCTAAGCGAGCAAACACCCACGCTAAGCTGATACCTCGGGCAAACAAAAAGCCCAACAAGGCATACCATAAACTGATATTGCCAAGTGCTTGAGTTACGTACCAAAGAGGGAAGAAAACCCCTAACGCGCTAAATATCATGGTATTTCGCATCGCTGCCGCCTTGGTCAATCCGACAAAAACGCCATCGTAAAGAAAGCACCAGTGAGCAA
The DNA here is from genome assembly GCF_015767655.1 of Alteromonas sp. B31-7. Lineage (NCBI taxonomy): Bacteria > Pseudomonadati > Pseudomonadota > Gammaproteobacteria > Alteromonadales > Alteromonadaceae > Alteromonas > Alteromonas sp. B31-7. The sequence goes on from NZ_CP065233.1 coordinate 4,505,657, forward strand.
GCAGGGGTAAAACGATCATCAGCGGTAAATAGGCGACTGCTTGAGAGACCAAGTGCGTATGCGTAGTAAGGGCACCAATAATAGATTCACCCGCCACGTAAAAAGTCATCGCGTAGAGAATCGCAAATAGGCTTGACCACACTAGCCCTTGATAGGTTCTGCGTTTTATTTCACGGGCATTATGTGCACCTTTTGCCTCGCCAACTAGCGCTTCTACAGCATAAGCAATACCGTCTAGCCCCAACGCAATAAGCACGAAAAATTGCATCAATATGGCGTTAGTGGCGGCTGCCGTCTCGCCAAATCTTGCGCCTTGAATAGTAAGAAACGCCAAACAGCCTTGCAGTGCTAAATTTCTTAGCAGCATGTCGCCATTTAGTTTCATGAGTATTTTTCGGGCGGCTTTGTTGAACCAAGAGGGCTGAGGAGTAATGCCCAGGGTGAGTTTCATTGCCACAATTAAGGCGAGAATCGCCATGGTGTACTCTGCCATTACGCTCGCTAGAGCAACACCGGACACCGACAAATCAAACCCGTACACAAACAGCATGTCTAACCCTGCATTGAGAAGGTTCCCCACCACTTGGATGGCCAGCACGGTACGTGTTTTTTGTTGCCCTACTAACCATCCAATAAGGGCTAAGTTCAACATGGCGGCTGGTGCGCCCCACACCCGTACATTGAAGTAAGCGGTTAAGTGGCCCTGTACATCATCGGCCGGATTAGAGAGCGCGATGCCCGCGTGCAAAACAGGCATCTGCAGCGCCCACAGCATTAAGCCTAAAAGCGCCGCAACCAGTGCGGTTTGCCATAACACTTTGGCCGAGGCTAGCTTTGCATTTTGCTGACCTTTAGCCTGCGCGCTAAGACCTGTAGAAGACATGCGAAGAAAGCCACACACCCAGTAGATTTGCGTAATAATCAGCGCCCCTACAGACGCGCCCGCTAGCATAGCGGTAGATTGCATATGACCAAGCACAGCAGTATCCACTAAGCCTAACAAAGGTGTGGTAACATTCGCGATGATCATAGGCACGGCCAATGCAATAAGGCGGGTATTGTCTTGCCAAAAGCGCTTTTGTTGGCGCGGTGTTTGCTGTTGAATTTGCTGAGCATGTTGCTCAGTCTTTTGGTTTTGGTGCATTAACCTTGTGCCCAATAGCCCTTATCCGGTAAGGGTGAGAAAATTAAACAGGAATAAAAAATGAAGTGTATCACGCTCTTTTCTCTCTGCGCTTGTCTTCGTTCAACCTACGCCATACTGATATTACTGCTTGCTAGTACTACTGCAGTGTCAGCCGCAGATACGCCCGACAACAGTGTGTTAAAACACAATACCGTGATATTGCTTTATCATCATGTTTCAGAAGAAACGCCCGCGAGTACCAGTATTAGTCCCGATACGTTCGAGTCACATATGGCGTACCTCAGCAAGCACCATACTGTAATCGCATTAACCCAAGCCGTTGATGCCATTACTGGCGGTGCCAGTTTGCCTGAGAACAGCGTGGTAATTACATTTGACGACGGCTATGCGAATATTTTACATAATGCCCATCCAATTTTAGCCAAATACGGATTTCCGTACACCGTATTTATAAATCCAAACGAAATAGGGGCTCATCGTCAGCAGCTAACTTGGCAACAGGTCGACGCTATGCACAACGAAGGCGTCACCTTTGCGAATCACACGCTAGATCATATTCATATGTTGGATAACAGCCAAACAAATACACACTGGCTAGCAGATGTTTGGCAAAATGTTGAACAGGCAGAAGCCACTTTAAAAGACAAAGTAGGCGTCTCACTTCAGTATTTAGCATACCCTTTTGGTGAATTTAACGAACCGCTAGCAGCTCAAGTCAAACGCGCAAATTATATAGGCTTTGGCCAGCATTCAGGCGCAGTAGGCCCGTTAAGTGACACCAGCGCTTTACCTCGCTTCCCTGCTGCCGGCCCTTATTCCAATCTTGCCACGTTAAAAACCAAGTTAAAAAGTATTGCCATGCCGGTGGTTAATAGCACCGTGGTGAATCCAGCGTTAACGTCTCACACTCCGCCGGCATCAGTGACATTAACCATTGGCAATGCAGATACGGGGTTAGATATTGCTTCAGATGTCAGCATTACACAAACACAGTGCTTCTTTGGTGGAGAAAAAATCTCGACAAAAACCAGCTCAAATAAAATTACCTTTTACCTAGAAACTCAATTGCCCACCGGGCGCTCGCGAGTGAACTGTACTGCCCCTTCAAAGGCTCACAGAGGCAGATATTACTGGTATTCTCAGCCCTTTTTTGTGGCTAACGAACAGGGACGTTACCCGGATTAAGGCGACACAGTCGACAGTAAAGCTACACGTTTAAAGAAAAGCGAACAAAGCCACTATTTACCGCCAATTCGCTAAAATTAAGCCGTTGATAGAAGCGAATGGCGGGAATGTTCGACAACTGCACATCCAACACGATTGTCTGTTTTTTCAGTGTGCGCGCGTGAGTAAGCATGTGCGCTATCATAAAGCGGCCGATACCTGTTTTTCTATGCGCTGTATCCACCGCGATATGCCCAAGCATGAGTTCATGTGGTGTGGGCGGAACTAGCCCAACAGACACCGCTTGATTGCGCATGAGTACAAGCATAGATTCATCGAGGGAGTAAAAGGTGGTAATGCTGTCTAAGGTGGCGCGGTCAAATGCGCTCCCTAGCTTGGTATGCCAGGCCGTTACCACACCGACAACGTTATTATCCTTCACAGCTACCCAATGGTTTTGACAACCATACTGGCCTTGCGCTTTACACCATGCATGATGCAGAAAAGCGCGCGTCTTTTCCTCGTCTTCGTCGCCGAAGATAGAGACTAATAATTCGTATGCGGCCGACAGAATTAGAGGTACAGCCGATGCCGCGTCTGTTGGCACGCCCTTTCTTATAGTTAATGTCATACTACTTTGTAGAGGTAATTACAGGCATATCAGCAAGTATTTGCTGTGCATCACTAATTGATAACGTGCCAATTTCTCGTTTAGGTTTAAAACGACCCAGCACTTCTCCGGTTGGGTTAACAAGTACAACCGACGCACTGTGATCCACCAGATAATTAGGATTATCTGTACTCTCAGCTATAGCGTACATCATGCCAAGGCTTCTCGCGAAAGGAAATAAATCTTTGTGTTCACCTGTAAGCCCAATAAAGTCTTTATTGAAGTAACGAACATAATCGTTAAGACGTGCAGGCGTGTCTCGCTTAGGATCCACAGAGACAAACACAACCTTGATAGGGTGAGTCGTATCTAACGCTTGTAGCTGAGGATAAATGCCATTTAATTCGGCCATTGTGGTGGGGCAAATATCTGGGCAAAAAGTATAACCTAAAAACAACAAGGTCCATTGCCCTTTCAAATTCTCTTCTGTAAAGGGAGCTTCATGGGTGTCGAGCAGCGAAAAAGGGGCAACCGTACGAGGCGTGGGATAAGGCTGAAAATACTGAACTTGCTTCACATCGTGAGATGGCGGGGCAATATATATTGCCCCTATAATGCCTGCAACCAGTGCAAAAAATGCAACAATTCCTACGAAAATGCGTTGATTCATAAACTTAATGGTACATAGTGATCCAAGAGTAATATCACAAACAATACCATGAGATGAATAATAGAAAACCTAAAAGTTTGCATCGCCGTTTGGTTAGTCGGTGCAAATTTGAGTTTTAACGCGTAATACAAGAAACCGCCATTAAGCATAGTTGAGCCAATTAAATAAATGAGGTCACTCATGCCGATTAAATATGGCAGTAAGCACACAAGGCTCAGCAGCACTGTGTATAAAAGGACAGAGGTTTTGGTAAATGCGACGCCATGGGTGACGGGCAACATGGGAATCTTCGCTTTCGCGTAATCCTTCTCCCTATGGATGGCTAATGCCCAAAAATGTGGTGGTGTCCAAGTAAACACAATAAGCACCAACAACAGAGCATGCGAATGCACTTCGCCGGTCACCGCCGTCCAACCTAACAAAGGTGGGGCGGCACCCGCCAACCCACCAATAACGATATTTTGTGGAGTAGCACGCTTCAGAAACATGGTGTATACAAAGGCGTAGCCCACTAAGCTTGCGAGTGTTAGCCAGGCAGTTAACATATTGACCCATAACGCTAAAATGGCGAACCCAACCACTGCCAAACATACCGCAAACACTAACGCGTTAGGAATACTCACTTTTCCTTTCGCCACTGGACGGTTAAAAGTTCTTGCCATCATGCTATCAATGCGATGGTCCACCACATGGTTAATGACTGCCGCCGATGCCGACAGCATCCCAATCCCTAATAAACCCGCTAAGAGCACAGTGGTCTCTACCCATTGAGGCGTGGCCAAGCACATCCCCACCAATGCCGTTAACAAGAGGAGCATAACCACATTGGGTTTCGTTAATTCGTAATAGTCGCGCCAAGTGGCGGCTTCGTAGCGTGCTGAACGTGATGATATAGATAAAGATTTAGCCATAATGACCTCGTAGCCTACCGGCGTTTAACGAATAAGAAGAAGACGGACGTGAACTGAATAAACGATGACTAGCCTGTAAAGTGTGAACTTTCCACGTTAATCCCACTAAACAGAGCAACAAAATAGCGGCCACAGCATTGTGTGCCACCGCCACAAAAAGGGGTAAACTCAATACGACATTACTTACCCCTAACGCCACTTGAGCACAAAGCGCAGTTAGCATTACGCCTACGCCTTTTTTTAACTGCCCTGAAGCACTGTGGCGCAAACAAAGTATGGCGAAGAGCAATAAATAGGCAGAGGTGATGAGTGCGCCTGCGCGATGAACAATATGCATGGTCATCCTTTGCCCATAGTCGTGCGCACCGTATTCATAATTATCAGCTTCCGGAATCGTATAGGCACCTGAAAAATCCAGACGCTGCTGCCAACCGTCTTCACATATGGGCATATCGGTACATGCTAACGCAGCGTAGTTCGCAGACGTCCACCCGCCCAATGCAATTTGAGCAACGAGAATCATCACAGCCAGTGCACTGGCGAAGCCTAACTGGCGCAATCCCTTGGGCTGAGTCACTCGGCGATGTTCGCCGGAAGAGGGAAGGCGCAAGTAAAGTAAATAGAGACAAGCAATGACACTAAACCCCCCTAATAAATGGCCCATGACCACCACGGGTAAGAGATTCAGGGTGACTGTCCACATACCTAACACCGCCTGAAAGGTAACCAAAGCTAGCAGGAGCAAGGGTAACTTAACCGGTGTGCCTTCCTTTCGCTTAATCACCGCCAGTGTGGCAATGGCTAAAATGCACAACCCCAATGCCCCCGCAAAATAACGATGAATCATTTCATTCCACGCTTTATGCGTTTCCACTGGGCGATGGGGAAACGCCTGATTGGCGGCATCAATTTTCGCCTCCGAGGTCGGTACGGTCAAATGACCGTAACACCCCGGCCAATCAGGACACCCCAATCCAGCATCAGTCAAACGGGTATAGGCACCCAATACAATCACTACCGCGGCCAAAAACAAACTAAATAGCACTAATTTTTTCATAGTCTTCACCTAGCCAATACGTGAAAGCTTTAGCAACTTTTTCATGTCGGCCAGTATGTTGCGACTCTCCATAACCGCCACGTCTTTATCGTCATCCATTTGGTATAGCAACACCGCATTGTTTAAGGTATCGACTATATATACCTTGCTATCGAGTAGTGGCGTGTCTGGTTTTTCAGAGAGTGGCTTAACCACAACATTGGGGTAATCCTTTGCCCAATCGAATGAGGTGGTATCGCTGTTGGCCGTGACAAATACCACGGGTTCTGCGCGACTAGACTCCCGCCCTAATGCAAGCCACACTTGATTGATACTAAAAAGCGCGTTCTTACATGCTTGATCGCAGTCAGTGGGCAACACATACACGAGTCGCCACTTAGGTTTACTGTCCTGCACCATGCTAGAAACATTAATGGTAGGTTGTAATAACTGCCCTTTGTTAGTGGCTGCTTGCTCAAACCAGCCGTGGTCTAAAGCCAGCTTTGCCAGAACTACAGGAAGCACAAACACAGTCACCATTAGGATGAGGGTTTTCTTTGACGCTTTATTACTCATGGCTTGATTCCTTTTTAACAATAGCAAGGCCACCCACCACTACCGCTGCAACTGCAAGGGCAAACCATTGAATGGCATAACCAAGGTGTTTTTCTGGAGGCATGACAACAGGTGTGTAACGACGCAAAAAGACGCTATCTTCACCGGTTAACTCGATAACATAGGGTTGCAGTTTTCTGTCTAGCATCTGCTGAATCCGCGGTATAGACACTTGCTGCACCAGCGCGGGAAAGGTTTGATTAACAGAAGCTGGGTCGCGTACAAAGGGATTAAGACTCGGCTCACTAACTTTCCCTCTTAAATGAGACTCACCTGCCGCCACCTCCACGATAGGTAGAGTACGGGTTAAATTCGGTGCTGCCACCCAGCCAAAATTCACCAGTATCCAGCCCACATTGGTCAGTACCGGGGCAATCACATCAAACCCAACTTGACTATCAACCACTTGATTATCCACCAAAATAAGATGCTGGTTATCGACGTTACCGGTGAAATTAACGTCCACATCTCGGGGGTCGTTCAGCTGCAAGGCGGTTAATAAACCAACGGTTTCTTTTTGTTGCTTTTCCGTTATGCTATCCAAACGTTGTTGCTTTTGAGCCATGCGCTGTAACTGCCAAAAACCCAGAGAACTCAACGCAATGACGACAATAAGAATAAACGTTGCAGCAAGCCAAATCCCGGGAGTACGTTGTGTCATCAGCAACTCCTCCCGCTTACTGAGAGGTCATAATGCTGATTAAAATTGTGTTATTTGCTTTAGTTCTATACATGGTGGTAAACCTCTTTTTAGCGATGCGGGTCATGATTAAAAATGACCACAAAAAAGGGCCAATGAGCAAATACATTGGTCGCAGAGTGCTCACGTCAGCCATTATTGTGATTGTTATCTTGCTGGCCATAAGCACCGGATTAATTACGCCAAACCCTCGTCCTTATTAAGGACGTATAGCGCTACAGCACATACACAAACAAGAAGAGCATGACCCACACCACATCGACAAAATGCCAATACCAACTGCCTGCTTGAAAGGCGAAATGGTTTTCAGGGGTAAAGTGCCCTTTAAGCACACGGAAAAACAGCACAATAAGTATTAGAGTACCCAAGGTAACGTGCATGCCATGAAAGCCTGTAAGCATAAAGAAGGTATTGCCATAAATGCCCGACTGAAGGGTAAGCCCAAGATCACGATATGCGTGGATATATTCTTCAACTTGCAGGAACAAGAAACCCATCCCCAATAAAATGGTAATACCCAACATGACGGTAAGCTGCTTGCGTTTGTTTTGTTCTAAACCCACATGTGCAAAATGTAAGGTTATGGAGGACACCAGCAAAATGACCGTATTAATGGTAGGCAAGCCAGCGGCACTCATGCGCTCTGTGGTTATGCCACCAGGGGTAGTCGTTAAGGGCCACATAGCTTCAAAAGTAGGCCACAATACTTCATTGGTCATGGCATTGTTTGATGCGCCTCCCAGCCAGGGCACAGCAATAAAACGTGCATAGTAGAGCGCGCCGAAAAATGCAGCAAAGAACATGACTTCCGAGAAAATAAACCAACTCATACCTTGGCGATAGGAACGGCCCAGTTGATCGCTGTACAGGCCTGACATAGACTCATCAATTTGGTTTTTAAACCACCCCACCAACATCACCAATAATACGGCGATGCCAGCAAGTAAAATATGCCCACCGTAACCCGACTCACCTTTGGTTGATTCAATCACATAGTTTCCCGCCCCTACCGCAATGAGGAAAAGGGCAACTGCACCTACTATAGGCCAAGGGCTTTGCGCAGGTACGTAATATTTTTGATACTCTTGTTGCATCATGCTCTCCTTATCTCAGCTTAGTTACTTTCCAGTTTCAGGCTGAGGGACAATAAAGGGGTTCTGTTTTGGTTTGAGGTCGCCCGCTCTGGCGGTGACGTCATAAAGGGTGTATTGCAACGTAAAATAGGTAATGTCTTCTGGGAGTTGAGGATCCACATAAAACTGCATGGGCATATACGCCTCTGCCCCGGCTTCTAAAGGTTGTTGATTAAAGCAAAAACATTCCGTTTTGTTTAAATACAAGGCCGCGGTGCCAGGCGACACAGAGGGAATAGCTTGCGCGACTATATTTGTTGAAGCGGGATTTCTTACATAGAAATTAACGGTACTCAATTCCCCCGGATGAACGTTTACCCGAGCGGTTTCAGCTCTGAATTCCCACGGCATACCCGTATTAGTCCGAGTGATAAACTCCACCGTGACGTGACGGTTTTCATCTATTTCTATGGACTGATAAGAGGCTGCTGAGTTCTCCGTTTTACCATTAATGCCAGCAATATCACAAAATACATCGTAGAGGGGGACTAAGGCGAAACCAAACCCAAACATACCAACCACAATAATCAGTAATTTAACGACCATTTTGTTGTTTGCGTTTGCCTGAGTCATGATTTCGCCCCTCTCGTCTTATTTCACTGTGGGAGGTGTTTCAAACGTGTGATAAGGCGCTGGAGATGGGATTTCCCATTCTAGTCCTTCGGCGCCTTCCCATACTTGGTTTGACACAGGCTCACCTTGTTTCTTACAAGCCTTAATTAGCAGGGCCAAGAAAATAAGCTGTGACAAACCAAAGGCGAAGCCCCCTAAGCTAATCCACTTATTAAAGTCTGCAAATTGCAATGCATAGTCGGGTATACGGCGGGGCATACCTGCCAAACCTACAAAATGCATAGGGAAAAAGAGCACATTGACGGAAATTAAAGAGCACCAAAAATGCCATTTCGCCAATCCTGTGTCGTACATTTTGCCAGTCCATTTCGGCAGCCAGTAATACACCGCCGCCATGATGGAAAACACAGCTCCCGTCACAAGAACATAGTGGAAATGCGCTACCACGAAATAGGTGTCGTGATACTGGAAATCCACAGGCGTAATAGCCAGCATTAGCCCAGACAAACCACCGATAGTGAACAACACGATAAACGCAATGGCGAACATCATCGGTATTTCGAAGGTAAGTGACCCACGCCACATAGTGGCCACCCAGTTGAATACTTTAACGCCGGTGGGCACCGATATAAGCATAGTGGCGAACATGAAAAACATTTCCATGTAGACTGGCATACCCGTGGTAAACATATGGTGAGCCCAAACCACAAACGACAGTAGCGCAATGGAGGCTGTCGCGTAGACCATAGAGGCATAACCGAAGAGTTTCTTGCGAGAAAACGTCGGTACTATCTGCGAAATAATGCCAAATGCAGGCAAAATCATAATGTAAACTTCTGGGTGACCAAAGAACCAGAAAATGTGCTGGAACATAACGGGGTCGCCACCGCCGGCTGCATCGAAGAAACTTGTACCGAAAAACTTATCCGTTAGTACCATGGTAACAGCGCCTGCCAGGACTGGCATCACAGCAATCAACAGAAAGGCGGTGATAAGCCAAGTCCATACAAACAAAGGCATTTTCATCCAAGTCATGCCCGGCGCGCGCATATTGAATATGGTAACAATCACGTTAATCGCACCCATAATGGAGGAGATACCCATGATGTGTACCGAAAACACAAACAAGCCCGTTGAATCGTTGCTGTAAGTGGTAGAAAGTGGTGCGTAAAACGTCCATCCAAACGCAGGACCACCGCCTTCCATAAATAGTGAACTTAACAGAATTAAGAAGGCACCCGGAAGTATCCAAAAACTCCAGTTATTCATGCGTGGTAACGCCATATCTGGAGCACCAATCATCATAGGTATTAGCCAGTTTGCCAAACCGGTAAATGCCGGCATGACAGCCCCAAATACCATGATGAGGCCATGAACTGTTGTCATTTGATTAAAGAAGTTCGGTTCTACAATTTGTAATCCAGGCTGAAATAACTCAGCGCGGATCACCATGGCCATGGCCCCGCCGACTAAAAACATAATAAAAGCGAACCACAGGTATAAGGTACCTATGTCTTTATGGTTGGTGGTAAATAACCACCTCGTTATTCCTTTAGGGATGTGATCATGGTGATCATCGTGTGTGTCAGTCGCCGCAGAACCCGGCGCGATAATATCGGTAGCTTTACTCATCATGCGCTCCTAGTTTCCGTTGGCCACGTCGTTAACATCTTTAGCTTGCACCATATCCCCAGTGTTGTTCCCCCATGCATTCCTCTCATAGGTCACCACCGCAGCAATATCTTTTAAGCTCAACATTTTTCCGAACGCCTGCATGGCAGTACCGGCTTTTCCATGCAGCACGATATTGATATGTCCTTCTTGATCTTCCAGAGCCATCTTACTGCCCTTGAGGGCGGGGAATACGCCAGGTAAGCCTTCACCATTAGGCATATGACAAGCGGCACATGTGGCGTTATATACCCGCTCTCCCTCTCGCATAAGCTCATCCATAGACATGTTCATAGACAACAAGCGTTGCTCTTCTTCTTTTGCTCGAATTGCCATGGCCTCTTGTTCGGCCATCCAGGCATCGAACTCTTCGGGGGGCTTAGCAATAACCACTACCGGCATGTAGCCATGGTCTTTTCCACACAGTTCCGCACACTGACCACGGTATATGCCTGGTTCATTCACTTTTGCCCAAGATTCGTTAATAAACCCTGGGTTAGCATCTTTTTTAACGGCAAAATCAGGCACCCACCAAGAGTGAATGACATCGTCGGAGGTAATTAAGAAACGGACTTTTTTCCCTGTAGGGATAACAAGAGGGCGGTCCACCTCAAGTAAGTAGTTTTTACCTTTATCAAACTTGTTTTCTATTTGTTCCCGCTGGGTCGCCAGCAGAGAATAAAACTCCACATCTCTGTCTTGGTATTTGTAGTGCCACTTCCATTGAGAGCCTGTAACGACGACTGTCAAATCGGCCTCGCTGGTATCTTCCATAGCAATCAGGGTTTTGGCGGCGGGAACCGCCATGAAGATAAGAATGAGAAAAGGCACTATGGTCCAAGCAATTTCCACTTTGACATTCTCATGAAAGTTGGCTGGCTTGGCACCGCGAGATTTACGGTGTAGGTACATAGAGGCAAACATAACACCAAACACCACCACCGCAATTGCCACACAGATGAAAAACATCAACATGTGTAAGTCGTAAACCTGGCCGCTAATGTCTGTGGCGCCGTAACGCAAATTAAGAGAGGAGTTTTCACTCATCTCGCTGTCGGCAAATATAGCAGTAGAAAACAGTATACTGGGTATACTTGCCCCCAGCGCGACCAGTCGGGTTATGTGTCGTTTCACTCAGCACCTCCGTAATGGCAGAATTTTTGACGCAACATGTGCGTGCGTTACCCCTGCCTCGTGGTTTTTTGTAAACGAACTCTATCTTTCACTACTTTCCAATCACACAATGATTGTAAAATTAAGTTAGAGCCATTGTTATTATTTTGTTAATCACAGTATAAGAATTGCGCAATAAAACCGCTACGTCTAGTCTTTTCTCAGAAAAAACCATTAAATTGCTCATTTATTGATCAGCAAGATAGGTAAAAACCCGTTGTGCGGGCGAGGTGGAAAGGCGTTTAGGGCAACGTTAAAAGGCTGTTTGAAACGGCTATTTAGAACAAGTTGTTTTTCAAGAAAGGCAAACATAAACTCAGCAATCAGACACTAACAGCATTTATGTGGATGTTTTCAAACATAAACCGAAGACATTCAGGCGGAAGGTATAGAAAATGAAAATAGGCACATTTCCCATGCTTTTCTTTTTCTGTGTGTACGCGTACTCAAAGTACAAAGCGGTGTTTGATTAGGGTGTTATCCACCAATCGCAATGAGATAGGTAACAAAAAAGCGACCTAAAGGTCGCTTTTTCATCAAACAGGATGAATCTTACATCCAGTCAGCATTTCTAATTACGCCAACGGCAATACCTTCAATAGAGAAAGGTTCAGAGGCAAGATCGACTTTTATGGGTGAAAACTCTTCGTTTTCAGCATGCAAAAGCACTTCACGACCGCGTTTTTCAAGACGCTTTACCGTAACATCTTCATCCACTCTGGCGACCACAACCTGGCCATTGTGCACGTCGGTGGTTTTGTGCACGGCAAGTAAATCACCGTCCAAAATACCGATATCCTTCATACTCATGCCATTAACACGCAGTAAAAAGTCGGCCTGAGGCTGAAATAACGCAGGGTCTACTTTGTAATGAGACTCAATGTGCTCTTGCGCAAGAATAGGCTCACCCGCAGCAACACGACCAATAAGGGGAAGCCCTGCTTCTTCTATCGATTCTTCTTCAAGAGGAATATTTAATTTTATTCCTCGAGACGTACCAGGAAGAATTTCGATGACCCCTTTACGAGCAAGGGCTTTCAAATGTTCTTCAGCTGCATTCGCTGAACGAAACCCCAACTGACGTGCAATTTCTGCACGGGTTGGCGGCATGCCAGTTTCTTGCATGGTAGTTTTTATAAGCTCAAGAACTTCCGTTTGTCTAGCTGTGAGTGGGCGCATAAAAGACCTGTCTGTCTATACAGTTCCTGTAAGTATATACACCTACATATAAATGGCAAGCAGCAAAACAAATTAGTGGCATGATCAAAAAAGGCAACCTCGTCACTGAGGTTGCCTTGTTGAAGGGGCTAACCGATGATTAAAAGCTGTACTGTAAACTAATACGTGCGTTTAACGGTTCACCCGTTGAGATGTTGTTATCGTTATGTGCTGATGGGAAGTAATCCTCATCAAACAGGTTTTCTACGTTAAGTTGGAACTTCAAGTCCTCGCTATAGTTGTAATACACAGCCGCATCAACCCGAGTGAAATCAGGCAGAGTAACACTGTTACTTAACGAGGCGTATTGCTCAGATTGATAAATTACCCCTAAGGCAACCCGCCACTGTGTGTTCACTTGATACTGGTTCCAAACGGTAAGCATATGCTCGGGTAGCTGCGCAAGATCTCGGTTTGCAAGTTCACCGTCACTAATACGACCCATTTCTTGCCCATCTAGATTGCTATACCCTGCATTGATAGTCCATTTTTCACTAAGCGAACCCACCACCTGAATTTCGTATCCCGAGGTTTCAGTACCGGTCAGTATTGACGCTTCTGGATTGTTAGGATCCTGCGCTGTGCCGTTTTCTCGTTCCACTTCAAACGCAGCAGCGGTCACGCTTAAACTGTCTGATACATTCCACTTCACACCAATTTCTTTATTTTCAAATTCTTCAGCGTCTAAGGCTTGAGAAGTAAGCGAAAGGGTTAAGAATTGATCTCCCGAGCGTGGCAGAAACGATTTGCTATAGCTTGCGTACAAAGACACTGATTCGGCTGGCTTATAAATCACACCGGCTCGAGGAGATACCTGAGAGTCTGAGCTCGTTAATAATCCATTGTTACCATCGTCCGCGCCATTATTCACTTCGATGGTATCCACTACATCTATGTCAAAGTTGTCATAGCGTAGGCCAGCAACCACGATCCAGTGATCACTGAGCTTGATTTCATCTTGCAAAAATACTGAGGTAAAAGTGACATCTGAGGATCTGTCGCGAACCGCATCGGTTAACGTCATCTCTGGAATCACTAGTGGATCAGAAAACCCAAAGGTTACCTGATCATCTTGGCTATCAGCGAAAAACGCATCTCGACGATCGTTAGCGGTTTCTTGATTACCATATTCCACACCGGTTAACACCGTATGCTCTATGTTACCTGAGGTGATTTGACCAATTAAGTTCACTTGCACTAGCGCATTTTCACGCGCAGTGGTGTCGCGATAACCATCGAGAGTGACGGTACCCGCTTGATCGTCAAAATTAACCGGATAAAGATTTTGGTACGCTTTGTCATAATCGGCAAATTGCACAGAGCCGTTAAGATTCCAGTTTTGAGAAAGACTGTGATCAACGCGAACCCTTGCTATATGTGCTTCAAGCGTCGTATTGTTAAAGTCAGGATCACCAAAATATGTGTTGTCGTAACCTTCTAACGGCGCACCATTAAGTGACGGAACGCCCCGGTCCACCAATCGGTCATCATTAACGTATTCATAAGACGCGACTACACGAGTATCTTCGCCCGCATGCCATGTGTAAGTAGGGTTAAACGCGTAACGCTCGCCGTCTTTGAAGTCGCGATGGTTATCAATGGCATCGAACACGCCGTTAAATCGAAACGCATTTTTTTCGTCGATCACCTTGTTGGTATCAACGCTAATTGACCCTGCAGAAAACGTATCAATCCCTGCTGACAAGGTGGTGAAGTTTTCTTGGGTGTCGGCCACCTTAGTCACACGGTTAACCACACCACCGCCGCCGCCACGGCCAAACAATAACGCATTGGCACCGCGTAATATTTCTACACGCTCTAAGTTATAAAGTGGGCGAAAATACTGAACATCATCACGTAAGCCGTCCACAAAAAAATCTGCTGTCGTATTTTGACCTCGAATCGTGACTTGGTCCCGATGATCTTCGCCTAACCCAATGCTCACGCCAGGTGTGTACTGCATTACATCTGAAATACTAAATAACGCTTGCTGCGCAATTTGCTCAGCGCTTACGACAGATACTGATTGAGGTACATTTATCAGTAAGGTTGGCGTTTTTACTGCGGTAGCCACCTGCTGACCAAAGAACGCGCCTCTTACGGTAATACGTTCTACGCTTTCTTCTTTACTGTCGGTTTCGTCAGCCAGTGCCACGTTGCCATATAAGGCCAATAACACAGCGGCAGAAATTGCTTTGGTGCTAAGTTTCAAGAATGTCTCCCCAATGCTCAGATGAACATAAACGTTTTTATTAAAGTGTTGATGACGCGAATGATAATAGTTATTAATAACAATTAAAAGTACATTTAGCAAAAGTTAAACTAATTTATATATTGATGCCATCTCACACGTCTGGGCGATACCGTGGCATACGTACGCCAAGGCCATTTTTCATGCTATATTTGCGCAATGATAAGAATACCCTCAACAATCTATGCTACGTTTTCATAGTTACACTGATGCACATGCCCCGTATTTCGACGCCATAAATCGACAATGGATAACCGAAATGTTTGTGCTAGAAGCCATAGACGAGCAGGTTATCAGCGACCCTGCTACCTACGTTATTGCGCCGGGCGGGCATATTTGGTTCGCAGAACATCCTGACCTTGGCATAGTAGGCACCTGTGCATTGATGAAAAAAAGTCCAGGGGTCTTCGAACTTACTAAGATGGGCGTGGTCGGTACTGCTAGAGGATTAAAAGTCGGTGAGGCGCTGTTACAGCATGTATTGAGTCAGGCTCCTTCAATTGCTTACAACACCCTTTTTCTTCTCACCAATAGAAAGTGTGAGGCGGCTATCCACTTGTACGAAAAACTAGGATTTAGACACTGCCCAGATATTATGCAACGCTTTGGCGCAGCGTATGAGCGATGTGATGTAGCCATGCGTTATACAACGCCCAAAACAGCCTAACATTCGTGACGAAAATAACCGTCTATACTGAGCCTTGTATCGCCGTCGCCTAGGTTGGGAATGCGTGTATTTCCTTAAGGTGTGATACACTTTCTCCGTTTTAATTTCATAGGATCACTTAATTCATGTCGTGGATGCGAAAAGTCCTTTTATCGGTATTTCATTATCCTGTTAAATTGTTAGTAAAAGCGCACAGTATTCCCGTCAATGTGGAGACCGAGCTTGGCATAGATAAGGGCAAGCCCATTGTTTACTTGTTGCCGACTAACTCAGTCACTGATCAGTTGGCTTTAAAAATGTCTACACAAGCACTCGGACTCCCCGTGCCCACAGACACATTAACACTAGCAGGCCGCGAATATCCGTCTACCTTATTTTTACGCAAAACGCCGCCAATCTTTAGAAGCGCGGCAAAAGACACGGGAATTGAGGATGTATTTACCGACCTATTCCACCTTCATCGCGATCATGAAAACCTTGACCTTCAGGTGGTTCCCGTTTTTGTGTCTTGGGGCAGAGCTCCGGGCAAGGGCAAACCAGGCCTAAGCGATTTAATTGCCGATAATGCCGCAGCAAGTTGGCTACGAAAACTATTCATCGTGTTGTTTTTAGGCCGCGATAATTTTATTAATTACTCAAAGGCCGTATCTGCCCGTGCCATGTCTAATCAGCACGGTAGTGATCAACGAATAGCCCACAAACTTGTTAGGGTAGCGAGTACTCACTTTCAAAGAAAACGTCAAAGTATGACAGGGCCTACGTTACTTGAACGTCAAGAATTAAACAATAGCGTTTTAGGGTCTGATGCGGTACGTCGCGCCATGGCAGAAGAGTCTCGCAGCAAAAAAATCAGCCATGAACAAGCCAAAGCGCGCGCACAATCTTATGTGACAGAAATCGCCGCTGATTATCGAGAGGGGCTCATTCGCTTCGGCGACCGCTTGCTAACGCGCATTTGGAACAAAATTTACAACGGTATTAGTGTTGGTCACGCTGAGCGCATACGCGAACTCGCCGCCAATGGCCACGAAATTGTCTATGTTCCCTGTCACCGAAGCCACATGGACTACCTGCTACTCACCTACGTTATTTACCACGAAGGCATGGTAACACCGCATATCGCCGCGGGGATCAACCTTAACTTCTGGCCAGTAGGTAAGGTTTTTCGACGAGGTGGCGCCTTCTTTTTGCGTAGGAGCTTTGCTGGCAATAAGTTGTATACCGCCGTGTTCAGAGAATATTTAGAATTGCTATTTAACAAAGGCTATTCGGTAAAATATTACCCTGAGGGCGGTCGTAGTCGCACAGGCCGTCTTATCCCTCCCAAAACCGGCATGCTCGCCATGACAATTCAAGCCATGCTGAAAGGCGTCAACCGGCCAGTCAGTATCGTACCTGTCTACATTGGCTACGAAAACGTCATGGAAGTCAAAAGCTACCTTAACGAATTAAAAGGCTCGAAGAAGAAAAAAGAGTCGAATTGGCAGGTGTTTTCAGCCATTAGAAAACTGAAAAACTACGGCCATGGATACGTTAATTTTGGTGAGCCCATTCAGCTAAATCAGTTCTTAGAGAGCCACGTACCCAACTGGCGAGATTGCAGAAATGCTGAACCTGAGAAAAAGCCAGCCTGGCTCACCCCAGCGGTTAACGAGTTGGCTAATAATGTGATGACGCGGATTAATCGTGCGGCGGCGTTAAACGGAATGGCGTTGTCGTCTCTGTGCTTATTGTCATCGAAAACTCACACAATGAGTGAAGCTGAGCTGAAACAGTCTATGGGCGATTTTGTTGCCCTGTTTAACACTGTGCCATTTAGTGACGATGCAACTATCCCAGACCTCAGTGTTGACGATCTTTATGCTGAAACCATGAAGTTAGGACGGTTTGATATTAAAGAAGACGACTACGGTCGACTCATTAGCCCTCAACCTAAGTCGGCAATTTACCTCACCTACTATCGCAACAACATTCTGCATTTGTTTGCATTGCCAGGATTGATAATGGCCTGCGTATTTGCCCATAAAGGCACATCGAAAAATGCAATATTGCAGCTTATTGCGGCACTTTACCCTCTTTTACAACGAGAGCTTTTCTTGCATTTATCACAAGACGAAGCGCTTTCACACACCGATGCGTTAGTGACAGCTTTGCTGGATTTAGGGTTGTTGCGGCAAAAAGGTGATGATTTGCTGCCTCCCGGAGCGCAACAAAAGCAATTTCATTCCGCATGGCTATTGAGTCGCTGTATGCAGGAAACCTTACAACGCTATGCGGTGGTGTTAACTATCTTAGATAGAGAAAAGACGATTAGTCGCTCCACCCTTGAACGCACAAGTAAACAAGTTGCAGAGCGCTTATCAACATTATATGGCTTAAGCTCCCCTGAGTTTTACGACAAGAACGTACTGTCTAGCTTTATTTCAGCCCTTAAAGACAATCACTGGCTAGATTCCGCTGAAGACGGTAGCTTAAAGTATTCGGAAGAATGTGAAGGCTTACGAGAAGATGTCATGGCGCTAATTTGGCCTGAAATGGCCCAGCACTTAGAGAATGTGGCATTCCATCATTGATGTTGTAAAGCGTAGATGAGTGCACTTTGTGTCGCCCCAGGGTAAACAATGCTTAACCTGGAACGGCACAAAGTGCAAAAAATATTACACCCTAATTGGGTTGTGAAAGGAAAAACTGATAAGCAGGGTCGTTGGTCACTTCCTCTACCTTGTAACCCAGCTCAGCCACATGGGTATTGAAAGCGTCACGACTGTCTGGCGCAATATCGAACCCAGCCAACACTAAGCCCTCTGCCGCACCATGGTTACGATAATGGAACAATGTGATGTTCCACTGTTCACCTATGGTACTCAAAAAGTTGAGTAATGCGCCTGGTCGCTCGGGAAACTCAAAACTAAATACTTGTTCATTCAAAATGGTCGGGGGTCTGCCACCGACCATATGCCGAACATGCAATTTAGCCAGTTCATTGTCTGTTAAATTAAAACAATCGTAGCCTTTCGTCGCGAGGTCAGTTTGTAACGTGGCAAACTCTTGCTGCCCGCCTTTTAACTTCACGCCAACGAATATGTGAGCTTCACTGTCACTGGCATAGCGATAGTTAAATTCAGTAATCGCTTTAGCACCAACACACTCACAAAATTGCTTAAAGGCGCCTTTTTTCTCTGGGATTTTAACCGCAAACACGGCTTCTTTTTGCTCGCCTAATTCGCAGCGCTCCGACACATAACGCAATGTGTGGAAGTTGATATTCGCGCCGCATAAAATGCCGCCAAGCTTCTTGCCTTTTAGGTTATGCTGTTTCACGTATTTACGGATTGCCGCCACAGACAAAGCCCCGGCAGGTTCAGCGATAACTCGGGTGTCATCAAAAATATCTTTAATTGCGCCGCAAATTTCGTCGTTAGTCACAGTGAGGGTTTCATCAACAAGTCGGTTGCATAAACGAAAGGTTTCTTGCCCCATCACTTTCACCGCTACACCATCAGCAAAAATACCAACACTGTCTAACTCGGTGGGCTGTCCAGCTTCTTTTGCTTTGATAAAGCACGCCGACTCTTCTGATTCTACCGCAACTATTTTTATACTCGGCTTTAACTGTTTAAGATAAACCGCAATTCCGGCGGCCAATCCACCGCCACCCACAGCAACAAATAGAATGTCTAAATTTGGGTTTTGCTCAAGTAATTCCCGGGCGACCGTGCCTTGACCCGCAATAACGTCGGGGTCATCAAACGGCGGTACAAACGTGTACCCATGAGTGTCGCATAAATGCTTCGCATGGCTACTTGCTTGGTCGAAGCTCGTGCCATGCAGTACCACATTTACATTGTCACCACCGAAACGTCGCACGGCATCTACTTTAATATCTGGGGTGGTTTGCGGCATAACGATGGTGGCTTTTATGCCTTTCATCTTGGCACTATAAGCCAACCCTTGTGCGTGGTTACCCGCAGAAGCCCCAATCACCCCAGCATCTAGTTGCGCTTGTGATAGCGAACATATGCGGTTATACGCACCACGCAACTTAAAGCTCTTTACCGGTTGTTGATCTTCCCGTTTTAGAAAGACGTCATTACCCAATTCTGCCGACAAAAGTGACATGTAGGATAACTCACTGGCCACGGCCACTTCATAAACAGGTGCCAGCAGTATCTTTTTTAGATAGTCGTGATCGCTGACGGTCATAGGTTCTCCAATTTCGTCACATCACGCACAGCCCCTTTATCTGCACTTGTCGCTAGGGCCGCAAATGTTTTCAACGAGGTAGACACTTCACGGACACGGTTTTTCGGGCGCCAAGGTTTTTCACTGGCTTCCATTTTCGCTCTTCGTGCTGAAAGCTCTTCATCGCTTATGGCAATGTTGATGCTACGATTTGGAATATCAATTTCAATCTTATCGCCATCTTCCACTAAGCCAATACCACCGCCACTGGCTGCTTCAGGCGAACAGTGTCCAATAGACAAGCCACTGGTGCCACCACTAAAGCGACCATCAGTCACTAAGGCACAGTGCTTACCAAGGCCTTTAGATTTCAGGTATGACGTGGGATAAAGCATTTCTTGCATACCCGGTCCGCCACGAGGGCCTTCATAACGAATGAACACCACATCGCCAGCTTTCACTTCATCACCTAAAATGCCTGCCACAGCGTCATCTTGGCTTTCGTAAATGCGCGCTGTGCCGTTGAATTTCAAGATAGATTCATCAACACCAGCTGTTTTTACGATACAACCATCTTCGGCCAAATTACCGTATAGCACGGCAAGTCCACCTTCTTGGCTGAAAGCATGCTCAATGGAGCGAATACAACCATTTTCTCTATCATCATCCGCGGTATCCCAGCGGCAATCCTGACTGAATGCCTGAGTGGTTCTAATACCCGCAGGACCAGCACGGAAAAACTTAATGGCGTCTTTATTCTCAGGGTTGGTGATATCCCAGTCGCTAATAACCTCTGTAAGCGGCTTACCCAGTACGTGCTGAACGTCGGTATTTAATAAACCCGCTTTGTGAAGCTCACCTAAAATACCTAAAACACCACCGGCTCGGTGCACATCTTCCATATGGTATTTTGGCGTAGATGGCGCAACTTTGCATAGATGAGGCACGCTACGTGAAAGACGATCGATATCATCCATAGTGAAAGGCACTTCCCCTTCCATTGCTGCGGCCAACAAATGCAAAATAGTATTGGTTGAGCCACCCATTGCAATATCGAGGCTCATGGCGTTTTCAAAAGCACTAAAATTGGCAATATTTCTTGGCAACACGCTTTCGTCATCGTCACCGTAGTAACGCTTACACAATTCTACAATTTGCTCTCCGGCTTTTTTGAACAAGCTTTCACGATCGGCATGGGTTGCCAACATTGAGCCATTACCAGGCAGCGAAAGGCCAAGCGCTTCCGTTAGGCAGTTCATTGAGTTTGCGGTAAACATCCCTGAACATGAACCACAGGTAGGGCAGGCAGAACGTTCGATTTCATCGGTGTCGGCATCGCTAACTTTATCGTCAGCAGCGGCCACCATTGCATCCACTAAATCGAGCTTAATAAGCTGATCAGATAACTTTGTCTTTCCCGCTTCCATGGGGCCACCTGACACGAAAATAACCGGAACATTCAGACGCATGGATGCCATCAGCATTCCCGGCGTTATTTTGTCGCAGTTCGAGATGCAAACAATTGCATCCGCACAGTGTGCATTTACCATGTACTCAACGGCATCAGCTATGATTTCACGCGAAGGTAAACTATACAGCATACCGCTATGCCCCATTGCAATACCGTCATCTACGGCAATGGTATTAAACTCTTTCGCGACACCGCCGGCCGCTTCAACGCTTCGAGCAACCAATTGCCCCATATCTTTAAGATGAACGTGTCCCGGCACGAACTGCGTGAATGAATTCGCGATAGCGATAATGGGCTTTCCGAAATCAGAATCTTTCATACCAGTGGCGCGCCATAACGCGCGCGCTCCTGCCATATTTCTACCTTGGGTAGTGGTTGCAGATCGTAACTTGGGCATAAATCCTTCCCGTTTTAAATAAGCTTAAAAATGTATTTGTTCGACAGTGTCGTCAACATCTCAGTTGTTTGCTATTGGTGCGTATAACCCCATTAATGGGTTATGAACAAGATGAGCGAGTATCATAGCTTGTTCAATGACGTCTTACTTCTTTAAACGCTATGAGACAATATGCCTACGCGCCGACGTACATAATAGCGATATAACATGAGTGACTAGACTATGCTTAGCACTGTCGCAATTAAATGTTTTAGGTCGTTCACGATTGAGTAAAAGCGAGAATACAAGGTAGCAAATTCATGCTAAACCTTTCTTTCGCATAACTAATTTGACGAGTAATAACAGCGTCCTTTTGCTATTACTTAAATGAATGGTTGCTCATTAGGGCTTATGGCTTTTACCCTGAAATTACAGTGCGCTTTTTAACGTCTGTATTGTAACGGCAAGAAATAGCATGAAAGTAGGGCCAAAATCAAGTATTTTGCGGCCTTTCGCCTATATCTATGGGCAAATTAACAAGAAGAAAACGGTAAATAATAAGATGATAGATTGGTTTCATTGGGCGAATCTGGCGGGTGTGGCAGTATGCGCCATCTCAGGCACCTTAATGGCATATCAAAAGCGAATGGACGGATTCGGCGTTATTGTACTTGCCAGTGCCACCGCAATTGGCGGCGGCACACTAAGAGACATGATGCTAGATGTTCCCGTCTTTTGGATTGCCGACACCGATTACCTTTACACCACATTAATTGCCGCTTTTATTCCTATCATTTGGTTGCGAGTGAGCCCTAGATTCCCTTATCACTATTTGCTTATTGCAGACGCATTTGGCTTAGCGCTTTTTAACGTAGTCGGCATTGAAAAAGCATTAGCCAACGACACCGGTATTGCGGTAGCCATTGCTATGGGCACCATTACCGGGGTTTTCGGAGGCCTATTGCGAGACGTCATTTGCCGAGAAGTTCCCTTGGTATTGCACGGTGAACTTTACGCGACCACCTGCATAGTAGGCGGCGTTGTGTATGGCCTAGCAGCCTACTTTGGTTTTGCCACCCAATGGTGTGGTATTGCTGCACTCTCCACCACCGTATGCTTTCGCCTAGGTGCCATGCGATGGCATTGGGAAATGCCCGTATTTAATAGAGAGCATTAAACGGGTTACCCCCTAAAATACCATCCGAAGTACAGTATTAACTGACGCCCAACTTACATACATTACTCTTCTTATTAAGGAGAGTTGTTAATGAGTATGGCAGTTGTAAAAACCTTCGCAGGGCAGGGTGTGTCTGCCCCAGAGGTCTCAGTAGAAGTACACTTGGCAAACGGTTTGCCTGCCTTTCAATTGGTGGGCATGGCAGAAACCAGTGTCAAAGAAGCTCGCGAGCGCGTACGCAGTGCATTAATAAACAGTGGGTTTGACTTTCCCGCCAAGCGAATTACGGTCAACCTCGCGCCAGCGGATATTCCTAAATACGGCGGACGATTCGATTTACCTATTGCCGTAGGTATATTAGTGGCTTCAGGATACCTTCCTGATACCTGTTTATACGATATCGCCTTAGTGGGTGAGCTAGGCTTAAACGGCGAAATAAAATCCGTAGGCGGATTAATTCCTATTTTAATGGCCAGCGCCCATGAAGGGCTGCCGCTTATTTTTCCAGGGGTAAATGATGTAGAGGCTGCCATGGTTTCTTATGCCACGCGCTTTCCCGCGTTTGATTTACTCTCAGTCTACGAGCACCTCGCCAAAAACACACGCTTACAAGAAGGGCAGCCTTATAAAGAACCTAGTCGTGCTAGCGAGATTAAGGGCTGGGATGACATAATAGGTCAAGCACAGGCCAAACGCGCCCTAATCATTGCGGCCGCAGGCGCGCATAATCTACTTATGGTAGGCCCTCAAGGTACAGGAAAAAGTCTTTTAGCCAGCCGCCTACTTAGCTTACTCCCTCCGTTGTCAGAACAAGAAGCGTTAGAAGTTGCCGCGATACACTCGGTAAAAGGCGAAACCATAAAACCCACAAACTTCAAAACACGAAACATGCGTTCGCCTCACCATACAAGTTCTGCAGTAGCCCTCACCGGCGGAGGTTCGCACCCGATTCCGGGTGAAATTTCGCTAGCTCATCATGGCGTTCTGTTTCTAGACGAATTACCTGAATTTGGGCGAAAAGCATTGGATGTGCTGCGGGAGCCCCTTGAAACCGGTGATGTACATATATCCCGCGCTTCAGGAAGCGCCACGTATCCGGCTAACTTTCAATTAATTGCAGCAATGAACCCCAGTCCCACTGGCGATATTGACGACAACCGGCTTACGCCTCAACAGCAACTCAATTATTTGAATCGCCTCTCTGGTCCATTGCTCGATCGCATCGATATTCAAGTTGAAGTTCCCAGGCTTGCTAGCTACGACTTGTCGGTACCGATTTCACAACACGATGATTCCATTCATCAGGCAAAAAAACAGGTTATGGATGCCCAATCTCTACAACTGACACGCCAAGGAAAAACCAATGCTCAGCTTAGTGGCGCGGAACTCGCTACCTTATGTCAGCTAAACGATACCGATTTGCGATTTTTACAAGCAGCAGCCAAGCAGCTCAATCTTTCTATGCGAGTGTTTCATCGTACGTTAAAAGTAGCACGCACTATTGCAGATATAGAAGGGCAAACACAGGTGCTTCGGCCGCACTTAAGTGAAGCATTGGGCTATCGGGCCTTAGACAACTTAATCAAACAGTTAAGCAGTCATTAACCACGAGGTATAAAATCCAGCTTCAAAAATGCATCAATAAGCGGTTCTTGCTGCTTATCTTGCAGGCAGCATAGACCTAGCGCATAAGGCTCTATATCTTCTACAGCAATCTGGGTCACGAGACTTGCCATACTCGAGTGATCAAGCACCACTTTGGGCACAAAACCAATACCACATTCTAACGCCACCATACTAACAATGGCTTCATTGCCCCCCACTGATGCGTACACATTCGGCCTAACACCATGTTCGGCAAACCAATGGTAAGCAATACGTCGGGTAGGGCCATGCTCAGGCATAATCACTTGATGTTGTGTCCAGTTTATTTGCGCCAATTGGGTGAGCCGCCACTCTCTCGGCGCAATAAGCACTAGAGGTACATTGTCGAGTGGAGAGAAGTACAAATCAGTGGGCAAATCAGGCGTATGAATGGCTATTGCCAGATCACATTGCTTCTGCTTAATTTTTTCAATAGACAATGCCGGGTCACCTGTTATTAAGCGGATATCCACACCGGGGTGTTGCTGTCTAAATTGCCGTAAAATGGCGGGTAAGTGGCTTTGGCTAGCGGTGACTGAACAGAAAAGACTAATCTCACCTTGCAGCGCTTCCGTATCTTCTTTTAAATCTGCTTTTAATTGTTGCCAATCCTTTAACGCCTGCGTAGAGAAAGACAGCAACTTATGACCACTGTGGGTTAATGCCACTTTGCGGTTGTCTCGCTTAAACAGAGTACACCCTAATTCGTCCTCAAGCCTTTGTATCACGCGGCTTAGCGTAGATGGGGAAACATACATTGCCTCAGCGGTATCGCCGAAATGTAAGCTTGTGGCAAGGTGCTTAAACAACTGAAGACTACGAAAATCCATAGCATTTCACTTTTTGCAATATTATCTTGCAAATATATCATTTTCCAAAACAAAATAAATCCCTTAATCTCTCCATCAAGTCGTCATAGACGAGGTAATCAACGCCACGGTTGGACGTTGATAATGACGAAAATGAATGTTGTTCGGAAATTTTTATGGCTAATTATTTCAACACCCTGTCACTTCGCCAGCAGCTAGATCAATTAGGCCGCTGCCGTTTCATGGCACGCGAAGAATTTGCTGACGGTTGTCAGTTTTTAAAAGGCAAAAAAATCGTAATCGTAGGTTGCGGCGCGCAAGGTCTTAATCAAGGTCTAAATATGCGTGATTCAGGGTTAAATGTTTCTTATGCGTTGCGTCAAGCAGCGATCGATGAGCAACGAGACTCTTACAAACGTGCTACCAGCAACGGCTTTACCGTTGGCACGTATCAGGATCTTATTCCTGAAGCTGATTTAGTTTACAACTTAACCCCAGATAAGCAGCACGCTAGCGTAGTAGAAGCCGTCATGCCGCTTATGAAGAAAGGGGCTACCTTGGGCTACTCTCACGGTTTCAACATTGTTGAAGAGGGTCAGCAAATTCGTAGCGACATTACCGTGGTAATGTGTGCGCCGAAAAGCCCAGGTTCTGAAGTACGTGAAGAATATAAGCGTGGCTTCGGTGTACCAACATTGATTGCTGTACACCCAGAAAATGACCCTGAAGGTAAAGGTTGGGATCAAGCCAAAGCACTAGCAAGTGCAACAGGCGGTGACCGCGCAGGTGTACTTGAGTCATCATTTGTGGCTGAAGTGAAATCTGACCTTATGGGTGAGCAAACCATCTTATGTGGTATGCAACAAGTTGCAGCGGTGCTTGCTTTTGAAAAAATGGTTGATGATGGTATTGACCCAGGCTATGCAGGTGCACTTATTCAGTATGGCTTAGAAGCGATTACTGAAGCACTTAAGATTGGCGGTGTTACCAACATGATGGACCGTCTTTCAAACCCTGCAAAAGTGAAGGCATTTGAGCTTTCTGAGCAGCTAACAGATTTACTTCGTCCGTTGTTTGAAAAGCACCAAGACGACATTATCAGCGGTGAGTTCTCTCGCACTATGATGGAAGATTGGGCAAACGGCGACGCAAATCTACTTAAGTGGCGCGAAGAAACCGGTGAAACCGCGTTTGAAAATGCCCCCACTTATGAAGGCGAAATCAGCGAGCAAGAGTTTTTTGACCACGGCATTCTATTAGTTGCCATGATCAAATGTGGTGTAGAAGTGGCCTTTGACGTGATGGTTGAAGCAGGCATTTTACCTGAGTCAGCGTACTACGAGTCACTACATGAAACACCACTAATTTCAAACACAATCGCGCGAAAGCGCTTGTATGAAATGAACGTAGTAATTTCTGATACCGCAGAATATGGTAATTATTTGTTTGCTAACGCAGCCATTCCAATTTTGCGCGAGAAGTTTATGCCTACTATTGATACTTCAGTTATCGGCAAAGGCTTGTCAGCTACTTCTAACCAAGTAGAAAACAAGCGCCTTGTAGATATTAACGAAGCCATCCGTTCACACGGTGTGGAATCGGTAGGTAAAACCTTACGTGGCTACATGACTGACATGAAAGCCATTATAGGTTAGGACAGTTTCTGTCGTTAGGTGCTTAACTAAGCCCTCTTGCCCGACCATTTTGGTCGGGCTTTTTTATGCCTAATGCTTATACGTGACCTTCACGCACTTTTTCCGCAAAGCGCACGGCAACATAAGACAACGCAAAAAACACGCTAAAACCATAGCCTATTGGCAGCAAATTTCCCGCCAAAAAACTATCGACAAAAAGCGCAATTGGCACTGAGAACAAGCTAGAAAAAGAGCCAATAATAGCCGCCCCTAAACCTGCCATTTCGCCAAGAGGTTGCATAGCCATGGCATTCAAATTACCAAACAGAATTCCCACAAAAAAGAACCCCACGAACATAGTAGAAACCGTTAACCATAAAGGTGGCAAGCCATCGAAGATGAGTAACAACGCCAAATAGACACAGGCAAACCCATTTGCCCCTTTCAGGGCAAAGCGACATAGTCTTCGCATCCCAAACTTCATCACCATTTTACCGTTGAAGTAAGAGGCAAGGCCGATGGAAAACGCTAAGGTTGCAAAAATATAGGGAAACATATCTCCTACATTATAAAACACCTGAAAAATGGTTTGAGACGCACTCAAGTACGCCAGAAACGCACCAAATATACACGCCATAGCAAAGGTGTACCCCATTACCTCAGGGTGGGTAAGAATAAAGCGAGATGAAGCAATGAACTGTTGTACTGAAAACGGTTTACGTTTACTCCGTGGCAGTGTTTCACCTTGTCGAGTGAAAAACCAAGCCCCGGTAAGCGAAGCAACCACTAAGAACAAAGTGAAAATATGGAACCATGAAGATAAGTCCATCACAGTTTGTCCGATAATGGGGGCTAACATAGGCACAAGAATAAACACCATCATAATAAATGACATTACCCGCGCCATGGCGTCCCCCACATAAAGGTCTCGAATAATCGCCATAGATGCTATTCGCGGGCCCGATACGCCAAATGCTTGAATCACTCTGCCAACCAACATGGTTTCTAAATTAGTAGCGGACATGCATACAAAGGTGCCTAACGCAAAAATACACAAGCCGACTAAGATGGTCAGTCGCCTACCGCGACTATCTGAGAATGGCCCAAAGAACATTTGACCCAAAGCCATCCCTACAAAGAAAAAAGTCACAATTAAATGGGTGTGATGCGCCTCTTCTACATTTAATGACTCGCCAATTTGCAACAATGCCGGCAGCATAGCGTCGATACTGAGGGCAACCAATGAAGTCAGTGATGCCATTAATGCGACAAACTCAATCAAACCTAACACCGGACGTGTGCCATGGCGTGCTTGTTCTACAGATTTATCACTGATATTTGACATAAGGTCTCACATAACGAAATTGAAGGCTGCCCAGAGTTTTACGTAAAGTGACATAATGCTGGATGACTAAGGCAGTAATAAGGGTGAGGATTTTAACGCAATTTAGCGCAAAAAGCCGCCAGTAATACAACCACTTGTCGTGTTAACTAACGGCCTCAACGGTTTGACCTAGGCGCATTGCACCTAGCTAAGTATTACATAAGTAATAAATTGCTTTTTATTTAAGATGTTTAGATAGAAAAGCATCCATTTCTTCAAAAAACGCGTGTCGGTTTCTTTTGATTGAAGTCATTCTATCGAAACCTTCGTTAAAAACTAACACCAGTCAATTGGCCCCGTTACGGTGATCTTGTAAATTTTTACGTGATGTTGATCCCTAATAAGGGGGTAATAACTAAAAAGCGGGTAACACAGGGAAATTGGCTTCGTCGCAACGTTTAATTTGCTGACCTTAGCAGGCTAGGGCTTAGGAAGGGATGTGCTATCATGAAGTGACGCGATATCATTGTTGATACCTGTAGCATTTGCATCGCCACAAGCGATGTTCACTGACCGAACTCACTATTTGCGCAAGAAGGAATTGCATTTCTAGATGCCACCGCACTTATCTTCGTTCTACATTATAACTTACACCCATACTATTTCGTGGTGTCGTTCCGTTTGTTCTTTAGCAAAACCTATTTTCCTGAGTGCGTTTCTTATTCTTTTACCGTTAAATGTCTACGCAATTTCCTATTCAATAAAAGGCGTAAAGCAAGATGCTATAAAGGACAATATTCGCCTGCATCTTAATAACCTAGACGTTGAAACTGCCCTTTTGGACGACCCTTTTTGGCAAGATGAAGTTAAATCAACAATAAGCACGGCCGTTGAGCCCTTTGGGTATTACAACAGCGACGCTGAAATTACTATTGACGGCAACGACAAAGTGGTTGTTACCGTCACACTTAACAGCCCACTCATTGTGGCAAATGTCACTCGTGAGATTATCGGTAAGGGGCGAGACGACCCAGCGTTTAGGCAACGCTTTAATGGGTTTAGCCTCAAGCAAGGCGATGTACTTCACCAGCCTACATACACTTCATTTAAGTCTTCTATGTTTAACTATGCGTTATCCCACGGATATTTTGACTTTCACTGGCAGGCTACCCGCTTAGATTTAGTGCGCGAAAACAAAGAAGCCAATATTCTAATAATTGCGCAAAGTGGCCCTCAATATCAATTCGGCCCTTTAATCTTTGTCGGCGAAGACAAAGCAAAAGACATAATTCAACGGCTAGCCCCTTTTTCAGAAGGCGAGCCCTATTCTTCAGCCGCTTTGACTGACTTTAATCGCAAACTAAATCAGTCTGGTTACTTTAACCGAGTTATCGCGCGGCCCGTCGTCAGTGAAGCCGAGGGCTTATTGGTGCCCATTGAGGTCTCACTCGCCCATAGACCAAAAGACGCGTTTAATGTGTCAGTAGGCGCAGCAACAGATACGGGCCCTAGGGTACGTTTAGGTTGGGAGCGTCCGTGGGTAAACGACAAAGGCCACTCCGTGAGTGCGGATATCTTTATCTCTGCACCAGAGCAGTCTATTACTGCAGACTACCGAATTCCACGACGCAATATTACCCGCGACTACGTCAGTATCGAAGCCGGTTATCAATTCATTGATTACACCAATACATCCATAGAAAGTGAAACGCTCTCGCTATCTGCCCATCGCTACTGGCAATATGACGAATCACCTTGGCAGCACGACTTTTCAATCACTTACTTGCAAGAAACCTACAATGAAGGCGATGAAATTGATACCACGACCTCGCTCATCATGCCCGGCTACGCCATTAATTATCTTGAGAAGGATAACGATTTACTCATTAATTTCGCGCGCTACTTTAAGTTCTCTACCCAAGTTGGTAGAGATAACGCCGGTTCAGATATTAATATTGTTAAGTCCTTTGCCGAAGGCATGTTTATCCATACGCTCAACGAGAATCACCGCTTTACCGTGCGCGCTGAAATCGGCGCCATAAAAGCCAACGACTTCTCCCAGGTACCAACGTCTATTCGTTTCTATGCTGGGGGCGATCAGAGTATTCGCGGGTTTGAATACAGAGATATTTCACCTAAAGACGAAGTTACCGACCCTGAAACGGGGGAAACCTCCATTGAGTCCATTGGCGGAAAATACCTGGCTACCGCAAGCGTAGAATACGCTTACCGTGTGGCTGAAAATTGGCGAGTGGCCGCCTTTACCGATGCAGGCACTGCAACAAACGATACGAGCACTTCACTCACCTACAGTGTCGGGTCGGGCTTTCATTGGTTGTCTCCAATCGGCCCTGTTCGCGTGTATGTGGCCCGGGGCTTTTCTCCAGACGAAACCACCTGGAGACTGCACCTGATGTTGGGGCCTGAACTATGAGGAAGCGTACCACTACGGCTATTTTACTGACACCGGTCTTTCTTCTGGTTCTGATATACGGGTTACTGATTAGCCCATTAGCCGGCCCAATGATAAAGCTTATTGCGAATCAATTTGTTGCTGGTCTCAGTGTTGAAAAAATGGAGGGCGGGCTAGCTGACTCGCTGTCGTTTCAACAAGTAGATTACCGCAATGAACAATGGCATGTACATCTAGAAAAAGCAGACTTAGATGCCACGTGGCGCTGTTTATTTGAGCCCCGTGTGTGTATCAATAATATATCCATAAACGGGCTGACCGTCACACAACTAGGTTCTGCCCCTGCGCAACCCCAAAAGAGCAATGCCCCCTTTAGTTTGCCGCTGCCCATCGACATAACGCAGGGCAACATGGAGAACTTTACCCTTACGTTACCCGACCAAACCATTAGCATCGGCACCCTTGCGCTCTCCCAAGTGCAAGGCGATCGTGAGATTAGCATTGATGAAATTGCCTTAGACACCGTGGTTGTGACGCTACTCACCCAAGAGGAAGAAACTGCCGCACCCAAAACATCCACACTTCCGACGCGTTACTCTCTTTCGTATTCTGCGCCTCAGTTACCCACATTAAGTAGCCCTATTCCGGTCAGTATCAACGGGTTTGAAATGACTCAAGCAACACTCATTCAAAAGGGCGATACTGATGAGATTCAAACCTTACAGGTTGTATCTTTCGACGCTTTGTCGTTTGAACAGAGCCAGCTGGTGTTACGGTCACTCTATCTATCCCACCCGCGCGGAAAGGTAAGCGGCAACATTCACACAACACTGTCTGCAAATTTCCCCCTTGAAATAGATCTACAGGGCGAAGGTTACTTAGGCGATAACACCCAAGAACAGGTGTTTGAATTAAGCGCTTCTGGCGCCCTTGATGACTTGACAGTAGAGGCTTCCACCGAAGGTGAATTTAATGGTGTGTTGTCGTTAAACACAAACCTATTAAGTGACCAGTTACCCGTTTCTTTTTCTGCAAACTGGCAAACACAACCTATCCCCACCCTGAAAGGGGGCACCTTGCATGACGGCGAGGTGGTGCTAGAAGGCACCATGGGTAATTACCTACTTAAAGGAAACGGGGGAGCTACCCTTCCTGATGTGGGTAATGTCCCAGTGGCGCTTGATGTGGTGCTGAAGAGGAAAAATATTTTCGTCAATCAAGCCGAGGTTAGCGCCCTAGGCGGGAGTTTACGTAATACAGGCACCTTGCACCTTGGTGACGCTATATTCTGGGAAGGTGAAACTCAACTAACCGAAATTTCTGCTACTGATTTTTCACCTTATGCCCCAGAGTCGCTATCAGGGCAATTCGAAAGCATTATGCAATGGTCTCCAGCCGGATTAGAAATGAGTATTCGCAACTTAAACGTAGAAGGGCGATTACAGCAAAAGCCGTTGTCTATGGCTGGCGCGTTTGTGTATTCAGGATCAAACGATTTAGCGGTGGCTAACCTCACCATGAAGCAGGGCAGTAACGAAGTGGCTGTGACCGGACAGGTGCTAAACAATCGCTATTTAAATGCAGATATCCACGTTAATGTTGCTGCGATTTCAAGCTTGTACCCTGATGTATCAGGCACGATAAAGGGAAATGTGGTTGCCAGAGGCCCGTGGAACAACCCCAATGCAACTGGCTCGCTGGCCTTTAACGATATTAACGTCGCTAGCCAACTGTCAGCTCCCTTGTCACAGCAAGGGCCGTTAAACGGTGAATTAGAAATAAGTGGCCGCTATACCGACCACACCCTTAATGTAAACCTCATTCTTCCAGATCATGAAGCGGACATTCGCCTAAAAGGACAATGGCAAAACCACGTTTGGCGCGGGCAACTAGAAAGTAGCGCACTAAAACTGGCAAATACTGAATGGCAGTTAACCAGCCCTTTTGCGCTATCAGTAGGTACCAGCCCACTAAAAGCCGATGTCAGTAGCCATTGTTGGGCATCGCGGGGCAATGGCGAACTGTGCATCGATGCTGTGCATTACCAAGACAATACAGCGAAATGGCACGTGTTTGCCAAGGCATTACCGGTTGGTCTGTGGGCAAACGAGCTAGCCCCAGACATTGTCTCAGCGCCCTCTAAAGCAACTTTGTCTTTTAATTCGAAAGGGCAATACGCCCCGCAAGACCCTATTGACGCCACTTTTGATGTTTCCCTTTCTTCTGCAGATTGGCAGTTGGGTGTTTCACGCCCGCTCACTATAAGGGTTAATAACATCACCACCACAGGTACCTTTAAGCAAGGACAGTTACAATCGCAGTCACTGATCACCAGTGCAGACTTAGGCGAGGCCGAGCTTAACTTTAACGCCAATGTACTGGGCGAAGAAAAAGACATCGATGGCCAATTGACGCTCAAGAACATAGATGTTGCGCCGCTGAAGCCTTTGTCTCCGGCCATCCGCACCCTAACGGGCGTGCTCAATGGTGAAGTAGATATTGGCGGAAATTTAGCCTCTCCTACCCTAAATGGTGAAATGCAAATAAACAACGGAGCCATTGATATTCAAGACACACCGGTCTCGTTGGAAAACTGGCAACAACGCATTGTATTAAATAATCAACAAGCAGATTTCAATGGCAGCTTTATTCTTGGTGGCGGGGAAGGCGCGCTTAATGGCAACCTAAGTTGGCAAGATACGCCGTCGGTTAACTTCAACCTTAAAGGCAGTAAATTTGAAGTTCGCCAGCCTAATATGCGCTTGCGGGTGTCACCCGATATTACAGTGAACGCTAACGCTGAGCGGGTAGATATTACCGGTAGTGTGAATATACCTTGGGCAAGAATCGAAGTGGAGTCACTGCCAGAAAGTGCGGTTTCTCCTTCCAAAGATGTTCATCTTCGAGGTGAACCGCCAAAAGAAGAGCCACTTGATATTGTACATGCGTCTGTCATGGTGAATATTGATAAGGCCAAAACCAAAGAAGTGAAGTTTGAGGCTTTTGGGCTAAGTGCAAGTTTGTATGGTGGCGTAAAAGTGAATACCCAACCCGCGCTGGTGGGCTTTGGCGACTTGCAAATTCTAGATGGCCTTTATAGCGCCTATGGCCAGCAATTGGTGATTCAAACCGGTGAAATCCAATTTAATGGCCCGCTAGACCAACCTTTACTGCTGGTAGAAGCTATTCGAGACCCCGATAAAACCGACGATGACGTTATTGCCGGTATTCGTATTGATGGGGCAGCAGATGCGCCCAGCATCAACCTGTTCTCTGAACCCGCAATGGATCAACAAAACGTTTTGTCGTACTTGCTTACTGGGCAAGGCGCAGATGCCTCCTCTGGTAGTCAAGACCCTAACTATGGAGCCATACTCTTAGGCCTTGGCCTATCTAATACTAAAACCTTGACCGGTCAAGTGGGTGAGGCGCTAGGTATTGATGATTTTAGTTTAAGTACAAACGAGTCAAAACTGTCCGTAACAGGGCAAATTAATCAACGCCTTTCTGTAGAATACAATGTGGATGTAGGATTAAGTAACAATGACACCAGCTCTACACTCAGACGTAGACAAGACCCGCCGGATTTAGCATTACGCTATCAACTTTTGCCTCGCCTATTCTTAGAAGCCGTGCAAACCACCATTGAAGATCAATCAGAATTTGCATTAGATTTATATTACGAATTCTTCTTAGGGGAAAGTCAGGTACTGCCGGATAGCGATAACGAGGCCGAACAAGACGACAGTAAAAACGAGTAGTCACTAATCGGCCTAGAGCATCACTATGGCAAGCCAGCGTTCGTTTGCTGGCCATAGTGTATCCCCTTAGTATTGGCTGCTTCGCATGGTTTTCAGCCCATCTAATTGACGCCTAAATCGCTGTTCTCTTTTTGCTGCCCAAATATACCACACCCCCATGATAAAGGCGGTCGCGGCAAGCACCCCAAACATAAAGGACAACTTCGATGTGCTCACATCGTCAACAACATACTGCAATGCCATGGTTAGCATCACCAACACCATTGAAATCCATGTAGAGTGTTTGGTAATGATGGCGATACGTACGTTGTTTTTAATTTGTTTGGTCAGTACGTCCAAGTGATCCAAGGTTGACACATTTCGTGAAAACGCGGCAACACGCCTAAGCCATAGCTGATAAATTAATAGCGGCAATGCAATAACACCAACAGTAAGATTCACCGCCTTCACAGTAAAGGACAGTTCGCTCCAAAAGTGATAAAGCAGGAACAATGCTGGAATAAAAGCACCGATATCAACAGCCATATAAAGCCGTTGCTTTTTCCGCTGACTCATAAAGCCTTGTTTCACTGCCGCCAAGTCTATGTCGTTCACAGTTTGCGCTTGCCACAGCGATGATAACTCGGTGTGCACTTGCTCAGACATTAGATACCTCCTGCAGAATACGTTGCTTTGCTCGTTTTAAAATGACACCCACGTGGTTTTTAGTTAACCCACAAACATCCCCAATTTCGTCGTAGCTAAGCCCCTCTAAAGACAAGGTAAGTACTTGCCTTGGTTGAACGGGCAGCCCACGTACCGCATTGAGTAATTGCCCCAGTGACTGATGGTGACTGATGGAGATCTCAGGAGAGCATTGTTGACTCACGTATGCTTCTGCGCCTTTGTCTTGGTCGTCGTAGGGATGGGTATCTACGCGCTTCACTTGCTTGGCGACATGGGACACCGCTCTATTATGCGCAATTTTTAAAATATAGGTTTTCACACTGCTATCACCTTTAAATCGCGACAACCCTTGCCAAACCGCAATAGCAATCTCTTGTAAGAGTTCTTGCTGCATTGCTTCATTGGCTTCATAACTATTTGCAACACGACCCAGTAAGGCGCCGTATTGCGCAAATACATCCTCAAACCCTTGGCCCAACGTTCCATTTCCCCATAACCACTAACCGATTGGCGCAGCACATCATTTCGATTCTACGCCTTGCCTATTCTTGTTTTCATTGACCGCTTGCTTACTAGAGTCTGCGCGTTGAATAAAAAATTACATCTAAACAGAAAGTCACTGTAATTTTTTCTTCGTATCAGCGACTAGCTTAGTAAATCCGAACACACACTGAGTTCATTACCACAGCATGAGGATAACCAAATGTCGACACTAAGCCTTTTAATGTTATTTAGCGGTATTGCCACCATTGCGCTCATCGCATGTTATTTGGATGCAAAATTTCAATGGCGATTGCATGATTGGTTGAACGGACGATGCGATAACCCCTTCATATCCTCAGAAACCAAAACACTAAAGGCATGCATACAGGAAAAAGATGAGAAAATTGATGCCCTTACCCAGCGCATTGAGACGCTTGAAGCCATAGTGACAGAGCCCGCCTATGAGCTAAACAAGAAAATCAATGCACTGTGACAGTAAGCCCCTCGTTAAGCGATAAATGCAGCGAGATGCTCCACCACTTTATTAAGTAAACGCTGGCGTGACGCATTGGCTATCCAGGCGTTGTGGGGAGTAATCAATAAGTTAGGCAACGAAGCTTGCATCAATGGGTGATTTTCAGGTGGAGGCTCTACCGTTAATACGTCTAATGCCGCGCCGCCAATGGTCTGAGCTTTTAATGCTTGAAGGAGTGCGGCTTCATCAATAAGGCCACCACGGGCGGTGTTAATTAAAAAGCAGGTCGGTTTCATCAACGATAAAGTGTCACGGTTAATGAGCTTCTCGGTGTCACGGGTAAGCGGGCAGTGTAAGGAAACCACATCAGCCTTAGGTAACAGTGTGTTTAATGAAGGCCGCGTGTCATTAGGGTTTCCAGGGCGCGCGGCAATACTCACTTGCATTCCCAATGCTTCAAATAAACCTTCTACTCGCTTCCCCAGTTCACCGTGCCCCACAATAACGGCATGCTTTCCCGCAAGCTCCATCACGTCGTACTGGGACAAACAAAAGTGAGGCGATTTCGACCAGCGTCCCGCCTTTATATCCCTTTGGTACTGGCTGAAATTCGTGGCCAAATTCAGTAACAACATGAGGGTATGTTGGGCAACACTATCGGTACCATAGCCTTCCACATTCTGAACACGAATGCCGTTTGTCTTGCAGTACTCCAGGTCGATATTATTGGTGCCCGTGGCCGTCACCCCGATGTACTTTAGGTGCGGCGCATGACATAAACTGGCGCCCTCTAATTGCACCTTGTTGACCAATATAATGTCTGCGTCAGCAATACGTGCTAGCAAGTTTGCTTCAGACGTCTGCTGATAACATGTCAGCGATAAATTAAGCTGATTGAGCGCGCGGGTATCGAGAGAGTCGAGTCCAAGGGTTTCTGCATCTAAAAAGACACTACGCCACTTAGACATTCTCAATGCTCTCGTCAAAAATAGCCGCTAACGCTTCTTTGGTATTCACAGGAATAGGCACCGCTTTGTCAGACAAACGTTCAACAAAAACATGTACAAATTGACCGTGCGCTACTCGCCGCTTGGCTTCCCCAGCGTAAACACTCAATCCGTAGGTGACTGAACTTCTACCTACCTTAATGACCCGCACGCCGACAAAGATTGTTTCTGGGTAGGAGGCTGGCGTTATGTATTGACACTGACTGCTCACCACATAGGCCACAATATTGCCTTTGTGAATATTTAAGCCACCTTCTTCAATTAAAAAGCGATTTACCGCGGTATCGAAAAAGCTGTAATACATCACATTGTTAATATGGCCGTAGGCATCATTGTCTTGCCAACGTGTGGCAATTTCTACGTGATAAGGATAATCGCTAAGCGATGGGGTTATGTCAGTCATCGTAGGCTTTTCTTCCCTTTTGCTATTTGAGTAACACGAGGTCGTCTCGGTGAACTACCACATGGGCTGTTTCATACCCTAACACATCAGCAATCTGAGACGATTTTTTTCCTTTAATAAGGGCTAAATCTCTACTGTCGTAAAGTGATAACCCTTTCGCCAACACCTTTCCAGTGCACCATATTTCTATGGCATCCCCTTGGTTGAATGTCCCCTCAACCCCGGTTATACCCGAGGGAAGCAATGAAGCCCCTTTTTCTACAAGTGCACGCATTGCCCCTTCATCCACGTTAATAGTGCCACAGGTTTTTAACGTATGAGACAACCAAAGCCGTCGTGCCTTTTTCGGTGTTTGCGTGGCCTTAAACAACGTACCTAGTACTTCACCTTTCAGCAAGCTATCGAAGGTGTCGGCCTTTTTGCCATTAACAATGAGGGTTTGAATGCCACTGGTGGTGCTTTTATCTGCTGCTTGAATTTTTGTGCGCATTCCCCCTGTACCTACGGCAGTACCAGCGCCCCCGGCTAATGCGTAAATGGTTTCATCGATATGCTCAACGGTTGGGATCAGAGTGGCGGAGGCATCTTTACGGGGGTCGGCCGTATACAGGCCGTCAATGTCAGAACAAATAATTAGCGTATCAGCTTGGGCGACGAGCGCGGTATAAGCGGCAAGATTGTCGTTGTCTCCCACTTTAAGCTCGTTCACCGCCACGGTGTCATTCTCGTTTACAATAGGAATGGCTTTGTGGTTAAGAATTTCTCGAAGGGTATTTTTAATGTTCACGTAACGGGTTCTATCACGTAAATCATCTGCCGTAAGAAGCACTTGCGCACAGGGGAAGTCGAAGAAACGTTGCCAATTCGCCATCATCTGCATCTGCCCAATAGCGGCCATCGCCTGTTTTTCAGCAATAGAAGCATTGTGGTTGACTTTTACTTTACTTCGACCCGCGGCCACACTGCCAGACGACACTAAAATAACGTCTTTTCCAGCGCGGCGACTGGCTGTAATAAAACGCGCTAAATCTAAAATATAACGGGCACTGCACTGATCGCCATCGGGGGCTATCAACGCACTTCCCACTTTAATGACAGCTCGCTGCCAGGTAAAACGGTTCATAGGCGATGGGAAATAAATAAAAGTGGAATAAGAATACGACAGTTAAATCATGAAACAAAAGAAATGTTACAGATTTTTTGCGTTAAAACAGGGGTAGTTTACGATCAAAAACTAGGATTCACCGATCCACCCTTATATACTAAAGATTGTTATTGTATAACAATTCTAATTTACAATGTTGCAAGGAAACTGCATGAACAAGCACAAACGACACTTTTTCTGGCTAGCGCCAGTTCTGTCTATGCTGATATGTCTTCCCACAAGCGCCGCAATAAAACAAACAAAAGGCGACTTTGAAGATAAATTCCGTCAGCTAGACGAAGTTTTACCTACCCCTAATGTATACCGTAATGCTGCTGGTGAACCTGGCCATGAATATTGGCAGCAGCAGGTTGACTACAAAATTGACGTTAAACTTTTAGAAGACAAGCGTCGAATTGAAGCTAGTGAAACCATTACGTATCACAACAATTCTCCAGATACACTGAAATACCTTTGGATTCAGTTAGATCAAAACAAATTCCGTGACGACTCGATGTCCGCGCTTACCACCACCTTTGGTGGTATAGGCAACCGTGGGCCAGCGACGCAATCTGCAAGTGGAAGCGCCCCAGCCAAGCTAAGCATGGGTGCATTACGCCGTCAGCAATTCGTTGAAGACAACGAACTGGGTTACACCATTTCTCGTGTAGAAAACAAATCAGGCACCGACCTACATCACGTAGTAGTGGGTACCTTAATGCGTGTTGACTTAGCCAAACCATTAAAGCCAGGTAAGAAAGTTACCTTTGATATCGATTTTGCATTCAACATTGTTGAAGAAGATGCCGTATCTGCCCGTGCAGGTTATGAACACTTCCCTGATGATGAGCGCGAAGGTGGTAATGATATCTTCTTGCTAGCACAATGGTTTCCGCGCCTTGCGGCGTACACCGACTATGAAGCATGGACCAACAAAGAATTTATTGGCCGTGGTGAGTTCACACTAGAGTTCGGTAACTATGAAGTTGACATCACCGTTCCTGCTGATCACATTGTTTCATCTACAGGCGTACTTCAAAACCCGAAAGACGTACTAACAAAAACACAGCGTGATCGCCTTAAAAAAGCAGAAAAAGCTGACCGTATTGTTTTTGTTGTCACGCCAGAAGAAGCCATTGAAAACGAAAAAGAAGGCACATCTAAGTTAAAAACCTGGCGTTTTAAAGCAGAAAACGTCCGTGATTTCGCTTGGGCGTCGTCACGTAAGTTTGCTTGGGATGCCCGTGGTTACCAACAAGGTGGAGACACTCAACCTCTTGTTATGGCCATGTCTTTCTACCCGAAAGAAGGCGGAGAGCTATGGCAGAAGTACTCTACTGAGTCGATTATCCATACCATGGAAGTGTATAGCCGCTTCAGCTTCGACTACCCCTATCCCGTTGCACAGTCAGTTAACGGCCCAGTAGGTGGAATGGAATATCCAATGATTACCTTTAACGGCCCACGCACCGAGCTTCGTGACGATGGTTCTCGTACCTATTCATTGGCAGAAAAGCGTTTCCTTATTGGTGTTGTTATTCACGAAGTAGGGCATATCTACTTCCCTATGACGGTAAACTCTGATGAACGTCAATGGACTTGGATGGATGAAGGCCTCAACAGCTTCCTAGATGGTGTTGCTGGTCGTGAATGGGATCCAACCATTCCATGGGGTGTTGAGCCTCGTGACATTACAGGCTACATGAAGTCTCAGACTCAAGTGCCTATTATGACGCAATCTGACTCGGTTTTACGTTTAGGTCCTAATGCCTATACAAAACCAGCAGCAGCATTAAACATTTTGCGTGAAACCATTCTTGGCCGTGAGTTGTTCGACTTTGCGTTTAAAGAATATGCACAACGTTGGATGTTTAAGCGTCCTACGCCATCCGATTTTTTCCGCACTATGGAAGAAGCTTCGGGTGTTGACCTTGATTGGTTCTGGCGTGGGTGGTTCTACACCACTGATCACGTAGACATTAGCTTAGACAGCGTATACAAGTTGCGTCTAAATACAGAAGACCCAGATATTGATTTCGCCCGTGAGCGCGAAGCTGAAATGGACAAACCTAAATCACTTACCGATATTCGTAACAAAGAAGAAGGTAAAAAGCTTTGGGTTGACCGTTTTGAAGATATCAGCGACTTCTATGACGAAAACGACCGTTACACTGTAACCAACAAAGAGCGTAACAAGTACCGTAGTTTCTTAAAGAAACTTGAACCTTGGGAACGTGAAGCGTTTGAACGTGCTGTTCGTGAAGACAAAAACTACTACGTACTGGATTTCAGTAACAAAGGTGGTTTGGTTATGCCTATTATCCTAGAGCTAGCCTTCACTGATGGTACTACGGAAGAAATGCGCATTCCTGCTGAAATTTGGCGCCGTACACCAAAAGCCGTTAGCAAGCTTATTGTGACGGATAAAGACAAAGAGCTAGTTAGCGTAACCGTTGACCCACACTGGGAAACCGCTGATGTAGACGTGGAAAATAACCATTACCCTCGTCGTATTATTCCATCACGTATTGAAGCTTATAAGTCTAAGCCTCGCAGCACTTACGAGTACCGCGATTTAATGCATGATGTAAAAACAGAGCTGAAGACAGATGATGACGAGGAAAGCGATGACAAGTAAGTTATCGGCTTTTCGTAAGACACAGCGCTTATTTGCGCTGTGTCTTATTGTTTTTGGTTTTTTCGCGGGTACCGCACAAGCACACCAAATTAAAGCGGCTATTACCACAGTACTGTTTAATCCACGAACAGAAAACATTGAAGTAATGCACCGCTTTAATTTGCATGATGCAGAGCACGCTGTGAAAGCCCTGTTCGATAAGCACGCTGACATTATGGATGATGCTAAGACTCAGCAAGATTTCGCTGACTATGTGAGTAAGCACTTCGCGCTGTTAAACAGCGAAGAAGTGCCCTTGGCGTTAACCCAAGTGGGTTTTGAAGTAGAAGGTAAGCACTTTTGGGTTTATCAAGAAACGGCTCAACCACCTGAGATAGAAGGGCTTAAAATACGTCATGATGCACTTCGTGACTTATGGCCTTCACAAGTTAACACCATCAACGTAGAAGGTAACGGGCCTCTTAAGACCCTTACCTTTACCGACAACGTGACCTTGCTTGAAGTTAGCTTTAACAGCGAGCACCATTAATAGTGATCATTAAATAATTGTAAGGTGCGGGCGCCTCCCGCCCCTTATGGTTTTCTGGCTTTCTACTCCTGAAGTCTTATTTCCTTTCTTTGATTTGTCATTTAACGTAACTGTAGGATTATCGAACAGACGACGATTTTATGGCGACGAATACAACTGAAGCTCCATTCTCAAACCGCAAAAATAGTATATGGGTTACCTTAAGCGGTGCCATGGCACTCACTTTTGTTTCCATGCTGTTTTTACCTAATAGTGGTGCAGGTGAAGGAATGGTGGCAACTTATTCATCAATGTTGTGGTGCGGAATCTTTGGCGCATCGCTAGCCCGTTACTTAAGTCACAGCGGCTGGATTGGTTTTGCCATAGGCAGCGTAGTGGGTTTTACGCTTCAACTCGTTTCACAGCTTATTTAAACTTTTTATCCGCTTCATCCAACAATAAATGTCTGGCGTATACACTAGGTAAATCGAACTAGGCGCATCTTGCATCTAGCCATTTGTCGACAACAAGGTATTTCGCCCGCCCATGACGGATAAATTTAACGCTAACGCCAGTCACCCTAATACAACGCAGGATGATAAAGCAGCTAGGCCCACAAAAGCGGTGCCTTCATCTCGACTAGGTCGAGTGAGCAGGCTTGGATTTCTCGCCACCAAAGTGGCGGGTAATGTAGTCGCTAAGGGTGCCGAACAATGGTTAAAAGGTGAAAAGCCCGCCTTATCCTCTTTACTGCTAACCCCCAAAAACATCGCCAACATTGCCGATGAGTTAGCCAGTATGCGTGGCGCCGCCATGAAACTTGGCCAACTTATCTCTATGGATACGGGCGACTTCCTCCCTCCCGAATTGGCGAATATTCTGGCGCGGTTAAGAGACGACGCCGATCCCATGCCAAAATCACAACTCGTCGAAGTGTTAAATGAAGCGTGGGGAAACGATTGGCAAGATAAGCTTCTGTATTTTTCATTTGCCCCCGTGGCCGCAGCCTCTATTGGTCAGGTACACAAAGCCATTACGCTTGATGGCGTAACACTCGCCATTAAGGTGCAATACCCTGGTGTGAAAAAAAGTATTGATAGCGATGTGGATAATGTGGCTACGCTTATTAAGCTCACCGGGTTAGTCCCGTCTTCCCTAGACATACAACCGCTACTTGAACAAGCCAAGCAACAATTACATCAAGAAGCCGACTATAGCCGCGAAGCTAACATGCTTACCCGCTACCGCTCAGCGCTAAGCCATGCCGATAGCGAGAATGTACTAGGAGATGAAGCTAGCAGTGAGGCTCCCAGCCGATTTATTGTGCCCCAGGTTTACGAGTCACTCACCACTAATACGGTACTGGCAATGGATTTTGTAAAGGGAGAAGCTGCAGACGTGCTGTTGTCACAACCCCAAGAGATGCGTGATCAAGCGATGACCCAATTGATGGCGTTGTTCTTTCAAGAAATCTTTGAGTTCAAGTTACTTCAAAGTGACCCTAACCTAGCTAACTACTTATTCGATACGCAAACTCAGCGCTGGGTATTACTCGACTTTGGTGCCACTCGCGATATCCCTGACAACATTGCACAGGGCTACCAGCAACTGTTAAAAAGCGCGGCACTGAATAACGCCGATATGATGCGCGAAGCGGCTTTAGATATTGGGTTAATTCATGCAACGCATTGCCAGCAACAACAAGAGGCCGTGGTGAATATAGGTTTAGAGGCCTGTGAAGCTATTCGAGTATCGGGGGCCTACGATTTTGGAAAGAGCGATCTTATCGCCCGGTTGCATGACAAAGGCATGGCATTAACGAATGAACATGATTTTTGGCACACGCCACCTATTGACGCTCTTTTTATTCACCGAAAACTAGGCGGCCTGTATTTATTAGCAAAGCGCTTGGGTGCGCGGGTGAATATGCAAGACGCCGCGGCAAAGTGGCTGGTATAGCAAAGTGAGCAATTCGAGTACGCTGATTTAATAAGGCAATGCCATACTGAATGGCAGCGCCATTTGCTCGGCGCTTTTAGGCGGGTTACCAATCATTTCGTCATAGGGTGAGTCGTGCTTCATCACGGCGGTTTTTACCGTGCAATGAGCAAACGCTTCTCGGATATGACTGGTACTAAAAAAACGCATAGGCTTATCTAGCTTGTCGTACACCATACCGCTTTTATCCCCAACCGTGAGATAGACTAAGTACACATTCATTTCGTACGATTGCACTTCAAGGTAGTCTATTTCCCACGCAGCGTGTTCAATATTTGTGTAAGGGAATTTGATCATACTTGCCTCTGTAGCCGCCTTATCACCACATGTTCGTAAGCGTTTTATTACACGCCCTACTTAATTACGTTACAGTGCGTTATCGGGTTCAAAGACAGTGCTTATATTTCTCGAAGTCAAAGACTCATCGCGCTGGCGCACGGCATGATTTGCTGTATCGACGTCATCCTCCCCCCTAGCACTATGTAAATGCACGT
Organism: Alteromonas sp. B31-7; assembly: GCF_015767655.1. Classification (NCBI taxonomy): domain Bacteria; kingdom Pseudomonadati; phylum Pseudomonadota; class Gammaproteobacteria; order Alteromonadales; family Alteromonadaceae; genus Alteromonas; species Alteromonas sp. B31-7. Next base: position 4,549,803 of record NZ_CP065233.1, read on the forward strand.
AAATACGGAATAATTTCGATCGATTTAGGGTCATAGTTCGTTCAAAGAGGGACAAAAAAAGAAAATTACACGATGAGAAGTATATTTCTCTTGCTTGAATTTCAATTTTTGGGTGTTATCTCTGATAGTATAAAAGAAAGGACAATTTTTCAGCGGAGACATTATGAGCGAAACCTCAGAAAAACGTACGTTGGTTCCCCATTTTCTCATTATTGGGGTGATCATTGTGATCATACTGGCCATAGTATTTTGGCCAACAGAAGACGAATCTCCGGTAGCGCCAGAGCCTGAAGTGATTCAGCCCGAGCTTGAAGTGCCAGAAGAACCCGAGGTATTTGAAACTCGACCTACTCCGCCTCCCGTGGAATTGGAAGAAAAAGATGAAGTAGAGCCATTACCAGAACCTGAGCCTACAGAGCCAGAACCGCTGGATGTGAGCGACCCCGCCATTAAGGCATCGTTACGGGATATTTCTACCGCCAACGATAACAGTGTTAATCGCATGCTGGTTAACGAAGGTCTACTGCAGCGTTTTGTGGTAACCGTCACTAATTTAGCAAATGACGAAATGGCACCTAATCATCAACTACTTAATCCACCAGAGCAGTCGTTCCGCGTATATTCGCAGGCGGGCAAGCAATGGATTGACGCCGCTAGCTACAAGCGGTATACCCCCTATGTAGATATGCTGGAGTCATTCGACAATCAAGCGTTACTTAGTGTGTATAACCTGTACAAAGACGACGTACAAAATAAATATGCGGAAATAAGTGATGAGCCTGACCAAGATTTCAATGAGGTACTTTTAATGGCGATTGACGAATTGCTAGATACTCCAGAAGTCCCTGTACCTGTCGAAGTTTATACTGACTCTGTTGCCTATAAGTATGCTGATTCTCGTCTAGAAAACCTTAACGAGCCTCAAAAGCAACTGCTTCGAACCGGCCCAGACAATATGCGTCGTATTAAAGCGAAGTTACGAGAGTTGAAAACCTTGATTCAAGCAGATGGATCTCAGTAGATTTCAGCAACAATTGAAGGGCGCGTCTAGCGAGGCGCGCGCACTTCCGCCAGTCGATAAATGGGATCCTCCTTTTTGCGGTGATATTAACCTTGAAATAGCGCTGGACGGACGTTGGTTTTATGAAGGCAGCCCTATTGGTCGAGCCAGCTTGGTTCGCCTATTCTCAACCGTGCTTAAACGAGAAGGTGACAACTACTTCTTAGTCACCCCAGTAGAGAAAGTGGGGATCCGCGTCGAAGATACCCCATTTATTATCGTAGAATGGGAAAACAATGGTGACACCTTAGTGTTTACCACACAAAGTGGCGACACCATCCCTCTTACCGACCTATCTCAAATTGAATTACGTGTTCCCCCTAGCGCGCTTAGAGACGACAACGCCACAGCTATTCCTTACCTTTGCGTAAGACGAAACCTGTGGGCGCGGCTACACCAGAATGTTTACTACCAATTATTGGCACAGGCGAAAGAAGTCAGGAAGAAAGAGAATAACACCACAATAACGCAATTTAGCCTAGACTCCGCCGGCAAGCAGTTTGTCATAGGTGAAGTAACGTCGTAAGCCCGCCTCGGCCACCCTTGCAACTAAGAAACATAAGCACAATCAACGACGCCCCATCTCGAAAACCCCAAGAATTCATTCACGTTTTTCCACTTCTCTTTTGCCTTCTCCTGCTGCCTCATTTACATTAGCTGTACAATATACATTCAATCATTAAGAAGAATACTTATGAAAAGCATGCCGTTCACCTTGCTATACGCTGCTATTAGTGCACTTTCATTTAACGTAAGTGCAGACACTGTGATTCATGCAGGCAGTGTTTTTACCGGTACGTCAGATACCTTAAAACACCAGGTCACGATTGTCGTTAACGGCAACAAGATTGAAGCCATTGAGGAGGGTTTTACTCCCCCATCACAAGGCGATACCCTCATTGATTTAAAACATGCCACCGTATTACCTGGTTTAATGGATATGCATGTCCACTTGTCTTCCCAGCACGGCGGACCACAAACATACCTTGAACGTTTCTCGTTAAATGAAGCTGACTATGCGCTGCGCGCGGCTAATTACGCAAAGATAACGCTGGATGCAGGCTTCACCACTGTGCGTAACCTCGGCGACAGCTACCATGAAACTGTGGCGTTAAGAAACGCCATTAATAAAGGTTATGCGGTTGGCCCTCGAATTTATACTGTAGGCAAATCTATAGCCACTACTGGCGGGCACGCGGATCCTAGTAATGGCATGTCACACATGATTAGGCCTGATGTTGGACCAAAACAAGGCGTAGTGAACGGCGAAGTAGAAGCAAGAGCAGCGGTTCGTTCTCGATATCAAGATGGCGCCGACCTTATTAAAATTACTGCCACAGGCGGAGTATTGAGTGTGGCAAAAAGCGGCCAAAATCCACAGTTCATGACAGACGAACTGGGCGCCATTGTAGACACTGCAAAAGACTACGGCATGACAGTGGCAGTGCATGCGCATGGAAAGGAAGGGATGAAACGCGCTGTCATTGCAGGTGTAGACTCTATTGAACACGGTACCTACATGGACGATGAAATTCGTAACCTAATGAAAAAACATGGTACCTACTATGTGCCTACCATTCTGGCAGGTAAATTCGTGGCAGACAAAGCTAAGATAGACGGTTATTTTCCGGCGTTGGTTCAACCTAAAGCCGCTGCCATTGGGCCGTTAATACAAAGTACATTTGCCAAAGCTCACAAATCGGGCGTAAAAATTGCTTTTGGTACAGACAGCGGTGTATCAGCTCATGGTGATAATGCCCAAGAATTTGCTCTGATGGTTGAAGCCGGCATGTCACCTGCAGATGCTATTTTGAGCGCAACGGTAAACAGTGCGGACCTTCTAGGTGTCAGTGAAACACTGGGCTCCTTAGAGCCAGGAAAGCTAGCTGATATGATTGCCGTAAAAGGCAACCCACTCGAAAATATACGGTTACTTGAAAGCGTGGCCTTTGTCATGAAGGACGGTAAAATTTACAAGCAATAAGTAGGCACTATGGCATTAGGCACAAAGGTTAAGCGCAAAACACAGCAACTTGTTGACTCTAAACATATGCTTAAAGGCATTACCACCGCCTCCTTTCTTGAGTCCACCATTGTGCCTGTGCCGCTTGAAGCCATCATGGTTCCTTTGATGCAAGCTAGGCGAGATAGCTTGTGGAAAATTGCTTTTATGGCCACCTTAGGCTGTGTAATCGGTGCCATCTTTGGTTATGCATTAGGGTATTACCTATTCGACCTGATTGGCCAATGGGTGATTGACACCTTTTTCAGTCAGTCGCAATTTGAAAACGTAAAACAACAAATGCGAAACCAAGGTTTTTGGTTTGTAATGACACTCGGCATTGCCCCCATACCTTTTCAAGTGGCCATGCTTGCTGCCGGCGCAACGCAATATTCACTCCCTTTATTTTTACTGGCGACTATCATTGCAAGAGCCATCCGCTATTTCGGCTTAGCGCTCGTGGTATATTACGCAGGCGATAGAGCAGAGCACTTGATTAAACGCTACAAAGCAAAAGCAATTATTGCCTTATCGCTTGCCGTTATTATTCTTTGGTGGGCAAGCAATCAGCTGGCTGGCTAAGGATGAGAGCCTCCTCTAAAAAATTATTTAGATGATCATCATCGTTTTTTTGAACTTTACATTTGATAATGATTCTTATTTGCACTAGTGTAGTTATTAGGAGGTGCAAATATGAAGACACACCATTTATGTCCCGTTTATCGCAAGTGGTTACAGCTTAACCCCCTTGTTGCGCGAGAGCATCGCTGCGCTCTGCAAAAACAAACACAGCAGGCACACCTGAGAGGCGATACGCAGGAAGCGAAGTATTTAGGCTATCAAACCTTTGAAGCGGCCAGGGTTATTTTAACTGCGCTCCAACCGGTATCGTCAGATAGCGTTAAACCTATACAAGAGGATGTTTTGGCGTTCGGCACCATGGGCATGTACTTGGCTAATTTGCTCATAAAAAGCGACAATATTGAAGAAGCTCATCGAGTACTTCAAGAATGTCAGCAGCAGTTAATGACTATTTTGCCCCTACATGCCACAAACCCCTCGGTATGTAAGATGATTGTCACACTTCAGCAATCCCTTGAGGTGGGAAGCCAACGCCTTCTTACCACAAAAAATCGAGTACCACCTACTTCCATATACCCCCAGCTTGCTTCTGTAAATATACATTAGCAATACAAAGAGGATGCACAAAAATGGCAACTAAATCGAACGTAAACAGTAACGATTTTATATCAGTCAACGTTAAAGCCTCGGTGCTTCGTAAAATGTTAAGTGGTCAGAACATTCACCTCACCGACATTCATTGCACCTGCACCCATAGCAAAAGGCAATTACAGCAGCTGCTATTACAAGCCGTAAGCGGAGAAGAACACTAACAGCCTAAATTATGCTGCAACCGAGATAAGATGGTTTAAATCTTGATTACCTAATAACATATTTATTATTAGGAGAAGAGGAATGTCATCATCTACAAACTGGCTCAATGTGATTGCTAGCGCGGGCTACAGCGCGAAAACCGTGATGTATTCACTACTTGGTTTGTTTATCCTTTCCTCTGTAATAACTGCCGCTGAACGTGAAAAAGCCACACAGAAACACGTTTTTGAAACTCTTCAATCCCAACCTTTTGGCAAAGCACTGTTATTTGGCCTTATTGTAGGGCTAGTGTGTTATGCATTGTGGCGCTGGCTACAAGGCTTTTTAAATACCGAGTCGTTAAAAATGGACAAGGCGAAAGACATTGTGATGCGAGGTTTTCTGTTTATATCCGGTTTGTTCTATTTTGCGGCGGCTTACCTAGGGGCAAACGTACTTATGGGTACCGACCAAAAAAGTGATGGGTCGAACAGTAAGCACGTAAGCCAACAGCTTATGCAATACGAATGGGGGATATTGCTGGTGGCCGCGGTAGGTGCAGCGATTATTACTTTCGCGTTTATCCAGTTCAAACACGCCTACACAGCAGATTTTTTGAAAAAGTTTGATCAAAACCAGCTGACAGGAACCCGTCAACAGGCCACCAAAACGGCTGGTCGCTTAGGCTATTTCGCACGAGGCGTGGTGTATTTATTCGTAGGCAGTTTCTTTGCACTTTCTGCCTTTCAAAGTGACCCGTCAGAAGCCGGAGGCTTGCAAAAAGCACTCACCACCTTAACCCAACAACCTTTTGGATTATACCTTCTCGCCGCCGTAGGCGCAGGATTCATCATGTTTGGGATCTATTGTGGTTTTGAAGCCAAGTACCGACGAACCTAGCCGACGGAATTTCTGAAACCTAGCTCAATTCAGCTAAATAAAGACAAAAAAGGGCGTTTCTTAAACGCCCTTTTTAATTACATATTGGTAGGGCATGTTTTCGGTTTGCGAAGCAACAAGGGTATGCTCCATAAACCGACAAAAACTAGGGATATCTCGTGCAGTAGAAGGGTCGTCTGCCACCACAGATAAGGTCTCACCTTCTGCTAATTTGCGTATTTGAAGGCGTACCATCATAACGGGTTCAGGGCATCGTAAACCTAGCGCATCAAGATGCGCGCTGGCTTCATCGAATAGCATTTGAATATCAGATGCCATAACGCTCTCGGTATGCATTAATCCCGTTTATTTGCTCCTCGTGCCCCCCTTTTTCATCAAGGTAAGCCACTACGTCTGCAAGTGACACAATAGAGATAACCTGAGTATTGAAGTCGCGCTCTACTTCTTGAATAGCCGACAGTTCGCCTTTACCACGCTCTTGCCTGTCTAGCGCAATTAGCACACCCGATAAGCTGGCTTGCTGTTGTTCGATAAGCGTCATAGATTCACGAATAGCCGTACCCGCTGTTATTACATCGTCAACAAGCATCACTTTTCCGCTGAGCGGACTTCCCACTAAATTACCGCCCTCACCATGGGTTTTTGCTTCCTTGCGATTAAAGCAATAAGGCACGTCTTGACCATGGCTATCGGCCAGCGCTACCGCGGTAGTGGTGGCAATGGGAATGCCTTTATACGCTGGGCCAAATAGCACATCGAATTCAACCCCTGCATCCACTAATGCATTCGCGTAAAAGCGGCCCAACTTAGCCAAATCACCGCCACGGTTAAATAGACCCGCGTTGAAAAAATACGGACTTACACGGCCAGACTTCAGGGTAAATTCACCAAACTTTAAAACACCACGGGCAATAGCAAATTCAATAAAATCACGTTGGAACGCCTTCATGCTAACTCCTTACGCCAATGCTGCTTTTTGAATGTCGAACAATTCACGTAGACCATGCTTCGCGATAGTTAGCATTTCATCTAGTTCTTGGAAATCAAAAGGTTCGCCTTCAGCGGTGCCTTGCACTTCAATCAGTTTGCCGGTTTCCGTCATAACGATATTCATGTCTGTTTCAGCTTCAGAATCTTCGGTATATTCTAAATCAGCAATAGGCGTACCTTTGTAGATACCCACCGACAAGGCTGCAATCATGTGTTTAAGCGGGTTAGCTTTCAAAATTCCCTTTGCACGCATATAAGTTAGCGCATCCACAAGTGCCACACATGCCCCTGTAATAGACGCAGTACGCGTACCACCATCTGCTTGAATAACATCACAATCAAGCGTGATAGTATTTTCACCTAAGAGCTTTAAATCTACCGCCGCACGTAGCGAGCGAGCAATTAAGCGTTGAATTTCTAGGGTGCGTCCACCTTGTTTGCCTCTGGCAGCTTCACGGCCGCTACGCGTATGGGTAGCACGAGGAAGCATACTGTATTCTGCGGTAATCCAGCCCTTACCTTGGCCTTTCATAAAACGAGGCACGCCTTCTTCAACCGTTGCGTTACATAGCACTTTGGTGTTTCCGAACTCCACCAATACAGACCCCTCAGCATGGCAGGTATACTGACGAGTAATAGTAACTGGACGAATTTGACTGGCGGTTCTGCCGCTTGGACGCATAGTGTTCTCCACAACGTAAATGCTTAAAAATGAGTGTGGCCTAACAAAATTTGTACGTATAACGACAACCGCTAGGCACTGAAGGAGCAAGTATAACGCACTAAGGGCGGGTGGCAAAAATGAACTTTTAGCCTTTTAACTTACCGGTTTATTTCATTTGTGCGCTACTATAGAAGGAACGAGAAATCCTGCCTTTAAAAATTTGAACACAATGTGCTTTCGGCCCGTTGTTTTTGCAGGCTTTCATTGACCAGCAAAAGGAAAATTATGATTTACAGCATGACAGCGTTTGCGCGCGTAGAGACAAAAAAAGAATGGGGTTCAGCGGTATGGGAAATACGTTCTGTAAACCAACGCTTTTTAGAGACCTATTTTCGTTTGCCCGAACAGTTTCGCTCGTTAGAGCCCGTTTTGCGAGAGCGCTTCAGAAAGAAACTAGCACGTGGAAAAGTTGAATGTGCTTTGCGATTTACCGCAAACGATGCCGCTGTCACTAAGCTAAGCCTTAATGAAGACCTAGCAAAACAAGTGTTGCACGCCGCCGACTGGGTACAAGCCCATGGTCAGTCCACCGGCGTAAACCCTCTCGATGTTCTTCGTTGGCCCGGCGTAATAGCGGCTGAAGAAGCCGACATGGACACCATACACGCCGACGTAATGGCCGCATTTGACCAAGCGCTTTCCGACTTTATTAGCGCACGAGCAAGTGAAGGCGACGCACTTAAAGGCATGATTACGCAGCGATTAGATGCCATTGAAAAAGAAGTGGAAAAGGTCACTGCGCGCATGCCTGAGATAATGGTGTGGCAACGAGAGAAAGTACAAAACCGCTTTGAAGAAGCCAAAGTAGAGCTAGACGCTGGCCGCTTTGAACAAGAAATGATTATGTTGGCGCAAAAGGTAGATGTGGCAGAAGAATTAGATCGCCTAAATACCCACGTGAAAGAAACTCGTAATATCCTGAAAAAAGGCGGGGCAGTGGGCCGCAGGCTAGATTTCATGATGCAGGAGTTTAACCGTGAGTCTAACACCCTTGGGTCTAAATCTATTAGCACAGACATCACTCAATCAGCTGTTGAACTTAAAGTTTTGATTGAGCAGATGCGCGAGCAGATCCAGAATATTGAATAATATCCATTAGAGTCCAAACACCTCCGCTAGGGCCCATTTATACTGGGCTTTTGTGTTTTTAACACCCACATTATGTAGGTTTTTAAGCTACAAAGCGCAAAAAAGTGGTAAACGTACAAGAGCAAAATCGTTGGCATCCTATGTTGAAAAATGTACTCCAAGTAAAACCTTTAAGTTAACGGGTACACAAGGCTCTTCAGCGTTAGAACAAACCAACATCGTGATGCTTTGTATTTCACGCAATATTTACCTGATAGAGGGTAAAAGCGCGTTGCTTAGCCCCTGAGGTCTACACAAAGTTACCGTATGGGTAACAATTTGTAGACCTCATGCCAACCAGTCGACATTCAGCCTTACTTCTCTTGGATACCATAGCATCCATATTGAGCCTATTTGTATTAAAATGGATGCCATAATATCCATTTTAGGCCATATGAGATTTTTGCTTTTTAGTGGTTGTTGTTCCGGCACCTTTTATATTGTTTATGGCTGGTGAGATAGCCTCTCGATACATTTGGGGCAATCTAAACCAAGTCACTGGTTGACCTTATTACTCGCTAATAGTGAATTTAAAAGTTTGTTTTAATAACGGCTGTATCTTAACCATACTGGCGGCAGGCTCAGTGCTAAAAACACGCCTCTGGTCAATAATCAAAAATCCCCAAAACTGCAAAAAACGTTCAATAAACCTGGTTTCGATGAGCATGCCTAAGTTTCTTTCTGGTAAGAAGTAATCTTTAGTAGGGAACGCCAACAGTAAATCTGGGAAAGCTGTCACAACCTCTTCAGTCAGCTGATCTACACTGCTGTGGTTCTGAATGCGCCACAACATAAACAACCAAAAAGTGCGCAAATCGACATCAAACTCAAAACCGTCCAAATAGCCCCAGTTATATTGGCTGATGGCTGCTTCTAACATAGGTTTAAAAAATGCTTGTATACCTGACGCCTGATATTGTTTCTGCGCAGATTTTTTTACATAGTATCGACCGCTGCGCCGATAAATAATACCACTAATTTCAGCTAACACTCGGGTGTAGTGCAAGGCATTGAATTTGTCTTCGTTACTGCCCGCAAACTCACTGATACTTATTTCACGTTCGAATTGAGCAACGGCAAACTCAGGTAATAACTCACTGGCCTGTTTGACTAATTTAGTCGGTAAGTTGCCTTTACTTGTGGCTTTAAAGGAGCCTTCTTGGTTCATGGCTTCGTCAAGAATGAGGGCTAAATAGCGCATCACCGGGCTGGGAGAAAGTTCGTCTGGCGTGCTGATTGTCACCCACTGTAATTCAGCAAAAGGCGCATACAGCCAATTTGCCATTTGCGTTGGCGTTACACCACAAAAATCGGGATGAGGTTGATTATTGCGATCGTGCACTTTGTGCTGCAAGGCTGCGTTGAGTTCATCAATACTCAAATCTGGGTTCATTGCCAGCATGGTTTCAACATCATCGAAAACTTGGTCAAGTTGCTTGGAAGCGCTGCCCATACAACAACGTTTAAATTTTTTACCACTGCCACAATGGCAAGGATCGTTTCGACCGAGCTTCATTGCTGTCCTTCCTTATTGTTAGAGAAAAAGCGCGGCATTTTCCTGCTTGCGCTGATCCAATGTCTTAGCAATCGCAGACACTGTTGTTTTACTGATCCCTTGCTGCTGTGCCAGATACGTAAATTGGCTGATGGCTTCTGCGACTTCTTCAATGACTTGCCTTGCATCATTCCAATTCGAAAAGCCAGCGCTGGTCGCTAGTTTTTGCATCACCTTAAGCGGTGGCGCTTTACCATAACCTCCGAACGCAGTGGCGTGTTCGTTGAATGGATGTGGGCTGTAGGTAACATCGTAAAAAGGTGCAGGATCCCATTGACCGTCATCCGCTTGCAAAAACGCCCAGTTTTTACTGTGGTCGTCTTGATTAGACGACAGCAGATTAAATACGGCACGGCGAAATTGCAGCTGCCCGGCGGCTGGAGATTTACACAACTGACGGCTGGCTTTAATTAAATCAATGTAATCTAAACTTGGCGTTCTAAAGTCTGCATCCAGCAGCCCGCAAGCGCTGTGCATATGCAATCGGCCTGAACTACGATTGCTATCGAAATTGCTCTGTTCAGTGACATAATCAAAACGCTTGAGCGCCAACCAGGCAGGCGCACCGCTTGCAGTTGGCGCTTCAATGAGTTGCCATTGCGGCGGTTGACACTTTGCTTGCTCAGCCATTTGCAAATAGACCGCCTCGCATAAACCTTCTTCATGCCCGAGCGCGAGATTATTTGAGGTAAATTTAATCAGCCACGCTTCATCACTAGGCTTTGCAAAGGTTCGACAATGCCGAGCTTCTCCAGCAGGCATATAAATCTGTGCCTTTGGCCTTGCCCCACCCGAACTACCTCCGGCGACTAATGCGGCCAACACCTGTTGCGTATGCCCATCTAACTCATCGTGGTTCTCGTCCATACAATCTGACATTGAAGCATCGAACAGCGTTTGTGCTTCTAAGCCTAAAGTAGCTAAATCAATGTCAGCGTGCGTGGTGGCTGAAAACTCAGACACTGGAGAAAAAGACAATGCTCCCATGCCTTTATCACCGACAAAGGCCAGTCTATCCATCGCCGTTAATTGATTAGGTAGGATGCCCTTTTGTCGGAAAATACGATCTTGTAACATCATGCCCCAGCCATCGGGTAAACAATCTCCAAATACGCCATGTACACCTTGATGTGGCGCTTTAGGCGCGGCTTGGACTTGCGTATTCGGTTGCAAAGTTAAAGGTGATAAATTGCCAAACTGCTGCAAATAGCTGTCTTCATACTGAAAAAAAACGCCTTGCCGATTCTGCGCCAAGACCCCTACAGCAACCTGCTCACCTGAGCTTAACGTACGAGTTACCATGAGTTTTTGAATGGGTTTAAAACTCATCTTTTAGCACCTCATCAATACTCGCGGGTACAGCAGCGCGTTCTTTGCTAGGTTGTGTGAGCTGATATAGCCTATCCAATGAGTCGAGGGTCTGCCAAAGCAACAACAATTGGCGAAATGAAATTTGCCCAGTTAGCTCAAATTTCTTAATGGTGGACGCAGGTACACAACTTCGTTCAGCAAGCGCCGTACGTGAAAGCTTTGACCGCTTGCGTAACTCACGTAAATGAGCCGCATAGGCTTGGCTTACATCGGTATCATCAAGTAAGGTAAAATTCATCCGCAAAGACTAAGTGGACACAGTTATATCCATTATAGCGAAATAAAACAGAAAGTGGATATTATTGTATCCATTACTGGGTGAAGTGTTGAAAAAGTTACTCGATAAAGCCTTTCAAAAAGGCTATGTTTTAGCTCTAACAGCAGCATAAAAACGGCACTGTTTTTCCGTAGTTTTAGCCAAGAAGCACCACTAAGATTTAGTAAAAGCCATAGGCAAGTGGTGGGCAGTGTTAATAAAAAAACAAGCTAATTTAGGACCAAAGTGGTGACTTTTGGTCCAGCTTTCCCCTCTTTTTGTTCGCAATTTTGTTCCGAATAATGAGGGAAAGTTGATGAATATCTCACAAACGGCAAAACATATTGAAGCGCTGGTGCAATCCGGCCACCCACTTTCGAAAAAGTCTACCCTAGTATGTATCTTTATTTGAAATCCAAAGGCACGGCCAGTTGGATCATTCGTTACCAATTATTTGGAAAACGACGTCAGTATAAAATTTGTGGTTATGGCAAGGGGCATGAAGAGCTGCTTGATCTTGAAGATGCCATCAAATTCAGAATTGATTGCCGACAAAAGCTTAATGATGGCCTCGATCCGAAACTAGACTTTTAACGTCAACAACAACGACTCCCTATCCACGAAGGAACATTTAACTTTGGATTACAGATTTCTTCACACTTTCAACATTCCAAAAAACACGGCACTTTTACGGCAGATTGACTATGAAGCCAGTCCCTCGAAGAATGAAGCGAATATGTTGTTCAAGCTTAAACGTATCGTAAAGTTAGTACCGTAGAAATATCAAAAGAGATTTTCTAAAGAAAGGGAGATAAACGCTGATTGCGTACGACTTAACCCAGAGCATACAGATGATACTTGGGTTGTTGCTGCCTGGACGGTTTTGCGCCTCTGTGGTATTCAACAATGATAGTGAACGATTAACAATAACCTGTCCAACCACCTAATAATTCACCGATATGGATGAATTATTAAGCCGAAATGCACCAATCAGACATAAAATCACCGTTAACGGTGAACAAACTTGTCATTTATTAATATCTGCCTATAATCACTGATACTAATGAATATTAGAGTAGACTGATGGCAAAGAAAGTCACTACCTCAAAAATGCCTGAGACAGAGTTTATTGATGACGCACATGTGTTAGGGCAATTGATTAAAGCTAAGCGAACAGAGATGGGTATGAAGCTCGCAGATTGCGCCGCGCTGTGTAATGTAGGGATCAATACCTTATCTCGCATTGAAAATGGCAATGATAATTGCACCCTCGCTGCCGCATTTGCCGTGCTACATGGGCTGGGAATCAAACTTACGTCACCTTCGCTTGAAAAACGACATGGCTCAAGTGTCAGCGATGACGAGTGGGTATAGCAAGAATGCCAGCAGACAATATCAACCAGCCCTCAGCATACACTTTGCTCATCTATTTGGCAGAGCAACATATTGGCACGTTAACTGTGGATAAAAGTACCAGTCTGCTCAAACTGGAATATGAGCCGGATTGGCAACAAACAGGCTACCCACTTTCTCCCGCGTTAACACTAGACAACACCCATTCTCGTGAAGTCGCCTATAACTACCTTGATAATGCATTACCTGAAGGAGAAGCTCGAAAACTCTTAGTGGAGCATCTCGGCGTCTCTGAAAAGAATGTTTACTCCCAAGTGCGAGCTATTGGCAATGATCTGGCAGGAGCCATTTCATTTAGGGCGAGAGGACAAGGCTCAGATAATTTACGCGAAGCACGCGAGCCGAAATTTAGACTGATAGAGCAGGATGAGTTGGTAGAGCGGCTTGCCAGGAAGGAAGATATTGGGTTGTTAGCATGGGATGACAAACCACGTCTGAGTGTCGCCGGAGTACAAGATAAGCTCAATATATTCATAAACGAGGAAGGCCAAATTGGGTTTGGCGATGGGACGTTATGTTCAACGCTAATTCTCAAGTTTGAAAAGCCTAACTGCCCCAACCTTGTACTCAACGAATACTTTTGTATGAAGCTGTCAAAGGCAGTGGGACTGCCCACCGCAGAAGTCCAGTTCACTCGCTTCGAACAATACCCAGCGCTAATTGTGGAGCGTTTTGATCGTAAGTATGCGCCCGAACAGGCCAAAGTTTTTCGTAGACATGTCATTGATGGCTGCCAAGCACTTAACCTACCACGAGACTACAAATACGAGCGGAACCTAGGTGATGGCAGAGACGTGCAGCATATTCGAGATGGCGCTAGCTTACCCCGACTCTTTGAACTGGCGAAAACTATGTCGTCGCCCGTAGAGAGTCTTCAATGGCTTATCAACTGGCAGCTATTTAATTTGATGATCAGCAATTACGACAGTCACGGCAAAAACATTTCGCTGTTTTTTGATAAGCGTAATAGTCGATTCACGCCAGCTTATGACTTAGTGAATGTTGCCATGTTCCCGCAGTTCAAGCATGTACTTGCTATGGCGATGGGCAATGAGTTTGACCCCGAAAATATAAATGCATACCAATTAGCTGATTTCGCAGAAACCTGCGGGGTGAATAAAAAGCTCTTATCTCGCCAGTTAAGTGATTTGGCAGATAAAGTCATAGCCATACTTACGCAGCAATCATTTATCGAAAAGTTAACTCAAGAACAGCATTTTACCGAAGACGACCGACATTACATGGCTGAGGTACAAGCGCATATATTGGTACGAACACAGCACCTAAGATCACAAGCGTCCGATATACCGGATATTGAAGTATGAGTGTAGAATAAGTGGACGTAGCAGAACAATTCCCCCGCTAGGCACTCTCGTGAAAGAGCCCCGCAATATCCTGAAAAAGTCGAGGCTGTGGGCCGCTGGTTGGATTTCATGTGGAACTTAACCGATACCCCAATTCACTAAACTTTTACCACTATTCACTTTTCAGTTATGCTCGAAAAAGCGATGACTGAAAAGGAACTTTATGAATCAAGCTGGCATATATGAACAACTAATTACTCAATTGGTTGAGCAAAATTTAGATCGTGAAACTTTTTATGTGGGTGAGCGTTCCTTAGAAAATGGAGAAGCCACGTCTTGGTTATCTCGATTTCTAACTCGAATTATCGACATTGCTATGGATTCAGTGCCTAACGGTGAGAATAGAATTCTTGAGCAAATAAACTTAGCCAATAGCGTCATTGAATGGTTAAGTGACAATATTGGTGATAAAGAACTTATCACTGACAATTTAATTGATACGCAAGGCAAGATACTGACTGCACTCCTAGACAAACAAAACCCTGTTGCGTCTAATCTTCCTAAATACGTCGAATCAATAATGCCCCCTGACTGGACTAACTCAAAGTGAATTGTTTTGCGGCAGTAACGTTGGCATTTCGCTCGAAACTGAAATTAAAAGAGAAATTCAGTCGTCAGACAAAATTTATTGGTTAGTTTCATTTATAAAGTGGGCTGGAATTAGGATTTTTAAGAAGGAGCTTGAGGAATTTACTCGCAGTGGTAAGCAACTAAAAGTTATCACCACATCCTATATGGGAGCCACTGATGCAAAGGCCGTAGAGTTTTTAGCATCACTACCTAATACAGAAGTAAAACTCAGTTACAATACGAATAGGGAACGATTACACGCTAAGTCATATCTGTTTATGCGTGATACCAGCTTTCACACTGGTTACATTGGATCATCGAATTTATCTCACTCAGCCTTAACCAGTGGCTTAGAATGGAATTTAAAAATAACTTCTAAAGAAATTCCTCATATTATTGAGAAATCTCTCAGCACCTTTGAAACTTACTGGGAATCGCCAGATTTCGAACGATTTGATGGCAAAGCACAAAGCAAGGAAAGGCTTAATATTGCCCTTCAAACTGCCAGAGGTTCGTTTGATAGCAATCTGCCTAGCTTTTATTTTGATATTAAACCGCACTCTCATCAAAAAAATATCTTAGAGAAATTAAAGGTCGAAAGAGAGCTGCACGGAAGATATAAAAACCTTGTGGTCGCCGCTACAGGAACAGGCAAAACAATCATTTCAGCTTTTGACTTTGCAAAGTTTTACAATGAAAACCCTGAGGCTAAATTTCTATTTTTAGCCCATAGAGAGGAAATACTTAAGCAGGCCAGAAGCGCATATCGTGGAGTGCTTAAAAACAGCCAGTTTGGTGAGCTATTGGTAGGCCAATATAAGCCTGAAAAGTTTAATCACCTATTTGCTTCCATCCAGAGTTTCAATAATCAACTTTCCAGTTTGAACTTATCTAACGATTACTTTGACTATATTGTTATTGATGAGGTTCACCATATAACAGCGAATAGTTATCGCCCAATTTTAGAGCACTTTGAGCCAACTATACTCATTGGCTTAACTGCAACACCGGAACGCCATGATGGTGCTGACATCCTCAAAGATTTCTGCAATGTTATTGCCGCTGAAATTCGGTTACCAGAAGCAATAAATCAACGCCATTTATCGCCATTTCAGTACTTTGGCATTGATGATGAAACAGATCTTACGAAAATTTCATGGTCAAAAGGTCGATATGATGTTGCAGAGCTTACTAACTTGTATACGTTGAATGATCAACGGGTAATTAGAATTATTCAAAGCCTCAATGAAATTATTACTGACATTTCTCAAATGCGAGCGCTAGCGTTCTGCGTAAGCAAAGCGCATGCGAATTATATGGCTAAGAAATTTACCTTGAGTAATATTCCTTGTGGAGTGCTTATTAGTGATAATTCTAAAGATCGGGATATTCAGCAGCAGCGTTTAAGATCGAAAGAAATTAATGTTCTATTTGTAGTGGATATCTTTAATGAAGGTGTCGATATTCCAGAACTAGATACCCTACTATTTTTAAGACCAACAGAAAGTTTAACTATATTCTTGCAACAATTAGGTCGAGGACTCCGGTTAATCGAAAACAAGGAATGCTGTACCATTTTAGATTTTGTTGGCAACTCTAGACCTGAATATGATTTTTCACATAAATTTAGGGCGTTAGTTGGCAAAACAAACCAAGCAATTTCAAAAGAGGTCAAACAAGGTTTTCCTCACCTTCCTCTTGGCTGCCGTATTGAGTTACAAGAGAAAACTCAGCAAATGATCTTGAGGAACATATCTCAAGCAACATTAAATAAAAACAAGTTGCTTAACCTTATCTCTAACTATCCTCACGTTACAGATTTACCACTTACTCTGACAAAATTTTTACGTATCTATCCAGACATTACTTTAGAAGATATTTATAAAATAAAAGTTGGCAAGTTTGGAGGATGGAACGCTCTAATTGCTGCAAGCAATCAGGATGATATAAATGAAGCTGACTTTCCCATATACGCAGCTTATTACCGTGCAATCAATAATCGAATTCTAGTCAATACATCTTTTTCATATTTAAGGTTTGTTAAAGCGCTATGCGAGTCTAACTTTTCCCTAACTAACCTAGTCAATATTCAATCTGTGCCTGAAAGGCACTGCCAACTGCGTATTTCGGTGAATCCGAACGGTCATTTCGGTTTTATCCGATCACTTTTTCTTCTTCTTTTTCGTCCTTGCCAGTTTTACCTTAAGTGATCGGATTGGTCTAGTTTTCTCATCGATTCGCCAGCCAGTTCAATTCGATGGCTGTTGTGCAGTAAACGGTCGAGTAATGCATCTGCCACGGTGGGGTTACTGATGAGTTTGTACCATTCGGTAACGGGCAACTGGCTAGCGATAATGGTGCTGGTGTTTTGATATCGTTCTTCCATCACGTCAAGTAAGTCATTGGCCTGTCTTGCACTCAGTTTTTCCATTCCCCAGTCATCTAGGATGAGCAGCTCTTTCTTAGCGAGTTGTGCAAGCTGTTGTCGGTAACTTCCATCGGCGTGGCCGATATTCAGCTCATCTAGAAGCTGGCCGAGCCGGTAATATCGTACTGTATGATGCTGTTCACAGGCTTGTCTGGCTAATGCGCAAGCGAAGTACGTTTTACCGCACCCCGTTGCGCCAGTAACGATAATGTTATGGGCATGATGTAAGTATTGGCCGCTCAACAGTGTGGCGACTTTATCTTTGCGTAGACCGCGCTCTGCGCGGTATTCCAATCGGCTGGCGTGAGCTTCTAAGCGCAAGGTTGCCTGACGCAGTAAACGCTTCACTTTGCTGTCTTGCCGACAGTGGATTTCATGCTGTGCCAGTAATCCTAAGCGTTCTTCGAAGCTCATCTCGTCGTAGGTTGTCGCTTGGCTTTGTTGTTGCAGTAACGCTTGAGCGAAGTGTCCAAGCCGTAAGCTACGCAGTTGCTCTTGTAATTGAGATTGTGTCATGGGTTGTCCTATTGATAGTAATGTTGGCCGCGGATATTGTGGTGGGTTACAGGTTGCTCATCGTGTTCGACAGCGGTGCTCGGTACGCTTTCTTGGTGATGTTTGAGTAAGTTCATCACAACGCTTCTGTGAGGGCGTTCTAGCAGTAACGCCTTTTGGCAAGCGGCTTCAAGTCGCGCAGCACCATGCTGTTTAGTGAGATTTAGAATGGCTAGGCAGCTTTTTATCGCTTGCTCTGGATGTTGACGGCTATGGATGTGCCACTGCACCACACCGCGCGTACCTACACCAATATTCTCCGCCCAGTGCAATAAGCGTTCAGCGCTGAAGCGCTGTTTTACATGGCTGTCCGGCATGTGTTCTTTTTGCGTTGAGAAGCCGCCGTCTTTTGCTGATTTAGCGTGCTGTGTCACCAGTTGATTTTGGTGATAGATACTGACCACACTGCCACTTGCCTCGATGGTCACCGTGTTGCCTACTAAGGTGTGCGGTACAGAGTAAGCGTGCTTTTGGTACAGCACATGGTAATCCGGCCCCACCTTTGCTCGTTTACTGTCGATGTACTCATACGTGGTGCCAGGCAATGGCATTAACGCGGGTTTATCGAGCAGTTCAAACTGCTCTCGGCGAGAGCCTGGATGTAAGCGCTGCGGCCGATTATTTAACTCTTCCATTAACACTTTGATACGTGCGTTAAGGCCCGCTAAAGTGTAAAAGCACTCCCGTCGCAATCGCATTAGTATCCAGCGTTCAACAATCAGTACCGCATTTTCTGCTTTAGCCTTATCCTTCGGTTTATAAGGCCGTGCAGGCACAATGGCGCAGCCGTAATGCCGCGCCATTTTGGCGTAGTTTTCATTCAGCGTGGGCGCGTAACGATGGGCTTTGGTAACGGCTGATTTCAGGTTATCCGGCACAAGTAAACGGGGTACACCGCCAAGGTAGCGGAACGTTCTTACGTGCGCCATTATCCAGTCTTCTTCACGCTGAGAGCGGCCAGCTTCAACATACGTGTAGTTGGTCGCGCCTAAAGTCGCAACAAAGATTTGTGCATGATAACGCACTTCGCCTGTGTAGGGATTAACAATCGGTACTGTCGGCCCGCAGTAGTCAATAAACAACTTGTCGCCCGCAATATGATGCTGGCGCATACTACGCTTCTGCTTTTTAAGCCATCGCTGATAATGCTCGCAGAACTGCGTATAACCGTAGGCTGACGCACTATCTTCGGCGCAATACTCTTCCCACAGCAACAGCTTAGTCATGCCTTTACGCTTCAACTCTTGCTGCATAAGCATAAAGTCAGGCAGCCGTTTTTGGCGCTGAACGGGACCAGTGTTATACAACTGAGCCTCGAGCGTTTTATCATTGAGCGCTTCCGGCAACGGCCACGATAAATCACTGGATTTAAAGCGCGAGAGTATTTCACTCACGGTTGAAGGGCCGAGACTTAAGCATTGGCCGATGTCTCGATGGCTTAATCCTACTTCGAATTTGAGACGCAGGACGTCTTTAATCTTTCTCATATCGGTTCTCTTTCTCGCCATGGCAGCTCGTTCCTTCAATAAAGTGATGAAGTTGAGCTTACCAATTGATTTAGTGAGAAAAAGAAGAAGATTTCGGGATTCCGAACAGTGATTTCGGAAAAACGTCATTTTTGATCGGATAACGCCGAAATAAGCGATCGGATTAGACCGAAATCACTGATCGGATTGAACCGAAATGGGTGATCGGAATGGGCCGGAACATGCACCAACTATTTGCCGTTATGTGTCATTATGATTTTTGGGATAAAACAGCTAAGCAAGCAGGGTTTAGTTCGATATCATCGAGTATAGCGACATTAAACATCTCACCGCTTAAAGAAGAGTTACTTGAAGTCATCACATT
Organism: Alteromonas sp. B31-7; assembly: GCF_015767655.1. NCBI lineage: Bacteria > Pseudomonadati > Pseudomonadota > Gammaproteobacteria > Alteromonadales > Alteromonadaceae > Alteromonas > Alteromonas sp. B31-7. The sequence continues at coordinate 4,569,344 of NZ_CP065233.1, forward strand.
GCTGATAGAGCGCCTTGAAACACAAGAGTTTTCAATGCCATCAGTGGAAAATGAGATAGTTGATAACTCCCCTCTTAAAATGCATGTGAGATACCCTAAAGAACATATATTGATAGCATTTGGTGACACTACAATTGATAGAAAATCTTCAAGTCGTGAAGGTGTTTTAAATATAACATCCACAAATACAGAGCTGCTATTTGTGACGCTCAATAAATGTGAAAAACAGTTTTCTGTAACGACCATGTATCATGACTATGCTATTAGTCCAACATTATTTCACTGGCAAACGCAAAACAGTTCAAAACCTACATCAGGAAAAGGCCTTAGCTATATTGAACACAAGCAGAATAAAAAAACATTGATTCTGTTTGTAAGAGAACAAGCGAAAGACGCATATGGCAAAACAATGGGCTTCGTGAACTTCGGGCCTGTTGAACTTGTAAAGTATGAAGGTTCACAACCGATGAATATAACATGGCGGTTAAAGCACCCCATGCCTACATACATGTGGCACAACTCAGCCAAGCTGGCTGTTGGGTAAATATATTGGGGCTTTTTACCTCGGGCAACCCTTAATCTCCCCCCTTCGCCCAACTATCCCTACTAACGTTATTTTTTCAAGTAGCGAATTGCTAAATCATAAATATCGTCTTTTACACTGTCTTTTTGAGTGCGGGAGAAGCCTTCAACTAATGAGGTATCAGAAGGGAAGAGAAGTTGAATAAGTAACGAAGAGTAAATAAGCCTGTAAAACGCAATATTGTCTACTTTTCTGTAAGGAGAGGTATTGCTTTCAGCGGTATCTAGCAAGGTTTTTACCCGCGAGTGCATAACCGACAACACACCGGATGTAATATTCTCTTCAAAGTTACCACCAGAGGCTGCCGTCACGTACTCCATTCCGCCTTTTGGAGTCGCAAAATCAATGATAGCGAGTCGTACAAAGGCAGGATGCTGAATATGAAAGTCAACAAACGTGTCTAAGCATTGCCGCAGTTGCACAGTAAAGGGTAGCCCATCTTCTAACTGAAACTGAAGTGACAAGAGCTCCACAAAACGCTTTGACACGCCCATTAACACTTCATCTTTATTTTTAAAGTGCTTGTAGATCGAAGGCACCTTTATACCTACTTTCTCTGCTATGTCATGAAGGTTAAATCCATACACACCTTTTAGAGTAATTAACTGCTCTGCCGCATTCAATATTTTGTCTTTAGTGTGTATTACACTGGGTCTATAAAAGGTTTGGTCTGTCACTGCACTACCTAGCATTGGTTGTGTTAATAGGGCGCCATTGGCATGGGAATAGTGCCAGTCACATTGCGTTTTTACTAGCTGTACTTGATATTTTGCATTGGTAAATAACGTAAACTTCGCATTTTGTGGAGACTTAACCCTCATATTATTTTACTGAGCTATTGACGATAAAATAAACTTTGGCTAATTTGGTTAGCCAAAAGCTAATTATGTTCGCCTGCTTGTTTTTTGCGAACCACGTTTCGATACCGTACAGGCAACGTTTATGAAGGCGAATCTCATCAATATAAATAACCGATTCTCTATTTTGGCGCTTATTGTGGGGGCTACCGTAACCGAAGCAATGTTACTTTTACTGCCCATTTACATTGGCGCGCTTAACGATTTGTTAGCGCTAAGTGCAACAGAAATAGGCCTAATTGGTTCAGCCGATCTTGCTGGTATCGCCCTAAGTGTTACAACTGCTATGGTATGGCTACGTAAATATCCTTGGCGCAGCGCTGTACTTTGGGCGCTGACGCTTTTTTTTGCCACCAATATTGTCTCTATCCATCAAACCAATTTCACTGTATTAATGGCGCTTAGATTTGCAGGTGGACTAGGGGCGGGGGCGGCCTATGCAATTGCGCTGGCCGGTATTTGCGATAGTCACAACCCCGCGAGAAACAGTGCGTTGATGGTATGTAGCCAGGTTATTTTTGGAGCCATAGGATTATTTGTATTGCCAAGTTTAGCCCATGAGTGGCGCTTGGATGGCATTTACCTATATATCTCGCTAGGGGCGATATTGGCCATTGTGCTGAGTTACTTTTATTTCCCTAATAATACGCAGACTCAGCCTAGTTCTCACTTCCCTCCAGTACGAAAATTTGGCTGGCAAGGCACATTAGCATTTGCTGGTACAAGCCTATATTTCGTTACCATTGGTGTGGTGTGGAGTTATTTAGAAAGAATAGCGCTTAATACAGGGCTTTCTTTGGAGGACGTAGGGTTTAGTTTAAGTGCGGGATACATTATCAGTTTACTTGGCTCATTTAGCGCTGCTTATTTTGGTGTAAAATGGGGTACAGCATGGCCAATGATTGTTGCCGGAAGCGTTCAATTTATGATGCTGGTGGTCTTTTATGTGCTTGATGTATTTCCTCACAGTGCCCTTATATTTTTCGCCGCCAATGCTGTTTTCCAGTTTTTCTGGAGCTATATTATTTCTTATCAAGTTGTCATTTTTAGCGATGCAGATAAGGATGGGCGCTTTCTGCCTCTGTACGGTACCAGTGTTCATATTGCGCTAGCGGTGGGACCATTTTTAGGCGCCAATATGGTAAAAGACGATCATTACTTAAATGTTCTCACGTTTGGTATGGTGTCGTTAACACTCTGCTACCTCTCTTTTTTAGGTTCCGTTTATCTGGGTAAAAAATCCGCTTTATCAGGGCCTACAACCGTAGGATCACACTAATGACTATTCCTTTATCACCCGCCCATCACCTTCACGTTAGAGGCGGCAAGAAAGGTGAGTGGGATTTACCCCACAACCGTAGAAGTGGGTTTAAGAATCTCTATAAAAATCATCGTTACGGCATGTCTTGCCGGGCGCCCCAGATGGTTCCATTGTCAGTTAATATCGATTTTAAGCTGCATGATATAGATACAGTGCGATGGTATAGCAGCCATCCTTTTTTCGATGGGCTTTGTGTAACGAAGGGTAGCGATGTTGTATTTGAGCACTATGCTAGCGATTGTCATGCTGACGATATTCATTCTATCCAATCAATATCTAAAACCTTAGTTCACCTGATAGCTGGCAAGCTTCATGAACAAGGTAAGTTGGATACAAGCTTACCGGTTAACCACTTTATCAAACACATTGGAAGTGGGTATGCCAATGCTTCAGTGCAACAAGTAATGGATATGGCAGTGGCAAATGAATACAGCGAAGACTATTACGATGCTACCGCAATGCTAAACCAACTTGAAGATGCCCATGGTTGGCGAATTGACTCCTCAATTCCCCATCGCACTATGCGTGAGTTCTTTCCTACAATCCACAATGGCGGCGTGAGTGCAGTACCTGGGGAACACCACTACAAAACCGCAAACACAGATATTGTGGCGTGGATTTGTGAAGTATGTTGTGGCATTGATATTCGCTCACTGGTACTCGATATTGTCGATGCTTTTGCCCCTGAACACAGTATTTTTGTCTCTACCGATCGCAGCGGCGTTCCTTTTCTTGGTGGCGGTCTTCACATGACGCTAAGGGATTTATGTCGTTATGGCAGGCTATTGGGGCGCGGCGGTCAAGGGTATACCGGCCAGCATGTAGGCAGCACCTCGTTCACGCAACAAACTATGCATAGTCGCGTTGATGGAACACAAAGCCACTTGGGTGTGAGCTATCACAACTTTCTAGAAACCAATGGTCGTTGGATAGGTCATTTGGGGTATGGCGGCCAATTACTGATGGTGTACCCTGAGCACGACATTGTCATCGCATGTTTCAGTAGTTTGCTCGATGACGGAGGTTTAGATCCTGCATTCAGCCAGCGGCAGGTCGCCATGGCTGAACATATTGCGGATTACCTTATCAAGAAACCTTCACAAAAGAGTAGCTACGCGTTATAGGCAGTTTTATTCAGTGTGTTACGCTTTTAAATATTGTTCAAGAAAAGCAGCGTGGCTAGACAACTTGTTGATGTTTTGGGTAACCTGTTGCTTCAATCCCATCATAAATCGTTCTAATTCCGCTTCGGACATCTCATCGGCCACCTTATGGTATTGATTAGGCGTTAAACCTTGCCCCAACATCACTTGTGTCCAAGAATCTACGCGAAAAATATCACCATCATCTAGGAAAACTCGCCCTGTATCTTTGAACAAATTGAGCTTGTGGGTGAGGGAAGGGGGAATAGGCATGTTTTTACAGTGCTGCCAAAAAGGTGAGTCTTCTCTATTGGTCACCTTGTAGTGCATAACAATAAAATCGAGAATAGCGGCCATTTCACTGTCGTATTTGGTGTTGTATTCGTCTATGGCCGACTGGGTAATCCCATCGAATGGGAATAACCGCATTAGCCTGACGATACCTGTCATAATGAGATGAATACTGGTCGACTCCAAAGGTTCGATAAACCCACTGGCAAGGCCAAGCGCTACACAGTTTTTATTCCAGCCTAACCGACGTTTTCCCGGTGTAAACTTAATAAAGCGAGCGTCGTTAACGGGTTCACCTTCTACCTGTTGCACAAGGGTCGATTTTGCCTCGTCATCGCTCATGTATTTGCTGCAATACACGAGTCCATTTCCCACCCGATGTTGTAAGGGAATTTGCCAACGCCAACCCGCCTTATGGGCACTACTTTTTGTGTAGGGAACGGGCGCAGCAACAGTCTCAGTTTGCATTGCCACCGCGCTATCACAAGGCAAATAGTGGCTCCAGTTGTCATACCCTGTATGAAGGGCTTGTTCAATCAGCAAACCTTTAAACCCGGTACAATCGATGAAGAAGTCACCGTTTACTTCTTGAGACTCATCAACTTCTAAACTGGTGATATTTCCAGTTTGCGAACACTTACTTACGTTAGTTATATTACCCACGATATGGTGAACGCCGGCCTCTGTGGCGAGCGTGCGAAGGAATCTTCCGTAGGCCACTGCGTCAAAGTGATAAGCAAAATTGAGTGGCATAGACTCATTGGTGAAAAACTTATTGGCTCTAGCCGCCTGCAATTCAGGGCAATAATCACCAAACTCACCACCAAACCCTAACTTCTGGGCTCGCAGCCAAAAGTGGTGAAACTCGCCAGCCCAGCATTCTCTACCGGTTACCCCAAATGAGTGTATATAACTATGGTTTTCTTCGCGCCAGCCTTCAAATTCAATGCCCAATTTAAATGTTGCCTGCGTCGCTTTCATAAAGGCTTTTTCGTCAATATTAAGCAGTTTATGAAAGGTTCTAATAGGGGGGATGGTCGCTTCGCCAACACCAATAATGCCAATATCTTTAGATTCAACAAGGGTAATATTGAGTGATTTGCCTAATAGTTTGACAAGCGCAATGGCAGCCATCCAACCGGCAGTGCCTCCACCTGCAATAACCACGTTTTTCACCGGCGGTAACGTCGCGCTATCAAATGTGGACATGGTTATGCTCCTTATTACCCTTTTCTTCGTTTAACCCACAAAGCTCATCAAGTAGCGCTCTGTTATTTGGCAATGCGTGTAAGTAGGCTTGTTTCATTTGCGTCATTTTGCTGCGTATTGCTTTCGCTTTTGAAAGATCGGCATCACTTAGCGCAATAGCGGGTAACGCCGTGTTATACCCCATACCATACAATACATATTGGTAGCTGGCTGAGGGAAATATTTCTTCGTTTTCTATTAAATCTAAGCGTGATGGGCTTTGATATTTCCAAATTTCTAATAGTGTGGATAGCGAGGGTGGAGTGCGACTTTCATGACGCTGGGCAAGCCAGTAAGGTTCATTTCTTTCGCTCAGTACATAGTGAAGTTTTAAGAAATCCACCACGCGCTGCCAGCGATATTCAAAACGTTGATTGTAACGTTGACTAACATGCTCCATATGTTCTGCGTTGTGCGGGAAGGATTCGCACAACATACGTAGCCCTAATTCCACCATGGCAATGGCTGAGGCTTCTAAAGGCTCAACAAACCCTGAGGACATACCTAAACTTAAGCAGTTCTTTACCCAGAAGTCTTTGCGATAGCCAGGTTCAAAGGAAAGGGTTCTTACACTTAAATCCTGCGCTTTGGCATGGCGTAAGCGTTGGCTTACTTGTTTGAATAATATGTCTATTGCAGCGTCTTCATTGCAGAACTCACTGGCATAAACTAACCCCACACCACGCCTATGTTGTAAGCCTATATCCCATGTCCAACCCACACGTTGAGCAGTCGCTACTGTAGTACTGTTTATGGCTTGATCGTCGGGAGCATAGGGGGCTTGAACCGCCATGGCACGATTGTTTAGCATGGTGGTTTCAAGTGACAACCAAGGTACATTAAAGTGTTGCTGAATGAGTAATCCGCTTTTGCCAGAACAGTCTATAAATAAATCGCCTGATATTGCCTGACCATTATCGGTGAGGAGTTGGCGAATATATCCATTGGGGTGTTCTTCAACCTTACTGACATGGGCTGATACGTAATGTACACCAAGCGTTTCAAGGCAGTGTTTTTTCAGCAAATTCGCTAGTGCCGTGGCATCAAAGTGGTAACCATAATTAAGCACATGAGCGTAATCTGGGGTAGTGGCTTGCTTTGGCGCCTTCCCTTGCGTACACATCAGGCTTTGTAGGGAAAAACTGTTTTCGTAGCTTTCATGCTTCGCTATTGATTGCCAGCAAGCATGAATATCTAACTCATTGTATGCCGTAGGCACCGTAAAAGGATGGTGATATTGGTGGGTAAAGGTTTGCGAGTTAGCAGCACAAGCGCGCCAGTTGACGAATGAAGAGCCTTGCTTAAACGTGCCCTTGCAGGCCGTTAAAAACTCCCGTTCGTTAATACCAATGTCCAGTAGTGTGTCTCTAAGCGATGGCCACGAACCTTCGCCAACACCTATTGTAGGTACATTAGGTGATTCTATAAGGGTAACTTTGTAGTCAGGCTTTAGCTTTGCCGCCAGTATGCCTGCGCTTAACCAACCTGCCGTACCGCCGCCTACAATAACAACGTGTTTCACCAATTTATTCATAACACCGCGTGGTTTATCATTTATGGCTTGTTTCACTATGAAAAAAAACCCGCCCAAGTGCAATAAAAATACACGAGAGCGGGTTAATACACCCTACAACTAAAACTGGTATCTAACGCCTAATGCGTAACGGGCACCAAGTTCATCTAACTTCCATAGCATGGCACTGGTTCTTCCATGTCTACGAATGTTTTCATCGGTAATATTGATACCTTCAAAAGACACCGTTAATGCATCCGAAATATCATAGGAAACACTAAAGTCTATTTGTGAATAGGCTTCTGTGTAACCCGGTTCGTTTACGTACTGAGAAGTAGTATCTAGGAACTTGTCTCGCCAGTTATAGGCGATACGAGCCTGTAAACCTTCATTTTCATACATGAGCACAAGGTTCGCCGTATCACTTAAACCCACTAAAGCAAACTGTGTGATGGAAGGGTCGGCGTCGTTGTCAAAGCCAATATCCCCCGTAACCGTGGTGTAGTTACCCAAAACACCAAAACCGGTATCACCAAAGAAGTGCTGTGCGGCAAGCTCGAAGCCATAGATGTTGGCACTTTTGTTATTCACCGGTTTAGAGTTAATGAACGTAAGCGTTGGGTCGTCGCTATTTGGCAAAATATCGTAAGCCGCTTCAAATTGCTCATCTGTCATCGAGTCGTAGTCAACACCATTTTCCATGGCTGCAACCATGTTAAATAATGACGTATCGCTGATGGGTATACCTCGCGCTTCAAGCTCTTCCATTGCCGCTTGTGCTCTTGGCCCGGCGGTGGCATCACGTAAATCGTAAATACTTTCTTCAACCTGTTCGTTACCAATAAAGTTCTTCACGCGCTTATCGTAAAAACCTAACGATACATAACTGGTTTCATCAAAGTAGTATTCTACTGAAACATCTACGTTGTCCGATTCTAACGGCACTAATGTTGGGTTACCTGAACTGGCAGTGGCGGTAGCGCCATCAGTTAATAGTGTTGGACCACTCGGTGTATTCACCGTTGCTGCCGCACTTAAGCTGTTGTAAGTAGGTCTAGCAATGGTTTTACTGTAGGAGAAACGGGCAATCACGTTTTCAACTACTTCAATATCAAAGTCTAGCGCAGGAAGAATGTGGTCGTAACTCGACTTAACTTCCACGTCTTCCATCGCGCTACCAAAGCGAACGTTAAAGTCGTTATTGCCTTCCCATGCAATACCACTGGGCAAGCTGATGTTGGCGATAGACGTCACATCGGTATTTTCGTAACGTAGACCTGTTAGTAGGTTATATTCCATCCCGTTTAGTTCGCCAGAAAGGTCGAACTCGAAATACAATGCAGTTATATCTTCTTCTATGGTTCTATTGGTTGCATAGGGGTTATCCGCCACCAAATTGAAACCGTAGGCTTGCGCTGCGAATGCGCCAATTTCTGCCACGCTTCCTGTAAAGCCTTCTGAGTACATGCCATCAGTATTGAAATCGCTAAATTCACTCGCAAAATCTAACGGTGTTAAAGAACCTGCTGGCAATTCACCCGGGTTTTCAATACCCCAGTTACCCATAGTGTGGCGGGTAAGTGACTGTAATGAGGTACTTTCCATTGCGCGCGATTCAATACCGAAGTTAATGCTGCCGGTGTCTAAAACATAGGTTCCGTCAATTCTGGCTTGGGTAATTTCGGTATCTTGTGACGAGAAGTTCATGTCTAAGATAGACGTACCCACATCATCTTGATCTAGCATGCCATTTCCGTTGAGGTTATCTCTTGCGGCATCATCGAAATCAACGAGCATGATGGGGAAGTCGCCGGTGAAATCGACACCCTGACCCTTAACCACGTTTGCCCCTAAACCTAAGTTTGTCCATGTTCCATAAGGGGAATCAGGGCGGCCTTCAGCAGATGAATTGTGTAAGTCAAAGATCAACGTTAAATCATCGTTCACAAAGTACTCAATGTTTAAACCCACAGACTTGTTTTCATTAACTTGGTTCAGCTCCTGTAGGGCTAAACCCAAGTCTCTTGGCAATAAGTCACGTCTCTCTTGCGTGATCAAAACAGGCGTTTTTACATTCTCATCGTCAAAGGTTAACTCGGTGAAATACCTGTCATCCATCCAAATTGACTGCTCTGCGCGTGCTTCGTAAAGATCCTGCTTAGAGTAGGTATAATCTAGCGTAGCAACGAGGTTTTCACTCGGTGCATACTGGAATGTTAATTGTGCATTTGTTCTTTCACGCTCTCTGTCTGCCATGTAATAGCGTAAATCGGAAGGGATCGCGAACAGCTGACCCATTGCTGGCGCATTGTTTAATACAATAGGGTCGCCGCTATCTGGGTTAGCAGGGTCTGGGGACTGTGGAATACTGCCGTCAAACGGGTTCACACGCCACTCGTTTACAAAAGCACCTTGAGCTGCGCTGTCTCGCTGTTGGAAAGACCCAGTAAAAGTCACACCAAATTTTTCATCGTCGGCAAGGTAATTAATATAGCCCGATACTTCAGGGGTAACATCATCGCCCACGCGGTTTGTGGTGTCATGCAGCGCTTTAGCACCTACACTGGCCATAAAACCTGTTTCAGGAGCGTCAAAGGGGCGCGCCGTGCGAATGTTGATCGTTGCACCAATCCCCCCAGTTGCAATGCTCGCTCTTCCTGTTTTGTACACTTCTACAGCACGAACACTTTCAGAAGCTAAGTCGGAAAAGTCATAGGCTCGCGAATTAGGTGTACCACCGCCGCCCGGCAGTGCCGAACCTGGCATGGTTCGTCCATTAAGGGTAACCATGTTGAAATCTGGTCCAAAACCCCGTGCCGTGACTTGGCTACCTTCACCGTTATTTCTGCTTATTGAAATACCGGTAATACGCTGAAGCGACTCAGCAAGGTTGGTGTCTGGGAACTTACCAATGTCTTCCGCAGAAATGGCATCTACCACGCCGGCTGAATCTCGCTTAATTCCCATGGATTCTTGCACACTACTTCGTATGCCTGATACCTGTATAACTTCTACGTCTTCGGGAGACTCCTGTGCATTAACGGGGAATAACAATCCTGTTCCCAATATTAAAGACAGACTCTTAGCAATTTTCGATTTGTTTAAGTGTGTGTGTGTCACTGTCTTTCTCTCTTTGTTGTATTGAGTGATATGCGCCTACCCAAGAAAGGGCTTTCTCGCTTAAAGGTCATTCTTCAACCCACAAGAGAAAGCGCTTTCTCAAAGTTAAGATAAAATAGACCAAAGTTCAACATGTTTTTTACAGTAAATTTACACAAGCCATTTCCTTTCGCTCAAATAAACACAAAAATCCATTACTAACAATAATTTATTGTAGTAAATATTTACTCAACTGCTAGTTCGCCAAAACATAAAATTTACATAAAAATAAATAACTTTGGTTATAAACGTAAAAAAATAACTGGAAAGCGCTTTCTCAAAATACGATGATTGTGCTATAACTCGGCGTAACTAAGAGATACCAACGAAATACAAGGAAACTGATTTCGCGCTATGCGAATTATCTGTAAGCCTTACTAGGAACCCAGTAATGACTAAAAAACTATCGCTTTCCTCTACCAGTCCTATGATGCAACCCTCCTTTTTATTTGGTACAGCAACTTCCTCTTTCCAAATAGAAGGGGATGCCGAGGGTAGGTTAGAATGCATTTGGGATGTATTTTGTCGGCAAGCGGGGGCTATCGCTGACAAGTCAGATGGTTTGAGGGCTTGCGAGCACGTTGAACGCTGGGAAGAAGACGTAAACCTTATTCATAGCCTTGGGGTGGATGCCTACCGATTATCAATTTCTTGGCCCCGGGTCATGCATGCAAATGGCGAAATAAATGAACAAGGTTTAGCATTTTATAAGCAGCTAATAGACAAACTTAATAGCTTGAATATAAAAGCGTTTGTTACGCTTTATCACTGGGATTTACCGCAGCACTTAGAACAACGAGGTGGCTGGCTAAACCGTCAGACGGCATATGAGTTTGAAAACTATGTTGATAAAATATCAGCGGCACTCGGCGAGCGGGTATACTCTTATGCGACATTTAATGAACCTTTCTGTTCAGCCTATTTAGGCTACGAAATTGGCGTTCATGCGCCTGGTAAAACAGGCAGGGAGCACGGTAGAACAGCTGCACATCATATTTTATTGGCGCATGGGTTAGGCATGAAAATGTTGAAGAAGAACGTACCAAATGCCCAAAATGGTATCGTACTTAACTTTACGCCCTGCTACAGTGCCAGCGATAGCCCTGCGGACATAGCGGCAACAGAAAAAGCAGATCAGTATATAAATCAGTGGTATATGCAACCCGTCATGGAAGGTTGTTACCCTGACGTTATTCATGAACTGGCTGAAAAAGACAAACCTCCTATTCAAGATGGAGACATGGAAACTATATGTCAGCCCCTCGATTTTCTCGGCATTAATTTTTATACGCGTCTTCACTACTCAGCGCCTAGAAACCACGATGAACTTTACTTCGAACACCCGCATTACGAACCGAAAACTGACATTGGCTGGGAAATTCATCCACCCGCACTCACACACTTACTGACTTCGCTACATCAACGATACGCATTGCCACCTGTATACATCACAGAAAATGGAGCCGCGATGGCAGATGAGGTTGTCGATGGACGAGTAGAAGATAATGACAGGATTGAATACTACCAAAACCACCTACTCGCCGTAGAGAAAGCCATGGACGAAGGAGTGAAAGTAAGTGGTTACTTCGCCTGGAGCCTTATGGATAATTTTGAATGGGCAGAAGGCTACGAAAAACGATTTGGTATTGTTTATGTCGATTTTGACACACAATCCCGCATACTCAAAGATAGCGCGAAAGCGTTTAAAGCGCTGCTAGCACAACGCACATAACAATAAGACGAAAGGCGCCACCATGGAACAAAAATTAGCAATTAAAGAAAAGATTGGATACGGTTTAGGTGATGCAGCTGCCAACTTAGTGTGGCGCGGTGCATTAGCCTACCTTGCGGTATTCTATACTGACACCTTTGGCCTAAGTGCCGCTGCCGCGGCCATGTTGTTCCTTATCGTGCGCTTATCTGACGGTGTTACCGATATCATTATGGGCATGATTGCTGACAGAACTAAAACCAAGATGGGTAAATTTCGCCCATGGATTTTAGGGTCAACCCCATTTCTCGGGCTTTTTATGGTGCTGTGTTTTACCACGCCTAATTTTGGCAGTACCGGTATGCTGGTGTATGCCTATCTCACCTATATTGGATTAACCCTAGCTTATACCGTTAACAACGTTCCCTATTCCGCGCTAATGGGCGTAATCACTAGCGATGATCGAGAGCGTACCAGCTTGTCTGGCTTTCGGTTCGCCGGTGCGTTCTTAGGAGGGCTTTTAGTTATGGGTTGCCTACCTATGATGGTGGAATACTTTGGCGCAGGAAATGATGCCAGAGGCTATCAATACACCATGTATGTATTCGCCACTTTATTAGTCGCATTAATGCTGATTACCGTCTACTCCACCAAAGAGCGAGTGCCTGTAGCATTAGATAGTACAGCAACCTTAAAACAAGAACTGATAGACTTGAGCAGACACTTGCCCCTTATCCTCATTCCTCTAGGGTCTATCACAGCATTCTTCTACTTCCGTAACCTGTTGACCGCGGCCATCTTTGTCGCCGTGATGATGATTTGTGCTGTCTTCGTGAGAAAATTAATTGCACGCCCTGAGTCTTCGAATAGCCGATCCCAACAAGATATTATTGATTTACTGACGAACAAGCCCTGGTTGATCCTACTCGGTATGGGTTTTCTAACCATGATGTTCAATGGCATAAAATACGGCGTTATTGCCTATTATTTTAAATACTATATTGGTGAAGAACTGCTTATTGGTTACTACTTTATTAGCCTTCTTGTGGTGTCAATTTTTGGTGCGCTCGCTACGCCTTGGTTATCCGTTAAATTTGGGCGCAAGAACCTTTTTATCATTTCTTTGATAGTTAGCAGCTTATTTACGAGTGCCATCTTTTTTGTGCCGTTTGGGTCAACCATGGGTATTTTCGCGCTAGGCTGCGCAGCAGAGTTTTTTGCCGCTATTATGCCCACGTTGTTTTTCTCCATGTTAGGAGACTCAGCAGATTACAATGAATGGCGTACTGGCCGACGTGCAACGGGTCTCATTTACTCTGCAGGCTCGTTTGTACAAAAAACCGGGGGCGGGTTCGCTGGCGCACTAGTATTGCTAGTGTTAGGTAGCTATGGTTACAACGGTATGCAGCCGGAGACCATAAGCCAAAGCCTTCCCGGAATGCGCGCACTTATGAGTTGGATCCCTGCATGTTTTGGTTTTGCCGGCGCGCTGCTTATCTTGCTTTATCCATTAAACGATAAAAAACAACAGGAAGTCACAGAAACCCTACTAAAGCGACGTAGCGAACAGGCAACAATACCGGCATAATGGACTATTACGTTTTAATGGGCATTCACCGGAAGGAGCAGTAGTACGTGGCTACCATATATCAAGTTGCAGAACGTGCGGGGGTATCACTATCAACGGTATCTCGCGTGTTAAATGGAAAAACCACCGTAAACGCTACTCTAAAGGCGAAAGTCGAAAAAGCGATGTTGGAGCTAAACTACCGCCCTAATTCGGTAGCGCGCTCTCTCGCCACCAGCCGTTCTGACAGTGTCGGCATTTTAGTGTCTGAATTAAACACCCCCTTCTTCGGCGATTTAATGCAAGGGGTAGAATCCACCCTGAGAGTAGCTGATAAGCACGTTATTATTACCGTAGGCCATAACAACCTTGAGACCGAGCAAGACGCGGTTGAATTTTTGATCAGTAGAAATTGTGACGCGCTAATCATGCATGCAGAAGCCATGCGAGATGAAGATCTTGTTGCGCTTAATGAAAAGCGTTTGCCTATCGCTTTGGTGAATAGGCAAGTCACTGGCCTTGAGAATAATTGTATTGCCCTTGATAACGAGAAAGGCGGTTACCTTGCAACCTCACATCTGCTTGAATTGGGACACAAGGATATCGCCTACATATCTGGCCCCATGAAAATTCGTGACGCCTGTCACCGTTTGAAAGGGCACAAACGGGCACTTGAAGAAGCAGGTGTCCCTTATAACCCTATGCTCACTTACGAGGGTAACTATGAGGAAGAAGACGGGAAAATAGGCTTACTCGAGCTACTATCTAGAGATACCCCTTTCTCTGCCTTGGTGTGTGCAAATGACTGGATGGCGTCTGGAGCGATGAGCTGCGCGCGAGACCTTGGAATGAGCTTACCGCAAGATTTATCCATTGTGGGATTCGACGACGTGGTATTCGCTCATCACGTTTACCCTCGGTTAACGACGGTAAGCAACCCGATTGCAGATATGGCGAAAATGTCAGCCCAATATATCCTCAATACGTTGTACGGCCATACCCATCACGTTCAGCACCTATTTGAACCTACCTTGGTGGTGCGGGAGTCAACGATGGCGCACGATGGCTAGCAAAACGTCCATCAAGGGATTGATGGCACAGTGAAGACTTATTTTACAAATGCCGTTATGCTGGTGGAAACACGCCAGTAAAGCGAAGGATAAAATGAGGTATATAACACTGTGTATATCGTTGTTCATCAGCACGGCAGGATGGGCCAACACGGATAGCAAAGCAGACATAAACCACGTATTAGATGAATTACACGCCCAAGCTGCAGCCGCAAACTTTGATAAATACTTCGCGGTTTATACCCCTGATGCCATTTTCATCGGAACCGATGCTGAGGAAGTATGGTCCATTCACGCCTTCAAAGCATACGCAAAGCCGTATTTTGACCAGGGGAAAGGTTGGACCTATCACCCAAGAAATCGCCATATTTACTTGTCAGAAAATCAACAAATCGCTTGGTTTGATGAGCTATTAGACAATGTGAACTTAGGTGAAACCCGTGGCACGGGCGTGTTAGTCAATGAAAATGGCCAATGGAAGGTCGCTCAGTACCATCTGGCTATTCCCATTCCTAATGCGCTTGCAGATGACATCGCTTCGCAAATAAAGGCACATCAGCGCTAACAAAAAACGCCGCGTAAAGCGGCGTTGTATTGATGACTCTCAACATCAATTACGTATTCGATTGTGTGAGTGGTTGAATTTCAAGTTCTACACGACGGTTCATTGACCGGTTCGCCGCACTACTGTTAGGTACTTTAGGCGCGTACTCACCCATACCTACAGTGGTAATTCGCGTAGGGTTAACCGAATAGTTAGTGAGTACATTTTTAACTGCGCTAGCTCTACGCTCTGACAATGCTTGGTTGTACTGCTCCGACCCCGTGTCATCGGTATGACCTTTAATCATTAGCACCGTTTTTTCGTAGTTATTTACCACGTTCGCCACATCTTGCAGCACAGGGTTAAAGTTTGGGCTAATGGTTGAACTGTCTGTTGCAAACGTGATGTCGCCAGGCATGATTAAACGTAAGTTATCGCCTTCACGTACCACCTGCACACCGGTGTCTGATAATTCGCTACGCAGCTCTTCTTCTTGTTTATCCATGTAGTTACCAATTGCTCCACCGGCAATTGCCCCTACAGCCGCACCCCATGCGTAACGGCTCTTATCATTGTCACCTGTCGCCTTACCCAGTAATGCGCCTACTACAGCGCCTATTGCGGCACCTTTTTGCGTATTGTTAGGATCATTAGCACAGCCAGCCACACTAAGTGATGCTGCAATCAAACCTACTGCTATTGTCTTTTTCATAAATTTCACTCCATTGTAATTTGCGTATTTGCAAAAATGTTAATTGGAATTGCAATTAGCGTTCCAATCAATGTTTATGCGTTAACAAGGATAACGATGCTTAATAAGAATAGCGCCATAATACGCTATGTTATATGAACGTACGCTAAACGGGGGAGATATTGGTACCTATGCCAGGTAAATTCTACACGTGGCTTGTAAGCTCAACCTGTCGCTGTTTAAAGACAAGCATTACCCAATAGAGACTGAGCGCTCAAAAAACGCGTTCACATCAATATTATAATCTGCCGCTATCACCGCTTTTGAGACTTTTACATTTTTCTCTGTGGTCAAATTCACATCTTTTGGCTCTAAGAAGTGACTGTTTCTGACTGAGTAGAACACTTTCACTATTGGCGCGAGTGGGGCATTGGTTTGTTCAACCACCATCGCTAATCGTTCGTTTGAAAGTAATACAAGGCTGCCCACAGGATAAACGCCCATGCACTTTATGAACTGCTGCACCAATGCGAGGTCAAGCCGCTCTGGGGCGTCTGACATTAAGATCGAAAATGCCTTTTGGCTCGACATACCGGCTTTATAAACTCGATCTGCGGTAAGGGCATCGTACATATCGGCAATGGCCAGCATACGGCCAGCTTGACTGATATTCTCCCCTTTTGTTCCTGCTGGGTAGCCAAGCCCATCTAACCTTTCATGATGCTCGCTAATCGCTTGAATTAACCCCACATCTAGTTCCGTTTGCTTCAAGAAATCCACGCCATGTACTACGTGTCCTTTCATGATTTCCATTTCAGGATCGGTAAGACGTCCAGGTTTATGCAGAATTTCATCCGGAATTTTTATTTTGCCTAAGTCATGCAGAAAACCTGCGTATGAGAGATCTTGTACATCGTCTTCAGACATCCCCAAATAGCGGGCAAAATTAGCCAGTAAAATCGCAACGTTTAATGAATGCTCTAGGAGATAGTCGTCTTTCTCCCTAATTTTAGTCAGGCACAAGAGGGCATCAGGGTTTCTATCTATTGAACTCACAAGGGATTGTGAAAATGCTTTTGGGATACTACTGTCAAACGGTTGCTCTTTTTTAACGCTATTTAACAATAGCTTCTGGATGGCCTTACCTTGTTTATGGAGTTTGGTGGCCCGGACCAACTCACTTTCTAAACTGGCGCTCTTTCGTGGTGTATCCTCAACAGCTTCTTTTTTGTTTTCTTGCTCGCTTTCATCCTGTTCTGACGCCACTTTAAACGCTTTTGATGTATCAATAACTAAAGAAACCACCCCCCGTTTTATTAGGGTATCAACAATTGCATCAGAAGTGACCCGACCTTGGTTCTTCACCGAAAGCTGCCCTTTTTGTTCTACAATTTTATGCACAAACATGCCGGGCTTAAGTTGATTAATCGATATTTTTTTTAAAATATTGGGTGTCATAGTTGTCCTAAGCTCATCACTTGCACCACACGGGTAAAGTATGAACCTAATAGCGTAGCTTTTCCAAAAGAGTATACATATCTGGCTGCCATTGAAAGGAAGCCATGCGCACCCTGTTATTTGTCACAAGCACCCCTTCTGATAAAAGTCGGCGCCGCTGATCATTAGCCTGTTCAGAGTTCTCGGGAAACGCAATTTTACCGTCACTTCGAATAACACGGTGCCAATTAATTTGCGTTTCGCTGGATTTTAAATATTTTGCAATAAGCCTGGCCTTTCCCGGCAACCCTGCCAGATCAGCTAACTGGCCGTAGCTCACAACCACGCCAACAGGCACCATAGAAAGTGTAGATTCGATCCGCTGCTGATATTGTATATTAACCATATCACATATTATTCCTTTCCCTTGTGGCTAGCAAGGAACGTGGTATTACACATTAGGCGTATTATAATGAATGTCCAACAGCTTAAAGAGGCGTACTGATATGCGGGCATATTGCGATAGTTGTCACTATCCCAAATCTACCTGTATTTGCAACAGCATCACCACGTTCGCATCACCAGTGCGTATTTTCATACTACAGCATAAACGCGAAGCCTCTCATGCTAAAAACACGGCCCGGCTAATCCGGCTATGCATCCCCGATAAGGCTCACATCATCAATGTCAGTGATGATGAGGCTATGGCTAGGTTACAAGAAACTTTGGATATTGAATCCACGGCAATCCTCTATCCCAGTGAGCGTAGTGAAATTCTGGAAATGAAAGCGGCGAAACTACGTAGTGAACTAACCACGTTAATTCTCATAGACGGGAGCTGGAAGCAAGCCTACGGTATTATGAATAGCCATACATGGTTAGCCAACATACCCGCCTATAAATTTGATCAAGCGCCTTTATCTGACTATCGAATTCGTCATACCCAAGTTGCCAATAGCCTTTCTACGTTAGAAGTCACCGCCTACGCGCTCAACATTTTATACGGCTGTAGCACGCAACCGCTGTTATCGGCGCAAGCGGCCATGCAGCAACATTGGCAGGCGCCTTCTTGTCATCACAGATTTCATCGAGATTAAGCCTGCATTGCCACAAACCCTTTTTGCTCTTTTATTAACCCTATCCAGTTTCTTATGGCTGGATAAGCGGATAAATCAAAGCCACCTTCGTGCGCAACATGGGTATACGCAAAGAGCGAAATATCCGCTAATGTGATGGTATTTGCGATAAGAAAAGGCGAGGTGGAAAGCTGCTGCTCCATCACTTCTAACGCTTTGTAGCCCCCAGCCTGTTTAGCCTCAAATTCCTGTATTCTAGATGCCGGCATCCCTAGGTAGATATTGATATAGCGTGCTACAGCAATATAGGGTTCATGGCTGTACTGCTCGAAAAACTGCCATTGCAGCAGTTGAGCAAAGTCAAAAGGAGACGTCGGAATTAGAGGCGTGCCAGCAGCAAGGTAATGCATAATGGCGTTAGACTCCGATAATATACGGCCGTCATCTAACTCTAATACTGGGATTTTACCATTCGCAGATTTTTCGATAAATTCAGGGGTGCGACTTTCTCCCTTCATAATATCAATATCAATCCACTCACACCCTTTGCCCAGTAACGCTAGCAACAGTTGAAGCTTGTAACAATTACCTGAGCGTTTATCACCGTAAATTCGCATCGTTTATCTTCCAGTAGTCACATTGGACTCATTAAACTATCGCCACCAAAAGAACTCAACACATTTGAACAGAAACCAAGAAATGGGAAAAGGCGCTAAACAAAGTACCACTAAAAGCCGGCGTATTTTCTTTAACGATAGCATCAGTGCCTCTTTTTTAGTTTCTAGCGATTCTATGCGTTCACTAACCACACTAGGAGGCAAAACCACGTGCTTAGACGCTATCAGGGTATTAATTTCATTTTCTTGGTCTGCAACAATTATTTTTGAGACCTGGTGGATTCTTCGACTTAATTGCACCATAGGCCAAAGCAGATACATGGATGCACTAATGAAAAACATAAACAGCACAATTAAATCAAAAAGAGGGACCACCTTGTTTATCCAAAACACGGGGGCAATGGCTAAACCTGTTAATGCCATCACTGAATTCGCTAGCGCCATAGATAACACGCTTTTTAGCAGCACCAGCTCTTGCTGAGGCTCAGAAATAGTGCGGGTTACCAAGCGCCTAAGGTAAAATGTGTTGGTAAAAATCTGTAATAAGAATAAGACAAACAACAGCCAAAAGAGGATAGAGGTAATAGCAATAATGAACACTTCTGGCTCGTGAATGCGCGAAATAAGGTTTTCCGCAACCATATAGAATATGGGCATACACAACCCTATTCCTGTGGCCACTATGACATGGTGAATAAACTGATGGGACAGTCGGTTTTTGTGCAATGTAAAATGACTTAATTGATTGGTTGCCACCAGAATTGATATGAGCGTACTGGCCACATTTTTATGAATAATGCGAATGGTCAACCAAAACAAGGAGGTTAGGAGTGATGTGCCTAACGCAGTGTTGAAGTGCCGCTGAGCATCTTCACCATGAATAGGCCATGTCAGAACGCCAACGTAATAATGAACGCACAGGAGAACAACGAGCAAACACAATGGATACGCCCACATGCTCGTAGATTGGTTGGTTTTTTCGTAAGCACTAAATTTCATTTTTATAATATATCGAAATGACAGCTGACGGGTAAGCGAAGGCAAGCACTTAATTGCATGCAATGATCAGGAAAATGGGGACGCGACTAACCATTCAAGGAGCATTATCAGCGACCATGAAAAAGGAATCGCGCTTAAGCAAGAAAATATCCGCGACCAATCTCTAACATCCATCACACGCGTCGACAGCGTTGCAATGGATTCTTTTTCGTTTTCCAAAAGCTCTACACTTTCATATTCAGTATCAGTATTTTTATGTCTATAGGCGCTGATGGCCTTATTTATTTTTTCATCTAACGTGGTTAGCACACGTGCTTTTTCGCTTCTCACCTTTGCTATCAGTTTTACCACCGGCCAAAACAGATAGAGCGCAAAGCTGCCGCTAAATAGTGCCAGTATAAAAATGTCTATTGATGGCACATCTTTTCTAAACCAAAAGATAGGGATCAACGCTATTGCGCCCATTGAAAATATAGCGTTCGTCAGCCCCAACTTTATAAGTACCATTAAAGATGCCAAATAGTCTTTTGTACTATTGGTGTCAGGTAAGACGTTATTGATGATGTAGCGCGTATTCGAGGTAATTTGAAACAAAAATAGCCAGGTAAAGAACCAAAATGGCACTGCGGCAGCGGTTAAAATAAACACGTGCAACTCTTGGGTAACGGTGAGTAACTCTTCTAATACACAATAAATAACCGTGAGTAATATTGCGATGACTGCTGCATTAAATAAATGATGCTTAAACTCGTTTGAAAGACGGGTACGGTGTACTGAAAAGCGGCTCAATTGATTGGTTTTTACCAATAGTGATATTAAGCTGCTAGCCACATTTTGATGTAATACGCGAAGTGCAATCCAAAAATAACCCGTGAGAATAGACATTCCAATAGCGGAATTAAAGTCACGTTGAGCACGAACGTCACCTTCTGCGGGCCAATCGAGAGCCCCTGAATAGTAGTGAAGTGCTAACAGAAATAACATGGTAAGAAGAGGGTACAACGCAATACCGGCGTTATATTGCACATTCGTGTAAGGATTAAATTTCATTTTTTAGTATCAGTGTACACATACTTCGTTCAATCGCATTCACTATGAAGTGCAAGTTACACTCAGTAGTGTAAACGTCGTCGCATAATAAACCAATACGATATTTTCGGTGAATTGAGAATAGTTGTAACGAATCTTTTCAACCCATTGATTATCACTAAAAAGCTAGCCATAAAAAAACCCGCAAAATGCGGGTTTTTATGTATATAGTGCTGCTTTTCTTACTTACGTAACTTCTGAATAAGACGAAGTTGCGCGATAGCTTCTGCCAGCTCATGAGCGGCTTCTGCGTAGTTAAAGTCAGCGCCTGGGTTGGCGATGTGCTCTTCTGCACGTCGTTTGGCTTCTTCTGCTGCCTGCTCGTCAAGATCTTCAGCTCGAACGGCAGTATCAGCTAGAACGGTGACATTACCAGGTTGTACTTCAAGTACACCACCAGCAACGTAAATAACTTCTTCTTCACCGTGCTGTTTAACCAAACGCACCATACCAGGTTTAATAGCAGAGATAAGTGGCGCGTGACCTGGGTGGATACCCAATTCACCTTCGCTACCTGTCACTTGAATCGTTTCAACTAAACCAGAAAAAATTTCTTTTTCGGCGCTTACTACGTCCAAATGTACTGTCATTGCCATGTGAACCTCCTGATTAGGTACGTTAGCATGAATAAGGGCTAGCTACGCTAGCCACTCAATTATGCTTTTTTGGCTTTCTCTAGCGCTTCTTCGATTGAACCAACCATGTAGAAGGCTTGCTCTGGCAGGTGATCGTACTCGCCATCCAGGATACCTTTAAAGCCACTGATAGTGTCTTTAAGCGATACATATTTACCTGGTGAACCGGTGAATACTTCTGCTACGAAGAACGGCTGAGAAAGGAATCGCTGAATTTTACGAGCACGTGAAACCACTTGCTTATCTTCTTCAGACAATTCGTCCATACCTAGGATCGCGATGATGTCTTTCAGCTCTTTATAACGCTGAAGAACAGTCTGCACGCCACGTGCTACGTCATAGTGCTCTTGACCAATGACTAGTGGGTCTAGCTGACGAGACGTTGAATCTAGTGGGTCTACCGCAGGGTAGATACCAAGAGAGGCGATATCACGAGAAAGTACTACCGTTGCATCTAAGTGAGCAAAGGTTGTCGCAGGAGACGGATCAGTCAAGTCATCCGCAGGTACGTATACCGCTTGGATTGACGTGATTGAACCTGTCTTTGTTGACGTAATACGTTCTTGAAGTACACCCATCTCTTCTGCAAGCGTAGGCTGATAACCTACCGCAGATGGCATACGACCTAGAAGTGCTGATACTTCAGTACCTGCTAGGGTATAACGATAGATGTTATCGACGAAGAATAGTACGTCACGGCCTTCGTCACGGAACTTCTCAGCCATGGTTAGACCGGTAAGTGCAACACGTAGACGGTTCCCCGGTGGCTCGTTCATCTGACCGTAAACCAACGATACTTTATCAAGTACGTTAGAGTCGTTCATTTCGTGGTAGAAATCGTTACCTTCACGTGTACGCTCACCTACACCGGCGAATACAGAGAAACCACTGTGTTCGATAGCGATGTTACGGATAAGCTCCATCATGTTTACGGTTTTACCAACACCAGCACCACCAAATAGACCTACTTTACCACCCTTAGCGAATGGACAAACCAAGTCGATTACTTTGATACCAGTCTCTAGTAGTTCTACCGAGCTAGACTGTTCTTCGTAGCTAGGCGCTTCACGGTGAATAGACATACGCTCTTCTTCACCAATTGGGCCTGCTTCGTCGATTGGGTTACCCAATACGTCCATGATACGACCAAGTGTCTTCGTACCCACTGGAACCATAATTGGGTTACCGGTGTTTTCTACTGCAAGACCACGTTTTAGTCCGTCAGTAGTACCTAGTGCGATGCCACGAACAACACCGCCACCTAATTGCTGTTGCACTTCCAGGGTTAGCCCTGACAAGTCACCTTCGGTAACTCGTAGTGCGTCATAAACTCTTGGTACCGCATCTTGTGGAAACTCAATGTCCACAACGGCGCCAATGATTTGGACGACCTTACCTTGACTCATAATTAGTCCTCGTTATCTCTTTTAAACCTTTGCCTACACCGCTGCGGCACCGCTAACAATCTCACTAATTTCTTGTGTGATTGCAGCTTGACGCGCTTTGTTATATACCAATTGCAACTCATCAATAAGGTTGCCGGCATTGTCGGTTGCTGCCTTCATGGCAACCATTCGCGCAGCTTGTTCTGACGCTGCGTTTTCTACAACACCTTGGTACACCTGAGATTCAATGTAACGTACCATTAATGCTTCCAAAATTTCTTTTGGATCTGGCTCGTAAATGTAATCCCAACGATGTTGATATTCTTCGTCTTCCGACTTTGGCAAAGGCAATAACTGATTGATCACAGGCTTCTGTGTCATGGTGTTAACGAAGTCATTGAATACCAAGAATACTCGGTCAATCTTACCTTCGTCGTACGCTTTAAGCATAACGCGTACAACACCGACTACATCGCTCACAGACGGCTTATCACCCAATCCAGATTCAGCAGCAAGCAAAGTGCCGCCAAAACGGTTGAAGAAAGAGCACGCTTTAGAGCCTAGTGCAGCAAAATCCACCTCTACACCCTGGTCGCGCCATTTCTTCACGTCCTGAGTGACAAGCTTAAATTCGTTGGTGTTCAAGCCACCACATAAGCCTCGGTCAGTGGAAATCACAATGTAACCAACACGCTTGATTTCACGCTCTTCCAAATAAGGATGGCGATATTCAAGGTTACCGTTAGCAATGTGACCAATCACTTTAAGCATATTTTGTGCATATGGACGACCAGAGGCCATGCGTTCCTGTGCCTTTTTCATTTTAGACGCAGCAACCATTTCCATCGCACTGGTAATTTTTTGAGTATTTTTAATACTCCCAATCTTACCTTTTATTTCTTTACCGCTGGCCATGACTATCTCTCCGATTACTCAACGAGTGCGCTGGTGGTTAAACACCAGCACCATTGATTACCAAGTTTGTGTCGCTTTAAAACTAGTTAAAGCGTCGTTCAACTTAGAGGCAATCTCGTCGTTGTAGTTACCTGTTTCGTTGATAGTCTTCATAAGGTCAGCATGTTCGCTGTTCATATAAGAGTGAAGCGCCGCTTCAAAATCTAGGATCTTGTTAAGCTCGATACCCTTAAGGAAACCTTTTTCTACCGCGAACAGGGAAACACCCATATCAGCAATTGAAAGTGGCGCATATTGCTTCTGCTTCATTAGCTCTGTTACGCGCTCACCGTGTTCAAGTTGCTCACGAGTTGCATCATCAAGGTCAGAAGCGAACTGCGAGAACGCCGCCAGTTCACGATACTGAGCTAGGGCTAGACGAATACCGCCACCCAACTTCTTGATGATCTTAGTTTGCGCAGCACCACCAACACGAGATACTGAGATACCAGCGTTAACTGCAGGGCGGATACCGGCATTAAACAAGTCAGTTTCTAGGAAGATCTGACCATCAGTAATCGAGATTACGTTAGTAGGTACGAAGGCTGACACGTCGCCCGCTTGCGTTTCAATAATTGGAAGCGCAGTCAGTGAACCCGTTTTACCTTTCACTTCGCCGTCTGTGTAACGCTCAACGTATTGCTCGTTTACACGTGCAGCACGCTCTAGTAGGCGTGAGTGAAGATAGAAAACATCACCAGGGTAAGCTTCACGACCAGGAGGACGCTTAAGTAGTAGTGAGATTTGACGGTAAGCAACAGCTTGCTTAGACAAATCATCATATACGATGAGTGCGTCTTCACCGCGGTCACGGAAGTATTCACCCATAGTACAACCAGAGTAAGGCGCTAAGTATTGAAGCGCAGCAGACTCAGATGCAGATGCTGCAACCACGATAGTGTGGTCTAGGGCACCATGCTCTTCTAGTTTACGTACTACGTTAGCGATAGTAGATGCTTTTTGACCAACCGCAACGTACACACATTTAATGCCTGTACCTTTTTGGTTGATGATTGCATCAACAGCCATTGCTGTCTTACCACACTGGCGGTCGCCGATGATAAGTTCACGCTGACCACGACCTACTGGGATCATGGCGTCAACAGACTTATAACCGGTTTGAATAGGCTGGTCTACCGACTGACGTTCAATTACGCCAGGTGCAATTTTTTCTACTGGTTCGAAACCAGCAGCGTCAATAGCACCTTTGCCGTCGATAGGCTCACCCAGTGTATTTACAACACGTCCTAGAAGTGCGTTACCTACTGGTACTTCAAGAATACGGCCAGTAGATTGTACTTTATCGCCTTCTTTAAGATCCGCGTACGGACCCATTACAACCGCACCTACTGAGTCGCGCTCAAGGTTTAGTGCAATTGCGTAACGGCTTCCAGGAAGCTCTATCATTTCACCTTGCATTACATCGGCAAGGCCATGAATGCGGATAATACCGTCAGTAACTGCGACGATAGTACCTTCATTGCGTGCTTCACTGCTTACATTGAACTGTTCAATTCTTTTCTTGATCAGTTCAGCAATTTCAGTGGAATTAAGTTGCATGCTCTTATCCCCGTTATGCTTGCAACGCGTCTGCGAGACGGTTCAATTTCGACTTTACGGAACCATCAATAACTGTATCACCGGCGTTTATTACCATTCCAGCGATCAGGGCAGGGTCCACGTTACAATTAAGCTTCACTTTACGTGCCAAACGTTTCTCCAACGACGCAATCAAGTCTGATTGTTGTGCATCGGTCAGCGTAGATGCTGACGTTACGTCTACGTCAATTTCTTTATCGTACTCTGCTTTAAAGGCATCGAACATTGTTGAAATTTCCGGTAACGCGGCTAAACGTTTATTCTCAGCCAGCACCTTAATTAGGTTTTGACCATGTTCATCGAGTTGCTCACCGCACACATTATTAAAAATGTCGGCAAGTGTGTCTGCAGCAACAGCACCCGTTAGTAACGCGTGCATTTCGTCGTTTGCAGCAACAGCGCCTGCGAAGGTTAGCATTTCTTGCCATTTCGCTACGACGCCTTTCTCAATGGCGAAATCGAAAGCAGCTTTAGCGTAAGGACGAGCAACGGTTGTCAATTCAGACATGGCTCATCTCCCCTTTAAAGCTCTGCGACAAGTTTTTCAACAATGTCGTTTTGCGCGTTAGCATCGATTTCACGTTGTAAGATTTGTTGTGCACCAGCTACTGCCAGGGCAGATACCTGCTTGCGCAAATCCTCTTTGGCACGATTGCGTTCTGCTTCAATTTCGGCATAACCAGACGCGATAATTTTCTCGCGTTCTGCGTGACCTTTCTGCGTTTCTTCGTCAACCAATTGGTTGGCGCGCTTTTTGGCCTGCTCGATAATTTCAGCTGCTTGCGCTTTCGCATCTTTCAATTGCTCAGTGGCTTTCGCTTGAGCAAGTTCTAGGTCTTTCTCTGCGCGTTCAGAAGCTTCTAGCCCATCAGCTATTTTCTTTTGACGCTCTTCAATCGCTGCCATCAGCGGTGGCCATACATATTTCATGCAGAACACCACGAACACAGCGAAGGCGATTAATTGACCAATAAAAGTGGCGTTAAAATTCACTATCGCCCCTCCTCTTAAAGTTCGCTAAAAAAGTGTTTAGTAATATTAGGCACCAACAGCGAACAATAGGTATAGAGCGATACCAACACCGATCATCGCGATGGCGTCGATAAGACCCGCTACGATGAACATCTTAACTTGTAGTTGAGGTGCTAGTTCAGGTTGACGAGCAGCAGATTCTAGGAATTTGCCACCTAGTAGACCGAAACCAATAGCGGTACCTAGGGCACCAAGACCGATCAGTAGTGCAACAGCGATGTATAACATGTACGTCTCCGATTTAAGTTAAATTTAAAGTTAATGTTAAAAGTAAAACTCGGTTATCAACCGTGCTGACATTTCCAGGTGATATCAACACGGGTCAATGCTTATTAATGGTCTTCGCAAGCCAAGCTTAAGTACACGATGGTTAGCATCATGAAAATAAACGCCTGTAGCGGAAGTACCAGAATATGGAACACAGCCCACATAAAGTGCAGTGGAAGCTGGAAGTAACCAATGGTAGCTATCAAGATAAAGATTAGCTCACTGGCGTACAGGTTACCGAACAAACGCAGTGCTAATGAAAGCGGACGTGCAAGTAAGGTAACGGTTTCCAGAATGAAGTTCACTGGAATGAAAATAGGGTGGCCGAAAGGCTGCATGGTAAGTTCTTTAGCAAAACCACCAATCCCTTTCATTTTGATTGAATAGAAAAGAATAAGGATAAACACGCCGGCCGCCAGAGCAAACGTTAGGTTAAGGTCCGTTGTTGGTACGGCCTTATTGTATACGTCGTGTGGATCCATACCGAAGGCGGCTTGACCGATAAGGCCAGATACCCAAGGGATTAAATCAACCGGCACTAAGTCCATTAAGTTCATAAGCAACACCCATACGAAGATGGTCAGTGCTAATGGTGCAATCAGGGTGCTTTTACCGTGGAATGTGCTTTTCACGTTATCGTCAACGAACTCCACCACCAATTCAACAAACGCCTGCATTTTACCAGGTACGCCTGTAGTGGCTTTTGAAGCTACGCTTCTAAAAATAACGAGGAACAAGATGCCAAGGCCAATAGACCAGGCTAGTGTGTCGACATGCCATGCCCAAAAACCAGCATCAGAACACGCTTTGTTAAACGCGATTCCGTTGTCAGTTGAGCACATAGTGGCATTGGTCAAGTGGTGCTTGATATATTCTGAGGTAGTGTATTCAGATGCCATTGTTTAACCTAAGTTGTAAAGTGTAAAAATTGGTGACTGGTTCCAGTGCATATTCACAGCAAGACACATTGTTAGTTTTCATTATTTTTAGTGCCGTAATGGAACATGGCCAGTCCATGACTGGCGGTTGTAACGACATAGGCCAAAAATACTTCTATCGGCGCGGCATTTAAGCCTGCAAATGTCACTACAAATAAAATGATTGTCAGTGCCAGTTTCATTTTAGAACCCTGGCTAAAACTTTTTGCTACCAGTGCATTCTTTCTTGCACCCGAATAACGAAACGCGAACCACGAAAATACGCTTGTTGGCAGTATGCTAATAAGTGCACCTGCCGCCGCCGACATTGCCGAGTGACGGTTGAACATCACCGCAACAATCACAACGAGACAGACAGCAGTAATAACCTGAACAATAAAGCCTCTTCTGGCTAACGCTTTACCTTGTCCAGCTAGTGTAATATTCACTTTTCTCCGCTGCGTGTTCACGACTAACAAAAAGCGTCAGAAGTATACTGTTTTATCGGCAATTTTCAACAGTACATCGCATTTTGAAAGTTATTCTGAAAATTTTCTATTGCTATAACCGGAAAGGAGACTATCCAAAGAGATGGTCTATTTACCGAGGGTTCGCGAAAAGGGCGCACATATAGCCTTACGCCATTAAAGTTAACCTATTGTATTTTAGATAAAATTCCATCTAATTGCTGCAAATCACTAAAGCTAATGACTAGCTTACCTTTTCCTTTTGCATTGTGGTCGATAGTCACAGGTGCGCCTAAATTTTCTGAAAGTCGCGTCATAAGTTTTTGAACATCGGGATCAGTTTGCTTTTCTTGTTTAGGTTTTGCCGGCTCAAGCAACTTTTTTACTAACTTTTCAGTATCTCTAACGGTTAACCCTTTTCCTGATACCACGTGGGCAGCTTCCGATTGGGACTCTCCATCAAGTGCTAACAACGCACGTGCATGTCCCATTTCAATATCACCATGTTCAACTAACAACTTAACGTCGTCATTCAGGTTATTTAAACGTAGAAGATTAGTGACCGTAGTGCGAGATTTTCCTACCGCTTCTGCCACTTCTTGATGGGTAAGCGCAAATTCGTTCATCAATCGGTCAAGGGCTTGCGCCTCTTCCATCGCGTTTAGATCTTCCCGTTGAATATTTTCAATTAACGCAATGGCAACCGCCGCCTCATCTGGCACGTCTTTAACTAAACAGGGAACTTCATCAAGTTGCGCCAATTGAGACGCACGCCAGCGACGTTCACCGGCAATGATTTCATAGCGATTTTGATCAATTTTTCTTACCACTATGGGCTGAATCACCCCTTGTGCACGAATGGATGACGCTAATTCCTCGAGGGCCTCGGGTGACATGTCTTTACGAGGCTGGTACTTACCCGGCACCAAAAATTCGATGGGAATTTTGCTTAATTCGCTTTGCCTGGCTTCAACCGACGCCGACTCCCTATCTTTTTGCGACGATGATTGGCTGGTAGCTAGTAGTGCGTCCAAACCACGGCCTAGCCCTCTTTTACGTGCTGACATAGTCCCCTCAATGGCATCTTTCGATGCGTTCAGCTTATTATGATTTAACTTGCTTTCGCTTGCGCTGGCGCTAATTTGTCTCGGCGGCGTAGAATTTCACCAGCCAGAGCTAAATAGGCTTTAGCCCCCGTGGAAGATTTATCGTAATACATGGCCGGTGTGCCGAAACTCGGCGCTTCGGCTAAACGTACATTTCTAGGAATAACCGTTCGATATACCTGCTCACCAAAGTGACGTTTTAACTGTTCTGAAACGTCATTTGCCAGCCGATTTCGCGGGTCGTACATAGTACGCAATACGCCTTCAATCTTCAATTCAGGATTCACCACCGATGCTAATTTTTGAATGGTATCCATTAGGGCAGTTAACCCTTCTAATGCATAGTATTCACATTGCATGGGTACCATCACTGAATCTGCGGCGGCCAAGGCGTTTACCGTTAACTGATTTAACGACGGCGGGCAATCAATAAAAATGAAATCGTAATAGTCCATCACAGGTTTAAGTGAGTTGCGTAAACGCACTTCTCGGGCAAACATTTCCATCAACTTGATTTCAGCCGCCGTGACATCACCATTTGCGGCAATTAAATCATATTTGCCAGAGGTATTTTTTACGATGACTTCATCAATGGGTTTATCTTCGATGAGAAGTTCAAAAGCGGTAGCGTCAACCTCGTACTTATCTACACCACTACCCATGGTAGCATTGCCTTGGGGATCTAAATCGATAAGCAGTACTTTGCGCTTTGTTGCTGCCATTGAAGCAGCAACGTTGACGGCAGTGGTTGTTTTTCCCACTCCACCTTTTTGATTCGCGATTGCGATTACCTTAGCCAAAATGAATCCTGTTATGCTTTTTTAATCCAAACCAGATGTCTTTCGCCCACCAAATTCGGCACAGTGAGATTTTCCGTTCTAATCACCTGGTAGTGATTACTCACTTCTTCAATTTCATCTTGCGGATATTGCCCTTTGAGTGCCAAAAATAGCCCTTCTGAATCTACCAGATGTTCGCACCAGTGCAACATATCTTTTAGAGAAGCAAACGCGCGACTAAGCACAATATCGTAAGGTTTTATTGGTTGGTGCGCTTCAACACGACTCTGAAGAGGCGTGACATTTTGCAATTTAAGCGAATGTGCGCATTGTGTCATAAAGCGTACCCGTTTACCTAAACTATCAAGCAAGGTAAATTGTTTTTCTGGAAACGCGATAGCGAGGGGCATACCCGGTAAGCCCGGACCCGTTCCTACATCAATAATATTCGATTCAGGCAAATGGGGCATAATGGCTAACGAATCTAGAATATGTTTCACCATCATCTGTTTGGGGCATCTTACCGAAGTAAGGTTGTACGCTTTGTTCCATTTATCCATCAACAACACATATTCAACGAGTTGTGCTTGTTGATGACTATCGATATCTAATGCAAGGGCCTCAATACCCGAGGCCAATATTTCGTGTAATTCTTGCTTTAAGCTCATTAAGTTGGCTCTTATTGTAGACGGTAAGCCGTGGTAAGCGAGTGAATACCTTACGCGCTGATCTTATCTTGTTTTCTTAGCATGCCATGCTTTTTCAAATAAACTAGTAGCAACGAGATAGCAGCCGGCGTGATGCCCGATATACGGGAGGCCTTGCCAATAGTTTCAGGGCGCGCTTCGGTTAATTTTGCTACCACTTCGTTTGACAGCCCAGATATTTTACCAAAATCCAGATCAATTGGCAGTAGGGTGTTTTCATGGCGTTGCGTTTTGGCAATCTCATCCATCTGTCGAGCAATATAACCTGCATACTTAATTTGAATTTCGACCTGCTCAGCAGCAATAGGATCGCTTAACCCCGGACCCACACTTTCAATTTCCATCAACTGGCGATAGGTCATTTCTGGTCGACGAATGAGTTCTTCAAGAGAGTGTTCACGACTGACAGGATTTTTCAGTTTTGTGTTTAATTCAGGTGTAGCCGTGTGATCGGGATGGATCCATTGACCACGTAAACGTTGAAGTTCGCTTTCGACGGCGTCCATTTTTTGATTAAACTTAGCCCAACGATCATCATCAACCAACCCTATTTCGCGACCGAGGGCCGTTAATCGGCTATCTGCGTTATCTTCACGAAGCAGTAAGCGATATTCAGCACGACTGGTGAACATGCGATAGGGCTCTTTTGTTCCCATAGTGGCAAGGTCGTCAATAAGCACACCCATGTACGCCTGATCACGACGCAAAATTAATGGATCTTTTTGTTGTACTTGCAATGCCGCATTAGCGCCAGCCACTAAACCTTGCGCGCCAGCTTCTTCATAGCCAGTGGTTCCATTGATTTGCCCAGCAAAGAACAACCCTTTGATAAACTTCGTTTCTAAGGTTTGCTTGAGGTCTCGGGGATCGAAAAAGTCATATTCTATAGCGTAGCCAGGACGGACAATATGGGCATTTTCAAAACCTTTGATTGACCGAACTAAATTAACTTGAACGTCAAACGGTAAGCTCGTTGAAATTCCATTAGGATAAACTTCGATGCTGTTTAATCCTTCTGGCTCGACAAATATTTGATGCGAGTTTTTATCCGCAAAACGGGTAATTTTATCTTCAATGCTTGGGCAATAACGTGGCCCAATACCTTCAATAACCCCAGTAAACATGGGAGAGCGATCTAAACCACCACGAATAATGTCATGTGTTTTTTCATTGGTGTGGGTGATGTAGCAAGGAATTTGCGTAGGATGCATTTCCCTGTTACCCATGAACGAAAATACAGGTGTAGGGTTATCACCCGGCTGAGGCTGCATTTGCGTAAAATCAAGAGAGCGCGCATCTAAACGGGCAGGGGTACCTGTTTTCAAGCGATCAACCCTAAAGGGTAATGCGCGAAGGCGATCTGCCAGAGCAATGGAAGGAGGATCGCCTGCACGGCCTCCTCGGTAGTTTTCTAACCCTATGTGTATGGTGCCTCCAAGAAAGGTACCAACAGTCAGTACAACGCTCTTGGCTTTGAATTTTAAGCCCATTTGGGTGACTACACCCGTTACCTGATCGTTTTCAACAATGAGATCGTCAACACTTTGTTGAAACAAGGTTAGGTTTTCTTGGCTTTCTACTATTTTTCTGATCGCTTGGCGATATAGGGTTCTGTCAGCTTGTGCACGAGTCGCTCTAACTGCAGGTCCTTTACTCGAATTCAGCGTCCTAAATTGAATACCACCTTCATCAATCGCTAACGCCATAGCACCGCCAAGGGCATCAATTTCTTTAACCAAATGGCCTTTACCAATACCGCCAATTGCAGGGTTGCAAGACATTTGGCCAATGGTCTCAATATTATGGGTTAACAGCAAGGTACGTGAACCCATACGTGCGGCAGCAAGTGCTGCTTCTGTGCCAGCATGACCACCACCTACTACGATGACATCAAAGGCTTGGGTGTAAAACATGTAAAACCTCACAGTTAACCAAAATTGAAAAACGATATTTTTTCAGCAATACCTGAAAAAAGGGCGCGTATTTTATCTGACTTATTGCCTAAAGAAAATGGTTAAATTTTCTTCAATGGGTTTATTTATTTAGGCTCGATCGATTTTAATGATCTTAAGATCTCTTTTAGATCTGTTTATTTTTACTTTTATTAGGATCACCAAGATCTGTGGGTAAGCCATTAAAGCATTTTTAGATCATGATGTTACACGATCAATAACCTTGGGAAACACAGATCCATAACCCCCTCTTTATACTGTGCATAAACCCCCTATTTATCCACAATTGAATTTGTGGATAAAGTTATGCATTTCACGATCAAAGCTTATACACAGTGGTTTGTAGGATCCTATCCACAGGGCTGATCAAGATGTGATCGTTCTGGGGATAAAATGTTTGTTCTTTTCACTGTTGGATCTTATGATCGAGTAAATATAAGGGGTATAGCGCGATCATCTTGTGGAGGAGATCTTTCCACAATTCTAGTTCCGATCTCGTGATCACTACAATGTGATCAGGTTTAAATTCCAAATAATGTTGTGATTATTTTAGTTAATAATAAAAAAGACCCGAGATTAGGGTCTTTTTAGTCGTATTTATTGATTTATTATAACTATTATAATCATCTAACTTGATTAGGTTGATACCTCGGCGTCACATTTTGCGCTTCTGCTTCGTCTTGGATCAAGCCTTCACGTCTGCTTGGGCCCTGAAATCGAACTTTATAGGTGTCATATTCTTTGATCGATTCAAAACAATAACGGCCTAATGCGCTTTCGAGATCGGCTAAACTGTGATTTGTGATGATGATACAGTTCTTTTTATTTACCAAACGCTGGCGTAATAGGTTGCCTAACCAACTTTGGGTGTTCTTTTTAAGTACGGTTTCATTCACGCATACTTCATCGAGGATAAGTAAATCTACCTCTAATAGTTCTTGGTTTGCTTCTCTAAATTTCTGACCTACATTGTCTGTGGCACTGAAATCGTAAGAGAAATAGCGCATTTCCAACAACGTAGATAGCTGCCTGTAAAGCACTGATATTTCGTATTGTTCGATGAGTTGATGGGCAATTGCGCCAGCGATATGCGACTTTCCTCGGCCATAATCACCATAAAATAACATCATGTGTGAACCACTTTGACGCCAAGCAGGATCATCATGTGCCGCTATAAACGATTGGGCAATAGAAACGGCTTCTATCACGTCGTCGCTGTCTTCTACTAGATTCGCAAACGTCCACTTAGGGTTAAGATCTGAACGTCCGTGAATGGCTTGTACACGGGCTTTTTTACTGCGTTGCTGTAGTTGAGAAACCTCTTGATTCGCTTGCGTTTCGTAATGCTTTCGTAAGGTCTTATAGTCAATGTATTCGCCGTTGGGATCCACCGGCTTATTCAATGCTTTTGCTAAATTGGCAATTTTATCTGTAATGCGATCCATAAGCTCAACTCTTCTTTGTTGATGTGGCGTATTTTTCTACCAGCTTTCTTGCATTATCATCCGCTTCTATGCCTGGCGCAACTTTCACTTGTTGGCTGCCTATTTTTCGAGTGGGCTCATAGCCAGAAGCGACTCGTTTTCGTTTCATGGTATAGGCAAACTTTTGTGTCCATTGAAACTCACTAAATAGTGCGTTGGGACGCCCTAACCAGTAGGCGATAAACTCGCCTACATCTTCTTCATTATACTCAGCATCAATAATACCTATTAACCCTGCCATTTCTTCAAATAAGGCCAAATTAGGTTTCCATGAGGGTGACATGACGTAGTGAGATTTGTGTAAAGTATCAAAACTGTCATTGGATACGGTTAAAAGCGGTAAGAGGAGAGATTTACCGTTAATTGAGTGAGCTAAGTCTATTTCGCTGGGAAGTGCCACAAGTCCGGCTTGCTCTAGTTGCTTTAGCAAGCTATTGATTTGACGACCACGCTGATATGGTTGTTCTTTATTATCCCCATTTAGCAATGCTAATAACGGTTTGTAATCAATAGGCGCTGTGGCTGTTGTGGCTAAGTTGGCCGTGGGGCGTAATCCCAAGAAGTAGAGGACTCGCGCATCGTTTGCAAGGGGCGACGATAGGGCAGCGAGTTCTGCTTGGGTTAAGCCATTGCTCATGCGACGTCCACATTTGATTCAAACCAATGCACGGCTTCATCTTCAGGGATAGGGTGCTCTAGGACGTCAATATGCAAAGGGGCGGTAAGCAGTGTTGCGCCTGCATTGACTAACTTGGTTTCAATTTCTTTGGCACCGTAACAGAAGGTATCGTAGCTGGTATCGCCAAGGCCAATTATGACCACCTGGGTGCCGGGTAAATCCGCTGTGTTTAATGCTTTCGCGAACCCCTGAATATTGTCTGGTAGTTCTCCCGCACCATGTGTAGAAGTGCATACCACCCATGTGGCTTGGTGATTAATATCTTCAAGTTTGGGTTCTGTATGAATTGTGGTGGTGGCACCTTTTTCAGATAACGAGGCTGCAATGGCATCTGCCACATATTCAGCGGCACCTAACATAGTGCCAACAATTATTTCGTAGTGTTTAGTCATTGTTTATTTACCGATACAAAATGACGAAAAAATCTTACCTAGAAGGTCATCCGAGGTGAATTCGCCGGTAATTTCGCACAAAGCTTGATGAGCAAGCCTTAGTTCTTCCGCCAATAATTCCCCGGCCATGGCATCATTAAGCTGTTGATGGCCGGTGACCACATATTCATAGGCCTGTGCTAACGCATCGATATGACGTCGACGTGCGATAAACTGGCCTTCTGTGGTGGTGTCAAACCCCATGGTATTAGCCAAATGGGTTTTCAACGTTTCCACACCGTCGCCTTGTTTAGCTGACAAATTTATCACCGACACGTCGCCGTGGGCAGTGGTTACGGTAGTTAGCCCCACATTAAGGGTGCTTAAATCAGCTTTATTTCGGATCACGGTAACCGGCATACCTTGTGGTAGTTTGGCCATGAACTCTGGCCATATATCATAAGGATCGCTGCTAGAGGTAGTGGTGGAATCGATAACGAATAACACATGGTCAGCGTCTTTTATTGCTTGCCATGCCCGTTCAATACCTATTTGCTCTACTTTGTCAGGACTTTCTCGTAGGCCTGCGGTATCAATAATATGAAGGGGCATCCCTTGAATGTGAATATGTTCTTTTAAAACATCCCGTGTGGTACCTGCAATATCAGTCACTATGGCGCTATCTTTCCCTGCAAGCGCGTTTAATAAGCTAGATTTTCCGGCGTTTGGACGACCTGCAATCACCACCTGCATGCCTTCTCTTAACAGGCTACCTTGTTTCGCTTCTGCACTGACTTTTTTCAAGCTTTCCAAAATAGCATCTAAGTCACCCGCTACTTTCCCATCAGAAAGAAAATCAATTTCTTCTTCAGGGAAATCAATGGCAGCTTCAACATACATACGTAAATGGACAATTTGGTTGGATAGATGATTGATTTGCTGAGAAAACTCACCTTGTAATGAACGTAATGCACTGCGCGCTGCCTGTTGTGAACTCGCATCAATAAGGTCGGCAATGGCTTCAGCTTGTGCTAAGTCTAATTTGTCGTTTAAAAATGCTTGTTCACTAAATTCTCCGGGCTTTGCGAGTCGGGCTTTCCCTGTGGCGAGAATGGCGTCAAGCAACATGTCCATTACCACTTGTCCGCCATGGCCTTGCAGTTCTAGTACGTCTTCACCTGTAAATGAATTCGGCCCCTTAAAGAACAGAGCAATACCCTGATCTATCACATGCCCTTCTGCGTCCTCAAAGCGTGTGTAAGTGGCTAACCTAGGTGTTAAGGGTACTGGCACGAGTGCCTGGGCGATAACCTGAGCCTGAGGCCCTGAAACGCGAACAATACCCACACCACCACGACCGGGAGCTGTTGCCTGGGCAATGATGGTATCGGTTGATAGGGTGAGGTTTTCCATTAATTAATCACGAAAGTTTTTATATTGAAACGGTTGTCCTAAATCAGACGATTTAACTAAGCTAATGACTTGCTGCAAATCGTCACGCTTTTTCCCTGTAATTCTTAGTTCATCACCTTGGATAGCGGTTTGAACTTTGAGTTTCGCATCTTTCACTAATTTTACAATTTTCTTCGCCATTGGCTGTTCAATGCCTTCTTTAAACGCAATGGTTTGGCGATAGGTTTTACCATGAGCATCATAGGGCTTCACGTCAATGGCTGAGGTATCTACGCCTCGTTTAGCACAGGCGTTCCTAAACATGCTTTCCATTTGCTGAAGCTGAAATTCGGCTTCAGCTTTCATGACGACGGTTTTTTCTTTGTATTCAAAGCTAGCTTCAACACCACGAAAGTCAAAACGCGTAGATAGCTCTCTACTGGCGTTTTCGGTGGCGTTTCTCACTTCTTCCATATTAATTTCTGACACGATATCAAATGAAGGCATTTAACTTTTCCTCTTTAGACAAAACAGCCCGCAAGGGCGGGCTGTTTTTTAGTATTGCTAATAGCTTATTTGCTACTTATTCCCCGCTTCTCCATAGAAGCATATATCATTTTGGCTTGCACCAAGGTTATTACGTTACTGACTAGCCAGTAAAGTACTAATCCCGCTGGGAACCACAAGAAGAACACACTCATTGCTACCGGCATAAATTGCATTATTTTTTGCTGCATAGGGTCGGTAATGGTGGTCGGCTGTAGCTTCTGTAGTAGGTACATACTCAAACCGGTCAGGATAGGCAGTACGAAGTACGGGTCTTTCACTGACAAATCGGTAATCCATAATACAAAATCAGCGTGTCGCAATTCTACACTTTCCATCAGCACCCAATAAAGTGCTAGGAAAATAGGCATCTGTAGAAGCAGCGGTAAACAGCCACCCATAGGGTTAACTTTTTCTTTGCGATACAACTCCATCATGGCTTGTGACATTTTTTGTCTATCATCGCCAAAACGATCTTTTAGCTGCTGCATTTTAGGGGCTAGGTTACGCATGCGTGCCATCGACTCGTATTGTTTCTTGGTAAGCCAGTACATGGCACCTTTAACAATAACGGTAATCAGAATAATGGCCATACCCCAGTTATTCACTAAACTGTGTAGGAACGTCAGTAGTGCGAAAAGTGACTGTGAAATCCACCACAAAATACCATAGTCAACGGTAAGGTCTAAACCACGGGCAAGTTCAGCTAAGCTCTCTTGATCTTTCGGGCCCATGTACAGCTTCATACCGATGGTTTTGGTTTCGCCTGCAGTAATACTGTCGGCAGGGGGGAGTACGCCAATAACCGCATAACGGTCAGCTTGATTGCGAGAATACAACGTATTCACTTCGTCCTGTGAAGGTACCCATGCTGACACAAAGTAGTGTTCTAACATACCTACCCAACCCGCTGGCGTCGTCTCTTTTAAATCGTCATCGGCAATTTTGTCAAAAGAGTATTTGCTGTATTTGTCGTCTTCCGTTGAGTAGGCGGCACCACGATAAGTGGGCATAAACATGTTGCCATCGTCTTCAGCATCAATAACCTGCTTTAACTGACCATATTGTTGAACGTTAGCTGTCGTGCCAGTTTGGTTATTTATTGTATAGCTGACATCTACGTCGTAATGATTCTTCGTGAACGTGAAGGTTTTTGTTACGGTTAGACCATCATTGTTTTTCCATGTTAATGGAACTTCAAGGGTGTCACCTTTCATCTCGTAGAATGCAGATTGCGCACTGTAGACAGGACGGCCGCTAGCGCTTCCATCTGGACCCTGTGGGCCAGTTAATCCGCTTTGGGCGACGTAAAGGCCATTACCAGAACGCAATAAGCTGTATGGTTCTTCTGAACCTTGTTCAACGGGGAATTTCACCAGGTCAGCACTAACGACATCACCGCCGAGTAAATCTATGCGAAGATCGAGGGTATCAGTTTTTACTTCGATAATACGGTTGGTATTGGCAGCCTGATTACTTGGCACAGCAGCTGGTACGCTGTTGCCCGTGGGTACATCTTGTTGCGACTGAGTGTCATCAAAAGAAGGTACGCCTTGAGAAACAGGAGTGGTTTGCTGAGCTTCAATAGGTTGTACAGGCTGTGGGCCATAATCTTCTTGCCATTGTTGCCAAAGCATAAAGCTGACAAACGCCAAGCCAATTATCAGAAAACTACGTTGCGATTCCATATAGGTCTCTTTATTTTGAGTGTTTATCTTGTTGTTTTTCCGGTACTGGATCGTATCCACCGGCATGGAAAGGGTGGCATTTTAATATGCGTTTAATAGATAACCAACCGCCTTTTACCAATCCGTGTGTTTTTAATGCTTCGATAGCATACCATGAACATGATGGATGAAAGCGACATCGTTGCCCCAACACGGGTGAGATAAACCACTGGTACAGTTTTATCAGCACCAGAGGTAACGCAATTAAGATGCGTTGCAGCGCTTGGTTAATCTTTTCCATAGCTTATCCAAATTCGCATATACTTCCTGATTGCTGAGTTTGTCAGCGCCGGTTTTGCCAATTACGATGATGTCCACATTGGGTAAATCATGTTGCTTGTGACGAAAACTTTCGCGTATAAGGCGTTTCAACCTGTTTCGGTCGTGGGCTTTGCGAATGCGTTTTTTGGCTAGTGTTATGCCTAAACGTGGATTGTTACGGGAATTGGTTCTAGCTAGGATAGTAAAAGAAGGGGATACTGCTGGAATTGCGTTATCAAACACATAGGTAAAGTGGGTGGGAGTTAACAGACGTAACTCCCTCGAAAAATGATTCTCGCCCACTTTAGCGTCTTTCTAATTAAGCTGAAAGACGAGCGCGGCCTTTTGCACGGCGAGCTGCTAGTACTTTACGACCATTTTTGGTCGCCATACGTGCACGAAAACCGTGAGAACGCTTACGCTTCAAATTGCTCGGTTGAAATGTTCTTTTCATGACCAAAGTCTCACTTATATTTAGTTAAACATAGGCGTTTTTGGCATGCACGTTTCTCTGTTACCAGAGTCATGTGGTGTTCATCACCAGAAAAGCCCATCGAAAAAG